>NZ_WBOS01000010.1 GCF_008923245.1 Cytobacillus depressus
TTCGTCCTGAGCCAGGATCAAACTCTCCAATAAATTGTGAGTTGATTAGCTCATAATGTCTTTTTGATAAAAAGACTAAAACGTTGACGTTTTGTTCGTTCAGTTTTCAAAGAACTATCTTTCGTTTGTTGCTGACAAGATAAGATTATATCACCTTATCCCAATGTCGTCAAACACTTTTTTAAAATTTAAAATAATTTTTCTGTGCTTGTGCAACAGATTCTTATTTTAGCAATCTTACTTGTGTTTGTCAACACTTAATTATTTCTTTGAGATTGTTTCATCTCTCATCTCGCTTATAACTTGTTGCGAGATTTTTATATTACTATTATTTTTCAATCATGTCAACAACTATTCTAAAATTACATTTTAGATAGTTAGTAATCTCTTAATTTACACGTAAATAAGCAGGGAACCTACAATATTAAAGCCGCTTTCTATAAGAAGCGGCTTTTTATATTTATTATAGAAATTAATTTACGGAGATAACAGATCCGTTTCTATGAATAAGATTTACTTTTTGACCTGATTTATTTTGATAATCTGCAGCTGTTCCATAAGGCACTCTTAAAACAAGCGGTTTTCCTTGCTCTAGAAATTCTACAGTAAAACTATCGGCAGCTCCGACAATTTCAACTTTAGAATAATGAAAATCACCGGGAACATTGAGCTTTTGGCCAATTAGAACCATTTCCTTGTTAAGCCCATTTTCCTTTGCAAGATCTTCGACCGTTAACCCGAAACGTTTAGCGATTCCCCATAACGTATCACCCGGCACAACCGTATACGTTACTTCTTCTTTCTTACGTTCGAAACTTTCTGCCGGAACTATAATTTGTCCTCCAACACTTAATTGATCTAATTGAATATTATTTTTCTTTTTCAAATCTTCGACTGATACTCCGTATTGCTTAGCAAGAGAATACAAAGTGTCACCTTTTTGGATTGTATAGGAAGTAGATTTTTTCACCACTTGTTCATTAGGTATCAGAAGGCTCTGACCTACGAAAATTCTTTCAGATGTAAGACCGTTTACTTTTATTAACTGCTCCACACTAACTTCATACTTTTTAGAAAGGGTATATAAAGTGTCTTTTGATTTCACAGTATAAACGGAACTACTTGCCTCTGCTTTGCTATTTAATAGGATAAGTGCTGTGATAGCCCCTGCCGCTGTTGTCACGGCCACCTTTTTATTACGCGCTCTAATTCTTTGTTTACGCATTTCAGCAATTCTTTGTTTTCTTTTTGTTGAAATTGTATTCAATTTAATTGCCCCCATATATCTCTATAGTAAATTCGAATTACTGTACAGTAATTCGAATCATTGGGGGTTTTTATGACCTATTAAGCAAATTTTTTTGCAAATTTTGTTTATTCGGAACGATAGATAAGCCGCCACGAGAGAGCTCTATAATAATATCAGAGACCCCGGCAATTTTATTAGAGTGGGTGACAACGATGACACATTTATTTTCTTTATGTGCTAACTGCTGAAAAATGCGGATAATATCGTCTGCTGTATTTTCATCTAAATTTCCTGTAGGCTCATCCGCTACAATTAAGTCAGCTTGACTGCATAATGCCCTAGCAATTGCAACCCTTTGCTGCTGCCCTCCGCTTAGTGTTAGTACCTTTTGGCGAGCTTGCTTTTCCGAAATGCCAACACTTTCAAGCTTTTCGAACGCAAATAGCTTTTTATTGACTGGAGTTGATCCCGTTATCTCCATTGCCGTCATGACATTTTGTAATGCAGTCATATAAGGAAGCAAATTATAGGACTGAAACACAATCGAGATATATTTATTGCGAAACTTTGATAATCCAATTTTTTTTATACTTTTTCCTTCATAGAGAATTTCCCCTTCTTTCGGTATATCTAGCGCACTTGCAAGTGATAAGAATGTGGTTTTTCCCGAACCTGAAGGCCCAATGATTGTGTAAAACTTTCCTTTTTCAAACTCTATATGAATGTTATTTAAAATACTAAGCTGCTTATTTTCTTGCTTGTACCAATAACTTACTTGATTAAATTCTAGTAATTTACTCATTTTATCCCCCTTTTCTTAGTCTTGCTTTGTTAGAATTGTTTTCGGCTGTAAACGTAGTACTGACAAGGACGGCAATAATGCGGATAATATGGCAATAAGTAAACCAATAATGGTTAACATCCCCAAATCTTCTGACGTAATGTTAACTGATAACTCATCTATAGGATCAACATGTTGGACTGGTTGCCCCATCCTCATTCCCATTCCACCTGCTCTCGGTCCCATAAAGGATTGTGGCTGTGCGTTTGTTTCCTCCATTTGAAGCTGTTGCGTCAGCAGCTGTTCACCAACCTGATTGGCTACAACCTTCCCGCTTACAGCTGAAATTCCTAGTGCAAGTATGGCTACAACTAATATTTCAACAATGAATTGACCAATCATTTTCCATTTCTTTTCCCCAAGTGCCAGTAAAACACCCATCTCATACTTTCTTTCACGGATCGACATCATGACGATTAACCCAAGGATAATAGCTCCAGCGATTGTGACTAAATAAACTACGTTTTTGGAAAAGGAAGCAACATTCTCAAGCGGACCAACCATTTGTTTATAAACTGCATCATTGGCATCTAGCTTAAATGTTTCAAAATCAATACTGCTATCTTTTTGTGCTGTATCAATAAATTGGTCAATATTTGCAGGGTCGTTTATGTAATAGACTGCACTGTCAATGGTTCCTGCAAATTCGTCCCCTTTCATCTTATTAACAGCCGTATAAGGGACATATATTTTATTCACAGGGTTTAAGGCAGCGAATGACATGCCCATATCGTCTCCAGTAGATGTCGTTTCATATATTCCAACGATTTCGAATGTATAAGTATTTTCATTATTTGAAGATTGTATTGTAATATGGTCCCCGACCTTCAGATCATTTTCTTCCGCTAACGTTTTTTCAACCATCGCCACACTTTTGTCCGTGTCACTGTCTGTTAAGTGACGCCCTTCGATAACCTTTGACTTTGAGTCCATAAATTCTTGAACCGAATCAGAGTATAAGACTCCTTGAAGGCTAATATCCCCCATGGCTGAACCGCGAACAGTAAAACCCCCATTCATTGCTTGGCCATTCTTACCAACATCCTCTGCTTCTGTATCTTCTTCATTTTTAATTGGAGTAAAGTCACTTGCTGTTCCCATAGCCGATGAATAGAAATTAAACCCCTTTACATCTGGATAAGTGGTTAATTCTTCAGCGGCTGCTACAGGGATAGGAGTCCTTTGCATCCGAACTCGTCCACCTTCCGATCGCATCTTTTCCATCATCTTTTCCATATCGACCTGAAGGGTTACATCTCCACCAAGAGATTTCCTTGCACTATCTGCAGATTTATTCGCAGCTGTTTGAATAGCAAGCCCTGATAGAACAAGCACACAAATAACAGTAAAAATAAAAATTTGTAACAAGCTTTTCCCTTTCCGAGCCTTAACACTTAATAAAGCACGCTTTATAAAATTCATTCATTTTCCTCCTGTTTTTTTATTTTCTCAGCCAACCAAATTTCTCATCTATAAATTTAACCGCCCATTGTGTCGGCTAGATGTCAGAGATTCGAATGGGGAATTTATAGGAACTATATTCAAATGAAACATATCCCCTATTTAAATAAAAAAAGCAGGTGACCCTTAAGGTAACCCGCTTTTTCTATGATTCATATTTACAAGGCAACGCCTACATCCTTTATTTATTAATGATGGATTCCTGCTTAATGAGCACAACTTTTTGAAAAAATGGGATTATGATATACCCGAAGCATACACCTAGCACATTTAGTATCAGATCATCAATATCTAAACTTCCTCGGTTTGAAATGAATTGCATCATTTCAATCACGCTTACACAACCAATAGACATGAAGAGCAGTTGCTTTAATGTTGGACTGTTTTTCACATAACCGTAATACAGTCCAAATGGAATAAATAAGCCGATATTTGCACTTATATTATAAAAGGCTATTAGAAAATCAACATTTCCAAAAAGAAATAAGCGAATGGTGTCAAAGGGAATGAGATTAATCGCCCCGTAATGCTGATTATTTGGCCTGAAAAATAATAAGATAAGGAGTCCAATAGAGTAGGAGAGTATGAATAGATGAATATTGTGCTTGGAAACCCGAATTTTTGTGCCATTTAACAAACAAATAATAAAAAACGTAACAAAATATATGATGAACCAAACGATCCCCACGACTAGCGGATGCAAATAGTTTGTTAGTTCAAGCCAAACCGGCCATAGCGCAAAAAATATGACTTGCGAAAATAAAACACTTAATAGGATGACTTTTTTCATAATGCCTCCGTCTAAGGACAATATATTTCTTCCTTCACATTCTTCTCCTTCTATAAAGAGTAGACGCATTGTGCATATGAAGGGTTTCGGTAAAAGGAGAAGTGAGTGTCCACGCGAAGTTTGCACCTAATGAAGGCTATGACGGTCATATCATCAGCAAAAAGGTGTCAAAATGGCCGTCATAGTTGTAATCACCCTAAAATTTGTCCGTCATAAGAATCACAAAGACTTGTCAGCCGACCCCAGCACTAGCTAGGATCGTTTTCATCTAAAGACACTGTGACAACCTTCGTATACTCGCCTCTAGCCACTTCACTTGGTGTTGCGTCTTTCATTAGTACATCCTCCGTATCGATGCCTTCTGCAATGACTGGAGTTTCCTGCTGATTTTTCTTATTCACGATAACACTCCCCGAAATGATTAGTTTGGAACTTTCATTTTAGAGTGTGCCCACCTGCCTTGCTTTAATACCCGCGCTCACGGTCCACTAATCCATATAATGGCTGTTCATTTATGAAGCGTTTTAGATTTTCTGCAAAAAAGCGGCAAACTCCATTTACAGTACTCGGTCCTGATATATGGGGAGTAACGTACACATTTGGCATTGACCAGAAGGGGTGCTCCTTCGGCAACGGCTCTTTTTCAAAAACATCAAGAACCGCAGCACGAAGATGACCTGTTTGCATCACATTGATTAAGTCCTCCTCATTAATTAGAGCTCCACGGCCTACGTTGACAATACAAGCAGTCGGTTTCATCGCTAAAAGAAGTTCACGATCTACGATATGATAAGTGGCCTCTGTTAACGGAAGGATGGTGACCAAATAATCAAGATCTTTGACAAACTCAGTCCAATCATCCGGAGTATAGTGGCGTTCCACTAATGAAGCTTGTTTCCCGCTAAAGCTTAATCCGTGCACATTCATATCGAAAGCCCGGGCTTTGCGTACAATTTCAGCTCCAATGGAACCAAGTCCAGCAATCCCAATCGTTTTTCCTGCTAAAGATTCCGAAATGAAAGGATCCCAGATTTGTTCATTTTGTGATTGCCTTATACAGGAGACGTCTTTTACTATGTGCAAAAGATATGTAAATACATATTCAGATATATAGGTTCCGAATTGGTCCACAATCCGCGTTAAATGGATATGGTCAGGTATCGATTTGTCTGCAACTAAATCATCTACCCCAGCTCCCATTGATTGAAACCAACGGACTTTTGAAGCAATCGGCTGATTGAGGATTTCAGTTGGAAACTTCCATCCTAAAACTACCTCGGTATCAGGTAAATATTTTTCCACCGCTTCCAAGGTGGACGCTTCTTTTACCGATGTAAATCCAAAATCGCGGATACACTCAGCATAAGCTTTCGCTTCTTCCTTCTTTGGATTATATACAAGAATATTTGGCTGAATTGTCGTCATTATAAAGTCCCCTTTCATCACTGCCCCGTTTTCATTCTTACTAAGATTTTACAATTCATTCTCCTCAAGCACTTCAACAGGCACCCATCCTACGAGTCCATTAAGCTTTTTTACTAGTAAATAGCCTGTTTGTTGGCTATCAAGTACCTTTACCTGCTCACCTTTTTGGACCGATAGAAATGTTGTGCTTAAATCACTCTTGCAAAACACACCTTCTTCATTTGCAAGTAAATACTCATTTTTTACCCACTGATCAATGCCTAGCTTTACATTTCTGCATAAGGTAAAATATTGATCTTCACAAATCACATTCATTTCATAATCTGGATAAGTTACTGTTCCCACTCGATGCGTTTCGTCAATATATTCTTTTTTAACGCTGATTGCTTCTTGTAGCTCATCTACAAACTCGAATGAGAACTCATTATTTTCGATAATAAGAGCGTTCAGCTGCCCATCCGCTTTAATCTGATTGCCTCCATCGATCGCGATGATATTTTTCTGCAAATCAATTAGCGGGTTATTAGAACTTTCAGAACCAAACCGATAATTGACGGCCGGCCAATGTCCGACAATAACAGTTTTATTTGCTTGATGACCCTTGTCATAAAAAGAATCAATGGCTACAGCGGCAGATTCATCCGTTTCCGTCCAATCTTCTCGGTTTTCAATGCCTGCATGAATCATGATGAAATCTTCAGTTTCGAAGGCAACAGGCAATGATTCAATCCAATCCAGTTCTTCTTTAAAGTAAGTCTTATAGTATTGTGCAAGCTGCTGAATTTGATTAAAATCTGTCAGGGACTGTTCTTGCTCCTCAAGCATTTCATTTAAAATTGAATTTCGCTTAACCTTCATATAATGAAGAATTCTTTCATCCCCGTCTAATACATAACGATACAAAATATCACAGTTCCCTTTCGTAACAAAAACATTTTCCGATTGCTCTGTCATCTTCTTCACATAGCGAACAACCTCTAAACTGTTTTTCCCCTTCTCACAAAGGTCACCGATAATAAATAAATAATCATCCTTATGATAACGAACTTTTTCTAAGAGATTTATAAATAAAGATAGACTAGCGTGTATATCTGAAATAATAATGATGCGCCGGTTTGGGTCTAAGTTTAGTTTGTGAACGTCTAACATTGAAATCTCCTTTTTCTTTTAAAAGTAACGGGAACAATATTTATTAATATTCCCAAAATTCATTTTACATCAGAGTTTCTTAAAAATATACGAATTCCCTTTTGCAGGAATTGAAAATATGTTCATCGAATACCTATCAAAAAAGGGGGATTATATTATGAAGCAACGTCATGAAGTACTATTTAGACAATTAGAAAACTATCGAAATGAAGTTTTAGATGCAGTAGATAAAATAACAGCAGAAGAGGCTGAAATTATTCCAAAGGCTTTTAACAATAATATCCGCTGGAATCTGGGACATATTTTTCTTGACCAATATCTCTGGATCCAAGCTGTCACTAAAGAAAAAACAGTGGTTCCTGATCAATTTAATGTTTGGTTTGGATTTGGCACCACTCCAGCTAATTTTAGTGAGGAAACTCCTTCATTCGAAGAATTAAAGAGGATGCTGAAATACCAACCCTTACACATTAAAGAGACATATGGAAATCATTTAGAAGTGGAGTTTGAAGCTACAGAAATGGGAATGAATACGATTGAACAAGTTTTGATTCGGACTATTTTTCATGAAGGAATGCATTTACAGGCCATTATAGATTTAATTAAGTGCATAAATGCCATAGATAATATTCGGTAAACACGTAAGGAAAGAGCAGGAGAATTCTCCTGCTCTAATTTTAGAACTTTTTCGCAAAAAAAAGCATGAGAACCGTCCCCATGCTATACATCTAGCAAAATCTTTCCTGTACTTCGTCTGCTTTCGATGAGTTCGTGGGCGACTGCTGCTTCTTCTAAAGGAAAACGATGACCGATTTCAAATTTCAGTTTCCCTGCGCTAATGTAGTTAAGAACTTGTTTGGCCGTATGCTGCAGCGATTCAGGCCAGAGCTTTCTCGTCGTGCCTAAACTATATCCGAGTACTGATCTGCAGCTCATATGCAAATCACTTGTTTTCACAGTTCCCGCTGTTCCGCTAGAATTGCCAAATTGAACTAATCTGCCATATGGCGCTAAGCATAGTAAACTTTTTTCTGTGACCGTTCCTGCAATAGAGTCTAAGACAATACTAACACCCTTCCCATCCGTATACTCATTCACCAGGTCAGCAAAGTTATCATTCTTGTGACTAATGACATGATCAGCTCCTGCCTGCATTGCAACTGGCGCTTTACTTTCATCTCCAACTGTTCCAATTACTTTACTTGCACCTAAAAGCTTGGCCATTTGGATAGCCGTTGTTCCTACCCCGCCAGCCGCTGAATGAATAAGCACGGTTTCCTCTTGTTCTATTCTCGCAATATCATGAAGCATTTTATATGAAAGAAATGAAACAATCGGGCTAGCTGCAGCCGTATCAAAGTCAATGTTATCTGGAATTGCATAAGTAAGCTTTTCTTCTGAAACAACATATTCTGAATACGACCCTGCAGATGGAAAAGTAATAACTCTCTGGCCGACTCGCAAATTCTGAACCTCAGATCCAGCCTCTACAATGACACCCGCGGCATCAAGTCCGGGAACAAATGGTGATGTCCAGCCCCCTTTTTTCCCATACCTGGCCTTTATATCCGCATAATTCACACTTGTTTTCTCTACTTTGATCAGTACTTGGGTTGGTTTTATGCGCGGGATTTCCACATCTATATATTTCATGACTTCAGGATTTCCAAATTCGGTTATTACGATAGCTTTCATATAGATCCCTCCTCATTCGTTATGATTTAAGTTATAAGTAGAAAACCGACAACTATTACACCAGAATACATTCGATTACAAACCCTTAAATCCTCTTATTTATATGTATGAAAAAGTTATTGGATATTTGGCTCATGCTTTAGGTAACACTAAATTTGACTGGTCCATGACAAGCAACTGGCATGTGATTCATTTAAATCCATCACCATGAATAAGGCATGGCGGGCGGCATTTAGAAAATAGATACTGTGTCTTTTCAAACCCTTCGCAAATAAAAAAAACACCAGTCCGGTGTTTTTACTTATGATCTCTACGATACAATTCCCTGCTCTTATATCCCGCAGCAAGGATTATTTTCATTTCATCACGCCGTTTCGCTTTTGTTGCTTCTTGTTTGGCGCTATATACGTATCGAGCCCAATCTTTTTGATAACCAGGGGTTAGTGATTGATAGATTGCAAGCAAATTTGGCGTATCCTGCAAGTCTTTCTCCACATCTGGAATCAACTCGATATAATCATCTACACATTGGCTCGGTTTTGTAGAAGTGCTTTCTTTACTTTTAACATCAATTTTAAGGCCCACGACTGTAAAGACATCATCCAGTCCTACCATACGGGCAAATTTAAGATTGCTTCCTCCTACGTATCCATCCTCATCTTCACCTAACCCGCCTAATAAATGATCACGATGAATATAGGTAGGATATACTTTATTCCCCTTCTTCGGATAAGCCAAAAATAGATATCCATTCTTGTTTAAATAATTTTTTTCAATCACCTTATCGACTAGCCCTTTTAAAGATTCCATATCTAACACAAAGGCAAAAATAAGGTCATACGGACTATTCGTAAGGTCTGTATCATACTCTGTTAACTCTTGAAGATAATCTCCACCTTTAGGCATTTGTAAAACTGCAGTTTTTTTATACTTTGTAAGATTTAGTTTTTCGACAATTGTTTTGGTCATTTCTTCCACCTGCCTCTTTTTCTACTTTAACAAATTACGCAATCATGAATCAAATGACTTTTTATTGATCCCAGATATACATGAGGAGTCGGTTCAAAATCACTATGATTCCATAAATCAAAGCTAATGGAACCTTTCCTAAATTAAGCAGCAATACGGCAGGAATAAGAAAGACGCCTATTTCGAGCAATAAATGTGGGAACCCAGAAAGCAGGAAGGCTGCTTTTGGTGACCCAAATAATCCCCAAGCAGTGGCGATGATTAACGGAATACCAATGGCAAGCCCCCACCTCATAGCCGCCGTACCCCCAACTTTATATCCCCAATATCCATAAACAAAGAGACCAAAAAGCTCCAGCAAAAAACGAATGGCGACGTTTACTAACATTAAGCTCTCTACAATCATTCATGATTCTCCTTCAAAATACTCCTGAGACCCCATACCATATGAATGGCTTTTTCTTCTTCCAGCTTATTCACTATGAAGCACTCTCTCCCTCACGCTCTAACGAAAGACCTTTTCCACGTATATGTAGATGGATAAATCCAAATAACGAAGAAATGATCATTAAACTCCCCGACAGGATATAGACAGGCCGAACACCGATAAGGTCAGTCAAAGCCCCGACACCTACAATCGAAATAATGAAGATAAGTTGGACTAAGGTAGATTTAGCTGCAAGGATCCTTGTAAGCGTCGTTTCGTCTGTACTGTTTTGAAACATAGTTTCTTGCGCTAAGTCTCGAATTTGAAAAGATGGCCCCATTAAGATGACTAATAGTAAAGCAAGATACGCTTCCGTAACAAAGCCATAGGCAAAAGTTAAAACGCCAAAGGTCGTCGAACCGGTTAACATGAGGATTGTTAATCGACCCTGCATGAATTTTGAAAATCGAAAAACAAGGACTCCTCCTAAGATTGCACCCAAGTAATAGCCGCCGTTAATATATCCCCACCAGGCTTCCCCTTTTCCGAGAGCCTCTTTGGCAAAAGCAAGCGTTACCGCCCCTATCCAGATGGATCCGACCAGCGTTTCGATTAACTCCATAATAATGATGATCCGTAAACCCTCATGCTGAAATAGATACTTCCACCCAGATGTTAATCGGCTCAGCATTCCTTCTGGAGCCGCTACACTAGAGGCTTTGTTCATTTTTATAAAAAATAAGCCAATTATGGATACCGTTATTAAACAAATGGTAATCGTAAGAGTTGTTTGTTTTCCTAAAAACGCTAACAACACCCCGCCAAATGTCCAGCCTGAAAATAGAAAGGTTTGGTCTACACTTGATAGAAGGCTGTTCGCTTTCACTCTAGCATGCTCAGGCACTATCACTTTAACTATCGTGCCTTTCACAGGTGAAAAAAAACCATTAAAAAATGAAATGAAGGCTAATACAATAAAGATAGTGATTAATATAACTGTGTTCAGTTTTTGCAGAAAAAGAATAAAAAGTCCCGACAGCAGTATCAATTGTACGGCTTGAGAAAAAATCAGCAGATGGTTCGGCCTAAAATGGTCTGATATAGAAGGTAAAACAATTCCACTCATCATTCGTGCTAATACACTAATTAACGTGACAGTTGCCGATAACGCTGTCGAACCAGTCACATTATAAAGATGCAGCACAACGACCATTGTATAGAGAGCAAACCCTAAATTCGTGGAGGTTTGACTAAATAGTAAAGCATAAAAAGAACGATTCAAATTGAGCCCTCCAGCATCGATCAAGATTGAATATTTTGCAAATATTCCCTAAAATGATAATAACAATATATGAAGGGTGCGGTCTAATTTGAAGAAAAGTTTAACTATCATTCTTTGTTTTGGCCTTATTTTGGCAATTGGCTCAAGTATAACAACAGAAGCGGCTTCCTCTGCAAAAACATACAAGAATTGCACAGAACTGAATAAGGACTATCAAGGAGGAGTAGCGGAGTCCTCTTCTGCCAAAAACAAAGGAGGGAAAACGAAATATAAGCCGTATGTATCGAAAGAATTATATGATGCTAACAAAAAGCTGGACAGAGATAAAGATAAAATTGCATGTGAAAAGTAAGGGATTGCAGCAACTATGAGTTCCGAATGATATTTAAGATGAGCCGGGAAGGCTCTTTTTCCTAGTTAACACGTGTTAATCAAACGTTTGATTGATATGTATGTTCGTATTTGATCACCTTCAACGTCAATGCACAAGCTTGTTAATCAAATGTTTGATTGAAACGTCTGAAATCGTTGTCCCGTTTGGTTTAGAGGGGATTTAATCAAACGTTTGATTGATATGTACGTTCGTATTTGATTACCATCAATATCAATGTACAAGCTTGTTAATCAAATGTTTGATTGAAACGTCTGAAATCGTTGTCCCGTTTGGTTTAGAGGGGATTTAATCAAACGTTTGATTGATATGTATGTTCGCATTTGATCAACTTCAACATCAATGCAAAAGCTTGTTAATCAAACGTTTGATTGGAACGTCTGAAATCGTTGCCTCTTTTGGTTTAGAGGGGATTTAATCAAACGTTTGATTGATATGTATGTTCGTATTTAGTTGCCATAATAATAGAGATAACCATCCCTTCGCTTCCACCTTAAGTAGTGGATGCAGGAAATCCGGCCTTAACCAATTCATTTATTTCCTTGAATTAATATTTGCTCCTCATCTATTTTTATTTTCAATCAAACCAAAGCCTAGCCCAACAGGATCGACTAAGTAAGCAAGATAAAATTCATCAAACTCCATTTTCTCGCGTACAACCATCGCACCGCTTTCTACGGCTTTCGCAATCGCTTCATCAATGGAATCCACTTCTATTTGTATACGGGTGCCATGAGGGTAATCATTCGGTCCTTTTCCAATGCCTCCATCAATTCCTGGTCGATCATTTTTACAAGTTGTAACAGCCCAATAATCCCAATGAGGTGCTGCCACCTTCCAGCGATTGGCTTCTATCTGCTCTTTCAATTTGCTTACTTCTTTATTACAAGAGCAATTTATTTGCAGAAAATTCTCCGGTAAATAACATGGTGCCGGTCCTCATGCTTTTAGAAGGAAGCATAAGAACCGGCACCATGTTTTTTCTCTATTTTTTACGCCTCAGACACAACTGTAAAGCGCTCATTGATATGAGCTGGATTTTCAATTTCATCAACAATTGCAATTGCATAATCTGCATAGCTTACATAGCTATCTCCGTTTGAATTGACAATGAGGTTGTCTTTTCCTTTTTGATAAGTGCCTGTTCTTCTTCCTTCTGGGTTAAAGAAGGCAGCTGGGCTTAGGAAGGTCCACTTGATGTCCGCTGTGTTTTGAAGATCTTCCAGGTTTTCACCTTGATTATAGGCCGTTGCGTAGTACTCTTTCGGGAATTCAGGTGTATCGATCAATCGAATTTTCTGATCTTCATCGACGAAAAGGCTTCCTGCCCCGCCTACTACGATTAATCTTGTCGCCGGCGCTCCTTTCATCGCTTCGATTAATGCTCTTCCTGCTTCCACATGAAGATGCTCTTGTCCTGGTGCCGCACCAAACGCATTCACGACTGCATCAAACTGGCATACATCTTCTGCTTTCAATTCAAAAATATCTTTTTCAAGAACTTCTGCTTTTGTATTTGTTAATTTGGCTGCATTTCTTACAATCGCTGTAACCTCATGATCTCTCTCCAATGCTTCTTTTACGATAAGGCTCCCTGCTTTTCCCGTTGCTCCTATTACTCCAATTTTCAACTGAAAAACCTCCTAAATTTTTTTTCTTTTCTCAATCGATGTAACCTAAATGGTTACATCAGTCGTAAAAAAAAATTAGATGCATCATCCAATTTTTTTATTTAAAAACGTTACGATGTCATCCATCGTGACTTCCTTTAATACTAATTCCATTGCCTCTTGAGCCTTCATTAAAATCAATTCAAGAACCGATTGAATGTTAGCACCTACAGGACAACTTGGATTCGGACTGTCATGAAATTGAAACAGCTCGCCTTCTTCAACAACTTCGACAGCACGATACACATCAAGGAGGGTTATCTCTTGCAAAGGCTTTTGAAGCTCAGCACCGCCTGTACCCCGACGAACTTGAATTAAGCCTGCCTGTTTAAGTTTCCCCATTACACGGCGGATAACTACAGGATTTGTGTTCACACTCCCTGCAATCCATTCAGATGTACAAAGTGTACTCCTTTCAATGAATACAAGGGACAAAATATGAACAGCTACAGTAAATCGGCTGCTGATTTTCATTTCCTTCACCTCCTGATGTAATCATTATAGTTACATCAAGCATTAAATGTCAATAAATCCTTATTGGTAAATTTCAGGGTAAAATAAAAATGAAGAAACCCCCCCTCATGTTACTTTGGACTTGCAAGTACCGTTCCCATGCTAATAATTTCATTTCGTATTTTTGAATACCCTTCTATTAACGGAACGCTTTTTCTTTCAACCTCTAGGTTAAATTCGACCGTCAATGCCATCGATTCAAATACTATAAGAAATTGTGCCAGGCTTTCGTCAGATAGATTAGGGCGTTCAGTATCCTTTAAACTGGCTTCAAGTAAATAGCCTAAATGTTCCATTGAAAAAATGGCAGGTGAAAAGTACTCTAACTCGTTTACATTATTTAAAATTTCGCCTAACGCTGTAAAATAGACCGTTTTTAAGTTGGCTAAATTGGTACGCATTTTGCTTTGCGGGATATTCTTCTCATTCATAATTTCATCTGTATGTGCTGAAAACAAGCGATGAAATAACTGTGACTGGCTGCGAATGGTTTTGGCCATTAAGTGTGGCAAGCGGCTTGAAGCTGATTTTCTGCCGATTAATAATGCACCGATTAAACCAATGCAAGAGCCAATGATAATATCGACCACTCTCGCTGTTGCCATATGGGGAAGATTATGGACATGAGACGTACTCTCAGCCATTAGCAATACGTTTGGTGTAATAAATGTAACGGCAAACGCGTAATTTCTAACAATAAAAAGCTCCGTCAAAAACTGTAATAGCGCAATGAAAAAAGCAACCGTTATAGCTTCTGGCTTTATTGAGAGAATGACAGCCGCTAGAAGGATGCCTACTATCGTCCCAATTGACCTTTGAATCGCTCGTTGAAATGTGCTTAGGACCGTCGAACCTAGCATCACCGCTCCACACGATATAGGAATCCAATAGGATCGTTCAAATTCAAATATGAATGCAATCAACGCGGCAATCATTAACACGATTCCATACTTTATAGAAGAGAGAAATACTATGGAATGTTTATCAAATGCATCGGAAAGAATTCTTTTAAAGGTTGGCTTGATTAGCTTAATTTCTTCATCAATCTGTGAAATCGGTTCATTTAAAACGGCTGCCGCTTCATAAATTTTTGAAATAATTTGCTCCAGAGATGAATCCTTTTCTTTTACCTGCAGAATTTTTAAAGGGCTGCTTTTCCGATCAAGCGAGTCAGCTAATGCTTGCAGGGAATCTCCTAATTCTGGCGGTAATTTAGTCCTTTCTTCTGCAGATAGTTCAAGAATATCTGACCAGATCAAATGAGCCTTTTCTTTTAATAAATAGAGCCTTTTAAATAAATTAGAGCTTTGCCATGAAATAGATCCTTCCACCAGAATGTCATCTGCGTCCTTTAAAGCCGAAAGTGTTTTCTCCTTCGCATCATTAAAACCGTCTGTACGAACGGATTGAAGAAGAGTGGCTAATTGTAAATAAACATTTTTAACTGCTTTCATTTCTGGGCCATGAGGATCGAAAAACCAGCCTATCATGGCTACAATCCAGGAAATAGATCCTCCTAGCAGAACAAGACCTGCCCGAAATGCAGCATCCTCTAGATCACCAGGCATCATGGAAGTCATAGCGAATACAATCAAGAAAAAGATAGAAGCAGGCCCGGGCATTTTTAACGCTCCAAAAATATACGTTCCAACTGCTCCGATTAACCCCAACATAATAGCAAAAAGAAGGGGCGATGAAGCTGTAAGTGTCCCTAATCCTATAGAAGCTGCTAGCCCAAGCAAGATAAAAAACACCTTCTTCGCTCTTTGCGGATATGGTTCATTAAAGACATAAAGATAAGAAAATCCCCCTAATCCCGCTAGCAAACCTGACTGAAAGTTTTCAAATAAAATGCCAATCATAACTGGCAAGGAGGTACATATTCCAGCCGAAATAGCCCTCGTCCACGGATAAGGATTTTTTCTAATCGTAAATGCACCTTTTATCATATTTTTTTGCACTTGAGATTCCTTCTTTCCATCCATCCTTTAGCTTCTAGAAAGTGAATTGAAGTCTCCCCTAATATATGAAAAATCCCCATATCTCATACACGACGAAAAAAACGAACCCAAAATTGAGTTCGTTTTTCTAAATTCTATGAAACTAGTAAATGATTATTCAAAATAAGCCCATTTGTATTGGACATCACCAAGTCCAGAAACATGAACACCTTTTAAGTTATCAACCTTTACCCAGCTTTGTGTGTAGAAGTAAATTGGCGCAACTGCCATTTCATCCATAAAGATCGCTTCTGCATCTTTTAATAATTGTTGGCGCATCGCTGGATCGCCTTCAACGGCAGACTTATTAAGTAACTCTTTGAACTCTTTGTTTTCCCAGCCTGTATTGTTATTCCCGCCATCAGCATCACGGTACATTTCTAAGAAGTTGATTCCATCGTTAAAGTCACCTAACCAGCCTAAACGTCCAATTTGGTAATCAAGTGAATGTAATTTATCTAAGTATACAGCCCACTCAGCATTTTCAAGCGTAACTTCAACACCTAGATTTTGTTTCCACATATCTTGGATCGCCTGTGCAATCTTTTGATGTGCTTCAGATGTATTGTAAGAAAGTGTTACAGCAGGGAATTCAGATACATCTTTATACCCAAGCTCTTCTAAGCCCTTTTGTAAAAATTCTTTTGCTTTTTCAACATCATTGTCTGGGAAGTAACCCTTTTCATTTTCAGGGAACATGGATGGAGGTACAATCGCCATCGCTGGAAGCTGTTCTCCTTGAGTAATGTTGTCAATGAGTTCTTGACGGTTGATTGCATGAGCAAATGCTTTACGGATATTTACATTATTGAAAGGTTCAACCGTTGTGTTGAACTTGTAGTTGTAAACACCAGCAATAGCTTGAGTTGTTAAACGTCCTTGATCTTTAAGAACCTGCATGGCATCTGTAGGTAGATTACCAGTTGGCATTCCAGCCCAGTCAAGCTCCCCATTGTCGAACATAGAAAGTTCTGTATTTGGATCATTAATCATGATCATCTCAATGGTTTCTAATTTTCCAGCGCCAGCATCCCAGTAATTTTCGCTCTTTTTAAGGACAATTTTATCACTATGAGACCATTCAGTCATAACGAAAGGTCCATTAGAAGTATAGTCATCTCCAGCATCGTTCGCCCAATTCGGATTAGCTTCTGCTACCTTGCTGTTAATTGGAAAATAAGTATAGAACGCTGTTAGCTCTGTGAAGTATGGAGTCGGATTTTCTAGTGTAACTTCAAGCGTTTTCTCATCTATTGCTTTAACGCCAACTTCATCGAGTGATCCGTCAGCCGTGTTTGCTGCTTCTGCACCTTTAATATAATAAAGCTGGTAGGCATACTCAGATTGATTCTTAGGGTCTAAAGCCCATTTCCAAGCATATTCAAAGTCATTTGCAGTTACAGGATCACCATTTGTCCACTGTGCATCACGTATAGTGAACGTATAAACCTTTTGGTCATCTGAAACTTCAATTTTTTCTGCTGCTGCCTCTACAGCGTTCCCTTCTTGGTTAATACGAGTTAGACCTTCGAAGGTTTGATTCAATACTGATCCTGAAGTTGTATCCTTCGCTAATCCAGGATGTAAAGATGGTGGTTCAGTATTAATGTTTATTCGTAAATTCTGTGGTACTTCAGCCGTTTCTTCTTGCTTTTCTCCACCATTTTCGTTGTTTTTTGGTGGTTCGGTAGTTGTTTTCTTGTCACCGCCGCATGCTGCAAGAAACATACTTAGAACGAGCAGCATACTAAATAAGACCGATAATCTCTTATTCACTTTATGACCCCCTTATTTGTTCCACAATCACTTTTCTATAACCCCATTTATCAAACGGCAAAAGCATTACTTTAAAACTATAGTTAAACACATAAATTAAGTATTATTACCTAAAAACTAACCGGGGTAATACAAAGAAAAGTCAATGTGTTACGATAATTATAAGTATTCTAAAAATATGAATCAAGCTATTTTTAAACACAAGAAAAAATTTTTAGATTTACTTGACTATTTAAAATAGACTGTTTATAATATTCTCAACCTTAACATCATAATATTTTTTCCAAGCAATGAAGAGGAAAAGTAAGATTAAGTAATTTTTCACAGAGAGCTTCGGTAGCTGAAAAGAAGCAAAAGTTCTAATCTGAACAATGGCCTCCGAGCTTCGTGCTGAACGTATTGACTTTTTACTTTAAGCAATATTAGTAGGTTCCGACGAGATTTGGTACTCGTTATCAATACCACAGTATAAAGGGCTTTATTTTTTGGGCTCTCGTACTTGCAGAGGCTGTATTGCGTGAGCATACAGTAAATTAAGGTGGTACCACGTGAGATATAAACCGCGTCCTTATCTATTTTTATAGATACAGACGCGGTTTTTTGTGTTTTTAGGGGGTTGATCTGGAAAGCATGAATCTGCATCTAATTTAATTTATTTTTCAAAATCATAAAAATGGAGGAATTTATTATGTGTAATAATTTATTAATTTTACAATCAGACTTTGGTGTGAGTGATGGTGCAGTAAGTGCAATGTATGGAGTGGCCCTTTCCGTGAATCCTAATCTTAAAGTTTATGACCTAACTCACGATATTCCGCAATATAATATATGGGAAGCATCTTATCGCCTTTATCAAACCATTTCTTATTGGCCCGAAGGATCTGTATTTGTATCAGTCGTTGACCCAGGTGTTGGGTCTGAACGAAGAAGCACTGTCGTGAAAACGGCTAAAAAATTAATCTAAAAATATTTTCCCCGGATTCAACAAACAATCCGGATCGAGCATTCGCTTCATTTGCTTCATAATGGCTACCGCTGCACCATGCTCCGTTTCTTGAAATTTCATCTTGCCGAGCCCAACTCCATGTTCACCTGTACATGTGCCTCCAACTTCAATTGCCCTTAAAGCAAGTGCTTCATTCGTATACTCTGCCTTTTCCTTTTCACCTGCCACATTCGGATCATAAATAATAATGGTATGAAAGTTCCCATCACCGACATGCCCCAATACGCCGCCAGTCAATCCACTTTCATCAATTAACTTTCTTGCAAATTCGACTAGTTCCGCCAAACGAGAAATGGGCACACACACATCCGCCCCCGTAGTAGACATTCCTTTAACATGCTGGTAAGCATACGCCATTTCATGGCGTGCTTTCCAAATCTCCATCCGTTCTTTCGATCCGCTTGCTACTTCCCAATTTTCACAGCCAAGGTCACGCATTAATTGTTCTGCTAGTTTTGACTCTTCCTCTACTGCTCTCATTGTGCCCGCAAATTCAAAAAACAAGGAATGACATACCGGAAAACCGTAGCCTCCGTATTGATTCACTTGTGAGATGCTATCCTCATCCACTAGCTCCATACGCATCACAGGAATACCACTTAGCAAAATGGTCTGAGCTGCCTCCGCGCATGCTTTCGGCGTATCAAATGTGCATCGAGCCGCCACTGTATGTTCAGGAATCCCATGTAGCCGTAATGTTATTTCTGTAATGATGCCTAACGTACCCTCTGAACCGGCAAACAGTCCTGTCAAATGATAGCCTGAAGACGATTTCTTAGCATTTGTACCAGTGTGAATCACTGTGCCATCAGCTAAAACTACTTCTAAATCAAGCAATTGATCTCGAGTCGATCCATATCGTACAGCTGTCGTGCCGCTCGCATTTGTTGCGACCATACCTCCAATAGTCGCATCTGCTCCTGGATCGATTGGGAACATCAAGCCATGCCGGTTCACTATTTTATTTAATTGCAAACGCGTTATTCCCGGCTGCACAGTAATCACTAAATCCTCAGGTGAAAACTTTACGACATTATTCATTCTTTCAAAATTAATAGATATCCCCTTTTTTATAGGAATCACTTGACCTTCTAAGCCTGATCCAGCCCCAAATGGCGTTACAGGAACTTTAAACTCACGGGCTACAGCCATGATTATTTCAACATCTTTCCTGCCTTCGGGAAAACAGACGACATCTGGCTCTACCGCTTGATGAGACGATTCATCATGGCTATGACGATACAATTCAGTTTCACTTTGGCTTACCTTTTCACTTCCAAGACGCTCGATAAGTTGTTGAATAAACAATAAAAACACCTTCCATTATTAAAATTTCCATTTAAAAGTAGATTATCATAATTGCTAACTCTTTCAAATTATTAAAATATTTATATTTACAAATAGATTACAATAATTTAATATTTCTGTATACAGTATACTGAATACAACAAAAAGAAAGGGGGAGTAACTTGAAAAAACTGATTCAAAATGTGTCACTGGCTGATCAAGCATACAACTTATTAAAGAAAGCCATCGTATCAGCCGAACTTGCACCCAAAGAAGAACTACCCGAGGAAAAACTAGCAGCAGATCTAGGCATTAGCCGCACTCCACTTCGAGAGGCGCTAAAACGATTAGCGATGGAAGGCTTAATCGTACTGCAAAAAGGACGCCCTGCTACCGTTGCTACATTTACAAAAGAAGATTCTCTTGAATACATGGAGCTGCGGAAAGTACTTGAGATTTTTAATATCGAGAAAATCATGCCTATCGTAGATGAAACCTTAATTGAAGAATTAAAGGATAATTTAAAGTTCCAACAAGAAGCGGTTGAAAACAATCATTATCATGACTTCATCGAATACGACCGTGAATTCCACCTTATTCTTGCCTCAAGAAACAACAACACGAAATACCAAGAAATGATTCATCACATGAATACAGGGGTCAATCGCGCATTCCTGTTATTATCAACCACTCTGAAAGTAAGTGCTTACGAAGCCTACGAAGAACATGTAAAATTCATTGAAGCTCTTGAATTGAAGGATGTAGCGTTAGCCAAGGAAAAAATGTATGAGCATTTTCAAAATGTAGAAAAAAGATTCTTAAGCCTTTTCCGCAATGAGGAAAGCGAGGAAAACGAATAAAAGAATCCTCGCTCTTTATATTTTAGGTGGTGGCAATAGTACACCGTATCAGATTTGTATACAAATACAAAGGGTAGCTGAAATGAAAGGGGAATGATAATAATGATGAAAATCAATTCAATGATTCAAAGACCAAACTCGCAAATAATAAAGGAATTAGGAGCAATTTCTCCGAGTGATTATGGACACGATATTAATTTCCAATTAATCAGTGCAAGAAAAATTAAGCCGCTATTCCCTATCGAAAACACTTTTGCCGGCCCAGCGATAACTGTAAGGATCCCCCCTAATGATGGGTTATTAGTAAATAAAGCGCTCGATCTTGTGCAGCCTGGTGATGTTGTTGTCATCGATATGAATGAAGAAGAACGTTTCGCATGTTGGGGGGAAATTACGACAAAAATTGCTATGGAAAAAGGCGCTATCGCCGCTATTATAAACGGACCAGTTACAGATACAAAAGTAATTACGGATCTCCAATTTAATGTATTTTCTTATGCAGTTTCTCCTTTAACAACTAAAGTGTATAGTCTTGATGGCGATGTGAACGTACCAGTATCTATCTCGGGATGCATCATTAATCCTGGCGATATTATTGTCGGAAGTAACGATGGATTGTTGGTAGTACCACAGGAAGAAGCTTTAGCGTATCTAGAAATTGGTAAAAAGGAACAAGAAGCTGATGATAAACGCCGTGAAGATTTAGAACGGTTGGGTGCAGAGAATTATCTACGTCGCTTCGACCCACTTTGGAACGAGATGTTAGAAAAGCATAAAAACAACTAATTTAATAGGTTTTCATATGTAAATTTCAATACCTTAAACTGTTTTTTACGAATTTACCGAAAAGGGAGAGGGTAAGATGGGGAATTTATCGGCTGAAAAACAATTAGATACCTCTAAAGAATTACCGACAAAAGAGAAAAAGATAGGGTTGCGCTGGGGACTTGCTTTTGTCTTTTTTATCGTCGGATTTATTGCTTACATGGACCGTGCCAACATTTCAATTGTAGCAATACCAATGATGGAACACTTTGGTATGGATAAGGTTCAATTTGGATTATTGGGTTCACTCTTTTACCTTGGATACTGTTTCGCCCAAATTCCAGGCGGAATGCTTGCTGAGAGATTTGGTGCGAGGAATATAGTGACCATCGCTATTACATGGTGGTCGATATTTACAGCCGTAACAGCCGCTTCCGTCAATTATGTTGTATTATGTGTTGTTAGATTTTTCTTTGGAGCTGGAGAAGGTCCGATGTACCCAGGGAATGCCGTATTTAACTCTTACTGGTTTCAAAGGCATGAAAAGGGACGCGCGGCTAGCGCATTATTAGCTGGTTCTTTCTTTGGACCCGTTTTAGCTCCCGGGATTTCAGTAGCAATTCTAGCATGGTTTGGTTGGCAATGGGTATTTTATATTTTTGGTATTCTAGGCATAGTGATTGCACTTGTTTGGTATTTCATAGGGCGTGATAAACCAGAGAATCACCCATGGATTTCCGAAAGTGAAAAATCGCTTATTATCAAAAACCGAGATATTAGTAGTTCAGAAAAAAAATCTGCACCTTGGAAGCTGTATCTAAAAAACATACGTTTCTGGGCAGTAGGGGTTCAATACCTTGTTGTAATTTACATGAACACTTTCTTCTTAACATGGTTACCTACCTATTTGATAGAGGCTCGAAATTTCTCCCTAAAAGAAATGGGATTTGCTGCAAGTTTCCCTTGGTTAGCTATCTGCCTTTCAGTTCTAATCGGAGGCGCTGTTTCAGATAAAATTCTACAAAAAACAAACTCACGTATGAAAGCCCGTGGAGGAATGGCCATTTTAGGATTCGCTTTTTTCATTGCGGGATTGTATTTCGCAGCATACGCTGTTAGTCCTTGGATGAATGTTCTATGGTTGACCGTAGCACTTGGAGCATTAGGACTCCCTATCGTTGCTTCTTGGGCCATCGCAAACGATTTAGGGCAGGAATTTGCTGGTTCTGTTAGTGGATGGATGAATACTTGGGGAAGTATCGGGGGAATCACCTCTCCTATTATTTGTGGATGGTTTGCTCAAGAAATGGGTTGGAATGTTACCCTTTTAATTAACATTTTCCCTGTCATATTTGCTGCTTTGTTATGGTTCTTTATCAAACCTGATAAACCGTTAGTTCAGTTAGAAAATAAATAGAAGTTCACACAGCTTCTATTATCCAGATGACATACTGTATAGCTACCTATTACTTTAGTGTATTGGGTGCAAGATTTGAGTTAAAAATGAAAAAAATAATGATTACATCAAGAAAGGTGAAAAGCATGCCATTATCCATTAATCTTAGGGCAAAGGAATTGGAGGTTCCTGGAATTAGGCAATTTGCCAATCAACTCATTCATTTCCCTGACGCTGTCAATCTAACAATCGGGCAACCAGATTTTCCAACTCCTGATGCTATTAAAGACGCGGGTATTCGTGCCATCAAAAGCAACCAAACAGGCTATTCCCATAATGCTGGATTACTAGAATTACGGCAGGCCGCCGCTTCTTTTTTCGAAGATACTTACGGATTTTCTTACGACCCGGAAACGGAAATCATCGTGACAAATGGAGCAAGCGAGGGTATTGATTCTGTTTTCCGAACGATCCTTGAAGAAGGCGATGAAGTCATCATCCCTGCCCCCATTTATTCGGGGTATGAGCCCATTATCGAATTATGCGGGGCAAAGGTTGTTTACTTCAATACATCGGACACGGGCTTTCTCCCATCACCGGAACGTTTGAAAGCAATGATTACGCCGAAAACGAAGGCCATATTAATGAATTACCCATCGAATCCGATCGGGATTACATTAGAATCCGATTTAATGGACAGTTTGGTAAGCATTTTAGAAAACGAAGAAATTTATATTTTGTCAGATGAGATTTATAGTGAAAATACGTTTGTTGGCAAGCATCGCTCGTTCGCATCGTATCCACAGCTCCGTAACCGCTTGTTTCTAATTCATGGGCTATCGAAATCTCATTCGATGACAGGATGGCGAATTGGTTTTGTTTTCGGGCCTGAAAAATTAATGCATCACGTTTTAAACGTCCATTTGTATAATTCCATTTGTGCATCATTGCCAAGCCAATATGCGGGAATTGAAGCATTGACTGCTTGCCGGGATGTACCTGCCAAGATGAATATTGTATATATAAAGCGCAGGGACTACGTCTTTGATCGGCTTACAACCATGGGACTTGATGTCGTAAAACCAAATGGGGCTTTCTATATCTTCCCTTCGATTAAAAAGTTTGGAATGCCGTCGTATGAATTTGCCACAAAACTGCTTCACGAAGGTGGAGTAGCAGTCGTTCCAGGCAGCACGTTTACTGAACATGGAGAAGGCTATATCCGTATCTCCTATGCTTATGCGATGCCGATGTTAGAAAAAGGAATGGACCGACTCGAGCAGTTTATTGCATCATTAAAAAAGAGGCCTGATCACAAAGTTAGTATCTAGGTTTCTTATTTAAATGAATGATCCCAAAATTTTTCACGTAAAAAGGAGCTATTAAAATGAGTAATGTAAAATGGGGTACACCAGAATCATTACGCGCTTTACTTTGTGAGCTTGTGAGCTGGCAAAGCAGAACCCTCACAGAAGGGGAGTGCGAATTCGCATATAATGTGAAAGCGAAGTTAATGGAGCTAGATTACTTCAAAGAAAACCCGTCCCACATTGCCCTACATGACGCTGGATTGGGACGCCATGCCGTTACCGCTTTATATAAAAAACCAGAAGTGGAAGACACAATTGTCCTGATCAGCCATTTTGATACAGTTCATACAGAAGAATACGGTGATCTTGAGCCGTTAGCATTCCAGCCTGAGGAACTAACAAAAATCTTAAAGACTCGATTACATGAGCTACCTAAAGAGGCGCGAATTGATTTGGAGTCCGGCCAATACTTATTCGGCCGTGGAACGATGGATATGAAAATGGGTCTAGCCCTGCAAATGGCGCTGATTGAAAAAGCGAGTATAGAAAATTGGCCAATCAATTTACTGCTTGTAACTGTACCAGATGAAGAGGTGAATTCGGCTGGCATGCGTGCGGCGGTCCCTGAGCTAGTCCGTTTACGGGATGAGCATCAATTAACATACAAATTATTCTTGAATAGCGAACCATCCTTCTCTCAAGAACCAGGAGATCCGAATTATTATATTTATTCTGGAACCATTGGAAAAATCATGCCTGCAGTCTTATTTTACGGAAAAGAAACACATGTCGGCGAACCGATGAGCGGAATGACAGCAAACTTTATGGCATCATTTTTAACACAGCAAATGGAATGGAATCCGTTATTCCGCGAATCTGACCTTGGTGAAAGCACACCATTACCTGTTTCACTTCAGCAAAAAGACTTAAAAATGGAGTATTCGACCCAAACTCCATATCGGGCCGCAGCTCTTTACAATGTCTTTCTTTTTAAACGAAGCGCAGCGGAAGTGATGGATATTTTCACCGAAGTAGCTAAAAAAGCAGCGGAAGCATGTAATACGGCTTATTTAAATATTTGCAAAAGCGAAGGTGTGAAGCCGGTCGGTCAAGTAAACGTGTTACTCTACGAAGAACTGCTCCAGCATGCCAAAGAAAAATTAGGTGCTGAAGCCGTGGCAAAAATTAAATCGAAAGCATTAGAAAACCCAAATTGGGATGACCGTGAAAAGTCGATCCGTATCGTTGATTCTCTCATGATTCAGTGCCAAGAACTTGGACCGACGATGGTTCTGCTTTATGCACCGCCTTACTACCCAGCAGTCAACACATCTAATGATCCGCTCGTTATCGAGGCGATTGAATTAATGAAAAAAACCGGTATAGAGGAATTTAATTTAAAAGTCAATCAAATCCATTATTTCAATGGCATTTGTGACCTCAGCTACGTTTCTTATAAGGATGAAAATGATGGCTGGACCGCATTTGAACGGAACACACCAGTATGGGGAGACACATACAGCATTCCATTTACTGAAATGCAGCAGCTGCAAGCACCTGTACTAAACGTAGGCCCATTCGGAAAAGACGCGCATAAACGCACCGAGCGCCTTCATATCGAAAGTGCCTTCGTCCAGCTCCCAATCATGCTAGAAACACTCATCCACAGCATGGTGTCAGACACCAAAGAAAGACAAATGAGCTAATTTTCCTCCGTGAGCGGACAAATTAACACCAATTTAAAAGCAGGAAGACCTTTGGAGATCTTCCTGCTTTTTTGTGAACTTTTTTATAGGTCCTCTATTACTATATAAGTAGCTTTTGTCGGTCCGTGGACACCAACGACAAGCCTCGATTCGATATCTGCGGAGTTACTTGGTCCGGTAATAAAATTAATACAAGAAGCGACGTGCTCTCCGTTTTTTACTTTTTCCCTCATGATTTTTGTTGCCTGTGTCATTCTCGGTACGATCGTCGATTTCGGGATGAGGATAACGGATTTAGCAGGCAGGAAGCTCACTGTTCTTCCCCTATCTTTGCTACTAAAAAGGACGGCTGTGCCAGATTCGGCAAGGGTAATATCGCTTATCGTTATTCCCACATTGGCTTTTTCGGCTAGCTCAATATTTTCTTCTCCTCTTGAAGATTCCCATTCATTTATTTCAACATTTTCTTCGGGCCATATTTGTTTAAACAAAGGAGTTAGCCCAATGGTATCAAAGCGAGAGTCTTTCCAAGTCAAAATCGGGCCCCCACCGTAATTGGATACAACTGTTTTCAATGTTTCCATTAAGCCGCTTTTGCCCGAAACAAAGAAATCCGTGTGTATTTTCGTGCATTGCATTTTCAAAATCTCTAATAATTCATCCGAGCCCGCATCTTTTAATACAGCGTGTTGAGGCTGATATTTCCATTTAGGTCGTTCTACGCCTTCAGTGAATGAACGTTGCCCTAATTGCCCCGCAACCTTGCTTAAAAATTCATCTCTATTCTGTATCGTCCCTCTCATTATTTGTCCTCTCCTTTAGAACGCTCTTTAAACCAATCCCGAAAGCGTTCTTTATTCGGTGCAGGGAAATCCCGGATTTCTGTCCAAGCCTTTAACGGACCAGGACCACTCGATATTTTATCTCCCACCGTGAACGGATTCATCGCAGACGGCGCCATTTTGGAGCCTAATTTGTATAGGGAAGGAGATGCAGCACCGAGACCAAATGCTTTCATCGCTAATTTTTCCGAAATCGGCGCCCTTCCTTCCTTTTCAACAATTACCTGTCGATGTTTGTGGAGTAATTCATGCAACGGAATTTTCACAGGACAAGCTTCCGTACATGCTCCGCATAATGTTGATGCATACGGAAGTTCCTTATAGTCATCATAGCCACCTAATAATGGGGATAACACCGCTCCAATAGGTCCAGAGTAGATGGAACCGTACGAATGGCCCCCGACATGGCGGTAAACAGGACAAACGTTCACACATGCAGCACAGCGAATACACTGAAGAATCGATTGAAACTCTCCGCCAAGAATGTCTGACCTGCCATTATCAACAATTACTAAATGGAAATCTTCAGGTCCATCCGCGTCCCCTGCATCTCTCGCCCCCGTTAAAACCGTCACATAGCTTGTCAGCTTCTGGCCAACCGCGCTTCTTGTTAACATGCTTACTAGGACATCTAGCTCTTCATAGGTTGGAACAAGCCTTTCCATCCCCATAACCGTTATTTGAGTTTTCGGCAATGCCGTTACTAAATCGGCATTGCCTTCATTTGTCACTAAGCAGATTGAACCCGTTTCAGCGACAGCAAAATTGCAGCCCGTGATTCCAACATCCGCTGTTAAATATTCCTGCCGCAGCATTTCTCTAGCATGCCAAGCCAGCTCTTCAGGCTTCTCAGATTTTTGATAGTTTAATTTTTTTGCAAAAACATCCCTAATTTGTTCTTTATTTTTATGCATGGCAGGGCCAACAATATGAGAAGGTGGCTCATGGTCATCCAGCTGAAGAATGTATTCTCCTAAATCCGTTTCAATGACCTCACAGCCCGCCTCTTCTAAACAGGCATTTAAATTAATTTCTTCTGTCACCATTGATTTCGATTTGACTACCTTTTTGGCGTTTTTCTTTTCAATGACTCCACGAATGTATTCATTCGCTTCGTCGGCTGTTTTGGCAAAAAACACATGCCCGCCTCGATTCGCGACATTTTCACTTAATTGATATAAATAAGAATGAAGATTTTCTAGTACATGCTGGCGAATTTCCTCGCCATGAGAACGCCATTCTTCCCAATTGCCAAGCTCTTCCGCCGCATCCAACTTCCTTGTCCGCAAATTATCCTGTGCACTAACAACAGCCCCTCTCATGAAAGCATTATGAACACCCGCATCTACCCGATTATTAAAATCATCCGTTCCAATTTTCATTGGCATATTTATCTTCCCCCTTTAAAAGGCACACAATCTTTGAAACTTGATTAACGAATATGATCTAGTATCTCTATTGTAACTATATTCACTATTCAATGTCATAGAAAAATTCAAACTAATGTAATTATACTTTCTTAAAATAACTTCGGACCTTTTTCGTGAATGGACTTTACTCTTTATTTTCTCTAAAAAATCAGTTATCATTTTTAAAAAACTACTAGTAGGGTGTTACTCATGAAAAAATATTCGAAAGTTTTTAAAGGGACTGCTTTTTCGAGCAAGTCACCAAAGGAAGTACAAATATTAAAAGATTACCTTTTTTGTATAAATGCAGATGGGATGATTGAAAAAACGATTAGTCCTGAAGAAGCTGACTATCAAATTCTGCTTGATGCTTATGAAAATAAGGAAAACTTCCATTGTTTAGCTCACGGTCAGTATTTCTTGCCAGGCTTCGTCGATTTGCATGTTCACGCGCCACAGTGGGCTCAGTCTGGGAATGCCTTAGACATTCCACTCTATGATTGGTTAAATACGTATACATTCCCGCTTGAATCGAAATTTGCTGATTTAGATTTTGCGAAAAATGTGTACGAAGAAGTTGTGAGCACTCTTCTCGCAAACGGAACAACGACCGCCCTTTATTTTGCTACCGTTCATAAAGAAGCAAGCTTATTATTAGCCGAAATATGTGCGAAGAAGGGACAACGCGGTTTAGTTGGGAAGGTTGTCATGGATGATCCTGAACAGAACCCTGAATATTATCGTGATGCCGATACTGAGACAGCATTAGCAGATACAGAGGAATTTATTTTGGCCGTCAAAGAATTGGCTAAATCAACGAAACAGGGTGTTTATCCAGTTGTAACACCTCGCTTCATCCCTAGCTGTACGGACGAGGCACTAAAAGGTTTAGGGGAATTGGCAGCGAAATATGACACTCATGTCCAATCTCATTGCAGCGAAAGTGACTGGGAGCATGGATATGTGAAAGAACGTTTTAATAAAAATGATGCGTTTGCTTTAAATGATTTTGGTTTGCTGCGTGAAAAGTCTGTTATGGCGCATTGTAATTTCCTAGATGATGACGATGCAGACTTATTCGCGGAAACTGGCACAGCTATTGGCCATTGCCCCATCTCAAATGCTTATTTTGCCAACAGTGTTATTCCGATCGCTCATTTACATTCAAAGAGTGTTGATATCGGCTTAGGTTCCGATATTTCCGGCGGCTTCTCACCAAGTCTCTTTGATAATGCGAGACAAGCTGTGATGTCATCGAGAATGTTAGAGGATGGTGTGAATCCGAAGCTTCCGGCTGAAGAACGTGGTGTGCCAAACTCACGGATTACCATTAATGAGGCATTTTATCTCACAACTGCTGGAGGCGGCGAAAGCTTAAGCTTGCCAATTGGCCGTCTGGCAGAAAATTATACATGGGATGTACAAATCATTGATACATCATTAACGTCGGCTAAATTACCGATTTATGATGCTAACGAAGATCTGCATGATATTTTTCAAAAAATCATGTACTTAACCCGGCCTGAAAACATTCGTGAAGTGTGGGTTCAAGGGGAAAAAGTGCATTCACGCAACTAACAACAGAGGGCAGGTCGAGACCACTGAAAAAATTCTCGCTTTCAGTAATCTCTTCCTGCCCTATTAATGCTACGAACCCATTTGCACTTTTGGGTGTAAGGATTTTGCCTGCATCTGATACATTTGATCGTATATGCCACCTTGGGCTAACAGCTCGTCGTGTGTTCCTTGTTCTTTAATAACGCCACGGTCTAGAACAAGAATACGGTCAGCATTTTTTATAGTCGAAAGACGGTGTGCGATGATAAATGTTGTACGCCCTTTCTTCAATACCTCCATCGCGTGCTGAATGATTTCTTCTGTCTCTGTATCAATATTGGATGTTGCCTCATCCAGTATTAAAATAGCGGGATCAAAGGCAAGTGCCCGGGCGAAGGAAATAAGCTGGCGCTGGCCAGACGAAAGCGTACTGCCTTTTTCAATAACAGGCTCATCAATCCCTTTTTCCAAGTTCTTGAGAACCCGTTCAGCTCCAACCGCCTTCAGTGCATTCTCCACTTTTTCCCGTGTAATTTTCGGATCATTTAAACTTACATTCGAGGCAATCGTTCCAGTAAATAAATATGGATCCTGCAGAACAATCCCCATATGCTGGCGGAGCGTCTGCCTTGGCAAAGCCGCCACATCCATCCCATCAATGAAAACTTTCCCTTTTGAAGGATCATAGAAACGAAACAGCAAGTTCATGATCGAGCTTTTTCCAGAACCCGTATGGCCAACGAGCGCAATCGTTTCGCCTTGCTTCGCCTCAAATGAAATGTTTTTCAAAACATAATCATTGTCTTTATAGGCGAATGTTACACTATCAAATACGACATTCCCTTTATATCTTGGCATCGTTTCCTCTGATACCTCTTCACCAGTCGTATTCAACACTTCAAACACCCTGTTCCCCGCAATGAGTGAACGCTCGAGCTGGGAAAACTGATTCACGACATTCGTTATTGGATTGAACAATTTCGTTAAATAATCAACGAACGCATATAAAGTACCTGCAGAAACGATTTCCGTCGTTGAAATTGATCGTGTCCCAAAATAAACGATAAAAATCATAAACATAATCAGACGAAGCGTATTGACTAAGTTAAAGGAAGTAGCCGAATCTAGAAATAATAATTTTCGCTGATACGTATAATGCTCTTCGTTCATATCGTCGAATTCCTTCGTCATCTGTTTTTCACGGCGAAAGGCTTGAATGATCGTCATACCCTGAATAGATTCATTGATCATCGCATTAAGATCAGCGATTTTTGTCCGAATGACGTCATTATACTGAGCAGCATATTTTCGGTAAAAAATCATCCATAAATAGATGATCGGAATCATGATTAATGCAATCATCGCCATTTTCCAATTTAAAATAAATAGCGCTATATACACTCCTGCGACGGAAATAATGCTCGTCGCAAAATTTGAAAGGACTTGCACATATAAATTTCTAATCGCTTCCGTATCATTCGTCACACGTGCCACAATTTTACCAGCTGGTAGATGATCGAAATATTGAATCGGCAATGTTTGAATATGCCCAAATACATCTTTACGTAATTTCTGCACAACCCGGTTGGCGCCTATCTGCAAAAATATATACATAAAGTAACGCAATACAGCAGTAGCCATTGCTAAAATAAGAAATAAACAAAGAAGCCACGCAATCGGCTTTATGTCAAATTTACCGATGATCATATACTCGTCAATAATATATTTGGCAATAAATGGCCCAGCAAGCTCTGTAAACACTGCAGCCGTTAAGAAAAATAGCCCTAAATAAATCGGCCGCTTAAAATACAAAGCATATTTCGTTAATCGTTTACTCGTACTCATGCTCCGCCTCCTTCTAGCTGCTGACGGTCAAACTGTTCTTTGTACCAGCCATCCTGCTTTAGAAGCTCTTCATGTGTTCCCCGCTCCGTTATTTTCCCTTCATCTAACACGATAATCTCATTGGCGTGCTGGACACTAGATAAGCGATGAGTGGTAATAATCGTCGTCTTCCCAGCCCGTTCATTTTGAATGTTTTTGATAATATTTGCTTCCGTTTTTGCATCGACAGCTGATAGTGAATCGTCAAGAATTAATATTTCAGGGTCCTTAATAAGCGCACGCGCAATGGATACCCGCTGCTTTTGCCCTCCTGATAAAGAAACCCCTTTTTCCCCAACAAGCGTTTCTAGCCCCATTGGTAAGTTCTCCAAATCCTTCTTGAAATAGGCGAGGTGAACCGCTTTTTCTATATCCACATCGGTTGCATCCTCTTTCCCGAATAATATATTTTCCCGAATCGTCCGTGAAAATAATACGTGATCCTGCGGGACATAGCCGATCCAATCGAGAACTTGCTCTTTTGTCTGTGAGGCAATATCTATTCCATTTATGTTCAATTGGCCTTCTTCAAGTGGATATTCACGCAATAATTGTCTAAGGAAAGTCGTTTTGCCTGCACCTGTTTTCCCAACTACGCCAAGAGTCTCCCCTTTTTTGAGTGATAGAGAGATTTGCTGCAAATTTTTCACTTGGCTCGTCGGATATTGAAACAGCAAGTTATTAAAGCCAATCGCACTTGGTGCCGCAATGGCAACAGGATGTTTCGTGTTTTGAACGTCCGCTTCATAAATAAGCGTCTCTTGAACACGATCTAGCGAAGCATTTCCTTGCTGCATCACATTGATTAGCTCGCCAATAGCGAAAATTGGCCAAACGGCTATCCCTAAATAAACGGTGAAGGTGACGAGCTGTCCGACAGACATTTCGCCATTTGAGATTAAAATGGCGCCATATCCAATCGCCACCACATAGCTAATGCCTGTTCCAACCTTTGTAATCGGTCCGAACAAAGCATTTATTTTTGCTGTATGCATATTTTTCTCGTAAACTTCTTCGCTCTTGTCAGCGAAATTCACTTCATCTTTTTTCTCCTGCACATAGGCACGAATGGCACGCACACCGGCAACCGATTCTAAAACACTATCATTCAGCTCTCCAAATGCGTCTTGTGCCTTCATATATCGTTCATGTACAAGCTTGCCAAAATATTGAATGAGCATAGCCATAATAGGAACCGGAAGCATGGCGAAAAACGTTAATTTCCATGAAATCATAAATCCCATCGCCAAAATAATCGTACCCAAAAATAACGTAGAATCAATAAGTGTCATAATCCCGAAGCCTGCTGTTAATGAAACAGCATTTAAATCATTCGTCGCCCGCGCCATTAAATCACCCGTACGATTTCTTTCATAAAAGGTTGGGGTCATTTTTAAAAATTGGAGCATTAACTTCTGGCGCATGATCCTTTCCAGATTAATCGCACCTTCAAATAGTCGATATTGCCATACAAAATTTAAAAAGTAGCCCCCGACAATAATCGCAACGAAAAAGAGTACATATTGAATTAATATCCCTTTCGTCATGCCCCCTGCCGCTAAAATATCGATGATCGAGCCTAATAAATACGGCGGAACGACATCTAGCAAACAGGCAAACATCAATAAAACAACTGCTAGTGCATATTGCTTCCAGCTCTGTTTGAAAAACCACCCTAATTTCCCTAACACATCAAACATATATCAAACCTTCCTTCCCACTTATGTTGTGAAAATTGCTACCCACTATCCAGCAAATCCTTTTTGAAAATCAATCTTTTTTGTCTACATCTCATCATCATCCGCTCCCTTTCTTCTATCCACTAAAAAATTCCAACAAAAAAGATGCATACCCAAAGAGCATGCATCTCAAAAAAGGTATAGAAGTCTTACCATACCCTTCTTCTCGTTAAGAATATAATTTTACAGAAAAAGAGCGTGGATCATGTATGAAATTAATTAATTTAAAGTTCATATCAAAGATTCTCATGATCCATTCCTCCTTTTGTCAAAGCTTCGTCAGCCATATAAGCTAAACTGCTTTTTTCGTAAAATTTAATTAGTGTTCTTGAAGATTACCACCTATTTCATATTATTGTCAATAGTTAGACAAAAGATTTTATTATGTAGCTTTTCTATTCAACTATTAACTTAAAAATAGCCGTTACTGGATTGTGATCGCTATGTTCAAAGTTTAGTGAATGGCCTTTGACATCTACTAGTTTAATATTAGAAGAGATTAAAAAGCCATCGATGATCGAAAGGAAATTCTCACCTTCAATATAGCTTTCAGCAATTGTTCTCGATGTCGGAACTACTCTGTCAGCCACCCATTGAAAGCCTTCAGGAAGGAAATCTCCTGGGATCATTTGCAGCCAATCAGGCCAAGCCTCGAAAGATGGAAAGCTGTTCGGATCTGTGCCCGGGATGGAATGATTCCAATCGCCACCGATAATAATATAATTCCCTTTTTCATATTCCTCTGTTAAATAATCACTGATAAATCCAAGCTGCTGTTTACGAACCTGCCCGCCTTTATCATAAGCAGATAGATGTGCATTAATTAATAAAAGCTCTTTTCCATTCGTAAGTGGAATTCGCTGTTCAAGCATGCAGCGATCTAATTCAAATAATTGTCTTGGCCAGCTTTCTTGTCCTTTTAAAGCGAATCGTGTACTTTCTTCAATATGATATTTTGCTAGAGTGACAAGCCCGCTGTTTACAGCACCATGCGGCTTTGTAATAGGAACTGGCACCCATTTTACGAGGTAGTTTTGCGCAAATGTCGAGCTATATTGCGGAAGCCGTTCCATTACATACGCTTCCTCATTTACATGAAAGCTTCTCGTTGAGTCGCGATCCACCTCTTGTAAAAAGTAAAAATCAGATGATTCCTTTTTTAAAAAATCCCCCATTGCCCGCATGTTCTCCTCAACCTTCTCTTTACTGCTTGCACGGGAATTGCTGCCGCCATCCATAAAGAAATTCTCATTCTTATCTAGGCCGCCATAGCCAATATTAAAAGTCGTAATGGAGAATTCTTGTGCTGGATTAAACATTAACGGCTGGTTTCTCTCTGTTTTTAACGCAATCTCGTCATCTGGTTTATAATCCGCAATGCTTATATAAAAAAGGAAACCGCTTAACAAAACGACAATAGAGATGACGATACTAAATAAAACTTTTCCCCATGTACGCAAATTTTCTCTCCCCTTTGAAAAAGAGCAAAGCCTTTCAAAGACTTCGCCTGCCAAGTTCACAATTATATTATTTTGCTGTAACTGCTTCCGCAGCAGCTACATATTTCTCGTACCACTTTTTCCACTCATCTTTTCGCGAGAACGAGCGGCCGTCAAGTAATGCATGAATCACATCTAAACATACATGCCAGCCTGCCAAATCCCTTGGTGTGTGATCTGTAATCTTATTGATTTTTTCTATTAAAACTAAAAGACACTCATTTCCTTCTGGGTATAATTCAAATCGAACGATGTCCTCTGCCCATGTAAATTCCAATACAGAATTCAAAACAAGTTCTGTGATTTCCATCTCCTCAAACGTTCCATCCTGCATATCAAACTTAATGAATCCACCTTTACGCAAATCCTCAATATGCAGCTCAGAGAACCATTGCTCTAGTTTTTCATTGTTAGTTAACATCGACCACACATCTTTAACTGGATGTTCTAAATTCCTTTCAAATCGTGCAATATAACCCGTTTCACTTTTTTGAATTGTTGCTAGCATTTTTCTTTCCCCCTTTAATTTGACTTTGAACATGCTCATAAACCTGAAAATAACTATACTGAATATATTAATTTTCATCCATTATAATATAGAACTACCGTTTAAACTTAAGATTTTCATAAAGCCTGATTATAGGAAACGAAGTGTATTTGCAGGTATATAAATAACTATTTAAAAGCTTCTTTCGGTACATCAAATACATTCCATAAAAAAATAATAAAGAGAAAGGAAAGGAGCCAAGCTAAAAGTGGTCGGGTATGATGAATTCTAAGGATAATAAACATGACAAAGTTAAACAATATAGACCAATAAAAATTCCAACCATTGTAATAGTCCATGAAGTTAAACTTAATATCGATGAACTCCTGTAATGCGTATAAGAGCACCCAACCAATGACAAACAGCAATTGATTCTTCCATTTTCTTTCAGGAAACCTTGATAAATAAATTAAAATGGTAGCCGGATACTGTATGATCATAATAGAAAAGGATATGTGTGCATTCGTTAATCCAATATCTTCATTTATTCCTTGCGGATTGTATCTCCACATTGGATAAGTTTCAGATAATAAATAGAGATAAATAAAATTCCCCAAAATATAGAAGAGAATGGTTGGATAATATTTTCTCCAATTTTTATAATCTCCCCATTTATATAAAGCAAACAACCAAACTAAAGCATAAATGGCATTCAAGCTGAACATCCTCCAAGTAAATACAATATTTCTTATTATCTCCATACTTTTCAAAAAGAATGACTGCTTAGATAAGGGATTATGCTGAAGCGCAGATTTTACATGTTTAATTTTCGTTTGAGAATAAGTTTTTAAATTGAGAGGGAAAGCTATTGAAAAAAAGATGGATGTGATTTGCTTTGGAACCGACCAAACCCGAAAATACAGCTGAATATCCAAATAACTCAAATGACAAACTAACATCTGCAGAAATCGGAAAACTGTGGGCGTCCTATATGGGAAATAGCATGACTAAATGCATTATGAGTTATTTTCTTAATCATGTGGAGGATAAAGAAATTAAAGCTCTATTAAACACAGCATTACAATTTGCTAATGAATTTTTAAATACCATTGAGGACATATTTACGAAAGAAAATTATCCGATCCCAGTAGGATTTACTGATAAAGATGTTAATCTTGATGCCCCAAAATTATTTGAAGACGAGTTCTATGTATATTATTTAAAGTATGTCGGAAAAGCTGGGATGAGCATTTATAATGTAGCCATTCCTTTAATGTACAGAAAAGACGTAAAAGACTTTTTTATCCACTGCATGAATGCTTGCATTAGTTTAATCGAACAAGTCAACAAGATATTAATGGCGAGAGGAATGATAATAAAGCCACCTTATATTCCAATCCCAGAACAGGTGCGTTTCGTACAAAAAGATTTTCTAAATGGCTTTTTTGGAGATGTGCGCCCTTTACACGCCTTAGAAATTGCCCATCTTTACGATAATATCGAAAATAACGTGACAAGCAAAGCGCTGCTCGTAGCTTTTACTCAAGTAGCAAAAAAAGAAAAGGTGCGCGAAGTATTAAAGAAAGGCGAAGAGATTACAAGAAAATCAATTGAACGCTATATGGATAAGCTACATAATGAAAATTTGCCATCTCCATCATTTTTAGGTCATTTAGTTACGACATCCACCGTTTCCCCTTTTTCGGATAAAATTATGTTATTTCATAAGGTGGATATGTTTTCAATGAAAATTAGGGCCATTGGAAACTCCTCAGCTGTAGATGGCAGACGCGATCTCGGTTTGATGTATTTAAAATCTTTAACAAATATTTCTTTATTTGTCGAATCGGCTGCAAAACTAATGATTGAAAACGGCTGGTTTGAGCAACCCCCAGAAGCAGCCGATCGAGGGAAACTGACTTCTAAATGAGTACTTTACGATGACGATAACAATTGGTGCTTTGGTGAACTGCGAAATGTCCGTTAGATGAACAATTGCGGACATTTGGTTCAACAATTAACCCCGGAATGTCCGTTAGATGAGCGATAACGGACATTTCGAACAAATAACTGATCTTAAAATGTCCGTTGCCTCTTAGCTCACTTATAGTAAGTCCACTGATAATTACCAACCTTATTAAAGTTTTTTAATAACCCCCTTCTAATTGTCCTTTTATCCTTTACTCCTCCACACCAATCATAAATAATATTAGTAGTCATTTTCTTCTCAGGGAGTTGTAACCAACTCTTTCTGCCCACAAACTCCAGAAACATTAAACGTTGCTGTACTTGTTTCTGACTGAATGTTATTAAATAATGTATGATTAATTTGAAAATCATTTTTTAAAAGCTAAGGGAGAATTGAATTTGACTAATAAATACTGTCCCATATGTGGAGAAGAAAATAAGTGTATGACTAACGGTAGCGAACAAGGACAATGCTGGTGCAATGAAGAAAAGTTTCCAGTAGGAATCTTTGATTTAGTTCCTGAAGAAAGCAGAAGGAAACATTGTATATGTAAAAATTGCTTAAATAAATATAAAGAAGAGCAGAATAATAGTCAGCAGTGAATACTGAGCTACAAGTCATCTAAAAAGGTGGCTAATTTTTTTCGCACTAGTGGTTATAGCCACCTAATAGAACAGATAATTTAATGAAACCCAAAACAACACGACTAAATTTCAAACATGGAAGTAGTTGGTTTAAGCATTCTAGGCCGGGCGAAGTACATATTTTCTTTACTCCGAAGTCGAACTATACACATCCTCATAAGAATGAAATCCATCTGAAATAATTGTACGATCTATGTTGTGTTTATTTACAGTAATTGGCGTTATTAGTTTAGAAGGGACTTCTACCTTTCCATTATAAACTTTGCGGTCTGTGGAGACCTGCTCGCCTTTAGCCATTTTGACTGCTAGTTCTGCTACAGACTCTGTAAGCATGTGAATGGGTTTATAAACTGTCATGTTCTGAGTTCCAGCAACAATTCGCTGCACGCCTGATAAGTCAGCATCCTGTCCGGCAACTGGGACTTTACCAGCAAGTCCATTTGCTGTGAGGGCTTGGATAACACCACCTGCTGTTGCATCATTGGCAGCAATCACCGCATCGATTTGTCCGTTAGTTGCCCGGATAGCCTCTTCCATATTGGCTTTCGCATTTACTGGATTCCAATCCTTTGTCCACTGATCATAAACAATTTGAATATCGCCGCGCTCAATATACGGCCGAAGAATGTTAAACACACCCTTTTTCAATAAATGTGCATTGTTATCAGTAATTGCCCCTCCAATAAAAACGTAATTCCCTTTTGGTACGAGAGCCGTAATGGCTTTTGCCTGCATTTCACCCACTTGTTCATTATCAAAGGATGCATACATATCGAGATCCGCATTTTTGACAAGCCGATCATAGGCAATAACTTTAATTCCTGCGCGATGTGCCTTATGGACAATCGCAGCCGTTGCTTCTGCATTATGCGGGACAATGACTAAGAGATCGATCCCGCTTTGAATGAGTTTCTCAGCCTGTGTCATTTGCAGAGCATCATCTCCGTTTGCCGCGATAATCTCGACTTCCGCTCCTAATGCCTCAACCGCTTCCTTAAACAAATCACGGTCCCTCAGCCATCTATCCTCTAGCAATGTATCCATCGAAAAACCAATACGGATTGGACGATTTTTCTCACCAAGAGGAATCTCTTTTGCTGGATTAACTGGGTCCGAAACTTGACTTGAAGTGCCTGTGCAAGCAACTAACAGCAAGTTTATTCCTATTAGAATTATAGCTATACGGCTCAAACACTCACCCCTCTTTTGCCATTTTTATCCTATCTAGATATCGTCTTCTTGCTTAATAAAGTTTTTCGATACTCCTTCGGGGATATCCCGCACATTTTCTTAAATACTTTGCTAAAATAATTCGGCTCATTATATCCAATCTCGTAAGTTATTTCCTTAAGACTTCGCTCCGGGTCGTTCAAGAGCTTTTTTGCTTTTTCAATGCGGCACTGCGTCAAAAAATCGATATAATTGATTCCTAGTTTCTCTTTAAACATTTTACTAATATAAATAGGATTTAAATTGATCTTCTGTGCTAAAGTTTCAAGTGAAATATCCTCATGCGAATGATCACGGATATATTGCTGGATTTGTTGGATTTTATCTGACTCCGCTTGATCGAAATGGGCATTATAGATCGAGTTCATTTGCCTAAGCATTTGAAGAGTCTCAGTTCGCAATTGACGGTAATCCTGTGCTTGAAGTGAGAAAAATGGAGCATCCGTTTCAATCCTCATATCATTCATCACTCGGCTCACAATCCAGAGCAACTCAAGTACTCGCTGCTGTGTATAAATGAGTGGTTTTCTTTCAGATTCATACTGTTGGATAGTATTCAACACAATCGAACGAATAGATTCCCAGTCTCCTAAGCGAATATTGTCAAAGAAAGCTTTCTGTTGCTGTTCTAAATTCGGATTATCTGTTTCTAAGCTATTTGCTGGAACATCGGAGTAAAATCGGACTTTGGCGGCGAGCGTTGTATCCATTAAGGCGATAAGTGCCTCTTGGTATGATTGACGAACTTTATCTAGTGACTCGTATATTTCACCAACTCCTATAATCCAGTCCGCCCTTAACTGCTCTTTATCTAAAGATAAGATTGCTTTAGCCAGGTTTTGCACCTGCCAGCGAAATGATTTTCTATTGTCACGAAAAACAATAATAGGAAGCTGTCTAACATATAAGGCTCCCACCCAAGCATTGCTCGTTTCGTGAACCTTTTCCTTGATTCGCACATAGTAATGCTCAGCTCTCTCAGGAAGAGTCACTACCATAACAAATTTTTCATAAGCCGAATGAGCATCAAGCATATCGACAAGCATCTCAATTTGCAGTTCATGTATATGATCAAATATTAGCTGTGTCACAATATCTGTTTCTGCTAATGTTAAAGCCTTTTTCCAATTTTCTTGCTGCATCTGACTTATCATTCTCGCTTTAAGTTCCTGCCTGCATTCATCTAACACTTTTCCAACTGTTGAGACAATCTCACTTGCTTTACTAGGTTTCAATAAATAGTCCTTTACCCCTAGCTTGATTGCTTGTCTAGCATAACTAAACGTATCAAATGCCGTCACCATAACAAACTTGATAGTCGGGTGTTCTGCCTGAATTCTTTCAATCGCTTCAAGCCCTGTCATACCCGGCATCATAATATCCATTAAGATCAAATCTGGTTGAATAGTATTTGTGAATTCTATTGCCAATTTCCCGTTTTTCGCTTGGTAAATCATCAGTTCAGGGAAAGCTTTTTGTAAAATGGCCTGCATCCCTTCCCGCTCAATCGGTTCATCATCAACAATAAGAAGCTTCATCAACATTTTCCTCCACCTTTGTCTTTGGAATTTGTATGACTACTTTCGTACCACGGCCTACTTCACTATAAATCGTGACTAAATCATTTACTCCGTAATATAGCTCTAATCGCTTGACGACATTTTGAAAACCGATCCCTGTAAAATGCCCCTCATTTGGAAGAATGCTCCCGCCAAGTAACTGGTCAATTTTCTCCCGAGGCATCCCTTTTCCACTATCCTCGATTTCAATAATGACACAAGATCCATTCTTCTTAATTCTAAACGAAATGCTGCCCCCTTCTTCCTCTGGCTCAATAGCATGAATAACAGCATTCTCAATGATTGGCTGAAGAGTAAGGCTTGGAATCTCAAAGTGTAAGCAGTCTTCGTCAATGTCTGATTCAAAATGTAGGCGATCCGTAAAACGCGCCTTTTGGATCTCTATATATTGATTTAAGACAATCACTTCTTCAAACAGCGTTACAGAGCGATCGACTCGCTTTAGGTTATAACGCAGTATGCCAGCCACACTAACTAAGAGATCACTTGTCTCCTCTGCACCATCCAAATAGGCCTTTTTCGACAATGTATTCAAGGTGTTGAATAAAAAATGCGGATTTATCTGGCTTTGCAAGCCTCTTAATTGACTTTCCCTTAGAAGCAGTTTGCTTTGCTGAAGCTCATGCTCAAGCTGAGCCTTTTGCTGAATTTCCAAGATTAAATTATTAATATTTATTCTCATCTCATCAAAAGTTTTTGCCAGAAAAGCTATTTCATCAGTCGAATCCACTTCGATCCGCTTATTAAAACGGCCTTGAGACAATTCATTAGCTGCCTTAGTCAGTTGATAGATCGGTCGTGTAATACTTAGTGAAAACAAGTAGGCTACTAATAGTAATACGAATGTAATTAAAAGCAATAACGAGATTCCTAGATTCTTTAACTCTTCTGATTGCTTAATAATCCCACGATAAAACTCGTTATACGTCTTCAATTCACGATCTAAAATGGTTAATGTCATTTCTGATATGTACATCGAAATACGGTTGGCTTCATTAAATTCTTTCGTGGAATCTTCAATTTCATGATTATTAGAAAACATTATAGAACGATTTGCCGTTTCGATAAGACTGTCTATTAAGTGAATATAATTCGTTACTGAAAATGTATTTTCTTCATTACGCAAATCTGCTACATCTCTTTTTACCTTTTTAATCGTACTTATGCTTTTTTCAACCTCTTGTTTGCGCTTTTCGGTTGGGACAAGTAAATAATTATTTAAATTAGTTATCATTTGCTGACTAGCTGTTGTAACCTCGTTTATCTGCAAATAACGCTGTAAAATATCATTGGATTGCTTCTGTGTTTTCTGATTGTAATAGGTCAATGTCAGCCAAATCATCACCATGATCAGCAGTACAACGGAAACAAGCGTCCAAATCTTTTTCTGAATCGTCGTCGTCATCGCTTAACACCCGCAGCTTCAACCATTCGCGTTTCCGTAAAATATCCTTTTGAATTGAGCGGTACAGTCTTTCCTGTGATCCATTCCATCAATCTTTTTACACTTTCACTACCCATTTCTTCTGGCTTTTGCTCCAAAATGGCATCTAGCTTTCCTTGTTCTAAAAGAGGTGTTGAATCGACTCCATCATCGAACGTATAAATAAAATACGGCTCTACTTGTGTCCGTCTACTAATTTCTTGAATCATCGTGCCTGCATAGTTTGCATTAATGGCTATAAAAGCAGTTGCATTAGGAACTTCATTCATTATTTGCTGCGTTGTTCCCATCACTTGTTCCTTCGTATTTGCTGTTCCTTTAAAAAGAATATGAATGTCTGGATACCCACTTAATACTTCCTGAATACCAGCTAAACGTTCTTTTTGATAATAGGTTGGTTCCATGTCACCAAGTATAATGACTTCACCATTTGCGCCCATATCTTTAAGCATTTGCAGAGCTACCTTTTTCCCAGCCAAATAATGATTAGAACCAACATATGTCTTCCGTAAGCTCTGTTCAGCCGGCACATCGTTCGCCACCGTAATTACAGGAATTCCGTAAAAAGCCGCCTTCACCTTTGTCAGCTCTTTGAACTCGTCAGTATCAAGCCCTTGGACAATGATTCCATCCACCTTCGATTGAATAGCAATCTCCACTTTTTTCAAAAAATCTTCTTGATTATTTCCGTAGCTCCCCCATACCTCTAGCTGAATACTTTCTGCTTTCGCCTGCTTCAACGCTCCTTGACCAACTCTATTCCAAAAAGGCGTATCCAACTCTTTCGTAATAAGGACAAGACGAATGGCTTCTTCAACAGAAGTAAGTGGGGCGGGCATATGACTCGTTGAACGAAACACTTTAGTAGCTGATAAAATAGTAAAATAGCTAAAAATGATAATGAATATACTTAGTGTAAGTACAACTTTTTTTCGCATACACCTTCCCCATTTCCTTAAGCTAGTTCCTTCCATCTTATCACCTAAACTATAAGTACAAAACAATATAGACACCCTGTAAATAGGATGCCTTCATAGCTATTATTCCCTTTTTTACGCTCGTTGCTTTCGTGTCATAACGTCAAAGATTACCGCTCCAGCTAAAACACCACCGCGAATCATATATTGATAGGAGATTCCGACACCGAGCAAATTCATTCCATTTGATAACGAAGCCATAACAATTGCACCAATAATCGCACCCGTTACTTTTCCGACGCCGCCAGCTGAGGATACACCGCCAACATAGGCCGCAGCGATAGCATCAAGTTCAAATAGGGTTCCCGCTGTCGTTGTTGCCGATTGCAGCCTGGAAGTAAATAGAATACCAGATAACGCGGCAAGCATCCCCATTGATCCGAAAACAATATATGTGATTCTTTGCACGTTAATCCCGCTTAAATGTGCCGCCTCGGGATTACTTCCTACAGCATAAATATGACGGCCGAGTACAGTTTTAGTCGTAAGAAAATGATAAATAATAACAACGAGAATCATAATGACAACAGTCCACGATAACCCGTTATACCCTGCTAAAATCCAAGTAATATAGCCAATAATGGCTGATATTAAAGCGAGCTTTACAATAAAAATTTCTTTTGACATGACATGAAAACCATATATTTGCTTACTGCGACGATTGGAGATTTCGGTGTATACATATAATAAAACTCCGACACATCCCGCTAATAACGTCAGTAGATGTAAGCCATTCACCTGCATGATGGATGGAATAAATCCGTTCCCAATTGCATTAAACTGTTTGTCTTTAATAATAATCGTGCCTGTTTTTTCTGTAACTTGAAGGAGTGCACCACGGAAAATCAGCATGCCAGCAAGTGTAACAACGAATGATGGAATCCCTAGCCTCGCAACTAACGAGCCGCTAATTAATCCGATCACCGTACCAAAAATTAATATGAGCAAAATGGTCAGCCATACCGGTAAACCGACTTGAGTCAAAAAAATAGCCGTAATCGCACCAAGAAACCCTGCCAAAAACCCCACCGACAAATCGATATGGCGAATGACGATGATAAGAGTCATTCCAACTGCCAGTACGGCAATATAACCAGCAGAATCTAGTAAATTACTAATGTTTCGGGAAGACATAAACAAGCCGTCCGTCAATATTGTAAAAGTTAACATGATGACGATTAACGCAATATACATTCCGTAATCTCGAATGTTGGCTTTAACGAGCTCTTTCCCTTCTTTATAAAAGTCCATCGTTATTCCCTCCTATTGCGTCGCCAATTCCATAATTCTTTCTTGTGTGGCTTCCTTCACACTCATCTCGCCTTTGATTGCCCCGTCTGCCATGACATACACTCGATCACTCATCCCTAACACTTCACCAAGCTCAGAGGAGATCATAATAATACTCATTCCTTCATTTATGAGCTGATTCATTATCGTATATATTTCAAATTTTGCCCCTACATCAATTCCTCGTGTCGGTTCATCTAGGATTAGAATCTCCGGACCAGTAAACAACCATTTTCCGAGTGACACTTTTTGTTGGTTTCCGCCGCTTAGCTCGGCCACCGATTGCTCCAGTGAATTCGCTTTAATTAATAACGAGTCTTTGTATTCTTTACCGACTTTTACTTCTTCGTTTAAATTAAGAATCCCTTTCGTTGCAATCCCTTTTAAATGTGCAACGGATATATTATTCTTAATATCTTGTAATAAAAATAGCCCGTCACCTTTTCGATCCTCTGTCACATAGGCAATGCCTTCCTTTATAGCATTATTCGTATGCTTTAATACTTTCGGCTCCCCTTTAATTTTCAGATTCCCTTGTAGCTTGTAGCCCTTCGGATTCCCAAAAATACTGAGAGCAAGCTCTGTGCGACCTGATCCCATCAGACCTGCAATGCCGATAATTTCACCTTTTTTTACATGTAAATTAACATCTTTCACAACATATCGCCCGAGCTTCACATCATACGCCGACCAATTGATTAGTTCGCATACAGTCTCCCCAATATACCTTTCTGGATGTTTCGGATATATATCTTCAATGTCACGTCCCACCATATGTTTGATAATCACATTTTCCGCAACTTCTCCTTTACTTGCATCAAGACTGCATATTGTTTTTCCGTCTCGCAAAACCGTTACTTTATCGGCAATGGAAATGACCTCCTTCAGTTTATGTGAAATCATGATGCAGCTAATTCCTTGCTTTTTCAGTTCCCTTAAAAGCTCTAAAAGATTTTCACTGTCATCCTCGTTTAGAGCAGCTGTTGGCTCATCTAATATTAGCAAGCGGACATCTTTGCTTAATGCTTTAGCAATTTCCACAAGCTGTTGTTTTCCGACACCTAATTCCTTGATCTTCGTTTCCGGCTTCACGTCTAGCTTTACTTTCTTCAGCATCTTTGCTGCTTGGACAATTGTTTGATTCCAATCAACGAAGAGACCTTTCTTCACCTCATTGCCAGCAAAGATATTTTCATAAACAGTCAGATCAGGAAATAGCGCAAGCTCTTGATAAATGATGCCAATACCTACCTTTACACTGTCATTAATCTCCTTGAACTGCTGAACCTCACCATCAAAAACGATATCGCCTCCATATGTGCCATATGGATAGACGCCACTCAAAACCTTCATTAGTGTTGATTTTCCTGCACCATTTTCACCAACTAAGCAATGGATCTCGCCTTTTTCTACTTTGAAATTCACATTCGAAAGGGCTTTGACTCCTGAGAACTCTTTAGATATGTCATTCATCTCTAAAATATATTTACCCACTCCGTCATCCCCCCGATAAAAATTCTAAACGCCTTTGCCTCATACGAACGGGTCAAACAGGCCCCAACTAAGATAATTAGCCAAAATTGGAAGGAAGAAATAGTGATACAAACGGCCATCACTATTCTCCCTTCCTATTTGATTTTTTTCTATAAACCCGTGAATTCACTTGCTTCATAGTATTTTGAGTCGATTAACTCTTTCTTCACATTGTCTTTATCCACCACGATGACATTCGTTTGCTTTGCCTTTACTTCTACGGAACCATTATTATAAGAGCCTGTTGTTTCTGGTGTTTTGCCATCTAGAATATCAATCGCCATCCCCATTGCATCTTTTACTAAAGTTCGTACATCCTTGAATACAGTCATTGATTGCTTTCCATCAATGATATATTGAATAGATGCCTTCTCAGCATCCTGACCTGTTACAATATAGCTTGTAATCTCACCATCGGAACCAAATACATCTGCGATTGCTCGAGAAGTGCCATCATTCGGGGCAAGAATGGCCACATTCCTTTTTAGATCGCTGCCCGTAGCTGTTAAGTGTGTTTGTGCTTTATTTTTTGCTTCGTTCGGATCCCAGTTCGTTGTAATTTGGCCAATAATTTTTCCTAGCTGATCCCTAGAAAGATCCCCTGAATTTTTTAACCCTTCCGCTTCACTGGAGTTTGCAATCTTAAAAGTACCATCAGCAATTTTCGGCTGAAGCACCTTCCATGCCCCTTCAAAGAATAGGAATGCATTATTATCTGAAGCCGCTCCTGCATACAGATAAAGCGGAACACCAGACCCTTGTGCACGATCCACTAAATATTGCGCTTGCGCTGCACCTACTGCTAAACTATCAAAGGTTACATAGTAATCCACTGCATCTGTTTCTGTTATTAAACGGTCATAGGCAATAACCGTCACGCCTTCTTTCTTTGCTGATTCTACTGCCGATGCAGCTGCTGCACCGTCGTGGGGAGTAATGATTAATACTTTAATGCCTTTATTTAATAATGCTTCTACATTTTCTTTTTCCTTGGCTGAAGATCCTTGACTGAATAGTATTTCAGTCGAATACTTTGAATCTACTAACGCGTCCTTAAAACGCTTCTCGTCTTGTACCCATCTTGGTTCATCCTTTGTTGGCAACACGATGCCTACATCGATTGAACCGCTGCCACCACTGCTACTACTGCTACATCCAACGACTAGTAGTCCAAAAACCAGCAAGATTGCCAAAAGTGCTAATCCCTTTAATTTCTTGCCCAACTCTCCCCACTCCTTTTAAAGTATTTACACTTTAATTATAAATTCTAAATATTCAGTCAAGGGAACGTTATCAATAGTAATCTTTTAACTTTTTCTGTACTTTTTTAGCTTATTTTCATAAAGTTTATTTTCTTACATATGTTGAGGCATTTTTTTACGTCTCGTTTTTGCTTATTAATCCATTCAAAAATTTTTTTCATGTTTAAGAAGGAGCTATTATGTAAATGAAAGAATAAGAATGTAAGTACAATTTTAAGGAGGCTTTTTTATATGTTTCATTCAATTGATGATTTTATTAATCTTTGGGGACATGAAGGTAACTCTACACAAAAGGTTTTGGATGCGTTAACTGATGAATCCTTGAATCAGCAAGTCACGGCAGATCATCGCACTTTAGGCAGACTCGCGTGGCATGTCGTAACATCCCTGGATGAAATGCTTTCACGGACTGGACTAAAATTCGAAGGTGCCAAGCACGATGGCCCAGTTCCTACTTCCGCTAAAGAAATTGCTGAGCAGTATCGGACATCAAATGAAAATATGGTTGCAGCAATTAAGGCACAATGGACAGATGACTCCCTTAAAGAAGTAGATGATATGTATGGGGAAAAATGGCCAAAAGGACTGACACTGTCTATTATAAATTCACATCAAATTCATCACAGAGGGCAAATGACTGTATTAATGCGTCAAGCAGGGCTGAGAGTTCCTGGTGTATACGGACCTTCGCTTGAAGAATGGGGCGAGCATGGGATGGAAGCACCAACTTTGTGATACATAATTAAGTTGCCGATGATCATTAGGCCAATACACAAAAGCGGTCTTCCCCACAAAAGGGCAAGACCGTTATTTGTTCATAATATTTCTTTTAAATTCTTTTTTCCTAGCTGATTACCGGCTTATAGATATGATTATGATAACAAATTCTCAAAAAGTTCGTTATTTGTTCGTTCTTATAATAATCCTAATGTGGTTTCGTAATCACTTTCATAAAAAGATTACTTTGTTAACAGGAATTTCAGTTGGGATTACATTCCTTCTGAATACAATAATTAAACGGTAATTTTTTAAACCTCGACCATTTTTAAGTCTTTGAGTGCATTTATTCCCCCCGTCCCCATCGAAAAAGAATTCTTCATTTCCAAGTAAACACACTGCTCTAGCATTTGCAGCAGCCACTTCTTTCATTTTTTACAAGCATTTCTTAGGTTGTATTATGTACCTTTAGCGTTCTTGGCAGGATTCTCTCGCATTTGGATGGGACAACATTATCCATCTGATATTGCAGATATTGCTTTATTATGAGGTTTTACTAGCGTAGTTGTTTACATTACTGAACGGATATGGAATCCATACATTGAAAGAGTTATTTACTCTTTCAATCGTTTCTATTCCACTAAAGAAATGAATAAGGAAACTTCACCACTTTCTTGATCGGTAATGCCTGTAACAAATACTATTTATTCCCCATGTAATGCTCAAGAAAACTAGCCATATTGGAATAAGAATAAATCTTATTTTTTATTTTTTTGAACGAATGTCCCTCGTCTTCCATACGAATATACACAACAGGATGATTTCGCACCTTTAGTTTATTCACAATCTGTTCGGATTCTTCAATCGGGACACGCGGGTCGTTTGCTCCATGGACAACCATAAGAGGAGAGGTGATATTATCAGCATAATACAAAGGATCGATTTGATCAAAAAAACCTCCGTCTTTCTCAATCGTTCCATATTCGGCCTCTCTAAGCTTCTTACGCCAAGGACTTGTTGTTTTTAGGTACGTTCGAAAGCTTGAAATTCCTGCGGTATCAATGGCAGCTGCCCACAAATTTGGATAGTGGCTAATAGCAGCAAGAGCCATAAATCCACCGTAGCTGCCTCCCATGACCGCAATTTTATTAGTATCTATGTTTTCATCTCCTTTAAGCCATTCCACTAAAAAAATAAGATCCTTCAAAGCGTCCATTCGTTTTCGAACATCATCTAGATGGGTGTACGTTTTTCCATAACCAGTACTTCCGCGAATATTTGGAGCGACTACCGCATATCCGACGTTTAAAAAATATTGCAAGAGAGGATTATAAACCGCACGACTTTGACTTTCCGGGCCACCGTGAATATATACGACAATAGGACGTTTCTGAGTGGCATCTTTTGGTTTATAGTAAAAAGCAGGTATTTGAAGGTTGTCAAAAGATCGAAAGGTTATTAGATCTGGCTCAATTAATTTTTGCTCCAGAATGGGGGTACGAGAGATGTAGGTAAGCCGTTTTGCTTGGACTGTTTTAAGGTCGAGCTCCCATATATCAGATGGATGGGCTGGGCCATTCAATACATAAGCGAGCTTTTGATTATCTGGTGAAAACTTTAGGTTGGTGATAACGCCCATTGGCGTTTCCCACGTATAAAGGGTACTCCGATCCAAGTCTAATAGATACCCTCTGGATATTCCCCCTTCGTTCATGGTAAAAGCTAATTTATTTTTTTCCTTATTCATTGCTAGTTCTTCAAAATCCCACTTTCCTCGCTCCAGCCATGTGAAATGTTTGGTAGATAAATGAATGAATGCGAGCCCAAAGAATTCCTGGTCTTTATTTGATAATAAATAGATATGATCGCCATCCTTATTAAAATGAACATCTTTAAAGCTTGCTTCGCCTAGATGTTCTGTTATCCAGTCTATAGCCCCTGTCAAAAGGGAAAGTGCGCCTAAATCATGATCAAGGGATGAATTTGATTTTTTCACCAATAATGAATGCCCGTCAGGAAACCATTTCACTACTGTTAACATTCCATCTTGGCCAAAAACGAAGCGAGATTCCCGTGTCTCAAGGTTTTGAATATAAATATCAAAAAAAGCTTGATTGCGGCGATTGCTAGACCAAGCAATCCATTTTCCATCAGGGGAGATTCCACCGAACAAATGAACATGCTCTGGAGAGTTTGTCAAGGCAATCGGATCACCATTCTCCTTTAATAAGTATAACTGTACTCTTTCATCTCCATTTGCATCCACCCCGATAATCATATCCGATGTACCTTCAATACGTTTTATAAAGGTGATTCCTTCCATTGTAAAAGATGTTTTTGCAGGCCGCCCATCTCCTTGCTGGATCTCCCATACCTGTTGTAAACCCATAAAATCAGAAATAAAACTAATCTTCTTTCCATCTGGTCCATATTCAGGATTTTTCGCCGTTTGGACAAACAAATAAGGATCTAGACTTTTTTCATCCATAACATTACCTCCATTCATTATTTTTGAAAAATCCTCTTAAAATGACGATCTCTTTAAATTTGCTACATTGGAAAAATTTAAAACAGCGACTTGATATCCAATTTTATTATATTTATCAGATTTAGAATCATGCTCTATTTAATTTGGCCAGGTTACGTTATTGAAGTACAGTCAATATTTCCATGTTGGATCATTTATGTGACCATTCTCCATTAAAGTTTGTATAAACTGTTTGATCATTTCGTTTAATATAACTGCAGCCTTTGTAGGAATCTGATGCTTTTCATTTTCGATAAATTTTAAATCATTACACGGTAATTTTTCGTGCAAAATGTTGGCATAATTAATAAATGTTTTATCTTTCTTACCATAGACCAATAAAAGGGGGAGATCTATTTTTTGGAGCTGACTGGTACAATTATAATGCAAGCTATACCGGTAATACTGTTCAATATTCCTTGCATCTCCTTTTAGTGCTTCTGTATATAATTTCTTAAAAGCCTCATTTGTATCAGAATTGCTCCATGAAATGGATAACGACAGAATAGGAAGTGTTTTAGCTTTCGCAAGTGTAATGGCTATTGAAATCATCTGCTTTAGTTTCCTATCATTTACTTCAGACATTCCGCTAATGACAATGCCTCCGAATGACCTGTCTGGGTAAGCCAGCAAATATTCCAACGCAATCGTGCCGCCGGTTGAATATCCGCAAATGAAAGCTTTCTTGACTCCCAGATAATCTAACAGCTGCCGGATGTCCTCAGCAATTGTCTGATAAGTGATTGCTTGATTTGAGTACGGGCTTCTTCCATGACCTCTTATATCAAAGGCAATAACTTTAAAGTTCCGAGATAATTCTTCCATTTGGTACATAAAATTTGCGCTTGTAAGTAAGGGCGGATGAATAAAAACAATAGGGATCCCCTCCCCCTTAACGGTATAATACATTCTTATATCATCCACATCTAACATAGGCATGGTTCTAATCACCTCAAATAAAATGATTTCCAAGTCTAAATTTGGCTTTCTATTTTAGACGGGTACTTTTAACGAAGCCTATCGTTAGTATGTATAATTACGACCTTTGCTATTTACTCACAATGTATTGTTAGCCGACACTGAAAAAATAGTGTCGGCTTTTTTAATTAAGGTCTACGCGAAGGCTACTTTTTGATGGATTTTTAGCGTTGAACTATTAATTAATTTATGCTTATTCCAATAGGGTTAGTTTTCTTTCATCACTAATTGTAGGATGACAACTTATCCAATTCAACCACCCGATGGCAAAGTCTTTGAATCAGCTTAGCTTCATGGCTAACAACGACGATCCCCATGTCTCTTTGTTTGGCAATTTCCATAACGGCATGCCAGATTTGGGCTTGTGTAATGGCATCTAGCATAGTTGTCATTTCATCAGCAACGAGGAAGCGAGTGTTTGGTCCCAATGCGCGAGCAACGCAAAATCGTTGCAGCTCTCCGCCAGATAACTCATTCGGCCAGCGACCTAACCATTCCTGTTTTATTCCTAATAAATCTAACAGTTCTTGATCAGGCTTCCATCCTTCAGTAAGCGTTTTTTCCATTTTCCAGCGCGGGTTTACTGCTTTTTCTGGATGCTGAAAGACTAGCTGAACAGGATGATAGCCGTTTTTCCGCAATGGTTTGCCATCAAATGTAATCGTCCCTTCAACAGGCTGTTCGAAACCAGATAAGATCCGGCAAAAAGTTGTTTTCCCGCGTCCGCTCGGTCCGGTAATCCCCATAATTTCACCTGGCTTTATGGTTAAATCGACACCTCGAAACAACCATGGTCCATTTTCATAACGAAATCCGATTCCATTTGCTTCAATTTGCATGGATACACCTCACCATTCCTTCCTTAAGCTCTCTCATATCTGGTTGTTTTTCATGGCATTCGGAAGTGGCAATTGGACAGCGAGGCGCGAACAAGCATCCCGTTGGCAATTCACTTGGATGGGGCTGTGAGCCTGGAATTGGAATAAAGTCATTTTGAGGAAGTGCTTTCCATAAAGCCTTCGTATAAGGATGTCTGAGCGCCTCCCCTTGACCGGTAAAGTTTTCGACAGGAGCAATCTCAACAGTCGTTCCTGCATAGAACACGGCAATTTTATCGGCAATTTGTAAGGCAGATTCAATATCATGAGTAATAAGCATCACCGCACAGCCGTTGTCGGCAAACTCTCGGAAATTACTTAACGCTTCTTTTATCACAACAGGATCCAGACCCGGAGTAGGCTCGTCAGCAATAATAACTTTTGCTTCGCTCACCATAGCAGTCGAGAGGAGCACTCTTCGCGCCATCCCTCCAGACAGTTGAAACGGATACATATTTTCAACTTCTCGTCTCAAATGATAACGCTCAAATACGCCTCGTTGGCGTGCAACTGCCTCCCCATTTTTGACAGCCGTACGGACTTGTTTCCCCACACGCATCAGCGGGTCTAGAAAGTTGACCGATTGCGGTACAATCGCAATTTCCTTCCCTCTTAATGCCTTTTGCCGTGCGAGAGTAAGGGGCTCTCCATCATATTTTATCGTACCAGTCGTATCTGCATTGCTCGGGAGAATTCCCAGTATGGCATGTGCAAGCAGACTTTTCCCCGATCCGCTCGCTCCTACAACCGCAAGAATTTCCCCCGCCTCTAAAGAGATGCTTAAACTTGAAATCACTTGACTATTCATCTGTTTAAGTCCAGCTGTATACTGCTTAAAAGAAATTGATAAATTCTCTACTTCTAGGATAGGCATTTCTCAACTCCTCAATTTTCTAATTTATTAATCATGGGCTCTAGAAGGATCAATAAGCATTCTAAAATTTTCTCCAATATGATCAAATGTCCTCACAATCAACAGCAAGCAAAGCCCAGGGAAAAAGGCAAGCCACCACATTCCTGAAGATAAGTATTTCATCGATTCCGATAGAATAATTCCAATCGCTGGTTCGTGAGGAGACATCCCTAAGCCTAAAAAAGTTACGGCTGCTTCATGTAAAATTACATGAGGAAACATGAGCATAAAACCAATTAAAGCTTGAGGCAAAATATGAGGCAAAATATGATGCATCGCGATCCACCATTGGGATTTTCCCATTTTCCGAGACACTTGTACAAATTCTGCGGAACGGACTTGCATCACTTCTGCCCGAATGACACGAGCTAAGCTTGGCCAATGGGTTAAGGCAAGACCAATGACAATTCCTTTAAATCCGCCCCCTAATGTAAAAGCAATCAGGATTAGGGTGACAAGATGCGGCACACTTAGAAAAAGATCAATGAGCCATGATACGATACGATCGGCCGCTTTTCCCATCGTTGCCGCGGCCATGCCTAGGAAAAGAGCAATGGACACACTGCCAATCGCTCCGATCAAGCCCACCCATATACTCAATGAAAGTCCCTTTACCGTTCGGGTAAACATATCTCTGCCTAACCAATCCGTCCCAAACAAATGGTTGAAAGATGGGGGCGAATTGCGATTTTGAAGATTAGTGGCCATTCTTCCTTCATCTAATAGAAAACTCCCTACAATCACAACAACTAAAAAAGCAATAGCAAATAAAATCGAAATCATCGTCCATTGCCTTCTATTAAGAGGGAATCGTTTATTCAGGCTATGAATCATATCGAACGCCCCTCTCTCATCCGCGGATCTAAAATGCGGTAAATCAAATCAGCCAATAGATTTCCGGCAAAAACAAATAGTGTACTAAATATAACTAATCCTAATAAAAGAGGAACATCCCCTCTCAGCCCAGCCTCGACTGTAGCCTGTCCTAAACCGGGATAAGAAAAGACTTGCTCAGCTAGCACGGCTCCGCCAAATAATTCACTAAAAGCAGCAAATTGTAAGGTAATCGCCGGCAAGGCCACATTCCGTAATCCATGCCGCCAAAATAGGATAAGCCCTTGTTCTCCTCTCGCTCTTGCGAATAAAACATAATCGCTGGCTAGAACATCAATTAGCTTCTGCCGCGTGTGTAATGCCACATTCGCAACCCCAACTACACTAAGCGTGAGGGCAGGAAGAATAAGATGCTTGATTTTATCCGCCATAGTAACATCAGCAGCCAGGACACCGGCGGGAACTCCCATTCCAATTGGAAACCACCTTAGCCATACAGCAAAGACAATAAGGATAAGAAGCCCCATCCAGAAAGTCGGAGTGGAGGCTAGTGTGAAACAGTACCATTTAATCATACGATCGATCCACGTACCTTTTTTCATGGCAGCGATCACGCCCATTATAAATCCAATGATTCCTGATAAAATCCAAGCGGAGATCATAAGAGCAAGGGAATTTAAGAAACGTTCACTAATAATGTCAGCCACCGGACGGCGAAACATCATCGAAGTACCTAGATCTCCTTTCAACAATGCCGATGCCCAATTAAAAAATTGTACGAGGACTGGCTGATCAAGGCCCCAATATTTAGCAATCATTTCTCGCTGCTCAGGACCTACCTTCAACATATCCGCGCCAATGTAAGCTTGTATCGGATCAATCGGAGAATTTTTTATTAAAAGAAAGGAGATAAAGCAAATGGCGATTAATAATGTCACCATTCTTAATCCTTTCAGCAATAGGAATTTCCCTAGATTTTTACCCACAGTTACTTACTCCATTTCCATTCGGCAATGTTATCAGTTGCTGGCCAGCCATGCCCATGAACATGGATTCTTTGATCTCCGATATCAAGTCCATCTTTCACTAAATACAAGTGATTGATATTTACTAACCACGCCCACGGAGCGTCACCTTTTGCACTTAAACCTGTTGTTCCATCCCATTGTGCCTTCTTCCAATACTCAATCGCCTCTTTTTCATTTGTAGCCCGAAGAGCCTTTTCAAAGTATTCATCGACTGTTTTATTTTGATAATAGCCAGTGTTGTAGAAGTCTACTCCTGCGAATTTACTGCTATATATATTGTACATTTCATGAGGGTCGTGGCTTCCCCAGCCTAGAAGAACAGCATTCGAATACATATTCTTTTCAATGACATCCCAGCTGCCGCCCTCTAATTTAATATGAATGCCTAGCGGTTTCATCATATCTGCAACCGAAATGGCAAGAGATTGTCTGATCGCATCATTTGCTACATAATAAAGAGTGAATTCCGCTTTTAAAGACCCTTTCTCAAGGATTCCGTCTCCGTCTTTATCCTTCCAGCCAGCTTCTTCTAAAAGCTTTCGTGCCCCTTCTATATCAGCAGCTTTAATGACCGTATCCGGGTTCCACCATGGAAGTCCATCTACTGAAGTATAGGCTGGCGTTCCGTGTCCTTCTAACACTCCATCCACAAGGGCTTGGCGATCTACCGCAATATTGATCGCATGTCGAATAGCTGGATCAGCTGTCACATCATTGCCAATTGGATAACCGTCTTTCGTAAATTCCCCAGATTTTACAAATGGGAAAACAATCCCTCGGTTATCTACTGTTTTAACAGATTCTAACCTCATTCCGGAAACTTTTTGATTGCTAAATGCAGCTGGTATGTAAGCAAGATCAACCTCACCCGCTTGAGCAGCAGCAAAAGATGCATCCTCGCTTAAAAATAAGAACGTAATCTTTTTAAAATATGGCTGCTTGTCATAGTATGCAGGATTAGCTTTTATAATGAGCTGTTGGCCTTTATCCCATTGAACGAGCTGAAATGGCCCCGAACCTACAGGATTTTCAGCATAGTCTGCTCCATATGCATGTTTTGGAACAATTCCCGTTCCGATTAACGTATTAACAAATGTGGATTGAGGCTCTTTTAATGTGAACTTTACTGTGTGATCATCTATTGCTTCCACTTTGTCCAATACATTCAGATCAACAACAGAACCATTTTTAGAAGCTGTTTCAAAAGTAAATACGACATCGTCAGCTGTTAATGGCTGACCGTCTGAGAATTTCACATCATCACGCATGTTTACTGTCCAAACAGTGCCTTCTTCGTTTACGTTATAATCTGTTGCCAAATCATTAACAATATTAAGCTTGTCATCTCTTTTTAGCAGTGTACTTTGGAATAGCGGTGAACCGTAGCGCCCCCAGCCTGATGTTGGATTGAATCCTGTTTCAGGCTCCGATCCAAAAGCGAGCACAAGCTCATCCTTTTTATTTTCGTTATTTTTACTCTCAGTACTTGATTCGTTCGGCTTCGATTGCGCGCAGCCTGCTAGCACAAATGATAAAATAAAAGTTGCTAAGACGATTATTCCAAACCATTTTTTCCTCAAATTATTCACCTCATCATTTAATCTCTTTCATTTAGTCCCGTCCTATAAATGCATAGATTTCTATTTTATAAATTTGACTTAAATATTTTCTATTGGTGCCACTGTAAACTTGCCATAATGAACACCCTTTAAACTAGTTAGTTTATGACTTAGCTGCTGGATGTCTTTTGCTTTTCCTTTTACGATGATAAGTTCAAGACAATTCGCATGGTCCAGATGAAAATGGGTAGTGGACATAATAATATCGTGCATATCATGCTGGGCCTTCGTCAGTTCTTCTAGTAAATTTCGTTTGTGATGGTCATAAAATAAAAGAATGCTTCCAGCCACAATCTGTTCATCCTTTTCCCACGAATGCTGAATAAGCGCATCGCGGACAAGATCGCGAATGGCTTCAGACCGATTCTCATACCCTTTTTGCTTAACTAAATGGTCAAACTTGCGCAGTAAATGCCCATCCATCGATATTCCGAACCTTTTTAATGTAGACTCTTCCATCATTTCCTCCTAATTTGATTCCTTTAAAATGCTAGTTTTTTAGTAACACGATTCTTAACATTAGTAACACGATAGCGACAACCAAAATGAAATATCTGCCTATTATAAACTTAACATTTATTTTAGTATCCTAACCTCGCTTATTCAACTTTTATGTTCAATTTTTCATTAATATTCGCCTGTGTATTCCAGTATCACAACTTGAAAGAAATGTAACACCGGTTTTAAGCAAAAAATAAATAGGGAGAAGTATCTTTACATCCTGCTCTGGTAAAAATGGTTACAAACAAAAGATTGGAAATTGGAGGATTTTCGCTTATGTATGATGTTGTCATTATCGGTGGAGGCCCATGCGGCTTAGCAACAGGTCTTGCTCTTCAAGAAAAAGGGATTAAATATGTCATTATTGAAAAGGAGGCGATTGTCAATTCCATCGTTAATTGTCCATTAGATATTCGCTTCTATAGTACTTCGGATCGGCTGGAAATTGGGAATATCCCATTCCTTTCTCAGGAAGTACGCCCCACTCGAAGTGAACTGCTCAAATATTATCGCCTTGTTACAGAGCGGCAAGCTCTTAATATTAAATGCTTTCAAAGAGTAGATCGCATTTCGAAAGACTCGGATTCTTTTACAGTACATACCGTTGACCGTACAGGAACTCATTTTTCCTATCAAGCAAGAATGATTGTGATTGCTACAGGAATTTTTGATCATCCGAAAAAGATCGGGATTGAAGGGGAAAAGTTATCGAAGGTTGCGCACTATTATAAAGAGGGTCATTCTTACCACGGACAAAATGTAACCGTAGTAGGTGGAAAAAACTCTGCTGTCGAAGCGGCGATTGATCTATATCGTAACGGGGCACATGTCACACTCGTCCATCGTGGAGATAATGTTTACAAAGGCATTAAGCCATCTTTGCTACTAGATATTCGAAACTTCATCGAAAAGGGAAAAATCAAATTTTACGCGAATTCAAGTGTGAAAGAGATCAACATGACAACCATTTGTCTTGAAACTCCTGAAGGATTAGTCACAATTCCAAATGATTATGCTTTTTCATTAATCGGATACCAACCAGATATCGGGATGCTTCAAAGCATCGGCATTCAGATCGATTCTTCCACGTTGGTCCCTGCCTTCAACTCAGAAACTTACGAAACGAACGTGCCTAACGTTTATTTAGCAGGAGTTGTAACTGGAGGCATTACAAATCGTGTTTACATTGAAGATGGAAGGTTTCACGGGTTGAAAATTGCGGAAGACATGAGACGGAGATTGAATGCGTAACAATGTAGAGAATAGACATGCTGAAAAAGTGTCTATTCTCGTTTTATTTATGGCTTAAAACTTCGATTGCTTTGCAAATTAGGAAGCACATTTTTCCTAGGTTCGACTCTGAATCGCCACTTTCAATCCGAGTCCGATATAGATGGCCCCTACGATCTTGCCGCTCCAACGGCCAAGCCACGCTATTCGCTTGACTTGCTGCATCACTGCACGTACGCTAAAGGCAATAATCGTTGTATAGATCACGCTTAACACCACTAAAATACAACCCAGAATTAGAAATTGAAAGATGGCCGATCCCTGCTCCGGATGTACAAATTGTGGCAAAAACGCTAGAAAGAATAGGGCTGTTTTTGGGTTTAAAACTTCAACTAAAATAGCCTGACGATAAGAATCTTTTGCTGACACCGGAGAAACCTTTGGCATTTGCGGATCTGCAGGCTTTTCCAAAATGGCGCGAATCCCCAGGTAAAGCAAATAGGCTGCCCCAGCAAACTTAATAAAATTGAAAGCTAATGCAGAGGTCATCAAAATGGCTGACAGTCCAACTGCTGCAAACAATGTATGAATTAAATCACCGGTCGCAATTCCAAGTCCCGTCATCACTCCTTCTTTACGCCCGCTTTGAACGGTACGAGTAACGACAAGAAGAACCGCTGGGCCTGGTATCAAAAATAGTCCAAGTACAATAACCAAGAACGCACTCAGTGTAGAAAGAGTAAACATTTTGCTTCCCCCATTTTTTATCTTTTAAATAGTAAGTTTATTTTATCATTTAATATATTCATTGTGAGCTAACCAAGAGTACATATTTTTTGGAGTAACACAGGAGTTGCCGGTATATCGTTTAAAATAATTGATAATGTAACAAAATGGAGGTAATTGTCTTATGGAGTTAACAAAACCATTTCCCGTTTTGGAAACAAAACGGTTATTTCTAAGAGAGGTTGTTCCGAGTGATGCAGCCAGTATATTGACTTACCTATCAGATCAAGAAGTTATGGAGTATTTTGGGATGGAGCCCTTTCAAAGTGAACAGGATGCCCTGGAAGAGATCCAATGGTATAATGAGATTTTTTCAAATAAGACAGGAATACGCTGGGGGATCACGATAAAAGGAAATGATGCAGTGATTGGGAGCTGTGGCTTTCATGACCTCTCTAAAAAGCATGTCCGAGGAGAGATTGGTGCTGAACTTTCAAAGGATTACTGGAGAAAAGGGATCATGACCGAGGCATTATCGGCAATTATCCCTTATGGATTCAATCATTTTAATTTAATGAGAATACAAGCCTTAATTGAACCACCCAATACTGCTTCTATTAGATTATTTGAGAGGATCGGATTCTCGCGTGAGGGGCTTCTAAGAAAATATGAATATACTTGTGGTAAATTCGATGATTTATATATGTATTCCTTGTTAAAGACAGATTAATATGAATGGATGTCAAAAGGGAGTCCATGCCGCTTTTCTGCACGATTAAAGGGAGAGCCGCTTGGCAGCTCCCTCATAGATAATAGCTCATGATAATTAATTCTCCTTTCTTTCCCATTTTCCGAACTCCTTCATCTATAAAGCCACGCTTTTGGTAAAGTGATTTAGCTGCTAAATTTTGTACGTTCACAGCTAAGACAATCTCGTTGATAGCAGGAAACTCTGTCCGAACAAATTCAGGCAATAACATTAATGCCCTCTTTGCATATCCTCTCCCTTGATGGTGATAGCTTGTTGAAAATGCTCTTAACAAGATGGCTTTACAATTTCCAGAATATGGTTTTACCCCTTCGTTTTCGTGAAGAACAAAGAAAGTCACAAATTCGTTGTTTTCAAACGCCAATATCGAATGTCTGTCTGAATCTTCTTCTGATAGCTCTATGCAATCTAATGGCTTACCTGTAAACTGAAGCTGCTCATTAGATAATACATACTTTTCAATTTCACTTTTAAAACGTTCATCATACTCAAAAAATTCCATCGTTTCCTCCCGAAACTATCCTTTATTCCATATTTGACACTTGAAATAGAATCAGAAAATAAAAACTATTACTAAGTATAGCATCCTGAAATTAAAAAGAATAACCGGGAGAAAATCGACCAGTCTTATTTTGACATAGTTAAAAGAATATCGTTATTCAAGATCACTTCAACTTATCCAATTCACGTTTTTCTTTCAATAGTCTTTGAAATTCCATTTCTAGTTCTTCTGACGGTTCAATACTTAAGCGACTTAGTACTTCCGATATTTTCGTTTCAAGTATGAGCCGTTCGTCTTCATTGGCAACCCTAGTTTTTTGCGGATCAGATTGTAAATATTGTTGATACGTTCCTTCAAACAATTCAATTTCCTCATGGCGAATCGCCAAAATTCTTGTAGCGAGATTTTTGATAAATTGCCGATCATGGGAAACAAAGAGAATTGTCCCTTCGTACTCTTTCAGAAGAGATTCCAATGCTTCTACAGCTTCCGTATCTAGATAGTTCGTCGGTTCATCTAAAATCAGCGTATTGATATCGCTTAAAAACAACTTAGCAAGCGCTACTTTTACTCGCTCGCCCCCGCTCAAATCCCCTACAAGCTTATACACATCCTCTCGAAAGAAACGCATCCTTGCAAGCACTGTTCGAATGAGTGTTTCATTCTGCTTTGAAGTGGACTGGACATTCCCCAAAATTGATTTTTCAGCATCTAAAATATTTAAATTTTGGCTAAAGTAGCCCACTTTTACAGAGGGTGAAAGAGTAATCCCTTTATCTTCGTTAACCAGCATTTTAACAAGAGTTGTTTTTCCGCTTCCATTTGAGCCGATAATCGCTAATTTATCGCCGCCGCGGACAAAAAAGCTCGCTTTATTCCATAAAATTCGTTTTCCAATAACTCCTGATACATCTTCAACTCGCATAATAATCCGATCTTTAATCACTTCTCCATGCGGTAAATTCATTTTGAGCTGCGGGAGCTCTTTCACTTTTTCTACTTTTTCAAGCTTTTCTAGTCTCGTTTCAATCGCTTTTGCAGTTTTTTGCAGTTTCTTTTCTTTTTTGGCAAAGTAGGGCTTAGCTCCTGTAATACTTGCTTCTGACTTGCTTACCTTTTTCGGGACCTTTGTCGCTTTTTCAGCCTTTTTCTCTTTTAGTTGTAGAGCTTCTTCTAACTGTTTTTTCTTTTTTTCATATTTTTCAAAGGCTAATTTCTCTTGTTGCTGTTCTAATTCTTTTTGCGTAATATAGTCGCTGTAATTTCCGCGGTATTCTTTTATTCTTCCTTCATTAATTTCCCAGATCTTTGTGCAGAGAGCATCCAAAAATGCCCGATCATGCGAAACAACAACACACGCACCGCTCCATTGAAGCAGCTTTTTTTCGACCCATTCAATATGATCCGTATCCAAATTTGTTGTTGGTTCGTCTGCGAATAAGAGCTCCGGGTTATTAAGGAAGGCTTCATTTATATATTGCTGTGTGACTTCCCCGCCACTTTTGACCGTATCTGATCGTTTTAACTGCGGGATCATCTTACATGAAGAATAATGAAGGACGGTTCCTTCCTCGGGAGTTATTTTTCCAGCTAAAATTTTCATTAAAGTCGTCTTCCCACATCCATTTCTGCCGACCAATCCAATTCGATCGTTTTGCTGAATCTGTAATTGTTCAACATCAATTAATAAACGATCCTGTACGTAGTATTTGATATGTTGAGCTTCTAATAAAAACATATGAACATCTCCTTAAAAACAAATTCTGGAGACATAAAAAGCCTCCTACTTCATTCAGAATAGGAGGCATGGAAAGATATAGGTGCACGACAAAAAGAGCAGGCAAAGCCGTTACTCCTTTACAGTTCAACTATAGAAATCCAATCCTATTCTGAAAAACGACAATTAAAGGCAACACAAATAAGCACTTGTTGCGTTAAAAAAATTCCCTTCAATTGTTTGCTTTCGAAAATAGGATTAGAACTTCATTGAGTTGGGTCACCCTTCCGGTTTGTAAGTTAATTCCACTCTAAACGGTACATTAAAAATTGTCAACTGATATCTGCTCGAACAATACAGCTCATTAATGCTGGCAGCTTTTGCAGAAACCGGGTATCAGATAGAGCTACTGATTACCGTGCTGGGCATGGGAGATATAGCAGTGAAAAAACTTTTATTAAACCCTCTACATAAAAACACCCCTTCATTGTTAGTTCATCCTAACAATGAAGGGGTGTTTTATAACAAGAGTATTGGTTTATCAGAAATACCCTTTTAGTGATTACGTCTTCCTTATTCCGATGGCATTTCGTTAAAGAACGCTACATCCTCAATAGGAAGACGTGTTGTTGGATGTCCGGGTTTCCCTGCTTTTCCAATCGCAATCAGCATAACTGGCACATACTTTTCGGAAACTTCGAACGCTTCAACGAACTTCGCTTTATCGTATCCACCCATCGGAACAGTGTCGTATCCTTTAGCTCGGGCAACCAGCATGAGCTGCATCGAAATGAGACCACCATCTGTATAGACAATTTGGCGAGCCACTTCAGGCGGCAAGCTTGAGTACATCCCGACCGTACGCTCGATAAATGACTTAGCCGTATCCTCCGGCATGAAGCCTGCATCAACAGCTTGAGTATAAATCTTTTCAGATTTCTTATAGCTTTCCACATCGCCAAGCACAGCAATAACTGCTGAAGCCTCGACTACCTGCTGTTGGTTAAACGCGATCGGCAGAAGTCTTTCCTTCAGCTCTGGCTTATCGATGACTAGAAAACGCCATGGCTGTAGATTCGAAGACGATGGAGCCAACGTTGCTAGCTCCAATATTTCTGTCATTTCTTCGCGTGAAATTTGCACTGTTGGATCATACGTACGAACAGAACGGCGTTCCTTAATGACGTCGAGGAACATTTGCTGTTCGGTTACATAGGTAGTTTGTGACATAATAATTCCTCCTAGTAATGATCGATTACTTCATCCCAACTATGAACATTTCGAGAAAAAGTCTTATATAGCAAGGGTCTTTAACCCTATTTAAGAGAAATGTGATAAAAAATCTTTCTATCACTATTGTTTGCATCTTACCCAGTTACATTACCTCAAAGTAAAATGTATTGTCAAAAATAATAAGCCCGGAGAACGTGAGCCTTTTCCCTAATTGGGAAATGGGGACGTGTACCTTGTCCCGCAGCTGTCAGAGCACTCTTCATACTTTTCATGAGATTGGAGCAAGATAACAGGGTGTGGCGGTAATTATTTCCCCTTGAAAGGTAAAATCGGATATAGGAGATGATTCAATGCTTGATCAACAAACGATAGAAATTATTAAATCAACCGTTCCAGTATTAGAAAAGCATGGGGAAAGTATTACAACTCGCTTCTATGAATTACTCTTTAGCAATCATCCCGAACTATTGAATATTTTCAATCATGCTAATCAAAAACAAGGACGTCAACAAACGGCATTAGCCAATGCGGTTTATGCGGCTGCAGCAAATATTGATAAATTAGAAGCGATTATTCCCGTCGTTAAACAAATCGGACATAAACATAGAGGATTGGGGGTTCAGCCTGAGCATTACCCAATTGTTGGCGAAACATTGCTACGGGCCATTCAAGATGTCCTTGGTGATGCAGCGACCGATAAAATTATAGATGCATGGGCAAAAGCATACAATGTAATTGCACAGGCATTTATCGATGTTGAACAAGGCATGTATCAAGAAGCAAAAGAGCAAAGCGGCGGTTGGGAAGGGTTTAGGAACTTCATCGTTGACAAGAAAGTGACTGAAAGCGATGTCATCACGTCATTTTATTTACTACCAGAAGATGGTGGGAGTATCGCTACTTTTAAGCCTGGGCAATATATTACGTTAAAAGTGCAGCCTGAAAGTGAAAAGAATACTCAACTGCGACAATACAGTTTATCGGATGCGCCAGGTAAGAATTATTATCGGATTTCTGTAAAACGCGAAGATGAATGCAAAAATATGCCACCGGGGATTGTATCAAATTATCTTCAACAAACCGTCCAAGCTGGAGATATTCTCCAAGTTTCCGCACCTGCAGGGGACTTTGTCCTTGATACATCAACAGAGAGCCCTGTTGTTCTCATTAGCGGAGGGGTGGGCTTAACCCCGATGATGTGCATGCTGAACACCCTTATGGAGCAGAATTCCAAACGTGAGGTCTTCTTTATTCACGCGGCTAGAAACGGCAAAGTACATGCCCTTAAGGAGCATGTCAAACAGCTCGCAAATGAACACTCAAATATGAAAAGCTATGTTTGCTATGCGGAACCAACGAACGAAGACCGAACTGAGAAAAGCTTTGATAAAGAGGGATTTATCGATTTAGAATGGCTGAAATCAATTGTACCAAGCAACCATGCAGACTTTTATTTCTGTGGGCCTACCCCTTTTATGAAAACCGTTTACCGTATATTAAAGGATTTTGGCGTAGCACCTGAACATATTCGTTACGAATTCTTTGGCCCTGCTGGATCATTAGAAGAATCATCCATCGCTTAAAAACCAACAATTAAGTGTAAAAGCTAAGAGTTATTATCCTCTTAGCTTTTATTGTTTGTATTTATAGTGAGGTAAGAACAAGATCCTTATCTCTTAACTTAATTATCATAGGCATTTAATGCGTTCACACTATGTGCAAGTGCTGAACCTGCTTTCAATGCTGTAGCGACAAAAATCGCTTCAGCCAGCTCTTCTAATGTAACTCCTAATTTTTTCGCACCCTTTGTATGGATTTCAATGCAATAGGCACATCCGGTAACATGGGCAACAGCAACCGCAATTAACTCTTTATCTTTTCTGCTTATTAATCCAGGTTTCATTGCTTCCATATCAAATTTATTAAAAGCACTAAACGCTTCCGGATTTAATTCTTTAAACTCCTTAAATCGTGATATATTAGCTCTTTGATAAAGATCTTCCTGATCAGATTCATCAAAAGCATTTAAAGCATTCAATCCATGAGCGATCGCAGAACCCGCTTTTAATGCCGTTGCGACCATAATGGCTTCCGCAACTTCCTCCTTTGAGGCTTCTAAACTTCTCGCATTCGACACATGAATATCAATACAATACGGACAACCAGTGACGTGAGCAACTGCTACCGCAATTAATTCCTTCACTTTCTTCGTAATTGCTCCATCAGCCAGTGCCTGTTTATCAAATTCGATAAAGGCTTTAAATGTATCCGGAGCAAGCTTCCCTAACTCTGGTAATCGACGAATATAAGATTTTTGGTATAAACTTTCGTTTGACATCTTTTAACACCCTCTTTAATTAAATTTTATTTACCAATTAATAATTGCACAATCATTTGATTATATCAAATATTTAGACAGTATTAATTAAATTAAAGATTAGCCGCATCTTTCAATAGATCTTCAGTTACACTAAATTGCTTTTTAGTATGGTACTTACAATAAAACTTGGTTTTCGGATTTTTGTAGAACCATGCACTTTTAATGGCTAAATCTTTCTTCCATTCACTGTACGAAGACTTCACTCACTGCTGAATGAACCTTGTATTTCCAGATCCAAAAGCTGTGTCTTCATTTCCAATCCGCCTCGATAGCCGGTTAACGATCCATTCTTTCCCACTACACGATGACATGGTACAGTAATTAATACCGGATTAGCTCCAATCGCCGCCCCTACAGCACGAACTGCGGATGGATTATTAATAGAATTTGCAATGTCGGAATAGGATTTAGTCTGTCCGTACGGAATCTCACAAAGTGCGTTCCAGACTGCAAGCTGAAACGCTGTCCCATTGTAATCAAATGGTACAGTAAAAGTTTTCCGTTTTCCTTCTAGGTACTCGGTGATTTCAACTGCATACGGTTCAAGCTCTACACTGTCTTCAACAAGAGGACTTCCCGGAAAGCGTTTCTCAGACCATTCGAACAATTCCTCAAATGGTTTATTCTGTGAGCCAACAAAGCATAGCCCTTTCGTTGTTGAAGCAAGATAAAAATTCCAATCCTTATTCTTTAGTAAGGACCAATAAATAGTTGGTTTATTCTTTAATTCCATTTTATTTTTCCTCCGATTTATCCGTATAACGATGATTCTTCCGAAATTGTTCTGGTGTATGTCCGGTTATCTTTTTAAAAAAAGTAATAAAATAAGGCGTGTTTGGCATACCTACACATATAGATATATCCGCAATTGCTTTATTTGTTTGAAGCAAATATTCTTTAGCCGCGTTGATCCTAACGTGTTGTATATACTCACCTGGCGTGATGCCCTTCATCTTTTTAAACGTACGATGTAAGTGATAGGGACTCCCATGACTCATCTCTGCTAACGTTCCTAGCGTTAACTTTTCCGTGAAATTTTTATCAATGTACTCAGTGATAAGAACCACCCACTCACTATCAGGCAATCTCTCATTGGTAGGTTTGCAACGTTTACAAGGACGATAATTTGCATGGAGGGCTTGTTCTGCGTTCTGAAAAATGCGTACATTTTCTTTTTTGGGAACACGAGATTTGCATGACGGTTTACAAAAAATCCCTGTTGTTTTTACAGCATAGAAAAATCGATCATTGTACGATGCATCATTGTTAATAATCGCTTGCCACTTTTCATTTGTCATCATTTCTACATCATTTAACATTCCATGATCATAGCACTCTTGAAATCCATTATTGGTCCTGTCCGTCATATCCCTCACCTCTCCTTACAATATATCCTCTATATATTCAGAATGCACGGTTCTAAAAATGAAAAAGCAAGATATTGAAATTTATTTAGATCCGTATAGTCTTTATCTAGTTGATTTTAAAAATAAGACTTTCAGAATGTAATAGCAAGATAACAAAATCCGTCAAGATGATTTTGTGATATAGTGAAACTTCATTCATTGAGGATTCCTTCTAATTTTTTGAAAAAAGTATCAGAAATTGTAATTAGGATAAGGAGAATGATACAGTGACATGCCATGAAGTCAATGATGAAATTATGATTCCATTACCTAAAGAGTTTGATATGAATGCAAACCTGGGGTATCTGACAAGAGAAAAGAATGAATGCATGTATGAAATCGAGAACGGTATCATTAGAAGAGTCATAGTCATCGAAGAAATTTGCTTCTTAGTACAGCTAACCGTAATCGATAATAAACAAATGATTATTCAGTTCTTAAGTGACTCTAGACCTACTGAAAAGTGGCAACGGGAAGAGATTGTTAAATATATTCGTGAATGGTTTGATCTTGATAACGATTTAACCCCATTTTATGAAATGGCGAAAGCTGATCCATTACTTACAATGCCTGCAAAAAAATTCTTTGGATTACGAGTCATTGGAATTCCCGATTTATTTGAAGCTTTATGTTGGGGAGTTTTAGGGCAACAAATTAACTTAGCGTTCGCGTACTCATTAAAGAAACAATTTGTAGAAAAATTCGGCGATTCTATTGAATGGAACGGGAAAAAATATTGGGTTTTCCCATCCTTTGAACGGATTGCGATGTTAACGCCTGCCGACCTGGCGGATATTAAAATGACTGTAAAAAAAAGTGAATACATCATTGGGATTGCGAAGTTAATGGCAAGTGGAGAATTATCGAAGGGAAAATTAATGAAAATGAACTTTAAAGAGGCTGAGAAAAGTTTAATGAAGATACGCGGCATCGGCCCATGGACTGCGAATTATGTTCTAATGCGCTGCCTTAGGTTCCCAACGGCTTTTCCAATCGATGACGTAGGCCTTATTAATTCGATAAAAACAGTAAAGAATATGGACCGAAAGCCTACCAAAGATGAAATTTTAGAATTATCTACTCTATGGAAGAACTGGGAATCATACGCTACCTTTTATTTATGGCGTGTTCTTTACTAAAATCATGAAAATTATGGGAATTAGCCTTTTGCTTCCAATATAGTGTCTTGGAATTTTAAAGAAAATTTCGCCCACGTATAAAGAAGAACCGGGAGAAAGCCGCCCGGTCCTATTTTAACTTACTTATTATAATGGAGCTCTTCAAGATCACTCCAGCCTTCTTGATGAGGAACGACTATCTCTTGTGTAAAAGTCATCTCGCACCCATTTTCAACTGGATTAATTACGACAGTAATTCCGTCCTCAGTATCACTAAACTGAGGCATTCTAAAGGTGAAAACTATTCGATTTGGCCGGTCAATTTCTATGTACTCACCGATAGCTCTATAATCCTTTCCACCTCGCTGATCAATTATTTCCCAAATACCGCCAACTTGTGGTTCATTCTTTGCATCCTTATTGGTTGTTTCCATCGTAAAAAGCCATTTTCCAAACAATTCTGGATTGATCCAAGCATCAAATACTTTTTTCGCCTTTGAATCAAAATGTCGCTTCATCGTTAAGATTGTTGTGGATAATATAAAAAATGACTAAGCGCCGTGAACGCTTAGTCAGGATAGAACTACATGCAGGCACCCGCTCCAAGAACTATCATTCAAGTACGAGTTGCTTATTTAGAAGAAACGTCTCCTAAATGGGAAAAACCGTCTTGGGAAAAACCGCCTTCTTCTAAAACCATCACGAAAAAATACTCTTCGATTAAATCCAAAAAATGGCATTTGTTTTATCCTCCTTTCATTCAGAAGTATCTGTACTGAGGATCATATGGGTACGACGTTGGATATAGCAGTAGGAGATTTGTATATATTTTATTAGACCAGAGTGAATTGGACATTTAATGAAAGATGTTACTTGTTCAGCGGTAGTAATAACATATGCCCTTAAAAGAAAACTGTATGGACAAGAGCGGATTAATAATAAATTAAGCAGGTGCCTACTATAAAAGACATAAGTATCCGAGCGTACATATTAGAACAGTGCCTAGTTTCTTCCTGAAGAGTCTGAGTCCAAGCTTTGACTTTGGTAAGTTCTACAGTATACCACTGACTCCTAGATACGATTTCTATATAGTATTTATTCCCATCTAAGATTAGTGGTTTTGCCTCTTTAAACATAATGAATTTGGTTTAATATATGGATTTCTTTCGTAGATAAATCAGACCCCCGCTCCTGTCTTCCGCTTTCCTCATAAAGACTGAATGGGTAGAGGCTCTCTTGACCCTCGAAAACTTTCTTGTTATTCTAAGCCCATTGTTAACTAGCCACCTTTGCACCGGCGAAGAAAGGAACATTTTTTTGATAGTTTTAAGGGGTCAAAAAACCAATATGTTGGAGGTATTTCTTTGAATGTCATCATAAACAAATTTAAAAAAATGACATACATGCAAATTGCTTTGTACACCATAATATTACTTTGTTTTGCCGCCTCAGTTTTGTTTGTGAATTACAATTACTCATTCTATGACCGCCCAATAGCTAAAATCATCAAAACCAATCTCGAAGAGACAATTGAAATAAAGGATATGTTTGATAATAAAGATCAGCGATTCACTCAACAGATTATAGCCGAATTAAAAAATGGACCTGAAAAAGGCCAGCTGATCCATTTAAAGAATGAGTATTCATCTTCTGGGGCTTATGATCAAGCATATCGTGTTGGAAATGAATTATTTGTTTTGATCAATGAGAACATTAAGGACAGTACATATTTAACTGGAACGATCAAAGATGTTAAACGCGATAAATACGTGTTAATGATTGCTTGGGTTTTTATCTTTATTTTACTGATCGTTGGCAAAAAACATGGGTTGTTTTCTATAATCAGCTTGGCAGTCAATGCCCTTTTGCTATCCTATGCATTGGATGTGTATGTGAAAAACCCCTCTATTAGTTTGCTATTGATATGCGGTATATGTGCTATTTTGTTTACTATCATTTCTTTGTTACTTGTTAACGGCTTTAATGAAAAATCATATGCTGCGATTGTTGCGACCTTGCTCGGAACTTTTATTTCTCTGCTTATTACCTATCTTGTTATGAGGATAACTTCGGAAAATGGCCTTCGATATGAAGAAATGCAATTTTTAACCCGCCCTTATAAACTTGTTTTTATGGCTGGATTATTCGTCGGGTCTTTAGGAGCTGTTATGGATGTGGCCATTACAATGTCTTCTTCTATCTTTGCACTATACGAAAAAGACAACAATATTCCGGTAAAGGCACTGAAAAAATCAGCATTAGATATTGGAAAAGATATTATGGGAACGATGACAAGCATTTTGTTTTTTGCCTATATAAGCGGGTCTATTCCAATGCTTATTTTATATTTAAAAAATGCTTCTCCATTGGCATATTCCTTATCCATGAACCTTTCATTAGAATTAGCTAGAGCACTGGCTGGAGGGATTGGAATTGTGTTAGCTATTCCAATTGGCCTCTATACGTCAATTTTCTTTGTTAATCGAAAGAGGGCAAGATCATGAATGTATTAGTGTTGTTGGCAGTCATATTATTTATATTGATGACTCTTATCGGCGGAAGTAAGGGAGTCCGTTCTTTTATTTCTTTATTCTTAAACTTTGGCGTCATCCTGCTTACCGTTATATTTATGACCAATCCAAATGCTAATCCGATTATCTTAACGATGATTGCGTGTACAGTGATTAGTTGTATTAATTTGTTTTATATTAATGAGGTAAATAGCAAAACAACAACAGCATTCCTTTCGACTATTATCACGATTGCTGGTTTACTTATTTTTATTAACATTATCACAGGAATGGCAATGATTCAGGGATTTGGCGAGGAAGAAATAGAGGAGCTCGGCATGTTCTCCCTATTTATCGGGGTAGATTTTGTTAAAATTGGAGCGTCCGTGATTATTATGAGTACAATAGGTGCCATTACCGATGTGGCTATTTCCATTACATCTCCTATGCGGGAGATATTTAATCATCATCCATTGATTAGTAGAAAAGATTTATTCATTTCTGGGCTAAATATTGGGAAGGACATTTTAGGCTCTAATACGAATACGCTATTCTTCGCGTTCTTTGGAGGCTATATGGGATTGCTTATATGGTTTAAGGACTTATCCTATTCTGTCGGAGAAATTGCCAATTCAAAAGTATTTAGTGCTGAAATGATCACAATCTTTTGTGCCGGAATTGGCATAGCTCTAATTATTCCAATTGCCTCGTGGATTAATTCATATTATTTAGTTGGGAAAAGAAAAAACTAGGCTTCTGTACCTTGAAGCCTAGCCTTTTTGTGATGCGTTTATGATGGATTTATTAAAGGTTGGCTTTACTTCTGCTACGATAATGGCAATGAAGATTAAAAAACAACCAATAATCATTTTTCCAGTTAATATTTCATTTAACACAATGACAGAAGCAATTGTACCAAATAATGATTCTGTTGAAAGAATGATCGCAGACTTAGTTGGGTTCGCATATTGCATACCAACATTTTGGCATACATAAGCAATTAATGTACAAAATACTGCGAGGTAAATAATCGTTAATATTCCTTCTTTGCTAGCTGTAGTTGGTACTTCTCCTAATATCATTACGCCAATCCAGCTTAAAATGGAGGCTACAAGAAATTGCACAATCGTTAAAGCTAGTGCATCTTCCTTTTTCACGAAAACATTTGTATAAAAAATATCGAATGCAAATCCAACCGCACAAAGAATAGAAAATAAGTCACCGATATTAATTGATAATGAATCGTGTAAAGATAAAAATCCGATTCCTGCAACTGCGATCGTAGCCGCAATCCCTTCAAAGCGATCGATTCTACGTTTATAAACAACAAATGCGATTATCGGGACAATCAAAACATTAATAGCTGTTAAAAACGCATTTTTTGATGGGGTGGTATATTCCAGACCCATCGTTTGTAATACAAAAGCGACAAACAAAATAGCGCCTAAAACGGCCCCTTTCCACAATACACTACGCGAAATAACTTTTACTTTTTTATGAAATACAACACCCAGTAATATGGTCGCTAATGTAAAACGCAGGGCCATTAATTGAATAACTGTCCAATGCTCTAACCCAATCGCCATACCGACAAAACCGCTTCCCCACATGACTGCGGTAATGAGCATTAACAGTTCACCCTTAAATTTTTTCATAAAAAACCTTCTCTCTTTATTTTGACAAAATTCAAGTTGTACCAGACACCCTTTTAATCAAACTAATTGATACTATTATCATACTTTTTTTGGAATCCGTTTGTATAGTAATTATTATTCAACCAAATGGTAAAAAAGCCCACAGCATACACTGCAGGCTTTTCGATCAGCTTTCTTTCTTTAGTATATTAAGAGCTTCTGTAAATTCCTTATCAATCTCAGCATTCGGTCGATATGTCGCTAAACTTACAAAGTAAGTAACGATCCAACAGATGATGAAACCAGGAACAATTTCATAGAGATTACCCGACAATGCTTTAACATTACCCCAAATCATAACGGTGATCGCACCCGCAACCATCCCCCAAAGGGCACCTTTAGCGGTAATCTTCCTCCAGTATAGGGAAAGTAAGATAACCGGACCGAATGAAGCACCGAATCCAGCCCACGCGAACGATACAATTTTTAAAATGGACTCGTTATTTGGCCAAGCGAGCACCATCGCAATAAGCGAAACGACAAGAACAGCCATTCTCCCTAAAAATACATATTGTTTATCAGATGCGTCAGTCTTAATAACCGCTTTATACAAGTCTTCAATGAGTGCTGATGATGTGACGATCAGCTGTGAAGAAATCGTACTCATAACAGCTGCAAGTACAGCTGCAAGCATAATTCCCGCGATAAACGGGTGGAAAATAATCTGCCCGAGAACGATGAAAACCGTTTCCGGATCAGCGAGTGTGGCGTTATTTTGCTGATAATAAGCGACCCCGATAAGTCCTGTTACAACTGCCCCAAATAGGCTGAGGAACATCCAACCGATTCCGATGCGACGTGCACTTTTCACTTCTTTAACCGAACTGATCGCCATGAAACGGACAATAATATGTGGTTGTCCAAAATAGCCAAGTCCCCATGCTACCGCCGACAAAATCCCAAGGAAGGAGGCACCAGAAATGAAGTTCAACAATTGCGGATTAACTTCCCGAATGCTCGTCGTTGTTTCCGAAAGACCACCCGTCATAAATACCCCGACGATCGGTATAAGTAAAAGCGCGAAAAACATAATTAGACCTTGAACAACATCTGTATAGCTAACCGCTAAAAATCCTCCAAACAAAGTATAGAAAATAACGACGGCTGATACAATCAAAAGACCAGCGTGATAGTTAAGTCCGAATGAGCTCAAGAAAAACTTTCCGCCCGCAACCATTCCGGAAGATACGTAGAAAGTAAAGAAAATAAGAATAATAATTCCTGAAGCAATTCGCAAAAGACGAGATTTATCTTTCAGACGACTTTCTAGGTAACTCGGTATCGTAATAGAATCATTCGACACTTGCGTATATACGCGAAGACGTGGTGCAACGAGTACATAGTTCAAATAGGCGCCCACCGTCAGACCGATAGCAATCCAAGCCTCAACAAGACCACTTACATAGATTGCCCCCGGAAGCCCCATAAGTAACCAGCCTGACATATCCGCAGCTCCGGCACTTAAAGCCGTAACCGCCGGCCCGAGTGAACGCCCGCCAAGCATGTAGTCCGTCAAGTTAGATGTACGTCTAAATGCATACCAACCGATGAACACCATTGCAGCCATGTAAATAATAATAGCTAATAATTGATATATTTCATTAGTCATAGTAACTCCCCCTTTAAAATTTGCATTAATCATAATTTTATATTTTTCACAATATTATTTCAACAGAATAATAACACTTCTATATTCTGACATAGGAAGATAGAAGTGTTATTTTCATAAAGTATTAAATTTTTACATCTTTGTATTTAGATAACTGTTATTCATTGGCAAAGCCTCCTCTTTTAATTCTGAAGGGGCCGATTTCCCCAAATAAAAATAGAAGCCATTGATCTCAGCTTCTATTTTCCCCTATCTCAATTATTCATGAAAATTCGTCCCGTCGGTGGCTGCTTTTATTATTCCAGCGCGGATGACAAAGTCACCAAAATGTTCTTTCTCTTCACGTTCTTTTGCGTAGCGTGAGAGCAGTACACGCATTTCACTTAAAATTTCTTCCTCTCCAATATTTTCACGGTACATTTTATTCAGGCGGCTTCCGTCAAAGGCTGCACCGAGGTACATATTATATTTTCCTGGCGCTTTACCTATAAAAGCAATTTCTCCGAGGGCAGGTCGAGCACATCCGTTAGGACAGCCGGTCATGCGGATTGTTATCTCTTCATCTCGCAGGCCGTTTTCATCAATGATTTCTTCGATTTTATCAATTAGAACGGGTAAATATCTTTCACTTTCTGCCATCGCTAATCCACAAGTCGGAAGGGCCACGCATGCCATGGAGCTGCGACGAAGGGCTGTATAAAATTCACTATTCGTTAATCCATATTTTTCGACTAGTTCATTGATTTGTTCTTTCTTTTCAGTTGAAACATTAGCGATAACCAAATTTTGATTGGCCGTTAGCCGGAAATCCCCTGTATGGATTTTTGCGATTTCCTGCAGGCCGGTCTTCAGTTTATAATTTGGATAATCTATCACGCGGCCATTTTGAACAAAAAGGGTAAAATGCCAATTTCCATCTATCCCCTTCACCCAGCCGTATCGGTCGCCATTATGATCAAAATGATAGGCTCTTGCTTCTTCCAAGCTCCAGCCTAGTCGATTTTCAAGTTCATTTTTGACTACTTCCAGTCCTAAACGGTCGATTGTGTATTTAAACCGAGCGTTTTTTCGGACAGATCGATTTCCGTAATCTAGCTGAATGGTGATGATTTTTTCCGCTACTTCGGTTATTTTGTCTGGTGTACAGAAGCCAATCACTTTTGCTACTTGAGGATAGGTCGCTTTGTCACCATGTGTAAAGCCCATTCCTCCGCCAATTGCGATATTAAAGCCTTGAAGAATGCCTTCATTCACTATGGCGATAAATCCAAGATCTTGAGAGAAAACATCAATATCATTTGATGGCGGAACAGCAATGCCGATTTTGAACTTTCTCGGCAAATAATGCTTTCCATAAATCGGTTCAATTTCATCTACTTCCGGCGTGCCAGCTACCTTTTCTTCATCAAGCCAAATTTCGTGATAAGCCCTCGTTCGCGGCAATAAATGATCACTTAAAGCTTTTGCATATTCATATACTTCTGCATGTATTTCCGATTGATACGGATTCGGGTTGCACATCACATTCCGGTTGACATCTCCGCAGGCAGCAAGCGTATTTAATAGAATACTATTAACCTCTTGAATGGTTTTTTTCATATTCCATTTTAATATGCCATGCATTTGAAAGGATTGCCGAGTAGTCAGCTTTAAAGCTCCATTGGCATATTGATCAGCTAGCTCCTCAAGGACACGCCATTGCTCTGAGCTGACAACTCCTCCTGGGGCACGTACACGCAGCATAAATCCATAGGCAGGTTCAAGCTTCTGCTTTTGCCTCTCATTCCGAAGATCACGGTCGTCCTGCAAATAGCTGCCGTGAAATTTCATTAAACGGTTATCATCATCGTTGATGCCTGCACTTAAATTATCCTGCATCGCCGCTTCTAATGTCCCACGTAAATACTGGCTATCGTCTTTAATCCGTTCAACATCACTCGGAGGTCCGTCCGGTGCTTTTAATCCTTGCTTTAAGACCATATCAACCAAACTCCCTTTCTTCCAATATTAATAAACATCCCTCTGGTAGCGCTTTTGCTGTTGGAGGCTGGCTACATATTCTTCCGCCAACTGACGGCTTAAGCCCCCTTCTTTTTGGATAATGTCAATTAATGTGTTATGGACATCATGGGCCATGTTTTTCTCATCGCCGCATACGTAAATATACGCGCCTTCTTCCAGCCACTCGAATAGTTCTTTGCTATGTTCAAGCATGCGGTGCTGTACATAAACCTTGTTATCCCCGTCCCTTGAAAAAGCAATATCCATTTTCGTCAAAACTCCACTCTTCAGCCATTTTTGCCATTCAAGCTGGTAAAGGAAGTCCGTTACGAAATGCTGATCCCCGAAAAATAGCCATGACTTTCCTTCAGCTCCTATTTCCTCACGCTCCTGCAAAAAGGAACGAAATGGAGCAATGCCCGTTCCAGGGCCAACCATAATGATCGGCGTTTCCAGGCTATTTGGCAGCTTAAAGTTTTCATTATGCTGAATAAAAACAGGCAGGAACTCACCTGGCTTGAGGCGTTCTGCGGCTTGAATAGAACAAACCCCGTGGCGTTCCCGGTCATAAGCCTCATAGCGGACGGCCCCGATCGTTAAATGAACTTCATCGGGATTGGCAGATAAGCTGCTGGCAATCGAATACAGTCTAGCCGGTATTTTTCGAAGAACGGAAACAAACTCTTGAGCAGACTCCCCCCAAATTCCGAAATCACGAATGAAATCAAGCAAGTCGCGGCCTTCTATATATTCTTTTACTTTGCCAGAGCGCAAAAGCTCCTGAAGCTCACTATTGGCTAAAAGCGGCTCCACTTTCTCAAGAAGCGGCTTTGTTAGAACAGTAATTTCATAGAATAAGAGAAGGGCATCTTTAAGAGTTCGAGCCTCCCCTTGCTTGACAGTTACGATTGTTTCTGGATCCCACTTCAGTTCATGAAGAATAAGTTCCACAAGCGCCGGGTCATTTTCAGGATAAACACCGAGACTATCACCAGGTTCAAATGATAAGCCTGAGCCCTCCAACGATAATTCAAGATGACGTGTTTCTTTACTTGAGCCCCGTCCATTCAAATTAATATTTTCTAACACTTCCGCTTGAAACGGATTTGTTCTTGAATATACTGTACCGACTGTCTGCAGTGTTGCTGCTGCTTCGCTAACACTTTCCTGACCGCTTGCATTTTTTAAACTACTAAGAACGCCTTCAGTCCATTTGGCTGCGGGCTCGTCAAAGTCAACATCGCAGTCAGTACGCTGATAAAGCCTTGTGCCCCCAAGCTCCTCTAAGCGCTGATCAAAATCTTTGCCTGTTTTGCAAAAGAATTCGTATGAACTGTCACCAAGTGCTAAAACGGAAAATTGGAGATTATGTAGCTTCGGCGCTCTTTTACTATGAAGGTATTCATAAAAGGTTAATGCGGAATCTGGCGGGTCCCCTTCACCGTGTGTACTGACGACAATTAATAGATTGTCAATCTTCTTTAATTGATTTGGTTTAAAGTCGTTCATTGATAATACAGTGATGTTAAAACCGTGGCTTTCCAGCTCTTTTGCCGTTTTCTTCGCAAGTCCTTGGGAATTTCCTGTTTGTGAACCGTATAGGATCGTCACTTCTTTCGATGCAACCGCCACAGTACTTTGTGCCGGAAGGGTCCCTGTCTGTGCGGTAGAAGGTCCTACCTGAACGGTCGCGGCCAAATACCCGCTCAACCAAACTTTTTGTGTTTCTGTCAATGTTGGCAGAAGCTGGCTAAGGAGATTAGCTTGCTCCTGATTAAATGGACTATTTAAAACTTGAAGTTGCAACAAAATACACCTCACTATCATCATGTTCATATTTTTTGGCCGATATGAATCTATCGACCCTAGATACAATCATTAGGCACCAGTTGCCCGTTCCATAACAATCTCTTCAAATACTTGATGTCGGCTCAATGGCCCCGTATTGATCAGCTGCTTTCTCTCCTTACTCCGCTTCACTATTTCGCGTTCTATTTCTGCACTAAGCAGACCGGAAAATAATAAGTAAGGAAGAACGATCACTCGGCTCTCCGCATTTTCCAAAATAGTATCTAGCCCGTTCTTCAGTCTTGGTTCAGCAGCTGCTAAATAACAAACAGATACGTGCTGGATCCCTAATCTATTCTTGATTCCGTTTGCAATCGCGGAAAAATCCCCCTGAATGGACGGATCACTGCTCCCCCTTCCGACAATCAACAAGCGATCGTTTTGCTGAAGGCCACCTGCCGTTCTCTTCACAAGCTCAGCCGCCGCATCAAGAATGATCTCCTGCACGCCAAATGGATCCTCTAGCTGGATCCGAATATGAGGGAATTGGGCTTGTAAAACGGATAAGCTTTCCGGAATATCCTGTTTTATATGCCCTGCCGCAAGCAAGAAAAGAGGAATAATGGTAATGCTTGTTGCCCCCTTTTCCACACATCGTCTAAAGCCTTCATCTATTAAAGGATCCGTTAGTTCAAGGAAACTAATTTCTTGAATAGGAATATCCACTCGATTTCTTACTCGTTCAATAAAATTCCGTGCTTCATTCGCTCCCTTTTTGGAACGGGTGCCGTGGGCAATATAGAGAATTCCTTTCATCTCATCCACCTTTCTTCTCTTAACCATGGATGACAGGCACTTTGGACATGACCTCTTCCGGGAACCAGTTTAATTTTTGATGCAACCGGACAACCTCGCCGATCACAATCATACTCGGGTTCGAAATTTCTGCTTTCTTCACTAGCTCTTCAATCGTTTCAAGGGTTCCTACTACCGTTCTCTGCTCGTTGAGTGTCCCCCAATGCACTAATGCTATTGGCGTTTGCTTCGATTTGCCATTTGCAATTAAATTTTTAATGATTGTCGGAAGCTGAGATACTCCCATATAGACACAAATGGTGTCTACTCCATTAGCAAGATGTGCCCATTGATGCTCCGCTGCTTCGTCCCCAGCTTGATGACCAGTGATAAAAGCAAAGCTTTTGCTTAATGTACGATGGGTTACAGGAATGCCTGCATAAGCTGAAGCAGCAATTCCTGCCGTAATGCCGGGAACAATTTCGAATGGGATCGCGTGCTTTGCACATACTTCAGCCTCTTCTCCGCCCCGTCCGAAAACGAAAGGATCGCCCCCTTTTAATCGGACAACGCGATTGCCCTTTTTTGCATATTTCACTAGGAAGTGATTAATTGTCTCCTGCTTCATCGTATGGTAATGAGGGAGCTTGCCGCAGTAGACGAGCTGCGCCCCCTCCTTTGCATGCTGCAAGAGCTCCGGATTCACGAGCCGATCATAAAGAATGACATCCGCTTCTTTCAGGCACCGCAATCCCTTTACCGTAATCAGGTCTGGATCGCCAGGACCTGCTCCTACTAAATAGACCTTGCCGATCATTGCATTACCAGCCTTTCTTCCTTCTTATTTTTGGAGTAAAAAAACTTATATAATGAAATGCTCTCGAAGATAGCCAAAGATTTGCTGCACCGCTTCCTCAACGGTTAATAATTGGGACTGAATAACGATTTCTGGATTTTGCGGAATCTCATATGGAGAGTCAATCCCTGTAAAATCCTTTATTTCCCCTCTTCGTGCTTTTGCATAAAGCTGCTTCGGATCACGGTCTTCACACGTTTCAATCGGACAATCAACAAAAACTTCAATAAATTCCCCTGCTTCAAAAAGAGAGCGGACTTCATCGCGATCATTGTGGAATGGAGAAATGAAGGCAGTTGTCACAATCTTGCCGCTATCAACAAAAAGCTTAGCCACTTCGCCAATCCGTCTAATGTTCTCCGTTCTGTCATCTTCTGAAAAACCGAGATCTCGATTAAGACCGTGGCGGATATTATCACCATCTAAAACGTACTCATTAATGCCTTGTTTGAATAATTCACTTGAAACTGCATTCGCAATCGTTGATTTTCCCGATCCAGAAAGGCCAGTAAACCATAATACACAGCTTCCGTGACCGTTCTGCGCTCGCCGGTCGTTCTTTTTAACAGAAACATCATGCCAAGTAATATTTGTTGCTTTGGACATCTTTGGGGACCCTCCTTATGCCTCTATTTGTTCTTTCAAGCCATCGATGAGCACTTCCACAACTTCTTTTCGGCTAAAGGCGGAAGGCGGAATCTCTCCACTGCGAAGCATTTCTCTTACTTTTGTTCCCGAAAGAATAACTCGGTCCTCTTTACTGTGAGGGCAGGTTTTATCTGAGGCCATTCCCTCGCATGACCGGCAATAAAAACTATGTTCAAAAAATAAAGGCTGTATTCCTAATTCATGTTCCGAAAACTCACTGAAAATTTTCTGTGCATCATATGTTCCATAGTAATTGCCTACCCCCGCATGATCGCGGCCGACAATAAAGTGGGTGCAGCCAAAATTTTTACGGGCGATAGCATGAAAAATAGCTTCTCTTGGGCCCGCATATCTCATTGCCGCAGGGTAAACTCCAAGCTGTACGCGTTCTTTTGGATAGTAATTTTCGAGCAACACGCGGTAGCTTTTTAAACGGACATCAGCTGGAATATCATCGGACTTCGTTTCTCCTACAAGAGGATGAACGAACAGTCCATCGACAGTTTCGAGTGCGGCCTTTTGGATATACTCATGCGCTCGGTGAATCGGATTGCGCGTTTGAAACCCGACTACTGTTTTCCAGCCATTTTTTTCAAAAAGTGCGCGAGTTTCCTTCGGTTCAAACCATACATCGCTAAATATGCCTTTTTCCGCCTTTTTAATTAGTGTGATCTCTCCAGCGACATAAACCGGCCCTCTTTCAAAAAGTCGCTTTACTCCTGGATGGGCTAACTCCTGTGTCCGATAAACGAAGAGAGCTTCTTTATTTAAATCTGGTTCATACCATTCGGAAACCTTAATCACTCCATAAACCTCTTGATTATTAAGAAGCTTAATTTCCTCGCCTTTTTTAAGTGTGTCTGCTATTTCATACGATATCGGAAGTGTTACGGGGATTGACCAAATGGTGTTGTCTGCGAGCCGCATATTCGCGACAACAGATTCATAGTCTTCTTTCCCAAGAAAACCTGTTAACGGGCTGAACACGCCAATGCCGATTAGCTCTAAATCACTTTGGGCAACCGCATCAATTTCGATTTCTTTATCGATATGGGAAAAATCATAGTTTGGGTTAAATAATTGAACTAACTTTCCTCCATGTGGTGTTGGTAAAAATGACATTCCTATCAGACCTTTCCGTATATTTTTTGATTGCTTTTGAGCTTACTAGGTTAATGTTGCTATTCTTTTAGCGGAGTATGTTGAATGACTGTATGCTTCTTTTTGATTAATGACAGTACTCCGAAAACAGAAATCAGCACACCAGCCATCGCAATAACTGGATAAAAATTTTGTTCAATAATCAGCTGGATGAGCGTATATGATAAAACCATAGAAAGAACGGGTGATACGATCCAAACAGTGAGCAACTGAATAACGATCCCCTTTTTCAAAACCGCCTTGCCCTGTTTGGCAAACCCAATTCCTATGATGGAAGAAGTCGTTATTTGAGTGAGTGGTACAGGAATGCCGAATAATGAAGCGATTGTGACAATACTTGCACCTGTTCCTGAAATGACACAGCCTTCTTCAAGCTTTAATTCAGTGATTTTTTTACCGTTTGTCTCCAGCACGCGCCGTCCTAACAGTACCACTCCGAATGCTACAAATAACCCGCCCCAGAGGATCCCGCTTCCCGTAGAAAGGATTCCAGCGCCAACAAGCGGTCCAACAGCATTTGCTACATTATTCATCCCCGCCGAAAATGCTTCAAATAAGCCCATAAATACAACTAGTATCGCTAGAAAGGGAACAGCCTTAGGGGCTTTCATAATCCGTTTAATGAATGTACTTTTTAATAGATAGCTAACAAAAACAGCAATTATAAATGCGGCTAGCGGTGTAATTAGCCAGAAACTCATAATCCAGAGTAGATTCCACACGTATACAGACTGATAGACAATTCCTGCACCGATGATCGACCCCACTGCGACTTCACTCGTTGAAAGCGGAATGCCAAAGATATTAGCCAAAAATAATGACAAAGCCGCAGATGCTAAAACGATCAACGCAATTGGGACTGTGAACGTGGATGAAGGGACAATTCCGCTCCCAATTGTCTTTACGACCTCCCCGCCGCCAAGCCAAGCACCTAGGAATACCGCGATACTGCAAAGCATTAATGCCAAGCCTTTTTTAATCACTCCTGAACCGTAGGCAATGCCCATAGAAGCGGCTGCCCCGCTTCCACCTATATTCATGGCAAAAAACAATCCAATTATCACTGCCATTATCGTTACCACTTGTCATGTCCTCCTTATCGGGTATGAAGACCGCACTCTGTCTTGCCGCTTCCTGTCCAACGTCCTGCACGTGAGTCGCCATTGTTACCAACTGGCTGTGTACAAGGAAAACACCCAATACTTGGGTACTGCTGATCATGTAGCTTGTTGTAAGGAAGGTCCCTTTTACGGATGTGTTCCCAAATGTCGTTCCAAGTCCAATGGATAAGCGGGCAAATTTTCACATTCTTGAACTTCTCGTCTTTATTAATAAATTCAGTATGGGCTCTATTCGGCGATTGCTCTCGACGGAGGCCGGATATCCATGCTAGTTTTGTCGAGAGTACTTCTTGTAATGGAATGACCTTACGAATATGGCAGCATTCGTTTGGATTCCTTCTCCATAAGGCGGTACCAAATTGAACTGCTTGATCGTCCAGGCTTAAGTGCGGCTGTTTTCGCTCGATTCTTAAGCTAGGAAAACGGGCTTTGATTTTTTCAATCACTTCATAAGTTTCTGGAAAGTGCAAACCAGTATCTAAAAAAACAATATGGGCATTTGGCTGACACTGTTGGATCAGATCGATTAAGACAATCGCTTCTGCCCCAAAGCTTGAGGCATAGACAAGCTGCTCTTCTGGGTAGGAATGGTACGCCCACTCGAGAACCTCCTTTGCCCCTTTTGATTCATCGCCAATGTGAAAACGGTCAGAAATTTGGGACCAGTTTTGATAAGTGACAGCAGTCTCCATTGTTTGTAAACCTCCTAATCAAGCAAAAAATAAAGCGGGTTATTGAAAAAGGGCGTAATAATCAATAAAAAAAGGCAGTCTCCCACTATTAAAATAGTGAAGACCGCCTCTAGTTTATCTAGTCAGCGAGTTTTATTTGATTGAAGACGAACCTTTTCATTTTTCTCTATTTGCACGACCTTGCCATCTTGAACAACTATCGTGATGGATCCGAATTTTAAAGAGTCCAGCATTTTTTCAAGCTGTGTATACAGCTCTTCCCTTCCCCCATTATTCAGCTGATTCGTCCCCCTTTCAACATGTTGATACGTGGAGGAAATACTAATCAACTTCCCCCAATTTATAATAATGACTGGAAATAGCCGCTAAAATTTATTGTATATTTTCCATAACCCGCTTATAAGTTATGTTAATAATTTACATAAATACTACCATGCCGATAGGATTAATGTAAATAAGAAAATAAAATTTTCTAATAAATAGTCAGATAGTCCCTCACTAACCTTTAAAAGGCCCTATTTTGCTAAGGCGCTCTAATATCTCCTCCTGATCATATTTATCCAGGCGATAACGTTCATCAAGGATTTCTTCTAATAATTTGTTTCTTTCTTCAAGTGGAACATTTAGCTCTTTCAGCTTTTTTCGGCATCGAAGCAAAAATTCAGAATAAGCTCCCCAGGAGTGATCAAATTGTTTTTCTAACTCCTTTTTCAGCTTTCTCGTCAGCTTTGGACTCGCACCATTTGACGTTACCGCTACTTGGAGGTGTCCCCTCTGGATCGTCGCAGGAAACGATACATTTCCTTCATCAGATTCATCAACTACACAAACTAATTGATTAGGTGAAAGCTGATTTGCCAATGCTTTATTAGCACTTCGAACATTTGTCGCTAGGATGACCAGGAATGCACCTGCAAAATCATTTGGATGAGCTATTCTCTTAATAATGGAAAAATTCTTTGCATTAGATAGCTCTAGAATCTCTTCGCAAAAGTGAGGAGCGACAAAAGTAATCTCTGCCCGCTGATCTGCTAAAGTCTGTGCTTTTCTCGCGGCAATCCTTCCGCCACCAGCAATGACGACCTTCTTACCTGTTAAATTAATAATTAACGGCTGCATAGGGTCCCCACGGCCCCCCTCCTATTTTTAAGTAATATCATAATTTAAACTATTCCTATAAGTCAAGTATGATTTAGGGTTTTTAAAAAGTGCCTGTCACCACCTGAATTTTGTCAAAAAACTTTATAAAATCGACATTATTCAAGGAGTGCCAGGCACTTTTTTATTCTTCGGAATTAATTGTTCCATTCTCTTGAGTCGCAAAGAAGCTTTTTATTTGCTCTGTCTCTTTAACAGACAGTGTGTCAAGATGCTTTAATGTACTCATAGCGTATAGAGCCGCAAACAAAAATAAGAATGGTAATCCTGAACGGAAAAACTTTTTCATAATTGATTTCACTCCAACTTTCAATTTATTCTCTTACTTGCCATATGCCAGTTCTGCGCTGGTCAGCACCGCCGAGAATAATCTTCTCTTCTTTATCTTCAATTAATGCTTGTACTCCCCCGTAGTAATAGGGGGAATCTCTAATAATTACCCTGTAACCTCTATCACGGAGCTCGTCCAAAACTTTACTTGGAAATCCATCTTCGACATAAATTTTTTTATCCTCTACATAAAATCGAGGAGCATCAATGGCATCCTGGATGGAATCCCCAAATAAAAGGTGTCTAGCTAACACTTGAGTTAGCACTTGGGGAATGCGCTTCCCGCCAGGAGTGCCAATTCCAATCATCATTTCATCATTTCTTAATATAGAGGGACTCGTAAAGCTTCGCGGCCTTTTACCAGGCTCAATACTATTGATCCGATTCGCAGCTTGACTAAAATTGCTTAACTGGTTATTTAGAAAAAAACCTGCAGCATATTTTCCAGAACCAAATAAATGACCTAAAGTATGAGTGGCTGATACCATGGTCCCCTCTTTATCCATAATGACAAAATGGGTAGTATTATCATAATCTTCTTCGTCTGCTATCGAATCATTTACTTTGTAATCATCCGATAGCTTCTTAATTGATATTTCTTCTGCTAGTTTTTTCGAATACTTTCGACTGGTCAAGTCTTTTGGGGATTGATAAAATGCTGGATCTGCAATTTCAGACAACCGGTCATGATAGGCTCTCTTTGAGATTTCCCCGACAAGATGGATAAAGTCAGCCGTATTTTCTTTAGTAGATTGTAAGTTTAATATCTCTGCCATTCGCAAAGATTGGATCAATGTTACCCCCGAAAGCGGGGGCGGCGCGGATATGATTTCAAAGTCCTTAAATTTGCCATACACGGGATCAGCTTTCACTACTGAGTAATTTTTTAAGTCAGTCGCTTTCAACCCTTTTACCTTATCCACTATTTGTTCAGCAATTTCTTCATCATAAAAAGCATCCGAGCCGTGCTCTTGAATAAGTTTTAAGGTATTAGCTAAATCATGTTGCTTAATAACGGCCTTTGGTTTAATTGCTACACCATCTGGATAAAAGTGAGGGAGAGAAGAAACTGGCATTCGATAAGACGCATTTTCTAATCGTTTAGATAAATCGTTATCTGCTTCAAAACCTTTCTCGGCGAGATCGACAGCTGGCTGGATCAATTCTTTTATATTCATAGATCCTAGCTCTGCATTAATCAATTCCATTCCTTTGACTAAACCGGGGATCCCAACATATCCTTGTGGGATCTTCCCAGAAAAAGGCGCGGTCTCACGATATTCATAAAAGATCGGAGTCTGATTATCACCTGGCATAATAATCATTTCTCCGCCTCCGCCAATCCCAGAACTATATGGCTCTACAACCCCTAACGCATACGACACAGCAACTGCAGCATCAACAGCGTTTCCGCCATTTTCTAATATCTCCATCCCTACTTTTACTGCCAGTGGATGGGATGAACTAACTCCGTAGCCTTTATCACTTTTCAAAGGCTTAGATTGCTTAACTTGATAATTATTTTCTGATTGTTCAACCCTAATATCGTTAAAAATATAAACAGTCAAACCAATCATTGCACAGAAGAACAAGAAAAGAAGAAACCCTTTAATTTTCAAGGGTGGAAGCTCCTTTCAATACACGGGAGTGGTCCACTTCATAGACCAGCTTTCCATTTTCTCTTTTCCAAAGATCTTTTGACTCTGAATACTTTGTAAGTAATCGAAAGATTTTTTGTTCTTGAAGAAAACTAAACTTCCCTAACGGTGCGGGACTCGCTTCTCTTATACTTAATGGCGTTACTTCGAATCTCGCCTTCCCGTCTTTATTCAGCTTATATTGAACGAGTGCACTGTCTCTCGTTTTTGACCAGCCCTGGTCAAAAACAAAATTCCCTAGACTGTAGAAAATAACGGTATCATTATAAACTTCTACAGATGATAGGACGTGTGGATGATGGCCGACAATGATATCCGCACCGGCATCGGCTATTGCTCTAGCAATCCCTTTTTGCCTCGGATTCGGCTCACTGTCATACTCTTGGCCCCAATGCATATTTACAATGACTAAGTCCGCTTGAGAGCGCGCCTCCGTAATCAATGGCAAATAAATATCTGGATCAGCCTCAAGTACCCCTCGGCGATTTTCAAGTGCGTTATCCCCTTTAGCATAAGAATCTGTGATTCCTAGCATGGCAATTGTTATTCCATTCTTTACTTGATAAGAAATCTTTTTCGCCTCTTCTAAATTTCGTCCCGCTCCCACGACATCAATGCCCGCTTTATTAAACGATTGTAGAGTGTCCGTCAGCCCCTTTTTGCCAAAATCCATGATATGGTTATTAGCAATCGTCATCGCTGAAACGTTTAACTCTTTCATTGTCTTAACGGATTCCTCATCTGCTTTGAAATGAATGGAACGAGTGGATTCTTGATCATCTTCCCCTGAAACAACTGGATGTCCAAAATTCCCTGTTACATAATCTGATTCATCAAAAAATGGTTTTACAAATTGAAATACATGATCATGGCCGTATCGCTGTGTTACTTGTTCAACATTCCGGCCTAGCATGATATCGCCTACCATCGTAGCTGTTAAGAGCTGATCCGGGTCCTTTGTTGCTACAGCAGTTACCGTCTTATTTAAATGTGTTAAGCCAAACATGATAATTCCTGTAATGATTAACATAATAACTGATTGACGAAGCGTTCTTTTCTTGTCTTTTTTTATTCTTTTCAAAATTTTTTCTTGCATAGTAAGTTTTCTCGACATCTTATGTCACCCTAAATAAAGTTATAGACAAACATGATAATGAAAGTTGCAGCACTTAATAGAAGTGTTGATGTATATGTAAGAACTAACCCTTGCCTTTGAATCGTATTAGCAATTAATCCTGGAACAATAACCCCAATCCCTCTAAATTCATGAATTTCAAAAGGCATGACGGGATAAAAATAATCAAAGACCAATTTCAGAACAATCCCTGTCGTAAGCATGGCGGCAAATTTCCGGCGCCCGTATAAAATGGTAAGACGCGCAATCCCATAAGTGACGATCAAATAAGTAAGCAAACTAATGAAAAATATCATTAACATAAATATAGGCTGGTCAAAAACAAGAGCAAGGTATCCCGGAACAACAAGGCCTGCGGGCAATACGCCTGTTTTCTCAGCAAAAATTAAACTTAATATAACACCAAGTACAAGAGCTATATATAAATCCGAGCCAAACATTTCATTTCCTCCTAGCTAACATGTTGTGCTAATTTATATTCTTGAAGTCTTTCAATTAACGGTTCTCCATCACCATGTATATTCCCTACACCGTATATGACGTGCCCAGCAAACATATCCTTAATCTCCCGCAAGACTGCTTCTGTATTTTTGCCTTCTAAATTAAGTAATCGTTGTGCTGGGATTTCTCCTGCTTCGTAAGCGTCCCGAATCGGATCAACTGTTTCTCCTATTAGAACGAGAGTAGACATTTCAATATAGGGCATCACATCCCTTGCGAACTGTTCCGTACGATCCACCCGGTCTGGTCGACAGTTCATAATGACAACAGGATTTTCGGCGGGATATCCAAGCTCTTTCACTCTCTCCCATATATTTAAAGTGGATGCCGCATCGTTTGCAGCAAAGCCATTCACGAAATACCCAGGATTAGATGGTGTTCCTAGTGGCAAAATCCGCATGGCACCTGGATCTGGATGAGCATTGAGCATGCCTCTTAATGCGGTTTTTCTATCAATACCAAGAGCTTCCGCGACTCCTAAAGCAAGTGAAGCATTCTCCGGAAACACCATATACTCAAATTGTTTAAGAAAGTCTTCGGATATACTTGAATTATCTGCAACAATCACTTTCGTATTTCGGCTTTTCGCGACATCTGTGAAGAATTTCACATATGGTGACTCAGAGATAATCAGATGCCCATTATAGGGAATCGTTGCTGTGAAGGCCTCGGCAATTTCATCTAATGTCGGGCCCATAACATCCATATGATCCTCAAGAACATTTACAATAACGCCGATATTCGCTTGCAGCATGACTTCTTGAAAAATAATCTGATAATCGGGATTAACAGCCATACACTCACTAACAAGTGCCTCTGCATTTAACTCAGCCGCTTCTTTAACCACCATTTTCTGCTCACGAATATTTGGTCCTTCTGGTCGCCGTTTAATCGGTTTCTCCTCATTTGAATTCCAGTAGATCATTCTTGCTGATGTCCCTGTCGTTTTCCCGACAGTCCTTAATTTCGCTTCAGTCAATATCCCTGTTATTAATCTAGTAACAGTGGATTTCCCTCTAATGCCATTGATATTTACACGAATTTTTAATTGATCAATATTTTTCTGATGCTTTCTTTTCTCGATAACCCCTACTATTAAAAGCGCAATGCAAACCAAGGGGATCAGTACCATTTTTTCCGCCTCCTTTAATAATGAATTGTGGTGATGAATGGTTCATAGTACGCGTCTTCCAAGTTCACCCACGAAAACGAGTGACATGAACGAATCATGGGACGTGTTTTTCATGGGTTACACTAAAAACGAGCGTCATGAACACTTCATAGGACGTGCTTTCCAAGGGCTACACCTAAACGAGCGTCATGAGCACTTTATAGTACGCGTTTTCCAAGGGCTTCGACTAAAACGAGTGCCATGAACCATTCATAGTACGTGTTTCTTAAGTTCACAACCGAAAATGAGCGCCATGAACCATTCATGGAATGCGTTTTTCAAGTTCACAAACGAAAACGAGTACCATGAACACTTCATATAGTGGTTTTTCCAAAGGTAACACCGAAAACGGTCACCATGAACGATTCATAGTGCGCACTTTCTAATCAATCACTAACCCCACCCCCAAAATGGGAACTCCAAACTTCCGAATAATCTGTCTCTTTTTGTTGGATTTACGGTTAATACGTCAACATATGAATTAACAGAGCCTTAACTAAAAGAAACAAATTAGTGTGGTTTTAAGTTCAACTCGTGAATAATAGTCGAACTTTTTTTCATTTATGTATATCCCTTTGCAATGACGATAATAAGTCTTAAAAGAGGGGATTTCAATATTATTCCACGCTTTTTTACCAAATCGTTATTTATGAGACAATCTTTATAGAACTGAAATATTGGTGTGCTTATTGAAATCTTAAAATGTGATTACTTCAATGAATTATTCCGGAATTCAACTTCATTTTTTCAAACAAATACTAAAAAAAACCTTTACCCAACTAGTTGTCAGGTAAAGGTTTTATACTAGGTTAACCCATTATATTTGTTGTTTATATTCAATTGACATACATGGTGTATTGGAACGCAAAATGCAAATGGTAAATTTGTTAATATAGTTATTATTTTAATATAATTGTAATATTTCTAGTAATTACCTGCGTTTACGGCTAAAGAAAAACACATTTTTAACAATTTTGTAATGTGATTAGGTGGATAAAAATGGCATTACCCAAAAAATACCAAGGCTACTAAATTCTTTCGACAAAATTCGATTCGTGACAGGTAGTCGTTCAGTATCTATTTTTCTTTTTTATCTATTAAAATTATTTGGTCCAGAAATCTTTTTTCTTAGCTGCTTAGTATGGAGATTTGAAAAGGTAAGTAGCGCAAGTATGGCACCAATGAATGATAGGAACATATCCCACTGTGTATCCCAAACATCACCTTGAGTTCCTAGAAAGTCCTCTGATACTTTTCCGCCTTTTATTATGACAGAGCCTAACCATTCTATAATTTCATATAGGGCGGAAATGGCAAGGGTAATACTTAATGTAACCGTATATAACCATATTCCTTTCGTAAGGGGTGATCTCCGTATCAATATTTCTCTTATCACAATCGCCAATAAACCTTTTAGGAAATGCCCAAACCGATCATAGTCATTTCGTTTCAGATCAAAATAATCTTTTATCCAATTAAAAAGAGGAACCTTTGGGAAAGTATAATGCCCGCCTATGAACATCATGATCGAAAGAATAGCAATAATGAAATAGGATAATGTGGTAAGGCGGAACTTACTATATGTAGTAATCGCGATGATCAGTATTGTTACGGCTGGAAGTACTTCGAGTGTCCAATTGAAGTATCGAACTGGCCGAATAGCCGACCAAATAAAAACTGTAATAACAATCAGCAGTAATATAATATGAATCATTGTACTTTTATCTCTTCCCACTTTCCTCACCCCTGTAAATATCTTTTCCCTTGTAACGAAAGGAACCTTTCTAGCTGCATCCCATGGACAAAAGAACATTTTTTTTATGTTGTCCATCGTGTCATTTAATTATCAAAAACGAGTATATTGGGGGACATATCAAACATTGCCAGCATCTTTAATCCCCTTAAAGCAAATATTAGATGGTGGATGGTGAAAAACATCGCTTTCCAAAATTCTCTTAGGGGAGTGTTTGTAATTGAATAACTGGATACAATTACTTTTCAGGTTAGGGAGAAGACAAAACCTTTTAAATATGTTTGGCAGAAGAAGAAATAATAGAGGGATGATGTGGGCGTCTTTGTTAGGTCTAGGAGCTAGTGCAGCTGCTTATGGCTTAGGAAGGAATCGAAAAAACAATATGCAGAATCCCGTTCAAAACTTAATGAATAATTTTCAATTTAGAAGCGCTGGCCAAATGCCAAAAATGGCCAATTTAACGGAGTTTGCAAAGGAATTAGTACCTAACAGAGGTTCAAATACAAACAAATAATTTTTTTAAATCAAAATGCCCACTACAATGTGGGCATTTATTTTCGCTATATCAGTAAAGTAGCCTTGCTGTTAATGGCAAATGATCAGAGGCTTTTGACATATTAGTTAAAACCTTTGCTTCAACAACTTTAACATTTTGGCTGACAAATATATAATCCAACCTAGTTCTTGGACGATGTGACGGATAAGTGTGGCCTGCTCCTATTCCCTCAGTATACCAAGCATCTTGAAAACTCCTAGTCAATTTTCTCCATCCTCTTGATCCAGGTCTCATATTCCAATCTCCCATGATGATAATAGGATGGGGATTCTTATTATGCTTACTCACGATGAAGTCCGTTTGCATTTTATGTAGAAAGGGATTAAGACTTAAATGGGTAACATTAACTTGAAATAACTGTTTGTTTATTTGAATGGCTACGTCCAGTAATGATCTTCCTTCGACTAGACCAGGTATATAGTTAAATGAATGGCTTTTCTTTGTTACAATCGGATATCGAGATAAAAGGGCGTTCCCATATTGCCGTACCTTTGTTGAATTCTTAGATTTTATTGAAATAGACGGACTAAAAGCATGCTCCATATTTAGTTGATTCGCAAGCCAGCTGATTTGGTCTTCATAGAGACTTCGTTTTGAGAAATGTTTATCGACCTCATTAAGACCTACGAGATCAGCATCAGATTTATCAATAACTTCAGCAATTCTGTATAGATCGACCTGTTTATCAATTCCCTTGCCATGATGAATGTTATAGGTAATTACGTTAATCTCCAAAATTCTCTCTCCCAAATTAATATTCAACTCATTTATCCCCATAAATACGAAAAAAAACCCCAGAAAATATTTTGATAAGTATTTGAAATCATCTTTAGAAAAGATGTTTTTATTAGCTGCATTGTAAATACTATTTAAGGATTACATTAAAGTAAGGGGTTTTTCCATCTTGAGTAAAAAGGTCTTGATACTATCTGAAGCTATTGGGGATGGGCATACTAAAGCAGCAGAAGGGTTAATGCAAGGAATTTCTCATCTTGCTCCATCTATTCAAACACAGATTCTAGAGGTAGGCCAGACACTTCATCCTCTTACTTCAAAGCTGCTAGTTAACTCTTACCTCAAAATGATTTCCCTTTCTCCTTCAATATGGAGAAAATTGTATCAATATAAACAAAACCAGCCTCTTTCTGATTGGAAAAAATCAGTTATTTACCAACTGTTTCATCGCCGGATTGAGGTTATTATTGAACAGGAAAAGCCTCATCTTGTCATCTGCACTCATCCTTTTACTAGTTCATCTTTATCAAGATTAAAAAGGCTTGGTCATACCTTTACTCTTTGCACGGTCATAACAGATTTTCATGTTCATGGAGCATGGGTTCATTCTGAGGTAGATATTTATTTAGTATCCAGTGAAGATATATCTACTCAATTAATGCAAATGGGAATTCCAGAAAATCGCCTTATCGCTACAGGATTGCCTATAAGTTCGAATTTTTGGCTCAGAAAAAACAAACAGGAAATACGAAAAAAATTAAAACTAAAAAATATGCCTTCTGTATTGGTAATGGGAGGGGGATTAGGATTAGGTGGAATCCAGCAGCTTGCCAACGAACTTATAAAATGGAAAGAAAAGATTCAAGTAATCATATGCACTGGAAGGAATGAAAAACTAAGAAGAACCTTGTTGAAAAACAAAATGGTTCATCATCCTCATGTTCATATTATTGGGTTTGTTGAACATATTGACGAATGGATGATTGCGGCTGATTTACTTATTACAAAACCAGGTGGATTGACCTGTTATGAGGCATTATCAAAAGGGCTGCCTCTGTATATTTATCAACCAATTCCCGGTCATGAAGAAGGAAATTGTGATTATTTAGTAAAAAATCGTTTGGCCATTCAAATTGATGGATTAAATCATATCGACGAATTAATAGGGAATTTGCTTATTTCCTCAACTGAGATGCAGTTTTTGCAAGAAAGGATAAGGGAATTCCAACAAAATGTAGATCCACTAGCGAGTGCTGAGTTTATCATTAATCTTCTTCGTCAAACTAGAGTTCATTACCAAATTTAGACATGAAAACCTAATTCCGTAGAAACATAAAATGGTAACATATATTTTTTTAAGAGCGACATCCTATATATTGTTCGAAAAATTATTTCGATACATTAAGGAGGATTCACAAATGACAGTAATCACAAACATAAAACAAACGATAGCAGGGTTAAAAAGTGCACAAGCAAGCTTAGAAGGATTTGCGCTTGAAACTGACAACCAACAAGCAAAACAACTTTATAAAAATACGGCTCAACAAACACAATTAATTATTGACCAACTAAATCCTCGACTTCAGCAAGTGGAGCAGGAAGAACCACAATATAAGCAGTAAACAAAGTTTGAAAAGACCGTTTCTTAACGGTCTTTTTTCAATTCATTCAAGAAAGAGCCAATCAAATCGAATTGGCTCTTCTTGAAATATGCTTATTGATTTCCTTTTTTAACCCATTCCGCAACTGTAACAGTACGTTTGGCTTGATGCTTAACAGCACCTTGAACGTCCTCGATCATTTTACCATCTTGACCGACTGTAACACTTGTGCCGTATGGGTTTCCACCTGCACCAAAGATCACTGGATCCGTGTAACCAGGAGTGGCAATAATCGCACCCCAGTGCATCATAGAAGTATATAAGGATAACAATGTAGCTTCTTGACCACCATGTGGATTTTGTGCAGAAGTCATCGCACTTACCACTTTGTTCACTGTTTTACCAGAAGCCCATAGTCCGCCTTGAGTATCAAGGAATTGCTTCATTTGTGATGGCATGTTGCCAAAGCGCGTTGGAACACTAAAGATGATGGCGTCTGCCCATTCCATGTCAGCTGATGTTGCTACTGGAACGTCTTTTGTTGCGTCGACAGTTGCTTTCCATGCTTCATTTCCTGCAATAACAGATTCAGGTGCTAATTCTTGTACTTTTAATATTTTCACTTCAGCACCAGCTTCTTTTGCGCCTTCTGCAGCCCATTTTGCTAATTGATAGTTTGTTCCACCCATGCTATAAAAAACTACTGCTAATTTAACGTTTGTCATCTTTTCCATCTCCTTTGATTTTCCAAACAACTTGTCTAAAAAGCCCATATATGACACCTTCCATTTGTTAGTTTTTAAAAACGCTTATTAGAACCACCCCCATTGAAAACAAATAATTTTCAATGCTTACTGTTCTCTTATTCCCTATTACAAGGAATTTAATACTACACCAGTTTCATGCCTCTTGAACTCGAGATATTAATTTATTTCTTTCACCTTAATCGGTATCAATCTGCGTTCAAGTTCCTCTCTATATTGTTCATACTGTACAGGCAGCATTAACTGCTCCCCCATTGTTTCTTGTGATTCATCATGAGCAAATCCAGGAGGATCTGTTGCGATTTCAAATAAAATTTCTCCATGTTCTCTAAAATAAATAGCATTAAAATAATTTCTATCTTGAACAGGCGTTACAGCATAGCCATTTGCTGCAACATATTTCTGCCATTCCAATTGATCATTGTCATCGCTCGCTCTCCAAGCGATATGATGAACAGTACCAACACCCATTTGACCTCTACCCGTTGGAATTGCTTTTAGGTCGATTATATTTCCAATATCAGCTGAAGAGCGGAAGCGGATAAAGTCTCCTTCTTTTCCAATGAGTTCAAGTCCCATTACCTGCTCTAACAATTCTGCTGTTTTATCTGGATGAGCGGAAAATAATGTTGCACCACCGAAGCCTTTAATCGCTACTTCTGGAGTTACGCCTCCAAAGTTCCACGTATTGACTTCCCCTTCATCCCGCTCCACAATTTCCAAGTGCAAACCATGTGGATCATCGAATGCTAAATACTGTTCGCCAAACCGTTTTAATTTAGAAAAAGAAACATTGAACTTCTCTAATCTCTCTTCCCAGAAACTCATGGCACCTTTAGGAACGGCATAAGAAGTAACGCCTACTTGACCGTCGCCAATCCTTCCTTGATACGCATTTGCCCATGGAAAAAACGTAATAATCGTTCCTGGTTTACCGCCTTCATCACCAAAATAGAGGTGATATGTGCCTGGATCATCAAAGTTTACTGTTTGTTTCACTAAACGCAGTCCGAGAACTCCCGCGTAGAAATCTACATTCTCTTGTGGATGACCTACTATGGCAGAAATATGGTGGATGCCCATTGTCTTTTTATTCATTTTAATTTCCCTCCCTTTTAATAAATTTGTTTTAATCTAAGGGACAGGTACCCCATCCTTTCTCCTTGGCAGCCATTATGAAAAGCATAGCTAATAACGAAGCCTTTCTTTTCACTTCATTTCTAGAATAAAAAAGCATCAAGACTATACTGGCCTGCACCGATTAAAGCAATAGCAACCGCAACTGCAAGCACCGTTAAGTTATATTCATATCCATTTGAAGTCGCCCATAATCCGTTAGGACCGTGAACCTTAAAGATAGCTATGAGCATGGTTCCTGCAATTATAATTCCTGCAAGTGGGGTTAAAAGACCTAAAGCAAACAATATTCCACCAATAAGCTCTGCTAATCCTGCGAAGAGTGCCATCGTTACTCCTGGCTTCATTCCAATGGAGTCAAACCAGCCTCCTGTACCCTTTAACCCATAACCACCAAACCAGCCAAATAATTTTTGAGCACCATGGCCAATGAATAAAATTCCAATTACTAAACGAATAATTAATAAACCAATATTTATCATCTATTAATCCTCCTACAAATTTTTATCTCGAATCCAAGATATATTATTAAAAAAATATAAGTCTACACATTATTCCTCACCTTTTTCAAAAGATGCACCAATGTCTCTGCCTCATCAGAATCTAGTGAACCAAACAGATCATCAACTAACTCATGGTATTTCGGCATGATTTCCTTCATCAATTCTTTTCCCTTATCGGTTAATAACACATGTATCGCCCGGCGGTCATCTGGACAGGCGGTTCGATTCAATAATCCTCTTTGTTCTAACTTATCTAAACAATAGGTCATCGAACTGCTCGAAATTAATATGCACTTTCCAATTTGGTGAATGGTTTGTTTCCCTTTTTGATACAGTACCTCTAAAACAGAAAATTCCGTTATGCTTAGCTTGTTTTTTGTCATTTCTTCCTTTATTCGCTCATGAATTTCTTTAGATGTTTGCATTAATATCAAAAAGGGCAAATTCATGCATTTTCTCGCCATTTATTTCACCACCTATAAATCTCGAATTAAATTATCTCTGATTCGAGATAATAATAATACTTATCATTTCTTTTGTCAACAACTTAAAAAAAATAAGATAAGAGCTGACCTTAGTAGCACCTAAGTATATTTCGCACCCCTTGATGACTATAAACAATCTATGTGTCTCCTAAAAATATACCTTTTACAAATAATTCATACAACTCAAACCAGTAATTAACATTCATTCGATAAAGTTTATATAGAGGATGATAGTTTGTTAGCCCATCCTATTTTTCTTCAAATAAATATTTTGAGAGGAGAATTTCAAATGAAGGTTGTTTTAATAGGGGATTTACATTATCCAGCAATCGATGAAACAGTTCCAGGTTTATTTGAAGCACGAGCTAACTTTTATGAATGTTTTATTGACAGATTTTTAGAGGTTGACGCGGATTTACATGTATCACTTGGGGACTTAACGAATTTTGGCCGTTATTCTGAACTTCAAGGAATTTATACTCATTTAAAAAGAAAAGAGAAGAACTTTATCCACGTTTTAGGGAATCATGATTTATATGCACAGCCAAGAGAAGATGTGCTGAAAATGACAGGCCAAGCACGCTATCATTCCATCTCAACAGACGAAGCTGTATTTGCATTCTTAGACACTGCAAAGGAAATGGATTTTGAAGATTGGGGAGGCTGGGTTGACGAAGAGCAATTGCAGTGGTTTGAAAATGTCGTAAAAGAATCTGGATCTAAACCACTCCTCGTTTTTGCCCACCATCCTGTATTTAATACGACAAAACGCTCCGATATAGACAAAGGCTCTATCCATCCTAGTATTGATATGTGGAGGATATTAGATCAAAAGGACGGAATCGGTGTTTATTTTAACGGACATACACATGTTGATTCCATTGTCCGCCAGAAAAACTGGACCTTTGTCCAAACATCTGCATGCCTAGACCAGCAGGCATTCCGTCATATAGACATTACTTCTGAAGAGATCATTGTTCAAGCGATTGATGTAAAAAATAATTCACTAATGGAAAGTGCTGCCGTTATTTATAACAATATTAAACACTTTTCACATAATCCGATTGCAAGAGGTACCGACGAGGACCGTGAATGCCGGATCCCGCTCATACCAGTTGGAAGTAAAAACTGATTTACCTTTAAAAACCACGGACAGATTTACTTTTTCTAGGAACAAATACATATCATCAAGAGTCATAGATCCCGCATATCCATACCAAAAAGGCGATCACCTTATCATTGGTGAATCGCCCTTTTTATTTTTCTCTTTCTTCTCAAGTAAAAAATAACGATACTTAAAGATCCTAATGAACATACAAGGCATAAAAGAAAGTACGGGGGATAATAAACAAGCTTAACCTCATTTATTCCTTCCTGCAGCTTAATTCCAATAAACGCATAATTCGCCTTTAATACTTCCTGTTTTTCACCATTCACTTTAACGCTCCAGCCTTTTTCAAAAGGAACAGGAATCAGGGCGAATTGATCATTCTCTTCATTATCTACTGTAAATGATAGAGAATTTCCAGACCAACTTACGATAGGTGCTGGCTTCTCTGCATACTTATCCTTTACCGCTTCAAGTACATCATAATTTTCCTCATAAATATTGAAATCATTGAATTCATAGGAACCTTTAGGAACTCTAATTTCTATGCGCTCTTTTGCTGCTATCCTGACCGTTATCTTATTCACATTTGTCCTGTAAGTAGATCCCATTTCTTTCCTTGTGGTCCTATATTCATTTACCTGAAGCGTGAATTCCTCCTTATTAATATTCCCTTTTATATTGCCCTTGTCTTTTATATAAAAGGAAACATAGAGATCCTTAACAGACGGATCCAATTGATCAAGAACGAGATCTACCCCGCCCTCTTTACCAGTCACCTTTAACAAACCATTCTCATACTTGGCATTAACTGCTTCAATCTGTGCATGATTTATAATGTTCTTGCTTGCTGGAATCGCAGCAGGCATATCATCGCTTTTTCCCTTTAAAACAATTCCTGTTAACATTGCCCGCTCTTTTTCAACTAGAGATTTCCCTAGCAAAGCTTCTTCAGAAAAAACATTGCCTGTTGTTCTTACAAATGGAAGCATATTCTGATTTTGGTAGGCAACATATTTTCCCACAGAGGCAAACTCCGAAAATCCATATGGTATTGCATCGTCTCCCCGTTCTGCAACATAATACTTCCCCATTAACATACTATACAAATTCGCCCGATCTCCTAGAGAGGCATATCTGCTGACACTCTCGCGCCCCATATCAATTCCCAAATCATTTAAATAAAACAACAGCAAATTTTTATTTAAAATGCTGGAGTACACACTAAATCCTTTAAAATCTTGAACAATCGGTGTATTATTTCTCGTTTCAATCATCCAGTCAACCCGAGCAAGCGAATCCTGCTCTTCACTCTGAATAAAACGGATTAGTTCCTCCTGTTGCTTCCCATTATATAGATCACTCTGCATAAATTCCTTTGATACTCTATACTCTGTACCTGTCTTCGTCAGCCTCTCCTCTTGAAAAAAATTCGCAATCGACACACACGAAACGACAATAATGATGATTAATCCCTTCCACACTTGATGACTTTTCGTAAATGCATAAATATAGACAACAAACACGACGAAACCAGCCGATATCGCCATATTGGCCGACTTTAGAGAAGTAAACTCCATTGTAGGATCGTAAAAATAAATAAGAGCATACAACATCAACAACATTGCGCTCGATAGAACCAGCTGCCACTTCTTTATTTTTCCTAACTGTTCTAGTGCAGATGCTGTCATTCCTCCTGCTGCTAACGATAAAAAATACTCCCATCGATATTGCGGCGCCGAAAAACCATTGAAAACACTGCCTATAAAAGGACTATAATGCATAAAAATTAGCAAAATGATTATTGATGCATAAAAGCGAAAAAGACGATGACGATAAAATGAAAACAAAAAAAGACTAAGTAGTACAAAGGCTGGTAAATAAACAATCCGGCCATTTAATAAAAGATTATCGACAAAATCAAACACGGGCACAGGATCTTCATATGGAGGACGGTAATTGTTTAAATAACCATGAACAGATGGTACAAATGAAACGGCACTAATACCAATGCCTGAAAGACCACTTAGAAGATAAAGCTTAATTTGAGTCCATTTACTTGTTTCTATATCCCTCAGCCGAATCATCCATCGAAAAAGGATATAAAATCCCGCTAATAAAAAATCCACATAGGAAAAATAAAAATTATCAAACAAACTAATGGAAACAGCTAGTATAAACCAGCCCGCTTTTCTTTCCCTAATGATTTTCTCTACACCAATAAGGAGCAGCGGCAGCCATATCATCGCATCAGCGAAAAACTCCCAATAAGTAACATGACGAAAGTAAATAATGCTTGTTCCGTACACAACTGCACCAGTAAAAGCCGGCACTTTAGAAAACTGCATATACCGAAAATAGAATGTCGTTAACATTATGATAATCGTCAAGCGGATCACGCTTATGACAAGAATTAAGTCTGCCCAATAATATAAATCAGGCTCATCAATTACTTGAGCGCTCTCCAGCAAAAAAGTGACAAATGCTGTCACCATAAAAACGATCGACATCGAAAAATAGTAACCTAGCAGGGTATATGTACTTCCTCCTAATCCAAAATTAGGCGAATAAAAAAATTCCCCACTTTTATATTGATCGTACAGTAATTGTTTAAATGGAAGCATTTGAGAAAGCCCATCATTTATCCCAGTCATATAACGGCCATCAAACCATTCCGTAATAAAGAATAAATGGCTCATCCATGCTATGGTCAAACTTAATAAAAATAGAATGAATAAATCTTTCCTTTTTTTCAAACGTTGGATCAGGCGGTCAAGTAAAGATTGGTCATTAGGAAAAAGCTGAGGTAATTTATGTTTTGACTGTATCATGATGGCTTCAATATTCTCCTTGTAAGAATAAAGGTCATTGGAACAGTAATAAAGACGGCTGCAATTGGCGCAAGACTGCTGCTAATATGGAAAAGGTCAACAAATATGAACAATAAAACGGCTGTTGCAATTGTATTAAAAGCTTGAGTGAATGGAAAACGAAGAAACCTTGACCACGTCGGCTTTACCTTATACGTATACATCGTATTTAATAAAAAGGAACCTATTAAACTAAATAAAAACCCGATAGTATGTGAGAGGATATAATGGAACTCTAATATATGCAGACAAGCCATATATAGGACGTAATAGTGAAGAGTATTCACGACCCCAACAATGACAAACCTTAAAAACTCTTTTTTATTGAATAACATGCTTATCTCTCTTCTCTGCGGCTGTTTCAATATTTGTTTTTCCTATTATATAATGCGGGCGTTTTTTTGTTTCATAATAGATGCGGCCGATATACTCCCCAATAATCCCCAAACAGACAAGCTGAACCCCTCCTAAAAAGAGAACAGCTGAGATTGTAGTAAAATATCCGGGAACCGCGATGCCATTTTGCAATATCTCAGTGAAAGTAATGATAATATAAAGCAGAGACAATATTAGAACAAAGGCCCCTATATAGAAGCATGCACGTAATGGTTTGTGGTTAAAGGAGACTACTCCATCTATTCCGTAGTTTATAAGTTTTGCAAAGGACCACTTTGTCTCCCCTTTTTCTCTTGCCACATTCTCATAGGAGATGACCTTTTTCTCAAGGCCAATCCATGAATATAAGCCTTTAGAAAATCGATTCCCTTCACTAAGCACTAATAGCGCATCAACCGCTTTACGGCTAAGAAGTCGAAAATCTCCTTCCCCGTCAGATAGCTCCACATCCACAGCTTTATTTATTAATCTATAAAATGCGAAGGAAATGAATGATCTAATAAGTGAATCACCCTTGCGATTTCTTTTGGCAATCACTTGATCATATCCTTCCTCATATCCCTTTAAAAGCTTAGAAATCATAGAGGCAGGATGCTGTAAATCAGCATCCATCATAATAACAGCATCTCCTTGTGAATGGCGGAGGCCTGCTAATAAGGCAGCCTCTTTTCCAAAATTACGTGAGAAAGATACGTATTTAACCTCTGGATAACAAAAAGCCAAATCTTGAATAGCCTCAACTGTTCCATCCTTGCTGCCATCATCCACAAACACTACTTCATATTCATAATGCTGAATCAGCATTTCAGACTCGATTGCTTTGAGAACATTTTGAACATTTTCTGCCTCATTATATGAAGGAATAATAAAAGAGATTGTTAGGCTCCCCATGCTTTCACCCTTCCGAAAATTATTTAACTCCTGTATAAACAAAGGCTCGGATAATTTGACGCTGAGCAAAAAAGAAAACAATTAAGATCGGAAGAACTAAAATCATATTTCCAGCCATCAGGACGTTCCAGGCAATTCCTCCATCAACCTCTCTTAATTTCGAGATTCCGAGCGGAAGTGTTCGGGCCGCATCACTTGTTGTCATAACAAGTGGCCAAAAGTAATCATTCCAATGACTAATAAAACTAAATAAAGCAAAAGTAATCAACACTGGCTTTGCAATTGGGATCATGATTTTTAAAATGATTTTCCATTCTGGCGCTTCATCCAGTCTGGCCGCTTCTAAAAGCTCCTCCGGGACTTGCATAAACGATTGGCGAAGCATGAAAATGCCAAACGCACTCGAAGCAAATGGTAAAATAAGCGCCCAAAGCGTATCAAGTATACCCCACGAGCTCATCTGCAAATAAACTGGGAGGAATATGAGCTGGCCTGGAATCATTAAGGTAATCATCGTTAGGGCGAAGAAAAATGTCTTTCCCGCAAAACGATATCGGGCAAATGCATAAGCGGCGGGAATAATCGTTAAAAATTGCAAAATCAATATCCCGACTGACACCACTAAACTATTTAAAAAGTATTTAAAAAATGGCCCTGAATTCCAAGCCTTTGTGAAATTTTCCCAAATAAATTGTTCTGGGATCCACTTAGGCGGAAAGGTTAGCGTTTCTCCTAAAGTCTTAAAGGATGTTGATATCATCCACACAAAAGGAAAAGCAAACACACATACAATAAGAATTAATCCAATTCCGTTTAAAAGCTTTCCTAAATAGGATGTCTTCATATGAATCCTCCATTTTTAGCGATAATGAACGCGCTTTGCAAGTAGCCTAAAGTATAAAATCGTCAGTAAACCGACAATGATGAGCAATAGCACACCTGCCGCGGACGAATATCCAATTTTAAAATATCGAAAACCATATTCATAAATATAGTACACAAATGTATTCGTTGAATTGATTGGCCCGCCTTTAGTCATAATGGATATGGTCTCAAACACCTGAAAGGAGCCAATTAGGCTGATGATTGTTAAGAAAAATAAAGTTGGCGACAGCATGGGCAATGTGATTTTCCAAAAAGTACGCAACTTGCTCGATTCATCTAATTGAGCCGCTTCATACATATCCCGAGGAATGCTTTGCAGGCCGGCAATGAAAATTAGCGTATTAAAGCCAATCCCTTTCCAAACAGCCACAATAACTAGCGAAAAAAGGGATGTACTCGGATCTGTCAGCCAAGATACATTCGATAGGCCAAATAAATTTAAAAACCAATTTAATAAGCCATAATCTGTATCCATCAGCCACATCCATAGCATGGAAACCGAAACAAGTGAAATGATATGCGGGCTAAATATGGCCCCTTGAACGAAGCTGTATACAGTGCCATTGTGATTAAGCCAAAGAGCTAAAATGAGTGAGATTATCATCGTGAGTGAGACAGTTAATGCCGTGTATGTAAATGTGTTTTGCATGACTTCAACAAATTCACGCTCAGCAAAGAGTGTCGTGAAGTTTTGCAGACCAACAAATTGTTTATCCGGGCTCACGAAGTTCCATTCATGCATACTTAAATAAATCATGTAGCCAATTGGATAGATAAAAAACAAGCAAAATATCACAATGGCTGGAGAAATCATGACATATGGCCGCAGTCTGTTCCAAGCCATGTTATCTCCCTCCCTTTATGAGAACAGGTTCATTGTGCTTAATTGTGACGGAACGGTTTCGTTCACCGTGATAGTTAAAGAAATACAGTTTTTCATGCGGGATTCGAAGCTGGACATTCCTTAAACGGTCAACCGGCTCACTAAAGCTTTTACAATTGATCATTCCCGCATTTGTTTTTACAGAATAAATCGTTTCAGCTCCTAGAGTTTCTCTTGTTAAAATCTCACCAAGCAAAATAATAGAGTGGGGATCAGTTTTTTCTGCTGCAGACAATTGAATATGCTCGGGTCTGAATCCAACATATTTCACATCACCATTAAGTGCAGGCAAAAAGTTCTTCATTTTTTCAAAGTCCATAATATTCATCGCTGGAGTACCGATAAAATTAGCTGTAAAAATATTATTCGGATCATGATAAACATTCATCGGACTATCCTTCTGCTGAATTTCCCCTTTGTTTAAAATAACGATTTCATCTCCCATGGACATGGCTTCGACCTGATCATGTGTCACATAAATAAAGGTTGTGCCTAAACGTTTATGCAGCTGAATTAATTCTGTTCTCATCTGTCCGCGCAGCTTTGCATCGAGATTAGAAAGTGGCTCATCCAGGATAAAAACCTTTGGCTTTTTGACCATTGCTCGTGCTAGAGCGACACGCTGTCTTTGTCCACCGGATAGCTGTTGAGGTTTTTTATTTAGATAGTCTGTCAAGCCAACAATTTCAGAGATTTCTTTAATTAGTTCCTCACGCTCAAGTTTAGGCACCTTCTTATTAATTAAACCGAATTCAATGTTCCCTCGTACCGTCATAGTTGGATATAGAGCATAGTTTTGAAAAACCATCGCAATATTACGCTTGCCTGGCGGTGTATCATTAACAAGCTGATCGCCAATCCATATCTCGCCAGATGATTGTTTTTCAAGCCCCGCAATCATGCGAAGAGTGGTTGATTTGCCGCATCCAGAAGGACCGACCAAGACGGTAAATGAACCATCACGTATCGTTAGATTTAGATCACTTATTACCTCTTCATCTTTAAAAATTTTTGAAACATTTCTCAGAATAATCTCAGCCATGCGTCACTTCTCCTTCTCAAAGAATCAATTAATCTATTGACTAATGTATAATCGTGATCTCATCTCTCAAGCTATCTTCTTTCGATTCATCTAATGAATGACTGCATAATTGCCGAAGAAACGCTGTCAGATCTTCAATTGTTTGGACTTTAACATCCCATTTAGTCGAATCGGCATGAGAATATCTTGAAATTAGACATGTTCTCCCACCAAGATTTTTCACGGGATACAAATCATTAAATGGGTTGTCTCCAACCGACAATATCTCATCAGGCTGATAACCCTCTGCTAGCAGTATTTCCATCATTTGCTGCATTCCAACAGGCTTTTTGGCGTCAAAAATATATTCATCAAAATGGCGTTCAATCTCTAAATACTTTAAGAATTCGAGTCCAGACGGTCCAGGTGTATTGGTCATAAAAACTTTTCTCTCTACATTTAAATCAGAAATTGCTACAAATAAAGCTTGATGACGATAAATTTTGTTTGGCTCACAGAGCATTTCTTTGCGCACCAAATCGAATGCCATCATCTTGCTTGATTTATCCACGTTATACTTCTCAGCGTATAGTCCAGCGATTCCCCATGGATCTCCTAAATAGAAAAGATTCTTTCTCTCCTCCATAACCTCTTCATGCTCTTCTCCATCCCAGGAAAAACATGCGGTTGGGTTAAGGTTTTCATGAGCGTACACCTTTTGATTTTCGCGGTTATAATAGTAACCAATACGTATAGGATGGCTGCCTTCTAATATCGAATAGGCTTCTAGAATGACTTGTTCTAATTCACTTTTTGATAATTGCTCTTTAAGCATATGCTGAATATAACGACCTAAAAATGTGTAATCCTGATATAATGTTCCATCTAAATCAAAAATCACAGCTTTAACTTTTTTTATCCAGTCCATCATTCGTGTTCCCCCCTTGAAAGTAAGGAAGAAAAGCTGATTCTTCACACTTTTCTTCCAGAACAATCTATAAATCTGCCATTCTTATTTTTGAAGCAATTGATTCGATTTTTCAGCTGCTGCATCAAGTGCATCTTTAGGTGATAGATCCTTTTCTAATAAAGCTCTTGTAATTTCATTCGTAAGAATCGTAGCAATTTCTGGATAGGCTTCAGCCATTGGACGAGGATGTCCATATTGCAATTGATCAACTGCTACTTTAAATTGCGGTGTTTCCTTATATAAAGCTTGCATTTCTTCTGACTCAACTGCGGACAAACGGCTTGGTAGATACCCAGTATATTTACTTGCATAAATCGTTTGCTCTTTCGCAGTCATAAATTTAATAAATTCCCATGCCGCTTCTTGCTTTTCTTTGTCCAATCCAGCTGTCATGACAAGATTAGCTCCGCCTGTAGGCACAGCATTTTTTTTATGTGAAGGCATAAATGCTGTATTTAATTCAAATCCCTGGTCTTTAGCAACAGATAGATTATAGGAAAGGTCGGCGGTTGAAGAAAAAATCATTGCTGAACGGCTGTTTGCAAAGTCTTGCTTGGCTACTTCAGCTGCTGTTTCTCCACCTGGAACCTTAATGATTCCTTCCCCGGCAAGCTTTTTCCAAAATTTCAGTGCTTCAACACCAGCTATATCATTGAATGTTACTTTTGAGTCGTCATCTGCCACCATTTGACCTCCAACAGATCCAACAAAAGCTTCATACATCCAAATGTTTACCGGCATTGTCATTCCGACTGATTTGTCTTCTACTGTAAGAACTCTTAAATAATTTTCAAAATCTGCCCAATCTTTTGGACCCGATGGATCAAGACCAGCCTCTTTTAGCATCGTTGTATTCATATAGAGAATAGGAGTACTGCGCAAGTATGGGAGACCATAAAGCTTGCCACCTACATAGGAATTCCCCATTAATCCAGGATTAAAATCGTCCATTTTTATATCATCACGCTCGATAAATGGCGTTAAATCCTGTGTCATTCCTGATTTCGCAAATACACCAATTGAAGAAATTTCGTTCAATGTAACTTCAGGAGCATTTTTAGCAGCCAATGCAGCCTGTGTTTTAGCATGAAGGTCGACATACGTGCCTTGGTATTCTGCTGTTACATGTATTTTGTCTTGGGATTCATTGAACATTTTTACTAGATTTTCATTGTTTTCCCCAATTTTATCTCCCCAGGCATACCAATATGTAATTTCAATCTTTTCTCCGTTCTTTCCGTCCGCCTCACTACCGCCGTCCCCTGTTGTTCCTGCTACTTTATTCGATTGACAGGCTGTAAGGAAAATCATTAATAGAGTTAGCATGAAAACAAATATTTTTTTCAATTGTTATTCCTCCATTTATTCATTCATATTATTAAAATGCTATAGTCCGTTTATCCAAGCTTAATTTCTTTGTCCGTTAAGACCTTTTCACCACCTCCGAAAAAACAAATAGACCTCAAATAAAACGGGATGATCCGTTAGTATTTGAGGTCTCTCTCATTAGAACCAATATTTTCTATTCACTTTTCAATTATGATTGTAACGATTAATTGTTATAGAAGTTTTATAATTATGTAAATAAACCCTAAAGATCAAATAATCAAATAATGGTTTTTATAGGAAACTATTAGCGCTGCTTTAGAGATCCTCTTTCCAAATATCCGTATTAGAGGTAGTTATCGCAATCGCCCCGCAGGCAAGCACCTCCATAGCATGTGCTTTTTCCGAAAGCAACCCGCCAGTAATCAGCGGTATTTTCAATTGCTTGCTTAAGTCCCTAATTACATGCGAAAGTCTTGATGGCATGATCTCAATTATATCAGGGGTGTTTTGATCTAATGAATGCAATACATAATCATATACTTCCGTATCGATCATAAACACTCGCTGTACAGCCATAAGCTTCCTCTTCTTCGCTTTTGCAACCATATTAGGCTTGGTTGATACAATGCCTAAAGGCTGTACATAATTCGCAATAAAATCAATTCCTTCATCATTCATGCTCAAACCGCCTATTTTTTCAATATGAACAAAAACAGGCAAGCCTTCTTTTTTGAATAAATCAACGTATCTTTTTATTGACATGATATTTCCAGTAAGCAAAAAAACAGCACTGATCCTATCCTTATGTTTAATAACTTTTTCAATCCCTTTAGGGCTCTTCACTGCTGCGATTTTTTTGTATTGATTTAGCCGTATAAAAAATTCTTTCTCCTCATTGTTCCGGTGCAATTGAATCACTCCTTATCGGATTTCCTATACTTAAGTATAAAGAACGAGTGTTAATTCCATGTAAATTCATCCTGAAAATGTAAACTAAGAGAAAAAGGCCTGACATAGGTACAAAATTTCCTTCAATTATATACTCTTCATTTATTAGTGATTTTCCTATTATAAGTAGATTTCTTTTCGCGACGTCACTACTTTTTTAGGAATGAGAGGGTGCCTGTCCCCATCCCTTTTAGAAAAACCCTCTAATGCAATTTGCACTAGAGGGCCCTGTATATATTCATTTCGAATGAATAAATGCTGATATAACTCTTTTTTGATCATGTCTATAATAATGAATGAACGGACTAATGATACTGGAAGTTGAAACAGAAGCTTGGGTAGCTCTATCAATATCAAAGGTTCTTAATATACTAATCCCATTAGCCCCATCGTATGTAAAGTACTTACTTTTGCTTTTTCCGTTGTAATTAAAGGATAAGGAAGTTAGATTAAGCTGTGTTAAACCAATACCAACTTCTTTTAGATATGCTTCCTTTAATGTCCAAAGTGTAAGCAAATACCGCTTGGATTCCTCAACATTTCGTATCGTTCGAAAAAAGGATAATTCCTTTTCTGATAAAAATAGCTCCTCCGTTCCTTCTAGGAAAGGAAAAGGATTTAAACTTTCGATATCAACACCTATTTTTCCCTCTGAACTAATGCCCGTAAATATCCATTCAGCTGAATGCGATATACTAATGTCTCCTATCCATTGATCAACTTTCGGCTTCCCATATTTATCTTTTTTTATCGATAATTCTCTTTCTACATTAAAGTACTTTTTCCAGCAGTATTTGATTTGTATCACAGCAAGTAATGATCGTAATTGATCGAGTGGCTGCTTATATTTAAGAATCGATTCTCGTTCATCTACAGAACACTTATCTAGTAATTCATTAAAGGTTTGCTCTGAAACAGGAGTGAAATTCATAAGAGCAATAACAGCTTTTGGCGAGTTAACCTTTAATCCAAACATTCTACTATACTAAAACTAAATCTCTTTTTTGGAGCGCTGGAAAATACTCTACCTCTTCACCATGCTGGACAAGTAAAGAAAGATAAATCTCTTTATCGAGTGGCTTTTGTGTTGAAAACATTTCAGTTTGGCTGCAGTCCCAACGGTATAAGGAATCCTTCACACCTTCACCTTCAAGGATACTTACTGCCAGCTGAAGCGTCTCCGAATCCAGCCCTTTTTCTGGTAACAAAAGCTTTGAGAAAGAAGCCTTATCTACTAATTCTATCGCATAACCTAGTTCTTTCAGATAATTAATAAACTGCACAAAAGGGGTAGGCTCAGGATCAACGATGTGGAACGTCCTTCCAATTGCATCTTCCTTCATAGCCAGTTCAACAACAGTTTTGCTAGCAATGTCTACAGGTGTGACATCAATGATTGCAGTATACTCAGGAATTTCTCCAAGGGTCATGACTGCTTTTAACATGCGGTAAAAAGCATTCGTTTCAATATTTCTTTGGAATTTCCCTGTAACTGAATGGCCTGTTATATTCCCCATCCGACAAACTGTAGCTAGTGTACCTTCTTCCATTGCTTGATAGACAAGCTTCTCGGCTTCCAATTTACTACTCGTATACACATTTGTCAGTGTATAGGAAAAACTAGTTAGATTGGTACCAATAAACTCTCCCCACAAATTGGAATGTGCAAGATCATCAGGAATGCCGATTGTTGAAATATAGATGAACTTGGCACCTTTATTATTTTTAACTAGATTCAATAAAGAAGCTGTTCCACCAATATTCACTTTATTAAAGTGGCTTTGCTCACCAAAATGCCTTACATCAGCCGCGCAATGAATAATCATATCTAGGTTTGTTTCCAAGTACGTTCTTGCTGCAGATGTAAGTCCCATAGCTTCTTGAGAAAGATCGCCTAGAACGGGGACAATTCGTGATAACCAAGTTTCCGGAATTTCAACGAAATAATATTTTAGTATTTCTTCTAATCGATTTTTAGCTTCTTCTGTGCTGCTAGCCCTCGTTAAACAATGAATATGAGCTTTCGTATTTTCTAATAAATCATATAAAATGTGACTGCCAAGAAATCCCGTTGCACCCGTTAAAAGAATAGCCGTTAACTCCGGTTTCATTTTATAGGTGTAGCCCTTCAGCGGTTTTGTATAAAGTGGATGCTCAATCAGATTTTTCTCAATCAGTTGCCCTTCATCCCATTCCTCCGATTCAAGACTAGCTATATGCTCGGCTAACTTTTCTATTGACCTACATTGGAAGAAGTCCTGAATACTGATTTCAGGAAAATGGGGCTTTAACTTAACTAATACATTTAAAACCTTTAGCGAGTTTAAGCCATTTGTAAACAAATCTTCCTTAATATCAAGCTTGTCCACATGTAATTCATCACATAAAGCTTGTGATATGATCATCTCTACTTCATTTCTTGGCTCAATGATATTAGCAGAAAGAACTTCTTTAAAATCGACTTTTTCAAGATGTTTCCGATCAATTTTTCCTGTAGGGGCAATTGGCATCTCGTCCAATTGAATAAAGTAACTAGGTATCATATAGTCCGGTAATGCCGATTTTAATTCATGATGGATTTTATTTTTTTCAATCTTTTCACTTGATTTACCAGTATAAAACGCAAATAACTCTTTTTCATGCCCCTTCACTTGTCTTGGTATAACAACCGCCTCTTTCAAGAAAGGCAGTTTCAGCATTTTGTCTTCTATTTCTCCAATTTCCACTCGATGCCCCCTTATTTTCACTTGCTGGTCATCTCTGCCGATAAATTCAACATTTCCGTCTTCCAATAATCTTACAATATCTCCTGTTCGGTAGAGTTTTGTATTTTTCTTAGTAGGATGATCGATGAATGCCTCAGCCGTTTTTTCAGGTTGATTTAAATAGCCAACAGATAATCCCGGCCCTTCAATTAATAGTTCCCCAGGTTCATTCGTCTTACAGTCCATTCCTTTTTCATTTACAATATAAAAATCGAATCCTCGAATTGGTTTACCTATAGGGACATTCGCCATCTCTTCCGGCCATTCGCCAGCAATATCATAAAACGATGCCATCACAGTCGTTTCAGTTGGCCCATAGAAATTACTGATTTGAATAGCATACCCGAATTTCCCCTGCCACAATCTGACCATTTCTCCTGTTAAAGCTTCTCCTGCTAATGCGACTACTTTTAAAGAAGCAAGTTTTTGCAGATCATGTTCATTTAATATACTCGTCATATGATGAAAATAAGCAGTTGGTAAAATCATATTAGTAATTTTTTGATCAGCAATTTCTTTCGCTAATTGATTGGGGTCTTTCCGTGATTCTTCAGATAAAATATGTAAACGAACGCCATTTAGCAGCGCTTGGAAAATATCGATAATGGATGCATCAAAACTTAAAGATGCAAATTCAGAGATAACCGTATCATTATCAAACTGATAGTGATCTGAAAGCCATGCTGCTAAATTAAGGACACCCTGATGTTTGATTAAAGCACCTTTTGGATTCCCAGTAGATCCCGAAGTATAAATGACATAAGCTAAATCGGCTGAAGTAAGTTCCTGGCATTCGATGTTACGATCATCAAACCCAATCTTATCAACAAGATAAATATTTCGGGAGAATCCAACCTCATCTAATTTCCCTTGAAGGATGGAGTTCGTGATGACAAGCTCACAAGCTGTGTCATTTACCATGTAGCTAATTCTTTCGTCTGGATAAGATGGGTCAATTGGCACATAGACGCCGCCTGATTTCATAATTCCTAACAGACTAATGATGGCCTCCATGCTTCGGTTTAAGAAAACACCGACGAAGTCTCCTTTTCTTACTCCCTGATTTATCAGTTTAAAGGCAACCTCGTTCGACATTTTATTTAAGTCATCATATGTTAATGATTCATTATTCATTGAAATTGCTGGATATTTCGGAAAAATACTAACCATTTCGTGAAATTTGTCGATAATAGTTAAGTCAGTGTTTTTCATCGTTTTTACAGATAATAATGGTTTAATCATATTTACGCTCCTATTCTTTGACGATTTTATGAAAAATCTCTCACACAATAACGATGTACTGATTTCGATTTTTTCAAGGAATAAAAGAACTAATTCCTATCAAATCTAAACGAGGAGAAAGATACATGCGAAGAACAAAATCGTTTATTTTCAGAAACATATTTATTTCTGTGGCCATCTCAGTTTTTATCGGCGCTGTCATCAGCTTTTCCAGTTATCAAGTAATATCAGACATTTTAAAAAATGATATTAGCAAGGAAGCAAATAATATCGTTCATACATGGGGCACAGAGTTAGATATTGCTGAAGTGAAGGAAGCTATGAAGGAAGATTATGATTCTCCTGCCCAACAAAAGTTAATTTCCTTCTTTGATCAAATTTCCAAAAATAATAACAAAGTCGCTCAAGCCTATATATTCAGTACTAAAATTGTTGATGGAAACAACACACCGTTAATCGGTGCTCCATCACATCTCGTCGAGGTTTTAAAAGAAGAGGGAGTTAAAGTAGGTGACCCATTTCCACAGCCAGATCGAATTATAGCAGCTATTAATGAAATGATGGAAACGAAAACAACGGTTGCTTCTGAAATATATAACGATGACATCGGTACATGGATTTCAGAATTATACCCGCTTACGGACAACAATGGAGAAATCTTTGCTTATTTCGGTGTTGACGTTAGCGCAGAATTATTTCATACGAGTCAAGTTAAGTTAACTAAGATGGCCTTATTTGTACTTCTGCCAGGGTTGATTCTAATCATTCTTTTCCAGATTTTCTATACAAGGAAATCTTTTAAGCCACTAAATGAGCTTCTCAGAGGATTAAATGAAGTTGGGAACGGCAATCTTCAAGTAAACTTAAAGGTAGAGAAGGATGATGAGCTCGGGCAAATCGTTGCACTCTTTAATAAAGTGATACATAACATGCAGCAGATGATTTTTAAAATCAAGGAAACTTCTGCTGAAATAAATCACGCATCCGCCATTCTTCATCAATCCGCAGAGCAAACAGGAAAGAATTCTGTACAAGTTGCCCATGACGTTCAGGTGATGAATGATGGAATGAATTCACAGGAAGAATCTATTTCTAATACTGTACTTGCAATAGAAGAAGTAGCGACCGCAATTCAAACCATTGCAGGAAATTCACAGGATGTTAGTACATCTTCCATCGAAATGGATGAAATAACACGAGAAGGCTCTCAATCCATTAAGAGATTAATTGAACAAATGGATTCGATTAATCAATCATTCGCTGACATAACAAGCGCGATCACACAACTAAAGGGACGTTCTCAATCTATTAATGATTTCCTAACGATTATCGGTTCGATTGCCGATCAAACAAATTTACTTGCTTTAAATGCTGCTATTGAAGCTGCAAGAGCAGGTGAAGCAGGAAAAGGCTTTTCAGTTGTAGCTGAAGAGGTAAAAAAATTAGCTGAAGAATCAAGAAGGTCTACAGATATGATTGCTAATATTATTAAAGAAATTCAGACTGAAACGGATAACGCTGTTTCTTTCATTGAACTTGGAAATAAGGAAATTGCTCAAGGGATAAGTATCGGAAAAGATACCGATGAAATATTTGGTCAAATTCAAACATACACAAATCAAGTGTCTCAAAACATTTCGGAAGTATCCGCATCATCTCAACAAATCTCTGCATCTACTGAAGAGATAACAGCTACCTCTCAGCAATTGGAGAATATTTCAGCAAAGAATGCGACTATTTCTGGTTCACTAAATCTCAAAATTCAAGAGCAAGAAGGAAGCGTTAAAAATATATATCATGCTTCTGATAATCTACACCAACTTTCTGATGAATTAGAGAAATTAGTAGAAAATTTCAAAGTTGAATAAGAAAAATTCCATTTACCAGCGCTTTAATAGAGTTGAGTTAAAAAGATTGGGAATGTCAAGAAAAGATAAAAAGGGAGTCTCATAAGTCGAGTTTTTCGGCTCTGAGACTCCCTTTTTAATGTTGATATATCAATGTTTCTAATTTTTACATGGTGACCGTTTTTTGAGAAAGTCCTTCTCTGTGTGAATAATTAATTGTCAGTTGACCTAAACAGAACTTGCCTTTATGACGGTAGAAATAACTAACGCAGTGAAAGAAAGTCGAACGCCACATCCACTACTTTTGGAGTCATCTCTGTTCTTCTTTTTGACAAATATTCCGTGCCCATTCACTCCATACTAGGAAAGTAAATACTAGATGGAGGTTCGGTCAACATGCCAAGCAAACAAAATCAGTCGAATCAAAAAGCTTTTCCCCCTCAGCATCAAAACAAGCAGCCAGGATTAGAGAGTCAGATGGATCCAAAACCAACCTCGATTGATCCCAATTATAAAGGATCAGGGAAATTAAGAGGAAAAATAGCTTTAATTTCAGGTGGTGACAGTGGAATTGGAAAGGCGGCAGCAATCTATTTTGCTAAAGAAGGGGCCAATATTGCAATCAACTACCTAGAAGAGCAGGAAGATGCAGACGAAACGAAGCAATTAATAGAAGCGGAAGGACAAGAATGTATATTACTTCCAGGAGATATCGGAATTGAATCTTTTTGCAGGGAGATTGCCAATAAGACGATTGACCAGTTTGGGAAAATAGATGTGTTAGTAAATAACGCTGCAGAGCAGCACCCTCAGGATAGTCTCCTGAATATTTCTTCTGACCAACTCGAAAGAACTTTCCGAACAAATATTTTTTCCTATTTTTATTTAACAAAAATGGTTCTACCGTATTTACAAAAAGGCAGTTCCATTATTAATACCGCTTCGATAACAGCCTATGCCGGCCATGAACAGCTGATTGATTACTCAGCAACGAAAGGGGCAATCGTTACCTTTACTAGATCTCTTGCGCTGTCACTTGCAGGACGAGGAATTCGTGTAAACGGGGTAGCGCCGGGACCCATTTGGACCCCGTTAATCCCATCTACATTCTCTGTTGATAAGGTAGCTCAATTTGGAACCGACACGCCGCTTGGACGTGCAGGACAGCCATACGAACTCGCACCAACCTATGTATATTTGGCAAGTGATGATTCATCCTATGTTAGCGGGCAGATTATTCATGTGAATGGCGGCACGATTGTCAACGGATAGCATGTAATCAAAAATGAAGCTTCCCAAAAGTCTAATGACTAATGAGAAGCTTCTTTTAATTGATAAAGACAAGATAATGTAAACCTATTAAATCAAGCATGACATTTTTATTAAATATACCTATAAGAGAATCTTACGAAGGGAACCTTTCAAACCGGCCCAACCTTTAGTATTCCTCCATTGCTTTTAATGCTTTTCTTTTGAAAGCGCATTGGACCACAGGCTCCTTATTAGGATCCCATTTAACTGATTTAATCCGCTAATTGATTTGACTTTTCCGTTTTTTTAAGTTCTACATGCACCTAATAACTCAGAAATGTTTTGGAAAAATGGAGTGATTTTAGTTTAATGATGAACAATTTTTTTTAAAAGAAATACATTAGTGAGTATTAATACAAAAAATTCCTGTGAAAGGGGAGCCATAAATGGAGTATAAAAAGGGAGAGAGGGGCTTTACATTAGAATTTAATGAATTGGAGGAAATGAACTTAGAAAGGTTTATTAGTTCATTAAAAGAGCATGATGAATTTAGTGGCCTTTCATCAAATAGTGAGTTTTTAGCGTTAATACTCAATGAGGGTGTTTCTTCGCTTCAACAAAAAACAAACGCATTTACCGAGATTATTGAATCTGGAAGCACCGCTTCTTTTCAGGGAATTTTAGCCTCGTTGCTAAATGAGAACTTTGCCGCATTACAACATGAACCAGTCCATCTAATGACAGAAAATGGACGCCCCATATCCTTTAATGAACTTTTAAATCTTTTACCAGATTTTGATTCCTTCTTTCAGGAAATTGATCAGCCAATAGAAGAAGATGAAAGCGCTCCAAATCCCAATGAGCCCTTATCATCCATTCAAAATAACTTTCCAGAGGGGCCTCCAAAAGAATCAAATTAGTCTGCCTTTTTTTCTATTCATATTGGTTATGACAAAAGTAAATAGAGGGTCTTCTAACATAGAAGGCCCTTGATTAATATAACATCTTTCCGACGTTAATTAGATTACTAAGAGTTCCCAGACCGCCTAACGCTCCTTTTCCAACCTTAAGCAAACCTCCGAACATCCCCGGTTGACCTTGACCCATGAAATTCCCCCAGCCCATCGGAATGCCCTGACTACCCCAGCCTGCTGGATTCCCATAACTTCCCCAGCCTACCGGACCCCCAAGATCTCCCCAACCCACCATTTGCCCTTGAGTACTAAAACCAGCCGGATTTACCGACATCCAACCGGTTGGATAGACTTGAGTATTTAAACCAACCGGATTTACCGGCATCCAACCAGCTGAATGGACTTGAGTACCTACCTGATTTACTGGATGTTTCAGGCTACTGAAGCTTGCTAAACCCTCCGGCCCCGGACCCCACAAACCACCTGGATGATCCGGGTCACTCCAGCCAGCCGGAATCCCAAGGTCATTTTCTTGATTAAGTTCGGGCATTTGATGCTGTAAGTGTAATGGCGATGCAGAAAATTTGTTATTATATGGCTGCCTTTGTCCCCTTAATTTCGCATACCTATAATAATACATAACCATATTCCCCTCATAATAAAAAACATAATGTTTAGGTTAGGTTATGTAATTTGGCTTTTTATGTATGGTTAAATAACTAGGTGCATAAGCCTAAATAAAAATAATAAAGTCCTCTATTCTTTTGGTGAGTAAGCTTCCCCTGTTGGCACATTTTCATGCTCGCTTTATTAATGAATGTCCTGCTTTTTGAAGTTACCGCCCTTAACTTCTGCCACATCATATACAACAACGAAGGCATGCTTGTCAATTTCATAAATGATTTCTTTCATTTTACTATCCTCTAAACGGTTAATAACACAAGTAATTTCCTTGAATTTCTCATTTGTATAACCGCCTTTAACGAGGTTATATGTTGCGCTGCGTCCTAAGCGGTCACGTATCGTTTCAACCATTAATTCGGGTTGATTAGTAATAATTTTAAAGGTTTTAGAACCACTTAAACCTTCTTCAACCGTATGAATCACCTTAGAGGCAATAAAATAAGCGATTCCCGATAAGAAAGCTCCTTGAAGGCCGAATACTGTTGAAACAACTATAAACACAAACAAGTTTAAAAATAAAATAAGATCACTTGTCCCAAAAGGAAGCTTTCGGGAAAGCAAAACTGCCAACATATCAATGCCATCTAATGCACCGCCATTTCGCAGTGCCAATCCCATCCCAAAACCAATGATAATACCGCCAACAACGGTTACTAACAATGTGTCGCCTTGGATAATGGTCGGTACTTGATGCATAATACTAGTCCCGTATGCTAGTGAAGCAATTCCAATTACAGAATAAATAGCAAAGCTTTTACCAATTTGTTTATACCCCAAAAATACGAATGGGATATTGAGTATTGCAATTAAAATTCCTAAAGGAAGTCCAATTAATTCTGAACCAACGATACTCAGACCCGTCACACCGCCGTCCGACACATTGTTTGGAATTAGTATTGCCTCTAATCCGTACGCTGTGATAAAGGCGCCAATCATAACGGCAAATGCTTTTGATACCTTTTTAAATCTAAACGTTCCTTTTTGCTTAGTGATTGTACCCATTTGATGTCCTCATTCCAAACTATTTTTTCTTATGGCTGTTACACTTTTTTTCATTTATGTATATTGTTTCAATTCATTATCATTTCTAGCACAATTCTAAAAAGAATTTCAATACATCCGCTCCGAATTATACGAGTATTTTTGTCATGATAAAGTCTATCTGTTCTTCATCACCCATATAAAAAGAATGGGCCCCCGTTTGAGCAAACCCCATTTTCTTATAAAAAGCAATTGCGTTTTCATTTTTTTCCCATACGCCTAGCCAGATTTTCTTCTTATTACGTTCCAGCGCAATTTCCATCGCTTTATTTAGCAGATATTTACCAAGCCCATGTTTTTGAAATTTGTGCTTAATATAAATCCTCTCGATTTCAAGTGAATCATCGCCCATTTGTTCAGACTGCGCATCATTGGTATTGACCTTTAAATATCCAGCGATTTCATTATTAAAATTAACAAAAAAGAATTCCGAAAAGCTATTGGACAATTCCTTTTCCAACTGTTTAGAGTTAAATGCTCTTTTCAAATAAGCTTTTATATTTTCAGGTGAATTCTGCTCTTTAAACGTATCGTTGAATGTTTCAATGCTCATTTCTTTGAGTATTTGTATATCCTCACGGTTGCACTTTTTTATTTTTACAGTCATTTTATATTCAGCTCCTTTATATAAAATTAATAATTTCTCTTGTTTCCCTTTTTTACAAAATCCCAATCAATTTCTATATTTTTTCTAACCCTTTGAAGAAGATGGAAAATTGTTTCTACTTCCTTTTCAGAAAATCCCGCTAATGCGACATTATTCGAATGATCATTTTCTCTTTTTATAAAAGGATAAACATTTTCCCCTTTTTCCGTTGGAAAGAGCTTTTTTATTTTTTTGTTATGTTCATCATCTTTCTTTTCAATAAAGCCATTAATCTCAAGTTTTTTTATTGCTCGAGCTGCTGTTGTTCGATCTACCTTTATCATCTCAGCTAACTTTTCTTGAATGATTCCTGGATTTTCACATATTCGCACAAGGTACAAATACTGCCCTTTTGTAAGGTCATATTCTTTAAATTCTATATTACTAATTGAATCTAACGCCCTTGCTATCATTCCAATTTCACGAAGAATTTCCTTCATCATTAACTCCTTAGACATATTTTTGTTGCAAATGCAATAAAAATCTCATATATTAAATTTAACCCGTCTTTGTTGTATTTGCAACAAAAAATTAATAATAAAGAGGTCGAGTAAAGTGAAATATATTTTTTATGTATTAGGTATTTTCATATTAACCCTTGGTATTTCTTTCACTATACAATCAAACCTTGGAACATCACCTTTTGATGCACTTTTGGTAGGACTATCTAAAAATGTGGGGCTTACTGTGGGAAGTTGGGAGATAATAATCGCCTTAATATTGATATTTTGTAATTCATTTTTAAAAAGACAAAGACCAGAAATTTTGGGGTTGTTAACAGCATTTATCACGGGGATTGGTATTGATATATGGCTTTTTTTATTTCACAATTTGATAACACCTGAACTATGGTACAGCAAATTAGTTTGCTTTGGAATCGGCTTAGTTGTTATAGGATTAGGAACTGCAACATATTTACACACAAATTTTGCACCGATTCCAGTTGACCGATTAACATTAATCATACAAGAATTAACTAAAACAAATATATTTTTTTCAAGAACATTCATTTATCTCGTATTCTTGATCATTGCAATGATTTTAGATGGACCTATTGGCATTGGAACTTTATTAACTGTTTGTTTTGGGGGATTAATACTTAATTACTTCATGCCTTTTACAAAAAAAGTATTAGACCACATATTAATAAACTCTAGTACATCACCAAATTATGATAAAGATAAAAACCATTCCATATAGATTTCTTTTTATTTTTCTTATTCAACCTACCTTATAGATAAAGAAAAAAAAACCTGCAAAAACAGGATTTTTAATCAAACTTTATTATAAAACTACAACAGCTGTATAGCGACAAAAAAATTGGAAGCTTAGGACACCATAAATTAAGACTTGAATGAATATGGATTTTTCAATATAAAAAAAGCCTAATTCCTCCGTACCTTTAGTGAGAAATTAGGCATATATTTTCGACAAACGCAACCGATTGTTGAAGGTCAAGGTACTGCACAATTTAATTACTATATTTAACTGGTTGCTAAATGAGTTAAATATTTATTTCTGCACTGCAAAATTCATTGCCTTGGTGGAGCTGGACCGCTGGGCCGACCGGCTCACCTCGATCCCGTCGGCCACCCTCAGCTTGGCTCCGTTGATGCCGTCAACGACGTTTTCGACCATGCTGAGGTCCTCTCCGGCATCGACCCTGATGCCGTTGGCGACCTGTCGAATGACGTTGCACTCGATCCTGATGCCTGAGGGGATTCCTTTACCCCGTCCGTCTGTTCCGCGGTCCTCACTGAGCCGGATGGCCCAGAACCCGTCAGTCCCTCCAGTGATGTGGTTACCGTGCAACTCCGTGCCCGGCGCATTGCGGACTTCGATGCCGGCCTTCGAATCCTTCCCGGCGTTGATCCAGTTGTCATTGATGAGGGTGTCAGGAGTTCCCAGGATGACGAGGACTCCCTGACGGTTTCCAATCAGGTCGTTGGAATGCACCCAGTTTCCAGGCCCTGAGGCGTCGTGCTTGTTCTTGGCCCCGCCAGGATTGCCCAGCGCGATGCCCGCCTGCTGCCCGCCGATAACCGTGTTGTCCCGGATCTCATTCAGGTATTCACCCTCGCCGTGCAGGTCGATGGCGTCGAGGAGGCTGCCGACGATGGTGTTCTCTGCCACGAGATTGTTGTGCGTGGGGAACTGCAGCAGAATGGCGTGCCGCAGATGCCTGCCATCGAAGGTATTGCCGATGACGACGTTGTGCCGGGAATCGTTGGCGGCATCCGGGTCGTGCTGGTCTGCTGAGCCCTCGATAGCGATGCCGTAGCCCTGTCCGCCGGGACCGACGGCAGTTGCCTCACTGATGTAATTTCCAGAGAGGGTCACTTCACGGCTGTTCTTGACGGAGATGCCGTGGCGCTCGAACCTGCGGATGCCCAGGTTCTTCACCAGGACCCGGGAGCTTGCCTGCCCTTCGTGGGCTCCGAGGTGGATCCCGTACATCGGGCCACCACCCGCATCGCCGTCTTCGGTGTCTTCGCCGAGTGGACCCTCATGACGGGAGGTGATGGTGAAGTTAGCGACGATGACGTCGTGGACGCCGGAGCCGCGGATCACCGCGCTGTCATCCTTGCCGTCGAGGGAAGTCAGCAGCACGGTTCTCTCCTGGCCTTCGCCACGTAGGTTCACGCCGCTACGAAGCACGATGTTCGCCGGCTTGTCGGATGGGTCAGTGGTGCGCAGGTCATACGTGCCAGCCGGAAGCAAGACCTCGTCACCCGGTTCGGCCGCGTCCAGGGCCGCCCTGATGGCTGCTGCGTCGTCATGTGAGTCCGGATCCGGATCTGCCCCGAAGTCCGTGACGTCCAGGGTCCTGCCAGTGGCCGGACCCGGCGTCGGCACCTCGATCGGCGAGCCGGACCGATCCACCAAGCCCGGGACCTGCCAGTCGCCGTGCCCGGACGGGGCGGGTTCCACGACGTCATCGCTCCCGACCGGCCCGGCGGATTCCTCGACAGTGCATGCGGTCAAGAGGACCACCAGGCCAAGGGCCACCCACCACGAATGCGCCGGACTTCGCCGGCTTTTCCGAACGAATCCCTTCATCAAACTTCTCACGTCCTTCCTTGACTCTTTTCGTCCCTCTCGTCGCCCATGGAGGCGTCGAGAAAAGCAATGAGCCCGCAGGCCTCGGCTTAATTCACCGAACCCGCGGGCTCACTACTTTCGGGATGCCTGACGACCCCTACCGGGTCGCCGATGTCATCCCATGGCCCTGAGGCCTAACGTTGGGAGTTGTTGTTCCCGTTATTTCCTTTATTTCCGTTGTTTCCGTTGTTTCCGTTACCCTTGCTGAGTTTGAAGTTCAACGGAACGTCCTTTTCCAGCGGGGTGTCTGCTGAGGAACCACCGACATGCACGCGGTACTTTCCATCAACGGTTGCCCAATCGCCGTGAGCCCAGTTCTTCAGGTTGTCCGGGTCTTCCGGAATGAAATAGGAGAACGGGTGGTTAGAGTCGGCCTGGTTAATCTTTAGTGTTACCTGCTGGCTCTCACCTGGCTCAAGGTAAACCTTATCGAAGTTGACGAGTCGCTTGGTCGGCTCTCCCGCCTCGTTCGGCAGGGTCAGGTAGACCTGTGCCGCTTCGGCACCGGCAACGTCACCGGTGTTCGTGATAGTGAAGGACACGTCAATACCAGACAACGAGCCTTTGTCCTGGATCTTCTTCACCTTCAGGTCGTCATACTTGAAGGTCGTGTACGACAGGCCGTACCCGAATGGGAAGACCGGCTTCACGTTGTTAGCCTCGTACCAGCGGTAGCCCATCTCTAGGCCCTCGGAGTACTTGGCGATTAGCTGGTCGGAACCGTTACCGTACGGGCCCGGGCCACCTGGCTTGCCAGTGTTTTGACGGGTTCCAGGGTACTGCTCCTTGGTCGCAAAAGCGGCCTCATGCTCGGTGGCACCGAACGTCATAGGCAGCTTGCCGGAAGGATTGACCTTACCGTAGAGCAGATTAGCGACGGCATTGCCATCCTCCATGCCCGGGAACCATGCCTCTAGGACGGCAGGGACCTTATCCAGCCACGGCATGAGCACCGTACCGGAGGTCTTCAGGACCACAGCGGTGTTCTTCGCGTTGGCCTTCATAACCGCGTCGATCAGCGGCTCCTGCTCCACCCATTTCGTTCGAACCGGATCCTTGTCGAGGTCGATGGCTGGGAAGCCAAGAGTCTTGCGGTCCACGGTCTCATGCGGGTTGTCGCCGACCATGAGTAGTACGACGTCGGACTCAACGGCCAGCTTGGCTGCAGCCTCTGGGTCACGGCCATCGTTGTAAGTCACTTTTGTGTCGTAGCCTAGCTCCTTGATGACATTCTCTAGGCCCTTCTGCGGAGTGACCGTGTATTTAGTCACGACGTTCTCGTTGTTGTCCCGAATGGAGCGCGGGGACATCTTGGCCTTACCGGCAAACCAATCTACGCCGATCAGCGCGATCGACTTCGTCTTGCCGTTCAGTGGCAGGAAGCCGTCAGTGTTCTTCAACAACACGGAGCCTTCCTCGGCCATTTTCCGTGCGCTAGCGCCGTTGGCCATCGGATCGACGATCTCCGGCAAGAACTTGTCGTAAGGCTTATCCATTTGGCCGAACTCGATCATCTTAACGTACCGCGGACGAAGCAGATTGTCGATATCGTCCTCGGTCACCTGACCCGAGTCGAGGGCCTCCTGGATCTTCTTCTTGGTGTAGTACTGTGGTGCCCAGTCGAGCTCGACATTCGTACCCGCCTTAATGGCAGAGACCGTGTCGTGAATCGCGCGACGGTCACTCATGACGTAACCATCGAAGCCCCACTTGTTCCGCAGAGCTTCTTGGAGCAGTTCAGAGCTGTCACAGGCAAAGGTACCGTTGACATCCGGGAACGAGCACATCACGGAGGCCGGGTCAGCATCCTTGACGGTCATCTCGAACGGCAGCATGTACAGCTCGTTCATGGCCTTTGAGGGAACTTGGACACCCATCGTCCAGCGCTCGGTCTCCTGCTCATTGCCGGCAAGGTGCTTAAGCTGGGTCTGTACCCCCTGTTCCTGGATGCCCTTGACTTGCTCAGTCGCCAGGGTACCAGTCAGGTAAGGGTCCTCGCTGAAGTACTCATAGTTACGGCCATTGTACGGGTGACGCACAAGGTTCAAGCCTGGTCCAAGCAGCACGTGATGCGCGAAGGCCCGGGTCTCCTCGCCGAGGATCCGGCCGGCCTCATGGTTCAGGTCACGGTTGAAGGTCGCGGCCATGGACAGAGTGGACGGCAAGCCTGTCGCCTCCGGGTCCTTGCCACACGATCCGCCCTTCACACCCGTACCACCGTTGGTCATGCGGATTGTGGGGATGCCCAGATCCTCGATCCCACGGATCTGCCGGCCGGTGTCCTGAAACTCACACCCGGGCAGGGTACCCTGGGGCGCGAATTCGCCGCTCATATACTTATTATCACCGCCATATTTCATGACGAACGTCTCACCTTTGTCATTCTCATTGAAACGCGAGATAGCGATTTGCTGGATCTTCTGTTCCATCGTCATCTTATCAAGAAGAAGCTCGGTACGCTTCTCAGCAGAGAGCTGGGTGTTCATCCAGGGTTTAGTCCCTTCCGTCCCCTCCGCATTAGCAGGAATTACCAACGATGACATGGAGATCGCTGCTGTCAAAAAAACTGAACTAAGTTGCTTTATCATCTTATCTCTCCCTTACTAACTATTAGGTTTCTTAGTATAGAGAAAAACTATTACATTAGTATTATCGGTAAATTACAGAGTATTAATTGTTAATTACAGAGCAGCAACAAAAACCACGAGATAGCAAGATCCTAAAGTCCTGAAATGGTATTCAAACACTGTAGCAATCAACGATTTGCCAAATAAACAATCAAAATGAATAATTTCAAATGAGCATTATGCTCCATTATTCTAAATATGCTGAAATAGGAAGGAAGAACTTCTATTTATTAAATAAGCGTTGTTACGATGAAATTTGGAAATCCAATCGAAGCTTTTTTCAGGCTTTTTCCTCATTTGTGTAAAGATTTTCCACTAATTTTGACATAATAATAATAGGGATAGTAGGGATAAGGTTTAAAGGTTGAAGGGATTGTTTTTCCCACTTTTCTTCATCGCCTATTCTCCCTTTCTTTTTTTGGGCAAAAAAAGACCGAAGGTCTGCTGAATGGTATCAGGAAACCTTCGGTTTGGGAATGGTATTTTTATTTAAAGAACGTTATTTTTGTGTAAGAGTCGGTAATTTTAGTTTTAGACAACAGCATCAATTTCCCAACGTTCCCCTACTCCACCGTCACACTCTTCGCCAAATTCCTAGGCTTATCGACGTCACAGTCACGGTGTAAAGCAGCGTAGTAAGAAATTAATTGCAATGGTATAACAGAGACAAGAGGTGTTAATAGTTCGTGCACAGCTGGGATGACGAAGGTGTCTCCTTCCACTTCCAGTCCTTTCATGGAGATGATGCACGTGTTGGCGCCTCGGGCAGCGACTTCTTGTACGTTGCTGCGGAGATTTAAGTTCACACTTTCTTGAGTAGCTAAGGCGATGACAGGTGTGCCTTCTTCGATTAAAGCGATGGTTCCGTGCTTTAATTCGCCGCCGGCAAAGCCTTCAGCCTGAATATAAGAGATTTCCTTTAGCTTTAAAGCTCCTTCAAGGCCAACATAGAAGTCTAGTCCGCGGCCGATGAAGAATGCATTGCGGGTAACGGACAAAAATCCGCGGGCGATAGTTTCGAATTCTTCTTTTTCGTCGCAGAGCACTTCCATCGCATTCGCAATAATGCCTAGCTCACGGGAAAGATCGAGACGAAGCTCGATGCCACGGTTCTTCGCCGTTACTGCTGCTAAAATCGCTAATACCGCAAGCTGTGCAGTGTATGCTTTTGTTGAAGCAACAGCAATTTCAGGGCCTGCATGAAGCAAGAGTGTGTAATCCGCTTCACGGGACAGTGTTGAACCAGGCACGTTTGTCATTGTAATGGCTTTATAGCCCATTTCTTTAATATTCACGAGAACCGCACGGCTATCTGCGGTTTCTCCGCTCTGTGAAATAAAGATAAACAGTGGCTTTTCTGAAAGCAATGGCATATTGTAGCCGAACTCACTGGAAATATGCACTTCTACCGGGATTTTTGTCATTTTTTCAATAAACTGTTTTCCCACGAGTCCTGCATGATACGAAGTTCCCGCCGCAATAATATAAATACGGTCCGCGTTATTCATTGCTTGGATGATCTCTTGGTCAATCGTTAAAGCACCCTGCTCATCCTGATAGCTTTGAATGATTTTGCGCATCACTAAAGGCTGCTCGTCAATTTCCTTTAACATATAGTGCGGATATGTGCCCTTTTCAATGTCGCTTGCATCTAATTCCGCTGTGTATGGATCACGTGCAATGGTTTCGCCATCTAGGTTTTGAATGATGACTTCGCCTTTTCTCACTATCACGATTTCTTTATCCATTAACTCCACATATTGATCTGTTACTTGAAGCATCGCCATCGCATCTGACGCGACTACATTAAATGTGTCACCTAATCCGACTAGCAGCGGGCTTTTATTTTTTGCCACATAAATCGTTTCGTTGTCCTGTTCATCTAAAAGAGCGAGTGCATAGGAGCCTTTTAAGAGCTTAAGCGTTTTACGGAACGCTTCATCAGTCGTTAATCCATCGTTTGCGAATAATCCAATCAGCTGAACGATAACCTCTGTATCTGTATCGCTGTTAAAAGGTACGCCTTGTAAATATTCGCGCTTTAAGATTTCATAGTTTTCAATGACACCGTTATGAACAAGCGTGAAGCGGCCTGATGCACTTTGGTGCGGGTGGGCATTGGCTGCACTTGGCACACCGTGTGTTGCCCAGCGTGTATGTCCAATTCCCGATAGAGCAAAGATATCAAAGTCGACAATGCCCCTTAAATCAGCAATACGGCCCTTTTCTTTAAAAACCTGGACTTTATGCTCATCTCTCACTGCAATTCCTGCTGAATCATATCCTCTATATTCAAGCTTTTCTAAGCCTCTAAGCAAAATATCTTTCGAATCATTATTTCCAATATATCCTACGATACCGCACATACTTCTTTTCCTCCTAAATCGGAAGGGGCAAGAAGCCTATTGGGACAGTCTTGCCCCTCATCTCTGTATTGGTTCTATTGATGTTTTTCTTACGAACCAGCAACTAATACAGCCTTTTTCTGACTATACAGTGGGCTAATCGAAACAAAACATCTTTATATTCATAGCATTCCCATCTCTTTGTGCATTAAGTTGCCCTAATGTTTTAAAGATGAGATCACGGTTTGCTTTGAACCGGGAGGTATCCGCCGAAAACTTCGATAAACCTCCTCCTCGTCAACTAATCCACTTCGCTCGAGGATTAGTCCAGGCGCTTTCATTTTTATTTTTCAACCTCACTGCCCACCTTTCTTCTAAAATCTTCGCTTTGTTATTAGCAATGTAGGACTTTATTGCGTACAACATAATATTCGCAAAGCCATTTACCAAAAACAGTAATATCATACACATAAAAGTCTTTCACGTCAATTAAAAGCTTAAGGGTAAATATACCCTACATAATAAAAATATGCATAAGTGAACGGTTCGGTTCCCTTATGCATTCTTTTTTTCGCAGTTTAACGGGCTGTAAGATTCCCATTTCAAGAAGTTGAGAAAGCAAGACTTCCAAGTATGGGATCCAACAGCCCATAAAGGCTCGACGACGGACAGGATGTCCTAGTCAGGCGAAAGCCACAGGACAAGGAACACTACGGCAGCTCTACATCGCACGACCAAAAGCAGAGCTTTTGGGAAAACGTGTCGCTCTTGAGCGTGATAAGTTCAACTAACATTCAGTGAGGTATGATGGACTCCCCCGACTTAATGAAGATTCACTTTATCTATTCTTCTTTTAATCCCATTTCCTCTACGACAACTACTGCAATTCGCTCTACATAAGAATTGCATAGCTCTTCGGTTGGAGCTTCTGCCATTACTCGTACAAGCGGCTCTGTTCCTGACGGGCGTACTAAAATTCGCCCATTTCCATTCATTTCTTGCTCTACTTCTGCAATGATCGCACTCACTTTTTCATTATCCGTTACATGATGCTTGTCCGTCACACGAATATTGACAAGCTTTTGTGGGAACTTTTGCATCTCTTTCGCCAGCTCTGATAAAGGCTTTTTCGTCATTTTCATAATATTGGCAAGCTGAAGTCCAGTTAACAGTCCATCTCCTGTCGTAATATAATCGAGGAAAATGATATGGCCAGATTGCTCTCCACCAAGATTATAGCCATTTTTCTTCATTTCCTCGACAACATAGCGATCGCCGACAGCGGTAGGAATGCTCTGGATGCCATTCGCCTCCAGCGCTTTATAGAAGCCAAGATTGCTCATGACAGTAGAAACAACCGTACTATGGCGAAGTCGGCCCTGTTCCTTCAAATATTTTCCGCAAATGTACATGATTTGGTCGCCATCGACAATGTCTCCATTTTCATCAATCGCAATCAGGCGGTCTCCATCCCCGTCAAACGCTAATCCAACATCCGCTCCCTTTTCCTTTACAAATGCAGCAAGCGTCTCAGGGTGAGTAGATCCTACCCCATCATTAATATTTAAGCCATTAGGAGCAGCTCCGATCATGGACAGGTCAGCATCTAAATCAGCAAACAGGTGTGAAGCAAGAGAAGATGTAGCTCCATGGGCACAGTCTAATGCAATATGTATGCCAGTGAAATCTTCATCCACCGTCTGTTTCAAATATTGTAAGTATTTCTGTCCGCCTTCGAAGTAATCATTTACTTGTCCAAGCTCAGCCCCTACTGGTCTTGGAAGATTATCTTCTTCTTGATCCATATAGCTCTCAATCTCGTCTTCCTGTTCATCTGACAGCTTAAATCCATCTGGACCAAAGAATTTAATTCCGTTGTCAGCTACCGGATTATGAGAAGCAGAAATCATGACACCTGCCTCAGCTCCAAGTGCCTTTGTTAAATAAGCTACCCCTGGTGTTGAAATGACGCCAAGGCGCATCACTTCCGCTCCAATTGATAAAAGTCCCGCAACGAGAGCACCTTCGAGCATATGCCCAGACACACGAGTATCACGGCCAATTAATACCTTTGGACGATTTTTATCCTTTGTCAGAACATACCCTCCAAAGCGGCCTAATTTAAAAGCTAATTCAGGCGTTAGTTCACTATTTGCAACTCCACGTACCCCATCCGTTCCAAAATACTTACCCATTCAAGCATTCGCTCCTTTAATCAGAATTTAACTATAACTAAAAGATGATTTCCTCTGAAAATTTCGTTTCATTATCTTTAAAAGTTCATTCGATAAACAGTATATTTACAAAATTTCATGCTAAATTTCTTTTTGTGTAATTGAGATTTTTGCCACTTCCGTTGCCAGCTTCCAATGCACATCAGATGGACCATTTACGAGAATCTTCACGTCATGGTCCCCCACTCCTAAATTAGACAAATCAAGAATGACACTGAAGTCGCTAGCTTTTAATTGCTGAATCGCGTTACTATTCCCTGTCACAGTTAAGCTTGCCCCACTAGGAGATTGCACGGAAGCCTCATATTGGTTGGCAAGCCCCGTTAGATTGATCGGTAGATTAGAAAATGTTTTATTTTCATCTACTTCTTCGTGTATGTCGCCATCTGACTGATGAATGGTTGTGCTAATCATGGCCTTTACAACTTTTGGATTCACTTCATTAATCCCGTCTGAAATAATGACAGGCAGGGTGAGCTCCGTGTCTCCAGTAATCTGGCTAACATCTACCTCTACTCGAACACTGTCAGTCCGATCTAGAACATCTTGCGCACCAAAAATTTTTGCCTCTTTTATATCAAGTGTAACCGAATTGATGGATACGTCCTGCGGAGGGGTCCCCTTTTCAATCACCTTAATTGGAACTGTTTTACTCAAGCTTTTGACGGGAATAATGACATCAACCACGTCATGTTCTAATTGGACATCTAGCTTATTCATTTCCCGATCAAATACTTGAACGATTGCTTCCCTTCTCACTGTTTCTTTAATGGGCCCTCTCATATTAACTGTCGCTTTCACATAGCTGATTTTATCTATGATATCTTTCGCACCTGTAATTTTAATCGTTTTCGGTTCTGCCTCAGGAGGCTCTGAAACAAACCCGGCCTCTATTAAATTTTTGTCAAATTCAACATTGACTTTAAATTCCTTCGTTACTTTTTCTTGAATGTTTACAGTTGCATAGGCAGGCTCGATCGTTACCTTCAGCTTATCAGAAAGATTGCGAATTTGCAGTGGAACATTTTTCGTCCCGATTTCTGCATTTGCTAAGTCCACATATACTTCGAAGTTGCGCTGCGCTTTTGCAGGCTGTAATAAGTTTCTGGGCCCCTGCAACGTTACCTTTACTGTTTCTGGGACACCTGTTACAACGAGATTATCTGTATCATAGTAACTTTTTACTGGAATATCTGAAAGGACTTCATAATCCGCTCCGCTTGGCACATTAATATTGGAAACATCTTTATCAGCATCATAAACAGAGTCAAATAGAAGCAAAGCAAGAATTAATGCGACCATTTTCATAAACCAGCGAGTATCAATCAGTTTATCGATAAATTTATCCATTTTTCTTCCCCCTCCAGTTCCAGCGAGCGGAAGAAGTTTGTTTGACCCGACTGTGGGTTAATAATTCATTCTTGAGCATTTCTCTAAATGCCTCAGAATGTAAGTCACGATGCAGCTCGCCATTTTTTGTCAGCGAAACACTGCCTGTTTCTTCAGAAACTATCACTGTTACACTATCGGTTACTTCACTGATCCCCAATGCCGCCCTGTGGCGTGTTCCAAGCTCCTTCGAAATAAATGGGCTTTCTGACAGAGGAAGATAGCAGGCTGCTGCAGCCACTTGGCTTTTTTGTAAAATGACCGCCCCATCATGTAATGGCGTATTAGGGATAAAAATATTGATCAGTAATTCAGATGATATTTTGGAATCTAGCTGGATGCCTGTTTCTATGTAATCGCCCATACCAGTTTCTCGCTCAATGGAAATGAGTGCCCCGATCCGGCGTTTTGCCATATAATCGACTGCCTTTACAATCGATTCGACCACTTTTTCCTGATCATCTGATTCTTGATTGGCCGTTCTAGAAAAGAATCGTCCCCTTCCCAATTGTTCAAGGGCTCTTCTTAATTCGGGTTGAAATATAATAGCAATTACAACAAAACCCCAAGTAAGTATTTGCTCCATCATCCATCCTAATGTTTGCAGGTGGAATTTGTCACTGATTACTTTGACAAGAAGGATGACAAAGATCCCTTTTAACAATTGAACAGCTTTTGTTCCCCGTACAATCATGATGAGTTTATAGATGACGTACCATACAAGGAGAATGTCAACAGTATTAGCTAAAAATTTCAGTATTGAGAAATCTGAAAACGACATTATCCTTCCTCCAAATCTATATTAAAAAGCCTAATCTTTTCATTTCATATATAGCCTTCATATTATATCATAAATATTCGTATTTCCACTCATCCGGACTGTGTCTCTTTCGGCAAAAAACAACGGAATCCTGCCTATTTGACAAGGATTCCGTTGCAATATTACGTTTATTTTACAGTTGATGGTTCACTGTTATTAAAAATACTTACTACCTCAGTCGCTGTCTTTTTGATATGGTACCACATCCAGTCAAATACAGCGTTTACTTCCTCAATATCTCCGGTGACTTGATTAGCCGATGCCAAATATTTTTCACCGTTAATAACGGTCACATTTCCTTCAACCTGCCCCTCAATCTTTAATTTCCCGTTTTTAACGATGATGTCACCTTTCACTACTTCACCTTTCGGAACAATGACCGTATCATTTTGTACGACAAGGTTTGGTTGCTTCGATACAGAAAATTGACGATCCTGTTCCCATGAAGACAAAAAGCTTCCCATCATTAGCACCAGAAAAAGAGATGCGGCCGTGAGTAATGGGTGCTGGCGAATCCAGCGCTGAAATCCAACTTTTCGTTTTTCCTTTGGTAATTTGGCCATTACATTTGCCGTAAAATCGGTCGGCACCTGAATATGTGAAGTACTGCGGACAAGAGCAACGGTCTTTCTCAATTCATGAAAATGCGCTTGGCATTCTTTACAGCTATGCAAGTGGGCTCTTAATTCACTTTCATGTTCGGTTGAGATCTCTTCGTCTAAATATTCATGCATATAAAGAACCACTTCTGCTGGACAATTCAAAGTTCTCACCCTCTTCATCTTATACATATTATACGTGTCGTAATCGGGATCTCAATGCTTCTCTCCCTCGATGTATTCGCGTTTTAACCGTACCTAATGGCAAATCCAATATTTTGCTGATTTCATTTAATGATAGCTCTTCAATATATTTTAGAACAATAACTGTACGGTACTTTTCCGGAAGCTTAGAAATCTCTCTTTGGATTGTCTCTTGCAGCTCTAGGCTTTCTAGGTCCTCCTCTGGCAAGTTCGTATCAGCAGCAATTTGCGAATACATCGTTAATCCATCCGTGCCTGCAACTTCTGCATCAAGGTAATAATCCGGCTTTTTCTTCCTAATCCGATCAATGCATAAATTCGTAGCAATTCGATAGAGCCACGAAGAGAATTTCAAATTTATATTAAAACTATGAATGTTGACGTAAGCTCTTAAAAAAGCTTCCTGTGCAATGTCCTCTGATTCATGTCTGTTTCCTAACATTCTGTAACATATCATATACACTTTTTCTTTATAGATCTCGACTATTTCTGCGTAAGCGTCCTGATCCCCTTTTAAAACTTGCTTAATCCTTTTTTTGACGATTGTCTCCATTTTTCTTTTACCTCCGCTCTATGCGGCTAATCGATATTACGATCGATAGCGGAAAAGGTTTCATTTTTTTAAAATTTCTTTTCGCACAATTTGCGACTATATTTTTACCAAGCTCGTTCGATAAATTCTAATAAGCTGAATTTCATCCACACAAAACTTAATATTCGTTTCTTGCTACATAAAGACTTTTGTCGTAACAAACATTGTTGATTAAATTATTAATTTGTTTATACTATCTATTTTAACAAATATTTACTGGTGTGGTTTAATAATTTTGTATTTCGGGAATGATAGGGAGTAATTCATAGACAAATTTGTATGATTTTGCAAAATATTTTCAAGGCTGAAATCCTAATAAATGATCATATCCCTATGTGCCCGATTAGTCAAAAAAGGATGGGGTCCACTATATGTGTAAATGTAAACTGTTAAACGATATTGAACAATGCAGAAGAGAAATGATTTATTTAGCTTCCTATTCCTCTTTATCAAGTAAACCCGTTGTCAACATAAGTAAAAAATTAGATAAGCTGCTGAATTTATATGACAATGAAAAAAAAAACTAAGCAGAGTTTTTAATAACTCTGCTTAGTTTTTTTATTTATACGCTTTTGTTGATTTCCGCTCCAATCAACATCAAAATAGCAATATTAACAATTTCATTTATCCTAATTATAATAGCTTTTCTCCGAATAATGAGCCCATTAAGGCAACGGCAACTGTTGCTGTTTTATTTTTGTCATCTAAGATTGGGTTTACTTCTACAAATTCAGCGGATGTAATAAGACCCGCTTCCGCCAGCATTTCCATAGCTAAATGGCTTTCACGATAACTAATTCCGCCAATTACCGGTGTTCCTACTCCTGGTGCATCGTGAGGGTCTAAGCCATCTAAATCAAGTGATAGATGAACACCATCTGTTTTTTCCTTCAAGTATTCAATCGTTTCTTCCATCACCTTTGTCATTCCAAGGCGATCAATTTCGTGCATTGTATATACTTTTATGCCAATCTTTTTAATAAGCTCTCTTTCTCCTTCATCTAATGAGCGTGCACCTATAATCACGATATTCTCAGGCTTTATCTTTGGAGCATAGCCCCCTACATTTGTTAGCAGTGGATGGCCCATGCCTAAGCTAACTGCCAGTGGCATCCCGTGAATATTTCCAGTGGGAGAAGTCTCTGCTGTATTTAAATCCCCATGGGCATCATACCAAATGACACCTAAGTTTTCATAATGCTTAGCAACGCCGGCGATCGTCCCAATCGCGATGCTATGATCTCCGCCAAACACAAGTGGAAATGCCCCTTCCTCAATTGCCTGGTTAACCTCTTTGGCAAGCATCTCTGTTTTCTCAGCTATTAAATGGAGATTGCGCAGATTAGATACAGGATCTACTTCTACTTCCGGTCGTCCAACCGCAATATCTCCTTTATCATGTACTTCATCAAATAATCTTTTTAATCGTTCATTTACGCCTGCGTATCGAATGGCACTTGGCCCCATATCTACTCCACGGCGGGCCTGGCCTAAATCCATAGGCATTCCAATAATCGCTAATTTTTTCATGAGAAACTCTCCCTTCAACCCCTTAAATCAAAGTCTTATCCTATTTTACCTTCTTTTAGCGTCATGACTCAACTCAGCAAAAATATGTATATATATACGGAATTCAGTTAATTTTTATATTATTCCAATACTAGTATTCTCGGCATAACATTAGGCTCGTCTTTAAACATAAAAAGAAAATAGACCATTATGGAAATCATACATAATGGTCTATTTATTAAGAATGAGTGAGCCATGAAGGACTCGAACCTTCGACCCTCTGATTAAAAGTCAGATGCTCTACCGACTGAGCTAATGGCTCGTAGTAATATGTTGTTTCCTCGATATTGATTGTAGTCGTAAACTTGCTTCAAAGTCCTGCGGTCTTTGTCGCAATTTTTTTAAAAAACCAATCGACGAAGCGAAGCTACGGAGTTGTTTTTTAAAAAAATGGCTGGGCTAGCTGGATTCGAACCAACGCATGTCGCAGTCAAAGTGCGATGCCTTACCGCTTGGCTATAGCCCACTGATGAAACTTTCCAAAATAAAAAGGACTATTACTATCTTGTCCATTTTTTCAAGTTTAATTAAAAATAAATGGTGGTGGGGGACGGATTCGAACCGCCGAACCCAAAGGGAGCGGATTTACAGTCCGCCGCGTTTAGCCACTTCGCTACCCCACCAAATAATAAGATGCCGGCCAGAGGACTTGAACCCCCAACCTACTGATTACAAGTCAGTTGCTCTACCAATTGAGCTAGGCCGGCATATTTATAACAGTTATATTAAATTATGGTGGAGGATGACGGGATCGAACCGCCGACCCTCTGCTTGTAAGGCAGATGCTCTCCCAGCTGAGCTAATCCTCCAAATGGTGACCCATACGGGATTCGAACCCGTGTTACCGCCGTGAAAGGGCGGTGTCTTAACCGCTTGACCAATGGGCCATATAATAAATATTAGGTAAGCTTCCAAGCGGGATCGAACCGCTGACCTCTTCCTTACCATGGAAGTGCTCTACCTGCTGAGCTATGGAAGCATTAAAACTACCTGCTCAAATATTTTTTTAAAAATGGCTCCGCAGGTAGGATTCGAACCTACGACCGTTCGGTTAACAGCCGAATGCTCTACCACTGAGCTACTGCGGAATAATTACAGCCTAGCGACGTCCTACTCTCACAAGGGGACAGCCCCTAACTACCATCGGCGCTGAAAAGCTTAACTTCCGTGTTCGGGATGGGAACGGGTGTGACCTTTTCGCTATCGCCACTAGA
>NZ_WBOS01000011.1 GCF_008923245.1 Cytobacillus depressus
AAGAAGAACATCGGAAAGCCGTATGAGGGAAAACTTCACGTACGGTTTGATGAGGGGAAACTGAAAGTAAAAGAGATAGCGTAAGCTATCCCTATGAAATCAGTTTTCTACTCTACTAACGAGCAGCATAGTGCAAGAAGGAGTATGAAATAAAGGATTAAATTTTCGTTTGCAAAAAATGCTGGATATAGTAGAGTACATTTGTTCAAATTAAAGAAAAAAGTTAGCGGATTAGAGTGAGATTATTGTTAAAAATTATAACTATTGGAATAATTTTAGTTGCATTAGCAGTTTACAGTTTCAGAACAGGATATCAATCTCCTTATGATATGTTATTTGGAATAGTTGTGGTGTTTTTATGGTTCGGGCTCGTTAGACTGTCACAAAAGAGTAAACTGTTCATGTTTTTTCAATTTATGATAGCGTGCATACTTTTTGTTTTTCTTGTAGGAGTTTTTATTTTAGTGACAATTAATTCTATCCGACATTCCAACATTTTAGGAATTATCGTTGGCATTTTGTTCGCCATCGTATTTGGTGTTTTGGGACGAGCCTTAATTGTGGAGCTATGGGTTAAATGGAGAAGTATGTGATTTTCGGTTCAGTAATTTGTTACGAAAGTTCTCAATAGAATCGGTCTAATGCCAAATTCTTTTTATGCTAAATGGCGCAAGAGTTAAAGATTGAGATCGCTGCGGCGATCTATTTGCTTGTTGTAATAACGGTGCAGTTTAGTTTAATAAAAATTTTTATGAAAAGATAAAATTATTCTTGCAGTATCTGTGATTACGAAGTTTTGAGAGAGGGTATTAATTAGTGTACAAAAAAAGAATATATCCAAACGATTAGTGCTTTGATGAAAATTTTAAAGCCAAATTTGAGTTTTACCATTTTTATTACACTTAGTTTATTAGGACCTCCCTTAAATCTTTTCCTTTTGCTATTTGGAAAGAAAAACTCATCATCCATTCCTTTTAATGCTTCTACCTGTTGTTTTTGTTTTCATCATTACTTGGATATGGATTGATTACGCGAAGGGTGTAGCACATTATGCTTTGATAACTGGCAAAACAGGAACAGTAATTCCTTATGTATTGTTTTTCAAGGGTTTGTAATTAATGCCAAACTGAAATGATAGAAGATTGCAAAGTAAATGTAGACGGCCGGATGTACGGAATTAAGGTTAGTCAAAAGGGTAAAGGAATCTTCAATAGTGTTTCTGCAAAACCTAAAGCACCAGCCCCGTCTTTATTATCTTTTTTTCTTAATAAAATAGAAAAATAGGAGTAAAATCAAAGTAAATCATACAAAAACGATAAAGGAAGGTTGAGTTGATGGAGAGTCAAGTACGTTCAGTTCCTCGTCCCCTTGTTCGAACAAACCAATGGTTTATTGTGGTGTTTGTCTTGCTTACTTGGATAACTAAGCAAGACTGGATCCTTGCAATCCCTTTATTAGCAGGTTTAATGAGCTTACTTTTTGGGTTTAATCCTGTGATGCGTTTAGCTAAGCTGTTTTTTAGAAAGCACCCATCACAATATATTCCTGAGGAATGGGATCAGCAGCAATTTAATCAAACGATTTCCGTCATTTGTCTCGCAGGAGGATTAATAAGCTTTCTATTAAATTGGAACATATTAGGTTATGTATTTACCATTATGGTTGCTGCAGCAGCATTTATTGCAATTTTGGGATTTTGCGTTGGCTGCTTTATAAGATATCAATGGAAACAATACCAATATAAAAGATCTCTGAGAAAATATTAAAATAGATGGAAATGGTTGAGGGCAGGAAATAAGATTCATTTCCTGTTCTTTTATATATTCGATAATACATAAACAATATGTAATTATAAATGACAATAAAGATGTTACTTTTACAATAAAGTTGTTTAAAAAATATGAGTCATTCTATTCAACAATCGGGCCAGATTGTGGAGTAAGGGAGGTAATCAGATGGTTCATCTCGAAATTGTAAGTTATGCAAAACAACACGCCGCAAATGAATATTGACCAAAGGGATTATCTATTAAAAGGGATAAGATTGGAGGGAATAGAAAATGGATGTAAGGACACTTTTGTTACAACAATGGGCAAGCTGCTTAGATAAAGAAGACTGGTTTCCACCACTTGAAAAAGTACTAGAGAATATTACTTTGGAACAGGCAATTTGGAAACCAGTTGAGGGGGCACATTCCATTTGGGAATTAGTTTGTCATTTACTTTTCTTTGAAAAGAGAATTCTGTTACGCTTTCTTGGTGAAACAGCAAATGAACCAAAGGCAGAAAATAATGACGCTACATATCGATTACCAACTGAGACCTTTCAAAATTGGAAGGAAACAAAACAAGAATACTTTTCTGTTCATCGTGAACTTGAAAAAATACTAGCAAAATCAGATCTAGAAGATTTGTATAGACCGATTCCTGATGACAATCCATTAGTGCTTGAACTGAAGAGTTTAGCAATGCACGACGCATATCATATTGGGCAAATTGTATTCCTAAGTAAAATGCAAGGAGCTTGGCCAGGGAAACGCAGCTTCTAAAAAAGCCTTTTTAGCTTTACAGTTATTCCTTTATAGGGCGCTTTTCTGAAATAAGGAAAGCGTCTTTCTTCAATAAAGGGCCATATTGAAGAATAACAAGTTGAGGTAATCGTAACGGTTTAAAATAATTGTATTGAAGAAGGAGGGATATGTATGTTCTTAAAAAGGTTTAACCGAACAGGAAAAATATTAGCCTTCATAGGAGTATGGGTTGCTGCTATTGGAATTACATTTAATAAGACGATAGGGGTTCCAAACAAAACATTCCAGAACTACTTGCGCCATTTTCAGTCCCTTTGATTGTAACAGGTATATTATTATTAATCGTATCGAATTTCTTCAAGGGAAAGTAAAGGCCAAACATAAAAGTCCTAATACCTTGTTCCAAAATCGGGCGCTTTTCTGTAATAAGGAAGGCGTCTTTCTTCATGAAAAGGGCCATTTAACGGAGTAATCTATTGTGAATAAAATGGAATTTTGAAATAATCGGTATAGAGTACAAGGACAGGTTAAACCAAAAATATCTTCTATAAAAGGGGGTAAGGATAAATATGGAATCATCAGCTTTAATGATAACGTTAATTTCTTCATTTATTCCATTTTTATTTTTAATAGCAATAATTGTTATTATTGGGTGGATATTTACGTTAAAAAAGACAAGTCAGAAACAGGTTGAACAAAATAATGAAATAATTGAGTTATTAAAGAAGATAAACGATAAACTTGAGGATTAATGACATTCAATTAAAGGGCGCAATTCTTGAAGAGGAATTGTGCCTTTTTCAGTAATCGGGCCAGATAATTGAATAACACTTGGTAATTAAATGGGATTTTAATTTAAATAAATATTGAGTTATTGGGAGTTAGAAGATGAAAAAGAAAAGAGAAAGACAGAACGGCTTTTTTAAAGAAATCCTAATTGAACTTAGGGAATCAATCTTATTTGAAGTGGCATGGAACATCTTAATGTTTATACCAAGAATGCTGCTTCGCTTAATAAAGAACATTTGGTGAATGGTTAGCCAAAATAGAGCTAACGGGTAGCTTTAGTTCAATAACGATCTTCAACAATCGGGCGCAATTCTTGAAGAGGAATTGTGCCTTTTAGACGCTTAGACTTGTAGTTAGTAATATAGCTGTACAGGGTACCAATATATATTTTAATCAGAATTTTGTTGATTCGTTAGAGGAAAAAGTAATAGTAATATTGTATTATTATTATTCATCCAACGGAGCTCATAGAATTTCTGTGAATTTAGACGAAGAATATTTTATTAATTTTACGGACAAAGAAAAAATGGAGTTATATATCAATCTATATTTAAAATTCGTGCTTTCTTCTATATGTAGAATCAATGTTTATAAAATGCTTTTAATCAAACTTTATTCCAAAGCTACACTTCTCTAACCAGGAGTCTGACAACAAAAAAGTATAAAAATTCAATGTATCAGAATAGCATTGAAGGAATTCGTTAGATGTGTAAAATATAATAATTTATATCTTTTGAATTGACACAATAATTAAATAGTTCTATATTTTAAGATGATATGGATTTTGGGCATGTTAATTTCGTAGAAAAATGTTTCTAGGTTCTTTTAAGAGTAAATAGTACTAGATTGATATATTGGTTTTAAAATAGCTCTTAAATGGTGAAAAACTATGGATGGCTGCGAGCTTCTTACCCAGATTGAGCACGAAACTAGACATTTGCTGAAATAAGAAAGGGGCGAGTTTCAATGACAGAGGCAAAAATTCTTATGGATTATATGGAGGAACATACAAACGAGTTTTTAGAAGTGTTAAAAGGAGCGGTGCTTCTAGAAACACCTACAGAGGGAGACAAGGAAGATCTAAAAAAATACCGAGATTATTTTGCAAAGATTTTCTCCGATATAGGTTTTAAGTGCAGTGTCATCCCAAGCAACGACAGCCGCTATGGCGACCATTTGTTAATGGAATTAGGCAATGGAGATGAGCAGGTGCTGTTTGTAGGTCATTACGATACTGTTTATGAAAAGGGTGCATTTGGTGAGCTGTGGAGGCATGAGGGAACAAAGGTATGGGGCCCGGGTGTTCTTGATATGAAGGGCGGAGATGTTCAAGTCTATTTGGTAGCCAAAGCCCTCAAAGAGATGAATCTGCTTCCTAAAAACAAAAAAATTGTCTTTTTCCTAAATTCGGATGAAGAGGCTGGAAGTTATTCATCACATATGCACTATAAAGAGCTTGCAAAAAAGAGTAAGGCTGCATTTGTGATGGAGAGCACAAGAGGCGATTATGTAGGTGGCTTAAAAATTGGCCGCTATGGCAGAGGCAACTATACATTTGTTGCGGAAGGAAAACCAGCGCATTCCGGTCAGGAGCCTGAAAATGCTGAAAGCGGTTTAAAGGAGCTTGCGCAGCAGGCAGTTTATCTAGAAGGTCTTACAGACTTGGATAAGGGCGTGACTGTTGCTTGCACATGTTTAAAAAGCGGCAATGCTGGCTGGCCAACGGTTCCCTGCGATGGAGAACTTACAATAGATGCAAGATTTTCATCAGTAGAGATGGCCGAAGAATATGACAAGCTTTTTAAAAATCTTAGGCCATTTAACCCTAAGGTGAAAATTACGACAAAGGGCGGCATAGAAAAACCGCCTTTTGATGAAAATGACCCTAAACACAGAGCTCTTTATGAAATGGCAAAAAAAGTAGGAAACGAGTTTGGTATGGATATGAGGGGTATTATTACAAGAGGCGGCAGCGATGGTAATTTTACAGCATCTGTTGGCTGCCCTACACTTGACGGCTTAGGAATGAGCGGAGATTTTGTACATCAGCCTGGCAAGGAATATATAAATACAGACCATATTGCCATCCGAAGCGCTTTTGTTGCACGCATGGTTCTTGAGGTTTTAAGAGATTAAAAATTAAACGTGCTACGATTAAAAAGAAAGAGTATGTAAGAAAAAGGGAGGAAAAAGAATGGGTAAGAAAAATTGGGGCTTTCTTGCAATGGTTTCATTGCTGATGATCTTGGCATTAGCCGGATGCAGTGGCCGTGAAAGCGGAAATGAAGAAAAGGCAAGCACAGAGCCAAAATTAAGCAAGGAATTAAAAGTGGCATTTAACGCCCAGCCGGCGACACTAGATAATCATATTAACTCTAATACAGCCACACTAGAGGTTTCACGGAATATTTTTGAAAAGCTTTTTGAATTTGATTCAAAGTATAAAGTTGTACCGATGCTCGCGGAATCAGCAGAGGAAAGTGAAGATGGAAAAACGGTCACTTTCCACTTAAGAAAAGGAGTCAAGTTTCATAACGGTAAGGAAATGAAGGCTGAAGATGTAGTAGCTTCATTAAATAGATGGCAGAGTGTTTCCAGTAAGGGGAAGACAATCCTTAAGGATGCAAAGTTTTCGGAAATTGATGAGTATACTGTTGAATTAAAACTGCCAAATAGAATATATGGTTTGCTATCAATGTTTGCGGATGTGACACAATCGGCGATCATCATGCCTAAGGAAATTGCCGAAGAAGCTGGAACAAACGCTGTAACCGAGTACATTGGAACAGGACCATTTAAATTTGAGGAATGGGTGAAAGATCAATACATTCATCTGACAAAGTTTGAGGATTATACTCCAATGGATCTGCCTTCAGATGGATTATCTGGAAAAAAAGAAGCATTAGTGAATGATGTTTATTTTTACATCGTGCCAGATAGTACAACAAGAATTGCAGGTTTGCAGACGGGAGAATACGATATAGGAACCGAGATTCCTCGTGAAGCTTATGATCAAATTGCAAACGCGCCAAATTTGGAATATGATAATCCAATTAAAGGTGCTGTAAATATGATCATGAATAAGAAAGAGGGCGTATTCTCAAATATTAAAATTAGACAGGCTGTTAATGCAGCTCTTGATTTGGATAGTATTTTAATGGGGGCATACAGCAACGAAAAATTTTACCGTTTGGAAAGCAGTTGGATGCTTAAAGAACAAGCGGAATGGTACTCTGAGGCAGGTAAGGAAAAATATAACTTAAAGGATCCTGAACTGGCAAAGAGCCTTTTGAAAGAGGCAGGCTATGACGGAACTCCTGTCAGATTATTGACGAGCCGAGACTATGATTATATGTATAATTCAGCAATCATTATAGCTGAGCAACTGAAAAATATTGGTATGGTAGTAGATTTACAGGTTTATGAATGGGCGACAATCGTTGAAAAACGGGGGAAACCTGAAGGCTGGGATGCATTTGTTGCAGCAGCGCCTTCTTTCCCAACGCCAACTCAAATATTATGGCTAGGATCCGATTGGCCTGGATGGACAGATGATCCAAAAATTGAGGATTTAATGGGTAAAATCGATGGTGCCGCAACTCAAGAAGAAGCCTTTGCTGCTTGGGATGAACTACAAGGCTATTTATATGAGTATCTTCCAACGATTAAAATTGGTGACACCTATCTTTTTGTCGCTTATTCAGATAAGGTTAAGAATTTTAGGAATCAGGATGGGATCATCCTGTGGAATACTTCAAAAGAAGAATAAATGATCTATTGTAAAATCATAACTACCTGTATTCATTCACGGGTGGTTATGATTTTATTAGTTATTGCTGAAACAGAATTGAAAAACAGATAAATGGTTTATAATCATTCAGATTTTCAAAAGTTCTTCCAACATTGAGTATATTGGATTTCCGTTAAGAACCCTGATAAAGTAAACCGAAATAAGGAAAAATATTGGTTGTCGGAGTCTAACTTTGGTGTGAAATTGTTTACTGACCTCAACGAATTTCTTGATTCAAAGATCGATATTGTTGTAGAGACAGCGAACATAGATGCAGTGAAAACTTTATTGCCATCTGTGATTAAGAAAAAGGATACAGTGTTAATCAGTGTTGGTGCACTTGCAGATGAAGCACTGCTGACAGAAATAAGTCATCTTTTTAATGAGTATAAGAATGCTGTTCACTTGCCGTCTGGTGCAATAGGCGGTTTGGACTTATTGCAAAATGCACACGCCCTTGGCACAGTTACAAGTGTTTCGTTGACAACTCGGAAACCTGCTAGTCCGCTCATTGAGGAAGCTATCGATGAAGCGAAGGTTGTATTTGAAGGGGAAGCGATTGATGCCATTAAGCAATTTCCTAAAAACATGAATGTCTCTATAATAGAGATAAGTAAGGTAAACACTACTACATCAATGTGTCTGCGATCACCACTCAAACCACGTGGAGAGTGTGGCGAGGATAGAGAGAAATAGGCTGAAATCAAAGAGTTTGAAGGGTTTTAAGTAAATATTGATGTGTGTTTTATGTTCCCTCAGTCTGAATAGTTTGAGGGAGCTTTCCTTTAGGAGGTCTAACTATTCCATGAAATTGACAGAATATTTACAAGAGTTAAATAATACAGTATACTGTCCTTATTCTGCTAAAAGTTTGTCTACTATACAATTCGGGTTATACGGGATATGTGTAAGAAATCATCTTTTAGTAGTAAAAAAGATTAGGAGTTGGTGTTATTAGGATAATTAATGATAATTCATAGCAAAAGGATATTGCCTGAGTAATCCCTTGAATTCGAACATCTCGTCCTTCTCATCATTCGCCTCCCTTAAAGTTTATTGCTTTAAGGGTGTTAATTTGTTGGCCTGTCAAGTGACCAGATGACTCCGTTCCACTGGCCCGATGTTTCCGGAATGCTGTCCGGATGTTGTTGGAATAAATTTCTCAGGGGGTGATGGTATAAAGCGATGCTCCTAAATAAATATGTAGCCGTAAACCACTAAGCAAGAAAGTTAATTCAGGAGGTGGAGTATTTTGAAGGGATTCAGTAAAAACACGAAACTAAAAGTATTTTTAACCTCTCTATTGATTATTTCGTTGGCCTTCCCCACAGTGTTTGCAACTGCTAATAATACTACCGCAGAGCAAGTACCTTTTGTTAAAACGCCAGGGACTTTTCCCATCGTTGAGGTAACGGTTACGGGATTGGAAGCGCTGGAAGCTTTGTTCGCCGAGGAACTTGATCTTGACATCTTGGGTTATGACAATGACGGCGACGAATTTACAGCGACAATTCAGATTCACAAGAATGAGTTGGAGTATTTTGAAGCCAACAATATTTCCTATGAGGTTGTTGATGACGGGACATGGATATTTGAAAAACCGGTATCCAAAGGCAGTAAGAGTGCGAAGAGCGTTATGAGCGCTAGTCCGGAAGGGCAGCCGATTCCGGGTCTTCCGGAAAGGGCAAACGCAAGCCCTACTGTGAATTCCCCTCTTCCTCTGCCGATCACCACCACCATTGAACCTGATGCTGTGTTCAATCCGACAGGCGTCTCGTTTAATAAACGGTGGGGCTTCCCGGATCGCCTCGGCTACCGGACGGTGACTGAGTTCTATGCTGAAATGAACTATCTGGCCGCGAAGTATCCGGAGCTTGTTAAACTGCATAAGTATGGCGTGTCGTTTGAAGGGGTGCCACTAATGGCGCTGGAAATCAGCAATAATCCCGGCGGCAATGATGGAAGGCCTGCCACGCTGCATCAAGCCGGCAACCACGCCAGGGAGTATAACACTAGTGAGCTTGCTATGAATCTTGGCTGGTATCTCCTTACCAAGTATGGTGAATCAGGGCATGAGGAAGTAACAAAAATTCTCGACACGACCTCCGTCTGGATTTTGCCTATGACAAACCCGGACGGTGTCCATTGGGATATGCGCAATAGCCCGGGATCCTGGCGCTACAATAGGAACAATTATGCGGGAACCGAACACAACCCGGATGGCACAATAATCGGCGGCGTTGATCTGAACAGAAACTATGCTTACGGTTGGGGCAGCATCAACGGTTCGCAAAGCTTTTTCGGGCAGGGGAACTTCCGCGGCGGGGCGCCTTTGAGCGAGCCTGAAATAATGGCCGTCAGCGAAGTTTTAAGATCTAATATGGTTGTCTCATCCCTCAGCGGGCACTCTTTCCCGAATGGGAATGGGCAGCTAGTCGTCTACCCATGGGCCTTCGTCCTCAACACTCATAGCTATGAAGATACCCGGGAGCTGCCTATTCAAATTACCGATACGGTTAGTGTTAAAGATTTAGGGCGCAGGCAAGGCAACTATAATCTTTATTCCGATGAATTCACGAACGGAATGTACGCCTACAGCGGTGAAAGCTTGGATTATAAGTTAGGCGCCTTAAGAACTTTGGGTTTCCTGTATGAGTTCGGCAGGACCCTTTTGCCGAAATACACCGGCGCGGACCAGTATTATGCCGTAGCGCCATATAAGGATGAATATTTCGATGAGCCAAGAGAATTCCTGCTAACTTATCCTACAGAGGCTAATGCGGCAGGAGCAGGCGCTCCCTCAACCGATATCAGTGCTCAACCCGTCTTTTTGAATGCGCCGTACGACGGAGGTTATGGCAGGAGCCGTTATACCACGGTTGAGCAAGTCAATGCGCTCGGCGCCGAGTTGGACGGTAAAATTCTGGTGACCACGAGAGCGAACGCAAACAATGATAATGCCGCGATAGCCATAGCCGCACAGAACCTCGGTGCGGTTGGTGTCATCATGGTTGATGAAAATGCTTTCCCGCATGGTTACGGATACCGCCATTATAATCCGAACCTCGGCAACGGCACGACGGCTGGCGTCAATCGGCCCGCTGATGTAAGGATTCCGGTCGCGGGCACTTCCAAGCCGTATGTTAGGGAACTGAACGAAAGGATAGGTTCCGGCAAATTGACGATTAAAAGCACTACGACTAACCAGGAGTCCATGGTATGGACGTTTGAAAGAAATATCGGCGCCTTTATGGAAAATATGTCCTTTGCGGAAGAATTTTCCTCCCATATCAAAGGCAAGATAACCGACAAAGCTGGCCGACTGGTTCCGGAAGCTACTCTTAAACTGGAAAAGGAAGTAGTCAGCCCACTTATCGAAGGCAATACCGGCCTCAATGAGGAGGCAACGCGGGATCGTATAACTCAAAGCGGCGAATTTAGGCAACAACAGACGGCTGTTTACGAAGTAAAAGGCGGTGTATACGACTGGTCGGTCACGCCTTCCAAGCAGTTAGACAATCCGCTGCTACATGGAACGCCAATCGTTGACGAAGGATATACCATTACCGTCTCCGCCCCCGGCAAAAAAAGCATCACAAAAGAAAATGTAAAAATTGCATCCTATCAGTCGACCATTGAATTAGATTTCGAATTGCAGAGTTTGCCGAAAGAGACGGGAGCATCGGCTTTCGTAACGAAACTCAAGGGCAATCAGAACGACCTAACGATAACCGTTACGGAAAAATATACCGATGGCCATGTAAATGTTATTGAAGAAACCATCAGAATCAACAACAACGCGGCTGGTACTTATGAAGTCGGCGATAACCTGGTCTATGTGGACACCAAGGGCGATACCCAGATTCGCGCCTGTTACGTGGTTAAATAGATTTAGTGCAAAGCAATGCGAAACATTTTTTGCAGGGGCGGGTGGGCCGGCCTGTCGGAAAACAGAAGAGTCTAGGCGGCCCGACGCTTCCCCTAAGTAATGCCTTTAACTTGGTAAACAAGCACATGTCCATTTTCAAATAGAACCCAAACTTTGACACACATCCAAAGGCCGTTGTTATCAGCGGTCTTTGGTATTTTTTATGCCCCAAAATATAATGATCAGGCTAAATTTTATGTCACTTAATATCCCAGTAAAAGATCCATTGTGAAATGTTACACTTAAACTAACGAAGCAGGTTAGTTGTGCGAAATGTTTCTAGCTTAAATTGAGGATGGTTACATCACTCTGGTAAAGGCTAGACAGTTCCTCTCGGAACTGAAGGGTTATATCGAAGAATCAAATGATAGGGTAACGTCTTGAAGGGTTCTCTCTTAGTCGAATAGCACAGGATTTAGTAAGAAAAATAGTGTTATAAGCTCGGCAAAAAGGCGTGAGAATTTACCGTAACAGGTTAAGCTGACGAAAGCCTACCCGATGGGGTGGTGTAAATCATGATGCTTGAGTTGAATGAATATGGTGAGAATGCAAATAAACCTATAATAAAAGGTTAAGCTGACGAACTTCCGAATGTACGGGTCTAAACCTGCAATACATAGAAATGTGTATATCACCAAATTGTGAGGTTAGATGTGGATGAGTAAAAATAGCTAATATGAAAATCCATGATACGTTACAGGCGTATGAATGCTAACAGGCTTACAGGAAGCACCTAAGTTCATTCTACAATAGATATAATTCAACGTTGTAAGCTGATAACGTGGAGGACTTACTTCCGATGAACCGTTGGCAAGGAAAGCATTAATGAGAATAGTTACTGTATAACTTGCCTTAATATCAGTGAAAGTGGTGGCACAGTACCAATGAAATGTTTAACCCACATGGAGGGATAGCCACTAGACTAATTGTCAGGGGAGACCCCGCAGGAGCGTTAGCGACGAAGAGGCTCCCCGACCGCCCGCGGAAAGCGAGTGCCTGCAGCGGAAATCAACAGCTACATTTAAAACAGCCAAAAATAATAAAGATGGAGTTGATTTCGAGATCAACTCCTTTTGCTTTGTCAGAAATGTAACGATGATCAATTGATAAATATTGACAAAAGCAGTTCCGGAATTCTATATTTAACCATATATAATTGGGTAGAAAAGATCTGGAGTGTGGGAGATGAATTCTGAGAAAGAGATCATTAAAGTTCAGAACCTTGTGAAAAAATATGGTGATTTTACAGCGGTAAACGGGATCGAGTTTCAAGTGAAGAAAGGAGAAGTTTTCGGCTTGCTTGGTCCGAATGGTGCTGGCAAAACAACGACATTAGAAATGTTGGTTGGGCTTAGGAAACCAGATGATGGAACGGCGTTTATTGATGGATTTGATATCATTCGTGAATTAAATAAGATAAAAGAAGTGATCGGTGTTCAGCTCCAATCCACATCCCTTTTTGAGCTACTAACAGTGAAAGAAATATTACACTTATATGCCAGTTTCTACAATAAACAAGTGTCTATTCCTGCATTAATCAAAGATATGCTTCTGACCGATAAATCGAAGAATCGCATCAAAAGTTTATCAGGCGGACAAAAACAAAGATTAGCGATTGCATTAGCACTTGTACACGATCCAAAGATTATTTTTTTGGATGAGCCGACAACAGGACTTGATCCCCAGGCTAGAAGAACACTATGGGATATTATTATTCGCCTAAAAGAAAGAGGAAAAACGATTGTTTTAACGACTCATTATATGGACGAAGCACATGTCTTATGTGACCGAATTGCCATTATGGATCAAGGTCAGCTCATTGCCTTAGACACCCCTTCTTTGCTTGTTAAAAACCTGCAATCAGATAGTGCGGTAGAGTTTCGTTTTCAAGATGAATCCCTTGAAGTGGATTTAAAGGGAATCGAAGGAGTCAAGCAAGTTGGAAATCATAAAGACACTTATGTCCTTTACACTGATGATTTGCAAACCACCTTAACGCGCTTGATTCAGACGGCCTCCGACAAAAACCTCAAATTAGTAGATCTGCAGACACGTACAGCTACCCTAGAAGATGTGTTTATACACATGACAGGAAGGAGGTTACGTGAAGGATGATGAGAGCATACAGGCAACTAACTCTATCGCAATTACGCATTTTTCTTCGTAATCGACAAGTCTTATTTTGGACGTTAGCCTTTCCAATTTTTCTCATGATCATGTTAGGCTCATTTTTAGGAAACGGAAATGGAATGTCTGTATCGATTGGGGTAGTGGATCAAGATCAATCTAATCAGTCGAAACAATTAATAGATATCTTAATTCAAAACGAAGCCATACAGTTGGAAAAAGAAAATAATAAAGAAGAGGCATTTAAGCAATTAAAAAAAGGTGATCTTCATGTCGTCATTGTCATTCCAGAAGGATACGAATCTTTTTTGAACAATAAACCAATAGATTCACAGCCCTTCACTCTACCTGTTTACTTTAATGAAACCAATTTTGCAGTTTCTCAAGTCGGTATCCAGTTAGTAAATGGGGCAGTAGATGGAATTAGTAAAGCAAAGGTTGATTATGTTCCAGTCGTTGTTACCGATGCGAAGGGAATAGAAGCGCTAAACTTAAAATATATTGATTTCTTAGTTCCTGGGATCGTCGCGATGATGATTATGAGCAACAACATGAATGGGGTCGCAGGGCAAATTGCCGCTTGGAGAGAACGCGGGATTTTAAGAAGAATGCAAGGAACTACATTAAAAGCATCAACCTTTATTGCTGCACAAATTACCGCAAGATTAGTATTAAATGGTTTGCAAGCACTCATTGTTTTAGGAGTTGCCCATCTCATTTTTGACATTGAAGTTCGAGGATCGTGGCTTACTTTGATCAGCTTTGTCATCCTAGGAACGTTAGCATTTATGGCAATTGGATTCATCATTGCAGGCATTGCAAAAACACCGGAAAGTGCTGCACCTATTGCCGGATTTCTTTCCTTTCCAATGCTGTTCTTAGGAGGCGTATTTTTTCCGATTAAAGACATGCCGGAATTTCTTCAGCCGATTGTTCAAACCTTACCGATTGCACATTTAAGCCACGCACTTCGAGAAACGATGAATGTCGGAGCATCGTTTATAAGTTTAGGGACAGAGGCACTGATTCTAGGCGGCTGGCTCATAGGAGCATTTATTGTTGCTAGCTATACGTTTAAATGGGAATAGGGAAAAGGAAAATCGAATAAATTGAATAACAGGAAGATAAAAAGGAGGAAGAAATGAATAAACAAGATTATAAAACACATACACGAATGCATCCGATTTATCATTATGTTTTAACGGTATTAGTATTAGGTACTTTAGTAGCTGCCATTGTTCAAATGGTTCGATCCATAAATGATGGAGCAAACATTCTACAAGCAATGATTCTATTTTTGCTCATGATCATTATTGTCATAATCGCAGCTCTTGTGAGATTTTATCCATTAAAAGCTCAAGATCGTGCCATACGCGCGGAGGAAAACCTACGTCATTATGTATTAACTGGGGAATTATTAGACCGGAAACTAAGTATGGCGCAAGTGGTAGCTTTACGTTTTGCAGATGATAATGAATTTCCCGGACTTAGTAAAAAAACTGCTGCGGAAAATTTAAAGCCGGATGAGATAAAGAAAGCAATCGTAAATTGGCGAGCTGATATGAATAGAGTTTAATTGATTGTAGAACACGTCAAGTAGAATAAATAAGGCCAAACCCATGATCATCACCTAGACAATAAGCCCGCTCTGTCCACACAGGAGCGGGTTTAACAATTCCTATCATTCATCATGAATATATTAACCTAAACTTAGCTAATCACCGTTAATAAGGAGCTGACAATCGTATTGATCAATACAAGATATCTCAAAGAATTAAAAATGATCATAGAGAGTCTAGGAGTGGATTTAGATCGAAACATCACATATAAAGGTTATTATTTATCCATTAGAGAGTTTATCATTTCCATCTGCATTCGTGATAAAGACATGATGTTCTTGATAAACCTGAAGCACATAAGACATAAAGCAACCATGATATGGTATCTAAATAGAGCTATTACTCAAACCATTAAAGAAACGTTAAAAGAGAACCCTAAATACGCGGAATTCTATAAGAATAAACTTAAGAAAGAGAAAAGAACTGAAGTTTTCGGAATCAACGGAGAAACGATTTAAGAGTTGTTTCGGAGAATATGCCGGAGTTCTATTTCCGAACAGGAGCGGGTACTAAGGTGGTTTTTCGATGACACCTAAAAGGTAAACATCTCCCAAATATAGAATACTGTAAATATAGAACAGTTAAGCTATAAAAAGGGGGAAATTAACATTTGACCATTCATCTAATTAGCTATCGACCGATCATTCATAACAAAAAAGGAAGCAATGTAGCACAATCAAATAGCATACATAATTATGTATATAATAGCATTAGACGTGAACCTGATTTCGAAAAACCTCTCCCGGGCATTTCTTCATTATGCAGAAATGGACAGGTTGCTCCTCACTTGAAGGTAGGGGATACAGTTGTCTATATGAGGATAAATGGTAGACATTATCAAACGTTAAAAGAACATCACAGATGTTTGGTTGCTGTAATGGAGGTTATCCATGTATTTCAAGATCATAAAATCGCAGCTGCCTGTTATCAGCAAAGCGGAATTGTTACTCCCTATAATTGCATCAATAAAAATAATCCACCTTTAGATAGCCAATATACAGCTATGGATTCAAAGGAAGTTAGGTATGCTGAAGCAGAATACATAAAGCGTTCTCGTCAAAATAGTCAATATGTAGTTTGTAAGCCCTTTGCAGGTTATCCTGAATTAAATTCTCCTTCCTATCTTTTCGATAGAGATTTAAATCAAATATTAATGCCCAAAAAGAAACTTTTTCTTAGAGGAAGAAGGAAAATCACACAAAAAAATTAACTGACATCATCAATGCCGATCATACATATTAAAAAGAACCAGCTCCTGTAACGTACATAAAGCTCATTTTAAGCCTTTTACAAGAACTGAATAGAAAAGGCTTTAGAAGGGGAAAAAGACTCAATAAAAGAGATCAGAAGAAGGATAGAAGAAAAGTAACAGAAGAACCTCACAGGCGAATTTCGGAACAGAGGAGCGGGTGAGAAGGTTTTTTGTTAATTGTTCGTGTTTAATGATTTCAGTCGAGTGTCCAGTCCGTGTGAAAGACGCACTTCTTGTAATTAAACACGAAAGTTACTCTGTAATTTCCACTTGATTATTCGTTTATTCATCTATACAAATCAGACTACAATTGAACAAGAAATAGAAGAGGGGGTAGAGCTGCTTAAAATGAAGGGGGAGAAAACCCTTGCTAATTCTGATAAGAATTGGGTCGAGGCCCTACATAACTCTGAAAAAGAAGCTCCATCCAATCATTTAAATATGATTTCCCAGGATGAATTTCTCCAAATTATGAAGGTCAACAAAGCAGTCGCAATGGCATTACTTGAGCAAAATCTTGTAATTTCTGAATAAAAAAGCTACCCATTTAGGTAGCTTTTCTCTTATGAAAATCGAAACGAATCAATGGCTTTCTTTTTCGATTCAAAATCAATATGCGTGTAAACCTGTGTAGTAGCCAAGGATTCATGTCCTAGAAGTTCTTGTAACGTTCTTAAATCCACCTTTTCTTGAGGCGTATATGAGACGTTCCCATATTCGTCTACTTTCTCTGCTTTTACTTGCTGCAATAACAAGGTAGCAAACGTATGCCGCAGATGGTGCAGTGAAAAGCGGCGGGGAGGGAGGCCTGCCTTTTTCAGGACCTCCTTAAAGATTAGATGAAGCCCCCTTGGATTGAGTACCTTTCCATTTTTATTTAGGAAAATGGGCTCCTGGGGATGTGTCTGGTATTCCTTTAAAGACTCTTTGTGTTTCTTTAATAAGGGCAGCATCATGGAATGAAGCGGGAGCAGGCGCTCTTTTTTTCCTTTACCAAAAATGAGAACCGTTCCATTATAAAAATCGATTTGTTCCCAAGTGAGATCCACCAGTTCTTGTCGCCGTATTCCGGTTGTTGCCAGCAGCTTAAACATCGTTTCATTTCGAAGAGCAAGAGGATGTGACTCATGCTCAAGGAAAGAAAACAGCTTTTTGAGTTCTTCCATATTCATATAAACCGGAAGTTTGGAATCCGATTTTGGAGCCTTAATTCCGGCCATAAAATCGGATGTCATCAGCTGTTCTTTTAAACAATAACTGCAAAATGACTTTAAACTAGAAATTCGGCGCTGCATAGTTCTCGACTTACTTTTGTAATTCAACATCTGATCCTGAACAAAACGCCGAACGATCGATGAATTTAGGTCCGAAAGGTCTGTAGAACGCTTATGTTTCTCAAGGAAATAGCGAAAGACCGTTAAGTCATATTCATAGCTTCGAATCGTGTTTGATGAATAATTTTGTTCGACCTCTAGATACAGTAAAAAATCATCCATTGCTTGCTGGTAGTGCATGTGTACGACCTCCAAATGTTTTATTATTTGGACGTACCCAAGAATTATTATCCCGAACCTAATGGTTATGAGGACGGCAGAGGAAATTATCAAGACCGTCCCATACATTATCGTCAAGTTGCGAGGGAGAACTTCCTGATAATGTTTATTATGTGAAGTTGAGAGGTTAGTTATCGTTCTGTTAAGGATTTTTCCTAGTTTACATAATATATATTATAGGAAGTTATAAAATAAAATTTAATTTCGTCTCAAATGATAAGTATACTTGAGATAGTGAGACGAAACAACAAAAGCAACATTTCTAATTGCGAATTCAATTGAAAATTTACTACGCAGTATTTATTAAAAAAAATAATATTGCGTAGTTACTCTAATTATTCTTAGTTTCTTTTAATTACAAATATCTCTACTGATTATTATTGTGAATCAATTTAATTCGCTATTTTTTCCTTTTTATCATGAATCCTTCCATTAAAACCCACAATTTAGTTTACATAATAATATTATCTCCACCAACCTTTATTATGTTTTAAAAACAGATACACAATTATGCGCCTGTTAAGTTTCATTCACTATTTTGAGTGCTATTAAAGAAATCTGCATTCTCATTTCTTTTTTCAGGCTGCTTCTTACCTTTCCCCATTTTTCCATCCGTTTCATAACTCATGTTTAATTTTTGCTCATTTTTATTTTTCATCCCGCCACTCCTTTGCTCTTAATCGTGCGTTTTAATCAAACTTTTTGCCTTTTCCACCAAAAAGCTTATCGCTTTTTCATGCTTGGATTTGTTTCCATCACTCTCGTATTCTTTAATGTCCATTTTCCGTTTTCATAAATCCATAGTGACTCAATAATGGCGATTCCGTCAGCATGATAAGCACCGCTAACAGCTTGGGTTCCTTTTAATCCATATTGCTTACCTGATATTTGTACAGGCTTTAATAAAGAATATGGATCAACCATTAGTTCAGTGGGCTCACTTAGTTTGCCATTTTGATAAAGCCCCGTCTTTTCATAATCTTTCGCACGGTTGCTTAAGTTAAACGTATATGATTCCCCTGTTTCTTGTATAGTAATAGATGCTTTATATCCATCGAGAAATTGACTGTTAATGACAAGCGGATCTGGAACGGATAAATAAGTTAAAGTTGAATTTTTAGCTGTATATAAATAATGCTTGGTTATTCCTCCGCTGCCACCAGTATCAACAGCTACGAAAATATCTTTAAGACCGTCATGGTTGAGGTCAATATAGTCTGCGCGCGGATTGAAACCTCCGTCGAAATTGATTGTTAAAGATTTTTTATTTGTTGTTTTAATCTCCATCTCAATTTCTTTTAAAAATTCGGTTCCTTCCTCATAAGGCAATCCCTTAATAATGATTAAATCTTTTTTTCCATCACCAGTAATATCCACTTTTTCTTTTGAAATCGTTTGCCATTTATTATCGTTTTCATCTGCATACACACCTGTCAGGGCTGACATCGATAAAAAAAAGAATGCGGCTAATGCAAAAACCATTTCTTTTTTCACTTATTTACCCTCCCTAAAACTTCTATTAACATTCATTTTGTCCAGTTTTAGGAAATACATGTAAATTTTTATAAAGGTCCACTCTTCTCCATAACAAAAAACCCCTCATCAATAGGACAAGGGGTAAAAAATAATTAAGCTTTATTCTTCTTCAATAATTCTTCTTTTATTTCCCAGCACTCAACGCCGTCTGAACCTGGAATGGAGTCCGCATAGAAGACTGGATCCTTTCCTTGATTACGCTGTGCCCTGTAGCCTTTTAATGCTGTAAAAGCAACATTTCCAAGCATGACGATCGCAATTAAATTGATTAATGCCATGATGCCCATAAATAAATCGGCAAGATTCCAAAGAATTTTCAAATCGACGGCTACACCGAAAATAACCATTTCGACAACTGCAAGACTATAATTCTACACTTTCAATAATATACCAGGAGGATAATTAATAGACAAGAAACTTATTAATCCTCTTCGCTCTCTTCCTCAATTGGAATTTCTGTAAAGGAAATAGGCTCATCAGATGAAGATTCAGCTTCCTCAGATGACTCCCCTACAGCTTGTTCACTTTTTTGGCTTTCCTTATCCTCTTTTATTTTTGTTAAGTCTTTCAAGTCTTCTTTAAGCTGATCAGACACCTCTTTCGGCATCACTTCTCTTCCATAGGTTGCTCCAATATTGAGGGCCCCACTCAAATCTTTAATGCCTAGCTGGGCAAAATTATTATTTTGCTCATATTTATCTAAATAAAATTTATCGATGCGAATTTCTTTAATGACAACCGCTTGTTCATCTTTTTTCTTGTTATCTTGAATTTCTGCAAGCTTTTCTTCTAATGCATCAAGTCTCTCAAGCATCGCCATTTCTCTATCATTTTGCAAGGAGATTTTTCCTTCCAAATCATGGATATACGCTAAAAGAGCAGCAATCTTTTCCTCCTCGTCTGCAATATACGCTTCAGACTCTTTAGCATCAGAATCAGTGAGTATTTTTTTCTCGAGTTCATATATATAGGTTGATAAATAATCAACCTTTTCAAAATAGGGATCTATTTTCCTTAATAACGAAGCTTCAACCGATTGCAATTCCTTGGAAAAATCGGAATTTTTTTGTCTTGAAAAACCATTCGTCTTCTTATCTTTTGACATTTCCTCCTTCCATTTAAGAAGCGGATAGATTTTTTCTTCTAGCTTTGCCAATCTGTTCACACGAACCTCAAGGGCGTTAAGCTTTAAATACCTATTTTCGAGTTCAGCAATTTTCTTATTTAAGTTCTCATTATTTTGATTTTGGTTGAATAATCCTTTTATAGGCATATGATTATCCTCACATTTTATTTAATATTTTTCCAAAGGAGGAATAGGAAATTGAAGGATCGAACAAACATTAACATTCAAGGCGTAAAAATTAATAGCGTCGATCGGTATTCAAGAATCTCGGTTAGTTCCACGATGCAAATTGGTAATCATGTGAAAAATCACCGTGTGGAAGGCTTTGGCGAACATAATGGAGACCGAGGATTTTTTCAAAATCCGCAGTGGGGCATCGAGGATTCCGACTTCTTTGATACACAGTCAGAGAAAAAGGGATAAATTACTCGATCGGCACTGTTTCTTCTTGTATGTATAGCCTTTTATAAGTTAGAGTTAGCAGTCCGTTTTGAAACTTTGCTTTAATTTGATTGGAGTCTGTCGGTTCCGGCAAGTCAATAATTCTCTGAAACGCGCCTTGATTTCTTTCTTGAACAATGGCTTGGCCACTGACGATCGGGGAAGATGTCCCTTTTAATAACAATTTATTTCCGGAAACTGATACTTGAAGATCCTCTTTTTTATATCCAGCTAAATCGGCTAGAACAATGATCTCAAGATCGGTCATATATATATCTATAGAGGGAAATTTTGAATTATACGGACGCCGCCCTAATGAATTTGCCCCTGCATTCGGACCGGGGCCGGCAGAGGAGCCCATATCCATATTTTCTTTCATAAATTGGTTAAAGGAGGATTGATCAAGCATCCCATTCCAAAAATCGCCTGATTGATATTTCCGGGCTACTTCCATCCACTGTTTTAATTTTTCGAAATCCATGCTCGGTCCCTCCTTTCTAAAAATCATAAAGTGACTCATTCTGAATATAGTTCGATAAGGAGGTGAACTCCATTGGCAGGTGCATCTATTAACATTAATATTTTTCTTTTGAAAATTAATTCCTTTGAAAACTGTTCTGCAGTAAATGTTGGACAAAATTTAATGGCTGACTGGAATAATTCCGATAAAAAGACGATGGGATATGGGCAAAACATGGGAGATGATAGCTGTTTCTTCGGTACACAGAGCAGTGTGGATGATCGCGATCTCATTGATAGCCCATCATCATTTGAAAAGATTTTCTTACCGTAAAAAAACTGGAGGTGGAACAATGGGTATTTTTGGTCCTGTATTCGTGAACTTACTTGTTTTTAAAGTAAACGCCATAGACCGTGGATCAGCATTAAGTCTAGGTCCGAATCAGCATGTTGACTCCTTTTTATCTAATAAACAAAATTTGGGGTTTGGTGAGGAGAATGGTGATTTTTGTGTGACGAATTTGCCAATGGTGTTGTTGAATGATTCAGATTTGAACGATACAAATTCTGTGAAAGTCAGTGCGATTTAAAGATATTTATATTACACATAAAAATCCCTGCTATCCAATTTAGCAGGGATTTCTGTCTATTTTGCGCTCTCATTCGTTCCTTGTATTGCTTCTTGTTTCCAAACTTCCTTTACTTGTCCGCTTTCTCCCTCATCCATAATGAACGAGCCATTCGAATAGCGATCATTAAATCGAATACTTGAGGCTGCTGCCGTTTCAATGACACCCTTTTCGCTTTCAATGAAAATCGTATCATTTTCTCTTGTAACGAGTGAGCCAATAATTCGATGAGGATTTGCTTTCAGCTCTCTTAACATGACAACACCGCGTTTTGCTCGCGAGGTTCGCTCAAATTCACTTAATTTCATTTTCTTGATCGCCCCGCGTTGGGTAACGATGACGACTGCCTGCTCTTTATCATTTTCGATGATTTCTCCTCCAATGACGAAATCATCATCCTTCAGATTGATACCCTTCACCCCAGCCGCTCTCGTTCCAACAATATTTACTTCTTCTTCTTGAAACCTCAGAGCATAGCCATTATGGGTAGAAATAAATAATTCTTTCGAGCCGTCAGTTTCATGTACATTTACTACTTCATCATCATCTTTTAAATTAATGGCCACAAGCGGCTTTGAATAGCGTTGTGCTTGATAATGCTTAAGTTCAGTCTTTTTCGCCATTCCATTTTTCGTGACAAAAAGTAAGAATGTCTCTTTTTCAAAATCCTTAATTGGAATCGCTTTAATGATTGATTCCTCTCCGTCAATTGGAATTATATTCGCAATATGCTGGCCAAGATCCTTCCAGCGAATATCAGGAAGCTGATGGACTGGACAATATAAATAATTGCCTTTATTCGTGAACAACATTAAGACATCTGTTGTATTCATTTCTAATTGAGCGAGAATGCGGTCTGAATCCTTCATGCCGAAATCTTGCCCGTTCGATGCCGTGTAGGACCTTAAACTTGTCCGCTTCACATAGCCTTCCTTCGTGACTGTGACAATCACATCCTCATTGGCGATAAGGACTTCTAAATTGATTTTTATTTCTTCAATCTCGTCTTCAATTACCGTTCGACGATTGTCTGAAAAACGCTTTTTCACATCTTTCAGTTCTTTCTGAATGACAGAAAGCAGTTTTTTCTCACTTTCGAGGATTAACGAAAGCTCAGCGATTTTCTTCGATAACTCTTCCGCTTCAGCCTGTAATGCTGTAATATCAGTATTCGTTAAGCGGTAGAGCTGTAATGAGACAATTGCTTCAGCTTGTGCCTCGGTAAAAGCGAATTTTGCTATTAAATTATCCTTTGCATCTCGTTTGTCCTTTGAAGCTCTAATAGCAGCGATCACTTCATCTAAAATGGAAAGTGCTTTCATCAAGCCTTCGACAATATGTTGTCTTGCCTGTGCTTTCTCCAAATCAAATGCTGTTCTTCTCGTTACAACCTCTTTCCGATGCTGAATATAGGCATCCAAAAGCTCACGCAATCCCATAAGTTTTGGATGTCTGTCATAAATAGCTACCATATTGAAATTATACGGAACCTGTAAGTCGCTATTTTTGTACAAATAATGAAGAACACCTTCAGGATCAGCGTCTTTTTTTAGTTCAACAACTATCCTTAAGCCTGTACGATCGGTTTCATCACGAACTTCGGCAATCCCTTCTAATTTTCGATCCAACCTAAATTCATCGATTTTCTTAACGAGATTCGCCTTATTTACATCAAATGGAATTTCTGTAATAACAATTTGCTTTTTTCCGCCGCGGATTTCTTCAATTTCCGTTTTTCCACGGATTATTATTTTCCCTTTACCAGTTTCGTAAGCTTTCTTAATGCCTTCGACTCCTTGAATGATTCCTCCTGTCGGAAAATCAGGGCCTTTCACATACTTCATTAAATCGTCCACTGAACAATTCGGGTTCTCTAAGCGGTGGATCACGCCGTCAATTACTTCATTTAAATGATGAGGAGGAATCTCCGTCGCATAACCAGCCGATATCCCAGTCGAACCATTGACTAAAAGGTTTGGGAACATTGCAGGTAAGACGGTAGGCTCTTCCGAAGTATCATCAAAGTTCGGAACGAAATCAACGGTCCGCTTTTCAATATCCTTCAGTAATTCAGAAGAAATTGCGGACAGTCTTGCTTCTGTATAACGCATCGCTGCCGGAGGGTCACCGTCAATGCTTCCGTTATTTCCATGCATTTCAACGAGCAGATTTCGCAGCTTCCATTCCTGGCTCATCCGAACCATTGCATCGTAAACGGAAGTATCACCATGGGGGTGATAGTTCCCAATCACGTTTCCGACGGTTTTGGCTGATTTCCTGAAGCCTTTCTCCTGTGTATTTCCTTCCACATGCATCGCATATAAAATTCTGCGCTGAACAGGCTTCAAACCATCCCGCGCATCCGGGAGGGCTCGCTCCTGAATAATATATTTACTGTAGCGGCCAAATCGATCACCAAGAACATCTTCAAGAGGGAGATCTTTAAATTTCTCTGCAAAAGTCATTATTCAATCTCCTCCTCCATAACTGAAATATTTTCATTTTCTAGTATACTTGCATCCTCTTCTAATCCGAAGGCCACATTTGATTCAATCCATTTACGGCGTGGCTCCACTTTATCGCCCATTAATGTTGTCACTCGGCGTTCAGCCCGAGCAGCGTCATCTATTCTTACACGAATTAACGTTCGCGTTTCAGGATTCATCGTTGTATCCCAAAGCTGATCAGCATTCATTTCTCCGAGTCCTTTATAGCGTTGAAGCATATAGCCTTTTCCGACCTTTTTAATCGCACCTTGTAAATCATCTTCGCTCCACGCGTACTCAATGACCTCTTTTTTGCCTGTTCCTCGGCTAACTTTATATAGTGGCGGAAGCGCAATAAAAATTTTCCCAGCATCAAGAAGCGGCTTCATATAGCGATAAAAGAATGTAAGAAGGAGAACTTGAATATGGGCACCATCTGTATCAGCATCCGTCATAATGACCACTTTATCGTAATTAACGTCCTCGATTGTAAAATCCGCTCCAACTCCAGCACCAACAGCATGAATAATCGTATTGATTTCTTCATTTTTGAAAATATCCTGGAGCTTTGCTTTTTCTGTATTAATGACTTTACCACGTAAAGGAAGGATAGCTTGAAATCGTCTATCTCGCCCCTGCTTAGCGGATCCGCCAGCAGAGTCTCCTTCAACTAAATATAATTCATTCTTTTGCGGATTGCGTGATTGCGCAGGTGTGAGTTTTCCCGAAAGAACACCTTCAGAACGCTTTCTTTTCTTTCCGCTCCGAGCATCTTCGCGAGCCTTTCGAGCCGCTTCTCTTGCTTGATAAGCTTTGATTGCCTTTTTAATCAGCAAAGAACTAACGTTCGGGTTTTCTTCGAGAAAATAAGATAAATGCTCTGATACGACAGCATCTACCGATGATCTTGCCTCACTAGTCCCAAGCTTGCCTTTCGTCTGTCCTTCAAACTGTAGCAAATCCTCTGGAACTCGAACAGAAACGATGGCTGTAAACCCTTCTCGTATGTCAGCCCCGTCGAGATTTTTATCTTTTTCTTTCAGAAGGCCAACCTTTCTAGCATACTCATTAAAAATGCGCGTCATCGCTGTTTTCGAGCCAGCTTCATGAGTTCCGCCATCTTTCGTGCGCACATTATTGACGAATGAGAGGACATTCTCAGAATAGCCATCATTAAATTGAAAGGCAAAATCTACCTCAATCCCATTTTGCTCACCTTCAAAGCTAACGACAGGATGTAATACGTCCTTTTCTTCGTTTAAATATTCCACAAAGGCTTCAATTCCATTTTTATAATGAAAGCTTTCCTGAATGCCGTTACGTTCGTCAACAATTTCTATTTTCATCCCTTTTAACAAGAAGGCTGATTCACGGAGACGCTCACATAATGTGTCATAATTATATGTGGTAGAAGAAAAAATCGTAGGATCCGGTTTAAAATGGATGGTTGTCCCAGTTTGATTAGTTTTTCCGATTTTTTCGAGGGTCGTTACTGGTTTGCCGCCATTTTCAAAGCGCTGCTCATAAACGATGCCATCCCTTTTAATTTTAACGACTAGCATTTCAGAGAGGGCATTTACAACAGAAGCTCCAACCCCATGTAGGCCTCCGCTCGTTTTATAGCCGCCTTGACCAAATTTTCCGCCGGCATGCAGGACGGTTAATATCACTTCAGGAGTCGGTTTCCCCATGCGATGCATTCCCGTAGGCATTCCGCGTCCTTTATCTGTTACACTAATTGAATTGTCTTTATGTATTTTGACAATGATTTGATCGCCGTAGCCAGCCAATGCTTCATCGACTGCATTATCGACAATTTCATATACAAGATGGTGAAGACCCCTTGCATCTGTACTTCCAATGTACATTCCAGGGCGCTTTCTCACTGCTTCAAGCCCTTCGAGTACTTGTATGGCATCATCATTGTAGTCAAATGCATTCTGATTTCTTGCCACAAACATACCCCTTTCATTACTGCAAAAAAAAATTGCTAAAAAAGTATTCTTCATCAAGAAACAATCTTGATTATACATCCATCTTACTAATTCGTCTAAAAAATATTTAATCCTCTTTATAATAGAGAAAATCAAGACTAAGAACAAATGTTTGTTTAATGTATATTACCACATTTTGATGAAGTGTCTATGTTTTATTGTATCTTTTTATTCAGTTTTGGCAAATGAGTTTTTATTTACAGGCCATTAAAAAGGAGCACGATAAAAAATGAGACCTTGAAAAAGATCTCATTTCTTAAGCCTTATTTAGTTAAAGCATGCTCAACTTTTATGCAGCGATCCATTACTACTGTATAGCCCTTTTCCTTTAAAAATTCATAAGCATCCTCGTTAATGCAGCCAAGCTGTGACCAAAAAACATCTGCATCGATTTCTGCAAAATCTTTCGCAACAAATGGCAAATGATCTGAACGGCGGAATACGTTCACGATATCGACATGTCCTTCAATTTCTTTTAAGCTTTTGACAGCCTTTACACCGAGCACTTCATCAACAGTTGGGTTAACAGGAATAATTTCATAGCCTGCATCCTGCATCGCTTTTGATACCATATATGAAGTTCTTTCTGGATTCCCGCTTAAACCTACAACGGCGATTCTTTTTGCCTTTTTTAAAATTACACCGAGCTCATCTCGGCTTGGGATTTCAATTGCCATAAATAGCCCTCCATCATTATAGTCTATCTTAATATTACAGAAAAACTAGTTTTATTACTAATATTTAGGCTGAATGAAGGAGGGGAAATTTAATTTAAAGAGGCTTTATTAAATAATATTTAATGTCAACACAGCACTATGCATACATGTTCTCGAATGTTTTCGTCCCGAATAAAACCCGTTCACATGCACGCATAAGGCTAAAATATACTTAATATAAAATTGTTTCTAATCGTTTTACTAATCGTTTGATCGATTTATTTGATTCCTTTAATACAATCTCTTTATCAATTGTATTCATCCGTCTATTTTCCATCACGATTTTTCCATTGACAATTGTCGTTTCTACATCAGCTCTCGTTGCGGAATAGACAATTCGAGAGATCGGATCAAGATCAAAGGAAGGATAGACGTGGAAATCATTCAAGTTTAAAATGGCTAAATCAGCTTTTTTACCAGCCACAATACTGCCAATTTCTTGCTCCATTCCAACCGCTTTCGCACCGCCGATAGTAGCCATGCGAAAAACAGTTCTCGCATTCATCGCAGTCGGACCATTGGCAGGCTTTTGAATGAGAGCAGCAAGCCTCATTTCATTAAACATATCTAAATTATTATTGCAAGGGGCACCGTCCGCTCCGAGACTCACATGTGCGTGTGAATCTAATAGAGAGGGAATTTCTGCTATGCCCGAGGCTAACTTCAAATTGGAACCTGGGCAATGGCTGACCTTTACACCCCGCTCCTTAATGATTCTCTTTTCTTCATCATCCAGCCATATGCAATGGGCCAAAATTAGCCGTTCATTCGCAAGACCGAGGTGATCTAAATAGACAACATTTCTCATTCCATGTTCACGTTCGACGATCATTATTTCAGTAGCATTTTCAGACGCATGGGTATGCACTTTTACATCGTATTTTTTTGATAAATCTCTTACGTTCGTCAATAATTCCTCTGTACAAGAAACAACAAACCGCGGGCAAAAAGCATACTGAACTCTGCCACTGTCATGATTATGCCATTTTTCTAATAAATCGACGCTTTGCTGAATAGATTCTTTTGTGTTTTCTCTTAATAGAACGGGTACTTCAAGACCTTTATCCATCATGACTTTTCCTGCTAAAGCTCGAATCCCGCTCTCTGCAATGGCCTTAAAGGCTGATTCCGTATGATGGACAGTCTCCATATCCACTACGGTAGTCGTTCCGCTTTGTAAAAGCTCACCAATGCCGAGGAGGGCTGAATAATAAATAGATTCCTCATCATGAGATGCTTCCAGCGGCCATATTTTTTGCTTCAGCCAATCCATTAATTCAAGATCATCGGCCTGTCCTCTGAATAATGTTTGGCAAAGGTGAATATGAGTTTGAATAAATCCAGGGATAACCGTCCGACCGGAAGCATCAATCACTTTACTTGCTACGTAGGGAAGTTGATGACCAATTTCAGCAATGCGGTCATCAATAATATAAATATCGCCGTGAAAGATTTCTTCTTTTGCATTCATCGTAATTATTTCAGCATTTTTGATGAGAATGCTGTTCATTTTACTCCACCCCGTAATGAACTGGACATGTCAATAGACTTTTTGCCGTATGAAAGTATTAATGATTTATAAAAGGCAATCGCTTTTCGATATGCAGAAATACTTACCCATTCGTTCGGCTGATGAGCCAGTTTCTCATCTCCTGGCCCATAGATCAAGGTTGGAATTTCACTGCGTGGATTCAATACTGCCGCATCTGTATAATACGATACACCCGAGCAATTCGATCTTTCTTCATTTTTTATCGCTAAAGCACATTGAATAATATCTTCAGATGGTGATGTCAAAATAGCCGGTCGGTCTAAAACCTTCGCAATTTTAAACCTGCAAATTTCGTTATCCTTGGCAAGCTGAATTAATCTTTTGCTCAGCTCATTTATTAATTGGTCATGTGCTTGAGGAGGAACGGTGCGGATATCCACGCGAAGTGTACATCTGTCTGGAATGACATTCGTTTGAATCCCGCCTTCAATCATCGTAACTGCTAAGCTGCTGCTTCCGAGCGGCTCCTTCTCCATTTTCCACTTAGCTTTGAAGGAATCTAAAACTTTTATCACATGGACCATATGATCAACCGCATTCATCCCTTGCTCAGGCATCGATCCATGAGCTGTCTTTCCGTACGTTGTAATTTCTAGCCAAAGAGCGCCTTTATGGCCAACGACGACCTTTTCATTTGTTGGCTCACCGATTACAAGAGCATCGATCCTTCTTTCTCCGTTTCCATCAAGAAATGCTCTAGCTCCGCAGCTATCGACTTCTTCGCCTGCCGTTGCCAAAAAGGTAATCGTTGCTGGAGGAGCCTGCCCCTCTAAAACTAATGACTCAAGAGCTAAAAACATCGCTGCTAATCCGCTTTTCATGTCAGAAGCCCCTCTACCATACATACGCTCTCCTACTATTTCGCCCGAAAAAGGGCCATAGTCCCATTTCGCCTCTCCTGGTAAGACCGTATCCATATGCCCGCAAAGGATTAGTTGCTTTTCACTTTGCCCTTTCAGCGTCACTTCAAAATTACTGCGATTTTCTTCGAGATAAGTCATTTTAAAAGGGATGCCTTTCGTTTTGCACCGTTCAATAAAAATTTCTGTCACATTATTCTCGTTGCCAGGCGGATTGGAGCTATTAATCTTTAGAAGCGCTTGCAGGAATTGAATGTCATCCATCAGTCTCCCTCCAGGATTTGCATTTTTAATGATGTAACCTTCCAGCCGTTTACAGGAGCCATGTCTTGTGAACATGTTGTACAGGCAATCACGACATCGTCTAACGCTTTCAATCTTACATAATCTCCTGGTTTTGAAAGAGGCTCTTCAATCACATAGTCCCCTTGATCATCGAGAACATTATTCATAAATAGATTAATAGGATCTGGGACAATCGCAGGATGTATATTAAATTTTTTAAGAGCCGTTGCTAAATTATCATGACAATTCGGATGATCTTCTTTGCCGAAATCGATTTTATAGCGGTAATAATCACATGCGGGGAAGAAGATATCATGAACACCTACTGTATCTTCAATGAGCTGCATAAGCGGACGGCGCCGATTGCTATATAATAAATCGCCTTTTTTCAGACGAATGCTGCTTAATGAGGCCCTCATATGAACGGGAGATACAAATTCTTGTGGATCGGCATGATTGAAGCAAACAAAATCGCCTACTTGCTTTCCTTCAAGATCAATAATGATCAGTTCTTCTCCTTTTCGTACGCAAGCGCTTCTGCCTTCATACGGAGGGATAATGATCTCTTCACGAATCTTTTCCCTTTTAAAAATTTCTTTCACCGACATCACCTCCATTATTACTCAATGAAAACTGCTACTGCCCGAATAGGGGAGCCTGTGCCATTTCGTATCCGAAGCGGCAACCCGAAATATAAGAACCGCATCCCGGCAATTTGATCGAGATTACAAAGATTCTCCGTATTTGTCAGGCCATACTCTCGGCAAATTAAATGACCAGAGTACTTCGGGTCATCGGGGTGGTCGATTGCTGGTGCATCAATGCCGATATTGACGACCCCTTTTTCGGCTAGCCACTTTGCTGCCTCGTAATCAAGACCCGTATACGCTGTTAGCCATTGATTTGTTCCATACGAACGATTAAAATGCCCTGTATAAAGGAGTACAATATCACCCTTTTCAATAAATTGGCCGGAATTCGCAAGTGCCTCCTCAAGATCGCGGCTTGTAATATAACGCTCAACAGGGACATGCGAAACATCAAGGCAGACGGCTGGACCGTAAAAATACTCCAACGGCATTTCGTCAATGTATTTCCCATTTGGATCATACTCATAGGTAGCATCACTATGGGTAGGGCCGTGCTCGTTAATAATTAAATTATTCGTGGCAAATGGGAAACCGATTTTTTTTTCGGATTCTTCATGCGTAATGTTCGTAAAAATCATTGTCGAGGGATGAAGGGGGAATACCGGCATTCCATGATAAATTTCCTGTGTTAAATCGACTAATTTGACTCCCATGCTCTTTCCCTCCTGCTATGTTTTAAATAATCGTCGGGATGACCTCAAATTTATCAACATCAATTAAGCCCATATCCGTAATCTTCCATTTCGGACTCGTCACGAGTGACCAGAAAGATAGGTGCATGAACGGTACTTCCATTCCGCAACCAAGCTCATCTTTCGCAAGCCGTGATAATTCATCGACCTTCTCGCTCATTTCTTTGCCTGTCAATTCATCTGTCATTAAGCCGCCAATCCGGAGCGGTAAATCACCTACAACCTTGCTGTCCTTAATCATGGCAATTCCGCCGTCCATGGCAATGACACGATTTACAGCTGTTACCATATCTTCATAATTCGTCCCGGTCACAATAATATTATGAGTATCATGGGCAACACTCTCGGCGATTGCCCCGTATTTTAAGTCAAAGCCGTGAATGAATGTTTTCCCAACCTTTCCTGTTCGGCCGTGCCGCTCCACGACGAGCAATGGCAAGACGTCCTGCTGCAAACACGGCTGCACAATTCCGTCTTTGACATTTAACGTATATTCCCCTTCAGCCGTTAAATTTTGAAAGGGAATCGCTTCGATCGCCCTCACCTTTGCCCGGCTGCCGCTTGCTTTTATAAGCAATTCATCCTTTGTTACGGCCTTTCGCTTTATCGATTTCTTCACGCTTTCGGGATAAATATATGGGGCAATTTCAATCATAAGCTCCCCTTTTTCCGCCGCTTTTTTGCCAGCTAAATAAACTTGATCGATCGTCATACTCATTAAATCGCTAATGACCGCAATATCTGCTCTTTTCCCTGGTGCGATGACGCCTACGTCTTTAAAGCCGAAGTGGGTCGCAGGGTTAATCGTTGCCATTTGAATCGCTTCAACAGGATCAATCCCTTCGGCAATCGTTCTGCGTACGATATCATTCATATGTCCGTATTTCAGAAGGTCAGCGGGCACCATATCATCGGAAACGAGAATCGCCCGTCGAGAATCGAGACCATCTTCTGTAATCGCACGAATACATTCCGCCATATTTCGTTGAGAGGAGCCTTCCCTCATAAACACACTGACGCCATAGCGAAGCTTTTCAACCATTTCTTCCTTTGTCGTCGTTTCATGGCAGGAGACATGTGTCCCGCCACTTATAATATGAGCCGCAAGCTCCTTACCGAATAATCCAGGCGCATTCCCCTCTACCGTTTTTCCAATGCTGTTCGCGTACGATACAGCAGCAACTAAATCATCAATTAATTCTGGCGCATGCTGATAAACAGGCTGAATATTACTGAAGCTTTGGATTTCGCCAATTCCTTGCACATAGGGATCATTTAATAAGTCTTTCATATCCTTTGCTGAAACATCATAACCGGAAGTTTCCAGTCCGGGTGCATCAGGGACCGCACATGGGACGGTAAAAAGAATCCGATTCGGCAATGTCTTTGCTTCCTCTATCATCGCCTTCATCCCTTGAACGCCCAATACATTTCCAATCTCATGCGGATCACCGATGAGCGTTGTTGTGCCTGTAGGAATCGACAGCTTTGAAAACTCCGTACACGTCAGCATCGCACTTTCAAAATGCATATGAGAATCAATAAATCCTGGACTAATAAATTTCCCCCGCACATCTTCAATTGTCGTTTTTGGACCGATTAAATCCTTTGCATCCCCAACCATTAAAATATATGGTCCTTTAATGGCTACATCTGCCTCATAGATTTCACGAGTAATGACATTGATGAAATAACCGCCTCTTAACACAATGTCCGCATAAAGATTCGGATTTAATAACACATCTATTAATTTTCGATATTGAATCGCTTCTTTTATTTTGAGAGCGTCCACTGATTACCCTCCTAACATCGTTCCTTCTAAACTATCAATAATTCCAATGATGGCAGCATCTATTGGTGCATCTTTATTCCTTATCGCTCTTGCAGCCATACTCCCTGACACGTAAATCACTCTTTCTCCGATGCCAGCGCCGACAGTATCGACGGCAATGATGGGGTTTTGTAAAACTTGTCCATCTAACCCGATCGGCTGCGTAATTAATAGCTTCGTCCCAACTAAATTTTCATCTTTTCTCGTAGCGGTTATCCGGCCAACCACTATGCCCATTTGCATAAAGGATCGTCCCCTTAATCTATAATCAATTCAATTTTTAGTTCTTTAGCCAAATCATGTGCAAGCGGTGTAATGATTGCCTTTTCTCGTATATTAATAACTTGCTGTCCAGTCTGCTGGAGATAGCGAATGGTTTCCGCTGTCACAATTGTTTTCTTCGTCGGATTATTTTTAAGAGGTTGGATACTATCCTCTTCATGAATGAGTTGAATACCCATCGCTTTTAACTGTGCCATTTGATCATGCAGTTTTCTTTTTACATGCAGTGAGCTTTGATCCATTCCTTCAAGCCTCCAAAGCTGGTGATGCGGATCGATCCCAAGCTTTAATCCGACTACTTTTTTCCCCTTCAGTAAGCTTTGAAGAATGAGGCGGACATATGGTCTTTGTTCGTTTAATGAAAGAATATCTGCTGCGAGAGAAAAAGAAAGGATCGGAAGAAAAATGATGTCTGCCTGATTATTTACTAGCAGCTGTTGAGATTGAATCCAATCATCGTTACAAGTCAGTTCAATAAGTTTATTTTTAGAAAAATATTCAAAAAGACTTTCCTCAGCAGCCATGCGAATGATAAAAGGCTGATGTATTAAGCGTTGTAAATATAAAAGTCCTGGTTCCATTCCAATCAAATGAGAGGTTAGTAGAGCCAGGACATATGGACGTTTCTGCAGGCTCTTGCCATTGCTGTTCCGATTGGAGAGCTCGTGCAGAGTGTTTGCTGCCATGACACTCTGCCTATTTGAGCTCATCTTTATTCACCGATCTTTTTAGATAATAATGCTCTTTCTACTTCACTGTGCGGTCTTGGAATAACGTGTACGGATACAAGCTCTCCAACGCGGCTAGCTGCCTCCGCTCCTGCATCTGTAGCTGCTTTCACAGCCCCGACATCGCCTCTAACCATGACGGTAACAAGTCCGAAACCAACTTTCTCATAGCCGCAAATTTCCACATTTGCTGCCTTCACCATTGCATCAGCTGCCTCAACGGCCCCGACTAAGCCTTTCGTTTCGACTAACCCTAATGCTTCACCCATCATTCTCTTTCCTCCTAAAGTGAATTAATTTGATTGATCATCTTTTTCTAAACTATTAAGCTCATTTTTCGCAGTGTCTTCCGTTGGCTGTGTAATTAATGATTTCTCTTCAAGCTGAAAGTGAGGGAGCAGCTTGCTCGCCACCTCGCTGTGAGCTCTTGGAATCACATGAGAAGAGATGACTGTCCCTACACGATCAGCCGCATCATTTCCTGCTTCTACAGCTGATTTTACAGCGGCTACATCTCCGCTAAAGTGAATTGTTACGCCAAGATAGCCGCTTACACCTATCACTTTTTCTATTCCTACTATCTCTACATCTGCTGCCTTTACTGCAGCGTCAGCAGCAGAAACAGCAGTTAAATAGCCAACCGTTTCAATTAATCCTAGTGCATGCAATTCTATGGCCTCCCATTCAAATGCGCCTTGGCATATTTGCGCCCAGATTTTATCGAGCTATGCTCGATAAATTTCCCTTTAAAATCTGAGGCATCCGCCGGAGGCTTTAACTTTATTCAGCATTGATTTGAATCCCCAATAAATTGAATACTAAGTAGCGTTCATCTCACCACGTATAATAGTGGCAGACTTCGGCTGAATGAAGTTAAATAATCGTGCTGCTTGGATTTGTAATTCTTCAGACGCTTTGGAGATACATTCAAAGTTTCCATATAGAAGCAAATAATTTTTCTCGATTGCATAGCCAAAATGATCATTTGGCGCACTTTTAAAATAACAATCCAACAGGAGAATAGCTGAATAATGGTCAATCCCTTCAAGAACTGCTGCACCGTCTACACTTGTTTTTAAATTTAACTGCTTTGTCAGCCATGGGCTTGGGGATTGTACTTTATAGGTTTGTATTTGTTTGACGGAATGTTTGGAAAGCTTTTGAAACAATGTTTGAACGGCTTTAGTCAGTCTCTCTGAATCTTCTTCGTATAATTCAAGAACAAAACCATCTTTGCTCTCTTTTTCCCATGTTAAGCTATACTTCAGTGCGGGAAATTCTCTTAACATATCATTAATATGAAATAACTGGCCAATGGCTGATTGTTCTGATGTAATCACGCCGATCGCGTGCGATTTTAATGATCGTTGAAAGGAATCTCGCAGTTTCGCATGTAAACTTGAGAAGATCCATGCTTTTATTCCGTTATTTGATTGTCCGATCAATTGACTTTCTTCTATTCTATTAATGTTCTTGGTGGCAGTTGGTTCTGGATTTACTGTCTGCTTTCCTTGTACAAGTGAAATCGTTTGAAGCTTTGAAAGTGAATGAATGATATTCTCTTTTGATGTGTGCGTATTTTTACTTACATGTTTATTCAGTGCAGAATTCATTGGATGAGAAGAGGGATTAACCGGTAATCCAGCTAGTCTTTTTTGGATGTTCCTTTGCTGATAATTGGGCCGGCTGATGCCTTGAATGGTTTGTATCTCATTATTTTTGGCTGTTGGCTGTACCGTAGATCTCGAATAAATATATTTTGTTTCTTCGCCAAAAAGTGGATTCTCCCTCGGCTTTTTTGCTGGCTTTAACACTTCTTGGACGATATTCTTCATAAATTCTGACAAGCTTCATCACCACCTAAAGAATCTTAGCAAGCTCTGAATGCGGACGAGGAATGACATTAAAGGAGATAAGCTCTCCGCCAGTTCTGCTATTAGCCATTTTCCCGACCTCAACCGCTGCAGTGACAGCTGCTACATCACCTTCGACAATGATAGTCACTAAACCAGAACCTACACGTTTTAAATCAACAAGGCTGACATTTGCTGCTTTAGCCATAGAATCTAGCGCTTCAATTGCCGCAGTTAATCCTCTCGTTTCAATCATTCCGATCGCTTTCATTCTTCACCCCTCCCTTTTCAAAATAAAAATGTTTTATAAATAATCTTCAAGATTCACTCGAATTGGTACGGATGTTCTTCTAAACATTTCCTCTTGGCCTAAAGTGTATGTCGCATCAATGCCCATTTTATCGGAAACGCCTCGTAAATTATGTGAGGATTCGAGAGGGGATCCTTTCGCACCTTGTACGATAAAAATATCGCTTCCTGCCTGAACACGTGTTGCAATGGCCCATTCCACATCCTCTGGATCAAAAATATCAACATCATCGTTAACGACTACGACATGCTTTAAATCTTTATCACTGGCAAATGCTGCGAGTGCGGCTTGCTTGCCATCCCCTTCAGATTTTTTCTCAATTTGAATGACTGCATGGTAGCGGGCAACCCCACCCATAGGAATATGTACTCCTTTAATATTGGGAACAACTTGCCTAACTGTGCTTAATAATGTCGCTTCACGGACGAGCGCCATTGGCAGTCTTTCTTCATAGCTTGAAGGAAAAATCGTCTGGTTGATCGCGTTATTCCGATACGTTACTGCAGAAATTTCAACGACTGGCTGCGGAGAACGGAAGCCATAATAGCCGGCTAATTCGCCAAATGGACCTTCCATTTCACGTTCATGCGGAAGCATCCTGCCTTCAAAGACAATCTCCGCTTCAGCGAGGACTTCTAAATCAACTGTTTTGCAGCGGACGACATCTAAGGATTGTCCTAGCAAGGCACCTGCGACGTTCAGTTTATCTGTATGGTAAAGGTGAGTGCTAATTTGCGAGCTTAATACGATCGCTGGAACGACACCAAACATGACGGCAACTTCCATTGACTCACCAAGCTTTTCATAGTAAGAATATTGGTCTAATAATTCTGGAGACGTAATTAGAATATTTGTCCGATTTCCGCCCAAGTACTGCATTCTTCTAATCGATGTATATCTTTTTTTCCCTGATAGGTCTTTAACCACTAATATGCCAGATACATAATAAGCACCAGAATCTTCTGCATGAAAGGATGGAATAGGAAAAAGATCAGCTAAATCGAAATCACCAGTGACTAAATTTTCTTGTACAGGACCCGTTTCTTTTAAAATTGTCGGAATCGGGTTAATAATGGAATCAATAATTTTTGGAATGAGTTGTGAGGAAGGAATGCCTAAGCTATCGGCAACAAGCTTACGGTCACCGCCGAGTCCAGCCGCCATGGCTGATTGATACCCTTTTACTTTTTCAAAGAGGAAGGGCTGCTTCCCATTTTTAGTCTTAACAACAGCTCCTAGTTCATAGCGGGGATCAACCTCCTTTTTAATACGATATAAGAGTCCCCTGTTTTCCCAGTCGTCTAATAATGCTCTCATCGTAACTGGATTCATGAATGTTCTCCCCACCTTTCCAGTATTTGATGGTCAATGTCAAGCATGTCTAAAACCTTCGCAACCATAAAGCTAGCAAGCTCCCAAATCTCTGTAGGCTTGTGGTAAAAACCTGGAGAGGCTGGCATGATACATGCACCAGCTTCAGCGAGGGAAGTCATATTCTTAAGGTGAATTAAGTTAAAAGGGGCTTCTCTCGGAACGATAATAAAATCTCTTCTTTCTTTCAAAATTACACTTGCCGCCCGACTAAGCAGCGTATCTCCGACTCCATTGGCAATAGCACCAAGTGTATTCATTGAACATGGAACAATCACCATTCCATCTGTTAAATAGGAGCCGCTTGCAATGGAAGCAAATAAATTTTTATTGCTATGGATAGTGGCGTATTCTTTCAGGTTCTCCATCGACACGCCGCACTCGAATTGCATAACTTTTTCTCCCATCTCTGTTACAATTAAGTGCGTTTCAATGTTTAATTGATGAAGGGTGCGAATCAAAGTATAAGCATACAATGATCCGCTAGCCCCTGTAATACCCACTAAAATTCTTCTTTTTCGCTTGCTAGCTAAATGGACGTTAGACAACTGTTTCATCTTGGGAGAATTTTATTTTTGCTGCCTCTTTATATTCTTCTGTTGTCATAATTTCACCGAAAATATTAATATCTCTTAATCCAGACACATGCATATCATCATCTTGAGAAGCCGTACCATCAGAGATGCAGATTACATGATATCCGTGGTAGAGGGCATCGGACGCGGTACTGCGCACACACACATTGGTCCAAACACCCGTTAATACGACTGTATCAATCTCCTCTTCTCTTAAAAACAGATCGAAATCTGTGAAGCTAAATGCACTATGTCTTCTTTTTTGGACAACATAGTCGCCTTTATCTTCTTCTGGCTGTAGCTCTGGAATGAATTGTGATCCCCATGTACCTTTTACGGCATGAACAGGTCTCACGCGGAAATCCCTGTCATTTTTACGATGAGCTTCCTGAACATGAACAACTTGGATGTTTTGATCATGAGCAAAATCAATAAGCTCTCTAATTTTCGGAACAATTTCTTCCCCGTTTTTACAGCGGAGGGTCGCTTTCTCGCCAATGAAATCATTCAGCATATCAATTACTACGACACAATGCTTTTTTCCTTTCAATTCCACTGATTGATCATCCTTTGCAAAATTTTTGTTTTACTAGTTTATGAATTTTCCCTTTAATTGAGGGTTTGTTATTATTAATTAGCCATATGCGTTCATGTGAACGGGTTTTATGCGATATGAAACGCGAGTGAACATGCATGCATATGGCGGATAGAAACTGAGTCTTCTTACTAAAGAATATTAGATTCCTTGAATTATATTACTTTCTGCTAGATTTAATTTTGTGAAACAGCTTCCTTCGATTCTACTTTTACCGCTTCATATTTCTCGTACTTCAATGTTCTTTCAAGGCGCTGGATGCTTTGACGCGGCACATACTCGCCATATCCTGCCTGGCCTACAATTCCGCCATTATCCTCATCGAACACTAGCGTTCCACGGATGACCGTTTGCACCGGTTTTCCTTTTAACTTCATACCATGCAATGGATTATATTTGGCCATGGATTCTGTTTTCTGCTCATCAATGACATACTCGCGGTCTAGATCAATAATCGTGAAGTCGGCATCACTGCCAATTTCCATCGAACCTTTTTTCGGATAGATGCCATAATGGATGGCAGCATTACGGCTCGTTACTTCAACAAAGCGTGATAAAGATAAACGTCCTTTATTTAACCCTTCACTTACTAAAATTGGAACCATCGTTTCTACTCCAGGTATGCCAGGGAAGGTATTCCAAATCGTTGAGCCTGGGAACTCTTTTTCCGTAGCAATTTCGTAAGGAGCATGGTCTGTACCTACAAAATCAATCGTTCCATCTGCAAGTGCTTGCCAATGCGATTCATTGTCCTCTTTTCCGCGTAATGGCGGAGCAATTTTGGCAAATGAACCCCGTTCTGACATTGAATCTTGCGCGTTAAGAACAAGATAATGCGGGCAAGTCTCAGCTGTTACCTTCACACCGCGTTTTTTCGCTGCCTTAACAAGTTCAACCCCTTCCTTCGAAGTCATATGCACGACATGGACCCTAGCATCCGTCGCCTCTGCAAAACTAATAATTAATTGAATGGCCACTTTTTCAGCCAGGACTGAACGTGCCTCTGCCCATGCCGGACCGTCTAGGCGTCCCTCTTTTTCTAGCTTTTGGGAGTAAAAAGTACAAATATCATAGTTTTCAGCATGTACACCGATTGGCAATCCTGTTTTTGCCACATGTGTAAAAATCTCTAGCATTTCCGCATCGGAAACCTTCGGGAAAGTTGGAACGGAAGGAGTCATATACACTTTGAAAGCTACTACCCCTTCTTCTATTTGCGGATAAATATTATCAACCCAGCCTTCGCGGGCATCTTCACCTGTCATTCCTCCCCAGAAGCAATAATCGATAAAGGCTTGGTCACGGATCGGCCCAATTTTCTTGTGAAAGCTTTCGCGGTCCCGGACGGAAGGTTTACTGCAACATGGCATATCAATAATAGTTGTCAAACCCCCAGCAGCTGCTGAACGGCTCCCTGTTGCAAACGTTTCTCGATGGGTAAATCCAGGATCCATAAAATGTGTATGCGGATCAATGCAGCCAGGAACAACTAATTTCCCCCCGACATCAATGACTTTTGCAGCATTAACTAAACTAATATCATTTAAGAAGCCGGCGATTTTTCCATCTTTCACAAGAATATTTGTTAATACTTGACGATCCCCTTGTGGAATATTGGCATTTTTAATAATTAAATCCATAGATTCTACCCCTTCTACAATTTATTTCTGCTTCTCATAGGCAGATGTTAATTATCCAAATCAAATTCGCCTTGGCGAATATGCGCGCCCAGATTTTTATCGAGCTTGCTCGATAATGTCCTTAAAAAATCTGAGGCATCCGCCGGAGGCTTAATTTGATTCAGCTAAGGTTTTCCCCTTCCGAATTGAATGCCCATCTGTATCTATTTTTATTACCTATTGAAGCTAGAGTTTTGCTGAATCAAATTAAATCTATTGAATGGTCACTATTCAATTGATTAACTTGGTCATTTTTAGATATATTTAAGTCTTTATAATTAAAGACCACATTTAATAAAATTGCTGTCACACTTCCTAAAACAATTCCGTTTTCAACTAGTAAACGAATGCTTGTTGGGAGACTGCCAAATATCGCAGGAACAACCGCTGAACCTAATCCTATCCCCACGGAACAAGCAATAATTAATAGATTTTCATTTTTGCTAAAATCTACGGCTGACAGCATTCTGACTCCCGAAGAGATCACCATGCCAAACATCGGAATCATCGCTCCTCCTAAAACAGCCGTTGGGATGATCGTAGTTAGAGCAGCAACTTTAGGCAATAAACCTAAAATCATCAAAATAACGCCAGCAGAGATGACGACATTTCTCGTTTTGACCTTTGTTAAAGCAACAAGCCCAACGTTTTGCGAAAATGATGTATATGGAAATGCGTTAAAGATTCCTCCAATAATGACAGCGAGCCCTTCAGCTCTTAATCCCTTTTTTATATCTTTAGATTCAAGCTTTCGATCACAAATATCGCCTAATGCAAGAAAAACGCCAGTGGATTCGATCATACTGACAATAGCAACAAGCGTCATCATAAGGATGGCGGAAACATTAAAGGTTGGAATACCGAAGTAAAATGGCTGAACAATATGAAACCAGGAGGCATTAGCAACGTCGGTAAAGCTGACCATTCCCATAAAATACGCGGCAATCGTCCCTGCCACGAGAGAAAGTAAGACAGAAATGGCTCTCATATACCCTTTAAAAAATCGATTCATCAAGATGATAAGAATCAATGTAAAACATGCTAAAAATAGATTTTGCGGGCTGCCGAAATCTGGGGAACCCAGTCCGCCGGCAGCGTTATTCATCGCGACTGGAATTAATGACACTCCTATAATAGTAACGACAGATCCCGTTACAACTGGCGGGAAAAAACGCATGATTTTACTCATAAACTGGGACAGTATCATAACAATAATTCCGGAAACAATGATGGCACCATAAATCGCGGTGATTCCTTGCAATTGGCCAATGGCAATCATCGGCCCAACCGCTGTAAACGTACACCCTAATATGACAGGCAATTTAATTCCAAAATGCTTACCGCCAACGACCTGCAATAATGTAGCAATCCCACAAGTAAATAAGTCAATTGAGATTAAATAAGCAAGCTGCTGAGCATTTAATCCAATCGCAGGTCCGACGATTAATGGAACAATCACTGCTCCCGCGTACATGGCTAATACATGCTGAAATCCCAAAGTCCCAACTTTTACTGGATTTAGCTTTTCCATGATGAGCCCCCCAATTTTAGAGTTTGCTTCGTTCATTCAATAACATCATCCCTTGTTCATCACCTCCCAAATTGAAATTAGTATATAAAAAAACCGCAGTAATAGAACACATCTTCAAAAAAGATGCTCTACTACTGCGGTTTCAAAAAACTTCCGTTCAACAAAAGCTAAAGGAACCGCTTCCAAAATGGTTTAAGATCGCCCGCGCATAGCACAGCTCTCCCAAACAAAATTGAACGCCTAATATTCATTGAAATAAATAATGGTACATGCCTCTTCACTATCAGGATCGTAATCTCTTAAAATGCTTTTCACTTTTAAATGCAAAGTATCTTCAATCTGCCCTTTAAATAACGATTTAAATTCAACAATTAATGCTGAATCAACCGATAAGATCAGATGATGAAAGTTTTTGCTTAGCGTTTGCAATGTTTGTACCCTTTTATGCTGAGCGAAAACAATGACTCTGTCATCAAAAATTTCAATTCGCTGTTTCTTTACACCGACACCATGAATTTCTTGATTCACTCGATTATAAAGATGGGCAATATCCTTTTTTAATGATTGCTGGGTATACATCGAAATAATAGACATATTTTCCTCCTGTTAGTCACTATATTAAACAAAACCCATTTCCATGCCAATGATATTGTCTGGATATTTAGACTCAGTAGTAAATCGGAGGGATAAGGATGAAAACCATTACCTTTACAATTAACGGGTCTCCTACTTCAGTCACATGCCCCCCTGCGAAAACTTTGCTAGCTGTAATAAGGGAGGACTTATTTTTAACAGCTAGTAAGGAATGCTGCGGGAAAGGTGAATGCGGTTCCTGTTCAGTACTATTAAATGGCGAGGTTGTCTGCTCCTGTTTAATACTTGCCGCTCAAGTAGAAAATCAACACATTACAACTTGTGAAGGAATCGGCTTAACGGCGAATATGGATATTATACAAAAATCTTTTGTTGAAGAAGGTGCAACCCAATGTGGATACTGTACACCTGGAATCATCGTTGCTGCACGGGCATACCTAAATGAAATAAATGAGGTACCTTCTATTGATGAAATCAAAACAGCACTTGGAGGAAATTTATGCCGCTGTACGGGCTACACAAAAATTATTAAAGCCATTCAAACTGCTGCTGAGAAAGAATTGAACCGGGATATAACGGAGCAATGAAAGTTTCTGCGATAGTATTATCAGCTGGGCAATCCACGCGCATGCAGCCGCTCCCCCATAAAGGACTGATTCCATGGGAGGGAACAACATTATTCGAACATCAGCTTCAAGTGCTGCTAAAGTGTGTAATCTCCGAAATCATCGTCGTCGTTGGCTATATGGCTGATGTATTTAAACAAAAATCAAAGGCTTACCCCGTAAAAATCGTGAATAATGAAAACTATGAACTAGGAAAATGCTCATCTATTATTAAAGGTCTCCAGTCCATTGTTCACTCTACGGAACTCATCTTAATTACTGCTGTTGACCAGCCGACAGATGTAAATATTGTTAACCGGCTCATTCAATCACTTCAAAACTCCCAAAGTCCGATAGCTATCCCGATCTATAAAGGAAAAAGAGGTCACCCCATTCTTTTTTCGGCAAACATTATCAATGAGCTTCTCTCCATACAGGAAGAGACACTAGGATTACGCAAGATAATCCGAAAATATGAAAAGCAAATCACTGAAGTTGTCATAGAAAGTCCCCTTATTAAACTTAATATTAACTCTCCAGGAGACTATGAACAGGCTCAATCTTTGTTTAGAAATTCACAATTCGAATATAGGAGGTCTCTTCATGCTGGTTTCTGAAATAGACGTTGTATCACCGCTAACGTTAAATGAATGCCTAGCCATCCTCTCAAATGAAGAAACGAATACGAGAATAATAGCTGGCGGGACAGATGCGGTCGTTCGTATGAAGGATGGAAAATGGCTTCCCGAAAAATGGATCAATATAAATGGTCTCACAGAATTGCGTTACATAATAGAAAGAGACGGCCAAATCCATATTGGACCATTAACGACCCATTCTGATATTATCCACTCCTCCCTTCTACAAAAAAAAGCAGATGTACTCGTTGAGGCCTCACGTGAAGTGGGCGCGATTCAAATGCAAAATATAGGAACAATTGGCGGAAATATCGGGACTGCCTCGCCTGCTGGAGACACCATCCCTGCTCTATATGTACTCAATGCAGTACTCGAGCTTCGTTCATTAACGAATACACGGTTAGTCCCGATTGAGGAATTTTTTATCGGGCCGGGCAAAACGGTTTTAAAGCAAAACGAAATGATTACAAACATCATCATTCAGCCGCAAAGTGAAAACGAGATTGGGATTTTTCAAAAGCTTGGACCAAGAAAAGCTCAGTCCATCTCTATTGTGAATGTCGCTATCTCTTTATTAATGGGTGAAGGCCATCAAGTGGTAAAAGGAAAAATAGCCTTCGGTTCTGTTGGGCCAACGATCATTAGAGCAAAAAAATGCGAATCGATCATGACATTAGGTCCTTTAACAGATGAACTGATTCAAAACATTGCTAAGATCGCCTGGAAAGAAGTCATGCCTATTACGGATGTAAGGGCAACAGCTAAATATCGGCGCGATATGGCAAGTGCACTTTTAGAGCGTGGACTTTATCGCCTAATGAGGAGGTGGGAAAATAAATGAAACGATTAAATGAACAAAGCTTGAATTGGGTAGGTAAAAGAGTGAAAAGAATTGATGGACCCGAAAAGGTCACTGGGGAATTAAAGTATATGACGGATTATCATTTTGACAATATGGTATGGGGAAAAGTGCTGCGGGCAAAATTTCCCCATGCAAAAATAAAGTCAATTAACACCGACAAAGCCGTCAAGCTCCCTGGGGTAGTCCGTGTATTAACTCATAAAGATATTCCCGGGTTTAACGGGTTTGGCATTGTAATTCCTGACCAGCCAGTTCTTTGTTCAGATATCGTTCGCTGCACAGGTGATGCCGTCGCCTTAGTTGCAGCCGAAACGGAAGAAATTGCTGAATTAGCTCTTGAATTGATAGAAATAGTATACGAGCCGCTTGAAGTCGTGATAGATGCCGAAAAAGCAATGACAGAATCAGCCCCACAACTCCATCCAGACGGCAATATTCATAGTCATGTCGTGATAAAAAATGGGGACACAGAAAAAGCCTTTGCCGAGGCGGATATTATCGTCGAGAACACCTTCTTTTCCCCTCGACAAATGCACGCTTTTATTGAAACAGAAGGCGGCTGGGGCGTTATGGATGATGAGGGGTTCATCACGATCCGCTGCCCTGGACAGTACGCCCATCGCGACCGGATGCAAATTGCCCGTGCCCTCGCCTATAATCCTGAACGTATTAGAGTCATTTCAAGTCCGATTGGCGGTGCCTTCGGCGGCAAGGATGAAATTACTGTGCAAATTTACCTCGCTCTCCTTTCAATGCATACAAATGGCCGCCCGGTAAAAATTCATCTCAGCCGCGAAGAGTCCGTTTTAGCGGGAATTAAACGACATCCGTTTAAAGTGTGTATGAAAACAGCTGCCAAAAAAGATGGAACATTAATTGCCAATGAAGTGAGAGCGGTTGCTGATACTGGCGCCTATGCCTCCCTCGGCGGTGCGGTCATTGCCCTTGCCATTGAGCATTCTTGCGGACCATACAAAATCCCAAACGTTAACCTCGAGGGCTTTTGTGTGTATACAAACAACGGGATTGCTGGCGCCTTCAGAGGCTTTGGCGTCAATCAAGTGTGTATGGGAATTGAAACACATATGGATATGATTGCTGAAAAGCTTGGAATGGACCCAATTGAAATTAGGAAGAAAAATGTTTACCACCAAGGCGAAGTTTCTAGCTTAGGCCATGTCGTCAAATCGAGTGTAGGTACATTCAAAACATTGGAAACAGCAGAAAACTGTGATCTTTGGATGAACCGTGAAAAATATAAAAATGAGGTAAGCGAGCCTTGGAAAAAACGCGGGGTTGCACTTGCAACATCTTTTCATGGGATCGGCATGGGGATCGGATTGCCCGACTACGGAGCCGCTTCCATTGAACTCCTACCAAACGGCAAATTTTTAGTCGCTGTCGGCTGTGAGGAAATTGGCGGGGGCAATAGTACAGCATATGCCCAAGTAGCTGCAGAACTGCTCAATTGTGATATTCAGTTCATTAAAATTGTCCAGGGAGATACTTTTCGTACTTTGGATGGCGGTACAGTCACAGCATCCCGCTCTACTTATACCGGGGGCAGAGCAGTCGCAACAGCGGCACCCAATATGATCAAGCTTCTAACTGAAGCCGCCGCTGAAATACTTGACGTTCCTCTATCTGCAGTCGAAGTAATACAAAATGGTCTGGCCACTAACGATCAAAACCTAACCTATCAAGCGATTTTCAATTATCTTTATGAACATCATCGACAAACAAAGGTGGAAGGACATTTTATTCTGCCAAAGGAAAAAGTCGAAATTCAAGGTTCAGGCGGGGCCCCCCACCATTTATACGGTTACTTAACCCATGTCGTGATGGTTGAAGTCGATACACTGACAGGGGAAACTGATGTCCTTCGCGTCGTATCCATTCCCGATGCAGGAAAGGTGATTAACCCACAAGGACTAGAAGGCCAGGCTGAAGGCGGAGCCGTAATGGGGATTGGCTACACATTGTATGAAGATGTCATTATCGAAAACGGTTTTCATCAAACGAAAAATTTCACCGACTATATTATCCCGACCATTAGAGAAACACCTTTGATTGAAACATTTCCTGTTGAAGATACCCCTGAACAATCAGGTCCTTTCGGGGCTAAAGGAATTGGCGAAGTCGTGATGATTCCCATTATAGCCGCCATTATGTCAGCTATTTATGATGCGACAGGAGCGAGAATCTATCACCTGCCTGCCACACCTGAAAGAATTTTTAACGCCTTAAAAGAATTAAAAAAACAGAAAGCCAATTCCTCTAGGTGATATAAATGATGAATGAAAGCTTATTTGATAGATTAAAAAATTCGCTGGAACAGCCAAAAGATGTGTTTCTAATTACTATTACTGGACATTCTAACAATCTCTTTATTGGAGAAAAAGCACTGTTATGGCCGAATGGGGATTTTTTCACAGAGTCTCCCCTCCCCGCTTACTTTCATAGTAAAATTTTTGAAAGCTGTGAAAAGCTCATTAGGAGAAAGAAAACTGGGTTGATCAACTTTGTTTTTGACGGAATCGAAATTGAATGCTTTGCAGAATATTTTCCGATTCCCATTCATTTAATTGTAGCGGGAGCTGGTCATGTATGTGAGCCAGTAGTAGATATGGGAAAAATGCTTGGGTTTTATGTCACTGTTATTGATGATCGAAGTGAATTTGCAAACAGGAGACGGTTTCCACATGCGGATGAAGTTTGTTGTCAATCGTATATTGAATATTTCCGCCATGTAAAGATAACTGATCAATCGTATATTCTTCTTCTAACTAGGGGACATAAATACGATGTGTTAAGTTTACAAGAGCTGCTTAATCGGAAAGAAAAAGCAGCCTATATTGGCATGATTGGCAGCCGACGGCGAATTTCTGGTGTATTCAACGAACTATTACGTGACTTTCCCGAAGACAGCCTTGATTGTCTATATACTCCTGTTGGACTAGATTTAGGAGCGGAAACACCTGCTGAAATTGCGGTTAGTATAATGGCTGAATTGTTAAAAGTGAAAAATCAAACGTCGGGCAGCTCGTTAAGCAGCCAAATTCGGGAGTATGCCAAATTAGGATTTCGTGAGGGGGCTGCAAAATGAAACAGTTAGAGATGATTAAAAGAACATTGGTGATTAGGAAAGGAGGTGAGAAGGCTGCCCTTGCCACCATTATCCGCACAAAAGGCTCAACGCCAAGAAAAGCAGGAAGTAAAATGATCATTTTCCCATGCGGAAAAATTGAAGGCACGATTGGAGGTGGCTGCGGAGAAGCGGAAGTAATTGAAAAAGGGATGGAAGTCATTCAGACGAATAAACCAACTAAATATGTTGTCGATCTGACGAAGGGGCTCTTCTATGAAGATGGCGGTATTTGCGGCGGCGTGATGGATGTTTTTATTGAACCATTGTAATGCAAAGCTTTTTGAGAATTTGGGGTTTAGCGTCTGCTTTAAAACTTGCATGTAAAATGTCATCGGCTTTATTTCACTGCGCTGGTGATTACTCCGTACATCAAGGCCTGCTCAACAAATCCGATGACGATTTTGGATTACACATAAAAAGTTAGGAGTGAGTCATCATGTCCATGACTGAAAAAGGCTTAGAGTCGAACCTCCCGCCTACTAGAAATAACCTTTTGGAAAGGATGTTCAAACTAACAGAAAGGAAGACAAATGTAAGAACGGAAATTCTCGCTGGTATTACGTCATTTTTAACGATGAGCTATATCATTTTCGTCAACCCAGCTATTTTAGCGGATGCAGGAATTCCTAAGGAAGCTGCCCTTGCCGCCACGATTTATGCGAGTGTCTTCTGTACAATACTAATGGCCTTGTGGGCAAATTACCCCGTCGCTGTTGCACCTGGTATGGGCTTAAATGCTTTTTTTGCCTACACGGTTGTTCTTGGTCAGGGACTTTCATGGCAAACAGCACTTGGTGCCGTCTTTATTTCAGGGGTTGTGTTTTTGATTTTGACTGTTACTGGGATCCGTCAAAAAATCGTTGATGGTGTGCCCGAGGTATTAAAATCAGCGATCGCTGTCGGGATCGGTTTATTTATCGCCTTTATCGGCTTAAAAAACGCCGAGCTTGTTGTTGCAAATGAAGCTACATTTGTTTCCTTGGGCGATATTACAAGCGCTGGACCTCTATTGGCATTATTGGGATTAATTGTCGCAGCTATTTTAATGGCCAAACGTGTCAAAGGTGCGCTCCTCATTAGTATTTTAGCTACAAGTATTATTGCGATGATTGTTGGTTTTATTAGCTTTCCAAAATCTATAAGTGATATCGCTTCATTCAATTTTCCTAGCATGTCTGAGACCTTCCTAGCAATGGACATAATGGGTGCGGTCGGATATGGAATCCTTTCTGTTATATTCTCATTCACGATTGTCGAATTATTTGATAACTTAGCCACATTAATTGGATTAACGAAAAAAGCTGGCTTGACTGATGAAAATGGCAAAATCGTCAATCTCGACCGAGCATTACAAGCGGATGCCATCGGTACGATGGCAAGTGCTGCTTTCGGAAGTACGGCATTAAATGCTTATGTTGAAAACGCAACCGGTATTTCTGAAGGCGGAAGGACTGGTCTTACCGCATTAACGGCTGGTATTTTATTCTTCTTGTCGTTAATTTTCGCCCCGTTAATTGTATTCATCCCTTCTGTTGCAACTGCACCGATCTTAATTCTAGTTGGAGCTTTAATGATAAGTGAAATTAGACAGATAAGTTTTGATGATTTTACAGATGTCATCCCCGTGTTTTTAACGATTGTTTTAATGCCGCTGACCTTCAGCATCGCACAAGGATTAGCCTTCGGGTTCATTTCTTATACACTCTTAAAACTGCTAACTGGAAAAAGATCGCAAATTCATTGGATTATGTATATTGTAAGTATTGCCTTTATCATTAACTTTATTTTGGGCGGTCACTAATTTTCATAGTGTTTGATTCGTTTGCCTGATAAGATATAGATGACTAGGAGCAATTGAGAATAGGCGATTCGCTCCTAGTATTATATTTTGTTAATTTTTATTGATCCACAAATGGAAAAATCGAAATTTTTAAAAGAGAGAAAAAAAGGCGGGGTCCAGATTGAAGCAAACTATGGAACAGTTAAAAAGAAGAATTGATGTGGCAGCTAAACGAATACCTGCCGATCTTATCATAAAAAACGGAAACATTGTCAATGTATTTACAAGAGAAATAATCATAGATCATATTGCGATTGTGGACGGGTTTATTGCGGGGATTGGGGATTACGAGGGGAAAGAAACGATCGATGCTACTGGAAAATATATTATTCCTGGCTTGATTGATGGGCATGTTCATATCGAATCAGCAATGGTGACACCTGCAGAGTTTGCCAATGTCGTTCTTCCGCATGGAGTAACGACTGTCATTGCGGATCCGCATGAAATCGCCAATGTCAGCGGAATTGAAGGCATTGAATTTATGCTGAATGCTTCGGAAGGAATTCCTTTAGACGTCTTCTTAATGCTGCCATCATGTGTTCCGGCCACACCTTTTGAAAATGCGGGGGCAAAACTTGGGGCAAAACAGCTCGAACCGCTCTACAATCACCCGAGGGTCCTCGGACTTGGAGAAGTAATGGACTTCCCGTCTGTTAGTCAAAATGATGAAAACATGCTCAATAAACTTGTGGATGCAAGTTTAAAAGGAAAATGCATTGACGGGCATGCAGCAGGGATTGATTCGGATGGCATCAACGTCTATATGTCAGCAGGAATTAAAACCGATCATGAATGTGTAACGGCGGAAGAAGCGTTAGACCGTTTACGAAAAGGCATGTATGTCATGTTGCGTGAAGGTTCGGCAGCGAAAGACTTAATTGCCCTTTTGAAGGCAGTGAATGAAAATAACGCACGCAGATGTTTATTCGTCACAGATGATAAACATCTTGACGAACTGATCTGTGAAGGTAGCATCGATTACAACGTAAAATTAGCGATAAAGGAAGGTCTCGATCCCCTGCTCGCCATTCAAATCGCAACCTTAAATGCAGCAGAATGCTTCGGATTAAAAACAAAGGGTGCCATCGCTCCTGGATATGAAGCTGATCTTTTAGTTGTAAGCGATTTGAAAACAATGGATATAGAGAAGGTTTATAAAGGCGGAAAGCTCGCAGCAGCAAATGGTAAAGTAGTTTCCGAAACGCATTCACTTGTAACTCCTGTCCCTTCTATTACGAATAGCGTGAACATCAATTCCATTTCAATTAACCAACTGCAAATAAATATCCAAGATGGTAATAAGGCAAATATTATCGGGATTATTCCGAATATGATCGTTACAAAGCACCTCAATGAAGAAGTCGATACTAAAAATGGCCATTTTCAGTACAATACAAGCAAAGATCAATTGAAAATGGCAGTGGTTGAGAGGCATAAAATGACTGGAAACATAGGCCTAGGAATTATTAAAGGATTAGGCATCAAAAATGGAGCGATTGCTTCAACTGTTGCCCATGATTCTCATAATATTGTTGCGGCTGGAACATCGGATGAAGATCTAATCAAGGCAATCCAATTGACAGCAGAAATGAAAGGCGGACTTGTCATTGTTCAAGATGGGAATATGCTTTCCTCCCTATCATTGCCGATCGCTGGGTTAATATCTGATCAGCCAGCACAAATGGTCAATGAGAAGCTAGCTGAGTTAAATGACGCTTTGGTGAAAATCGGCTGCACAATGGAGTTTAATCCATTTGTCACTTTGTCCTTTATGGCACTTCCGGTTATTCCGGAGCTGAAGCTTACTGATATTGGGTTATTTGATGTGAAGTCGTTTAAACATATTAGCGTTGAAAATATGCAGTAGAATAAAAAGATGGTTTGCTTTTTACAGCAAACCACCTTTTTTACTTTTTCGTCAACGTTTTATTTCCTAACGAAAGAGAAGCCCATGCCGAATCATCTGCAAAATACCGGGACCAGCTGGCGACACCGGCTAAATCATATTTTAATGCAAGATCTGCACGTTTTCTTAATGAAAGATCGTCTTCTAGCCAAATTTTATAAGTCGTTTGTTCATCGGCAAAATATTTTTCAGCATAATTTTGTCCACTTGCTGCATCGTAAACAGGAGTTAATTCGTTTTCTTTCAGCCATTGCTTCACTTTTCCCATGGAAAGTGCCTTAGAGGAAACTTCACCAGTGTCTTTTTCTTCCCAAAGCCTTGCATATAAAGGCACACCTAAAATCAACTTTTCATTTGGTACAACCTCTAGCAGCCTTTTTAGATTTTCTTCCACCCATGGGAGACTTGCAACACTACCCGCTATTGGAGATGTTCCCCAGTGCTCGTCATAGGCCATAACCACCAAATAATCAACCAGATTGGCAAGCTTTTCCCTTTCGTAAAAGGCAGACCAGTTGCCGCTAGTTGAAATAAAGGTAATATCCATGGAGACGACGAGACCAGCCTCATGAAAATATGGCATTGCTTCGCGCACAAATTGTGTGATTAGAGGTCCATCCTCTGGATTCACGTTTTCAATATCGAGATTGATTCCGTTCAATTTATAAGTTTGACTAAAATGCAAAAGTTGGCGAATCATTTTCTGTCTCGTTTCGAAGTTTTTGAATGCCTCATGAGTTAAGGCTGGTTCAAAGGCGTTGGAGAATAATCCCCAAATTTGATAGCCTTGCTTTTGAGACCATTCAACAAAATTCAGAGAGCCAAGATTTTTAATGCCCCCATCACTATCACCTAACTCAAACCATGTAGGTGAAATAACATTCACCCCAGGCATAACTGGAATTTTTGCTATGTCTGGATTTTTGGAATAAACCGCTTCCCAAGTAAGCTGGATGGGGCCGTCAATGACAGGAGCTTTTACTTCTTCTTGATTGCGGTGAATGGCAATCGATTCAGATTCGCCTTGCTTGATAAAATCCTTTTTCATATAGCCTGCCACTCCATTTTCTTTTCTGACAAAATAGTAGTCTTCTTTCTCTCCTTCTATAAAAAGATTCTCTCCATTCATCACTTGTTCAGTATAGGGCGTTTGTAAACTAGCATCTATTCTTAAACGAAGCTTTTTTTCATGTACATTTTGGTTTGTCACTTTTGCATGATGAATCGTCTGACCATCTTTCTTCACCCAAATGGCATTTGTTCCTGGCATGATGGAATATTCAATTGGATAATAGGAGAGCAGCGGATCCAGTGCCAAATACATTTTATTGTCCTTCATCGTAAATACGGAAAAATGCAATTGAACTGGTTCTTCATTTACATAATACGTAAGCGAATCTGATGGCATCTGTACAACCTTGTTTTTGGTCGTTATTATTATGGAATTAGATTTCTCATCAAATGTGATGGTATCATCGAAATGTTCTTTTAAGAAGGAAATCGGAACATACACACTATTCCCTTCCTGTATTGCATTTCCCGCTTGGGTTCCTTCAAATAAAATCGGATATTCCCCATGAAAATAGGATTCCTTCTGCTTTGACGCAAATGGATATAATATTAGTAAAATACTAGAAATAATTAAGCAAAAAGCAAACAAAAGACCACCAATAATCCACTTCTTTGAAAGAGGTTTTTGTTTGTGATATTCAATTCGAGCCATTCTATTTCCCCCTTAATGTCTATCGTATCGAAAAACACATGGAATGGAAAGGTGTTTTAGTGGAAATAGCCTTCTTATATTCACCAAGCATCTTTATAATGAAAGTTTTTTCCTGATTGACATGGCGTGATTTATAAAAAACGTGATACAATTATAAAGAGTTATTATTTGAAGGAGAATTTTCATGGTAATAGACGGAATAATTATTGTCATAGCATATTTACTCGGTTCGATTCCATCAGGGCTAATTATTGGAAAAGCCTTTTACGGGGTCGATATTCGTGAACATGGAAGCGGAAACTTAGGAGGAACGAACACTTTTCGAACATTAGGCGTTAAAGCGGGAATGGCTGTCACGATTGCTGATATATTAAAAGGGACAGCTGCAGTGCTACTATCCATTTTATTAGAACCTGGAATTCATCCGCTGATTGCGGGAATCTTTGCTGTAATCGGCCATATGTACCCGATATTTGCTGGATTCAAAGGCGGAAAAGCTGTCGCAACGTCAGGCGGTGTCTTGTTAGGATATGCAGCCCCAATGTTCATCATAATTATTTTGGTTTTCTTTGCTTGCCTATACATAACGAAGTATGTTTCACTTTCTTCCATGCTTGCGGCTCTAGTTTCTGTTATTTATGCTTGCGTCATTAGAGATCTTCCTCTAATCATTGTAACCTCATTGCTCGCATTTTTTGTCATCTATAGGCATCGTGCAAATATTAGACGGATAGTGAACAAAACAGAACCAAAAATTAAATGGCTATAAAAAACAGCGGATTTTCTAATTCCCGCTGTTTTTTTATTTCGGTAAAAAAAATACAATTCTATACATAATCCGCTTTATTTCGTCATAGTTTAGATTGAAGTTAATTTTTGGGGTGATGAAGTATGCTTTCAATTGAAAATAATAGAAATCAAACCGATGAGGAAATTCAAGATATTCCTAGACAAACTGAATCTATGACATCCGCTACTGAGCTTGCACATGAAATTAGAAATCCATTAACAGCAGTTAAGGGTTTTATACAGTTATTAAAGCCTCATCTAATCGAAATTGGCAAAGAACAATATGCAGATCTAGCCATCGAAGAAATAAATCGGGCTAACGATCTACTCTTTGACTTTTTAAACACTTCTAAATCACAAAATACAAAAACAGAGGTTCCCTTGAACAAACTATTAGAAAACATGGCTATGCTTTATCAAATGAATAAAATTCAAATTGACGTTTCGTTGTCTATTAGAAATCCAACTGTATTAGCAAATGAAAGGCAATTAAAGCAAGTGCTAGCAAATGTCATTAAGAATGCGATTGAGGCCGCCCCCCAAGATGTTGGACGAATCACCCTTTCCTCAGATTATAATGATTCTTCTGCCTTTATTATTATTGAAGATAACGGAACTGGCATGACAAAGCAAGAAATGCAAAACTTATTTACACCTTTCTATTCATCGAAGGACACTGGCACAGGGATTGGCTTGCCGATTTGCAAAAAAATAATTGAGGAGCATGGTGGAAGCGTGCAGATTAGCAGTTTGGAAGGGAAAGGAACAATGTTTAAAATTGAATTGCCAATTTATAAGAGAAAGACTGACTGTTCAGACTACATAGAGTAGAAATGTGGATGCTTTAGCAGATAAAACTTCTGAATATAGAACAATGACATGGAGTTCCTTAAAAATAGTGACTGGAAACTAGTATATCAGGACCGAGTTCCAGTTAATGTAATTAGAACAATAAAAGATGAAATTGGAAATTATGTATTCTCCATATTCGGTAATGGAAAAGACCTATCTCTAGCCATCCCTCTTGTTTAAGTGCAAATGGCCTTTAACATAAAGAAAGAGCGTAATTCACGCTGAAGAATTGCGCCCTGTAATGGAATAACTTAAATTTCACTTAACGGGTTCTAAATCCAAAAGAAAAACCGAAATCCCTTCTATATTATGATAGGAAATTCCGGTTCATCTTTTTTATAAACAGTTCAACTTTATTTCAAAGCCACAATGGGCTCATTCTGAACCCTTTTGTCGACAATCTGAGCAGCAGGAAAAAAACTGCAGGAACCGCGTCCCCGTGGTTACTGCGGTCAAAATTATATTCTCTCCAAAGCTTCTCCAAGAAATTTTGCAAGCTCGAGCATTCCGTATTTTTCCGCTTTTGCTTCCGCGTCTGAATTGTAGTTTGTGTTTGTATTGACGTCATACGTAAAAATTTCACCAGCGGCATTTTTTACAAATTCAATGCCGGCAACATCAATTTTAACTGCCTTCAGAAAAGCTTCATAGCGTTCGATTAAATCACGATCGACATCTTCTACAATTTCGAACTTAGGTCTTACTTCTACTTCTTCACCTACAGGACAAAATAGGTCGCCAATTTGACACACATCTGCTGGACATAGCTCAAATCCTTCTGACGTATCGACCCTTACAGAATAAACGTATTTGCCACCTACAAACTCAGCTCTTGTAATATAGGAATCTGGTGATTGGATATACTCCTGGATAAGCGTAATTCCATCTACAGGCTCTTCAAATGCAGGACTATTGACATGTAATTTCAATGATTCTACAGTTTGGAACAATTTGACTCCAAGTCCTTTACCAGCCCGATTATGTTTAGTAATAAATGGGGCTGTTCCTAGCTTTTCAGCAGCTTCTATAATTTGATCGCGGCCCACTGCACCAATTGTTTTTGGAGTTCGAATTCCACTCGCTTCAAGCGCTGTATATTGTTTAATTTTGCTAAGTTCAAGACGTAATGCATTACTACTATTAAAAACAGTTCGATTATGGAATTCAAGCCAATCAAGAATTCCACCCGTCAACTCAGGTGCAAATCGGTGATCTCTTGTGTGAGAGGACGCGCTCATACGATTATAAAATACCCCTTCTGGCGGTACCGAAGTTAAATCGATGATCCCTTTATCAAGGTGCCATGCCTCATATGGTAGGTTTAATTCATCCAATCGCTTTGTTAAATGTGAGGTCCAATCATCATTTTCATGGATAATGTATATTTTTTTAGCCATATCAAACGTCTCCTTCATTTTCGTTTTTTAAAATATTAACCTAGTCACCACTTAATCTTTGAATAACATATGTTAATCTGCACCGTTACTTTAAGTACAAAATTTAACAATCTCTCCTAAACTTTAACATAGATATCTAGGTATTGTTCAACAATATGACCCTAAAATGAAAATAAGCGCTAATCCTTTTTTTCCGGATAAGCGCCCTATAATGGAAGAAGAAGTTTCTTAATTAAAACTATCTCTTTCACAAACAATACTCTATCTTGATTTGGTCCATCCTAGTCTGTATTGACGAAAACACCATCAATACCAAGGTTGTATTTGTAAAATGGTCAAAAATAATTTCGTAACATATCAGACATTTTCCTTCCGCCCCACCACTCATTAATTACTGGAGATATTGCATAGTAGTCTGACCCTTTCGCAAAACGTATTTCCATCTTTAATCACCTTTGATTATGTACAATACAACGCAATTCATTCATAGAATTGCAGGATTTAATGATGACTCTTTTTTCACCTATTGTAGAATAGTGCCATACAGCTGAAGATAATTACTTAAATCTTATTCAAGATAAGCACCTGTTAGTTCAGTAAAAAAACATGCTATAAATTTTTTCTAAATGAAAAACACCATTTATCGTAATTAAATTTTTCTTCGTAGAATCTGTGGGCATCTATTCTTTGGACTCCCGATTCTAAAGCCACATATTCTGCCCCATTTTCTATCGCCCAATTATGAATATATTTTAATAGTCTTTCTCCATATCCACGGGATCGGTGAGAAGCATCTGTTACCAAATCATATATAAAAACATGACGTTTACTATAAAAATTCACCCTCAAGCTTAAGCCAGCTAAAGCCACAATATTATTATCAGCAAATAATGCAAATAGACGATATCCATCTTCTTTCATCTCATTAAGCAAATCAAGGTATGTCCCTTCCACCAAATCTGAACGAAGCTGCTTCATAATCGGGAAGGCATCTTTCCACTGTACCGTAGTTGTTAATTCGATAATCTTCTCTGTTGAAACTCTCATCATTAATCCTCCGTTAATTCCTATTAGGTTCATGTTCTACAAAAAATTAAAAATCCCTCCATTTAACCTCTAAATAGTCTCCTGGTTTAGCATTCCTTCAGATTCTCACCTATTTATTCATATAAACATCCAGTTTTCTTTAAAGGTGTTTCAATTAAATGGCCCTTTTACTTAGATTTCTAACTGCAAAAAAGAAACATGTAGCTCCAATGAATCTTAAAAAGAAATTACCTATGTAATTGTTATCAATTGTAATAGCCATAAGTGAACTACCTATCAATAATAGATAAAAACCGTATAATTTCCTCATTTTTTCTCCTCTTGTTTTTGATTTATCTTTCTTATCTTTCCTTCAACTATCCTTCCCTCTCGTTTAAGCACAATCTTTCACAAACACCATACTTGCATTACCATAAGTAGTGAATTTTTCTTGATATTCTTCCTCCTTAAATTGCCTTTACATAAAGAAAGAGCGTAATTCTCGTTGCAGAATTGCGCCCTTTTGTGGAATAGCAAAAACTACGTACGCTGCTAAACAGAATGCAATCAACGCAAAGATAACCCTCATTATGTTTAACAAAAAAATCCCACTCCCCAATTATAAAATCGATTCTATAATTCATTATAACATTTAATGTTAATAATTGGATTTTACTCAACCCCTTTATTGCACTAAACTGCCCCATTGGCTTAAGTGAAACACTTCACAATATATTAAATTAAGCATTCTCCTTCAACAATCTGGCCCTATAATAAAAAAGACGCGTTCCTAAATAAACTCGCCCGATTGAGTATTGAACAACACGAAAAAACTGCATAAATAGTTCCACATTTATTGTGTTAAAGCCCAATTTTTCCTTGTTCATATCTTCTGCTGTGTCCAAATTTTATAGATGGTTTGACCGTCTATTTTTGTTTTTTCTGTACAGACATCGACTTGTAAATTATTATAATAAGCCCATTTAGAGACGAAATTTACTTAGCGTATGTTTTCTTATAAAATTAGAAAAATAAATAATATCCATAAGCATAAATGAAAGCCATGTAAATGAGGGCATATTTTATCTTTTAAAGAAAAGGAACTATCTTTGTCTATATAAGGAGAGGACATAATGAAAAATGTTTCTGACATTATCCATATAGGTGAATTAATAGCTGTTTCAAAGGTTTTCCAATTGAATACTTTTCGAATGATTACATTACTAGAAAATGGTTTAATGGAAGTATTCGAAAATAAGGAAGCTTTTTTGGAAAAATACGGAGAGAAGGAAACATATGACGAATTAGATTGGTGTGAGTTAAATAATGGAAAAATCTTTACTAAACCAAAATAGGATAGGAATAGAATTAAACCTCGCACCATTAAACGGCGCTTAAAATAAAGAAGGAGCCTTAACATCCCTTTTATGAAATAACAAGAAAATTAATAAGTAAGGTACAAATAAAAAAACAACGTTTATATTCAACGTTGTTCATTATTTTGGAAGCATTCCTCATTACATAGAAATGCTTTTCATTGACGTTATTTCTTCATGTTATTGGAGGCGCTCTTTTAAAAATTGAATCCATTTTCTTGTTGCATAAGAAATATAGCCATCCTTCCTCCATACTATACCTATTTGCCATTGGACTTCTTGATCGATAATAGGCAATACTTTTATCCCCTTATGAGCTACATTTAATTCAGTTAAATTACTTTGAGGCAGGATGCTAATCCCCATATTGCAAGAAACCATCTCAAGAATGAATTTCCACTGGGACGTTTCACAAACAATGTTTGGTTCAAAACCTATTCTTTCACATTCCTTCATTATAAAGCGACGAACAGCAAATCCTTCATGAAAGATGATAAATTTTTCATCCTTTAACTCTTCCCATTTCACCAATCCTTTTTTGGCAAGAGGGTGTGTATGATGAACAAGGAGGCGGAGGTCTCCTTTCAAAAACGGAATATAGTTAACCGGTTCATTCTCCGACACCTCGAGTACAATCAAATCTAGCTCCCCATTGAATAAAGCATTTTTTAAATTCGCTTCACCATCCTCCACAAAGCGAATAGTGATGTCGGGATATTGTCTATAGAAGGCGGACATAACATCCGTGAGAATTTCCGTACCCACTGAAGAGAAAATCCCCATTTTAATTGAGCCTTTATTAGCGTTTTTAATATCCTCTAATTCTTTATAAAAATGTCGGTATAATTGAGAAATTTGTTCACCATAGTGAAAAAGCAATTTTCCAGTATCCGTCAGTTCCAGTTTTCTTGTTGTCCGTACCAATAACTTTACACCTAAATCTTTTTCTAGTTCTTTTACTACATTACTAATTGTAGGCTGGGAAACATACAAATGTTCGGCTGCTTTAGAGAATCCCCCTTGTTTTACTACTTCTGTAAAGTAATTAATCTGTCTATTGTCCATAATTTCCCTTCCACTTATAAGTTTGACAAATATATATTATTTATTATATGTATTTTTATTATATTTATATAACTTCTATAATAGTCTAGAAATCGGAAATCATGCAAGAAAAGAAAAAAGCGTTTACAAAAAATCCGGTTTCTTAGCAATGTACTTTTTTACATGGTTGGTATGGATATAGTCGATTTAAAAATCAAACGATAAAAGGAGTTGTTACATTACCAGTACATTGCTAAACAAAAGCCTTAAAACAGGTAAAAGTAATTAGTAAAAAGAATTATTGGAGGGGGAAAAATGGAGATTATTCACGTCGCAGGAATATTACTTGCGATTGCGGTTATCATTTATGTCGCAATGAAGGGCATTAATATTTTGATTGTTGCTCCCATTGCTTCAATAATAGTCATATTAACGAATCAAATGGATTTCTTCTCTTCCATCATAGGAACAGAGAATTCTTATATGACGGGTCTCGCAGGATTTATTATCAATTTCTTTGCTGTATTTATGTTAGGATCCATTTTAGCTAAGTATATCGATGCGAGTGGGGCTGCTCAATCCATTGCGCAAAAGATTTTGGAGAAAACAGGTACAGATAAGCCATTTCCGATATTAGTAGCACTCTTCATTATTACGGCCGTCTTAACCTATGGCGGACTTAGCTTATTTGTCGTTGTATTTGTACTAGTTCCACTTGCAAAACCATTATTTAAACAATTAAATATCGCATGGAACTTAATTACTATTCCTATCATGCTTGGTTTAGGTACGTTTACGATGACAATGCTACCTGCAGCACCTTCCATTCAAAATGTTGTGCCAACAGCGTATCTAGGTACAACACTTACCGCAGCACCACTTTTAGGAATCATTGGTTCGGTCGTTGCGATTGCCTTTGGTCTTTGGTATATGAAATCAACATTAAACAAAAGTATTGCAAGAGGTGAAACATTTGCTGATTTTGAAGTAAGTGATACAAATGTTGAAGGGAAGAAAGAAATTCCTACATTTTTCATAAGTATCCTCCCAATTGTACTTCTAATCGTCATCATTATTATTGGTAGCGCCTTGAAAATACCGAATATTATATTAATTGCATTAACAGTTTCTATTATTGTCTCGGCACTTTTCTTTAACAAATATATTCCAAATCAAAAAGTGGTCATTAATGAGGGCGCAAGTGGTTCAATCATGCCAGTTTTTTTAACTGCTTCAACTGTAGCTTTTGGCGTTGTTATCACATTGGCACCTGGATTTAAATATATTTCTGACTTCATATTAGGTATCCCAGGTAATCCACTTATCAGTTTATCCATTGCCTCTGCAACTTTTGGCGCTATAACTGGTTCAGCTTCGGGGGCATTGGGAATTGTTATGGGAGCCTTCTCTCAAGATTATTTAGCGATGGGAATTAATCCTGAGGTTATCCATAGAGTAGCTACTGTTTCATCAGCTGTATTTACAGTTATGCCGCATACTGGTGTTGTATTAACCTTTTTTGCACTAACAGGTCTTAATCATAAAAATGGTTTTAAATATCAATTTATAGCCATGACCGGTGCAAATTTATTAGCGCTAATCGCAGTATTAATCGCAGCTATTTTTATTTATTAATTGATTATTGGGAGTCTGGTGAAATTTTTCATCAGACTTCTTTCTATTTATCTTTATTAACGAATTTGTTGACGCTTATCAGCCTTCTTAGCTGATCATTTTGGCTTGTTGAGCGTAAGTTTTGGTGTATCGAACAAATTTATACTTTAGAGAAGAATACTTATTCTTTATTTCTTAAAGGCACATATCATTTCAATTTTGCTATAGTTTTCTATTGTAAAATTGAAACAATGTGTATGATAGAAAGCATTGGAATTATCCATGATGCTATTTCCATCCTCGATTGAAGTATGACAGATTTTACAGCATTAAATACATTAACACGTTGTGAATTTTTTCACAATGTGATTTTTTATTTTATTGCATACATCTGTGAAGGTTTTGTGAACAATAGTTTAGTTCATAGTTTTAATCATGATGCCAATATTATAAACAGCGTTAAATTTGGAATAACTCTATTCATTTATAGGATCTACAAATATATTTTATTAAAAATATATATTTTTATTATATATGTATAACAACTATAATCATTATATCAGCAAAATTAAATTTCAAGTAGGTGAATGGGAATGGCAACAGGACTACGTGAACAAGTGATTGGTACATGGTCGTTGGTGTCTTACCAAACGACAGATAAGGATGGAAATGTTATTTATCCTTTAGGAAAAGATGCAAAAGGATTTATCATGTATAACCCGGATGGTTATATGTCTGCACAACTCATGGCAGCTGGACGCCCTGCTTATCAATCGGGTGACCTACATACAGGTACACAAGAAGAAATGGCAGCCGCAGCACACGGTTATATAGCTTATTCAGGTCGTTTTGAAGTGAATGAAGATAAACAAGAATTGACTCATTATATGGAAGTAAGCATGAATCCCACATGGCTTGGTCAATCTCAGCCTCGTATCTCTAAAATTGATGGTGATGTAGTCGTTATATTTAATGGACTTAAACCTGAAGATAAACTTACATGGAAACGTGTAGAAAAAAATATTTAATTAAATACAAAAATTAAAACTAAAGGAGTCATACTTATGGTAAAAGAACGTACAGTTATCGTAACTGGAGCAGCTCAAGGAATTGGCTATGCTATTGCAGAAGCATTTAAAAACAATGGTGATTTTGTTGCAATCTTTGATCTAAATGAAGAAGCTGCAAAAAGCGCTGCTGAAAAATTAGAAAATGCAAAAGGCTATCAAGTAAATGTAGCTAACGAAGAAAGTGTTAAATCCGGAGTTGAACAAGTCATAGCGGAACGCGGAACAGTTGATGTCCTTGTAAACAATGCTGGAATTCAGTTTATTTCTCCTGTTGAAGAGTTCCCAGAAGAGAAATGGGACCTAGTGGTCGATGTTATTCTAAAAGGGACATTCTTAACTACGAAACATGTTCTTCCTGCTATGAAGAAACAAAATTATGGTCGTATCATTACGATTTCTTCAGGACACGGCAGAAGACCTGATGCTTATAAATCTGCTTATGTTGCAGCGAAATACGGTCAAATTGGATTTACCAACGTGGTCGCAATGGAAAATGCAAAACACGGCATTACGGCTAATTCAATATTACCTGGACCAACTCGTACTGAATTAATCGAAAAGCAATTGCCAAAACTTGCGGAACAAGACGGAACATCTATAGAAGAAGCATTAAATCACCATATCTTAGGAGCGCAATGGATGAAACGATTACTTGAACCTTCAGAAATTGCAGCTACCGCTTTATTCTTGGCTTCAGACGGTGCAGCAGCGATCACAGGAGAAGCAATCGGTGTTACAGGTGGAGAATAATATCTAATGATGAATTTGGTTGAAAAATCATAAAGCGTAAAGCTTGAAAGGCGACTTTTCGTTCAACTTTGAACGGAAGCTCGCCTTTCTACTATTAGACTAATAGAAGATTCTAGCGAATTGTGGCATTTTAAAAGTAAATACTATTTTATTTGGAGGATCAATTTCCAGGTACTCCCTGATCTCTCGATAATCTTGTCCAACTCTATGATCAACAATTTCCCAAGTGCCGCCTACTTGTGGATTATTTTCTACTACCTTATCCTTCCCCTCCAAGGTAAAAAGCTATTTCCTCATCATATCAGGGTTCAAACATGCATCAAAAACTCTTTCAGGTGCTACATCAAATTTTCTTATCATTTTAAAAGTGGTTGTTGAAAAGTTGCTGATTTTATTACTCCCTGTAATTTTATGTTCTTTCTTTTTTGCATTCAATTTCTCTTTCTCAAGAAGATTAAAACGATTACTATGAATTTTTTCATAAAGTTGCATAAACCTGCCCCGTTTAGCTCAATAACACATTTTACCTTTTTTTTCAATCTTATATTCCCACTTATAATTCTTTTGATGTTTTCCTATGCAAAATTATCGCGAATATACTAATAAATAACGAAAGGGCTATAATGAATTTATCATCAAATATTAAACTGCAAATAAATTCTAGATGTATTATTTAACCCTCTCCTCTTTTTTTAATGATTGAGCAGGGTTTCTTAATGAATGTAAAAGCAAATCCCATTTCCCCCCCTAATGAGACAGTTTTAATTATCTATATTTTACCATTTCATTAAACAAGATGTCCCTAAAATGAACTTGAGCGCAATCTCCTTGTCCCAAGAATTGCGCCCGATTGCTGAAGATCATAACTACATAATGTTCTAAGAAATAGATTAGAGTCCTTATTGAACTAACGCACCCGTTAGTTCAATAAGAAAAAGCATTACCGTTGTTCCAGTAATGCACCTGTTAGCCATCCATGCAGCACAAAATCAGTGCTGCACCACAGAGAATGAAAGTAGGGTTTTTGTGGTCATACTGATATTGCGACATGAGGTTTAATTTTAGGCTCAGCTTTTTTAAAAATTACAATTGCTGGGTCGACTTTAGCATTGCCTTTTTTAGATTTTCACTGTTTTGTACTTTCATGGTAGTTGAATAATAAAATCAACATCAATCTTTAATAAAGCCTAATTTAAAAGGTTTTTACACTTTACCTAAATTTATTTTTGTAAAGTGGGCAAAATAAAAAAACTATAAGCGAGTTTCTTTATGAAAAAAAGCCTTGTAATATTGATGGCCTGCCTAACTCTTTTCTCTTTTTCTCCCGTTCAAGCTGAAACAGTAACTAAAAAGGATATACAGTTGCGTGATGATATAATCCTCAATTTGCTATTTCTACCCATCTATAAAGCAATCGAAAAACATTTCGGAGAACCGAAGCAGTTTTATTGCCAACAGATTCTCCAAATCAAAGAGAAGGTAGAACACGAAACCTACCGCTACTTTAATGTCACCGTGCAGCTAACAACATTTGAAGGTGCTCACGATTTCCCATATGATTTAGTTACTATCACTTTTAGTAATAAATATAGTATGGAGTGGCGGGCTATTGATGTCAAAAGCAAAAGGTTAAAGTCAAACGAAATAACTGAATGCAGACATCCTTTGTAAAAGGGTGTCTATTTGCTGTTGTCCGTTGCGATTTATTCATTTTTGTAAAGTGATTCAACCAAAGCATCCCGTTAGCCATTCATGAAGCGCAAAAGTCAGCGCTTCACCACAGAGAATGAAAATGTGGTTCCAAGTCCATAATGTTTAATGGCTCCCGAAGAAGGTCGTTGAACTATGGTGCCTTTGAGCCCATCCGTTAGTCTGACTCCGACGACCACGGTGTACCATCGACTGTCGCGCCCTATATGGGTAGCACTCATGGGAGATTAATCCTTATTCTGGTCGTTGCGTCAGCCAATTCTATCCTTTTTATAGAAAGAAGGTTCTTGATTATCTTTCAACTCAATAATGAACACTCAGAAGGCTCAGCCTTTTTTTAAAAAGCGTTTTTACTGGGTCAATTTTGTTATGCTCTTTTCAGGGTTTTGAGCTTTTATAATTTTCATGGGAGTTGAAGAACATTATTTTATAGAACTTTTTTACCCAAATTTATAAAAAATTGGTTATACTTACATTGGAGGTAAAGAAGTATGAAAAAAATATCCCTCATGAACAAAGGAGAACTAAAAATGAGAAAACTCGTTCTATTTCTGCACGCATCACTTGACGGTTTTGTAGAAGGTCCGAACGGTGAAATGGACATCGGCTGGGTTTCCTACGATGCTGACTTGGAGAAACACGCGAAAGAAATTCTGAGTACCGCCGACACTGTCATATGGGGAAGTGGGACTTATCAGATGATGCACAGTTACTGGACATCTGTGCCTTCGAACCCCTCAGCTTCGCAGCATGAACGGAATCATGCCGAGTGGATCGAAAAGACAGCCAAAATCGTTTTTTCCACGACGCTGGAGAAAGTCGAATGGAACAATTCCAGACTGGTGAAAGAAGATGTCGAGGAAGAGATCAAGAACCTCAAACAGCAGCCAGGCAAGGATTTGGTCATCCTCGGCAGTCCTAGGTTAGCACACTACCTTATGCAACTTGATTTAATAGATGAGTATAAAATTACGGTTTCTCCCGTCCTGATCGGCAGCGGGTTGCCGTTATTCCAAGGTCACAAGGAGAAGATCAATCTTAAACTTATCGAAAACAAGACATTTGATTCTGGAGCCATAGCCCTCGTTTACCAGACGGTGAGATGACCTTGTCTCCTAAAGCAGATTACGTCAGATACGATAGCATTCCTGTAGATCGTTAAATATCAGGTTTGAAAAAAATAAAGCCCCTCAGTAAGATATGAGTATAGACACCACTCTAACTTACAACTTTAGGAGGAACCCTACCATGAAGTTAGCTTGCCTAACTCTTACAAGTATAGTGAGACTAACAGCAAGCTATTTTACATTTTCTAATTGGTGTATAATAGTGTGAAGAAATTTTATACTAACGGAGGGTATGAAATGAAGATTTTGTTTGATGAAACATACACTTCAAAAGACGGAAAGCTTACAAGCAGGAATATTTGGTATGGATATGCTGATATATCTGTTGATGGTCACCATGGAAAAACCATTAAGCTTAATGAAGATTTTATGGATCAATTATGCGAATTAATAAAAAATGACTTATCTAAGAATGCAGCAAATGCGCCTACTCAAACTAACTGGTATTTCTATGGAAGTGCTGTAACTAAGGACGCTATTGGAGACAATATCCGTCCGACAATTATGGTTCGTGAGAGATCTGACGAGTTTATTACTAATTTTAATATCAGTGACCATGATTTTGCTGTAAATATTGATGCTATTCTGTTGTTTAAAGCGGATTTTGAAAAACGTTTAGCGAGTCATTGATGAGTAATATAAGTATAACCATATTCAAACTATTTGAGGGGATGATTCCATAATGAATTCATTCTCCTTTTTCATGTGGTGGGAGTCTTTTTTGTGGAGGAAAAGGACATTTAATAATACAGATTGTGAATAATTACACTTAAATTAGTCGAGTAGAAGGGAATCTCTCTACTTCACGGTAGATTGTATTCCTCTCCCCTCACAGAACCGTGCTTGCGCAATTAACGCACACGGCTCCTCCTAGTTATCGTTCACATAATGTAGCTAATTTCTTTTCTTAAGTCATATATGTTAACCTTAATTCTTGCGTAAGGTAATGGGTATTTATTAAGAAAGAGTCTGAATTTATCCCAATTAAATGATTTCCTTTGACTTCTTCTATTGAGCCATTTATACAGTAAGTATCCGATTTTGTCTCTGAATTTGTTTACACTTTGGGTATTATCTGTGATGCAATAATAATTGTAATAACCTATAAGAGAGCGTCTAAATCTATCCATAATGATATGAATATCTTTATTTCTATTAATCTTCAACCATTGCTTAGATTCTTTGAGTTTGCCTTGGACTTTCTTCCTACTTGACTTCCGTTTCAATCGGAACTTACCTTGTTTACTTTTCCCACAATAGTGTGTAAAACCTAGGAAATCAAAGGTTGCTGGTTTACTGTTTCCCTTTTGTTTTACATCTTTCTCCCCAAACTTTCCAAAGGGAATAATTTTAGTTTTATCCTCGGCTATTTCTAAGTTAAACTTCTTTAATCTCAATTTTAATGATTCGAAGAATTGTTCAGCTTCACTTCTAGATTGAAAACAACAAACAAAATCATCTGCATATCTCACTATAAATGCTTGTCCTTTGCACTGTTTTCTAACCCTTTTCTCAAACCATAGGTCGAGGACGTAATGGAGGTAAACGTTGGCTAATATCGGAGATATTACACCACCTTGCGGTGTGCCATTTTCTGCCTTGAATTTCTTTCCGCCTCCATATATCCACCTTTAAGAAACCTACCAATTAATCTTAGGAGGTTAGGGTCAGAGATTCGCAGTTTTAAGAACTCCATCATCCATGTGTGGTCAACATTGTCGAAGAATCCTTTGATATCTACATCTACTATATAATTTACTGACCTCTTTTCAATGTAATAGTTCAGTATTTTCAATGCATCATGACAGTTACGGTTTGGACGGAATCCAAAGGAACAGTCTAGAAAATCATTCTCATAGATGGTATTTAGTATCTTTGTAATGCCTTTTTGTACAATTTTATCTTCATGTTCTGGTATTCCCAATGGTCTTTTCTTGTCTGAATTGAGCTTTGGAATATACATTCTCCTTACTGGAACAGGACGATAACTTTTGCTTTTAAGCCTATTTACTAAGCCTTCTATGTTTTCTTTTAGATTTTCACTGTATTGTTCTTTAGTTGTACCATTAACCCCAGTTGCCTTTTTATTAGGTAACTCTTGATGACATTGAACTAATGATTGCTCATCTAATAAATGTGCAAGAGATGTAAATTTCATTTTAGGATCAGATTTTGCTAATTCTGCTATCCTTAGTAGTTTTGTTTCCATTTAATATTCCTACCTCTGCGTGTAGTAAATGTTTCCCTAGTAAGGGTGATAACTGGTAGCTAGCCTTTCCCTCCATCGGCATTACCCAACTTCATTGGTACTACGCTGCTATCCGACTCCCTAATCGGCATTTGGTTTCCTCACTTTGTATCGCTTGTACACCATACTCTTCTAAAAAAAAGAAAAGACCGATAGGGTCTCCCGAGTTGCCGTATCATATCAATGTATAACGTGCCAAGGTCTCTGACCCCAGAGAGGTTTCATTCTTCTTGCCATTACGAATAATGAAATGTTGCTTTCTGTCGCAGTTAAAACATCAGCCCTCTCGAATTACTAACATTATGGGGCTCAATCCCTTCAACCACTTGGCTTTCGGCCCATTACCTAACTGTCTACGCTTAAAGACGAAAGTTACCTTTAGCCCTCCAAGACTCGCTACGAGTGAATGGCTAGTTCTTACTCGACGGGAATCCCACCCGTTATATGATACGACCTATGCTCGGCCGCACAACTGCCCCGTTAGCACAAGAAGACAGGGATCGCCCGCAGCCATCCCTCTTCTTGAACTCTAGCATCTGTTACTTTAAGTACATTATTTCACAAACAAAACATTACTTGTTCCTACGCTAGATTCTACATTTAATTATAAAATTATAATTTTATTAGATTGTCAGTCAGAGTCTTATTATTTTAATGAAAGTTTAGATTTCGTATTCTTTTATTTGAGCTTTTCTCATCGATGAAAGACCGAACCATAGTCCGCATAAAGCTAGACCAGCTATCGAAATCCATAAAGCCGTTAGGAACCCTAGTTCGTCGGCTATGGCACCACCTAGTGGGGCGCCGATAACGACCACACTACGGTTGATGGATCGTAGTGTGGCATTCATGCGACCTTGCAGATGAGATGGTGTGACATACTGCTGATAACCCATTTCGAGAGGACCCTCGATTCCCATGGCAAAGCCGTACAATAGCTGCCCGACAACCGCAAAAATGAGAGCTATGTTAAGTGAGTCGGAGGTGTTAGTTGCTGGAGCTAGAGCCATCACAATCACTGCTGGAGCATAGAGAATTCGAGAAAAAGCCATTGCACGCCCGATTCCCAAGCGAGCACCGGCCCGAGTAGATAGAGACGTTCCAGCGACCGCACCGACACCTGCAGAGGCGAGGGCAAACCCAAGGTGCGAGGCATCGAAGCCAAGCTCAATCAAAAAAAAGGATACTAGGACCGTCATCGTCATGCTATGGAATAAAAACCAGACGTGCGTGTTTAAAGCGAGTGTACGAAGGTATTGGTGTTGGTAGACCCATTGCAAACCTTCCTTGATTTGCTGACCAAGTGGACCAACCTTCACTTTATCTGAGGGCTGGTGTTTAACAGAGGCCATTAAAACACCAGAAAACAGATACGATACGGCATCTACAAGAAGGGCAAAAGGTGCACCGATCCATGAGACAAGTCCACCTCCAATGGCTGGACCGCCCGTTTCCGTAACAGCTGCGCTTTGTTCTAGCCGTGCATATGCACGTGTTAATAAAGGACGAGGGACTAATTGTGGCACAAAGGAACGGTAGGCAACATCATTAAAAAGAGACATGGCGCCAAAGAGCACAAGCAGGATCATTAGCCAGCCAATACTGAGTACTCCTATGACAGCCAATAAGCAAATAAAAGCAAATATAATGCCACGCCCCATATCTGTTACCACCAGTACAGTCTTTCGGTGAAAACGATCAACCAAAACCCCCGCTATTAATCCCAACAATACATATGGAAGCCATCTAGATGCTGAAACCCAGCCAACATCAACAGCACTGCCTCCCAAATTAACAACCACCAATACTTGCAAAGCAATAGTCGTAATATATGTGCCTAAGTTTGAAGTTGTGGATGCAGTCCAAAAACGAACAAAGCTTTTTTGCTCCCTTAATTTCATCGGTGGTTTACCTCTTTTGCCAATTTAGCCACTTTATCCGTTATTCGTTGAACATCTAATTCGCCTTTTTCAGTTAACCCTCTCGTCATTTCATCTCCACCTTTTGGTGAATCACCGTGCCTCACCAAAAATATAAATGTTTTCATAATAACCCCAAATGTAGAGAATTTAATTATTAATAATAACTTCCTCAATTACCAAATTAAATCATTCTTCAGCCAAATTGTACCATTAGCTCAATAAGAAAAGCTTGCCAAATGGCAGCTGTATCTTATGCTCATGCCACCGTTAGCTTAAGTGCATTGCTTCACAATTAGCTTCTAAATGAACCTGAATACCCTTTTTTTGATTAGTAGTCTTATTCAATTAAATGGCTCGATTACGGAACAAAGGATTAACCATTACGCTTAGTTAAACTATAAACCCTGACCTGACTATCTCAATAGAGTAAAACTTATTGATACATCATCATATTACTTTTGTATCAAAATAATTCTCGTTGTAAATGCGAATTACTACGCTACCCCTAATAATAAAAAATGCCCGAACTCATTTAGTAGGGGCTTAAGAAAGTTTGTTTATTATTTCAAATGCTAAGTTGATATTGATATTTAGATGCTCGCGCATAAAGTGTGCCGCCCTTAAATTTAGGTCATAGATGTTAAACTCAATAAAATCAAAAGCAGGAACATATTGGACATATCCAATATGTTCCTGCTTTGAGATAAAGTTTGATCATTTTCTAACTTCGATCTTCCGCAATCGCGCCCGATTGTGGAACAACAAGGTATGTCTTATCTTGTGAAACGGTTCACCGTCACGCATATAAATGAGGTTTCCATTTATTGTGCATAGGTTGGTTCCAATATGTGTTAATATAATTTATGTAAGACCAATAAATTAACACGGGCTAATACAGTTGATTTGTATTAATTTAACTCACGAATTTTTCCTTCTAAGCAACGATTTTGGATTGAATGACAGATATGAGATTATACGGGGAGTAGAAAAACGCCGGTGACCTTAAGTAGGTGACCGGCGTTTCCATATTAGCGTTTCGGCATTTTGCTCTCATCCATGTACAACAGGTTCCAGCGGTGACCGTCCAGGTCGGCAAATCCTGCGCCGTACATCCAGCCATCAATTTCACTCGGCTTGCCAAAGATGCTTCCTCCGGCAAACTCTACTTTTTGAATAAATGCATCTACTTCTTCTCTGCTTTCAGCGCCAATGGAAAATATTACTTCTGCGCTATGGGAAGTATCTGCGGTTTTTGAACCTGTAAATTTCTCAAACGCCGCATCCGGGAACAGTAGAATCGTTGTTTGTCCTATGGCAAGCTTGGCTCTCTCGTTACCAACGCTCACCGCATGGAATCCAATCTCATTGAAAAAGGCAGTTGACCTCTCAACATCTTTGACCGGCAGGTTAATCCAAATCTCCTGTGACATGGCTGTAGCCTCCTGGAATATATTTTCAACTACTCCTACTATACTCTACTTCTGGCAAGAGAAGCGAATCTTATAAAAGAAACCGCAACATAAATAATACAAGTACCATTTACTCATTATCAAAGCAGTCGGCTGGGTAGGTTTACCAAATGATGATGAGTTATTATTAGACTAACGGGAATCGATAGTTCAATAAATGTAGAAAAGATGGTTCTTCCCTAGCGTAGGAAAAATCAGCTTTTTGTTTCCAAAACTTTCTTAACGTTGTTAAAATCGGGGGAATCGTCAAGAAAATGGGCTTAGCGTTGTAAATCCGCATTTTCCTGACGGGACCCCATCTGGCCGAAATCAGCAGCATGCCCCCTGTTAAATGATTTTGTTGCCTTCAAGGCAACAGCTCGCCTTAAGGCGATATTCCATAATCGCGCCCGATTGCTGAAGATCGAGGCTAAGCTTATGCCTCTTTTATTAATATTTATCATATATATCGTCAGCATTTTCAAATCGAATTTCTTCGGAATTTAACGTCCCCATTTTATCACTTCGATCCTCCCTATTACCTGGCAGGTTACCTTCAGGGACTAAATCTTGATTATCTCTAAATACTGTTTTTTGTTTCTTCTTATCATTGAAAGTCATCTTACCACTCCTATTCATCGTTATATGAATAGTTATTATACCCAGAGTTTTAAGTACCTATAGTCTATAGTTTATTAGGCCTCCTATAGCCATGAATTCGTAATAATAATGGTGATCAAAAATTTATTCAGTGTAGTGCATTTGATATTTCAGCAGGAATTTTTGTATAAAGCCCTCTTCACCGTTTTCTGATTTTAATAAATTCATGATTACTTGATAACATAATGGAAAAAATAAATCGAACCATACAGGAAAGAAGGGACCTTGATTGCTTTACACTTATAATTTATACAGCAGTGAACATTTGGGTTTTTCCAATTCACACCATATTAAAACGGATTTGCCCCCGCATAAGTTTCGAGCAATTATGATGGAATTTCGTCGAGGTGGGAAAGGAAACACGGAAGCCTTCATTCAATATATGAAAGAACAATTTCCTGACAGCTTCCAACTGTTTGAGTATGATGATGTAGTACAGTGGGAGGCGGATCAGGAAAATTCCGCTATCCTTGGGAATTTATTAACTCAAAATGATACGACTTTAGATGACCTGACTTAGTTTTCTGTTGCCTGCTTTCTCTACAATTAGTTCTTCCGAAAACCGGTTTCTTCAAACGGAATCTAGCTACTAGCTAGCATCCGCTCATAAAGGAGTTTTTTAAAGAAGAAGAAGATATATATTTTCCAGCATTGTTTCGAGCGTCGAGTGAAGGGATTGTTACTGAGATAAAAGAAACTATATCCAGACAAATATAAGTAGTTGTAACTTTATAACAACACGACTGCGATTATATTAACAAACAAAAACTCATTGATAATATGCAAATTATTAGTGGCACAATAAGAAAAGCTGCTGATGTTAGCTTGTTCTTAAACATAAGCACCCGTTCGTAATATAAGGTTAGCCAGATTTTTTGGGTTGACCTTTCCCTTTATGGTCTTATTATAACGGTAGTCGGTTGAGCTAATTATTGGAAGTTATTATAGAAACTGTGCATTCAATTTCTCCCATAGGTCTTTATTGATGTCAGTGAGGTTTATTTCTCGTCAATTCTTTAAAATGAAAGTTACATACTTATTGTCCAATTGAACTCCTTTCCTAACGGTTGCAACATTTCAATTAATCAAGAATACTCTCTTCTTTAGTAGCCTATTTAAGAGTATCATTACATATTTGAAATGGCTTCACGTGTTGTCCATGTAGCGCTACTGAAAGCTTGGTAGTTCGTAACAGCAGCATGAAAATCGTTTTCACTAATCGTGGCAGTTGCATCGTAAACAACAGCTGTCTTGAAGCCATTTTCGATTAAATCTCTCATATGCGATTCAACACATACGTTTGATAATACCCCAGCCAAAATTACTTGTTCTTTTCTGCGTTGTCTTAGTTGATAGACCAGATCATTTGTCTGAGGACTGGCCACCTTGTGCGGTGTTGCAATGACGGTTGTTTTGTCCCAGATATACGGAGCTAAAGTTGGAACATAATCGGCTTCCGGAGTTGGAGGACTATATTGATTTAATTTCTGATAAACACGCAAACTAATCAACATCTCTTGTTCGTTCCCCGTAAACTGCCAATCATAGTCATGTGGATATAAAAAGTGCGGGGAGACAAAGAGTTGATAACCTTTACTACGGGCAGTGCTTAATAGCAGTTCCAAGTTGGCTAATGTATTATTCTGTTTAATGTTAGCCTTTGTCAAATGATATCCTCTTCCTCCTGGAGACAAAAAGTCATTTTGAGGGTCAGTAATAACAATTGCAGTATTCGCTGGGTTTGGTTTAAACATAGAATTGTTCCCACCTTTTTTATGTTTTCACTTATCGATTATACGAAAGGACACTAATCCTTATTCCGGATATGCGCCCGTTTGTTGAACATAAAAATGATAAAAATAACTTCTATTTATTTTACTAGACAACCCTTTAATTTAATGGGTTTAGATACTGTCGTATGATTTCGTTCACCTTCTTTGTTGAAGAATTTGATAAGGAAAATATGGTTCCGTTATCCTCTTCTTTAGCCATGACTGCTTTTATATCATCTGTCCAAAAAAGATATGAGTCTTTACCAATCTCAATTATATAATCTGGATCCTTCCCTCTTCCGACTAACCCTTGTACCCATTTAGCATTATTAATTACTTTAACAAAAAAATTTATTATTTCTTTATTCTCAATTACAACCAAGGTGTTTTCTTTTTTCCCATAATAATTTTCCGTCTCATAAATATTAATCTTTTGTACGTTTTGATTTTTTTCTGAAGAGCAACCTGTAATGGCAAAAAAGATAAAAATAATACAAAGATATTTAAAGAATAATTTTATAATCTTAATACGCCTCCTCTTGCTCAAAAAGAATATATTGCTAATATTCTATCATATTGATTTTCAGCTTTCTTTATTGCAAAACTTCACAATCTTCTTGAACCTTAACCGAGATATCTAGATGTTGTTAAATAAGTCGAGTAGAAGGGAGCCTTTCTACCTTACGGTAAATTGAACTCCATCCCCTCCCAGAACCGTGCTTGCACTATTAATGCACACGGCTCCTCCTAGTCATCATTCACAGAATGTAGTTAATCTCTTTTCTTAGTTCATATATATTCACTTTAATTCTTGGTGAAGGTAGTGGATATTTATCAAGAAATAGTTTGAATTTATCCCATGCAAAGGATTTTCTTTGACTTCTTCTATTGAGCCATTTAAATAATAAGTTCTCTATTTTGACCTTGAAGTTACTTACATTTAGGAGATTATCAGTGATGCAATAATAGTTGTAATAACCTATAAGCGAGCGTCTAAATCTATGCATGATCATATGAATATCTTTATTCCTATTCTTCTTCAACCATTCTTTAGACTCTTTTAATTTTCCTTGGACTTTCTTTTGACTTGATTTCCGTTTCACCCTAAATTTCCCTTGTTTACTTTTACTGCAAAAGTGAGTAAAACCCAAGAAATCAAAGGTTGCTGGTTTACTATTTCCCTTTTGTTTTGCATCTTTTTCCGCGAACCGCCCGAAGGGAATAATTTTAGTTTTATCTTCGGCAATTTCCAAGTTAAATTTCTTTAATCTACATTTTAGCGATTGGAAGAATTCCCGAGCTTCGCTCTGATATTGGAAACAGCACACAAAATCATCTGCATACCTCACAATGTATGCCTGTCCCATGCACTGTTTCTTCACCTTTTTCTCAAACCATAAGTCGAGGACATAATGGAGATATACATTTGCTAATACCGGAGATATTACTCCACCTTGCGGTGTACCATTGTCTGTTGTGTATTTCTTCCCATCCTCCATGTAACCACCTTTAAGAAACCTACCAATTATTCTTAGTAGGTTAGGGTCATCAATTCGCAGTATTAAGAACTCCATCATCCATTTATGGTCAACGTTGTCAAAGAATCCTTTAATATCAACATCTACTACATAATTTACTGATCTCTTTTCAATATAGAAGTTCAGTATTTTCAAAGCATCATGGCAACTACGGTTTGGACGAAACCCAAAGGAACAGTCTAGAAAGTCATTTTCATAGATGGTATTTAGTATCTTCGTAATGCCTTTTTGAACAATCTTGTCCTCATGTTCCGGTATTCCTAGTGGTCTTTTCTTGTTTGAATTAAGCTTCGGAATATACATTCTTCTTACTGGAACAGGACGATAGCTTTTGCTTTTAAGCCTACTTACTAATTCCTCTATGTTTTCTTCTACATTTTCACCGTACTGCTCTTTAGTTGTACCGTTAATCCCGGTTGCTTTCCTATTGGGTAGTTCATGATGGCATTGAGTTAGTGTTTGCCTGTTTAATAGATGTGCAAGAGATGTAAATTTCATTTTAGGATCAGACTTTGCTAATTCCGCTATCCTTAGTAGTTTTGTTTCCATTTAAAATACCTACCTCTGTGTGTAGTAAATGTGTCTCTATTAAGGGTGATAACTAGGTAGCAGCCTTTCCTCCATCGGCATTACCCAACTTCATTGGTACTACGCTGCTATCCGACTCCCTACATCGGCATTTGGTTTCCTTGCTTATTATCGCTTGTACACCATACTCTTCTAAAAAAAAGAAAAGACCGGTAGGGTCTCCTGAGTTGCCGTATCATATCAATGTATAACGTGCCAAGGTCTATGACTCCAGAGAGGTTTTACCCTTCTCGCCTTTACCGAAGGGTAAAATGTAGCTTTCTGCAGCGCGTAAAGCATCAGCCCTCTCGATTTACAATCGTTATGGAGCTCAATCCCTTCAACCATTTGGCTTTCGGCCCGCCACCTAACTGTCTACGCTTAAAGACTAAAGTTACCTTTAGTCCTCCAAGACTCGCTACGAGTGAATGGCTAGTTCTTACTCGACGGGAATCCCACCCGTTATATGATACGACCTAAGCTCAGCCGCACACGCGCCCGATTGTTGAATTAGCTGCTTCTATATCCACCAAGTAATATATTATTACCTTTTTGAATTATCATCTAATTCTTTCTCAATTTCTTCATTGCTTACCCTTTGTATCCCAACATCTTTGATATTATGATGTTTTGAAATCTGTTTTAATTGATATTTTATAGTCGAAAGGCTAAATACGACATATAAGATAAATAATACTGCTAAAATGCTCCAAAACATTGATATTCCCCCTCGTATACTTACTTAGGATAGATTCCTTTCTTCAATCACCCTGCCTTTTATCCATAAAAACACCCCTTTAGACAAAAATATCCAAAGGGGTAACACATCGTAACTTTTTTATAAACTTCATGACTTTATTTCAAATTCAGACTAGATTAATTTATTTTTCTCCATCTTTACTCAATACAGTTAAAATATAAGGATCATTTCTTACTGCCTTTGTATTCTTATCGAATTGGAGATAATCCTTTATTTCGTTTTCTATCTTTTTAGCAATGTTGGTAACATGGGATCCGTTGATTTTATCTTCGTTTTTATCATAAGTTGAAGTGGATAAGGATGGAATGAATAGGAATACGTTCTTACCTTCAATTCTATATTCGCGATTAGCGCCCTTCCAATATTGCTAACGATATTGTATTTATCCCACCTTAATTCTTGCTCTCGTGCTTTCATGTCAATTCTGGTAATTTTCATCCTGAACTCACCATAATCCTTTGAAAGGGAGCGAAGCAGGCTTTTCAATTCATCCATTCTTGTCTCCGTTTTTGGAACGCTACATACATGAAATGTTCCAATTTATTAATCCGGACCTCGACTGGAAAGGCAGTCACATAATGATGTTTCTTTACGTTAAACTCTTCTTCCCTTTAATCACCCATGCAGCAGAAAAAATATATGGTCAAAAGAATATAATACGGAAAAACGATTAGATTCGTGTAGATTTAATCAAACCATGATCCAATAATGGGATATCGAAAAGGACGTTCATTAATTGCTTTAACAATTCCAACAATCGGAGCTATTATAGCAATTAGTCCAAAAATAATGAGGAATGGAATCCCGATTAATATCCATGAAAAAAAAGCAGACACAGAAATTAAAATACCGATCACAAAATGAAATACCAAAGCCTGTAATGATAAGCTTTTAATTTCTCGATCTGAGATAATAAAATATGTGATAATGGGAACTAGTATAGGTGCAAACCAAGTACTAGCATGAATCAATATTTTGAGTCCCTTATTTTTCATTTAAGATTTACTCCTTTTTGTATCATAATATTCAACAAACCTTTATACATTAATCATTATAAAGTTTTGGTTAGAATATTACATCAGGCTATGTACTAAATCGATATACGACCGTGGTCGTAGTCCAAATCAAAATTACAGTATGCAAACGATTCTTTTACATTTCCCAGCTACTGAGATTACTCCAGAATATGGCCCTTAACATAAAGAAAGAGCACAATTCTTACTGCAGAATTGCGCCCGATTGTTGAAAATGTTTGTAACTTCTTTTCCTTTATTTAATAAGGTTCAATATAATTACAGTGAGAACCCCTAAACCCATGGAACCTATTAACAAATAACCGAGAATACGTATGGGTAATGGTAAGCTTTTTAAATTGACTTTCGAAAGGTTTTTGGTTGGGTAGCCTTCAATCCGTCCCAAATGATCCATGGCATCATTAAACGGCGCTCCTTCGATATCGTTACGGTCAGACTGTTCCAAACGTTTTTCAATACGTTTCTTTACCTTTTCAAGTTCCTCATCCATTATGATTCCACCTACCCTTTTCGAACAATACGAAAATACCCAGTAATAACAGGGATTAATTTCTTTTTCTCTACTTCGATTTTATTACCTATAATCCTTTATTTATTCTATACTGGCCGATTGCAGAAAACACAATTTAGTGATGGCCCTTTTGCCAGTTATAAAAGGATATAGAAAAAGTGATAATAAACAATACTTGAAAAGAGATACCTATAATCATTAAGACTGATGTAAAAGCATCAATTGTACTGCCCGAAGTCGTCCACGATGTAGCACCGGGCGGTCTTGAAAAGTTTACCGCAATTTTATCCCCATTAGCTCCCCCAATATTAAAAACAAAATACCCAACAATAAGAAACCAATAGGAATCCCAAATAATTTTATATTTTTGTTCCCCATTTCATTCGCACCTTTCAAACAAAATTAATTAACAATATGGCCCTTATATGCAAAACGGGCACTACTCTTTACTAAGTAATAGCGCCCGATTGTTGAAGATCAGTGGCTGCTGAAGATGGCTTGAGCACTCGTTAGTTTAAGTAGATTGATTATTTATTAATTCATCATAATACTTTTTTGGATTAGAAATATTGTTATCAATAAAAAACTTTGCCTGACCTTTGAACATATCAATGTAAGAATCTCTACTAATGGTTAAATCTCTTAATTCAGCAATGTCTCCTTGAACTTGTATAGTATCTGCTTTTAAATCAATAACAACAGTCATATATATTTTTTCTTTGTATAAAACAGTACCAATTACTTGTTGCTTCACTAAATCGACAAAAGGAAATTCGTGACGTACTCCTGTTGGTTTAAAAAGCGTATATCCAACAATAGATTTATCTGTGTTATCATTCATTTTTACACCCCATTAATGAATTATTTTATAAATACCTATATTCGTTTTTTTATTGTGCTATCCTGCCCCGTTAGCTTAAGTACAAACTTTCACAATCTTATCGTTAAAACCCAATTTTCCATTAAAATGATCCTCAACAATATGGCCCTATAATAAAAATAAGCGCTGATTCTTGTTACAGAAAAGCGCCCGATTGTGGAAGATCGATAACAAAAGTGATTATTGATTTGCCGCATTTTTCACTGCTGCGACTGCTTTGGCATATTCCGGATGGTTTGTCGCTTCAGTTACGTATTCCACATATGTTACTTTATTGTCTTTATCGAGTACAAAGATTGCACGCGCTAGCAAACGAAGTTCTTTAATCGCTACGCCAAAAGCTTCACCGAAGGAAAGTTCACGGTGGTCAGACAGCATATTCACTTCCTCAAGACCAGTTGCTTTACGCCAGCGAGATAAAGCAAATGGTAAATCTACGCTTACAGAGAGAAATTCTACGTTATCCATTTTTGCAACTTCCTCATTAAAGCGACGAGTTTGCATATCGCAAATACCTGCAACTGCATCTATTGAAGCGATCACACTAATCAAACGAACGATTCCTTTGTCGTCATTCAATGAATATGGCTGTAAATTTTCTGAAAGTGCAATGAAATCAGGAGCTATGTCTCCAACTTTTAATTCTTGACCGATAAGCGTTACAGGTTTTCCACCAAATGTAATCGCATTTTTCCTTTCTTTTTTCATATCTAATTCCTCCACTAAGCCTAAATTTAATCTTATAGTAAAGTGTTTCAAGCAATTTAAACTTGTTGCCTTATAAGATTCCAATTCAAAAATGTATTAATGTTCTCTATTTTTTTGTTTAAAAAAGATTAAAATGTTTACGTGCCGCATCAATAGCATTAATCAAAAGTAGAATGTTTACTACCAGTTTTTCATGAGCAATTTTAGTTATTTCCTCACATAAAAAAGGCAGCAGAACCGCCGCCTTAATTTTAAAGACCTGTTTTATTTGATATGCCTAAAAAAATGAATTTCTACATCTTTGGGTGAATCATATCATTTCACAGAAACTTTACCTTGAACTTCAATCTTAACATCTGCTTTTTTCAATATATTTCCGACATCGCACCCTTTATCTGCTGCTTCTGTCGCTCTTTGTGCGGATTGAATTTGTTCTTCTGTTGCATCTTCAGATAACACGATGTGAGGATAATGGATAATTTTAAATTCACTATCAGATATATTCGCCTCTGAGTTCACTATAAGTTCAGCAACAGGCAGGTTTCTGCTTGCAAGCACAAACGTAAGAGTTGCCGCATAACAAGTCGTTACAGAAGCAACGAGAACCTCTTTTGGATTTGCTCCATTTCCACTACCACCTAATGATGTTGGAATAGCGATTTTTGTATCAAGGTACTCTGCTTTAAGAGTTCCATTCCCTGTTACCCCACCATCCCAAACAGCATTCACATTTATTTTCATATCAGCCATAATTAACACTCCTTCAAATAAATTAATTGCATATATCTTGACTATTCACATATTTTTTTATTCTATAGGTATCGCAAGCACTACTTAAAAAGACAAGAAAAACAGTTTTCATGATTTAACTAGTACCTACCGGTCGGTACAAAACGTAGTTTAACATACTCTTTAAAAAGTTGGCAAGTAAACAGTTTATATTTCTTTTAAATTTGTATTGTTTACAAATCACATCGTTGAAATTGATAAAGTTGAATGTTTTGCTGAATCTTTAAAACGCATTTTATAAGATTTTCTTATTTAAAAGATATATTTCAAAAAATTGAGACTCTTCACCTAATCAAATTTGCTTTAAATAATAAAAGACATTCTTCCGTTTATAATTTGCTGTGGGCTTTTTAACTGAAAACTGTTAATTGAATTCGAATAATCAATTTTTAATTCATCATCAAAAAATTAGCTCTGATTTCTCCAATAAAACAGAACGATTATTAGTCTCAAATAGAACGTCTTTAGCTTCATCCATTGATGAGACAAAAAACAAAGTAGGTACTCCTGCCCCACAGGCAAGCCCTTCATTTACGTTTTGAATTTTAAGATATCCCTTTTGATCCCCAATTTTTTTGTTCAGTTCTTCTGCTGCGCTTTTTGTGATAGTCACTGTCATTCGATACACCTCCTTTATTCTTTTCTCTTTGAATAAAATATATTTGTTTTAAATTTGAAGTACTTATTTTTGTACCTACCATTCGGTACATAACGAATTATACTCTATTCATTCACATGCTGACAAGAAATTAGTCCTCAGTATAGATCTGGTTTTTAATCCGAACTCTGATTAATATTCATAAAATTTGTGTCCAAAGCATTATTCTTGAAAACGGGAAGTAAATAATGTTAGTATTATTGTACCGAACAGTTGGTAAAACAATACATGATAATTAACTAATCGAAGGTTAAACTAAATAAAAATTGAAAAGGAGTTTTGAAAATGCCAATAGATCTATATGCAAAAGAAAATATGCAAAATTTAGCTCAATTAAAGGATCTTGCACCAGAACAATTAAAAGCTTTTAGTGATTTTAATGCTGCTGTCTTTAAAAACGGCGCACTATCAAAAAAAGAAAAAGAAATCATTGCTGTTGCGATTACTCATGTAACGCAATGTCCTTATTGTATTGATGCTCATACAAAAGCTGCAAAAAAAGCAGGAGCAACATTAGAAGAATTAGCTGAAGCTGTATTTGTAACTGCTGCAGTAGAAGCAGGCGGTACGGTTACCCATAGTACACATGTACACAATGCAAAGGATAAAGAAGCATCGGATGTACTTTATTCTCGTTCTAATTTAAAAAACTTAGGCCAATTAGGCAAATTTGCACCAGATGGTTTTAAAGGCTATCAAGCATTTAGTGCGGCAGCCACAAAAGCAGGAAAATTAAGTACTAAATTTAAAGAAATTATTTCCGTAGCAGTTGCAAACGCTACTCAATGTCCATATTGTATTGATGTTCATACAAAAAATGCAGACAAGCATGGCGTAACGAGTGAAGAACTTGCGGAAGCCATAATGGTAGCTTCCGCAGTACGTGCAGGCGGATCTTATGCTCATATGGCTAATATGATTCGAAGTTATCAAGATTGAGGTCGTAATTATTATGTCTTCCAAAAAACAAGAAATAATACGAATAGCTAGAGAAGTCATACACTCAAAAGGCTACCAAGCGACATCAGTCAGCGATATTATGGCAGCTACTAATATAGGAAAGGGACAATTTTACCATTATTTTCAATCAAAACATAATCTTGGATTAGCTGTTGTAGAAGATCTGGTCAAAGATTGGGAAGGACAGTTAATAATTGGAATTCTGAATACTTCAGATGACCCTGTTACTAAGTTAAATCGCATGCTCCAATGGGCGGAGACAAGTCATGCAGAAATGGAGATTAAGTATGGATGCGCAATGGGAAATTTGGTAATAGAAATGAGTGCCCAAGATGAGGAATTCCGATTAAAAATTAAAGAATTTTTTAATCACTGGGTGAACTCAGTTGCTGATATTTTAACAAAAATGATTGAGGATCATCAGTTAGATGAATCAATTAATCCGAAAAAAAACGCAGAATCCATTGTTGCCATGATTGAAGGCGGAATTTTACTAATGGTAAGCCGACAAAATATCCAAGTATTACAAGATATTTTTGAAGTAATTAAACAACAGTATCATTTAAATTAAAGACAAAAGTTAAGTCAAGACTTACTAACGGATGATTAGTAAGTCTTTTTAAGTTTCAATATTATATTTATTCCCTGATTGTATCATAATTGATGATTTGCTTTATTCCATTAAATGGCCCTTTTCATGAAGAAAGACGCTTTCCTTATTTCAGAAAAGCGCCCGATTGTTGAAGACTATCATTGAAGAAAGACGGTCAGTTACTTGAAAAAGATAAAGGTGAACTTCGTTATTAATTGCCTCCGTTAGCCTAATAAAGTTTCCCTTTACTCCTTAAATATCTTGATACTAAACCTTGAAAAAAAATCACAGCTGCACCAAGAATTAGAATGAAAATTGGTCTTTCCGTTCGACTAAAGAAGATAAAAATAAGAAATGCTACTATTATCCAAGTTAAAAAAGAAATGATAGCTACTACTATCTTGTCCGCTTCAAGAATTTCCCCTCATTTGCATCCTGTCTTTTTTACATAAATAAGTAACTTGGGTACTATATTCGATAACAGTATCGGTATTCAATAACACCTACTTTTACTAAACTTCCACGTTCCTTTATGTACTTTCCTTTACAATTCGATGTGTATAAACAAACACTAAAAGGTAATTACAGGATTTCCTCCCTATTGTTAATGTGAAAATTTCGAATTAATATTTAAGTTGATTTATTTTTCTATTTTCATAACAAAAATTGGAGGTGCCAGTGTATGATAATAGAGCAGCTCTTGCAAGCCGTGTACAATCAAAATTGCCATAATGAATAATAAACTATCTACTAATAAAATTAACCTATGTATACTAATTCTTTTTCTGCTTGCGGGTTGTCAGTCAACTACCACCCATATGGAAGGTCAGGGTCCATTGTCTGTGCAAGTCGGCGGAGGTGGATTATCGATGAAATTTGATGAAAATCCGCCTTGGAGTGGCAGTTTTGGTTCTTTCTTGCCTTGTATTCAAACGGATGAAAAGAAGATTGAAATAACCAATGTCACCTATCAGGCAGACAAGGATGCTCCACCACTGAATGTGAAAATTTTAAAACGTATTGTTACCAATGGCGATGTACAAGATGGAAGTCTTCCTCTCGCCGGAGCCAAGGGTATTCCGCCAAACTTAATAGATTCAGCTCCTCTAGAGGGAGAAATAAATGAGGAAATTTCAGGAACCTTGGTAACAAAATTGTGCAGCAACTGGGATCAAAAAAACTTTACTGAATTCCTTTTTGTTATTGAATCCGAAGAAACCGGGATGCATTTGGAGAATGTGCAGTTCGAATATTTGGTGGATGATGAGCCCTATTTATTAGAGGTACCATGGGAAATTGTGTTTTGCGGCACATCAACAGAGAACCACTGGATGTGCCAGGAACAATAAGTCTCTTGTCGCTGGGGTATCGCTTAAATGCGATATCTTTTATTTTATTAACCTAACATACTCCTCCCGCAGCAATCCATAATAGACCAAATCAACAAACTCCCCACCTCTTATGGCATGCTGCCACCATGCCCCTTCATCCTTCATGCCTATCTTCACCATAATGCGCCAGGATCCAAGGTTACCAGAAATAGCTTTAGCAAAAATCTTGTTCAATCCTAACTACTCAAAGCCATATAGGTATTTTTGCATATCCCTGCGAAAAGGTTTATTATGAAAATCCCTCCTCTAAAAGATTCATGAGGGATTTTGTAATACTCGATTGAGTGATAGCTCTGCTGTCTTTAAAAATTTGATCATTATCTACCTATAATCCTCTTACACAATCGCGCCCGATTATGGAACAATGTAATTTGATTTTCCCCATTAAATTCTTTTCCATACTGCAATGACTGAATTTACTACGGATAGAAAAACAATTGCAATATATTTATAAATATAATACTGCGCACCCGTAAAATTAGGTACTTCATCAGCAGCATAGCCTATAAAATAAAGAAGTACACTTGAAACAATTACACAGATAATAGAGATGCTAAACACAGAGAACCAGTTTACAAAATGCAAATGTTTCCTAAAAAAAATACTCTTAATCAGTAAGACTGACAAAATGATAATAAAGAACACCAAAATAAAGTCAATATATTCAAATGCTTCAAGAGACATTTAATTCCCTCCATTTAAAGAATTGCGCCCGATTGTTGAAGAAGATAATAGTACACTACTTCACAATTATAGTCTCTTATTTAATTTCCCTTTACTTTAAGTTTAATTTCTTCTATCCTCCATCTTCCTACCTTGTCATTCCTTCCTGCCGCCTTGGTCATAACAAATTGATAATTATGTTTAATATCCGTAACCGTATTATAGGTGAGAAGTATTTTTTCTTTTTCAATTCTAAATTCCTTCAGAGTAAGAACTGTATTAGGTACCCATTCAAAACCTTTTCCATAAAATGTAAATCCGCAAGGGCAATTACCTATACTGTCTATCGTCGAGAAACTTGTCCCGTTTTTAAGTGCAATAAACCCCCATGTTTCCTTGAATGTTTCCATTGCCTTATAAGATTCAATGGTACTTGTAGCATCAATAAAGTCTTGATATTCAACGGTGGATTTTAAAGCAGCAACTTCTTCTTCTAATTGAGAAAGACTTTCTACTAATCGTTTATTTTCTTTTTCCAACTCGTCTGAGGTATTAGAACTAATTCCTAATTTTTTTTCTAAGCTTGCGACTTTATCAACTAATTTGTCTTTATCCTCTTGCATTTCCTCTACAAAATCTGAAATTCTTAGGTTATCTAAAATAGCTATCGTCGCTAATACTAATAATAATACAAGAGTATGAGTTTTAAAGTTTTTCTTCAAATTCACTTATAATCCCTCCCATTTCTAAGGTGATATATATTGGATATAGGGTCTATCCTTTATATTCAAAAAATCACACCTTACCGTACTTATACTAAAAAGGAGAAAAACTTCTTCATTGTTAAACTAACTGTCCCGTGAGCTTAAGAAGACCTATCATTAATAATCTAAGATTATAACGGATTGCATTAATTATTTCATATCTTCTGGTTACCATAAATGTGAGGTGATTACCAAATGAAAAGAATTTTATTTTTCTTTCTAGTTATTTCCCTTACATTCACAATGGGACTGAAAAAAGATGAAGAGCATACTTGCAGAAAGTGGTGCGAACCGTTCTTAGAATATACACACAAAAAAGCACTTTATAAAGGAGCCATACAGGAACGTTATCGAATTATTCGTCACATGAAGTATGTTAAGAAAAGAAGTGATGAAGAAATCATCGACATTGCAAATGTAACAAAGCAAGACATTGCTGAAGTGATGAGAATAGTGGATAGAAAAACTGGTAAATTTCCTTGGGAGTTACAAGGGCAACAATAAAAGGATGAATGTAACTAATCTGCACCTTTAGTTCAATAAAAAAATAGCCACCGTAATGTCAGCCGAATCTTAAAGGAACGTCCCCGTTAGCGTAACGACAAATATAGATAACTTGATAATTTAGTCAATTTTCAACTTAGGGCTCCAAGGTGGCTCTTTTCTAATATCAATTGTAATTTTCTGCCTTTTTAACCCGGTTTTCTCAGCATAATAATCAAGCATATTAAAAACAGTAAAACGATGAAAACTTCCGTTGAGAAATTGTGGTTCATTTCGTCTGTTCGGGTCTATCTTCCAAAGTGATATAAAAACTCTTCCTGTATTATCGTTATATTCATTAACTGGTACGCTGAAATTGATATGCTCGTTAAATCCATTTGCAACAGCTATAATGGTAACTTCCCCCATATTTTTCTTTGGAAATCTTGGGTCTTTATGAACTGTAACAGGTATTTTGGCTATTCCTTCTGAATTTGTTAATTCTGTTCCTATTATCTTACCTAATGAATTTATTACAATAATTCGGGCGTCAGCAATTGGTGTACCATTTTCATCAAATGTTGTTGTTACTTTTGCCGTTAATATTGCAGACACTGCGTTTGGATTTGTATCCGAAAAGACCGATATGGGCGAATAGAAAAAAGATATTACAACAATTATTAAAACACTTTGTTTAACCAAGGATACCACAACCCTTTTAATGTTTTATCCTCAGTATTTTTTGACTTCCTTTTAAATATATACATCTGCTCTTATTGCATTAACCTGCCCCTTTATTTAGGGTTATTCAACAATATGGCCCTTTTCATGAAGATGGACGCTTTCCTTATTTCAGAAGTCGAGTAGAAGGGAGCCTTTCTACCTTACGGTAAATTGAACTCCATCCCCTCCCAGAACCGTGCTTGCACTATTAATGCACACGGCTCCTCCTAGTCATCATTCACAGAATGTAGTTAATCTCTTTTCTTAGTTCATATATATTCACTTTAATTCTTGGTGAAGGTAGTGGATATTTATCAAGAAATAGTTTGAATTTATCCCATGCAAAGGATTTTCTTTGACTTCTTCTATTGAGCCATTTAAATAATAAGTTCTCTATTTTGACCTTGAAGTTACTTACATTTAGGAGATTATCAGTGATGCAATAATAGTTGTAATAACCTATAAGCGAGCGTCTAAATCTATGCATGATCATATGAATATCTTTATTCCTATTCTTCTTCAACCATTCTTTAGACTCTTTTAATTTTCCTTGGACTTTCTTTTGACTTGATTTCCGTTTCACCCTAAATTTCCCTTGTTTACTTTTACTGCAAAAGTGAGTAAAACCCAAGAAATCAAAGGTTGCTGGTTTACTATTTCCCTTTTGTTTTGCATCTTTTTCCGCGAACCGCCCGAAGGGAATAATTTTAGTTTTATCTTCGGCAATTTCCAAGTTAAATTTCTTTAATCTACATTTTAGCGATTGGAAGAATTCCCGAGCTTCGCTCTGATATTGGAAACAGCACACAAAATCATCTGCATACCTCACAATGTATGCCTGTCCCATGCACTGTTTCTTCACCTTTTTCTCAAACCATAAGTCGAGGACATAATGGAGATATACATTTGCTAATACCGGAGATATTACTCCACCTTGCGGTGTACCATTGTCTGTTGTGTATTTCTTCCCATCCTCCATGTAACCACCTTTAAGAAACCTACCAATTATTCTTAGTAGGTTAGGGTCATCAATTCGCAGTATTAAGAACTCCATCATCCATTTATGGTCAACGTTGTCAAAGAATCCTTTAATATCAACATCTACTACATAATTTACTGATCTCTTTTCAATATAGAAGTTCAGTATTTTCAAAGCATCATGGCAACTACGGTTTGGACGAAACCCAAAGGAACAGTCTAGAAAGTCATTTTCATAGATGGTATTTAGTATCTTCGTAATGCCTTTTTGAACAATCTTGTCCTCATGTTCCGGTATTCCTAGTGGTCTTTTCTTGTTTGAATTAAGCTTCGGAATATACATTCTTCTTACTGGAACAGGACGATAGCTTTTGCTTTTAAGCCTACTTACTAATTCCTCTATGTTTTCTTCTACATTTTCACCGTACTGCTCTTTAGTTGTACCGTTAATCCCGGTTGCTTTCCTATTGGGTAGTTCATGATGGCATTGAGTTAGTGTTTGCCTGTTTAATAGATGTGCAAGAGATGTAAATTTCATTTTAGGATCAGACTTTGCTAATTCCGCTATCCTTAGTAGTTTTGTTTCCATTTAAAATACCTACCTCTGTGTGTAGTAAATGTGTCTCTATTAAGGGTGATAACTAGGTAGCAGCCTTTCCTCCATCGGCATTACCCAACTTCATTGGTACTACGCTGCTATCCGACTCCCTACATCGGCATTTGGTTTCCTTGCTTATTATCGCTTGTACACCATACTCTTCTAAAAAAAAGAAAAGACCGGTAGGGTCTCCTGAGTTGCCGTATCATATCAATGTATAACGTGCCAAGGTCTATGACTCCAGAGAGGTTTTACCCTTCTCGCCTTTACCGAAGGGTAAAATGTAGCTTTCTGCAGCGCGTAAAGCATCAGCCCTCTCGATTTACAATCGTTATGGAGCTCAATCCCTTCAACCATTTGGCTTTCGGCCCGCCACCTAACTGTCTACGCTTAAAGACTAAAGTTACCTTTAGTCCTCCAAGACTCGCTACGAGTGAATGGCTAGTTCTTACTCGACGGGAATCCCACCCGTTATATGATACGACCTAAGCTCAGCCGCACACGCGCCCGATTGTTGAAGATCAGTGGCTGCTGAACATGGCTCACACTTATTGAACTCTAGCACCCTTTACTTTAAGTACAATACTTCACAATCTGCTTTGTTAATCAAACCAAAAAAAGGCGATGCCTTTTAAAGCATCGCACCCGTTACCCTTTTTTTAGCAACAACATAAGTATCAATTAGGGTTGCTAAAACTCCTTTAGAGAAATAAACAACTAGATTTTCCCTCATTTTTGATCCCCTGAATAGGAATGGAAAAGCAGCAAGACATAATACAATAAGTATGTTTAACAACTTTTTTTCAGTCGTGCCCCGCAGGGCCGGGAACCCTATTACCAAGACTGATTCAGGAATGGCCTTGCGTGCCTATCCTCCATTGAATATCTCTTGAAGCAGGCGGACCTATAACTACTGTCTGATCGATAGGCTTGAGCACATCAGCAAGCTGGGCTGCATTCACGCCATAGATGAGTTGGAACACCTCGGGAGGTGTCATTTTAAGGATGTCAGACCCGAATATGATCTGCGTGGCATTATTATCGAAAACAGACACAAAGTGGGTGTTATCCATCGTCGCAGTTTGCCAATGCCACCAGCCCATCGGGATATACACCGTCTGGTGTGGCTTGACGCGGTAACTAAGGATTTGCCGGGAAAATGGATTAAGAATGGAGACGGCAACTTCTCCTTGTATTACGTATTGAAGTTCGGATGCGTTAGGGTGCCAATGGGCCTCTACGCTATGGCCTTTACTCAGATAGACGTCGAGTAAGCCTAGGTTTTGCATTACGGGTAATTGCTTAGCGAATTGCTGAAGAATGAAGTTTTGAGCGTTTTGCTGGAATAATGGTGCTGTACTTAAGTCGAAAGATAAATTCAAAGAAGGAGAGCTAAGGGCGGCTATGGCGCTGTCGGTTGGCACTGTATCCCACCTTTCTGGATTGGATAATTGAAACTATACATAATATATTCATCACGTGCCCAGATATACGTGCGGCATCCAAAAAACTGAAATAGAGGTACGGAAACGATTCAAGGATTGAGGGGCCACTATGGAAATTAATGTAATTAACGGTTGAGCCTATCAAAATGATGGGTTTTTATTTTATTATATAAAAAGATGTCAAAAAATTTCGATGAGAAGTGATATAAATTGCCGAGTATTCAGGATACCAATTACCCCAGGTTTAAGAGTAATCTGTCAGAGAAGGACTTGGAAGAAGTATATACCCCAAAAATAAAAGAAATAAAGTGGGCTGAGGTTAAATCTAAAGGATTCTTGCAGCAATTAGCATTACTAGTATTAATTAAAACTGTACAAAAGCTTGGATTTTTTATTCGTGTTGTTGATGTACCAGAAGTGATTGTAGCACATATTGCGAAAAAAGCACACCTACCTGTGCCTACCAAAGAAGAGTGGAAAACGTATAGTGAAACGAGAACTGCCAAACGTCATGTTCGCTTTATTCGGGATTATCTTCAGCTTCGACCGTTTAATCAAGAAGCCCATCAAATATTAATCAATACAATGACTAAACTCGCAATTAGCAAGGATGATCCGGCTGACCTAGTCAATGCTGCCATTGAAGAATTAATTCGCCAACGATATGAATTGCCTGTTTATAATACCTTAAAAGATGCAGCTAATGATGTCCGCAATAAATCCTATCGTGCCATTTATAATCAGATTGACCATGCATTAAATGAAGAACAAAAAAAGAGCTTAGATCAACTCTTTCAGATATCGGAAAACGCTACTTACAGCCCTTGGAATGAACTAAAGGAGGACGCTAAAAGAGCCACTTTATCACACTTAAACGATTTAATCGTACGCCGGAATTGGTTAGTAAACCAGTATTTTCCTACTGATTTAATTCAGGACATTCCCTACATCAAAGTAAAACAAATGGCATCTGAAGCCAAAACAATAGGTGCTTATCGTATGATAGAAATGGAGCCTAAGAAAAGATACGCGCTTACAATCTCCTTAGTATCTATGCAATTATCTAAAGTATTAGATGACATTGGAGAGATGCTCATTAAAAGAATGATGAGTATCCATAAAAAGGGCCGTCAACTGAGGTTCTTCCTGATTGGTTCGAGGATTCTAAGGACTATTATTCAAAGCCACCTGTCAAAGACGAGAGAACTTTTGAGGAGAAAAAGAAAGACGTTGAGGATATTCTCGCAAAGCTTAAAGAGGCGGGATTTTAAAAAGGAGGCTGGAGAATGAAAACAAAAAAAATATACAAGGACAAAGACGAATTTGTAATTCAGAGAGTGAACCAATTCAACCATTCGACCAAACGCATTTTTATCAGCGAGCAAGGACTTATAGAGGGTTTGGAAGCTTATTCTCAATTTGACTTGAGCCAATATGATATACAAGTTTCGCCTGAACTATGGGCAACGGTTATTAATAGGGTTGTAAGGATGTGGTATTCACAAACGATTCACTAATAAATTAACAGTATAATTCACATAAAATTGGCTCGGAGCTTACTCCAAGCTAATTCCCCTTTTACCATTCGTTTTTTTCACTAAAGCACACCGTTACTTTAAGTACATTTCTTCACAAACTATTCATAATAATACGAGTTAGTCCAGCCATAATCTTTACCATTATCAGCACACCATTTAAGGAAACCTTTTTTACCTTTGCTTTTAAAAGCAATCCAGTCACATAAAAGATTTTTGTAATAATTTACACTTTCACTTACATACTTTTCACTTTCAACATCGATGATTTCTGTAGAGAGGTTTTCGATTTTTAAAACTAAGTCCTGATCCTCAGAAATATCACCAAGGTATGCATCTTCAGAAATGTGGTGAAAAGAAAATTCAAGGGATCTAAGATAATAGTTAATGATTGCCATTAATGCTCTTTGTTCACTCTTCCCACCAGTCCTTAGTGCCGTTTCAAGGTACTTCAAATGTTTTTCGGATTTTAAGAATAAGCCATACCATCTAAATGGTTGTGGGTCTTTTGGATATTCAATCATCCAATCCTCAAGAATAGGTTTTAATACGTTTTCCTCAAGAGGATGTACTAGTACATAATGTATATCTTCTGATTCCTCGAACCATTTAAAAAGCCAAAGAGCAAATTCGTTTTTCCTTTTAACTTGCCATCCCCTTGCCTCTTTGATAAAAATGTTTAACGATCTAAAGGCATCTTTCCTAAGTCCCTTTTCTTTGAAGAGGCAAAACTCTTTAAAAAATGGGTAACTATCCAAATTTTTATCTTGGATTAAATTCGTAAGTATATCTGTCAAATCATTGATACCTTCTCTCCCTAAACGAACTTTTTGTTTATAAATCAGCAACTTCATATTTTTCAAATTTGTATATTTACTCTCCCGATGTTTTTTTCTTTAACTAAACCCACCAGTTAATACAATATCTGTGTTATTCAAGTTTTTTAATTGAATATTTGCTAATTCTAGCTGTTGCTTAACCTGTTTGATTTGTTCCTCGTTCTCATCGCTCATTTCAATAAAATCACTTTTAGTAATTTCTCCGTCTGCTCTCATGCTCTCATTATTGTTAAATTTTTTTGTCTCTTTTCAAATTTTTCTAATTGCTTTTCTAGGGAATTCATTTGTGAAAGCAATTTATTTTCTTCATCTGTTGTATCAAGTGATTTTAATTTCTGAATTGCCTCTTCAAAATCTCCCTTCCTTTCTTTTACCTTATTAATTAAGTAATCTTCCACGGGAAGTTACTTATGTCCCCTGTCTCTGCAAGGATTATTACTTATTTTGTAATAACAAGATTTGATAAAATTTGTTCCAGTTCCATCTGTTGAATGTACCTTTTTCTCCCACAGCAATTGCAAAAAATTAAGTTCTGTAATTTTCGGGTTGCTTTCCTTTTATTAAAGAAATTACTTGTAGTGTTTTCATCAAGTATTTTTTGAACTTCTAACCATTGTTCCTTTGATATAATCGGTTCATGAGCATCTTCTTTAAATACATGATCAACCACTCTCCCGTTTACCCTTCTACTAGCTTCGACTACTCCATAATAAACAACATTTCTTCTTGCTGATGAGATATGCGAAGTTGTTAATACCTTTCCACTTCTACTCCTCCAGCCAAGCATATCTAATTGTTTGGCTATTTCGTTTGCACTAACTCTTTCCAGTGTCTTTTGGAATATGTACCTAATTATTTTTGCTTCATCTTCAACAATGACCAATCTTTGATTTTTGTCCTTTTCATATCCCAATGGTGCCTTATTACTGTTTGTCCATCTTCCTTGTTCTGCTGCTGCTAATCTCCCCCGACTCAAACGCTTTTTAATTTGCTTATACTCAAAATTTGCCAACATAGCTTGGAACGAAAATAACATTTCATTGCTTTCTTGGGTCAAATCAATTGCCCCTTGTGGTGTAAGAATTTTTATGTCTTGTGCTATCAACATCTTTTTTATTTGTTCGGCATATGAATTGTCACGAGAAATCCGGTCAATATCCATTACCAAAAGATAGTCATATTCATCTAATTTGTTTAGCAGCTGGGTCAATTGAGGTCTTTGTGTGTTGACACCACTCGAAATTTCCTGATAAACGTCATATGTTAATTTATGTTGTTTTGCAAGTTTGATTAGAGCATTTCGATGATTTGTTAAAATTTCATCAATATCTAGTTGTTCCTCATTTCTTGATAAACGTAAATAAATCGCAGACAACGCCATTTCCTAACCCCCTAATGTGTCATATTAAAATCATAATATATGACCAATAAAAATAGAAAGTTAATATCTATTATCAATCCCACTTTTTCAAAAATTCAATAAACAAACATTTGATTAAATTTACTATTGATATGCTATTTCAATGGATAATTTCTACCTTAACAAAATTCTACATTTTTCTCGTTGTATATTAATATAACTTAATTCATTGTTTCCCAATTTTATTCGTCATTACTTAGCTTGGGGACTAGCTACCCTACTGACCCGCTTCCTAGATTAGAGGAAAGAACAAATAATAAAATTGATCGTTTAAAATTTATCCTATTCTTCAACTAAAAAATTATTTTACTAACGAGTTGGTTCGCCGTTATATTCTAATTGAGGTTTTTTCAAACACAAATTTAGCTTGGTAATTGAAGTAACTCGATACATTCACCGCTTAGTCCTGTAAAAAAGCAAATTTTAATCCCATCCAAAATTTCCATTGGTATATCTGTAGATAAACTGGCTCCATTTTCTTTTAGTTTTCCTTCTAAAATGTTTCCTACACTAAAGGTAATATGGCTGATTGCTCCATCTGCTGTCACCTTGTAGTCATTTGGAAAATGTAGCAACCCATTTTTTTGATTTCTTGATTTTAACAAAGTGTACTGGACTGTTTCATCTCGGCCCTGCCTATGGACTGTACACCCTTTAATTTTGGTTTAGAACTCAACCGATTCTTTCATTTTTTGTACAACTATTCCCACTTGGGAATACCTCATATCTTACATCCTGGTTTGGTTGTATAATAGACTCTTACGTGATAAGCCCAAGTAAATATCATTTTTAAAAAAGGGGCAGACTTTAATTTAGCCCAAAAATCGAATTACATTTTGCACAAAAAATAACTTCAAGATAGAAAATCTAGTCTAAATCTAGTAAGATATCCACATGTGACATTAGATAAGGGGATAAAAAAATGAGCGTATTAAACGTACAAAAGTTAAGTCATGGTTTCGGTGATCGTGCAATTTTTAATGATGTGTCTTTTCGACTTTTAAAAGGAGAGCACGTAGGACTAGTAGGGGCAAATGGTGAAGGTAAGTCTACTTTCATGAATATTGTTACAGGGAAGTTGCAACCCGACGAGGGGAAAGTCGAGTGGTCACGAAAGGTTCGTGTTGGTTATTTAGATCAGCATGCTGTACTTCAAAAAGGTACTACGATGCGTGAAGCTTTGAGTACTGCTTTTCAATATCTATTTGATGCTGAGTCAGAGATCAATGAACTCTATGCAAAAATGGGTGATGAAGGTGCTGATATCGATGCATTGCTTGCTGAAGTTGGAGAGCTACAAGAATCTTTAGATAGTAATGATTTCTATCAAATTAATTCAAAAGTTGAGGAAGTTGCTCGTGGTCTAGGGTTAGACGATGTTGGACTCGATCGAGATGTAGATGATCTTAGCGGTGGACAGCGTACAAAAGTTTTGCTAGCTAAGCTTCTGCTAGAAAAGCCTGAAATCCTATTACTAGACGAGCCTACGAACTATTTGGATGAACAGCATATCGAATGGTTGAAGCGCTATTTACAGGAATATGAGAATGCCTTTATATTGATTTCACATGATATTCCATTCTTGAACAAAGTTGTTAACTTGATTTATCACATGGAAAACCAAGAATTGAATCGCTATGTTGGTGACTATGATAAATTCTTACAAATTTATGAAATGAAGAAGCAACAACTAGAGTCTGCTTACAAGCGTCAACAACAAGAAATTGCTGATTTGAAAGATTTTGTTGCTCGAAACAAAGCTAGTGTTGCGACTCGTAATATGGCGATGTCTCGTCAAAAGAAGCTCGACAAGATGGAAGTTATTGAATTGGGAAAAGAGAAGCCGAAGCCAGAGTTTAACTTCAAAGAAGCTCGTGCATCTAGTCGTTGGATTTTCGAGGCTGAAGAGCTTGTTATTGGTTACAATGAACCACTTTCTCGCCCTTTGAATTTGAAAATGGAACGCGGACAAAAAATTGCATTCGTTGGTGCAAACGGTATTGGTAAGTCTACTCTTTTAAAAAGTATCCTTGGTTTGATTAATCCGATTTCGGGTAAGGTAGAACGTGGTGAGTATCAATACATCGGTTACTTCGAACAGGAAGCTAAACAGTCCAACTACAACACTTGTATTGAAGAGATTTGGAGCGAGTTCCCAAGTATGAATCAGGCTGAAGTCCGTGCTGCTCTTGCAAAATGTGGATTAACGACGAAACATATTGAAAGTAAAATCGAAGTTCTTTCTGGTGGCGAAAAGGCCAAAGTTCGTTTGTGTAAAATTTTAAACACAGAGACGAATTTATTAATTTTAGACGAACCTACCAATCACTTGGATGTGGACGCAAAAGAAGAATTGAAGCGTGCTTTAAAAGCATATCGCGGAAGTATCTTGATGGTATCCCACGAACCTGATTTCTATCAAGAAATTGCAACCGAAATTTGGAATTGTGAGGATTGGACTACAAAAGTGTTTTAAATAAAGATTAAGGGGTACCCAATGAGTAAAATTTTACTGGGGTACCCTTTTCTATCTATTTCAATATTAATTTAGCAACAGCTTCAACGCGGGTTGAAACATATCCAATATGTTCCTGCTTTGAGATAAAGTTTGATCATTTTCTAACTTCGATCTTCCGCAATCGCGCCCGATTGCGGAATAGTGGAAAATGCAAAAACTCGGAAATCAGAGACAATGAGCCTCCCACCATAACATATTTGCCCTTAGGTTTTAATATACGCTTGTAATCGGAGATTGACCGAGTTCCTACAACATCGAGAATCAGATCATAGAACTGTTTCTTTTTGGTGAAATCTTCTTGAGTATAATCAATAACATTGTCTGCACCCATCGCCTTCAGCATATCCAACTTAACGGTACTGTCTACACAAGTTACTTTAGCGCCATGTAATTTGGCAATCTGCAAAGCAAACGTGCCCACACCTCCACCGGCACCGTTAATTAAAACCGTTTGCCCCTCCTGAAGTTGTCCTTTATTGCGTAGTCCCTGCAAGGCGAGGACAGCAGCTTGTGGAATTGCCGTTGCTTGTTCAAATGTCATACTAGATGGTTTTAAGGATAGTGCATCTTCATGCACACATACAAACTCTGCAAATCCACCCCAGCCACACCAGGAGATGTCCCCGAATACCTCATTGCCTGGAAGAAGGTGTTTTACGTTTCTGCCAATGGCTTCAACTCGCCCTGCTATGTCCGCACCGAGTATCATGTATTTTGGTTTTAGCAATCCTCCCAAACGAGCCAGAAATGGTTTACCTCTTAGGAGGTCCCAATCCCAAGAATTCACGGAAACAGCATGGACTTTTACCAGTACTTCATTTTCCTGTGGAGTAGGTATTTCTACTTCTTTGAGTGTAAGAACGTCTGTCGTTCCGTACTTATCATATACCATCGCCTTCATGAAGATTTCTCCTTAACTTCCATTTGGGTAAAGGTATTTCTAATATTAAAACCATACATGAGCTAATGAATTTAATTTTACATTATATGTATTTAGTTACTTATCTACTTATTCAAAGATTCCTCATAAAATATCCTCTTCAACTAACTGTCTGTTAGCATATGTACATTTTTCCACAATCTTTTCTATATGATTTAACCTAAATATACAATTTCGTTTTATTGTTCTTATTCCACAATCTGGCCCGATAACAAAAAGACACGCCCTTTTATATGCGCGCCTCGATTTCGACTAAAGCTTAACTTATATAACTTTCAAAAATATTTACAATAAAAATCGTGTCTCAATTTCCCACTTAGCTGAGCATATATTTTGGTGGTCTCACTCTTCTCTTGACCAAGTAAGCTCTGAATCACTTCAAGTGGCGCACCATTGTTAATCATATGTGTAGCATAGCTGTGTCGTAATTGATGAGGATGTATTCTCTTTTTTATCCCAGCACGATTTGATATGCGTTTGATAATATATCTCAGATTATCAATACTCATACGCCTGTTTGGCTTTCTATCCGTAAAGTTAGTTATAGCACTAATATAGTTATTTACTGTTTTCTCACAGCGTTTAGATTTTGTTTTTCTGTAAGGGACGGCTTTATTACTCTCATATGGATTTCTAAGCCAAGCAACAAAGTTAGATAGCACTTCAAAGTTGACTTGTTGGAAATGTATTCCTATCTGTTCTAAATATGTAAAGTAGTGCTTTAAAGCCGTACAGTAGGTCAGTAGGTGTTGCTGCTACTCTCCTTGTTATGGAGGTGTTTCATATACTTGGCAACTGCTACAACAGGTAAACCTTCTGAATCCAATAGAATGTAAGCATTTCTATTATCTACTGGTATTTTTTGAACCCTCATAAGAAAATCACCTGCCAATTGTTTATCTTTAATATTATCTTTACTTATAATGTTTATCGTTATTGTTGTTTCTTAAGGTCCTCGAAACTATCGTTTCTGCGGAGTGGTATCCTCGCACCGAGGCTACACTCCCCCAAAGACAGAACTAATGTTCCTACTTGTATTTCCATATTATACTTTTAAACTTAAATCTCAACCCTTTTTTATAAAATCAATTATGTAAATAAAAAAGGATAATTTGCCTTCATGTTAAACTAACTATCCTATAAATTATTAACTAAATTTAACCGGCCGCCACTTTTTCAATCCACGGTCACGAATCATTTATTCATCTTGCAACAGAACGATTGTTCGTATATAGTTTTTATAAATAAAGGAGGATGGCTGCTTGAATCGATTACTGGCAAGAGCGTATGAAGAGAAATTTCTAGTGGAAATAATTTATTGTAATAAAGATAATGTATTTTCGAAAAGGTCTATTCTTGTTAAAGCTGTTAACGACAATTATGTAATAGCATATTGTCTAACTAAAAAACAAACTCGTATTTTTAAACTGGAGGCGATTCTTGCTGTTGATAAAATCAGAAAAACCGCTTCTTAATGAAACGGTTAATCTCGCGAATACTCTTGTTTGGCAATTGCGCCTGACTCAAAAATACACGTATTGCTACGGTGTTTTTTGCTCATCCAATTATTGTTGAATCCCCGTTTCTAATCCCCTTTACTGCGATGAAGGACAAAATATTTATCGGCTCATTTATCAGCTTAACAAAAAAGAAGGCATCATAAATGACGACCTTTAAATGGTACTGTACACCTTTCCATGGATATACTTTATTGATTCTCCTTTGCTTTCCAAATCAATTCTGGAATTAAGGGAAGATTATGAAGCGAAACACCAGCGGCCACGGACAATGCATTCCCAAGTGCCCCGGGCATACCTAGTACCCCGTGCTCACCAACTCCGCGTGCACCGTATGGTCCATCCAGCTGAGGAGTTTCAACAAATTCAACTAAATATTCGGGATTTTCACCGTAGCGAAGCGGGCGGTATGTCCGAAGCTGTGCGTTCAAAACCCTCCCCAGATCATCAAAATAAAACGTTTCCCTCCCTGCGAAGGCTAATCCCATGCTCATGGCACCCATGACCTGACCCCGGGCAGCTTTATCGTTCATTACTTTCCCTATATCGATAACAGTCACCGCTTTTACTAAGCGATAGGTAAAATCTCTTTTATCAAATTCAACCTCTACCCCATATGCTGCAACCGTCCACTCCGGACCTGGCTTCCCTTCACCTGTCTCGGGGTCAATGAGGCTTAAGTGGCGTAAGATATAATTACCCCTGCCGATGATTTGACCTCCAATCGAGTTTCCATTTGGATATTTATATCCATAAGCAACGTCTTTGAAATCTAGCCCAATTGAAGGGTCATCCCGTAAAAAAATCCGGCTGTTGGCTACTTCAAGATCTTCTATTGGTGCCCTTAGGACGCATGCTGTGATTTCCTTAAGCTGGCGAATAACATCATCTGCCGCTTCTAGAACAGCCCTTCCCCCCATAAATGTTCCCCGGCTCGCAACGGTTTTCCAATGCTCAGGTGTGGTTTGGGTATCGACTTCCATCCGAACATGGATTTTGTTTATATCCATTTTTAGACGCTCTGCAAGAATTTGCGCCAGAATGGTTTTGGTTCCGGTGCCAATTTCAACCACACCAGACATTAAATTAATACTTCCATCACGATTAAAGGTTAAAATGGCGCCAGAGGGTGCATCCGGGTCAATGGTCGATGTCTTCCAGCTGCAGCTGATCCCTTTTACACGAATAAATCGCTCGTTAATTTGTTTAATGGGCCCCTCATCCCATTTAAAGATTTCTCTTAATTTCCCGATACATTTTTGCAGATCTCCAACATTACTTTTATTTAAAAGAACCCTCGTTGGAGTAGTGTTTCCCGGCATAATCGCATTAATATAGCGAAGTTCAAGTGGATCCATTTCTATTTTCTTCGCCAGTAAATCCATCGTTCTTTCAATCGCAAAAGAAAGCTCCGAATGACTGAAGCCTCTGAACGCTGTTGCATAGGGATGGTTCGTATACATACAATACGAATCACACCAAACATTATCAACATTATAAGGCCCGGTGCAATCGACTACACCCGACCTTGTAACATCAACTGCTTTGTCGGAATAGGCACCTCCATCCCACCAATAACCAATTTCCATCACTTTAATTTTCCCGCTGAGGTCTGCCCCAATTTTTACTTTTGCATCCAATCCGATGTGGACGGGAGAAGTAATGATATCCTGTTCACGTCCATTAAAAACCTTTACCGGCTTACCTCCAACTGCTTTTGATGCTAAATAAGCAAACAATTCAAGCTGTGTTGCAGCCTTCCCCCCAAAGGCACCACCAACCAAAGGAGTCCGGACAACAACTTTCCCCTCATCTTCACCAAAATAATCGGCTATTAGCCTTTTAACCATAAATGGAGCTTGCGAAGAAGTGGTAATGTTAATGATTCCATCAGGTAAAATTTCTGCGATCGCGCATCTTGTCTCCATTGCAGCATGGTCTGACTGTGCGAAAGAATAATGTGCTTCAACGGTTATTTCACTTTCGGCCCAGCCTTTATCCATATTCCCTTTACGAATTTTATAATGGGTTGCAATATTGGTTCCGGGAACTGGGAAGGAAACATCATCTTTTTTATATTCACTTAAACGTTCATGAATAAGCGGGGCACTTTTTTGAAAAGCCTGGGTTGGAGAATTGACCACCGGTAAAAGTTCATATTGGACCTTTATTTGGTTAGCAGCATTTTGCGCTTGTGCGGGGGTTTCAGCAACTACAAGTGCTACAGGCTCGCCATGATATCGGACCTTTTCATATGCAATTAGAGGCTGATCACGAACTGACTCGCCGATTAAAGGAAGATGTGGTCCTCCTTTTATTATTGCTTTAACCCCGGGCATTTTTTCAGCAATCGCTGCATTAATAGAAATAATCCGTGCATGACCGAAAGGACTAATTACTTTTTTACATGAAAGCATTCCGGGTAAGGTATAATCATTCGTATATCTTGCAATTCCGGTTACTTTTTCCAGAGCCTCTTTACGAATAACACTTTTTCCAATTACATTCAAATCATACCCTCCTAAGCGCCGGTTTTCATGAAACCTTTCCCAGTAAATTAATATTCGTGTACATTAAGATAAATACACCTACATAAGAATAAACCTTATGATTAATTATGTAGATGAACTTTGTGGTGCTATCTTTTAAAAATGGGATTTCAGTGAAATCTTGTGTAAAATATCAAATGCCTATAATTCTTATTTGAAAAATTAGGGTTTATTTTTTACACACTCTAAAAAATCTAACCTCCACGTTTATCTTAAGTAAAGAGCTATTCCACAAAATGGCCGATTGCGGAACAAAGGATTAACCATTACGCTTAGTTAAACTATAAATAATTTTTAGCAGAGAGGAATGAAGATACTTTGAAGGGGAAATATGGAGTGTTATCTTTCATTTTAGCCATAGCGGGGATTTTGCTATTTTACTTGAGTTCTAAAGGAAGTAATGGAATTTTCAACCCTTATTTATTCGTAGGGCTTGCTGCTTGGATAACAAGTTTTGTCTTAGGTGTTAAAGGTGTTAAAGGAGTTAAAGCAAAAGAAAGTGGTTCTTTAAAATATGTTGGAATGGGAATGATTTCGTTTATTATTGTAGGCTATGGATTGTTAATAGTCATAATGGGCATTCGTGGGTTCGGAGCATAAAAAGCATTTTTGTTTAGAACATCAATCTATCCTATAGAAGCCCTCCTTGAACTTTTTCATATCTTGAATACTCTACAAAAGCGTGCCCGTTAACGCAAGAAGAATAGCTTCATTTACTGGTAAACCCTTTCCCAAGAACTGTTTTTTTATCCAAACCAACAAAAACTACAAGTTCTCCAAAAGAATCAGTCTCGGTGTTATTAAAAGTAACAGAATAAACATGGTCTTTACCATAATTTTTATCAATTGATGATTTTATATCATCATTAATAGGTACTTTCTTTAGAATTGAATCCTTTGGGCTTGCTGGAATTAAAGCTCGTTCTTCATCAGTCAAACTATTGAATGCTACCATCTCAATGGGCAATTGATTCTCGGTTACAGAATAAAAAGAAATTATTCCTATAACCATTAATGTTAAAAGTACCCCTAAGCCCCCGAAAATAAGCATTTTAATTGACTTTTTCACTACTTCTCTCCCTTTCTATCGAATTACCTTCATTCATTTTACCATATAAATCCAGTCATTTCACTAAACATTACTTCCCATAAATGAAAATAGACACAGTCCATATTAGAAAAATGTGCCCTATGTTTATTCTTGTCGAAATTCTCATACACGTCCATATGCTTATTATTGTTATCACCAAGTAGTCCCATCATTGCAGGCTTTCCATACCTCCGATCTTTTCCGTCAAAATAATAAGTTTGGTTGACACCGCCGAATGTCTGGTCCGAACTTAAGGATTCCACATAGAGATTATTGTCATCCATATAATAAGTCCATGTGATCGGATACCCTTCAATGTGAGTCGTGAAGGTTTGATGTTCATCCGATATGCCAGACAAGTGAATTGGATTGTCATCACCAGCAAATTCATCGACACGATGCTTAGCGATGAGATTTACTGGTTGATTCACAAGGGAGGACGGATCCAGTCCGGTCATTTCAAAGCGCAGTTCCGTTTTGTTGGATTGGCCGGGTACACTCCATACACCTCCGTTTAAGAGATTCCCTCCTACATCCAATTGATAGTCCAAATAAGGAACTCGGGTATATTTTTTTTTATGAGCAAGAGTCAGGCGAATTTGAGTTGGCGTAACTGTCATTTCATGGACTTTTGTTCCGCTAAGCTCCTCGCCCAAAGGGATATTTAGCGTCTCCTTAAATGATCCATTTTCCAATTGTTTTTTGGACAGGTCCATATTTAAACTCCAAGTACCTTCAACGGTTCCTAATGTGCGATCATAAGTAAGTTGAAATTGTGTTCCTTCAGCACGTAAAGCGTCAGACTTGAATACTTGCTGGCTCAAATACTCTCCAGAGGCTCCTGGGGTGCCAAAGATAGATGTCTCCGCTTCTTGAATAGGCTCATTCCTGCCATTGACAGCTTGTATGCGCACCCAACTTCTGCTCTTCATTTCAGGTTCTGTAAACGTAATGGCCGATTGTAGCAATATACGATCTTCAGACTGTTCGAAAGACTTCAAGGTCAAACCACCAATCCCATCCTTCTGAATTTGAAACGATTGTGTATTGGAGTTATACGGGTCATAGTTGATGGACTGTTTTCCGTCACCCATGAAGTGTATATTCTCAATCGTAAACTCGACATCTGCTGTCTTTCCATCCACAACCCAATCAGTCTCAAAATAACACTGGAATACACCAAGCTCTTCATTCCACTGATGCACATAATTCCCATCGATAACGTTCCCCTTATGATCTTTAAGTCCGCAGCATGTAATAGCATGTACGGTATACATCCTTGTTATAAGAATCGAATAATTCTCGTTCTGTCAATCCAAGGCACTCCTTTCTTAAATTTAATAAAAAGTGATGCAAACACTGATTTTATTACAAAGAAACCTCACATTTTGAAAAAAGATTGATCAAAATGCGAGGTGTAAATTTCGTACAATATTTAGTTTTGTAAAAAGTTTGGTCATTTTGCGCCCTTATTTCTTTAAAGCCCACGATTACTGAATATTAAAACACGAAAGGCTGCAAAAATAATTCCTCAGTTATTATGCTAAAGCACTCCGTTTAAGTGTGGTTATTCACAATCTTAAGTTGAGTAAAAATTTGGGAGCTTTTTTTACCACAAAAAGGATCGGCTTTATGACGGTCTTATTTATCTATATTATCACGGAAAGGAAAGCAAATTTCCAACAAAATGATGCCCTTTCTGCTTTTCCTCCATTTAAATGAACTACAGCAATAGAACTTTCATCCTCTGTCATCGAGCCCCCTATTGATGTTACACTTTTTCTGAAATTTTCCGATTCATAAAAACCTCATTTCCGTACATATCTCCCCAATCTCGCATGAGGTAGATAATAGGTTTTAATGTTTCCCCAAAAGCGGTGAGAGAATATTCAACTTTTGGAGGAATCTCTCGATATATTTCACGATGTACAATACCATCTTGTTCCAATTCCCGAAGTTGTAATGTTAACATACGCTTTGTGGTATAAGGCATAAGTCTCCCTAACTCGTTAAAACGTTTAGGTCCGGAAATTAAGTTATATAATATTTTCCCTTTCCATTTGCCGCCTATCACATCTACTGTAATTGCAACAGGACAAGCTGTGGTATTCGGACACTTTTCTGTTTTATAGTCCTTCATAGTAATCCCCCAATCTTTTTAAGTATCAAATTGTATACTATGTTACAAATTTGATACTATTCAACAAAAATGTGCGTACTTTTAATTTTATATTATATAAAGTATTATTAGTTTAGTAAACGGAAAACTAAATATTCATTATTTTCATGCTACTAAGCATTAAAGTTGTTATGCAAAAAAATTACCAGATCATCTTATAACACATGAAGACATCATTTTTATCATCGTTCGAAAGGGGGAAAAGAGTGTTTTGGGGGATATTATTTACCATTTATTGGAATCTAGAACTTTTTGTTTGGCGGCCTTATTTAAATCTAACTATCTATGGTTTTAGAAATGGGTAAGCCCATAGTAAATTCATCCTTACCATGAATAGATAATGAGACATTTTCTTATTTTTAGATAATATGAATTAAAAGGAGTGACAAGAGTGAAATCACAAATTATTCATTCTTTTGGTGAACCATCCGTATTTCAATATAAAGAGATTTCAAAACCTGAACTGAAACCTGGACATGTACTTATTCAAGTAAAGGCTACAAGTGTAAATCCTATTGATACGAAAGTCCGTGCTGGTGCAGTTCCAGCCGTTGCACCCGAGTTTCCAGCAGTATTACATGGAGATGTGGCAGGTTTGGTATCAGCAGTGGGTGAAGGAGTAACTGAGTTTAAAATTGGCGATGAAGTATTTGGATGCGCGGGTGGATTTAGAGGTACTTGCGGCGGTGCACTTGCAGAGTTTATGCTAGCAGATGTTGATTTACTTGCTCATAAGCCGAAAAATTTGACGATGGAAGAAGCTGCAGCTTTACCATTAGTTTCCATCACTGCTTGGGAAGCATTATTTAATCGTGCAAAGCTTTTACCTGGAAAAGATATATTGATCCATGGAGCCACCGGAGGTGTAGGACACATCGCCATTCAACTAGCCAAATGGGGAGGAGCGAAAGTCTATACAACTGCCTCTTCGCAAGAGAAGCTGGAGATTGGCACTCGCCTTGGTGCTGATGTAACAATTAATTATCGAGAGGAAAGCGTTCATGACTATGTACAAAAATATACAAACGGAAAAGGATTTGACTTCGTGTTTGACACGGTAGGGGGTGAAAACCTTGATCGCTCCTTTGAGGCGGCAGCGGTACATGGAACGGTAACAGCCATTGCTACTCGTTCGACTCATGACCTCTCCCCCGTACATTCGAAGGGACTTTCTCTTTATGTTACCTTTATGTTGTTGAAGATATTAAACAAGGACATGCATAAACATTATGGAGAAATTTTGAAGAAGGTTGCTAGTGTGGTTGAGGAAGGTAAGTTGCGTCCATTATTGGATTCAAACATTTTTACGTTTGATGAAGTTTCAAAAGCCCATGAGTACATGGAGTCTGGCAAAGCGATTGGTAAAATTATTTTGAAAAATAGTTGGTAATACTATTCCAAATTTGAAATGCTTCAACAACTTTACGTTCATTTAAAAGTAGGTGGTCAATAGAATCTGTATAAGATTCTCGAGGTACCGTCTGCTTTTATTTTTAATTACCGTAAAAGCCAATAGGGCATAGTAAAAGAAATCGGCAACTTCAAAATAATTTGAAACCATTAATACACTTTAAATAAAAGTTTTTATCAATTTCTTTTTCGGTTACATCCTCTTGTTCTTCTTTCCCAAAATCAACTTTATGCCTCAAGAAAAAATGCTTTTCTTATTGAACTAACCTCCCTCAATAAACTAATCTCAATCTCACGATTGCTGCTCCGTTACTTTAAGTGCAGAATTTCACAATCTCTTCTAAATTTTAACCAATAAATCAAATTTTCTTTAAAAGCATTGATCTACAATATGGCTCTTAAGATATAAAGAAAGAGCGTAATTCTTACTGAAGAATTGCGCTCGATTGTTGAACAAAGAAAGTGCGAAAGTAAACAAAAGGACTCCCATTTAGGAAGTCCACTACATTCCATAACCCTTCGTTTAAAGAATGACTTTACTTAATTCTAATCTCTTGTTTTTGAGCCATGAGAGTCGTCATCAACGGTACCTTCTCCCGCCTTGTTGTCCAGCGCGTCAGCTGCTACAGTACCAAATGGATCAAGAGCAGAAGCTATAGTATCCCCGGGAACAACACCTACATCAGTTCTTCCCGCCTCGCCAGTATCGTTATCGTCGCGTTTCCGTTCGTTAATATCAGCCATCTATTTCACTCCCTCATTTTTTATAGGGAAGTGCTATTGTTTTAGCAGCACTGTCCTGTAAGTATTTTGTCCAATAGGGACAAATTTACGAGAATGGATTAATGTGTAGTGTCTGTAAATTTTCCCAACCCCCTTTAATTAACATCCCTTAACAATGTTGAATTCGTTGACATTTCCCTCAAGCTACCAGATATAGCTAAGAAAATAAATGGATGAGTGTTCATTTGATCACATCTAATGAACAATCTAAAATTTATACGTTTAATTTAGTTGTAAAAAATCCTTTCCTAATTATCACAAGGGGGTGTCCCAAAACCGCGCCCGATTGTGGAATAACTTATTCCTAACGTTCTTTATTCGTTTCTTTTTCATCTCTCTTTTAAATACCTTACATATGCTTCTTTCGCCATATTTATGAAACACGAATGACAGATTTAGCAGCATATTTCAAATAGTGTACTTTTTGAAGGGCTTTCACTGATCTCAAGTGGCTCAAATGATATAGCTTATTAAACTTTTTCAGGGCGTTGTGCAATAACACTCTTATTAGACAGTCTGGCCCTTTTCATGAAGAAAGGCACTTTCCTTATTTCAGAAAAGCGCCCTTTAATAGAACAACTTAAATATGAACTAACTCAATCTTAAAATTAATTAATTCTTGTTTACCTATAGGTAAACAAGAATCTGTCTAGAACCGACTAGTATTAGTCTTCTTGCATTATTTCATCAAAGGCTAAAGAAACTCTGTCGAATTCCTCGTCGCTTTCAATGGCTGTGAAATCTCCATCCTGGTTGACCTTTAAAAAGAAAATATCAATGTCTTCCTCGATTTCTTCTTGAAGATCCTCCGCAAAGCCGACTGCAACGTATTCTGTCCCTTCCAAATTTACGACTGCCAGCACTTCAATTTCCTCACCCTGGTCATTTGTAAAGATTTCTCCTACTTTAATGTTTTCCATGAGATAACCCCCTCCAAATTGTCTTGCACGAATCTTCGTTTAGAAGGATTCATAATCATTTTATTTCCAAAGTAGTCTAGATTCAATTAGGAAATCGAGATTTAAACATTAAACATACAATTATTAATATATAACAAATTTACTTGGAAGTTTGAACTACCTCTACCCTGCTCCGCTACTTAAAGAGGAATAAAGCATCCCTTATTAAAGGAGAATGCAAATGTTTTTTGCAACGATTCCTTCAAACAATTTTGTTTGGATTAGGTTAATTTAACTGCTGTACATTCAATCCTGTTTTTCTTTTATATGTTCACGGATCCTTTGAAGCTCTTCCAAAGAGAGTTCGCCTAAAGATTCTCTAATTTCTTCCTCAATTAGTTTCCTGTTGTTTTCTCGATTTAGATTCCACCATTCTCGAAGACCTTCCGTATTTTCTAAAATGTATTGGACATCTATCTCATCTACTTCTTCATCTGACAGATAATCCAACAAAGCTGCTAACATACGAGAAAGGTTACCAACTTCATCTTTGTTTTGTTGATTATTTGGCAAATGAACAATATTTTCCTTTTCCGTCGCTTCATTTGTTTGTGCAGACCTTCGTGGCATCTTGTCGCTCCTTACTTATCTTAATCATTCATATTTTTAGTATAACCATTAAAAATTAATCGCTTAATTTACTTCGAGTAGGTAAATACCTCCATTACCCAACTCTTTAAGCATCCATACAGCACAAAATCAGTGCTGCACCACAGATGCAGGAAATAGTTAGAGAGTTCTAAAAACTGATAGAGACCTTAATCCAGTCAAGCGATTCCATAGATCAATGAATTGTATCTCTTTCCATTTTCTAATAATGGAGAAGAGGTCTCTTTGGTATTGCCTTTTTTTCGAAGTTAGAGAAGGTTATTTTCATGTTAGTTCAAAAATTTAAATAACCTGCATCTACAGTTTAAGTTACATTCTTTCAAGAACACTACACTAGCATTACCATAAGTATTCAATTTTCTTGATATTCTCCCTCCATTAAATCGCCCTTAACATAAAGAGAGCGTAATTCTTGCTGCAGAATCGCTCCCTTAATGGAATAACCAAAATATAGGTTGAATAAATTAAGATTATTCAGTAAATTAAGGATGAATCAAAAATTTATAAAGAAGTTAATACTTATGAATAAAATTAGCAGTTGTTTGGGAAAGACGTAAGCTAATTTTATTCTTAATAAAGAATGCTTCTTAAAAACCCTCAAAATCCTATTGGGGTGCGCCGGAAAATTAATTCCGTTACTAATTATCGTTGAATTGGCAATGAAAACTGTATAAGAGTAGATAGTTCCCGCCTCTTTACTTTAAGAGGCGGGATTTTTTTATTAATAAGAAAAGGAGAATTAGCATATGAAAATGACAAAATCAATGGCAAACGTACTACTATTGATAACTGCTGCACTTTGGGGTTCTTCGTTTGTTGTAACAAAAATAGCTCTAGATGCAAATGCGTCTGCGGGTTTCGTAAATTTTTTCAGAGGCTTTCTCTTTGTTATTTTGGTACTTATATTTTTTTATAAAAAGATATTTAAAATGACCCTTAAGGACTTTAAAATTGGACTAATTGCGGGATTGCTCAATTTTGGCGGTTATATTACACAAACTATTGGTGTTCAGTATACGACTCCATCCAATAACGCCTTTATTTCAGCAACATATGTAGTAATTATACCTTTCTTAGCTTGGGCTATATATCAAAAGAAACTTTTAGTAAAAAGCTTTGTTTCTATTGCCTTTTGTTTACTTGGATTGACTTTATTAACTGGAATATTAAACAAAGGACTAACCATAAATATCGGTGACGTATATTCTTTTATTTGTGCGTTGTTTTATGCAGCTTCTATTGTTTATCTCAGCTACGGAGCAAGAGCAACTGATGTCAGCATTGTAGCTTTTATGCTTGCGGTTGTACAAACAATAGGGGGTTTGTTTTTTTTCTTCTTCGTAGAGGAAGGACAGCTTACTAATATCAATTGGTCTGTTGCAATAGTACCATTATTATATTTGGGAATAGTATGTTCGTTTGTTGGTCAAACTGTTCAGGTTTTAGCACAAAAGCATACTTCTGCAACATCTGCTGGATTAATTTTGATGCTTGAAGGAGTTTTTGGAAGTATTTTTTCAGTAGCGTTTGGTTTTGAATCATTTACAATTCAGTTAGTTGGTGGAGGAATGCTTATTACGCTATCGATTATTTTTATGGAAGTGGATTTTAAACAGATGTTGGTCAAGAACAAGGAACAGTATAGAAAGCAATAATATTAACAATCCTTTTTTTCCAGAAAAGCGCCCTTTTATGGAAGATCATTACTCAATTTTATTGAGGATACCTATTATGAAAAATAAATTTATAAAAGAATTTTATTTCAAATAATTACTAATACCAACTGTATCTTTATCTAGTTATTTATGCTCCATTGAGGAGTTAATACCACTCAACAAAAGGCGCTGGAGCTGGACATATAATAGTTGAAATTTATACTTTCTTATGTCTCAAAAAAAGAAGGATTAGTCATGAAACCTAATCCTCCTTTTTGTTGTTCCTATTGATTAAACGCGTTACGCCCGCCGACAATTGGCAATGTAATTTCACTGCGAGTTGGAATTACAGTAATTTTTGTACCGGCTTTAGGACGAATCGTGTAGTCGTAATCGCTAGCGATAAGAACAATCCCGATCCGGTGTCCTGCCTTAAATACATAATCTTTAGGCTGCATATCCCATTCAAAAGTGTAATCTCTGCCAGGAACTAGTGATTCGGAACGATCTGCGGAATGGAGATTTTGTGGATCGACCCAGCCACGCGATACAATTACTGGACTTGAACTACTGTAATCAACGAGCAATGCTGTTAAATTGGCAACGGGACGGTCAATACTTGCACGGATGCTGACTGTAGGCGTCCCGCTCAACCGCACCACATCAGTTAATTCCGGAGTCACATAAGCCAACCGGTTTGAAGAATTTAACTCTGGATTGGCGATGAGAGTATTTGCCTTTTTCATTGGATCATCAATGATTGTTTGCGCGTTATGCGGCTGGTTCGGAACAGGATTTAGATATAAAGCCCCTAAATCATTTCCCGTGCCTGTTAAATGAAGTCTTGTCGACACTGTGCCGGGTGCAGGCCAGCTTGTTTCCTGACTCCAAGTTCTATCCTCACGCTGAATATCAACAGCAGGCTCATTCATAACCCCATTTTCAATCCCATACAGATAATAGTCAAACCATCTATTTTGTAATTGCGGCCAGTTATTGCCTGATGGACTTGAATGGCCACCCTGATGGAGCCACAATCTACGAGGGACATTATTTTCTCCTAATGCTTCCCACCACTGTGCAAATTGTTTTGTCTTAACATTCCAATCATTCAGCCCGTGAACAACGAGAACACTAGCCTTTAAATTCTTGGCATCCTTCACATAATCACGGTGTGCCCAGAATTCACTGTAGTCCCCTGTTTCTCTGTCTTGTCCAGCTTTTAACTCTGCTATGACATCTTTACATACTTGTGGATTTTTACGAGTTAGGACTGCTTCAGCCATATTGTCTGTATCTTCACCTTGGTATCCTCCAGGGGCTATAACTGTTCCGTTTGCACGATAATAGTCATACCAGCTGCTAATTGCTGCAACTGGGATAATCGTTTTCAGTCCATCCACACCTGTTGCAGCAACTGCATTTGGCAAGGTCCCATTGTAGGAAGTACCTGTCATCCCAACGTTTCCAGTGGACCAATCAGCTGATACCTCTCTCCCATCTCCTGTATAAGCTTTCGCACGCCCGTTTAACCAATCAATAACGGCTTTTGTACCAAGAATTTCTCGTTCATCCCCCGTTGTTGGACACCCATCCGATTTGCCTGTCCCAATACTCTCAGCAAGAATAACACCATAACCACGAGGGACATAGTAATTCCCTAAGGAACCAAGATTGGCAGCTTGTCCTTCCACAAGTGCGAATGGTTTTCCTCCTCGTCCATTCCCGTTACCAGGGTGTTTAACCGGAATAAAATCTACATCGACATTAAAGACAGGAACATTTAGAATTCCGGAGCGATAGGGACTCATCTCATAAATGACTGGTACTTTAACACCTGGTTCCGTTTTTGGACGGTACACTTTAATAGAGACGCGGTCACGTTTCCCATCCCTGTCGCTGTCTATCTCTGTCTCAACGAATAAGTCTTCAATTATCGCCTCGTCAGTAGAGTAGATTGGTTTTGTCATTCCATTTTCTAGTTCAATTCTGGTTGCGTCTGATGCGGTTTCCGGGATCAGCCCATTTAGTGGCATCCCTTTCCACTCGAGAACCTTTCCCTTGGCTGTTGCTTCTAATGTAGTGGGTAGATTTTGCTCGTTTGCTGCTTTTACTGTCCAGGAATCAACTCCTGTTAGGAATGTAAGAGATAGAACAGAACATAAACTAATCGACAAAACTTTTTTCCTCAAACCTTTTCCCCCCATATTCTCGAAATTTCGGCGATTTCCACCAAAATCAATTATATTACCAAATGTTTGAAATTTTTGTTCCATTTTGTCAAATATTCAAAAACAGGAGAATAGTAATTAATAGAAACAAAAATTTATAATACAAAAGCCCCGCTTTTCTGGTTACAGAAAAGCAGGGCTTTTTACGAGTTGTGCCATAAGACAAATATAGTTTGTTTGATTAAGAGATTTATAGTTAAATTTATTGCAGAAATCGCATATTCAGACAGGTTTTGCAATTACCTTTATTTTCTGTCCTCATGAACATCCCACGAGGACAATTTCCCTTTTCTATACTGATTTCTGTACTCATGAGGACAATTTTCAATCAATATTTTATTAGTCCTAATTTCATCTTTACCATCAACTAAACTGCCTCTATAGTACTTTCCAAGACTTCATGAGTTTCTCCTTTTAAAATCCTATATTATTTAGATGAGACTTCCCTTGTAACACTTTTACAACTTCTTCTTCAGTAATATGAGAACTATCATTTACTTGTACAGATTAACAGGCAACCAAGAACAACAGTAAACATAAACTAAAAATCTTCCTCAGTTCGTTCACCTCGACCTACAATATTTTACTCAGTTAATACGTAAATTCGTAAAGAAGAAAATAAAGTCCTTCTTCCACAAAATGGCCCTTTAATTAAAATAGACGCGTTCTTAAATAAACGCGCCCGATTGTTTGTCAGCATAGTTTAAGCACTTCTTCTATTTCAGCTATCAGTTTTTCCGGTTCTGTCTGTGGAGCAAAACGCTTTACCACATTCCCTTTTCGGTCCACTAAAAATTTCGTAAAATTCCATTTAACCGCCCGTGACCCTAACGCGCCTTTGGCCTCCTTTTTTATGTATTGATAAAGTGGGTCCGCATTCGCACCATTTACGTCTACTTTTGCAAACATTGGAAAACTCACATTGTAATTCAAATCGCAAAACTGCTGAATTTCCTTGTTCGTTCCTGGTTCCTGTTGACCGAATTGATTACAAGGAAATCCTAGAATCTCCAATCCTAAATCACGGTACTTATCATACAACGCTTGTAACCCCTTATACTGTGGTGTAAAGCCACACTTGCTCGCCGTATTGACGATAAGAACGACTTTTCCTTCGTAACGAGACAACGGCTCTGTCTGACCATCGATTTTCTTTACTGTAAAATCATACACGCCCATTTTTGTTCACATCCCTTTCAAGGTAACCTTTTGCCCGTCACTAACCAATTCCGATACGCTCCACTTGAAGAACACTTCAAAGACTTAGAAAATCATAGTCGTGAATTTATGTCTCACCTCATAATAAAATTTCTTCAATCGAAGTTAATTATCCTTCTTAATCTATACTGCAAGTTACTTTCAGTACGTTCCTTCACAATCTCTATACGGATTATTATAAAAATATGCTTAGTGTTTATTCAATAATCGATGCAATGACCATAAAAGATCAATATGACATTGGGATAAAAGAAGCTCAGGTATTTCTTAGCGAAGATACAACATGGCAAGAATTATCGATTGAATAATTCAGAGAGAAATCGAGATTACTCAAAAGTATGATTGTATTATCTGAACTTGTATTAAAAGACAGTTTGTATTGTGAAGGTAAGTTAAAAGAAGAACTTGATGAAATTTATCAAGCTATTAAACGATTGTTGCTTTAAAAAGCAATTTCTTAAGAAATTGAATGTAAAGGTACGCTCTGTTGCTTTTATTTAGTTCATACGCCAAGAAGATTCCAAAAATCCTTCAGGAACCCTCTTTCTTCAACAATCTGTCCTATATATATAGAAAGAGTACAATTCTTACAGCAGTATTGCATCCCTTATGCGGAGGAGTCAAAAATATTTTTAAAGACTTAAGTGCCTGTTTACGCCTAGCTGCCTAGGTAGAAAATTGTTCGGTTTTCATATTATCCATTTCAATAATTTTTCAATTCAATACCGTTGGCAGCTTTCGCTATCATTTTCGAAATCATCTTAAACTGTACGACCATAAGGGTGGGTATGCGCAACATTAAATTGCGTAGAAAGATTTTGAAGTTTGATTTTTCAATCATACTCCCAGCAGCCATTAGTCCTATTTTTTGATTTTTCTCAACAAACTTTCTCATTTCTTGTTCATAAGCAACAAAAGCACGGGCATAATCACCATGCGCGGCTTTAAGTTCGCCAGCTAATACATAAGCTCCAACGAGCGCTAGGCTAGAGCCTTGACCTGAAAGAGGAGATGGGCCATACCCTGCATCGCCTACCAATGTAATTCGACCTTTTGACCATGTTGGCATATGAATCTGGCAAACCTCATCAAAATAAAAGTCTGTCGCTTCTTTCAAGGATTTGAGTAGATGCGAGGTTTCCCAGTCCGTACAGCCTACGAAAGCATTTTCTACAAGTTTCTTTTGAGATTCCGTATCATAGCGGTCGTACTTCAATGCCTCTGATTGGAACAATAACATACCTTTTGCCTCAGTATTGTCATAGGCACTATACATACCTACAGTTTTGCCTGGCATCGAATAAAGTAGCTGTTGGTGGTCGAGGTTGAGATAGTTCCCAAGGGTGAAAATCGAGATATAACAGCCAAGCGTACGTTTAAATTGTGCGTCGTCTCCAAAAATAAGGGTCCTCACATTAGAATGAAGCCCGTCTGCACCAATGACCAGGTCAAATGTTTGTGGCTTGCCATGAATAAATTGGACTTCTGTACTAGCTTCAGTTTCATGTATAGAGGTAATCGAATCGCCCCAAATGTATTGAACCGTATCCTTAGTTAAATCATACAAAATGTTACTAAGATCATCACGCATGATTTCGATGTCCAGACCCTGCTGGTTCGCTATACTTGCTTCACTTATTTGACCTTCAATCTTGCCTTTACTGTTCACAAAGTAAACACCAGTCATACGTGTGTCTGCTGCACGGACTTGATCGAGTATACCCATCCTCCTAAGCACCTTAATGGCTGCACCACGGATATCAACCCCGTAACCACCCGGTCGCAATGAGGGTGCACGTTCTATTACAGTCACGTCAAAGCCGTGTCGGCGAAGCCAATAAGCGAGGGCCGGCCCTGCTATGCTAGCACCGGAAATAAGAACGCGCATCGTTTGTTTCATAATTATTTATTCACTCCTATCCTAATGCCTTTCATGCTTATAAACCTTTCTTGTACAACTTTCAAGTACTTATATTTTCAAAACTCATATTAGCGCATTCTTTACATAAAATAGTTTATTCTAGATTATCGAATACAATGACCTAACACTATATTAACTTCGATTTTCCTTTGAGTAATCCCACTTGTTCTTTCCCTGTTCCCGTTCCTAAAAATGGCAAATTATAGTCAGCTATATCGAGAATTTCATAATTAACGTCTTCATGTTGCTGAGATATTTCTTTTACCCATTTTCCGACTTGTGGGCTTATACGACCTTGACATGTGCTTCCTAAAATAATGTCAATATTTAGTTTTCCCATGTTACTCTTCCTCGTATCGGATAAACTTTCTAACCCACAGTGAGGACAATTTTCCCTCGAACGTGACCGGTCTCTACAGCTCTGTGAGCATCAGCAGCTTGGTTTAATGGAAATGTTTGTGATATGACAACGCGAAGCAGCCCTTGTTCGTACATCTTGGTGAGTTCGGATAACCTTGATACGCTTCGCTTACTACGGATCGGAATGGTTCCAAGCTCTTCTGAAAGATCGAAAGCAACGATTGTACCGATCCGTTTTTTGTCGTGTACAAGTTCTACAGAGGCTCGTAGGGCTTCCTCGCCTGCTGCATCAAGGGCAACATCAATCCCTTTAGGTGCAAGTTCGCGTACTCGTTCAACAAGTCCCTCTCCATATGAGACTGGAATAGCTCCTAAGGAGCGCAGGTAGTCATGGTTACGTGGGCTTGCAGTACCTATCACAGTTGCACCCCATGCTCGTGCTAATTGAACGGCGAACGTTCCAACTCCTCCTGCAGCTGCGTTTATTAGTACGGTGTCTCCTTTACTGATTCCGAGTTCCTGTAGTGCCGTATAAGCAGTCTGCCCTGAAGCGGTGAGTACACCAGCTTCTTCCCATGGCATATTTTTAGGCTTTCTAACGAGTTGAGATGTTGGGACGACCACATATTCAGCATAGCTATATAGAAGCGACCAACCAATAACTTCATTACCAACTGAAAAGCTCTCAACCCCATCACCAACCACGTCGATGATGCCAGCAAATTCATTTCCTAGTATTTGAGGGTATCGGATTTCCACTCCTGGTGGACTAAAACCTTGCCCTCGAATCGCACAGTCAACGGGCTGTACGCCGGCTGCTTTTACTTTTACTCGAACTTGCCCAATCCCCGGAACAGGAGGATCAAACTCCATTACTTGCAATACGTTCGGTGTTCCTGGTGAATGAAAAGCTACTGCCTTCATTTTCATCAGCTCCTTAAAATTTTTAATATTATTTTTGTTGATAACTCAATGGTGTTCTATATCCAAATCTAATGATGTAAATCAAGATCAAGCCTACATATGAGATTGAGAGAATTAAAGATTGCAATAAATTAGTTCGATTGTTGATTCTATCACGTTTGTAGATACTGTTCCCCATGTATCACTTCCCGTATCTGTTTACCTCCTCCCATGTATAGCTGTTCTGTTGTTGGCTAGCTACCTTCATTATATAATTGCAAATAGATAATCAAAAATACATGTTTTGCTATATGTGCATATACTGAATGTAATGAAAAAGGAGGAATACTGGATGGAACTGCTACAACTTAAGTATTTTTTAACCGTGGCTAAATTAGAACATATGACTAGAGCCGCACAAGAACTTCATATCGCCCAACCCGCCTTAAGTAGAACGATTCAGCGCTTGGAAGAGGACTTGGGGGTACCATTGTTTGATCGTAAAGCAAGGCAAATTCGTTTGAATCCTTTTGGAAAGGCATTTGAAGCAAAAGTGAAGGCCGCAATCCATTTGCTCGAAGAGGGGCGTCGAGAAGTAGAAGATCTATCAGGCTTAAAACAAGGTCGTATTTACCTGGCAGTTATGAATATGGAACAGGTTAGAGAACCTTTGCAGAACTTTTTGGCTGAACATACGGAGGTTAATTTCCGGATGATTCAATCGTCTATGGAGGATTTTGAGAACATAGAAACAAACCATGAATTAGACTTCTATTTAACTTCGTTTCCGATTCAACAAGAAGGATTCAGTGAAATTCCATTGGTAAAGGAAAAGCTCTATCTCGCTGTGCCGCACGGACATAAATATGCAAACCGCAAAGCAATTCACCTTAGTGAAGTATCAGCTGAACCTTTTGTTGGATACAAAGAAAATTCTCCTTTACGGATGATTAATGATGACCTTTGTGACAAAGCGGGTTTTCGTCCGAAGATGGTGTGTGAAACAGAAGATCCAGCTAGTATCGCAGAACTTGTTCGTTCTGGATTCGGTGTTTCCATTGTCGGTGGCTGTAAAAGTGGAGAGGAGCTGAACTTAGTCAAACTGCCAATCGAAGATCCTGCAGGTGAAAGGATTTTTCGGATAGCCTGGCAGAAAGATCGTTATTTATCAAAGGCAGCGATTGCATTTCGAGATTTTATCGTTACCTATTTCAGGGATGAAGAACACACAATAGGAAGCGAGGGTAGGAAAGCATTGATGTTACGATAGAAGAAGACTTATTAGAGTTCTCGTCAGAAAATGCTATGATTTAAAAGCTCAATTTATTGAATATGAGAAATTGGGCTTTTTGTTACTTCACAAGTCTGGCCCGTTTGTTGAAGAAGCCATCGTAGAGCATACTGAATAAAAATTCTCCATATACAAGAAACAGCTTTGATTTGCCGTATCAGTTTTTCTTCATATATGCTTTAAACTAATGAACTTAGATCGCTCTTAGTATCATAGGATTCAATGTCTTTGTCTTGTATAATTATTTGTACGAAGTCAGGATTGGCGAGCATTGGACGACCGAATGCAGCCAAGTCAATCATTCCTTTTCTAATAACCCTGTTGTAGGTCTGAATTGCCGACTCCAATTATGATTCCTTCCCAATATTTTCGTACTAGTTCATGAAATGTCATCCAATTTACGATTATTTCAGTAAAGTGATTAATCGTGGGATGAAGGATTCTTAATCCAATAACCTTAAAGACTTACGGTTTCTTCGGGATTCCCCCATTTATTATCTGGCATATCAGCCTTGTTTTTCGAAAAGCCAATATTTGTTTGATCCACCCCTATCTCATTAATGACTGCAGTTAAAAATTCCTTCATAAACGTTAAGCGCTTTGCTAAGTTGCCCCTGTATCAATCCTTTCGCACATTTGTGATTTCACTGTTAAATTGTGATGGGTTACAATAGAGCTGTTACATTTACAATAAAGATGTTTAAAATCACAATAAAGTCATTTAATTAGCATAATATGAACTAAGGTACGAGGCGACATAATATTTTTAAAGAAGTTGATCATCATAGAACTCTCTGTTTGGATTGCTGCCTTTAGTTGTTTTGTTGTTGTGTTTGTTCTTTTTTTTAGTAGGAAAAAGAGATAATTTGACTCCCTTATTTCGCATCTAAAGTCTATTATTTATCAATTTTAAATGACTTAATTTTTATTGTAATTCAATCTTGGAACGTAGCAATGCAGGTTTAAGAGTCCAGAATTAATCAACATTATTGTCACAAGACAAATTGGTCAATCAAATATCCATGAGCTCCATTAATCTCTACTCCAACAAATCCTGCAATCATGGCCTTCCCAGTTACTTTGTTTAAAATTCAACCTAAGAAATTTCCCTACTATATTACCCTACTTATTCAACAAAATGGCCCTTTTCATGAAGAAAGACGCTTTCCTTTTTCAGAAAAGCGCCCGATTGTTGAGAATCAATCCCTTAGTGATAAATCCTCTTTCCTTGATGTGAACAGATAAGAGTTTAAAAAAGCTATTATTTAGGTTTGGCAATCATAACAGCTTCAAGTATTTATTTTGCCCCTGCTTTTAACAAAATTTTTTCAATCTCATTAAAGCCTTTCTCACGTGCATGTTGTAGAGGAGTCACCTTATCATTGTCTGGAATGTTCACATCCGCCCCATGTTCTATCAGCAATTGCACCGTTTGCTGCTGCTTTTCGTCTCCATAATTCAAAATAATTGCTTCTAATAAAGCAGTCCAACCAAGATTATTGACATGATTCACATCAATATCAGTATGAGTGAGAAGTTCTTTGATTACATCCACATATCCATGTTCTGAGGCAGGGATTAAAGCAGTTCCCCCATACCGGTTTGTAATCATCGGGTCGGCCCCTGCTTCAATCGTAAGCTTTAGCATATCAATATATCCTTCTGCACCAGCATATAGGAAGGGATTGTTTTTCATATCATCACGGATATTCACATCTGCACCTGCCTTGATAAGCACTTTTGCGGTTTCTACATCATTGTTATAGGCCGCAATCATAGTGGCAGTCCGGCCTTTTGAGTCTTGTGCGTTGATATTCGCACCTTTCTTAATGAGTTTGCTTATGGTGTCTACCTCTCCACGTTCTGCTGCTTGAAGTAACTGTTTATTTAATTCTTCGCTCACGATCACCTTCTCCTTTTCTTGTTTTTTCGTTTCTCCACTAATGTTAGACATACAACCTTGCATCAAGAAAATACATCCTATAAATACCATCATCCACTTCCACATCAATTATTCGCCTCTATTCAATATAGTTGCTCTGTTCTTTTTACCTGAGGAGTGAAATTTATATTCTACGGCTTTCTCTCTCGGAAAACATGTTTCGTTAAAAAGGTAATTCATTTATTCATTTCTTTCCAAAGAGCAAAAACTCGATTGCCAATTTCATGAATTCTTCGTGAATCATTTAAAAAGACTCCTTGAAAAGTTAAATTTTAAATATAATTTTTTTCACTTATGTTTTTTGTTTTCCATAGTTGTTCTAGCACAATTACGATGATCGTACCAACAATGAGACCATTGCTTAAAATATATTGGAGAATAGTAGGCAGACTCTGAAATATTCCTTTAGGAAGATACGATATTCCAAAACTGATTAGCAAAGTGATTCCTAATATAGTTAACCGGCGTTGATCTAATTCGTCTTTCAAAAGGGACTGAATCGAAATCCCGATCATTTGGACAAAGGATGCTAAACTTACGGCACAAGCAATAGGGCCAGGAAGCATAGCTAAGAAATTGACGATCGCCGGAACACAGGCTATACCTGATAAGGCTAAACTTGCTACCAGAAAAGGCATCATTCGTTTTTGCCCGGTTAATCGGATAAATCCTGCCGATACTGGCAATGGCACAATTCCAATTGTAGAGAAAAGAGCTGATAAAACATGTGTAATACCGCCTGCCCAACTGGCGCGGTTAATGGTTTGTTTTTCGGATTTTTCTGATTCTGGAACCGCTTGTTTAACAGCCGTAACGGCAGCTATTGTATTAGAGAATACAATAAAAGTAAAGATAATGGAGGTTATAACCATTCCAGCATTTAACTGCGGAGTCCCCCATGCAAAAATGTCTGGTAATTTAATGGAGTAAGCTTGTGTGGAAATCGTATTGGGGGTTTTCCCTAATAAGAAATATAGTAACCACCCAATTAAAATTCCTAACAGTACTGAGTAACTTTTCATCCATCCTTTTCCCTTAATCGACAGCAATATCACTATAACAAATACGCCAAATGAAATCGCTGCTATTCCATAATCCATGTTAGACTGTTCTTGTATTCCAAGCATTCCCTCTAAAAACACACCACTAAGTTGAAGAGTCAGAATCAACATAAAGGAACCAGTAACTAAAGGAGTGAACAAAAACAGCAGCCGATTAACCAGACCGGTTATACCGAGAATAAATAGTAATAATCCCGTAACTAGCATGCCACCTTCTAAAAGTTGTAATGTTTCATTCGTACTATCCCCCTGCTGAATTGTCATACCCGCTAAAATGACAAATACACTGACCCATGAACCTGCAGGCCCGTCAGCGATCGGATATCGATGTCCGAGCCAGCCTTGAATAAAAGAGCTAATGCCCACCACAAAAAAAGTTCGTTGCATTAATTCGGATATTTCCTCTATCGTTAAATGAAATACTCCTCCGATTATGATCGGTAATGCAATAGAAGTGGCCAGCAAGAAAAAAAACCATTGAAATATGCTTAAACCGCTATAAAAACGTTGTTGCTTCATATTATTTCACCCTTATACATGATGTTTATTGTTGAGACTTCTAAGTGCGAATAGAAATTAGTTCTAAATAGCTGAAAAATAAGGGTCTCCAACAAGAAAAAAACTTTTATTAAGTATCTCGATATTCTAGCTAACACCTTGAAAATCTTTCCTATCGAAAAATCATCGCTGATAAGCCGTTTCGAGAAATTTCTTTTTATCTAAAATCATGATATCTTAGAATGAAGTATATGAAAAATATAAAAAAAATTAATTTCACTAAAGTTTTTCATATAGGAAGGGTGTATTTCCGCTTATGGATATTAGACAACTGCGATATTTTATAGCTATTGTAGAAGAAAGAAAAATTTCTGCTGCCGCTGAAAGACTTCATATCTCCCAGCCTCCACTAAGTCAGCACCTGAAAACAATGGAAGATGAATTGGGAACGAAATTAGTAGAGAGAACTGGGAGATTTTTAGAAGTGACGGAAGCAGGAAAATCCTTATATAAGTATGCGCTACAAATGACTCAGTTAATGGAAGAAGCTAGAATGGAAGTAAAGGAAGTTGGAAACGGGGTAAGTGGAAGATTGACGATAGGTATCAATACTTTTTCGGTAGTCGGATTACCTGAGTTACTTTACCAATTCCACAAAAAGTATCCTAAGGTTACCTATAAAATTCATCAAAATGAGTCTTCTCATCTTTGTCAACTAGTGAGAGACCGAATTGTAGAGCTAGCGATTATACGATTACCACTCGAGTTAGATGATTTTTCGGCTATCCATCTTCATACAGAACCTTTTTACTTTATTACTTCAAATAAAAACGAACCTTTGAATCATCAGATTATGCTTGCTGACATTCAAAACCACCCTCTGATTTTACCAAGTACAGAAGGACTGGGAGTTCATTATATGATTTTGGAAGCATTTTCGAAAGCTCAACTACAGCCAAACATTATTGCTGAATGCTCTGACATCTCCCTTTTATTAGATTTAGTCGCTTGTAATTTTGGAGAAGCTATTGTTCCGGAAACCGTCCTTAAACAATACAAAAACTACAATATCCAGGCTTCCAAAATCAAAGATACAGAGCTATCTGCATCTACGGGCTTAATATGGCTAAAAAATCATTATCTATCAAAAACTGCTCAAAACTTTACAAACGTATTAACGGAGTACCTACAACAAAACACGGATTTACAGTGTTAAGGATTTAAAGTATTAAAAATCCCAATCTCTCAGTGAAATAAATGAGAAATTGGGATTTAATTTTTCAACAATTGCGCCCTTTAGTTGAATAATTTAAATTGATTACCCTTCAACAATTGCAAGGTATTTCAAATTTTCTCCTTCGGATTCAACGATTAAAATATCTCCTCTTTCCTTGGCAGAAAAAATCTTTGCACCGACAGGAAGTTTATTCGACATTTCATCTTTGAAGTCTGTATTAACATCATTTCTTGTTTTTATTTTACCGACTTGAACGTCTTTTCTTAAAGGTATTTCTTCTACCCAGTCAATATTAGTCTTGTAGATTACTCCATCATACTGAAAAATATCAGCATCAGGATCTAATGTTAAAACTTCTTCGGCATCAATACTATCAATTGTTACTTTGGTTGTTTCCTCTACATTAGAGCATCCTGTAATAGTAAGTAAAGTTAATATAATCCAAACACAAAATAACCTATGTACCATCACATCACCTCCTTTGATATATGGACGGTTATTCTCTATCAAAGTTTCTTCTTCAACTGCCCGTTATTTTGAGTATATTTCTTCACATTTATCTCTATATTTTAATATAAATACCAATTATCTTTAAAAGAGATGTTCAACTATCTGGCCCTTTTCAAGAAGAAAGACGCTTTCCTTATTTCAGGAAGCGCCCGTTTGTGGAAGATCCTAAATACATCTTTATTGAACTAACGCAACCCGTTACTTTAAGTACAATACATCACAAAGTCCTTAATTATTGGTTTGAATTTTCACCAGTTAAGCATATCAGTGAGTTATACACTCTTTTCTACATGGAAAAAGGACTTTCTAACATAAAATGTATAAATTAAAACGATTACTGACCAAATAAAATTCCCAGTAAACGGTTGTTGATTATATGAGAATAATAGAATATTGCTTATTAGCCCAAATCCAAATGAATATAAAATCATTAACCAAAATCCCCATCTTTTTAAACGTATATAACCATATATGATGATAAGGGAAACAACTGCCAATATAATCCTAAATAGCTGTTCTGGAAAGTTTGGTAAACCAAACCTATCTGCTATGCCAAATTCATTTGCATCTGGATTAAAAAATATGGCTGTGATAATCAATACAACTGCACCGAAAATGTAAAAATAACTAATAAAAGATACTCCTAAAGGTCTTTTCATTTTTTCCCCCTCTCTACACTGTTAAATTCAAACCTTATTCCTTTTCTTATTCAACTGACCTGCCTTTTAGTGAAAAAGCGACTTTGATATCTAAAGATCACGCATGTTCCAAACAAGTTCTCCATTCTCGTCCCATATACTATGGTGGCGAATGAAACCAATCTTTTCAAGAACTCGAAAGGAAGCATTATTCCAAGACCTCACAGTAGACCACAGACGCCGTCGTCCAGTGGCGACCGCAGCTTCTATAATTGCAGATGCAGCTTCAGTTGCATAGCCATTTCCGTGGGCTCTTTGGAACAATTCATAAGCAATTTCCGGCTCTTCTATAGTAGAACGACCGATAATTAACCCGCAATATCCAATAAAATCTCCTTCATCTTTGCGTCGGATTGTGAGTAGACTTATACCACTTTCCAGTGCTCTTTCACGAAAACTGATAACTTTTTTGTAAGCAGCTTCAAGAGTTGGCTTAGCAACGCCCCGTTCCCCAACAAGTTCCCTATACCAGGATGCATCTGATTCCTCCCACATACTCAAGTTAAGCCGTTCAGTTATTATTTCAAAATTCATTGCCGAGAATCTATTTGTCATTTAATAACCTCCTTTTCAAGTCATGACATTCTCACGAGAAACATTTTATTTTACTTGTTAGTAGAAAATTAATTTAATTTAATACAAACATGTTTCAATATTAGTATCGAAAAAAACTTAAATTATCTCCATTAATTCTATACTTAAAGATTACCCGTCCTCAATATTCCATTGCATCTATAACCTTTATTCTTAGCACCTCCCCCAATTCTTCCAAAGGGAATCATTTGTATTCAGAGTTCAGCACTAAGTTTGATTTCCTCGCACCTGGCATTTCTTATATACTTCTTTTCACTATATATACGCCTTTTCCTATTCCTACCGGAAAAAGCTTTTCATCGCATAAAAGGACGTCTGATTTTTGCTTTAAAATATAATAGCGGAATTTATCATTTTTGACATTTTTGTAGACTGACATGAGGGGGAGTGTCGGTTGTATTGGTTCAACTTTTCATCTTATACACATATAATTTTTAATATTGATTCTTCAACTAATGCACCCTTTCGTGGAATAAGGAACAAGAGCCTTCAACCAATAATTAGCTTCAGTTCTTGCTCAAAAGATTGTGCATTAAATAATAATTGTTCTAGATAGTTAATTAATGTGGGGTTAATGCGAACGCTGATCCTTCCATTAGTTTTGTGACGATCAAAACTTTCCCTGTAAAATCAGTATTAAAAATTAACCATTCAGAATTTAGCTTAGATTTAAATATGGTGTGTTCGTTAGTTCTGGATACAAGTTGTCTAGAGGGGGGCACAATCGCCTTCACTTTTCAGATTTCTCATGTAATTCCGCTTCCTTGGCCAACATTTCCGGATTCTCGGTCAGCTCCGGCGGCTCAAATACTTGACGCAATTCAATCTGACCTTCCCCATGTCCTTGCGGGTCCGGCATCCGCATAGCCCACTCGATGGCTTCTTCCCTCGTCTTCACATCAATCAGAATGAACCCGGCAATCAATTCTTTCGATTCCGTAAATGGGCCATCCGTAACCACCGGCTTTTCCCCTGGTTTCGGATACGAAAGGCGAATCCCATTGGAACTTGGATGAAGTCCTTTAGCCGCAACCCGCACGCCTGCCTTAACTAATTCCTCATTGTACTTCGTCATGGCTTCAATGAGCTCAGAGTTCGGGAGCTTTCCGGCTTCCGAATTCTTCGAGGCTTTGACAATCATCATAAACAGCATAAAAATTTCCTCCTTCTTTTTAGAGGCAAATCCCCTAATTGACCTCTTTATAAATACAACGAACCGGTATCTTCAAAATCGACACTTTGAAAATTTTTTTAAAACATAACCCTCACTTTCACCCTAATTTTACCAAATAATTATCTGATTGTTTAGTCTCTTTAAAAACATTAAACATCCTCCTCTGAAGACTTGTAACCTTCTCCAATGTTAATTCCATAAATAGATAATTTAAGTATAAATAAGAAAAAGCTCAGACGTCTTGAGCTTTCTTTGTTCGGTTTATTGCAAACCCAATCACAAATTAATACTTATATACTTTTTTTAAAAAAATTCAATGCTAATAACAAATTAATTTATCAGTTCGGGACATGAATTATTTTATTTCTTCTTCAACTATTCTGCCCCTTTACTACAATAAGAAAAAGCCATTCTCCTTCTTGAAGAATAGCCCCCTTTAGTTCAATAAAGATGTTTATTTATTACTCATTTTAAAGAAACCCTCTGGATACAAATAGTCATCTTCAACATCTACATCTGGGTACCGAGTAAAAACAGACTCAAACTCATCTTTTTCGATAAGGTAGTCAATAACTTCATAAATTCGTTCTCTACTTGCAATATCTATTAGAACCATAGCGCTTGACCAAAGATATGCACCTTTCATACATTCGCCTGTCTCTGCATTCTTCTCTCTCAATGTCTGTATGTTTTTGTAGGTAAAAAAACTCGCAATCCATTTAGAACGGTCAGAGAAAGTTACGGTGACATCAAGGTTGTCATCTTCAACATTCCATTCACCTTCAGCCCATTCTTCAGCTTCTATCCATATGTATCTATTGTTTTTTTCTTTCAAAGGAACACCACCTTAAATCAGATATATTATAGCTTTTTTCTCTTGTATTTGTTGAACTAACCTGCACCTTTAGTTGAACAAAGAGTAATCACCTGATTATGTGGTTGCTCTCGTTGTATTTTTAAAAATTAATTATTCACTAAAGTTTATGTTATTGTCTAGACACCATTCAATCGCAATTTGTTTAAATCGTTCATCACGATAAGAATACCATTTGTCCTCAATTTCAAAATCAATGATTTTGTCCTTAAACCTCCTAAAAGCACCCTTACCCTTAATCACATTTAATAATATATCTTGTTTTCTTTGATCGCTAACAGTTAGGCAAAAGTCTTCCAACATCTCATATTCATTTAGTTCATATTTTGTTGGGAGTTCCTTGTAATTCTCGAAGTTTTCCACTACATCATTAGCAACTTTTCTGTCTTCTTGTTCCCAATCAGGTAAATGATCGAATGGTTCTTCATCTTCAGCAGCTCTAAAGTCATCTGAGGTTACTACAATTATTTCGCCAGTTTTAATACTCAGAAATGTCCTAGACTCTTCAAACTGTATCTCCATTTCTCCAATAATAGCTTGAAGCTTTACTTGAATATTCATTATTATTGGATCATCCTCTATATTTTTTATTAAGGCACCCGTTAGCTTAATTCGTATTTCCCATTTGCTATAAGTGAAAAATATAACGTGGTTACTTAATGCAACTTTATAGGCTCTTCTTGAAATAAATTTAACTTCACACTTCCTTGTAGTATCTCATCAAATAAGATTGTTTTAAACTTTTTTTCGGTCCTTTTATTTATTTTAAGAAGCCCTACATGAAGAGTTTCAGTTTGCTCATCCGCCCATATAGAAGATAGTTCTATTCCATTTTGTATTAATAAATTATTTTTTTTTACAACTTCTTCAAGCAATTTATCGTGGGCTATATCAACATCAATGGTGGTTACATCTTCTCTTTCATCATTTGAACATCCCGCGGTAAAAATAAGATTAACTATAATACAAGCAGTAAAAAGTTTAAATTTATTATTTTTCATTTATACCCTCCAATCCCTACTCGCTTTCCTTTATACATAATTGAACATTCATTTTGAACTTTCCTGCCCCGTTAGTCGATTAAGAAAAAAGCTGCCGTAGCAGACTTTCTTAACTAAGCACGCCATTACTTGAATAAAGTTTACTCTAATATCAACGTTACATTTTCGTTATCAAGGATAATTTCTTCTATCCAGTCAAATATTGTAGGACCCTTTTTCATTTTTGCATCTTTTATTTCTTGGATTACTTTCTCTTCGTTACTTTGATGGCAATTATTCAAAATCTCATTTAGTTTAACTATTGTTTCACTATACCCCAAATCTACTTTAGATTTAGCAGTATATTTTCGTACATTGAAAAGACCACCAAATTGGTGGCCGCAGTGTTGAATTAAAGCACCCGTTATTTAAAGAAGGTTTGTTTATTTAACAAAGAATTTTATATCATCTAACGCTGAATTCGAATGACCTTTGACGAAACTACTTTTGTCCTTAAGCCCCTTACTGACAATTGGTAAAACAAGATTCTTGTCAATGTTCCCGTATATCCGTGCAAGATCTCCGTAGCAAAGAATCGCTATGCCACGAATATTTTCATCTTCGCTGTTACTAAACTTAACTAAAGTATCCTGAATTAAGTCAAATTCCTCACCATATAGTGCCAAACCAAGCAATCCATTAATTACATTTGCCTTTATTCCGTATTAATTAAATGAAAATATTCCTCATTCTTTTTAGGTCCAACCTCTTCATATTCATATTTCATTCTGTTTCTCCTAAGATTCTTTTTTAAGCACAACAAATGATTCAGACAGACCCTTTGTTCAACAATCGCCCCTGTTAGTTGAAGAACAAAAGTTTTAGATTAACTCACCTATAAGCCATATCTCTCCACCGAAAATTTCTTTATCAACCAATTCAACATCCTTTATTTCTTCTTTTATTCCCTTTATTTTTAACCCAGCTGGTATAGTTAAACCCCATTCTTTTGCTAAGTTTCGATTCTCATTCAAAGTAATCCACCTTGTATAACTATCTTCTTCAAAAAGGAATCCTTCATCATCATTTTTCACTGAAAAAATTTCGATTTTTGTTGACCACCAATAATGAAAATCAATCATTAACATAACCCTTACATCCTGATTATCCTTTGGTTTTTTATCAATAAGATGATTTGTCCTATTAATTAATTCTTGTAAGCATAGTCTACGAACTTTAAAAGGAGTTTTCACAGAATTAATCCAATAAGAACCTTGATGAGGAAGGTGAATTTCCCAGTAATCGTTAGAGAAATCATCTGGAAAATCCATAGTTAATTTATTTAATTCCCTTTTAAAATTGCGAATTTTCCTTTTCAAACCTCTAACTTTTTTTCTTTCATTCATTTTCTAACTCTCCTATTTGCAAACTTATATACATACATATCCTCTTTGTTTAGAAGATAATCCTTCTTGTACTAACCTGCTCCTTTAGCTGTATAAGAAAAAGGCTGCCTCAGCAACCCGAAACTTCTTGAAGTAATGCCCCCGATAGTTCAATAATCCTTGCTCTTTCCATTGGTCGAAATATTTTTGATAACCCATTTCTACAGCAGTCACAGTGTATTCAGTAGCTTCCAATTTAAAACTATGAGAACCCGACAAGGCTTCATAGGTCGGATTCCCTTCTACATCGCGTTAAGGAAGTTTCAATATTAAAAAATGAACTGCACCCCAATTATTAGACACAAAATCTAATAATTGGGGTGTATTTTTATGTCTAAATTTACTTTAGAAGAAATAAATGAAGCTGTTGAACATTATTTTAATGGTAAAGAAA
>NZ_WBOS01000012.1 GCF_008923245.1 Cytobacillus depressus
TACTATAATACAAAACGGATGAAGGCGAAGTTAAAAATGAGCCCGGTACAATACCGAACTCATTTTGAGCAAGCTGCCTGATGAAATAACCGTGTCTAACTTTTTGGGGTCACTTCAAAAAGCTAGGTTAAGGCTTTCGTTTATTTGTGTTGGTCTTGTGGAGGGATTTTCACATATTCTAAAAATTACCATGAAATAATAGATTTATTAATCTATAAATAATTTAATACACAATTGATGGTTATAATTGAATCGGCATGTAATTTTTAGTTCCCTTTATTCTACTTTGTAAGACTATTAAGCTAAGCATTAGACCTATCTAATGTTTTCCCGCGCTCTTTTTTCATAATGATCTTTTTTAAATCTATTTTCGTAGTTAAAATCCCTACTAAAACAAGAACCGCCCCTAAGTAACCTTTTGCTTGAAGTACTTCACCTACAAAAATAAAAGCAAACAATGCAGCGAAAACGGGTTCTAATGAAAAAATAAGGCCTGTATGTGTTGGAGTCGTATACTGTTGGGCTGCGGTTTGGCCGATAAAGCCAATCGCACTGCACAGAATACTTAATGCTAAAATAGAAATCCATGATTCTGTTGTGTTAGGAAGATGTGGCTCTTCTAAAAATAAAGATAGCAGCAGCGCCCACGCCCCAGTAAAACCAAGCTGTAAAATCCCAAGGGTAATGGAATCTACATTCTTCGTCAACTTATCAGTAACAATGATGTAAATGGCATAAAATAATGCTCCTAAAATAATGAGGAAATCTCCCGAACTAATCTTTAACCCATTATTTAAAGTTAAAAGGGCTATGCCTAATATTGCGAAGCCTACGCCAAAAATAATTCTTTTTTCCACTTTTTGTCTAAAAAAGACTGCTAATAATAATGGAACAAAGACAACAGCGAGACTAAATAAAAATCCTGCATTGGAAACAGATGTGGATTCAACTCCAATCGTGACAACCGATATGGCTAAGAACAAGATAGTTCCTAATAAAAACCCATATTTAATTATATGAAAATCAATATGCATGAAGCGTTTGTAAAATACGAGCCCTGCTAAAACAAAAGCTATACCAAACCGCAATGCGATTAAGTTAAAACCTTGAATAGACTCAAGGCCCATCTTCATAAATAAATAGGATGAACCCCAAAACATAGTGACGATCAGCATTGTTAAATCTGCCTTAAATTGTTGAGTATTCATTCCTGTCCTATTTACACCCTCGAGCGCCTTATTTCCATTCATTTTTTATCACCTGACCGATCCAAAAATTGATTATTTTCCATTATAATTGTAAAATTTGAATAAGAAAAATGAATGTTTTTAAATAAATGCATGAAAATATTTCATGCAAAAGGAGTGATTAAACTGTCACTTGCTAAGTTTGAAATATTTAGTACCGTTGTAGAATTAGGGAGCCTCACGAAAGCAGGGGAAACACTCGGTTTAACGCAATCCGCTGTGAGTCATGCCATTGCCAGCCTTGAATCAGAATGGGGATTTTCTATACTCAATCGCGGACGTTCAGGTATTCATCTGACGAGCAATGGAGAGCGTATCTTAAAATACATTCGTGAAATTCTAAAATGGAACGAAGAAATGGTTCAAGAAATAGCGAATATCAATGGTCTGGAAATCGGGACAGTACGGATTGGAACGATTTCGAGTGTGTCTATTCACTGGCTGCCTGAAATCATGAAATTGTTTAATGAGTTTCATCCTTCTATCGAAATCAAACTGCTAGAAGGGGATTATGATGATGTTGAGCATTGGATATCAACTGGCTTGGTTGACTTTGGCTTTGTCTCCCTGCCGACATCACAGCATTTTGAAGTGATTTCATTAAAAAAAGATAAAATGCTCTGTATCCTCTCAGATAAACATCCTCTTACTGAGCAAAAGGAGATTCGTTTTGAAATGATCAAAGAGGAGCCCCTAATCAAGTCGAAAAAAGGGAGCGATAACGATTTAAAAAGAATTTTAAAAGAAAACAATGTCACCCCAAATATAAAATTTGAACTCTCAGATGACCAAGCAATTATTTCAATGGTTGGAAATGGCATGGGAATCAGTATCCTTCCAGAAATGGTATTGCATCGGGTGCCAGCCAACGTTCGAATTCTTAAGTTAGAGGGAGAAAATTACCGTACAATTGGTATTGCTGCTACATCTTTTAAAAGCCTTGCTCCCGCTACGAAAAAGTTCATTGAATATTTGAAGTCATGGATAAGTGAGCCTGCACGCTCCAATGAGATTTAACAATGGAATTAGTCCGTCGGGGTCAGGCTTCAACCTTTTCTTTCCTACCTTTTAAGAGTTGATATCTAAAGGGGGCTTTTAGTAAGTGAAAGGATTGCTTATTTACCAAAAAAGGCAAAAACGTTGGCTAATGTGCAATGGAGAGACTTTCCTTGTACCACACATGGTAATAAGCGGAGCTATCGGGCAATGGAGAGACTTTCCTTTTACCACATAAGGCAATAAACGGAGCCGGCGGGCAATGGAAGGACTGCTCTTTTACCACAGAAGGTAATAAACGGTATTGGCGGGCAATGAAAGGACTTCCCTTTTACCGCATAAGGCAATAAACGGTGTTGGTAGGCAATGGAAAGGCTTTCCTTTTACCACAAAAGGCAATAAACGGAGCGGCCGGGCAATGAAAGGACATCCCTTTTACCACATAAGGCAATAAACGGAGCTAGCGGGCAATGAAGAAGTAATTCTTCAAAAAATATGCACCGAACTCCTGATGAAATAAAAAATGGAGCATTGTATATGAACAATGCTCCATTAAAGTTACTAAGTTTTCTAATTACTCACCTAGATCCACATTATGATACACTTGCTGCACGTCGTCTAATTCCTCAAGGGCATCAATCATTTTTTCAAATTTTGCTTGTGCATCTTCTGGCAATGTGATTTCATTTTGGGCAAGCATCGTGATTTCTGCAACTGTAAATTCGGTTACACCTGCATTTTTTAATGCTTCCTGTACGGCATGAAAATGGTCAGGCTCTGCATACACAATCACTGAGTCTTCCTCTTCTAAAATATCGCGTGCATCTACATCAGCTTCCATAAGGATTTCAAGCACATCATCAGCTGTTTTACCCTCAAGGCCAATAACAGCAGTTGCATCAAACATGTATGCCACAGATCCGCTGACTCCCATATTTCCGCCGTTCTTTCCGAATGCCGCACGTACATCTGATGCTGTGCGATTCACGTTATTTGTTAAGGCATCAACAATGACCATTGAACCATTAGGCCCGAAGCCTTCGTAGCGAAGCTCGTCATAGTTCTCATCAGATCCACCCTTAGCCTTATCAATCGCACGGTCAATAATATGTTTTGGTACATTGTATGTTTTCGCGCGTTCTAGTACGAATTTTAATGCTTGATTCGCTTCTGGATCAGGCTCGCCCTGCTTGGCTACTACATAAATCTCGACTCCGAATTTCGCATAAATCCGACTAGTATTGGCATCTTTAGACGCTTTTTTTTCTTTAATATTATTCCATTTACGGCCCATATTGACCACTCTCTTTCTACTTTGAATCGCTCTAATTGAAATGAGACTTATAAAAACATGCTCTGTCCTCATTTCCTTCCATAAAAATATTAATACTAAATAGGCTTTTTCTTCAATACCTTTTCAAAAAAACTTGATTCCAATTTGATTAGAATTGAAACCATTTTTGCTTCAATATTCCATATTATACCTCACCTCATTCAATTTAACGAATCACTAGCAAATAAGAGGATATTGCCTCAGCATGGTAGAATAGGTTTTTATCAATAGTGAAGGAGTGTAACATGAGCGAACATTTAATTCATTATACAGAGGAAATTCCAAATCCCGATCAGCTATATCTGCTTTATAATCATGATGGCTGGAATGATTTTTTGAAGTTGCCGAAAGAAACCCTGCATAAAGCCATGCTCCAAAGCTGGTGTGTTGTCAGCGCTTATGACGGCGAACAATTAATTGGCACTGGGAGAATCATTTCCGACGGTGTCATCAATGGCTATCTTTGCGGTTTAATTGTCCATCCAGATTATCGAAATAAGGGCATTGGAAAGGAACTCGTGCGGAGATTAGTGGGAAAGGGTAAAAATGCAAACTTATATGTTCAGCTATTTAGTGAAGAAAAAAATGCTTCCTATTATGAAAAGCTTGGCTTTGAAATTTTTACTGTTGGGATGAAGCAAGTTTAACAATGAAGCTTCGGGTTTTTCTGACAAACTGAATGATATTTTGATTGAAAGACAGGCACTAAACCGTAGAGTTTTCTGAATTTTCCTATTTACTATTAAAAACATTTGCGTTATGATAATACCACACTATTTTCGGGGAGGTTAGGAACCATGAAAAAATCAAAAGTCATTTCCTTTGCGCTGCTTTTTGTTTTTTCCGCCTTCCTAATTACCCAATATCCAGGGGGACATACGAAAGCTTTCGTGAGCCATGAACAAAAAGCGGTCATGTCATCTGATTCGCTGGAAGAGTTTCTTTTAAAGGAAGATATTAAAAAGAACCTGTTCAAACCCACTTTTAACATGGAAGCTAAATGTGTATTAGCACTTGCCTTTTTCTTATTTTATAGCAAGTTAATAAGGTCTTCCCGCAAAAACATTTTCTTTACACCGGTATTTTACCAATCGAATTATGTGATCCACTCTCCTTCTTTTTCATAAAAAAATAAGGAGGGGAAATATATGTGGATCCGCTTTCTCATGATTGGTGTATTTTCACTTACTGCATCAAGTTTGTTATTTTATCAGGGAATGGAAATTTTCCATGCATTCACTGATTTGGTTAGAAAGAATTAACTAATATAAAGCCCGTTTCAGATTGCGCTGAAACGGGCTTCTTTACGCTCAAAAACTAGTACTCAATATCTTCAAAGTCCTTCGGCTGAGGGACTGGCTGTTTCGAATTTGGATCGGCAAACTCCCTTATCAGCCTTTGTTCATCTGTTTGCTCATCACGCGCGTTTTCATGATCTCTTTTCTGCTCCTTCATATCGATCATCCCCTTTTTGAATGATTGTAACTTCTTCTTTAAAAGGGTTCGCTATTTATGAGGAAAAATTCATCTATTCATAACAAGAGCAACTTTTATTATTTATTCACCAATGTTTTTAGGCGGGACCCAGGAAAATGCGTGTTATTAACCCAAGGCCACCGTTTTCGATGGTGGCCTTGAAAAATGCGTGCAATGAACTATTCATTGAGACCGTTTTTGATGCTTGCCAAATTAAACGCGCACCATTAACCTGTCATGGCCGTCATAGCCCCCAAATTATCCAGCTTTCTCTTCTATCATCTCACCTTTCTTCTCCTTCGAAAAAAACCAGCCGCCTAGTGCGATAGCGATCAGCACAGCATAGAATGTGATTTTCCACCCCATCGAATGGGCAAATGATGAAGGGATTATAGATAATGCTGGGTGGGCAAGTGTGATGACTGATAGCTTCACTCCGACCCATCCGACAATCATAAAGGCGGCGATTTCCAAGCCAGGCTTTGTTTGCAGCAGCTTAACGAAAAAGTTTGCAGCAAATCGCATAATAATTAATCCGATAAAGCCTCCTGCAAAGATGACGATAAACTTCCCGCCATCAAGTCCTCCGATATTCGGCAAGCTTGTATTTGGCAGGGCTACGGCTAAAGCAACCGCTGCGAGTATAGAATCAATCGCAAACGCAATATCAGCTAGCTCTACTTTAAAAACAGTCATCCAAAAACCTGATTTTTTCTCCCCTTTATTTGCTGTTGCTTGTTCCCCTTTTTTCACGACTAGCTTTCTAAAGATATGGTTAAAGGCAATAAATAATAAATATAGGGCACCAATTGCTTGAACCTGCCAAATATCAACTAAATAAGAAATCGCAAACAGAGAGCCGAATCGGAAAATAAATGCCCCGGCAAGACCATAGAATAGCGCTTTTCTTCTTTCCTTTTCAGGTAAATGTTTGACCATTATAGCTAATACAAGCGCATTATCTGCTGCCAAAAGCCCTTCGATTCCTATTAAAAGTAATAATACCCATCCATATTCTAATAAAAGTGATAAGTCCATTATTTAAAATACCTCCATTTAAAATTAAATGCATTTAATTAGTAAATGTGTTATGTCTAATTATTTTTCCTATTTTGTAATGTTGCTTTCTCCTCGAGACGTTTTTCAATATTTTCTAATAGAGCTTTGTCTTTCATGATTTCTTCCTTGTTTTCCTTTAGTAGCTCAGCAAAATTAAGTTTTCTTCTCTTTAGCATGTTGAATCCCCCTATTTTCTGATTGTCCTTTTCAAATCTTGCCAACAAAAAAACCTTTACCTACAGCGGTAAAGGTTTTAAAAACAAACAAAAAGACCTTTACCCCAAGTAGGTAAAGGTCTTGCTAACAACGATAGTAAGTTGCCGACAAGGCCGGGAGTCATAAACTCCGAAGTGACGACTTTGCCGTAAAAGCTACTCCCCTTTAGGAGAAACTATTCAATTTCATTTCTTACATTAAGAATAAAAGAATGTTTATGAATTGTCAAACACATTTTTTTACATATTATAACGTAAGCCAAAACGGCTCGTTTTCTTTTTCGTTATAATATGCTTATTATCAATGCGCTTTTCAATTTCATCAAGCTGTTCTCGATCTCTTAATAGCTCTTCTCTATTTTTACTAATTAAACTTGATAATGTGACTCTTTTTCTACTCATTTTACATATCTCCCTTATCCCATGTTGTTATAGAATTTATCCCCGTTTTGCTTTTGCTAAAATTCAAATATTACGCGTGAATGGCTCTCCCATCAACAGCCAATGCCGCTTCGCCAATTGCTTCTGCTAATGTCGGGTGTGGATGAATCGTTCTAGCTATATCCATAGCTGTTGCTTCGAGCACACGGGCAAGGCCCGCTTCGGTAATCATATCAGTCACATGAGGTCCGACCATATGGGCGCCTAGCAGCCTATCCGACCCCTCTTCTACGACAAGTTTCACAAATCCGTCTGATTCACCGAATACAAGCGCCTTTCCAATGGCACGGAAAGAGAATTTTCCTGTCTTCACTTTATAGCCTCTAATTTTCGCTTCATCCTCTGTATACCCAACACTCGCTACCTCAGGGCTGCTGTAGATGCACTTCGAAACTAAGCTTAAATCAAGTGGAGCCGGATATTTACCAGCCATATGCTCAATCGCGATGATGCCTTCATGAGAAGCCACATGGGCAAGCTGCAAACCGCCAATGACATCACCGATTGCATAAATGTTCTCTTCATTTGTTTGATAAAATTCGTTTGTCACAATAAATCCGCGTGCCACATCGATTGTCGTATTTTCAAGACTAATGCTCTCTATATTCGGAAGGCGGCCAACTGAGACAAGCAGTTTATCAGCTGAGAATGTTTTTTCTTCCCCTTTATGCTCGGCTTTAATTGTGACCCCTTCTCCTTTTTCCAGCGTTTGCGGAAGTACTTTTGCACCTGTTACAATCTTAACCCCTTTTTTCTTCATTAAGCGCTGGACTTCTTTAGAAATATCGGCATCTTCTGTCGGAATGATCCGATTAGCAAATTCGATTACGGTTACTTCTAATCCGAAGTCTACGAGCATGGACGCCCATTCAATTCCAATCACTCCGCCGCCAACAATAATGATTGATTTCGGCAGTTCTTCCATTTGCAGTGCTTCATCTGATGTCATCACATATTTTCCGTCTGCCTCTAATCCTGGAAGTGTTCGCGGACGTGATCCGGTAGCAATGACTATATTTTTAGGAACAAGAGTCGCCTCTTCTCCATTGTTTAACTCTACTAAAATATTTCTAGACTCTAAAATTCTGCCTTTTCCTTCATACACATCAATTTTTCCTTTTTTCATTAAGTGCTGTACACCTTTAAATAGGCGATCCGTTATTTCTGTTTTCCTCGCCTGCACTTTGGAAAAATCAAGTCCAACTTCGGGAGCGATCACGCCATAAGCGGCAGCATTTTTTGTCGTAGCATACACTTCCGCACTTCTAAGCAGCGCTTTACTCGGGATACAGCCAGCGTGAAGGCATGTTCCGCCAAGCTTTCCTTTTTCTACGATCGCTGCAGTTAATCCAAGCTGCGAGGCACGAATGGCTGCAACATAACCACCTGTACCGCCACCAATAATAACAATATCATATTCTTTGGTCAAAACAATCTCTCCTTCGGGATATATTGTGAACATCTTAACAATCTTCCCAATTTCACCCTTCATCCACTTATCTCAATTCAGTTTTCATACGAGCGTAATCGCCGTGAACACCAACAATTGATTGTGGTTTATATAAGAAAGGACAGAAAAAGGGTATGATTGTCTACCCTTCTCTGTCCTTTTACCTGAGAGTTTATGCCCAAATTCATATGGGGTCCCCTTGGGTGTCGTACAACTTTATCCCACTCTTAACGGGCAGTAAGATCCTCCACTGATGGAAGATTCACTTTATACGAGCTCTCCAGAGATGCGTCCCGCTGTGGTTCCTCTACCTGAGAGATTTGTTCCAAGGGTCTCTTTTTGGAACTTGCTCCTTCGGTGGCTAATTGTAATGCTCTCTCCCACAGCCGTCATCCGCCTGTATTGAATTTTCTATAAATTTAGAATAATACTTTAGCGCTGTAATGTCAACCATTAATTTTATATTATTATAATAATTTGATAGGGTATTCACAATTTGTTCAAAACTACAAATAATTCCTATTGGACCTTCAATTAAAGAGGGAATTTTTTTTTGTAGAATATGGAAGGTAATATTTGCATTTACTAAGATTGAGCATTCATTTAGGAGGATGTTAATTGGGTTATTTCTATTAGCTATTATTTTTACCTCTTTATCTTATTTTCTAGGAGATCGAACTTTATTTCAGCAGATTCACTGGGTTCATCCCTTGATCATCGGCACATCAGTCGGTTCAGCAGGCGCATTAGCCGAAAAACTGCATGCTCCAATGTGGCTTATCATCGTTCTACCGTTCCTAATTGGAATGGGCTTGTTGCTCTCTTTTCTAGATTGGAATGTATTTGAGTTTTTATGCACCTATATTCTTACTCTATTCTATTACACGATTTTGCATATTATACTGAGCAAATTTACAAACTTTCATTCTCTTATTCCTGCGTGGAAGCTTAATTAGTAGTGTGAAAAATTATTGACACTTTTCCCTTCACATATTAAAATAATATTCTTTGAGAAAAATCTCAACGTGGTTCGTAACCATCCCACGATAAAAAACTAAGGAGAGAATTGAATATGAACGTCAAAACCCTTGTTGGGAATGGGATTTTAGCAGCATTATATATTGCTGTTTCCATGCTCATTCAGCCTTTTGGATTTACTAATATCCAGTTTCGGGTTTCCGAAATGTTTAACCACCTAGTTGTATTTAATAAGAAATATATTTTCGGAATGGTGCTAGGTGTATTTTTAACAAATTTACTGTTTTCACCAATGATCGCCTATGATCTCATTTTCGGTGTTGGGCAAACGGTTATTTCCTTATTAATTACGATTGCTTGCTGCCGTTTTATTCAAAATATATGGGCTCGCATGGTTGTGAACACGCTTGTTTTCACCTTTACTATGTTCTTAATTGCTCTTGAATTGCACCTTGCCTTTGGTATGCCTTTTATGTTTTCATGGCTTACAACTGCAATTGGTGAATTCATCGTTATGGCTGTCGGAATGCCAGTCATGTATGCACTCAATAAGCGCGTAAATTTTGAAAAATTAATATAAAGTCTATGGAGATGCCTAATTAAAGGCATCTTCTTTTGTTGTTCAGCTCCACAAGGAACTCTTCTTCGAATAGTCGTCGTAGGAACAATTTGAACTTTAATTGTTTCGAAGGCACTTCCGCATTTCTATTTTCTATACAGTTACAGCTGCAAAAAATTCATCATAAAGCGCCTGTACCGCTCTCTTTTCATCTATTTCCTTTACACCGAACATCATACTTACTTCGGACGAGCCTTGGTTAATCATTTCGATATTTACTCCAGCTTTTGCTAATGCTTTAGAAGCTCGAGCTGTCGTTCCGATATTATGGCGCATGCCTTCTCCTACAACCATGATCAGTGCAAGGCTATGTTCAATGACCACTTCATCTGCATCGAGCTCTGTTTTAATTCTTTCAATAATCTTCTCTTCCATTCCTGGAGCAAATTGATTTTCTCTCAAGATAACCGAAATATCATCAATGCCTGATGGTGTATGTTCATAGGATAGGCCGAAGCTTTCCAAAATAGCCAGTAGTCTGCGCCCAAAGCCAACTTCTCTATTCATTAAGTATTTGCTCACATAAATGCTACAAAAGCCTTCATCACTTGCAATTCCTACAACCGGGCCATTTGTGTTATTACGCTCATAAACAATTTTTGTACCTGGGGCAGATGGATTATTCGTATTTTTAATTTGAACCGGAATGCCTGCGCGGAATGCCGGAACAAGCGCTTCATCATGCAAGACGGTAAAGCCTGCATAGGAAAGCTCCCGCATTTCCCGATACGTTAATTCCTTAATTTCCTTTGGACGATTAACAATAAATGGATTTACCGAGTAAACAGCATCGACATCTGTAAAGTTTTCGTAAAGCTCTGCTTTCATCCCATTTGCTAAAATGGAGCCTGTAATATCAGACCCGCTTCGTGAAAAAGTAAAGACATCCCCTTCCGCGCTATAGCCAAAAAACCCAGGAAAAATAATAATCCCGGAACGATTTCGCAGTTCAAATAAACGATCATAGGCTTCAGGTAAAACTTGAGCATTGCCTGGCTCAGCAGTTACTAGCAGGCCTGCCTCTTTTGGATTGACGTAATGAGCCTCGACACCTTGTTTACGGAAATATGCTGCCACAAGCTTTGCATTATTATCCTCTCCGCTCGCTTTAAGCAAATCCATAAATTTATCGGGATCGCTTTTATCTGCCTTCAATCTGCGAAATAAATCCTCTTCAAGTTCATTAATAATGTCATCATCCAAATACAATTCCTCAGCAATTGCAGCATATCTTTCAATGACCGCATCAAACTTTTCCTTAGGATCTTTATTTTGCAAACAAAGGTCTGCACACTCAATCAAAAGATCGGTTACTTTCTCGTCTTCACTATATCTTTTCCCTGGTGCTGATACGACAACTACTTTTCTCTCTGGATCAGAAACAACAATCTGGAAGACCTTTTCAAGTTGTTTTCCGGATGCTAAAGAAGATCCGCCAAACTTTACGACTTTCATTCTGACATCTCCTAACTGTTAGAAAAACACAAGACAATTCTCTAACTCTTAAAATGATTAAATATGATGCTCATCTAAAATATATCCCTAATTTTACTCCTATTCAGAAAATAATCAAGAGTTTTTCCTCCATACAGAGACAACTGTTTACCTTAAGTGGACACCGCAGTATTAATTACCTATATTCTCCAATTCCTTTTCCGCCTCTTTGCTTAGTTTTCCCTTCTATAATGGTTATCTCTAACAACTTTCCCACTTTTTCAAATATAATAGTGGAAACAGTAAGACATAAGGGAGCAGACTATATGGGAATTCTTATTGTAGACGATAACAAGGCCAACCTTTTTGTAATAGAAAATATTTTAAAGCGTGCAGGTTATGCTGATTATTTATCTTTTACTTCGGCTCAAGATCTATTTACATATTTACAAAATGAACGACAAGTAAACAATGACAAACAAGCGGATATGATCCTTATGGATATTATGATGCCGGAAATGGATGGGATTGAAGCATGCAGGCAGCTGCAGCAAGTTCCACATTTAAAGGATATTCCTGTCATTTTCGTTACGGCTCTAGAAGACTCAAATAAAGTGGTGGAGGCGCTTGATGCCGGCGGGATTGATTATGTAACGAAACCAATTAATAAAACAGAGCTGCTTGCACGTATTCGAGTTGCCTTAAGATTGAAATATGAAAAGGATTGGCATATTGAACAAGAGGAAAAGATTCGAAATGAATTAGAATTATCAATGAAGGTACAGACAAGTTTATTAAGTGAGCCCATTTATAGGGATAATCTATTGTTAAAGGCTTCATATTTACCAGCATATAAATTAGCAGGAGATATGTATTATTGGCATAAAATTAACGATCACCGCTATGCGGCCATCCAGCTTGACATGATGGGACATGGCATTTCAGCTTCCCTTGTTTGTATGTTCATCTCTTCCGTTTTGCGAGATTCTATCTCCACGTTTGCAGATCCAGAATATGTCATACAAGAGCTTAACCTCTGGATGAATTCTTTAAATCGGAAAAACCAGCAAATTCCTTACTATTTTACAGCTATTTATTTTGTTCTCGACACGAAAGAGAAAACGCTAGAATATGTGAATGCTGGCCACCCAACTGGGTTTGCTCTCATCAATCAGACTGAACTAATTGAAATGCCCAGCAATACGTGTGCAGTGGGCTTTTTTGAAGACATTAATATAAAAAAAAACGTCGTCAGCTATTCTGATTCTATTCAAATTGTCCTCTGTACAGATGGTGTTGAAGAAACAATCGAAAAAACGGAATCAAATGAGTTTGACTATATTAAGAGGCTAGCCTCTTCCTTCTGGAAAGACTCAGAAAACAAAGAACCCATTGATTACCTACTAACAAAAAAACAACAAGTCAACGCAGATGACGACATGTGCGTCGTATTAATCCAGGCGAAATAATAATCTGTGTAGTAACGGACATTTATGAAGACTTGCTTGAGGTGAATTGTCCGTTATCGGGATTATAATGGACAATTTAGTGACTTACATGAGGTGAATTGTCCGTTCATAGAGATCATAACGGACAATTTTTAAAAATTCTTCTTTATTAAAAATGCTGTCCAGTAAGTCAGGAGAAATTGACTTTCTAGACAGCCTCTTTTTTCTTTATTACAAGTTCACATCCACTTTAATATACTTTTCCTCATCTTTATCAATGCCAATGTAACGCAATGTTTCCGCATGTGTTTGGTGATTGTATATGGACATTAAGATTGAGATAGCAATGCCTTTTTGATAAGCATGGTAGCCGAATGTTTTTCGCAGTGTGTGCATACCAATCTTGCCGTTTATCCCGACATCTTTGGCCGCTTGATTAATAATGCGGTAGGCCTGCTGCCGTGTAATGGGCAAATTGTTTTTTTTCGATTTAAAAAGATAATCCTCATTTTTAAAATCAAATGTGGATAGATAGCTTTGTAATGCTTCTTTTACACGGCTATTAATATAATGAGAATGATGTTTCACTTTTTTTTCATCATAGATATGAAGGAATTCCTTAATTTCCGCCCCGTCCCAAATATCTTCCACTTTTAATGTTAGCAAATCATGCACCCTTATGCCTGTATTAATGCCTAACACAAATAATAAAAAGTCTCTCCATGATTGCTTTTTCAAGTTTTCTTTCATTGCATTAATTTTTTCGATATCCTTTATCGGGTCGACATATTCCACAGAAGCTCCTCCTGAAACTAAATTCTACTCAATAAAGTATCAGAAATAATCATTATAAACAATACAGTATGACTTTATTCTCCTTCAAGAAACTCCTTAAGATCATCCTGAACGGTTTCCTTCGTCAGCTCCACCTTTGAATGATAGGCCGCTCGATTGAGGAGATGGCTAACAACTGGAGAAGTTAGAAATACAAAGAAAATCCCAAGAATTAAACGAATGCTGAAGTATCCATCTGTAAGCAAAAAGAAAAGAAAGGCCCCAAATAGCGTACAAAGCACACCTAAGCTAGCACTTTTTGACACCGCATGAGAACGTGAATACACATCAGGCAAGCGTATTAATCCGATTGCGCTTAAAAAGCTTAAGATCGTTCCAAACAAAAGAAAGATAGCGACGATGATGTTAATGTACACGTTTTCGTTCAATAACAACACCTCTTTCAATAAAACGGGCAAAGGCAATCGTTCCGACGAAGGAGAGAATGCCAATTAATAAAATAATGTCTAAAAAAGCATGTGTCCGTAATAATATGGAGAGACAAGCCACTCCAGCAATAAGGTTCACTCCGATATTATCTAAAGCCATCACCCGATCCGGTGTAGAAGGTCCTTTAATCACGCGATAAAGAGCCGCTAATATAGAAAGGGCTAAGAAAAATAAACATATCAATAAAAATTGATCAAACATTATCGAGTAACCTCCTTAATTGCTTTCTCATATTTGATTTGCGACTGGAATACAGCATGCTTAGAGTCTGGCAAATTTAAGGCATGGAGATAAAAAACTTTATTGTTTGGAGAGATTTCCATCACTACGGAACCCGGGGTCAAAGTTAACAATAAGGCCAGTAGAGAAATTTCTAAATCACCCTCTAATTCCGTTTCCATCTTAAAAATGCCAGGAGTAACATTAAGTTTTGGCCTAATGACCTCTTTAATTATTGCAAAACTTGAAATAACAGATTCTGTAATAAACAAAATAAACAATTTCAAAATGGCGATAAATCTACGCAAATAAAAAGATGAAGGAAAAAAGCGTCGTAAAGAAAATAGCACAACAATTCCAACTATATAACCACTAAAAAAGGATAGAAAACTCCATTCATCTTGGAAAAACATCCATAAAAAAGCGATAAACAAATTAATTAACACTTGAACAGGCAATAATCTCCCCCCTATCAGAAATGCGGAAGCGACTTCGGAACAATTACAGATCAAATTATTCCTGCGATGACTATTCGAAGAAGCTTTCCTAAGTGGTCAGCCCCTCGAGCTAGACACTAAAACGTTCATTGACTTTCGCCCATTACCGCTTCGATATATAGCGCTGGATTCAATAAGCCTTCAGCCGCCATTTTTACATAGTCATGGATCCCCTCGGCTCCTAGCCCTAAGACAATCGTTAAGGCGGTAAGACAGCCAATCGGGAATAATAATCCCTTGGTAGAGCCTTTCTCTTCTTCCCTACTCAAATGTGTTTCTCCCCAAAAAACATTCATAAAAATTTTCATGATGGAATACAAGACCATTAAACTTGTTAGTAAACCAATTCCACCTAGCCAAAAATACTCCGCTTCAAACGTTCCCCGAGTAATAAACACCTTTCCTAAAAACCCACTTAGTGGAGGAATACCAGCCAATGATAAAGCGGCAATAAAGAACATCCATCCTAAAAAAGGATGATTCCGAATAAGTCCGCTCATATCCTTCAGCTTACTTGTTCCCGTTAATATAATGATCGTTCCTCCTAGGAGGAAAATTAGCGCTTTAATCAAAATGTCATGTATGAGGTAGTAAAGAGAACCCATCAGCCCATGAAAGGAAAATGAAGCTAAACCTGCCATAATAAATCCAACACCAATGATGACGTTATACGTAATGATTTTTTTAATATCCCCGTAAGCGACAGCCCCGACCGCCCCAAGAACCATTGTTAATGCCCCAAGAATCCCAATGATGAAATGTGTAATTTGCGGCTCGTGGTAAAAAACGAGTGTAAACATACGAAATAAAGCGTATATCCCTACTTTTGTTAATAGAGCAGCAAATAAAGCGGCAATGGCCGGCGGCGGAGCGCTATATGCATCTGGCAGCCAAAAGAACAGCAATAACCCTGCCTTCATGCCAAAAACAATTAAAAACAATAATGAAACGGTCGTTAGCAGCCCGTCCTGCCCAACTTCAGCTACTCTTAGTGAAAGGTGAGCAAAGTTCAATGTCCCAAGCACAGCATAGAGATAAGCAATCCCTACAAGAAACAGGGATGAAGAAAGAACATTAACGAGGACATACTTGATAGACTCTCGAAGCTGCACCTTCGTTCCCCCTAATGAGATAAGCACATAGGAGGAAATTAACATCACTTCGAAACAGACGAATAAATTAAATAAATCACCTGTCAAAAAGGACCCATTCACACCAGTGAGCAAAAATAAATAAAACGGGTAAAAATAATAGTTCTCTCGCTCTTTTCCAATCGTATGAAAAGCGAAGAGTAAACAAAATAACGCGACAATACTCGCACTCAAAAGCAATAATGCCGAAAACATATCCGCAACAAGGCTAATGCCAAATGGAGGGGCCCAGCCTCCAGCCTGCAGAGTTTGAAGCCCATTCCATTTAATTTCCCTCATTAAAAAGACAGATAAAAACGCCATAGTAGCAATAGTTAGTACACTGAGTATACGCTGAAAACGAACGTTTTTTCTAAAGATAATCATGACCAGTCCAGCAATGAGCGGAATGATGATCGGCATAATAACTATATTATTCATCCATATTTCCCCTTAAACGGTCCATATCATCAGTCCCTGTCACTTTGTACGTACGATAGCTAAGCACTAAAAAGAGAGCCGTAACCGCAAAGTTAATCACAATAGCGGTTAAGATTAGTGCTTGTGGCAACGGGTCGGTAAAGGCTGTTTGAATGTCGCCTAATAAAGGAGGCCCTCCCTTTTTTAATCCACCCATCGTCAAGATGAGCAAGTTCACGCCATGACTGATGATCGATGTTCCTAAAATAATTCTGATTAAGCTTTTACTCAAAACTAAATACGTGCCAATCGAAAATAACAAACCTACAAGAATAGATATAAGTGTTTCCATCTACTTGCCCTCACTTATACTCAAAATGATTGTAATAGCCGTTCCAATAACGGCTAAAGCCACCCCGACATCAAAAAGAACAGCCGTTGCAAGCTCTGTTTCCCCGAAAATCGGCAAGTGAAAGTGACCAAATGTTTGATTCAAAAATGGTTCACCAAAAAATAACGAGCTGACTCCTGTAAGGACAGCTATCAGCACACCGAAGCCAGCCATTTTTTTAAAGTCAATCGGGATATTTTTGCGGACAGTTTCAATATCAAAGGCAAGGAAGAGAAGAACTAGCCCAGCCGCCACACTTAGTCCGCCAATAAATCCTCCCCCCGGATTATGATGACCCCCGAAGAAAAGATAAATAGAAAACGTTAAAATAATTACGATTGCCGCTTTCGTCACTGTGCGCAATAATACATCATTCGGACTCATTCTTTCCGATCCCTCCCCGCTAATTGAAGTTTGATTAACGTATAAACACCTAAACCCGCAATACATAAAACAAGTATTTCCAGCATCGTATCAAATCCCCGGAAATCAACGAGAATCGCATTAACGATGTTCTTTGCCCCGGCAAGGGTGTATGATTGTTCAAAGAAATTTGAAATCGATGCGAAAAGCCGATGATTATTAACCGCTAACGCAAGAAGTGTAACGACCGTACCGACTCCTATTGAAATGACAGCATTCGTCAGCTTGAACTGTATCCGGCTCACTTCTTTCCGCAGCTTCGGCAAATGGTAGAAGCATAGCAAGAACAGGGCTGAAGTGACCGTCTCAACAACAAGCTGAGTGAGCGCCAAATCAGGAGCACGGAATATAACAAAGAATAAAGATACGAGATAGCCAAGTGCGCCAAGAGCAATAATGGCTGTTAGCCTTGATTTAGAGAGCAGCACCGCAAAGCCGGAAATGACCATAGCGCCTAATAGCACACCTTCATAGATGCTCACTCCTGCTTGATTTGAACCTAGGAAGGTAATTCCGTCTGACAGCCAAAGCGCTCCACCTAAAATTACAATCATAAAACCAAAAATATAGACTAAATAATCCCTCATTTTCCCTGTCATATACTTATTTGTTACTTTATATGACATCATTTCTGTTCCTTCTAATGATTGGTTATACAAATGATTGAGGGTGAGTGTTTTCGGAAAGAAATGATAAAGGACTGTCCAGCGCTTCAAGAATATATACATGATCGATCCAAAAAGAACGACACCGATCGTCATAAATAGCTCTGTATTCCAACCGTGCCAAGCCTTAATCGTTAGACCCACCCCTTCTGAATGAATAGGTAAGATCGCCATTAATGCAGGCTGTAAAAAGTTTTTCCCCACGACATTCGGGAAAAAGAAAATACCAATAACAAGAATAGCCAAAATTGCTGGCGGGATCAGCATGCCAATCGGCGCTTCCTTCGCAACTTTATCAATCTTCTCTGGCTGATGCTTCCCTGTAAAGGTTTTAAAAACAAGTATCATACAATAGATAAATGTGAAGACACTTGCAATCCAAGCAATGATTGGGACGAATAAGCCAAACATCTTCATGCCAAATACCGGCTGTTCCACGGCAGTTAAAATACTAGTAAAAAACATTTCTTTACTTAAAAAACCATTAAATGGAGGTAAACCTGCCATCGCAAAGCTGCCAATAATCGTCAATGTAAACGAAATCGGCATAAGGCTCATTAATCCACCTAATTTCCGAATATCGCGCGTCCCTGTTTCATGGTCAATAATCCCGATGACCATAAACAGGCTTCCTTTAAATGTTGAATGATTAATTAAATGAAACATTGAAGCTATGATGGCCATTGCATATACAGTCGATTCATCTCCATTGCCAAAATATAAAGACGCCGACCCTAACCCAAGCAAGCTCATAATTAATCCTAATTGGCTGATCGTCGAATAGGCGAGTAAAGCCTTTAAGTCCTTCTGATTGACGGCATTAATCGACCCGTAAACTAAGGTGATTAGACCCACTCCGGAAACAATCCAAAACCATTCACTGCTTCCGCCGAAAACGGCTGTAAATCTTGCTACTAAATAAATACCTGCCTTCACCATCGTCGCCGAGTGTAAATAGGCGCTAATCGGAGTCGGGGCTTCCATCGCATCAGGAAGCCAAATACTGAATGGAAATTGAGCAGATTTCGTAAAAGCCCCAAGCAAAAGCAAGATCATCGCTGGAAGAAATAATGGGCTCTCTGTAACGACATGCACCTCGCTCAATATTTCACGAATGTTGTATGAATCCGACATCATCGATAGCATGATTAGACCAGATAGCATCGCAAGCCCGCCAAAGATCGTAATCAGCATAGATTTTTGCGCACCATATCGGGAGTTTTTTCGCTGATACCAATACGCAATTAATAAAAAAGAGGAAATGCTCGTTAATTCCCAAAATACATATAAGACCAAAATATTGTCAGAAAAAACAAGCCCGAACATCGCTCCCATAAACAAAAGCATATAAACGTAAAAGTTATGGAGTGCTTCCCGCTCCTTCGACATGTAATAAATCGAATAGAGAACGACAAGGAACCCCACCCCAGAAATTAATAGGCCAAAAATAAGAGATAAGCCGTCCAAATAAGCAGTAATATTTACGCCTAGTGAGGGTATCCATGGCACCGACTGATAAATGGTTTGTCCGTTTGAAATGACAGGAATATACTGTAATAGCAATACAAAAACAGAAAGCGGAACAATGGCAACAAACCACCCTGTATGAACCCGCGGGGCAAATAGTTTATATAAAAATGGTGTCAGTATGGCAAAAATAAACGGTAGAAAAATCATGAAAAGTAATAAAAACACAATCAAATCCCCTCCAAACAAAGTTGAAAATCTTATTTTTTATAGTATTTGTCAATCTACCTTTTAAGATCATATGGAAATAGATTGACTGTTACAAAGGCATGATATATAGTCAAACATAGTTTAATCGAATCTAATTTCTATTAAACGCCATCTAACTCGAGGTGAAATGAAAATGAAACAAGTAAAGGGGCGTATGGACGAAAGCATCCTCGTCTGTGTTTACTTTGGTCCAAATGGAGAACGCCTTATTCAGCGCGGTTGTAAAATTGCGAGCATGCTCGATTGTCCACTCTATATTTTGACCATTGATCCCTTGCCATTTGATGATTTGGATGCCGAAAAATCAGATTATATTACGAGATGGCAGCAAATAGCTGAACATCATAGAGTTGAGGAGTTTATTTTAAAAGATAATGACAAGCGGCCTGTTTCGAAAGTCATCGCAGAAGTGGCACGCGAAAAACATATAACACAAATCGTACTTGGCCAAACGGCACAAAGCAGATGGGAACAAATTGCTAAGGGCTCCATCATAAACTCATTATTACGGGAAATTCCTTTCGTTGATCTGCATATCATTTCAGTTTCCCGCTCCCTTAAAAATCAAGAAGGGCTATTTGAAAAAGGAGTTCGTGCATATTTAGTGAAAGAAGAAGACCACTATCGTTTGAGCTTCAACCATACGAAGGAAGTCGATTTCGAAGGAATATTCTTTAAAGAACAAGGCACAGACTTTAATAATGGTGTTTTTAAATTTATGAAAGACAAAGAAACTATGCAAGTGACAGTAACAGATGACATTGTCAAAGAACTAAAAAATGTCAGAATGACAGAACCAATTGATATAGATCATCTTCATTAATCAAATGACAAACACTTTCAGCTTTATACTGCTGGAAGTGTTTTTTTGTGATCAAAATCGAAAGTTCATGCTGTTTTGATTAGCAACCTTTACTCATTTTCTAATGTTACATAAAATAAACTTACCAAAAAATAAGTAACATTACAATCATATTACATATAAAAATGGTCAAAAAAAAAAACAACTTCTATAAAAGAAGCTGTCCTAAAAGCTTTATGTTAAGCGTTCTATTTATTAGTTCATGAATGTCTAATCAGAAGTATTTTTTCGAAATAATTTTTCCTTTACGTTAAAATCTTCGAACGTATATTGATTGGAGCGAATCGTTTCCTTGCTGCCAAGTCCGAGAAATCCCGCGGGACTTAGGCTTTCATTAAACAGTTGGAGCACACGCCCCTGCAAATCGATATTAAAATAAATCAATACATTACGGCAAATGATCACATGAAATTCATTAAACGACCGATCCGTGACCAAATTATGCTGGGCAAAAACGATACGTTCAAGTAAATGGGGATTCAGATACGCTCCCTTACAGTCGGCTGTATAATATTCAGAAAAAGACTTCTTTCCCCCAGCAAGCAAATAGTTTTTCGTATATAGCCGCATTTTCTGTAACGGGAGAATCCCGCGCTCCGCTTTTGCGAGAACCACTTCATTCATATCCGTTGCGTAAATTTTTGTTAAGTGGCCAAGGCCTTCTTCCTCCATCAAAATGGCCATCGAATATACTTCCTCCCCAGTTGAACAGCCCGCATGCCAAATTCTAATTTCGGGCAGCTCCTTAATAACAGGGATGACCTCGTCTCTAAAGGCTTTGAAAAAGGAAGGATCGCGAAACATCTCTGTTACATTAATCGAAAAATCACTTAATATTTTCTTTAAATAGGACTCATCGTGGATAATTTTTTCCGTTAAGCTCGTTATTGTCGGCAACCGCTCCTGGCTTAAGCGATTTTGCACTCTTCTCATAATCGAAGACTTCATATATTGCCTAAAATCATAGCCTGAGAGGCGGAAGATCGCTAATAATAATAAGTCTAGCTCTACTTCCTCTTTATTTACTTTAAACATACTTTATCATCCCAAATTTTTGTATACAAACTAAGAATCTGCCTGCTTGAGATTTAGAAGAATCACGATCATACTAAGACAGCCAGACACGCATCGCCGAAAGGAGCTGATCGAGCTTTAGCGGCTTGCTAATATAATCTGATGCACCTGCTTCGAGGCATTTTTTGCGGTCATAATTCATCGCTTTCGCTGTTAAAGCAATAATCGGGAGTTCCGCGAATTCTTCAAGCTCGCGTATTCTTCTCATTGTTTCATACCCGTCCATAACAGGCATCATAATATCCATTAATAAAATATCAATTTTTTCTTCTTTCTCCATCGCATTTAGGCATTCCATCCCATTTTCAGCTGTAAGAACATGCATGCCTTCTTTTTCAAGGGCGTTTTTAAGAACGTAAATATTGCGGTGGTCATCATCAACGACGAGGACCGTCTTCTCTTGTAACGTGGCAGTTGATGGTACTTCCTCCCGTTCAATGGATGGAAGATGCTCATTTTCATGTAGCACGTCTTTGTCGATTGCGGAAGCTGTTTCAGCATGGATTGTTTCCTTGCCTTTTTCCGGTAAGCCTTCTGGCAAACTTGGAATAAGTAAAGTGAAACTGCTGCCCTTTCCTTCCTCGCTCTCTACTTTACATACCCCACCAAGAAGTTGTGCAAACTCCTTTGTAATGGATAGACCAAGCCCTGTCCCACCATACTTTCTCATCGTTGCCCCATCCACTTGCTGGAACGCTTCAAAAATCTCTTCCTGCTTCTCTGCCGGTATCCCGATTCCCGTATCAGCAACAACGACTTTTAACCATGCATTCGTGTGATGGAATTGAGGCACTTCATGACTGCCTGCCTCTTCTAATTTAACGGAAACAGAGCCTTCCTCTGTAAATTTAAAGGCATTCGAAAGCAGGTTTTTAAGCATTTGTCGGAGACGTTTTTCATCTGTAAAGATTAAATACGGAATGTCTACACTTGAAGATACTGTAAATTCAAGATTCTTCTTCTTCGCAAATTGCATAAAACTTTGTTCTAAGCTATCTGTAAATTCACATAAATTCACTTCTTCAAAATGAATTTCCAGCTTCCCTACCTCTACCTTTGAAAGGTCTAATATATCATTAATTAAATCTAATAAGTCTTGGCCTGATGAATGAATCATCTTCATGAATTCGACCTGTTCCGAAGTCAAGCCATGATTCGTGTCGTCAATAAACATTTCAGAAAGTAATAGAATGCTATTTAAAGGGGTCCGCAATTCATGAGACATATTGGCAAGAAATTCTGTCTTATATTTGGAGCTGATCATAAGCTCTCTCGCCTTTTCTTCCAGCGCTTCCTTCGCAGCCCTTAATTCTTCCGATTTCAGCTCCGCATCATTCGTTCGTTCTTCTAATTGCTCATTGATCATCTGCAATTCCTCTGCCTGGGTTTGGAGATCCTCTGCCTGTGACTGCAGCTCTTCCGATTGTGACTGCAATTCTTCGGATTGCATTTGCAGCTCCTCAGTCTTTGCTTGAGAATCTTCGAGCAAATGAGCAATTTCCATTCTTCCTAATATATTCGTAATCGCGATGCCAAGCGTATCAAGGACCTCATCTAATAGCTTAGCTTGAATAGCTGTAAATTTCTCTAAGCTTGCTAATTCTATGACAGCGACCACTTCATCCTTCATCATGACTGGTGCCATGAGAATACTTCTTGGACGAACACTTCCAAGTCCTGTTGTGATCACCTGATAATCATTTGGAATCTCATTTAGAATGAAAATCTTTTTATTAACCGCACATTGACCGACAAGCCCTGCACCAGGGGTAAATTGAGCCCGGCCAACTTGATGCTCTTTACCTGCATAGGAAGCGATGTTTCGATAAAAAGTTTTATCTTTTTCATCTTCTTTTAAATAAATCGCTCCTAGACATGCATTCAATGTGTTGGATAATTCGTTTATTAAATCCGTTGCAAGCGCTTGGATGTTTACATGCTGACTGTACAAATGAACAATGTCAGCCGAATGAGATTGAATCCAATTTTGTTCTGTAATCTCGGCCATATACTTCGTTTCATTCTTATTATATGTTTCTAAAGAAGCCGCCATTGAGTTAAAGGAGTTGGCTATTTCACCAAATTCATCCTTCGTATCAATCTCAATTCTTGGCAGGCTTGATAGATTTTTATAATCAATTCGATCAAGCCCCATTAATATTTTGGAGATAATCTTACTCGTACTCCTAATTAATGTAACTGTTACAATCACGATCATGATAAGTGCTAATGAAACAGCTGAAACTAAGACAATCACTAGCTGTGTATGGGTGCTTGTTGCACTTTCTAATGATTGGTCCATTAATGTTTCTTGATATTTTATAAATTCATCGAAATCGTGTAAAAGCTGATCACGATTTCCTCGTTCACTATCATATAATTCCTGCAACTCGCTTGTTTCCCCATCCTTAAGTTTTTGGATAAAGTCCTTTTCCATTTGATTATAGGATGTATAGGCCGCTTCGATTTTTTTAACAAGCAATGTTCCTTGTTCTGTATTAACTGTACTTGCCAGCTCGAGCATATGTTTTTGAATGCCGCCTTCATTTTGCCTTAATAAATCCTCGACAAGCTCGGGATCCATTTCTTCTTTCACAATTAAGATTCGCAATAGCTGCCGGTCGGTCTGATCAAAAAATCTTCTAATTTCTAATGCTTGGTTCACTTTATAATATCGATCTTGTACAATCTCAATCATATTTGCTTTAATGACATTTGCCATAAACAAAATAGCAAACATCAATAAAAGCAAAAAAAATACAGTCAATCCTAAACTGAGGTATTGCTTCTTTTTAAAACTCACTGACATATGCCTCCTTCAGGATGTATTAAGGGGGAAATATGCGGCATGCAGGATTGTCGTTCAGCTTGAGAAGCGAAGCCGAACGACATTATTTGAAGCCTTACTAATTTTGATAAATCTGATTTCCTGCGCTCGTCATCCATTCAAGCTGCAGAAGCTTAATCTGGAATAAAGTTATTGGATCACGGTATAATTCTGGATTCTCCCTCATTTCCCGCAATGACTCTTTACTCATTTGGATTTGCTGAACCGCTTCATTGACTGCATCTGTTAGTGCATGAAATGATGGGCTAAAGAACATGCTCACATCTCGGTCGATAGACTTTTCAAAGAGCTCAAACGGCTGAAAGAATTGATCGGTCACCACAGCAGCCACTTCACGATAATCTTCGTTTTCGATATATTGCTTATATTTGTTATAGAGCATCGATTTATTTTGCATCACTCCTCCAAGCAGCTTACCGGCACTCTTTAACAAAAACTGAGAGGGAGAAAAGCGGTTAAGTATGTTGATACTTTCAAATTGACTGCTTCCTCTCGTCATTCGGTCTGCATCTCTGCTCCAGTCTTCAAGCACTTTAAAATCACCAGCAAATGTTAATTTATCCTTCTCATACAGATCATTAAAACTTTGCCCCATTTCATCAAAAAATGTTTGTGCTTGATTAAACTCAAGTCCGGTGTCAGAAATCCACTGATGCATCTCCTTATGAAAGCTTGGCATAATGACTTCATCTAAATGACGGCGAATACGGCTATTCATCTCATTATTTAGCACCGTATGAATCTTGCCAAAGTCACTGTCTTCCGTTATGAGTTCTGAGCATTCGCGCAGCAAGACAGGAATGTCCTCGATAAGCTGAGCTCTCTTCTCATCCTTCATTTTTGCAAACGCTTTTGTTGCGATGAGAATTTTTTCCTCTTCTAAGTCATGGACTTGGTTCGTAGCTCCATTTAATTTTGTCACCATTTCTTCATTCCATTTAATTGACTCGACATAGCCCTCCTCCATCTCCACACGTCTCTCAAGGAGGAACTTAATTGTTTTACGTATATAATGCTGGACTTTAGCTGTGCGTTTTTCTTCTAGAAGCTGATGGCCATTTATTGCTATAAAGAAATTCGCCAATGCATCAAGCTGATCCTCATGGCCGGAAAAGGCAAATAGCCTTGCTTCTGGAAAATACGTATTCACTTTAGATGCAGCAATGTCGATTATTTCCTGCGTCACTTCATCGGAATAGATACTATTCAATACGAAGTGAATTGGCAGCTCTGGAGATTGCTCACGGAATTTCAAAACAATTTCCAGCTCTTCCTCTGTTAACGCATGCTTCGGATTTAGGACAAAAAGCAGACCGTCAGCTAACTGCAAATATTGGAACACATCATTTCTGAATCTGTTTAGCCCCGTGATACCTGGTGTATCAATAAATGCCAGCCTCTTATGGCGAAGGTATGGCAATGGTTTTTTATATAAAATAACGGTCTGAGCGTTTTCTTCAATGTTTGAGCATTCTTGAAGCTCTTTCTCTCCCTCATCGGAGATTTCCTGTATTACTACCTTCTCATTATCTTTAAACACCACTGTTGTAGACAAATAATCATCAATCAAATTTTCTCCAAGTAATCCATTAATGAGATTCGATTTTTGGACACCTTCCACCCCTGCAATTAATAAATGGGAAGCATGTAAATCAAGGAGTTCCTTTACCATCCATTCAAAGCGATAGCCGATCTCGATTCCATTCTTTCTTGCCCAAGCAGTAACAGCTTGGAATAGCTCGAATGAATCCGCTAATCCGTTCTTATCGATCATAGGATGGCTCATCTTCTCTTCCGCAATATTGATTGTTTCAAGCCCAATACTCGATGGGAAAATTTCACTCCAGGCAAGCGTTGAAGCCGCAGCCGTCAATTGGTGAGTAGAATCAGACAATTTCAGCCAATTCGTTAAATGGTTTGGAACTAAATGTGAGATATCTTTTAGCATATGCATTCCGCTAATTATTTCAAAATATGTATCATGATAAAGGGCGGACAGCTCCCTCCATGAATGGACACTTCCCCCTTCCATATGAAGAAGGATGTGATTAATTTCTTTAATCCAAGTAAAATATTCATCTCCGTGTCGATAATGATTCCACAAGGCAGACGCTAGATTCTCAAATCTTGCTAAATCAAGCGGGAATAACGTTACAAGGGCTTCGGAAAAATAATTCGGTTCCAGTTTTTTTGTCTTTCCTTGAACGATATATGATTCTAGCGTGTCAAACCAACGAAGATTTCCTGTACGGACCGCTTCATTAACTGCTAGCTCAATCGCGTTTTTCCAATCTTGATGCTCCTCAAAGAATTCCTGTGCTAAGCTCGTCACATTCTTGTAATCTGGATTAAAAGCGATAACTTCTTTAATCGACTCTCCGGCAGAATCAAGCTTGCCACGCGCAATGTAAGTGGCAAAAAGCTGCAGCAACACTTCTGTTTTCAAGACATCGGACTCCGTATGGATTGTCTGATATAAATCTTCCGCACTGCTGAGCAAATCCAATTCAAAATAAGCATCAGCCATATTTTTCTTTGCCCATGGCTCCAGTTCGTTCTGAATATTCTCCCACTTAAAAATAGCTGCTTCATAATCGTGATGAATGAAATAAACTTCACCTTGGGCAAAGCGAATATAAGAAAGCTCAGGTACTGCCTCCTTCTGCTCGAGGTTATACAACTCCCCTAATGCCTTAATCGGGTGAACATTCTCCATTCCTTCGATCAACGTTTTATAATACTTTTTATTAATCAGCTGTTCATCTATGATCATCTTGCTACCTCCGCAAAATTATTTTCACTTAATCTCTATTCTTTATTCTAACAAAATATCATTTTATAAGAAAAGGGACATGGGGACAGGTCCATTGTCCCATTGGGAGAAATCAAAAAAGCATTAATATGCAAATGCCTAAAGCACTCAATTGATTTACATGGATAATAACAGTAAAATAAGAAATAACTACATCTCAAAGAAAGGCTGATACCGGTTTGGAACAAAATTCGTCAAACTTTATTAAAAATATTATTATTGAGGACTTAGAAACAGGTAAACACAAAAACATTATTACACGGTTTCCTCCTGAACCGAACGGGTATCTTCATATCGGGCATGCCAAATCAATCGTGATCAACTTCGGGCTTGCTGATGAATTTAATGGAAGAACACATTTACGATTTGATGATACCAACCCATTAAAGGAAGATCAGGAGTATGTTGATTCCATCAAGGCAGATGTACAATGGCTCGGTTATGAATGGGAAGAATTGCATTTTGCATCTAACTATTTTGAGGAAATGTATAATCGTGCCGTCATCCTTATTAAAAAAGGAAAAGCTTATGTCGACGATTTATCACAAGAAGAAATTCGTGAATATCGCGGCACATTAACAGAGCCAGGAAAGGAAAGTCCATATCGCGAGCGATCTGTCGAAGAGAACCTTGATCTATTCGAACGGATGCGCAATGGCGAATTTGAAAATGGCAGCAAGGTTTTACGCGCCAAAATTGATATGGCTTCGCCAAACTTGAATATGCGTGATCCTGTGATTTACCGGATTTCCCACGTCTCCCATCATAATACGGGTGATAAGTGGTGCATTTATCCGATGTATTCTTTCGCTCATCCACTTGAGGATGCGATCGAAGACATTACGCATTCCATTTGTACGACTGAATTTGAAGATCAGCGTCCATTATATAATTGGTTCGTTGAAGAATGTGAAATGGAAAGCAAGCCTCAGCAAATTGAATTCGGCCGCCTAAATATTGAAAATACAGTTATGAGTAAACGAAAGCTAAAGCAGCTTGTTGATGAAGGCTTCGTTGACGGCTGGGATGATCCGCGCATGCCGACGATTTCTGGATTAAGAAGAAAAGGCTTTACACCAGGAGCGATTCGTGAATTTGTTAAAGCTACAGGGATTACCAAAGGCTCAGGTGCTGTTGAAGAAGCGATGCTAGAGCACTTTGTAAGGGAAGATTTAAAGCTCACTGCTCCACGCACAATGGGTGTCCTAAATCCGCTTAAACTTGTGATAACGAACTATCCAGAAGATCAGGTTGAGATGCTTGATGCAGAGATTAATCCTGAAAATCCTGATATGGGTATGCGCCAAATTCCATTCTCAAGAGAAATTTACATTGAGCAGGATGACTTCATGGAAGATCCGCCAAAGAAATACTTCCGTCTCTTCCCTGGCAATGAAGTGCGTTTAAAGCATGCCTATTTCATTAAATGCAATGAAGTGATTAAAGATGAAAATGGACAAGTTATTGAAATTCATTGTACGTACGATCCAGAAACGAAAAGTGGTTCTGGGTTCACTGGACGTAAAGTGAAGGGAACCATTCATTGGGTCGATGCTAAACATGCCATCCCAGCTGAATTCCGTTTATATGAGCCATTAATTCTCGATGCCGAATTAGAGGCGGAAGCGGCTGATGATAGCTCAGAAGATAAAACATTCCTGGATTATGTGAATCCGAAATCACTTGAAATTGTTCAAGGCTTTATTGAGCCGAATATGGAGGACGTAAAACCTCAAGATAAATTCCAATTTTTCCGCCACGGCTATTTTAATGTGGATTCTAAACATTCCACAGCGGAAAAGCCTGTATTTAACCGGATTGTTTCACTGAAAAGTTCATTTAAACTTTAGAAGATGAGGACCTCTTCCATTGCAATTCATGTATTACATTCAACTTTAGGAGGAAGATAAAATGACAAATCAGCACGATAACCAAGCTTTGCCGCCAAAAACATGTACTATTGAGCGCTTAGTAACCGTTCCAGCGGACATTGAAAAAGTGCTTTCTGGAAAGAAGACAGCTACTCGCCGCAACGGCCGCTATGCAGACGTCGGTGAAATTATGGAACTACAAGGCCATAAATTTGTCGTTGAAAAAGTGTACTCACAGTCATTAGGAGAATTAACTGATGAACACGCTAAACAAGAAGGCTATGAGACAGTTGAGGAATATAAAGAATCAATCCTATCCTATCACCCTGGCATGCCTTGGCTGCCACAAATGAGAGTTTGGGTACATGAATTCCGTCCAGTTTTGGATTAATAAAGTTTTTTAGATGGACACTCTTTATCGCTTTATTTTATACATCCATGTTGGCAGTGCCGTTCTTTCAATAGGCCCATTTGTAGTATTAATTCCAATTGCAAAAAAATTGCTGGGTGCTGACACTCAAGTCCAGCAAGCCTACCTTGATATTTTTCGCTCCACTGTCCGGCTTGTGAAGCATGCCGGACATGTCTTGGTCGGCAGCGGAGCTCTGCTTATCGCCATGGGACATTGGACGTGGAAAACATCGTGGATTATTGCTACATTAGCTATCATGTTTGGTTCCGTTTTTTTCCTGGCGCGAGCCTTTACGCCTACAATGCGCAAATTTCAGCAACACGATCAAGACCAAAGCAAGCTTGTCCAAAAACTTTCACTGTCAACATGGCTTTATTTAATTCTTCTCTTAATCATGCTTTGGCTCATGGTCGTGAAACCTGTTTTATGGTGAAGAATTCATAGCTATTTATCTCTTAATAATATATTTCATTCTCAAAGAGGCCAGTCTCCGATAGGAGCTGGCCTTTTTTCTTTGCACTAAGCACTGCTAACAGATTACTTTGCCACGGGAGGAATAAACACAATTCTTATTAGACAAATTAAATATAAAGTGCCAGCCGGAACAGACAAGGAATAAGCAATGGAACGCGCGAACGCGATAGTGTACAAAGGGACACGCTCATTCTTTTTCCTATTCTCACCAACAATAAACTGAAAGCTTCTAAAGTTTTTATCGTGTGAATGATCATTTAAATGTTGCGAAATGACTTTTGGAAAGAGGTAAAGTTAATGAATGTAAAAGGTCTTAAAAAAGCTAGAAAGGGTGTAGGTCTAGGGGCTACTTCAGCTGTTGCATGGGGAATAGATACAGTGATAATTGGCGTTATTATCGCTAGTACACCTTTTAAACAGGCTACTGTGCTTGCTCCTATTATAGCTGCTTTCATGCATGACTTTTTCTCTGCCCTATGGGTATCTTTTTTAATGATTGTAAAAGGTGAATTTATTAATGTATTAAAGTTGATCAAAACAAAGAGCGGAGCGATTTTAGTTCTTGGAGCATTGTCTGGTGGACCTTTAGCAATGACTTTTTATTTTCTTGGTATTCAATATGCAGGAGTAACGTATACGGCAAGCATTGCTTCTATATTCCCTGGGATTGGCGCTCTGCTTGCTTTCTTTTTTTTGAAGGAAAAAATGTACAAAAGAACTTGGTTCGGCGTTATTTTAAATATCATTGGAGTGATAATATTGGCATATGTGCCATCAAAGTTTAACGGCGAAAGTAACTTTATCATCGGAATCTTGTTTTCATTGGGGGCCGCCATATTTTGGGGACTTGAAGGGGTAATCGGTGCCTGGGGAATGAAAGGAAAAGAGGACGTTCCTCCCATTCCTCTCTATGCCATTAATATAAGACAGATGACCTCCGCACTTTGTTATGCCATATTAATTGTACCATTTATTCATGGATATCCATTAGTCTTTCAAGCAGCATCTTCTAAGATCGTTTGGGTAATCGTTATAGCGGGTTTATTAGGGGCTGCCAATTATTCTTTATACTACATGTCCATTGATTTAATCGGTGCTGCTAGAGGTCAATCGCTTAACAATACATATGTTTTTTGGGCAATCGTAACCGAAATTTTATTTATAGGTACCCCTGTCAACATACAATTTGTTATAGGTACAATAATCGTACTATTAGGTTCTGTCCTCGTTTCAGGAAACCTTAAAAAGCCAAAGACCTGAGTAATATACTATTTGGCTTATGAAGTGCGATATTTTTTTAATTTTATGGTTATCTTTGTTACCTTCTTCAATACCTTATTGGAAAAAGTCATATAAAATAGAGGTTGAAACATATTAGTCATGTATAATATGTTTCAACCCCTTACTTCTTTCCAGGAATAGCATAGCCACAGTCCTGAAATCACTTTATTCCTGTAAAATTAATTCTGTTAGATTAACAAGAGAACAGCTAAATTAATTACTTTATACTTTTTTTATTCATATTGAGAGATAAGACCTCGTCCAATAAAGTTTGCAGACACAGGCTTTTTGCCTACTTCCCTTGCCCAGATTGATAATTGTCCTATATGGTGAATTTCGTGGGCAATGACATGTCGTATAACCTCACCCCAAGTGTCAGTTACAATTCTTCCATCTGGTAGAGTATCGTAAAACAGTTGTTTTTCTTTACTATTATCCCAGTTGTTCACAAAGTTCTCCACTTCCGATCGAAATTCAGCGTCCAATTTTCGAACCTGATTTAAGCTTTTATAATCCTCAAAACTCTCCTCAAAGTCTGTTTTTCCTTGTAATAGACGTATCCAGCTCCACTCCACATCAACTATATGGAAGAGTGTATGCAGTATACTTCCTACTCCACCAGTTCTGGTTCGTAGAAGTTCCTCTTCACTTAATCCCTCACACCACTGATACCATTCTTCTCTGACCATCCAGTTATATCGAAAAAATGTTTTCAATGAAAGCCCTCCCGTATTTAGAAAATAAGTTAAATGAATTTGAGAATAAAACAAAACTGAGTTCAGTATTACTTACTTAACTAACCCTGTTTATATTCCTTCTTAAACCTGCTATCGTTAGTTAAAATAAAATCACTCACAAACCACACTTGCGTTAACAAAAATATCCATTTTATTTTTAAAATTTTTTTCAATAATCTGGCCCAAAACATGAAGGGACGCATCCCAAAATAAACGCGTCCTTTTTTTGAATAGAACCACACATTTTAGTAACACTTTTAGATTAATATTACCTATATGAGTCATGAGTTGGACGAAACAAGTCTTCGTCTGCATTTCTTACAAGTGAAAAGTGTTCGACATTATAATGACCGTGGAGAGTCCTATTATGATGCTTTATGATTTGTTCAGCACTTAAAACATCATTGTCCGTTGTTGAATGCCCATCACCGACTAAAGTTACATCTAAACCACTAATAGTAGCTGTTCTAACTGCACTATCTATACAGTGTTGTGTTTTACAGCCCATAACAACAACATGTTCAATCTGCTGAGATCGTAAATGATTTAGAAGATCTGTTCCATGAAAGGAATTCGTTGCAGATTTATCGAAAATCTTTGCTTTCAAAGGTACATTAATTTTATTGTGAATTTGAAAACCTTCACCTTTACCTTCAGCAACATCGAGATCCCTTACAAACACAACTGGAATATCAGATTCCCTTGCTTTTCCAATCACTTTATTGATATTCCTAATAAGCTGCTCTTTAATAAAAACCGCACTTTCTTCTTGATTCCCGTCAATTAATTCTTGTTGAGCATCAATAATTAATAATGTTTGATTCAAATGATTTTCCCCTTTCATTTGTTGGAAAACACTATATAATTTAATTTAGTTAGACGTTTTCCCCTTATTATTTTTAACGCTAACTTTTCTTTTGTTTGTCATAATATCTACCCCCTAAACCAATATTTCTTAATAAATCAATATTTGGAATTTTTAGATAACCCAATCTTAACACATTCCTTTATTTAAGTGAAATTCGCAAGGAAGAAAATTTTTTCAACAATCCGGCCCCAAAATGAAAATGAGCGTTTACCCCTGTTGAATATCGATAATATTTATCAACTGGGCTATGCAAATCGAACACCTAACAGTCCCGTAACAATACCAATAATGATGCCAAGCGTACAAAGCATGAACCAGATTCTCCTGTTATTTGGTTTGTTAAAGGAATACCAACCAAGCACTACTAAAAGAATGCCCTCAATTAAAAACCATGGTTCGAACAGTAAAAGATCCCATAACACATAGGCATGTTCATTAACATTGAACGGATCTAATTCTACCCCGATAACTCCTGTAATTTGAAGTAATCGGTAGACTATTCCATAAATGCCGTGGGAGGCAGCTACTGAGGAACCTGCCAAGGCTATCGTTAACAACAACCATTTTAACGGCTTTCTATTCCAAAAATAGATCAATGCAATCCCGAGAAGCCCCGCTAACGTAAGAATGACTGAGGCAACCCAATTCACTAGTTCCCATTGGGGTAATGCTAATATAGATGGCTTTAATATCGTTAGACCGGCCGTGCCCCCCAGTGCCCAATAAAGGTGGGGGATCATATAGACTATCGACCAAATAAAAACAGCATATCCCGACCATACCAAAGACCGTGTTCGCGATTGTTGTAGTTGCGGATTGAGCAACTTAGGGTCGTTTGCCTTCGTATTCGTCATATAACTCTCCTATCTTTCTTTAAGATTTAACACGACTTCATTAACTAAACTATTATACATTCAATGTGGTCAAAAGTTTCCGAATGTTCAATGTATATTGAGCCAGTCGTTCAACAAACTCCCTTTAACGGAACAACTTATTCCTCAATAATCGCACCCGTTACTTTAAGTACAATATTTTACAACCTATCCCAAAATTTGGTCTGATTAAAATGGACTTATTCTGTTTTTTTTACATTTTTGATTATTTTCAACATCATCTTTGCAGCAACACTATGCCCGTAAAACTGATTGACCGTTCCTGTAAAGTATAGATCAGTCTTCGGATGGTAAAATGAAAAAGCACCTGTCTGCCCCCAATGTCCGATTAATCCATTTTTCAATTCTTTAATAGATATGGGTTGACTTGCAATCCCAACACCATAAAAGAATAATCCTGGACTAAAAAGAATTTTCCAATCGTTAAGCTTATTAAAATATTCCTTTGGAAAGAAATGTCCATTGATAAATGCCTTTAAAAATATCATAGATTCCTTCGCTGTCGATACAATGCCTCCTTCTGGTCCTATTGATGACATATATTTGGGTAAGTAGATTTCCTTATCTTTGTAATAAATAGGTGCTGGTCGTTTATCATTCACATCTTCATATAAGTACGTATTCTCTAATTTTAGTTCATCAAAAATAAATTCCTTGAAAACCGTATGGATGTCTTTGTTTGTTATCGTTTCAATGATCTTACCTAAAAGCTGATAATTTGTATCGGAGTATTGAGCCTTTTTACCAGGAGCAAATTTTGGTTTCTTTTGTTTTACACTTGCTAATGTTCTTTCAAAGCCCCAACTCTGATCTATTCCTGCTGTTAATTCCCCAATCACATCAGAGGAAAAGTAATCAGGTATTCCTGATGTATTGGACATTAAATGTTTGATTGTTATATTTTTGGAGTGTTCTATGCCTTTAAATAGGTGGAGTTCATGTAGAATTTCATCAGAAAAATATTCGGAGATTTTATTTTGGAGATTCAGACACTTTTCAGATCTTAGTTTTAGTAAAACAGCCGTGACGTATAATTTTGTTACGCTTGCGATAAAATATGGTTTATCTGTAGTTAGATTTCCAGCCCCGCATAAGAGCGATAAAGAGTTGTCTCCACTTTCGACACATAATACAGCACAATAAATGTTTTTCTTTGATACTGCAGTTGACACTAATTCATCAACAAATGATGGATTAATTGTTGTTAACAATTATAATAGCCACCTCTCATTCATAATGGTCTTTCACTTTTATCTTCCATCTTCCAAAAAATAAATCCTTCAAGTATCAAAAGTTTAATGTTGGTTCTTCATCTAAAGATTTATATTCACAACCTCAATACTTATAACCATAATACTGATAGCATTATTCTCGTTAAACTATCCTACTAAAGTTATGTGGTTCAACGCAGCTTGCGGAGGACTTAACACAAGAAGCGTTTGTTCGTGCGACTGTTTATTTACACACATTTGAAGGAGAAGGGCTCGTGCTTGGCTATTTAAAGTCGCTCGTAATGCGTATCTAGATGAATGGCGCAAGCAACAGCGATGGCGGACAATCCCTCTTTTATCGATCTTTTCACCGAAAGAGTAATTGCTTACTTGAAGGGGCGTTTATGAAATACTAAATGATCGATTTCTTACTAACAAACATTGAGAAAAAATTTTTAGTTACTTCATAAATACGCCCATTTCTTGAAGGTCAATTAATTCATTTTTTTAAAACTTCTCCCCTATTAAATTTCAATAAGTATAGGCACTATCATTGGATCTTTCTTCGTTTGCGTATATATATATTGTCGTATTGACTTTTTTATTTGTTTTTTCATTACATTCCATTGGTTTCTATTCGCTTCTTGTAGTTCGTTAACAGTTTCTATTGTAAGTCGATTAACGTCTCTTCGAATTTCTGAGAAATCCCTATCCACAAATCCACGAGAAATGGTTTCGGGTTCAGAAATCAATTTTCCTTCCGCTTTGCTCATTGTTAAAATAATCATAAGCATTCCATCCTCTGAAAGCTTTTTGCGGTCCCGCAACAAAAATTCTCCAACAGTACCTACATCCCTTCCGTCTACGTAGGTACTCCCAACCGGTATTTTCCGGGTCTGACGGGCAATGTTATGTTCAATATCGACGACATCGCCATTATTGATGATAAACGTATTTCCTCTCTCAACTCCAACGGATTCAGCTAATAAACGGTGATGGTGTAGCATTCTAAATTCACCGTGAATGGGAATAAAATATTTTGGTTTCATTAACGTAAGCATTAGTTTTAAATCTTCTTGATAACCATGACCGGAGACATGCATTCCAGACGTACTTCCTGTTCCATAAATCACTTTGGCTCCAAGTGCAAAGAAGTTGTCTACGACACTCGTGACATTCCGTTCATTTCCAGGTATAGGACCTGCTGCAATGATAACCGTATCCCCAGGTAAAATGTCGACACCGCGAAAGTTTCCAGTGGAAAGGCGGGAAAGAGCGGCCAATGGCTCCCCTTGACTCCCCGTACATAAAATAGCCACCTTTTCAGGAGCCATTTCATTAATTTCATGCGGGTCAATTAACATCCCATCAGGAACTATTAAATAACCACGTTCCATAGCAACCCCTACAACATTAACCATACTTCGCCCAAGTAAGGCAAGTTTTCGCTTTGTTTTATGTGCTGCATTTACGACTTGCTGAACACGACTAATGTTTGAAGCAAAGGTAGAAACAATAACTTTGCGTTCGGCTTTCATAAATGCTGTTTCCACATGTTCACCTACCATTTGTTCCGATGGGGTCAAGCCAGGACGTTCTGCATTGGTACTCTCAGACAATAGAAGCAAGACCCCCTCATTGCCTATTTCAGCCATTTTGTGAATATCCGAATGCTCATTATTAGCAGGGGTTAAATCGAACTTGAAATCCCCCGTATGTACAATATTTCCTTCTGGTGTGTGAAAGACTATTCCCAAGCAATCAGGAATACTATGGGTCACTTTGAAAAAGCTTACACTCATTTCTTCGAATTTCAGGTTTGAGTTTGAATTGATTTCAACAAGTTCGCTTTCTCTTAGAAGTTTATGTTCTTTTAATTTGAGTTCAATTAATCCTAGTGTGAAGCGTGTGGCATAAACGGGTACATTCAATATTTTTAAGAAAAACGGGATTCCCCCGATATGATCTTCATGTCCATGTGTGACAATTAAAGCCCTAACTTTATCTTTATTTTCCACTAAATAAGCTATATCAGGGATAATCAAATCAATGCCTAATAAACTTTCATCTGGAAACTTATTGCCACAGTCAATTATCACGATTTCGTTTGAATATTCGATTGCATACATATTTTTCCCGATTTCATTCAAGCCGCCTAAGGCAAAGATAGATAATACATTCTTTTTTGTACTCAAATTTATATCCTCCCACTTTAAATATAATCTTAGTATGCCCTTTGGGTTTCCATTTATCGGCGGGTGAAATATTTACGAGAAACGTCTGTCCCTTCTGAATAGTAAGAGTTTTCTTTTTTTGTTATGATAAACCTATCATGAAAACAGGGGGAGTCCTAGTGAGTAGCAGAAAATTAATCGTTACCCAGAACTTAGACCAACATCTAATAAAATCAATACAAGAAGTTGTCCCAGATTGGGAGCTAATCATCGGGAAAGATAAAGCTGTCTGGGAGAGTCACTTAAAAGAAGCTGAAATCATCGCTGGCTGGAAAAAAGAGATTGGGGAACATGCTCTCAATAACGATGCAAAGTTGCGCTGGATTCAATCATGGTCTGCCGGTGTCAATAGCATGCCTTTAACAGAATTGAAGGCTCGACACATCCAGTTATCTTCAGCAAACGGTGTTCATTCATTCCCAATTTCCGAAACGATCTTTGCCCTCATGCTCGGACTAACAAGAAAAATACATGCTTATGTAAAGAATCAGCAAACGAAAAAGTGGCACCATTCAGGGTTAAAGCTAGAGCTTCATGGAAAAACAATGGGGTTATTCGGCGTGGGAGCGATCGGAAAGGAAACGGCAAAAATTGCGAAAGCATTTGGAATGAACGTTCTTGGCTTCCGCCGTTCAGGCCAGCCCGAGGAATTTGTTGATGAGATGTATACGCTCGATCAAATCAATGATATATTACCGCAATGTGACTATGTCGTCGTCACTCTCCCACTCACAGAGGAAACTAAATACTTGTTTGGAAAAGAACAATTCAACGTCATGAAGCCTTCTTCTTTCTTCATCAATATCGGCCGCGGCGATCTTGTCGTGGAAGCCGATCTTATTGAGGCATTAAGTGACGAGAAAATTGCTGGAGCAGGTTTAGATGTATTTGAAAAAGAACCACTAAGTGAAGTCAGTCCACTTTGGGAGCTAGAGAATGTCATTATCACGCCTCATACGGCCGGTTCAACCGAACATTATGACTGTCGCGTCATTAAAGATATTTTTATCCCGAACTTAAAAAGCTATCTTAAAGAAGAGAAGCTGCCAATTAATTTAGTAGATTATGAGAAAGGGTACTAAGAATAAAGGCTTGAGCGCTAGTGCTCAAGCCTTCAGTTTCGTTTGTGTCTGTTCGATATCCCTGTTTTTACGTCTCTTCAATAATTCCTCTAATGCACCTGAACCAAGAATTACACCCGAAACAATGAACAGCAGACCGAGTAAATGAGTAGAAGTTATGATTTCTCCTAAAAGGATGGCTGAACCGACTAATGAGAAAAAAGTACTTAAATTAATAAAAATGGACGCTTCGGCAGGCCCAATCTTTTTGATGGCTGAGTTATAAAACATATGACCTAATGCCGTTGAAAGAATCGCTGAGGAGATAAAGGCCACCCATATTAAAAACGGAGCTTGGAAAATGCCTTCAAAGCCGTTAGGCTCTTTCCATAAACTTATAAAAAATAATATAATGCCGCCAAAAACGAGCATATAGCCTGTTAACAAACGAGGATCCAGCGTTTTCGCGGCCTTACTGATGAGAATAAAGCTGAACGCCTGTGAAAGAATCGAAAAGAACACATACAGATCTCCAACAGATAAACCCGATAATCCCTTTTCCCCTGATAGAACGATGAAAGAAACACCCGCACTCCCAAATAGGAAGCCAAGCACTTGAATCCAAGTTGGTCTATTCCGTAAAAGGACTGACGAAAGAATGGCCGTTAACAATGGTCCCGTTCCTAAAATTAACGCCCCATTTGTTGCTGTCGTGCCGGTTAATCCAAGCGATAAAAAGAAATGATGACCGACCACGCTGAACAAGCTGCCTAGAATAATAAACTTCCATTCTCCCATAGTCGGCTTTCGAATTTTTTTCATGATCCCCAAAATGATAAACACCGTGACTCCAGCGGTAAAAATCCGTAAAGAGGTAATCGTGATTGGAGGAAAATAGCCAACTAATATTTTTATGATTGGCACATTAATCCCCCAAGCAACCATAACCCCTGTTAACAAAAGATAGGTCCGCACGTTTTTCAAAATGATTTCCTTCTTCCTAAATATTGAAATGGTTAGACCTATTTTATCATGCAAGACTTTACTTTATCATTCAATTTGAACCAAATAGTTGGAAAAACTTACCCTAAGCCCAAAAGAAAAACCAGTCCTTCTTGAAAGAACTGGTCTTTTTATCCCTATTATCTTACAGCCTGCTCATGGTATTCGTCTTTCTCTGCTTTTACTTTAGGGCCCTTCTTCGGTTTTGGTCCCATATTGTCAAAACGTGCTAAATCATAAACTGCAGCCCCAACAATTTCAGCTACATCCTGAAGCTTTTCTTTGCTGATTTTGTCAATGGAATCCTCTGGTGTATGGTACCAAGGCTCAGACGGGCTATGAATAAATAACGCGGCTGGAATCCCTGCTTCAGCAAAAGGAACATGGTCACTTCGGCCACCTTGACCGTACGGAGTTGGCTCACCGTTCAATCTTGTACTTGAAGCTTGAGCAAGCTCTGTTACTAGATTTGGTTTGCCATCAAGAGTTAGTAAAACTAAATCTCCAGCATCTCTGCTTCCGACCATATCAAGGTTGAAGTTAGCAATCGTTCTCTCTTTTTCATCTTCTGATAGATTATTAACATAGTAGGTTGAGCCAATTAAACCTAGCTCTTCCGCGCCAAATGTAACAAAGCGGATTTCAGTATCGGTTGGCACATTTTTTAATACTCGTGCTAGCTCAAGCGTTGTTGCTGTTCCAGAAGCATCATCATTTGCGCCCGGTGCACCCGCAACTGAATCGTGATGCGCACCTACTACGATAATCTTATTTGTATCCTTTTGTTTATTTGTCGGTTTTTTAGTTGCTATGACATTATGAGAAAGATTTTCTCCCGTTCTAGCACCCTCAATTTTTACAGATGCCTTCAAAGCTGTACCTTCATTTAGCTTAGCCAGAAGTGCTTCACCCTCCGCCTTCGTTAAAGAAACAGCTGGAACATATTTATCATTTGCTTCGCCGAGTGTTCCATTTACTGCACCGCTCGTGTTATTAAATATAATAACTCCAGCGGCCCCTTTTTCAGCTGCATTTAACACTTTTTCACCGAAACTAATGTCACCGCGCTGAATGAGGGCAATTTTTCCTGTTAAATCTTTATTTGCAAGCTCTTCTTTCTTCCCTAACCCAGCATAAACAAGATCGCCAGTCACATTCCCGCTGACTGAGTATGTAAAGGAAGCAGGATTAAGCTTTCCGTCGTGACCATTTACATTCAATTCAACCGTATGTGGAGCTGTATATCCATAGAATGTAAACGGCTGAATTTCTACATCATATCCGTAAGATTCAAATTGCTCCTTAATAAACTTGACAGCTTGATCCTCCGCTTCAGTCCCTGCCACACGCGGTGTTTTCGACAAATGTGCAATATTTTTATAAATATTTTCTGCATTAATCTTCTTGATAACCATATGATCAAACACGTTAACTGGCTGAGCTTGTCCAGTTTCAATCGGCTTCGCATAAACAGCCTGTGTTCCAATAGCACCAAATGCTAATGTCGTAGCTAGTGCAATTGATATAATTGGCTTTTTCATAGTACCCCTCCTAGGAATCATTTATATAAATATTAAACTGTTCAAAATATTCCAATAAGGGGATTTCTTACTATTAGCTACTAGGAAGAAGTATCTATTTTTGCCAAAGTTTCCTATTAAATGACAAAAGGACCAGGAAATAACTACCTGGTCTTTTAAATCTAGTAAATTTTTTATATCAATATATTCCCTCTAATCTTCATCCTTCACATCAATATCTTCAGGGATCGGCTCATTTAATATTTCCTCTACCAATTCTTTGTATTTTTCCATTTGCTTGACATGTGTATTAAACTGTTCTTTATAAATTAAATATTGCTCGCCATCATAAATCGTACGGATTCGCTTTTGCAAAATAAGATTTTTGACATATGACTCCGAACATGAGAGAAATTCAGCTGTTTCTTTAATAGTTAAGTACATAGATTCCTACCTTTCCTTAATAAAGGGTTCTTTTTCCTATTATTCTTCCAAATATTTAATGAAGGTCTTTATTTGCCTTCCAATCTAGGCTAAAATGTTTATTAATGTTATTTTCAATATAACAATACTATTATGAACGACGAAAAATGAAAAGTTTCTTTAATTATTTTTCATATGGAATAGGGGTTACAATATCAAATGAATAAATCGAGATTTGTTTTATTATATGTAACCATAAGTATTGTATGGCTGTTCGGCACGGACTTCGTGCTTAGCCAATTCCAGCCTTCACCTCTCATAAAAGTGATTGAAAGATGTAAAGAACTTATTTATATTCTAACAACAGGATGGTTATTTATTTATTTTTTACAAAAGACAGAAAAGCTAAGACACTTTAAGGATGAGGAAAAGCGATTATCTACTCTTATCAATTCAATGGTTGACTTTGTAAACTTTAAAGATGGCGAAGGGCGATGGATCGAAGCGAATGAATTTGGGTTAAAATTATTCCAGCTTGAAAATGTTGATTATAAAGGAAAAAAAGATTCAGAGCTCGCCGAGTTTACTGAATTTTATGGAGATGCCCTGCGTTATTGCGAGATTTCAGATGAAGAGGCGTGGAAAAATGGCGGTGTCACACATATTGAAGAGGTAGTCCCCCTGCCTAATGGGATGGAAAAAACGTTTGACACGATCAAGGTTCCGCTTTTTCATAAAGATGGCAGCCGAAAAGGGCTTGTCATTATTGGCAGGGATATTACCGAAAGAAAATTATTCGAAAACCTATTAAAAAGAAGCAGGGAACAGTACAAATCCTTATTTGAGTATAGTCCAGATATCGTCTACATGATTAATTTGAACGGTGTAATCACCGATGTCAATCCGCAATTTAAAGCGATAACTGGCTACGATGATCGGATGGTCCTCGGAAAAAGTGTCAAAGAAATGCTCTCCAAAGAAGATCAAGAGCTTGTACTGGAGTCAATTTCCAATATCATCAATGGGGAAAATGTCGAGAAATATGAGATGAATATCCCCCATGCAAATGGCGATACCATCACTTTACAATGTACGAACCTTCCGATTTTCGTAAATGAAAAAATCGACGGGATTGTCGGGTATGCAAAGGACGTCACACTGCTAAGGCAAACAGAAGAAAGATTAAGAAGGACTGAAAAGCTTTCTATTGTAGGTGAGCTTGCTGCAAGTGTTGCACATGAAATCCGCAATCCGCTCACCTCACTCATTGGCTTTGTTCAGCTTTTGCAAAAAGAGAATGAGAAGGATCATTTATACCACAAAATTATGCTCGATGAATTAAACCGGATTAATTATATCGCTGGAGAACTTCTCATGCTGGCCAAACCCCAGCAAGTCCAATTTACTCATGCAAACATCCATTTAGTTCTATTTGAAGTCGTTTCCTTGCTGCAGTCTGATGCAAATTTATATAATGTGCAAATTGAACTTGTAGCTGATCGGGAAGAATATTTCATTAAATGTGTACCAAATCAATTAAAGCAGCTGTTTATTAATATTATCAAAAATGCCATTGAAGCTTCAGCTAACAAAGGCAAAATAACGGTCTATTTATGTTCTAAGGAAAATGACAGTGTATGTGTAACTGTCAAAGATGATGGCTGCGGAATTCCCGAAAAACGATTAGAAAAAATCGGAGAGCCTTTTTATTCATCGAAGGAAAAAGGAACTGGCTTAGGTTTAACTGTAAGCTATAAAATCGTACAATCTCATAATGGTTCGATGATCTTCAACAGTAAAATAAATGAAGGAACCGAAGTAGTAATGAAATTCCCCGCTGCTATTGAGAAAAAGCTGGAACAAGCTCTATGATTAGTAAAACTAAGGCATTCGCCCAGTCTTTTTTGGCGAATGCCTTAATTTTTCTTATGTGATATTACGAGCAGGATTTCAAACTAGTTTCCATATTACTTTAGTATGCTAATAAACTTAAACTTTTCTATTAGCCAAAAATAAGAAGCTCAAATCATCAAACATTTGATGGTTTGAGCTTCTTTTATTTTTACAGTTATTACCCCTTTATCTCCAGCAGCTTTTGGCGTAAATCATTTTCCATTGATGCGAGCTCCTGCTCAGCCAAGCGGCGCTTGTGGCGACCCTCCTCTTGAATTTTTAATGTTTCTTCAAGAGTGGAAATTAAATTCGCCTGTGTTTTTTTCAATGTTTCAATATCGACAAGGCCGCGCTCATTTTCCCGTGCTGTCTCAATTGTATTCGTTTTTAGCATTTCAGCATTTTTCAGCAGCAGTTCATTTGTCGTTTTGGACACTTGCTTTTGTGCTTCTACGGCGTGACGCTGCCTGATTAATGTCAATGCGATCGCGACTTGGTTCTTCCATAGCGGGATGGCTGTCATAATAGATGATTGAATTTTTTCTACTAACGCCTGATTTGTATTTTGAATTAGACGGATTTGCGGAGCACTTTGAATCGTGATTTCCCGGCTTAATTTCAGATCATAAAGCCGTTTATCCAGTCGATCAGCGAACTGGATCATATCATTGACTTCCTGGAACTTCATTTGATCATTCGATACTTCTGCAGATTTCTTTAATCCTGGGATCGTCTTCCCATGCAATTCCTCAAGCTTAATTTCTCCAGCGGCAATATACACATTTAATGCATGAAAATATTCCTTGTTATTTTCATAAAGCTTTTCTAGCATAACGACATCGGATAGGAGAATATTTTTACTGCGTTCTAGCTTCACGCTAATCCTGTCAATTTGTGCGCCTGTTTTTTGATACCGAGACAAAGTCTCCTGGATTGTGTTAGAAATCCGTCCAAACATGCGGGCAAGGAAAGATGTTTTCTCCATTTTTAAATCATCTGGATTAACCTCATTGAACTTCATCATTAATTCGCTAATGATTTCCCCTACTTCTCCGATATCCTTTTTCTGAACCTGCTCTAGCATCGTATTCGAGAAAGCCAATAATTTCGACTGTGCCGGCGTCCCATAGGAAATCATGGCTTGATGGTTTTTCGGATCAATCTGCTCCGCAAGCTGTAAAGCCTTTATTCGATTTTCTTCCGGAATCACATCAATGAGCCTGACTTGTTTTTCTACAGCAGGCTCAAGTTTGCTCGTAAGCTCTTGGTTATCATCAAATGGGTTAGAAAGTAAATCATCCATTAAATTCGACGTGCTTGTGTTTTTTAACAGGGATGGATTTTGTTCACTCATCTTAGTCTCCTGCTTTCATCAATTATTCGAGAATCCTTGAGGGATTTTATTGTATGCTTTGCGACATCAATTTCAAAATTCAATTGATCAATATCATCCGAGATGACTTTATACAAGTCCTCTTCTACTAAAACCGTTAACTCCTCCAATGTACGGCGAGTTTCATATAATGATTGATCGAGCTCAAACGTCTTCTTTGGCTGCGTAGATAAAAACACATACTTCTCCGATAGCTCAACAGCAGAGTCTAAATGGGAAAAGTAAAACGGCTCCGCCTTATAAAATCGTTTCGGTTCTTTTTTCGTTAACCGATAGATTTTTCTTGTCGTTCTCATGAGCTCCATCCTTTGTTTTAAAGAGGGGATGTGCCGAATGGAGAAAAGCGCTTTATGCAAACGAGCTATTTTTGGTTTTGCTTCATCTATATTCTTCTTAATATATTGGTATTCCTTCCTCTTCAGCTGGTGCCGCTTTAAAAAACGATGCTTTAAAATCATCCCGGTCAGCCCGTAAGCGAATGCTCCGACCACCAGTCCAATCCCACCCGCAAGCCAGAAAGATTGTGCAAATGTAAAATAGCTAATCAGCCAAACACTCGTAGATACCGGAATGGCAATTAATATTCGCAGCAAAAATGCTAAAAATTGATTCATCGTCATCGACTCCTGACATCAAATTCGCCTTGGCGTATTTGCGCCCAGATTTTTATCGAGCCTGCTCGATAAATTCCTTTAAAAATCTGAGGTATCCGCCGGAGGCTTAACTTTATTCAGCTAAGGTTTAACCCCTCACTGAATTGAATCTCCGTTTGCACTCATCTTACCATTTTAAATGGGGAGATAAGTGCTGAATAAAGGTATCTTTACTATTTATACGTTCTTTCTAAATCTAAGTTTCAGTTTTGCGAAATTTCCTTCTCACTATAAACATACACGAAATAGAAGCTCACATCTATAGACCCTGACCTTAAATTTATCTAAGACTTAAGACGTAGGGATACGGTGGAGATATTTTTGGAGGTGGCTTGGCAAATGTGATCTTCGAGGTAGCCATGCGAGCGTTTTTAGACGTCACCTTGGAAACGCGTCCCATTAAGCGTTCATGGGCACCGTTTTGGGGCGTGACCTTGGAAAACAAGCTCCATGAAGCGGTCATGGGCACCGTTTTGGGGCGTAACCTTGGAAAACGCGTTCCATGATGCGGTCATGGGCACCGTTTTGGGGCGAGACCTTAGAAAACGCGTTCCATGATGCGGTCATGGGCACCGTTTTTGGGTGCGACCTTGGAAAACACGCTCCATAAAGCGTTCATGGGCAACGTTTTGGGGCACGACCTTGGAAAACGCGATCCATGAACCTTTCATGGGCAACGTTTTGGGGCACGACCTTAGAAAACGCGCTCCATGAAGCGTTCATAGGCACCGTTTTTGGACTCTGCCTCGGAAAACACGTTCCATGAATTATTTATCTTACTATCGCCCTATAAAAGACCAATTATAAGAAAAACTGTCCGTCATGACCCTCGTATGAAGTGACCCCTAAAAGTTAGACACGGTTATTTCATCAGGCAGCTTGGAAAAAATGAGTTCGGTATTGCACCGGACTCATTTTTAATTTTGCCTTCATCCTTTTGTTTTCAGACAATGGGAATTTTAAACTTTAAATCTGTTTATAAGTAATTTCAATTCTTCTGCCATATCTGCTAAAGTACTTGCTGACAGTGAGATTTCTTCAATTGATGCCAATTGTTCTTCCGTGGAGGCCGATACTTCTTGCGTATGAGATGCCACCTCTTCTTCAGCTTTTGTAATATATTCCATTGAGTGAACTACCCGCTCAGAACCAGCAGCTAATTGCTCCGCTGCAGATGAAACTTCTTGAATCTGATTCGACACTTTATTAATAGAATCTTGGATCGTCACGAATGATTCACCGGCTTGATTTACGACTCCAATTCCTTCAAGAACTTCAGCTGTAGCAAATTCCATTGATTGAACTGCACTAAAGGTTTCATCTTGAACTAAAGCGATTAGTTGGGTAATTTCTTTTGCAGATTCCGCGGATAGTTCAGCTAGCTTTCGAACTTCATCGGCAACGACAGCGAATCCCCGTCCTTGTTCTCCGGCCCTTGCCGCTTCAATCGCTGCATTTAAAGCAAGCAGGTTTGTCTGATCCGCTATTCCTGTAATGGAGCTTGTAAAGACCCCAATCTCTTGTGACCTTTCCCCTAAACCTTGAATGACTTTCGCCAAGCCATTGACAGTTTGATTAATCGAATTCATTTGTCTAACAGCTATTTTTATTGCCCGATCTCCCTCTAATGCCTTTTCTGAAGCCTCTATAGCAGTGGAGGAAACTGTTAAAGCATTTTGAGCAATTTGATGGACGCTCGAAGACATTTCATTCACAACAAGAAAGCTTTCTTCCACACTTTGAACTTGTTGATCTGCATCCTTAGTCATTTCACTCATTTTCATCGTAATTTGCTTTGTTACCATATTTGTTTGTTCTGCGCTTGAATTTAATTCTTCCGAAGAAGCTGCAACTTGTTGTGCACTTGTGTTAACCTTCTCAATGATCTCACGCAAGTTTTGCGCCATCACATTTAATGTGTTTGCTAAGTCACCTATTTCATCTTTATTCTTTACTTTTATGTTCTCAACGGTTAAATCTCCTTCTGCAATCCTTTTAGCATAATTAATTAAAGAAGTGATCGGCTTTGTTTTTCTTTTCAGTATACTAATTGTAATAAAACTTGCTAATAACATTGGCAGGAGTCCCAGCATAAAGCTAGCTTTCACTGAATCCCATGTTCTCTCACTTACAATCTTTGCGTTGAAATCAATTGCATTTATTGCAATGATTTCTTTATTAGGATCATGATCTTTAAATACAGGAGCATAGCCAGTCACGCGCTTCATTCCTCCGTATTCATATATTTTTGAGTAATGAGGATGTTTCGTTTCTTTAATTACTTTGATTGCCTCTTGATCAATATAGAATTGATCCCCTGCCTTAAAGCCTTGCTTTTGCAAATTAGAATCCGCTGCCAAAATCGTTCCATCCAAAAGGAGCATATATTGACTCTCAAAAATTTGCTTATGATCGGTAGTCCAATTTAAGGTTTGTTGAATCTCGTTTAATTTTTCTTTACCTCCATTAATTACTTTTTCAATATCACCAGGCGCAATTAATCCCGTCGTAATATTTGCACAACCTACAGCCTCAATGCCAGCTGCCTCGTATGTTTTGTCATATGTTACCCAGTAGTTTGATATGGTCGTAATAATCATTGAAGCAAAAACAACACATACAATGATTATTCCCAGCTGCCATGTAATACTTTTTCTCATAATCTGTTCCCCCATGTTAACCTCTTTGTTTTCTAAAATATAAGTCCATTATACCTAAACACAGATATATATTCGGTGCTTTATTACTATTATCGGCTAATTTATAGACTTCTCAACAACAAAAAACCATCCATAGTTCTGTGACAATGGATGGTTTCGTTGAAAGTTTTTTTACTCAATCACTGATTTTTCAATGGCCTGTTCAAAAGCAAGAATAATATCTTCTGGATGTTCGATTCCAACTGAAATACGGACAACTTCTCTCGTAATACCTAACGCTTTATTTGCTTCAGGAGGCAAAGCCCGGTGAGATGTCGTGAGCGGATGGGATACACTTGTCTCTACACCAGCAAGGGTCGGAACAATTTTTACCCAGGAAAGGGATCTGAAAAATTGATTCACATCAACATTCTTGGAAAGTTCTACAGATACCATGGCACCGAAACCTTCCTCCGCTTCGTTAAAAGGATAGTAAACCTTTGCAATATTTGTATTCCCTTGCAGTGCTTCAGCTAGTTTTCTCGCATTCGCAGATTGACTCTTTATTCTTAAAGCTAGTGTTTTTAATCCGCGGCATGTCAGCCAAGCTTCAAACGGACTTACATTCGCTCCGAGATTGACAACCTTCGCTCTTGCCTTTTCTATTAAATCTTCTCTTCCTACTACCACGCCTGCTGTCACATCACTGTGCCCGCCAATATATTTAGTCGCACTATGGACAACTAAATCCGCCCCTAGCATATAAGGGGTACAATGAAATGGTGTTGCGAATGTATTATCAATGAGTACTGATAATTGATGCCTTTTCGCAAGACTAACAACAGCTTCAAGGTCCTCCACTCGTAAAAGCGGATTTGTAATGGATTCTGTAAAAAGCAGCTTTGTATTTGGCTTAATGGCCTGTTCTACTATTTGAATGTCAGAGAAAGAAACGAATGATGTCTCAATCCCAAGCTCGTTCAATTCTTCTTTTAATAAATGGAAGCTTCCGCCGTATACGTCATCTGCAGCAACAATGTGATCACCGCTTTTTACAACGGCAAGCACTCCTGCCAAAATTGCTGAAAGCCCGGAAGAAGCCGCTACACCAGCAGGGGCGCCTTCAAGTGCTGCGACTGCTTGACCAAGCTCATCTGTATTTGGATTGCCGACGCGGGAATATAAGTAATTCCCCTCCCCTTGGTAGTATCCTTCAAGATCGTCTAAATCTTCAAATGTAAAAGCTGAAGTTTGATAGATTGGGGTTACCTTGCTTTTAATCGGCTTCTTGTTTTTTTCAACATTATGCAAAACGAGTGTTTCAAATCTTTTTTCCAAAACAGGCACCTTCCTTTTTAATAGATTCTTATTTATTTTGGAGATCTCAAGGGAAAAACCTTACCATGAAGTGTTCATGAAGCGCGTTTTGAGAGATTCCAAGAGAAAACTCGCACCATGATGCGTTCATGAAGCGCGTTTTGACTAATCCCATGAGAAAACACGTACCATGAAGCGTTCATGAAGCGCGTTTTGAGAGATCTCAACAGAAAACACGTACCATGAAGCGATCATGAAGCGCGTTTTGACTAATCTCATGAAAAAACACGCACTATGAAGCTCAGAAATCTAATTTATTAAAAATATTACTTTATTTTAACTTATATTTGAAGAATATTCTTATATTTTTTAAAATTACTAGAACTTTTTCAACTAGTGATTGAATCCGCTGAGTATCGATAAATCAAAAATCTGTCATGTGGATTATGTACTGACCCAGTAAGAAGGATTTCCTCCTTCAACTCAAAGACCGTTTGATTTTCTAAAAAATAAATATAATCCTCTGATGGATAATAAAAAATTAGCTCAATTTCCCTTGGATATTCTTCAACCGAAAGCAAAATATTATTTACAACCTTCATAAAAATTTGTATGGAAAATGGGTTAAAAAAATAAAACCGATTGTCTGGGGGATCAATTTTGTATTCCTCAGCCAAACAGCACTGAAAGGAGACTTCACCTCTTCCATTTTTATTTTTCTTCAAATAGCTGTCCAAGTTTTCCAAGGCTTCCCGATAATAGTTCTTGTTCATCTCCACACCAACAGCTGAAGCATTAAACAGATAATTGCAATAAAAGTTTAATCTCCCTTTTCCACATCCAAAATCAACTAGCCGATCACCGCTGTTCATTTCATAATGCTGAAACAATGTTTCTAATGCGCTATATGGGGTGGATTCATATCGGTGATAATGAATTGATTGATTAAATCCCTTTTGATTACCACCTGTTTTAATATTCAGCAAAGCATCATAATATTGTTCTTTCATCGAATGCTCCTATTCCGACGTATTCTGCTCACACAAAAGCATTTTAGTATTATTTTATCTTAATTAGCAACAATGAAAATAGTCCACAAAAAAAATGAAGCTGGTCCAAACTGAAACCCAGCTTCATTTTTACTATCAAACTATTAAACTATTTACGAACCAAGCTATAAACTGAAGCGCCTACTAAGTCCCCAGCCTCTTTTAATCTTTCTATACTAATATGTTCGATTTTATCTAGTGGTGTGTGATAATACGGCTCTAGGTTCGCTGTACCTGGCTCTCTGCGAATGAAATTCACAGCTGGAATTCCTGCATCGTGGAACGAAACGTGATCGGAAGCTCCGCGCTGATAGAGAACTAGTTCAGATGGTGTTCCAATTCTTGCAGCGGTAGCCTTCGCTGTATTAGTAACGATGTTTGCTTGTCCATCCACTGTATTCATGAAAATGGCTGTCGCATTTTCCCATGAGGTCCCGACCATATCCATGTTAAAATTCGCAATGCTCCTTTTGATTTCATCTTGACTTAGCTGGCTCACATAAAATTCAGAACCAACAAGGCCAATTTCCTCAGCCCCAACAAAAACGAATCTTAATTCTTTTTCGATTGGGTAGCTTTTTAGAACCCTTGCCAGCTCTAAAGCAACAGCTGTTCCTGAAGCATTGTCACTGGCACCTGGTGCAAATGGAACACTGTCAAAATGGGCGGATACATGCACAATGTCGTGATTTTTACCTTTTTGTGGTGTTCTAGTTGCAATAATATTTTGGGATTTTGCATTTTCAATTCGTTTCACTTTTAACGTTAGCGTCTTATTCTGTGCAGCTATATCTTTAAGTAATGCTTCGCCGCTTACCTTTGAAATTCCGCCTACCGGTATCGCGGCATCACCACCAATAGAAGGATTTAGAGGTCCAGGTGAATCTACATTATTATAAATCAGCACTCCAATAGCTCCAGCAGCCACGGCGTTGTCCACCTTTTCCTTAAATGTGATATCTCCTCTTGAGATAAGAGCGATTTTCCCAACGGCCTCCTCAGTAAAATCGACTGTTCTTCCAAAGCCGGCATCGTAAAGCTTTGAAGAGATCCCTTCCTCTGTTGTATCACTAGAGCCTGCAGGGATACTTACCATCACTTCATTTTGATCACTTGTTACTAAATAACCCGTCATTTTATCCGGAATACTAAACTCTTGTATTTTTACCTCGTATCCATAGGAAAGCAAGCGTTCCTTAATGAACTCGGCAGCGCGTTGCTCTCCTTCAGTACCGGTGACCCGCGGACCGATCGTTTCAGATAAATAATATACATCTTCATAGACCCGCTCAGCACTGACTCTAGCAATTACCTTTTGATCAAAGGCTTTTTCACTTGGATGGTCAGCCTGATTGACTGCAGCCTCAGCAGTTATAGCGGAATTAATGGGAGCAAAATATAAGCTGGAAGTAACGAGAATGGCAGAAAGTAAAACGGAAGAGCCCTTTTTCAAAACGAAAACCTCCTTGAGTTATGAATTCTCAAGATGTATTCGCTTTGATTTCCTATAAACCTTCAAAAAATTTACAAACGAAACTTTCAACCTAGGCTAGTTATTAAAGCACGGATATAGAGGACTATTCGTATCATTATCAATTAGGTCTTTAGGCCAATAAAATAATAACAGCACATTCAGCAAGAACTACTAAATGTGCTGTCACACAAAATATTGAATTTCTATTGCTTTTGTTCTCCAGAAACTGCATCATCTTTCAAGCCTGCCCAAAATGCAACTACAATAGATAACACAACAACGATAAACGGTGCATAAAACATTAGAAAGTGCTCCATCACATCAACCTCCCTTAACTCTTTCCCCGAACATAATCCTTATCAAATAAAAACAGTCTTAAAAGCAGCCATAATGAAGGTATCAACAGGCATAATCCCGCAATAAACGCAATAATGAGCGCAACGGCCATCGCTTCATTTGTAAAGCTGTCATAGAGAGTTAAGTATGGATATAACAAGTACGGATAGTGAGAAATTCCATAAGCAAAAAAGGCTAGTGTAAATTGTCCTGCCAATAATCCGAACGCAAGGCCATATTTCTGGCGCCTCCATATTAACCACACGGTACCAAGGAATAGAACAAATGATAAGCCAAACAGCCACCACATATTAAGCATTCGAGCATAATGCTCAGCATTATGTTCACGCAGCTCCACAATAATTCCAGCAGCTGAAATCATTAGTGGGGCCGCCCAGATCAATGCATATTTTCTTAATAGATCTGTTGCTTTTTGATCTTGAGCTTTATTCGCATACCACGTTAGAAAAACAGCTGAAATGTAGAGAACGGCGGCCAAGCTTAGCACAACAATGCTCCAAGTGAGCGGACTTGTAAAAAGTGCCCAGTAGTCCAACACCGGTTGATTATCAACAATCGAAACGAACCCGCCTTCCGAAATCGTCAACACAATCGATAGCGATGCTGGGATAAACAACCCCGAAAGACCGTACATAAATGTGTAGCCCTTATGTCCCCGCGATCCATACGTCTCAAAAGCATAGTATGATCCGCGAATCGCGATTAAAATAATCGCAATACTAGCTGGAACAAGTAGAATCGTTCCATAATAAAAAGCTGTTTTCGGGAAAAATCCGACCATACCGACAAAGAAAAAGACAAGAAAAACATTAGTGACTTCCCAAACAGGAGACAAATATCTTTGAATAATATTCGTTAATATATGCTTTCGGCCTGTAAGCAAGCTATACGCATTAAATACTCCAGCCCCAAAATCAATGGAAGCTACAACCACATACCCAAACAAAAATAGCCAAAGAACAGAAATACCAATCAATTCATGTGTCATACAAGATCACCACCTATTTCTGCATGCCTATCTTCTAGTTCTTTTTCAACCGGATTTCGTCTAAACATTCTCGTTAGCACAACGATACTTCCAATTCCTAAAATCAAATATAACCCGGCAAATAACACAAGCATGAGATTCACTTGTCCACTTGTAGTCGCCGCTTCCGATGTCCGCATAATTCCTCGCAATATCCACGGTTGCCTGCCCACTTCCGCAAACCACCAGCCTGCTTCCATCGCAATCACTGTAAGCGGACCTCCCGCAACGATAAACCCGCGGTACCAATTTGCCTTAACAAACGCCCAGCCCTTCCATTTTCCAAACACATACACAGCGGATAAAACAGTCATCCACATGCCAATTGAAACCATAATATCGAATAAATAATGGATATAGAGAGGAGGAATTTCATCCGCCGGAAACTGATTGAGCCCAGTGACTTCCGCATGTAAATTACTGTGAGCCAAAATGCTTAGTGCAAAAGGAATTTTAATGGCATATTTAACTTTACCATCCTTTAAAACACCAAATAAGTAGAGAGGGGCGCCTTCCTCAGTTTCTAGATGCCATTCAGCTGCAGCTAATTTTTCCGGCTGATATTCTGCTAAATATTTACCGGAGAAATCACCAATGACAGCAGTAGCAATCGAGAAAATCAAGCCTAGCTTCATTGTTAAATACAGCGCCTTTTTATGGTATATATGATTAGAGCCCTTCAGTAAGCGAAAAGCGGCAATCGCAGCAAGGATAAAGGCTGATGTCATATAGGCAGTGACAACTACATGCGCAACCTTTGTTGGCATAGCAGGATTAAACATCGCTATTAGCGGGTTAATATTAATGATCTGACCATCTACTAGGTCAAACCCTTGTGGTGCATTCATAAAGGCATTTACGATCGTTATAAACACTGCCGAAAACGAGGCACCGGCCGCCACTGGGATTAATAAAAGCATATGTTTCTTCTGATTCTCAAACCGATCCCAAGTATATAAATAGATGCCTAAAAAAATGGCCTCAAAGAAAAACGCAAACGTTTCCATAAATAAAGGTAGCGCGATAACATTACCAGCTAGCTCCATAAAGTTCGGCCATAAAAGTGAAAGTTGCAAACCAAGCGCTGTTCCCGTGACCACCCCAACAGCAACTGTAATGACAAAGCCTCTCGCCCATCTTCTTGCAAGTAAAATATAATGCTCATCATTCTTTTTGATCCCAATCCATTGGGCAATCATAATCATGAGCGGAACTCCAACACCAATCGTGGCATAAATAATATGAAATGATAAAGTGAGTTCGGTGAGAACTCGACTATAAAATACAGCATCCTCATTTCCCATTCCGAAAATCCCTCCTTAACCGACAACGACTCTTCTTAGCAGTGAAATAAGAATAATGCCAGCAACTGTAAATACGATCCGTATTAATATCTTTTCTTGCTTTTTATACAAGCTCATCCCTCCCTACAGATGAACATCCTTAAACTTATGAAGGAAAAATAATACTGTTGAAATCCATTCGCTAATGTATAAAGTTCCCATCTTATCCTTGATTAAACCAAAAAGATATCATTACAAAAGAAAAAAGCCTGCCCCCTTATCACAAGAGAACAGACTTCTTTAAGTTCGATTTTTATTTACGCTTTTTCTTTTTCGTCATTCTGCCTAAAAGGAATGCTCCAGCGGCAACTCCAAGGACTGTGTTTGTCTTTTTGTTGAATACTTGCTTCACAACAAGATTTAAGTTTTGCGGTCTTTCTGCAAGGCGGCGCATGAAATAGCCGTACCAGTCCTTACCGAATGGCACATACGTACAGAAGTTATAGCCTTCTTTCGCTAATTTTAGCTGCATATCTTTTCTAAATCCGTAGAGCATTTGGAATTCAAATTTATCATTTGGAATATCATTTTTTTTAACGAATTCCTTTACATGATTAATAATATTATGATCATGAGTAGCAATCGAAGTAAATTTTCCATTTAATAAATGATACTCGATCAACTTAATAAAGTTAGCATCAATCTCACTTTTGTCTTGGTATGCGTATTGCTCAGGCTCTTTATAAGCCCCTTTTACAATACGCAGACGATAATTTTTGTATTTTTGGATATCCTCTTCGGCACGATAGAAATAGGCCTGGATAACTGTTCCAATATTGTTATACTCTGTAGAAAGCTCATCTAAAAGATCAAATGATGGTTGTAGATGTCCATAGTCTTCCATATCAAAATTAATGAAAATATTATATTGATTCGCTTTATCGACAATTTCTCTTAAATTATTTAGACAAAATTCATAATCAATATCTAAACCTAACTGAGTCGGCTTCAAGGAAATATGAGCATCCACTTTTTCTTGATGAATTGCTTCAATCACCTTTAGGATTTGTTCTTTTGCTTCCGTTGCTTCCTCTTCTTTAAATACAAATTCCCCTAAATTATCAACAGTACAAGAAATTCCATGTGCATTTAATTCTTTAATGCTTTCGATTGTTTCTTCTATATTTGTTCCCGCTACGACATTTTGTGCACCCAATTTTAACCCGTACTTTTTAGCAGCACTATTTAGGAATTGGTTTTGGGATAAGCCAATAAAAATATCTTTTAACATAGCGAATGCTCCTTACTGTTCTATTTTCAATATAATTATAACATATCTGTTTCGCCAACTTCTTCATATCTTCTATCTTTTCCGATTTTCTTTGACAAAATTAGAGCCCATTCATTATTTTAGTATGCCTTTATTTACTCTACTATTTTGGTCAACATTCCCCATTCCTATAGACAATTCAAATGAAAGAATATAAAATTTGAAATTAACATGAATGACTTTTCCAAATTTATCGCAGATTAACGGGCTGTAAGACTCCCACGTCAAAAAGTTTAGAAAACAAAAACTTCTAAAGTGGGAGATCTAACAGCCCGTAAAGGCCCGACGACGGACAGGATGTCCTAGTCAGGCGAAAGCCACAGGACGTGGCGTATTGAGCGTGATAAGTTCAACTAACATTCAGTGGGAGATGAAGGCCCCCACTGAATGAAGTTTCCCTAATTTTATTATAGAAAAGGTGGATCAAATGGAATATTCAGATCGCTTAAAAAAACTCCCTGTTCAATTCTTTGCTAGCTTAGTTGAAAAGGTAAGCAAAGCCGTTGCAGAAGGGCGGGATGTCATTAATTTAGGACAAGGAAATCCCGATCAGCCAACACCGCCTCATATTGTTAAAGCGCTTCAAATGGCGGCTGAGGATCCTAAAACTCATAAATATTCTCCCTTTCGCGGAATTCAGGAACTCAAAAATGCAGCAGCTGAATTTTACTATAAACAATATGGAGTAGAAATTGACCCATCAACTGAAGTAGCCGTTCTTTTTGGCACAAAAACTGGCCTTGTCGAACTCCCTATGTGTCTACTAAATGAAGGAGACCTTATGCTATTGCCAGACCCTGGCTATCCTGATTATTTATCTGGGGTTGTCTTAGCTAACGTTAACTATGAAACCTTTCCATTAAAGGCGGAAAATAAATTTCTGCCGGATTATAACGCCATTTCTTCAAACATAAAAGAAGCGGCAAAACTAATGTACTTAAACTATCCTAATAATCCAACAGGCGCTACTGCTGACAAAGCCTTCTTTGAAGAAACTGTCGCGTTTGCGAAGGAACATAATATTACTGTATTGCATGACTTTGCCTATGGTGCTATTGGCTTTGACGGGAAAAAGCCTACTAGTTTCTTAGAGGTCGAAGGGGCTAAAGAAATTGGGGTAGAGATGTATACATTATCCAAAACATATAATATGGCGGGCTGGCGTGTCGGCTTTGCGGTTGGAAACGCTAAAATTATTGAAGCACTCAACCTCATTCAAGACCATCTATATTGCAGCCTTTTCCCAGCTGTACAAAAAGCGGCAGCAGCAGCTTTGACTGATGACCAGAAATGTGTTGAGGAGCTCGTTGCCCGCTATGAGAGCCGCCGAAATGTTCTGATTGAAGAATGTAATAAAATTGGTTGGAAAGCTGAAGCACCAAGTGGATCTTTCTTTGCTTGGCTTCCTGTCCCTAGTAGTTTTACAAGTGAGTCCTTCGCTGATTATTTACTAGAGAAAGCCGATGTAGTAGTCGCGGCTGGGAATGGGTTCGGCGAATATGGAGAAGGATATGTCCGCGTTGGCTTATTAGTTGACGAAGATATTCTCGTGAAGGCTATTGAACGAATTGGGAAACTAAATTTGTTTTGATTTATTTTTCTTAAGCAAAATGAATGAGCCAGTGATTTCTTTAAAGAGTCATCTGCCTACATCAAAGTGAGGTTGGATGACTTTTTTATTTCTCGAGTATTTTAAATATTATTCTAGAATAACGAAATATTTTTATTATTTTTTATAGAAAAGTAGTCCAAAAGTCAGCAAGATGTGCTAAAATACTCTTAAAATTCCAACTCTTTCTAAAAAAGGATAGGGGATGAGATTGTACAGAATTGTTATTGAACGGGAAGATGATGTGTATATGGCAAGCACCATCGGCAAAAGGGCTGCTGAAGAATTAGGCTTCAATAAATGCCTACAAACAAAATTAGTTGTTTCGATTATGGAATTAACCCGTAACATCGTCTTTTATGCAAAAAAAGGCGAAATACTTATACATCCGGATCCCCATGGTATTGAGATCATCGCAATTGATCAAGGACCTGGAATTGCCAATCTGGAACAAATTTTAAACCATTCATACAAATCCAAAACAGGATTAGGCTTAGGAATTTCTGGGGTGCAACGCTTAATGGATGAGTTTGAAATTACTAGCACGATTAATAAAGGCACGAAAGTACGAGCCGCCATACGGCTCAGTAATGGGGGTAAATAACTTGATTAAATCGCCTACCTCTAATGAAGCCTCATACGGGATGATTGAACTCAATCAAGATGGAACCATTTTGAAAATGAATACAGTGGCAAAAAGACTTTTAATTTCCGAAGAAAGTGACTCGAACAACCTTTTCCATCGCATTAAAAACAATGAAATTAAAACAAAGCTACATGAATGTTTCATGGGAAAATCCAATGAATTTATCGTGGTCATCGATACCCAGCCCCACTTTTTTTTATTTCATCGCACATTTAAAAATGAAAAGCTAGATAAAATACATATCTTTTTGTTTAATTTAAACCAATTGCAAAGCTTTCACGATCATAATAATTGGAATAATCATCTTTTGTCTTCCGTTGGAGAAATGGCTGCCGGGATTGCCCATGAAGTGCGGAATCCTTTAACTGCAGTAAAGGGGTTTCTCCAATTAATGGAGCAAAATTATACACAAGAGTATTCGCAAATAGCCCAAAGCGAATTAGATCGGGCCATCCAAACTTTAAATGATTTAATGAGTGTATCCAAGCCTGAATTTTTCCAAGAAGAGCATTCAACCTTTAATTTATGTTCGGAAATTGAAGCGATTTTGCTGCTTTTCCAAAATCAGCTATATCATATTCATTTAATAAAAAAATTCGAGCATGAAGGTTCCATGATTACCGGCAGAAAAGGTCAGATAAAAAAAGCTCTCTTCAACTTAATCAAAAATGCAATCGAAGCTATGCCCGATGGCGGCACTTTAATCATCGAGCAATATGAAGATGCCAGTGAAATACATCTCCGTATAACAGATTCCGGTGTTGGCATTCCAAAGGACAAGCTTCGTTTATTAGGGACTCCCTTCTTTTCACTCAAGCAGGATGGGAAAGGAATGGGACTCGCTCAAGTTTTTAATGCCATACAAAGTAATAACGGAAAAATTCGTGTAACAAGTGAGGCAGGTCAAGGAACCACCTTTTACCTTTCCTTCACAAAAATACTGCGACACACCAATTCATACACAGGGGGCCATTCAATGATTAATACGGTAAATACAAAAGTTGAATTAGCACAATTCTTGCAGGATAATTTAGATTTTTATACAAAAGAGTGGATTCAATATTTACAAAGAAACAAAAGTTACCTTACCACATTAATGAAAGAACATAATCTTCTTGAAGAATACGAAATGGAAGGAAATCCAATTATTAAAGTCGTTGCAGGAAACATCCTTGAGTTAAAAACAGAATTAATTATGGATCATGCACGGGATAGAGGGAGTAAAAGTGCCAAATCTGACTTTCCAATCCATTTATCTTTAGAACTTTTTCAATCAGCCCGCGGCATTATCTGGAATGCCATTAAAGAGTTTTATTCAGAATCGAATAACTCATTAAGCATGGAGGAGTTTTTTGCATTAGAACGCTATATAAACGATATTATCGATTTATATATTGACTCCCATACGTCATATTATGTTAGTTACAAGGATGAGTTGTTAAAGAGCCATCGTGAAACTTTTGATGAATTATCTGTTCCAATCATCCCAATTGCCGAAGGAGTGTGTATCCTTCCAGTAGTTGGAACGGTTGATACTTATCGGGCCAAAAAAATTCGCGAAAAAACTCTCTTTAGAGTAAAAGAGTTAAAAGCCGAGCAATTAATCATTGATCTTTCAGGTGTTCCTTATATCGATACATCTGTTGTGAATCACTTATTTAAAATAGTAAAAGGCATAAAAATATTGGGCTGCTCTACGATCCTAACAGGAATTAATCCTGATACTGCGGAAACGATGATTGAACTCGGAATCGAAATCGATAATGAGGTAAAAACAAGATCTGATCTACAACAGGCTTTGCAGGATATACGCCCATTCATAAGCCGAAAATAAGTTTGTTCATGTCGTCTGCGCTAGTGATTACTTCGAACATCAAGGCATGTTCAATGACAATTAAAATACACCAAAAAGCACATTTCCAATAAAAGTAGGAAATGTGCTTTTTCGAATTAGTTTTCTGCTAATTTTGCTAATTTATTGCCTTCAGGCTTTTTTGCCATCGGATCCTCTGTCTGTTTGGAACGCTTAATAAAGAAAGCAAGTACAAGGGCTACACCCGCGATAAAGGTTGCCACGAAGAAAGCATCATTAATCCCTTCCAGCATTGCCTTCATCATAATTTGCTGCTTCATTTCGGCGGCTGCAGATGCAGATACCTGCCCTGTCGCATGCTTCATCGCTTCAGCGGCCAATTCAGTGGCATGTGTTTCCGTCCGATTAGACATCAGTGTAACTAGTAAAGCTGTACCAATTGCACCAGATACTTGGTTCAAAGTATTGTTCATTGCCGTACCATGTGGGTAGAAACGTGCCGGAAGCTGATTTAAACCATTTGTCGAAACCGGCATCATCACCATCGAAATTCCAAGCATTCGAATAGAGTTTAAAATAATCAAATGAGTATAAGTCGTATCTAGTGAAAGCTTGCTAAAATAATAAGTAGTTATGGTTGTAATTGCTAAACCAATGACAGCCAATATTCTTCCACCAATTTTATCAAATAATTTCCCTGTAATAGGTGACATAAGTGCCATAAGAATCGCTCCAGGCAACATCATTAATCCTGCATCCATCGGTGATATCCCGCGAATCGTCTGCACATAAATCGGAAGTAATAACATTCCCGAGAACATGGCCATATTTAATACCATACTGATAGATGAGGATAAGGCAAACATCGGATACTTAAAGACGCCAAAGTTAAGCATCGGGCGTTCCATTTTAGATTGACGTAAAATAAACCAGATAAGAGCAACTACACCAATAATAATGGTTAAATATACTTGTGGGCTATCCCAGCCATTTTTCCCTGCCGAACTAAATCCATATAGCAAACCCCCAAAACCTGCACTTGATAAAAGAACGGAAAGGAAATCTAAGCGAATTTCCACCTTATCTTTCTTATCTTTAAGCAGGAAAAAGCCTACTAATAGAACGATGACAGCAATTGGCGTCACAAAATGGAACAGCATTCTCCAATCATAATTCTCAATAATCCAGCCTGATAATGTCGGACCGATTGCTGGCGCTGCCATCATAATTAATCCGAAAAACCCCATTGCCGTTCCTCTTTTTTCAATTGGGAAACTAACTAGCATCACATTCATTAATAGCGGCATCATAATAGCTGAGCCAGATGCTTGAATCATTCTTCCCGCCAATAGCAATGGAAAGGCATGAGCAAAGCCTGCTAAAACCGTTCCGATCGTAAATAATCCGATAGCAATCAAAAATAAATGTCTAACTGAATATTTTTGAATTAAGAAGGCAGTAGTTGGAATTAATACGCCATTTACTAACATAAAGCCAGTCGTTAGCCACTGGACAGTAGAAGGTTCCACTTTAAGGTCCATCATGATTGATGGAAGTGCTATATTTAGTAATGTATTATTTAAAAATGTAATAAAAGCTCCGATCATTAAAATCGCCAGAATCCCGTAGGGTGGACGATTTGATTTTTTTATGGAATTTTCCATTCACTTTCCCCCTATACACTAAGTCTATAATTTTGTACTCGTGTTTCACAGAACAATATCATATACCATGTGTTCAATTTTTGCAATAAGAAAATGCTTATATTTATTAAGTTTGTCTAAAATAAAAAAGTAATGTACTATATTTTTATACAGTGAGTCTAAATTATTTTAAAGGTGATCAAATGAATGCTAGAAAGCAACATGTAATAAAAGTTGCCCATCAATTATTTATGGAAAAAGGATTTCAGACAACATCCATTCAAGATATTTTACAATTAAGCGGGATTTCAAAAGGAACGTTTTATAATTATTTTTCATCTAAAAACGAATTATTAATCGCCCTTTTTAAGTCAATATATAAACAGCTCGAAAAGGATCGAAATGATTTACTAATAGGACAAGATCCGTCTAATATAGAGATCTTTATTAAACAAATTGAATTACAGTTGGAAACAAATCGATCAAATAAGCTGATTTCTCTTTTTGAGGAGGTCTATTTCTCGAGCGATGAGGACCTTAAGCAATTGATTAAGAGAGGCCATTTAAGCATTCTTCGCTGGACATACAATCGTTTCATTGATATCTTCGGCGAAAGCAAAAGACCCTATTTACTGGATTGCTCCATCATGTTTATGGGTATTTTGCAGCATAATCTTAAATACAATGGAATGGCCCATAACTCAAATGCAAACATATATAAAATCGTCCGTTATAGTGTCAATCGAATTGTAAAAATTGTGAATGAGGTAGCTGAATCTGGGGATCAATTACTAGGACCTGAATTGCTAGAAAACTGGCTACCCAAATGCAAAGGGAACACAGTAGATTTCCATAACGACGTGATAAACACAGTTTCGGAGTTAAAAAAAGAGTTAGCCAACCATGAAAACCAAACCAAGTTTTGCGAATTACTGGATTTTATTCAAGAGGAATTATTGGATTCAAAAAAACCGCGAAGATTTCTCATAGATATAGCTCTTCAAACACTGACAATGGAAAAAACATTTTTGGAAAATAAGGAACTTAATAAGCTTGAACATCTGATTGCAGCACATTTTACTCAAATTGAGGAAACAGACTAAAGGTTCATTGGACTTAACGCCATCACTGGTGTTAATAGCATTTTTCTAGATCTCTTTTAGATTAGATCTTTCTCAGAAAACTTTAATCTGCCTTTAAATTGTTTGTAATGTTAATAATTTATTCTTATAACCAAGGAACAACATACTAAAAAATATAGGAGGTTGTTTACTTTGGTAAAAAACTTTAACGTAAACAAAAAATTATTTAAAGGCCAATTTCACGAAAGACATACGTTTTCAGTAAATTTTCAAGGAAATGAATATCAAGGAATTTATCATAATGGTAAGATTTCTTGGTTCAATCCTCAACCCATAAATCATATCAAAGAAAAGTATTTAGCTATTATGGAATCCATCGTTCATAAAAAAATGTGTTATAGATAATTGATAAAAGACCCTTTCCTGATAGCGGAAAGGGTCTTTCGATATATTTTACTTAGAATGATAGAACGTTTTGCTAAACAGAGTAAGCTCTTCAATTCTTGCTTTGTCCGGCTCTATATGTTTTGTTAATTTAACGTTCGCTTTAAGAATTCCCTTGTCCGCTCTTGGGTTGGATGGTTGAAAATTTGCTCCGGGCTTCCTTCTTCGGCAATGACTCCTTTATCCATGAAAACGACCCGGTCAGAAACTTCTTTCGCAAATTCCATTTCATGGGTCACAATCAACATGGTTAACCCTGTGTCTGCAAGCTCCTTCATGACCTTCAGTACTTCTCCTACCATCTCGGGATCCAGTGCCGATGTAGGTTCATCAAACAGCATCACATCCGGTTCCATTGAAAGGGCTCTAGCAATCGCTACACGCTGCTTTTGACCACCTGACAATTGTTTGGATTTCGCATTTACGTATTTATCCATACCGACAATTTTCAAATATTTCATCGCAATTTTTTCGGCTTCTTCTTTCGAACGCTTTAACACCTTTACTTGCCCGACAACACAATTGCTTAAGACCGTATGATTATTAAATAGGTTAAACTGCTGAAAAACCATTCCAAGCTTTGTACGGTAAGCGTGGATGTCATGTTTATCGTCTAAAATATTTTCGCCATTGTAAATAATTTGCCCGCCGCTTGGTTTTTCTAAAAGATTCACACAGCGAAGAAGAGTAGATTTACCAGACCCAGACGAGCCAATGATGCAGACAACTTCTCCTTTGTTCACTGAAAAGTCAATGTCTTTTAATACTTCATGCGTTCCAAAGGATTTGCTTAAATGCTGTATATCAATTACTTTTTCCATATATGCTCCTCCTTCGATTTTGTCTAGCTCCAGCGCCTAGGGGCTCGAGGTCATAAGTCAATCTGTCAAAAAGGTTAAAGAACAACCTTTCTGCCAGCTTGCCTAATGCTTGTCGCCCCTGACCACTAAGGAAAGCTTCTTAGAATAGTCATCGCAGGAACAATTTGATCTGTAATTGTTCCGAAGGCGCTTGCGCTTTTCTGATTAACGAGCTTTTGTTTCAATCATGCTGTAGTTTTCCGGGCCATCTAGTTTTCTTTCAAAATAGCGCAGAATTAAGGTGACCGTAAATGTCATAACGAAATACAGAACACAAGCTACAAAGAATGGTTCAAAGTATTTGAAGCTGATGCCTGCCACTGTTTTTGTCTGGAAATATAATTCCGTCACTCCAATAACGTTCAGGACGGACGTATCTTTAATATTAATGATAAACTGATTACCAGTAGCTGGTAAAATATTACGGATCACTTGCGGCAATACTACGTTAAGCATAGTTTGCACATGATTCATACCAACTGCCTGAGCGGCTTCAAATTGTCCTCTGTCGATAGAAATAACCCCGCCGCGAACAATTTCCGCCATATAAGCTCCCGTATTAATGGATACGATCACGATTGCTGCAACTGTTACGTTCATATCAATGCCAAAAGCTAAAGCAGAACCATAAAAAATAACCATGGCCTGTACAATCATCGGTGTTCCTCGGAAAAACTCTATATACATAGAAAGAATAGCATTAACTATTTTTAAAAATATGCGTTTGAATTTTTTTTCAGGCACAGGAATTGTACGTATGACTCCTGCCAATAAACCTATAATTCCGCCAATGACTGTTCCAATGATGGAAACAAAGAGTGTCATCCCTGCTCCCCGAAGGAACATCGGCCAGTTGTTTGCAACCATTGTTAAAATATATTCTAAGCTCATACTTACCCCCTATTAGAAATCGAAAGCGCCAGGCGCTGAAGCTAGACAGAATTTAAATACCGGCTGCAAAAGGATGCAGCCGGTATTCACTTCTATATTATTCTGCTGCTGGTTGACTTTTCACCGCAGTATCCATAATATTTTGGCGTTCTTCTTCAGAAATACCTGATAAGATTTCGTTGATTTTACCTGTTAATTCACTGCCTTTTTTAAGTCCAACTGCTACAGCTGTATCAGCCTCATCTGCTTTGAATCCATCTTTAAATTCAACCATAGCAAAGTTACCATTAGCTGAAGAAGCACTAATTCCTTCAGGACGTTCTGATACATACCCATCAATTATTCCTGACTCTAAAGCGACACGCATCGCAGGGAAATTGTCCATAGCCGGCTTTTTCTGTACGCCTTCAATTTGATCAATGACAGCATAGTGAGATGTATTTAACTGACCAGTCACTTTTGCCCCTTTGAAATCTTGGATAGAAGTAGCCCCTTCGAAAGGTCCACCCTTTTTAACGACCATAACAAAATGTGAAGTATAGTAGTTTTCTGAGAAGTCTATCGTTTTCTTACGCTCTTCAGTTGGGGACATACCTGCAATAATGGCATCCAATTTGCCTGATTGTAATGCCGGAACAAGCCCATCCCATTCCGTTTTCACAATGACTAATTTTTTACCTAAACCTTCAGCAATTTTCTTGGCGATTTCTACGTCATATCCGCCTGCATACTCAGCATTGCCATCGATTTTCACACCGCCATTGGAATCATCTAATTGTGTCCAGTTGAATGGAGCATATCCCGCTTCCATCCCTACTCTAAAAACTCCCTCTGATTCTTCAGATTTATCTGTAGTTTTTCCCGCATCACTGCTTGTGCCACATCCTGCCAATAACAGAATCATAGATAAAGACATGGCTAATAATATTGATAATTTTTTCCTCATGTCCATACTCTCCTTTTGTCCTAGTAGTTTAGTATATTTCCGCGTTAAAAAAGGTATGCCTGCCACTTATCACAAAAGTGGGATTGTTTATTTTATTTCGTCTTTTAACAAAATAAAAAGAGACCTAAGGAAAACTCAGGTCTCGTTACATGCATTTTAGCCTAAAGTCCTCTTCTTTTCCCTTCATGAGATAGCACCCCTCAATAAACCGGGAAGTTTATTGAGACAGTCCTGTAGCTATTAACTACAGACCCAGCTAAATAATATTGAGAATATTATTAGCTTCGGCGATATTTCCTTCTCGTTAGCATCATGGCTTCTCAAACTCCACTAAAGACTGTTAAATATCGCGCCTCTACCTCACTAGTAAAAGTGAGGCCTTATTAAATTGTTACATGTAGTCTATTACAAACAGTGGTTCATGTCAAGATACCTAGAATTGTTGGGAGAAAGAACCTCTTTGCGCGTTTTTATAGATAGCTATCAAGAATTACTAGACTTGAGGAATTTTGAATGTGCTATGAGACATTCATAGTGAGCGTTTTGGGAGGGGAACTTGGATAACGAGTGCTATGAAGTGGTCATGGCGACCCTTTGAGATGGCGAACTCGGAAAACACGTACCATGAACCACTCATGGCGACCGTTTGTGATGGAGTCTTCGGAAAACGAGTACTATGAACCTTTCATGGAGTGCGTTTGAGATGGCGACTTCGGAAAACGTGTGCTATGAAAAGGAATGTCCGGTATAAAAACATTGATGGCTCATGGGTAAGATGAGGCATTAAAAAAAGCTGTCCGGGAAGACAGTTAATCGACTTCTGGACAGCACCATTTTCACTATTGTTTATTTCTCGTAATAATCTTGGGAGTGATAGGCTCTAAATCCGATAGATTCATAAAGCCGTAAAGCATTGGCATTTTTGGCTTCTACTTCTAGAAAAATAGGAAAACCAGTTTGATGCTCCTTAATTACCGCATTCGTTAGCGCTTTTCTGCCAATCCCCTGTCCTTGATATTCAGGAAGGATTGCAAATCCATAAATCCAAGCTTCTCCATCGGTGCGGGAGATGCGCATTTTTCCAACAGACTTCTCACCAGACATGACAATATAATATTGATCCATATCCCATCTTGGTCGTCTATTATATTCTCTTGCCTCATCTTCTTTAAAACCAAAGCATTGCACATTTAATTGAACCTCTAATTCAAAGTCGTCGGGAGTGGATAATCTTAGTTTGACCTCTTCATTTTCAGACAAATCCTTTTCTTCCCATTTCATTTGATGCTCGGAAAATGCATAGGAGCATGGAATTGTTTGCAAAAATTTCTTCGCAGACTGTGAATTTGAAGGTGCATTTAAGAGAATCTGTGTAAAGCCCCTTTCATTTACTGCTTGTAAAGCAGTATGATAAAGCTCAGTAAAGATTCCTTTTCTACGAAACTCAGGATGAACCATCCCACATAATTCAACTTTATTTCCAAACCCATATAGAGCGATAAATCCTACTAGCTGCCCGTCCTCATAATGTAAAAAGTCATTTGTCTCATTTTCTGGGCGCTCATTTAACATCTCCCAATTAAGCTTTAACTCAAATGACTCATTCGCCTCGCAAGCTTGTTGCAGCTCTTTAATGTCCAGTAATTGTTTACTAGTTAACAAGAATGTTCCCCCTTGAATTAAATCAATCCTGACTTAGTGGGTAAATGTCGTCGGCCGCATTTCACTGCGCTGGTGATACTTTGTACATAAAGGTTGCTAAACTAACCGACTACGTTTCTTTAAAAAATAATGACTTATTTCGATACATGAGTTGTGAAATCTGCAAGTAATCTAGCACCAAATCCCGTTGCTGATTTCACATAATAGCCCTCTTCTTCACTTTCCATGACCCCTGCCATATCTACATGCAACCATTTACAAGATTCAGGCACAAAGCGGCGGAGGAATAATCCTGCTGTAATGGATCCTGCTTCACCTTTTGAACTTATATTGCAAAAATCAGCATAATCACTCTTTAAATATTTGTCATATTCATCCACTAATGGCATCGGCCATACGAAATCGCCATTTTCTTTTCCAACAGTTTTCATTTCGCTAGAAAGCTGCTCATCCCCGAACACACCAGCTAATTTTGTACCAAGAGCATTGAAGATTGCACCTGTTAGTGTGGCTATATTCACAACGTATTCAGCTCCCCATTCACCTGCACGAATCAGCCCATCGGCTAGGATTAAGCGTCCTTCCGCATCCGTGTTCCCAACTTGGACTGTATGCCCATTTTTATAACGAATGATTTCACCAGGAAGAACGGATGTATTATCAGGTGAATTCTCAACCATTGGAATCAATGCGACTACATTTACTTTCTCATTTGATGCGGCTAACAGCTTCATCGCTCCAGCAACCGCAGCTGCTCCGCCCATATCCATTCTCATATCACTTAAGTTTCTACCGCTCTTTAAGCTAATTCCCCCTGTGTCGAACGTAACCCCTTTTCCAACAAGAGCAACAAGTGGCTTTGATTCGTCGCCTCGGTAAACAAGTTCAACAAATGCAGGCTTATATTTACTTCCGCGTCCGACTGTTAAAACGCCGTTCATTTCCATTTCTTCAAGCTTTTCTTTATGAAATACATTTACTTGAACATTCGTATGGGCAAACTCATCTTGTAAAACCACAGGGAATGTTTCAGGATTCAATACATTTGGCACTTCATTCATTAAATCACGGGAAAAATTAGTTGCCTCTGCACGAATTTTTCCGCTTTCGATGAATGACTCTAAATCTCCCGCACCCTCAATGAGTAATTCAGTTTGAAAAACAGTTTCTTTTGACTTATAAATGACAAACTTATATGAGCCTAAGTGCCAGCCTTCCACAAAAGCGGTGACCAATTCTCCAAGTTTCAAGTTTGGCAACGCTTTGCTGAGATGGTCTGCCTCAACAACTGCTTTCTCTACTTTTCGACTGCTTAAATCACGGGAAATAGCACCCGCAATCATACGAACTTTTTCATATGACTGCTTCGCTTCTTCTACTTCCTTTACGGTGGCTACTAGTTCTTCTTCATGAAACAAAGTTGTAAATTCCGCTTTACTATTTTCAACAAATTGCTTAATTTGATGGTTATTTTGAATACGAGAATCATTGGAAAATAATATTGTTGCCTGTAATGACATTGATTCTTCCTCCCTTTTCTATATCACATTATTTATTTCGTTATGCGAAAAGTAAAATCCTTTATTAAAGCAGTTATTTTATGAAAAAGATGCTGCTTTCTTCTTTGGCCTTCTCACTTCCTTTAGCTCAGGATGTAAATGATGTATGACGGATGGTCTGGCAAGGTAAAGAACTACCCCTATTAATAAAGCCGAGGAGAAAAACAAAATCCAATGAGCTGGAAAAATATCATACAAAAATCCATACAACACCATTCCTAATGGCATCAGTGCCATTGCCATCGTTTCTAGAATGGAAAAAACTCGCCCCTTAAAATCATCATCGATTTTCTTTTGCAGCATGACTTGTATAGGTGTATTCACGATAATTAATAAAATACCAAAGCCAAACATAATCAAAATATAATAAGCTAAAACGATGCTATACGGCATTATGATGAGTAAAGGGATGGCCATACCGCCTATCGTCATTCCCAGTCCAATAATACCTCTTTTTGACAGAACTAAAGGAAATTCCACTTCTTTTCTGACAGAAAAGAATATGGACATCAACAGCATTCCAAACGCTAATGCCCCGCCTGTTATCCCAAAATGGGTAGGAGGCATTTTCAGCTTTTCAATCAAAATAAATGAATAGCCTACTTCGAACGCACCAAATAAGAAATTAACAAGGAGCCCAATCCAGATAATTGTCATTAAGATCGGCTGTAATTTCAAATAGCTGATCCCGGCCTTCATACTTTGCCACATCGTTTCTTTTTTCTCATTTTCTGCATCTGTCTTACGATTGGAAAAGAGCTTAAAATTCATTGTTGATTCAAGAATGACAGCAAAAGATGAAGCAACCATATACATAATTAAGAAAGTTGGCATGGAGACAGCTCCGTATAGTAATCCACCAACAGCAGGACTGCCAATGGAAGCAAATGAAATCGACATTTGATTTAGTGACATCGCCCTTTGAATTCTTTCTTTGTCAACAAGTCCGGTAATCGACGAAGTAAAGGTTACCCCTGAAAAAGCAGAAGTAATGGAGAGAATACATGTTGTCGCATAAATTGCTCCAAGTGATAAACCTGATGAGAGAGTAACAAAAAGCAATCCACCAATAGCCAACGTCGTACTAATTTGCGCCGCAATGACAATCATTTTTCGCGAGTACCTGTCTGCTGCATACCCTACAAAAGGAGAGATAAGGGTTCGCGGCAAAATATTACATATAAGGTTTGCGGCAAAGCTTGTCGCCGACCCTGTCAATTGCAAAATATAAAAGCTAATAGCAAAGGAATAAACTTGAGCCCCAAATGAAGAAATCAGTTTACTAATTGTAAATGTCCAAAGATGATAGGTTGCTTTTCTCAGCTTTAAAGCATCATCCATAACTATCCCCATTTCAAAAAGTTTAATTTTATTAAACATATCGTACCACACCACCTCTTCCCTTTCAAGAAAAAGTTTAATATAATTAAACATAATGATTTAACTTAGGAGTGTGCCTATTTATTATGTTAGGAGAACGAATCCGAAAAATAAGAAAACAAAAAAAAATGACCCTTGAAGAACTTGCCGGGGACGCTTTAACGAAAGGAATGCTCAGTCTTATTGAAAATAATAAGGCGAATCCTTCGATGGAAAGCTTGCATTATATTGCTGAACGTCTTGGTGTCGAGGTATCTGATTTATTAGAGGAAATAAGTACACAGGAGTTAAGGAAAACCCTTGATATAGCAGAAGAATTATACAATGCAAAAAAATTAAGTGAGACAGAGACTGCATTCAAAGATACAGATAAAGATAAAGAAATTATCAGTCTCATAAAGCCTTACATCTCAAGCCTTACTCAAGGCTACGAATCAGCACGGTTATTAGACATTTACAGCCGTAGTCTTTATAACGAAAAAGTAGCTGGGTGGCAGAAGTTTTCCGAACAAGCAGCAGACATTTATGACCAAATGAACCTTACTTCCCAGCGTGCAGCGATTGGGATTTTACGCGCACACGAGAAATTCATCGATCACCACTATGACCAATCTTTAGAAATATTTTTAAATGAACGTGCCAAAATCGAGGACAATCATGCCTATATTGACCCAAAGACCAGGCTTGATCTTGATTATCAAGAAGCCGTTTTATATTTTGCTGTCGGCCAAACAGAAGCTGCAACCCACGCCATGGAAAGAGCCATCGCCTATTCAAAAAAACATCGGATTTTCTATCGCATTGACGATTTATATAGACTTGCAGCTGGATATGCTATGATTACAAAAGATACAGATAAAAAATTATACTACTCCAATAAACTTAGGCAATATGGCGAGTTTGCAGACGATCAATATTCTATACTCTTTTATCACTTAATGATGATTGAAACGCTAACGTCTAATCATGAATATGCAAAAGCCATTCAAAAGATTAATCAATGTTTAGCAGATTCGAACATATTCGAGATACTTAAATTTTATTTTTATATTGAGAAAGGCAAAGCCCTATACGGCCAAGATCGCTATGAGGAAGCCCTTCATTGTTTTGAAAAAATAGGGATACCAAAGTTTACACATCATCCGATTGATTTATCTCTATTTTATGTAGTGGATTCCTACAAAGCACTTTGCCATCTTAATTTAAAAAATTGGGACGAGGCGCTTCAATTTGCGAAACTTGCGGTAGATCATTTCGAGCCGATGCCGGGGAATTCTCTTAAAGAGTTTGCGAAGGAAACGTATAATCAAATAAGAAAAGTGGCCAAGGAAGAATGAGTTCCTTGGCTTTTATCTATAACATTTCCCTTTAAATCAGGTAATTCCAACAATAATAAAAAGAATTCAATCGCCATTTAAGACTTTTTACTCCCTAACGAAGTCTAACGTTTAGTAATAAATAAAGGGGGGTTCTCCTTGGATATTAGTAAACTATTAAAAAAAGCAAAAAAAGGAGATGATCACGCATTTTATGAACTTATGCAGCTTCACAAAACGCGCTTATTAAAGATTGCCTTCTCTTATTTGCGAAATGAAGAGGAAGCACTGGAGGCTTTACAGGAAGTAACATTCAGAGCGTATCGCTCCATTAATAAAGTAAAGGAAGCTGAATATTTTTCAACATGGCTCATTCGAATTATGCTGAATTACTGCCATGATCAAAGCCGGAAGAATAAGAGAATAGCAGATCCCTCTCTATTGGATAACTTAGCGGAATCAATGGATCACAATCAAACATTAGAAATCCAAGAAGCTTTGCTGAAAATAGACGCTCGCTGCAGAGAAGTCATTATCCTCAAGTATTATCACGATCTTCGGATTAAGGATATTGCTGAAATACTAGAAAGTCCAGAAAGCACGATAAAAACATGGTTATATAAAGGACTGAAAGCACTGAGAAATCAGATGGAGGATAGGAGTGGATTGAATGTTTGAAAAGGAAGAAAAGGAACTTGAAAAATCGAAAGATTTGTACAATGAATATGCCTTTTCTGATGATCAGGCTAATTCAGCCATCTTGAAAGGCATTCATCGCGGAAAAGAACTAAAGCTAAAAAAGAGGAAATTACGCCCGTTAAAAATACTATTAACAGCAAGCATTATCATTATATCCTTTTTCACAACAGTAAATGTTTCTGAAACAATGGCTACTTATATGAAAAACATTCCGGGAATGGACAAGATTATAGAATTAGTCCGCTATGACAAAGGGTTGCTGGCGGCAGCAGAAAATGATTATATTCAAAAAGTGAATGCTTCTGTCGAACACGCCGGTATACAACTAACAATAGATTCTGTAATCTATGATGAAAAAAGTTTAACTTTGTTTTATAACTTTCATGCTGAAAATGAAGATCTTCATGTCATAGGTGATTTTAAACTCTTAAATAATAAAGGCGAAGAACTTTCTACTCAAAAACACGGAACAGTTTGGTCAATAGAAAATTCGCTATTAGAATTACGATTCACACTTAATGGACAAAAACAGCTTCCGAAGGATCTTATTGTTTCAGCCCAATTTAGTATTGATGGGCAAAACTACAAAGATGTTTGGGAAATTCCGTTGCATTTAGATGAAAGCAAGTTTGTAGAAAAGAAAGTGTTTAAACTGAATGAAACAGTAGTCATTGAAGGACAGGAGATGACTATTAAAAATATAGTCATATATCCTTCACAAACAGATGTGCATGTTTCATTTAATCCACAAAACAGTAAGCAAATTTTCGGTTTTAATGATCTTCGGTTAGTAGACGAAACGGGGGAGGTTTGGGATTTAAGAGTGAAAGGTAATGATTCTATTAATGAAGACGAATTCATCATACATTTGGAAAGTAACTACTTCTCCAATCCGAAAAAATTAAATTTGCAATTCAGTTCTCTTCGGGCCCTTGATAAGGATGAACGATGGCTCGAAATCGATCCAGTAAACAAAAAAATTCTCAAAGCACCTAAAGACGGGAGATTTAAAGAAGTCGAAATATGGGAAGATGAAATTCGAATCAAATTAGAAACCAAATCTAACTCCAATGTCGATTTAATATTCACACATGCTATAGATCAGAACGGTAATATTATAGGTGAAAATGAAGGAGTAGGTATAGCACCTGATAAAGATTCTATTATATATCAAATCCCATATCCTTCTGAAAAAGCTCCACCTGGACCGATTAAATTAGAGTTGCTTGACTATCCGGCAACGATTGAAAAAGAAGTGAACATAAAAATAAAATAATTATTAATAATAATCATGGCTATCCAGCAAGTCTGTTTTTCCTGACTTACTGGATAGCTTCATTCAACAAACCTTCTTAAAAACAGTCCAAAAAAGGAGTAGAAGGACATTTCAGCTTATTTATTCTTTCTTCTATCAACTTAATTTTAAAATACGTTCCCGCAGCTCTTGATGGAACATAAAAAAAAGCCTACCATCGACACGTTAAAACATTAACGTACCTAAAGTAAGCTCTAATCTTCAAGTTTTATTTTTCCAACGCTAGGTTGCTTTCATTCTCATCATGTGCTAAAAAATCAGCTAAAGCTTGTTTGTTTTTATCAAAATCAATGGACAAGACCTGCCCCACATTTAAACGTTCATTCTTATAAGAATCATTAATTGGAATTCTTATTGTCTCCACCTGTTTGGACTTTCCCGCAATCACACCTTTTCCAATGGCGAGAATGGTTCTCGTATCAACATTCGTATCTATGTATGGGTCTGCCACTCCGAGTATTTTAGGGAGATTCACTAAACTATGGATCGTAACGGCTTGCTCCTTAATTTTCGACATTACTTCTTGCTGACGTTCGACCCGTCCAAAATCACTTAGGCGATCGTGACGAAAACGGACATATCCAAGCAACTCATTTCCATGTAAAACTTGTTTCCCAGGATGCAATGTCATTTCAATTCCATACGACATTTCATATGGAATATCAACCTCTATCCCATTAGGAGCTACAATATCTACTATTTTCGAAAACCCGTTAAAGTCCACAACTGCGTAGTAATTAATATCAACATCAAAATTTTGCTTAATCGTTTTTCTGACTAATTCTGGCCCTCCGATAGCAAAGGCGGCATTTATTCTATGCTTTCCGTGATCCGGGATATCCACATACGTATCTCTCATAATTGAAGCAATTTTCAAGCGATGAGATTCTTGATTATAATGTGCAATCATTAACGTATCAGATTGCCCATTCTCTTCTCCTCTTGTGTCACTTCCAATTAGGAGAATATTAATTTCCCCGAATTCCGGCTCCGAACCTTCGAACGATTCAAACGTTGTACCATCATCTTTGTACACCCCGTCACTCGCCATAGAGAGACCTTTATTATATTGATACATACTATAAGCAGCCGCAGTTATTATTAATAAAGTCACTACTAAAAAGAGGTTTCTAATCCACTTACCTTTAGTCTTTCTATTTTTCTTCATATATAACATCACCAATCATTTAAATAATAGCTGTAATATTGTTGCATATTTATAGTGTTATAGCCTTTATGTTAGATCTGGTTCTTTTTTTGCAAGTAAGCTTAAAACAATCTGTACTGCAATCGCATCATCTAAATAGCCTATTGGAAAGATATAATCCGGAATGACATCGACCGGTAAAATAAAATATATGAGTGCGCTTCCAATTAAACCAAGTTCAACTGGGGTACCATTCTTTAAGCGGAACCTTTCATACATATCCTTCAAATGATTGATAAATGGACCGATGCTGCCAACCTTTTGAAGCTTTACCTCGAAGTCATTAAGAATTGTTTTTTCTCCCTCTGTTGTCTGTGTGTATTGTTCATAGTTAGCTAACTGCTGCTCAACGCTTTCTATAGTAAACTGTTGATCATATAAATTAGCGGATTTGAGGAAATTTTTAATGCTGTTCACTGAGGCATGAATATCTGAAAGCTGTCCATCTTCCTTCTGTTCAATTGGGTATCCAGCAGCTACAAATAAATCAACGATGGGAACACCGAGAGTGTCTGCAAACTTTTGTAAGTGTTCGGGAGTCGCTTTTCGTTTTCCATTTATGATTCTTGAAATTGTAGCTGTATTGATTGCGGTGAGTTCACTAAGCTTCCGCATTGACAATGATCGTTCCTGCAATAGGTCCTTTAATATTAAACCTAGATTATTTATTTTTTGTGACACTATTCGACTCTCCTTTCTTAATGGATTTTTTAATTGTAGAGTGAGACATGAACACCCAAAAACTCTTCACCCGCAATATAGTAAGTTATGATTGACTGATTTTACTAAAGTCAATGTTATTATGAAATATAAACCAACGTTGACTTTATGTCAACGCGTATTATTCAAATATGGGGATTGAGGATTGTTCATTGTTCCACTCTACGAATCGATTTGCTGACTAGAAAAATGCCGTAAACGCAATCACTAAAATGAGTATTCCACTGATAACCGTTCCAAATTGACCAACAGTAAATGAACCAATACGAACATTAGCTAATTTAGATCCTAATTTCACACCTGCCCATACTGTAATGAAGCTACCGAATGCAGCTGTTAAAGAAATTGCCAGCGGGGAAAGGCCAAGTAAACCGGCACCTAGACCATTCGTAAGAGCATTTGCAGATAAGGCAACACCAAGTATAATCGCTTCCCCCCAACCAATTTCACCGGAATTATCTGTATCAGCTATCTCAGGATTCTCAAGAATCCCTTTTATACTATTAGACTGTTTACTATCCTCCCTACCCTCCTCTAAAATCCCTTTTTTACGCGGGACCGCCAATAAAATGATACGAATCCCAATAATAAAAAGCAGGAATGCACCAAAAATCACGGGAAGAATCCCAGGAAGTACGTTTGAAAGCCAAAGACCAAACGTGATCCCCGCCATACTCATTAGAAAACAAATGACCGCAATTAAAATATTGGATCCTATCCGAATTTGTATCTTTCGAATTCCGTATGATATTCCTACGCCCAAATTATCAATACTTGATGAAACAGCAAAAGCTAAGATGATTAGCCAACTCAAAGTAAACACTCCTTTATTTTTTTACCACTGTATTGCTTTTATTGACAAAAAGTGCATGTCTACCTAAATAACGTTGATAATTTGGCAACAAAAAAAGGTTCAGATCGCCCTCATCCAATTCATATAAAAAGATCAATAAAAGAAAATAAATTGTCGAATGTTGGTTCTAAATCAAAAAGTTGCGCATGAGCAAAAAATATTTACTTGGACAAAAAACCGTGCTAAGATGTTTTCATAAAATATGTATGAGCAAATTCATGACTTTAAAAGTTGTATATATAAAAAGCATTGAACTCTAGGCAAGTTTTAAGGTGGGATAAATAATGCCAACTCAATCTCAAAATTCAGTTGAAGATCAAGGCTGGTTAAAACGAAGCACGAATGTGAGTTTAGAAGAGGTAAATAATACCGTTTCTGTTCCGAATAAGGGCGGTTTTTGGCGAAAGTTTTTGGCATTTGCAGGCCCTGGCTCCTTAGTGGCCGTCGGATATGTAGATCCGGGAAACTGGGCGACATCCATTGCAGGTGGTGCACGTTTCGGCTACACCCTGTTGATCGTTATTTTACTAGCTAATTTAGTTGCTATGCTCCTCCAAGCATTGTCAGCAAAACTAGGCATCGTAACTGGCAGAGATCTTGCGCAAGCAACAAGAGATGCAACAGGTAAGAAAACGGCTTTTATTCTCTGGATTTTAACGGAACTTGCCATTATTGCAACAGATTTGGCAGAGGTTATCGGTTCCGCAATTGCGTTAAATTTATTATTCGGGATTCCTTTATTGATGGGAATCGCCATTACGACATTAGATGTGCTGCTTTTGCTTTATTTACAAAAGAAGGGCTTTCGGATTATCGAAGCGATTGTTATCGTATTAATGGTCACCATATTCGGGGTATTTGCATTTGAGGTCATTATTTCAAAACCGGAAATATCCGCACTTTTTGGTGGATTTGTCCCGAAAGCAGAAATTGCCACAAATCCAGAAATGCTCTTTATTTCTCTTGGTATTTTAGGAGCAACGGTGATGCCCCATAATTTATATTTACATTCATCTATTGTCCAAACAAGACAATATAAGAGAACGACCGAAGGGAAAAAAGAAGCTCTAAAATTTTCATTGCTTGACTCGACGTTTTCGTTAACGGCTGCTTTTTTCATTAATGCCGGAATTTTAATTCTAGGGGCTTCCGCTTTTTATGGCACAAATTTAGATGTTTCGGAAATTGAAGCAGCCTATGAATTATTAAGCCCAACTTTAGGGGTAGGAATTGCAAGCACACTTTTTGCTGTAGCTTTACTGGCCTCAGGCCAAAACTCAACAATTACCGGAACAATAAGTGGACAGATTGTCATGGAAGGATTTCTCCAATTGCGAATTGCTCCTTGGCTTCGCCGCTTAATTACACGTCTCATTGCGGTCATTCCTGCTTTTGTTGTCACTTGGATTTATGGCTCTAAAGGAACAGGTGAATTACTATTATGGAGTCAAGTGGTTTTATCCCTTCAGCTCCCCTTTGCCGTCATCCCTTTAGTCCTGTTTACAAGCGATAAAAGGAAAATGGGTGAATTCGCCAATAAATTACCAGTAAAAATATTAGCGTGGATCTGTACCGTATTAATCGTTATTTTGAATATCTTTTTGATTGGTTATATTGTTGTTACGGGGCAGGATATTGGGTAGGATCGGAAGGCTATATGTTGTATATAAAATCCATATCCTTATGAAGATGCACCACCTGGACCTATTAAATTAAAACTTCTAGACGATCCGGCAACCATTGAAAAAGAAGTGAATATTAAAATCAAATAAAAGAAAGGGGCTGTTCCTAAAGTCTGGTAACTGAATTTGGGAACCCCCTTTCTTTTTGTAAAATGCACAAAAAAATCGCCCTATCTAGTAAAATGACAGGACGATTTTTTTATGTTCAATCCGAAGTTCAATACTGAAAATTAAATGGTTTGTTTTTTTAAATGATTCCTTAGTAAAAAAGCGGATTACTAACTATGGCATTCAAAGACAAGTAGATGGCGCCAGTCTGATGCTCATTTGAAGCTTGATTAGCTAAATGGAGGCCCCACCAACAAACCGAAATGTTGGCGATACCCCCTTATAACAAAAATATCCATTAAAATAATATTAATTTAATTCTATAAATCACAATGATAAACCTAACGTAAAATCTATTTTGTCAGCGTATTGAGGAAAATCAATTAGAGGATTTCTGTTCTTTTGAATAGTGAATATCTCTTTGTTGCGATGTTTTTCATAAATGGTTATGTTATATTCACGATGCCATTTAAGCAGCATCTCAATGTCCTTACTTCTATATTGGCTAATTTCTCTTGGATATCTTAACAAAAAATACAATGTTGCCCTGGCAGCCTCACCTTTTCCGCTTTCGGGTTCAAACTTACCCTCTTCATATTTTCCGCACTGTGCTCTGATCGCTTCCGTCTCCATTTGCGGTGAATAGTCCACAAAATCAAAATAAGGATGATTGGATCTTAAAGAATTGCAAGCTATTTCGCATGTAAAAAGATGATGTAAATCTCCTCTCATCGGATTATCCTTATCAAACCATGACTGAGGAACGACATGTTCACAATTATACATATTTTCACTTTCAATGGACGCCATCGCCATCTGTATTTCATAATCGGTTTTCGAGCTAATTTTTAGCACCTTTGTATAGGCTGCTATTCTTTTTCTTTCTGCTTCATAATCATCTTTTATGACTTGTTCAGGATCTCTTTCTTTTCCGGAATAGATGCTCTTCAACTTCCCGTCCATATGAAGGTCAATTCTTGAATAAAGATAATTCCTGGTATTAGAGTTATAAGGAAGCTGATTTTCATGTGTATCCGAAATTAACTGATTAAGTTTCTTATATAACTCTTTTTTGTCCACTTCATTAAAATCAATTTGATGATAATAATCCCTGATTGCCATTTGATCCTGTTCTTCATCATAATACTCTTTTCCATTTTCAAACCTCTTTTTGTTAAGCTCCAGCTCCAACAATGTGGCATGTAAATCTGCATTTTTATATGATTCTATATTTTTTATGTTCACTATTATGTTCCTCCTTTCTAGTTATATGCCTAACTAAATTGTCTGCTAGTAAAATTGAGAACAATTCACCTCCTCTTACGCAATTATACAACCTAAATATTACTTTTATTTTTCATTTAGGTTAATTCTTGTAGCATTACTATTAATTACTACATTACAATACCTTCACTTTCGCTGCTCTTATCCTATATGGCAGGTTCCCGAATTAAATTAAATCTACTTGACTATCCGGCAATTTAAAAAGAAGTAAATATAAAAATGCAATAAAAGAAATGCGATTCTCTTATTAGGAAATCGCATTTCTTCTTTTAAGGCAATCTTAGTTATATTCGTTTACAATATACAAAGAAAGAATCCGTTTAATACGATTCGCTAATACATTATTATATATATAACCCTATTCTTTTTAAAATGAGAATCAAATCAATCTTGTTAAAGATTTATTATTATAAAGGAGTGCATTTTATGTTCTACAAATTATCAAAAGAACAGCATGAACAAATGATAGGAGACATCCAGTCTTTCTTTTTTAACGAGCGGGATGAGGAGTTGTCAGAGTTTGCTGCGGAAAGGGTTTTGGAGTTTATTAAGGAGTCTATTGCTCCGCACTTTTATAATGCGGCAATTTCAGATGCTAAAACTGTTATGGAGCAACAAGTATTAGCGATAGAAGAGGAAATTTTAACTTTAGAGCGTCCATTGAGACGAAAATAATATTAAGAGCTGTTCAAAAAAGTTTTCTAACCTTTTGAACAGCTCTTTTTAAGCTTTACATTGTACAATACGATCACTAGCGAAAGATGCACTACGCATTCGACAAGGAGTAAGTTACCAGTAGTGAGGTGTTTCGATAATTAAATTCCTCACTTGTTCAGCCGTTTGCATCGTCAATGCTTGATCAGCAAGCTCTTTCATTTCCTTTTTTGATAATTGATTAATTTGGCCTCTTGCTTTCAAAATGGACGGGGCGCTCATTGAAAACTCATCCAATCCTAGACCAAGCAATACAGGGATCGCGACAGCATCCCCTGCCATTTCTCCACACATCCCAACCCATTTTCCGTTTGTGTGGGCTGCATCGATAACTAAATAAAAAAAAGAAAGAAACCGATGCTCTCACACCAATTTCTTTCTTCAAAAAATTTATTTCAATTTCAATAAAGCAACTGCCTCACAATGCATCGTCTGCGGAAACATATCCACTGGCTGCACTTCGACAGTTTTATAGCCGCCATCTTCCAGTAATCGCAGATCTCTCGCCAACGTTCCCGGATTGCAGCTGACATAAACAACTTTCTTTGGCTTCATGTCAATAATAGTGTTTAGTAATGCTTCATCGCAGCCCTTTCGTGGAGGGTCAACGACTAATACATCTGCTGAATTGCCTTGCTCATACCATTTCGGTATAACGACTTCAGCTTCGCCAACAGCAAATTCAGCATTGGTGATCCCATTCAATTCCGCATTTCGCTTCGCATCTTCAATCGCTTCTGGCACAATTTCTACGCCAAAAACCTTCTTCGCCCTTTGAGCGAGAAATAGAGAAATCGTTCCAATGCCGCAATATGCATCAATTACGTTCTCTTCACCGCTTAAATTTGCATATTCTAACGCTTTTTCATAGAGGACTTTTGTCTGTTCTGGGTTCACTTGATAAAATGAACGGGCAGAAATCGCAAATTTGATATCTCCGATGAAATCATAAATGACCTCTTCTCCCCAAAGAACCTTCGTCTGCTCACCAAAGATCACATTTGTTTTCTTTGAATTGACGTTTTGAACGATCGATTTAACGCCTTTTATGCGAGAAGTAATTTCTTCAATTATTTTATTTTTATGCGGAAGGTCATTTGTCCTCGTAATAAGCACAACCATAACCTCACCTGTTACAAGTCCATGCCTTGCCATAATGTGTCGAAGGTCACCTTTATGATTGCCTTCCTTATAGGCGCGAACGCCGTAACGGCTACAGATGTCGATAACTGTTTGAACGACTTCATCATTTTTTTCCTGCTGGATCATACATTCTTTCATATTTATTATTTGATGAGTTCGCTGCTGATAAAAGCCGCCGATTAGACCGCCCTCTTGTTCTCCAAGAGGCACTTGAGCTTTATTGCGATATCGCCAAGGTTCATTCATGCCAAGGACTGGATGAACGATGACATTGTCAAGCTTTCCAATCCTCTCTAGCACATCTCTTACTTGCTTCTCCTTCGCTTTCAGCTGTCCTTCATAGCTTAAATGCTGAAGCTGACACCCTCCACATTCCTTATAAATCGGACATGGGGCTTCAACCCGATATGGGCTTTTCTCGTACGTTTCAATAAGACGCCCAAATCCATAGCCTTTATTTACCTTGAGGACTTTAATCTTTGCCTTTTCACCTGGAAGTCCGTTCGGGACAAATAATGGATAGCCATCCACCTTTGCTACCCCTGCCCCATCATGTGTTAAATCTTCAAAAATAACATCTATATATTCATTTTTCTGTACTGGTAATGTTCTACTCATTGGTTTCTTCCTTTTTTCAGCATTAATAAGGGAAATTGTATCATATTATTGCGGTAAATATAAAATTTAGGGACAAAGGAGCTGAAACTTGTCCCCCTATCCCGCTAAAAAAGCCCGCTCCATTTTTATTCGGAACGAGCTTCTTCTATTTGATTGGAGCTTACCCAGTCTCTCGGCCGGTCTTCATCACGGATTTGATCTAATGGGACAAAGACTTCAAGGTGTCGATACAGATTAACAAATTCAGCTGGGAGCAGTCCGCCAAATTCTCCATCAAGATTCAGCTGTAGCTTTTCGCTCGATTTGACTTTAATCCGATTTGCTTGCGTATAAATGACATGCGGGTCATTTATATGCTCACCACGAACAGCTAATGTCGCGATGCGGATAAAATCTGCCAAGTTAGTCTTTTTTAAGATTAACAGCGAAAATAATCCATCATTAATCGATGAATCAGGAGCGAGCTTTTCAAAACCGCCTACTGAGTTAGTCAAGCCTACAAAAAAAAGCATAGCCTCTCCCTCAAATAACTTGCCGTCATACTCAATGCTCACTTCTGTCGAGCGAATGGATGGAAGCATCTCAATTCCTTTTAAGTAATAGGCAAGCTGCCCAAGCATCGTTTTTAATTTGCTTGGGACTTCATACGTAAGCTCTGTCAGCCTTCCTCCGCCAGCAATATTAATAAAATAGCGATCATTAATCCGTCCAATATCTACCGGGATTGTATCCCCTTTAACGATAATGTCTGTTGCCGCTTCAATATCTCTCGGGATATGAAGGGCTCTTGCGAAATCATTCGTAGTCCCTGCAGGAATTACCCCAAGCTTCGGCCTGTACTCCTGTTCTGCAAGCCCATTTACAACCTCATTAATCGTTCCGTCCCCGCCAGCAGCTACAACTAGATCATATTTGCGCTCCACAGCAATTCTTGCAGCTTTCGTCGCATCACCAGCACCAGTCGTAGCATGGCATGACGTTTCATAGCCGGCTATTTCAAGCCTTTGAAGAATTTCTGCAAGATTTTTCTTAAGAATTTCCCGGCCAGAAGTTGGATTATAAATAACTCTTGCTCTTTTCATAACCATCATCCTATTATTCATCTTTATAATACTTAATCCGTTTTCTCATTCAGTTAACATCATATCTAAAAGGTCCGTACATATCAATTTTTACCTAACCAGAAAAAGGCCTATTCCACTTACCACCAATTCAATTATTCCCAAAATCCAGCATTTTATTTCCTAATCCTCTCTTACTAATAGATGCTCCCTAGATGAAAAAGATACCCAGATGAGTCTAGGTATCCGTTTTTTCTGCACATATTTTAGGATCTATTCAACGGTATTTAAGCTTAGTTGATAGCTATTAATGATTTGAAGATGATGGGTTCCTTTCCCCATTTGGAATGTCGCTAGCTTTATGACATCTTCCCTATATTCATCCCGATCATTGTTCACATTTTCTTTTATGATACTCCACTTTTCTTGGTCACCGCTTATTTCTTGCACACCGGTCGCAGAAATTTTCACATCACTGGAATTTACAATTTGGACGGACAGATGTGATGCTCTGTCAACGGACCAGTCATTCATAAGTGAACGCGGTTTAAGAGTAATGGGATTATCATTTCCATTCACTTCAAGCTTAACATGGCTTGGGATCAGTATTGTTGCCGAAAGGCTGGCATATCTGCCAAATGGCCCTAAAGAATCGCTTGGCAGCCCTTTAACTTGAACGTAAATAGTATCTCCTTTTTCCTGAATCGATACATAATCATTAGCTTTGGAAATTAATTGTTCATTTTTCCTTACTTGTGTCTGATATGTACCGAACATACTAATCTCATTATTTGCGGTTCCCTCGATTGTAAGTGGATAGCGATCTGTATTAACTACTACCCTTTTTACCTCATTGCTAATTTTCTGTTCATAACTAGGCAGATCCAATGTTTGCTCTTCTCTTTGCAGCACATCATTCACTTTTGCCAAAATTCCTGTGGAGCTAATGATGGCAAAGCCAATACCAACCGTCCCTAATATTCCTACAAAGAAAATACTGAGAAAATCATACTTTAAAAAAGGTCTTTCCTCCTTTGAAAGGAATATAAAAACTAATATTTCGATCCCAAGAACGATGAGAATCGCTGGCCACCAAGACATCATGATCGTTAATAGCTGGTAGCCAAAAAATTGGGAAAATAGTAGAAAAATCCCGAGTAACAGGAGCGAAGCCCCCATCGAAAATGTACCTACACGCCAGGTCCTCATTATAAACCCCTTTCTCCCTTCTAATCTGCTTGAAACTCAACTACTCCTTAAGTTTCCATTCTCTTCTCTTTTTTTCCCACTATCAGCTTTAGACCGCCTCCAATGAGCAGGATACAAACAACAGCTGTTTGGAAATAACGCTCAAACCAATAACGGATGTCAAAGTTGATCATATCCATCAGCATTGGCGAAACGACGGGCAGTAAAATATTTGTTGTTAAATAATACAAGCCGAGTAGCACTAATCCAATACCAATCCATTTTTGATGATTAAATAAATAAGAAATAATCGGTGTATCCTCAAGAGGCTCACCCTCATACTTCGAGGCTTTCTGCAGGCCATCGAAGAAACTATAGAACCAAATAATCGGAATGAGGAAAAGGAAAATCCCTAATCTCAATACATCTAAAATATAAATAGAGAATAGGAAAGCAGCCATTAATTGAATTCCGCGGCGCTGAAGCCCAAGGTACAGATGACCGGCTCCGGGGAACACGGATAAGAAAGTAGCAATCGCCTTGCTTTTCTTTCCTTCCTCTCTGCGGGATTCAAAATCCTCTAATATTGTGCGGTCAATAAGCTGTTCACCGCGCTGCTTTCGATTTAACTGCTGGATCGCATCAAAAAATCCATAAACCCAAATAACCGGCAAAATCGCCCAAAAGGTTAAGAATTCACCTCTATGAGTCAATATCGACACAAAAAACACCATAACCGCTAAGCCGATAAAGGCAATTAATAATGTGATCCCGCGGTTCATTAAGCCGAGGTGAAAATGTCCGACTCCGGGGATAAAGGATAATAGAATCGTGCGGAACCGTTCATACTCGACTTCACTTTCAACCGAGGTACCTTCAGAATGCAGCTTCTCTTTACGGTGTAGAAGCCTTGACGCCGTAATTCCCGTATCAACCAAATTGATGATATATAAAAACACCCCTATCAATACGATCACTAATGCAACTTCGTGACCATTATGAGCGAGTAGCATAAAGGTAATGGCAATCAAGAAGAATTCCCCGAACATATAAGCAAAGCCACGCAAAACCTTTCCTAAATATAACAATCCTCCACCAGGGAAAAACCCCAATAAAAACGCGATAATCGGATTTTTCATTATTTATTAGCCTCCTTGCTTTTTTTCTCTAACGAATCTATCCAGGCGAAGGTTTTATCAACAATGCCTTCTGTTACCGATGTCCTTTTTTCCTGAAAGCTTGGCATTTGAACGCTTTCCGTATAATGAGTAATCGACTGAAATACTCCCGTTGACATTAAAAGAATCGTCATAGCGGCCGCGATGGAATAGTGGAAAATCGCTGATTGATAAAATGGTTTGTTTGCCTTTTTAACGCCTTTCCTTTCTGTCCGTGCAGGAGGCTCGTTCCGGGCGATTTGCGCCATGATGAGATCGGTAAAAGCCGATTCATTCTCAATGACAGGCAACGCACCTTCTACCTCGTCTACCGCTTGGATGTATATGTCTAAACATTGGTCACAAGTATAAAGATGGTTCTCATAATCTTCACGGACGTCATGATCAAGTTCATTTTTCACATATTTCGTCCACTCTTCTTTCGAATAATGCCTCATGAAAAATCGTCCTCCTTCCAATGCTTCCTCATCCAATTACGGGCGCGGTACAGTTTTGTCTCAATTGTCTTCACTTGAACATTTTGTTCCTCAGCAATTTGCTGATACGTTTTTTCGGCAATATAAAAATCATATATAACATGTCGATAATTCTCTGGAAGCTCATGAAGCTTTTCCCTGACACGAGTTAATCTTTCTTTAAAAATAAGCTCTGTCTCGATACTTTCCTTTTGAGTTCTCCATGCTGTGGCCTCTTCCAAATCCATTATATCTTCTCTCCGCAGCTCGCGCTTCCTCTTTACATCGATTGCATGATTAACAGCAATTCTCGTCATCCATGTTTTAAAGCCTTGATTATCATATTGGGAGAGAGAGGTATAAATCTTAATGAATACTTCTTGAGCAGCATCTTCTGCTTCCTTTTGGTCTCTCAATACCGCATAAATCGTCCGGAACAAATCGTTGCGGTACTTTTCAACCAAGAGCCGGAAAGCATGATCATTGCCGCTTTTTACTTTTTGGATAAGAACTTGGTCGCTAATCGCTCTCTCCCCCTTTCTGATGAGCTTCCACCCTAATAGACGAAAGATAAGCACTCTATCCCTACACAAAAAATAAATATTTTTAAAAAAAGTTTTATTAAGTAGAAAAAACGCTTAGGAATAGTTTTCCCAAGCGTCTTTGTTAAAGTGAAACTTCATTCAGTGGGGGGCTTTTTATTCCCCACTGAATGTTAGTTGCGGCCCACAGGATGTGGGTCACGCAGACGTTGCCACAGGACATGGCGTTCTTAGTTTGCGTTCTTTAAATCGGGCCTTTACGGGCTGTTAGATTTCCCGCGTAGAGGTTAAAGTGGGAGTCTTATAGACCGTTAATCTGCGATAAATATATTGAACTAAAAAAGCCAAATATAAAAAGCTAATACAGTAAATGAGAGGGTGATTGTTATGGCATAAATAAACGTCAAATTCTTTGTATTCCGTTTGGCGGATTTACGATAATTTGGATCTCCTTTAGAAATAAAGAAAATAGTTGTACTGACTGCAATGACTGTGGTGGCAATCACAAGCCAAATCACAAAATTCATTATACATCTACCCCTTAAACCATATTTTCTACATTAAGATTAGTGCAAATGAAATAATATAAAATTACCATTCTATGATAAAATGGACATAAACGTTTCACCCAGATTTGGAAGCCTCTAACACTATTCTCCCATAAAGGATGATATGATGACAATACTACTGTTTGTAATTTCCTATTTGCTAGGATCTATTCCGACTGCCCTAATTGTCGGGAGATTTGCCTTTAATATTGATATTCGGGAACATGGCAGTAATAATCCGGGTGCGACCAATACATTAAGAGTTCTTGGAAAAAAGGCAGCGATTCTTGTATTGCTCATTGATGTTGGAAAAGGAGCGCTTGCAGCATATCTTCCTATAGTTATAGGTACGAAGATTGATCCATTGTTAATAGGGCTTGTTGCTGTCATCGGCCACTGTTTTCCTATTTTTGCGGGATTTCGCGGGGGAAAAGCGATTGCTACTACTGCTGGTGTTCTCCTTGTCACGAATATGTGGATGTTTGCAGCGGCCTATTTTGCTTTTTTCTTTGTTACCTTCGTGACGAAGTATGTATTCCTTGGGTCCTTATCAGTCGGATTCGCCTTGCTCATTTTTTCCTTTTTTACTCCCGGCCGTGAGCATGAACTTATCTTTTCCATTTTTATATTGCTTTTAATTTTTCTCCACCGCTCAAATATTTACAACTTCCTTCATCAGCTTGAACCGAAAATTAATGACAAACGGCTTAAGGATGACCGGATTCCGCCAAAAAATAACAGCAAACGTGCCTAAACGGAAGGCTATTTTATATGTTTCTGACCGAATATTGGATTGTTCCATATTCGGTTTTTATTTTCATTATCTAGCTCGAAAAATACAACTTATAATTAAAAGTTGATTTTTTCTACTTATATATATATGGTAAAATAACTACAGGCTTTAATTGCCATAATCTATTTAATCAAGGAGAAGAACTATGTCAAAAGTATTTGTATTCGGTCATAAAAACCCCGACACAGACTCAATTTGTTCCGCTATTGCATATGCAGAGTTAAAAGCAAAATTAGGTGTAGAAGCTGAACCAATCCGTCTTGGACAAGTCAACGAGGAAACACAGTTTGCACTTGATACTTTCAATGTGGAGGCACCACGTCTTGTAGAGGCAGTTTCTAAGGAAGTTAATGAAGTCATTCTTGTCGACCATAACGAATTTCAGCAAAGTGCGGACGATATTCGTGATGTGAAAATTCTTGAAGTAATCGACCATCACCGCATTGCAAACTTTGAAACAAGCGATCCATTATATTATCGTGCAGAGCCGGTTGGCTGTACAGCAACTATCTTAAATAAGATTTACAAGGAAAAATCAGTAGAAATTAGCAAAGAAACAGCTGGATTAATGCTTTCAGCGATTATTTCTGATTCCTTGCTCTTTAAATCTCCGACTTGCACAGAGGAAGATGTAGCAGCAGCGCGCGAGCTTGCGGAAATCGCTGGTGTTAATGCGGAAGAATACGGTTTAGCCATGCTAAAAGCAGGTGCAGACCTAAGCGATAAAACAATTGCTGAACTAATTACTCTTGATGCGAAGGAGTTCCAAATGGGTAACTACAAAACGGAAATTGCCCAAGTTAATGCTGTCGATCTAAATGATGTTCTGAGCCGCCAGGACGAGCTTGAAGCTAAGCTAACAGAAGTGGCTAAGAATAAAGAGTTAGATCTATTCCTTTTCGTACTTACTGATATTTTAAACAACGACTCAGTTGCCATCGCTATCGGTAATGAAACGAAAGCAGTTGAAGAAGCTTATAATGTAAAGCTTGAAAACAACCGCGCACTATTAAAGGGCGTCGTTTCCCGCAAGAAACAAATTGTTCCAGGACTTACAAAAGCTTTAACAGAAAAATAAACTTATTTAAAAGAGGAGCGACCAACAGGTCCTCCTCTTTCCTATTAGTGATTAGAATGGAAAATCTGAGATGTTTCCTCTGTCAACTCTCCCATCAATCCCTTTACAGATGTTCTATTGGCTAGGCGTAATCCTTGTCCCGCCCATAAGGACATGAACTCCTTATTTTTTAATTTTGCAGCCTGCTTTCTGATTGCACCTGTTAGGTCATTTTGTATTGGGTAAGGGAGAATGGAGTCTGTTGAATTTTCCGTTTCTTTTATAAAGCGATTATTGATACCTCTTGCTAGCTTTCCAGAAAACGCCTTGGTTAGAGTCGTTGTGTCTTCCGTGCTATTTAATAAAGCCTCCTTATAAATTGGGTGTGCTCCGCTTTCTCTACATGGAAGAAAAGCCGTACCAAGCTGAACACCTTTAGCCCCAAGAATAAAGGCGGCGACTATTCCTCTTGCATCCATAATTCCACCCGCAGCGATAACAGGTAATTTGACAGCATCTGCAATTTGCGGGATTAAAGCCATCGAGCCAATCAATCCGCTTGCTTCCTCATGAAAGGTCCCACGATGTCCGCCTGCTTCACTCCCTTGAGCTACAATCATATCAACACCTGCTGCCTCCAGCTCCAATGCTTCCTTTACATTCGTCGCCGTTCCAATGACAATCGTTCCTTGTTTCTTTAGATCTTTAATCACATTTTCATCAGGAATGCCGAACGTAAAGCTGCATATCGGAACCTTCGTGCTTAAGACGACCTCCAACTGCTGCTCATACAGTGTATGATAGTTTTTATCAGTAAGTTGAATGTCATCCTCTAACATGAGCTCTGCTTTATAGCCAGATAAATGATTCAATGCTTCTGATCGTTTTTCCTCTGAAAAAGTAATCTCTTTATTTGGCACGAACAAATTTACACCAAAGGGCTTGTCTGTTAATTCTCGTATTTCTTTAATCGCAGATTTTATTTCTTCAGGCATCATATATCCGGCTCCAAGATTTCCAAGGCCCCCGGAGTTTGATGTCTCACTGATTAATTCTGGTGTCGTAATCCCGCCTGCCATTGGTGCTTGAAAAATTGGATAAGAAATGCCTAGCATGTCTGTTACTGTATTTTGGTTCCATCCCACAAACAAGCACATCCTTTAGTTATTTTTTCAGCTTAGCTATAATACTGTCTGCCACAGTATGCCAAATGGCTTCATCTACTTGATACGTTGCTACTAATTTTTTATACATGGCCATTTGCTTTTCTTTAAAATCGGGATCATCCTGTGAAGGTAGCTGGCCTCGTTCATAATCGACTTTTTCCTGAATTTGTTTGGCTCTCGGCCCCCAAACTGCATGCTCTTCTCCATCTCCATTGATAAAAATAAAAATTGGAATCGCACGTGATGTCCCATTCGTTAAATATTGATCCATTAATTCAAGGTTTTGATCTCTTAATAAGAAGCGAACCTCCATGCCGATTTCAGCAGCAATCTTTAATAATATCGGATTGTTGAGCAGCGCATCACCACACCAATCCTCTGTTAAGACAATGGCTTTCAAACCTTTATCTTTAAGAGTTGATAGTTTATCCCTCTCATCATCTGACAGCGAAAATTGCTCAAAAATATGATTAGTTTCTGCTTGATTCACCTTCATGCCAGTTATATACTCATCAGCTGTTAGCCCTTTTTCAAACCATTGCATTAAGTTCATCTACAAACTCTCCTTTCATACTATTCATTTCAACTTTTGTTCTTAACTATCCTTCTCTTGGGAGGAAATTGTCGGAAAAATGCTGTAAATAAGCAGCTTTTCCTGGGAAATACAACTGAAATATGTCGAAAAAGCTGATGGTTTTTCCCATCAGCTTTTTCTTTATCTTATCTTTTCTTTAATTCCTCTAACAATAGCTTATTAACTAATGGAGGATTGGCTTGTCCCTTTGTTGCTTTCATAATTTGACCAACAAAGAACCCAAGTGCTTTTTCTTTTCCATTTTTATAATCATCGATGATTTTCGGATTATTGTCCAATACTTCTGAGATGATTTTTAAAAGTGCTCCTTCATCTGAGATTTGAACTAATCCTTTCGCTTTCACAATTTGCTCAGCATCTCCGCCGTTTTCGATTAATTCTTTGAAAACAGTCTTGGCAATCTTGGAAGAAATCGTTCCGTTTTCAATAAGTTTAATCATACCAGCTAGCCCATCGGGGGTTAAGGCTGTTTCATCCAGCTCTTTTTGTTCCGCTTTTAGGTAAGCAGATACATCACCCATAATCCAGTTAGATGATGCCTTTGGATCTGCACCTACCGCTACTGTCGCCTCAAAGAAATCAGCTGTTTCCTTAACAACTGTTAATACAGCTGCATCATAGGCAGGCAGCCCAAGCTCTTCGGTATAACGTTTTTGTCGTTGATCAGGAAGCTCAGGAATTTCAGCGCGAGTACGCTCTTTCCATTCATCATCGATATGAACATCGATTAAATCCGGATCAGGGAAATAACGATAATCGTCTGCTCCCTCTTTCACACGCATAAGGATTGTCGTATTTGTCGCTTCATCATATCTGCGCGTTTCTTGATTAATCACACCGCCTGAACGTACTACTTCCTCTTGGCGCTTTACTTCGTATTCAATTCCTTTTCGAATGAAGTTAAAGGAATTTAAGTTCTTTAGCTCTGTTTTCGTGCCGAATTCTTCTTGTCCAACTGGACGAATAGAAATATTGGCATCACAGCGCAATGACCCTTCTTCCATCTTACAATCAGATACACCTGTGTATTGAATAATGGATTTTAGCTTTTCAAGATAAGCGTAAGCTTCGTTCGCAGTACGAATATCCGGCTCAGAAACAATCTCGATGAGTGGCGTGCCTGCCCGGTTAAAATCACATAATGAATATCCATTTCCATGTGTAAGCTTGCCAGCGTCCTCTTCTAAATGGATGCGAGTGATCCCGATTCTTTTCTTATAGCCATCCACTTCAATATCAATCCAGCCATGTTCTCCGATTGGCTTATCAAGTTGAGAGATTTGGTAAGCCTTCGGGTTATCTGGATAGAAATAGTTTTTCCGGTCAAATGTCGTCACAGGAGCGATTTCGCAGTTAAGAGCCATCGCAGCTTTCATCCCAAATTCAACTACTTTTTTATTTAGGACGGGTAAAACTCCTGGATAACCAAGGTCAACAACCGTTGTATTCGTATTCGGTTCAGCGCCGAAATGGTTCGGGCTTGCCGAGAAAATTTTTGAATCTGTTTTTAATTCAACATGTACTTCAAGTCCAATTACAGTTCCAAATTCCATTACGTTTCCCCCCTTACAACGTCGGTTTTTGTTTATGATAGTCAGTTGCTTGTTCGAAGGCATGTGCTACACGATATACGGTGCTTTCATCAAAATGCTTGCCAATGATTTGCAGCCCTAACGGCAAGCCGTTATCAAATCCGCATGGAATTGAAATCCCAGGCACACCCGCAAGGTTTACTGGAATTGTCAAAATATCATTTGCATACATCGTAAGCGGATCATCAATAGTCTCACCAATTTTGAAAGCGGGTTTCGGTGACGTCGGACCAACAATGACATCAAACTTGCTTAACACATCATCAAAATCCTTCTTAATCAGTGTACGGACTTTTTGTGCTTTCTTATAGTAAGCATCATAATAACCAGAGCTTAATGCAAATGTACCGAGCATGATGCGGAGTTTAACTTCATCGCCAAAACCTTCCGCACGCGTCTTTTTATATAAATCAAGTAAGTTTTCAGGATTCTCCGTTCTGTATCCATATCGAACTCCATCAAAACGAGCAAGGTTCGCTGAAGCCTCAGAAGAAGATAATAGATAATAAGAGGCTAATGCATATTTTGAATGAGGAAGGGAAACTTCTTCCCAAGTTGCGCCAAGCTTTTCAAGGACTTTTAACGAATCTAATACAGATTGGCGCGCTGTTTCTCCTACGCCTTCACCTAAATATTCCTTAGGTACAGCAATTTTTAACCCTTTTATGTCTCCTGTTAATGACTCTACAAAATTAGGAACTTCGATGTTAGCAGAAGTAGAATCCATCGGATCGAGTCCTGAAATCGCCTGTAATAAGTAGGCATTGTCTTCAACTGTGCGCGTAATCGGACCCACTTGATCAAATGATGAAGCAAATGCAACAACTCCGTATCTAGATACACGCCCGTATGTCGGCTTCATTCCAACAACACCACAAAAAGCAGCTGGTTGCCTAATTGAGCCGCCTGTATCTGTTCCTAAAGAAAATAACACTTCTCCAGAGGCAACAGCCGCAGCAGAACCGCCTGATGAGCCGCCTGGTACTACTTCTAAATTCCATGGGTTTCTAGTCTTTTTGAATGCAGAATGCTCGGTCGTAGATCCCATTGCAAATTCATCCATATTTAATTTCCCAATCGTAATCGTTTCTGCATTATGTAACTTATTTATGACTGTGGCATCATAAATCGGATCAAAGTTTTCCAACATTTTACTTGCGCATGTTGTACGCAAGCCTTTTGTTACGATATTATCTTTAACGCCGATCGGCATTCCGAATAGAAGGCCCTTTGATTCATCCGTACCTAATTTCTCATCTAATTTACTCGCTTTTTCACGAGCTGTTTCTTCATCTAATGTAATAAAAGCCTGTACCTTATCTTCAACTTCGCTTACACGTTTAAAAGACTCGTCAACTAGGTCAGTGACCGAAACTTCCTTTTTATGTAAAAGTTCATGTAACTCTGAAACTTTGTGATCAAATAAACTCATTGCTCTTCCCCCCTTACTCAATAATTGACGGCACTTTCACTTGTCCGTCTTGGTGATCTGGTGCATTTTTTAGAACTTCTGATTGAGGTAATCCCTTTTGTGGTACATCCTCTCTCATAACATTTTTCATATCTAATACGTGAGAAGTCGGTTCCACATATTCGGTATCTAATTCATTTAGCTCCTCAGCAAAGGCAATCATCGATCCTAGCTGTTTTGAGAACATCTCAGCTTCTTCCTCTGAGATTGCCAACCTAGCTAAGTTTGCAACATGTTTTACTTGTTCGGTAGAAATTTTAGACATTTATTGACACCTCCAAAAAGTGTTCATACCTTATAAACAATAATATTGATAATAACAAACTTTTGCACGTTAAAGCAATATTTTATCAGCTTCTGTCACTTACTCCACTGCCATTTTACCATTTGTTTCGACAATTCGCAGTTGATAGAACCATTATTTTTTCTAATTGAACGATTATTGGAAAAATGCACAAAAAAAAGCTAGTCATAAAACTAGCTACTTAAATTTCCTATAATTAACGCTTTGAAAATAGTGAAAAAAATCCTTTTTTCTTCTTTACTGCTTTTATCTTTGGTTCTTTTTTACTTACGAAAATTTCTTCTTTGTCAATTGCATAGTCATACGCAAGGGCTAAACCAATTTCGGAATTATAATCTTTATTAGTGACCATCGTATATTCAACATTATATTTGGATGCGATTTTTGTGTACTTCGATAGCTCTTCATAACTCATATTTCCATTTAAGTAAAGATGGGCCCTGCTATTTTTCTTTAATGCTTCTTCGACTTGAGGATAGATGCCCTGTTCTCTAATTTGTGATTGTTTAAGAGCGATCACAATCCGTTCGCGCAGTGTACCAAGGAACTTCCGCCGTTCATCGGGTTTTGTTTGCTTTTGACCGTGAATCCCCTGCATTAAAAAGTCATCAATATTTTTAGACAAAATCCTACCTCCTGCTCCTAACGTTTAAATATATTATAAAAATAGCTTTACGGACGTTTTTCCAAATAGAATATTTTTATCTTCTAAAATTAGGGCTAATATTATGTATGTATTATTGTACTAAGAGGTGCTTCCCGATTAAAAGTAGAATGCTCGACATAATTATTAACATTTGGTGACAAGATTTCGACTTTACTTTTAGAAAATATCAAAATAAAAATCCTCTCTTCAAATTTTGAAAAGAGGAAAAATGAAAGATATATAGTGAGAAATCACGATAGAATGTTTCAGAAAAACTTAGATTCAATTACACTTCGAAATTAGTAAACTTCCTATTCTGCAGAGCTAAATTGTGCTTCTTCGGTAGAACCTTTTAAAGCTGTCGTAGAGGATGTACCTCCTGTAATGGTCATGGATACTTGATCAAAATAGCCTGTTCCCACCTCTCTTTGATGTCTTGTCGCAGTGTATCCATATTTTTCACTCGCAAATTCAGCCTGCTGCAATTCAGAGTAAGCAGCCATTCCTCGGTCTTTGTAGCCGCGAGCCAATTCAAACATGCTGTGATTTAATGCATGGAAGCCGGCCAGTGTAACGAATTGGAATTTATAGCCCATTTCCCCAAGTTCAATCTGAAACTTCGCAATCGTTTCATCATCTAGCTTGCTCTTCCAGTTGAATGAAGGTGAACAATTATAGGCTAGTAGTTTGCCAGGAAATTGTTCATGAATGGCCTCAGCAAAGCGTTTTGCCTCCTCTAAATCAGGCTCAGCTGTTTCACACCACACAAGGTCAGCATATGGTGCATATGCTAAGCCTCTTGCAATCGCTTGATCAAGGCCCGCTTTTGTTCTGAAGAAACCTTCAGGAGTCCGGTCGCCTGTAATAAATGGGGCATCGAAAGGATCGATATCACTCGTAATTAAATCAGCTGCATTGGCATCTGTTCTTGCTATAACTAAAGTCGGCGCCCCCATTACGTCTGCTGCTAATCTAGCGGCAATTAAGTTTTTTACCGCTGTTTGTGTTGGCAATAAAACTTTCCCGCCAAGGTGGCCGCATTTTTTCTCTGAAGAAAGCTGGTCTTCAAAATGAACACCCGCAGCACCCGCCTCAATCATTCCTTTCATCAATTCAAACACATTTAACTGCCCGCCGAATCCCGCTTCTGCATCAGCTACAATGGGAGCAAACCAATCGATAGAGGTATCGCCCTCCATATAATGAATTTGGTCGGCTCGCTGCAGAGCCTGATTGATTCTCTTCACGACACTCGGCACACTATTCGCCGGATATAAGCTTTGGTCAGGGTACATATGACCCGAAAGATTAGCATCTGCCGCAACTTGCCAGCCGCTTAAATAGATAGCCTTTAGACCAGCTTTCACTTGCTGAACTGCCTGATTTCCTGTCAATGCCCCTAAAGAATGAACAAAGTCTTCTTCATTCACAAGCTTCCAAAGCTTTTCTGCCCCTCTTTGCGCGAGAGTATGCTCAATATCTACAGAACCTCTTAATCGAATAACCTCCTCTGCCGAATAAGGTCTCACGATCCCTTTCCATCTTGCATCCATTTCCCAGCTTTCCTGCAATTGTTTTACTCTTACTTCTGTCATTTTTCCCATCCTCCTTAAGATTAAATAATTCCCTTTCATTGTTGTTATATTACAATTAGCAATGTATGATTTGTATTATATAACAGCATCTCTAAAAAGGAAACCCCTTTTTTAGAAATTTTTAGAAAATTATGATTAACATGGTTAAAAAAGATTTTCCTAACAACAAAAAGAGTGATCTGCCAAAGGCAAACCACTCTTCCATTTATTAATACATTTCAGATGTTGTTTTTGCTTGCATATGAAGTAATAAGTAATCAGGGCCCCCTGCTTTGGAGTCTGTTCCTGACATATTGAATCCTCCAAATGGCTGGTAACCTACGATTGCACCCGTACAGCCACGGTTGAAGTATAGGTTTCCAACATGGAAATCTTCGCGGGCTTTTTGGATGTTTTCGCGGTTGTTTGTAATAACCGCACCTGTTAAGCCGTATTCTGTGTTGTTTGCGATTTCGATTGCATTGTCGAAGTCTTTCGCTTTTGTGAAGCCGACAACTGGTCCGAAGATCTCTTCCTTCATGAGACGTGCTTCTGGTGAAAGGTCTGCAAATACAGTTGGTTTAATGAAGTAGCCTTTTGAATCGTCTCCTTCTCCGCCTGTCATTAGCTTCCCTTCCTGCTTACCGATTTCGATATAGCTCATTACTTTATTATAAGCACTTTGGTCAATCACTGTTGCCATGTAATTGTTTTGATCTGTTGGATCGCCTTGTGTTAATTGATTTGTTAACTCAACGACACGGTTTAATACTTGATCGTACACATCCTCAACAACTACTGCACGAGAACATGCTGAACATTTTTGACCAGAGAATCCGAACGCAGAAGCAACGATAGAAGTAGCTGCTAGCTCAAGATCGGCTTCTTTATCAACAACAATCGTATCTTTTCCGCCCATTTCTGCGATGAGACGCTTCATCCAAATTTGGCCTTCGCTGATTTTTGAAGAACGTTCAAAAATACGGAGACCAACATCGCGAGAACCTGTGAAGCTGATGAAACGAGTATCTTTATGGTCAACTAAATAGTCGCCCACTTCCGCACCGCTTCCTGGTACGAAGTTAAGGACACCTGCAGGAAGACCTGCCTCTTCCATTACTTCTACGAATTTCGCTGCCACAATTGGCGTTGTAGAAGCTGGCTTTAATAGCACAGTGTTTCCAGTTACGATTGCTGCAACAGTTGTCCCAGCCATGATTGCTAATGGGAAGTTCCATGGAGAAATAATGATTCCAACTCCTAATGGAATATAGTCATAACGGTTAAACTCATTCGGACGGCTGTTTACTGGCACACCATCTTTAATGCGCAGCATTTGACGAGCATAGTACTCTAAGAAATCAATTGCTTCCGCTGTATCTGCATCTGCTTCATTCCAAGGCTTTCCTGCTTCTTTTGTTAATAAAGCAGAGAATTCGTGCTTGCGGCGGCGGATAATTGCAGCTGCTTTGAATAAAACATCTGCACGAGTTTCTGGCTTTACTTTTCTCCAAGTTTTGAATGCTTCAACAGCTGCCTGCATCGCTTTTTCTGCTAATTCTTGGTTTGCCTTTGAAACGCGGCCAATCACTTCTTCTTTATTAGCAGGGTTGTAAGAAACGATTTTTTCTTCAGTCTTGATGCGCTCTCCACCGATGACTAAATCGTAATCTTGACCTAAATAGCTTTCAACTGTTTTTAAACCTGTTAAGTACGCTTGACGATTTTCTTCTACTTTAAAATCAGTGAATGGTTCATGTCTGTATGCTTGTACCATAGTTTTCGCCTCCAAAATATCTTATGAAATGACAAATGGATACGCGGTGAACGTAAATAACAAACGATCCCTTACTGTTATTCTTGTGTAGCGTTTGCATCCAAATTTCATTTTAACATGTTTTGAATTTTCCATCCAAACATCTTGATTAAATTATAGGAAAGCGGCCTTTCAAGATGTGATATTATTCACTAGAACAATCTTCATTGATAAATATGCACAAAAGGCTCGTTTGAATTGGCCTTACGGACAATCAGTGCCTCCGGACCATAAACAGACGTCACACTTACTTGCACCGAAATATATTCAGGAAAGTGCTGCATCACAAGGCCTGTTACATATTGAGTAAAGCCTATCCCTTCAGCTTTTCCGTAAAACTGAATTGGGATATTAATTGATAGCTCCTGTAATTGACCACGTACATAAAATGCTCTACCGATTACCCCATTAAAATTAGGAAAATAAGATTCTACATCTTGTTTAAAGTTTAAAAATGATGTTAAGTCATCTCGATGAAGTTCAGTGGCTGCTGTTGAAGGAAATTGTACATACTGTTCATCGACCTTTTCCCAGCTGCCTAAATTAGAGATTCCCTTTGAAGCATTCGCATACGCAAAGAAATTACCAGGCACGACTGAAGTTTTGCTTTGCTGTTCAAATAACGCGATTGTAATAGGCACATCCTTCAATTCGTCGATTGTTCGCAATCGATTTAATACTTCTTCAGCTATTTTCTTTCCTTCTTTTTCAAGGGTCGCGTGAGAGATTTTCGTTTCATATGTCGGACCATATTGGATCTTTTGATAATAATAGACGGAGTTCAAGGCAAGTCCAATGACGACCCCGCCAAGCTTTACCTTTCCTTCCTCATTCTTCACCAGATAATTATGTTCCAATATATGAGCCAAATATTGCGGATTTTCATTATCTCCATTATCCAGAGGATTAAGGCCGATATTCTCATCTTCAGTTAATTTCTTTTCCTTTAATTGTTCTGCTGTGAACTTACGATTTAACCATAAACGAACAGTTTGTCTTTTTAAATATTGACCTTCTTGAAATAAGTATTTATCCGGATCCAATGTATTTTGCGCCACTCTCATTAATCCTGTTTCAAATTCATTAATATCATATCTTGAATTAATATTAGCTACGACTAAACCTCTTGATTCACTCGGCTTAAAAGGCAATATCGTTCGATAATATTTATCTGAAATTTTATAGTTTGGAATAATTGCTTTCTCGTTAGCATCCTGTTTTTCATGGACAACTTCATCTTGCTTATTAAACTTTGGTGCACAGCCCGCAAGAAAAAGGCTGAGAGAAAGAGCAAGCAACATTATTTTTTTCACGGTATTCCCACTCTCTATTCATTACCTCTACTCACTTTTATGGAAAACACGCGGTTACCGAGATTACATTAGTACGTAGAAGTAATTACTGTATAAAAATTTAATCCATTAATTCCCCGACAAGTCTCTCTTCATCCCAAATTTCAATTCCCAATTCCTGGGCCTTTGTTAACTTCGACCCCGCATCCTCACCAGCAATTACAATATCTGTTTTCTTGCTGACACTTCCAGAAACTTTTCCACCTAATGCCTCAATCTTTTCTTTTGCTTCGTTTCTGGAAAGCTGTTCTAGCTTTCCTGTTAAAACAATCGTTTTACCAGCAAAAATGGACTCAGCATTTTCAGCTGAAACTGGCTTTGGACCTTTATAGGTCATATTGACGCCTGCAGCTTTCAGCTCTTGAATTAGTTCTTTCACTTCTTCCTGTTCAAAGAAGGTAACAATAGAATCCGCCATTTTTCCCCCAATTTCATTGATGGCTGTAAGCTCTTCGTGGGATACAGTTTCAAGTTGATCCATTGTTTCAAATTGCTGTGCAATCGTTTTTGCGGCCTTCTCACCTACAAGACGAATACCTAAACCAAAAACAAGCTTTTCTAAGGAGTTATTCTTAGATGCCTCTATCGCTTGCAGTAAATTTTGGACAGATTTCTCTCCCATACGTTCGAGCTTAATTAATTGTTCATACTCTAACTTGTACAAATCTGCCACATCTTGTATAAGATTTTCTGCAAATAATTGGCTAATTACTTTTTCTCCTAATCCATCAATATTCATAGCATTGCGAGATACGAAGTGGATCAGCCCTTCACGAATTTGAGCAGGACATTTTGGATTAAGACAGCGCAAGGCAACTTCGCCTTCTAACCGAACGAGGTCACTTTCACATTCTGGACAGTGTGTAGGCATATGGAATTCAACCTCATCACCAGTTCTTCGGTCTGTTATCACATTGACGACCTCAGGGATAATGTCTCCTGCTTTTTTAATAATAACTTGGTCTCCAATGTGAATATCCTTTTCCCGAATAAAATCTTCATTATGAAGTGATGCTCGCTGAACGGTCGTTCCCGCTACACGGACTGGCTCCAAAATAGCTGTTGGTGTGATCACACCTGTTCTTCCTACACTTAACTCTATATCCTTTAATGTCGTGATTACCTCTTCTGCCGGGAATTTATAGGCAATTGCCCAACGTGGGCTTTTTGCAGTTGTACCTAGCTGGTGCTGTTGCTCAAGTGAATCTACTTTGATGACAATTCCATCAATTTCATACGGAAGCCCGGGCCGTTCTTTCGTCCACTTTTCTACATATTCAATGACTTCATGAATGGTAGCACATTTTTCCCGCTCTTTATTAGTCTTAAATCCAAGTGTATCGAGAAAATTCAATGCCTCACTATGTGAGTTAATAACTGTTTCACCCGTATCTGTCACACTGTATAAGAAAATATCAAGGTTTCTCGATGCTGCAATACGAGGATCAAGCTGGCGCAATGATCCAGCTGCTGCATTTCTTGGATTCGCAAACAGTTCTTCACCCTTATCCATTCTTTGTTTGTTCAAAGCCTCGAAAGAACGCTTTGGCATAAAGGCTTCTCCGCGTGCTTCAAGGGTTACTTCCCTATTTAGGCGAAGTGGAATGGAGCGAATGGTTCTTAAGTTTGCTGTTATATTCTCCCCTGTTGAGCCGTCCCCCCTTGTAGCCCCAAGCTCGAATAATCCATCCTCATAGCGAAGAGAAACAGCTAGTCCGTCGATTTTTAGTTCACAAACATAGGAAAAGTCATCCCCAACTGCTTGTCGTATGCGACGGTCAAAATCCAGTAAGTCTTGTTCATTAAAAGCATTGCTAAGACTCAGCATTTGGGATTGATGCTGTACTTTTTCGAACATATCAAGTACTTCTCCGCCAACGCGCTGTGTAGGAGATTCAGAGGAAATAAGCTCTGGATACTTGCCTTCAATTTCGGCTAATTCCCGTAATAGCCCATCGTATTCCGCATCAGAAACAGACGGCTGATCAAGAACATGATACTCATAATTATATTGATTTAAGAGATTCGTTAATTCTTTTACTTTTATTTCCGCGGCTTGAAGGTCCATGTAGTCAACCCTTTCTTAGAAAAACTAGAATCCTTCTTTTCGAAGAACAGCCTTTGAAGAGGGCTTTAAGTTCATCAATAGGCTGTTCATTATTTATGACTCTTTTCGAATAAATTGTTGTTTTAAGCCTTCAAAGTTTGCCCGTTGATTTCCTCTGCGGGCACTTGCTTTCCGCGGGAGGGACGGGAGCCTCCTCGGCGTTTCCGCCTGTGGAATCTTCCTCTTCCCTCTATTCCCGCAGGACATTGAATAATCATCCCTGAATTAACACCGCACGAAGAAAATACGAATGCATTTTCGAGGATCAAGTGCCCTCCGCTTCAATCAACTCAGAAGTTAAATTTAAATCGCATTAATAAAGCAACAAACATTATCCTTTTGTAATGGGAGCAAACTTAGCTAATAATCGTTTTATGCCGACTGGTTTCGGAAAAGCAATATCCAATTCAATGCCTTCTCCTTCCCCTTTCACACTAACAACGGTTCCTGTTCCCCATTTGCCATGCACCGCTTTGTCGCCAACCTTCCAGCCCATTTCATCTCCACCTGTTGCGTTCATGGCAGGACGTATGACTGGCTTTCTTTGCATTGGTCTTGCCGGAGAAGAACTAAATGCAGAATTTCCGAATGGAGAACGAGATGCTTTTGAAGGCTGCAGCCCATCTAATAACTCCTCAGGTATTTCTTTAATGAACCGAGAAGGGGCATTCATACTTGTACGGCCAAATAATGTCCGCATTTGCGCATTCGTAATAAATAGCTCTTCTTCTGCTCTCGTGATTCCAACATACGCCAGTCTGCGCTCTTCCTCCATTTCAGCCTCTTCCATAAGAGAACGGCTATGAGGGAAAACTCCTTCTTCTAGCCCGATTAGAAAGACAGTTGGAAATTCAAGCCCTTTTGCAGAGTGGAGGGTCATTAATACAACAGCATCCGCTTTTTCTCCATCGTCATCGAGCTTATCAATATCAGCTACTAAAGCTAAATCTGTTAAAAAGGCTACTAAGCTTTTATCCTCACTTGCCTCTTCAAAGCTTTTCGTAACGGAGAGGAACTCTTCCAAGTTTTCAAGGCGGCTTTGTGCTTCAATTGATTTTTCTGCTATAAGCATTTCCCGATATCCTGATTTCTCTAATAGTTCTTCGACTAATTCTGTTACGGAAATGTATTCTTGCATTTGCGTATAATTATTAATTATATCTCTGAATTCTGCCGCCGCCTTAGTGATTTTAGGACTTAACCCAATCAACTCAACCGATTGCAATGCCTGAAACATCGTCATATCATGAAGAAGTGCGAAGTTAGCAATTTTATCAATCGTTCCTGAGCCGATTCCGCGTTTTGGGACATTGATAATTCTTTGCAAACTAATATCATCATCTGGATTGGCAATCAGTCTTAAGTAAGCAAGAATATCTTTAATTTCTTTACGGTCATAGAACTTAATTCCGCCTACGATGGAGTATTCAATATTTGATTTGAGTAGTACTTCCTCCATCACACGGGATTGGGCATTTGTCCGATATAAAATGGCTATATCAGATAAATTGCGGTTTCCGTCCTTTGTCAGCTCCTTTATTTTTCCAACAACAAATTGCGCCTCTCCTTGTTCACTATCCGCTCGGTAATAGAAAATTTTATTTCCTTCAGGATTTTCTGTCCAAAGATTTTTCGGTTTGCGATTCATGTTTCTTGAGATCACTTGATTAGCCGCGAGAAGAATACTCTTCGTGGAGCGATAATTTTGTTCTAGTAAAATAACCGTCGCATTTTGATAGTCTTTTTCAAATGAAAGGATATTAGCAATATCCGCGCCCCGCCAGCGATAGATTGACTGATCCGAATCCCCTACCACACAAAGGTTTCTAAACCTTGCCGCTAAAAGCTTTACGAGCAAATATTGGGCTTTGTTGGTATCCTGATACTCATCGACATGTATATATTGAAATTTACGCTGGTAATATTCTAGTACTTCCGGGACTCTTTGGAAGAGCTGGATTGTTGTCATAATGAGGTCATCGAAGTCTAATGCTTGGTTTCTTCGAAGTCGTTTTTGATATTCTGAATAAACATCACCCACAACTTGCTGATAATAATCACCGGTAGTTTTCGCATATTCCTCAGGGTTTGTCAGCTCATTCTTGGCCGAGCTGATAGATCCAAGGATGGCACGGGGATCAAATTTCTTCGGATCAAGATTTTTATCCTTTAAAATCCCTTTAATGACAGACTGCTGATCCGTCGTATCCAAGATGGTAAAATTGCGGCTAAAGCCAATGCGATCAATATCTCTTCGCAATATCCTTACACACATAGAGTGGAAGGTCGATATCCAAATTTCATCCGCCGCTCCACCCATCATCCTCTGTATTCTTTCACGCATCTCGCGGGAAGCCTTATTTGTAAATGTAATGGCTAAAATATTATAAGGATTGACTCCTTTTTCTACCATTAAATAAGCAATCCGATGTGTGAGCACTCTCGTCTTTCCACTTCCTGCTCCCGCCATAATTAATAGAGGGCCATCCGTTTCCTTTACAGCTTTTTGCTGCTCAGGGTTTAACCCATTCAAAAGCTTATCTGTTAAAAAATTCATTTTTTATTTCACCGCCACACAAACATATGTTCTTATTTTGATAGTACCTCTTTTTGATAAAATATTCAACTTTTACTTAACAGCTTTTACGGTTTCAAGAGCAGCATTTAAATTGGAATAAATAATATTTCCAACGACAATTACATCCGAATGGGCCGCCATTTCTTTCGCCTGCTCGAATGTTTCGATGCCCCCACCGTAAAATAGCGTTGAGTTCTCAAGAGTATTGCTGACTTCTGAAACTAATTGAGGATCGCCATATGTCCCGCTATATTCCATGTAAAAGATCGGTAAGTGGAACATTTTTTCGGCCATCATTGCGTACGCCTTGACATCCTCTTTCGAAACTTTCGTATTTGCCTTCGTGAGCTTAGCAGCTTTGCATTCTTCATTAAGGATGCAATAGCCTTGAACGAGGATTTCATCCCAATTCATGATCTCGCCAAATTCCTTCACGGCCTCATGATGGAGTCCCGAAATCCACTTTGTTTCCGGGCTATTTAAAACTGTTGGAATAAAATACAAATCAAACCCTGGCGTAATCGCTTCAATAGAGGATACCTCAAGTACGCACGGAACAGTATAGCGACGAATTCGGGCCATTAAATCCAATACCTTCTCCAACGTTATGCCATCCGTTCCACCTACAATAATTGCGTCGGTTCCTGATTCGCATACCTTTTCTAAATCCTCATCTGAAATATATTTATTTGGATCGAGCTTAAACACATGGCGCCACTCGCGAACATCGTACATCCATACTTCCCCCATTCTATCATTCCATTTCAACATTATATCATTTGCGAATTGAATCAAAAAGTAAATCGAAAAACAACCAAAAATGTAGATTTTTTCAATGCACTTTCCTAATCAATTCCTAAAAACAAAAGGCTAAAGGACACATAGGGGAGGAAAACGCCAAGTATGTCCTTTAAATCGGCTTTTAAGGACACATAGGGGGAGAAAAACGCCAAGTATGTCCTTTAAATCGGTTTTATAGGACACATAGGGGAGAAAAATGCCAAGTATGTCCTTTAAATCGGCTTTTAAGGACACATAGGGGGAGAAAAATGCCAAGTATGTCCTTTAAATCGGCTTTTAAGGACACATAGGGGAGAAAAACACCAAGTATGTCCTTTAAATTGGTTTTAAAGGACACATAGGGGAGAAAAACGCCAAGTATGTCCTTTAACTCGACTTTAAAGGACACATAGGGGGAGATAAACGCCAAGTATGTCCTTTAAATCGACTCTTAAGGACACATAGGGGGAGATAAACGCCAAGTATGTCCTTTAACTCGACTTTTAAGGACACATAGGGAAGAAAAACGCCAAGTATGTCCTTTAAATCGGTTTTAAAGGACACATAGGGGGAGATAAACGCCAAGTATGTCCTTTAAATTGGCTTTAAAGGACACAAAATACGGGAAACAGGCAAAGCATGTCCTATAACTGGGTTTTAAAGGACACAATATAAAGGGAAACCTCAAAAGAATGTCCTAAACCCGAAAAAGCCGCGGGGATCAAAACCCGCGGCTTTTCATGTATAAATATAAATTTATTTAGCTGCTTCGTCTACCTTTATCCGTTCTAATGCCATTTCATAGGCATCATTGCCATAGTTCAAGCAGCGTTTTACACGGGAAATCGTCGCTGTACTTGCACCCGTTTCTGACTCAATCTTATGATAAGTTTTGCCCTCTCTAAGCATACGGGCAACTTCAAGTCGCTGTGACAATGATTGAATTTCATTGACCGTGCATAAATCATCAAAGAAGCGGTAGCATTCTTCTAAGTCCTTTAAAGATAAAACCGATTTAAATAACTGGTCTAGTGCTTTACCTCTTAATTTATCAATTTGCATCTATTCATACTCCTTTATAAATAATCTATTCACTGACATCAAATGATACAGTTTGTTCTAAGCCTGGATTAGAAGGGACGACATTGATCCACGTTTTTCCTGGAACAAACCCAACCTGCTGACCGTTTAATACAGGCAAAATTCTACCATCGATATTTTGCCACTTCACTTCACGCCATTGTCCCTTCTGCAGCAAGTATCCCCTGCCGCCTGAAGTAAGATTAATGGCTCGGCGTCCTGCGTTATCAATCACTTGATGATCTGTCTCAACAATGAATATATTATCAATCAACACTGGCTCACCAGTTTCATGGTCGGCCGTTAATTCCCCATTTGAGTACCGCTTATATTTCTGAAGTGCTTCATCATATTCATAGATAGAATTAAAGAGCTTACTATTAAAATAAGAAACCATCACTGATTTTGCTTCTTCCCCGTGCAAAGCCTCAACTTCTTTTTCAGTAAGAAATGAAAGCTTTGAAGGTGCATTATTCATTTGATAATTTCTTTGCTCAGCACCCTTTAAAAAATTTTCGAAGGATGAATAAGAGTTATGCGGTGCTTTCCGATCGGTCGCACGATAAAATAGCGTGCCATCATATGCCATTCCATTTAGGTTATCAATATAGCCTTTATCTAACAGCTCTTTCGCATCTGGACTGTATCCGTGAGCAATATATAGACTATCATATCCTTTCGCCAATTCAATATAATAATCTCTTGCACTTCTAATCGGACCAATTTTCTCCGGCTGTTCACTTTGATAAATCGCAAGAAATCTTGTTACATCTCCTTCAGCAAGCAGTTCATAAACGATATCGGCCTGACCGAGTCCTGATTGTGGCCGGGCCTCGGGATGATTATTGATCATAACGGCTATTGCTCTGCCGTTAGCCTGTTTGTCAGTTCCCATACCTGTTAATGGGAATTGATAAGGAAATTTCACTTCATTTGAAGAATCAATTTGCTCATCTGTTTTTCCCTGTTCCTCCCCGTTTTGTCCATCTTCATCAATAACTGTTTGATCATTTTTACTACATCCGGAAACAAGGAGGATTGCTGCTGCGAATCCAGCCAGCCATTTTTTTAACATAAAACACCTCTATACAGAAGATTAGCTGTTTAATCTTGATGCAGTTTCATTTTTAAAAATTTCTCTTTTACATTTTAACGCATTATCGTCGGAAAGAGTATTGTTTTATTCATCACATCATATATTCCTTGCTGAGTTACCCGAACATAAGGCAAGTGAGTAGATGAGAGGAATAAAAGTGAATAGATAGGGTCCGCATGCTTGTAACCTCTCTCACTTAAATAATGGCGAAGCACTTTTTCTTTCTCAATCACACTTTCAACATTTTCGTCAGACATAACTCCCATAATTTTTAACGGGATTTCCTGCACAATCCTGCCTTTTTCAGAAACTGTTATGCCACCGCCAATTTCCTTCATCCGATAAAAAGCATTTAGCATATCGTGCTTATTTTTTCCAATTAAAATAAAATCTCCCGTGTTAGAAAAGGAGCTCGCAAAGCCATCTAAATGGGTAGCAAAGCCTTTTAGAAGCGTATTTAAGCGCCACTTCCCGTGCTTATCAACTAGCATAAAAAAGCATTCATCATGTAAGGTGGATAATTGGTCACCTGAAACATCGATAGAGATGGAATAGGGCTTCAAAATTACCGTATTTTCCATATTAATCCCAAATGGCATCGAATATTGTAAATCATCATACTCAAGCTGCCAATCAATCTGTAGAGGCTTTAATCCATCCTCACTCATTGGCCAAGAACCGTATATATCTAAAGGGGCCCCATCCTTTTTGACCCATTTCCCTTTTGCCAAGACTGAAACAGGAGTAGGGTTCGTTTCATCTGAGAGAAAATTTATATTGGCTATTCTTCCTGTTGCGATATTTCCGTGTAAATGTTCAATATTATAGTGGCGCGCGACATTATTTGTCCCCATATTATAGGCATCTATAATCGGAACACCCTTTTCTATTGCAATTCTTATCATATGATCAATCATTCCTTGTTCGTAAAAAGCAGGAGTGGATCCATCTGTAGTGAAAATTAATTGATCATAATGGTTGATGCCTATTTCATGCATTTCCTCTAAGAGGATTGGTAAATCAGGGCGAATCGAAGAGTACCGCAGTGAAACGGTATATCCTTGCATTAAACGATTATAAACATCCTTCCCAGTCATCGCCTCATGGTCACAATCTGCACCAAGCAGCATCAGCTTTGCTAATGTTTTTTCGGATGCCCCTGGGAAATGTCCTTCAATTTTTTTCCTCATCCGCTTTGTTTCCTGTATCCAATGAAGAATTAAATCATCGCCAGCTAAAAGCTTCGGCCAGCATGTTAGTTCTCCACCTTGCAAAACGGCATCATGTTCGAGCCAAGATTTTATGTTACTAGACGAAAAAATCATTTCCTCATTATGTATTTCTGTTTGGGCATCAAAGCGGCACCACCAATACATCGAGGAAGGAATACTTTGCAACTCGTTAATAAAGGAAAACGCTCTCTTTTTATCCAATTGCAAGGCAATAACCATGTTGTCGTTAATTAACGTTGTTGTGCCGAATTGGGATGCATAGCTAGCAAATGAGTGGGGATTATATAACTGAAATGGATGTGCATGTGGCTCAATATAGCCTGGAACTAGCAAGTAGCCTTCACAATCCATAATTTCGCAACCATCCATGTTGGCAGGAAGTTGATCCCCCACATAGACAATGCGATCATGGAAAATCCAAATATGAGCCTTCATCCATTTTCGAAAAGCATGATTAAGATAGCGAGCGTTTTTAAGTAGCAGCGTTGGTGCTAAGTTACCATCAAGAACAGAAACATGGTTACGCAACTGCTTATTTTTCCACTTGTATCGCTGTTCTAGCACTTTAATCTCTCCCTTTGGGATTGCTTTTTCTTAAGTATCTATAAGGAACAAAGCATTGTAAGCCCTTTCATTTCTTTTATTTTAACATATGTCGCAATTTAACGCATTAAAGAATAGATGAATTTTGAAATATTTTTCGGAGAAGGTGAAGATGATGAGGATTAAACCGAATATTGGTTTGTTAAATGCACTGATCCGGATTACCGTTGGATTGACCGTTTTAGCATGCGCTTCCGCAAAGCTTGTTAAATGCCCATGGCGCCAATCAAATTTTTTATTTGTTGTTCTCGGGTCGATGAAAGTAGCTGAGGGAATTGTGAGGTACTGTCCTGTTACTGCTCTTTGCGAATGTGGGCAGGAAAAAATGCAAGAAATGAAAGAGGAAATAGTTGGGCAAAGCGAAATGAGCTCATATAACCCATCATAAAATTAAAGCCCCCAAAATTGGGGGCTTTAATTAGGATGCCAGGCATTGGTTTATATAAGTTTAAGAAAAGACATGTACGATCGCTTTGTGGCCAATATCTTTACGATAAAAGATGCCCTCACACTTTACCTTTTCTAATTCAGAATAAACCTTTTCCTGTGCTTCTTTTAATGTGTTGGCTTTGGCTGCTGCTAAGAAAACCCGGCCGCCATTTGTTACAAACTCACCTGATCCGTTCTTTTCCGTTCCCGCATGGAAGACTGGTACATCCTTGCTAATATTTTGTAGGCCAGATAAAACCGCACCTTTTTTATATTGCTCTGGGTACCCGACTGAAGCAGCGACAACTCCTAACATCATCTGTTTATCCCAAACTATTTGCGGTGTTTCGCCATTAATAACAGCAAGCATCACTTCAGCTAAATCCGATTTCATTCTTGGCAAAACAACTTGAGTCTCTGGATCGCCAAATCGGGCATTGAATTCAATGACCTTCGGGCCAGCCTCTGTAATGATAAGACCCGCGTATAAAATCCCGCAAAAATGTCTGCCTTCTTCAACTAACGCTTTAGCTGTCGGCTTTACAATCGATTCTATCGCTTTTTTCACAATGTCATTGCTAATATGAGGCACAGGAGAATACGCGCCCATTCCGCCGGTATTCGGCCCTTTATCACCATCATATGCCCGTTTATGGTCTTGGGCGATTTCAAGTGGAATGACTATATCTCCATTCACAAAGGCCATGAGGGAAATCTCTTCCCCAGTCAAAAACTCTTCCAAAACAACGGTTGAGGATGCGTCGCCAAATCTTTCGTTCAAAAGCATTTCTTCAAGGGCTTGCCTTGCTTCATCCATCGTTAAAGCAACTGTTACCCCTTTCCCCGCTGCTAAACCGTCAGCTTTAATAACAATCGGGGCACCCTTTTCCTCGAGATAAGCTTTTGCATCGTCATATGTGGAAAATACCGCATATTCAGCTGTAGGGATGCTGTATTTCTTCATTAGATCTTTCGCAAATGACTTGCTGCCTTCGATGATAGCTGCTTCCTTTTTTGGACCAAAGATTGTTAAGCCTTCATCTTGGAAACGATCTGATAATCCTTCAAGGAGAGGGACTTCCGGTCCAATGACCGTTAAACCAATTTTTTGTTCTTTGGCAAATTGAACAAGCTGATCATGGTTGTCTTCCGTCATATCAACCTGAGTCGCTACATCCATCATTCCTGGGTTACCTGGTGCAACAAATACTTGTTCCACTGTCGGGCTTTCAGAAAGCTTTTTGCATATCGCATGCTCACGTCCGCCTCTACCAATAACGAGTACTTTCACAATTATTAACCTCCACTAGGTTTTTTAATGTTGGCTGTTTTCGTAAATATTGTTGTTTTAAGCCTTCGAAGTTTGCCTGTTGATTTCCGCTGCGGGCATTTGCTTTCCGCGGGGAGGGACGGGAGCCTCCTCGGCGTTACCGCCTGTGGGGTCTCCCGCTTCCCTCTATTCCCGCAGGAGTCAAGTGCCCTCCGCTCCAATCAACTCAGATAGTTAAATTAAAATCACAATAATAAAGCAACAAACTTTACGAAATTAGTCTTAATGTTTAAAATGTCTAACGCCGGTGAACACCATTGTAATCCCATACTCATCAGCTTTTTTGATGGAATCTTCATCACGTACAGAGCCACCTGGTTGAATAATTGCAGTAATGCCAGCTTTTGCTGCTGCTTCAACCGTGTCATCCATCGGGAAGAAGGCATCTGACGCCATCGCTGCTCCTTTTGCTTGTGCTCCTGCCTGCTCGAGAGCAATTTTCGCGGCACCGACACGATTCATTTGACCCGCTCCAATACCGAGCGTCATATCCGCATTATTCACGACAATTGCATTTGATTTCACATGTTTAACGACCTTCCAGCCAAGCTTCAATGCCTGCCACTCTTCTTCTGAAGGCTCTCTTTTTGTCGGAATAGAAATATTTGCATCATCAAATGTGAACTGATCATAATCTTGAACGAGCAAGCCGCCTTCAATAGCCGTTAGTTTTCCTTCGTCTTTTCCTTCCACTTGGAATGGAATCGTTAAGAGACGAAGATTCTTTTTCCCTGTTAAAATCTCTAACGCTTCATTAGAAAAAGATGGAGCAATAATGATTTCAAGGAAGATTTCATATAATTTCTGTGCTGTTGGACCATCTACTTCTCTGTTGAAAGCAATAATTCCGCCAAAAATCGAAACTGGATCTGCTGCAAATGCTTTTGAAAAAGCATCAAATACTGTACTGCCGCTTCCCACTCCACAAGGATTCATATGCTTCACAGCAACCGCTGCTGGCTCTGCAAACTCTTTAACAATTTGAAGGGCAGCATCTGCATCATTAATATTATTGTAGGACAGTTCTTTACCATGTAATTGTTCAGCATTGGCAATGGAGAATTCCGATCCTAAAGGCTTGCGATAAAACGCTGCCTTCTGATGAGGATTTTCCCCGTATCGTAATGACTGTTTTAATTCATATGTGACCGTTAATTTTTCAGGCGCCTCTTCTTTAGCAAGCTTTGTCATATATTCCGCAATCATTGCATCATACGCTGCTGTATGACGGAATACTTTAGCAGCTAATTTACGGCGCGTGTCTTTTTCTACTTGGCCATTTTCCTTTAATTGTGCAAGCACAGTCTCATAATCAGCTGGGTCGACAACGACGGTTACATATTCATGATTTTTTGCTGATGCACGTAACATCGCCGGTCCGCCAATATCAATATTTTCAATGGCATCTTCCACTGTTACATCCGGCTTAGCAATCGTTTGCTGGAATGGATACAAGTTTACACACACAATGTGAATGGGCTGGATTTGATGCTCCTCTAATTGTGCCTTATGACTCAGCTCATCAAATTTAGCTAATAATCCACCATGGATTAACGGATTTAATGTTTTTACCCGTCCTTCTAATATTTCTGGAAAGCCAGTAACGTCGCTAACGCCTGTCACAGGAATCCCTATCTCTTCCAATGCCATTTTTGTGCCGCCTGTTGAAAGAATTTCAAATCCTAATTCGCTTAATTCCTTTGCGAATTCCGTAACTCCATTTTTATCAGAAACGCTAATTAGTGCTCTTTTCTTCATCAAATATGCCCTCCAAAAAATTTATCGCAGATTAACGGGCAGTAAGACCCCACCTCAAAACTTTAGATGAATCGAAGAAGTTCAGGTAGGAGATCAACTGCCTGTAAGGCCTGATTAGTTCGACTAACATTCCGTGGGGAAAAAGCCCCCCGACGGAATGAAGTTTCACTTTATGCCTTCAATTGTACGCTCAGTTAGTTGAAAGAGCTGTTACAGATTGTTCGTCAGTAATTTTTGTAAAACCGCTGGATAAAGTTGATGTTCAATCGCGTGGATTTTTTCTTCAAGACTTTCTTTCGTTTCCTCTGAACTAATTTCTACCTTTTGCTGCGCAATAATTGGGCCTGTGTCCATTCCTTCATCAACGAAGTGAACCGTTACTCCACTAACCTTTGCCCTCGCTTCCAATGCTTGACCAATAGCATTCTTTCCTGGAAAAGCTGGCAATAAGGAAGGATGAATATTAATGATCTTTCCCTCAAATGCCTGAAGGAGAGTTTGTCCAATGAGCCTCATATAGCCAGCCAAAATAATATATTCAACATTCAACTCTTTAAGCTTTTGCAAAATCACTTTTTCATAAGCTTCTTTATTCGGATATTCCTTAGCTGCAAAAATAAATTGTGGAATCTTTCCTTTTACAGCCCGTTCGATACAAAATGCGTTCGGCTTATCACAAACAAGCAATAGAATATCAGCCTGAAGCTCATCATTTTGAACTGCATCAATAATAGCTTGGAAGTTTGTTCCACTGCCAGAAGCAAATACGGCCATCTTTTTCATTATAAAATCTCAATTCCTTCTTGATCAGTTACTTTTCCGATGAAATAAGCCTTCTCCCCATTCTCATTAAAATGAGACAATACTTCATTCGCGATTTCTTGATCTACTGCTAAAACCATTCCCGTTCCCATATTAAAAATATTGTACATTTCTTTTCGGTCTAAATCGCCGATCTTCTCCATTAACTTGAAGACAGCAGGAACCTCCCAGTTGCTTTCTTTTAACTCGGCTCCTAAGCCTTCTGGAAGCATTCGCGGAATATTTTCAATAAAACCGCCGCCTGTAATATGGGCCATCCCTTTAATTTTGAATTTTTCTAATGCAGAAAGAATCGGCTTTACGTAAATTTTCGTCGGACGCAATAGCTCTTCTCCCAACGTACAGCCTAATTCATCAACATGTTCCGTTAATGACATGTTCGCTTGATCAAAAAATAATTTTCGAACTAAAGAATACCCATTGCTGTGGATTCCACTTGAAGCAAGACCGATTAGGACATCTCCACTTTTAATATCTGATCCATTGATAATGTTTGCTTTTTCACATGCACCGACAGCAAATCCAGCAAGATCATATTCTTCTTCTGTGTACATGCCTGGCATTTCAGCTGTTTCTCCGCCAACTAATGCACAGCCTGCCTGTTCACAACCATCAGCGATTCCTTTAACAATGGCCTCAATCTTAGAAGGCTCAGCTTTTCCGCAGCCAATATAGTCCAAGAAATAAAGCGGCTCCGCACCTTGAACGACGATATCATTCACACACATAGCAACAGCGTCAATGCCAATTGTATCGTGTTGATCCATCATAAAAGCGAGCATTAATTTCGTTCCTACTCCGTCCGTCCCAGATACGAGAACAGGCTCCTTTAAATTCAGAACTGATAAATCAAACATCCCGCCAAATCCGCCTAAACCACCGAAAACACCAGGGCGAACCGTTTTTTCTACATGTTTTTTCATACGCGATACCGCTTCATACCCAGCTTCAATATCCACACCAGCCTGCTTGTATGCATTTGCCATTAGTAGTCCTCCTCATCAGAAAAGCGCTAAACAATTTATTTTCAAATCAGTTCAAAACAAAAGCGACATCTTTCAATGCCGCTTTATCAAATTCATCGCAGATTAACGGGCTGTAAGACCCCACACTTTAAGCAGCTGATAGTAGCATAAAGTTCTGAATGGGGATCCAACAGCCCGTAAAGGCCCGACGACGGACAGGATGCCCTAGTCAGGCGAAAGCCACAGGACGTGGCGTTTTGAGCGTGATTGGGTTCAACTAAGCCGATGAAAGGCACATCGGCAAGTTTCACTGTATCTCATGTATTCGTTCAAAATTATTTATATTCCAAAAATGATTAACAAACTGGAACCTTTTCTTCGCTATCAACTGGATTGATTTCCGTTGGATAATTACCTGTAAAGCAAGCAAGGCAAAGGCCTTGTGATTTTCCAGATTCATTTTTGTTAATCGCTTCGACCATTCCATCCACACTTAAAAAGGTTAATGAATCTGCCCCCATAATCTCTCTAATTTCTTCGATTGAATGATTGGCAGCAATTAATTCTTTTCTAGTGGACATGTCAATCCCGTAGAAGCATGGATTTTTAATTGCTGGTGAGCTAATGACAACATGCACTTCTGTTGCTCCTGCTTCTCTAAGCAAATTAACAATTCTTTTGCTCGTTGTCCCGCGAACAATCGAATCATCCACCATAATGACGCGTTTTCCTTCGACAACTCCTCTAACCGGAGATAGCTTCATTTTTACCCCTTGGTCTCTAAGAGCTTGTGAAGGCTGGATAAATGTCCGGCCAACATAGCGATTCTTGATTAATCCCATTTCATACGGAATTCCTGTCGCCTCTGCATATCCAATGGCAACTGAAATACTTGAATCTGGAACACCTGTAACTACATCAGCTTCAATCGGGGCTTCAAGCGCCAATTGCTTCCCAAGTCTTTTCCGGGCTGAATGAACATTTATTCCGTTAATATTGCTATCCGGACGGGAGAAATAAATGTATTCCATCGTGCACATAGCTGTATGTGATGCCAATGAAAACATTTCCGAATGGAGCCCTTCATCACTGATGACAAGCAGTTCGCCAGGATAAATATCACGTTCAAATTTTGCGCCGACAATATCAAAGGCACATGTTTCTGAGGCTACGACATAAGCATTTCCTAGCTTCCCAAGAGCGAGGGGCTTCATGCCGTTCGGATCGAGAGCAACAATTAATTCTGTTTCAGTCATGATTAGGAAAGCATAGGCCCCTTTTAACATCGATAAAGCATTTTTCACCCGGTCCTTTAAAGAAGTAAATCCTCCTCTTCTAATGAGATGAGCCAAGATTTCCGTATCTGAGCTTGTTTGGAAAATACTCCCTTGGTTTTCAAGCTGATTTCTTAATGCTTTAGCATTGATTAAACTTCCGTTATGGCAAAGAGCCATGCTCCCAGTTTGTGAATGGAATAGGAGAGGCTGGATATTTTCATATCCGCTTCCCCCATTAGTTGAATACCTTACATGGCCAATAGCCGAGTTGCCTGATAAGTCTTTCATCGATTCAGCTGTAAAAACTTCAGTAACTAGTCCATCGCCTTTCACGCCACTAAGCTTAGAGCCATCCGTTACAACCATACCTGTTCCCTCTTGGCCCCGATGCTGCAGGCTATGAAGGCCATAATACGTAATTTGAGATGCGTCTGTATGGCCCCAAACACCAAAAATCCCACATTCTTCTTGAAGGCCTTCTATTTCAGCAGGCATGGAATAGCTCCTTTCCAGGCTTGTCGAAGTACGTCAACTTTCTCGGTAAGCACAGTGTCCTTTTCTTCTGCAGTAATTTGAAGAACTCCCGTATCTGTAACTTCACCAAGCAGCTTTGCATCCACTAAGCCTTCAAATTCTTTTTGGTTTTCTTTTTTAACTGATAATAAGAAACGTGATTGTGATTCACTGAATAATGCCGACACGATATTTCCTGAAATCTCAATATTGGCGCCTAGACCATTTGTACCCATTAAGCTTTCAGCAACGGCTACAGCCAATCCTCCTTCAGATAAATCGTGAGCAGAAGCAACTAATCCAGAGCGAATAGCTGTTAGTACTTGTTTTTGGTGCTTCTCTTCTACATCTAAATCAAGTTCAGGCGCTTTTCCAAAAATCTTTCCGTACGTTAATTTTTGTAATTCGCTACCGCCGAATTCATCTTTCGTTTCACCTAATAGATAGATCAGATCTCCTGCTTCTTTAAAATATTGAGTTGTTGCGTGGTCAATATCTTTAAGAAGGCCGACCATGCCAATTGTAGGTGTTGGATAAATAGCTTTCCCGTCATATTGATTCGATAAGGAAACATTTCCACCAATAACTGGTGTGTTTAATTTGCGGCATGCTTCGCTAATTCCATCAGCAGATTTATCGATTTGCCAGAAGATCTCCGGGTTATCCGGGCTACCAAAGTTTAAGTTATCCGTAACTGCTAAAGGCTCTCCGCCAGAGCAAACAATATTTCTCGCTGCTTCAGAAACGGCAATTTTTCCGCCTGTTTCTGGATCAAGATATACATAGCGTCCATTACAGTCCGTTGTCATCGCCAAGCCTTTGCGTGTTCCGCGGATTCTAACAACTGCCGCATCAGAGCCAGGAGCAACAACTGTATTCGTACCGGCCATATAATCGTACTGACTATATACCCATTCCTTACTAGCAATCGTCGGTTGTTGAAGAAGCTTGACTAACGTTTCTTTATAATCATTAACTGCAGGAATATCATTTTCCATTGCTTGGAACTCACGGAAATACGCCGGCTCTTGTGATGGCTTATTATAGACTGGTGCATCCTCTGCTAATGCATCAGCAGGGACTTCTGCTACGACTTCACCTTTATGCAGTAGACGAAGCATTTTATCGTCTGTTACTTTTCCAATTGCAACGGCTTCAAGATTATATTTCGCAAAAAGATCGGTGATCTCTTGTTCTCTGCCGGTTTTTACAACAATCAGCATTCTCTCTTGTGATTCAGAAAGCATCATTTCATAAGCTGACATTCCTGGTTCTCTTTGAGGAACGAGATCTAAGTTCATTTCAACGCCTGAACCTGCTTTACTTGCCATTTCAGCCGAAGAACTCGTTAGACCAGCGGCACCCATATCTTGAATACCGATAAGCGCATCTGATTGAACTAACTCAAGGCATGCTTCCATTAGAAGCTTCTCTAGGAACGGATCACCCGCTTGAACAGCAGAGCGCTCTTCAACTGGTTCGTCTTTTAATTCAGCTGAAGAGAAGCTCGCTCCATTAATTCCATCGCGGCCTGTTGGTGCTCCAACATACATCACGGTGTTTCCAATTCCACGAGCTTGCCCTTTTTGGATATCTTTATGATCTAGCAATCCGACTACCATTGCGTTCACTAGCGGATTTTTTTCGTAAGCTGGATCAAACTGCACTTCTCCACCAACAGTTGGTACACCAATCCGGTTCCCGTAGCCGGCAATACCAGCAACAGCTTCTTTAAACAGATATTTTACTCGCGGCGAATCTAATTCACCAAAGCGTAAAGAATTCAGTGCTGCAATTGGTCTTGCTCCCATTGAAAAGACATCGCGAAGAATTCCACCGACACCTGTTGCTGCCCCTTCGTAAGGCTCAATAGCTGATGGAGAGTTATGGCTTTCTATTTTGAAAACAACAGCTTGCTCATCGCCAATATCGACAATTCCTGCTCCTTCCCCTGGGCCTTGAAGAACTTTCTCACCTGTTGTAGGGAATTTTCTTAAAATCGGTTTGGAGCTTTTATAGCTGCAGTGTTCAGACCACATGCCGGAAAATAGACCCGTCTCTGTGTAGTTTGGAAGACGGCCGAGAATTTTCTCAATCATCGCAAATTCTTCATCCGTCAAACCCATTTCTTTATATACTTTTTCTGCTTTTAATTGTTCCGGATTTTTCTCAAGCATTAGCGACATGTGCTTCCCTCCAATTTTTCACGATCGATTGAAAAAGTTTCAAACCATCTGTTCCCCCGATTAACTCTTCAACTGCTCTTTCAGCATGAGGCATAATTCCTAAAACATTACCCTTTTCATTCGTAATTCCTGCGATATTTTCAAGGCTTCCATTCGGATTGGAGCCGTTATACGTAAATACAATTTGCTTATTCTCTTTTAATCTATCAAGTGTTTCATCATCGCAATAGTAGTTTCCATTGCCATGTGCGATTTGCAGTGAAAGAACTTCATTTGATTCATATTCAGATGTGAAAAGCGTCTCATTATTTTCAACTTTCACTTCAACTGAGCGGCAAATGAACTCTAAGCTTTCATTTCGTTTCATGGCTCCTGGAAGAAGGCCCGCTTCTAATAAAACTTGGAAGCCATTGCTTACGCCGATTACCGGCTTTCCCGCTTCTGCAGCTTTTTTTACTTCATTTATAACTTTACTGTGACGAGCAATGGCACCTGGACGTAAATAATCTCCATATGACGCGCCCCCTGGGAGGATGATTCCGTCAAAACCTTCAAGGTTTTCCGCCTCATGGTTAACGATCTCGACCTCTTCCTTAAGAACATCTTTTAAAGCACTATACATATCAGCTTCATTGGAACCTGGAAAAGCAATAACCGCTAGTCTCACTGAGCAACTACCTCCTCGATTTCATAACGGTAATCTTCAACATTCAAGTTAACTAACAATTTTTCACACATTTCATTGACGATTTCGTCGATATTTCGCTCTGTATTTTCAATCGTTAATTCCACATATTTACCGATGCGAACATTTGACACTTCGCTGTAGTTAAGCTTGTGAAGGGAATCTTTTGCAACTGTACCTTGTGGATCGATAACACTTTCTCTTAATGTGATAAATACTTTAACGTTGAACATTTTTTTGCCTCCCAGTTTGGAATTATATAGTTTTTTCTATTAATCTTATTTTTTAAAGAGGTATGAGTATTAGGAAAATTTATATTAAAAAATTATTGCACGTCCCAAATACTGCTTCTTTCCAACTCGATAAGAGCATCATCTACAGAGTTGCGCAAAAGGGTAACATGCCCCATTTTCCGTTTGTATTTTGCTTCCTTTTTTCCGTATAAATGGATTTTCCAGTTTGATAACTCCGGAATTTCCTCTAATAGCCTTGACTGATGCTGTCCTAAAATATTGACCATTACAGCGGGTGTAAGTAATCTTGTCTCTCCAAGCGGCCAATTACAAACAGCACGAATATGCTGCTCAAATTGTGAGGTTTCACATGCCTCGATTGAATAATGACCGGAATTATGTGGGCGTGGGGCCAATTCATTGATATAGATATGCCCATCAGCTGTTAAAAACATCTCTACCGCCAACGTTCCGACAAGCTCGAAAGCCTCAGCAAGCTTACTAGCTTCTTCTAATGCCTTTTCCTCGGCTTGTTTTGAGATTCTTGCCGGCACAATCGTCTGATGGAGAATATTTTCTTTATGAATGTTCTCTCCAACAGGGAAAGTCACTGCTTCACCAGAAGAGTTTCGGCAAATAATAACAGAAATTTCTTTTTCAAATGGAATCCATTTTTCTAGCACGCAAATTCCTTTTTCAAGGAGGTTTGCGGCTTCGGCAATATCTTGCTCGTTTTTAATGACATATTGCCCTTTTCCGTCATAGCCACCTCTAGCAGTCTTTAATACAGCTGGATAGCCAAGCTTGTTTATACTTTCTTGTATATCTTGGATCTTTTCAATTACGGCATATGGAGCAACCTCTGCTCCTGCTTTTTGAATGGCTGCCTTTTCAGTCGTACGGTCTTGTGTAATCTCTAGTAATCTAGCACCTTGAGGAACATATGCATTTGCACATAACCATTCCAAGCATTCTGCATTAATATTTTCAAATTCGTAAGTAATCACATCACTTATCTTTGCCAATTCCTTAATGGCATCTAAACTGTGATACTCTCCAATGATCTTATAATCTGCTATTTGCCCGCATGGGGAATCCTCTGTCGGGTCTAGTACGGCAATCCTGAAGCCTTGAGCCTTCGCTGCAAGAGCCATCATTCGTCCTAATTGACCGCCGCCAATAATTCCGATTGTTTGTCCAGGTAAGATGACTTTTTTAGACAAGTTCATCACTGCTTTCTAAAACTTCTTGTTTTGTATTTTCTCTTTTGTGTTCAAGACGCTCTGCTATTTGAGAATCAAATGCACCAAGTATTTGTACCGCAAGAAGGCCGGCATTCGTTGCACCTGCCTTACCAATCGCAACTGTTGCGACCGGAATTCCTCCTGGCATTTGAACAATTGATAATAAGGAGTCTAGTCCATTTAACGCTTTAGACTGTACCGGAACACCTATCACTGGAATCGTCGTTTTTGCAGCAACCATTCCTGGTAAGTGAGCCGCCCCTCCAGCTCCAGCAATTATGACCTTTATTCCTTTATCTCTAGCTTGTTCGGCATATTCAAACATTAAATCTGGAGTTCGATGAGCGGAAACAACCTTTTTTTCATATTGAATGTCAAGTTCATCAAGAATTTCGCAAGTATGCTTCATCGTTTCCCAATCTGATTTGCTTCCCATGATCACTGCAACTTGTGCCATCTTTATTCCTCCAGCGTTAAGATTTATTTCAAATAAAAAAGCCCAGACAAATTACTTTCTTCATGGAGAGAAAGTAATTTGCCTGGGCAAAAAATCATTAGGGAACATACCTTAATAGAACAGGATGTAGTTCCTGATATATACCTGGCATATTTACTTTCCCTCATAGTCCAATAATTTACGGTTATTGGGTAGAAACTTATGGGCCACATTCCCATTATTATACGAGGGGATTATTCGCTTCATTGATAACTTCTAATCACATCTTAACAACTCAAGAAAGACATGTCAACTAAAAATCGAACATTATAAAATAGATAATATTAATCGTTCGTGTTTTATCATTCTACTGCTTTCGCTTCAAACATGATTTGGCGCCCAACTGGCTCGTAGGTTACCGAGCCTCTAGTCTTTTTCTCGGCAAAAATAGGCTTTTCCGTTCTTCTGACTGGTACATATCCGGCTTTTTTTATTCGCTCTAAACACATATCAATCGTTTCATTTTCCTGAACTTCAAAAACCATTTTCTTTTTTCCTTTACTCATGAAAATAACTTCCCTTTCTTTACTGATTTTACCCAGAAACCGCCATGAATCGTTTTCGGTTCATACGCAATAATAAACGCTTTCGGATCCAGCTCCTTAATTGTCTGATAAAGCTTTAACTCATATTTTCTAGGTGTTAGGATCTGCAATGCCATGCGATCTCCTTCCAACCCATTGGCTGCCCAACTTGTCACACCATAGCCTTTTTCCCTTAGCATCCTCGGCATATCTTTATCATATTCCTTCGTTATGACATTTACGGTAATATAACCAAGAGCCAGCTTCTCCTCAATCTTCATGCCAACAATCACACCAATTCCATACCCAACAGCATATGCAATCAAGTTCTGAATTTGATTAAGATTATCAAGCACCAACCCTAACCCAACTACATAAATAACAACCTCTATCGTACTAATAAAAGCAGCTAAATACCTTTGACCTTTTAACGTTAATATCATTCTTATCGTAAAAAAAGATACATAAACAATATTGATTAAAAGAATAATAGCAACCATTAAAATACCACTTTCTAGCACAGCCAGCTCCCCCTTTATATTGTCATTCCTCTAACCAATATATTTTTAATACCCTTATCATTAACCATTTTACTCCTAAATATCGAATATTAATTGTACAGGAGATTGACAAATTTGCGAAGCAGATAGAATGATTTGTTATTAACATTACAATTTGGATATTAAATGGGGATTTATGCAGAAATTGTTGTTTTGTCTTACTGGGTTGGGGCTTTTCTTGGTTACAGGGGAGTTTACTTGGTAATGATGGGGGCAAGACCTAAGAAGTTCTCTCATGGTGACCGCTTTCGATAGGGGTTTAGCAAAACGCGAGTCATGAACCTTTCATAGTGAAAGTTCTCTTACGGGTCTTAGCAAAACCAGGCCCATGATCCTTTCATAGTTACCGTTTTCTTTCGGGGCTTCGTAAAACGAGGCCCATGATCCTTCCATAGTGCCCGTTTTCTTACCGGTCTTAGCAAAACCAGGCCCATGAACCTTTCATAGTTACCGTTTTCTTTCGGGGCTTCGTAAAACGAGGTCCATGAACCTTCCATAGTGGCCGTTTTCTTACTGGACCTAGCAAAACGAGGCCCATGATCCTTCCATAGTGCCCGTTTTCTTTCGGGACTTAGTAAAACGAGGCCCATGAACCTTCCATACTGCCCGTTTTCTTTCGGGGCTTCGTAAAACGAGGCCCATGATCCTTCCATAGTGCCCGTTTTCTTACCGGACTTAGCAAAACGAGGCCCATGATCCTTCCATAGTGCCCGTTTTCTTACCGGACTTAGCAAAACGAGGCCCATGAACCTTCCATAGTGGCCGTTTTCTTACGGGACTTAGCAAAACGAGGCCCATGAACCTTTCATAGTGGCCGTTTTCTTACCGGACCTAGCAAAACGAGACCCATGAACCTTTCATAGTAACCGTTTTTGGTCGGGACTTAGTAAAACGAGTGTCATAAAACCGTCGGGGCATTGCAAAGCGCGAGCCATGACGCTTTTTTAACGTCCGATTTCAGTAATTTATAAAAAAGCGTTTCCTTTATAATTAAATTTACAGTAATTTTGCGTACAAAAAAAGAACATCATTACGATGTTCTTTTTTGCCTAGCGACGTCCTACTCTCACAAGGGGACAGCCCCTAACTACCATCGGCGCTGAAAAGCTTAACTTCCGTGTTCGGGATGGGAACGGGTGTGACCTTTTCGCTATC
>NZ_WBOS01000013.1 GCF_008923245.1 Cytobacillus depressus
CGCTAACTTTTGGGAGCAAGCTCCCGCAAGTTCGCTCGACTTGCATGTATTAGGCACGCCGCCAGCGTTCGTCCTGAGCCAGGATCAAACTCTCCAATAAATTGTGAGTTGATTAGCTCATTGAAGATAAGATAAACTTAGTAGTAAAACTAGTTCATTCTATCTTACTATAATAATAGATTTACGTTGACGTTTCTGTTTTGTTTAGTTTTCAAAGAACTACTTTTGACACAACTCTTATATCTTATCATCTCTTTAACTTGAAGTCAAACACTTTCTATTAATTTTTTTAAATTAATTTCGAAAGCATTTTTCACCAATTGAAATGAATTCCCCTAGAAGAAAAACCATTTATCTATCGGGACTTCCTATATTACTATTCTTATATAACGAAGTCAATAGCTTTTTAAAAATATTTTTCACATCTAATCTTCATCGCTATCAGTAATCTCTAGCGGGAATTAAAATATTACTATCTTTAAATAGAATAGTCAACACTTTTTAGAAGTTTTTTTGAGTTGTTATATAACTAGCTTTAATAGTTACTATTATACTTGTAAAATAGGACTTGTCCGTGCGCAAAATATTTCCCAGAGGAAGAAATAAAAAATGGGGACGATAAATATAATAAATAACCACTAGATTTCCTCATTATTTCTCTAGGACATAAGAAAGGCGGAATCATTTATGAATGCCTATGTACTATTAATCCTTGCAATTGTTAGTGAAGTGTTTGGCAGCTCGTTGCTTAAAGCTACAAACGGATTTAAGAGATTCCTTCCTTCTCTTGGCGTGATCATTGGATATGGGACTGCCTTTTATACCTTATCTTTAACGTTAAAAGCATTGCCATTAGGAATGGTATATGCAATTTGGGCCGGATTAGGGACAGCTCTTACTGCATGTGTAGGTTTGTTTTTGTATAAAGAAAGCTTTCATCTCAAAAAGTTTGTCGGATTGGTTCTTATTATAGGTGGAATTGTGCTTTTGAATTTCGCAAATGGCGTAGCTCTTTAATTATAAGGAGGAAGAAAAATGAAAAGTTATACGGCGTTAGCCTTCTCCATTATTAGTGAAGTGTTTGCAACCGTCATGCTCAAAATGTCAGTAGGATTTACTGTCTTGTTCCCCGCCATTGGTGTTATTGTTGGCTATGCGCTCTCCTTCTATTGTTTATCTTTATGCCTAAAGTCCATGCCATTGAGTTTAGCGTATGCGATTTGGTCGGGAGTCGGTACAGCTTTAACAGCGTTCATTGGTGTACTGATCTGGGGGGAGCTGTTCAACACTATGACATTATTTGGAGTTATTCTAATTATTGGCGGTGTCGTTCTCCTAAATTCATCCCATCATGAGAAAGCTGAGACAAGGGGACAGGACCCAATCCCAAATGACTAGCAAAGACACCCCTCCATCGTGTTCCGTTAACCCGACGATGGGGGCAAAGTAATGGATTGCATATGGCTCGATTGCAGTGCTTGCAAGGTTTCCTTTCCGAAAAACTCATTCATTTTTTGATCAATTTCATTTAGCATGGCATCATTTTCCCGCAGTGCCTCGCGAATATGATCAACAATCTCCAATGCATTCCTCCCGCTAATTTGTTTAGCGACCCGTTCCAGCAAAACTTTCGTATCATCGGAAAATCTCCGTGCAAAACTATGACATCTGACCATGTTATTTTGAAGAAAACTTGAATATTCAGGTGTAAAAGCACGGCGGATACAGCCTCTCATCCCTGCATAACCGTAAGAAACTTCTGAAGCTGCACGATAAAGCAAAATCATTCCATCCGCGCGGCTTGATTCTGGATGCAGTCTTAATTCCGTCATATACGAAACTAATCGTCTTACGACTACTGAGCCTCGCTCTGTTGCTTCCCACCAGGCTAATAGATGCTGTTGCTCCTCTTCACTCATTTGAACAGAAGTATTTTGAGACATTAACCTTCTCTCCTTTGCTCAGCGTGTTAAAGACGCGGAACGGCCTGAACATTTTGGACACGCTTCAGAATTTCGCTCCATTCCGCTCCGAAAAGAGCTTTACCTAACCTAATTGCCTCATTAATTCTTTCAGCTATTTGGTCGTTTAATATCCGGCTTTGCTCAATTAAATAGTAAGTATCTGATGACACTTGCTCTGCTACTAGTTCAAAATTAGGTCTTATCTGTTTTTCGCTTATTCGCAATGTGTCCAGATCAAGAACAATCATTTCTTTATCGAGTAAGATTGTTCCGCCGCTACGAATCCGTTCAATTGTTCCTCTTACCGCATCAAAACCGTAGCCAATGTCAGCCACTGTCGCATGGTACGGATTAAGCCCTGGTGCGTTCCGTAATGAAGGAATTGAACGAAAACCCGTCGTTATCGAGCAAACGACTTCCTTAGCAGCCATTCCTTTCTCTAGGGCAACATCGATCGCGTCAAGGTATCCGTTCCAATGACTGTTCCCCATTATCAAAAAACCCCTCCCTTTTGCATATGAAAAAGCCTTCAAACTAAAATATTCAATCCTACTCTGTCCTTATGATTAATTTTACAGCAACAGAAGAAAACCGTTTCAAGATTAAGCAGACGGATTGGTTTATCTTTTTTCATTAAAAGTCTAAAAATAAAGCTGCCTCCTTTCGCTTGGAGACAGCCTTATCTATTATAAACAGTGCATCATTCCTTCAGCTTCATCCCATTTTACCGAGAAGCCTTGTCCTTTTGCACAAAATATAGAAGTGGAACTAAAGTCAGGGTCAGCATTTTTATCATATCCAATACGTTCTATCACTTCTAGCTCGTTATGACAGCGATGATAGCCTGCAAAGGTTAAGCTGATACGGCCTTTTCCTTGTGTGAAGGAGGCAAGCACCGTACTGTAATCCATAAAGGTCGCGACAGGAACAATTCCCGTTAAGATCGCCTTTTCTCCCTCCGTAACCAGGGGGTCAAAGCTGCCATAGGCTGTTTGGATGTCCGACAAGACCCTTCCCATCTGATCCATTTCCACTTTAATCTTGAATTGATAATAGGGCTCAAGCAGAATGTTGCTGGCCTTTTCCAGTCCTTGCCTTAAGGCACGGTAAGTGGCTTCCCGAAAATCGCCGCCATGAGTGTGCTGATTGTGAGCCCTTCCAGTTAATAGCGTAAACTTTATATCTGTTAGCGGTGATCCAGTCAGCAAGCCGTGAAGCTCTCGTTCATAAACATGCTGGCCAACTAAATTTTGATATCCAATTGATAAATCATCTGTATGGCACTTGCTTTCAAAGGAAATTCCACTATTTCTCTTTCCAGGCTCTAGCTTAACATGAACTTCTGCATAATGACGAAGCGGCTCGAAGTGACCATACCCTATTACCTCTGTTTCTATGGTTTCCTTATAGAGAATCTCCGGCTTTTCAAAAGAAATCTTTAAACGAAACCGGTCCCGAACGACTTTCTCTAACACTTCCAGCTGAATCGCCCCCATCACATGAAGGTGGATTTCCTGCAAACGCGCTTCCCATGTGACATTCAGTGAGGGATCCTCCGCTTCAAGCATGCGAAAATACCGTAAAGCCTCTTTCACATTCACTTCAGGCTCAAACACCACTTTCGATCGGAGAGTTGGAATCATTTCATATACCGCTTTTTCCTTTAAGGCACCGACCCCATCACCGACTAAAGGCTTAGTAAGTCCGGTAACAGCAAAAAGCTCGCCAGCACAAACCTGATTCATTTGATCATATTGGCTTCCATTATAACGACGAATTTGTGTTACTTTTTCTGCTAATCCATCCCCATAGGAGATTTCATCCCGTACATTTAATGTGCCGCTAAGCGCCTTTATAAAAGTGACTCTCGTGCCACTTTCTTCATATCGGACTTTATAGACGCGACCAGCAAAAGGTTCACTAATTGGGAAATTAGTAACTGATAATAATTCAAGTTTTTCAAGAAAACTCTTCACTCCTACATCCTGAAGGGCCGAGCCACTTGCGGAAGGGAAAATTCCGGCTGACTGTATCATCCTTTGCATTTTTTGCAGCCAGAGTTGGGAATCATAGCCCTTTTCCATATAATAATCTAATAATTCTTCATCCCGCTCTGCAATGAATTCAATTAATTCATTCTTCATTATTCCATCTGTCAAGGACGCTGAAATATCGCAAACATCAGCCGATAAACTAGTGCGAATCTCATCTAAAACCCGGTCGACATTTGCACCAGTTCTATCAATTTTATTTATAAAGAAAAATGTTGGAATGCTATGCTTTTTTAACAGATTCCAAATTGTTTCTGTATGCCCTTCTACTCCCTCTACTGCACTGACGACAATAATGGCAACGTCCATCACTTGAATCGCCCGTTCCATTTCGGGAGAAAAATCAACATGCCCTGGAGTATCGATGAGATAGTAGGTCGAATCTCCAAATCCAAAGATTCCCTGATCAGCAAAAACAGTAATACCACGCTGCCTTTCAATCTCATGGCTGTCTAGAAAGGCGTTCTGATGATCAACCCGTCCTCGATTTTTAATACTTTTCGTATGGAAAAGCAACTGCTCCGAAAAAGTCGTTTTCCCCGCGTCTACATGTGCTAATATTCCAATCGTTTTATTCATTTCTATATTAACGCCCCTATTCTATCCTCGCTCTGTTCCAATTAATTATCATTATAACAAGTAGAAGGGATGTGGGAATAGTGACCATGAACAAGAAGGACAGGCCGATTGGTTTTATCTTTTTCAAAAGAGTTGGGCGGGGACCATGTCCCCTTTTTGCCTACTCACACACAATTATTTCGCGAGTAAATGCCCCTTTCACAACGACAGCCCGGTCCATAATAACAAATCCCGTATGAATGAGAATGTCATCGATTGGTTCAACGGTTACCACTACCACTTTTTTTGCAAACCTGCGCGCACTTTGGAGCATTTCTGACTTCTCTTCTAGCGTGATGACGGAACATAAATTATAGGGTAGATCAATAATGGCCACATCATATTTATTGGTGATGTCACGAATATCTGCTAATTTTACTTCTCCAGAAAACCCGAAATGGGCGATATTCTCTCTAGCTCCGCGAAGAACAAGCGGGTTCCTGTCGCTCCCCACTATATCAATCCCCATTGATAAAGCTTCCACAAGTACGGTTCCAATTCCACAGCAAGGGTCAATCGCCTTGATCCCATTTGGATTAGGGATGGCGATATTTACAACGGCTCTTGCCACGCGTGTATTAAGCGCGGTGGAATAACTATGCGGTTTCTGTTGATGCCGAAACCAAACGGGCTCACTTTCAACATAATCACCGAATATCCATTTTCCGTTTACCGCCATGACGCCAAACAATCGCTGTGGGTGATGAAGATCAGCTGTACCATTCATATGCAGTCCAATTTCCTTCTCGATCGCACGCCGTTTTTCAAATCCTGCCTTTTCAGTCTTTGAGGGACCGCCATTTTTGACATAGATGACTTTAAACGTTTCACCTGTTACATGTAAGGTTGCCACTTGCTTAAGAAGATCTTGAAAGCTATCCTCTTGAAAAATCACAGAAATTCTTTCCTTTATGAAGGGACTACGGCTTGGATCCATTTTTACATGGCTTTTCACAAGGCCCATTTGAGGATCACTCCCCAATAATGTCCGCAATTCCAAATCGCATAAGGAGCGTTCCTCCTCATAACAAGCGTAAGTATATAGATAGGTCGATTGTTTATTGTGTAAATTATCCAAAGATACCATCCTTTAATTGGTCAACGTTAGCATTACCTAAATGCTATCATAATAGAAACTAAAAGACCTTATCTAGTTATACTCCGTTTTACCGCAGCAAGTCTAAATAAGGTTTGTAAGCGTAGAAATAAATATAAAGGTTTATCCGGCTTATATATTTTCAATCAAATTTTAGGCGGGGGATTCCATTTGATTCTGTCCAACCAGCCGATTATATATCTGATCTATCTCCTCGCCGGTTAAATCGCCCTGTTTTAGCAGCTCCTCCGCAATGGCGTGGACAAAGCCAGCATTCTCCAGTACTAGCTTCTTTACTTTGTTCATTTCATCCTTAAGCAGCTCATTGATTTTAGAGCGGAGAGACTTAAGTGCTTCAATTTGATTTCCTACCGCGAGAAAACTGAAGAGATCATCGCCCATGCCTACTGCACCCAGGTAAGCGCCAGCTAACAGTGTAGCGTGCTTGAGGTCAGAAGTGACACCGTTTAATTTCTTGCCAAGGAATTCTTCTTCGACTGCCCGGGCTGCCAGACAGACTTGGATCTCAGCCAAAATCTCGCTATCACTTCGGTTATATCGTTCATGCCTTGGCTTGGTAGCTGCGAGACCGAGCGCTCCTCCCCGACGAATAATGGTTACCTTCCAAACCCGTTCATGCGGCTTTAGCAAGTACTGGGCAACCGCATGGCCTGCTTCATGATAAGCGACATTCCTCTTCTCGTCATCACTCATGGACCGGAGCGGCTGCTTGAGGCCCCACTCATACGTCTCCATGGCAGCACGGAAATCCTCGTAATTGGAAACCGGAGCGCCCCGCTGATGAGCAATGACAACCGTCTCGTTAACAATGTGTTTTATCTGAGCGGGACTATAACCGATCGTGTCGAGAGCAGCACGTTCAGGAGTGAGCCCTGCGTCACGCTTGATCCGCTTGAGGTAGTATTGGAAAACATCCACCCGACCATCATAGTCTGGGGAATCGACCCAGAGCTTCCTGTCAAAACGTCCGGGCCTGAGAAGTGCTTTATCGAGTACGTCAGGCAGGTTAGTCGCTCCGATTGTAAGCACTGGCAGCCGCTCCGCTTTCTTCTTCCTTAAGCCAAGTGAACGAAGCAACTTAGCAAACCAGTTATTGTCAATGTTCGGCGGGTCCATCTGTAAGAGCAGCTCGTTAAGAAGACCGGCGCCGCCCATCCCCATCATTCCTCCCATCATTCCTCCACCTCCCTGCCTGCTCATACCGATGGCGTCGATTTCGTCAATGAAGATGATGCAGGCACCATACACCCTTGCAAGCTTCCGGGCCTTCTTGTAGAGACCCATCACTTTTAAATTGCCGACGCCGAAGAACATGTTTTGAAAGCTAGGAGCAGACGCATACGCAAAAGGTACCTGTGCTTCATTGGCAATGACTTGAGCGAGATAGGACTTGCCGGTACCAGGAGGGCCACAGAGCAACAACCCCCGGACGGCCTCTCCCCCCATTTCCTTAAACTCTTTTACGCCCTTGAGCAGGGTGACAATCCGCTTGGCATTTTCAACTATCTCGGGGTTACCGCGATAATCATCCCAGGAAGATCCCGTTTCGCCAGGCAAAATCCAATACGTGCGTCCCCGCGCTAAAAACCAAAAAAGAGCAACGAACTGAACGATCATGAAACTCATCGCGAACAGCATCTGCATGGCAAAACTGAGAATCCTCAAAGCGATCCCCCAAGCTGTCGGTCCTCCTGCCCATAACAACATCCCGAGTGCAACGAGGACTGCCAACCAAAGAAGGAGTTTACGCCATTTAATCCACCGATATGCCCTCATGGACTCACTTCCTTTACAGTATTTTGCTATATTAAAAATTGTAAGATACGAAGTACTTAATACTTTAAGTAGAATTCTAAATGGCTACGTTTCCGAAGAGTTAAGACGAGGATTGATCTAATTAAAGTCCGAGGGTCAAAAAAAAGCATCTTTTAAGTATCAAAATGCTTTCCCTGAACATATAAATATTGTGATGTGTTAATGTTCCACCTTTGGTTAAACTCGACAGTTGAACACACCCTAGAAACACCATTAAATGATAATCTTTCACATTTTCATTTCGGTATTTTCCAATTTAGAACTGTACCATTTATTATCTAATCCACTTTTATTTAATAAAATTCCATCAAAAAAAGCCTAGGCCTTCCATTTATTCTTGATCTGTAATAAATAGTTAAATATGACACCAAGAGCACCAATATAGAAAAAGATTAAGAGGATCCATCCTGTAGGATCAATTGGCATAATGTTCATGAGAAATATCAGCGGGAACACATAATATAGAATGTCTTTTAGATATTCTAATATTATTTTGGGGGAGAACGATTTTGTTGCCAATGACCGGAAAAAACCAATAAGGAAATCAATTATCATAAGACCCAGAACAGCCCAAATCGCGTAAAGCATCCAACCTGCCATTTCATTCACCTCCCTTAAAAAAGTACTGTATTTTATGCAACAGGTAACCATTTTGCTTGTTCTTTTTAAGAGAGGAAAAATTATTTTTGTGATAAAGTGAAAAGCAAAAAAGAATAGGACATCCCTTCGATATCCTATTCCCGTAATTTTTCTAAAGATTCATTCCTGATCATTTTTATATTTAGGCATATAGATCATCGTCTTAAATAAATCTCCATCAATTTGGATAGTGAATTTACCCTTTTGTATATCTGTTAAACTTTCGGCAATAGATAGCCCCAATCCGCTGCCTTGGCTAGATCGGGATTCATCACCCCTTTTAAACCGCTCCATTAATTCGTTTGCGGAGATATTGAGCTCATAGGCTGAAATATTTTTAAAGGTGAGGAGGATTTCGTTGCCTACATCCTCAATATCGATATAGACTCTCGATCCTTTGAGCGCATATTTAAATATATTGGATAATACGTTTTCAATGGATCTCCATAGTAATTTTCCGTCTGCATGAATATAAACCTTTTCCGTAGGGTAATTGAACCTAAATTCTAAACCTTGCTCTTCAATTTTATCACTAACTTCCCCTAGACCCTGGTTGATTAACGATCCAATATCAATTCGCTCCAACTGAACCGGAATATTTCCGCTTGAGGCCTTAGCTGCTTCAAATAAATCATCAGTCAGTATTTTTAACCGCTGCGATTTTTGATCCAATACTTCGACATATTCCGCTACCTTCGCTGGGTCCTTTTCCGTTTTAAGTAAATCCACATAGGTAATAATAGAAGTTAGAGGTGTTCTTATATCATGGGAGACATTCGTGATTAGTTCTGTTTTTAACCGTTCACTTTTTAGTTCGTTATCAACCGCCTTTTTCAAACCATCGGTGATGCCGTTTATGTTTGCGGCTAGTTTACTAAACTCTCCTTTTCCGCCCACATCAATGCTATGATGAATATCCCCATCCATTATTCTCTCTACCCCTTCCTTTATGGCATTAAATGACTTGATTCTTCTTAAGGAAAACCAAGCGGCGAGACCTAAAGTGATAGGGAACATGAAAAATGTTAAAGCAATCAATATTGGATAGCCAATAACGATTAGAACCGTCTTTACCGCAATATTTCCGTTCTCATATATATCCCTTACAAACTTAAACAGCATCAAGAAGAATTTATAGATTAACGTATGCTTGAAAAACGTTCTACTTTTGATATGCCTTACTAGAGATAGAATCAGCGTGAACCCTGCTGCTGAAATCGGAATCGTGATCGGTATGACTGCTTTGTCCATATTTGTAAAACCCACAGAGTCCATCATGGCAACCCATATCACCGTAAGTCCCGAGAATAGGAAAATGTTAATATCAACATATAATTTATCTACTGCATGCAAGTGTACCTCTTGGTCCTTAAATGACTTTCTTCCGGTCACGATGATTAAGTATAAAAATAAAAGAATGAACCCTGTGAAAAATCCTATTAATTGATAATAGCCTTTTGTGGCACTCGCTTTATTTTCCTGCCATTCTTTTTCTTTGTTATTTAAAAATTTCTCTGTAAAAGCAACAAACACAGCCTGATCTTTCGGATCCAATTCTTCTGTATTTCCCCAATAGAAGTAATTATCTTTATCTATTTCTTTTGGGTAAATTTCTCTTGAATAGCCCTCAAATACCATGTAAGCGGGATACGTTTTAAACTGCCCCTTTTCCGTCTGCGTGCTGTTCTTATATACATTGACCCCATCAGTGGCATAATATAAAGGATCTTTCACCTCTTTTATCCTTTGCAATAATGAATGAAATTCTCTTAAGTCATCCTTAACCAGCCGATCTTTTGCCTGAGAAATCCTATCTCCATACTCTTCTTTAAACTTTTCATAGTTTTCCGCTTCACCTAAATTCGGATTATAACTCTTCGAATTTTCAGAGTAACTTAAGTATAAATCCTCTTCTTCGCTTCTTAATTCATCCTCACTGACCGTTCCTCCATTTAAAATATGTTCCTCGCTCTTATATTCCTTGATCAGTCTAGAGAGTCCGCTAACGAGCGCATCATTTTCCCAAAGAAATGACTGGCTATGAAGATAATTGTCTTCAAAAACGATTTCAAAATTATTATGGATATCTAACTTGACAGCTGCTTGGATGGCACCCGTAAAACATGTAATCATCATGAGAAAAACAATAATTTTTGTTGTGATTCCGTGACTATATTTTTTCAACTTTATATCCAACTCCCCACACCACCTTTAAATATCTGGGCTCTTTCGGATTGATTTCGATTTTTTCTCTAATTTTTCTAATATGGACGCTGACCGTATTTTCCGGACTGAAGGCTGTTTCATTCCATACTTTTTCATAAATTTCTTCGATGGAGAATACTCTGCCAGGGTTTGCGGTCAGAAGCTTTAATATTTTGTATTGAACCGGTGTTAGGTGAACTCCTTCTCCATCGACCGTTATCGTTTTGCTTTCATCGTCAATGACAAGGCCACCCGTTTTAAAAATGTGTTTCTTTTCTTCAAGCCCGCCTAGTGTTGTGTACCTTCTTAGCTGTGATTTCACTCTTGCGATCAGCTCTAAAGGATTAAAAGGTTTCGTTATGTAGTCATCTGCCCCAATATTTAATCCTAATATTTTGTCATAATCCTCCGATTTGGCGGAAAGCATGATCAATGGAATTTTATTATTTTCTCGAATCTTCATGGTCGCTTTCATTCCATCCATCTTAGGCATCATAATATCCATGATAATCAGGTGAATCTCCTGATCGTCGATGATTTCGATTGCCTCTATTCCGTTATAAGCTTTGAATATTTGATAGCCTTCATTTTCTAAGTAAATCCCAATCGCATCCACAATCGCCTGATCATCATCACATACTAATATGTTCATAAACATTCACTCCTGTATATGGCCGATCTCCCCTTTATTTTTGCTTCTAAGGAAATGATAGCCAATAAATCTTAACAAACTCTTTATGTAAATCTTAAGATTTTCTTATGATTAATAATAGAGAGACAAAATGAAATAAATCAGTAAATATTATGTTGGGACATTTCACACCGGAGCAAGTCCCACTTTTTGCCCTAATTTACAATCCTGTAGCAATTTCTAACAATCTCTTAATATGACAGTAACAAAAACTTTAAGTTCCCCGATTATGATGGCATTGTACAAATCATTCTTAATGGGGGTTGGAATCAAGTGAAAAAACATCTAGCATTCACACTAGCAGCTACACTACTATTTCCATCAGCTGCGGCAATTCAAGCTGCTCCGAAACAAGCTGAGGCACAAGCATATTCCTTTAATGGAATGGATGCGCCGAGAACCATTGAGGAAATGTCCAAAGCCTATACAAATGCGACAATTGACGTGAAATATAGTGATGGAACAACGAAGTCATTTCCGCTTCGATACGAAAAGCTTTTTAAATCGACAGATACTTTTGGTAAAAACGGTAAACAGATTCCGGCTGGAACGCCAATTGATGCAAAAGGCAACCCAATTATGGATCACAGTGTTCCAAATGATCCTGTTCCATTTATTTCAGACGCGCCAGATTCAAATAGTCTGCTAGAACCTCTTAATGGCACAAGCGGCAACCTTCATTTAGTTTCTCATTATGAGTATCACACCGTAGACCATTCTGGTTCAAGCGCTTATGGAAGAGTGCCCGCATCGATGTCTCTATCTACATTACAGCAGGATAAAAAAACGGGTAAACTCACTGTCGCTGGCGTGGAGAAAATTGATTTTTCTGAAACAAAGGGGCTTTGGATCCCATGCAATGGGTCACTTTCTCCATGGAACACTCACCTTGGATCTGAAGAGTACGAGCCAGATGCGCGAATCTTTGAAGAGGAACAAGGAACAGATAAAGACTCTACTAACGTGAAAGCATTCGCGAACTATTACTTTGGAGAAGAAGGGGCCAAGATGGCTAATCCATATTGGTATGGATTCGTTCCTGAAGTAATCGTTCATCCAAACGGCAAAGCAAAAGCTGTGAAACATTACAGCACTGGACGCTTCTCGAAAGAGTTAATGAAAATGATGCCAGACAGTAAAACGGCCTATTTTGGAGATGACGGTTCCTATACTATGATGTTTATGTATATCGCTGACAAAGCAAAGGATCTTTCAAGCGGAACTTTATATGCAGCTAAATTCAACCAAACTGGAACAGAAAATGGCGGATCCGGCGATCTTTCTTGGATCAAGCTAGGTCATGCGACAGATCAAGAAATAGAACAGTATATTGCTAGCGACATTACTTTTAGCGACATTTTCGAAACTTCATCAGAACCGAAAGCAGGGTTTACGGCTATCAAAACATATGCCAATAAACAAAAGGTTGAATACTTGAAAGTGAAGCCTGGCATGGAAAAAGCCGCAGCCTTTCTAGAAACTCGCCGCTATGCAGCAACATTGGGCGCAACAAGCGAATTTAATAAAATGGAAGGTCTTGCACTGAATACGGCAGATAAAAAGGCTTATATGGCCATTTCCGATCAAAGTAAAGGGATGGAAGTCAACCCCGATGACCCACAGGATGATATCCGCCTGCCAAAAATTAAATCTGGTGTAACGTATGAACTGGATTTGCAAGCTGGACAAACAGATCGCAATGGCCAAAAGATTAACAGCAGCTATGTAGCCGCTTCTATGAAGGGAATCGTTGTTGGCGAGGACATGGACAAAGCCGACGAATATGGGAATACCGCTCATCCTGAGAAAGTGGCAAACCCTGACAATCTATCTTATTCAGATGCGATGAAGACACTCTTTATTGGTGAAGACAGCGGCATGCATACGAACAATTACGTTTGGGCCTATGATACTGAAACGAAAAAGCTGTCCCGTATTCTTTCAGTACCAGCTGGAGCAGAAGCAACAGGGTTAATGGCAGCTGATAATCGCAACGGATTCTCTTATATAATGAGTAACTACCAGCACCCTGGAGATGAACTGGAAGGGAAAAGTATTACAGCTGTAGATAAAGCAAAATTAATAGAAACAATTGACCGAGAGATTGGTGTGAACAAATCGGGGGATGTAGGTTATATTTCAGGCCTTCCTTCCTTGGAAAACATATCAAAGCCTGCGAAAAAGTAAGTTTGTCATAAATATCAGTTAAGGGGATATCAGATAAGTCCCTAAAGTAAAGGAAGTGGAGGAAAACGACTCGTTTTTCTCCACTTCCTTTTGTATTTTTTTCAATTTTCCTCTGAAAGTAGCCGGCGGATGCCTGCTAGGGAGTATATTTAAATTATAGTTAAACAGACGTAGCTCCTTGACCACCATCTATTCTGTAATAAGATCCGCTAATAAATGATGCTTTTTCAGAAGATAAAAATACCATTAAATCTGCAATTTCTTCTGCAGTTGCATATCGATTCATAGGAACTGATGCCTCAAATGCTTTCCTAGCTTCTTCTGCCTGATCACCCATTGCATTCTTTTCGATTCTTCTCATCATTTCTGTATTTACACCTGATGGAGCAACAGCATTCACACGAACCCCGTATTCAGCCATTTCGAGTGCTGCTGATTTATTTAAACCAATTACCGCATGTTTAGATGCAACATATGCGCTCATTCCTGGAGCTCCTAATAGACCACCATTTGAAGCTGTATTCACAACTGCCCCGCTCTTTTGCTCTTTCATAATTTGCAGGACATATTTTAACCCAAAGAAGGCGCCCATCACATTTACTCCAAATACATTATTGAAGTTTTCCTCTGTTTGTTCGGTTATATTTTTAAATTCGCCATTAATACCAGCATTATTGATAAAAACATCAATCTGTCCATAATGTTCTTGCGTCTTTTGAACATACTCTTTCACTTCATTTTCAACTGAAACATTTGCGGTAAGTAATAATATATCTTTGGCATCCACAGTCGCAGCCGCTTTTTCTAGTGACTCCCTCTTCAAATCTACTAAAGCTAACTTTGCCCCTTCTTTTGCAAATGCTTTTGCGGCAGCAATACCAATACCGCCAGCAGCACCAGTTATTAATACGACTTTGTTTTCAAACAGCATAATGATACCCTCCTTAGTATAAATCAGTAGATGAACCGTATCCGCACTACTTAATATTTATAAGATTGTCCGCCATCGATTGGAATAACAACTGCGTTAATGAAATTGGCTTGATCAGATAGCAGGAATGCCACCAAATAACCCACTTCCTCTGGTTTACCAAAACGTTTCATTGGGTTTGGCTCAACAAACTGTTTCCCTACTTCTTCCCAGTTGACTGGATCTATTTGTTTTAATGAACCTTCGACCATTGGTGTCATAATTGCTCCTGGTGCAATGGCTTTAATGCTGATTCCGTATTGACCGTATTCAATTCCGGAGTTTCTTGTTAATCCAACCACACCATGTTTGCTAGCTGCATATCCGGATTGGTTTCCTACCCCACGAATACCACCAACAGAAGCAGTATTAACAATAGAGCCAAAACCTTGTTCTCTCATGACTTTCAATACTTGTTTCAAGCCATAAAACACACCATTTAAGTTAACATTCACTACTTTTTGGAACTCATCAATGCCAAAATCCTCTGTTAGGTTTTGTTTTCCTTCGATCCCTGCATTGTTAAAAAAACCATCGATTTTCCCAAATCTCTCAACTGTTTCATTTACATAGTTTTCAACGGCTTTTTCATCTGCGACATTCGCAGTGATAAGCAACACTTCTGCTGTTGGTGCAACTTCTAACACTTTCCCTTTTGTTTCTTCTAATGAAGCAGCGTTTAAATCAACGAGTGAAAGTTTTGATCCTTCTTTTGCTACCTGTAAAGCTGAAGCTTGACCTAAACCAGATCCTGCACCTGTAATTAATACCACTTTCCCATCAAAACGATTGCTCATGAAAACTTCCCCCTTTTTTATCGTTACGATAAATAATTTATATCCCCTTGAATTATCTCAATTTAAAATATCTCTAATTAAGTGTATATAGCAGTGTAAAGCCATCTTTTCCTGCTTAGTTCCAGATAGTACGAGTAATTCCCCAAAGCTAGAATCACAAAGACTCGTTGCCTAATTCAAAATTGAAGCAAAAATCCGTCCCCATGATAAATTATTGAGCTGTATATCCACCATCAACGATTAAACTATTACCAGTCATGAATGAAGAATCATCAGAAGCCATGAATAAAACGGCTTTTGCCATTTCTTCTGCTTGCCCAAGGCGTTTCATCGGTGTCGCTGCTGATAAAACTTGCTTGCTTTCTTCCGGTATAATTGGTGTATCAATAAAACCTGGGCATAATGCGTTAACGCGAATATTTTGTTCTGCGTATTCGAGGGCAAGTGAACGAGTTAAGTTAATCACGCCACCTTTTGCTGCATTATAGGCTGCTGAACCAGGTGATCCAACCCAACCGTACATAGATGCCGTATTAACAATCGTACCGCCGCCTGTTTTTAACATTTCACGGATGGATTCACGCGCTACTAAGAAAACACCATCTAAGTCAACATTTACAGTATTACGCCATTCTGAATACTCTAATTCATGTGAAGGATGAACACGGCCGATTCCCGCATTGTTGAATACAACATCCGCTTTACCAAACGCTTCTACAGTTTGTTTGAAGATATTAGCGACTTCCTCTTCACTCGTAATATTTGCTTTAATAAAAAGAGCTTTAGCGTTAAGCGCTTTCAATTCTGCTTCAAAAGCTTTCCCTTTTTCTTCATTTAAATCAACAAGAACCACTTTGGCCCCTTCTGAAACGAATAAACGTGCTGTTGCTGCACCAATCCCAGATGCTCCCCCGGTAATTATAGCTACTTTGTCTTGTAGTTTTCCCATGCTAGATCCCTCCCAGTAAAATTCCCCTATCACATTCTAGTGGAAAGTGCTAGATAGATTTCATATCTGTACTATTTTATCCACAATTTAATTGTACTACTTTGTTTACATGAAACAATCATTAAGATATCATTAATTGTTTACTAATTAGACACTTATGATAAATCTGTCTATTTTGAAGGAGGATTTTTCATGAATATTAATCAAAATTCGACATCAAGAAGACAAAATCGGACAAAAGAACATTTAAAACAAGCCTTGATTGAACTCATTAAAGAGAAGGGGTACCATTCCGCTACTGTAAAAGATATCGTTGATTATGCCGCTTATAATCGCAGTACCTTTTATATCCATTATCAAGACAAAATTGAATTAGCTGAAGATTTACTTGTTTCCATGTTTTTAGGGTTAGAAGCTTCAGTAGGCAAACCATATGTTCCCGGCCGCAAAGTTTATACTTCGACTCTGGATGCACCATCCTTTAATATCGTTTCTTATATTTATAACAACCGGAATTTTTTTGAACTGATTAATTATCATGACACGTTACCGGGATTATACACACGCTTCCCTCAAACAATCTTAAAAATTTATCAGGAACAATTTATTTTCGAAACCATCAACAAGATCCCAGTCAATATGGATTATTTTAAACGTTATACAGCCTATGGCTTTTACGGACTCCTTCATCATTGGATCCAAAATGGCTTCAAAGAAACCAAAGAGGAATTTATTCAAGAAGTGATTGATCTAACGAAAACACATATTTACTCACTTGAGTTTATTGGAAATAACTAATAGGTGTCTGCCATCTTTTAAAACAGGGGCGATCCGTACGTAATAATATTGTGCACATTTTAAGAAACAAAAAATAAAGGGGCCCAGAAATTCAGTTAATCTGACTTTTTGGACAGCCCTTTTTCTGTATTTTTCTATATAAAAACATCAAGAAATTCTAATTAACCGGTATCTTCATTTTCATATTATATGATTTCATATAATGCATGCCCTCTATTAGAAGATATTTTGGCTCTATCTTTGTATCAAATAGCAATGTGCGTTCCTTTATAACTTTACCGTCTTCTTGATGTGTATAGGTTTGATTGACAATTGTTCTTAAAGGAGTCATTTCCTTTTGTGTTTGGATGGATACACCGTCAAGCATGACATCATCATCGGTAGCAATCGTTATTTCTACTCCTTGAGAAGTTACTGACACTTTTTTAATCCATAATTCCTTCCCGCTTAACGGAATCGGACGGTTACTTGCGGATGCTAGGGAGATCTTTTCTTCTAGCTTTTGATAGCCAACAAATTTTTTCATGACTAATTCAAGTGAATCGAGCTGCTTTGGCAATGCATCATAGCGAATATCAAACTTGACCCCATTTAGGGAAGATGAACTGCCTCCGCCCATTAATTCGACCGGCTTTCCATTCGCAATTAGTTCAATTCCATCTAATGCAGAGTTGACTCGATCAAAGTTTTCGACATTTAGCCTCCCTTTTATGATTGTCATTGTTGGTGAGGCTGTAATGGAATGAAATCTAATGGTGCCCTTGTCGACTTTAAATGTCTTTTTGAGCGGCTTTTTCAGCTCGGTTGCCATTGCTTTGTTCGGATTATATGGAAAAGAAAGATTGCCTTCAATCATCTGGTCATTTTGTACAGGCTGCCAAAAGTATAAAGTTAATTTTTTTGCAAATGGATTAACTGGTTCGAAAGACATCGTACCTTTAATCTCCGTTTGCTCATCATTGATGATGTACATACCACCTTCAACATTCGAATTTGTTAAAAAGCCAGTAATTCTTGATAGTCTAAAATGATCACTTGTACTTTCCATAATCCCTTTTGGATTAGATAATGTGTAATACATAACCAATTGATTAGAATCCGAAATAATTCCGTTAATGATAAGTTCCGTTCCATCTTCAAGCCTTGTCTTCTTATCGACGGGTTGCCCCATGCCTTTTTCATTGAGTTCTTTTATAGTACCAGTAGTTATTTCGTCAAAACCGAGCAATTTCTTGCCATAAAAAGCAAAAGCATTGTATTGGGTCCCCATCATAATGATCAATAATAAGGCGATTGCCGCTGCCAAAAAGCTAAATACAGGCCGTTTCGTTTTTTGGGGGGCATGATTTAAAGCATTTCTTAATCTCATTTCTAATTCATCCGGTGCTTGGATGGAATCTATATGCTTTTTCTCCTCGGCTAATCGTTGCTTGATGTTATTCACCAAAATCACCCCTATAATGATCTCTTAGCTTTTTCAATCCTTGGAAAATCCTTGATTTTACCGTTCCAATCGAAACAGATGTCATATCAGCAATGGTCTGGTAATCGAGATCATGAAAATATTTCAATTGAATCGCTTCTTTTTGCTGCTCGTTTATATGGCTAAACATTTCTTGAATATCCATCTGTTGATCACTTTTTAAATAAGGATCCTTCATTTGTGCATGACGAGGCGATTCCTCAGGCCAATCATCTATGAACACTAGCTTCCTTTGCTTTCGAAGCATGGATTTACAACTATTCGCCAAAATGGTCTTACTCCAGCTGTAAAAAGCCTCTTCCTTCTTAAGCTGATCAATTTTTTCATATAGCCTAACAATCATGTCCTCCATGGCGTCCATCGCATCATGCGAATTCCCCATGTAAGTGAGAGCTAGCCGATAATACTCATCCTTCTGCGCCATAATTAATTGTAGCAGCGCCTCTTTGCTCCCCTTTTTCGCCTTTTTCACTAATCGAACAACATTCATGCCTTCACCTCACTCACTTATAAGAGTCATGATGGGGGGATTAAGTTCATTTTTTAGAAAAGAATTTTTTTAAATAAAAAAAGTGCTATTCTTGCAATAGCACCTTGGGCAAATAATAAATATTTTAATTATACACTGCTTCATAGACTCTCATTTTTACCACACAATCCTAATCCACTCATTTCACTCTTTCAATATCTATTGCTTGTCTAATGGATAGAAAAGTAGATTAACCGGTAAGTCACTTCCCGATGCTGGGATAAAATAAATTAAGACTTCTTCCGCTATATTTTTCGTTCGATAAAGGACTACACCTTCATTAGAAGATGAAAGAACCCCTTGGTCAGGAAGACGAATTACATTCTCATTTACAGCAATTGAGCCGGCATACGAACCGCCTCGGCCATTAAATACAATAGTTGTATTAGGGGCGACCTTTTTCAAATGAATTTTATAAAGCATCCCCCGGTTTCCGTAGTTGATCTCCTCTAGCCCCGTCATTTTATCCACACCTTGGATATAAGGATCAACTTCTCCATCACCAATTAAGAGGCGTTGCTTCTTCGCTCCAAGTTCTTCGCTTACGCTAATTTCACGGTTTCCAGTCGAAAATGTGCCCCGTGTGTGCTTGCCATCTCGTAAAATATCTTGTAAAGACGGATATACTTTATCTAGTAGACTCGATTCTTTAAGCGCAATAATTTCAAGACTCACTTCAGATGAAGCAAAAATGTCGGCGTACATGGTGATTACATCTTTTGGTCTTAAAACTTTGTCGCTCAATTCAGGAATTAGAACTTTTTTACTCCCAGCTGGAATACGAACTGATGGCATGTCTATGCCGCGATGGAAATTCGATAAATATTGTCCTACAGACTCTTTCCCCGTAAATGCTGTATATGGATTGGGACCTCCCAAACCAATATTTCTCAAGGTAACATAACTATCCGTATCCCCTTTATTTTCAGCTATGACATACATTTTGGCACCTTCTGAAAGGCTGTTTTGTTGATGAACTAAAATTCGTGCATCACCGTTAATCTTGTCCTTATAATAAATACCTTCTTGTGTAATCTGCTCGGGGCTGTTATTGCGAATTAATGTAAACTGTTTATCGTCAACGATGGGATTAACACTGTCAAAGTTTAAAACTTCTCTCCCATTGATCATCATGATGTTTCCGATACTAGGTTCGATATTAAAAATGACCTCTATCTTGTTTTCTGCAAGTTTAGGTGTAACAGTTGCTCCGAAATGTTCAGCGATCGTCCTTAAAGGAAGCATTGTTGTTTGCTTATCTAGAAACGGCATACCGATAGGGAAAGTTTTTTCTTTGTTATCAAATGAATATACTTTAGAATTTACTTTTAACCGAAGACTCTTTCCATCTTTTGTTAAGGTAACATTCTTTGTTTTCGAATCATACACAGTTGTTGCCCCGATTACATCACCTAATGCACGTAAGGGAACATACGTGACACCATGCTTAATTTGGATTGGCGCTTGGGCATAGGTAACCTTGTTGTCGCTATAAATTTGTCGGGTGTTAACCAATAATGTAATTTTTTTCGTTGTTTCTGCATGACTTATAATCGGATTATGTACGAGCAATGGAGTAGAAAATAGTAAAGATAGCATCAATATGTGAAATAACCGTCTTCGTTTCATTGGTATATAACTCCCCCTACTTCTAAGTTACATAGAATTATAGTGTAAAATTGTGTAAAACGAAAACACTTTGTAATTATATTGCATTTTTTACAATTACATATTTTCTAATGACTTGCAATTTTTAGATGAGAAGCGGAAAAAAGCCGTCCAGTTAGTCATGAAAAATGGCTTACCGGACAGCTCTAGCTTATTTTTTGCATTAAGTTTTTATATCTGACACTAAAAATTCAAAGAGATGGTTTAACCGTGTCTCCTGTCATGATTATCCCTTTTTCCACCCAGGATTCAATTTGTTCCTCAGTATAGCCCAAGTCACTAAGAATCTCTTCGGTATTTGCCCCGCAATTAGGACCTGCCCACTTTACCTCACCAGGTGTTTCACTAAGTTTCGGAACGATGCCGGGCATGACAATATCACCTATTCGTTCATCAGGTATAGTAAGGAACATATCTCGTTCTTGATAATGAGGATCGGCCAAAATATCCTCGATATTGTAGATAGGACCGGCTGGGATGGAACCAGCATTTAATTGATCCATCACTTCCGACAAATTAAATTGTTGTGTCCATATCCCGATTTCTTTATCTAAACGGTCTGCTTCTTTTACACGTCCTTTATTGTCCTGGAGTAGCGGATCTTGCGCCAAGTCCTCCCGCCCCATTACTTTTATCAAGCGGTTAAATAGCGAATCACTATTCGCACCGATGGCAACCCATTTTCCGTCTTTAGTTGGATAAACATTTGAAGGGGCTGTGGAAACATGCTGGTTACCTGTTCGCTCTCTAATTTTGCTCATATGAACGTACTCGGGAACCATCCCTTCTAGGAAACTAAATACGGATTCATATAGGGCAACATCCACAACCTGACCTGTCTTTCCATTTTTAGCATCCCGATAATATAAGGAAAATAGGGTTCCAATGACCGCATAGAGAGCTGCTATCGTGTCCCCGATTGGAAGACCTACCCTTACTGGCGGGCGATCAGGAAAACCTGTCACATAACGTATCCCTCCCATAGACTCTGCGATATTTCCAAAACCGGGCAAATTCCGATAAGGACCTGTTTGACCAAACCCTGAAATACTTGTGATAACCAGCTTCGGATTAATCGCTTTCATCTCTTCATGTGATAATCGCCATTTTGCAAGTGTACCTGGTTTAAAGTTTTCTAGGACGACATCCGCATCTGCGATTAACTCTCTAACAATATCTTGGCCTTCTATCGTACGCAAATTAACAGAGATGGATCGTTTATTCCTCGTTTGTACCATACTCCAATAAGAGTCTTGACCTGGAGCATGGAGTCCCCATTGCCGAAGTTGGTCCCCTTCAAGAGATTCCACTTTAATGACTTCAGCCCCAAACTCACCTAAAAGTCTTGAAGCAAATGGCCCAGCTACAAATGCACCTAATTCAATGACTCTAATTCCTTCCAATGGCTTTTTCAAAATAATTCCCTCCTATTTATTAATAACAAAGCAGTTTAGACTACCTTTTCCACTTTGTTTTCATTTATTACTTTTTAAGGATGCAAATTTCGTGCCAATAAGGAAACTTACGTCAAAGAACGAAAACCATTCACTATTAATATGTATTCGGCCTGTTAACTATAACCATTCTTTTCTATTTAACTTACAATCTATCCGGTTCTTGTTGCATGCAACATTAAGCAACTTTTATGCAACAAAAAACTCCTACAATTAGCAGGAGTGAGTCAGCTATCAGAATTAATTTTTTTCAATTTCCTCCATAGGGTAGAACGGTGGATTCCTAATCGATTGGCTGCCCGTCCGATATTTCCCTTTTCCTCTTCTAATATACGATTAATTCTCTCTTCCTCATTCTCTCCTTGCTCTATCATCAACGAAGCATTATCCGAGCTATATGTGACTTCAGTAGAAATCCATACATCTGGACTGAAAATATCTAACGGTTCACCTGCATCTAATAATACAAATGCCCTTTCCATAAGATTGCGGAGCTCTCGAACATTTCCGGGCCATGAATAGTTTTGCAGCTTACGAGTTTCTTCATCTGTAAAACGGTAATCATCTGCTTTCTTCCACTCTTTTAAAAAAGCTTCAATAAGATAAGGAATATCTTCAGCTCTTTTCCGTAAGGGCGGGATTCTTAAGACTAATACAGCCAGACGAAAATAAAGATCCTCCCTAAATAAGCCCTCATGCATTTGCTGAACTAAATCACGGTTGGTTGCTGCAAGAATTCTTACATCAACTGGTATCACTTTATTGCCGCCTACACGCATAACCTCACGTTCCTGTAAGACACGGAGCAATCTAGCTTGAAGAAGTATAGGCAATTCCCCGATTTCGTCTAAAAATATCGTCCCACGGTGAGCAAGCTCAAAAAGTCCGGGCTTCCCACCTTTTCTGGCGCCTGTAAATGCACCATCCTCATATCCGAATAATTCACTTTCTAACAGGGTTTCAGGTAAAGCGGCACAATTCAAAGCGACAAATGGACCATGCTTCCTACTACTCACCATATGAATCCCTTGTGCAAGCATCTCTTTACCAGTACCTGACTCACCTTGTAAAAGCAAAGTCGAATCAACAGCGGCATACTTTTTGGCAAGCTCAATAAGTCTTTGCATTACCTTTGATTTGGCAACGATGTTTTCAAGTGTCCATTTCGCTTTTAATCCTTGTTTATTTACTTGACGGCGGATTTTTTCTTCATATTGCTGTAACTCCGTAATATCTTGTACACTTGAAATCGCACCAATCAGATTGCCTTCATAGTAAATTGGGGACCGGTTGATGACCGCAGTTCTCTGCCCAACTTTACGCAGTTGATCATGCTGAACACTTTGCTCGGTTAGTACACGCGTGATCCCTGGCTGCTTTGGGTTAACATCCGTCACCATCTTTCCAAACGCCTCTTCAATTGGAACACCAAGGAAGTCCGCGGCAGCCTGATTGTAAATAATGATACGCCCTTCATTATCAATCCCGCATATACCCGAATGAGACAACTCAACTATTTTCCGATAAAATTGAATTTGTTTTTCTAGTTTTTCATCCATTATGATCCCTCTGAAATTAGAACCCAGTTATCTGAATAATACCAATATTAAGTATAGACTACTTTGCAGCTTACAGACAATAGTCCTCTCTTCGTAGTAGTTTGGATTTATTGAAAATAAAAAGCCCATCACAATAAAAATTGAGACAGGCTAGTTATTTACCTTGAATTTGTTTTTTTCCAACGAAGCAATCGCGACTCTAAGAGCATAAGGATACCATTTAAACTTATTGAAACAATCATTAAGATGACAAGAGCCGCAAATGTGCCAGCTGTATCGAAATTTCCAGCTGAATATTGAATTAAAAATCCGACTCCTTTATTGGACGCAGTAATCTCTCCAACTACCGCACCAATTAATGCATAAGGGACAGATAATTTTAAACCGACGAAAACCCAAGTGAGCGCAGAAGGAATGATCACCTTTGTCACAATCTGCTTTTCAGTAGCTCCCATTAAACGAATATTATCCAATAGATCTTCATCTACATCCTTGACACCGGCAAACGTATTAAAAAACACAAGAAAAAAGACAATCATCGCTGCAAAAAGAATTTTCATTTCTATTCCAATGCCAAACCACAATATAAATAAAGGGGCAAGGGCCACCTTTGGCAAACTATAAATGGCAGTAATGAAAGGATCCATGACTTTAGCCGCAAAAGACCAACGCCCCAAAATAAATCCTACGAAACAGCCTGCTAAAGCACCTATGAAAAATCCGATAAATGTTTCTTGTAACGTGATCCCAAGATGGAAAAATAAATCACCCGAAGTTGCCCACTTGTGTAAAGTACGAACAATATCACTTGGGGAACTGATCCAAAATTTATCAATTAATCTCCCTGCTGCTGACTCCCAAAGAATTAAAAAGCATAGGAGAAAAGCTATTCGAATGCCCTGTATTTTTACCTTTTGATTAAAATTAGGGGACGTTCGAAGGGGCTCCTCTGCATTTAATAAAGCTTGCACATTCTCCTTGCTAGTTGATGCATTTGATTGAGAAGTCATACTGCATTCACCTCTTCAACAAACTCTTCTCTTAAGGACTGCCAAAGATTCGCATGCACTTTCCTAAATTCGTCCGTCATACGCAGATTATAGACATCACGTTTTTTCGGCAATTTTACTTCCTCGACTTTTTTAATTGTTCCTGGACGCTTGCTGAATACAGCAACACGCTCACCTAATAAAACAGCTTCATCTAAATCATGAGTAACAAATATGATGGTTTTACCTGTTTCCTGCCAAATTTGGAGCAGCTTATCTTGGAGAATTAAACGCAGCTGTGCATCTAACGCGCCAAAAGGTTCATCTAGTAAAAGGGTTTCAGGATTATAGACGAGCATTTTGGCTAAACTGACTCGCCGTCTCATTCCGCCTGATAATTCTTGCGGATAATGGTTTTCAAATCCTTTTAATCCGACCATCTCAATAAATGAGGCGCTTTCTCTTTCACGCTCCTTTTTCCCAATCCCTCTTATTTCTAGTCCGATTTCAACATTTCCTCTGACTGTTCGCCAAGGTAAAAGATTATCCTTCTGCGTCATATAGCCCACACTTGTATTAATCCCATTTACAAGTTGTTTTTTATACTTTACTTCGCCAAAGCTTGGCTTCATCAATCCTGCACACATATTGAGAACGGTTGATTTCCCGCATCCGCTAGGACCAATAACAGTTAGGAATTCCCCTTGATTGATTTTTAGATTTATATCCTTTGCAGCAAGAACGCGTTTTCCATCCCGTTCAAAGTACTTCGAAACATTCGTAAACTCGATCATTTTGTGCCTCCTTGAACTTATTTCGCTTTATCTGCAAACTCATTGTCTATGACTTTATCAAAAGGAAGATCAATTCCTCCGAACTTAATATTTTTATTAAAACTTTCTTCTGTAATGACAGGGGATTTCGCAAATGCAGGATAATTATTTTCAAATGCAATATCGAATACTTCGGGATCGATGCCCTGAACATATTTCTTCAAAATTTCTCTCGTTTCTTCTCTTTCTGTTTCAATAAATTTACCTGCCTTCGCCATCGCATTAGCTACTTTTTGATAGAGCTCTTTATTCTTTTTCAAGTCATCTTCTTTTGCTACAAGGGTTAAATAAGCCAACCCCGCGTATTCTTCAACTTCTCCCTTACTGAAATTGAAAAGAATTATTCCATTAAGAGTTGTCGCCATATCAGTTGTCGGGGAAGCATAAACAAACGCATCAATTTCATTTTTTTGGAAAGCTGCAAGCTGGGCGTCTCCTTGTCCGAGAGGAATTAGTTCCGAATCCCGGTCAGGATTGATTCCTTCTGATTCTAACAACATGCGAATGATATGGTCTGAACCGCTCCCTGGTGAACTAATTCCAACTTTTAATCCCTTTAATGCCTTAATTTTATCTGCCATCGACGAATTTTCATTAATTCCATTTTTGGAGGCTATATCTTTATTCATCACAATATTTGTTCCCACCTGATTGAATAACGTACCAAATACTTTCACATTCTGACCGCTATCAATCGCTTTCATAATATCGACTAGGGCAACAGTTCCAATTTGTGCTCCGCCACCAATCACAGCTGACAGTGCCTTTGACCCCCCGCTGACTGAAACCTCCTCTACTTCCAATCCCTCTTCCTCAAAGAAGCCTTGCTCCTTAGCTACATAAATAGGTGTAAGCAGAAAGCCAGTATTTCCCTCAGCAATGATCACTTTTTCCTTCCCGTTTTTCCCCAAGGATGTTTTCGTCTCCTCACTACTACATGCTGTTGCAAGTATGACAGACAATAATAAAACTAAAGAAAAAAGTAATCTTTTCACCAACCCTAACCTCCTCCAATTTTCAAAGCATAATTTGATAAGCATATTCAATCGAGACACCTAACGGTAGTTTAACTAATTTAAATATTCTGCATTTTAATTTCAGAGCCTTCTATTAAAACTTTTTTAGCATAAGTTAAATTTATGGACATTTGCACATATTTATCTCGCAGGCTGCCATTCGTTTGAGTGGAGATCAGAGCTTTTTCCCGCCTTCATTATCTGTCCCGGAAGAGTTTTTTCTAGCTTTCCTTCCAGCTCCTTGGCTAAAGTAATTAATTTATCGATATTCATTTCGGTTTCATATCCCATCAATTCCAGCATATGCACAATATCTTCTGTACAAATATTCCCCGAAGCTCCTGGGGCAAACGGGCAACCTCCAATGCCAGCAAGTGAACTATCAAATCGTGTGACTCCCGCCTCCAAGCCAGCCATTACATTGGCCGCTCCCATTCCTCTCGTATTATGCAGGTGCAGGTGAAGTGTTAAATTAGGGAATTGTTTAAGGACCTGCTGACACGTTTCTTTTACCTGTAAAGGGTGAGCCATCCCTGTTGTATCCGCTAATATAATTGAGTTTATTCCCCAATCCGTTAACCGCTCGATTAAAGGAATCACCCGCTCCGGTTTATAAATCCCTTCGAATGGGCAGCCGAAGCTCGTAGCGATGCCTACATTGATCGGTATTTTTTCTTCTTCTGCTCTTCTGATTAAAAACCGGATATTATCCAAACTTTCCGATACGGACCGGCGACTATTTTTACGATTATGTGTCTCGCTTACTGAAAAAGTAAAATTGATTTCATCCGTACCTGCAGCAATTGCTCTTTCTACCCCTTTCTCATTTAACGCCAGTGTACAAAAGGTCACATCATTCGGGCGATCAGACAATCCACACATGACAGCTTCCGCATCCTTCATCTGTGGGACATATATTGGATGAACAAATGAAGTCACTTCAAGTCGCTTTACACCTGCCTCTATTAATCTTCTAATAAGTGAAATTTTATATTCTGTCTCAATAAAACCAGGTTCAATTTGAAAACCATCCCTTGTCACTACTTCTGTCATCGTAACTTGCTTCCTCATCAAGTTGCACCCTCCTTAAAAATAAAAATTGTACCCAATCCTATAAATTTATCCTTGCAATATTTGTGCCAAATCAAATTCCCGATTAAATGGCCCTTTTTAAGCCTAGCCTGAGGTTTCTTCCAAATTTAATGTTTGATTTCGTTGCAAATCCGTTTTCAAAATGTCTTGTGCAACCAAATTGCAACAAACTTAAGACATGCGAATTTAAGCTCGTCCAATCTCCAAAATATATATTGAATATTCTCTAGTAGGGAGATGATAAAACAAGAAAGCGTAGTGTGGAAGGTAGTTTTCATTACTGGGCAGGAGAGGTTCGAAGCAGTTTTTTTGCAAAAACAGGACTAATCTATATATCTTTTTACAATTTTTACTTTAATTAATTTTCTATTCAAAAATCCCCCTTCTCTGTCATGTATTACACTGCCTTGGCGAAATAAATTAAACGGCCACAAATGCGGCCGTTTAGTCTCGTTGTTTAGTGTTCTTACACCATATTCATTTTGTATTCATCATATACGTTCAATGCCGCCTGTAAGCTTTCGCCTTTATTCACATGAAAGCCTTTGCGGATAAGAGTTGCTTCTAATGCGGAAAGAACATGAAGGATATTTTTCTTGCGTGAGCTATATCCCATTGTCCCGATCCGCCAAATCTTACCTTGAAGAGGGCCAAAGGAACTGGCAATTTCTACTTCAAAATCTTCTAGCATCATGGAACGTACCTCTTCACCATCAATACCCGCCGGAATCTCAATAGCAGTCACGACAGGCAGCTTGTTCTTTTCATCACCAAATAACTCCAAGCCCATCGCTTTAATTCCTGCCACTAATGCATTTTCATTTAATTTATGGCGGGCGAAGCGGTTTTCAAGTCCTTCTTCAAGAATAATACGAAGTCCTTCTCTTAAAGCATATTGCATACTCGTCGCTTCCGTATGATGATTTAGGCGGACTGGACTCCAATAATCTTGGAGCTGTGCTAAATCAAAATAATTGCTGGTAATTCGATTATGAGAGGGCTCACTCTGGAATTTTCTTAAGCCCAATTCAATACTTTTTCTTTTATTGATCACTTCTTCAATTCGATCGTTATAAGTAATCGGAGCCAATCCGGATGGAACAGATAAGCATTTTTGCGTGCCTCCAATAACAGCATCAAGCTTAAGCTCATCTACTTTGATGTCGACTCCGCCCAATGAGGCGACAGCATCGACAACTAACAGCACATCTGCATTACGGCAAGCTTCCCCAATTTCCTTTAACGGCTGCATGCAAGCAGTTGATGTTTCGGCATGAACAATGGCAACTATTTTTGGTGAAACCTCATGAATCTTATTAATGACTTCTTCCGGATCAAACACCTCTCCCCAAGGAACCTCCATTGTCGTCACCTCTGCCCCGTAGCGCTGGCAGATTTCAGTTAACAGATAGCCAAACCGGCCGTATATCGGAACAAGCACTTTATCTCCGGGTTCAATGATGCTGCAAAGAACCGCTTCGATCCCCGCTCGGGAAGTCCCGTCAATTGGAAATGCCCATTGATTATCTGTTTGAAATAAATCCCGAAGCATGTCCATCGTTTCATTCATAATATTCGTAAAGGCAGGATCAAATTGTCCTAAGATCGGAGTAGCCATCGCCCTCAATACTCTTGGATCAACTTCAACCGGCCCAGGTGTCATTATAGTTCTGAGTGGAATGTTTAAGTCAGTGTACTTGGTCATAGTATCAACTCCTGCTGTGAATATTTTTGAATAATAATGAATAATTATAAATTCGATTTTAACAGGGTAAAGCCTTCGAATCAACAGACAATTCAAAAAGTTCGCTAGTAATATAGTTCCAATTTACAGAAAGTTACTCTTTTCTTCATATAATTAAATTACCTTGAAATTTGTCCGTCATGAGGAATATGAACACTCCAGGGAACACTTTTCCCAAGTTCACCATCCAAAACGCTTCTCATGAACTCCCTATTGACCTTATCGGGCACCCCTTTTTTCCATTATCCCCGCTTAGAAACAGTATTTTAAAAATTTAAGTATTATTATTTGACAAAAGGCAAACTCTATATGATAATAAGTGTTGTATTAGAATTATTATAATTAACGAATGATAATTAATATCGATACAAAGTTATTTTTCGTTAATTAAAGTTTTGGCTTTATGTCAAAACTAATAGTTGTTGTTTATCATTTACTAACCATACTAGGAGGAAAATTTATTATGTCTCTAATCGGAAAAGAAATTCTACCATTTAAAGCACAAGCTTACGATGCTGGTAACGGCGAGTTTATCGAGGTTACTGAACAAAGCATGAAAGGACAATGGAGTGTTGTTTGCTTCTATCCTGCAGATTTTACATTCGTGTGCCCGACTGAGCTTGAGGACCTTCAAAACCAATATGCTGAACTTCAAGGTCTTGGAGTTGAAGTGTTCTCAGTTTCAACAGATACACACTTTACACATAAAGCATGGCATGACCATTCAGAAGCGATTGGCAAAATCAAATATGTAATGATTGGTGATCCTTCTCACCAAATTTCTCGCAACTTTGATGTATTAATTGAAGAAGATGGTGTTGCAGATCGCGGAACGTTCATCATCGATCCAGATGGTGTTGTTCAAGCAGTTGAAATTAACGCAGGCGGCATCGGCCGTGATGCAAGCATCCTTGTTAGCAAAATTAAAGCTGCACAATATGTTCGCAACAACCCAGGTGAAGTTTGCCCAGCAAAATGGCAAGAAGGTGCATCAACACTTAAGCCAAGCCTTGATCTTGTAGGCAAAATTTAAGGAGTGCAATCAAATGATACTTGATGCAGACATAAAAGCACAATTAGCCCAATATCTTCAAATGTTGGAGGGCGATGTGCTGCTCAAAGTTAGCGCAGGTTCCGATGAAGTTTCTCGCGACATGCTAGCTCTAGTCGATGAATTAGCTACAATGTCACCTAGAATTAAAGTAGAGAACGCGGAATTACAGAGAACACCGAGCTTTAGTGTGAATCGTATTGGCGAAGACACTGGGGTCATTTTTGCTGGTGTCCCTCTTGGACATGAATTTACTTCATTAGTGTTAGCTTTGTTGCAGGTGAGTGGGAGAGCTCCGAAAGTCGATCAGAAAGTCATTGATCAAGTGAAAAGCATTAAGGGCGAGTATCACTTTGAATCTTACGTCAGCTTAAGCTGCCACAACTGTCCAGATGTTGTACAAGCACTGAATGTGATGAGTGTCCTAAACCCTAATATTTCACACACGATGATTGATGGGGCGGCGTTTAAGGAAGAAGTAGAAAGCAAGAACATTATGGCTGTACCGACGGTTTTCCTTAATGGAGAAGAGTTCGGCGGCGGCCGTATGTCACTTGAGGAAATCCTTGCGAAAATGGGCAGTGCTCCAGACGCATCGGAATTTGCTAATAAAGAGCCATTCGATGTACTTGTTGTTGGAGGCGGCCCTGCGGGGGCGAGTGCGGCCATCTATACCGCACGTAAAGGCATTCGTACAGGTATTATTGCTGAGCGCTTCGGCGGACAGATTATGGACACAATGAGCATCGAGAATTTTATTAGCGTCAAGTCCACTGAAGGTCCGAAGCTTGCCGCAAGCCTTGAAGAGCATGTGAAAGATTATGACATTGATGTGATGAACTTACAGCGTGCCAAACGTTTAGAAAAGAAAGACCTCATTGAAATTGAGCTGGAAAACGGCGCTGTTCTAAAAAGTAAAGCAGTTATCCTTTCAACAGGTGCGCGCTGGCGTAATGTCGGTGTTCCTGGCGAGGCTGAATTTAAGAATAAAGGTGTGGCGTACTGCCCTCACTGCGATGGTCCATTATTTGCAGGGAAAAAAGTAGCCGTTATTGGCGGCGGTAACTCCGGCATCGAGGCTGCCATCGACCTTGCAGGAATTGTTGAACACGTAACCGTTCTTGAATTTAATCCAGAGCTAAAAGCGGATTCAGTACTCCAAGATCGTCTTTACAGTTTGCCGAATGTCACAGTCCTTATGAATGTTCAAACGAAAGAAATTACTGGTACCGATAAGGTAAACGGAATTACTTACGTTGAGCGTGACACTGAGGAAGAGAAGCATATTGAACTGGCAGGAGTATTTGTTCAGATTGGTCTTGTGCCAAATACGGATTGGTTAGGTGAAACCGTTGAACGCACAAGAATGGGTGAAATCGTTGTCGACAATCGTGGCGCAACGAACATCCCAGGCCTGTTTGCGGCTGGAGACTGCACAAACACACCATATAAGCAGATCATTATTTCCATGGGATCAGGCGCAAATGCAGCCTTAGGGGCATTTGATTATCTGATTCGAAATTAATCATTTTTTGAAAGTCACTTTGCTACTTACTTGTAGTAAAGTGGCTTTTTTATTTTGTTCCCCTTTTATGTGCTAATACTCATTTCTTAAAATATATATGATACTAGACTTTTCACCCAAAAATTGTATTTGCCGTATAGTCTATTTTAAAAAATGACTGGGGAGAGGGTTTTGGCGAAATCAAAAGTGCTGGAAGGGAAATATTTCATATTAGCATTATTATTTGCTGGCTGGTCTTTGGGGAATTTAGATCGTTTTGTCATGAACTATGCGGTTATTTCCATTTCGAAGGATTTACAGCTTAGTGCTACTTCCACAGGATTTTTGCTAAGCAGTTTTTTCGCAGGGTATGCGCTCATGCAAATTCCTGGAGGCTGGTTAGCCGATCGGTATGGTTCAAGAAAAGTCTTGATAACCGCGATTATTATGTGGTCCATCTTTACCGCCTTAACAGGGGCAGCTTGGTCATTTGCTTCCATATTAATCATTCGTTTTTTCTTTGGGGTCGGAGAAGGGGGCTATGTGCCAGCTGGATCCAAGCTGATTGCCCAAACCTTTCCGCTTTCGGAACGAGGAAGAGCCATGTCCATTGTGCTTTCATCAGGAGCCTTTTTAGGGATTATTACCCCCATTTTTGCAACGACGATGATGGCGACCATTGGATGGAGAATGATGTTTTGGATCATAGGCGGAATCGGCGTTCTGTTAGCAGCACTATTTTGGCTTTACATAAAGGATCCTAAAGAAGCAGTTGAAGATGTCAGAGAAGAAGGCAATAGCCAACAGCCAACATCCTTACTTCAACTTTTAAAATACCCTTTCGTTTGGAGCTTATTTATTGCTTCATTGAGTGTAAATGCAATTAACTGGGGACTTTTATCGTGGATGCCGACCTACCTAGTAAATGTTCGCGGATTAGAGCTGTTTGAATTAGGCTGGATTGCAGCCATTCCAGGATTGTCAGCTATTATTGGCACATTCGGAGCCGGCTATTTATTAGATAAATTACCAAAGGGAAAAGATTATTTTTACGGGATCATTAGTGCGGCTTTTGTCGGCATTTTGCTTTATTTGATGTTTAATGCAGGCAGTGTTACTGAATTCATGACGTATCAAACGATTATCATGATTTTCGGTGCCTTTATCATCATTTTCCTGCCAACGAATGTCCTAAAGACTGTACCCTCACAAATTGTCGGTTCCGCCATGGGATTTGTTAGCTTCGGCGGACAGCTTGCAGGCTTCATCACCCCCATTGCCATTGGATTTATCGTTGAATTGTCCGACGGCTCATTTGATGCTGCCTTTTGGCTCTTAATTGGATTTGCTATTGTTTGTATGTTGTCTTTTATTACTTTGGCGGGGATAAAGCGGACTGTTTAAAGATAAAGTCAAGCATTACCCAATTGTAGACGAAACGGTTTGTTTGTATAGTTTAGCCAGGGAATTATTGTTAAAGGAAAAATCATTGGAGAAAGCAGGGAGAAAAATGCTAACTGGATTAGTAGTATTGGTAGCTCTACTTGCTCTAGGATTTATATATGAACTAGTATCACGGCATAAAGATGTGAGGCGCCCCCCTTTAGGGGAAATGATTGATGTTGGCGGCTATCGTGTCCACCTCACGGATGCCGGCCAAGGCGGGCCCACGGTCGTCATCATTCATGGCGCCGGTGATTGCTCTTATTCATGGATGCATATTAGCAAAGAATTATCTAAGTTTACTAGAGTTATTACATATGACCGTGCAGGTTTGGGCTCAAGTGATCCCGGCCTCGCGCCAACTCCCGAACATACCCTCAACGAGCTTAACAACCTGCTAGGTATAAGTGGAGTCCCTGGGCCGTATGTACTTGTGGGTCATTCCTTAGGAGGACTGATTGCTCGAATCTATGCTTTAAAATATCCTAATCAAGTAGCTGGGCTAGTGTTTCTTGATTCGACACATGAGTTTCTCAAAGATGATGCTAAGTTCAAGCAGAGCTTTGTCTTTTTCAGTTTTATGCTGAAGGTTCTAAGACTCCTTTCTTTATTCGGTTTTTCGCGATTCCTTGGTAACGTTTTAGGGATTATTCCGATGTTTAGTAGCGAACACTCCTATTACAAAAAGCAGCTTGATGCCGAAGAATACATGCAATGGAAAGGGATGCTTTACAATACTGTTGCCGGTAAGACAGCTGAAGCGGAATTCAAAGGCGCCTGGGCACATCTTGAGACGGCTGCGAATCAATTAAATAGCAGTCTGGAAAAACCACAGTTTGGTGACCTTCCGATTGCAGTTGTAAATAACCCGGGATTTGGTATCCAATGGACCAATATGCAAAAAGAACTGGCTTCTAGGTCAACGAATCATATCCATAAGACGAGTGATCGTAAGGGCCACAGTCTGCAAATGCCGCGACCCGAATATGTTTTTGCAGCCGTCCATTTTGTCGTTGAACAAGCACAGGATCGCAATGGCCGAACTCTCGCTGAATCTTATCAGAAAGATAACTTGAATTAGGTTCATTCGTTCCCATTTAAAAATCCCTTTTCTAGGGGTTACTTTTATATTAATGATGTGACAAAAATAAGGGAAACCTAATCTATAGGTCACCTCATCATGTTAAGCTAGTGCTAATACAAAGTTAGCCGGCTTTTACTTTGGATAATTATCGCAGCGCACTATATACAAACTGAATAGATTTTGCTACATACCCTCTTTTATTAAAATCCCCGACAATGTAAACATCCTAGATGCCCCTAAACATTATGTTTCTTGGTGAATAGACCATTCTCGCTTTCATTAATCCGTATCCGTAAGCAGAAAGTAGAAAAAAGATATTGTTGTCTTCGTGTCTGTTGCAGCGGAAAGTATGTAAATTAATAAATAACGGTCGCCATGAAATATACATGACGACCGTTTTGTACCAATTCCTCTTATAAACTATATTCACTTCAAAAAGAATTAACTATAAGCCAATTCTTTTTCCTTTAGCCCAAGCGCCTCTGCTGTTGAAGTATGAATTTCACGCAGAAGCTCTGGGTTTTCCATTAGTGATTCGCCATAAGAAGGAATCATTTTTTTAATTTTCCATTCCCACTCTTCGATATGTTGCGGGAAGCATTTTTTGATGACCTCAAGCATAACGTGAACAGCAGTTGAAGCACCCGGAGACGCACCTAGTAATGCGGCAATTGAGCCATCAGCGGCACTAATCACTTCGGTACCAAATTGAAGCGTTCCTTTTCCACCTTCAACGGTATCTTTGATAACTTGTACACGTTGTCCAGCTACTACTAAATCCCAATCCTCACTCTTAGCGTTCGGGATAAACTCTCGTAACTCTTCCATGCGCTGTTCTTTCGATAACATGACTTGCTGAATCAAGTATTTTGTCAATGACATCTCTTTTGCGCCTGCTGCCAACATCGTTAAAACATTATTCGGTTTTACGGAAGTGATTAAATCCATATTTGAACCTGTTTTTAAAAACTTCGGTGAGAAGCCAGCAAATGGCCCAAATAGCAATGATTTTTGATTGTCGATGTAACGTGTGTCAAGATGCGGTACAGACATTGGCGGAGCACCCACCTTGGCTTTTCCATAGACTTTTGCATGGTGTTGCTTAACCACTTCTGGATTATTACATGACAAGAAAATTCCACTTACTGGGAATCCGCCAATATGTTTGCTTTCAGGAATGCCTGTTTTTTGCAGTAAATGCAGGCTGCCGCCCCCGCCTCCAATAAAGACGAATTTGGCCGTATGGCGTTCGATGTTACCAGTTTCCTTGTTCCAAATTTTTAATTCCCATAAGCCATCTTCTGTCCGTTTAATATCTTCCACTTGATGTTTGTATTTTATTTCAACGTCTTGATTTTTTAAATGGTCAAACAACATGCGCGTTAAAGCACCGAAGTTGACGTCCGTTCCAGAATCGATTTTTGTCGCTGCGATCGGTTCATTCGATGTACGGCCTTCCATAATAAGCGGAATCCATTCCTTTAGCTTTTTAGGCTCATTGGAAAATTCCATCCCTTGGAATAGAGGATTTTCTGAAAGCGCTTCAAAACGTTTCTTTAAAAACGTGACATTTTCTTCCCCTTGTACCATACTCATATGAGGCAACGGCATGATAAAATCTTGCGGATTGCTGATCAGATTGCGGTTTATTAGGTAAGACCAAAACTGCATTGACACTTGGAATTGCTCATTAATTTTTATCGCCTTACTAATATCTATAGATCCGTCCGTTTTTTCGGATGTATAGTTAAGCTCGCACAGTGCTGCATGCCCCGTTCCCGCATTATTCCATTCGTTAGAGCTTTCCTCTCCCGCATTTTCGAGCTTTTCAAACATTTTAATTTTCCATTCCGGCACTAATTCTTTCAAGATTGTTCCCAAAGTCGCACTCATGATACCGGCACCAATTAAGATAACATCTGTTTTAGTTTCCTTGTTGCTCATGTTTACCATCCCTTATACTTTAAATTTGCAGAAAGGATGTGGGAGCTCCTGCTTAGGTGTCACACCAAGCGAAGGCGCGACCTAGGAACACACCTTTTCTGTATCAATAATAAACGTATCACAGTGTATCACATTTCCAATGAGTATATCACATTTAATAATAGTATAACACAATTAATTATAGATTCATATATCTCTATTATATGATAATTATAAGTTATTTAAAAGGTGGTATAAAAGTGGTAATTCCGTCCGTAGGCACAATAAAGGGAACCTGCTGCCTCTATCAGTGGAACTGTTGTAAATTACTTAGTTGAATTAACTAAAATAGCACCCCTTGGTTTACTGCACAATCAAACTCTGAAATAACACATATCTTAGAGCAACACACAAAAGGAGATGATAATATGGTACAAGTTCTTGATTATCAAGCAACTGAGCCTCTAAGCATGTTTAATCCAGCGAAAGGTTTTATCATTCCACAGGCTCCATTTAGAGTTATTTTGGCCTCGATTCGATTAAACATCCCGGCCAATGCTTCAAGAAATAATAAAGTTGAGCTAGTTTCAACCGTGGGTGTGGAAGGAATTACAAATATTTCCCAAGTAGTATTTAGAATCTTTCGCAATGGGAGAGAAATCTTTAATACTCAAACTGGAGTAGAATCAGCTGGTTCAGAAATAAATTACAACTTTACATTCCAAGCCATTGATTTCAATGTAAATGCTGGCGCCAACTTCTATCAGCTTACCGTTGAGAATATTACACCTAACACTCAGGCAAACGTTGTTGGACCGATTTCATTTAGTGGACTAGCAATAAAAAATACCAAATAATAGCTCTTCCTATGCTTAGATCCACATTTGAATCAAAATAAACAAGGAGAGTACCCATTAGGGCACTCTCCTCCTTCATGATATTACACAATTACAATAAAACCAATTCTAAAAAAAGTACAAAAAATGGCCCGAAGGAAATTGTCCTCCAGGCCATTTTTATTTAAACTTTTTAGATTGATAACTTAAAAGAATAATTAATAAGAAATAAATAAAACCAAAGGTAACAAGCGAAGTTGTTACAGAAAAGCCATATCGAGTGTTAAGAAGATAGACAGTGTACGTGCCAAATAGCATCATCGTATTATTGACAAAGTTTTGAACGGCGATTGTTTTACCAACCCCAAGCGTTCCACTACCTTCTTCTTGAAGCGTAGCGTTCAATGGAATAATGAATAAACCAGCGAATATTCCTAGACCGAGCAATAGTATACAGACGAAAATTTGCGCAACTACATGGTGACCGTAAATAAGCGGGAAAATAATCGCTAGCCCGGCTACAACAAAACCATATATATTTGCTCGATAAAACTTCTCAATCGATGTATATTTTTTCGCTAATAATGAGCCAATGACAATCCCGATTGCAGTCATACCAATAATTAAAGATAGAGGAAAACCGCTTTTAATCCCAAGGTGCAGCGGGATCCAAAGAAACAAGGCATTTTTTATAACAACAGAGATCATCCAGAAGGCACCACCCCCGACAAGGGTAAAACTTAGCCGAGGATTTTGAAAAGCAAATTTTACATCTTGAAAAAATTGCAATGCTTCCTTTTGATAATTTAATTGCTTGTTCCCCTCTTTGGCAGGAATTTTTAATGCCAATAAAACAGATAAAATATAGATGCCTAAACAAAAGAATTTTCCAAATCCGGAATAAGAAGATAAAATCCCGCCAACAACCGTCCCTAAAATAATGGCCAAAATCGTGAAACCTTCTAACTTTCCATTCGCATCTAGTAGTTCTTTATTCCCTTTTGTTAATTCTTTTAAAATACCATATTTCGCAGGGCCATAGATTGCCGCTCCAAGACCGATGACCCCATAGCTTAATGCGGAATTGAACCCCAAAATTAACAATAAGATCCCAATGACCTTCACCGTATTTCCTGTAAAAAGTACCTTCGATTTCGCATTTCGATCAGCAAACGTACCTACAAATGGGGCAAATAATACATAGGAAAACAAGAAAAATGTTTCTACTAGAAAAATATAAGGATTATGATCATCGTTCGTTCCAAGCGATTCCTTCAACATAAAAGCAATAATAATGATAATGACACTATCAGCAAAAGCCGATAAAAACTGTGTAATGTTCAACGAATTTATTGGTTTTTGAATGAGCACTTTTTCACCCCCTTTTAAATATATGTAAGAAACTCGTTCTCTAATATATTTTGTTTGCAACTCTATTCAAAATATAACAAATTATTCAAGGATTAAAAGCCTTTTACTATAAGTTTTTATTAACTAACAACATCTTTGCAGACAAAGATGACCAATCTCCTATTTATGATATTATAGTATAGTTAGTTTTGAGCACCGAGGGAGGTTTAATAAATGAAATTAAATAAAGGGATTTTATTTGTATTACTAGGTGCTGGATGTTTTGGTTTTACACCGATATTTGCTAAATTAGGGTTCGGCTACGGCTACTCACTTGGCCAAATTAATATCGTTCAAATGATCATTTCATCATTTTTATTATGGTCTTTCACTCTAATGAAACGCTCTAGTTTTAAAGGGCTTACGAAAAAGAACATTCCTCAAATTATGATCACCGGCTGTTTTATCGGATTAACAAGTATTTTTTATTACGGTGCGATGCAATATTTACCTGCCTCTTTGGCCATCATTTTAATGTTTCAATTCGTTTGGATCGGAATTATGTTAGAGTGGATTTTTAGCAAAATAAAACCAGCCCCTGTAACTGTTTTGTCCATCATTTTCATTTTGATTGGAGTCTTTTTTGCTTCAAATATATTAATTGGCAATATACAGGGCTTGCCTTTTAAAGGTTTCCTTTTTGGGATTTTATCCGCATTCACTTATGCCGGATTTATTTTTTTCAGTGGAAAGGTCGCTGTAAATGTCGATCCATGGACGCGGACCTCTTTGATGGCAACTGGATCAACCATTTTAGTACTAATCGTATTTATGCGTGACATTCCATCTGTCCTGCCATTAGAGGCAAACTTATTAACGTCTGCCATTGGTGTTTCATTATTCGGAGCCGTCCTTCCCCCACTATTTTTCGCTGTAGGTTCCCCTTTAATTTCAGGCGGAGTGGCCAATATATTAACATCCATTGAATTACCGATCGCCATCCTATCAGCAAGCATTATTTTGTCAGAAGCGGTCACGCCGCTACAGTGGTTAGGTACTGCGATTATACTAGCAGCGATTGCGTTGAATGAACTTGGAGGTAGTCTTTTAAGGGTTAGGAGTCAGATTAAGGGGTAATTTTTATGGATGCTTTCGTAATAATTTTTGCTTAAAACTTGTTAAATAATTCTTCAATATAATGGATTAAAAAACCTAGCGCTAGGATTGGACAATTGCGCTAGGTTTCTTTTATATATGGGACTAAACAGGTATTAGAAGGATTTAGAAACGTTCAAAATTGCTTTTCGGTTTTCGCATTGTTCAGCCTCCGGAACGATAGAAAGCGTATCCTAGAAGTTAGTCAATCTCATTTGTTACATTAAAACATGCCATTCTCGTTAGGGGAATTCTCTGGTATAGGTTGACCTATATCCCATAATTCAACAATTTGATTATCCTGGAATCGAAAGATATGGACCACGGCTCCTCCAAGGTCCTCAGGATTCTGTCTCACATGGGAGTGAACCGTAACCATCTCTCCCTCTTCGATCGCATGTTTAACCTCAAGGGTCTTGTTAGGATTCTGGACTGCACTCTCTTTCATCGCGAGCATGAGCGAATCTGCATCGCCACGGAAATAGGGATTGTGATGGCAAAAGCCCGGGCCTATGTATTTTTGGTATGCTTCTTCTACTTTTCCCGATGCTACAAGTTGCAGGAACGACACCGCTTGGTCTTTATGGGAGAGATTTGCCTTCATCCGTTGCTCCATTTTCACAAACATCCTTTCATATAAGTAGTTTACTGTTTTAGAATTAATACCATGCTATGGAAGATATGGATCTTTGTCAATATTTAGGTATAAGGGATGGTTTTTTCGGAATTCTGAAAAAAATAAATAAGAGCGCTTGACTTACTATTCAGATAAGGTTACTATCAGAATATTAATTTTAATAGAAATTCTCTTATTAAGAGAGGCAGAGGGACTGGCCCTACGAAGCCCGGCAACCATTCATATTTCTTTTAAATATGAACAGGTGCTAAATCCTGCAAAATACTTTGTATTTTGATAGATAAGAGAGGTAATACTTATTCAAGTATATCTATGCCTCTCTTTAGGAGAGGCTTTTTTTATTGCTATGAAAATTGAGAGGAGGATGCTTTATGAAGGTAATTCTGTTCTCTATAAGATCAAGGCTGCCATTCATAAGGTAGAAAAAATAAGTTCAATAGCTAATGAATGTTAAACAACAATAAAAATATCATCAAGAAAAGAGGAAATTCACATGAAAAAATGGTTATTAGCTAGTGCAGCTGTATTACTTATTTCGATCCTTTCAGCTTGCGGAAGGAATGATTCAAGTGTGTCTAAGACAGAAGAAGAAAAAGGTTTACTTAGTGATGGTAAATTAGTAGTTGGAGTCACAGCAGGACCACATGAGAAAATAACAGAAAAAGTAAAGGAACTCGCAGCAAAAGAAGGATTAGACATTGAGATAAAAGTATTCACAGACTATGTCATGCCTAACGTTGCTTTAGATGAAAAAGAGATTGACATGAACAGTTTCCAAACAGAGCCTTTCTTTGATGCTATGAAGAAGGACCGAAATCTAGACCTTATAAAAGTGGGAGAAACCGTTACTTTTCCAATGGGCATTTACTCATTAACGGTTAAAGATATTAAAGATCTGAAAGATGGCGCTAAAATTGGTTTACCAAGCGACCCAACAAATAGTGGACGTGCTCTTCTATTGTTCGAAAAAGCTGGATTACTTAAATTAAAAGAAGGTAATGGTCTTAATTCAACAGTGAGAGATATTGTTGAAAACAGCCATAATTACAAATTCATAGAGCTCGATTCAGCACAAATTGCTCGCCAGCTGGAAGAGCTTGACGCAGCAGCCATTAACACAAACTTTGCCATGGAAGCAGGATTCACGCCTTCAAAGGATGCTATTTTTATAGAATCAAAGGATTCACCTTTTGTTAATCTTGTGGCTGTCAGAACGGAAAATAAAGATGATGAAGTCATTCAGAAATTTTTAGATTTATACCATTCAGTAGAAGTTAAGAGCTATATTGAAGAAATATTCGAAGGTTCGATTATCCCGTCTTGGTAATAAACTAACACCTAAAAGTGGAGCGATTTATTAGAAGTCGCTCCACTTCATGCTGATTTAGCTTAAATTAGGAGTTCAAAAAGGAGGACAAAAAGAGCCGAGAAGTTCAAGGAAGCGTAGCTTCGAGCACCGGAACGTATGCTTTTAATACGTGAGGAGCGGAGAAGCAAGCTGACGCCGAAATTCGACAGCTATTTTTCCCGGACTTTTTGAACATCCTCTTAACGAAAGGAGCTTACTGCAAATGATTGAACTCGTAGGAATCTCGAAAAGCTTTACAGGAAAAAAAGGGTCGATTCACGCATTAAAAAATGTTTCCATTTCGGTAAAAAAAGGAGAAATATATGGCGTAATTGGCTATAGCGGTGCCGGTAAAAGCACGCTCATACGTTGTGTAAACTTATTAGAAAAGCCTGATTCGGGATCGGTCATTGTTAATAATGTGGATTTGACAAAGTTATCGCCCGGAAAACTTCGTGTAGCTCGAGGAAAAATCGGAATGATCTTCCAGGGTTTTAATTTATTAAAAACAGCTACAGTATATGAAAACATTGCCCTCCCACTAAAATTAACAGGTTTAAGTAAACAGGAAGTGGAAGAGAAAGTAACGAGATATTTGAAGATCGTAGGACTTGAGAACAAGCATCACTCCTACCCTTCTGAGCTATCGGGAGGACAAAAGCAAAGAGTGGCGATTGCGCGTGCGCTCGCTCATGAACCAGAGATCTTGCTAAGCGACGAGGCTACAAGTGCTTTGGATCCCGATACAACCGAAGCGATTCTTGAATTATTATTAAAAATAAATCGCGAACTGGGCATTACGATTTTACTCATTACCCATGAAATGAATGTCATTCAAAAAATTTGTGACCGTGTAGCCGTCATGGAAAACGGTGAAGTGATTGAAGAAGGAAAAACTAAAGATATTTTCACATCTCCAAAGCATGCTACGACGAAGCGATTTGTTAATAGTCTATTTTCACATAATCTTCCTGATGAAATCCTTTCAACCTTAAAAGAAACAGGGCATGTTGTGTCCCTATCCTTCTTTGGAAAAGCATCAGGAGAACCTGCTCTTGCCTTAGTAAGCAAGAAGTTTGATGTTTATCCAAACATCCTATCGGGCAGTATTACCCAATTAAAAGACGAATCATTTGGTCAGCTTTTGATTCATTTAAAAGGGGATTTCACGGAAATTCAAAAAGCTGTATCATTCTTAAAACAACAACAGGTGCTGGTAGAAGGAGTGGATATCGATGAAGGAAAAAATCAACGAGTTTCTTGAGCTTTGGGGCAGTGACCTTTGGGAATCTACACTCCAAACATTTCAAATGGTTGGGATTTCTCTAGCTTTTTCTATATTAATCGGATTACCGCTAGGGATTTTGCTTGTCCTAACTCGTCCGGGAAAAGCTTTAGGCAATAAATATATTTATCAAATATTAAATGTCATTATTAATATTGTTCGTTCCGTTCCATTCATTATTTTATTGTTCTTTATACTCCCTTTTACAAAGTTGATAGTCGGCACATCAATCGGTGTGAAAGGCGTGATTGTTCCATTAGTTGTGTACACAGCTCCTTATATTGCAAGATTAATGGAAACGGCTTTATTAGAAGTGGATCGTGGTGTCATCGAAGCATATGAAGCAATGGGAATTAAAACAAGACATATCATTTGGCATGTTCTGGTGAGAGAGTCCCGTTCATCCATTGTTCTCGGATTAACCATTGCTACCATCGGATTAATTGGCGCAACCGCTATGGCTGGATTAGTTGGCGGAGGAGGGCTTGGCGACCTCGCCTATCGTTATGGACATCTTCGCTATGAAGTGGATGTCATGTATATTACGGTGATCCTTTTAATTATCCTTGTCCAAGGGCTTCAATCAGCCGGAAACCGTCTGGCAGCTCGATTAAAAAAGGATTAAACATAGCGCTAGTCTTGTATAGAGATAACGCTACGGAGGCATGAGGCTGAGGCTTCATAGAACGCATTTTGATTGAACATCATCGAAAACGTGCACCATGAACGGTTCATAGAACGCATTTTGATTGAGCACCATCGAAAACGTGCACCATGAACGGTTCATAGAGTGCATTTTGATTAAACATCATCAAAAACGTGCACCATGAATGGTTCATAGAGCGCATTTTACTTGAACATCACCGAAAACGTGCAACATAAACGGTTCATAGAGCGCATTTTGATTGAACATCATCGAAAACGTGCACCATGAATGGTTCATAGAGCGCATTTTGATTGAACATCATCGAAAACGTGCAACATGAACGGTTCATAGAACGCATTTTGATTGAGCACCACCGAAAACGTGCACCATGAATGGTTCATAGAGCGCATTTTGATTGAACACCTTCGAAAACGTGCACCATGAATGGTTCATAGAACGCATTTTCCTTGAGCACCATCGAAAACGGGCACCATGAACGGTTCATAGAATGCATTTTGATTGAGCACCATCGAAAACGTGCAGCATGAACGGTTCATAGAGTGCGTTTTGATTGAGCACCATCGAAAACGTGCACCATGAATGGTTCATAGATCACGTTTTGCTTAACCACCACCGAAAACGTGCACCATGAACGGTTCATAGAACGCATTTTGATTGAGCATCATCGAAAACGTGCACCATGAATGGTTCATAGAGCGCATTTTCCTTGAGCACCATCGAAAACGTGCACCATGAATGGTTCATAGAGCGCATTTTCCTTGAGCACCATCGAAAACGTGCACCATGAACGGTTCATAGAGCGCATTTTGCTTGCAGCTATCCTCAATACGCAACCAATCCTCAAACTGTTGAACAGATATGGAAGTTAAGCAACGCGCTCATCGAAAAATACCCGCAAAATTAGGTAACTATCATTTACGCAAAAAACTAAAAGACTAGCAACAGCTGATGTGTCGCTAGTCTATATCTAATTGTATTTAGTTCATCGGATGTTTTTCGAGCTGATGTTTTTGGATAAAATCTTTTAAAATATCGCTTAAATTTGGACTGCCGATTTCATTTAAATCATAGTGTACACGTGTACATGGCTTATTGATCGAAATGACGCGTGATAAATCGATTGGTGTCCCAATAATCACTGCATCACAGTCAGCCTTATTAATCGTTTCTTCAAGATCTTTCAGTTGCTGTTCGCCGTATCCCATCGCAGGCAAGACGTTTTCAACATGCTTATACTTGTTAAACGTCTCAGCGAGCGTACCTACCGCAAATGGTCGTGGGTCAACGATTTCCTTTACACCCAAACGTTCAGCTGCAACTGTACCTGCGCCAAGTTTCATCTCTCCATGTGTCAAAGTCGGACCATCTTCAACAACTAACACACGCTTTCCAACAATACTTTCCGGTTGATCAACTGTAATCGTTGATTCCGCTTTAATAATCGTGCTATTTGGATTGGCGAATTTAATATTATTTTCTACGATTTGAACAGCTTCCTCTGCAGCACTATCCACTTTGTTAATGATAGCCACATCTGTCGTTCGTAAGCATACTTCGCCAGGATAGTATTTCAGCTCATGACCTGGGCGATGCGGGTCTAGGACAGTTACAGCTAAATCAGGCTCGAAGAAAGAGAAATCATTATTTCCCCCGTCCCATAAAATTACGTCACAGCCATCTGGATCATTTTCAGCCGCTGCCAAAATATCAGCATAATCCACGCCAGCATAGACAATATTTCCACGTGCCACATGTGGTTCATATTCTTCCATTTCTTCGATTGTACAATTATGCGCCTTTAAATCCTCAACTGTCGCAAAGCGCTGAACACGCTGTGCATTTAAATCGCCGTAAGGCATTGGATGTCTCACTGCAATGACTTTCAAATCGTGCTCAAGCAACGTTTCGATAATTTTACGCGATGTTTGGCTTTTTCCTGTTCCCGTTCTTACAGCGCAAACAGAGATGACAGGCTTATTGCTTTTTAACATCGTGCCTTTTGGACCTAACAATGTAAAGTTCGCACCAGCTGCATTGACGATTGCACCCACACCCATCACATCTTCATAACTAACATCACTATAGGCAAAAACACATTCATCCACTTGCAAGTCTTTAATCAGCTCTGGTAATTGATCTTGCGAATAAATAGGAATCCCTTCTGGATATAGTTCGCCCGCTAATTCACTTGGATATTTACGTCCATCGATATCTGGAATTTGTGTTGCTGTAAAAGCAACAACATTATATGCTTCATTATCGCGATAATACGTATTAAAATTGTGGAAATCCCTTCCTGCCGCACCGATAATAATAATATTTTTTTTACTCATAGCACTCTCTCCCTGTTATGACAATAGTTATTATAATTATAACCTGGAATGTATATTAATACAATAAAGTTTTTGAAAATCATAGATAATTAGAAAAAATCATAAAAAAAATCAGTGCCTACGCCCTGATTAATTTTTATACGTCTGTTAAATTTTTGTCAGTACAATCCCGATTAATGCGGAAATAACCCCGATGACCTGATACATTTTAAGCCTTTCTTTATATAGCCAACAGCTACTGAGAACGACAACTAGACAACTTAAACTAACGATTGGGAATACAATACTGGCTACTCCAGTGTTAAGTGCAAAAAAATAGCAGCTATAACCGACGACACTAATACATCCAACCATGGCACCCAATTTAAACTCTGTACGCTGCCATTTTTCCTTCATAATAAAGCTATTAATTAGTAAATAAGCCGCACCGCCACCATACATACAAACAAGCGTATTGATGGAATCAATATGTAAATGCGAAGACGTCTTCATAAGTACCCCGAGTACACCGAACGATCCAACTGATAATAAAACACGATACATCCACGGCTTATAATCCATTTTAACGCCACTCCCCGGTACATATTGGATGACCATTGCAGAAGCAAGCATGACAATAATACCCATCCACTGAATGAGTGTAATGTGCTCTTGAAAAATAAGCGCTGCACTTAGTATGGGAATCACCGTATTTGTACTAATAAGCGGCGATGTTAAACTCGCTGGTCCTTTCTCAAATGCCTTAGACATTTGAATATTCCCATTTGCATTCAATATTCCTATACCCGCACCTAGTACGATGGTTAATCCATTAAATGCGGCAAACCCTACGACGGTTCCATAGCCAAACATTAAGAAAAACGCAATCAGATAAAAGAAAAACTGCATATGCACCTTTGATAGTCCTTTGCCTGACGTGATCTTAATAATCATATTATTGATTCCAAAGCAAAACATCGTCAGAACGGCTGCTACAATCCACATTAAAGATCCTTCTCTCCCGTTGATAGAATCATTTTAATATAGATTTCTAGCAATTCAAATAGTTTTTATCATTCTGATGCTGTTTTTTTCTGCTGAGTAAATTAGAGCTTCTAGAATGTGGTGTCTTCCTAAAATAGATTACATGATTCCATTTAATTGAATTCTTCGAAACTACACCATCTAAGCAACTAAATCGGCCCAAAATGAACTTGTCATTTTGAACCGGATTATATAATCTTCAGCTATTTCTCCACAGGCAAATCGAATGTAACAGTTTTCTCTTTAAATAGTTTGGAAAAAAGCGGAACAAAGGGCCCGATGAACATCACCGCTTACTTTAGTCCATTTGACTTATTTTTCTAAGATTATCGATTCGCATATTCTAAAACGATAAGAGATGGAGTATATTTATACGTTAAATCCATTTACAAAGTTGGTGATTGTTTCCCTTTCATCTTCTGTCAGTTCCCTTTTTACGTGTTTTTCATATTCCTCAATGATTCTTTGTTGATCGCCGCTACAAATATCTGTATATTTCGCAATCGTTCTAAGCTTAGCAACTTCCTGCTTAAATTCCTCTTTTGAAATCGGCTTTTGATGCGAAGGGATATATGTATCTGCATCAAATGCTTCTAATTCATCTAATAGCTGCAGTGTTGTGTTGATTGTATAGTTTTCTTTTTTGGAAAAAATATCAGGATAAATGCAGTCCCCTAGGAAAAGAATCTTATCTTCTTGGATATACACGATACTTGAGTCAGGAGCATGATCCCCGCCAACGTGTTGTACGATACAGGTTACCCCGCCAAGATCAATTTCCACTCGTTTTTCAATCGTTACATCCGGCAAGACAATCTTGATATCCCGATGGTCCGTAAATTCATTCTTAATCGCTTTCGCACAAAATTCAATTTCCGTTCCTTCTTTTACCCGTGCATCTATTGCCTCATCTGACCATGAAAGCGGAATGAGCTTCTCCATTTCCTTTTTCGTTTCTTTGGAAGCAATAGAAACAGTATGAGGCAACGCTGGAAGACCAAAGATATGATCCCAATGCCAATGTGTCAGAACAACAATATCAGGATTTGGGACCTCTCTTTTTGAAAGTTCTTTCAGAAAATAATTAGTATGGGCTTCTGAGTTGCCCGCATCAATCATTAATGTCTTGTTGTTGCCAACTACCATCCCAAGAATGGGCCGGTCAGTCTCCGATATTGGGGTGATATACCAAAAACTTTTACCAATTTTATTAATTGAGTGCATAAAAGACTCCACCTTTCTTTTATCATATTTTAAGTCGAATAATAGTTATTTACTCTTTAGTGGGGATTATTTAAAAAACGCTAATAATTATAGTACTATTAAGCGCGTTTGATAAGGGAAATAAATAAAAAAAATGCCCACACACAATGTGAAGAGCATAAACTCATCATGATCCTGGTCTAACTAAATGTGATTGGTGCCGTTATCAACATGATTTGTTCAAATCATTCAACGGTAGAATGAATAAAACATTGCTTATGGGAACCCCAATTGACAGTAGATATATTTCTTAATCTAATGGGATGGTTGTTTTTTATTTTTCATCGCATCGTAAACAATGAAAATCACAAGAATTGCTGCTAAAACGATTGAAGAACCAATCGTACCTAAGTTAAAGCCACCTTTTTCATACGGTTTTGTTAGTAGGTCTCCAAAGGTTGCTCCAAAAGGACGAGTTAAGACAAACGCAACCCAGAATAAAAATACACGAGAAACTTTCGTAAAATAAAAGGCAAGAACGATAATCGCTAATAAACTTCCTATTAATACGGCCCCACCTATATAGCCAAGACCTGAAGTATCAGCCAAAAAATCACCTAGCGCTGTACCCAAAGTATTAGAGAATAAGATGGCAATCCAATAAAGTATTTCGACTTTACGTGTTTTAATATTATTGATATTTAACGATTTCTCACTAAAATACCAATAAGCAAATATTGCCAGGAGTATGACAACTAATATCAGGGATCCTTTCATATAACCTAAGGCTAAAGTACGATCCATAAAATCGGAAATTGCTGTACCAGCAATACTTGTTGAAAGAATAACACTCCAATAAAGAACGGGGATATACTTTGTTACCGATAGTTGCCCTATAAGTGTAATCAAAAAAATGACCAAAAATATGATGGCACTCATTGCATACCCAAATCCCAATGTCATTGACAATAAGTCACCTGCTGTTTCACCTAGTGTCGTAGCAGAAATCTTCATTATCCAAAAGATAATAGTGACCTTAGCAATTTTACTCATTGTCGATTCCTGATTCATTCGTAATTCTTCGCTCATAGATGGTTCCTCACTGATCAGTAATAATTTCTAAAAAATTCTTCTCCCCTTAATATGTTCAATTGTTCAAATGACTATTCTCATGCCTAATATGAGGTCTATTTCGCTTTGATATACTCAAATCGAGTGATGAATTACAGGGTTTTACAAGAGGATTATAAAATGAGGAGTGAATAGGGCAATAAGGTAGCCCAGGTGAAGAAACAACGGTGACGATCCGCTTTCCATCTAAGAATTAGTAAAACATAGACAAAATGAGATTTCTAGCTCCATATTGAATCAAAAATGTCTTCCGTCCATCTACTTGATTTTTTGTAAAAGCGGGAAAGGCTTCCCGCTCCTGACCTTTAATAGAAGAAAATTTCGACGCGCATTTTTAATTTTTTATGTTCACTTTTTTATCAACAAACTATAGTTTCAAAAATATTGCCTACTCTTTAGGCGCGTCAAGTGCTTGGTAGGCTAACTGATACTTTCCGCCATCAGCAACTTCAGAATGGTACAAAGCTTTAAGGGCAAAGTTTTTCTCCAGTTCGTGTTTTTCCATTAATTCTTTTAAGCCCTTTTGTAATTCTTTATTGTTTTTGATCAGCTGTTTCATTTGTGATTTCATGTACCTCATAGATATTTAGCTCCTTCCAGGTCCTTTTCTATCCACCAAGTATAGCATTAATCATTGCGTCTAAATAAATAAACATCCATACATTGCAGCACCTAGTAATGATAAAAACATTCCCACATCTTCTACTGTTGACGAGATCTCTTTTGCTTTGAGTTAAAAGGGTTTATTAAAAAATACTTTGTCTACATTGAAACGATTTCCGCGAAAATAAAAAGCACTTGTAAATGAGGCAGCACTTAAGTTATTCTAAGCATACAATTATCACTTAAGGCTGTGATTAGAATGCGTATTAATAAATTTATTAGTGAATCCGGAAAAACATCTAGACGCGGTGCAGACAAATTAATTAGTGAAGGAAGAGTCACTATTAATGGAAAAGTAGCAAAGATAGGTAGCCAAGTTGAACCTGGAGATGATGTTCGAGTTAGCGGAGATCCTATCCGAATGGCGAGAAATTATGTCTATATCGCCTTAAATAAACCCGTTGGCATCACCAGTACAACTGAAAAAAATGTAAAGGGGAATATTGTCGATTTAGTCAATCACCCATTACGAATTTATAATATTGGGCGACTGGATAAAGATTCCGAAGGATTAATCCTTCTTACGAACGATGGCGATATTGTAAACGAAATTTTGCGTGCTGAAAATAAGCATGAAAAAGAATACATTGTTTCAGTAGATAAACCGATCACGCCTGATTTCTTAACGAAAATGGCATCGGGAGTAAAAATCTTAGGAACAACAACACTGCCATGTGAAGTGAGGCAGCTATCAAAGTTTGATTTTCAAATCATTTTAAAACAGGGTTTGAATCGTCAAATTCGCCGTATGTGTGCAGAGTTAGGCTATGAAGTTTACAGACTGCAAAGAGTCCGAATCATGAACATTCATTTAGGCACCCTTCCCCCCGGACAATGGAGAGACCTGTCAAAGAAGGAACGCACTCAATTGTTTAGAGAACTAGACTATGAACCAAAGGAATGGTAAAGAAACAGAGGTTCGTCAAAAAGTAACTTACATTCCTACAGTTTCTACTGCTAACGAAGAAATCAAAAAGCAATAAGTGCAGTCTATCTAGACTGCACTTATTGCTTTTTATTAATAGAGTTTACCTAAAAAATACTTTATCCACATTGTACTTTGCCTTGAGCTCATTAATAATATATGTTTCATAAATTTCTCTATCGACTGGGTTTTCAATTGTACAAACTTCAATCTTAGTTACTTCATCTCGATGCATTTTGATTGGAGATACGGTATCCTCAAAATGCTTTTTAATTCTTGGTCTTAACTTCCTTGCTTTACCGACGAACAATAACTCTCCATTGCCGTTATAAAACATAAAAATCCCTCCCTTATCTCTAGGGATTAGATGGAAATCAGTAAATCCATAAATATTACTTAGCTTCGGATTATCTTGTTTTGTAATGGTAACATTTGGTGTCGGAATTGTTATCTTTATCACGTAAGCTCACTTCCTCTTTTTAAAAGACTGTTGTAAATACTATCATAAATCGAAATGTAATGCTATTTCTGTTACTATAATTGAAAAATTGTTACATAGGGGTATCCAATAAGTCAATTTTTCGACTATTGGATGCCCTATTTATGTTCAAGAAGGATGCTAACACTTAAAGACTACTTTATTTGCCCATTTCCCTGAATGATATATTTAGTTGATGTTAGAGCCTTTAACCCCATTGGTCCACGAGCATGGAGCTTTTGTGTACTGATTCCTATTTCAGCACCAAAGCCAAATTCAAATCCATCAGTAAATCGAGTAGAGGCGTTGTGATAGACGGCTGCAGCATCAATTTCAATGAAAAATTGCTCTACATTCTCTATTGTAGAAGAAATAATCGCCTCCGAATGTTTTGTTCCGTACCGATTAATATGAGTAATGGCATCCTCAACGTTATCAACCACTTTTAACGCCAATTCTAGCTCTAAATACTCGGTTCCCCAATCTTCCTCGCTCGCAGGAATGACATCCACTCCCACTTGCTGCAACGTTTCATCCCCATGGATACGCACTTCTTTCTCACGTAAAGCGGTACATAAATCGATTAAATGCTTGGATGCCCATTTCCGATGAACTAGAATGGTTTCACATGCATTACATACAGATGGACGTTGTGTCTTGGCATTCATGGCGATATCAATCGCCATTTTCAGATCAGCTGTTTCGTCAATATATACGTGACAGTTCCCTGCACCCGTTTCCAATACAGGAACGGTCGCGTTTTGGACAACCGATTGAATCAGCTTTGCCCCACCACGTGGGATTAATACATCGAGATATTGATTCAATTTGAACATTTCAGATGCAGTTTTCCGGCTTGTATCTTCAATTAATTGCACAGACTCAATAGGTAGTCCACTCAATTCAAGAGCATGTTGAATAACCTTTACAATGGCCTTATTGGAATGGATCGCTGTTGAACTCCCTCGAAGCAATACCGCATTCCCTGTTTTTAAACAAAGACTTGATGCATCCACCGTCACATTAGGCCTAGCCTCATAAATCATGCCAATGACTCCAAGCGGGACGCGGATTTGTGAGATCATAAGTCCGTTCGGACGGTCCCATTCCTCTAACAATTCCCCAATTGGGTCTTCCAGTTTTGTTAACTGAATGAGAGCAGCTGCCATATCCCGTAGACGCGGTTCATTTAATTGTAAGCGATCAAGTAAAGCAGCGGTCATTCCATTTTCTTTTCCAGCTATTATATCTTTTTCGTTTTCAGCTAAAATAAATGCTTGTTCTATGATTAGCTGTTCTGCCATATTTTCAAGGGCTTTATTTTTTTGTTCCGTCGTCGTTTTTGCTAATAAGGAAGCAGCTATTTTGGCCTTTTGAGCTTTTTGGATTAACTCACTACTCTGGTCTTCTTGAAAGTTTTCTCTCATCCTACATTCCCCTTTCCTTTTGACTTACCCAATTATCCCTGTGAATGACTACTCTGTGATGACTATTAGCTATGATCATAGCTTCTGCACTCGATAATCCTTTAATTTCTAATAATTGCTCGGAAGAAAAATTCACTTTCCCTCTTCCGATAATATCTCCCTTTATATTGACTACCTCAACGACATCGTCGACACTAAAGTGGCCATAAATGTTTGTCACTCCCGCAGGAAGAAGACTTTTCCCTTGCCTTAAAATAGCACCTACAGCCCCCTGATCAACTTCGATTTTCCCACGAGGAATGGAATGTAATGCTAACCACTGCTTCGACGATTTCACACTAGCTTGAGAGAGGCTGCCGATATAAGTTCCATCCCCTTTTCCAGCAAGTATATCAACCAATTTTTCATTACCAGAACCAGATCCAATAAATACTTTCACACCTAAATCAAGTGCCGTCCGTGCTGCCTCTACCTTTGATTTCATCCCACCAGTACCTACCTTCGTACCCGCTCCAGAAGCGCCACTTAATAATTCATCATTAATCTCATGAAGAAAGTTATACTTTTTCGCATTTGGATTTGTTCGTGGATTTTGATCATAGATTCCATTGATATCCGTTAAAATCATTAAAAAATCGGCATGAACGAGGCCACTCACTAGCGCCGATAACATGTCATTATCTCCGAACGTTAACTCTTCTACTGACACAGAATCATTTTCATTTATAATCGGCAGGACATTGCGTTGTAAAAGCTCAGATAATGTGGCATATGCATTGTGATATTGATCTTTATTAAAGAAGTTTTGCCTTGTTAACAACAGTTGTGCTGCTACAATGCCATGTCTTTTTTTGAATTCTTCCGTATACCCTCTTATTAATAATCCTTGTCCAACAGCTGCAGCTGCCTGCTTGCCAGCAATCGTTGTAGGACGAGAGGTATAGCCAAGACCCGCAAAGCCAGCTGCAACCGCTCCGGATGAAATGAGAATGACTTCATGCCCCAATTTCTTTAATCGTGCAAGGGCATCCACATGCTCACACAGCTTCTCACTACTAAGTCCGCCATTTATATTCGTCAAGGAACTACTTCCTATTTTGACAACAATTCTTTTCTTCTTCACTTTGCATTCACCACCCTATTTTGATAAGAAAAGCGCAAGCGCCTTGGTCAGCCCCGACAAGCATAAGACAAGTCCTTGCAAAAGGTGCAGTTTCCTTTTGAAAGGACTTGGCTTATGACCTCGAGGTCGGCAAAAAGCGCGACGTCCTGTCGCATTGCCGACACTAGTACATCCTGTACGTCGGGGCTAGGCGCTGGAGCTAGACAATAAAAAAAGCCCTTCCATCCCCATAAAAAGGACGGAAGAGCTTTGTCTCCGTGGTACCACCTTCATTGATATTAGATTCATTCTAATATCCACTCAAAATTCCTTTAACGCAGGAAAAATCGGTTAGGTTTTGCCTAACAGTTCAAGGGATAGGTTCAATAGCAGAGCAGGTTTGTAAAATCTTTCAGCCGCTGAATTTTACTCTCTTTTACCTGATAACTACTTACTAGTTCCTGTCATTACTTTTTTATATAAACGTAATTACTTAATAATTTGCCTTTAATAAATATTAGAAATATTATGGACGGGATTTTGGTTTGTGTCAATACTTTTAAATTTTATCCATTAACAGATATGTTTTATTCCCAGTTAGTCTAATTCATAATAACTGCAAACAACTTGTCCGACAGCTTTCGCAGCTACGAGGAGTGCATCTTCATCGATATACATTTTAACGAAAATGGGGGAAGTAGAATTAATATCTACTTCCCCGTCATGTATTTACCATTCCATATGGCTTTGTTCCTCTAATCCATTAAAGCATGGCACCACTATAGAAAGAACTAGATAGCTGGTTGAAGTCATGATCCTCCAGTTCTTCTAAAGTAATATTGGCGTGCGCACCTTCATGAACCATCAGATTGCTGTTCTCGCCCAAATGCACTAAAATAACCGGCTTATCTGTCGCATAAGCATACCCAAGCTCCCAAGCTGTTCCACTATCTGAATAGTTGCCATGATAAATTCCTACAACAATTTCCGCCCACTTTATATGTTTAATATCATTCGTAAATGTTTCAATTGACCATTGACGGGAACCAACTTCAGCATCCGCTGAGTGTCTCATCGGAGAGAAGACTTGCAACCCTTTCTCCTCCAGAATCGCCTCGACCTGTTTCACATGATTAATCTCTTTCTCATTAAAAAATGGACTCGCTAAATATACTCTTTTCATGTTCTTTTGACTCTCCTTGATGATCTCCAAATTTTTTTGCATGTATATTATACAAAATAAGAGAGGTGCCCTTATCCTTGATCCTTTTAACTTTAGGTATGGATAAAGGATGTTAAAGAGACTCTATCATAAATAGCCTCTTCATTAAAAGCTGGATTAGGAAAGCCATCAGAAAAGGTGCCTCAATATATTAACGTATAAAATATTGGAAGACGGGCTCTTTTTTAAGTCGTCCCTGCCGAAGAAGCAGCTGCTTGGTCAGCCTTTACACAATCAATGGCGACAACGAGTGCAATAATGATGGCTTCCATCTCTTCATTCAATATTTGGACCTTGTAGCTATCGCCCCAAGTAAACCACTCCTTGCTCACTTTACCGACGACTTCGCCATGCTGTAATACCTGGAAATCCATATCCAACCAATTACCATGTACTTCAATGCCTGCCGCATCGATCGTATAGCGTGCTTTAAAGAAAGAAAACTCCTTCTTAATCGTTAGCACCTCTCGACCATTCACCTCAACAAAAAACTTCGGTAAAAAGCTGAACACCTTTTTCGTAATGAGCGCAACTTCATCCCTTGTTGTATTCATAATGGAGAAAGTCTTTGGAATCTGCATAAAACTGCCCTCCACATAATAAACATCCTTCTCCTGCTGATCCTTTACTGTAAACTTGCCACTTAGACTGAATACCTTCTGCTTTATATAAAGTAGCTTCATACTACGCCTCCTTCGATATAGCATATTTCTTTCATAAACCCTTTCCCTTAATCTACAATTAATTTTAAACTTTTATTTTTTACGCTGCTTTTTTCCTCATTTGTTTACTTTTTATATCCGAAATCAAGAAGATGCTACTTAAAATAACAAAAAGACCAGCAACCATTCCGATAGTAATTTGTTCATTAAGAAAAACAACACCCCATATCATACCGAACAGCGGAATCATGAACGTCACACTTAATGTTTTAGTGGGGCCTACACTTGTAATTAAGTAAAAATACAAGAGATACCCAACGGCGGTACATAAAAGCGCTACTCCCATGACGGACAATGCGACGATAGGTGTAATAACTGATGTTGATTTTGGCAAATTGAATAGGGTAAATGGAATAAGAAGTAAAGTTGCTCCCATTTGTTGTCCGAAAGCGACTGACAAAGGTGGTGCGCCATCAAAAGCCTTTTTAGCATAAACACCAGCAAATCCATAAGATACAGTTGAAAATATAGAGAGGACAATAGCAATAATCACTTCTGACGTAAATGGTATAGGACTCCATCCAACCAAGATGCTAACTCCAATGATGCCAACGAAAATGCCAACCCACTTTTGCGTGCTTAACTTTTCTTTCATCCACCCCCAAACAACAAGGGCAGTGAAAAGCGGTGTCAAAGAATTAATTATTGCCAACATCGAAGCGTTTAAGTAAAGAGATGCTATAGCAATCAGTGTAAAGGGAAGCGCAGCATTTAGCGCACCGATAATCAAATATTGTTTCCAAAGTTGCCACCATCCAGTTGATTGCCTGATCACAAAAATATAAATCAATAATGCAACTGCTGCTATAGTTACACGCCCTTGGACGGTTAGAAACGGACCGATTGCAGGAGAAGCAATTCGAATAAATAAAAATGACGCTCCCCATAAAGCAGCTAACCCAAACAATGCTGCTGTATCTTTCGCTTTCATCAATCTTCTCTCCTTTAAGAGTTCGTTTTGTCGAAACTCCCTAAAATCTAAGGGTTACAAATTCGGTTGTTCCCGATTGTAACCCTTCTACTTTTGAAAAAATGTCTTAGAATGTCACAAGCTCTCGATGAGCTTTTTCCTGCAATATAAATGATTTTTCCAGAAATCTATTTTAGTGTTTTTGAAAATCAAAAAACCTCAATCATTTTTCATAAAGTTCTGCTTCTCCAAGTAATTCAGCACTGTCTGTGAAAACTCGATGTGAGATTCTTGCGTATATTTGGCAATGGTATAGACTTGAGCTAGATTCTTTAATCCCAATCGTTCTGTCATTTCCTTAAGCTTAGGAATGTCCATGTAGCGTTTCCATCCCTTTTCATTTCTTTCTTTGTAGATTTCTAGAATTTCCTCATCTGAATAATCATGATACTGATCATAGTGAACAATTCCTTGCCTTGGCAATCGATCACGCGGGGCAGGGTTTTCAGCAGGATATCCTAATGAATAACCCACAACTGGTACGACATTTGGTGGCAAGTTTAGCAGTTCACCAATTTGATCACAATTTGCAAGCGTTGAGCCCATATAACAAATGCCCAGCCCAGCATTCTCCGCTGCTAAAGCACAGTTCTGTGCTACCAAAGTAGCATCAATAGCCCCAATCATAAAGCTCATGAAATTATCAAAATGTACAGGTGCATCATTGAGCGAAAGCCATTTTCTCATTCTATTAAAATCAGCACAAAAAGTTAATAGTATAGGTGCATCAACAACCATCGATTGTTCCATATGCGGGGTGTAAAGTTTTCGCTTAAGCTCTTTGTCTCTTGTGACGATAATCGAATAAGTTTGCATATTTCCACTTGAAGAGGCACGAATGCCTGCATCTAATATTTGCTCTAGCAGTTCTTGACTTACTTCCCTATCTTCATATTCTCGTATGGATCTGTGCCCGAATATAACATCATTGAATTCCAAAGCAATCACTCCTTATCAATCGCATATGTAAGAGTTTGAACAATTTTTTGCATAAAAAAAGTTTAATCTATTCATTTGGTTAATACCTTATGATTGACGTCCTTTTTCCTACTCTTGATATAGAGAAATGAATAGACTCTGACTGCTATTATAACATGAGTTCTAAATTGTCTGATAAATGTTAAATAAAGATGTTTACTTTATACACTTTTAAACAGTTCTTAACCTCTTTAACTCCGCCCTTACTTTTAAAAAATAAATCCATATTATAAGCAAGAAACCTATATTCCCTTTTTTAAGGAGGCATATTATGTTTTTAAAGAAATTTGTAGATCCTTTACCCATTCCTCCTGTCTTAAAGGCAAAAAGAAAGCGTCATGGGATCCCATACTATGAGGTAACGATGAAGCAAGTCAAGCAAAAATTACATCGGGATTTGCCACCGACTACTGTTTGGGGTTACAACGGTATGTATCCTGGCCCGACATTCGAAACACAGAGAAATCATCCTATTGAAGTCAAGTGGAAAAATAAATTGCCTTTTGAACACCTGTTGCCTGTTGATCGAACCGTTCATGGTGCAGAACCAGATAAACCTTCTGTAAGGACAGTTGTCCATTTGCATGAAGGGCGGACTAATCCGGAAAGTGACGGATATCCAGACGCATGGTTTACACAGAATTTTGAAAATGTCGGACCAAAATTTGCACATGAAGTCTACTCTTATCCAAATTGCCAACGGCCTGCAACACTGTGGTATCATGATCACGCCGTTGGGATCACTCGTTTGAATGTTTATGCAGGGCTGGCAGGGTTTTACCTCCTCAGAGACAAAGATGAGGAAGATTTGAACCTACCAAAGGGAAAATTTGAAATTCCGCTGGTCATCCAAGATCGTTCGTTTTATCCTAATGGTGAACTCTTCTATCCAACCCAGCCAGGCCATGAGCCACCTCTAAAACTACAGTCCCCTCAACCATTAGATCCTAATTTACCAAACCCATCAGTTGTCCCGGAATTTTTCGGCAATACCATCTTAGTCAATGGAAAAGTGTGGCCCTATCTGGAGGTCGAACCACGAAAATATCGGTTCCGCATCCTTAATGGCTCCAATTCTCGTTTTTACCGTATACGTCTAAGTTCCAGTTTAGACTTTGTCCAAATTGGAACAGATGGAGGACTTTTGGAAAAGCCGATTATAGTATCCCAAATCATCCTTGCCCCGGCTGAACGTGTAGATGTCATTATCGATTTTTCTAACCATAAAGGTCAAAGTATCATCTTAACGAATGACGCAGAAACCCCATTTCCTAACGGCCAAAAGCCTTCCGTTGACCTCGGACAGATCATGCAATTCCGTGTCAAACAAAAACAATCTAAACATGACAAAAGTAAAGTTCCTACAAAACTAAGTTGTTTGGAAAAACTTGACCCGAAAGATGCTGTAATCGTACGAAAACACACCTTAGTTGAAGCCACCGATGGTTTTGGGCGCCAAAAACTATTATTAAATAACATGATGTGGGACCAACCGCATCTTACAGAAACCCCATTAAATGGATCCATAGAGATTTGGGAGCTTTACAATACTACTCCAGACACACACCCTATTCACTTGCACCTTGTTAATTTTCAAATTTTGAATCGTGCGGCGTTTACTGGTAATCCAAATGGTCATAATCTTTCATTCGGTCCACCACAACCACCAGATTCAAGTGAAATGGGGTGGAAAGATACGGTTCGTGCCAATCCTGGGGAGGTTACCCGGATCATTGCGCGTTTTGGACCATTTACAGGTATTTACCCATGGCACTGCCACATCCTAGAGCACGAAGATCATGAGATGATGAGAATGTATGAAGTTCTTGAAAATCAGAATTTTAACCCGTGTGAACCCTTTGCTGGTGAGTGTCATAATGATTCATTCTCTCAGTGTTTTAACTCGGGTAAACACTCCAAACATAAGTAGTTAAATTCTAGAACAAAAAGCTGACACCTTTATTTCCTTTAGGTGTCAGCTTTTTAATTTCATCATAGTTTACAGTCTAATTGCTGTTACATATCCCCCTCATTCATTGTTTTAAATGTTCATTTAAAATACTTTCTTCCAAAATGCCAGATGGATCGCCATATACTTTCGTAATATGCTTTTCTCCCCAAGTGCAAAGCGAATTTAAGATGCCTTCTAAACTCCTGCCATATTCACTAAGCTCATACTCTACTTTTGGAGGAACTTGATTATAAACAATTCGATTAATGACTCCATCTTCCTCTAATTCGCGTAATTGTTGGGTCAACATCTTCTGTGTAATATTTGGCATGAGACGCTTTAATTCACTTGTTCGTTTCTTCCCGCGTGTCAAATGACAGAGAATGACACATTTCCACTTTCCCCCTATCACTTCCAGCGTCGCTTCAACTGAAATATTGTATTTCTTATCCTTCATCCTTTGTTCCTCCTCATCTATAGGAACCTAAAAGTATCTATAGTACTTTTAAGTACGTACTTCTCCATTTATTTGATATGTATCATAATATCATCTATCGGTTGAGTTTGAATGTAATTATTTTTTAGTTTACTAAAAACAAGATCGATCATACATTTCCAAATGATTAAGGAGGAGAAAAATGTCTTTAGATAAAAAACAAAGTACATTCGCACTGCTAGCCCTCGCTATAAGTGCATTTGCCATAGGAACAACAGAATTTATCAGTGTAGGTCTATTACCATTAATAGCGAATGATTTACAAATACCTGTTACGGCAGCAGGCTTAACTGTTTCTTTATATGCCTTAGGAGTAACATTTGGGGCACCGATTCTAACGTCCATTACTTCTAATATGTCACGAAAATCATTACTACTTTGGATTATGGTTACTTTTATTATAGGCAATAGTATTGCTGCTAGTGCGACAAGCATTGGTGTGTTACTTGTTGCTCGTGTCATTTCTGCCTTTTCGCATGGAGTGTTTATGTCCATTGGCTCTACCATCGCTGCAGATTTAGTACCAGAAAATCGAAGAGCTAGTGCCATATCCATGATGTTTTCTGGACTGACGGTAGCCACTGTAACAGGTGTACCATTGGGAACATTTATTGGACAACAATTTGGTTGGAGAATGGCCTTTATCATTATTATCGGCGTCGGAGTGGTCGCCCTTATCGCGAATAGTATGCTTATTCCCGCTCATTTGCGCAAAGGTACTCGCACAACAATTCGTGAACAGCTCCAATTAGTAACAAATGGTCGCTTATTACTATTATTCACCATAACGGCTTTTGGTTATGGAGGAACATTTGTGGTCTTTACTTATCTATCTCCCATCTTACAGGAAATAACGGGATATAAAGAAGGAGCAATTGCCATTATCCTTCTTCTCTATGGGATTGCCATCGCAATCGGCAACATCGCGGGCGGAAAGCTATCGAATCACAACCCGATTAAAGCCTTATTTTACATGCTTATTGCACAAGCAGTCATACTATTTATTCTCATGCTTACAGCACCTTTTAAAATAGCAGGCTTGATTACGATTTTCTTAATGGGGATTCTTGCTTTTATGAATGTACCGGGATTACAAGTGTATGTGGTCATGCTAGCAGAACGCTTTGTACCAACTGGAGTAGATGTGGCGTCGGCCATCAATATTGCTGCATTTAACGCTGGAATTGCAATTGGCTCCTACTTAGGCGGGATTATCACAGACTCTATTGGACTGATTCACACCTCTTGGGTAGGAGCACTTATGGTACTAATAGCTGCCATCCTTACAGGTTGGAGTGCATCGCTTGAAAGAAAAGACCAAAAAGGGGATAAATTTAAGGAAGTAGTTTCCTAAGTAATAAATAAAAAATTGGAGGTTTATTTATAATGATTAAAAACTTACAAGATACAACTACTTTGCATAATGGTGTAAAAATGCCTTGGTTTGGAATTGGAGTGTTTAAAGTAGAGGAAGGGCCTGAACTGGTTAATGCCGTTAAATTTGCAATTAAACATGGGTACCGTAGTATTGATACAGCAGCCATTTATGAGAATGAAGAAGGCGTTTGTCAAGCTATCCAGGAAGGGATAAAAGAAGCAGGAATCTTTAGAGAAGAACTATTTATCACATCGAAAGTTTGGAATTCTGACTTAGGTTACGAATCAACTATAGCAGCTTATGAAACAAGTCTAAAGAAACTTGATCTTGAGTATTTAGATCTCTATCTTATTCACTGGCCTGTAGAAGGTAAATATAAGGAAGCTTGGCGTGCATTAGAGACTCTTTATAAAGAAGGAAGAGTAAAGGCTATTGGAGTAAGCAACTTCCAAGTTCACCATCTTGAAGACTTAATGAAAGATGCCGAAATTAAACCGATGATCAATCAAGTAGAATACCACCCACGTTTAACTCAGGAAGAAATTCAAGCCTTTTGTCAACAACAAGGGATTCAGTTAGAAGCCTGGTCCCCTTTAATGCAAGGCCAACTATTAGATAATCTAGTCTTACAAGAAATTGCAAATAAGTATAACAAGACTATTGCCCAAGTTATTTTACGATGGGATTTACAAAATGGCGTTGTAACCATTCCAAAATCCACGAAGGAACATCGAATTATTGAGAACTCAACTGTATTCGACTTCGAACTAACGAAAGAAGAGATGCAGCGAATTAACGAGCTAAATCAAAATCATCGAGTCGGACCAGATCCTGACAACTTTGATTTTTAAATTAATTCTTTAGTGTCAAAGTGAACGTCTAATGCACTCCGTTCACTTTGACTTAAAAAACCTCATTTAGTTATGGTACGGTTTCCCCGTATTGTAACTAAATGAGGTTTTCAGTTTGATATCTACTAATGTGACTAACATAAAAAGTCCAGTTATGTCTTATTACCCCTAGTTGCTGCCAACACTAACTTTTCACTTCTGTTTAGCTTCATGTACTTTCAGTAGCTTACCTTTTATTGTTGTGTTCTTCATCCTTTTCAACACAATCGGACCTTTATCATTTAATATTTCAACATAAGAAACAGTATCTAATATTGTAATGATACCAATATCCTCCACTGATACTCCGTCAATTTTTGCAATCGTTCCAACAAAATCTACTGCTCTAAGCTTCTTTTTCTTACCACCATTAAAGTACAACTTCATGATTTTCTTGTTTAATTTTTCACTTTTTGCTTGTTTAATCGTTGGCTCAACATTCATTTTTGCTTCAAAGACAGGTTTCTTATCTGAAACTTCTTCTTTTGAAGGAGCGGCCATTTTCGGAATCTCAAAACCAATGTATTCTTCAATTTCACTTAAAAACCGATCTTCAAATGGTGTAACAAAAGTGATGGCTTTCCCCTTTTGACCCGCCCGTCCTGTTCTTCCCGTACGATGGACATAGCTTTCTTTCTCTAATGGAAGATCATAGTTGATGACATGTGTAATATTATCAATATCAATCCCTCTAGCGGCTACATCCGTAGCAATCAAATAGCGAAATTCTCCTCTTCTAAAGTCATTCATCACGTCAAGCCGATCCTCTTGTATCATACCGCCGTGGATTTTATCACAGCTATAACCTAAATCCACTAACTGATCACACACAGTATCTACTCGATCTTTTGTTCGACAGAAGATTATGCAACTATCTGGATTTTCAACAATCGTTACATCTTTAAGCATAGAAAATTTGTCGTCTTCTGCTACTTCAAAAAGAGAATGATCAATTTTATCAGTCGTGAGTCCAGTCGCCTTAATTTCAATATCGATAGGTGTTTTCATATAGTTAAGTGATAGGCTTTTAACAGCTTCTGGTAAAGTAGCTGAAAATAACATTGTCACTCGTTTTCGAGGTAACTTCTTGATGATGGCTTCTACTTGTTCAATAAACCCCATGTTTAACATCTCGTCAGCTTCATCAATAACAAGATAGTGAATCTGTTCTAAGGCCAGAGTCCCTCTTTCAATATGGTCTAACACACGGCCCGGAGTACCGACTACTACATGTGTTTTTTGCTTTAATTCTGTTTTTTGGATGGCAAAAGGTTGTTTTCCAAAAATAGCTGTTGCTTTTATCCGTTTAAATCTGCCTATGTTTATGAAATCCTCTTTCACTTGCACAGCAAGTTCTCTCGTTGGTGTCAAAATTAACGCTTGAGGTTTATTTTCCTTCCAATCAATTAATTCACAAATTGGAATCCCGTATGAAGCAGTCTTCCCACTTCCTGTTTGTGATTTCACGACAAGATCCATTTTCTCTAACACAAGAGGAATAACCTTACTTTGAACAGCTGTTGGATTTACATATTCTAAACTATCCAACGCGTTTACTATTTCATTACTTAATTTATAATCTTTAAAACTTTCTTTGCACATAACTAAGCCTCTTTTATTTTGAATTATTTATCTTATTATTACCGTAAAAATCATTACCTTATACAAACTACCATTATACGCGAACTTCGCCTTGCAGATGAATTAGTGTGTGAAATAATAAAAAAATGACCTGCCTTTTGGGCAAGTCAAGTGCTTGGTATTCCAGCTGATGCTTTCAGCTTTAAGTGTGGTAAATTGCGCCATTTGAAATATGATTTTATCAGAGCTAAATTGTATTACTTTCAAATTAATAGGATTTGTTTTCCGATGTTCGTTCATTTAAATCCCTTCTTTATATATTCCGCCTTTAGGCCCTATTGTATTATTCTTTGATGGAAAGCGAATAGTAACCGTAGTACCTTCACCTTTCGAACTTTGGATATCTATTGTTCCTTTATATTTTGCTGCAATATTGTAGCAAATCATCATACCTAATCCCGTCCCTTTACTTTTTAAAGAGTAAAAAGGAGTACCTAAAGACCCTACTTCTGCTTCTGACATTCCTTGTCCATAATCGATTACTTTAATCTCAACAAAATCATTCTTCATATTAGCCGTTATCTCAACCGAATCACCTATTTCGGAGGCCTCAATTGCGTTTTTAATTATATTTATTAATAATTGTTTAAATTCTATGGGATTTGCGACGATAATACAATCTTCTATTACATTTAATTCAATATTATTCTCATGTAAAAGTCCATATGAATGAAGTAAATCTGTTACAGTCTGAAGAACATTCTTTACATTCACTGATTCCGTTTCTTGATCATTATTTGGCTTTGCAACAGATAATAATTGAGAAATCACGTGCTCAGCAGCATTCAATTCACCAATCATCAAAGTATAGTGTCTCTTTATATCATCACTAACTGAAGGATCATTTTCGTTTAGCTGCAAAAATCCTTTAACAACTGTCAAAGGATTTCTGATTTCATGAGCAACAGCGGCTGCTAGTTGGCCAGATATCTTCAAACGCTCTGTCTGTTTTATTTGTTCATAATATAATTGCTGTTTTTTAACTCGTCCATACGATAAATAAAATACACAATAGATAATCACTTGACTACCTATAAAGTTTATAACATTTCCTGTTAAATCTTGTTTTATAAAGTAGAATTGATTGCCTTGATCAATTAATATAATATAACTAAAAGTAAACATTATTGAAATACTGTTTAATAGTAAAGAAAAGTAAAAGAGCTTTGCATCAAAAAACACGATAGAGATTATTGGAATCAAACATAGAAAGATAAAGTCGGACCCAGTCTCTGGATACAAAAAGAAAAGCGTATAAAAGTAAACGGACGCTACTATTATGATTATTATTCTAAAAACATGGGTTACATATCTAGGATAAAGTAATAAACAGACAGATAGAATAACCACAAGTGTAACATGTAAGATAAAGCCGCCCCCATGCTCACCCATACGTGGATTACCAATAATTAACCCCATTATCATAATGGTTATTAAGATTAACATTGTAATATAGTATACTTTTTTATTTATTTGAGTAAAAAAGTCCTTCATATATACCTCTTTTTTGATAGTTTATTAGAAATTCCTTATTTTACTTTAATAATATGGTTTAAATTTCCCATGTATATATTATCATACTACTTTAGAAAACAATTACATCTTAATTTGAAAATGGAGAAATAGTTGAGCTAGGTTGGATAAAGCAATATCTTTAGTTGTAAGGGAGGAGGGGGGGGTAAGCGTTAAGGCAAAAAGCAGATCCCTAACGTTTCCTAAAATAATATTTTCTCTGAAAAATGCATCATAGCGAATGCCTGAATCTTTTTTATTTTATCTTCTCCTAATGTTTATTGGACCCATTTTAACAAGTAATCTACCTCCATTTCGTCCTCATTTTTACTCTTATGGTCTGCCTTTGAGATGAAAAAAAGAGAAGCAATATGCTTCTCTTCTAAAGTCATTTTTACTATTTCTAACACCAACATAGCTTATCATTTTATGGTCTTAATAAAATTTTCCCCGTGCTTTTGCGGCTTTCTAGAAAATGATGCGCTTTTCGGCCATCTTGTAGTGCAAATACCGTAGGCTCAGATACCGTTATTTTCCCCTCTTCTATCCAGCGGAACAACTCGGCTGAACGAGCTGCCCGTTCCTCACGGGAAGTAAGGACATTCCAAAGATCCCCACCAGTCAAAGTCTTTGACGTATCCATCAACATCCTTGGGTCAACTGGAGCAGGGTCTCCCCCTGCCATTCCAAAAAATACGACCGTTCCCCCAATGCGAGTTGCTGCAAAACTATCTTCGAGCGTGGAGCCTACTGAGTCATAGACAACATCCACACCTTTTCCGTCTGTTTCCTCTAAAACTTTTCGCTTCCAATCATCCGAGTACAAGAAAACCTGATTCACTCCAGCTTTCTTAACTGCGGACGCCTTCTCCATAGAGGAGGTTAAACCAATAACCCTTCCACCGAGGAGCTTTGCAATTTGGACGAGCAGCTGTCCAACGCCCCCTGCTGCCGCATGAACTAGAATTACATCATTCTCCTTAACCGCATAACTATCTTTTGTTAAATAGTGGGCAGTCAAGCCTTGCAGTAAAACAGAAGCCGCCTTTTCAAATGAAATGGTCTCTGGAAGAGGAATTGCCTTTTCCATCGGAACAGCCACTTGTTCCGCGTTAGCATGTGGGACATCGGCAAATGCAACAGGGTCGCCAACGCTGATTCCTTGGACATTAGCTCCCGTCTTTTCAACGACTCCCGCCCCTTCATAACCTAAAATAAACGGGGAATTGCCAGTAAGATGATAGTTCCCTTTTCTTCTATAAATATCTGCAAAATTCAATCCAATTGCTTTCATCCTTACTAATATTTCATCAGGCCCGATAACCGGATCCGAAATTTCAAGATATTCTAGTACTTCCGGTCCTCCGAATGTATTAAATACAAGTGCTTTCAAATGAACGACCTCCTCTTATATATTTTTCGATACATTTTAATTTATTTAAATTACGATTGGAAATGCAATCAATTTCTCTCCTTTTGGAGGATAGGGTGATTGATAAAACTCACTTACTTATGGTACGGTTCCCCGTGACTCATCTAAATGAGGTTTTTTTCATAAAATCTCTATCTTCTGACCAAAGTTAACCTTAATCTCTAAGTATTCAATAAAAAATGAACAATTATACTGAAATACCAAAACTCAATTTTGGGCCTCTTATTTAAGTGTCTTCGAAAACCGGGTTATATTTGGAATTAGATCTAATAAGTTCTAATCCCACTGGCTAATTCCTAATTTATATTGTCTACATTAAAGTTCGAGACGCACAAGCACTTATTTCATTCTTCAAGAACAATCGCCTCTTTAAACATCTTGCTTTGTAGATACGATAATTTTTTCGCCATCACTTCAGGAGAATCTTTGAAATCCTGCTGAATCCAATACATAAAGAAGCCGAGGCTTCCATATGTTAAGAAATAGTTTAATGCAGGAATTTCAATTTCAGTTGCCTCACCTAGTCTTAGCTCTGTGCTAGATACTTGTACTAGACTTTCACAAAATTGATTTTGCGATCCTGGGACAACTTCTCCTTTTAAAATGAGGGAAAAAACAAATTGATTTTGATATATAAATTCAAAAAGAGGGCGATGTCGGTGCTCATCATCTGACGAAAAGCGCTCTAAATTTTGATAGCCTTTACGAAAGTAAGTAATTAAATCATTTAAATAATCATCAAATATCGCAGCTAATAAAGCGTGTAAATCCCTATAATGCGAATAAAAGGTGACGCGGTTACATTGAGCATATTGAGCTACCTCCGTAATGGAGAGATCATTTAACTCCTTTTCTTTCAATAATTCCAATAACGCATGCTTTAATTTTTTTTGCGTCCTCTTGGTGCGGCGGTCTTCGTTTTTTGTCATAGGTAATGGTTATCCCCCCTATTATTTATTAAAAAATAGACATATTAATTATGACATCAATCTTTTTATTGGACAACTCTCGTATTTTCTGTTAATTTACAAATGTAGTTTATTTTTATTATATAACCATAGTATTTATAGGAGGAATATAACATGGCTCGTTTAGACGGAAAAATTGCAATTATCACTGGTGCTGCTCAAGGGATGGGTGCATCACATGCACGGAAATTTATCGAAGAGGGCGCGAAAGTCGTTTTAACAGACTTAAATGATGAAAAAGGAAATGCCCTTGCAGCAGAACTTGGCGAAAACGCTTTGTTCGTCAAACACAATGTCACAAGCGCTGATGATTGGGCAATGGTCGTAACTGAAACAGAAAAAGCCTTTGGTCCGGTAAATGTTTTAGTCAACAACGCTGGGATTACTATGGCAAAATCAATATTAGAGGTAACGGAAGAAGAATACCGTCGCATCGTCGACATTAACCAAGTTTCCGTATTTTTAGGAATGAAGTCCGTTATCCCGTCCATGCAAAAAGCCAACGGCGGTTCCATCGTCAATATTTCATCAATCAATGGAATTGTTGCCGGTGCTATCGGTTATACAGATACAAAATTCGCGGTTCGTGGTATGACAAAAGCAGCTGCAATCGAAGGTGCTCATTACGGAATTCGTGTAAACTCTGTTCACCCGGGAGTTATTGCAACCCCAATGGTTGTTCAAGAAGATACAAAAGCGGCAGTAGAAGAATTCTCTAAACATATTCCTTTAAAACGTGTTGCACAATCAGAAGAAGTTTCAAGCTTAGTGGTTTACTTAGCCTCTGATGAGTCAAGCTATTCAACAGGAGCTGAATTCATCGTTGATGGCGGCTTAACAGCCATGTAATGCAAGATAATTTAAAGAACTCCCTACCGTTTCAAACTGGAAGGGAGTTCTTTATTTAGCTTCTGACGAATCCAAATTTGTTACTGGAATTGAATTAATCATCGACGGCGGCTCAATAATGCTTCACTAATATTGTAGGAAAACTTTTCTGGCAAAAAAGGATTTTTAACACAAAGATACTGTAATCAAAAAGCGAGGGGAATTGGATACATCCAATTCCCTTTTCGGATTTTTTATAATGTTTATGCTGCTTCACCTAGATTTGAAACCTCATTTAGATATATTTTTTAATTATGAATAGAATCTGGCTTGGGATTTACGGATGATTTAATGAAGTGATGATAGTTTCCGCATGAGTTATCGTTCTACCTTTTTTGAATGTGAAATTGTTCAAAGCCATGATCGAAATTGTTCAATTTATTTGTCGATCCCTTATGGTGAACTGAACATAAGTAAATGAAGGTCTGATTTCTTATGTCCCCTTTTAAAGAATAATGTAGTGATGTAAATTAACTAAGCTAATCTTCTTTATTTATTGAAGGTTTGTATATTTTTCTTTCCCCAATCGTACATCATTATTAGTATGGGTATTAGACTTTTTCCTAGTTCTGTTAATGAATATTCTACTCTTGGAGGAACCTCGGGAAATACTTCCCTACGAACAATACCATCTTCCTCTAGTTCTCTAATTTGGGTCGTTAGCACCTTATGTGAAATTTTTGGAAACAATCTCTTAATTTCGCTAAATCTTAATGTTGCATTCATCCCTAAATAGTAAATAATTGTGATTTTCCACTTGCCGCTAATAAGTGACATGGTCAATTCCTTTTCACAATTGAATTCACCCATTTCAATTTTCCTTCTTACCACTCTTCGTAAATCATCCATCACAGGCTCCCCCTTCTCTATAGTTCTTAATAGTAACCTTTTAGTAACTATCTTACAATAAAGTGCGTTCTTACGGAAAAAGGTATCACATATTACAATACTCTTATACTAATATAAGAGTTAAAAGCTTAATTGACTTTGTAGGTTTTTAGATCTGACCTGGTAATCAAAAGGAGGTTCATTTAATATGAACAAAATCAATTTAGAAATTGCAAAAGAAATTATCGCTGGTGCGGAAGAAGAGGCAAAAGGAATTGGAGTCTCCATGGTCATTTCGGTAGTAGATGAGGGTGGCAATCTGATTGCAGTACACCGAATGGATGATGCATGGTTAGCTAGCATTGATATTGCCCAAAATAAGGCTTGGACATCTGTTGCCTTAAAAATGCCAACATCCAATTTAGCTGATGCAACAGTGCCTGCTGCTGAACTTTATGGCTTAAATACAACAAACAATGGACGTCTAGTTGTATTTGGCGGAGGAATTCCTCTTGTCCAAGACGGAAAAGTTATAGGGGCGGTAGGAGTAAGCGGCAGCACAGTTCCACATGATGTGCAAGTTGCAGAGGCAGCTGTAAAGGTATTTAATAATAAATATTCTCTCTAATTACCATCAATTAAGTAGAGATTTCTATTTCCTTTACAAACTACATGCAATTTGAAATAGGAGAGTCAGTCCTAAAGGAACTGATTCTCCTTCATTTAGTTCATACTCTTAGGTCTACTTTTTACATATTAATTAATGTTCCATTAATTATATTAATAGAACCTCATTTACTTATGGTACGGTTCACCGTAATCACTCTAAATGAGGTTTCTAATCCATATAGGACACAGTGACAGGTCGAGACCACTTGTCCTTTCACTTTATCTGAATTTATTGCGGTCATAGTAGATGCATTTGATCGAATCAAGTAGAATTTGCTCTGTGGCTGTAATTTTTACTTTTTCCATGAATTCAGGTCGAATGAGATGTATTAGTGGCTGATTAACCTCATAAAAGTGTTGTATAGCTTCAATTACCTTCTGATCCCATTCCTCTGAATAATACAGAAGATCATCAGGGTAAACTTCCTCTTTCTTTGTTCCATATTTTGGAATACTTTTAAATGATTCATCAATATTTAATGTTCCATAATCATCCGTTAATTGCTCCCCTGAATAAATGTCCCGGACTGCCACTTCAAATTCATAGGCTGTTCCCAAACAATTAGCATGAAAACTGTGGTTCACATATCTACCTAGATCCCAACAAAGAATATATTTACCTTCTTGATTACGATAGGAGTATTTCTTAAGATGCTCGGCTCTTACTTGCTGATAAATGTTTCTCTGCAAACTGTATGTATACGGTAACACCTCCCCTTATTACACACCGAGAAAGAATCAGATTTCTCAGTAATGCAGATTCTTTAGCAGCTCTACAACTGCTTGCCTCTTACTATAAAATAGCAATATTACCACTTTATGTCATATAGATTAAAAAAATAACAATTATCTCGAATTTTGCAATAAATGAAAACGTTCTGTTTTCTAATTGCCCCTTCCAACGTAATTTTGAATTGTGCTTTTAGAGATCCCATCTGCATTTCTATCTGTCTTTCTTCTTTACTAAATACCTGTATAACACTGTCAATTTCCTTTACAAATAAGACAGGAATGAAAAGAATATTTCTTTAATTAAGAAAAGTTAACAGTTCATTTAGGAGAGAATGAATATTTGGATAATTGTTAGTTATTTCAAATAGGCATATTTATATTGGCTTAGATTTGAGGAAAGAGGCTTAAAAATCCTTTAATTAATTCTCAGCATCAATACTTTTTTAATCATCCAATCGCAGCCAATATCTTTAGATTCTTTTGTTCTTTTGAAATGATTTTGAGTTAATTAGTTGCGTTCAAAATGTTTATTGATAAATAGGCTAATAGCGGTAATATGAATAAATTAGTATTTATACCCAAATCAATAATTTTCAGAAAACATAATATGTACAAGGTGAAGTCATAAAGGGGGATTTCATCAATGCGGAGATTGAGCAGGTTATAAAAGAAGGGAAACTAAAATGTTGAATAAAAGGAATTACTTTTACCAATAAGGGAGTGAGTATTTGTGCGTGAATTAACCCTTGAGAAGATCTCAAAAGCCATGGGGTGCAAAATTTTAAGTTGGCAGACCAATCAAACGATTAAAGGGTTTACAAATAATCATAAAAACCCTTCTCCTTTTAGTCTAGTTTTCTTATTTCGTCACAATTTGGAAGAGGATAAACTGATTCAAAGGTTAATTAAGGGGCAAGCCACAGGGATTGTCATTAGCAGAAAACACAATTTCCAAATCGATAAATTCGCCCAAGCAGGAATTGGCGTTCTTGAGGCAGGAAAGGTAAAACAAGCATATCGCAATATGGCCAAGCTATACCGGACGCAATTGTCTATTCCGATTACGCAGGTTATTGGAAGTTCAGGCAAAACAACTACGAAGGAATTAATCGGCAGCATTCTTAAACAAAAATATTCCACTTTAGTAGGTGCAGCCAATTTCAATGCTCCTGAAGGGGTCGTGTATAACCTATCTAAAATAGAAGAAAAACATGAAGCGGCTGTTCTAGAAGTTGGAATGAAGTCGTTAGGTATCATTAGAATATCCAGCCGAATGATTAAACCTCAAATTGGAGTGGTTACATGCATTCACCGGGCTCATTTAACTAGACTTGGTACAATTGAAAATATTATTAAAGCTAAGGCAGAAATGATTGAGCATTTATCTCCAAAAGGTACCCTTGTCATAAATGGAGATGATCCTAACTGCGTGGAATATCTAAAAAAAATAAAGTATCCTGGGAAAATTATTACTTTTGGTTTTTCTGAAGGAAATACCATTCGAGCAAAAAATGTCCATTATAAAAATTTCCAAAGCTTCTTTACTGTAAAAGGAAAAGGCTTTGAGTTTGACTGTATGATGAATACCTTTGGAAGCTATAATATCACGAATGCATTAGCAGCTATTGCGGTTGGTATAGAGCTTCAAGTACCGCATAAGAAGATTCAACAAGGGATTACTGAATTTTCTCCTGTAAAGGGCCGGTTGCAGGTCCTTTCTCGCCCAAATAATATTACAATCATCCATGATAATTTCAATGCGAATCCAGATTCAACTAGCCTGTTATTAAGCCAAATCCCAAACTTGCCTAAGAGACCCATTATACTGGTTCTAGGAGACATGGAGAACCCTCGAACAAAAGAAGCATACGCCAAAAATGTGCATTATCAAATAGGTGAAAAAATCGGCGGCTTATCAATTGATAAATTGGTAGCGATAGGAAAATGGGCCGGAGAATATTGTCAAGGGGCTAAGGCGATGGGTATTTCCCCGAATAAACTCTATTACTATAAACATGTTGATGAAGCTAAAAAGGAATTGCCCCAGCTTGTTCCACCTAATTCGATCGTTATCCTTAAAGCCTCTGTTGCTTATATTGACTTAAAACCGCTCATTCATTTTATTTAGAAGGACTTAAGGACAAGGGGAGGGGTGAGGTTCTTTATCCCACTGGCAAGCAGACTCTTTTCACTTTAAGAAAAGATTAGAAATAATAGGGACAACATTATTTATTATGTTTGCCAGTCACTTGTAATACGGTTCAGCGTGATACATCTAAATGCGGTATTATCTATTATTTAATTTTATTGTATGTGCCTTCTAATAAATCTGTCGTCACCGAAATAACGACTTTGATATAGCAAAAACATTCAAAGTATTGAATCGTTACTCTTTTATCAAACACTAAATAGCTATCGAAAAATAGCTCCTTCATTATAAGGATAGATATGTGCCATTCTGTATAAACTATTTTCGCCTCCTCTTTTCAATTAATTTTAAAAAACATCTTAATTTTTCGACAAAATTTTTGGTAATTCGACAAAACCGATTGACCTTTAAGAAATAAAGATATAGAATTTTTACATATTTTCAAAAAGAATGAGGGTTCAGTATGAAAAATGTATTATTCAGAAGAAAAAATCTCGGGGAGTTACTTAAGAAAAAGGGAGATATCCAGCTCCAGCAATCGTTAGGAGCATTTGATTTAATAATGCTTGGAGTTGGCGCCATTGTAGGAACAGGTATATTTATTCTTCCTGGAACAGTGGCTGCTAATCATTCTGGGCCAGCTATTATTTTTTCATTTATTATCGCTGCTATTGTCTGTGCGTTGGCAGGTATGTGTTATTCAGAATTTTCTTCATCCGTACCAGTAACAGGCAGTGCCTACTCGTATGCATATATTGTATTTGGAGAATTAATTGCTTGGTTAGTTGGTTGGGCTTTAGTGCTAGAATATGGTTTGGCAGTTGCTACAGTCTCAACTGGTTGGTCTTCCTATTTATCTGCTTTGTTAGAAGGATTTCATATCACTATTCCAAAGGCAATCTCAGGTCCATTTGTTCCCGCAGACGAAACTTATGTAAATATCCCAGCTATTGCTATAGTATTAGCCACTGCTTTCTTGTTAACGCGCGGGATTAATGAATCTGCAAAACTGAGGAACAGGAAAAAATGGCCAGATTCCTTAAAAAAATTGATTATAAAATCCAACTTCTACAAGGAAAAGTCGACTTGCTGAAAGAACAGAAAAAAGGATACATTCAGAGGATATTTAGTCAGAAGTTAAGATTTAAAAATGATTGTGGAGATTCTTTTCCTAATTGGGAAGAAAAATATTTGAATGAACTAAGTGATGTAAGAGATGGTACGCATGATTCTCCAAAATACTATCCTTCAGAATATCCCTTAATTACGTCTAAAAACTTAAATTCTAATGGCACTTTGAATAATAATGATCTAAATTACATTAATAAAGAAGATTTTGAAAAGGTCAATAAACGGTCACTGGTTGAAGATAATGATATTTTATTTGCATGGTTGGTACAATCGGAAACCCAGTCAAGGTTTCCCATCCTATTTTTGCTATAAAAAATGTTGCTCTTATAAAAGATAATGCCGATAAATTTAATAACTTTTTAATTCACTTCTTAAATAGCTCTCATATACAAAAACAATTTAAACTTTTATTAGCCGGTGGTACACAAGAGTTTATAGGGTTAAATGATATTAGACATTTAAAAGTATTAGTTCCTTGTAAAGATGAGCAGGTACAAATTGCTCAATTTTTGTCTCTACTGGATAAAAAAATTCCTTTACAAGCAGCAAAAAAATGCCTTCGTACAACAAATGTCCATCTAACTAAAGTAGCACCTTTCCTACTACAGGATTGGTGCTGTTACTTTTTTCAATAAAAACCTCATTTACTTATGGTACGGTTCCCCCCTATTAATCCTAAACCCCCGATACACCTGCTCCACCAACACCAATCTCATCAACTGATGTGGAAACGTCATCCTCGAGAAACTCAATTTCTCATCCGCTCTCTTTAACACTTCCTCACTCAATCCAAGCGATCCACCAATGACAAATGCCACTTTACTTTTTCCATATGTAGCGAGCTTGTCCAACGTATCCGCCAGCTCCTCCGAAGACTTCATTTTCCCTTCAATGGCGAGGGCAATCACATAAGCATCCGGGTTAATTTTGGCCAAAATCCGCTCGCCTTCTTTTTGCTTAACTTGCCGCATCTCAGTCTCGCTTAACTCTTCTGGAGCTTTTTCATCCGAAACTTCGATGATCTCGACTTTAGCGTAGGCTGTTAATCGTTTTAAATATTCATCAATTCCTTGCTTTAAATATTTTTCTTTTAGTTTTCCAACTGTGACAATTGAGATATTCACAAGCCATCCTCACTTTACAAACAAGATATCCACAGAAGTTATCCACATATCCACATTTTCTATCCACATCTTGTGTGAGATCATTCGTTCGCCACAAGATATACTGCCTGATTCCGACAATATTCACAGGTTGTTGATAACTTTTCCTCCTCTGAAATTTTCGATAATAATGGGAAGGTTTCATGCTCGTCAACGATCGTATCTATTGCTATATCAATGTGTTCCTCACAACTATAGATGATTTGTTTATTTGCTTCCATTTCAAAAATCCACCTTACTTCTTAATTTGATTTGTGGATAATCGTTCATCCACTCTATATAAAAACTTATCCACATTACATCTTAACAAAACAAAAATAAAAGTAAAACCTCACATATAGCTTTCCACTAACAAAGCAAAAAAAGTTATTCACAGACTAAAGTATTCATTCAAGTCAAAAAAACAGGAAAGCCATATCCGACTTTCCTGCTCTAACCCTATTCATCTTTAAAAAGTTTCTCCACTCAGCTTTACAGTTGTTTCTTGAAGCTTTCCATCTCGATAAAATTTCACTCTCATTTGGTCGCCAATTTTCTTTTTATTATAAAGATGCTTCCTTAGGTCAACGACGTCATTGATTCTTTCTCCATCCATTTCAACAATAACATCCAGCTCTTGCAGTCCTGCTTGGGCTGCTGGTGAGTTCGGAACCACTTGTCTTAACGCAACCCCATAGTTCACATCTCCTGGCAGCTTCAATGCTTCCTGCTGATAATAGGAAGGAATTTCATTGACTGATTTTAAATCGACACCCAAATATGGTCTTTTAACATCACCGAATTTTTCAAGATCATTAATAATCGGCAATGCAGAGTTGATTGGGATGGCTAAGCCAATTCCTTCAACCGCTTGCTGGGCAATTTTCATCGAGTTGATTCCAATAACCTGCCCTTTAATATTCACTAAAGCTCCGCCGCTGTTACCCGGGTTAATCGCAGCATCTGTCTGCAATACTTCTGCATTCCAGTCAATGACGCCATCTTTATTAATGTCCACTGGGATTGTCCGTTCTAAGCCAGAAATAATCCCCTCTGTAACGGATCCTGAAAAAGTTGGGCCAAGTGGGTTTCCAATGGCAATCACGGGTTCACCTGTTTTCAATGCATCTGAGTTGCCAAATTCAGCAACTGTTTTTACGTCCTTTGCGTCAATTTCAAGTACAGCCAAGTCTGTCCAAATGTCGCTGCCTCGAAGCTCTGCCGGAATTTTCGTTCCATCTGATAAAGTAACCTCTAGCTTGCTGGCATCTTCTACGACATGATGATTTGTCACAACAAAGGCTTTATTCCCAGCCTTTTTATAAATGACGCCTGATCCTGTACCAGCAGGCTCCTCAACGCCTCCATTTCCGCCTCTCCCCCAGAAGCTAGTTGTCTGGATATTGGTCACCCCTACCACTGCGCCACTCGCTTTATCCACTGCTTTTGTTACATCAGAAACTACATTCAGTGTGACATTCTGAGTAGGCATATTGGCGTTATGATTGATTGCACTTTCTTCTACTTGTTCGTTTGGCCAAAATCCAGCAATCTTCGGGAAGGCAATCATCACAAGAACGGCACCTATAATTGCCCCGGCAAGGCCTGCTAAGAAATAGCCGCCCCTATTTCCCTTTTGCCGCTTATATCGATTGTCATAATCTTGATCATAATAACCCACACTGGACCATTCCTTTCTTACTTTTGTGAAAAAAATTTAATTGTTGTCGGATTCGTTGAGTAAACCCTGGTGGATGGCGCAAAGAAATATAGCCGAGGATATTTTACATACTAGATTGTAGGAAATACCCATGATCTTTCTTATTTAAACAATTAGATGAAGTAAAACATAAATACTATCTTCTATTCTTCCACCTTATGTCTGATTATACTCCCACCAATTGAAGAATCTATTGATAAGCTGGCCACGAAAACAATCTTACTACTTTGTTCATAATTTTGAAAAACTCCATTAAAAAAAGGAATGAAGTCTGCCAAAAAGCGCCTTTCATTCCTTTTAAAAATCAAATAGCCGTCAATACAGTCGGTGTCTTTGGATCTGTATCGTAGAGCTCAAACTGCTCGCCGACAATTATGCCTCTGCTTTCGAGCGTTTGTGAAACCGACATTCTGGCAAGCTCCTTCATATTATTATCCTGACTTAAATGAGCTAAATAAATGCGCTTTGTCCGGTCTCCCGCTACCTCACTCATCGCAATGGCCGCATCCTCATTCGACACATGCCCAACATCACTCAATATCCGTCTTTTAATGCTCCATGGGTAACGCCCCATCCGCAGCATTTGCACATCATGATTGCTTTCGAACACATAAGCATCCGCATTGGAGATGAGCCCCTTCATCCGGTCGCTGACATAGCCGGTATCGGTAATTAAGACAAGCTTCTTCTCGTTCTGATGAAAGACATAGAACATCGGGTCAGCTGCATCATGTGATACACCAAATGATTCAATTTCCAGTGATCCAAAGGACTTTACCGTCTCCATCGAAAAAGTAAACTTCTGCTCAACAGGAACTTGTCCAATGAGACTATCCATCGCACTCCACGTTTTTTCATTTGCATAAACAGGCAATTTGTATTTCCGTGCAAGCACCCCGACACCTTTAATATGATCACTATGCTCATGTGTGACTAAGATGCCGGAGAGATTCCCCATATCCCGGTCAATCTTTTGGAATAACGCCTCCATTTGCTTCCCGCTTAAGCCTGCATCCACGAGGAAGGAATGGTCCTCTGTCTCAACAAAGATGGCATTCCCCGTACTTCCACTTGCGAGAACGCTAAATTGCATTTTCTCTCACTCCACTATAGTTTTCTCTTCAGTTGGTAACTCGATAATTTGCCCCTCAAAGGCATGAACATATAAATCTTCCTTATCATTAATAACGAAACGCCATGCAGGGATCAGCACCTGTGCCGTACTTGCTTCTCCTACAAAGTTAAAATACCCAAGCTCCACCTTTGTAATTTTGCTCTTTGGCTTCAAGGAGCCCTTTTCATAAAGGGTTTCAAGCGCCTTTAACGGCTGAATAATCTTTTCCTCTTCTGATAATTCTTCAATATTCGTGAGCATCGTTTGCACATAGGAAACAATATTATTCTCATCATTAAGGTAAATCGTTAATTCAGCGCTACTATTTTGATAGAAAGTCTTATCCTTGAATTGCTGGTAATACGTTATAATATTGTCTTCCTTTTTCCAATAACGATATTGATCCCCATATAGAACATTATTTTTAACGAATGAATTAATCTCTGCCTTGTCATATTTCTCACTGAGCTCATAAGGCTTATCTAAAACAGAATTAAGCACGGTACTAGAGTTAACCTGCACCTTTTGCCCTTTCAGCTTCGTTTTCTCAACTGATTCAGTCACTTCATTACTAAAGTCTATCGGCTCTGCACTTAAGTACATATCTTTAATAAAGTTTTTTGGAAGCTCCACATATTCAATCTCGTCTGCCTTGAGTCGCTTCTCAAGGGGAACTTCCGTACTATACTCATACTGACTAGCATCATTCAGCTTAAAAAACTCATACATTAAATAAATATCCAACACAAGAAACGTCAAAATGAAAATTGTTTTGATTCTATTCCAATCCATGATTAGCCTCGCCTCTCGTTTCATCCTTGGTTAATTGATACCAAGAACCGTTATATCGATAAAACCAGGAAGGCTCTAAATACACTAACTTTGTATCCTTTTCCATCGCATAGCCAAGCGCCATATCCTGCAGTCCAGCCATGTCCAGCCCTTTCGATTCAAGAAGCTGAATCGCCTCTTGACCTGAAGGCAGGGTCGTTTCCGTTGGATCCATCCGGAGTCCTTTTAAGAAGTTGCTCCTTATATATTTATAAATTTCACTTTGGCCCCATATTTCGTTAATTTCAGAAATGCCGCTGCCTATACTAAAAATCGGATACCCTTTATCATCATAAAGACGGAATAATACTTGATGTGTCATTTCATCCATTTCAACAAAGCGGTAACTATCCGTCCAGCCACCGTGTTCATTCACAAAATCAATGCTTCTTTTCAAAAGACCTTTCGATGATAGCAGGCTTTCACTACTTCTAGCCGGATTCACATAGGAAAGGGTGTTGCGGTCATAATTCACGCGCAATGAGCTTGAACCATTTGTGTATTCCTCACCTGATGGCTGATAATTCTTCCGCACGACGCTAGGGACTTTAAATAATGCGTTCTTATATTTTTCCGAATCTAATCGCGTGAATAGATATTGAAACTGCAGCATTTTCGTTTCATCCTGAGGCAAATATAATACTCGGCCGCTTGTTGTTTTATACGGGAAATACTTTATATAACGAAGATTGTACTCTGCATTATTAAAAAAGCCATTCGTAAAGTTTTGCACGTAAGATGCCGATACTTGGCTCCGGTAAGCCTGATCCCTCTCAGATGAAACAAAATAAACAAATGCCTGGTCTTTCTGAATCCCTTCGGTGTCGATGACAATTTGATCAAAATAAAAATTAGGGATCTTTTTCTCCTTCATTTCGATAATCGTCCGGTAAAAATCAATCGGTATCGAATCCGGAAACTGAATCGTGGCATTTCCCGGATTATTAGCGAAAGTAGAATAGTTTTTTATATCATCCGAAACATTAACAAACTCGGCAAAATTCCATCGGCTTATTTCCGAAATCACTTTATTAATTTCATCTATATCTGTTGTTCCTAATTGTTTATCCTTTGAATAGTGGTAAATAATCCGGTCTGGCTTAACGATTTCTTCCGCATCTTTTTTCTTACTGATCGCTACTTCTTGAACGGTTTTTGCTTTTTCCATCGTTTCTAAATTAGGCTGATAGGTCCAGATGCTCCACGTTAAAAGCACGCTGAAGCATACTAAAATGACTAATATGAGTGATTTAATATTTTCATATGTCATGCCCAATCATCCTCTTCCGTTCGATCGTATGGCAGGCTGAAAGAAATCGTCGTGCCCTTCCCTTCTTGACTCGTTGCCCAAATTTCTCCTCCGTGGGCTTCCACCATTTCCTTGGCGATAGCAAGGCCGAGACCTGTGCCTCCAAGTTTTCGCGTTCTTGCTTTATCCACTCGATAAAACCGTTCAAAAATCTTATTAATATTCTCTTTCGGTATGCCGACCCCTTCGTCAGACACACTAATATTAACAAAGTCATTCTGTTCCTCTAGCCTGAAGGTGACTTTCCCGCCTTCTGGGGAGTATTTAAGTGCATTCGAAATAATATTATCAATAACTTGAGTAAGCTTGTCCCCATCGATTTCGACAAAAGCGGAATGATCGGGCAGCTTTCTTTCGAACGTCACGTTTTGCTCCTTCGATAGCTCAAAACGGTCAATAATGCGGTTAAAGAAGGAAACGACGTTGATCCATTCCTTCGTCAAATTGTAATCCTTGCTGTCCATTTTTGAAAGCTGTAGCAAATCATTTACAAGGCGAATCATCCGCTCTGTTTCCGTCTGAGTCACATCTAAAAATTTCGGAGCAATTTCTTTATCCTGCCAGGCCCCTTCTGCTAAAGCTTCCACATAGCTTCTCATCGTCGTCAATGGCGTCCTTAGCTCATGCGACACATTCGCGACAAACTCGCGGCGTTCCATATCAATTTTCTCTTGCTCCGTAATATCGTGAAGAACCGCAATTAGTCCATTCACAAATCCTGTCTCCTTTTGAATAACGGAGACATTCGCCCGCAAGATTAGTGTCCTAGAGGGCTTAGAGTAATCTAAAATGACTGAATCCCGTTCGGAAAGTAACTCTTCAAACGTATAATCATCCTCAAGACCAAGAAGTGAAACAATCGAAGTCGCTAAAACTGTTTCACGTGAAACATTCAGCATTTCGGCAGCCGGCTCGTTGATGAGAATGACTCTGCCCTTTCGATCGGTCGCAATCACTCCATCTGTCATATACGATAGAACAGAAGAAAGCTTGCGGCGTTCCCCCTCTGTTGTCGCTTGCGCTTCCTGCAGCCTCTTCGTTAAATTATTGAACGTCATCGCTAACTGGCCAATTTCATCGTTGCCGTATATTTTAACTTTGCGGGAGAAGTTCCCCTTCGCCATCGCAAGAGCCTGTCTCTTCATTTCTGACATCGGGCGGGTGATCGTTTGGGCAAGCAGGACGCCTAAAATCGCGGTAATCCCTAGAGCTATAGCGGTGCCTGAAATAAAGATTTGATTAATTTGTCTCATTTGGTCAAACACATTTTCAATTTTTCCAACGAGATAAATCGCGCCGATGACTTCCCCGTTATGTTTAATGGGTGTCACTAACACCCAGATTCGATTGCCCGTATGGTTGTCAATGAGCTCTTCACTTGCTTGTTTGGCAGTGGCAATGGTCATTCTTACTAATGTATCTATCGATCTCCGCCCTACTACTCCCTGATTATCAGTTTCAGAGGTGCCAAGAATTTTCAATGTATCCCCTTCAATAACCTGGACTTCAGTAATGTCCTCTGAATTATAGTCCCTTAATAAGCGAAACACATCTTCCTCTAAAGACGGCCCATCTTCATCCGGCAACCGTTCCTTCGTCATCTGCTCCTCTAAATAATAAGCAAGCAAACTTACACGATCCTGAATGGTTGATTTGAAATTATCTTTCAGCGTAAATTCCAATTGTCTAACGAAATAAACCCCGATAATTTGCATCGCAATTAAGATGAGCAATACATAAATGATGACAAACTTAAGATGTATTGAACGAAAAAAACCAACCTTTTTCATTGATTGTCTTTACTCCTGTTCAGGATTCCGCAAATAATACCCAACTCCCCTTCGAGTGACGATCCAAGTAGGATGGCTTGGGTTATCTTCAATTTTCTCACGCAGTCTTCGAACCGTTACATCGACTGTGCGCACATCTCCGTAATAATCATAGCCCCAAACGGTCTGAAGAAGATGCTCCCTGGTCATGACTTGTCCAATATGCTTTGCCAAATAGTGAAGGAGCTCAAATTCACGGTGAGTGAGTTCAATCGTTTCACCGCGTTTGGACACAATATAAGCATCTGGGTGAATGATTAACGTACCGACTGTAATTTCATTCGTCTCCTCTTCTTCAGTCGCGTTGGCTGCCATTTGTTGATGGCGGCGTAAGTTAGCTTTAATTCGCGCAATCAGCTCTCTCGTACTGAAAGGCTTCGTCACATAATCATCCGCTCCAAGCTCAAGACCAATGACTTTATCAATTTCTGAATCCTTAGCTGTAAGCATAATAATCGGCATATCATATTTCTTTCTTACTTCACGGCAAACTTCAATCCCGTCTCTTAGCGGGAGCATAATATCAAGCAGAATCAGATCTGGTTTAATTTCCTCGACCTTTTCAAGCGCATCATTTCCATCATACGAGCAAAAGACTTCAAAGCCTTCCTTTTTCAAATTAAATTGCAATATATCAGCAATCGGTTTCTCATCGTCTACTACAAGAATTTTTCTCTCCATTTATATCTCCTTCTTATTGCGTATTTATCTCAACGTTTTTAAGCTCTATTCATTTTTGTTTATATGTGTTCAATTTTACTTTAACATGTTGTAAATGTGAATTCATCTATTAAGGACGGGTCATACGAAAGGTTTTCAAGGAAAGGCTGGATAGAACATGGTAAATTTCCTTAATCTAGTGAAGCAGATTTTAAAAGAATAAAAGTCTCTAGTAAGAGTACTAGAGACTTGAAAAATTAACGAATATAGTCTAATGGATTTTGGAGGTTGCCATTTTTATAAAGTTCAAAGTGTAAATGAACACCCGTTGAATCTCCAGTAGACCCCATGACACCAATTTTCGATCCCTTAGAAACGACTTGCCCCGCGCTCACACTGATCGATGAAAGGTGGGCATAAATCGTACGATAGCCATTTTGATGGTCAATCACAATTTTATTTCCGAAGCTTTTTTCATAGCCTGCTGAAACGATTACACCATTATCTGCAGCTTTAATTGTCCGGTCGCTTGGTCTCGCAATATCAATTCCTTTATGCATTCTTCCCCAGCGATAGCCGACATGACTGGAAATATAGCCCCCAACTGTTGGCCAGATAAAGCTTCCCTCTCCACGGGAAGGGATGACCTTCGTTCCTTTGACAACAATATGTTTAACCGGCTGTTCAAGAATTTCTTCTTTTGTCACTTCCTTTGAAATGACTTGGCCGTTTTGGACAGAAATTCGGTAAGTGGTAGCACGTTTCCCGTCTTTCCCTTCCTGCTTCACTTTTGTATCGCCTTTAAACATAGTAGCGTCTTCCACTACTTCTTTTTCAAAAGGAATGACTTCCTTCGCGAAATATTCCCTTTCAATAATTACGTGAACAAATGGCTTTAAAATTGTTACGTTCAATTCCTGGCCAATTTGGAGAAGTGAGTCTTCTGTTAATCCAGGATTAATTGCCATCAGCTCGCTCGTTTTAAGGTTGTGAGTATGAGCGATTCCACCAAGCACATCGCCCTCTTTTACTTGATACTTTGCTTCTTCTAATGTGCCTTTTTCGAGAAGCTTGACAGCATCTTCAACCGATAAAATTTGGTTCGGTTCAATTTTTTCCGCTGCAACGTTCACTTCATTCGATAGTTTAACGTCTAAAATGCGTGTTTCTTTATCTTGTAATGACGGCAAAGTGCTTTGATCAGCAGCTTTTCGAGCCTCAACAGCCTGTAACTCTTCTTCTGACACATATTTGAGCTTAAGCTTTTTAATCACTTCTTTTGCTTCTTCTGCATTTTGCACATACACAGCAGGCTTGCCATCTATGATCAAAGCAGATGCATCAGCTTGTAACTGAATTTCTCCCGACACTTTTTCCGCAACTTCAGAATCATTGACTTCAGAGCTTTCTCGGAAAACTTGCTCTGGAACATAGGTAAGGTCAGAGTTAAATGAGAGCTTTAAGTCTTTACTCGCAGCTTGCACCTCTTGCAATTTTGTTGCGACGACGCCTTCAATTTTCTCTTTATTAGAGACTGTTCCGATATACTGCTTGTCTAAGTAAACATGATGGACAGTAGTAAGGTTCTCTGTGTTGGCATGTACTGAAATACCAGCGGCAAAAGTAATCGCAGCAACTGTAAAAGCAGTGATCGCCGCTTTTTTTATGGCGTTTTTCAATTTTTTATATGTATTTTTTTTAACGGTCGTATTTGTATTTGTCGAATCTTGCATTGTTATATCCTCCTAGACTACGGCAACAAAAACACTTCCAATTAGTGCTATTTAACTATAATTATAGTGAGCCTAATTTTTTCAACTCCTATACTTTACCATAAAATCCATCTAATAGACTACTTGACTTCATAATGTAACATAATTGTATAATGATTGACAATTTACTACCAATCAAATTGAAGGAAAAACGAGTATTTTGTCGAAGAAGCAAGGAAAAATAGGTAGTGAATACTAGATTTAACAGGACTTAATGTTATTTTGGCGGGATTTAAATATTGAGGTAGGATATTACAGAGATGTGACAAAAAAAAAAACAGAGCATGATGAGGATCATACTCTGCTGTGATGGCTCAGGACGGAATCGAACCGCCGACACAAGGATTTTCAGTCCTTTGCTCTACCGACTGAGCTACTGAGCCGTATTAATTTTTGGTTCACTAAATATGTATAATGGCATCCAGCAAGGAGGCTGTGCTTGACAGCCGCTTACCAGATACCATTCGCCATGACCCGTACGGGATTCGAACCCGTGTTACCGCCGTGAAAGGGCGGTGTCTTAACCGCTTGACCAACGGGCCTAAAAATGGTGAGCCATGAAGGACTCGAACCTTCGACCCTCTGATTAAAAGTCAGATGCTCTACCAACTGAGCTAATGGCTCGTTATTTGTTTCTTAACGACGTTTATTATAATATCATAATACTGAAGCAATTTGCAACAACTTTTTTTAAAAAATTTTTAACTATAACTTCTCTTCGTAATTGATAACAAATAGGCATTCGTCCTATACCTCTTTAAATATGGACACATACACTATAATTGTAACAATTTGAGGAGGGATATAAAAAATGGAGAGACAAATGATTGGGTTTCCTGGAGCTGGCATAGGAGGATACCCAGGGGTTGGTGCGTACCCAGTTTATCCTGGTTACGGTTATGGCGCATATCCTGGATATGGTTTGGGTCATTATCCTTACCACGGTTACCATGGTTATCATGGTTATCACTATGATGGCCATTACGGACATCATGGGTACGGATATAGTGGTTATCCGCATGGCCATTATGGATATGGCTGTCACCAATAAACTTTTATTCAAAAAATTTCATGACTTTGCAATCTCAACTTAGTATGTAAATATCTTTAGCTTCATTTCAAAATAGAGCAATTAGAACTTTCCTAATTGCTCTTACTATTTCCCTACAATTATTAGATTCATAGTTTACCCATTCTAAGCACCAGGCGGAACGGATGAATCATCAAATCGTCTCTCTATGTTTACGAATTTATTATACTCTTTGACAAATGCTAGCTGAACGGTGCCAGTAGGACCATTACGCTGTTTAGCGATGATGATCTCAATGATATTTTTATTCTCTGATTCCTTGTCATAATAATCATCACGGTAAAGGAATGCGACGATATCCGCATCCTGCTCGATACTCCCTGATTCACGGATATCAGACATCATTGGTCTTTTATCTTGACGCTGCTCCACTCCACGGGAAAGCTGAGATAGAGCAATAACAGGCACTTGTAATTCACGGGCTAACCCTTTCAATGACCGGGAAATTTCCGAAACTTCTTGCTGGCGGTTTTCCCCAGAGCGTCCGCTACCGAGAATGAGCTGCAAGTAATCAATTAAGATCATCCCAAGGCCATGCTCCTGCTTCAGACGGCGGCATTTGGAACGAATATCTGTAATCCGCACACCAGGTGTATCATCGATAAATATCCCTGCATTCGACAAGCTTCCCATCGCCATCGTCAGCTTGCCCCAGTCTTCATCCGTCAAGGAACCTGTACGCAGTCTTTGTGCGTCAATATTTCCCTCTGCACAGAGCATACGCATGGCGAGCTGCTCGGCACCCATCTCAAGGCTAAAAATCGCTATATTTTCCCCTGTTTTCGTTGCTACATTTTGCGCAACATTTAAGGCAAATGCCGTTTTCCCAACGGAAGGACGTGCCCCAACGATAATCAAATCGTTGCGCTGAAATCCAGCCGTCATTTTATCAAGCTCGGCAAAACCAGTCTCAAGCCCTGTAATGTCGCCCTTTCGGTTATGCATAACTTCAATATTATCGTACGTGCGAACAAGAACATCCTTAATATTATGAAAGGCACCTGCATTTTTCCTTTGTGCCACTTCAAGAATATTCTTTTCCGCTTCCCCTAATAGAACCTCTACCTCGTCCTCGCGAGCATACCCATCCTGAGCAATTCCAGTAGCTGTACGAATGAGCCTGCGAAGCAATGATTTTTCCTCAACAATCTTCGCGTAGTATTCTATATTAGCGGCAGTTGGCACAGACCCGGCAAGCTCACTTAAATAGCTGACTCCGCCTGTATCCTCAAGAAGCTTAGCTGCTCCAAGCTCTGCCGTCACGGTAATTAGATCGACCGCATTTCCTTGATCGTTCAGCTTTAACATCACATTGAAAATCTTTTGATGAGCTGCACGGTAAAAGTCCTCAGGAATCAAAATTTCGGAAGCTAAGGTGAGGGCAGATGGCTCAAGAAAAATAGCACCTAAAACCGCCTGCTCCGCTTCAATATTTTGCGGCGGAAGACGATCAGCAATTACATCACTCATCTATTCAAACCCCCTATGATTCTGTGTACAAAAAATAGATTGTCGGTCGCTAGCCGCTGGAGCTAGACGAGTTAATTGACCGACATTTTCAAACCTGGTTGAAATATATTATTGACCAGAGGAATATGTGTATGGAATCTATTAAAAGTAATTGAATGCATTAAAAATAGTTTTAAACTTAGAAAAAATGTGACCAGCAGGAACCGATCACATTTTTTTCAACTCTTCTATTTTATCATGTTTATGGGGAAATGGAACTTCCAAATTTAGTTTGCTTCTTTTACATGGACATTAATGGTTGATGTCACTTCAGCGTGGAGCTTCACAGGAACCTTCGTGTAGCCTAATGAACGGATTGCATCAGGAAGCTCAATTTTGCGTTTATCAATTTTAATCTTATGCGTTTTTTGCAGTTCTTCCGCAATTTGCTTGCTCGTAATTGAACCGAATAAACGGCCACCTTCACCAGCTTTTGTTGTGAACTCTAGTGTCAGTTTGTCCATTGTTTCTTTCAGCTTTTTTGCTTCAGCCAGCTCTTCTGCCGCAATCTTTTCTTCTTTTTTCTGTTGCGCATTTAATGTGCTGACATTCGTTTGGTTCGCTTCAACCGCTAACCCTTGCTTAATCAGGAAGTTTTGTGCGTATCCGTCAGCCACGTTTTTAACTTCCCCTTTTTTTCCCTTACCTTTAACATCCTTTAAAAAAATGACTTTCATTCTGCATTTCTCCCTTCTAAATATTCATCAATGGCCGCATGCAAACGTTCTTCAACCTCATCCAAAGATTGATCTGTCAGCTGAGTTGCTGCATTCGTTAAATGCCCGCCGCCTTCAAGGCTTTCCATAATGACCTGTACATTGATATCTCCGAGCGATCTTGCACTAATTCCAACCGTGTTTTCAGATCGCTTCGAAATAACAAAGGAAGCAAGGACGCCATTCATCGTCAACAATGTATCGGCCGTCTGCGCGATTAACACTTGATGAATCTCCTCATCAGGCTGCCCCTTTGCAATGGCAACCCCTTCTCGATAAAAATACACATTTTCAATTAATTTTGCACGTTTAATGAACGTATGAACATCTTCCTTCAAGAATTTCTGGACGAGAACAGTGTCAGCCCCTTGTGAACGTAGATAAGAGGCTGCATCAAAAGTGCGAGAGCCCGTTCTTAAGCTGAAGCTTTTCGTGTCCACAGTAATTCCGGCTAATAAGGCAGTCGCCTCAAGCATTTCAATTTTTCCGTATTTCGGCTGATATTCAAGCAGTTCTGTGACAAGCTCAGCAGTCGAGGAGGCGTATGGCTCCATATAAACAAGTAGCGGATTATGAATAAACTCTTCTGCACGACGGTGGTGATCAATCACGACAACATGGGCTATTTTATTTATCAGCTTTTCCTCAATAACCATGGAAGGTTTATGTGTATCGACAATGACTAATAGCGTATCCTCTGTAGCCATTTCCAACGCCTGTGCCGGAGTAATAAACCTTGAAAACAGCGCCTCATTTTTCTGGATTTCCGTCATCATCCTTTGAATGCTTGTATCAATATCTTGCGGATTAATGACAATGTATCCTTCTCGCTGATTCATCTGGGCAATTTTGCGAATTCCAATCGAAGCTCCAATGGCGTCCATATCCGGATTTTTATGCCCCATGATAATGACCTGATCACTTTCGGAAATCAATTCTTTTAGTGCATGGGCAATAACACGAGCACGGACTCTAGTCCGCTTTTCGACTGGGTTTGTTTTTCCGCCGAAAAACTTAACTTTTCCGTTCGTTTGCTTAATAACTACTTGATCACCGCCCCGTCCAAGGGCTAAATCAAGACTCGATTGCGCGAGAACGCCAAGCTCTGGCAAGGACGAGAGACCCGTTCCTACACCAATACTTAACGTTAATGGCAAGTTTCTCTTCGCTGTAATTTCTCGAATATCATCTAAAATGGAGAATTTCCCTTTTTCTAAATATCGAAGAATGTGTTCATTAAAAACGGCAATAAATCTGTCTGATGAAACCCTCTTAAAAAAGATTCCATTATCGGTCGCCCATTTATTCAAAATAGAGGTGACAATATTGTTCAGACTGCTCCGCGCTTGGTCATCCATCCCTTGTGTTAATTCATCATAATTATCTAAAAAGATAATCGAAATGACGGTGCGTTCTTCCTGATACAATTTTTCAATCTCAGTCTGTTCGGTCACATCAAAAAAGTAAAGCAGGCGCTCTTCATGCTTCAAAATAACACGGAATTTCCGTTCATGAAGCGTAATTACTTCCGTTTCGACATCCTGCTTGATTAATGGGATGAGCGATTCCGCTACATCATAAAGCGATCTTCCTACTAACGTATCTTCATCAAAGCAAGAGGCTAAAAAGGGATTCGTCCATTCAATGTAAAAATCATCATTAATGAGCATAATCCCAATGGGCATCTCCATTAATGCCTCTTCACCGACTTTTTTTACCCGGTAGGATAAAGTAGAGATGTAATCTTCTGTTTCCTTTCTCTTTAGAGAATTAATTTTAAACAGATAATAAAAAGGGAAAACAGCAAGAAGAATCCCTATCAGGCTAATTATCCAGTGAAAATACGCCAAAATTCCAAGAAGCACCACTGTCAAGCCCATCAACCAATAGATTGGATAGCGAATGGAGCGCTTTTCTAAATAAGATGGCATGTTTTCAGCTCCTAAACAGCAGTGTTTAGATAATGTTCATCAATGGATTGAATTCTCCTATTTGAACATCTAGTTAATCTTTCTTTTCAAGTCTCTTTCTTAAATCAAATCCTAAATCAATTATACCTAATATCCTCACAATAGAAAGGAAAATTGGCATGAAGAATGTCAGAACCGTTGCAATAATCGGGACAGACTTCGACATCCCCTTCTTATGAGTAAAATAGAAAATAAATGAAATTCCTTGGAAAACCATAAGCATTTGAAGAATAAAACTGATATTAACTAAAGCCGTAAACCAGTAGCTTCCTTCTTCAGGGTTTATCGCAAATGAAGCAAGCATCGTTAATAAATAATACCAAAGAATACTTTTCGGCAGGACAATCTCTCTGAATGGCTTCCAGCTGGCCATTTTTACTCCAAATCGCTTTACAATTGGCAATGAGACCAATTCAATGAGAATGACGCCAAAAAGCGCGATTAACACAAATAAGCTCGGTGTTAAAGTCTCGAATAATTGTATAGAGGCTTCTAATTGCTCGACCACTTTTCCACTGGAATCCTGTCCTAACGCCTCGATCAATCCGCGTGACTGATTAAGAGACTCTTTCATCACGTTCATAGCTTCTTGAATAAAATTAAAATTAAAAAAGGCGATGGCAGCCGCATATTGAATTAAAACGGCCGCAAGGAATACAAGAGTGGCAGCGATAAAAGTACTTGTTCGGCCTTTCTCCTCTTTAATTAATAGTCCCATAACAATTCCGGTCAGTCCATATGTAAGTGTCAGGGGGATCGCGAGGAGTGTCCCAACAATTAATGAAATCAACACAGCAGCAATGAAAAACACAACTGCGTTCATCCGTGAATTCTTCGCCCCAAAAAGAATAAACGGAATCGCTAAAAATAAATTACTGACAACGCCAAGAACAGGGACATACATCGTAATCAAAATTAATACAGCAAAAGCAGCTAATAAAACGGCCCCTTCTGTCAGCTTATGTACATTTCTCATTTTTACACCTCTTTTAGTGAAACACCATAAAGTCTATTTTATCTAGTATTATAGCCTTGTTCAACTAAGAAGAGCATTCTTGTCCAAATGCGATTGAGGTTCTTGATTATATAGAGAGATTATCTTCTATTTTCTAGTGATCATTTTGGATGGTTAGATTGAAAAATGAGTGCCATGAGTGTTCATGGGGCCTGTTTTGAAGGGTGACCTCGAAAAACCCGTGCTAAGACCGTCTTTACTAATTTTACGGCTGAGAGAGAAAGGTATTAGTTAACCGTTCATTATCGCAGGTAACTAAGTTGAATATGAAAAGCTGCCGAAGTTGGCAGCCTCTGTTAATTAATTGGTAGGTAAATTTGTACCTCTTCCTCTTCATCCTCCATCGGGTGATATGTCTCCACAATATAAGAATCCAAGTTTCTTGTATAACCTTGCTCAATTTCCCATTCCAATAAACCTAAATGAAGGTTGCCGAGATTAGATATTTTCCCTCTAGTTGTGACAAAATGTTGAGTTACTTCAAGATAATCCATTCCTAAAGGAACTTCATTTAAAGTATCATTTACAATTAAACCTGCATAATAATCCCCTTCAAGATGGTTACTATCCCTTTTAGGTTCAAATAGAGCAATTTCGATACCTGAATGATTGGGTATTTCGTTAGAGCGATTTAATAATTGCTTTGCAAGTGCAGGGACTTCCGTACCATAATTAACAAAGGCTCCGCTGCCTTTTATACCTACCACTTTAAAGTCTTTCGTCACCCTTATAAATTCCATCTTGTCTCCTCCATTTACCTAAAAATTTTTCTCTTACCTATTAATTTCTCTTTAAGTATATTGAAAACCTTTTTTTGATTTTTAAACACCAAACCTGCTTACGTTAGTAAAAATGCGTCTCCACTTATAGTAAAAAACGACTGTTCTTTGATCAATAGCCTTTATCCGTTGTAAACTTTACTCAATAGAGTTTTTAAAATAAATTAGATTGTCTGTCCATTCTCCGAATTCGAATATAAACCCTTTTCTTGTACATTCATACTCCATTCCAACGCTCTCTGCTAAATTAATCGAAGCTGAATTATCAATGTTAATATGAGCTTCAATACGATGGAAATTCAAGTATTTGAAAGCTATTTTAAGTGCTTCATTTACTGCTTCTTTGCCGTAGCCTTTTCTCCAATACTGATTATGGATGGTGTAGCCTATTCTTCCCCACTGGAAATCATCTCTTGCTAAAGTCGAAAAATCAACCATCCCTAAATGTTTGCCATCTTCCTTTCTAAATACACCAAATACGTAAAAGACAATACCTGCATTTTAATATGATTTAGTTTGGATGCCATAAAACATCAACCATTAAGTTAAATATAATAATGTTATTTATAAAAATTAATGAATCATAGTTAGACTTTTATTTATATTTGTCTTTTATACCTCAAAGAAGAATAGCCATCTGCATCTTCTTCGCATTGGAACTTGAAACCTTTGGCTTCATAAAAAGGGATTCCTCATATATTTCATAAAGGCTACCACAGCCAATCAAAAGGTGTGCTTTAAATTAATTCAACAAAAATAGTAATACCCCTTTAAATATTAGGGGAACATCAATTTATATGCGTTTTCTAGTTTGCCTGTCAGGGGAATTAATAAAGAATAATTAGTGGGGAAAATAAGGAATAAATGTAATATGAGATGAATGTTAATGATTAAACAATACTTAATCTTGTTAGGCTTTAACTTATTTTTTTTACTCCAATGCAATCTGTTAGTGCAGAAGCTGTTCCAAAGGCAGACGATTCATATGTCACAATAGAAGACATTGTATCAGACCTTATATTTCTAGCTATTGATAAAGCAGTTATTAAAAAGTATGGGGGCGAACCTTTATTTCGCTGGGAGTGGAATTAGAATTATAGGTATAAATTTCAATGACAATCATTAAGGAAAAGGTCGCATTAATATGCAAAAAAAGCAGCCTGGAGAACTAATCCCCAAACTGCTTTTATATAACTATTATTCACCTGAAACGTATGGCAGTAATGCCATTTGGCGTGAACGCTTAATCGCAACAGTTAATTTACGTTGGTATTTAGCGTTAGTACCAGTTACACGACGAGGTAAGATTTTACCGCGCTCAGAAATGAACTTTTTAAGAAGATCTACATCTTTGTAATCGATGTGAGTGATGCCGTTTGCTGTAAAGAAGCAAACTTTACGACGCTTTGCACGTCCGCCTCTACGTCCTCCCATAGCCATGGTCATTTCCCTCCTTTAGTGTTTTATTATAAACGTTAAAAAATCAAGTTAGAATGGCAGATCATCATCAGAAATGTCGATTTGACCACCGTCATTTGCAAATGGATCGTTATCTACCCTTGTATAACCTTGATTATTTCTGTTGTTTTGAGGTTGATTCTGATTGTTGTTATTTCCAAATGGGAAATCCTGATCTCTAGGAGCGCCATAATTTGCACCTTCGCCTCTGGAGCTATTCCGAGGCTCAAGGAATTGAACACTTTCAGCCAAAACCTCTGTTACATATACACGCTTTCCATCCTGACCATCAAAGCTGCGCGTTTGAATCCTTCCATCTACACCGGCAAGACTGCCCTTTTTCAAGAAGTTCGCCACATTTTCAGCAGGTTTTCTCCAAACAACACAGTTAATGAAATCCGCTTCCCGCTCACCTTGTTGATTCGTAAACGCTCGGTTTACAGCAAGTGTGAATGAAGCAACCGCTACACCATTTGGGGTGTATCGTAAATCAGGATCCTTTGTCAAACGTCCAACAAGAACAACGCGGTTCATCATCAGAATCAACTCCTTTCTTCCAGAATGTTTCACATGAAACATTTGGAGGTTACAAAAATTTATATATTACTTCTCATCTTTAACAACGATATAACGGATGATGTCTTCGCTGATTTTCGCTAAACGAGTGAACTCGTCAACAGCTGGAGCTTCAGCGTTAACATGGATTAATTGGTAGTAGCCATCGCGGAAATCATTGATTTCGTAAGCTAAACGGCGCTTACCCCAATCCTTTGATTCAGTTAATTCCGCACCATTTTCAGTTAAGATTGAGTTAAAACGCTCAACTAAAGCTTTTTTAGCCTCATCTTCAATATTTGGGCGGATGATGTACATAATTTCGTACTTTCTCATCACTTTTACACCTCCTTTTGGTCTAAGCGGCCCCATAAAAGGGCAAGGAGCAATTGTTCATTACTCACAAGATGAAAGTATAGCACAAAGTATCGATTTTTGCAATAAATGCTTCGAAAAGAATCCCGAAGTAAAAAAGCTCCGCAGAATGAAATCTGCAGAGTTCTCTTTGGCCTTGAGGCCGATTTATACGTTAAAACGGAAGTGGATTACATCTCCGTCTTTGACAATATATTCTTTTCCTTCTAAACGAACCTTCCCTGCTTCACGGGCAGCTACCATGTTGCCACCTTCCAATAGGTCATCATAAGATACAGTTTCCGCACGGATAAAGCCTTTTTCAAAATCAGAATGAATGATTCCAGCACATTCTGGCGCTTTCATTCCTTTTTTGAAAGTCCAAGCACGAACTTCCTGAACTCCAGCTGTGAAATAAGTAGCTAAGCCTAGTAAATGATAAGCAGAACGAATTAATTGATCAAGGCCAGATTCTTCAATTCCGAGCTCTTGAAGGAACATTTCCTTCTCTTCCCCTTCAAGCTCAGCAATTTCTGATTCAATTTTTGCACAAACAACAATAACTTCAGCGTTATCATTATTGGCAAATTCCTTCACTTGCTGCACATATTCGTTTGAAGTTGGATCTGCTACATCATCTTCGCCAACGTTAGCAACATAAAGGACAGGTTTAATCGTTAGGAGATGAAGTCCTTTAGCAACCTTCATTTGCTCTTCTGTAAATTCTACTGTACGCGCAGGCTTGTCCGACTCAAAAGCTTCCTTCAATTTTTCAAGAATTTCAAGCTCGAACATTGATTCTTTATCTTTTTGGCGCGCCATTTTTCCAACGCGTGCAATGCGCTTTTCAACAGATTCAAGATCCGCCAAAATCAATTCAAGATTAATGGTTTCAATATCTGAAATCGGATCTACTTTTCCTGCAACATGGGTAATATTATCATCTGCAAAACAGCGAACTACTTGACAGATGGCATCTACTTCGCGGATATGGGAAAGGAACTTATTCCCTAGCCCTTCACCTTTGCTTGCCCCTTTTACAATTCCAGCAATGTCCGTAAATTCAAATGTTGTTGGAACGGTTTTCTTAGGTTGAACAAGCTCTGTTAATTTATTTAAACGGTCATCTGGGACTTCTACAATCCCAACATTCGGATCAATCGTACAAAACGGGTAGTTCGCAGACTCTGCTCCAGCCTGGGTAATCGCATTAAATAACGTCGATTTCCCCACATTCGGCAACCCTACAATACCAGCTGTTAAAGCCATCCAAGTCACTCCTCAATATTGAATAAAAATCTATCGAAATTAACGTCCATTCATTACATGAAGTCCTTCACAATTATAGAGAGTTATAACAAAATGCGCAAGCGCCTTGGTCGCCCCAGACAAGCACAAGCCAAGCCTCCCGGAAAGGTGCTCTTTTCCTTTCTGGAGGCTTGGCTTTGTTACCTCGAGGTCGACAAGAACGCGAAGTCCTGTACGCCGGGGGGTAGGGCGCTGGAGCTAGATAATAAAGAAAGGCGCAAGGACACTCCTGTTATTACTCCTCATGCTTCACAAGGATTTTCTTCATTTTCCGAGCAAATTCCCGTCTCGGAATTAATACACTATGGGCACAGCCTTCACATTTAATTCGGATGTCAGCTCCCATACGGATAATTTTCCAGCGATTCGTTCCACATGGGTGCTGTTTTTTCATTTCCACAATATCATTTAGATTAAATTCTTTCACTTCCATCATTAAACACCCCATTCACTTTTTTCCTTCTTGAGCTCCGCATCATTTCGGGAATACATAACCAATCGAGGAAACGGCACATCAATTCCATTCACCTCTAAACATTGCTTAATTTCCTTTCTTAACTGCCTTGCAATATAAAAATGCCTCATCGGCAATGTTTCTGAGATGACCCGAATAGTTAGATTGGAAACATCTAATGTTTGCACACCAAGAATTTCCGGCTCTTTGACCATATCCTCATACTTGTCGGGCAGCGTAATTAAAAGCTCCCTGAGAACCCTCTCAGCTTTATTTATATCACTTTCATACGCAATATTCACATCGACAAACGCGATGCTATTATTTAAAGAAAAGTTGGTTACTTGATTAATACTGCCATTTGGTAATATATGCACTTCACCAGTCCAGCTTTTAATTTTCGTTGTTCTTAGGCCAATCTCCTCCACAGTCCCCATGAACTGGTCAATCTGTATATAATCGCCTACCGAAAATTGATCCTCAAAAATAATAAAAAAACCAGTAATGATATCTCGAACAAGATTTTGCGCGCCAAACCCAACAGCTAAGCCAATAATTCCCGCTCCTGCTAATAAAGCTTTCACATCAATCGTCATCGCTTCCAAAATCATCATTAATGCAAAAAAGAATGCCACATATGTAAGAATATTGGCTAAAAGCTTCATTAACGTAGCTTCACGGCGTTCTGAAATCCGAATCAGCGTGCTTTGATTTCTTAATTTAAAAATCTTATGAATTATGACCTTTCCTACTTTTATAAAAATACTTGTAAAAATAATAATAAAAATGATTTTAAGAGCTGCTTCCCCAATAACCATCCACGTTTCTTCATTTGAATAATCTTCAAGCTTTTTTTGAATAAATGTCTTAATTTGATTCATTATTTCACTCTTTTCGTAAAAGACATTCATGATTTCCCATCCACAAACATTGAAATAGATTACTGCTATCTAAATAAAGGTATAAGTATATTAATTTTAGCAATATATCCCCTCGATTTGAACCCCTTAGGTGAGCGATTTAACATGAACGAATCATTATGTATAGATTAGTAAATTTTTCCGTATACTGTTAATACTAAGAAAAGCGGAAGCAAAGTATGGACTGGATTTCCCCAACGGCTTAGTACAAAAGGAGTGGAAGAAATGAACTTTAAACCTCAGCTGTTTGAGAAAAAAGATTATGCCACAAGGATTATGCATGATGACTCCAACGCAGCCCATCAGTTGGCCATGCAAATTAATCAATTATTGCCCGCGAGTATGAGTAACCGGCCAATTGTGTTTGTCTGCATCGGAACCGACCGTTCAACAGGGGACTCATTAGGCCCACTCGTTGGAACACTCCTTGAGGAAAAAAAGCTATCCTCCTTTTATGTGTACGGGACATTAGAGAATCCTATTCATGCCGTTAATATGACGGAAAAACTAGTGGAAATCCAAAAAAAGCATTCTAATCCTTTTATTATTGGTATCGATGCTTGTTTAGGACGTTTAAAAAGTGTAGGCGTGGTTCAAGTTGGCGAAGGACCTGTGAAGCCTGGTGCTGGTGTAAATAAAGAGCTTCCAGAGGTTGGCCACATGCATATTACGGGGATTGTTAATGTAAGCGGGTTTATGGAGTTTTTTGTCCTCCAAAATACTAGACTCCATCTCGTGATGAGTATGGCAAAGACGATTGCGGACGGAATTTATCATGCAAGCTTGGCCTATCAGCCAAAACGAATGTTTTCAAGATTGGAACTTGATGCTGAAAAGGCATAAGGAACGACCTCATAAGCACCATTGATATTTTGATAGCAACGAAGGAGAGGACACCATTTCCCCTCCTTTTTTATTTAAAAATATAATTGATAAAAGTAAATAATTGTAACGATTACTCCGACTACAGCAATACCAGGCAGCAAATTGGCTACACGAATTTTTATCAAGCCAGTCAAATTTAGGCCGATTGCAAAAATCATGATGCCTCCAGTCGCCGTCATTTCTTTAATAAAGTTCTCCATCAGGATCGACGGCACAAATTGATCAATCTGAGTGGCGAATAAAGCAATGAGCCCTTGATAAATCACGACAGGAATGGCCGAAAAAACCACGCCGATTCCAAGTGTCGTTGTTAATATTAATGCGGTAAACCCGTCGATAATGGACTTCGTATAAAGCACATCATGATCGCCTCTTATTCCACTATCTAGTGCGCCAATAATCGCCATGGCGCCAATTACAAAAATAAGTGTTGCGGTTACAAAGCCTTGAGAAATACTCCCTTGCCCGTTCGAACCAATTTTCTTTTCGAGCCAATCTCCAAGGGCATTCAGCTTATTCTCCAAAGCAAAGTATTCACCAAGAACGGCTCCAAATACAAGGCTAATAATGACGATAAGGAAATTCTCCCCTTTAAATGCCATTTGCAGACCTAGCACCATAACTGCCAAACCAATGGCATGCATCACCGTTCCTTTCATATTTTCAGGAATCCGATGCAGCAATTTCCCCAATAATGTACCAACTATAATCAATAACCCGTTTACGACAGTACCAAGTAGAAACACTTTTTCACCTACTAGATCAAATTCGCCTTGGCGTATTTGCGATAAATTCCTTTGAAAATCTGTAGCATCCGCCGAAGGCTTAACTTTATTCAGCACGACTTCAAATTATCTCTGAATTTGCTAGTCTTTATTCATCACCCTCCATCTATAAAGGTGAAAGACTATTGCTGAATAAAGTAGAATTTCGATATTCGAATGATTAATACACTACCACGAAGAAGGGTTATATTACAATCATTTTTTCAAAATTTCGCCTTCTCACTAAAAAATATTGAATTCTAGGAATGGCAAAAAAATAAACCATCCGAATCGATGGCTTAAGAAGAATATTTATTTGTTTCTAACAGCTCTAAAATCCGATCCAAGTCTTCTTTAGAGAAAAACTCAATTTCTATTTTACCTTTATTATTAGACTGTTTAATATTCACCGTAGTTCCAAATCTCTCGCGTAAAAACGATTCCTGTTCTTTAATGAACACATCTTTTTTCGGTACTGGCTCTTTTGTTTCACGTGAAACATTATTGAGCTGTTGAATCAACTGTTCTAATTGACGGACATTTAAGCCTTCCTTAATCGTTTTTTCAACTAAAGCCATGATTTTGTCTTTATTTCTAAGGCCTAGCAATGCACGGCCATGACCCATAGAAATTTTTTCTTCTGAAATCAGTGCCTGTATTTTTGGAGGCAGAGTAAGCAGTCGAATATGGTTTGCAATATGCGGACGGCTTTTGCCGAGGCGCTTTGCCAGTTCTTCTTGCGTGATTTTCAGCTTTTCAATGAGCAGCTGATAGGCAGCTCCCTCTTCAATAGGCGTTAAATCCTCGCGCTGTAAGTTCTCCAATACAGCAAGCTCCATCATTTGCTGTTCGTTCAATTCTCGGACGACGACCGGAACCGTTTCTAGTTTCGCCGCCTTAGCTGCGCGATATCTTCTTTCTCCAACCACAATTTCATATCCTCTTAAACTTTTTCTTGCAATGATCGGCTGTAAAATGCCATGCTCGAGAATCGATTGAGTTAATTCTTCAATTGCTTCTTTGGCAAATATTTTACGTGGTTGATAAGGATTGGGACGCAGCTCTTTTAACTTGATCTCCCTAACAGATTCCTCTTTGGTTTCCATGTTCGAAAAAAAAGCATTAAGCCCTTTCCCTAAACCTTTAGCCATTCGAAACCACTTCCTTTGCTAAATCTATATACACCTCAGCACCACGGGATTTCGGATCATAAGTAATAATCGGCTCGCCGTGACTTGGAGCTTCACTTAGCCGAATATTCCGCGGAATAATTGTTTTGTATACTTTATCTTGAAAATACTTTTTGACCTCTTCAATCACTTGGATGCCTAAATTTGTTCGAGCATCAAGCATCGTCAACAGGACGCCTTCAATTTTTAACTCATTGTTCAAATGCTTTTGAACGAGGCGGACCGTGTTCAAAAGCTGGCTTAGCCCCTCAAGAGCGTAATATTCGCATTGAACAGGAATAATTACTGCATCAGATGCTGTTAATGAGTTTAACGTTAATAACCCGAGTGATGGCGGGCAATCAATGATAATATAATCGAAGTTCTCTTTAACCTCTTCTAATGCCCGTTTTAGACGGACCTCTCTTGAAATCGTCGGCACTAACTCAATTTCTGCACCAGCAAGCTGAATCGTTGCAGGAATTGCATACAAATTCTCAACAGAAGTTGGCCGAATGACCTTTGATGCTTCCACATCATCGACTAACATATCATATATGCATTGATCCACATCTGCCTTCTCGATTCCAACCCCGCTCGTTGCATTCCCTTGCGGATCTATATCAACTATCAGAACTTTTTTTCCTATGTATGCCAAACATGCGCCAAGATTTACAGAAGTAGTGGTCTTCCCTACTCCGCCTTTCTGGTTCGCAATTGCAATCACTTTGCCCACGATATCACCTGCTTTCATCTATAAAAATTATCATTTATTTTTAATTTTTGTTCATTCAATTGTGTACTGACTGCCAATTAGAAAAGCGCAGGCGACTTGATCACCCCCGACAAGCACAAGACGAGCCTCACGGAAAGGTGCCTTTTACCTTTCTGGGAGGATTGACTTGTGACCTCGAGGTCGACAAAAACGCGACGTCCTGTCGCAATGTCGACACTAGTACGTCCTGTACGTCGGGGGGGAGGCGCTCCTCCTAAAAGCTAACGCTTCTACTCGTGCGATGATTATGCTGCCGAAGCCTTCCTTGTGGAGCTAGACAGTTCTCAAATTCGAGAATACTTTTACTATCTTAAATTTCTAAAAAAGGCAATCACGTATTCTATTTTACCATGAAAAAGACAAGAGAAATAATATAATTGTAAAATGTAGTCAACTAATTTGAAGTAGGATTGATGAGGAAACATATACAACGAGGATTTAGTTTTACACGGAAAATATTTGTATTTTTGCGATCTTAATCCAATTTTGTAAATGTCGTCAACTTCATTTCACTGCACTGGTGATTACTTCGTGCATCAAGGACAAGTTCTGCCGAATCCGACGACAATTTAATTTTTTCATAAAAAAATAAGAAATTAAACATAGCGGGCTGTTTAATTTCTCATATGATTATATGATATTATTTTTTCTTTGGAATTTTAATTGTGATTTGATAGAAATCGTCGAATTCTTCTTCTTGGGAATCTAAATTAATTCCGCTGTCAGAGACCATTGATAAGGATTGGCGGATTGTATTTACAGCAATACGCATATCCTTGCTGAATGCTTTTCTTTTTGGCTTCGGCTTTGCATGGGTTTGCTCCAAAAGCCGAACGACTCGGTCCTCTGTTTGCTTCACATTGAGATTCTTTTCAATAATTTCTTCTAGCAATTTGACTTGCTTTTCAGGATCCTTAAGCGGGATCAATGACCTCGCATGGCGCTCGGTAATGGCCTTACATAATAAGGCATCCTGAACTTCTTGAGGCAGCTTTAATAGCCGAAGCTTATTTGCCACGGTGGATTGTCCTTTTCCTAAACGCTGAGCCAATGCTTCTTGTGTTAGGTTATGTAGCTCTAACAATTTCCCATATGCAACCGCTTCTTCAATTGGGGATAGTTCTTCTCTTTGCAGGTTTTCAATTAATGCAACAGATGCTGTTTCCGTGTCATTTAAATTTTTGATAATGGCGGGAACTTCTTCCCAGCCAAGTTTCTTCATCGCTCGCCATCTACGCTCACCGGCAATGATTTCAAACTGCCCATTTTCAAATTCCCGAACAACAATTGGCTGAATGATGCCATGAGTATGGATGGTTCTCGACAGTTCCTCAATTCTGTCATCATCAAATACCGTTCTTGGCTGAAACCGGTTAGGAACAATATGATCAATGGGGATTTTTCTTATTTCTTCGTGCTCCCCCACCTTCTCAACTTCTATTTCTTCTTGTTTTTCTATTTCAACTCGTTCTCCCTTTTCGCCTAGGCCAAAAAAGCGTGAAAAAGAATGCTTCATCACCCTACACCACCTTTACGAAACTCCCTATTACATATTCTCTATCAAATTGACAAGTCCTGCCGAAAACAGGATTTCCTATGTATTTCAAATCAAATACGCCTCGACGTATTTGCGCCCAAATTTACCTGAGCTTGTTAGATAAATTCATCTAAAAAATCGAGGGACACGAAGCCAAACTCCTTGTCCCTAATTATGCCATAATTTCTTCAACTTGTAATCCTTATTCAATTGGAGTCTTGTTTGGAGTACCAGGTTTTCTTGGGTACTTTTTCGGAGTAGCCTTTTCTTTGTTAATAATTAATACGTTCCGCTCACTTTCCTCTTCCGGAAGTGTGAATGAAAAACTTTGCTGGAGTTTTCCGCCTAGGATAGAAAAAGCCTTCTTCCCTACGTCTAATTCTTCCTTTGCACTTGCACCCTTCATAGCAACAAATGTGCCGCCAACTTTAACGAGCGGCATACAAAGCTCGCTTAAAACTGAAAGCCTAGCAACAGCACGAGCAGTAACGACATCATATGATTCACGATGCTCTTTTTTCTGCCCAAATGTTTCTGCACGATCATGGATTAACTGAACATGCTCCAAGCCTAGTTCCTTCGTTAAATGCTCCAAAAATCCAATTCGCTTATTTAATGAATCAACAATGGTTACGTTAAGCTCCGGGAAGGCAATTTTAATCGGCAAGCTCGGAAAACCCGCTCCCGCTCCAACATCACATACATGTAAAGGACGGTTAAAATCAAAGTAAAAAGCAGCCGAAATGGAATCATAAAAATGCTTTAAATACACCTCTGGCTTATCTGTGATTGCCGTTAGGTTCATTTTCTCATTCCACTCTACTAATAAAGAATAGTATTTTTCATATTGCGCTAACTGCTGAGGCGAAAGAGAAATTCCTTTCGCCGCCAGCGCTTCAATAAATTGTTCAGTATTCATGTGCTATTCCTTTCCCAAGAAAAAATTATTCGTTTGTCACCTTAGCAATACGGCCCTGCTCAATATAAATGAGCAAAATCGAAATATCAGCAGGATTGACACCGGAAGTTCTAGAGGCTTGTGCAATCGATAACGGCATAACTTCTTTCAGATTATGTCTAGCCTCCATTGCAAGACCTGTAATAGCGTCATAATCAATATTCTCAGGAATCTTTTTGTCTTCCATTTTCTTTAACCGCTCTACTTGCTGCAGCGACTTGTCGATATAGCCTTCATATTTAATTTGGATTTCCACTTGTTCCTCTACTTCAGGATTAAGCCTCTCTTCGCCAGGAGCAAGCTGCCAAATATGCTCGTAAGCCATTTCCGGTCTTTTTAATAGGTCTGAAGCGCGGATTCCGTCCTTTAATTCGCTTCCGCCAAGACTCTTAATTACCTCTTGAACATCTTTAGAAGGCTTAAGGATAATACTTTTTAACCGCTCAATTTCATTTTCAATCGCTTGTTTTTTCGCCGTGAATTTTTGATATCTTTCTTCGCTAATCAAGCCAACAGAATAGCCAAGCTCTGTTAAGCGTAAATCCGCATTATCATGGCGTAACAGCAGGCGATATTCCGCGCGGGAAGTAAGCAAGCGGTATGGCTCTTGTGTTCCCTTCGTAATCAAGTCATCAATCATGACTCCGATATAGGCGTCCGAACGGCTTAAAATAACCTCTTCTTTTCCAAACACGTTCATTGCAGCGTTAATGCCGGCCATAAGCCCTTGTGCACCTGCTTCTTCATAGCCGGAAGTTCCATTAATTTGCCCTGCTGTATATAAATTTTTCACTCTTTTCGTCTCTAATGTCGGCCAAAGCTGTGTCGGTCTAACTGAATCATATTCAATCGCATAGCCCGCGCGCATCATCTTCGCATTTTCTAGTCCAGGCACACTGCGGATCAAATCATGCTGCACTTCCTCCGGCAAGCTTGTCGATAACCCTTGAACATAGACTTCTTGCGTATTTCTGCCTTCAGGCTCAAGGAAAATTTGATGACGTGGCTTATCATTAAAGCGCACGATTTTATCCTCGATGGATGGGCAGTAACGCGGGCCTTTTCCTTTAATCATTCCTGAATACATCGGCGAACGGTGAAGATTGGCTTCGATGATTTCATGGGTTCTTTCACTCGTATATGTGAGCCAGCATGGCAGCTGATCCGTAATAAATTTCGTTGTTTCATAAGAGAAAGCGAGCGGCGCATCATCGCCAGGCTGAATTTCTGTTTTACTATAATCAATCGTATTGCTGTTCACGCGAGGAGGTGTCCCCGTCTTAAAGCGTTCAAGCTCAAACCCTAGCTCTTCTAAATTCTCAGACAGCTTAATAGATGGCTGCTGATTATTCGGACCGCTTGAATATTTCAGCTCGCCTAAAATAATTTCGCCTCTTAAAAAAGTCCCTGTCGTAATAATGACAGTTTTTGAATGATAGACGGCACCTGTTTGAGTAATGACCCCTTTACAAACTCCATCTTCTATAATTAACTGCTCAACCATTCCTTGAATCAAAGTGAGATTCTCTTGGTTTTCAAGCGCTTTTTTCATTTCATGCTGATACATAAACTTATCGGCCTGTGCCCTTAAGGCCCGAACAGCCGGGCCTTTTCCTGTATTCAGCATTCGCATTTGGATGTAGGTTTTATCAAGGTTTTTCGCCATCTCCCCACCCAAAGCATCAATTTCTCTCACAACAGTGCCTTTTGCCGGGCCGCCGATTGAAGGATTACATGGCATAAAGGCAACCATATCTAAATTTATCGTTATGACGAGTGTCTTTGCGCCAATGCGGGCGGACGCAAGGCCAGCTTCACAGCCCGCATGACCAGCCCCGACCACTATGACGTCATATGTTCCAGCTTCATATGGCATGATGCTGCCTCCTTTTGTATTTTTTTCGTGTTTTAGCTTATTTTACGCAAAAGATTGAATCTATAAGATTAAGGTTGAAAGTAAATTCTTCATGAAGCGCGTTTTCATCACTTACACTATTTCCCCAAACAAAATTGCGAAAACAACTGATCAATCAAGCTTTCATGAACACTGTCGCCAATAACTTCTCCGAGCAGCTCCCAAGTTCTCGTAAAATCAATTTGGACGATATCAATTGGTGTGCCCATTTCCACCGCCATTAACGCATCTTCCATCGCGCTTAATGCCTGATTCAGCAAGGCAATATGACGAGAATTCGAAACATATGTCATATCCCTAGCCTCAATAGAGCCTTCGAAAAAGAGCGCAGCAATCGCTTCCTCCAGCTCATCCACGCCTTGATCTTCTAACAAGGATGTAGTGACAAGCTTATGATTTTGCGAAAGCTCCCGAACCCGCTCCATATTAATACGCTGAGGCAGGTCTGTTTTATTGACAATGACGATAACATCCATGCCTTCAACCGCTTTAAATAAATTTTCGTCCTCACTAGATAAATCATCCGAATAATTAAGAACAAGCAAAATAAGGTCCGCTTCTTTTAAAACTTGCCGGGACCTTTCAACGCCGATTCGTTCGACTATATCCTCTGTTTCCCTTATTCCAGCCGTATCCAATAATCGCAATGGTACACCGCGAACATTCACATATTCCTCAATCACATCACGGGTTGTGCCCGGAATGTCTGTAACGATCGCTTTATTCTCCTGCACGAGGCTATTTAATAGCGACGATTTCCCTACATTTGGACGTCCAACGATTACAGTTGATAAGCCCTCACGCAGTATTTTCCCTTGATGAGATGTGCGAAGCAGCTTTTCGATTTCCTCTTTTACATAAGAGCCTTTCTCTAATAAAAGCTGATGAGTCATCTCTTCAACATCATCATATTCAGGATAATCAATATTCACCTCAACATGGGCAAGCGTCTCTAAAATCTCCTGACGCAGCTTCCGAATGAGTTTCGAAAGCCTTCCTTCCATTTGTCCGAGTGCTACATTCATCGCCCGATCAGTTTTGGCCCGAATTAAATCCATGACGGCCTCCGCCTGAGATAAATCAATCCGTCCATTTAAGAAGGCTCTTTTCGTAAACTCTCCTGGCTCTGCAAGTCTGGCCCCATTGCTTAAAACAAGCTGCAGCACGCGGTTAACCGACGCTATTCCCCCGTGGCAGTTGATTTCAACAACATTCTCTTTCGTAAAAGTTTTCGGAGCCTTCATAACGGAAACCATCACCTCTTCGGCAATCTCATTCGTCTTCAGATCCATCATATGGCCGTAATGAATTGTATGAGAGGCTGTCTCCTTCAGTCTCTTCCCTCCGACACCTCTAAACAGTTTATCTGCAATCGAAATGGCCTGGTCGCCACTTAAACGAACAATAGCTATAGCCCCTTCACCCATCGGCGTCGATATTGCAGCAATTGTATCAAATTCCATTAACTCCACCTCTTTTCACTTACATCTTATCTATTTAAAAATTGTTTCATGTGATTTCTACAAAATAATAGAATATCATATGCCTTTTTATTAGAAAACAAGTTTGCCCTTACTTTCCGCACCAATTAAACTTGTCCACAACTATAATTTTTTTATGATTTTAGTTTTTATCCACAACTACAAAAATTAATTATACTATATTTTAGCTTATCCACATGTGAATAACAATAAAAGCTAGAAATCAAGTGATTGAATCACCCTCAAATCATAAAAATGCTTTTTCGGCAAAAAAATAACCCAATCAACTGATTGGGTTATTGCTTATTTCACTGGTGAAATGACTAGATGACGATGCGGGTCGTTTCCGCTAGAATACGTTTTGATCCGCTTATTTTCTGCTAGTGCAGTATGAATTACTTTGCGCTCATAAGAAGGCATCGGTTCTAAAGTAATTGCTTGACCTGTTTTAATTGCCTTTTGCGCGAGCCGCCCAGCTAGTTGAATAAGTGTATCATTTCGTCTTTTTCGGTAATCCTCTGCATCGAGAATAACATTCATGTATTGATCTGAATAGCGGTTGATCACTAATTGTGTTAAATATTGCAAAGAATTTAAAGTCTGGCCTCTTTTTCCAATAAGTAAGGCGATCTTTTCTCCTGTTAAAATGAATTGGATGTTTCTGCCTTCACCTTCTACTTCAATATCAATAGCAGCGCCCATCTTTTCACTAACTTCTAACAGAAACTTCTTTCCTTCCTCAATTGGATCGAGTTTCATCACAGCTTTTACAATTGCAGGTCGTGAACCAAAGATGCCGAAAAATCCTTTTTTGCCTTCATCAACGATTGTAATTTCTGTACGTTCTTCTGTTGTCTGCAACTGAGCTAGAGCCGACTTTACTGCTTCCTCGACGGTAGTCCCTGTAGCAGTGACTTGTTTCACTTTTTAGCTCCTCCTGCTTTACCGGCTGCTGCCTGTTTCAGCTCCGGCCCTTTAATGAAATACGTCTGAACAATCATGAAGATATTTCCGACTACCCAATACAGTGAAAGAGCAGCTGGGAAGTTAATCGCAAAAACGACAATCATAATCGGCATAAGCCAAAGCATCATCGCCATTTGCGGATTTTGATTAGCTGTGCCTGCCATCATCATTTTTTGCTGAATAAATGTAGTGACACCAGCAACTAACGGCAATAAGTATATTGGATCTGGTGCACCTAATTCAAACCATAAAAATGAATGCAATTTAATCTCTTGAGTACGAGAAATGGCATGGTAGAAGCCAATTAAAACTGGCATCTGGATCAGTAAAGGGAAACATCCAGCTAATGGATTTACCCCGTGCTGCTGAAATAATGCCATTGTTTCCTGCTGTAGCTTTTGTTGAGTTTTCTGATCCTTTGAGCTGTACTTTTCTTTCAACTTTTGCATTTCCGGCTGTAATGCCTGCATTGCCTTTGAACTTTTTGTTTGCTTTATCATTAAAGGAAGCATGAACAAGCGAACAATAATCGTTACAATAATAATAGATAATCCAAAGCTGCCACCCGCAAATTCAGCAACTTTTATAATTAAAAGTGAAAGCGGATAAACTATGTATTGGTTCCAAAACCCTTCACTTTCCGCAGTAATCGGCTTACTAATATCCGTACAGCCTGATAAGAGCGCCATTAAGAAAATTAAACCGACTACAAGTAGTATTCTTTTCTTCAAACGATTTTTCCTCCTTACTGCTCCTGAAAAATTTATATACGCTAGTTGATTTCCACATGTTTCTTCCTCTTACGAAGCAAATCCATTCAGAAGATTATGGAAAAAACAATACTTCATTTATTTTAACACTTTTAATAGAGCATGTCTTTAATGAAAAGCATTGAAGCCCCTCACTGTTTTTCATTATAGCCAGCCTTGTGTTTACTCAAAACTCTCGAGAGCTTCAACACATGAATTAAACTGCTTTTGATCTCATGAAATCCCATCTCAGCGACAGGTTTTCTCGCAATAATAATATAATCAAATTTCTGATTTAATTCATTTTCAAGCTCATGGAAGGCCTGGCGCACATAGCGCTTAATCTGATTCCTCGTGACAGCGTTACCAATTTTCTTGCTTACAGAAAGACCGATTCGAAAATGCTCCTGATCCGGCTTTCTTAATGAATAAACAACAAATTGGCGATTCGCAAATGAATTGCCATTTTTAAAGGCCTCTTGAAAATCTTTATTCTTTTTTACGCGAAATTCTTTTTTCATCGTCCTAACCCTCTCTAAAAAGCGTAAGACTTTGTAGAAATTTTAATAGTCTATGGAAAAAAAGACCACTGACGTTTCAGTGGCCTAAGCAGATAATACTTTTCTTCCTTTACGGCGGCGACGAGCTAGAACATTACGTCCGTTTGGCGTGCTCATGCGGCTGCGGAATCCATGAACTTTACTTCTTTTACGTTTCTTTGGTTGGAAAGTTCTTTTCATTATATGACACCTCCCTGAGGAATAGCTGTTAAAGACAGTCTTACTAATTATAAAGATGTAACTAGAATGTTGTCAACTGGAAAAGCAGAAACGCTTTGCGCTGCGGCTAGACAGCTATAATGCGAAAGCGCCTCGAGCGGATAGAGCCCGAAGATCATCCAATTATAAAAAACTACATTCATTTTCACATTAACCAAAAGTTCTACCTAGAAATTTTACTCTCTTTTTCGCTCATTGTCACTTAAAAATTTGTTTCTTAAGAAAGTAATTTTCTCCAATTATATTTTTCATCATGCTATTTTAGCTCGCTTCCACTTCAAAGCATACGATGTACAAGTGCAAGCCATAACATTGAGTCATGCGACCTTAACCTTCGAATTTTCGACTTGTGGATAATTTTTCGACACATTTTTTATTATCCACAACACATATTGACAGCTTTTTCACAGAATCACCTCTTGTGGACAAATAAAATCCACATGCCCTTAAGCTTGTGGATAAATTATTAAAAACCATTGCACCTATTAGGAATATCTGTTATCATATTTGTGTTTTCACACTTAATAAATCATTGTGCATAACTGTATTATCCACAGATTGTGGATAACATGTGGATGAGTTATTCTATATGGTTGTAAAACCTTGTCCACAACTAGTGGATATTGTCGAAATCCTTCTTCTCTTCCTTATAATATGTTTTTCCACATACATGAGACTGTATATTTATTAATATATAGGTTGTACTGGTGGTATAACCTATATTTTTTTGGCGCCTATCATTCTTAAACACTTATAAAATGTGATTGTTTACCTACGACGATATCACTATTTCTTTTTATAGTAACTGGCAAAGGAGGGCTATCTATTGGAGAACATTTCGGATCTTTGGAATAATGCATTAGCCGAAATTGAAAAGAAAATAAGCAAACCAAGCTATGAAACATGGCTGAAGTCGACGAAAGCTCATTCTCTTCAAGGGGACTCTTTAGTGATCACTGCACCAAATGAGTTTGCTCGAGATTGGCTAGAAGAACGCTATTCCCAACTGATCTCTGGTATTCTCTATGACATCACTGGAGAAGAATTAGGAGTAAAATTTATTATTCCTCAAAATCAATATGATGACGGGCAGAACATCCAAAATGCGCCGAAAAAAGCAGAAAAAGAGGATGAACACACAGAATTGCCTGTCAATATGCTGAATCCGAAATATACATTTGACACCTTTGTTATTGGGTCTGGCAACCGCTTTGCCCATGCCGCTTCATTAGCTGTTGCAGAAGCTCCAGCCAAAGCATATAACCCATTATTTATATATGGGGGAGTTGGGCTAGGAAAAACTCACCTTATGCATGCTATTGGCCATTATGTGTTAGATCATAATCCATCGGCTAAGGTCGTCTATTTATCATCAGAAAAGTTTACGAACGAGTTCATTAACTCGATTCGTGATAATAAAGCTGTCGATTTTCGAAATAAATATCGAAAAGTCGATGTGCTTTTAATAGATGATATTCAGTTTCTAGCGGGAAAAGAATCAACTCAAGAGGAATTTTTCCATACATTTAATACATTACATGAGGAAAGTAAGCAAATTATTATTTCAAGTGACCGGCCGCCGAAGGAAATCCCTACACTCGAAGACCGTCTGCGATCCAGGTTTGAGTGGGGTCTTATTACCGACATTACGCCGCCTGATTTGGAAACAAGAATTGCTATTCTTAGAAAAAAGGCAAAAGCGGAAGGACTCGATATTCCGAATGAAGTCATGCTTTATATTGCTAATCAGATTGATTCCAATATCCGTGAACTAGAGGGCGCTCTTATTCGCGTTGTTGCGTACTCATCCTTAATTAATAAAGACATTAATGCTGATTTAGCAGCCGAAGCGCTTAAAAACATCATTCCGAGCTCAAAGCCAAAAGTCATTACGATTCTTGATATTCAACGCGTTGTCGGAGAACACTATAATGTGAAGCTAGAAGATTTTAAAGCGAAAAAGCGGACAAAATCTGTTGCTTTCCCTCGACAAATTGCTATGTATTTATCAAGAGAGCTCACTGATTTCTCTTTGCCTAAAATTGGTGAGGAATTTGGCGGCAGAGACCATACGACGGTCATTCATGCCCATGAAAAAATTTCAAAACTTATCCAAACAGATACTCAATTTCAAAAGCAGATTAAAGAGATTCATGAAATCCTGAAAATATAGTGTGCATAACATAGATAAGCTTATACACAGTCTGTCCACATGTGGATAGGCTGTGTTTCCATTAAAAAATAGAGTTATCCACATGTTAACAAGCCCTACTAGTACTTCTATTATTTTTTTAAAGAAAATATATAACTAAAATATAAAAAATTTATTTAGACGGAGGATTAAGAAATGAGATTTATAATCCAACGGGATCGTTTAGTTCAAAGTGTTCAAGATGTCATGAAGGCTGTAACGAGCCGAACGACTATTCCGATTTTGACAGGAATTAAAGTTGTTGCTACTTCAGAAGGGGTAACATTAACAGGAAGTGATTCTGATATTTCCATTGAATCATTTATTCCTAAAGAAGAAGATGGAAATGAAATAGCTGAAATTAAGCAAACAGGCGCAATCGTACTGCAAGCGAAGTTTTTCAGTGAAATTGTTAAGAAGCTTCCGACTGACTCAGTCGAAATCCATGTGGAAAACCAATTACAAACTGTCATTCGTTCCGGAAAGTCCGAATTTAAACTTAATGGCTTAGATGCGGAAGAATATCCGCTCTTACCGCAAATATCAGAAGAAAATGTATTTAAAGTTCCAACAGATCTTTTAAAAGCAATGATTCGCCAAACTGTTTTCTCAGTGTCCACCTCAGAAACACGCCCCATCTTGACAGGTGTCAACTGGAAGGTGGAAAACGGGGAGTTAACCTGTATTGCAACAGATAGTCATCGTTTAGCTTTAAGAAAAGCAAGAATCGAAACAGAGAATGCCGAAAATTATAATGTTGTCATTCCAGGGAAGAGCTTAAATGAGTTAAGTAAAATTTTGGATGATAATAATGATCTCGTGGAAATCGTTATTACAGAAAATCAAGTTTTATTTAAAGCCAAGCATGTGCTGTTTTTCTCAAGATTGCTAGAAGGGAATTATCCTGACACATCAAGATTAATTCCGACAGAAAGTAAAACCGATATTGTTGTCAACACGAAGGAATTCCTTCAAGCGATTGATCGTGCTTCCTTGCTTGCTAGAGAGGGAAGAAACAATGTCGTTAAATTTACGACGATTGAAGGAGGAATTATCGAAATTTCCTCCAACACACCAGAAATCGGACATGTTGTCGAAGAGCTGCAAAGCAAATCTGTCGAAGGCGAAGAGTTAAAGATATCCTTCAGTGCTAAATTTATGATGGATGCACTGAAAACATTAGAGGGCTCAGAGATTACAATTAGCTTCACAGGCGCAATGAGACCGTTTGTTATTCGTCCAATTAACGATGACTCCATCCTTCAGCTCATTTTGCCTGTAAGAACGTATTAAACGATAAGAAGAAAGGCTGCCAGCAATTGCTGGTAGCTTTTCTTTGTGTAATAGCGAATTTTTTAGTAAAATAGAACTTTAGAGCTTATTTGTGAATACGCATTATATTTGCAATGGAATTTTGCAGATTTCCCTTTTTTGCTTTCAGAAGTCAAATAATTGAGGAAGTGAAAAGATGACAAAAATAAATATTGATACGGAATACATTACGTTAGGCCAATTTCTTAAAGTGTCAGATGTCATTCAATCTGGCGGTATGGCTAAATGGTTTTTAGGCGAATATGAAGTTTTCATAAATGGGGAGCAAGATCAAAGAAGAGGCAGAAAGCTCCGAGCAGGAGATGAAATTCAAATCCCCGGATTCGGATCGTTTGTTATCGTTTAATTAAAATGTGTGTTCAAAAAGGAGGATAAAAAGAGCCGAGAAGTTCAAGGAAGCGCAGCCTTCGAGCACCGGAACGTATGCTTTTAATACGTGAGGAGCAGAGAAGCAAGCTGACGCCGAAATTCGACAGCTATTTTTCCCGGACTTTTTGAACATCCTCTTAAAAGGATGGCGCGTCCATGTATATAGAGCAATTGGGTTTAAAAAATTATCGGAACTATGACAATTTAGAGGTCCAGTTCGAGAATAAGGTCAATGTCATTTTAGGCGAAAATGCGCAGGGGAAAACAAATGTCATGGAATCTATCTATGTTTTGGCCATGGCAAAGTCGCATCGTACGTCAAATGATAAAGATCTTATCCGCTGGGATCAAGAGTATGCTAAAATAGAGGGTAGGGTCCAAAAAAGTCGCGGATCTCTGCCTATGGAACTAATTATTTCTAAAAAGGGAAAAAAGGCAAAGTGCAATCATATTGAGCAGCAAAAATTAAGTCAATATGTTGGGAATATGAATGTAGTCATGTTTGCCCCTGAGGATCTCCATCTTGTGAAAGGGAGTCCGCAAGTGAGACGCCGTTTTATCGATATGGAAATCGGGCAAGTCTCTCCCTTGTATTTACATGATATAAGCCAGTATCAAAAAATATTGCAGCAAAGGAATCACTATTTAAAACAACTGCAAATAAAAAAACAAACCGATCATACGATGCTGGACATCTTAACCGAGCAGTTTATTCAAACAGCGGTAAAAATCATTTCAAAACGCTTCGAATTTCTACAGCTGCTTGAAAATTGGGCCAAGCCCATTCATGAAGGCATATCAAGAGGGCTTGAATCTTTAAAAATAGAGTACAAACCGTCGGCAGATGTATCAGATGAGCAAGATTTGTCGAAAATGATGACAGTATACGAAGAAAAATTTAGTAAAATTAAAAATAGAGAGATTGAACGGGGAGTGACGATGTTCGGTCCTCATCGTGACGATCTTCTTTTCTACGTAAACGGGCGTGATGTACAAACCTTTGGCTCTCAAGGCCAGCAGCGTACAACCGCTTTATCTGTTAAACTTGCCGAAATTGAGCTTATTCATTCGGAAATTGGCGAATATCCACTTCTTCTCCTTGATGATGTTCTTTCTGAACTTGATGATTATCGGCAATCTCATTTACTGAATACGATTCAAGGTAAGGTACAAACCTTTGTCACAACGACAAGTGTTGATGGCATTGATCATCAAACCTTAAAAGAGGCGGCTGCTTTCAAAGTAGAAGCCGGAAGTATGAAAAAGATTCAATGAGGTGAGCATTTGTACATTCATGTCGGAGAAGATATTTTAGTTCGGTCCAAAGACATCATTGCCATTCTTGATAAGCGAAGCGTTCACTCTTCTAAAGCGATAGTAGAGTTTTTAGAGCGCCGGAATCAATCAATCATTAACCTCGCAAAAGGGTCTTATAAATCAGTGGTCATCACCACGAAGAAAATCTATTTCTCTCCACTGGCATCCAGTACGTTAAAAAAACGTTCAACCCAATCGGCTATTTAAATATTAAAAAAAGATAATAGTTTGGCGGAAAAATAAAGCAAGCCAAGCTTTTTTATAGATGATGGATATTTTTACGTAATGCAAACGAAAGTGTAGGTGATCGATGTGTCAATGGAGCAAAAGGCTGTGCAGGAAGAGTCTTATGATGCCAATCAGATACAAGTTTTAGAAGGTCTTGAAGCGGTTCGTAAGCGTCCAGGAATGTATATTGGCTCTACAAGTGCTAAGGGTTTGCACCATCTCGTATGGGAAATTGTAGACAACAGTATCGATGAAGCATTAGCCGGATATTGTTCAGAGATTAATGTGTGCATCGAGAAAGATAATAGTATAACAGTCATCGATAACGGGCGCGGAATTCCTGTTGGTATTCAGGAAAAAATGGGGCGTCCGGCCGTTGAAGTCATTATGACTGTTCTTCACGCCGGAGGGAAATTTGGCGGCGGCGGATATAAAGTTTCTGGCGGATTGCATGGGGTAGGCGCTTCAGTTGTAAATGCACTTTCCACTGAATTAGAAGTATTTGTCCATCGGGATGGACATGTTCACTATATTAAATTTGAGCGTGGAGTGACAACTGAGGATTTAAAAATTATTGGGGAAACAGACCATACTGGCTCCACCATTCATTTCAAGCCGGATCCCGAGATTTTTACAGAAACGACGGTTTATGACTTTGAGACATTGGCAAACCGAATTCGGGAATTAGCGTTCTTAAATCGTGGCTTAAAAATTACGATTGAAGATAAACGCGAAGACGGTAAAAAGCTTGAATACATGTATGAAGGCGGAATTAAGTCATATGTGGAGCATTTAAACCGTTCAAAGGAAGTCCTTCATGAGGAACCGATTTATATTGAGGGCGAGCGTGACGGAATTAATGTGGAAGTATCCATTCAATACAATGATGGCTATACAAGCAATATTTATTCCTTTGCGAACAACATCAATACGTATGAGGGCGGTACCCACGAAGTCGGCTTTAAAACAGCTTTAACGAGGGTTATTAACGACTACGCGCGAAGAAGTGGTATTTTTAAAGAAAATGATACCAATCTTTCCGGTGAAGATGTTCGTGAAGGAATAACTGCGATTATTTCCATTAAACATCCAGATCCTCAATTTGAAGGGCAAACGAAAACAAAGCTCGGAAATTCAGAAGCACGTGCTATTACAGATACTGTATTTTCTGAAGCATTAGAGAAGTTTTTACTAGAAAATCCGACGGTAGCAAGAAAAATTGTCGATAAAGGGCTGATGGCAGCCCGGGCAAGATTAGCGGCGAAAAAAGCCCGTGAATTAACGCGAAGAAAAAGCGCGCTCGAAGTTTCCAGCTTACCTGGGAAACTCGCGGATTGCTCTTCTAAAGATGCATCGATCTCCGAATTATATATCGTTGAGGGTGATTCGGCGGGCGGTTCAGCGAAGCAAGGCCGTGACCGCCACTTCCAAGCGATTCTTCCGCTAAGAGGGAAAATCCTCAATGTTGAAAAAGCGAGATTGGATCGAATTCTTTCGAATAATGAAGTGAGAGCCATGATTACAGCTGCAGGAACGGGAATTGGCGATGATTTTGATATTTCAAAAGCCCGTTATCACAAGATTGTCATTATGACAGATGCGGATGTGGATGGTGCTCATATTCGGACATTATTATTAACGTTCTTCTATCGCTATATGAGACAAATCCTTGAAGCGGGATATATTTATATTGCCCAGCCGCCATTATATAAAGTGCAGCAAGGGAAAAAAATCGAGTATGCATACAATGAACGCCAGCTTGAAGAAATTATGGCAGGCTTATCAAGCAATCCGAAGCCAAACGTTCAGCGCTATAAAGGATTAGGAGAAATGAATCCAGATCAGCTGTGGGAAACAACGATGAATCCTGAAACAAGAACCCTTCTTCAAGTGAATCTCGAAGATGCAATCGAAGCGGATGAAACCTTCGAAATCTTAATGGGTGACAAAGTTGAGCCGCGCAGACAGTTCATTGAGGAAAATGCGCTATATGTTAAGAACTTAGATATTTAAAGCATACAAGATTCTAGAACCAGGATAGATCATTGTTATTCTATCCTGGTTTTATATACAGAACGATAAGGCTGTCAACTTTTTTAAAATAGGTAAATTAAGCTTTTCACATAAAGGAGGTTCTTTACATGGCTGAAACTCCGAAGCCCCAAGTAAAAGAGATTAATATAAGCCAGGAAATGCGATCATCCTTCCTTGATTATGCGATGAGTGTTATTGTATCGCGTGCTTTACCGGATGTTCGCGACGGATTAAAACCGGTGCATCGCAGAATCTTATATGCGATGCATGATCTTGGCATGCATTCAGATAAACCTTATAAGAAATCAGCTCGTATCGTTGGAGACGTTATTGGTAAGTACCATCCTCATGGCGACTCTGCTGTTTACGAAACGATGGTGCGGATGGCACAGGACTTTAACTATCGTTATATGCTTGTCGATGGTCACGGCAACTTCGGTTCTGTCGACGGCGACTCTGCAGCAGCGATGCGTTATACAGAAGCTCGTATGTCAAAGATTTCTATGGAGCTTTTAAGAGATATTAATAAAGATACGATTGATTATCAAGATAACTATGATGGGGAAGAAAGAGAACCTGTTGTTTTACCTGCTAGATTCCCGAATTTATTAGTGAACGGGACCTCTGGAATCGCTGTCGGCATGGCAACAAATATTCCTCCGCACCAGCTTGGTGAAGTGATTGATGGGGTTTTGGCAATTAGTCAGGATCCTGATATTACAATTCCAGAACTGATGGATATTATTCCCGGACCGGATTTCCCGACTGCTGGAATGATTCTCGGCCGCAGCGGCATTCGCAAGGCTTATGAAACAGGAAGAGGCTCCATCACATTAAGAGCGAAGGTTGAAATTGAGCAAAAGGCGAATGGCAGAGAAGTTATTATTGTTAATGAAATCCCTTATCAAGTAAATAAAGCGAAACTAATTGAAAGAATTGCTGAGCTTGTTAGAGATAAGAAAATTGATGGAATTACCGATCTGCGTGATGAATCTGACCGTAACGGCATGCGGATTGTAATCGAGGTTCGCAGGGATGCGAATGCAAGTGTGCTATTAAATAATTTATATAAGCAAACAGCTATGCAGACAAGCTTTGGTATCAATTTGCTCGCTTTAGTTGATGGTGAGCCTAAGGTACTCAATTTAAAGCAATGCCTAGAGTATTACCTCAATCATCAAAAAGTCGTGATCCGCCGCAGAACAGAGTTTGAATTAAGAAAAGCGGAAGCGCGTGCCCATATTCTTGAAGGATTGCGCATTGCACTCGATCATTTGGATGAAGTCATTGCCTTAATCCGCAGTTCCCAAACAACGGATATTGCTAGAGAAGGATTAATGTCTAAATTCAATCTTTCTGAAAAGCAAGCTCAGGCCATTTTAGACATGCGTCTACAGCGTTTAACAGGCTTAGAACGCGAAAAGATTGAGGACGAGTATGCAAGCTTAGTAAAATTAATTGCTGAGCTTAAAGCGATTTTAGCGGATGAGGAAAAAGTCCTCGAAATTATCCGTGAAGAATTGCTTGAAATTAAAGAAAGATTTAATGATGAGCGCCGCACGGAAATCGTGTCAGGCGGCATTGAACAGATTGAAGACGAAGACTTAATTCCACGCGAAAATATAGTCATCACTTTAACGCATAAAGGCTATATTAAGCGTCTGCCTGTCTCTACTTATCGTGCCCAAAGACGTGGCGGCCGTGGAATTCAAGGAATGGGAACGAATGAAGATGACTTTGTTGAGCATTTAATAACAACATCTACTCATGACACCATTCTATTCTTTACAAATAAAGGGAAGGTATACCGTTCGAAAGGGTATGAAATTCCTGAATTTAGCCGCACAGCGAAAGGGATTCCAATTGTGAACCTGTTAAGCGGCATAGAAAAGGACGAATGGGTCAATGCGATTATTCCGATTGAGGAATTTGTCGATGATTGGTTCTTGTTCTTTACAACGAAGCAAGGGATTTCGAAGCGATCCCCACTTACTTCATTCGCTAATATTAGAAACAACGGATTAATAGCGATCAATTTAAGAGAAGATGACGAACTTATTTCTGTCCGCCTGACAGATGGCAGCAAGGAAATCATTATCGGTACCAAGAATGGATTACTTATTCGTTTCCCTGAGGAGGATGTACGCTCAATGGGCCGTACAGCTACCGGCGTAAAAGGGATAAACTTAAGCGAAGATGATGAAGTAGTCGGAATGGAAGTATTAGAAGAGAATTCCCAAATCCTAATTGTAACGAAAAACGGTTACGGGAAACGGACCCCTTCCGAAGAATATCGTATTCAAGGAAGAGGCGGTAAAGGGATTAAAACATGTAATATTACAGAGAAAAACGGCAGCCTTGTTTCCATGAGAGCAGTTACAGGTGAAGAGGATCTCATGCTTATTACAACTGGCGGTGTTCTTATCCGGATGGCTGTCAGCGACATCTCAACGATGGGACGGAATACGCAAGGTGTAAGACTTATTCGCTTAGATGAAAATATCGATGAATTTGTTGCGACCGTTGCCAAGGTTGAAAAAGATGAAGACAAGCCTGAAGAAGAAATGGCCAAGCCACTTGAAAGCGCCGAGTCCCTGCCTGCTGAAGAAGTAGCAGAGGATGAGCAAGAATAAAGATTAACAAGGAGGAACGCAAATTTGTGTTCCTTCTTTTTTATTGCCTAGCACAATAAAGAAATTCTGAGAATAGTGATCGTACGAGTAAAAGAGTTAGTATTTATGATGGGCAGATGCCCTTGAAGTACAAAGCACTTCCGCTTTTCTTATATAATGGGTTATAATGGTATAAATGACTCATGACATTTGGGGTGGAAGACTTGCGGGTACATATTAAAGAATTGCGAGAGGGATGTATTCTTTCTGAAGACGTCTTTAGTCTGACGAATCGTCCAATTGTTTCTAAAAAAACAATTTTAACTGATGAATTGATACATATTTTAGAAATTTTCCTCATTAAAGAGGTAGAAGTAGAAAAATTATTAGTCAATGGGACAGCATTTATTCCTACGGATTCTTTAAGTGATGACTTGAGCCCTGGCCCTGAAGTTAAAGAATCCATAATAGCGAGTAATGCTAGTCTTGAGGACCTGTTTCTACTAGCGGTCCAAGAGTATAAAAAGGAATTTAAAAATTGGCAGTCTGGTTTGCCGATTGATATTTCAAAGGTTAGGAATATTATGCTGCCTTTAATTGAAAAGGCAGAAACAAAGTCCTCTAGTCTATTTTCCATACATCATTTATCAACAAATGAAGAATATGTATATCAGCATTCCGTAGCTGTAGGATTATTGAGCGCTTTCATCGGAAGGAAGCTCAAACTTAGCAAAGGAGATATCGTCCAGCTTGCTATCGGAGGGTGTCTTTCTGATTGCGGAATGGCGAAGATCGACTCATCCATTCTCTTTAAAAATTCAGCATTAACTTTGCAAGAATTTGAAGAGATTAAAAGACACCCAGCTTATAGTTATAAAATGGTGCAAAATATTTCTCTATTAAGGGATACTACAAAGCTAGGTATTTTCCAACATCATGAAAGGTTAGATGGGAGCGGGTATCCCTTTGGGGAACAAAGTAATAAAATCAACACTTTCGCAAAAATCATTGGGGTCGCTGATACCTTCCATGCAATGACATGTAATAGACTTTATCGAAGGAAGCAGTCTCCTTTTAAAGTATTAGAGATGATGCTTCAGGATATGTTTGGAAAATATGATATTGCAGCCATGCAAGCAATCGGATCCGGATTTATGACTTTTTCAATCGGGAGCAATGTCAAGCTTTCAGACGGTCAAACGGCTGAAATTTTATTTATTGATGAAAAAGCTCCGACGAGGCCGTTAGTTAAAATAATATCAAACGGTGAAGTTTTCCATCTGGAAAAACACCGCCAATTATACATAGAAGAAGTTCTAAAATAAGGGGTTCTCCTATAAGTCATTTCTTCTGATTTATAGGAGAGTTTTTTAATAAAAAATTATAAAAAGCACTTGCAAAAGGATGGGCACGCTGGTATACTAATTCAAGTCAGCAAGTGAGAAATTCTTTTTTAAAATAAAGAAATAAAAGTTGTTGACATTATATTGCTATAATGTTATATTAATAAAGTCGCTTCTAGGCGACAAGATAGTTCTTTGAAAACTGAACGAACAAAACGTCAACGTTTTAGTCTTTTTATCAAAAAGACATTATGAGCTAATCAACTCACAATTTATTGGAGAGTTTGATCCTGGCTCAG
>NZ_WBOS01000014.1 GCF_008923245.1 Cytobacillus depressus
TATCGGGCCTTTACGGGCTGTTGGATCTCCCACTTAGAAACTTTTGCTTTTTCAACCTCTTGAAGTGGGAGTCTTACAGCCCGTTAATCTGCGATAAAGTGAGAATATCCTTACGCATTTCACAATATGATGAAGTAGAATGTGTGGAATGAGGGGATACAATTGAGTAATCAAAATGCTTTAATTACGAGAGAGATGCTAGCCAATTACAATGACTTAAATCAAAGGAAAAAAGAAATTGAAACACAGCTGGATGAATTGAAGAAGGTTTTTAATCAATATTTTGACATGGCATTTGGAAAAAATGTAAAAGGCGAACTAACGGTAAATGATTATAAGCTGCAAAGACAAATAAGAATAACTGAGAAATATGAACAGGAAGCGACGGTTCATAGATTAGAAGAATTGAGTTTAATGGACCTTATTCAGAAGAAACCTGATGAAGCAAAAATAAAATCAGCGTTACATTTAGGATTTTTAAAGGAAGAAGATTTAGAGGGCTGTAAAACTATAAATATGAGTCAGGCCATTTATATTAAAAGCGTAGATTCCAAATAGTATAGAAAAGGCATTTGACGAGCCACATTGAAAGGTGATGAACATCCTTCTATGTGGCTCGTTTTGTGCCATATATATTATTTAAGTACAGCTGCTCAGTGTTATAAGGTTCCCATTACTTAATAGTGAAGATTATTTATGCCCTTTAGTTTTTTGAAATTGTTTTAACTCCTTTAGATCCATAGCTGGACTGTGACTCAGTTGCGAAATTTCTTTAGCAGCTCTATCTAAAAAGTCATCGGTAAGTAATGGCCGAGTATGTTTGATCAAATTGTTACTCCTATCTTATTTTTGACTTAATCATATTTTTAGCGAATGCCGGGATAATATCCTCTGACTTCATTATTTTCTCCAAAGTAAATTCTTCTTTTTGATGCAAAAATCAAATTTACTTTGGAGATAAGGGAACAATAATAAAAAATAAAAAACTATTTGGTGGTGCACCTAGATGGTATCGTTATTAAAAAAAATATTAATTGGAAGGCCCTTAAAATCAAATGAGTTAGGGGAACAGAAGCTTATTAAAACAAAAGCATTGGCGATTCTTTCCTCTGATGCGTTGTCCTCTGTTGCATACGGGCCGGAGCAAATATTAATTGTTCTTGTTACAATAGGTGCGGCAGCGTTCTGGTATTCGATTCCTATCGCAATAGGAGTATTGATCCTTTTAACTGCACTTATTCTATCTTATAAGCAAATCATTTTTGCATATCCGCATGGTGGCGGTGCGTATGTGGTATCGAAAAGTAATTTAGGGATAAATGCCGGATTAATTGCAGGAGGCTCCTTGCTCGTTGACTATATATTAACAGTTGCAGTTAGTGTATCAGCAGGTACGGATGCCATTACATCGGCTTTCCCAGCCTTACATTCTTATAAAGTGCTTATCGCGATTGTATTTGTTCTATTTATTACGATATTAAATTTAAGAGGAGTTACCGAGTCTGCGTCCATTTTAGCGTATCCAGTTTATTTATTTGTTTTAGCTATATTTATTCTAATTGGAGTAGGGGTGTTTAGGATTGCTACAGGGGGGGTGTCACCAGATCTGCATACACCAGTAGGCACACCTGTTGCAGGAGTTAGCCTATTTATTCTTCTTAGGGCTTTTGCATCTGGAAGCTCTGCATTAACAGGAGTTGAAGCGATTTCCAATGCCATTCCGAATTTTAAAGACCCAGCTCCTAATAATGCGGCTAAAACTTTAATGGCAATGGGGGGCCTACTTGCAATATTATTTTCAGGAATAATTTATTTAGCTTATTATTATGGGATTTCACCAAGTGAAAAAGTGACCGTCGTTTCACAAATTGCAGAATCTGTCTTTGGACGAAATTTTATGTATTTTTTCATTCAAGGAACAACAGCATTAATATTAATTCTTGCTGCAAACACTGGTTATTCAGCATTTCCTTTGCTAGCAGTTAATTTGGCGAAAGATAAGTTTATCCCGAGAATGTTTACTGTGCGGGGAGACCGTTTAGGATATTCGAATGGCATCATATTTCTTGCAACTTTTTCCATCATTCTCATAATTGCCTTTGAAGGACGAACAGAACATCTTATCCCGCTTTATGCAGTTGGTGTATTCCTGCCGTTTACTTTATCCCAGTCAGGTATGATGGTTAAATGGATCCGTGAGAAACCAGAAGGCTGGGTAATAAAATTAGTTATTAATACAACGGGTGCAGCTATTAGCTTTATCGTTACAATTATGTTTTTTCTAACAAAATTTGCACATATATGGCCAATATTAGTGTTTTTACCTTTCATCATTTATCTATTCCACCGAATTAAAAAGCATTATGATTCTGTAGGCGAACAGCTTAGAATAAGTCCAGCTGAGAGCATTCTCCCTATTGAAGGGAATGTCATTATCGTTCCAGTTGCTGGAATTACTAAAGTAGTGGAGAACTCCCTAAATTATGCAAAATCACTTTCACCTGATCAGATTATCGCCGTTTATGTTTCCTTCGAAAGGGAAGATGAAAAAAAGTTTGAGGAAAAATGGAATAAATGGCAGCCTGATGTAAGACTTGTGACATTGCAATCGTATTATAGAAGTATTATCACTCCACTCACCAAGTTTATTGATATCGTGGAGCATAAAGCAAGTGAAGCAAATTATCAAGTGACCGTTATAATCCCACAATTCATTCCGAAAAAAGGCTGGCATCACATACTCCATAACCAGTCAAGCTTACTGATTCGCTCCTATTTGCTTTTTAGAAGAGATATCATCATCACAACAGTACCTTTTCACTTGAAAAAATAAATTCCATCATAAAAAAGTGGTTTTGCATTATGTAGAACCACTTTTTAGGTCTAAATCAATCTAAAATCCTATATTTTATATGGAGGATACAATTTGAGCATTTGGTTGTATCACATACCATATGAAATAGGTGAGCCCAACATGTTTGCTGTTCATTTTTTTGAAAACAAAAATCAATTACTATGTCAGCTGCTTAAGAACGTTCCAAATGAAGGAGAAGCTTTAACCATTAAGGGTCGTACAGGAAAAATTGCAAGTGTTAAAAATATCGATGAAAAAAATATTCATGTACAAGTGATCTTTGAGGCGGTTAAAAAAGCTAAGCCAGTATTAGATAATTCTAAAAAGAAGAAAAGATAGGTAACAGGGACAGTGGGGCGTTTAACCTTGTCCCTTTTCTTTATTTTAAAATAGAATCCTCCTCCCAATCGTTGTAGAATAAAGATAGCCAAAAATAACTTCTTTTATGGGAAGGAAGTTGGGAAATGGAAAGCATCTCAATTAGTTCACTTTTAGACGTTATGGGTGAATTGTTTTCTGATGAAGTATCAATTGCTGTGTCCAATACAAAGGAATATATATATTATCGTCCGAGTAAACGTGTAGATTTAAAAATAAAGCCCGGTGACCCATTGATGGAAGGAACGATTGCCCAGAAGGCAATTGAAACAGGACAAAAAGTATCTGAATTTATTAATCGTGATTTATTTGGAGTTCCATATCATGGGATGGCTGTCCCTTTTCAACATAATGGAAGAATAGAAGGGTGCGTGACTGCCATTTATCCTGCGCTTTCGGATGGAAAGTCAGTCGTGACGATAAGAAGCCAGGATGGATGGAAACCAACTCCGTTTTCGAAAGTTGTCTACATAGAAGCAAAGGATAGAAAGACATTTATTCATACAGATCATGATTCTGGAACACATAAATACTCTTTACAGGAATTTGAGTATATTTTGCCTAAGGAATACTTTATCCGTTGCCATCGTTCCTATATCGTTAATGTGCATCACATTAAGGAGATCTTTCCTGATACACATTCAACATTTATTCTCGCAATGAATAATGGAGACCGCTTGCCTGTCAGTCAGTCGTATTCTAGCTATTTTAGAAAACTATTAGGATTTTAAAATTTTCTGCTTTGTACAAAAGATTCCCTGTTTCATCCCATTTTTCTACAATTTAATCCGAAAACTCTCTTACTCTAGTTTTTAAAAGGTAAAATAATTCTAAATAGTGGGAGAGGGTGGGGAAAATGAAAAAGGGGTATGAACGTATAAAAGATATTCGTTTACAAGATCGGGTAGTCACACCTGAAGAGGCGGCATCATGGATTGAAGATGGCATGACTCTTGGATTAAGCGGCTTTACACGTGCGGGGGACGTGAAAGCGGTGCCATTTGCGCTAGTGGAAAGAGCAAAAACGGAATCGTTCAAGGTAAATGTGTATACAGGGGCTTCTTTAGGCTCTGATGTGGATAAATTATTTGCTGAGGCAGGTATTATTAATAAACGGCTGCCATTCCAAGCGGATCCGACGATGAGAAGGGGTATTAACGAAGGGGACTTTTTATTCGTGGATCAGCATTTATCACATACAGCTGAATTAATTCGGGCAAATGTCATCGAATCAATTGATTTCGCTATTTTGGAAGCGGTTTCTATTACAGAGGATGGGCTGATCATCCCATCTACCTCTATTGGAAACTCGTTAACCTTTGCTCAGCATGCAAAGTCGATTATTATCGAAATTAATCTTGCGCAAACAACGGAATTAGAAGGTTTGCACGATTTATATGAACCGGGAAAACAAGGGGATAGAGATCCTATTCCATTAACAAATGCGGAGGATAGAATCGGTACAACCGGAATTAAAGTACCAATTGAAAAAATAAAAGGCATCGTCTTTACAAATCAGGATGATTCTCCATCTACGATTGTACCGCCAGATGTCGAGACAAAAATAATGGCAGGGCATCTATTAGATTTCTTCCGTAAAGAGATTGCGACCGGAAGATTAACGAAAAAGCTTGCCCCTTTACAGTCTGGAATTGGGTCTGTCGCGAATGCTGTTCTACATGGAATGCTTGATTCGGAATTCGAAGATTTAGAAGTGTACTCAGAAGTGTTGCAGGATGCCGTGTTTGATTTAATCGATGCAGGAAAGGTTCGCTTTGCCTCATGCTGTTCCATCACATTATCTGAACAGAAAATGAAGCAAGTGTTTTCCAATTTTGAGCAATATCGCGAGCGACTACTGATGAGGCCGCAAGAAATATCCAACCATCCTGAAATTATTCGCAGACTCGGGCTGATTTCCATTAATACAGCATTAGAATTAGACATTTACGGTAATGTAAATTCGACACATGTATTAGGTACGAAAATGATGAACGGAATTGGCGGATCCGGTGATTTTGCAAGAAACGCTCGCCTCGGAATTTTTGTCACAAAGTCAATTGCCAAAGATGGCAATATCTCAAGTATTGTTCCGTTCGTATCGCATGTTGACCATACAGAGCATGATGTCGATGTGATTGTGACAGAGCAAGGTTATGCAGATTTGCGTGGCCTGGCACCAAGAGAGCGCGCCCGGCTAATCATTGAAAATTGTGCCCATCCAATGTACCGAGAACAACTGCGAGAATATTATCAGGAAGCCTTAACAAGAGGAGGCCAAACTCCTCATGTATTAGAAAAGGCGCTTTCATGGCACATCGATTTTGCTAAGAATGGGACGATGCTGAAGGCTTTAGTGGAAAATTAATATTTGTTAACTCTGGGTGTACATCCCAGAGTTTTTTGTATAAATAGAAAAATGGAGATTGAAATTTCTGATAATAAATACTATTATAAATATGGGGTGTCGACAGCCGACACAAGACAGACTATATAGTTAGGAGACACTCATTGTGGATCAAAAATCACTAGAAAGGGCTCTTCCATTTTATGAGCAGATTCAGCAAACCATTAAAAAGGGCATATGGGAAGGAGTTTACGAGCCGGGTGATCGCATGTACGAAGCACAATTAGCGAAGCAATTCGCAATAAGCAGAAGTCCAGTCCGTGAAGCTATACGGGCATTAATTAATGAAGGATTACTCGTAATGGATGAGAAATCACAAATATCCGTTTATAAACCTTCTTTACAAGATGTCCTTGATATTTATGATTGCCGGATCGCCCTTGAATCAAAAGCCGTTGCTCTAGCAGCAGAAAGGGCAACTGAAGCCCAGTTAGGTGAGTTAGAAAGGATTTTACAAGAAACAGAAAAGGCCATAAATAGAAAGGAGAAAGAGGAGATTGTAGCATGCAACTCCAGATTTCATGAGGTAATCATTCATATTAGCGGAAATTTAAGATTAAAAAAGCTGGTTAATGAACTTCATTCTTTAACTCACTATTATAGGTTATTAAATATTGAAGGGTCTAACCGGGCTGAAACGATTTTAAAAGGGCATAGACAAATCTTCGATGCAATAAAAGAAAGAAATCCTGAAAAGGCATTTAGAAGTTTAGAAGAACATACAAAGGAAGACCTCGAAAATTTAATGATATTAATAAAAGAGAGGGAAAGGTCAGAATGAGAATAGTTGAGGCGGTAGTACTAACGGAAAGTGTGGCAAAGCTCTGTTGGGAAGCATGCTATTATTTGCCGGAAGATGTTCTAGCGGGATTTAGAGAAGCTGAAAGAACAGAAGCTTCGCCGATCGGCAAATCAATCTTACAGCAGCTCTTGGAAAATGCGGAAGAGGCGAAAACAAATCATATGCCATATTGCCATGATACTGGAATGGCCGTTGTATTTGTAGAAATTGGCCAGGAAGTGCACATAACGGGAGGAGATTATCTTGAATCCATTCAGGAAGGGGTTCGCAAAGGCTACAAAGATGGATTTTTAAGAAATTCTGTTGTAGGTGACCCTTTACTGCGAGTTAATACTGGGGACAACACACCAGCCGTCGTTCATACGGAAATTGTCCCGGGGGATCAAATAAAAATTACTGTCCTCCCAAAAGGCGGAGGAAGCGAAAATATGAGTGCAATGAAATTTTTACTGCCTGGAGAAGGAGTGGAGGGAGTTAAAAACTTTGTTGTGCAAACCATTAAAGAGGCAGGAGGAAAAGCTTGCCCCCCTGTTGTGGTCGGAGTAGGAATAGGCGGAAGTTTTGATAAAGTTACATCTCTTGCCAAGCATGCTGTCCTAAGAGAGGTAGGTGTTCACCATCCCGATCCTCACATTGCCAAGCTTGAGGAGGAATTATTAGAGGCAATTAATAATACCGGTATCGGTCCTCAAGGGTTAGGAGGAACGAGCACTGCACTTTGGGTCCCGATTGAAACTTATGCATGTCACATTACCGCGCTTCCTGTAGCTGTCAATATCCAATGCCATGCAGCTCGTAAAAAAACGATTGTTATATAATGTGATACTTGAATTTTTCTAGTTCAATAGTCTTTAAGAAAATTATTTAAAGCGGAGGAATTAGATATGGCAGAATATCGGCTCCAAACTCCAATCAATAAAGAGGATATTATGAAGCTAAAGATAGGAGATACTGTGTTGCTTTCAGGGACTATTTATATGGCTCGCGATGCAGCACATAAAAGAATGATAGAACTTCTTGAGAATGATCAACCACTACCGGTAAATTTGCAGGGAGAAGTTATTTTTTATGCGGGTCCTTGCCCGCCAAAACCCGGACAAGTGATTGGCCCAGTTGCACCAACGACAGCTTACCGAATGGATCCGTACGCTCCGGCCATGTATGAGTACGGAGTAATTGGAACGATTGGCAAAGGTCCAAGAAGAGATATGGTGAAGGAAGCCTGTCAACAGTATGGGGCCATCTCTTTTGCAGCTATTGGCGGTTTATCTACCATTCTAAGCCGGAGAATTAAGGCTGTTGAAGTGGTTGCCTACGAAGACCTTGGTCCTGAGGCTATTCGAAAACTTGAAATTGAGGATTTTCCTTTATTAGTAGCTTACGATGCACATGGAAATGATTTGTATGAACAAGAAATCCCTAAATATGAGAATTATAATACGAAAACACAAAAAGGAGTCATGTAAATGAGAAAATATGAGATTGCAGTTATCCCAGGAGACGGAATTGGTAAAGAGGTCGTTCCAGTATCATTAAAGGTTTTAGAAACAGTGGCAGAGGTTCATGGCGGCTTGAAGTTCGACTTTAAAGAATTTCCATGGAGCTGTGAATACTATATGGAGCATGGAAAAATGATGCCTGATGACGGGGTAAAGACTCTTTCAAACTTCGATTCTATTTTCCTTGGTGCCATTGGGAATCCTAATCTTGTGGCAGATCATGTTTCGTTATGGGGACTTCTTATTAAGATTAGAAGAGAATTTGAGCAGTCGATAAATATTCGCCCAGCAAAATATTTCAAAGGTCTTAGATCTCCGTTAGTGAACCCAAATGACTTCGATCTCATTGTCGTTAGAGAAAATAGTGAAGGAGAATATAGTGAAGTAGGCGGAAGAATTCATCGAGGGGAAGATGAAGTAGCCATTCAAAATGCTGTATTCACGAGAAAAGGAACAGAACGCGCAATGAAATATGCCTTTGAATTGGCCCAAAAAAGGAGAGGGCATGTGACTTCGGCAACGAAATCTAATGGAATTGTCCACTCTATGCCATTTTGGGATGAGGTTTTTAAAGATGTTAAATCGAGTTATCCAGATGTGAAAACAGATTCGTTTCATATTGATGCATTAGCAGCCTTTTTTGTTACGCGTCCGCAAATTTTTGATGTTATTGTGGCGAGTAATTTATTCGGTGATATTTTAACAGACATTGGCGGAGCAATTATGGGAAGTATCGGCATTGCCCCTGCTGCGAATATCAATTTAAATGGAAAGTATCCATCTATGTTTGAGCCTGTTCATGGATCAGCTCCAGATATTTATGGCAAAGGAATTGCTAATCCAATTGGACAAATTTGGACGGCAAAAATGATGCTTGATCACTTTGGAGAGTATGAGTTAGGGCAAAAGCTCCTAGATGTCGTAGAGGATGTAACGAATGATGGAATTAAAACGGGTGATATCGGTGGGACGGCTACGACAATAGAGGTGGGAGACGAAATTTGCAGGAGGTTAAAAAAGGTAGTTTCAGTTTAATATAATTCTTGTATGCAATCCCAGCTTATTAGTTGGGATTTTTCTTTGTCAGCAGCCTACAGGATTTATTTTACTTTATCAATAAAATAAGACCGAAGCCATTGGCTGCGGTCTTATTGGTCATTCTCCTAAAGGGAAGATTTCATTATCTGCTCTCAGCGTCTTTAATTATATCAGTACCAATTTTCTCAGCCCACTCTTTATATACAGGTTCAAGAACCTTTTTGAATGCTTCGATTTGATCAGCAGTTAACTCGTTAATTTCAGTTTTTCCGTTTGATTTCAATTTTTCTAAAGCATCTTCATTTAATTTTGCTGCAGACTCTATTGCAACCTTTGTAGCTTCATCGATTCCTTTTTGAACTACAGCTATTGTTTCTTCGTTAAGGCTGTCCCAGAATTTTGTATTTGTTAATAATGCGTAGTCAACGCGAGTATGGCCCATGATTGTTGTATATTTTTGGACTTCATCAAACTTCTTTGATTCAATATTACTGAATGTATTTTCTTGTCCATCAACCGTTCCTTGTTGTAGTGCCGTGTAAAGCTCTCCAAATGGAATAGAGGTAGAACCTGCTCCTAATTCGGCGTAAAGGGCCTCAAGTAATTGCCCACCTTGTGTACGAATTTTCATTCCTTCAAGGTCTTCCGGCTTACTGATCGGCTTTTTATTATTTGTCATATGTTTTGCACCATTTGGCCAAAATGCACTACCTAGAACACCATCTTTTTCTAAACGTTTGAAAATCTCTTGTCCTTTTTCACCATCCCAAAAAGCTTCGGCAGCTTCATCACTTTCAAATAAAAATGGCATCGCAGGAATGTTGAAGCCTGGATCATTACCAACAAGCTTTGACATATCTGGTAGAATAAATTGAATATTATTCGCAACTAGATTCTGATATTCATCTTTATCTCCAAACAATGAGCTGTTCGGATAGACTTGAACTTTGATCTTTCCTCCAGATTCAGCTTCAATGACTTCCTTCATTTTTAATGCACCTATGTGCTTAGGCGTATTCTCTGCAACTACGTGTGAGATTTTAATGGTTAATTCTTGAATGCCGCTATCTTTGTTATCTGTCCCAGACCCCTCAGATGTCTCACCAGACTTTTGAGTTGATGAACTGCCACTACATGCTGCTAAGCCGAACGAGAATACGAGAGTCAAGGCGACTAGCAACATTTTTTTTAGATTTTTCATTGGAATTCCCCCTTTTTAAGTAAATAGGTTGAAACAAATCTATTAATTTCTGTATGATCGGCCCCTTTTGCTAGAACTTGGCTTGCCTCGTTAAACTTTTCAAAAACAAGCTCTGGCAAATGAGTGGCAGCATTTCTTTCAGCAAATAACTGCTTCGCCATTTCAACGTCCTTCCTCAGCAAATCAAGAGAAAAGCCGGAATTGTATTCTTCATTTAATATGAAGTTAGGAAACTTATATTCTGTAGAGCCGCTTCTGCCAGTACTTTGATTAATCACATGAATAGCCTGTTCAGGATGAACCTCATATGCTGCTAATAATTGAATGGCCTCACAGGACGCAAGAAGATGTGTTGCGGATAGGAAATTATTAATAGCTTTCATTAAGTGTCCACTGCCAATAGGACCAACATGAAAAAGATTCCTTCCTAATGCGCCTAGCAAACGTTTACTTCTTTCGAATTGTTCAGCAGTTCCTCCAGCCATAACTGTTAAAGATCCATCTATTGCTTTTTTAACGCCTCCACTAACAGGAGCATCAATAAAGCTAATGTGATGATTTTCTAAAATTCTATTATTCTTCTTTGTGTCGGAAGGATATGAACTGCTCATATCTATAATCATAAGAGAGTCTTGTTGAATATGTTTGTCAAAGGTGTGGGCGTCAAGTATTTCGTGCAATACTTTGTTAACGATCGTAGAGGAGGGGAGCATTAGGAGAATAAATTGGACATTGTATACCCAGTCCTCTATTTTTCCGACATTCCCACCGAAGGATTGTAGCTCAGACATAGCAGTAGGGTTAGTATCAAATCCAAAAACGTTATATCCCTTTTTTAATAGATTTTTTGCCATAGGCAAACCCATTTGGCCAAGTCCTATGAAACCAATACTTTCGCTCATGAAGGGAAAACTCCTTCGAGCTCTTTATGTAAAGAGCCAATGCGGGGATGAGCTCGGCCGCTCGTTGTTACTACCGCAGCAATTATAATCTCATCATTTCTTGGTGCATCCGGAATCCGTACTTCGAAGGTCATATGATGGCTCCGGATTTTTGCATCCATTTTATGCTTGATAGCTAAGTCAAGAGTTGAACCTGCACTCCCTCTTTTTTCAGCAGAAGGAAGAAGTGTTTCGGCGTTTCCACATAGTTTTCGAAATGGATTTCCGAAAGTGAGCGTATGAATGATAGCTGAGCCATGCTCAATTTCTCCATCCAAACCAATAAGGGCTCCTTTTCCGTATGCTTCAACCTCTTCTCCAGTAATGCCTAACGATTCCATTGCTTTTTTTGGTAATATTTCTCCTAACTTTTCTGAATAAGTTTTAATTAAAGGAAGAAGATCTTCTACATACCTACCTGCATAAGGGTTTTTGATAACAGCTAAAGCAGCAGCAATACGTACTGGATTCTTTGCTTTTTTGAAGCCTTCAATAAATGTTTCTTCTTGGATGGTGACAATCTTTCTAATTTCTAATTCCACAAGCCTACCTCCTTTTAAAAAATTGGATACAATGTATGTTTCGATAAAGTAAATCTATAGATGATGAAAATATTATAACAAACTAGCCTAATATTGTGAATATACAAAAATAAATAAAAATATTAAATTTTCTGTTTATTTTTCTGTGTATTTCTAGTATATTAAAAAATAGAATGAGATTAAGATTGGATACAATCTAAAAAAGGAGTTGATATGGATGAAACTCTTTAAATGGCTTGATCGCATCGAAGAAGGAGCAGCTGGGGTGCTATTTGTTGGGGGAGTTGTTGTTAGTTTGTATGGTGTATTTATGCGATATGTAGTGAATGCACCGCCAGCATGGGTGACAGAGGTTTTTGAGTTTTTACTAGTTTGGTCTATTTTCTTAGGTTTTGGAATGGCTTTAAAGGATAAGAGACATATTCAAGTGGAACTTTTATTTGATTTATTACCTTTTGGAGCGAAAAAAGTAGTAGCAGCAATTGCTAACATAATTGGCGGGTGCTTTTCATTTTTTCTGGCCTATTCGTCACTAGAGTTGATTGCGCTTTCAAAGGAACAGGGAATGACAACGATTGATGTTGGGATTCCAATATGGATCACTTATCTCGTTCTGCCAATTGGAATGGCATTACTTGGTCTTTACTTCATTATTAATGCCTTTCGCGCAATGAAGGGTGATAAGCGTGAACTGGCAGGAGAAATTGAGACTTTATATGAAGAAATGAAGGAAGTAGCAAATCATCCAGGTGACAAGGGGGTAGGGGTATGAGTCCGGTCTTAGTCCTATTTATAGTGTTTGCCATTCTGTGTCTAATCAGGGTCCCGATTGCGGTCAGTCTCGGGCTTTCAAGTATTGTCGCGCTGTCTATGACTGATTTTACCCTCTATACTGTCATCCAAAAAATGTTTAACTCTTTAAATTCTGCGACCTTAATGGCAATACCAGGCTTTGTTTTTGCTGGAATTATTATGTCAAAGGGCGGTATTTCATACCATTTAATCGAAGCGCTAAAATCATGGGTAGGACATATTCGCGGTGGTTTAGCAATAGCTACCATTTTATCATGTATGATTTTTGCCGCTATTTCCGGGTCAAGCCCTGCGACAGCTGCAGCGATTGGCGGTATCATGATCCCAGGAATGGTAAAAGCGGGTTATAGCAAGCGGTATGCAATGGGGTTAGTTGCGGCCGCGGGAACGCTTGGAATTTTGATTCCTCCTTCTATTCCGTTGATCATTTATGCATCGGTAGCAGAGGAATCTGTCGGAAAGTTATTTGCAGCTGGTATTCTTCCAGGGCTGATGCTAGGTGGAATCTTGATAGTTTCAGCGATTGTTCATGCAAGAATTAATAATTATGGTCAATTGCCGAAAGAGTCGATGGATGTAAGATGGAAAAAATCAGCTAAAGCGATTTGGGGTTTTCTTCTTCCGGTTATTATTCTTGGCGGAATTTATTCAGGCGCAGTTACACCAACAGAAGCAGCATTCGTTTCCTGTTTATATGGAATAATTGTTTCTGTATTTATTTATAAGGAAATGACATTCCCTAAGTTTAGAGAAGTTCTAAAAGAATCCATCAATATTACAGCGATGATTTTTCTAGTCATTGCCTCCGCGATGATTTTTGGCATGTTCTTAACAACGGAGCAAGTTCCGCAAAACTTTGCTGCTTGGATTGAAGCAAGCTCATCAAATAAATGGATATTCATGATTGGTGTCAATCTCATGTTCTTTGTATTAGGAATGTTCTTAGAAGCGGTAGCGATTATTTTAATCACTTTGCCTATTTTACTTCCTGTCCTTGTGTTATTTGACATTAATATCATTCATTTCGCGATTATTATGACAATCAATATGGAAATTGCCATGATTACTCCACCAGTTGGATTAAATTTATTCGTAGTTAGCGGGATTACGAGGGAAAAGGTCGGGGAAGTGGTACGAGGAGTTGCTCCTTTCTTCGTCCTAATGGTCGTTGCATTAATATTAGTCGTTATTTTCCCGCAAATATCTTTATTTCTAGCAAAATAATGAGGTTGCATTGTCGGTAAGGAGCTCGATCATGAAACAGTCAAATGAATTTCATACTCTGCAGGAAAAGGTAACCTCCATAATAAGGGAAGCCATTTTCACTCAGGAATTTAAGCCTGGTGAAAGATTAATCCAAGATGAACTGGCTACAAGGCTTGGTGTAAGCAGAATGCCTGTAAGAGAGGCGCTGCGTTGCCTTGAAAGGGAAGGGTTAGTTATTTTTCTGCCTCACAAAGGGGCACAAGTGATTGGAATTAGCAAGGAAGATATTGAAGAGCTTTATTATTTAAGATCAATGCTTGAAGGCATTACTGTTCAGAAATCAATGAGCTTTTTAACAACAAAAGACAGAGCGGAGCTTCAGTCACTCGTTGATTCAATGGATATTGATATTGAGAATGACGATATGGATTCTTATATGAATCACAATCAGCAATTTCACTCATTATTGCAAAAGGGCTGTAAATGGAAAAAAACAAAAATACTCACAAAAGAATTGATTGAAGGATATCCTTCATATGTTCCAATATTAATTCCTAAAACAGTAGTGGTTTCTAATAAAGAGCATAAACAAATATTAGCGGCTTTAGATGAAAAGGACCCAATTAAATTAAAATTATTAGTAGAGAATCACATAATGAGAGCTGGCAACATGCTCCTAGAATTTATTGAAGATTAAAAATACATTATTAATAACAACCGGCAAGAGTTAACTTTTATAAAATAAATTTTAGCTCTTCCAATTTTTTTGAATTAAATTGGATCCAATATCCACCAGAGGAGAAGATCAAATGACAGTAAAAAAATCATATTTATTTGTCCCTGCTACTTCTGAAAAAATGATGGGAAAAGCCATTGTGAGTGATGCCGATTGTGTCATTTTTGATTTAGAAGATGCGGTTGCTATTCACGAAAAAGATATGGCTAGGGAAAGAGCAAAAAATTTTCTTATTAATAATCCGCCTCAAAAAGACGTCTATATTCGGATAAATGATTTTACTACCCCATTATGGAGAAACGATATTGACGCAGCGATTGATTCTGGAGCTTTTGGGATTATCGTTCCTAAAGCAGAGAATGGCATTAATATGTACACCATATGTGAATATATAAAAAATCGGCTTGAATGTAGAGGGGAAGGCGAGCGTATTTTTGAGGTATTGCCCCTGATTGAGACGGCAAGAGGTGTGCATTTTGCCTATGAGATAGCAAATTCCCATCCTTTTATTGCCCGGCTAGTATTTGGTTCGATTGATTATTGCCTTGATTTAGATTGTGAATTAACTCCGGGAGGCGATGAGCTTATTTATGCGAGATCACAAATAGTGAATTCATCGATAGCTGCAGGAATCGAAAATCCGGTTGATGCCGTTTTTCCGGATTTGTCTAATGAAGATGACTTATATAATGAAGCTATTCGCGCTAAAAGATGCGGCTTTAAAGCAAAATTAGCGATACATCCGAAGCAGTTAAATACCATTCACCGTGTTTTTACTCCAACAGAAGATGAGATGGAAGAAGCAAGGGAAATTGTGAAGGCATTTGAAGAGGCTGAGTTGAGTGGGATTGCCTCCATTTCAGTTAGGAATAAACTAGTCGATTACCCTGTATATAAGAAAGCGAAAGGTCTATTGCAGTATTCAAGTAAATAAAGTGATAGGAGGGTATTATTTTGACAGTAACTAGACAATTAGTATCCCATATTAAACAAACAAACTATGACAATATTAAAGAGAATGCTGTTTATGAAACGAAGCGAAGCCTTTTAAATTGGCTTGGTGTAGCTATCGGGGCAGCCAACCATGAATCGATGGATAAGGTACTTTCTGTTTCAAGAATGCTGGGAAGCACACCGCAATCTACAATACTAGGAAGAAAAGAAAAAACGGATATGCTTTTTGCAGCACTGCTTAATGGCATGTCATCTCACATATTTGATTTCGACGATACTTTGCTCGAAACGGTTCTTCATCCTTCAGCCCCAGTTTTCCCAGCTGTATTGGCTTATGCAGAGCATCAAAAGAAAACAGGGAAGGAGGTTTTAGAGTCATTTATCGTAGGGAACGAGGTGCAGGCGCGATTAGCAAGGGCGGTATACCCGTCTCATTATTGGCGAGGCTGGCATATAACAGGAAGTGTTGGCGGAATTGGCGCCGCTGTCGCGATAAGTAAGTTGCTTGATCTTGATGAAGAAAAAACTGCTTATGCCATTGGCATAGCGGCTACTGATCCAACTGGATTGAGGGAAATGTTTGGGACGATGACAAAACCTTATCATCCGGGAAAAGCTGCCATGAATGGGATGCTTGCTGCATTAATCGCAGGGGAAGGTTTTACAAGCTCTACAAGAGCGTTGGAAGCTGAACGCGGGTTTGTACAGGTTTTATCTGAAGAGAATAAATTAGATCTGTTGACCGATCATTGGGGGCATGCATGGGAAATTGAGAAAAACTCCTATAAGCCATTTGCAAGTGGTATTGTCACACACCCAGCCATTGATGGAATCATTAAAATCCAAAATGAACATCACTTACAGGTGAATGAAGTTCAATCCATTCATATTACTGGTCATCCTCTTGTTAAAGAGTTAACAGGCAAAACCGAGATTTCAACAGGGCTTGAAGGAAAGTTTAGTGTATTCCATTGCGTTGCCGCAGGGTTCATAAATTTAAAGGCTGGAGTCCATGAGTTTTCGGATGAATTTGTCCATGACCAAAAAGTGAAAGATTTAAGATCCAAAATTACGCTAACAATCGATGAAAACATGAAGGAAGACCAGGCCGTAGTTCAAGTTACATTAAAAGATGGGCGCACATTCAGTCATTTTGTTGAGCATGCGATCGGCAGCATGGATGTGCCGATGACCGATCAGCAGCTAAAAGATAAATTTATCGACGTGACAGGCAATGTAATTAGTCTTGAAAGCAAACGAACGTTAATTGACTTAGTGTACCGCTTTGAAGAAATAGCCGATTTAGATGAATTTTTTGAAATATGCAGGCCAGCCGAAGCAGCCAGTCATATAAAGTAACAGGAAATAAGAGCCAAGCGCATACTCAAGGTTCTTTTTAGAAAGTAGGAGAGTTGAATGGGTTCTCCAAATGCACGGAAAAAAGTACACCTAGTAACAAATCCAAAGCCTTCAGGTGCCTTACCCAATGGGACTAGAAAAATAATTACCCTTATTTTAGGAGTTCTATTAATGGGGATAATTTATTTCATTCTCCCTGGAGAGTATAATGAATCAGCAAAAATCATGCTCGCTCTTTTGGTCATGAGTGTTTTTTACTGGACGTTTGAGCCGGTCCCGCTTGGTGTAACAGCTATCCTTTTGCTCATTTTAATGATTCTATTTAATGTTGTATCCAAGGAAGTGATTTTTAGCGGGTTTTCCTCTCCAGCATTATTTCTTATTATCGGCGGAATGATGCTGGCAAAGGGAGTAAATGACACTCCGCTTGCCAAAAGACTTGCCTATATCATATTAGCAAAATGGGGAGGAACCGCCAAAGGCTTACTTGGCAGTATTATTTTAATTCCGCAAATTCAAGCATTTTTTATCCCGGCGGCAGCTGTAAGAGCAACCCTTCTTATTCCGGTGGCACTCATGTCTCTCGATACAATTGGGGTAAAAGAAAACAGCAATCTTCGCAAAATGATTTTACTTGGAGTTGCATTTGCAGGGACAATTAGCGGGACGGTTGTAATGACAGCAGCAATCGGCAATATTTTAACGGTAGAATTGCTTAAGGAGTTTCTTGGAATCCAAATTACTTATATTCAATGGTTCACATACACTGTTCCAATATGGCTTCTTCTTATTCCAGTTGGATGGTTTATCTTATTGAAAAGTTTTCCATTGCCAAAAGAAAATAAAGAGTTTCCTCATGTGAAAGAGGAAATGAAAAGAAAACTAGATGCACTCGGTAAAGTAAATGCTCAAGAGAAAAAGTGCTTAAGTATCCTCATTTTAATTGTAGGGCTATGGTTTACAGAACCATTTCATGGATTACATCCAAGTATCCCTGCTCTTATAGGAGTTATTTTAATGGCCTTTCCAGGGATAGGCTGTGCGAAGTGGGAAAGCATGGTCAAAATTAATTTTGATACCATTCTATTAATGGGAGTCACACTGACATTAGGCTATGCATTCAATCAATCAGGGGCAGCGGAACTGGTAGGAGGTAGCTTAAGCGCGGGATGGTTAATCGACCTGCTGCGTTCCCCAATCATCGCCGTTATAACGATATTGATTATTACTCAAATATTGCATCTTGTTGTAGCAAATGTTTCAACAGCTGTTGTCACTTTGATTCCGATATTTATTGGGTTATCTGTTAAGGCGGGAGCGGACCCTGTGTTAATTTGTGTAACGGCCTCGCTAGCATGTCTGCATGGCTATATTCTTGTTGTAGAAGCGACACCAAATATCGTTGTCTATAGCACAGGGCAAATTCAACAAAAGGATTTTCTTCTGCCTGGTTTATGGATGACTCTCGCAATGATCGCAGTTACTGTATTAACAGCTGCAACTTGGTGGAATTGGATTGGTCTACTTTAATCCTTACATGTAATTGTTAGGCGGCATACTTTTTTTAATATAAAAGTATGCCTGCTACAACAATTTCAGATTGAAATTTCCGAATAGTATAGACGATTAGCATTGGATCATCCTGTATCCTAAAATTAAAAATGTCAGGAAAGGTAGCGCATTGAATGGCAGATTTACGAATTGAAAACAAAGATACACTACATTTAAAAGTATGCAACATATTACGAGAAGCAATCATCAGGGGGGATTTTAAACCTGGAGAAAGATTAAAGCAATCCGAACTTGCCGACAAAATGGGTGTCAGCCGAATGCCAATAAGGGAAGCTTTTCGGAAATTAGAATCTGAAGGGCTGATCATCCTCGAGCCCCATAAAGGAGCAGTTGTAAAGTCAATTAAGCTTGAAGATATTGAAGAAATTTATGCACTAAGGGCTGAACTGGAAAAAATGGCTGTCTATCAAAGTGTTGAATGGCTAACAAGTGAAGATTTAGAGGAATTATCTACTTTAGTCGATAAGATGGAATCAACTGATGATGTAGATGAATTTATTCAATATAATATTGATTTTCACAAATTGATTGTCAAACGGTGTAAATGGCAAAGGCTTAACTCCTTTATTGGTACGTTATGGAGCGGATTTCCGCAGCAGACCCCTCATTTAATCAAGGGGCAAACGGAAACATCAAATGTGGAGCATAGAGAGATATTAGAAGCTGTTCTAAGGAAAGACAAGGAAATAGCATCAACGCTAGTTTATGAGCATATTTTCCGAACAGGAGAAAAATTAATTAAAAGCTTAAAAGAAGACGGGAAATAAATGGTCCCTCTTTTATATAGCGTAAAAATTGGATCCAATATCCTAAATGGGAGGTATAAATCACATGGGAAGAATGTTAGAAGATGCAAGTAAGACAATATTAAAGAAAAACGGAATTCCTGTTCCTGCACACTCGGTTATTTCATCAAGTGCGGAAATTACAGAGGAGCATCTGTCCACATCAAAGGTTTTAAAAGCGCTTGTCCCAGTTGGAAAAAGAGGAAAGGCTGGGGCCATTAAATTTGCCGATACCGTTGAAGAGGCAAAGGCAAAAGCAGACGAAATTTTTCAAATGACTGTTCGAAATTACCCTGTTGAAAAATTGCTCGTAGAAGAAAAGATCGATATTGATGAAGAATGGTATGTTTCCATTGCGATAGATCCGCAAAAGCAAAAGCCAGTTATTATTGCAACAACAGAGGGCGGGGTTGAAGTAGAAGATTTAGTCAAGGATTCGCCTGATAAAGTGGTTGTTTATCATGTCGAACCATTTGCCACCCTATATCCTTATGAAGCGAAGGAAATCTGGAGCAGACTTGGAGTTACTGGAAAGCCACTTATAAAAGCGACCGCCATTCTATGCAAACTCTATGATGTTTTTTCGAAATACGATTGTTATATTCTTGAGATTAATCCTCTTGTTCTTACGAAGGATGAAAATGTCATTGCGGCTGCTTCAGTCATGGGAGTTGATGATGCATCACTTTACAGACAGCCAGAGCTTGAAGGACTTGTGGAATCAGGCAGTGAACGATCATGGCGGCCATTAACAGAGCTTGAAAAAGAAATGGTTAAAGTGAATGATGCTGACTACCGGGGCACTGCCCGCTACACCGAAATGGAGGGCGGCGACATCGGATTTATGTGCGGCGGTGGCGGAGGAAGCCTGCTAAGTTTTGATGCCTTAGTAAATTTAGGGGCAAAGCCAGCCAATTATACAGAAACGGGCGGAAATCCGTCAGAGGATAAAGTAACAGGATTAACGAAAGGGATTCTTACCAAGGAAGGGGTAAAAGGCTTATTTGTCGCTCATAACATTACGAATAATACACAGATTGATGTCATGGCAAGAGGAATTGTCAAAGCAATTCAGGAATTAGCGATCGATCCAGCTACATTTCCTATTGTTGTACGTGAAGCGGGTGTAAACGATGAGGAGGGAAAGAGAATCTTCATTGAAGCAGGAATTACTTATTTTGGAGAGGACCGAACGATAGAAGAAGCAGCAGCAGAAATGGTTAAGAAAATGAAGGGGGTATCGTAATGGCAATTCTAATTGATAAAAATACTCGAATGGTTGTACAAGGAATCACTGGCAGAGAAGCATCCATGATTGTCAGTCACACTCTTTCATACGGAACAAAAATTTACGCCGGAGTCACACCAGGTAAAGGTGGTCAATTTGTTCAAGGAGTTCCTGTCTACGATACATTCGCTGAGGCAGTAAGAAATCATCAAGTAAATGCAAGTCTTATTGTTGTTCCGCCGGCATTTACACTTGATGCAGTCCTTGAAGCCATTGCTAATGGGATTAAACTGATTGTCGTCACAACTGAAAATATCCCGCAGCATGATGTGGTCAAATTGTTATACATGGCGAAAAAAGAAAAAGTAACAATTATCGGACCAAATACAGTTGGACTTATTAATCCAAAGGACCGTATTAAAATGGGCTCCATCGGCGGAGACAGACCTGAACGCTGTTTCGTTCCTGGAAATGTAGGTGTCATTTCTAGAAGCGGCGGGATGACAGCAGAAACTTCATGGATGGTGAAGCGGGCTGGTTTTGGGGTTTCAACAAGCGTCGGAATTGGCGGAGATAGTTTAATAGGAACGACGATTAAAGACCTGCTTGCACTATTTGAACAAGATGATGAAACAGAAGCGGTTGTTACCTATTCAGAGCCGGGAACGTCATTTGAAGAGGACGCGGCACAGTTTTTAAAAGAAGGCGGTTTTACAAAACCTCTCATTTCGTTCATTTCTGGAAAGTTTACTGAATCAATGCCAGAAGGGACTGTTTTTGGGCATGCAGGAGCAATGATTTCCGGCAATGTCGGCCGTCCTTCATTAAAAGTAAAAGCACTTAGAGAAGCGGGAACACATGTGGTGGAGCGTTTTGATGATATGATTCACGTTTTACAATCAGTATTAGATGTTAAAGTGGGGGAAGCGAAATGACACTAACTAAATTGTTAGCTGAGTATACTTTAAACCTTAAATACGAAGACTTGCCTGCAGAGGTTGTTGAGTTTACAAAACTTTGTATTCTTGATTGGTATGGCTCTGCTTTAGCTGGCAAGGATGAAAAACCGATCCAATCTTTCAAAGAATTAGTAGAGGAATGGGGCGGCCATGAACAATCGAGTCTAGTTACAGGCGGGAAATCCTCTATTGGCAACGCGTGTTTAGTAAATGCTGCTGCCAGTCATATCGTTGAGCTGGATGATATTCATAAAGCTTCTATTATCCATGCTGGAACCGTTGTTATTCCCGCAGCAGTAGCTGTAGCGGAAGCACATAAAAAAAGCGGCAAAGATTTAATTACCGCCATTGTCGCTGGCTATGAAGTCTGCTACAGAATTGGTGAAGCTGTTTCCCCATCACACTATTTTTATTGGCATAATACTGCCACATGCGGCACTTTCGGATCAGCAGCAGCTGTGGCAAAATTATTGAATTTAACTGTCGACCAAACCGTATACGCTTTAGGGAACGCTGGCTCCCAAGCGGCAGGTTTATGGGAATTCATTGAAGACGGTGCAAATACGAAACAGCTTCATACAGCAAAAGCTGCCTATAACGGGGCACTTGCAGCATTACTTGCTAAAAAGGATTTCACAGCAGCCAGCAAAATTTTAGAAGGCAGAAGAGGCTTTTTCAATGCTATGTCAGATGAGTTTAATATAGAGAAAGTAACAAAAAACCTTGGCCAGGAATTTAAAATTATCGAAAATAGCTTTAAAATCCATGCTTCCTGCCGTCATACCCATCCAGCAATGGATTGTATTTTAGACATTATGCAAGAACATTCCCTTCATCATGAACAACTTCAAAATATAACGATTAAAACCTATCAAACTGTTCTAAACATTACAGACAATCCCAACCCAGAAACGATTTATGCTTCAAAATTCAGCAGTCAATTTTGTGCAGCCTTAATTGCAGTGAACGGTTCTGCATCCTTAAAGAACTTTAGCAAGGATACTTTACATGCAAATGTAATAAGAGAATTAATGAGTAAAATCGACGTTCAAGTCGATCCTTACTATGAAAATGCCTATCCTGAAAAATGGGGTGCAAAAGTAGAAGTCACCTTAAATGATGGAAGGACCTTCATTCAATCTACCGATTATCCAAAAGGTGATCCAGAAAAGGTCGCGAGTAAGGAAGAGCTCATTCAGAAATTTACAGCCATGACTTCAGGAAAAACAGATCGACCAGAAGCGCTCGTCCATGCAATTTTACGATTAGAAGAAGTAGATATAAATGAATGGATGTCGGCGGAAAAGAGGGAAGAGCCGTGCAAACAAACACAGTAGGCCCACTGATTCAATCACGTCCTTCTAACAAAAGAGGAAAATTTGTCTTATCGAGGCTGCATTCACTAGCGGGGTTAATCCCGCTAGGCCTTTTTCTCATTCAGCACCTTATGGGGAATGCGTTAGCCATTCAAGGCAGTGAAAGATTTAATGAGCATGTTCAGTTCATGACGAGTTTGCCATTTTTGCTAGTTTTAGAGATTGTTTTTATCGCATTGCCTTTGCTATTCCATGCGGTATACGGCATCTACTTATCATTTATCTCAAAACCGAATGCCCATGTGTATAAATATGGACGCAATATTAGCTTCTTGCTGCAAAGAATAACAGGGGTTATCACGTTTATATTTGTCATTTATCATGTGTGGGCCTTAAGAATTGGTCCGGCTTTAAAAGGAACTGAAGTAAATTTTCAGCTTGTAAGTGAGCATTTATCAAATCCGTTCATCTTCGTATTCTATTTAGCGGGTGTATTAAGTACGGTTTATCATTTTTCAAATGGGATCTCAACTGCATTTATTACTTGGGGAATCACAATCGGACCTGCATCACAGAAGACTGTTCGGCGGATTTGTTCAGGGGTGTTTGTTATTTTAGCAGTTATGAGCGTATGGAGCTTACTTTCATTTGTTAGTTAATGTCAACTGAAATGTAACAACAGGAGCGTGGATAAAATGAATAATCAAGAAATCATTGTAATTGGCGGCGGGCTTGCGGGCTTAATGGCCACTATAAAAATTGCTGAAGCAAAAAAGAAGGTAAAACTGTTTTCATTAGTTCCTGTTCGCCGCTCTCATTCAGTATGTGCGCAAGGCGGGATCAACGGCGCTGTTAATACAAAAGGTGAAGGGGACTCTGTATGGGAGCATTTTGACGACACAATTTACGGAGGAGATTTTTTAGCGAACCAGCCACCTGTAAAAGCGATGTGTGAAGCAGCCCCAGACATCATTTATTTGCTTGCAAGAATGGGCGTTCAATTTAATCGAACAGAAGAAGGGCATATCGATTTCCGAAGACTCGGCGGAGCCAAATATTCAAGGACAGCATTTGCAGGCTCCACAACCGGGCAGCAAATTCTGTATGCACTTGATGAACAAGTTCGAAAATATGAGACTGAAGGCCTTGTAGAAAAGTTCGAGCATTGGGAACTGGTTTCTCTTATTAAAGATGATGAAGGAAGATGCCGCGGAATTACGGCCCAGAATTTAAAAACAATGGAAATCCAAGCGTTCAAATCAGATGCAGTTATACTCGCATCAGGCGGAATCGGAAATATCTTCCGTAAGAGCACGAATTCCATCATTAATACGGGGAGCGCGCATAGCATCGCTTATCAGCAAGGTGCCAGGTATGCAAATGGTGAGTTTATTCAAATCCATCCAACAGCCATACCAGGAGACGATAAACTTCGCTTAATGTCAGAATCAGCAAGGGGAGAGGGCGGAAGGGTTTGGGTTTACCGTGATGGAAAACCGTGGTACTTCCTCGAAGAAAAATACCCTGCTTACGGAAATCTTGTGCCAAGAGATATTGCGACGAGAGAGATTTTCCACGTTTGTGTTGATTTGAAGCTAGGGATTAACGGCGAAAACATGGTTTACTTAGATCTCTCTCATCTTCCGAGTGAACTTTTGCAGCGTAAGCTAGGTGGAATCCTCGATATTTATGAAAAGTTTGTTGGGGATGATCCGAGAAAGCTGCCGATGAAAATTTTCCCGGCCATGCATTATTCGATGGGCGGACTGTGGGTAGATTACGATCAAATGACGAATATCCCTGGCCTTTTTGCTTGCGGAGAGTGCGATTATCAATTTCACGGTGCCAATCGCCTTGGAGCCAATTCGCTAGTATCTGCTATTTATGGCGGAATGGTTGCTGGTCCAAATGCCGTACGTTATATAAATGGCCTTGAATCAACTTGTGAGGATCTGCCTCAATCCTTGTATGATTTAGAAAAACAAAAGCAAGAAGCGGAAGTCGAGAAAATTTATAAAATGAACGGCTCCGAAAATCCGTATCAATTGCATGTTGAAATGAGCGATTGGATGGTCGACAACGTAACCGTCGTTAGATACAATGACCGTCTGCAAAAAACAGATGAAAAATTGCAGGAATTACAGGAACGGATGAAAAATATCGGCATTGATGATACGTCGAAATGGCAAAACAGAACGGTCCCATTTGTACGGCAATTAAAGAATATGCTTGAGCTTGCTAGAGTCATAACATTAGGTGCACTGCAACGAAACGAAAGCAGAGGAGCTCACTACAAGCCAGATTTCCCGGAGCGGGATGACGAAAATTGGCTAAAAACGACCATTGCTACATACACACCATTCGGTCCAAGTCTATCCTATGAACCCGTTGACCTAAAATATATCGCTCCAAGACAAAGGCGATATGACATCGTCACATCAAGCAATGAAGAAACAGAAAATAAAATAGAAGAACCTTCAAAAGTATAAGAGGGAAGGTGAAAAAAGTGGCAGACACAAAAGAAATTCGATTAAAAATTAAGCGAACAGATCATACCGGCGGCGAATCCTATTGGGAAGAATTTAATATCCCTTTCAGAAAAAATATGAATGTTATTTCCGCCCTAATGGAGATTCAACGAAATCCAATTAATATAAATGGTGAAAAAGTAAGGTCAGTAGCTTGGGAGTATAACTGCCTCGAAGAAGTATGCGGGGCTTGCAGTATGAGAATTAACGGAAAAGTAAGGCAGGCATGCTCAACACTCGTAGATCGGTTAGAACAGCCGATTCAATTAGAGCCAATGGAAACATTTCCTGTTGAAAAAGATTTAGTCGTCAATCGTGACCGCATGTTTGCCGCCTTAAAGAAAATAAAAGGCTGGATTCCGATTGACGGAACATATGCGATGGGAGCCGGTCCGCTCATTTCATCTGATGATCAGCAGGAAGCCTATAAATATTCTACATGCATGACTTGCGGTTGCTGCTTGGAGGCATGCCCAAACGTAAACAGCGGATCACCGTTTATCGGACCGCAAGCACTAGGACAAACAAAATATTTTAATATGCATCCAACCGGTTCCCAGCAAAAGAGCAGCAGGCTAGAGGTCATCATTGGGGAAGAAGGAATCGCAAACTGCGGAAACTCTCAAAACTGTGTTCAAGTTTGTCCGAAAGAAATCCCGTTAACAACGGCAATAGCTGAATTGAATAAGGACGCAAACCGCTATGCCATGTGGAGCTGGCTAAAGAAATGAAGATAAAACAAACTTTTCAATATGATGTACTCGTCATCGGGGGCGGTCAGGCGGCATTGGCCGCTGCGATATCTGCAAAAGAGGAAGGCGTCTCTGTTGCGCTTGTTACGAAGGGAAAAGCAGGGTTAGGAGGATCTTCCGTTATTTCAGACGGGGTCCATTCAGCTATTTTCTCACCCGGCGATTCACCAGATGCATTTTATAAAGATATTATCAATGGGGGCAGGCAATTATCAGATCGCAAGTTAGCTAGAATTTTAGCAGAAGAGTGTACGGATAGGGTAAATGAGCTTGAGAATAAATTTGGCATTGAACTTGAGCTGGAAAGAAAAATAAGCACACCGGGCCATACTTTTCCCAGAAGGGTATATGCCGGAAACGGACTAGGCAGAAATACAACAAAAGCTATGCGCAAATTTGCAAGTGAAATAGGAATATACTTTCATGAACAGTCAGCCATTGTTGACTTAATAAAAGATCAAGATTCGGTTATTGGGGCTATTATTCAAAGAGAAAATGAGTTTTATGCCTATAATGCTCCAGCAGTCATTTTAGCATCTGGGGGATTTGGAGGATTATATGCTTCATCTGATAATCCAAGAGATGTTTCCGGTGAGGGGATCGGAATGGCGTGGCGGCATGGAGCTTGTCTTGTCGATATGGAATTTGTCCAATTTTACCCTTATCGGCTCAAATATCCGGCAAATGTTGATATTATGACAAGGATTTTTGGCAAGGGTGCTTTTTTAGTAAATGAAAAGAACGAACGGTTTATGGAGAAGTATCCAAAAAAAGAGCTCGAAACAAGAGATGTCCTTAGCTATGCCCTGTTCAAAGAAAATAAAGTGCTATTGAATTTTGCCAATGTCGAGGAAGGAAATATCCAAAGGGATAGTCCTCATTTATACCGGCTATTTAAAAAAGGATATGAAGGGGAATGGATCATGAGTCCAGTCCAGCATTATTCTATGGGCGGTATCCAGACGGATGAATGGGGCCGGACGAATTTGCCCGGATTGTATGCATGCGGCGAATGTACGGGGGGCTTGCACGGTTCCAACCGTCTTGGGGGAGGGTCTCTAACAGAGGCACTAGTATTTGGACATCGGACAGGAAAAATGGCTGCAAGAGAAAAAAGGCTCGAGTATATAAAAGCTACTGATAGTTATTTTGACAAAGAAAGTTATCTAAACAGCCATACACAATTGGAAGAACAAGAGATCATACAAAAAATAAAGGAAATTATGTGGACGAAGGTTGGAATAGAAAGAACAGGCCAGTCATTGCGGGAAGCAGCGGATGAACTGGGCTGGATTGCTTCGCAATTAGAAGAAAATAAAAGCATCATAAACGTGCAGCTTCAAGATAAGGTCCGTGCGGCATGGGCTTCAGCTCTTGCTGGTGCAACGCGAAAAGAAAGCCGAGGCGCGCATAAAATTCAAGATATTAGAGGTGAGCAGACAGAGTGGGAGAGAAAAATTATCATTCAAAAACATGATATTCAATTTTCTCAAACATTCTTTAATACTATCGCAGATTAACAAAGTTCGTCATTCCTCATGGATGGGAGACTTGCTTAATAAAGGGGAAGATATTGTGAGAACCGTTACTTATGAAGAGATTGTTAATCAAGTGGCGAAACTGTGTCAGGAAGCTAACTTTGAGCTAGGGCAAGATGTGGTTGATGCTTTTCGAACAGCCTTAAAAAAGGAAACGTCTGAAACTGGTAAGGACATACTTGAGCAGTTAATTTTAAATGCCGATATTGCCAAAAGCGAAAGAGTACCTATGTGTCAAGACACTGGCGTTTCAGTGTTTATCGTGGAAGTCGGGCAGGATTGTCATATTACGGGCGGTAGTATTTATGATGCTATTAATGAAGGCGTCAGAAAAGGGTATGAGGAAGGTTATTTAAGACACTCGATTGTCGATCACCCTATCACCCGCGAAAAAAGCAAAGGCTATAACACACCTTCTATCATCCATATTGAACTGGTACCCGGAGAGGAAATTGTGATTCACATGTCCGCAAAAGGTGGAGGCAGTGAAAACATGAGTACGTTAAAAATGCTAAAACCCTCAGATGGATTAGAAGGCATTAAAGCTTATATTCTCGACACAGTTGCAAAAGCTGGTCCAAACGCGTGTCCTCCGTTAGTCGTTGGTGTTGGAATCGGAGGAAACTTTGAACGATGTGCTTATTTAGCCAAGAAATCATTATTCAGACCTATCGGGCATCGAAGTGATCGGCCGGAAATTGCCCAATTAGAAAAAGAGCTAATGGAGAAAATTAATGAATTAGGAATTGGCCCACAAGGAATGGGCGGCAATACAACGGCTCTTGATGTCAAAATTGAAATTGAACCATGCCATATCGCAGCATTGCCTGTAGCAGTCAATTTAAATTGCCATGCAAGCAGACATAAAGAAATCCGATTGTAGGAGGGATGAATTTGTCAGCTCTTCATTTAACTTGTCCAATGGACGAAAATATTTTAACCAAATTAAAAGCCGGAGACCGGGTACTCATAAGCGGAACCATTTATACAGCAAGAGATGCTGCCCATAAAAGAATGTCAGAATCCCTGCAAAGGGGAGAAGAGCTTCCATTTGATATTTCCGGGCAGACCATTTATTATGTAGGCCCCACGCCCGCAAAGCCCGGACAGGTCATCGGTTCAGCAGGGCCAACGACGAGCGGGAGAATGGACAAATATACTCCATCTCTATTGGACCGAGGGCTGAAAGGGATGATCGGAAAAGGATATAGGAGTCAGGAAGTAATCGATTCTATGGTGAAAAATAAAGCGGTTTATTTCTCAGCTATTGGTGGTTCTGGGGCATTAATTGCACGTACCATTCAATCGATGGAAGTCATTGCTTATGAAGATCTAGGACCTGAGGCGATTTATAAATTAGAAGTTAAGGATTTTCCAGCAGTTGTGATAATTGATTGCAACGGCAATGACTGGTACGAAATTGGCAAGCAGCAGTTTAATAGAAAGGCTAACTTGTAAGTCTATCACCTAAACCTTCAAAAATTTAATATTTGAAGGTTTTATTTTTCGAAAATAAAAATCAAAAGGAGGGTTTGAATGATTGAAAGCATGGATCATATTGTCCTTACTGTGCGGAGTATTGAAAAAACAAGTAAGTTTTATTCACAAGTCATGGGGATGCAGGTTGTTAATTTTGGAGAAGGAAGAACGGCGTTAACTTTTGGAAAGCAAAAGATTAATCTTCATGAATTGGGAAAAGAGTTTGAACCAAAAGCAATGAACCCTTTACCAGGATCAGAAGATTTATGCTTCATTACTAATTGGAATCTAAACAAAGTAATTGAACATTTAAGGCGATACGAAATCCCAATTGAAGAGGGCACAGTCAGTCGGACTGGTGCTCTTGGTCCAATTACTTCAATTTATATTAGAGACCCTGATAAGAATCTTATCGAGATTTCGAATTATTAACCTCCAATGTACAAAGACCCAAGTGTGGAATTGTCATTTCATACAATCTTCTTAAATTATTTAAGCGAATTTAGCATTCCTACACTTCAATGTGATTTGTCTAAAGCTGGTGTATTTCTTAACATTTGCTATAATTAATTATAATAATATATGGAAAATTCAAATAACCATAAGGTGTAGACTTTTAGCTAAATTCGAAAAAATATTAAAGGAAAGAAGGTTTGAGAATGAAATACTTTGCTGCTTTTTTACCTATGCTAAACGAAGAGAGGAGCCAATTATATCGCCCTCAGCACCTTGAGTTTTTAGATAAAATGAGTGCCGATGGGAAAGTTTTTGCAAGAGGGAGATTTGCCGATGGTGCAGGCGGGCTAGTTATTTATGTGGCGGAAACATTGGAGGATGCAAAAGCAATGGCGAAGAAAGATCCTTACATAGTACATAACGCCAGAGGTTTGGAGATCCATCAGTGGGAGATGATTAGTGACGCATTTATACCAAAAATAAGCTGAATAATATTTAACGTGTAACGCAACTGTTCAAGGTCAACTCACAATCAAAATGTGGGTTGGCCTTTTTTTTGTGAAACTTTACTGATCTCTTCCCATGATAAGGTATTAAAAATAAATGAAATAAATTGCAATATTTATGTACGCTGAACTCCAAACCCATTATTAGGGTTAATCAAATTTATGCATTTATATTGACATGTAATTTGTTCTTATTTAATATTATGATAAATTGACGGAATTTTTAAAAACATAATATAAGCAATAGTGACTAAATTGAATTACTTGAATGTAGCAATTGTCCAAGAAGCTATCGTGCAATTAGTTTTGTACATGTTTTTGAGCTAAATATCTATTCTTGATCATAATGGGAGTGATGAACATGGAACTTAAGGCCCGAAGAAGTGAATTGATTGAAGTGGCAAAAGGTGAGCGGCCCGCTGATTTATATATTAAAGGTGGGACAGTGATTAATGTTTATTCACAAGAGTTTCTGGAACAAAATGTGGCTATATATAAAGATTGTATTGCCTACGTTGGGAACATCGAGGCATCTATTGGAGAAAACACAAAGGTAATTGATGCAAAAGGGATGTATATTTCTCCAGGGTTTATCGAATCTCATGCTCACCCTTGGGTTATATACAATCCGGTAAGTATAACTAGAAAAGTATTGCCATTTGGCACAACAACATCAATAAATGATAATTTGTTCTTTCATTTAAACATGGGTGCCAATCGATTTAAGGAACTAATAATGGATTTAAAAAGCTTACCTGGGAACTTTTTGTGGCTTGTTAGACTTGTTTCACAAGCAGATTTCCCTGGTGAAAGGGAATGGTATAACCAAAAGGAGATACAGGAGCTTCTTAATTTAGATGAAGTAGTTGGTACAGCTGAGGTCACTCGTTGGCCACTAATTTACAAGGCTGATCCTCAATTATTGGAAACTATGGATTATGCTAAGAAAATCGGGAAAATATCAGATGGACATACTTCAGGATGTTCCTATGAAAGATTAAACGCTATCGTTGCCTCTGGTGTGAATGCTTGCCATGAGGCAATCACGGCAAAAGAAGCATTAGATAGGCTTAGATTGGGTTTATGGACAACCCTACGTAACAGTTCCCTACGCCCTGATTTGCCGGAAATTGTCAAACTTATTACAGAAGGAAGCGTCAATACAAGCCGTATTATAATGACGACAGATGGACCGCACCCCGCTTTTATTGAAAAGGAGGGGTATGCTGACGGGCTTGTTAGACAAGCAGTGGAACTTGGAGTCCCGGTTTTGAATGCCATTCAGATGGTAACGATTAATCCGGCAACTTATCTTCGCCTAGATGACTATGTTGGCGGCATTGCACCAGGTAGAAAAGCAGATATTCTCCTACTTCCTGATCTTGTTCAATTTCGTCCGGAATTAGTGATTGCAGGAGGAGAGGTAGTAGCCGAAAATGGAAAACTATTGACTTCGTTACCTGAAATCAATTGGAAAAAATATATTCATAGAAAACCATTTACGATTCCTAAGTCTGTCTTGAAAAAGCCTGAATTATATCAATATCCTCATACGTCATCAAATAATCCTGTCCCGGTTATTCATTTTCGCAGTAATGTAATTACTCAAAGAAAGGACACTGTACTTCCTTCTAAAAATGGATTTGCGGACCTTTCAGGGCATGATAGTTTATTACAAGCAGTTTTGATTGAAAGAAATGGGGAGTGGATAGCAAAAGGAATAATAGAGAGGTTTGCTACAAATTTAGATGGAATGGCCTCCACTTATAATACAACAACTGAACTGCTTGTTATTGGAAGAAGGTCAGAATCTATGGCAAAAGCTGCATCAAGAGTCCATGAAATAGGAGGAGGAATTGTCATTGTGGATGGTGAAGAAATAGTCCTTGAAATTCCTTTACCATTTACAGGCATGATGACTGCGAGTAATTCTTTTGATGAAGCACTAGAATTTCATAATCAATTATTATCGGTATTACAGGAACGTGGATTTCCATTTCACGATATTCTTTATACATTACTGTTTTTAACATGTGACAATTTGCCTGGTCTTCGACTTGTTCCTTACGGGCTTTACGATGTTAAGGAAGATGAATTTTTGCAGTCTTCAACACCCTTAAAAAGCTTAACTTTTAGTTAAGAAAATATGCAATTGATAAAATCTTTTTTAAATATTTGTCTAGTAATGCGGACTATCAGGAAGGAAAAGCCAATTATTCTATCATTGAATAATTGGCTTTTTAGCGCTATAAGCTGTGGATATGACTAATTATTGATTTATGAAAACTATTAAGTCTTAAACTCGGTTGCTTCAATTTGCGGAAAAGTAAACACTGAATTCCTTATATTAAAGGTACAAATGAAAAAAAATATGCATTAGTATTAGTTTAATATTCTTAATATTCAAACTGATATTCAAAATAATTGGAGGGTTTACATATGACAATGAAAAGAATAGGTGTGGTTGGATCAGGGACTATGGGGGGAGCAATTGCCCACCAAGCAGCCATTTCTGGATTTGAAGTTATTCTACAAGATATTGAACAACGTTATCTAGATAATGCTTTAGCACGTATGGAGAAGTTTATGGATAGAGCCATTGCAAAAGGAAGAATGAAATCAGAAGAAAAATCTGAAGTTTTAGCGAGAATTCATTTAACAACAAATTTAGCGGATTTAAGCGAATGTAATGTTGTCATTGAAGCAATAATTGAAGATCTGGAAGCCAAAAAAGAAGTCTTTCACCAATTGGATGAAATTTTGAGTCCAGAAGCGATCGTTGCTTCAAATACATCCTCCATGTCAATTACTGTTCTTGCGGAATCTACGAAACGGCCTGAGCAAGTGGCAGGGATGCACTTTTTTAACCCTCCACAAGTTATGAAACTAGTAGAAGTCATTCGAGGTTATAAAACTAGTGATGAAACGATAGAAATTCTTAAAAAATTATCGATTGATATGAAAAAAGAACCAATTGAAGTTAAAAAAGACACCCCCGGATTCATTGTTAATCGTATTATGATTCCTCAGTTTATCGAAGCGATTCGCTTAGTGGAAGAAGGAGTTGCAACACCTGAAGATATTGATAAGGCAGTTACATTGGGTCTCAATTATCCAATGGGGCCGTTTACACTTCAAGATTATGCAGGGGTGGATATTGGATTGCATGTCATGGATTACTTTTATGAAGAATTTAAGGATCAGCGATTTGCTGCCCCTCTTGCGTTAAGAAACCTTGTCCGAGCTGGTCGGGTTGGTAAGAAGTCGGGAGCCGGCTGGTACGATTATGACCAATAAAGTAAAAATGTCATTCGTGTTTTTTACTGACTATTAATTTAAGAAATACAAAAGGAGCTGGAAAAATGGAAACTTTAGAATTTACTCTTGATGAAAATCGCATAGGGACGATTTTTTTAAACCGTCCTCCATTTAACCCTTTAAATACACAGTTATTCCAAGAACTTTCAACACTTTTAGATAAGCTGGAGGCTGATCCATTAGTCCAAGCCATTATTATTACAGGAAAGGGAGATCGCGCGTTTGCCGCTGGTGCTGACATCACTGAAATGATGAATTTGAATGGTGCCGAAATGCTGGAAATGTCTAGAGTATCAAGAATTGCGTTCGATAAGGTCGAAGCAATGAGCAAACCTGTTATTGCTGCGGTTAACGGATTAGCACTTGGTGGTGGGTGTGAACTGGCATTGGCTTGCGATTTCCGAATTTGTTCCTCTAATACGAAGTTTGGCTTACCTGAAATCAACTTAGGCATTATTCCGGGCGGAGGTGGTACCCAACGGTTGCCGCGAATAGTTGGCCTTGCAAAAGCAAAAGAATTACTCTTCTTCGGTGAAATGATTACTGCAGATAAAGCAGCTGAAATCGGGCTGGTAAACAAAGTAGTTGAACTAGATGAACTTCTTAATGAAACGAAATTATGGGCAGAGAAATTAGCTGAAAAACCACGAGTTGCGATGAAAATGTTAAAAACAGCTGTGAATCGTGGAGTAGGAGTTGATTTAAACACAGCACTTGATCTAGAAACAGCATGTTTTGGAAATGCGTTTGCTAGTGAGGACCGAAAAGAAGGTATGAAATCATTTGTTGAAAAAAGAATGCCACAATTCGTAGGAAGATAAGGAGTGGTTGAAGTGAATAATAAAGATCTTTTCGTTATTGACGGCGCACGGACAGCATTTACAGAGTTTGGGGGTTCATTTCGTGATGTTTCAGCCATTGATCTTGCCGCTGCAACAACGAGGGAAGCAATGAAAAGAGCCTTCATAGAACCAGAAGAAGTAGATCAAGTAGTAATAGGGAATGTTATCCAGTCAAGTGCTGATGCTATTTATATGGCTAGGCATGTTGGCTTAAAAGCTGGAATCCCTGAACATGTTCCAGGGTTAACCGTGAATCGGCTTTGTGGTTCAGGATTACAGGCTATTATTAATGCTTCACAATCAATTGCACTTGGGGAATCAAATGTTGCCATAGCTGGTGGAGCTGAAAATATGAGCCAAGTTCCTCATGTCATTCGTGGTGCACGTTGGGGGCTATCGCTAGGCAAAGCGCCGATGGAGGATTATTTATGGGAAGCGTTATACGATCCTTACGGAAAATGCTCAATGGCTATTACAGCTGAAAATCTTGCGGAAAAATATGAAATTACTAGAGATGATATCGATCAATTTGCCTCCAGGAGCCACCAAAAAGCATTAACTGCAATCGAAAATGGCTATTTTGCAGATGAGATTGTTCCATATATTATACAAGGACGTAAAGGTGATAAGGTGATCGACCGGGATGAACACCCACGTGATACACCAACTGACATTTTAAATAAACTTCCAGCTCGTTTCAAGGAAAATGGGGTAGTAACCGCTGGAAATGCAAGTGGGATTAATGACGGTGCAGCAACACTTGTTGTCACTTCAAGTGAATATGCTGAAAAACGGAATTTAAAACCATTAGCAAGACTTGTATCATGGGGAATTGTTGGCGTTGAACCTAAATATATGGGAATCGGCCCAGCACCTGCTATTAGACAGGCACTAGAGCGTGCTGACATGAAAATTGATCAACTAGATTTAATTGAAATAAACGAAGCCTTCGCTGCCCAATATTTAGCCTGTCAAAAAGAACTCGGATTTAATCCTGAAATAGGTAATGTGAATGGTGGAGCAGTCGCATTAGGTCATCCGCTAGGAGCAAGTGGAGCAAGAATAAGCCTAAGTTTACTATATGAACTTAAACGTAGAAATAAGAGATTTGGAGCTTCTGCACTATGTATAGGCGGGGGCCAGGGGATCGCAGCAATTTGGGAAGTTTTATAAAAAGGCTCAGTTAACATTCATTGTTGATATTAGCCTTATGTGTATGTCGTGAACGGGTTTTACTCGGTACGAGTGACGTAGTAAACACATACACATAAGGCGGTCCAAAGATCAACAACAAGATTTAACACAGCCTATAAAATAATATAGGAGGGTTATTTGGATGAAACAAGAGATTAGTAATCTAAGTGTTTCCCAATTGCTTCAACAAGTTTATAAAAAAGATCCTGAACATGAAGTAGCCTTTGACGGCTATGGGAGAATCTCGTATGAGGAATTATGGCGTCAATCCATAACCCTTGCAAAATCCCTTCAAGAACTTGGCATCAAAAAGGGAGACAAAGTTGCTGTATGTTTACCGAATTGGAATGAATTTATTGTCATATATATGGCTGTTTCCCATGTTGGTGCAATTCTTGTTCCTTTTAATACAAGATATCGCCAAGATGAGGTTGAGTACATCTTGAGAAATTCCGAAGCAAAGTTAGCCTTTTTTACGAAGGAGTTTAGCGGGGTAAGGCATTACGATCAATTCGCTTCGGCAATAAAAGTTGTAAATAGTTTAAAAACGTTAATCTCTGTACGATGTCAAATTGATGGGATACTGAGCTATGAGGCTTTGCTTGAAAATAATGAAAGCGCTTCATTTGAACCTATCGATATCGATTCGGAAAATGACACATTTTCGATTCTTTACACATCTGGGTCGACAGGTGCTCCAAAAGGAGCGATGTTAACTCATTCAAACGTAGTGAATACTGCAATTATTTCTGCTAACCAAATGAAGTGCACAGAAAAAGACGTGTTTTTTGTTGCTGTGCCAGTGTTCCACGTATTCGGACTTGTACCGAGTATTCTCAGTACAGTTGCAGTTGGTGCCAGGATGGTATTAATGGATCAATATAAAGCAAAAGCTGCTCTAGAACTGATGGAATTAGAGAAGGTAACTGTCAAACACGGAGTACCAACAATGTTTATTCTCGAATTAAATCACGAGGAATTTGCGAGTTATGATTTATCTTCTTTAAGAACAGGAATTATTGCTGCCGCTCCATGTCCGATAGAAATTGTTAAGAGAATCCGTAACGATATGGGTTGCGAGATTATGGTTGCTTATGGGTTAAGTGAAACCTCCCCTACTCTAACGATGACGAGCTTTGATGATGAAGATATTGTACGCGCCGAAACGGTTGGTAAAGCCCTTCCTGGTGCTGAAGTAAAAATTGTCAACGATAGCAGGCAAGAAGTTAGAACAGGAGAAGTTGGTGAGATTGTCTGTAGAAGCTTCGGTGTAATGAAGGGATATTATCAAATGCCAGAAAAGACAGCTGAAGCGATTGATGAAAACGGATGGTTTTACACAGGTGATCTCGGAATATTAGATGAAAATGGGAATCTTAGAATTGTAGGCCGTAAAAAAGAAATGATTATTCGTGGAGGCTATAACATCTATCCGCGAGAAATAGAAGAAATTCTTTATTTACATTGTGATGTGTTAGAGGTTGCAATTGTAGGCTTGCCAGATACTGTGTTAGGGGAAATTTCTTGTGCCTGTGTAAAACTGAAATCCCATGCTACAGCTGATGAACAATCACTTATTGATTTTGTTAGACAGAGAGTAGCTAATTATAAAGTCCCTGATAAATTAATTATTATGAAAGGCTTTCCGATGACCGCCAGTGGAAAAATCAAAAAAGTCTCACTTCAAGAACAATTAATGGAAAGTATAGGAGTTGAGTTGCGATGAAAACCAGATACCATTGGATGTGGTCATTTTTTATTATCATTTCTAGTCTTATTTTAGTAGCAGGATGTGCGAATTCGAGTCAAACAAGTACATCAGGTGAGGAGTCTTCTGATTCGGCTAACGTTAATACTGGTCAGTCTGAAGATACGATTAAAATTGGCGTCATTGTAGCGGACACTGGTCCAGCCTCTTCACTTGGAAAGCCTGAAGCTGACGTTGCTCGCCTTCTAAAAAAGCAACTTGCAGATAAAGAGTTTAATGGAAAAAAAGTTGAACTCATCATTGAGGATTATGCGACGGATGATACAAAAGCTGTCGTTATTATGAAAAAGCTGATCTCGGAACATATGGTTTCGGCAGTTGTTGGCGGAACACAAACAAGTACAAGTGTTGCTTTAGGTGGGGTTGCGTTAGAAAATGAAATCCCTCTTGTTGCCTTAGGGGTACTTAATGATGATCAATTTAATGATTTTATGGTTCAGGCACCTCAGGCAAACGCAACCGTTTTACAAAAAGCGGTCGATTATTTAAATAACAATGGAATTAAGAGTGTAGCTTGGGTGAATGCAAGAGATGGGTTTGGACAGACCGGTTTACCAGTATTCGAAAAAATGGCAAAGGAAAATAATATTGATATTATCGCTGTTGAAGACTTTGATGCAGAGGCAAATGATATGACTGTCCAATTGACAAAAATTAAACCCAAAAAACCAGAGGCAGTGATTATTTGGTCAAGACCTCCTGGAGCTGGAATCATTGCGAAAAACTTTAAACAGCTTGGTTTTGATATTCCGATGATCCAAAGTCATGCAGTTAGTAATAAAGGGTTTTTAGAACAAGTCGGTGCAGACGGTGAAGGCGTATTAGTCATTGGAAGCAAGCTAAACGTATTACATTCAATAGAAGATTCTGAGCAAAAACAAATTTTAGAAGATTTTTCACAACCTTTTATTAAGGAATATGGTTATGATCCTGGTCCGTTTGGCGGATATGCGTATGATGGGATTCAAATGGTGCTTCAAGCGATTTCAGAAGGGAAGGAAACGCCTCAAGATATTAAAGAATACCTCGAAACCATTTCTTATAAAGGAGTTACCGGAACATATAATATGAAGCCAGATAATCGAAACTCTGTTGCAGGTGATGGAATGGCGATGTTAAGAGTGGGTAATGACGGCTGGGAGATCGCTGAGTAGAACATACAGAGAGGGTGACCCTTTTGTTCTGAGTCATCCTTCTTGCATAGATTTATCCAGGAAGGAGCAGTTAAAGTGGATTTTAGCCAGCTATTACAATATACAATTACTGGACTAACTACAGGCAGTATATATGCCCTTATCGCTATTGGTTTTGTTACCATCTATAATGTCACGGGCATTATCAACTTTGCACAAGGTGAATTTTCAATGCTTGGTGCCATGTTTTGCATTACTTTTGCAGGAATGGGCATGCCCATTTACGCAGCGATTCTCTTAGCAATCATTGCGACGGCACTTATTGGTCTTTTCGTCGAAAGAGTTGCGATTATGCCAACAAAAAATGCCAGTTTTATTAATTTAATTATTATTACAATCGGTATCTCGATTATATTACGTGCAATCGGGTTATTTTCATTTGGAACTTATCCAAAATCATTACCACCTTTCTCTCAAAATGATCCAATATTAATTCTCGGAGCCGTTTTAATTCCACAAAGTATATGGGTAGTTAGTACTCTTTTCTTCTTGCTTATTTTACTCTATTTCTTTTTTGAAAAAACAATGGTTGGTTCTGCTTTTAAAGCATGTGTCATTAATCCAAAAGCGGCACGATTAATGGGGATTAATACTCAATCAATGTCAGCACTAGCGTTTATCCTAAGTGCCGCGGTCGGGGCTATTGCTGGGATTGTAATTGCTCCAGTAACTGGAGCAACATATGATATGGGATTAATGTTAGGGCTGAAAGGATTTATGGCGATGATCATTGGGGGGATGACGAATGTTCAAGGAGTAGTAGCAGCTGGATTTATCATTGGGCTAATCGAAGCATTTTCAGCCGGTTACGTATCAACCTCCTACAGTGATGCAATTAGTTTCGCTATCTTACTGCTTGTCCTATTTGTTGCCCCAAATGGGATTATGTCAAAAATGACTGGCAAACGTGTGTAAGGAAGGAGGGAATTAATTTGAGTTCATTATATCCCAACCGTATAAAGCCGTTATTAATTTTCGTTATTTTAGTATCTGTGCTTCCATTCATATTTAATTCGTCTTACATGCTTAGCTTGTTTATCTTAATTGGCATCTACAGTATGATCACGATAGGATTAAGCCTTTTAATGGGCTATGCTGGCCAAATTTCTCTTGGGCATGCAGCGTATTTTGCTATAGGTGCCTATACTTCAGGTGTTTTGACGGTGAATTATGGTGTATCCCCATGGTTAGCCTTGATAGCTGGGATGCTTGTCACTGCACTTATTTCATTTTTGATTGGAATCCCCATTTTAAAATTAAAAGAACATTTCTTAGCTTTTGCCACAATTGGCGTTAATGTAATTGTTTATATTGTTCTTTTAGGGCTTACAAGTATCACAAAAGGTGCTGCTGGATTATCGGGCATTCCGAAACTTAATTTCTTTGGGATTCCGCTGAAAGGGGAGTTAAGCTACTACTTTTTTGTTTGGGGCATTGTGTTAATGATCGTGTTAGTATCCTTAAACATTGTTTACTCACATGTTGGGAGGGTATTAAGGGGCATTCATGATAGTGAAATCGCAACCTTGACTCAAGGAATAAATGTAGCTAAATTCAAACTTCATATTTTTGTTATTAGTGCCATTTTTGCATCTGCTGCTGGCAGTATTTATGCTCATTTCATGAATTTTATTACTCCGTCCACGTTTCACGTGCTTGTTTCCGTACAATTTCTTGTCATGGTCGTTGTTGGTGGTTCACAATCAATTTGGGGCGCCATTACAGGAGCATTTCTAATGACCATGCTTGGTGAATGGGTAAAAAATACCCTTCCATTGTTTTTCGATGTGGGCGGAGAAGTTGAAATCATGGTGTATGGGGTTGTCTTAGTCCTTGTTATGATGTTAATGCCAAAGGGATTATTGCCGACATTCTCTAACTTTTTGAAATTAAAAAACAAAACAAAAACATTGCCCGTAAAGGAGGAGGGGATTTCCTATGAAAACGAGCATCATGCAGGTGAAAAACTTAACTAAGCAGTTCGGGGGCATTACCGCAGTTAATGATGTTTCTTTCGACGTAAATCAGGGGGAGATTGTTGCTGTGATCGGTCCAAATGGGGCTGGGAAAACAACCTTATTTAATATGATTTCTTCCGTTCTTCCTCCGACAAAGGGCGAAGTTTGGTTCATGGGAGAAAGGATAAATGGGGCTCCAATTCATAGCCTTGCAGGCAAAGGAATCACCCGCACGTTTCAAAATCTGCAAATCTTTGAAAATATGTCGGTTCTGGAAAATGTCATGCTCGGTGTTCATACCCAGATGAAAACGAATGTATACTCAGCAGCACTAAGATTGCCAAGGGTGAAGCATGATGATGAATTAGCGAGAAGGTATGCTTTAGAAGCATTAGAAATGATCGGAATTAAAGATCAAATGAACGAGATCGCTGGGAATCTTCCCTATGGTTTACAAAAACTATTGGAAATCGCGCGTGCGATCGTTTCAAACCCAAAATTAATTCTGTTAGATGAACCAATGGCTGGATTGAATGATGGTGAAACTTCGAAGATTGCTAATATTTTAATTGAAATGAAGCGAAATGGCCTATCATTCTTGTTTGTTGAACATGACATGAAAACAGTAATGAGAATTGCGGACAGGATCGTCGTGATTGATTTTGGGAATAAAATTGCCGAGGGAACACCAGAAGAAATCCAAAAAAACCAAAAGGTCATTGCTGCCTATTTAGGGGAGGAAGTACTTTGAGCCTTCAAATTAAAAATCTCACAACCTATCATGGCAGAATTAAGGCGATTGACAGGGTTAACTTGCATATAAACGAAGGGGAAATCGTTTCTATTATTGGTGCAAATGGTGCAGGAAAAAGTACATTACTAGGGACGATTGCTGGAATTTATAAGGCGTCAGAAGGTGAAATTACGATTGGCAACCAATCCATTACAAATATAAAAGGACATAAGGTGGTGCAAAATGGGGTTGCCCTTGTTCCAGAAGGAAGACAAATATTTTCAAGTCTATCCGTGAAAGAAAATCTAATCCTTGGGATGTATGCTAAGTATAGAAAAGAAAAACATCTTGTCGCATCAAAGATTGAGTCTATGCTTAAAATGTTTCCGGGGCTTGTTAAACATATGAATAATACAGCGGGGAATATGAGCGGAGGAGAACAGCAAATGTTAGCCATTGCGAGAGCATTGATGTCAGATCCCAAAATCATTTTATTAGATGAACCATCAATGGGCCTTGCCCCATTAATTGTGAAAGAAATTTTAGCAATCATGGAGGAAATTAGAGCCAACTTAGGTGCGATGGTTATTTTAGTCGAACAAAATGTCAAAGCAGCCTTAAGTGTGGCAGATCGTGCATATGTCATGGACCGCGGCCAATTTGTATTGGAAGGATCAGCAGATGAATTATTGAGAAATCCGCAAGTACAGTCCACATATTTAGGGTATGGGCAAGATGAGAAAGGATTGGTAGAAGTATGAGCCAGGAAATAGCTGAAGAGAGAACAAGCCGCTTTGTCGCAAATGATAAAGAGTGGAAGGCGCTTCCTTTTCCAGGTGTGTTTATTAAGACACTCTACAAGTTTGAAAAGGGAGGAAGTACTGTCTTAATTAAAATGGAACCGAATAGTTCATTCCCTCTGCACGACCATCCAGCGGATGAAGAAGTATATGTTCTTGAAGGTGAGGTTCGGGTTGGGAAATATCAACTTGCAAAAGGGGATTATTTATTTACTCCTAAAACGACAATCCATGCCCCATTTACACGAGAAGGATGTGTTCTTTTAGCAAGATCATCTGAAGCATTAGTATTTCTAAACAATGAAAAATAGGATTATAAATTCAGAAAAGGTGAGATATCATGACAGTTTTTCAGTTAAATGAAGAGCAAGTAGCCATTCAAGCACTTGCAAGTGATTTTGCAAAAAATGAAATAGCCCCTTATGCCCGCAAATATGATGAGGAAGAATCGTTTCCGATGGAAATATTTCAAGATCTACATAAATATGGATTAAGTAATTTAGCTGTGCCTGAGGAATACGGTGGACCTGGGATAGATAAAATGTCACAGGCTTTAATTATTGAAGAGATTGCAAAAGCTTGTGCAGGGGTGGCCACAAGTTTAGAAGCCAATTCCCTCTCATCTTATCCCATTTTAGTTGGCGGCAGCGAAGAACTGAAAAAGAAGTACTTAACAAAGCTAACGGAAGAAGGGAAATTTGCCGCGTTCGCTTTGACTGAACCAGGGGCTGGAAGTGATGTAAGTTCACTAAAGACGACAGCCAAGAAAATCGGTGATGATTATCTTCTCAACGGTGAAAAATGTTTTATTACAAATGCAACTTTTGCTGATTTCTATGTTGTTTTAGCTAATGTCTTAGTAAAAAGTGGCCAAAAGAAGTTTACTGCCTTTATTGTCGATCGAGAATTAGCTGGGGTAAAAGTAGGGGAAACAGAAAAGAAGCTAGGTTTAAGAGCATCTAATACAGCTTCAGTAATTTTTGAGGATGTACTTGTGCCTTCTAAAAATCGAATTGGCGAAGAAGGTGAAGGCTTTAAAATTTTTATGAAAGGATTAATGCATGCAAGGCCAATGGTTGGTGCTCAAGCTTTAGGTATTGCCCAGGCAGCATATGAAGCATCGCTTAACTATGCGAAAGAACGGGAACAATTCGGAAAACCTATTTCACATCTTCAAGCGATTCAATTTATGTTGGCAGATATGGCCATGAGTATAGAAGCATCACGTTTGCTAGTTCATAAAGCAGTAGATTTACTTCAATCCGGAAAACCGTCGATAAAACATGCTTCCTTTGCCAAATGCTTTGCATCTGATACTGCGATGAAAGTTGCAACAGATGCTGTCCAAATTTTTGGTGGATATGGATTTATCCGTGATTACCCGGTAGAAAAATATTTTAGGGATGCAAAAATTATGCAAATCTATGAGGGAACAAATCAAATTCAAAGAGTTGTTATTGCTAAAGAAATTCTTTCGTAGCACTAATTTTCGTAATATTTTAAATAAATCGATACTAAAAAGGTTAATAATAGCCCCTTATAGAATTACGTAAAGAGAATAACTTCATATTTTATAGAAAAAAGGGGCGTTTTTATTGCAATTAAACAGTAGCAAGGAAAAGCTAAAGGGAAAAATAAACAACCATCTTCGGAATGTGACAAGGCAACTTATTACATTTGATACATTAGAAGAAACATTGAATTACTTGTTAGAATCCTTTTACATGGGGTTTACGTGTGATTTAGTGGGGATCATTCTGAAAGAAGAAGGAAGACTTGTACCAAAGGCATGGATTGGTGATCAATTTAATATTGACTCGACATTAAATTTGGAAATTAGCAAGTGTGCACCAAATTTACTTGAAGACGCTCTTTGGTGGCCAAATGACAAGCAGGAAGACCATTGTGATTTTCGAGAAGGATTAAAAAAAGAGCAATTATCTACTTGGTTTACTGTACCCTTGAGAAATAACAACAATAGCTTCGGTCTGTGTGTAATTGGGTTCCGTGACTTTGTTCCCCTTGTCCTAGAAGCAGAACAAATCTTTGCTGAGTTTGGACATGATGTAGCGATCGCCATGGATTTAGCAAAAGATAAGGAAAAACAAAAAAGAAAAATAAAAGGAATAGAGTGGATTAAAGAGAATATTTTTCCCGGTTCCTCAATCGAACAAGTAATCGAAAAAGTGATTGAACGAGCTGTAAAGGGGACACCGGCTAATGGGGCATGCATTTATTTATACGATGAGGTGAATCATTGCTTTGTCATAAACCCGCCCGTTTACGGTACCATTCATTATTCGGATAAAATTGAGATAAATACAGAGCAAACAATTATTAACTATTTTCAGTTTGTTGAAAAAGCGGGAGGAAAAGAGTTAACAGTTCCCTTAAATATTAACCTAAAGACAATTGGGGTGCTATATGTAACAACAGATAAGGATCGTTTATTTTCTGAAGAGGACTTAGAGTTTTTTAAATTTTTATCTGACTTTGTTTCTATGCAAATTGAAAATGCTCGGCTTTATAGATATGAATTTGAAAGTAAAAAAAGATTGGAGACACTTTTAGAAAATCATCAGGAACTAGTCAAAAAAACAGTAGAAGGGAAAGATCTCTATTCTATTACTAAAACAATAAGTGCAATGCTTGATTGTTCAATACTCCTCTACGATCGATTCTTAAGGCCTCTCACCTCCTACTATAAAGAGGAAGAATTACACCTCTCTAGTCATTATGAAAGTAAGGTTCTCGAGAAAAAGGCACAAATTACTCAGCATAAGACGCGAGAGTTCTGGATTGACGACCAAAATGCTTCTCTTTCCGCCTGGCCAATCGTTAGCGGGACAGATCTACTAGGCTATTTAGTTGTTTGCATAGAGCAGAAAAAAGTAGATCGTGTACTTCGTTTAACGATGGATTATGCTTTAAATGTTTTTGCGATTGAATTTATTAAACAAAAGCTTGTTTTGGATGCAAAGGAACAAGTCAAAGAAAGTTTTGTTAATCAGCTTTTTTCTGAGTCTATCGAAAATCAAGAAAAGATTATTCAATATGCAACCCTTATCAATTGGAATATTTTAGAGTCGCATCGGGTTGCGGTATTATCGTTTGAAATTGGCCATGAAAAAAATAATGAACCGAATTTAGTAGTAGTAGAAGGTTATAAATCATGGCTTTGGGATCAACTCAAAACGAACCTAAACTTACATTATTCCAATATTATCTATACCCGTAAAGGGAATGAATTTATTCTAATTATGAGAATAGCAGATGAGAAAAAAAACTCTACTGAATTCTGGGCAAAACTATTCCAGCGGATTAAAGAGCTAGTGAAGAAGGAAAGTCCTTTAACCAAAATTTATTTAGGAATAGGGGATCCTACTCATAATATCCCAGATTACTATTTTTGCTATGTAAAAGCAGTAAAAGCTAAAAATGTTGTTTCCCATCGTTATTATGATGGAGGCTACTCTTTTTATGATGATTTAGGTTCCTATACAATTTTAAATAATACGAATGACCCTTTAGCTGCCAAATTATTTGTGAAAAAGAATTTATCCCCTTTATTAAGATACTCGGAAACAAATAATATTGATCTCTTCTCAACGTTAGAGGTGTTCTTAAAGCATAATGGAAACTATAGAGAATCTTCTAAAGAACTATACATTCACCGAAGTACGCTAGAATATCGGATTGAGCGTATTTCTGAATTATTAAACATCAATATAAATGATGCTGAGACAAGGTTTGAGCTGATGATGGCTTTTAAATTATATAATCTTTTTGACTTTAGCAGAAAGCAATTGCTGTAAATTTGATCCTTCTTTAATGGGTCCATGTTAAATAAGGATTAGATTGTATAATTCAGCCAATTGAAATATGTAAAAGGAGTTACACATGATTGAAATAAATTCTTATGGTAATGTCACGAGTTTAAAGGGCTTTGTGAAATATAAAGATATTTCTTTACCTATACATCTTTTCTTTGCTGATCATATGTTGATTGATACGGGTCCCTTTTCTTTGTTACCCGATTTGATCCCATTTTTTCAGCGGGAGTCTTTTGATTTCGTTGCGTTGACACATGTTCATGAGGACCATACTGGAAATGCAAACTGGATCCAAGAAAATAAAGAAGTTCCTATTTATATTCATCCAATGTCCGTGGATGAATGTTTACATGTGAAAGAATATCACCCATTTCGTCAAGGGTTCTGGGGGATTAGAGAGGGCTTTACCGCTCAGCCTCTTAAGGAATCCCTCCATTCACGAAAAGATAAATGGAGGGTAGTCCATACACCTGGGCATTCAAACGACCATATGGTTTTTTTAAACACTTCAACTGGCATTTTATTTTCTGGAGATTTATTAGTAGGAGTGAAACCAAAGGGAATACTGCCTGATGAATCTATTGCAAAAACAATAGAATCTCTTAATACTGTGCTCAGTCTTGATTTTCAAGAAATGTTTTGCGCTCATTCCGGATATTTCCCAAATGGAAAGATATTACTAAAGGAGAAAAAAGAATGGCTGGGGAATCTTCAAGCGGATATCCTTCATCTTTATAAGCAGGGGCTATCGGTCCCTGAAATTAACCAAAAGCTATTTCCATCCACTCAGCCCCTTATTTCGGTATCAGAGAATGAGTGGGACTCAATTCATATTATAAACAATGTATTAAAAAGCAGCTTTGAATAGCTGCTTTTTGTTTGCTTTAGAATTCAATTGATAATTATTAACTCATAATATATTCAATTCTGAAAAGGTAAAGTAGCATACTATGGCTTAGCAAAAAAAGCTTTTAGAGTATATTGCTTTATTCTAGATTATGGAGAAACAAGTTCCTCGGATCTGAATTGCTGACAAGTTAAGTCAATTTTGTTAGATATTTATTAGGTAATATTAAAAAGAGGTAGAGGGAAAAATAAAAATAACTAAAAATAATGAATTATCTAAAAATATATTGACATTCATTCGATTTATCTTGTATTATTGTATACAATTCTTCATCTCTCATATTTGAACTTAATGTCGAAAATTAGGTCCGTACCTACAATTCTAGGAAATTCTTAATCAAGATAATTAATAGTACTTTGGCACTGTGTTCTTAAAAGCCCTAACATTTTTAGGTTTTTACTCGGAGGGTGAAGGTTTATGTATTTATACGGGGGTGAAGTAATGAACTTTTCAGACACAGCATCTACCAATTTTTTGCCGCCGCTTCATGGAATTCGAATAGTAGACTTATCCCAAATTGGAGCAGGCCCGTATGGAACTTCTATGCTTGGGGATATGGGGGCGGACGTCGTAAAAGTTGAATCGCTGGAAGGGGAGAGTTTTAGGTACATTGACAATCTCTTTGGACATGGAGACAGCGCTTACTTTTATGGGGTAAATCGAAGCAAGCGTTCGCTGACTTTAGATTTAAAAAGTATAGAAGGTCAAGAAGTTCTTCAAAAGATGGTCCGCAATGCTGATGTATTTGTAGTCAGCTTTAAACCTGATACCGTTGATCGTTTAGGGATTGGGTACGAAAAACTTGCACAGCTTAACGACCAGCTCATTTACTGCCAAATTACAGCATTCGGTGAAACCGGACCCAGAGCCCATCAGCCTGGAATGGATATATTAGGTCAAGCACTAGGGGGGATCATGGGTTTAACAGGTGAAAAAGATGGACCACCAATTAAAGCTGGAGTTCCAATTGCAGACTTTCTAGCGTCTTTCTCTCTTGGCTTTTCGGTAAGTGCTGCGCTACGCGCTCGTGATCTAAATGGACGAGGACAGAAAATCAGTTTGAATTTACTTGATGGTCAGGTCGCTATCTTAGCTAATATCTTAACCCACTATCAGCGGACAATGATTCCAGTTCGGCCAGAAGGCGGCGGGCACCCGCAATTAGTACCATATCAGCCATTTCAAGATATCAATGGAGACTATTTCATCTTAGCGTGCCTAAACGATGGGTTCTGGAGCCGGCTTACTGATGTTATTGGCAAACCGGAGTGGACAGATGATCCAAGATATGCAAGTAATCCGGATCGGGTTAAGAATCGTCAAGAGCTGATTGCCATCCTATCTGAAATCTTTGCTCAGCAACCGGCATCTTATTGGTTGGAAAAACTAGATTCTGCTGGTGTTCCTTGTAGTCCAGTCAACCGATTAGAGGATGTTTTCACTGATCCTCAAGTTATCCACAATGAATCAATTATTACGCTTAAACATCCGAAACACGGAGAATATCCCGTACCAAACATTCCGATCCGTATGCATGGGACACCAGCTCAGCCTCGCGGATACGCACCACGTCTTGGTGAACATAGCCGTGAGATATTGGCAGACTATGGCTTTGCGGCTAAAGAAATTGATAATCTTATTAGTAAGGGTGTTGTAACAGAGTTTGAAGATAAGCTAGTGAGTACTGGAACTTCGAAGGCGAAAGATTAAGCTTTTAGTAATAGAGGTATAAACAGGAACAGTTATTCGTGTAAGTGTTGATTATATCTGTGTCTTTTTATTTGGGTATTATTCCCTCTTTATAAAAACTCCACATTTGAACTTTTACATTTCAATTAAAAAAGAGTGTACTGAAAGGAGAAAGAAAAATGGAGCTCAAGGTGACGAAGTTTGAGTTACGAGAGGATGGAATTGCTACAGTCTGGTTACACCGACCAGGTCGCGGAAACTCATGGACGAACCGAATGAATGCGGAGTATCGGTGGATTATGTCGACTCTTGATGCTAATCCAGAAGTTCGAGCGGTAGTTGTAACTGGAACTGGAAATCAATTTTGCGTAGGAGCAGACACGAAAGCACTTGACTTCTATACAGAAACAGATGAGGTCTATAAGGAAACGGTTAAGAATGCTGAATATGCATTGCCTGGATACGGGGTAAACCCACAGTTCGATAATGATTTGGTTTGGCATTGGGGGCTGCGTGTTCCTGTAATTGCAGCGATTAATGGGGCTTGCGCCGGTATTGCTGTTGCCATCGCAAACTTTTGCGATTTACGCTATGCTGCATCGGGGGCGAAGTTCACCACTGCTACACCGCGGTTAGGGTTACCGGCTGAATATGGATTGGCCTGGACGTTGCCACGTATGGTTGGAGTCACAAATGCTGCCGAAATTTTATTTACGGGGAAAATTTTTACTTCTGAAGAAATGTTCCGTATTGGATTTTTAAATGGTGTCTTTCCAGCAGGTGATGAATTCCTTGATAAGGTCTATGAAGTTGCGAAGTATATTGCGACAAAAGTATCACCTACTGCTGCCACTGTAACAAAACGACAACTCTACTCAGACCTATTAAGGCAAGAGGTCGGCACTTCAATAGAAGATTCAAAAGGATATATTGGCGCTTTAATGCGTAAACCAGATTTCACAGAAGGGGTAGCCGCCATGGCTGAGAAACGCCAGCCGCGGTTCGGTCCACGCGAAGAACTTCCTCCGCTTGAACAAATCCTTGAGGATGAAAAAGCTCAGTTATCAAAAGTCGATCCTGCAAGTTCGAAATGGGAGAATAATCGTTGGAGCAGGGAGACTACCGAGGAGCTCGTTAATGGACGGAAATTACGAGTGTACGCTAAAAGACCGCGCACTGTCGCTGAATTTCTAGTTGATGCTCGCAGATGGAGTGATAGGACACACGTGATACAGGGAGATGTTCGCCTGACATTTGCCGATCATGAGAAAGCGGTTGCACGTGTTGCAAATTGGATGGGAAAATTCGGAATTAAGGAAGGATCACGTGTTGCTATGCTTGCGCGAAATCGGTTGGAGTGTTCGATTGCTTTTTGGGCTTCACACTGTCTTGGCGCAGTCGTAGTCCTTGGTAATCCGTGGTGGAGTGAAGCAGAGGTGCACAGGGCACTGGAACTTTCAAACCCGGAGATGGTGTTATGTGACAAAGAAACCGTAAAGCTTCTACCAAACGGCATGATTGGTATATTGGTCGAGGATCTTACTGACCTGCTTGAGGGAACTGACGCGCCGCCGCTTCCGCAGCCAATGGTAGACGAGGATGCACCTGCACTTGTAGCGTTCACGTCAGGTACGACGGGTTCAGCCAAAGGCGTGATCTTATCCCAGCGGTCGATCGTAAATAACATCCAGAACATGCTTGTTGCACAGAATCGTTTGCCAAGTGAAATGGATCCATCACGGTCGCAAAGAGTTACTTTGCTTACATTGCCGTTGTTCCATGGGGCCGGTATTCAAGTGCTCACTGCATCACTGCTTACTGGTGCAAAACTTGTCTACCAAGCAGGACGCTTCAATGTAACTGAGGTAATGAGTCTAATAGAAAAAGAGAAGATTACTACTTGGGGTGCGGTTCCGACAATGGTTATCCGCTTGATGAATCACCAAGATTTCACCAATTATGACTTAACAAGTTTAACTTCTATACAAGTTGGCGGTTCGGCTGCTGATGCTGATTTCCGCCGCCAAGTGAACGAAGCATTTCCTTCGTTAAAATCAGGTGGTACGGGCTCATTGTATGGCCTTCAAGAGGGCGGGGGATTACTTGCAATGGCAAGCTCAAAGGAGCTAAAGGATCGGCATGGCTGCGTCGGCAAACTATTACCAGTCGTTGATGTAAAGATTCTCGACCCTGATGAAGAGGGGAATGGCGAAATACTAGTGCAAACTCCTGGAATGATGAGCGGCTACTTAGGGAATGAAGAATCGCCGATTGATGAAGACGGTTTATTGCATTCTGGTGACGTAGGCCACGTTAGCGAGGATGGCTATCTTTACCTTAGCGGCCGTAAAAAGGAAATCATTATTCGGGGAGGAGAGAACATCTCTAGTGCACAAGTTGAGCAAGTGCTGATGAGCTATGCGCCTGTCGCTGAGGTGTCGGTTGTTGGCTTGCCACACAAGGAAATGGGTGAGGAGGTCGGTGCAGTCATCGTCCTTCGTTGGGATGCTAAAGCTACGATTGATGAGCTCTTGGAACATGCTAAAGACAATCTTGGACGCTTTCAATTGCCAACTAAATGGTGGATTCGTCGCACCCCGCTACCAACAAATGCTATGGGGAAAGTCGTGCGTAAGGAAATTCAAAAGCTTTGGCTGGAACAAGGTGGCGAGAATATCGTTGAACTTGAAGAGGTTGGATCTAATAGAAACTAAAAGACTAGCAGGAAAGGAAACAATATTGGTCGAAAAACAGTGAGTACTAGGCTACTAAAGTAAAAAGAAATTGTATTCATTTTAAAAATGAAAAACATCAATGGAGATTAAAGAAATGAATTTTATGTAAAGGGGTGCTTTTATGCGGAAAAACATTAAACATTTTATTAATGGGGAATGGGTTCCATCTACTGGTTCAAAAACCCTTGATGTTATGAACCCGGCATCTGAAGAAGTAATGGGCCAAATTAGTGCGGGAACAAAAGAGGATTTGGATAAAGCGGTTTCAGCAGCAAAAAATGTCTTCCCCGCCTTTTCTTTAACAACTAGGGGGGAGCGTATTCATTTACTAAATCGAATCGCTGAGGAATATGAAAAGCGAAAGAACGATCTCATTGAAGTAATTACAGAGGAACTAGGCGCCCCGCTTTCATTGAGTGAATCCCTTCATTACAACATTGGATTATTTCACTTTCGGCAAGCGTCAAAGGATTTGGAGAACTTTGAATTTAGTGAAAGAATTGGAGATACATTAGTACGCAAAGAGCCAATTGGTGTAAGCGGTCTCATAACACCGTGGAATGCTCCAACCATTCAAGCCACTACAAAAATTGCTTGCGCATTCGCAGCCGGTAGCACCGTCGTATTAAAGCCAGCTTCAATTGCACCATTTAGTGCAATAATTCTTGCAGAAATTATGCAGTCTGCAGGCGTACCAAAAGGTGTTTTTAACCTTGTAAATGGCTCAGGAGAAGTAGTTGGAAATGGAATTAGTTCCCACCCTGATGTTGATTTTGTGTCATTTACCGGCTCCAATCCTGTAGGACAAACAATCCTTGAAAAAGCAGCTAAAACAATTAAAAAAGTAGCGCTTGAACTCGGAGGGAAGTCCCCGCTTGTTATACTTGATGATTATGATATGAAAAAGGCAGCGAAAATTGCCGTTTCTAGAGTGTTGAATAATTCTGGTCAAATGTGTACATCACCATCTAGAACCCTTATTTCAGCAAACAAACATGATGAATTCATCGAAGCTGTGAAAGACGTTTTGCCTGAATTTAAAATTAGCGATCCGAAGGCCCCTAATACCTTCCTTGGCCCAGTAATTTCAGAGAATCAATACAAGCAAATACAATGGTTTATTGAAAAAGGAATCGAAGAAGGAGCAACACTTGTTGCTGGTGGAACAGGTAAACCTGAAGGATTAGAAAGAGGATATTATGTCAAGCCAACGGTCTTTACGAATGTAAAAAATAATATGACCATCGCAAAAGAAGAAATCTTTGGACCGGTTATGTCCATTCTAACCTATGAAAACATTGATGAAGCGATTGAAATTGCCAATGATACCGTATATGGGTTAGCTGGCTATGTCGTTGGAGAGGACAGCGAAACTTTGGAGAAAGTCGCATCCTCGATACGTGCTGGACGTATATTAATTAATGAAGCAATGTCGGATTACGCAGCACCGTTCGGAGGTTATAAACAATCAGGAATTGGCCGCGAATGGGGCAAATACGGTATTGAGGAATACTTGGAAATCAAATCAATAGCGGGAATACCTGCAAAGAGCAAAAGTCATTCAGATCGCCTTGTCATCACCAATAATAAATAAAAGATTGAACGTTTTCACCCCTTTGGAAGAGTGATCTGGAGGGGTATTTTTGGGCTGATAAGAAAGAATAACTTTCTTATCAGCCATACGTGCAACTGCGCCTCTGTCTTCGCCAATCGGCGAGTTTTCTTTAAATGAAAATTGCATTCGATGAAAATAATCTACCAGTAAATAGAAACAAATATTCTAAAATGAGGGGATAGAAAATGAAATGAATCGAACAAGAGATAAACTTTGGACGAAGGATTTCATTTTAGTATCCTTAGTCAACTTTTTTCTATCGCTAGTCTTTTATTTATTAATTGTAACTATCGGGGTTTATGCAGTAGACAAATTTAGTGCTTCCACAACGCAAGCTGGCCTTATCGCGGGAATTTATATTATCGGAACTTTACTTGGCCGTCTGATAATTGGCCGTTTTATAGAGTTCCTTGGCCGTAAAAGAACGTTATATATGGGGTTAATCTTTTTTACTATGGTCACACTATTATATTTTGTCCATTATGGGGTCACTTTTTTGCTCATTACCCGTTTCCTCCATGGTGCTGCAATGGGTGTGGCAAGTACAGCAGCGGGAACGATTGTAACGCAAGTAATACCGGATGAACGTAAAGGGGAGGGCATTGGCTATTACAGCATGGGTGCGGCACTTGCTACGGCACTTGGGCCGTTTATTGGATTATATATGAGTCAATACTTTAACTTCCAAATGATATTTATACTTTGTCTTGCTTTAGGTGTAATCAGTTTGGCTGTATCATTTTCCCTGTATGTACCCATAATGAAAGGACCACAAAAAACAGTAGATTTAAAAAATTTCAAGATCTCCAATTTTATTGAGTTAAAGGCGCTCCCAATTGCAGTCATTACTTTTTTATCATCCTTTTGTTACTCCGGTGTCCTATCTTATATAAATTTTTATGCGATTGAAATCGATTTAGTTAAGGCAGCAAGTTTCTTTTTCCTCGTATATTCGCTCGCAGTATTAGTATCACGTCCGATCACAGGTCGTCTGATGGATGTAAAAGGTGCCAATTTAGTTTTGTATCCGGCCTTTTTTATTTTGGGTGTAGGTCTTCTGCTTCTAAGTTTTGTAGAGAAAAGTATTACTTTATTAGCAGCAGGCATCCTTATCGGGCTTGGCTTTGGAAATATTCAATCATGCACGCAGACAATTGCGGTGAAATTGACGCCTACAGAACGCATGGGGCTTGCTACGTCGACCTTCTTTATATTTTTGGAAGGAGGCCTTGGATTCGGCCCCTACTTTTTAGGTTACGTCATCCCAATCACCGGCTACGGTATCTTGTATGCCATCTTGGGTATTGCGGTCTTAGCAATCTCTATTCTCTATTATTTCCTGCATGGCAAGAAGGAATTTACTACAAGGGAAGGTGTAAACAGTACAATTTCATCTTGATGGTAAATAGAAAAGGAAATCCTTATATGGGATTTCCTTTTAATATTTTCCCTAAATGTGCCCAATGCATTTCGCTGGGGTATGCCTTTAATCTATTTGGTAAATGATTATTAGTCTTATAAATTAGTATAGTTGCTTACTAACTGTTAATAGCCTCAAAGCCGTATAAAACATGTGGTGAATGAGCAAAGTCAACTTGCAGATCTTGTCCACTTACATAGGAAGCTAAGTTGCTGCCTAAGAAAATTAATGCCTTTGCTTGGTCTTCAGGCGTTGCAGGTACACCAATTTTTGAAATAGCTCTGTTTGCTAATCCTTTACTAATAGAATCAAAGGCTTGCGACATAGGTGTAGCTGTTGATCCTGGAGATACGGTATTTAAGCGAATCTTCTTTTCGGAAAGTTCATAAGATCTCTTTTTCATCCAAAGGATTATAGCCTCTTTGGAAAATGTATAGGCAGCATGTGCTGCTATTCCGTAATCAGCAAGAACATTGTCTTTATGAACGTTAAACCATTCTTGTGCTTCTTCGAAACTCTTTGTATCAACGATTGGTAATAAGGTTTCCATTTTTTGTGACCATTTTCTTCCGGCGGCTGATGCAATGATCGAGATAGAGTCCCCTTCTTGTAAACGTGGAATTAATACCTCGATCATATATCGTGCACCGATAAAATTAACGGTCATAACAGTTAAGGGATTGAGTAGATTCCCCTTATTATTTACTCCTGCGACTCCGGCACAATTCATAATAGAATTAATCTTTTCGGGAAGCTGTAAAATGGCAGAATCAATCGACTCCTTCTCAGCTAAATTTACTTGAATAAACTTTTTAACAGGCAAGGCTGGTTCTTTGATATCAAGTGCATATACCTCTGCACCTAAATCAATGAGCAATTGCGCCGTTTTCTCCCCAATACCTGATGCTGCTCCTGTTACTACCACTTTTTGACCCTCATAATTTAGTAAACCACTCATATAATCGCCTCCATAATAAGAAATGTATATTTGTATACAATTATAATATTCTTAATATTTATTATAATTTGTTTCTGTGAATATATCAAAACATTTTAGAGATTTTTAGTTAGCACATTGAAAAGTAGGATTTCATGTGTGGAGAATTTTAATCAATAATAATAATAGTTTTCTCATCTATAACAGGTGTTAATATATCAATTAAAAACTGAGTATTATTGTGCAGGTACAACAAATTAATTAAAAATAATGAATTATCAAAAAACAATTTGACTTTTTGTATTTTTCGTATTATTGTATACAATAAGAAGCCCATCCATGTATTTTTCATCTAAATTCTGAAAAAATAAAATGATAGGAGTATGATTATGAAATCTGTTCATGAAAATCTTGATTTGACTTCACTGGAATTTAAAAATAATGCCTATAAAATTTATAAGGAGCTTCGTGAAAATGAACCGGTTCACGAAGTAAAGATGCCGAATGGACAAAAGACATGGATGATCACGCGCTATAGCGATGCAGTGGAAGTATTAAAGGATAATGAACGAATTACAAAAAGGGTGTATTCTCTTTATCCGGAAAAATTTGCTTCGATTTTGCCTGAGAAAGAATTGAACCTCGTCGGTGGACATATGCTCTATGCCGATCCACCAGACCATACCCGTCTTCGTAACATCGCTCAAAAAGCATTTACTCCAAGAGTGATTAAGGGAATGGTCGATGAAATTCAGCAACTTACAAACGGCCTACTAGATCAGCTTGAGGAAAAAGGAAATGTGGTTGATGTAATCCCCGATTTTGCTTATCCGATTCCGGTTACCGTTATTTGCAATATGCTTGGTATTCCCGAAGAAGATTACGGCCTAATTAGAGAATGGTCCGACGCTTATATGTTGGCTTCCAATAATTATGCCAATCTAACAAAAATATATCCTCAACTGCATGCTTTCAGACTTTATCTTGAAGACCTCATTGCAAATAGACAGAAAAATCCTAAGTCTGATCTAACAAGCTTGCTTGTTCAAGCCCATGATAACGGAGATAAGTTCAGCCTTGACGAACTGGTTGCAACTATTTTTGTGACCATTGTCGGTGGGCATGAAACGACGGGTGGACTGATCAGCAATGGCTTGTTCGCTTTACTGGAAAACCCGGAGCAATTACAACTATGGAAAAATGATCCATCAAATGCTCGTACGGGTGTTGAAGAGTTATTAAGATATTACAGTCCCCTTGAGTTTGCCACAACCCGCCTTGCCAGCAAAGACTTTACATGGCATAACAAAAACATCACAAAAGGTGACTACTTTTTCGTATCACTGGCTTCTTCAAATCGAGATCCTGAACAATTCGAGAATCCTGAACGATTGGATATTACAAGAAAAAATAATAAGCATATCGCCTTTTCAAACGGTGTTCATTTCTGCATGGGTGCCCAATTAGCTCGTTTAGAAGCACAAATTGCTATAACAAGCTTCCTGCAAAGGTTTCCCAACTACGAAGTAGATGGAACACTAGAAGAGCTTAATTGGAAAAAAGGTACAGTAATTGCAAGAGGCTTGGAGCGGTTACCTATTATACTCAAATAAATAATAAAATAAGAGGAACCTGCTATATCTAGATTAATTCAGATTAGTAGGTTCATTTCTTCTATTATTAGAATTAATGACGGTTATTGAGGATAAAGCATATATGACAATTATGGGTAAAACGTAATTTATATAATTCTTGGTATGCTATATAGACAACTTTAGAACAAGGAAAGTGATAGCCATAGTTTAAAAAAAGAGGAACGTGTTGCAAATATCACTATCGCAGCACGTATATATATGGACGCCTGCAAAGACGTTACTACCTGCAAATTAATGCAATGTAATACTTGTGTGAGACGGAAGATAATGGCCAAGTTCACCTAATTTCTAAAGTTGCAAAATGACCATTGCGATCAGCCAGACTAAAGCTTAGGATTTGCAGGGACTCTGATGATAAATCGTATTTAAATTGAAAGTTTCTCGCATGCAACGTAGATTAGCAAAATGAGCTTAAGAAGAGGCTCTAGATTAGAAGAATACTTACTTAATTATTTTTAAGAAGTTGATTACGGTTATACTAGACTATACGGATTAGGAATAACATGAACATTAGCAATGTCACATAATAACTCTGTAAAAATATACAAAAAAATCCTCAGATAACTGTGCTGAGGAGTTTTTATGTGAAATAAAGGAATTAAAGTTTTGGATGCTTCTATTTCTAATGAACGGGCTCTTTCAAGTTCGCCATTTACTATCTTTTTATCCATTCTATATTTCACTTTTATCGCTCTTCACCTCTTGAAGCCAAAAAGTTTTGGACGGCTTTTTCGAGGGTTACAAGGCTACGCTTCATATGTGAACGCATGGATTCTTCTACTTTATCTGCATCTTTAGTTTTAAGTGACTGTAATAGATTTGTGTATTCTTGTAAAGGGACATCTGGTGTGTAATCCGGATTTTTGTACCCTCCCACTCTTCGATAGCGTTCAATCTGATCATGAAGTTGAGATAAAAAGCGTTTAGCTGTCTTATTAGTGCTTAATCCATACAAAACATTATGAAAATCGGCACCGAGTTTAATAACTTCAAAACTTCGCTGTACTTCAATGGCTCGCTTCATTGAAGCAACTTTCTCTTCTAAATGGTATAAAGAATCTTCGGTCATGTTTTGTGATACTTCACGAGCAATTAAGCATTCTAATTGTTCACGAACGCTGTACACTTCCTGCACATCACGAATAGAAATGTCCGCTATAAACATACGACCATTCGCATGCTTATACGTTAACCCCTCTGATTCAAGACGATAGAGTGCCTGGCGTAGTGGAGTTCGGCTAATGTTTAATTCTTGGGAAAGCTCTTCTTCTTTTATGTGTAAAGAAGGTATAAGTACCAACTCTATTATACGTTCTTTCAATTGTTCATATGCAAAATCAGCAGTAGATAACCTTTTCATTTTATGTGGTGAATTCATATGAAAAGTCCTCTTTTCTAAAGTTCTATGAATTTATCAACTAGAATCTCTAACTTAAGTTTTTTTGAGTACAGTAATAATTGTATAAAAAAAAGATTATTCAGTCAATATGCTACCAAGTTTGCAAATCGTTTATTAACTCAGTTCGTAAAAATATCTTGACACCTCAATAATTATTGCTGAAAATGCTGAATTACCAAAAAATATTATTGGTTTTCTGCATTTTTATTTTATTGTATACAATAAGGAGCCCATCTATGTTTTTTACTTCTATAAATCCTAAAATAAAATGATAGGAGTAGGACTTGTCGCTGCCGTCCCATGTCGGAAATTCCTCAGCTTTCAAGGAAAGCCGTTTGAGTCAATTCTTCATGGATACAAATTTCTGAAGCTCAAGAGGCCGCCAAAACAATGGTGGTTGGTTTTGCCGATATGTTCTTACCAGCAGTAATTAAGAAACGGAATCGAAAATGAGCTAACTGGATTTGTTATTGCATGGCCTCGCATGATTGATTACATTGCCAATTGTAGTTGTAATTGCGCATTGGATTTTTTAATAGACTATTAATTACTCTAAATAATGATTTATAAAAAGGTGACTCTCATTTAAATTTCTTGAATGAAGGGTCGTTTTTTTTTCAATAGAACATAAAAATACCTAGTTTTCAAGTCGTTTTTAAGTATTCATTTCAATCATTTTTTATACTTTTTTAAAGTTTATGAAACAAAATTAAAGGCGATTTCTAATTTTCGGGGTTTTATAATTAGGTAACAACAATGTGGAAACGCTTTCAACATCAAAAATAATTATGGAGGAGGGGGATTTACAGAAGCGTTGATCGTCTTCTGGGAAAATTATGATGAAAATTATCGATATGAAAGTAGACAGATATGTTCGAATGGGAAAATCGGATATGGCTTTTAGCGGCCATGAGGTAGTAGTGGTGAATCTTGAAACAGATCAAGGAATTACTGGAAAGGGATTTTTAAGTACACCTATTTATCCTCATGGTGTAACTAGCGACATTGCTGCTAGATTACTAAAAAGAAATTTTAGAAATATCATCTTAGGAGAAAACCCGCTTCATACAGAAAAGCTATGGAGGAAAATGTTTGATGCACCTTGGCGCTTAGGGATGAGGGGAATGATCCGTGATTGTATTGCTGCGATTGATTTTGCATTATGGGATATTAAAGCAAAATCACTAAACGTTCCACTTGCAGATCTTTTCGGTGATAAACGTGATCAAGTATTGACATATGCAAATGTTGGTCATCAATTGTCTCCAGATGATCTTGCCAAAAAGGCGGCAGAGTATGTGGCTAAAGGACATTCAGCTATTAAAATCAGAGCTGGTTCTGTTGCTGTTTCAATTATGGAAGCGAACAAAAGAGTCCAAGCAGTAAGGGAGGCAATTGGGCCCGATGTGAAATTAATGGTGGATATAAATGGTTCATGGGATACAGAAACGGCCATTCAACAGCTAAAAGCATGGGAAAAATATGATTTATATTGGCTGGAAGAGCCAGTAGCACCTGAAGATATAACAGGTTACGCAAGAGTACGTGAATATGCAGGAAACACGTATATTGCAGGGGGCGAGCAAAATTGCGGATTAACCGAGTTCCGCCAATTTATTGAAAAGAAAGCGATTGATATTATTCAGCCTAACGCTATGGCAACAGGTGGTATTACAGATTGGCTTCGAATTTATCATTTCGCTTCAGCCTATAATATACCGATTTCTCCTTGGAATCTTCAGCAGATTCATATTCATTTAGCAGCAGGCCATTCAAATGTAAAGTGGGTGGAATACTTCTCACATGATCGTGATTACTTCCAGGATAGCTTAATTATTGGACCAACAATAAGAGAAGAAAGAGGAGAAGATGGGGTCTATTTAGTTACTCCAAAGGAACCTGGAATTGGGATCGAGTTAAATGAAGAACTTGCAGAGCAAACAATTGTGAAAGAGGAACAAACAGTCGTCTAAAAATACTAAATGTTGGTTGGGAGGATTAATATTGAAGAAACCAATCCTTTTTAGAGTAACACTATTTTGTGTATTAATGATTTTTCTTGTTGGATGTTCGAATAAAGAAAATCAAACCGAAAAAGCATCTAGTAATGCAAAGGATAAGGCTGAAGTAAAACTGGATGGTAACGTAGAACTTATCGTCCCTGCCAGTGCTGGAGGCGGAAGTGATATAAATGCAAGAATGCTTGCAGAAGTAATAAAAGAAAACAAGATTGTCGACAAAAATATCATGGTTGTTAATAAGCCAGGCGGAAGTACTGCAATTGCAAACTCCTATACTTTTAGCAAAAAAGGAGCAAATAACACCGTTTTGACATGGAACTCTAGTCAGCTGATCAGTCCTTTATTAAATAATAATGATGTAACAATAGATGATCTTACACCATTAGGCACACTTACTTTAGATAGCTACTTATTCGTTGTTAAAGCGGATAATAAATATCAAACACTTGATGATATTGTAAAAGCTGCAAAAGAAAAGCCACAGACCATTTCAATAGGAGGAACGGGACAGGGAACTGAAATTCACATCCTAAGTCATTTAATAAATAAATACGGAGATACCGAGTTTAAATATGTTCCTTTTGATAGTGACGGGGAAACGATTTCTTCATTACTTGGCGGACATATCAATGTAGTTTTATCGAACCCAAACGAAGTGTTATCACAAATCGAAGCTGGCAAACTTAAAGCATTGGCTTCCTCTTCAGAAGAACGATTAAGTGGTGTATTGAAAGATGTTCCAACTTTTGAGGAGTTAGGTTATGGGGATATAAAACTTACTTCATTCCGGGGCTATGTAGGACCACCAGGCATGTCCGAAGAGGAAATTGCATACTGGGAGGATGTGTTAAAACAAGTCCATGAAGCTGAAAAATGGCAAAAAGACTATATTGAAAAAAATGATTTGCAACCTCGTTTTATGAATGCTGAAGAAAGTAAAGAGTTTTATAAGGAAGTATTAAATCTGTATGTAGAAGCATCAAAAGAAATGGGGCTTATTAAGAAATAAATATTTGTTACGGCAGGAGGCTCAATGCAGACCTCCTGAACGATTTTAACTTTTGTATATGAGAGGAGGATTCAAATGACTAGAATAATCTCTTTATGTCTTTTCATCGCGGCTCTTTATTGCAGTTACCAAGGCTGGTTTCGTTACGATTTTTGGGAAAATAATAGTCCAGGAAGTGGCTTTATTCCTGTAATAGCTGGTGTGCTGCTAGGAATATTTAGTTTGAATGTTTTCATTAAAAACGAAAAAGCATCATTAGCCCTGAATAAAAACCATTTATATCAAGTATTAGGAAGCTTTCTATTATTAGGGTCAGTTCAGGTATTTGGAATGATTATTTCGATAGCTGCTTTTATGGTCGTTTGGTTAATTGTAATCGAAAAATTTCCGCTTTCCCGTGCATCGATTTATGGAGTTGCTACAACAACAGTTATTTATATCGTATTTAAAGTTGCTCTTAGTGTACCGCTTCCTGAAGGTGTTTTTGGAATATAAAAGGAAAGGGTGAGAAAATGGATACATTTCAAATGCTCTTATATGGCTTTTTAGAAGCCATATCCATTCAGAACTTACTTGCTGCGTTAATAGGTTCTGTTCTTGGTATTATTATTGGTGCGATACCTGGCTTAGGATCTGCATTAGGGGTTGCCTTGCTGTTACCGTTAACCTTTGGAATGGATCCAGTAACAGGTGTCATCATGTTAGCTGCCGTATACTATGGCTGTATGTATGGAGGAGCATATAGCGCTATTTTAATTAATATCCCAGGTGATTCAGCCGCGATTACTACAGCATTTGATGGATATCCATTAACTCAGAAAGGGAAAGCAGGTAAAGCATTATTTACAGCAAATTTATCTTCGTTTGTTGGTGGAACAATTGGAATTATTGCATTAACCTTTCTAGGGCCGTTGTTAGCTGATTTTGGTCTCGCTTTTGGACCAGCGGAAGTTGCTTTAGTGATATTGCTGGCACTTTGTTCCGTTGGATGGCTCCTTGGAGAAAGTCCTTCTAAGGGCATTGCAGCTACGGTGTTAGGCATTATTTTAGCAACAGTTGGTGTAGACATTATTTCTGGACAGGCACGTTTTGCATTCGGTTCGGAAAATTTACTTAGTGGTCTTGCGTTAGTTCCTATGGTTATCGGTATGTTTGGGTTCAGTCAAGTCTTAACAATGGCGGCAACAAAATTAAATGTTGGGAAAAACACAAAAAAACTCACTATAAAAGAGAGCATACCAAATAAGAAGGATATAAAAAGGTCTATCTTTCCTTGGGTACGTTCTAGTACTTTAAGTACCTTTCTAGGTGTTTTACCAGGCGCAGGTGCTACGACGGCTGGTTTGCTTTCTTATGTGCTCGAGAAAAGAATAGGCAAAAACAAAAAAGAAATGGGAAAGGGAGCGATTGAAGGAGTTGCTGCTGCGGAAGCTGGAAATAATGCAGCATCTGTAGGAGCATTTGTACCTTTGTTATCGTTAGGGATCCCAGGATCGGCAACGACGGCCATATTATTAGGTGGTTTAATCATGTGGGGGTTAGACCCAGGACCCCTTTTATTTCAAAGTAATCCTGATTTTGTGTGGGGATTAATTTCATCCATGTACATCGGAAATATATTAAGCTTAATAGCCGGTTTAGCTTTGATTCCGATTTTAATGAAAATTATTCTTGTCCCAAACTCTCTCATGGTTCCAATTATTACAGTGGTATGTATTGTCGGTTCCTATAGCGTTAACAATAATATGTTTGACGTGTGGATAATGATTTTAGCCGGCGTAATAGCTTTTATCCTGCAATCAAATAATTATCCCATTGCTCCTTTGTTATTAGCTTTTGTTCTAACGCCAAGGTTAGAAATGTCAGCACGTCAGGCATTAAATATTTCAAATGGGAATTTAGATATTTTCGTCGGAAGTACCATTTCTATCGTTACTTTGTTGCTAATTACCTTTTTTATTATGGCACCGCTTATATTAAATTTATTTAAAAGCAGAAAGAGAGACGGTGAGGACATGTCGTCTTTTAAGTCATAATTAATTTATGAAAATAATTTTATATCTTGATTGAATATAATTTTTTGGGCCGTCCCTTTTCCAGATATTCCAAATCTAATTCAATTTCATCATTTTGGTTCATATATTCAATATATTTTCTTACAGTTAGAGCAGAAATTTTTACCTTATTACTTAGTTCATGGACAGTATATGGTTTGGCCGCTTTTTTTAATTCGGTTCTAATTATACTTAAGGTAACCGGATCAATTCCTTTTGGTAATTCAATAGTGTCAATAGATAATGAAGGATACATCTGATCAAGATCTGTTTGACTGATTTTTTTCAATGAGTGGAATATTGATTGTCTTTTATCATAATAAGACATTGCACTTTGGAAGCGCTCAAATCCATAAGGTTTAAGAATGCAATCAACTACGCCATGACGCACAGCCTCTTCAATTAAATTTGGTGCGTCTGCTGCTGTTATTAAAATAACATCAATGGCCAAATTTTCAAGCCGAATTTTTCTTAGTAATTCAATCCCATTGAATTCGGGCATATAGACATCTAATAATACAAGTTGGGGTTTCAATATTTTAATTTGTTGGAGTGCATCTTTTCCGTTTTTTGCTGTGCCAATAAGAGAGTAGGAGTCCATCTTTTTTAAATATTCAGCGTTAATTTTGGCAACCATCGGGTCATCTTCCACAATAAAAGTTGTAATCATTGAAATCCCTCCATATTTTCTGAACCTTGAATATCTTTAGGGATTTGAACAGTAAAGGATGTACCATTATTTTGTGAGAAATGGACAATTCCTTTCAGAAGGTTTTCCGCATGGTGTTTAACAAGGAATAGGCCATATCCAGCAGTATCCTTAGTTGAATAACCTTTGTTGAAAATCAGATCAATTTTGTTTTCGCTAATCCCATATCCATTATCTTCGACTAAGATAGTAATCTTGCTCTCTTTGTCTAATATCGTTATGTTGATTTCACCTGACGGCTTTTCCTTAATCGCATCGATTGCATTCTGCAGGAGATTGCCAATGATCAGAGCAACACTGTCTACTGGTATATTAGGAGGAAGCTTTTTTAATCTGCTTCCTGGTGTGAATGTAATATTCACATTTAACTCAAGGCCTTGTTGGATTTTACCTAATAGAAGACCTGAAATTTTTGGTTCCTTTATATTTCTAGTTAAAAAGTCTAAAAGTTTTTGTTGCTGCAGATTAGTTATTGAAATGTACTCTTTAACTTCATCATACTGTTTCAGTTCAATTAAGCCTGATAAAGTTTGCAGTTTATTTGCAAATTCGTGAGTTTTTGCGCGTAGTCCGTCTACATACTGGTTTACACCAGTAAGATCCTCTGCTAATTTGCGAACCTCAGAAATATCACGGAACGTAATAATATGCCCCCATAATTTTTCTTGCTGAAAAATAGGGTAATAGTTAGCCAGTATTGCAGTATCATTTACGAATAATTCAAGGTTTTTATTATTTAAAGGTGACTTTAATAATGAAAAATCTTCGAGCAGTGTATAAATATTCTTACTGTCTATGTTATAAGGTAAATTAAGAATGCTCTTCGCAGCATTATTTATTAATGTAATTTTATTATTTTGATCAACAGCAATTATGCCTTCGCTTAAAGATTCTAGCATGGCCTCTCTTTCAATAAATAGTTTCGCAATTTCTCCGGGTTCATGATTATAAAGGATGCGTTTAATTTGTTTTGCAAAAATTGTGGCCGCAGTAATTCCAATAGAAAAGGCAACCATCAGCCAAAAAATAAGAGAATCAACGTTTCTTTCAGCAAAGCTGCTAATATTATCCCGTGAGTAACCAATTGCAATAATTCCAAGCTGTTCGTTTGTATCCGGGTCTGTAATTGGAACCCATGTACGTAAAGTAGGACCAGAAATACCGTTTGCATTTGAATAGTATGCCTCTCCAGAAAGTGCTCTATCAATATCATTTCCAGTAACTCGATGGCCGATTAATGAAGGATTTGGATGAGTTTGGCGAATCCCATTTTGATTAACAAGTACTAAAAATATTCCTTCGTCTGTATCTTTTAGGTACTCTTCATATACATTTTGCAATGCAATACTGTCCTCGGGATCCTTCAGCGACTCTCTAACTACAGGTAATTTTGAAAGAAATTGAGTAATTTCCAGTGCGTTTTCTCCCATAGTTGCCTTAATGGATTCAGACAGTATTTGATAAAAGGCTAATCCGGATATCATTAAGATAACCGCAATAATAGAAATTGAATATAATATGATTCGGGTCTTCAGTGGGAGTTGTTGAAAAAACTTTTTAGTCAAATTGTTTCAACCCTTTTTTTGTATAATTTTTCGAAAATTATTGTAAGATAACAAGGTTGTACAATGAAATAATTTATTGAATCTGATAATATCAGAATTCATTGAAAATATCAAAAACGTTTTTTGATTCACTATAGAATCAAGGGGTCTTTTAATAAAATAATAAATATTCAAAATATTCAATTTTAGTATTGACATTATTAGTATTATTCATGTTAATATGTTGTTATCATGAATTTTGAATTATCACGAAATAGTTTAAAAAAAAATATCCCTTTTTGGCTTTTTATTTTTAGTTCATTTTATGAACATCATGTTCATATAGTGAACAGAGTATTAGAGGTAACTCTGAAGTGTCGTTATTTTTGTTCATATATTGAACTTGGAGTTCGTTATTAGATATATTAGAGAGATAACGATTACGAAAGCGAAGTGACTTATATGGATGAGCAATACATATTAAAAACCCTTTCCAATGCAATCGATGTTTTGGAATTGTTTGATGAAGAAGCGGCACTTACCCCAAAGGAAATAGAAAATAGAATCAAAATGAACCGAACAAATTTATATCGAATTTTATACACACTTAGACATCGTGGATTACTTGATCTTGATCCACAAACTGGGGAATACAAGATTGGCTTGAAGGTTTTTCATCTGGCATCATTGTCTTTGAAAAGATTGGATGTTAAAACGATAAGTCATCCTTTTTTACAGATATTGGGGAATTTGTTGAATGAATCTATACATTTAGTTGTCAAAAATAATCAATTTGCTATTTTTGTAGACAAGATTGAAGCGAATGAAGATGTAAATATGGGTTCTTATATTGGTTGGAGTGCTCCCTTGTACTGTACTGCTTCCGGGAAACTTCTTATAAGTTATGAATCGGATGAATGGATAAAAAGTTATTTTAAAAATTTAGACCTAAAGAAATACACGGATAATACGTTAGTTCAATATGAGCAATTTATGAATAACATAACGAATATTCGTGAAAAGGGGTATTCTTCCGATGAAGAAGAAATGGTTGAAGGTTTAACATGCTTTGCAGTTCCAATCATTGGACACAGTGGAAAAATAGTAGCCGCAGTTAGTGTTTCAGGAGCAACAACGAAAATGAATAAAAAGAAAGAACTGGTTTTAGAAGAGCTAAAAAAAACGGCAACAGAAATTTCAAAAACGATCACACGAACACCACAAGGGGTTCTTTAAAGATTGTTACTGGGAACAACAGAGGTTTCATAAAAGGGACCTCTGTTTACGGCCAAAGCCGATTAATAGATTAATAATTATTAAAGGAGGATGAAATATGGTAAGTCAGACCTTTGAGTTAATTCGTAGAATTGGAGAAGATGGTGAATTAATTGGCGACAAAATATTAGAATTGTCTAATGGTGAACTTCGAGAATTATACAGCAAGATGTTGATTGCAAGGCTTTTTGATGAAAGGGCGTTCCGCTTACAGCGTCAAGGAAGAATAGGAACATATCCGCCTTATAGCGGTCAGGAGGCATCTCAAATAGGAAGTACGTTTCTTTTAGAAAAAGGGGACTGGCTCTTTCCATATGGGAGAGATTTAGCTGCTTGTTTTACATTTGGAAAGGATATGAAAAGTGCCCTGCTATATGCAATGGGACACAAGGATGGAAGCAAGGTTCCCCAAGATCTAAATATTTTTCCATTAGCTATTATGATCCCACCACAAATACCACAAGCAGTAGGAGCCGCTTGGGCTAGTAAATTAAAAAATGAAGATCGAGTGGCATTAACGACATTTGGAGATGGAGCAACATCCAAAGGGGACTTTCATGAAGGGCTTAACATGGCGGCCGTATTAGAAGCACCTGTTGTATTCTTTTGTCAAAACAATAAGTGGGCTATAAGTGTTCCTATTGAAAAGCAAATGGCTACTGAAACAATAGCCCAAAAAGCGATTGCATATGGAATGAAAGGTGTCAGGGTAGACGGAAATGATGTTTTAGCAGTCTATGATGTAACAAAAGAGGCAATAATTCGGGCTCGTAATGGTGAAGGTCCTACCTTGATTGAAGCAGTTACATATCGGGTCGGTCCTCATACTACCTCAGATGACCCAACTAGATATAGGGAAGAATCTACGGCTGAGGAATGGCGCACTACAAGAGACCCAATTCAATTGTTTAAGAACTTCCTAATAAAGCGTGGAATTTGGTCAGAGCAGGAGGAGGTTCAGGTTGTCGAAGACATGAAAAATGAAATTAATATTGCAATAAGGGAAGCTGAAGCAACAACAAAAACAACGATTTCTGATATTTTTGATCATGTTTATGAAACACCAACAGCTGATTTAGTTATGCAGAAAAGAGAAGTTGAAACTAATATTTTGGTAAAACCATAAGGGGGAATAAAGAATGGCACTGAAAACAATTGTCCAGGCAGTTAATGAGGCTATGGATCAAGTGATGCAACAAGATCCAACCGTAATGGTTCTTGGCCTTGATGTTGGCACAAATGGGGGGGTTTTTCGAGCAACTGAAAAACTTCTTGAAAAGCATGGGGAAAATAGAGTAGTGGATACGCCTCTTGCTGAATCCGCAATAGTTGGTTCAGCTATAGGGCTAGCAGTAAATGGTTTTAAACCAATAGTAGAATTGCAGTTTATGGGTTTTATTTACTCGGCTATGGATCAAATTTGTTCGCAAGCAGCAAGAACTCGTTTTCGTTCGGGAGGTCGTTTTACCGCTCCTATGGTAATTCGTGGCCCATTTGGCGGTGGTGTTCATGCACTTGAGCTACATTGTGATAGCTATGAATCTTTTTTTACCCATACCCCGGGTTTGAAAGTTGTGATTCCGAGTAATCCATATGATGCAAAAGGGCTATTAATATCAGCAGTGAAGGACCCTGATCCAGTGATCTTTTTTGAACCAATGAGAATTTATCGGTCAGTCAAAGAAGAGGTGCCTGATGAAATGTTTGAGGTCCCTCTCGGAAAAGCCAATGTAGTGCGTGAAGGAGAAGATATCACGATTATTAGTTGGGGTGCTCCAGTACAAACTGCTGTCAAATTAGCAGAGCAGCTGGAAAAAGAGAGGAATTTATCCATTGAAGTTGTTGATTTAAGAACATTAGTTCCATTTGATTCTGAAACAGTTATGAACTCGGCTCGAAAAACAGGACGTGTAATTGTTATGCATGAAGCGGTTAAAACCGGTGGATTTGGCGCTGAAGTCGCATCTCGAGTGATGGAAGAAGCTTTTACATATTTGGAATGTCCAGTTGAAAGAGTCACCGGGTTTGACACACCTTACCCGTTTCCGCAGGTTGAGCACGAATGGATGCCAAATGAGAACAGGCTGATCAAGGCCGTTGATAAAGTACTAACTTATTAATATTATAGGGGGGATATTTGGATGATTTTTGAATTTAAATTACCTGATGTTGGTGAAGGGATTGCTGAAGGTGAAATTGTAAAATGGTTTGTCAGTATTGAAGATACCATCGAGGAAGACCAGCCCATCGCGGAGATACAAACAGATAAAGCATTAATTGAAATAACCTCTCCAGTTAACGGGAAAGTAAAAGAAATCTTGTACGAAGAAGGCGAAATAGCCCAAGTAAACTCTGTCATTATCAGCTTTAGTACATCAGATAACATAGGGGCAAATTCATCAAGTGAACATAACCAAATTCATCAAGAAATAAACCAAGAAAAAAATAAGAATGAGCAAGCCTCAATCATTAGTAATAAGAAGAAAAATCGAGTGATCGCAACCCCAACTGTACGCAGAATAGCCCGTGAATTGAATATTGACCTTACACTTGTTAAGCCTAGCGGCAAAAATGGCAGGGTAATGGAAGAAGATGTTAGGCGCTTAAAAGAACAACAGGGGCAAATGGCTCAACAGGACCATATATCACAAAAGCAAATTCCAGCTACGATTGACTTCATTAATATTCCGCAAACACAGCAAATTCCACAGCAAAATGAGATCACAATCAAGCGAGTTCCTTTAAGGGGATTAAGACGCAGCATCTCTAAAAAAATGGCACAATCCACACAAATTGCAGCACAATCTACCATCCTAGAAGAAATTGACGTTAGTCAGCTAGTAGTTCTTCGGAAACAAATGTCAGCAATTGCAAAAGAAAAAGGAGTTCACCTAACATATCTACCTTTTATTACGAAAGCAGTTGTATCGGCTTTAAAGGAGTTTCCGTATTTAAATGCCTCTTTAGATGAGAAGACAGAAGAAATTTTGTTAAAGTCCGAGTATAACATTGGGATCGCTACAGACACCTCAAAAGGACTTACTGTTCCAGTAATTAGACAGTCCGACCAGAAGCAGTTAATTGAAATAGCAAAAGAAATAACAACATTGTCTGAAAAGGCAAGGGATAATAGTTTATCAATGAATGAGTTGACTGGAGGAACATTTACAATTACCAATATAGGCTCAACAGGTGTAGGAATATTTGGTACCCCTATTATTAATTATCCCGAGGCAGCGATCCTAGGAATTCATCGCATCCAGAAGAAACCCATTGTAACGGAGGAAGAGGAGATTGCTGTTCGAGACATTATGGGGGTAAGTCTAAGTTTCGACCACCGTTTAATTGATGGAGCCATGGCATCCCGCTTCTTAAAACATATTATTACTTTCTTAGAGAGCCCTAATCAATTGTTTATGGAAATGGTCTAGTAGATGACAAAATAATATTAAAAACACTAGGGGGTAAAAAATGATTAAAAAGCCATTTCAAATGATGATTTTGGTACTTATACTCTTAATGGCAGCTTGCAGTAATTCTGCAAAACCAACTGATGTAACAAATGAAGAAGGCGCTTCAGAAAACACAGAAGAAGGATCTACAGATGTTATTAAAATTGGCTTTATCTCTGATGCTACCGGTCTGGCTTCTTCTCAAGGTAAACCGGAAATGGATACTGCTGAATATTTAGAAGCAAAAATTAACGAAGATGGTGGCATTAACGGTAAAAAGGTGAAATTGATCAAATACGATTCTGAAAGTGATGAAACATCAGCGGTACTAGGAATGAAAAAACTTATTAATCAAAATGTCTCCATCGTTGTCGGTGGCACTATCACGGGAAGTAGTCTTGCAATCCTGGAAATCGCGCAAAAGGAAAAAGTTCCATATATTTCATTAGCAGCCGGCTCTGAGATTGTAAAACCAGTAAAAGAATATGTTTTTAAAGTCGTTCATAACAGTGACCTAATGATTGAACAAACTTTAAAGAGTTTAAATGAAAACAATATTCAAAAAGTGGCGTGGATGAATATAAATGATGCTTATGGCGAAGACGGATATAAACACTTCAAAGAGATGGCACCTGATTATGGGGTCGAAATCATAGCTGAGGAAATTTTTGAAGGAAGCGATACGAGTGTAATTCCACAGCTTTCAAAAATAAAGTTGAAAAAGCCTGATGCTATCGTAGTTTGGACCCGCCCGCCATCTGGTTCGGTAGTTTCTAAGGATTTTAAGCAATTAGGTTTTAATATACCTTTAGTACACAGCTATGGTATGGCAAACCAAGCGTACCTTGACCAAGCGGGAGCCATTGCAAATGGCAATTTATTAGCTAGTGGGAAAATCTTGATTTCGGAGAACCTTCCAGACAGTGACCCTCAGAAAAAGATTATAGAGGATTTTATCAAAGATCATAAGGAAAAGCTTGGATACCCTCCAACAAACTTCTCGGGATATTCTTATGACGGGATTATGCTTGGAATTGAAGCAATAAAGAATGTCGGAACAGATCGAAATGCAATAAGGGATTATATCGAGAATAACATTAAAGATTTTGTTGGTATTACAGGTGTATTTAATATTACGCCTGAGGATCATAGTGGGTTAAGTCTAGACTCAATTGTAATGATTGAAGTCAAAGATGGAAATTGGGCTTTATATAACAAATAGTTTATGAAGAAAAATTAAGTACATACGGATGGTAATTCCATCCGTATAGTCCTTTCAGAGGAGTGGAAATAATTGGAGTATACATCCTTTATTGTACAGCTTCTAATTGGTGGTTTAACAATAGGTAGTATATATGCATTGATAGCAGTCGGTTTCGTAATCACTTTTAATGTAACTGGCGTATTAAATTTATCTCAAGGTGAATTTGCTATGATCGGAGGTTTGACGGCAACGTCACTTATAGCCGCAGGTCTTTCTTATCCTTTAACTTTTATTTTGGCTATCTTAATCACAATGATTGTTGGTGCTGTTTTTGAACGAACATCTATCTACCCTGCTCGAAACGCTTCTCCTTTAACATTGATTATTATTACGATCGGTGCATCAATTGTTCTTCGTGGTATTGCATTATTAATATGGGGAACAAATCCTCATAGCATGGCACCTTTAGATCCAAGAGAACCAGTACAAATTTTTCAGGCCTTCATATTAAGACAAAGCATTTGGGCTATTGTTATTTGCTTAGCCATGGTGGTTTTAATGTATTTCTTTTTTTATAAAACTTATTGGGGAAAAACATTGCGGGCCTGCGTTATTAATCGTTTAGCTGCCAGAGTAATGGGAATTAAACCTACTAAAATGTCATTCTATACGTTATCAATCAGTGCCGGCCTTGGAGCATTGGCGGGAATTATTACAACTCCAATTACAGGCGCTACATATGAGATGGGATTAATGCTAGGACTGAAAGCATTTGTAGCTGCTGCAATTGGCGGTCTAAATAATGCACCAGCTGCGATTGCTGGTGGCTTCCTAATCGGTATCATTGAATCCCTAAGTGCGGGGTTAATCTCATCTGGATATAAAGATGCAATCATTTTCGGCATGTTAATTATCGTACTTATCTTTTTACCAAATGGCATGTTTTCAAAATCAACCGGAAAACGGGTTTAAAGGAGGGACTTAAGAAGTGAATACCTTCGGAAATAAAATGGGAAATTGGCGCATTGTAGTCTTCGTTATTGTTTTGATAGCACTGCCAGTTGTGTTTAGAAATCCATATCTTACGAGCGTCCTAGTGATTATCGGTCTTTACGGAATTGTAGCTATGGGATTAGGGTTGCTACTAGGATTTACGGGTCAAATTTCCATTTCTCAGGCAGCATTCTATGGAATTGGGGCCTATACATCAGCAATATTAACAGTTACTTACGGTGTTTCTCCTTGGGTTGCGATTATTGCTGGATGTGTCATATCAGCAATTGTTGCATTAGTAATCGGATGGCCAACATTAAAATTAGAGGAAAATTATTTGGCACTAGCTACGCTTGGATTTGGTTTTATTGTTTATATTTCTTTTATGCAGATGGTAGAACTCACCGGAGGTCCATCCGGCATAAGACATATCCCGCCATTATCTCTAGGATTCATGACTTTTGATACAGATGTAAAATACTACTACTTAGTTTGGGTTGTTGCATTAGGACTTTTGTATTTCTCTTCTAAGCTAGTTAAATCAAGAGTAGGAAGGGCACTCAGAGCAATTCGCAGCAGTGAAATTGCTGCTAAGTCTGTCGGTATTAATCCAACGAAATTCAAGGTGCAAGTATTCATGTTGAGTGCTGTATTTGCATCGATTGCAGGCAGTTTATATGCACATTATGTATCATTTATTAGTCCATCTCCTTTTTATGTAACAGCCTCAATCAATTTCGTTATCATCGCAGTAATTGGGGGATTAACGAATATTTGGGGAGGACTCGTAGGTGCAGCTGTTATTACTGGTCTGGGTGAATTGGTCCGGGAAGTAGTTCCACTATTTATACCAGATGCCGGCAGTGAATATGAACTGATTTTATTTGGAGTGATTTTAGTTGTAACGATGATTTTTATGCCACAAGGACTATCAGTTGGTGTAAAGGACGGATGGATGAAATGGGCTGGTAGAAGCAAAAGGATCAAGAACATTAAGGAGGGAGAAATGAACAATGAGAACACCGTTGCTTGAAATCTCTAACCTTACAAAACAATTTGGCGGTGTTACCGCAGTCAATAAGGTCAACTTTAATGTGTTTCCAAATGAGATTATTGCTGTTATTGGGCCTAATGGAGCAGGTAAAACAACTCTTATTAATATGATTACCTCTATTGTTCAAACAAGCCAAGGAGAAATAAAATTTTCGGGAGAATCAATTACAGGGAGAAAAACTCACGAAGTTGCCAAAAGGGGGATAACAAGAACATTTCAGAATTTACAGATCTTCAATGATATGACAGTAGTCGAAAACGTGATGGTTGGCTTTCATACTCGAACCAAAAGTGGCTTTTTCTCCGGAGGCTTCGGTTTTTCCAGCGCTAGAAAGGATAACAAAATTGCATACGAAAAAGCAATAGAGGCCTTGGGTCTAGTTGGGCTTAAAGATCGTAAGGATGAGCTTGCAATGAATCTTCCATACGGACTGCAAAGACTAGTAGAAATCGCACGTTCAATAGTAATGGAACCGAACCTTGTATTATTAGATGAACCAATGGCCGGCTTAAACCAAAAGGAATCAATTGAACTTGTTCGAATTATACTTCGGCTGAGAAAAAGAGGCTACACATTTTTATTTGTTGAACATGATATGGAAATGGTAATGGGAATATCTGATCGAATTATTGTTATTGAAAATGGAGTTAAAATAGCAGAGGGAACTCCCGAAGAGATTCAACGAGATCCTGTAGTAATTGCTGCTTATCTAGGAGAGGAGATCATTCCGCATGCTTAATGTTCGGAATCTTCACACATACCATGGTCATATTCATGTATTAAAAGGGATTAGTTTTCATGTGAATAAAGGTGAAATGCTAGCAATTATAGGAGGAAACGGTGCTGGAAAAAGTACTCTTCTTGGTACTTTAACCGGGATTTATCAGCCGCGCCAAGGTGAGATCCACTTAGAAAATAAAAATATTACTAACATTCTTATCGAAGAAACGGTACACCAAGGTATGGTTTTAGTACCCGAGCGGCGCCAAATTTTTGATGCGTTAACCGTATATGAAAACTTGATGTTAGGTGCTTTTCATAGATATAGGAAGGATAAAAAACAATTAAAAAATGATGCGGAAGAGGTATTAGAAATCTTTCCGCGGTTAAAAGAAATGCTTACTCGGTTGGGAGGGAATTTAAGCGGGGGAGAACAACAAATGCTAGCTATCGGAAGAGGTCTAATGGCAAAGCCGAAAATAATGTTATTAGATGAACCATCCCTTGGACTAGCACCTATCATTGTTCAGGATATCATGGAAGTACTGGCAAATTTGCGGAAATCTACTGATACCACCATTATCTTAGTTGAACAAAATGCGAAGGCCGCGATGAAAGTATCTGACCGTACATGTGTAATAGAGCGGGGACAGATAGCTTTAAATGGGAATTCAAAAGAAATGCTCGAAGATTCAAGGGTAGCATCATTATATTTAGGAGGAAACTCTACAGATTTTAAGGCAATAAAAGAAGAAATATTTTTAGAGCAGTTATAGGATTTCCAAGGTTTCCAAAAAAATATTAAACTGGCGGTGGGATAATGAAAAAAATAAGCATTTTAGGCGGTGCAGGTACGTTAGGAGCTACTACTGCTTTTGTACTTGCCCAGAAAAATCTTGTGGATGAAATTTGCCTGATTGATATAAAAGGAAATATAGCCGCAAGCCATAAAATGGATCTCGAACAAGCAATTGCGGAATTTTCTAATACGAAAATTACAAGCGGTGATTTCTCATTGTTAAAGGGAACCGATATTGTGATAAATACAGTTGGAATTCCCGAGAAGCAGGTTTCATCCCGTATGGATTATTTGGAAGGAAATTATAAAATTATCCAGCAGATAGCTGATTATTTGAATTTGTATACCACGAATCCAATCATCATTACAGCTACAAATCCTTTAGATATTATTAATTCACTACTCAACCACACCGTCAGTATTGACCCAAATAGAATAATTGGTTTTTCATTAAATGATACCTTCCGCGTTCGCTGGGCTCTTTCTTTAGTTCTGAATAAACCAATTAAAGCAATCGATGCAGTTGTTTTAGGAGAACATGGGGAGGATCAACTACCAATCTATAGTCATATTTATGTGGAGAAGAACCATATTACCTTAACCAAAGAGCAAAAGCATCATGTACAGCAAATTATAAAGAATTGGTTTGCAGAGTATCAGTCACTTAATTCGGGAAGAACAACAGGATGGCTTTCTTCCATTAATTTATCTCGGATTGTAAAGGCGATAGTTGAAGATACAAAGGAGTGTATACCTTGTTCTGTAATTGGATTGGATGGAATTTCGATTGGCCAGCCAGCGGTTATTGGCAGAAATGGAGTCGAATCTATTAAGGAAATTCCATTGACAATAGATGAACAAGCACAGCTTATCAGAATTAAAGAAAAGATAACTAGCGTAGTAGACCAGCTACTCCAATATCAAGGTAACCGCTTATGAGTAAAAAAATAACTTTTGCCATTATCGGTGCAGGTGCAATGGGCTGTAGATTTGGAGCCCAGCTTTTAGAAGCTGGTTTCGATGTAACTCTGTATGATGTGTGGAAAGAGCATATAGAAGCGATTCAAAATCATGGATTAATAGTAAAACGAGGCGAAGAAGAAAAGGTAATCAAAATTGAAGCCTATGTGGATCCACTAAAAGATAAAACCTATAATGTTTTAATCGTTTTTACAAAGGCTCAATATACTGAGGAGGCTCTAAACAAATATTCTGCATTAATCTCACAAGAAACATATATTTTGACATTGCAAAATGGACTTGGTAATAAAGAATCGATAGCAAATTACGTCAGTATGGATAGGATCATAGTGGGGACAACAACATATAGTAGTGATTTGTTTAAACCTGGGGTCATTGAAGTTGGCGGATCAGGAGAAACATTAATTACCAATTTAAGAGGAACTTCTTTCGTTGTTTCAAAGATAGAAGAAGCTCTTAATAAAGCCTTTCTAAATACTCGAATTTCAAAGAACACAATGATAGCAATTTGGGAAAAATTGGCATTTAACGCAGCGATCAATTCAGTAACTGCTTTAACAGGCTTGACAACAGGTCATGTCGGAAACCATCCTTTAGGTATTCATTTATTGAGGAAAATCGTAGAAGAAGTGGCCGTGGTAGCAAGGTATCTTGATATAGTAATTGATACTGAAAGTGTAGTAAATACATTGCTAGAAATATCAGCACCGGATAAAGCGGGGAATCACTATCCGTCCATGGCTCAGGATATAGTGAAGAAAAAGAAAACTGAAATTGAAGCTATCAATGGTGCCATCATTCGTGAAGCAGAAAAATGCAAAATATCTGTTCCATATAATCAATCTGTTTATAGCATGATAAAAATGATTGAGGATAATTATATGCCAAATCAAACAAATAAATTTCAACAAAAAATTTTATTCTGAGGTGAAAAGATGGTTGTTGGTGAGGTAGTAAATGAAGTAGATTTACTAATAATTGGAGGCGGTCCCGGTGGTTATACCGCTGCTATACGTGCGTCACAATTAGGAAAAACTGTAACACTTGTTGAAAAGGAAGACTTGGGCGGTGTTTGCCTTAATAAAGGCTGTATACCTTCAAAAGCATTAATATCTGCAGCTGATCGGTATCAATCCATTCGTCAGGGAGGCGAAATGGGTTTTGAGGTTGATGGTGTTACAATTAACTTTTCCAAAATCCAAAGCTGGAAGGAGAATTTAGTAAAAAAACTATCCGATGGTGTTTCCGGTCTCCTAAAGAATAATAGAGTTGACGTAATAAAAGGAGAGGCTTTCTTTATTAATGAAAATGAAGTTAGAGTACTTAATGGATATGAGAGTAATAGGTTTCGATTTAATAATTGCATAATTTCAACAGGGTCGCGACCGATTGAAATCCATGGGATTCCATTTGGTGCTCGAATCTTGTCATCAACAGAAGCACTTAATTTGCAAGCAATCCCACAGAGTTTAGCTGTTATTGGTGGAGGGTACATTGGAGTAGAGCTTAGCCAAGCTTATGCAAAACTTGGAGCAAAAGTAACCATCTTAGAAGTACAACAAACCATCTTGCCTCAATTTGAAAAACGTTCAGTTAATTTAGTTAAACGTAAAATGGAAAAAGATAATATCGATATTATAACGAACGCAAATGTTGTTGATATTGAACAATCTGAAAATGAGGTAACCATATTATATGAGATAAATGGAGAAAATTACAAGGTCGCAGCTGATTATTTATTAGTCACAGCTGGACGAAGACCAAATACAGATGAACTAGCTCTCGATGTCCTTAATATCAATGTAGACAATAAGGGATTAATCGAGGTAGATGAACAATGCAGAACAAGTATACCAAACATTTTTGCAATTGGGGATATTATTAAAGGTCCACCACTAGCACATAAGGCTTCGTACGAAGGAAAAGTTGCTGCAGAGGTGATTTGTGGATTGATAAGCGCTGTGGATTACCAGGTAATTCCATTAATTGTATTCTCCGATCCAGAAATTGCAGCGGTAGGTTTTTCTGAAGAAGAGGCAAAGAATGAACAATATAATATTGAAGTTGGAAGATTTTCTTTTTTAGCCAACGGCCGAGCTCTATCACTAGGTTCTTCAGAAGGATTTATGAGTATTATTGCTGAAAGAGAAACAGGTGTTATATTGGGAGCTGAGATCGTTGGACAAGGCGCTTCAGATTTAATTTCTGAAGTCGGATTCGCTATAGAAATGGGTGGGACAGTTCACGATATTAGTTCCACTATACATGGACACCCTACTCTATCAGAAGTAATAATGGAGACAGCCAAAATGGTTTCAGAAAATGGATCTACTCAATCGGGTAGAATGCGTTCACTCTTTGACCAATTTGAACAATTGATTTAATAAATACTTAGTGACTCAACTTTCGTAGAATAAAATCAGGAAATAAGCCTTGATAACTAGGAAGCCTTGAAATCCACTGCTCTAGTTAACCTTGAATTAACTTTTTTACTTTCTTATCTATTTTCTAGGTTTGTTAGTAGTACAGTTAAAAGGCTAGGAGGTGCAGTTAAGTCAACAAAAAGCACTTATCTTATTGGTGTGAAGTAGAATACTTTTAATAAAAACTTTATAAACGTCGACTCACATTTCAGTTTCTTGAATGTTTGATCGTCTTTATTGTCTTATCGATACTTCTATTGTAAGCCCCCTATCAAACAACGCACATGAACACGCAGTTAGTCCTTATATTGATACGTTTATCGTACCAGGAGGTGCTGCTATTTTTATTTGCGTTGTTTGAATACGGGCTTAAGAAACTCGTATGTAAGGTTTCACATTATGCAATTGAATACCCCCATACACCGTTCACTAACTCCTTCTTAATTCTTCCTTTCCCTTCTAAATAATCCAACTGGCCAATAATTTCTGACATAACGAGAGAAAATTGCTGCTTATATATATCTTTATAATAGGTTTGGGCAAGGTCGTTGCCGGTGGAAATACCAGACTCTATTAACGAGGCAATCTTATTTGATTTCCTTTCAATGCCTTCCAGCCTTTTATTAATTAATTGATGGGGCTCTTCAATTAGGTTTCCATGGCCTGGAAAGACGAGCTTGGATTGAAGTGCTAGACATCTTTTTAGTGAATGAATATGGTCATTTAACGTAAACATTCGATGGCCGAATTGATCTGGTTCCACTAGGGCATTACTTGAAATATGTTCAAGTAGTAAATCTCCTGCGAAAAGCCACCCACAGTCTCTTGCATAAAGCGCAATCTGATCTGGCGCATGCCCTGGAATATGAATTACATCGAAATTCATCCATCTGTTGTCCGTGATCTCCTTTAGATCACACTCAATTTTATTTGATCTGTTCTTTTGTAAAGCTTGTTTTAAATAGTCTACTTGCCTAACTCCCGCTTCGCCACAGTCCATCTCATTATACAAGTTTGAAAAAAATTCTACTCTCATGTTTAAAAAATCATCATCCCTCTTTAAGCGTGGGATCGAAGCTGAATGTGCATAGACAGGAATTGGGTGTTCAGAAATAATTCGGTTTACTAAGCCGACGTGGTCAATATGATGGTGGGTTAAAATGATTTGGGTTAAATCTTTTAAGGTCAAATTATTTTTTCCTAAGGTGTTTTGTAATGCTTCCCAACATTCTTCGGTATCAAATCCAGCATCGATTAGCGTAAGTGAATCTTCCTTCTTAAATAAAAAGAAGTTAATGCTTTTTAATGCAGAATGGTTCGTAACCATAATAGGGAAGACTTCATAATTATGTTCTCTAAATGTAAACATTTGTCTCACTCCTCAAAAATTACATGTAAATTAATTATTTATTCATCTATTTTGTGCGCCAGTTATAAAAAACATAATTTAGAACTATATAACTGTCAAACTATTTAATCTATTGTTTTTTAATCCTATTGCACCTTATGCTAAGTAAATTCCGTTAAATGCCCGTACTTAGAAGTTTCATATGAAATAAATAAACATCGTTAGCCCATTATTGGCTATCTATACTTGGAAGGTATCATTGCGATTTTTTTACGTTCGTTCAAAAATGATGAAATGATTAGAAAAAGGGAGAGAATATTAGTAAATGGAAGTATTCCATTTGTTTTCCTCACTAAAATGGCGAATTTTAATGTTTGATAATAGTGGGAATATTTTATATATTATGTATTAACAACGAAAGATTCAATTTCGTAATATCATATCCGGGAGGTTTTTATTTTGACAACAGCACTTGAAACAAAATCGCTAACGTTAGTAAAAAAGGATGGTGTTGCAGAGGTTCACATCCACGTCAATAAGACGAACGCTTATGATTTGGACTATTACAAAGAATTAAATGCGGCAATTGATAATATTCGGTTTGATAGTGACATTAAAGCTGTCGTCTTAATGAGTGATATGCCGAGGTTCTTCTCAGCGGGTGCTAATATTAATTTTCTAAAAGCGGCAGATCCGAAGTTTAAAACTCAATTTTGCTTATTCTGTAATGAAACTTTGGATAAAATCGCGCGTTCACCACAGATTTGGATTGCCTGTTTGGAAGGACATACAGTAGGTGGCGGATTAGAAATGGCATTAGCTTGTGACCTTCGTTTCATGGGTGACCAAGCTGGTAAAATCGGTCTTCCTGAAATTACTCTTGGTGTATTAGCAGGTACAGGTGGTACGCAGCGTCTAGCACGTCAAGTTGGTCACTCCAAGGCTTTAGATTTAAACTTAACGGGTGAAACACTTTCTCCACAAGAAGCATTAGACATCAAATTAGTTGACCGCGTATTCCCTCAAGAAGAGACAAGAGCAAAAACTTTAGAATATGCCCAAAAAATTGCTAGCAGTGCAACATATGCTGCATCAAATATTAAACTCTCAATCATGAATGGAAAAGAAATGCCGTTGAACGTAGCGATTCGATATGAAGGCGAACTTCAAAATCTTTTATTCCGCTCTCAAGATGCTCAAGAAGGATTAAGTGCATTCATTGAGAAGCGTGAAGCTAACTGGTCAGGTAATTAATAAGAAAGAAATGGCGATATCGGCTATCGATATCGCCATTTTAAACAACATGACTAGCTAGGGTAGGATGAGGTGTTATGTATATTGAAATGAGTAAGCTGACATTCTTGCTATAAATTTTAGGATAGAAAAGAAATTAGGTGTAAAAGATGAGATCAAATGAAATCGAAATACTTGTTAACTGGGGAGATACAGATAAAGCAGGAATCGTTTATTATCCAAACTATTTTAAGTGGTTTGATATTGCTGGGCATCAGTTCTTTCGAAGCTGCAACTTATCACCACAATCATTGGAATTTGAACGAAATATTATTCTTCCGCTCCTAGATGTTAGGTGTTCATTTGAGAAGCCATTATTATATGATGATTTGATCACCATTCATACAGAAGTAGAGGAGATTCGTCAAAAAACGATTAAGCTGCGGCATCAAGTGTTTAAAGGGGAAATACGCACTGGTTTTGGATATGAGCTAAGAGGCTGGGTAAAACAAACTCCTGATGGAATAAAGGCTGTTGTAATCCCTGAAGAGGTCAAAGAAATACTAAGAGAAAATGTTCATACAAACGAAAAGAGCGCAAGATCTAGGTTTAATGCATAATATTTCACAATCCTATATAATGAAAATATTGTAAGCACATTTATTTAATGACAACGGATGGTGAAATCAGTGAAACCAAGGTCTTTAATGTTCACATTATATGGAGAGTATATCCAACATTACGGAGGAGAAATCTGGGTTGGCAGTTTAATTCAGTTAATGAACCAATTCGGTGTTTCAGAATCTTCTGTACGGGGAGCCATCTTACGAATGGTGCAGAGTCATTTACTTCAAGTAAGAAAAATAGGGAATAAAAGCTATTATTCTGTTACTCCACAAGGAGGCAGAAGAGTAGATGATGGAGTTAAAAGGGTATATGCAGCCCCTAGCCAGACATGGGATGGTGAGTGGAGAATTTTGATGTATTCCTTTCCGGAAGAAAAGCGGGATTTAAGAAATGAAATTCGGAAAGAATTGAATTGGACGGGGTTTGGTATGATTTCAAACAGCACATGGGTAAGTCCTAACCCCTTGGAAAAACAAGTTCTCGACATGATTACTACTTATAAAATAGAAGATTATACAATGCTATTTAGTTCATCAACGATCGTTTCCCACGATGATCAAAGTGTGATTGACAAGGGATGGGATTTAGGGAAAATAGCTGATGAATATGGTATATTCATTGATAAATATTCGCCGAAATTTGACGAGTTACGGGAAAAAGCATTGAATAATTCGTTAACAGATTTAGAGTGTTATATAGAACGAACACAAATTGTACACGAATATCGAAAATTCCTTTTTCAAGATCCCGGATTTCCAAGAGATTTACTTCCTAAAAACTGGCCAGGTATGAAAGCAAGAGAATTATTTTGGAATATTCATCAATTAGTATCTATTCCTGCTGTTCGCTTTTTTGAATCAGTATTTGAACCCGCCCCAGATAAAGAAATTCAACCTGAACGTCATAAAGCGATTAATCCTTTTCAAGAGGTTTATGTATAATAGTTTATTGCCCTTTATTTCTGCTAATATAATCCTTGATTTTCAGAGATGTTGAAGGAACAAAGGGCTTTTGATTTTTAAACAGTTATCATCAAACAAAAAAAGAATACGTTTATAAAAAACTGAAAATTTAGATTATAATGGAGGAGCTATGAAAAAAATAGAATTACTAAGAAAAGATCAATTGGCATTTATCATTATTAATCGCCCGGAACAATTGAATTGTTTTGATTACGAATCGCTTGTTCAATTAGAAGAAATCGCAGATGAAATAAAGTTAGACAAAAGTATCCGTGCAGTTATAGTAACTGGCGCAGGAGAAAGAGCATTTAGTGCTGGGGCCGATTTAAAGGAAAGACGAACTCTAAATGAACAAGAAGTACGCCGCAATGTTAACAAAATTCGCAGTGTATTTAATATGATTGAAGAGCTTCCACAGCCGACGATCGCTGCCATTAATGGTTATGCACTTGGTGGGGGCTTTGAGCTCGCCTTAGTTTGTGATTTTCGAATTTCTGTTGAAGAAGCGCAAATGGGATTGACGGAAGTAAGCTGGGCGATTATACCTGGAGCCGGTGGAACCCAGCGATTAAGCCGCTTAATTGGAACTTCAAAAGCAAAGGAATTAATCCTCACTGCAAGAAAAATCACGGCAAAAGAGGCCATGGATATGGGTATTCTAAATAAAGTAGTTGGTCGTGACCAGTTAATCAATGCCGCTGAAGAACTGGCAGGAGAAATGATGAAAAATGGTCCTATGGCAGTTACTCAAGCAAAATATGCAATTAATTATGGAAGTAATGCTGATTTGCAAACAGGGCTGGCGATTGAATCAAAAGCATATGAAGTTATTATTCCTACAAAAGATAGAATAGAAGCTTTAGTAGCATTTAATGAAAAACGCCCACCGCAGTTTAAGGGTGAGTAGTCCACACTATTCAATATATCAATGGTTTCTTGAGAAAAACACGAACAAGTCTGAACATATTCGTAGGAGGAGAAAAATGACCATAGAGAAAATAGCTTTAAATGGTTATCGTATTGGTATTCCTATTCCTTTTCCGATGAAATTTATATATTGCTATCTATATAAAAATACGGATCATTATGTCTTAATTGATGTGGGATTCAACTATGATAAAGCAAAAGTTGCGTGGGAAGAGGCATTTAAGGAGTTAAACATTGACCCTAAAGAAATTAAGACAATTTATTTAACACATTTTCATCCGGATCATTCAGGGCTATCTGGCTGGATGCAGCAATTAACTGATGCAGATGTTTATATGCATGAAATAGATTTGCATATGCTAGAAAGAGTCTGGGGAGAAAATAGTACGCAAACGAAGAATGTGGAGGAAATGAATCTAATCCATGGTGTACCCCACCAATTAAGTAAAGATATTTCAAGTCATATGGATCTTATCATTGACAATGTGCTTCCCCTTCCTAATGTGAAGCCAATTTCTGGCGAAGTTGAGTTTGGGAACCGGATTTGGGAGGTGATTCATACTCCTGGGCACAGCAATGGCCATATTTGTTTTTACCAAAAGGACGAAAAGCTATTAATAGCAGGTGATCATATTCTTGATAAGATCACACCGAATATTAGTTTTTGGCCTGGAGCGAGCCAAACACCGTTACATGATTATATTGATTCACTACATAAAATAAGGTCACTGCAAGTGGAAAGAGCTTTACCGGGGCATGGGATTGTAATTGAAAATGTAAATGAGCGCATTAGTGAATTAATTCATCACCATGAGCAGCGTTTAGCGGAAATGGAGGATCTTGCCCAAGGACGGTCAGCATACCAAATTGCTGAAGATATTTTTGCTCATAAGGAGCTATCTGCTCACCAATGGCGCTTTGCGATCGCTGAGACAATTGCTCACTTAGAGTATTTAACACAAGAAAACCGAATCAAAAGAGTAAACTCTAGCCCAGTTGTTTATAAATAATAAATCAAAAAAGACACCTTTACATTTAATAGGTGTCTTTTTTGTTGTTGCATTTGAATTTCCAAAAATGCATTAGACCGGAACATACCAAACTAAATAATATACATAAATTAAATGTTCGTTTAAAAAACATAATAAGATCGCTTGACAGATATTTCAGAATATTTTATATTACTTAATATAGACGATAAATATAAAAACGTAATAAAAGGAGATGTAATCCATGAGTCAAGCTGAAGTTTTATTGGAAAAGGTTCAAAACGGATTTATGGTAGAACAAATCGAGGACATGAATGAAGAGTACTTAAAAGCTTTAGCTCAAACACTAGTTATAGTAGGTGATACGGAACTTTTAAGTGTTCCTCCACTTTTAACGGTATATGATGAAGCACCTAATCTAAATTATAAGATTACTGCTTTAGCGGTTATGCAAGATGAAATTGGGCATGCCCACATTGCCTATCGTTTATTAGAAGAACTAGGAGAAGACGTTGACGAGCTATTATATAACCGGCCAGCCAACCGCTGGAAAAATCCATATGCTTTTGATTTTAAACTTGATAATTGGTTTGAGCTTGGTGTCTTTAATGGATTATTTGACCGAGCAGGATATACGCTACTTGGTGATGCTTATGAACACACATCATATGGTCCTTGGAAACGAGCACTAGTGAAAGTAGATAAAGAAGAATTGTTCCACTTGCGAAACGGTGAAATTATTATGAAAGCCGGAATGAAAAATCCTGAAACCGCTAAGCAAGTTCAAAAGGCTGTTGATTGGATGTTTTTGATGTCATTAGAGTTTTTTGGAGTAGCAGACGGGCTGAAAAGTCGTTCGGCTCAGCTTGATTATAAATTAAAAGGCAGCACGAATGATGAGCTTAGACAAAAATGGTTATCAACTGCAGTGCCATTTTGTGAATCAATTGGGGTGAAAGTTCCGGCTCATTTTGATGAAGAAAGCGGTAAGTATGTGATTGATGTACCATTCCCATGTAAATTTGACGTTGAAAATAAAAAATGGTTGTATGACCAGCCAGATACTTGGGAAGGTGTCATTGCACGATTTAAAAAGCGGGGGCCTTATAACAATGAATTCGTCAATCGCATTCAAAAGGGAGCGAAAGAGTTTGAGGCAATGAGAGCAGAGGAGGTAAGTTAAACATGGTTGAACAAGTGATCGAATTTGAAACGAAAAAATATTGGGATGCATTAAAAGAAGTATCAGACCCGGAGTTTCCAATCAGTGTTGTAGATATGGGCTTAATCTATGACATTAAAAAAGAAGAAAACAAACTGGAAGTACAGATGACATATACTTCTACAGGCTGTGCTTGTATGGAATGGATTGAAAATGATATCAGAAATCGGCTCCTTAAAGAGGAAGAGATTACTGATGTAGATATTCAAGTCGTTTGGGATCCTCCATGGACAGTAAATAATTTAAGTGAGGAAGGCAAAAAGAAATTAAAACACTGGGGGGTAAGCTCATGATAAAAATAGATGATCAGAATATTGAATACCTTCTGTTTACACGAATCAAAAGAGGAGACGATTTAAAACAGGTCGGTTCATTTAAAGCAACGAATAATGAATTGGCAAAGTTATACGCTCAATATATCTATGACGAAGAGGATTGGGTAGAAATGCAAATTGTACCAAAATCATCAGTAATTACAGTCCGGCTTCCGGAAGCATTGTTTACAGAGCGAGGTGTGGTCTAAATGGCAATTACAAAGTTGATAGAAATTGCAGAAACAATTGCTGACAATAAATTTATTTTAGGAGACCGTTTAGTTGAGGTTGGAATTAGTGGCCCGAACTTAGAGGCAACACTCTCATCAATTGCTATGGCACAAGCAGAGCTTGGCCATGCCAGACTTATTTACAGATGGGCATTTGATTTGAAAGGAATAAATAGCAGTAAAGTAGATATTAAAAATCAAACAGGTAAGGCTTTTTCAAATGCAGTAGAAGTCGATAATTGGATCTCTTTAATTGCCGCGCTTTATACAGTAAGTGTTGCTGCGGAGTTAGTCATTACAGCTATCTTGGAAGCAGATCATCCGCAAATCTCACCTCCTTTTAGCAAGATGCTAAAAGAACAAAACGAGCATCTAGTCTACTCGAAAATTTGGTGTGAGCAACTGTTAATTGAAAAGGGTTCAATTCCCGGTAGATTTAGAACAGCTCTTGATAAAGCTTCACGAGAAGCAAAAAAGTGGCTAGAAACCATTGAAAATGACAAGTTATTAATTACTGAAAATATCATTATTGAAAATACAAACCTTACAAAAAAGTTTAATCATACATTGAAGGAATTAATAGCGGATGGGGTTGCAGCAAATGCATAAGGAAAATCACACTATTCAATGTTCATTTTGCTCCTCTGAAGACGTAGAAAAAATCTCATCCTTCGGAACCGCACAGTTAGTAAGGCAGTATTATTGCAGCAGTTGCAAGAGTGTCTTTGAATATATCCGCTGGCAAGAGACACATGTGAAGAAATGAATCAATGAAAGGTGCAGAATATTATGGCGGAAATTAAGACGATTGGCGTAGTCGGATCAGGGACAATGGGGGCTGGGATTGTACAGCTGATTGTTCAAAGTGGATTTACAGCCCTCCTTTTCGATATTGATAAAGATACAGTAGATCGAGCGAGTGATTCGATTAAATCCAGATTAGATAGAATAGCAGAAAAAAAGAAAGCTAGTATTGAAGAAATAGAGCAGGCAAAGAAGCGGTTATGTACAACCACTGACTTACAAGAATTTTTTAAGTGCCAATTAGTGATTGAAGCTGTTCCCGAGAAGCTAGAAATTAAACGAGCGATTTTTCAACAATTAGAGAAAATTTGTTCACGTGAAACCATATTGGCAACAAACACCTCCTCTCTATCGATTACTCAGATTTCAGGATTAATTCAAGATCCTGAACGAGTAGCTGGATTCCATTTCTTTAATCCAGCACCTATCATGCCCCTTGTTGAAGTCATCAAGGGATTGAAAACATCAATAAACACGGTTGATACATTAGTTGGATTTGCAAAAAAACTTAACAAGAGCCCGGTCATCTGTAAAGATACGCCAGGATTTATTGTGAATCGAGTGGCTCGTCCATTTTACAATGAGGCTTTGAGAATTATGAATGATCAAGTGGCGAGCGTTGAACAAATCGATCGCATTATGAAGAATGCGGGGAACTTTAAAATGGGCCCATTTGAGTTGCAGGATTTAATAGGTATTGATGTGAATTTCGCGACAACACAATCAGTTTTCAGCAGCTTTCATGGTGAAGGCAGATTTCGTCCTCATTACTATCAAGAGAGAATGGTTCAATCTGGTAGTTTAGGAAGGAAAACGGGGGGAGGGTTCTATAGCAATGAGGTCTAAGAGAATTCTAGTTTCTGGAGAAAATGCCTTGGCTAAAGAACTCTTCCGTTCTTTTAAGGACTTCGGATTTGAACATGTATTTATTAATGTTTCTTCAATCGAAGGAAATATTGATATTGCGATTGAGACCGAGAATATCGATCTAAATAGAAAGAAGCAAAACCTAAAATGTATTGAAGAACATGTAGCTTCATCAACACCGATTTTAACGACTTCACTTAGAATTACTGCTACCGAAGCAGCATCTTGGCTATTACATCCGGAAAGAATAATTGGGTTTGGAACTTTTTCAAATTTTAAGGATGGAAATCTAATCGAGGTTGCATCATCTTTACAGTCCGAGCCTCACTATTTGAATGTAGTTGAAGCTTTGTTTAGTGAAATTGGTTTGGGCATAGAAGTGGTGGAGGATGAGGTTGGTCTTGTTTTTCCGCGAATTTTATCGTTAATCATCAATGAAGCCGCTTTTGCATTAACTGAGGGTACAGCATCAGTCCAGGATATTGATGAAGCAATGAAAAAAGGGACGAATTATCCGATGGGGCCCTTAGAATGGGCAGAGAAAATTGGTTTGGAAGATGTGTACGCCGTATTAACTGGTTTGTATCACCAATATGGGGAAGAGAGATATCGACCTTCCCCTCTGATCAGAAAGTTGATACATGCCGGTTGGGCTGGTGGCGCTAATGAAAGAGGCTTTTACTATTATCAAAACTATAAAGCAAGGGAGTATTCGATATGCGGAGCTAGGATTTTAACAACATAAGTCCATGAAATGCAGGAGCGAGACTGCAGATATGGATTAGCCTTTATGTGTATCGGGGTTGGACAAGGAAATTCAACGATTATAAAGAAATTATAAGGTGGAGACAGAATGTTAAAAGATACTTATCAATTATTCATTAATGGCGAATACACAAATAGTAGCAATGAACAATTTTTTGAAACGCATAATCCAGCAACTGGTGAGGTATTAGCAAGGGTTGCAAAAGCGACAAAAGAGGATGTTGATCGAGCTGTTGCTGCTGCTAGAACAGCATTTGAATCTGGGAAATGGCCGAAGCAGCCAGCTGCCAAAAGAGCAAGGCTTCTTAATAAAATCGCTACAATTATGAGAGAACGCTTTAACGAACTTGTTGAAGCTGAGGTCCTAAATAGTGGAAAAACGGTTGCCGCTGCTCAAGGACAAATCACACAGGCCATTGAAGATTTTGAGTTTTATGCAGGTGCGATTACAACATTTGGCGGGCGTACAAATCCGATGCCAAATGGTTTCTTCAACTATACACTTAAGGAACCGGTTGGCGTATGTGCCCAAATTATTCCTTGGAACTATCCATTTATGATGGCTGCATGGAAGATTGCTCCAGCATTAGCGGCTGGATGTACGGTTATTCTTAAGCCAGCTAGTTACACACCAATTACGGCATTTATGATGGCGGATATTTGCCATGAAGCAGGGGTTCCAGAAGGGGTATTAAATGTAATTACCGGCAGTGGATCTGAAATAGGACCGTATTTAACAGAACACCCTGATGTTGATAAAGTTGCCTTTACTGGAGAAACGGAAACAGGCAAAGATATTATGGCAAAAGCCTCTGAAACATTAAAACGCGTAACACTTGAATTAGGAGGGAAATCCGCAAATATCGTCTTCGATGATTGCGATATTGACGGAGCTGTGGCCGGTTCAATTTTTGGCATTTTCTATAACACAGGTCAATCTTGTGAAGCTCGTTCAAGGCTTTTTGTTCACGAGAACATATATGATGAATTTATAGAAAAGTTTATTGAAAAATCGAAAAAACTTGTAGTAGGAGACCCATTTAATAAAGCGACACATATGGGGGCATTAATCTCTAAAAGCCATGAGGACGTTGTAGATGGCTATGTAAAAATTGCGATTGAAGAAGGTGGGGAAATCCTCTATGGAGGCAAACGCCCAGAGGGTCCAGAATTTGATAAAGGTTATTGGTACATGCCAACGATTATCGGAAACGTAACGAATGATATGAGGATTTCTCAAGAGGAAGTATTCGGACCAGTTGTCGTTGTTATGAAATTTAAAGATGAAAAGGAAGTAGTAAAACAAGCGAATGATTCTATTTTTGGACTAGGCTCAGCTGTTTGGACGAAAGATCACGGAAAGGCACATCGGGTTGCATCAAGTTTGAGAGCTGGAATCGTTATGGTAAATAACCCGATATCCGCATTCCCAGGCACTCCGTTTGGCGGATACAAACAATCCGGTTTTGGGAGAGAATTATGTATCGAAACATTGGATTTATATACAGAAACAAAGAGTGTCGTCTCTTATATTGGTGAAAGACCATTGAATATTTTCGGAATTTAGGCATTTATCACTATATTCACAATGAAAACATTTTTTTGACAAAAAGGGGAGTAAAATGATGACAACAGCCAAATTAGCAACTAAAACATTAACGGTAAAAAAAGAAAATGGAATCGCTGAGGTGCATATTCACGTTAATAAAACAAACTCCTATGATCTTGATTATTACCAGGAGTTAAATGCAGCAATTGATGATATTCGATTTGATAACGACATTAAAGTAGCTGTATTAATGAGTGACATGCCTAAATTTTTCTCAGCAGGTGCGAACATTCACTTCCTAAAAGCTGCGGATCCGCGTTTTAAAACGCAATTCTGCTTGTTCTGTAATGAAACATTAGATAAAATCGCACGCTCACCACAAGTATGGATTGCTTGTCTAGAAGGACATACAGTTGGTGGTGGTTTAGAAATGGCTTTAGCATGTGATCTACGTTTTATGGGGGATCAAGCAGGAAAAATTGGTTTACCTGAAATTACGTTAGGTGTATTGGCTGGTACTGGCGGAACACAACGATTAGCTCGCCAAGTTGGCCATTCAAAAGCGCTTGATTTAAACCTGACTGGTGAAACATTATCACCTGATGAAGCACTTAGAATTAATCTTGTAGATCGAGTTTATCCTCAGGAAGAAGTCCGTGAAAAAACGCTAGAATATGCAAGGGTAATTGCGAGCAGTGCTACATATGCTGCTTCTAATATAAAACTTTCGATCATGAATGGAAAAGAAATGCCGCTTAATGCAGCTATTCGATATGAGGGAGAGCTGCAAAACCTATTGTTCCGCTCTCAAGATGCACAAGAAGGATTAAGTGCATTTATTGAAAAACGTGAAGCGGATTGGAAAGGGATCTAATAAAAAGTGTGAGGTACGGGTTTGTTAAAGCCGGTACCTCATAAATATTAGTCTGAGGGGGCCAAATAATGATCGAAACTACCATTCAATATAAAGGATTAAAAGAACATTATAATTCTTCCTATCGCTTTATAGAAGAAATTGTTCAAAAGGGATTAGGGAACAAAGTTGCCATTTATTGTGATGATGAAAAAGTAACGTATCAAGAACTACTCTCACGTGTGAACCAGTTTGGAAACGCCCTCAAGAATATTGGTATAGAACCTGAAAACAGAATGTTGATAGTTACATATGATACCCCCGAATTTGTCGTTTCATTTTTTGGTGCGATAAAAATGGGTGCTATACCTATTCCTGTGAATACAATGATGACCCATGATGATTTTGAATATTTCCTAAACAATAGCCGTGCAAGGATACTAGTTATTCATGAAGACTTTTGGAAGAAAATAGAGAATAATAGAGATCGTTTTATATTCCTTAAACATGTTATTGTAATCGGTCAAGAAAAGAATAGTGAAAAAGAGATTGTTCATTTTCAAGATTTCATTAAGGATTCTTCGGACCAACTAGAAGCATTTAAAACAACTTTCGAAGACCCAGCCTTTTGGCTTTACAGCTCTGGAAGTACAGGAAATCCAAAAGGGGTCGTTCATCTGCAACGAAGCATGGAAAGTGCCTTTAATAACTACGCGAAACAAATTCTGAATATTAGTGAAAATGATATTGCATTTTCAGCCTCAAAGCTTTTCTTTGCCTATGGACTAGGAAATGGAATGTATTTTCCTTTAGGCGCGGGTGGGTCGACTATCCTATTAAAAGATCGACCGACTCCTGATAAAGTATTAGAAACGATTGTGAAGTACAAACCGACAATCTTTTTTGGAGTGCCTACATTATTCGGGTCGATTATTAATCAAGTTGAGAAAACAGGTGTGATTCCTGATTTGTCTTCCGTCAGAATATGTGTGTCGGCCGGGGAAGCACTCCCAGCTACCTTTATTAATAAATGGAAAGAATTATTTAATATTGATATTTTAGATGGGATTGGTTTAACTGAAGCTTTACACATATTTTTATCCAATAGGATAGGAGATATTAAGCCTGGGAGTACAGGCAAGGTTGTACCAGGCTATGAAGCAAAAATTTTAAATGAAAATCAACAGACTGTTTCGGCAAATGAAATTGGCGATTTAGTCATTAAAGGAGAAAGCCTATCCGCGGGTTATTGGTGTAATATTGCCGAAAATCACCGAAAATTCCATGGAGAATGGATGTATACAGGTGATAAATATTACCAAGATGAAGAAGGTGATTTTTGGTACTGTGGACGTTCTGACGATATGTTAAAAGTTGGAGGGATATGGGTTTCTCCTGTTGAAATTGAAGCAACATTACTCCATCATAAGCAGGTTCTTGAAGTGGCAGTTGTCGGAGCTAAAAATGAAAACGGTCTCATTTTCCCGAAAGCATTTGTTGTATTGAAAGATGGTGTTGAACCAACAGAAAGCTTAAATGAAGAGCTGAAACTTTTTGTAAAACAAAATTTAGCACCTTATAAATATCCTAGAGTAATTATCTTCATTTCGGAATTACCAAAAACCGCAACCGGTAAAATTCAACGCTTTAGATTAAAGCTAGAATAAATAACTTTTATGAATTAATCCCCAATAGCCAGTTTGACTGGCTATTTTCTTTTTTTGAAAAACGCGCTTATTAGTATCTATTAAATAAATCAGTATCAAGGTGAAAAGATACATATAAATGACGAAGGGTAAAAAAACATATTTTGTTTCGAAGAAGGCAAATAAAGCAATATAGGTTTTTCTCATCAAGCAAAAATGGAAAGTGTATATGAGTGAGCACAATATATCCTGTAATAAACGGAATATCTGTCTTTAGATATATCAATTACTTTAGAACAATATGTTTTTATTCACCTAAAATTAAATTTCTCTTGTCCAATTTTCTGTCTTATTTATTATGTTTTAGTTCCGAAAGGTTAAAATATGTATTGATAATTTACAATATTACGATTATAATAATCTTTGAAATATTCAAAAAATGTGGAGGTGTTTGTCAAGATAGCGTTTACATTAATAATAGGAGGGTTAATATGAGAAAGTTTACAAGAAACTGGTTTATTTTGATCGTTTGCATTCTTCTACTATCAGCTTGTAGTTCAGGTGCTATTAACACTGCGACAAAATCAGATGATAAGGGTAAAAAAGAAAATGATAGTGCTGATCAAACTATTAAAATAGGTGCTCTACTGCCGGCTACTGGTGTCTATGCTTCACTTGGAGAAAATGTTAACAATGGAATGGAGCTTTATTTCGAGGAACATAACTGGGAAGTAGCGGGAAAGAAAATTGAGATCGTTCATGAAGATTCAGAGGCTGATCCACAAGTCTCATTAAGAAAGCTTAGAAAGATGATTGAACAAGATAAAATCGATATTTTAACGGGACCAATTAGTACGGCAGTTGCTTATGCGATTCGCGATGACGTGGATAAAAACAAACTTCCATTTCTTGTTTCCCATGCTGGAGGAAACGATTTAACTAGAAGCAAACGCAGTGATTATATTTGGCGTTCATCCTTCAGTTCATGGCAAATCGGCCATTCTATGGGCCAATGGGCCTTTAATAACGTAGGGAAAAAAATCTATCTAACAGCAGCTGACTATGCATTTGGTCATGAAGTCGTCGAAGCATTTAAGGAAGCGTATACAAATGCTGGCGGTGAAATTGTTGATGAAGTATATCCGCCGCTAGGAAATAATGACTACTCCTCGTATCTTGGAAAAATGAACAGAGACGATATTGATGGAATCTATGCTTTCTTTGCTGGAAGTGATGCTGTCCGTTTTGTACAACAGTATGAACAATATGGATTGAAAGGGAAAATTCCATTGATAGGATCAGGATGGCTCGTTGCAGAGGATGTTCGTCCACAGCAAGGCAACGCTCCTGAAGGAATCAAATCTTCTATATTCTGGGATTACAGTTTAGAAACTGAAGAAAATAAAAAGTTTGTTGAAGCATATGAAAAGAAATTCAATAAACGACCAAGTATTGAATCCCTAGAGGGATATGATGCAGCTGCAATTATGGCAAAAGCGATTGAATCATTAAATGGAGATGTTTCCGATCCCACAAAGATCGTTGAACAAATTTCATCTGTTGAGCTTATTAGCCCGAGAGGCCTTATTAAATTTGACAAAGACACACATCATGTCATTCAGGATCTTTATATTGTAGAAACAGTAGTAGTAGATGGATCTACTGAAAATAAAGTAATTGATACGATATCTCAAGTTGTTGATCCAGGTAAATAATAAATGCTTTTGGAAAGAGGCAAATTTTGAGTTGCCTCTTTCTTATAATCTAAATGAAGATTAGTGATAAAAGGGGGGTAAAAAATTGAGTACGTTGTTCCTACAGATGATGAATGCTTTAAGCTACGGATTTCTTCTTTTTCTTATTACATGCGGAATTAGTCTAGTATTTGGCATTCTAGGTGTATTGAATTTAGCTCATGGCTCATTGTATGTATTAGGTTCGTATGTTGGGTTCTCAATCATTATGAAATCAGGATTGCCATTTTGGTTTGCTTTGCTGGTCGTTCCATTTGTGATAGCCATAATTGGATTAATAATCGAAATTATTTTACTCCGTCCGACATATAAACTGGGGCATCTGTCGCAAGTCTTGTTAACATTTGGGCTAGCTTATATTTTTCACGATCTTTTTTCAATTATTTGGGGGAAGAATATTTTGGCCGTGAGTCCTCCTGAGATCTTAAACCATTCGGTAGAAATGATGGGGTATATGATTCCCGCATATCGTCTTGCATTAATAGCAATCGGCTGTGTCATTGCCATTTTACTATGGTATACACAAGAAAAAACAAAATGGGGAGCTGTTATTCGGGCGGGGCTATCCGATAAAGAAATGGTTGGCGGATTAGGAGTGAATATTCACTTAGTCTTTACATTAGTCTTTTTCTTTGGCAGTTTACTGGCTGGTTTAGGAGGAGTCCTTGGATCACCAGTGCTTGGAATGTATCCAGGAATGGAGTTTCAAATTCTTATTCTCTCGCTAGTTGTTCTCGTAGTAGGGGGGCTTGGATCAGTTACTGGAACGTTTGTTGCAAGTTTGCTTGTAGGCTTTGTTGAAACATTCAGCCGCTTTTTTGTTCCTGAGCTTAGTTTAATTATTACATTTGCACTAATGGCAGTCGTATTAGTAGTCCGCCCGCAAGGTTTAGTAGGGAGGAGAATATAAATGAGAAAAAAACTGATTCAGGGAATCCTATTATTTTTGATAATGGTGTTCGTACCATTTTTCTTATCCCTTTACTATGTCAATATTTTAACTGAAATATTAATTCTAGGTGTCTTTGCAGTAAGCTTAAATATACTTGTTGGACAGACAGGCCTTGTATCACTAGGGCATGCTGCTTTCTTTGGCGCCGGTGCATATGCAACAGGATTAGCCGCGACAAATATTAGTTCGAATGTTTTTTTTACACTTGCAATTGGCATGAGTCTAGCATTTCTACTAGCGATTGTGATTGGTTTTGTTTCAACGAAAGCACATGGTTTTTACTTTTTAATGCTCACACTTGCATGTTCGCAAATGATTTATTCTATCGTTTATCAATGGACTAAAGTAACAGGTGGCTCGAATGGACTATCAGGTATCCCATCCCCAATATTATTTGGAAGTTTCGAACTTTCTAATCAAGTGTTTATTTACTATTTTATCCTTGTTGTTTTCACTATAGTCATCTTTATTATAAGCAGATTGCTTCATTCCCCTTTAGGCTATGTGTTCATCGGAATTAAAGAAAATGAGGAAAGAATGAAATCAATCGGTTATAACACGGCGTTTTATAAAAATTTAAGTTTTTTAATTGCTGGTACACTTGGCGGACTAGCAGGTAGTTTATATGTTATTTTTAACGGATTTATCTCTCCATCCGATGTGTACTGGACAGTATCTGGTTCCGTATTAATTATGGTTTTAATCGGAGGGGCTGGTACTTTATGGGGACCGGTTATTGGGGCAGCGTTCATCGTTATTTTGGAAACCATTATTAGTTCTTACACGGAAAACTGGATGATGATTATCGGTATCACTTTCATCCTCTTTGTTATCTTTGCGCCTAATGGAATTGCTGGAATTTTCACTAGTATACAACAGGTTTTATTTAACCGTAATAAAGTTGAGGTTGAAAAATCTATCATAAAACCTATAAAGCAGCAAACAAAAATGGATGGATAGGTGGATGGAAATGGAAAAGGAAATAATTCTTTCGCTTCGAGGACTTTCCAAAGCTTTTGGCGGTTTAAAGGTTATTGAAGATATTACATTAGAAGTAAAGGTAGGAGAAAAAATTGGACTAATCGGTCCCAACGGTGCTGGAAAAACAACGTTGTTTAATATGATCGCAGGAGACCTTGCACCTTCAGGGGGAACGATAAGCTATTTTGGTGAATTGATTAATAGTTCGCCAAACTATAAAAGAACACAAGAAGGAATTGTTCGCACCTTCCAAAAAAATAATTTAATGCTTGGGTTAACGGTGAAAGAAAACTTGCTGCTTGTACTGCAGCGGATGAGTAAGGAACATACACAATGGTGGAAACAAGCGAAAAAGGGGAATTATTCTACCTTATTTGAAACAGCGAATAAAATACTTCAAGAATGGGGTTTAAGTGAATATAGCGAAAGTAAAGTTCAAGATTTATCTTATGGAGTACAGAGACAAATAGAAATCATTATGGCAGTAGCCGGGAAGCCAAAACTTCTATTATTAGATGAACCAACAGCAGGGATGTCTCAAGTGGAAACAGACCAGATTATCGGTTTAATCAATAAATTACCATCAGAAGTAACAATTATTATGATTGAGCACGATATCGATGTGTTATTTGGGAACTCGGATCGGGTCATTGTCCTTCATACAGGGAGATTAATTGCTGATGATCATCCTGAAGCGGTGAGAGAAAACCCTGAAGTTAAGGAAATTTATATGGGAAGGGAGGGAGCCGTTCATGCTTAGTTTAAAAGAGGTTAATAGTTATTATGGTGCAAGCCATGTTCTTCACGGAGTAGATTTAGAAGTGAAAAAAGGCGAAGTTGTCGCTCTTCTCGGTAGAAATGGGATGGGGAAAACAACGATGATTCATTCGATCATTGGATTTGTAAAAAAAGTCCAAGGAGAAGTATTGTTCGAAGGTCAGAATATGGCAGGGCTTCAAAGTCACCAAATTGCACGAAAAGGCATTGGTATCGTCCCTCAAGGAAGACGAATTTTTCCTAACTTGACGGTAACTGAAAATTTAACCGTTTTCGCAAATATGAAAGGTGGAGAGTGGGATTTAGAGCGAATCTTTACTTGCTTCCCCCGCCTGAAAGAAAGAGAAAAATCCCACGCCGGCAACTTGAGTGGTGGGGAACAATCAATGCTTTCGATTGGGAGGGCGTTAATGCGGAATCCTAAAATCCTTCTATTAGATGAGCCGACAGAGGGACTTTCACCTTTAATGGTCGGAGAAGTGATGGATGTTCTCTTAATGTTAAAAGAAACGGGAATGTCGATGCTTTTAGTGGAGCAAAACATATCTACTGCTTTAAGTGTTGCTGATGATGTGTACATTATCAGTAAGGGAAAGGTAGTCTATCATGATCACCCCGAAAAATTAAAAAATAATATGGATATAGCATATCAGCATTTGGCCTTAAGTAGCTAGCATTCTTATTGATCAGTTGTATTGATTCCGGTAGTAAAAGTTGAATAGCACGAGTAAATATATAAATTTTTCTAAGATTAATATATTTCTAGTAGGCCAATTCATAAAAACCTGTGGATTGGTCTGTTTTTGAATAAGAAATAAAAAGTGCATTTATACATAAAGACATTCCACTTAAAAATGAGGCTTTAAATTAATCTAGGAGGTAGTAATGAGTAGTAACAAAATATATTTAGGAGTAAAAAGTCTTTCGAAGCATATACAATTAAAGACAATTAGTTCGGGTATTGTTGCAGCTATTTTTGGTTGTACAGGACCAGCATTGATTATTATCGGCGGAGCAGAGGCCGGAGGGTTATCTGATGTACAGACAATATCATGGTTATTTGCGGTTTATTTCTTCGGAGGACTGCTTGGTATATTTTTGGCATTAAAATACCGTCAACCAATTGCTGGTGCATATACAATTGCAGGTGCTGTTTTAGTTGCGGGTTCATTGACGCAATTTTCAATAAATGAAGCTGTAGGGGCTTATCTAGTATCAAGTATTATCGTCTTAATTCTTGGTATAACAGGACTGATTGAAAAGGTAATGCATAGAATTCCAGTACCGATTATCATGGGTATGATAGTAGGAGTAATGATAAGGTTTGCGACGGAATTGATTACAGCAGTAAAAATATCTCCATTAATAGCTGGATCAGCAATTGCTGTTTACCTTTTATCTATTAGGTTTATAAAAGGTTTCCCTCCCGTTTTATCTGCTTTAGTTGTATCAGTTTTACTAGCTGTCTTAACGAAGCAATTTCACTTTCATGATATTAAAAGCGTATTGATTTTCCCTCAAATAGTGATTCCATCATTCAGTTTTAAATCAATTATTTCTATTTCCATTCCTCTTTCAATTCTAGTAATATGCACTGAAAATGCACAAGCAATTGGGGTACTAATGGCTCAGAAGTATAGACCCCCGATTAATCCAATGACCATTTGGAGTGGAATTGGCAGTATTTTTGCTTCTTTTTTTGGTGGTCATGCAATCAATATAGCAGGATCAATGACTGCTATTTGCGCATCAGAAGATTCGGGTACAAAAGAAGGGAGGTATGCAGCAGTTTTTGTGAATGGAACTTTATTTTCAACGTTTGGAATTTTTGCTAGTATCATAGTTCCGTTTATTATTGCAATGCCGGGGGTTATTGTTAGTTCTATTGCTGGTCTTGCAATGATTGGGGTTCTTGCAAGTTCTTTAAAACTTGCCTTTTCCGATAGTAAATTTCAAATGGGAGCTTTATTTGCATTAATTATTGGTATGTCAGGTGTTAACTTTTTTAATATAAGCTCTCCTTTTTGGGCAATTATAGGAAGTTTGATTATTTCAATCATTATTGAAAGTGATCATTTTAAGATAAAACAATCTGAGGAATTGAATGAATGAGTTTTCTATTCCAAAGATCTAGTCCTTATGGGACGGAAGGATGTTAAAGATCCCCTCTACCACAATACAAGCACCTTGACACATTCCCGACTCATTCCCATGATACTTATAAAGAGCAAAATGAAATTGAAAGAAACTATTGTGTATAATGAAAATAAATTATTAAATTGAATGGCTTTCGTTTCTGGAGATGAGATCATGAAAACAATATTAATAGTGGAAGACGAATATCCAATTAATCAAGTATTAAAGGTTTATTTGCAAAAAGCAAATTTCAAGGTGGAACAAGTTTTTCACGGGGATGAGGCAATGGATAGGTTTGAAGCTGTAAATCCCGCTCTTGTCTTACTCGATGTCATGTTGCCGGGGAAGGATGGCTGGACGATTTTGAAAGAAATTCGGGAAAAAAGTTCTTCTCCGGTTATTATGCTTACGGCTCTTGGCGATGTGAATTACCGATTAACTGGCTTGAATGGCGGGGCAGATGATTATATTCCGAAGCCGTTTATTGCAGATGAAGTGGTTGCCAGAGTCCATGCAGTGTTAAGAAGATCCGAAATAAATGGTGGGCCAAAGAAGACTTTTGGTCAGTTACAAATAGATCTTAAATCTCATCGTGTAACAATTGCAGAGGAAGAGATTGAACTTACGCCACGAGACTTATCACTGCTCATGTTCCTTGCCGAGAACCCGAACCAAACTTTTACACGAGAGCAGCTCATTGAGCAAGTTTGGGGTTGGGACTACGAAGGCAGCGATCGGGCTGTCGATTTAGCGATCAAAAGGTTGAGAAAATCGCTGCAAAATTGGCCGGAATCAGAAGGAGAAATAAAAACTTTACGTGGATTGGGGTATCAATTCAGTGTTTACAAAAAGTAATGAGAAAATTTCCTTACTCCGCTATTGGACGAGCCGTTATTTAATTACCTTATGCATCGGCTTGATTGTGGTCGCCATCGTTTCCGCTTTGTGGATAAGGCATACGACATTAGAACATCGATTAAACTTGACGAAGCTTATGGCTCAAGAACTAGCCGACCAAATGGTTTATATAAGTGAAGGCAGGCCTATTCCGAGGGAGAAGATCCCAGGTCTTATAACCAATCGCGGTAAGTTTATGGATATTAAAAGTGACCCATCCATATATGTTGTCGATAATTTTGGAACCGTGCTGGCAACTAATCGAGCTTCCAGTCGAATGTTTCTTCAGTTTCCCCAACAAATACTGGGCTATGAAAAAGATATTCAAAAGTTAAAGCTTCAAGATGAACGTACATTTTATGTTGTAAAAGCGCCAATTAAGTCTGATTACGCTTTATTAGGCTGGGTTTTCATTATTGAAACAGAGGGAAATTTAACGAGAGTCGATCAGGAATATCGGCAATTGGCGATTATGATCATTAGCCTTGCTATTTTGGGGTGGGCAGCGATTTATTTCTTATCGCGACGTTTAGCAACTCCCATTAAAGATGTGGCAAAAGCAGCCAAGCAGGTACAAGAAGGGGATTACAATATTCATCTGCCAGAAGATATTAAGGAGCAGGAAGTATATGAGCTTGTTCATTCCTTTAAGGAAATGTCGAATCGTCTTCAAAAATTAGAAGCGCTGCGTACTGAACTTTTAGCAGGTGTTACCCATGAATTAAAAACCCCGGTTACTTCGATTAGCGGCTTGCTGCAAGCACTAAATGATGAAGTAGTAACAGGTGAAGAAGCGAAGGAATTTTTGTCCTTATCCTTAGTAGAAACGGCAAAAATGAAAAAGTTAGTGGAGGATCTGTTAACCTTTAATACATTTGCAGCCAATGCAGTGCCAGTCACTAAAGAAAAATGCCATATTAATCGGCTCATATCGGAATTAACCCATCAGTGGGAGCTTGTTCAGGAAGATCAGACGATTGAATTATCGGTATCACTGCTTGATATAAGCATTGAGATCGATGTCGATCCCATCCGTCTTCAGCAAATAATAACCAATCTACTAAACAATGCAAAACATGCAATTGAGGGGCATGGAAAGATAAACGTCCAATTATCTGAAACAGTGGATCAAATTCTCATTGATATAAAAGATACGGGTTCCGGCATTCCGGCAGAGGAACAAGACCTCATATTTGAACGTTTTTTCAGAGGCGAAGAGAAAAAGTATAAAGTGAGAGGTCTCGGTCTTGGCTTGCCATTCAGTAAAATGATTGCCCAATCCCTTGGTGGTGATCTCATATTATTAGCTAGCTCACCTGCAGGGACGACCTTCAGAATTATTTTACCGAAAAATGAATATTAAAACGAAAAACTACTGATCCGGTCAGTAGTTTTTTTGTCTAGCTCCAGCGTCTCCCCCCTCGAGGTCACAAGCCAATCCTCCCTGAAAGGTTGAGCTCACCTTTCCGAGAGGCCCGTCTTGTGCTTGTCGGGGGTGAACACTAAGGAAAGCCTCCTAGAATAGTCACAGCAGGAACAATTTGAACTGTAATTGTTCCGAAGACGTTCCGCATTTCTATTCTTGACATCTTCCTGACACATTGAGGATTTAAATTAAGGTTTATAAGGAAGATTTTAAAAGAAAGAAGTGAAACTTATGTACGAAGAAAATAAAAATATAGAACAAGAGCAAACCAATGAATCATACGCAACTAATGAAACCCCTCAGCTTGAGGAATTCACACAAATAAACAAGCAAAGCCGAATTGAAAATAAACCTCCGAAAAGTTCAAAACTAAAAAGCTTTTTCATGACTGTTACGGCTGGTGTCATCGGGTCGGCGGTCACATTGACGGCTGTTCCGTATTTGCCAAACTATCATGAAACGCCAAATGCAGTCGTTTCTCAAAGTAATTCAAATACACAATCATCCAATGTGGATGTGAAGCATGTTTCAGCACCTGTGAATTCACTAGCAGATACAATTGAACAAGCATCAAAAGCTATAGTAGGAATTGATAATTTTCAGCAGCGTGGGAATCGTTTTCAACCGTCCAATGAAGATGTTAAGACTGGTTCTGGATCGGGTGTTATTTTCAAAAAGACGGATGATGCCGCCTATATCGTGACAAATAATCACGTCATTGAAAACGCAGATAAAGTGGAAGTCACATTGAGTAATGGTGAAAAGTTATCGGCTGAGTTAATTGGAACTGACCCTTTATCAGATATTGCTGTCATTAAAATTTCCGGAAAAATAGATGCTGAGCCCTTAAACTTCGGGGATTCATCACAGCTTCGTGCAGGAGATCAAGTGCTAGCTATTGGGAATCCACTTGGACTTGATCTCTCAAGAACAGTCACTCAAGGCATTGTGAGTGCAGTGAACCGAACAATTCCTGTTTCAACCTCAGCCGGAGAATGGGATGTCGAAGTCATTCAAACAGATGCAGCCATAAACCCTGGGAATAGTGGAGGAGCACTTATTAACACATCAGGTCAATTAGTCGGTATTAACAGCATGAAGATTGCCGAAAGCGGTGTGGAAGGATTAGGCTTTGCGATTCCAAGCAATGAGGTGCAAATGATTATAAATGAATTAATCGAAAATGGGCAGGTTGTACGTCCTTATGTCGGAGTCGGCCTAGCCAATCTTGAAGAAATTCCAAGATTTTATGTGCCAAACCTTCCAGATTCCATTACTAAAGGAGCAGTTGTAACAAATATTGATCCAAATTCAGCAGCTGCAAAAGCTGGTATTCAAGTACAAGATATCATTGTTGCCATTAACGGAACTGAAGTTAATAATTCCAATGATTTCCGCAAAACGTTATACAGCAAATACAAAATTGGCGATCAAGTGAAAATCAAATTGTACAGACAAGGAGAATTGAAGACTGTTGAAGTGACTTTAACAAGTAACAAAAAATAAATCTAAAGAGGTACAAATGAATAATAAAAAAGTGATCTATTTAAGTTTAGGGCTGGCTTTTCTTATTGTCCTATCGGTTGTGCTTAAACAAGAAAAAAGTGTTGCCAGTGTCAATGGTGAAAAAATCAGTGAAAAACATCTCCATGAGCTTCTCGTCTCTCAATACGGTTCCGATGGAGTCAATAAACTGATTACGGACAAAATTATCGAACAAGAAATGAAAAAGAAAAAACTTAACGTGAGTGATGAGGAGCTTGCTGAGGAAATGGCAGATTATGTCGATACTTATGGCGGTGAGGAGGCTTTCCAGGAAATTCTTAATTCAAGTGGAGTGGACCTTTCATCGATCGAAAAAAACATGAAAACCTATCTTGCGACGAAAAAGCTGATAGAGCCTCGAATAACAATTACAGAAGATGAAATGAAGGACTATTTTGAAGAAAATAAAGACAGCTACGGACAGGAAGAGCAGGTTCAGGCAAGTCATATTTTGGTAGGAGATGAGGCAACCGCAAAGGAAGTTATAAAAAAGCTCAATGCTGGGGAAGATTTCGCTACGTTAGCAAAATCATATTCGTCAGATGAATCGAGCAGTCCTTCTGGAGGAGAATTAGGCTATTTCGGGCGCGGGGAAATGGTTCAAGAATTTGAAGATGCTGCATTCTCGCTTGATGTTGGAAAAATTAGTGATCCAATCAAGTCTGAATATGGCTATCACGTCATTAAAGTAACGGATAAAAAAGCAGGAAAAGCAGCTAATTTTGATGATGTTAAAGAAGAAATAAAAGCAGCCATTTTGGATTCAAAGCTTGAATCTGAATACGCGTCATGGCTGGATGAGAAATACAAGGAATACGAAATTAAGAATTATTTTAATAGTTAAGATTTAGATAGTGAGTCGGACCTTTCTTAACAATAATGTGAGAACTATTGAAGTTTCAATGGTTCTCTTTTATTTACAGCTAGTTTCAATAAATATAGGATACAAAAGGGAATCACCTCACCTAGTTGTATCCTATAAAAAATAATATCATCTTTGATGTCGACCATCATGCTTCTAACCAGTTCTGTGACCATTTTTCAATCTCATGCATAAGGGGTTCTAAAGATCTCCCTTTATCAGTTAAGGAATATTCAATTCGAACTGGAGTCTCCGGAAAAATTTCTCTTTTAACAACTCCCTCGTTCTCCAAATCCTTTAACCTCTCAGATAAAACTCTACCACTTACCCCTATTGAAGATTCAATACTACAAAAACGCTGTGGACCAGATAATAGCTGGTAAATAATTAAACCTGTCCATTTTTGGCTTATTAACCCCATAGCTTTTTCAAATCTAGGACAAATCGACTTATCCAATAAAATCAACTCCTTACTAAATATTATAAACAATATTCATAGGTAATTAAATTATTTAAATTACAATATGTAAATTAATTACTTGACTATTGTTAGTTGCGAACATATACTAACTTACATAAAGTAAGTAACTAACAAATAATTTGTACCTAAACTTTTTAAGGGGGTAACTGAATTGAATTTTCATCGTGAACCTATTACATTCGTTGGTCAAGTAAACTTAAAAGTACAAAATTTAGAACGTGCATTAGCATTTTATCAAGAAGTAATCGGCTTTAAAGTGTTGGAACAAACTGAACGAAAAGCTAATTTGACTGCAGATGGAAAGACCGTTTTGTTGTCAATAGAACAACCAGATCATGTTGTTCCAAAGCAAGCAAGAACGACGGGACTTTATCACTTTGCACTTCTTCTGCCTAAACGATCTGATTTAGCTAAAATAGTGCACCATTTTATAGAAATTGGAATGCGATTCGGATCATCGGACCATCTTGTCAGTGAAGCTCTTTATTTATCAGATCCAGATGGAAATGGAATTGAAATCTATATAGACCGTGATCCATCAGAATGGGATTGGAATAACGGAGAAGTTGAAATGGCAGTTGATCCATTAAATTTTCCAGATCTCCTTTCTGAAAAACAACAGTCTTGGAAGGGTCTACCGGATGAAACTGTCATGGGGCATATCCACTTACATGTGTCCGAATTAGAAAAGACTGAAGAATTTTATATCAAGGGATTAGGATTTGAAGTAGTAAACCGATATGGCACTCAAGCACTTTTTATTTCAGATGCAAAATATCATCATCATATTGCTTTAAATACTTGGAATGGTGTAGGAGCACCTATACCTTCTTCTAATAGTGTTGGACTTGAATCATTTACATTAATCCTTCCAAGTGAAGAAAAGAAAAATCAAATTATTGCTCAGTTAAAGAATATTGGTGCTTCCGTCACCGAAGAAAATGGTTCTACCGTTGCTACAGATCCTTCTGGAAATCGTATTCATTTAAGAGTCTAAGGTATAGCTGGGGGATAGATACTATTATGCGTGAAAAAGCAGGATTTGAAAATTCAGGAATTGAAATCGGTCTATATACTCTTGGAGATATTGGACCAGATCCTCTTATTGGCAAAACAATTAGTGCAAGGCAAAGGATGAAGGAGATTATTGAAGCAGCTACACTTGCTGATGAGGCTGGATTGGATGTTTTTGGAGTAGGTGAACATCATCGATTAGACTATGCCACTTCCTCACCTCCTGTTGTCTTAGCTGCCATAGCGCAAATGACTAAACGAATTAAATTAACAAGTGCGACTACAGTGTTAAGTACTGTTGACCCAGTTCGTTTGTTTGAAGATTTTGCAACCTTGGATTTGCTTTCAGATGGACGGGCAGAAATTATCGCAGGTCGTGGTGCGTTCGTGGAATCCTTCCCTCTTTTCGGTTATGACTTAAATGATTATGATTCATTGTTCTCTGAAAATATCGATTTATTTTTAAAGCTTAATGAAAGCGAGAGAATTACATGGGATGGTCATTTTCGCCCGCCATTAAGGAATTCTGAAATTTCACCTAGACCTTTACAGAATCAGATACCAATTTGGGTCGGTGTTGGGGGAACTCCCGAAAGTGCGATCCGTGCTGGCAGGTTAGGTGTTGGGATGGCTTTAGCAATACTTGGAGGCAATCCAATTCAATTTAAGCCACTCGTTGATTTGTACCGTAAAACTGGCACCGAGGCTGGACATGATTTGGAAAATCTCAAGATAGGTGTAACGGGTCATGGGTATTTTTCAGAGACAACCCAACAAGCGAAGGATGAATTTTATCCATATTATTCAAATTACTGGTCATATGTAAACCGTCAGCGAGGGATGACTAGCAGAAGGATGTCTAAAACGGATTTTGAACAATTAGCAAGTCAGGATACAGCTTTGTTTGTGGGCAGTCCACAACAGATCATCGAGAAAATCCTTCGACAATACGAACTCTTTGGACATCAACGTTTCATAGCTCAGATAGATATAGGTGGTTTACCGTTTAAAAAAGTAGCCGAGGGCATTGAATTGTTAGCGACGAAGATAGCTCCAATTGTTCGGAAAGAAACAAGTAAGTGAAAAAGTACAGGTGGTGTAAAAAATGGGTTTATTAGATAAATTATTTGGAAAATCAAGCAAGGAGGAAGGATCAATGACAACAGAAAAGTTAAATATTGGGATCATTTTAGGTAGCACACGCCAAGGACGTGTTAGCCCACAAGTAGGAGAATGGGTAAAAGATATTGCTGACAAACGTGGAGATGCAAAGTATGAAATTGTAGATATTTCTGACTACAATCTTCCGTTTTTAGGAACAACCGACGGTACAGAGCCTGGAATTGCAGCTTGGAATGAAAAACTAGCCAATTTGGATGGATTCGTGTTCATCGTTCAAGAATACAATCACAGTATTACAGGCGCATTAAAAAATGCACTTGATTTTGCTCGTGAAGCATGGAATAACAAAGCAGCTGGTATCGTCAGTTATGGGTCAACTGGTGGAGCTCGTGCAGCGGAACATTTACGTGGCATCTGTGGCGAATTAAAAATTGCTGATGTTCGCACACATCCAACACTATCTTTATTTACAGATTTTGAAAATGGAACTGACTTTAAACCACAATCAATCCACCTTGATAATGTGAATGCAATGCTTAGTGAAGTAGTTGAATGGAGTCGTGCATTAAAAACAGTGAGATAAAAACAAAGATTTGACGGGATAAGGCTTATTAGCTGAAATCCTTCCTAATAGAAAATTAAAATTCATTTAAAAGAGGAGAATAATTTATGGTACAAAAATATGAATGGGGTTTGTTGATTCTTCGAGTAGTTTTAGGGATCACGTTCCTAATCCACGGTATTGCAAAATTTCAAATGGGTCTTGGTAATGTAGCAGGTTGGTTTGAAAGTATTGGTATTATGGGATTCTTAGGTTATGCTGTTGCTTTCATTGAACTTATTGGAGGAATTGCCTTACTTTTAGGACTTGGAACTAGAATCATCTCGGCATTAATTGCTATCGTGATGTTTGTGGCTATCTTTGCAGTAAAATTATCTGTTGGTTTCATGGGAACTGAAGGAGCAGGGTATGAATTAGATCTAGCTTTATTGGCTATGGCGATTGTACTTTTTATTAGTGGGAGCCAGAAATTTTCATTGGATAATAAGCTTTTCGGATCTACAGAAGAATAACTCATAATATGAGTAGTGCTTAAAGCACTAGATATGGAAGTAGGTACAGCCTGATTTTCTCACATATAACACTGAGAAAATTAGGCTTTTTTATATTCGGATTTCCTTACGTTGTAAAGTTCATTTCCAGAAGCTACACCTAAATGGATGATTATTTGGGGAAGTTGGTCATAATAATAAAAATTAATCAAGGAAGACGAACTCGGAGGATGAAAGCATGAGTGACGCGGTAAAGCTAAGACCACTGGAAAGAGTGGACTTAGGATTCGTCCATAAATTAAATATTAATGCCAACATCATGTCTTATTGGTTTGAAGAACCGTATGAGGCTTTCGTTGAACTGCAGGATTTGTATGATAAGCATATCCATGATCAAGGTGAACGGCGATTTATTGTGGAAAAGAGCGGGGAGATGGTTGGTCTAGTAGAGTTGGTAGAAATTGATTATATCCATCGGAGAGCAGAATTCCAAATCATTATAGATCCGACACATCAAGGGCAAGGATATGCAAAGGCCGCAACGCATCTAGCTATGGATTATGCATTTTCCGTTTTAAATCTATACAAACTCTATTTAATCGTCGACAAAAACAACGAAAAGGCCATTCATATTTATAAAAAGCTTGGCTTTCATTTTGAAGGCGAATTAATTGATGAGTTTTTTGTCGATGGCGAATATCATAATGCGATCAGAATGTGTCTGTTTCAGCATCAATATTTAGGTGGGGATCCGATGGAGCCTTAGTCCTTTTTAGAATTGAAAAAGCATGCCCCTCAAACATTACGGGGGCATGCTTTTTTACAATCTTTGTCAAAGAAAGATACTATTATTTAGATTGATATTTTCCTAAAAACTCTTTTACCTTAGCTGGATCTGCTTTCAGCTCGTTTCCAGTATTCACGAGAGGGCTTACTGTTGAAACGGCTTTGATTTTCTTACCTTGGTAGTAGCTAAGAATTTCGTCTTGGTTGATGGAATATAGTACAGCTTTTCTTAGATCTTCACTCTTAGCCACTTCACGATTTGCCGTATTGAAGAGTAAATAAGTTACTCCGTTGCTTTCCATGCTTTGCAGTTTTAATTTGGCGTCACCTTCTACAACATCATGTTTATTTTCTGGAACACCATATAATACATAGATTTCACCGTTACGTAATGCAGAAAGTGAACTATCCATATCTTTAATGAAACGAAGCTTTACGTTAGAGATTTTTGGCTCGTGTTCTGTTCCTTTCATATAGCCAGGGTTTTTGTAGAAGATGGCTTCGTAATCATTTTTGTGAGCTAGAATGTATGGGCCACTAGCATACAATGTATTATTGTACTTATCGCCCTCAGTCACTGTATTTTGGTCACCGTATGGTATGTCTTTGTTTACATCAAAAGAAGCAACATCATACGTGTTAATGCTCTCTACTTGCTTTTTAGAAACAATCCCAGCTGATTGGTGAGCTAAATAGTTAAGCACTTGTGGGAATGGTTCTGTAGTTGTTACTTTAACTACTTGATATTTACCTTCTTTATTATTTGCATCGTTTTTATCGGCTACCAGCTCAGAAATTTTCGTATCTAAGCCTTTTTCAAGAGCTTCTCTTATTGATTCGTCACTGTTAGATAGCTTCACTTTTTCAAGTGCGCTTAAATCAGTGACGACTTCTGCCGTTTTAATATGCTCATGCAAGCTGTATGTGCGGTGATCGGGCACGGAGTTTTTATCTTTTGCACGATCTAATGAGAAGATGACATCATCCGCTCCAACACGCTCTCCAGTATCAACTGCTTTTTTATCTGTGATCTTGGCAAAATTAATATCATCTCTTAAAAGGAAATAATACTCTGAGTTTCCATCTGCAATGCTATAGTTATGAGATAGAGATCCATCTGCTGTAATCTTATCATCATCCGTTAAGTTAATTAATCGAACATATATATTTGTATTAATCATATTAATTGAACCATCGTTCCCCTTAATTGGGTCAAGAGATGTTAAAGTTGGATTTGTTTGTGACAAAATAAACGGATCTGCTTCACGCTTGGCTGTATCATTAAAATCAATCGTCTCCCAAGCAAGGGAACGAGATTTTGAAAGTCTAACTGAATCTGGATTCAATACGTCCTTGTTAATAGCTTGGGTTTTTAAGGAAATATACAACGGTGCAATATATGCCTTATCAAATACAAGAAGCTGTTCTAATTCCTTGTATGTTTCTGCATATTCCTCAGCAGTCTGAGTACTTGCTTTATCAATTAGCTTATCAATTTCAGGATCAGCCATGATGCTGTAATCCCCGCCGCTCTTGAAAAGTGAACGGACAGCATAGTCAGGGTTACCTGTTACTGTAGTCCAGCCAGATAATGCCACATCAAAATTTCCTGCCTCTTGTTGAGCTTTAAAGCTGCCATAATCCGGCTGAATATTCAGCTTCACTTTAAAGCCGTTTTTAACTAATTGATCTCGAACGATATTCATATCTTCCTCGCCACTGCTCATTCCTAGAACTTCAATCTCAACTTGCTCGTTTTGAGCGCCACCTGATTTTTCGTTGGAGACCGGTTTTTCAGCCACGTCTGATTTAGTTTTTACACATCCAGCCAACAATAACATGAAGGCGAGTAATAGGGGTAAAATAGTTTTTTTCACAATTGTTTCCTCCTTTTAAATATGAAAATATTAATCTAATTTTGGATCTAGTGCATCTCTTAGTCCATCTCCCAAGAAGTTAAAGGATAGGACGAGTGCAATAATCGCAAGTCCTGGATAGATGGCAAGGTAAGAATGAGACTCAAGATATGTGCTTCCAATCTTTAAGATGTTTCCCCATTCCGGAATATGCGGTTCTATCCCAAGTCCTAAATAGCTTAAACTGCTCGTTGCAATAACGGCGCCACCAATTGTCAAGGTTGCTTTAACAATCATTGGAGCAAGTGAGTTCGGAACAACCTGTTGAAAAATAATTGCTAGATTGCTAGCCCCAAGTGCTCGCGCGGAGTCAACATATTCATAATTTGAAACCATAAGTACATTTGCGCGCATTGTTCTTGCATAAGTAGGAATAGAACCAACGCTTAATGCAAGGACAAGTGTTACCGTGTTAGACCCAAAAGCAGCAATAATAACAATTGCTAAAAGAATGCCTGGAATGGCGTAGAGAATATCGAGCAATCTCATAATGATGTTATCTGTCCGCTTGCCGTAGTAGCCGGAAAGGGCACCAAGTACACCGCCGATAATAAATGGAATCGCAGTCGATAAAAAACCAACAATAAGAGAAATTCTTGCGCCAAACACAATTCGTGAAAACAAATCTCTCCCAAAATTGTCTGTTCCGAGCGGATAAGCAAGGCTCGGTGTTTGTAAAATAGCCCCGTAATTGTTCTCAATAGCCATCCCATAGTCAAAGGTAAAGTAGCTGCATATGGAAATAGCAAAGACAAATACGATAAAAAATAAGCCAAGCATTGCCGTCATATTACTCGTGATTTTCTCCCAAACCTTACGCCATTTTCCTATGCTTGGATTATTAATATTTCGTTTGTGCATGAGCATATTCCAGCCAAGCACTAGCGCAAAGAGATTACCTGTTAGCGCTGTAAGCATGAGAGGGACGGATAAAAATATCTTCCATCGTGTTTCTTTCGTATCTTTTCCACCCTTCGCTATGAGAAAAAGTGCCACAAGCTGAATAATGGCAATTATGAATAAAGCAAACATCGCAGGAAGAAATGTGTCTGCGACATACGGCTTAAACAAATTGAGAGCGGATACTGCCATGATAAAGATATGAGTAAGTAACATGTATCCAGCAAAAGTATATTCAGGTGTTTTTTTCTCTTTAATCAATTGAAAAGCAAAGGTTACAATAAAAATATTACCTGTTAGAATACTTAGCAGTTGAATGATCCCAAGTTTTCTAGTTGATGTACGTAAGTAGCCAAAACGCTGTAGATCTTTTTTGATCATGAAGGTGATAAGGACCTGAATACATGTAAACAAAGCATATGCAACAAACACACTAAACACAAAAGGTTTAATCGCTTTTGCTGAAAAATCAATGCTGCTAATTAGAAAGATCATTGTGAGCGCAAGTGAAGTAATCCAAGTGAAGCTTGCCTGTGTATATTCTGGTGATAATTTCAGCGCGTGCTTCTTTATATACCCTTTATTTTCCTTTAAGATAGTAGCCATCATTGCACCTGCTTTAATATTGTTTCATTTTCGAACGGATTCGCGGATCAAAAAAAGCATATAAAATGTCGATAAGCAAATTGACTAGCGAAATGGTAATGGCGATATAAACAACCCCGCCCATAATGCTAGGAATGTCAGGGATAAACTGCTTATCAACAATAAAGCTCCCGATCCCGCTAATGTTAAAAACCTTTTCTGTCACTGCGGCCCCGCCAAGCATTCCTCCAAACATTAAACCGATAACAGTGATGACTGGAATCATGGCATTTCCAACTGCATGCTTCCAGAGCACTTGTCGTTTTGGAAGCCCTTTTGCTTTCGCCGTAATAATATAATCTTCATTTATTACCTCAAGCGTTGATGAACGCATCATACGAGCGATTGAAGCGGTAAGTCCAGTTCCTAATACAACCGCAGGCATAATGATGGATAGCCAGTTTTCCGGGCTGAAAGTTGCTGGCAGCCATTGTAGTTTAATAGAAAAATTTAAGATAAAGATAAGCCCTTGCCAAAAATTCGGAATAGATAACCCGATTAGCGCAATAAACATAAATGTATAATCAAAAAAAGAATTAGGCTTTGTAGCAGAGATGATTCCAATTGGAATCGCAATCACAATCGCCATAATTAAAGAAATGACTGTGAGTATGAGAGTGATTGGGAATTTTCTTGCTATACTCGCCGTCACTTCTTCATTACCAGAGTAAGATGAGCCAAGGTCAAATGTAAAAATTCCTTTCATCGCATTCCATAACTGTGCGAGATATGATTGATCAAGGCCGTATAAGTGATTAAATGCCGCAATTTGTTCCTTCGTTGCTGTTTCACCGAGAATATTTGCTGCTGGATCTAAAGGCGACAAATAAAGAATAGTAAATACGAAAAAGGCAACCCCGAAAATAACAAATATACTCATGACCAGTCTTTCAAAAATATACTTTAAATAGGGGTTACTATATAATAGTATGAAAATATACATTAGCAAGCCTGGTATGAAAGATAAAACTAAGAAAAGAGGTTGGGCGATCAGAGATTCAAAGGTATTTTCAAAATTAATTCTTTTTTTACCTTGAAGCTTTAAAGCTGCTTCCGTTTTTTCAAGTAGAGTTTTTTGGAATTGTTCCTCTGCCCATTTCTCTAATTGTTTATCGGTTTCATGTTGGGATACCGTTTGGCCAAAAAAGGCTTGCTTTCTTAGTAACTGTTCCTTAAACTCTAGCAACAACTCTTCCTTATATCCGTATGCTAATAATGTTTGCCTATTTTCTTTTAAAAGAGAAGAGTATGTATCTTGTTTTCTTCTCTTCAAATAAATGAAATAAACAACTAGATGAACGGGAAAGCCGAGTAAAAGGATCAACCACTTGTAAGTAGAATGCACCTGCATTTTTGAATAGGTACGTCTAATGATTTCGGAAGATTTAGATAAAAGGACTTGATCTGCTTTACTAATTCTGGCTGTTTCCATAGATTGAACCTCCCTTCATGTTAAATTGCATTATTCCGATCTATATAGTATATTTTAATTCGAATAATAAAAAAGTCAATTACTTATTATTTTATAAGTTTAGAATATATAAGATTACTGGCAGGTGAGAATTTGGAATCAATTTTAAAGGTAAATAATTTAAAAGTATCATTTCTGTCCCGCGGTGAAGAATTTGAGGCTGTTCGCGGTGTAAGCTTTGAAGTGAAAAAGGGAGAAACATTAGGGATTGTTGGAGAATCAGGCAGTGGAAAAAGTGTAACGGCTCGCACCATTATGCGTCTTCTGCCGTCTCCGCCATCCATTATGAAAGAGGGGGAAATAACCTTTTTAGGGGAAAATCTCGCTCACAAAACAGAGAAGGAGATGGAAAGCATCCGTGGCAAAGAGATCGGAATGATTTTCCAAGATCCGATGACATCTCTGAACCCAACAATTAGAATTGGAAAACAAATTGCTGAGAGCCTAATCAAACATCAGAAGCTATCAAAGAAAGAGGGCAAGGAAAAAGCCATAGAATTGCTAAGGCTCGTTGGCATTCGCAATAGTGAGGAGCGTTATCATCAATATCCCCATGAGTTTTCTGGCGGAATGAGGCAAAGGGTAATGATTGCTATTGCACTTGCCTGCAGGCCTACACTCCTAATTGCAGACGAACCAACGACGGCTCTAGACGTGACGATTCAGGCGCAGATTTTAAATTTGATGAAGGATATACAGGAAAGGTTTGGTACTTCAATCATTTTAATTACACATGATCTTGGTGTTGTTGCCGGCATGTGTGACAGAGTTGTCGTTATGAAGGATGGAGAGATTGTTGAGACGGGAACAACGGAAGAAATTTTTGAATGTCCGAAGCATCCTTATACTTTGAAGCTCTTAAATGCATTACCCCGTTTAGATGAGAAAAAGAAGCCAAAGCCTGCTCCGCTGATTTTGCCAAGTAAGAATAATAACATGCCATTAATTGATGTTCGATCATTAAAGCAATATTTTGATATGGGAAAAGGAAATGTTTTAAAGGCGGTCGATAATATTAGCTTTCAGATTAAGCCAGGTGAAACGCTAGGGCTTGTTGGTGAATCTGGTTCTGGAAAGTCCACAACTGGACGGGCCATTTTGCGTCTTCATGAACCGACGGGTGGAGAGGTGCTTTATCAAGGTATACCAGTAAATAAGCTTTCCCTGAGCGAAATGAAAGTAATGCGCCGGCATATGCAGATGATTTTTCAGGATCCTTATGCCTCACTTAACCCAAGATTTAAAGTTCTGGATATTATCGGACAAGCATTGGATATTCATAAACTTAGCAGCAGTAAAGAAGCGCGAAAGAAAAGGGTAGAAGAGTTGCTTGATATGGTAGGACTTGAGCCTTCACATGCACTGCGCTATCCCCATGAATTTTCCGGCGGGCAGCGTCAGCGCATTGGAATTGCGCGTGCTCTTGCAGTTGAACCTAAATTCATAGTGTGTGATGAGCCACTATCTGCTCTTGATGTTTCTATTCAATCACAGGTAGTCAAGCTGTTAGAAGATCTACAGCATCGTCTCGGTTTGACTTATTTATTCATTGCCCATGACTTGTCTATGGTGAAGCACATTAGTGATCGCGTAGCGGTAATGTATGCAGGAAAGATTGTAGAGCTTGCTGAAAGTGAAGAACTTTATTCAAATCCTCAGCATGCATATACAAAGTCCTTGCTATCTGCTATTCCAATTCCCGATCCGAAGATCGAAGCGAAGAAGAAGAGAGTGTTAATGGAAGAACAAACAGAGGCAGACAAATATCAATTAAATCAATCAGAACTTGTCGAGGTTTCGGAGGGGCATTGGGTTGCCATGCCTAGAGCAGCTGTTCATACATGATATACAATGAGCCGTTTTCTGTTTTTTGGAAAGCGGCTTTTTTGTATTAAATATGATCATTTTTACATGGAATTAATATTTAATAAAAATCCTTATGATATGTTATGAATAGAAAGTTCAATGGAAACGAAAAGGAGTGTATGAATGGTCACAAAAAAAGAAATTGTTCCAAAAAGCATTTTGAATATGATCCCCAAAATTCTGCAAATCATTTTGAATACTTCACTTGTCATCTTAGCTATGATTCTATCTTGTTTATTAATTAAGGAGTTAATCATCTTTTTCGGTTTATTAATTGAAAATGACAGCAATGATTACAAGCTTTTCCTCGCAAATATATTAATTTTCTTTCTGTATTTTGAATTTATATCAATGATTGTGAAGTATTTTAAAGAAAATTATCATTTTCCTCTTCGTTATTTTATATATATTGGCATTACCGCGATGTTGAGATTGATTATTGTAGACCATGAAAACCCGCTTCATACACTTATTTATTCATTAGTTATTTTGATTCTTATTATTGGATATTACATGATGCATATTACACCAAGGAAAAAAGAACAGTAAAAAATTTCGGCAGACCTTATGCAAAACCCGTTCCATGAAAGGTTCATGGCACTCGTTTTCGGCAAACCTCATGAAAAACCCGTTCCATGAAAGGTTCATGGCACTCGTTTTCGACAGACCTCATGGAAAACCCGCTCCATGAAAGGTTCATGGCACTCGTTTTCGGCAAACCTCATGAAAAACTCGTTCCATGAAAGGTTCATGGCACTCGTTTTCGACAGATCTCATGGAAAACCCGCTCCATGAAGGTTCATGGCACTCGTTTTCGACGGACCTCATGAAAAACCCGCTCCATGAAAGGTTCATGGCACTCGTTTTCGACGGACCTCATGAAAAACCCGTTCCATGAAAGGTTCATGGCACTCGTTTTCGACGGACCTCATGAAAAACCCGCTCCATGAAAGGTTCATAGCACTCGTTTTCGGCAGACCTCATGAAAAACCC
>NZ_WBOS01000015.1 GCF_008923245.1 Cytobacillus depressus
GAAAGAAGAACATCGGAAAGCCGTATGAGGGAAAACTTCACGTACGGTTTGATGAGGGGAAACTGAAAGTAAAAGAGATAGCGTAAGCTATCCCTATGAAATCAGTTTTCTACTCTACTAAGAGAATCTTGAGCAACAGAGCTAATAAAAATAGTGGTTCGATCCATTAAGGTTTATTCCTCCTATCTTGGAGTTTTCTATATTATAACACATTGAAGGAACGTTTGTTCTGAAAAAAGTCCATTTGCTTTCTATACTAAAGAAAGAAAATGGATGTCATTGTGCTGCATAAAATTCTTCTGAATCTTTTTATTGGGGCGAAAAGGAAAGAGGAGAAAACTAATTTATTTCAATTTTATCGTTTCACAGCATTCATAATCCAAACAAAATCATTGCAACGATGAAAAGTTACAAAAAAACCATTCTCTTCAAGTATCCTTTGTAAATATGGGATCGTTGAATAATATTCTGTTTGCAAATCCTCCGCTAATGCAAGGAAATTTGCTGCCTTAGCATTTTGTATAGCTTGTTCATACTCAATATTTGAGGGATACATTGTATCTGCAAAAACAATTTTTCCACCAGTCTTTAATATGTTCGAATAAATAGAGATCGCTTTTGCTTTCTCCTCATCTGTTAAATGATGAAATGCATAAGTACTAACTATTGTATCCACTGGTGCAATTGAAGGAAAATCTAATAAGTCGCCATCAAGAATGCTTGCTTTTCCGCTTAATTTTTCAAGAGCAATTTCTCTCATTGCATGTGATGGTTCAATAGCAGTAACCAAGCGCCCCTTTTCAACAAGCTTTTCTGTTAAGTTTCCGGTACCTGCGCCAAATTCTAATACATGACCAAATGAAAGATCAGCAACCTGCTCTAGTATTGTTTGATATCCTTTAAAAACTTCGCGATATTCAAGATCAACGCCCTTCACAGTTTCGTCATAGGAAGTTGCCCATTTCTCAAATACTTCTAGAAATTCTCTGCCCATGTTCATCACCTTTTGTTTTAAAGTGTATAATTCTTATGTGTATAATATGAATTAAAACCAAATAAGTTCTTCTTAATACTATTACAGCAGAGATAACTTGTAGTAGAGGATAGGTTTTGTCTCCTTCCAGTCTTACATATTTTTTTATGATAAGGGAATTTTAACAGTATCAAGCATTTAAGGAGATACGCTTTATGGACTACAAGATGTTTAAGGCAATCAATCAGCTTTCTGGACGTTGTTTACTAATTGATTTTCTAATGATATTAATATCTAACAGAATTCGTTATGTATTTATTTTTGTTTTAATTTACATGTGGTTCAGAAATAATTCAAATAAAATAGCGTCTCGGAATGCGGTGATATCTGCAGGGATTACTTTAGTAATGAACTTATTGATAAAGCTGTTTTATTATAAACCACGACCATTTATAAAGCGGCGGGTTGGTATCCTTATTCCCTCAAAAATGGATTCATCATTTCCAAGCAAGCATACTCTACTAATGTTTGCTGTCTCTACTTCTATTTTTCTTTATGAACGTTTTATTGGATCAATCTTGTGGGTTTTATCTATTTTGACAGGCTTTTCAAGAATATGGGTAGGCCATCATTATCCTTCCGATATTATTGGAAGTGCCTTTATTGGCAGCATAACGAGCATCCTATATGATAAAACAGCACGTTGTGTAAATTACATTTCCCGTCAATAATTCATTTTGGATTTGAACATCAAAATGCCCACATTTAAGTGGGCATATATATTTACTATTTGTTTGTTAATGAATTATTACCAGGTGCTAATTCTTTTGCAAACTCTGCTAAAACAGCATCAGGAATTTGTCCCTTAAATTGGGTTTGGACATTGTTCATTACATTTTGTAATGGTTTCATCATATTATTGTTCATTACATTTTGTAACGGTTTCATCATATTATTGTTCATTACATTTTGTAATGAATTCATCATTTTATTATTTCGATTCCTATTTAATCCAATTGCTGCAGCACTAACACCTAACCCCAGCAATGTTGCCCAAATCATTCCACGGTTGCTTCTTCTTCTGCCAAATACATTTTGTAACATCCTTGTATTTAAAAGCGCTGTCATCCAATTATTCAAATTTAAGCACTCCTCTACAGTGATTTTGAAAAGCAAAATAATCGCTTCTCATTTTTATTTTGTTCTTTATGATGATTGATAATGCTGGTAATGCTTTGATTTCATGTAAACTTCTGATAACTCTGCTATAAGAAACTCATTCATCATTATTTAATCTTTTTACGTCAGAAGCGACGCATCTCAATAATTTTATAAATTTAATTCCGAAAATACGAAAAGGCAACGTCAATTGGAAAGTTGCCTAAATTTACGATTTTCTTTATTTGTTAATTGTTCAATGCCATAACTCAAAGAATATTTAAAGAATTTTATGTAAACATTATAACTGTGATTAAATTGTAGGAGGTCATTTAAATGAACAAACTTCGTGCACAAGAAATTGCTGCTTCTCCAGATATGGCTAATGTTACATATAATGGAGTTCCGGTCTACATTCAAAAAGTAGATGAAAATAATGAAACTGCGCGAATCTTTCCTCTCGATCAACCTGAAAAGGAACAAGAGGTCTCATTATCTCTTTTATTGGAGCAATGATTTCATTGTCAAATATTGTTTATGTGCTTCCATACTCTAAATAAGCCATCGACGATTGGAATAAGTACATCTTTATCATTTAAATATCCGGTATGTGATAATGGATTCCAATTCACAAGCATACCGCCTGCATTAATTTCCCGATCCTCGGAAACTGCCCTTTCATATTCAGGACTTATTTTCTTTAAAGGATAACCCAATAGATCATGTCGGTCATAAAAATTAATCCATTCCCCTTTTAGTCCTGGGAAGAATTCTTCAATTTTGGGTGATGGAATATGAATGGGTCGATCAAACTTGTCATAGCGGAGACTCCAAAACGGCAAGGTCGTTCCCATTGAATAAAATAATGCCAAAGAGTCTCCTTTTTCTAAAGGAGATTTATCATTAAGGGAAAGCCTAATATTGTTTTTGTTCATTTGTAAATCATAAAAATAATTGCTGGCAATTACTGTGCCAAGACTATGGGAAATCAAGCATAATGGCGCATCAGAACCTGCTTTTTGGGCAAGCCCTTCGAGAGCCTCCCCCATTTTTTTATGGACAAGGTGATAGTTATGATTCGTTGTCTCTACTGGCTGATAAGCAATCGCATCTGCCAGATAATGAATGATAAATCTTCGAAGCCATTTATAATGAAGATTTTCTTCAAGAACTAAACGCTTATATAAGTCATCCTCACCGCTCTCAAATACTTTTGCCCAATAGACCGATTCAATGATTAGTGGAGTATCGGTTTGATCTACGAAAGGCTGGGCTTTGTCACAAAACATTTGCTGAAGTTTTGCCGCCATCTTTTCAGCATAATCTTCCTTTTGGTTTCCCATTCCATGGATAATGGCAACAGCTACTTGCTTCAATATAGTCTTCCCTCCTTATCAATAAGTAAAGTTATATATAATACTACTTCAATTTAGTAATTGTTCAAAGCTTTATAGTGTTACGGTTATACTTTATTTCGTATCTAAACAAGTAAAAAAGCATTACTCCAAATAGAAGTAATGCATAAAACTTAAATATTCATGTTTATTTTTAACATTAAGCTGTAGTGGAATTTTGATTCTTCGCTTTGAAAAGAATCTGATCTACTGCTAATAGCTTGCTGCCGTTGATTGCAATAAAAATGGCAATTGCTAGGAAAGCTAGATCTAGTTCATATCCCGCCATTTGTCCATTACCTAAAAAGCCAACAGCTAATTTTACTTTTAAGATCGCGCCAATCATTACTAGAGCTAGTAACGCTGAAACAATTCTACTGCCTAATCCAATAATTAATGCAATTCCACCAACAACTTCAATTAGAGCTACGCCATAAGCCATAAATCCTGGTAAACCGATGCTTTCAAACCAGCCCACGATATTTTCAATTCCACCTTGGAATTTAACTAATCCATGGATGAAGAAAGTGATTCCTAAAATTACACGTAAAATCAATGTTCCTGCTTCATATTTCATATTTTTCATACCTCCGAATAATAATTGCTTTTTCTAAAAAAACGATTTTTTTTGAATATTCTTATATGTGGGTGGCTCCTTATCCAAATTGCCAAACACTGTGACTAAGGTTTCCATAACGATAACTACGGTGGATTAATTTAGCAGATTTTTCGTTGTCAGCTGCCCCCATTGCGTAGAAAATGGGAATAAAGTGTTCATTCCCATAGGGCGGCACTGCCAGGCTTGCATTTGGAGCCAATGAATCATACTTAAACAGTGATTCTAGATCCCAATTTTTTAAACGAATGGCTAGCCATTCATCAAATCCGAGTGCCCATTGATCGACTACACTGTCACCTTGGACCATCTTTACGGCACTTAGGTTATGAACTGTTCCTCCGCTGCCAATTATCAATACATCTTTTTTCCTTAATTCAGATAATGATTTGCCGACCTTATATTGCTCCTCCGGTGTTATATTCGGATTCACAGACATTGAGATGACTGGAATATCCGCATCAGGATAAAGCAGTCTTAGAACGACCCAAGCTCCATGATCCAAGCCGCGTTCTGTTTCAACTTCAAATGGTATCCCCTTGTTAATAAACAATTCTTCAATTTCTTTTGCAATCTCCTTGTCTCCATTAGCCGGATATTGAATGCGGTAAAGACTTTCAGGGAAACCGCCAAAATCATAGATTGTTCTATACTGATCGACATCACTGACTTTTTGAACAGATGATTCCCAATGAGCTGAAAATAAAACAACTGCTTTCGGTTTAGGTAATGTGCGGCCTAAAGAATGTAAAAACTGTGTATACTCATTATCTTCAATTGCTAGTAAAGGTGCTCCATGTGCGATAAAAAAAGATGGTAACATGTTATTCCTCCTCTATTGTCATTATTAATTCTCTAAATCATCAAGTAACCACGTAATAAAATCTTGTTGGTTTCCTAAAGAAACTGTATGACCTTCTTGATAAGTACGAAAGGTTACATTTGCGGCTTTCTCCTGGTAGTATTGATTACTTTCTACACCCCACTCATATGGAAGAATAGAATCAAATTCTCCGTGAGAAATAAAAACGGAAAGCTGGTCTACTGGCTTATTGCTGGATTCTTCTTTAATGAACTCTGGGATGTATCCGCTCAGAGCAACAATTCCTTTTATGTGATTACCCAATGTCAATCCGAGTGTCTTAGCAAGGATTGCTCCCTGGCTAAAGCCGAGTAAGTAAAGGTTGCCAGTATCTATTGGGTATTTGTCAGTAGCGAAATCAATAAAGCTTGTAAGTTTTCTAATGCTTTGATCAAATATTTCTCTATGTGGTTTCCCATATCCTTGAATTGTAAAAAACGCATAGCCTGGCGGCTGCGGAAGATGACCGCGAATACTGAAAATAAAGAAACGGCTTTCCAATCCATCTACGAGTGATAGCATGTTTTGTTCATTACTTCCGATTCCATGCATAAGAAATAAAGCTGGATATGTTTGATCGGTCTCAACTTGTGCTGGTCTCCGAAGTTCGTAAATCATAGGTGCATTCATTTGTTCATCATCCTTTCATTTATTTTCTTTTCTAATTGTATATAGTTAATAACTCCCGATATTTTTATAAGAATAAAAGATTCATATTAGAAAACAAATGAACAAAAAATAATACACAAAGTTTCTCTTTATGAATATTTGTTGTTTATAAGATAACAATTTTTAATATCGATTGTCAATCATTTATTTGCTAATATATAATTAAGTTGTCTATTAGGAAACATTTGAGGTGGTTAAACTGGATATTGGAGCAAAAATTCGAGCAATACGAAAAAGAAAAAAAATCACCATTGCACAAATGTGTGAAGCAACAGGCCTTTCAAAGGGATTCATTAGCAATGTCGAAAACAATAACACTTCCCCATCTATTAATACGCTGCAAACTATCAGCAGTTTTTTAGGAGTTCCTTTACCTTATTTATTATTAGAAAAACAGCAGCATATGCGAGTCGTTAGAAAAAATGAAAGAACATATTCTTCATATAATAATTTAAAGATTGAGCATCTAACTTCTAAAGGCGGATTAAGAATGATGATCGTAGAATTCCCTTCAGGTGCTTCGATGGGAGATCCAAATGTGCATGAAGGCGAAGAATGCCATTTAGTATTGGAAGGAAGAGTTCTGGCTGAACAGGGAGAAGACTCTATTATAATTGAGGAAGGTGATTCTTTTAGCTGGCATGCTAGCGTTCCCCATTTAGTGAAGAATATCGGGGATGGAAAAGCTGTTGTGCTGATCACTATTCATTCAGATACCGAACTTCATGATTTAATGTAATTGCAGTACTAATTTTACGCTTCATATTGTATTTCGATATGGGAAAAGGCAACAGTCATAATGTTCTGTTGCCTTCTATGTGTATCCCACTCGGCAGTACACTGACATGATTACCGATTAGGTGCCTATTCAGTTAGACTTACTTCAATGATTCTATAGCTCCAGCTACATCATAAAGAGAAATGTCAATTTCTAACGGTTTACCAAGTGCGAGCTTTGCTAGTTCAGCACCTAAATACGGCCCAACTGTTAAGCCTGATGCACCTAATCCATTAGCAATTAACAGACTTTCATAGCCCGGAACTGCTCCTATCACCGGAAGAAATCCTGGTGTGAATGGACGAAAACCAACTCTTGTTTCAAGAACCTCGCTATCGCTTAATCCCGGTGCAACGGCTATCGCTTTACTGTATATTTCATTAAGCCCGCCTGCAGTCACTCGAGTATCAAAGCCTTTATCATCTTCATGTGTAGCTCCAATTACCACTCTTCCTCCAGCAAAGGCTAAAATATATTGGTTATTCGGTGGCATGATGACAGGCCATTCACTTGTATCTGTTTCTCCCATATGGAGATGAACAATTTGTGCTTTTTGGGGAGAAACTAAAAAATTTATACCTAGCGGCAGCAATAATTCGTTGGCCCATGCACCTGCTGTTACAATAACCTGATCGGCAAGATATGCTTCTCCATTGACCTTTATACCTGTTACTTTATTTTCATTAAATATTAAAGCTGCGTTTCCATATATAAGGGTAGCACCATGCTTTTCGGCGCCCCTAATTAGTGATTGGCAGAGAGCTCTCCCATTTACCCGAGCCGCACCGCTAATATGAACCGAAGAATACTCCTCAGCTAAAGGAGGAAATTTCTCTCTTGACTCTTCATTAGATAATCTTGTAATTTCCCCTATTTCAGAAGCGTCCTCTAACCTTTTGAACGCTCTTTCTTCCATCTTTTCCAGTTTAATTTCATCTGTATGTATGCTAATAGCCCCTACCTTTTTGTAGCCAGTTTCTGTTTCTCCATCTTCCTCTAATTGACTAATTAAAGAAGAATAATATTTTGCTCCTCCTTTTGCCAGCTTGTACCAAGCTTGATTTCGACGTTGTGTGAGCCATGGGCAAACGATTCCAGCAGCGGCAACTGTAGCTTGTCCGCGATCTTGACGATCAATAATCATTACTTTAGCGCCGGTTTTAGTAAGATGATAGGCTGTTGATGCACCTAATATTCCTGCTCCAATAACAATATAAGTTTTCATGTTTTCACCTAAATCCTTCAGTTATACTCCATCTTATTTTAAACGTCCTAATAATAAATGAACAGCTTTGACTATTTATGATTTTTAATATTTATGAGAGTTGCAAAAAAAGTATAAAAAACACCTTACTTGGAAAAATATTCACAAGTATCCAGTAGGAGGATTCTTTAGTATGAGCCCCTTTAATAAACGCAAAAAACTATTTGACTTTAAAAAGTCGAGTTCTCACCTTTCGCCTAATCAAGAAGTTGAAGCTCTTAGTGGCTCACTTGAGCAAAATGAAGAAATGTTAAAGGGGCTCTTTCAAAACTGTTCTGATTTTGTTATTCGCCCCATCTTTGAAAACGGAAAAAAGAAAATGCTGTTGTTTTATATAGATGGTTTAGTTGATACAAAAACCCTTGATGATGTTTTTTTAAAGAACATCCTATTTGAGGGTCTTCCTAATGGTTTAAGCGAAGTTCATTCACTAAGGCAAATGTTAGAAGAAAAGCTCATTGCTATTTCCCAAATGAAGACTGTTTCAAAGATTACCGAACTTGTAGATGGAATATTAAAAGCAAATATCGGGTTTTTGGTAGAGGGTGAACAGAATTCCATTATTGTAGATATGAAAGGTTTTGAAAAAAGAAGTATTGAAGAGCCGCAAACAGAAGTCAGTTTACGTGGACCAAGAGACGGGTTTACAGAAGTAATACGAACAAATACTGCCCTTTTACGGAGAAGAATTAGAAGCACAAAACTTAAATTTGAACCGTTCACTATCGGAGAATTTTCTCAAACAGATGTGGCTATTTCCTATATTGAAGGGATTGCAGCTGAATCTGTTTTGAGAGAAGTTCGCATCCGATTAGAGCGCATACAAATTGACGGCATTTTAGAATCTGAGTTTATTGAGGAATTCATTGAGGACTTTCCTTTTTCCCCATTCCCACAAATACAAAATACAGAAAGACCGGATATTGTTGCAGCGAGTCTTTTAGAAGGAAAAATCGCAATTTTCGTAGATAATACTCCTTTTGTTCTATTAATTCCTATGACATTTTGGAGTGGTTTACAAGCTGTTGAGGATTATTACGAACGTTTTATTTATACTACCTTCATACGGATTATTCGCTTTATTTTATTGAATGTTTCACAATTTTTACCTTCTGTTTATGTCGCACTTACAACCTATCATCCTGAGCTTATTCCGACTAACCTGCTCATTAGTGTTGCCGCTGCACGAGAAGGAGTTCCCTTTCCAGCCATTATTGAAGCGTTAATTATGGAAGTCGTGTTTGAAGGCCTTCGTGAAGCGGGGATACGGTTGCCTAGAGCTGTCGGTTCGGCGGTAAGTATTGTTGGGGCGCTCGTCATAGGACAAGCGGCAGTGCAGGCTGGTATTGTTTCTGCACCGATGGTTATTGTTGTTGCAGCAACTGGTATTTCATCGTTTGCTATACCGCGCTACAATTTTGGAACCGCTTTTCGGATGATCCGGTTTGTCTTGTTAATTTTAGCTGGGATTTTTGGTTTGTATGGGATTGTTTTCGGCTTTATTGCCCTTACGATTCATCTTGTTAATCTTCGCTCCTTTGGAGTTCCTTATTTCAGCCCGGTTGCTCCTCAGATTCCGTCTGGTTTAAAGGATGTTATCGTAAGAGTGCCTAAATGGGTTTATAACTACCGTCCTCCCTTTACCTCTGGCTGGAATAAAAAACGGATACCAAAAGGGCAAAAACCTAGTTCAAAGCAAGGTAGGGAAAATAAATGAGCAGAAGGAGCATTTTTTGTTATGTATTTTGCTTTTGCATAATTTTTACAACGGGTTGTTGGGACCGCAAAGAATTAAATGATAGAGCTATTTGGCTTGCAACTGGATTTGATTTTGATGAAAAAAAAGACCTTCAATTTAGCGGGCAAATTGTGGTTCCCTCCTTGATGCAATCCCAAAATGGAGGTGGCGGAGCTGCAAAAGAGTTTTTAACCATATCATCTAATGGAAAAAATGTGAATGATTCTATGCAAAACATTCAGGAGAAATTATCAAGAAAAGAATTTTCAGGCCAGAGGCGGGTCGTTTTTTTTGGTGAAGAATTTGCTAAACATGGGATAAAAAATCACCTCGATGTAAATAGCCGCAGTCATGAAGTCAGTATACGGACCGATGTATTTGTTGTAAAAGAAGGTACAGCAAAAGAAGCGCTTAATCTGAATTACCCGTTAGAAAAACCGCCAGCTACAGCAACAATTAAAGCGCATAAAGAGGCTGGAGGAAGAGGCGATAAAGCTTTTTTGAATTTCCTGATTGCTGCTAACAGCGACGGTATTCGTCCAACCTTGCCTGTCGTTGAAATGGGGAATTTTGATGATGGAGAAAATAAGGGACAGGAAAGTTCCTCCAAGTCAATATTGCGATTAGCAGGACTTGCGATTTTTAATGAGGAGCTTGAATTAATCGGATATTTAAACAATCAAGAAAATAGACACTTTCTTTGGGTTATGGGGAATTTAAAAAACATGACTATTTCGGCGCCTGTAAAGGATGGGAGTGCAAGTTTGAATTTAACAAAATTAAAAAGTGATATTGTACCAGAAATAAGCAGAAATAAAAAACTAAGATTTGTCGTAAAGCTGACAGGAGAAGGATCTCTCCTTGAAAATAATTCGAATTTAGACCTAGTGGAGCCGAAGAATATTAAGGATATGCAAAGGAAATTTGAGAAAAGGGTCAAAAAACAAATTCACAAAACAATTACAAAAGCTCAAAAAGAGTACGGCGAAGATATCTTTGGGTTCGGTGAGACCATTCGTAAAAAGCATCCTGGGCAGTGGAAATCATTGAATAAGGAATGGGACAATCTTTTTTCAGAAGCTGAAGTGTCTGTGCAAGTAAATTTGAAAATAAAACGGATTGGCATGACTGGACCATCCTTATTGTATAAAGAAAGTGAGATCAAAAAATGAAAATTAGTGGTTTGCAAATCTTTTGGCTGATGTTCACTTTCGAAACAGGCAATATGCTCCTGCTTACCGTTGGACCACCAATTATTGTTGCCAAACAAGACGCATGGATTTCCTCTTTAATTGCTATTTTCTTTGGAATTGCGGTTGTTTTTGCTGCAACAAAAGTGGGTCTTTTTTTTCCAAACAAAACGTTGGTTGAATTCACTAAACTTATTTTGGGTAAGTGGCTTGGAACGATTATCATCTTTTTTTATTTTATCCAATGGTATTCTGTTATCGGTACCATTTTAGGAGAATTTGCAGAATTCACCATTACTATATTACTGCCTACAACACCATCATGGATATTGATTTTGACAATGCTGTTGTTAATGATCTATGTAACCTATACCGGAGGAATAGAAGGAATCGCACGTTGCAGCGAGGTATTTGGACCAATGGTTTTACTTATGGTCGTTCTATTAGTGATTCTATCGCTACCAAACATGGAGTTCGATAGAATTTTACCTATTTATTCAGAAACTGGGTTCCGGGAGATTTTAAAGGGTTCTTTTTCTCCACTTTCATTTTTGGGAGAATCAGTAATAATGATGATGATGATTTCGTTCATGGATCAACCTAAGCAAGGTCCATTAAAAGCAATATGGGGAATAGCCCTATCAGGATTTTTAGTAAGTACAGTCATCATTAGTGTATTAACGATATTCGGACCTGAGGTAGCAAGTAAATTTTTGTTTCCAGCTTTTGAAACGATCCGCTTTATCAATGTGATGAACTTCATCCAAAATTTAGAGATTATTGCTGTTTTAGTATGGATACTTAGTGCATTTATCAAGGTATCCTTGTATTTTTTTTCAGCGAGTTATGGGACAGCACAAATTCTCAAATTAAAAGATTGGCGAAAAATGATTTGGTTTGTTGCGATAATTACATTTTTAATCGCTATTTTACAGCCAACCACCAAATTATTTGGCACAGAATATGTAAATGAGTATTGGGTTAAATATGTTCTGCCTATTAATATGATTGGATTTCCATTGTTGTTATTGATAGTTGGCAGTATTCGAAATCGTACTGCTGCATCAAAAAATGGATCATAATAATCAAAAGTCAAAGATGAAAAAAGTGCTGAATTTCTTCTTAATCTTAAGAGAATTCAGCACTTCATTAAGTAAACAAAAAGATTGGTTCTTTATCATAACAATTATTGAAAAATGACTCTTTGTTATATATTTTTTAACTCATCTATTATATGATAAAGCTCCTCCAAATGCTTGATTTCGTATGTAGGAATAATTTCATTCCGTTTATTTTCATTTCGATTAATCCATACCGATTTAATTCCAGCTCGATTTGCGCCAAGAATATCGGTCATTAAGTTATCTCCAACCATCATCACTTCATCCTTATGTAATCCCACTTGCGAAAGTGCATGTTCAAAAATGGACGGATCTGGCTTCCCCTTTCCGAAATCACCCGAAATAACAATATGATCAAAATATGGAGCAATCTCTGGTGTAATCGTCAGTTTCGTCTTTTGTAAATCGGGTGAACCGTTTGTTAATAATAAAAGCTTGTATTTCCCCTTTAATGCATCGAGAACTTGGAAGGTCTCCTCATATACAAAAGGATTTTTTCTTCGTTCTTCAGGAAAGCGTTCGGCCAATACAAATCCGAATCCTGGATCGTCAATTCCCATTTTTTTGAGTCCTAATGTCCAAGCATCTTTTCGATAGGATGGCACGATTTCATTCATTAGCCTAAAATCATCGTGCTCGTCTAAAAAATTTCCCCATAGTCCTTCAAATGGATTGATCCCAATCATTTGTGTTAAAGGATATGTTTGATAGGAAGCATATAAATTTCTTGCTTCCTCACGAACCGCTTCCTCAAATTGGACTGGATCCAAACCATATCGTTCTTCCGCAACTTTACATGTTGCGCAAAACGCTTCTTTTACACTTTTTTGGTCCCATAGTAAGGTATCATCTAAATCAAAAAAAATCGCTTTTATCATTATGATCCTCTCTTTATGTTAATATTTGTTAGTATTAGTTTAACATGTAATTTCATATAAGAATATCATTCTATCTCAACTAAGGCTTCGTCTATGCTCACTTTCACTGAATACACATTTAAAGTTGAGATTAAATGACATTAATGATAATCTAACCGTGGCAGTTACATATTAATTCAAAGAAGAAAGGATGAGGAATATTGTCAGCCGCTTCATCTCAATTAAACGAAGTTACTTTCCTGCCTCCTAAAGGAAGCTATGAAACATTTACTGATGAGGGCCATTACGCTGAAAAAGTCAGAGAATGGGGTCTATCAACGACAAAAGAAGTGAAAAAGCAATTTCTATATAAGGAGAAAAACCTTCAATATACCGTCACTGTAAAAGGCTATGAAGTATATGAAAAAAATCCTGAAATAAACACAATTGTTATAGAATTTCAAGATGGGAATCTATGCTGCATCCATCCTGCCTATCTGAAAGAAATGCAGGCTTCAAGCTTTGGAAAAGGCAGTTTTTCAGATGCTGCTGAATCTTCGCCGTCTCCTAGTAACGAGAAAGAAAAGACAGAAATGCATCCGGCAGAGGATAAAGTCCCTGAATCACCAAAGGAGCCAAGCAAGAAAAAAGAAAAACCAGTCAAACTTGAGCTCCCGGAAGAAAAGGTCCATTTTACAGCGTCCGTTAAACAATTTTCTTTAAGCTGGAATAATTTTAATGAAGAAAATGATGAAGTGATTATCCTTGAAAACCTGGTCATCCAGCTAGAAAACCCTATTGAGGTCGGACTTTCATGGTGCTCACATTCAAAGACTTTGAAAAAATTTGAGCTTTCCCCTGGTGATATACTTGAATTTGACGGGAAAATTGTAAAAAAGAAATTGCCAAAAGGAAAAGATGTGGAAGAGCAATTTATAGTTGCTGATCCTGTTTTATATAAAATTAATAACCCTTCTAAAATTAAGAAAGGCTAAAAGGACGAAATTCCGTTCTTTTAGCCTTTTTGTTAGTTTGGAGAATATTTTGTATATATTGAAATTGGTGATATAAAATACTTCGTTTCTTTTTCTATTAATCTTATTAATAATTAGATGAATACAATATACTATTTTTTAGCTAATGAATTCATTGGCTGAAACATCATCAGCTTCTTTCTTACTGTAATATTTGCCTTTAGTTGTTAAAGCTAAAACAATTGTAAGCACAAAAGCGATGATTGCAGCGAAAAATGCAGCTACATTTTGTAAAAAGACGCCTAAATATCCGAAAGCGGCAATTGAACCAATTACACTAGATACAATGATTGAAATAACTCCAACAGGATTCCACGCATATAGATATTCTTGGCGATGTTCAAAATAATTTGGACCAATTTTTAATATTTTCTTCACTACGACCGCATCACATACTAATATCGCTGCCCAAGATAAAAGAAAAACTCCTTGGAAGGTTAGTAGATTTCCGATATGATCTAATACTCCACCTAGCATTAATATAATTGCAGCAATCGATGTAAACACAACCCAGAATGTTCTCCCAGGTTTAAATTTAAATACGTTTTCAAAGAAGCTTGCCAATGACAATGATCCACTATATAAGTTGGTAATATTGATCCTAATTTGAGTTAAAATTGTAAATAATGCCCCACCAATACCCAAAATTTGAACAAAGTATATTCCTGGGTTTACTTCTGCCATTCGAACTCCAAACCATATACCAATGATTCCCATGATTAAGAAGCAAACTAGTTGAGGGATAAATCCGACAGCAAATACGCCAATTTTAAATTCTTCTTTTTTAATAAATCTTGCATAGTCTGACACGAGTAGAGCCATGATTCCGACTAAACCATTCATGATTCCAATACATGCAAATAGGGCTGCCCCACCTACTTCGGATCCTTGTGGTAAATAGGTCCATACATTCCCAGCAATTTTTGGAGTGATCTTAAAGGCAAGAAAGAAGCCGGTACCTAGTAAAATAATAAAAATTGGCAAAGACCATTTTTGCAGCTTATCTAACTGTTTAATTCCAAACCAATTGAGAGGAACAACTAGCAACCCAAAGATTACCATAAGCGCCCAAACTGGAATGCTTGGCAAATACTCATGTACTGCAAATGCCATGATGGCTCCCTCAATAGCACAGTACATGATGAAATTCAAAGCATATATGAGGGAGGTTATGGATGCCCCTATATAACCAAAACCCCCACCCCTTGCCAATAAATTAACGTTTAATCCTGATTTAGCAGCATAATAACAAATTCCGATACCTAATGCACCAGCAACAACTGTTGCATAAATTTCTGCTATCAGTGCATTGATAGACCCAAAGTTAACTGCCATTAAGCTTCCCATTTGCATGAAGATCATAGCTGTTGCCACTCCGAGAGTTACATTGGTGATGCTTTTCCAACCCATTGTCCTACCTTCAAGTGGGACCTTTTCAAGTGCAAAGTCATCCTTTTTTACTTCTTTACTAGACTCCTCATCTGTAAAAACATTCGGTTTTGAAATCTCAGCCATTTGTTCATCCCCTTTTTTATATTTATTTTAATAACAAGGGCCGAATTGACCCTTGTTTTTTAAAATTAATTCCAATAAGCTAACGAACGTCTTTTCATCGATTCTCTAAATTGTTCTGTTGATTTTAATAATACTTTATTGGTTGAATAATCAATGATCACACCAAACTTTCGAATGACATCTAATTTATCAATCTCATTGTTATTAAATTTTTCCTCAACAGTGAACGGGTCTATCTCTAACCACCGTTTCCGATGTTTTCGAATATAATTTCTTTCAAATTCAGTCTCTTCGAAATCAATTTCAAATAGATCTAGATCTCTGTCTATTTCTCTAATCACAACCCCATAATCTATTTTTGCTCTCTCAATTGAGACGTAGTCATCAATTACATCTTCTAAAACAGCTAATGGATCTCTCTCAAGTGGATCCCCCAATCCCCCTCCACCTGCAGAAGGTCTAATAAAGGAGTCGCCGCTCTTCACTTTCACATTAGAAAAAATAGCACCTAAATATTGTTCATCCTCTTTCCCAGGGTTTAGCCATGCTCCGTGTGGATAGGATGGCAATCCTCCAAATATCCCCCATGTTACAGAACGGGAACGATCACAACAATAAGACATGACTGAGTTATTTATTTTTGAAAGCACCCCACCTTTTTCTACACCACATCCGCCTCGGTATTTTCCAGGTCCTGCCGAATCAGTGATGATTTGATGTTTCGTCGTAATAACAGGTGATAGTCTTTCTTGACCTTCGCATGGTTGTACACTTAAACCGACACCAAACACTGGTGAAGTAGCGTTTGCTCCATCTCGATCATTACGCCCCCCGTGGCCGCCTGCCATCCAGTCATACCACATAAAGTAGCTATTTTGATTCGACCTTTGATCATTCCCGCCAATTAATAAGTATTCTAAGTTGAAGGAACAGGCGATAGCTCTTTCAGGCATAATATTTGACCATAATTCAAAGCAAGCATTCATGATCTTTTCATAAGTGCCTGAACAGAACCCTGTTACAGCAATTGGAGCAGGGGCATTTACAACCGAGTTTTCAGGTAATTTAACTTTAACTACTCGATAAAAACCTGAATTTAAAGGAATTTCAGGGAAAAAGGTTTTTGTTCCTGCATAGGTTGCCGATAATGATCCACCAAAACCTGAATTTAAAAAACAGCTAATATACTGATGTGAACCACTAAGATCATATAAAATTTCATCGTCGGAAATAGTCATCTTCACATGTATAGGAATTAGACCATCGCCTAATTCTGGGTCCATATCGATATAATCAACGGTTTGCCAGGTCCCTTTTGGTAATGTTGAAATTTTAACTTTTGCCAACCGTTCTACATAATCTTGAACTTCTTCAAAGGCGATTAGTGTTTTTTCAATGCCGTATTTGGCAACGATTTCGAGCAATTGAGTTTGCCCTACTTTTGCAGCCTCTACTTGTGCCCTTAGATCCCCGCTTCTCTCTTCAGGAACACGCATATTGGAAGCAAGTACGTTGACGACATCCTTTAAATAAGTCCCTTTACTATAAATTCTTACTGGAGGAATTCGAATTCCTTCACCATAATGCTCTTTTGCGTTTATATCAAAAGAGCCTGGAGTGGATCCACCCATATCTGCCCAATGTCCATTCGTCTGCATTAACGCTATTAATTCCCCATCATAAAACACAGGTAATACAACACGAGTATCATTAAAATGAGTTCCGCCTCGGTATGGGTCGTTTACTAAGAAAACATCACCTGGATGTATGTCATCCTTAAAATCTTCTAAAACGGCTTTTGCTGTTAAATGTAATGTTCCTACATGAACCGAAATATCTTGTGTCCCTTGCATAACCGTATTTCCTTCAGCATCACATAATGCACAGCTGAAATCTCGATTATAAATGACAAATGAATAACAGGTTCTTAAAATTTGTTCCGCCATTTGGTCAACTAGGTTGACGAAACCATTTTTCAACACCTCAAATGTAACAGGATCTAAGCGATTACCATGAGCCTGTTCTGTAAAATGATTTAAACTCATTGCCTTTCACCTCTTTTTATTTATTTATCGTAAGAATCAAATTTCTATATTCATCAACAAATGCGGTGAAGTCTGGTGGTATCACTGTTGTTGCATCAAGCTGATCAACAATCGCTGGACCTTGAATTTCTGAGAATACTGGGATTTTTTCTCGGTCAAATACTTTTGTGTGAACAAATTTATTATCAAAATAGACATCTCGTACTTCTTTGAGAGCATCATCGAGACGACCAGATGGCCCATACTTTGGAAATTCTGGTTTTGGCACAGTTCCCAATGCAGTTACTCGTAAACCGTATATCTCAACGGATTGCATCCGATCCGAAAAGGCAAATTCACGTTCATGTTCTTGATGGAAGGCTTCTAATGCATCATCTAATGTATGCGCTTTCAAATTAATCGGTATTGCTAATGATCTCCATTGTCCGCTATACCTCATATCTAAAAAGCTCATGAGTGTAGAGTTTTCTTCTGCAACACCTTCTTCTTCTAACAACTCCACAGCCTCTTTTTCCATTTTTGAAAACTCTAAATCTAGTTCTTTCATTGTGACATGACTAAAATTCTTGACAAATGTTTTTGATATGTCATGACGTACATCGACTAGTAGACACCCCATTGCTGCTGCGACTCCAGGATGTGGTGGAATGATCACTGTCGGAATTTCCATTTCTTTTGCTAAATATGCTCCATGTAATGGACCTGCCCCGCCAAAAGCAACAAGAGCAAATTCCCGCGGGTCATAGCCCCGTCTTACTGAGATTAAGCGTAGAGCATCACACATATTTGCATTCGCAACTTCAATAATGGCATTAGCAGCTTCAACGGTTGAAAAATTAAACTCTTTTGCTATTTTTTCAACAGCTTCCATTGCTTTCTCTTTATCTAGCTGCATATTACCATCTAATAGATTGATTCCAAGGCGGCCAAGAACTAAGTTTGCATCCGAGTTCGTTGGTTCCTCGCCCCCACCTTGATAACAAGCGGGACCTGGGATAGCCCCCGCACTTTGCGGGCCATTTCTTAATGAACCACCATCATCCTTCCAAGCTATGCTGCCTCCGCCTGCACCGATGGTTAATATTTCTATACTTGGAAAGCCAATTGGGTAACCATATTCGATATACCAATCTTTCGTGATTCGAATGTCACCATTATGCATGAGGGAGATATCTGTACTCGTACCTCCCATATCAAGTCCAATAGCGTTATTAAATCCACACAGCTTAGCAATATGTTTACTTGCAATTGCTCCCGCAGCAATACCAGAGCTAGCAACTCTTGCAGCAAATCGTGGAACTGTACTAGAGGTCATTACCCCACCTCCAGAGTGGAGAACGAGTATATCATCTTCATAGCCCTTTTGCTTCATTTCTTCTTCTAACGTATAAATATATTTGCTAATTATCGGCCCTAAAACAGCATTAATAATTGTTGTACTCATACGCTCATGTTCAAAAATTTCTGGTAAAACTTCACTCGAGATGCAAACATAAACGTTTGGCATCTCCTCTTGAAAAATCTCTTTTACCTTTCTCTCATTCTCTCCATTTACATAGGAGTTCATGAAACAAACGGCAATCGATTCTGTTCCTCGTTTATTTAATCTCCTTGCAAGCTGACGTACCTCTTCTTCGTCAATGTCTAGTAATATACTTCCGTTATAATCAATTCTTTCACTCACTTCGAAACGGTCACGTCTTTGGATATATGGTTTTGCTGTATCTTTGTACGCATCCCATAAGTCTTGTTTTGTTCCCCTGCGTATCTCTGGAACATCACGAAACCCTTTTGTAGTAATTAATGCTGTCTTAGGAAGCTTCCTTTCTATTAAAGCGTTAGTACCAACAGTGGTTCCATGAGAGAACATCTTTATGTTTTCTCCTTTTAATTGGGCTTTTTCAATCCCATTAAGTATTCCGCGCTCAGGATTCGATGGTGTAGAGGAAGTTTTCGTAACAAAAATTTCTCCTGTTTTTTCATCAAAACTAAATACATCTGTAAATGTTCCACCTACATCGATTGCGAGTCTGGTCTGTTTCATAGTGATTTACCCCCTTAACCAATTGGAAATTACTTATCGATATCTATTTTTAATATTGATAATATTCAGTATATTTTATATAGATATTATTAATCAAGTAAATAAACAACTTTCATTTAACATAAATCTATTTTTGTATTATTCTAAAGATATTAAATACTAGGAGAGATAAGATGAATACAATCTTTATTGCTGGTCATGCAAAATTACCTTCTGGAATGGCAGCTAAAAATATTTTTGAAACCTTAACGATCACTGCTGAGATCGATAAAAAATATGGAGTAATAGTAGAAGCCTCCTGCACGTTAGCGACTGATCACGGCAGAAATTATATTAAGATGCTCTTAAAGGGGCATAGTTTAAGAGATGGTATAGATCAGCCGCTTGAACAGTTAAGAAAAGGCTACCTAGGCAAGGCGAATAATGCGTTAATTGCGGCATTAAAGGATCTTCATAAACAATATGAAAGTTATTATCAGCAAGCAAATTTTATTTAATTAATTTTGGGATACTCTTACTGAGTATCCCAAATACTTTGTAAGGAACCTAATCTACTTATAAGCTTTGTTGTACAGTTAGCAACGCTTCACGCAATATTGATATAAGCTCTTCAATCTCCTTTTTATTAATGACTAAAGGAGGAGAAAAAACAATCGTGTCCATTCCTTCAAAAACAACTGTTCTACAGATTAATCCTCTTTTTGCTGCTTCTGCACTCACTTTTGGAGCAATATGTGTAGGAAATCTATTATTTGTTTCGGGGTTAATAATTTCAACGGCTCCAATTAAGCCTAGCGTTCGAACCTCTCCTACTATATCAATTTCTTTTTGGAGCTTATTGAAACCATTTAATAATTCCTCACCCATCAATCGTGAATTCTCAATTAAGTTTTCTTTCTCAAGAATTTCAATATTTTTCAATGCTACTGCACAAGCAGTTGCATGCCCGCTATATGTGTATCCATGAAGTAGTACCCCTTCTGAAAATTCTATAAGATCTTTATGGATTCGGTCAGTTACTACTACAGCACCTAATGGGATGTACCCGCTAGTAATTCCTTTTGCAAGGAGCATGATGTCAGGAACAATGCCGTAATGCTCACAAGCAAACATTTTTCCAGTTCGGCCAAATCCCGTTATTACTTCATCTGCAATAAAAAGAATATTATATTCGTCACAGATTTTTCTTACTTCTTGAAAATAACCATCCGGAGCAATGTTCACTCCGCCAGCACCTTGTACAGGCTCAGCAATGAAAGCAGCAACTGTATCTGCTCCTTCTCTTTCTATACATTCGCGAAGAGCTTCCGTTGAAAACGTCTCTACATGTAGAAAATCGGGAGCCAGCGAAGAAGTCATCTCATGAAACGGGCTAATACCTGTTGCGCTAGTCGCCCCAATATTGACTCCATGGTAGCCTTTTTTCCTTGATATAATCTTTGTTTTTTCTGGAGAACCTTTTAGCTTCCAATAATATCTTGCTAGTTTATAGGCGGTATCGTTACATTCGGAACCGCTTGATGTAAAGAAAACAGCATTTAAGTCACCTGTAGTAAGTTCGGCTATTTTTGCAGCAAGGCGTATCGCTGGCTCATTGCTCATGGAAGAGAATGAATTTGTATAAGCAAGCTTTTCCATTTGCTCACGAGCTGCTTCTGCAAGTTCCTTCCGGCCGTAACCCACGTTTACATTCCATAAGGATGCCATCCCTTCTAAAACCTTTTTACCGCTAATATCCGTTAGATATACCCCATTCCCTTCCGTGAAAATAAATGGTGCGCCTGATTCTTGCTGCTGTTTTAAAGATGAAGTTGGATGGATAAAGTGTTTTTTGTCTAAATCGATTAACATTTCCTTTAAATCTGTTTTGATCATAATCAATCACTCCTTTAAAGTTTGTTCTATATTGGAATCTGTTTTTATAGTTTTTAAATTAGAAATTCGTGCAAGGAAAAATAAGCCAAAAATCCACCAAACACCAAAAATAATCCATTCATAAGGCCATACGAGTGAAGCTGGCATGCCTGGCAAATATAAAATAATAAAGCCAACGCTCAAAATAGTAGCTAATATACCAACAATATTACTTTTTCCAGCACGAAATGGCCGATCTAATTCTGGCATCGTTTTGCGAAGCACGACAAATGACAGAGAAACAATAAAGTAAGCGATTACAATTGAAAGACCTCCAGCATCAACAAGCCAAACTAGTGCAGGGCGACCAAGAAGAGGGCTTAGAGTTGCGAGTAATCCGATAATAAAGATTGCATTGCCAGGTGTTTTATATTTAGGGTGGATCTTACCAAACCACTTTGGAAGCATGCCATCCTGTGCCATCGCATACATGACTCGGCTTCCACCGATGATAAATGCATTCCAGCTCGTTAAAATTCCTGCGATTCCTCCAAGAATTAATATTTTTGAGAAAAGGGCCGAGCCGAAGACTGCTCCCATTGCATCTGCGGTAGGAAGGCTTGCTACTTGAAGCTGTCCATCATTTAATGATAATGACACGCCTAAAATGATGAAAACATACCATAAGATGGCTAAAACGACCGATAAAAGAAGAATTCGTCCAACTGTTTTTTTAGGAATATTCATCTCCTCGGCCATTTGCGGAATGACATCAAAGCCTACAAACATGAACGGTGTCATAATCATTACGGCCATTAAACCGGCCATTCCACCGGTGAAAAGAGGCTTTAAATTTTGCACTTCACCACCAAATGCAGAGCCGAAAATTAAAGTTAATCCAACGACTGCTAATAGAATCGTTAAGACGAGTTGAAGAAAAGCTGCTTGTTTTACACCAATCCAGTTAATCCAAGTGACGATAATCGATCCGATCATGCCAACAGCTACCCAAGAAAAATATACATCCCAGCCAGCAATTGTCCACATGTATCCAACTTGATAGTTTGGAAAAATATATTCAATAACGGTAGGTAGAGCAACCGCTTCAAAGGCAACTACTGAAATGTAACCTAGTAATATAGACCAAGATACGACAAAGGCCGCTTTAGAGCCTAGAGCTTCTAGAGCAAAATGATGAGCTCCGCCCGTTTTTGGCAAGGCAGTAGTTAGCTCTGAGTACACTAATCCGACAAATGTCACCATAATGCCTCCGATGATAAATGCAATCATCGCGCCCACTGATCCAGCTTTCATAATCCAATCTCCAGATAAAACAACCCAACCCCAGCCAATCATTGCACCAAAAGCTAATACAATGACATCAGCTCGTGATAACACCCTGGAAAATTCATTTTTCTCTGACATTTAATCCCTCCTATATCAGGACCAAGTTTATACTTTTCGTTTAGAGTGATACCCCCGCTAATCCCCCCTTTCAAGCTCCTCGCATATAACTCCGTTTTGAATGGAGGACTCTAGCCTCTCGTTTCATCACTGCTCCCTGGAGCTTGTACTTTAATTACGACTGCCTAGTGCCTAAAAAACACAAAAGCCAGCCCTATCACATGATGTGGTAAGGACTGGCTACATGATCCATAAGAACCATCCGGCAAAGGATGGATGTGGAATCTTATCAGTCAAATTTATTATTTATTAATAGCTCCCTCTCTACCTTCTGCCGACAAAGCAGATAGGGTGAAGTAGTTATATTCATCATATTATAATTTTCTGAATTTTACAAGTTCCCTTATTCACCTTTAAGAAATAATTATGTGTGGATTTTTTCTTACGCTATTTCAAACGCCCACTCATCCCTTAATATTAAATAAAGGACAAGCAAACTGTTTTCCAAGTCCGCGAAATTTTTCCCAGCTACGACTATTCCTGCTTTTGGCAGTAATATTTCAGCTACTTGTCTAGTAAGCTTGATTCTCTCTTCTTCAGGTAATTGCAAAAACCTGCTGCTATACGTCTTAATTAAATTCCATTCTTTTGTCCCAAAAACTTGTAATAACGAGCTTTCTATCATGAGATCATTTTTCGACAGTCCGCGTTTTTCTATTTCTTTTTCAATCGGTGAAAGCTGTTTTTTATTTTTGGCTTTCCGTTCATGGACGACGATTGTTCCAGCTACAAGATCTCCAATTCTCTTATGCTTGTAATGAAAAAATATCATCATGATACCAAGAAAATAACTTGCCGGTAAGGAATCGATAATGCGCAGCAAATTCCGAATAAAGCTTGAAAGTAAAGTAATGCTATGTCCATTTTCTTGAATGACTCTTAAGCCCATTAATTTTTTGCCAATCGTTCTCCCGCCTGAAAAAAATTCATAGGCAAAAAAGTATCCCCAATTAATAATAAACATCAAAATAATGGCGATCGCGACGGGCGCAGAATTGATTTCGGCCAAAAATGGGAGACCTGATTGACCATATAGGATAGTAAATAGACCGATTAATATTAAAATATTCACGATGATTAAGATCGTCTGGTCGATTAAAAATGCAGCGGTCCTGCTACCAAGACCAGCTAGCTGAAAATTCAATGAAACATATTCTGGTGTTTTTATATCGATTCGGTCCTGGCTCATTCTATTCCCTCCATTTGCTGATATTTCGAATGTTGTTTCTATTTTTCTGTAAAATTACTATAATAAGGATTATGCAGACGAAGGGGTGACGAAATGAATGTAAAGCAATTTATTAAACAGCACCGTGAAGATTGGCAGCAGCTTGAATTAATGATCGCAACGATGCAGAAGCGTAAAAGCAGCATAACTGGTGCTGATATTAACCAATTTCATCGGCTTTATCAAAAGGCGACTCACAATCTATCATACAGTCAAACTTATTTTCTAAATAATGAAGTAACGCATTATTTAAATGGCATTGTTTCAAAATCACATAATCTGTTATATAAAAATCAAATAACTAGTATGAAGCAATTCCGTCACTTTTTCAGCACTAAATTTATTGGATTATTATTAGAGCAATGGAAATTTATCGTAGCAGCTATGATCCTTTTTACTCTAGGTGCTGCAGGCAGCTTTTTTTCGTTAATAAATGACCCCTTACATATTTATTCCATTTTGCCGGCAGAAATGGCACAAAATATTGAGCCAGAAAAGCTGGGCAATCATGATGGAGCGGTTGATTCAGCTTTCATGTCGGCAAGCATTATGACGAATAATATCCAAGTAGCGATATTCGCCTTTGCTGGCGGCGTTACCTTTGGGATCGTGACGATCTATTTATTAATTTATAATGGCATCATTGTTGGCGCCCTTGCTGGTCTCTACTGGCATCACGGAATGTCATATGATTTTTGGGCATATATAGTCCCGCATGGAATGATCGAACTTACAGCAATATTTATTGCGGGCGGAGCGGGCTTATTAATGGGCTACAGGCTCCTCGTTCCCGGAAATTACTCAAGAGGATATCAGTTAAAGCAGCAGGCGAAACGATCTGTTCAATTATTGCTTGGAACCATTCCATTATTTGTTATTGCAGGTGTAATCGAGGGGTTTATTACACCTGCAGCTATCTCTCTTAAAGCAAAATATATCGTTGCGTTCCTAACAGTGATCGGACTGATTCTTTATATGATAACTGGAAAGCTTTTCATAAAGAAAAAGCAGCCTACAGCAAATTACGGTTCATAATCTCAATATAATGGGAAACGGCTGTTACCGCTAACTTCTCCTCTCGGGCCTCAAGCAGTAAGAGGCCTTGCTTTTCCCATTTGATCTTCTCTTTTTTCTTAATGAGCATTTGCTGTTGGGCCATGCTTTTCATCATCGCTGTTTGCACTTGATCTGGATTTACCTTTATCATCCGTGTTAATGTCATATCTTCTATGCCGATCATTAAGAATAAATGCCGCTGCCTAAGTCGTTTTAAATATGCTAAAGCTGAGTCCTCATGCAGAAAAGTTCCTACATCGCTAAAGAGTAAAATTAGACTGCGTTTTTTCTGCATCGTTTCTAAGTAATGAAGCACTGCAGCATAATTGGATTCAGCGGCATCTACTTGAAGATGATAAGCCGCCTGTAAAATCGTCTGTAGATGCGCCATTCCTTTTGCAGGAGGAACAAATACTTTGACCTCATTTGAAAAGGCAAGCACGGAAACATAATCCCCTTTTTGAAGGGCTGCTGCAATTACTGTCAGTGCAGCTTCTAATGATTTTTCTAGCCGATTTCCCTTTGCCAGCTCGACACCCATCATTCGCCCGCAATCAATTAAGACCGTAATATATTTTCCATGTTCTGGCTCATAATCATTCGTCATGATTTCCCGAAGCTTAGCCGTTTGCCGCCAGTTTATTTTTCGCGGATCATCTCCAACAACATAATTTCTAATTTTGGCAAAATCCCCTATGCCGCTCTGCTGCTTGCGAATCGCTAAGCCCTCATATAATAAAAATGCTTGCGCATCCTGCAAGTACTGCTTCGTCTCTGTTAAGTCCGGTATAACTTTTACAGAATGAGGCAATTCTACTGTCATTTGCTTTTCCCATAAATTAAAAATGCTAGAGTAGCGAAAATACAGCTTATCAATTTGATAATTACCACGCATACTTGCTTGTGTATCATAAGTGATGACAGCTTGAGTATTCTTTAAAACCCTTCCTTTGGAAGGAAATGGACGTAAAAATGATTGTGGGATGCCATCAGTTAACCGAAAATTTATAGATTGCTCTGAATTATTTTTCACTTCTACTTGAATTGCATATGTAAGTCCTCTTTCCATTTCCTCTGGCATGTTTCGCATAATAATAATTTGTTGTTTTCGAGGAAACAGCAGTAAATCTATGAAACTAATTAATATGAAACATACATTTACAACAATCACGAATGTCCATGAAGCAATTAATGCCGAGCAAGCCAGCATACTAAGGGAGACAATACTATAAATGATTAATAGTCTTTTTGTCGGCAAAATTCCTCTATCTTGGAACAGGAATCGCCCCCACAAGCTCATGAATGATTTGGTCAACGGTCACTCCCTCCAATTCCATATGCGGAGATAACTGAATACGGTGCCTTAACGCAGAGTTCGCGACCATTTTTATATCATCAGGTGTGACATAGTCGCGTCCAGATAAATAGGCCCATGCTTGTGCCGCTTTTCCAATCGAAATTGCCGCTCTCGTACTCGCACCGAAGCGTATTGCTTCTGTTTCCCGTGTTTTTCTAACAATTTGCATAATATAATCTAGAACACCTTCGCCAATGTTGACTTTTTGAATTTCCTGTTTGATCGCTAAAAAAGTGTTCATATCCAAAATTGGATGCTCGTTAAAATGACTATAGTTATTTTCAATGACTTGCTTTAAGACAGCCTTTTCTTCTTCAAATGCCGGGAAATCAATTTGAAGCTTAAATAAGAACCGATCTGTTTGTGCTTCTGGCAGTGGATACGTCCCTTCAAACTCAATTGGATTTTGCGTGGCTACGACAAAGAAGACGTCTGGAAGCTGAAACGTTTCCCCTTGGATTGTTACTTGTTTTTCTTCCATCGCTTCAAGAAGAGCAGCCTGTGTTTTCGCTGGAGTACGGTTGATTTCATCAGCTAAAAGAATATTAGTAAAAACAGGTCCCTTTAATGTTTGGAAACTACTGTCTTTCATGTTGAATATCGTGCTACCTGTAATATCACTAGGCAATAGGTCTGGAGTAAATTGAATACGGTTAAAGTTTCCGCCTATCAGACTTGCAAGCGTTCTTACCATTTGAGTCTTCCCAGTACCAGGTACTCCTTCAATAAGGACATGTCCGCCTGCCAAAATAGCTGTTAAAAGTAATTTTATATTTCTTTTTTGCCCTAATATACGCTCTTCATATTTTTCTAATAAGGAAGTTAATGCTGTCCTCATTTATCTTCTACCTCTTTTCTTAGATGATCAAGCTTTTTCGACCATAGTAAATACTCTTGTTTATTTACTTTATCCTTTTCTAACATATGAGATAACCCTGTTAGGAAGGCTTGAATTTCGCTTTGTGACATATTGCGCCATTTCTTTGATAATTGTTCAAGGATATCCGTCCACGGTTTATTATAAGGAATGCCGAACTGCTCCTGCATCATCAACTTCACATATTCTGCCTGAATGCCTAATGAATCATGATACCTTCGCCCTCTCATATACCAAGCCGCTAAAGCACGAAGCTTCTCATCACTAAATCGAACCGCTTCTTCTCGCGGCGTATAGATCGGGCCAAAGCGCTTGCCTGTAAACCAAAGGGCAAGAATGGCTAGTAAGCCGCCTTGAATGATTAGCAGCAGAAACCACATTGGATATAAGGCAGATAAGTTAGCTGCGTTTTCACCGCCATGAATGTATTCATCAAAGAGAATGATGGATGCATCTTCTACGAGTAAAAGGGAGAATAGGAGCGGAAGATGATCTTCGGTTAATACTTTCCCGTTGCTTATCCATTCGGGAGTATTAGCAACAACCAGTTGTCCGTTACCAAATGGGCGTTTTAAAGCGACTGTGCCCGCTTGATCGGATATTAAAATTTCATCGTTTTCATTTGTTTGAAGACGCACAGATGAGCTTATTTCTGCATGATGTTTTATGCCTGCAGGTGTAACTACTTCTTGCCTTTCAGCAGATAAATTGTTTTCATCTACCGGAAACGTATTTATATTGAAAAAACCCTTCGGATTCTTTTTTAAAAATAGAATCGTATTTCCCGCTTCCATAAAGCTTATATACCCTTCCGTTTCTTCCCCATTTTGAAAAAAGTTTGGCTCTGCCATGATGAGCAGCTGTCTTCCCTCTTGATTCCTTAGTAACTGAGGGGAGTGCGTCCACTTCTTAACTTTCTTTTCATGAGATAAATACGTATAAAATGCTTTCGTACCCGTTGGCGAGGGAGATTCTGTCACATAATCAGGGTATTGTTTAAGTTCTGGAGAAAACGAGAAATAGCTAACCACCATAAAAACGATAAGAAGAGCGAATATATAAATCCACGCTCGTCCTTTTGAATTTTCCCCTAGCAAGTCTGTCTCCCCCCTTGCCCTTCGAATCCATCAGCCGTTTCCAGGAGCCAGTACATTGCTTCATTATGAAACTGTATGTATTCGTTTTGATTGATTTCCCGCTCTCCGTACGTCACCTCATCAAAAATGCTTGCTAACTTGGAAAATTGTTGGGCCCATTCGGAATTGACTTTTCCAAGCTCGTCATAATAATCCCAGTTTGTTTTCCACATTCTTGCCTCTAACCACTCCTTTTCATGAAAATAAAGGAGCAGCGCCAAAAATAGATGACGAGTCGCTGTTTTGTAGTTCCCTATAACCTCTTGTTCTTTTGCTTCCATCAAATGACGTTGAAACGACCAATTTAATTCCTTTATCGTTTGCAGGGGGTTTTTATGACGAAGTATTCGATTGCGTTTCATATTTCTTGCCATCAAAAAGACGGTAAGTGCTAATAAGGCAATCATGATGACAATCAAGCCAATTAAAAGAAAGCTAGAAGCACTTCCCGAAGGTTCAAACGATGGGAATAGGCTGGATAACTGATCTGCTATCCATTTTTTCGCGTCTTCCCACCATGTCTCAAATATACTTTTCGACTCGTCGTAATAAGCCCTATACTCTCTGGCATCTAAAATATGTTGAAGCTCTTTCTTTGCTTTGCTTACATCTAACATAAGAAATCACCAAGCTTACATCGGTATTTATTGATGAAAATCATCAATCAGTTCTTTTAAATCGTCTGCATCATGTCTCGTTTTTAAATCAAAGTACATAATTCCGTAGCCTATACACAGAATCATTGTTGTAAATAAAGTGACCAGATTAACGATGATCGAGAGTAATACGCTATTCCCTAAAAATAGGCTAAAGGTTATTTCCACCGCAGAGCTAATGCAAGAAATAATTAAGAAAAATAATACATAGAGGGCCATTAATATCCAAGTGCGCTTCCCTGCAAGCCTCCAGCTATTCGTTAGTCCAGGAGCGTCATGATCGAGTACAACAGAACCAAAATAAAAGCTCCAGCGTGTTAATAAATATCCAATTAAGACCGCAAAGCCTAAAATGAGAATAATAGAAAAAACAATTCCTACAGCTGGATGGATAAATGAACCTATTACTCCCGTTAATGCGATAATAATAAACGGAGTGGCAATGAGCCCGAATGTGATAATTGCAAACAAGATCGTACTTCCAATGATTGGCCAAAACCTAGAAAATGCTTCTTTGATCACAGATTGAATTGTATATTCTTCATTTCTACGAATGCGATTCATCGCTAGTAATATGGCTGCTTCAGCAATCGGCAATAAGAGAAAACTAATAATACCCGTTATGATGATGCCAATATCGGATCCAATATTTGTAGCAGCAGGTTCCGTTTCAATTAAACCAGAAAGAATTTTTTTATACCAAACATCGCCGCTCCCAAGCTGTCTAAAGAAGCTTACACCAGAAAAAAGCTGCATTAAAGCCTGAATAACATAAACAGGTCCCATTAAAATGAGTAAAATCATATAAAAATCTTTAAAGCGATTTTTACTTAAACTAAAGGTGTGGTCTAATATTTCACTGAATCCTTTAGGCTTATTAAACTGTATATTCAATTTTTAAACTCCTCCTATTATTTTCAAAAACTACTAGTAATATTGCCTATTCTAACATTACTCTCGCCTAGATTGAGTAAATATTTGTAAATAATTAAATTATTTGTTCTTTCAGGTAAACTTTTCACGATAATGAGCAAATGCAAGAAGCGGGAATATATAGCGGTAGCTGTGGTAATGCATATAAAAATCGCCAGCCATTCCCTGTCCTTTCGGGTATTCAGTTGTCCAGTCTTTTTTCTCTAAATGACCTAATAAAAACTGAATCCCTTCATTAATCTCTTTCGTTGGGCGTTCATAGACAGAAATTAAAGCATCCACCGCCCAGGCGGTATGGGTTAATGTACTTGCATTTAAAGGAATATACTTTTTCGCACTATCGCTTTTACATGATTCTCCCCAGCCGCCATCCGGATTTTGTATGTCTTTTAGCCATATAACTCCTTTCTCCATAGCCCGATGATCAGGTAATACATTAACCGCTCTTAGTCCAGTCAGAGCAGCCCAAGTACCGTAAATATAGCAAATACCCCATCTTCCGTACCATGAACCGTCCTTTTCTTGGTTTTTAAAAAGCCAATTCCTCCCACTTTTAATGGCTGAATGGTTTTTTGGCAGATTGGTAAAGTTACCGAGAAATTCAAGCGTTCTGCCCGTCAAATCTGCTGAAGAAGGATCGGCGAGAATAAATTCCGCTTTTTCAATCGGTAAAAGCTGCAATAGTTTACTGTTTGCATTTTTTTCAAAGGCTGGCCAGCCACCATCGTCATTTTGCATCGATAATAGCCAATTCATTCCCCTATCCCATGAATGGCGGTAGCTTGGATCAGTGATCACATTTCTTGCTATCGCTCTTAATGATGCCGTTGTGTCATCGATATCGGGGTGCTTCGTGTTTATATCACCAAAACCCCAGCCCCCTGGAATACCAGTTGGATTATGAATGACCCAGTCCCCATATTTGTATTGCTGTCTCTTCAGTAAAGAATGATTTGCTTTTTTTATCGTTTCGTCGGTTGGGGACATACCTGCTTCTTGGAGAGCATAATTAATTAATGAAGTATTCCAGACGGTTGCGGTCGTATATTGAATATGAGGTAGCCCATTAATTTCACACTTCATCTGTTTAAGGCCATTGACTGCATTGATAATGACTGAATTCGTTTTGGAATAGCCTAGAGAGAGTAATGCAAAAATCATCAAAAAGGTCGAACTGAAATATCCGAGTAACGTGCCATCGGGCTCGATTCTATCAAGCATATATTGTTTCGTCTGCTCCGTTGCCAGTTTATGGATTTGGCTAGGCAAACCTATTAAACTTTTAATCCCATTTTCCAATATAGAAAAGATCGATCGAAAGGCATCCAAATCTCTATCAAACTCTGTCCCTCTTTTATGAAAGAGATCAGATATATCAGGACTGTCAGCAGTTTTGCGCTGAAACTTCCGATCGGCCAGGATCATGATTGGCGCCAAATTTGCCCTCCCAAATTCAGAAAAACTATAGAAGTTTACAGGGAAAGAAAGAGGAAGCAAAATCATTTCTAATGGAACAGGAAACAATCTTGGCCAATTAATTTGTCCAGTTAAGGCGAGCAAGATTTTTATGAACATATGAGCTTCTTCTATCCCGCCATTTTTTAAGATGAATTTTTTTGCTGCCCGCAGCCTTTCGTCTGTTTTCTGATAATATCCGGAGTAAAGTAGTGCATAATAGGCTTCGAGTGTTGAAGTCAGATTCCCTCCCTCTTCGTCATAATATAGCTTCCATGCTCCCGTCTTTTCTTGTCTGCTTAATATCCTTTTCGTCAAATCCAATATTAATTTTTCATCATTTATTTCTAGCGTCTTTAATAAAATAATCATATAGCAATCAGTGGAAATGCCCACCTCAAAAGGATATTCCCAGGTTCCATCATGTTTTTGGTCTTGTTTTAAGATTTGTACTAACTCGTTTATGCCGTCGGAGATTGGCATATTCATACACTCATTCCTCTCCTTTTAGAAAGTTTCTATCCTAACCAATACATATTCAATTAAGACCGTGAGCATTCATTGAGGAGGTGATGATCATTCTATGTAAAATCATGCAACAAAAAAAAACTCCACTTCCCGACTCTCTATTAAAAATAAAAAAAGAATTAAAGAAAAAAATGAAATCACCTAATGTTATATCAGATCTAACTGCTGAGGAGCAGGCGCTTATTGAAAAAATAAAAGGCATAACTAGTTTTTTAAATAAAAATAATGTTACTCGAACGAAAGCCTACTTAGATTTTTATCACCGCTTTCCCGAGATTCACTGGGCTTTCTTAGGACATATGGTTTCGCGAAATGGCGGTTGGAATATGACGGATTTAAAGGGCAGCTTCCTTTCGAGACTTATGACGAAAAGAGAAGCTTCTGCGTTTTTCACCTTTTTAGAACGCGGAAATTGGCTGATTTTCCAAGACGCTTTCCCACAATTTTTACTTTATGAAGAAAGCCAAAAATGTGGAAAAAACCTGTTTCATTTGCTGCCACATTTTCATATTTCCACCTTTATGGAAGTAATATGGAATCATTTTTTGCAGGAAAAAGATCCCTATACCCTTATGATGGCATTAGTTATTAATGAACAAAACTATTTAGAAGAAAGAGTCCTTAAAAATCCCGCTTTTATAAAGAATGTCTTTAATACATTTGAATTTGTATTGCAGGAGTTTCTTTCGATGAACCATATTCTTTTTCCATTTACAGAAAAGGGTAAAATCAAGCTTGTTGGACAGACATTGGATCATTTTCAGAGCTTACACGAACGGATTCTTTTAGGAAAAAGGCTGTATGCCGTGTTGTGTCGGGATCAGGAAAGATTTATAGCTGTTAAGAAGTGGGCTGACGAAAATCCACATACTGGTTCCCGTAAGGATTATTGGCCTCATCTATTTAATGATGTAAATGAAGGCGTGCCAGGCACTTTACTAAAGCCAAGTATAAGATCTTGCCAGCTGACAAAAGGATCATCAAAAATTTATAGTCCGATGTTAGCGTTTGCTTGGAAAAATCGCATCCATGAACCAGCTGAAATCGGCGATTGGTTTAACGATTGGAAAGTAGTCTATTATTTGGCTGAAGACAATGAAAATGTTGATGGGGAGATTAAGAATGATTATTGTAAAACACTCGAAAGACTCGAACTTGCAGCAACGACGAAAAAAACAATTTCTTTGCGAGACGCATAAAATGCTCCCAGCGATTCTATTTGCTTCCTTGCTTGGAACTTATCTCGATCTATATTTTGTTGGGATAGGGATGTATGCATTTCCACTGAGACTGCTGCCTGACATTTTTTCTATAAATATCTTATTTACGCTTATCGGATTACCGCTGCTCATTCTCTTCTTTTTATTTGTAGCTAAAAGATTATCGATAGTGAAAAAAGCGGGGTTCATTCTTTGCATAAGTTTATTGATGGCATCCGTGGAAAAATGGTCTGAAGAAAAAGGACTATTTGTTCATGACGAGTCATGGAGGCATTATTACTCTTTCATTGGTTATTTCTTTTATTTAGTTACCATCTACCTATTTTACCGAATGAGTGCATTAAGGAACCAAAAAAAGTAATTCAAGCAGGCGTTCGGGACGGCTGCTTGAATTACTTTTTAGTTCGATTTAAATTCCTTCCAGGCTGTAATACCACCTTCTAATAACATAACGTTATAGTTCTTTTCAGATAAAATCTCTGCACATTTTCTTGCGGAATTTCCGGTTGTACAAGTGATGATCAATTCTTTGTTCTTCGGCAGTGATGAAATCTGATCCATATTATTATCATTCAGTGAAAAAATAGTTGTTTTTTCAATGTTTAAAGATGTGACATTTTGTTCATTTATATTATAGCTTTCATATTTTTCTGCGGATCTTACATCCAAGATTAAAACATCTTCATTCTTTTTTATTTTTTCATTGAGTTCCATTGGAGAAATTGTTTTCAATTTTCGTTTGCCACCTTTTTTTGTTTGTTCAGCATCATTTTAACACATATGTGTATCGACAATTAAATCGGAAACCTTATCTAAATCGACATTGCCTCCAGTAATGACTGTAACAACTTTTTTTCCTTGGAAAGGCAATTTATTAAACATTGCTGCCGCAACAGTTGTCGCACTTGATGGCTCGATTAATTGCTTCATTCTTTCCATCACAAAGCTAAATGCTTGACGAATTTCATCCTCACTGACGAGAACGAGATCATCTAAATATTTCATTAAAACAGGGAAGGTGAGGTCGCCTGGCTGATTAGTTCTTAAGCCATCAGCAATTGTATTTGTTCCTGAAATGGATGTTATTTGTTTATTCTGAAAGGATAAAAATGTATCATTAGCTAGCTGAGGCTCAACACCGATCACCCTTACGCTTGGGTTACTTTCCTTAATGGCAGTTAATATGCCGGAAATAAGTCCGCCGCCACCAATTGGCACGATGACTGCATCTGCATCCTGAACTTGTTCTAAGACTTCTAATCCGATTGTGCCTTGACCGGCCATAATATACGGATCATCGTATGGCGGAATATATACTCCATTCTCCTGTTTCGCTATTTCCATAGCTCGAGGCAGCCGCTCTCTTGAGGTGGTACCGCATTTTTCGATATGTCCATTATAGCCTTTAATGGCGTTTTCTTTACAAAAGCTTACATTGTCTGGTACAACGATTGTAGCTGGGATACGATATTGATCGGCAATATAGGCTACTGCTTGCCCGTGATTTCCGGAAGACGCAGCAGTTACATAAATTGCTCCATCCTGAAGGGCTTGGATGACTTTATTGGCAGCGCCTCTTATTTTAAAGGATCCCGTTTTTTGTAGATGCTCTGACTTTAAATAAATTTGATTACCGCAAATTTGCGATAGCTTAGTTGATGTAAAAATTGGAGTCATGTAAGTAATTTCTGCAATCCGCTCTCGCGCAGCTTGAACATCGCTTAATGAAATCATTCAGTTTTCCCCTCTTCCTAAATGGCGATTATGAAGTCAATTTCAATCGGAGTATTGCTTAGCAACTCAATAACTCCAATAGATGTTCAACTATCACCTTGCAAGTCCTTTTAAAAAATCATTTCAATGTAATTAATTCTGTGGCGGTTCTGAAAAACCCTTTAAAAAAGGACAATCCCTCGTAAAAAGGAATTGTCCAGTACTTATTTCCAAGGTATAAGCTTTCGCTCTAGCCATTGCAGTCCTCGATTAAAGAGTAATCCTAATAATGAAAGTAATAATACTCCTACCATTAATTTATTCGTGATCATTAAGTTCCCATAGTGTAAAACCATTGCACCAATTCCGTACTGTGCAGCAATCATTTCAGCTGACACTAAAAGTAAAAGGGCTGTTCCTGCGGCTAACTTGAGACCAGCAAAAATAGTTGGAAGAGCTCCAGGCAAAATGACCTTTCGAATCACATTAAAATGATTGGAACCAAATGTAACTGCAGCTTTAATTAAAATTGAATCAACACTTTTCACACCTGAAAATGTATTAATAAGTACAGGGAAAAATACCCCTAGTGCAATAATGGCGACCTTTGGCATTTCACCAATGCCAAACCATAAGATAATTAATGGCAATAGGGCGATTTTTGGAATCGGATAAATCGAATAGACGATTGGTGTAAAGATGGCATCAGCCCATTTAGAGAAACCAAGAATGAGGCCAATAATGATTCCAAGCGTAGCTCCTAAAGCATATCCCCACCCAATTCGATACAAACTTGCTAATAAATTTTTGAACAGTTCTCCACTGTGAATCATTTCCCATCCAGCGGTAATAATGGCTGTTGGAGCGGGTAAGAATAGTGGCGGCACAATGTTCATTCTGCAAACAAGTTCCCATAATAGCAAAAGACCAGTAATTCCTAGTACTGAAGCATAAGTTGGGATTTTTCGTTCAAGAAAGGCAACCCGATTTTTAATGACTTGTCTATTTTCTTTCATATTTACGCCTCCTTCAATGCTTCTTGAGCATCATGGCGTATTAAATTCCAAATCTCATTGGAATACTGTTCAAATTGGCTGCGGTATTTCTCTTCGTCGCGGCCAATTTTTGGAAGATCAATCTTTATAACACTTTTGATTCGTCCAGGATGCCTTGATAAAACAATTACTCGGTCTGCTAAGTACACAGCTTCTTGTATGTTATGGGTAACATATAAAGTACTTAATCTTGTCCGATCCCAAATGGTCAGCAATTCTTCCTGCATAATCGTACGGGTTTGCGCATCTAATGCCGAAAATGGTTCATCCATTAAAAGAAGATCTGGTTCAACGGAAAGAGCCCGGGCAATTCCAGCCCGCTGCTTCATTCCGCCTGATAATTGTTTAGGATAGGCATTTTCAAATCCTGTTAAACCAACCATGTCAATATAATATTTGCCTTTTTCCTCGCGCTCTTTTTTGCTTACGCCTCTTTCTTCAAGCCCATACACCACATTTTCGAATACTGTGCGCCATGGGAAAAGAGCAATTTCCTGAAAGACTATGCCTAAATTTGGTTCTTTGCCTAGAGTACCTTCAAAATAAACTTGTCCTTCACTTGGAGAAAGCAGCCCGCCAACAATATTCAGCAAGGTTGATTTCCCGCAACCACTAGGACCTACAAGTACAACAAATTCTTGATTTTCAATGGCAAAGTTAATATTTTCAAGAGCCGTTACTTCACTTTTCTTTGAATCGGTAAATGTTTTTCCGACATTTTCAACTACTATTCTCATGATGTTATTCCCCTAGTTCTTTTAAAGCTTCCTCTAGTAATTCTGTATTGACAATTTCTTTACTGTCAATAGCTTTATCAATTAGTTTTTCTTTTGCATACCAATCGATTTGAGTTTGGATGTCAGATTGAAGTAATTTTCCGTCGCGGTCCATATATGGAAGTCCTTTTTTAATAAGCTCTGGATCTTGATCTGTATACTTCGCAATAATGTTAATGACTTCTTCATAGTTTTCGCCTGGAACGGTTTCACCGTCTTTTTTTACTAGAACTGCATCATAGTAGTAACGGGATGCTTTAATATAAGCTTTAAAGAATCTAATTGCAGCATCTTTATTTTCAGCAAATGCAGGCGAAAAGAAAATCCCTGAAGTTTGATAATCGATCTCATCGCCTATTTGTGTAATAACTTTACCATAGCCTTCTTCGACAACTGTTGAAATATTTGGCTCATTCAAGATAACAGCATCTACTTGTTTGCTATTAAGTGCCTCCATTAGCCCTTTAATGCTATTAAGTGGAACTAATTGTACATCACTAATACTTAAACCGTGATTCTCTAAAACTCTTCCGGCCATATAGTGGAATGTTGAACCTGTTTGGGTAATCCCAATTTTCTTTCCTTTTAACTCTTCAATTTTCGATACATCCGAATCATTAGGGACTAATAAGGCAGATGATGAATAGCCTTTTTGCTCTCTTCCCTTATCAGCAACAATCCATAATTGTTGGCCGCCAGAAACCATATTGTAAAGACTGGCAGTAATTCCTGTTGCCCCCACATCGACACTTCCGCCAGCAGTGGCTACAGCGATCGGCTGTGCAGCTTCAAACCAAGTTGCCTTTACATCTATATTTTCCTCTTCGAAAAATCCCTTTTCTAAAGCGATAAACAAAGGTGCAGAGCTTGTTAATTTAAGCATACCAATGTTTACAGGGACTTTTTTGGAGCTGCTTTTGGCGTCTGATTCCTGTCCAGTTGATTGATTTTCCTCATGCTTTCCGCAGCCTACAAGAGCGATAGCTAATGAAAGTAATACGGCTAAAATGATTGTTAAAGATTTCTTCACTTTTTTATTCCTCCATCACTTTAATGTTGTACATTATTAAATTTTAACATAATTATGTATATATCGACGTAATTTCCAAAAAAACTTTAAAATCCATTAGGAAAATTGTACGTGTTACTGACCAGGCTGCTCTCTAAAAAAATAACACCATTCCTTTTTAAAGAAATGGTGAAGTACACATGAATCATCGGTCAATAGCCTTCCTAAAAGCTTCTGCGGCTTCCAAAGGATTATCTGCTTTCACAATCCCTGAAACAATAGCAAAGCCTGAGATGTTTTTTTCACGAAGCTCTTGAATATTATGATGCTTGATTCCTCCAATTGCCACAACTGGAATGGTAACTTGCTTGATGATCGATTCGAGCGTTCCTTCAGGAAGTAATGTGGCATCGTCTTTCGATTGTGTTGGAAAAACGGCACCGACACCAATATAATCAGCGCCATTTATTTCGGCCATTTTTGCCTCTTCTACGGTTGATACGGAGACTCCTACAATCATCGACTCTGGGACTATTTTTCTAACAGCATCTAACGGGAGATCGCTTTGACCGATATGAACACCGGCTGTATTCACGGCTAATGCAACATCAATCCGGTCGTTAATGATGAGCGGTATTTGATAGCGATCAAGTAAATCTTTCAGTTTCTTTGCTTTTTCATAGAAAAGCTTGCCGCTGCTCTTTTTTTCTCGTAGTTGAACAATTGTCACACCGCCTTTTACAGCTTTCTCCACTATATCGAGGAGTTCCTCAGTAGCCAAAGATTCCTCAGTTACTAAATATAAAGTGTAATTTAAGCTCATAAGAAACGAACTCCTTCCTCCCAAATTTGTGAATCCATCATTGAAATTTCATCTATCAGCTTAACACGGTATGTACCAATTCCCTCTCCGTCTATTAGTCTATTTTTTGCTCTTTCCCCAGCTAAGCTCATGACAGACATCCCCGCAATCGCTGCCGAAAATAGATCATCTGTGATTCCAGCAAAGCTGGCAATTAGAGAAGCGGTCATACATCCTGTTCCTGTGATTCGAGTTAACCAAATATCGCCATTTCCTATTTTGACTGTCTCTTCCCCATTGGAAATCACGTCATGCTTCCCGCTAATAACGGCAATGGTATTGAGCTGTTGAGCCGTCTTTTTTGCCAGTTCTTCCTTGGAAATTGTAATTTCAACCGCGTCAACGCCTCTTGTTGCTGCCTTACCACCGATAAGAGCAAACACCTCTGTTGCATTTCCCCTAATAATGGATACATCTACTTTTTTTAGAAAATCAATTGCCCTTTCTGTTCTAAATGGTGTTGCTCCGACACCGACTGGATCAAAAACAACAGGGATCCCTTTCTTATTGGCGGCTTTTCCAGCTCTTAGCATCGCTTCGTAGGTCGAATCATCAATCGTACCAAAATTTATCACTAAAGCATTTGCTAGGTTCACCATATCTGCTACTTCTTCGATGCTTGTTGCCATGACTGGAGAACCACCAATGGCAAGCGTTGCATTGGCACAATCATTGATCGTTACGTTATTCGTAATATGATGAACAAGAGGGTTGCCTTTTTTAATTTTCAAAAATAATTCCTTAATATTATCAATAAGCATTGATTTCGTCCCCCGCTATTATTCTATTTATGATTGACCAGCAGATTTGCTTTTTCATAAAGTTCAAAAAAATGATTGGTTGGTCCATGCCCATGTCCTAAATCTAAGCTGTGCCTAATAGCTGTCGTTATATATTGTTTGGAAATTTGAATAGCTTCTAATAAGGAAGCTCCTTTAGCTAAGTTTGCAGCAATTGCGGATGAAAGAGTACAGCCTGTTCCATGCGTGTTTTTTGTATGAATTCTCTCACCCTGTATCCAATGAAAATCCGTTCCATCATAAAATAAATCATTTGGCTCGCCGTTTAAGTGTCCGCCTTTTAATAACACTGATTTTACTCCTAGTGCTTGAATAGCTATGCACGCATCCATGCGATCTTCTTCCGTATGAATTTTACTGCCAGTTAACACTTCGGCTTCCGGAATATTGGGAGTAACAATTGTAGCTAAAGAAATCATTTTTTTCATCAGTGCTGAAATGGCATCCGCTTGTAATAAGTGGTGCCCGCCCTTTGATACCATGACGGGGTCTAATACAATGTTTTTTGGGCTATATTTTTGCAATTTACGAGCAACCAGCTCAACCGTTTCAGGTGAAGAAAGCATCCCAATTTTTACTGCGTCCACTTGAATATCATCAAATACTGCTTCTATTTGGTCTTGTATGATGGATGGGTCAATATTTTGTACGGAGCGCACTTCCTGTGTGTTTTGTGCTGTTACTGCCGTAATAACTGACATCCCATATACACCTTGAGCAGCAAAGGCTTTTAAATCTGCTTGAATGCCTGCGCCTCCGCCTGAATCAGAACCAGCGATTGTTAACGCTGTTCTCATGTAGCATCCCTCCAATTGCTTTATTTCTAATTAAAATTTTCAGTAATGCAAAACCCATAATGGCACCTGTGAAGGAACTCATCGTAAAAGCAGGTATCAATCCAAATAACGTTGCTTCCTTGCCTAAAATGAGAACCGCAATTGGGTAAGTGGCCATGGCACCAAGAATTCCTGTTCCAATCACTTCACCGGTTGCAGCAAGACCTATACTCTTTGTTTTGCGGTAAAGCAAGGCAGCTAAAAATGCCCCGATCATACTGCCTGGATATGCAAAGAGACTACCTGTACCAAGCATATTTCTCAATGAGGATGAAATAAAAGCTTGAATAACGGCATACCATGGTCCGAGTAATACAGCCGAAAGGACATTAGCGAAATGCTGAATCGGAAAAATTTTCACAAAGCCAACCGGGATATAAATGAAGCTGCTTGAAACGGTTGTAATCGCTGCGATAATCGCGGTTAAAGTAAGTTTTTTTGTTCTTTGCATATATCCTCCAAATGTGCATCTTTATTTTGATACGATATTTTTAAACGCTTCTTTTGGATCAATTTTTTCCTTTATTACTTTGGAATCGTATAGCCAGTCAGCAACATCCTGCCATACCGCTTCATCCTGATGACCAAATGGAACATTATCCGCCTCCATTAATGGCAATAAAACTTGTAAACTTTCCTTTTCTACTCCCTTATCTAACGGAAAACTATCATTTTCATGATCTAGTAAGACTTGAAGACCAGCATCTGGATTCTCTTTTACTGTTTCCTGCCCTTTCGTTACAGCACGCCAGAATTTTTCAAAGGCAACTCGTTTCTTTTCTAACGTTTTTTCTCCTGTCACGATAATCAGTTCATAATTATCAGGCACCCCGTAATCTGGCAAATTAAGAATATCAATGTTGTACCCTTCTTTTTGCAATAGTACTTGCTCATGATTAATATAGGCTCCAACAAGTGCATCAACTCGGTCAGTAGCTAAAGATGACATTAAGTCCCAACCAACATCTGTCATCTTGACTTTACTCATGTCACCGCCATCATTTTTAACCATAGATGCAACAACTGCTTCACTGACAGAGGCCGATGGATATCCGACATTTTTCCCTTGTAAATCCTGTGGGGATTGAATCCCGCTTTCTTTTTTATACATAATCGCATCGAGAGAATGTCTGACGAGTGCAGCAATGGAGACAACAGGTATGTCCTCTGCTCTTGATACTAAAAGCTGGCTTTGATAGCTGATGGCTAAATCAACTTTTCCCGTAGCAGCAAGCTTTAAAGGATCGTTCGTATCTGCAGGCATTTCGATTTTCACCTTAATACCCTCGTCCTCAAAATAGCCCTTTTCTTTTGCCACATAAATGGCTGAATGTACAGCATTTGGATACCAATCTAGCATAATACTAATCTCTTCAAGATCTTTCTTACTGCTAACGTTTTCTCCTGTACAGCCAACAAGCAGTATAGCTATTAGTCCGATAAATAAATGATTGAACCATTTCTTTTTCATTATGTGAACATCTCCATCTGTCTATTAATCTGTGTTTTTCCATTTTAAAACGTTCTTTTCAATTACTTGTATGAATCCGAATAGTAGAATTCCTAGGATGGTAAGGATGGTAATGGCTGCAAATACGCCTTCAGAATTCAAATTCCCTGACATTCTGCGGCTATAGTAACCGAGTCCTTCACTCGCGCCAAGCCATTCACCTATCGTCGCTCCTACTAGGGCATAAACAATGGCTAGCTTTAATCCTGAGAATAAAGAAGGTAGAGCCATCGGAATATTTAGCTTTATAAAGATTTGCCAGCGGTTTGCACCCATGGATCGCAATAATTCGAAATAATCTTTATCACTGGCTTTTAGTCCGTCATACGTACCAACCACAATTGGAAAAAATGAAATGAGCACAGTTACGGCTACTTTGCTCCAAATTGTATAGCCGAACCATAGGACGAAAATTGGTGACAGCGCTATAATTGGAATCATTTGTGAAATTAATACTGCCGGGTAAAGCATTTTTTCGACCGTTTTTGAAAAGAACATGGTCACAGCTAATGCAATTCCTCCACTAACGGCGAATAAAAAACCAATGAGAAATTCAATCATAGTTGCTGGCAAATGCTCAAAAAGTAGCGGCTTCCAGTTTTCTATGATTGAGACCATCACGCTTGTTGGGGCAGGAATAATAAATGCCGGAATGAACCCTGCACGTACAAGCCATTCAAATAAAACAAGAATGGTAATTGTAAAAATGAGAAACAGCCTATATGATTGAAGCCAATTTTTAAATCTTTTCATTCGTAATCTTTTTCTCCAAACTCTGTCTTAATGTAATTATCTCTTTTTCATGAAGCATCTTAAGCACTCGTGGACGTTTGAGATTGACCTCAATCTCTTCAACTTGTTTATTAGGGTGTAACAAGAGGATTCGATCACTTAAAAAGCAGGCTTCTTCTAAATCATGGGTAATAAACAGGACTGTTTTTTTAAACTCTTGCCAAATGGACAACAGCCATGCATGCATTTCTTTCTTTGTTAATGCATCCAATGCGCCAAATGGTTCATCAAGCAATAACAATTCCTTCCCTGTCAACAACGCGCGGAGAAATGAAACACGCTGTCTCATTCCTCCTGAAAGATGCTTAGGATATGCATCTTCGTATTCGATTAAGCCTGCTCGATTAAGCCATTCTCGAACCTCTTCTTTCGTCATCTGTCTCTCCTTTTGAATTTCAGAGGAGATCATGATATTTTCCATAATCGTCCGCCAAGGCAGAAGCAAGTCACGCTGAGGCATATAGCCAACATCCCCAAGTTTGATCGCTTTATTATTTAGGAGAATTTCTCCTTCATCTTGTTTAAGCAGACCAGTGATTAATTTTAAAATGGTGCTTTTTCCAGTTCCGCTTCTGCCAATGATGGAGACAAATTCACCAATTGATATTTCAAAGTTCAATTTCGAAATGATATCGTTTTTTTGCTTTTCTGAATTTTTATATGAATAAGATACATTAATAATCTCTAATGTCATAGTTCCTCCAACTTTATTTTATATAGGCCAATCTTGTTTGTAGTAGTTCATATCCCAGAATAAATATTCATATTTCGAAGTCATTTGGAAATGCTCTTCAAGAACAGCCAGCTCTCGCTCGGGTTTTCCTTCTGCAAGCTCGTCCATAAGCCCAATTAGCCATTTAGCTCCTTCACCAAATGTTTCAGAATCATACGTCTTAATCCATTTAGCATACCGATTTTTAGCTAATAGATTTCCATATTGTTTTCTTAATAGCTTCCCAATCTCCCAATAATCCCATGCACAAGGAAGCAGACAGGATACAACTTCAGCTAAGCTGCCATTTTGGGCGACATTTAACATATAACGTGTGTAGGCTAAATTCACGGGAGTAGGTCTCGTTTCTTCAAGCTCCTCACGGGAAATCCCAAATTCAGCTGCGAATTGCCGGTGCAATTCCATTTCAAAATGTAAGGTTTCATGAAGAATTTGTGCAAATTTCCCCATTGTATCTAGGTCACGGGCCTTCGTTACTCCTGTCGCAAAGAGTTTTGAATAATCGACTAAATATACATAATCTTGCTTCATGTAATGAATAAATTTTTCTTCATCTAAAATCCCTTGGCCAAGCTCTTGTACGAAAGGATGGTTGTGATTTTTTTCCCAAATTGGCTGAACATTTTCAAATAATCTTTCCGTAAATTTTTTTGTTTTAATTACTTCCATTTTCATTCTCCCTCTCATTTTTTTTGTTTTTCTGGAGTATACGGCCTCATGGAAAAATAAAAAAACCGCCTTCTAATCAGAAAGCGGTTAATCGAACAGGCATGAAGAGCCGTATTCATTAACTGCTTCCCTACGCTAGTATGATCTAGATCAGGTTCAAAGGGTTCATCTCAGCCAAAAGGCGCCCCTAGCAAATCAAAGGTATGAAGTTATTGGTATTGCACAAATAAAAAACCCCGCTCATATGGCATATGAGTGGGGTTATATAATGTATTCGGACCATTATTATGCCACTTCCCTACGCCAGTATGAACTAGTTCAGGTTCAAAGGGTTTAGAACAGCAGTTCAGTCTCAGTCTTATGAAAGACACCCCTAGTGAAAATTATTAATATTTAAACATAGAATAACATGAATAAGAAATAAAGCAAGTAAAATCTTCCAATAAGCAGCTTATTATACTTCCTCAACCCAGCCCAATGAATCAGGCAATGTTCCGTTTTGGATGCCAGTTAACGCATCGTATAGCTTTTTGGCAAGCGGACCTGTTTCGCCATTATTAATAATGAGCTTTTCGTTTTTCCAAAAGAATTCGCCAATTGGTGAAATTACGGCTGCTGTACCTGTTCCAAAGGCCTCTTCAAGCTTGCCATCCAAACCAGCCTGATAAACCTCTTCCATTGAAATTTTTCGTTCAACAATTGGTAAACCCCAATGCTGGAGAAGCTGAATGATGGAATCGCGGGTAACTCCTTCTAAAATACTGCCATTTAATTCTGGTGTAATAATTTCTCCATTGATTTTAAAGAAGACGTTCATACTTCCGACTTCCTCAACGTATTTCTTTTCCTTTCCATCAAGCCACAGCACTTGGGAATAGCCTGACTTGCTTGAAACTTCTTGAGCTTTTAAGGCTCCAGCATAATTTCCTGCTGTCTTCGCATTCCCTGTACCGCCTTGTACAGCTCGAACGAACTCTGTTTCAACAGCAATTTTTACAGGGTTAATCCCTTCCTTATAATAAGCTCCCACTGGAGAAAGAATAATAATGAATTGATACGTTAATGCTGCTGACACGCCTAAGTGAACTTCCGTTGAAATAATGAATGGACGAATATATAGAGAAGTCCCTTCAAGATTAGGGATCCAGTCGCGATCCACTCGAATTAATTCTTTTAATGCATTTAAAGCAAGCTCTTCATCAAGCTCCGGCATGCACAAGCGAGCGCTTGATCGATTTAAGCGTTCAAAATTTTTAGTAGGCCTAAATAAAAAAACTTTTTCATCTTTTGTTAAATAGGCTTTTAACCCCTCAAATACAGTTTGTCCATAATGAAAAATTGTCGCTGCAGGGTCTAAAGTAATCGGCTGATATGGTACAATTCTTGGATCATGCCAGCCCTTCCCTTCCGTATAGTCCATAATAAACATATGATCTGTGAAGGTTCTTCCGAATTGTAGGTTGTTAAAATCTGGCTTTTCTTTTCTAGTTGTAGCTAAATTAATTTCAATTTGTTGGTCTTTCATCCTTTATTTCCCTGCCTTTTAATTGTGCTAAAGTCTCTTTTTAATAAATCGTTTCAATCACAAAATACTCATTCATGTAAAATTTAATAATATTTTCATATAATTTCTTATGTCGTGATTGTAATTATAATTATCCGACAATTCACAGCGGTTTGTCGAGTGTTTTTTGCAAATTTTTAAAAAATAATTTCCAAGCGGAATCTTCTTACGATTATTCCGCTTTTCCTATTTAAACCAGCCCTTTTCTTTAGACTGAGTAATCGCTTCAATGCGATTTTTCACTTCAAGCTTATCTAAAATTTGCGAAATATAATTTCGCACTGTCCCAGCTTTAATACTTAATTCATCGGCAATTTCCTTCGTGTTTTTACCATTAGCAACAAGCTCAAGGACGGCTTTTTCCCGCTGGGTAAGCGGATTTTCCTCGCTATAAACATCGTCCATTAACTCTGGAGCAAAGACTCTGCGGCCAGCCATTACGGTTCGAATTGAGTCTGCTAGCTCCTCGCTTGGGCTATCCTTTAATAAATAGCCACTCACTCCTGCCTTTAATGCTCTTTGAAAATAGCCAGTTCTTGCAAATGTGGTAAGGATGATCACCTTACAATCGAACTCTTTTAGTTCTTCCGCTGCTTCCAGTCCACTTTTCATTGGCATTTCAATATCCATCATACAAATATCCGGCTGATATTGCCTGACGAGAGCAATGGCTTCTTCACCATTATTTGCTTTTCCGACGACTTCCATATCTTCTTCTAAATTTAGTAAAGAGCCTAACGCCCCTAACACCATTCGCTGGTCTTCAGCAATGACGATCCGAATCAATTACTTCTCCTCCTTCTCTGTTTGCATGATGACGTTCGGAATCTTCATTAATATGAAAGTTCCATTTCTATCCTCGATTTCAAGGCTGCCGTTAACAAATTCGAGTCGTTCCTTTATTCCTATTAAACCATGACCTTTGGAAAGATCATAGTTTTTTCCAATTCCTATCCCATTATCTTCAATTTTGATGCTAATTTCATTTGAGTTTTGATCAATTGTAATGCGGCAAACTGTCGCCTTACTATGTTTGACGACATTTGTAACGGCTTCTTTCATACACATGCTTAAAATGTTTTCGAGGTAGATCGAGACGTTTGATAGCTTATTCTCTATTTCACAGATAAACTCAATTTCTGCCGCATCGAGTAGCTGTTTAATTAGTACGAGTTCTTCTTTTATGCGGATTCCTCTCATTTGTGATACCATTTTCCGTACTTCATTTAATGCCATTCTGGCCGTTTGCTGGACATCCTTCATTTCATGGCGTGCTTGCTCTGGATCTTTATAGACGAGCCTTCTTGATAGGTCACTTTTTAAGCCGATAAGTGACAGCTTTTGCCCTAACGTATCGTGGAGATCGCGGGCTATTCTCTGCCGCTCTTCCTGTTTTACGAGCTCAGCGATTCTTTTGTTTGCATCTTCTAGCTGCATTTCCAGCTTTTCTTGTTTTTTCTTATTATAAAGATTAAATGGCAAAAGAATAACACCGATCCAAACAATAATAATAAATGGTAGTTGCTTTAAAAATAGTTCATCTTTAAAGATCAGATTATAATTAATTGAAAAAGTTGTTGCGATTAAATGGATAATATATAAAATTAAAAAAGCAATGCGGTTTTTAATGTTTCCATTATAGTAGGCAATATAGAAGGCAAAATAAACGAACTGAAAATGAATCGTCATCGTAATGGAAATGCCGATAAGGATACTAGTCCATAAATAGACTGTCCACTTTTTGGAAATAAAAGCAAATCGATATGTAATAAAAAAGAGTATCGTTAAGATGATTCCAACAATAATATCGATCGTTGATGAGGTTTGGAAGATATAATAAAAAGGCAGAATACTAAAAATACTCCAGATGTATGGAGAAATGCCAGAACTTTTTAAAGTTGTAATATATTTTTTTAGCATACGAGTAACTCCATTTTTTTTCATTTTATTAATTCTATCATAAAAAAGGCAAGGTTCTCATTGTTAACGAGGTCCTTGCCTTTAGAAATGGACTAAAGGTGCTGTAATTTATTGAATTAAATTACTTTCTTCATGTTGTTGTTCATGTAATCTGCTGCTTCCTTATAAGTAACAAACCTTTTATTTACCTCGTCCCATAAATGGAACCGCAGTGATAGCAAGCTTGTTTTTAAAGAAACAGTAGGCACGTTTCGTAATGGTTCTGTATTATTATGTGCTTCTTCAAGCTTATAATTCGGTACTCGCGGACTTAAATGATGGACGTGGTGATAGCCGATATTTCCAGTAAGCCATTGAAGCAGTTTTGGCAGTTTATAGAAGGAGCTTCCTTCAACGGCCGCCTTCACATATTCCCAATGCTCATCCGCTTCGAAATAGGAATCTTCAAACGTATGCTGGACATAAAAAAGCCAAATCCCTGCAGACCCAGAAATTAAAAAGATGGGTCCCTGAACTAATAAGAAGGCCTCCCAGCCAATCGCCCAGCACATGAAACTGTATAAAATAACGATGGATATATTCGTTAAATAAGTATTTAGGCGCTCCTTCGTTTTTGCTCCTCTTCTGTTAAAACGATTGACGATTAGAAATTGGTAAATAGGGCCAAAGCCAAACATGATAATTGGGTTGCGGTAAAGCCGATAACCTAAACGTTGCCAAAAGGAAGCCTGCGAATATTCTTCCACTGTAAGCATCCAAATATCTCCAACACCGCGCTTATCTAAATTACTGCTAGTTGCATGATGAACGGAGTGGTCATGTTGCCATTGACTAAATGGGAAAACAGTGATGATCCCTGTAATGGTGCCAAGTATTTTATTAGCCTTGCGATTTTTAAAGAATGAGTAGTGACAGCAATCGTGAAAAATAATAAAAATACGTACTAAAAAACCTGAAGCAATTAAAGCAATCGCTAATGTTAATACATAAGATATGGATAAACTTTTATAAGCGAGAAACCATAAGAGAAAGAATGGAATAATTGTATTAATAATTTGAAAAACGCTCGTCTTTAAATTCGCTTTTTCGTAAGGAGCCATTTGCTTTCTCAATTGAGTTTGCATTTGTTTGGTCATTTTAAAGATATCCTTCCACCATTTTTTAAGAATATTGTATATAATTGATTTAATGTTTTGTAGGCATAGGTGTCATGTCTAAACCATGATAAATGTCATGTTTCGACTAATATTTTGATAGGGTGACGAAAGATGAAGCCAATTTTAAATAAGCTTTTACACAAAGCAAAAGAATCTTTACATTCTGCTTCCGCTCTTATGAAAGAAAGATTGTATGAATTAACCGGCACTTCAGCTGTTACTGTCATACAGTTAGCAGATTTTATTCGAAATAATCCGGATACAAAAGTAAAGCGGCAGGACCTATTAGGACAATCTTTTTTCTTTTATCAATTAGAAAAAGAGGGCATTTACTATTCACTAGAATGTAAAAACTCCTATATTTTGCAATTAGATGTGCATTCTGGAGGGGTACAATTAGTATCCTATCGTTCATACCGGGACTATTATTCGTTAAACACACCCATTAAGTTTCCTAAGATTTCAAGCAATTAAAGGGAACCCGGCCAACATAAAAGGACCTCTAACATGAAAGGTAGAGGTCCTTTAGATATGTTTTATGAAAATAAGCTTTTAATGCCGTCAATTAACTTTTTAAAGAAATCCGATATTGCTTCCAAGAAACCTTTATCACCGACAGCTTCTTCGATCCGCTGCTTAATATCTTTTGAAATGGTTTCAAGCTGGGACTGTACATTATCAAAATTAATATTGAGGCTGCGCATTTTTTCAAATAAATCAATGAGCAGTTGGCGATCTTGTTCACTTAATTGAATTTCCAGTCTTTTCACTTGATCATTAATGATTTTCTCAATATCTTCTTTTGTTGCTGGTTTTTTTGCGGCAATTTCTTTTTTAATTTCTGTCAAAAGCTCAGTAACTTTATCATTGTCCATGCCTTCCTTTTTGGCTAATTGAGTGGCTATAGATAATTCTTCATTCGCAACTTCTGTATGTTCTTTATTAAGCTCTTCCCCATTCCCTTCATCATAAGCCTTGTAAATACCGACTAAAGCTGAATGTCCAGAAACTTTAACTGGGGATGCCACTTCAACAATCGCATCTTGAATTCCTGCTGTTAACAGCGCATTCGCATACATTTCGTCTGTAACTTCAGTAATATTTTCTGGGGTCACCTGTTTAATAACGAGCCCTTCACCAGCTTCTTTTCGGGTGATTTTAGCTGAAGAATACATGTTTGCACGTCTGTCCCCTTTAATATAGGTAACTAGATCATCTCCAGTAACCGTTATTTCTGTTACTTTGCTTGTGTCATTTACACCTAATAGCTTACGGACCTCATCCTTTTGGGAAGTTGATAGTTTTTCACCATAAACTACGATTGGAAGACCAAACTTTTCATTAATGCTCTCATCGTCATTGTTCCCATTGGACGCGTGTGCCATTGTTCCAAAATTCGCTGCTAAGATAAAAACAAATCCAATAATCGTCCATTTCATCAATTGCTTTAACATTGTTACACTCTCCGTTTAAATAGAATAGCTACAAATATACCTATACTTATGTTTTTAAACATATAAGTATAGCATTGCAGAAATTTTAACATACATTTATTAAAAATACTTCTCATAACTTAAAGATTAATTTTTTTGGACGGGATTACTTCTTAAAGTACGGAAGGAATAAGCTAATTTATTGGCGAAGTTTAATGGGGGTTCAATAGATTGTAAATGGATATAGAGGATATTTGGCTGAGTAAACAACCAATGATTATGCAAGGCACTAACGATAATTCCCTGCTGGACTACGGCATGCATAAAGCCTGGAATTTCTTCTTCTAAAATGGCGATTTCGGCTAAATTTAATGCATTTCCATCCTTGTCCAAAGCCTCAAAAGAAAAGCCTGCCGGTACAACTGACGAGGTTGATCGCCCTTGAACCATTACTTTAAAATCACGCTGCATTTCTACGGAGCATACTCCATTATTTATTGTTCCTTTGCCGTTCAATATTTTAGCGAATTGATTGCATAGTACGTTGATATTATTCATCATCAGTCCCCCCATCTAGATGATTCATATGATGAAGGAATGACTTTTATGTAAAAAAACCTCCGATAAACGTATCGAAGGTTTCAGCATTATTTATTCTCTTCTACTGTCTCCACGAGCTTAAATAAATACAGATAAATCAGCTTGCACGCTTCACCTATCGTCATTTCCTCTGTAAATCCCTTTACACCATTTAGGGCAAAATTGAAATCCCATAATCCGTCAGTCTGTGAAAATAATAAACTAAATTTCCCTTCCTCGTTTAATGTACTTTTTAAATAATCCTTTATTGATTTTTCATGCTTCTTTTGCAGCTTTAAACCTAGCATCGCTTCATAGGTGCCAAATACATCATCTATTTCTAGGCAAATAGAGTCTGCCCCTACAACGGAAAAACGCTCAGATTCTATGTAGAGAAATTCACTTATATGGTTTTTTAAATAGCTAACCGGCTGATCTAAAAAATTTTCCGCTTCCTCTGCAATAAGCTCCTCTGTTTCTTTATGACTGCGTTCGACATAAGCACCGCTGAATAGTGATGAATCATTTTTTTCGATTACCATATCATCAATAATTTGGACTTTCTTTGCAAAATCAATTTCTTCTTTTAATAATTCTACATTGGGTTTTTTTTTTGATATAAAAGCTTGTAAATTTTTGCTTAACATGATTATTATGCTCTCCTTTAGTTGCTTACTTATGTAGCAATAGCTTCGTGGATTATTTTCTTTTTTATTTTACTTGAATAGTAAATAAAAAAACAGACATTCAACATTAGTCTGTTTTTTTACGCTTGAAAGTTTTTATTTTCAATAACCGTTACCTTTGAGTGCGCACTGCTTCCAATCTGTTTTGTATTCTCTACAAGCTTATGTATATTTAGGCAGGATTTTTTTGCTCCAGCGACTAATAAAGGAACACCGATAAAGTCGATTTTTAACCCTCTTGAAAAAAATCCCCCCATTGTCATCGCAAATGGAACTGTTGGGGATGTGTTTGAAAAAATGATTTTTTCATCTAATTGAAAACGGTCCTCTAGCACTTCGTAAAAGTTTTTTAAACTTGGAATAATTAGCTTAGACGATCTTCTGCCTAAAGTATAAACAGAATGACCATCCTCGTCTTTTCCATGAAAAATAAATTTGCCAGCGTCCGATTTTTCCAGCTTATTAAAATACGGGACGTTTAAAATTTCTTCTTTTGTAAGCACACGATTTTCGGGAAGCTTTCGTAAATGATAGGCCGCAGCAATAGAAGTAGTATGAGTGCCACCGAAATCATTATATACATAGATCATTGGAATCATCCTTTTTCCATCGTGCTGTTATTATTTCCATACTTCATTTACATCATTCATTTTCTTCATTAATTGGTAATTCCCTTTTGAGTAATATCCACTTTTACATCAGTCTTAAAAGTGATGGTCGGGTAAACTTTTCGCCAGTCAAGATCCTTCCATACGTGTGGATGGAGAGCAATCATCCGTCTGCCGATGCCCAAAGCGTCACAATTAGCTTCTTGAAGTTGCACCGTTATATTTTGTGCCTTTTCTGTCATTTTTTTTGAGAGTAATTTATTTAGTTTATCAATCTCTTTTTGCGAATCCAATTTGTTTTTCGGATATTCAACTACTTTTGTTTTTAAGACAAGATTAATATTTACGATCACACTTTGAGGCTTCTTCGCTTGGACGGTTAATTTTCTTTTTAAATCTGTCACTTCAAAGGTAATAAAATCTTTCACACTTCCTGAATCATCGATCTTCTTCGTAAATCTTGCTATTTTAGAAAGATGTCCTGCTAAAAGGTAATACATAGTTGTATCCTGTTTATTTAACACCATTCCTGAGTATACATTGTTATTAAATAGGGCGAGGCCTACCACTTTTGCCGTTTTATGATTAACACGGTGGATCATAGGAATAGCAATATCCCTACCTGGATCAAGAATAATTGTTCCTACTGTTTGTATATCGAAATCGTTTGCCATTGTCAAATCCTCGGCACTAGTTAATAAATCGGAAATATATTCCCCTACAGAAACATTCACTTCACTGCCTAGTTTTATCACTTCCTTCGCTTGATCATTGACAACTGCAAGTTTCGCATTTAAAGCACTTTTGGGATCTCTGTAAAATACGTCTAAAGTAGGGTAAAACTCTTTCTTTGCTAGCTTTTCTCCAATTAGCAACACTTGTATTTTGGAAGCATTAATTTTTTTCGCTACTTCTAAGTCAATTTTATCACGGGATCCTCGCGGGGTACTGTCAACTTCTGTAAATGTATCTGTATGAATCTTTTGTTCTCCAGTCCCTTCGGATCCTTGTAAAGATCGAATAGAAACAGTAGTTGAAACTTGACCAGAATCTTCTAAATCAAATGCGATACTATTGATCAAGCTGGCATCTTTTAATAAATTCTGATCCCAACAGCCAGATAAAAATAGAACGGACAGGATAATTACACTATTGATTTTGTGCATGATGCTTCCCCTTTCTGCTTAATAAAACAAATGGCAAAAGGACGAATGGAATAAGAATAATGAAATACCCCGCATAGGAAGCATATTTACTCAATTGCTGCATCGACTGCTCAGTGTCTGAAGGCATTTGTGCCATGATAAAAATGATCGCGACCATGATGAGTGTATATTTAGACGTCTTTTTACCTTTCACAATATTTTGCAGACAATTCGCTCCCCAATAGACATAAGAGACTAATGAGGTAAAAACGAAAACAATCCATATCGATAAAAAGAGAAGATCGGTTCTTTCGATAATATTAAAGGAAAAAGATTTAATTAAATAAAGCAATGGTTCAGGTATTAACAGGAGGTCGGCTGGACTGAAAAACAAGTAGCAGGCAATCGTTGCCAATACATAAAAAAACGTCACTACTCCATTTGCTGCGCTAATTAATTTGATTTTTAAATTTAATGCTCCAGATGTCATTGCGGTTAAAAACATGATGATTTCAAAACCAAGAAGAGCAATGATTGCCTCTTTCGTACCAATTAAAATATCTTTCCAGTCCGTGCTTGCAACGGGCAAAATATAATAAATATTGGCATATTTAAGTGAATAAATGATTAACCCAAGAAAGATAAATAAGAATAGAGTAACGATGACATAAAACCTGGCAATGACACGGATATCTTCCTTCGCCAAAAAATAGCAACAAATAATTAATAATAGAGAGATAATCCAGTTCGGTGTTTCAGGCAATACCCATCGATCAAGTATTCTTGTATATAAGTAAAGAATCAATACACCGATGAGAATGGAATAAAGTAATATAACGATTTCAAACATTCGACTTATCATCTTACCAAATAGCAGTTCGACAATTTCCTTCATTTTTTTATTTGGGTGTTTTTTCATAATAAAATAACTAGTTATTATATAAATTTGCACAACGATCCAGCCAAAAAGTAGAGAGATCCAGCCATCTATTTTTGCAGCATTCGCCATTGTATTCGGTAAAGATAATACACCGACACCGATTTGGGTTTGTATAATCATGAAAAATAGCTGGGCTGGAGATATTTTTTTTGTTTTATCTTTCATTTTTATCCCAGCCTCTAACCCAATTTAATTTCTTTTGTCTTTTTGCCTTTGTATCTTGAGGTCTTTCCCTCATAATCCATATAGGGAGTCGAACGATAGAGTCTTTTAATCCATTCAGTCTCAATGGAGCAACAGGATAAAAGTATGGAACACCAAATGATTCCTGCTTGCAAAGTTTTATTAGTATTAAGATGAAACCGAACACGAGTCCGAAAAAACCAAATGAGGCAGAAGCAATCATTAAGGGAAACCTCAATAATCTTACCGCAGCACTTAATTCATTGGACGGGACGACAAAGGATGAAATAGCGGTAATAGCGACGACGACAATCATCATATTTGAGACGATTCCCGCTTTTACGACAGCATCACCGATGACTAAACCGCCTACGATACCAATTGTTTGGCTAATTGGAGTAGGCAGCCGTATTCCAGCCTCCCGAATTAATTCAATCGTTAATTCCATAATAAAAGCCTCAATGATTGGCGGGTAAGGGATATCTTGAACAGAATTTTGCATTGGAATGATTAATTCATTAGGCAATACTTCAAAGTGAAAAGAAACAACACTTATGTAAATCGCCGGGAATGTAATCGCAATCACAAAGCTAATCATTCTTAATACACGTATAAATGTCGCTGTTGTCCACCTGCTGTTATAATCATCTGGTGATTGATAAAAAGTGAAAAAATTAACAGGCATAATCAATGCAGCAGGGCTTCCTTCTGTCATGATCGTTATTCGGCCATCCATAATGTTATCTCCGACACGATCGGGTCTTTCTGTATATAAAATTTGCGGAAAAACAGTGAACGGGTCATCCTCAATAAATTCTTCAATAAATCCTGGGCTAATGATCATGTCTGTTTCGATATTTATATAGGAAAGCCTTCTTTTCACTTCTGTTAAAATCTCTGGATTAACAAGATCATCCCGATAAATGATCGCTGAAAGCGTTTTTGTTTTTGATCCTAGTTCTAATAAATGAACGATTAAATGACTATCATTAATAATTGATCTGATTAATTGAATATTGGTTGATAAACTTTCGACAAATCCTGCATGTGAGCCGCGTACAATTAATTCCGATTTCGGCTCTTCAATTGCTCGTTGAACAGGATCGGCCATTTTAATAAGAAAAATTTCATCTCTATCTTCAAAAAACAATCCAAAAAGCCCGCTTAAAAGCCCTTTTACGGCATCTTCTAAATCATCCGTCTCATGAGTTTTTATATTGTGTATATAGTCGTGAAAAAGCGCATCCTCTAATTTGATTAAAGTAGGAATGATATATTCCGTTATTCTTTCTACTGAAACTAAACTTGAAACATATAAAATCTGAACCGTAAAATCCCTAATAATTAATGTTTTATGTGTAAAATCATTTGATTTCGAAAACGTTTCTTTAATTTGTTCCAAAAGACTGTTAGATTTTCCCATTCATATCCCCTGCCAAACTCATGAATTTACCTTTTTCTAAAAGCGAGTAAAGAGGTTTTTAATGAGGCATAGGTGCCAATTGCAGCATAGCCGTATAAATAACCCATAAATATGCCAGCAAATAGATGGTATCTATGACTAATAAAGATGGAAATTCCGTAGCCAAGGAAGATCGCAACAAGAGGTACGAACTTCTTTGGGATTTTAAAAACAACTTTGATGACCTGTGTAATAATCATGATTGCGGGGATTGCTATGACCGCATCCCAGAAATTTGTATGAATTGTAGGAAAATCCATCGATCCCACCACCTTAAAACATAATTTCTCCTTTTATTTCCTATTTATGCAATTCAAATTCATTAACACATTAGTTTCGTTTGAATACACTGCTCTTAAGGGTGTGGGCACATTGCAAAGTAAATTGGAACTACAACAAGATCTTCAACTCATTGCTTTACTTCAAAGGGATTTGAACTTAGTTACTGCTTTTTTATTGTTAACAGGACAAATTTCAATTGTAGGTATATTTATAAACCCCGGGGATTTTAACCTTTCATTAAGTGGTCCAATTTTTGGAAGAGCCCGATTGGAAAGTAAATTTAGCAACGAGCCATTTATTAACACTGTTATTGATATCATTGATGTAATTATCGCAGTTCTATTAATTATTGATGAAATTCAGGTTATCGGTGCGTTCATCGGCCCGAGGAGATTCTCGATCGTTGTCAGTGGACCAATTTTTGGATCACGTAGGCATGTACCGACACTTCCATGTTTAAAACGAGAATATAAATTTTATAAAAAAATTGTCACGAAATATTTTGCTGTGGATCCAACAGTCTTTAGAAACATATAAAGGAATGATGAGGATGTTCTTAACTGATTTACCTGCCATTCGACTTAGCGAGGGTGGCAGATTTATTCTCGCTCTTTCAATCGTTATTTTCATTTTCTTTTTTACACAGGAGAAAGCATCAGATGTAATATAAGAAAAAGGCATGGCTATGAACAATCTTCCATAGCTATGCCTTTTCAATTATTCATTATTATGTTGGATTACAGATGTAATCGCATGTTCAATTTCCTCATAGCATGTGCATCTGCATATATTGGAAGAGAGCCATTCTTTAATCATTTCTTTCGATGGATTTGGATGATTAGATACTAACGCCTGACAATTCATAATAAAGCCTGGGGTACAATAGCCGCATTGAAAGGCAAAATGTTCGACAAATGCCTGCTGGATAGGCGTATTTTTCAAGCCTTCAATCGTGGTAATTTTCTTTCCTGCTGCTTCGACGGCTAATATGATACATGATTTAAATGGAAGTCCATCAATCAGTATGGTACATGCACCACAATCACCGTTAAGGCAGCCAGGCTTAGCACCAGTCAACCCTAATTGCTGGCGAAGAACACTTAATAGTGTACTTATAGGTCTTACTTCTGTATGATAGATTTCATTATTAATATTAAGTGTAATATTCAATTTATTTACTGGTGAGGCATCCATTTATCTCCCCTCCAATTCTATTAAAATATCTAATAATGTATTTTTTAAAACATATAATCGATATTCTTTCGAGCCTTCAATATCATTTAATATTGGATTTGGAAGATATTTAATAGCCTGATTGATTCTTTCTTCAAAAGGCATCTGCCGATTGTTTAACTCCCTTTCTACATCTAATGAGCGAAATGGAAACGGACAAAGGCCACTCAAGGCAATTCTGATTTGATCATCCGCTTTCATTGCCGCGAACGTTATTAATGGATATCCTGTCTCCCATTGCTGTCTTTTTTTGATTGCGATATGAGGCATTTCTAAAAACCTTTTCTCCGTAATGAATTGCACGAGTAACTGTCCTTCAAAAAGGTTTAATGTTTGATTAAAGACCGTTTGTATCGGGTAACTTTTTACTCCGTCATGCCCAGCTACTACTACAAAGCTATCTACCAGAAGGAATGGTAGTACGGCTTCCCGGTAAAAAATTTGTCCGCAAATGTTCCCACCTAAAGTAATTTTATTTCGAGCGGTGTGATCCGCTATACCGCTCGATGTTTTGCTTAATAGAGGGAAAGCATTTTTCTCTTCTAGAAAGGTTAATGGTAATGCAGCTCCGATTATTAAAAAATTTTCATCTTCTTCTAATGACATACATTCAGGAATACTTTTAATATCAATAATGGCTCCTGTATGAATCAGGTTTAATCTGTGAAATGTAATAATTTCGGTGCCGCCGGAATAATACATTGGCTGTTTATTTTCGTTCTTTAATTTATAAAATAATTCAATTGCTTCTTGCAAGCTCTTAGGACGATAATATTCCGTATCAGTTCCTACCACCGGCGGGCCCCCCTTCCTTTATTCGCCAAAGTAATTCTGGTATGATGGGCAAATAGTTGACAGGGGCACCAAGTGCCGCTGAGAGACTATTACCCAATGCAGCAGGCATGCCAATTAAGCCATGCTCGCCAACCCCCCTTGCTCCAAATGGTGCATCTATTTGCGGAGTTTCTACAAAATCGACAATGTACTCGGGATGCTCCCCGTAACGGATAGGTCGATACGTCCTAAATTGATGATTTAGCACTCTTCCAAATGAATCAAATACAAAGGTCTCTCTCCCGGCAAAAGACAGCCCAATACTCATCGCACCCTTTACCTGTCCTAACGCTGTCTCTCGGTTTAAAACTTTACCAATATCGATGACAGATACTGCCTTAAGTATTTTATAAGTATAATGTTTCGTATCAATTTCAACTTCAACACCTTGCGCTCCAACGGTCCATTCAGGACCAGGCTTGCCTGCAGTTGTTTCTTTATCCAAATCTGATATATGCCTTAAAGTATAAGTGCCGCGGCCAATTATTTGTCCTCCGATTGCGTTGCCATTTAGGAATTTATAGCCATATGCAATTTCCTTTATAGGGATTTTTATACTTGGATCATCACGTAAATAAACATGCCCATAACCAACTTCTAAATCTTCTTCGGGAGCCCGCAAAAGAAAGACGGCACGCCTCTTCAATTGACGAATGGCATCATTAGCTGCTACTAACAGTGCCCTCCCAGCCATAAATGTCCCTCTGCTTCCTACTGTTTTCCAATGATCTGGCGTACTTTGTGTATTCACATTCATTTGTACATGAATGTCTTTCATCTCCATTTTCATTTTTTCTGCTAGCATTTGAGCTAAAATGGTTTTAGTCCCTGTACCAATTTCGACAACTCCGCTCATTAAATTGATAGTACCATCATGATTAAAGGTTAGAATCACACCGGAGCTTGCATCAGTATCAATCGTTGAGGTTTTCCAAATACAGCTAATACCCTTTGCTCGTAAAATATTGTTACCAGAATCAATAATTTGACCTTCATCCCAATGAATCAATTGTTTTAGTTTTGAAATACATTTTGGCAGATTTCCGACATTGCTGGAATTTAAGAGTACTTGTGTTGGGGTTGTGTCGCCTGGCAAAATGGCATTTTTATTACGAAGTTCAAGTGGATCCATTTTTAGTTTATTTGCCAACATATCCATCGTTCTTTCAAATGCAAATAGAACTTCGGAATGACCGAATCCCCTGAATGGTGAGGCATAAGGATGATTGGTATACATGCATAATGAATCGCACCAAATATGATGAATATTGTAGGGGCCAGTACAGTCTACCGCTCCAGCTCGGCTAAGGTCTGCTGATTTGTCAGCATATGCCCCGCCATCAAATAAATATAGAATTTCAGCCGCTTTTAGAATCCCATCATCTGTACAGCCAAGCTTCACAGTTGCATCAAGACCGATATGGCATGGTGATGTAAGGATATCCTCTTCCCTGCTATTCAGAATTTTCACTAACCTGCCGCCTACTGCCTTTGAAGCAATATAGCTTAAAATTTCTAGCTGGATGGAAGCTTTCCCACCGAATGCTCCGCCTACTAAAGGGGTATTGACGATGATTTTTCCATTTGGTATTCCGAAATATTCCCCTATCATTCTTTTAATCATAAAAGGGGCTTGGGATGAGGACGTAATTTCAATATCACCATTGGCATGTATTTGGGCATAGGAACATCTTGTCTCCATCGCTACATGATCTGAAGGGCGGAAAGAAAATTTCCCTTCAACAGTTACTGTGCTTTCTGCCCATCCTTGTGAAATATCTCCTTTACGGACTTTTGTTCGATTTGCTATATTTGTTCCCGGTTCTGGATAGGCAATTGGAATTTTTTCATACTTTCCTAGGTTTTCATGAAGGATAGGCGCAGCTGGATCAAGTGCCTCTGTTGGAGAATTTACAACCGGAATCGGCTCATAATGTACCTTTAAGGCAGCTGCTCCTCGTTTAGCTAGAAAAGGGGATTCTGCAACTATAATTGCTACAACTTCTCCATGATATCTGACTCGATCAACTGCTATTGGCGGCCTATCTCGGATTTCCTCACCTGTAAGCGGTAAACCCCCACCTAAAATGACTGCTCGAACACCTGGAATTCTTTTGGCATCAGAATCCTCAATACTTTTGATCATTGCATGGCCCAATGGGCTAGTTACTAATGCAGCGTGGAGCATATCATTCGTTTCGAAATCATTTGTATACTTTGCCTTTCCGGTCACTTTCTCATAGGATTCCTTTCGGTAATAACCTTGACCTATAATCTCCATGTTGGATTCAACCCTTTCAAGATACGGAAAAGTTGCGCTTATCATATAGCCAGTATTAAATTTATGAAATGATTTAAGAAAAGATGTTAAAAGGGGGTGTCCTTTTGGACAAATAAAAGACCCCGATTCATATCGGGGTCAAAATAAATGATTAACTTGTTTTCTTACCGAGGTATGCTTCAACAACCCGAGGATCTTCTAATAGATCAGAGGCTTTGCCGCTTATAATAATTTTGCCGGTTTCCATTACATAGCCGTAATCAGCAATTTTTAATGCCTGTTTCGCATTTTGCTCAACAAGAAGAACAGTTGTTCCATCATTCTTGATTTCTTTAATAATCTTAAAAATATCTGCGACGATTAACGGAGCAAGTCCCATTGATGGTTCGTCTAGTAAAAGGAGTTTTGGGCGTGAAAGCAATGCTCTAGCAATCGCAAGCATCTGCTGTTGCCCACCGGAAAGAGTTCCACCGAGCTGATCTTTTCTCTCGCGTAATATCGGAAAATGATTCATCACATTTTCGATATCCTTGCCGATTTCATTATCTTTCCTTTGATATGCACCCATTTCAAGGTTTTCTATAACGCTCATACTTCCAAGAATCGCTCTTCCCTCGGGAACGAGTGAAATCCCTTTTTTTAACAGCTGATCAGGTCTTAAGCCTGTCACATCTTCACCTAAAAACTCTATCTTTCCAGATTGCGGTTTCAATAGACCGGCAATTGTTTTCATAGTCGTAGTTTTTCCGGCACCATTGGCCCCGAGAAGAGTAACAATCTTTCCCTGTTCGACATTAAGATTAATTCCTTTTAATGCCTGAATTTTACCGTAAAAGGTTTCGATATTTTTAATTTTAAGCACTTTCTTCATCCTCCTCCGATCCGAGGTAGGCTTCGATAACCGCTTGGTTATTTTGAATTTCTAATGGAGTTCCTTCAGCGAGCTTTTTACCAAAATTTAATACCATAATTCGATCACAAAGCTTCATTACAAGTGGCATATCATGCTCAATAATAAGAATAGTGATACCCCTTGCTTGAATTTTTTTAATTAAATCAAACAAGCTGGCCGTTTCTGTTTCATTCATTCCCGCCGCGGGCTCATCAAGCAGCAATAGCTTTGGGTTGCTCGCTAGCGCTCTAGCAATCTCAAGTCTTCTTTGCTGGCCATAGGCTAAATTTTCTGCTGCTGTCTTGATTTCGTCCGATAAACCAACGAGTTCAAGCAATTCTTTCGCTGTTTCCCGCAGTCTGCCTTCCTCATTACGCTGTGCTTTCGTTCGAATCACACTGCTAAATACTCCTGACTTAATTCGGCAATGCCCACCTACCATGACATTTTCAAGCGAAGTCATTTGCGGGAAAAGTCGGATGTTTTGGAAGGTCCGACATATCCCTTTTTCAGTAATTAAATGAGGCTTTACTCCAGTAACGGTCTCATCAGCAAAGGTGATTTCCCCAGATGTTGGGGAAAAAAGATTAGTAATCATATTAAACATAGTTGTTTTTCCGGCTCCATTTGGGCCAATTAAACCAAAAATCTCTCCTTCTCCTACACTGAAGGTTACATTCGTTAATGCTGAAATACCCCCAAAATTTTTAGAGATGTTTTTGATTTCTAGAACCATGTTCAACCCCCCTTTTTGGCAGTTTTAGCTTTTGAAACCAATTTATTAACTGAATATCAATAATTCCTTGCGGACGAAAAGCCATCATTAATATTAAGATAAGTCCGTAAATCATGTAACGATATTCACTAATAAATCTAAGCATTTCTGGCATTAAGGTCATAAAGGTTGCGCCAAATATAGCTCCAACAATGACTTCACTACCACCAAATACAGCAAAAATAAGAATTTCTACTGCACGATGATATGAAAAGTCTGCTGGACTTATATAAGCCATCACATGGGCAAATAATGCACCTGCAAAGCCAGAGATAACCGCCCCTTGAAAAAATGCCAGCACTTTATAATAAGTAATATTAATTCCCATTGACTCTGCCGCTTTTTCATCCATTTTAATCGAAGCAAATGCTCGTCCGATTCGTGAATGGTTTTGTCTAATAATAAACCAAACGATTAGAATGCAAATAAGCAGCAAAATAACAAAAACAATTAAAAATACAAACTGATTAGCTTTAAGTCCAATGACAGCTGGATCAAAACCGACATCCTTTAACAGTCTAAATATTTCTCTACCCATTTGTGGGATGCCCGAGATTCCAACCGCTCCCTTTGTAACTGATTCCCAGTTAACAAAAAATACGCGGATTACCTCTCCAAAACCAAGCGTTGCGATGGCTAAATAAACTCCTGAAAGCCGAAGTGACGGAATTCCTACGATTAGACCGAATATCCCGGCAACAAATGCTCCGGCAATAATTCCAATAATAATTGGAACGTCAAAATTGATGGTCAATAATGCAGAGGTGTATGCACCAATTCCCATGAAGCCCGCATTACCGAGGGAAAGCTGTCCAGAGGATAGGGTCACATATATGCTTAGCCCGAGAATAATATTAATTAATATAAATGAACCGACTTGTAAGTAATAAGGATTGATAATTTCTCCAAGCATATTGTCACCTACCCGCTGCTGTTGTCTTCTGGCCGAATAAACCTTGTGGCCTTAATAGTAAAATTACGATGATTGTAATAAATGCGATGGCGTCGCGATAGCCGGAATCACCATATGCGACAATCAGAGTTTCCGATAGTCCGAGGATTAATCCGCCAGCCATGGCACCCTTCACATTACCCATTCCGCCTAAAATAATAATCGCAAGACCTTTTAGTCCCATTGATAATCCCATTTGCGGGTTGACAGAGTTAAAGGCCATTCCAACTAGAATCCCTGCAATTCCGCCCATAGCAGAAGCGATAACAACCGTTAAAATAATAATTCTTTTTGTGTTTACACCAAGAATACTTGCTGTTTCAATATTTTCCGCTGTTGCTCTCAGAGCTTTTCCAGCTTTTGTTTTTAAAAGCCAATATGAGAGCACCATCATCAAAATAACTGAAATGACAAAAATTAAGATTTGAACAAGATAGATTGTTATCGATCCGATTTGAAAATTAATTTCCGCAAATGCATTTTTGAAAGGATGATTCCCAGCTCCGAAAAGGTGATGGGAAAGATTTTCAAGCAAAATGGATGCGCCAATCGTACTAATTAAGGGAGCAAGGTGTGAAACACCTTGCTTTCCCCTTAATGGACGTAGAGCAAACCGCTCGAGCATATATCCTAAAATAACCGTGACAATAATTGCTGCTAGGAATGCCACCCACAGCGGCAAGCCTAATGTACTTGTTACGATTACTCCGATAAAAGCACCAAACATAAAGATTTCGCCGTGCGCCATATTGATAATTCCTAGTACACCGAAGACTAGTGTAAATCCCAAGGCGACGATGGCATAGATGCTTCCTAGTGTAATTCCGTTAATAAGCTGCTCTAATAGCAAAAATCTCACCCACTAATCCAATTTTATTCAAATATTTCGAATTTCCCTCCCTCAATAACAAGAACAGTTGGATCCATTACTACGTCTCCATCTTTGTCAAATGAGAACTTACCAAGAATTCCTTCAAGGTCTTTTATTTCAAGAAGGGCATCTTTTACTTTATCGCGATCTGCTTCACCTGCGTTTTTAAGTGCTTCTGCATAAAGATAAAGAGCATCATATGCTTGAGCGGCAAATTGGTCAGGCTTCTTTTTATATTCAGATTCATACTTTGAATTAAATTCTTGAACTTTCGGATCTTCTTTTTCTCCAAACCATGGTGTGGCAACGATTAATCCATTAGCTGCATCGCCTGCAATCTCAATAACCTGCGGTGAGTTAAAGCCATTTCCGCCAACGAATGGTACGTTAATGCCCAATTTTCGCGCTTGGTCCATGATGACAGCACCTTCATTATAAAGAGCTGATGCTAAGATTAAGTCAGGATTTTGACCTTTGATTTTTGTTAATTGTGCGTTATAGTCAGCTTGTCCTTTTTGGAATGTTTCAATTGTCGTAATTTCAAGACCCATATCTTCAGCCACTTTTTTCATCGTATCGAAGCCGGATTTTGTAAATACGTCATCGTTTCCGTAAAGAATCGCAACTTTTTTAACATCGTATTTATCAACTGCTTTTTTAACAGCAGCAGGAATTGCTAGAGCTTCAGGAATGGAGTTTCTAAATACATACTCGCCAATTTGCGGAATTCCTTCTGCAGTTGTTGATGTACCCATAATTGGAATCCCATTTAAATCAGCCTCTGGGCCTACAACATTCATTTCTGTACTTAAAGTTGGTCCTAAAAGTGCAACGATGCTGTCATCACTCATCAACTTTTGTGCAGCTGATAATGCTTGCTCCTGTTTACCTGCTGAGTCTTCTATCACAAGATCGATATGTACTTCGCCTTTTTCATTAATTTCCTTTTGTGCTAAATTAAATCCGTTTGTAATGGCCTCGCCATATGCTGCACCAGGACCAGTCATATAGGAGATTACGCCTATTTTTGCGTTAATTACATCTCCCTCTTTAGGAGTATTGCTTTCTCCTGTTGTTTCTGAGCTTTTACCGCTACATGCTGTTAATAATGCTAGCATGAATACAGTAATGGCTAGAAATGGTTTTTTTAATAATTTACTCATTTCTTACTTCCCCCTATAATCTGAATAATTAAAACATATATACTATTAAATACCACTTCCTAAACATTGTAAATAGATTTTTTGAATTGTTTGAAAATGAAAGCGGTTTTATTTTGAAATAATAATTTTTGTAACAAAAAAGGTGATTCTATTTATCAGAATCACCTTTGAATTAATATTAATGTGTTGTATTATTATTCGGCATTGTATTCATTTGTGCTGGAGCATAAGCGTTTAATAGCTGCTGCATATCTTGTTGAGCTAGCTGTGGCACTTGATAGTACTGATGTTTGTTTTGGTAAATGGACAGCTCATACGCCATTTCTATGCAATTTGGTATAGAATCTGCAAGGACACGGCGAACAACCGGATTCGTTACTTCACATGCAGCCATTGATTTCGACCCTGCCATCGTTTTATGGGCACCAAGTAATAATCCTGAAATACATTCGTCTGATAATTCAGAAGCCGCAGTTAATGGCTTTTTCGGCTGGGATGGCTTCATCCCATAAACAAAATCATTTCCTTGAGTCATATTATAAGTTTGTGTGGGTACTGCTGGGTCTTTTCCTGTTTTAAAGCAATCAACGGTTGTATTGTATTCTTGCGTAATAAATTGATGTTGGCGATCAAGAATGTTCATTAACTCCTGATCCTTTACATGAGGACGTAATAACGTATATTGGTTTAAAACCCCAATTGTGCCTGATAATACTTCGTGAACATCAAAAACCTCGTGTCCCCCATGATTCATTTGCTGATTAACCATTCCGGTATGCATATTTGGATGCATTTGACCTTGATGCTGTTGATTTTGCATTCATATTCCTCCCTTAATCAAATTCAAAGTTATTTTGCATCCGAAAATATTAATTATTCCATTTTAGCTAAGGTTATTTTTTCTAGTAAGTGGAAATGCTTACTTTAACATTTAGTTTGATCAATAATGCGTTCATGGAGTTTAGGAGGGACATTTTTTTAAGATAAAAAAAGCTATCCAGTAAGTCAGGAGAAACTTATGGATAGCCCCATTCCAATTATATAAAATAATTTCTGCGATATTTTCTTTCATGGCACTGGTCGCAAATTTGAAACTGGTGCTCCCATGGGAGATTTCTTCCACATCTGCGGCATTTTTTGGCCATGTTTTTCACATCCGTTCTTAAGCGATCATGGACTTTGTCACTAATTTGCTCACGAAGCCGTTCCCAATAAATTGCCTCTGTCCTTTGATCAAGTCGGTATAAAAACAAAAGATGTAGACCGATTGCCTTATATGTCAATTCTAAATCTTCTAAATTGCGGTTCTTCATGCGAGGTTCGGGTAAATCCTCCCCTTCCACAATCGCAAACATCGTTTGCTCCCATTGCCCAATTAACTCCGGTTCTTTTTTAGAAAATGGCAAGTGAAGAAAGCCATACAAGTCCATAATGCCAATTTTTGCTTCAATTTTCGTTCCGCGGATTTTTTCATAAAGCTCTTTTTCTTCTAGTAAAGAAGCCTTCTTTGTCCCCTTTGGGCTTTCGAACTTCTCCCATAAGTCGAAAAATGTGCCGAGATCCCGATAATATTTCTGAAAGCGCTCGAAAACGACATTTGTTGGTGCAACGGAAAAGGTTTGTATAGGTTCATCCTCACTAATTAGCAGGTCCCACATCTTTTTAATATTCGAGACAAATGCGACTTTTCCAGTATTGTAAATGCCTTTTCTACCTGCTCTGCCAGCTATTTGCTTCACTTCTTGGGATGTTAATAAACGCCTTCTTTGCCCGTCAAACTTCTCATTTTCGAGGAATACGACTCGCCTGATAGGAAGATTTAGCCCCATTCCAATAGCATCGGTGGAAACGATCATCGCTGTTTCTCCATTATTAAACCGCTGAACTTGTTTTTTTCGTGTTTCAGGTGGCATACTGCCATAAATCATGCTCACTTTATGTCCTGCGTTTTCAAGTCTCGAGGCTGTTTCAAGCACTTTTTTTCGGGAAAAACAAATGAGAGCATCACCTTTATCAACACGGTTAAATTTAAACTCTCGCTTTTCAACTTCTAATGGGACGTCCCGGTGATACTCAATCATTTCGACATTTGCTTCGCCAAGCAACTCCAGGAGAATATCCTTTACATTACGGCTGCCAATAATATGCACTTCATTCGCATTTGCCTTCGTAATGGCTTTGTACCAGGAAAAGCCACGGTCCTTATCGGTAATCATTTGTGCTTCATCAATGACAATGCAGTCGAAGCTCTCCTTTTCATGAAACATTTCAACCGTACACGATATATGTGTTGCCCCAGCGACAACTCTTTCTTCTTCTCCTGTCTTTAAAGAGCAGAGAGTTCCCTCTTCATTAAGTTTATCAAACACTTCAAGGGCAAGGAGACGTAAAGGGGCCAAATATAAACCACTTGAAGAAGCCTTCATTTTTTCTAATGCACGGTGTGTTTTCCCTGTATTGGTCTCACCAATATGCAAAGTGAAATGTATGTTCTGATTAACGGATGGCTCATATTCCTGCCCAAAAATTTCAGTGATTAACCGCTTCTCCTCTTCCTTTTTCCTCTTTAATTCTGCAAGCTCTTCTTCTCTTTTTCTTTTTCGATCCTCGAGATCATTTTCATATATTTCAGCATGTTTTTCTAAAGAGAATGGTTTCTCGGCAACGTTTAATAAATCGGACAGATATTCGTCTCTTAGTTGTTCTAAATACAAAATGGCTAAATCTTCGCTCGTATCGGAAAGGATTTCTTGCATAATCGATTGTGCAAAGGATTGTGAAATTGTGATTTCACTCACACTCGCTATTATTTTATTTCCCAGTTCAAGAAGAAACTTATCAAGAAATTCAGCCAGCTGACCAATATAGCGATCAAAGTAAGTTTCGTACTCAAAATAGCGTCGTCCGCTATGAAAAGTCCTATGAATATCCCCTGTTAACTCATCAAAAAATTCTGCTGCAAGTTTGAAGGTATTTGCTTGAAACTTTCCTAATGATTGTAGCTGTCTCTCGAGAGCAAAAGTATCTTTCTGCAAATATTTTGTACCGATTTTTATATCTTTGCTTATTTGAGAACCGATAAAATGTCTTGCATATAAAAAAATAGCTTTCTCGTTTTTTTCGATCATTTCATCGATATGATCAATCAATTTTTCCTGGAATTTATGAATAGAAGCTTGTAATTGCATTTCCTCCTGTTTTTGTAAAAAATCAGCCCTTGCTTCTGTATACTTATGTTCCCAGTCAAATTCACCTGAATTCCACTTTTTATGTATCCAATCAAGAGCATCGAATGGTTTATATGAGCGCATTTCCGTGCGGAATAATTGATTTATTAGCTTTCTATCAACATTTTCCGTTTCAAACCCTTTTTCCTGTAAAAATTTCTTCTTTTCATGTCTAGATATACTATTTGTTGATTTGTTTAACCATATATTTAACCATAGCTGATGAATATAGTTCGTTCGATCGGCTAAATAATCCTCAAAGGCAGGTAACTTCTCCTGACTTCCAAGATAATTGTTTATATCATCTAAAATTTTATTCTTCGTATTTTCTATCGCATTCCGATAAGTTAATTCCATTTGCTTCACACTAAGGGCCCTCCTTTTTGGCTATGTAAAGAAGATGTTTATATTGTAACACTAATTGGAAAAATCATTTTAAAATTCAGTTGACAAAGCGATACATCATTCATATAATTTATTTAGAATCAATTTATCTCGAATTCGAGTTAAATAAATTCAAACAAATGGGGGATGTAAAATGACAATGACAAAAACGAAATGGGCACTTGATCAAGTACACAGCAGCGTTGATTTTTCCATCAAGCATATGATGATTGCCAATGTGAAAGGAACTTTCAATCAATTTGACGCAGTGATTGAAGCTGATCCAGCAGACTTAACGACTGCGAATATTCAATTTACAGTTGACCTTTCAAGTATTGATACACGTAATGCTGATCGTGACAACCATCTTCGTTCAGCAGACTTTTTTGATGTGGAAAATCATCCATCAATGACCTTCCAATCGTCGAATATTGTAAGTAAGGGCGACGGAGAATATGATGTAACAGGAGAATTATCTATCCATGGAGTGACGAAAACAGAAACGTTTGCAGTGACTTTTGAAGGATCAGGTAAGGATCCATGGGGCAATGAAAAGGTTGGCTTCACTGTAGAAGGATCTATCAAACGCAGTGAATATGGTTTAACTTGGAACTCCGCTCTTGAAACTGGCGGTGTCCTTGTTGGGGATAAAGTAAAAATTTCTTTAGATGTTCAAGCAGCTAAAGCATAAATATTGAAAAGGCGGCACCAATCGGAGCCGCCTTTTATTTATTGTTCCGCTAAAAAAACTGCGATTTTATCTTCAATTACTTTCCCTTTCGAACCATTTATTAAATTATTTAACACGACGGAAAAAATTAGTCTATCCCCACTCTTCGTATCAACATACCCTGATAAGGAGCTCACAGTAGAAATGGAGCCTGTTTTCGCAATGACTTTGTTTTGTGCGGTTGAATTGATCATTCGATTTCGCAAAGTTCCCCCGACCATTCGATCTGTTGCTCCGGCTACTGGCAAGGATGTCAAATAGTTTTGATACCATTCCTTGCCTTGAACCACATATAAGAGTTTGGAAATTTCATTTGCTGGAATTAAATTGACATGAGAAATGCCGGAGCCATCCCGTAAAACGAGTGTATTAGTATTAATGCCTAATTTAATTAATTCCTCTTTTACTACTTCAAGCCCTTTATCCCAGCTGCCTTCCCCTTTGACTACTTTCCCCATTTCTTTTACTAATGTTTCTGCATGGCCGTTATTACTTAATTTCATAAAAGGAATTAGCATTTCTGATAATGGCATCGATTGATGAACATCTAATACTTGCGCTTTTTTAGGTGTAGCGGCAGACTTTAAATCTCCTTTTATTTTAATGCCTTGCTCGAGTAAAGAATGCTTCAATAAATCAAGTGCATAGCCCGATGGTTCCCAAACAGCCATCCATTCCCGCGCTCTCGTAGCTTCTAATGGAATGGTGCCTTCAATAATAATATTATTCGTGCCATGCTGTCGCTCAATGGTAATATCCTTCTTCCCGTCTTTTGCGACAGTTTTCGCTTTATTGATAATTTTGACATAATCTGTTTTTGGCTCTAACGTGACGGCTGGTTCTTGTCCGGCATTTTTACCTGGGTTTACATCGACAATGACCGTACCAGCATCATAGTCTTCGTTTGGAGAAGCTGTTAGCGCAGAAACTTGTGCTCCATAATAATAAGTTTCATCATTCCAAGTTAAGTCCATCGAATAGCGGACGTCATCATACCACGTATCATCAGCAATTAAATTACCGTGAATGTTATTGATTCCTAAATCTTTGATCACTTTTGCGAAATGATCGAAATCAGTCTTTAAAAGAGTTGGATCACCTTTCCCTTTTAAATAAAGATTTCCTTGCAATGTTTTCCCATTCACGGAACCATCAGTAAGAAGTTCGGTTGTGAATGTATAGTCTTCCCCTAATGTTGACAGTGCAGCTGCAGCGGTAAATAGTTTCATATTAGAGGCGGGTTTTAACCGAATATCTCCAATATGATCATATAGCAGCTCTCCTGTCTCTGCTGATCGTACACTTACACCAGCAAGTGCCCCTTGTAAATCTGGATCATTATTAAGGAGCTGATTTAATTGTTGAACGAGTGCTCCTCCTTCTTCAGTTGCCTGAACAGTCGGTCCTCCTGTATGTAAATGCGGAACGAAGGCAAGCATGAAGATTAAGAAAAGACTAAGACTTAATTTCAGTGGTTTTTTCAATGATCTCAACACCTTTCTGCCAATTATGCTTAATACAATTCTTCTTTGAAAGGTGAATCCCTCTATTTCCAGTATGAGGAAAAAGTAGTGATTTTTATTTCCAATCTTATTCTATTCGGCTCAATAGATTAGTATGAAATTCAAAAGAATTTCAATGAATTTAAATAAAATTGAATTCTCCTAAAAGAATAATTTTTCATTTAACGCAATGCGTAATAGCTGCTATGATAGTTGGCATAAGGAGTGATTTCATGAGTGTTCATAAAGAAATAACGAAGCATGTCAATAAACAAAATCGGAGAATTACTAAATTTATGGCTTTGGACCAGCAAAGGGAATATTATATTGAACAAGCACTTCAACATTGCAGGGAAGGGAAACCATTCACAGCAGACGATATAAACGAAGTGACAACGAGGATTAACGACTTAGCAAAACAGGGCATTCCTCCTAGAAAGAAGCTTGTAACGATTGTAATGATAGAGAAATATGCAGGTAGAAAGAAATAGTCAAGTAATCACGGGAAAAAAGGAAGGTTATATGATCTCCCATCCTTTTTTCTATCTTTATTGATTATTTATTTCTGGTTCATATAAAAAACGTTTTAAATCAATTGATCCAGTTAGTTTAAATTCTATCCCTTCACTCTCCAGGGAAAGTCTTTGGATGGAATAATGCTCATCATCTTTTAACCCAATTTCTCCTTTTGAGTTAATGACCCGATGCCATGGCAAATGATGTTTCTTGCTCATGGAATGCAGAATCCTTACTACTTGCCTGGCACCTCTTGGACTACCAGCAAGCTTAGCAATTTGGCCATAAGTCATCACTTTTCCAGGGGGAATATTTTTTATTATATGTAAGGCTCTTTCTGTAAATGTTTCCACTTGATGCTCACCCTTTATATTAGGCTTTGTTAAACATAACTGTAGATTTGCACTGCAGGCACTCGTTTTTAACTGAGCCTTATATTAAAATCTGCCCTATTCAAGCTCATCCCTTGATTGAGATAGCAGCTTCGGCAGTTCGGCATAAATTTCAATGATTTCTTCTAGTTTCATGCGAACTAAGCCGCTTGATGATGGAGCAACAAAATCAATGACTCCGGGCACTACCGATTCTTCTTGCTTCCCCCATAGAATGGTCCTTTTCTTGCTATATTGCTGATAAACTCCTTTTCCGACGAAACAGACAATTTTCGGTTTAAATAAGTTTATCTTTCTTAAAAGCTCGGTTCTTCCTGCTTCATATTCTTCTTTCGTAATTTCATCCGCAGCTTTCGTTGGTCTAGCAACAATATTCGTCATCCCATATCCTAAATCTAATAGTTTATAATCCTCTGTTGTGACAAATTTTCTCGGTGTCAAACCTGCTTCATGGAGAATTTTCCAAAAACGATTATTTGGATTAGCAAAATGATGACCGGTTTCTGATGAGCGAATGCTTGGATTAAAGCCAACAAATAATAAATCCAGATTTTCTTTCAGATGATCATTTATTGGTTTCATTTCATACACCTTCCATCATTGTAGAATTGATTCTTCCTTAAATGATAGCATAATTCTCCTAAGCTTAGAAAATGAAGAGATTTAATTTTTTCGAATAAAAAAAAGCTTGGAATCAACCAAGCTTTGCAATTAGAAATTTAAATTGTGTTTAAGATTAAGGATTTACTTTCTTGATCAAAAATCGTTGCCAAATGCTCTGGCACTGTTAAATATACAAGCCCATTTCCTTCAAGTTTCGGTGAATACCCTAAAGGAACGGTTCTTCGAATTAATTGTGCATACAGCTCTGGTTCTGAAAGCTGTCGTTCAAAACCTTGAATGGATAAATTTTTTATTAAAGCTAGAGCTCCTGAGACGTGGGGGGCAGCCATGGACGTGCCGCTTAACGTGGCATATTTTCCATTCAAATAGGTAGAGAGAATTTTTTCACCAGGTGCTACTACATCCATTTCATTGTTAGAATTACTAAAATCAGATGAACGGCGATTTAGATCTACAGCCCCTACACTAATAACTTCATTATATGAACCAGGAAAAGCAAATTCGTCTGTTCTGTCATCGCCATCACCTTCATTACCAGCTGCACAAACGACGAGAATATTATTATTTACTGCTTTTTTGATCGCCTCATGAAGCTCCGGCACATCTTGGGGACCCCCAAGAGACATGGAGATAATATCGGCTTTTTGTTCAATAGCGTAATGGATGCCTTTGATGATCCAGTCATATTGTCCAGAGCCATTTTTATTTAGCACCTTTACAATTAGTAAGCTTGCTTCCGGAGCTACACCGATCACGCCATTGTTATTTTCTGTTGCTGCAATCGTTCCGGCTACATGGGTTCCATGACCGTTGTAATCCATGAATAAATCTGGATTCCCTTTATCATCATTTGTAAAATTTCTCCCGCTGATAATACGGTCTTTTAGTTCAGGGTGAGTAATATCGCAGCCCGTGTCTAATACAGCTACTGTCACACCTTTTCCCTTCGTATCTTTCCAAATCTTCGGTGCTTGAATCAGCTCTACCCCTTTCGGAACTTCATTTACCACATCTGCTAGATTCATCAACTCAAATGGAATTACACGAACATATTGCTCCATTTCTTTCCCTCCTTAAGGCGCTTCCGCTTTTGATAGAGATTAATTTGAAGCAGGTTCTAGGTGTTGTCTATATTTTAATAATTCTGAATCTATTTTAATAGTTTCATTTGGCCTGTTTTTCATAGATTTATTGATAGGAATATTTATCTAGTTATTTTTTTCTCCTTTATATCACTTAATTCTTGCTAACGGTAGTAGTTTTTCGAAAAAACAGCATAGGGACAAATATTCTGTCCCTAAATGCCATGTTCAAAGCAATAATGATTGACGAGCTCTTCAATTAAATTATGTTCAGGAAATTTACCAGTAAACTCAAATGGGATTTCCTCAACGAATTTTCCGCTTTTATAAACATGAATCGCTCCATCTTGGTTAACGACGCTATATTCAGCTTGAAATTGATAACCATTTCTTTCGATTGCTCCCACCGCTTTCATCTCCTTTTAACAATTTCCCTTTAGTATGAACCCAACTCGATCATGTTAGTAAAACAAATAGAAAAGCGGAAGCGCCTTCGGAACAATTACAGATCAAATTGTTCCTGCGAGGACTATTCTAAGAAGCTTTCCTTAGTGGTCACCCCCGACAAGCACAAGACGGTCGGCTTGGAAAGGTGTACTTTACCTTTCTGGGACGATTGACTTGTGACCTCGAGGGGGTAGGCGCTCCTCCTAAAAGCTAACGCTTTTACTCGTGCGATGATTATGCTGCCGAAGCGTTCCTTGTGGAGCTAGACAAATAGAAAAAGAGCCTTTAACGGCTCTTTCCAAAAAATTATGCTTCTGTAACTTCAACCTTTTCCATTACATCGCCATTTTTCATTTTTAATACAGTATCCATTCCTGAAGTTACTTTACCGAATACAGTATGAACCCCATTTAAGTGTGGCTGTGGCTCATGAACGATAAAGAACTGGCTTCCGCCTGTGTTGCGTCCAGCATGTGCCATTGATAATGACCCTACTTCATGTTTATGAGGGTTGTTTTCTGTTTCACAATTGATTGTGTAGCCTGGGCCACCAGTTCCTGTACCGTGCGGGCAGCCTCCTTGGCTTACGAAGCGTGGAATTACACGGTGGAAAGTAAGACCATTATAGAATCCTTCGTTTGCAAGTTTCTCAAAGTTTTCTACTGTCCCTGGAGCTGCTTCTGGATATAGTTCAAATTCTACTTTTTCCCCGCTTTTCATTAGAAAGTATCCTTTTTTAGACATACAATCATCTCCTTATGTAAAAAATCCTTCTAATCATACCATTAATGAATAGTGAAATAAAAGTAAAAGGCTGTTTTTTGTTTTTAACTAAATAGCTCAATAAATAAAATTAATATGAAAACAATTAATCCATAAAAAGAAATATGCAAAAAAATGGTTGTTAAACCAAACTTTAAATCATCAATTGTCATCCCCCGTCTGCGAATTCTTTGTCGCATTCGATCACCATCCTTGATATAATCTTATCCAATTCTAACTATTTTGACAATATTCTACCAAGAATGGATAGTGAAGTGAAGAGGGTTGTTCGATTCGATGAAAAAAAGAACTAAGGTGTCCCCTTTTTAAGAGACCTTAGTTCTTGAAGTATTATTGGTTTCTTATATTGCTCCATTTTTCTTTTAAAAATTGCCCGAATTGTTCTAGTTCTTGAACGCCTTCGTTTAATTTTTCTTTCCAAACGGGAAGTTCTTCTCTAATTTTATCGGCTGATTTTTTGATCGTTTGTTCTAATTCCTCTTTAAATTCCTTTTGAGCAAGTTTTTCATTTACTGACTTTGTGGAGAAATCAGCTTGTTCCATATATGGGATTGAACTCTCCATTATAGATTTAAATAATGGAACGACAGTTTGTGAGCTGCTGCTTGATAAATAATGCTCTCTGTCTGTTTTATCATAGCCAAGCCAGACAGCACCAACGAGATTTGGGGTGTACCCAACAAACCATTGATCCTTTGTCCCGTTAATATCCTTATATGGGAGCTGAGTGGATCCTGTTTTTCCGGCAAGCTGAACTCCGTTAATCTTTGTTCCTTTCCCTGTCCCCGATTCGACAACATTAAGAAGCATCGATGTCATTTGATTGGCTGTCGTTTTTGAAGTGACCTTCACAGTCTCTTTCTTTCTTTCGGCAATGATGTTTCCAGTTGGACCGACAATTTTCGTAATCAAATGGGCATCATTTCTTTTCCCTCCATTAGGAAAAGCAGAATACGCTTCAGCTAATATTAATGGAGAAATTCCCTTTCGCATGCCCCCTAAAGCAATTCCTAAATATTCATCTTCTTTCTCTAGTGGAATGCCAAAGCGCTTCAAGGAATCGAGGCCCTTCTCCAAACCAATTTGATCTAGAAGCCAGACAGCAGGTACGTTGAGCGATTCCTCGACAGCTTTATACATGGAAACCTCTCCAGAAAATTTTCTTGAAGCATTTTCCGGAGTGTATTGATTAAAGGACATCGGTTCATCCTTAAGCATGGATGTTGGGGTATAGCCTTCTTCAAGCGCGGGCGTATAAACAGCTAATGGCTTTAATGTTGATCCTGGCTGTGCTTTAATATGTGTGGCCCGGTTAAAGCCACGGAAAACATAACTTCCTCTGCCCCCGACAAGTCCTCTTACACCGCCTGACTTAGGGTCCAAAAGAACGGCACCACTTTGGACAAGAACACCATTTCGTCCACGAGGGAATAGGGAATTTGTTTCATATACCCGTTCCAACCCTGATTGCACATTTTGGTCCATTTCCGTATAAACCCGATAACCTCGTGTAAAAATTTCCTCCTGAGTTAACCCGTACTGATTAATCGCTTCATCAAGAACTGCATCTACATAATATGGGTATTTTCGCTCAATAAAGCTGCCTTTTCCTTCGTTTAATTGAATCTTCTCAGAAACCGCCTTTTTGTATTCCTCTTCACTGATCATGGCATGCTCCTTCATTTTACCGAGAACGACATTGCGCCGCTCGATTGCTCGATCATAATTACGAAATGGATCGAGTGCTGAAGGAGCTTGCAGTAATCCGGCAAGAAGTGCGGATTCGCTTATTGTTAACTCTTGAACGTGTTTATTGAAATATTTATTAGCAGCTTGATCAATACCCCAAGCCCCACTGCCAAAATATACTTGGTTTAAATACATTTGCAGAATCTCATCTTTTTTGTATTTTTTCTCAATTTCAACCGCTAAAAAAAGCTCTTCTATTTTTCGCTTATATGTTTTTTCAGATGAGAGCAACGCATTTTTCGTTAGCTGCTGGGTAATCGTACTTCCACCGCCAGTTATTCTGCCGGCAAAAAGATTTCTGAAAAAGGCACGGGCAATCCCTTTTGCATCAAAGCCATTATGCTTGTAAAACCGTTCATCCTCGATCGCGACGACGGCGTTTTTCACATAGTCTGGCAATTCATCAATCGCAACGCCATCCGAGCGATTTGTTGCTAATCTGCTCGCGACTTCCCCATCCTTATCGTAAATGACTGTTGATTGTTTCAACCCTTCCTTTAATGACTCAACATTCGCTGTTGCTGCGATGAAGGCAAAAAATAAGATTGATAATAATAAGACAGTCGATAAAAGTAAAAGTAATATTTTCGTAATATGCTTATTCCGCCAAAACCTTCTAATTGCTTCCCATAATGGTTGTAATTTATTCATTATCTCTCCTTGCTTAAATCTAATTTATCATCAAGCATCACATATTATACATATTTTTACTCGCTTTCGTAAAGCTAAACACTTTTATAGTATTGTAAAATGAATAGAAACATGGTATAGTATATTTTGCGATGAGCTAATTGCGTAAGACGATTGACACTCCAATTGGAAATGCACGAATGTGGCGTGCAGTCAAATCGCCGCAATACGTAAAAGGATGCCGTTTTGGCATCCTTTTTTTATTTAATATTAAAGTTTTTCGCCAAATATGGCCAATTTTGTGGAAAAGATAGGCTCAATTGCCAGTAAGTCGTACCTAAAAGGCTATATTGGTCGATTAATTTGTATTTTTCCGAAAAGCTGCGAATATCATCAAACCATGTGATATGTCTTTTCGCTCCATCCCAATGATAATAGTAAGGAGTAGCTGCTTGGAAATCATATTGAATAATGGAACCTTTTGATATAGCTAAACTTTGAGCATAAAGCAGAGCGTATGCACTCGTTGTTTGATCACTTTCTTTCCAATCGTATCCATATAACGGCAAGGCGATTTGGAGCTTTTTATTATTTATTAAGCTGTTCGAATATTTAATTACTTCCTCCATCCACCAAATCGGTGACACAGGATTAGGTGGCCCTGTTGGATAGCCATAATCAATGGTCATGACAGCAACAATATCTGCAGCCTTACCAATTGCCGCATAATCATAGGCGCCAACGATCCGGTTTGTCGGGAGATCAGCTGTTTTAGCATGGACATTTACATGAAGAAGATAGGAACCTAATGCTTTTTTCAACTCTTGTAGAAATAAACTAAAATCGCTTCTTCTCGGCGGTGGGATAAATTCAAAATCAAGACTAACCCCGCCATATCCTTTATTTTTTATAAAATTGAGTAAACTATTAATCAAGTTTTTTCGATAGGCTGGATTTTCTAGTACGCGGCCAATTAATTCTGGGCTAAATTTCTGATTTTCGAAATTTCGAATCATTAAAAGCGGTGTTACATTTAATCTTCTGCTTTCTTTCACGACTTGTGCATCATCAACGGTTACATAGGCATATCCTTCATTCGTTAATGAATAAGAGACGATGGCTAAATAAGTAAGTTGATTGGCAATCTCATTCAAGATCGGAATAAAGGCGGACGGCGAAAATGGGATAATAAATCCAAGCGTTTGCATAGAGAGCTTAAGCGGCGAGGGGATATTTATTTTTTGGCCGATTTTGAGGTTATTTGGCTGGATGCTTGGATTCGCTTTTAATATCGCTTGAAGATTCGTTTGATACCTTTGAGCTAATTTCCACAATGTATCCTCGTTAGATAAAATTTTTGATCGTACCGGCAGTGAATGATCTGGGATATAGAGAGCTAACCCCGGAATAATCATGCCGTTAGAAGGAATTTTATTCGCATTTAGAATCGATTGGATCGGAATATGATAAAGCTGTGAAAGAGCCCATAGAGTATCCCTGCTTTGCACGATGTGGATTGACATCTTTTACACACCTTCTTCGCATTCTTTCTTTATTTTATGGTGAATTCCTTCGTAAATAGTACAACTGGATCGATAAAATATGCCAATTCCAAAGAGAATTAGCAAAGTATGAGTCCTATTTTTCAAATATGTAAAGCTTTCCATTTTGAGGATGATTGATTCTTGGACCTTTATATCCTCTTTTTAATAATTCCTTTCGCATAAAGATCATTAATGCTCCGTGACTGACGATCAGTACATTGTCATTTTTTTCAGCTAAGACCTCATCTAAAAATAAATTAATCCTTTCTTTTACTAAAGTTATAGAATCTTTTTGGGATGGGTGGCTAATCATCCAAGCTAAGCGAATAAACACAGCCCAAAGAAGGTACGGCAGTTTTATGTTTCTTTGTAAAAATGGATAGGCCTTTATTTCTCTTAATTTATCTGTTTTAATAATCTCCCCTTCAAAAATAGCTTCGGCTGTTTTTTCTGCCCTAGATAGATCACTTGAATAACATTTTTGCCATTTTATATTTTGCAAGTCTGTTCTTCCCACCTCTATATCGGATAGGTCGTAATCTTCTAACCATTTATGTAATTCAGCCGGATTAACCCATGTTTTTTCAGGAACCGCGTTTTTTACTCTAAAATGTCTGACAAGACCAATTTTCAATTTTTCCTCCTCCACCTTCTTTATAGACATGAATAAAGCACTCCTACAACGGAGTGCTTTTCATAAAGTTTCGATAAAGATAAAGTAGTCAAATGCCTTTATACTTGAAGCCCATAATTGCGGCATAAGGAAGCTAAACCTCCAGAAAATCCGCTGCCTATTGCATTAAATTTCCAATCATTTCCGTGTCGGTATAATTCACAAATGACAACTGCCGTTTCAATTGAGAAATCTTCCCCTAAATCGAACCGTAATAATTCTTGATTATTCGATTCATCAACTAAGCGGACAAATGCATTTGATACTTGGCCGAAATTTTGCTGCCTTCCATCCGCATCGTGGATTGTGACGGTTATGCCAATGCGGTCCACATAAGAAGGAATCTTCGTGAAGTCAACGATGAGTTGTTCATCGTCCCCCTCCCCTTCCCCAGTTCGGTTATCTCCTGTATGAACGACCGCACCACTCGGATGTTGGAGGTTATTATAAAAAACGAAGTCAAGGTCATTTTGGCAGCGATTATTCGCATCGACTAAAAAGGCAGATGCATCCAAATCAAAATCATGTCCACCTTGATATTTATTTGTATCCCAGCCAAGGCCAATCAGCGCTTTCGTTAAGCCAGGATTTGTTTTCGTTAAGTCAATTCTCTGTCCCTTTGCCAATTGAATTGCCATTACAAAAAACCTCCCCAGAATAAAAAAGTAATATAGATGAATTAACCAACCTGCAAGCCAAAATCAGTAGCAATTCTTGCGAGTCCGCCTTGGTAGCCGGAACCAACAGCTGAGAATTTCCATTCACCGTTATGGCGATATAACTCCCCTACAATGATGGCTGTTTCAATCGAGAAATCCTCTCCAAGATCGTAGCGAGTAATCTCTTCATTTGTTTCTTCATTAACAATTCGCACAAATGAATTGGAAACTTGTCCAAAGTTTTGCCCACGGCTTTCAGCATCGTGAATCGTAATAACGAAAGAAATTCTTTCAACAATTGCAGGAACAGCGCTTAAATTAACATTTACTTGCTCATCGTCGCCATCCCCTTCTCCTGTGCGATTATCTCCCGTATGTACAACAGAGCCATTTCCACCCTGGAGCTGATTATAGAAAATAAAGTCTTTTTCAGAGGCGCATTTTCCAGCTGCATCAAGTAAAAATACGCTTGCATCTAAATCAAAAGCATTTCCTCCGTCATATTTATTCGTATCCCAGCCAAGTCCGACAATGACTTTAGATAAACCAGGGTTCGTTTTTGTTAAATCTACCTTTTGTCCTTTTGATAAAGAAATAGCCATTACAATCATCCCTTCAAATAAAAATTATAAGGAAGCAACAGTCAAATAATATATCGAAGGAAAAAATACTTTTTCCCTCTCACACATAGTGTAACTTCTAATTTTAAAAATGTAAAAAGTTTGTCTTTATTAAATCTATTCTACTAAAGATAATTGGCAATTACTACTACAAGATAGGCTAAAAACCAAACTTGCCACCTTTTTCCGATTAAATACATAGGATATTCAATAATGCTATTAAAAAGCAGAAAATGAAGGAGTGTTATTTCTTGGGCTTATATACGAATGGGCAGATTGTGCCTAATCTTTATAATAAAAAGCTGCAAATAAAGGATACCCCTAATCAAGATTCTTTTCGTGTAAATTATTTGCAGGAGGTTCTGCAACAGCAGGAAGCGATCAATCGAAAACTTTCAGATGCATATGAAGAAATCGATGTGCAGTTAACTGAATCCTTCAAAGATATGCATCAAATATTAAAGCGTTCATCTTCAAAGCAAGATAAGGATATAGTTGATATTATGATCAGGCTTGAAAATCAGGAAGAAATGATGCAACAGTTTTTAGGAAAAATGCATAATCAGGAGTCTAATAATAAAATCATTTTGGATCGGCTAAGCGAGTTGGAAAAAAGGAATATTCAAATAGCGGAAAGCTTGAAAAATGAAAGCTTAATCAATCAAGCCATCCTAGATCAAGTGTCAGTTCAGCATGCGTCAACAGAAGCGTTAGCGGGCAAGATAAATGAATTTGAATCCATCGCGGAAAATTTTTCAGGGCAGTTAATGAAGCAAGAAACAATATACGAAGAAATTTCGAAACAGCTTGAGGTGCAAGAGGTTTTTCATACGACTGTCATGCAAAGATTAGATGAACAAGAAGCATTAGTACAAAAAATAGGAAGACAGCTCGATAATTTTCGCTCTGTTTTCTTTGAACGGGTAACGTATTTAAGCGATAAAATGGAATCAGGCATTAGACAATTAGTCAGGCCTGTGAAAAGCTATTTTATCCAGCCGGAAGAAAAAGAGAAAAGTAAGTAAAAATTCCCATATTTACAAAGAAAAAGGAAGGTTTAGCCTTTCTTTTTCTTTGTCTAAAATAAGATTAAAAATATTCAAAAAAGTCTACACTTTTAAGTTGTTTTGTTGTATACTGTTATATAACAAGTCGAGAATAAATAAACTGTATTATAAAAAGGAGAGGATAACATGTTAAAAGGTCGAGAAAGCTTAAAGGTTATGCCAAAAAGGATCTGTGCTGAATGTGGGCAAAAAATGAATGAGCATACAGAATCGTATTTAATGGAATGTGATCGCTGCTTATCGAAAAAATCTGAATAAGGAATTTAAACAGCAATGGAAAATTAATCTTCCATTGCTGTTTTATATTTCATTTGAACTTGTGCGAACAAATGAATAAGTTGGTGCTTAAACTCAAACCTTATGGTTACATCCCTTTTGAAATGAACAATGGAGGTAAGAAACTTAGTGAAAAATGACAAGCAAGCACTAGAAGAGGCGAACCGAAAAGAGAGTAATCTTAAACAAGATAATTATCCAAGTAACTCCATTGATGAGCACCGTTCAGTCGAAACCGGGAATATCTTATTAGCAGAAAAGGAACTTGGACAACAAAATGAAAATTTATAAGAAATCCATAGCTATAGTTCTTTACGTACAAAAAAGACTGTTGATTAAAGGCAACAGTCTTAATCCAATCACTTATTCAATTTGTGGCAATTCTCTCATCTCAAAGTTTGTATCATTACCGCATAGTGGACATTTTAAATCAGCTGAGGCAAATTCCTTGCGCATCCAGCCATTACAGCTACTACATGCATAAACTTCTGTATCAAGCATGACTACTTCTGGTTTATCGTCTTGGCCTCTTCTATTGAAAAAGATAACAAACGCCCCCTTTTTTACTAGTATGGACAAAAAAAGGGAAATTATCCTGATAGAAATCAACACCATAATGTAAATTATCTAAATGGAGGTTCCCTGTATGGACTCAAGAAACTCGGGAAAAAAATTCACTGTCGTTGGAACTGATATTGATGAGGTGAAACGGCTGAACAGTCAATCGGGTCTATCTTATAATGAGGTAAAAACGTTATTGGCCCGAAAGCTAATGAATAAATATCCGGAATAACAGTGAAAAAGAAGTTGCAGATAGCGCAACTTCTTTTTCGTTAATACTTAGAGACTGACAATACCGAATTATGCCCTTTTTCTTCCCTAATTAACCAAATATTAAGCATAACACCGATGAAGCTTAAAATGCTAAAAAATAAGTATAACGTATAAACATTGAATTCTTCATAGATGATTCCGCCGATAAACGTACAGAACCAGTTCCCAACACCATTTCCAAATGCTGAATATAAAGTAATCGCAGTAGCTGTAATATGTACGGGCGTTATATCTTTAACATATTGAAGACCAGCAGGAATAAACAAACCGATTGAGAAGCCTTGAATGACGGCTGTGCAATAAATTAACCAAAGGCTTGGCTCCGTAAAATAAAGCAGCCATCTAATACAGGAAACAATTCCAGCTAGTGTTGCGATCTTCAATAGTCCGAAGCGATGAATCCAACTGCCAGCTGCTTTCATAAAAGGGATTTCCGATAAGACGGCAATTAGAAAGGCAATGCCGATTCCCGTATATGTCCCACCTCGATTTTCAATAAAGAGTCCAAAGTAATTATTATTCGCTAGATTCGGTCCGAAAATAAGAAAAGTAATCACTAGAAAAATGAGAAATCTTTTAACTACGAGAATCTCCTTTATTCCCGCAAGGAGGTTCTGCTTTTTAGATACTTTTTCAGCTGGCATCTTTAATGCAAGGAAGCTAGCAATAATTAATGAAGCAAAAAACGAAATAAAGATGATCTTAGGATTCCATTCAGAAAGCCTTCCCATAATAAATACGGCTAGCCCAAAGCCGAGTGATCCAAATAAACGAATATTGCCATAGTTCACTTTAACAGTACTCGTATATTTAATCGACAAACTATCAGAAATTGGAATAATTGCACTTTGGAAAATAGCCACACATGTTGCGATAATAAATATCCAGTAATAGCCGCTAAATAAGATAAAACCAAGCCCGAATAATCCGGCAATGAAAGTTGTTACGGTAAGTATTTTTATCGGTGCGTTTAGCTTATCTGAAAGCATTCCCCATAACGGCTGAAAGAAAATCATAATGATAGGGCTGATCGACATAATGATGCCAATTTGATACCCATTTAATTGTTCAGCGTCACTTAAATAAACACTTAATAACGGAAGTAAGCTACCAGTACCAAAAAAAGTGAAAAGGTAAAATCCTTGCATCGTCAGTATATTTCTCTTTACATGTCTGTCCATTTTAGAAACCCCTTAATTCGCTAAGTAACAATATTGTAACATTATTTTTTATTCGCGACGAAATTTATTGTTATTCCTTTATCAATTTTCCTGGCACTTAGCTTAAGAGTGAATAGAGCAACTCCGAGTGATATTGCAATCGTCATTACTGCAGAAATAATCATTAATAATATTTGATTGGCGGCTTTCCATTCAAGAAGTGAAACGAGCAGTCCAAATAATCCCATTGGCCTTTCCCCTTCATTAAAAATAGCTATGGTATCCGTAGGAATGAGAACAATAATCGACGGAAGTGCCGCAATGAGCAAATAACCGAAAGATAGGAACATTAATAAAAATGAGACACCTGTTTCGAGTCTATTTTGCGGATTATTTGGATTATATTTCGCGCCGATGGAACCAAGCCACAGGCCTATCCCTGTAATGCCTAATGATATAATTGCTACAACAGCCATCCCAAATAAGATATTAAAAGGATGCCATTTTAAAATTATTCCGCCAGCTATTTCCAAAACAAATAGAAAAACGGCAGGGATGAGCCAATTGATCCAAAACTTTCCTAACGCGATCTTCCAGCCTGATAATGGCAAAACATGGAGTAAATGAATAGAATACGCTTCTCTAGCAATAGAAGACGAAGCAAATCCACTAGTAAGAAACGTAAAGATAAATAAAAAGATCGCTTGGGCAACCATCCAGGATACATCTGGATTATTCATAATTAAACGAATGCTCTCTTCGTCATTCATAATAGATATGACAGGAAAAAACATAAAGAAGACAAATGGAATAAATGCTACCCATTCCCTAATATCTCTTTGAATGGCTCGCCATTCCTTCACACCGATCGCAATAACCGGACTCGTAAGCTTAACACGAACTTTCGTTCCCTTCCGTTTTTTCTTCGGACGATTTCCTTCATTCATCTTGATCCAGCCAGTCCGAAATCCTTTCTCTACTAAGGAGGATGAGAAAGAGAGCATGAATAGGGTGAGAATGATCGTCATAAGAAGAGGAAGAATGAAGCCAATGGACCCAACTGACGCACTTGAAAGGACTTGGGCTGCCCATTCCATTGGGATCCACTTAGGCATTGGCGGAAAATCAGCGACTCTAGCCCTGCTCGGCTGATTTTTCATCAATAAATTCGGCAGCTGAGTTAGGACATAGACGATAATTCCGGCAAGGGCACTCATTGCTGTCATTAACTCTTTTGCACGATGCACCGGAATGATTTGAATTAAAAGCAAATTTAATAAATAGGCAATACTCATCCCGATTAATGTAAATAAAAAGGCCGTTAAATAAGCAATTGGAAAAAAGAGTATACTTGCACGACTAGCAATTCCAAAAACGGTTAATAGAATAATAGAAAATAAGCAAAAGAATCCTGGAAACCCGATAAAGCTTTGTAGAAACTTGAACCAATATATGCTGCGCGTTTTGATTGGCAAAGTAAATAATAATGTTAAATCATTTGTTCCATATAGATTTTTAAATACTTGTGGCACCCCAAACAAAATATTAAAAGTCAAAAGCGCTGAAAAGGCATAGGCATATATAGAGGAAAAAAACTCGCTTGGCAGCGTCATAGCCATTGCGCCGACCGCAAAGCTTAAAATAACGGTGAATATGATAGCGGCAATACTTGAAAAGACAATCGCTATTTTCGTGCTGTCTGGAGCTGTGCGAAATTGGTTTTTTCCCATTTTCCAATATAGCCGTATTAAGTTTTTTGTCATTTCTCCACCCTTTCTTTATCATCTGCCAGCTCTTGGATTAGCTGCTTCATGTCTGTATCACCTGTTAACTCTAAAAATAAATCTTCTAAAGATGTATCAGCTTTACCTTCCTTTTCTCTTAATTCTGCCATTGTTCCAATCGCGATTAATTCTCCATTCTTAATGATGCCGACCCGATCACACATTTGTTCTGCAATTTCAAGAATATGTGTGGACATAAAAACGGTCATCCCTTGTCTGCATAAAGACTGGAGCAAGTTTTTTAATGTTTTGGCACCTTTTGGATCCAACCCTACAGTCGGTTCATCCAAGAATAGCACTTCTGGCTGGTGAATCAGCGCTCCGCATATATTGATCTTTTGTTTCATTCCATGTGAATAGGATTCTATTAATTCATCCGCTCTCTCAAACAGTTCGAATAACGAAAGATACCTCTCCATTCTATCTTCAAATACATCTTGTTTGATTTCAAAAACACTGCCTATAAACCTTAAAAACTCTCTGCCTGATAGCTTGGGATATAGATTGGGATGGTCTGGGATATACGCCATTTTCCTCTTTGCTTCAAGCGGATTTTTCCAAATATCTTCCCCAGCTATTTCTATTTGGCCGCTTCCCGGCTCAAGCAAACCAGTCATCATTTTTATTGTTGTTGTTTTTCCAGCTCCGTTTGGACCTAAAAAGCAGAACAGCTCCCCTTTTTTAATTTCAAAATTAATTTCTTTCACGGCATGAAATGAACCGTATCTTTTCGAAAGATTTTTCACAACGATCGAATGAACATTATTCATCATTAAAACACCTCAACAATTTAATATAACTTGACTATACGTCTATTTTTAGAAAAGGTTCCAGCTTTTTACTTTATTCCAGGATAAATTTAGTATAAATTGTAAATCTCGGATATACGTGTGAGGTTAATGGGTTTTATTCGGTACGAAAAACTTAGTGAACATGTACTCATTTGGCGGTTGTTAACATCAACATTATTATTGGAAGTTTTTGAAGAAGTTGTTAGACGATGTCGAATATTATCAGAATATTTTTTGTTTTATTGGTTGATTATTAATCTAATATATTGTTACGATATGTAATGTAGGTGTTCGCAAGAGAATTCTACTCAACATGGCATCATGAAATACATAGATTACGATTCTAAGGAGGAGTTTTATGAGCCAGTTAACAGTTAATTTGAAAGAGAAAGTAGAAAAGTTCTTAAGCGGGAAAAAACATTTGTACATTAATGGAGAATTCGTAGAAAGTAAATCACAGAAGACGTTTGAAACATATAACCCTGCCACTGGAGAAGTACTTGCTAATGTTTATGAAGCAGGACCGGAAGATATTGATCTCGCTGTTCGTGCAGCCCGCAAGGCTTTTGATGAAGGTCCATGGTCTAAGATGGGAACTGCTAAGAGAAGCAGATTGATGTATAAACTGGCAGATTTAATGGAAGAGCATGCAGCTGAATTAGCGCAATTAGAAACGTTAGATAATGGAAAGCCAATTCGTGAAACAACGAATGCAGATATCCCTCTTGCTGTCGAGCATATGCGCTATTATGCAGGATGGACAACAAAAATTGTCGGACAAACGATTCCAGTAAACGGTCCGTTCTTTAACTATACACGCCATGAAGCTGTCGGAGTTGTCGGCCAAATCATTCCGTGGAACTTCCCGCTTCTTATGGCAATGTGGAAATTAGGAGCTGCTCTTGCTACAGGCTGTACAGTCGTCTTAAAGCCTGCTGAGCAAACTCCGCTTTCAGCTTTATATTTAGCTGAGTTAATTCAAGAAGCTGGCTTCCCGCCTGGTGTCGTTAATATCGTACCTGGCTTTGGAGAAACAGCTGGTCAGCCGCTCGTGGATCATCCGCTTGTAGACAAAATTGCATTTACAGGCTCTACAGAAGTTGGAAAATCAATTATGGAAAGAGCTTCAAAAACATTGAAGCGAGTTACGCTTGAACTTGGCGGAAAATCACCAAACATCATCCTCCCAGACGCTGATTTATCGAAAGCCATTCCTGGTGCATTAAATGGTGTGATGTTTAACCAAGGTCAAGTATGCTGTGCCGGGTCCCGTGTATTTATTCAAAAGAAACATTTTGACAATGTTGTTGCAGATATGGCAAGCCATGCGAAAAAGATCAAGCAAGGTGCCGGTATTCATGCTGATACGGAAATTGGGCCGCTCGTTTCGAGCGAACAGCAAAACCGTGTCCTTAGCTATATTGAAAAAGGCTTGAATGAAGGTGCTCAGCTCGTTGTTGGTGGCGAGAAGCCTCAAGAACAAGGATATTTCGTGTCCCCTACTATTTTTGCTGACGTGAGTGATGAGATGACGATTGCGAAGGAGGAAATTTTCGGACCAGTTATTTCAGCACTTCCATATGAAGATCTTGATGAATTAATTAATCGCGCAAATAGCAGTGAATACGGACTGGCTGCTGGTGTTTGGACTCGTGATGTTGCGAATGCACACTATATTGCGAATAAGCTCCGCGCTGGAACAGTTTGGGTTAACTGCTACAATGCCTTCGATGCGGCATCTCCGTTCGGCGGCTTCAAGCAGTCAGGAATTGGTCGTGAAATGGGATCTTATGCACTTAACAACTATACAGAAGTAAAGAGCGTTTGGATTTCAATGAAATAAGAATAGTCTACAGAAAAAGCCAAAGGGTTCTTCCTTTGGCTTTTTTTCGTTTCTATTTTTTATTCCCTCTCCCCTAATATGTTCACACATTATCCATAGGATTTTTGGCACATATTCATTATCTTTAAATTGGGAGGGAAAATAATGAAAAAAATATATCTCATATGTGGACTCGTAGTGTTACTAGGAATTTCGGCGGGGATTTCCTTTTTTATTATCCGCGATACGACATCGAAGATTCCGGATCATATCACACTGGTCACAATGCACGAAGAAAAATATGATTTTTCTAAAGAAAATAAAAAACTAAAGCTTGTTGAATTTATGTACACCCACTGCCCTGATATTTGTCCGACAACAACACAAAAAATGAAGTTTTTGAAAAGAGACTTACAAGAGGCTGGGGTTTACGGCAAAAATGTAGAATTCCTGACGATTTCAATTGATCCGTACAGAGATGCTCCTAAGACGATGCGCAAATATATGGAAACTTTTGAAATTGAAGATGACGGGAATTGGCTTCTTTTGACGGGGAATCAAGCAAATATAAAACAAGACCAAGCAGAAATTAAAGAACTGGCAAATACCTTTCAGTTCCAATATAGAGATCCTGGCAACGGCTTCTATATTCATAGTACTTTCGTCTATTTGATCGATGAAAAAAACAAATTTATCAAAAAATTCCCTATGGGCGAAGACTTTAACGAAAAAGATGTTTTTAAGAAAATAATGGCTGAAATTTAGCAGCAAATGCGGAAGCGCCTTGGTCACCCCCGACAAGCACAAGTCGAGCCTCTCGGAAAGGTGTTCTTTACCTTTCTGGGAGGATTGGCTTGTGACCTCGAGGGGGTAGGCGCTGGAGCTAGACGAGAAAAAAACGTTAAGCGAATGATATCGTTCAACGTTTTTTGCTAATTTTTCCCAACATTCCCCAATTGTTAGTTTGTACTTGAAGATAACCTTTTACTTTGTGGAAAAGCAATGATCATTTTGGATCTTGGTTTTGTAAAGCTGACATTAATTCCTGCTTTTTTTAGACGATTAACAAGGTCGACGAGCTGTTTTTTGGCCACAATAATAACCCCTTTATCCTGTCTGAATAGTTTTAATTGTACATGATAAATATGAAAAAACTATGAACAACTAAGAAAAATTTAGAATTAAATCTGCAAATTCATTATTAATTGATTACAATTATCATTCACTTTATTTATTCTATGCGCAATGTTAATCTCCTGTTTTTTCTAGAAATTTTTTCATTTATTTTTGAAACTGCCTCCGTTCCCTTTCAAAGGTTAGCGATTACAATAAAAAGATGGTATAATTTATTAGATTACGGTTTTTTGGAGGAATTAAATTACATGATAACAGTAAGTAATGTAGGACTTCGCTATGGCGACCGGAAGCTGTTCGAAGACGTTAATATTAAGTTTACACCAGGTAATTGCTATGGTTTGATTGGCGCAAATGGCGCTGGAAAATCAACCTTTTTAAAGATTTTATCAGGCGAGATTGAATCACAAACAGGTACTGTTCATCTTGGTCCTGGCGAGCGTTTAGCTGTATTAAAACAAAACCACTTCGAATATGAAGAATTTGAAGTATTAAAGGTTGTCATCATGGGTCATGCGAGACTTTATGAAGTGATGCAAGAAAAAGATGCCATCTATATGAAAGCTGATTTTACAGATGAAGATGGGATGAAGGCTGCTGAGCTTGAAGGTGAATTTGCTGAGCTGAATGGCTGGGAAGCTGAATCAGAAGCAGCTATTTTGTTAAAAGGATTAGGCATTGGCGAAGAGCTGCATGCGAAAAAAATGGCTGATCTTTCTGGATCTGATAAAGTGAAGGTGTTGCTTGCTCAAGCATTATTTGGTCAGCCGGATGTTCTTCTATTAGACGAACCGACAAACCATTTAGACATTAAAGCGATTCAATGGCTTGAGGAATTTTTAATTAACTTTGAAAACACAGTCATCGTCGTTTCCCATGACCGATATTTCTTAAATAAAGTTTGTACACATATCGCTGATCTTGACTTTGGAAAAATTCAAATCTATGTCGGAAACTATGATTTCTGGTATGAGTCAAGCCAACTCGCTCAGCGCATGGCTTCAGACCAAAATAAGAAAAAAGAAGAAAAAATTAAAGAACTTCAAGCATTTATTGCCCGCTTTAGTGCTAATGCTTCTAAATCTAAGCAGGCAACATCCCGTAAGAAGCTTCTTGATAAAATTTCACTTGATGACATTAAGCCTTCTTCAAGACGCTACCCTTACGTTGGTTTTACACCAGAACGTGAAATAGGAAATGATTTACTTCGTGTTGAAGGAATCACTAAAACTATTGACGGCGTTAAAGTGCTTGATAATGTAAGCTTTATCATGAATAAAGATGAAAAAATTGCCTTTGTCGGTACGAATGAAATTGCCAAAACAGCGCTATTCAAAATTTTAATGGGTGAAATGGAAGCTGATAGCGGTACATTTAAATGGGGAATTACAACTTCGCAAGCACATTTTCCAAAGGACAACTCGGAGTATTTTGAGAATAGTGATTTAAATCTTGTTGACTGGCTTCGTCAATTTTCTCCTAATGACCAAAGTGAAAGCTTCTTGAGAGGATTTTTAGGAAGAATGCTTTTCTCCGGAGAAGAAGTTCTGAAGAAGGCTAGTGTTCTTTCTGGAGGAGAAAAAGTTCGTTGTATGCTGTCTAAAATGATGCTGAGCGGGTCGAACGTTCTCTTGCTTGACGAGCCAACGAACCATTTAGACTTGGAATCAATTACTGCTCTCAACAATGGTTTAATCAACTACAAAGGATCCTTAATTTTTGCGTCTCATGACCATCAATTTATTCAAACGATTGCGAATCGAATTATGGAACTGACACCAAATGGATTAGTTGATAAGCAAATGACATATGATGAGTATTTAGACAACGCTGATTTGCAGAAGCAAGTCGCTGACATGTATAAATAATCATAAATGATAGGATGGAAATGCCGATCCACGGTGTTCCATCCTGTTTTTTATTCCTATTACATTTCCTACTTTTTCTTTTTGTGGCGGGCGGAAGATGCCTGCCTCCCCCCAGTTTCTATATTCGTTGTTCCTTGTCCCTTCACCTCAGGAGCGCTTAAACCAGCTTTTGATGGATCTTTTTTACGGTTAGACACAAAATCACCTCCATCTTTACTTTCTCATGGCTAAGTCCTATTTATTCGTAAAATCAAAGAATAAAAATCCGGGTAAAAAGCCATTCTATCAACGGAGGAGGTGTTATTGCATGAATAAAAAAATAGCTGTCGAGCAATCGTTAACAAATGTTTCTGATGCACTTCGTGAAAAAGGGTATGATGTTGTTGAATTAAAATCTGCTGCAGACGCAGAAAACTGTTCAGCTTGTGTCGTTACTGGAATAGATAATAACGTAATGGGTATGCAGGATGTATCAACAAAAGCGCCTGTTATTGAAGCAAGCGGATTATCTGCGGATGAAGTATGTCAGCAAGTCGAGCAAAGAATTCAATAGTCTAGATAATCAGAAAAGCGGTAGCGCCTTCGGAACAATTACAAATAAAAATTGTTCCTGCGATGACTATTCTAAGAAGCTTTCCTTAGTGGTCACCCCCGACAAGCACAAGTCGATCGGCTCGGAAAGGTGTACTTTACCTTTCTAGGACGAAAGGCTTGTGACCTCGAGGTCGACAAAAACGCGACGTCCTCCCAAAAGCTTCACTTTTTGTCGTGCGATGTGTAGCTGCCGAAGCATTCCTTGTCCTGTCGCATTGTCGACACTAGTACGTCCTGTACGTCGGGGGTAGGCGCTGGAGCTGGACAATGAACAAAAGACTAAAGTGTCCTATGCTTTAGTCTTTTATCATTTATTTAATATTTCCTTAAAAAGCTAGGAGTAGTTTGAAACCATTCTTCACTAATGATTCGATGACATTCGGAAAAAACTCTTTCAATCGTTTGAGTTAAATTGGCTAAGATTCGAATAGTAAACCCGTGTATTGGCAGCATTGATAGGCCAATTTTATAATCAGTTGTTTTCGTATCGATTAGTTCATATAGGCGTTCGAGAAGTTCAGTGTTCATCTTTTCGCTCACGACGACCATCGAGCCTAAATGAGAGTATCCTTCCATAAGGCCAATCGTCTTCATATTTTGAGAGGAAGGGATCAGTTTCAGATGGTCAAAGGCAACGAGCTCATTTTCCATATATATTTCATTAATGAGCTGCAGCCGATCATAGCTAAACATGTCACCTTCTGATGACCAGCCAGGCGTAATGATATCTGAATAAATAAATGTGGCCCCTTTTTCCATATGGATCACATTTTTCTGGGTGTATTTTGCATCACGGTAAGCAATTAGCGGATCGGGAAGATATTCTAAATAACTGCCCTCTTTCAAGAATATCTCCGTTTCCTGATAGGCGTGTTTTTTCGGTGTTTTGTAAATTTTAGTTGCTGATTGGGTCGTTAATGTGAGTCTGGCATTTTTCTCGACTGTGAATTGTAAATGGTAGCGGTCACCATCTAAATAACCTCCGCCAGGATTTAATATGTAATAGCATGCTTGCCCTGAATCATCGTGATAAATGGGCCGCATCACCTTCAGTGCACCTTGAAAATAGACATTTCTAGCGACTGTTCTTCCGCCCCGATCTTCAGCATCGAGCCGCAAGACTCCTGTCCACTCCGCCATTTTAAGCCAGCCCTTTTAAAAGGGCATTATTTTTTATCCAGTCGATGACATTATCTAGCCCTTCTTCTTTTTTCAAATTAGTAAAGAAAAATGGCTTGTCTCCACGGAACACCTTCGTGTCACTTTCCATAACGTCAAGACTTGCACCTACATGTGGCGCCAAATCGGTTTTATTAATAATGAATAAATCTGATTTGATCATCCCTTGTCCGCCTTTACGGGGGATTTTCTCACCTTGGGCGACGTCGATAATATAGATTGAGAAATCAACAAGCTCAGGGCTAAATGTTGCAGCTAGATTATCTCCACCGCTTTCGACAAAAATCAGCTCTAAATCCGGATGGCTTTCTTTTAATTTATCAATTGCAGCAAAATTCATCGAGGCATCCTCGCGAATAGCGGTATGCGGACAGCCGCCAGTTTCCACGCCAATGATGCGATCGGCAGGAAGAATACCATTGTCCATGAGGAATTTGGCATCTTCCTTCGTATAAATATCGTTTGTTACGGCAGCCATACTAATTTGACCGTTTAAATTACGTGTTATTTTTTCTACTAATAATGTTTTGCCTGCTCCAACAGGACCTCCTACTCCAATTCTAATCGGTTCCATTAGAAACACTTCCTTCCAAATGATTAAGACATAAAAATCCGTATATTGACGCGCTCATGCTGCATTTGAGAAATTTCTAGTCCTGGTGAAACGACCCCAAAATCCGTTTCATCCATTTCTTGAATTTTTTTAGTTGCATCGATGAGAGCCTCTTGGAATGAGAGAATAATTTTTTGTCCGGCTGTTTGTCCTAAAGGAATGGCTCGAACAGCATTCTGAACAAGACTGGAAATCGCCGAGTATAAGTAGAACAAAGTCGTTTCGCTAGCTGAAATGGATAAATGGTGACCAATTATCGAAAAAACAACTGCCGGATGGCCAAAGGATTGACGCTTCTTCAATCGCTCTACATACTCGTCTAACAGCGGAATTTCATAAAGGGACTTGGCAAGCTTAGCCATGCTTTCACCGATTCTTTGCGTTCCTTCTCTCGTTTCGCGAGGTAAATTTTGCACAGTCAGCATCCGATCAATTTTCCATATCTTTAATTGATTATCTTCCTCAAATGCGTGATAGATGAGCTTGCATGCCAGACCGTCCGAATAAATGAGCTGCTCTTGTAAATAGACTAAAAGCCACTCACAGAACGAATCAGCATCGTGTACCTTATCATCCTGAATATATGTTTCCAATCCATACGAATGACTAAATGCACCTGTAGGAAAATTGGAATCACATAGCTGAAATAAGGATAGGATTTGCTTATCCATGACTATGACCGATATGGCGAAACGCTTGCTTTACTTTGCGCTTTTCCCGTTTATGTGGAATATGAAGTTCATTTAATAATTCTTCAACGAGATAATCATATTGAACGAGCATGTCTGCATCTTCAAATTGAGCTGGCAAATGGCGGTTTCCTAATTGGTGGGCAATCGTGCCCATTTCTTCCAAATTTCGCGGGCTAATCACTAATAGATCATCGGAAACAACATCAATGACGATTAAATTTTTCTCATCCATAAAGAGAACATCTCCAGCAATTAGATCACGATGATCTTTTAAACGTATGCCGATTTCCTTTCCATGATCCGTTTTGACCCGCTGAATTCTTTTTACTAAATTGGCACTTTCCAGATAAACTTTCTCAATATGGCGTTTAATGATTTCTTCTTTTTCCATTTCTTCAATATTTGTGACAATTTGTTCAACGATCATGTCTTCACCTCAAAATAAAAAATATCTTTGCCCCATCGGAACGCTATCAACAGGATCACACATAATGAGTTCTCCATTAACTCTTACTTCATATGTTTGCGGATCAACCGTAATTTCTGGCGTATAGGAGTTATGTTTCATATCTTTTTTTGTTAGTTTTCTAATTCCACGCACTGGTAAAATAATTTTTTCTAATTGGAGCTTTTCGTGTACTTTGTCATCAAATGCTGATTGGGAAATAAATGTAATTGAATGTTTAGCTAATCCCTTTCCGACTGTTGCATACATTGGACGATGAATAACTGGCTGTGGTGTTGGAATGGAAGCATTTGCATCTCCCATTAAACCATAAACGATCATGCCATTTTTTAAGACAAGTTCTGGTTTGACTCCGAAAAATGATGGCTGCCAAAGTACTAAATCGGCAATCTTTCCTACTTCAATGGAACCGACATAATCCGAAATTCCGTGCGTAATTGCTGGATTAATGGTGTATTTTGCGATATATCTTTTTGCTCTGTTGTTATCGGAAAAATCACGGTCCCCTTCTAAAATCCCTCGTTGTTTTTTCATTTTATCAGCTACTTGCCAAGTACGTAGGACTACTTCCCCGACGCGCCCCATCGCTTGGGCATCTGAGCTTGTCATACTAATAATCCCCATATCAAGCATTATGTCCTCTGCAGCAATCGTTTCACGTCTAATCCGTGAATCAGCAAAAGCAATGTCTTCAGGAACAGAAGGGTTTAAATGATGGCAAACCATGAGCATATCTAAATGTTCGTCAATTGTATTCACTGTATAAGGCATCGTTGGATTTGTTGAAGATGGTAGGACATTCATATAGCTTGCTGATTTTAATAAATCTGGTGCATGGCCTCCCCCTGCTCCTTCTGTATGATACATATGAATGACGCGATCTTTAATGGCTGCCATCGTGTGTTCCACGAAGCCATTTTCATTTAATGTATCTGCGTGGAGCGCCACTTGGACATCATATTTATCCGCCACTCTAAGTGAGTAATCAAGAGCTGAGGCTGTTGCTCCCCAATCTTCATGAACCTTTAATCCAATTGCTCCAGCGCGTATTTGTTCCGCTAACGGTTCCTCTGCGGCTGCTTGTCCTTTCCCTGTAAAGCCAACATTGATTGGCAGTCCTTCTGCTACCTCGAGCATGCGATGAATATTATATGGTCCTGGTGTGACCGTTGTTGCTCTTGAACCAGCTGTAGAGCCTATTCCTCCACCAATCAATGTTGTTGTACCAGAATTTAAAGCTGTACTGACCTGTTCAGGGTTAACAAAATGCACATGAGTATCAATTCCGCCGGCAGTAACAATCATTCCTTCACCGGCAATGATATCGGTTGCTGCTCCGATGACAATATCAACTCCGTCCATGACTAGAGGGTTCCCTGCTTTACCAATCCCAGCGATTTTTCCGTCACGGATGGCGATATCAGCTTTATATATGCCTGTATAATCTAAAATGACTGCATTTGTAATGACAACATCTGGTATTCCATCACCACGTGTGACGAGAGGATGCTGTCCCATTCCATCACGAATGACCTTTCCGCCGCCAAATACGACCTCTTCTCCATAAACAGTATGATCCTTTTCAATCTGAATAAATAGATCAGTATCTGCCAAACGAATGGAGTCTCCAGTAGTCGGTCCGAACATTTGTACATATTGCTTTCTCGACATTCTAAAACTCATGACTTAGGGCCCCCCTCATCCAATGATCCATCTACTTTATTATTAAATCCGTAAACTCGGCGTTCTCCACCGTAAATAACGAGTTCAATCTCTTTTTCATCTCCAGGTTCAAAGCGGACTGCCGCCCCTGCTGGAATATTTAATCGTTTGCCAAACGCTTCTTCACGATTAAATTTTAAGGCTTCATTTACTTCATAAAAGTGATAATGGGATCCAACTTGCACAGGACGGTCTCCTGTATTAATAACGGAAATTTTATCTAGGTCTCTGTCGGCATTACAAATAATATCTTCTTCTTTTAAAATGAGTTGCCCTGGTTCCATCAATTTTTCTCATCTCACTTTTCAAAAATTATTAAAGTTACAGCAGTAAAATTTTAATTAATTACCTGATTGGACTATGAACAGTCACTAATTTTGTTCCATCAGGAAATGTGGCTTCCACTTGAATATCATCAATCATTTCAGGAATCCCATCCATGACTTCCTCGCGAGATAAAACGGTTGCACCATATTCCATTAATTGTGCGACGGTATTTCCATCACGGGCACCTTCTAATATTTCATATGTAATGAGTGCGACTGCTTCAGGATAGTTTAATTTCACCCCTCTTTCCTTTCGGCGCTTTGCTAAATCAGCTGCAACGACAATAATTAGTTTATCGATTTCCCGTGGTAATAATTGCATTCGAGGTCCTCCTTTAATTTCGAAAATGTAAAAATAATTCTTTTAAATTAGGAAACACTAATCCAATATGAAATATTTTTGTTGAATGGACACAAAATCCATTATTCCCCAAACTTTTTATAATTAATCGTCTCCTTCTCCTATTTCGTTTTATTTTAAAGAATTAATGTTATGGCAAAATAAAAAGTTAAGAAAACATTTATGTGAGGGGAAAAGTAAATGAAAATCAGCAAAACTGCTATTAAATTATTTTTATCTGTTTGTTTTAAAGGAATATCGCAGGTCCTCTTGATCGAGAACGCTATCTCAGGCTTTATCATTTTTTTGGCGATATCCATTTTTTCATTAAAGTTAGGAGTAATAGCATTTTTATCCACTGCGATCGGAGCGATATTTGGAAAATTAGTGAAGATCGATAATAATATTGTTAATCAAGGTTTAATGGGCTATAACTCAGTTTTAACAGGAATTTCATTGATGTTATTACTAACCGGACCTAACCGCTGGGTGATTGCGCTTGTCGGTGCAGTAGTTGCAGCGATTTTTACAGTGGCCTTTATGTATGCGATGAAACCTACCAAGATGCCTATTTTGACTTTTCCTTTTGTATTGCTTGTGTGGCTTATATTGTTAGCGTCAGTTAAATTAAAAATATTTAAGCTTTCTCCAAATCTTTTGCCACAAAACTTACCCGATATTGATCCATCAATAGCGGTTAAAGAGGAGGTCACTGATGCGATTTTCAATGGAATTGGACAAATCTACTTTCTTCATGACATTAATTTTTCTGGATTATTGCTCTTTATCGCCATATTTTGGGCAGGGTGGAAAATTGGGCTATATTCCTTTTTAGGAAATGCAGCCGCAATTCTGTTTGCATATATTCTTGGAGCAGATCCCTCAACTATGATATTAGGTTTTTTTGGCTATAATGCGATTTTAACTATAATAGCCGTCTCATTTTTTTATAATACAGGCTCAAGCCCATCGGCCTTATGGGGGTTAAGTGCAGCATGTTTGACAGTTCCTCTTACAGCTGGAGTAGACGCTTTGTTTGAGCCATATGATCTTCCTACATTAACGCTGCCCTTTGTATTGAGTACATGGATATTTTTATGTGCGAAGAAGATGGTGCGTTCGAATAGATAAAATTGGGGAGAAAAACGAAGAAAAGCCTACAATTCGCTTGTATGCTTTTCTCCTTTTCATTACTGAAGATGTTCTTGCATTAAATCATGTACTTTATCTTCCACTGCTTGTATATGTTCGTCCTCATAATTATTCATTGGTTGAGGATGGAACCAATGAATTTCCTCATCATGGTACACACCGGAATAATCATTTCCACCCATATTGATCGTAAAATGATGACGTTCATGAATTTGATCCTCAAATAATGGCTTTACTTCAAAGTTCTCAAACACTAAAATCCCCCTTTCACTTATATTATTAGTTATGTTCCAATATATAAGGCATTAATCGTGTGTAAAAAAAATTTTGTTCTTGTAATAAAAACGGTCAAATATGATTTTCATTTCTTTTACGTTGCTTTTACTCGTTTCCGTTTTTTAAATTTTCTTACACTTATCATCAATGCAGCAAGGATCAGGATAAGAGTCGCGTATTTTCCATAATAACCCATGGTTTTATTTTCGTTTTGCACTACAGACTTTGGGTGGGATTGCTTTTTTTGTTTTTCAACTAAAATGACCGATTGGATTAGTTCGCCTTGATCATTTGTAAATTGTAATTGGCCATCCGGAGTTAATGTTTTCTGGACGGGTGTTTTCGGTATGGTAACCATGACATCGTTCAAGCCAGTTGTAAATGTTTTATTCTCTGATTCAAAAACATCTGAGTGACTAATATAGCTATGTTTGAATTGATCAAATCCATAGTCTAATAGCTTCTCTGTATCATTATAAACTTCTTTATCTGTTGTCCCTCTTAATACAATTGCTGTTAATTCCATGCCGTCCTGTTTTGCAGTTGTTGCCAAAGTGAATTTTGATTCCGGTACATATCCTGTTTTTCCACCTGTCACCGAATCATAAGGAATTTCCCCTTTTAGCATAAGGTGATGCGTAATTAATGTCGTGTCCCAGCTTTTTCCTTTCCATTCTAATTCCTTCGTACCAAAAGTTTTCCTAAACATTTCATTTTTTAAGGCGTAGTTTGTAATTTTGGCTAAATCCCCAGCCGTTGTATAATGGTTTTGCTCAAATAACCCGTGTGGATTCGTAAAATGAGTATCGTTTACTTTCACTTTTTTTAATAAATATTGATTTAGATGCTTCTCATATTTCTCCATGCTGCCATCAAGATGTTCAGCAATAGCTGTAGCAGCGTCATTTCCCGAATTAATGAGCATGCCTTGGATTAACTTTTTAAGTGGTACTTGCTCTCCCTCTTCTAAGAACACACTCGTCCCACCAGTAGTTGTGGCATCCTCACTAACAGTTACTAAATCATCCAAATCGCCATTTTCGATGGCATAAATGGCTGTCGCAATTTTCGTTAAGCTTGCCGGATACATTCGTTGATCAGCATTTTTTTCATATAAAACAGCTCCAGTTTCTGAGTCAACAAGAATGGCTGCTTCACTTTGAATGTTAAATGTCGAAACTTCATTAGCATAAGCTTTATGAATTATAGGTGTGCAAAAGTAAATAATGCTTAGTAAAAATATAATTGATTTTCTCATTCTAAACCCATCCAATAATAAGTTTTTGTCCATTTTTGATTGTATCAAATTATTATTGTTTAAGTATAACCGTCTTTAAATTGTTACAAAAATGTAAATGGAATAGAATGATTTTGAGACATAAAAAAATCATTCCATATTAAGGAATGATTTTGAGACATAAAAAAATCATTCCATATTAAGGAATGATTTAAGAACTGCAACCGCCGCCGCAGCTTGAACAGCTGGAACCGCCATCCGAATCGCTGCTTGAAGAACAGTTACTACTGCAGCCAAAACCCGAACAGGAGGATGATCCCCCGCCACTCGTCTTTATTTGCTGAATAGGCATGAGTGGATTCAATTCATGTGGAAACTTTTCTGGTGAATACATTTTGTAATAGCCTGTTTCTTAAGTTATTGACATATGAAGGTGATAGGGATTAATGAAGAGCAAGTATAATCGACTTATATTTAGGATTTAAGATTCCAAGATTTGTAGGAATACGCGCATGTTTTAATTTAAACTTCCTTCTTTTTGATAAACTTTTTATAAGAAATATGATAATAACAACCGCAATTGCAAATATAGTAATTGCTGTCACTTTTCCCCACCCTCTCTATATTTATTATTATAAATGTTGTATGTATAATTTTTACAGCCTTCCTGCGTAAATCAGGAGTTAAGACCTGGTTGGTTGTCTTAAAATATTTTATAAATTAGACAAGTTCTCCACCCCTATATGCATATGTTTGTAGTGGACAATCATTTTATAGGAGGAGAAAAAAATGCCATTTCTTGTGTTGAACAAAAGAACAGTCATTATGTTTCTTATCATCTTTCTTACTGTTGCCTCTGCATCAATATGGTTACTAGTAAAGAATGATTCAGTAACAGTTTTTAACCAAGATACTACAAAAACGGTTCGTGAAATTCATATGGTGACTGGAGAATTTAAAGCAAAGCTTCCGAATGGAAAAGAAATTGAGTCTTATCGCTGGGATCCGGGGACCATTTTTGTTCATAAAGGAGAGAAAGTAAATCTGGTGATCACAGGCGTGAATGGGGCCGAGCATCCATTTTCTATTGAAGGAACGGATATTAAAGGAATTGTAAAAAAGGGTGAAGAGACCATTGTGCCCCTTCAGATTAAAAAAGAAGGCGTATACCGTTTAATTTGTCATACCCATCATGGCAAAGAACAAAATGGACCAATGATTGCTTATATTGTCGTTGACTAAATAAAAAGCGCTGGGATATTGCCCAGCGCTTTTTCACTTAATGTAAGCCCTTGTATAAGGCGCTTACGCTTTTCTTATTTCCACCAATCGTCTTGCATGGAAGCGGGCATTCTTCTTTTATGCTCGGATTGAAGATAGCGTTTCTCAATTTTTTCTGCAGCCGCTTTACTTACTTGTTTGCCTTCTAAATAGTCATCAAGCTCATCATATGTGATGCCTAGTTCGGTCTCATCTGCCTGTCCCGGTTTATTGTCTAATAGGTCAGCTGTTGGGACTTTTAAATACAATCTTTCATCTGCCTGTAATTCTTGTAAAAGCGCCCTGCCTTGTCTTTTCGTTAATCCTGTAAGGGGAGTAACGTCAGCTCCTCCGTCGCCAAATTTTGTATAAAATCCGGTAATCGATTCAGCTGCATGATCTGTCCCAATAACGAGTAAACCACTTTCTCCGCCGAACATATACTGGGCAATCATTCTCATTCTTGCCTTCACATTCCCCTTTTGGTAATCACTTAGCGGGTGGTTCTGAACAAGTGAATTGTATTCCTTTTCCATTTCATCAACAGCTAATTTAATATTAAAGACATATTCACGATCGGCTTTAATAAACGATAAGGCAAGCTTTGCATCTTCCACATCCGCTTGAATGCCATAAGGTAAACGGACCGCAATAAACTCAGCTTTATTGCCTTCGTTTCGGAATTCTTCAACGGCGAGCTGGGCAAGTCTCCCTGCAAGAGTAGAATCTTGTCCGCCGCTAATGCCGAGAACATAGCCCCTTGCCTTTGTTTTTTTCAAATAGGCTTTTAAGAAATCAATTCGTTTTCTTTTTTCTTCTTGTGGATCAATTGTTGGCTGAACATGCAACTTCCTCATTATTTCTTGTTGCAAAGTCATTTTCATTCCCCCTGCTTACAGTACTTCTCGTTATTCAATATAAGATTGTTTCATCTTTTCAGCTATTTTTTCGATGTTCTTCATCTTATTATCCCAACATTTTTGACTTAAGTCGACTGGATACTCCGCTGGATTTAATAAACGGCGATACTCTTCCCAAAGTAATTTCAAATTTTCCTTCACAAAATGTTGAATATTATTAAGTTCAGGAATGGAATACACTAGCTTCCCATCTCGAAAAATATCTTTATGCAGTTCTCTCGCTTCAAAATTTGAAACATATTTTTTAATATATGTATGAATCGGATGAAACATCGTCAGCCGTTTTTCCTCTTGCGGATTTTCTTCTTCTAATGTAATATAATCGCCTTCTGATTTGTGATTTTTCTTATTTATGATTCGGTATACGTTCTTTAATCCTGGTGTTGTCACCTTTTCAGGATTGCCGCTAATCTTTATTGTATCGACCATTTGCCCTGCTTCGTTTTCAATTGAGACTAATTTATAGACAGCTCCAAGTGCTGCCTGATCGAAGGCTGTAATTAATTTCGTTCCGACGCCCCATGAGTCAATTTTGGCCCCTTGGCCTTTTAAGTTCATAATTGTATATTCATCTAGATCGCTAGAGGCAATAATTTTTGCGTCAGGAAAACCAGCCTCATCCAGCATTTTTCTTGCCTCTTTTGATAAATAGGCAAGGTCGCCGCTATCAAGTCGAATGCCGATAAAATTGATTTGATCGCCAAGTTCTTTTGCTACTTTAATAGCATTTGGCACACCCGAATTAAGCGTGTCATAAGTATCAACGAGAAAAACACAATTTTTGTGCCTCTTTGCATAGGCATGAAAGGCCGTGTAATCATCTTGATAAGCCTGTACGAGTGCATGGGCATGAGTTCCAGATACAGGAATACCAAACTTCTTTCCTGCTCTTATATTTGAGGTTGAATCAAAGCCGCCAATATAGGCTGCCCTCGCTCCCCATATGGCCGCATCCATTTCATGGGCTCTCCTTGTGCCGAACTCCATCAATTTTTCTGAGCCGACAACTTCTTTAATGCGGGCCGCTTTTGTGGCAATTAATGTTTGATAATTAATAATGTTTAATAATGCCGTTTCAATTAATTGCGCTTGAGCCAGTGGGGCTTCAATGCGCATAATTGGCTCATTGCCGAATACGAGCTCTCCTTCTTCCAAGGAACGAATATTGCCCGTAAACGTTAACGTTTTTAAGTATTCAAGAAAGTCTTCCTGATACCCTAAATCTTCTCTTAAATAAGCAATATCACTTTCGGAGAAACGAAATTGTTTTATGTACTCAATCACTTTTTCTAATCCGGCAAAAATCGCATAACCATTTTTAAAAGGAATTTTTCGAAAGTATAGATCAAAAACGGCTTTTCTATTATGGATCCCGTCGTTCCAATATGTTTCGGCCATATTAATTTGATATAGATCAGTATGTAAAGTTAAACTATCATCTGGATAAAGTGAGCTCATAAAGAAACCTCCTAGCTGCCTGGTTGTATAATAGTACCATTTTACCCTCAATTCTTTCTCATTACACGAAAAGGATACCGAACTACTCTAATTTTCAATTATTCCGATTAATGTCGTTTCCTTTTTGCTACGAACTGATAGATGACGAAAGGAGTTGCAAGCAAAACCGGAAAAATATAATAGCTCAGCCGGTAAAACATGATGATTAATAAACTTAACTCTGCCGGAATCCCATGTGTCTCCATCCCAATTAAAAATACAATATCAAAAGAGCCGATTCCTCCCGGTATTAAGCTAATAATTCCAGCACATGCCGAAATAATAATAATCGGAAAAATAAGTGCAAATGGAATCGAAACATTTAATAAATGCGCAATCGCCCATATACATAGTCCGACGAAAAGCCATTCAAAAATTGAAACCGTCATCAATTCTGCAATATAGCCTTTTTGTAAATTTTCTAAACTCCAAAACTTTTTGCGAAACGAAAAGACGACTAACAAAAACGGCGTATAAGCTGCAATTGCCCAAACCGCATATTTCATAAACTTTATTTCCGAATAAACATTTAAATCAGAGAAGACAATCGTCCATGAAAGGATGGATAAACCGGTTAAATAAAACAACGACATTTTTGCGATAATACGAATATATTGAACATGATTTTCCACATATTTACGATAATAAAAGGAGCGTAACGTAGCGCCCGCAACTCCCCCAAGCCCAACTAAATTAGAAAAGGAATTGGCTGATAATGAATAAAACACAAGCTTTCTTTTCGGTACTTTTATATTAAAAATGTGTAAAAGGATGACGTCGTAAAAATACATCGGCACAAGCGCGATTAACCCGATAAAAAGGATGATCAAAATTCTTTCAAATGAAAGCCTGTCCAAATACAAATTCATTAAATCCCAGTTAAAATCTCTAAATAATCCTTTCGCTTCATAGCTAATAATCATCAAAATTAAAATAGGAAATATAACCTTTGCTATTGTTAAAATCGTTTTTCGGTTAATATAAGACAAAATACCCCACCGTTCAATCAAATAGTAAGTCCATCCTATATTCTATTACTTCCTTATATTCCATACAACTGTAAAATGAAACTTCATTCATATGTTTGCCCTGTTAATTCCACTTGATGATTTTCAAAACTATGTAATTGGATGGTGTTCTCAATTGCTTCATAGCCAAAAATCAATTATAATTAGATCATTGCCCTTAAGTTTTGAGGTGATTAAAATGCTAGAATTTTTTATGGATGCTTCCAATATTCCAGCTGATTATACAATTTATATGAGCTTGGTATTGGGACTTATGATGAAATACTTATGGGTTTGGAGTATTGAATATTCATTTCATGATTCACAAAATGATATAAATAAAATAGATTCATTAACGATTCTTCCAGAACAGCATTTTCATTTTAATTCGCTATTTAATCCTGTATTACATTGGATTACGAAGTGTGCCAGAAAGAAAGACGGTCTAGGTGATGACCCAGACAGTGAATTCTCCTATTTATTGACATAAATAATAATAGGAGGTAATTCTTAAATGAAAACAAAGAAAAACTTTTTGATTTTAATGCTTATTTCAGCTGTAACTCTTTTCTTATCTGCATGCTCTGCACAAAATGGACAAAGTAATGACGGATTTTTTCATAAATACGCCGTTGAACCATTTGCTTCTTTAATTCATGGAACAGCAGCTATTTTTCATGATAATTATGGAGTTGCGATCATTATTATTACACTTGCCATTAGACTGCTTCTTATGCCGCTCATGTTAAAGCAATATAAAAATCAGCGTCATATGAAAGAAAAGATGGATTTTTTAAAGCCAGAAATGGATGAAATTCAAAAGAAACTAAAAGCAACAAAGGATCAGAAAGAACAGCAAAAGCTGCAACAAGAAATGATGGGCTTATACCGGAAACACGGTGTAAATCCTCTGAATATGGGCTGTCTTCCAATGCTGATTCAAATGCCAATATTAATGGGCTTTTATTATGCTATTCGAGGATCAGCGGAAATTGCTTCTCATTCCTTCTTATGGTTTAATCTAGGTCATTCCGACATTTGGATTACAGCTCTTGCGGGTATCGTTTACTATTTCCAATTTAAAGTTTCCCAAGCGACGATGCCGATTCAACAGCAGCAACAGATGAAGTTTATGGGGCTTTTATCCCCTATTATGATCGTCATGGTATCATTAAATGCTCCAGCTGCTTTACCGTTATATTGGACCGTTGGCGGGATTTTCTTAACGATTCAAACAATCATTGGCAAAAAGCTTTATCCGACAACTAGCACAGTAATGGAAAAAACAGCACAGCCAATTAGTGAGAAATAATTGAGGGTGACATTTGTCACCCTTTTATTTTGTCTAGCTGCACAAGGAAGACTTCGACAGCCATCGCACGAGTAAAATCGTTAGCTTTTAAGAGGACGTGGCGGTTTTTAGTCGACGTTCTTCTGTCGAGGTGCTTCCACTTTTCTATTTTCCAACAAAATATCCGATAAAGGCAAAAAAGATACCAAACGTATATGTGATGACAATATAAAGGATTGCCGGCAACCTTTCCTTTGATTGAATAAGCTTAACTGCTTCAAGGTTTAGTGTTGAAAAGGTTGTAAACGCCCCCATGAAACCAGTGCCAAATAAATAGTAAATATCTTTATCCCCAGAAGAGCCAATAATAAGTCCTAATAAAAATGAACCGATAAGATTTACAGTCAGCGTTCCTAATGGAATTTTACCCAAAAGCGGTTCTTTTAATAATTGGGATACTTTGAAACGCGCAATAGCCCCCAAAAATCCGCCGATCGCAATGAGTAATAAATGGATGATCATTTTACCTCTACCCTTCTTAAGCCAAAATAAACGGCAAAAAGCCCACCAAACACACTAAGAAATACATATAAAAAGGCATAAAAATATACTCCTCTTTCCAATAATAGGACTGTATCTGTGCTTAAAGTCGATAAAGTTGTAAAGGAACCAATAGCACCTGTTCCGATCGCTAATTGTAATCGGCGACTTATTTTATCGTTGCTACCGAAATAATTTGTAACAAAGCCCAGGAGATACGCACCTAGTATATTGGTTATTAATGTTCCAATTGGAAAGCTCTCAGCTTTCCAGACATGCTCCGACATGTATGAAATAAAAAAGCGCAATAAACTGCCTATTACCCCACCTATCCCTATATATAAATAAATCAATAAAATCCCCACCTTCATAGTTATTTTACCTAAAAGGAATAGATGCTAAAACAAAAAAGAAAATGGCCATGTTGGAATAAATATCTTTATACGGAAAAAAGCACATGGATATGATAAATACGAGGATGGAATGATAAAAATGATTCATATTTGAAAGGAGGAATTTTGGATGAAAGCGAAAGCATTATTAGCTGGTATACTTACAACGGCAGTTCTTACTGGGTGTGGTGTGACTAATAAAGGTGTGAATGACACAGCCTTTAGGAACCGTAATGTAACAGAGCCAACGAGGGTAAATAATCCAATTACGAATGATAACCGTTTCAATACGGATAGAAATTTCACAAACACGGATTTAACGCCAGTAAGAAATAATACCGGCTTTAATAATAACTCAAGAATGCGTGTAGCTGACGAAGTGGCTGATAGAATCGTCGCTTTACCGGAAGTTGACAAAGCCAATGTCATTGTTACAAATGATAATGCATATGTTTCGGCAAGACTTGTGAATAATACGAATGGCTTGTCCCGGGACGTTGAGAGAAAAATTGCCGATCAAGTAAAAGCCGCTGACCCTAATATAAATGATGTATATTGCTCAGTGAACCCGGGTTTCTATAATCAGATGACTAACTATTCCAATAATATTCGAAACGGTCGTCCGGTTGAAGGGTTCTATAATGATTTTACAACATCAGTCCGTCAAGTATTCCCGGATCATTTTAATCGCTAACATAAAAAAACCTGCCAGTGGCTATAGTGTCACTGGCAGGTTTTTTAACGGACATTTTAGCATCCGAATGCGTTCGAAATGTCCGTTTTAGCCCCACTTAATTAGGCATCTTGGAAATAATCCTTATAGAAGCCACCGACTTTTCCTGAGTTATCAATAATGAAATAAAATTCCTCTGTTTCATTTTTTACTTCGTATTCTTTTCCAGCTGTTAAGGCTCTGTTGACAATATATTTAGCTGCATTTGTATGAACACATTTTACTTTCTTTAAAGTTTCTCGTTCATTCCAGTTTAAATGAATCATTTGCTGCCACTCCTCTTTCATAATAATGCTAGTATAATAAATATTACTAACTAACTGCAAGATCATTCTTCTGTTTTGTTGTAATAAGCACGGGTATCATTGATAAAATGATCCATACAAGGAAAAAGTTCCATGAAAAAGTTGCGGGCCGAATTGAATGGAAAAAGGTCTTTCTCCGCGTGATTGCAGTGTATGATAGATCATTCCCTCTTCATTTAACGGCTCGCAAAATATAATCTCTGTATTCCCGCTTAAAACTGTTGCTTTTTTCAAAGAGGAAACGGAGTCTAATCCAATGCTCTTAATAGGAAAATCGAACAGTCTCGACCACTCACTTGCAGATTGTTCTGCATTTCTACAAGCAAAAAGGATGGACTTAATTTGGTGTTTTTCCAATTTTCCATCGATCATATCCATTTCTTTTAGCTCTTTGAACCGTACTTCGTCTGATTGCCCCCATTCAATGAAAAATGGAAAAGGCAAGGTTGATTCTCCCTTAATAAAAAGCATTTTCCAATGGATGATTGAGCCATCCTGTCTTTTTCTACTTCCGGGGAAAATAGGCAATGTACTGCATCCCTTCTCTTCCAGCTCCTTCTTAAGCTTCTCAATATTAGTTGTACGAAAACAAATTTGCCCAATCCCTTCCCCATTATGTAAATCAGACACCAATTGACTAATTAAAGGATTATCACAAGTTTCCGCGTTTACTTTGTTTTCCATTGCTAAAAATTCAATATAGGATGTTCTAGCATAAAGTAAGCTATTATATGTCCCCCACTTTTCATGGCTTCCTCCCATAGCTCCTTGAATGCCTTGCTTTTGCCATTCCTTGATTGCTTTCTTTGGATGTCCCTCAATAAAATGAACGATATGATCAAACTGTAACTCCATTCAAACACACTCCTATTCATGAGTCGGTTATTTTATCATATCGATGTTATTAGATTATTTCTAATAATTGCTCTCCATTTTCTAGGAAAGAAGTTTTTTAAATTTTTTTAAAAAATAGGGTTTTCAAAATGGAGAGAAGCGTTTAAAATGAAAAGAATAGCAAGAATATTCAATCCATTTCCTTAGGAGGTCATGCAAAATGAAAATTATGAGTAATGAACAGTTGGTCGTCTCGTATCGTGATGCATTGAAGTCTGGTTCAGAGAAAGAATGGATTCGGATATTGAAAATGGAAATAAAAAAGCGTGGTTTAAAGGCTGTTAACAAGTAATGGAAAAGCAGAGTGATATGCTTGATCTGACCCAAGAAAGTTAGACATAAGTACTTAGGCTGCTTCAAGGACCTGAGTTCGGTATTCCACCGGGCTTAGGTCTTTTAATTTTGCCTTCATACGTTTGTTATTATAATAGTAAA
>NZ_WBOS01000016.1 GCF_008923245.1 Cytobacillus depressus
TCACCGTTTTGACTGAGGACTCGCGAAAACGCGTACCATGAACACTTCATAGTTACCGTTTTGACTGGCGACTCGCGAAAACGCGTTCCATGAACACTTCATAGTTACCGTTTTGACTGGCGACTCGCGAAAACGCGTACTATGAGCACTTCATAGTTACCGTTTTGACTGAGGACTCGCGAAAACGCGTTCCATGAACACTTCATAATTACCATTTTGACTGATGACTCGCAAAAACGCGTTCCATGAACACTTCATAGTCACCGTTTTGACTGGTCACTCGCAATAACGCATCCCATAAACACTTCATAGTTACCGTTTTGACTGATGACTCGCAATAACGCGTCCCATCTCAAGCTAAATAGCCAACAATAGAACGACTATTATTGGCTATACGCTCTCCATTCTCTCGATTTTTTATCAAACACCAGCTTGGCCGCACATGGGGTTTTTACAATACGCTCATATTCCTCATACATTTCATCCATATCGATAAAATCACCAATTGGCCAGATGGGGATTTCGAGTCCCGTTCGATTTTGTTCAATGTCCTTGATCGAAAGGACGGCTCCCTCTCTCATAAGTGGTTTCAACGTACGAAGAATATCGATTGAAATCGAAGGGTAAGCTTTCTTTTTCCTCAAGCCAAGCAATGACTTCTCCACTCTTGTATGGCCCATTTTCTCAGGAATGACATCGCCAAGCATGTGGTAAAAATCATTAAACTCCCGATAATAGGTTTTATTAAACCAGCCGTCATCATGGGCTAAATACACATAACGATTACTTAAGTGATTATAAAATGGCGGTTTCAGGTGCTCCTTTAAATGCCCAAGGTATAGAAGCTCCGCTATTGATTGACCGGAAAGCTCATTTAAATCTTCTTCCTCTTCAAAATCAATCCAGCAAAAATCCCCATAGCCATATACTTCTTTTTCCATTAGCTTTTTGAGCTTGTCTTTTGAAACATATTCATGTAAGGTGTGCATATTAAAGTCCGCATCATCATAGCGATGCTTCAGCAGTAATAGACTGTTAATCGAATTGAACAGGGCCTGTGAGAACTCAGCAAATTCTATTCCATAGGTCAATACATATTGCTCTCGTTCATTTAAATGAATATAGATGATATCACGAATATTATGGTTCCTTTTTTTCAATGGTGAAACCTCCGTATATAGTGAAACTTCATTCAGTGGGTGTCTTTCCCACTGAATGTTAGTTGAACTTATCGGGCCTTTACGGGCAGTTGATCTCCCACTTAAACTCCCACGATTCCTCTAAAGTTTTGAGGTGGGAATCTTACTGCCCGTTTATCTGCGGCAAATGATACAACCTTTTTATAAAAATCATCTTACCAATAATAATCAATTTATACATCAATTTTTATTAATTTCCAATAATAATCTCAACTAAATATCGTCGGGTTCATTTCACTGCGCTGCGATTCCTTCGTACATCAAGGATAAGCTCTGCGAAACCGACAACAATTTTATATGGTAAATAAAGTTTCTACTATATTTATCATAACTCCATTTCATTCAATAGCAAAATTTTTTATAATAAGCATGGAATGTTACGAATCCTAATAAAGCTATTTTAAAAAAATCTCATTATAGCGAAAGGAGTGTGAGACGGATGATTCAGAATATGACAGAAAATCAGATCACTCTTCACATTATAAAGACACTTAAAGAAAATAAGAAAAAAGAATTTGAAACGATACTCGATGAATTACAGCCATACGACATTGCGCAAATTTATGAAGATCTTCCGGAAAAGCATAAAACACGCTTTTTAATTTTTATGAACGTTGACCGGCTAGCTGACTTAATTCAAGAGCTGAGCAAAGAGGATCAGCTTGAGGTTTTAAATAAGCTCGGAATTGAAAAAACGGGTAAAGTATTAGACTTGATGGATAATGATGACTTGGCCCTTTTATTAGATGATTTATCCCCGGAAAAAATCGCTTCGCTACTTTCTGGAATGAAAAAAAGCGAATCGCAAGCTGTTCAGGATATCATGAACTATCCGCCAGAAACGGCTGGGCGTTTGATGACAAACCGGTTCGTATGGATCCGCGACTACTATACGGTTATGGATGCAGTTGGAAAACTTAAATCCTTTGTCGAATTTGCGGAAACGATAAATTATTTATATGTCATTGATCAAGACCGAAAGCTCGTTGGCGTTGTCTCTTATCGTGACCTTTTAATCGCTGAGCCTAATGAACTTATAAAAAATATTATGTATGAACGGGTTATCTCAGTTACTGTGACGACTGACCAAGAAGAAGTGGCCAGGCTTATTGAAAGATATGACTTTCTAGCGATTCCAGTCGTCAGTGAAGAAAATGTTTTAATGGGAATTGCGACAGTCGACGACATCATTGACGTTGTTATCCAAGAAGCTAATGAAGATTTTGAGAAAATTTCTGCTACAGGAAAGTCCATTGATTTTGAAACGAAGGCGTTTGTTGCTGCCTATCGCAGACTGCCATGGCTGATTTTGCTCTTATTTATTGGTATTCTTTCAGGAAGTATTATTAGCGGGTTTGAAGAAACTTTACAGAAGGTCGTTGCTCTTGCCTTTTTCATGCCAATGATTGCTGGGATGACAGGTAATACGGGGACCCAATCACTTGCTGTCGTTGTTAGGGGCCTTGTTTCTAACGATTTAGATAAAAAAGCCGTCTTCCGGCTTATTATGAGGGAATTTGGTGTAAGCTTGATTATCGGTTTAATTTGTGGAATTTTAATATTCCTTATCGCCTATTTCTGGCAAGATAATGCCATTTTAGGAGCCGTCGTTGGCGTTTCATTATTCCTCACATTAATCATTGGGACACTCGCCGGAACGATTATCCCGCTCGTTTTATATCGGTTCAAAGTCGATCCTGCAGTCGCTTCTGGACCATTAATCACAACGCTGAATGATATATTCTCACTTGTGACCTATTTTGGGATTGCTACGATGTTCATTAAACATCTTATGTAAGGCATGGATTTTTTCCGTGCCTTTTTTTGGAACTATAGCTTCCTTTTTTTCGTCTTATATTAAGTAGGATAGAATTTCATTGAAAGGGGATTTTTTCTTTGTTACGATGAAATGTAAAGAATGAAATGAAATAGGTGCATGCTTAATGAATAAGCCAATAAAAGTGGCGGAACGATTCGATTGGACATTATGTTTACTCTTATTTTTATTTTTCCTTATTAGTTGTATTACTATATATAGCGGGCAGGCATCGGGACAATATCATGGCAACTTTGTGTTAAATCAAATAATCAATTATATTATAGGGATTTTTATCGTCGCTGTTGTCATGTATTTTGATAGTGAGCAAATTAAAAGGCTTTCCTGGATATTATATGGAATTGGAATTCTACTGCTTGTGGGGCTATTTATTGCTCCAGAAAGCATTGTACCAGTTAAAAAAGGAGCCCAGCTTTGGTATGTTATTCCCTATTTAGGCCAAATCCAGCCTTCTGAGTTTGTAAAGGTATTTATCATTATCATTTTGAGCAAATTGATCGACAATCATCATGAAAAGCATTTAAGAAAAACGCTGAAAACGGACTTATTCCTATTAATTAAATTAGTTGCTGTCACCTCTATCCCATTAATACTCATTATTGTCAGAGATTTAGGGACGGCACTTGTCGTAATCGCCATCTTAGCGGGAATGATTTTGGCATCCGGAATTTCATGGAAAATTATTGTCCCCATTGTTGGTTTAGGCAGTACGACCGCTGGAGTTATTTTATATTTTGTTATCGCCGCTCCAGAAATTTTGGAAAAATATTTAAAAGTGGAGGCATACCAATTTTACCGAATCTATTCTTGGCTTGATCCAATTGGCCACAAACAGGGAGCTGGCATGCAGCTGTATAAATCGATGCAAGCGATTGGATCCGGACTTTTAGCGGGAAAAGGATTTAGTGAAAGGCAAGTATATATTCCTGACAGTCATACAGATTTTATCTTCAGTGTCATTGGCGAAGAATACGGATTCATTGGCGGGAGTGTTGTCATCAGTTTATTTTTCCTGCTCATTTATCATTTGACGAAAATCGCTCTCGAAACGAAAGACCAATTTAACACATATATTTGTGTCGGCGTAATCAGCATGATTACCTTTCACGTTTTTCAAAACATCGGCATGACTATTCAAGTATTGCCAATTACCGGTATCCCCCTTCCTTTTATTAGCTACGGGGGCAGTTCCTTAATGGGGAACATGATGGCGATGGGGCTAATATTCGGAATTAGGTATCATCATAAATTCTATATGTTTGGGTCAGATGCTAAATATGTGCCGAAGAAGGCTAATTAAAATGAAAAGGGTTGGTGTAACAAGAACTGCTTGTCACACCAACCCTTTATTTATCGCAGAGGGCAGTAAGCCCACCACTGAATGAAATTTCACTTTATTGGGACGATGTACCTGTCCCCATGTCCCTTTCTACTTTGTAACGCTGGACTTTAATGATCGATTTAATAAAGAAATATAGAATGAAGCAGCCTAGTAAAATCAACCCAACTACATTTAATCCCATCAGCTTTAAAGCGACGCTTATTAATGTCGCAATATAAATGCTGCTAAGAAGGAGGCTTATTTCTTTATTTTCATAATATCTTGTCAGCTTCGCTCCAAAGGAAGAACCGATGAGTCCGCCCGCCACAAGCAATAAACTAACTTTAAAGTCGATTGGAACAGTGAATGCATAGGATAAGAAGGCGGCTGGAACAATTAGGAAGATTGTAAAAAGACTCGTACCGATTGCTTTCTTCGGTTCAAATCCTAAAAAGGCAACAGATAGCGGAACAATAATAAATCCTCCACCTACCCCTAATGTGGCAGAGACAAAACCTGCAAACACACCGATGAAAAACATTTTAATGACAGAAGGATGAGCTGTTTTCTCGTCCGCCGCCCCGGATGACTTTCTTCCCTGCTTAAACATTTTCATTGCAAAATAGGAAAGGAGAATAATATAAAAAATAGGAATAACCCATTCATCTATCCCTTTATTTTCAAGGTAAATAACAAATGGCTTCGCCAGCTGAGTTGATGCAACCCCGCTTATTCCGAGTATAATCCCATTTTTCCAAAGAATATTTTTATACCGGATATGGGTAGTGATTCCTGAAAGGGATGTACCAAGTGTAAATAACAAGCTTGTCGTTATCGCTTCAATCGGAGAATAGCCAAATAACATCAGTAAAGGTGTTAATATAAAGCCCCCGCCTACTCCGAAAAATCCAGACAGTACACTAATACACGCGCCCAATAAAAAAAACAATAATATTAGCATATAAAACTCCTTAATGAATCCGACCTTTTCTTCTATTGTAGATGATTAATCCACTTAATGCTAAATAATTATCATATTTATCCTTGTCTAGCTCCAGCGCCTAGCCCCTCGAGGTCATAAGCCAATCCGCCAAGAAGGTTAAAGAACAACCTTCCTGACGGTTTGTCTTATGCTTGTCGGGGCTGTTCAAGGCACTTCCGCATTTCTTCGCCATGACGTACATGCTCCAAGATGGTATACTTCATTTAGTTTATTAAAGGAGAATATGATTTATGTTGGAAATGATACATGCAATTGAAGCATGGCTGATGGAGTATGGGGTATGGGGATTATTCTTTGTATCTTTTGCAGACTCTTCCTTTTTCCCGATTCCTCCAGACGTTCTATTAATTCCTATGGGGATTGCCGATCCTGATCGTGTCATATGGTATGCGTTTCTTACAACTGTTGCATCCGTGCTTGGTGCCATCTTTGGCTGGTTTATTGGGAAGATACTTGGGCGTCGCGTCCTCAGACTCATTATCTCTGAGGAAAAAATTCAAAAGGTCGAACATTATTTTACTTTATATGGTCCAATGGCGGTTCTTATTTCTGCCTTTACACCTATTCCGTACAAAGTCTTTACGATTTTCGCTGGAATTTCCAAAATCCCGCTGCGTGTTTTAGTCATTTGGTCGATTATCGGCCGTGGAGCACGGTTCTTTATAGAGGCAGCCCTAATTGTATACCTTGGTGATAAAGCAAGGCCATTTATTGAACAAAACTTCACACTTATTACCATTATTGGCTCCTTAATTATTGTTATTGCTTATGTGATTTATGTAGTCATCCGAAAAAAGAAGAAAACTAAATAAACCCCTTCGTCTCAGTTCAAATAAACTGGGACTTCTTTATAATTAAAATTAGTTTATAATTATTATAATTAAGTATTGATTTTAATATTGTACATGTTATAATAAATTTAGACATAACAGAGGAGGACGATATAATGGAAAACTTATTCTCAGCATTAAATGTACAAATCTCAAACTGGAGCGTTCTTTACACAAAACTTCACCGTTACCATTGGTTCGTAAAAGGGCCATTGTTCTTCACTCTTCACGAGAAGTTCGAGGAATTATATAATGAGGCTGCCGGTGTTGTCGACGAAGCAGCAGAGCGTCTCCTTGCAATTGGCGGTAAGCCTGTCGCAACGATGAAAGAATATTTAAGCATTGCAACTATCGAAGAAACGAACGGAGAAACAAATGCAAATGACATGGTTGCAAGCCTTATTAACGACTATAAATTGCTCAAAACTGAGTTAAAAGAGTTAGCTGATTTAGCTGACCAACATGATAACGATACGATCAACGACCTAGCTGTTGAGCTTTTAGTAAAAGTTGATACACATATTTGGATGCTTAGCGCTTATTTAGGAGAATAATATTAATAACAGGAAGAGTCAGTGAGATTAGCACTGGCTCTTTTTTCTGCAAAAAAGAGGAAATGACTTCTAGATAGTGAACTAATACAATAACTATTTTGTAGGATGTGATCATTTGAAGAAGAATATTGTGCTGCTTGATATTATTTTTTATGTTGCGTTCCCATTAGCGGTTTGGAATATTGGACGGGATTGGTTCGGGGATTATTTAGCAATGATTCTTTCAACCGTTCCCGGCATTTTATACAGCCTATACCGCTTCTTTGAGCTTAAGAAGGTCAATTTCTTTGGACTCTTCTTGCTGACGAATCTTATCATTACTTTTCTGATTGATATTCTCGCCGGATCGGCCATTCAACTTCTTTGGAATAATGTAATTTATTCATATTTTTTAGGTGCCGTTTTCCTAGGAACCATCTTAGTCAAAAAGCCTATCTTCTTATTTATGGCGCTTGATTTAACAGAAATGCAAGGCCAAGATCGGTCGGAAATGAAGTCTCTTTTCTTCGGAAAAAAGATATTAACGATCTTCAACTGGGTGACTGCTGGCTTTGCTCTGAAGTTTATCATTCTCGCTGGGATTAAAACATGGCTTATTCAACAATATGGTGTGGAGGCCTTTGATAAAGGGATTCTCCTCAGACAAGCATTAAATTGGGGCTTTACAATCGTTTCATTAAGCGGTTTTTATTTTATTAACAAGGAGCTTGGAAAAGCTTCTCCATTTGAAAATGATGACCATGATCGTGGGGAAAACCCCCTTCTAAAATAACCTCCAAGGCTCCTTGAAAAAATGGTAAAATTAATCTATTGGACATTTATTAAGGAGCTACATCTATGAATAACTTTAAATATTCTATTTTTATTTTTATCGGTGCCTGCAGCTACGGGATCTTAGCATCAATTGTGAAGACAGCGCTAACGGCCGGGCATTCTGTTTGGGAGTTAACAGGTAGCCAATATCTTTTTGGCTTTTTGCTGCTGTTATTGACCCTCCCTTTTATCAAACGTGTAAAAATTAGCTTTAAACAAGCGGGTGCACTTATGTTAACAGGTACCTCTCTCGCTCTGACAGGAATTTTCTACGGATTAAGTCTTGAACGGGTTTCAGCTTCCCTTGCCATCGTCCTCTTGTTTCAATTCACTTGGATTGGCATCGCAATGGAAGCTATATATGAGAGAAAAATGCCAAGCAAAAATAAGATTTTTTCTGTCACCTTTCTTATTCTTGGTACTATTTTTGCCAGCAATCTGATGACAAGCAACGGACAGCCTTTACAAATAGATGGTTTGATTTACGGATTATTATCTGCGGTTACATACGCAACGTTTATTTTTGCAAGCGGAAAAGTTGCTACGGGAGTGCCAAGCATTCAACGCAGTATTTTTATTACGCTTGGGGGACTGATCATTCTTTCGTTCATTGCTGGTCCGATTTTATTGGCAAATGGCGTTCATGTTCAAGGTTTATGGAAATATAGTTTAGCTATGGCGTTTTTTGGAGCCATTTTTCCGATTGTTCTCTTTGCGATTGGAACGCCAAAGATCGACGCTGGGCTTGCTACCATTGTTGGGTCGGCAGAACTGCCAGCAGCCATTATTACAGCGATGATTATTCTAGGAGAGAAAATTTCTAGTGCACAATCCATTGGTATTGTTCTTATTTTAATTGGCATTGCCATCCCTCAGCTAAGATTTATTCGTATTTCTCGCAATAGATTAGGAACTTAATAGCTATCTAGGAGGAAAAATAGAATGGTTTTTAAGGAAACGATTTCGTCTGAAGAAGAGCTGCGCGAATTATTAGGAACACCGAGCAGAAATGTCGCTAACAAGGTCATCAATCATTTAGATCATCATTGCAGAGAATTTATTGCTAAATCTCCGATCGTGTTTATTTCAACCGCTGATGCGAATGGGCATTGTGATTCTTCACCCCGTGGAGATGCACCTGGTTTTGTTCATTTGCTTGATGATCAGTATCTTGTTATACCCGAACGACCAGGAAACAAACGGATGGATTCATTGAGAAATATTATTGCGAATCCTTATATTGGTCTTATCTTTGTCATACCTGGCTTGGAGGAGACATTAAGAGTGAATGGAAAAGCGGCCATTATAAAGGATTCCAATATTCTTAAAAAAATGGAGGCTCACGGAAAAACGCCGATGCTTGGCATCGCTGTTCAAGTGGAAGAGTGCTATATTCATTGCGCTAAGGCCTTCAAGCGCTCAAAACTGTGGCATCATGAAACTTGGCTGTCAAAAGCTCAGCTGCCTTCCCCTTCGCAAATATTAGCTGATCACATTAACTTGCCAGATGTAAACAGTGAGACCATTCAGGCATCACTTGTGGAAAGCTATTCTAAACGTTTATATTAATGAGGGAAAGGAATGGTTCGATGATAACCATTCCTTTCTTAATTTGTCATTATATATTGTGATACTAATTTTCCGATTTGCGCTAGAGTCTTATGGCCATCCTCTTGCTTGGAAAGCTGATCGATTAGGACAGCAGCATAGATGGTTTTGCCGCCATACTTGATAATAGCGCAATCATGTTCCACTCCAGGCAATTCTCCCGTTTTATTTGCAACTCGAATATGATCTAAGTCCATCAAATACGAAAGTTTATTTTTGAATTGCTGATTTTCCAAGATAGTTAACGCTTTTACCGAACTTGCTCCAGATAAAAATTGGGGCTGATTATCAATGACCTTTAAGCAAGTAATCATATCTTCCGGACTTGTATAGTTGTTTCTGCCATTTCGGATGGCTACAAAATCCATCATTTTGCGATTAAGCTCGGTGCTTTGTAAGTACAATGCTTGAATACACTGATTAATTTTATCCTTGCCGAGGCGATCGATTAACAGGTTTGTCGCAGTATTATCGGAAACAATGATCATTAACGCCATTAAATCAACAACTTTTAGCTGCAAATCATCTGATAGTGTTTGAATGACACCAGCTCCTCCTACTCTAGAAGAAGGGGAAGCCGGTACATATTCTTGAAGATGAAGTAGCCCGTGATCATATTGGCGCAATCCCTCTATTAAAATAGGAATCTTAATTAAACTCGCTGAGGAGAATTTCTCATGATGTCTTATTTCCAACCGGCCTTCGCTTGTTTCCACTACCAACCCAACTCTTCCTTGACATTTCGCAGCTACTTCTTCAACTTTCGCTTTTAAAGAAAGAAATTTCATCTTAATTTCTCGCCCGTATCGTAACGGCTACTTGAGATTGGGTTGTATCGCCTGCCACTTTTTTATTGTATAAATGGCATGCGACAAAATGGTTCTCTTCTATTTCCTGCCATTCTGGCTTCATGCTTGAGCAAGCTTCCATTGCATATGGGCAGCGGGTTCGGAATACACAGCCGCTCGGCGGATTAATCGGACTTGGAAGCTCGCCTTGTAAAATGATCCGTTCACGCTTGTCCTCCACATCTGGATCTGGAATCGGAATGGCTGATAAAAGAGCCTGTGTATATGGATGAAGAGGGTTTTGATAAAGATTGGCACTTGCCGTTAACTCGACAAGATTACCTAAATACATCACACCGATCCGGTCGCTAATATGCTTGACCATTGATAAGTCATGGGCAATAAACAAAAAGGTTAAGCCTTTCTTTTTTTGCAGATTTTTCAACAAATTAACGACCTGTGCTTGGACAGAAACATCAAGAGCAGAGATCGGTTCATCCGCAATAATAAAGTCTGGATCGAGTGAAAGAGCACGGGCAATGCCAATTCTTTGTCTTTGCCCTCCGCTGAATTCATGTGGATAACGATTGGCATGATCCCTATTCAGACCGACATCCTCTAAAAGCTGATAAACCCTTTCCAAACGTTCCTTTTTATTCGGATAAATTCCATGAACCTCCATCGGCTCAGAAATGATTTCCCTTACAGTGGAACGCGGATTTAACGAAGCATATGGATCTTGGAAAATCATTTGCATTTTCCTATGAAAAGCAAACCTTTCTTTTTCAGTCATTTTATGGACGTTTTTCCCATCGTAAATAACTTCGCCGTCTGTCCGATCATACAGGCCAATAATGGTACGTCCAGCTGTAGATTTACCGCAGCCGGATTCCCCGACAATGCCGAACGTTTCTCCCTTTTTAATGTAAAATGAAACATCATCAACTGCTTTTAAAATTTGCCCCTTCCCTAACGAGAAATGCTTCTTGAGATGCTTCACCTCTAACAATGCTCCATTTGTCATAGCTATTCCCCCGTCTCTTGCCAGTAGCGCCTCGCTGCACATAATTCCTTTTCATAAACCGTGTCTTTTAAATCGATGATCTCAATGCCTTTTCCTGTACATGGCGAATGCAGCAGTTTGCCTTCTCCATAATAAATGCCAACGTGGTGGATTTTTCCTTTCCCTTCCTCGTAAGCAAAATACAAAAGATCGCCAGGCTCTATTTTATCCAAGTCAACATTTTTACCTGACGCCGCCTGATCATGTGCGTCACGTGGGATTGTGTATCCGTTCGCCCTGCACATGGAGTAGCTGAATCCTGAGCAATCATAGCCAAAGCTACTCATTCCCCCCCATAAATAAGGCAATCCAAGGAATTGTACACCTGCAGCAACAATGTTTTTTCCATTCCCTTTTGGAAGGTCCTGAATGGAATCATACTGAGTGACATCTTCAGCTTTAAAAAATCCCGCTCCCGATGGCATCTGTACTCGAACCCAATTATTCCCGCTACTAATTATCGGTAACACCGTTTGATAGCTCAATGACATGATAGGCTTATAATCAATTCCGTAAAGGGTTGCCACCTTTTGCGTGACGACAGCAACTTGTCCCTTTTTTAACGCCGAATCTTGACTCTGGACAATTTGAGCTGCAGGGATCCATCCAGGATAGCCTTCCTTATTTTTGGAGGAAGCTTGATTAGGCACAATAATATGTGCCCATCCCACTTTTTCTTCCAATACGTATACTTCCTGGCCAAGTAAAACTTGAGTTTGAACAAGGTTTTGATCGCAGAGCCCTAACAGCTTTTCATGAGTTAAACTGTTTAACCACGACTCAATATCTGCAGGGTTCTCCACCGCTTGTTTATCTACTTCTCGAGCCGAATCAAACGACGTCCAAACAGTTGCAACTGGAACATTCACGAGCCATTTATTTTGAATTGCCAACTGAAGCTCCCTCCTCTACATTTACATGACGAATACCTAAACCAGGTTCTGTTGGTAAAGTAACTTTTCTGCCGTTATACTTAATGCCACCTTCGACGAGTTCTTTTGCGAGCATGAGTGGTGCATCGAAATCGAAACGCGTAATATTTTTCTTACTGGCAGCAAAATGAGCCGCTGCGGAAATGCCGATCCGTGTTTCAATCATGCTTCCGACCATACATTCCATTCCGCATACCTCAGCTAGCTGATTAATAATTTGCGCTTGATAAATCCCGCCAGACTTCATTAATTTAATATTAATTAAATCAGCACTTCTTGATTTGATGACTTCAAAAGCTTGCCTTGGCGAAAAAACACTTTCGTCTGCCATGATCAGCGTGTCTACATGATCCGTCACCTGTTTCAGTCCAGCTATATCCCATGCTTTAACAGGCTGTTCAACAAGCTCAATATTTAACCCTAGTTCCTCCATTTTGCGGATCGCCTGAATGGCCTCTTTCGGTGTCCAGCCCTGATTGGCATCAAGGCGGATTTTAATGTTGTTCCCGATACGCCCTCTTATTTCACGGATCCGTTCAATATCTGTTGCAGTATTATCCTTGCCTACTTTCACCTTCAGCACATCGAATCCTTGTTGGACATAGGAAACGGCGTCTTCTCCCATTTCCTCTGGACCATTTACACTTACTGTAAAATCTGTTTCAATTTCATTTTTATGACCGCCGAGAAATTGGTAAAGCGGGAGCTTGCATTGCTGTGATAAACAATCGTACAAAGCCATATCAACAGCGGCCTTTGCACTAGAATTTCCAATTAATATGGATTGGATTCCTTGAAAAATTGCTTCAAAATTAAGAAGGCTTTGTTGTTCTAAATAAGGCTTTAATACTTGATGAATAGCGGATTCGATGCTTGATAGAGTTTCCCCTGTAATAACAACAGTTGGTGGGGCCTCCCCCCAACCGATGATGCCGTTATCACATGTTACTTTTACTAGAATAGATTCAGCAGTGTTAACTGTCCGCAACGCCGTTTTGAATGGCTTTCTAAGTGGTATCGCTACCTTGAATGTTTCTATTTTGTCTATTTTCATCTATACCACCCTTTAGTAAACTAAACCTTTACTTAACTCCACTTTCAATTGTTAATTGTTTCTTCGCTGTGTTCATTTCGGCATGAACACCAAGAGGAATGGCAATATGCGGTGAGCAATGGCCGATTTTGAATCCCTTCATTGCCGGTTTATTTGCCAAATGAACGTAATGGTCAATCACTTCATCTAGGCTTAAAGAAAGCTCTCTTTCTGGAACACAATTATTGAAATCGCCAATAATGAGACCAGCTGCATCATAAAGCTTGCCAGCCGTGTACAATTGATTTAACATCCGGTCAATGGAGCGCGGTTCTTCATTAATATCCTCAATTAATAACAGCTTCCCTTTTGTATCAATTTCAAATGGGGTGCCAATCGTACTTGCGATAAGAGACAAGTTTCCGCCTGTTATTTCTCCGCTGGCTTGACCTTCAATGATAGTTTCTAAAGGAGAAAGCTCTTCAGTATATTGAATTTTAGTCGGTCTAAATAATTGATAATACGATTGCTTTGATAGAGGATGTGCATCCTCCTTACCGATATCAGAGGCAAGCATAGGTCCATGAAAAGTAACTAATCCTGCCTGCTGGCGAATGGCGGTATGCAAAAAGGTAATATCGCTGTACCCCCAGAAGATTTTCGGGTTATCTCTGATAAGATCATAGTCTATATTTGAAGCAATCCGTCCAGTCCCGTATCCTCCGCCTGCGCAAATAATTGCCTTCACTTCCCGATCCAAAAACATCATATGTAAATCATCTAATCGATCGTTATCTTTTCCTGCCAAATATCCATATTGATCATATACATGTTTGCCAAGCTTCACATTTAACCCAAGCTCTTCTAAAAATGAGAAAGAACGCTGCAAATTCTCCTGATTAGGCGGGCTAGCCGGTGCAATAATGCCAATCGTGTCTCCGGCCTTTAACGCATAAGGTTTTATCAACATGCTGACACATCCTTTTGAAATTTGATCTTCTTAAAACCATATTCAAAAAGTTAACTAGTATTCTTTTGAAAAAAGGGATGTTCATGCGAACACCCCCTCTCTATGATTAGCTTTGTTGTTTTTAGCCTTCAAAGTTTGCCCGTTGATTTCCGCTGCGGGCACTTGCTTTCCGCGGGGAGGGACGGGAGCCTCCTCGGCGTTACCGCCTGTGGGGTCTCCCGCTTCCCTCCATTCCCGCAGGAGTCAAGTGCCCTCCGCTCCAATCAACTCAGATAGTTAAATTAAAATCACCCTTGTACAACAACAAACTTTATAAAAAAAGACTTATGATTTTAATTTTTATCCGCCCATTTTAGCTCTAAATAGCCAACTGGGTGGCGAACGATGCCAGAAACAGCTTCATTTTCTAAATTAACTTGGTTATAGAAGTAAAGAGGTACGATTGGCATCTCATCAAATAAGATTCTTTCAGCTTCGTACATCATTTCATAACGCTTTGCCTCATCAGCTTCATTTTTGGCATCTTTAATTAATTGGTCGTATTTCGCATTGCTCCAACCCGTACGGTTCATAGATAAACCAGTTTGGAAGTTTTCTAGGAAGTTAATTGGATCTGCATAATCAGCTAAGAAAGAGCTGCGTGAGAATTGGAACTTTAACGCAGTTTGTTCTCCCGCAAACACATTCCACTCCATATTTGCTAGCTTTACTTCGACACCTAGATTATCTTTAAACATTTGCTGAAGTGCCTCAGCAATTTTCTTATGGGAATCACTTGTGCTGTACGTCAATGTTACTTCTGGAAGAGTTGTGTAGCCTTCCTCTTCCATGCCTTTTGCAAGAAGTGCTTTTGCTTCTTCAGGATTTGTTTTGATAAGATCCCCAGCTGTTTCCCGGAAATCTTTGCCGTTTGCATCATTAAATCCGTATGAAACGAAGCCGTATGCTGGTTTTTGTTGGTTTTTTGTAACAAAATCAACAATTTGCTGCTGGTCAATAGCCATAGCAAAAGCTTTACGAATATTTACATTTTGGAATGGCTCCATCGTTACGTTAAAACGATAGAAATAATCTCCTGCCTGGTCTTCAACCTTTGCTTTTCCTTCTGAAAGAATTTGCTCAGCTAGGTCAGCTGGAACATCCGATACATCTAGATTTCCAGTTTGGAACATTTGATATTCTGTATTTGTGTCATCGATGATAGCCCAATGAACTTTATCAAGCTTAACTGTTCCCGCATCCCAATATTGATCATTCTTTTCCATAACGAAATGGCTGTCATGCTCCCATTCTGTTAAGTTGAATGGTCCATTTCCAATAAAAGTGGCTGCTTCGGCAAACCATTTCGGATTTTCGGTTGCTACCTCCTCATTAATCGGGAAGAAAGCAGGGTTCGTAATAACACTTAGGAAGTATGCTTGCGGGCTAACTAATGTGACTTCAAATGTTTTATCATCTACTGCTTTTACCTTTACATCATCAGCTGATCCTTCGCTATTATTAAATGCTTCAGCTCCCTCAATGAAGTATCCAAGGAACGCAGCTGGTGATCCTGTTTCAGGGTCTAATAGGCGTTTCCAAGCAAAGACGAAATCTCCCGCTGTCACATCATCTCCATTTGACCATTTCGCATTATCACGAATGTGGAATGTATAAACTTTCCCATCTTCTGAAACATCCCACTTCTCAGCTGTTGCTGCTTCTGGATCATGGTTCGTGCCTAGGCGGGTTAAACCTTCCATTAAGTTGTTTAATGCACTCCATGAATAAGAATCAAATCCGATTGGAGGATCAAATGAGGTTGGCTCCGCCCCATTGTTTAAGTAAAGTACCTTTTCAGTTGCTACTTCTTCCTTTTTTCCGTCATCATTGCCTTTTTCTGGTGTAGGCGCAGGCTCAGTTCCTGCTCCCTGTTTTGCTGTACAAGCAGCAAGAACAAAGATCAATAAGCCTGTCAGCAAAAGAGATAAAAATCTTTTCATGTCAACTTCCCCCTTTTTAATCACTTTTTTAATGTTTTCAGCAATTTTGCTGTGAAAAACTTTCAATGGATTCATCGCCTCGTGCTTGATACATCAATGATTTATTGAATAAGTTGAAGGAATTGCCCCATCAATCCGAAGCCAAAAAAATCCTTTGAAAAGGTGTAACCTACTTCATACTGGCAAGTATTTTCGTCGCCCGTTCATCCTGTAACCAACAATCCACATGATGCTCATTACTCAGATACGTTTTGAATGGGTATACCCGATCACAAACTTCCATTGCATAGCTGCATCTCGCTGTAAACGGGCAACCTTTTGGCGGTGAAAATAAATCTGGAGGAGTGCCTCCTATCGGAATAAGTTCAGCTCCTTCTAAATCAAGACGAGGGACTGAGTTCAGCAGCCCTTTCGTATACGGATGCTGAGGATTATAGAAAATCTCCCTTCTTGATCCTGCCTCTACAATTTTGCCTGCATACATAACCGCAATGCGGTCAGCTACTTGGGCAACAACTCCAAGATCGTGGGTGATAAGAATAATTGATACACCGGTTTTCTTCTGGATATCTTTAAACAAATCTAGTATTTGTGCTTGAATCGTTACATCCAATGCAGTCGTGGGCTCATCCGCTATTAACACTTCCGGTTGGCAAACGAGAGCCATGGCAATAACAATCCGCTGTCTCATCCCTCCGCTAAACTGATGGGGGTGATGTTTCAATCGCTCCTTAGGATTAGGGATACCTACAAGATCCAGCATTTCTAATGCTTTTTTCTTCGCCTCTTGTCTTGTGATTGATTCATGTTGCAAAATTCCTTCAATGATTTGCTCACCAACAGTAATCGTTGGATTGAGAGCTGTCATCGGATCCTGAAAGATCATCGAAATATCTGCCCCGCGAATATTTCTCATTTGCGGTTCTTTCAATTTAGTAAGATCATTCCCTCTAAACAGAATCGAACCATGGACGATTTTGCCTGGAGGGTTTGGAATGAGTCGCATAATACTTTGAGAAGTGACGCTTTTACCGCAGCCAGATTCACCGACGATCGCTAATGTTTCACCTTTATATAAGTCGAAGGTAACTCCCCGGACAGCCTTCACTTCTCCGCCATATGTTTTAAATGAAACATGGAGATCCTTTACTTCAAGAACTTTTTCTATGATGATTACCTCCTTAACTTCGGATCGAGTGCATCCTGAAGTCCATCCCCGAGCACATTAAATGAAAACATGGTCAATGAAATAAAGAATGCAGGGAAGAATAACCGCCACCAATGACCCGATAGAATAGTAGATAAACCATCGCTTGCCATCGAACCCCAGCTCGCTAATGGCGCCTGAATGCCTAAGCCAAGAAAGCTCAAGAATGCCTCTGCAAAGATGGCAGATGGAACGGTTAAAGTCATTTGCACAATGATTGGCCCCATCGTGTTCGGAAGGAGGTTTTTCTTAATAATTCTCGATGTTTTCGTGCCAAAAGTTTTCGATGCTAGCACAAATTCATAGTTTTTTATTTGCAAAACCTGACCTCTTACAATCCGAGCCATCCCTATCCATCCTGTAACGGTAAGGGCAAATATGATCGTAAACAAGCCTGGTCCCATGACAACACTTATTAAAATGACAATGAGCAAATAAGGAAGTCCGTATAAAATTTCTACGATTCTCATCATGACATTGTCGACTTTTCCACCTTTATATCCGGCCACTCCTCCATAGACAACCCCGATGACAAAATCAATTAACGCAGCAACAATTCCTACAAATAAAGAAATTCTCGCTCCATACCATGTCCTTGAAAAAACATCTCTTCCTAGTTCATCCGTCCCGAACCAATGTTTACTTGAAGGAGGCAGATTTTGATTAACGAGTTTTTGCTCTGCTACATCATGTGGTGAAATGATCGGTCCAAAGATCGCCATTATGGTAAGAAATATAAGAAAAGTCAGTCCCGCCATTGCTAATTTATTCTTCAACAGGCGTCGCCATGCATCTTGCCAATAGCTTAAACTTGGCCGGACAACTGCCTCTGCATCTAAATGATTACTAGCTTTCGGGACAAACCATTCATCTGGAATGTCTGCTGCTATATTTCGATCATGCTGTTTTCGTAATTCCATTTAGCTGGCCTCCTTTTTATGGAGCTTAATTCGAGGATCGAGGATGCCGTAAGCAATATCCACTAAGAAAAGCATGATAATCAGGATTGAACTATAAAAAACGGTCGTCCCCATGATGACTGGATAATCACGCTGGTTGATACTTTCTACAAAGTACTTTCCCATCCCCGGAATCGCAAAAATTTTCTCAATGACAAATGTCCCGGTTAATATACTAGCTGCAAGCGAGCCAAGTACAGTAACGACTGGCAATAGTGCGTTCCTTAATGCATGTTTGAAGACAATTTTTACTGGTGATAAACCCTTTGCTTTCGCAGTTCTTATGTAATCCTGCGTTAATACCTCTAGCATGCTGGCACGGGTTAATCTCGCAATAATCGCCATTGGTCCAGTTGCTAACGCTAACGTAGGCAGAATCATATGCTTCGGACTTACCCATGTAGCTACAGGTAGGATTCCTAAATTTACCGCGAGTTGCTGAATAAGAAAAGTAGCCATGACAAAGTTTGGAATTGAAATTCCGAGTACGGCTATTGTCATCGCTAAATAATCAATAATGCCATTATGGCGAAGGGCTGCAATGGTTCCGAGTGTTATCCCAGAAAGAATGGCAACAATTAAAGTGACCATTCCTAATTCAAAGGAAACGGGAAAACCGCGTCCGAGCATGTCGTTGACAGTCTGAGACGATTTTTTAATAGATGGTCCAAAGTCAAACGTGGCAACAGATTTCAGATACATCCCATACTGAACATAAAGTGGTTTGTCTAAGTGATAAAACTTCTCTAAATTCCGTTGAACCGTTTCATTCGTCGCCCTTTCCTCATTAAAAGGAGAACCTGGAATTGAATGCATGAGAAAAAAGGTTAATGTAACGATGAGCCATAGTGTTACAATCATGGCAATGAGGCGCTTTACAATGTATGTTGTCATTAATAACACTTCCTAACAGAATGAGGTTCTCATTGCTAATTCAACCATGACCAGCATCGCTTTATATGCTTCAAGAATATCCTTCGCCTGGTAACGGACTATTGTCGTATTTTCTTCAATTTCTGTTCCCGGCATTAAGGCTGCCCATTCTGCCTGCCCGTAGTTAGCAAACTCAATTCTTAATAGCGGGTTATCAGGCGGTGTGAGCGGTTTCACTAAATCCCGATTTTTTAACGCTTCGGCTGTTTTTTCTCTTAAAAGTTCGCCTGCTTTGGCCGGTGTTAATGATTTAACAGCTGAACGGGTAATGGTTTCCTTCACAATCGCTGTTGTCACATTCGGAATGAGCTGCTCTGCTTCCAGTGCTGCGCGGTCATCTCCTGCCACCATAAGAACGGGTACGCCATGATAGCCAGCAACGTAAGCATTGAGGCCCATCTCCCCAATAGCTACATCATTGATATACATGTTGCGCACACCAAAGATCATCGAGTGTGACATCGCGCCTTTCATTGAGGCTCTAGCGTGATAGCCGACAAATATTGCTCCGACGAAACTAGAATCTAAAGCTTGCACCATTGAAAAAGGCTTAACATCTCCAACTATGACTTGAGCTTCAGGATGAAGATTTTCAATGAGAAGATTATTCATTTTCGAATGGCTGTCATTCACAACTACCTCTGCGCATCCTAAATCAAAGGCCGCTGAAATAACATGGTTTGCTTCTTCCGTCATAATCTTTCGGCTTCGTTCGTAATTATGCTTGAAAGAATCCACATGTGTGTAATCTGCCAACCCTGTAATTCCTTCCATGTCTACAGATATATATAGCTTCATTTCTTAGCCCCCATTTTTTTCTTAATAGAATAGATGTTTACTAGTAAGTGTATATAGAAAAATCCAGCTGCCAGAGAAAACCATTACATCTCCAACAGCTGGATTTCATCTGCGATTAACAGAAAAAGCAGCTTATTTATTCATTATTTGTGTATATTTAATATTTGCATTTTTAAAGGCTACCATTAAGGCCTTTTGCGACGAGCCAAAATAACGCTGTTCAATTTCCTCCAGCACGTTTTCCACTTCTAAAATAGATTTGCCGACGAACAAAGATTTAATAAATATGGAAGTTAATGCAATCGTCGAAGAACATTCTGCATCAACAATTTCATTCGTTTCCCGATTAACTACTAATCCGATGAAGAAACTATTATACTTTTGCATAATTGGATTGTTCGACGAGGTTTTACTGTCGCCGATAATATAAACTGTATTTTGCTGAAACATCAATATGCCTCCTGCAGAGCACGGATATTACATGAGGCGTTTATGTGGTCAACATAAACATTCATTGTAATGCATAGCCCTTATAATGGATTGTAATACAACAGAGGCAGGCTGACAACTATTTTATAAGATTTTTCTAAATATTTTATTAACTCTTTTGTGTCATTTCTACTATTTGATTTCCTGTAACGCTTTTTCTCTCGCGTGCTGTAACAGTTGTTCACCAGTGATTAGCTTTTCTCCCCCACCCTGTGCGAAGTGGTCATTACCTCCGCCTTTTCCATTGATAGCTGACAGTAAAGCACTCGAAACCTGTTTCATACTGATGGAGGACTTTGAACCTCTCGCACAGACAAATTGCAGCTTGTCTTTCGTTTCATTTACTAGAAAAACAAGCACTTCATCAGAAAAAGCTGTTATCGAACGGGCAAGCTTTTGGAGCTCCTGGATGGATCGATCTTGAAAAACCTCACAAATCATCTTTCCATTTTCCAGCTTTTCTGCGCGTTGCAGGAGCTCTTTCGCCTCATACGATAAAAGCGATTCTCGCAGGAATTCTAGTGTCTTATCCCGTTCCTTGCCAAGGTCAATCAGCTTTTTAGCAGCTGGGGGAAGTCCTTGTTCCGGAGCATTTAAAAGCTCTGTTAAATCCTTTATTACCTTTTGCTTTTGGTGAAGTTGCGTTAATACTCTCCCTCCACAAACAAATTGAACCCTTATTTTACTTTTTTGCCGCTCCCAATCTAATATTTTGATTGGTCCGACTTCAGCCGTTGACTTTGGATGTGTCCCGCCGCAGCCATTATAATCAAAATCGGGAATGATCACGAGGCGGATATTCTCTGTCACAGACAGCGCTTTCCGCAATTGGTACCCCGAGAGTTCAGACTCTGTTACCCATTTCGTCTCGATTGGCCGGCCTTCTAAAATGATTTGATTAGCTAGCTTTTCAGCTTCTAGCGCTTGTTCATCCGTAAGCTCACTAATATCTAAATCAATCGTTGAAGTTTCTTTTCCTAAGTGAAAGCTTACTGTGGGGAAGCTAAAGAGCTCTACAAAAGCCGCCGTTAAAATATGCTGACCTGCATGCTGCTGCATATGATCAAAGCGTCTGTCCCAATCTATTTGTCCAGCAATATTGCCTAATGTTTCTGGCAGTTCCTTCTCTACATAATGGCGGATTTCCCCATCTATTTCCTCTACATCAATGACTTTAATATCATTCAAAGTACCAGTATCATTCGGCTGCCCTCCGCCAGTTGGATAAAAGGCCGTCTTGTCTAAAACTGCATACCATTTGCCTTGTTCATCCTTTTCCTGTTTTAGGAGATGGGCGGTGAATGACTTTAAATATGGATCTTCGTAATAAAGCTTGCTTTCCAATTGAATTGGCCTCCCTTTTCATTCAGATAAAATTGGCCTGCAAGGTATGCGGACAGAGTTTTGATCTTGGATCATTTTCTGAACGCTTGTCCTGCAGGCCTTTCCGTGACCGACTTGATAATTACTTATTATATTGTTTGTTTTCCTCTTTCGTAATATCGCTTCATTTCATTCTCAGGCACCATACTTCCGCCTGTTCCCCAGACAATATGCGTTCCAGCCTGTAAGTTTTGCTCTAACTCATTCTTATTTAAATAAGCTTTACCTGCTTGTGATTTAAATAATTGGACATAGCTTGCAAAACCAGCGAGAGCGGACGGTTCCAGATAGATTTCCTCCTCCGTTGCAAGCAAAGCCAAGTAAGTAAATAATTTTTCATCTTCGACCGTGCAAATGCCGCTAAGTTTGTTTTCAATCGTTTTGCCGATAAATGCAGATGGACGTCCCACTGCAAGTCCGTCAGCTTCCGTTTTGTTATCAATGCCAAATTCCTGAACGGATACTTCATCATGCAGTTCTGTTACTAATCCAAGAAGCATGCATGGGGAATGGGTTGGTTCAATGAAGAAGCAGTGAACATGATCACCAAAAATTTGTTTAAGACCAAATGTCACTCCGCCAGGACCGCCGCCAACACCGCAAGGTAAATAAACGAATAATGGATGCTCTTTATCTACCTTCACATTCTTATCCTCTAGCTGCTTCTTTAAACGAATTGCTGCTACTGCGTACCCAAGGAAAAGACTTTCTGAGCTTTCATCATCGACAAAATACATATTCGGATCCTCATCAGCCTGCTTTCTTCCTTGCGCGACAGCTTCACTAAAATCAGAAGCATGCTCAACTACGACAACACCCTTTTCACGAAGCAAATCTTTTTTCCATTGCTTTGCGTCGGCTGACATATGCACATATACGTTGAAACCAAGCTTTGCGCTCATAATTCCGATGCTAAGCCCTAAATTCCCTGTCGATCCAACTGCAATAGAATAGCCAGAAAAGAACTCTTTACACTTTGGCTCCGCTAAAATCGAGTAATCGTCCTCAAGTGTTAGCATGTTATTATTGATAGCCAGTTCCTCAGCATATTTCAAAATCTCATAAATTCCGCCTCTTGCCTTAATAGAGCCTGAAATCGGCAGATGGCTATCCCCTTTTAAAAATAAGTTGCCAGGCAACTCCGTTTGATAGAATCCTTCAAGCCTTTCTTGCATTTTCGGAATATGAAAAAGCGGCGATTCAATAATACCGTGATCTTTCGCCGTTTCCGGAAATACCTTTGCTATGTATGGAGCAAAACGAGCAAGCCTTTTTTCTGCGTCGATTACATCCTCCATCGTTAAAGAAGGTGCCTCTCCACTTGTGTTATGCTTCGGATTGGTCCAAAAAACTTCCTTTAAATCCGTCATTTCTGATAGAATCGGATATTCTTTTTTCCATTCCGCAATTGTTTTTCCATGAATAACATTCGTTGACATATAATCACTCTTTCTAGTTGGAAAATTATTTTGAATATGATCAGCAGGAAACGAGCTTCAACTGAATTTCTTCCTTAGAAGCGCCTCTATGATGTTGTCTGATAATTCAAACCTTATAATTCGTTATAACATTTTCTAGGGGAGTTGAAAAGAAAAGTGAATAGCTTTTTTGTCTTATTCATATTAACCGATTTTATCAATTAATTTTTAATTAAGAAATCATAAATATAGAAAATGCATTCATTTATCGAGCTACATTGTATTTAAATAAAATTGAAGGTTATTTTAACTTTGAGTGGTTTATTTTATAAAAAACATGGAGGCATTTATTTGTCATATTTAGTTTATTTGAACAACGTATAGGAGGACAGGTCAATGAATACACGGGAAATCAAGGTCCAAAAACAAGGATGGATTCCTAAAAAGGAACGAGTATGGATAATCGTAGCGATTATTATCGCTGTTTCGATAATGTTTTGGGAACTTAAGGGACTATCACAGCTTTCATTAACCACTTTGCACAGCAAGCAGTTCAAACATACATTTAAAGGTTTTGGTTCCAGTGCAAGAATTGCCTTATTTTTTGTACTTGCTTATTATGTGCTTCTTCGTATTATTAGGCTTCGTATGCTGAAAGGTCAAAGCAAGGTAAAAAAGTGGTTGTCCACTTTACTGCGCTTTACCCGAAGATGGCATACTCCAGCAGCGATTATCGCCATCGCTTTTATCATCTTGCATACGGTAGCTGTCTTTATGCACGGCTTCAAATTTGATTTTAATAATATTAGCGGATTGGTTTCCTTGCTAGTCCTGCTTCCAGTTCCTATATCGGGACTATTTCGATATCAGAGGATGGACCGGAAGTGGCATTTGCGGTCTGGTATTGCTTTTGCAATTCTATTTTTAATTCATTCTTTTTTATAACCAACAGCCGTTAAGTAACACAAGAAAGTATCGATAATCATATCGATACTTTCTTGTGTTATTCAATCAATTAGAACGAAGGGGGAAAGCCAATCATTTATTTATACAGATCTGTGCTTAGATATTTAAGACCAGAATCATTTATCGTTAATACGATATTTGCTCCTTTTTCTTCCTGTTTCAATAGTTTTAGTGCAGCAGCAACATTCGCTCCTGAAGAAAATCCTGCAAATATTCCTTCTTTTTTTGCTAAATCTCTTGCAACTTGTGTAGCCTCATCATCTGTAATATGAATGTAGTTTGTAACTAAATTTTTATCCAGTAGAGGCAAGTCCATTAAATATCCCCCACCTTGAATCTTATGATTTGGATTCATTACAGGTTTACCAGAGTAAAAGGGGGCAGAATCTGGTTCAACTAAATAGCAACGAATGTCGGGGTTATACTTTTTTAAAGTTTTCGCGCATCCGGTAAAAGTACCACCAGAACCTGCAAAATCTAGAAAAATATCTATTTCTCCGTTTGTTTGTCTCCACATTTCTTCCCCTGTGTGATATTCGTGAGCATGTATATTTCCAATATGATTAAATTGATCTGCACGAAATGCGTTTCTTTCTTTTGTTATTTGTTGTGCTACCTCTTCAACTTTTGCAAGATCCTCTCCAGATACTTGCCCTACCGGTGAACCAGGTACTTGGTCTACTAAAACAACCTCTGCTCCCAGCGCTTCCATCATTCTAGCTCTTTCCAATGAATTTCCCTTAGACATGACAGCAACAAATTTATAACCTTTCACTCCGCATACAATCGCAAGTCCTGTACCAGTATTGCCGCTTGTCAGTTCTACAACAGTTTGATTAGGCTTGAGTATTCCTGCCTTTTCAGCCTCTTCAATTATCTGTAAACCAATTCTATCTTTTTTGCTAAAACCAGGATTTAAATATTCAAGTTTAGCAAAAATATTTCCATCAAGACCTTCTGTAATTCTAGATAGATGAACCATTGGAGTGTTACCAATAACTTGATGAACACCTGAAAAAATAGAACGGTTTTCCATAGACAATTTCCCCTTTTTCATATACTTTGGACTATATAGTGTATATTTGAACGCTATATGGTTTTATAATATACTATAACGCACATTTGTACAATATGACGTATATATGTTTTATTGGAGGTCAATTTATGGATCAAATTAATAAAAATATCAGCAAAAATATAAAACGTGTCCGGCAGGAAAGAAATTTTAGTTTAGATAAAACATCCGAATTAACAGGTGTTAGCAAAACCATGTTAGGACAAATCGAAAGGGGCGAGTCGAATCCAACTGTAACAACTCTTTGGAAAATAGCAAATGGGCTACGATTATCATTCTCTTCACTAATAAGTCAAGATAGACCATCTGTTACTTTAATAAAAAAGGAGGAAGTAGAGCCAGTTATTGAAAATGATGGACAGTATCGTGTGTATCCACTTGTACCATTTAATCCGGAAAAACAGTTTGAGGTCTTTTTAATAACCTTAGAACCAGGATGTGAGCATAAATCAGAACCGCATAATGCGGGAGTAGAAGAATACATTTTTGTATATGAGGGGACTTTAGAAGTTGAAGTTAATGAAAAGCTATATGTAGTCGATTGCGAGGACTCGATTATTTTTGATGCAGGCAGACCTCATATTTATAGGAACAAGGGAAATAGGAAAGTAAAGTGTTCAGTTTTAATTCACTATCCTAGTTAATCAATGTTGATGTGGTAATGCTTTAAATATACTATTCGTTTTAATAGCTATTCCTGTGTCAATTATTGAATTTAAAGTTAACAAGAGGAATAGGGAAATTTGTTCTTTCATTAAAGGGGCTTTTCTGAAGTAACCGAAAAAAGAACCAAATCATCAATTAAATGAGGTAAAAACATCAAGCAAGTATGCTTCACGATAGTTTGGGAACTTATTTATTTAAAAGAGGAGGCAGACTAGCAAAGTCTACTTCCTCTTTTTCTTTCAGAATAACTTTACAGTATTAGATAGGCAATTGGCGTAACAATAATAATTGTCAGTATAACCCGCTCAATCCAAAGGATGATAAGCTGAGGAATTGAAATTGGAATTTCTGTCGCTACGACACAAGGGACGAATGCTGAGAAGAAAATAATCGCTGAGACAGAGACAACAGCAATAACAAATTTCACCACAAGTACAGATTCTGTCACTAGCAGGGCTGGCAAAAACATCTCCGCAATGCCAAGTGCACTTGCTTTTGCAGCGAGCATTGGTTCCGGCAGCTGCATTACGGCCGTAACCGGATAAAATATATAGCCAATCCAATCAAATATTGGTGTATATTCCGCTAGGACTAATCCTAACAATCCAATCGATAATATTGACGGAAGAATAGCCATCGCCATTAGCAAGCCATCCTTTACATTCGTCCAGATGTTATCAAGCAAACAAGGTGAGTTAGCCACTGTTGCCTTTGCTTCACTCCATGCCGCTACAAATCGGTTCCCTTGAATTTCAACTTCTGGTTGAGGTGTAGATCCTTCATAATAGTCATCTTTAATTTTTGATAAAGGCCAAATTCTCACCGTTATCGCAGTTACCGCAAATGTCACAACGAGCGTTACCCAAAAATATGTATTCCACATTTCCATCAAACCTAATGTTTTAGCTACAATGACCATAAAAGTAGCCGAAACCGTTGAAAAACCAGTGGCTATGATTGCTGCTTCTTTCGCTGTATATTTTCCCTCTTTGTATATTCGATTTGTGATTAATAGACCCAATGAATAGCTACCGACAAACGATGCTACGGCATCAATGGAAGATCGTCCCGGAGATTTCCAAATCGGACGCATAATCGGCTTTGCCAAAACGCCGACAAATTCAAGTAGACCGTAACCAACTAGAAGTGCCAGAAAACCCGCACCAATCGGGACTAGCAGGCCGACGGGCACGACGAGTTTATCGAATAAAAATGGACCCATGCTCGGATCAAATAACCATGCTGGACCGAAGTTAAATACAAGCATAAGACCGACTAATAATCCGATCGCCTTAAAAAAAGAAAAAACAATATCTACCTTCGATTTTTTCCATTTTCCTGAAAGAAACGGATAAATGGCACCTGCTGCAATAATAAGCAGCGCATAATATGGTAAAGCTGGCGCCGCGTGCTTTTGAATAAACGAGACAATATGATCGAGCATGATAGAGTTTTTCTCTCCTATTGTTACCGGAATGAAAAACATGAAGGCACCAATCAGGCTGTATACGAAAAACTTCCACATTTGCGGAGATTCGTACGTTACCTCTATTTTGGGAACTGCAGTTTGCCTATTCACCTCTTGATTTGTATTCATTCACAATCCCCTTCCTTTTGAAGTAAACGACGCTATCGGCAAAGGCGGCTGCTTATAAATTGCAGCCACCTTTGTTTCATCGTTCTTACACCACCTGAACCCCTTTTTTCCAAACAGACTTCACATGGTTAACGCCAAATAGATATTGTAATTCTTGATAGCTTTTCACATTCCATAGAACGATGTCTGCTTGTTTTCCTACTTCGAATGATCCAACTAGATCTTGCCGATTGATCGCACAAGCCGCATTGTAGGTTGCAGCGGTTAAGCTTTCTGCTGGTGTAAGTCTCATAGAAATACAAGCTAGATTCATAACAAGCGGCATAGAAGTGGTTGGAGAAGACCCAGGATTGGCATCTGTAGAAATCGCAACTGCAACACCTTCATCAATCATCTTTCTTCCCGCTGCAGCCTGTTCGCGTAAATAAAGAGCTGTTGCTGGAAGTAGACATGCGATGGTTCCGGATTTCGCCATTGCTTGAATTCCTTCGTCAGATGCCTTTAATAAATGCTCAGCTGAAATCGCACCGACTTTTGCTGCTAATTCCGCTCCCCCGTATGGTTCAATTTCATCCGCATGAATTTTTGGAATCAGCCCGTATTGTTTTCCAGCTTCTAAAATACGCTCTGATTGTTCAGGGGTAAAAACGCCTTTTTCACAGAACACATCATTGAATTCAGCCAATTTTTCCTCAGCTACGATAGGCAGCATGTCTTCTATTAAATGGTCAACAAATTCATCTTCTCTTCCCTTAAAATCAGGCGGAACCGCATGAGCCCCCATAAAGGTCGGAACGAGATCAATTGGATGAGATTCCTGAAGCTTTTTCATCACTCTTAATTGCTTCAATTCTGTTTCAAGATTCATGCCGTAGCCGCTTTTTCCTTCAACAGTTGTCACACCGTGCTGAAGGAAAGAATCCAGTCTACGTGTTGTCTGTTCAATTAGCTCTTCTTCTGAAGCTTCACGGGTCATGCGGGTCGTCGCATGAATTCCGCCGCCCGCATTCATAATGTCCATATATGTTGCACCCTCAAGGCGCATTTCAAATTCACGTTCACGGCTTCCGCCATAAACAACATGTGTGTGAGGATCAACGAGACCTGGTGTAACTAAGTGTCCAGTGGCATCTACAATATCAGCTTCTTCCGCTCTCGCCTCGTATTGCTTTTCAAGCTCCTTCGTTGTCCCTACAGCTTGAATGACGCCATTTTCCAACCATAAGCTTCCATCTTCAATAATCCCCAGCTCAGACATCGCTTCCTTGGAACGTGGTCCCTTCTCTTCGGAAGCAAGCGTAGCAAGCTGTGTGATATGTTTAATCCAAATTGGTTTTGTCATTCTTATTCATTCCCTTTTTTTAACATCGGAATATTGACGCCTTTTTCACGTGCTGTTTTCTCTGCTAGTTCATAGCCAGCATCCACATGGCGAACAACTCCCATACCAGGGTCTGTTGTTAATACACGCTCAAGACGAGCTTCTGCTTCCTTCGTTCCATCTGCAACGATTACCATACCTGCATGTAGTGAATAACCCATTCCAACACCGCCGCCATGGTGAACCGATACCCATGTTGCGCCGCCAACAGCATTAATCATCGCATTTAAAATCGGCCAGTCAGCTACAACATCTGAGCCATCCTTCATTCCTTCTGTTTCACGGTTTGGCGAGGCAACTGAGCCAGAATCTAGGTGATCACGACCAATAACGATTGGTGCTTTTAGTTCTCCTCTTGCCACCATGTCATTGATGATTTTTCCAAATCGAGCTCGTTCGCCGTAGCCTAGCCAGCAAATACGGGATGGGAGTCCTTGGAATTCAATTTTTTCTTGTGCCATGCGGATCCAGTTGCAAAGATGCTCATTATCGCTAAATTCACGTAAAATAACTTCATCTGTTTTATAAATATCTTCAGGATCTCCAGAAAGTGCTACCCAGCGGAAAGGCCCTTTTCCTTCACAAAATTGCGGACGGATATAAGCTGGAACGAAGCCAGGGAAAGCAAATGCATTTTCTACCCCTTCATCCTTCGCAACTTGGCGGATATTATTGCCGTAATCAAAAGTAATCGCGCCCTTTTCCATCATATCGAGCATCGCTTGAACATGCTTTGCCATAGAAGCCTTTGAGCGCTTCACATATTCTGCTGGATCAGCCGCTCTTAATTCAGCAGCAGCTTCTAGCGTCATACCTGAAGGAGTATATCCATTTAATGGATCATGAGCCGATGTCTGGTCTGTTAATACATCCGGGATAAAGCCTTTTGCGATCATTTCTGGAAGAATATCAGAAGCATTTCCGATTAAGCCAATTGACAAGGCTCTTCCTTCGTACTTGGCTTCCAGTGCCCATTGAATCGCTTCATCCAATGAATTTGTTTTCACATCTGTGTAACGCGTTTCAATTCGACGGTCAATGCGTGTTTCGTCGGTATCAATGCCGATGCAAACCCCTCCGTTCATTGTTACAGCAAGTGGCTGCGCACCACCCATACCGCCTAGTCCTGCTGTTAGCGTAATTGTGTTTTTCAGTGTGCTGTTAAAATGCTGCTTAGCTAGCTCAGCAAACGTTTCATACGTTCCTTGAACAATTCCTTGAGAACCAATATAAATCCAGCTTCCCGCCGTCATTTGTCCGTACATCATTAAGCCTTTTTTATCAAGTTCATGGAATGTATCCCAATTCGCGTAAGCAGGTACAATATTCGAGTTTGCTAGAAGAACACGAGGTGCATCTGTGTGTGATTTAAAAATGGCTACAGGTTTACCTGATTGAATAAGAAGTGTCTCGTCATCTTCAAGCTCTTTAAGGGATTTTACAATCGCATCGAAGCTCTCCCAATTTCGCGCTGCTTTTCCAATTCCGCCGTATACAACAAGTTTTTCTGGATGCTCAGCCACATCTTGATCTAAGTTATTCATCAGCATTCGAAGCGCCGCCTCTTGCTGCCAGCCCTTCGTATTCAATTCTGTTCCGCGGTAGCGTACCACTTTTTCATCTGCAATCGTTTTCATAATATCTGCCTCCCTTTGTTTATATTTTTATTGTATAGGGAAATTTCAGATAATTATTTATGAAATATTGATGTTTCTATAATTTATCTCAGTTAACTTCATTGGAATTGTATTATTTATAATTTATTTCATCGTGGAATGGATTGTGAAAAAATGATTCTAAATGAAATTTAATCAAACGTTTGATTGATGCGAGATCGGACACTTGGACGGGCGTTCGGAGTTGATGTGTCCGTTATGAGGGCGATATCGGACATTTGGACAGAGAGGCCGCTTTGATTTGTCCGTAATAACGACGATATCGGACATTTGGACAGAGGGGCCGCTTTGATATGTCCGTAATAACGACGATATCGGACATTTGGACAGAGGGGCCGCTTTGATATGTCCGTAATAACGACGATATCGGACATTTGGACAGAGGGGCCGCTTTGATTTGTCCGTTATTACATTTTGTAACAAAATGTCATTTTTTCCGTCTAATAAGTGAAAACTAAAAAAAAATTCTAGGAGGAACATCATATGAAAAAAACATTCACCATCGCAAGTACACTCCTTTTAAGTATGTCCCTGTTTGGCTGTTCAAACACAACCAACACTTCCCCAGAGCACCCGTCTGAGCAGGCATCCGAAAAACCTAAGGAGCCGCAGGAAGCTGGTCAATCCGATAAGAAGCTCGTGACTAACATTGTTGAGGAATTTGGCAAAAAGCTACAAATGGTATCGCTGCTAGCGCCGAAAAAAGAGCTGAAGAAAAATATGACAGAACAATATGGGGGTCTCGTTGCGAAGCCCTTATTGGAAAAATGGATCAATAACCCAGAAGGCGCTCCAGGACGCCAGACGTCAAGCCCATGGCCGGAACGGATCGAGATTCTTTCCGTTGAGAAGGCTACAGATGCCTCTTATAAAGTAAAAGGAGAAATCATCGAGATCACAAGCGTAGAGAAGGAAAAGGGCGGCTTTGCAGCCAAACAGCCAATTGATCTGACCGTCAAAAAGAGAAATAATGACTGGCTCATAACCGATGTAACGCTAGGCGAGTACGCGGCCGATGGCATTCAGTATAAAAATACAGATTATGGATTTGAAATTTCCTTGCCCGAAAGCTGGATGGATTATCAAATTTTAACCGATAAGTGGGAAGGCATGTCACCGCAAAGCGGCAAGGTCATTGAAACAGGCCCGCTACTTCCTATCAGACACCCACAATGGACGAAGCAGAACCCGCGCCAGGATATCCCTGTCATGGTGTTCACCCATGAGCAGTGGGACGCGATGCAGGAAGAGAAATTTCACATTGGTGCCGCACCAATGAATCCTAAGGAGCTAGGACGCAACGCGGATTACGTCTTTGCCTTGCCAGCAAGATATAACTTTGCATTCCCGACTGGGTATGAAGAAGTTGAGAAGATATTAAATAGCGAGGCTTTTAAGGTCATTGAAGAGAAATAAGAAAATTTCGCCATAAAAAAATTTCACTCCAATTGTTAGTTATGTCTAACAATTGGGGTGCATGTCAATGTGCTTTCACGGTTTCCTGACTTAATTCTAGAAGTTCCTGAAGAATATTAGATAGCTTCTATGCATGAAAGGGCAGTATGCCCCCACTGATGAAAGTTTCACTTCAACGCTTGGTCAATACATGTTGTTAAAGCTTCGATCCCTTTAGGCACTAAGTGTACACCGTCAGGAGCGAAGTATTCTGGATGGTTGATGGCTGCAGAATGCCAATCCACCAATGTGATATTCTTATTCTCCTTGGCCTTTGCTGCTAGCGCATTATTCACTTGGCTTTCCCATGGGCGGGGTACGCGTGTGTTCACTAAATAGATATGAGCTTTGGAGAATGATTGAAGTAATGAATCTATTTGATTATTGGTGAAATAACCATTTGTACCTAATTCAATGATAACGGCATTTTCCGGTTGATTAAAATTTTCGTAAGAGTGTGCGAGTTGAACGGCTTGAGATACTTGCCTTCCGACTTTTCCATCTATCGTCATATCAGGATATTTTTTATGAAGGCTTGCTGCAATATCTAACATCACAGAGTCCCCAATAGCCAATATTTTCGAATAAGTTTTATTGACAGTTGTGACACTTGTTTCTGATTTCTCCCCTTTTGATATTTCCTCGTTCTGTTCCTCTTTTGGTACGAATCCTTTTCCATTATCATCATCGGAGGAATTTCCCTTCATTCCCATGATTTCTTGTTTTTCAAATGAGATCGAAACAGAACCTATACTACTAGAAGGCTGCTCTACATGATTTATTTTCACTTGGGTTGGATATGGATCGATCGAATCCTTTTGCTCATTCCCTTTTACCATACTGGTAATACCAGTAGTAAACACTAGTAGAACTAGTGGCAGAAGGATTGTTGGAACTTTTCTAACTAGAGGGAGTTTACTCCACTTCAAGACATTGATGGCAAGATACTGCTGAAGGAATGGTCTGAATCCATGTTTTCGGATCGGCATTTCAATAAAGCGATAGGAGATTTCTGCAATGATAAATATAATCACAACTTGCAAACCAACACGCCAGATTACTGGATTCCCTATTTCATAGACAGGGGTACCCAACACCATAACTGGGTAATGCCAAAGGTAGATTCCGTAAGATCTTGAACCAACCCAGCGAAGGGGCTTAAAAGAAAGCAATTTTCCCAAAAGGCTAACTGGATGACTAATACAAGCGATCAAAATGGCCGCATTTACACAAACTAACACCATCCCTCCTCTATAGAGAAAAGATTGAAATTCATCCAAAAATACGACGGAAAGAATAAGAATCCCAAATGTAATGAAACTCGTTAAATTCAATATGTTTCCTAACTTAGTAGTAAGATTTCTAGAAGAAAGTCTCTTCATTGGCCAAATAAAGGCAAGAAAACAACCAATAAGTAATTCAAAGGACCGAGTATCTGTCCCATAATAGACACGGCTTGCATCTGTACCAGGCTGATATAATAAGCCCATTAAAATAGCAGAAAATATAATCCCTATTAGCACCAGGATTGAAAAGCTGCTACGCTTTTTAAATAGATAAGATCCCGCAATTAAAACGATTGGCCATAGGATATAAAACTGTTCTTCAATCGCTAGTGACCACAGATTCTTTAAAGGGGATGGTGAACCAAAACTATCAAAATAGGAAAGCTTGTGAAATATAAACCACCAATTACTAGTATAAAAAAGCGAAGAAATAGCATCTCCTCGTACAGTGTGTAAGAGATCTTGATTAAACAGCATAACCCACACAACAGTGGTAATAACCATTACATATGCTGCTGGAAGTAATCTTCGAAAACGTTTCACCCAAAATTCACGCAAGTTTAGATTCATTTGGTTACCTTGGGCTGCTAAAGCAATAGATGTGATTAAATAACCCGATAAAACAAAAAAGATATCGACTCCCAAAAATCCTCCTCTAGCCCAGCTAAAGCTAAAATGATAGGCCATGACGGATAGTACAGCGAATGCGCGGAGTCCGTCTAATCCAGGAATATAGTGGTGTTTCTGTGTCATGCTTAAAAATCCTCCTCAAAGTAGTCCTATTTCTTCATGGTGTTTGTAAAAATATTCCTAAGGTATCCATCCCATCCTCTATCCTATGTAGACAAACGAAAATAGTTTTAATTTGTTTACTTTTTCGTTCCGGTTAATAGACGCTAACATCTAATCATTTTGTTTCCCTAAAATAATAAATATTTTGTGGAAATGATTCCCATACCAAAAAAAGGTAATGAAGGACTTGTATTTTTTAAAAAGACTATTTTCATAAAGTTTGTTGCTTTATAGGTGGGAATATAAATTAAATATCTGAGTTGATTGGAGCGGAGAGTACTTGACTCCTCCAAAATGCATCCGCATTTTGTCGTGCGGAGTCTATTCCCGGATGTTTATTCAATGTCCTGCGGGAATGGAGGGAAGCGGGAGACCCCGCAGGCGATAGCGCCGAGGAGGCTCCCGTCCCTCCCCGCGGAAAGCAAGTGCCCGCAGCGGAAATCAACGGGCAAACTACAAAGGCTAAAAACAACAATATATGCGAAAAGAGCCTATTAAAAAAAACAGCAAGCGTCCCTTTCTTCTTATTAAAACGAAGAGAAGGACGTTTGCCGTTTTCAACTTAATGAATATATCTATCCCCAGCGAGGATATCCGAAATAACCTCGGTTGGAATTTTAAACTCTACTGCCCCCATATATCCAGGAGCGACCTCATATTCGTCAAATGAAATCACGAGTATATGATCATCACTAATGTAAAACTGCTGGTTTGGATCAATTTGTGTAAAAGGTTCTACGTCCTCATCTGTTAAAAAATATATCTTATTAGGGTCTGCTTTCATCTGTTGTTTCATTTGCTCTTTAATGTTTTCACTAATGACTTTTACGTACTGATCATCTTTAAATAAACTCTTTAAAGTGATCAACGATTGATTCTCTTTATCAATGGTGACATAGCGGTTCTGTACATATCCAGAAGCCTGTATGGTTTCAATACTGCGGCGGATAGATAATAGATGAGGCGTATCGGTGACCACCTCGAAATCACTATCAATCGCTAGGTGGCCATTCTTGTTGGCCGCAGTGAACTCCTCATAAAGTTTTTTGCTTTCTTCTAGATATTTTTCATTTAAGCTGCCTTCCAATGTCTTATTTTCAAGGCCTGAAATCGCCGGTGTTTTCACACTAATGCTTGTGTTATTCTTTTCTTCTTTAAACTCATTAAAGGTAATCACTTCTACAATCCCTTTCATAAAAGGAACTTTTGACATGGCATGCGCTGCAGAAGGGCTGAAGTTGACCATTACCGTTAGCAGCATGGCCGCTGCAGCAGCCCCTGCAGGCCATATATATAGGTGTTTTTTCTTTTTCTTTTGCGGAAGTGCCTTCATGATTATTTCATCTAACTCCTTTGGTATCGGAACGTTCTTATACTCTTCTTTTAATTGTTCCAGTTTCTTATCCATTGATTAGCTCCTCCTCGGTGATTGAGACTCGTAATAGCTTTAATCCTTTGTATAGCCGTGTTTTTACTGTATTAATATTTACTTCTAAAATCTTGGCGATTTCCTCCAGCTTCAAATCCTCAAAGAAACGAAGGATAATGACGGTTTTATACGGAATCGGCAGTTCATCTAAAGCTTTCTGAAGATCCATATCCTTGTAAGTGTCTTCTTTTCCTTTGCTTAAAAATTCAATCGTTTCATCATCTGCAAGGGTTAATTTCTTTTGTTTTCTTAGAAAGTCAATCGCAGTCCGCACGACAATTTTATAAAACCAGCTTTTCATTGAGTTCGGGTCGTTTATTTTGTTTAAAGAGGTCAGTGCTTTTTTTATTGATTCTTGAATAATATCCAATGCATCCTCTTGATTTTTTACGTAGCTGTAGGCTAAACGATAGAAATCATCTTTGTAGTCAGTAATACAGGTGATAAATCGTGCATGCACATCATGTTTCTTCATTTCCTTTCAAGAGCTCCTTTATAAAAAATACATTTCATAACTAGTTACATAGTATGGACGTTCTAGCCTAATAAAAAAGTTTTCATAAAAAGAAAAAACAATTCTTTACAATGAAGCCGAAACCATCCTTCTAAACGTGCATCGAAATGGACTTTTTCCCATTTAATCAAACGTTTGATTGATTTTACTTGAATACAAAAAAGGGAGCCCACTATTATTGGACCCCCTTTACTTAATTATTACTATAACCGCTCCGATAAGCGGAAGGTGTACAAGACTCAAGCTGTTTGAATTTCGCATTAAAATACGTTTGATGTGTATATCCTGTTAATCTTGCCACTTCTTCTAATGATAAATCTGTCTCTTGGAGGAGGCGTTTTGCCTCCTGTACTCTTACTTGGTGTAGCAAGTCACGGAAAGATACTCCTGATTCTTTAGCAAATCGCCGACTTAGCGTACTTTTATTTATTCTAAGTGCCTCAGCGCATGCAGCTAAGTTCCACCCCGCATCCCAATAATTCGATTCAATTAATTCTCTGACTTTTTCAACGAGTGAACGAGGACCTTCCTGTAAAAGCTGATCTTTAACTTGATGAAGCAGTCGGCCTGTAAATGCAAGAAGCTCCTGCACAATTTGATAAATAACCGGTTTATGAATAATTTGTTGGAAAACTTCATGATAGTCAGCTTCCAAAGATTCACTCTGAAGATTGTAAGATTTCATATGTCTGCGAATTTGGGCAAGCACACTTGTAAGTCGAATCCGGACCATTTCAGGATCTGGGTATGGCTGCTCATACGTCAGAAATTCATGCTCCACCCACTCTTTAATTGCATTTGTATTTTGCTTCTCAAGCATTTCAATCCATTGACGCTGCTCAAGTGGTGTCAGGAAAGGGTCCATCTCTCGCGAAAGTATTTGATCATTCTCAGCTAAAATAATATCGTACCCTTCGAAAAAAATCCGCTTCGTCAATTGTTGGATTTGCTGATATTTTTGCTTTAACGAGTGTTCTGATGAACTAATACTAATTACAATGGCTAGAGGCTCATCCATCTGCACCTTCCATCTCGTTAGAAATGAATGAAGGACCTCCTGTAATGTTTCAATTTTTTCTGTTTCCTGCACGCATAGGATAAAATCCGATAAGGCAAACAGTGTATTTTTATCCGGAAAGGGGTATCGCTGTAATGCATCGTATACAAGATGAAGCAAACTTGAGTTTGGCGTCAAAAATGCCACCATTGTAATCGGATAGTCAGTTTTTTGATTGCCAATAAAAAGGTCTGGATATTCGATCTGATTGTTTTCTGTATTAAAGCTTTGATTCGAGAAGAAAGGTTTTTCATTTCGAGCCAGAAAGCGAAGCTGCTGAACATGCTTCACTAAATCGTCTGCCGAAAATGGCCTAAACAAAACATCCTCTGCTCGAAATCTTAGCGCACGGTAGGCTGTTTGAAATATTCGTTCAGAAGAAATCCCCAGCCAGCGGATTTTATGCCTCTGCAGCATTTCACAAATTCGCTCACTTTCCTTCCCCCACCTATCCATATCAATAATAACTAGATTCGGCCTCAGCTTTTGTACCGACTGAAAAAGCGTCTCCATAGAATCACACTGACTTAATCGTATGCCTGTCAAATGTGATTCTATGATCCACCGAATTCCCTGTGCCTCTAGCGTATCCTTTGCTAGGACATGTATATCCACAGAATCCACCTCTTAAAACAGAAAAGATTTTATTAATATAACATTCTCCTAAAAGCAAACAATTCCTTTTAATATCAATCTAATTCAGAAAAAAATTATTCAAAATGAGGTTATAAAGCTGGGGAACAACAGTCAATTTATTAATCAAACGTTTGATTAAACCTCCTCATTCCTGCTGTTAAAAAATCGTTTGGTTAATCTTGAATTTCTTGGAGCTGTAGGTACGGAGCATTAATCAAACGTTTGATTGAATTGGAAAAACCACCCAACTAATCAAACGATTGATTGATTTTTTACAGATTGGGCATTTGTTATTTTAGGAAACTATAAACGGACGGGTTTATTAGAGATCTTCCCTTCTTTTTCCACGAAAAATAAATCATTCCCCTTCTCTATTCCACAGCCGAGTCACTTCTATCAGCCTAAAATGATCAAAGGATAATTTATAAATATCCGGCATGTCCAGTTCTCGCCAGAATTCAAATCCGTATCTTTCGTTAAAATAATTCATGATTAAAACCATTATGTTTCCGTGAGTGCCTATCACAATATTTTTTCCTTTATGCTTTTCTAAAACCTGCAATGTTGCCTGAACACCTCTAACTTGGGCTGATTTATTCGATTCTCCTCCTACCCAAGAAAAAGAGTCATCCTCCCATACTTTTGCAATTGCCGCATGAAAATCATCGGCAGGTTTTTCAGATAGTTTCCGTTCTTTGAAGTCGTCTTCAATTATTACCTCTTTACCTAGCAATCCTGCAACACCTTCAACAGTTTGAATGGCCCTTCTGTACGGGCTTGAAATAACATAATCAATTTTTTCATATTTAAGTATTTCTGTAATTTTCCTAGCATCAAGAAATCCTTGCTCTGATAACGGCCTTTGCAATTCATCTCGTGTATAAACTGAATGGGCATGGCGAACAAAAAATAAATGAGCCAGCAATTTAGGACCCTCCGTTTTATCAATAAATATTATTCAAAACTATATTAACTTCTCAATCTTCAACAAATATTTTTATTAATCAAACGTTTGATTGAAAGTCCTCTTTCTTGCTGTTAAACAATCGTTTGATTAACTTCGAATTGCTTGGGGCCGTAGGTACGGAGCATTAATCAAACGTTTGATTAAATTTGAAAAATCAATTGTTAATCAAACGTTTGATTGATTTTTAATCGATTTGGCATTTATTATTCTGGTAAAGTTATTCACTATTGATTTTTTCCTGCCAGTCCTTCTCCATTCTATCCCACCCGTACATCCCAAATAATAATGCTAATAAGATACATACAATCCAAACGAGTAAAAGTTCAGTAAAATCAAATGTGATTCGAAATGAGTTAAGAAGAAGTTTAATTATATAGTAGTCAATAACGAATGGAATCGAAATAACCATGCCAAACCCAAGAATAAATCGCCTTTTCCCTTGCTTTCTCATTTGCCCCCACGTTTCCACAGTGATTATCTCCTCCTACATGCAAATAAAGTAAATTCATACTATTATATGTTTCTAATTAACTATGCAATGAACCAAGAATTAATATCCAATTAGCACGCATATACATGTAGAGGTTAAAAATATCCATGCTGAGGTGAGTGACTTGAATAGAGTGGGAAAGGATGATTTTAAACCGGGTTTTGTGCCTCATCATAATCATGGGTCTGTTGATTATACTTCTGTAAGTGGCGGACATGTCCATCAGTGTTTGGATGTTACTTCTCCTCCTATCCAAACTCAGGACGGAAACCATATTCATTACACGGAAGGATATGTGCTTTTTGAAGATGGGCATAATCACCATTACATAGCGTATTCAGGCCCTGCCATCCAAGTTGGAGATGGTATGCATGTACATTATTATGATTTCTATACGAGTGAAAACGATGGGCATCGACATCGGGTAAAAGGAGTTGACCATCCAGCGCCTGGCAGTAAATAATCAAATGACAATGCCCGAATTTTGGTCACTTTCTATGACCTTAATGCGGGCATTTTTACGGTTTATATATTTTCAATAAAGGACATTTTAAGCGGGAAAAGTCCAAAAGCCGCCGTTATAATGACGATAACGGACATTGCAAGCAAAAAAAGCCCAAAAGTGTCCATTTAAATGGTATCGCAATTAAACTTTAAATTCCCCGATCAACGATTTTAATTCTTCTGCTACTTTCGATAAAGCCATGGAGGAAGCTGCGATTTCTTCCATCGATGCTAACTGTTCTTCCGTGGCTGATGAGACTTCAACAGTACCTGTGACGGCTGCAGCAGCTACTTCGTTGACGATATTAATGGCGTCTAGAATTTGTTCTGAGCTTGCAGCCATCTGCTGGACGGCCGAAGAAACATCAAGGATTTCAGTAGCCACCTCTTTTACAGAGCTTTGAATCTCCTCGAATGATTCGCCCGCTGTGTTTACGATTCCGATTCCTTCATTTACTTCTTCATAGGCCTGTTCCATGGAAAAAATAGCTGATTGTGTTTCACTCTGAATAGAGGTGATGAGTGCCGCAATTTTTTGGGCAGATCCTGCAGATTGTTCAGCTAGTTTTCGAACCTCAGCAGCAACAACAGCAAATCCCCTTCCATGCTCCCCCGCTCGTGCCGCTTCAATTGCAGCATTCAAAGCAAGAAGATTAGTCTGGGCGGAAATATCGGTAATAACCTTTATGATGGAGCCAATTTCTTTTGAACGCTCACCCAACCCCCTAATCGTATCTCCTAATAAAGAGACTGTTTGATTAATAGAGTTCATTTGATGAATTACATTTGAAATCGTTTCATTTCCTTCTAATGCTTTTTCCGAAGTTACCAGCGCTTTATCTGAAGCGCTATGGGCATTCTGAGCAATGTGACGAACACTTGCGGACATTTCGTTAATAACTTTCTTCGTTCCGCCTACACTTTGCACTTGTTGATCTGTTCCAGCGGCCAATTCTTGAATGGTACTCGCAATATGCTCCGTTGCTTTATTCGTCATTTCTGTACTTGCCGTTAATTGCTCAGCAGCAGAGGCTACATGCTCTGACGTTTGTGTAACCTGTTGAATGAGCCCTTGAATACCGTTCACCATACTATTAAAGGATTCGGATAATAATCCGAGTTCATCTTTGGATTGAACACTTCCTCTAATCGTAAAATCGCCTTTCTCCGCCTTTGCCATAAGACTCTGAATTTCCTTCATAGGACTCGTTATCAGCTTTATAATGACTAACCCCATGCCAGTAAAAAAGACGGCAGCTAGTAAGGAAACAAACAGCATGATCATGGTAGCCTGATTCTTTTTATCAGCATTTGCTTTATTCAGATTTTCTGATGCCTTAATGTTACTGTCACTGATCACATCCGAATAACCGCTTACTGCTACTTTTACACTATTCAGCTTTGTTGAATATAAAGAATATGCTTCATCAGATTTACCAGCTAAAGCCAAGTCTACTATCGTTTGAAGCTCCTTTTCATAGGCGTGTAGATGCTCCTGCAAGTGATTAAAATTTTGTTTTGAAGCTGCATCTAGGCCCGTCGCTTCGTATTCATTCATTAGCTGATTATTTTGGTCAAATCTCTCATTAATTTTTGTTTCTAGATCAACTTGCTTAGCCCGATCGTTTGTAATCATCAATTCAAGGACAAATGAATCCAGCGCGCGATTATTATTTCGAATGAGATTAATATTTTTTATTGGAATTAATCGATCCGTATACATTTCTTTTGTATTGGCTGACATTTGGCTCATATATATATAACCTATTGCACTTATACTAATAAGAAAAATAATGGCTGTGCTAACTAAAACAAATAATTTATTTTTTATTTTAAAGTTTTTAATTAACTTCACATCTATCCCCCTCCCCTAAATTCTCTTTAGTTAGTAGAATCGACCTAATAATAGGAATAGTTCGACAAAACTTGAGGTAATTCCTTCTTTTAGGCCAAATGTTTTATTCTCGCTTTTTTAAACAAATGCCAAAAAGACCGAACTCAGGATGCTTTCCACTCCTAAAGTTCGGTCTAACGATTAGCTAATCTATGCCAAAATAACCACAAACAACTTGTCCAACTGATTTTGCTGCAACGAGAAGGGCATCTTCATCGATGTCAAATTTCGGATGGTGATTGAAAAACGCTTTTTCTACTCCTTTTGGTTTACAGCCAATGTAGAAGAAGCAGCCAGGGATTTTTTCTGCGTAGTATGAAAAGTCTTCAGAACCAGAAAACATAGGGAATTCAATGACTTGCTTAATATCCTGGTCATTCATGCTTTTAAGACTCGCAACGACATCTTCTGTAATTTTGGGATCATTGTATAGAGGCGGATAATCCGCTGTATATGTAAGATCACATTCAACACCAAACATAGCCTCAATTCCATTAGCAATACGGTGAATTTCTTTGTCAATTAACTCTTGAGTTTCAACGGTCATATAGCGTACATCACCTTCAAGCTCGACACTGTCTTTGATGACATTGAAGGAGCCTTTTCCATCGAAAGAACCAATGGTAACAACACCAACATCAAAAGGATTTAAGCGGCGGCTAATAACAGTTTGAACAGCTGTGACAAAATGGGATGCAGCTACAATCGCATCGTTTGCCGATTGTGGTGTAGATCCATGACCGCCTACTCCTTGAATCACTAGCTTGAAATATGTTCTTCCAGCCATCGAATAGCCGCTTCGATATCCTATATCACCTGTAGGGTTCGTCGGAAATAAGTGGATTCCAAAAACAGCATGTAAGTCATCAAGTGCACCAGATTCAACAATGCTTTTTGCTCCGCCTGGTGGAGTTTCTTCCGCATGCTGATGAATAATTTTAATTGTGCCTGTAATTTGGTCTTTTAATTGGATGAGACAATCTGCAAGAATTAATAAATAGGCAGTATGCCCATCATGACCGCATGCATGCATAACACCTTCATTTTTGGATTTAAATGGGACATCAGTCTCTTCAACAATTGGAAGTGCATCAAAGTCTGCTCGAAGGCCTATAGTTTTTCCTGGCTTTCCACCTTTAATCGTTACAATAATCCCGTACCCGTTTCCTACATTTGTTTGAACCTCAACGTCTTTTCCTTTGTAAAAATCCATAATATATTGAGCGGTTTTTTCTTCTTTAAAGGATAACTCCGGGTTTTCGTGTAAATAACGGCGAATTTGGATCATTTCATCTTTTCGAGCTTCTAACATTCCCATTAGCTCTTTTCTCATCACTATTGCCCCCCTCATTTAACATACCAGTTTCGATAATAATAATATTTAAAAAATATAGCCTTCATCTATAATATTTACAAATCTTATTCAAATATCTTTAGGAATAAGTGGATATTAAAAAAAGTCATTGATGCGTTAAATGCATCAATGACTTTAAATAATACTTTTACTATTAATATGAAACATATTTAAGCGGATTTACCGAGTTTGTACGGCCACCGTTCCAAGGGCCATGATGGATTTCAAAGTGAAGATGCGGGCCAGTAGAATGACCTGTGCTGCCCATATAGCCTAATAATTGGCCCTTCGCAACGCTTTGTCCGTTTGAGACACTAAGGCTTTCCATATGGCCATATACAGTTGTCATGACTTGTCCATCGATCACATGAGTAATCATGACGACATTTCCATAGCTTCGATCGTAGTTGGCACGAATGACTGTACCTGCAGCTGACGCAACGATTGGCACCGATCCCGTCCGGCCGCCTTTACCAATGTCTATACCTGAATGGAATGTCCCCCAGCGTTGTCCAAAGTGTGAGGTCAGTCTGCCTGTTGTCGGGTTCATGAAAACACCATTTGAAATCGTTGGCATTGGTCCGACTGAGCCTGTTGCATTTGCATTTGCTTTGGTAGCAGCATTTGCAGCTGCTTGCCTTTTCCGCTGTTCTTCCAGTTCCCGTTGTCTTTTATTCCATGCCTCAATCTCTTTTTTAATCGCTTTTTCTTGGGCTGCAAGAATAGCATCTTGATCCTCAAGCTCGTGAAGCATTTCGTGCATTTCTTCTTCTTGTTTATTTAACTTGGCAAGAAGATTATTCTTTTCTGCCATTTGGCTGTCATACTTTTTCTTCATTTCTTCAAGCTGGGCCTTTTTTTGATTTAACCCATCTAATTGCTTTTGCATGATGGCTTCTTTTTCATCAAGGGCGGCTTTATCCTCTTGATGAGCTGTAAGTAAATCTTTATCAGCCTGCATAAAGGTTGTAACGGCACTTACACGATTAATAAAGTCACCGAAGCTTTGCGCACCTAGAAGAACATCTATATAGCTGATGACACCGCCATTTTCTTGAATCGAGCGGACACGCTCCTTCAGTAGTTCGTCACGCTTTTGAATTTGGTCTTTTAATACCGCAATTTCAGCTTGGAGTCTCTCTATTTCTTCTTTCGTCTCAGCAATTTGGGCTTCTTTTTCCCTTATTTGATTGCTTGTGTCCGCAATGGCAAGGTCTATCTTTTTCATTTCTGCTTTAACCGTTGCTTGCTCGGCATTAATATCATTCACTTTATTCTGTGTTTGATTTATATCAGATTGTACGTTTGAACGCTTATTCTGAACATCTTTCTTTTTATCCTCAAGCTGATTATTGACCCCGGCAGCTTGTACTGTAGTAGAAATTGGGGAAAATAAACTTCCAAAGCCTATAATGATTCCAATTCCTAGAATGAGAAATTTCCGTTTCACTTGTACGTTTCTCCCTTCTAAATTGCTTGCATCTTTATTTCTGTCGTCATCGGCATTATGTATATCTAGTAAACTATTGCTCTAGTAAAGCCACTATCATACTAGATGGCATACTCTTTGTCTAATTATGTATTATATTCACACTGAAAATGAAGAAGTTTGTTGCTTTTTGAAAAGGTAACCGTGGTAAAATTTCGCAATATTGGTCAATTTTTGTCCCATAATTGCACATTTTATATTATAGCATTGTCCTATCAAAAGTTAATCCCAAAAATTATTACAAATTTATTTCAATAGAATGGAGACTCATGTCGAATAATGCTACTATGAGCATCTGTCCTTAACCTTGCATGTTTTTAAGGACATTAAAATAGAGAAATCGTAATTCTATGTCCTTTATCAGTGTGTTAAAGGACATGAATGGGGAGGAATCACGATTCTGTGTCCTTTATCAGTGTTTTAAAGGACATGAATGGGGAGGAATCACGATTCTGTGCCCTTTATTGGTGTATTAAAGGACATGAATGGGGAGGAATCGTAATTCTATGTCCTTTATCGGTGTGTTAAAGGACATTAAAATAGAGAAATCGTAATTCTATGTCCTTTATCAGTGTTTTAAAGGACATGAATGGGGAGTAATCGTAATTCTATGTCCTTTATTCGCGTTTTAAAGGACATGAAAGGGGAGAAATCGAAATTCTATGTCCTTTATCAGTGTTTTAAAGGACATGAATGGGGGGAAATCGAAATTCTATGTCCTTTATCAGTGTTTTAAAGGACATGAATGTGGAGGAATCACGATTCTGTGTCCTTTATCAGTGTTTTAAAGGACATGAAAGGGGAGGAATCGTAATTCTATGTCCTTTATCAGTGTTTTAAAGGACATTCAAGTGGAGTAATCACGATTCTGTGTCCTTTATCGGTGTGTTAAAAGTCAAAAGCATTTAGTTTTACATACAATAAAAAAACCGCCAAGCTAAACTTGGCGGTAATTGACTATATATCTTATCAAAGCTTGGCTCATTATTTTTCTCGGCTATTTGCCATATCCCTTTTTAATCTTTCCAGTTCAATCTTTAGCTTTATGTTTTCTGCTTGAACTGTTGCTAGATCTTCAGTATTTTGCGATTCTAAGTTTTTACTAGGAGGCTGAAGGGATACTTTATACCAAATCTTCCCGTCGGGGGCTTCCTTTGGAATACTTTTATTTAAACTTGCCTTTGGGTAAATTCTTTTGATGTATTCTGTTTCCTCAGTGGATAAACGCAATTCTCTAATATTGACTCCATCACCGAAAGATTCTTCCAAAAACCTCTTAAACTTTTCCGCTTCATCAAGTTTCAACATAAACCCCTCCCCTATCATCGAAAATACTTTTTCTTAGCTCCATCTAATCGGATTCTTCACCGTGCCACCAGAGTATTCAATTGATTTCTCCACTAGAACATCCATGGCATCTATGCAATATTTCATGACTTCCGGACGTAGATTCATACAAGATAGCTCCGTACAAGCAAGTATGACACAGCAGCACTTTTCTTTCCAGATGAGATCGTTAATCATTTGCTCGATTGCCTCTACATCTACCTTTAAATCACTTTTTATATTATAAATTGTATTCATCACTTGCTCTTGAGAGACCTCATCAGGTGTATACAATTCCATATTATACTTCCTGCAGCCATGTTTATAAATACCTGAGCTAACAGTCCCATTTGTAGCGAGGATCGCCACTTTACTGCCATCTCCATGCTGCTTATGAATTTCTTTACACGTCTCGTCCACCATATTAATAATTTTCACAGTGGACATTTCCTGCATTTGATCATAGAAAAAATGAGATGTGTTACATGGGATCGCGATATGTTCCACACCGGCTGCTTCAAGAAGCTTGAAGTCTTTAAAAATAGCATTTAAAAATAACTCTTCTTTATTATTTAAAATCACAGTTGTCCGATCAGGCAGGGTCGCGTGATTTAAAATGACCATATTAATGTGCTCTTGATCGGAATTGGCTACCGTGTTTTCAATGACCTTTTCAAAAAAAACGGATGTAGCCATGGGCCCCATCCCACCGATAACTCCTAAACTTTTCTTTTGCATGTTTCATCCTTCTCAATTTAATGACTTTTTATACTTGGCTGTGTTAAACATAGCTGTTGATTTCCGCTGCAGCACGCGCCTTCCGCTACAATCAACAAGTGCAAATTTCAAGATTAAGCTTTAACATAGCCTTTACTATTATATTAACAAAAAACTGAAAGCAAAAGAAAATCCAATTTTACCTATGGCATTTGGAGTTCTTTTGCTTTCACTGTTGTCGCAGATTAACGGGCTGTAAGACTCTCGTATCAAGAAGTTGGGAAAACACACTTCAAGTTGGAGATCAAACAGCCCGTAAAGGCCCGATAAGTTCAACTAACATTCGGTGGGGAATAAAACCGCCCCACCGAATGAAGTTGAACTTTATTTTTCACTTTTAACAACTGTCATCGCATGGCTGCCAAGTTCTTGATAGCTTTTGAAAAATGCGTCTGCATCATAGGTCATTTGTCCGTGTAACGGATTCATGACGTGAACTTTCTTTTCGTCAAAGCCATTTAAGACAACAGCATGTAAGTTGGTTGGAGCCGTAAATTTCTCTCCTGTGTCATGGAAGTGCCAAGAATAATTCAGCCTTGGCTTTCCGAGATCAAGGGTGACCCAAACAACGACAGGAATGCCTTTGTTCAGCAGACTGATGATTTCTTCTCTTGTACTTCCGCTCATATCAAGAGTTTGCAAGTTAGCGCCTACAGCCTTTGCATATTTAGCTGCACCTTCGACGATTGGAGGTGCATAGCTAAAAAATCCACCAGTTTCACTACTTGGGTTGCCGGCGTATGCTTTATAAGGGTTCGCACCATACCGGCGGTGATTTTTTTGGGAAAATGGCTGTTTTGGTAAATAGTTATCGGCCATTTCCGTTTTTGAAACCCCGTACCCATAAGTATTCAAAATCGCTGTTAACGAAGTGATCTCGCAGCCATGCGGAAGCTCCGGCAATTGCATAACGGCTTTAACAGGGATAAAAACCTCTGTTATTTTCATTTGTCCCTCAGGTGTCCAATCATACTTTTTTACATATGTCGGGACATTAAGCTTTGTAATGGAATCTATACCAGTAAAATCGATTTCCGAATTAGCGTTGCTGTTTACCCTTATATGGCTATTTACTTTATTCATTGAAAAATAAACAACACATATTAGAATAACAAAAATCGTGCTGACTGCTATTTTTCTCACTTATATCAACCCCCTATTTAGAGGTGATACTGCTTATAATTCTTCAAAAAATTTCTTATACCATACGAGGAACACATACACAGTCCAAATATATCTTGCGTAGTTATGTTTCTTCGTATAATGTTCTTCTAAATATCTTAAAAGTTCATCCGTGTTGAAGAATTCCTTCGCGATATCTGACTCGAACATTTCTTTCACGATGCGGTAGTATTTCTCTTCTTGAAGCCAGAAACGGATCGGTACAGGGAAACCAACCTTTGGACGGTTTGCCCATTCATCAGGGAGAACCTCACTGGAAGCAGCCCGCAATGCATATTTCGTATCTTTGCGATTCACACGCAGAGAGCTTGGCAATTCAGATGCCATTGACATGACTTCTTTATCTAAAAATGGAACTCTTAACTCAATAGAGTGAGCCATACTCATTTTATCCGCCTTTAAAAGAATGTCACCTGGCAGCCAAAGTTTTAAGTCAAGATACTGCATTTTCGTAACATCATCTTTCCCCTGAACTTCGTCAAATACTTGTTTTGTAATACTCTGTACTGTCGGTCCGTTTTTATACCCGTCCTTCAATACGTTGAAAGCATCTTCTTCTTCAAAGACTTTTGCTTGTCCAATAAACTTTTCTTCGATCTTCTGTCCGCCTTTTACAAGGAAGGTCGTAATTTTATTTTGCGGAAGGGCGCCGCCTACTTTGGAAAGCGCACGTCGAATAACGTATGGAACCTTTTCATATTTTTCTTGCTTCGCTGATTTCTGATACCAGACATACCCGCCAAAAATCTCGTCCGCACCTTCTCCAGACAGGACTACTGTTACATGCTCCCTCGCTAATTTAGATAAAAAGTATAAAGGAACAGAGGATAGATTCGACTGCGGCTCATCCATATGATATTGGATTGTAGGCAATGTCTCAAAGCATTCATCTGCATTCATTAGCTTACTATAGTTATCGATGCCTAGAATATCTGATAGTTCCTTAGACAAATTCGTTTCGTTAAAGATTCCTTCATAATCTTTAAAACCGATTGAGAAGGTTTTATTAGGCTTTAATAAAGCCGTAATATAGCTAGAATCGATTCCGCCTGATAAGAAAGAACCAACCTTAACATCACTAATTTGATGATAATCAACCGATTCTCTCATCGTGCTATTAATTTCTTTAATATAATGATCTAAGGTATTCTCTTTTTCATCGAAATTTACATTCCAATATTGCTTAATCTCCATCTTGCCATCTTTGTAGATCATATAATGGCCAGGCTTAAGCTTGTACACGCCTTTAAAGAAAGTCTCATCAAGCACTGAATATTGAAAAGTTAAATAAGGCATAAGAGCATCCTTATTTAATTCTTTTTTGAAGGCTGGGTTCTTTAGGAATGATTTAATTTCTGAACCAAAGATTAAGGAGTTATCAGTTGTGTTTTGTGTATAGTAAAGAGGCTTAATCCCAAAGAAATCCCGTGCAATAAGCATCGTTTCCTTCTTTGTATCCCAAATAGCAAATGCGAACATTCCTCGAAGCTTTTGCAATAGCTCAGTGCCATACTCCTCATAGCCATGGATCAACACTTCACTATCTGAATCGGTTTTAAAGATATGACCTTTTTCTACTAAGTCCTTCTTTAATTCTTGATAGTTATAAATTTCGCCGTTAAAAATTAATACACAGCTTTTGTCTTCGTTAAACATCGGCTGACTAGCTTCTTCTCTTAAATCGATGATGCTTAAACGTCTGAAGCCAAATGCCACATGTTCATCCGTATAAGATTCACCGCTGTCTGGACCTCTATGAATAATCGTGTCCATCATATCATTAATCGTTTTTATTTTATCTAATTCTCGGTTAGAATGAGCAAAACCAACAAAACCGCACATTTTTTAATCACCTTTATTTTAGTATGTTCACATTAGAAAAACTTGGCGTTCGCCAAGTCCTTTTCTGGCGAATGCCTTAGTTTTACTTACGCGATATTTCAAGTGGAAATTTCATCTAAGTTTCAATATTGCTTTAGTACTTTAATAAACTTAAATTTTCCTATTAGCCAAGAAAAGCGCAAGCGCCTTGCCCACCCCCGACAAGCATAAGACGGTCCGAACGGGAAGGTGTTCTTTACCTTTCTGGGCGGAACGGCTTATGACCTCGAGGGGGTAGGCGCTGAAGCTAGACAATGAATAGCGCAAGCGCCTTAGTTAGGCGCTGGAGCTAGGCATTCCTTAAAATGGGGCCCTGAGGAGGGCCCCATGCAAGATATAATTTTACACTATTTCTGTCTGCCCTGAAACACGGTTTCGAAGAGGCATGAATAATTTTTCTTTTGAAATATCTGCGTTTAGCTTTTCAATTTGATGTAAAGCAATTTCAGCGCCAGGGTCCATTCCTTGGCAACCCGCCAGCAGAATTAAATCTCCTTCTTCTGCTCTTGCCAGCGCTTTAGCAATCGCATCAGGAAGTTCATCATATAACTGAACTTTGATACCTGCTTGATCCATCACTTCTTCGAACACTCGCTGCTCTTCATCTGTTACTTTATCTTTTGCCGTTACATGGGAAATGCTCTTTGTAGCAATGATTTCATTAAAGCCGAGCTTTGGAGCCCACTCGGCAATCGTGTCCGCATTCTCACGATTGACCGTAGGACCTCTTTCTCCTCTTATTGCATAAACTAAATGAAGCTTCTTATAGTCCATGAACTTCAATGTTTCAAGCGTCACATTGATATTCCCTGCATTAGCAAAATGATCATCGATGATTTTAAAATCATCCTCAAAAATGAACTCAAAGCGGCGCTCTACTCCGCCAAAAGTCTTGAGAGTTTTTTGGATCGTTGAAACAGATACGTTAGACAGCAGCGCCACTGTAATAGCGACCATTGCATTATAGACAGAATGCAGTCCTGGTACAGCTAACTCAATATCAAATTCACCTGGAATATATTCCGTATCCCTTACTTTAAACGTTTTTAATATTTCCACTGTAAATTTAGCTCGACCTGTTGATAAATCTAGGTTTTTACAATGAATATGCCCGTCCTTGCTTTTCACTCCAAATGTAACAACTTGAGCCTTTGTTGCATTGACTAAAGAAGAGGAATATGGGCAATCTAAATTTAGAACGGCAAAGCTATTTTCACTGGCATTTCTAATTAAACTTGATTTCACTTCAAAGTATTTCTCAAAAGAGCCATGGGAATCAATATGTTCACGGCTCACATTATTCAGCGTGACAATATCGTAATCCACTTGCTCGACACGATGCATTTCTAAAGCTTGCGATGATACTTCCATACTGACATGAGAAACATCGTGCTCCACCATCTCGTTTAAGTAGTATTGTAAGTCGAGAGATTCTGGCGTTGTCAGGTCTGAAGGGATCGATGTGTCATCAATTTTGATAGAAACTGTTCCGATCAGACCTGTTTTGAAGCCTTCATTTTCTAAAATGGCATTCGTCATATAGGAAGTCGTCGTTTTTCCATTTGTTGCCGTAATGCCGATCATATTCAGCTTTTTAGACGGATGATTATAAAAGTGAGCACCTAATCTGGCTAAAGAAATCCGGCTGTCTTCTACTAAATATTGAGGGATATCGATTCCTTCTTGGAATTCCTCTACAACCGCTGCGACAGCACCTTTTTCTACTGCTTGTGCTAAATATTTATGTCCGTCCGTTTTATATCCGCGCACACAAACAAAAAGGTGTCCATTTGTAACCTTTTGGGAATGATATGAAACGCCGTATATATTTAAATCTTGATCATTCATAACATCTTTTACTTGTATTGATTGAAGAAGTGTTTCAAGCTTCATCGTTTTTACCTCTTTTCTGCGTTAGCAAACAATCGCTGTGGATTAAGTATTCACTTAATTTTTCTTCAATAACTTTCCGGCGATTTTTCTAAAGTTAACAAGGCCAGGCTTTGGATCCTTCCAATCCCAGATCGCATACGATTTTCGTTTCATCAAAGATTGCATCACTTGTTTTTTTGTGAGCTGTCCGGTTCTTAAATAGCCGCGGATAGCGAGTAAATCTTCATATGCATACCAAAACACACGGTGCTTATCTTCTTTTACCGCATATGGCTCAAGCGGGGACCCTGTTAGCTCCCGATAAGTAATGTAAGGGAAATTCACCCCTACTTCATATAATAAGTTGTTTAAGTTTGTAATACGGGCATTGATTTCAATTAAATAGAACTTTCCTGTCTCGGCGTCCTTTTTAAACTCAATTTCCGCAAACCCTTTAAATCCGATCGCTTCCAAAAATGGAGCGCCAATATCGTACAGCTCTTGAACATATTTTTGTTCTGTGTACACAGATGCACCAAAGTTAATCGGGTATTGGCGATGCTTCTGACATGTCACCCAATGCGTAACCTTTGCATCTTGGTTCATATACGCATCAAATGTATACATATGATCATCAAAGCCAGGAATAATTCTTTGCACAATTACTTCTAAATTAGCTTTCTTTGACTTTTCGATGGCTGCAACTAATTCTTCCCGATTAAAGACTTTGAAAAGCTTTTTTCTAAAATGTGCAACAAAGGCCGGTGAATCGGTCGGCTTAACGATACACGGATATTTCAGCGTCGATTCCACTTTTTCAATAAAATTTTCTTCATCTATTCTAACCGTTTCAGGGACATCCATTCCCTTTTCCACAGCTAATGCATGTAAAGTTTCCTTATTCATCACTTTCGTGTAAAGGCCTTTTTCCGTTTGAGGAATGAGATAATGCTCTCTGATCTCATCTAAATACTCATCAACGATTTCTACATATGAATCATGACAAGGGATTAGAACCGGCTTAACGCTCTGCTTTTTCGCATAATCTATTAAAAATTGAATAAATCCTTTTGGATCTTCTTTATAATAAGGAGCAATTAGCCTTTCGGAGCAATATTTAGATTCAGAGCCATATCGGTCCTCTGCAGAATAATCAATGGCAACCGTATGTATGCCATGAATTCCCAAACAGCGAATTGTACTTAAACCTATATAATAATTACATCCTAAAATTACAGCTTTATTATTCAAACTCTCATCTCCTTGAATACCTTCTTACGATATTCTTCACTAATATAGATATTGACATAGAATTGCTTAGCCGTGCAAGAGATATTACGTAATTTCAGTCAAATAGCACAGGTAGTTTCTGGCACGCTAAGAACATGGAAGGATTAAAAAAATATCGAAAGCCGCTTCAAGAGGCGAATTCCCGAAGCGGCTTATCTTTTTAGAAGTTGTTCAAAAAGTCCGGGAAAAATAGCCGTCGAATTTCGGCGTCAGCTTACTTCTCCGCTCCTCACGTATTAAAAGCATACGTTCCGGTGCTCGAAGGCTACGCTTCCTTGAACTTCTCGGCTCTTTTTGTCCTCCTTTTTGAACACTCACTTTATCATTATTTTTTAGTTAATTCGGGCATATAAAATATCGTCTTACTCGATTTTAAGACATAGATTCTATATAAAACGAAGGCAAATAGTGACAATATAGCACCAGAAATGTAAGGAAGCCCGGCTTGGATTGAAAATAGCCAGCCTCCTAAAGGCGGACCAATGATTCTTCCGAGGGAATCAAAGGAAGATAAGAGCCCGGTGGAGCTCCCGTGACCAGCCATTGATCTTTTCGTAATTAAAGCAGATACAGTAGGACGAATGACTCCATTTCCGACGCCAAAGATGGTTAAATAAATGGCAGCTGTCGTGAAGTCTTTAACGAGTAAAATACAGCCAAACCCAATCGCGGACACAATAATCCCGCCCTGGATCACAGCCCCCTCGCCAAACTTTTTCGTTAATCGCCCTATGAGCCCTCCTTGCACAATCGCACTTGCAAGTCCCATAATCATGAAAATATAACCCAATTGAACGGTCCCTAGACCAGCTTTTTTCGCAGCGAAATAAGCAAACGTCGCTTCCAAGCCAGAGAGCGATAAGGAAATAAACAGCTGCAGTAAAAATAAAATAGATACTGAACCTGTGAACGCGCTAAATAGGGATGCTCTCTTCTTCGTTTGATGTCTGTTTTCCTCTGTTAAAGATTCTTTTAATATGAAAAGCACTAGGAAAAAGGTTAACGCAGATATCGTTCCTGCGATATAGAATGGCGTTGTTAAACTGATTTTTGAAAACATGCCGCCGATTGCCGGACCAAAAATAAAGCCGAGCCCTGTCGCGGCGCCAACGATTCCCATTCCTTTGCCGCGGTTTTCCTCTGATGTAATATCAGCAACATATGCCATAACTGTCGGCATATTTGCTGAGGATAAAATGCCCCCTATAATCCTTGCAGCAAAAAGCATCCATAGCTGAGTGGAAAAAGCAGTAAGAAAGAAAGATAGCGATAATCCAGCAATCCCGATCGCAATTACGGGCTTTCGTCCAATTCGATCCGAGACTCTCCCCCATACTGGTGCAAAAAGAAGCTGCATTAGGGAATAAACAGCCATTAACCAGCCAAGCTCAGCTGGGCTAGCACCAATATTTTCAGCATAAAAAGGAATAACAGGAATGATGATTCCGAAGCCCACCATTACTAGAAACATAACTAAAAATAGTATAGGCAATGCTTTTTTTGTCTCCAATTAATATCTGTCCTCTCAGAATAACTTTAATCAAATTTACCCCGGCGTATGATGCGCTTGGATCTTTTATAGGGCTCACATGATAAATATTCAGTGGCATCCGCCAGCGGCTTTATTTTAGTATTTTGTGGTATTATTTTCTATCCTTATATATTGTATACTAGTTTCGGATTTTCACAAAGGGGTTGTGCGAATGAAAGGATTTTGATTTTTTGCCTTGGGAATGGCTAGTTATAGAGATGACGGACACTCGGGGCTCATTCTGAGGATGAACTGTCCGTTATAATGCGGATAACGGACACCTTGGGCACGATCGGAAGTTGAAATGTCCGTTATAAAGTGGATAAAGGACATCTCGGGTGCGATCTAACGATAGAATGTCCGTTATAGAGCGAATTTCGGACATCTCGGGCGCCGTCTGACGATAAAATGTCCGTTATAAGGCGAATTTCGGACATCTCGGGCGCCGTCTGACGATAAAATGTCCGTTATAAGGCGAATTTCGGACATCTCGGGCTCGGTCTGACAATAAGATGTCCGTAGCGACTATTCAATCCCATCTCGATAGTTTTTATCCCAATTCTTATCGCCTTTATGCTCGATATCTTGGGTTGTCTTTTCTAATTCATCGAGAATGATCATCTTTACTTGATTAATGGTTTCGAAAAATGTTCTTTCTTCATCAGGGTTTGGTTTGATTCTTGCTGTTGCTTTAATCGCGATAAGCCGTCTATGCTCTCCAACTAGTTTATCAAATGCATCAAATATATGACGGGCTAGAACAGCAATATCTTTATAGCCCTCTGGGAGCTGATCTTTTATTTTTTCAATTCGATTGTGCATTGTTTCACCGCCACTCATCATAATTGGAACTTTCTTATATAGGTTATTGTTCCTTTTCAGCGGTATTAAATACTTAAGCAAAATAGAAGAAAAGCCCATGAAACGGTCAATCCGCCTGATGGGCCTCCTAATAAGTTCTAGCGCTTATAAAGTTAAAAACTTCCTTATTATGTTAATTCAATTTGCCGCGTTTCCCGTCCAAAGAAGGCAAGAATTACAACACCAATGACGATGCTTGCACAGAATAGGCCGAAAATCAATCCGATTGAATAACCAGCGGCAACTAGCGAGCCGACAAGAAGCGGGCCAAGTATTCCGCCCACCCGTCCGATAGACGCAGCCATTCCTGCTCCCGTTCCACGGATGACGGCTGGATATTGTTCTGGCGTGTAGGCATACAACGCACCCCAAGCTCCGAGGTTAAAGAACGATAATAAGATTCCAGCGGTGATCAGCATGGCCGTCGTTTCCGCATTGCCGAAAACAAGGGCAGAGCCTGCTGTACCAAGTAAATAAGTAACAAGCACAAATTTCCGTCCCATCCGCTCAATGAGCCAAGCGGCGGTAAAATACCCTGGTAACTGGGCAAGTGTCATGATTAACACATATTCAAAGCTTTGAATCATGCTAAAGCCTTTCATAACCATCACACTCGGCAACCAAAGGAACATGCCATAGTAGGAAAAGACGACTGTAAACCAGACCATCCACAGTACAAATGTGGAACGAGCATATTTTTTCGACCAAACATCTCTCACGTTTTGCCCAATCGTACGTTTTTCTACCTTTTTCGGTGAAAATGCTGGAGAGTCCGGCAAATTCAAACGCAAGTAAAGTGCATAAAAAGCAGGAAGTGCACCGAGAATAAGGGCGATTTTCCAGCCAAATGACGGAATAACGAAATAAGAAATAAGTGCAGCAAGCAGCCAGCCGAACGCCCAAAAGCTTTCAAGTAAAACAACAACCCGACCACGTTCCTTAGCAGGTACACTTTCCGAAACGAGTGTCGAGGCAACAGGCAGTTCTCCGCCTAGACCCATACCAACGAAAAAGCGTAAAACTAGAAAAGCGGCAAGAGTTGTAGTAAATGCCGAAAGCCCGCTGGCAAGTGAAAACATGAGCAAAGTTATGATAAAAATATTCTTTCTCCCGATACGATCTGCCCACATCCCAAAAAGGAGTGCACCAACAGCCATCCCAATCGAGTTGACACTTCCAATCCATCCCATTTGTTCAGGGGTTAAACCCCATTCCGCTTTAAGAGCTACAATAATAAATGAAAGCATGCCGACATCCATCGCATCGAACATCCAGCCAAGTCCTGAAATGCCTAGCAGCTTTCTTTGAGAAATTGTTTTCTCAGCCATGTTTGTTTATTCCCCCTAATGTCTTGACAGTTGTCATTACGATTTAACTATAGAAGGGATTATTAGAAAAGACAAGAATTATTTTCTAAAAAGCTAATTTAGTGATGTTGTTCAATTTTTAGCCATATGCGTAGTTAGTACGACAACAATATGTTTTACCAAACCCATATGTATAAGATGACCAAAATCAATGAAATCAACTCATTATCACAACATAGAAAATGATACGCATAAAAAACTTTGACACACAGAAAATATTGTTGTACATTACCTATGGACGAATATTTTTTAAATAAACGAATTTAATCGTTCGTATTTAGGGGTGGAAATATGGAAAATGTATTTGATTATGAAGATATTCAATTAATTCCGGCAAAATGTATTGTAAATAGCCGCTCAGAATGTGATACTTCTGTCACTCTAGGCAAGCATACATTTAGACTGCCTGTTGTCCCTGCTAATATGCAGACGATTATTGACGAAAAGATCGCCATTTACTTAGCAGAAAATGGTTACTTCTATATAATGCATCGCTTTGAACCAGAAAAGCGGATTTCTTTCATTAAAGATATGAACGCAAGAGGACTATACTCATCAATTAGCGTTGGCGTGAAGGAAGAAGAATACGGTTTCGTTCAGCAATTAGCTGAGGAACAGCTTACTCCAGACTATATTACAATCGATATCGCACATGGTCATTCCAATGCAGTGATTGCGATGATTCAACATATTAAAAAACATCTTCCTGAAAGCTTCGTGATTGCCGGCAATGTCGGAACACCAGAAGCTGTAAGAGAATTAGAAAATGCTGGTGCGGACGCAACAAAAGTTGGCATTGGGCCAGGTAAAGTTTGTATTACAAAGATCAAAACAGGTTTTGGCACTGGCGGTTGGCAATTAGCTGCATTGCGCTGGTGTGCAAAAGCAGCAACGAAGCCAATTATCGCAGACGGCGGCATCCGCACACATGGGGATATTGCTAAATCCGTAAGATTCGGTGCTTCCATGGTTATGATCGGTTCTCTATTTGCTGGACATGAAGATTCTCCTGGCGAAACTGTTGAAAAAGACGGAAAGCTTTACAAAGAATACTTCGGTTCTGCATCTGAATTCCAAAAAGGCGAAAAGAAAAACGTTGAAGGTAAAAAAATGTATGTAGCGTTCAAAGGGCCTATACAAGAAACATTAACGGAAATGGAACAAGACTTACAATCATCCATTTCTTATGCTGGAGGAACGAAATTAAGCGCTATTCGTAATGTTGATTACGTTGTCGTGAAAAACTCCATTTTCAATGGGGATAAAGTGTATTAATAAACCTGTTGCCAACGGGACAGTGAACTTGTCCCCATGTCCCAAAAAGGGCGCCTTCCTATTGTTGCTAGGATTGCGCCCCTTTTTATTAGCTTCCGTGTGCTGAAGTAGCTGCTACACTTACTGCAGCAATTGAAGCTTGCTGTGCCTGGATCATTGCCTGTAAAGCAGCCGTTAAGCCAGTCGGAGCATCAGCAAACTCCTGTGAAACAATTACTGTTGCCACCACGATGGCCATTTCCTTATGCCATTTAAATAGTTTCATATCTATTAGATCAAGAGCATATTTGACTGCCTCATTAATTTTCCCCGAGAGTGCAATGACAGCTAATGATGAATAGTGCATCTCTTTCACTTTTATTCCATTTCGTCTAAATTCATCTTTCGCATGAATAACATCGCCTACGAGCTCATTGCTATATGCTCCATTCAACACTAGCATATTCGCTAAAAACTGCAAATCATTCCCTTTATGAAATCCATTTCTATTTAGTTCTTCGTAGTATTTCTCGGAAATCTCAACTAGTTCTGCAACTTGTCCCTCTTTTTTCGCAATAATGACAGCTGCTGGATAATCATCATAGGAGGTTAGAAAACGATGATATTTTTTCATTTCCTCATATACGGCTTTTATTCGATCGGGATTCAAATGATCATCCATGAGAAAAGCGGCCAAATAAGTATACATTGAACTTCGAAATCCAGCCTTACGCAAATCCTCATAATGGCGATGCAAACGAGTAATCTCCTCATCAGGAAGATGATCATTCGTAAGGATAAGCCCCGCAATAGGATAATAAATACTTCTCAAGGGCGAGAATAGGGATGCACTTTTTTTCACAGTGTCCGCAACTTTAAGAAATGCACTGCCGTCGATTGACTTTCCCTTTGCCGCAAATTGGGCAGCCATAGTAAGAAGAATTCTTCGATCCAACCAGCTTCCAACAGCCCTTTTTAACACTTCTGCGTTCTTTTCAAGTAAAGCCTTTTCCATCTCTAACCCCTCCGTTCATTATGTCCGATACTTTTATTACGAATGAACTGACAGAAAAGTTCCAAATTTTTCACCACATAATTTCACTCATCCTCATATATATTGTTTGCAAGACTCGAAGTGCATTTGGTAAAGTTTAGGGAGATTAACTTACTTCAAGAGGTGCCTTTGCCAATGAAAAAGTACTTTGAAAAAAGCAAACATGTCATACTCCATCCATTTACATTGATCATGCTTGTTTTATTTTTAAAAATTTCAGCTTTTCAGGTAGTCATTTTTAATAATAAATCATTTTTTCATATTCTGTTCATTGAGTTTCCTATGTGGGCGCTTTGCTTAACCATCCTTCTGCTTTTGGCGAAAAAACGCAAGTGGTTAACGATCTGGCTTTATCATCTAGGATTGTCCGGACTTTTTATCGTTGTTGTTTTTTACACGAGATATTTTTCGACCGTTCCTTCCTATTATGATGTGAAACAAATCTATCAATCTAATTCCGTAAAAGGGACTGTTGCCCTGCTCGGGACTCCTTATGATTTCTTATTTTTCATAGATGTTGCTATTATTCTTCCACTTATCTGGTATTACATGAAATCAGAGGAACACGACAATTTCGTAATGGCAAAAAAGTGGGCCATCGGCTTTAGCTGTGCAGGCTTCGTTTCAACTGTTCTTGCGTTCTTTTATCCTTTAGTAGACGTATCTTATTTCGCCAAAAAACATGGGTATATCCAATCCCAGTTTGTGCAGCTGTATGAACGCGGATTTGACACAGCCTTCGCGCACAATGAAAAATTATCAGATCAGGATTTAGCTGAATTAAAAGGAAATATGTTCGTTCCTTTTACAGAGCACCGGACGTTCGGGCTTGCGAAAAATCGCCATGTATTTGTTATCCAAGTGGAATCGTTACAGGAGTTTACGATTAATCGCGAAGTGAATGGGCAGGAAATTACCCCAAATCTGAATGCCCTTTTAAAAGATAGTGCTTATTTCAATAATGTATACCAGCAAATTGGTGCCGGCAACACTTCTGATGCGGAATGGATTATGCATACTTCTCTTTACCCCGAGGGGATGGATCCAACCGTCAATGTTATTGATGGGAGTGCGATTCCCTCTCTCGTCCGAACTTTGCAAAAGCACGGCTACGGGACCGCAACCTACCATGCAGATGATATTACTTATTGGAGTCGCGATAAATTATACCCGGCTCTTGGGTTCGATCATGTATATACGAATAATGAAATTCCGAGTGATAAGGTCGTTGGTTTCGGCCCGGCTGATGAAATGTTATTCGGCTTCGTGGAATCTCAATTACCAAGCCAGTTGAAAAAACATGAGAAAATGTATTCCAATATCATTACGCTAACGAGCCATACCCCCTTCGAGATGCCGACTGCGATGCAATATCTTCATTTACCGGATGAATATGAAGAAACATATGTCGGAAATTACTTACAGGCTGTCCGTTATACTGATGAACAAATTGGATTATTTATTGGAAAATTAAAAGAGATGGGCATTTATGAGAATTCTCTCTTGTTAATATACGGGGATCATTCGGGATTGCACGGAGCACCAATAACAGATAAGGACCAAGAATTATTAAAAGAAGTGCTGGGTCATCCTTATAATCTACATGATCGCTTTACCGTTCCGGTCCTTTTCGTGGCGCCAGATATTTTCATGGGGGAAACGTATTCAAGGCTCGGAGGACAAATCGACTTCATGCCAACACTGCTGAACCTTCTAGGCATTGAGCATGATGCCCAAATGATTGGCCATAATCTATTTCAATACGAGAAAAACTTGCTCGGCATGCGATACTATCTGCCTGGCGGTTCTTTTATCAGCAATAAAACGCTTTACACCGCGCCAAGCGCAAAGCATCCTGCTGCATTATATAATCGGAAAACTATGAAAAAATCAAAGGACACAAAGGAATTGCAAAAAAAGATTAATAACACCCTCCTTATTCTTCAATATTCGGATTTTGTACGGAAAACACCTTAGGGACTGGTCTTTTAGGAGGTAGTCTTGGGGAAAGTGCTCTATGATGCGGGCATGGCAACCGTTTGGGATGGTGGCCTCGGAAAACGCGTTCCATGAAGTGGTCATGGCGACCGTTTTAGACGGCAACCTTGGAAAACGCGATCTATGAATCGTTTTCTTCCATAGAAATTATCCGGTAAGTCAGTAATAACTGATTTACCGGATAACGCGCCTTAATTAATTTGGGATGAGGCAGCCCTCCGTCCCCTTCAATCATTAATATATAGAAAATCAGCACTTGGACCATTTAATTGAAGCGATTTAGGAATTTTTAAATATACTACTAATCGCGCATCACCACTTACATCATTGATTGCCGTTTGGCCAGTAAATTGATTGATCGTAAATTCTTTTCTTACAACAGAGATGTCTATGATTTGATGCTCGGGGTGCATCACATCTAATGTATCTTCTGTTAATCGGAACTGGACAGGGATGATTTTATCCGTAAAATCGTACCCGCCGACAATTAATCCGTCTGTATAAACTCGGGCTTCAATTTTTCCATCATCATCGGCTTTTCTCTCCACAAAAATCCGGTCATCATTTCCTGTGATCCCAATATTAAGGGTGTTATTTACATAATCAAATGTCTTTTCGCTAATTAAGTGCCTGCTCTCTAACTGGTCTAGTTTCCCTTCATTCAGAGCATTGTAAATTATATCGTGCGCTTCATTCAAATCTTCTACCTTTTCCCGACTAGTAATGTCATCTTTCTTTACAACCGAAACAAAGAGCATAGATAGGAGCAAAAAGCCTACATAAATGATCAGCAGCCAATGGGTAACTTTTACTGTTATCATCTTGCCTTTGGCAATCATACTTACGACAATCATAGCAAGAATAATGGTTCCCGCTATCGGCAGCAAGGTTATCATTACATTCATCGTCTAACCTCCATCCGATTTAGGATGCCTATGGAAGCGATGAAAAATAGGGCTGTCGTTATGGCCATTTTGAAAATAAACAATCCAATTGACGATTCCATAATGTAAAATTGATAAACATAAACTAAGTATGGCTCAGTGCCCACTAAAAAGTTTAGAAATAGCATACCGATTAGTAAAGCAGGGATGATCACCACAAAAAGTTTACTTATCTGCACAAGTGACCCAATAAAATAGCCAATTGCGCTAATGCAGAACAAATAAAGGACCGCTGCCCCGGTGCCGAGAAGAAACTCTAATGTAGTCATCGGCAAAATGTAATTCGGGACGTCGAAAAACATATATCTTATCGCTAAAGGTAAACTTCTAGCTAACATCGCTGTTACTCCACCAATGATGCTTGCTGAAAATAAAAAGAGGATATTTGCGAGATTGCTGCTTAAACGATTTGTTACAAATGTAAAATCTTGATTTCGATAGGGCCTCGTGGTAATTGTAATACCAGTTACTAAAGCCCAGATCATTGAGAAAGCAATAACAACATCGGCCGAGAAATAGCCGACACGAATATCTATTTGCCCAGAGTAGGATTGAAATGAATTTGCCCCGCCCATCGAAAACAGAATAGCTAATAGCTGAATCCCAACAAGGGCACTAAATGCATCAATATTTGCTTTAAGCTTGAAGAAATATTGCTTTTTTACCACTTCAGATAAATTAGCGGCTGTTAAAGACATCATCTATTCCCCCTTTCGTTTGGCTTGTTAAATAAACACAGAGATCGTTCGGAGAGACAGGGGTTATTTCTATTCCAGATAGTTTGTGTTTCTGCCGTTCATGCTCTGAAAAGTCATTTTTCACAACCACGTACGTTGTGTTCGTACCAATGGATTTTTCGTATAGGACCTCTTGTTCCCTCGTTAAATCCTTAATAGCTGCTGTTTCCCCTTTCAAGCCGATGGCCCATTCCTTCAGCTCCTCCATCGGCAAATGTAAATGTACATTTCCATTTTTTATAAGAAGAACATCCTCTAATAAGTCTTCTATTTCATCTAAGTGATGGCTAGAAATAATAATCGTCCGCGGGTGAGCGAGATAGTCCTTAAGCAAAGCACGGTAAAAGTCCTTTCTAACCGCCGCATCCATCCCTGTGGTCGGTTCATCAAAAATCGTTAATGGGGCATGGGCGGCTAAACCAACAATGGCATTAAAGGTACTTGTTTTTCCTTTCGATAGACGGTTGTGATAAGACAATGGATCGAAGGAAAAATAGTCAAATAAGCGCTTAGCTAGCTCCATATCCCAATTCGGATAAAATCTCCCGGCCTCTTCTAATAACTCACTAAGCCGTAGCGCGGGCGGAAAGCTCATTTGGTCATCTACAAAAATCGAATTTACTGAAACATTCAAACTATTAAAGGGCTGTTCCGAAAAGACTTTCATCTCGCCGGATGTTTCCTTAATAAAACCTGCGATTATTTTTAATAACGTCGTTTTTCCGACACCATTTCGACCAATTAATCCCGTGATTTTGTTTTCCTCAATCGTAAATGAAAGATTATTTAAAACCTTTTTTCTAAAGTACGTTTTCGTTAATCCTTCGCACTCAATTACCTTCATTGCCCACCCTCCTCAAGCTTTTCTTCTTTAATCATTTCTATTAATTCAGCTTCCGTTATTTGCAGACGATTTGCTTCTAACACTAGATCTTGAACTAATTGCTTTAACGTTTGATTTTTGCGTTTATGCATGATCATTTCTTTTGCCTTCGCAGTAACGAACATGCCCAGCCCCCTTTTTTTGTAAAGGATATGTTCATCAACAAGGAGATTAAGCCCCTTTGCGGCAGTGGCTGGATTGATCGTATACATTTCCGCTAATTGATATTGTGAATATACTTTATCATCGCTTTTAAAATGCCCATTCATAATTTCCGTCTCAATCCACTCTGCAATCTGAACATAAATTGGCTTCGTTCCATCCGTATTAAGAATTGTCACCGCCCCCTCCGTCATAGTGCATTACTGTTGTAATGTACTATATAATGTTTTGGAAAATAAATCAAGGGGGATAATGGAAAATTATTGCCTAATTTTTAATTGTGATATCAGGGAGCTCGTCTCATTAATTGGTCATCTTTGAGGCGTCTAGTATGCTATATGCAAGGAAAACGAATGCGGAAAAGGCGATAACGGACAGTTTAGAGAGTTCCGAAGGCGAAGTAGCCGTTATATGGCCGATAACTAACAGGATGAGGAAATTCCTTAGTTAAAGTGTCCTTTCATCTGATAGATAACGGACACTTCGTTCGAATCTTTAAGATATTTTGTACTCAAACTCATCCCCGATACTAAATATCATTCTAACTATGGAAAAATATTGCTTCCCACTAACTTTTCTGATAATATAAACTTCTTATCACTCATGCTCCAAAGTATTTCCCCATTGCGGCTGAAAATGAAATGGGAGGAAGATTGAATGTCATCTCAACAGCACCCCGATTTTCAACAAGAAATTCAACGATTAGATTTTACGAAAAAGTATATGGAGGCGGTCATTAAGACTGCTGAAACGAGCAAAGACCAGTTTCAGGAAAACATGAAGGAAGCCTTCCAAGATGTTGATTGGCTGGAGTCGAGCTTAGGCTACTCCTCTTTATTAACGAACGCCAGTTTTTTTGAAATGTCTCTTGATGAATTAAAAAGCTTGAAAAACGCAAGAAATAAGCCTTATTTTGCCCGGATTGATTTTTTAAGAGAGGATCTTCAAGACCAGGAAATTCTCTACATTGGGAAAACCTCCTTATATTCTCGGGAAAATCAAGAGCAAATTATCGTGGACTGGAGATCGCCGATTGCCAATCTTTATTATGAGGGCAGGCTCGGTGAGGTTCATTATGATGCGTATGAGGAAAGCTTTAACGGGTATTTATCTTTAAAGCGGCAGTTTATGATCGAGGATGGCGAGCTCCAAGAAATTCGCGATATTGATTTAACAACAACGGATGAGCTGTTGCAAGAGTCGCTATCCAAAAGCTCAAGCAACCGTCTCACAGAAATTATTTCTACGATTCAGGAAGAGCAAAATCGAATTATCCGGGCTGATTTAAATAAGCCCATTATTGTTCAAGGGGCTGCAGGCAGCGGAAAAACAACGATTGCCCTCCATCGGATTAGTTATTTTATTTATCAGTATAAAGAAAACTTTGCCCCAGAGCAGCTGATGATTTTGGCGCCAAGCCGCTTGTTTATCGATTATATTTCTGAAGCGCTGCCTGAGCTGGGAGTTGAAAGAGTCCGCCAGACGACTTACCAGGAATATGTGCAAATATGCCTCGGTAAAAAGCTCAGGATCGTCAATGATAATAAATTAGTCCAGTTGCTAGAAGAGCCTGAAAGCAAGGAGTGCCAAATTTCAGCGTGGATTTCGTCGGTTAAAGGTTCACCGGTTTTTCATGTCATTCTATCCAACTATATAAAAAGCATTTATAAAACTTTTTTTCCAAAAGAAGATTTCATGGTGGATAAATTTAAGCTGTTTAGCCATAAGAAATTCATTCATCTTTTCAAAAACGATTATAACTATCTTCCTCTCTATAAAAGGCTAGATAAGTTAAAAGCCATCCTGCAAAATGACGTGGCCAAAAAGAAGAAAAATATGATGAGCAACGTTGAAACCTTTTATGATGAACGAATTGAAAGGGCTCTTTATCATGGAAAGGATGCGGAGAAAAGAAAGCAATATGTTTCAGATGCACTTGATAAAAAAGCTCTGCGAATGGACGAAATCAAAAAAGCCATTCGAAATGCTGTTCCATCTTATATGAGACAATTCCCTAAGAAAACTCTTCTGCAGTATTATCATGAGCTATTTAGTAATCCCGCTAATCTTTACAACTGGGCTGACGGTGGTCTTACTGAAAAGGATGCAGGACTGTTATGCCAGTATAACAAGAGGCTTTTCGCAAAAAAGAAATATGAAAGAGAAGACCTTGCTCTTTTACTCTATTTACAGGTATACCTATTTGGGATTCCAAAAGAGCTTAAAGCAAAAAACATTGTCATTGATGAGGCACAGGATTACAGCTTTATGGAGCTGCTGTCCTTAAAAAAAGCACTTGATACAGACATGTTTACACTCGTCGGCGACCTGGCCCAAGGCATTCATTCTTATAGAGGGCTAACGTCCTGGGATGGAGTATTAGACGATATTTTCCCACGCGCTACATATACCGAATTGCAAAAGAGCTACCGCACAACCGTCGAAATTATGGAAAAAGCGAATGAACTGTTAAGGCTTCTTCCCTACTCTTTCCCAAGGGTAGAGCCCGTTGTAAGGCACGGGGAACAGCCAACATTTATTAAAAGAAAAGATAGAAAAGAACTTGTTCAGCAAATCGAAGCTCAAGTCTCTAGTCTAAAAGAAGAAACCTTTAAAACTTTCGCTGTCATCGGGAAAACGATGAAAGATTGCCAGCTCCTCTATTCACTGTTCAAGGAGCATTCCGATGAACCTGTCACACTCCTTGCTGAGCAAGCAAAAATCCCGAAAGATGAAATTGTCATTGTTCCTTCTTTCTTAGCAAAAGGGCTAGAATTTGACGCTGTCATCATTATCTCACTAGAGGAATCTTTTTCTCCCGACTCTGAGCTGGATATTAAGCTTCTGTATGTAGCCATGACAAGACCGTTGCACCGGCTATATTTTTATGGAGAGAAGGATGGGGATTTTATTATTATTTAGGGGTTTTTTCATTAATTAGAACCCCGGAAATTAAAGACCAAATCAATAAGCGATTTGGTCTTTAACTTTAATAATCATCTTTCTTTTTTGATTGCTTAGTAAAATGTTTAATAATGTGAAATCCAATCATATATTAAATTAGAATGGAGGGATGATTGTGAAAAAAGGCAGTTGGTCGTCTTACTTTTTGAAGATTCTTTGGGTTATTGGACTAGTTATCTTAACAACTATAATTTTTAATTATGAAAATCAAGTTCAACAATTTTCAATGGATACCTTTAATTTGATTCCACTCTTTTGGTTTAAATTTATTATTTCAATTATCTTTGGAATCTATATTTCTATAATCATTGTACGAAAATGGACTTTTAAATTTCATGCATCATTATTTTGGTGTGTAGCGATTCCCTGTCTATTGCTCGCCATTGCCTTCCCGCTTATTATAACCTTTAGCTCCCTTATACCTGAGAGTATCGCCTATTCCAAGGTATTCCAATGGATCCCACACCCTCCTACTTCTAATATTTTCGGCATTGTAACAGGATTAACATTTGTGCTTAGCTTTTTTAGTTCAACAAAACGACTAAAATGATAATTAACAATATCATTGGAAAACGTCTTGCAATCTGTTGGCAAACAAAAAAGAACCCGTTTTTATAAAAATCAAAACGGATTCTTGATTTTTAATACTATTTGTCGTTTAACTAGTGGTTCTTTAGTTTTTAACCAATGAATTCGGCAAATCCTTGATGAGGACTAAAATCAGGCTTCCTATTTAATAATGTTTCGTACCATGCTTGACCTTTTTCAAAATCACTGACTCGAATTTGAATCGTTACTTCATATACCAATTTATGAGCCCCCCAACCTAAAATCGATAATCCTCTTTGCACACGATTCCAAATTCAAGATACATCTTTAACAAAACCAGTGCTTCTCCCCATCCAACAGCACATCCTACACAAGCTGTAAGATCCTCTGGAGAGATTGTATATCCTTCCTCTTCTAAAAACAAAAGTGTACCATCTTTGGAAGGCCGCAGCTCAAATTTCACAGTTGTTGGTTTATTTCCGGGAGACCATTGAAAAGAAAACCATTTATTCGGAACGGCGGCCAAAATATCCCCGCCGTCTTCAATATTCTCTTTACCTACACCATAGTTGGACCATCTTAAAATTATTTTCCCTTTCCCATTCTCATCTAAGTGTAACGCTGTATGATCTGTAAACCATGCATTCCATCCTTCTGCCGTAGTTAACGTTGCATAGACTTTTTCTGGAGAGGCCTTTATGTATGTTTGATGATTAATCCTCATCAATACTCACTCCTTTTTAGAAAAGCGTAAGCGCCTTCGGAACAATTAAAGGACAATTGTTCCTGCGCTGATTAATCATTGGAGAATTCCTTTGTGTTCACCCCCAACAAGCATAAGACAAGCCGGCAGGAAAGTTGTATTTTACCTTCATGTCGGCTCGGCTTATGACCTCGAGGCCGATAAAAGCGCGACATCCCTGTCGCATTGTCGACACTAGTACGTCCTGTACGTCGGGGGTAGGCGCTGAAGCTAGACAATTAGTAAAACTCCATATGCCCTTTTTCTTTCTTGTAATATTCCAATCTATCGTGCAGCGTCCCTGTATGGAATTCAAATTTGTGCCCATCAGGGTCTGTAAAGTAAATTGATTTTTTGTCCTTTTCATCTCTTGGGCGACTCGGGAGAATAGTAACGTTTAGCTCTGTTAATTTGTTGTACATATCTGCGAAGTCGCTTTCTTCGATAGTAAAAGCAATATGCGTATAAGATTGTTTTATTTCATTCCGAGGTATATCCTTCTCTACATTCAACGCAATCCATATGCCATTAAGATCAAAATATGCAGTGCTCCTGCCCTTCACTAATAACTTTGCATTAAAAACATTACGATAAAATTCAATAGACTTATCTAAATCTGAAACGGAGAATAAAAAATGGTTAATTCCTTTTACTTTCAAAAAGCAGCCCCCTTTTCCATGATATTTGGCCTCCTTATCTAGTGAACAACCTATTCCAAAAGCTACACAATCTTTACACTCTTTTTCTGCAAATCTATTGTCGCCACGAAAACCTCCACCTTATTTCTTAATTAATATTGACCAATATGATACTATTATAATTGGAAAATTTTAAATTTAGTAATAATAAAGGTTGTTGAGAAGGGGATTTATCATTATTGTGGTTAACCTCCTGCCTTTAGGCTAAAATACTCAATAATAAACATTACTGGAGGGAAATCTATGTATACAAACATTTTAAGACACCCGGGGCCTACACCTATTCCGAAGAAAGTCCAATTGGCCATGTCTGAAGACATCATTAGTCATCGCAGTGAAGAATTTGTGAATCTCTACCGTAAAACGACCAACCGAGTGAAGCCGATTTTCGGTACGGAACAAGATATTCTTCTGTTGCCGTCTGGCGGTACTGCGGCTTTAGAGGCTGCTGCGGTTAACACGGTTTCGCCTGGGGAAAATGTTGTTGTTATTACAGTCGGAGCATTTGGAGATTACTTCGTTTCGATTTGTGAAAAATATGGCTTTAATGTACATAAGCTTGAAAAAGAATGGGGACAGGCTTGTACGGAAGAGGAACTGGGAGAATTCTTAAAGCCATTAAAAGACGTGAAGGCTGTTTTTGCTACATACAACGAAACATCAACGGGCATTCTCAACCCAATTGACAAGCTGGCCCAGGCTGTTCGAACGTATTCAGATGCCCTGTTCATTGTTGACGGAGTGAGCTGTATTGGCGGGGCTCCGGCTGAAATGAATAAATGGGGTATTGATATTTTAGTAACGGGTTCACAAAAGGCGATGATGCTGCCGCCTGGTCTATCTTTCGTAAGCGTTAGTGATAGAGCCTGGAAAGTCATTGAAGAAAATAATACCCCTGCTTATTATTTAAATTTATTAAGCTATCGCGAGTGGGCGGCAAAAGGCATGACGCCAAACACTCCTGCGGTTACGCTTATTTACGGATTAGCAGCTGTTTGTGACATGATTGAAGAAGAAGGCGGATTTGCCCAAACTGTTGCTAGGCATGAACTAATGAAGAACATGGTCCGTGAATCCATGAAGGCGCTAAATATTGGACTATTAGCGAGCGATGAATATGCCTCGCCTACCATTACGGCAATTCGCACTCCAGAAGGATTAGATTTGGCACAGTTCCTCAAGCATCTAAAGCAGCAATACCATTTAGATTTTGCTGGTGGTCTTGGTCACTTACAAGGGGAAATTTTCCGCTTCGGCCACATGGGCTATTGCTTCCCTAGCGATGTCCTTCAAGCCGTTTCCTTAATGGAAGCTGGCTTACAAGACTTCTCCTATTCCTTTGAATTGGGAGCTGGAGTAAAAGCTGCTCAAGAAGTGTTTTTAGCGGCCCATCGTAAATAAGCACATAAAAAAAGTCTGTTTCGAGCTGAAACAGACTTTTTCTATTTGGGACACGGGCAATGTGTCCGAGCACAGCCTTCGAACAAGCTTGCTCTTCATCTATTAAGAAAGTGCCTTCAAACCCACGACACCAATTATTATCAAGACCACACTAAATAAACGCCCCATACTTTTAGACTCACCAAAAAGAAGCATATTCAACAATACCGCACCTGCCGTTCCAATACCAATCCAAACCGAATAAGCAATACTTACCTGTAAATAATCGAAGGACGAATATAAAAATGCAAAAGAGGCACCGAAACCACCTACATATAAAATCCCGTTCTTCATTGTTTTCTTCTGACTGTATAATTTCAGCCCCATTGCACCTGCTATTTCACTAGCTGCAGCAAAAGACACCAAAAGCCAACCCATGTTATATAGCCTCCTTTGCTGCTCTTTTCTCTTCCTTGTTATCAGCGATATTTAAACCAATTACACCCAGAATTAAGATGGCAATGAATACTATTTTGCCTAGGCTAAAACTCCCACCAAAAAGATAGGAATCCATTAAAGCTGTACCTATTGTACCTACACCGGCAAAAACCGCATATACCGTTCCTGTTGGAAGAGTTTCACAAGCTTTAGGGAGAAAGTGAAAGTCTATCAAAATAATGCCGATCACAATAGCCCAATGCCACCAAGTACTGGCTTCATTAAATCCGTATAACCACATTAATTCGAAAAGACAAGTTAAAAACACGTAAATCCAACCTTTATTCTTCATCGAACTCTCCTATTAAATGACTGAATATCATTCATTTTTCTTTATTAATACTTTTATCTATTACATTTTCACAAAAGTAAAAGGGGGCATTAGCAATTTATTTTTCTTGAATGCCTAATGCGTGCTTTAAAAACTCTAATACTTCCGCTTTCTGTATTTCAGCTTGATCGTCCTGCCGATAGTCATACAGGTAAATTTGTTCAGCAGCAATTTCTATTAGCCCAATTAGAAGCTTTGAAGTCCGCTCCACATGAATGGATTCCCTAATAACGCCTGTTTCCTTCGCCTCTTTCAAAAATTCACTAATCCAGGAATAAAACGGCTGGTAAACTGTTTCCCATTCTTTAATATGTTCGGTCGATGCGAGACCAGCATAAATGAGAGCTAGAATTTCCCGGTAATCCATAGTTACCTTAAAAATAGCATCAACAATTTGTACAAGCTGCTCAGTAAAGGAAGCATCCCTTTTAACCTCATTCTTCACCACGGCAATAGACTTTTCCACCATCACTTCCGCGATTGCTGGCATGACAGCAAGCTTTGAAGGAAAATAGAGGTAATATGTTCCTTGCGCAATCCCAGCCAGCTTTACAATGTCGGATATCTTTGTTTTTTCAATCCCCTTTTCCTTAAAAACCTCAATTGCAGCTTGGACAATCTTCTCTTTTTTATTCATTATTATAATTCCCTCTCATCAATGACTGACTTTCATTCATTTTATATTTTTTTCGAAGCACTGTCAAAAAAAGAAATCTCCCCTTTTTACAATAAGTTCTTATCAAGTTCAAAAACAAATACTTAAGCCCTTTCAAAGCTTTTACCAATGCAAATAGTGTTAAGACAACTAGTATGTTCATGACAAGTTTAACATATAAATAAATATTAGAACCGGCTAGGTAACGGAAAATCTTCACGAAAGGAGTGATTTATGTGGTCTTCAATTCGGAAGAGCGAAAGTCTTCATATGCTGATTACCTTTCATGGGGTGAAGGGGAGCGTATTGAAATGATTGATGGCGAAATGATCAGGATCCCTCCAGCTCATTTTCGCAAGCACCAGCAAGTCCTACGGCAGCTTTCAATTGAATTTTCGCTTTTTCTCCGTGCAAGTGAAGGTGAAGCATATTTCGCTCCATTTGAGGTTCGATTGCAATCTGAGAAAAAAGCGGATGATGAAGTATATAACTTTGTACAGCCAGACTTAACAGTTGTTCTTGACTCCAAGAAGCTCGACGAGAAAGGGTGTAGAGGAACACCAGATTTAATCGTTGAGATTCTCTCCCCTATAACTGTGAAATTAGATCGTTGGAAAAAATTTCAGTTATATGAATGGGCCGGGGTAAAAGAATATTGGATTGTTGATGCGATGAATGAATCCATAGAAGTGTATGTATTAGATGACCAACAGTATGTCGTTTATGGCGTCTTTACGAGAGAGGAAACGATCCAAGTGCCTACCTTAAAAGGACTAGAAATAGATCTCAATCAAATTTTTTAGATATTACTAACTTAATACGAAAACTGATTTTTCCATCCTTCTTCATTTTTAAATGAACACTTTTTCCCCCTAGACTTGTCATCACAGACATAAGAAGGGGCCCCAAGGCAATCATTCCTCAGGTCCCCTTCTACTTTTCACTCGGGACAAGGTTCCGGTTCCTCTGTCTCTTTTTCCTCAAGAATATCCATAAGTTTATAGTTGAGCTCTTCTTTGACTTTTAGATATTCTCCCCAATCAGTTGTTTTTGTATAGAAATAGATGAAGATTGCCTTATCTTTATATTGATCAAAGGTTACCTTAATCGTTTTTTGATGGATTTCTGGGTGATTTTTTAGATAGGCCTTTATTTTCTCAATCGTCGACTTCACTTTATCACGTGAAGCATCCTGCGGCAGATTTAAATAAACGGATATTTGCCGTTTTCCCGCTTTACTCCAGTTGGTGATGGCCTCATTCGCTAATTTTTCGTTCGGAACGGTTACAAGTGCCTGTTCAAATGTCCTCACCCTTGTACTGCGAAAACTTATGTCCTCTACAATCCCTTCCACACTGGATGTCTTGATCCAATCGCCAATAGAAAAGGGCTTCTCTGTAATAATAATGAGCCCGCCAAATAAATTGCTAAGCGCATCCTTTGACGCTAGCGCAAAGGCTAGTCCACCTAATCCTAATCCCGCTACAAAGCCATTCACATCATAATCAAATACTTGTGCGATCACACTTATACTAATCGCTACAATGACAAATTTCAGTACTTTTGATAAAAACGGAATAACAATTTCATCAAATTCAATATTATATTTGGAGGCATTAATCTTTTTAAAAAGCAAAGAGGAAGCCGAAGAAAGATTTAGTAAACCCCACGTAATAAGCATAATAATCGACGCACTGATTACTTTCGAAAAAAATGGAGCTGAATGGTTAAAATAAGGAAAATACTGCACTGAAAAGTAAAGTCCAATAATAATAAATAACCACTGTGCAGGTTTTTCATAAGCTTTAAGAAGATGAGATAAAAATTCTCCCGGTGCTATTTTGCCTAGCTTCACCAATAAGGCAAAAATATATTTAACAAAAATTTTCCTAAAGAGTAAAAAAAGCAAAAATATCCCGATTGATATGCCAATGGCCTTCAGGTTTTCATATGAGGAAAATTCCCAAAACATAAAACAGTCATACCTCCTTGCCAAAATCTATTTTTCTATCATATCAAACACAGGTCTAGTTAAAAAGTGTGAAGAGTCCCGAGATTATTTGAAGTAAAAATGCCTCACCACCTCTCTTCATTAACCTAACACACCATTTAAAAACCCGATTATTTTTTTCCAGCAATATTTTTAAAAGAAAAATTAAAAATAGTAAAGCAAGATATTTAATAAAGGAGGCATTTCAATTGATAAACAAGAAAATAGGTTTTTTCCTAACATCTCTCCTCACGTTAGGACTTGTAGCATGTACTAGCAATGTAAATGATGGGAATAATAGGAATAACGTGAATAAAAACGATCATAATCTTTCTAGTATGTCTACAACAATGTCCAGTGATAATTACCCTCATACAAGAGCGGTAGGAACCCAAGATGCAAAATTTGAATTTGTTCCAATAAACCCTGGGGAGAATGGGAATTTTAATGTAAACCCTGGGGAGAATGGGAATTTTAATGCGGACCTACCTCAACTTAACGATGGACAAGCACCATTACAGAGGCAAGATCGAACTAGCCAACAGTCTATTTTTCAGCAAGCACCAAACTGGCAACAAGGACAAGCTGTTCAGCCACCAGATTATTCACAAGCACAACCACAGCAACAAGCTCCTGTACAGAACGAGCAAACTCAAACGCAAACACCTGCACAGAACGAGCAAGCTCAAACACAAGCGCCTGCACAGAACGAGCAAGCTCAAACACAAGCACCTGCACAGAACAAGCAAGCTCAAACACAAGCACCTGCACAGAACAAGCAAGCTCAAACACAAGCACCTGCACAGAACAAGCAAGCTCAAACACAAGCACCTAAAAGTATTAGTCAGGATGCACAACAAGTTATTGATTTAACGAATGCAGAGCGCAGACAAAACGGACTGCCTGATTTAAAAGCAGATACTCAATTATGTGGTGTTGCGCAAAAGAAGTCAGATGACATGCAACAAAAAAATTACTTCTCACATACAAGTCCTACCTATGGTTCACCGTTCGATATGATGAGGGACTTTGGTGTAACATATACTAGTGCAGGTGAAAACATCGCACAAGGACAACCAACACCTCAAGAGGTCGTTCAAGCATGGATGAATAGTGAAGGTCACAAAAGGAACATTCTAAGTAATAGTTTTACCCATATCGGAGTAGGATTTGAGCAAAACGGTAAACACTGGACTCAAATGTTTATCAGCAAGTAACTAATAAAATAAGTCAATTCATTACATTACAAAAGTGGGGTCCTGAAATTTTTTAATTATTCACGACCCCATTACCTTTATTTCCCATATTCCAATATCTTATCAAATGCTGAATCCTTCTTATGAATTTAAATTAAATTTTTAGTTATTAAACACCGCTCTACAAATAATATTAAACCCTTCTGTGCCAGATTCTACATGTGTTCACAACTACTTGTATGAGTCTGACACCTCTTTTTATTTCTCAACATAAGATATTAGACCTTTTAAAGGCAGGAAGGTTGAATCATGAAAACAATTATCTTCATTGGAAGTAATCAGTTTGGAACGAGTAAAGAAGCCTTGTCTGTGGCGAGGGAAATGGGATACTGCGTCGTTCTATTTACTGACAAACGACAGCACCTCCAACATCATAAATTTCCGAATGTTGATCAAATCGTCTATTTCCATGATTTATTTGATGAAATACAGGTTTTAGAGGAACTTGAAGCCCTTAAAACGTCCGGGAAACAACTATGTGCCTGTGTAAGCTTTATCGATCCCTTTGTTTCTTATACAGCCCGGTTAGCAAAGAAGCTTGGATTGCTTCAGTTATCCGCTGACGCTTTAGCCATAATGGAAAATAAAATAAAAGTGAGGGATCAGTTAAAACACCTTCCCACCTCCCCTTTTTATACCGTATACGAATCACATACTTCTATTAAGGACTTCACAAAGAAGCATGAATTATCTGTTCCGTTAATTATTAAATCCCCAGTCTCCAACGGTTCAAAAGATGTTTTTCTAGCTGAAACGACTGATGAATTAAAGCAAACTCTTCAATCTTTACATGATCAAACTCCCGATCTTCCTATATTAATTGAAGAATATTTAAAAGGGCCCCAATACTTAGTTGAAGTGCTAGTACAAAACAGAAAAATTGAAATCGTCGGTGTCATTGAGCAAGAAACGACGTACGAAGATATATTTATCATCGTTGGCTATCAATTTCCAGCTCAATTAAAGGATGATGAATATACGAGTCTCATAATATCAGTTCATGACATTATTCAAAAGCTTGGGCTAAAAGACGGTTCCTGTCATTTAGAAATGAGAAATGTACATGGAGCATGGAAGTTGGTAGAGATTAATCCAAGAATGTCTGGCGGCGCCATGAATCGGATTATCGAAGAAGGTACAGGGATTAATCTTATAAAGGAAATATTGAAACAAAATGTTGGAGAGGAAGTCTCTTTGACAAAGACACGTGAGGTTCACGTCTACGCTAAATATTTAACGTTTGAAACAAGTGGAGAATTACTTTACGTGGCAGGCGAAGATCTCGCCTGGGAACATGATGGGGTCAAATATGTGTATGTTAAACCTTTATTAGGTAAAATCGTCACCGCTCCTTACTCAATGGGTCAGCGCTATGCTTGTGTGATTGCAGCGGGAAATTCCCCTGAAAATGCCAAAGCTACGGCGATATCCGCTGCCCAGGAACTGAAGTTTTACCTAGAGCCTTTTTAATTACTCCTACCAAAATCTGTGGGGATCTTTCGACAAATGGGGACGTGTCGCTCCAAGCTCCCGTCTTACAGCCCAGCATCTGCATAATTGGGTTCATTGGACAGGTCTATATTCGTTTTCTATCCGCACAATCCCCATTTACTTACAATATTATAATAGCAAAAGGACAGACGGGGGGAGGAAAGCTAAGTTGAACGATATGGAGCTGGAACATAGTCACTGTATATGTGAAGCACTCATTGAATTAAAAACCTTACAAGATATCTTAATCAATTCCTCAACCAAATATTTTGGGCCGCTACTATCCAAAATTGCCGGTGTCGATACGATCCCCTTCCTATTATTAAAAAAGGATGGATTATTATCACATCTACTTCTAGATATAAATGAGAAAAACGGAAAACGCGAGTGCATTGAGTCCAACTTTTTTCGCATCGAATCCATAGATAAGGAAAATTGTGTTGCGATTGTTTCGATCCTGCGTCCTTTTGATATTAAAGGGAATCATACAAACTCTATAGGTAAGGTCATGAGATTAATCAAAACACCCGCTCGTAAAGAAGTTCATTTATCTTCTATTTGTGCTATTCAAGTTCTCGATACCGAATTATTGAAAAGAAGAATTGTCATTGAGCCAAAATGGTAAATAGAAAAGCGGAGAGCACCTGCTTATCGGCGACAAGCATAAGACGAGCAGGCGAGAAGGTTGTACTTTACCTTCTTGACTGATTGGCTTATGACCTCCGACGTATAGGACGTACTAGTGCCGACGTTGCCACAAGGACGTGGCGTACTTAGTCGGCGAGCCGATGGTGCTCGGAGCTAGACATGATTCATGCCTTAGTTAAAGCTAAGGCATTTTTTATTTTCTCCAGAAATCCAAATTCGAGTAAAGTGCCTCCTTTCACATCTCCCTTTTTTAACCCAACTTTTAAAATATCAATATAACTAAACGATTGTCCATTTCAAAAACTTGGCTTATTGAATGTAATATTAGTAAATGAATTTCATATGAAATTTACTCAGTAAATAACAAATAAAATAAAGGAGTCTAACCTATGACATTAATAGGAATGTTACACCATCGTAAGGATCCCAGAACTGTCATAAAAACATATGCTTTTGCAGCGGTTGCTAAAGCTGAAGGTGCCAATTTTTTTTACTTTTCTCCTGGTACCGTCAATCTAAACAATCGGTCAATTAAGGGAAAAGTTTATGAAAATGGCTCATGGGTAGATAAAACAATGCCCTTTCCTGATGTCATTTATAATGCTGGTAATCCAATCAAATTGGCCAAATCTCAAAGAGTGATTGATAAATTGAAGGAAACGATCCCCTTTACGACTAATTCCATCGGTAACAAGTGGAGTGTGAATGAACGCTTAAAAAAAGGGAAAGAGTTTGCTCATTACTTAGTCCCTTCTGAAAAAATTGTAAAAAATACGGAGAGTTTCTTTAATTATGTTTCAGCCTTTGAACATGTTGTCTTTAAACCCTTTGATGGCAGAAAGGGAAAAGGAATCTTATTTATTTCTAAGAAAAATGGTGGTTTTCATGTAACAAAGGATTCAAATAGCGGTTATTATTCAAACATTCAATTGAACGAACTTATTAAAGAAAGGCTTTCAACTGGAACTTTCATTATGCAGCCATATATACAATCCGTTACTAAATCTGGGCAAGCTTATGATTTCAGACTTCATGTTCAAAAAAATGGGGAAGGCAAATGGGTCATAACCTCGATTTATCCACGGATTGCTCCAGAGGGGTCAAAAATTTCCAATATCAATAATGGTGGTTATACCAATTATTTAGACCCATTTTTGCAACAAGAATTTAAAGATGACGCTATGAATATGAAGCGAAAACTTGAACATTTTTCATTGTCCCTAGCCGAACATTTGGATGAGCTGCAGATGATTCTATATGCAGAAGTAATTGATGAGATTGGGATCGACATTGGATTAGACGCGAACCAAAAAATTTGGATCTATGAGGTAAACTGGCTTCCAGGATGTCCACCCACATTTTATTTAGAGATGGACGTGGTGATCAATTCGATTAGGTATGCAATGTACCTAGCGAAGAACACAAAAGCAATAAAAGCTCAAATAAAGGAATTGAGGGAGAGAAAAAATGACAAAAAGAAAGAACGTCCCCATTATAGCAATAACGGGCAGCGCAGGTAAAACGACGACTAAAGCGTTTTTGGCCTCTATCTTAGCAAAAAAGTGGAATACCTTTGAATCAAGGGATTATTGGAATACTACAGAACATACAAAAACTCACGCTGCTGAAATCAACAAAACCCATGAAGCTGTTGTCTTGGAATATGGAATGGCCTCCCCAGGTACCATAACTGAACATTGCCGCATTATAAAACCTAATATTAGTATTGTGACAAACGTTGGACTTGCACATGTAGGGTATTTCGATAGTGATATTAAAAAAATTGCAAAAGCCAAATCCGAGTTAATCCACGGAATGGATCAAAAGGGCATTCTAATCCTTAACAAGGATGACCTTAATTCAAAATACTTGGAGACGCAAAAATTCAAAGGAAAAATCATGACAATTGGCATTAAATCGGATGCTAACTACAAAGCGTACGATGTTAAATACACGGATAACGGAATGAATTTCAAGATGAAACTTCAAGGAATTGAAGTAAAGCTGTTCATCCCTACTTTCGGAGAGCATCATGTGTATAATGCTCTTAACGCCATTGCTGTAGCAGATTACTTAGGTTTAACGCCAATGGAGATTAAAGAAGGACTCATATTCAGAAAGCCGCCAAGAAGATTGACGATTTATCGTCAGCAAAACAATATTGTCATTATCGATGATACCGTTCATTCCCATCCAGAAGGTGTTAAAGCGGCCATTGATGTACTCTCAAATATCGGAAAACATAGAAAAATAGCCGTTTTAGGAGAAATAAGAGCATTAGGGAACTTAAGAGAGACAGAATATCGTAAAATAGGAGAACATGTTTATGAAAAAGGAATTGACATTTTGATCACTTATGGGGATAAAACAGATGTAATGGGCAATCAAGCTAAAACAAAGGGATTTCCCCCTAACAAAGTACACCATTTCGACGATAGAGACCAATTGCATGCGTTTCTAAATGAGATTATTCAAAAGAATGACACGATATTGGTTAAAGGAGCTAGTAGAGCAAACATGTATGAAACGGTTAGATATTTAAAGAAGAAATTTAAATAATTAATCAAGTCTTAAAGGATGACTCAATGAGTCATCCTTTTTTTGCTATTAAGGAAATTATAAAATACTATGATGTGTATAACTTTGTGAATCATTTGTTTGCGCATTTGTTCTATTTTTAGGCATGTACACAAAAATGACCTTGGAGCTAATCCAGGGTCATTTTTATGAATGGTATTATTCCTTTGCTTGGTGAAATGTAATCTCGTTTGCAGCACTTTTTGCAAACTTCTTCGCTTCTTCCATACTTGCCCCAGATGCCATTACATAGGCATATCGATCCCCCATTGATAGTGGTGGAGTTAACAACGTTCCTTTTTTTGGCTTCACATATACTCCAACTACTCCTGGAGATCTCCTAGCCCTCCCCTTTCCTGTAACTCTTTCTAAGATTCCTTTTCTCGAAACGATGAGGAATTGGGTGAATACATATTTCTTATGTTTGGGGATGACGGAAGGGCTTCCACCTAATTGTAATTTTAGTGTTTCTTCTACTAAACTAAATCCAAAAGCAGCTTGTATCATTTTATTCATTGCGCTGCCAGATATCCTCGGATTTATTTCAATGAGTTTCCAACCACTTTTGGAAAGTCTTAATTCTAGATGAAGGGCGCCATTTTTTATTCCGAATTGTTCAATGACAGAGTGCAGGACCCCTTCAATTCCTTTCTTTATATCATTAGGAACATTCGCAAGTACACCATAGCCTGTAATAATAAATCTTTTCCCCTTCGTAATTTCCTGTTCAATAACGCCTGCGGTCATGATCCTATTATTGTGAACAAGTGCCTCGACTAGATATTGGTCCCCATCAATATACTCTTCAATAATAATTGCCCCATCCGGGTATTTTTCCCTAAACATGAATATATGCTTTTTTAATTGCTCCTCTTTTTTTGCTAACAGTACGTCTTTAGAACCAGTTGATTTTGGCGATTTGACCATTAAAGGAAAATGTAGCTTCGAAATGATCTTTTCAAAAGAGATCGTCTCACCTGGTTTGATAACAATATATTTAGGTGTGTATGGTTGATTCTTAAGAATTGACCTTGTTTCCTCCTTATCACTCATCAATTGAATGGCATTAGACGAAAAATAGTTCTTACAAAATTCATCACAAAGAACGGAAGCACTATAAACATATGAATTAACAAAACTGACAATCATCTTTATGTCCATCCCTTTTGACAGTAATTTGTTAATTTGTTCTTTCATTTCGGAAAGATTATCCGTATCAACAAAAATCATTTCATGTACATCTGTGTACTCTCCCCTTTGTTTCCATTGCTTTAAGTTTTTTGTGAAAACAACCGTAAAGAAACCTAGGCGTTTAGCTTCCGTTATGGCTTCTCTACTTGAACCAGACTTATTTGTGCCAATAAAAATGATCGTTTTCAATAGGCCCACTCCTACTACAATTTATTTAAAATCATCTCGATATATATATTTATGAAACTTACTCAAATTTGTATGGTTATCTATACTATACAAGCCAATTTATTATATAAAAGCTGCTTTAGCTTAGAATCTAACTGAATAGCCTACAAGGGAATTATTGAATTGGCAGCAAATTTTCTGAAGGAACAGTAAAAGTAAAAATGCCATTAAACTTGGACAAACACTGTGCCACTTCTCTTAAATCATTAATAAACTACATTATTCCAAATAGAAAGGGGGGATAATAAATGGGTGTAATTTGTCCTTGTGGAGTTTTAGTTCACAACCCTGAAAGTGTTTCAGATGAAGCTGTTTCAAATAATAATAATGTTAAATTCGAGGGACAAACAGGAACAGTAAGAGGAAGTTTGTTTTACAAGGCGGATGTTTGTGTCACTACACTAGCAAATTCAACTCTCTCTTTAAGATTCGTAGAAAACGCCACACCTCCTGGAACGAACAACTTCACGTTTACAGCAACCAACATTACTTCTGTTGTGTGTAAGCAGGAAGGCCAAAACTGCAGCATCACTGTAACAGGTACTGGGACAGTCAGTGGTCAAGTAGGAACATTTGCTTTTGAAGCAACCTTTAGAGATGTAGTTGGGCGAGACAATGTTCAAAGTTTTGTAATTACAGGTTTCTTTAATCAAACTGGCGCCGCTCCTATTGATCAAGGGTCCATTGAAGCTCGAGGCTGTCAAGAATTGTAATAGCCTTGGAACTCTCGACAATCATGTCGGGAGTTTTTTCTAGCCCTTAGTTGCCTAAACATCCAAGAAAATACTCTTAAGCTGAATATAATAATGAATAAAATATTTAGGGAGATGGGAACATTGAAGCTAAGCAAAAGTCGAATAAGTCAATATAGAATATTAAATTCAGATGACAGCTTCTCTAAGTACCTTTTAGAAACTGCACGCTTTACCGAAGCATCATTATTCACATTTTTAGAAAAGTATAAGAAGATTGTCATTAAACCTGCATTTGGCATGGGTGAAATCTTTGTTTCCACTGAAAACAATAAGTTTAAGGTCCTCTCAGAGATGAATAGAGCTATATTGATGGATAAAGAAGAACTTTATGAGTATATCAGTATGAATGAATTGAAACATAAACATCATATTATTCAGCCATCAAGACAAAACTCCGGTTTTTTCCAAAGCCCCTTTCACTATTATATTACCGTTCACCGAAAATCACCTACAGCAGAGTGGCTCTATATATCTAGTACGGAGAAATATAGCACTCTCTCCGATAAGTACTTTTATATGTTTTTTATCAAAAAAATGAAGAAAATATCCATACTTGCAGCAAAAAAACTAGGGGAATCCTTTCCTGATTGTCATACCGTTGTAATTGATATCACATATGATCTGAAAGGGCGGATATGGATTCAAGATACGATGCTGCATTTTCAAAAAAGTAAATGGAGTCAGTTTCAAATACTCTCTTCAAATTATTCAATCTCTCCATTTGTACCGCAAACGAACTTACTTACAAAAGCCACCTTTAATGAATACCTTAATAATTATAATAATATTGTCATTAAGCCTTGTGTTGGCAAACATGGATCAGGAATTATAAAAATTACTAAGACAGATCCTATTACCTATGAAATCCACACAGTAAGAACAAAGCAGACAAAACCTAGCATAGATGAAACCTTTGATTTTATTCATACAATATATTTTTCAAAGCCTCATCTTGTTCAGGAAGGATTGCCTTTATTGGAAATAAACGGATGCCCATTAGATGTTAGGGTCATTACCCAGAAGGTGGATTCATCCTGGAAAGTAACCGGAAAAATTGTAAAGGTTGCTGGTAACGGCTTCTTTATTACCAATGCATCCCAGAAGCTATTAAACCTTAATCAAGCACTTCAAAGTTCAAACTTATCAATGACAAATAGTGAACAATTAGAATATGAAATAGACAGTATCTGTATTTCTGCAAGCAAGCTGTTCGAGGAAAACCATCCTGATATTCATATAATTGGGTTTGACATTGGGATTAGCCCCCAAGGGGATATTTGGATTATTGAAGGAAACTATAGACCAGACCTAGCCATGTTTTTGGATCTAGAGGATAAAGATACGTATATGTATATAAGGAAGATCATTAAGAGTCGAACAAAGCCTACTGACTAAATATAAAAAAGATAATTTTACTATTTCACTTACCCAATCCGAATTACTGTTATATCCATACAATAAGTGTAAACCATAACAGATAAATGAGGTGTATGTATTGAAGGAACGACTTGGAAAATGGAGGCAATATTCCTTATTAAATAAACATCCCATACTCAATAAATACATTCCCGAAACAAAGCTATTTACAATTAAAAACCTATCTAAGTTACTGGAACGTTATGAATCTGTCTATTTAAAAAATGATAGAGGCGGGCAAGGGAAAGGGATTTTTAAAGTAAATAAAAGGAAAGATGGGCTCTACTGTTTTAATGGCTATACCCTCAGTGGAGAAAAAATACAAAAGAAGGTCGTCAATATTAAGGATTTCCACCCGGTACTACATCCAATTAAAAGATTTGGTGGATATATTGTTCAGGAGGGTATCAAGAGCTTGACTCCAGATGGGTATCCGCTAATCATTCGAGTTCATATTCAGGCTCTTAAAGGAAAATGGCTCATAGGCGGAATGTACGGAAAGATTGCAACGGGAGAAACAATGGAAAATGGTGTGATTAATAGAAACCGTGGAGCTCAAGTTATGTCAATAGATGAACTGTTAACGGTACATTTGAAGATGGATGAAAAAGAAAAGAATAAACTTATTAAAAGTATAAAGAAAACCTCCATTTTAGCAACTGAAGTGGTTGCGCCAGCAGTTCCACGTATAGAATATGGAATTGATATCGGTATCAATCAAAACGGAAATCCGATTATATTTGAAATAAATACAAGCCCAGGAGTTGGCCCTTATTCCAAGATTGAAAATGGGGAAATGGGGAAACGAATTAAAGCTATTCGGAAAATGCACCTAGAAGATTTAAGCAACATGTAGGCTGCTGTTATGGTTCGATTCCAATAAAGAAAGTCGTGCGATGTATATGCTGTCGAACCGTTACAATACAAATGAGGTGAATTGATGAAGAATCAACTAAGAAAATGGAAGCAAAATATGCTGTTAAGTCAACATCCCTTAATCTCAAAATGCATTCCCGAAACAAAGCTCTATACGATCGAAAACCTATCAGATTTACTAGAACGTTATGAATATGTCTATTTAAAAAATGATAGAGGTGGTCGAGGGAAAGGGATTTATCAAGTCTTTAAAAGTAACGAAGGGCGCTACTGTTTTAACGGCTACACTCTATATGGTAATAAAATACAAAGAAATGTCGCCACGATTGAAGATTTTCACCCAGTACTACATCCGATTAAGAAATATGGGGGATATATTGTTCAGGAGGGCATCCAGAGCTTGACTCTGGATGGATATCCGCTATCCATTCGAGTTCACGTTCAGACACTTAAGGGAAAATGGCTTATTGGAGGAATGTATGGAAAGATTGCAACGGGAGAGACATTGGAAAATGGAATCATTAATAGCAACATTGGAGCTCAAGTGATGACGATCGATGAATTGTTATCGGTACATTTGGAGATGGATGAAACAGAGAAGAAAAAACTAGTTAATCGTATTAAGGAAATATCCATATTAGCTACTGAAGTGGTTGCATCAGAAGTTCCACGTATAGAATATGGAATTGATTTTGGTATTAGTCAAAGCGGGGATCCGATTATATTTGAAATAAATACAAGTCCAGGAGTCGGCAATTTTTCCAAGATTGAAAATGGGAAAATGCGGAAACGAATAAAAGCTATTCGGGATATGCACCTAGAAGATTTAAGCAACATGTAGGTAGAATTTATGTTTCCGATCCCAAAAAGAACAAAGAGGCATTCGTAGCTATTTCGCAAACGAATGCCTTCTTTTCATTTTTCCTTAAAGGTATGTACAATTTAGAAACCAACCGAGTATTTCATTCGATTAGAGTACACGCTTAGCTGTCACAAAGTTACTTTTAGACCAATTAGATTCTAAGCTTTCTTTCACAACTGAACCTGAGTCAGATAAATACACATATTCATTATTTCCAATATAAATGGCGGCATACTTAATGGTGCTTCCCCCGCTTTGCTTTAGGAAAATAAGGTCACCCTTTTGCAATTTATCTTTTGGAACCTGTACACCTTTCTCTGATTGCTGTTTGGCTACTTTTGTTTTCAGATCTACACCATGTTGTTTAAAAATGTAATAAGTGAAGCCTGCATTTGTGAAGGTTAAAGATTTTTCATCGTACACATTTAATTGATGTTTCACATTATTCATTATGCTTAATGTATAGTCTACAATCTTATCTTCTGTTTTAGATATAACTGGTGGCTGAACGATTTTGTTTTCATCTTTAAAAACGCGCTTTGCCGTAATATAACGCTGATCATAATAATCAGATAAAAGGACTCTCGAACTAATTCCTTCTGAACTTAGAACAAGTATACGATGTTCCCCTGTGTAAATCGCTACTCTTGAAGGTGTACTCGACCCTACAGAAGTGCTAAAGAAAATCAAATCGCCTTTTTGTAAGTCTTTCCGTGCTACCTTTTCACCTAAGTTCATCAAATCTTTGACATAGTTTCCTTTTAAGTCAGCACCATTTTTTCCATAAACGTATTTTACGAATCCAGTACTTGTAAATTGCATTGCTTTTTCGTTATTAGTATTGCCCATTGTCACTTTATTCATTAAATTGTAGGAAAGTTCAGCAATGTTATCTCCTTTTGTTGCTGGGTTTGAAGGAAGTAAAGCAGGGATTACTCTTCTCGCCGTCATATAATTATCTCGATAATAGGATGTGCTATCTAGATCAGAAATAACAACATCTAGTTCTGTGTTTGCCATATGTATAATTTTATTCTCTCCAATATACAACCCTACATGATTTGGGTTTTTTGATGATGGGTTATTTCTGAAGAAAACTAAGTCGCCTTTTTGCAATTGATTTCTCGGAACGTATGTCCCTTGGTGAACCATATAAGCTTCATCACGATTACCTAGATCTAAACCATTTCTTTCAAAAATATACGCGATGAACGAAGCACATCTAAACTGGAGTGTTTCATCGTTGTATTTTGAGGCATATGTTGCTTTTCCTATTAAACTCTTAGCGAGATTAATTATGTCATCTGCCTTTTTCTCAACCACGTTTTGGCTCTGCTGTGTGATTGTTGCTGCTGAGACTGTGACTGGATCCATCATGATCGGGGCTGTCGCAAAAGTACTTAATCCAATCGTGAGTGCTAATGTAGTTGTAACTAGACGCTTGTTCATTTTTATCCTCCTAATGTAGTTATTATTCTCGAATACCAATTTTATCATATAGGGAAATTGGCATCCGTGGTAAAACTTAACATTATTCGACATAACCCTTCGAGACCTAGACATTATTGGGTTATGGGTAATCTTATAATTTCATTACAAGTGTTACATCAGATATTCATTGCTACTTTTCAATATTTGTGTAACAAAGGCAATAGAAGGATTGGCCCGCTAAAGTTACCAAAATATCCAAGGGAAATTCCACCAACCGAATAGAATATAACAAGAAAAATTTAAGGGAGCTGATAACGTTGACGGCCAGTAACAGCCGAATTGTCCAATATAACATCTTAAAGTCCGAAGAAAGCTTATCAAAGCATTTGTTAGAAACAGAACTATTTTCGGAAACGACCTTGTTCAAGTTTTTAGAAAAATATGCAACAGTTGTTATTAAACCGGTATTTGGTATTGAAGAGATTTGTGTTTCCTTTGAAAATAATACGTTTCAAATTACATCAAAGCATAATGTCACTACAGCAATTGTTAAAGAGGATCTATATCATCATCTAGTGTGCAATGAAATAAAAAAGAAAACTAATATAATCCAACCCCAAAAACTTCAAAGCCCTTTCCAATATTACATCACCGTTCACCGGAAATCAGCTTCCACTGAATGGTCTTTTAAATCTATAACGAAGAAATATCATTCTTTTTTTGGCAAACTAATATATTTGTATTTGGTTCAAAAGATCAAGAAGGTAGTCATTCGAGCAGCACAAAAACTCGGGGAATCCAACATAGATTGTAATACAATTGTATTCGACATCTTATTTCAAGATGGAGAGGTATGGATTAAAGATATAGTGCTGCATAAACGTAATAGTAAATGGAGCCAATATCAGGTATTTAACACATTATTTGCTCTTTCCCCTTATGTACCTGAGACGGAGTTATTGACTGAATTTACTTTGAAGAAATTTCTTAACAAGTATAACGAAGTAATAATAAAACCTTGTATTGGCCGAAATGGTTTAGGTATTGTAAAGGTTTCTAAAATAGATCCCTTAACTTACGAAATCCATTCTGATAGAAAGAAAATGACGAGATCTAATTTTGATGAAGTCTATCGTTATATTAAAGAAAAGTATCTTTCTCAGAAGTATTATCTTGTTCAACACAAATTGCCATTAGCCATGATAAACGACTGCCCATTAGATGTTAGAGTCATTACGCAAAAATGCAATTCTGAATGGATTGTAACTGGAAAGCTTGTTAAAGTCGCCGCTCGGGAATTTTTCATTACTAACGCGGTCCAAAAACTGCTAACACTAGAAGAAGCAATCAGAGACCTAAACATCTCACATTTAACGATCAACGAGTTTGAACCGAAAATCGACAAGATATGCATCACTGCTGCTAAGCAGCTTGAAGTTCACAATCCTGAAATTCATATCATTGGGTTTGATATTGGGTTTACTCATGAGGAAGTCATCTGGATAATTGAAGGAAATTACAAGCCCGACCTCTCTATGTTTAATATGCTGGAAGATAAAACAGTTTATAAAAATATAAAGAAAGCAAAGAGAAAGTAAAAGATTCTTCCCTTCTAATTAGGAGGGCATTTTTGATAAATGGTTCTACTTCAAGTAATCGTAAGTTTCATTCTTTCCATTTAAATTCCTTTTTTATATCCAATATGAATCTCTAATTTCACATCTGGTAAAGAAGATAATTGGATAACCCTCTTCCTTGATAGCCCCTACAAGGCTTGATCAAGATTTGGCTGCATTCCCCCCAATATCTTCCATAGAGAATCTTTAGTTTATAATTTTGTATTAGGCAAATGCCTAGAAAGTTCTTCTTCACGTGCCATCAATTTATGTTTTGTCCATTTCCAAACAGATAAGCTCAAGTATGTTCTCCTTTTTATATTATTGAGATGCTGTAAAAAATCTTCCTCCGCCGGTGTTACTATTCTATTTCTCAGGGATCATTTTCTTGTACCTTTTCCCAAAAAGCATACTTAAATTATGAATAATTCTACTATGTACTTAACTATTTTCAGAAGAAATAGGGTTACAACTAGTCCAACGTGTGGAAATTTTAATATACATATAAGTATGAAACGAAAGGAGGAGAATAATGAAAATTCTTTAATCAAGCTTGCTTATTGGTTTTGATTGTACCGGGGCTCAATCAACTTCCCTAACTGGTAATAATAATGTGACACTGTTGGGAGGCATTAATGAACACCCAACATCCGAATAAGATCTTACTAGTATTGCGTCATACACTATAAACGGAAGAAAGGAAATGATATTTTATGGGAAAAGTAATTCCTGGACCTCCTGGACCTCCTGGCCCAGAAGGTCCACAGGGACCAAAAGGAGATAAAGGAGATCCGGGCAAAGACGGCATTAACGGCGCTCAAGGGCCTAAAGGGGACAAGGGTGACAAAGGCGATCCGGGCAATCACGGCAACGATGGCGCCCAAGGGCCGAAAGGCGACAAGGGCGATAACGGCAACGATGGCGCTCAAGGGCCTAAAGGCGACAAGGGCGACAAAGGCGATAACGGCAACGACGGCGCTCAAGGGCCGAAAGGCGATAAGGGCGACAAAGGCGATAACGGCAACGACGGCACTCAAGGGCCTAAAGGCGATAAGGGCGACAAAGGCGATAATGGCAACGATGGCGCTCAAGGGCCTAAAGGCGATAAGGGCGACAAAGGCGATAACGGCAACGACGGCGCTCAAGGGACTAAAGGCGATAAGGGCGACAAAGGCGATAATGGCAACGATGGCGCTCAAGGGCCTAAAGGCGACAAGGGCGACAAAGGCGATAAGGGCAACGATGGCGCTCAAGGGCCTAAAGGCGACAAGGGCGACAAAGGCGATAATGGCAACGATGGCGCTCAAGGACCTAAAGGCGACAAGGGCGACAAGGGCGACAAAGGCGATAACGGCAACGATGGCGCTCAAGGACCTAAAGGCGACAAGGGCGACAAGGGCGACAAAGGCGACAAAGGCGATAACGGCAACGATGGCGCTCAAGGACCTAAAGGCGACAAGGGCGATAAAGGCGATACTGGAAACGTTGGCGCTCAAGGGCTTAAAGGCGACAAGGGCGATAAAGGTGATACTGGAAACGTTGGCGCTCAAGGACCTAAAGGCGATAACGGCAACAATGGCGCTCAAGGACCTAAAGGCGACAAGGGCGACAAAGGCGATCCTGGGGTTTCGGGATCAATCATCCCATTTGCATCTGGAGCTACAGCGGCAGTACTAACGACTACAGCTCTTGGGGCAATAGGCACAACTAGCTTAATAGGTTTCGGAAATTCTGTTACAGGTATTTCGCTTCAAGGGAATAATATCCAAATTTCAGGGCTCCCTAACTTTGCGTTTTCAGTACCTCGTGACGGAAACATTACGGCAATATCCGGATTTTTTACTAATACACTTCAAGTTAATGTCATGGGTGCCAACGGAACGATTACAGCTCGAATATATCGTGCTACTGGTAATAGCGATATCTATCAGCCAACTAACGCTTTTGTATCGCTAACTCCAACTTTATCTGGAAATATTAAAGTTGGTGATAGTTTCCAAGGTGTTTCAAGTGGCTTATCAGTCGCTATAAATGCCGGAGACCGTTTACTTTTAGTATTTTCTTTAACCACTACTGGTACAGTAGTAACGACAATTACAGGTACTGCAAGCGCTGGTATTTCAATTAATTAATTTGAAGTCTCGATAATAATTTCACCCATGAAAATATCGAAATCATTGGTTTGTTTCGACAAAATCCGAGCAGTAACAGGCACTATTTTAAGTAATTAGAAGGATCCTATTATATTTGAAATAAATACAAGCCCTGGAATCGGCAATTTCTCCAAGATTGGGGATGGGGGAAAGCGGATTAAAGCGATCAGGAGAATGGACCTAGATGAGCAATTTGGCATTTAGACATATATTTCTAATATTAATCTAATCAGGATCTTTCAAATAGAGAAAGAAGCATTCGTAGCAATTTCGCAAACGAGTGCTTCTTTTGATTTTTCCTATATCGCTTCATTCCAAACTATCCCTGAAACCTGCTACCCACTTTGAATAGTGTAACGGGGCTGCTAGCGTATGGTAATAAAGCTGAAAATCATTTGCATCAAGGGCAATGCTCATATCTGGATACCGATTATTTATTTCAATAATCCAGAGGTTTTTATCTTCATCCATACCAATATCAACACCTAAATATGCTAAATGAATCCCTTTATCCTCTAAAAATTCACAACATAAAATAGATATTTGCTCCATTTCTTTATACTTTTTTAAAGCCTCATAAAAATCATTGTTATAAATTCCAACTAAAGTATCCCAAGTTTTCTCCGCTGAACCTCCGCTTGATATGTTGCTGACTATACTTTTTTTAACCCCATACCTCGTTATCATACCAGGGACAACCCAGGATCCGTATTGGTCTTTAACAACAATCACCCGAAAATCTATTATCCGATCATTAGATTTAAGTAAGGGGATCCTTTTCTGAAAAATATATTTTTTTAGATCCAATTCCGCCACCAAATATTTTTTCACCGCATCCCAGTTATCTAAAATCGTGGTCATGTTTAATTCATTTAACCGGTAATTTAATTTATATTTTTGCCTGTTTTTCTCCAACTGATAAATTCCCTTTCCCTGACTTCCTGAAATAGGTTTTAAGTAGATACATCCGCTTTCGTCAATTAGCTTCTTTACTTCCTGCAGATTCACCGCTAAACCAGTCTCTGGCAAGCTTCGGCATAATTTATCATTCTTAGAAAGCCATTGCCACATTTCCCATTTATTGAAAACATAGGAGTTAAAGTATTTAGATCCGACTAAATTCTGTAATATCATCCTGTCAGCTTCCTTTAATGTCTTCCGGCAAAATAAAACTGAAGGAAATGGAAAAGTCCCTCTCGTAAATTCATTTTTAATTGGATTATAGGCAAAACCATTAACAATCTTGTTCTGTTCGTCAATCCCATCAGAATTTACCAATAAAATGAGACCGTTTATATGCTGGTAATCAATAAAATATTTTTTAAAATAATTTATATTGCTCCTTGTCATTTCATTAACTTTCCATTTGATATAAAGCCCGATAATAGGACCGATTAATAATGTCTTTTCCTCGACTATTATTTCATAATCAATAGAATTCGGTAGCGAAAAACCTGCTAGAAGGTCAGCTGATATATGAATAACCGCTTTATCTTGCTTATGCTTTCTTAAGTTTACTGCAGTTTTTTCTATAATCCCTATTTTTACATTAATCACCTGAAGCTTAGAAATTGATAGTTTTTCTAAAACAGTCGAATGAAGTGAGATTGAATGGCTAGATCTGTGATCAGTTTTGATGGTAAACTTCATCTAATCCCTCCCTCTTAAGCGTAATAAGCGTAATAAGAATAATTTCTTCTTTCGCATTGAAAAGATTATCCTCATCAATAAAATGATCGTTTTCAAATGATCCACACCAACTACAATTTAATTAAATCAACTCGATATATATATATATATATTTATGAGACTTTTTTATTTTTGTATGGTTATCTATCCTAAATCAATCTAGTAATAAACAAAAAGCAGCGTTTGTATGGGGTGGATCATTTTAAAAATGCCTTAAAAACAAGCTCATTAGTTATTAGTACAAGCAATGTTAGTCTATTGAACATAGATTGTTAATAAAGAAAGGAGTGAACATATCTTAAGTAATCCCCCTTACAATATTCAAAAGGGGATATGGCAAAAACAAATGAGGTGTATTTATTGCAGGAACGACTAAGGAAATGGAAACAATATGTACTTTTAGGTGAACACCCCTTAATCTCAAAGCACCTCCCAGAAACAAAGCTTTATACGACCGAAAACCTATCTGATTTACTAGAACGTTATGAATATGTCTATTTAAAAAATAATAGAGGTGGTCGAGGGAAAGGGATTTATAAGGTAATTAAAAGTAACGATGGGCTCTATTGCTTTAACGGCTACCCCCTAAGTGGTAAAAAAATCAAAAAGTGCGTAGGCAATATTGAAGATTTCCACCCTGTACTACATCCAATGGATAGATTTGGAGGATATATTGTTCAGGAGGGTATTCAGAGCTTCACTCCAGATGGGCATCCGCTAGCCATTCGCGTTCATGTTCAGACCCTAAATGGGAAATGGCTCGTTGGAGGAATGTACGGAATGATTGCAATGGTAAATACAATGAAAAATGGGGTCATTAATAGAATGCGCGGGGCGCACGTTATGACGATCGATGAATTGTTATCGGTACATTTGAAGTTAGATGAAACAGTGAAGAATGAAATAATTAATAGTCTAGAGAAAATTTCCATTTTAGCAGCTGAAGTGGTATCATCAGAATTTTCAGATATAGAATTCGGAGTTGATTTTGGTATCAGTCAAAGTGGAAATCCAATTATATTTGAAATAAATACAAGCCCAGCGGTCGGCCTTTTTTCCAAGATTGAAAATGGGGAAATGGGGAAACGAATTAAATCTATTCGGAAAAGGCATAAAAAAAATCAAATCGACAGTTAGGCTGATCTTTTTATTTTTTTGCATTCAGTCAATGTCATAATGGATTAACCAAACCGAAAAGCGAATAATTTTACAACAGTTTAGCATTGCTCATAAATGATCCTGTATGGCGGATTTTCTAAAGGAATTAAAAAAGAAGCATTCGCAGCCATTTAGCAAACGAATGCTTCTTGTATCTTTTCTAAATGGACACGAGTGATCCAAACCTACGTATTTCAGTTTTTTCTATTAAAACACGCGCTTTGCATACATATATTGGCTGTTATAATAATCGGATAAAAGAACCCTCGAACTAATTCCATCTGAGCTTGGCACAATAATGCGTTGTTCACCTGCATAAATGGCTACCCTAGTCGGTGTACTAGAACCTGCTGTACTATTAAGGAAAATTAGATCACCTTTTTTTAATTTAGAACGCGATACTGTTGTACCTAATTTTGATAGGTCTTTTACTGAAGTTTTTCCTCCTAAGTTAACACCATTTAATTTGTAAATATAGTTAACGTAACCCACGCCAGTAAACTTCATGTTTCTTTCATCATTAATACTGCCCATTTTTACTTTGTTCATTAAATTATAGGCATTCTCAACAATTTTATCCGCTTTCGTTGCTGGATTAGACGGCATTAAAGATGGCAGAACTCTTCGGGCACTCATATAATTATCTCTATAGAAGGATGTACTGTTTAGATCAGAAATCGCAATATTCAGTTTAAAATTTGCCATATGAAGTATTTTATTATCTCCAATATATATCCCTACATGGCTTGGAACGGTTGCTTTAGGTGAACTTCCAAAGAAAACTAAATCGCCTTTTTGCAGTTGATTTCTTGGAACATACGTCCCTTGCTTAATCATATAATCCTCATCACGACTTCCTAGATCTATACCATTACTTTCAAAAATATACGCCATGAACGATGCACATCTAAACTGGAGTTTTTCATAGTTATATTTTGAGGCATATGTCGCTTTCCCTATTAAACTCTTACCAAAATTAATAATTTGATCAGCCTTAGCATCCACAGCTTTTTGGTTATTATAAACATTAGTCGTTGCTGCTGAGGCTTTTATCGGATTAATTATGGAAGAAACTGCTCCCAGAGAATCAGATGCAACTGCTGACGGGTTTTGCTTGACTTCCGCCAACCCAGGAATGACTCCTAAGGAACTAAATCCAAGTGTGAGTGCAAGTGTTGTTGTAACCAAACGTTTATTCATATGTTACCTCCTGATGCTTTTTTTATGGCTCGCACCGATTGTAACACGGAAATGAAATTGGCCTTTATGTCAAAACCTTCCAACAGGAATATTACATCTGATCCGACCCTGTCCTTAAAGGGATATCCTTTGTTTTTTACAATTTGGTTACAACTAAAGTAACATTGGAATCCTGCGAAAAAAAACATATTTTTCAAATCAAAAAGACAAACCAATCGGTCTGCCTTTTTGCAGTCCCTATATTTATCTAAACAAATGAATGAGAGGTTCTAAATCACAATAAGTAACTGAGGCTTTGAAGATAACGATTGATTTAGGCGGTACAATTTTGGGCAAGTCCTTTTTCGCTTCATCAACATTTGTATAGTAAGATAATTTATCAGGGGAGATGCCCTTTGCTTTAGCTCCAAGACAATATTCTTTCGCCCATTTTCCGATCGCTACCAATTTTCCAATCGTTAAATCGCCGATTTTTTCCCCTATTCGATAATGGACTTTTCTGGCGTATTCTTCATTCGTACGAGGGTTTTCCATATCTCCTAAAACAAGAATAATCGGTCGTTTAGGCAAATATGGGACTTGGCTTAATAACAGGTTTGTGGAATCTGGATTAGCATTGAAATTATCATGAATGACCGTAACTTCATTTGGGCAAGAAAGAACTTGCAGCCGTCCCTTTATTGGAGAAAATCGAGCAATCCCTTGTTGAATCTTCTTAATTGGTACTTGGAGCTCTAACCCTACGGCAATCGCCGCTAATGCATTTGTGATATTATAACTGCCAAATGTATTCATCATACAGTCAAACTTAAAGTCTTTTCCCTTTACAGTAAAGAAACTTTGAAAATTTTTGTAATAGACATTTGTTGCTCGAATCGTATTTCCTTTAGAAAAACCAAAAGTAATAATTTTTCCAGGGTACTTTATTCTTTTTATATATTCCGCACAGTTAGTATCATCTCCATTTATTACAAGGGTACCATTTGGAGATAATTGCTCAACCATTTCTGCCTTTGCTTTGATTATATTTTCAATTGTACCTAGTTTATTTAAATGTGCCCGGTGAATGCATGTAACCACTCCAATTTGAGGTTGAATCATTTGGCTGGATAATCTCATAATACCAAACCCCTGCATTCCAACTTCTAGAACAGCCGCTTCATGTTTTTTTTCTAATTTCGATAGGTTAAATGCGACCCCATCAGGAGAATTATAATTACCTACACCTACTAAAGTAGAATATTCCTGTTTAAGCACGCTACCGATTAATCCCTTCGTAGTTGTTTTTCCTGAGCTTCCAATCACCTGTGTAATAGGAATAGAAAATTGTCTGCGGTATAGTCTAGCCAGATTTCGAAATGCCTTTTTTCTATTATTTACTTCAAGAACGCCAATTCCTGCTTGAGCAAATTTATCGATTTGGAATTTGTGCTCTCTGCTAATGACGATGCCAGTGGCATGTCCCTTAACTAAACTTTGAATCAGTTTGTCCTCATCTAGATCGTGAGGAAATATGAATACTAGACTAAAGGGAGTAGGGTTTTTATGATTATTCGTAAAACTTTTAATGGCTTGATTGGTTTGCCAACTTGCAATTTTATACCAAAAGGCTTTTGATATTTCTTCAAGGGTTAAATTACGCACTAACACTTACTCCTTTCTGACTTTTCTGTTTTCATAGTATGTTTTTAAAAAAATATTGATTTAGGGATAAGAACCAATTTATTCAAAAAAAGCGATACTAGTCTATTTTTCAATAAACATTTTATAGCTCCAAACATACGATATTATGTGTCTTTCCATTTCTGTGTAAATAATAAATTGTCGGCAGCCTATGCAAAATCTCTCCTTGATATACGAAGTAAGTACCAGCGCAGTGAAAGTTGGCTGACCGGGATTTACGTACCGGGTTGTGAGCAGACACTCATGAATGTTTTAGTAGAAAGGAGTATGAAATGAATAAAGTACTATTTATTTGTAAAGCGAATATCAATCGGTCGCCAATGGCCGAGGCCATATTTTGTCAGTTACTAAAAACGAAAGGACTAGACGAAAAATTTACTGTAGATTCAGCAGCTACCAACAAATCTCATATAGGACAGCGACCATTTCGATCTACACGTAAGTTTCTAGACAAAATGCATATTCCCTATGAGTGGATTCGTTCGCGTCAAGTTACTAAAAATGATCTTGATTCCTTTGATTATATTGTTGTGATGGATCAAGAAAATTTAAGTGTGTTATCAAATCGTTTTGGACAAGTTAGGAAAGTCCAATTTTTACTCGATTATCTTCCTGAAGTGAAAGATAAAAATGTCCCTGACCCTTCATTGACAGGCAACCACATGGAGACTTATAACTTACTATTGAAAAGCTGCGAAAAGTTGCTGCTTCACATTATAAAATGTGAGGGGTTAGACAGGGATAATGGAAATGCTAAGGAAATAGGAGGCTAAATGAATAAATTAAAACTTCTATTTATTACTCGTGATTTTAGTCAATATGTTGAACGGAATACATTTTATTTAGCGAATGAATTACGTAAATGGGTAGATGTAATAGAGTGGTTCGAACCTGGGGATATCAGCTAGTTTCCTATATTAGAAAAATACTAGATGATAACGCTTATTATTACGCATGGCAAAAGGGGACGGGAAGAGACTAGTGAAATCACATACTAATGATTATCGTGCTTTACTTCATTCTCGAATGTACAAGCATGTTTCGTGAGACAGTGGTTTTGCCGTCCCCGCTTTATATGATTTGTGTGAAAAAGAATTTGTTTATTACATTATTCGACTACAGTCTAATGCTCAACTTCAACAGATTGCGGAAGAATCCCATCCTTCCTCTATACCTTCAATGATCGGGGATCAAGGTTCATGAATCATTGCGATATCATTTATTTTAATAACTTGGATGGAGATCAAGCACAATGACAATTGTACATATTGTGAATCCTTGTTTTTGAATTTCTTGGTATTGTACAGGAACAAACGCGGAAATAATGCATAAATAAATACAGTGACGTTGGTTTGATTTGGGAGTGAAATGGTATGAAGACTCCATGGATAGACTATGAGAAGATGCAGCAACTAAGGACAAAACAAAGTTCTCACTATATTCAACGTATTTATCAAGAGAGCGCAGAAGAGTCTAATGATATTTACGATTCTGATACTGAACGAAGCAGTGTTGATGCAGTTGAAACATATACAGATGCTGAGCTTGATTCCCAAGTTGGTGAGGATTCTGTATCCGATCATTTTATTGAAATGATCAATCCTGCTGATTTGGAGGATGATTTTCAAACTACCCATGCCGATGAAACAAATGATGTGCCTCATCCCGAGTATGCTATTGAACCTGCTAATCCTGTTGAATCCAATTCTGAAAAAGATAAAAGTGATCATTCAGATGGTACTTATAATCTCAGTGAATTATCTATTGATACGGATGATGAGCTTGTTTCCTACGATGATGAGCCTCAAAGTGATTCACCTTTTGAACTTGCGGATCATTCTGAATCCAAATTTGACGTTGAAATGAATACTTTTCCTGACACAGAGAATGAATATGAAACCGATTCTTCGGATCATTTAGATGAGTCTTATAATGGTGGAATCATATCTTGTAAGACTATAAAAACTCCATTCTCTACTTTTGTAGAAATTAATGATTTTCTTCATCCCCCTATTTTTTGGGGTTCAGTACAAAACACATTTGAATTTCTTGATCTAAACAATAAACAAGTCCCTCAATCAGATACAATGCTATTCAATACGACAACCCATTATCCTGAACAGCCTTATTGTCATTTATTTTGTTCTAAAATTCATGAAAGTATATTTTTATCAGCAGCCACTGATCATCCTTATGGTACAAATAATAAAAATATACAAAATAAAGCAGTTGCGAATCCGATACATGACTCTTCAGTTACGTCTACAGAAAAGGCAGATCATACATCAAATCCTTCGCATCATTTCATAAATATTAGAGTTCCAGTTGTCGTAGGAGAATATACGATTGAGATTCCCTTGGAAGAAGACATCATGTTTGAAAAAAAGATTATGAGGATTAATGAAATCTCAAAAGAGGTCGTACTGACAGATTACAAATTCGTACCTACTCAAATGAATCAATCATTAGATAATGGGACATGTACAGCATTAAAAGGAAATTTATTTATCGAAGGATATATCCATCAAAACATTGAGTATACTGCAGAAGACTCCATCCAAAATGAGTCAGGAACTGATTTTTATCACTTACACCAAAAAATAGTATTGAATTTAATCGTTCATCTACTACAAGTCCAACAAGTTCGAATTAGCTGTGATGGTTCTAAGATCCTAAAAGATAAATGAACTAATATAAGCGTAAAGTAATCTCCACCTTCCAGGATGGGGATTATTTTATTTCTGGAGAAAATTAAATGGCGGTATGCACTTTTTTTATTTAAAAGATATGTACCTAGGGTTATACCCAGGCTGAATAATTAATGATGCATATAGTATTATCGTGTAATTCAAAAAATTAATTAATAGGGAGGATTTTTTATGAGTTCCGAACAACCTTGTCCTGTGCCTTCTACAGAGCAAATACCATTAACCGTTGAACCCACCACAATTATTTCCCAAGGAGCTAGACCTACCATTAAAGTTCCGGTTGTACTTGCTGAGCCAACGCTGCAAATCGTTGTAGAATCAACTATTACACTTAACCCAGCAGCAACTGAGATTAAAAGAGTGGCAAAAAATGTTTTTTTAGAACAAGTTAAACTTGTCCCTGTCGCATTTACGCGAATTGACGGTACTGACTTTTTCAAAATCACAAGAGGTAAGTTATTTGTAGCGGGACATATTCGTAAAAATATTGAATATGCTACAAAAGGATGTAATAGAAAGCTTCGAGATAGAATTGCGGATGTTCCGTTTTCCGGTTTTGCTGACATTACAACATTTCTAACCCCACCAATAATAGGTGTTTCTGAAGATAGCAAAGCTGCTTTCCTTAATGAGCAAAACGGCCTAGTCCCACGCTTAGATAAATTTTTCTTTCAAAATCTTGTCAAATATAATGAACAACCATTCGGTGAGTTAGTAGCTGCCAACTTCTTTGAAGTTGATTTTTCACCAGTTACGGTACAGCCTGAGGAACCGTTTAGCACACTAACCGAAAAAATCGTTCTAGACCTTACTGTAAAAGTATTACAAACTCAACAGTTAAAATTTTCTGCTACACAACAAATTACTAGTCCTCCTCAAGGTACTGTTGGTTCTTAAAAGGTTTCTCAAAAAAAATTAGAATTTTATACAATTTGGTATTAAAAGGTCAGCCGGGTTTTTCCGGTTGGCCATTTTTTATATGGAATTAAATAAAATTTCGGAAAAAAACTAAACTAATTTACATTCAGAAAATCATTCTTGCTTTGTTTTAAAAATTTACCAGTATATGAGACACCAACCCAAGCTCACAAATTAATGCCGCATATTGTATTAATGTAGTCAGTGAAAGACCTAAAAAAATAACGAGGAGATGATTTACATGGCCGATCAAGATCTGCCTTGTCCAGTAACTTCGACGGAACAATTACCATTAACCGTTGAACCGACTCAAATAATTTCTCTAGAAGCTACACCAACCATTAAGGTTCCCGTTGTACTAGCGGAACCAACGCTGCAAATTGTTTTAGAATCAACTATTACTCTTAACCCAGCAGCAACTGAGATTAAAAGAGTAGTAAAAAACGTCTTTTTAAATCAAGTAAAACTTGTGCCTGTCGCATTTAAACCTATTCACGGCACTGACTTTTTCAAAGTAACAAGAGCTAAGTTATTTGTAGCAGGACATATTCGTAAAAATATTGAATATGCTTCAGCCGAGTGTAATGGAGCACTTCAAGATAGGATTGCGGATGTCCCATTTTCTGGATTTGCTGACATTAAAACATTTTTAACTAAGCCAATTCTAGGTGTTTCTGAAGATAGTAAAACGGCTTTCCTTAATGAGCAAAACGGCCTAGTCCCTCGCTTGGATAAGTTTTTCTTTCAAAATCTTGTCAAATATAATGAACAACCATTCGGTGAGTTAGTCGCAGCCAATTTCTTTGAAGTTGATTTTTCACCAGTTATAACAAGTCCTGAGGGATCGTTTAGCACAATAACTGAAAAAATTGTTCTAGACCTTACTGTAAAAGTATTACAAACCCAACAATTAAAATTGAATGCTACACAACAAATTACTGTTCCTCCTCAAGGTACTGTTGGGTCTTAAAAGGTCTTTCACTAATATTAAAAATATGAAGGTCAACTGGATTTCAATGGTTGACCTTCTTCTATATTAGATTAGGGTCTTTGATCTCTTCAATCCAAGGAATTCTTCTCCCTCTACCCACACGAAGATAAAGCTAAAGGCATATCATAAAGAAAAATAATATGACCAATGAGGTGTATTTCTTGAGCCATTCACTAGGGAAGTGGAAGCAAAGTGTATTGTTGCGCCAGAGTCCTTTAACAGCTAAAAACATTCCAGAAACGAATATATACAATCTTGGAAATCTATTAGATTTTATGAGTCGTTATGACTTTGTTTATGTTAAACACTCAGCTGCTGGACAAGGGAGGGGAATCTTTAAAATATACAAAACAAAAGATGGAAGCAATTTTTTTAGCGGTTTTACCCTTAAAGGCGAACCAATCAAACAATCTATTGCAGCGATTGAGGATTTTCACCAAATTTTACATCCCTTTGAGAAATTTGGTCATAAAAGTAACTATATTATACAGGAAGGGATCAAGAGTATGGCTCTGAATGGACAACCGTTTTGCATTCGGTCTCATGTTCAGAATCTAAATGGGAAATGGGTTATTGGTGGAATGTTTGGAAAGATTGGTCTAGCAGAAACCAAGGATCATGGCATTGCCAATACCCATCAAGGTGCTCAAGTCATGTCGATGGATGAATTGTTATCGATTCATTTGCAGATGGATGATACTAAAAAAGATAATGTTATGGATTCTTTAATGGACGTTTCTATTTCGGCTGCTATAATAATCGCATCCCAATTTCCTCGTAGAGAATATGGGATTGATATTGGGCTAAATAGTCATGGAAAACCTATCATATTTGAAGTGAATATGACTCCGAGAATCGACGGATTTGCCCTCATTGAAGATAAGGCCCTTTGGAAACGAATTAAGGAAATTCGGAAATTACAAAATGAGGACTGATCCTTAATGGTAAGGTAATATTAATCGATCAGGGAATTATGAAAAGAAGCATCACCGTAATATTGGCAGTATGGTTGCAAAAAAAAATATACACACCTTAATTATGATTGGGGATAAAGCTGAGAAAAAGCTAGACAAGCAATTCGAAACGGAACAAAAGTGAAGGTCCAAATGTTTAAGGATGTCAACGGGATCAAAGATATTTTGGATCCGACCTTTGATAAAAAGGCAATTTAGCTTATAAAAGGACCGATGTCAAGTCGTTCAATGATTGATTTAGCTGAGAATTTAAAAGTAAAATGACAAAACCTCCCTTAGCTATTTTGAGGGAGGTAATTTGTTCATTCATATATAGTGCAAACGAGCATCCCATTGAAATCATACGTTTTACTTTCAGGTTTACTTTTGCTGTATAAATTTTTGTAAACGTACTTTAACTTCACAAGGGGTAATTTTTGGATGTCCAAGCTTTTGTTTAAATCCTTTGGCGATCTTTAAATAAAAAAAGTCAGCCCCTTTGTTTGTTTCCATTCTTGAATGCCTTTCTCAAGCTCTGCCAAGCTATGAATATAGTATGAGTTTTCGTACCCACAGGCTGCCACGATATCGACAAAGATTACATTGTGAGAAACCGTTCTTTGTCCTCCAGTTGAATCATGACTTTCGTTGTCTGATTTCTTTCAATCCACTTATTGACTCCCTCAATATGTGTCTTTGCCACGCTAAAATCTGGAGATAGTGGAACATCATTAGACATTCCCGCAGCTAGTTTCATCTTAGACGATGGAAATCATACGACAGCACTTCCTAAATTATCTTCTGGAAACAGCTACTATCATGTATTTAATAACGGTGTTTTTCAACCACCAATCGTTTATACGGTGACAAAAGGGTTTCTAACCATACTAATCTCATCCTAAGTGTGAAACAAGATGTTTGAGGCGGGAACCCACTTCAAACATCTTTTGTAAGGAATTTAAAGTTGTTCGTTTCAAGTTTGATCATTTATTGTTCCGACTGTTTCTTTTACTTGAGCGTCCTCAGGCGTCCAGCTTTTACATACATCCACCCATTCCTTTGCGGAAGAGTATTCTAATAATTCCTCACACGTTAACTCAATGGCCGAGTTTGTACTACCGCAGGCAGGAAAAACCGTCTTAAAGCGCTTCAAGGAAACATCTAAATAGACGTCTAGTTCATTCGCCAATCCGAATGGACAAACACCGCCTATCACATGACCCGTTTGCTCCACTACCTCTTCTGCGGAAAGCATTCGGGCTTTAAAGCCAAACGTTTCACGGAATTTCTTGTTATCAATTTTGGCATCCCCTGCTGCGACTACTAAAATGGCTTGATCGCCTTCCCCGCGAAACGATAAGGTTTTAGCAATACGAGCAGGAATGACGCCAATCGCTTCTGCTGCCATATCAACCGTTGCACTTGATACGTCAAACTCCATAATATCGGCTTCACGATTCCATTTTTCAAAATGATTCTTCACACTTTCTAAAGACATTTTTTTCTTCCTTTCTTTAACATGAATTAGGTAAAATCATAACACCCTTTAATACTGTAAAGCAAAAGGAATGATTTCATTTATTCAGAATTTACTTGCTCCTTTTTGTGGGAAATTTTAAAAAATCAATTACTAGACCACCACTACTTCAAAGTAGTTCTTTTTCTTTTTCTTTTTCTTTTTGTCCCCGTATCGTGAGACGTATCGTCTGAACCGAGATTGGAAAATTAAAAAAGAAGAATCAGCCTATGACTCGTATCTATTTCCTCATATATTTCCTCTCCCTTTCTTAAGATTTTCTCAAAAGTCGATACATCTTTTATATATGGAAAAGGTCAAAAAAGGACACCCTTTGTTTAAAAGTAGAATTTAAAACGATAAATATCGAAGCAACAATATAATATCGACATACTAAAAAGCAGTGCATTTCATTAGCAAAACGCACTGCTTTTATCGTTTTTTTATAGAGGCTATTTGTTCAATGCTGTTAAGGCAAGCTTCTGAATCGTGACATCATCCATTGGCGGATTGTGCAGACCCGCTCTCACATCCCGATAATATCTTTGCAGCGGATTTTTGCGCTGCAGGCTTTTTGCTCCCACGATCCTCATCGCTTTATCAACAATGGAAATGGCGGAATTCGTCACTGTATGCTTAACGGCGCCAAGCTCATTTGTGATATAGCTTCTACGCTGTTCGTCATCATACGCTTCCGCTGCACTATATAAAAAATGTCTTGCTTGCATAAGTTCAAGCTCGATTTGACCAATTAAATTTTGAACATTTGGCAGCTCGCTAATTGGTCCATTCAGGCTGTTTGGCGAGTATTCATTAGCAAATTGAATGGCATAATCCCGCGCTGCTTGAGCGATGCCGATGTAGCAGGCAGGAATATGAATCATCCAGCCATTTAACTGGGCGCCCCTTGGGCCATGATTGATTTCAACTAGCTTTGAGTTCGGGGCGACAACATTTTCGAGGACAAGATCATGGCTTTCTGTTCCCCTCATCGATATCACATCCCAAGTTTCTTCAATGCTCAGCCCCTCTAAATCTTTATGCAGAAGAAAGAAACCGATTGCTTTCTTCTCATCGACCCAAGCCGAAACAAGGAAATGCGTTAAAACCGGTGACATTGTTGTGAAGTTTTTTCTGCCTGAAATCACCCAATGGCCATCTTTTTTTACTGCAATCGTGCCAGGCCGGCCGCCTCTCGTTGGACTGCCTGTTTGTGCTTCACTTACGGCCCGATTAATTAATGCCCCTTTTTGAACCTCCTTTGCGAAAAGCTCTAGATTCTCATCATCCCAAAGCTTCTTTTCAAAAATCTCGCCAACGGCTCCCATATGCCAGCCAATAGATAGGGCTGTCGCTCCATCAAATCTTGCCAATGTTTCTTGAAGAAGAGCGAGATCATACGTTTTTAATCCTCCCCCGCCATAAGCAGATGGCAATGTAAGTTCTGTATAGCCCATTTCGATCAGTCTGCTGATATTTTCTTTTGGAAACTTAGAAAATTCATCATGATATTCAGATTTGCTTTTGAACTCTGCTTCTTGATCCTGCAGCTTTTGCAGCCAGTTTTTTTGTGTTTCATTTTTTATAAATAAATCTAACATTTTATCCCTGCTTTCTTACCGTTTTTATTTCAACTGCATTTTTTTATACCCCGTTAAAGGACAGCCTATGATGTTTTCACCTAATTAGTGTCCTTTAAAACTCGGTTAAAGGACAACCTTTCATGGATTTATCCAGTTAATGTCCTTTAAACCCGAGATAAAGGACAACCTTTCGTGGATTTATCCAGTTAATGTCCTTTAAACCACAGATAAAGGACAACCTTTCGTGGTTTTATCCAGTTGATGTCCTTTAAACCCCAGATAAAGGACAACCTTTCGTCGTTTTATCCAGTTAATGTCCTTTAAACTCCAGATATAGGACAACCTTCCGCGGTTTTATCCAGTTGATGTCCTTTAAACCCCAGATAAAGGACAACCTTTCGTGGTTTTATCCAGATGATGTCCTTTAAACCACAGATAAAGGACAACCTTTCGTCGTTTTATCCAGTTAATGTCCTTTAAACTCCATATATAGGACAACCTTTCGCGGTTTTATCCAGTTGATGTCCTTTAATTCAATAATTCCGATTATTCTTATTGGTTTTGATATTATCCAAATTCCCCCTATTCGTCAAGAAGTTTATCTTCTCAAGATACAACCTGTTTGTTAAAAAATTACTCCCAATTCCTACTTTACAGATAAGATTAATAATGTTAATATTTGGATTATAATATTTGAACATTCTAAACTTTGTTAACTCAATTTTTATTGTTAAAACAGTATGATCAATCATTTACATACAAGGAGGGGGAATATGATCGAGCTGAAAAACATCCATAAGCATTTTAAAACGAATCATGTATTAAAAGGGATTAACCTCGAAGTCAACAAAGGGGATGTTTTAGTCATTATTGGTCCAAGCGGATCAGGAAAGACGACCCTTCTCAGGTGTATTAACTATTTGGAGCGTCCTGATGAAGGCCAAATTAGTGTTGATGGATTTTCTGTGCAAGGGAAGCATCCCTCTAAGCACGATATCCTTACATTGAGAAGAAAAACAGCAATGGTTTTTCAGCATTACAATTTATTCAAGAACAAAACGGTGCTTGAGAACGTGATGGAAGGGCTTGTTGTTGCTAAGAAGATGACAAAATCAGAGGCTAAAGAGATTAGTCTAGCTTTACTTGAAAAAGTAGGCCTTGCGGAAAAAGTGAATGATTATCCTTCACAGCTTTCCGGCGGTCAACAGCAGCGAGTGGGAATTGCTCGTGCGCTTGCTTTGAATCCATCCGTGATTTTGTTTGATGAGCCTACTTCTGCTCTCGATCCAGAAATGGTAGGAGAAGTCCTTGCCATTATTAAACAAATTGCCAGTGAAGGAATCACCATGGTCATTGTTACACATGAAATCGATTTTGCCCGCGACGCGGCAAACCGGGTTGTCTTTATGGATGATGGCGTCATCGTTGAACAAGGGCATCCTCAGGAAGTACTTGTTCAGCCAAAACACGAGCGATTGAAGCAGTTTCTCAAAAGATTAGTTCGTGAACCAGAATATTTAATCTAACTTTATTCAGCCAGTAATCCCCATCTCTATAGGTGGTGAGTTGAATCAAATAGTTATCCAATTCGGTAGGGGGTTAAGCCCCTGCTGAATAAAGTTAAGCCTCCGGCGGATGCCTCAGATTTTTAGAGGAAATTATCGAGCGAGCTCGATAAAAATCTGGGCGCAAATACGCCAAGGCGAATTTGATTTTACAGGAGGTCATTCGCATGAAAGGATTATTTAAAACTGCCATTCTAGCATTTATGCTCATACTAGGCCTTGCTGGCTGCTCGCAAAGCACAAGCTCTGAAAAAGACGGAAAAAAAGTTGTCAAGGTTGCCTTAAGCGATGAAGTAAATCCCCCATTTTTATACACAGATGAGAACAATAATCCAATCGGATATGACATGGATTATATGAAGGAAATTGAAAAAAAGCTTCCGGAATATAAGTTCGAGTATCTCTTTGGGGAGGAAGAAGCGAATCTCGTTGGTGTCGATACTGGTAAATACACTTTCGCGATTAACTGGTTTTTTAAAAACCCTGAAAGACAAAAAAAGTTTCTTTTTCCTGAGCAGGAATTTGGCTATTCCCTAACATCGCTTGTGACAAAGAAAGATCGGAACGATGTTAAAACATTGGATGATATGGTAGGAAAAAAATTCCCTCCAATGGCACCAAGCGGAGGATTACGTACGATTCTTAATTCGTACAATGCGCAGCACCCTGATCATCCTTTAACACTTGAAACTATTGAGCACGCTTCTAATGCGGATAATCTGAAACGGGTGGCAGAAGGAAAGGCTGATGCCATTTTCCTAAATGTGACAACCTTCAATGAAATGCAGAAACAAATGAAGCTTAATTTAAAGGTTAGCGGCATTGTCTCAAAGGAACCAATTTGGGTTGTGTTCAATAAAAATGAAACTGAGCTAGCTCAGAAAATAGATAAAGCAACTGCAGAATTAATTGGGGACGGCACCCTTTCTAAGCTTTCCGAAAAATGGTTCGATGTCGACTTCTTTAAGGATCTTGACTATATCAATCAAGAAGGATTCAAATTCGAATAACAGTTTCATAGATTGACTCCGACAGCAGCTTTGGATGTCGGAGTCATTTTTTACAGGCGGTGAAAAAATAAAGATGATGAGTTCAAGTTTCTCTGATTGGCTGGATTTATTAATGAGGGTATTAAATAAGCTCCCTCTCACCTTACTTATGCTTGGTGTTTCACTATTTTTTTCTCTTATTATAGGTGTCATTGTTGCCATTGTTAGGGTACAAAAAAGACCGATTTCATATGCGATTGCAACCTTTTATTTGTCATTTATGCGCTGTACACCATTACTAGTTCAGTTATTTCTAGTCTATTTCGGATTGCCGCAGCTGTTGTTGCTTGTAAATATCGACATTAATGGCTGGGATCGCTTCGTGTTTGTTGTCATTGCCTTCTCGTTATATACGGGCGCGTATCTTTCCGAGGTTATTCGGTCTGCATACCTTGCCGTTGGAAAAGATCAACTAGAGGCGGCCTATAGTGTGGGCATGAGCTATTCACAAGCATTGCTGAGAATCATCCTGCCTCAGGCTTTTTTAGTGGCATTGCCAGACCTCGGAAACAATATCATCGAATTGCTTAAAGACACCTCCCTCGCCTTTACAATTGGCATCATTGATATTATGGGGCAGGTGCGGATTATTTTAGGAAATAACTACGGAATCGGCATGTTTGAAATTTATTTTACGATTTCACTCGTTTACTGGGGAACTTGTATTGTGATTGAGAATATGATCGGACTGTTGGAAAAAGGTTTGAAAAAAGGCCGTGTCAGTATTGCTGATTAATCGCAGATTAACGGGCAGTAAGACTCCCACCTCAAAACTTTAGATGAATCGGAGAAGTTTAGGTGGGAGATCAACTGCCCGTAAAGGCCCGACGACGGACACGATGTCCTAGTCAGGCGAAAGCCACAGGACAAGGAACCCTACGACAGCTATACATCGCACGACCAAAAGCAGAGCTTTTGGGAGGAAGTGGCGCTTTGAGCGTGATAAGTTCAACTAACATTCAGTGGGGGATGAAGGTCGACTAAGATAACGCCACGGCCTAATGTCTTCGTCGGCACTAGCACGTCCTGTGCATTGGAACCCCCCACTGAATGAAGTTTCACTATATATTCCTTAAGGGTAGTGATCTCTCTTGTCTATTATCGACTTTGAATTTGCGTGGAGGCATTTTCCTGAAGTATTAAAAGGTGTGCCTGTGACTCTGCTAATAGCAGTGATTTCAATGATTCTCGGAATCATCTTCGGCCTTATTATTGCCTTATGCCGAATTTATAAAGTGCCCATCGTCAATCGAATCGTAGTCGTGTATGTCTCCTTTATTAGAGGAGTCCCGATGATTGTGCTTCTTTTCGTATTGTTTTACGGGATTCCCGCTTTGTTTGATTTAATAAATAAACAGCTCGGCTGGAGCCTAGATGCCGATCAAATTTCACCAGTCATTTATGCCATGATTGCCTATACGCTAAATACGGCCGCTTACCAATCTGAAATTTTTCGCGCGTCCATCAATGCCACACATTCTGGGCAAATGGAAGCTGCCTATTCGGTCGGCATGACAACAGCACAAGCTTTGCGAAGAATTATTCTTCCGCAAGCACTAGTCCTATCCCTTCCGAATTTAGGTAATACTTTTATTGGCCTTATTAAAGCGACCTCGCTCGCTTTTGCAGTGAAAGTGATTGAAATCATGGGCACGGCTAAAATAATCGCTAATGACGGATATAAATATTTGGAAATGTATTTAGTAGCCGCTGTCATTTACTGGATGCTCTGCTTCGTGTTTGAAGTTCTTTTTGCACAGCTCGAAAGGAAAATGAGGCGGTATGAAGCGAGGATGGATGAGGGGCAGTCGGCTTAAAGAGCTAAGAAACTGCAGATTTTGTGATAGAAATTTTTTGAGTAAGCTAATTTTTTGAGTAAGCTATTTTTTTGAGTAAGCTAATTTTTTGAGTAACGATAAAGCCCAATTTCTCCATTTGAACTGCACCCCAATTATTAGACACAAAATCTAATAATTGGGGTGTATTTTTATGTCTAAATTTACTTTAGAAGAAATAAATGAAGCTGTTGAACATTATTTTAATGGTAAAGAAACTGC
>NZ_WBOS01000017.1 GCF_008923245.1 Cytobacillus depressus
CAGTTTCTTTACCATTAAAATAATGTTCAACAGCTTCATTTATTTCTTCTAAAGTAAATTTAGACATAAAAATACACCCCAATTATTAGATTTTGTGTCTAATAATTGGGGTGCAGTTCATCTTAAGAAATTGGGCTTTTTTCATTACTCCACTAAGCACCCCATAATTGATAAAGGAGAAATAATTTAAAGGATTACCCCTGAAAAATTCCCTTTAAGTACTTCTTTTTTATGCTGATTTTTACATGAAAAGGATGTTGCAATCGAAGTTCGATTGTTTTCCTGCCTTTCATATTGTTCGATTGTAACTTCACAATTGATTGTGTCTCCCGTAAATACAGGTCTTAAAAACTCAAAATTCATTGTACGAGCCAGTACATTATGATCCCCGCCTACTTTTGTTGGCAGTGTTGCGGTTAATAATCCTTGAATGACAAGTCTTCCCTGTTCATCCGGGGTGATATGATGATTCCCTTCATCACGTGAAACCTCTGTAAATAATTCGACATCCCTTCCTGTAAAATTCCGTTCAAACGTAAGAATATCTCCTGCCTTTAATGACATATCGATCACCTCCTGAAAGTTTTAAAATGTATGATTAACAACGGTTGTAATATTATGATAATTCAAAAGAGTAATTCAGACGTCTTTCCTCTACTTATCTAGTTATGCGAGAAAATCTTGAGGTTTCCAATCTCTCGGCTTTATGTTCTTGTTCATCCATTTCTTTTGTGGTACTCGGTATGGTGCGGTGGCGATTAAATGATGATTATGCCAGCTTGCTGCTCCGGAACGAATCATTTCATCAAGCAGGATTGGAATAAATTCTTCTGGCTGAAGCTGGAAAGAGTAGCGTGCAAAATCTTGGAACCATCCACATTGTAGCAGATAGGGACTAATTTCTTCATTAGTCATTCCGTTTTTCATGATTAATGTGAAGGCGAAAATCCTCTTGCAGGCATGCCATGAAACCTTTTCTGGGCTTTTGAGCCACTTATCAAACCGATTCCTCGCTGAATCAATGCAAGTTTTAGGATTTTCCATTTGAGGCCCATGTCCTGAATACGCCAGCTGAATCCGAAGCTTAGACAATTGATCCAAACTTTCTATCGATCGTTGAATAGATGCAACACCCTCTCGAAAGATATTCAACCATCCGATATCATTTTTGTGAAAAAGATCCCCGCAAATTAATATTTCTTCTTCAGGTTCATATAAAGAAATATGCCCCAACGTATGTCCCGGTGTGTGCAAGACTTTCAAGGTTCTGCTCCCTGTCTGAATCTCATCGTTATCTGAAAGCTTTGTACCGACTCGATAAGATTCTACAGGCTGATCTAGCCATTCTGCACTACAGGCTTCAGGATCACAAAAATTAATTAAATCGGCATCCCATTTATGAGCAGCAATCGTAGTACCATATTTATTTTGCAGATGAAAATTGCCCCCTACATGGTCACTATGATAGTGCGTATTTACAATAAGGTGTAATTCTTCTGGTAAAACGCCTGCATCTCTAATTAATTGTTCCGTTTCTCCTGCATCACTCCCAAAGCCAGTATCAATCAGGATCGGAATCTGGTCCTTAATAAGGATCATATTGGCACTTGGAAATGTCCTTTCAAAGAAAATAATACTAGGTTTGCCCATAAGCTCTTCCCCCTTACATTCAATGATTAGGAAATCTCGTCTGGATAATTCCATTTTACATAATTATCCGAATGATCCAAATAATAAACTAAGCTTGACAATAGTTCCTTCCAGCAGCATCCCCTGCTGTTCCCTTCATGTCAAGCTAGTCTGAAAAACTCAACTTAAATGCGACAAATATTCATACGCTGTCGTTCCATATACACTTTTAAAATGTTTATTTAAATGGGTCAAATCAACAAAACCACATTGGACTACTGCTGCATAAATATCTCTATTTTTCTCTATTACCTGCTTTGCTCGTTCTATCCTACAGTTAAGAAAGTATTGATAGGGTGTAATACCCGTATGAGCCTTGAAAAATCGGATCAACTGAAATTTTGATAGATGAAGCTCTTTACATATCTCGTCAAGTTTAAGTACATTGTCAAAGTTGGCATGAAGCATTTCTTTTGCCTTTCTAATTAGAGCGTGATCTTTCTTATCGTCTGTCGAAAAATCTGTTTGAATCAAGCTATCTGTAAGGGATAAGAGTAATTCACTGCACAATGCCTCATCTTTTTCACTTAATATTGCATGGGAAAGGCTTAAGATTCTTTGCTCAAGTCGATAATCATACACAATAGGGGCTGAAAATCGTACGATATTCTTTTTCTCTAAAACCTCTAAAAGCAATGTTGGCTCGATATACAGCATCACATAATCAAGGCCTGTCTCATCATGAGCCCTTCGGGTCATGTGCCTGTTCAGGATTAAAAAGCATCACACCATTTGGATAAGATAATTGCAAACTGCCGTCCAAGTGATAATGTTGAATGCCACGCAATGTTACCCCTATGGCATACTCCTGGTGAGCATGCTTTTTATACGTAAAATCAGTCATACTTGCAGACAAAGCAGTAATACCTGCCGCTTTTTTATAGATAAATTTATCCACCTAATTCACCTCTTAAAACGCTACCCCTACATCCAGATCATGATTGTAGCATAAACTAAACATAATGCCATTGTGACATTAACAATCTTTTTATGCTTCTGTAAAAACTGCTTGAAGATTGCACCGAAAAGAACCCATGTAATAAATGCTAAAAATCCAATGATCGTAATGACGATCACACCTATTGTTACAGCAGGCGTATCAGAATAATAGGGAAAAATAAAACTAGGAATAACAGTCATTGTAAATAGTACTACTTTTGGATTTAAAAACTGCATAAGGAAGCCTGATAGAAAGGTACCCGTTTTGTTTTCTGTTGGTGTTTCTGATGTATCCATTTTGTAAATTTGATAGGCGAGATATAACATATAGATGGTTCCGATCATTTGCATACCCATTAAAATTTTTGGTATGACCGTTATAAGCACCGTATTCAACATAGCAGAAATTCCAAGTAATAAACCAAAAGCAATCGTTGCTCCATACGTATATTCCATTGCCTTTTTTGCCCCAAAATGATGCACTGTCGATAATATGACGATATTAGTAGGTCCCGGTGTAAAAGTAACAATAAAACAGTAAATTAAAAAAGATGTCATGTTCATGAGGAAAACTCCATTCAAGTTATTCTCAAGTTATCATACATCTTAAATTGAAAAGACTTATAGTATATTATTGCAGAATGATATAAAGCTAGTAAAAATGAACTCATAGACACTCCATTAATGGAATAACATTTTTACTTTTTTATGATTAATAAAAAGTTTATCATGCTACTCCATTAATGGGACATATGTCGAATAAGCGAAAGAATGATTAGTCTTACATAGCTAATTGTTGGAATTACTTTTTACATTCACTTCTTCGTCTAGCATGCAACCTATTTTCTCAAAGCCTAAAATAGAGATAACCCAAGGTAAACCGCGGCTCCCCACATGACTAAAGCTGATATTTTATTTAATACCAACATAAAGTTTCCTGATTTATCGAGTTTCCCAGTGATTCGTCCAACTAAAGCAAGCCCTAAAAACCAGAGGCACGAAACCAAAATACAGGAAACTGCAAATACTATTTTTTCTTCTCCCTGGTATTTTAACGAGCTTGAACCAATTACACCCACCGTGTCCATAATTGCATGTGGGTTAAGTAAGGAAACAGATGCTGCAAACAATACTTGTTTTTTTAATGGAAATTTCTTCAGTATCTCTTCTCTTTCATTGCCCGGTTTACTATTCCATGTTGTCCATCCCATATAAATTAAAAAGATAAAGCCTGCCCCTAAAAGAATCGTTTTAATCCAAAATGAACTTAAGATCAGTAATGAAACACCTAATACTGACACCGTGATTAAAAATGCATCACAAAATGAGGCTGTAATCACGACTGGTAATGCTTGAATAAAACGTGGTTGAAGGGCCCCTTGGTTAAACACAAAAACATTTTGAACACCGAGAGGCAGAATAAGTCCTAGTGCAAGAATAAATCCATGAATCATTGGCTCTAACATCCGAAGTTCTCCTTTTCTTTTATTAACTAGTCTTATTTTAGTTAGTTTCTTTTACTATGTCTCCAACCATTTGGATGGATTCAAAACCAACCAAGTAATATAATTGTATAGAGAATGATTAAAAAGGAGCACCGTTTATGTTTTCAGTTAATTGGAAGCCTAATAAGTCCTCACCTGTACCATTGCATAAGCAAATTACTGATTTTGTGAAAGAAAAAATATCGAATGGTGAATGGACGATCGGCTATAAACTTCCCCCTCAACGCACATTAGCAAAGGTTTTGGAAGTAAATAGGAGCACAATCGTTACTGCTTATGATGAATTAACGGCTGAAGGACTGATTGAAGGAAAAAGCGGCAGTGGCACGAAGGTGATTAATAATACATGGAATCTTTTGGCTACAGCATCTCCTCCGGATTGGAGTTCATATGTTAGTTCCAGCATTCATAAACCTAATCTTCCGACCATTCAAGAGATTAATCAAGCTGAATTCAGTCCTAACATGATCCGTTTAGGAACCGGCGAATTATCACCTGATCTCTTGGCTGGCAGGTCAATGAAACAAATTTTTGAAAAGATGGCTATGAAAGATATTTCTTATGGTTATGAAGAACCAAAAGGGTTGCTGCCATTAAGGAAGGAAATAAGTAACTATTTAAAAACCATTGGCATTGAGGCTTCGCCATCTTCCATTCTAATTGTTTCAGGCTCCCTGCAAGCATTACACCTTATTAGCGTTGGTTTATTACATAGGGGTTCGACTGTATTAACGGAAAAACCATCATACCTGTATTCCCTTCATGTTTTCCAGTCAGCAGGTATGCGCTTGGTGGGTATCCCATTGGATAAAGAAGGGATTAAGGTGAATGATATTCCACGAAATAAAAAGCCAAATAAAGCTGCTTTACTTTATACGATTCCTTCATTTCAGAATCCAACGGGAACTTTAATGACTGTTGAAAGGCGTAATCATTTGTTAAACGTATGCCAACAAGAACAATTACCAATCATTGAGGATGATGTTTACCGGGAATTATGGTTTGATGAGAAACCGCCAAATCCTCTTAAAGCTTCCGACAAAAATGGACTTGTCCTATATTTGGGCAGCTTATCTAAAACGTTAAGTCCCGGCTTTAGAATTGGCTGGGTAGTTGGTCCAGAGCCGGTTATTGAGCACTTGGCAGATATAAAAATGCAAACTGATTATGGTTCAAGTTCTTTATCACAATGGGCAGCAGTAGAATGGTTTGCCAGTGGGCTGTATGAACAACATCTTAATGAAATAAGAAATCAACTGAAAATACGTAGAGATTTTACCTTGAATATATTAAATAAGTATTTTTCTGATATCGCAACATGGGAAAAACCAAATGGTGGATTTTATATTTGGTTACGTTTATTAACGTCCATTTCGATAAGAGAACTATTTGAAACAGCACTGGCAGAAGGCATTTTACTCAATCCGGGAAATGTCTATGATCATCAGGCTGATCAACATCTACGCATCTCCTATTCCTTTGCTTCTCTTTCAGAGTTAGAAGACGGTCTACGCCGCTTATCAATGATAATAAGAAGACTAATCTAATAGGATTACAGTCACGAAACACCGTTTATTATAAAAGCTCCCCTTTAGGTAAACAGATTTTTTTCTATCTACCTAATGGGGGTATATCATGCTCACTCAACAAGTAGTCTTCTCACATGACCAGTTTTTTGCATGTTTCAAAGTAATGTCGATAAACATGGATAAAGCTGGGGAAACCCACTTGTTTTTGTGATAAACGAGTTGGGAGAAAATCGGTTTAAAGCCACCAACGCAGGGAATTATTTTTAACTTTCCTTCTTTTATTTCATCGTTTACTGTCATTAAAGGTAAATAAGCAATACCAAGCCCACTCATTACACAACGTTTCATCGCTTCTATACTCCAAGGCTCCATCGTATGGGAAGGTACAATTCCCCGTTCTCCAAGGAATTCTTCAAACATCGTTCGATAACTGCATTCTTTCTCGTTCTTTACAATCAAACATTCGCTAATCTTTTGATTTTCGTAGCTCTTATCTAATATATTCAGCGAACAGTCAGGGCCTCCAACAAGGACAATTGGTTCGTCCATCAACGAATGGACGATTAAATCTGAATCCTGCAACTGTGGCAACATCACAAATGCAATATCTGCACTACCATTAAATATTGCTCTCTTATTATCTCCGCATGTGGCGTTACTTAAATTGATGCTTACATGAGGAAACTTCTTTCTATATTCTCTTAATATTGGTTCTAGGCGGTATACCGTTAAAGATTCCGGAGCCGCAATCTTTAACTCCCCCCTAATATTCTCTCCATCACTAGTAATGCTTTCGATTTTTCCGTAGGTATCTAAAATCTCTTGCGTATAGGGCAATAACTTCTTGCCGATATCAGTCAACCTAACCTTTCGACCCATCCGGTCAAACAGAGGTCCGCCTAAATGTTCTTCGAGCGCCTGAATATGAGAAGTCACTGTGGATTGAGTGTAACCTAAATGTTCTGCCGCTTGTGTGAAGCTGCCCGTTTCAATAACCTTTTTAAACGTAACAAAATGGCGTATTTCCATCATTTCACCCACTTTTTTACTCTTACTTCTATAGTATCAGAAAAATCAATGGATAACTTCACAAACTTCAATTTTACTAATAATTATTTGCGAGTTAATATTAAGAAAAAACAAGAGAATATTAGACAACGGAGGGGGTTGAGTTTTGAAACGTATACACTATAGCTGGTTTATCCTTGCCATCACATTTTTTTCCATTATTGTAGCCGGAATTGTCATATCATCATCAGGGGTTTTCATAGATTCTTTCGAAAAGGAATTTGGCTGGGATCGATCTGTTATTGCTCTTGCTTTTGGCACTAGTATGTTTTTATTTGGTCTCTCAGGTCCATTTATGGCAGCATTACTTAATGTAATTGGCTTAAAGAAAATGATGATCATTTCTATGGCAACTTTGCTGACAGGTATCCTGCTAACCTTCATTATGAATCAATCTTGGCAGCTAATCATCATTTGGGGCTTTATTATTGGGCTAGGAGCAAGTCTTTTTTTAACCGTATTAAGTCCATATGTGGCGAATCATTGGTTTGAGAAAAGAAGAGGGCTTGCCGTAGGAATATTAACAGCAAGTACAGCGACAGGTCAGTTAATTCTCCTTCCTGTCTTAGCGGCCATCATAGTAAATTATTCGTGGCGCCCAGCGATTGGATTAATTATGATCCTTAGTTGCATTATGCTTATCATCATTTTTCTATTTATGAAAAACTCACCAAAGGAAGTTGGAACTCTCCCCTATGGACTCGAACAAGAAGTACGAAAGAGCCAAGAAGGACAAAAGGAAAATCCTATTGTTATAGCCTTCAAAGGTTTATTCGAAGCTGTGAAGGTGAAGGAATTTTGGTTATTAGCCGGCAGTTTCTTTATTTGCGGGCTTTCAACGAGCGGTTTAATTGGTACGCATTTTGTTTCTTACTGTATAAGTTTTGGAATACCTTTAGTTACAGCAGCTTCGTTTCTTTCGTTTATGGGCATTTTTAATCTAGTAGGAACAACTCTATCTGGTTGGCTGTCAGATCGTTTCGATAATCGATGGCTGTTATTTTGGTACTACAGTTTAAGAGGGGGTTCTCTTGTACTTCTTCCTTATGCATTAAATGAAGGTTCCATTACTATGCTAATTATCTTTACTGTGTTTTATGGATTAGATTGGATTGCCACTGTTCCTCCAACGATTAGTATCTCAAGACAAATCTTCGGCATTAATAAAAGTGCAATCGTTTATGGTTGGATATTTGCCTTCCATCAGGCAGGTGCAGCAACAGCTGCTTATGGAGGGGGGCTAATCTATAAATTTTTTAATACCTACACTTGGGCATTCTTCATGGCAGGAGTTTTCTGTTTATTAGCAAGCTTATTTGTCATTATTATTAAAAAACAACATTCAAGTCAATTAACTAAAGAAGGAATAATGAATATATAGAAATGCTAAGAATACGAAACGAATGTATTTCCTGTACTCTCATTGCATAGAAAAAAAGAGACGAAATCTATTTCGGGTTCCCCTGACCATTGATCATCAAAAACTTTTGTTTTGGAACGGTGATTACTCTGGTTTGGCTTTTGGCAAATACAATGGTTTTTCGTGTTTTCTCCATTCGTATTTCATATGTAACTCCTTTTTCTTCTCTTAACTTATTTTAAAACTTCATTACTTTTATTCCTACGTTACCAAATAACAACTGGAATAAGAACTAATCATAAAAGTCCTCCACTTAAAGATAGTATCGTATAACTTGTACTCCCTACGATCATTCCTGACAGAGCTCCCCCCAGAAGCTCAAGCTAAAGCATTACAGACATCAAGTGTTCCTTGAGTTTTTGTGCGTGCTTGCGGCTCTGTAGAATCAATGATTTAGGCGGTGCCACTAATCAAACCGAAGTTCCAGCCCAATCCAAGTAAAATGAGGGAGCTGTAACATTTGTCCATTAAAAAAGATTGCTGCACACTAATCATAGCTTGGCTAAGTGTGCAGCAATCTTTTTCATGTTCTGGTAATTCACTGTGTGGCTAAGCATATTTCTGTTTGTTTTCTTTGTCAATCACAGAGGAGTAGGACTGCAGCAATTGTTCAAAAATTGTATCCCATCTTTGTGTGAGTGCATACTTTCTTCCTTCAGCCCCCATCTGACTTCTTAATGAATGATTATACAGTAATTCAACGATGGCTTGGGTAAATTGAGGAATATTTCCTGGTGGGCATAAACGGCCAGTGATCCCTTCCTGAATCATACATTTGACACCTCCTGAATTTGCACCGATAACAGGTGTACCACTTGCTAATGATTCGAGCACAACATTGTCAAATGTTTCAGTTGGAGAGGGAAAGACAAAAAGGTCAGCAGCTGCATAGATTTCAGCTAATTCTTTTCCTTGAAGAAATCCAGTAAACTTCATATTTTCTAGTGCCTCGTTCTGAAGCTGATCCCTGCTTGGACCATCACCAACAATTAACCATTGTAAATTTTCATTGATGTGAGAAGGCAAGGCTTTGGCTATTTCTAGGAGTGTGTGAACATCCTTCTCAGGTGCTAGTCTCCCAACATAAATGAGAATATATTTTTTGCGAATTTGATATTTTTTCCGAACAACTAGCTTATCATAGAAAGGATGAAATAGTTCACAATCTACCCCTCTTGACCACATTTCCATATTCGTAAACCCCTTTCTCTTCAATTTGTCTATTGATTCAGATGACGGGACAAAGATTTTTTGTAACGGACGATGAAACCAATTCATATATTATCAAAGATATTTTGCGAGATATTGTAAATCATAGTATTGTAAGTAATCATCGAAATCAGTATGATAAGAGCCTACTTATGGAATGTGAAACTTCTTTGCAAAATAGGCTCCCAAAATCTCTATATTAAACGGAGGCGTCACATATTCACTAGATACAGTGCTTGGTGCAAAAACCTTGAATGAAATATGTTCTCGAGTTAAATATTCAGTAAACCTCAATAAGGTTCGTGCTACCCCATTAAATAAAAGGTATCTGTAAAAAAGGCAATTTTCATTGCTCCTCCTTCAAAATGTCCATATTAAATAGTAGCTAATCCAGCCACATATGATTCCGAGCATTCCCCCTGCCATGACATCAGATGGATAATGTAAGCCAAGATAAATTCTTGATAATCCGACAAAAAAACCAGTAGGAAGCAGGATGAAAGCTAAACTACTATCCATAAGAATAAAAGGAGTGATAACTGATAATATCGCTGTCGTATGTCCAGAAGGAAATGAATAGTCCTTTAAAGGATTACTTGGATACTGAACATGTTCCAATGCGAGATACGGCCTTTTTCGCGGATACATTTTTTTAACGAAGTGCACGGGAATGTGGCTGATCGTTAAAGAAAGCATACATGAAATGACCGTCATTCTATATTGTCCATTTAATAAGATGAGAAGTAAAAAAAGGCTAGATATTAAAAGCGTAGCCCCTCCCAAATGTGTTCCATATCGAAAGAATAGATTTAAAATTCTTTTATTAAAGTGACGATTAATTTTATGAACTAGGCGACATTCAAACTCATATAATTCATCTATACGCTTCATTCTTTGATGTCCTCTCTCATCCATTTGCTATCATTGACATTAATGGATCATAGCTGCATTTAATAAAGTATCCTTTTTTACGCTTGGTCTACCAATAGATACGTAGGTAATGTCGTAGTTTTGAATTTTTTCAAGAGAATAGCAGTTTCGTCCGTCGATAATGACAGCTTCCTTCATATAAATTTCGAATAATTCTAAAGGAAACTGCTTAATTTCATCCCAATCCGTTACGATAATGGCTACTTCTGCATTAAACAAAGCACTGATTAAATCGGTTGTATACTCAATTGCATCTCCGACAAGCTTTTCTACGTTTCGGACTGCAATTGGATCATAGCCAATCACATTGGCCCCTTCATGAAACAAAGCATTTATGATTGTTAAGGAGGCGGCTTCGTGAATATCATCTATACCTGGTTTAAATGCAAGACCTAAAAGAGCAACTCTTTTTCCAACTAATGAGCCGACCAATTCTTTCGCTTTCATAACTGGGAGTAAACGTTGACGATTATTTACTTGAATAACAGCCTTAAGCAATTCAAATGGGTTTTCCATTTCATCCGCTATTTGTACAAGTGCATTGGCATCTTTAGGCAAACAAGAACCCCCATAGCCAATACCTTCTTGCAGAAATGAATGACCAATACGCTTATCTTTCTCCATTCCGTAAGCTACTGTTTCCACATTGGCCCCAACCTTTTCACAAATAGCAGCAATTTCATTCATAAAACTAATTTTTGTCGCTAAAAAAGCATTGGCTGCATATTTAATCATTTCTGCACTTCTTATATCCGTTCGGATGATGGGGATTTGAAGCGGAGAAAATACTTGTTCAATAAGCAAAGCTGCTTCATTTGTATTCGCCCCAATGACAATCCTGTCCCCGTAAAAAAAATCATGGATGGCTGTGCCTTTACGAAGGAATTCAGGTGTTGAAGCGACATCCATTCTAATTTTTGGAGGTTTCTTTCGCTGAATTAACATGTTCATTCGATCATTCGTACCAATTGGAACCGTGCTTTTCGTACAAATAATAACGTCTTTTTTCGCATGGAGGGCTATTTCAAGAGCAACGTTAAAGATAAAATCCACATTAACTGTTCCATCCTTGTTCTCTGGTGTTCCGACAGCAATAAATATGATGTCCGCATTAGAATAAGCTTTTTTAGGATTGGTTGTAAAAGAGAGACGGCCGTTAGAAAGATTTTTGTGTAAAAGCGGTTCAAGCTCTGGCTCGTAGAAGGGGGCGCACCCAGTTTGCAACATTTTTATTCTCTTTTCTTGAATATCGATGCATGTAACTTCGAAACCCATTTCTGCTAAACAAACACCTGTCACTAACCCAACATATCCTGTTCCAGCAACCGAAATTTTCACACAATCCCTCCTCGTAGTAAATATCTTTATGTTCATTTTATAAGAGGAATATAAATTCAATCTTGATGTAGTGTTAATTAATTGTAAAAAGATTCTAACGATTATTTTCGAAAAATTAACAATCCTAAGTTGTTCCTTCATATTGCCTAAAAATTCACTTGATAAACTAAAGGAAACGAAGGAGGTTTTCCATGATGAAACGGCCAACAGCTTTGATTCTTACCGCTAAATATGGCAGCGGACATGTTCAAGCTACTAGTGTACTTGCAAATAATTTAAGGGAAAGAAATATCGAACCGATCGTCTCTGATTTATTCGGTGAGTCCTATCCAGCCATTTCTACCTTTACACAATCATTATTAATGAAAAGCTTTTCGACCCATTCCTCCTTCTATAAATGGTTTTATTACGGTACAAATAAATTAAATTCAAATGGTCTTGTCCAATTTTCTAGTTATTTCGGACGTAAAAGACTGTTAGAGCTAGTTTTTATGCACCAACCAAGCTTTATCCTATTGACGTTTCCGCTTCATGCTGCTTCATCACTTAAAAAAAAATCAAGAATGTCGATTCCAACTTATACTGTTGTTACCGATTATTGTTTGCATCCCTATTGGATGAACCCATTTATCCACCATTATTTCGTTAGTACGGAAGCTGTGAAAAGCTGTCTATTGAGCCACCAAGTTAGTGAGAAACGTATTACTGTTAGCGGCATTCCAATACGTTCACAATTTGAAACTCCAGCTGATAAGCAAGTAATCTATGAAAAATTTCATTTATGCCCTCAAAGGAAAGTTATTACTATCCTTGCTGGAGCTTTTGGCGTTTTAAAAAACGTGAAAGAATTATGCGAGCTGCTCATTCACTTTCGTACTTACCAAATTGTTGTTATTTGCGGGAAGAACGATTCACTTTTTAGTAGCTTAATGCCTATTGCATTTTTATTTCCGGAATCATTTCGTTTATTAGGATATATAGAAGACATTCATGAATTATTTGCGATAAGCCATTGTTTAATTACCAAGCCAGGTGGGATTACCTTAACGGAGGCGGCAGCAATGCAAGTTCCTTTAATCTTGCATAGTCCAATTCCCGGACAAGAATTAGAGAATGCTGCATTTTTTGCAGAGAATGGGGCTGCTTTCATATCTCACACTACTCTTGAAGTCGTTAACCATGTTCAAACCATTCTGCAAAACGAAGAAATTTCAAACAGGATGAAGTCTGCTCAAAAATATATTTACAAGCGCGATTCGGCCTCTGTTATAATCGACCATGCTATAAATGAGATGAAACAGCCTGCTATTAAACTCGTTTAATGAAGAAAAGCGATTCTGGTGTATGAACACTATACTCTTTGTTTAGCATTCCTTACTAATGATTAATCGGAGGAAACAAAGTACGAGAGGTTTTAAAAATTATGAACACATATATCCATAAAATCCCCTTTTCACTTTTTGTGGAAGGGGGCTAAGGTTTTATTCAAAGAAAAAAAGACGACATCTGATTAGATTCGCCTCGAACAAGTATTCATTTTCATAATAGATGACGCTAAACTGCATCAGATCCATTTTGGCCAAGCGATTGAATTTCTTTTCAGTAAAATACAGATGGCTTTCATTTATTAAAGCTTTGGCCTCTTACTTTGTCCTCAGCTTATTTTTTCAATTTCACCAGCTTGAAAACAATACCCAAGTCCCCGTAATTGGGCTTTTCCGTTACTTCATGGAAGCGCCCTATTGCGGAAGATTTCCTTTACACTTCATCAATTATGATAAGTACAACTTTTGGTGTAAACAAAAATGAAATTTAATTGGTCGCTTTAACAAGAAAATCATCAGTTGTCTTGATCGTTGCGTATAAGCTTCCAAGCGCTCCCATGAAGGCGTAATGGACATTTTTTGCATCAATAGTTTGATTGTTAAAGGTGATATCAGGGCATGTACATGCATCTTCAATGACCGTACACTTGAACCCAAGGTCAACCGCTGCACGACTTGTTGCATCGATGCACATATGGCTCATCATACCAACGATAATCACATGTTCAATACCTATGCTTTTTAATTCAGCTTCTAAAGATGTATGTAGAAAACTGTTCGGGAAATGCTTTACAATCACCGTTTCGTTTTCCAACGGTGCAACACTTTGGTGAATATGCACTCCTTCTGTGCCCGCCGTAAAAAATGGTGCTTGGTTATCCTCGAAAATATGTTGAATGTGAAAAAGCGGTAAATTGTTTTCACGAAAATAATCTAAGATTACTCGTGCATTTTTCGCGGCTTTCTCTGTTTCATGGAGAGTCATTTTACCGCCTGGAAAATAATCATTTTGAATGTCAACAAGTATTAATGCCATTTTATCCATCTTTATTGCTTCCTCCCCTAAATAAAGGTTGAATCGTATTTATAATATTCGCTAATCAATAAAAAATCACCTTCTTTTGAAAAAGGTGCAGATCACTGCATTTAAGCCTGTACCTACGGAACTTCAAATAAACAGAATACTTATCATCCCATGCATTCTTCGTCTCTTAATCAAGCACAAAAATAAGGCACATAGCATACCATGTACCTTTTAGCTTGTTTTAACTTTCTTTGCTATATTTGTGACTAACATTGAATTTCTAAATTCACTCGGGGTCACGCCAAAATAAGATTTAAACACCCTGCTAAAATATCGTGGATTACTATAGCCCACATCGCATGATATTTGATAGATGGTGCAAGTTAAATCCATTAGCAATGATTGGGCTTTATCCATTCGCAAATGGGTAAGATATTCAATGAAGGAAGAACCAGTAGTCTTTTTGAAAATATGGCTAAAATAGTTGGTACTTAAATGTACTTGGTTAGCAACACTCTCTAAGGAGATTTCTTCTGTAAAATGATTATTAATATAAAATAACGCTTTTTGGACTGACTTGATACTACTTTCATTATGATTACTTAGGATGAGATCTAAAAGTTGATCGATAACCTCATGAAGCCATTGGCATATTTGATCTAAATTTTCGAGGGCTAATAATTCCTTCGCATAGTGCAATTGCGTCGTTAGAACCTCTTTTACGTGAGCTCCCCCGTTGATCGCTGCTTGTGACAAGGTGGAAAGCAAATCTAATGTTTGGATCTTAAATAATTTTGGACTAATATTTATTTGGGAAGAAATCATGTTAATAACCCTGTTTAAACTGCTTTTTACGCTTTCCACATCCCCCATCGTTAACTGATTAGCCATGATCATTATTTCATTCATCTGCAAAAGGTACATTTCATTCGTAAACGGATCTACATCATTAATATGAATGACAGTGTTACTCCCAGTAAAAAATTTATTCTCCAAGGCTTGCAATGATTCTTGATAAGATAAATGAAGGTTTCTTGCATCCTCGTAATAATTGCCCACTCCAATTGTGACGGAATGCCCTGTACACTCCTTAATGATTTGTTTCATTTTCTCTGCACAACTGATTGATATATTTCTATACTCTAAGACATTATTTTGCACTGGCAACGATAACAACACGACAACTTTTTCCGGACCATTAATGATAACAATCTTTTCCTCCACTCTATTCTCGGCAAAATACACATGAACCGAATCAATAATCTCATTCCTTATAGATTGACGCCATATTTCACTTTTGTTCTTCATCAGCCGGTAAAAATCATCGATACAAATCGTCAAGCATGTATTTGGTATTGTAGACAATCCTGCAAATTGACTACGATCCCATATTTTCTTGGAATGTTTTACATTGCCGAAAATCAAATCATAAGCCAAGCTCATTTTCAAATCGTCCTTGGCTAGTTCCTCCTGTTCACTCTTTCCAGATGAAAATAAGGAATGCTGCTGGGTTTTCGTAATATCCTGAAAAAGCTTATAAAAATCCTCCTCGGTTACAGGTTTTTTTAAGCAATCAAAGGCACCCTTTTTAAAAAGCTTTCTTATTTCATCATGTTGAAAATACTCTTTGATCGCAACCAAATAGGAAAATCCGTTAAAAACAGCCATTTGTTTTTCGGTTATATGATCTAAATCTAAAAGAACTATTGAAGCACGGGAGGGTTTCTCGTTATCTTTTGCCTTTTTAAGAAAAAATGGAGAACCGAGTAGTTCGTTTACATGCTGAACGATTGTAAAAAGGCTCTTATCTTCCGTAACGATTAATATGTTGTTCTTCATTACCATACAACCCTTCTTCACAAAATAACTGTTACAAAGGTCTTTTTAATCCTAGTTCACGAGCCCTGTTGTTAGCGGCGATATAGCCAGCATCTGCATGCCTAATAATATTTAATCCTGGATCAATGGTTAGTAAATTTTTTAATCTTTTTAAAGCATCTAAGCTTCCATCCGCTACAGCTGTCATACCAGAATGAATCGAGTTTCCAATTCCAACGCCTCCTCCATGCTGGATGCTGACCATCGTTGCCCCAGAAACAGCATTAGTCAAGGCATTAAGAATAGGCCAATCCGCTATTGCATCACTACCGTCCGGCATTCCTTCTGTTTCTCTTGTCGGTGCAGCCATTGTACTGCCCTCTGAATGGTCCCTCGTAATCGCAATAGGTGCCTGGAGCTCGCCCTTTGCCACCATGTTATTAATTAGTTCCCCAATTTGGCTCCGCTCACGATAATCCAACCAACAAGTACGGGCCGGGAGTCCATAGAAATAAATTCTTTCCTGGACAAATTTAATCCAACGGCAAATCCGTTCGTCACTTGGAAAAGTGGATAAAATCGCTTCATCGATTTTGTATATATCTCCTGGGTTTCCTGACAGTGCTATCCAGCGGCAAGGTCCTCTTCCTTCACAATAGAGCGGACGTAAGTATTCAGCGATAAAGCCTGGGAAGGAAAAAGCTTTCTCATAACCCGCTTTATATGCCTGACCGCGAATATTATTGCCATAATCAAAAACGATTGATCCCCGTTCCTGGAATTGACACATTGCTTCTACATGTGCTGTAACTGTTTCTGCAGCCATTTCTAAATATTTTTCCGGTTTCTTTCCTCTTAGAAAGTTCGCCTGTTCTAATGTTAATCCACTTGGGACATAGCCATTTAATAAATCATGAACCGCGGTTTGATCAGTAACAATATCCGGCGTTACACCATTTTGAATTAATTCACAGTAGATATCAGCTGCATTGCCATGAAGCGCAATTGCAAGCGCCCTTTCCGCCTTGATTGCTTCATTTGCCAACGTTAACGCCTCATCAAGTGTATGAACCTTTACATCACAATAATTATTAACTAAACGCTTATCTATTTTTGCTTCATCGATTTCAACTACAATACAGACTCCGCCATGCATCGTAACAGATAAAGGCTGTGCTGACCCCATACCGCCTAAACCCGAGGTCAACACCAATTTTCCTTTAAGCGTCCCTTCGTAATACCGGCTTGCAATCTCACTCATCGTTTCAAATATCGCTTGCAATACACCTTGCACTCCTATATATGACCAGGAGGCTGCAGTTGCCTGGCCATACATCGTTAAACCCTTACTTTCGAGCATCGAAAAATATTCATCATTCGCCCAGTTCGGAACAACCATGGCCGTAGAAGCAATAACACGAGGTGAAAACGGAAAAGTCCGGAAAGTCGCTACAGGCTTTCCGGATTGAATTAATAAAGTATGGTCACTATCTAACTGCTTTAGCTCATGGATAATAGCTTCCATTGCCTTTCTATTTCTGGCGGCTTTTCCTCTTCCGCCGTAAACAATTAATTCATCACTATTTTCGGCAACCCGAGGATCAAGGCTATTTAGAAATAACCGTAATAAAGCTTCGGTTTCCCAGCTTTTACAGGAAAGATCCTTTCCAATTGGCGACTGGATCGTTCGAAACATTAAATTCCTCTCCCTTAATTCCAAAAAGTGCAGAATGAACTACCTAAAATTGTATTCGCCATTATCCTTGCTCTTTCCTCTTTTTACCTAAGATTCCGTCATTTTAAGACTGCATTAGCGATGACCATCTTTTGCACCTGAGAGGTTCCCTCGAAGATTTCCAAAATCCGTTGATCACGATAAAAACGTTCCACCGGATATTCCCTCACGTAACCAGATCCACCATGAATTTGCACTGCTTTGTGAATAATGCGATTAGAAGCTTCGGAAGTAAATAACTTGGCAATTGAAGCTTCCTTTGACAATCTGTAGCCTTTTTTATCCTTCAGGCTGGCGGCATAATACGTATACAGGCGGCCTACCTCTAGATCTGTCGCCATTTCAGCAAACATCCATTGCAAGCCTTGGAACTGTGAAATGGGTTGATTAAAGGCAACACGCTCTTTAGAAAAAGAAACAGCTGCATCTAACGCCGCCTGTGACAGACCAATGGCCATTGATGCAATTCCAATCCGTCCTCGGTCTACAACCGTCATCGCAATTTTAAACCCATCTCCTTCTTTGCCGACAAGATTCTCCTTTGGAATGCGGCAGTTTTCAAAAATAATTTCATGTGTCCTTGCACCGCGAATTCCCATTTTATCGTCTCCAGCTCCGTATGATAATCCCGGAGTCCCCTTTTCTACGATAAAGGCACTAATTCCCTTCGAACCCTTCTCCACATCGGTTTTTGCATAAACAACTAATGTATCTGCGTAGGCACCATTTGTAATAAAAATTTTCGAGCCGTTTAATACGTATTCATCGCCAACAAGTTTGGCAGTCGTTTTCATCGCCGATACATCGGTCCCGCCATTCGGCTCAGTTAAGCAAAAGGCAAATAATTTCTCCCCTGTACAACCAGGTACTAAATATTTTTTCCGTTGCTCATCATTCGCAGCAAGATAAAGACCATCTATCCCTAAATAATGGGCAGTAAGGATGGAGCCTGTTGCAGCACAGGCATATGTAATCTCCTCGACAGCAATCGCCTCCGCAATCGAATCTGCTCCTACACCTCCATCTTCCTCTGGGTAAGCAATGCCCATTAACCCTAATTCCGCCAATTTCGGGATATGCTCAGTTGGAAAGCGATTTTCCTCATCCAGTTCCGCCGCCTTTGGCTGGAGGACATCTCTACTAAAATCACGCACCATTTTTTGAATACTTTGCTGATCTTCTGTCAGTTCAAAATTCATATCCTATTCCCCCTAGTTTTTTAAAGTCATATTTTTATATTTATTGAGAATTTCCTCTGTATGTTCCCCTAATGATGGGCTTGGTTTTTGAATGACTGGTGGTGTTTTCGAAAATTTCACCGGGTTCCCTAGTATTTTCGTTTTGCCTGCAACTGGGTGGTCTAGTTCAACGAGCATTTCCCGAACGGCTATATGCTCATCCTCACAAATCTCTTGAATATTTAAGATTGGCGAACTCGGAACACCGCCATCGTTAATTAATTCAACCGCTTCTGCCACCGTATAAGCTTGGAGCCATTTCTCAATAATTACTTTCAATTCGTCTACATGTTCCGTTCGTAATGCATCCCGACAGAACCTTTCATCCTTCTCAAGTTCCGGTTGATTCATGATTAAACATAATCGCTTAAATAAGGGATCATTAGCCACTGCTATGACAATATAGCCATCTTGTGCTTTAAAAATATCAAACGGTGAACTAATTGGGTGACGACTGCCAATTCTCTTAGGGGCAATTTTCTCTATTGTGTATCGCATCACATTGCTTTCTAACAGTGAAAAGATTGAATCAACCATTGCCACATCAATATATTGACCTTCACCTGTACGCTCGCGATGAAATAAAGCCGTCATGATTCCATATGCCGCATACAAGGCAGCACTCATATCACCGAGTGAAGAACCTACACGTGTTGGTGGTTGATCTGGATGTCCGTTAATACTTGCTAACCCACCCATTGCTTGGGCAACTAAATCATATGCTGGTCTTTGGCTATAAGGTCCATACTGCCCAAATCCGGAAATCGAAGCAAAAACAATATGAGGATTCACTTCCTTTAAGCTTTCATAATCTAAGCCAAGTTTTTTCATGACACCTGGACGGAAGTTTTCCACTATTACATCTGCTTCCTTCACCATTTCCTTAATTACTGTGATTGATTCCGGGCTTTTCAAATCAAGCTCAATGCTCTTTTTCCCCCTGTTCAAAAACATGAAGTAACCGCTTTCATCGTTTTGATAAGGACCAAATCCCCTCGTGTCATCTCCTATACCGGGCTTTTCTATTTTGATCACTTCCGCTCCCATATCTGCAAGCAGCATCGTACAATAAGGACCGGCTAGTACTCTCGTAAAGTCAAGAACCTTAATTTGATCAAGAGGTTGTGTCATTGTGATTCACCTTCTCCTTTTATAATTTTTTAATATTACATTTGAATATGATCAGAGGCTGATTTCCTTAATGCTTCTACAATTGTAAGAATGAGAATGATAATGATACTCGTAATTAATCCATATAAAATAGGAATGATTGATGTAGTGCCGTACTTGGCTAAGCTGATTCCAATTACAACCGTGCTCGCAATAATCGAGTAAAAGACTGCCCGTGCAGAGACACGTTTCCAGAAGAACCCTAGGATAATTGGAAAGAATAATGCTCCCGATAGTACAGCAAAAGCAATATCTAGAGCTGCAAGCACATCTTGAATCCATAATGCACAGACGATTGAAAAAATACCTATTGCCAATGTTGTCATTCTTGAAATCTGTAAAAAGCGCTTTTCACTCATATTTTGCATAAATAACCTTTTTATAACATCATTTACAATTAAAGTAGAAGAAGCAAGCAATGTTCCTGATGACGTTGACATGAGAGCTGAAAGGACGCCTGCCAATACTAAGCCTAGAGCACCCACTGGTAAGGCTTGCATCGCAATGGTCGCAAAGGCATTTTGAGGTACAGCCAAATCTGGCACGACAACGAGAGCGCACATCCCGATAATCGCGACGGTAACGGCATACAGAACGGAATAACCGCCGGAGGCAATCATACCGATTCTTGAAACTTTTAGGCTTTTTGCCGTAAACACACGCTGCCAGACATCTTGGCCAACTACGATCCCTAATGTGTAGAGCATGATACTTTTTAAAATATCCAGTCCACCTGTTGCTGTTAGATTAAAATGCCCCACAGGAAGACTAGCTTGCAATCCAGAAAAACCTCCTACCTTTTGAAGACTTAGCGGCAGCATTATAAAGAAAATACCAATAGTCATAACCGCAAACTGAACAATATCCGTCATCGTTACGGACCACATTCCACCTAAAACGGTGTAAAACATAACGATACCGCCCGCAACCAAAATTGAAACGGTACTATTCCAACCGACCCAAACATTCAAAACGCTTCCAATGGCAATCACCTGCGTCACTGTTAACATCGTAGTATAGGTGGCAGAAACAAGAGAACTGATTAATCGCGCCTCAACATTAAAGCGATTTTCCAACATTTCACCAATGGTTATAACACGTAAATTAAAGATTTTCTTTGCTAAAAAAAGACTAATAATGATTAACCCCAAACCTTGTGAAAAAACAAACCACATTCCCGACAATCCGAATTGATACCCAAGTTTTGCCGTTCCAATCGTTGCTGCTCCTCCAAGCGTAAGTGCAGAAAGACAAGCAGTAAACATAAAGAAGTTCAAATTTCTCCCTGCCACCGTATAATCCTCTGAGGTTTTCGCTCGTTTCATCCCTATTACTCCTACTATAGCGATCACACAGAAGTAGGTAATAATAATTGCCACATCAATCATATTCATCAGCATTTCTCCCTTCAATGTTCGTCTTTTCAAGGTAGTCCACTTCAATGTTCTGTATAATTTGAATCTTAACACTTTATTTTCTAAGCAATAAGTGCCTTTTCTTAAGAATTAGTCCACTTTTATACGATACTTTCGAAATTTGTGCACCTAGTAGTTTCATATCATTTTATGAAAACCCCCTAAAAAATTTTAACCCTAACTCCTCAAAAGGAATTAGGGCTGGTTAGATGTATATAGATTCTATAGATAATTATTTTTAATACTTCAATATTGCGTAGTTACAGAATAATGGACTACTAATATTTCCATAAAACGGGCGCTTGTCCCCCGATGTTTTAAAGCACTGCTGTAATTTGTTTTAAAGCATTACTATAGAGGAAATCAGGCACCTTATCCTAAATTTAGACCCTTAGCGATCCACGGAACCCCCTTCCAGCGTAGTAGGATTCTGCTCCATTGTGGTACACAAAGACAGTGTCGTATCGACGATCACAAAAGATGGCTCCACCAAGTTTTCTAATATTAGCAGGTGTTTGCACCCAGCTCGACGTTTTCATATCGAAATTTTCAAGTTTCTGCAGCTCCCGGTATTGTTCTTCCGTTAAAAGTTCAATGCCCATGGCAGTTGCCATTTCAATAGCGTTATTTTCTGGTTTGTGTTTTTTTCTTGACTGCAGCGCTTCAAGGTCGTAACAAACACTTCTGCGACCTTTAGGACTTTCCACTGAACAATCATAAAAAATATATTCGTCCGTCTCTTTATCATGGCCGACAACATCCGGTTCACCGCCAGTTTCCTCCATTTCATTGAGCGACCACAGTTTTTCAGTATTAGCTTCGACCTTAGCTTGTACTTTCCCCCATTCAAGACCTTCATGGCGGTGCATGTTTTTCTCAAAACGGGCTTTCAAAGTTCCGAGTAGTTCTTCACGTTGTTCTAGAGACAACTCCTTATTTATCTTTGACATATTAGTTCCCCTCCTAGTTTTTACCAATAATTGTATAAGGACTAAACTTCTCCGGTAGTATTGTAACACTGCATCACAAAGTATGTATAATTATTAACAATCATACAGTTTCAAAAAGGCTGCCTATCCCCTGGTGTTTTTAAGCATTTGGCTGCTAATATTTTGCCCTGAATCCCCCTGTATGCCATCACCTTTTTACATAATATAAACTTCATAACGATTATCATTTTACATATTGTCTAAAGGTATTATCTAATAATTTATATAAAGTTTAACTATTAGAATAACACGAAATCAATCAATGATGTTTCGCTTTTTACAAAGTAGTAATCTAGGAATTATTTTCATAGTTCTAATTTTCTACAGAAGGGATAGATATAATGAAAGCAGATAAGATTTTTATTAATGGCGAGGTAATAACCGTCGATCAACATAACAGCATCGCAGAAGGAGTGGCCGTACAAGGTAATCGAATTCTAGCCGTTGGGTCCACTGAAGAGGTTTTATCGTATCGAACGGCGGACACTGAGATTATTAATGTAAATGGAAAAAGCCTTCTTCCGGGATTCAATGATGCCCACCTGCATTTAACGATTTATGGAACCAATTTATTAGGTGTAAGCTGTATTGCTCCACATATAAAGTCCCTTGATGATATTTTCATTGATTTGCGAAAAAAATGTCAAGAAACGCCCAAAGGAAAATGGGTACGTGCTTGGGGCTTTAAAGAATCTTCATTAAAGGAAAATCGTTTTCCGTCAAAGGATGAACTAGATGCGATTTCAACTGACCATCCAATTGTCATCATCCGCACATGTAACCACACTTCGATAGCCAACAGTAAAGCACTTGAAATAGCAGGTATTACAGAACAATCATCTAATCCAGATGGTGGGATCATTGAACGGGATTCGAATGGCCAGCTAACAGGCAAGCTGATTGAAAATGCGCATATGCAGTTATTTGAATATGCTGCCTATGCAGAAGATGAAATTCGCAAAGGGATGAAGCTTGCATCAGATGAATTCATTCAAGCGGGGATTACAAGTGTTCATGATGCTGGTGCTTATGGAGATGGAGCAGATTCCTTAAGAATTATGCAGCAGGCCATTAATGCTGGAGAAGTAAAGGTGCGAGTGTATGCACTAATCGGCTCTTTGACAAATTCACATGAATTTGTTGAAAAAATGGTAAGTGCTGGACCGATTACTGGTCTTGGAGATGATCGCTTTAGAATTGGCCCTGCGAAGCTTTTTACTGACGGCAGCAGTGTCGGGCCGACCATTGCTACCCGTCAGCCTTACTCTCATAATCAAGATGATTACGGAATTATTTATTATAGCCAGGACGAATTAAATCGTATTTTAGGCACAGCACATAAAAAAGGATTTCAAATTACGGCGCATGCCCAAGGTGACCGCGCCATAGAGATGATATTAGATTGCATTGAAGCGGCTTTAAGCGAACATCCGAGGGAAGATCATCGTCATCGCATCGAGCATGCGGGCATTGCTTCGCCTGATTTACAAGATCGGATGAAAAAGCTTGGCGTCGTTCCGATTCCTAATCCAGCATTTATGTATGTAAACGGTGAACGTTATCTCGAGTATTACGGTGATCGTGTGCAATATATGTATCCGGCCCGTGATTATATTGATAAAGGCATTGTTGCCGCGTTTGCTTCAGATGCTCCTGTAATATTCCTAGATCCGATGCTCGGTATTCATGCAGCTGTAAACCGAAAATCAACGGACGGTCAAGGTGTCGGCGAAAATCAATGCATTTCCGTATTAGAAGCAATTCGTGCCTATACATGGAATGGTGCATATGCAAGCTTCGAGGAAAATATAAAAGGAAGCATTGAAGTCGGTAAACTGGCTGACTTTACGATTTTAAGTGAAAGTATTTTACATGTTGATCAAGAAAAATTGAAGGATGTCAAAATTGAACTAACGATGGTTAATGGAGAAGTGTTATATGACCGCAACGATCTATGTGGAAAAAAGAATCCTAAAAAAGGTGCCCGTTCCCTGGTGTTTTAAGCATAACTGTGGTGAGGGTCTGGCACTCTAGCCATTTGATACATTTCTGATTACAACTAAAGAACCTGAAATAAACAACAAAGCCCCATACAGGATTATTACTCCTTATGGGGCTTCCAAACTTTGAGATAAAATAGGATTAATATCATATTATAGGGAGGCTTTATCAGATGAGTGAATTAGTGTTTAAACATTTTGAGTTTGCAAGAAGATATTTTCTAAAAAATGTGGACGCATTAGATGAAAGCATTCTTGATATTCAACCGGAAGGGTTTAACAATACGTTACATTGGCATATTGGCCATGTGCTAACGGTGGCTGAGCAATTTATGTTTGGCTTTCCAAATAAATCAAACCACCTGCCGGCGAACTATGTAGAGCTATTTGGCGATGGGACGAAACCAGCGGACTGGCAAGGGGAAGTTCCTTCGGTGAGTGAATTGTCTGAACAGCTAAAAGAACAATTAAAACGGATTAAGGAAATTCCAGCTGAAAACTTAAACGAACGACTTGCGAAGCCGTTTCTCGGACAAGAAACATTTGGCGAACTCGCAAACTTTGCTCTATTCCATGAATCATTACATTTAGGACAAATTCAAGCAATGAAACGGGTTATTGAAACAGCTAAATAAAATGTAAAAAAAGGTACCTATCCCCCACTTGAGGTCAGGCACCCTTTGTTCATCATTTTCAAATTATTTACAACAACTTCATAAAATCTTCTTCACTAATAATTTCAAGATCTTGCCCCAAAATACACCCCATGTTTTCATTATATCTCTTCTATTTTAAAAGACGCCGTAATTTCAATACTATCTTTCACAGATTGCACCATGGCACAATTTTTCCTAGTGACAACTAAAGCCTATCTTCGTCTCATTCAAGTCTTCTCCTAATATCACAAAATGGAGGTGAATCTTTTCGATTCGATTCGCTGCCTTTTCATTTCTTTCTATATCCGCTTGAACTTTAATATCTTGATAGGAAATTCGCATTCTTTCTAAATCTTTACGTAAAACTCCTCTTCGCTACAAACTGCAATAGATGACACCAATAGTTAATAGGGGCGAAATCCGTATTGGTCATCACCAGATACCTATATCAAATTATCTTTCATAACATTACAAACTTTTAGATTAGATTCCTGGCATACCCCCGAAACATTTATAGAGATAAACGTTTGTTTGAAGATTGGCTATGGAGGGTTCCTCCCTTGCTTTCCTCTTCGATTAATTTACGGCGCAAAATTTTACCTACTGTTGTTTTTGGGAGCGCCTTTCGGAATTCTACAGCTGTGGGGATCTTATATTTGGCTAACCTTTTACTGCAGAAGGATACAATCTCTTCTTCAGCGATTTGGGCTCCTTCTTTGAGGACAATATAAGCCTTTACCGTTTCACCACGGTATTCATGAGGAATTCCCGCTACTACTACTTCTTGTACATCGGGGTGCGCGTATATCATTTCTTCTACATCTCGAGGATAAATATTGTACCCTCCTGCAATGATCACATCTTTTTTGCGGCTGACGATGAAGCAATAGCCTTCCTTATCCATATAAGCAATATCTCCTGTATAAAGCCATCCATTTTTTAAAGTATGTGCTGTATCTTCTTCTCGATTCCAATAGCCCTGCATCACCTGTGGACCTTTCACGATTAATTCTCCTGGTTCATGAATATCCATTTCAGTAATCCCATCATCTATATCTACAATTTTACAATCTGTATTAGGAATAGGTAAGCCCATACTTCCAGAAACCCCATACAATGCGCTTCTGGTCAATAATAAATCGAATAATTATTAATATTCAGACTAATGTTCCTTTCCTTAATTTTCATATCCGGCTTCGCAAATTAAGATACATAATATATCAATTTTGTTCAAGAGCCTGGCTTCTCCATACTTCCGAACATGATTCAGCATTGGAAAAACAACCATTCCAATGAAGAAGCTCCTTAAACATTTTCAAGAAACTGCAGAAGAAAATGGGTTTGAAAATATATAGAGGTGGGGAAACGAGATCTTGTTCATATGTTCGCTTAGGAAATTAATCTTTTTTTTGTTTAATTAGTATTATTTTTGGTTTTGGCCCTATAATGAAAAAAGAGCGCTTATTCCAGGATTGCGCCCGATATGAAAAAGTAACATAAAGCTTCACTTACTTTGAACTTAATTGATTTCCACGGTGTCCATTTTGAACCTAAAACGAAGGTTATTATTATGCCCCCATTGCGTTAAAAATCTTAACGGGGCACGTATCAAAATACCCAACCAAACAAGGAAATTCGCTTTGTTCCTTTCACCATTCCCGGAAACTCAGAAAGCGATTACCGACAATTCAATGCCCAGTTCCGATCTTCCACCTTCAGTGCATACATATTAATCTTGCAAAAACGCAGAAAATTGATTTCAATCATTTTTGTCAGTTTCTCTATATCAGGCTGAACTTCAAATAAAACTGAATCCCTATCATCCAATGAAATTTCCCCCTCTTGAACTAAGCATAATATATAATGAGCAAGGACATGCTCCTCATAGCGAAAAGCGCCATCATAAAGGGTTTCAATCATTGACATCGTCAATTCTCTCCGTAAATTGATTATTTCTAACAAAAACGGTAACAACAGGGCTGTTGCGATTTTTTAATATGATCAACTCCAGCTGCTTCTGGTCAGAAGCTTGATCATAGTACGTATCGCGGTAGAGAAAAATGATAACGTCTGCATCTTGGTCGACACTCCCCGATTAACGGATGTCCAACATTAAAGGCCGTTTATTTTTCCTTTGCTCCACCGATCAATTTAATTGGGCAAGTAAAAGAACAGGGCAAGTCATTTCCTTGGCGAGTACTTTTAATTCCAGTGAAATTTCCGTCACTTGCAAGTGCGTGTTTCCACCCCAATGACCGTCAACTCCCCTGCTTGAAAACCGGTCATCATTTGATCCAAACGCTTAATCCCCACAGGAATCCCTTTTATTTGCTTCCCTTCTTGCCATGGGACTTCATAAATCTCAGCAAATGCCGTTGAAATGGACAAATGGTCATCAAAGTGCTTGATGACGCCGGTCTTTAAAATGTTCAGGCTGGACGACACTATCCCCTATGTGAAAATTCTCTTTCAGCATACAGCCAAGCAGCGCTTTTTCGACAGTCATGTCAATCTTCCCCCTCTGAAGGATTATGCTGAAAAATGCCGGTACATTTTGGGTACTTTCCCCTCATGGCTGGAGCTTTTTCTGCTGTTCAAACTCCCTCTCCAACGCCCATAAATCTTCCAATGTTTTCACCTGTTCGTCTCGCCATCTTTTCAAAATCCCGTATGTATAGCCAATTTCGTTTGCCGATAGATAAAGATATTTTCATAGCTTCCATCACAAGAGGCGCTCCAAACTCGTCTACTGCATCTCCTATTTCTTCAGCGATAAATGGCGAAAGGATGCCACAGTTTTGTTGATAAAAATCAAACACCTGACCACACCGACGACTTAGTAGTTGTTTTTCTTTTCTTTTTCTTTTTGTTTTTCTTTTTGTCCCCGTATCGTGGACGTAACGTCTAAAACCGACCCGAATCGCGTTATCATCTGACCCGATTTTGGAGAACTCAAAAGAAGAGTCAACATACGACTCGTATAAGTCCAGCATCTTACCACTTCTTATTTGCTCGGCTACATAGCTTATGAACTTTACGTCCTCTACCTTCTCTAACTCACTTCCCACACAATCTTCAACCGGTTTTCCGCCGCAAAAGATATACTTACCCTCCGGTGTCATTTCCTCAACCACTTTCGGATCATCCCAAAACCGAGTGTAAACCACGCGATACTTTGCCATCGTTTCTCTCCCTTTCAAAAGTCGATTCACCTTTTATATATTTATTAAGTCGAGAAAAGGACACTTTTTAAAAAAAGATGCCTGACTCCGAGCGTTATAAAGCATTACTGCACTGGGAGCCAGGCTCGAATTATTTGAATTATATAAGTCTATTTTCATTTTTGGGAGGAACAATTATACCCACTCCGTCATATAGTTAATTACATAAGTAACTAACCAACATGGTGGTGAGGATAAAAGATGAAGCAGCTAATCGATGATGGGCGTCCCATTTTTATACAAATTGCAGAACGCATTGAAGATGACATTATTGATGGCGTCCTATTAGAGGAAGATCAGGTTCCTTCAACAAATCAGTTTGCAGCATTTTATAAAATCAATCCTGCTACAGCCGCAAAAGGAGTCAATTTGTTGGTGGACGAAGGTATTTTATATAAAAAGCGGGGGATTGGGATGTTTGTAGCAAATGGGGCACGCGCAAAAGTAATGGAAAAACGAAAAGAGTTATTTTTTGAGCAATATGTCGTCACAATGATTCAGGAAGCAGATAAACTGGGGATTTCTACTGAACAGTTGACTGAAATGATTCGGAGAGGGGAGAAAAAATGATGAAAAATGTGATTGAAATTACTCAGCTAGAAAAAGAATATGGCACATTTAAAGCTGTGCAAAATGTTAGCTTTTCGATTGAGGAAAATAAAATATATGGACTGCTTGGAAGGAATGGAGCAGGCAAAACAACGCTTATGAATATGATCACTGCGCAAATTTTTCCGACTGCAGGCGTTTTGAAGGTGTATGGTGAGAACCCTTATGAAAATGCCAAAGTGCTTAACCAAATTTGTTTTATTAAAGAGGGACAAAAATACCCTGATCATTTTCGTGTGATTGATGTATTAGAAGTCTCAAAAGAACTTTTTCCTAATTGGGACAATACATTCTCCCTTTCTTTAATTAAAGATTTTAATTTACCGTTAAAAAGAAAAATAAAGAAGCTCTCCCGTGGAATGCTTTCCGCTGTCGGGATTATTATCGGGCTTGCTAGTCGAGCACCGCTTACTATTTTCGATGAGCCTTATTTAGGTCTCGATGCTGTGGCACGCGGACTATTTTACGACAGATTGATGGAAGATTACGCTGAACACCCACGGACAATTATTCTTTCCACTCATTTAATCGATGAAGTCAGTAAATTACTTGAACATATTTTAGTCATTCATAACGGACAGCTCATCATTGATCAAGATGCGGATTTATTAAGAGGAATGGCGTATACAGTTGTAGGTAATGGACAAAAAGTCGAAGCCTTTCTCGCGGGAAAAGAAACTATACATCGTGAATCGTTTGGTGGATTGCTCTCAGCTACTGTCCTGCAAAGCGACAATCATTCAGAACGACAACAAGCAGCAGCAAATGGTTTAGAAGTCACCCCTGTCTCACTGCAGCAATTGATCGTTCACTTAACAACAAAAAAAGGAGAGATTGCATAATGAAAAGTGTCTTAAAAATACACACAAGAGATAAATTGTCGTGGCTGATTGTTCCTTCTATTATTCTATTCTCTAGCTTTTTTGTTAATTACGTCATTAGCCTCACCCTTACAGATACAGAGATTTATACAGGCGGTGTCCTTTCGATATTTATCAATGTATTCTTAATAGGCTTAATGGTAGTGGCCCAAACCTTTCCCTATGCGCTTGGCATGTCCATTCGAAGAATCGATTTTTTTATTGGTACTTCATTGATGGGTCTAACTGCTAGTATTGTGATTGGGTTTATCATTTATCTACTTGCACAAATCGAAGTGCACACAGCTGGTTGGGGAAGTGAATTACATTTTTTCCACTTACCTTATTTAAATGATGGTACATCTTTAGAACAAATCATGATCTATATCATCTTATTAACTTTCTTATTTTTCTCAGGAATGACGATTTCCAGCTTCTTTCGCCGCTTTGGAGGAAAAGGCATGTTGATTTTATCCTTCACCGCCCTTCTCATCGGAAGCATTGCGCTGATTCTAATTAATTATAACGAAGCTTGGGCGCCTATTTTTGCATGGGTTGCCAGTCATACGGCCATTCAACTAGCACTTTGGCTTACACCATTCACATTCATTTACATGGTCATTTCCTATGGGTTCATCCGAAGGGCGACAATCTAAATAGGTGCCTGGCCCCCAGCGAATTAAAGTACTACTGCACTGCGGGTCAGGCACTAATTATCAAAATACTTCTTTTGCAATTAGTTTATATGATTGAATTCGATCTGTCAGAGAGTATGTGATTGTGTTGATCATGATTTCGTCTGCTCGATACTTAGTTTGCAATTCAAATAATTTCTGTTTCATTTCATGAGGATTACCGATGATCATGTTCTGTCTAATTTTTTCTAACGATTCCTTTTCTTTTTCAGTTAGCTTATATTGCATGGCTTCTTTAATAGAAGGAACGCCATATTTCCCTTCGCCTTTTTCTTTTTGCAAAGTCCAGATGAGAAAGCTTGCTGCGATCTCTTCTGCCTTTTCCGTTGTTTCTCCACAAATGGCCGAAACAGTAACAATGACTTGTGGAGTTTGTTCTTCTTTTCTCGGTTTAAAGGCATCTATATATTCCCTTATTATAGCTACCCCATCATTGTCGCTCATAAAATGACCGAATGCATACGGCATACCATTTTCTGCCGCTAGTAAAGCACTTTTTTTACTTGTACCAAGAAGCCATGGTACTGGCGGATTTTCAGGTATCGGAGACGCAGAAATCTTCGAATACTCGTGATCCCTTGGAAAATCATCGTTTATAAAATGGAGTAAATCTTTCACTAATGCAGGTAAGTTCCAAACCTTTTGTAAATAGTTATTAGACAAAGCATTCGTCGCTTCAGCCGATCCCCCAGGTGCTCGTCCTATCCCTATGTCAATTCGTTTTGGGAATAGCGTAGCTAGCGTATTAAACACTTCTGCTACTTTATATGGCCGATAATGCGGCAATAAAACAGCTCCTGAGCCAATCCGAATACGATTCGTGTTTGCTCCGATGTAGCTTAACATCACTTCAGGCGAAGAGCATGCGAGTCCAGGTAAATCATGATGTTCGGCAATCCAATATCTTGTATATCCTAGTACTTCCCCAGCTTGCGCTAACTTCATCGAACCATTCAATGCGTCATAGGAAGTTTGATTTGTAGAAATTGGGGATTGATCTAATATACTTAGCCTCATTACACCTCACCTCTTTTCCTACTGACTTACTTCCATTAAAACCAATTTATACTCCCCTATTTGATCTTTGATATATAAATTAGTAATAGAAGTAGAATAAGTATGAATGGTTCCTCTAAATATTAAGTCTCTCTCAGGGATCTTAACATCAAATGTTCCGTTGTAAAGCAAAGTCGAAATATCATGGTAATCATTACTTGTTACTTTAAAATCAACTGAAATTTTATATAATCCATCAACTATTTCTTCTTCATAACTACATAAATGAATCAAAGTATCATTTAAAATTAACTTTTTTACCAAAAAAACCGCTCCTTCTTCTTTTTTAAATTATTTATTTAGAATGGTACATTATATATTATCGTGCCAATCCCCTAGTCCGGTAAAACTTTACCGGACTAGGGGGACTAGACCCCAAATTATTATTCTTATTCAAAATAATTGTTTTCTTGTTTCATTTGGTCTATTCTCTTTTTTCCCCATTCATACATCATCTCAACGATTGGTAATAATGTCATTCCAAGTTCAGTCATTGAATATTCGACTTTCGGAGGAACTTCTGGAAACACTTCTCTATGAACAATTCCATCTTCCATTAGTTCACGTAATTGGTTCGTTAATATCTTATGAGATATTTTCGGAAAAAGCCTTTGAAGTTCGCTGAAGCGATGTGGTCCTTCTACACCTAAATGCCACAAAATAACAACTTTCCATTTCCCACTAATAATCGATAAGGTAAGTTCCTTTTCACAATGATAATCTTGATTTATTATTCTTTCTTTTATCTCTTCTCTTAATTTATCCGACATAGAGCCTACTCCCTTTCATATCATAAGTTACCTTTAGGTAACCTCCGCACAAAAAAGTGCATTCTTCACAATGTAGAAAACCGAAAGTAGAATGAAGGTAGTCTTAAAGACATATCCTTATCTATTTTAGACGGCAAACAATAATGAGGAAAACAGCGTTAATAATTATATCATTAGAACGATTTTATTAAACTTTCCTGACTTATTACACTTTTTTTCGTCTAAAATAAAACATCTAAAGGAGCGAAAAACATGCAAACAATCGCAGGAAAAGTAGCGTTAATTACCGGAGCGGGGCGTGGAATTGGACGTTCAACGGCCATTGCTTTTGCGCAAGAAGGGATTCACGTAGGCCTTGTTGGACGTACGCTTGAAAATTTACAAAAAGTAGCAGAGGAACTTAAACAGTATGATGTGAAGGTAGCGGTCGCTTGCGCAAATGTAGCGGATTTAGAATCTATTACTACGGCTGTGGAATCCATTCGTGGCGAGCTGGGTGCAATCGATATTTTAGTAAACAATGCCGGCATTTCAAAATTCGGTAGCTTCATGGACTTAACTCCTGAAGAATGGACGAATATTATCGACGTGAACGTAAAAGGTGTGTACTACACAACACGTGCGGTATTACCGGAAATGATCGAACGCAATACAGGCGACATCATTAATATTTCATCAACAGCTGGTCAAAAAGGTGCACCAATTACAAGTGCATACTCCGCTTCAAAAGCTGCAGTGATTGGACTAAGTGAGTCATTGATGCTTGAAGTGCGTAAGAAAAATATTCGCGTAACAACGTTAACACCAAGTACGGTTGCCACAGATATGGCTGCCCAGCTCAACTTAACAGACGGCAATCCTGAAAAAGTAATGCAAGCAGAAGATTTAGCAGATTTAATGGTTGCACAGCTAAAACTTCATCCACGTGTTGTGTTAAAACATGCTGGACTTTGGTCGACCAATCCTTAATAAAACTATTCGCAATATCGAGACGCCATCCGACGAATTTTGGATGGCGTCCTATTTTTTAGAATAATAAGCTCTTATAGGGGTACTGCCCCCCATAGATTGACTAGTTGGCCATTCCCCACCCAGCACAGTAAAGCTTTACCGTACTGAGGGAATGGACCCACAATTCAAAGAAAAGGACATGTTATATCAAAAAAAATCAGAGCCGAAGCGCTGATTCGTTTTTTATGTGAATTAATAATCATTTGTATGCATGACTTCTACCTAATTTTTTGCTCTTATACTAATCATTTAATCCCTGTCCATTGAGAATTTTCTGCATGTATTTTTCAATCCTTGATACTCGAGTTTTGGATTGCTCGGCTTGAGAAAAATAAAGAATGTATGCACTTCGCCTTTTTCCTTAACATTGGTGAACCGAACTAGGCGTGCCGCCTGCGTATTCTCCCTAGGCTTTTCTAATATCCAAAAAAGGCATCCTTTTTGATATTCCGTTTTGAAATATTATTATTTTGTAAATAAGTAGAAATAGAATCTACCATTGCCTTCGGTCCTGCAATAAAGTAATTACCATTGTTTTTATATAAGGTGGTAAACTTATCTATCTCCTGATGTAGATCATTCCTTGAATCAAGGTAAGTTACACTTATTGAAGGATTGTCTGCTATTTCATCAAGTTCATCCTTATATATATATGACTTTTTGCTATCAATATAGAGTAGATGTATTTGTTTCTCGCCGCCTTTCCCTTCTGCCTCTATTTGTTTTAATATCGCCCGAAATGGTGTAATTCCGATTCCACCAGCAATTAGGATTGAAGGATTGTTATCTTTTAAATAAAAACCCCCTACAGGCCCACTCATACTAACTTTCATACCCTGTTTTAATTCTAACATCGCTTTCTTAAATTCACTCGGGTCATCACTAATACCCATTGTTATTTTTAAAACATTCTCTGTTGGTACAGATGCCACAGTGAATGGTCGGATAGGATTTTTTATTTTCTTATGAGTGATTCTAAACAAACCATGTTGCCCCGATTTCCAGGTTAAATCTTTCTCTTTTTCAAATAGAAAGGTATATACATCTTCCGATTCTTTATAGCTTTCTAAAAATAATAATTCTCTCTTTTTAAATATTGATAATGTATCTTGAAAAAAGCTCATTTCCCAATCTTCCTTTTTAAAAAATGTAATTGCAACTAAATTTGTATTGTTTTTGCCAATTCGTTAGCTTTAAAAGCTGAACTAAAATAACAGGTTCTGTTTTGGTCTTACATTTCCATTAGCATTTTTTTAGCGTCCTAATTATAGGACACTAATTGGTGTCGTGTCAATTTTTATTATCTACATAATGGTATTAGTTTTATTAGCTGGTCCCCCAGCGTATTAAAGTATTATTAGGCACGAATTAGACGTCCAATCATCCGACTTATGATGCTCCTTCACTCGAGTAGTTATATAATAAATTTAATATTCCTTATTAATTATTTTTATAGGGGGATTGAAAAATGGAAAGATTATCGCCAGCGGAAATACTGGAAAAGCTTTCAGCGTTGAGTCAATGGAAGCTCGAGGATGAAAAGTGGATCGTCCGCAAGTATCGCTTTCGTGATTATTTGCAAGGTATTTCATTTGTAAAGGAAATTGCAAATGCATCGGAAAAGGCGCAGCACCACCCATTTATTTCTATTGATTATAAGTTGATCACCGTAAAACTCACTTCTTGGAGAGCAATGGGCCTAACGGGTCTAGACTTTAAAATGGCGGATCTCTACGATCGATTATACGCTGAAGCAAAGGAAGGGTAAGCTTGCACTGTTTGAGAGTTTGATTGTTTCGTATGCTTCCATAATTTTAGCTTCTATGATATGATGCCTATAGTCAGAAAATTCTATATGTGAAATCACTAGGGGAATCCTTTTAAAGGACTGAGAGAAGAGTGTACTCTGATACCCTTATAACCTGATCAGGTTTGAGCCTGCGTAGGGAAGTGTTATGTTACTTTATATTTTATTTAAAGTACCACTTTCCTTGCTTAGGAAAGTGGTTTTTTTATTTGTTAAATAGGGGGAATGTGATTGAAGCTGCTGGCCGTGACGAATGATCGGTTCAAGGTGGATCATCTAACTAAAATTATGATTGATACAGAACCGTTCGTAGATTATTTCATTATTAGAGAACGGACGAAAACAGCCAATGAATTCATAGAGTTGATCACTGCATTGACTGAAGCAAATGTCAGTAAGGATAAATTAATTGTGAATGACAGGGTGGATATAGCTGTTGTTTCGAATATTCAACGAGTGCAGCTTCCAGGCCATGGGCTTGCCATTTCGCAGGTGAAAGGCGATTTTCCCCAGTTACTTGCGGGACAGTCAGTACATTCCGCTATGGAGGCTGAACGCGCTTCGTATGCAGGAGCCGATTGGCTGTTATATGGACATGTATTTGAAACGAACTGCAAAAATGGCGTAGAACCCCGCGGGCTTTTGGAACTTCAAGAAATCTCGAAAAAAATGACGGTTGATTTGTATGCAATTGGAGGGATCAAACCGGAACATATCGACATGCTGCACAATATCGGGGTAAATGGGATCGCTGTCATGTCAACGATCTTTGAAAGCGATGATCCCGTTTTGGCTGTAAAGGAATATCATGAGGCTTGTCAACAAATTATCTGCATTTCAAAAGGTTGAAAGGAGCTGAATTTTAATGAGTATTACACTAAATGGTCAAGCTTATAAACTACCCGAAGATGTCTCAACCGTTCAGCAATTACTTGAGCATTTGGAGCTCTCCAAACGGATCGTGATTGTTGAAGTAAATAAGGAAATTGTTCAAAAAGACCAATATGATCGCCCCATTCGCGAACGTGACCAAGTTGAGATGATCCATTTTGTAGGAGGAGGATGAAGATGAGCATGTTAAAAATAGGCGATAAAACATTTCAATCAAGACTTTTACTAGGGACAGGAAAGTATCCATCTTTTGAAATACAAAAGGAAGCAGTCCGTGTGTCCGATGCTGAAATTCTTACATTTGCCGTAAGAAGGATGGACGTATTCGAGCCGTCACAGCCAAACTTCCTTGAAATGCTAGATTTATCGAAATATACGTTACTTCCAAATACGGCAGGAGCCAAGACAGCTGAAGAAGCGGTACGGACGGCGAAACTGGCCAAAGCATCAGGGCTGTGTGACATGATAAAGGTAGAAATTATCGGCTGCGACCGGACGCTTTTACCTGACCCTGTAGAAACGTTGAGAGCGTCTGAAATGCTGTTAGCAGAAGGGTTCACTGTGCTCACCTATACATCGGACGATGTTGTCTTGGCAAGGAGGCTTGAAGAGCTTGGTGTTCATGCCGTCATGCCGGGTGCATCACCGATTGGTTCCGGAAAAGGTATTTTAAATCCGCTACATTTGAATTTTATTATTGAACAATCTTCCGTTCCTGTTATTATCGATGCTGGCATTGGCTCACCAAAGGATGCAGCATATGCCATGGAGCTTGGAGCTGATGCGGTTCTATTGAATACCGCAGTGTCCGGTGCGAAAAATCCCATAAAAATGGCTAAAGCTATGAAGCTCGCCATCGAAGCCGGCCGTTTAGGTTTTGAAGCTGGCCGGATCGAGGAAAGGGATTATGCTGTGGCAAGCAGTCCGCTTGAAGGATTGCTTCCGTCGTGAACAGCCGGTATTCAAGGCAGGAATTATTTGAGCCGATTGGAGAAAAAGGCCAAAAGAAAATTAGCCAAGCTCATATTTTAATCATTGGCGCAGGGGCGCTTGGCTCGGCAAGTGCAGAGATGCTTATACGCGCCGGCGTCGGGAAGCTTACGATTGTTGACCGGGATATACTTGACTGGAGCAATTTGCAAAGGCAGCAGCTTTATACTGAGAAGGATGTCATTGACCAGCTCCCTAAGGCTGTTGCGGCTAAGAAGCGGCTAAGTGAAATTAACAGCACGGTTGATGTTGAAACGATTGTGGCTGATGTCACAGCAGACAATGCGGAAGAGCTTGTCTGCGGAAAAACGTTGATTGTAGATGCAACCGATAATATAGAAACGAGACTATTAATGAATGATGCTTCAAGGAAGCTGGACATTCCATTTTTTATGGGAGCGGTTGTTGCGAGTTATGGACTGACTTATCCAATTGGATTCGGGGAGCGTCCTTGTCTTCATTGTTTGTTGAACACACTGCCGCCACAAACACTTACATGTGATACAGCAGGAGTCATCGGTCCGATCATCCAAATGGTGGCGGCTCATCAAGTAACGAATGTATTCAAATATCTTGTCGGTGAAGAAGTGGATTCCAACTTGAAATCTTTTGATCTATGGACGGGCGATCAAGCCGCGATAGATGTATCTTCGCTTCGGCGGTCTGATTGTCCGAGCTGTTCGAAAGATGCAATATTTCCATTTCTATCTAAGGAAAATCAGACAAGAACGGCTGTCTTATGTGGTCGGGATACGGTGCAATTGACATGGCCTAAAGATCGGAAAGTGGAATTAAGGCAGCTTGCTGAAGCCATTCATCCAATCGTAACCGGACTCATTTGCAATATGCACCTTGTAGCATGCATTTTTAACGGCCACCGGATTGTTCTTTTCCGTGACGGTCGTATGTTGGTCCATGGCACTAAGGACGTTGTCAAAGCCAAAACAATTGCGGCCAAGTTGATGGGGTAATATTTTTTCTAAAAACATCTCTTAACAGAAAGTACCTGACCCTCAGCGTATTAAAGTATTACTGCACTGGGGTCAGGCATCAATTAGAATAATGCTTGCTGAAGCTCTTCTTGCCTTCACCTGTTATTCCAAAGAAATCTTTACAACATCATCTAAATATTTCGTTGTACTGTATCCACTAATAACAAGTTTCACGGAGGTCGCATCGTTATTGTCGAACCGAATGCTTTGAACAGTTTGGAAATAACGAGGCTGTTCGATTTCTTCATATGAGAATGGGGCTTTGTTCATATCGTATTCTACCCCGTTTTTATCAACAAGCACACCTTCAAAGTCCCACTCCATTGAAGTATTAGGTTGCTCTCCATGCTCATTTACAATATTGAAATCAAGCGTCTCATATGCGCGATTCTCAATGTCATGATTGCTTAATACAATCTTGGTAGATTGTCCAACTTCCTGTCTGTCTATGGAGATGGTACTGCCCGCATATTCAAAGTCAAACGGATATTCCTGAATATCGCCCAATTCTATGATAAATGCGTCTTCAAAGTTTAAATAAACAGCTTCAAAGTGAACGTTCACTTCTTTTGGTTTTTCTCCAAAAAAAGGATCAAAATGCATTTGAATGGTTTTCCAATTCACATTATATTGGGAACCAATAAAAGAGTTGCCGTACATATGGGCTTTCACTTTTTGATTGTTCATCTCTAGATTGTTAAAATTAAAATTAAAATTTACGATCCGCTTCTCAGGCTGTTCATTATTTACACCATATTGAAGTACCGTCGCTGTAGGAGCCATAATTAATTTATCAAATCGAACCGTAAACCCCTCTATTACTGTTTCTTCGTCTAATGCGTATTCAGTGGAAGACTGTTTGGTTACAGGTATTTCGAAGCTCCAATCCCCTGTTTTATTTTCAATGTTCTCGTAATCCCCATAACCATGACGCCCAGAGGGATCACGAATCAATTTCTGAAGCTTCGTAATCTTGAGTTCGATTGTCCCCTTATCTGTTTTAAGTGGCAACAAAGCCATCTTTCCTTGAAACACATTCTTTTCTTTATTATTTAATTCTGATTCTATGTCAGGAGGATAATAGTTCGGATATGTTTCATTGTTCATGATTTCAAACTCATTCCATACATAAATTCCATCACTAAAGCCTAACATAAATTGATTGTCTTCATTTAAATCCTCGATTTCATAATAAACAAGCGTCTGCAAATCATCAGCAATGACGCTCTTAATCTTCACTTTCACTCCATCGCTTTCCGCTTCCAAGTTCAGCCTTTGACCGAGACCATGCTGAAGAAAGGCACGCAATTCCTGATCTTCTTCTGTCCATCCATAGTAGAGGTACGTAAACGCCCCTGTAAAGAAACCGATCCCCACCAATAATACGAAAACACTAGCAAATGCAAGGCCGATTTTTTTAAGTTTCTTACGCTTCTGTTGTTTTTGCTTCTCCTTTGCTATCAGCCTATCTTTGACGTTCTCTATGAAGCCAGATGGCATATGCACTTCAATCCTATCAGTAAGATTTAACATCGTAATCATAACATCCTGAAAGGTAGCCAGATCCTCCTGACATTCTTGACAATGATAAATATGTACTTCTAAATCAATCTTTTTCGACCGATCCATCTTTCTTTCTAAGTAATCGAGATAATCCTTTTGATACTCCCTGCAGCCATGAAAGGTTGATCCGGACCACATTTCATTTCTTATTGACTGAATTCCGGAAAACAAAAGCTCTTTCAACTTTTCTGCTGAAACATGGAGAAGATGTGCCGCTTCCTCCCGAGAGAATCCTTGTACATATGTTAGGACCATCGCATCTTTCTCGTCCTGTTGCAATTGATCAAATGCTTTAAATAAATCCTTACGTGTTTCGCTTTCCTCCGAAGCTTGTAAACTTCTATCACGAGAAAGCTCTCGACAATTATGTATGAAAATGGATGTAACCCACGTTTCGAATGGTGAGTTCCCTTTCAATCGAGGCCATTCCTTTTGGACTTGAATAATGGACCGGTAAAAAAGCTCTTCCATTTGCTGCTGATTACTCAGATAGCACCAACCAAGTGTATAAAACGATTGTTGATGTAGATCGAACCAATCGACGATGGATTCCACGCCTTTTTCTCTGAATGTAGTGGTAGATATGGGATCGATTTTTGCTGGAATCATAAGCATGTCCCCCTTTTGGACGTAATTCACTCTTCGATGTTAATTGTTGTACACATTTGGAATTTGATCGTCATTCCATGAAAGCCAATCTTTTTTATCAACAAATGACAATTATTATAAATATTGGCTTATTATATAGAATATCAAACTTCTTATTCGTTCGTAAGTCTATGTGTTTATTATCTAACTATTCAAAGTTGCTTCCTTCTCTTACCTACTTTTATTTACTCTAATTTTTCATTGCCTACTTTTTCTCACTTCTGATCTAATGCACCTTTTTTTATTGTTGTTATTACGTGATCATCTCATCAATTTTTAATGTTCTTATTATATTTATCTCATTTAAGGAGTCTATCATTTGAAACAAGGAACAAGATAATAACTTATAAAAAAACATTAAATGAATATATATAAGCATTAAAAATTGGAGGTTGTTTATTATGTTGTCTAATTTTAATATCGAAAAAACATTATTTAAAAACCAATTCTCTGAAAGATATCAGTTTGTATTAAATCATAAAGGAAAAAATTTAAAAGGTCTTTATCATAATGGAGAGATTATGTGGTTTAATCCTCAACCTATAAATTACCTTAAGGAAAAACATTTAGACAAAATCGAATCTAAAGTTCATAAAAAAATGAAAAAACATTTATTGCATTAATTAACATATGAAGCTTTTTATTAGCTGGTTTTAGGTAAAGGAAGAAGAATTCATTTCTCACACCTAACTAACGGTTTTACAGGTATTTCAATCTCGTTCCTTGCCTACCATAAGGAATAGCTTTCAGAAACAAAAAAGCTATCCAAACAGTCGGGAGAGCCTAACTGTCTGGATAGCAGCTTCACAATTTTATTAATTGAAACTTGCCTATCCCAAAAACATCATTAACATAATCAAGCTTCGTCCGATCAAAATACACATAATCTCTTTCGTGAATTAATAGATGAATCCCATCTACTTCAAACTCTTTATCATGACTTAAAGGCTGCTCCTCCAGAGACAGCTTTAACTGAGGGCCCCCTCAGCCAATCCCCATAGATAAGCGGACGAACAGTTTTTCCGCTTCATCTTTCTGTTCTTTTTGAATCGCATCAGCAAGAATATTAGCGGCACTAGCTGTTAATTTAATCATTGTAATCACCTCTTTGTCCTATTATACCCCTTCTCCATTTTAATTTTTAAAGAAATGCTCTTAACTAATCTCGTGGAATATATGTCGAAAGATTCCTAATTTTGTATTATAGTATATTTAGATCTTTTGATAAGGAGAACTATATGAAGAGCAAATCATCCATTATTCTTTCAGTGCTTTTTTGTTTTGGACTAATTATTTTATCAACTACCCTTATTATTAGAATGTATAATGAAACACAAAACAAAGAAATGGTCCATCTGCCAATCCATGTACATGCGGCAAAGCAAGCAAGTGTTAGCCCAAAATATTTTGAAGAAACGATTTCACTTGGGGCTATTGGTGATATTCTTATTCATGATTGGGTGTATAATGATGCTAGAACAGGAACTGGATATGATTTTAATCCGATGTTCAAGCATGTCGCAAAAAAACTCCAAGAGCCCGATCTTCTGCTTGCCAATCAGGAAACGATTTTAGGCGGAACAGAATTTGGCATTTCCAGCTATCCACTTTTTAATAGTCCACAAGAAGTGGGAGATGCTTTAATCAATGCTGGAGTGGATATTGTTTCAACAGCCAACAATCATTCGCTTGATAAAGGTGAGAAAGGGTTGATTGCGTCGATTGACTATATGGATAAAATTCGCCTTCCACATGTCGGTACCTATCGAAATCACGAGGAACAGCAATCACTCGTTATATTATCTAGAAAAGGCATTAAAGTAGCATATCTTTCCTACACTTATGGGACGAATGGGATTCCCATTCCCAAAGGGAAAGATTATCTTGTTAATCTAATTAATAAGGAGGCAATGAAGGCCGAGATTCATCACGCCAAAGAAAAAGCGGACGTTGTTGTCATGAGTCTTCATTGGGGAAATGAGTATCAGCGGTACCCGGCAGAAGAACAAAAAGTATTAGGGAAATTTTTAATTAATGAAGGAGTGGACGTTTTATTCGGTCATCATCCACATGTACTACAGCCAATGGAATGGATGAAGACTGAGGACGGTCGCGATGCCCTCATTGTTTATTCATTAGGAAACTTTCTTTCCGGACAAAATAGGGATTACAAAGACATTGGCGGCATGACTACCATTGAGGTCACAAAAATAAGGGATGAAAATGGAGTAACCATTCAGTTAGCCAATCCAGCCTTTTTTCCTACCTTTGTATCTCATCAAAATTTGAAAAATTATCGTGTCGTTCCGCTCAATGAAGCTGGCAATTTCGGTTTAAAAAACGCCACAGAAAAATATCAGGAAATTCAGCACCATATGATGGGGAATCTGTAATTTTATTGGATAAACATTCATGAAATGTTAAGCGAGAGGATGACAGTAATGACGGTTTTGCGAAGGCAAACAGACGTCTTAAGATATGTGCAGCTATTCTTATTTGTTGTCATCATGATCCTAACTCAAAATAAGCAATTCTATATCACTTTTACTGTACTATTAGCAATGATCATTTTTATGTCGATTGCCTCAATTCAGACCCGAGTTTTTGTATGGGCGATGATTGCGTATTCACTCGGTTATTTAGTATTATTATACGGGGACAGGCTTATTGATAAACTACCACTTAATATTAGCTCACTAATGATATTAAATCGTGGTTTATTATTAATTCCCATCTTTTTTATGGCGTACGTCATTAAAAAGTTTAATCGTAATTGGAGTCATTATGTAAAAAAGCCAAACTGGCAAGCTAAGATTTCATTTCCTTTCATATGGAAGGGATTTCATACGGTTTCAATAAAATTGTTTTTACTTATTGCTTTTTTTATTAATTTTGTAGTTTTTATTCCTTTCATTTCTATTTCAAATATGAATCTAATGGACCCATCCTTTTTATTATTTATCATATTTTTCTCAATTGTTAATGGCATATTGGAGGAGATTCTATGGAGAGGGATCGTATTAACGAGATTCGTTGATTTAGCTGGTGAAAAAGCCGCTGTTTTATTTTCGGGAATTGGCTTTGGACTTTCTCACCTTGCCTTTGGTTACTCTTGGTTCGTATGTCTTGGCTTTGCAATTGGCGGAATTTTCTATGCTGGTGTTACCATTCGATCTGGCAGCCTGCTTCCTGCAATCATTTGGCATTTCTTTTTCAACATTTTAATGATTTTAAGTGGGATTATTCCATATATAGGCTAAATAACTAATTGTTGAAGACTTAAGGAGGAATTATTTTGAAAATACATATTAGCAATAAAGCGGCAGCTTGGTTTGAAGAAGAAATGTTTTTAAATAAAGGAGATTATGTGCGCTTTTTTGCCCGCTATGGAGGCTGCAGTACCGTTCAGCAAGGCTTTTCATTAGGCATAGCGAAAGATGAGCCAGTTATTGCCGGTGCAGAAACAATAAAGAACGGCATTACCTATTATATTGAAGAAAAAGATCTGTGGTATTTCGACAATCATGATCTTCATGTGGAATTTAATGAGATGGCGAAAGAGCCCGACTATAAATACATCTAAAAAACCCTTTTCATTCACCTGAATTTTGGGAGAATGAAAAGGGTTTTCATATAAGTTATTATGCCTTTCCTCGTTAAAAATCAAGAGAAGGTGTATAAAAATGGGCTATCTCTTTTTTACTTTCCAAATTTGCTCTAATAATCCTTCTCTTTCAAGAATCTCGGCTTGCCTCTCACCTATAAGATCAAAATGCGAATAGCCGTCCTTCCGTTGATGGATCCATTCAGCTCTCAAATCATACTTCTTTCCCCATTCAACCAGTTTATTCATATCACTACAGCCCACCTTGGTGACGGTCTTACAGCCTGGAAAGCGATCATCTAGCCAATAGTGAGTTAGAAATGCGATCTCTCCTCGGTCGATTTTTCGCTTCCATTCGTTCAGTTCTTCTTTTTTTATGCCAAATGCCAAAGATGCATCTCTCCTTAAAACTAATAATTGGATAAAATTTTACACATTAACGGTTTGCTTTTTTGCTTTTTCATAGGCTTCATGCCAATTTGGATAATATTTCTTTACAGATATCGGACGGAAACTTTCCTTCTTAACACATACATGCTTGGACAATCCCGAAACAGCCAGTTCGCCTTCTTCTGTATAAATATCATAGCCGTAGCAAATTCGAAGTCCGTCATACTCTTCAATCCATGTTTTTACGATTGCTTTTTCCCCATAGCGAAGGGGCTTCTTATAAGAAACTTGAATATCTAATACCGGTGAAATGATGCCATCCTTCTCCATCTCCGCATAATTAAAGCCTAAATCTTTAATCAGCTGTGTTCGTCCTACTTCCATCCAGACTAAATAATTTGCATGATAAACGACACCCATTTGGTCGGTTTCTGCATATCTTACTTCTATTTCCTTCGTTGACACTAACATCCTTATTCCCCCATTCGGTTGATAGCCTTTTCAAAATCGGCCTTATCAAGAATAGAAACATTTTTGAGCGACTGCTCATTCGGCTCATCTGATAAGAGTCTCAATGCTTGGAACTGGATCGCTTCGTCCGTTAAATTAGTCGCAAAGCGGCCATTTCCGTTTACACGCATACTTTGTAATGCCTCTCCTAAAAAATTAATCGCATGCTCTGTTAATTCGTATTGATAGTTTGCCGCATATGAAATAATAATTTGCAGCAACTCTACAGCCGTATAATCATTAAAGTAGAAAAACTTCTTAAATCTTGATTTTAATCCTGGGTTACTTTGGAGCAGTTCTTCCATTTCCTTCGGGTATCCAGCAAGGATGACGACTAAATTCTCATTATGCTTTGTCATTTCGTCAACGAGTGTATCAATCACCTCTTTGCCGAAATCTCCCTTAGATTGCGAAAATAACGAATAAGCTTCGTCAATAAATAATACTCCGCCAAGAGCTTCCTTTACTTTCTTCTTCGTTTTGATTGCTGTTTGCCCAACATAGCCAGCAACAAAATCAGCGCGGCTGGCAACGATTAAATGCCCTCTCTTTAAAAAGCCGCACTCTTGTAAAAGCTCTGCATAAATTTTTGCAACTGTTGTTTTACCTGTACCTGGATTCCCAATAAAAGTGGAATGAAGCTGAATCGGAACAACAGGCAAACCTTTTTCCCTTCTAATTTGCTGCATCTTCACGAAAGACATTAACATATTGACTTCATTTTTCACGGAATCAAGCCCAATTAAATTTTGCAATTTATTTTTTGGCTGGATCGGCTCCTTGTGAGCTGATCGTTCAAAATCAGCTTTTTCCAATAATGAAAAGTCCATTATGGAAGGCTCATTGGCGAATTTAGCCCCTTTTTTGAATATAGCATCTAAAACAATATTTCTAACAGCGCGAGCGTTCCCAAACGAATCATCGACCCGTTCCAGCTCAATCCTTTTCTCAAGCTCCTGCTTCGCTTCATCTGTTAAAACATAATCATTTTCAATGGCGAGTTTATCAGCAATTTGCATTAATTCCTCATTATTATAATTCGTCAAGTGAATAAAATTCGATTGTGGAAAGCGGCTGCGAAGTCCAGGGTTAGCATCTAAAAACTGGCGCATTTCTTCTGGGTAGCCTGCCAAAATGACAGCAAATTTCCCGCCAAATTCAGAGCCCGTCATTAACGACACAAGTGTATCGATCACAGTTTGCCCGTAGTCACTCCCTGTCTGTCCTTCTTTCTTCAAACTATAGGCTTCATCGATGAATAAGACACCGCCAATCGCTTTTTGCACCGCAGCACGCACGTTTTCCTCTGTTTGTCCGACAAATGCTCCAACCAACTGTGAGCGGTCCACTTCCACCACTTGTTCTTTTGTTAATACACCAAGCTCATGATAAATTTTAGCCAACAATCTTGCTAGCGTTGATTTCCCTGTTCCCGGATTACCGGTTAAAACCATATGTAAACTATTTTCATCCTTCGATTGAAAACCGAGTGCTTTCCGTTCCTTTTGATATTTAAGAAACTGGTAAAAGTCCTTCATTCGCCCTTTCACCTTTTCAAGACCAATCAGCTGTTCGAGCTCTTCAATCGGGGTAAGATCCGGCTCAATTTCCTTTTCTTTATCCGCAAAAAGGAGATTCCATTCATTTTTTATTTCTTCAATCCGCTCTAATGCTTCCTTCATTTCTGTATAATAGGCAGAATGATAAAACACACCGACAACAGACTGAACATACTCATCTGCCGCTTTTAAAAGAATGAATACTTCCTCTTGAGCATTGTCTAACAGCTCTTCCATATTGGAATATTGCTCAAGAAGTTGATGATCCGTTAATTTGAACTTTAGCTTCTCAAGCTGATCCTTTTCTTCCTCCACTTTTTCGAGAAATTTCTGGCTAATTTCTTTAATTTGTTCAACGGTTTGCAGTTTTGCTTGCTTATTATCCGTTTCACGAATAGGAGGAAAGGATAACATATGTAAAAGATTTTCTTTATTTTTCCACTCTAATTGCTCGATAAATATACCTGCTTTTTCCTGATTGGAATTTAAGCTATAAGCTTTTCTAATCCATGCAAGTCCTAAAGAATCCTGATCATTTTTTGCTAGTCTTGAAAGACCGGCAAGGGTCAACACATCGGCTATAAGTTCTTTATTTTCATTCTGATCTATGTTTTTTATCAAGGCTAATAATGAGGCTTCATTTCTAATGAAGCCATTTTTCTGCAGCTCTTCTTCCCATTGCTTGATTTGATCGTTATGTAAATTTCTCTGTCTCAACTGTTCCATCCATCATCACTTCTTTGTCTATATTCCACCTTTATCATATCACATTTATTCATGTCTAAAAAAACTTAAAGACCTGATTTAGAAACCAGGTCTTCGCGATTAATTATTTACTGATATCCATTCTGTCTTGCTTGAGTCTCATCTTGAATTTCACTTTTCATGGCCGCAATACTTTCCTTACGGCGCTCATTTTTCGCAGCAATTCTTGCTCGCTCTTCGCCATCCGTAAACTGCAATGTTTCTTCAGCATCATTCATATTTTCAATTGTGTTTTCAACCATCGTGTTCAGTTTTTCAACGTTATCACTGCGGTCATCTGGTTTAGGTTTATTTTCATAAGCCATAAATAAATAACCTCCTATGGAAGATGTAATGATTTGAGTTTTTGTCTAGCTCCAGCGGCTAGCCCCTCGAGGTCATAAGCCATTCCATCAAGAAGGTTAAAGAGCAACCTTCTCGCTGGCCTGTCTTATGCTTGTCGGGGCTGTTCAAGCCGCTTCCGCTTTTCTGTTTATTCACCTTTTGTTTGGATTACTTGAGGGGTTCCACCTGTATTGCTCTGCATCTTCTTCCCCTTATTTCCTCCAAAACTGCGTGGCTGTGTACCAATATGGTTAGGGTTATAATTCCCTGGGTGTCCTTTTGGATTACTCATAAAAATCCCTCCTCATTTTAAAGTATGTACACTTGAGGAGGGGTTCATTTATGGTAATGAATGTTATTCTGCTTTATTTAAGCGTTTTTCCTCTAAACGTGCTTCGATTTTCTCCATAGCAGCTTCATCTTTTAAAATTTGGTGCTTATTTTCTAAAACAAGATCGGCGAATGAGCGTCTTCTAGGTTTTCTCATTTTTGTCTCACCTTCCTTTAATACTATATTATCCGTTATTATGGTCAAAAAACGTTATAATTATTACAAATTTCCGAAAATTTTTGATAAGAAAAAACATCAGTTCTTAACTGATGCTTAAAAAACTTTATTTTGAATATTCCCTCATCATTTCTATCGTCATCGCACCTAAATGCTTATGGGCAATCATCCCTTTTTCATTAATGAAAAATGTCGTTGGGATTGTTAAGATTTTGTAAGTTTTATTTACTTCATCCTTTTCATCCAAAAGGATTGGGAAATGAATATTCATTTGCTTTGCAAAACCTGCCACATCATACTCAGGATCAATATTAACTGCCAGTATTACGATTTTATCACCGGATTCTTCGTTAAACTTTTGCATAGCTGGCATTTCCGCTTTACATGGAGGACACCAAGTTGCCCAGAAATTCAACATGACCTTTTTTCCTCGAAAATCAGAAAGCTTAACTGTCTTTCCTTCTAATGTTTTTAATTCAAAATCTGGTGCTGTTAATCCGACGTTTAGCCCTGTCAGATGATCACTTTTGGGTTCATCTTTTTCCATTGCTTGTACAACCGCTACCCCCATTACTCCAAATAGAATACATGCTGCAAAAATTTTTTTTATCATTCGCAAGTCAACACCTTTAATGTCTATTTACTCGTATTGTAACCTAATAAATAGAAAAAATAAGGTTCGCAACGTCCATAAAGCAATGAAAAATGTGACAATTCCGTAAACAATAACCGTCATCCAGCTTTTGATAGCCCAGTTTCCTTTGTAGCATTTAAAGGAAATATAAATGATAGCAATGAATAGACCAAGTAAAATCCCCTTTATGCCCCCCGACATATAGAGAACAGATAACGGCTGATCAAAGAGAATCGACGGCCGAAATAAAACAGTGCTGAATTTAAAGATAAGAAATCCAAAAATGACTGCATTTAGTATCGTATTAAAAAAATATTCTTGAAAAGTCCGATCCGATTTTGTTTTACTTTTCATAAAAAAATATGAAAATAATCCTGCCATTAATAACAAGATCCATTCATATTTAATTAAAAATGGCCCAACCATCCAAGCACCCATGGCTTCTCCTCCAATTAGAACTTCTTACTATAACATACAAAAGACTAGAGATATTGTAAAAATAAGTGCTTATGAAAAAGCAAAAAAGCGTGTACTCTCAAATTTGAAAATACACGCTTTTTATTATGGAATTAGTTTGCTAATTTTTCACGAAGAACCATTTGCAGGATGCCGCCGTGACGGTAGTAATCGATTTCTACTTCTGAATCGAAGCGAACAAGGACTTCAAATTCCTTCTTGTTGCCTTCTTCATCTGTAGCAGTCACTTTCACTAAGTCACGAGGTCTTACATTTTCATCGACTTGTACATCAATTGTCTCTTTACCTGTTAAGCCAAGCGTTTCAGCACTGTCACCGTCTTTGAACTGAAGTGGAAGTACACCCATTAATACAAGGTTTGAACGGTGAATACGCTCATAGCTTTCAGCGATAACAGTTTTAATTCCTAATAGATTTGTTCCCTTTGCTGCCCAGTCACGTGAAGAGCCCATTCCGTAGTCATTACCTGCAAGGACAACAAGACCTGTGCCATCCTCTTTATACTTCATGCAAGCATCAAAAATAGACATGACTTCGCCAGTCGGCCAGTACGTTGTTAAGCCCCCTTCTGTGCCAGGAGCAATTTGGTTGCGAATACGGATATTCGCAAATGTACCACGCATCATCACTTCATGGTTTCCACGGCGTGAACCGTAAGAGTTAAAGTCACGAACCTCTACTCCATGCTCAATCAAATATTTTCCAGCAGGTGTATTTTTACCGATAGCACCAGCAGGAGAAATATGGTCAGTCGTTACTGAATCGCCAAACTTACCAACAACACGTAAGCTATTTAACGGTTTAACTTCGTCTGGATCTGGTTTTAATCCTTCGAAGAATGGCGGATTTTGGATATATGTTGATGTTTCGTCAAACGTATAAAGCGGCTCACTGCTCGTTTGAATTTTATTCCATAGAGCATTATCTCCGAACACATTCTCATATTCTTTGCGGAATAATTCTGGAGTAACCGTTTGTTTCACAACTTCATTCACTTCTGCAGTTGTCGGCCAAATATCTTTAAAGAATACGTCATTTCCGTTTTTGTCTTTGCCAATTGCTTCTTTTTGAAGATCGATATCCACTGTTCCAGCAAGTGCATAAGCGACAACTAATGGCGGTGAAGCTAAGTAGTTCGCTTTTACAAGCGGATGGATACGTCCTTCAAAGTTACGGTTTCCAGAAAGGACAGATGTAACAAGAAGATCGTTCTCAGCAATAGCTTTTTCGATTTCATCTTTTAACGGTCCTGAGTTACCGATACATGTTGTACAGCCATAACCAACAATGTTAAAGCCTAATTGATCTAAGTAAGGCTGAAGGCCAGAATCACGAAGATAACCTGTTACTACTTTTGAACCTGGTGCTAATGAAGTTTTCACAAACTTTGGAACTTCCATGCCAAGCTCAACTGCTTTTTTCGCTACTAGACCTGCACCAACTAACACATATGGGTTAGAAGTGTTTGTACAGCTAGTAATAGCAGCAATGGCAACAGCACCTGTTTTCATTTCTGTCGTATCGCCATTATTGAATGTAACTGTTACTTCTTTATCGATTTCTTTCCCATCTAATCCAAAGCCTTGATTTCCTTGTGGAGCTGTCAATGCTTTATTGAATTCCATCTTCATTGCTGAAAGAGGAATTAAATCTTGCGGACGCTTAGGACCAGAAAGGTTAGCTTCGATATCAGATAGATTAATTTCAACAACATTTGTGTAAACTGGCTCTAAAGATGGATCGAAGAACAAGCCATTTTCTTTAGAATATGTTTCAACTAATTGAATTTGCTCTTCAGAACGGCCAGTTAAACGCATATATTCAAGTGATTCTTCATCAACTGGGAAGAATCCGCAAGTTGCCCCATATTCTGGTGCCATATTTGCAATTGTTGCACGGTCAGCAAGTGGTAGAGCTGTTATACCAGGACCGAAGAATTCAACAAATTTCCCAACAACGCCATGAGCGCGAAGCACTTGTGTAACTTTTAGAGCTAAGTCAGTAGCCGTTGCGCCGTCTGGAAGTTCACCAGTCAGTTTTACCCCTACAACTTCCGGAACTGGGAAGTATGAAGGCTGTCCAAGCATTCCTGCTTCAGCTTCAATTCCACCAACACCCCAGCCAAGAACACCGATTCCGTTGATCATCGTAGTATGGGAGTCTGTCCCTACTAAAGTGTCTGGGAATGCTTCAAATTCACCATCTTCATTCTCAATCGCGTAAACAACACTTGCAAGATATTCTAAGTTCACTTGGTGAACAATACCTGTTGCAGGCGGTACAGCACGATAGTTATCAAACGCTTTTTGTGCCCAGCTTAAGAACTGATAGCGTTCTGCATTTCGTTCGAATTCAAGCTTCATGTTCGCTTCGAGTGCTTCAGGTGAACCGAATTGGTCAACTTGAACAGAGTGGTCAATAACAAGATCTACCGGCTTAAGCGGATTAATTTTATCAGGATCTCCACCCATATCTGCCATTGCTTTACGCAGGGAAGCTAAGTCCACAACTGCTGGAACCCCTGTAAAGTCTTGCAGAATAACACGTGAAGGTTTAAATGGCACGTCTACTTCTTTAACTTCATCTGTGCCCCATTTTGCTAAGTTTTCAACATGCTCTTTTGTAATCACTCGACCGTCATGTTGACGAAGAACAGACTCTAATAATACCTTGATTGAATAAGGTAATTTAGATACATTGCCGACGCCAGCCTTTTCTAATGCGTCTAATTGATAGTAATGATAGCGCTTCCCGTTTAGCTCAAATGATTTACGAGCATTAAATACATCATGTTTTACCATGGGTTCATCCCCCTTTTGCAAATTAAAAATTTAATAGTATAGGTAATTGTCGAAAAGATGGCATTTCTGTCCATCTTACTCCCCTCACGAATAATATTAATACAATATGCAATATAAGTAAATATCAAGAAAGTTATTGTTTTTGATAAGTTATACTTATATTAATGGAAAAGATCTTGCGATAGCTTCATTTTTTCGGAAAATAATTACGCATACACTCTTTATCGTTTACCTTGCTTATTATATTACGAAATTTATTAATTGAAAATTTTGTATGAAAACGTTTGGAAAGTAACATATTTTGAGATTTCTCTACAAATGATAGTAAGCGGAGGTGAGTGAAGTGGCGAAAAGAAAATCAAATCACATTATCCCAGGAATGAACGCAGCAAAGGGACAAGGCATGGGTGCAGGCTATAACGAGGAGTTCGCGAACGAACCATTATCTGAAGCGCAAAAACAAAATAATAAGAAGCGGAAGAAAAATCAATAACTAAAGGAAGCGAATTAAGTTTCGCTTCCTTCGTAGTTTCTACTGATATTGGTTTACTTCTACAACCATTTTACTTAAGTCTTTTTGGAATTTTTCCAATTGTGTTCTTTGGGTTTCAGATGCAACTTCAAGTGCATTTTCAATTGATTCATATGCCTCATTTACTTCTTGCTTTAGATGTTTTAGCTGATGCCCGTAATTAGCTGAGTCCTTGACGATTTCATAATAAAGCTCTTGTGCATCCTCCATCCCCTGTTGGGCAGCCTGAAATGCTTGTTGTTTATTCTTATTATACGGCATCCCCTGTTCACTCCTTTAAGAAAATGTATATAAATCAAATTCGCCTTAGCGTATTTACGCTCAGATTTACCTGAGCGGCTCGATAATTTCCTTGAAAAATCGAAAGGCTCGCCGGAGGCTTAACTTTATTCAGCTGGGCTTGAACCCGTTCTGAATAGATACTCAACTTACTTCCTACAAAGGTGAAGTATTCTGCTGAATAAAGTTAAATTGTGCAGTCTTTCAAAAAATATTCTGTATAAATTTATCTCATCCTTCCATGCTATTTGTAGGAGGGATGAAAGCAATGAACAAAAATGACAGTAAAGATATGAGAAGAAATGCTCCAAAAGTTAATTCTGGACAGCCTGAACCGTTAAGTGGCTCAAAAAAGGTAAAAAACCGCAACCATACACGGCAGAAACATAATTCAAGCCACGATATGTAAAAAAATCAAAGCGTTCCCCATGTATATTGGGAAACGCTTTGATCAAGATGCTTCAAAAAGCTTGAAATGCCTCTAAAATATATAATTCCTCTTCTAAACTAACCGTTCTTAAATCTATTAATACCTCATCTCTCTGAATTCTTACAATAATTGCTGGTGAAAATTCTGTTCGTAATTTCTTCGCGACCTGTTCTGCTGTCCATTGATTATGCTTAATGACAGCTACAACAGAAGGAAGCTCAACTTCTGGCATCGTCCCCCCGCCTATTTGACCGAAGCTTTCCTTTATTGCCATAGTGAATTGTGAAGTAATGTCCCGCAGTTTTTCAATAAAAGCTTCAGTTCTTTCCATTAAAGCTTCTTTTGAAAGTAATATATCTCTGATAACAGGGATATTCTTTATGCCATTTTCTCCTTTTAAATAATCAATCAATGTCCCCTCAAGTGCTGCAAGAGTCATCTTATCCACTCTTAACACACGGGCAAGCTGATGTTCTTTTAAAAGCTGAATAAGCTCTTTTTTACCGGCGATAATGCCAGCTTGTGGACCGCCTAAAAGCTTGTCCCCGCTGAATGAAACAATATCCGCTCCCTGTTTCAATACTTCCTTCACAATCGGTTCTTCACCTATTCCATAACTGCTAAAATCATAAAGGGCCCCGCTGCCTAGATCTTCGTAGAATATAAGGCCTTTCGCTTTCGCTAAACCGGCTAATTCCTTTGTTGCTACTGATTGCGTAAAACCAATGATTTTAAAATTGCTCGTATGTACCTTTAAAATCATCGCAGACTGTTCGGTAATTGCCTTTTCATAGTCAACTAAATGTGTCTTATTCGTTGTGCCAACTTCAACTAAACAAGCCCCGCTTTCCTCCATAATCGAAGAGACTCTAAACGATCCGCCAATTTCGACAAGCTGGCCTCTTGATACAATCACTTCTCTATTTTCAGCAAATGCCTTTAAGATTAAATAGACCGCTGCCGCATTATTATTTACAACCATTGCCGCTTCAGCACCAGTCAGCTCTTTAATGAGCTCTTCTACATGTCGATGCCTTGACCCGCGCTCGCCTTCTTCTATATTGTATTCCAAATTCGAATAATGAAGTGCAATCTCATTCATATGCCTCACCGCATTTTCACTTAAACGAGCCCGGCCTAAATTTGTATGAAGAATCGTTCCAGTCGCATTAATAATTCGCTTCATTGTAGGACGATATTTTTTGGCGATCAGTTCTTGTAACCTTGTAAAAAGTAATTCCAAAAATGCATTTGTTCCAGGTTCTGGTCCATCCCATTTTTCAGTAAGTATCTCTTCCCGAGCTTCCGCAAGCACTGTTTTCAGTTCGCCCGTCATATGTATAAAATGAATCCCGTTATTTTCCGCCAAAAGGATAAAACGTTCGTCCCTTTGCAGTTCATGGACGGCGGGGATATTTTTGAGCCATTCTTTCACCGATTTCCCTCCAATCTTGGTCACATTATATCATTTAAAAAATGCAAAATTAAATAAACCTTCCTCATATAGAAGAAGGCTTAAGCTGAAGGTTCTTCCTGAATCATTTCAATAATTTGCCCGGATTTCGGGAATAATCCTGTTTCGTCTTTTGAATAAATTTTTTCCCCATTGACGCTCACTTCAAACACCCCGCCTTTGCTAGGGATGAGTTCCATCTTTACAATGCCATGACGGAAATGAGTAAACAGTTCTTCCGCGACACGCGCGGCTTTCGGCGCATAGTTTCACATCATGCAAAATTCGATTTTGACGTTATACTTTTTCAACGCGCGACCTCCTCTAGTAAGGTGATTTAATTTTCACACTATATATGTTTGTCATTTTAGTATAAACCGCTTTTTTCCGCAATAAATCAGATTGTATTTTGTGATTTTATCTTCAATTAAAGGTATACTGAATTTGGAGGTGGTATCGTGAGCGAGCAGGAAAAAATTCGGTTAACGTCGTTGTCAACGAAAGCTGGCTGAGGCTGCAAAATTGGTCCTGAGGACTTGACGCAAGTTTTGCGTCTTTTACCAAAGCAAGATTCTGTGCCGGAGTTGCTAGTCGGCCATGAAACATCAGATGATGCAGGTGTGTATCAATTAACCGATTCCATTGCATTAATTCAAACGGTTGATTATTTTACGCCAATTGTTGATGATCCATACATGTTTGGACAAATCGCAGCAGCCAATGCACTAAGTGATGTGTATGCGATGGGTGGTCAGCCAAAAACTGTTCTGAATATTGTCGGATATCCTGTTAAAAAGCTTGGTCCTGATATTCTGGCGGAAATTTTAAGAGGTGCCGGAGATAAGGTGCAAGAAGCTGGTGCTGTTACAGTTGGTGGACATTCAGTCGATGATCAAGAGCCCAAATTCGGCTTGTCTGTGACCGGTATCGTCCATCCAGAGCGCTACTGGAAAAATGTCGGTGCAAAACCAGGAGATGCTCTTGTTTTAACAAAACCACTTGGCGTAGGGATTTTAACGACAGGTATTAAAAGAGGTGTCGTTTCCCGCGATCAAGAAATTGCCGTTACGCAAACAATGGCGATGTTAAATAAAATGGCAGCCGAAATTTTAACGACCTTTACGCCACATGCTGTCACCGATATTACCGGCTTTGGGTTGCTTGGACACGGCAGTGAAATGGCAAGAGGAAGCCATGTTAGTTTGGAAATCGATTATAGTCAAGTTCCATTATTGGATGGTACATATGAACTTGCGAAAGATGGAATTGTTCCGGGCGGGTCAAAAGCTAATCATAAATGGCTTGAAAATGAAGTACAGTATGAAAACATTCCTTACGAAAGCCAATTGATTTTATGTGATGCAATTACCTCTGGAGGGTTGCTCGTGTCAATGCCCAAGGATTCAGCACAAGATTATATTGCGAAATTACATGAAGCTGGATTGTCATCTGCTTCTATCATAGGAGAGGTCCTTCCTAAACTGGAAAAATTGATCTTAGTAAAATAATAGAGAATTTCTAAATCATTTTTGAAGGATGATGAATATGGACTTTCAAAAATATATAAATCGATTGGCTATTGATGGAGAACAGTACCCAACAATCGACTTTCTATCTGAATTGCAAAGAAATCATATGGAAAACATCCCTTTTGAAAATTTAGATGTAACAAGAAAAGTTGAAATCCTGCTTGATACAAGAAGGATTTACGAGAAAATTATCGGTATGCATCGCGGCGGGTATTGCTATGAATTAAATGGCCTCTTTCAGCTTTTATTAACTCACCTTGGATTTCGCTCTTACCTTATCGCTTGTACGGTGAACAAGCCAAACGGATGGGCAAAACCAAATACACATGCAGCCATAATCGTTCAACTTGATCAGCCATTTCTTATAGATGTCGGATTCGGAGATTCTGTCCGTCAGCCGCTTCCGTTAACAAGAGAGGAACGAACAGATGTCAGTGGAACGTATCGGGTCATAAAAGAAGAGCAAGATTTCTATTATTTACAGCGGTTAGAGGAGTTGGGGTGGAAAACACTCTATCGCTTTTCAGATTCACCTAAGCAATTAACGGATTTTACAGAAGGCTGTCTCTATAATCAACATTCTCCGGAATCCAGTTTTACACATGGCGATATTGTAACAATTGCGACAAAAACAGGCCGTATCACTCTAAATGACCTAACCGTTACTGAAACAAAAAATAATCAAAAAACGAAATGGAATCTAACAGAAGCAGAAAAACAGAAATTTCTTAAGGAAATATTTGAAATTACTATATAAAATAGGCTATCTAGTAGGTCAGTTTCACTTGATTTACTAGATAGCTTATTCCATTTTTAATTTATGAGATTAATTAACCTCTATTCTATCTACCAAAATTACTTGAAATCCCGCCGTTGCTCCTAAGTAAGCGATTCCTCTTCCTATCACACCTGATCCAACAGCTACCTATAATTCTTTACCATTTACCTATGCACCCCTGATTACATACTATACATAACGACCCTGTATTTTTAGACTAGATTATCAAGATGTTTAAAGGTTTATTTCCTTAATTAAATTATTAACAATGGAGTTTTTATTAGGGGCCTCGGTACTGTTCCTCCAGTCCATTTTAGGCACTATAATGGAACAATTAGAAGGAGTAGAAGAAATATATGGAAGCCATTAAATCTATTTATGAATTTTTTAAGAAATCCAGTTGTTTTGAGGGTTTTAGTAACTTAAAAAGTCGATTCCTTATCGTATCGGAATCGACTTTTTAGGTTAAATCTTATTAGGATGCTACATTTTCCTTACAAATACCTAATCTTAATACATACTAATGATATTAATTCATACCTTCAGGGGAAAAGTTTCCTTGATATTTATTTTGAGAATTAAGAAAAACAAGTGATTCTCCTGGTATAGAGCATGCTCCTTCACGCTTGACAATCCTAAGCAAAAGTTTATTAATTTAAGTTTCGATTTAAATTTAGTAGGTTCAGACTTAAATGGGAAATTAGGAAACCTTTGACTCAACCTGATTAAATATTTCTTCGTCCATCATTTCTAATCGAGATGCGACAACTGTCGTTCCAGTTAAATCACCAACAATATTTGTTGTCGTATGGCCAATATCAATGATTGGCCATATTCCGGCTAATATTGGGACCAATGTAAGTGGAAACCCCAGTGTTGATAATAATACTGTAGACATTACAACACCCGCTCCTTTTACACCCGCTGCACCAATTGAAAGTACTAAACCAAGAAATACAAACTGGAGAATCAAGCCGAATGTAATGGGGATACCATATAAGTTAGCTGCAAAAACGGATATTACACCTAGAGCTGCAGCCATTCCATCCATGTTAACTGTTGCGCCGAGCGGAAGTGTAAAACCATAAATTTTTTCCGGAATTCCTAAATTTTTATCTGCTACTCTCATGGATACTGGTAATGTTGCATTACTTGAAGTAGTGCTCGCAGCTACTAACATCGCTGGTGATATGTTCCTATAAAAAGTGAGTGGATTTTTGCGCCCCATTAATTTAATAAACAGTGGATAAACAATAAATAATATGATGAGGAGAGCTATATAATCTGCTACAATGAATCGGCCTACTTCTGCAAGCATCTTACTTCCTAATGTTCCAGTCATATTGGCTACCAAAGCTAAAATACCATATGGTGCAATATACATGACAAATTCTGTGATCTTTATCATCAAATCCGCACCTTCATTAACTAACTTATTTAAACCTTTAGCTTTGTCGCCCAAAGATAATAACCCAATTCCTATAAATATAGAGGCAATAATGATTTGAAGCATGTTCGTTTCAGCCATCGCTTGAACGATGTTAGTTGGAAACCAGCCTACAATTTGATTAAGAAAACTAAATTCCACAGCATCCACTGTTTCTCCCGTTTTCAAAAGTCCGACAGTGCCTTTTCCCGGATTTATAATTTTTGCGATTGCGATTCCTATTGCAGTAGCTATAATACCTGTAACGATAAAATAAACACCAATTTTGCTTCCCACTGAACGCAATGAACGGATATCTTCCATCTTTGTGATCCCAGAAATGAGGCAACAAATGGTTAGCGGTACAATTAACATCTTAAGTAAACTAATAAAAATATAGCCAATTGGTTCTAAAACTACTGATTTAGGACCTAATATTAACCCTAGTATTATTCCTATTATCGTGCATACAGCAATCTGGGTATATAATTGTCTCTTAAACCACCATTTCATTATAAATCCTCCTAGTAATTTAGAATATTTTTTCTAATCTTGGAGAATGGAACATAGTTGTATTTTCTCAATTTTTAAAATCACAAGTGTTGCGTAAATAATTTCGAAATATTCAGTTTATTTTCTTCGTTTTGTGACAGCGTTTTTATTTAACCGGGGAGAAGTAGCCAATATCAATTATGTGTTCTAAGCGCTCAAACTTGAGCGCCTTTAATTGTTATATTACATTTAACTATTTAACTATCTTCCTTCATTGAAAACTCGATTTCATAGAGTATCCTGTATTTCTTTAATATCCTCATGTAGAAACGGCTGCAATCAATTGAATTTCAACCGGTGCATCACCTGGCAATGACGCAACACCTATCGCGGCCCGGCTCCCTATACCTGCATTCCCCAATTCTTCGTATAGGTATTCAGAAGCAAAGTCTGCTAGACTGGAATGCGCTTTGAATGTCTCTTCCGCATTAATGTAAACGGTGAGCGCAAGTATCTGCTCCACCCGTTCTTGATCCGTAAGTATATTCTTAACTGCAGTAAGTGCATTGGCCACCGCTTGCCTAACTGCTGCTTTATAGGTGGAAACCGACTGCTCGACACTGACTTTTCCGATTTGAATCAGTTCTCCATTGTTCCTAGGTGTCATCCCAGCTGTATAGACAAGACTTCCAAACCGTGATGCTGGAACATATTTCCCCTGCGGAATTGGATTAGTTTTTGCTCCATACGTACTCATTTTCGATACTGCTCCACAACTTTAATGACACGGTCAATGGCAGAAACTGCCGCTATATGATCTTGCGAAAAGTTGATGCGGAAGCTATCAGCGAACTGTGGGCCAAACTCTGTACCAGGGGTTACAATAACATCGGCCTGGAGGCGAAGAATCTTAACGAATTCATTTATTGGTACCCCAAATTCAAGAATTTTCGGAAAGAGATAGCTGCCTGCCTCTGTGGCTCTCGCTCTAAATCCCCCAGCAGCGCTCAGCTTCGCAAGCAAATCATCACGAATTGCTTGGTGCTGGGCAATTCGTCGGGTCATCCATCCTTCCGGCTCAGCAAACCAAGATTTCAATACGGCCTGGCTATAGCCACCTGCACGAAGAGATACAATAGCCTGCAGTTTCTCCATACGGTCAATAATTTTAGCTGATCCGAATGCTACACCAAGCCTGTACCCACTTAACGACTCTGTTTTTGATGGTCCCATGATGGTTATTACATTTTCGGGATTAATATTTTTCTGCGCACATAGGTGTGTATAAGGCCGTCCCTCAAAAATCTGGCGGGAGTATAGTTCATCAGCGATGACTGTTGCACCGTACTGCTGTGCTAAATCCGCAATCTCGCGGATTTCATCCGGTGAATAGATGACACCTGTAGGATTATTCGGATTAGAGAACAAAAAGAGTTTGACACCGGCTTTAAAAGCGCCCTCCAGCTGAGTTAAATCCAAACCTGCGCATGTGTCTGTTTTGAAATAGTCCATCTGAATGGGAACGACTTCACCTTCAAAGAATTCAACTAATTTTCGATTGGCAAAATAGTCTGGCACAACAATTGCTACCTTGTCGCCTCTAGCAATAGTAGATCCCATTGCAAGGAACAGTGCCCCTTGTGTTCCTGGAGTAATAATAACATTCTGGTCTGCGTTAATCGTTGTACCCGTAAATTTTGAAAGCTTTTCGGCTAAATTTTCCCGGATCATTATACTTCCTCGATACTCGGTATAGGCTTGCTTTCCACCGATATGGACACCTTCGATGAAGTCATCTAATGTACCTGGAATTGGCTCAAAAGCATCAACATCACCATGCGAAAAGTCAACCGGTGTACCAGAAATCTTCTCGCCACGCAGTTTAATTTCATCTGTGTTCTGTCGTACTTCTTGTCCGGGTGCATATTCAGCACCAAGTTTTAAAAATTTTTCTTCTATTGAATTCATTATTAATCCCTCTCTTCTCTTTTATTTCAATTTTTATATACGGAATATTAAGCAAATTATAATTATTAAGAACGAAAAACAGTTGCATTTCTTTCAACGATTTTCTGTGTTATTTCTAAAAATTCTTCTATCTCTTCCACACTATTACAATGTAAAGGCGATACCCTTATTGAACCGGTCATTCCAAATGACTCTAGCATTCTTTTAGAATAAATGCTTGTAGCTACACGATCATACACTATAACATTTTCATTTCCATACTGACTGACAGCTTCTTTATAACCTAGACCTTCTATACTTATAGCAACTATGAAATCCCTTTTGGACAAATCTTTATAATCAAGATGGACAGTCACCCCTGAAATATTTCTCAACCCTCTAATTTTATTTGTTCCGTTAAGCATTATTTCTAGAAGTGATCTTTCATGTAGAGCTATCCTAGTCATTCCTTCTACATATAAACTTCTTTTATCATGTGCATCTGAAAATTCACTTCCTATCCAGCACACATATTCTACAATCTCGCTTATTGAGGCAAAATGACCCGGTATCGGACTGCCAAGTTGTAAATCACCGTCAGCCTTTCCAAATAGACGATGATGCGGGAGATTGGCAGCTCTTTCGGAAAGGTAAGCAATGCCACAACCTCTTACTCCGAAGAATTTGTATGGCGCAAAGTTCATTGCATCCACAGGAGTTTTTTCTATATCAATTATACCGTGTGGAGCATGCTGTACAGCATCTACAATAATATATAGATCCGGCTTTATCTTTCTTGCTTCTTTTACAATAGTCTCGATGTCTAAAATAGCACCTGATATATTTGATGCGTAAATCACACTCAAAAGACAAGTTTCATTGTCAATAAGCTTTGTTATTTCTTCAACATCAACTCCCCCAGTTACAGGATTTGTCTTAGCCACCCGAAATTCCTTTTCCAACTTATTTGCATATAACTTTGCCGCATCAAAAGCAGATGGATGCTCTAATTCAGTAGTAACAATGTTTGTTCCCTCAATATTTTCAGCAATCACACCAGTAATTTCAAAAATGGCCTTAGAAGCAGTAAGGTAGGTTGCGATACTGCCCTTTTTTGCATTAAATATGATTCGTGTATCGTCTATCCCCTTTTGCTCAATCTCAGATAAATATCTGGCTGCTTCATGGTCGCGTTGAGGATGATCAGGAATCATATCAAACTGTGTAAATTTTTTATTTGCACTCTTTAATTTAAAGGATCCTCCAGCATTATCAAAAAACAATCGCTTCTTTTGTTTAAGAGGATCCACATCAATAAAAGCAAATTTCTCTCTAATTTCCGCTAGTAGTTCATTACTAAATAACGTTTCATTCGTCAGTTTAACCACTTTCATAAAACCCCCAATAGATTATTATTTTTGGCTTCTATGAATAAATAAAATAAAAAAATATCATCGTTTCTCTTCTTTTCATTCCACTAACATCAAAATAAATGAATACCTAATAGAACAACTACTGGTCTAAACCATATTTCACCCCCTTTTTTATCTCGTTTTAGTGGTTCCCCATTAAACTGACTTAGAGGAGTAATAATAGCTACTTTGCTTTTTCATTGCATCACTTTGTTAAATTCAATGGCATATTTCCATTTTTCTGATCTAAGATAAATGACTGTTACATCAATTGGATTAGATTGATGATCAAAAGAAATTCTTGTACTTTTTAAAATCGGGTACCCTTCATTGATTTGTAAATGTTTTGCTAAATAAGTGTCTGCTAATATGGCTTCTAATTCCTCATTTATAGTAGTAAACTCAATATCTTTTTCATCTTTAAATAACTGATCAATAGAGATAAAAGTTGGATCTTTTTGGAACATTTCGATTGATAAATGAGGGGGTAAATAATGTTCCAAATAAATAACAGGTTCACCGTTATCCATACGAATCCGTTTAAGATGAATCATTTCTTCCTGGCTGTTAATTTCAAGAACACTGGCATAATAAGGAGATACTGTTTTAGTAACCTCAATTGTTCTTGCCGAGATTTTTTTCCAATCTTTCATATACTTATGTTTAAAACCTGTCATTGTCGTCCAATGACCAATTGGTTTGAAATTTGCTACAAACGATCCTCTTCCCTGCGAACGATAAATTAATCCATCGGATTCAAGTTTATTTAATGCTTGTCTAACAGGGGTACGACTTGCCTGAAACATTTTTTCCAATTCACTTTCCGAGGGTAGAGCATCTCCAACTTTATATATAGAATTATGGATTTTCTCTGCTATAGTGTTATAGATAACTTTATATATAGGCATTTTATTAATTAATTTATCCATTGGAATTATTCCCTTCCTTTTTTGAACAAGACAATCCGTTGTAAAGTAATAGTTAATTTTAGCTACATGGAATTTGAAGATGTTACTCCTCTTGAAATAGATGAACTATAACAATTTAGTGTATTTTCCAATTATTTATGGGGCACTAAATTGATTTCCTCAAACAAAGTTTGCAGAAGTCTTCTCAAAATTGGACCATATTGCAAGCTCAGTTACATGTACCTGATCCTCTATTAGATGTCTAGATAATTAAGTGATGTAATCATTTCTTATGCCTTTTTCGGAAACTAAGCATTCCGAAGTTAGTAATAATAAATATACTTAGTATTACAAGTTAATATGACTATTCTCTATTTAGGTTTACTGTTAGACTGTAGGTTTCCCGCGAAAACGCTTACATTAATAATACAATTAGACCACTAATGGTTGTCAATAGAGGAATTTCAAAATTAGTTTATGAATTTTTACCCTTCTTTCGGATGCGGCGTTGGTAATCTCTTGTATTTGGATTTCATCCGGTTCCACAGCGTAAACGTGTATGTAAATAGTATCAACAATGCTATATAAGCGGCTATGAAATATAGCATTGGAGATTATTGATAATTTAATTATTTTATAGGCTGAACAGTACTTTAATTTCTTTTATTAAAAACTTAAACTAATGACGTTACTTTTCGAAATAATGAAAACGCAGAAAAAGTCAATAAAATACAAAAGGAAGTGGAGAAATAGCATTTAGCTTTTCTCCACTTCCTTTATTTTAAGGACTTATCGGACAGTCCCTTTCCCTTTATTTACTTAACTTTTCCAACATATCCTTCGTCATTTTCGCAAGATCATATTCTGCCTTAAAGCCCCATTCTTCCTTTGCAGCCGTTGCATCGATTGAATTCGGCCAGCTGTCGGCAATTTGCTGACGAGCTGGATCAACAGAATAGCTCATTTCAAATTCAGGAATATGTTTACGAATTTCAGCAGCAATTTCTTCTGGGTCAAAGCTCATCGCTGTGACGTTAAAGGAATTACGATGCTTCAGTTTTGATGGATCTGCCTCCATTAAATCGACAATGGCATTTAATGCATCAGGCATATACATCATATCCATATACGTTCCTTTATCAATATAAGAAGTATAGCGCTTGTTTTTGATGGCTTCATAGTAAATTTCCACAGCATAATCTGTCGTGCCGCCACCAGGAGGTGTTACGTAAGAGATTAATCCTGGGAATCTTAAGCCTCTTGTATCTACGCCGAATTTATAATTGTAATAATCTGCAAGTAATTCACCAGCAACTTTATTTACTCCATACATAGTCGTTGGACGCTGAATCGTGTCCTGCGGAGTATTGTCCTTCGGTGTTGTTGGTCCAAATGCTCCGATTGAACTTGGCGTGAAAAACTTACAATTTAATTCACGTGCTGCTTCAAGAGCGTTCATGAGACCACCCATATTTAAATTCCATGCAAATACTGGATTTTTTTCAGCCGTTGCGGAAAGTAAAGCAGCCATATGGATAATGGTATCAGCTTGATATTTCTTTGCCATTTCAATCATTGTTTTCGTATCTGTAACATCGACAACTTCAAATGGACCTGAAAGAGCAGCTTCAGAATCATTTTTTCTAATATCCGTAGCAATGACATTGTCTGCTCCATAAATATTTCGAAGCTTTACCGTGAGCTCTGAACCGATTTGTCCTAATGCACCAGTAATAAAAATCTTTTTCATTTATTCTCCAAACCTTCCCTCTGTGAAAAATACGAGTAGTCTCTATTCACAATTTCAACTTATTAAATTAGATAATGCCCATTTCTTTTCCGACTTTTTCATAAATCGCAATGGCTTTGTCTAGCATTTCTTTCGTATGTGCTGCAGACGGCATATTTCTTACCCGTCCTGTCCCCTTTGGAACGGTTGGGAACACAATAGACTTTGCATACACGCCTTCTTCATTTAGCCTTTTGCTGAATTCTTGAGTTTTGACTTCGTCCCCTATGATACATGGGGTAATTGGTGTTTCACTTTCACCAATATCAAATCCAATTTTTTCTAAACCAGCCTTTAAGTAATTTCCATTTTCCCAAAGCTGCTTATTCAATTCAGTGCTTTCCATTAAGATTTCAATAGCCTTAATACTTGCAGCCACATCTGCTGGAGTTAGCGATGTGGAGAATAAGAATGGGCGGCTGCGTACCTTTAGCCAGTCAATTAACTCTTGTTTACCGGCTACATATCCGCCAACAACACCGATGGCTTTTGAAAGTGTGCCAATTTGGAAATCAATTTTATCAGAAAGTCCGAAATGCTTGACCGTTCCGGCGCCGTCACCTAAAACACCTGAGCCGTGCGCATCATCCACATATGTAATTAAATCGAACTCCTCCGCAATTTCGACAATTTCAGGAAGCTTAGCAATATCCCCATCCATTGAGAAAACACCGTCAGTAATGACCATAATCTTGTTGTAAAGACCTGATTCCTTTGCTTCTTTCGCTTTTGCTCGTAAATCCTCCATATCGGAATGGTTAACGCGAATGATTTTCGCTTTCGATAAACGGCAGCCGTCAATAATTGAAGCGTGGTTCAATTCATCAGAAAGAATGGCATCATTTTTATCCATGACAGCGGAAATTGCAGCCATATTACAGTTGAAGCCAGATTGATAGGCGATTGCAGCCTCTGTATGTTTAAATTCAGCAAGCTTTTCTTCAAGCTTTACATGAATGTCTAATGTTCCGTTAATCGTTCGGACCGCTCCAGCACCAACGCCATATGTTTGAATAGCTGTATTCGCCGCTTCCTTTAATCGATTATCAGTAGCGAGTCCTAAATAGTTATTGGAAGATAAATTAATAAGCTCTCTGCCGTTTATTTTGATCATTGGACCATTCGGGCTTTCTAACGGGTCAATGACATTATATAAACCCTTCCCTTTTAAATCTTCTAAATTTTCTTTTAGAAATGCATCTAATGTTTTACTCATAAATAAAGCCCCCTATACCATAATTATTTCCTATTTGTCGCTTTGCCAAAAACAAATGTCTTTTCCAAAAAGACAGTTAATCAACCTCTAAAGCTAGATATATAAAGGATTCTTATATATTACTTTATCATATTATTTCATTTTGTATATACATCGAGGACAGTTTTTTTTACTTTCAAATTTCATTTAGCTTAGTATGTCCATTTTCAATAAGTTACCTTTACATGAAAATGATGAACGAAACTCCCCCCTTTTATCCCAAATACAATAAACATGAAGAAAATCCATGCAGAATATATGAAGAAAATTACATAGCATTTTTTTATAAAAATAAGGTTCTTTTAGCCAAGTTCGAAAATATATATAGTAGTGTCGATATTTAGGACAACTACTGTCAATTGGAAATAGTAGATTACACAAAGTACCTTTTTATATCGGTTACCTAATTATATTAATTATAAATAAGGATTGATTTTCTTTTAGTAAGTGTTATTATTATTTTTAAGTTATTAAATAATAATTATTATCACATGAGGAGGTTATTTTTCGTGAATAACAATGATAATCAAAAGAAATTGACGACCGCAGCAGGCGCACCTGTTGCTGATAATCAGAACTCAATGACAGCAGGCCCTAGAGGCCCTGTACTTCTCCAAGATGTTTGGTTGATTGAAAAGCTCGCACATTTTGACAGAGAAGTAATTCCAGAAAGACGTATGCACGCCAAGGGATCAGGTGCATATGGGACTTTTACAGTTACTCATGATATTTCTAAATATACGAAAGCGAAGATTTTCTCTGAGGTTGGGAAACAAACTGAGATGTTCGTTCGCTTCTCTACTGTTGCTGGTGAACGAGGAGCAGCCGATGCGGAGCGTGATATTCGTGGATTCGCGATGAGATTTTATACGGAAGAAGGTAACTGGGATCTCGTCGGTAATAATACGCCTGTCTTCTTCTTTAGAGACCCTATGCAATTCCCTGATTTGAACCATGCTGTTAAGCGCGACCCTCGTACGAATATGCGCAGCGCGAATAATAACTGGGATTTCTGGACGTCACTTCCGGAAGCTTTACATCAAATTACGATCGTTATGAGTGACCGCGGGATTCCGAAGTCTTACCGTACAATGCATGGCTTCGGCAGCCATACATTTAGTATGATTAATGATCAAAATGAACGAGTATGGGTGAAATTCCACATGCGTTCACAGCAAGGCATTGAAAATTTAACTGACGAAGAATCAGAAGTACTTGTTGGAAAAGATCGTGAAAGCCATCAAAGGGATCTATATGAAAATATCGAAAATGGAAACTTCCCGAAATGGAAAATGTATATTCAAGTCATGACAGAGGAACAAGCAAGAACACATCCTGATAATCCATTTGATTTAACAAAGGTATGGTATAAGAAAGACTACCCTCTTATTGAGGTTGGAGAATGGGTTCTTAATCGCAATCCAGAAAACTATTTCGCTGAAGTTGAACAAGCTGCCTTTACACCAGCGAATGTTGTACCTGGAATTGCTTTCTCACCTGATAAAATGTTACAAGGCAGATTATTCTCTTACGGAGATGCACAGCGATACCGTTTAGGTGTTAACCACCACCAAATTCCTGTAAACCAGCCAAAATGCCCTTTCCATAGCTACCATCGTGATGGAGCCATGAGAGTGGACGGCAACAAAGGCAGTTCCCTTCACTATGAACCAAACAGTTATGGAGAATGGAAAGAACAGCCGAAGTATAAAGAACCTTTTCTTGCTCTCCAAGGGGATGCCGGGTCTTGGGATTTCAGAGAAGATGATGACAACTATTTTGAGCAGCCTGGTCGCCTTTTCAATCTAATGAGCAAAGAACAACAACAAGTATTGTTTGAAAATACGGCTCGTAATATAAATGGAGTTGAAAAACATATTCAGATTCGCCATATCAAACATTGCTATCAAGCGGATCCTGCTTATGGAGAAGGAGTGGCTAATGCGATAGGCATTCCATTAAATGAAATTGGGATTGAGGGAAAGAAAGAAAGATAGTTTTATTAAATGAGAATTCGTTGCACCAAAACCTGCAACATGAGGAAGCTACATAAAGTACAACGACCACTATAAAATAGAAGATGTCTACTCAAGCATTTATCAATACTTGAGTAGACATCTTTTTTATTACTTGAACGACCACCTACTTTTGTATGTGGATTTCGATATTTGATAAAAAAAGATTTAAAAATTATATACTCTCCTGCTTTAAAGCATCAATAATATTTTCCTTTTTTACTTTGGCACTAGAGTAGAGCATTGCAGAAGACACAATAACAAATACGGCAGCAATAACATACAGAATACTAAGCCATGGAAATGCAAATCCGAATCTAAAGCTGTGCATCAATGATTTGTATATCAAATACATCACTACAACACTAATCGGCAAGCCAAAGAGCAATGACTGGATTCCATAAAACATACTTTCGTAATTGATCATTTTATTAAAACCCTTTGGCGTCATGCCAACAGATTTCAACATGGCAAATTCTCGTTTCCGTAGTGAAATGGAGGTCGAGATTGTGTTGAAGATATTTGCTATCGAAATAGCCGTAATTAATACGATAAAACCATACGTAAATACTGACATAATTGTGATCATCTGCTCTTCTTGCTTGCGATATTGATACACATTATGAACATACAGCTTATAGTCTTTCATTTCCTCAATTTCCTGCTGCGTTTTCATTGGATCTGTACTTTTTAGGAAGAGAAAACTATTTATTTCGTTCTTAGCCGATTCACCCAATAAATTGTCCATAACCTGTTCTGAGACGATGATATTTAATCCACCTATTCCAGCTGGCATAATCCCCATAGGAAATTGATCTGTCAATGTAACAACTTCCACTTTATTGAAATACGTATCTTTTTCTTTTTCTTTTTCTCTTTCCCAGTCTCGATTAACTAAATCAAGACTTTTACCTTTTTTTATATTTAAAGCTTTCGTCTCAACAAACTTCCCTGTGCCCATGTCTTGATAAGGAATCGTATCAATGACAATCGCTGAAAGATGATTTGGGTTTTTTAGCGTTTCATAGTCTGCACCAACAGCAACCGCATATTCCTTCAAGCTCTCATCATTTAATGAACTTAAGCGAACATAGTAATCATATTTTCCATCCTTTAGATTCGCCTTATACATTCCCAATTTTTTCAATTCAGCAGCGACTGACGCTTCTTCAACCCATGTGTTCAAAAAAAACTCGTTTACAACACTGTATTCTGTTACATCATTAAGGTCAGCAATGGAGTGTATCAATTCATCATCTAAGACATGTTCGCTTCCATTCGCTACTTCAATATCAAAATTCACACCTACTTGTGAAAGCTCGAGTGATTTTTTTAAATTCGCGGTAAAAAAGGAGACGGTTAAAAATAGCACGATACTAATCACGAGTGAAAATATCGTTGCTTTGTACCTGCGTTTATTTCTTTTTAAGTTTTTTAAGCCAATTTCTGCTTCGATTCCGAATAATGTTCGAATCAACTTCGATGTTTTCACAGCTTTTCTAGTGAGTTTAATTTCAGTTGTTTGCCTGATCGCATCAATCGCTGAAATCTTGGACGCCTTCATCGCTGGTAGGAGCGTTGAAATAAAAATCGTTAAGATCGAAATCACACAAGCAACGATAATGGAGAATGGTGTGACAGTCACGATTAATTTTTCAGACACTCCTAGCGCACCTTGTATCATCGAATTAATAAAATAAAAAGTAATGCCGATTCCAATTAGGCCACAGATAATCCCTAAAGGAATACTAACGAGCCCAATGATCATTCCTTCAAAAAACACCGAGTTCCGCTTTTGCCTTTTCGTTGCACCTACACTCGCAAGCATGCCTAAATGGCGAGACCGCTCCGAAACAGAAATTGCGAATGCATTATAAATTAACGAGACGGAACCAATAATAATAACTGTCATTATTATGGCTGATAAAGAATTAAGCGTTTTATTTAAAGCCTCATTTTTTGTCACTCCATAGTAGCGAAGCAATTGATCATTATACTTGATCGTCGCTATTCCGTTTTTGTCTGCTAAATTTTCAGCATGTGAGAATAATGACTTTTTTACTTTCTTTAAAATAACTGTTGCATTTACACGATCATTCGCTCCAATTATATTTTCATCCAAATAGGAAATAATCGTATAGCCCGGTGCCCATGTCGGCTCCCACGTAGGACGTTTAATAAATCCTACAATCGTATAGTTTCTTGTTTTCGTATTTTTTAATGTCTCAGAAATTTTACCATCTTCAAACTCGATGGAGGCATTCTGATCTAATGACGTATCATCATCTTCATCTGATGACCTTACACCCACGTCAAGTGTCAATTGATCGCCAATACCAAATTCCACTTGCGCATTCGTCGCTATATGTTCTGAAATAACCACTTCATTAGCGGCTTGTGGGAGCCGTCCTTTACTCAATTCTATTGGAAATTGTTTGAAACCTTCAAGATTATATTCTTTAATAAACAAATATGGCTTACTTTCATTTCGTCCGCCTTCTAAGAGGGCATAGCCGCGATCCCTAGAAATGACAAGTTTCTTCGTTGCCTCATCATTCTTTATCGCTGCAACCTGATCTTTATTCAAATCTTTATAAAGAACATGCCATTCACCTTCATTTGCTATTGTTTGCCTTTTCATTAAGTCTAAAAAGGAGACAGCAAGTGTGGTAACGGCTGTGATCATAGCAACCGAAATAATGACTCCAAGGATCGTAACAAGAGTTCGCCTTTTATTTTCTTTTAAATGCCTTAAGGTAAGTTTATAAACGATATTCACAGACGATTCACCTCGTCTTTGGCAATCCTTCCATCTTCGATTGCAATGACTCTATCCGCTTGTAAGGCAATCCGTTCATCATGGGTAATGACGATTAGCGTCTGATTGAATGTTTTATTAAACATTTTTAACAAATCTATAATTTCACGGCTATTTCTACTATCGAGGTTACCAGTTGGCTCATCTGCGAGCATAATAGCTGGGTTACTTATGAGTGCTCGACCAATCGAAACTCGCTGTTGTTGTCCACCTGAAAGTTGGTTCGGGAGATGTTGTAAGCGATCTTCAAGATTTAATGTTTTCACAAGCTTATTAAGCTGCTCTTTGTCCACCTTATGTTCATCAAGTAAGGATGGGAGCGTAATATTTTCTTCAACCGTCAGAACCGGAATAAGGTTGTAAAACTGATAAATAAGACCAATTTGTCGTCGGCGAAAAATAGCCAACTGTGTTTCATTAAGACTATAAATGTCTGTGTTATCAACGAAAACCTTTCCACTTGTAGGTTTGTCTACGCCACCAAGCATATGCAGCAGTGTCGATTTCCCCGATCCAGATGGGCCGATTATGGCGACAAATTCACCCTTTTTAACTGAAAAAGAAACATCATTAAGCGCTTTAACCGCCGTTTCACCTTTTCCGTACACTTTAGACAGATGTTCTATTTTTAAAATTTCCATCCTTAAAACCTCCATAATTTGCTGATGATTACAGTGTATCTGTCTAAAATGACTTTCTAGTGACTAGGAAAGTGACAATTTAGTCACTTTACATCTTTTATAAGCAATCTCTTGAGCAAAAATTAGATGATCTGTAAATTAAATCACTCGTTTATAAAATTTAATGTGAAATTCTGTTCCTTGATCTTTCCCGCTCTTTACATCGATAACACCATTTTGACTAGTGATAATGCTGTGGGCCATCGCGAGCCCGATCCCGACGCTATCTTCACTGGCATTCTTGCCTTTATAAAAACGCTTAAAAATATAAGGCAGATCCTCCTTTCGTATTCCTTTCCCATTGTCAGCAATGATAATTTCCGTATACAAGGCATTTTCTGAAAACGACACTGTAATGACGCCGCCTTCTCCAGTGTGCTCCACACAATTTTTAAATATGTTAAGCAAGGCTTCTCTTGTCCAATTCAAATCGCCAAGAAACGAAACTGTAGCTTCACCTGTAATCGAAATAGCTTGTTCTTTAATATCCATTGGAATAAGAACAGGCTCAAGTGCTTTTTGTATGAGTTTTTCTAACATGATTGGCTCTTTTTTAAATTGAGCGGTTCCGGCATCAATTTTTGAAAGCTTTAATAATGAAGACACTAACCACTCGATCCGCTCAAGCTGAATCCGGATATTATGTGTAAATTCCGTTCTTTTTGCGACAGGTAATTGTGAATTATTTAATAAATCTGCCATGACCATCATGGAGGTAAGCGGAGTTTTTAGCTGATGAGATATATCAGAAATAGCATTAGTGAGCTGGATTTTATCTTGTTGTAAAATGGAACTTTGCTCAGATAGCATGATGGTCACTTTGTAAATATCATTTTTTAAAATACTAAGCTCCCCTTCATAATTATCACGTACGTCTAGAGAATAATCACCGCCACTAATTCGCCGCAAATAGCTCGAAAGTTTTTCGATTTCACGATATCTCCACCTTGTAAAAATCAAACTACACCCAATTAGCAGCGCAGAGGTGATGAATACAAGCATCGTAGCTACTGGTGAAATTAAGGCAGATATTACGACTGCCACTGTACTGATTGCACACATTGTTAATAAAAAAATACGAATTTCTCTATTACGCAGCATGCTAATCACCAACCTTATATCCTAAACCACGAACTGTTTTAATAAGGGTTGGCTGTTGCGGATGATCTTCTAACTTCTCTCGGAGCCTTTTTATGTAAACCGTCAATGTATTATCATTTACATAGTCTCCCGCTACATCCCAAATCTGTTCTAACAACTGACTTCGTGACAGCACTTGCCCAATATGGTTAGCAAAAATAAGTAAGAGCCTATATTCTAAAGCAGTCAATATTACTTCTTCCCCATTTTTGAACACCTTGCCTTCAAGCGTATTCACTCGGATATTTTTTATTTCGATCATTGCTTTCGGTTGATGTGACTTCTTGTATCTTCGTAAAACGGTTTTAATCCGTGATAATAGCTCACGAATGCGAAAAGGCTTTGTAATATAATCGTCAGCCCCCATATCAAGGCCCATCACAACATTCACCTCATCATCAATCGCCGTTAAAAAAATGACAGGAATGTCACTTCGATCTTTAACAATTTGGCATAATTCATACCCGCTCCCGTCTGGTAATGATAAATCAAATAAGCATAAATCAATTCGCTTTAACTCCTCGGCCAGCACCTTCTTAGCCGACTCAGCATCATAGCAAAGAACGGTAGTAAAATGATCTTGTTGGAGTGAATATTCCAAACCCGCTGCAATTGTTTTATCATCTTCCACAAGCAAAATTTTCATATGTAACCCACCCTAACATTCTTCTTTTGAAACATATTTACCACTATCATATCAAGGAATGGGGGGAAGATGCGATGAAGATTCATCTCATTTTTGGTGTGCTACCTAATAACCCACTAGCCTGGTAAACGAAAAACATTATATGATCATAAACCTTCTTTTGTAAGAAAACAGATTTTTAGACAAAATAAAAGGATTCTCTTTTTGTAGAAGCTGACACCACCAGATAGACATATTACCTGATGACTTCTAACAATAAGGAGAATCCTTATGAATAACAATATACCCTTACAAAATTGTCTTAAAATCCTTAACTTTAACGACTACATTAAAAGCTAGTGATAACAATTGAATGTTAATTAAGTTCCGGTTGTCCCCGGAACTCCGTAAACGGTAAGCTGGTTGAAATATAGCAGCCTGCGGATAACAATACGTTTTGCTTTCATTTTTTTGAACGCAAAAAAGGACAGAAAAAGGTATTGTAGCGCTCTCCCCCTTCTCTGTCCTTTTACCTGAAAGTTTAACTCTTTAAAAGAGTCTTCCCCTTTGGTGGCGTTTAATACACGCACTCTCCAGAGTAACGTCCAGTTGTAGTTCTTCTACCTGAGAGATTAATTCCAAGGGTATTATTGGAACTTGCTCCTTCGGTGGCAATAACGATTACACTCTCCTACAACTATCATCCGTACTATATTTAATTTTTGTAATTCAACGCTTTAAGCTGCATTTCCTTTGTTTACCTGTTTTGCCTTCGATTGCTTTATCTTATAAATGGCAACCAGCATGATAAACCAAACAGGAGTTACGAACAAGGCTACACGAGTATCATCCGCAAGCGCAAGCACGACAAGAACAAACGCTAGGAAAGCAAGAATCAAGTAATTAGAAAATGGATAAAGCGGCAATTTAAATTTATTTACTTTTGCAAGATCTGGTCTTGTTTTACGGTATTTCAAATGGCTGATGACAGTAATTCCCCAAATAAATATGAAGCATACTGTAGAAACACTTGTAATTAGCGTAAATACTCCTTCTGGCATTATATAGTTCAAAGCAACTGCAATTAGAATGATGCCAGTTGAAAAGAGCAATGCATTGGAAGGGATTTTACGGGAATCAAGTTTCGCAAACGGTACAGGTGCATTATTATCTTTGCCAAGTGAATATAACATCCGACTTGTACTGAAAACGGCGCTATTACCTGCCGATGCTGCGGATGTAAGGACTACAAAGTTCACGATACCAGCGGCTGCAGCGATACCTAGCCCTACGAAAACTTGAACGAACGGACTTTCCATTGGGTTAATCGAGTTCCACGGATAAACACTCATAATGACAATAAGTGAACCAATGTAGAAAATAATTATCCGAATTGGGATACTATTTATAGCTTTTGGAATTACTTTTTCTGGATCTTTCGTTTCACCTGCTGTCAGTCCCACGAGCTCAATACCAACAAACGCAAACACTACCATCTGGAATGAGAGAATGAAGCCATTTATGCCATTCGGGAACATTCCGCCGTGACTCCATAAATTCGATAGACTAGCTGTGCCTGCACCCGAGGTAAAGCCAGTAATAATCATAAAAATCCCGACAGCAATTAGTGCTAGAATCGCGATGATTTTAATTAATGCGAACCAAAATTCCATTTCGCCAAAAAGCTTTACAGTTGCAAGGTTCATAACGAGCAACACGACAAGCGCAATTAAAGCCGGCATCCACTGCGGTACATTAGGGAACCAATACTGAAAATAAAGACCAACCGCTGTTAAGTCAGCCATTGCGATTGAAATCCAGCAAAACCAGTAGGTCCAGCCGGTGATAAATGCTGCCATATTACCTAAATAATCCTGTACAAAGTCAACAAAAGAATGATACTTCAAATTGCTTAAGAGGAGCTCTCCAAGTGCGCGCATGATTAAAAAGCAAATAATGCCTGTAATCATATAAGCAAATAAAATTGACGGTCCTGTTAAATGAATAGATTTCCCTGCCCCAAGGAATAATCCCGTTCCGATCGCCCCGCCAATAGCGATAAGTTGGACATGCCTGTTCTTTAGGCCTCTCTCTAATTGTTGTTCCTGCATAGATTTCACACTCCCTATTTTCAAGGTTGTTTGCAATTGTTTATTAAACACAAAACGAATAACTAAAAGATCGCACATTTTTCAATAATAGACTAAGCTCAAAAGTCCAGATGTTTACTAGGTATCCATACAAATAAAGGAAGAATCTCTCTTTTGTAAAGATAGTTTTGAAATCTGAGTATGCCACCAAATGAAAGCGCATACAAAAATTATTACTTAATGATTGGTAGTGCTATTAATTAAGTAGTAAATTACATCTTTACCTATGAGATCAACCGCCTATTTACTTAATCAAGTTTGATATCAGCTTTTGCTGATTGTATCCCCTCCTTTATTATAAATAGCTATATTTCCATAACAATGAAATAAACAAAAATAGCTACTTCCTTATTTCTCTATAATAAAAATATAAAGGTATAGAATAATAATGTCAATTGAATTTTCTTAATATATTATATTTTTGGATCTGTTCAAATAGATTAATCATTTAAACCAATATATTTTTTAACTATAGCCATCAATTCAAAACTAAAAATTATTATATTAGAAATATTCAGTTATTTATATACAATAATATTCAAATCAATAATATGATTTTGTACTTTCAATTTAACCTTTCCAAACATATAGAAAAAGGCAGCTTCATTTGCTGCCTTTTGGTTTGCATTTCATCCTATTTACGAAGCTTCTCTAACATATCTGCTGTCATTTTTACAAGATCATATTCTGCTTTCTTGCTTCCTTCCATTAAACAGCAAAAAAATACAAACAGAGAACTAGTCTATTGTATACGAATTTTTAATTTGGAATTAATAAAAGATCGCTCTTTACAATTCTCTATCCATCTTTTTTCTTTTTTTACCATTCATTTTCCCTCTTCCCGATAGCTAAAAATGCTAGTTTAATATGAAAAAATCTTGTATTATGATTAAATGGAGAATTTCAATAAAGTAGGGTTTTTGAATGAGCTTATTAAATGTAGAAAAATTAAGTCATACATTTGGAGATCGAACATTATTTAAAGAGGTTTCTTTTCGCCTTCTCGCCGAGGATCATGTCGGCTTAGTCGGAGCAAATGGCGTTGGGAAGTCCACTTTAATGAATATTATTACTGGGCAACTCATTCACGATACAGGACGTGTCGAATGGACACCTGGCGTTCATTACGGATATCTCGATCAGCATACCGTTTTAACACAGGGCAGAACGATGCGTGATGTATTAAGAGATGCGTTCCTGCCGCTATTCGAACAAGAAAAAGCACTCAATGACGTCACTGCAAAAATGGCGGACGCAACACCTGAGGAACTAGAAGAATTATTAGAAGAAATGGGTAAAATCCAAGATCGATTAGATGCTGGTGGTTTTTACACGCTTGATATCAAAATTGAAGATGCAGCTCGTGGACTTGGATTAGATGCAATTGGGCTAGACAGAGATGTTTCAGCTCTTAGTGGCGGCCAGCGTACAAAAGTTTTACTCGCAAAGCTCCTATTAGAACAGCCTCAAGTTTTGCTGCTGGACGAGCCGACGAACTATTTAGATGTGGAGCATATTCGCTGGTTATCAAATTATTTAAAAGAATATCCATATGCATTTATCCTGATCTCACATGATACGGAGTTCATGAACCAAGTATCAAATACGATTTTCCATCTTGAGTTCTCTAAGCTTACTCGCTACACAGCAAGCTATGATAAATTCCTTGAACTAGCCGAAATCAATAAAAATCAGCATATTAATGCGTATGAAAAACAGAAGGAATTTATTAAAAAGCAAGAGGATTTTATTGCGAAAAACAAAGCACGTTATTCAACGACTGGCCGGGCAAAAAGCCGTCAAAAGCAGCTTGATCGTATGGAAAGAATCGAGCGCCCTGAGACTGCAATGAAGCCTACTTTTGAATTTAAAGAGTCTCGCGGCAGCAGTCGCTACGTTTTCGAAGGGACAGATTTTGAAATTGGCTATACTCATCCATTGCTACCTAAAATGGCTGTCACTATAGAACGCGGCGAGAAAATCGCAATTGTCGGCTGTAATGGAGTGGGAAAATCAACACTTCTCAAGACAATGCTTGGTAAAATTCAGCCAATCAGCGGAAAGGTTGAACGAGGAGATTTCCTCTATCCGTCATATTTTGAACAAGAGGTAAAGGCGGGAAATATTACACCGATCGATGATGTCTGGAATGACTTCCCTTCGTTGGATCAGCATCAAGTGCGCGCGGCCTTAGCCAAATGCGGCTTGAAAAACGAACATATTTCTCGTCCTTTAAATCAATTAAGCGGTGGCGAACAAGCTAAAGTCCGCCTATGTAAGCTTATGATGAATGATAGCAACTGGATTCTCTTTGACGAGCCGACAAACCACCTTGACGTTGTGGCAAAGGAAGAATTAAAACGCGCACTGAAAGCCTATAAAGGAACGATTGTTTTAGTTTGCCACGAACCTGACTTTTACGAGGCTTGGATTACAAAGGTTTGGAATGTAGAGGAATGGTCTCAAAAGCTATAATCTAATCACTTTTTTATGTAACACTATTATTCCCTCAAAAATATAAAAATCCCGATAACTCTTACACATAGAGTTCGTCGGGATTCTTTTTTTCTAACCATTAGGAGAAAAGAAACGTGATTAGAAAAGAAAGTAGTATAAAAATCGGCACTTCGTTTATTCGCAATACGTTTTAGCGTGATGCTTTTGGTGGTTGGCACACGTCACATTTACGTTGATGATTATTTTTAAATTTTGTAAATGTCTTTTCAAAATTGCTGCCACATGCACATTTAAAAAGTAACTTTTGAGAAAAACCGTGATATTCCGTTGTTAGTAACTTGCTTTCGGAATTGTTCTCAACAAATTCTTTAATCTTTCCGATCGTCCATCGTTTATTCATTCTTTTACACCTCCATATTTACGCTTTAGCGGAGGCTTTTTTTGGCAAGGCATCCGTTCAATTATGAGTAAAAGTCGTAATTATCCTAAGTATCCCATTATAACATGGGCTGACACACAATTAAACAATCGTTATTTATGGTAATTAGCAGAATTCGTGATTATATGATATACTTTGTTTACCATTTGATTTACTGTTTACATGTGCCCTACTCATTTATGAGTGGGGTTTCCTTGTTTTTAAGAAAAATAAAAACAGACTCTATAAAGAGCCTGCTTGATTTGTTAATATTAAGCTTTACGAACGTTTGCTGCTTGAGCGCCACGTTGACCTTGCTCAACATCGAAAGTTACAGCTTGACCTTCTTCTAAAGTTTTAAAACCTTCGCCTTGAATAGCTGAGAAATGAACGAATACGTCTTCTCCACCTTCACGCTCGATGAATCCGAAACCTTTTTCGCTGTTAAACCATTTTACTTTACCATTTTCCATTTTTGTTGCCTCCTAGTGTGTTAACACACACATTTGTTATACTATCCTTGCTCTCAGTGATCATCAAGACGAAAAGTTCAACTTATACTATCCTTTACACCGAACAAAAATAATTCTTATATAGAATACCATTTTTCTAAAGAGATTGCAAATAGAACTAGAATTTCCCCTTAACCTGCTTTAACGTTGCTACTATAAGGAAGCTAACAATTACTAATAAGAGCCATGAACTTAACTTTCCTAAATGAACGAGACTCCAGGCATAGGTTTGGTTTGGATATTTCCAAGCTCCAAAGAATGTTGCGATATTTTCGGCTACCCATATAAAAAATCCGATAAGCACAAATGAAAGAGCAAGTGGCATACGGTAACGAGTTCCACTAACCTCATATGTGACCCATGATTGCCAAAAGACAATCATAACAAGTCCAGATAACCACCAACGAACATCTATCCAATAATGGTGGGTGAAAAAATTCAAATAAATCGCAGCAGCAAGAGGGACAACGACCAAAAACGGTGGCCACTTAACCAGTTCAACTTTCAACCTTCTCCACGCCTGGCAAAGGTAACTCGCTACGCTTGCGTACATGAACCCGCTATACAAAGGCACTCCAAAAATTTTGATATATCCTTCCTCTGGATAAGCCCAGGAGCCCATATGTACCTTAAAAATTTCAAGTCCTAAGCCAATGATGTGAAACATAGTGATTACCTTTAGTTCATCCCTTGTTTCAAGTCCCGAACGCACCATCCACCATTGCATTACAAGGCAGATGATCAGCAGCCAGTCATACCGTGGCAGGAAAGGAAGTGGCATGATTTTTGTCAACGCCAAAGAGGCAAAAATAACGACAGGAAACAAACATGATAGCGCCTGCTCCCAACCAAAACGAACAAGTTGTTTCATTGCTCTCATAAGTTGTGCCTTCAAAGTCTTTTTCTGAGAATCATTTTGAATGGTTAAATTCATGATTAACCCCTCTTTTATGATTTTTATTCATTGAAAAAGTGGAATAGAAATCTTCCTTTTCAATGTTAATCAGGCCATCTTTATTAATCTTGGTTGTCATCATCAATTTGATATTCTAAAATATCTCCTGGTTGACATTCTAAAGCCTTACAAATCGCCTCTAAAGTTGAAAATCGAATTGCTTTTGCTTTTCCATTTTTTAAGATTGAAAGATTAGCCATCGTGATTCCTACCCTCTCTGAAAGTTCTGTAACGCTCATTTTCCTTTTAGCCAGCATCACATCAATATTGATTATAATTGCCATTGTTTTCACCTCAGACCGTTAAATCATTTTCTGATTTTATATTAATAGCCTCTTGTAAAAGTCTTTGGAGAACTGCAGCGAAGACGGCAATCACCATGGAAGCAAATATAACGGCCAATCCAATTAATATGATACCTGGGGCGTCGTCAATCTCCGCAACGAGATAAAAGAGTGGCATTCCTGCCGCATACAAGATACTGATAGTGATTGCACAATATTTAATTTTCCTTAGAGACCATACAGATAATTCTGAGAAAGCAATGTTCTTGTCAATATAGTTTAAAAGTCTTAAAGCCTGATACAGAGCAAAGTAAAAAGGTATCGCCGCCGAATATAAGACGATTAATATGAGATATTTCATATAAGCAATATCTGGATACAATTCTGCTGAATATTTCGCGATATTAGGAACTAAGAATATGCACAAAGCAAGGATTGGAGTACCAATCAGAAAAACAGCTATCTTTAAAAAGAGTGTTTCTCGTTTCATAAAAAGCACCTCACCTTTTTATTGGTAATTTGATTTTAGTACAATTTTTATCGTTTTACAATAAATTATTATTGATTTTAACTACATTTTTATTGTTTTATAAATCCCCTTTTAATTTTAGACAAAAAAAACATTCCTCATTACAAGGAAATGCCGATAACATTTACTATTCAATTTATAAATTGTTTACCAAGGTCTCCTTATACGGATGAAGATCCATTCTTCAAAATTATCGCCTATTTTTGACCGAAGCGAGATGCCATAGGATGTTCTAATCTTTGATGTTTAAACAATCAGAAGCTCCTGAAGGTTAAGTACATAGCATAAAGGCTACTAGTCTATAAAAAAGCAATCACTAAAAAATAAGTTTGCAAAATGAAAAGCCGTCCTGTATAAGAACGGCTAATAAATATTTTTGTGTTGATTTTTTTCGTATGTCAATCTAACTTTAGGTAGCTTGTTATGAGATAAAAATTTTATTCTTATTTTAATAGGAATAAATCCAACCTTTGCCACTTCAACTAAATTCTTAAATTAGAAGTCAAACCGAAAATGGGGCAATCTTGATATCTATGCTTTCAAGCCTTTGTTTGATAATTCTAATCATGTCTAGAGCTGTAGGAGTGTCTCCATGTACGCATATAGTATCTCCTTGCACTTCTACTTCCTCACCATTAAAGGTAGTAACTTTACCTTCTATCACCATTTTGATTACTCTTTCCGCTACTTTTTCAGGATCAGTAATTACAGCTCCTTCGTATTTTCTAGATACTAGAGAAAAGTCGTTATTGTAAGCTCGGTCGGCAAATAATTCTAAAATAAAAGGTAATCCTTTTGCTTTTGCTACCAAATGTAATTGAGAGTTAGGCTTAACCATAATGGGTAAATCTGGTCTAACTGTAAGTACAGCATCCACTATGTTTGTGGCCATTTCTTCATCTGAATCTGCCATATTATTCATATTACCATGGGGCTTCACATGACGGAGCGGCGTATCATGTTTCTGACAAAATATATCAAGTGCACCAATTTGATAAATAATAGAATTCATTAGGTCTTTTCTTGCTACGTCAATATTACGACGCCCAAAACCGGCTAAATCTTGAAATCCTGGGTGAGCCCCAACCCCAACTCCGTATTTTTTTGCCATGGCCACAGTATAATCCATAATGTTAGGATCGCCACCATGAAAACCGCAGGCAACATTTACAGATGATATTAACTTAATCACTTCATCGTCGAAACCAAGTTTGTAAATTCCAAAACTCTCACCCATATCACAATTCAAATCAATTGTTGTCCTCATTTTACACTCTCCTTAAGAATCAACTATAAGAATAACTCTTCAAAATAGAAAAATCATGTTCTTTTTCTTTTAATAAAGCATGAGCCTCTTCTACTGTAATTCTCTCGAATGTTATACTGTCTCCTGGTTTTACTTGGGCTAATTTCGGCAGATCTACAGTAATTACTCCCCCTATTTTCGTGTACCCTCCTATACTTTGCCTTCCGACTAAAAAAACAATAGGCTGTCCATTTTTAGGGACTTGAATTGCCCCGAAAAAGATCCCTTCAGATGTGATATCTGCACCTGCTGTATGTTCAATTATAGGACCTTCCAACCGGCACCCCATTCGATTAACATCTTTAGTGGCCTTATATGTAGAGGAAAAGAAAGTATGTATCGCTTTTTCCTTAAAGGCTTCCTCTTGTGGGCCAAGTATTACTCGTAAGTGGAATGTATTAGTGTAAGTAGGTATTAAATTCTCCGGTAAACGACGCCTTACCCCTTGAAAACGGAGAAGTGATTGCTCCTTAAAAGGAATAACATCTCCTTTTTTAAGAGCTCTTCCTTTTATTCCCCCAATCTTTCCAACTGTATCTGTGGACCTGCTTCCTAATATCTTAGGGACCGAAATCCCTCCAATTACGCCTATATATGCTCTACAACCAGACCTGCATCCAGCAAAATGAATAACATCCCCTTCATTTACCTTCACAGAACTCCACATTGGGCCAGGAACTCCGTTAACTGTAAAAGTAAGGTCTCCTCCCGTCACCGCTATAACAGTCTGCTTTAGAGTTTTCATCTTTAAACCCATAAGGGTTACCTCTAACACTGCTGAAGACTCAGGGTTTCCCACTAAAATATTCGCCATCCTATGAGAATAATGATCAGCCGATCCAGATACTGCTAGTCCATATTTTTGGTATCCGACCCTCCCCAAATCTTGAACTGTTGTAAATACTCCTGGGTTAATTACTTCAAAAATTATTAATTCCTCCTCTCTTAGAACTAGTACCTATACTATTGTTGTTTTCAACCTTAATCATAGGAATATAATCTCCGTATTCGACTTGTTTTTTTATTTCTTTAAATTCATCGATCTGTATTTCCTTAAAAGTAACATTATTCCCTGCATGGAGTAAAAATGGCTGGTTTGCCTGCGAATCATACAAACGTATGGGAGTTTGGCCTATTAATCTCCATCCACCCGGACTTTCAACAGGATAAATACCAGTTTGATTATTTGCAATGCCTACACTTCCTGGAGGAATCGAGATACGAGGACTTTCTAATCGAGGAGTAGCTATTCTTTTTGACATTCCCCCCATAAAAGGATAACCAGGAGTAAAGCCTAAAAAATATACTAGATAACAGGCTCCACTATGGATAGAAATAACTTCTTTTGGTGAAAGGTTGTTATGGATAGCTACACTTTCCAGATCAGGTCCTTGTTCTCCACCATAAAGAACAGGAATCTCAATATGTCTTCTTTTCTCATAACAGCTATTGTCCTTAGTGATTTCCAAACGTTTAAGCTTCTCGATAGCTTGTCGATAAGACAAACGTAAAGGATTGTATTGAACGAGTAAAGACCGATATCCAATAATTACTTCACCAAAACCTTCTTCGGCCTCGTTTGCAATAAGATTTGATAAATTAATAATTCGTTTATTAGTTACTTCATCGATACCAACATCGAGTTCCATCAAGATTGACGAATCTCCAGCAGCACTAAATCTAAATTCCAATTTAATCATTCCTTTAAGAGGAAAATACTTTTATAAATATATCCTTTATAAAGTTAACACATCATTCATTAATACCTTATATTTCATACAATAATATGCTAATTACTTTTTAATTAAGTATAAAGTAATCATAATAAGTAAATCGAGAAAAATCAATTGATTTAACAGAATCTTTTAACATTACTGATTTTTCCGAACTAGTAATAGAGAATAAAAAAGAATTACTTAATAACAAACAATAGTAAAAATAGAAAAGCGCCAATAGTCAAAAAGCAATGGGACGTAACTGATTGTAAACAATTAGTTATGTCCCATTGTATTAAGTCATTGATTTTTAAAGAAATAATTAATCTTCTTTTTGATATTTAATATCTACATACCTCAGTGCAAATAATGCTACTAATGCTGCTAAGATAATATACCCACTAATAGCGTAGCCACTATCAAACTTTTTAAGTAGAAAAGTAGAAATTAATGGAGCAAGTCCTCCTCCAATCAAACCTCTAAACATAAAGGTTATAGCTGATCCACTAAATCTAAGATGTGCAGGAAAACTAGAGGCAATAACCGGAGCCAGAGGTGCCCACATTATGGAATGAATGAAAAATGCTATAATAACTGCTATGAAAATTAATCCTGTACTTTTAGTATTTAGTAAATAGAAATACGGCAAAGCCCACAAGATAAGTAATATATTACCAAATCCAAGGATTTTTTTAGGACTTATTTTATCGCTTAAATATCCAGATGTAAAGATTGTAAACATTGCTACTACTGCACCTATAAGTGTTGCGTTAACGAATATTGATTTATCTAGCCCTAAAAATGTTATTCCGTATGTCGTAGTATAAAAGGCAAACACTCCAAAAGCAATATCGCTACTAACATTTGAAAATACTCCGGATATTACTTGCTTACGATAATGTTTAAATACAGAAACAAAGGGTAGTTTTGGTAATTCTTTTTCATTAAGGGCTTTTTGGAATGAAGGAGTTTCTAATAAATTGAATCTAATGACTAATCCAATAACCACTAAAATTATGCTAAAAATAAACGGTACTCTCCAACCCCACGTTTGGAAACTATCGCCAGAAATATTAATAAAAAGAGATGTTATAGCTGTTCCTAGGATTAATCCAAGAGGGACTCCAATTTGAGGCAAAGCGGCCATAAAACCTCTATTTTTATTAGTTCCCCACTCCATCGAAATAAGGACTGACCCTGGCCATTCCCCTCCAATAGCAATTCCTTGTAAAAATCTAAGTACTGTAACTAAAATAGGGGCGTAAAATCCTATTTGTTCATATCCAGGTAATAAACCTATAAGAACAGTTACAGCTCCCATTAAAATTAAGGTTGCTACTAAAGAAATTTTTCTACCAATTTTATCCCCTAAATGTCCAAATAAAATTCCCCCTATTGGTCTTGCGACATAACCAACAGCATAAGTTGTAAAAGTTAACAAAGTTGCAACATATGGGTCGTGTTGCGGAAAAAATAACTGTGGAAATATAATAGCAGCCATTGTTCCGTATAGGAAGAAATCATACCATTCTATAGTTGATCCTAATACACTTGAAATTCCTGCAATTTTTTGTTGCTTACTACGATCAATATGAGCTGTATCATTTGCAGTAATATGAACCCTTTCTTCCGCAATTTTATTCATTAACATTCCCCCTATCAAATTGTCATTATTTTGGTTTTTCGACTTAAATTTACTTTATTATTTTCAATCTTATAAACCTTGTTTATATAAATTGGGTACTCTACTAGAGAATACTGGTACTTCTTTTCGAGCTTCCAATGTTTCTTCAACATCAATTGAAATAAATAGCGATTCTTCATCTGTAGTAGATCCTTGTATTAATGTATTTCCCCAAGGATTAATGACCATGGAGTTACCACCAAAAGTATAGGTTTGATACGAGCCAACGTTGTTGCATGATACAACAAACATTTGATTTTCAATAGCACGTGTAATTTGAATGTTTTTCCAATGGTTAAGACGGTCTATAGGCCATTCTGCGACGATAAACAAAACTTCGGCTCCTTCCAATGCAAGCGGACGGATAATTTCCGAAAATCGTAAGTCGTAACATATGATGAGTCCCATCTTAATTCCATCAAGCTTGAAAACTTCGGGAACCTTCTGGCCTCCCACCAAATACTTAGGCTCGTTTAGCATTGGAACCAAATGAACTTTATCATATTGATAGACTGTATCTCCCTGTCGGTTTATTACAACCGCTGTATTATAGACCTTTCCATCTACCTTATTTGCAAATGAACCTCCAATAATATTGATGTTAAAAGTTTTGGCGATAGTTTTAAGGAAAGGTACTATCGTTTGGCCATTATCGTCTGCATAAAGATGGATGTCCTCCAAAGTGTAGGAGGTTGTCCACATTTCTGGCAGTACAATTAGGTCCGGCGCGGATATCTTCACTTCCTTTTCAATCCAGGCGTGGACTTTCTTGAGATTTTCCGATGGATTACCGGGGATAATTTCCATTTGATAAATTGAAATTTTCATCTTTTACACCTCCATATCTAATCGAGTAATTGCATATTCTGCATGTATTTCGTCATTTCGAACCTTATCGATAAATGTCATTTTAAATCCACTGCCATATTTAAATCCTTCTAAAAGCGGTACTGTTCCTGAGAAAATGACGCAATTTCTCATAGATATATTCTTCTTATTGAGAAAGGCTTTTATTTCATCCAAAGGAATGATCTCGCTGATCTTCGCTCTTTGATAATCCTGCCATTGCCATTTATCGTCTATATAAACTTGTGAATTTAAAGTAAGGTCGTCCCAGTGATCAATTACTTCGTTAAGCTTCCATGCCTTTTGAGCCAGCGGTTTATCGCAAATTTGTTTTGATTGATTAATATCAATCGTTTCTAATGAGCGATCCGTATGGTCGCTACCTACAGTGATATATACCTCATCATCTAAATCTCCGAATACTAAAACCAGTTCTGCTTCACCACTTGATTTTCCACCTAATACTTCAATTTCCTCCGTTTGGTTAAGACTATTTCTGCGAATTGGATAAAGAGTTGGGATTTCTAACGGACGCGGTACTCCGATTTTTTCCAACTCGACAATATGCTCCATTGTTTTTTCGATATTGCGCCCAGCGTAGCCAATACAATATACATTGTTAATTGTAATCTCTTTTTCTTCTCTATTAACAGTTAATGGTAATGTTATAGCTTTCATTTTACATCTCCTTTTCCAAAACGTTATTATTGTGATAACGATTATTACTTCTCTTCAACTATGTCAATAGATGCCATTGTTTTCGTTAAAATGCTCCCATTGAAAATCGCATTTTTTATTTCACCGTAGATAATTTCATATTGTTATCCTTATTTTCCCAATAGGCGTAATTTTCAGACTATTAATCATAAATCCACTCCATATAATGTATACATCATACATTGTACATAGATTTTTTGTCAATATATTTTCATAATTTTCTATATCTTTTAAAAATAGAGAAAATACCTCTTTTCTTTCCCTTCATAAACATGTAAAATTTGCAAAACATAGGCTTGTTGCCCAAATAAACTAAACTGCCACAACATAATGAAAAAACAAAGAAGAGAGTTGTCCCCTCTCCTTCGAATCTTATCTCTTCTACCAAATAAATTAAGCTTGAATCCTATAATGCAAACTCCTAGAGCCTGCACCCATGCCGAGCACACAACGAAAAATCCCTTAATGATCGATATGCATTAAGGGATTTTGTGTTTACTTTGCCAAGGTATTTTTCTCCTGAACTAAAATAAATGCTTTTGATTCCTGCCATAAAATAATCGCTGTCAAAAGATAAAGAATAGATAGCAAAATAGGTAAGAGAAGAAAGGCCTGACTGATCAAAATATAACCGAAAATAAAAGAAATCAATGCCATTGTTATCGTAAAAATACAATATGTTTTACTTTTGTATACCCATAAATACGGAAGGAAATGCGAAGCGCCTAATACTCCGATTGCCATTGGGATCAATTCATACTGTTCGATGTAGATCACTATCCAAACGGGCAGGAAGAACGCCTGAATACCGCCAACAATACCGCCTAATACTCCTAAAGGATTATTGCTTAAAAGATTAACCTTTAGCACCTTACTAACAGCAATTGCCAGCGGAAAAATGCTGCACGTGCCAACCAGATAGCAGAGGGCAAGCTGTGACTTGCTTTCAATAAAGAAGCCTAAACTAAACATAACAAGCCAATAAACCGTGCCAGCAATGAAGAAAGGATAGCCTTTCTTGCCTTCAAAAATAAGATGATTCTTTAAATCATCCAGAGTCATATTTTTGTAATTCATAACATCTTCTCCTTCTAATTTTTCCGTTTAGGCAAATGGATATTACAAAAAAGTATTAAAAGGTTGCTAACGTAAATATTAGGCACTTCATCCCTTCCGCAGTAGAAAAAATAACACACAGTCCCTATCAGATGTCTAATATCCATAGCTGAATCATACTATTTAATGCAATATTTTTCCATAATCTTATTGAAAATTCATTAAATTATTTATTCGCTGAATTACGTACAGCGTATATCCCTCGAATCAATTAGTGACATAATTCCAATTTGAAATATTAAAATTCGCAGAAATTAAATTACACCTAAAAGACACCCCCCTTTAACCCGACCAGTCTGATTTTTTCCATTTGCCCACTACTTTTAATCTTTATATATTTAGAATTTGGAGGAATGAACACGGTGGAAATAAAAAATCCCGACAATCTTTACTATTAAAAAGATCAGTCGGGATTTTTTATTTGTTTGTGAAAGTAATATTGTTGTAAATGACTGCGTGGCTTTCAATTTCTTCTATAGTTAAACCCAAGTAAACATATATTTCTCATCTTCAATTGCTTTCGTTTGTTTAACCACTTTCAACGGTTTAAACGTATCGATCATGACAGCAAGCTCCAAAGTTTTTTTCTTCCCGATACTTGCTTCAGTCGTACCCGGATGTGGCCCGTGCGGAATTCCGCTCGGATGGAGAGTGATTGATTCTTTATTAATCCCCTTCCTGCTCATGAAATTCCCTTCTACATAGTAGAGGAGCTCATCACTGTTTACATTGCTATGGTAATACGGGGCAGGAATGGCTTCGGGATGATAGTCAAATAATCTTGGCACGAAAGAACAAACAACGAAATTATGCCCTTCAAAAGTTTGGTGCACAGGAGGCGGCTGATGAACCCTCCCTGTAATGGGCTCAAAATCTTCTATATTAAAGACCCACGGATATAAATATCCATCCCAGCCTACAACATCTATGGGATGATGATTCAGGATATGAGAATGGAGGTAACCTCTTGTCTTCGTTATGACTTCATATTCCCCTTTTTCATCAAATGTTTCTAGGAATTCCGGCCCTCGAACATCCCGCTCACAGAACGGACTATGCTCCAAGAGCTGACCAAACTCATTTCGATATCTTCTTGGTGATGTTATTTGACTAAAGGATTCGACAATTAGCGCTTTTGTCTCTTCATTCGCATCCGGAATAAAACGGTATATCGTTCCAATCGGAATAATGACATAATCACCCGGACGATACGTTATCGTTCCGAACATCGTTTCAAAGAGCCCTGTTCCATAATGAATAAAAAACATTTCGTCGCCATCGCCATTTCGATAAAAACTTTTCATCGGCTGATTTATTTTTGCTGTCGCAATGAGCAAATCATCATTCCCTAACAAATACTCTCTTCCTTGGAGCGCATCCCCTTTTTTCTGAATTTTATCAGTCATTAAATGACGATGTTTTAATGAGGTTTGGTCCTCATATTCAGGTAGGTACTTTCCAATTAATTCTGATCGTACAACTTCCGTCGGTAAATAATGATGATACAAAATGGATTGGGTTCCTGAAAAACCTTTTGTACCCATAACTTGCTCTCTGTAAAGACTGCCATCTTCTTTTTTAAACATCGTGTGGCGTTTGTGAGGGATTTTCCCCATCTGCCGATAAAACATTATTCCACCTCACTTTTAAATGATCGTATTTTTTAATGATCCAAGAGCGGTTATTTCTAACTCTACTTCATCCCCTGGTTCTAACCAGCGATGAACATCGGTCCCAAGCTCTAATATACAGCCGCTTCCGACTGTACCAGATCCAATTAAATCACCAGGATATAAATTCACCCCATCTGAAGCCCTTTCAATCATTTCAGCAAATGAATAGTAAATATCTCGCATATTTCCTTCTGAAAGAAGGACGTTATTCACCTTCGCAGTCATTGTTAAGTCATAGCCGTTCTCAACCCGATATTCTTCTAATTCATCTTTTGACACAAGATACGGACCAATGGTTGTCGCAAAATCCTTGCCCTTCGCAGGCCCAAGACCTACCTTCATTTCTTTTCTCTGAATATCTCTTGCACTCCAGTCATTCAAAATACAGTAGCCAAAAATATATTCGTCCGCGTTTTCAGCTTTAATATTCATCCCTTCTTTGCCAATTACACACGCAATTTCTAATTCATAATCAAGCCAATTGCATTGTTTTGGCCGGACAATCGCCTCATTTGGCCCCTTAATCGCTAGATGGTTGGAGTAATAAAAGACAGGAATGTCATACCATTCAGGCATCATTTCTAAACCACGGCTCTCTCTGGCGGTTTTTACATGCTCTTCAAATGCATAGAAATCTCGAAAGCTCCTCGGATTTGGCAGCGGGGCATTAAGTAAAACATTTTCAAGAGAGTAAACACCCTTCTCATTATCAGAAAGGGAAGACAAATAGTTTAAAAAAAATGTGTGATTTTCCACAAATGAAAGCATGTCTTTCGGCAGCACCCCATTGGAGGCTTCATGCATATCAATGACAAATTGGTCATTTTTCATCCATCCAGCGCGAATGGACCCATCCTCTTTTTGGAAGGTTACGAATTTCATAGCATCACCCTGGATTTGTTTTTCTTACTAATTCAAATACATCTGTCATTGGCTTGGTATACATTTGACCAGCAAGACGACCAATAGGCTTCAGTTTTTCAGAGTTAATTCTTCCTTTATCATATAGCTCATCTGCTACATGGACATGTTCAACCTTTCCAATAACGAGACTGCCAGCCCCCTTATGTTCACCAAAATGAAGGACATCGTATAATGTACATTCAAGATGAACTTTAGATTCTTTCACCCGTGGCGGTTTAACTGTTTCACTTGTCACTTTTGTCAGACCAGCAATAGCCATTTCATCAGTTTCAGCAGGAAATTCTGTCGCACAAATATTCATTTGTTCTACGAAGTCCTCACTTACGATATTAATGACAAACTCCTTTGTTATTTCAATATTTTTGAGTGTATCCTTTTTTGCACTGTCGGATCCTCTTCTCATCGGGGAAAAGCAAATGAGCATAGGATCCGCACATATGGCCGTAAAGAAACTGAAAGGAGCCGCATTGACAACACCTTTTTGATCAATCGTTGTAACAAAAGCAATAGGGCGAGGCAAAATGGAACCGACTAAAAGTTTATATGCCTCTCTCCACTCAAGATTACTTGGGGTTATCTCCATCTTTACACCGCCCGATCTTTTTAAATTTTGCTTAACGCTTCTACAAATGCTTCATTATCTTTTCGATTACCAAACGTCATTCTAAAGGCATCAGCATAGCCATTAAGCTTCATCTGTCTGACTAAAAACCCTTTAGTAATTAATTGCTCTGTCACTGGAATTTGACTGTACACATAAATAAAATTCGTTTGTGAATGGAAAAATGGCAAACCAAATTTTCTTAACTGCTCACAAACATAAGCTCTTTCTACAGCATTTTTCTCCGCACAGTCCCGAATGAAATCTTGGTCTTCCAGTGCGTAAATCGCAGCCACCTGTGCAACTTGATTGACATTAAAAACATCCTTCACCTTATGAAGTTCCTTTACGATTTGTTTATTCATCATCCCGTATCCGACCCGTAAGCCTGCTAACCCATATATTTTAGAAAAAGTCCGCAAGATAACTAAATTAGGATGGGATTCAAGAAGGGGAATGGAGTGCAAATATTGATCTGAAGTCACATATTCGTAATATGCCTCATCTAAAACCATTAATATATGTGCTGGAACCTTCTTGATAAATTCGGCCAGCTCTTCTTTTCCGACAATCGTTCCAGTTGGGTTATTAGGATTACAAATAAAGATCATTTTTGTTTTTGCTGTTATATTTTCAAGCATGGATGGTAAATGATGAACCCCATTTATTAATGGGACCTTAATTGCTTTTCCCCCTTCAATTACAACATTTGTTTCATACCGGGGAAAGGTGATATCAGCCATGATCGCTTCATCACCTTTATTAATATATGCCCGTGTTAACAGCCTGATTAATTCGTCTGACCCATTCCCTGCTAGCAGCTGATCTTCTTTTATTTGATAAAATTTAGCCAGCCGCCTTATTAATGCGGATGTGTGACCATCTGGATAGAGATGAAGTGAATTCAGCTGTTCCTTCATCGCGTCTTTCACCTTTTGGGAACAGCCATAAATATTTTCATTATCAGACATTTTCCGAATAATATTTAAACCGTATTTCTCTTTTAACTTTTCTGGTGAGAGGCCAATAGGATAAGATTGTATTTGCTCAAGCTCACTTTTTGTCAGTATTTTGGCCATATATTTATAGATTTCCCCTTCTTTCCTGTTCCCGTTCGATCGATTCGAATAAAGCTTTGAAGTTCCCCTCTCCGAATCCTCTAGCACCTTTACGCTGGATGACCTCAATAAATAATGTCGGCCGGTCAACAACTGGCTTAGTGAAAATTTGCAGAAGATAGCCTTCATCATCACGATCAACTAAAATACTTAATTCTTTCAATTTATCAATCTCTTCATCAATTTTCCCGACACGCTCAGATAAGGCTTCATAATAAGTAGCTGGTGTATTTAAAAATTCGATGCCATTTTTACGCAATATACTGACTGTACTAACGATGTCTTCAGTTAATAGAGCGAGATGCTGAACACCGGGTCCGTTGTAGAAGTCAAGATATTCTTCAATTTGTGATTTCCTTTTCCCGATTGCCGGCTCATTAATCGGGAATTTAATTCGCCCGCCATTGTGCATGACTTTTGACATAAGCGCAGAATATTCCGTGCTTATATCTTTATCAGTGAAATGAGTCATCTCTTTAAAGCCCATGACATTCGCATAATAATTTACCCATTCTTCCATTCTCTCTACATTGCCGACAACGTGGTCGATGCCGATAAATCCTGCGTCTTCAAATGGAACAGTCAACTCTAGCGGTTCATACCCTGGCATGAAGACGCCTTGATAATTATTTCGCTCAACTAGCGTATGGATCGTATCTCCATATGTGCCAATCACCGCTTTTTTAACAGTCCCATGCTCATCCTTTAATTCGAAAGGTGGCATGATTTCAATGGCGCCTCTTGAAACAGCTTCTTTATACGCTTTTTCTACATCATCAACTGTTAATGCGATATCCTTCACACCATCTCCATGCTTTTTCACGAAAGAAGAAACTCTGCTGCTATCTGTTAATGTGCCAGTGATGACAAGGCGAATTTTTCTTTGTTGGAGAACATAGGAAACGGTTTCACGGTTGCCCGTTTCAAGTCCGGAATAGGCCACCGGCTTGAAGCCGAACGCCGAGCAAAAATAATAGCATGATTGCTTCGCATTTCCAGAGTAAATTTCTAAGTAATCCACTTCTTTAACGGGAAAGAAATCCTCTCCTTTTTGTTTGCCGACAGCTTGCTTTTCTTTCATTCGAATTCCCCCAATTCAAAAATTATTAATATTCTGAATTAATATTATATGAATGATGGAAATATTCTCAAGAACACAAATTAAAGCTACAATGCACTTATGCGTTAAAGTATACATCTTAGATTTTTAAAGATTTTTTCATCGCTGGTGAAAGATGAATGGCTTGTTTTTTTATGGCCTCAACCGCTTCAGCGATCCCTTCATTTATGCTCGGATGCGGGTATAACGGAAACGAAAAGTCTTCATCCCTCGCTGCCATTTCTAATGAAAAAACTCCACTTGAAATTAGTTCTACTGCTCCAAATCCAAAAATATGCATACCAAGTAAAAAGTGATCATCCTTATCAAAGATAACCTTTATCAGGCCATCTTTCTTTCCTAAAACGGAAGCATACCCACTGCTTGTTAATGGAAAAATAGCTGATGCTACAGAATGTCCTAGATTAATCGCTTTTGCCTCAGTTAGACCAACAGAGGCAATGGGAGGCCTAGTATGTGCAACGATAGGCAAAAAGCGCAAATCGGTTTCAGAAGGAATACCGGCTATCACTTCTGCTGCTGTTTTTCCTTGTTTAATTGCCTTTACAGCTAGATTAGGGCCTTCAGTAACATCTCCAATCGCAAAAATATGTTTACATGATGTCCGGCACTCCTCGTTTACTAAAATAAAGCCGTTTTCACACGTTTTGATGCCGATTCGATTGATTCCGATTGAGTCTGTGTTTGGAATATAAAAACTAGAGACAAACAAGTGTGTGCCTGTTATCGCTTCTTCTCCTGTTTTATTAACTATATGAATAGTAACCTCTTCCTCACTTACGTAAGCATTCGTCACAATACTGCCTTTTATTACTTGAATTTGATTCTTCTTTAATACTCGCTTGAGCTCACGATTGATTGAAGAATCAAATTTAAAATCGTCTTCTTCGATGATTAGGACTACCTGTGAGCCAAGGGCATTATAGGCCATCGCGATTTCTAAAGCAATATAATCATTTCCGTATATGAGCAGCTTTTCCGGAACCATTTTTATTTCGGTTATGGACCAAGAATCAAGAATCCGCTTATGATCAATTTCAATTCCTTCCGGTGCTTTAGGCGTGCTTCCAGTAGCAATAATCGCATGTTTAAAACGGTAAACTTCATATTGCTCCCCATTTTCAACACCTATCCGATCCTCTGAAAGAAAAAATGCCGACCCTTTAATGATTTCCACCTTATTTGCTTTACATAGAGATCGAACACCTTCTCGGAGCTGACTCATCGTTTTATCTTTATAAGCTTGTAATTTTTCTATATTGAATCGTATCCCATCGCTTTCAATTCCTAAGTCATCAAAATCTCGAAAGGAAGCGACTTTGTCTGCGGCATGTGTCAGTATTTTCGATGGAATACAGCCCTTATTTAGGCATTCTCCCCCTAGCTCAGCTTTTTCGATGAGTGTAACAGATTGTCCAAGCTGAGTGGCACGAATTGCTGCATTATATCCGCCAGGTCCTCCGCCAATGATGATAAGATCACGTTCGTGAGCTAGCTCGCCAACAACCATCTAAACCAACTCCAGCAATAACATTTTAGGATCTTTCATCAACTGAGCAAAACGGTTTGTAAACTTAACTGCCGTTGCGCCATCAGCGACCCGATGATCAAAAGACATAGAAATATTCATTATTTGGCGAATAATAATTTGATCATCATCTGTGACAACAGGCATCTTTTTTGTTTTATGGAAAGAAATGAGTGCAACTTCTGGATGCTGAATAATCGGTGTGGCACCGATGCTTCCACCAAGTGGCCCGACATTGCTAATGGTAAAGGTTCCACCCGAAATATCCTTTACGCTTAATTGGTTTGCTAGCGCTTTTTCCGTTAGCCTTTTCATTTCATTTTGAATATTTCGGATGGATTTGTTTTCGACATTTTGGATAACTGGGACGATGAGCCCATCCTCTGTATCAACGGCGACGCCGATATGAAGCTCTGGCTGAAGAACAATCACCTCATTCTCTTCATCTAGTCGTGCATTAAATATAGGGAACTCTTTCAGGCATATGGATAAAGCTTTCATGAAAAAAGCGGTTGCCGAAACATTTTGGTTGAGCTTTTTTATGTCTGCTCGAAACTGAATGATCTCGGTTACATCAATTTCTTCAAAATGAGTACAATGGGGAATCGTGTATTTAGATTGGACCATTTTTTTAGCAATTTGTTTTCTTCTTCCTCTAAATGGCAAAGTATATTTGTTCAAAGGGAGGTGTTCTACTGTTGCCTCGTTTAGCATCAATTCAGCTTGAATATTGCTTTCGACAGTTTGCTGCTGTTCATTCATATAGCCTAAAACATCTTCATCTGTAATTCGTCCAGCTGGTCCTGAACCTATAATGTTCTCAATAGGAACGCCATTCTCTCTCGCTATTTTTCTTGTGAATGGTGAAGCGAGAATCCTTTTCTTTCGTTCCTGTACGCTAAAAAATGACTCCGACTTTTTAGGAATGGAGAAAACTCGCTCTAAGGATCCGGATCTTTTGGCCTGCATCTCCTCTATGATTAATAATGTTGTTCCGACAGAAACCGTTTGCCCCGGCTCTACTTTAAATTCACGGATCACCCCTGCGCGAGGTGCAGGAATTTCAGCCGTCATTTTATCTGTTTGTATTTCAATAATTGGTTCATCTGCTTGAACAAAGTCGCCTGGTTTAACTAAAAAGCAATTAATTTCAGCCTCGGTCAACCCTTCGCCAATATCATGTAATTTAACTTCCATTCCATCACTCCTAAAATGCCATCACTTTTTCAATGGCAAATTTTACTCGTGCTTCAGTAGGTAAGTAATGATCCTCAAATCCGAAATATGGAACTGGTGCATCAAATCCAGTTACCCGCTCTGCCGGTGCTTTTTGATATAAAAAAGACGTATCATTAATAATTGCTAGAACATCATTTCCAACACCGCCTGTTGCATGTGCTTCATGAACGATGACAGTCCGTCCCGTCTTTTGTACGGAGGAAGCGATGATATCTTTATCAATCGGATATAAAGTCCTTAAATCAATTACTTCACAACTCACCCCTTGATCCATCATTTCTTCAGCAGCTTTCATGACAATCGGGACCATCGCTCCCCAAGTAATAATGGAGACATCCTCTCCTTCAAGGAGGATTTTGCCTTTTCCGATTTCAATCGTATATTTTTCCTCGGGGACTTCCTCTCTGCCCGCCCGATAACAGCGCATCGGCTCCATAAATAAAACAGGGTCTGGATCTTCGATAGCGGCAATTAGCAAACCTTTTGCATCATATGGACTGGATGGACAAACAACCTTAATACCTGGCATATGTGTAAATATCGCTTCCGGACTATCACAATGGATTTCAGGAGCTCTCACACCGGCTCCATATGGGGCACGAATGACCATTGGCACAGTAAAATGTCCCATTGTTCTCATGCGAAGACGTGAGGCATGTGTCATGATTTGCTCATAGGCAGGATATATAAAACTTAAAAACTGAATTTCTATCACCGGTAAAAATCCATTCACTGCCATTCCGATACCCGCACCCACAAAACCAGCTTCACTTAAAGGAGTATCCATTACACGCCCTTCCCCAAACTTTTCCTGCAGACCGTCTGTTGCCCGAAATACACCGCCATTTTTTCCGATATCTTCCCCTAAGAGCAATACTTCCGGCTTTTCCTTTAGCATCGTATCAAGGGCATCTGTAATCGCTTGAATGAGTGTCAATGATTTCGTCTTGACTACCGTGCTCATCGATTCTTACCCCCTATAAATCTTAAATACTCTTCTTTTTGCTGCGATATTTGCCATGTCGGCTCAGCAAAGACATGATCAAAAATATCGGATGGGTTTGCAGGTGAAAACGCTTCCATTTCTAAAACTGCTTCTTCTATTTCCTTTAACACATCCCTCTCCAAATTGAGCACCCATTTTTCATCATAGATTCCTTCATTTTTCATCCATCTTTCTAATCGCAATATTGGGTCTGTTTCATTTCTCCTGTGATTACTCTCCGTTTGATCACGATATTTCGTCGGATCATCAGAAGTCGTATGAGCTCCATATCGCCAAGTAACAGCTTCGATCAATGTTGGTCCTTCGCCAGTTCTCGCTCGCTCTAACGCTTTTAACGTCTCAAAATAAACGATAAAAACATCATTCCCATCTATTCTTACACTCGGCATATCATAGGCTAATGCTTTTTGGGCAATAGTTTTTGAATTCATTTGCTTTTCAATCGGAACTGAAATCGCATATTGATTATTTTGATTAAAAAAGACGACCGGCGCTTTAAATACACTTGCAAAGTTCAGTCCTTCATGGAAATCACCTTCTGATGTCGCCCCATCACCGAAGTAAGCAATGGCTGCCTGCTTTGACCCTTTTTTCTTTTCTGCTAAAGCTGCACCAGCCGCATGAGGGATTTGTGTCGCAATCGGAATACCAGGAGGAAAGATCCTTTTACCACTTGGGGGTATGCAGCCTTCGTTTCTGCCATTCCAAAATAAAAGAACATTTCTTAACGAATGTCCAAATGCTAATGCTGCTCCGTGATCCCGATACGTAGGAAACATCCAGTCCGCCCCATCTAAAGCGAATGCACTTCCAACCTGTGCCGCTTCCTGCCCTTCAAATGGTGCATATGTGCCAATTCGGCCTTGCCGCTGTAAACTTACAGCCTTCCGATCAAAAAGACGGATTCTGACTAGCTGCCGATAAAAGTTTTTAGCCAGTTCTTCAGTAATCATTTCTTCATATTCAAGATTATCTATTCGCCCGTTCGGATCCATTATTTGTAATATCGGAAACTGTCTCTCCATTCTCTCACCCTTTGCATTTTCTTTAGGAATTTAGAGATTATCACATTAGACATCGTGATTATGTTGGAAAAATTACGTTCTAACCGCCCACTTTGGTCGTTTCATATGAGAAAAAAAGCTATTTCTTCGAACTCTTGCCTCAATCCGCTTTTCACAAAATTGATTGGCGGCCTCGACAGTTGTTAAACCTTTGGCAAAAGCATAGTCATAAATATGAAGTAAGGAGTTGTAAATCGCTTTTGTTTTTTGCAGGACTCTTTCTTTATTTGGGGTGTAAAGCTCGTCAGCAACTTGAATAAGGCCGCCGGCATTTACAATATAGTCAGGTGCATATAAGATCCCTTTCTCCTTTAACACTTGGCCATGATGTAACTCTAAAAGCTGGTTATTAGCAGAGCCAACAATCGCTTTTACAGTGAGCTCAGGAATTGTCAAATCATTAATAATTCCACCCATTGCACATGGGATGAATATTTCTGCATTGGCCTGATAAATTTCATTACTTGATAATACTTTTATTAAAGCTCCAAGCGATTTTGCTTTTAATAAAAGCTTATCGATTACTTGCTGATTAATATCTGTCACATATAGGTCGGCACCTTCTTCAAGCAGCCTTTCCGCTACTTTATATCCTACTTTTCCAAGTCCTTGGATGGCATAGCTTTTGCCGCTTAAATCATCGGAGCCTGTTAAAGTTTTATTTGTGGCCTGAATTCCATTTAGGACTCCTTGAGCAGTTGGAATTGAAGAATCCCCGCTACCTCCATACACTTCATCAACACCAACTATGCAGTTCGTTTCCTTTAATGCATGAATGAAATCTTCTGGCGTAGTCCCCATATCTGTCCCTGTATAAAATCGCCCATTCAATGATTCTACAAATTGGCCAAATGCCCGAAATAGCTCAGGCGTCTTATCTTTATTCGGGTCACCAATAATAACTGCTTTGCCGCCGCCAAAATCAACGTCTGATGCCGCACATTTATAGGTCATTCCTTTTGATAATCGCAAAACATCCTCAAGTGCTTCCTCCTCACTTGAGTAGGGAAACATTCTGCAGCCCCCTAATGCAGGGCCGAGCTTTGTACTATGAATCGCAATAATTGCCTTCAAGCCTGTCAAATCATCATTACAAAAAACAACCTGCTCATGTTCTTTTATTTTTGCGAACATGTTCATGACAAATCCTCCTTCATTATTTCCTGCCGTCCTAGCAATCGGTCAATTTTACTCTTAGGAAGAATCACCTGAATGACTTCACCTTTGCCTATAAGCTTCGAGCCCATAAAAACAAACACATCCGTTATGATTTGATTTTCCTTCATTTCGATAAAAGCCGCTTGTATTTTTAGTTTTGATCCTTGAGGGGCTGGGGCAAGATGCTTTGCCGAAACAGACACACCCATTCCCTCTTCATCATCCTCTAAAAAAGGTAAAATGATTTGTCTTGATGCCCATTCCAAATGGTAAATCATCGTAACCGTTGAATAGGTCCGATGGACAACTTCCCCTTCAAATTGAGCAAACATTTCAGGTGTGACCTCTGTCTCTATCGTTATCGAATAACCAGCATGCAAACCTGGTTTCATTCAATCCCCCCAAATCCATCACATTAATATGTATGACGTTTATTTAACGATATAATACCATTTCGTATAATTGATAGTCAATAAATTGTGAAAACTTTAAAAATTCCCTCTAATCAATCATATGTTTTATTCCAAATAAAAAGGATTAATTAGCAGCTAATGCCTAATTAATCCTTTAGATAAATATATAAAATGGTTTCATTTCGCTGCGCTGGTGATTACTTCGTACATTTAGGCCTGCTCAACGAAAGCAACGACGATTTAGTTATACATAGTAGATTTTAAGATAAAAGCGCCCGGTCACTTGCCATTTTCGAGCCTCGTATCCGCTGAAACTCATTCAAAAGCTTTTCAATTGTTAAATTACCTTTTTCAACCTCATCAACTTGGAGAATAATTTGCCCTTTATCCATCATAATTAAACGATTGCCTAAATCTAACGCTTGCTGCATATTATGAGTGACCATTAAAGTCGTAAGCTTGTATTTTTCAACAATATCCCTAGTTAGTTGGGTAATGAGCTCGGCTCTTGCAGGATCAAGCGCCGCCGTATGCTCATCTAGTAATAAAATAGCCGGCTCTGTAAAAGTAGCCATTAATAACGAGAGCGCTTGCCTTTCTCCGCCTGACAATAATCCGACTTTTGCCGATAATCGATTTTCTAAGCCGAGATGAAGGGTTTCGAGCACCTCCTGAAAATATTCCTTACGTTTTTTTGTCACTCCTTTTCTTAAAGTCCTCCTTTTATTTCTCGAGTAAGCCATTGCCAAATTTTCTTCTATCGTCATGCTTGGTGCAGTTCCAGCCATTGGATCTTGAAAGACTCGGCCGATTAACTTCGCCCGCTTATATTCAGACATCATTGTGACATTTTTGCCATCAATTGAAACTTTCCCGAAATCCGGAATCATGACCCCAGATATCATATTCATTAATGTTGATTTCCCGGCACCGTTACTACCGATGACTGTAACAAAGTCCCCGGCATTTAACGTCAGATTAATATGGTCTAGCGCAATTTTTTCATCAGGTGTCCCCTCATTAAACACTTTATGAACTTGTTTCAGTTCAAGCATCTGCCTCCCCCTTTCTTTCGGAAGAGATACCGCTCATGCTTTCAGCTTGCTTTCTCGCTTTACGTTTCTTTTCCTTAGCAGAATCGATGAACTTTGGCATAATTAAGGCAAGAATTACAATGGTTGCTGTAATTAGCTTCATATCTCCCGGTTCAAGAAAATCAACTCTTAATGCGAGCGTTACAACAATTCGATAAATAATGGCTCCCCCAATGACTGCTAAAGTAGTTCTCGCAATCGTTTTCGTCCCAAACAATGCTTCTCCAATAATAACGGAGGCTAGGCCAATAATAATCATTCCAATCCCCATCCCAACATCGGCAAATCCGCCATGCTGAGCAATTAACGCACCGGAAAAAGCAACCATTGCATTCGATATCCCAAGTCCTAAAATGACGGTTAAATTAGTGTTAGCCGATAAACTTCTAATCATCCTTTTGTTATCGCCTGTCGCCCGGATTGCTAAACCAATTTCCGTTTGTAGAAACTTATCTGTTAAGAATTTGATAATAACCGTTACGATTGCCATAATAATTAATATTCCCCATGTCCTTGGTAAGCTGTCACCAAGCCCAATAGCGGATATAATACTATTAAAAATTGAGTCTAATCCTGTCTTATCCCAAGCATCTCTCACATTTGTCATTGCGGTTTCTGTATTTAATAGCGGAACGTTTGATTTCCCCATAATTCGGAGATTAATAGAATAGAGCGCAATCATCATTAATATTCCGGAAAGTAGTGCATTGATCTTACCAAATGTATGAAGTACTCCAGTAATACAGCCGGCAGCAAATCCTGCAATAAGAGCGAGGATCGTCGCAAAAAATGGATTCATTCCACCGACTATTAAAGTTGCAGCTACAGCCGCTCCTGTAACAAAGCTTCCGTCTACTGTTAAATCTGGAAAATCTAGCACTCTGAAGGATAAATATACTCCGAGTGCCATAATTGCATAGATGATTCCAGCTTCAAACGCTCCAAATACTGCTGTGAACATTTATGAATCACACCCTCTATTATTCGCCATCAAAAAATTCTGCAATTTTTCCCCACTCTTCCTTGACTTCTAGTCCTTGCTCCTCCGCCGCTTTTTTATTAATCATTAATGTTAAACTGCTTGGGAGCTCAACTGGAATCTCTGAAGGCTTTTTATTTCCTTTTAAAATTTCCGCAGCCATTTTCCCCGTTTGATAGCCAAGATCATAATAGCTAAAACCGCTTGCCGCTACTGCTCCACGTTTCATTGAGTCAAGCTCGCCCACGAATAATGGAAGCTTTTTATTGTTTGCCACAGAAATCACGGACTCTAAAGCAGATACGACTGTATTATCTGTTGGGACATAAATCGCATCAACTCTGCCAACTAAAGACTCTGCCGCTTGTTTCACTTCTGCAGATGTGGAGACAGAGGCCTCAACTATCGTTGCTCCCTTCGCTTCAGCAAGCTTTTTCACTTCAGCCACTTGAACCTCGGAATTTTGTTCGCCTGCATTGTAGATCACACCAATCGTCTTCGCTCCAGCTTCCTCAATAATAAAGTTAATCGTTTTCGCTGTTCCTTCTGGATGATTATCCGTTGTTCCTGTGATATTATTTCCTGGCTTATCAAATGCTTCAACAAGTCCAGCACCTACAGGATCGGTCACAGACGTAAACAAAATTGGAATGTCCTTCGTAGCATTTAATGCACTCACCGCACTTGGTGTTGCATTTGCAAAGATTAGATCAACCTTATCCCCTACAAAGTTATTGGCAATTGTTTGCGTATTGTTCATATCCGCTTGCGCATTTTGAAAATTATATTCAACCTTATCTCCATCCTTAAATCCTTCATCCTCTAATGCCTTTTTAAACCCTTCTGTTGCTGCATCTAGAGAAGGATGAGCAACAAATTGTGTAATACCAATCTTAAACACTTCTTTTTCTTTTTCTTTTACATCTGATGGAGCATCTTTCGTTGCCTCTTTCCCACATCCGCTCAATACGAGCAATCCTGCTGCTACCGCTAAAGAAAATGCTTTTAATGATTTTTTCATTTAGAAAAACCCCCTTTTTTTAATTATGAACACTGTATAAATAGCAGTGTGGACTACCATGTATCTTGGTAAAAAAACTAAACCACAATTCATATGATAAATAACATAACTATCGTAATAATATCGTTATATTATCATTTAAATACAGAAGTGGTCAATAATATTCAAAAAATTTGATATATTTAGATTAATATATTATGACTTTAGAAGCAAGTAAGAAATGCGGAAGCGCCTCGGTCACCCCCGACAAGCATAAGACGCTCCGAACGGAAAGGTTGTTCTTTACCTTTCTGAGCGGAGTGGCTTATGACCTCTAGGTCGACAAAAGCGCGACGTCCTGTCACATTGTCGACACTAGTACGTCCTGTACGTCGGGGGTAGGCGCTGGAGCTAGACAAAAAAAAGCATACAACTGCTTTGAACTGCCCCGTAAAAGTTAGACACTAATCTAATTTTTACGGGGGTTTTTTTATGGCAAAATTAAAAGTTGAACAAAGAATCCAAGCGGTTGAACGATATGTAAATGGACATGAATCCAT
>NZ_WBOS01000018.1 GCF_008923245.1 Cytobacillus depressus
ACCCGAAGGTCGCAGGTTCAAATCCTGTCCCCGCAATATGGTCCGGTAGTTCAGTTGGTTAGAATGCCTGCCTGTCACGCAGGAGGTCGCGGGTTCGAGTCCCGTCCGGACCGCCATATTTCTTCCAGTAGGTTTCCTACTGTTGAAATAAATATGTTGTGTGGCTCAGTAGCTCAGTCGGTAGAGCAAAGGACTGAAAATCCTTGTGTCGGCGGTTCGATTCCGTCCTGAGCCACCTTATTTTTTATTTATAGTCATATGGTGGGGTAGCGAAGTGGCTAAACGCGGCGGACTGTAAATCCGCTCCCTTTGGGTTCGGCGGTTCGAATCCGTCCCCCACCACCAATTATGGCGGTTGTGGCGAAGTGGTTAACGCATCGGATTGTGGTTCCGACATTCGTGGGTTCGATTCCCATCAGCCGCCCCATAATTACTTCAATAGTTTAATGAACTATTGAATTTTTTTTGAAAAAATATGAAGGCAATGTCGAATATGCGGGTGTAGTTTAGTGGTAAAACCTCAGCCTTCCAAGCTGATGATGAGGGTTCGATTCCCTTCACCCGCTCCATATGATATCATGGGCCTATAGCTCAGCTGGTTAGAGCGCACGCCTGATAAGCGTGAGGTCGGTGGTTCGAGTCCACTTAGGCCCACCATAATAAATATACTTATTGTTCCGCAGTAGCTCAGTGGTAGAGCATTCGGCTGTTAACCGAACGGTCGTAGGTTCGAATCCTACCTGCGGAGCCATTTTTTTATTTACGGGGAAGTACTCAAGAGGCTGAAGAGGCGCCCCTGCTAAGGGTGTAGGTCGTGTAAACGGCGCGAGGGTTCAAATCCCTCCTTCTCCGCCATACAATTTAATGTCATGCGCTTTTCGCTCAACAGGATCGAGCAATGGCGACTAGTTGATAAAAATGAGATCGTAGAAATGCAAATTACAGCGATCGGTCCGGGGATCGTCGTGAAGTATACGAATCGGCTAAAAAGAATAAGTGAATTCTTCAAATAAATGAAATAGAGATCCAAACAAAAGATGATCGTTAATGACGGTCATCTTTTGTTTGGATGACAATCTTAGGGGATTACCCTCTTCCAAATTCTTTAATTTGGTGGAGGGTAGTCCCCTATTTTTTTTGTCATGCAATAATCCAGCAGGTACAGAATCATTCAAGCGAGGCGGTATCAATAGTAGATTTATAGAGTTAACTTTGTTAACTGTCGCCGATGTAGAATGAAACTTAGGGAATCAATTAAAGGCAACGAAAGAATAAAACAATATTCCAAGAAACGTTGTTTTATTCTTTGGCGTTTTTTATCACTTTAATAAAATGTATGTATATATTTTGAATACTCTGTCAATAATAGTTAATGGTACAGGGAAAACGAGATTATTCACTGGATAAGTTAGCGCGCGACTTGGACATTTTTACTCCCCTTCGAGTATAAAGGGTAAATGTTGAAAGTGATTCATTATCGTTTTTCTCCAAACACAAATATCAAAAGCCTTTGTTCGAACACCTGGCATTTGAAACAGCAGCTAAATTGTGTACCCTTGTAGGAGATAAAATAGGTACTTTTATCGAAACTACAAACAATTAAGACGTAGTTGCCCTAAAAAACATAATGAATGTTTAAAGGGCTATTTGTGTTTTTTTTTTCCGTAAAACCATAAAGAATATTTAAAGAAAGGAATAAACGTTTCTTTCTTTTATTCCGAAATGAAATTAAATAGACATGCAAAAGAATAAAACAATATTTCTACAAAGAAACGTTGTTTTATTCTTTTGTTTATTTATAAGTACGGATGTAAATTTTCCTCATTTCGTAGCCTAAAATCACTTAGTTCCTCATTCACTACGCACCCGTTCATTGAAGAATATATGTTATACAGACAGAAACATCTTACGGGTTAAGTTAATAAATTCATCCAAAGGTGGTGTCATCCATTTATCCTTATGCCAAGCAATTTGAGTATATAGCGGGGATGAGGAATCATTCCACGGTAATTCCTTCATTCGCCCCTCTTCAAGTTCTTTTTTTACAACCATCTCAGGCAGTAATGCCACGCCCAATCCTGCAATTACACATTGTTTGATGGCCTCTATACTAGAAAATTCTATTTTATCTAATGGGTATATCCCAAGAGAATTGAGGGATTCTTCAAACATATTTCTGTAAGAACAACCAACTTCTGTGAGTAATAGAGTTTCATGCTTCAGATTATCGATTGAAAACGCTGATTTAGGTTGGTTTGGTGTGATGACTAGTTTTAACTCCTCTTTGATCAGTTGCTCCACACTTAACGATCCTTCAGGCTTCCTTGTATCCATAATAAAAGCAACATCTAATAATCCCTCCATAAGCTGCTTTCTCGCCATTTCGTCAGAATGTGCAGGTTTAAATACGAGTTTAACTTTTGGAAATGCAGCCTTGAACTCTTTAAGAATTGGGGGTAATCGATAGGTGCACTGACTCTCCTGAGCCCCTATTGTTAGAATACCAGATAGTTCTTCTTCTCCGTTTGTAGCCGTAATGGCCTCTTCACTTAAATTAATCATTTTTTCAGCATATGTTTTAAATTGATATCCGGCATTTGTTAAAACTAATCTTTTTCCTAAACGTTCAAATAAGGGTTTGCCAATCTCGTCTTCAAGGGCTTTGATTTGAGCTGTTACACTTGATTGTGCAAAATTCAATATTTTTGCCGTTTGGGTAAAGTTCAAATTTTCTGCGGCTAACTTAAAAGTAATCAGTTGTTTGATTTCCAATGCGCTCTCCTTCTCTTAATCGTAATTATCGATTGATTTAATCGAAATAATCCGTTTTATTGTTTTTGATTTTCATTATAAAGTAATAATTATTAACTAACAAATCAACTACAAAATGGAGGAATGACTGATGACCATTGCAGTTATTTACGGTGGAAACCGTCCAAACGGGAATACAGAGTCGTTAACAAAGTTAGCGACTCAAGGCTTAGTTGTGGAAGAAATATATCTGAAGGAATATGTAATAGAACCTATAATAGATAAGCGGCATGCAGAGGAAGGATTTCCTGAGGTGAATGATGATTACAACTTTATCATTGATCGTATTCTTCCGCATGATATTCTTATTTTTTCTACACCGATTTATTGGTATAGCATGACAGGAATAATGAAAAACTTTATTGATCGTTGGTCCCAGACTTTAAAAGACACAAATTATCCCGATTTTAAAAAGCAAATGTCTCAAAAAAGAGCATATGTCATTGCAGTGGGTGGAGATCAGCCATACATGAAAGGTTTACCAATGATTCAGCAGTTTCAACATATCTTTGACTATGTAGGGACAACTTTTGAAGGATATATTATTGGAGAAGGAAACCGTCCGGATGATATTGCTCAAGACTTGAAAGCACTGTCTGCAGCGGAACAACTTCGAAAAAAATTACAATAGTGCTTCAAGTGGAAGAGATAGAAGGATGGCTCTTGTTTATAGCATTCCTTTTATTTTCAAAAATAAGGCGCTTTATTTACTTTAAAACAACAAATAAATAAATATATATTCGAATAAACGTTTATTTCTTCTTTTATTGTAAAAAGCACTAATCACTTATATGATTGAGTCGAGAATAAAAAATAGATTTATGAAAAGATTCCCCTTTCTACGTTGACAATTTACTTTTAAGGTGTATAGTAGATGACATAACTTAATATTTCGAATTTTTTCTTATCAAGAGAGGTAGAGGGACTGGCCCTATGAAGCCTCGGCAGCAGACTTTTAATAGTACTGTGCCAATTCCAGTAGCATGATGCTAGAAGATAAGAAGAGCAGGTCATTTTTATTTGTCTAACTAACCCCTCTTCTTATTTCTAGAAGAGGGGTTTTTGATTTAAAAATTCATGTACGAGGTGATTTTGATGTCGACGGTAAAAACAGAAAATGAGCTATTGAAGGCGATTGAGGTTCTGCAAAGTAAAGAATGGGTGGATCTCACACATACTTTTGGCCCGGATTCACCACATTTTTCAGCTTTTGAAGATGCAGAGATTGAAACACTTTTCACACATGATGATGGCTTTTTTGCCCAGCGCTTTAATTTTCCTGGACAATATGGAACACATATTGATGCACCCATTCATTTCGTTCGAAACCAGCGTTACTTAGAGGAGCTAGAGTTAAAGGAATTGGTTCTGCCCCTTGTTGTGATTGATAAGTCGAAGGAAGCAGATGAAAATAATGACTTTGTTCTATCTGTTGAGGATATTTTAAAGTTTGAAGCTGAGCATGGAACAATCGAAGCAGGCACATTTGTGGCGTTGCGTACGGACTGGAGTAAACGCTAGCCTAATAAGGATACTTTTGAAAATAAAGATGGTGAGGGTAATAGTCACAGTCCGGGTTGGGGAATTGACGCCTTAAAGTTTTTATTTGAAGAAAGGAATATCAAGGCTGTTGGACATGAAACGTTTGATACAGACGCAAGCCTGGATTATCGCAAAAATGGATCGTTAATTGGCGAATACTATGTGCTTGAGCAAGATACATTTCAAGTGGAATTATTAACGAACCTGGATAAGGTACCGGCAAAAGGGGCGGTCATCTTCAATATCTGTCCAAAGCCCGAAAAGGCATCTGGATTTCCAGTGCGTTCTTTTGCTATTTTGCCATAATACACTTTTTAAACTTTATATACATTATTTTCATTTCAATTAAGGAGAGGAATACAAATGACAAAAACATTAGTTAAAGCACCATTTAGAGCCGATCATGTAGGAAGTTTATTGCGACCAGAAAGAATACATAAGGCTAGAAAAGACTTCCAAGAAGGTATCATTACTGCCGGGCAGCTGCATGAAATTGAAACAGAAGAAATTAAAACTATCGTTGACAAGCAAATTGAAGTTGGACTGCAAGCTGTGACAGATGGGGAGTTTCGCCGCAGATTTTGGCATACGGATTTTCTCGAGCATTTAAATGGCGTAGAAGGCTATATTCCAGAACATGGTTTTAAATTTAAAGGTGAGGAAACGGAACGATACGATATTCGTGTGATTGGGAAAATCTCATTTAACCCAGATCATCCACATATAAAAGACTTTATTGAATTTAAAGAGATTGTTGGGGACCGTGCCATTGCAAAGCAAACCATCCCAAGTCCCAATCAATTATTTAACGCGGGGATCCGTAACCTAGACATCTATCCAGATATTGAAGACTATGCAAACGATATTATTCAAACATACCGCGGTGCCATTAAAGCCTTTTATGAGGCAGGCTGCCGTTACTTACAGCTGGATGATGTGTATATCGCGGGTCTGAATGCACCAGAGATTCCATTTAATGATAGTGGCTCTTCTCGTGAAGAATTAATTGACTTGGCCTTACGTGTGGCAAATGGCGTGTTAGAAGATAAACCTGAAGATCTTATCGTAACCACTCACCTTTGCCGCGGAAATTACCGGTCAAATTGGGCATTTGAAGGCAGTTACGCGAAAATCGCGCCAACATTATTCGCAAAAGAAAAAGTCGACGGGTTTTTCCTAGAATATGATGATGACCGTTCTGGCGGTTTCGAGCCACTGGAATACATCCCAAATGGCGGCCCTCAAGTCGTCCTTGGTGTATTCACATCGAAACATGGTAGTTTAGAAGAGAAAGAAAACATTAAAGCACGTGTAGAAGAAGCAGCAAAATACGTCCCATTAGAACAATTGTGCATCAGTCCGCAATGCGGTTTTGCTTCTACTCATCATGGAAATATTTTAACCGAAGAAGAGCAATGGGCAAAGCTGAAATACATTGTCGATATTTCGAAAGAGATTTGGGGTTAAGTTTGAAGCGAACACCTTCCGATGGTAACGGGGTAACTTGTGAAGTGCAGAAGTGAAAAAATATCCGGTTTCTTATAGGAAATCAATGATTTCACATCATAATTTACACGCAAAAAGAGCTTGGGGAATTCCCCCAGCTCTTTGGTCGTTTTGATTCATTGTTTTAGATTTTTATTGATTTATATATTTGATAACAGCCATTTCTTTTCCAAACCTATCGCCATTATCAATAAACCCCAAGCTGGAATATAATTGATGTGCTCCCTTATTTTCAGGGTGGTACCCTACAATAATTTTATTCGCATTTGGCAATTTAGCCATTTCCGAAATCATTAGCTTCGTCGCGGCTTTGCCTATTCCTTTCCCTTGGAATTTCTTATCAATCATGATTCTGTATACCCAATAGCCATCAAGTTCTTCTTTTTCAGCGTTATACATTAAAAATCCCACAACCTGATCTTCAGCATAAATGGCGTAAGGCCTTAATGTTGGCTCAAATTTAGATTGGGCTATTGAAATAGCATTTGGTTCAATATAATCTTTTTGTTCTTTTGATACTTCTAATTCACAGCATTCATACCAATTTTCCGAATTCAGCTCTACAAGACTTACATTAAGTGTATCCACGGATTTTCCCCTTTCGAATGTTGGGGAACGCTAAACAATCTTTGTTAATTAAGCGAATCCCCCTTGTTGTTTAACCTGATAAAAATAATAGTATTTATCATAATGAACGCCTCCCTCAACAAAAATTGCCTAAATTCGATTTAAGACATAATCATTATATACCATAATTTCCCGTCTGATTCATCTTATTTTGATAGGCGGGAATGAGAGAGTGACAATCGGTTGCATTAAAATGAGTTATTGAACACTTTAAAAAGTTATAAATCCTTAGCGTAAGTTTTGAGCTTTTGGCTGGTAGGTCCCCGGGTATAGGTCGGCATAAACGATTACAGTATTCCCAATTTTTTGTTCTTGTGTAGAAACTTTCGAAGCACCATGGTCCTGATTGCTCTGTGGTCACAGATTAATACCTCAATTAACATTTTTTGCAAAATGGTTAATTGTACAAGCATAAGCTTGTCTTTTTAATATGTTGGTAATATTCCAACATGAAAGTGAGCTGTGCATAAATTGACACAAATTTATTTGAGAGTACTTGCTTCTCCAAATGCTGATGTATCAAATTTTAGAATAGAATGGGATCTTTATGCAGCCAATATCATTCTATCTCGCTTAGCTGGGGTACAAGTCTTTACAGTAGCACCAACTCAAATTCTTCCTCCGAATGTGGATATTAGTATCACTGACTTTCTTAATGACCAACAGGCAAGAAGATCGCTTCAATTATTAGACTATAATCCAGACGGGTTTGCTCGTGACGGCAGAGTAATTTCAATATATTACCTTAGTGGGGCAAACAGCCAAACAGCAACTACCATTGATGAGCTTTCGTGTGAAAATAATAGACTTACTTTTCCCATCTTAGGTTATACCGTTATGCCAAGTGATGTAAACTCTTCAGCTTCTCGATTTTTATTAGCTCATGAAATCGTTCATTCACTATTTGCTCGTGTAGTAGAGAGTCAGGTAGATGGAAGAGTACAAAGGAATGTTGACGATTCAAATCCTGACCCTAATTCTAACGGTTCACATAGTAATGATCCCCAAAATCTAATGTTTCCAACAGTACCAAGTTCTCAAGACTTTACACAAACCGATCAACTCCCTGCAAACCTTTTGACAAACGCACAAATACAAAAAATCATAGCAAGTCCATACGTATTCCAATAAAAATTAATAGGTTTCTTAACATGTAAAAATGTGCATTTTTATGAGTGCTTTTTGTACAAGCCTAAAGGAGTGTGGCGCCTCCTGGTACCTCTCCGATAAGACTAGAGCTTTTACAGGGTGGGCTGGCCCCGAGGCACCTGATACTTCTGGAATGGTTCATGGTGGCGCATTAATAATACTTCACGGGAATCTGGGGCACCGCCAGCGTAGCGTCTAGCAGTGGTAAAATGAAATCAAAGAAAGGGTGATTAAAAATGCCTCCTAAGCATGGTAAACATCATCATAGAAAACATCATCTTGGCACAAAAAAACCTAATACACGACCATCTAATACACTGCAATCTAACACACCACCACCTAATACACCGCCATCTAGTACACCACCATCTAATACACTACCACCTAATGCGCCGCCACCTAATACACGACCACCTAACACACCACCACCTAATACGCCGCCATCTAGTACACCACCATCTAATACACCGCCACCTAATACGCCGCCACCCATTACACCACCACCTAATGTAATGTAAAGCAGCTAACAAGCTGCTTTTTTGTTGGGGAAAATGGCAGTGTTCCTAAGTGTCATAACTTAATAGATTAGACACCGGAGTAGCGATTTTATAACTTTTGGAGATATTTTGCGCGTGTTTTAAGTGTTAATTTTCACATCTAACCTTTAGATGTGGATGTACAATAAAATGTTATGGGTATTAAGTTTCACAGGTAGTTTTACCCGATTTTCTTTACGATTATTTGCCGTTCTTTTACTCTAAATTTACGAATTTTCATAATCCTTTAACACTACTAAGCTATCATTTGGTTGTAATTACATACTTAGGAGGAGAATGGTAGTGAAGAAAATACTGAAAAGCTCTAAGTCTCGTACGATTCTATTATCAGCTCTGCTTATTGGCGCAGTGCCTACAATGAATGTCGCACTTGCAGATTTAACCGCAACAAAGTATCCTGCTGCTGAAACGTACAAGCCTACACCAATCCCGGATCGGATTATTTTAAGCTGGAAGGGCGATACAGCTACAACACAAGCGGTAAGTTGGCGAACAGATGTGAATGTTGTCACCCCGCAAGCCCAGATTGCCGTTGCAGAAGACGGACCTGCTTTCAAGGCCAAGGCGAAAACTGTGATGGCTGAAAGCAGCAGTGAGGTAAAGGGGAATCAGCCTTACACGGCCAAATTCCACACTGTAAATTTCGAAAATCTTAACCCGAGCACAAAGTACTTATATCGAGTCGGAGATGGAGTGAACTGGAGCGAGTGGTTCGAATTTTCCACAGCTTCCGATAAATCTGAACCATTCTCATTTCTTTATGTAGGTGACGCCCAAAACGACATCCTTGAACATTGGTCGCGTGTCATTCGCAATGCTTATTCAGACTTACCAGATGCCAAATTCATTATTCATGCGGGTGATTTGATCAATCATGGTGATGCAGACGAGCAGTGGGGGGAATGGTTCAAAGCCGGTGGCTGGCTCAACGGCATGGTGTCTAGTATTCCTACTCCTGGAAACCACGAATACTCGAAAATTGTAAAGGGGGAACCATCCGGTCTTTCCCAATATTGGCGCCCACAGTTTGCTCTTCCAGAGAACGGGCCTACAGGATTTGAAGAAACTGTATACTACACTGACTATCAAGGAATGCGAATCATTTCGCTTGATACCAATGTTAAAGGCAGTAACCTGGATAAACAAGTGGCATGGCTTGAACAAGTCCTAGAAAATAACCCGAATAAGTGGACGGTAATCACATTCCATCATCCAATCTACGCCAACTCTCCAGGGCGTGACAATGTGGAAGTTCGGAATAAGTTGCTTCCTTTAATTGAAAAATACAGTGTTGATTTAGTCCTTCAAGGTCACGACCATAGCTATGCCCGTGGTCATGTTACTAACAAAGCTTCAGGGCAAAATGCAATGAGCACAAAGAGTGACACCGTATTTGTCGTTTCGGTTTCCGGTCCAAAGATGTATGACTTTACTTCTAAAAACTGGGATGAGAATGGCGCTCAAGTTCGCAATGCTATAAAGGATACTCAGCTATACCAACTCGTCCGAGTGAATGGAGATACACTATCCTACGAGGCACGTACAGCTACAGGAAATTTATTCGATGGTTTTGAAATCAATAAAACGCCAAGTGGACAAAAGCAGATCAAGGAAACAACAAACACCCAGTGGGAAAAAGAGAAGCAAGAAGAGAAAAACGCTAAGAATTAAAAGCATTAAGGGTCAAAATCATATGTAAAGGTTACATTTCTTCCTATGTGATGGAGATGGGGCATATGTTCCATCTCCTTTGTTATGTGTTTACTTTAGTCGTTCATCATTACTGCAGTATCTGCCTATTGCACCAGAAAGAAGGGACTTATCCATGCATCGGACTTCATTATTTTCTGCAAATTTCATTGTACTTTTATTAGGAGTTTTGTTGTACAGCATACTGCCATCTCATGCTCATGCACATACGAATAGCTACGGATATATGAACATACATGAAAAAACGAAAGAAGTAGATATTGATCTGACTCTTGATTATAAGGAGCTTGCAATAGTTGTGGAATTACCGATCAATCTTGAATCCGCACCAACAACTGCAGAGTTGGAGGGCGCGCTCAGTGATCAGAAAGATAAGATAATGGATTACCTGGCCTCAGGAATGCGAGTATACCGGGATGAACTGATTTGTGAACCACAGCTCAAGTCTACAAAGGTTAGTATGATTGATAATCATCCGTTAGCCAATTTCCAGTTTCATTACTCATGTGAAGGGAAATCTACCAGGATTGCTTATGATCTATTTGTAGATGACATGAACCGTTCACATATAAACTTTGCTACTGTAGATGGAGAGAAGGAAACTCAAGAGTTTACCTTTACAATCGCGGAACGGGAAATGGTCATAGGCGAACGTAATTGGCTGCGCCAGGCATGGAACTTCACTTTTCTAGGAATCGAGCATATTATCACGGGTTATGATCATATTTTATTTGTGCTTTGTTTAATCATTCCGGCTGCCATTTCGTTTGGAAGAGTAGTAGAGGTCATTACTGCATTCACGCTCGGACATAGCATTACACTTGGATTGGCAACTTTAGGGATTGTTTCACTCCCGGAGCGACTGGTAGAACCGGCTATCGCCCTTAGTATTATTTATGTCGCTGTGGCGAACCTGCTGAAATGGGAAACGAAAAACCGGTGGATTGTCACGCTGCTCTTTGGTTTAATTCATGGATTTGGCTTTGCAGGTATCCTGCAGGAAATGGAACTGTCCCGTAGTACCATTGCGTCCTCTCTGCTCTTTTTCAACGTGGGTGTCGAAATTGGCCAGATAGCGGTTATTGCTCTAGCACTCCCTTTATTATTCCTATTTCGACGGTATAAACGCTTTCCAGTTTTCGTCTCCGTAAGCTCAGCTTCGATCATCACAATCGGTCTGGTTTGGTTTATTCAACGAGCTGCAGGGTTTTAAGAGGATTGATCCTTTATTGAGTGGAGTTGCTGCGAGCAACTGATTTTAATTTTCAAACAAAGATTGTGAAGGAACGACAATAGGATTGGATATAAATATTGGAAACCCAGCAAATCTTCTCATGTGAAGAGAGCTGGGTTTTTAAGTTAGATGGGTAAAATAACACTGAAAATATACGCAAGTTTTCGGTCAAAGTGGCAAATAGTCATATTTAACAATGGTTGGTATTAATCTTATAGTATTTTACCATTTGATTATTTTTCTAAATCTTGAAACTTATTATTTTTTAAGCTGATCTTTTTGCAAATGATTTTTCATATAGGATGCAATCTTTCTCTCATCCTCTTTTTCAAACTTCTCTAGTTCTTGAATAACAAGCTTTCTTCGTTCTATTGAATGGTTCTGACTCAATTTCGCTTTTCCCTCAATTTTTTCAATCTTTATTTTAAAACCCACAACACCTTTTGTCATACCATCCAGATATTTTGGATCGACTTCGTCTAATTGATAAGAACTGTCAGGCATTTCATATTTTTTTACTAAATCACTTAAAGATTCGATTAATTCACCATCCCCAACAATTTCAACTTTTCCATATACATGGACTGCTAAGTAGTTCCAAGTAGGTACGGCTTGATTTGACTCATACCAAGAGGAAGAGATATAACAATGGGGGCCATGAAATACCGCAAGAACATTCTGATTTTTAATGTCCTTCCATTGAGGATTTGCTCGGGAAAAGTGACCATATAAGTATTCCATATCTTTATCAATCATTAGGGGAATATGAGTTGCGAAAGGTTCACCCTCATGTTGTGAGAAAAAAGTAGCAAATCCATTCTCTTCAATGATGTCATAAATAATTTCATCATTTTCAATTTTAAAGTACGATGGGATGTACATTAGAACACACTCCTTTGCTTTTTGAACATCTAAATGTAAACTTATTATAGTAAAGTAGCTGGCATTATTAAAAGCACCAGTTTCTGAATATTTGCAAGTGCCAGTTTATAAGGAGGTTATATATTGTTAGAAATTACGCCAACCTTAGATGTTGGAAAAAAAGAGCCCATTTATATCCAACTTTACGAGTATCTTAGAAATGAAATTCAAAGACAAAATATTGCCCCTCACAGTAAGTTACCTTCTCAAAGAAATTTGGCAGATTATTTAAACGTGAGTCGCAACACGGTTGATGCTGCTTACCAACAACTTGTTGCTGAAGGATATATTAGAAGTGAAGAAAGAAAAGGTTTGTTTGTTGTAGAGTTAAAAAATGACCTCTTCCTTATAGATTATGAAAACATGGATAAAGAGAAAAAAAGGGAATTGGATTTTCAGAAAGATCCAACAGCAAAGATTGAATACGATTTTAAATATGGGGATGTAGATTTAACTCATTTTCCATTTAAATTATGGCGTCAACTGACCATGAAAAGTATCGCTACTGAACAAGACCAGTTGTTATTGTATGGAGATCCGCAAGGAGAATTGGAACTTCGAAAACAAATTGCTAGATACCTTTATCAATCTAGGAGAGTTGAATGTTCTGAAGATCAAATTGTAATTGGAGCAGGTACACAATATCTATTAAGTATGCTATGTAAAATGATTGGCAGAGAATTAGTTTATGGTATAGAAGAACCCGGCTATGACCGAGTACGCCTTATTTTTAAGGATTATGGAAGAGCAGTTAAGCCCATTCATCTTGATGAAAATGGAATTAATGTTACTGAGTTAACAGAGAGCGAAGTGAAAGTAGTCTACGTCACTCCTTCCCATCAATTCCCTTTAGGAACAGTAATGCCAATATCTCGACGCTTAGAATTAATAGAATGGGCAAGGGAGAAGGGGGGATATGTCATCGAAGATGATTACGATAGTGAATTTCGATACGAAGGAAAGCCTATTCCATCGCTTCAAAGCCTTGATATGTATGGAAATGTTGTATACATGGGGACTTTTGCCAAGTCACTAATTCCATCTTTGCGTTTGAGCTATATGGTACTTCCGACAAAGTTGCTAGTAAAGTACAATGAAAACTTTATTGGTTATAAGCAAACTGTTTCAAGATTACATCAACATACTCTAAAGCTCTTTATGGAAAGTGGCCAATGGTCGAGGCATTTGAACAAAGTAAGAAATATTTATAAGAAAAGACATAACGCTCTACTTACATCTATTAAAGCTAATATGAATGATCAGGTCCGAATAATTGGTGCAGGTTCTGGTTTACACGTGCTCTTAGAGCCCAAGAATAACATGACAGAGAAAGAGCTTATAGCTACTGCTAAAGAGAAGGGAGTTTTAGTGTATCCAGTGTCCTCATTTTATGAGCGACCACCTTCGCAAGAATATTCTCAAGTGCTTCTTGGATTTGCCGGTTTAGATGAGAATAGGATTCATGAAGGAGTTCACTTACTTTCTAAAGCTTGGTTCTAACTAATGCCACTACCTATAAACATAAGCATACAAAAAGACGAAGAACCAATAATGTCATTGGCTCTTCGATTTTTTTTGAACATTATAGTCGCACCTAACTTCGGGATAGTTTAGTCTACCAACAGTATAGATTGAAATTAATGCCATAAACAGCCCTCCATTTATAGTCTTTACTTAGATATATTCAGGGGAAATGCGGAAATTTCTTCTTCTGCTAGAGAATGATCGATCATCTAAGAAAGAACTGTTCTAAAGGTACGGCGTGTCTTAGTCCTAGAGATTCTATCAAAGCATTCATCTAAAGGGGGCCCACCAACGAATCGCGAAATGTTGGCTGTACCCCTTTAAGGGCTGAGAAAGGGCATATTATCGGATAAAAATGATTAACCTTCTACCTTTTATTTACACTTTCTATATCCGTTTTAATATTTGCCCTCTTATACACATCAAAAATTCCCCATCCGGCAAACACGACAAAAATCGTTGTAAGCCCCCATATGATAAAGTTTTCAATATGTGCTGGAGTTGTTGTAAAAATTCCACCCATTTGATTTGAGAATTCTGGAGTAAAGAGATTGGTGGTCGTTAAAATGATAACCAAGATGGCAAGCGACGCAATTTGATGGATTGTAAAAAATGTAGCTAATTTATGTGTCCATTGTTTATTAATTAGTTTAGAAATAGCCAAGGCTATTTCTACTCCAATCAACAATACAATAAATGGCCAAAAAGAGAGAAGCACTTCTTGATTAAACGCTGGCATTACCATTCGCAGGCCTTTTTCACCATTTTCATATATTCCAAGTAAATGGTCAGCATAAAAATAAGTCGTTCCCCAAATTGCCGTCCATACTAAACCACAAGACAATTCAAATGTATTGATCGCTTTATACTTAGGAACATAGATAACATGCTTTAAATCATCAGGTGACCATGGTTTGAAACGCGCTGATAAAGGGGAATCATCCTTGATTCCATCTACACGTTCAGCAATGGCAAACACGATAGTAAACCAAAAAAATGTATGAATCATCACACCAATGATTTGCCCGACTCCTTCCAATATCATATCCAACACAGTTGCTAATACAGCACCGTCTTCTACAGGACTTAAAAACTTTACCGCTACCAAGGCAATGAATGAAATAATTGCCGCAATAGGCATGACCAACTTCAATAATGTGATATAAACATCATAATACTTCGGACCAATCAAATGCATCGGTTTCTCATTATATTTACTGGCTAGAATAGCAGGATTGCCCAATGTTTCAAGCGCCCGATGAACGTCCTTCTCCGAATAATCCTCGGGCAACATATCATAAATCGTTGACTCTAACTCCAACGCAATATCTTTTCGGGTTTTATTTGGCAGCCTGCGAGTGACTTCTTGAATATAAACTTCAATCAAATTCATCTTCCTCAACCCCTTTTAATAAACCATAAAGTTCTTTCGAATTTTTAATCCATTCCTCTTTTAAGTGTAAAAAAATTTCCAGACCGTATTCACTTAAAACATAATATTTACGGGGCCTGCTCTCAGAGGTATCCCAACTGCTCGTTACTAACTCTTGCTTTTCTAAACGGCGAAGCAATGGATATAAGGTACTTTGATCAATGTTAATTCCTGATTCCTCCAATAATCGAACAAGTGAATATCCATACTGGGGGGTTCGCAATTGACTTAAAACGGCTAATGTCAACGTTCCTCTCCTAAGCTCTGTCGTTAATGAATTCAGTAAAGTACTCATTCCCCCACCTCAATTTTATATACTATGCGACATACACTATATGGTTTATACTATGTACCATACACTGTTCTGGATACAATAATAATCTAAATTAAAAGCCCTTTTTAATGAAAAAGTGAAAATGGGTTGAGTACATAAAAACAATGTTCACATTCCCTCGTTAAGAAAAGTCCAATAGAAAGAAGCCCAATTTCTCGGTGTTATAAGCGAGAAATTGGGCTTTGATTACGAAATAAGCTGGCCCTATAATGAAAATAAGCGCTGTTCCTATTTCAGAAAAGCGCCCGATTGTGGAATATATGATTTATTTAATTTAGAATTAACTTCATGCCTTCATGAGTGGAGGTAAAGCCTAATTTTTCATAAAAACGGAAGGCATTTTTACGCTCTTTATCGGTAGTTAACTGTACAAGACCGCAACCTTCTGATTTTGCTATTTTAATTGCTTCCCGAAATAAAGCTTCACCAATCTTTTGCCCTCTGTAATTTTGATCAACACGCACTCCCTCAATTTGGGCCCGTTTCATTCCTAACCTAGCTAATCCAGGGATAATTGTTAATTGCAAACACCCTATTACGATTTCACCTTCAATAACTAATAAGATTTGATTACCACATTGATTTTCAATTTCTGAGAAGGCACTATAATAAGCCTCTGGTAAAGGGTTTTCATATTTCTCTCGTTTGGATCCCAGTTCATCATCTGCTAGTAAACGCACAATCTCTTTTAAATCACTTTTCTTCGCCATTCTAAACTCCATTTACATCTATTCCCCTTTCTTTTTTATATAAAAAAGATGCCGTTTTTAGCATCTGGTACGATTTATTGATTGGTTAGCATAATCAATTTATCCAACTTCTCTTTTAAACTAGAAGAAATTCCTGTCAATGGCAATAAACAATATTCGTCTAATTACATTAATATCCCTTCTTAAACTAAACTGCTCCGTTAGTTTGAGTACAATCTTTAACAAACACCATACAGTCATTACCTTAAGTATTCAATTTTCCTTGTTATTCTTCCTCCATTAAATGGCCCTTTAATGGAATAAGGCGCTGTATTTACTTTTAACAATAAATGAATGAATAAATATATGTATATTCGAATAAACGTTTATTTCCTCTTTTTTTGAATGTAGGTTGTTAACAACTTGCATGATTTATTATCACTTATAAATATAGCTTGAAGTAGCAAGCTAAAAAGCAGCTTCAGTTGGTTACCGAAGCTGCTTTCTCAAATTTTTAAACGAAGAAACGTTGTATTGGTTATTTATTTATTAATTTATTAATTCAAAGGAACATACCCTGTCCGATCAATAATTTCCTGGCCCTGATCTGATAGCATCCAGTCAATGAACGCTTGGATATGCGTGTTTTGGCTCCCGCCTGTGATAACGTAGAAGTTACTTACGAGTGGATACGTTTCATTTTGAATATTTTCTTTTGCCGGAGGAACCCCTTCAACAGCAATGTGTTTGATTTTTCCATTATGAACCATCTCCTGGGAGAAATGTCTAAAGGAATAGCCAATAGCATTTGTCCGGTTCTGATAATTGGTCGTTTCTCTAATGATGCCGCCCATCCCAGAAACAATATCCTTGGAAGGCGGGTCCATTAACGGGATGCCATTCATGACCTTAATTAAAGTTGATTGGCTTCCGCTGCCTTCCGGACGCTGGAACGCACGGATTTCCTCATCCTTTCCACCTACTTCCTTCCAGTTCGTAATTTTACCCGAATAGATGCCTTGGATCTGTTCAATTGATAATTTCTCTATTGGATTATCCGCATGAACAAAGAACACGAAGGCCTCCCGGCCAATGGGTGTCAAGGTTAACTCACCCCCACGGCTTTTGGCACTGCTCATCTGTTGCTCCGACGGGTGAGCTATAAACACCATGTCGACCTCACTATTTATTAAACGGTCAAAGGCATGACTTGTTTGGCTAGAGAGAACGACACCATCAAGATCGTATAATGGATACTCCCTTTCTGGGTACACCGCCTGAACAAAAGCTGCGTAAACAGGATATAAGGCGGTTGCACCGTCTAGTTTTGGAAGATTGTCCTCAATCTTAAACGTAGATGGCTCTTCTAAATGGACCAATTTCGTATTTTTTACAAACGGAAGATATTCGGATAAATCTACATCTTGTGTGCTTACGACCTCAATACTTTTAAGATAAGCCTGGTAGCCTTCATAAACTGCAACGGAAATCACACATAATGAGAAAAAGGCTATCACACTAAACTTCGGAACTTTTTTCTTTGCCTTCCCATAGATAGCAAGAATGATCGTGATTATCAGCCCAACCGTAATCGCCGGAATAAAAATAGAATAAAACTCTGCTTTTCCTGTTAGTAAAGATATAATCGTCGCAACAAATCCCACAAAGCCTAACACAATAACTGTGAGGAAGGCGGTGAATAGTTTCATCTTTTCTCCTCCTAGGAATAATCAGTATTCCTTGAATACTTACTTCTTTTTTGTTGTTTCCTTTATTCGAATCAATGTCGTTTCTATCGTTCTCTTTTAATACAATATTACTTGAAAATATAAATTTTTCCGATACTTTAATAGAAAAATCCTATGTTCGAACTCCTGATATTTGAATATGGATCTACAAAAATGCAAAAAAGAATAAAGGAGATTGTGGAGGATTGGTAAATTTCAGTTCTTCAAATAATAAGATTATTAGAAGAAGGAAATCTATGTGTAATTAGTGATGTAAGTTTATGTCTTTTATGTAATAATTATATTTTATAGAAATATAAATTTACAATTCATACGTAGTGAAAGTGGGAATCATAATGGCAACGGGAACACATACAGTAGAAATTCCAGTAGATGTACAAGCAGTTTGGGATTATGTCAGTGATCTTGAAAAATGGGCAACGACAGTACCAGCCTATAAAGAACATGAAATCATAAATGACAAGCAATCTATTTGGACATTTGAAGGTAGTATGAAAGGTATTAAAAAAACAATACAAGCGCAGGTAGATATTACCGAATGGAATGAACCTTCAAATATTAAGTTTGAACTAAAAGGTTTATCAGATAATTTTACAGGCAGCGGTCACTTTACTGCAGAAGATGTTAATGGTAAAACAACAATGACTTGTACCGTGGAAGTCCATGCAGGTGGATTATCGGGTGCGGTGTTAACGCCAATTATTAAATGGGCTGTTCCAAAAGTAGCATCTCGTTTAACAGAATCAATCGCACGTAAAATTGCAGTATTCTCATAGTTTTCAAAGATTGAAAGTCGCTTCATAAGCAAAGATGTTAACAATCTGATATAAACCAATGTAATGATAAAGAGTTCTGGAGTTATTCCATTATAGGGCGCTATTTTTTGAATAAAACTTAGATTATTAAACGACTTTATTGTTATATTTTTTAGTATAGTGAAGGATCTTACATTAAAAATTAAACAACTATATTTTTAACCCCGTCCTAAATTTAGAACGGGGTTATGCTTGTTTGAGCTTATAAAATAAATAACTTTATTGCCTTTTTACAATTTTCTCGGTAGTGTAAGCGAGAAATTAGGCTTTTTCTTCAAAATGCCAGTTAGTGGTCGGTGTATTCTATAATATAAATTATAGTCTAACCTTAACCTCAGTACCGTCCTTAGCTTTGACATCTACTAGCACGATTCCCAGTTCCTTGACGATAGGCTTTAGCGTTTTTTTGTCTATTAGTGGAAAGGTAAAGTCCAGTTTATTTCTTTCGAAGTGCTCTTTTGTCCATTTGTTTGCATTTTGCTGAAAAAATTTTGAAAACAAAATGGAAATAACAATGTTTAAAATAGCATATGGAATTGGGAGGGGAAACCGAACGTCTTTTGCTTTTACTTTTACATGCATCATTAGCAAACCGCTAATCAATGATGACCGAAACGGTATCCCCGTTTGCCGATTTATTATCAACAATTTGGCCATCTAAATTTTTGCTTTTCTGTTTCATCACCTGGCAATAGTACAAAAAAGCACAAGAGGCCTGAGAAACAGTGGGAACGTCGAAAAAATTGGTTATTTTGTTGAGTGAAAAAAGTTTGTTCAATTTTGTAAAAGTGAGGGAATGCTTATGTCATCTTATTTCTTTGAAAATGGGTTACATGGGGAAAATGCTCATGTTGACCCCTTGGAGGTATTTGAGGGTTTACGGTGGGAGATGGCTGGGGAAAAACCCGTAAACTGTCCATATTCAGTGTGGCAGATTCTAAACCATATGATTTTCTGGCAAGATTTCTATCTTGCCTACCTTAAAGGTAGGGTGCCCAATCATCCAGAACATGACGAAGACTCATGGCCCGATGAAACAGCTCCGTCATATGAAACTGAATGGAGTGACACTCTTTTTCTATTCAGTAAGGGGCTAAAGGAAGCTGAAAACGAAGCAAAAAAAGATTTAATGGAACTGAAAGACGCAGGATTGGAAAGGACTCGTGGTGACCTTTTAGCCACTCTTATGGCACACAACAGTTATCATACTGGACAGATAGCACTGATTCGGCAATTAATTGCCGAATGGCCTCCACCTTCTTGGTGATACTAGGTAGCTAACCGGTTACCGTTTTGAGTTTTGAAAGTTCAACATTCGGGCACGATTATTGGGTATTTATTGATAAGATTGTGAAAGATTGTACTTAATCTAAGGGGGAATATTAGTTAAACAAGTATGTAAAAATAAAAGGGCAGTATCTTTTTTTTCTAAGGCACTGTCCCTTTTGCTTTGACTTATCTATTTTTTTAACCCAGCTGCAAAAAAGGGTCCATTTACTGTTATGGTTGATAGAATTCGAGCCATTTCATGAGGAGATTCTTTCCTGCCACTGTTTAACCATTGTTGAATTACTCCTATATGTGCAGAAGCAACATAAGAAGCAAAATATTGTGATGGAACAAGTAAATTTTCCTCCTTAAAAAGTGCGTTTGGTTCATTTTCAAACAGTGTTTTCCACATAAAATCTTTCAGCCTTGTTTGAAATGATAAATCACCTTTTGGACCTAACACAGCTCTCATAAAATCACTATTTTCATTTAGATATTCAAAAATTAAAACTGCAAGGGGAAATGGTGTTGCAATCGGTGAGTTGGTTTCAAGTGCATCGATAACATCTGGGATGTTCTGTTTTGCAATTCTGGACATCTCAAACATAATTTCGTCTTCGCATTTAGTCATTAAATCGAATTTGTCTTGATAGTGTGCATAAAATGTTCCTCGATTAATTCTCGCTCTGGTTGTTATGTCTTTAACTGTAATTGCCTCAAAACCTTTTTCGTCGATTAATACCACTAGTGCATCTCGGATTGCTCCTTTTGTCCGAATGATTCGTAAATCCGTATTACTATCTCGCAAACTACTCCCTCCTTAATTTTACCCAACACATTTATAAAAGGTGTTCCGTAACCAACACATCTGCCATTTTTGATTATTGAAGAGAAAAGGATTCAATTATAAAATTTTAAATATAATAAACAACAGGTTGTTCGTTATTATAGCAAAAAATAAGGGAGGATAAAATATGTTCAAAAACAAAGTGTTTTTAATTTCACCCATTATCGCATTAGCAGTTATTTTTATCTTTTCACTAACATTATTTCCATCGGTTCAACCTCAACCAAAAAATTTGCCTATTGCCATTGTAAATGAGGATGTAGGGGTTGAAATTCCTAATCAACCAAAGATGAATATGGGTCAAACAATCGTTGACATGATACAAAAAAATTCAAATAAAACAACTGATGAAGACCCCGCTGTAAAATGGGTTGTAGTAAAAAGTTCAGAGGAAGTACAAAAAGGGTTAGATAAGCAAGAATATTATGCAGCATTAGTCATCCCGAAAGATTTCAGTGCTAAACAGGCTTCCTTACAGACTGCTACACCTTCATCGTCCGAAGTTGAAATATTTATTAATCAAGGTATGAATCCGGCAGCATCAGCCGCTGCGGGGCAAATATTGAACGGGGTAGTTGACAATATGAATAATAATATTCGTACACAACTGCTTGATGGTTTTGAAAAGCAAGGAGCAACATTAACAGCAAAGCAAGCTAAAAGCCTAGCAAATCCTTTTACAAAAAAAGTCACTAATGTTAATGAAGTTGGCACTAATAGTGCAAACGGAAATTCTCCTGTTTCCTTATTTCAACCATTATGGATAGCAAGTTTGGCAAGTGCTGCTATTATCATTATCGCTTTTAGTAAATTATCCATTACAAATCGGAAAGAGAATCTTATCATAAAGATAGGACAAATAGTAATGGGGGCAATGGTAGCCCTTGTCGTTGGATTTGGTTTACCTTGGTTGGCAGATCGGATGATAGGACTTCATATTCCACATTATCTGGATACAGCTTTATTCCTATCGATTACTTCTTTTAGCTTTTTCCTAATGATTTTAGCTGTACTTTCGTTGTTGGGAATCAAAAGTATTGCTGTTTTTGCCTTAATGTTATTTTTTGGAGCACCATTGCTTGCTATGGCTCCAGAAATGATGTCACCATTTTATCGAGATTGGGTTTATTCTTGGTTGCCAATGCGATTCATGATACAAGGTTTGCGTGAACTGTTCTTCTTCGGAAAGGGATTAACTTGGAGTTCACCTTTATCTACCCTTGTATGGATTGGAGTAGTAAGCATGGTAATCATACTAACTTCTGCTTTAAAAGTTAATTCAATAAAAGAGAAAACACAAACTGAAAAATTAGAGGCATAACAATAAACAAGTCGTTTCCTTGAGGGAAAACGGCTTGTTTTAGATAAAGTTTGTGAACACACGCACTTAAACTAAAAGGTGCGTGAATTGAATGGTGTAAAGTTTTTTATGTGGTTCAATTAAAATGGTATATAGGAGTAAAGGTATTTAATGGCCCGCCTGGTTAAAGGATTTGGGGCCTTTTTTTATGTCTAAATAATCTTATAACAAAACTGCCCATTTTGTAATGATTATCAAAATTAGATTTAGTGTATTTTTGCATATATTAAATTTCTTAATCAAAGTATTTTAATCATAATATTACCTTGACAGTCACAGTAATGTGTCGTGCTGCATATTACTATATGGAGGTGATGATATGAGCGAGAACAAGATCACATCCGACCTGCTTCGTGGCCATACTGATACGATGATTTTACGGCTCTTATCCGAAGCTGATCGTTACGGATACGAAATTGTTAAGCTGATTGCCGAACGCTCGGGCGGCAAGTATGAGTTAAAGGAAGCCACGATGTACTCAAGCGTTCGGCGACTTGAAGCAGACGGCGATATCGAGTGGTACTGGGGGGATGAATCTCAAGGAGGACGACGTAAGTATTTTAAAATTACCGAAAAGGGTAAAGCTACTTACGCCAACAACAAAAGCAATTGGGAGTATGCAAAGCGCGTGCTAGAAAAATTATTTTAAGGAGATGTGATGGTATGAACGAGAAATTAACCCAATACGTGAATGGCGTTTTTGCACCATATAATGGGATAAAAAGCGCTGCCGACCTAAAGGCTGATCTGCTCTCCGATCTACAGGAACGATTCAGTGAACTAAAAAAGGAAGGTAAGGACGATGAAACAGCCTTTGAGATGACTATTGATAGCATCGGCAACATCGAACAAACGGTACAGGAGGTTGCCAACCTATCCCGCTCACTGGAGCGCCAGGTGCTAACAAACTTCAGCGCGAGCAACTTACCAAATAGTGACTTCGTGGGTGTTACCGCACATAAAGGAAAATTTGTGGCGAGCGCATTGCGCGGCTCCGACTTTTCCGGCGCGGACCTAACCGGCACCTTATTTAAGTCAAGCGATGTGAGTGAAGCCAATTTTGACAACGCAAATCTGACAGACTGCAACTTCTCCGCCATTGACCTTACAGATTCAAGCTTCAATAAATCAATCCTTGTGCGTACAAACTTCAGCAAGTCAGGGCTCTACGGAGTAAAATTCAGAGGTGTAACACTGACCGATGTCATGTTGACCATGACCGACCTTAGAAAAACAATCTTTGAAAATTGTCTCTTTGACGGTGTGGACTTCAAAAATTCCGATCTGACAGGGCTGTGTCTAGATGGTCAGACCTTTATCGGCGTAAAGTTTGACAAGGCGGCGCTAAAAGAAGTTTCGTTTAGAGGCGCAACACTCAAAAATGTATCTTTCCAGGGGGGTACCTTGTCAAAGAAATATTACCGTGCTATTAAATCCATCTGTTTTGATGGCGCAATGATGGATAAACTGACCTATGCCGCTCTAAAAGGCATAGAAGCAGATTTATCAAAGGTTACTGTTATATAAAGAGGAGAAGATTTCGAGGTTGTTTAAAAGGCAGCATAGCGATTTAAGTAGCCCTTAGCTTATGTTCAAAAGAGAGGTTAAAGTTATGGTAGACGTAATTATTCTAAATGGTGGATCGAGTTCCGGGAAATCTACTATTGCAAAGTGTCTCCAGAATTTATTGCCAACGCCATGGTTAAGGTTTAGTATCGACGATTTAATCGACGCCATGCCCGATGCAATGTTGAAAGCAGACAGCGGAATTAAATTCGGTGACGATGGCTCTGTAAGTCCAGGTACGGAATTTCGCACATTGGAATTTGCATGGATGCACGGTATTGGGGAGAAGGTCCGTAGAGGAGCCCAAGTGATTATCGAAGATGTCTTCATTAGTGGTGTAGAAGCCTGTAATCGCTGGGAAGTCTCTTTGGAAGGGTTACAGGTGCTATGGGTGGGTGTTTTCTGTGATCCCACCGTAGCGTCTGCTCGAGAGCGCGAACGAGGGGACCGCGTTACAGGAATGGCAGTTTCACAAGCGACTACGGTTCATGTGGGCATACATTATGACATTATAGTCGACACAACTAAGACATCCCCAGAAGAATGTGCCCGGATTATCAGGCAAAGAATCAACCCATGAGGGCCTACGAGGAGCTTTTCAGCAACCGGGACATTTCTGCAATATCGCTCAACCCAGATGTACAGAACGGTTATCAGCAATCTGGCACTTTAATGAAGCAATGAAAAAAGCCTTGTTTCTCAGCATTAAATGGAGAAATAAGGCTTTTTAATATTGAAATTTCCTTAACGCTGTAAATCCGATTTCCTGGCGCTACCCCTATAAGCCACTAAATTGATTGAACTTTAATTGGTGGCTAGTAAACAAAATATTAGAAGGTTTTTTACAAACCTCCTGGCGTTCTTACACTTAATGGAATGTTTTCATATTCTTTAGGATTTAATTGGTAGACAGATTCATCTGCCACACCATTAATGATACCCATAAGACCTGTTTCAACCGTTTTTACTAATTGGCCTTTCTTCTTTTGTCCGAAGGTCTGCGTTTGGCCGCTTACTTCAAAAAGAACTGTCCCACTTCCATTTAACGCAAATGAACCTAAAGCAGTACCTGGTAGGTCAATATTTTGATCATATAATGAAATATTTGTAAAAACTGAATTACCTTTTGCTTGTAAAGCATTATAGGCTGCTAAATTCAATTGGCGTGAGAAGTCGTAATGGAAGTTATCTGCGTATGCGGCATACTTTTGACCGCCAGGACTGTTAGGGTTCGTAACGAATTTTCCTGAGATTGACATCGTTACTCGATCATCCGTTCCTTCTACATAAGGGAATCCTTGGTGGTGGAGATCAACGAATACATCCACATTTCCAAACTGCGCCTTCAAGTCCTTGTATACATCTCTTACCGTTTGGGCTTCAGGTGTAACATACCAGCCGTATTTATTAGATGCTCCCGGAAAATCCTCTGCCTTTGGAACATAGTTCAGGTCTGGGTTGAAATCTCGGTTCACGTCAAAGCCTGGTTTCGTATCATAATTCCAGATTCCTGGATAGGAATAATAGTTCCATGCAGGCTTTGCATTTGAAAGTTGTGGAAATTTAGCAACGACCTCTGTCCAATTCATTTCATTTGCGCGGCGGCTCAGCTCAGAACCATCCACGTTCATCATAGGAATTACAACAATTGTAAGCTCGTCTAAGATTTTTCTCGTTTCTGGAGAATTGCTGGATCCAAGATTCTGTAGAATGTTAAGGAGAGCAACTGTTCCTGTTTTCTCATTCCCATGGATTTCACTCTGGATCAGCACAACCTTCTTTCCATGACCAACAGAGACCTTATAAATGCCACGTCCTTGATTCGTATACCCAGCTGTTTCAACACTTACTTTTCCTTGGCTCGATTTTTGAATCTGCTCTAGTTTCTTACTGAGTTCTTCATAGTTAATGAAGCCTTCAATTGATAGATTTTCCCCTTGCTGCGGACTTGGTCCTTGATTAGCTGAACCCATTGTAGGAACCGCAAATAAAGATGCAGCCAAAGCTGTTGAACTTAACACCTTCCAAACCTTTTTCATTCTTAATCCCTCCAATTCTTTATGTAAACAAGGATGAAATTCTACAATTCTCTTAATATTTCCTCTCGCTATTTGGAAAATGAATAGATCAGACTAAGAAACTGAAAAAGGAGGTAGGGATTAATATTTATATTTTTCTGATTGTTGGTAAATATCCCTTCTTATGTACTATTTAGGGAGGCGAATTTTTTGAGGATAGGGCTTTTATGACCATATCAGTGCGATTGGAGAAGCTGAGAAGACGTATACAGACTACTACGCAAGGCGTATTTGAATCTACCGATAAAAGAACATTAGAAGAAATAAACGTTTCTTCTTTGAATGTTTCATCTCTTTTTAGATAATAAGGTATTTGCTCTTCGAACAAAGTTCCTGCATCCTGGCGCTTCCGTTTCCTTATGGTCTGGGGCTCCAGGGCTTTATGTGATTTGTAGTCGCTGCCGGAATTCACCTGCTTACTCGTCCTGCTCAAACAATGGCGCCTTCCGACTGAGCTAGCCACAAAAGCCCACCCAAACCAAAAGATTACGGGTCGCCAGAAGACAGATAGCATATTCCGAATAATAAAAAAAGCACAGGAAACACAAATGGTCAATATTAACTATAATTTCTGACAAATCTGTGAAATAAATGGGTAATTTGAAGGATAATAAAGGATTTTGTCGAATGAAAACGATAATATCTCTCCGTAATTACCTCATTCATTTTTTTGTAAAAAGATTCTTCTTATTTCCTCAATTTCAGTCATACTATTTCATCGAAAGGTACGGCCTTTACGATCGAATAGTATTTTTGTAATAAAAGAGAAACCCCCTATTGAGTTTGGCCGCTCAGGGGTTTTTCAGGACAACTAGAAGGAATCGCATCCCCTCTATAAATGATATGGTTCTATATCAATTTGCGATTGTCCTTCTCTTAGGAGGGACTTTTTTTGATTGAACAGTTGAATCTTGTGGAAAATGATACTCTTTATGAGGCGAAACGCCATGTCATGTTTCATCATAAGAAGGCGGCAGGCTGGGTAACGCTTGCCCAGAAAGAACGAGATGGAACATGGAGGCAGCGTCACTTTAGACCTGAGGAATTAGCGTCAGAGCTAACGAATTGGCTAGGCGAGAATACCTTTTACAGTCAGAATACCTTTTATAAGCCGCAAAGGAGAATTGAAAACATCAAGCGATTAAGTGCTTTATATGTGGATGTAGATTGTCATAATCTCAATTACAATCCTCATTGGGTTTTAGAAAAACTAAATCTAGAAGTATTTGGGGAAACGATTCCTGACCCTAACTATATTACTTTTTCGGGAAGGGGACTTGTCTGTATTTGGCTGATTGAGCCTGTTCCATCCCAAGCCTTACCGCTGTGGAAGGCAATCCAGAACTACTTTTACAGGCAAATGGAATATGTTGGGGCCGACAAAAATTCTATTGATCCAACAAGGGTCTTTAGAGTCGCTGGAAGCGTCAATTCAAAAAGTGGAAGAGAAGTTTTTGTTCAATATAGGCATGATACTCGATATGTGTTAAGAGATTTACAGAATGAGTATCTACCTGAGTTAAATAAAATGCGTCCAGTCAAGTCTCGTCGTAGGTCGAACGTGATCCGTATGTATAATATCCGAAATCTTCACTATGCCAGATTACTAGATATCGTTAAATTAGCGGAACTGCGTAATTATAATGTAACTGGGTATCGAGAGGTTATCTGCTTTTTATATCGATATTGGAGTTGCTGCTTCACAAATGATCCTGATGAATCATTATCTCAAACACTGGGATTTAATAGTACATTTAATGATCCATTGCCTGAGAGTGAAATCATTAGGGCCACAAAGAGTGCTGAGAAGGCCTGGATGGATAGAAACGATCCTAAGGCAAATGAGGAAGCCATAGCAAAAGGCTATCCTGGCGCTGGATATAATTTGAAGAATGAGACCATTATCCAAAAGCTCGATATCACACCAGAAGAGCAGCAGCATTTGCGGACGATTATCGATGCTGACGAAAAGCTAAGGCGGAAACGTAACAGGGACAAAAGGGCTTATAGAGAAAAGAACGGATCTGTAAGTAGAAAAGAGTATATAACGGAACAACAAGAGAAAACGAAGGACAAACTTTGGCAGCTTAAAGCAGCACTTAAGCGTCACCCTGCATCAAATAACGTTAAATTAGCTAATCTACTAGGAGTAAGTGAAGGATACATTCGTAAACTGAAGAAAAAGTTTGATGAAAATCCAACTCGTACTGGTTCTCGCCCTTATATTATGGGCGGTAGCCTGTTCCCGCCCGAAAATATAAATCATACATAATTAGGTTATATGTTAATTCATATGTTTTAAGGGGACACAGCCTCGCAGCGAGGTTAGCGAGCAAGCGGAAGCGCGCAGGAGTAAGAATAACCCAACCTTCTAAGTACATAATTGAATAACCATCTATGAAAGTATATAATCTTCCTAAAAGGTGTACCGTACACTTAGGAGGTTATATGAAAGCAACAATCACAGGAAGCGACGTGCTTAGTAAACGTATTTTAGCCGATTTAAATAGCGGTTTAAGGGTTTCGGAAGTGCCGAATCTTTATCCCGTCTCGCTTGATCAGGCCAAAAGGTTGTCCCGTTTCAAAAGGATGCTTCATTTGGCGAATGAACATTTAGAAGAAGAACATTGCAACCGGTTCATGCTGATGGGATTAAAAAGCTTGCCTCTTGCTCAGTTTTTCAAAAAGGCCGATTGGGCTGGAATAATTGAAATACTATCAGTGGTTACGGAAGAAACAACAAGAGATGAGCTCCAGATCCTCATCAACGGATTAGCAGAGAAAAGAAAAAGAATCGCTGAATTTAAGGAAAATGCCGATCTCATCTTGTTGGATTTAGAGAATACAGATCAATTGCTTCGTGAAAAAGAAATGGAATTCTTGCAGTTAAAAAAGGCGATGGAGGAAAAGATTAATCTTTTTAAAAAGTATACGGAGCCTGTTTACTCCTTTTTGATCGAATACTTGGGGCTGTATGAAGGGAAGCTGGTGTTAGCGAAGAGGGTAAATGCTAACTGGCAGCGCGATTTAAAGAAAAAGAGAATCATTGTTTATGATGAAGAAGCTTATGTTTACTTTTTAATCGATTTTAATGCTTTTGTAGATGAATTGAAGTCAAGTCATCAACGTGGGCTTGAATATCGTTGGAATCCAGACAAGGACATACAAAGAATGAAACAATTAACACCTTGGGTGGATGTTCCAGAAGACGGCAAATACAAGCTCCCGTCTGCCCTTAACGAGCCAATGAACGAAGCTATAAAAAGAGTAAAAAATGAATTGAAGGAAATTAGAGAGAAAAGGTTAACCATTGAAAAGGAATTAAGAGCCATGAAAAAGAAAACGGTTCATTCTTATAGGGAGATGGCCGAGGTTTCCGATTTTCTTTCCACTATCAATTTAAAGCGTCATAAAGATTTACAGGATAAAGCCCTAAAATGGCTCCATCAGCGTGGATTTATCGCTGTGGCTGAGTTTACCCTCCCAAACGGGAAAAAAGCCGATATTTTCGCTTATAACGAGTCGCAAATTGTCATTTTTGATGTGAAAGCATCGAAAGGGGATTTAGTAACAGATAAGCAATGGACTGACTACCTCCCTTATTGTCATGATTTTTACTTGTTAACACCTCCCGATTTAGAAGCAGTGGCATCAGAAACGATAAATGACAAGGATTGCGGTCAATTTGTGGATACGGATGGCGGATTAAAAATGATCAAACCGGATAACCGTCAAGTGGATACAGTAGATCAGCAAAAGGAATTAGTGTTTGCTGCTGGACAATTGTTATCAAGAAAGTTTATTTATGGGTATTGATAAGGAAGAGACTTCCTGTGCGAATCACGCACAAACATGAATCGAGGGCGGTGAGGTCCGCTGTGCGGCCGCCCTTATGTTAATATTGCGGGAAAAAAACTTTTTTCTAGGCTTTGATCTTATTTGTTGTTGATTTTAGAACAAAATGATCAACCTGCTTAGACAATTTCGCACCTTTGCTTTTCAGCCAGGAAACCATGATATCCCTCCGAGTGTCAAGAGAACCTACCGCATCGAGTGGCATCTGATCCGTGTAATCAGATCCCCCATTGATGTCGGCTCCTTTGGAGAGGAGAAACTCGGCGACACGACGCTGGCCTCCATTGCACGCATGCCAGAAAGCCTCGGTGATGTCATCAGCTGTCGGTGACGGATGGGAAGCAATGAGTTCCTCTACAAGAAACATCATCCCCAGAGCTGCCGCATGCCAAAGTTTGTCCACACGAGCACCTCGCTGTACTAGAAGCCTAGCAACGTTCCAACATCCATAACCCACTGCATTGTCTAAAGGGGTGCCACCACCGATTGAGCCACCCAGTACTTCCATGTCGGCTCCCCCATCAATCAACGCAGCCGCCACATCCATATCGTCACTGCTGGCCGCCCAATGCAGTGGTGTTTCCGAGAACCGACCACCAATGATTGGTGCGTTTGGGTCAGCTCCTGCATCAATCAGCATCTTTACTATCATTGGTCCGTTAGGAAAGTATCCAGGCCAATCTGTAACAACGTGCAAAGCAGTACGAGAACTCCCTTTGTTGTCCGTGGCTCTTTTTGAGGCCAAGCCTGGAACTTCGTCTAAAAGACGTCGTAATGCATCCACGTTACCTGTTTGAACGGCACGTACAAACGATATAACAAGTGGATCGTTATTTTTGATTGAATCCATTTTATCATCTCCCACATGGTCGAAAATACTTCTCCATTCATCTTCCTTTACTTAAATAAGATAATCAATAACAAACTTTAACCGAGCCTTTTTCTAAGTAAATCCTTGTTTTAATTAAGACAATTACCCTCGTATTCCCCTATTTCTTAGATTGAAATACTCTTAATATTGAAAAACTTCACACAACTTTCATATATCCCGAGTTTATCCCATCTATTTTTGGGGTATCATTGTAGTATAGAATATTCAGATAAATGAACAGAAAGTGAGCTGGAGGGCAATGCGTAAAGATTTTAAAACATTAAAGGACCTTATTGAGGAAAATAAACGGGATCTATTGAAAGATAAAAAGGCGATGGAAAAGATTGAAAAGCGTATTGAAGAACGGCATGCAGTGAAAAGGCTGGCTTAACAACATTTTTCGAAAACGAAAGGAACTTACAAAAAGGGACTAACATCAACCGGATTTTCGTTGGTGTGAGCCCCTTCTGTAATTATTAGCTGATTTGATATTAAAGGAAGAACCATTTTTGTTATAGTTCATTTTTCCTGACTCTTTTTTAATTGCGCAAGAATTTCTTTTAATTCCATTTTCTTTTGGCTTGCTGCTTCTTTTGAAAGCTGTTCGCTTGAATGCTCAGCAACTCCTAATATTTCAAACAACTCGCTCTTAATTTTTTGAAAGGCTGAATTCGCTTCATCGGGCTCCAGTTGAAATTGTGACTGCAGTTCTTCAATGGCTTTATCGACAATAAACCAATTTGGATAAGACTCTTTTGATTTGCGGAAATATGAAATCAAATACGGCAAAAACATTTGGTCTTCAGAGGTACTGGCTACTTGTGACTTTGCATGCGAGGCGTTTAAAACCGTGGTTATGTACCCAATTGGATTGGCTATGTCTGTTCTTTCCTGCATTTTTTCCATTAGCAGCAAAACATTTTCTTCCCCAAACTTTTCCCAAGACTGAATGATTTCATTCGATAGCTGAATGCCCAACTGTAACCCAAGCTTTTTTACTCTTTCCGAGAAGGAATTGGGTAGCTGAAACTCTTCTAATTGGCTTTCGAATAGGCTTAGTTGCTGATCGGTTTTTTTCTTCTTTTCTGGATGGATGATGAATTTTACTTTTTCTACTCTACGCCCTACTTTAATTTCTTCAATTTGGAAGGAGATATCTGTTTTCTTTTTGAGTTCTTTTTGTGCTGGAAGCAATACACGCTGCTTAAAGTTTCCATATGCAGGGTAAATATCCTCCGCACCAAGCATTTCCCGTAGTTTGATTATGCTGATCGTTCTCTCCTGGATCTTTTCGTATTGTTTCAACAGCTCATAAATCCGGATGGCATAGGAACTCTTCAGCTTTACGACATTTTCCAGCCTGTAACTTGTGAATTCTCTTTTCAGTTCCAGCAAGTATGGACGTAAAAAAGGATCAAACCTTAAATCAACAGTGCCCTCTGATTCGTTATAAGCGACATAGCTGATCCACGAAACCTGAATTAACTTCTTATCGATGCGGACTTCAAACACTTTTTGCATCAAGTTTTTCGTAATCTGTTTTAACTCTGTATATTTCGGCTTTCCTTTTAATCCTAGTAAATTAGTAAATTGTTTAATAGGCAATGTATAGGTTTTAAAATCCGAATCACTCGTCTGGATATTGCTGGCCAAACAGAGGATGATTTTTTGCTCTACGACTCCAAGCTTGTAATTCGCTTCGATAAGTAAATTCGATTTGGTTACAAGATTGCTCGTACTGGCTTCTACTAGTTCAGCAGTATACACCAAATTCCCTCCTTCCTATACGACTAATTATGACAAAGTTTTAAGTATAACAAAAGAGTTTTTTTGTTATACTTGGTAATTTTTATAGAGGATAGCAATTAATAGGGACCATTTTTGTTATAGTTCATTCGTTTTTGAAATGGGAGGGACCAAAAATGTTATAGTTGATTCCTTATAATTGCTCGTGGATCTCAGGAAAATGATAGCTTTTCTTTCAAGAATGCTGCTGGAACCAGAAATGTTATAGTTAATCTCCAGTTAATGCAGTGAAACCAAATTTGTTATAGTTCATAACATTCATAATGCGAAGAACTGAAGATATTATAACCAGGACCATTTTTGTTATAGTTGAAACCAAAAATGTTATAGATGAACCATTTTTGTTATAGTTGGGACCGTTTTTGTTATAATTAAGGGGCCAAAAACGTTATAGTTAGAACCATTTTTGTTATGTTTAGAACCAAAAACGTTATAGTTAAAACCATTTTTGTTATAGTTAAACGCTGAAACCCTTGGTACATAAGGGCTCAAAGGCTCCGAAAACAATTAAAACATATAAAACAATTAAAATATATATTGTAAAACACACAAAACAAGAGTGTGTGACTGATCAAATAGAATGATATTTATTTAATTTAAAATATCAATCAGAGATTCAGATTAAAAAAAGCAATGAAAAGTGCATATATTCAAAGATTAATAGTCTTCCGTACATATCTAATATAATTGGAACCAAAAATGTTATAGTTCACTCTATTTAAATTATTTACCGTCTGTTATTGATTTTGGCCAAAGTATTTTTAATAAAAGTTTCTATTTCTCTCCCAGATAGCCGCAGTATAAGAAAAACGAAGAAGAAAGAAATAATAGAAGAAACAAAGAAAAGAACGTTTATTCATAGAAACATTGTTTCCAAAAGATTAATACTAAAAATCCCCTCAAGTAATCATACTTGAAGGGTCTGTCTTTACTTCGCATGTTCTGCTGCTTTTCTTTGTTTGAATTCGTCTTTGATTTCATCGAGCAGCTGGGGTTCAGTGATTAAGCGCAAGGCGGTGAGGCCGAGCGCTTTAGCGCCGGTGATCAGAGCCTGGTCGCCCCGTTCAGACGCTGCTGCTTCTCTAAATGGCACAGTGTGAGGAACAAGGTCATCTGCGCCAATTTTAATATATGGATGAATGGTTGGCACGACTTGGCTGATGTTGCCGGCGTCGGTAGAGCCAATTCCTTCTCTTACGTCCGCAACGGTTTCTCCCAATTCTTCAATGACTTCTTTAAATACCGCGTTGAATGCATCATTTAACAGCAAATGATCGACTTCATTCTGGAAGGCGATGACATTGAGCTTCGCACCTGTAGCGAGGGCTGCGCCTTCAGCGATGGCCTTCACTCGCTTGGTGACTTCATTTAGCCGCGTTCTTGTCGCTGCACGGATAAAGAATCTTGCCTTGGCATATTCTGGAACGATGTTTGGCGCATCGCCGCCATGTGTGATGATGCCATGAATGCGGACATCATCGGTGACATGCTGGCGCAGAGCATTGATGCCGTTGAACAGCTGAATGACAGCATCGAGAGCATTAATGCCTTTGTGAGGTGCCGCAGCCGCGTGTGCTGATCTTCCGATGAATTCAAAATCAAGCGGATCTACAGCCAGAGAAGGAGAGGTAAGGCTCGTTTTTCCCTGCGGATGGATCATCATCGCTACATCGATTCCCTCGACTAATCCATGTTTCACAAAGCTTCCTTTCGCGCTTCCATTCGGGCCGCCTTCTTCGGCAGGCGTTCCAAAGACCACTGCCTCGCCGCCAGTCTCATCAATCACCTTGCTTAATCCGACCGCTGCAGCCACGCTCAAAGTGCCGATGATATTATGGCCGCAAGCATGGCCCAGACCAGGCAGCGCGTCATATTCAGCTAAAAAAGCAATGGAAGGACCTGGCTTTTCAGACTGATAATGGGCAACAAAAGCGGTTTTATGGCCAGCTACATCTTTTTCAACGGTAAAACCTTCGTCTTCAAGGATTTTAGTTAATTGTTCAGAGGCGAAAAATTCTTCATTGCCGATCTCCGGATTCGCATGAATCTGGTGACTTGTTTCGATATAGCCCTCTTTATTGGCATCGATATTGGCTATGATCACTTCGCTTAAATTAGTGATAACATTGGTCATGATTTTTCCTCCTTTTTAATGTAAAAGAGGGAAAGATGCATTTCCCTCAATGTGTTTGGTTATTACCAGCCAATTTTCTCTAGCGGAACAAAGGTTGGAATCAGCGTACCGCCAAATTCTTTGTTGATGTAATCAGCTGTATCTTCCTGCTGGAACAGCTCAGCGATGCGTTGTAAGGTTTTGTTGTCTTTGTCTTTTTTGTTCACCGCAATAATGTTTAGGTAGTCAATCGCTGTTTCGCTTTCATGGAAAATAGAGTCCTTGATTGGATTCAATCCTGCATCTCTTGCAAATCCGTTATTAATTAAACCGGCATCTACATCAGGCAAGGCTCTCGGGATTTGAGCAGGAGCTGTAGGGATCAATTCAATATTCTTCGGATTTTCAATCACGCTTTGTTCGATCGTGCCAAGGCCGTCATAATTATCGACTAGTTTGATCAGTCCAGCCTCTTGCAACAGTAGAAGGGCTCTTCCTTGGTTAGATACATCGTTTGGTAAAGCAATTTTTGCACCGTCTTTGATATCTTTTACATCCTTAAGTTTTTCTGAGTAAATAGCCATTGGAGCAAGATAGGTTGTCGCAATCGGTACCAGGTCTAGTTTATGTTCTTTAATAAATTGGTCAAAGTATGCAACGGTCTGGAATGAGTTAGCATCCAATTCGCCTTCAGCAAGTGCTGTGTTTGGCAGAACATAATCACCGAATGAGATAAGTTCAATGTCAATCCCTTCTTTGGCTGCTTTTTCAGCCACATAGTCCCAGGTGCGCGTGTCTGTGCCGGTAATGCCAATTTTGATTGTTTTTGTTTCTTTTCCACTTGAACTGCTCGAACATGCAGCCGTAAACACGACTAATGCCAGTAATAGAATAGATAGTGCTAATTTTTTCATGATAAGTTTCCTCCTTGATTATCTTCTTCGTATTTTTTTCGATAAAATGTTGCCAAACGACTGCAGGCCTTGGACCATCACAATCAGAATGACAACGGTAATGATCATCGTTGTGGTATCAAAGCGCTGATAGCCATAGGTAATGGCCAGGTCGCCAATTCCGCCGCCGCCGACGGTGCCCGCCATGGCGGATGCGCCAATCAGACCGATTGTCGCAATCGTAAAATTCACGACTAATGAGCTAAGTGCTTCCGGAAGCAAGAATCTAAAAATCGTCTGGAAGGGAGTAGCCCCCATGGCGTTGGCGGCTTCCAGCACGCCTTCGTCCACCTCAAGCAGCGAGCTTTCTACTAATCTCGCAATATAAGGTCCTGCGTAGAAAACAAGCGGTACAATCGCGGCCGATGTGCCAATGGATGTTCCGACGATAAACCGGGTAACCGGGATGATCGCTACTAGCAAAATAATGAACGGGACGGAACGGAAAATATTAATGATTGCATTTAAGACTGCGAAAAACGGCTGATTTTCAAGTATTTGCCCTTTGCGGGTGACGAAAAGCAGAATGCCCAGCGGCAGCCCAAGAACAATTGAAAAGATGAATGAGAAGCCGACCATTTGAATCGTTTGAATGACGGCTTTGATGATCAAATCTGAATTAACTAGCATGGGATGTCACTTCCTTGAAGCTGATTTGTTTCGCCTGCAAATACGTTAACGCGCGCTTGACTTCTGATTCGGCCCCTTGGATTTCCACAATTAGATTGCCAAAAGGGATGCCCTGAAGCTCAGTGATGCTGCCGAATAACACATTGATATCAATATCCAGCTTTTTGGCTAGCTGTGATAAAAACGGTTTTCCCGTTGACTGTCCGACAAAAGTGAGGCGGAAAATGTTATTTGACGCTTGATTATTTTCAATCATGTTGAGAATCGATTCAGGAATTTGATCATGCATGACAGTGCTGACAAAATTTTGGGCGGTTTGCGTTTTTGGTGCAGAAAAGACATCAAAAACGGTTCCTTCTTCAATCACTTTTCCTGCCTCCATGACGGCTACGCGGTTGCAAATTTCCCGAATGACGGACATTTCATGAGTAATCATTAAAATGGTGATATTGTATTCTTTGTTTATTTTTTTCAGCAGATCCAGGATGGAGCTGGTTGTCTGCGGATCCAGCGCAGAGGTAGCCTCATCGCAAAGGAGAATCGAAGGTTGCGTTGCCAAGGCTCTGGCAATGCCAACCCGCTGCTTTTGCCCGCCGGAAAGCTGATCTGGATAGACATCAGCTTTATCGCCTAAGCCGACGAATTCAAGCAGTTCTGTGACGCGCTTTTTAATTTGCTCCTTTGGCGTTTTACTTAAAACAAGCGGCATAGCTACGTTGGCAAATACTGTTTTCGAGTTGAGTAGATTAAAGTGCTGGAAAATCATGCCGATATGTTTCTTCACTTCACGGATTTGCCTTTCTGTAAGGGCCGTTAAGTCCTGCCCGGCGACAATGACCTTCCCCGACGTTGGGCGTTCAAGGAAATTTACGCAGCGAATCAACGAGCTTTTTCCGGCGCCGCTGAATCCAACCACACCGTAGATTTCCCCCTTGTTAATTTTTAAATTGATGTTATTTAAGGCATGAACTTGCTTGCCGCCGCTGTTATACACCTTAATTAGATTTTGAAACTCTATCATTTGTTTGATCTCCTTTCGCTTTTTCCATAAAAAAAGTCCTTCTCCATGGAAGAAGAAGGACACAAAGTCATATGCACAACATATGTACTTAAAAGTGTTCTTATCTCCCAAGCTTTTATTGGCTTGCTGGAATTGGCACGGTACACATGTCCGCTGCCGAGGTTTCATAGGGCCAGTCCCTCCACCTCTCTGGATAAGAAAATATTATTTTATGAAAATATAAAAGCGGAAGCGCCTCGGTCACCCCCGACAAGCACAAGGCGAGCCTCTCGGAAAGGTGTACTTTACCTTTCTGGGAGGATTGGCTTGTGACCTCGAGGGGGTAGGCGCTGCAGCTAGAAAATATAAAAACCCTCTTCAGACAGAAGAGGGTAGAAGGTCAGTTCTATTATCCCCTTCTTATCTCTCAAGATTACTTGCTGGAATTGGCACGGTACAAATTGTCCGTTGCCGAGGCTTCGCAGGGCCAGTCCCTCCACCTCTCTTGATAAGAAGTATTTTTAATATGAATCAAACTTTACATCTAGAAAATGGAATTGTCAATATATATTTTATATTTTTTCTTTTTTAATATTATTTAACTAAAGTGATAGAGGAGTTAGTCTATTCGGGTTAATCAGAGAGCTTTGATTAGAAATCAAGGTTATAAGGGATGAGAAAAAACAAGAAGGATAATGATCTTAAAATAAATAGATTTATATTGTTAAGTTCATAATACAGTGGGAAATAGAAGGATTAATAATCCTATCTTATAATTCTATCTTTATTTATTATTTAACTTAATCATTGAAAAATGCTAAAGTGTTTACTATATATTCAAAAAAATCTCACTTGGGGGGTGTTTGTGGAAAGTCTATCAATAATTGTTAGAAAGAAAGTATACATAATTTTTAAAATAAAATTAGGCAGGGAGGATCATCTATGAAAAAGTTTTTTGCTTTTCAAGTTTTAATTGCATTGTTCATTGGAGCTCTTATCGGGCACTTTTTTCCTGAATTCGGACAAGCTTTAAAACCAATTGGGACAGCCTTTATTAATCTTATAAAAATGATTGTTGTCCCGATTGTTTTTACTACCATTGTAATTGGATCATCAGGTGGTGGGAACAAGAAAAAAATGGGCTCATTAGGTCTTAAAACAATTATTTGGTTTGAGGTTATTACCACAGTTATTCTAGCTATTGGTCTTTTCCTTGCTAACGTATTAAAGCCCGGTGAAGGACTTAACTTTTCTCAACTTACCCAAAAAGATATTGGGGCATTAGATGAAAGCGTTTCCAAGGTTATTGACTTTAAAACCATGCTCGTTAACATCATTCCAAGCAACATTGTTGATGCAATGGCAAGAAATGATTTATTAGCTGTCCTATTCTTCGCTATTTTGTTTGGTATGGCCGCTGGAGCAGTAGGTAAAGCATCAGAGCCTACGATGAAATTTATGGAGTCAGTTGCAAATATTATGTTTAAGTTAACACAGATGGTTATGACAACCGCACCTATTGGTGTGCTTGCTCTTATGGCAGCCTCTGTAGGTCAGTATGGTTTAGTCCTATTAATACCAATGGCCAAGTTGATTGGTGTTGTATATCTTGGACTTGCCATTATTATTTTTGGTTTGTTTCCGCTTATTGCTTTCTTCCTCAAAATTCCTTACTTTAAAGTATTTAGGATGGTATGGGATTTGTTTCTTATTGCTTTCTCTACAACAAGTACCGAAACCATTTTACCGCAGCTGATGAAAAGAATGGAAGAATACGGTTGTTCGAAACGTGTTGTTTCATTTGTTATTCCATCCGGATTATCATTGAACTGCGATGGATCGACATTGTATCTTTCTGTATGCGCGATTTTCTTAGCGCAAGCATTCGGCATCCCGATGGATTTTGGGCAACAGTTGATTTTAATGGGCGTTCTTGTTGTAACATCTAAAGGAATCGCTGCTGTTCCATCCGGTTCACTTGTGGTACTCTTAGCTACCGCCACAGCTGTCGGCCTTCCTGCTGAAGGAGTCGCAATTATCGCAGGAATTGACCGTGTTCTGGATATGGCACGTACTGCATGTAATACACCTGGACACGTTCTTGCGTGTATTGTTGTTGCGAAGTGGGAAAAAGAGTTTCGTCAGGAAGATTGGATTAAAAATCAAACGAAACAGCCAAACACTGCATGAGTATAAGATAAAAGGAGATCACATGTTTTTCAGTGAGAAGAACTGTGATCTCCTTACGTTCTTTTTTGGTTGTTTGATTGCCGTTAGGGAAATTAAAATAAGAAAAGAGAAACATTTATCTGAACATTTTTCTTCTCTCTCATCTAACACAAATTAAGAAACTCTTCTCTTTTATGTTATTTTAGAGGTGAATACTTCTTGTCAACTTGATGTCTTTCATCGTTTGAAGTCCTGGCTTTATGTCCAGAGCAACTGTTTTGGCTGTGTTGATAATGATGGATGCTGTTGCTGAGTCGCCGAAAATTCCGCCTGGAACTACAAGTCTTTGTTTCATGTCTCCATTGATTTCTATCGCATCTTCTGATTCCTCAACTGAAGTGGCCATAACAAGGTCAAGTTCGATCTTTCTTCCATCTTTTGTAAAAGCCTTGGACACCTGGTGAAGTCCGATTACTTCTCCAGCTTTCACATCAAAATGAGGCAATGAAAACGCCTCGTCTGTCAATTTCGGACAGATAGAATTTTCTACTTCTTCGAGTTCGAAATTAAGACCGGCAGCAAGAAGACGGAGTGATTCTTCAAGGCCAACGTGGCCGAGTTTTCCTTCTGCAGCAAGATTATTAAACTCTTCTTCTGTCATTCCGACTCCGACTTTTTTCTGTAGTGGCAGGCGGCGCTTTTTCACGTCGACACGACGGGTTACTCGTATAGAGGAGATATCACTTAGAACAGATGTTAAGCTTAATACGAGCGTATCCATAACATACCCCGGATTAACACCTGTTCCGATGACAGATACCCCTTTTTCAGCGGCATAGCCATCGATTTCCTTTGCCAATTCCGGATAACGATGCCATGGATAAGAAAGTTGTTCACAAGTAGAAACTACTGAAAATCCAGAGTCTATTAAATCTTTAATTTGAGGCCAAACGGTGCGCAAATTTGATCCAGTCGCATGAATAGCGATACGAGGATGATCACTTTTTACTTTTACTTCTTGTATGGAATTTACTACCCGTATGCCCCGTTTTTCTATATCTATTAGTTCGCCGATATCTTTCCCAACCTTATTTGGATCGATATCGACGGCTCCAATTACTTTTCCCTGCAAATGCTCTTCGCACTTTTTTAAAATTTCCATTCCTATTGGTCCAAGGCCATATACGACAATCTCAAAATCTCTTAACACTTTTTCCATATGATCTACCCCTTCATTCACAGTATACTGAAATCCTAACAAACCATTATTCAATTGAGAAATACAGGTTTCTTATATATTGATAACGAAGAGATATAAATCGGCCATGTTTAATTACTATGATTATAAATAGATTTTTAGATCGGCGAGTAGCTCCACCATGTATTTTATGTTTCTCCTTATGTAAGGGCCTTCTTCCCAAACAGCTGAGATAGAGCTCTCCAGCTGGATATCTTCTAATTCTATACATGTCACCTCTTGAGATTCGATTAGTCGGAACATATCCATCGGCAGCAATGTAACTCCGAAATTATTCGAAACAAGATTCGCGATTGTCAACAACTCTGAACCGCTGCAAATTGTTTTTGGGGTAAAGCCCGCTGCTTCACATGCTGTTTGGAGCAATTGATGGAGAGCTGGTGCCTGTACCGAATCGTAATGTAAAAAGAAATCATCTTTCAGATCTTTTAAAGCAATCTTTTTGCGAGAAGCAAGCTTATGATTTGCTGACACAACTGCCCAAAGCGGAGACCGTTCAAGCTCTAAATACTCAATTCCCTCTTGATGGATTGAATGGAAGTTAACCTGTGTTCGAATAAAACCAATATGGTATTCTCTACTTTTGACGAGTTCGGTTACATGTGCAGAGGTTGTCTCTTTAATAATAAATTCGGTGTTTGGAAATTGTTCATGTATACTCCTCATTAATTTAGGCAAATAGAGACTAGCAGCTGAAGGCGTAGTTGCAACTTTAATCATGTTTGGCATTGTGGTTGCATCCATGATATTTGAGACTGTAGTTTCGATTTGGTCAAAGGAAGGGGCTACTTTTTCGAATAAATATTTACCTTCCTCTGTCAGCTCTACTTTTCTCGTTGTACGATGAAGAAGTTTTACCCCGAGCTGTTCCTCAAGAATATAGATTTGTTGGCTAATTCCAGGTTGTGAGACATGCAGTTTTCTGGATGCTTCTGTAAAATTTAACATCTTGGCAACTTCAATAAAATAACGAAGAGAAAGTAAATTCATTGTTTCACCCCATATTCTGAAACTTAGGAAAAATAGGTACCCCTTTTTTATAAAGATTGATTAACATTATTATCTTAAAATTTTGTCGAATCATCAATAATAACTGGCAATTCATGATTCTTTATCATTAATGAGTATCAGAATAAGACAACTATGAGATAGAGCAGTGTTGGAGGCTGAACGAAGTTATCAGGATAAACTGTTAAAAGAGTATAAAGGAAAAGTTAAAAATCTTGAAATGAAAGTGATAAGTACGAGAGATCAACTTAAAGAAGATAGAGAGTAACAATAATGTAGCTATTATAAATTGAAAGAGGACTAGGAGGTTCATATATATATAGTCCTCTTTTAATTTTGTAGAATAAATAACCAATAGTAAAAGGATGATTATAAGTATTTTCATATCAGTAATTATAATAATAAATATTTTCGGAAAATACCCATAAATGTATTGATTTTTAAAATTGTGATTATTACAATAAATATTGTAGTTTATTATTTAATATTTAGTTTATTATAGTAAACCATTACTAAGAGGAGGAAATTTGTTTGTCTGAAAAAAAGTATTGGGTTCCAGCAATTGAGAGAGCAAATATAATACTTAATCTAATTGCATCTAGACCCGCACATTATCGCTTAATTGGTCTTTCTCATAATTCAGGAATAAATAAGAGTTCCCTTTACTCTTTACTTCAAACGTTGGAAAGCCTCGAATGGGTGGTAAAAGAGGAGGATGATACATACTCCATTGGGCATACTTTAGGAATTCTAGCTTCCCCGTATTACTCGAATTTAAATGTAATTAAAGTATTTCATAAAGAAGCGAAGGTTTCTGTGAAAAAATTAGATGAAACCATTCAATTAGGGAAACTTGAAGGTGTTTACAATGTATATCTAGCTAGAGAAATGAATTCATCTCTCGTACAAATGGTTACAGCTCCAGGTAGTAGGTTACCTGCATATGCAACTGGCTTAGGTAAAACACAGTTATTAAATCACAATTTTGATGAGCTAGCTCATTTGTTTAAAGATGTTACCTTTGAAAAACTATCAAAGTACACACTGGAAAATGTTGATCAATTATGGAGAGACATTCAAACCGGGAAAAGTAAGGGAGTTATGCTTGATAAGGGAGAAGCAGTTGCGGGCTTTCATTGTGTTGCTGCACCTATTTATGATTTTAATAACCGTATAATAGCCGCAGTAAGCGTTACTATGCTAGAAAGTAAATGGGAAGAAAAACAATTTGTTGCTGAAGAGGAAATATTAGATTTAGCAAATCGAATATCAGCCTATTTTGGATATAAGGAAGGAGTAATGTAATGAAGTTAATTAATAAAGTTGCTTTAATTACAGGTGCAGGATCAGGTATCGGAAAAAGTACAGCTTTGTTGTTTGCGCAAGAGGGAGCAACAGTTATTGTAAATGATATTAATGAAACGCAAGGAATGGAAACAGTTCGAGAAATTACCAACAATAACGGTGAAGCCTTTTTTATCAAAACCGATGTAACGAATGCAATTGAAGTTGAAAATATGGTAAATAAGATTATTTCTGATCATGGAAAAATCGATATCCTCTTTAATAATGCAGGAATTTCTGGTGTAGGTGCTGCCCATGAACTAGATGAGGATACATGGGATAGAGTTATCAATGTTAATGTGAAGGGTGTATTTTTACCAAGTAAATATGTAATCAGTCATATGATGAAGAGGAAGGAAGGAAGCATTATTAATATGTCCTCTTGTGTAGCTGAAATTGGACTTATGAGAAGAACAGTCTATTCTGCATCCAAAGGAGCAGTGCTTGCCCTCACAAAATCTATGCAAGTAGATTATGCTGCGTACAATATTCGGATTAACGCATTGCTTCCTGGAACAATACTTACGCCTTTTGTAGAGGACTATTTAAGTAAATCTTACGATAATCTGGAAGAAGCTTTTAATACAATTAAAAAACGTCAGCTTAGTGAAGAAGTAGGACGTCCAGAAGATGTAGCAAAAGCTGCTCTTTTCCTTGCCTCCGATGAATCAAAGTTTATGATGGGATCCCCACTATATATTGATGGTGGAGTTGTTTCCGGTAAATTAGCATAAAAAAGAAAGGTGAACATGATGAAACTATTAACTTTTGAAAAAGATAATGAATTAAGAGTTGGAGTAAAAACTGAAAGAGGAGTACTTGATGTTCTAAAAGCGTCTCTTTATTTTGAACAAGAGAATCAATTTACAATCAATAATATTATCCAAGGAAATGATAGCGCTATCAATAAGCTAAACGAATTGGTTTCAAAAGCATCAGAGATTGAAAATGAGCGATTATTTTTAGATGAAGAAGCTATTAAAATCGGTCCTTGTATTCCAAATCCAGGGAAAATCATTTGCGTTGGTCTTAATTATAGAAAGCATGCTGAAGAAACAAATGCTCCGATACCAGAATATCCAATCCTATTTAATAAATTTTCTAACACGGTCTCTGCAAACGGAGATGAAATATTATTACCTTTTAACTCTAGTCAAGTAGACTATGAAGCTGAATTAGTAATTGTAATTGGTAAAGAGGCAAAAAGAGTGAGTATTGATAATTCGCTGGATTATGTATTTGGATACTGTGCTGTAAATGATTTATCTGCAAGGGATCTACAGTTTCGAACACAACAATGGTTGTTGGGAAAAACAAGCGATGGTTTTAGCCCATTAGGTCCTTATCTTGTTACTTCAGATGAGGTCGGTAATCCGAATCAATTATATATCAAAAGCTATGTTAACGATGAAATAAGACAAGACTCCAATACATCCGATATGATTTTTTCTTGTGCTGAGATTGTTAGCTATATCTCTCAATATATGACGTTAGTACCTGGGGATATTATTTTAACAGGAACTCCTGAAGGCGTAATACTAGGCTATCCTCCTGAAGAACGGGTCTGGTTAAAGGATGGAGATAAAGTGACGATCGAGATTGAAAAATTAGGAAAACTAACAAATATTATGAAGCAAGAAATTTAAGGGGAATGTAGATGGAAATCAAAGAACACTTGGTCGTATTCCAGGTGGAATGATGGTTGTTCCATTGTTTCTAGGAGCGATAATAAATACTTTATTTCCTAATACTGCTAGTACTTTCAGGTCATTTAATAAAAGGGCTATGATTGTACATCATAGCCCTTTTCCTATGGTCCTATAATCTTAATTTATGCCAAATTTGAAAATTAGGAATTTTATCATAATTGGTTGACAAGCCAAACATAGTGATTATAATAAAAACATAAGGTTTCATCTGATGTATCAGATATCACATTTTACACATTACGTGCTATTGATGGAAAGCGGTGGAGGGTTAAATAATTCTGGTTACTCGCTTTCCATTAGATTGTGAACTACGGAATAAATATTCAGTTTATTCGCCTTGTAATGAAAATAAAAAATATATAAAATATTCAAAAAATATATTGATTTATTAATTGAATGATATTTATAATTATCTAAATCGGTTTAGTAAACCGATTTAGTATTGATCACTATTAAGGAGATCAAAATGAAAAAAGTTACGATGGATGATGTTGCAAGGCATTCTAATGTCTCGAAAAGTACTGTTTCACAATATTTGAATAAACGCTATGACTACATGGGAGTAGATACGAAGCGGCGAATCGAGAGTGCGATCAATGAATTAGGTTATCGGCCCAATTTTGTGGCCAGAAGCCTTAAGCAAAAAAGGACATCGACGATTGGAGTGATAATCGCAAATATCTTGCATTCGTTTTCAACAAAAATCGTCCGAGCTATTGAGGACGTTTGTAACGAGAATGATTTCCATGTGATTATTTGCAACGCCGACGATGATCCGGCTAAAGAGAGAAAATACATAAATATGCTGAGGTCAAAACAAGTCGATGGCATCATTGTGTTTCCTACTGGCGGGAATATGGAGTTGTATCAGAGTATGGTAAGCGAGAAATTCCCTCTGATCTTTGTAGACAGAATGCTGGATGAGTTAACGGTTGATACGGTTCTCTTGGACAACCAAGAAGCAGCGTACATTGCCGTAGAGCATTTTCTCAACCTAGGGCACACCCGGATTGGAGTCATAACCAGTTCTCTTATTCACAAGATAACCCCTCGTGTAGAACGAATCGAAGGTTATAAAAAAGCACTCAGTGAAAATGGAGTTCCTATCAAGGACGAGTACATAAAGGGGTTAAAAGTAGAGGACATGAAACAGGGGCTTCGAGAGATGTTTACCTCAGACGAGCCTCCCACGGCAATACTAGCTTGTAACGATCTCTCATTGATTGAGGTCTTGAACTATGTTAAAGAAAATGGTCTGTCAATCCCTGATGAACTGGCGCTAATCGGGATCGACGATGATCCATTCGCCAATATTTTTAGTCCGCCACTCACAACTGTTTCACAACCTGTCTTTGAAATGGGGAAAAAGGCAGCGGAACTTTTGTTAGAGAAGATCAAAAACGCGGAGCGAGAGGGAATTGTCCAGATCTATCGATTTCCACCTTCACTCATTGTTCGTCGGTCAACATGAAAGCGCTTAATTCCGTTAAAAGTAAACGCTTGGATGCCAAAATTAATGAAAAATGGAGGATCGATTAAATGAAACTATTGACGTTTCAAACAGAGAATGGCATGAAACTGGGTATCATGACAGACCGAGGGATTCTAGACGTGAAGCTTGCGTCGAGTAAATTTGCGGGGAAACGCAAAATTCCAAAGACTCTTGAAGGAGTTTGGAGAGAGCTTCTGGATGTAGAACAGGCGTCTAGCAAAGTTGAAGAGTATGGTGTTCCGACAACTATGGAAGAGGTTTTGGAAGGGGGAGATAATTCACTCACAGCGCTTACTGATTTACTCAATAAAGCAATGAACGAGGATGATAATGAATTCTGGCTGAATGAAGAGAATATAAGGTTTGGCCCATGTGTCCCCAATCCTGGAAAAATCATTTGTGTTGGACTTAATTATCGCAAACATGCAGATGAAACCAACCAACCTGTTCCTGAATATCCAGTTTTGTTTAACAAATTTGGAAATGCCATTGCAGCCCATGGGGGTGTGATCCAGCTACCGCTTTATGTCAACGCAGTGGATTACGAGGCGGAGTTGGGAATTGTGATTGGAAAACAAGCAAAGCATGTTGCAAAGGATGAGGCATTAGAATACATACTCGGCTACTGTAACGTCAATGATCTATCGGCTCGTGATTTGCAGACACGCACAAGTCAGTGGTTACTTGGAAAAAGCTGTGACGGATTCAGCCCTTTAGGCCCCTACCTAGTTACATCGGATGAAGTTGGCAATCCTAATAATTTGTTTATCCGATCAATAGTGAACGGAAAAGTAAGACAAAGCTCCAATACTGCCGATATGATTTTCTACTGTGATGAAATCGTGAGTTACATTTCACGATATATGACACTTGAGCCGGGAGACATTATTTTAACGGGAACTCCTGAGGGAGTGATCATGGGATATCCGAAAGAAAAGCAGATTTGGCTAAAAGATGGAGATGAAGTCACGATTGAGATTGAAAAGCTCGGCCGCCTCACCAATCGATTTAAACAGGAAGTAGAAAACCATAAAAGATCAGAAATCAATCAGTATTAGAATAAAGGAGGAGTAATTATGAAAAATATATCCGAAACGAGAAGTTCCTTACCACGCTCAGGAATACGCGAAATCATGGATGTTTCAGCAAATATTCCAGACGTGATTCATCTTGAGGTAGGGGAACCCAATGTGAATACACCGATTCATATCCGTGAAGCGGCATACGCTGCGATGAACGAAGGGTTTACACATTACACTGCAAACGCGGGATTACTTTCACTACGTGAATCTATTGCCACACACTTGCTGAAGCAATACGATTTGCAAGTGAAATCAGACCAGATTGTAGTAGCCGCAGGAGCAGTCAATGCACTAGCAGCAACTGTGCTAACGCTTGTCGAGTCTGGAGAAGAGGTCTTAATCCCAGATCCAGGGTGGCCGAACTACGAACAGATTATTTTAAGTCAGGAAGCGATCCCTAAGCGTTATAAGCTAAATCCAGAATTAGGATTTGTTCCGGATATGGCTGATTTGGAGCAAGTGGTTACACCGAATACTAAGGCGATTATCATTAATTCTCCTGGAAATCCCACTGGTGGAGTGTTAAATGAAGAAAACATAAAAGAAATCATAGATTTCGCTGAAAGGCATGATCTTTATGTCATTTCTGATGAAGTGTATGACGGGATTGTTTTTGAAGGAGAACACCTCTGTCCTATGTCGTACGATTCAGAAGGAAGAGTGATTAGTATTTTTGGTTTTTCCAAGAATTATGCGATGACGGGATGGCGAGTTGGGTATGCAGTAGCTCCACAGCAGATTGCTCCTATCATTGCCAAAGTATTAGAACCATTAATCTCATGTGCATCCTCTGTTTCCCAAAAAGCTGCTGAGGCCGCAATCTCTTCTTCACAAGATTTTGTTGATGAAATGCGTGACATCTACAAAGGAAGACGGGATCAAGCATACAAACTACTTGAGGAAGCAGGGATCAAGGCATACAAGCCTAAGGGAGCTTTCTACATGATGATTGACTTGTCGGATGTTAGGACAAATGAGGAAAACTTGGCGCTGGCATTGTTGAAGGATTCTGGTGTTGCTGTTGCTCCAGGAGCGACATTTGGTTCGTCCACAAAACAGATGATCAGAATCTCTCTCGCGACTGAAGATTCAAAGCTATTAGAAGGCGTTAAACGAATCTGTAATTTTGTTAGAACAAATAGAGAAAAAGTAAATCAAGGGGGAGCTTCAAGATGTTTCTAAAAAACAAAAGCGCCATTCTTATTTTAGTAATATCAATAGTTTTGCTGCTTGCTGGGTGCACTTCCCAGGCAAGTACAGGACCATCACAAAACAGTGAGAGCCGGCTGGACAAAATTATTAAAGCTAAAAAGATACGGATCGCCACTTATGCCGACAGCCCTGGTTGGAGTGTATTGAATGAAAAAGGAGAGTACGAAGGATTTGACCCAGATGTTTCTCGTAAACTTGCAGAAGCTTTAGGTGTTGAGATTGAATTTGTGACAACAGATGGGGTGAACCGAATTCCTCTGCTTGAATCAGATAAGGTAGATGTAGCAATCTCTGTATTTACTCCAACGAATGAACGTGCAAAATCTATCAATTTTACAAATCCGTACGCAGCAGCAGGTCTGGTTCCGATGTATTCAAAAAACAAACCAATCAAAAGTTGGGACGATTTGTCAGGTAAAAAGGTTTCGGTCTCTAAGGGATCTACGGGAGACATAGCAGTAACCAAGCATTTCCCAGAAGCGGAAGTTGTCCGTTTTGATGCAACGGCGGATGCGTTTTTAGCTTTGAAGACTGGAAAAGTTGACGTGTTTGTTGAAGAAGATGGAATCATTTTGGATTTGCTAAAAAAGAATGCGGAGTTTGAATCGCTACCGGGTCAACCGTTCCTATCCGCTTACATTGCGATGGGTGTGAAAAAGGGTGACCAAGAATGGCTGAATTACTTGAACCATTTTATTCGTAACCTAAATTACTCTGGTGAAACTGCCGAACTTTACAAGAACCGGTTTGGTGTAGAAATACCAAAGTTATTAACCTATTAATTTCAAGTTATTACACATGAATCAGGACGCGGGGAATGATCATTCCCCCGTTCTGAAAACCCTAATAGTGAGGTGAATAGTTAGTGAACTTGGTATTCCACGATATTATTCCTTTTTTTCCTTTACTGGTTAGCGGCTTGCTTACAAGTTTATACATTACCGTTATCTGTATGTTAGCTGGGACGCTCATCGGCCTTTTTGTCGCATTAAGTAAAGCAAGCAAGAACGTTTTGATTAGTTTCTTGGGTAATTCATACATAGAAGTGTTTCGTAATACTCCCTTGATCATCCAATTATATATTATTTTTTTCGGGCTGGGTCAACTGGGTATCGATATCAATCCACTATGGTCAGCGGTAATTGGGATTACAATGAATAACGCCGCATATACGGCTGAAATATTCCGTGCTGGTTTCAGCAGTGTTCCTAAAGGATTAAACGAAGCAGGAAGCGCATTAGGGATGAATTCTTCACAAATTTTCCGGCATGTTATCCTGCCTCCTGCAGTTCGAACTGCATTTCCTGCATTGACCAACCAGCTAATCTTGCTCTTCTTGTTTTCTTCTGTTGCTTCCGTTATTTCGCTTGAGGAATTAACTTACCAAGTTATGAATATTGAAACACAGACATCGAGAACATTAGAAATTACTTTGATTGCCACTTTACTCTATTACGGATGTTCGTCCGTTTTTGTATATCTATCAAACCTTTTATCAAAGAAAGTGTTCAAATGGTAAAGGAGGAATAACGATGACACAGGATTTCGGTTGGGTTCATATCATTCCACTCTTGAAGGGCGCATGGCTAACCATCCAACTTTGTTTTTTTTCATTATTTTTTGGAAGTTTAATAGGGTTATTGATTGGTTTAGGGACAACGTCCAAAAACAAACTTGCGAAATTAATTTCTTCTATATATATAAGATTTGTTAGAGGAATCCCCTTACTTATGATTATCTTTATGATTTATTTTGCACTACCAATGCTTGGAACTGGGATTAATTTTTCCAAAGGGTTCTCCGCCGTTTTAGCGCTCTCTATTTATGCTGGTGCTTATATAGGAGAAATTGTCAGAGGAGGAATACAATCCGTTCCGAAAGGACAGTTCGAAGCCGCTGATGCATTAGGTATGACCTATCTTCAAAAATTCCGGCATGTGATTGTCCCGCAAGCACTAAAGTTTATTATACCGCCGGGTATTGGATTTTTTATCGCACTGATCAAAGATTCATCCTTGGTTTCAATCATTGGATATATTGATTTAACGAAGGCGGGCAAGGTAGTTAGCTCTCTTACTTTTAATCCAATCGCCTCTTTCCTAGCCGTTGCAGCGATTTATTTCGTTCTCTGCTTTGGTTTATCAAAGGCTTCCTACTTCTTTGAAAGAAAGTTTCTTCAATCTAATATGTAATTCTGGCTTAAACACCTTGTAGAAAAGGAAATAAGAGGAAGGGGAGATTCTGAATGAACATTCAAGTGAAAAATCTGCATAAAAGTTACGGCAATATGGAGGTCTTAAAAGGGGTCGACTGTGAGATTCGTGAGGGAGAGGTGGTTTGTGTGATTGGTCCTTCTGGTTCTGGAAAAAGCACCTTTCTCCGTTGTCTAAACCTTTTAGAAGAAATCACAAGCGGTCAAGTAATAATTGGTGAACACGATCTATCGGATCCAAAAGTGAATATCCACAAATTACGGATGGAAGTTGGCATGGTGTTTCAACAATTTAATCTGTTCCCACATAAAACAGTTATTGAGAATGTTATGCTTGCGCCGATGATAGTTAAGAAAAAATCCAAAGAAGCTATAAGAACAAGAGCACTTGAACTACTGGAGAAGGTTGGACTGAAGGAGAAAGCAGATGCGTATCCCGGTAGTCTTTCCGGGGGGCAGATGCAAAGGGTAGCCATTGCTCGAGCCTTAGCAATGGATCCTAAAATCATGTTATTTGATGAGCCTACCTCAGCACTTGATCCCGAACTGGTGGGAGAAGTGTTGACTGTTATGAAAGATCTTGCTCGAGAAGGAATGACAATGGTTGTCGTGACACATGAGATGGGCTTTGCCCGTGAGGTTGCTGATCGAGTGATCTTTATGGATTATGGCTACATAATTGAGGAAGGAGAGCCAGAAAGGATCTTCCAATCTCCAAAAAATGAGCGGACGCAATCATTTTTACGAAAGGTTATTTAGACAATCTGGTCGTAATTTATTTTATAGCAAGGTTGTGATCAAATGCATGCCTTAGGTTTAAAATGTATTGGCTGCCATACAACGTATCCACTATTCCCGCTGTATGAATGTGAAAAGTGTAGAGGAATTTTGGACGTATACTATGATTTCGAGAAACCAAGGGAGTCTGATATCTTTTTACCGATTACCGGAGAAAAACGAATTAGTCTAGGTGAAGGCAATACCAGTCTGCTACAGTCTCGAAATCTTGCAAAAAGACTCGGACTTAAAAACTTGTTTCTTAAATGTGAGTTTACTAATCCAACAGGTTCCTTTAAGGACCGTCCCGTATCAATTGGGATTTCGAAGGCGGTTGAATTTGGTTTTACAAAAGTGATTGCCGCTTCAAGTGGAAACGGTGCAGCATCGGTTGCCGCCTATGCTGCACATGCTGGTCTTGAAGCGATTATTTTGGTACCTGAGAAAACTCCGATAGAAAAGATTAAACAGACCCTTGCTTATGGAGCAAACGTCATTCGTGTCAAGGGTCCATATAGTAATTGCTTTACATTGGCCAAGCAGGTAGGAGAAAAGCAAAACATTTTTAATCTGACTACTACCTTCCTAAATCCTTATACGGTGGAAGGGAATAAAATGGTCGCGTATGAGTTATTTGAACAGCTGAACAGCTCGATTCCTGACGTCATTTACGTGCCTATCGGTGCCGGCCCATTGCTCGCTGGCATTTACAAAGGGTATCTGGAACTAAAGCACCGCCATCATTTCGGAAAGCTACCTAGGATGGCAGGAATTCAAGCCGAAGGAAATAATCCAATCGCATCTGCGTTTTTATATGGAAAGTCATCCGTAAGCCCGGTAGCTAATCCATGTACGATTGCGGGCGGGATTGCAGATGGATTGATGGGTTATGAAAAGGATGGTATGTATACATTGCAGTGCATAAATGAATCAAAAGGATTCGCCCTTGATGTTTCAGACTCTTCTATGTTAGAAGCTCAGATGTGGCTGGCACGAGATGAAGGAATTTTTGTGGAGCCTTCTGCTGCAGCGAGCATCGCCGGAGTGGCGAAAAGTTTGCAAGAAAACCGGATTCGCGAAGACGATTACATTGTCGTATTGTTAACCGGGCATGGTCTAAAAGATATGGGCAATGTTCCCGTTGCTTGTGAAGTGCCAATGATTGAATACATAGATCAACTTTTTGAACTTTTGAGGAAATGAACTTGGAAAAGAGGTGGCGGTGGCATGAGTCTTTTTACCATTGGAATAACGGATTGTGACCATCCATCAGTTGAAATTGAACAGAACATAATTAATAAGAGTTCCGGACGAATGGTACTACACCAATGCAAAACAGAGGAAGACGTAATTCGTGAATGCAGTGAAGCAGATGGACTTTTGAATCAATATGCTCCCTTAACACGAAACGTGTTAAGTCAGTTACCAAGATGTAAGGTAATTGTTCGTTACGGGGTGGGAATAAACAACATAGATCTCGATGCGGCAAGTGATTATGGAATCCAGGTTTGCAATGTGCCTGATTATGGCGTAGATGAGGTATCTGACCACGCATTGGCTCTTTTGTATACCCTGGCAAGAAAGACGTTGTTGTTAGGAAATTCCGTACGAAAGGGAGAATGGGAATTCAGCATTTCCCGTCCGATATTGCGTTTGAGAGATCAGGTTGTTGGGGTGGTTGGACTTGGCCGAATCGGAAGCGCTTTTGCTAAGAAGGCACATGGGGCTGGTTTCAAGGTAATTGGCTATGATCAAGGGAGAAATAGGTCAGAATCATTACCGTTTGTAGAGCGCGTCAGTTTTGAACAGTTACTAGAGCTCTCTGATATCATCTCGGTTCACTGTCCATTAACGAATGAAACAAAAAACCTCTTTGGCGAAAAAGAACTCCTTTCAATGAAGTCTTCTGCTTTTATCATTAATACAGCTCGAGGCTCAATTATTAATGAGGTCGCCTTAAATCAGGCACTTGAGAAGGGATGGATTGCAGGGGCGGCATTGGATGTGATGGAAGTGGAACCTCCTAATCCAAATAACCCTTTATTACAGCGTGAGAATTGTATCATCACGCCACACGTTGCCTGGTATTCCGAACAGGCCTTTGATGAATTAAAGCGAAAAGCAGCTGAAGAAGCTGTTCGATTTTTAAAAAGACAAGAAATTTACTATCCAATGAATCTAGTATAAGGGAGTGTAGTGATGATGAGTCATTTAGAAAAAATGGCCAGCGCTGTTTATTATGGAGCTAGACAAATTCAGGTGGAGGAAAGACCAAAGCCGACTCCTCCTGAAGGTTGGGCATTGGTGAAGGTGAGTTATTCGGGTATTTGTGGGACGGATCTTAACATATATGTAGGGGCCCATCCGCGTGCGAGGGGCCCGCTCGTTTTAGGCCATGAACTTTCCGGTACGTTGGTGGAAGGGCATCCTTCTTTGAAAGCGGGAACGCCTGTTACCATTCGCCCGCTTTTATTCTGCGGAAAATGTGAACCTTGTCAAACGGGAATGAGCCATGTGTGCAAGGATCTAAAACTAGTGGGAATTGATTGCGACGGGGCCATGGCTGAATATGTTGTTGCTCCGGTAGAAACAATCCATGCTTTACCTGATGGGGTTTCGTTAAGGTTAGGCGCTTTGATTGAACCGCTAGCGGTTGGCGTCCATGTTGTTCGACAATCTGAATTTACACCCGGTGATACGGCTCTGGTATTTGGGGCTGGCCCAATCGGCATGTGTGTAGCTGTTTCTTTACAGCTCTTAGGCGCTGGTCGGGTGATCGTGGTTGAAACCAATCGATTCCGCCTGCAAATGGCCAAAGAAATGGGATTTGAAACGATTGATCCTGAAGAAGGTGACGTGGTCGAGCAAATTTTATATAAAACAGAGGGGAACGGTGCTGACTATTCGTTTGATTGTGCAGGACACCCTTCCGTATCTGAAATCTTGACACAAGTAACGAGAGTAAGAGGAACCGTTGTTATTGTCGCTGCTTACAAAAAAGCGGCGCCGATTGATTTACTGCAAGTCATGTTTAAAGAAATTACGCTAAAGGGTGCTAGGGTATATACACCGAAAGATTTTGACATTGCTGCGGAGCTTTTAAAAAAACCGTTTGATTTTGAAAAGTTAATTACTCATGTTCTACCTATTGATGATATTCAAACTGGATTTGATCTGCTTCTTTCTGGTGGTAATGCAGTTAAAGTGTTGGTGGAAATCGGATTAGAAAAAAATGATAAAAACTATAGCACGGAGGCGGTAAGTGTTGACCATGTTTGATCTGCAAGGGCAGGTAGCTGTCATAACAGGAGCGACGAGAGGACTCGGGCAGTCTATGGCAATTGCTTTGGCGGAGGCAGGGGCGGACATTGCACTCATTCAGCGTTCGGAATCAGATACAGGCACCAAGCAATTAATTGAACAAATAGGCCGGCGGTGTGAAATCATTCTCTGCGATCTATCTAATTTGGATCAGGTGAAACAGGTTATGGAGCAAGTCAATAATCAATTCGGTCGGGTGGATATCCTTGTGAACAATGGAGGCATTCAAAGACGTTCCCCGGCTGAACAATTTTCGGAATCCGATTGGGATGATGTGATTGACGTAAATCTAAAAACCGTATTTTTGCTATGTCAGCAGGCTGGTCTCCAGATGATTTCACAGGGGCGCGGTAAGATCATTAATATTGCATCATTGTTATCGTTCCAAGGCGGAATGACTGTACCTGCTTACGCTGCAGCCAAAGGCGGTGTTGCCCAGTTGACCAAGGCACTGGCAAATGAATGGGCTGCTCAAGGGATCAATGTCAATGCGATTGCGCCAGGTTACATGGATACAGACATGAATGATGCGCTCAAGCGAAATGAAACGCGAAATCGCCAGATAATTGAGAGGATTCCCGCAGGGCGTTGGGGGAAACCGGAGGATATGAAGGGGAGTGTCGTGTTTCTTGCTTCACGAGCATCTGATTATGTGAATGGCCATGTACTAGTGGTAGATGGTGGCTGGATGGGAAGATAGTTTGACAGCATACATTAAAGGAGGAAAGGCAATGGACGTGGTAACATTCGGAGAAACTATGGTGCTCTTTACACCAGAGTCCATAGGTCCACTTCGTTTTGTAGGAAAGTTTGAAAAAACCATTGGCGGTGCGGAATCGAATGTAGCGATTGCGCTGTCCCGGCTTGGAGCTGAAGTAGGTTGGATAAGCCGATTAGGTGATGATGAATTTGGATCATATATTCGCAATTTTATCCGGGGCGAGGGTGTAGACACATCCCAAGTGAAATTTGATAAAGAGCATCCGACTGCTGTTTTTTTTAAAGAGCGACAGGCGGGGGATGAACCTAAAGTCTATTATTATCGAAAAGGATCGGCAGCAAGCCAGATGAGTTCAAATGATTTGGATGAGGCCTATATAGCACAGGCCAAGTTCCTTCATATTTCGGGGATCACGGCTGCCCTCAGTCCCTCATGCAGGGATACCGTATTTCGCGCGATTGAGATGGGGAGAAGGAATCAGCTTACGATCGTATTTGATCCTAATATCCGACTGAAACTCTGGTCGAAAGAAGAGGCACGGGAAGTATTGATGGATATTGCTAGTCACAGTGATATAGTTCTGCCAGGCATTGAAGAAGGGAAAATCATGACCGGGGAATCGTCTCCTGAAAACATTGCGGCTCGTCTCCTGAAGAACGGCGCCAAGGTTGTCGTTGTAAAGCTTGGTGAAAAAGGGGCCTATTATGCCACGGATGAACAAGCAGAGTATGTAACAGGTTTTCCTGTTCAGCAGATTGTAGATACAGTCGGCGCTGGAGATGGGTTTGCCGCTGGATTCTTGTCTGGCTTGATTCGAGGATGGTCCTACCGAGACGCTGTTGAATTGGGTAATCGTGTTGGCGCTTATGCGTTAACAGTCCCAGGTGATGTAGAAGGGTATCCGTTCTGGAGCCAGATTTCTCCTGATGAAAAGAAAGAAGAAGTGTATCGTTAGGAAATTCGGATAGAGGAGGAAAAGATTTGCTGCCAAAAGTAATGCTTTTAAATAAATTAGTAGAAAGCGGTGTAATCGCTGTTATTCGTCGGATTCCTGAGGATCAGATTGAACTGGTCGCGGAAAGTCTTGTTGAAGGAGGGGTAACGGCACTCGAAGTTACGGTTGATTCACCAGGAGCCTTCACAGTCATAAGCAAACTTTCCAAGAAAATGAGAGGACGGGCACTTGTCGGTGCAGGTACCGTCCTCGATGGTGAATCCGCACGCTTAGCGATTCAAAGTGGTGCCGAATTTATTTTCAGTCCAAGCCTTCATCAAGAGGTAGTTCGGACTGCCCTCCGCTATGGGAAAATTGCTGTTCCTGGGGTGATGACTCCGACAGAAATGATTACTGCAATCGAATGGGGTGCTGACTTGGTCAAAATTTTCCCCGCGGCTGGTCTTGGCGTACAGTACATCAAAGATATAAAAGCTCCTTTTCCCCATATTCCAGTCATTCCGACAGGTGGAATAAATCTTGAAAACGTTGCATCATTCGTGCAAGCGGGTGTAGCTGCCGTTGGAATTGGTGGTAATTTGGTAGATTACCAAGCCATCGAAGAATCCGACTTTGAGAGAATTACCCAGACTGCGAAACAATATGTAACCTCTATTCAAGAAGCGAGACAAATAATGAAAAAGTCCGAGCCAACAATCCAAGTAACAATAAAATGATTAGGAGGAGATCTAAATGACTATTAATTCAATGAAAAGAAAGTTACAGGAAGGGAAATGTGTATACGGAAGCTGGGTGAGGATTCCTTCCCCAATAGTCGTGGAAGCATTAGGAAGCGTAGGCTTTGATTTTTTGCATATAGATTTGGAGCACAGCTCAATTGATCTACCTATGCTAGATTATATGGTTTTGGCTGGCTATAGTCAGGATATTCAGCTTATTGTGAGAACCGCTTCCCAAAACCCGGCGGATCTTTATCGAATAATGGATATCGGCGTATCCTCATTCATTTTACCAAGGATAGAAACAGCTGAGCAATGTGCGAAACTTTTACAAGGTATTCGATATTCACCTGCTGGAGCCAGAGGACTCGGTGGTCCGGTTCGAGGAAATCGTTGGGGAGTAATTTCATTAGATCAGCATATGGAGGAAGCTGAAAAAGAAACAACTGTAATTGTTCAAATTGAATCAAAAGAAGGATTAGCAAATCTGGATTCGATTTTAGAAGTTAACGGTATCGATGTCATTTATATTGGACCTTTGGATCTTTCGCAGGCATTGGGTTACCCAGGTCAAGTAGAGCATCCGATCGTTCAGGAGACGATTCATTCAATGGTCAAGACAATACGAGATAAAGGCATCGCTGTCGGGATTCACGCATCCGATACGGAACAAGCAAAATATTGGGCTGAACATGGCATTCAATATTTTACGGTAGGAATGGATGTCACTCTCCTTCAATCCGCAGGCTTGTCCTTAATGAACAGTCTGAAATAGTATCGATAAAGATGAGAAGTAGTCAGACATGAGCTTCCATTTAATACACCAGTGGAAATCGAAATGATTGTACAGATCAAATAAGTCTGCCCTCACGGTCCATCTACCTTCCAGTATTGAGATATGAATGTTTTTTTCTATCTGATACAATATAAGGAAGGAAAAATAAAGGTGAAGGATAGATATGCAATGAGTAAAACAATCACGTTTGACAATTTAAATTTGCATGAAAGAGTATACCTATATTTACGCGATGAAATTGTACATAACAAATTAAAGCCTGGATCACGGATCGAATATGATAAATTGATGGAAGAATTGGGAGTAAGCCGTACCCCATTGCGGGATGCCTTAAATAGATTACAGTTGGACAATCTGATTGAAGTGAGACCGCGATCTGGGACATTTGTCAGCACACCTAATCGTAAAGATATTGAAGATATTTACAACGTACGCAAGCCATTGGAAGTGACTGCCGTAGAATTGGCGGCCACTTTTATTCCCCAGGATTGTTACCAGCAATTAATGGAGGAGGCTGAACATGCGGAAGAAGAATTAAAAAAGGGAAATACAGAACCTTTTTTTGCCTCTGATCGCAATCTGCATCGGGTCATTATCAGTTACTCCAATAACAGTCGATTGATTACGATTATGGACTCATTGGAAGTGCAAATCAAGTGGTTTGGTATTATCATGACCAAAAACCTTGACAGGCCATATCGGGCGATAGAAATGCATAAAAAAATAATCAAAGCCATGCAAGACGGTAAGATCGATGAAGCCAAACGAATTATGGCACAACATATTGAAGAAGTTAAACAAGATATCTTGAGTGATTTCACTGAGGGTTAACTTGTATTAATAGAAAAATTAGAGTCGGACTGAAGCATTTTTACGAAAATAGAGTTTCTTCGTAAAGATGCTTTTTTAAAACTAAATTAAAGGAGGAGAAACTTTTGAAGTCTACTTCTAGCATTCTACAAAAACCTTCATTTGATTTTAACCTGCTAACTAATATTAAAGTGGGAGAAGGTTTACTAGCTGAGACCGGTAAGTTAACAAAGACGATTACCGAAGGAAATAGGGTTCTTATTGTGACAGATTCAGGTATAAGGCGTACGGGGATCGCAGATAAAGTTTGGATTTCCCTAGATAAAGAAGGTTTTTATTGTAAATGGTTTGATTCTGTAGAGCCAAACCCTAAAGATGAGGATTGCGAAACAGGAGGAGAGGAAGCCCAGCGATGGAAAGCAGATGTGATTGTGGCGGTAGGCGGTGGATCTGTCCTTGATTCTGCCAAAGCTATTGCACTTCTTCAAACCAATCACGGTCGTATTCAGGATTTTGTAGGGAGAGACCGTGTTTTAAATGAAGTAACTCCTGTGGTGGCAATTCCTACTACTTCAGGCACCGGATCAGAGGTTACCTATTCCGCAGTTATTACAGATATAAATAAAAAGGTAAAAATGACAATAAAAGATAGGAAACTTGCTCCAAAACTAGCAATTGTCGATCCGGAAACAACATACGCATTACCAGCACATATTACCGCGTCTACTGGAATGGATGCATTTGTTCACGCAATTGAAGCTTACACATGCCGACTTGCTAATCCGCTTTCGGATGCAATGGCACAGGGGGCGATGGAAAAGATATTTCAATCTCTACGTGAGGCTGTACTGAATGGAGAAAATAAAGAGGCACGTTATAATATGATGGTAGGTTCACTGATGGCTGGTATTGCTTTTTCCCATGCCGATGTGGCGGCTGTTCACTGTATGGCAGAGGCATTAGGTGGACTATATGATACACCTCACGGAGTGGCAAACTCTATCTTTCTACCAAGCGTCACTGCTTATAACGCAGAGAAGGATCCCGAAAAACATGCACGGGTAGCTAGGATATGTGGTTTACCAACAGCAGGGATTTCTGATAAGGAAGCTGCATTACTCTTAGTGGAGGAATTAAAACTTATGGCTAAAGACATTGGAATCCCGGCATTCCGCAGTCTTCCATATGTTAAACAATCAGACTTTCCTCAACTAGCAGATGTTGCTTTTTCAAATGGATCAACTCCAAGCAACTGTCGCGAAATAAATCGGGAAGATTATCTTAATCTTTTTCATAAGAACTATGAATAAGCACGACGAAATAGAAGAGAGCTAAGTCCCTCCTTAGGGGAACGAGGTGCTGAAAAAAGCTTTAAGTTAATCCGCTTCATATTGAAAGTATAATAGCTTACTGAAAAAACGGAGACTAACTTGGTCTCCGTTTTTTCAGTGGGCTATTGAATGTAATCCCTTATACAGAGGTCACCATTCCTCCGTCTACATGTAATGTGCTTCCAGTTATGTATGTGTTTGCACCAGAAGCTAGGAAGGTTACAACCTTTGCAAATTCACTTGGCTCTCCATATCGTCCTAATGGGATCGTATTAAATTGCTTTTTTGCTTCTTCTTCGATGGATACACCTTTTTTCTTTGCATTTAGGGCCCTGATATTTTCCAATCTTTCAGTTCGAATCAACCCAGGTCCAACAGTATTTACTAAAATATTATAAGGAGCCAATTCTGCGGAAAGTGATTTAGATAGCCCTACTACTCCGAGACGAATTGAATTTGATAATATTAATCCTGGAATTGGTTGTTTAACTGACGTAGAAGCTAGGTTTACAATCCGTCCACCTTCTTTTTTTAAGTCAGGAAGGACTTCACGAATTAACCTAATATAACTAAGTAAGTTTAATTCAAATGCCTGCTGCCAAGCTTCATCATCAAAGTCTTCAAAGTTTCCGGCTGGCGGCCCCCCGGCATTGTTAATCAATATATCAATTTTTCCAAATGCTTCTCTTGCAGATGCAACAAGGGATTTAATTTGGTCATAATTCGTAACGTCACATACATATGAATAAACACGACCTGACCCAAGTTCTTCAAGTTCGCTTTTAACTTTTTCTAACTTTTCACCATTACGACTTGTAATAACAACATTTGCGCCCTCTCTAACTAATTCTTCAGCGATAGCACGTCCAAGCCCTTGACTAGAAGCTACAACTATTGCGTTTTTTCCATTTAATTCAAGATCCATTTTCACACTTCCCTACTATTTAAAATTAATTTTTATTTAGAATTTGAATATTCCGGCATAAAACTTGAGAAAAGGTGAATCATATTGATTCAGATAAGAATCTTTTACATAGAAGAGAGTGATAGTCTTTACTGTTAAAATGACAAACTCAAATACTTGACCTTAAATATAGAAATAGATACCTTCATACAGTCACTGTTTTAGCCATTACTTAATTGAATTCACTCTACAAAAAGTAAACCTATTATGATTCATGTTTCTTGTATAAAGTCATTAAGAATATCACTTCTAACCTCTTCAAGATGTTGTCCCATTAGCAATTTGGCATCCTCAATATTTCGTTCGTATATCGCTTGAATAATTTTTCTGTGCATAATTATTGCACGATTAGGACGATGGAGGTTAATAGTCATAATAATACCGAACCATTTTATTTGAGCTTCTAAAGATTCCATAATGTCGATTATGCGACTATTATCGGAGTATTGAATTACTGTCCTATGGAAGTTGTGGTCGGAGAGAAAAAATGGCTCTGGATTTCCCTTTTTTAACTCTGACTCAGCAAAATCTGCTTCATCAAATAGCTTTTGACAATCAGATGCAGAAATGGAGTGTACTGCTGTTTCAATTGAAAGCATTTCTAATGATTTTCGCACATCGTATACTTCTTGTATATCTTTAGGTGTAGGTACACAAACATGTGTACCTGAACGTGGTTTTATTTCAACTAACTTATCATGTTGTAATCGATTCAAAGCATCTCGAAGCGGTGTCCGGCTAATACCGAGCTCCTCCATTAGCAGTTCATATTCTATTTTTGATCCGGGTTTTATCTCATTATTAATAATTTTGTCCCGTAAATGTATATAAACCCGATCGTTTAAGTTTAAATTATTAAATATTTTTTTTTCCCCCAAACTAATCGCCTCAATTTACAATAATTTGATAATAGTTATTTTAAGCGGATCTTCGATTATTATTGATTGAATCATTACGCTTCTTCCACATTCCTAAAATGGACTTGATCACAGGTAAAAAGAACGTAAGGATTGCAAGTGTTAGAAGTACTGCTGTTATTGGACGTGTATAAAAAATATCAAAGCTTCCATTTGACAGGCTAAGTGCTCTTCTAAACTGACCTTCTGCCATCGGTCCTAAAATTAATGCTAATACGATAGGTGATGCAGGAAAATCAAATTTTTGCATATAATAACCAATGATTCCCGCAATGATCATAATGATGATATCAAAAACGTTGTTGTTAATAGCATATGAACCAACTACACAAAGCATTAATATGGCTGGTGTTAAAATGGCTTTTGGTATTTCAACCACTTTTGCAAAATACCGAGCCATAAATAGACCTATAATTAGCATTGCGATATAACAAAGAAGCATTCCGCTAAAAAGAGTGTAAATGAGATTACCATTGTTCTGAAATAACATTGGTCCTGGCTGGATACCCTGTACCATTAATGCACCTAGCATAACAGCGGTAACAGAATCACCTGGTATACCTAATGTTAGGAGTGGAACAAATGCTCCCCCAGTACACGCATTACCTGCTGACTCGGCAGCAGCAACCCCCTCCAACTTTCCTTTTCCAAATCCTTCTTTATCCTTATTAAATCGTTTTGCTTCATTATAAGCAACAAATGCTGCTATATCACCGCCGGCACCTGGAATAATACCAATGGCTGTCCCAACCCCTGTTGAACGGAGAACAGTGGGTCCAACAGTTTTAAAATCTTTTTTCGTTACACCAATCCCTTTAATCTTCATTGTCATTTTTTGGACAATGTTTATCTCTTCTAGTGATTTAAAGGCTTCAGATGCTGCAAAAAGACCAATCATTACCGGAATGAAAGGAATTCCATTCATAATATTAGAGTTTCCACCAGTAAATCGTGGAAATCCTTGTATAGGATCAAGCCCGATTGTTGCAATTAGTAGCCCAATGACTCCTGCAATCAACCCTTTAATTAACGAGCCTCCAGATATACTTGCGACAATACTTAGTCCAAAAACAGCAAGTGCAAATGATTCTGGTGCGCTAAATTTAAGAGCAAAATTTGAAAGGACAGGGGATAGAAACATTAGAATGATAATACTAATAAAGCCACCAGTAAATGCTGAAATTGTAGCAATGCTGAGTGCTTTTCCCCCCATCCCTTTTTGGGTAAGAGCGTAACCATCAAGTGTAGTTGCTGCCGATGCCGGCGTTCCTGGTGTTCGAAGTAAAATAGCTGGAATCGCCCCACCATAAACACCGCCAAAATATACACCTGAAAGTAATAGTAAACCGGAAATAGGTTCCATTCCAAATGTTAGCGGTAATAGCAATGCTACCCCCATGGTTGCCGTAAGTCCCGGTAGTGCCCCAATTATAATTCCAATGGTAACACCGAGAATAGCAATAACTATAACACTAGGCTGTGAAAAGAGTGTTAAAAACCCTTGGCCTATTAATTCAGTCATTCAAATCACCTCAACTTTAATTATTAGGAAAATAAGTTACCAGATGGTAAAGGCACTTTTAGCAAGATGGAAAAAACAACGTAAATAGCAGCGGTAATCAGTGCAGTAAAAACAATTATTCGAATAGGTTTCCGATAATTAAAAATCCACATCATACCTGCTAAGAAAACTGGAGTTGCAATTAGAAATCCAGTAAACTCCATCAAAAAAAAGTAAGCAAAAGTGCAAATCATTCCAACTATGGCTTTTATCCATTCCTTATTTCCGTGCTTTTTTTCTTCTTCCCGCACTTTATACAAACTAGTTAAAATGTAGAGAACCGATAGACCGATTAATAGATATGCATAAAAATTGGGAAAAAACCTTGCTCCTACATCATGACCAAGACCTTTCGGAAATTGAGAAGCGATGGAAAGGATAAGAATAGAAAAAGCCATTAGAATCAAACCTATCATTATTTCTATACGCTTTATTGTCACAATTCTGCACCTCGTTTTTTATTAATAGGATAATTTTAAATATTATAAAGAAAGAAAGGCCCGCATTAACAAGAGTATCTCTTGTTAATGGACGGGCAATTATTGTTGTTTTATATTTGACTTTGCTATTAAACTACTAAATAGTTCATAATCATTATCAATCACTTCTCTAAAACCTTTATCATCTTTATATATAAGTCCCAAGTTCATTTTATCAAGTACATTAATAAAGGTTTCTTCTTCTACAGCTTTTTTAGAAGCTTCAGTTAAAATATCTACGATTTCTTGAGGTGTATCTTTTGGAACACCAACTCCACGCCATGTACCGACAGAAAGATCAACCCCACTTTCTTTTAGGGTAGGAACATCTTTATATTTATCAAGCCGCTCATCTGTCATAATCGCAAGCATTTTTAATTTACCAGAATCTATATGGGCTGAAACCTCTGCCGGGCTTACTGTAACCGCTTCTAAGTGCCCGCCAAGTAAGGCTGTTACTGCAGGAGCAGCACCATCATAGGGAATATGGCTAAATTTTGTACCAGCTACGTCTTCAAGTGCAGCAGCTGATAGGTGCCAAATGGACCCAGTCCCAGCATTTCCAATGCGGATTTTTTCAGGATTTTTCTGAGCATCTTCAAGAAATTCTTCTACTGTATCCCATGGCGCATCTGCACTTACAGTAATAGCTGAAGGGTCAGCATTTAATTGTGCAACCGTTTTCAAATCATCTTTATTAAATGAAACAAGGCCCATATTAGGAAGAATCGCAAAATCTCCTGTTATCAAAGTAGCTTTGTATCCGTCAGCTTTTGCATTAATCCCTTCAGTAAATCCGATAGCACCGCCGCCACCGGTTTTATTAACTACACCGATTGGTTCAGAGAAATGGTTTTTCATCGCATCAGCATAAGCACGTGCAACCGCATCAGTACCACCGCCAGGGGCAAATGGGACAATTAGTTCAACCTGCTTTGTTGGATAATTACTAGCACTAGTATTTTTTCCACCGCTTTCTGAACTCCCACTACATGCAGCAAGACCTAATGTAAGAGCAGTTGCTAGAATGAAGTTAAATGACTTTTTTACTTTCATCTCTGTTTCTCCTTTAAAAAGGGACACTATCTCTTAGGACAGTATCCTTCGTTTAGTTAAAATGTCAGGTCTACAACAGGAATATTATTCTTTTCGCAATACTCTAGGTAAAGTTTCAACTTGCTAAAGACGTCAACTTGCTGAATAATTTTATCATTATCATCAAGGTATTGAAGACTTCCTTCTAGCATAAATAGGGTAATCATATCTTCATCACCATCGACAGTGAGTGTATGGATATCGCCTGGAGGTTCAAAAACAAAAGTTCCCGGTTTAGCAACCCAATCTCTTTCTAAATATCTCCATTGTCCTTGAAGTGTATAGGCCATTACTTTTCCACCCGTATGACGGTGACGATCGACAACGCCTCCTGGTTTAACTTTTAAGAGGTTGATCCAGCTTCCGTTTGTTAAATCGAAACGTAAAGGTTTGAACCAAGAACGCTCAGTTTGTGGAATCCAAGGGATCTCAGTGCTATCTAATGCTTTATCATCCAACTGAAACTGTTCTGTGAATGTGTTTAAATCAATGCTCATTTTAATACTCCCCTTTATAAATTAATTCATTTGCATTTGTGTTACAGGCGGATATAGAGACGGATCACCTGCTAAAAGGCCGCCATCAATTGGAAGATCTACACCTGTAATAAAGCTCGCATCTTTAGAAAGAAGAAATTTTACTACAGATGCAACTTCATCCGGTGTACCAAATCTTCTTTGAGGTGTACGGGATAATATTCTTTCTCTAAATATTGGGTCTTGTGTTGCTCCAGAGGAAAGAGGTGTTTTGATATATCCAGGACTGACAGCGTTTACACGAATGTTATCATCTGCCCATTCAACTGCTAAACACTTTGTAATTTGAACAATCCCACCTTTGGAGGCGGCATATGATAAAAGATTTTTACTTCCGTAATGGGCAAGCATGGAGGCAAAGTTTACAATACTACCTTCACCATTGGCAACTAAATATGGATGAACAGCTTGGCACATATGTACGCTACCTTGTAGGTTTGTGCTTAGAATAAGGTCAAGTTCTTTTTCAAGTAATGTCGCTGCTGCAGTTCGTCTTATCATTCCAGCACAGTTAACAAGCATGTCTACTTTGCCGAAATGAGTAGCAATTTTCTTCACGACTTGTTTAGTTTCTTCTTGATTTGTTACGTCACAACGAAAGAATTTTACATCCATTCCTTCATTTTTTAAAACCTTTTCTTGAGTTTCACCTTGTTCATTTGAAATATCTACAATTGCCACGGAGATCCCATCATTTACAAGTTGTTTCACGACAGCAAGTCCTAAGCCAGATGCTCCTCCCGTTACAATAGCTACTTTAGAGTCTTTCATTATTTTTCACCTCCAAAACTATCGATTTTTAAGCTAATTCTAATATCTAATATCTGATACATCAGATATCGTAAGTTAATTATAAATTCATCACACCGATAGTGTCAATGGTATTTTCAGATTGTTTTAATTTTATAGAATTATATAAATCTGATTTATGTATATATAATTGGTAATTTTTAAGTAAGTGACTATTTAATTAGAAAAAATCATTTCGGAATTTATGAGAGGCAGTTGAATACAGGAAAAGCCGAAAGTAGAATGACCTAATACTTTTAAGGAGATAAGACGGATTTTTTGTTGATTACCTTAAGTCAAAAGGAAAGGGAGAAAAAGGTTTAGTTTCTTCCTTTCCTAACCTATGTATTGATTGTTACTTAGTTTGGATCCATTTTTGATATTTTGATGTTGTACGGCTGACGAGCAAAGAAAGGGGCCAAAATCTCGACTTTAATCGAAAAAATAAGAGATTGTGAGGCAATGTACTTAAACTATTAAATCAAGGCCGGTCTTTTTGGACCGATACCAGCGTAGCTTACACAAACCGCAAAGTAAGAGGTGAAAAAGTTCCTAAAACAGTGGAGTTATTGGAACTTTATTCGAAATTACCGCTTAAATATTTCCTTTTTTCAACATCTACTTTGCGGGTAATGATGCTACACTGGTAACACCCCGTTATCTTGAATTAGTTATAACTATTGCCCCCGCGTTGCTTCCCCCAGGCCCAATAATTGATTTTGATACAGATATCGGTTTAATAAAAACAGCCCCACCGAAGTTGACAATCCCGCCTGTAACGGAAACTATACGGATACCATCCTTCTTAATAGCCAAGTTCATTCCCCCAAAGTTACTTTTAAACATTATATGAACAAGCAGGTATGCTCGTTCATATAAGATGAGCCAGTCCTGGATTTCTGCAAGCAGCGTATTCGAAATGGGAACCGTTCGGACTGACTTTCATGCCTTTTCCTACAATTCTAATAGGGGTCCAATTTGGCACTCTTTATAAATAAATTCGGCGTTAAACCTAAGCATATCTACTTTTTTCATTAAACTATTGTCATTTATTTCCAAAAATATAAAATTCAACATTTAATTGTTGGGGTCCAAATTGAAAGAATTAACAAAATAAATTGACGATTCAAAAATATCTATGTATTATGTATACATAATACATAGGAGTGAACCAATGTCGAATAGTCTAAATGTAAAACCAATTAAACCCCAGACAACAAAGGAAATTGTTTATGACGAGATTAAAAATGCCATTTTCAACAGGAACATCAATAGGGACGAAATTATTACCGAAATGATCCTTTATTTTTACCATTAGTTTTGGCAGCAGGTATTGACCCAATTCATTTTGGAATCATTCTTGCCGTGAACTTGACTATTGGAATGGTTACTCCTCCACTTGGGGACTGTTTGTTTGTAACCGCATCTATAGGTAAAATAACCGTACCTAGAATGTTCAAATATCTTGTGCCGCAGATTATTATACTTATCATCATCTTATTTATCATTACATATTTGCCGAAAGTTATATTGTTCCCGGTAAATTTGTTAAGTGGTTGATAATGGTGCACTCAGCTATATTTAATTACAGAGTAGCGGGAACATGTGAATTAACAATAATAATTGGAGGCGTTTCATTTGTCGCGACCACAAGTAGAATTTATTCAATACCAAAGTATTAAGCCGGAATTAATTGGAGGATCAGTTAAAGGATTATCACAAAGGGTTATTTCACAGGATTCGGAATTGGGGGATCTTGCTCGAATTCTAGAATTTGAACCTGGAACTGATACTTCTTCAAACGGCGTCCAGGTTCATGATTATTGGGAAGAGATATACATCATTGATGGCTCGGTAATCGATTTAACTTTAAACAAGGAATTTACAAAGGGAATGGTAGCATCTCGACCGCCCGGAATGGAACATGGACCTTGGAAGTCCTTGGAGGGATGTACAATGTTTGAGGTGCGTTATTATAAAAAGTAATACTGGTTTTATAGTATCAAGGGCCTATAAGAAGGGTGCCTGTGCATCGCGATCTGAATAGTTGACAATATAAAATTCGGATTTGTTAAGAATCAGTGTTAAATCACTGGTTCCTTTTCTCTTCTCATAATTCCGGAAGTGTCTCAGAATGGGGTTACAAACTGGGCTGTAAACGGATTTGAAGGAGATCGAATGGCACTTCAGATTCTAACTCCCCGGAAATATGAATTGTTGCTTTACCAAACTATTAAGGAATTAGATCCCAAAGCATTTATTATTGCTTACGAACCAAAATAGTTTGTTTTAGGCAATTCTGCCACTTCTGTTTCAGTGGCAATGGAAACAAAATATTTTCCTGACGGATTACGTCTGACCGTCGCACTTAAAATACGACCAAAAACTTCACGACTTTTGGCAAAGCGAACGTTCCCTAATTTAGGAAGTTTGATGTAGTTATTGATGATAGCGATGTTTCCATTGGTGTGTTTTGTTGTGTAGGACTGCAGAGGATTCTTTTTTGACTTAAATCGAGGTTGTTTATTCTGCTTTTTGTAATAACGGCCATAGGAATCCGCTAAATTCTCAACATATTTTTGTAAGGCAATACTGTCTACTTCTTTTAAAAAAGGGTAATATTTTTTTAATTCTGGAAGTGATTTAACCGTTTCATATTTGTTAAAGCAATCACCTTTCCAATTATTTGTAGGAAGTTGACCGTTTTGTCTCATTTCTTCGACAATATGCCAGCAAGCATCTTTTTCTTTTTGTTTGCCAAGAAAAAGGTTAAATACAAAGCGGGAGCATCCGATGGTTTTATTGATGAGTTCTGTCTGTTTTTTATTTGGATAGAGACGAAATTTAAAAGCTTTATGGACTAACATTGTTTCACCTCACTTTATAGGAGCGTGTGTTCCCGTAATAACATAATGAGGAAGCCTTTGGCTAGCGCCAACCGTAATTCATCTCCCACTTATCATTGGGCTTTGCCCTTCACATGATTGAAGAGGGAGTCTTCTTTCAGGAGATGATAAATACATTAGTTTATTTGAGGGACCAAAAATGTTATAGATGAATATGTTTTTTATCGGCCCTAGTCGGGCGAATGCCGCAGGATTTAGCTGCCGTGAGCGCGGAGTTAATGATTGAATCAAGCGGCATTTCGGCCAAAGAATGGTTTGAAAAAGCAGTCTCTTGGACAGAAATAAATGCAATCAAACAGGGAGCAACTGATTAAAGCCAGGATATTTCCGAATTAGAGATTCATACGACAAGAATCTATAAACTCGTTGCAAATATGATTCAGCGGTCTATTTATATAAAGGATCATGCTGTGAAAGAATATGCAGAGAAATTGGAGCAAAGGGAATCTATTATTAATGAATATCAGATGAAAGCAGCTGCCGTAGTAGAGGAAGCAAAATTATCTAAACAAGAGGCTGCTACCCTCCAAAAAGAGAAAGACGAATTATTGAAGTAACTGGAAGAAGTGCGGTCAGTTAATCATAATAACCGGTTGTTGATTGATGAATTTAAAGAGAAAAACGATACATTGAGTGATTTGGTTAGTAAATATCAATCTTTTGCTGAAGAAAATGAGGAATTAAAGAAAAAATATTCAAATGAACGTGAACGGTTGATTGAGAAGATTAGAGAGTTATATAGCGAAATCTCAAAGGTGAGTAAGGGGTATGAGGAGAGAAACAGTGAACTTGAGTTAGAAGTGAAGAGTGAAAGAGATCATAATATAGAGAAAAAAGATTAACCATACACAATGCTAAAAGAAATAAAAGAAGAAACGTTGATTTCTTTTTTTATTTCTTTTTATATAACATAAATTTTTATTTTAAGGGGCATTACGAATAAAGCGATTTGCTGGGGATACCCCATAAAGACGATACATTATATATAAATGGAAAGGCTAACGATGAACCGTATTTGGAGGAATATCAAAACGGGTTAAGGGATGCAGGACCATTAACTAATTCATTTACCTTAAAAGAGACGCCAGTAGGAAGTGAAGTGGTCCCAGAAGGGCATTTATTTGTTTTGGGGGATAATCGAAGACACAGTGAAGATAGTCGTCGTATCGGAGCTGTCTCGATGGAAAAAGTAGTAGGAACAACAAACATTGTCTATTACCCTGTTAAAGAAATAAAAATAATTAGCAAATGAAGAACTTCTAGCTATTCAATTAAAGGGCTATTGTTAAAGAGCGTCATAAGTGGATAATGATCAAACTTTTTTTAAAGACAATATACTATCACTCATTGGAATATCAGAACAAATAAAGAGATAATTACAATTGAAAACCTAAATTTTTATATAGTTAAAAGTAGAGGATGCCAAAAGGCATCCTCTTTTCATTCTTAAAAAGGTATAAGTGTAGAGATAGATTAGTAGTTCTTCGCCTTGCTTTTGATACCTATTTTTATAAATTTAGCAATTGTAAAGGTAAACAAAATAGATTGACAATTCGAAAATATCTATGTATTATGAATGGTGTGTAATGTATACATAATACATAATACATAATACATAGGAGTGTATCAATGTCGATTAGTCTAAATGTAAATCCAATTAAACCCCAGACAACAAAAGAAATTGTTTATGACGAGATTAAAAATGCTATTTTCAACGGGAACATTAAAAAGGATGAGATTATTACCGAAATGATCCTTGCTCACTCTCTTAATATTTCGCGTACTCCCGTGCGAGAGGCAGTAGGTGACTTATTGAAAGACGGTCTATTAGTAGCTGTTCCTAGGAAAGGGTTAAAGGTTCGGGAAATTACACCGAGCGAAAAGGATCAAATTATTTTTCTTAGGGTTTCAATTGAAACGGAAGGATTGAGAAGAGTTATTCCAAGTATCACTGCTAATCAAATTCAATTTTTAAAAGAAGTAATTGAGCAGCAGAAAAAGGCTATGGAAAAAAACGATCGTATAAAATTTATTGAATTGGATCAAAAATTCCATAGAAAAATCCTTTACTTTGCTGAACAGCACTTGTTAGAAGATATCTTGTTAAATTTATACAATTTAACAAGATTAATAGGGCACAAGGCATTAGCCAAAAATGGCCGTATGGAGGAAGTCCTAGAAGAACATTTGCGAATTGTAGAAGCTTTGGAACTAAAGGATGTTAAACAAGCAACAGAGTTAATGGAAGAACACTTGGTTCAGACAAAGGAATCCATTGACATTGTCGAAGGTAAGTGAAATTTTTTTCGCACTTTGAAAGCGTTATCAAATTTAGGAGGAGAAAAAATGAAAACAATTAAAGCAATGAACTCAATATTATTACCATTAACTGTTAACAACGTAGAAAAGGAGATTAAGGTTAACCATGTATATTGCATTGGTTACGCGGGACGAAATATTGAAAAAACAATGGAGCACATTATTGAACTAGAAAAAATTGGGGTTCCTAGACCAGCCGAAGTTCCTACCCTTTATCCAGTTCGCCGAAACAGCCTTAGTCAGACTGAGGAAATAGAAGTACTTGGGGATAAGACAAGTGGTGAAGCCGAAATCGTTTTAGTGTTTGGAGATACTGAAGACGAAGTATACATAACAGTTGGAAGCGATCATACAGACCGTTCATTGGAAACGATTGATATTAATCAATCGAAACAAATTTGTGATAAACCGATAGCTCGAGAGGCTTGGAATCTTAATCATGTCATTGATCATTGGGATGACCTAATATTAACCTCACAAGTGTACTTAAATGGTGAGTGGCAGAATTACCAAGAAGCAAAAATTAACGAAATTATCCCTTTGAATGAAATAAAGGGATTCCTAAATAAAAAAGATGTATCCTTCAAAAATATCGTTGTATTCTCAGGAACTGTACCGTTATTGGAAGGCTTTAAATACGGTTCAAAATTCAAAATGTCATTTATAGATAAGGTTCGAAGCACTGAATTACATGCTGAATATGCAATTACACGTTTAGATTCGGAGGAATAAAAATATGAAAATTTCAATCTATCAAATGGAAATTGTTCCTGGAAATCCATTAGAAAACTTTAAAAAAGTCGAAGAATGGTTGGAAAAGGAAATAAAGAGTTCTGCACCAGATGTGATTGTCCTGCCGGAAATGTGGACAACTTCCTATACATTGGAGGACATTCACATTCATGCTGATGATAATGGGAAGGCGACTGTGGCATTTCTTCAGTCATTGGCTAAAACATTTAATATCAATATAATTGGAGGCTCTTTTGCCAATAAAGTTGATGGAAAAGTATATAACACAGCAGTTGTTATAAATCGTCAGGGAGAAGTCGTATACCAATACGACAAGGTTCATTTGGTGCCAATGTTAAATGAACCAGAATATTTAACAGGCGGACAAAAGGCACCTGAGGTATTTGAGCTTGATGGTATCAAGATGGGACTAATCATTTGCTACGACCTTCGTTTTTCAGAGATTATCCGTCCGCTTGCTTTGGAAGGTGCAGAAGTATTATTTATTGTTGCAGAATGGCCGATAGCCCGTCTGAAACATTGGAAAAACATCCAAATTACTCGCGCTATTGAAAATCAGATGTTCGTTGTATCATGCAACAATGTCGGTACGTATAAAGAAGTTACTTATGGCGGGAGCTCCATGGTCGTTAATCCTTGGGGAGACACTTTAATAGAAGGATCGACTACTGAGGAGGAAACCCTAACGACTTCAATTAAGGTTGAGGAAACAGTAGTAATTCGAGAAAATGTACCAGTGTTCACTAGTCGGGTACCGCATTTATATAAACAAGGGTTATAAGGAGAAAATCAATCCAAATAAACGGGGAGAAATGTTTATGAGTAATCTTGCTGAAAAGAATGTTCAAAACGGTCATATTGATCACGCTAAGCAACAGAGAATTGCCGGTATCTCGAGTGTTTTAGGGTCAACAATAGAATGGTATGATTTCTTCCTGTATGGAACTATGGCTGCCATTATTTTTCCACAATTATTTTTTCCGCTGCATGATCCCTATGTTGCTACATTATTAACGTTTTCAACTTATGCGATTGGATATATCGCTAGGCCGATAGGCGGAATATTTTTTGGGCATTTAGGTGATAAAATTGGTAGAAAAGTATCTTTAATCGCTACCTTAATCATCATGGGGATAACGACAGTTCTTATCGGTTTACTACCTGGCTTTGCAAGTATTGGGGTATGGGCACCTGTATTAGTCACAGTCCTTAGATTTATTCAAGGGATTGCGATTGGAGGGGAATGGCCAGGATCTGTTCTCATTTCAATGGAGTGGGGAACAAAAAATAATCGAGGTTTTATGGCCACATTGCCTCAAATTGGCGTGCCGCTTGGATTAATACTAGGAACTGCAGTCACATCCCTTTTCATTACGCTTTCAGGCGATAGCTTCCAAACATGGGGTTGGAGAGTACCATTTATTCTAAGTTTAGCTTTAGTTATTCTTGGGTTACTCATTCGAATGAATTTATTGGAAACGCCTTCATTCCAAAAGGTTCTTAATGAAAAAGAAATGCCGAAGTTGCCATTTATTTCAGTTATTAAAGATTATCCTAAACAAGTAGTGTCAGGCGTATTTGCAAATGTAAGTAGCGATATTGCTTTTGGCGTATTTGCCTTTTATACGACAACGTATGGAATCACACATCTAGGACTAGATAAATCAATTTTCGTGAACGCAACATTAGTAGGGGCAATGATCGCTGTTGTATCTATTTTTGTTACTGGATATGTTAGTGATAAAATAAATCCTAAAAAAATTCTTGGATTTGGTAATATACTACTTATTCTTTGGGCTTTACCATTTTTCTACTTATTGAATACGAAAAGCACAGGCTTAATTTTCCTAGCAATTATAGTTGCATTTATCATTCATTCGACAATGTGGGCACCACTAGCCCCAGTAATTGCTTCGAGTTTTCCAGCGCATCTTAGGTACAGCGGCTCAGCTATCACATTCATGTTAAGAAGCGTTATTGGAGGAGGATTTGCTCCTTTGATTTCCACTTTTCTTCTTCATAAATTTGAGAGTGGTTACGCGATTAGTGCATATATAATTATAGCGGCAATAATAGCGCTATTTGCACTCAGATATGTGGATATTAAATATCATAAAGCAGATTGATGTTCCAATTGTTAGGATAGACGCTAACCGCCTATCCTATTTTTATTAAAGAATGTCATATTGAAAAAAGCACTTCGTAGAATACGGTAAATGTACCGACAAAAGGAGGGCTATGTTTCATATATTGGTAAACCGGTTGACAGCTGAAAAGTTACCAGACGGAACAGTCTTAAGTTATGAGTATGATGAAGCTGAAATCTAACAAAAAAGAGCAAAACGGCAATACAATGATACTATGTCAAGAAACACTGTGTTTATGTTCTTGACATAGTATCAAACACCTGATCCTGATGATATTTTTCCTCCTGATTTATACTATGTTTTTGTTAAGTTTCTTCATTATATTTTATAAATGCTTTTTATTATTCTTCTATGAGAAAGACAAGAATAATTCAGGTGCCAACTTTATTTCTAAAACTTCGGCAAAGCATCCACCGCATCCGCCAAATCACTATACGAATCTTTCAAATATCTGCTAGTTGTCGCAATATTACTATGCCCGGCCAATCTTCGTACCTTCTCAATATCATTATTCGTTGCTTTCAACATCCACTTACAAAAAGTATGCCGAAACATATGCGGCGTTAATCTCTTCTTCGGTAGATTATAACCCTCAACCATTGTCTGGATTCCTCGGACAGTAAACTTCGGCGATCGCTGGCTATAAAACACATACGGAGAGTCTGCTACATGCATCTTTTGTTTAGCCATCTCTGCCCGGTAGCTTAACCAGTCCTGGATTTCCGCAAGCAGCGTATTCGAAATAGGAACCGTCCGGACCTTCATCCCTTTTCCTACAATTCGAATACGCTTCAAATCTAAATCGAGATCCGTCAATTTTAAATTGGATAGCTCATCAACGCGAAGACCAGCATAAGTCAGCAAATAAATAATTGCCCGGTCTCTCCGGTACTTTTCCTCTAGATTTACGCCTCTGCTTTTGACGGGTTTCTTCCTTATTATATAGAGGAGATTTTCGAACTCTTCTTCTGTCAGCCACATAATGGTTTCATTGTCCTCATCAGCTGTTTTTAAATCTTGAATATCGCTCATCGGATTCTGCTGCAGTTTTTTATTCTTGATTGCCCAGGAATAAAAACTCCGCAGCGAATTTAGTCTCCGGTTGATGGTTGAAATGGCCAATGGTTTTACGTCCACGGGATGTAACATTTCATGGATCCATTTTCGAACATCAGCTGCTGTGACAAAATCATCTGGCCGAATATGTAAATCGTCAAAAAAAGAATGTAGATCATTTGTATAGGAAATAATGGTATTTTTCGATTTTCCTTTTTCTTGAAGATAGGAAATGTATGATGAAAACAATTCATTCACGCCTTTCACTTATATGACGAGTTTAAGGTACTCAATAGGGTACTAGATCGATATGTATTTTATACATTATATGATGAGTATAACATAAGGAAAGAAAGAATGAACGTATATAATGTATATTATGTGATGAGTTGTAAATTAACTTAATAAACCATGAAGATAGTTTACAATTCCAATTGATATTCCAGAAAAAGTAAAATTGATTTGTAGAAAGTTAAATTGCACTTGAAGAAGCCATCTCGATTACATAATTGCTAAAGCGACGGCTGGGTAAAAAACAATAAAGCGCTATAGAGAATAAAATCAATTTTAATCTTGCTAATTATTAATCCTAGTTTCTTCTATTATATATCTTTTTGGAGAAAGACTATAAAGTTCGAGATTTTGGATAAAGAGGATTCAAACAACGAATAAAGGAGAGAATAAACGTTTCTTCCTATGAAGATTTATTAAAAAATGCCGCCTTATCTTCAGCTTTTCCAATCAATGTAATTTTGAAAAAAAGCAAATGGTAACCAGCATTAAAAAAAGGTTCCTTTTTAGAGGAACCCTTTCATCTAGATATTTAAATGCTTTTGCTCTGGCTTTTTCCTTGTCTTATGAATTTTTTTCTACGTTTCTGCATTATCTCCTCTATAGCCCCTGATCCAAAAAGGATGCCAATTATTATTAGAATACAACCGAGTGTTTGATATAACGTAATCTGTTCGCCTAATAGGACAAAGGCTCCAACTAAAGAGAAAAATGTACTTAAGTTTAAAAAAATAGAAGTCTCCGCTGCACCAATTTTACTAATGGAAGAGTTATAAATGATATTTCCAAAAGCTGTTGCTAGAAGGGCAGATGAAAGAAAGACGACCCAAAAATAAAGAGGAGCATGAAAAATACCTTTTAGTCCAACAGGTTCTTTCAAAAGGCTGATTACAAATAAAAAAATACTACCAATAATAAGCATATATCCTGTTAATAATAAGGGATCCAATGTTCTTGTCGCCTTACTAATTAATATAAAACTAAGGGCTTGAACGAAAATAGCTAAAAATATAAATAGATCACCGAATGAAAGTTCTGATAGTCCATTACCACCAGATAGTACGATAAAAATAAGCCCTAAACCCCCAATGAGGAATCCGAGTACTTGAGTAAACGAAGGAATTCTTCTTAGTAATATAGCTGCTAGTAATGCTGTTAACAATGGTCCCGAGCCTAAAATTAAGCCACCATTTGTCGCCGATGTATTTGTCAAACCTAATGATAAAAAGTAATGGTGGCCTGATATATTTAATAATCCTCCCGCAACAATAAATTTCCATTCTGATATGCTAGGCTTTCGAATTTTCTTCAAAAAACCCAAAATCACAAATACTGCGAGTCCGGCTGTAAAAATGCGGAGGGCCGAAATTGATACGGGTGGAAAATAACCAACGATTATTTTTATAGCTGAAACATTAAACCCCCAGAGTATCATAACTAAAATCATTAATAGATAAGTACTACCATTTTTCAATAATAATCACGCTTTCTAAAGAAACTTAATATACTTAAATTTAAATCTTCTTAACTTGAACAGTTTTTTCTTATCTTATAAAAAAGACCGAGCGCTTACACATATTGTTTATTTTATTTTTAGCTTTTTTATTCCCTTACCATTAAAATTATACACTATCTTCCATTGAAGATTCTGTACTTTCGACCAGGTAAATGGATAAAGTCTTTTAAAAAGGAGGGGAGGAAAGATGCGGGGCGAGTGACTAATGTTCTTTTGATTCGAATGACAGTTTTATGCTTTGTAATTTTGGAGAAAGCAAATTAATATATTTATTAAGGGAGTCTAAATATTTAGTATTCGACCTTGAAAACGAATTTATTATGAGAGGATGTGTTTGATGCTAAGGTTATGTAAATGAAATATTTGCAAAAAAATTTGAAATGGGAGTACAGCATGAAAAAAAATAATCGCCTCTATTTTGGTTGGTATATTGTGATCGCTGCTTCGATTATTGTGTTGCTTACAACTGGGTTGCGGATGGGCATCGGCCCCTTTGTAAATCCAATTATGGATGATTTAAGGTTATCGCGAACGGAATTTTCGCTTATTGTTTCAGCTGGAATGATTGTTTATGGAATTGGCATGCTGCTAGCTGGGACTCTATTAAAAACTTATAATACCCGTATTGTGTTATTGGTGGGGTTAGCCATTGTATGTATTTCGACTGTATGGACGGTTAATGCCAAAGGGATGCTTTCATTCTTGCTATCATTTGGTGTTTGCCTCTCAATCGGACTTTCTTTTTTAAGTAGTATTACTTTATCGCCCATCATTAGTAAATGGTTTGTCCGTCAAAGAGGGAAGGCTCTTTTTTATTTAACTACTGGGGCAATGGCGGGTATTGCCATTATGACGCCTGTTGAAACATGGCTGATTGGCCTTGTCGGCTGGCAGAACACCCTCTTAATATTTGGCGGAATATTTATTCTCCTTGTTCTTCCATCGGCCATTTTTATTATAAGGGAAGATGTTCCGGATGGGGCTGACGGTACGGGTTCTGCCAGCGAGAAAATAAGCCGGGAAGAACCAGCCATTACATTTAAAGATGCATTAATGACAAAGACATATTGGAAGATTGTTTTTGGATTATTTGCTTGTGGATTTGGGATGAATCTATTAGGGTCCCATGGGGTACCGATGTTGATAGATCATCATTTTTCACCAATGACCTCTTCGTTTGGGATAGGGATGATCGGGGTTGTCGCTATCATAGGCACATTGTTTTTAGCCCAGCTTGCGGACCGTTTTCCACGGAAAAATCTTTTATTTATCATCTATTTTGTTCGTGGACTTGGATTTTTCGCTTTAGTTTTATCGGCGACTACGTGGCAGCTCTTTCTCGTTTCCATTATTGGAGGGTTGGTATGGGCCGGTTCCGTTGCGATGTCCACAGCGATTTTAAGTGATTTATATGGAGTGCGTTTACTCGGAATGTTAAATGGATTCGCATATTTTGTAGGTCATCAAATCGGAGCAGCCATCGGTTCATTCATGGGGGGCTGGGGGTTCGAAGTGTTCGGAACTCATTTCATTTCGTTTGGTGCTGCGGGGATCCTTGCCATTCTTGCAAGCTTGGCATCGGTCACATTGCCTAAAAGTCTATCATTCTCCAAGCAAATAAAAATGGGGGAAAAGCATAAAATAACAGTGGGACAATGAGTTGTCTTGGTATAAAATATTTATCTGTAAATGAAATATTGCCATTAAACCAAGAAAATAAATAAACGTTTATAATCTATTAAGTTATCATGTTTAATAATAAGGTAGCTGAGAGTCATTTGTCTGCGGCAGTCATTGCAGCAACCCCACCTGCAATCACCGCCGCACCGTGAGTGACTATTTTTCCCCCATGAAGCAGGCCTCACGGAGCCATTCGACCGCATTAAACCTCTTATTTGAATGTTTTTCTGAAGGAATAATTCCTATAGTATAAAGACTAATAAATATCTAGGAGAAAGACTAAAAAGTTCGAGCTTTTGAAGAAGGGGATGTAACTAACGAATAAAGGAAAGAATAAACGTTTCTTCTTATAAAGGTTTATTTATTTAAAAACGTCTCCTTAATTTTTTTCTTTGAACAAAACAAACGGTAACCAGAAAAAATGATAAGCCTAAATTAAATGTTTACAATAACCGCGGAAAAACTCCTAAACCAGATCTGAAACTTGGAGGGACCCCTTACTGGAAGAAAACATCAGTTGAGGAGTTTTGTGAACAAGAAAAAAAACGTTTGAAAATAGAGAAACCCTACACAGCTTAGTATAGGGTTCTTTAATATACTTTATTATTTCTTATCTTCTTCTGTACTCAAAATTACTCCACATGCTTGTCTGTCACCTGCATCCCCAGTTTTCATCGTTGCTTCATCAGGACCAGGTTTTCCTTCTGTTTGATAGCGATCAGGTATATTGCCGAAGTTATCAGGATTTGCATGGACGATGACAGCCAGTTCTTCTTTTTTCAGTTGATCAATGGTTAGGCGATCGAACGTTGCAGAATATGAAGCAGTTCCATCCTCGTTGACATATAGGGAAGGCATGTCCCCAGCATGTCCAGAGTGCATTTTGTCATCTGGATTAAAGTGACCGCCTGCTGTTGTGAAAGGACCTTCCTTGGCATCACGTTCACAGACACCATTTTCATGGATATGAAAACCATGGTGACCTGGCTCTAGGCCATCTATATTGGCGACAATCTGAACATGATTGTCATGCGCAAAAAAGCTTACTGTGCCAACAGTTTTATTTTCAACATCTTTAAGTTCTGCTTTAGCTTGTGGTTCCGTCTGTTCCTCTGTGCTCACGCTCGTCTCAGCTTTATTTCCCGTATTTGTCGTTCCCTCGCCATCCGACTTTTCTCCTGCAGCACATCCATTCAGCACCATCACCACAGAAATTGTCAGTATCAGCTTCGTCCAATATTTACTCATTTTATGCTCCCTTCTATATTGATTGAATGTTCTAACCATACTATCAGGAGTAAATAATTATATAAAGTGAATTGCTCTGTACATTAAAGAATTCCTTCTTTCTGTCTAGAGGGTCACAATTTTTATGAACCTTCCTTCCTGCTCCTCCATGCTAGTAATGTTGAATGGCACCTAGAATAGCTCAACTTAAAATGACTTTTTTTTCACTACACAGATAACGGTATAGATACATAAAAAGAAAGCGGTTCTCACTCTCTTTTTGAAGCTCGGGACTTTTGATTATGTATCTTGATTAAAAGTTCCCTCCAATTGGAGGGGGAGTCAAAGCCCGCTGGCATCTATAAAGCCAGCTTAGTTGTCGGCGATGTAAAACGGCAAATTCTTTAATATAATGAAAAAAAGAACAGCAAGGGGCTGTTCTTTTTGTGTATAAAATCTTAAATTTTTATATCAATCTTCACATTTTTCTTTAGCTCTTCAACATGCTGAGCGAGTTTTTCCTGCTGTTTTTGATGTTGCAGAGATTGTTTGATTTGCGGCTTTACTTCTTCAAGCTTTGGAACTTCTTGTCCTGTGCTCTTTCCTTGTTCTGCATATTGATCATATGTTTTTTGAATTTCTTCATCGGTTATTTCGCCAATCACCACATCTTTCTCAACGTACTGTTTAAATTTAATATCGTCAGCTATTTGAGTTTCAAGTGTTTTCATATCCATGCCGGATTTTTTAAGAGCGGCTTCGAATTCTTTTTCTGTTTTAAACTGTTTTTTCATTTCGTCCAACTGCTTTTTAATATCTGCCTCTGATGCTTGATAGCCTTTTTTATCTGCCTCTTGAAGAAGAAGAGTTTGTCCGACTAAGCTATCAATTGCTTGGTTTTTCAATTGCTCTGCAGCATCTTTGGAAGTCGGATCTTGCCCCATTTGCAGCATTTGTCTTTGTGTAGATGCTAAGACGCTGTTATAGTCGCTTCCTAAAATTTTTTTATCATTCACTATGGCGACAATTTTCTTTTTATCTACTTGCTGCGCTTCTAATTTCTTTTGCATTTCTTCCATTTGCTTTTGCTGTTCCTTCTGCTGTTCGGTTTCCGCTGTTTTTGCTTTATCATCATTTTTAGCTTCTTTGCTTTCTTCATTTCCTCCGCATGCTGCTAAAAAAATGGCCATTAGCCCGGTTATTAATGTAAACATCATTTTTTTCATAATCGATCTCCTTCCTTAAGCTAGAAGTATAATTTTTTTATAAAAATTATCTAGTGCGCATTATAAAGTAAATCTTACGAAAAAGAAACCTTTTACGGACTTTCTTGAGATTTGTAACAGGATTGAAGCGTTTTAACATACAGGAAAACCGTTAGCGTTTTCTTCTTATTCATTACATTTTCAAGAAATCAATGGTCCTATATCTCTAACAGATTCTTATACTCAAACCCTTTCAGCAAGAATAGAAGAGTCCATAAAAAAAGATATGGTTATTCAGGATCCGAAACCAATTAAAAATTAATTTAGTTTTGTTAATTAATATAAAATCTAAAAAGGCTATCAATCAGCCTTTTTTTTCTTTTTTGTTTTCAATGGAATGCTGTATTTTTTACTAACCTCGATTCCTCTTTTAGCTAGAGCCTTTGCTTCATCTTTCGTCATTTTCATCCCTGTTTCCCCTCTCCTAGTATTCTTATAAAAAGTATGGACATATTGAAAAATTTTTAAACATAACCCTCCCCCATCCCCCATATACATGGAAATATATCTAGGACACTAAGACAGTGTCCTAAGCAACAATTCGGAAAAGAGGGATGGAAATGCAAAGGGAAGAGGTAGTGGGAACTAAAGTAAGAAAGGTTCGCTCTGATAAAAAAAGAGACGTTAAACCGACAATTTCTATCAATCTTAAAGATTGTATATATCGCTTGTCTTACATTACGAATACGCCTGTAAAAGATGTAGCGGAAATTTTATGTGAAAAAGGTTTGCAATCGAGAAAGGTTATTGATTATCTTTCGAAATACTTCAGAAGGGATTATCAGTTCTTAAATACGGTTTATATTGGGGATTGGGAAAAAGAGTCTTTACAAAAGAAATATCAATCAGGGAAAAATGAACGAATTACCATTCGGTTTACACAATTATCCTATGAAAATATTTTTTCCTTATCTTGTGCTCTGGATGTGACCCCATCAAAAGCCACAGCGTTACTGTTAGATGCCAGTATCCGAAACACAAACCTCCTGAATGCATTTGTGAAAATGTATCTTCACAATCACATAGATGAAGCGAGAATGAAAGAATTAAAACAAGTGCTGAAATACATTAATAAGAACAATCCGTATCAAGAAGAAATTTCATGGTTTGCCTTGCTTGCGATGATCTTTGAAGATGTTAAAGAAAGTACCGGGAATGTGAAAAGTATCATTCATAATTGGATAGATAAATACAAATAAAAAAATATAGCTGATACAACCAAAAAAGCCCACCAAAGGTGGGTTTAACTGTTTTAGTCAACTAACATAAGGACCAAATGTTGAATGACAATAAATTCATTTGAAAATTGGTTATTCTTCGGCAATCGCGCCCTTTAATTGAATAAACATTAGTTTTTATTAGCCATTTTTACCGAATAAAAGTATACAATTAATGCCCAGTATCTTCGGAATGCGACATAATATTTTCTATATACCACCTCATCAATATGCTAAAATTTACTAAAAGAGGTGGTGATATCATGAATTCATTTTCATACAAAGTAATTGGATTATTTTTGTTATCATCAGGATTTATTTATTCTTTAGAGCGTATCTCGTCTTTAATTTCTACAAGCATTATCAAAGCTGGTTTCTTTTCTGGACAAATGACAGGAGAAGTACCCCAAGTAACAACTGCAAATTTTTTGGATAACTTATTTGTTCCTTTATTATTTTTTATAAGTTTAGTTTTATTAATTTTAGGGTTTAAGAAAGTTAAATAAGAAAATAATCGCCAGCTGTTTGCCGGTTTTTTAATTACATTTATGACGCTTAATGTGTCTACTATGTAAAAAAAAGAGTTACTCCACAATCTGGCCCTTTTCTGGAATAAGTGATTTGCTTTTCTATCTCTTTTATTACTTAGAAGGTGTTATACGAGAATGCCGCCAAGGTCGAGCCGACAAAGGAAAGAACTTGCGGCGGCAAGTTCCTTTTATTAGTGATATGAAGATAAGTTCTTTGAATCCGCCTTATTTTCTTCGGAGGCCATTCGATCGCATTGGCTTTTCTATAATTCTACTTATTAGAATGCTTTTCCGACGGGATATGCCTTTGCAGCTCGTTAATAAATTTATAAGTTAATGGAGCTTTTTCTTTTAACTCTGCTTTTGTATCTGACCCAGCATAAAAATAAGCAAAGGATTCAGCGAAATATTCTTCCTTGTAATCGAAATAGGGATTGTCAAGAAAATCATTTTTCTCTAAAGCGTGAATATTAGTAAACTCATCTGAGTAGCTAATATTATCAAATACATAACGATCAATAGCATGTGCTGTTTCATGAAGCTCAAGGTTTACAGAACTATGCATCTTTTTATAGCTATAACCAATCCGTGCAACAACCGTCTGCCCTCCCACGCCTGGAACATCATCCCAAGTATATGGAGTATGTTCCCATCCCCTAGGAACGACTCCCTTTAAATATTCATACTCTGGCAAATCAGTAAGAGGGAAATTAATCAGTTTAACCTGAACACCTTGCTTATACATGACATTCAAAATATTAGTGGGAATACTCCAGAGACGATCTACCATATTTAAGGTTTCTTCACGATCGAAATCCCCTTTTGTTTCAATCGTCACCACCCTTTCAAGAACATTGTTCATTTTAAGTGATTTAGTAGTTCCAGATTCCCCTAAAGCAGTAGTAGAAAAAGAGAATGTTAGTGCTGTCGTCAATAAAAGCGTAGAAAATGCCTTTTTTCCTTTCGACAAAATATTCTTCATATTAATCCTCCTAAATTAGTAGTTTATAAGTTAGATATTCTGCGAATGCAATTTTTCCCCTTCATAATTGTTCATTTCAGGATAAAGTACCTATAATCGTGAAATTGAAATTGCAAAAATTGTCGAACGATACATACGGTTTGGCAAAAAATCCGACAATTATTTCCTGAATATTTCGCTATATTTGTCTATGAGTGTCTATAAAAAATAGAAAGGGAGATTTTATGAAGAAAATTTTTGCGGGCTGGCTGGCATGTATCATGATGTTATCCATATTTGCTCAAACAGCCTTCCCTGTTGCGGCTACTGAAGCAGCGGAAGAGTACAAGCTTGTAAAACTAGAGGCTAACAGATCTCTGTTTTCATTAACCGAGGCTCGTACAGTAGAAGTACAAGCTGATTTCGGTGAGGATGTAGATTTAACTCAATTAGAATGGACATTTGGCGGAAAGAGTATTTCCGAGTGGAAAAAATGGACAAGCGGTACCAATTATAACGGTGCCCCCTTTATTACAGTAAAAAAAGAGCCACACTTTGTTGACGGGACCACTACGATTGAAGCCACTTTGGAATTCGGCCTTCTTTTTAACTCTAGTGATCTATCAAACAGAACGATTCGAACACAATATCAACAATTTATCGGCGATTATGAATTAGCATTAATTAATTCTGCGAGTAAGATGAAAGCTGAAACGACAGTAAAGCTTAATGTATATGATGAATTCTTATTTTACGATCAAATTAAGCCAGCGATTGACCAAATCTTTGCACAAGCAACGTCCGATCCGGCTAATGATCGCTACCTCGAGTATCAAAGTCTGGGTAAGACAGTACAGGGACGTGATCTTCACTTCGTTATCCTTGCAAAAAGTAAAAACGCTGTCGATAAGTATTTAAATGAAACATTGCCGACCGCATTAGAGGACCCTGAAAGTTTAATCAAGAAATTAAAATCTGGAGCTATGGGAGACTATCAGGTGCCAATTTGGTTGAACAATATCCATCCTGATGAAGTAGAGGGGATTGATACTTCCGTTGAACTATTAAGGAAGTTTGCTCTTGAGGATGAGGTAACGTTTATTACGGGTAAAGGAGACAAAGAAAGAACTGAATCGTTAAAAGTCGACGAGGTTCTTGATGATGTCATTTTCCTTTACATGTTTACAAACAATCCTGATGGAAGGGTCGCAAACACTAGAGCAAATGCCAATGGATTTGACTTAAATCGGGACAACCATTATCAGACACAGGTTGAAACACAGCAGGTCACACAAGAAATTGCCAAATGGACTCCACTGTCTTTCGTTGATATGCATGGTTATGTTAATGGATTTTTAATTGAGCCAACAACACCGCCGCATAACCCTAACTATGAGTATGATCTGCTTTATAACACGATGATTGATCAGGCTAATGCAATGGGACAAGCTGGGATTGGCAATTCGAGCTTAACCTCTTATTTTATTCCTGCGGAAGCATGGGAGGATGGCTGGGATGATATGAGTCCGGCTTATACTCCAATGTATGCGATGCTTCATGGCTCATTGGGGCATACGGTTGAAGTGCCTACATTAAGTCAGAATTCTTTTCATGCGATGGTAGGAGTAGGGCTGGGCGCAACCAAGTTTGTCACGGATAACAAGGATAAATTATATAAAAACCAGCTTGAAATCTTTGCGCGTGGCGTAAACGGGGAGGATAATCGCGCAGTAGACGAATATTTTGTGAATGCTAAAGGTGATTCGATTGGCCGGGTTAGAGGAGAACATGCTAACTTCTTCCCGGATTATTATGTCATTCCAACCGATGAGAAGGAGCAAAAGAATAAGCTAGAAGCATATAAAATGGTAGACTATTTAATCCGCAATGGTGTGAAGGTTGAGCAAACAACGAAAAATCTAAAAGTAAATGGGACGATGTATCCGAAAGGGACATTTGTAGTTTCCATGAAGCAGGCTAAACGCGGACTGGCAAATGCGATGCTTTATAAGGGGGAAAATGCGTCAGACTGGGCTGCTATGTATGATCCAATTGTCGTCAGTTTCCCTGAACTTAGAGGGTTTGATGTGCAGGAAGTTCGTGACCCAGGTGTATTTGCTAATAATACAACAAAGGTTGTAAAAGTAACCACCCCATCAGGTGAAGTGGTAGGAAACGCACCTAAGCAAGTGTTGGCTAACTCCAATAATGACACAATTAAACTAGTGAATGAACTGCTGAAAAATAATGTTGTGATCGAAAGAGCAACTGAAACAAAGGCCGGTGTAACTAAAGGAGACTTTATCGTCAGCACAAAAGATCTTCAGCTATACGGTAAAAACTATTATTTTGAAGCCAAGCCTTTAGGCACTTCCAATCAAGTGAAAACAGAACAATTGAGACAGCCACGTGTTGCAGCAACTGGTTCCTCTCAGTTGAATTTTACGCTAGAGGAGCTTGGATTTAATTTAGTTAAACCGGAAGATGCCGATGTCATTGTCAGCTATGGTGGAGCCATTAATGGCGATATGCTGTCTGGAAAGTCATATGTAGGGATCGGTGTAACAGCCATGAACGCAGTAAAAAATACTGGATTACTTCCTGGTTTTGATTATAATCGAACAGCCAATGGTCATGAGGGTCTATTTAAAGCAGTTGTAAATGATCATGTATTAACTTCCGGTTACCAGAAGGATGAACTGCTCTATTCGACGACAGGGGCATGGATTACTTCCGTTCCTAATGATGCAGATGTATTGGCATCTTTCAGTGATTCTGATGACTTCTATGTTGCTGGCTGGTGGCCTGGACACGAGAGGGCAAAGGGTCAAACGCTTGCTTTTACTAAAAACTTTGAAGACACTACGATTACTCTATTTGCCAATGACCTTGCCTTTAGAGCTCATACTCAATATAGCTATCGACTTATCGCCAATAGCATCTATGCATCCGTAGGTTCTGAGGTTATCAAGAAAGGCAAAGGCAAAGGAAAAGTGAAGGGTAAAGAAGGAAAGACTCAGAACAATAAAGTAGAAGAGTCGTTCTTTGAGAAAGGTAGAGATAGGGATTAGGGGTTAAAAGCCATTAAGCTAAAGTGTAAATGATCCATTTTCAGAAAAATGATAAATGTAGGATTATCATGGGAAGTGGCTTAACGAAAAAATGAAGAAACAGCCAGATGAAAACACGAATTGGCAATAGAGTTCAATAAACAACAAAACCCCCTTCTTCATTTTAAAGGGGGTTTTTGTCATTCCTCTAAACAAATCTGACGGCGAATATAGCAATTTTTTCAGCTGAAAGGTTTTCAGGTTCGGGTGCTTCCATGGTAATCATTCATCCAATTAGGAATAAGGGAATAAGGGAATAAAGGAAGTCCAACAGGTTTTTTCAAAAGGCTGATTACAAATAAAGCAATACTATTTTAATCCAGGAGCCAATCCTTTTGTTTGTCCGGAAAGGCAGCGACAATTATGTTAATCAAAAGTTATTCGCAGATTTCTTAGTAGAAAATGGCTTAAATTATGATAAGCCTAAATTAAATGTTTACTATAACCGTGGAAAAACTCCTAAACTAGATCTGAAACTTGGAGGGACCCCTTACTATAAGAAAACATCAGGTGAGGAGTTTTGTGAACAAGAAAAAAACCGTTTGAAAATAGAGAAACCCTACACATCTTAGTATAGGGTTCTTTTAATATACTTTATTATTTCTTATCTTCCTCAGTATCCAAAATTACTCCACATGCTTGTCTGTCACCTGCATCCCCAGTTTTCATCGTTGCTTCATCAGGACCAGGTTTTCCTTCTGTTTGATAGCGATCAGGTATATTGCCGAAGTTATCAGGATTTGCATGGACGATGACAGCCAGTTCTTCTTTTTTCAGTTGATCAATGGTTAGGCGATCGAACGTTGCAGAATATGAAGCCGTTCCATCCTCGTTGACATATAGAGAAGGCATGTCCCCAGCATGTCCAGAGTGCATTTTGTCGTCTGGATTAAAGTGTCCACCTGCTGTTGTGAAAGGACCTTCCTTGGCATCACGTTCACAGACACCATTTTCATGGATATGAAAACCATGGTGACCTGGCTCTAGACCATCTATATTGGCGACAATCTGAACATGATCGTCATGCGCAAAAAAGCTTACTGTGCCAACAGTTTTATTTTCAACATCTTTAAGTTCTGCTTTAGCTTGTGGTTCCGTTTGTTCCTCTGTGCTCACGCTCGGCTCAGCTTTATTTCCCGTATTTGTCGTTCCCTCGCCATCCGACTTTTCTCCAGTAGCACATCCATTTAGCACCATCACCAGAGAAATTGTCATTATCAGCTTCGTCCAATATTTACTCATTTTATGCTCCTTTCTATATTGATTGAATGTTCTAACTATACTATCAGGAGTAAATAATTATATAAAGTGAATTGCTCTGTACATTAAAGAATTCCTTCTTTTTGTCTAGAGGGTCACAATTTTTATGAACCTTCCTTCCTGCTCCTCCATGATAGTAATGTTGAATGGCACCTAGAATAGCTCAATTTAAAATGAATTATTGTCACTATGTAGATATACGTTATAGATACATAAAACGAGAGTGGTTTCACTCTCTTTTTGAAGCTCAGGACTTTTGATTATTTATTTTGATTAGAAGTTCCCTCCAATTGGAAGGGAGGCCCATGCATGAAAAATCTATATCCTCTTCATATTCAGAAATAAGTGCTTCTAAATCAGTAATAAATCGGATTCCTTCTGTTTTTGTCAACAATCTTTGTGTAATATAGATGGCGGCAAATGTAAGTTGATTATCAAATTGTTTTCTTTCTTCCTTAAATAATCGGGGTTTGAATGTTAATTTTTTATTATACAAACGTCCGTAGTGAGCACAAACATTTCGAACATATGATAATGTTTGCAACCAACTTTCAAGATAAAGATAAGGGATCTGATAATAGGTTTTTGCTATATGTTTTTTTATATTCTCATTTAAATTTCGATATAGTTTGGAAATGAATCCGAATGAGGTGACTTCGATTACTGCCCAAATCGGAATCTTACCCTCATACTTTTTAAAATGATGTTCAATAAACAATTCGCCTTTTCGACTTTTTTTAATTAATGTTTCCATTTCATTCAAAGAATCTTGATGAAACTGTTCATTTATAAAATGTTCTTTATTTTTATAGCCAAGTGGTCCAAATTTATGAGCAATTTCGTACGAAATATGTGTTCGGAAAGCAATTTCAATGGTTTCCAATACACCTAAAAGTAATAATCTTAGTCTGCGATCAAATTCATATAATGAAAGGATTTTATTGAATGATGCTCCATTTATATATTGTTCTCTATTAAGAGGATCTTTTAGAGTAAGTCCATATGCAGAAACGGTAATAATTAATTCTTCGTAATGTATTTTCTGCGTATTCCGAATTCTCTATGTATAGGTTTCTACTTTTATAGATTTCTACTTGTTCATTATAGGTTTTGGGTGGCTTTACCTTTGAATTGTTTTTTCAGAATCCACTTTGGCATTTCCCCCTTGAATAAAAAAAATGACCCACCTTGGTCCGCATTGTTAAGAGGCGTGGTGGGTTCTATTATATTTTACTTAGCATCCATACCAATCATTGTCAAGGGACCAACACAATTGGCTTAATAACGGCTATAAAAAAGTAAGAAGGGTGCCTGTAGTAATAACGCAATAATAAGAAAATAAAGGATTGATACTGAATAACAATTGTTGTTGTGATCGTTTTACCTATTTTTCATCTAACACAATCGTTGCCATTTCAGAAACACTTTAACCCCCGTGCTGAATAACAGTTTCACACAGCATTTTTGCCACATACTCCATGGAACCCAGATAAACGCTTCCAGCTCCTAAAATCCCTGCTGCCATTGCTGCCTGTAATGGATACGGGGGCACCTAAGTAAGTTAATCTTGAAGATACTGAGCTCGGTGTGAATCCATGTTCGCAGATAGCAACCATTATGGCATCCAGCATAGCGGATTCATTTTTGTTTGGCATCCGATGTGTAGCGTCAATGAAAGCCATATCTACCAGTGACACTTTACCGATTAAATCTTCCGTTAAATTATAACCGTGGTTATATATCGTATCCTTTGTCGACTTACCAATACTTGTTTCGAATTTCATTTTTATCACCCCAACTAAATTTTTATAGTTTTATGCATCTTGGGCGCAAATGTATATCAGAGTATTCTGTACATTTTGCCGATATGTTGTTATATCCCTTCTCTATGGAAAAGATTTTTCGCGACCTATCAAGCGTCATGGCCCCAACCCACTTTACCAATGAGCAACCATTTTCAAAAACTAACTTTTTCGTGTCTAAAAATTTGACGTAGATCCAAACAAAAGGAAACTAATGGTTTTATCATGTTTCTTCATGTTGTCGAAACAAATATTATAATTTCATTTGTGAATATGGACATTTCAATAAATAATGGAAATAGGCATGATATAGAAGGGTTCTCATCAATAATAAAATTTAATTCATTTTTAATTTTGATAGGAGGATGAACAATTCTATGTATGCCACCTACTTGCCCATTCGTCTTGTTTCTCAACGGAATAACTATTTGCGGTTTGAAGGCACTTGTAACGTTACAAGCCTTGCAATGGCATTAAGCCATACACTCCCTTCTACTAGCACTGTATCAGCAGATGGACTGTTTGCTTTACTTGCGGTTGTTTTTCAGAATGAAAAATTATTAGTAAACACTAAAAAAAATTCTACAGTCACGCAAGTCATCTCGGGTCTTCTTCGAGAGGGATCCGTAGAAAATGCACATGACCTGGAGGGAATAGTTCGTTCTGAAGAATTCATAAACCCAAATCCCTCATACTTCTCGAAAGTATTACCAAACTTAGGAAAGGAAGAAGCAGTTGAAGGTGAACCAAAGGGCCAAATCAATTTTCATGTAACAAACGAAGAGCTGTATCGAAATATTTGGTACAAAGTTCGTGTTAATCGTAAGAAAAAGGATCCTCCTGTCTCGATAAGTGGTGGCTTCTTAGAAAATAAAGCTAAATGGGATGGAGAACCTCAAATAGAGAAAGTGGCTTTAACCAAAGAGTTTCAAAGAGTCCCTTTAGGGGTCATGCGGATCAACACGTATGCAGAGTCACTTCGTGAAACAGGCAGGGTTGTTGCTGGAATGGCCGCAGCCCATGGAACGGTTTTGTTAGATTCAGAAGAAGAAGGAAAACCTGTTTTATTAATGGGAAATCAAAGACATGACTTATCGCATGGAAGCGTCTGGCCTGAGCTCGTTCAGGAAATGCTCCCTTATCGTAATTACGGGAAGAAGTATGTGAAAGATGCACCAACGCTCCCAGCAGATAAAATTATTGAACGCATCCGCAATCTAATAACAGATAGGAAAGTTGCGATTGTCTCCGGCCGATTTACACATAGAGGCCACCTAGTTGTAGCATGCGGCTATGTTGAAACCGAAGGGCAAATTACGGGGATTGTTGTGGCTGACCCTTGGGGAAAAGGAACCTACGATGGTGTAGACGATCATGGCGGAAGAAATTATTTAAGCAAAGCGTCCGATAGTTTGATTGTTTATGAGGCGGAAAGCTTTAAGCGTGCATTTAAATACATCGCCGCCGAGTTTGTTTCTCTCGACGGCAAAAGACCCCTGAAACGGGGAAGTGTAACGCTTAAATCAATGAACGGGGGGCAGGTTGCTCTGGTGGCTCCGATGTCCAATTAAAGCGCGGTGTTAAATTGGGGCCGACAGAAAACCCCAGCCATTCATTATTTACAAATAAATGTCCGGAAAGACGTGTATAAGGTAACCCTAATGCTTGACGGGCTATTAACCCAGTTTCTAAGCCGTAACGAATGAGAGCTTCCTCAACGGCCCGTCGGTGTAAGTTTCTGGATGGATCTACCTGATTCATCTCGATCTACCTCTATCCATTCGTAATTTTGAACACCCATCTGGAGCCTGATCCGTCCTACAGCAGCAGGAGATGCTTTTTCTAATTCTGGCGGTGTAACTCCGACAACTAACTCGTTCCTAATTTGCGGTTTGATCTCAATCGGTTCTACTGGCCTGTTCAAAGCATCTTTAATGTTTTGGGCCTCAAATTTACTTATCTCCTCTACAAACATTTTCTGTAAAGTTGGAAGAGCCTTTCCTGTATTGGACCTCTTTGAGGTAGAAAATTTAAGCTGTTCCGCAGCAAGGTTTAGTAAAGTATCGGCCAGCTCATTAATTTCATCACTTGATTGAAGTTTTATAGAAATCTGCTCCATTGGTAAGTTATCGTACTTCGGTGGTATAATCGGCGGTGTCTCTCCTGATGACGGCATGTCCACTTTTCGAGGAATAGTGGGCAACGGCGTTTGTCCTGATGTGGGCAGTTCTACTTTAGGAATTTCACTTTGTACAACATCATTTAAAACAAGAGAAATATCTGCTTCAACCGAATGAAAGTCCATCCGTGGTACTGGAAAAAGAGAAAGCAGGGGATCATTTTGATACTGCTCCGCCAAGTGTTTTGTTGTGAGGTCAGATTGATAACGAGAATATGCTAGTCCATTCAATATTCCATTTATAACTGAGCCTAAATTAGCCATTATAATGAGTCTCCTTTTCTTTTGCCTCTATTCAATGAGAGGACCATCATACAGATGGTCCTCTCATTCATTTTTATTTCGAAGGTGCTTGCGCAGGTTGTTTTTCAGTAATGAGGTTTTCGAGAACGTTAAGCACCTTGCTGAGACCAGCAGGCATGTCATCTTGTACAGCACGAACTGTTACATGCATTTGATATTCCTTTTCAAATCGAGAGTTGCTATTTGTATTTCTGTTATAACTAACGCTTGCTTTAAAGCCAACTTTTACTGGTGATAGGAAATTTCCATAACTTCCATTTACCTCTGCTCCTGTATTCAGTGCAGTACTTACTTGTGTCTCTTCAATGTCGACAATTTTTGCTGTAAAATCAATCGTCGTCTCTTCAATGCGCATATAAGGTACAGGAACAATCGATAAAACCGGAACATTTAGTGTTGCATTAGCTGCTGTTCCATCTGGATTTGTTTTTTGGTAATTAAATCCCACCATTCTGACATCACCAGCATCAGTATTCGCACCCGGTGAGCCTCCATTTTGATTCTTCTTAAAACCAACTGATTCAATAAAGTTTACTGTTGTCTGTGCAGCCTGAGCCTGAGCTTCAATGGCTGCTACAAGTGGAGCACCAATAAGATGTCCAAACGGGATTGCTTGTAAAGAACGTTCTGAACGATTTGAAGGCATATGATCATTCCTCCTATAGACGATTGTAAATATAATAATATGTATTCAGTACATTCAAAATATTTCCTTTTTAAAAATATATTTCTATTTATTCCTAACTATTCATAAAAAGACAAGATAAAAAGTATTTTAGTAGATTTAAAAGTTGTTCGAATAGATGAAGGTGTAAAATCAGCGCATAAAAGAATCGATGCATTAGATAAGGAGAATGATAAATAATGTTCGAGAATACTATTATCATAGCTGTTGTGTTAGCTTTAACAGAATTAATTAAGCGATTAGGTTTCATGTCAGCAAAATACTTACCTGCAGCATCCGTTTTATTTGGATTGTTAGCGGGTCTTTTTTATGTTGATGTGGTGTCTATGCAAGAAAAAATCATGTTTGGCTTGATGATCGGTCTGTCAGCTGCAGGGCTGTTTGATCAGTCCAAAATAGTCACTAAAAAATAAACTGCCTTCGGGCGGCTTTTTATTATTTCGAAAGGCGTGAACTGTAATGGCAATTAAAGACCTACCCAAGTATAAAGATATTCGCGGTACCATTCGCAGAAATGGTCGTTATCCAATAGCCAAGGTCGGATCTCTTGTGGGAATCAAAGCAAAAGACACGCATGTAATACACCATTCTATGACAGCGCAGCACTTGAAAGGGTCAACCCCACAGGCATTTGCTAATACTCATATTGAGGCTAACAAATGGCAGGGTATTGCTTATGCTTTCGTTATTATGCCGGACGGGACTATTTATCAATGCGATGACTTAGATAGACGTACTAATCATGCCGGAAATACTAATGATATATCAATCGGTACTTGTGTTATTGGGGACTTTCGGAAAGAAGGGGAAGCAGAAAAGCCGACACAGGATCAGATAATTTCTCTTTTTTTACTAAACAAGGAGTTATTTAAAGAAATTCCTAGTATGAAGCATGTTATAGGCCATCAAGAGTGCCCAGGATACGCATGGAAAAACTGCCCAGGTGACACATGGGATTATAAAAAAGTTATTACTGGAGAAGGTTTGATGAATGTAAAGGAGGAAGATATCATGTCACAACCATTAAATCCTACAAACCCTGCTCTTAATAAAGCAGTTCAGAATGTCTTGTTGAAATTCGAACAAGATAAAGATCAGCCTTTATCATGCCAGTGGAGAGAAAAATTTGAAAAGCGAGAATTAACTATTTCAGATGCAGTAGGCTTGCTTTATGTAGCTGCAGAAAGAGGATATTTAAATAGGTAAGAAAAGCCCTTCTCACTTGAGAGGGGCTTCGTTGTCTACTTGTTCTTTATAGGTTTTGGGTGGCTTTACCTTTGAATTGTTTTTTTCGGGATTCACTTTGGCATTTCCCCCTAGAATAAAAAAATGACCCACCTTGGTCCGCATTGTTAAGAGGCGTGGTGGGTTCTATTATATTTAACATAGCATCCATACCAATCATTGTCAAGGGACCAACACAAGAACATGTTACCTCTACTTCAATTACGCTCCAATCAAACAAATTTAATATAAAGTAAGGAGAATCTTATCGTTAATCGAACTGAACCCCGAATAATGGACACTTTAAACAAGTGGACCTATTTGGGGTTTTTCTGTTTTATCAAGTTTGAAAACCCATTATATTAATTTCTGAATTTGAAACGGGAGAATCGATAGACGTGTTGCTCAACTAGAAAAAGAGAATGTTAAACCTGTCGCCAATAATAATGTGGAAAATGCTTTTTTGCCGTTCAATAAGATATTCTTCATTTTACTCCTCCTAAATTTGGTAGTTTAAAAGTTAGATATTCTGCGAATTCAATAGTTTCCCTTTATTATTGTTAATTTCAGGATAAAACTCCTAAGACATGGTTCTTTTTTATCCATGGTATAAATCATTTCATAGGGTTATTGAATAAACTAAGAGGTTGAGACCTTTGTAACATTCTTTTTCTTAAGTGTGATTAAAGGTATATATGGGAACAGGACTATATTACTGAATATTCAGTAATGTTTGAAAATGGTAAAATACGGTTATATAATGATCTAAACTACAAGAATCACAGCTTCTAAATTATAGGAATTAAAGGAGGGATTTATCCTTAATAGGAACGGTTCTAGCAAAAACGATCATAACAAGGTTCATAGTGTACTAACTTACAAGGAGGTTCTCTAATGAAAAAAGTTCTTGTTTTTCTCGCGGCTGTTTTATTAATATTTTCTAGCGTATTTACATATCAACAAAATGTGGTGTCCGCAAAAGATTCAACCGCATTAGATATACATTTTAACTCGATAGTCGTGGATAGCCATAATGATACGATGATGAAGGTTGTTGATCCAGTTACATGGCTGCCAACGACCGATATTAAAAATAATACTCCATTCCATATTGATATACCAAAACTTCATGAGGGAGGGCTGAAAGTTCCGTTTTTTGCTGCTTATACATCAGGCTACTACGGAAATAATGAGCGCAGCATAAGCAGAACCTTAGCTTTAATTAATGCCCTTTATTGGACTGAAGAAAGAAATGCAGATATTTTCAGTATCACCCCTTCTCTAAAGGAAATTGAGAAAGCTGTTCACAATGGAAAAATCGCGGCTGTACCAACTATTGAAGGAGCATATTCTTTAGAAGGACATAATGCGATAGGATTACTCCATCAATATTACGACCTTGGGGTAAGAGCAGTAGGATTCACCTGGAACTATTCAAATGCCTTAGGAGAAGGAGCAAACAGAGTATATGGGGATCCGAATAGCACCCCTTCTCAAGGCGGGTTGACAGAACTGGGTAAAAAAGTCGCAAAAGAAATGAATAGACTTGGAATGATCATTGATGTATCACATATGTCGGAAAATACCTTTTGGGATGTTATAAAGGTTTCAGAAGCGCCGATTATTGCGAGTCACTCTGCCGTCCATTCATTAAGAAATCATCAACGAAACTTAACAGATGCCCAGCTTAAGGCATTAGCTAAAAATGGTGGGGTAGTAGGCATTGTTTTTTATCCTGAATTTTTGACCTATGAATATCCTAATAAACCAAACCATATAAAGGACTATGTAGATCATATTGATTATGCTGTTAAATTGATTGGCATCGATCATGTAGCGCTTGGCTCTGATTTTGATGGAGGGCCACTGCCATCAGATATAAAAGATTCTTCGGAATTGTATAAGGTAACAGAGGAATTAGTTAAAAGAGGTTATTCAAAACAAGATCTTGAGAAATTATTAGGAAAGAATACATTGCGTGTCTTAAAAGAAGTAGAAAAGGCGGCAGCACATAGCTCTAACAATGTTGGCCAAAAGCTTTCCGTTATCCCCGAATACAAAATGGGAGAAGTTATTCAAAGCAGCACCCCTCTTTTGAAGGCCAATATCGTACGAGATGAAGGATCTAAATTAGATGAGACCAATATACGCGTGATTGTCGATGGCGTTGAATACAAGCCAACTTTTGATAAAGGAAATTCAACTGTATCCTTCCAAGTTCATGAACCATTAAAAGAAAAATTTCATGTAGTCACTTTCGAAGTTGCAAATAATGCCGGTCAAATCACTAGAGAAACTAGGATTTTCTATATTAATCAATAAATTGATTGTTTTGGGTCCTATTAAAGGGATCATATAAAAAGTAAGGGAGAGGATGTCTAGGCGGCATCCTCTCTTTAAATATACGCAAAGAAACAAAGGAATAAGAGAAGGAATAAACGTTTCTTCTTATAAACCTTTATTTATTAACAAAAAAAACACGCTTTTTTCAGCGTGTTCAAGAATCTTTATCCTTATCTTTAAACTGCAGAACGGCGATCACCAACATCCCAAAGCTAATCATCAACGACAAAGCTTCAAACGTTACCATCTTACATCGCCTCCTTACCTTCAGCCTTCCCAAACCCCAACTTGTCCTATACTAACGAAAAAAAGTTGGTTGTTTGGTCCTAATTTCTAAAGATGTGGGGTAATTGACTAGGTCTATTCTGAGGGATGTGCACGGAATATCTGAGAAGTTTTTAATGATTCGAAAGGGAAACACTTCAATGATTAAAACAGAAGTATCTTATTATTCAAATAATTTTTGCCAAGGCCATTTTCTTTTTTTTGCTTGAATGCTACTAGCGACTTCTTGAGCAGCTTTTATCCCTTCAAGCAGTGAAGTGACTTTTTCATGTTCTATTTTCTGTTCGGTCATAATTTCCTCAATTGTTTGTCTTAGTTCTTGTACTTCATGAATAAGTTCCTGATTCTGTTCTCTAGCCTTATTTTGCTGGAGTCGGGATTGTTCATTTTGCTGCACTAAAAAGCTGACTAGTTTCTTCATGTTGGCAAGTTCATTGTTAACAGATACGAGTGACTTATTTTCATTGGCATCATACACAATTGTTACTGGTACGCCACTTTCCTCCAGCTTTGCATTAACCTCTTCTTTCTTTAAACCAGCAGAATAATATTGTCGGATCCGTTTTAATTTCTCTATTTCCGAGACATGAATCTTATAGCGATTATGTTCTTTTTTAAAATCCATATATTCTTCATGCTCCTGCAGATACCTCTTTAAGCTATTCTCAGGAATTTCGGATAGTGCCTCTTTCAGTTCTTTCATCGTCAAATACTGATTCATCAACGATCCAGCACCTTTCATGATTAATCAACCATCCAACTACCAACATACCAACCACGGCAATTCATGTGTCCGACCCGTTGCGAGAACATTATTTCAGCTACAACCTTTTTTAGAAGACTCCTATTTTTCTTTGATGCCCTTATAGTCAATCAACCATCCAACCACCAACATACCAACCACGGCAATTCATGTGTCCGACCCGTTG
>NZ_WBOS01000019.1 GCF_008923245.1 Cytobacillus depressus
GTGGCGATAGCGAAAAGGTCACACCCGTTCCCATCCCGAACACGGAAGTTAAGCTTTTCAGCGCCGATGGTAGTTAGGGGCTGTCCCCTTGTGAGAGTAGGACGTCGCTAGGCTGTATTAAATTTTTTATAAATAATATTATCGCGGGGTGGAGCAGTTCGGTAGCTCGTCGGGCTCATAACCCGAAGGTCGCAGGTTCAAATCCTGTCCCCGCAATATGGTCCGGTAGTTCAGTTGGTTAGAATGCCTGCCTGTCACGCAGGAGGTCGCGGGTTCGAGTCCCGTCCGGACCGCCATTTATATGTTTAAGTAAGTACGAAACAAGGTTTCGTCTTTTTTTTTTAGATAAGAAAGAATAAAATTTTATCTACCACAGTCACTAAGGCTGTGGTATTTTTGTGCAATGGAGAACAATATTTATAAGAAGAATATTGTTGATGAACATAAACATTGGGATAAGTATAACAAGGTAGAAGTGATAAAAACTCAAAAAACGTAAAAAAGTCTCATTCAATTTTATATGGGCTCTTTTACGTTTTTAGAAGTTAGCATAATAAGAGGAGTTAGGAATTTGCTACACCTTAAGAGTTTACTTTCTTTCGAGACAATTTTAAAACAGCGTTAAGTAGAACATTAGCTCCTTTAGCGCAGTCTTCATAAGAAGTTAGTTCATCTTCACGGTGGCTGTATCCATTTACACTTGGGACAAAAATCATTGCTGTTGGGATATAAGAAGCGATGAATTGTGCGTCATGTCCAGCGCCGCTATACATCCGTTTTCCTTTATACCCTAGTTCTTTGCAAGCATCTTCTACAGAATTAACCACTTCTGTATCAAAGTCAACTGTGTCTCGATCCCATAGGCGGGTCGATTTTATCGAACAGTTATTTGTGCTTCCCGGCAATTCATTTACGATTCTTGTTACTTCGGCAATTACTTGAGGATCCTGATGTCTCGCCTCTAAAGTAAAGGTTACTTCTGAAGGAATGACAGTATGAATATTAGGATAAGCATTTATACGTCCGATTGTGTAGACAAGTTCCGAATCTAGTCTTTGAAGCTGCTTTTGTATATCTACAATCAAATTGGCAGCGGTGAACATTGGATCTTTGCGCATGCCAATCGGGGTTGTCCCTGCATGATTGGATTCTCCATAGACAGAGATTTCATAGCAAACCATTCCAAGTACACCTTCAACAACACCAATATCTAAATTATTTCTTTCCAGTACAGGTCCTTGTTCAATATGCAATTCAATAAAAGCGCTAGCTTCGTGCAAACGATTTTTTTCTGGACCTTGGAAACCGCTTTCATTTAATGCTTGAGAAAATGAAATGCCATTTGTGTCTGTTGAAGCAAGCATTTTCGTTTTTTCAAATTTGCCTGATAGGACACCCGAAGACATAATGGATGGCTCAAATCGAGCTCCTTCTTCATTAGTAAAGTTGACGATTGTAATGGGATAATCTAATTCGATATTTTCTTCTTTAATTGTATAAACAACCTCTAAAGCAGTCAGGACACCCAGGACACCATCGAAACGCCCGCCTTTGATAACCGAATCCAAATGAGAACCTAATACGATAGGAGGCAAGTTCTTCTTCCCAGGTAATGTTGCGTATATATTCCCCATATCGTCATAGGTTACGACCATTTCCAGTTCTTCACATAATTCTTGGAACTTCTTCCTTGCGGCAACATCTTCGGCGGATAATGAAAGTCTTGTTACTCCGTTGTTTTCTGTTCTGCCATACTCACTAAATAATTCAATTAATTGTTGAAGCCGATTAGCATTGCACTGTTTCATAAGAAATCCCTCCCTAAATTATTGGGCAACTTCTTTTGTTACCCGAGCATTTTCTTTTTCCACGATTGCGTTAGTTAGGAGACTAACACTTACTCCAATAAAAATATTAACCGCAATTGCTACAAATCCAATGTTAATATCATTAATGGCACTTGGAATATTTGGGAAAATGTTAATTAGTTTAAATTTAGTTATTGCGTTAAACAATACGATCGAAACGCCTGTTAAAATACCAGCAATAGCGCCGTATTTATTCATAAACTTCGTATTGAAGAAACCAAAAAGCATGGCTGGTACTAATTGTGTAATTAAGCCATATGACATGATGTTTAAAATAGCCAATGCATTTCCGCCAAAAATAGTGAAAACATAAGCGATTAATATAATTAATAGAACAAATAATTTAGATACTGTAAGCTGCTGGCGATCACTTGAGTTCGGCTTAATTAACTTATAAAAACCTGTCATTAGCCCGACTGCTCCGGACATAACCATAACGGATACCGGTACTAAAGCAGTTAATAGGCCGGCCCCGCCAACAATCCCTACAAACCAAGGATCAAATGTTTGCATCGTAAGTCGCAGCAGCGATAGGTCACCTTCTGCTCCTTGTAATCCCGGCACTTGAATAATCGCTGCAAATCCAATAAAGAAGGCAAATAATATTAAAATCGTATACAGAGGCAAAGTGATTGCATTTTTCTTTAAAGCACGCTCACTTTTAGCTGATATTACGACAGTGAAAGATTGCGGCAGCAGGTAAAAACCAAATGCATTTAATATAATAGTAGAAATAAACCATGGCGTACTATAGCCTTCAGCTGCGAAGGTTAAAGCTTCTGGTTTAACTGCTTGAACGGCTTCGAATAAAGGCTGTATGCCGCCAAAATAATGATACGGGATATAGATGCCTAAGAAGACGATAACAAATAAGATCATGATATCCTTTAATACTGCATTCCAGGCAGATCCATGGATCCCTGAGACCGTAACATAAATCGTGACAATTACAGCACCGATAGTAGAAGCGATTAACGGCGAAATGACTCCATATGAAGCTTCGGATACAATAATTCCTAATCCTTTTAATTGGATTACAATATAGGGAACAAGAGCGATTAAACCAATGAAAGCTACAACAACACCTAGAGCTTTACTGTTATAATTTTTCATAAAGTATTGTGGCTGAGAAATAACCTCATGCTTTTTTGCGAAACGCCAAATCTTAGGAATAATCCAATAGGATAGCACGTAAGCCAGGCAAATATAGGCTGGAACATAGTAGGCTGCTGCACCATTTGAATATGCCCAACCACTGCCGCCTAAAAAAGTAAATGTGGTGTAAACTTCGCCAGCAATTAATAAGAAAATGAACAGTGTTCCGAACCCTTTGTTCCCGACTGCAAACTCATTTACGTTCATTTCTTTTCCGCGGGTTGCACGAATTCCTAAGTATAAGGCAACAGCAGCAACGAAAAAGATAATTAGTAAGGCGCTGTTCATTCTACTTCACTTCCTTCATTTGCTGGATCTAATTTATAAACGATGAGCAAAATAACAGATGATAGAATCATCCAAACGGCGATCCAAAATAATAAGAATGGCACTCCTAAAATATAGGGTTCAATGCGATTAGCTACTGGTAGAAGGACACACATTCCTATGAAAGGAATAAGGAGTAATAGTTGTGCATACTTTCTCACTTGCCTCACACTCCAATCTTAGATTTATTTGCATAGACTATTTCACCATCTAGCATTGTTAAATCTACATTCACTTGGGGAATCTCCTCCATAGGGCAGTTTAAGAGGGAAGTGTTTAATATGACTAAATCCGCCAATTTCCCTACTTCAATGCTTCCTTTAGCAGTCTCATCAAAGCTTGCATAGGCAGCGTTATACGTATACATACGAATTGCATCCATTAGAGAAACTTTTTGGTCTTGACCAAAAGCTGTATGTTCACGTGTTAAACGAGTAACTGCTGTGTAAATACCAACAAATGGATTAACTGTTGTTATAGGTGCATCTGAACCAGCAGCGGTGATTATTCCATGGTTCAGCAAATCTCTTGCGGCATACATATAATGAGTTCGTTCACCATAATTGCGAATATAACTTTCTCCGAATTCATATGGGAAAGAAGGGTTGAGAATCGGAATAACATTTAGTGCCTTGGCTTTTTCCTGCAAGTCTGGAGGACAAACGCCTAAATGTTCAACACGATGGCGGTGATCCTCGCGTGGATATTCATTTAGTAATCTTTCAATGACATTTAAATATTGCTCTATTGCTTTATCCCCCTGGGCATGTACAGTAAGCTGATATCCCTTTTGATGAGCTAAGGAGAAGATGGAATAAAGTTCTTCTTCTGAGTACATCAAGTAACCGTAATTATTGTCGTCACTTGTATAAGGTTCACGAGTAGCGATTGTCGGTCCTGTACTGCTACCATCGGTGAATAGTTTAGCAGGTCCAATTTTGAAAAAGTCATTGCCTGTATGAGTTATTACACCGGCTGTTAACATGTTTTTAGTAAAGTTCTCGCAATCATTCAGACTGCCGATCATGGCATAAATCCTAGTTTTTATTAGCTTCTTATTTGACGCAATTTGCATAATTCTAAAGCTATTTTCATCAAATCCTCCTGCATCATGAACACTTGTTATTCCATGTGCAAATAATTGTTCTTGCGCTTTTGTTAGCGCATTAAATAATTCTTCATCACTATAAGTTACATGTTGATTAAATTGTAAAAAGGCATTCTCGATGAGGCGGCCTGTTAATTTTCCGTTGCTGTCTTTTTCGATCGTTCCGCCTTGTGGATCAGGAGTTGCTGAATCTATTTCGGCTAATTGTAAGGCAGCTGAATTAACCATGCCGATATGTCCGCAAGTACGGGTTATGACGATGGGGTGCTCTTGTGTGAGATTATCAAGTTCTTGAATTGTGGGGTAACGTTGTTCCTGTACCATTAACTCATTGAAGCCAAAAACGCGTATAACTTGTCCATTTTTAGTCTTTTCGACAATTTCGGCTAATTTATGCAATAGCTCTTCAATTGAGTTAATCGCAGGGTCTTTGCAGTTAAGATGCATTAATGTACTGCCGTATAAAAAAAGATGCATATGAGCATCAATAAGACCAGGTAAAACAGATCTTCCATGCAAATCAATGACTTTTGCCGAGGTTGTAATGAGTTTTTTGATTTCTTCTGTTGTTCCTACTGCTGCAATCTTATTTTCTTCTATCAAACATGCTTCATAGACTTCATTTTTACTATTAACTGTAATCACTTCGCCATTTAATAAAGCTATCTGAGTCATTGGCTCATCCTCCTTGTTACAAATAACGTTATAAAAAAAATATAGCATAGCTTTTTAACAGCTTGATATGAACATAATGTAAAGAAGTTCCCTTTAACGTTTTACATTATGTTATATTTTCTGTATAAAGCATGTAAAACCTTTTTCTGGGGAGGGTAAAATATGTCTTATTCGCTGGAAGTTCAAGATTTATTTGATAGAAACCATTTCCAAAAAGCAGAAGTGATAGCTGGTCATGGCGGGATATTGAATACGATTAAGTGGGTTCATATACTAGAAACGAAAGAGATCGGCACCTTAATTAAGGGAAATGAATTGATTTTAACAACGGGAATTCAGCTAATATCTGAAGAGACTCTATTTAAATTTGTAGAACAGCTGATTACAAAAGAAGCAGCCGCTTTATGTATTGAATTTGGTGAACATCTTCAATCTGTTCCAAATAATGTGATCGAGCTGGCGAATCAGCATAATTTACCGATTATTGTGTTTAATGAAATAGTTCCATTTATCGAAATAACACAAGAAATACATAGTATGTTAATTAATCAACAGTATGAAATGATCAAACGGCTTGAAAATTATTCACAAGAAATAAATAAATTAACATTGAGAATAACCCATTATGAACATATTTTAATGAAGCTTTACAAATATTTAAACGTTAACGTTGTATTTATCATTAACGGACAGCAGCCATTATTTATTCCAAATGAAAAACATCACGTATATAAGAACTTAAGGGATCAATACGAACAAAGTGGAGAAGGAAATCATTTCGCCAAATGTGAAGTAAATATATTAGAAGAGAGTTATGGAGAAGTATGTATTTTCACAAAGGAACGAACAATAAATGAGTTTGAATTATTAATCCTTGATAGAACTGTTACTGCCTTATCGCAATATTTGCTGCGCAGTCTATATATAGAAGAGAAACAAAACATTCACTCCCGCCTGTTATTGGAGTCTTGGTTAAATGGAACAATTGAAGATTCTGTGATAACTAACTTCTTACAGGAAGAAGGTTTTCATAATTTATTAAATTGCTCTTATTTTGTATTAATCGATCAGATAAAAAATACAAAAAAAGAATATGATTTAAATTATTATAAATTATATTCCCGCAATATCTTTGAAAATAAAGGGTTCGTTTTATTTCTACTAGAAGAAAAACAAAAGCTGATTTATGTTATTGCTGATATATATGGACATGATATAAAGCACCGTATCATAGATTGCATCGAGAAAATCAGGAACTTTAGAAAGAATAATAATTATATAAATCTATCGGTCACTACTGCTGTCGGGCAGATTGTTAATGATTATAAATTAGTGAATCAAAGCTGCGATACTGCACATGACACCTTATTAATCCGCAATAACGCACTTCAACTTTCTTATTTTTATGACGATCTTTACATACATCAATTAGTTCTTCAACTGCAAAAAAACAAAGCAATTATGGATTTAGCTAAAAAATATTTAAAGCCTCTCTATGAATACGATGCAAAAAATAATGGTCAACTGATTGTCACTTTACAAGTTTATCTGCAATGTAATTGTTTAAAAAAAGAGACTGCAGAGAAGTTGTTTATTGTCCGTCAAACTTTATATCATCGCTTAGCTAAAATTGAAAGTTTAATAGGAAGTGATTATACGCTTCCGCCTAAGCGTCTTGCTGTTGAAATAATGCTGCTTGCAACTCAATATAACTTCCAGTTTACAGACTAGGAGAATCTCAAATTGCAGGATTTTATATCATTAATTTTGAATCTTCAGCAGATATTCGCTCCTCTTCTTTTATCAATTTCGATTCCTTTCATATCAAGGGGTTGATCTGCCAATTAATTGGGCTAACATCACAAAGTGTCAATATGTGAAACAGTATTTAGTAAACATTTTACATTATGTCTGATGATAATCTTGATATTAAACGTCACAATTAAGGCAGATAGTAATAAATTTCTAAAGGAGTGACTCAAATGGGGAATGTTCATATTACTGAAAGTTTAGTCACAAAAGATGAGAAATATCTTTGGAATGCAATGAAGCCATATAACCCGCAAGCTGCCACCATTATTCAAAAAGCGAAAGGAGCTTGGCTGACGGATATTGAGGGGAATCGTTATCTAGATGCCATGTCAGGATTATGGTGTGTAAACGTTGGTTATGGAAGGGAAGAAATTGCAAAAGCCGCATATGACCAGCTTCTTGAGAACAATTATACTCCCTTAAGTGTTAGTCATCCTTCGGCGATTTTACTAGCCGAGAAAATCAGTGAATTATTGGGCGGAGATTACGTTGTGTTTTTCTCAAACAGCGGATCAGAGGCTAATGAAACAGCGTTTAAAATTGCTCGCCAGTATTACCAGCAAAAAGGGCAAGGAACGCGTTATAAAATTGTTTCGCGTTATCGCGCTTATCACGGAAATTCTATGGGCGCACTCGCAGCAACTGGGCAAGCTGAACGGAAATATAAATACGAACCATTAGCGCCAGGATTTATTCATGTTAAAGCACCAGATCAGTATCGTTACAATGAGGATGGATATAAGAGTGCGGCCGATTTACCATCTGTTAAGGCAGTAGACGAAATCATGACATGGGAACACCCAGAAACGATAGCTGCCATGATTTTGGAACCGATTATTACAGGCGGAGGAGTAATTATGCCTCCTGATAATTATTTAAAAGGTGTAAAAGAAGTTTGTGAGAAGCACGGCGCCTTATTAATAGTAGATGAAGTCATCTGTGGCTTCGGACGTACAGGAAAAGCCTTCGGGCATCAGAATTATGGAGTACAGCCTGACATTATTACGATGGCAAAGGGGCTGACGAGCGCTTATATGCCACTTTCTGCAACAGCTGTAAAGAGAGAAATTTATGAAGAGTTCACCAAGAACGGCAACTATGACTTTTTCCGTCATGTTAATACATTTGGGGGATCTCCGGCGGCATGTGCAGTTGCACTGAAAAACCTAGAAATTATGGATCGTGAAAATTTATTTGAACAATCTTCCATTATGGGTGAGATTTTAGTAACTGAGTTAAAAGATAAAATATCACACTGCCCTTATGTTGGAGATATTCGAGGAAAAGGATTACTTATAGGAATTGAGCTAGTAGAAGACCGCAGCACGAAGAATCCATTACCTGTAGAGAAAGTCAATCAAGTAATTGCAAAATGTAAAGAACAAGGGCTGATTATTGGGAAAAACGGTGTGACAGTTGCTGGGTATAACAATGTATTAACACTATCTCCACCATTAAACATTACCTTGGAGGAAAAGGATTTCATTCTTGAAAGATTAGTGCAAGCAATTGAATCTTTATAAGTGAAAGGAGATTACGAAGATGACAAACATTACTGACGTAAAAGAACTTACACATTTTATTGATGGAAAAATGACTGCTGGAAAAAGCGGCCGTTTCTCCGAAGTGTTCAATCCTGCTACCGGAGAAGTCATTGCTAGGGTGCCATTAGCTTCAGCAGAGGAAGTGAAAGAGGCCATTAAAAAAGCAGAGGCTGCATTCCCTGCATGGCGTGATATCTCAGTAGCTAAACGCGCAGAAGTTGTAATGAAATTCCGGCATTTGGTAACGGAAAATAAAGATAAATTAATTGAGATAATCTGTACGGAGAGCGGAAAAACAGAAGAAGATGCATTGGGAGAAATTACCCGCGGATTAGAATCTGTCGATTTAGCGATCAATGCTCCTCATTTAATGAAGGGCGAATACTCAGTAAATGTTGGCGGGCAAATTAATGCGTATTCTGCTAAATATCCGCTAGGTGTCGTAACAGCAATCTCTCCATTTAATTTTCCAATTATGGTGCCGCTAGCCCAGACGAGCATGGCGGTAGCAGTCGGAAATGCTGTTATTTTAAAAGCATCTGAGAAAGTGCCTATGACAGCTTTATTTGTGAGTGAATTATGGAAAGAAGCAGGGCTTCCAGATGGTATTTGGACAGTAATCAATGGAGATAAAGAGGCGGTTAATGAACTGCTCGAAAATCCTGCGGTACAGGCAGTTTCATTTGTTGGCTCTACACCTGTTGCACATTATATTTATGAAACAAGCGCTAAATATGGAAAACGTGTAGTGGCATTAGGCGGTGGCAAAAATAATATGGTAGTCATGCCAGATGCTGATTTAGAACAAGTTGCGAATGCGTTCATAAGTGCAGGGTATGGGGCTGCCTCCCAACGTTGTATGGCCATATCTACATTAATGGTAGTAGGACAAGAAACTGCAGATCGTTTAGTAGAAATTTTAAAAGAAAAGATTGATAACTTAAAAGTGGGAGCTTATACAGAGAATGCCGATTATGGTCCTGTAATATCTCCGCAAGCAAAAGAAAGCATTTTAAAAGCTATTGATCGTAGTGAAGAAGAAGGTGCAAAAATCATTTGTGATGGTCGTGATAAAGACATTACAAAAAATAGCAAAGGATTCTTCTTGGCACCAACTTTGCTTGATCATGTAAAACCGGGCATGGAAATTTACGATGAAGAAGTCTTCGGTCCCGTTCGAAATGTTGTACGTGTAAATTCCTTAGATGAAGCAATCAAATTAATCAATCAGCATGAACTAGGAAATGGCGTAACGATTTTTACAAATAATGGGCTGGCAGCTAGGAAATTCACAACTGAAATTGATGTAGGAATGGTCGGTGTCAATGTTCCAATTCCAATTCCGGTCGGTTATCATAATTTTGCTGGTTTTAAAGGCTCAAGATTTGGGGATGGACAAATGTTTGGTCCAGATCAAGCAAAATTCTATACAAAATCAAAGGTGGTTTCAGAACGCTGGCTATCAACAAGTGAAGACAAAACCATGTCATTTGCATTCCCAAGCAATAATTAATAAGTTCTAAATATCTCAATATTACAAGGAGGAGGGAGCAATCCCTTCTTCTTTTTTTTTGTTTTTTTAAGCTTGTTTTGCTCAAGTGTTTAAAATCATGTACACTATATAAGAACAATACACCTTAGGGATACATCCTAAGGTTTTTTTCTAATATTCGACGAGTCCTAAGTCAAATCATAAATTTAAGAAAAATAACGGTGATTACTTACTATGAATAGATATGAGTTTATTTCGACAAACCCTAATGATACATTTGAATTTTCTAACCGTCTTGCTAAGCATCTGTGTCCTGGAGATGTTATTGCTTTAGAAGGTGATTTAGGAGCAGGGAAAACCACATTTACGAAAGGACTGGCTCATGGCTTAGAAATTAAACGCAATGTGAACAGTCCGACATTTACAATTATAAAGGAATATCAAGGCAGGCTGCCTCTTTATCATATGGATGTGTATCGGGTGGAGGATTCCTTTGAGGATCTTGGTTTTGATGAATATTTTGAAGGTGACGGGGTTACGGTTGTTGAATGGGCCCATTTAATAGAAGGTCAGCTTCCAAGTGAATTGTTAACTATTTATATTTATTTAGGTGAAAATGGCTCAAGACAATTCGTTTTAGAACCAAAGGGTAAAAGATATGAGGAGTTATGTAAGGAGATAATATTATGACGGTGCTTTCAATCGATACATCTAATTACACTTTAGGTGTAGCATTATTAGATGGTGATTATGTAAAGGGAGAGTATATCACGAATTTGAAAAAAAATCATTCTGTGAGAGTGATGCCAGCCATTGAACAATTAATGAAGGATTGTGATATTAAGCCTGCGGATCTCTCAAAAATAGTGGTTGCCAAAGGCCCAGGCTCCTATACTGGTGTAAGAATTGGAGTTACGATTGCGAAGACTTTAGCTTGGACACTCAATATTCCATTAGTTGGCGTATCAAGTCTAGAGGTGTGTGCAGCTACGGCAGGGCGTTATTTTGAAGGTGTCATTTCTCCCTTGTTTGATGCAAGGAGAGGACAAATTTATACAGGACTCTACCAATTTGATAATGGACACCTCCATACTTTACAGGAAGATCAGCTTTTATTATCTGCAGATTGGGCTCCAAAATTAAAGGAACAAGAAAGAAAAATTCTGTTTATCGGAAATGATTTGCCGATTCATCGTTCCATTTTTGAAGAAGTTTTGGGCGATCAAGCTGTGTTTGCCGAAATCACGGAGCAGAATCCTCGTCCTTCTGAGCTTGCCTTAATAGGCCGGGATAAAGAAGGGGAAGATATCCATACCTTTGTACCGAATTATATTCGTTTAGCTGAGGCGGAAACCAATTGGCTAAAAGCAAACAAAGAGAAGAAGGAAATAAACCATGACTAGTTCCTTCACCTTTCGCTTTTTGAATGAAAATGATGTAAATGAATTATTTGAAATAGAGCAAGCTTCTTTTACGCTCCCATGGACTAAAGAAGCATTTCATAATGAATTTTTGCAAAACAAGTTTGCAATTTATATTGGATTAGAGGATGAAGGAAAAGTTATTGGCTACTGTGGAGTATGGGTGGTTATTGATGAGGCACATATAACAAATGTTGCTGTCTTGCCCGAATACAGAGGGAAGAAACTAGGGGAAGCATTAATGAAGCAAGTCATGGAGGTGGCTTCTGAAAAGGGAGCTAAATCGATGACTCTTGAGGTTAGAGTATCTAATCATATTGCTCAATCCCTATACCGGAAGCTAGGTTTCCAAGATGGCGCCATTCGAAAAAAATATTATTTAGATAATCAAGAAGATGCATTAGTAATGTGGGTGAATTTATAATGAATAAAGATCAATGGATAATGGGTATCGAAACAAGCTGTGATGAAACATCCGTCGCCATTGTAAAAAATGGAAAAGAGATTGCCTCCAATATTGTTTCATCTCAAATAGAAAGTCACAAAAGGTTTGGCGGTGTGGTACCCGAAATTGCTTCGCGACATCATGTGGAGCAAATTACAATTGTACTTGAGGAAGCTTTAAGGCAAGCGAATATTGGCTTTGATGATCTGGACGCTATTGCAGTGACAGAAGGCCCAGGGCTTGTTGGTGCTTTGTTAGTTGGTGTAAACGCAGCAAAAGCGCTTGCCTTTGCGCATAACATTCCATTAGTGGGTGTTCATCATATTTCAGGGCATATTTATGCGAATCGGCTTGTAACAGAGCTGAAGTTTCCACTGCTATCTCTCGTAGTTTCAGGAGGGCATACCGAGCTCGTATATATGAAAGAACATGGGCATTTTGAGGTAATTGGCGAGACGAGGGATGATGCTGCTGGAGAGGCTTATGATAAAGTAGCAAGAACGCTAAATTTGCCTTATCCAGGTGGTCCACATATTGACCGACTTGCCCAAGAAGGGAATCCAGCTATAAATCTGCCAAGAGCATGGCTAGAGGAAGGCTCCTATGATTTTAGTTTTAGTGGATTAAAATCAGCGGTTATCAACACTGTCCACAATGCTGAGCAACGTGGTGAAAAGATATCCCCAGAGGACCTAGCTGCGAGTTTTCAGGAAAGTGTAATTGATGTATTAGTAACGAAAACTCTTAGAGCAGTTGAAGAATATAAAGTAAAACAAGTGTTGTTAGCTGGTGGAGTTGCTGCCAATAAAGGTTTGCGTAAGACTTTGCAGGAAGCATTCGATAAATTGCCTAATGTAGAGATAGTTATCCCTCCTTTAAAATTATGCACAGATAATGCGGCAATGATCGCTGCGGCCGGAAGTATTCTATTTGAAAAAGGTGTTCGATCCACAATGGCTCTGAATGCTAATCCAGGTCTCGATATAACTATCCACAATTAGAGTACTGAGAGAATAGTCCCTTTAAAATAGGGGCTTTTTCTGTGGATTAAATCAGAGTTATTCAATTTTTCTGTGTATAATGTGGATAAAAAACGTGGTTTTTGTGGATAATGTGGAAAAGTCTGTGGAAGCCCTATATTTCAGTTTGTCTTATGTGAATAAAGATGTGGATAATAAAAGACCAGAAGTGAATAAACTTCTGGTCCAAAATTCTAATCACTAAGGAAAGCTACTTCGAATAATCATAGCAGTTACAATTTGATCTATAATTGTTCCGAAGGCGCTTCCGCTTTTCTTTTAATCCGCCAAAACGGTCCACTCTTCCATCAATTCTTCTAATTGCGCTTTTGCCGCGTTACTTTCCTTTGTGATCTCCATAACCTTTTCATGGTCTTGATACACATCCGGTTCGCAAAGCAGCTGTTGGAGCTCAGCTATTTTTGTTTCTAAATTTCCAATCAGCTTTTCAACTTCCTCTAATCGTCTTTGCTTTTGTCTTTCAACTTTTTTAGCTTCTTTATCCAGCTGATAGCTCGTTTTATCTTGCTGTATTGGAGTAGTGGAGGAGGCCTTTTCAGCCAAATCCAATTCTTTCAGCTCTTTTTGCTCTTCCTTTTTTTCAACATAATAGTCGTAGTCCCCGAGATATTCAGTCGCTCCATCATTGCTAAGCTCAAGAACCTTCGTTGCAATTCGATTAATGAAATAGCGGTCATGGGAAACGAATAACAATGTTCCGGGATAATCGATTAAGGCATTCTCTAAAATTTCCTTGCTATCTAAATCAAGATGGTTTGTCGGCTCATCTAAAATTAAAAAATTGGCTTTTTGCATCATTAATTTGGCTAATGCTAGACGTGCTTTTTCTCCTCCACTTAAAGTAGAGACTGTTTTAAGGACATCATCGCCCGAAAATAGGAAGTTTCCTAAAACGGTCCGAATTTCCTTTTCAGGTTTCAGCGGATATTCATCCCAGAGCTCATTAAGCACCCGTTTATTGGATGTAAGTTTAGCTTGTTCCTGATCGTAATAGCCAATCATCACATTGGAGCCGTAGTGAATATTTCCAGCAAGGGAAGGAATACTCTTAATAATTGTTTTTAATAATGTGGATTTACCAATGCCATTCGGGCCAACAAGGGCAATGCTCTCTCCGCGGGTGATGCGAAAAGAAATATTTTTATTTATTGCTTCGCCTTGATAGCCTACAGCAACTGCATCTGCTTTTAAAACATCATTTCCAGTCTGCTTTTCAATCTGGAAGCCGAAAGAGGCTGACTTCTCGTCTCCTAATGGACGATCCATTAATTCCATGCGCTCCAGCTGCTTTCTTCGGCTCTGCGCTCTTTTCGTTGTGGAGGCCCGTGCTAGATTGCGCTGAATGAAATCTTGGAGCTTAGACACTTCTTCCTGCTGTTTTTCATATTGCTTGAGCTCTCGTTCATAATTTGCTGCTTTCAGTTCAAGATAAGAGCTATAGTTTCCAATATATTTCCTTATTTGATTTCTTGATAGTTCATAAACTTGCGAGACGACCTTGTCGAGAAAATATCTATCATGAGAGACGATTAAAATGGCGCCGTCATATGTTTGCAAATATTGTTCAAGCCAGGATAACGTATCAATATCTAAATGGTTTGTAGGCTCGTCCAAAATTAAAATATCGGGCTTCTTTAAAAGCAGCTTCCCTAAAGCAAGTCTTGTTTTTTGTCCTCCGCTTAATGTCGATATTTTTGTATCATGGCTGAACGATTGGAAATTCAATCCGTGGAGGACTGAACGGATATCCGACTCATACTGATAGCCGCCTTGTTCTTTGAATTGGACTTGTTTTAAATCATATTCTTGTAATATTCGATTATAGCTATCATGATCAGCCATGGCTTCCGGATCCGACATATTAGTCTCCAGCCTGCGCAATTCTTTTTCAAGTCTTTGCAGAGGCTCGAACACAGTTAACATTTCATCCCAAATGGACCGTTCTGATTCAAGGCCTGTATTTTGTGCCAGGTAGCCAATCTCGACTTCCTTCGGCTTAATCAGATCACCAGAATCATAAGAAAGCTGTCCCGCAATTATTTTTAAAAGAGTAGACTTGCCGGCTCCATTCCGTCCAACTAGAGCAATTCGATCTCTCGTTTGCACTTCAAGCTTTATATTCGATAAAATCACTTCTGCACCGAAGTTCTTTATTAATTGGTTAACTTGTAATAAAATCATTTTTTTCACCTCAGTATTATAAGGAAAACTCACCGATTGGCGAGCCTTGGAAAGGCGAAGACAGAGGCGTAGTTGAACTTATCGCGCTCATGGCAGCCACGTCCGGATGTCTTCGCCCGACTAGGACATCCTGTCCGTCGTACTTAATTCCTAAAATTGGCAACTGCGTCGAGTCATCTTCCGCGCTGACAATTTATATTGTCTTAACGTATAAAAATAGTGTAACTCATTCATAAATGTTGGGCAATGTGTGTAAGGTTGAAAGGAATTAATTGTGAAGTGTTTTACACATTTACATAAAAATAGTGTATGATTTTGATGTGAGGTGTTTTAAATGTCTGATTTAACGCATTTTAATCAAGAAGGCAGAGCAAAAATGGTAGATATCAGTGAAAAGCCGGTGACTGCCCGGTCTGCCATCGCCCGTTCAAGTATTACAGTTAACAAAGAAATATATGAAAAAATTTCATCGAATACAATGGAAAAAGGGGATGTCCTCGCGGTTGCTCAAGTTGCGGGTGTCATGGCCAGCAAGAAAACGTGGGAAATAATCCCAATGTGTCATCCGATTCCTTTAACTGGGGTTGATATTTCTTTCTCATGGAATGTGGATCAAGAAGAATACATACTTCAAATTACTGCAACGGCTAAAACAAAGGGGAATACGGGTGTAGAAATGGAAGCGTTAACAGCTGCGTCTGTTTGCGCTCTTACCGTCTATGATATGTGTAAAGCGGTTGATAAAGGGATGGTTATCGGTAAAACCTATTTAGTTGAAAAAACAGGCGGAAAAAATGGAGATTTCAAAAGAGATTCTATATAGGGAACAAAAAACTGTGACCACTGCCTAGAATATAAAAATCAAAACATTTGCCGTTAGAATGAGCAAATGCCAAGGTTAATGAGAGGAGAATATATAATGACGAATGAGTCATTAAAAATTCCACAAGCAACAGCCAAGCGGCTTCCTTTATATTATCGATTCTTAAAAAATTTGCACGCTTCTGGTAAGCAGCGAGTCTCTTCAGCAGAATTAAGTGAAGCGGTAAAGGTCGATTCTGCTACGATTCGGAGGGACTTCTCTTACTTTGGTGCATTGGGCAAAAAGGGATATGGCTATAATGTCAATTACTTGCTTTCATTTTTTCGGAAAACATTGGATCAAGATGAACTAACGAAGGTAGCGCTTATTGGGGTAGGAAATTTAGGAACGGCCTTTTTACATTATAATTTTCTTAAAAATAATAATACGAAGATTGAAGTTGCATTTGATGTGGATGAGGGGAAAGTAGGGACTTTTATTGGCGATGTTCCAATTTACCATATGGATGATCTGGAGAAGGTAATCGCGGAGCAGCAAATACAGGTTGCTATTCTAACTGTTCCTGCGCTAGCCGCTCAGCCTATTGCTGATCGGATTGTACAAGGAAGTGTGAAGGGGATTTTGAATTTCACACCTGCCCGGTTATCTGTACCGTCCTCCATTAGAATTCATCATATTGATCTAGCTGTTGAATTACAATCGCTAATTTACTTCTTAAAGCATTACCCTACAGAAGAGGAATAAAAAAAATGAGCACACAGATGCTCATTTTTTTTGTTGGCTTTTTACGATTTTGAAGTGAAAGGCAACCATCCGTAATCCAGTGCCTAAGTCAAAAGTGGCGATAATAATAAGAAAGTAAGTAAACATTCCCCAGTTCTGGTCTCTTTGGACGTTTTGGATCGCGATATAAGTAAAGAGGATCCCTAGGATAATATAAATGATGCCTGAAAACAATGGTGTTCTTTTCATAAAAATCCTCCGATAAAGCTTTGAATTTTCTCCATTTCTTTTAGCCAGTTTTCAATCTGATCTTTATTAAATTGGATGATAACGACAAAAGTATTCATTGCGACATGCGCAAACATTGGTACAATGATCCGCTTCGTTTTGACATATAAAAAGGCAAAGGTAAAACCCATTGCAGAGTATAAAAGAATATGTGCAAATTCAAAATGAGCAAGCGCAAAAATGACCGAACTAATGAGAGCTGAAAAGAAGAAATTTAAACGCTTGTGCAGGGTGCCAAAAAGGATTTTTCGGAAGACGATTTCTTCTAAAATTGGGCCAATGACAGAGCTAATAATAACGACAACGGGAGCGGCTTCAATGAGACGAATAATTTGCTGCGTATTTTCAGAGCCCACTTCAATCCCGATCATTGTTTCGATATTTGCCGCAATCGATTGTGCGATCAATGCCAGAAACACGCCGCCGATAGCCCAAGCAATGGAAGAACCAACAGATGCCGTATTTCTCATAGAGTAGCTAGCTTTTATTTCTTTTCGAAGTAAAACTAATGTAAGAATTAATGTGATTGTAAAGCTGAAAACGATCCAAGAGGTTACGGCTAATGTCTCCATGTCCGCCATGCTTTTGCCATACAACGTTCCCCAATATACAATGAATGGGACCCCAATAAAGCTCGATAACTGCATACCTATATAAGCAATGAGAATATACCAAAATTCTTTCTTCAATATTTTATCTCCTTATTCAATGTCCTACCTTTCATTTTACCCGTAAAAAGGTTTTCGTATCAAATATTAGACTTAAGAAAACCGTTTGATGTCTTCTTATTAAGGTTAAACTTTTATTTGTGCCTTTTACTTTTACAAATGCTGAAATGTACTTTTTTATATTTTTTGCTAAAAATTTGTGCTTCACTCTTGCAAATAGAGAGGAGATTCTTTAATATAATAATTGTGTTAGCACTCAACTGACGAGAGTGCTAATAAACTAAAAATTTACATATTTATTTGAGGAGGTTGTTTCACTTGTTAAAGCCACTAGGTGATCGAATTATTATCGAGCTTGTTGAAACTGAAGAAAAAACTGCAAGCGGCATCGTATTGCCGGACACTGCAAAAGAAAAGCCTCAAGAAGGCAATGTAGTTGCTGTAGGAACTGGCCGCGTTCTTGATAACGGTGAGCGAGTAGCTCTTGAAGTTGCTGCTGGTGACCGTATTATCTTCTCAAAATATGCTGGTACTGAAGTAAAGTACGAAGGCAAAGAGTATTTAATCTTACGTGAAAATGACATTCTTGCTGTAATTGGTTAATCAGCCAGTTAGCTTAAGACTTTTTTAAAGATAAATTTAAATATTATGAGGAGGTTTTTTTACAATGGCAAAAGACATTAAGTTCTCTGAAGATGCACGCCGTGCGATGCTTCGCGGTGTAGATGCTCTTGCAAACGCAGTAAAAGTAACTCTTGGACCAAAAGGACGCAACGTGGTTCTTGAGAAAAAATTCGGTTCTCCGTTAATTACAAATGACGGTGTTACAATCGCGAAAGAAATCGAATTAGAGGATGCTTTCGAAAACATGGGTGCAAAGCTTGTTGCTGAAGTTGCAAGCAAAACAAACGATGTAGCTGGTGACGGTACGACAACTGCAACGGTTCTTGCTCAAGCAATGATCCGCGAAGGACTTAAAAACGTAACTGCTGGTGCAAACCCAATGGGTATCCGCAAAGGAATCGAAAAAGCAGTTGCTACAGCTGTACAAGAATTACAAGCGATCGCTAAGCCAATTGAAGGCAAAGAGTCCATTGCACAAGTAGCTGCAATTTCTTCTGATGATAAAGAAGTTGGTGCATTAATCGCTGAAGCAATGGAGCGCGTTGGCAACGACGGAGTTATCACAATCGAAGAATCAAAAGGTTTCACTACTGAGCTTGATGTAGTTGAAGGTATGCAATTCGATCGTGGATACGCATCTCCATACATGGTAACAGACTCAGATAAAATGGAAGCTATTCTAGAAAATCCATATATCTTAATCACAGATAAAAAGATCACAAGCATTCAAGAAATTCTTCCAGTTCTTGAGCAAGTGGTTCAACAAGGCAAGCCATTATTGCTTGTTGCAGAAGATGTTGAAGGGGAAGCGCTTGCTACATTAGTAGTAAACAAGCTTCGTGGAACATTCAATGCAGTAGCGGTTAAAGCACCTGGCTTCGGTGACCGCCGTAAAGCTATGCTTGAAGATATCGCGATCCTAACAGGCGGTGAAGTAATCACTGAAGAATTAGGCCGTGATCTTAAATCTGCAACAATCGAATCTTTAGGACGTGCTTCTAAAGTTGTTGTAACGAAAGAAAACACAACAATCGTTGAAGGTGCAGGAGACAGCGCACAAATCGCTTCTCGTGTAAACCAAATCCGCGTTCAATTAGAAGAAACTACTTCTGAATTTGATAAAGAAAAACTTCAAGAGCGCTTAGCTAAATTAGCTGGTGGAGTAGCAGTGATTAAAGTTGGTGCTGCTACAGAAACTGAATTAAAAGAGCGCAAGCTTCGCATTGAGGATGCTCTAAACGCAACTCGTGCAGCTGTTGAAGAAGGAATCGTATCTGGTGGTGGGGTAGCTCTTCTTAACGTTTACAACAAAGTAGCTGCTCTTCAAGAAGACGGCGATATCCAAACTGGTATCAACATCGTATTACGTGCGATGGAAGAGCCTGTACGCACAATCGCTCAAAACGCTGGCCTTGAAGGATCTGTTATCGTTGACCGCTTAAAGCGCGAAGATGTTGGCATCGGCTTCAACGCTGCTACTGGCGAGTGGGTTAACATGATCGAAGCTGGTATCGTAGATCCGAAGAAAGTAACTCGTTCAGCTCTTCAAAACGCTGGTTCCGTAGCTGCTATGCTTCTAACTACTGAAGCAGTTATCGCTGACAAACCAGAACCAAACGCACCTGCAATGCCTGACATGGGCGCTATGGGCGGAATGGGCGGCATGATGTAAGGCTTTTAAGCCATACATTTGAGAAATAGTTAAGGCTATTTTTCCCCCCGTTTTTCATTGAGTTTGTGAAGCAGTCCAATGTATAAATAGTTTGTAAGAAAGAGACTATTTCCTATTTAAAGGAGGTAGTCTTTTTTTGTTGCTAAAATTTGCATATCAAGATTTTATAGATGACCGCAAATTTAAGAAGGCTAAACCAATTAGCGGAGTAATCATTGTTACTAAAGAAAACTTTAATATGGTAAAGGGATTTGATGAAAGGTTTGCAGGATGGGGGAAAGAAGATAATGCATTTAAAGATGCAATGAATACTGTATGTGGACCTTATAAATGGCCAGAAGCAACCTCCATCTATCATTTATGGCATCCAAAGGTCGGATCTCGTGGTAACCCTAACTATCACAAAAATGTTAATTTATATAAACGTTACAATAATAATAGAGGAAATTTAGAAGAAATGAAAAAGCTGATTATGGAGCGTGCCCAGAATAGAGAGTTTTTATGGATTGATGAACGGCTATCTCTAAACGATAAGCCAATTCTATAAAAAAGGGGTGGACCAATATGCCATTCCCTCATAAAAAAGAGCTGTTATCTGTTTTGAACAGCTCTTTTTCTTTATGAATCCTGTAATCCTTTGATTAAGACCTCTATCACCTCTGGGCGGCTAAATTCTGGAGGCGGCATTTCCCCATTTCGAAGCATTTCTCGAACCTTTGTACCTGATAGATGTAAATGGTCTGTTTTGTTATGTGGGCACGTTTTACTAGAAGCCATACTTTTGCACTTTGTACAATAAAAGCTATGTTCGAAAGAAAGAATCGTTATGCCAATCTCTTCCAGGTTAAATTGGTTAAAGATTTTTTGGGCATCATAGGTTCCATAATAATTGCCAACTCCGGCATGGTCTCGCCCAACAATGAAATGTGTACAGCCATAGTTTTTGCGAACTAGAGCATGGAAGATTGCTTCTTTTGGACCAGCGTACCTCATGGATGCAAGAAAGATACCTAAATATACACGATCATTAGGATAATAGTTTTTTAGCAACACTTCATAACTTTTCAATCGAATAGCTGCTGGAATATCATCGGGTTTTGTTTCGCCCACTAAAGGATTTAGAAATAAGCCGTCAACCATTTCTAGTGCTGTCTTTTGGATATATTCATGTGCTCTGTGAACAGGATTTCTTGTCTGGAATCCAACCACTGTGTTCCAATTCCTTTGTTGAAATTCCTTTCTCACTTCTATGGGCGTTTTATAGTAGCGTTTAAAATCAGGATGTTTGAGTGGAAATTTTGTTAAAACAATTGGTCCTGCGGCATAAATATTGGAACGGTGCAAGAGTTTTTTGACACCAGGATGCTCAGGGTCAGCTGTTTGATAGACGTTTTCTGCTTCCTCTTTTTTATTTGGTGTATATAGTTCTTGAAGCTCTATTACACCATAAGTTTCATTTTCAAACGTAAGTCTCACTTTTTCCCCTATCTTTAGCTTTTGTGCTGTATCCTCTGTAACAGGAAGGGTAATCGGGATACTCCAAACAATTCCGTTTGCCAATCTCATGTTCTGTAATACCGATTCATAATCATTTTTTCCGAGAAAACCAACCAGCGGGCTGTATGCTCCATTTGCGATTAACTCTAAATCGGAAAGTGCCATTGCATCCATTTCAATCTCAGATGCAAGTGCAGAAAAATTGTAATTTAAATCAACTCGATTTATTAACTTACCGCCGTGAGGAATACTTAATGTCAAAATCAATCACTCCTTTATATTTAGTAAGAGGCCTGCCTTATCGAAAAGATATGAAATAAGAATTTCAACTGATTCACCAATTGATAATTTATTAGTATCCATAACGATTTCAGGATTTTTTGGCTCTTCATAAGGCTGATCAATTCCAGTAAAATGGGGTATTTCTCCTTTTCTTGCCTTTTTATAAAGTCCTTTCGGATCCCTGTTTTCACACTCTTCAATTGAACATTTGACATACACTTCAATAAATTCACCTTGTTTAAAAAGCGCTCGTGCGTTTAACCTCTCTTTTTCAAATGGAGAAATGAGTGCTGAAAGTACCACGGTTCCAGCATCTACAAACAGCTTTCCTATTTCAGCTGTTCTCCTAATATTTTCTTGTCGATCTTCAGCAGTAAATGAAAGATTCTTATTTATACCATGACGGAGATTATCCCCATCTAATAAATAAACATTGATGTTTTTTTCAAATAATTTATGCTGAAGTGCATTGGCTATTGTAGATTTCCCTGATCCTGATAACCCCGTAAACCAAATCATTATACTTCTATGACCATTTTGTTTTTCTCGATCTTCTTTTTTTATAGCTGATTGATGCCAGAAAACATTATTTTTTGTCTCGTCATTATTATTCAAGAAGCTACTCTCCTTCCATATAAAAAATTTCGTTAAACAAAAACCAATTTTATTCGTAATACAGTTTATGTATGGATTGAGACATCGGAATCGGCATGTGTTAAAACAAACACAAGCCCAAGAAGTAAAAAATAGGGGGAGCTTAATATTTTTCGATAATCAAACTTACAATTATTGTTATATGGTGATTGGTATTCTAGGTTTCATTTACTATATTCAATGATCAACATTGTTTTTCAGCAAAATAACTAGTCCAACTTAATAGATGTATACATATTCTGTAACAGGAAGTAAACATTCATCAACAGTTTGGAAACATGCATTTTCCTATAAGAATTTGATTGGGGAAGTGAAAATGGAAGTATCAATTATTATTATGGGGGGGTTTGTTGGTTTTCTTGTTGGTTTGACTGGGGTAGGGGGAGCATCACTTTTGACCCCGTTGCTAATGCTAATTGGGATTAACCCTTTCGTAGCTGTTGGAACCGACCTATTTTATAATTCCATAACAAAACTGTTTGGAACAATCCAGCATTGGAGACAGAAGACAATTAATGGCTGGTTAGTGTTGTATTTTTCTTTTGGCAGTATTCCAGGTGCAGTAATCGCTATCGTTTTACTTAAAGTTTTTGATTCTTATTTTGAAAATCTAGAACTGATTATTAAGCATTCGATTGGGTATGTTCTTATTTTCGTAGCTGCGGCAATGGTTTTTCAAAACCTTTCTAGTAATCGTTTCGAAACTGGCCAAGTAACGAAAAATCCTGTAGAAGGAAAAAAAGTACTAACGATTCTGATTGGTTTCTTTCTAGGGTTTATTGTGGGTTTAACATCGATTGGGTCAGGATCTTTATTTGCACTTGCACTGTTATACATTTATCGTATTAGAACATCGAGTGTCGTCGGCACAGATATTGCACATGCTTTTGGTTTAGTAACTGTAGCTGGAATCCTGCATGCAGGTCTTGGTAATGTCGATTTTCTCTTGGTAGTTAACCTGTTAATAGGATCAATACCGGGAGTTATCTTAGGTAGTAAAGTATCCACAAAAGTACCGGCAAAACCCCTTAGATTCATTTTGGCAGTGATTTTATTCATTAGTGGTATAAAGATTATATTCTAGAAAAGCATAGCTGGATTTTCTTGTATCTAGGAAACCAGCTATGTTGTTTAAGTAGGATAAAAAGGAGTGAATTTGATTGGAAACAAAAAAAATCGTTGAGAATGGCCGCTTTGATCTGCATTTGCATACCACCGCTTCCGATGGAATTTATTCCCCATGCGAAATTGTAAAAATGGCAGCCCAAATAAGCACCTGGAAAAAGAAGGCTGAACAGTATTCTAAAGTATCTGTTTTTCAACTTCCTGCGAAAGTTACTTTAGGACAATGCTTGAATTTTGCTGTCAGCAAAGCAAAATATGAAATCATAGCAAAATTTGATGACGATGATTATTATTCTCCGAACTATATAGCTCAGGCAATGCAAGTATTTGAGGAAAAACAAGCAGATATCGTAGGGGAATCTAAAGTGTTTACTTACATACAAATGGATAAACGTCTGTGTATTCGAAAAACCTGGAATCCAATAGGAGGGGGGACTATTATGTTTCGAAAAAGAGTCTTTGAAAAAGTTCAGTTTCCAGCAAAAAACTCGGGAGAAGACAATGCTTTTTTAAAAGATGCAAAAAAAAGAGGTTTTAAAATCTGTACAACAAATCCATATAACTATGTCTATATACGAAAGGGCCATAACCACCATGCATGGAAAGTATCTGGAAGGAAACTCAGAAGAAATTGTTCTAATATAATGATAACTAATGATTATATACCCCATGTTTCCCAAGCTCCTTAAATGTATATTTTCGCATATATATTAGAATCGAAGAGAATTTAACTAGAAACAATAAATTTCAATCTGCAAAAGGAGTGAAATAATGGATATTCTGATTTCCGCAGCTACACATCGCTCTGGATCAACATTGTTACAGCGGATATTTAATGCACGAATGAAAACTTTAATTTGGGGAGAGCATAATGGGGTTTTAACAAATTTTTGTGAACTTGAAAAGAAGCTAAGTGATTACGCAAGCAAATTTGAACACCAAAGAGAAGTTTATTTTAAAACTAATGAAAATCCATCTAACTGGATCGCCACTATGAATCCATCCAAAAAATTTATTGACAATGCTGTACATCATTCAGTAAAAGCTTTTTTAGATAACCTTTACGCGGAACATAATAAAACCCATGATATTATTGGTTTTAAGGAAGTACGATACGGTCAAGCTGAACTGGAATTATTCAGGAAATGCTACCCCCATACCAAGATTATATTACTCGTTCGTAATCCTATAGATGTGTGGAGAAGCCATTCTAATCATTTAAAAAAAGAAGTTTACAATCATTCCCTAGAAAAGTTTATAAAAAAGTGGAGAAATCACGTATTATATTATATTAATCTAGCAAAAAATGATCCTAATGCATACTTTCTAAAATACGAAGACATTGTAGCGAGAAAACCGAAAACCTTAAATACGATCTTAGATGTAGCTGATATCACGATGGAAGAATTTAATAGCGTCCTAGATGTTAAAATAAAGGGGTTAAATAAGGGAACGACTAAGCCTAATGATTTACACCGAATTGAAATGAAGTGTAGCGATATCATGGAGCAATTAAACTATCCAATTGGATAAATTTTTATTTTTTTATGACTCGAATGAGTTAAACAACTCGTTACCTGGGTTCTCGTACATGGAGACAACAATACAATGGTTGATTATCCGTTCGTTACCTATGCCCTCGCGCATGGAGACAATCTTAGCATTTTTCAGGGGATAAGAGATAATCGGATATCTGCAGAACATCATAGCGGTGTTGGGGAAAAGCTGGAGGATTGGTTTTATGGAGATTTTAAAATCTGGGATAAATGAGAAAATAGATGAAAAAAATACTAGCATCTTAAATTTCTATAAAGCTTGTCATTTTTCATTGTTATTCTTATAAAGAAGCATGTGAGCAATATGGTTTTGTTCTATGTTTTTTTTAGATTAAAAGATATAAATAAAAACTTAAAAGAGGGTGTCCCAAAAGTATAACTTTTAAAGGGGGGCACCCTTTATCAATTCACAAGAAAAGAGCTTGGATTTCCAAGCCATTTTCAGAGTAAGAGTATTTCGCAATAGGGCGCGTTTGTGTAATTAGCTCAATTGCTTCTTGCAAATGATCTGTTTATTAGAAGAAAAATATCCAGTGTACCAAAACGGTGCAAGAAGCCTAAATGTTTAAAACGCTGGATAATAGATAAACATAAAAAGCCTAGTAGTGTTAGATTATGAACATTTTTAGGCTTATAGACTTAAAATCGTTGAATGTCTGAAACGAGGTTAGTGGAGCGATCTAGTAGATCACCCACAATAAACTTGTGATTTTTTAAAAATCACACCAAAATAACAAAAAATACATTTGGATATGAAGATTTACGAGAGTAAACCCTTTTTATTATTAGGATGTTGTCTAGAAAATCGTAAGTATGAAAGTTAGTGAAAATGCGCGGAAATTAAGTAAAAGATGGGCGGCATGATGTAATAAGTGCCTCTAACCCTTGATATGAATGGGTTTGTAAGTAAGATGAGAGTAAATGCTACATTTTGCTAACATAGAGGATATTAATCGAGGCTTCTAATAAGTTCACTGAACTTTTGAGAGGCTTCTTTTTTCATTTCTTACGTAACGTGGAGATACACATTTTAGATGTATCAATGTCTATAGTGATGAACAAATTAATCAAATGTTAGGGTACTACCGTGGTCTTAGTAGGAGGGAAAACGAAAAAAACACAGATTTAGCTTAAACGCAGAATCTGTGTTTATAGTCATTCAATTACTTTTATTGTACCTTTTTATGGAACATTTATTTTTTGGCCCGGATAAATCCACTGAGGATTTTCAATTTCTGGGTTGGCTTGTTCTAACTCAGACATCGGAATATCAAGTTTACGTGAAATTTCATAGTATGTGTCCCCTGAAACAACTGTGTATGTATTCTGCTGTCTAGGAACTTTTAATTGTTGACCAGGATAAAGGTCAGTAGACTGCAATTTATTTAGATTTACTATCTCATCTGTCGATGTTTCATACTTATTAGCAATTATCCAAAGGGAATCCCCTTTTTGAACTATATAAGCGCTTTTACCCTTGGCATCCCATGTTCCGCCTCGTCGTGAATCAGCAATTCCATGAATGCTACCTTCTTTTTTGTTCACTTCAAGCGCTTGAATTCCACCGAAGTAGATGGCTACATGTTTTCCTTGAACCTTATATCCTCGGTTTCTCATGTCTACTTTTAACTCTTCAGGAAAACCATCTTCTACATATAGATATTCATCTGTACCATAAAACTTTTTAGCTCTCACAGCATCTTCCAATGATTGATCCAGATAAAAATATCTGGCTAACACTTCTGCCATTATAGACGGAATTCTTGCTCCTCCAGGGAGTCCAATCCCAATAGCTCTTTCTCCATTGATCAAAATTGACGGAGTAGAATAACTTCTTGGGCGCTTATTAGGTTCATAACGGTTTGGTGAATCTTTTTTAGTGCTAAAATGATATTCAATGGCATTATTGATAAAGTAACCATCCGTATATTTTCCTGTTCCGAAAAAATTGCTCAATGTATTAGTTGCAGATATCATCATTCCTTCTTTATCGACAATGACAAAATGTGTCGTATCTGTATGGGAATCATTAACCTTTTCCCCGTCATCCTCTCTTGCTGTTGAGATCTTGTTAGGAGAAATATTATCAGCAAGTTTTTGGATATGAGCATCACTGACAAGTTTATCCACATCTATTTTATTGAATGTAGGATCTCCGATTTCTTTTATTTTATCATTGTTAGTGACTCTTGAGATTTCTGCCATTAAATGTATGAATCGACCCTCATCACCTTTTGTTTCAGCTATATTCATTTTTTCAGCGAGTTTTAACGACTGAACAAACGATACTCCTGTAAGAGGAGGACTGGCAGAATAAACGGTCCATTCCTTCAGTTTCCCTTTCACAGGTTCTGGTTTCTGAATTTCATAGTCGTCAAAATCCTTCTTATCTATGTATGGAACAGCTTTTATAAAATTCTCACTTATTTCACCTTCATAAAAAGCGTTTGGACCGTTTTCTTTGATTTTAGTTAGAGTTTTCGCCAACTCCGTTTGTATTAACGTTTCCCCCGGTTGTAAGGGGTTCATATCAGGATAGAAATGCGGCAAGTCCTTTAGCGGCATCCGGGCAGCGGCGCCTGTAAGACGTTCCGATAATTCTTGACTGACTTCAACTCCTTTCTCTGCGAAGTCAATTGCAGGAGAAATCAGTTCAGCAAATGGCTTTGACCCATACTCTCTATGTATCATATCCATCCCTTTAACGAAACCGGGGACACCTGATGTTTTATCACCCAATTTCTCAGCAGATGGGGCTTGTACTCGATAATCATAAACAACAGGTTTATTTTTCTTCGGCGGTATAAGTAGCATTTGACCACCGCCGCCAATCCCTGACCCAAATGGCTCAACAACTGAAAGCGTGTAGGAAACAGCAATGGCAGCATCAGCGGCATTCCCTCCATTTTCAAGCACTTTCATCCCCACTTCGACTGCGAAGGGATTAGAGGCACTCACACCATAAAATTCTTGTGAACCTATGAGATCAGTAACTGAAGGTGTACTATCTTGTTCACTGGATACCGAATTGGCGTGTACCACTCCCCCCGAAATAATAAGATTCAGAAGAAGACATAATGATAATAATCTCTTTAACAAAATTCCGTTCACCACCTCACTAAATTTTCAAAACAAGTTCATATTACCAGAAAACAAAGGGAGGGAAACTGATTTAATCGAAAATTCACAGAATGTAATATTTCTGTTTCAATTGTAAAAGGAGTTAAAAAAGTAAAAAAAAGGATAACTATAAATCTCTTACACCGTTAGGAAAGAATCATAAAAAATTGAACATCGAGATTATCCTCTACCAATTACCCCATTTACTGGTATAAAGGTCTGCGAATCCATGGAATTATAAAAATCAGGGGATAGGATATGAATTTCGGCATTATTTTGTATAGTAATTTTCACTAACTTCAGTTGCTAGTATTGATTTTATTCTACAACTAGATAAGTGAAGAACGAGTTTGATAGAATTGAAAATTTCATTTGGATTTCAAAGAAAACATATTTTACAGGTATTTAGATCCAGATTATATGCCCATTTAATATCTATAAAAGCGTATTTCGGATTTTAATTTGACTACTACACAAACCTCGCATTACTTAATAGTATTAAAGCCTTCATCATTATTCATTTTTATCCATATTTAACTTTTATAACTTTTCATTTATAACAACAAAATTACTCATATTAATTTATTCTAAATTTCCAATAGAAATAATTTCTATTCCATATTTTCTGATAGTATAACAATTTAGTGAGGTGGTGAACGGATCATTGTTAAAGAAAATATCATTATTATTTCTTTTTCTAAATGATTTTATTTTTAAGGAAGTGGTATACGCCAATTCAATATCAAGTGAGCAAGATAAAGCTCCTTCGATTATTGATTTTATAAGTTCGATTGTTTTTTGGGATGATATTCTCGTATTTTTGTTCTTTTTAGGTAATGCTTTCCCCGTGCTTCATTTACTCCATTGTTTGCCTTGGTTTCGGGAAAAAAGCGAAGATGATAATCGTAATGTAGAAATAGAAAAAGAAAAAGGGATGAGTATAATAGTCCCCTGTTACAATGAACAGGGAATTATTGAAACTTCGATTAACAGTATGAAATCATTACCTTATTCACAGTTTGAGGTAATTTATATCAATGACGGATCAACGGATGAAACACTTTCTTTATTGAATAAGTTTCTAAAATTAACACCATGTTCTAGATCCCCACTCAGAAAGCTGTCCCATAAAAAAGTAAAAAATGTTTTTCAATCCAAGCTTTACCCTTATATATACGTTTTAGATAAAACGAATGGTGGAAAAGCTGATGCCTTAAATGCAGGCATTGAATATTCGAGTCAAAGTTTAGTTATCACATTAGATGCAGACACCATTTTGACAGATCAGGCCTTATCAGTGATTAACAAAACCTTTGAAGATAAGGACGTCGTTGCTGCAGGCGGAGTCGTGCACGTTCTACAAGCAAAAACATCTAAACCTTTGAGCTATTTGTCTTTAGTTCATGCAAACATGCTAGTACGTCTCCAAACATTGGATTTTCTAAAAGCTTTCTATGTTACAAAATTATCACTTGCACGTTTTCAAGCTTTAGCCGTCATATCAGGAGCATTTGGTATTTTTGAGAAACAAGCACTTATTAATGTAGGAGGTTATCGTTCAACGGTAGGAGAAGACATTGACATAACACTACGCATCCATCAGTACGTCTCCAAACAAAAAAATAAGAAGATTGCGCTAATTTCAGATGCTGTTGCTTATACAGAATTACCTGAAAACTGGAAGGATTTTTTAAAACAACGCGTACGCTGGCAAAAGGCATTTATAGACTGTGTCATCCATTTCCGTTCTTTTTTTTGTAAAACTTTATTTACTAAAGCAGTCTCGTTTTTCTATATATTTGAATCTTTTATAGGTAGAACCATTGTTGCTTATATTATGACGAGTTTATTTGTGGTAAATAGTATCTTTAATCCATTTTCTTCTGGTATTTTACATATTCTTACCAATTTACTTTACATTTTATTATTTCATTTTATGTATAATTTGGTGGCAATTGGAGTGGGTAAGTATTACGGATTTAGATTTCAAAAGAAAGATATATTTCGCTTAATCTTTACTATTCTCCTAGATATTTTTATCTATCGCTTTATCATTATGTACATTGTAATGTATGGAAGTATTGCTTATTTCTTCAACAAGGACTGGAATAAAGTAGATCGAACGGGACGAGACTATCAAACTGATACTAAATCTGTAGCATAGTCCAATAATTAAGAGAGTATGTATTTTCAGGACAACTACTTATTATCCCGAGTAAACGGCAGTAAGACCCCCACCTAAAGGTTACAAGAGTAAACGAGCAAATCTAGGTGGGGGATAACTGCCCGTAAAAGCCCGATTGGTCCAACTAACAATTTCAGAACAAAAGCGTAAGTGCCCGTTTAGCGACGTATGGACTTGGCCTCTCCGAATGAGATAAAGGAAACACGAAGAGCGTAAGCGATTCGATGTTGACTTTTCGTAGTAGGAGGGGGAAGTTTATTAGTCGCTGGGACGCTTACGCTGGATGTCGAAGCGCTTATCCACAGTTCAAAAGTTTATAATTCCTTATTTTTAATATAAACAAATAATCTATAATCCATTGGATTTATTAAAGTGAGGTAAACAATGCGAAAAAAAATATTACTTATTATATTAACCACAATTGTTATTTTACTTTTAGGGGCAGGCGGTTTCACATATTACTTATGGTCTATGGTAACGTCAACTGTAGCAAGTATTCAAGTAAAATACGAATCTAAAGAACGACTTGAAAAGATTAACATTAAAGAAGGGGATCCCATTTCGGTTTTACTAATGGGAATTGATGATCCCGAAGGTCGACAACTACATGGACGGGCTGATGCATTAATCTTATTAACGATTAATCCTCATAGTCAATCCATGCACGTGGTAAGCATTCCTCGTGATTCGTATACTAAGATAATTGGGAAAGGAACAAAAGATAAGATTAACCATTCTCATGCATTGGGCGGTTCTGGAATGGCCATACGTACTGTAGAAAAGTTCTTAGGTATTCCTGTTGATTATTTTATAAAGGGTGATATGAAAAGCTTTGTAGATATTGTTGATGCAGTAGGAGGAGTGAAAGTAGATAATGATTTAGATTTTACTATTTATGGTGTTCATTATCCGAAAGGCACGATCAATTTGAATGGTAAAGAAGCCCTGGGGTACTCTCGAATGAGAAAAGACGATCCACGGGGGGACTTTGGTCGACAACTTCGGCAGCGTCAAGTAGTTGAAGCTGTGATTGATAAGGGATCCCACATATCCTCTATTACGAAATTTGATGATATATTTAAAGTTATTGAAAACAACGTGAAAACAAACTTGACTTTCAATGATATGTGGGAAATTCAATCCAATTATAAAAAGTCCCTTCAAAACATAGTACAGCACCAAATCGATGGAAAAGATTCGAAAATAAATAAATCCTACATTTTTATACCAGATAAAGAAAAGCTCGATGAACTTTCCAATGAATTGAAAAAACACCTTGAGATTGACAAGCAATAACTTTCTATCTAGCGGTCTATGCCTATGGATTTCAAGCTTGAAGGTTCCGATGCAAAAGAATCACTTTATCATAAATGGACATTTTTGATTTTCGACCACAAGTTTTATTTGGACTAAACAGCTTAGTAAAGATTTATAACAACAATAAGCTACCTTGTTAACTCTAATTAGAATAATAAGGTGGCTTACACTATTTCCACCTCATTACATCCCATTCACAGTTCTTTTTGCTACTATTTTTAAAGGCGATTTTCTGCGAAAAGAGGTGTTATTGAATGAAGAAACACTACCTCCTTCTAACAATAGTAGCATTGCTCATTTTTATAGGAGGATTTTTTTTAGTATCTATATTTACAAGTAACAATACAGAAAAAGGTCAGACACAAACACAAAGCCAGGTAGAACCTGTCGATTCAAAAGTATTAATAGGATATATTCAGGATTTTCGAGATCCCGCGTCGATCGATTATACGAAGTTAACACATATTATTTTTTCATTTGTCCATCCAGAAAAAGATGGAAGTCTCATATTTAATGGTGAGAAGGCCGTATCAAATCTTCGCAAAACGGTTCAAAATGCACACCAAGAAGATACAAAAGTGATGATTGCTGTAGGCGGCATGGGCCACTTGGAAGGTGGAGAATCTTATGACTATTTTAAAACTGCCATAGCAAATCCCACTTCTCGTACAAAGCTTATTGACGAACTAATTGAACTAACGAATGAAGAGAATCTTGATGGGATTGATATTGATTTTGAGCACCCGCGTTCAAAAGAGGACGCACATTATCTAGCTGTTTTTACAAAAACATTGGGAGAAAAGTTACACTTAAATGACAAGGAGTTATCGATAGCCGTATATTCAATGATTCATAGTGTGACAGGGACAGAAGTTCAATCAGTCGTTTATGATCCATCCATGTTTCATTATGTTGACTACGTTAATATCATGGCATATGACGGTCAATGGGACGGGGAATATAATGCTGCAAATTTATCACCGTATCCATTCACTAAGAATATCGTAAGCTATTGGTCTAATTTATTTGACAAACTTGGAATTTCGAAGAAAAAGTTAGTATTAGGAGTCCCTCTTTATGCACAACCAGAAGACTTAACGAAAAGGCAATCACCTTATAATGCTATCATTAATCATGATCCTACAAATGCTGAAAGAGACAAAGTTAATTTGAACGGGACGACCTATCATTATAATGGAGAAACGACAATGATAAAGAAAACCAAACTTGCTCTTGCTAACGAATTTGGTGGTTTGATGCTATGGGAGCTGGGGCATGATGCTGAAAGGACGCATAGTTTAACAAGCGCTATTTTTGATGTTCTGAATAAAAGTCAGGAAGAAGAGAATCAATAGCGCCCGCTAATAGGAGTATTATCGTTATCTTGATCTGTATTGCTTTTTATTTCATGTGTATCAAACATTTTCAAAAACTTCGGGAGGAGGTGAAATCATGCTTAAAAAAGCTACCATTTTAATTGCATTTATCTTAGTTTGTCTGCCAATGTTTGATAAATTTGCAATAGCTGAGGCTTACATAGTTCAATCAGGAGATAACCTTTCGAAAATTTCCAACAAGTATGAAACATCAGTAGAAAAGATTGTTAATTTGAACAAATTGCTAACTACTGTAATTGAACCAGGTCAATACTTAGAAATTCCTAAAACGTACATAGTTAGTGAAGGGGACACGCTTTATAAAATTTCTATTAAACTCGGAGTCTCTATACCTGAGCTATTAGAAGTCAACCCAACAATTGAAAATCCTAATTGGATTTACCCTAATCAAAGATTCAATGTTCCAATAAAAAATGAAATGATTTATATGGGGAACACTAGTAAGAAAAGAATCGCCCTGACTTTTGACGATGGTCCAGAAGATATCTATACCCCGCAAATTTTAGAAATCTTAAGGCAAAAGGGTGTAAAGGCTACCTTTTTTGTGATAGGTGAGAGAGCCAAGAAGTATCCAGAACAATTAAGACAAATTTACAAAGAAGGGCATGCTATAGGCAACCATACTTGGGATCACCCGCATTTACCTGAACTCACGGACCAACAATTTAACAAAAATATACAGTCCACTACCGCAGAAATTGAGAAAATTATAGGGTACAAACCAGAACTATTCCGACCGCCATATGGAGAAATTGAAGATCGACAGGTAGCAATGCTTAATAAACAAGGCTACCGTTCGATCATGTGGACGGCCGATACAAAGGACTGGAGTGGAGTGTCTGCAGAAGAAATTGTATCAAGAGTGAAGCAAGACACTAGACCTGGAGTTATCGTCCTTCAACATAACTATCATGCATCCGGGCAATTTGAAACTGTTAAGGCATTGCCTCAAATCATTGACGAATTACGCGTACAGGGCTATGAGTTTGTTACCGTTCCAACACTCTTAGATAATTAGAAACAGGTAAATTAAATATTCCAATAGGGTAACCCTATTGGAATATTTTGTTTTTAAAAGATTACTATAATTGTAAGTTTTCCGTATGATGTATTTGATTTAACGCACTTTTTGCACCTTTCGTTAACGATATTACACACTCTCAACCTACGGTTGCATGATGAAATAACGCCCTCAAACCCTTGAAATGACTGGGGTTGTTAGTAAGTTGACATCCTAACATTGAGAAAAATAAAGGAAGCTTCCCATAAGTTCACTGAACTTGTGGGAGGCTTTTTTTCTTTTTGTTAGGCTGGAGTTATTTCATGCACCTACTTCATTATTGTATCTTTATGTTAGGATATTTTTAACAAAAATTCGCTTTATGTGAATATTCCAAAGGTTTTACATTCGCTTTGCGAATATTAACCGATTTTACCTGTATAATGTTCGTATTTTTTTATTGACGGATTGGGACTTTAGGTGGTACTATGAGTTAGTAAAAATTAAATATTATTCTCGTATAATATTGGGGATATGGCCCGAAAGTTTCTACCAAGCTACCATAAATAGCTTGACTACGAGGTTGTGTATATACATATGGAGATAAGTTTATTTTTTATTTCCATTAATCTACCTTCCTAAAGTCAAGCACCGGTGTAACTCGGTGCTTTTTATTTTTTACTCAAGTAATTAATTCAACATGATTAACAGAGGAGGAAATTTTCAATGCAAAAAAATATAAAGAAAATGACAGTGATCTTATTCATTGCTTTAATGACTGTTGTTATGGCAGCATGCGGAAATGATTCAGCTAATAAAAATGAAGCTAAGTCAGGAAAAGGTGAAGAAGGATTAAAAATTGCCATTGTAACAAGCCCTTCAGGCGTTGATGATGGCAGCTTTAATGAAGATAACTATAACGGTATTTTGAACTTTATTAAAAAGCATCCAACAGCAACGGTAAAGGCTGTTAGAGAAGAAACTGGTGATCTGGCTGCGGCTGTACAAGCTGTTGCTGATATTGTGGCAGATTATGATGTGATTGTAACACCTGGGTTTCAATTTGCTGGAATTTCTAGTATTGCAGTAGAAAATCCTGATAAAATATTTATTTTAAATGACTCTGAGCCTGCACCTGTAGGGGACCAAAAAGAATTTGATAATATATATGCCATGAATTTCGCTGAACAAGAAAGTGGCTTTTTTGCAGGAATGGCTGCAGCACTTGAAACAAAATCAAATAAAGTAGCGGTTGTAAATGGGATCGCTTATCCTTCAAATGTAAATTACCAATTTGGCTTTGAATCTGGTGTGAATTATGTAAATAAAGTATATGGTAAAGATGTTAAAAGTGTTGAATTATCAGGTTATGCAGGGACGGATGTAACCGGCGCTAATGTTGGTGGTAACTATGCCGGATCTTTTGCAGATGAGGCAACTGGTAAAGTGATTGGAAATGCGTTAATTAAACAAGGTGTAGATATTATCTTTGTTGCAGCAGGTGGTACTGGTAATGGAGTATTCACTGCAGTTAAAGAAGCTAAAGGCGATGTAAAAGTGATTGGGTGCGATGTTGACCAATATGATGACGGTGTGAATGGTTCTAAAAATATCGTATTAACATCTGGTGTAAAATTCATGAGTAAGAATGTTGAAAAGGTATTAAATTCTGTTGTTGATGGCAGCTTTAAAGGCGGAAATGTTGTTCTTTATGCAGATACAGAATCAACTGGTTTTATTAAAGAAGAAGGGCGTCATCAATTATCTGAGGATACTCTAAGTAAAATGAATGAAGCTTACGAGTTAGTTAAAGATGGTACAATCGTACCTGCATCTAACTTTAATGGCCATACTCCAGATAAGTTTCCAGGATTAAAATAAATAGATAGATACAGAATATTGAAATGAACAAATAGAAGTTTATCATTTTCCCTGTTTAATAAACATTAGGGAATGATGAACTTCTTTTAAATTACTTTTCCTATATAAAGGAGACGAAAGATGTCTGATTATATTGTAGAAATGAAGCATATAACCAAACGATTTCCTGGCATCGTGGCGAATGATGATGTTTCCCTTGGCATTAAAAAGGGAGAAATTTTTGCCTTACTTGGAGAAAATGGTGCCGGTAAATCAACTTTGATGAGTATTCTTAGTGGTATGTACGAACCGGATGAAGGAGAAATTTATATTCGGGGTGAGAAAGTCCAAATTAGCTCACCCAATCATGCGGCAAAGCTTAACATTGGAATGGTCCATCAGCATTTTAAGTTAGTCTCTGATTATACGATTACAGAGAATATTACTTTAGGAATCGAGCCCATCAAAAAGTTTGCAGGTCTCTTTCCATACGTAGATATTCGAAATGCCAATCGTAAAATTGAAGAACTGTCTAAAAACTTTGGCCTAGAAGTGGATCCTACGAAAAAAATAGCGGATCTTACTGTTTCGATGCAGCAGCGGGTGGAAATTTTAAAGGTGCTTTATCGTGAAGCAGAAATCCTTATTTTTGATGAACCAACTGCAGTCTTAACGCCACAAGAAATTGATTTCTTACTTGGTATTATCGAAGGTCTACGAAACGGTGGAAAAACAATCATATTAATTACACATAAGCTAGAAGAAATTAAGAAAGTCGCCGATCGATGTGCCGTATTGAACAAAGGCAAATTAATTGACGTGTTGGATGTGAAGAAAACACCGGTTAATCTTATGGCACAATTAATGGTAGGCAGAGAGGTCAATTTTGAATCCGAAAAAGTACCTGCTCAGTTTAAAGAGGAAGTATTAAAGGTCGAACATCTAACCGTTAAAAATGAAGATGGATTTGAAGTAGTTAAAGATGTTTCCTTTACGATACACAGTGGCGAAATATTTGCTATTGCTGGAGTAGCAGATAATGGCCAAGTTGAAATAGCGGATACCATTGCTGGATTAACAAAGGTTAGTGGTGGAAAAATCCTCCTCGAAGGTAAGGACATTACGAATGAAAGTATAAGAAACAGAACAGAAACTGGCATATCTTATATCCCTGAAGATCGACAAAGTTTTGGACTCGTTTTGGATTTTGATTTATCAACGAATTTAGCTTTAAAGCAGTACTATAGGGAGCCCTTTTCTAGTAAGGGAATCTTAAATAAAGAAGAATTTGAGCAATTCGGCAGTAATATGATTGATAAATATGATATTAGAAGCGGGCAAGGAATTAAGACGCAAGTTCGTTCGATGAGTGGCGGTAATCAGCAAAAAGCGATTATTGCTCGCGAAATCGAATTACAATCGCCACTTATGATTTTCGTTCAGCCAACACGGGGAGTAGATATTGGTGCGATTGAAAATATTCATAGAATGATGATTCAAGAACGAGATAAAGGAAAAGCAGTCTTACTTATTTCATTAGAGTTAGATGAAATTATGAATGTAGCGGATACCATTGGAGTTATATATAATGGCCAACTTCAAAAAATTGCTAGTAGTGAATCATTAACGACGAATGAAGTCGGCGAATATATGATGGGGGCAAAGCATGAGTAAAGATAAAAAGGAAAAATTCTTCAGTTATAGTCTTATTCGACCATTAAGTAATGAGAAATGGCAACCTATCTCCATTCCATTAGTATCTATATTAATCAGTTTTATAGCTGCGGCTGTTGTTATCCTGTTAATTGGAAAAAACCCCATACAGGCATTTTATAACCTATTCCAAGGGGCTGGAATCTTACCTAAGCCTTCTTATGCTGGCTATAAGAGCATGGTGACTGATTTTTTAAGTTTGCTAAATGCAATGACTCCGTTAGTATTTGCGAGCTTGGCAGTTGCTGTTGCTTTTAAAGCGGGTCTATTTAATATTGGAGTTTCCGGTCAAATGCTTGTCTCTGGTTTTTTAGCGACGATTATAGTTGGTTATAGTGGTTTAGATGCTGTCATCGCAAAGCCGCTTGTGCTGTTAGTCGGAATGGTCGCTGGAGGATTAATAGGAGGATTAGTAGGCTGGCTAAAATATAAATTTAACATTAATGAAGTAGTAACTACGATTATGTTAAATTATATTGCTCAATATGTCATAAGCTTTTTTATTCAAATGTTTTATATTGATCCAGTTTCAAGACAATCCCAATATATTTCAGAAGCAGCAAGATTAACTTTAGTAAATGTCGAAATTGCCAACTTGAAAATGGATATTCCATTAGGCTTTATTTTAGCCATCATTACCGCTATTTTAGTAAAGTTTGTGATGGACAAAACAGTAGTTGGTTTTGAAATGAAAGCAGTAGGTTCCAACCGTAATGCAGCAAAATATGCAGGAATTAATGTCGGAAGAAATACAGTCTTAGCCATGGTTATGTCAGGAGGTTTGGCTGGTCTTGCAGGTGTCACTTATTATTTAGGTCATTTTTCTTCCATACAACCAAAAGTATTATCAAGTCTCGGTTTTGATTCCATTGCTGTATCGTTATTAGGAAACTCTCATCCAATTGGTGTTATTTTTTCATCATTTTTAGTATCTATTATTGATCAAGGAAGCACGTATATGAGTTCACAGGCTGGAATTAGACAAGAAATTTCTTCTGTGATCATTGGGTTAATCCTATTGGTTAGTGCATGTGGTGAATACTTGAAGTTTAAAGTCAGACGCCTGAAGGAAAAAGAAGTGGATCGAAAGGAGCGTGAATCATAATGGATACAATAATTATTGATGGATTATCCTTTGCTCTGCCACTTTTTATTTTGGCAATAGGCGGAATATATAGTGAAAAGAGTGGCATTATCAATTTAGCGCTTGAAGGCATTCAAGGTTTTGGGGCATTCGTAGGAGCGCTGTCAGCTGTTTTAATCGCAAATGCTTCTGGCATGGATGTTCAAAATCTATTTTACGTGGCATTAATATTTTCGATGATTGGCGGAATGACTTTTTCCATTATTCATGCTGTGTTATGTATTAAGTTTAAGGCCAATCAAGTGATCAGTGGTGTCGTGATAAATATTTTAGCGTTAGCACTAACGACTTTCTTAACGACACAAATAAATGCACTTGTATTTGGAGCGGCTTCGGACAAGTTTCGATTAGGTGTATCGGAGCGGTTTACGATTGAAGGTTTAGCCAATATCCCAGTGATTGGTGCAGTCTTTACGAATGTGTATCCGTTTGAAGTGATTATCATCGTGATTGCCTTTTTTGCTTGGTATCTTTTATATAAAACAAGATTTGGCATGCGCTTAAGAGCGAGTGGGGAAAATCCTCATTCGGTTGATGCAGCAGGTGTAAATGTATTGAAAATTAGGTTTTCTGCGGTTTTAATATCGGGGCTATTATCAGGTCTAGGCGGCATGTGTTTTGCCTATTCCATTTCAGCTAACTTTTCTTCAAATATTTATATGGGATATGGCTTCTTAGCTATTGCTGCATTAATTTTTGGTAATTGGAGGATTCTCCCTACTTTAGCCGCTTGTCTTTTATTTGGTTTTGCAAAATCTGGGGGTGCGTTTATTGCTCAGTCAATGGCATTACCAAGTAGTTTCACCGATTTATTCATGATTTTACCGTATGTATTAACTTTATTGTTATTAATCTTTTTCTCAAAATCAAATCGCGCTCCGAGAGCATTAGGTGAAATTTATGACAAAGGAAAGAGATAAATAAATTTTCTAAGCAGTTCCCACCGTATAACGTCATTTTTAAATGAAAACCCCAATTATTAGAGAAGGTCTTTCATCAGTTTACTAAACTGGTGGGAGGCCTTTTCTTTCATGTTTGCCGTGATATGAGTATTTATGGTTTCATGGTTGTGTTAATGGCTGTCTGAATCAGCAGGCGGAAGAATCGGCCTCTTCTTCCAAAAATTTAATCTCTTCTACTTTTACTTGTTACTTTGGGGATTGAATATTTTCTGTAAGGTTCAATATTAACAGCCCCATTTAATAGAATCCCTCAAGAAGGGTGCTGACGGCTCTTTCTTTGTTTCGTATCGCTGGGCGATATAACTTGCAAACAAATCTAAAAACCTTCATATTTAATAGAAAAGGAGGTCCGATATGCGACGTGATATACAACCAAATGAACGAGCTTTCTCTTCCAAGGAAGTGGCAGAAGAAGTAGGGATTGCAACTCCCACTGTTCGAAAGTATGGCCAAATCTTAGAGCGGAATGGATATGAGTTTTTAAAAGATGGCGATCGACGTATCTTTGTTCAATCTGACATCGGAGCGCTTATAGCGTTACGCGATACGGACAAGCCCCTAGACGATACAGCAAAAGACCTTGTGAATCAACAAAAAGAAAGATTAGAAGGATCCAATGAAAAAGAGATTGCCTTAATCGATACATATGGAAATATACCTCATGATCCCAATCAATTAAAAGAGGTCTTTATGTTTTTAGTCAATGAACTCGCAGCCACACGTGAGATGAATGTCCAACTAACAAACGATATGTCAGAGCTTAAAACAAAGGTTTCCCGACTCCAGCAAGATCATCATGTTATAAGTTCTAGTATAGGAAATTCAGCGCAAAAAACTAGTGCTAAAATTGAAAAATTAACTGAACAACAAAATATCCATTACGAAACATTGCTGCAACAAGAAAAACAAAAAAGTGAACTCTTACAAAAAGAAATACAAAATATGCGTGACGAACAGAAAAAAGAATGGAGTTCACAAAATGATTTTAATAAACGATTAGAAGAAGCGATACAGAAACCTAAAGAAAAATGGGGAGGGCTTTTCTCCATATTTAGAAAATAAGGTGTCTGTTTAAGGTTTTTATGCCTAACTGTGTAAAGATTTGTGGAAGGAAATTTTTGATGAAGAAAATTTAAGCGATATGAATCTAAACAATATACACAACTTGAAGCAAGAAAAAAAGAATGTTTGAATAAAATGGGAGTTGAGGCGGTTAAGAAACTCAATAAAAACATGAGTCATCCCTGATGGAGTTCCCTAAGAAAGGGTTGATCGGCTCTTTTTTTTGTGTTTCGTATCGCTGGGCGATATAACCTGCAAGTAAATCCCCAGGACCCTCATCTTTAAGAAAAGGAAGTCTGATATGCGACATGATATACATCTGATGAACGGCATTCTCTTCCAAGGAAGTGGGAATGCAACACCCACTGTTCAAAAGTATGGTCACATTTTAGAGTGAAATGGATACGAGTACTTATAAGAGAGTAATCCGTGTATCTTGTTCAAACCGACATCGGAGTGCTTATAGCGTTACCCGATACGGATAAGTCGCTAGGCAATGCAGCTACAGACCTTGTGAATCAACAAAAAGAAAGATTAGAATGAACCTTTGAACTCGCAGCCAGGAGTGAAGTGATATCCAACTGATAAACGATATGTGTCTGTTAAAACCAAGGTTTCCTGGCTCCAACAGTTCAACATGTACTTAATAGTGCTTCTCAAGAAAGGGGCTGGAAAGCTCTTTTTTTGATTCGTATCGCTGGGCGATATACCTAGCAATAAAATCCCCAGAACCTTCATTTTTAAGAAAAGGAAGTTTGATATGCGACATGATATACATCTGATGAACGAGCATTCTTTTCCAAGGAAGTGGGAATGCAACACCCACTGTTCAAGAGTATGGACATATTTTAGAGTGAAAAGGATATAGGTTCTTAAAAGAGGGCAATCTGCGTATCTTTGTGCAATCCGGCATCGGACCGCTTATAGCGTTACCCGATACGGATAAGTCCCTAGACGATACAGCTACAGACCTTGTGAAACAACAAAAAGAAAGATTAGAATCGACCAATGAAACAGAGATTATGATACCTGATACATTGAAAATCCCCCCTAGACCCCACTCAAATAAAAGAAAACACTATTTTTCAAATTCCACAAATTCCCGGGGAATATCTACAAATTATGAGTAGATATCGACAAAAATTAGCAGCATTTTAATAACCATTTGTTTTTTTCGGATAAGAAAGTAGACAGACTATAGAATTCAAATTATCAATGCTAATAATTTGCTAACGCATTCAAGTGAAAAACGATAAAATCCCGTGAAAGATGTTACATTTCTCATTAGCAAAAACCTTAATATACCACACCTTTTGCACATAACGTTAAAGAAATTACACACTCTCACCTTAGGGGAGGTATGATGTAATAACGCCTTACCAATTAAAAGAAGCTTCTCATGAGTCGTTTGACTTTTAAGAAGCTTTTTTTGTTGTTAATTAAACGTTTGATTAATAATAAATGAAATAGAAATGTACAAGTCAATCCGTGAAACATTAATGTGAAACAAGAATAATCGGGGAGTGACAGTGAATCGCGCCCATGATAAATGACTCTTGTCACGTTATCCAGCGTATTATAATGTTAAAATGACTTCAATTTGACAATTTTATATTTGCTTTGGAAAAGGCAACGGCTTACGGAAAATTCGTTTAAGAAATTGATATATGCTTCAATTTGATTAAAACAACTTTTTGGTAGGATATATTAAATTGAAGTAAGAGGGTTTTATTGCGATTGTTGAAAATGTTTTTTTAAGGAATGGTGAAGAATAATGCTATATATGTGGAATATTGAGAAGATAATTAATAGTACATTACAAGAACTCAAACTAAATATAAATGTTGAATCCAGCGATAAGCTTACTGCACCGATGAGTTATAACATAGCGACAAATACGATAAAGTTTAACTACTTACAAATTAACGGATATAACGCAAAAATTAATTTTAAAATTAAAGAAACGGATGAAAACTTTGTGAAACTTATTCTTTATCTTCAGCTTGGTTATTATTTAGAATTTAGGAAAAATCCACGAGTTTTAAAGACTCTCATTTATGGTGAAGAAAAAGAAAAGGAACAGCTTTTAGCAGAAATCGAAGAGAATGCTTGGGAATATGGAAGAACACTGGTGCCTGAATATCTAATAAAAGCATATGATCAAGTACGTGAATTGGATAAAATCCTGTTAAAAGACTGAAAAGATCAAAGGGGCAGTATTAACGCTTCTACTCCAATAGTTACTTAATTGTTTTGGAGTAGATTAAAGGAATCCTCATGAAAGAGGCTGATTGGCTCTTTTTTGTTTCGTATCGCTGGGCGATATGACTTGCAAAAAAGTGTAAAAACCTTCTTATTTAATAGAAAAGGAGGTCGATATGCGACGTGATATACAACCGAATGAACGAGCATTCTTTTCCAAGAGGGCAATCCGCGTATCTTTGTTCAATCCGACATCGGAGCGCTTATTGCGTTACCTGATATGGGCAAGTCTCTAAACGATACAGCTAAAGCCCTTGTGAATCAACAAAAAGAAAGATTAGAAGCAACCAGTGAAACAGAGATTGCAATACCTAATACATTTGAAATTCCCCCCCTCGCCCCCAATCAATTAAACGAAATCACTAATTTGCAAATTTCAACAAATTCCCGGGAAATATCTACAAATTATGAGTAGATATTGACAAGATTCGGCTACATTAACCATTTGTTTTTACGGTCAGAATGAATCTATCTAATGAATAAATAGTTAGCTCTACTTGCGTTCTTTTTTTGGAGGAAAAAATGAACGGAAGAACTTGGCTCGGCGTAGTTTTAAATATCATTGGAGTTATTATATTAGCGTATGAGCGAGCGAAAAAGGATAACGTTCTTCAGTACAAAGTGTTATAATAGAAAGGTTGGTTTGTCTATTTCAGTTATTTACTGTGAGCTCGAAAAAATGAAGATACCTAAAGTTCAATGGGACGACTTGTAAAGTCATTCCAACGACCTTTAGGTTTCTTTTTTTGGTCCTGAATTATACTTACTCTTCAAATTAAGCAGTCGAAAGGAATGTTATATTGTGAAAAGTGCTTTGCTTTTTTTTGCTCAGCTATTTTTTATTTGGGCAATCTATGAATTTTCTAGTTACATTATTAAGACTTTTGATGTGCCGATACCAGCTAGTGTGCTGGGCATAATCATTTTATATACGATGTTATCAACCGGAATCATTAAGTTAAGGCATATCGAGAAAGGTGTAGGATTTTTAAATAAGCATTTGGGATTTTTCTTTGTGCCGATTGCTGTCGGTTTAATCAACTATGGAGGGCTAATTAAAGCTCATGGATTAGAATTAGTCCTGATGATAGCCGGAAGTACGGTCGTTGGTTTAGTCATAACAGCTGGAACAACACAGTATTTATCGAAAAAGGAAAGGGCTCTAACTAGGAAGGAGCGCACATATCATGGACAGTCTCACTCTGCTTAATATATTCATTACAATTATCGTATATATAGGCGCAAAAAAACTATCACAACGTGTTTCTTCGCCATTAACAACCCCTATTTTAACAGCTACTATCATCATAATTGTGTTTCTTAGTTTAATGGATATTAGCTATCAACAATATGTACCAGCAAAAGAATGGATGACTATTCTATTAGGACCCGCTACTGTTGCTCTTGCAGTGCCTATGTATAAAAATCGGGAAATTATTAAAGAAAAATTAAAGCCTGCAGTTCTGGGACTGGTGATCGGAACGATATCAACGATTACTTCTGCCGTATGGCTTTCAAAAGCATTAGGGCTATCTGACACAATCCAAGCGGCATCTGCTGTCAAAGCAGTCACAAGCCCTGTTGCGATTGAAGCTGTTGTCCATATTGGCGGGGATCCTTCACTTACGGCTGCTTTTGTTATAACTGCAGGTATTTTTGGGGCAGTGATGGGGCCGATCATTTTAAACTTAGTGGAAATTTCTGACCCGTTTTCACGCGGTCTTGGGTTAGGAACTGTTTCTCATGGAATAGGTACGAGCCAAGCAATGATGGAAGGTCCTATTCAAGGAGCGGTGTCAAGTGTAGCAATGGGACTTGTAGCTATTATTACATCCATCATCCTCCCATGGATTTATCCAATCATTCATCTTTAGAAAATTATATCTGCTAATAACAACAAAGACAGCGCGGAATCAACATATATATTGGAAGAGAAAGCTTTATAATACTTTTTCGCGGGATGATGTAACCTCATCTATTGAATCATTGTTACACAAGGTTTTATGTTGGTTACTAACAAAAGGGGATATTACTGAGGTTTCTCATAAATCGGGCAAATTTATGAGAAACCTCTTTTTTCATTTCTTGTGTTACAATGAAGATATTGTAAGTTGATAAGGAAGAAGTTATCTCATCTAAAATTGAGTGATCATATTGGTTGAGCGGGAGGGAATCGGAAAAAAATGTACACTTTTTTTGCATATTTATTTTCCCTTTTTGTAATTGTGTTATCAGTATTTATTACTCTTTTTATCAAACTTGAACTAGAGCGGATGTTTCAGGAAAAAAAAGATGTACTCCCATTTCATATATGTAATGTGGTTATAATTTTAATGGTTGCTTTTGTGACACATGTTGTAATGACAACTTATGTTATTGGAAATCAAGTCAATTATATTCTACAAATAATAATCCTTCTGTTCATAATCTTACCTATTTATATTTTAGGGCACTTCGCATTTGAAAAATATAAATCAGTCTATCGAAAATACACACCCGGCGATAATATGAAGGTTATTATCCTTAACGAAAAGTACTTAAAAAAGAAAAAACCATTTTCAAAGCTCAAAAATTATAATGCTGTTTCAAAGGATAAATAAATTAGGGGAATATAAAATAGAGGTTTTCCATAAGTTGGAGGAAACTCCCATTGTTGTAAATCAGGTCTCTCATCTATTCATCGAACGGATGGGAGATTTTTAAATATTGCTAGTAAGAAAAGCTTCATCTGAGTAGCATATTTCGTTAAGCTCTTATAAGTAGACGTATGTATAAAAACTAACGGAATTGAAGGAGAAGCGATGGCTGAACAAATCGAATTAATGATTATCGATAACCTGATTCAAGAGATTGTTCAAGGGAAATATAAAGCGAATGATCAATTTCCATCGGAAAATGAACTTGCTGACCACTACGGTGTGCCGAGAATCAAAGTGAGGAATGCTTTTTTAAAGTTGGAAGATATGGGCTATCTTTATTCAAAGCAAGGGAAGGGGCGTTTTTTAAAGCCTAAACAGCGCCAGATTGAATTGCATCTAACCGGGAGTTCAAGTTTTAGTGAAAAAATGAAACAGGCAGGCTACGATCTAAAAACTCAAAATCTTGGCTGTGAAAAAATTGTCTATGATCCAAAAATCTATGCTTGCTTGAACGTGGAACAGAACGATGACGTTTACAAGATTTCTCGATTGCGGATCATCGACGGGTTACCGATTGCCCTTCATGTATCATACGTAGCGAAAAGTGTTTTCCCACAAATCGAAAGCGATGGCGCCTATATTCAGTCCATGTTTGCTTATTATGAGGAGAAAGGTTTTACTAGTTTTTTGAGTAGCAAAAGCAATGTCAGCATTTCATTCCCTACAAATGTTGAACGTTCCCTTTTCGATTGTGCACCACTTGTTCCACTATTTGTTCTTCAGAGTGATTGCATCGATGCTAATCAACATACTGTACTCGAATATACAAAAATCATCTACCGCAGTGACTCGTTTACCTATGTCATTACAGCTGAATAAATAAAGAGAAGCCTTTGTCAAACTATTTGACAGAGGCTTCACTTTATTTATTCACATTTACATTCTTTTAATAAACCTTTAACACTACCTCAATTGGCAACAAGATAAGATGGGTTTGTGAAGGAGTGAGAGGATGAATCGACGTAAACGGACAGAAATTCTTATTGATGGCTCACGTCATTTGGCAAGAGAACTGGTGTGCGAAATTGAGCGTAACCATACGATCCACATTATAGCTGAACCACATCACGCGTTAACGATGGTCAACATGAGGGAAACGGCCAAAAAAACTCTTTTTTACCTTGGTGAGGTGCTCGTTACTGAAACAAAGGTACAGATCAATCAGGCATTTGGCGTCGGAATCGTTGTCGGGGATGAAGAAGAGTTGTCCTATTTGTTAGCGGTGATTGATGCGGCATACGAAGCGAATTTAGTGGAGACGAAAGGTTGGACGTTGCTCTTTGAAGAGGAAGAAAAACGAATCCGTCATAATCGAACTACACAAGAAGCATCCATTTTAAAAACAAAAGTCAATTTTGAAATGATGGACGTTTGATATAAAAACGAATACATAGGAGTGAAAAAATGGTCATTGACGTAGTGCATGATACACAAGAAGTTTTTCGTACCTTTCTCCATTGCATGTCGAGACCGGGAACGATTAAAAATATTGACGACATAGGAAACCAGATGGAGCAACTGGGAAATTGCCGTCATGCAACGTTTCTAGGTGCAATGACATTATTGGATGCAGAAGTACGCTTTCATATTATCGGCGAAAATGCAGCTGAAATCGAAGAGGTGCTTTCAGCTTATACATTGTCAAAAGCAACTGACCTGCACAAGGCGGATTATATATTTATCCTGCAAGATGTCCAGCCGCAAATGATAGGCGAAGTTTTTAATCAAGCAAAAAAAGGGACATTAACAAACCCGCAACAATCCGCGACGATTATTATTGAGATGGAAAAGTTGTCAAATGACCCCCAACTTACGCTACACGGACCCGGAATTAAGACTAAGGAAAACGTACAAATTACTGCAAGTGAGTTGTGGGTATCTGGAAGGGCGAAGGCTAATAAAGAATACCCGCTTGGCGTGGATATGATACTAATTGACCACCAAAGCAACATAATGTGCTTGCCAAGAACAACAATAATCGACAATTGCGAGGTGTCCTAAATGGCGTATGTAGCAGTAAAGGGCGGAACGGAAGCAATTGAAGAATCGATTAAACGGATGACGTTTGAACGGATCCACTTACAGGAACTGTTGGAAATTAAAACAATCATGGCAACGATGCGCGGAATGGTCGATCAAGTAATGTCAGAAAGCAGCCTATATTCGGAATTTCTGGCAGCCCTCGCTATTAAACAATCGGAAGGAAATATGGAGGAAGCTGTTTTCCTTTTGCGAGCACATCGCTCCACATTGCCAAGGCACTATTATACAAGAGTTGTAGAGCCGGACACGATGGCGGTAGAACGAAGAATATCAGCGAGTTTCAAAGACATTCCCGGCGGACAAATTTTAGGTGCATCGTATGATTATACACATCGATTAATGGACTTTGATTTGATTGATGAAACGGAATCGGCAATGAAAGCATGGCTTGAGCAATATATGAATGAGGAAATGACTGTTACTGAGAAGTCTGATTTAACGTCATTGCCAAAGGTGGTCGATTATCTTCGAAAAGAAAAATTACTTTCCGAAGTGACAGACGATAACACTGAACCAATTGATGTGACGAAACAAAGTATTCAGTTTCCGACGACGCGCGGTGAAAGACTTCAAGTATTAACGCGAGGACAAACGGGCGCTATTACGTCGCTCGGCTATGCATCCATTCGGGGATATGGCGCAGTCCATCCGACAGTAGGAGAATTGCGTGTCGGCAAGCTGCCATTAACGATCAGCCACCCCGCAGATTCATCAGATGAAATCGAAAATGATTATTATATCGGTAAAATCAAAGTGACCGAAGTGGAAGCGTTCGTTCCGATTTCCATTCAAAAAGAAGATAATACGGAAGAACTTGAATTTGAAGTCGGTTATGGGATTTGTTATGGACAGAACGAAACAAAGGCAATTGCCATGAGCATTTTAGATCAGAGCTTAGAAGTCGGAAGCCAAGGTCACCCGACACAGGATGAAGAATTCGTTTTGCTTCATATCGATTCGGTCGAGTCGAGCGGCTTTATATCCCATTTGAAATTGCCGCATTACGTCACGTTCCAATCTAAGCTGGATAGTATGCGGAAAATTAAAAAGGAGTCTGAAAAATAATGCAACCACAAACCCATTTCGCTTTATTTGATGAAGGTTCCAAAAAAGAAATACGCAGGGCCATTTTAAAAGCGGTTGCTATTCCTGGCTATCAAGTGCCGTTTGCTTCAAGAGAAATGCCGATTGCACGCGGCTGGGGAACAGGTGGGCTACAAATTACTTTGTCGATTATCGGAAAACAGGACGTACTGAAAGTAATCGACCAAGGTGCTGATGAATCGGTCAATGCGGTGAATATTAAGAAACTCGTCCATAAAACGACGGGAGTCGCGACAACAATCGAAACGAGCGAAGCAACAATCATCCAATCCCGGCACCGAATTCCAGAAGTGCCATTAACAGAAAAGCAAATTATGGTGCTGCAAGTTCCGATTCCTGAACCTTTGCGTTGGGTGGAACCAAGTGAATATAAAACGAAAAAACTGCATGCGGAGAATGATTATAGCGGAGCATGGTTATTATTGTTTGAACAAATTATGAAGTACGGAAAAACGGCTACGAATGCAGATCACCCTGTGCTCGTCCATGATCGTTATGTCATGGCGCCGAGTCCGATTCCGCGTTTTGATAATGCAAAAATGCACCAATCGGACTCATTGATATTACTCGGTGCCGGACGAGAAAAGAAAATTTATGCTGTACCGCCTTACACAAATGTCACTTCACTGGCATTTGAAGATCATCCATTTGAAGTGGAATCATTCGACGGAAAGCATTGTCATCTATGTCATGCGACGAATGTATTTATGGATGAATTGGTCAACCAAGAAACGGGCGAGGCCTATTACCAATGCAATGATACGAGCTATTGTCTTGCTAATTTGAATGAGCAGGGACGCGAAGTGGAGGTGGAAGTTGAACATGCAAGATAAGCCTATCTTACAAGTGAAAAACTTGACGAAGCAATATGGTCCAGGATGTTCAATTTGTACGAACGCTCATGAGGAAGTGCTAGAGAAAAATTATTGTCCACATTGCAGAACGGTCTATGCTTGTCGTGATATTTCGTTTGATGTCTATCAAGGTGAAATTCTTGGCATCGTCGGTGAGAGCGGAAGTGGAAAATCGACGATGATGAAATGCCTGTATTTTGACGAAACCGTAACAAGTGGGGAAGGGTATATAAACCCTTACAAAGACGGGATGGTAAATGTATTTGAACAATCTTCTCAACAACAACGTTTTATCCGAGATACAATTCTCGGCATGGTATACCAAAATCCGATGCTTGGACTGAAAATGGATTTTTCCTCTATCGGAAATATAGCTGAAAAACTCATTGCGGCTGGTGATCGAAATGTCAATCGAATGGAAGCGAGAAGTAAAGAATTACTTGAGCATGTCCATATTCCACTTGCTCGTATGAAAGATGAACCAAAAAAGTTTTCAGGCGGAATGCAGCAACGTGTTCAAATTGCGAAAGCATTGTCCAATAATCCTCCTATTCTTTTGCTGGATGAAGTAACGACAGGACTAGATTTATCGGTACAAGCAAGCGTCCTTGATTTAATCAAAAAGATTCAGCGGGAACTTGGCATTAGCATGATTGTTGTGTCTCATGATCTTGCTGTCATCCGAATGCTTGCAAACCGGACGATTGTCATGCTCAATGGAACGATTATTGAACAGGGATTAACGGATCAGATTTTGGAAGATCCACAGCATGCTTATACGCAACAACTTGTCTATTCTTTAATCTGATAATTTGTGTTCAAAAAGGAGGACAAAAAGAGCCGAGAAGTTCAAGGAAGCGCAGCCTTCGAGCACCGGACCGTATGGTTTTGATATGTGAGGAGCGGAGAAGTAAGCTGACGCCGAAATTCGACAGCTATTTGAATTATCTTCTCTAATATAAATCGCACGAAGAAAAAGCGCTCTTCTTTTTCGAGGAATTTTTCCCGGACTTTTTGAACAACCTCTGATAGGAGTGTTAATGTGTACGTACTGACAAATGGCCAACTCATTATGGAAGAACAAATTCTTCAACATCATGCTGTCGTTATTGAAAATGAAAGAATCAAAGCAATCATTTCCGAGGAAGACGTTGCAAAGTTCAATGATTACACAATCATTGACGCACAAGGCGGCTATATTTCACCTGGATTCGTTGACATCCATTCTGATTATATTGAAGGAATTATTTCACCAAGACCTACAAGTTTAATGGACTTTAATATGGGCATCCGAGAGGCAGAGAGAATTCTAATCAGTCATGGGATTACAACCATGTTCCATTCTCTTTCCATCTATAAGGACGATGGGTTTTCTCATAAACCGATTCGCAATCCGCAAAACGTTAACCGGCTCATCGATGCTATCAACGAAACACATACAAGTGAGCATTTGATCCGCAATAGAATGCATGCACGGTTTGAAATTGACAATATTGAGGCAGTAGATCGGTTTATACAAAACATTGAGGAAGGAAAAGTCCATCTTATTTCCTTCATGGATCATACGCCGGGACAAGGACAATATAGAAATTTGGAAATCTATCGTGAAACTTTGAAAGGTTTCCGTTCCATGACGAATGCAGAAGCGGACGTACTCATAGCTGAGAGCATGAATAAAGAGAAAATTACGCTGGATCAAATAAAAGAGATTGCACAATTTGCTTTGGACAATAATATTGCTGTCGCCTCGCATGATGATGACGAAGTAGAGAAGCTGTCGTTAGTCAAAAGCTATGGGACGACAATCAGTGAATTTCCAACGACGATAGAAGTTGCGAGGAAAGCGAAAGAAATGGGCTTATGGACAGTCGCGGGGGCACCGAATGTCATGCTTGGAGGCTCACATTCCGGAAACTTATCAGCAGCTGAGGCGATTGAGGAACAGACAATTGATATTTTGTGCAGCGATTATTATCCTGCTGCGTTATTGCATTCTATTTTCAAATTGAGTGACGAATATGGACAGGATCTTCATAAAATGTTTCAGCTCGTTACATTAAACCCGGCAAAAGCCGTTCAAATTGATGATGAGATTGGTTCCATTAAGGAAGGTAAGAAAGCGGATCTTATCATTATCGAGAAAATGGATGATGGCTTTCCGGTAGTGACGGCTTCCATCGTAGATGGAAAATTGATTACAAGGACGATGTATCGTTGAAAATAAAAGAGATTACTTTATTCAAAGAGTGATATTGGAAAGTTCATAGAAAAAATATGAAGAAAGGGGAGAATCCAATGCCACCACTGCTTGAAGTAAAAGGATTGGGTAAATCCTTTACAATTCATCATTTAAACAAAATTATGCAGGCTGTTCAGAACATCGAATTTACTCTAAACGAAGGTGAATTCATTGGCATTGTCGGAAAGAGCGGCAGTGGGAAATCAACCGTTTTAAAAAGCATTTATCGAACCTATTTACCTGAAAAAGGTGAGGTTCTGTATAGGTCAGATAAGTTCGGAATTGTCGATCTAGCGCAGCTATCTGAAAGAGAAGTTTTATATTTGCGTAAACATGAGATTGGCTATGTATCGCAGTTCTTGAATGTAATGCCACGAACGACAGCGCGTGAACTTGTGGAACAGTCAGTCATTGAAATGGGGAAGCCAGAAGAAGAAGCTCGGCAGGCGGCTATAGATGCTCTGTCACATTTTGAATTGGATCCCGAGCTATGGGATAGTTACCCGAATACGTTTTCAGGTGGGCAGAAATTACGCTTGAATATTGCGTGTGCCATTGTGAAAAACCCCCGATTATTATTGTTGGATGAACCGACAGCAAGCTTGGATGATGCCTCGAAATTGAAGGTGCGAGAAGTGATTGAACGATTGAAAGCAGATGGAACGACGCTGATCGGGATCTTTCATGATTTGGAATTCATGGATGGATTATGTGATAAAGTGTATGATTTGCAGGAAAAAACGCTCGTTTAAAAGGAAGGGATTTGCATGAAGGCGGACTTACATGTTCACTCCCACTATTCAGATGGGTCCTCATCGGTGGAAGAATTGATGGAATTGGCCTCAAAGAGAGGAATTACCCATTTGAGCCTAGTGGATCACGATACAATCGCTGGCATTGAAGCTGCCCAACAGGAAGGGAAGAAGCATGGCATAACAGTCGTACCTGGTATCGAAATTTCTGCTTATGATTTTACGAGAAATCGGAAAGTGCATATTCTCGGCTATCAGTTTGATAAAGACGCGGTACATATCCAGGAGCTTTGCAATCCTTTATTAAAAAGGAGACATGAGAATTCCCTATGGCAAATTAAGCAACTGCAAAAGAATAACTACAATATCCGGCTTGAGGATGTTGAGAAAAAAGCGATGATGTCGGGTGTCATTTACAAACAGCATATAATGCATTGTTTACTTGATCATCATTTTACAACACCGCTCTATAAAAAACTGTATCAATCGCTTTTTAAAGGAAACGGAATATGTGCAAGAGATATTGAATACGAGGATGCAGTTGCAGCAATCAAGGCAATCAAGGCGGACAATGGCTATGCGGTGTTGGCTCATCCTGGACAACTTGATTCATACGAATTAATTCCAGAGCTTGTGAAAAACGGACTCGACGGAATTGAACGCAATCATTTTGATCATTCAAAAGAAGATAAACACAGAGTGGATCAGTATGCAGATGACTATGGCCTAGTTCGAACTGGCGGAAGCGATTTTCATGGAGATTATGGCACACCGATTATGATAGGGGATCTTGTAAGTCCCAATGAACTTCTTGAATCAGTTTTTATGTAATGAATATAAAGATAGTATAAAGATACTGTAAATATTGGGATTTTTTTCTATTAATATGGTGAACTAGTAGATGTAGACGATTTGGACGAAAGGGTGGTTGTTAAAATGTCCTAAGACATACATCTTCTCACTAAAACTCACGAGCTGAAATAATCATACTAAACAACCTAATAAGAGGAGAAAATCATGAAAAAAAATCTACTAACTTTTTTATCAATTCTTTTCCTTGTAACAATTTTGGCGGCTTGTTCTTCAAGTAGTGCGAACTCTAGTGATAAGTTAACGATGGTTTGGTATCCGAACGAGTCTGGCAATGATTTAAAAGCGGCACGTGATGAAATTGGAAAAGTGATTGAAGATGTGACAGGTAAAAAAGTAGAGCATAAATTGACAACGGATTATGCCATTGCAATTGAAACAATCGCTAATGGCAATGCTCAACTTGCATTCATGGGTGCACAAGGGTATATCGAGGCGAAAAACAAAAATAACAAAATTGAGCCTCTTATTGTACCAAGTGGAAAATCAGGCACAATTGATGATGCAGTTTACTATAGTTGGTTGGCTGTAAAAAAAGCAGACGCTGAAAAATATAAAGTGAATGGGGATTTTGCGATTGATAATATTATCGACTCCCAATTCTCGTTCGTATCAAGCAGTTCAACATCAGGATTTAAAGTACCATCTAGTGATATCGTCTCGTATTTTTCGAAAGAGGATAAATGGAAAGATTTAAAGCCAGAAGATTTAATGGAAGGCGGAAAATTTTTCAAAGAAGTATTATATGGCGACTCACACCAAGGATCTGCGGTTAACTTGCTAAGCGGACGTGCAGAAGTAGCTGCATTTTGTGATACATGTGTTGGAAATTATATTGAAATCGCTCAAGGGGAACCAAATAAGAAAGGCTCTATCTATAAAGTAAAAGCGGATGCCGCTGAACCTTTCAATACAGTTCCTGGAGAAGAATTTGTATTGATTAATGTGACACCCGTATTAAATGCACCATTTGCTGCAAACATGGATAGTTTAAGCGCAGAAGATTTCAAGAAGATTCAAGAAATTTTAGTGTCGGATGAAGTATCGAAAAATGAAAAAATCTTTGTTCCAGATGGTTCTGATACACCGGGTCTTTTCAAGAAAACAGCAGATGAAAAGTTCGTTGTCGTAGAGGATTCTTGGTTCGATCCGATTCGAAAATTGTCGAAATAAGTAGCTTGTTAGATAAAAAAGCATGTACCAAAGTGTAGACAGTTTCTTGGCGCATGCTTTTTTCTTTGCTGTTAGTTACCAAATATCGATACAAGGAGTTTTTTTAAAATGGCTTTGTTACATGTTCATAATCTCTCCAAACGATATGAAAAAGACAAGCAAGTTTTATCGGATATCAATATGGAAGTAGGCGAAGGGCAGTTTGTATCAATAATCGGCCCATCAGGAGCAGGTAAATCAACATTCCTTCGCTGTATCAATCGGATGATCGATTCAACCGAGGGAGAAATCTATTTTGACGATGTCAACGTCATGTCATTAACCAAAAAGGATTTACGTAAACATCGAACGAAGATCGGGATGATATTTCAACATTATAATTTAGTATCCCGTCTAACAGTCATTGAAAATGTACTGCATGGAAGGTTCGGGTATAAATCCACACTTCAGGGTGTTTTGGGACTGTTCACTGAGGATGAAAAATTACAGGCATTCAATTTACTCAAAAAGCTCGGAATGGAAGAACATGCTTATAAAAGATGTGACCAGCTTAGTGGGGGGCAAAAACAACGTGTAGGAATTGCGCGTGCATTAATACAGTCTCCAAAACTCCTTCTTTGTGATGAACCGATTGCTTCATTGGATCCGAATGCTTCCAAAGTGATCATGGATCATTTGAAGACGATTTCTAAAGAATTGAATATCACGTGTATTGTCAACTTGCACCAAGTTGATGTCGCTAAAAAATATTCGGATCGGATTATTGGATTGAACAGTGGAAAAGTCGTATACGATGGGGGTTCCAGTGAGTTAAGATCTGATGCAATTCATATGATTTATGGCTCTGAAGCTGGAGAGCTCATAATGGAATAGGAGGCATATCTATGGATCTTACGATTTTTAGGAAAAAGAAACGTTATATGACGATTTTTGCTGTTGTTCTTATTGGAATTACGATATTATCTGCAAAAATGACAAATTTTGATTTTTTGCACGGCATACAAACCATGCCTAAAGCGTTCAATTGGATAGGTTCGAATTTAATCGTTACGGAACAAGCATTAGAAAAATTGCCGTCCATTATGGATAAATTGATCGAAACGATCTTTCTGTCCATAACTGCAACGACAACTGCAAGTGTATTGGCTCTCCTATTGGCGTTAATGGGTTCACGTACGACGAAGATTAATGACTTTTTCGGGAATTTGAGTAGAATAATCGCCTCAGTTTACCGAAATATCCCAATCGTTGCATGGGCGTTAATCTTACTTTTATCATTTGGTCAAAACGCATTGACGGGTTATTTTGCGCTATTTCTTGCTACGTTCGGCTTTTTGACACGAGCTTTTATTGAAACGATTGATGAAACAAGCAGTAGCTCGGTGGAAGCACTGCGCGCTACGGGTGCTACTTATTTTCAAGTGGTAGCGAAAGCCGTCTTTCCAGAATGTTCTCCGCAGATGATCAGCTGGATCTTATTCATGATTGAAACGAATATTCGAAGCTCGACGCTTGTCGGTATTTTGACGGGAACAGGGATAGGGTTCGCATTTGATTTGTACTATAAGAGCATGAATTATAACGTTGTGAGCCTAATTACAATTAGCATTGTCATCGTTGTTATCGGAATCGAACTCGTGTCCAATTATGTTAGGAGGGTAATTTTATAATGACCACGATGGAAAGTGAACTGAGTTTTAATTTGAAAAGGACTCAGGCAGGGAAAATAAAAATTAAAGTGTGGAATAAGTCTCAGGTTGTCATGATAGGTACGTTTGTCACACTTCTTTTTCTAACAATCTATGGTTTTCTAACCTTTGATTATAAAGGGATTGTGTTAATCGAAGCGGCACTGGCAACGCTTTATAATTTGAAGTTGATGTTTTTACAGCCAATGCTTAGTCACTTTACATTTGTGGAAGCTATATACCAAATTGTAGTGACGATGGCACTGGCTTTTTTATCGACCATTTTAGGCGCGGTCCTTTCATTGTTCATCGCCTTATTTGCGGCAAAGAATTTATCATCAAAGGTTGTTTCAAACAGCATCATAATGATGGTAGCTTTTATACGTGCAGTACCGACAGTATTATGGGTGTTGATTTTTGCGATTGCAGCAGGACTTGGAAGTGAGGCAGCCATTTTAGGAATGTTACTTCATACCATCGCATTTTTGGTGAAAGCATTTGCCGAGTCTTTTGAGGAAATGGATGATGGTATTTTAGAAGCATTGCGGGCTAGCGGAGCGAATTGGTGGCATATCGTCACGCATGCAGTGATTCCTTCAACAGCTACATCTCTTCTATCATGGACTTTTCTGCGCTTCGAGACGAATTTCACTGTGGCGGTCGCAATGGGCGCTGCTGCTGGAGCGGGCGGAATCGGGTTTGAATTGTTCATGGCTTCCGGATTTTATTTTGATTTGCGTGAAGTTGGTTACATTACTTACGCCATCTTAATTGTTGCCATCGGACTTGAAATGCTATCGACACAACTAAAAACACGTTATTTGACAAATGCATCAGTAAAATAATTTTCCAAACTGATTATGTGATGAGGTTTAGGTACTAACCTAAACCTCATCTATTTGGATCAAGATTATTGTTTCCTCGACTCTATTGAGTTATCCACCTTGCTTTGTACGGGTGCGTATGGCAAGTGACCATCTGCCTTCATTCCAGCCAATATACTGCGAACCAGCTCCTGCGTCACGATACCCCTGAATTCTAAATCCAGATTGCAGAAGAGGTTTCACTTCATTATTTACTTTATCTTGAGTTGATGAAGGTCCTCCAGTTATTTGTTAATTAATTATAGGAAATCCCCTCATAACAAGGGTTATTTTACCTATTCGTAGAAATTTTTGTGAAATTGGTGAATTTTGTTGAATCTTGTAGAATATCGTTTTATACTACAAAGGTATTGATCACTTATTCACATTGTAATTAAAGATAAAGGCAAACTATTTGAAAGAATAGGACGCAAAGCCTAGGGTCTAAGGTTTAGTGGGTTAATATACCTACGACTATGATCGCCTGGTTACCAAATTGTATTTTATTAAAAATAAAATATTTTTTTGGCTATTCTTTTTTAAAAAATTGAATAGCTTTTTTTTGTTGGAGAAATAAGAAAGGGAGTTTAGAGAGTGAAGAAATTGGCTAATTTTAAAAGCATTAAAATGAAATTGATATTTGGATTTTCGCTGGTTATCTTACAGGTCATTGCATTTGGAAGTTATAATACCATTGTTATTATGCAGAGTAATGAAGCGGCTAAAAACATTAGTCAAAAAGAGCTTCCTATATTAATTGCTAATGAACAAATGGCTAGGACGATGGCAAACCGAATATCTACTGCCCGCGGTTATGTACTGTATGGCGGGGATTATAAAAACCGATTTAAAGAGTATACAGAAGAGGGAAAGCGTAATGAGAAAATTATTAGAGAAAGAGGCGCTTCCGAAGAATTCGATAAGCTGATCGAAAGGACCGTTGCTTGGAGGAATTATGTTGAAGCAGAGGTTTTTGCTGAGTATGAAAAAGGGAATCAAGAATTAGCGAGAAAAAATCTTGAAAAAACGAATTCAGAAGTTCGAGAAATCATGGCTGGATACGAAAATCTGGCTAAAATGAGACAGGACTTAATTAATGAGACCGAGCGGACGATTGTCGAAAATGGTGAAAAGACATTATTTGTGTCAATGGTTATCACTATTTTGATCATTTTACTGAGTATTGCTGTTGCATTCATTACGTCTAAAATCATTACGGCTCCGATTTCGAGAGTAATGGAGCGCATGAAGCTCATTGCTAACGGAGATTTAAGTCAGGAACCGTTAATCATTAAAACTAGAGATGAAGTGGGTCAGCTTGTTGCTGCTACGAATGAAATGAGTGAAAATGTCCGTCAACTATTAAATGAAATCAACTTTGTATCTGGCTCCATCACGAGTCAAAGTGAAGAGCTGACTCAATCAGCCAATGAAGTGAATGCAGGATCCCAACAAATTGCTACAACTATGCAAGAATTGGCAACGGGTACCGAGTCGCAAGCGTCAAGTGCAAGTGAATTAGCTTCTGTTATGGGAACCTTTGCTAGTATTGTTCAGGAAGCGAATGAAAATGGTAGTCTTATTGCAAAAGCATCGAATGAGGTTTTAGACATGACAAGCGAAGGCAGCCAGTTAATGGATGCCTCAACTCGACAAATGGCAAAGATTGACCAAATCGTCCAAGATGCGGTCGAGAAAGTGCAAGGATTAGATAGTAAATCACAAGAAATTTCAAAACTAGTTTCAGTTATCCAGGATATTGCTGCTCAAACGAACTTGCTTGCCTTAAATGCAGCCATTGAAGCGGCAAGAGCAGGTGAACATGGAAGAGGCTTTGCTGTTGTTGCTGATGAAGTGAGAAAACTAGCCGAGCAAGTATCTGGGTCTGTCTCTGATATTACAAATATTGTAGCTGGTATCCAAGATGAATCAAGCATTGTAACGGAATCTCTAAAGGATGGTTACAAAGAAGTGACGGAAGGAACAAGTCAAATAAAGACAACCCGAGAAACTTTTGCTGGCATTAGCACCGCTGTCACAGAAATGGCGCAAAGTATTCAAACTGTATCTGAAAACATGGCTAGTATTGTATCAAATAGTGATAGTATGAATCGATCTATTTCTGAAATTGCTGTGATTTCGGAAGAATCCGCTGCGGGAGTGGAACAAACCTCCGCCTCGTCACAGCAAATTAGCAGCTCAATGGATGAAGTAGCGAATAATTCGGACGATCTTGCGAAATTAGCGGAAAAGTTAAATGGATTGGTCCAACAATTTAAGCTTTAAAAATACTATATTATAGAAGAAAAACAATCTTTCCTTACTTTTGCTGTAAGAGAAGGATTGTTTTTTTTATAAAAAATTTCCCACTTTAAAGCTTAAAAGATTTTCTAAATTTTCAGTTGTTTATAAATGGATAGGCATGTTATTATCAAAATATTAGGGAATTAGTTAATTAGTAGTAGAGAAGGTAAATCGTCAAGTTCAGCCTTTCTAAAAAATGTAGAGGAGAGAATTGCTCATGAAAAAAAGGTTTATGGCAGCCGTATGTGGTGCCATGCTCATGCTTTCAGCTTGTGGTTCCGGCGGCTCAGGAAGCAGTGAAACGAGCGGTAACGGAAATAGTGACAGCAGTAAAGAACCAGAAAAGATTGTAAAAGTTGGGATTATCCAGCTTGTTGAGCATCCATCTTTAGATGGAGCAAGGGAAGGATTTATTGCTGCTCTAAAGGATGCAGGATATGAAGATGGTAAAAACATGAAGCTTGACTATCAAAATGCACAAGGCGATATGAATAATAATATGTCGATTGCCCAAAACCTTGTGTCAGATCAAAATGATGTGATTCTAGCAATCGCAACAGCCAGCGCACAAGCTGTTGTGAATTCAACAAAGGACATTCCTATTCTTTTTACAGCGATTACAGATCCTGTTGGGGCTAAGCTAGTTGAGAGCCTTGAGAATCCAGGAGGTAATGTGACTGGTACATCTGATACACATCCGGATGCAATCAAAAATACGATCAACGCTATTAAAAAATTTATTCCAGATGCAAAAAAAGTAGGGATCATCTACAATTCGGGTGAACCTAACTCTGTTGTAAACGTAGAAAATGCAAAGAAAGTAATTGCTGAAGTCGGATTAGAAGCAGTGGAAACATCGGTATCAACAAGCTCAGAAGTGAAGCAAGCTGCTGAATCATTAGTTGGGCGAGCGGACGTTTTCTATATTCCGAAAGATAACACAGTTGTTTCTGCGCTAGAATCAGTTATTACAGTTGCAAATGACAAGAAAATTCCAATGTTTGTCGGAGAGGGTGACTCCGTTAAGCGTGGCGCCTTTGCTTCATATGGTCTTGACTATCATGACCTTGGCTACTCTACTGGAAAAATGGCGGTAGAAATTCTAAAAGGAAAGAAGCCAAATGAGATCCCAGTCGGCTTCCCAGAAAATCTCGAACTTGTCATTAATAAAAAGGCAGCCGAGCTTCAAGGGATTACATTGTCTGAAGAGTTATTGAAGGATGCTAAAATTGTAGGAGAATAAAGAAAAAATTTTAATAGTTTATATGAAACTGCTATCAGTGCTGATAGCAGTTTTTTATTTTTTTCGAAGTTTTCATTGTAGGAAGGTTTTACTAGCTTTCGTTAAACCGCTTTCAATTAAGCGTGTTCTATTCGAGTGGATTCGACAAACCTCCAAAAGATTTGAATGAATACCTACAAAAGCAATAAAGGCAGATATTGAAATCCATGTCTGATACTTATTTTGCCAAGAATGAACTGAAATTAGCTATTTTTATAGAAAGAGTTTTAGCTTTTTCTATTGATGCAACCATTATCATCCTGTTTACTTACACTGCCTATATGATGTTATTTATTGATGTCATCGGGCCATTGTTTTTATTATTGCTGCCAGATTCATATGAATATGGGCCTCATGTTGCATTTCTATTATGGATAGTATTTATTTGGCTATATTTTGCCTGTATGGAAACCTCACGCTATAGAGGTACCATCGGCAAGTATCTATTAAAGTTAAAAGTCACAGATGAGGACGGAGAACAAATAACCTTTAAGGAATCAACGATCCGCTTTTTTCTTAAACTTATTTCGTTCATTCCAGTTTTCGCAGGCTTCCTAATTGCTCTTTTTACAAATAAGAAGCAAACGTTTCATGACATTACAGCAAAAACAATTGTAATAAAGAGTGAAATCGGGCCTTAAAGGGTAATTCCTTTTAAGGTCTTTTTGCTACAAAAATAATTAAAGCGGTAATTTTCCTCTATTATAAGATAAGTGCTTAACTATGTATATATAGTTAAGCACTTAGGATTTGAGTCTTTAGTCATGCGGTATATTTGAAAATAAGGGGCATTATCCTTAGGAACCATTTTTGTATAAAAACGTAAATTTATATAAATACTGGGTTGCTTTCAGGATGAACAATTACATAAATCGGAGGAAGGTTATATGAATAGGAAAAAACCAATAGTAAAGATTTTCTTTTTTTTATTGACCTGCATCTTTATCCTTTCAGCTTGCAGTCATGCTAGCCCAAGTGATTCAGAGACAAAAGCTCCAGTAAAGGAAGAAAACAAATATGAAAAATTAGCAAAGGAAAAAAACGAAGAATTGGAATTGGAGCCAATTGAACTGACTTCTTACAGCGAAGAGATTGGAGCAACTCTAAAAAAGCCCGTACATAAAAAATTTGCAGTGAATGGGAAAGTTATAGTCGAAGGGGAAATCGAAAAGCACTCTCAATTAAAATCTGATTTTGCCTGGATCAAAGTCCATTCTGATGAAGAAGGGCCAGCTGGGAATAAGCATGAATATTACACACCTATTAAAGACGGCAAATTTAAGCAGGACATTCATTTCTTCAATGGGGAGGGTGAGTATCAAATAACGGTTCAGCTACCAAGTACGGATCGTGAAAATTATTATTATGATACGGCTAAATTTGAAGTTTATAATGTGAATCCTGAAATTAAGCGGGATATCACCTTTACGCCATCTGGCCAGGATGTTGAGCTTGCCCTAAAATTGGATTCTAGCTATGTAGAAGAGGATGGAATCTTTCAGTTAAAAGGGGAAGCCGGTAAATTGACAGATGAGGATACAATTATGCTCAGACTCGATAAAGACTCTGAAACGTGGAAGCATATAATCTCAATTAAAAATGGAAAGTTTGGCTATGATATCCCTTTATTTTACGGGGAAGGGGTACATAAGCTGGAAGTTTTAGTTCCTGACGAAGAGCGCGAAAATTATTATCAAATGGCTACAACTATTTTAATAGATAATAAGTCGAACCGGATGATGAAGCCGATTGAGTATTCGAATACTTATATAGAGCGTGGCGTTACATTAGAGTATCCTCTATTCGGTGGCGAAGAATCTGATGGGACTTTTAGAGTCAAAGGCTCAATTGATCCGAAAGCCGAGTTTGCTCCCGAGACTACACATATTTATATCACATCAAAAAAGGGCGACGATGAAGCATTAGATGTGATTCCAGTTAAAGATTTCAAGTTTGATGATTCGTTTTATTTAAGATTCGGCCCAGGCACATATGAAGTGACGGTCAGTGTACCTGAAATCAAAGAGGAAAACAGTGATTACTTCCGTTATTTTGGCTTTGCGCAATTTGAAGTAGACTCAAATGCTCCTGAGGATAAACGGGACCTTCTTCCTTCCCGCGGAGTTCAATCAGACGCACCGCAAATTCATAAACTGGCAGAAGAACTAACAAGCGGAAAGAGCAATGACCGGGAAAAGGCAAAAGCGATTTATGAATATGTCGCTCGAAATGTGAGCTATGATGTTGGAAAATTTAAAAATGATGAGTTTGAATGGGATGACAGTGCATTAAAAACACTTGAGCTAAAAACAGGGGTTTGCCAGGACTATGCTTATTTAGCGTTAGCACTTCTTAGAGCAAGTGAGATCGAAGCAAGATTGGTAGAAGGAATGGCACGTAGCGGATTTTGGCCTGGTAAGCACGCATGGGTAGAAGCGAATATTGATGGCAGTTGGCTGACAATGGATCCAACATGGGGCGCTGGTTATGTGAAAGATGATCAATTTGTTCCGAACTTCAATGAAACGTATTTTGATCCAAACAAAGAAGAATTCGAGAAAACACATACGCGGACAGGTGTTTCTTATTAATCATGAAAGTGGAAAAAACTGATTTTTCCGACCGAAGAATACCAGAATCAATAAAGGAATCTTGCTGAACAAAAAGATCTCAACCAGATTGGTGCTCATATAGTGGCCCCTATTTTATTCATGATTATGCTTAATATAAATGTTATGGTGCATGCGAATTTGCATCTAGTAGTCTTTGATAGGAAACCGTCTGAAAGAGAAATTAAGGTTTAACAATAAAAAGGTTAAGAAAAACCATTCTCCATAAAGTAAGAATGGTTTTTCTTGTAAAAAGCCCCAGCGCCGCATATCGAACTAAGGCTATTGCTTAATTTATTTTTTTAATATTGTCTACATGACGGGGTGCGGTTCAAAATGAAGGGATTCAATAAATTGGACTTCACTTTGTGGGATAAGCAGATTCGTACATGGCTAATAACCATATTATATTCTGAGAGGCTTTCTCAAAAATGGAATACCCCTACAATGATGGGCCCCAAAAAGGAGCCTATGATGGCACATAATGTCATGGAAACTGAACTCATCGAAAAGGTAAGTTCACTGTATTCGGCAGCCTTTGCAGTTCCTAAGGCATGTGAGGTGCTGCCAAGGGCAATCCCTCGGCCAATAGGACTATGCACACGGATATATTTAAAAATAGTGGGAGCTGCAATAGCGCCGAAGATACCTGCAATCATGACACCAATAATCGTCATCGAGACATTTCCGCCTAATCCTCTAGCCACTTCTATTGCAACAGGAGTTGTAAGAGATTTAGGGATGATCGAAAGCGTTAATGGATGACTAAACCCGAACATCTTAGCTAATATACCGACACTTACCATTCCAGAAATGGCACCGACCAAAACCCCTCCAAATATAGGGAACAAATGATTCATTAAAAAATGCCGTTGTTTATATAAAGGATAAGCAAGTGAAACAACTGCCGGTCCTAATAGAGAATTAATCCACTGTCCTCCTATCATATAGCTTTTATAAGGAATTTGAAGTACCTCTAGGGTGATGATGATCAGAATGGTAGTAGTTAAAATAGGAATTAAAAATGAATAAGAATACCTTTTGTATAATTGGGTCGCCGCAAAATAAGCGATAACAGTTAATAAAATCATGCCGAATGCGAATAGAAATTGTGACATTTTTTTATCCTTTCTTTAATGTTCTTTCTTTTTCAAGAAATTGACTTGATTTTCCGGCTATTGCAATAGAAATTACGGTGCTTAATAGAACGACTAAAACGAGCAATAGACCGTGAAGTGAAAGCAAAGAAGGGTAATTCATGATACCGACTGTAGCCGGAATATAAAATAAAGATAAAAGACCTAACAGAAAACCTGCGCCATGTTCAATAAATTTTATTGGGATTATTTTTAGACATAAACAAATGAAAAGTAGTATAAGTGCAATAATACTACCTGGAATTCCTAAGTGGAAAAGATTGTGAATAGCATTTCCAATGAAGGAAAAAACATATAAGATGCAAATTTGCAAAAAAGTGATCAGGAATTTCATACTTGCAGTCGTCCCTACTTTCATAAAAATGACCTTAAAAACTAAATGTTAAAAATAAAGACCCAAGTGATTCCTGCTCAATTGGGTCGTAGTTTAGGTGTGTTTGCAATTTTTTTAATGTGCTTGTAGTTCTAATTCTTTAATTTCTACATTTCTTTGAGCAAATACTTTTTTAATAACCTTAAGGGCATTTAGGACTCTTGGAAAACCTGTATAAGGAATCAAGTGCATAACTGTTTCAACAATTTCCCTTGGTTTTACGCCAGCTGTAAGTGCTGTGTTAATATGCAATTCCAATTGTGGTTCTGTACCTAGAGTTGCAAGAGAAGAGATCGTAATCATTGCACGTTGCTGATTAGTTAAGCCCTCTCTCATATAAATATCTCCATATGCAAATTCAATAATATAATTTTCCAGACCAGGTGCAAGATCGCCTAGTTCTTCTGAAATCTTTAAGTGTGTTGAGATCTCCTTGTTATCTGTTATTGTATATTCCATCATTTTATCTAAACCACGTTGGTAACGATTTTTTTCCATGTTATTTTCCTCCTAATACGTCGTTTGTATTTGACATAAATAACTATATCGCGGTTTTTGTTATTCGTAAAATACATATAACTCATACAACGTATTCATTATTTTCATGGGTTAGAAGAGAACTCAGATGTAATATACTCAATAAATTCACGAACTGCGGGTGAAGCGTATTTCTTTTTCTTTGAAATAAATCCTAAATTCCATGGGACGTTTGGATTGACGATAGGAATGGCCTTGATTAAATCTTGATCGACTTTTTTTGCAATGGGTTTTGGGAAAACCGAAATCCCTAAGTTTTCACCAATCATCCCACTCATAAAATCCCATTCATAACTTTCGTAAGCAATTTCAGGGCTAAACCCAGCTCGCAGGCATTCTTGAATAATGAGATCATGAAGAGCAAAGCCTTTCTTAAATAGAATAAAGGTTTCATTTTGCAATTCTTTCATTTCAACTCTTTCCCTCTGCGCTAATGGATGGGAATGATGAACGAAGAGCATCAGTTCTTCGTAAACAAAAGGCACAATATCAAACTCCTCTTCATCCACCGGTAGAATAACCACACCAAGATCTAATATCCCATCTCTGACTTCCTGTATAACTTTTTTTGCTCCATCTTCAAATAGTTTTATTTTGATATCGGGGTAAAGAGTATTGAATCCCTTAATGATTTTTGGAAAATATAAAAAGCCAATGATTGGTGGTATGCCGATTTTTATTTTTCCTTTTTTTAAGTTCATTAAATCGTATAGGTGGATGGACAAATCATTTAACGATTCTATTATCATCTCCCCTTCCGCTAAAACAATTTCCCCAGCTTCCGTTAATTCAATTTGTCTTGCGGAACGGTCAATCAGTTCTATATTTAATTCTTCTTCCAAACTTTTGACTACCTTACTTAGTGTGGATTGTGATAAATGAAGGGCTTCCGAAGCTTTAGTAAAACTTTTGTATTTGGCAACTTCAATAAAGTAGGTAAGGTGACGTATGTCCATAAATGTAATCCCCGATCCATGAATTATATACATATATTATATTCCTATCATTCATTTTACCCATGTGAATATCAGATGTATACTAATTGTGAACGAAAATTAACATAAAAGGAGCGACTTCTATGAATAAATCATTAGAAAACAATGTTTCTTTAACTATAGAGGCAGCAAATAAAATTGGTTTTGTAGGCTTGGGTGAAATGGGATTATCTATGGCTTTAAACTTAAAAAAGGCAGGTTTTCAAGTATATGCTTTTGATGTTAATCAAAGCATTTATGAAAAAGTACAACAACAAGGTATCGTCTGCTGTAACTCTATTAAAGAGGTAGCCGAAAACTCAGATAATGCCGTCATATCCATGGTTCGTACAGCAGCTCAGACAGAAAGTGTTATTTTCGGAGAAGAAGGTATTGTCTCAGCGGATAAACAAGGGCTTACTATTGTTGTTATGAGTACGCTTGATCCTTCTACTATGAAAGAGTTAGAAGAAAGAGTGGAAGAGGCAGGATACTATTTAGTCGATGCTCCTGTAAGCGGCGGCCCATCTGGTTCTAAAGCTGGTACTTTATCGATTATGACTGCCGGTAAAGAAGAAGCAGTTCAAAAATGTATGCCTTATTTCCAAGCAATGGGCAAGAATCTTTTTAACTTTGGCGTTGAAGCCGGCATGGCACAAGTCGCAAAACTCGCGAATAATTTGGTGCTTGGCATCAATATCATAGGTGTTACAGAAGCACTTAGATTCGGACGAAAAAACGGCCTGCCTGCAAATGAAATTATAAAGCTTATGAAGGTAAGTACTGGCGGCAGCTGGGTAGTCGATAATTGGGGCGAAGTAGAAAAATGGAAGCCAGATGCTACGCTTGGCGCCATAAACAAAGATTTAACAGCTGTTAAAAAGGCAGCTTCAAAAAACCATTTGTCTTTACCATTCGGAGAACTTGCTCTTCAATTATTAGCAGAATCAATGGAAGCAGTAAATCGGGATCTTGATATGTAAAGAATGAAATAAGGTTGATGTAATCAAGAACTAGGTCACCTTATCGACTTTAAAGAAAACAAGTAGCACATAATGAGCAAGGATTATGAAGATCATCAAGCTTTCTAATAAATGTATGGTTCAATTGAATATAGAAAAAGCGTGTTTTGATCAATTTTTTTCAAAACACGCTTTTTTATTTGCTCTTTTATTAAGTTAATTTATATTAATAAACCTTTAGTCCAAGGCCACAGTTTTACCATGACAGTAGCCATGGACTAATTTAAAAGCGGTTAACTGAAAAATACAAAATAATTATAAGTCTGTCTTCGGATTCTTACGAAATTCTGCTACAAAAATATTAAAAGAATATTACAGGATTTTGACAAAATTTAGCGAATTGAAAGTATGGGAGAGAACTGGCAACTTTAGTTCAGAATTTTGTATAATTAATAGATTACTATAATCTACTCAGGAGGTAACTCATGACTCGTGAATATATGCATCCAAAGATTGAGAAAGTGTTAGGCAATATTGAAAAAGTAATGATCGGAAAACGCCATGTCGCTGAATTAAGCTTAATTGCCTTACTCGCTGAAGGGCATGTTCTTTTAGAGGATGTACCTGGTGTTGGAAAAACGATGATGGTGCGTTCGCTAGCAAAATCTGTCGGGGCTAATTTTAGAAGAATTCAATTTACGCCTGATTTGCTGCCTTCTGATGTGACTGGAGTTTCCATTTATAATCCAAAGGAAATGGAATTTCAATTCCGGCCCGGACCAATTATGGGGAATATTATTTTGGCGGATGAAATTAATCGTACATCACCGAAAACTCAGTCTGCTCTTTTAGAGGGGATGGAAGAAAGCAGTGTGACGATTGATGGGGTAACCCATATTCTTGAGAAGCCGTTCTTTGTCATGGCAACGCAAAACCCGATTGAATATGAGGGCACATATCCGCTTCCAGAAGCACAATTAGATCGCTTTTTGTTAAAAATGAAAATGGGCTATCCGGACATTTCAGAGGAAATGGAAGTGTTAAATCGTGCCCAAAAGGCAAGACCTATTGATGAATTGGAACCTGTTATTAGTTTAATAGAATTAAGAGAATTGCAGGCAAATATTAAGGAAGTATATGTCGATGACACGATTAAGCGCTATATTGTGGATCTTGCCAATCGGACAAGGACTCATGCAAGTGCGTATTTAGGGGTCAGCCCAAGGGGATCGATCGCTTTAATGAAGGCTGCACAAGCGTATGCCTTTATGTATGGAAGAGATTATGTCTTACCTGATGATGTTCAATACTTGGCACAAGCTGTATTCGCACACCGGATTATTCTAAGATCGGAAGCAAAGTTTGAAGGGATCACAGCAGAAGAAATTGTAGATCAGATTCTCTCAAGGACGCCGGTTCCAGTTCAAAGGTTTGTGAAATAAAATGAAAAGCTTATTCGTGACGGCTAAAAAGGTATGGAAGCTTATCCTATTATTTCTCTTAATCTTTATTACCTTTTCATATGCGATGTTCCAAGGCGGTTTTGTTAGCTGGTTTTTATTTTATAGCTTTTTGCCCTTTGCGATTTACGCGCTGCTTCTTTCCTTTTACTCTTTCAATCATATACAGGTAACCCGCACGTTTCATAAGAATGAATTTAATGCAGGGGAAGCTTTAAAGGTTGAGATGACAATGCAAAGGAAGTCATCATTCCCTTTGTTTTTCCTATTGATTGAAGATACTCTATGTGATTCGCTTCGTTACTCGCAAGAGCAAAACGGGGCTAAATCCTTCCTTTTCCCATGGTTCAAAAGGGAACTCTCTTGGGAATATCAGATCAGCGAATTGCCAAGAGGAGAGCATCATTTTCAAAATATAAGGATGAAAACGGGTGATCCTCTTGGTTTAATTGAAAAAGAAAGCTTTATCCAAACGGATCAGAAAATTATTGTATATCCAGGCTTTGAAGAAATGATTTACCGGCCACTCGAGAACCATTATGACCAAGGAATGACAGCTTCGAAAGAGCGTGTCCAGAGGGATACGTCGATGGCGATTGGCATAAGGGAATATCAGCCTGGAGACCGTTTTTCGTGGATTAACTGGAAGGCGACGGCAAGGCGAAATGATATTATGACGAAGGAGTTTGAGCAAAGGCAGTCACATGATGTATTTATTCTTATGGACTGTGCGCCAAATAGCCGTTTTGAAGCGGTTGTTTCCTTTTCAGCATCTATTATTAGGGCCATTCTTCAAAAAGGAGCTCAAGTCGGTTTTCTCTCCTCATCTGCTGAGCGAGTTGCTTTTCCTGTTAGAGGCGGAGAAAATCAGCAAATGCAATTATTCTTTCATTTGGCAAAGGTTAGGGATAACAGTGCCGTACAGCTTGATCGTGTCCTTGAAATAGAGGGCTTTCTGCTCCAACAGAATAACCTTATGCTAATTACAGCTGAATTAACTAGAAGCCTCATTGAAAAAGCGGGGTTATTCGTTTCAAAAAATGGCTCAATCACGATTTTTATTGTGAAGAATGAAATGGAGGCACTCTCACAAAGTGAACTTGCCCTAAAGGCTGCTGCCAATGCAAGAGGTTTACGGGTTGTGTTAGTTCATAACGGCAACTTTAAGGCTGTGTATTCGGAGGTGGCTAAGGGATGAGAACCCGAAGTACTCAGAAGGATTTAGCAACTCTTTTCCTTTATACATTTGGATTCCTATTGCTATGGGAGTGGTTACGCCCGCTAGAGCAGTTGACAGATACATCATATATATGGATTTTTCTCGTATTTAGTATTGTTTCGCTGCTGCTGGCTTATTTAGGGACCCACTTTTTGATTAGTGGATTTATTAAATGGGTGCTTATTGTTTATTTCTTGCATTTCCTATATTTTGAGGGCCCATTTTTCAAATTAGATTGGATTCCGGGTTTTTTCGGAGAGATATATCAAAGTATATTACCAGTAGGCGGTGATTTTTCAAGGAGCCTAACGAGCAATCTCTTTCGGAGTTTTCTATTTTTTATTTTCCTTTGGCTAATCACTTATTTACTTCGATACTGGCTTGTTATGAGAAGGCAGATATTTATCTTCTTTTTCATGACACTCGTTTATGTTACTGTTCTGGATACGTTTACTCCGTATGAAGCGGGAGCGGCCATTGTAAGAACGGTTATTATCGGATTTGCCATCATGGGTATGTTGACATTTTACAGGCTGATGGATAAAGAAGTTATGCGACGGAGGCCAGAATTATCCCGCAAATGGCTAACTCCGTTAGTTGTTATGATTGTAATTAGTATTGTTTTCGGTTTTGCAGCACCAAAGGCTGAACCTATTTGGCCGGATCCCGTTCCTTTTATTAAATCGTATGCAAAAGGCAGTGGAGATGAAGGGGGCGGTTCTCGCAGAATTGGCTACGGTCTGGATGATTCGCAGCTCGGAGGACCGTTTCGGGGGGATAACCAAGTCGTGCTCAGGGTAGAGGTTGAATCTCGGCAATATTGGAAGGTAGAAACGAAGGATGTCTATACAGGAAAAGGGTGGGTCATTTCTGGTTCTCGAGAGGATGTAACCCCGTTTTTATCCGAAGACAATGTTCCGATTTCCTCTTATATTGAAGAACACCAAGGTGTCCAAAAAGTGGAGGAAATTAGCATAATTGATTCTCATATGGATTATGATCATATTGTCTATCCTTTAGGAGTTAAGAAAATTGAGACACCCTATCAACACTCTTATTCCTTTTTATTGGAAAATAATACGGAAAAGATTCGGATTTCATCAGTAACTGGCTTCAATACCTTTAAACATTATTCCCTTTTATATGATGTTCCAAAATACAGTGTCACCGCTCTAGTGAATGCCAGCTCCCAAGAGAACACGCTTAGTGCTGAATTTAAAGAGAGATATACACGGCTTCCGGAGGAATTGCCAGATAGAGTTCGAGAATTGGCTGCAACGATCACAGAAGGCAAAAACACATGGTTCGAACAAGCTAGAGCGCTGGAAGCATACTTTAGCAAGTCTGGTTTCGTTTATGATCAGAAAGATGTCGCTATCCCTGGTGCAGATGATGATTATGTTGACCAATTTTTATTTGATACGAAACGAGGCTATTGTGATAACTTCTCTACCTCAATGGTTGTCATGGCAAGATCGCTTGGCATCCCGGCAAGATGGGTGAAGGGTTACACGGAGGGAGAATATAAAGGACTTGGGGAAGAGAGCCGCCGAATATTTGAGGTGACGAATAATAATGCCCATTCATGGGTGGAAGTGTATTTTCCGCAAATCGGCTGGGTTCCTTTTGAACCGACACAAGGCTTCTCAAACCATGTTCAATTTAACTTTGACCAGCAAGCGAATAACAGCACGCCGGTTTCAACTGAACAGCCTAAATCTCCAGAAAAGGAAAAACCTGATTTAGCTGAGGAAAAAACAAAAAAGGCAGCTTCATCCTTTTCGTTTAAAAAGCTTTCGCAAACCGTGAAAACGTTTTTTGAAAAGGTTTGGAAGTGGCTTCTGGGATCAATTGTTGCATTCGCTTTGTTTTTCTTTACTGTTTATCGATTGCGAGGCAAATGGCTGCCATATTATTTAGCTCTCAGATTTAAGTGGACAAAAAATGATGATAACTTTTCAAAGGCCTATCTTCTTTTATTAAGAGAGTTAAAGCGGTATGGCATAGTAAGGAAAGAAGGGCAAACGCTCAGAGAGTATGCTGACTATGTTGACCGTTTCTTTTCAACGCGGGAGATGAGCAAGCTGACCCTCCAATACGAACGGTTAATTTATCGTGGAGAGGTAATGGAAGGGAGCTGGCTTGAGTCAAAGGAATTGTGGGAAAATTTAATTAAAAAAACAATCGCTTGACCGGAAAATTAACCTGTTGATACAATAGGTTCATTAGTTTTTTTGATTAGTTATTTACTTTTAATACAATTGAATGCAATCCTTCATATATCCTCGATAATATGGTTCGAAAGTCTCTACCAGATCACCGTAAATGATTTGACTATGAAGGCAGATACTTCTATTTTTTGATCTGCTTTTTAAAACCAGAATGTCTGCCTTCGCCGTTTTCGGGAGGGACATCTGGTTTTTTTTTATTTTTATCGCGGATTAACGGGCAGTAAGACTCCTACTTCAAAACTTTAGATGAATCAGAGAAGTTTAGGTAGGAGGTCAACTGCCCGTAAAGGCCTGATTTAAAGAACGCAGACTAAGAGCGCCACGTCCTGTGGCAACGTCTGCGTGACCCACATCCTGTGGGCTGCAACTAACATTCAGTGGGAAAACCACCACTGAATGAAGTTTCACTGTATGAAGGATTGTCTCGGTTTTTATGATTGTATTTGCGTTAAATTTTTATGTATTAGAGAACACTATGCATATTATATGACATTTTCTATTAACTAAAAGAGGTGAACCGCGTGACAGCTAAATTAGAAGGTCAAGAAATGATCGTTGTATTGGACTTTGGAAGCCAGTATAACCAGTTAATTACACGCAGAATTAGAGAGTTTGGTGTATACAGTGAGTTGCATCCTCACACGATTACAGCAGAAGAAATTAAAGAAATGAACCCGAAAGGTATTATTTTTTCTGGTGGGCCTAACAGTGTTTACGAAGAAGGGGCTTTCCGTTGTGACGAAGCAATTTTCGAGCTTGGCTTGCCGATTTTCGGTATTTGCTATGGCATGCAATTGATGACGATGCACTTCGGCGGTAAAGTAGAAAAGGCGAAGAATCGTGAGTATGGGAAAGCAGAGCTTAAAATTGAGAATCAATCTAAGCTTTTCGCGGACCTGCCATCTGTTCAAACAGTTTGGATGAGCCACGGAGATTTAGTAGTAGAAGCTCCGCAAGGGTTTACGGTTGATGGAGTGAATCCATCATGCCCAATTGCTGCGATGAGTAATGAAGAGCGCCGTATGTATGCAGTGCAATTCCATCCAGAGGTTCTTCATTCTGTATATGGAAATGATATTTTGAAGAACTTTGTTTTTGGTGTTTGTGGATGTAAAGGCGATTGGTCAATGGAGAACTTTATCGAAATTGAAATGGAGAAAATCCGTCAAACGGTTGGCGGGAAGAAAGTGCTATGTGCGTTAAGCGGCGGTGTAGATTCTTCTGTAGTAGCTGTTCTAATTCATAAGGCAATTGGCGATCAGCTTACATGTATTTTTGTTGACCACGGCCTACTTCGCAAAGGGGAAGCGGAAGGTGTTATGAAGACATTTTCTGAAGGCTTCCATATGAACGTTATTAAGGTAGATGCGCAAGAACGTTTCTTAAACAAGCTAAAAGGCGTATCTGACCCAGAGAAAAAGCGTAAAATTATTGGAAATGAATTTATTTATGTATTTGATGATGAGGCTGATAAGCTTGAAGGCATTGAGTTTTTAGCACAAGGTACTCTTTATACAGATATTATCGAAAGTGGTACAGCGACTGCTCAAACAATTAAATCTCACCATAATGTGGGCGGCCTTCCTGAAGATATGCAATTTAAGCTGATTGAGCCGTTAAACACTTTATTTAAAGATGAAGTACGTGCTCTAGGATCAGAGCTAGGCATTCCAGATGAAATCGTTTGGAGACAGCCATTCCCAGGTCCAGGTCTTGGTATTCGTGTTTTAGGCGAAATTTCAGATGAAAAGCTTGAAATCGTTCGTGAGTCTGATTATATTTTACGCGAGGAAATTAAGAAGGCTGGCTTAGATCGAGATATCTGGCAATACTTTACTGTGCTACCGAACGTTCGTAGTGTAGGTGTGATGGGGGATGCCCGTACTTATGATTATACAATCGGTATTCGTGCGGTTACATCGATTGATGGGATGACATCTGACTGGGCGAGAATCCCATGGGATGTGCTTGAGGTTATTTCTTCGAGAATTGTCAATGAAGTTAGTCATGTAAACCGTGTAGTATATGATATTACAAGTAAGCCACCAGCAACTATTGAGTGGGAATAGTTAGAAAAGCGGAAGCGCCTCGGTCAGCGTCGTATGGGCTGGACCGCCCCCGACGAGATAAAGGAAATCAAGGATCGCAGGCTAAAATCGCCACGTCCTGTGGCAACGCCTGCACTAGCACATCCTGTGCGTCGAAGCGATAGCGATTCGATGTTGACTTATCGTAGGAGGGGAAGGGAAGCCCATTAGACGCTAGGCGCTGGAGCTAGACAGTTATTTAATTCGAGAATAGATATTCTTTCTTGAAATTATACCAAATACGAACAATACAAAAAAGCGGGCATAAAAATGTTCGCTTTTTGTATTGACGGACTTTAGTCATACTGTTAATATAAAAATGAATTAAATATGTCGTATTACGTCGTATAATCCCGGAAATATGGTCCGGAAGTTTCTACCGAGCTGCCGAAATAGCTTGACTACGAGGTAGGCGTAATTTATTTGGGAACTTATCTGTTATTATTCTTATTTTCTTTCCTGCTAATGAATGCGCTAAACTTTGTCGTCAACGCTCTGGTCCGGTCTAGAGCGTATTTTTATTTGGTTCGGCGAAATAATAGAAAAAAATATTAGGGGGAAAAAAAGTGAAAAAGTACTTCAGGTTTGAAGAGCTTGGCACAAATTATCGCCGTGAATTTTTAGGCGGGATGACCACTTTCTTGGCAATGGCTTATATATTAGTTGTTAATCCGGCAATTCTAACTCTTGCGGATGTAACAGATTTTCCCGATGCTTTACGAATGGATCACGGAGCTGTATTTGTGGCAACTGCCATTTCTGCAGCTGTTGGTTCAATCATAATGGGATTAATAGGAAAGTATCCACTGGCTCTTGCGCCAGGTCTTGGGTTGAACGCTTTTTTTGCCTATACCGTTGTTTTAGTAAACGGAAGTCCATGGCAACACGCCCTAGCAGCTGTTTTTATTTCGGGTGTTTTCTTCTTGCTTTTAACACTTACAGGACTTCGTGAAAAACTTATTAACGCAATTCCAGTTGAATTAAAGCACGCAGTTGGAGCCGGAATTGGCTTGTTCATTACATTTATTGGATTTCAAAATTCGGGAATTATTGTAAATAATGATGCGACACTTGTAGGATTAGGTAATCTAACGGACGGCAATACTCTGCTTGCGATATTCGGGTTACTTGTTACTGTTATTTTTATGTCTAGAGGGATTAAAGGCGGTGTGTTTTATGGAATGATTATCACCGTTATCGTTGGAATGATCTTTCAATTAATTGACATACCTGAAAAAGTTGTTGATAAAGCACCAAGTCTTGCACCAACATTTGGCGCTCTATTCAGTTCGTTTGGAGACAGCTCGTTTTATACAACAACAATGCTGGGCATTATTTTAACTTTTTTATTCGTTGATTTCTTTGATAACGCAGGGACATTAGTTGCTGTTGCGAACCAAGCAGGATTTGTGAAAGATAATAAGCTTCCTCGTGCAGGAAGAGCACTAATTTCAGATTCTATTGCTACCATTACTGGTTCTGTACTAGGGACTTCAACAGTTACTTCTTTCATTGAATCATCGGCAGGCGTGGCAGCCGGAGCAAGGACGGGATTTGCTTCATTAGTAACTGCAGGATTTTTTATCATTTCTATCTTCTTCTTCCCGTTATTAGCTATTGTTACACCAGCGGTTACAGCACCAGCTTTAATTATTGTCGGTGTATTAATGGTGTCATCATTAGGGAAGATTGATTGGACTAAATTTGAAGTTGCAGTACCAGCTTTTTTAACAATGATTGCAATGCCTCTTTCATATAGTATTGCAACAGGAATCGCAGTTGGGTTTATTTTTTATCCAATTACGATGATCGTGAAAGGGCGCATTAAAGAAATTCATCCAATTATGTATTTCTTCTTTGTAATCTTTATTCTTTACTTTATCTTTTTGAAATAATATATTTAGCGGGGATTCGATACAATGCGAATCTCCGTTTTTTTTATTTTATTTAATAGAAAAAAGATAGATGTTTTTTGTAATTAACTGTTGACGAAGAATATAGGCGGTGGTATTATATAAAAACAGTCGCTGACAAGTTAATAGCTTTTAAAAAGTTTTTAAAAAAAGTTGTTGACATCACGGTTGTTAGATGATATATTAATAAAGTTGCTTCTGAGCGACAAGATAGTTCTTTGAAAACTGAACGAACAAAACGTCAACGTTTTAGTCTTTTTATCAAAAAGACATTATGAGCTAATCAACTCACAATTTATTGGAGAGTTTGATCCT
>NZ_WBOS01000001.1 GCF_008923245.1 Cytobacillus depressus
TTTCTTTACCATTAAAATAATGTTCAACAGCTTCATTTATTTCTTCTAAAGTAAATTTAGACATAAAAATACACCCCAATTATTAGATTTTGTGTCTAATAATTGGGGTGCAGTTCATTTTGTGATTAGGCTTTTTATGATGGATGTACCGCTCCGCTGATTTACTTCCATCACCAACCTGGCTTTGCGTTTGCCAATGAAATCTCCGGTCACTTATTGCTTAGTCGTCGTACAGGTTTGATGGTGAAAAGACTTTTTCGGATTTATTTAACGTAATGAAAATGATATCTAGCTGTTTATCCTCTTAATATTTGACGCCTTCGTGAAATGCCGGACTGCTTGCTTCGTTTTAATAGCCAATTTAAGCAAGCACTTGTACGGTATTGTATCGGCTATCGACACCTAATGGACATGGAGAATTAAAATAATGTTCCAATAATATAATGTAAAAGAAATGTTACCTGTCATTCGTTCCAATTCCACAAATGACAGGTAACATTAGGATTAAAATCGCATATAGGCTAATATTTTTTTATTTTGGTTGACTTGTAGAATTCTAAAATCATTTTTCAGATAAAAATCATTTAAATAAGGGATATCGTCATATTCAATACATACAACACGCAATCCTGATAAATCATATATTAATTCGCAGTTCTCTAATGCAAAATTTAGTATAAGATCGCCACTAAATTTTCCTTTATAATAGTCCGATCTGCCTAACTGTTATAGTCATTTAAAAGTTTTTTTCTATTTAAAAAATTATTGTAGGCAGTTAGTTCAAACGTATAGTGGAAAATGATGTTCCTTGGTTCTGCTGAACAGATTATCGTGATGAAGCAAAATACAGTGGAAATTGGATTGATTCGGACGATCAACCTTCAAAAGATGCCATCAAAATTTGCAAAGCAATTATGGAAAAAACGAGGTTTGAATAAACTTCAATAAAATCACACTTTAGAAATTCTTTAAAATAAATGAGACTAAGGGCTAATTATTAAACATGATTAGCCCTTAGTTTGTATATTATAAATCTTCAACCACTATATAAGCCGCTTTAAACGGACCATGAACGCCAACAACAAGATTCATTTCAATGTCGGCGGAATTGCTAGGACCTGTAATAAAGTTAATACAAGAAGCAATATGGTCGCCTTTTTTAACTTTTTCTCTAATTATCCGGGCTGCTTGTGTCATTCTCGGGACTAGCGAGCTTTTCGGAATAATGATTACAGACTTGGCAGGCAAGAAACTTACAGTTCTTCCTTTATCTTTGCTGCTGAAAAGAACGACTGTGCCCGATTCAGCAAGGGTAATATCACTAATCGTAATCCCGACATTTGCCTGTTCGGCAAACTTGATATTTTCCTCTCCTCTAGACGAATCCCATTCATGAAATTCGACATTGTCTTCAGGCCATAATTGTTTAAATAACGGTGAAAGGCCATACTTATCGAAGCGAGAATCCTTCCAACTTACAATCGGTCCTCCTCCATAATCGGAAACAATCTTTTTTACCGCATTGACTAATTCCGATTTATCAGTAACAACGATATCCGTGTGTATATTCTTGCATTGTGCTTTGAGCACTTCAAGTAGCTCATCCGAGTCTGCTCCTTTTAAGACTGCGTCTTGAGGATTAACGCTCCACTTTGGTCTTTCAGTTTCAGCAGGCATTTTTTCTCTTCCTAATCGTCCCGTAATTTTGCTCAGGAACTTATCTCGATTTTGGATCGTACCTTTCATTATTTGTCGCCTCCCTTAGAGCGGTCTTGGAACCAATCGCGGAATCGTTCTTTTTTCGGTGCTGGGAACTCACGAATTTCTGTCCAAGCCTTTAATGGCCCAGGTCCATTAGAAATATGATCGCCGACTGTGAACGGATTCATTGCTGTAGGAGCAATTTTAGTGCCTATTTTATAAAGAGATGGGGACGCAGCACCGAGGCCAAAAGCTTTCATTGCTAGTTTTTCGGAAATCGGTGCCTTGCCCTCTTTTTCAACGATCACTTGACGATGTTTATGTAGCAGGTCATGAAGCGGAATCTTCACTGGACACGCCTCAGTACAGGCGCCACATAAAGTCGATGCATACGGAAGCTCTTTATAATCATCATAGCCGCCTAATAGTGGGGATAAGACAGCCCCGATTGGACCCGAGTAAATAGAACCGTATGAATGTCCGCCTACATGTCGGTAAACAGGACAAACATTTACACATGCAGCGCAGCGTATACATTGAAGAATTGAATGGAAGTCCCCACCAAGAATATTTGAGCGCCCATTATCAACAATGACTAGATGAAATTCTTCTGGCCCATCAACATCTTCTTCATCTCTTGCACCTGTCAGTACAGTTATGTAGCTTGTTAGCTTTTGACCAACGGCACTTCTAGTTAAAAGACTTACAAGGACTTCCATCTCTTCATATGTTGGAACGAGCCGCTCCATTCCCATGACAGTGATTTGTGTTTTTGGCAATGCTGTCACAAGATCTGCATTTCCTTCATTTGTCACTAAACAAATCGATCCGGTTTCAGCGACGGCAAAATTGCAGCCTGTAATTCCTACATCAGCCGATAAATATTCATGACGAAGCATTTCCCGTGCATGCCAAGCTAATTCCTCAGGCTTTTCTGACTTTTTGTAGTTTAGTTTTTCCGCAAAAACATCCCTGATTTGTTCTTTATTTTTGTGCAAGGCAGGCGCAACGATATGTGAAGGCGGATCATGGTCATCAACTTGCAGAATATATTCACCTAAGTCCGTCTCAATCACTTCACAGCCAGCATCCTCTAAACAAGCATTCAAATGGATTTCTTCCGTCACCATTGATTTCGATTTAACAACCTTTTTGGCGTTTTTCTTTTCAATGACGTCTCGGATGTACTGGCTCGCTTCTTCGGCAGTCTCAGCAAAGAATACGTGGCCACCTCTCTTCGCCACGTTCTCACTTAATTGATATAAATAATAATCAAGGTTCTCCAAAACATGCTGACGAATTTCCTCTCCAAGTGACCGCCATTCTTCCCAGTTGCCAAGTTCTTCTGCCGCTGCAATTCTTCTAGTCATGAGCCTTTCCTGTGCTCCCGAAACAGCACCCCTCATAAAAGCATTATTAATCCCGTCATCTACCCGTTTTTTAAAATCATCGGTTCCTATTTTCATAGACAATTGACATTCCCCCTTTTTAAAAGCAGTTTCGGCCAAATAATCGAAAATGTATCTTTATCAGCGGCTGTTTAATACTTCCGCAATATGCAACACTTTAATCGGTATGCCTTTTCGCTCGATTCTTCCCCCAATATTCATCAGACATCCCCCATCTGCGCCGATTAAATATTCCGCCTTCGTCTCCTCCACATGCTGGACCTTCTCATCTACCATTTGTTCAGAAATTTGCGCCATTTTTACCGAGAACGTTCCGCCGAAACCGCAGCAATTATGTTTCCCTGGAAGTTCTGTAAATTCTAGACCTGATACATTACTTAATAGCTTCATCGGTGCCTCTTTTACTCCTAGTAATCTCGTCATATGGCAAGAAGTATGAAATGTAATTCTTCCACTAAATCTTGCACCTACATCCTCAACTTGTAAAACATCAACAATAAATTGAGTGAGTTCATATGTCTTATCTGCAAGCGCTTTTGCTTTTGGCTCCCAAACAGGATCATCTTTAAAAATCTGCGGGTACTGATGAAACATATATGCACATGATCCAGAAGGTGATACGACATATTCAGCATGTTGGAATGTGTCGATCATTCTTTTCATCGCCTCTTTTGATTCCTTCACATAACCACTGTTATAGGCAGGCTGCCCGCAGCAAATTTGTAATTCTGGAAAATCTATTTCACAGCCAAGGTGCTCTAATAATTCGACTGTGGCTTTTCCCGCATTACTTTGAAACATGTCTACTAAGCATGTAGCAAAAAGAGTTACTTTCATGAAATTCAACCTCTCTTAAAAAGCAGTTTCATATTTTCCACTTTAAATGTAAATATATTACTAGTCAACTGGTCATCAGATGACTAGTAATATATCATAATCTTATTATTGTGTAAATTCAGGTTATACTCATTCTTAAAAAAATAGCGCCTTCATTGACGCAGGCGCAAATTCTATCTTATTTTTCGTTTTTTTTTGTTTCTTCAAAATATCTTTTTAGAATATCCTCTACATTGCCCAAATGCTCAAGCATAGCCGAGCTTGCCGCATTTTCATCCTGATTATATATTGCTTTATAAATTTTCATATGCTCGTCAAACAATTTTTCGGTTGTTGTTTGTTTAGAAAAAAGCCAGAGTCTCCATGTTTCTTTCATTATCTCCTGCATTAATCCTGATACATGATCTAGAAGGCTGGAAAGGAGTTGATTGTTAGAGGCGGCTGCAATCGCAAGGTGAAATTGAAGATCCGCTTGTTCGCCCAACTCTTCATTGCCATTTGCTTCTTTCATTTCCTCTAAGGCCGCTTTCATTGCTTCCAGATTCTCGGCGGTTCTTTTCTTTGCAGCAGAGGCGGCTGCACCAGACTCAATGATTTTTCTTACTTCCATTAAGTTCGCAACATCCTCTATGTTCATCAGGATGGCAGTTGAAAGAGGGAAAGCAATTTGCTCGGAACCAAATCCTTTTATATATGTGCCTTCACCCTGTTTCATTTCCACTAGTCCCATTGCTCTTAGAGCTGATAATGCTTCTCTAATCGCCGAACGTCCTACTTGAAAATTCTCAGCGAGCTGTTGAACAGAATCTAGCTTGTCACCAGGATTCAATTGTCCAGTCCGGATCATTTCATAAATGGTTTCAGTCACTTCTTCATATATTTTTTTTGGTTTAATTTTTTTATACTTCAATCGATTTCCCCCATTATTTCCTTCCCAACTATAATTAAAGCAAGTTTATTAGTATTCACATTATAACATTTTACTACAGATTAAAATCGAATAGTAAACAGATCCTTTAAAAGAATATTATTCCAAATCACAATAAAATAGATTGTTTTTTTAGAATAAAAGAAATATACTGATATTTGTTGGTCATCTGATGACCTAATCATCTTGCTTTAAAGTAAATGAAACCGATTACATAGTGGGAAAGGGAAATTGGGCTACTGTGCTAGATGATTAAGGAATTTTTCAAATCGAAACATAGGGGGTTTAGACTTGGCAACATTTACACAAAATTTCACTGCAGTTGGAGACAATCTTGCTTTATCCGCCATAGTGGCACTCATCCCAATTTTGTATTTCTTCTGGGCTCTAGCAATAAAAAGAATGAAAGGCTATATAGCGGGGATTACCACTCTACTAATTGCCATGGTCCTTGCTGTCGTTGCTTTCAAGATGCCGGCAAATATGGTATTCATGTCTGCTACTCAGGGAGCCGTTTTTGGGATTCTCCCGATTGGTTGGATTATCATTACTTCTGTTTTTTTGTACAAATTAACCGTAAAAACAGGACAGTTTGATATTATCCGAAGCTCTGTTTTGTCCATCACAGAAGACCGCCGCATCCAGGCTCTTCTTGTGGCCTTTTCTTTTGGGGCATTCCTTGAAGGAGCAGCTGGATTTGGAGCACCGGTTGCCATTTCAGCCGCATTGTTAGTCGGGCTAGGGTTTAATCCCCTTTATGCTGCTGGGCTTTGCTTAATTGCTAACACAGCACCAGTTGCTTTCGGAGCAATCGGAATCCCAATTATTGCGGTGGAAGGTCCGACAGGTATTCCTGCTATGGAAATTTCAAAAATGGTTGGACGACAGCTTCCTTTCCTGTCTATATTTATTCCTTTTTATTTAGTAGTCATTATGACAGGTTTCAAAAAAGCATGGGAGATCATGCCGGCGATCCTTGTGTCCGGTGTTTCGTTTGCAATTACTCAATATCTGTCATCTAACTATCTCGGACCTGAACTTCCCGATATTCTATCCGCATTAGTGTCTCTGTTTGCTTTAGCTATTTTCTTAAAGTTTTGGCAACCGAAAACGATTTATCGATTTCCTGCCGAGCAAGAAATTGCAGCCACTAGTGCTAGACAAATCTCTTATGAGAAAGAGGTTTCTTATACTGGGGGTCAAATTTTTAAAGCATGGTCGCCTTTCCTTATCCTAACTGGCATTATTTCCTTTTGGGGAATTCCAACTGTGAAAAAGGCATTGATAGGTCAATATGAGGGAACAAATATCATTTTGAAAAGCATCAGCAATATCGGAGGGGCACTCACCTTCGTACCAGAAGTACCCGGACTTCATAATAAAATAATTAATGGAGCCGGAGACACAGTCGCAGCCTTATTTAAACTTGAAATTCTTGGGGCAGCTGGAACAGCGATTTTAATCGCAGCATTTATCTCAAAATTTGTTGTTAAAATCTCATGGAAAAACTTTATGCTTACCTTCAAAGAAACATTAAATGAGCTGAAATATCCGATTATTACGATCGGTGCGGTCGTAGGGTTTGCTTATGTAACGAATTCCTCTGGAATGAGTACAACTCTTGGAATGAGCCTTGCTAAAACTGGGGCGCTATTCCCATTCTTCTCTCCAATCCTTGGATGGCTTGGCGTGTTCATTACAGGCTCAGATACTTCCGCAAACCTATTATTCGGAGCCCTGCAAAAAATTACCGCAACATCGGTAGGCATGGATCCAGTATTAGCAGTTGCAGCAAACTCATCTGGTGGAGTAACAGGGAAGATGATTTCTCCACAATCAATTGCTGTGGCATGTGCAGCTGTAGGCCTTGCTGGAAAAGAATCAGAATTATTCCGCTTTACAATAAAACATAGCCTTTTCCTTGTTTTACTTATCTGTATTATGACATACCTACAGCACACTGTTTTTTCTTGGATGATTCCTTAATCTGGGACATAGGGACGAGTTGAACTGAATCTCGTCCCCCCTTTTTATTTTTCCACTTTAAAATACGAAGCAGCATTTAAGATTGGTAATTATATTTCCGTTTCCAATTCTGACATTAAAATAATAACGGTTGCGATGCCAGTTCTAGCTGTTTAAAACCCTACTCACCCCCCGCCATATCAATTGGGATTAAATTATTTTTCTATTTCCGCTCGTTTAATATAAAATGATAGATTTTTTATTTTAAATCCATGTTCTATTAAACACTAGTTAATAACAAAACACCCTGGGGTAGTCCCGATAATGGTACCTCATAATATATGTAGGTCGACAGTATATATCTATTAATTATTTTATCCCTATTTATAAAAATATTTATTTAGCTTCTGCCTTATTAGCTCTTCTGTAATCTTATCCTTAAAAGTAAAAATAACAATGTGAACCCCCATCTCTTTTAGATAGCTTACCTTTATTCGATCTCTTATCCTTTGTGACAAAAAGTCTTTTTTCTCTTTGTGAAAATATGGAATCCATTTAAAATGTTGAATACCATGTTATTCAATTGCTAATGAAATTTCATCTATAAAATAGTCAATTCTTAATTGCGCCTTTGTGAGCGGATTTATCAAATTTGGAAAAGTTTTCTCACGAATACCTACAACATTATAAATTTCATCTAATTTTGAGTGTAGCATATTTGCTATAACGCTACTTCCATTTATTGTATCATTTATATATGATCCTCTAATTTGGACTATTGCTTCTCTAAAGGAACCATAAAACTCCTTTACTCTTGATAAAATAGTAGTTTTTGATGAACCAATATATTCAGCAACCATATCTGCAGTTGCAAACATTCGGAACCCTCCGAACTGTATCCATTTTCCCATAGGAACAAGTATGTTATCTAGAAAATACTAAAGCTGCAAAACAGAATCAAAACTTCTAAGTTTTAACACACATATAAGACTGTTATAGTTGTAGTTTTTTAAGACATAAAAAGCCGATTCCCAAGTTTGAGAAATGAATCTAAATATTTTCATTCCGTTGAACAACAAAAAGGGCCTACTCATAAAGGATAGACCCTCATAGTTCTGTATTCTATTAATCGGACTACTTCTACTGTCTTCCTGTTACTCTACTACTCTATTTAGTTTTCTCAACGTTGCTATAAATGAATGTTATAATAGATTATTTTAAAAACAATATGATATTTCAATTCACATTGCTAATCAACAATAAATACTTTAGCTCCTGATAAAGTAGATAACCTATGAGCTTCCGTACCTTCCGCAACCTGAAAGCTCATTCCTGTATTTAACTGAAAAGTGCGGCCATCATTTAGTTCAATTTCTAATTCTCCTCCTAGTACTAGAACTACATGTCCCCGGCTACACCAATGGTCGGCAAGGTATCCAGGTGTGTACTCTACCATTCTTACACGTATATTACCGATTTCGAATGTTTTCGATAATACCTTTCCTGTCTTACCTTCGTCCCAAGTAGGTTCAATGGAATTCCAAGTAACTGTGCTGAATGGTACGTCCGTTATTTCCATATTTACCCTCCTGCTTCTGAATTTAAATAAAATGTACCGATAATATTATTTTCTTTGCCAGGTGGAATACTTCTAACTTTCCAATCAATTAGACCTTCTGATTATTTTTAATACGTTACATCAACACCATTACCTGCTTTTTTCGATTTATAATTAGGAAGATATTGGTGACCAATCCAGTAAAGTACCGCACTGATTGGCATGCTGACCATCCAAGAAATCGGCAAAAAGATAACGCCAATAATTCCACCAATGAAAAGCGAGCCAAGCCCTAACCAATTATATTTAATTGTATTTTCATAAAGAGCTACAACATTAAACTTTTGTTTATGGATAAAATAGTAATCCGCAATGAGTATTCCTAACAATGGGCCAAGGAATGCAGAATAGAAAGCGATGAAAGTATTAAAGGCAGAGCTTGAAATTAACAGCCAAGGAAAAGTGACGATACTTAAAATTCCCACAATAATGACGGACAGTCCCCAAGTAATATTGAATGTTTCCATCAATACTAGTGCAGGAGGCTTAATATTAATTGTTAAATTAGTTGTAATTTGAGCAACGATTATAAAAATCATCATTGCAACTGCAACAACAGGGTTAGGGATAACTGAAACAAGCGCTTGAACTGGATCCCATATGCCTGTAGCAGCTGCAGATAATACACCTATTCCAAGTATGATGATATACATTGGTACTATTCCAACAAAGTGTCCAATTGCATTATAACCTGGTTTATTTTCAAGGAATCTACTTAAGTCTCCATTATTGATTGCAGCCGTAATTAAGATTCCCACAGATGCTGTAATCGCTGCAAAAAATGGCATCCCCCAGCTACCACTTGTGTTCCACGTATTTGCTATTTTTAGTCCACCCACATTAATAAGCTGAATTGTTATATAAATTAAGAAGCCAAGTACAACAACGGACAGTATAGAGTCAAACCACTTAATTGTATTCATCCCAAAATAAGCAATATACGTTTGGACAACTTGGAAGAAAATAAAATACACCCAAATATTGCCCCATCCCCAAATCGTTTGTGTAACGAAATTCATAGCTGAAGCACCAATCCAAGATCCAATCCCATACCAAAACACAGCAGGTAAAACCCTTATTAATGAAGCAATCCTCGCCCCGTTATATCCGAATGAAGATCGAGCTTGAACAATGAAAGGAATCCCATATTTTATTCCAGGCCTTGAATTAATCACAAACAAAAAACCTAAAAACAAAGCAGAAACAACTGTAACAACCCCTGCTTGAAAAATATTCAACTTCCCTGCAGGTGGCAAAAACGACTGGCCAACCATAAAAATTTGGATAACTACCATAGATGAAATCCAAAGGGTAATATAGGTTGTTAATCCAAATAATCTATTATCATTTGATACTGGATTTAGAGATTCTCTCTTTGAACCTTTTGTAATATCCGTAGCATTCTGTCCCATAGCTCTCAACCTCTCGTTTTCCATTTTTTTATTCTTCTCAAAAAATTTAATAAGTACACCAACATGAGAATTAAGCCAAGGTTATCTGAATCTATCAATCTATATCGCAATCTATATCGCATAACAAATGATCAGTTGTTCTATTAAAAAAGTTAGGCAAATTTATGATAGTTAAAAATTTGCCCAACTTAATGGAAAATCTAACATGAGATTTGTCAAAACTTATTTAGATTTTGCTAATTACTTATAACCACTACTTAAATGTAGACTGACTCTTTCCGAACTTCTCCAACGCACCAACAAATGACTTTTTCTCTGGATATTTATAGGTTTTTAGCTTACTAGTTTTCTTTCCTAAATCGACAATAGATTCCGCAAATTTAACTGCTGCTACTACTCCATCAATAACCGGAACACCCAATTCTTTTTCAAGATTATTAGCAAATTCGGCCATACCCGCGCAACCTAGCAAGATAGCTTCCGCTTGATCTTCTTCAACCGCTTTTTTTCCCTCTTGTCTTAACATTTCCATCCCAGCTTCGGGATCTCTCTCAAAATCTAAAACGCACATCGGAGTCGTCCTAATGTTTAGTACTCGCTTACTTACTCCATAGGAATCAACAAGTTCTTCTAACATCGTTTTAATTCTTGGTAACACTGTTACAACAGAAAATCTAGCAGCTAGCATAGAAGCTAAATAAACTGAAGCTTCAGCGATACCTACCACTGGTTTATCTGTGACTTCCCTTGCAGCTTGTAAACCAGGGTCACCCCAGCAAGCTATCACAAATGCATCTACTCCTTCTTCTTCTCCCTTTTTAATTTCTTCAAGTACCCCAGGAATACATAAATACTCATCATAATAAGATTCAATGGAGGCTGGACCCATTTGAGGACTCACTGCTACTATTTGTGTATCTGGTCGAGCAACAGACTTTGCAGCATTTTCAATACCTTTCGTCATTTCCCACATTGTATTCGGATTAATCACTTTAATTTTCATACTGTTATTCCCCCGTAAAAAACTTATTTAAATATCTTAGTCGCTACAGAGTTTTTCCTTCCCCCGATAAATAGCTTTTTATGCCTCGTTCTTAGCCTCTTGATGATCCACTTTAAAGTTTGAATTCGTAATTTCTGGCTGGTCGTAGACTTTGCAAATCCAATATTTCATCAATGTATAGTACAATACTGTTGCAATTAACAAAGCAGAAATAAATCCGTAATCAGGAAACAGTAGAACGGATAGACCAGCCGGAATATAAGCAATAATTGCAGCAGGATTCACATTATACCAATATTTATATTGTCCACCGGCTTTATAAAGTTCATCGACATTGACCTTACGTTTTCTAAGAAAGTAATAGTCTGTGAACATAATTCCAACGATAGGTGCTAAAGTTGCAGTAATGACCATTAGTATTTGAGGAACATAGTCTGCATAATTCCATGGTTGGAGAAGTAATCCTAAAACACCTGCAATAATCGAACCCGTTACAAATGTTATTTTTCGCGGGAAAAAGTTAACGATAATATATCCAGGTGGTAGTAAATTGGCACTTATATTAGTAGACCACTGTGCTAGGATTACGAAGGCTAAACATACGATTAACAACCAAGGATTATCCTGTCCCATTGTCTGAACCATCACATCAATTGGATTCCAGTTTCCGGTTGCAACACCACTGGTTAGACCGATAACCGTAAACAATAACATAGATCCAACAAGACCGAATGTATGCCCAATAAAGCTCCCCTTATTCTCTTTCCACCAAGTAGGTTTATTTTTATCCTTGTTGGTTTTTAAAAAACGAGTGAAATCCGGAGCATTTAGTGCCATCGTAATATAAGTACCCATCATGACTACGACTGCAAATCCCATGGATATTCCACCTTCACCACTTTTAGCAAAAATTTCACTAAACGTTAAATCATGTTGATTCATGATGAGAACCTGTAATAGAACACCAATAATTAAAATGCTAGGGGATGCTAACCATTCAAATTTTGTTATAGCTTCTATCCCCATGGCAGTATTAATAATTTGTACGCCTCCGAACACAATAATTAACATCATAAGGTTTGAATACCCAGTTAGCATTTCCATAATCACATTCAGTGCATAAGCTCCCATCCATGTTTGGAATCCAAACCAAAAAATAGCGGGAATTGCTCGAATCACTGCAGGTATGTGTGCTCCAAGGTAACCGAAACAGGCCCTGATATAAACCGCATACGGAATACCATATTTGATGCCTATATCACCAAGCAATGTTAAAAGAAGAGCAACAACGAGATTACCAAGTATACAGGCAACAATAATTTGTGTCGGTGATAAGGCAGGGTATAGCTGTGCTGCTGCAATGAAAGTGACAAGTTGTACAGCAATCCCAATCCATAAAACTAGAAAGCCCAATGTAGAAATATTTCTTTGATTGTCTGTCGTAGGCATGATATCCTTACCAGTTAAACTAATTCCTTTTTCTGAATCATGATTCATAGATCCTATCTCCTTTTCATTTCATTTTTTTACTTAGAAGAAAGTTTTCAGCATCATCTGGTAAGTATTATTTGGATGAGTTTTTTTGCAGTAGATTCTCCGACAGAATTATTATGCCTAATGGTAATCTCTGAAAATTTTTAATTTTTAGAATATATAAGTCGGAAAATGCCAGTTACATGGCAGCCATTTCTGACCGCCATACATTTCTAAACAAACTTTAACACAGCTTCCAACAGCAACTCCGTCCCAAGTGTAATATCTTTTTGTTCAGCTTTTTCATTCGGTTGGTGGCTGATGCCTTTTTCACATCTTACAAAAATCATTCCGATGTCCGTAATTTCTGACATCAGCATCGCATCATGCCCGGCTCCGCTAATCATAATTGGGGCAGTAATCCCTTTATCCTTACTAATCTCACGTAATGAGGAGACTATATTCTCCGAACACGCTATCGGATCTACATCTAAGTGTTTTTCGATTCTATATGTCAATCCTCTTTTTTCACACACATTTTGTACTTTGTTTACTATTTTTCCATATACATTGCTTCGTCGTTGTAAATCGATATCTCTTAAATCAAGTGAAAATTCAACAGAGCTTGGTATAACATTACTTCCACCTGGGAATGCCTGAATGATTCCAACAGTCCCCACAGTCTTTTTTTCGGGTTCTTGTTTACAGAGCCTTTCTATTTCAGAAATAACTTCAGCTGCTCCCATTAATGGATCATGACGTAAATTCATCGGGACAGTTCCAGCATGACCTGCCTCACCAGAAAGAAAAATGCTATACCAGGAAGGACCTGCAATTCCTTCTACAATACCTATCGCATGGCCATTTGTTTCTAAGATTGGTCCTTGTTCAATATGCATCTCCAAAAATAGTTTTATATCTTTATCTGTTCGAATGGACTCTTTGATTCGATCTGGATCTACTCCAAAACCAAATGATTTTAATGCCTCATATCGACTAATCCCATTTTCATCTTTTTTTAACAAATCTCTTTCATTTATTTTGCCAACCATCCCTCTACTCCCAAAAAGTCCATCGTTAAAGCGGGAGCCTTCCTCTTCACAAAAGGCAACTACTTCTAAAGGATGTTGATGAACAATTTGAGCAGATGTAATAGCCTGCACAACTTCAATCCCTGCAATGACACCTATAATGCCATCAAAGCGTCCCCCATTTCGCACAGAATCTATATGAGAACCAATCATCACGGCAGGAAGGCCAGGATTCTCTCCTTCTTTCCTACCAATTAAATTACCGAAATGATCATGTGAAACACTTAGCCCTGCTTCTTCCATCCACTGCGAGACTAAAAAGTGAGCTTCTTTATCTTCTTTACTTAAAGCTAAGCGATGTACACCATTTTGATTATTTTTCCCGATTTCTCCTAGGCGCAGAATACGAGAAAAAATTCTATCGCCATTAATCTTGCAAATTGTTTGCATGTCATCCTCCTTTAGTAATAACAATACTTCTTAAACAACACATAGAAGTATGAAATCTCGTTATTCACTTTTTCTTCTTTCATATGTTTGCTCGTAATCGACTTCTCCTTTATCTGTAATAACAACCCCATAATCCTTTAAAGCATTTTCTTTTAAAATAAATCCATCTAAATAGTCGCCATGCACTTTTTCCGGGTCTCTTTCAAAAGGATTTCCATATCCACCGCCACCTGGTCCAGCTAATTGAATGGTATCTCCCGTTTTCACGGTTCTGTTTGGAAGTTTGGATGGAAGTTGAACAAGTTCACCATTTCCTTTTTCGCGAATGCGAAGACTTCCTGTTGAACCAGAATATCCACCGTCAAAGCCCCAAGGAGCATATTTGTGCCCATCTGCTTCCACTGAAAAACTTCCTTCATTTAAGAATGTAATTTCTTTAACAGAACCAATTCCCCCGCGCCACTTACCTGGTGCACATTCATGATCTTTTAGCTCATAGCGGTTTACTCTTAGTGGATAATGTGACTCAATGTCCTCGATTGGATTATTTCTGGTATTGGCGTACAACGTATCCACAGCATCCATACCATCTTTTCCATAACGCCCGCCGTAACTTCCCTCCATAATGTCCATATATACCCAATAGTTATCATCCTTTTTACCACTAAATGCAACCACTTGTAGATTTCCAACACCTGCACTAATCTGATGAGGAACTACTTGTGCCAATGATTTCATTAGGGTATCTGCTACAATATTTCCAGAGCAGAAACGAGCAATCGAAGGTGCTGGAAAGATAGGATTACATAATGTCCCTTTTGGCGCTATGATTTTAATCGGACGAATCAGTCCGGAGTTTTGCGGGAAATTTCCATATATAGTTGAATCTAATAAAATTGAACGTAACGTTAAATAAATCGCAATATCAACTGTTCCGAGTAAGGGCATATTTATTGGTCTATCACTCACTTGCGGGGAAGTGCCCGTTAAGTCGACGGTAATATCACTTCCACTGACTTTAACTGTTACTCTAATTTTCAAATCTTTTTTTGCTGGATCGTTACTATCTAAGTAACCATCTAAATTACCTTCTGCTGCGTACTCTCCATCTGGAAGCTTTTTTATCGCGTCTCTCATCATTTTTTCTGAGTAATTCATTAGTTCTTCACTTGCTGCTTCAACAGTTTCTAATCCAAACTTTTCAATAATCTCGATATATCTTTGAACACCGATTTTAGCAGCTGCAATTTGTGCTTCCATGTCACCTACAACCAATTTGGGTGCACGGATATTATCTTTCAACAAATCCCATATATAACGATTTTTAACTCCTTTTTCATATACTTTTATCGCTTTAAATTGCAGACCTTCTGCATAGGCATCAACAGCGTCAACGATTCCACAGCTTCCTGGTGTAGAAGAGCCAATATCTAAATGGTGGGCAGTTGTAACTGAAAATCCTATCAGCTCATCATGATAAAATACAGGGATACAAAAGCCTACATCCGGTCCATGGGACGCACCATGATAAGGAGAATTATGCATTATCACATCTCCAGAATTAAATGTATCACCACGTTCTTCCATGATTTGACGTATCCCTTGGACGTATCCTGGAATTGGGCCGGATTGTAGCGGAGTACTGTGCGAAGACTCACATAACTGTTGGCCTTTCAGATCAACAAGTGCACAGCCAAAATCTTCTGATTCTCTGATTATGCTCGAATATGCCATTCTCGCAAGCTTATGCCCCATTTCAACTGCAACATTTTCTAATGCACCAAGAACTACTTGAACAGTAATAGGATCGATTTTTTTACTTTTGATTTGTGTCATAAACTATACACCTACCTTTATAATCATATTTCCGTATTCCTCGATATAAGCTGAACAGTTCGGCGGAATGACAGTGGTTGTATCTTTTTGAAGCACAATACAAGGACCTTGGAAGTCTACACCTACTGGAATTCTTTCCCTTTGGTAAAACTTCGTCTCCACTTTTTCAAGATTACCGTCAACGTTAAAAATCGTTTCACCTATTTTTAGCATTGCATCTTTAAGTTGATGGTCATGATAGATAGCCTGTTTTTCAATTTTCGGCATATATCCGGTACCTGTTACACGAATATTTACAATTTCAATCGGGCTATCAAGGAAGTTATGACCATATTCAGATTTATGACTTTCATGGAAATTATTAAATACTTCTATAATTGTTACTTCATCTAGCACACCACTTGGCAAATCAACCCGTAATTCATATCCTTGACCAGCGTATCGACAATCAGCGCTACGTATCACTTGAATATCTTTCTCCGCAATACCGTCCGCTTTCAATTGTGTAACCAATTGTGTTTCTAAACCGTCAAAATCATCATTTAAACTAAAGAAATTCATATTTGTACTCAACATAAATTCTGTTTTAATAACGTCGTATTTTAGATCAGTAGTCAATAATCCTGTAGCTGAGTTAATACCTGGATATAGTGGGATTATAACCTCTGGAATATTTAAGAGTTTTGCAACTTCTACAGCATGGAGTGGACCTGCTCCCCCAAATGCCACTAATGAAAATTCTCTCGGATCTTCTCCTTTTTGAATGGTTTTTTCTCGTATTGCATTCGCCATATTGTTATTCATAATTTGCAAGATTCCTTCTGCTGTTTTTTCTCTGCTTAACTCCAGTTTTCCGGCTAGTTCATCTATTACTTTATAGGCCTCATTCGAATAAATTTTCATTTCTCCACCAAGGAAGTTATGCTCATCTATTCTTCCGAGTACAACGTTTGCATCGCTTACTGTCGGCTTTAACCCTCCGTGTCCATAGCAAGCTGGTCCTGGATGTGATCCTGCACTTCTTGGTCCTACCTTAAATGCACCACCCTCATCTATATTAGCAATGCTGCCACCTCCTGCTCCAATTGTATGAATATCAATCATTGGAACCATAACAGGATAACCTGCAATCCATGTGTCACGTGCAGTGGATTCACTATAGCCGTTATCAGTGATAATACCAATGTCAGCACTAGTGCCACCGACATCAAAAGTGATTAGTTTTTTGCGATTTGTTAACTCTCCTGCCCAAGCACCTCCGAGGATACCCGCAGCTGGCCCTGATAATAATGTATTTACCGGTTTTTCAGAAACTGTTTTAGGAGTCGCCACTCCACCGTTTGAACACATAATATGAAGCTCAGCAGAGACACCTGAATCCTTTAATCGCTCCTCTAAATTTTGAATATAATTTTTTACTTTCGGTCCAACAAATCCATTAATAGATGCTGTTGTGAAACGCTCAAATTCTCTAAATTGCGGGGAAACCTCAGAAGAGACAGTGATAAAAGCCTCCGGATATTCTTCCTGAATGATCTCTTTGACCCTTTGTTCATGCCCCGGATTAATATAGGAAAATAAGAAATTAACAATAATAGATTCAACGCCCTTTTCTTTAAGCGTCAAAACAGCTTTACGTACTTGATCTTCCTGTAAAGGAAGGATAACCTGGTCTTTAACTGGACCCATTCTTTCTGCCACTGCAATACGGTCTCTACGCTGAACTAAAGGTCTATCTTGCCATGGGATATCCTGCATAATAGAGTAGTTCTGTGGCCGTTGATGTCTTCCAATATGGATAATATCTCTATATCCTTCTGTCGTTAACATCCCGGTTTTTGCACCTTTATACTCTAGAATCGCATTTGTTGCAATCGTTGTTCCATGAAAAACGTGATCAATTTGTGATTTGTCAATATTTTGACGCTCACAAAGTTCTACTATTCCTTGTACAACTCCCGTAGAAGGATCATCCATTGTAGTGGGAATTTTATGAATGGCTGTAATCCTTTGTTCCGTATCGTTATATATTACGTCTGTAAAAGTTCCACCGACGTCTACTCCAAATAATTTCATATTGCAGTGCCTCCCTTAATGTAATACTTTTTATTGATGCAAGTACCATGCCAACTCGAAAAATTAATACTCATTTTAGCGAAACTTTGCAATTATAAAGCACAGACTTCAATAACAAATGCTGATAATATCAACTAGTCAGCCCAAGAGATGACTGGCAAAATTAGGTTAGGCAAAATCTTTAATAATATCTCTTTCACTTTTCGTATGCGATTTTCTCACATGCATTTTGATACCAAATTGCATTACTGCAATTTATTAAGAGTCATATATTCAAAAAAATGACTCACATTGCACATAAAAGCAAATTGCAAAGTTACACAAGAAATTGCAACTTTGCAACGTTAATTTTATATCTCCTGACTTTTCTGCTAATTGTGGACGCATCTACACCTAGCTTTTTGCTTGCTTCCCTCATTGTAGAGGAAGTTTCAAGTGCATGAATGATAAGTTGTTTCTCAAATTGCTCTACTTCTTGTTTTAGATTAATATTTTTACCCATTCCCCTAATTTGTCTAGAAGGGGACAAAAATAGCCTTTTTGGAAGATGCCTTAGCTCAATATGCTGGGCAGGAATGGTGAGTACAAGCCTTTCCATCGTATTTTGTAATTCTCTCACATTCCCTTTCCATTCATAATCCGTAAAAAATTCTATTATTTCTTTATCAATAGTTTTATATTGTTTATATTTTTGACTATAAATCTCTAAAAAATGGCTTACTAAAAAAGGAATGTCTTCTTTTCTTTTTGATAGAGGAGGGATGGTGATCGGTACGACATATAAACGATAATACAAATCTTCACGAAATTTTCCTTCTCGCACCATTTCTTCTAAATTACGATTTGTTGCTGCAATAAACCGAACATCTACTTCAACCACCTTTGTTTCACCAAGTGGAGTAAACCGTTTTTCTTGTAAGAGTTGAAGTAATTTAGCTTGTACTGAAAATGGCAACTCTCCAATCTCATCTAAAAATAAAGTTCCCTCATGCGCAGCAAGAGCTAAGCCTTTTTTTCCATCCTTATTGGCTCCAGTGAATGTACCTTTCGCATATCCAAAGAGCTCAGATTCGATAATACTATCTGGTATGGCTCCGCAATTGATTTTTACAAAAGGAGCATTTTTTCTATTACTTAAATTATGGATTGTTCTTGCTAGTACTTCTTTTCCCACCCCTGTTTCTCCATGAATAAAAATAGTCGCATCCACATCGGCAACCCTACATGCTAGTTCGTATACCCTTTCCATTGCTTTCGATTTATAAATCATTTCTTGATCTTTTTTCTTCAAAATGCTAAGTTCTTGATGATAATAATCCAACACACTTTTCGTTTCTTCTAATTTTTTTTGCAAATTCTCAATTTCCGTTACATCCTTTGATATGTTAATTACTTTATGTAAAGTTCCGTCATCCTTAAAAATAGGATGTGCATGAACAATTAAACGACGTCCAGACTTTGTGACTTGATTCATCGTAATTTTGCGTTTGTTCTCAATGACATATTTAGTAGACGATGGTTTAATTACACCACTTTTCTCCATATCTGGTGCAGACCTTCCTATAAAATCATATTCCTTTACGCCTAGAATCTGCTCGCAAGCGTTACTAACTCGTAAAACAATTCCATTAGCATCTGTAATTGTTACTAATTCACCATTCAAATTCATAATCGCTTCTAGCTCTTGCTTTAGATCTATTACCTTCGGAGACTTACTTAATAGTTCATGATAAATATCATTAGGAAAAAAAAGAATCATACCAAGGTTCCCAGTAATGATAGGGAGGTTCAATAAAGCCGTTTCATTATAAGTGCTTATCTCAAATTGCCCTTCTTTAATCACTTTGATAATAATGCTTCCTGGTAAAATCTCTTGAATGAATTTCTTGTCTGTATGTTCCGTGTTTAGAATATGTTGACAAGATTGATTTTGATAATGAATCTCCCCTTTAATATCTGCAACTAAAACACCAAAAGGAATATTATTTCCAATTGCATATAAATCAAACAACTCGAAATCCCCCTTTAACCATAAAATGGTAATTCTTCCCACTTGTTCAATTACTATAAACTTTATGCTATTGTTATATTATAAATGATTTTTTGATAAAATTATGAATTTTCTGACTCAATCCCATCTAACTTTTCTGTAATAAACAAAAAACACCAATGTTTCTCTTCATTTCGGAGAATTTTTGCTAAAACAATAGATGCTGCAAAAAAGAGAGTGAAAACGAATCATAAGAAACCAAGAAGAAAGTTGTATCCCTTAATTGGTGTATCATCTTTAGCAAATTGTTATTAATTGGTTCTGCCTTTGTCAAAAGATTATCATCTATTCCTATGTTGAATTTTGTTTTTGAATTTGTAGGGGTTAGAGGCTTGAAATAATTAGCTGAAAAGGTTTGTTGTCAAAGAAGTTTGATCAAACCTATACAGACCAAAATATAAGCTTAACTATGAGGGATATCTTTATTTATGGAACACGATTGTCTATAAGTTAAAACAAGAATTTCCTAACCAGTCGGGGGAATTAGAAGAACTAGAACTAAAATTTTCAAACAATCAATCTTTTTTCAAAACGACCATACTTCTACACCAATCTAATACTTCCCACAGATCAATCTATTCATCAAACACATCCTGATCAAATTCAATAGATAAATAAAAAAAGCCTCACGCTGGAGGCATCCAATTTAAAAACTCTATTTGTTACTTGCACCTCGAATAAATTGTAAATATATGGATATTTAATTAACTTTGGGAATGTTAAGGAACCAATAAATTAGAATGAGAAGCTTTTGGGTTATGTTTTAGGTTTCTCTTCAGACAAAATTAAATAGATCTCTTATTTAATGTTACCTTTTAGGAAAAGTGTGCACAAAAGTGTGCACAGACTTAATTTTTTTATTTTATCTAAATTAATCTAGATTACTTTGATAAGGTAGAAAAACCTTGATACTCAAGACTTTATTGATTTCTATTTATCTTATTTTACACAGTTTATTAACTAAAACCCCTCTGGCAGCGTAGAGGTCAAAAACTATAATCCTTTTAATAAAAACAAGAGCCCATTCTTATGTAAGAACTCTTTTTACTCCTTTCAAACGGTATTAATCTTTTCTTACCAATTAGCTACAGGCATTCTACATATTTTGGACGTTTTTTACAATTTAGCCTTTTCCTTCAAAAGGAGGAGAATAGGAAGAAATTAAACAGGATAATGACCTTATATTTTAGAAACCTTTGTTTAATCCTGTATTCCTATTCTCTTTGCATTAGTTTAAATTAGCCTTAAATTGAATCATAAATGTTGCCGCCGATCTGCCACCAAACATTACAAATCCCCGCCCAAGATCAACAAATTTCACCTAACATTAAGTAAACAAAACCTTGTAAAACCAAAAATCTCCTCATATAATACAGTTTTAAAATACACATTCCTAACCTGCAACCGGCATGTGATGTAAATTCTTTAGCTTCAATGATACTTGCTCCTAATATCATATTATAAACTCTCCACTTCCAAAGAAGATGGTCCGTTTTCGAGACCCTTACAATATGAGCTCTCCCGTAAAAAACAAATTAAAGTCGTCGCAGTGATAATAAAAAATGGGCATAATGAAATTCTCTATGCACTTAGGTCTCCTAGTATGTCCTTGCCAAATATATAGGAATTTTCTGACGGGATGGCTGAGACTCAAACAAGCTTGTTTCCCTCCCCCTATACAATCCTAAAAATGCTAAAATAAACATAATTGTACATACGGGGGTCCAAACTATGCTTTTACCTTCACTTGCAAAAAAAATAATCCAAGAGGTTCGAAGACTGATTGATGAAGATGTTATTATTGTTGATATTTCAGGAACCATCATTTCAAGTACTGACAATGACCGGATAGGAAGCTTTCATGAAGGCGCTCTTTTATCAAGCCATGAACGCAGAAATATTATTATTACAAAGGATATGGAAAAATCATTAAGAGGAGTAAAAGCAGGAATCAATTTACCTGTGTTTTTCCAGCAAAAGGTGATTGGCGTGATTGGAATAACCGGGGAACCATCAAAGGTTGCACATTATGGAGAAATACTAAAAAAAATCACGGAACTCCTCATACAAGAAAGCTATTATGCGGAACAAATCGAGTGGAATTCGAGGGCACTTGAAGCATTTGTCTTTGATTGGTTACAGGCGAAGGATTGGTCACCTGTATTTTACGATCGTGCAGCAATCATCGGAATTGACCTTTCCGTTGATCGCCAAGTTGTACTAGGAAGCATTAAAAATTCAGCAAACATTGCTGAAAGAGAAATATGGAATCAATTACAGCAAAGAAATCATAAGGATAATAAGAATTTTTATATACGGTGGGGTAATGACCGATTTATGCTCTTATTGACAGGTCACACAAAAGATACCATCCTTTATAATCTTCAGCAATTAAAAGCTCAGTTAGAAGCTGATTTTTCTGTCCAAATTTCTCTAGGAGTAGGAAAAAGAGTCTGTGCCAAGCAACTGCGAAAGTCATTTAACCAAGCGGAACGCGCTTTATTAGTGGCCAAACGGGAGAAAAAAATTATTTTTGATGATGATTTAAAAATCGAGATGCTTTTACAAGAAATTAATGAAGAAACAAGAACAGAGTTCGTTAGCAGAACCATTGCACCTCTTATATCTGACGGTGAGTTATTACAAACGCTTCGTGTTTTTATCGAGGAGAACCAATCTATAAAAAATTCGGCAAATACACTGCATATTCATATAAACACCCTCCACTATCGGCTGAAAAAAATCGAGGAAATAACAAATTTGGATCCACGCTCCTTCGAGGATCTGTCGACACTTCATATCGCCTTGCTTCTACTGGGTGAACATCCAAAAAACAAAGAATTAAACGCTTCATCTTTGTAGCTTTCACCATAGCGGAATCCTCCGCTTTTTTTTATGCTTATTTTAAGGAATTAATGAATTATAAATAGACCATTCCTTTATGATGACATTCGATGTTCATTAAAAATATTATATTGAAAACATACATAATGAAATGGGAAATGTAAGCGCTATTTTAGGAGGCTAAAAAATGATCAATCAAGAAGTTCGGCAAAAATTAATTCACATCGTCGGTCCTGGGAATTTTGATGATTCGAAGGCTGGGCGGCTCGTTTATTCTTATGATGCAACACCCCAATTCCAATCAATGCCAGATGCAGTCATCGCCCCAAAAAATAGTGAAGAAATTTCAAAGATTGTTAAATTGTGCAACGAGTATAAAATACCGATTGTCCCGCGCGGCTCAGGTACAAATCTATGTGCAGGAACATGCCCAACGGAAGGTGGAATTGTTCTTCTTTTCAAGCATTTAAATCGAATTCTTGAAATCGATGAAGAAAACCTTACTATCACCGTACAGCCTGGGGTCATTACGCTCGAAATAACAAATGCCGCTGAAGCAAAAGGTTTATTTTACCCGCCGGATCCGGGTTCAATGAAAATCTCAACAATTGGTGGCAATATTAATGAAAATGCAGGCGGTCTGCGTGGATTAAAATACGGGGTAACAAGAGATTACGTCATTGCATTAGAAATCGTGTTACCTAATGGCGATATAATCCGTACTGGAGGAAAGCTTGCGAAGGACGTTGCTGGTTATGATTTGACACGATTATTCGTCGGATCGGAGGGAACGCTTGGAATCATAACAGAAGCGACTTTGAAGCTAATTCCAATGCCCGAGACGAAAAAAACAATTCTCGCACTCTATCAAGATCTTGAAGCAGCTGCAAGGACCGTTTCGAAAATCATCGCAAATAAAATCATCCCGACTACATTAGAGTTTCTTGATCAGCCGACACTTGAAGCCGTTGAAGCTTTTGCGCAAATTGGCCTTCCAACCGATGCGAAAGCAATTCTGCTCATCGAACAAGATGGTCCATTAGACGTAGTGACGAAAGATATCGATAGCATCATCAAAATATGCAAATCGGAAAACGCCGTTTCTGTGGAAGCAGCAAAATCAGAAGAAGAAGCCGAAGCACTGCGAACAGCACGACGTGCGGCATTATCCGCCTTAGCCCGTCTAAAACCAACAACCATTCTCGAAGATGCAACTGTTCCCCGTTCTGAAATTGCCAGAATGGTCAAAGCAATCAATGAAATTGCTGAAAAGTACAAGCTTCGTATTTGTACGTTTGGACATGCGGGTGATGGGAATTTGCACCCAACTTGTTTAACTGATTCGCGTGATCATGAAGAAATTGAACGTGTTGAAAAAGCGTTTGAAGAAATTTTTGCTAAAGCGATTGAATTAGGCGGCACGATAACAGGTGAACATGGAGTTGGCGTCATGAAAGCACCATACTTAGAAATGAAGCTTGGTCACGCTGGAGTTGCTGCGATGAAAGCAATAAAAACAAGTCTTGATCCAAACAACATCATGAATCCAGGAAAAATATTTGCCAAGGATTCCCGTAAACGTGTGGTGGTTACAAAATGACAACATTAAAGGAAAAGCAACAAATTCAAAAGGAATTCCAATCGCGTATGGATGAAGATGAACTCTTAAATTGCATGCGCTGCGGATTTTGTTTGCCAACATGTCCAACTTATATTGAATCAGGGTTTCAAGAGTCCCATTCTCCCCGCGGACGGATCGCCTTAATGAAGGCTGTCGTTGATGGCCATATTGAACCCGATGAAGATGTAGAACGTTCTCTTAATATGTGCTTAGGATGCCGAGCTTGTGAACCCGTTTGCCCTTCTGGTGTGAATTATGGCCATCTCCTTGAAGAAGCACGAGATATTATTAATCAAAATAAAAAGCATTCATTATCAGCAAGAGTTATTCGGAAAACGGTTTTCAAAGGCTTGTTTCCCTACCAAAATCGGATGCGTACACTTACTAGCCTTTTAGGCATATACCAACGATCAGGGATGCAAAACATTGTTCATAAAAGTGGGCTAATGAAGCTTTTTCCAGATAGTTTAGCAACAATGGAAAAAGTTCTGCCACAAGTCCCTGCCCGGAAAGAAATGTTAAATCGTCCAGAACATTTAGAACCAATTGGGGCAAGACAAAAAAAGGTCGCGTTTTTCTCAGGCTGTCTAATGGATACGATGTTTATGAAAACGAATGACTCAACAATGCAGCTCCTGCAAATAGCAGGTTGTGAGATTGTGATTCCAAAATCACAAGCATGCTGTGGGGCGTTACATGGGCATAGTGGTGAAAAAGAAGACGCAAAAGCATTAGCAAAAAGAAATATTGTTGCTTTTGAAGAAGCTGAAGTAGATTACATTATTACGAACGCAGGTGGCTGTGGGGCTTTCCTCATTGATTATGATCATCTTCTGAAAGATGACCCTCATTGGGCAGAACGCGCAAAAGCATTTTCAATGAAGCTTAAGGACATTTCTGCGATTTTAGTAGAACTCGATTTTCATAAAAAGGAGCTCTTCCTCTCAAAGCAGGTGATTACGTACCAAGATTCATGTCACCTTCGAAATGTCATGAAAACAGCTTCAGAGCCGCGAATGCTCCTTCAAGCCATTCAAGGTACAACTTATTGCGAGATGAAAAATGCTGATAGTTGCTGCGGCTCGGGTGGTATATATAACATCGTTGAATCGGAGATGTCGATGAAAATTTTGGATTCGAAAATGGATACTGTAAAAGAAACCGAAGCGAAAACAATCGTTACCGCCAATCCAGGCTGCCTATTACAAATGAAACTAGGAATAGAACGTGAGGGATTATCTGATCAGATGAGGGCTGTTCATATTGCGGATTTGTTGTTAGAAGCGGTGGGAGAGTAATAGGGAAACACGGGACCTTCGGAATATGATGATTTTTCGAGAATGTCTTTAGTCACACTATTTAGCCATATAAATATTTTTATTACTAAAGCTTTTATTTCCATTTTTTGCGCTCCCCGCCCTATTCGTACAGACAAAATATCATATTCTTTAAAGTGAAACTTCAATCAGTGTGGGGGTTCTTATCCCCCACTGATTGTTAGTTGAACCAATCGGACTTTTACGAGTAGTTAGATCTTCCACTTAAACTTCTTCGAATCTTCTACTGTTTTGGAGTGGGCGGTTTACTGCAGTTACTGCGGGATAAAAGTAGAATTTTTAATATCCGAGGATCTTGAAAGATGGCTATGATTTTCAAGGTCCTCGCCTTTTTATATTCCCGTATTAAAAAGGACAATTTTTAAAATGATTATGCTCCCCTCCCCCCTTTCTTCTATCTAATAAATGCTAATAAAATCGTAATTTGAAGGTTAAATAGATTTTAATAATGTGATACCATTAGATTTAACCAATCATTTCCAAAAGGTTTGTTGTTCAATTTATAAAAAACAGGAGGCTACATACATGTTACTTAAATCACGCTTGACTCACCTAATTTCCGGTGCTGCTATTGCCCTAGGCATTACCTTAGCCGGCCCTATTTCCGGCACAGAGGCAGCAATGCCCGCCAAAACAAATTCCATTACAATCAATATAAATGGAGACACATTTCAGCCGGAATCTACCCCTTTTATAAACAACGGCACTGTTTATTTGCCATTACGGGATATTGGGGAGCTACTTGGCACCGTTGTTTTCTGGAATTCTTCCAATAAAACAGTAACAATGACATACCCTAAACTGACTACTCAGCTTACATACGGTTCGATGAATGCAAAAATTAATGGAAAAACGGTGAATTTGACGGCACCGCTTAAAAATGTGAATGGCCGCATTTTTATTCCTTTGCGTTTTCTTTCGGAGTCTACTGGGGCATCTGTCGATTGGAAAAATATTTCCAAAACAGTGAACATTACACAAAAAGGTGATGATTTTGTTAAAGCGACCGGTGTCAATACGACCACTTGGCTGAACCGAAAGACTGGAGAGTTTTACTTCGCTTATCCATTTGAACAAGTACCGACTCTTGCAGGAAAGATTAATAGTGATTTTAAAGGTAGCCTATCATTTGAGTTTAATACTATAGATAGAAATAATTTCATTATTACGATCTTGGACAATTTTGGGGAACCTCGTGTCGGATATGATGCATATAATTTTCTAATCCACGGCAGTAAAATCATAGACCAGAAGAAAGCAAGCTATTTCAAGCGCTATGAACCTAACAGGGCTTACTATTATGTCTTAGATCCAAAAACAAATTCATATGACGCTCACAGTCTACTGTCAGATGGAAAAATGGTATCTATATACAATAAAAGCGGTGAAAAAGTGAAAGAATATAATCTCCCCGCATTGACAGGAAAAGATGAAAGCTTCGCAGTATTAGGAGCTTCCAACGAATATTTGATCGTTCGCCCGAATATTACTGGATTCTTGACACTGATTGACTTTAAAAATAATTCTGTCGTGGAACTACACGAAAAATTATTATCTGGCAAGGATTTAGAATATGCAAAAACCAATGATGTCCCCTATCGCGGAGATGAACTGAGATTCTCCGGAGCGTCTAGTGATGAGAACGAGTTGTATTTCTATTACATTAGTCCAATTGACAGCAAAGATGAGTTTAAGAAATTAACTTTTCATCGTGAGACAAAATAGTTTCGCAACAATTTCGCAAAATAGAGTTAATGTAAAATAATTAAAAAGGACCAGCATGCTCTAACATGGCCAGTCCAGCATTAGACGGTTCCCGCAAAGGAGTCGGCTATTTGGAGGAATAATCCACCTATGGCGTCAAGTCAAGGGTGGATTATTTTTTTGGTTAAACGAAAAGATAGCTATGACAAAACTTGCGAAGGGGAAAATCCATAAAGAGATTTAAAGTATCATGTGAAATTCCCCATTTTATTGAAATATCATCATAGGTTTATTATTGAAAATCCCTCATATCTTTTATAAAACGGAAAAACAAAAGAGGAGTTTCGTATGTTTATCTAAAATATATATTAATACAGACGAAATAATCTAAATATATATAATTTTCAAAAAGGGGATCTGTACATGACAAGATGCGCTTATCGAGGAGTTAGTTTTTCAGAAGCGAAAATGGTTGTAGACAGACAAAAATATGAACGCAATGAATTAAGAGCCTTTCAAAATGGTATAGCTGCGAGATCTTCTTTCGGAGATGGGGTATATCTTATTAATGACAAGGAATTAGCTGCACAATATGCGTTTTGCCACGCTGAGGTGGAGGACAAGGAGTTGGCAGCCGTACTTAGTCAAAAAATTTGCTTTAAAAACCCCTTTATTTTAAATTACCAATTTACTGAACCCCGTCTAAGAAAGGAGGCTTTACGCTGGAAATATAAAGGAAAGGATTTTCCAAATAAAGAGGAACTTAATAACCCTAAAGAACTATATGAACAAATTGGAAACGATATAAAGGAATATCTTTTATACCATTTATACGATGGGATTATTTATCATGTTGACGAAGAAATTATTTATTATGTTTTATACGATCAAGAAAACCAAATTAAGGATATTGATATGGAGTTAATATTCAATATTAAAGGTTCAAAGAAATTACCGTTTTATTTTTAAATAAACTGAGTAATAAGCCTTCCTCTGATAACAATCAAAGGAAGGTCTATTAATTTTTTCGATAGACATTCGTTCAACTTTTTTAATTAATTTATTAAACCAATTTTATTTGGTCAGCAATAATAATATTCGAAAAATATTTTCGAGCGTCCGCTGTCAAAATATGAAGCTTTACTTTTTGATTGGCAACGCTTGAATCTTTTGTTGTCCGTTCGAATTCAACGAAAGCACCGCTTAAATTCTCATGAACACTAGTTATCTTGTATCCAGTCTCAATTAACTCATCAATTTTTCCCTTTTCTTTTAAAAACTCTTTGTAAGATGACATATCTTTTTCCTCCTCAATAATTAATTTATCTTATTAAATAGAGATTTTATCTGTTTCAGGATGACCACTCTCATTGGTAACGCTTTCAATAATCCAATCGCGGCCAACTGTAATACCTAAATACTTCTCATCACTTGGTTCTTCCAATTCAGCCTGTTTATAGATTCTAAACCACCAATATTTTGCTAATATGAAGTAGCTAGCGGCAGAGAGGACAAAGCCCACTACAAATGAGAGGTTAGTAAAGATTAGTGCGGTTACACCGCCAATAGCCCAAGAAATCAAGCCTGCCCAGTTCACCCCGTAGTGATAACGAAATTGGCCATCACTTTCATATAACTGCCCTACATTCACACGACGTTTGCGGATTAAATAGTAATCTGAAAAAAGAATACCAACAACGGCTGCCAACACACCGCCAGTGATTAAAAGAAATGGCATTAATGTATCAAATAGGGTCCATGGCTGCGACACCGTTCCAATTATTCCGGTTATAATAACACCAACATAAAAAGGCACTCTCGGACCACCAATATTGGAAAAAACCGTAGCGGCGGGAATTATGTTCGCTGCTGTGTTTGTAGACCACTGGGCAAGAACAATCATCAGCAGTAAAACCCCTAGTATCAGTCCTCCAGCAGATTCCTGAAGAGCGGCAATCGGATCATAATTACCAACAGCTATATAAGCAACGCCCCCAATCGCGACGACAAATGTTTGAGTTAAGGGCAGTGCGATCATACTCCCAACTAAGGCTCCTTTGTTCCTCTTAAACCAGTTCCGTTCATGCTTTGGGGCTTTAATAAATCGGGAAAGCGAGGAGATATCCGCACACAATGTCGACCAATAACCCATATTCCCAAATACCACAGTTAAAAAGGCCGTAAATAAAGCTACACCTGATATAGGATTCTCGATCCATGTCCACACATTTTTATTTGCAGCAATCGCCTGATCTGACAATGTATAGTACATCCATATAGAAATTAAGATAATTGTTGGAGCAGCTAAGTCGGCAAATTTCTCTACGGCTTTAATCCCAATTGACGTATTTATGACTTGTGCCGCTACAAAAATCAAAAAACAAATAAACCAGTTATCAAAACCAGTCCATATATTTAAAATTCCATTAATAGCAGCGGCACCAAAATATGAATTAATTCCAAACCAAATCGATGCTGTCACTCCACGGAGTAATGATGGGAGATGCGTCCCCAATATTCCAAAGGGAGCTCGCAGATAGATAGGGAAAGATACCCCATGCTCAATCCCGATATCCGCTATTAAAGTAATTAAAAAACCAATAACCAGACACCCGACAAATGAAGCCAATAATACCCACGGCAGCGGCATTGACTGAACACCAACACCACCAATGGCAAATGCTGCTAATACAACAGCCATCCCCACCCAGATCATTGAAAAGCCAAGTGTACCAATTTTTCTTTCATTATGCGGAATAGGAAGCAGATCAGGCGATTTCAAATAATCATCATGTTTTTTCATCCTATTTCTCCTTGTAAAAAATTTAACTTGCTTTTAGTAAAATAGTCTGTGATGGAATATAAAAGGAAGGAATGGTTCCTTCCTCGGATGGTGAATAGTGTTATTAGTATAAATTGGAGCCTGCTATTATTTTTTTTGAAATCTACTATTCTATTGATAAACTTCTTCAGATGCTTTTGTTTCGCTGCCGAATCGTTTTCTCTTTAAATAATGACCAGTTCCCGGCTTTCCGACAAACTGACTTTCGCGAATCACAAATTCGCCGCGTGATAAAACCGAAATGGGTTCACCAGTAATCTTCATGCCTTCGAATGCACTATAGTCAACATTCATATGATGGGTCTCAGCAGAAAGTACTCTTTCTTTATTAGGATCAAAGATAACGATATCTGCATCGCTTCCAACGGCAATCGTTCCTTTTTTAGGAAATAAGCCAAACAGCTTTGCAGTTCTAGTAGATACAATATCAACAAATTGGTTAATAGTAATCCGACCTTTCTTCACGCCTTCCGAGAAGAAAAGGCTGAAACGGTCTTCTATAATCGGACCACCATTAGGAATTTTTGAAAAGTCTTCTCTTCCTAATTCTTTTTGGCCTTTAAAGTTAAATGAACATTGGTCAGATCCAAGCGTCTGTAGTTGACCGCTCTTTAAAGCATTCCATAATACTTCCTGGTTCCACTTTTCACGAAGAGGAGGAGACCATACATATTTGGCACCTTCAAAATTCGGCTTTTCTAAATAAGATTGGTCTAAAACGAGATACTGCGGACAAGTTTCTCCCCATACTTTATAGCCTTTTTGCCGGGCTTCTGCAATTTTCTCTACAGCATTAGCACAAGATACATGAACAACGTATAATTGAGAATCAGCAAGGCCAGCTAATTGCGCAGCTCTACCAGTAGCTTCACCTTCCACTTCCGGTGGTCTTGTTAATGCATGATAAATAGGATCTGTATTGCCATCTTTTAATGCCTTATTAACCAAATAGTCAATAACATCTCCATTTTCAGCATGAACCATAACCAGTGCACCATGTTCTTTCGCAGTCAAAAGTGTACGGAATAAGGTTTCATCGTCAGCTTGGAATACATTTTTATAAGCCATAAAAACTTTGAATGAAGTAATGCCCTCTTCCTCAATGATTTGAGGAATTTCATTTAACACATTCTCGTTCACCTCACCGATCATAAGATGAAAACCGTAATCGATGACAGCCTTGTTTTTGGATTTTTCATGCCATGTTTGAATCGAATTTTTTAGCGGTTCCCCTTTATTTGTTAAGCAAAAATCAATAATTGTTGTTGTTCCCCCAAAAGCAGCTGCGATTGTTCCCGTTTCGAAATCATCAGATGTAACCGTCCCGCCAAATGGCATTTCCAAATGGGTATGAGGATCAACTCCGCCTGGAAATAAATAGTTACCCTTGGCATCAATTACTTCCTCAACATTTTCACTCAAATTTTTACCGATCGCAGTTATTTTCCCGTTTTCAATGAGAACATCAGCTTCATATTTATCAGTTGCCGTTACTACTGTTCCATTCTTAATCAGTTTTTTCATCGGCTAATCCTCCTTATTTTACGAGTTACAAATTGGAAGTTTAATAGCTTCCTGACGCTGATTCCAAGTCATTGGCTCCCCATTCGGGATCTCAACCATGCTAATTGCGCCATCTACGGGACAGACGATCGAACATAAGTTACAGCCAACACAGTCTTCTTCTCGGACTTCTAAATATGCCTTGCCGTTTTCCGATGTCAGCATATCTATACATTGGTGTGATGTGTCCTCACAAGCGATATGGCACTTGTTACAGTTAATACACACTTCATTATTGATGCGGGCGACAACTTTATAATTCAAGTCGAGATTGCCCCAGTCAGAATATTTCTCAACTGATTTACCGACAAGACCTTCCACTGAAGCAATTCCTTTACTGTCCAAATAGTTGTTTAATCCATCAATCATGTCTTCAACAATCCTAAATCCATGATGCATTGCTGCTGTACATACTTGGATGCTGCCCGCCCCCATCAGCATAAATTCCACAGCATCCTTCCAATTTGAAACCCCGCCCATTCCTGAAATTGGCACATTTATCTCAGGCTTACGAGCACATTCTGCAACCATGTTTAAGGCAATTGGCTTAACTGCAGGACCGCAATATCCGCCATGAGCCCCTTTTCCTGCGACATTCGGGATTGTCAGCCAGGTATCAATATCCACTCCTGCCAAACTGTTAATAGTATTAATCATACTAATGGCATCAGCCCCGCCCTGTACGGCTGCATACGCTGTTGAAGTAATATCAGTAATATTTGGTGTTAATTTTACAATAACTGGGACTTCGGCAGCTTCCTTCGCCCAATATGTTTGTTTTTCAACCAATTCTGGCACCTGCCCCGATGCCGAACCCATACCGCGTTCTGCCATCCCATGTGGACAGCCAAAGTTTAATTCAAATCCGTCTACACCTACGTCTTGAACTTTTTTTACAATTTCATGCCATTTTTCCTGCTTTGGTTCTACCATTAGGGAAGCAATAACTGCATGATTAGGGAATCTCTTTTTTGTTTCATATATTTCTTTCAAGTTTACTTCAAGAGGCCGATCCGTAATTAATTCAATATTATTGAATCCGACAACACGCTGCCCATTAAAATGAGTTCCCGCAAAACGAGATGATACATTTAATATTGGGTCTCCGAGTGTTTTCCACACCGCACCTCCCCAGCCGGCTTCAAATGCTCTCTGTACTTGATAGCCTGAATTTGTTGGTGGCGCAGAAGCAAGCCAAAAAGGATTCGGTGCTTTAATACCGGCAAAGTTTATACGTAAGTCTGCCATTGGAATTCCCCCTGTCTTAATTAAGTTTAATTAAAACTTTCTACTGTAGCTTTATCACGGGTAAATTGTTTATGAATGGAATGAGCGGTTAGTTTCCCTTGCTGTGCAGCAGTAACAACCATTGCTTCTCCCTGGCCATCACCAAAAATGACATCACCTGCCGCGTATACTTTTGGATTCGATGTCTGATGAGTATCCATATTAATCTTTACAATTCCTTTGTTATGTTCTAATCCGAAATCTTCAATAAGATCGACATAGCGTGTTTGTCCAATTGCCTTTATAACTACATCTACTTCCAAACTAAATTCAGAACCCGGAACTGGGGTCGGACGGCGACGGCCAGAATTATCTGGTGATCCAAGTTCCATTCGTACACACTCCAAAGCTTTCACTTTACCGCTGTCGTCCTTTATTATCCTTGTTGGCTGTGTCAGCCATCTGAATTCAACACCATCTTGTTTTGCAAATTCGTATTCAAATTCGTAAGCTGTCATTTCAGCTTCTGTACGGCGGTAGATCATTTTAACATCGCCTGCTCCTAAGCGCACAGAACATGTAGCAGCATCAATCGCTGTATTTCCAGCTCCAATAATTGCCATTCTCTTGCCAATAAATTGTTGGTCAAAAGGTGGCGTTTTTGTGTATTCGACAAAATCTATTGCATCATAAACACCATCGGCATCTTCGCCTTGAATGCCAAGCATTGGCACCTTAGACATACCTATTGCCAAAACAACTGCATCGTAATTTTTAATAATCTCTTCAACCTGAATGTCTATTCCTATTTTTGTATTAGTACGGATCTCTACTCCTAACTTCTCAACTTGCTCTACTTCCCACAGCGATATTTCCTGAGGTAAACGGAAAGAAACGATACCAAATGTATTTAAACCACCCGCTTTTTCTTTCGCTTCAAAAATTGTCGCTTGATACCCAAGTCGTGCAAGCTCACGAGCAGCAGACAACCCAGCAGGACCACCTCCGATAATTGCTACTTTTTTCCCGTTTGCCTCACCTGCTTGGAACAATTGCGCATTATTTTGGATAGCCCAGTTCGTAGCATGGCGCTGTAGATTTCCGATCATTATTGGCAAAGAAACATCGTTTAGTACACAAGCACCCTCACATAATTCTTCTGTTGGGCAAACACGAGCACAGCTCGCTCCAACAGGATTAGCTTCCATAATGACCTTAGCTGAACCTTTTAAGTTTCCAGAAGCAATTTTTTTAATGAAGGACGGAATATTAATTCCCGTAGGACAAGCTGTAATACAAGGTGCGTCATAACAATAGAGGCAGCGGTTGGATTCTTCCATTGCTTCCTTTGAAGTTAATGCCGGTTCAATCTCACTAAAATTCACTCCTAAATCATCAAGTGAAATCTTTTTATTCTTTATCCTGTTTAAATGCATAATGATACCTCCTCACCAATTTGCGTGCGGTATTTTATAAAACTAATATTTCTAAATATTCCTAAAATTAATACTATGATATCAATATTACGCTGTCAATACAATTAATTGCATTAATAAATATTTTTCAGTAAATGATTTAATGAATTATTAAAAATGATTGCATTTTTATTAATAATTTAATAGAGGACTAAGCAAGTTTTAATAGTTCATAAATTCCGGATTCTTTGGTATTCTTGTTTAAAATTAGGTATTTACATGTTTGATGTCGCCATTTTTGATGAACTCAGCTAGATCCCCTATCACCAAATAGCGGCAGAATTATAATTTCAATTCTTTTTTGGTTGACGATTAAAAAAATTGGAAGAAGTGAAAGTTTTGAAGAGGAAAGAGCTAGAATCCACAATAAAAAATACAGAAGAAGCAATTAAAGTCCAACAGCTTTATTTAAAGAAATTATATGAACAATTAGAAGCATTAAATGAACAAGAAAAAGAACGAAAAAAATATATTTCCTCAAAGGAAATTATTGAATTGATATACAAGAATATAGGGAAGAATGTTAATTTATCTACAATCAAAAGATGGGCGGACGAGGGATTTTTAGGTGAAGTGATAGATGAAAAGGAAAAATTTTGGGCCTTACATTTAAAACAGGGAAAAAAAAGATTTTTGTATCCGAAAATGAATGCATTTAATTTTCTTTATGAAAAAGGGTATTTATTTCCTCAATTCGAAGTCTTAGACCGTGTAATGATAATGGATCAAAATAATAATTCCGTTATTGGAATCGTTGTAGACTCTTGTTTACAAAAAGGACATTTTCAATATACCATCCAAATTGAGGAGACTTTTGCAATAATTAAAGATATAGAAGAAAGTTATTTAAGTAAAGTAACTGGGGACGTGGATAACATATGAAGGCAAAAATCAGCCTAAAAAATACTACTAAAAATCAAGAAATCGCCAGACAAATTAAACAGGCAAATCGGGAAACTAATCATATTCTCCAAATTTCTTTTAAAGAAGATTTTTCGGAAATACTTTTTGAAGGCGAAAGTATCTTCATATCTAATAAAGACTGGTTCTCAAGTATCATCCTGTTAGAGGGTCATGCGAAAGAAACCGGGATTGGGTATGAGATCAAACCAAAAGATAAAGGCAAAACAATCAACCTTCATCTTGAAGGAGAACTAGTTGCTGAAATAAACGAAATTAGGAACCATGTAAAGAGTAAAACCCAGCATGATATCATTCTTGAGTTATTTAAAAAGGGCCTTGATCAATATAATAAAGAAAATAAGAAGTAGCTACCTGCCTTCCGAAATATTTTTTTGTAAACTAAAAAGAATAAAGAGGAAAAATAAATATTTTGTTGAATTAGTAAATAAATTCATGATTATTTAATATACATAATGCTAAATTCTATAAAATATTTATCAAGGGGTGCGCAATATGAACAAACAAAAACTTTTGATTAATGGCAAAAAGTTAAAAAATACTCTTGAGGAATTTGCGAATTTTGGCCGAACTAAAAACAATGGAGTAACCCGCCTGTCTTTATCCGAGGAGGATCGTTTAGTTAGAGATTACTTTTGTTCATGCTGTAAAGAATTAGGAATGTCTTTTAAGATTGATGATATGGGTAATATTTACGCTACTTTAGAAGGAATTGAAAGCAAGCCGCCTATCGTATTAGGCTCACATATGGATACAGTTAAAAAAGGCGGCCGCTTTGATGGTATTTTAGGTGTAGCAGCAGGTATAGAAGTGGTACGAACTTTAGTGGAGAACAATATTAAACCTCGAATTCCAGTTATGGTTGTTAATTTTACAAATGAGGAGGGTGCTAGATTCGAGCCTTCCATGATGGCATCTGGCGTTCTTTCAGGTAAATTTGAAAAATCTATTATGCTGAAAAAAACAGACACAGATGGGATTACATTTGAAGAAGCATTAAATACGATTGGATATGCAGGCGATATCGAGAATCGTTTAAAAGAAGCTACAGCTTTCTTAGAATTACACATTGAACAAGGACCCATTCTTGAACGGGAATCTCTAACTATTGGTGTAGTTGAGTGTATACTAGGAATGGTTTGCTATGATATCGAAATAACAGGAGAATCCGATCATGCAGGTACGACACCAATGGATATGAGGAAAGATGCCCTTTTTGAAGCAAACAACGTAATCACTAAATTGCGTGAAAAACTAAGTAATCTTGACAAGGAATTAGTGTATACAATGGGCAGGATGAATGTATCCCCAAATATACACACAGTTATTCCTAATAAGGTTATCTTTTCTGTTGAAGCTAGGCATAAGAATCCAGAAGTGATCAAGCAGGTAGAGGAAATTATCCAAGCAGTACAATCAGCCCCTCTTGAAGGCTGTGAAATTACAACTACAAAGTTATGGGGCCGAGACACTGTTTGGTTCGATGAGGAAGTCATTGATTTGCTTGAACAATCTACTAAATTATTGCGATATCCATACAAGAGAATGGTCAGCGGCGCCGGCCATGATGCTCAATTCATTGCTAGCTATATCCCTTCTGCAATGATTTTTATACCAAGCATTAACGGAAAAAGCCATAGTGAAGATGAGCTGACTACTTGGGAAGATTGTGAAAACGGCGTAAATGTGCTCTTGGAAACGGTTCTAGCCATTCAATTCAAAAAAAATTAAGACATTTGATTTCTTATGTATAAAATCCTCCAAAATGCATATTCTTTTGGAGGATTTTAAGATCACTTATTTCTTCGTAAAAACATAGGTATTTTCTTGATTTAAAATACATTAAACTTCATCATTGATCTCAACCTTTTCTGTCACACGTCCAGTTAGTTGTAAACCGTCTGTCAAATCAATTAACGCGACCGTGTACGGGGTTAAATGAGAAAACTCTTTAGAGGAAACATGAATGGTTGAATGGTTGAATGGGAGAAGACTTTCCCTTCCCCCCTTACATCCTTCAATTGAAATTCGGTATGTTTACAGTTAGGACAGATCCATTTCCGCTGAACAAACTTTTTTCCGCATTGAGTACATTCATAGACTTGTATATTAATCATGCGATACATATCTATTAATTCATCAATTAATTTTTCCTGGTCAACTTTTAATTGTGGCCGTAAATGGTAGTAATCAGTTCCTTTTTGATGTAATTTTCAAAAAGCTATAGTCCCCGACTCTTGAATTCTTGTTTTCCACGAATCTTTTACTAATTGCAAATTTTTAAACCGTTTTTCACTATTAATTCCCCATCCACAACAGATCCATGGATGTTTCTGTAACTCTAGAACAGTTGGAATTCCTTCAAATGGGTCAATTAATTTATTGTGCACCAATTGTTCAAAGGTTAAAATAGCATCTTTACTTTTTGCATTCCGTAATGAAAATAGATTGTAGATGTAAGCCCTGCCATCTAATTCTTTTGCGTTGTACACTTTTTCCACCAATTTCACCATTTGCTTCATAGTAGGATCAATGACTACCTTCTCTATATTTCCATCGATGAGGTTTTGATTATTATATGGCTTGGCACTACCTGGATTTAATAGAAGAAAACTCCCAAGTGATTCTTTATTTTCACCCCATTGCAGATAAGCAGATTTTCTGAAACTATATCCATTTTTCAAATGAATGATTCCAAACGCTTGGACACTTGCCAATGCATGATCCCCCTCTTTCCATTATTGGTGTCACACGTGTTGACCTTCAATATATTTTTACCTGACTCTATATAACCCTTTTTATGAGGTGAAAGTTTTTCATGAAACTTAATATTGTAAGGATATTACGAAATTATTAAATTATGTTAAACCGAAACCCGCTAGGTAAAATTTCTTTCCATTAAAAGGGAAGCTATTGGAGAATGTAGCAAAAGATACATCAAAATCTCTTTAGCCTCATAAGTTTATTCATAGAGAATAATATCCGCTTTTCAAGGAGGCTATATATGAAAATATTGCGTTTAGGCCATGCTATGTATGTATTAAAAAGCAGATCAGGAAAAAATTATCTGATTGATCCGTTTTTCGATTTGAATCCTGGTTTTGCAACAGAATTAGATAACGATGCTTTTTACAAATCTATGGATGCTGTTTTTTTGACTCACGGCCATTTTGATCATACGAGCGGTTTGTCTAAATTAGTTCAAATTAAACCAGACATCATGATCGTAGCCCAATATGATTTAGCGATGATTCTCCTTCAAAAGGGGATGAAAAATGTTTTTCCGATAAATATCGGCGGGAGCGTTTCGCTGGATGACGATCATGTAACAATGGTTCAGGCTAGGCATACATCATCATATAGTGAAACAGAGGGATTACCTGTGTATGCTGGGGAGGCTGCGGGCTATATTTTTGACTTTAAGGATGATTACACCGTTTACCACTCTGGAGATACAGGCCTAATGCTTGATATGAAGCTGATACAAGATTTCTATCAGCCTGATATCGCCATCCTCTCATCATCGGGTCAATTTACAATGGGACCGAAAGAGGCTGCCTATGCTGTTCAACATTTATTAAATGTGAAATATGTTATTCCAAGCCATAACTTTCCAACCGAAAAAACCGCAACAAACTTAGACTCCTTTGCTCAGCTAACAAAGAATTTTCCAATTGTCGGGTATATGATGGATACTGGTAAGGAATTAGTGGAATTATTAAAGGATTATTCAAAGACGGAAGTAATCGATCTTTCTTTTGGAGAAGAAAGAGAGTTTACGAAGGAATTTGAATGAGAAAATGAGCCTAAACTGTCAACATACAGATTAGGCTCTTTTCTTGTGCGCCCAGCATGGGTGCACAAGAAATAAGAATCAAAACAATAAGCTCGATTCTTTTTTTCTATTCATTATATTTTTTATAAGAAATCTCTACTACTCATAGCTGTAAAATCCCTTCCCACTTTTTCTGCCCAGATTTCCTGCCCGAACAAGCTTTTTTAGCAATGGTGGGACACGATATTTGCTGTCGCCTGTTTCTGCCAATAATGTTTCCGCTACAAATAAGTATGTATCCAAGCCGATCAAGTCAGCTAAGGCTAATGGGCCAATCGGGTGATTTGCTCCCAAGACCATCCCCTTATCAATGTCCTCTGCACTTGCAAGCCCCTCGCCTAAGACAAAAATTGCTTCATTGATCATTGGAACTAATATCCTGTTTACCACAAATAGTGGAGAATCAAATACAGCAATGCCTTCCTTTTCAATCTCTTTCGTTAGTCTTGAAATCAATTGATATGTTTCATCCGAAGTGTTTTCCCCGCGGATTATTTCTACAAGTTTCATCACGGGCACAGGATTAAAAAAGTGCATCCCAATCACTCGGTCAGCTCGATTTGTCACGGCGCCAAGCTCTGTAACGCTAAGACCCGAAGTGTTTGTCGCAAACACCGTTTTGTCTTGACAATTCACATACCTTTTTACTTTAGAAGTTTAAGCAAATAATCCGCATAGATTTCCTGGATTTCCACCTTGGATTTTCCTCCAGCCGGCATGTACCATTGCTGAATCCAATTCATCGAACCAAGCAAAATCATCCGCACAATTTTCAAATCGACATTTACAAACTCCTTTGCATCAACTCCTCCTTGAATGATTTGATCAAAATAGCCGGCATAGATTTTTCTCTGTTGCAGAATAGGATGTAATTGCTCGCTAGAAAACGTTTCCTTCGGTTTGATAATCATATTAAACGACTCTTTCTTTTCTATAGCATAATGAATATGTGTTTTTATCATTTTTCGCAATCGTTCTTCAAAGGAAATAGGTTCTTCCAAATGAGCTAGTAATTCTTTATTCGCTTTTGATAATACAAGCGCATGACATTGAAAAATTAAATCCTCTTTATTTTTAAAATAGTAGTATAGAGAACCTTTTGTCATTAATAGGGCTGCTGCAATCTCTTCCATCGTGGCACCCTGGTATCCTTTGTTGTTGACGATTTTCACCGCAGACATTAATATTTCTTCTTTTTTCTTTAAAACTTTCTTCTCTGATAGCTTCATAACTGCTCCTTCCTAAATCTATAAAGCTAGTTTTGCAATTAATATATTTTGTGCTCTTGTGTAAAAAGGAGGCTTCACTTTTTAAACTAGGTTTAAATATCAGAATATTATCATTTTTGCAGTTTCATTATATATATCCATTTATAAAATAGTCAACTAACATTTAAACAAAGTTTAAAAATTGAATGAAAATTCTTCCGATATTAATAATTCCTTATAAAGGTTATTAGTATTATTATTAAAACTGTGTTCGAAAATTAAATACTATTTTTTAATATGCTGCAGTAAGAAAAGATATTCCTTGAAAGAATTAGTTAAAAAAAGCAGATGATCAAAAAGATTCATCCACTTTTTCTCGAAATGATTGATTATCTATGTTTATACGATGGCTTTCTCTTCTCAATAAAAGCTTGTACACCTTCTCTTATATCCTCTGTTTGAAATACTTCTGTTAAAAGCTGGGCTTCTAAATCAATAGCCTGATCAAATGAAGTGTCGATTCCTTTATTCACAGCCTCTTTAATCCTGGATAGAGCTTGCAGGGAATTGGCGGTTATTTTTTTAGCCATCACAATAGCGGATTCCAAAGCCTTGCCATTTTCAGTTACTTGGTTAATAAGACCAATTTTTAAAGCTTCTGCTGCTGAAATCGGTTCACCTGTAAACATCAATTCCTTTGCTTTCGCTGGACCAATTAATCTCGGCAAGCGCTGAGTCCCTCCTCCTCCAGGAAATAGACCCAATTTTACCTCTGGTAACCCAATTTGCACCTGCTCTTCAGCAATACGAATATCGAAAGCTAATGCCAATTCACAGCCCCCTCCGAGAGTAATTCCGTTTAAAGCAGCAATAGTAGGCTTCTTTAAATGTTCAATCATATTAAAGGTTTGGTGAATTTCCATCGTTAGCTGCATTAGTTCTTCTTCTGACTTCTCAAGCCAAGAAGGAAATTCCTTAATATCCGCACCGGCCATAAATGCGCGATTTCCAGCACCAGTTACTATTACAGTAATCACATTAGGGTCCTCTGAAATTTCTGTAAATATCTCACCTAATTCCTGAACGACTTTCCTGCTTAATACATTCATAGGGGGATTATCAATTGTTACAATGGCTACCCCTTCATTCGTTTCAAATGTCACCTTTTTCAATTTATGATCATCTCCTATTCAAGTATCTAATAGATCTAATCATATCATTCGCTAATCGGAATATTCAAATAATTAATTCGACTAAAGTCCCTATAAATTCCCATATTACAATAACAAAATAATTGTTTTTTAAAACACCCATTCATAGGGTTTGCACTCACAAAGAATAATGGATATAGTACCCGGCCAGGTATAGCATATAATCTTACCGGGACTAAACCCAATGTCACTATTCTTTTTTTAGCTTTTAAGCTGCAGGAATGTTAATAATAAAAGTCGTCCCTTTTCCTTTTTCACTTTCTACTTTAATTTTTCCATTTAATTTGCTAATTGTGCTGTAAACCATCATCATGCCGAGGCCAGTGCCTTCTTTTTTTGTAGAATAATAAGGTCTGCCCAGTTGCGCAATTTCTTCCTTACCCATCCCAATTCCTGTATCATTTATTTTTACAATAACTGCCTTCACATCCTCAATCACATCGACGGAAAGAGTGCCGCCAGTTTCTCTCATGGCTTCAATCGCGTTTTTAAATAAATTAATGAAACATTGTTGGATTTGATTTTTATCATATTGTAGCGTCAAGTTGTTCCGAAAACTTAATTGCATTTGAACCTTATGCATATTTGCATATGGTGTCATGATATTTTTTACATACTCTGTTTCAGCCTGAAGATTGGAATAGACCATATTTGCACATTGCGGCCTGGAAAAAGCTAAAAAGTCGCTCACAATGCCTTCAGCCCGTTTTAATTCAATTAATGAAAACTCAATATACTTCTGTTCGTCTTTTGTAATCGTCTGTGATTGACGCAAGAGCTGTAGAAAACCATTCGTTACCGTTAGCGGATTTCTAATTTCATGAGCAACACTAGCTGCCATATTACTTACCAAATCTATTTTCTCCGACTGAAAAAGTAGTTCACGGGCTTCGCGATTCGCATTTATTTTTTCAATCAATATCGTGATGACAGCCATTACTAAGGCATGTGTAATCAAAGTATGGATGGCCATCGTCCAGTATTCCCCATTCAACTCTGGGAAAAAGGCAATGAGCGAAGTAAGATAAAAGATCATTGTCGAAACAGCTACTATGATTGCGCACAAAATTCTTCTCTTTGGAAATTGCCTAATAAACCATTGATGCAATAATGGGACAACAAACAAAATGATTGTTGAGAAAAGAAGGGATTGCCAGAAACCTTCATTCCCAATAAAGAATCTAGTGACATTTAAGGTGATATAGAGAAAAAACGTATATCTGTAACCCGTATAAAGAGCGAATATCAGGAAAGGTATATAACGCAAATCCACAATATAGCCAATTTCTAGCTGGATCGGAAACTCCATACAAAGGATCATGGAAATGGCTGTTAATAGGAAAATGATAAACTTGTTATATGTAAAGGACCGGTATTCAAAAAATATTAGAAAAATTAATACAGGTAAAAGAAGAAAAAAGAAATTTATGAGTAAAGATTCTATCAAGAAGAAGCTCCTTTCTAGATTGCAGGAAAATCATGTCTATTATAGCAAATTTAACATGAAATGATTACTTTGTTTTTATAATCCAAATGTAATTACCTTTTTAATAGCAAAATAGGTTTGGCGATTGTATAGTAGATTTATAAAGGCTTCTAAAGTAATACCAATAATACATAATGAGAGGATTTTAAAAATGAATCCTTATGATAAAAGTGAAAACGAAGATCAATTCGAAGAACCACCATTAGAGGATTTCTTGCCGAATGAAGAGGATGAATGGTTACGAGAAAAGGCAAAAAGGCGAAATTTAGTTGTAAAAAGAACGATTACACTCGGTGTGTCGATTGCATTATTAGTAAGTTTGCTGCAAATTTGGCCGCAAGTCTTTAATCTATCATCGATCAAATTTTTACAAAAATCAGCTGAGCTATCGCAACAGGAAGACATTCAGGCATATAAAGAAGCAGTTGTTACCGTTCACGACCAAAACTCAAGAGGAACTGGATTTAATATATCTGAAAATGGGTTAATTATTACAAATCACCATGTTGTCGATAAGATGAATCCAATAACGGTGACATTCCCTAACGGAGAAATTTTTCAAGCAGAAATTTTACAATCGTACCCCGATACCGATCTTGCTTTTTTAGAGATAAAAGCTAAAAACCTTCCCGCGCTTTCCTTAAGTCAACCTAATTCATGGACTGCATTTGATCAAATCTATGTAATCGGCAACCCTCTTTTACACAATCAAATTGCGATGGATGGGGAAATACTTGAAGGATCAGATAAGAATGGACTTCTTCTACTCTCAGCGCCGATATATAAAGGTAACAGCGGAAGCCCTGTCATTAATTTAGAAGGAAATGTAATTGGAGTTGTGTTTGCACTATCTAGGAAAGATCAAACAGGACTTGCCATTCCAGTAGAGAAGGTGCTGGAGAAATTACCTGAGAGATATTAATTCCAGTGTCCCTCTTTTTTTGTCCGATAGAACTATTCTATCGGACAGATTTAGAGATCATCTCTAATTTTTATCCGTTAGATTAGGCAATCAAAAAGTCCAAAAGGATAATCTCCAAGGATTTCATTTCCACTTATTTTCCTACCCTTACACGGTTCTTACTTACCCCCAACAAAGTCTATATTTATGAAACCAGTCATATATTAATCTTAACAGTGTCTCTTACAAACTTCTAAATCGGACAAGTCTGCCCAAATTAATAAAGGAAAACCCTTTTTCAAAACGAGGTGATCACACATTATGGCATTCTACCCGCCAGAAAAAATAGTTATCATTGCCAGAGATTCAGGTGTAAATAAGGTGAATTTGCCGTTCTTCAGTACCTTGATTCTGGGATTTTTAGCAGGAGCGTATATATCATTCGGTTTTCTCTTATATGTAAGGATTACAGCTCACCTTCCACTACAAAGCTGGGGCTCGATTCCAGAGTTTATAGGAGCTGCGCTGTTTCCACTTGGATTGATACTCGTACTCCTTGCTGGCGGTGAACTCGTTACCGGAAACATCATGGCCGTGACAACCGCCAGACTCGCGGGCAAAATAACAACCTGGCAAATTGCGAAAAATTGGACAATCATTACCGTCAGCAACTTTATTGGCGCTGTTTTCGTTGCCTATCTGTTTGGCCACCAGCTTGGTTTAACTGAGATTGAACCGTATCTATCACAGACTATTGCAGTAGCGGAAAGTAAAATTAATGAACCTTTCCTTATGGCACTGATCTCCGGGATTGGCGCCAATTGGCTCGTATGTCTCGCAGTCTGGCTGGCCTACGCAGCAAAAGACACAGCAGGAAAAATCTTTGGCATCTGGTTTCCAATCATGGCGTTTGTCGCTATCGGCTTTCAGCACGTTGTTGCCAATATGTTTATCATTCCCGCCGCCATCTTTGCAGGATCCTTCAGCTGGTTCATGTATTTAGAAAACTTTTTTGCCGTTTTCCTTGGGAATACCATTGGCGGAGCCGTTTTCGTGGGAAGTTTCTATTGGCTTGCCTATTCAGGAAATGAAAAAAGGGAATAATGTTCGAATCAAAATCAATGCGCTGCCTTTTTCAAGCAGCGCAATCATGTGCATACCCTAAGTAGCAGGTTTAGATTGTGTCGTTGTTGGGTCTAATTTTTAATAATACTCATTTCCGATAATTTTTCCACCGTTGGAATATCTGCTGGTGCCCAATCTAAAGAGCTAAGCTCATTTGGCTCTAGCCATTTGATTGCCTTATGTTCAGTAAGTCGTGGCTCGGCGTCTATCAGCTTACAGGTGAAGGTCGATAAATGAACGGTTCCGAAATCTTAATCATAAACGGTATGATCGATTGGTTCGCCAATTTCTACTTTGCAGTGCATTTCTTCCTTAATTTCCCTCTGCAGCGCATCTTGTGGTGACTCACCTTTTTCTATCTTACCGCCGGGAAACTCCCATTTATACGGTAAAATCTTATTCGCTCCTCTTTGGGCACATAATACCTTCCCTTTTTCAATAATCACAGCCCCGACAACATAAATATCCTTTTTCATGATAGCTCCCCCCTTACAAAACACTGCTATGTGTCTTAATTTATAATATATTTAGGTCAGGGAGCAATAGAAAGCACACTATCGCGTATTAAAATACATTCTCGACAAAGATTTGGACAATAAGTGCGGCTGTGACCACTCTTAAAATCGGTTTGACATATTGCGGTTTTAGTTTTTGAGCAATCCGGACGCCAACTTGCGCACCTGTAAAAGATCCAAGCAGCAGCGCGAGCGTTACTGGCCAGATCACTTTACCAGTGGCGATATAGGTAATCGCGGCCCCAAAACAGCTTGAAAAGGTAGCAAGGCGGACCAATCCAACGGCGCGGATATAAGCGATATTTAAATAGCCAAACAAATAAAGCATCAATGTTCCTTGACCTGGACCAAATAATCCATCATAGATACCAATACCGTATAGTCCCGGCACACTAATTTTGTTAATTTTTAAAGGTTCCTCCCCAGTAAAATTCCCTTTTCCAATAAATGAAACGATAAATGCAAACAATAGGAGGATGATCGCAACGATATACATTTTTCCTTCTGAAATCCGTGACGCAATGAAGCCCCCGCTAATTCCCCCACAAATACTAACGGGAATGATCCAATATGATTCCCTTAGGGAGATTTCCTTCTTTTTAAGAAGATAGAAAAAGCTTGAAAACGAACTAACGGTATTCGATACTTTATTTGACCCAATGGCCGAATGAACAGGAATCCCCATTATCAGCATTGCTGGCAAACTGATTAACCCTCCACCTCCAGCTAGCGTACCCAATGTCGTTGCACAAATTCCAATTAGAAAAAGAATTACATATTCCACCAATTACCACCTCCTTCTAATTCAAGTATACTGTCCATTTTTCGATAAATAAATTTAATCTTATTTATAAAAATCAATAAGTTTTGCTTATGGTCAGAATGAAATTATAAAAGGTCCTTTTCTAAATATGGACCTCTTATAAACTTGAAAATTATTATTGAACGATACTAGGAAATCTTTCTATCAATTTTTTCATATATTCACTGCTCAATACCCCTGTACCGCCCCGAATAATTTCTTCTAAATAGTGTGCTGGAGGTGCCACTTCTTCTTCTTTGTTTACAACTATAAAGGTCAAAGCATCTATGAAAATATCATTCTCCATTTTTATTTGAACAATCGCTGGCCGGTAGCAATCGGAGTTAACCCCTTCCCTGCTATATAGATAAGGAATGGCATCTTTCGAAATTTTATATACGATCCCTTCTACGACTCCTCCTTCTTCGACAACATCCGCTCGTCCACCATCATGTACTTTTCTAGTAAAGCGCAAGGAATAACCATCCAATAAACCTCGACCCATTTTAATTTGAAAAAAATGATTCACGCTTTTTTCTTTAAAACGAGCATCATCCATGCAACTTCCATAGGCAAAATAAGGAATTGTTTCAGCATTAGTTATAGAACGATACACTTTCCAATCGCCGCGGCGAATTTTTATGTTATTCTTCTCTACTATATCCATAACATATACATTTGCCTCATACTCACCTTGATCCGTGAAAATTTTTTGTGTGATTCTTTCATATAGATTGTCTTGCCCTTTTCCAAAATATCCCTCTAAATGATCTAAATCTCCCATTTGTTTGTCATTTATTTTATATAGTTCACCATACACACGACCTTCTTTATTTTGGAGCATTGCTGGATACCCGTTGCCTGTATCAAATAAGGAACCTGTCGTCCAGGCCTGTTCTGCTATTATTGTAGCTTCGTCTAATAAATGATGATTCCTTTCATTTCTTCTCAACGTTCCATATACAAATACTATATGTTTTCGAGACATGGTAACTACTCCTCCTCGTTTTACCCATTTTATAATAGGGTGTTTACCAGGAAACACCCACCTTAAATCGGGTCTCTATATAGATATTATGCTTTCAAATTGAGAGCGCATCAATAACTTGTCTAAATATTTATTAATAATTTTGATTATTTTATAAAGAAAAGCCGACTCAAACAAATGAATATTTTTTGGAAAAAGGGTATTTCCTTGATATGGTAATCATTAATTTATATAGTTTGAATTAGGAAGTAGTTTAGAAGTAAAAAGTTTAAAAGGAGAGTGTGATGATTCGCATTGCAGTTATTGGTTCAGAGAGAGTGGTCCAACGTGTAATTAAGAAAAAAAACGAAAACACAGATTTCATTCCGTATATTTACAAAACTCCAGAAGAAGCACCTTCTCTCGTTAATAAGATAGAAAACGATATTCAGGTATTACTTTTTGTTGGCCCTATACCGTATTTTTTAGCCGAGGAAGAAATCACAAAAAAAGGATTACCTGCCATATACATACAGACCAACGAATATAATATCGCTTTATCCTTATATTATATTCATAATATTTTACAGAAAAAAACTTATAGCATTTCCATTGATATATCTAACCAGGATTATGTATTTAATGTTTTTCAAGAGTTGCAGCTAAATCCAGAGACATTCTTTGTACGAGAGTATGCTGATGACTATAATACAGAGCAAATTTATAATTACCATTATTATCTTTGGAAGGAAAAAAAGGTGGACTTTGTACTGACTAGTGTAGAGGCTATTGATGTTCGGTTAAAACAAAATGGAGTTAATAGCTTGCACATGATTAAACCAGATAAAAATGTCCAAGATGCTATAAACCAAGCAGTAGAAATGGGGAAACTTAGAATTAGTAAAGAATCACAAATTGCGGTTGGTTTGATTTCCATCGAAAATTACAACGAAATAGCAGCTAAAAGTGGAGATTTTGTTGGGCAGGAAATTTCGCTAAAAATACATCAGCTCTTAATTGGTTTCGGAAAACAAATTGATGCATCCGTTCTTCACCTAGGTAAAGGTCAATTTGTTATTTATACAACAAGAGGAGCTTTAGCCAAGGTTTCTAATTACTATAGCGAACTGTCTATTTCAACAGAGATAAAAAAACTCACTGGAGTTACAGTTTGCATTGGTTTCGGGTTGGGACTCTCGGCAAAAGAGGCGGAACAAAACGCATATATTGCACTACATCACGCAGAAAAATCAAATGAGAATAAAATCTATGTTGTAACCGATGAGAAAGTAGTAATCGGTCCATTAAATAACCAAAACCAACAATATTCTTTACGTAGTATGAATCAGAAAATCCTTTCTATTTCTGAAAAAACAGCAATTAGTGTTTCTAATCTAAGTAAAATTTCGGAGTTCGTAAAATTTCGGAATTTTAATAGCTTTTCATCTAATGATCTTGCCAATTACCTTGAATTGAGTAAACGCAGTGCAGATCGATTGTTGAAAAAGCTATTGGATAACGAAATAGCGGAAATTATTGGCGAAGAACAACCATATCAAAAAGGTAGACCACGATCCATTTATAAAATAGATTTTCATAAAATAGAGGGATAATAAAAAAACGATAAACAAGACAGGAATAATTGAAATAATTCGTTTTAATGCGTATGCTCTTAACGACTACACCCCTAATATTCTGGTACTGGTACTGTTAAGAATAATTTATCTACCTGCCATAAATGACAGGTAGATAAAACAAACTATTACTTTTCAATTGAGGTGTTCCAAAGAATTAGACCGTCTTGGTTTCTAAGATTCTTTACTTTATCTGAATGAACGATGAAAAGATAAGTGTCTCCAAATTTTATCATCGGAAGATATTCATACAAAAATGCTTGTAATTCTTCCCAAGCTGCAAAAGCTTCCTTTTGCGATTTTGCACCATCAATCCTTGCTTTTAATTCCTCAATCTTGGGATCATCTGTCCATCCTGGCCACTGCGCTCCTAACCATAATATTTGTGTAGGTGTCGGAAAGGAAGGAGCTGCAGTAACAAACGCGTCCCACTCACCAGGCTTCCCTCTTTTATTAACAACAGTTGCCCAGTCGAATATTTCCATATTTACTTTCATTCCGATGTTTTCAAGCTGCTCCTTAATTATTACTGCTGAATTGTACATATAGTCATAGTCACGACTCGTAATTAATCTTAAAGGAGTTCCATCATATCCTGCTTCTTTCAAAAGACTTTTCGCTAATACAGGATCATTCAAATTGTACTTCTCGCTACCTGCCCCAGTGTACCACTCCTCTTGTTCTTGAAGCATGTAACTGCTCTCTAAACGGAAAAACTTCTCATCGATGTAGGCACCTAACAAAATACTTTCCAAATCAAGCCCAGCATTAATGGCCTGTCTAATTTTAATATTCGAGAGTAAGCCTTCTTTTTTATTCATAACTAAACCGACAGCACCCTTGATTGGAGTAACCATTTTTAGACTACCTGTGTTAGCAATTTGATCATAACTCTCTCGAGGCATTTCGATCCCTATATCATATTGCCCCGTTTGTATACCTGAAATTCTTGTTGAACTATCCGGGATTATATGAAAATAAACATTATTTACTAAGGCTTCCTTTTTTCCTGATAATCCATCTGCAGGTTTATCAATAGGTTTGTAATTCTCAAACTTTGTTAAATGAATATATTGGTCTTGTACCCATTTCTCAAACTTAAAAGGTCCTGTACCGATATATTCTTTCACCCCATCTGGCCCCGCCGCTTCTGCAATATCTTTGGGCATAATGATTGCAGATTGAGTCACATCGGCAAAAATGGATAATATTCCATAAATGCTGCTAGGGAGCTGCAATTCAACTGTATAGTCATCAATTTCGATAAATTTAGCGTCTTTAAACATTTCCTTTCCTTTAGAAGAAACTTTTTGCCATTTAACTAAAGAACCTACTACATCTTCTGCTTTCATTTCTTTCCCGTTATGAAATTCAACTCCTTTCCTTAAATGGAAGGTTATAGTTTTCCCGTCTTCACTTTCATCTGCAGATTCGGCAAGCATAGGAACAACTTTGTATTTTGAATCTAGTTCAAAAAGCTTCTCATAAATATTTCTTGATACTTCTTGTGTGATTGTTGCAGAGTTAACATGATTATCAAGAGTTGCCGGCTGGGAGTTAATTGCAATATTTAATTCATCGCCTAAAGTTGGTTCCGAATTAACTTTTTCATTATTTTTATCTCCATTGCACCCAGTTAAAAGCAAGATAAAGAATAACGATATTGCAAGAATAATCCATTTATTCTTTAGCATTTATTTTCCCCCTATATTCATATATTTCTTTTTTGGTGCAAAAATAGGATATGCCTTATAACATACGGCAGTTACTCTCAAACAAATCTGCAAAGCCAATGAAGTAATAACCCAACAAGGTATTTTTATTTGTTAACTTGATTAGTTGCAACCATTCTCCCTTTATTTACCTGATCAGCTAATCTATTAATAACTGAACAAGTGTATTTAATTCCATTAAAAAAATAGTCAACATCCAAATTTTCATTTGGTGAATGATTTGCCTGATCATAATTAGCGTAAGGGACTATAATAGATGGGGCTTTTAATATTTTTGTCCAAACATAATCTGGCAAACTACCACCCATGCTCGGTTGTATAATTGCCTCCCTCCCGCTTACTTCCTCTAATGCATTTTTAATAATATTAATTAACTCAAGGTCTGCTAATGTTCTGGAAGGATGAAACATTCCTAATTTGGTAACTTCAATATCAGGAGCGTGTTTCTTTACATGATTGCATAATTTTCCAAAAATTTCTTCAGGTGTTTGGTCTACAACTAATCGAATATCCATTTTTAAAGTTGCTGTAGAAGGAATAATTGTTTTCATTCCTTCACCATTATATCCACTTTGAATTCCAGCAATATTAAATGTTGGCTCCATCGTTAACTTGCGATAAAATGTTTCTCCATCCAAATCTAACGAAGGATAGCCAATTTGTTTCCCTACTTCCTCTCGGTTAAATGGGAGTTTCTTTATAAGCTCTTTTTCATAATTTGATGGTTCCCTCACATTGTCATAAAAACCTTCAATCAATATTTCTCCTTTTTCGTCTCTCATTGTTCTCAGTAATTCAAATAGTTTCCAGACTGGGTTTGGTACCACATTTCCTTTATTCCCGGAATGGTTATCAATATTTGCTCCTGTAGCTTTTAATTCTACATATAGTAAACCCCTTACACCCAAGATAATAAGGGGTGCACCACTTTGATGAGAAGGTCCATCAGAAGTATATACAAGATCTGCCTTTAAAAGCTCCCGATTGTCACTTACGAATGACTCTAAATTAATACTCCCCTGTTCTTCCTCTCCCTCAAACACAAATTTTACGTTTATAGGTAATTCCCCATAGACATCTAAATAGGTTTTAATAGCAAGAACGTGAGCCATTAGCTGTCCCTTATTATCACTACTTCCACGAGCAAAGATCTTATTATCTCTAATTATTGGTATAAATGGAGGGGATATCCACTCATCGATGGGATCAGGCGGCTGTACATCGTAGTGTCCATATAATAATAGAGTAAAAGCGTTCGGGTCTTTGATAATTTCCCCATAAACAACTGAGTGTCCTTCTGTTTCAATAATTTTTGTATGTATTCCGGCTTCCTCCATCATTCCTTTTAATAAATTTGCGCATTCTTCAATCCCAATTTTTTGTGTACTTATGCTTTTTTGACGCAAAAGTGTAAATAGCGTTTCTAAATATTGTTCTCTCCGTGCATCTATTAAGTCATAAACCTTTTGAATAGTCATTTACATAATTTCCTCCCTTTTAGATTTGGAATACTTCGATATCAAAATAAAAAAGTGTCCATTATATTTCGTTATAATCAAACCATATTTTTATTAATGTCTACATATTAAGTTATTTGAGTTTCTCATCAACTTTTTACAAATTCTTTTTTTTCAATAGTGTATTTATCATATAATTCAAGTGCAGGTTCAAAACCAATTCCAGCTGTATTAGGAACTTGCACTAAACTATTTTGGTCAATTATAACTTGAGGAGAAACAAAATCATTATCCCAATATCGATTCGAAGCAGGAATATCGCCAGGGAACTGATAGTTTGGAAGAGAGGCTACTGCTATATTATGTGCACGAGCAATTCCAGTATCTAACATACCTCCACACCAAACCGGTATACCATTTAATTGACATAAGTCATGGATTTTTTTAGTTTCAGTTAACCCTCCAACTCGAGCCACTTTAATATTTATCGTTTTCATACTACCTAATTCTATTGCTTTTCTTGCATCCTCTATAGAATGAATACTCTCATCTAAACATATTCGTGTGTCTACAACAGCTTGGAGCTTTGCATGATCAACTATGTCATCGTGAGAAAGAGGCTGTTCAATCATAAGTAAATTAAATTTATCCATTTCTTTAAACAAATCAATGTCTTTTAGCGTATAAGCTGAATTTGCATCAGCCATAAGCATAATATCCCCAAAGTGTTCCCTTACTGCTTCTAAATATTTAATATCTTTTCCCGGTTTAATTTTTAATTTAATGCGACGATACCCTTCATTCATATATTTATCAATTACATGTAAAAGGTCGTCTATACTATCTTGGATGCCAATACTAATCCCTGTTTCAATTTTTTCTTTTGTTCCTCCTAGTGCCTTAGATAAAGATATATTTTGTTCTTTAGCATAGAGATCCCAAATTGCACAATCCAGTGCAGATTTTGCCATTTGATTACGTCGAATTGGTGAAAAAAGTGAGTTTACTTCTTCTGGATGAGAAATTTCATCTTTGCTGAGGATAAGGGGGATAAGAAATTCATCAAGGATATGCCATGCGGTGCTTGTTGTTTCTTCGTTATAAAAAGGAAAAGGAAGTGCTGAACAGTCACCATACCCAATAAAGTCTTTTGTATGAACTTCAGCAACAATGAATTTTTTTTCTTTTATAATGCCAAAGCTCACATGAAAGGGTTTTTTTAACTGCATTTTCATTTTGCGTAACACGATCTTTTCTATTTTCAATTTTCATCCTCCTTATGTTTTCAGCTACCATTCATATATCTTAATTATTCATTTTACAAAGAGATTTCTTCATAATACCCTTCTGCAGGTTTTCCGATGCAAAGCAACATCCTTCTTTTAGAAAGATTCATAATTATAGAGAAGACAGTTTCCATTCTTCGATGTTCGGGTACAAAACTATTTTCATAATGATTAATTGAATTAGGAGCATTAAATTCATCTGATAACCAAATTTTAAATGTTTCTTCTGTAATCGGATCTCCCGAGGAAATTGCAAAATCTATTAATTGTTCAGCACGCCTTTTTCGTATCATAGAATCTTCAAATTTATACTCGTTCATATCACTTAGATTTTGTTTAATTACATCCGACAATATATGATTGGTGTGAACTAGTTTCCCTTCGTTCTCCCCTACAGAATCAATTCCAAACGGCGAAACTTCAAAATTTAATGCCATTCCGTTTCCTAGACCTTTTCCTTCATCTATACCTATTAAAAAGTTTGCTGCTGATGCAATTTGTCCATCTTTAATTTTTGAGATTGCCTCACCTAAAGTAAAGGAATTCAAAATTCCTCGCAGCCCTAAATGAATAGGAACTTCATTCGACTTTTTATCAGTTAATAAAGCATTTAAACACACACCCAAGCCATGTGAATTAAGGCCGATTTTGCCAATTATTCCTCCTTCTGTCACCATTGTAATATCTGGTTTAGATTTTTGTTTAATGGATAATGTAAGAAGACTCTCTTTCTGTCTTCCTTTCCAATCCCAATTTTGTCCAAGTATCGTTTCGGAAATAAGAGGTGGTGATACCGCTATAGCAGTACATCCATCCGAAAAAGCTGGCCCCTTATACCCGGCTAGTGCTATTTCGCTTCGCGTATTTAGTACTAGAATGTCCTCAAAGTCTACTCCAGCACCTTCAGCAACCCCTTCCATCTCTTCAATTAAATGAAAATCGTATTTTTCAATTGCGTTTAAATGATGTAAAGCTATTTCCTTTGCTTCTTTCCAATTAATTTGCCTATAGCCGTAAAACAGTTTTTCATATGTTTCAAGACTATGTAAAACTTCATTTTTTCCGTTTAACCCGTGCTGAATGCCTATTTTTTTCGCAGATCCCTCTAATACTAATTTTTTCAACTTTAAAACACTTCCCTTTCATTCATCATTCTATTTGGTGATATTTTTTGAAGTTTATTTAATATGGATAAATTGGTTGAAAATACTTTAATATTCGGTTTACAAATAATTTGGTTAACTTCAATCAATACTCCAATTAAAGACAAAGGACTCCATATGGTCTTATATACATTATATATAACATAAATCTGAAAATTACAAACATTTTCATAAAAATAAAAGAATACACTTTGAAAAAACAAGATTTTCTAATTAAGACAACTAGGTTTAGATGTAAAGAAAGATACAATAGGTAGAGTGTGTTGATTTGTATTACAGTTGTTTTAGGAACCCTGTAAGAATATTAAAAATCCAAATAAAAAACCTTAACGTTTCAAAAGACATGATTCCCATCTAGGTAAACGTTAAGGTTCCGTCATATATTCTGGATTGAAAAATTCCATATTTACTTTAAGATATATGCAAGTCATCCTTTAAAGCCAGTTTTGGACGTTGCAATCCATAATCTGTTGCCTGTTCAAACGTGTAGCCAATTTTCAATACATCGAAGTCTTTACGATGGGGACCAACAATTTGAATACCAAGAGGCAATCCGTCACTCGTAAAGCCAGAAGGAACAGATAAAGCTGGGTTTCCAACCGCCGAAATATAATAACATGAGCGCATCCAATCAATGTAGTTTTCCATTTTGACACCAGCAATCTCAGTTGGATATTCAAGATCTGCATCAAATGGCGGTACCTGGCTGACTGGTAGAATGAGAGCATCGTATTTTTCAAAGAAAGCACGTATACGGTGGTAAAGCTGATAACGCAGTTTCTCGGCTCGACCAATATCAATCCCACGAAGGGCTCTTCCTTTTTCAAGATTCCAAATAAAGCTAGGTTTCATTATTTCGCGGAATCGGTCAAAAAGTTCTGAGTAAGACAATTCAATTTCCCAAGCCCTCAATACTTGAAAAACTTCCTCCGCTTCAGTTAAATCTGGACATGCTTCTTCCACATAGCAACCAAGATCACTAAATACTTTCATTTGGTCTTGCAAATTATTTTTCACGGCTTGTTCAACCGGAATAATCCCTCCAAAATCAGCAGAATAGGCGATTCTAAGACCTTTTAAATTTGCGTCAATGGGGGCAAGGAATATTGACCCTGGTTCATCGATTGACAGGGGTGAGCGATCGTCAGGTCCAGCGATGACAGACATCATAAAAAATGCATCTGCCACATTACGGGTAATTGGTCCCTGCACCGCCATTGGCGAATAAAGGGCCGCCTTTGGATACGATGGCACTCTGCCTGGTGAGGGTCTCAATCCTACTACATTATTAAAACTTGCCGGATATCGACAAGACCCTCCCATGTCGCTTCCATCTGCAAAAGGTATCATCCCACATGTTACAGCAACAGCTGCACCACCACTGCTTCCGCCGGCAGTTCTGCTTAGATCATATGGGTTCCGCGTAACACCAAATACTTTATTAAATGTGTGAGCACCAGTAGCAAATTCCGGAACATTCGTTTTCCCGATAACAATAGCACCAGCATGTCGAATTCTTTCAACAATCAGTTCATCTTGTGTTGGAAAATAGTCTTTTAAAGCTAATGATCCTTTTGTTGCCGGAAACCCTACTGCTTGATGTGTATCTTTAATTGCTATCGGTAGACCGTGAAAAGGGCCAACTTTTTCACCAGAAGCAAGCTTCTTATCCGCCTGATCCGCCTCAATTAATGCTTTCTCCTCTGACAGTGAAACAATTGCATTTACATGCGGATTTGTTCTTCTAATTTGTTCTAAATGAGCTTCAACAACCTCTCGAGCTGATATTTGTCGAGTTTGAATGGCTTTAGCAAGCTCCTGGGCAGTAGAAAAATATATAGCCTTCTCCATGTTAACAACAACTCCTATTTCTTGAATTGTCTACTAAGGATTAATTATTGATATTGACCGGCTGCCACAAGTCAGAATGCATTTTATTAATCCTTATGCATTTTTCTTTCCTTTTAATTTTTCAATATATAGTACAATTGCAATCGTGAGACCAACACATAGAACAATCTTGATTAAACTAAAAATTGGAGAGAATAAGATTGCCATTCCAATTACGAACGCCACTAATCCATATAATGGCTTTTTTAGAGCAAATTGACCTAATACGCCACCATAAATTGCCGGCAGTATATATTGAAGAGCATTTTGGACTGTTTGCGGGATAATTGTTAAAATGTACGACCCACTTAAAACAACTACAATAATAATGACGATATTTGTAAACGACGCTACGGCTATTCCCAATGTTCCTGCAACTTCCGCTTTTTTCGTTCCAGGTTCAGCACCGATAGCTTCCTGAGCGGCAGCAGAACACGGAAGACACATATTAGCAATATTCCCTGTTAAAAAAGCAATATATGTTCCGGATTTCCCTAGTACAGGATAATAAGTTATAGGTTCTAAAAACCACATAATCCCGATAAAAGCCGCATATCCAATAAGTCCGCCAATTATTGGTCCCCAGCCCGGATGATAGCTTAAAACAAATGAGAAATATAGGGGAGGCATTAATGATGTAACAATTAGCATCCAAAGAGTTAGACGACCCCAAAAATCCGATTTGCTGTGAAATGCTTCCATACTATTTGTTTCAGAACTTATTTCGATTTTTGAAGAAGTCATTTCCACTTCTTTTGTAATAGCCATTTTATTTCCCCCCTAATTAAATTAATGATGAAAGATAGCCGATTGTCAGAGCTAAAATAAGTGATATCCCAAGTGCCCATTCCGACAGCCATCTTATTCCTTTTTTATTAGCAATCGTTAATAGAACCATCATGGATACTCCTGCCACGATTCCCGCAACTGCTTCACTATAACCTTTCACCATTTGCTGACTTGCAAGATATCCAAATGCTCCTAACATAGCTGCGGTCGAAACGATGGTCATCATCTTCGCGTTTTTACTAACGATTTTCGTTTGCATTTTGCCTAGAGATTTTGTAAACAAAGCTGCAAATAATAACCATCCACACCCTCCAAGACACATCGTCCAAACAACAGTAGTAAAAGCTTTTAAGTCAAAGTCTGGTGAATTCAATTCAACTCCATAAGCATTGGCACCGATTCCAGCAGCAGTTAATTCTGTAGCAGCACTGCCGATAATCCCAATTCTCATTAACGTAAAGGGTGCCCCAAGTACTGAGATCAAAGAAATAATAACAACGACAATTCCAAATGAAGGTCCTAAACAGCTAATAAACCCTGTCCTCAAAGCACTTTTAGTTTCTTGAGCTGTCATTCCTATACTTGGAGCGGTTTTTGAAGCTACTCTAATAAATATAAATGCTTGGAAAATAACAATAGATACTACAATACTAGAGATAATCCATACAGGGGCACTATTGGCGTACTGCAAAACTTCTTCCATTTGTTATTACCTCCCATAAAATTTTCAAGAGTGAAACTTACATTAGGAAGGGCCTCCCTAAATGTAAGTTTCTGCAACCCTATATTTGATAGATTCCCTTCAAATCTCCTAAGGGGCCTCTACTAGCTTTTTTTCTTCTGTTTCTTCATTTGAGAGAAAATCAAACACAGCCGAAATAAACAGTTTTCCAATCTGAATCATAGAACGCTCATCTACATTAAATTTAGGATGATGATGCGGGAATTCTTCGAATAAATCAGATTTTCCACCTACGTAGAAAAAAGTACCCGGAACCTTTTGCAAGTAATATGCAAAATCCTCCATTCCCATTTGCGCAGGTATACGCTTAGTATTTTCACTTCCAAATAGATTAATAGCTAGTTCTTCAATCCTTTTCGTTTCATCTGGGTGATTTTTAACAGCTGGATACCCTCTTACATATTCATATTTAGCAGTTGCACCCACTCCATTACAAGTAGAGTTCACAATCTCGCCGATAAGGTCTTCAATCATGTCACGAACATCTTCATCAAATGTACGAACAGTTCCCGTGATTTTTGCTTTATCAGGAATGACATTAAAGCCTGTACCGCTGTTAAATGCAGCAACAGAAACAACAGCTGGCTTGAGTGGATCTACTTTTCTCCCAACAATTTGTTGCAAATTTATGATTAACTGGCTACCTACAACAATTGGGTCAACAGTCAAATGGGGAGTCGCAGCGTGCCCGCCTTTTCCAAAAATATCAATTTCAAACGTATCACCTGCTGCCATAGTATCCCCTTCTCTAACACCAATTGTTCCAAGCGGGTGAATAGAAGAAACATGGGCACCATAGATTACATCTACACCGTCTAAGCATCCGTCCTCGATCATGAACTTAGCCCCTCCTGGAATCACTTCCTCCGCAAATTGGTGAATAAATACAATATTCCCTTCAATTTGATCTCTAACTTCAGTGAGTACTTTTGCCACTCCCAGCAGGGCAGCGGTATGAATATCGTGGCCACATGCGTGCATAACTCCAGGAATACGCGATTTATATTCCACGTCATTCTCTTCTTGAATCGGCAAGGCATCAAAGTCAGCACGCAAGGCTACGGTTTTCCCCGGCTTTCCGCCCCTAAGTAGACCTACAACCCCTCTCCCACCAACTTGGGATCGGACTTCTAATCCTAAATTTCTTAGGAAATTTTCCACTTTAAGAGGTGTGTTTTCCTCGTGATGTGAAAGCTCCGGATACATATGAAGATCCCTTCTGAAATCCACCATCTCCGGATAAATTTCTTGTAATCTTTCAAAAACAGTCTCCAACATAATTAAAAACTCCTTTCAATTTTTATGATTAAAATATTTAATCTTATCTCCACAATAAAAATTAATAAATATTAACTACTAGAATGTTTCTATTTCATTTTTCTTAGTAGCTAAAGCCCTTACAACATTAAGTAATAAATTACAACCTGCATGAATATCTTTTTCACTTGTGAATTCCTCAGGACAATGACTTTTTCCACCGAGACTTGGAATAAAGATCATACCTACTTCTGTCAGATTATTTAACATTGCCGAATCATGTACAGCACCGCTATTCAATTTCATATAGTTATAATTCTGTTCTTTAGCTATCTCTTCAATTTGTTCAATGATCCTTGGAGATAGTTTTACTGTATTTGAAGCTCCGATTAATTCGATTGTATTTTTTAGTGAATGCTCTTCTGAAACATTTTTTACTTTTTCCTTCAATTTTTTTGAAAAGATTTCAATTCCATTGGATTCTACATCCCTAATATCTATATAGAATTCTACTTTTTTTGGAATAATGTTCGGGACATTGGGCTGGCAGGATATTTTCCCCACTGTCGCAACAGTTGATGGCAAAGCCATTTCCTTTGCGGCTTGTTGGATGAAAGAAATGATATTTGCCGCTCCAACCATCGGATCAGATCTTAGACCCATTGGGGTTGTGCCCGCATGATTGGATTCTCCTTCAAGATTAATTTTATACGTATTCATCCCTGCAATGGCTTGAACGATGCCAATCGATTTACTTTGCGTTTCTAGTACTGCCCCTTGTTCAATATGCAATTCAATCATCGACATAACTTCATTTTTTCTAAGTAAATCGTTCTCGACATTTTCTATGTTTAAGCCAAAACTTTGTACTTTTTCATAAACAGAAATACCCTCTCCGTTTTTAATTGATTTTAATTCCTCAACGTTATACCTACCTGTCAAAACCTTGCTTCCGAGCATCGTAACCCCAAAGTTAGAGCCTTCTTCCTCCGCAAAAATAATTAATTCAATAGGGTGTCTTAATTCAGTCTCTTCTTCTATCAATACTCTAATAATCTCTAAAGCTGCTAAAACACCGGTTAATCCGTCGTATTTTCCTCCACTTTCTACTGTATCAATATGGGAACCGATCATAATGGACGGTTTGTCTATTTCCTTTCCAAACTTAGCTCTAATATTTCCAATCGCATCTACTTTAATAGAAAGTCCAAGTAGTTCCATTTGAGAAAGGAGGTACTGTCTTGCTTGTTTGTCTTCAGGACTGTATGAAAATCGTGTACATCCATTCCCAGGTGTTTTCGTAATGCTAATAATTTTTGAAAAATCAAGCATCATTCTTTCGAAGTTTATCCCCATTCCACTTCTCCTCTAATATTTTCGAAAAATCTTCAAGTGAAACAATCACCTAGTAACCTTCTATTATTAATGTTATAATTTTTAGAAGATTGTAAATAATATATGCATTTTTTATGCCAAGATATTTTTTGAACAATATCTAGCTATTACATAGTTTCTCTTTTGTTTTTGATGAAAAAATTCATCGAAGTTGATGAAATTTTTCATCACTCTTCCTGTCAATTAGAAAATAACAAGGTGGTTTTTTAATGACGAATAGACAATTAGAAAATTATAGACAAGCCTTTGAGGAACTAAATTCTATACTAGAAATGAACTTTGAAGCGATTACAATTGCAAATAGTGAGGGGATTTTCACAAAAATTAGTAAATCATTTGAGGAAAAGTTTGGAATTACACAATCCGATATAATCGGGCAAAGTGCCTTTAAATTGGAAAAAGAGGGATTTTTCGATAGGTCTGTTACTTGTGAAGTCCTTAAAAAGAAAAAGAAAGTTACAATCATCCAAAAAGCAGCTGCAAATAAAATACTCTTAGTAACGGGTATCCCTATTTTTAATAAAAATAAAGAAATCCAAAAAATCATTAATATATCAAAGGATATTACAGAAACGAAAAAGCTTGAATCAGACCTTAATAATTTACAAATCGAGCACGAGTGGCTCAAGCAGGAACTATTTAAACGGACGAATGATAAGGATCGAATCACTTATGAAAGTGTAGCGATGAATAATATTGTTACCCTTATTGACCATGTAGCTAAAATGGATGCTACTGTTTTATTATTAGGTGAAACTGGGGTCGGTAAAGGCTTTATTACGAAACTGGTCCATGAAAAAAGCGGACGGAGAGACGGTCCCTTCATCACAATTAACTGTGGCGCTATTCCTGAAAATCTTCTTGAATCAGAGCTTTTCGGCTATGAAAAAGGATCATTTACTGGGGCGTCAAAAGAAGGGAAAAAGGGACTCTTTGAAATGGCTGAAAATGGGACGATCTTTTTAGATGAGATTGGCGATATGCCCCTAAGCCTTCAAGTTAAACTTTTACATGTACTTGATGAGCGAAAAGTTAGACGAATTGGAGGCTTTAAATCAATTGATGTTAATGCCCGCGTGATCGCTGCAACTAATAAAAATTTAAAAGAACTTGTGAAAAAAGGTGATTTCAGAGAGGATTTATTCTATCGACTAAATGTCGTACCAATTACAATTCCATCACTTAGAGAAAGAAAAGAAGATCTTCCTTCATTGATTAATATGTTTCTAAGTAAAACAAATAATAAATATGGCGTGAAAAAAACTATTTCGGAAGAAGCCATGCGGAGCCTATATGATTACGAATATCCTGGGAATATTAGAGAATTACAAAATTTAATTGAAAGATTAGTCATCACCACAATCGGTGATAAAATTGAAGCCGCAAAAGTATTCGATATCATTGAACCCATCCAACAGAAAAATATGCAAGATATCATCCCCTTAAAAGAAGCAGTTGAACAATTAGAAAAGAAGTTGCTTTTGTCAGCTTTCAAAAAATACAAAACGACAAGAAAAGTAGCTGAAGCATTACAAATAGACCAATCAACTGTGGTAAAAAAGGCAAATAAATTTCAGTTGAAGACAAATATAGCAAAGATTTGAAAAAAGGCTGCTAATTAAAAAAATTTCAGGCTAAATAAATATCAGTTTATTTCAAAATTGTATAATTATAGGAGAGGTTATTAAAGATGTGGAATATACTATCTTATTTCTTCGATGATTTTTCAGCCTCTTTAATACATTTGAAATTATAAAAAGCCAACAATTAAAGTCCTTCAACTTTGATTATTGGCTTTTCATCTAGGTATGCCGTTTTAATGTATTAGCCACTTCGCAAAAAACTTACGATATCCTTCTTTCATGACTGAGGTTGAGAAGGATTCAAACGCGTAGTCCCGATTTTCGCTTGATGTCTTTATCGGGACTGAAGCCGCCATGTTGACGAGTTCAAACCAATTTTTTTCATTTCCGGAAAAAGAGTGCCTTGCACTAATATGGTCATAGCATGGATGTTCGGGTTTAACTACGATTTTCCCCATAGCCAATGCTTCCGTTAACGGCATCGCAAATGTATCAAATTTGGAGCAGCTCCAATATACTTTGGCGGAATTCATAAGGGTGAAAACTTCTTCCTGTGACAGCGCAAATTGTAGCTTCACATTATTTGGAACATCATATTTTTTCATGCTTTCGCGGTACCGTTCCCCGCCGAATACCATAAATACCTCTTTATCGGGATTTCTGCGCGCATATTCTAAAACGAGATCCGGGCGACGATTCTCTTCGTCCCGCCCTATCCAAAGAATCCGGTTATCAACAACTTGACTCGGATCATAATAAGTTTTAGCAAGGGTTTCATTAAATCCAATTGGGATAACTGTTACATCCTCCACACCAAAATGACGGGCCATTTCCTTTTTTAAAAATTCCGTTTGTACAATCGCTTTGTCTACAATTGTGTAAAATGGCTTCATCATTTCATAACCTGTTAAAGCTGGGTCCGGAAAACTATGTGGAAATAACACACTGTTTTTCAAAAACATCTTTAAATATGCAAAACCGGAGACCGTATAAATGACATGATCTATTTTTTGTGAATAAATTTGGTCCAATACGATGTCATAGTTAACGAGGTCACCTTTTTCATGTTCATAGCCGGGAAGCCAATCATATCCGCTCACATGGCGCTCTGGAGAAATGAATACGATTTCAACTCCTAATTCCTTTCCAATTGCTTTTAGACGATCTGCAAAAATGCGCGGACCTTGTGCCTCTGTAAATTGAATCTTTCTCATCACTAATCCAACCTTTGTCACAAATAAACCTCCTCTTCTTTCGTGAATTTATTTAATTTTTCCTCATCAAGTTCTTCTCCGCACTGAATTAGGTTAGAAATCGTTTCAGTTTTTTGCCTAGTTAATCGTTCTTTTGACCATTTTGCTGCATTTTTCTCCAGATCGTTCTGAATTAACAATAACATCCATATCGAGAATGCAGCTGAAAACAAATAATACATTTGCTTGAAATGAAATCTTAATTTCATTTTACTCGGGAAATTCATTTTATCAAGATAATGATCTAGCAGCTGATTTCGCCATTCCTTATTCAATTCTTTTGAAAAATCAGGGTGGGAAATATCAAGGAGATGGTATAAATCCCAATAAGGAGAGTTTACATGAGCGTGCTCCCAGTCTAGAATCACGACTCTCTCCCCTGCCATTCCGTAGTTTCCTTGATGTAAATCTCCATGGGAAATAACCTGTTTGTTAGGAAATTCATGTCTATCCAGCATTGTAAAGATGGTATTGAGCAATTGATCTGGGATATGATGTTGAGCTATAACATCCTCCACCTTATTTTTGTTCAAAAAAAGAAATTCAACGATCTCCTCGATTGGAGGCTTCGGACCTTTTAAAGAATGATTGATTAGAATTTCAGGTGGTAATGAGTGCCAGGCTGTCATCAAATTAATCACATTCACCGCTAATTCCTTATTAAATTGATGCTGAATCGCTCCAAGATCCTCAAAAATGATCCAATTTTGATCGCTACTTTCATCAATGGAATAAGCGACTATTTTCGGAAAAATCGGAGGGAGATTTAACAACAAATGATGATACATCCAAACCTCTTTCCCCATCTGTGCTTCGTTCGTTAACGGTTTATAAATGTAACTTTCTGTGGGGTTCAAATAAAATCGCTCGACATAGCGCCCGTTCATCCCCAGGTAAATATTTTCCTTCCTATGTATGACAGCTTGATTTAATTTGCCATCAGGCTTTACGGCAGATCTAAACAAATGGTATAACCCCTTCTATATAATAATCTTCATTGAACGCAGTAAACTAAAAGAATTACGGTATTTCGTACTAGGTATAACGTATTAAATACCCTATGTTTTTATTCATTGTACCATGGAAGTAATTAATTTTAAGAGAAAATAGGTATTACTAACTAGAGGAAGACTGGATATGAATTCTCTCCCCTTTGGCGTTCGTTAAAACCCCTCTAAAGGAAAAATTTTCTTGAATTCTTGATTTTTATGTCTTTTTAAAATCTGATAAGGACATAGATTCGCGAATTCCGCCATTTAATGTCCTTTTACACCCCGTTATAGGACACTGTTTCTTTTATCCCACATGCCTATGTCCTTTAAATCACAGTTATAGGACATAGATTCATTTTCCCTGTATTTTTATGTCCTTTAAATCGCAGTTAAAGGACACTGTTTCTTATTTTCCACGAATTATGTCCTTTAAAAGAACAGAACTTCCTGTTTCAGGTGATAATTGGTCCTTAACTAAACCTTTTAAACATTAATAACAGCATTAACTACTTTGGATTTTTAATAAAATAACTATTTTTGCGGTTTCCTATCAGGGTGTAGTTTTCCAGAAGAATTCGACGGATAGTTCTTTTTGTCTTTAACCCGTTACACCATTCATGAATGGCACTTGTTGTAATATTCCTCTTGGGAAAAAGAAGAGTAAATTCCTCCACGTTTCTTAAAATTGCCGGTTTTACCCTTTCGGCTTCTCCGCAATTTTTGCATATGAAAACGTCTACTTTTAAGTTAATCAAAAAGGAATTGCAGCGAGTACAGGTAACACCTTTTCTCAAATCCTCAAACCGATATTCATAAACACGCTTGTATTGTGACTCTTTAATATGAGCAGCTACTAATTTTTCAGCAAGCTTTACATACCCTTTCTGAATCGTTGGAGGGCTCATAGACAATTTTTTCATAAATCTTGAAAACTGAGTTGGAAAAATAATTGGCAGGTTACTCGGAGCTTGATATAGATGGAATTCGGGGTTGACGAAGCAAACGAAGGATTTTATTGGGGTTTTTACACCAAAGTCTTGGAGCAGTCTTCGAAGTAAGGATTCACTGCGCTCCAATTGGTTTATCGGATTTTTGATTTCTTTTCCTGATTGGGAAAACCATTTATCACCTTCGATATAAAAATCACCATCGTAATTTTTTACCTCGAACTGATAAATTGTCTCTGGGGAGATCCATAACGAGTCAATTTGAAATTCAGTATTATTGCTTTCAAGTAATAAATCATTTAGAATGAGCCAATCACCCGATAGAGCTTCTACCCATTTGTCAAATAGCAGCTCACCTTCATAGCCCTTTTCAAGATTAGTAAGGTTATTCAAATCCTTTTCCGATAAATTCATTCTCCATCTTAAGCATTTTAGAAACTTTAACTCTTCCGGTTCAAAACGAGATTTTATAATGAATTCTCTCACATCCTTTAAAGTACTCAATTAATCTTATCATTTCATTCTTTTTTTACAAGAGCCGATCAACAATCACAAATCCCCCTCTCTCATCGACAGAAACACATAATGTTTTGAATATAAACACCGCTGAATGCCGATCCATAAGAATAGGAATTTGATCAATCATCATCTGGTAGTCTGTATCTCTTGCCTCATCCAGAGACAATGTAAATTCAACATTCCCTCAGCATTCACCTGTTGGATGAGCTTTCAGCCTAACCGATTGCCCTATTCGAGCTTCAAGCATTTCACGTAGCTTCCTGGCTGCCTCTTTTGAAATAAAAAGCGCTAATTCAGTCATTCATTATCCCCTCCACATCAAAATTAAAGGCTGCTTATCCTTTAGATAGCAGCCTTTGTCTACTCTATGAAATACTCTTTAGTTCTTCAGTTAAGCGCAAAAACTTCTCTTTATTTCTCTCGGCTAAGGTTTTATCGATTTCGACTTTAAGTTGCTTTCTCCGAAATGTCAGCAAGGCGTTGGTTAAAAACTGCTCGGCAAGAATTTCATCCATTGACTCTTCTAAGTGTTTAGGTGAATTTAGTAAATGCTTTTCCATTGAAAATCAACTCCTTGACCTTTTTTCTATTTTAACAGTAATTTTTAGATAATTCAATCTCTTTAACAAAAATAAAGCTGATCAATTTCTGGATAAAAAGGAAGCGAGAGGGGAATATATGGAAGAATATAGATAATTCATTGAGGAAGTGGAAGAAATGAATTTGTACAATAATATGGAATTTGAAATGAAAAGCTGCTTTATCCCCAATTTGGCAAAATCGGAAAGTTTGAGGATTTTAGAAGTTACTACAGGAAGCGTCATCGTGCAAATGCAAAATCCTGACTGCAGAGGTGTGTTTCCTATGGATAGCTTTCAATATTGGATCAAAAGAGGGTCACTCGTCGAAAAAAATGAACAGCAGAAAAAGACTTCATAAGTATGAGGACATGATTTTCATTGTAAGTCTTTTTGAAATAGCGCTGAATTTTTACGCAGGTCGTCCCACAAAAAAAAGACATCCACTCTACCATTGAGAGGATGTCTTTAATTTCAGCTACCTAAATTGATTTTGTTTCTTGGTTCGGGGGAATATTGCTATTTTTCGAAATTCTAAAGCGATAATACAAGATACATGCGACTAAAAAGCCAATTCCAATCAATAATCCAACAAGCTGTGTTGGGTCAAATGCTAAAAACAATAGAATTCCTACACAAAATACGATACATATGATTGGAACTAGTGGATAAAACGGAACTTTATACTTCAAATCTTCTAATTTTCCGCCGGCCTGGATATATTTCCGTCTGAACATCAACTGCGAAAGAGCAATACCGATCCATGATATAGTTACAGAAATACCTGCAATTGACATTAATAAAACGAATACCGTATCGGCTGCTACCACACTTGTTAATAACGAAAGCAATGAAAATACCATTGTAAATACGAGTGCTGCAAATGGTACTTTTCGTTTCGAAAGTGTGCCAAAGCGTTTCGGCGCCATTCCTTCTCGTGCCATCGCCCAAAGCAAACGAGTAGATGCGTAAAGACATGAGTTCCCGACAGAAAGAATCGCTGTTAAAATGACAAAGTTCATAATGTCCGCCGCATATGGAATTCTTGCCAAATCCATAATGGTAACGAATGGGCTTTCTAATAATCCCAATTCAGTAGATGGAAAAATTGCAGACAATACGATAATAGAAGAAATATAGAAAACAACGATTCGAACAAGTACATTTCGAATGGCACGAGGAATATTCTTTTCCGGTTCTTCACTTTCCCCTGCCGCGATTCCGATTAGCTCTGAGCCTTGATACGAAAATATTACATTCATCATTGTGACGAAAAGGATGGCTATGCCTGCTGGAAATAATCCTGCTGGAGCTAAATTTTGAAACATAGGTGTTGGACGATCAGTAAGCGGAATGATGCCAAAAATAGCGGCAAAGCCAATAACAATAAAGAATAACACGGCGACGACTTTAATCCCGGCAAACCAATATTCCGCTTCCGCAAATCCTCTAGTTGTAAGCGCATTCAATGAGAACAATAAGACAATAAATAGTGCACACCAAATCCAAATGGACACATCCGGAAACCAGCGCTGCATGACAATCCCCGCAGCCGTAAATTCCACTCCTGCAGTTGTCGCTGAACCGATGAAATACATCCATCCTAAAGCAAAGCCTGCTGAAGGACTCACAAATTTGCTTGCATATGTTTGAAACGATCCGGTAACAGGCATATAAACAGCAAGCTCCCCTAAGCACACCATGACAAGGTACAAAATTAATCCCCCAAATATGTACCCGATTAATGCACCGCCTGCACCTGCCTGATTAATGGTATATCCGGCATTTAAGAACAAGCCTGTTCCGATCACTCCTCCAAGGGAAAGCATAAATAAATGCCGCCTCTTCATCGACCGATTCAATTGATTATCCTGTAATTCCTGCTTGACCAATAGACTCACACCCTTCTATATAAGCAATTAATATTTGCGAATTTTTTAACATTCCGCCTAACATGACGCAAGCTACAATGAGATGAGAAACATTTGTTAGTCTGCGCTCCCCTCATTGTTGAAAGTATGTCCTTTAAGGATGGTTTAAAGGACATTGATTGGCGAAAACACTTAAGTATGTCCTTTAACGATGGTTTATAGGACATGAATCGGGCGAAAACCTCTAAACATGTCCTTTAACGGTGGTTTAAAGGACATGAATCGGGCGAAAACACTTAAACATGTCCTTTAACGGTGGTTTAAAGGACATAGATCGTGCGAAAACACTTAAGTATGTCCTTTAACGATGGTTTATAGGACATGAATTGGGCGAAAACCTCTATACATGTCCTTTAACGATGGTTTAAAGGACATTGATTGTACGAAAACACTTAAACATGTCCTTTAACGATGGTTTATAGGACATGAATTATGCGAAAAACACCTTAGTATGTCCTTCAAGAGAGACCTTGGCCGTCAAAACGATGAAATAGCCAGGGTAGTGATCAACATTTTCAAACCTTGTCAAGACCTCTATTTTATTAATGAATTCTAATCTTTTCTATTAAAACCGCAATGATAAGCAGCTTAGCCCTCCGTCTAATTTACGGAATTCTGACATGTCTAGTTCAATCGTTTGATAGCCCGCATCATTAATAAGCGCCTTCGTTTGCGGATAACCCGCTGGAATGATCACATAGTCATTCACTTTAATACAGTTAGCCGCATACTCTTCCTCTGCAGGAACGACGATTTTCTTATACGATTCAAAGTCTGGATGATTAATAAACTCTCCAGCAACAACCATTGTTTGATTGCCTAAATAAGAAATGCCCGTTTTTAAGTGGAAGAATTTTTCTAGTTGCACGATAGTAGCTTTATAGTTTTCCGATTCTAAAATTTCCTTTAATTGCTTGGCCCCCTCTAAATTCGTGCGTTCGGATAAGCCGATATAAAAATGATCCTCAGCCTGTAATACGTCCCCGCCATCAAGGAAGCCAGGAGATTTAATGTAATAATACTTCTCATAAAACTCTTTAATAGCTGGCTCCATTTCAATAATCTCAAGGTTTCGTGTTGCCGCACCTGGATTAGAGATTACAGCGAATTCTGGTGTAAGTACAGCTGTATCCTCAACAAAAGTGGAGTCAGGGAAATCATTGTTCTTTGGCATCTCATGGACTTCTACTCCACACTTTTTAAGAGCGCTTTTATATGCTTCATGCTGCTCTAGTGCTTTTTCGTAATTAGGGGTGCCAAGGTCTGATGTCGTTAATCCATTGATATAGCTTTCTCCAGGTGTTTTTACAATCGTATGTTTAAACATTTCTTTTCCTCCTAAACTTGTTAATTATTAATTTCGAATGACAGGACTCGTTAGGCAAGTTGGTCCGCCAGTTCCTAAATATGAGATTTCATGGCCTTTATATTCGTAAACAGTTGCTCCTGCATCGATTAATTGTTGCTTTGTGGAAGGGTTTTCAGAAACCATCATACAAACTCTTGGTGCCAAAGCTAACACATTACAGCCAAGACGATGGTATTCTTCTTCTGGCACTTCGATTAATTGAATGCCGCGTTCAATTAGCAGTTGTCTAAAGAAGACGGGCATTAATCTTGAATGGACGACAGCAAGATCGTGATCGACCATACTTATAAATGACATTAAATGAAGACATTCCGCCTCCCCTTGATCATGCGGGAGCTGAATAACGATAAACTCATCCACTAAATCCTTTGTCATTTCCTTAATTTGTCGAATAGCTTCATCATTTGTCCGATATCCTCTGCCGACAACAAGCGTACGATCATCTAGCCAAACGAGATCTCCTCCGTCAGCCACTGCTTCACCAGTCAGTTCCCCGATAATAGGGATATTCTTCTCTTGAAGAAACTTTTTATAAACAGTTGCTTCATTCTGACGTAATTTTTTTCCTGATTTTAAAATTATGGCCCCTTTCCCAGTAAATTTGACAGGATCATGAGCATAAAGGGAATCCAAACCAACATCCTTTGATGCAGGTAAAAATACAATCTGTTCGACATGTTCGCGGAGAATTCCAAGAAACTGTTCATATTCCAGCAGCGCCTCAGCGAAATTAGGTTCTTCTATGTAGTTATATCGCTTCCATTCTACTTGTAAATGTTCTTGACTTATAAAAGCATCGTTTGGATGTTTGACGATCACTTTTCGAAGTTGTTTGTACATCGATTGACAGTAATCCATTCAGTCTCCCTCCTCATTTTCCGTATAACGGAATCACATTCCTTTCAAAGGAATTTTATAATATGATAGTATAGTAGAAAAAGCCCCCTGTCAATATTTTTCGAATTGAGGGAATATTTTCGTTTCCTAGATGTTTACTGTAAAATAAAACTATAAACATAGAATAGGTGATCCCATTATGCAAACGATTGACCGCGCGATGCAGGTTACGGAGGCTTTATCAAAAAATCAGGACAAAATGTGGCTGTCCATTACTGATTTATCGAAGGAATGTGATTTGCCTGCCAGTACGATGCACAGGCTTTTACAAGCGATGAAAAAACATGGCCTTGTTCAACAAGACCCTAATTCAAAGCTGTACTCACTTGGTAATACGTGGCTTGAATTTGGCTTGAAGCTTTATGACAGCTTTGATTTCGTGACATTAATTCGTCCAGAAATGGAAAAATTGATGCTTGATGCCGAAGAGAGTATCTATTTTAGTAAGCCTATTGGATTAGAGTCCATTGTCGCTGAGAGAATCGATTGCCCAACTAATAACATCCGGATATACGATCAATTAGGAATTCGCATCCCAATGAATGTGGGTGCCGCCAATAAGGTCATACTCGCTCACATACCCAAAGAAGAGATGTTAAATATCGTGAATTCACTTGTAGAGGAGAAAGAAAAAGAGAGCTTCTTATACACCATGCAAATGACAAAGGTACAAGGATATAGCATTAGCCATGATGAAAGAACGGAAGGAACCTCTTCGGTTGCTGCACCAATCTTTAACCAATGGAATGATTTAATAGGTTCCATTAGTATTGGCTATGTTAATTTCAATGTCACGCAAGAAAGGCATAATTTTCTAATCCATAAGGTAATCGAAACGGGCAAACGGGTCTCAGCCAAATTAGGGGCGAGACGGTAGGTATAGGGGAAACTTGGTATACACCAAGTTTTTCTAGCAAACAAATTTCAGGCATTTAAACTAAATATTAAAAAAACCTTTCCAAGCTATTAACACTCGGAAAGGTTTTTTGATTATGATGCTTTTGTTTCTAATTGTTCATGATTAGATTTTCTTTTTCCTCTAACCCAAGCTACAATAACCGCTGCGATTAAAGCGAAGCCAAGGTAACCTGTAATTGGATATAATGTTCCTACAAGTTTCGTAAAACCTACGAAGCTTGCTGCAAAACCTGCAAATCCAAGCGCTGTAACTAATCCTTTAAATTTCATCGTTCCAGGCTTCATCACGCGTACCGCAAATCCATAAAGCATCCCTACTGCTGTGTTGAAAATCATCGCCAACAGGACGATCGACATGAAAATTCCGACAACTGGTGAAATTTCATTAGCTAAGTAAAGCATTGGAATATCTAGGCTTCCAACTGCATCGAGTCTTGTATACATCCCAACATTAATTAGAATAAGCATAAGACCTAAACCGATACCGCCAAGAATACCGCCCATTCCGGCTACCTTCCTGTTCTTTGTTGTTCCGCCCATTACTGCAAGCATCGGAATCGCACAAGTGATGTTAAATGAAACATACAATAAGCCAGAAAGAAACCAGTTAGAGGCAGCTGATTGTTGCCCATGAGCCAATTTGTTAAGCTCTGCAAAGGTAGTATCCATTGTAAATAAAGCATAAGCAGCGATCAGCAAGACTAACACGAGTAATGCCGGAGTTATACTTCCAATAATATTTAGGACTTTTTCTACATTAAAGAAGCAAGTTGCAATCGTTAATAACACCATAATTAAACTTCCTACTGCACTTGGAATGCCAAATTGCTGTTCAAAAGTTGAACCTGCACCCGCAAACATAATAACAGCTACTCCAAATAAGAAGAAAGTAATGATAAAATCTACCGCTAACCCAAGATATTTACCGCAAATATTATACACGACGTCTTTATGTGAATCAGTTTGAAGACGGCTACCAATTTGAATAATATTCATTCCTAAAAAAGCAAATAGTAAGGTTGCCAAGATCGCGCCGAAAAATCCTAACCATCCAAAGCTTGTAAAAAACTGCAAAACTTCCTGTCCAGAAGCAAAACCGGCTCCAATAACCGTTCCGATATATGCACCTGCCATTTGAATGCTTTTTTTCATAAATGCCTCCACCAAGATTGAATTTTTTGATAATTATTTAAAAAAGAGAGGAAGCGAAAAAATAAACGGCGCTTCATCCCTTTTAACATCATTATGAAAAGGTTTTTTCGCTTACTGTAAATTGTTTAATCGTCTTTCTGTTCGGAGTATATCCAATCCCAGGGACATCTGGAACGGTAATGAAGCCATCCTTCACAACTACCTCAGGGTCAATAATGTCTTTGTCCCAATAACGCGAAGATCCAGCCGTATCACCAGGCAAAATAAAATTATCTAAAGTAGTAAGGGCAATATTATGAGCTCTTCCGATCCCTGACTCAAGCATGCCGCCACACCAGACAGGAATATCGTGTTGCTTACAAAGGTCATGAATCCGCTTTGACTCTGTTAAGCCGCCAACACGGCCGATTTTAATATTAATAATTTTGCAGCTTCCTAATTCAATGGCTTTACGAGTATCTTCATATGAATGAATACTTTCATCTAAGCAAACAGGTGTGCTTATTTGCTTTTGAAGAGTCGCATGATCGATAATATCATCGGATGCTAGCGGCTGTTCAATCATCATAAGATCAAATTCATCTAAAGCACGCAGACGGTCAATATCTTCCAAGCGGTATGCGGAATTAGCATCGGCCATTAAAGACACATTCGGGAAATGCTTTCTTACTTCCCTCATTACCTCTACATCCCAGCCTGGCTTAATTTTTACTTTCATACGCTTATAGCCTTCTGTTACGTACTCATCAATTAATTTAAGTAGATCATCGACTGTATTTTGGATGCCAATACTAATGCCGACTTCAATTTTTGACTTTTCTCCACCAAGGGCCTTCGCTAATGAAATTCCCTGGTCTTGAGTATAAAGATCCCAAACCGCTCCCTCAATGGTGGATTTTGCCATATTATTTTTGCGAATATAAGAAAGGATGTCAGAAACCTCATTAGGGTGGCTAATTTCTCTATTCAATAATTCTGGAATAATAAAATCCTCTAGCATATGCCAATTCGTTTTTAAAGTTTCTTCATTATACCAAGGTGAATGGAAGGCAACCGATTCTCCCCAACCGCTATTTCCGTTCTCATCCTTAGCTTCAAGTAAAATGAAATCCCGATCTTGCATCGTCCCGAAGCTAGTTGTAAATGGAGATTTCATTCGCATTTTTAAATGTCGTAACGTAACTTCTTTTAATTTCATGGATATCAACCCTTCCTAATCAAATATTTAATGATTCAAGCTTTGTTAAAACATAATAATGGACAGGCAATTGAGTTGTTTTTTGCAAAGCAACTACTGCATAGCCCGTTTTGAATAGCTGCTGAAAAATCCTTCTTGTCTTTAATCGCCAATCAATAGCGAGGTCATGATCCGCTTTTTTCAAATCTTGAAAATTAACTGGAACAGGTACTAATAACGGCAGCTTACTTTCAGAAAAGGCAGCTAAACCTTGATCAATATCACCTAATTTCGGCAATCCATTGTTCACAGTCTCCCAGCTAAAAAGATGAGTTCCTTCCAACGAAAGAATTTCGTCAATCGTTTCGTTATTTGCTACATGGTCACTGTTAATCCACCAATCGATTTTAAAGCGATCTGTTGCCAGCCCTTTATTCAGGCCGTCCTCCATTTCCCCGTAGCAATTTTCGAAATAAGTGGAACAGATGCCGCGGAGCTTATTCATATTGAGATAGGCATTTCTGCTTTCAAGCGGGTCGAATGTCCAAATGATCAGTTCATAGCCTTTCTCGGCAGCTGCTCTTTTTTGTGCCTCTTTTAATTTAGCACCAATTCCTTGATCCTGGTAATCGGGGTGAATACCAAGCATGTGAGAGCAAAGATACGTTTGTTTTTCATCGAAGCCAGTAAATCCATAGCTGAAACCAACTAATTTATCTTGATCAAAAGCACCTAGCATAATGCCGCCGTTTTTTACAGCTGTAATTGTTTGATGAATCGGTATCGCACTCATGTGCCAAACTTCTTCTTCAAGTTTCTGCACTTGCTTCATTTCATTGTTGCTGTATAAAGGTCGTATTTCATATTTCATTTTCGTTCACCTTCTTGTTGTTTAGCAAATGTGTTGATGATCGTTTTTGCTAAAATTTCTATACCAGCATACATCGCTTCATGGTTAAACGTCATATTCGGATGATGAAGCCCTGGTGTGAGGCCGCATCCGAGACCGAGCATCGTCGCTTTAACACTTGGCTTTTTTAACGTATAAAAGTGAAAATCTTCCCCACCAGATGAAACGACTGGCTCTTTTAATCCGTTTTCACCTAAAGTATCAATAATGGCTTGCTTCATAAATTCCAACGCATCCAAATCCACCTCAGCCGCCGCTACACTCGCCTTTGTCTCAGATGTAATTTTCACATCGTACATGCGGCTTACATTCTCAAAAATGCTGTAAATTTTTTCGGTTAATTCATTCATGACTTGATTCGATTGTGCCCGTAAATCAAGACTAAATGACGCTTTTCCCGGAATAATATTGCCTGAATCGCCGCCAGCATGGAATTTTGTCATTTTCGCAGAATACGGAACCATTGGGTCTAAATGTATGCTCTTAATTTCATTAACGATTGAAGCACCAACTTCGATCGCATTTTGCCCTAAATGGGGCCTTGCTCCATGCGCATCCTCGCCAATGATTTCACCAGTTATAAATTTGGCAGCTCCATGATAAATGGCAGGGATCGCATATCCATCTTCAAGCTCCTGCACCGGTCTTAAATGAACGCCATACAAATAGTCAACATTGTCGATAACATTCTTTTCAATCATTTTTAATGCGCCTGTGCCTTTTTCCTCTGCTGGCTGGAAGATGAATTTTACCTTCCCCTCAAATGGAAAGTTTAACTTCTTTAGAAGCAGCATCGTTCCAATAATCATCGTCATATGAGCATCATGACCGCATGAATGGTTAGCCTGATAAACGCCATCCACTTCTTGCCATAATGCATCAATATCTGTTCGCAAGCCGACACAAAAATCCCCAGGGTGCCCTACTTCGGCAACGAGGCCAGTGCAGTCAAATGTCCGCACCTGAAAACCCTCTTTTTGTAAAAAAGCTTGAATAAATTCAGTTGTTTTAAACTCTTCCCAACTTACTTCGGGATGCTGGTGGAAGTGATCAAATAAGGAGTCGATTGTCGGTCTTAGCTGTTCAAGAAGATTTTTCATTTCACTTCTCCTCCTTCGATGAAAAAATAATTTCGAAATAGTTCTTCATATTGTTCTTTTTGTTTTTCAAAGCCGTTTGAATTCGTTACGGTTACCCCGGCAACTACGGCGTTTAAAAAAGAAAATAAACCTGTTGCCATGTCAATCGTCGATTTTTTATAAGGAAAAATTGGAAATAGTATATCGGAAAATTCACTTATTGGTGAATGTGGAGTATCCGTAATTCCAACGACGGTCGCTCCTTGCCTCTTCGCCAACTTGGCTATTTTTATCGTTTCTTTTAAATAGCGATGAAAGGAAATAGCAATTAAGACAGATTGGCTGTCCATTCTGCTCAGCGTAAATAGAATATCATCAGTATCGGATCGGACTAGCTTAACATTATCTTTAACTAATCCAAGTGTGAAAGCGAGCCAATTTGCCGCGGAAAAGGAAATGCCCATCCCTGCAATATAAATTCCATCCGCCTTCACGAGCTGATCAACCATCTGATTCATTTTCTCTTCATTAATAAGGGAAATCAGTTCCTTAATTTGCTCTCGGTCTTTTTCCATCACTTGGGTGAAAAAGTTTGGTTCCTCGGCAATCTCCAGTTTTGAAGAATAATAATTGCCTAGACTGCTTTCTTGAAAAAGAAGTTGTTCACGGATTCTTTTCTGCAGCTCAGAAAAGCCTGATAGTTTAATTGCGTAACAAAACCGAATAACGGTCGTTTCGCTCACTCCAGCGTCGGTACCAATTTCCTGTGCAGACTTAATCGCAAATTCTCTAGGCTTTTCCAGCAAATAATTCGCAACCTTTTGCTGTCCCTTTGAAAGCTGGTGGTAATATGTATGGATGACCTCTTTAAGCTCCATAAGAATCTCCTCTTAAATTTGAAGTAAAGACTTTAATATTTAGTAATTAATGAAGTTTACACTTCATCTAATGCTTTTTTAAAAATAACACATTTCGACAAAGTATACAATAATAATTCTGAAAATTCCCGATAAAAAGATTGTTATATAAAATGGAAATTGTTCGAAACTGATTTAAGGATAGAAAAGCGGAAGCGCCTTCGGAACAATCAAAGGACAATTGTTCCTGCGATGATAATGCGCAGAAGCTTTCCTTTGTGCTCACCCCCGACAAGCACAAGACGAGCCTCTCGGAAAGGTGTTCTTTACCTTTCTGGGAGGATTGACTTGTGACCTCGAGGGGGTAGGCGCTGGAGCTAGACAAACAAAAAAATGCAGCCTGATTCAGGTGCATTTTGATTTGTTACCCATTATTTTTTAAACATAACAGATAAAATTTGATCCATATTCATCCCAGATTCAACTTCATATATACCTGGTTTTAATTTGCTTGATAAACCTCGTTTTTCAACTTCGGTAGAAAAAGCTCTTGCATTATCGATAATTTTTGCTTTCTCAAGACTTCTCCCGACATCAATGCTTGTCATACCTAAAGAAACGTTTAAAATAGTACGATAAATAACATTTTCATCTTGTTTCGTTTCTTCATTTTTATTTGGTGCTTCCTTTGCTGGTTCCTTCTCTGCTTCAAGCTGATCCCACTCTTTTTCCGAGTAGATTACATAGCCTTCCTCGGCGAGCAAAGTTTTCATTTCTTCATTTGAAAGTTTTTCCGCAGTCTGCTTAGTTGTTGCTTTTGCCGGGCCACTAAAATAGACGGCTCCGCACAAAGTCGCCGCGACAATTAATCCACCGGCAAAGCTGCGCATTGATTTAGATGTCATTCACATCCTTGCCCCTTTCATCCCTTTTCTTTATATAGGAAGCAAGCAATTGTTCGATCTCTTCCGTACTCATTTGCTTTTCAGCTGCAATGCTTTCAAATGAATAACCACGTCTATGTAAATCAATCAGTTCCCGCAGCAGAACCCTTTTCTCGAAAGGAACGATAGAAGCTTCCCCTTCCTTCGCTGTAATTTCAGCATCGATTTCGAGATCCTTCATTTGCTGCTGCAGCTGATACACTTCTTCCATTAAAGAGAAGGTAAGTTGATCGATTTGTTGCTCAAGTCTAGTTGAAGATTGCCCCGATTTATAAAACGATAAAATGAGCAGCACCACTGCTGCACCAAATAAAATAGCTAACGCCCATCCCATCATTCTAAACCTCCTTACCTAATTGATGGCCTTGCATTTCAATATTATACATGATAGATTTGAGAATTCTATTTTAAAAAAATAAAACAGAACTATAGTCATAGGTTTATGTCAAAATTATGTGTGGGTCGAATATTTTATCATGAGAATCTACCCTATCAAGGTAGGTCAATAGGAGTGATTATATAAAAAAAATAAGCTACCCAATTTTTGAGAGTAGCTTAGCCTTTAATGAATGTATTTTTCACCTAAATTAACTATGCAAACTTCCTTTTAACCAAGCTCGGTCACGATAGGTTCCAATTGGAATTTGGATAAGGCTTGTTTTTTCATAGAGAGCCTGCTCATAAATCTCATCACATGCTTTGGCGTCAAATCCGAGAAGCGGATGTCCCCCCATCCCCAAGGCTGATGCCGCTATTAGCAATCGATGAGTAAGCATTCCTGCCTCCATTTGCTGAATGCGATATCCTCTATACCCAAGTTCTTTTACTAAGTGGTTCTTATCTCCCGCTATATGAAAGCATATTGGAACTTGGAACAAATTAACATTATGACTAATCATGGCGTTTTGCAATTTAAATCGATGATCTCCGTGATTTACTTTTCGCAGTGAATGAGCCGTTTCATCATATTGGTATGAACCATTTGGTATGCCTTCAACATTATATAAGCACATAAATAACGAGACGCGGGATTCGTTTTTTGAATGTGTTACATCTAAATCATTTCGATAGGAGAAGGAAGCGAACGCCTCCTGCAAAAGTGTGGACAGCTGTGGCTTGGTAACCTTTCTCAATACAAAATCCATGTCTGGTGAAAATCGTTCTTTACAAGCTAATGCTAGATCATATGTCAACCGCTTCTCGCGAGGAAGAGCAATAGTATTACCATCACAAGTCCGAGTTTCCTTGGGCCGGATCTTCCGAAACATATTCGTTGACTGAAGCATAGATGCTTCATTTACCTTCTTTACCATTGGATACTCTGCGACCCTCTTTGAACGTTGAATGTAACTATGTTGAATAGCTGTAAGCTCTCGCCATAACTCTGGAGCAGAGACCTCCCCTTCTCTGTCACTTAAACTAGCTGACCAGTTTGTAGTTTCCACCGAAACCGGGATTACAGCGTATACGCTCTCTTCCTGTTCAGTAAGTCCAAGCAAATGGTTGAGGGCCCGATCGAGATATTGGAAGTATAATCCAGTTTCGAAGCTAAAACGTTTCGATACTTCCAGCAGCTGTCCTACTAGTACGCCAGCATCTAATCCTTGCAGTCGATAGGCGAAATTATTGTATTTAAAGAAATTTTTCCAAAACATTGTCGACACAAAAACAGTGCCGAAGCAAGTTTCTATATCACAGCGATTACCAAGTGCACGTGCTATATATGAATCAAAATTTCCTTCTCGCAAAAGCACTAAGCTGTGATGTGCTACATCATAATGGTATATCCCAGCAGGAAGATCATCTAGCTTCAAATAGATGTATAATTCGTTTGGATACAACGCCCCTCCAGATGGAACATACCGCCTATTTGATTGCATTAGTTCACTCTTATTTTCTGAAGAATCTAAGGTGTAGACTGACTGGCTTAATTGGGTAAGGCCGAAAACATACCAAAGGAAATGTCCGAATTTGCGAAGGTCAGGCTTTGCAGGTACTTCTGTTCCTTCAAGCGTTAGAGGTATCTCTGAAGATAATGGAACCTTAGGTAATCCTCGGTAAACCTTATACGCAAGAGGTGCATCACCCCAATCCGCTTCCCAGTCCGGCGGAGTTATCTTTTCATTGTCAAAATGGAGATTGTGCAGAAATGACTCTAAATTCATCTTCCTAACCACCCCTTATGGAAACGGATGAGGAAATGGATTGAGTTGTTCATAGGTTAGCTTCTGCTTCGAGTATCCAAGTTTCATTGGTACCGTTAACACTCTGTCCAGCCCTGTTATGCGGGTAAGATGGTGTCCAAATGTCATCGGCAACATTCCCGGAATCAGTACTTTAACACAAAACAATCCGTTTCGATTCGTTTCCGATGTTGTTTGATCCACCACTATCACATCAAGATTTAAACGGCGAAATTCAAGAAGTATGTCTTGAAGATCATCGGTCAAGTCTGTATGCATTGACTTCCATTTGAATTCTTCAGCAAAGCTTCTCATTGGCCGGTTATCGTCAAGCAAAAACTTCAATCGCTCTTCTGCCTCAGGTAAACCGTACAGCATTCCATGCTCATCCATCTTCCGCACTAGGGAAGAATCTTGCAGCATTCGCACATAATTCTCTTTTTTCGCTTCAAATTCCCCATCAAGCGTAAGCATCATACCTGCCAACTCGTATACAGCGCTCTTTGCAGCTCGGACCGGGTCCAAATGTGCTCCTGCAGCACAGATAATATTCAAACCATTTTCTTTCCTATTTTTCGCTATCACTAAAACGCTTGGAATTCCATTTTCCATCGTCGAATTATAAAAATATAAATCATATCCTGCAACCGCCCGTGCGCGTTCGATCATCAACTGCAATTCTTGATCGTTTGCAGAATTAGGATCAAGACGCGGAAGTGATAGCTCCGCATACCAAGTCATCAGAAATGAGTCACGCTCCACCACTTCCATCATTCCGTAGAAAATGGCCTCCTCCAAGCTCCCGCCTAAAGCACACCCATTAGAAGTTTCATAGACAAATCCGTCACCACAGCCTAAACTGTAATAAGCAAGCAACTCTGGAACGAGAATCGGACGCTCTTGCAAAAACGAGTAACCCCAAACCCAATTCATTGAGCGATCAGGATAAAACGGTTCGAACGGAAAATCTGGCTTCATATATTGTTCCTTTGCGTGTACCCCTACCTCGAGAGGGTTTAGTGCTCGATCCTGCAGATTACGGAAACTGTCATGGATCACTGTCCGTTTGCCACGGGGTGTCATACCGCAATACCGTTCCAACCCCTCTAAAATTGCCGTCGACTCACTTACTGCATAGGAAAGAGTCCTTCCGGCCACTCCCTCATCACCCGAGAATAACGGCAAATTAACACCTACATCGGCAAATGGCGTTAAGATGTCATACATTTTTCCATTTAATAAACCAGTCCGATGATCCAAATAATCTGTGGCCAAAACTTTGTTCAGATCATCCATTGAACGGCAGCGGTAACTACCGGTGCTGATCTTTGGACTAGGCTGTAGAGTTATTCTGGCCCCCTCAGCTGAATCGTCTTGTATTTGACTACAAACCGGGCATAATGAATCAGGCAAAAAGGAATGCCACTTACTCTTAAGTGATTTGAAACTCATTAAGAACATTCGACCTTCAGAGCGAGCTTGATTACCTTGCAAAACGCTCTGAACCTCTTCCGCAATAAGGTGTGCCATCTGTAAAATGCCTGTCTGCGATGCCCAAGGGTCAGACGACTCTCCGCTTTTCTCCGCAAATCTATCCTCGATCTCCCACATCTCTTCACGGTCCCGTCCGGCCATCAGACGTCTTATATTCGCACACTGGGAGCACCCAGGCTTATCTGGATAAACAAGTGGTCCGACGATCCCCTCACCAAATGAAACGAATCCTCGTAGCCAAGGGATGCCGGCCATTCGCAACTTCCCTTCTGCCTTTCGATGAACGGAGGGATGCCAAGTATCATGCAATACAAGAACCAAATTAGCAGTTTCAGGCACTTCTGTCTCAAAATCAGTTTGATGAAGAACTTCAATTTGAGTGGATAGTTCTGTGCAAACATAGTCTGCCAACAATCCACTTCCGACTATTGCTACTACTGCACTCACACTTTTTCCTCCTCTCGTAACATTACACCAAACACGCCCGCAAGTCCCGCTTTCAAAAAAGGTTCCGATTCAAGTTCAATGACTAGAAGGCGCTTATGGTTACTTTCTAAGGTCTTTATTGCAGAATTTAGCAAATCGGATCCGATAGGTACTTCACACTCATGGATGTTTATGCTTTGAACCTTCCTTTCTTCAAGAAGCACACTCGATACTTCCAACGCCTGTGCCGTGTGGAACATCGTGGTATTTTGTGCTTTCATAAGCGCCTGCTGCAGAGCGTTCCTTAACGCTCTTGTGTAGTTCAAACCTACACTGCCATACCAGCTTCCATTCGTACCAATCCATACAACTGGGAAGCCGGAGATTTCTTCTCCTAAGCCTATTGTCGGTTCTCCCCGCATAGTAGTCAGTGCCTGCAAATAAAAACGGCACCGTTCATCATGTATCTCACCCAAGTTTACCCGAGTGATAGAAATTTCTTTATGGAGCGCTTGCTTGTTTAGCTTTTTTTCCAAACACCTTTGCAATCCGCGTCCTACACCTTCCGCAATCGTTTCCCCCGTTCCAATTCCGACAAATCCCTTTCTTTCTAATATACGTTCAGCTATTTCAGGATGTGGAGGCAGAGACCTAAGAAGTAGATCATCCAGTTGTGACACATACGCTTCGATTCCTGCCAATCCCGCTTCTCTCCGTGCCTCTTCATGTGTCAAACCAGTTGCGATTATCTCTGGCAACAGCTCAGCTGGTCCTTCCGACAACAAGTCGACTGCCTGAACCCGACACTGCGCTAACGGTATCTGCTTTAAATCCCCCTCTTCCCAAATATGAAAAATGCCTGATTCAGCTGATGTTAATTGGCTGAAATAAAAAAGTAATTTATTTGGCTCTTCTTTATTTAAGCTTCTTTGAAGTCGCAAATCCAAATCATGAACCCATTCGGCAGACACACGACCTGCTTCTAACGGATGTGGTATGAAAGAATGCCAGTTTCCTTCTAGCGATTCTAGGTCAAGCAGAAAGATTTGATCATGCTGTTCCGATTCTGTCTCTTTTGTACACTCTTTGAACAATTCAAACACGATCACATTTGCCAGCATCGCTCCTGCTGTAGACGAGTAGGTCGTCAGTAGCTGGTCATTGGAAAGCACAGATTTGTGTATTCGTCTCCATGCAGATTCCCAACATCCACTAGAACCTGGGTGCACTATAGGACCTGCAATTCCCATCTGTTGTATACATATAGCTGGAATAAATAGTTTCTTTTCTACCTTGCAAATCCTATGAATATCCCTGAGATCTTCTATGTTATCCTCCTGTGTTATATACAAAATTGATTCATACGACTGAACAATCTTCTCCCAGGAATTCACTCCCTCCTGCAAGATAACCTCCTCTACTGCTGCCTCGGGATCTGTTTTACGAGCATGTTCCACAAGTTCCATTATTCGCTGTCTATTGGTCCTAACCGAATCCGTAATTAGCACATGAAACTTTGGCAAACCAGATTCAAGCAAAGCGGAAACTAAGGAAACAAATATAGGGCCGGAGCCAACTGCCAAAACCTTAGCCTGACGATAGGTTTGAAAACGGTATGCACCCGAATTGCCGAAACTGTTCAAAAATTCAATTTGAGAAGCATGTTTTTTAAGAATTTCATCCGTTAATTCATGTGGATGATCTTGGCTCACATCACTTGCAAACCCATTTCGATAAAGCACTTCTGCAATTTCAAAGACCCGCTCCCTGTATGCACTCGGCAATTCATTAGTCAATTCTCCCAACGTATGCTCCCCGTTGAACATAGGCAACAGTTTTTCAACCCACTGATCGATCATACTGCCTTCCATTTGAAACGAACATATGTTGTTCCGAAAATATACTCCACTGTTTGGAACAGGGAGAACAAACGTGTCCCTTTTCACTTTCAAACGCATAGACGGGATTACACTCGTCATCATTGCTCCTCCTTACAGATAGCTGTTCTTAAATCACTAATAACTTTTCACTATTACCCTATGTACCGCAATATGTCCCATATGTCTCCTCTTATAGAGAAATGCCCCAGCAAAAATTGATGCTGGGGCAGAAATTTCTCCATTGAGTAACCATGTTATTTTGTAGATACCTAAAATACGATTAAATAAAGCATCTTCCGCCGCAGCGACCGCATCCGCCACAACGGAATCCACAACCTCCACAACGGAACCCACAACCTCCACAACGGAATCCACAACCAAAGCCGAAACAAGAACCGAAACCGAAACAAGAACCGAAACCGAAACCTAGACCGAAACAAGAACCGAATCCACCAAAACCGAAACAACCCATACCGAAAATTCTATCCGTCGGCTCCAGATTTGGATCCCAAGGAATTGCCTCATTTGTACGGAAATCTCCGAGTTGCATCATTTCGAGTTCTCTTTGGAAATTATTCATTTGCATAGCCTCCTATTTTTTTTTATAGGTGTTTAGCAAAATAATGAATCACATATTAGCCATAATTTTTAGGTAAACGCACCTATACTCTCCTCAACAAAATATGAACGAGGATTAGGTATGGTTCCCATAGCAAGTGCCTATTTATATTTTCGGAATAAAGATGTTGCTGTTTGTTTACTCGTTTGTTGATTAAAAAAGTTGATTTGACAATGAATCGGCCTCAACTCTAAATAATCCGATTGTATAAAAATAGGCATTTTAATTAAAAATAAGAAAAAAAGATAGTTGAGGTGGTTAAAATGGGGTTAGTTAAAGCCTTTAATAATTGGAGAGCAGCACGGCATGAAAACCATGTCGCTCAAATGAAGGAGATGGAAAAATGCCCTGATTGCTATGGCAGAGGCTTTATGCATTATCCGGCGAATGAAATGGCCTTCTACGGAAATTTACTTGATTGTCCTGGATGCAATGGGAGTGGCTCTTATGCCGATTGGGAAGAACTTATGTAAAAGAAAAGGGACAGATCATATTATTTATGATTCTGCCCCCTTTTAAATAATTTTTATTCGTCAGATTCTTCACCTTGTCTGCTTTTTTGTGTAGGAAGAGTATCCCAGAAGCTCGTATCTGCTTTTTTAATTGATCCATCAGCAATCGCTCTGACAGTAGAGTCTAATGTTGTAATCGTTTGCTTGATTAAATATCCATTACTTTTTTGTCCAATAGCATAAGATTTAATGTAGTGATCAGACATTCCCCGCATTTCAAATAATAATGTGGAAATATCATAATAGGCTGCTATACCGTTACGTCCAATATTATTCGTGCTTTCACCGGCGTATTTCCCAAGATGTCCCCAGCCAGTAGGCTCAATCGCATTAAAGACAACTGAACCAAGCTTTTTGGAACCCTCTAATACTTCTGGCTTCACATTCTTAGTTGTCGGGTAAAGGATCGAACCTGAAACTAGCTCTCCTTCAGTCTCGCTTAATGTTCCTTGGTGATGTAGGTCAATCATATAGTCAATTTTATATTTCTTTAACACATTTTCATGCAATGCCCTTGCCTCGGGTTCCATTTTGTTAGTGGCTTTATCATGCTCACGGTTTAAATCAACATAATTTGCGTTATAACGAGTCAAATGGCGATCCCCATCTGCCAGATAATTATCAAGAGAGAAATTAACATCTCCCATTGCCCCATCTGCATTTAACATCGGGATAATGAGAACGTTTACATTATCAAGTACACCTTTTGTTTTTCCTGTTCCTAAATGCTTAATAAATTCAAGCGCCCCTTCAGTCGTAAGCTGCTCATTCCCGTGCTGCTGCGTTAAAAATAGAATCGTTGGATTATTTGGATTCGACAAATATTTGGCCATATAAATATCCCGGCCTTTTACCGTTTGTCCAATAATTTCGAGCTCCATTGCAGACTGTTTTGCCTCTTGCGTTTTTAAATAATCAACTAAACTATCATATGTATGCAAGATTGACGTTTGAATCGCCCCATTACCAGCGCTTGGCCCATTCCCAACCGCATGAACCGGCATCGATACAGCTGAAACAGCACCTAAAGCCATTAAACTAGATAATGAAACCGATAATACTTTCTTTTTTAAACTCATTGAAATATTCCTCCCTGTCTTTTATTTTCCTTTACTAGTTAATTGTACGGTTTGACAGAAATCGTGTTAATAGAGGGACATTCCTATTCATTAGACAAATTATTCTTTATAAAGATCCCGTTTTCTTTTTGTTTTAGGATAAATTTTACATTTATATGAATAAAAATTCATAAATTATGGAGTTACTAAAAAAAGAGATTTCAGAATATTGGTTATAATGTTTCATATGATCATGAGAAATACTTTAAATGAGGTAAAAATAAGCCGAAAATCCTATTGTTTTCATGAAAAATTTGTCGAATTGCTCGAATCATTAAAGAAACCATGGGACAAAGGGTAGAAAATTTTTCAAACTAAAAGAAGGCTTGTGAATAATTCCACAGCCCTCCATACGGTTTATTCTTGAAAGAGAGATTCAATAATTTCCCCATCTCTACCTGTTGTTGTTTCCGCCTTTGATAGAGAGTTCATAATTGCTTCCTCTGTTACATCTACGGCTGCTGTGAAAATTTGATTAAAGATTGGCTGCTCCTCCCTTGTGTATGTACTCGGTTCAAAATTCCCCTCGGAAAAGTGAGTAATTTTATTGGCCCTTGAAAAAGCAATAACGATGTCGCCGCTCCCATGGCTAAAATGGCTGCCTGTTCTGCCAAGACCAATTCCACAACGCTTCGCAACTCTCTGAAGTTGCCTGTCACTAAGTGGAAGATCGGTAGCTAATACAATGATAATGGAACCGTCCGGTGTTTTTGAGATGCCATGATCATGAGGATTCATTCCACGATATCTTTCTACGGGAAACTCCTCTACTTGCCCTTGAACATCGCAATACAATAAATTCTTTTGAATTTTTTATATGAGCTTCAATGCATATGCACATGATCGAATTTTTTATATATAAAATAATAACAATCTTGTATATAATAACAACTAATAATAATATACTAGCAAAATATGAATTTTACCAAAAGGAGAAAAAGAATGACCTCTTTTGTACATGAAAGAAATGGAGTTTTTCCATCTGTATGTTCACTTGATTGCCCGGATCAATGTGGGCTTTTGGTGCATAAAAAGGATGGCAAGATTGTTAAAGTTGAAGGAGATCCAGAACATCCGGTTACGAAAGGAAATATCTGCAACAAAGTTCGCCATATGGCTGAAAGAATACATGATGAAAACCGTTTGAAATATCCTTTAAAAAGAATTGGTCACAAAGGAGAAGGAAAATTCGAACGCATCAGCTGGGAAGAAGCCATCCACACGATTACTTCCCACTGGAAGGAGCTCATACAAACTGATGGTCCAGAAAGCATACTTCCTTACAGTTTCTATGGAAACATGGGAAACTTAACAGCGGAAGGAATGGATCGCCGCTTTTTCCATCGGCTTGGGGCCTCATTGCTTGATCGCACGATCTGTCAATCAGCTGGTACAGTAGGCTACAAGTACACAATGGGCGGCAGCTTTGGCATTGATCCAGAGGACACAATCCACTCCAAGTTAATCATCTTTTGGGGAGTGAACGCTGTTAGTACGAATATGCACCAAGTTGCACTAGCGCAAAAAGCGCGGAAAAATGGTGCAAAAATTGTTGTTATTGATGTTCATAAAAATCAAACAGGCCGGCTGGCAGACTGGTTTATTCCCATTTTACCGGGTACGGATACTGCTTTAGCACTTGGATTGATGCATATTTTATTCGCAGAAAATATGGCCAATGATGCATTTTTAGAAGAATATACAGTGGGTCATCAAGAGCTTCGCGAACATGTAAAACAATATGATCCTGCAACGGTTTCCGGCATTACTGGTGTTCCCGTTGACGATCTATATAAGCTTGCAAAAATGTACAGCGAAACGTCTCCTTCGTATATTCGGATTGGAAATGGGATTCAGCACCATGATAATGGTGGAATGGCCATCCGAACAATCGCCTGCCTCCCTGCTATAACCGGACAATGGCTGGAAAAAGGCGGTGGGGCTATTAAGGGGAATTCGAGCTACTTAGCCCACAATGCAGAAAAACTGCAGCGTCCTGATTTATTGCAAAATAAAAATACGCGTGTCATTAATATGAATCAGCTTGGCAAAGCGCTGCTGGAATTAGATCCACCTGTGAAGTCTTTATTTGTGTACAGCTGCAATCCAGCGGTCGTTGCACCAGAAGGAAATATGGTTAGAAGAGGATTAGAGCGAGAAGATTTATTTATTGTCGTTCATGATTTATTCATGACTGAAACAGCGAAATACGCGGACATCATATTACCGGCAACATCTGCCTTTGAAAATACCGATTTCTATACATCTTACTGGCACCATTTTATTCAGCTTCAGCAGCCTGTCATCGAGCCGTATGAAGAGTCGAAATCTAATGTTGAAATGTTCCGTTTGTTAGCTGAAGGAATGGGCTTTGACGAACCGACCCTTAAAGCAACTGAAGCTGAGCTAATCGCGGAAGCACTTGATCATCCGGAAAATCCTTATATCTCGCATATTACTTATGAAGATTTAGTAGAAAAGCAATATTTGAAAGCCGCTGTGAAGCCTCTTTTCCCTGGAAAACTGGCTACTCCAAGTGGAAAAATTGAGCTTTACTCAGAAAAAATGGTCCAAGATGGGCAACCAGGGTTGCCAACCTATATACCAATAATAAAAGATAGCGATCTACCATTTTTATTCATTCCAGCACCAAATCATAATTTCTTAAACTCTACTTTTTCAAACAATGAAAAGCATGTTTCCCTTGAAAAGGAAGCAAAAATTCATATCAATCAAGAGGATGCACACCGCTTAAACATTGAAGATGGTGAAGTTGTCCGTGTTTGGAATCATCGTGGAGAATGTGAGCTGAAGGCAGTTGTTGGTGAAAATGTCCTCCCCGGTGTGGCCGTCTCCCAAGGATTATGGGCAGATGCTCCCGGCAAGAAACAGCATGTCAACTCATTAACGCCAGACCGCCTTTCCGATATTGGCGGCGGCGCAACATTCTTTTCCGGCCGTGTACAGGTGGAGAAAATTAGGTAAGGTTAATGGTTAATGCACTAGTAAAACTAGGTGGCCTATGAAAATCGGTGCTATGAAGTAGTCATGGGAAGCGTTTTGGACGGTGACCTGCGGAAACGCGGTCCATGAAACAGATATGTAGTTTTTGTCCTTAGAAGTAACCAAAAACAGAACTGTCCGTCATGACCCTCATGACGGATAGTTTGCATAGAAAAAAAGAATGAGAGACAATCCCATTCTTTTTACACATTCTTCAAATCATATAATCTTTTATCCAGCAAACGCTTTTCATTTTTTTCAATCGTACCAGGTAATACCCTCCTCATAGTTGGTGTGACACGGATAACATTTTGTAACTTGTTCATGAGATCGCCAGCAATTTCTTCCTCGGATTCTATGATTATTTCAAATGAGTCCTGGTTATTTTTACTTGTTACGATGGCTTGGAAGGTCCTGTACCCTGCTTCCTCTAAAACAAGTGCAAGCTGCTTTTCTCTAACAAACATACCCTTGACTTTGATCCCATCGCTAACTCTTCCAAGGATTCCAGCTATCCTCTTGCCTTCATAGCCATCTACCCATCGTGAAAGATCACCAGTACCAAAGCGAATGAGCGGATAGCTTTTATCGAATAATGTTACAACGATTTCACCTTCTCCAGAAGTTACTTCCTTTCCTGAATGGGGATCGCAAATTTGCACGATAGCTGTATGCGATACTTTTAAGCCTGGCCCCTGTTTATCTTCATAAGCAATACAACCGCAATCTGCTGTGCCGTATCCTTCAAAGACGGCAATATTATTCTCTTCACATCTTTTTCTTAATTCATTTGTCAGCCTTTCAGCGGTAAAGAATACTTTTTTCAGATGAATCTCTTTTCCGATACTCCATCCTTTTTCTTCGATTGCATCTAATAGAATCGCGAAGAAGCTTGGTGTTCCTGTATAACCAGTTACTTGTAAATCCTTCATTACTTGAATTTGCAATTCACGATTTCCAGTTCCCGCTGGAATGACTGTTGCCCCTAGTTCCCTTAATGCCGAATCGAACATAAAGCCTGCTGGGGATAGATGATAGGAAAATGTATTTTGCACGATATCTTCATTGGTAAATCCAGCAACGTCAAGTGCTTCTGAAAAACGCCAAAAATCTTGCTCATGTGTTTGTGGGTCATAAATCGGACCAGGAGACATAAATATTCTCGCCATTTCAACAGCCGGAACAGTTGTTAATTGACCAAAGGGGGCATTTTTGCTTTGTAGCTCGGGTAATTGGTCCTTTATTAAAACGGGAATTTTCTCTAAATCACTAATAGATTGAATATCATCAGGAGAAATTTCTGCCTTATCCAGCCTCTCTCTAAATCCCGTTGCATGTTGATAGGCATAGTGGATCACTTGTTCCAGTGCCTCCATTACAGCCACCTCTTTCTTCTTTTATACGATTTAATATTTCGATAGTTTTTTCTTCCTTTGTCGCTCATCCCTAAATAAAATTCACGGACATCTTGATTAACTAGTAAACGTTCAACGGTTCCGTCCATGACGATGCGCCCGTTTTCCATTATGTAGCCATAATCCGCAATCGATAACGCCACATTCGCATTTTGTTCGACTACTAAAATAGTTGTTCCTTCCTCTTCATTAATTTTTTTGATGATAGCAAAGATTTCTTTCACGAGCAGCGGAGCTAGCCCAAGAGATGGCTCATCTAATAGCAGCACTTTAGGCTTTGCCATAATTCCTCTGCCGATTGCCAGCATTTGTTGCTCGCCTCCCGATAAATAGCCTGCTTGGCGATTTTTTAACATTTCTAGCTTCGGGAAGTAATGATATACCTTTTGAATATCATCTTTAATATTTTTCCGATCTTTTCGAGTATGAGCTCCGGCAATTAAATTTTCCTCTACCGTCAATTGTTCAAATACACGGCGTCCTTCCATACATTGAAAAATTCCTTTTTTGACAATCGTTTCAGCATCGCTCACATCAATTCGTTCCCCATATAACTCTATAAACCCATCTGTCACTTCACCATTTTCACTTTTCAAAAGCCCAGAGATCGCTTTCAGCGTCGTTGTTTTACCTGCTCCATTGCTCCCTAAAAGGGCAACAATCTTCCCTTTTGGCACAACCATTGACATTCCTTTTAACACAAGAATGACTCGATCGTACATGACTTCAACATTATTAATTGTTAGAAAATCTTCCCCCTTACTCTCCAGCTCCAAGTCCACTTTCCCTTTTAGAAAAGGAGCGTTATTAAAACGCCCCCTCATCAAATTAATATCCAATATAATCAGTGAAAACTTTAAATTTCCCTTCTTTTACTTCTGCTAGACGAACTTGATGGGTTCCTGCATGATTATCAGCGGAGAATGATACTGGTGCTGCTAATCCACCTAAATCAAGGTTTGATAATTTCTCTAATCCGGCGCGGATCCCTTCACCAGTCGTTGGATCATCCGCAAGCTTCATGCCTTCAACCATAATTTTTGCGGAGACCCAGCCTTGAATAAACTTTTGGTTTTTATCTTCTAGCTTTTCACCTTTTCCTTCTAAAAACGTCTTTATTTCAGCCATTCCAGAGAGATCTTCATATGGGAATGCATGTGTCACTACCCCGATAAAGCCTTCAGCGGCATCACCTGCGATTGGAAGCAAGCCTTCACCAGTTGCCCAGTTTAATCCGATAAATTGCGTATCAAGTCCAAGCTTTTTCGCATCCTTTAAGATTGTCGCAGTTGCCCCCCAAGTTTGCTGAATGATCGCATAGTCAGGGTTTTTCTTTTCCATATTTAATAATTGAGAAGTCGCATCAAGCGCTTGCAGCTCGACGATTTGTTCGTCAACCACTTCTACGCCAATTTCCTTTGCATAGTTTTTCGCATCTTCAATTGGAGATTTTCCGAAAGCGGAATCATTATAAATTAACGCTACTGTCGGTGTTCCACCGCTATGATTATCTTTAATCCATTTAAGAACAGAGCGTGCTTGGTCTGAATACGACGCGGCAGCTAAGAAGTTGTATGGGCTATCTTGTATGTTTTTTAAGTTTTCAGAATAGGAAGCAGATATGTATGGAAGCTTATCCGCTGCGATCTGTTGGCGAAGCGCCTCTGTATCACCAGTGCCCCATCCTAAAATCGCCGACACCTTATCCTTCGATTTCAATTTTTGATAAAGCTTTTGCGCCTCAGGGATTTTATAAGCGTAATCATCCCCAATTAGCTCTACTTTATAGCCGTTGACATCACCTTTTACAGCTAAATATTCAAAAAAGGCTTTTTCTCCTTCTGCATATGGAGTACCGACATCACCTGTACCACCTGTAATGTCAAAGATGCCGCCAATTTTTATCGTCCCTTTCGTATCGCCTGAGCTTTTCTCTCCGCCTGAACATGCTGAAAGTACGCCTAACATCAACACTAACAAAACAGCCCAAAACTTCCTCATCGTTTTCCCCCTCTTTACTTTTGAATAAAATCATTAAAAATTTGAAGCTATTTCTCTATAAAATTGCTGCTTCAAATGTTTTAAACAATGAATTAGCTAATATGAGAATGGCCACAGTCTGAAATAATCTTTAATGTTTTTCCATATTTTTGCGAGTCCCTCTGGTTCATAAATAAGGAATAAAATAATGACTAGGCCAAATACGACTTCTTTCATGCCGACAAGCACATTCGAAATATCCGGGAATAAGCCGCTTAACAACTCAACCCCTGAACGAAGGATGACCGGCAATAATGTAATGAATACCGCTCCATAGATGGAACCGAATACACTTCCCAATCCCCCGACAAGAATAATGGCTAAATATTCAATGGAAACAGAAATGCTGTACAGCTCTGGGCTAACGACCATTGTGTAATGACCAAGCAAAGCACCAGCTACGCCTACAAAGAATGAGCTGACAATAAAGGCAAGCACTTTATACTTAAATAGATCAATGCCTATGACTTCAGCAGCAATATCTCTATCGCGTACAGCAATAAAGGCCCTGCCAACCCTTGAGCGGAAAAGATTTAATGTAAACAGCGTTGTAATGATCAGCACGATAAATATTAAGTAGTAATAGCTCGTCTCACTATGAAAAATAAATCCGCCAATTTCTGGCCGTGAAAGGACCATCCCTGCTGTACCGCCTGTCAAAGAATCCCATCTTGATATGACAAACAGGATGATAACTTGCGCTGCCAATGTCGCAATCGCTAAATAAAGCCCTTTTAATCTTAAGGACGGTAAGCCAAATAGCCCGCCAACAATGGCCGTAATAATTCCAGCTGTCGGCATTGCAATCCAAAAGCTTAACCCGAGCTTTGCTGTTAAAATAGCTGATGTATAGCCGCCGACACCTAAAAATGCTCCAACTCCGATCGAAATTTGCCCAGTAAATCCCGTTAATATATTCAATCCAATGGCTCCAATTGCCGCAATCCCGCATAATGTCGCAAGTCCTACAACATAATCGGACGCAAGCAGTGGAAAGATCGCCAATAGTGCAAGCATAATAAAGACACGTATTCTTACGCGGGAAATTTTCCAAATGGCCATATCTTCCTTATAATTTACATGGAATTCTCCACAGCCCATCACAAAGGGATTTTTCATGCCATCACACCCTCTCAATCTCTTTTTTGCCAAATAGTCCATATGGCTTAAACATGAGAATAAACACTAAGATGACAAAGGGCATGACTTCTTTTAAGCCGCCGCCGACTAACGGATCTAAATATCCGCCTGTCATACTTTCAATAACCCCGATAATAAGTCCCCCGATGATGGCTCCTGGAATACTATCCAATCCACCGAGAATCGCAACCGGCAGTACTTTCAAGCCAATTGCTGACAGAGATGCATTCACTCCATTAATATTGCCGAGCAGAATTCCGCCAACAGCCGAAACAACCGCGGCAATTGCCCAGGCAACCGCAAAAATCATCTTTACACTAATCCCCATCGACATGGCTGCCTGCTGATCATCTGCTGTTGCACGCATCGCAATACCAAGCTTCGAGTATTTGAAAAATAGCGTAAAAATAACGAGCATGATTACAACAATCAGCAAGGACCATAAATAAACTGGAGCAACAACAACTTTTCCTAATTGAACAGGCTGTTCAGAAAAGACCTTTGGGAATACACGGGTTTCATGTCCCCAAATAATATGAACAAAACCTGCTAGAACACTAGATAATCCGATCGTTGCCATGATCATCGAAATTACCGGCTCACCGATAAATGGCCGTAAGACTATTCTCTCGATAGCAAAACCCAGGACGGCACTAAACATCAACGCAATAAGCAATGCAGCAATAAAAGGAATATTATAAGCTGTAATCAAAGTAAGACATACATACGTTCCAATTAATAAAAATTCCCCTTGCGCAAAATTGATTGCATCGCTAGATTTATAGATTAGGACAAAACCAAGTGCAACTAAGGCATATACACTACCTACAACAATGCCTGTCACAAGCATTTGCAAAAAAAAGACCATTAAGCAGCTCCCTCGCCTTCACCCATGAAAATCACTTGAAGTGTCGTATGAATTGTTTGCTCGTTTCCATCTCGATATCTTATTTTCCCTTCCACTTTTATTTGCTCGTTTTCTGTGTACATTCCATTGATTAATGCTTCATATTTTTGAGCGACAAACTGTCTTCTAACCTTTTTCGTTCGTGTTAATTCTTCATCATCTGCGTCAAGCTCCTTATAGAGAAGAACAAACTTTTTTACCCGTGCCTTCTCAGGTAAGGTTTGATTAATTTCATTTACTTGTTTTTGAATGAGCGCTAACACTTCTCGTTTTGAAGACAAATCTGTATATGTCGTGTAGCTGATTTGGTTTTTCTCTGCCCAGCGGCCGACATTTTCCATATCAATATTAATCATAGCTACGACATAAGGTCGATCCTTCCCAATGGCGACAGCTTCTTGAATGTACGAACTAAATTTCAATTTATTCTCGATAAACTGCGGCGAGAACATTTCACCTGACTCCAAGCGAATGACATCTTTAATACGGTCAATGACATATAAATGACCTTCTTCATCGACTCTCCCGGCATCCCCAGAATGCAGCCAACCAGATTGAATTGTTTCCTTCGATGAATTTTCATTTTTGTAGTACCCTTTACAAATGCTCGAGCTTCTAATAAGAATTTCTCCCTCTTCAGAGATCTTCACCTCTGTTCCGGGAAGCGGAATCCCAACACTATCCAATTTAATATCACCGTCGCGATGTACGATGGCAATGCCAGATACTTCGGTTTGCCCATAAATGCTTTTAACATTTACACCAATACTATGGAAAAATTCAAAGACATCCGGCCCGAGTGGAGCCCCACCCGTATAGGCCCGCTTCATATTCAATAGACCGAGATGATCTCTAATGGCACTAAACATAAAATAATCCGCAATTTTATATTGCAGTTTTGTCCGAAAAGAAACAGGTCGATTTTCAAAATGAGCATGAGCGACTTTTTGCCCAATCGGCTTGCACCATTCGTACATTTTTCTTTTTAGCCAGCCAGCATCTTGAATTTTTACTTGGAATTTTGAAAGCATATCTTCATATATTCTTGGTGGTGAAAACATTACTTGAGGTCCAATTTCTCGCAGGTTGTCTAATACGGTGGTAGGTTCTTCTGGGAAGTTGATGGTTATGCCATTATAAAGGCCCATCGCCATTGTCATCATTTGTTCCCCGATCCAGGCGAGTGGCAAAAAGGAGACATATTCATCCTTTTCTGTTAGAGGGTCTATTGTTGAAAGGTTTTTTGCCATGTCTAGCAAATTCTTATACGTTAACATCGTTCCTTTTGGATTGCCAGTTGTTCCGGAAGTATAACAGAAGATCGCAATATCATGCTCTGTCCCCTTCTGTACTTCCTTCTCAAAGTATAGAGGTTGATCTGCAGCGAATTCTTTTCCGAGTGCTTGAACTTCTTGAAAGCTTATGACTGCCTCATCCTGATAGTTTCTCATCCCCCTTGGGTCATAATAGATTATTTTTTTTACCTTTGGAATTTCTTCTCTAATTTCAAAAACTTTATCAACCTGTTCCTGATCTTCTACAACGACAATTGTTGCATCACTATGGTCTAAAATATAGCTAATTTCATTAGGAAGCGATTCCTGATAAATACCGACAGAAATTCCTCCTAAAGATTGAACGGCTAACTCACTCATGACCCATTCAGGCCGATTATCTCCAATGATCGCAACTTTATCTCCTCTTTGAATACCGAGCTTTGAAAAGCCAAGACTAAGAAACTTGACCTGTTCTAAATAGGCTTCATACGTGATTTCATTCCATATACCAAAATCCTTCTCTCTTAAAGCCACATGATCACTGGCTTTACTTGCCCACTCTAGTAAACTTTGCGGAAACGTCTTATTTGAGCTGGACATGAATGCAAAACCTCCCCAATCCTAACCTACATTTTCTTCTCCTAAATATGCTTCAATCACTTTGTCATTATTTTGAATTTCATTCGGAGTCCCATAGCCAATTAATCTACCAAAATCTAAAACGGCAATGTGATCGGAAAGGTCCATGACGACACCCATATCATGTTCAATTAAAATAATCGTTTTGTTCATTTCTTCATGAATATCGATAATATAGCGGGCCATGTCTTCTTTTTCCTCACTATTCATTCCGGCCATCGGCTCATCTAATAAGAGGATTTCTGGCTCTAAGGCAAGTGCCCTTCCAACCTCCACACGTTTTTGCAATCCATACGAAAGCCGCCCGACTGGAGTGTCACGAATATGTTCAATTTCCAGGAAATCGATTACTTTCTCGATTTTTTCGCGATGTTCGACTTCCTCCCTTTGAGCTTTGCCCCAATAAAGCCCCCCTGATAGCACACCGGTTTTCATACGGACATGCCTGCCAAGCATTAAATTGTCCAAAACTGATAAATGAGGAAACAGCTCAATATTTTGAAAAGCTCTCGCAATCCCAAGATGGGCCCGTTTATGAGGCTTATACCGCGTAATCACTTCCCCTTTAAACAAAATTGAACCTTCCGATGGCCTGTACAAACCGCTAATACAATTCAACATACTAGTCTTTCCAGCCCCATTCGGCCCGATAAGTGAAAAGATCTCACCTGCCTTTACTTTATATGAAACATGATCTAAAGCTATGACACCCCCGAATTGTAAAGTTAGATCTTTGATTTCTAAAATGCCGCCCAATCATCTTCCCCCTAATTTTAATATATTAATTTTAAAATTCCGAATATTGTTTATATTCTATGTTAAATTTGTTTTTTCCTCTTTTAAATGCTACGTTTCCTAAATAAACATTATTGCGCTGAAAATTGAAAAAAGAATGAATATCCAATCGGATGTCCATTCTTTTTCTAAGGTCCTTATTCAATCATGCTTCCTATTCTTCCCTTTCACAAATCGATAGGCTACATAGGCAATATAAAGCGGTGTTGCGATGTACATTAAATCTGGGAACTGGCCTTTTTTGTAAATAACATATAACAGGCAGCCAATAAATATTGTGACGATAGTTCCATACTTTGGCAGTGGAACTTCCTTGAGGCTTGGGATTCTAATTTTGCTAACCATTAGAAAACACATGCCCGTGAAGACTACTGTTGTAATGATATGAGGAATTTTATCGCCGAACAACGTAAGGATGGCTAAGATTCCTCCGGCAGCAGTGATCGGGACTCCTACGAAATAGTTTAAGGACGCTTTGCTTGAGCTAATATTGAATCTTGCCAAGCGATACGCGCCGAATAATGGGAATAATCCTGCTACGGCTAATCCTAAAATACCGAATTGAAAAAAGTATGTATAATAAACTAAAAATGATGGCGCTACTCCAAATGTGACGATATCAGCTAATGAATCGAGCTGTTTACCTAATTCGCTATCTGCTTGCAGCATACGTGCCAATCTTCCGTCAATACTGTCAAGCATCATGCCAATTAATATTAAGATAGCGGCGTTCTTAAACTCGCCTTTAGCTGCAAAACCAATTGATAAAAATCCGCAGTATAAATTTCCGAGTGTAACCATATTGGGAATTGCTTTTGTTATTCTCACAAGTTTTGATCTCTCCTATTAAATGTTCTTAATCAAGACTATTTCCTTTATTTCACATATATTTATTACGTAATAAAAAAGATTATAACACTTTTTTCCTTTGTTTGAGCAATAAACTCTGAAATATGTTTTCTCAAAAAAATAAAAAGGTTCCGTTTATTATACTCTAACGGAACCTTCATTATTTTTGGCTATTAAGCAAAGCCCTTCTCAAGGATCATTGCTTTTAAGTATTTTCGAATTCTGTAAAGTTTTGTTTTTACAGTATTTTGATTGAGCATCAATAAATCAGCAATTTCTTTTTCTTTTAGTCCGTGGCTTATTTTTAATAGAAACATACGTTTTTGATCAGGTGAGAGGGAATTGACGGCATCTTGAATTTGTTCCTGCATGAAATTCAACTCTACTTCTTGCTCTACGTTTTGACTCATAGTAATCTTCGTATTTTCTAAATCTGTTCCGACTGCCAGTCTCTCTGTCGTTTTTTTCTCTTTTCTAATAAAATCAATGGCCGTTCTTGTCGTAATGGCAGAAAGCCAAGAACCCATTTTCTCCTTATCTTGAATGGTGTGGATTTTTTGATAGGCTTTAAGAAACGTTTCCTGGACAACATCTTCGGCCAAGTGATGGTCCCTAGTTATACAAAATGCCACATGGAAAAGCCGTTTATAATACAGATCACAAATTTCCCTCATATCAATAGAACAAACATCCACCTTTCATTCCCCCTCTCGGCCATGCTCTTTCTTAATCATAAACAGAAATCTATTCGAAGTATTGCTTCACAAATTCAGGAACCCGCTCACTGCTAAAGCTTTTAATATCGATGGACCGTTCATTTTGATAGTAAAATGCAACGATATATGATCCGCCAATATAGCCCTGTGTATTCTCTAGACTTATTTCCAGCTGTGTTTTGTCTGTTATTTTCAGTACCTTTCCTAGCTTTTTCATTTGCGCGAATACCTCCTCATGGGAGTATCCTCTATGGTCTATTTCCAAATCATCTTTTCGGGCTATATATGCAATCGAAATATCAGAAGCATTTACACGTGCATTCTCCAATAATCCTTTTTCATCAAGCCATTGTTCTAGCCTTTTATAATTAACGCGCCATGGCTCGGTAACGGTTTCGTCATCCTGCTGTAAAAGCTCAATTATAGCGTATGCATCACGGTTATCCCGCATGTCTTCATAAGTAGCATCGTTAATTTCATCTTTTAAAATGGCTATGAATTCTTTTATTTCAGAAGAGTCGGCAATAACTGCCCTCTTATTAATCGGGCCATACGGATGAACCGAAACTTTTTCAATCTGATCTTCTTTTACATTGAAAATTTCATTTGTCACCCTTTTATACTCAGATGTTTCGTAAATCAATTTATAGAAATGAGCATATTTCTTTTGATCAATCTCATAATTTCGAACGATGCTTTTCCCATTTTTAAGCTTGTAAACAAAAAAAGCATTTTCACTATTATGATTGTTATCGCCCTTATTAGCGACAATTTCCTTATGGAGCCTTCTAATCAAATCGATATTTTCCAAATCCTGCAAATAATACGGTTGATCGCCATTGCGATAATAATAGAAACTATTGCTAAAATGGACCCCTTCGATTTCGCTTGTATTCGGAATATTTTTCTCATATTGGGTGAAATCAAACTGAAAGAGAATAACAAGTACAGCCATTGAACAGGCATAAATAAATAGCCCCCGAATATGAATGATAATCCTCCACGATTTTTGCAGTACCATCTCTGATAAGGCAAATCCGATAATGGCGCCAAAAATATAACCTGTTACTAGCCAAATGCTCCCTTCTTCCATTCTCCCAAAGTACGTTCCTCCTAATAACATGAAGCAAAATGTAACCCCGTACTTAAAGATAGGCTTCAAAAATGGAAAAATTAGCGCCTGTGAGACAGCTTCAAGCTTTCTGTGTTTATAAACCCATAATGATAATGAGTAAAGCATGAAGATTAGCAAAATATATATAACAATTTCTGCTGGTCCTAATGGTCTATCCCTTAATAGACTTAAAGCTACTAACGGAGAAAATGCTTCAATCTTGCTTTCCATAAAATATTGATCTGGGAATCCGTATAAGTAAAATGGTAAATTAAAGCCTAGCAAGACGATCAGCCCAATTGGCAGCAGAAGCATAATGTATGTTAGAGCACCTTGGACCGTTGATAAACCTGTAACCATTCCCGTGAAGACCGCTGCCATATAAAGAAGCAGATTGACCATTATGGTAATGCCAAGCCATTCGAAAATATCGCTAATCGATAAAAAATCGTATAAATGTAATGGTGTATAAAGGGCAAAAATGATTAACGCATTTAATAAAACTGGGATGATTAAAATTACGATGCCCGAAATGGCGAACATATGATAAATTCGGTCTCTCTTTATTGGCAGGCTATGCATAAAGTCGCTATACTGTTTTACTTGTAAAAAGCGAAATAAAAATAAAGCCAGTAAAACGGGTAAAGCAATTGACAATATACTTTGAATTTCCGAATTATATTGGAAAAGGTTATCAGCCTGGAAAAAATAACGATGCTCTTCATAGATTGAATCAGTCGTCATTAACATTTCTAATGGAAGGGCAATCAATAAACCAAGAAAATAGACAATGGCCACCCAGCCAACATTTCTAGTGATTGTTTTCCAGATCTCATTATTAACCAAGGATATTTTCGACTGCATAGCCAACATCCCCCATTTCATAAATAAATATTTCTTCTAATGTTAACGGCAGGATATCAAATATGATCGGGTTAAACTTTTTAATGTGAGCAGTGATTTCTTCCTCTTTCCCATTGACAATGAATAAAAGGACGCTTCCTCGTTTTTCCTGATGCAATATCTTCATATGTTTAATGAATTCTGATGGGATGGATCCATTAAAGGCAACTTGAATTTTATGAGTATCTGATTTCAGATCATCCAGTTCCTTTTCTATCATGATTTTCCCTTTATGCATAATGGCAACATGGTCACATAAATCTTCCACTTCTCTGAGATTATGTGAGGAAATTAACACAGTCATTTCCCGTTCAGCGACATCTTCTATTAATAGGCCCTTCACTTTTTTGCGCATAACAGGGTCAAGCCCATCCATTGGCTCATCGAGAATAAGTACTTCCGGTTTTGTAGATAGTCCAAGGATAAAAGCAGCTTGTCTTTGAATTCCCTTAGAGAATTTATGAACTTTTTTATGTATGTCCATATTAAACGTCTTAACAAGTTCTTCAAAGCGATTTTGGTCCCATGTAGGATATATACTTTCATAAAATTGCGCCATTTGCTTAACCGTATATTGCGGCAGAAAATACGGAATATCCTGTATAAAGAAAACCCTCTGCTTTATGTCAGTATTTTCATAGACCGACTGATCATCTATCATAATAGCTCCATCGTCTTGAACGTAAATGCCACCTATTAATTTTAATAGAGTCGTCTTTCCCGCTCCGTTTGAACCGAGCAGCCCATAGATGGAGCCTTTGTTTACGGTTAAATTCATATTTTCAACAGCTTCTAAGTTTTCAAATGACTTGCGTACATTTCTAATTTTTATCATTGTCTCCCCCTCCTCCGACGGTGGCCTCGACCTCTTGAATGATTATGAATAAATCATCCACAGTCATCCCAAGGTACATTGCTTCTGAAAGCAGCTTCATCAGTTCTGATTTCACTTTCGAAAGTTTTTCGGCATCTGGAGAAGGACTGGCCGGACTGACAAAGCTGCCTTTTCCTTTAATGGAATAAATATAGCCTTGTGTTTCTAATTCGCGATATGCCTTTTGGATTGTATTTGGATTGATTGTCAGCTGTTGGGCTAGTGTTCTCACTGATGGCAGCTGTTCGTCTGCTTTTAATATTTCCGTAATGATCAGCTCTTTAAGCCGCTCAACCAATTGTTCATAGATCGGCTTTCGGCTTCTCACATCCAGCTCAAACATGTATGGATCCCTCCAATCTGTACCTAGTGTACTATGATACATAGTACAGTTAATACAGTTAGATTATATGATAAGTTTTTGGAAAAAGAAATAGGTTTTGGAAAATAATTTTTATGAAAATAAAAAAAGGAAAAGTGTTAGCCACTTTTCCTTTTTCTACTATTCTACTTTTTCAAAGGTGTTATTTTCACGGCACAGGCTTTGAACTCAGCCGTTCCAGAAATAGGGTCAAACTCATTGATCGTTAACACATTCGTAGGGACATCACTGAAATGGAAGCTCATAAATATCAGACCTGGAGAAACTTGATCTGTTACTTTTGCTTTCACTTTCACACTTCCCCTTCTCGAGCTAACTTCGACAAAATCTCCAGATTCAATTCCTAGCTTAACCGCGTCATCTGGATGGATGTCGGCGGTTTCTTCAGTCTGCTTAATTTTTACCCCGCTTGCGTAATAATTCGTTTGTGTGTGGGTATTGTAAGATTCATAGCGCCTTCCAGTCGTGAGCATAAACGGATACTCTTCGTCCGGGCGCTCGATTGGGCCAGTATAGTTCACAGCATTAAACGGAGATAATCGCACATTTTCCTCATTTTCATTATGAAATCTTTGATGAAGAATGAACGTTCCCGGATGGGACTCATCAGGACAAGGATAATGCAAGCTATATTCCTTTTCTAATCTGGAATATGGCATCCCGCCGTACATTTCCCAAGCTAGCGTTCGAATTTCCTCCCAAATTTCTTCACTATTCTTGTAATTCAATGGGTAGCCGAGCCGTGTGGAAATTTCACATAAGATTTCCCAATCATCCCTCGTATCCGGATGAGCATCGACAGCCTTCCGTACCCGCTGAATTCGGCGATCTGTATTTGTGTATGTGCCTTCAACCTCTCCCCAAGATCGTGCTGGGAGGACGACATCAGCAAGTTTCCCCGTTTCTGTCATGAAAATATCTTGAACGACTAATAAATCTAAGTTTTCTAATAGCTTACGGGTATGCTGCCTATGCACATCAGCCACTAACGGATTTTCGCCAATACAATACAAAGCTTTGACAAGTCCTTTTTCCATGCGCTCAAAAGCCCTTGTTTGTGTATCACCAGGCTCTGGATTAATTTTGACATTCCATGCCTTTTCAAAACGAGCACGGTATTCTTCATTCGATAAACTAACTGCACCAGGCAGCTGATTTGGCAAGCAGCCTAAGTCACCTGCGCCCTGTACATTATTTTGTCCGCGCAACGGCATAATTCCGCAGCCTTCTCTTCCGATATGACCGGTTAATAATGCGAGATTGGCAATATCAAACACATTATTAACGCCGCAATGATGCTCGGTAATTCCTAATGTATAGGCAATCATCGCTTTATCCGCTTTTGCATATTCCCTCGCCGTTTCAATAATATCTTGAGCACTTACCCCTGTAATAGCGGCAGAATATTCCGGTGTGTACATTTTTACATGTTCTTTTAACGTAGCAAAATCAACAGTAAATTGGTCGATAAATGCTGGGTTATACAAGTTTTCTTCGATAATGACGTGAATCATCGCGTTCATGAGAGCGATGTCAGAGCCGACATTTATTTGCAAATGACGATGAGCGCTCTTCACCATATCGATTTTTCTCGGATCGATAACAATAATTTTCAACCCAGATTTAACAGCTTTTTTCATACGGTTTGCAATAATTGGGTGGGCTTCGGTCGTATTTGAGCCCATCAGAAGTAAAACTTCCGCACGATCAATATCTTCTAACGTGTTTGTTGGAAATCCACTTCCAAATACAGTTGCCAGACCGGCAACGCTTGGAGCGTGTCACGTTCGATTACATCCGTCAATATTATTGCTGCCAATCACCGTTCTCATAAATTTCTGTGTTACATAATTCACTTCATTCGTGCTTCTTGCTGTAGCAAACATTGAAATTGCATCAGGACCAAATTGCTCCTTAATCCCCTTTAGCTTTTCAACAATAAAGGAATAGGCCTCTTCCCACGTCGCTTCTACAAGCTCCCCAGCCTTACGGATAAGTGGCGACGTTAAACGGCTTTTCGCATGGACATATTCATAGGCAAATGAACCTTTTACACATGTTTGTCCTTTGTTTACCGGTGCTTCTTTATCGCCACGAATTTTGACAATTCGATTATTGTCCACTTCAACGACAAGGCCACAACCGGTTCCGCAATAACCGCAAACGGTTTTTACTTTTTCAGTTTCCCCCATTTTTATCCTCCTATTTAAATATTCATTTAGGAATCTCTTTTACTCGTTATAAGCGTCAAAAAGCTTCCTAGTTATTAGCACTAACCTCCCCAGATTAGTTGTATTTTAATAATATCTAAAAAATTTGAATTATCAAAATACTACTCTATTATACTATATTTTGCCTTCTGTAAATAGTTGTGTGCAATCTGGAATATTAGGTGCTTAATTCATTGTATGCTTAGATCCAGTGATATCTCCCTGGATCTTTTTGATTATAGTGATTTGTAGCAGTATAAATAAAAAATGCTGTAAAACATCCTTTTCATGTTTTACAGCATTTACATACTATATTTCAAAATACCCGAGTCTTTCCGATATTTGCTTTCCGACCTGGATCATTCTTGATTGGAGACTATTTAGCCTGTCCATTGTCATTCTCATTGTCGGACCAGAAATACTAATGGCGGCAACGACTTTTCCTACATGATCAAATATAGGGGCGGCAATACAAGTAATCCCCTTTTCATTTTCTTCTAAATCTAATGCAAACCCATTTTTTCGCACATTGGCAAGTTCTTGAAATAATTGATCCTTGTCCGTAATAGTCTTGTCAGTGTGCACTGGGAGGCCTTTGTGATCGAGAATACTTGTCACAGCATCTGTAGGCAAATGAGCTAGAATTGATTTTCCAACCGATGTACAGTGCATCGGTGCTCTTTTACCAACCTTTGAATGCATGCGCAATGTTTCACTGCCGTCTAATTTTTCAATATAAACGACTTCCCCTTGGTCATAAACGACGAGGTGAATCACTTCCTTCGTCTCACTTTCCAATTCCCTCAAAAACGGCTTTGCTTCTTCCCTTAAATCGATCGATTCGAGCAGATTCGAACTGATTTCTAAAAATTTATATCCAAGCTTATAACGTCCCGTTTCTTTATCCTGCTCGACATAGCCATATTGAACAAGTGTCGATAGTGTTCGATAAACTGAGCTTTTATTTATATCCATTTGATTAGCAATTTCAGTAACCCCAAGTCCGCCTTTTTTTAAACTAACGATCATAATAATATCAAGGGCGCGGCTTACTGATTTCACTACATTCTCTCTTTCCAACATTTCCTCTCCTCAGAGCTCGAATTGTAGTTTTGCCTAAAAAGCATGGCATTTCAAGTTCAGATGAATGCCATGCCGGATTGGATTATCGTTTTATCGCAGATTAACGGGCAGTAAGACTCCCACCTCAAAACTTTAGATGATTCGAAGAAATTTAGGTGGGAGATCAACTGCCCGTAAAGGCCCGATAAGTTCAACTAACATTCAGTGGGGGATGAAGGCCAACTAAGAAATCCAGGTCCTGTGGCAACGTCGGCACTAGCACGTCCTGTGCGTCGGCCCCCCCCACTGAATGAAGTTTCACTTTATAGCTAATTTTACTTTTGCTTCTAATCGTCTCTTATGCAAGATGGGCTCTGTATAGCCATTAGGCTGGTCATATCCTTGAAAAATCAAATCACAAGCTGCTTGGAAAGCAACAGAATCATTAAAGTCATCTGCCATTGGATGATAAGCAGAATCTCCAGTATTCTGTTGGTCAACGACTTTAGCCATCCGCTGTAAAGTTTCCATTACTTGTTCTTTCGTACAAATGCCATGATGCAGCCAATTGGCAATATGCTGACTGGAAATTCTAAGCGTTGCCCTGTCCTCCATTAATCCGACATTATTGATGTCAGGAACTTTTGAACAGCCTATTCCTTGTTCAACCCAGCGTACAACATAGCCAAGAATTCCTTGGGCATTATTATCGAGCTCTTGCTGAATCTCATCAGCACACCATTGAGGGGTACTAGCTAGCGGCACTTGTAAAATATCATTCCGATAATCTTTAATCTCATCTAATAGATTCTTTTGTACGGCGCTAACAGACACTTCATGATAGTGAAGTGCATGCAGTGTGGCGGCTGTTGGCGATGGAACCCAAGCCGTATTTGCGCCTGCTTTTACATGCCCAATTTTTTGTTGCAGCATATCTGCCATTTGATCCGGCATCGCCCACATTCCCTTACCGATTTGGGCCCTGCTATGAAAGCCAGTCGCAAGACCATTGCTCACATTTGATTTTTCATATGCATGAAGCCATAATGTACCTTTCATATCATTTTTCCTTATCATCGGACCTGCTTCCATCGAAGTATGAATCTCATCTCCCGTCCGATCAAGGAAACCTGTATTAATAAAGGCGATTCTTTCCTTCACTTCCCTGATGCAAGCTTTTAAATTTAATGAAGTTCGGCGCTCTTCATCCATCAGCCCAATTTTCAATGTGTTGCGTACAAGACCTAGTAAATCCTCGACACGATTGAACAGTTCATTGGCAAAAGCCGCTTCTTTTGATCCATGCATTTTTGGCTTCACAATATAGATGGACCCTTTTGCTGAATTTGTGTATACGGCATTTCCTAATAAGGAATGTTTTGCGATTAAACTTGTTACAATGGCATCTAATATCCCTTCTTGAATCTCTTCCCCATTTTGATCTAAAACGGCATTAATAGTCATTAAATGTCCTGCATTCCGCACAAACATTACCGAACGGCCTGGCAGTGAAATTGACTTCCCATTAGGTGTTTTGTAGCTGCGATCAGGATTCATCGTTCTCGTTATGGTTTTGCCGCCTTTGACAAAGCTAGCCGATAAATCTCCCTTCATTAATCCGAGCCAATTGCGATAAACGAGTACTTTGTCTTCAGCATCGACGGCAGCGACAGAGTCTTCACAATCGATAATTGTCGAAAGGGCTGACTCAAGAAGGATATCCTTAACGCCTGCATGGTCTGTTTTTCCGATTTGATGATTGCGTTCGATTTGAATTTCAAAATGCAGCCCATTATTCTTCAGCAAGACGATCGAAGGATTATCAGCTTCTCCATCATATCCTGCAAATTTCTCCTTTTCTCTTAGCCCGTTTTCCTGACCATTATGAAGGACTGCATATAATTCACCATTTTTAACTAAATATTGATTGACATCTTTATGTGACCCTGATTGTAACGGGGCCGATTTATCAAGAAACTCTTTTGAAAATGCAATAACCTTTTCGCCTCGGACTGGGTTATAGCCGCCCCTTCGCTGGGCGCCATCTTCCTCACTTATAACATCTGTTCCATAAAGTGCATCATAGAGACTGCCCCAGCGTGCATTGGCCGCATTCAATGCGTAGCGAGCATTATTAACAGGAACAACAAGTTGTGGTCCTGCTTGAAGGGCAACCTCGTCATCTACATTTTCAGTCGAAATGCTAAAGTCCTCTCCCTCATCCTCTAAATAGCCAATCTCTTCTAAAAACGCTTTGTATTGAGCTAATTCAAAATTTTTATTTTCACGGTGCCAAGTGTGAATTTTTCTTTGGAGTACATCACGCTCAGCAAGCAACTCTTTATTTTTCGGAGTTAATTCGTAAACGATCTTCTCGAAACCATTCCAAAATTGTTCTTGATTCACTTCACTTCCCGGAAGAACCTCATTATTAATAAAATCAAAAAGCTCCTTCGCTACTTGCATTTTCCCAACTTGTTGATAAGTGCTCATTTCCTTCCTCCTTGGCAGTTTTATTCTCCCATTTATATTTCTCTAATTGTTGCGTATCACGAAACGCTGTTTCATTCTATCGTTAAAAAAAGAATAGCATAATCATCCAACTGTTTCAACAATTCAAAAAAATAAAATGATTATGCTTTTAGAGCGGCTTCCTTCATTTCTTTCTTAATTTCCACACATCGACCAGGTGTTGGAAATAGTTTTCCGGCATTTAATAGATTATCTGGATTGAAAACTTCACGAATATTTGTTTGTGCAATAATTTCCTCATCATTAAAGACAAACCGCATTTCTTCCCGTTTTTCAATCCCTACCCCATGCTCACCTGTAATTGTTCCACCAACATCGGCACAAACCTTTAAGCATTCACTGCCTGCAAGGAGTGCTTTTTCAGTTTCACCAGGGATCCTTGCATCAAAAAGGACAAGCGGATGAAGATTCCCATCTCCAGCGTGGAAAATATTCGCAATTCTTAGTCCATACTTTTCACTGATCTGCTGAATTCTTTGGAGGACTTCCGGTAATTTACTGCGTGGAATAACACCATCTTGCACTAAATAATCTGGAGAAATTGCTCCCATTGCCCCGAAGCCTGTTTTTCGATTCGCCCACCAGCGTTCCCTTTCTTTTTCATCCTTTGCTGCTCGGACCTCGCGAACATTGCATTTCCTGCATACATCAAGAATTTGATTGATTTGCTCATCAATGCCAGCGGCAATCCCATCTACCTCTATAAGTAATACCGCATCGATATCTTTCGGATGACCAACTGGAAAAGCAGCCGCCTCCACCCCTTCGATAGCAACTTTATCCATCATTTCTAAGGCAGCTGGTACGATTCCAGCAGAAATGATATCTGAAACAGCCTTACTCCCATCCTCAACTTTGTCAAAATAGGCGAGCACCGTTTGTTTGCCTTCAGGATTTTTTAAAATGCGGACTGTTATCTTTGTGACAATTCCTAGAGTGCCTTCTGAACCGGTTAAAAGCCCAAGCAAATCATAGCCTGGCTCATCTAAAATCCCGTTTTTGCCAACTTCAATAATCTCGCCATTCGGTAAAACTACTTCAAGCCCTAAAATATGATTCGTCGTTACACCATATTTTAAACAATGAGCCCCGCCAGCATTTTCTGCAACATTTCCGCCAATTGTACAGCAATATTGACTGGACGGATCTGGTGCATAATAATATCCTTTATCAGATATCGAATTTGTTAGTTTCAAGTTGACAAACCCGGGCTCGACAACTGCCCTTCTGTTTTCCAAATCAACACTAATTAATTTTTTCATCCGCACAAGACTTATAATAACCTCACCATTAATCGGAATCGCCCCGCCGCTTAATCCAGTTCCGGCACCGCGCGCAAGGAAAGGCAAATTGTTTTCTGAACAATATTTTACAAGCTTCGCCACTTCCTCTGTATCCTTTGGAAAAACGACAGCTTTTGGCAAATGCTTATGAAGGGTAAACCCATCGCAATCATAGGCAATTAAATCTTCTTTGTGGTAAAGAATAGCCCTTGGTCCGCCGACAATTTCGGCTAATTGGTGAATATGAATATCGGTTGTTTTTATTTTTGTTTTTATGTCAATCAGCCTCCTTTTTCTCCTTTTGATAAGCCCAATCGAGGAGCTGAACAGTATGAACGATTTTCTGGTTTCGTCCATATTTTTGCACACCTAAAGCCATTTGTAGCATACAGCCTGGATTCCCCATTGAAATCATATCGACATCATCCGGAACATTTTCCATTTTGCTTTCCAATACAGCATCCGCCATTTCAGGATTCGTAATATTGTAGATTCCTGCACTTCCGCAGCAACGATCCGCATTTGGCATATACACCATTTCTACCCCTGGGATATTTAATAAAAGTTCTCGCGGCTCATGCCTCACACCTTGACCATGTGCAAGGTGGCAAGCATCATGGTACGTAATCGTTGTATTAATTTCGGCCGTTGGTTTTTCATACCCGGTGTCATACAGATGTTTTGAAATATCAACGACCTTTTTTGAAAATTCCTTTGCTCTCACACGCCACTCAGGCTCTTCTTTAAATAATTCAGCATATTCCTTCATCATACAGCCGCAACCCGCCGCATTGACGATCACCTTCTCGGCATCTTGGAAAGCTTCAATATTTTGCTTAGCCAGCTTCCTTCCCATCTCACGGTCTCCTGCATGAACATGTAAAGCCCCACAGCAAGTTTGTGCCGTTGGTATCGTGACATCGTTTCCATTCCTTGTCAGAACGTTAATTGTCGATTCATTAATGTCACTGAACATCACATCCATAATGCATCCTGTTAACATGGCGACCTCTCGTTTGGATTCGCCTTGTGCTTTGATGACTGGTTGATTTTGATATTTTTTTCGGACGGATTGTTTAACTTCAGGCATGATTCCTTCCATCTCAGCTAAGTGCTGTGGCATGATTTTAAGAAGATTCGTTTTTCTAGCAACCTTTTGCAGCCCACTTTTTTGATAAAATTTCAATAAACCTCCAAGTGAGTTGAGACGAGTTTGATGGGGGAAAATTCCATGGAGGAAAAGTTTACTAACCGTTCCTTTCCACCCTGTTAACGGCATCGCCTGACGAATTTGTCCCCTTGCTTCTTCGATTAATCCGCCAACATCGACATCTGCCGGACAAGCAGTCGTACAGGCACGGCAGTCTAAACAAGCAAATACGGGATCCATGAATTGCTCATTTACTTCAAGTTTTCCTTCTGCAACAGCTTTAATTAAATAGACACGCCCCCTTGGAGAATGCTGTTCCTGACCTGTATGTTCATACGTCGGGCATGATTCAAGGCACATCCCGCAATGAACACAATCGGCCCATTTGTTCTCATCTGGCGGATCCTTCCATAAATAATTGCTTAAGCTTGTTGTACATGGAGGAGTTTGTTTCAATTCCAATTCAGCACTCAAATTAAATCCCTCCTACAAATCTGTTCGGGTTTAATAGTTTATTCGGATCGACTTTCGCCTTAATTCCTTCAAGAAGGAAAAAGTAAGAAGGCTTTTCTCCCCAAAAATCAACTTCATTTCGGAGACTTTCTGGCAGATGTTTGATAATTACATACCCGTCTAATGCTTTTACACTCTTTCTAATGTGATGAATATAAGCAGCAACATCCTCTTTCAAGCCAGTCAGAGTTATTTGACAAAGCCCGTGCCCTAAGCCCCCGTGTACTTCTGCCTTTATATTATGTAAATCTTGTAGAAGATCAGCCTCTTTAACAACCTTCAATACATCGAGATTAACGACTCCTGCTTTTAATACAGCTGTAACTTCTTTCATGCCAGATCCTTTTCTGTTCATTTCGTAAAATTTCTCCCAAAAACTCTGTGCCTCCTTTTCTTGAAGAACGGCTATTTTTGCATGAGTTGGCGCCATGCTTCTCAACATCTCTTCCTGATAATGAACAGAGCTTTCAACATCTTCGAAGGCAATGGCTAGAGTATAATTTCGTTGATTTGTTAACCTCTCTGAAATAGTGGGATTCAGCCATTCTAAACAAACCGGTTCTAGTGTTGAATCAAGCACTTGAACAGCAAATGACTTTATATCTTCTGCATTCCCTTCCGGAAACGATAATAAAGCGATAGATTCATATTTTGGAAGCGGCCGTAGCTTAAAGGTTACTTCTGAAATTACACCGAGAGTCCCCATTGACCCAATAAATAATTTGTTCATGTCATACCCAGCGACATTTTTAACTACTTTTCCGCCAGAACGAATGACTGTCCCATCAGGATAAACGGTGCGAAGTCCGATGACAGAATCGCGTGCTGAGCCATATTTATATCTTTTTGGACCGCTATCATTTGCTGCTAAAATGCCTCCAATTGTTGCTTCGGTAGGAGAAAATGGATCAAGCGAAAGTTTTTGCTTACATTTTGCCAAATAATCCTGTAGCTCCTGAAAGTTTGTTCCCGATTTAACGGTTATCGTCATATCACCGACCGTATGCTCTACGACTCCCTTATATTTTTCTAAGGAGAGTAATAAATCATCCGTTTGTTGCTGCCCACCAAAACCACTTTTGGAGCCATTCCCGATGATAGATACTTTCAGCTGATTATCATTGGCATATTTTAATAGTGTAGAAATCTCATCTTCTGAATAAGGATACACTGTGACGAGATCGCCATAACCTACCGATAATTGTTCTTCTAATAAACTTGACTTTAATTCATCTAAAAAAATGGCCGTTTTCATAACCAGATCTCCTTATTGTTCCGTAATAAGAAACACTGTTTTCAATCATAGAGAAAAAAATACAAGCAATTACTTACTATTAAAGCATTCTATAACAAAAATTTCAATGAACATTTCGAATTAAAAGAAAAATTGAAATATATCGTTTCTTTGTATTAAAGGACAGTAAAAGTGAGGTTTCATGAAACTATGTCCTTTATCTCTGTTTTAAAGGACATAGAAGAAAAGAATTCGCAAAAGTATGTCCTATAACTCTGTTTTATAGGACATAGAGGGGGCGATATTATAAAAAGATGTCCTTTATCGCTCCTTTATAGGACATAGAGGAGGCGGTACCACAATACTATGTCCTTTACAGGATCATAAATGACATATAGTGGGGCCCCGGGTTCGCGGCCTCCTACTTTTTCATTAGAAAATATATATCAGCAATGAAGGCTAATCTATTATCAACATTACGATTATCAAACCTAAAAAAACCTGACTGCCGTTGCAATCAAGCAAACACAGTCAGGTTTTTTATAATTAAAAGATTCGAACGACACGTCCATTAAATGTATTCTTCCAATATCCGCTGCTCATGTTAGCAATCGATACCCCAGTTGAGCTTTGTGAGCCGATAAATTTACCGCCGCCAATATATATACCTACATGTCCATCCTTTTTATAAGTATCAAAGAATACTAGATCACCAGGTTTCATATCACTGGTAGGTACTTGACGACCTACGCTTTTTAATGATTCTGTATAGGCTGGTAATTTAACACCCGCTTGAGCATATGCCCATGAAACGAAGCCAGAGCAGTCAAATCTGCCATTGGCAATATCTGATGCCGTTCTACCGCCACCGAATACATAGACAGAATTTCCGATATACTTATTTCCAGCATTAATGACAGTATTTACATTTCCTTTTGCAACTGGTGTTTCCTTCACAGGAGCCTCTTTCACAGGTGCTTCTACTGAAACATTATTAGAAACATTATTAGAAGCGCTATTTGGAGTGTTACTTGTTTCATTTTTCACAGTTGAAGAACTTGTATTTGCTTGGGCAACAGTATGATGTTTAACTTCAACCTTTTGGCTTGCTGCCAATCTTGTTTGAATTTCTAGCTCTTTTGCAGCAAGTGTACTATCTTGAATTTTTAAATCAGCTTTTAAAGCTGCAATTTCATTTTCTTTTCTATTTAACTCTTGTTCTAATTCATTTGTTTGCTGCTTTTGTTCTCCCAATTGAGCTTGCATCCCAACTAGCTCTGTTTTCATGCTTTCTAAATTCGTAAGCTTTTGTTCGACAGAAAGCTTTTTTTCTTCGATTTCTTTTTTATCGGCATCATGCTGAGCAATGATATCTTGGTCTGCTTGCACAATTTTTGTAACAGCTCCGACTCTTTCAACGAAATCGCCAAAGCTTGTAGCACCAAGTAATACTTCGACATAGCCGATCTGGCTATTGCCGTTTTCTTGGTATGAAACAGCCCGCTGTTTTAAAATCTCATTTCTTTTATCAATTCGCTCTTGAATTTCTGCTATTTCCGTCTTTAATTGTTCAACTTCAGCTTTAGTTGTAATAATGTCGTTTTCAGTTTTCTTAATTAAATTATTATTATCATTTATTGCCTGCATCACTCTATTAATTTGTGCAGTCAAGCGTACGCGCTCTTCCAAAACTGCTGTTAGCTCAATATCCGCTTTTGAAAGGCTTGATTGGACATTTAATCTTTGATTTTGAATTTCTTGTTTTTGACTATGTAAGGATGCTGCATCAACCGAAGGAATTGAAGTGAAAGCACCGAGTCCAAGCATAAGTGTCGTGTTTAAGATAACTAACTTCTTTTTCATTTGTAATCCTGCCTCCAATTATGTTTAGTCATCGCTGCCCCTTGGCATATGTAAAATAATTCATTATTTATGGTCTATGAATAATTAAATGACTGATTAATAACTAGAATTATAACATGGTAATTTAACAGGATTATTTTAGTTATATTACAAAAGTATTTCAAATACTTCCATCTATTTTCACATAGAGGGAAATATTGGATATTTTTAGAGTGAATATTACATATTCCTCCAATTTTGTTCCCAATATAAGAATATCATTAACTTCCATATGTGCCTTACCCCAAACAAAAATAACTGATTATACACTCTCATATAAAGGGCATAATCAGCTATAATAGAAATTATTTTAACTCATACTCATTTCTAGTTCTTCAACTCTCTTCTCAACATATTTCCGATCTTTTTGCGCGTGGAAGGTTTCGGCTTTTTCAACAATAATCGAAGTATTGTACTCTGGAATCTCTGCGTATTTCTCATAAACACCTTTTGGTAATAGCACATTCCCTTCTGGCCAAAATACAGCGATATTACCAGATTTCACATCTTCAAATTTTGCTCGGCCTTGTAAAGTGCCATAGCTATTAAAAGCAACGATGGAATCGCCTTCTTTAATATTTATTTGCTCCGCATCTACAGCATTCATTAAAATATCATAGCGATCTGCTCCATTGAAAGGATCAGTCTCACTATAGATCATGGAATTAAACTGCTTTCCTCGTCTTGTTGTCACGTAAAACTGACCTTCCGTTTTCCGCAGCTCCGGAATTTCAATAGCTAGCAAATTCCCTTTCCCGTCAGGTGTCGGACAATTTCCCCCCTCACATAACCAGGCACCACCCCACTGGAAAACATCTCCACGGTTTTTCAAATGCTGAATGCCATCATAATTTCGATTCGCGATGGAAATTTCATCACGGATTTCCTCCGCATGCGTAAATTCTATGAGATGCTTCTTATCCGGATATACTCGAGAAGCTAAATCAACATAAATTTCCCACTCTGATCTTGCTTCCTCAATTCTTGGACCATTAATTTCTGGACTAAAATAAACCATTCTTTCGGTACTAGTTGAAGTTCCTCCGCCGGGCTGTTCATATCGTGTCATCGCTGGAAGAACAATCACTTCTTCCTTCGCCTCAACAAGAGTTGATGTATTAAAGATGATATCCTGATGTACACGAAGCTCAACGTTTTCAAGCACTTCCTTAATAAAATCCGGATCTGGCATTGTTTCTAAAAAGTTTCCTCCACTCGTATAAAAGAGCTTAACCTTCCGTTCATGATTCTCAGGAAGCATAACATTTTCCAACGTCTGTCCAACCGTATCTCCCTGCCATCTCGGAACCCCGAAGCCCCATAAATATTCCATCCGCTTAGCATTCAGCTCATCAAAATCACTTCCAGGAAGAACGAACGGATCTGCTCCCATTTCACCTGAGCCTTGCACTCCACTATGGCCGCGTATTGGCATTACTCCACAGTGCTCTCTGCCGATAAAACCACGCAGCATCGCAAGATTAGCAACCTGAGAAATATTATCAGTAGCAAAGCGATGCTGTGTCAGCCCCATACTCCAAATGAATACACCAGATTTTGATTTTGCTAATAGCTCGGCAAACTCGTACATTCTCTCTTTTGTTAAACCAGATGATTGTTCGAGAAGCGCCCAATCTTGATTCTCAATATGGTTTTTCAGCTCTGAAAAACCATTCGTATGTTCATTGACAAATTCATGGTCAATCGCAGAGCCCGGAACTTTTTCTTCCATTTCAAACCAATGTTTCATGACACCATTCATAAAGGCAATATCGCCGCCAATATTCACTTGATAGACATCATCAACAATTTGCGTTCCAAACAACGCACTTTCTGGTACTGATGGAATCCAATAATTTTCCATAGCCGGTTCGCGATACGGGTTAATCATGATAATTTTTGTTCCCGCTTTCTTCGCGGCATACATATATTTCGTGGAAACAGGCTGATTATTTGCTGCTACGGAACCCCAGAAAATTAGGACATCTGTTCCAATCCAATCTTTGTAATTACAGCTAGAAGCGCCAATCCCTAGCGATCTTTTTAAAGCTGTTTTACTAGGGGAGTGACAGATCCGGGAAGCGTTATCAATATTATTCGTCCCAAGAAAGCGGGCGACCTTTGCTGCAGTATAATATACTTCATTCGTAATCCCTCTTGCTGTTAAATAGAAAGCAAGCTGTTTTGGATCGATTTTCTTTATTTTAGTAGCAATTCTATCTAAAGCTTCGTCCCAAGTGATTCTCGTAAACTTCTTTTCTCCTTTTTTTCGTGAAAGCGGATATGGAATTCTCCCAAGCTTTCGCAGCTCAGTACTATCTAATTCTTGCATTTTTTCGATATTTTCCAGCCATGAAGGATCAATTGCTGGCATCGTATTCAATCGAAGAACATTTAATCTCGTTGTACAAAGGTGCGGGCCTGTTAACGTTTGATCATATAAACCGGAAACTCCGAGTGCACAGCCATCACATACTCCTTGTGTTAAAATTCGGAATGCATAGCCTAAGTTATCTTTATTATCCCACGCAACCTTCATTGTATCTCTAATATGATGGGGTTTTATTTTCCCAAGTCCCATTGGAGCTTTGCTCGCCCATAAAGATGGCTTAAGTGAAGTATCTAATTTCATTGGTCCCGTATGTTTTGTTGATGTCATGACATTATGCTCCTTTATCATTCTTAATCTAGTTGGTAATTTTTTCCATAAAAACACAAAAACCACCAACACAGATAAAAATTGTGTTTGGTGGTTAGTCTTTAGCAGGATCGCTACCAAGTGCCAACTTCCGGTTGACTATTTAGTTTTAAACATTTCTTCAATATTTTTATCAAAAACAAACACCGACATGCCAAAATCTCTTTCAATATCGATATCGACAAAGAGGTCGATGAGCTTTGATTGTAAGAAATTCTCCATTTCAATCGGCTGATTTTTCTTATACATGTCCTTCACCATTTCAGTTCTGGCTGCACGAAGCATCTGCTTCCCATCATCAGCACTTGCAATAAATTTTTCAACTGGCGAAAGATTTCCTTCCATTTCACATATCGCCCAATTTTTGCAAAAAGTAGTTGTTACTTTGCCAGGACCTTTACCCATATGTTTTTTTCGGAAAGAACGTACAAGATTGCTAAATTCTGCTTCATATTTGTTCATGCTATTTCAATCCTTTAATTCCAATATAAGAGAATCTAATTGCTACCTATAGTTGAAATAATCATACTACTATACTTAGTTAATCAATAATTCATAAAATTGTCAAACCGCAACTTCATTCCCTTGCATTTGTTTTTCTCGAAGCTTTTTAATATCGATTCTAATAAGGATTGAAATCGTTAAAGCTACGGCAAACATTCCTGCAAATACCATTAAACTTTGGGAATAGGATCCTGTCGTTTCTCTTATCCAAGAGGCAAACATTGGTCCTGCCAGCCCAGCCGCAGACCATGCTGTCAAAATATATCCATGAATGGCACCGAGCTGTTTTGTTCCAAATAAGTCGCCAATATAAGCTGGGATTGCAGAGAAACCACCTCCATAACATGTATAAATAACGGCTAATAAAATTTGGAAAAGTAGCGGATTGGTTGTCATTGTTACTAATGGAAATGCAATTACTTGGATAACAAAAAATGTAGTATAAGTATTTGGTCGACCTATAAAATCCGAGATAGATGCCCAGCCTATTCTTCCAAGACCGTTAAAGGCACCTAGCACACCAACAAGTGCTGCTGCAGCAATTGGATTCAGTCCAATACTTTCCTGTGCGAGTGGTGAAGCAGCAGAAATTATGGCAATACCGCAAGTAACATTAATAAAGAGCATCAGCCATAAATAATAAAATCTCTTCGTTTTTATCGCTTCATTTGCTGTTAATTGGGATAAATCTTGTTTAAGGGCTTTAGTACCAGCTTTTATTTTTTCCTGGAAACCAGCAGGCACCCATCCCTCTTTCGGAGGGGCAAGATACAAGGAAGAAATCATCATAATGAGGAAGTAGGAGATTCCAAGAATATAAAAAGTGTTAGCAATTCCAACAGCATCTATTAAGCTTTGCATAATCGGACTACTGATTAGGGCTGCAAAGCCGAAACCCATAATGGCAAGGCCTGTCGCTAATCCTCTTCGGTCCGGAAACCACTTTACAAGTGTTGAAACAGGAGCAATATACCCAACTCCAAGTCCAATCCCACCAAGAACCCCATAAAAAATATACAATAATGGCAATGAGGCTAAGTTTATCGCTAATCCTGAACCAATGGTTCCAACGCCAAAGAAGATCGCTGCCAACATCCCCGCTTTTTTCGGTCCATATTTTTCAACAAAATGGCCTAAAAATGCTGCGGATAAACCAAGAAATAAAATCGCTAAACTAAATGTAAAACTAACTTCTGTTAACTCCCATCCAAATTGAGCGACAATTGGCTTAGTAAAAACACTCCATGCGTATACAGATCCGATAGAAATATGAATTCCTACCGCAGAGGCTGCAATCAGCCATCTGTTTTTCACTTTTTCCATCCACTCTACACCTCGTTTTATTGATTTAATAAAAATAAACCGCCAATCCCCCTTGTCTCATAGACATTGGTAGGGATTGACGGTTAGCTACCAGCAGGAACGCTACTATACACCAACAGTTAATCGCTTACATAAAATATTTTACAAATATTAACCGACGACAGGTCCGCTATCTCGCATCAATAATTGTTACAACTTTATGAACTTTTCTAAATATTAACATCTTTTTAATTTGCTTACAACTCTTTTTCTTTTTTTATAATGGTAATATTATTTACTATTGATATATTAAGTGATTGTGCTAATATTTTGGTAAATATACTGACGGTTCGGCAGGTGAGTAAAATGAAAGATCAGCTCAAAAATAGTCAACAAATATATCGATTTGAGAATGGTATTTTACAAGAACAGTTTGATGAAATTGTAGTCGAACAGCCTTTAACAATCATGTTAAATGGGGAAGAATTTGCAACGATGGTTTGTTCACCAGAGCATCTTGAAGAATTAACGATCGGCTTTCTTGCATCGGAAGGATTTATTCGTCAAGAGGAAGAGATAAAAAGTATTTCAATCGATGAAAGTAAAGGCATTGCCTATATAGACTTGCTAGTTCCTGTTACGACTAGCCATGAGTTTCATTCAAAACGGTTTATTGGCTCATGCTGTGGGAAAAGCAGGCAGTTCTATTTTCATAATGATGCCCGTACTGCGAAAACATCCACTTCCAAAATAACGATAACACCTGATCAATGCCTTAACATTATGAAGCAGCTGCAGGATAGCAGTGTGACATTCCAGGAAACCGGCGGCGTGCATAATGCTGCATTGTTTTCCGGTGAGATAATGGTAGTTAACCGCACAGATATCGGGCGGCATAACGCACTAGATAAAATTTATGGCTATTGTATTCAAAATAAAATTTCCGTTCGCGATAAAATTATTGCCTTTAGCGGCAGAATTTCATCTGAAGTGTTATTGAAGGCTGCCAAAATTGGTGTAGGCATCATTCTTTCAAAATCAGCTCCTACTAATCTGGCCATTCAGCTGGCGGAGGACTTAAATATTACTGCTGTTGGATTTATCCGTGGCAATTCATTTAATGTGTATTCACATCCTTCTAGAATAGTAGAATAGGAATACGATAATTATGCTCGTCATCAGATTCGCTTTTTCCAATATTAATATTCCCCTGACTATTTATACAGGGGAATATCTTTTTTAACATTGAAAAGCGGCTGGGAATTGCTTAATGATGCCAGATGTAAATACATCTGCCATTCCTAAAGCCTGTTTTTGTATTTGGTCATAAACCGCAATATCTGCGGCAAAGTTTTTGTTTATCATATATACAGCCTCTAATTTTGTAAGTCTGAGATGTTCATAAAACATTTCCCTTACATCCTTAACTGGCCAATTTGGATTTATCGTGTTCATAAAAGTCCCTATTTTATCTGCGTTAGCATACCACTTTTTTTCAGCGATGGCTGCCGCTTTGGCATCACCTGCTGCAGCAGCAGTTACCAAATCTGCGGCAAGGATTAAATGTTCCCTGATTAATCGGCCGAAGCGATCTCCAATTTCAGCTCCATAATATTTTCGAAAAGCATTCCCCATATCCGTTGCATTTTGGAAAAGTCTCTTTATGACAAAATCTTTATCAGGAAGTTTAAAAACGATGCTGATAATCGCCATTCTTGTCCATGCAATATGTTCCTCCCAAAGTAAACGCATGAAGTTATTTAAATCCATTTCAGCTTTACTGACACATAAATTTGCACGGTAATTTGGGTGAAAAGAAGCAGTTGAATAATGAGGGATTATACCTCTTCTAACGTTGTCGGCATACATGGCTTGATGATGAGAGTACATAGATGGAACTCCTCTTTTCGCATTTTTATACATATGTTATGGGTAAAAGGCCAAAAGTGTTTCACCTTGAAATAGGCTAAAACTACTGATTGAAGTTTCACTATATATCGTCTATGTATAACCCACTTAACAAATTATATTAATTGTTTAAGTAAGGTCTAAGTATTTTCATCGCATCATTCAGCTTTTCGGCATTTTTTCTGTACATTTTTTTAACTTCCTCAGAATCTGTTTCTAATTCAAAAATCTCCATATCTGCTTGGCATTTTTTCAGCATTGCCATTAAAAGTGGTCTCGTTTGTGGCGTAGGCTGCTGAATTTTATCATCGTAAAGATCAACCGTTAAATCTCCATACGAATCCACTTGACCATAAAAGACATTATCAATTGTAACTTCTAGCTTATCTAATTCATCAAGAAGCCATTTTCTAGTTTTCCCTGCAGAGGAAAGGGAGTCATGGACGATATTTCCGTCTCGTATTACTGTTTGTGGTACTTTATCATTCGCTACCTTTATATTAAGATCTTTAAAAGTTAATGGCCTATTTTCCTTTTTTAATAACACACTTAAGTCACCTGTCTGTTCTAATACGGCAAACTCTACATCTGCTATATTAAATACATCTTTTTTTCTAAGCAATGTAGTAAGCTGATCTGTCGAATATTTTTCCTTTTTTAAGTTATCCTCCATTATTTTCCCATTTTTTATAAAAATGCTTCCTTTTCCTTCAACAAAATCACGAAATGAATTGCTTTTTAAAGAAATAAAGCCAACCCCAATAGTTACTAATCCAAAAATACCTATGGCTACTAAACCATGCCAAACATTACCGTCCAGTCCCATGATTACTTCGCCAGCAATACTGCCGATTGTGATTCCTGTGACATATTCGAAAAATGAAAGTTGGTAAATTTGCTTCTTCCCCATTATTTTTGTCAATACAAATAAGACTAAAAGAAAGAAAAAAGCGCGTATAATGATTTGACTCCATTCTGACATTTTATCACCTTTAATCTTAAGATTTCTTATATTGTGGTTCTTCTAAAATCATTTCACTCACGCGAACTTGAAGGTCTTTCTTAATCTCATTCATCATGTTCATCATCTCATGAAACGTTTTTTGTGCCTCCGGATCTTGTGAATTTAATGCCAAAATCGAAAGTTGAGCTTCAATTCCTTTAATATTAGAAAGGCTTTGCTTTACATTAGAAATAACAGTCATGTCATTTACTCCCAATCTAAAAATGATGAAAAGGTTGGCTAAAAGCCAACCAGTAAAAGCCTATTGATTGTATTGCGGTTCTTCTTCTTGAATTTGCTGTAAGCGTGGCTCTACAGTGTCAATGACTGTTTGAGTTTGCTGTGCGCAAGTCTGGTATAATTGCTTAGCCTGTTGATTATCTGTTGCTAATGCAAATCCTTCAAAGCTCGCTTGAGCGCTTTTCAAACCCGCAATTGTTTGTTTAACTTGTGTGATTACTGTCATGGCTTTCCCTCTTTCTATAAATATTGACTTACAATAGATATTATTTCTTGTTTGCTTTTCTTTATTAATAATTATTTTGGTAAAATTAACTGGCCTTTATTGATAAGGAAATTTCAGTCTCTATATGATGATAAATAAAATTCCAGATGAACGGTATGTGCATAATATTGAATACAAAAAGCCGCTGTGTGATGAACAGCGGCCTTTTTAATCATTATAACGGTAGTAAATTGATTGTTTCTTTACCTTTAATTTCTTCTATCATTTGCACCCATTCTTGAGGCTTGTTTGTTAAGACTGAGTAATAGGTCGTTAAAAATTCTGCAACGAGTGCTGCTGAAATTTCGGAAACATTGTCATCAGTTGGCATAAAGCAAAAATCAAGCCCTTTAACTGCTTCGCCATCATTTTTCCACGATGGATGGACATAGGATAGATCTAAACGCTTGTAGCCAAGATGGGATAAGACTTCACGACGTACGAATGGATTCATTGGTTTGACACCGCCAAACTCATGATCTTCAAGCTGATACGGGTCATAAATTTCAGCAAACATGCCAAACAGCACTTTCCCATTTTCTTTCGCTAATTCTTGGAGATCCTTTTCGCGATTACGCGCTAAAAATCTGCCTAAACTTAAGCCAGGGCGTCCGATTATAGTAAAATCTGTCATAGCGATATTCCAATCGGCATAATATCGATATTCTGTCGCCCCTACAACTTCATCGTTATGAACAGCGACAAATACTCTAATTCCTGGATCTTCTAATGGCTCTTTCCACAATTCAAATTCCAACACTTCTTCTGGTGGAAATACCTCTTTCATTAAATCATGCATTTGCACAAATAAAGGATCCTCAATACTCGTTATTCTCCGATATTCCATAGGACTATTCTCCTCTCTGCTTAAAGGGGTTTTTCCACTCCATCAAAACGGCGTGATGAAGGGATTCCTCATCTTCTAAGTAATTTTCGATGATGGAAACTGGTGTCCGGCCGCAGCGTAAAAGGAAGGAAATAACGGGATCTTTAATTTCTCCTTTTATCACGGCATCTATATATTGATTTGGCGTCAAACGATCTGCCACTTTATGATATCCAGGCATTCTACCGCCGCCAAGTAATCGATCAAGACCAAGTTGAATGACAACTTGGTACATCGACTGCATCATAAATTTTCCAAGGCCCAGCTTCCGAGACTTTGGTCTAACACTAATATCCACGATATACAGTGTATTTCCATTCGGATCATGATTGCGAATATAGCCGCAATCTGTTATCTCTTCCCAGTTATGTGATGGATGAGCGGGATCAAATTGGACACAAACTCCTGTTAGTGACCCGGCTAATTGGCCATCCATTTCCACACATAAGGCGCCTTCAGGAAACAATGTAACATGATTCGTTAATTGCTCTTTATTCCACCATAGCTCAGATGGGAAGGGCGGCGGAAAACATTCTGCCTGAATTTGAATCAGTTCATCAAAATCTGCTTCTGTGTAATTCCGAATAACAATTGGGATTGGTTTATCTTGATCAAAGGCATAAAATTCGCTCCGATAAGCCATTTTCATCCCTCTTATTCGCTCTTTTCCCAATCTGGATATAAATCGACACGTCGATCACGCCATGTTGTTACGGATCCACGCTCGCGAACCTCATATAAAAGAGATAAGTCAAGATCGGCGGTCACAATCATATCATCATTAATTTCACCTTGTACCATAATTCCTTGTGGAGGAAATGGAACATCATTTGGTGTGATCACAGCTGCCTGTCCAAAATTCCCTCTCATGAAATCGACTGTTGGCAGAGAACCTACCGTACCTGTCGCGACAACATATACTTGATTTTCAATTGCGCGCGCATGGCAAGTGTAGCGTACACGATGAAATCCGTGACGATCATCTGTACAAGATGGACAGAAAATAACGTCCGCTCCCTTCGCCTTCGCCATTCTGACGATTTCCGGAAATTCAATGTCATAGCATGTTAAGACAGCAATTCTTCCTTTATCTGTATCAAAAACTTCAAGCCCATCACCAGCAGACATATTCCATTCTTCAACCTCTGTCGGCGTAATATGCAATTTCGCTTGTTCAGCAATTCGGCCATCTGGGTAAAATAAATGGGCCACATTATATAAACGATCATTCTTTTTAATTACATGTGTGCCGGCAATAATATGCATATTCGTTTCTTTCGCAAATTTAATAAATAAATTTTTATATTGTTCTGTGAAGCTAGGAAGTTCATCAATCGTTAAGCTTGCCCCTTCACCATTACCAATCGATAATAGCTGTGTCGTAAAAAATTCAGGAAACAAGATAAATTCCGATCCGAATTCTTGTGCGGTTTTAATATAATGCTCACATTGCTTCGCAAACTCCTCAAATGAATGAATCGTATGCAAATGATACTGTACAGCTGAAACACGTAATTTCAAAATGTCATCCCCCTTATCAATGAATAATTGAGATGAGTGGTTCACTCAATCCTTATTGATTATCAAGTATTTCTCAATAAATGACAATACTCTTATTGAAATTTTTACAATTTTCAACCTCTAATATTTGAATTTTTTAAAATTTTAATCAAAAAAATAAGCATTACAATAAAATGTAACGCTTACACTAAGACATATTACTTTTCCAATTGCGGTTCCATTTCTGCACTAACAATTTTGAATTCCATGTCGCCCGTATTTTCAATAAGAAAATACATTTTATTATTACCTTTTTTTAATTGGCCTTTATAGCCTTTTTCTAATTCCACATAAAAAGTCCCTTCGAATTCAACTTTCGTTTTCGTTCTAGCGCGTTCTTTTACTGAGCGAATTTCTAACTTTTTTATTCCTTTTCTAAAAGCAATAACATCAAAATCCCTATTTAAAAATTGATTTTCAGCTTGTTTATAATCAACTAACAAATATTTCAAAAAGATAAATGCGGGATTTACATTTCCAGGGATATCTAAATTTACATCCTGATAAGGTCTTTCGCTAATTTTCCAGCCCTTCCCTTGAAGGTAAAGCACATCTACAAGGAATATATCTTTATCTTTCGTTTCCCCAACAGGCACTTCTAGTTTATACGTTCGATTCCAACCTTCCTTCTTAACAAAAGCTGCTTTCGCTTTGTCCCACTGCAAAATAGAGCCACCGTCTGCTTCTGGCTGAGCCATTTTCCCCTTATATTCAATAATTTGGCGTTCCTTAATAAATAGTTTAGCTTGTGATTGCGTTAGTGTGAGAGTTAAATATTCCATCAACTCTTTCTTCGTATCTAAATCGCTTGCCAAATACCGATATGGCTTATTTTTATACTGAAAGGATTGGTATTCGCCTTCTTTATAGTCTCCGCCTCTTTGCACATAGCTTTCACTTTTTTTCCACTTGATTACTAATGCAGCAACCTGTTTTTCGGAAATCGTTTTTTCTTGATTCACACTTTGGCCGATTTGTTTCGGCAGTTCTTTCGCCGAAACCGCTTCTCCTAATGCAAAAACCGGAAGACTTAACATCGTTACTGCCACACCCGTTAATAACCATTTTTTTGTATTCATTTAAATTCCTCCATTATCTTGTAAGATTGTTTCTAATTGAATTTTACTTCAGCTCTGACAATTAGGAGTTACGAAATGGTTAATAAAGGGTGGAAATTTGGTAACAGGGATGCCCTTTATGTTAGATTTGTTTAATATTGAACCAGAAAAAAAACCACTCAGAGTGGTTTTTTAATCGCGCATTGCCCCTGCTTCTCGAGAAGTCATTGCACCTTGTCCTTGGGCTACATCTTTTTGAATATCTTGTTTTACTTTTTGTGCATTTGTTCCAGAAGATTCTGATTCCATATTAGTAACCAAATTCTTCTTACCTTGTTGATTCTGTTGCATACAAGCCCTCCTATATTTATTATTTAACAATCTTATTATTTACAAAAAAACACTCGGTATATCCTGAGTATTTGAACGGATTTTTACTATATTAAAAGGAACTCTTAACGATTAAGTGTTTAGAATCCTTTATTTATTTCTTCCAACTTTATTTTCGGTATTTAATGTAATGGGGACTATGGATAGTTTTTGTTGCGACATGTGAAAAGCACCTCCCTAAATTGATACGTTGATCATAACAGAGAGGTGCTGCGTGTTCATATGCTTTAAATTTGATTAGGGCTTACTTTTCATTCTCATCTAAACTTAATTTTTACAACTAATTGATTCAACACTTCAGAAATAACAAGTCCAACAGCGATGGCTCCAGAAATCATGAAGGCTTTCGCTGCCAGCTGGACGGCGGTGTTATAGTCATTGAAGACAAAATGGCGCATTGCATCATACGCGCTTCCACCAGGTACAAGCGGAATAATTCCGGAAATACTAAAGATCGTGACAGGTGTTTTATATATTTTTGAGCAGATTTGACTGATCACTGCAACTATGAAAGCACCGACAAATGATGCAACGACCGCGTCAAACTGATAATCGACAAGCAGCCTAAAAATAAACCAACCAGCCATGCCAACAAATCCGCAGCGAATGAGGGATTTTTTAGGTGCATTAAATAAAATCGCAAACGCTGCGGTAGCAATAAAGCTAGTCACTAAATGTACAATCATATAATGATTCTCCCCCTATGCATTTCTTAAGAAAAAGCAATGACAACCGCTATTCCCGTTCCTATTGCACATGCTGTTAAAAATGCTTCTACCCCTTTTGATAATCCTGCCACTAAATGTCCAGCCATTAAATCCCGAATGGCATTTGTAATGAGGAGCCCGGGAACTAATGGCATGACCGAAGCAATAATAATTTTATCAAGCTGTGTCCCTATCCCAAATGTGACAAATAAAAAGGCACTTGTTCCAATCGTTAATGCTGCTAAAAATTCCGAGCAGAATTTAACTTTGACTAATTTATGTACGTAAACGAAACAAGTAAAGCCGAGACCGCCGGAGATAATGGCTGGAATAAAATCTCCCCATAAACCTAAATACATCAATAAGAAACAGCCACTGGAAAGCGCTGCAGCTAATATTTGCTGATAAATCGGGAAGGCAAAGTTTGCTTTTTCAATTTCATGCAGTTTTTGAAAAGCCTCCGTCATTGTTAAATCGCCGCTGCTTATTTTTCGAGAAACGCTATTAACTAATGTTACTTTATATAAATCAGTCGATCGCTCTGAAATTCGAATGAACTTAGCAGGTTCCGTCCCATCAAGGGAAAAGATGATCCCTGTAGGGGTCACATAGCTATGCGAATGCGGAATGCCAAATGCCGCCGCAATTCGCATCATCGTATCTTCTACTCGATATGTTTCTGCCCCGCACTTCAGCATTATTTTTCCTGCCAGCAAGCATAAATTGATCACTTCTAAGTTTTGTGCAAGTTTATTCTCCATACTTTAACCTCCTCACAGATATTCTCCCAATATTTGTGAATATGTATTTTTCCTGTAATTATATGTGATTTAGGAATTGCTTAAACACTATAAGACTAATCTCATGATTTTGCAATATCAATTGTTAAGGATTTGTAATTTCGCCATAATTGACACTCTGTACTTATTTTACTTTGCTATAATTGAAAAGATTTCAAGAAGGAGAAAATGTATGGCACAACACAGCATAAAATCTTTATTTGAAATATTTACTGTCGCATTGAAGCTAGGGGTAACTTCTTTTGGGGGACCGGTTGCCCATCTTGGGTATTTTCATAATGAGTATGTAATAAAGCGCAAATGGATTGATGAAAAGAGCTATGCTGATTTAGTTGCCCTATGTCAATTTCTTCCTGGCCCTGCAAGCAGTCAAGTTGGGATTGGTATCGGTGTAACTAGAGGCGGAATCTTAGGGGGTATACTCGCCTTTCTTGGGTTTACTCTGCCATCAGTCATTGCCTTAATTTTGTTTGTCCAACTCCTAACTTTTTCGGATATTGGAAGCTCCGGCTGGATTCATGGTCTTAAGATAGTTGCCGTAGCGGTAGTAGCCCATGCTGTTATGGGAATGGCTCAAAAGCTGGCTCCTGATTTGAAAAGAAAAGCTATTGTGCTATTTGCAATTTGTGCAACTCTTTTATGGTCGACTGTATTAACACAAATTAGCATTATTGTTTTATCTGGCTTGTTAGGGTATTTGATTTATAAAAACCATTCTGATCAAGGTGAAGAGACTGCTCATTTCCCACTAAGTAAAAAATTGGGTCTAGCGTGCATCATACTATACCTAATATTGTTAGTTATTCTCCCTATATTAAGAGAGATTACCCAATTAGAATGGATTGCTCTCTTTGATAGTTTCTATCGATCTGGATCTCTCGTTTTTGGCGGAGGACATGTCGTTTTGCCTTTGCTTGAGCGAGAATTTGTTCCTACTGGTTGGCTAAGTAAAGAAGCGTTTCTTGCAGGATATGGTGCGACACAAGCGGTGCCTGGGCCATTGTTTACTTTTGCAGCTTATATTGGAGCCGTCATCCATGGATGGAAAGGTGGCATGCTTGCCACGATCGCTATTTTTCTCCCTGCCTTTTTACTCATTCTTGGAACATTGCCTTTTTGGCATGAACTACGAAAAAATCCAATATTAAAAGGGGCATTAATTGGGGTAAATGCAGCAGTTGTTGGTATATTAATTGCGGCATTTTATGATCCCATTTGGACGAGTTCCATTTTAACGCCGAAGGATTTCGCCTTTGCAGCTATCCTATTTAGTATGCTTGCATTCTGGAAGCTTCCACCTTGGGTCATCGTGTTAACAGGAGCAATCGGAGGAATATTTCTTGAATTTGTTTAGCTTGAAAGGCTGCCAAAAATTTTAGCAGCCTTTCAAGCTTTTTATATTGGCACTTCCAAAATTATTCTCGTACTTTTGCCTATTTCCGAATGAATGGCAATCATCCCGCCAGCAGCTCTTGCTCTTCCTTCCATGCTGAATAGTCCGACTCCCCGAGAAATTTGTTCAAAATCTGGTTTATCGGCTCTCAAAAGTCTTGGTTTTCAAAAATAAAAAGCACTAACTATATCAGTGTTTTATTCTCTAAATATTTTGAAACTTTAGTGGTTTTGAAACGTATTTGTATTAGGAGGTGTTATTCCATGAAAAAAGGATTCATTATCTTCTTTGTAACACTCATCATTGAAACGGGTCTCACCATTTTATTTTCTTCCTTAATATCTGTCCGCTTTATTGAATTAATGTTTTTTGCCGGTGTAGCCTTTTCAGCCATAACGATTTGGTTTTCCAGCAGCGGCGGGGCAATTACGAAATATCACAATAGCCAAATAAGCGCAGAAACGGGACTCATTCAAAAACGAGAAGATTTTAAATTACGTCCTAATTATGTTGTCTATGCTTCCATCTTCTTTCTTTTCATCGGACTGATATTGTTTATTTTATTACTAACGCATGTTATTCCTCCTGCTTAGAAATAAAATCATATCTCATAAGTTTTACCCCTTTTATTAATGAAAAAGGTAAATCATACATGGGTCATGAATATAGATTAAAGGGGGGGATTTTATGTGGGGATGGATTCAGATATTAATAATAATCATCACTGTTTGGATCGTGATCGAAGAAGGCATTTATTTTTTTACGAATCGTTGCTTATTTGGTCCATCTAATATTGAAAAGAAACTTAGAGAGCGGTTTTTCTCGGTAAAGAAGGTATTCAAAAAAGAAGCATCTTAATTGCAATTTTTTATTAATTAATGGAAGATGTAATTATGGTACATATTAAAATCTGAGGAGGCACATTCATGAATCTTGTCAGTCATTTTTTAGCTCACCGTACGGTTACAAATGCATTAGTTGGAAAAATTGAGGAAGCGAATTATGATTTTACGCCGACAGAAACGTCTATGAGTGCACAAAAATTAGTCACACATATGTATACTTCTTATTATAAATTTATTAAAACCGTAAAAGAAGGGAACGGAGCTCCATTTTTGGAGAAATTTGATGATAACGAACAGTCTTTGAATCAGTTAGGTGAAGATTTTACAGAAAAAACGAAAGAGCTACTTGCTTCACTAACGAAAGAAGAGCTGGATCGTGAAATTGACATGACAAAAATCTTTGGAATGAACGTTACTGGTCATCTTATGGTGCAAATGGCAATTGAGCACGAAATTCACCATAAAGGCAATCTATTTGTGTATGTTAGAGAGATGGGACATACCGACTTGCCGCTTTATATAAATTTTAAATAATATTTAAAAAACAGACTTGCGAAAATTCGCTTGTCTGTTTTTTTGTTGAGTAAAATTTAGTTGAATACGCATTTTAAAACGTAAAAGACTTTCATAATGATCATTTTGACGGGCTCTTGGCATAAAGAAGCGTCATGGTCACTTCATGGCACTCGTTTTCACTGAATCCCTTATAAAACAAGCTCCATGATCGCTTCATGACGCTCGTTTTCACTGAATCCCTACTAAAACAAGCGCCATGAACGCTTTATGACTTCCGCGACCACCTTTTTTAATCATCAAATCGAAACTTTTATCTAATTTTTAACATGAGTAATTTTGGATGCATTAATTAGCTCCTCAATTCCAGCTAAATCCCTTGCTTCTAATAGCTCGATGATTTTGCTTCCGACGATCACGCCATCACAGTATTGGTTCATTTCCTGAACATGGGATGGTGAGGAAATTCCAAAGCCAGCTAATACAGGCAGGCTGCTGACGCTTTTTACTCTTTGTAAATGTTCTCCTAGCTGTTCGTTGAATCCTTTTCTCGCACCAGTTATCCCGTTGACTGTAACTGCATATAAAAATCCGCGCCCTTTCTTTGAAATTTCCTCAATTCGCTCGAGCGGGCTTGTTAATGTGACGAGACGGATGATTTCAATTCCTGCCTTCTCCGCAAAAGGAGCAATAATTTCTTCCTCTTCAATCGGCAAATCTGGCAGGATGAGACCATCGATGCCTGAACGGGAGCACTCATCGATGAATTCAGAAATGCCCAAAGCCATAATGGGATTCATATAAGTCATAATAATGAGCGGCGTATGAATGATTGGACGAATGTCAGCAATCGTCCTTAAAACCCCTCTTAATGTTGTTCCGTTTTCAAGCGACCTTTTTCCCGCTCGCTGTATAACTGGCCCGTCTGCAACTGGATCTGAAAACGGAATACCAATTTCAATCGCTGTCGCACCTGCTTTTTCTAAAAAAGCAATCTGTTCCACTAATGCATCGCCAGCCATAATATAAGGAACAAAAGCATTTTCATTATTTTTTACAAGAGTTTGCATCACCTTTTCAATCCGGTTCATTCCCCATTCCCTCCTAATCTTGCTTTCACTGTTTCTACGTCTTTATCTCCTCTGCCAGATAAGCAAATGACTAAAGCTTCATCTTCTCTCATTGCTGGGGCAAGTTTTACTGCATAGGCAACAGCATGAGAACTTTCAAGAGCGGGAATGATTCCCTCTAATTGACAAAGCAGTTTTAATCCCTCCATTGCACCTTCATCTGAAATTGCATCATATGTCACCCGGCCAATATCTTTTAAATAGCTATGCTCAGGGCCAACTCCAGGATAATCAAGTCCAGCCGAAATCGAATGAGCTTCTTGAATTTGCCCGTCTTCATCCTGAAGTAAATACATGAGAGCACCATGAAGGATTCCTGGTTTTCCTTTTGACATAGACGCAGCATGTTTAGCAGTATCTAATCCTAAACCGGCCGCTTCCACTCCATACAACTGAACAGATTCATCCTTAATAAACGGATAAAACATGCCCATTGCATTGCTCCCCCCGCCAATGCAGGCAACAACAGCATCCGGAAGCTTGCCTTCTTTTTCAAGAAATTGCTTCTTCGTTTCTTTCCCGATGACACTTTGAAAATCGCGGACGATCATCGGAAACGGATGCGGTCCCATTACTGATCCTAAAATATAGTGAGTGTCCTCGACATTTGTCACCCAATAGCGCAACGCTTCATTCACAGCGTCTTTCAATGTCGCGCTTCCAGACTCAACACTAACGACTTTTGCACCTAAAAGCTCCATCCGAAACACATTTAGCTGCTGACGCCGAATATCCTCAGCCCCCATGTAAATAATGCATTCTAAATTTAGAAGAGCACATGCCGTAGCCGTAGCAACCCCATGCTGTCCAGCACCTGTTTCGGCAACAATTTTTCGTTTTCCCATCCGCGCTGCTAGAAGTGCCTGGCCTAAAGAATTATTGATTTTATGGGCACCCGTATGATTCAGATCCTCACGTTTTAAATAGATTTTTGCCCCTTGAAGATGGTTCGTTAAATTTTTCGCAAAATATAACGGCGTTTCCCGTCCAACATAATTCTTCAATAAATCATCAAGCTCGCTTTGAAATTCAGGATCCTCCTGAGCCTTTTTATATTCTCTTTCCAGTTCAAGAACAGCTTGCATTAAAGTTTCTGGCACATATCTTCCGCCGAATTGTCCAAAATGACCACGTTTATCTGGTAATGTATAGGTTGTCATAAATAGTTCCTCCCCTTAAATCTATAAGTTTGTTAGCTAATTTCATGCTTTGATCTATTCTTAGCTCGCTCAATAAATTTCGTAATTTTATTAACATCCTTTTTTCCATCTGTTTCGACGCCGCTGCTGACATCGACCATATAAGGGGCTGCCAATTGAATCGCCTCTGCAACATTTTCAATAGAAAGCCCGCCAGCAAGAATAATCTTCTTTCCTTTCAATTGTTCCTCTGAAAGAAGGCTCCAATCAAAAGCAACTCCATTTCCGCCGCGGTATTTTCCCCGCGGGCTATCAAGTAAGTAAAAATCACATGAATATTTGTCAAGCTGGTTTAAGTCCTCACTCGATCCAATACTTAAAGCTTTAATAACCGGAATAGAAAATTGCTCGCAAAACTCTGGTATTTCATCGCCATGTAGCTGAATAACGTTAATCCCCGTCTCGTTAACAATTTGTTGAATGACATCTGCCCGTTCATTCACAAACACACCCACTTTAAAAACCTGATCGGGAATGTGTTTAATGATTTCTTTTGCAAGTTTAGGCGTAACTCTCCTTTTACTTTCCGCAAAAACGAACCCAATGGCATCTGCTCCAGATTCAACGGCATATAAAGCCGTTTCAATATCAGATATCCCGCAAATTTTCACCTTCATTTTTTCAACACCTCTTTTAATGGCTGCTTCATTTGTTTTAGTAATGCCTCTAAGTTTTCCGCCCGCATAAATGCTTCGCCAACAAGAATGCCGTTTGCTCCAGCCTCTATAACCCTTTGTACATCCTGTTCGGTTTGAATTCCGCTTTCACTAATGAGGTATGCTCCAGCCGCTTTAATTTTCGGGGCCAGCATTTCTGTCATGGCTAAATCGACCGAAAAGGTTTTTAAATCCCGATTATTTACTCCAATAATTTGTGCACCGGTCCGTAATGCTGTTTCAAGCTCATCTTCGCTATGGACTTCCATCAAAACTTCAAGTCCGTTTCCAATTGCAAAACTATATAGCTCTTTCAAGCGTTGCTCCTCTAAAGCAGCAACAATCAAAAGAATTAAATTCGCTCCTGACGCTTTCGCCTTTAGAATCTGAACCTCGTCAATAATAAAATCCTTGCAAAGCAGCGGTGCATCGACTGTTTCTCTAACCGCTTTTAAATCATCAAACCCTCCTTTAAAAAAGGGCGTATCCGTTAATACGGAAATCGCATCTGCACCGAAGTCAATATACGATAAAGCTTGTGTTTCGGGATTTAACCCTATATTGATATCTCCTTTTGAAGGAGAGGCTCTTTTGAATTCAGCAATAATGGCAAGCTCTTCTTCGCTTTGAAGCTTCTTTAATAATGAAGCTTTTTTTTCAGAAGGTTGTTCTGGTATTTCAATTTTTTCTTCCTTAAACCGCTCTACCTCTTTTTTCTTTTCTTTCAATATAAGATCGAGAATTGTCGTCATTTATATCACCTGTTCCTGTACTGTTTTACTCTCTTTTATGAGTTGTTCAAGCTTGTTTAGAGCAGACCCAGAATCAATACTTTCTTTTGCAAGCTCTACTCCTTTTTGTATGGACTCCGCTTTTCCGGCTGTGAAAATCCCAATGCCTGCATTCAGAAGCACTGTATCCCGGTATGCGCCCTCTTGCCCTTTCAAGACTTTGAGTAAAATCTCTGAGTTTTCTTTCGCATTTCCTCCGCGAATCGAATCATTCGAATAAACCGGTAAACCCAATTCTTCAGGATGAAGTATTTTTTCCGTAATGCTTTCATTTTCTAAAATAACTAAGTGGTTTTCTCCTTGTAGGGATGCCTCATCCATATGCCCCGCACCATTTAACACTACGGCTCGCTTCCTGCCTAATTTTTTCAGTACTTCGGCAAACAGAACAAGGTAATCCCGGCGATAAATGCCAAGCAGCTGTGTTTCTAATTCGACAGGATTAGTAAGCGGGCCGATTAAATTAAAAACTGTCGGGATTCGCAATTCCTTGCGCACCTTCAAAATCCTTTTCAATTGAGGGTGAACATTGGGCGCATATAAAAACGCGATTCCAACCGTTTCTAAAATTTCTTCTGTTCTTTCTGCACCTAAGCTTAAATGAATGCCAAGATGCTCTAAAACATCCGCACTTCCCGTTTTACTTGATACGCTTCTGTTTCCGTGCTTGGCAACAGAAATCCCTGCTCCAGCTAGAACAAAGGCAGATGTTGTACTAATATTAAAGCTCTTTGATCCATCCCCACCTGTTCCGCAATTATCCATAACATTCGGAATTTTTTTGTTAAATGTCAATGACTTCCCTCGCAACGCTTTTGCCAGGCCAACAATTTCCTCGACTGTCTCTCCCTTTGTTTTTAGTCCGATTAACAAGGCAGCAATTTCGCTATCAGTAATTTCATTTGTAAATAAATACTCAGTTGCTTCATTTATTTCGTTTTCGGATAGTGATACGCCGTCAGATATTTTTTGCAAAATTAGATTCATGTCTTCGTTCCCTCCTGATACTATTTAAAAAGTTCTGTAAAATCCTCTTCCCATAGGTGGTTCCCATAGATTCAGGATGAAATTGCAGTCCATAAAGGGGATATTTTTCATGTTTAATCGCCATGATTTCACTGTCATCCATCGATTCAGCAAGAATCCGAAAATCATCAGGCAATGATTCCGGAGAAATCACTAATGAATGGTATCTCATAACATCAATCGGCTGTGGTAAATATTCAAACAAATCTGTTCCACTATGCTTTAACTTAGAAATTTTTCCATGCATAATGTGTTCGGCTTTCACCACGCTTGCCCCTAATGAATAGCCAATGGCCTGATGCCCAAGACAAATTCCTAAAATCGGCGTTGTTTTATAATAAGTGCGAATGATTTCCGTGCATTGTCCCGCCTCTTCCGGCCGTCCAGGTCCAGGCGATAATATAATGGCATCTGGCTTCATTTCAGAGATTTCTTCGATAGTAATCTTGTCATTCCTAACTACGCGAACTTCCTTTCCTAACTCCCCTAAATATTGATAAAGGTTATACGTAAATGAATCATAATTATCAATGAGTAAAATCATCTTGACCCTCCAAAAACGCCTTAAGTTTATGAATCGTTTCCTCATATTCTTTTTCAGGAATAGAATCATGGACAATTCCCGCTCCGGCTTGGATATAAGCTTTTTCGTCCTTGATCAGCATCGTACGGATCGCAAGGGCAAAATCCATATTGCCATTTGCAGAGAAATAACCGATTGCTCCGGAATAAACTCCTCTTTTGACATCTTCAAGCTCATTTATGATTTCCATCGCCCTAATTTTCGGTGCACCGGAAACCGTACCAGCAGGTAAACACGAGATTAACGCATCAATGGCTGATAAATCCTTTTTCAAAGTGCCGCTTACTTCAGAAACTAGATGCATGACATGCTTGTATTTCTCAATTTTCAGATGTTTTTCAATGTAAATCGAGCCAAACTCACATACTTTGCCAAGATCATTTCTCCCGAGATCTAATAGCATTCGGTGCTCGGCCAGCTCCTTTTCATCCTCCAATAATTCCTTTTCCGTTAAGATATCGTCCATTTCTGTTTTCCCTCTTGGTCTTGTTCCGGCTATTGGATTCGTCGTCACTTTATTTCCATTCACTTTAATCAAGCTCTCAGGAGAAGTACCGGCAATTTTGTAATCACCGAAATCTAAATAATACATATATGGTGATGGGTTATGCACTCTTAGCTTCCGGTAGTAAGAAAATGGATCACCTTTAATTGTTCCTTTGAGGCGCTGGGAAAGAACAACTTGGAAAATATCTCCCGATACAATATGTTCCTTCGCTTTTTTTACTTTTTCGATAAAATCTTCTTTTTTAATGGAAGTCTGAAAAGCTGACAGCTCTACTTCATCAGAATCAGTTTTGGCCGTTCCTCGCTGAATTTCTTCTACCCTTTTTTCATGTAAGGTTTTAAGCTTTGATAATTCACTAAATAACGGAATAGTCAGCAAATAAACTTTTTGTTCCAAATGATCAAATACGACTGCTTCCTCGAAAAACATTAAATGAACATCCGGAATATTTAGCTCGTCATCTGGAGTCTTGCCAATGTTTTCATATTGCCGGATGACATCATAGCCAACATACCCCACTGCTCCACCACAAAATGGGAATTGACTAGCAGTTTCAAATCGGCTGTCAGATAAAATCTCCTGTAGTACGTCCAACGGCTTTTCCTGAACAGCCTTCCTCTCTTTATCACTAATGACAGTGCAAAAATCCCCATCGCCAATTACTTCTATTACAGGGTCAACGCCAATGAATGAGTATCTCCCCGCGTTTTCATGTTTCAGCGAACTTTCGAAGAGGAATTTCTTCTTTCCTTGGAGCCGCTGGAAAATCAAAATCGGTGTCAACGTATCCCCTTCGATTTCGCTCATCAAATAATTCTCTGTTAACGGCATGCAATTCTCTCCTTCATAGAAAATAAAAAAGTCCCCTATACGCACAAAGCTAGTGCGTATAGAGGACGTATTTTTGACCGTGGTGCCACCTCAGTTTTAGAGCGGAATTGCTCCCTTCTTCAGGTACGGATGAAGAAGCTATACATGCCAATCATCGATACCCTATCCATATAACGGTGGAAATCCGTTCTTCCCTACTGAATTTTCAAGAAGTCTCTCGTAAGTCCATTCCATTTGCTCGCTACGTACCGGTTTCCACCACCCCCGGCTCTCTGTCACGTTTTGAAACAATGTACTACTCTTACTCAATGATTTAAATATTAATTTTAGAAATACAAAAAGGGCTTCCCGTCAAAAAAGGACGAGAAACCCGTGGTGCCACCTTCATTAGCTAATTATTAGCTCACTTAACAGATATCAAAATGAATAATCATTTGAATATCTGTCTCTTGTAACGATGAGACTGTTCGCCAAAGCCTACTTTTTAAATGGTCGGTATTATCTTCCCGCACATTAATTTCGGTTTGGGGCTCAGAAGTCCATTCGCTTTTACTTTTACACTGATTCGCACCACCCATCAGCTCTCTAAAGTATCCGTAAAAGTTACTCCTCTTCATCAACGCCGTACGTTATATTGCCTTTTATATTATTCTTAATAATAAAAGAAGTCAAGAGATTTTTTGAAAATTATTTTGAAATTTTCTTTATCAGTTTACTTTTCCAAACTTCAGCCAATTCTTCTACTTGGGAAAACTCTTCAATGGCCTCGCGGTTATTATGTTTATGAAACATTATTTGATTTCCTGTTAAGACTGAAAATTTTTCCTGTTTTCGATCTATTAATAACAATTGGGATTCAGCATTCACCAAACCTTCTTGCAAAACACGAAAAAAGTATCCAGTATAGCCAGTCTCAACAACCCTGCTTAGTAGTTGATCCACTCGATTATGCTTCGATATGGAGGCACATGGAATACGTCCTTGAGAAACTTGAATGATTGCGTCGCCTAAGGAAAATATATCACCAATATAGACATCCTTTTCGAGATAATTGGCTGCACAAATATTTTCTCCAAAAGCTGGTGATTTTAATGGCTTTTGAAATTCCCTTTCCCATTGTTCGTAATGCTCATAAGGGTAAAAACAAACCGCTCTATCTCTGCCGCCATGAAATTCACGATTTCCGACTGAATCACCGGTAAATCCATCCTTTGTCAGCATTACTTCCTCGATAGGCTTCTTCCCAATCGCTGAATTGACCGTCATCCCATTCCATAAATGAAGATTCGGTCTCCCGATATTTAAAGCTAAAATCCTCTCCCCCATTATAACACCTCTAATATTTTATTATTTTTTCGGCAATTTCCTTTATTCATCATAATACAGGTTAAAATTTCCTGCAAAAAAATTACCATAAAAAGTCCCTTCTACTTTCGCCTTTTTAACCAATAATAATCATTAGGTATGATTATGTAAAAGGATGGTATGCAAATGGAGCATATTGAGAAATTGCAAGGGAGCAGTCAAAAAGCGGAGAAGAAATCACGGAATAATGCTGCCAATCAGAAATGGGCAATCCTTTCACTAGCTTCCATTCCGCTTGTAATGACCCTTGGAAATTCAATGTTAATTCCTGTTCTTCCAGCAATGGAAAAAAAACTTAATATTACTTCGCTCCAGACAAGCTTGATATTAACAGTCTATTCTGTAGTTGCCATTATATTAATCCCTGTCGCTGGATGCCTATCTGATCATATTGGCAGGAAAAAAGTAATCGTTCCAAGCCTAATCATTGCAGGGATTGGAGGTCTCATCTCAGGATGGGCTGCTTGGAAGGTAGATGATGCTTATTGGATTATTCTTTGTGGCCGGGCATTGCAAGGGGTTGGAGCAGCAGGAGCGGCTCCTATAGTCATGCCACTTGTTGGCGATTTATTCAAAAGCGATGACGAAGTAAGCAGCTCACTTGGGATGATCGAAACATCGAATACATTCGGAAAAGTTTTAAGCCCGATACTTGGTGCTTTTCTAGCTAGCTTTTTTTGGTTTCTCCCTTTTTTCGCTTTTCCCGCTTTTTGCGCCGTGTCCATTTTGCTTATTTTATTGTTAATAAAAACGCCTAAGGAGAAAGAGGAACCTCTTCCCTTTAAAGAATTTTTGCAAAAAATAAAAAACACCTTTACACATAATGGAAAATGGCTCTATGCCATCTTTATTATCGGTGTAATCATGATGTTTGTATTATTTGGTGTTTTATTTTACTTATCTGATATTCTTGAGAAAACGTATGATATTAAAAATATTAAAAAAGGCTTCCTCCTAGCTATTCCGTTAGGTGCCTTATGTATTGCCTCTTTTATTACAGGAAAAATAATTAAAGAAAATAAAATATTGATGAAATGGCTAATTTTTGGAGGGTCTGCATTAACTGCGATCGCTGTTGCTGCTTTAAGCTTTTCAAGTGGTATGTGGTATATGCTCATACTATTTATTTTTGGTGGAATTGGGATTGGTGTCGCCCTTCCTTGCCTTGATGCTTTAATTACTTGTGGGATTGAAAAAGAGGAGCGAGGAACAATTACCTCGATATACAGCTCAATGAGGTTTATTGGCGTAGCCGCTGGTCCCCCTATCATAGCCATTTTAATGAAGCACTCGGAAAAATTTCTCTTTTACTTCCTAAGCGGTATTACTGTCATTGGCATCATTGCTACATTTGTGGCGATCAAACCTGATGCGGAAGAAGCATAAGGTTAAACTTTCGGATGACTTCCTTAGTTATTTATGTTATCCTAAATTTAAGATAATCCTGTATAAAAATGACCACAGGTGTTGGCGCACCTATGGTCATCCGCAATAGTCGTTTCCTAAAGGGATCGGCCAGTTCAAAGACTAGACCTCTCCTAAGGTTATCAGGTCAAGGGAGGTCTATTTTTTGTGGTTAAAAGACAAGACAGCAATAATGAGACTCGAAAATGAAATCATAATCATAATCGTTTCAAATACTGTCAAAGGCATCACCCCCTTTCAAATGGGGCTAGCCGACCACCCTTCCCGAAAACAACCGATTGCCTCTTTATTATACCATAAACTTGTCCAAACAAAAGAACGCATGTTCTGTTAATGATAAAATGAATCTTTTCTCCTATTTTACCCATGGGAAAAACCACCAAAAGGTGAATTTATTCATTTACTCTGGGCTTCCCTGGATTACAATTAGGCTTTTCAAGCTGTGTCGATTCCGCAAGCTTTGTTAAATAATAGCATTCTTCTCTAAACATATGATCAGCCATTAACGCAGCAAAGGGCCCTAATACCTCTTTACTTATTTCAAGCTCCTCTATTTCATGTAAAAAATTCATAAAAAGCTTCATTTCAAGTGAAACATCTTTATTAAATTTTTCCAATGCCGGAAAGGCAGTAACATTTGTTCGTAAGAAGCCTGTCAATTCGACCGCTTTTAAATAAAATGCTTCAAAATCCTTCGTAAAATCATCACTCTGCTTTTTGATCCTTTTTTCAGCAAATTCCATTTTATTAGAAATGGCACCTGCGTGACCGGCTGCATCAAATAGCCAAAGCAAATGATGGTGAAGCTCATGAAAAACGGGAGGCACCACGCCTTTTTTTAAATACTCTAGAACAAGCAAGTATTCCTCAACTTCGTTCACCATATGGTTCATAAAAACAGGTCCAAGGTGAATCTTCACTTTACCAATGAGATGGCGCTCAAGAATGGTTAGCTTAAACTGTCTAATTTTCTTAGCCCCTTCATCAGCCATCTTGCTTAACTCAACTAAATTATCAACATTAACTCTTCCTAGCAGCTGATCAAACATTTGAATAAAATTATTCGCCTCATTTATTAATTCGTTTTCGCTCGGTGCAAGTGAATCATGAATAAACCTTGAATGATCCCCCAACACTTGCAGCCAAAAACGATGCTCAAATTTTGCTGTTTGTTCATATCCAGTAGCCAACAGATCTCCCCCTCTACATTTCCTTCATAAATCTTATCAAATGTATTAGGTTTTTATGACTTCATATGTTTAATGGACACACTGAAAAAATGCAAAATTATAAAAAGAACCTTCATCTCATTTGTTAAACGTGATGAAGGCCCTTTGTTTTAAAAATGAAAGGCAGTTAGCTTTTCATCTAAAAGCTCGGCCTGATAGCCATTATTTTTTAAATAGGTTAGTAGTTGTGGCAAATGCTCGGCCGTTGACTTTTTATCATGCAATAAAATAACCATCGGACTTTCATGAAGGCGGTAATTTTCGATTTGCTGAATAACCTTAGGAACATACTCGCCATTCTTATATTTCCAATCTTCACTATCGATTGTCCAATCCCATAGTTGAAATCCAGCCTCTTCAACAGCTTGCTTATAAGATGGCTTCATATATGGTGCTGACCCGTATGGAGTTCTAATTAAATGGGAAACGGTCCCAGTTAGCTGCATTAAAGTACCCTGAGCTGCCGTCATTTCATCTACAACTGTCTTTTCCGAACGGTAAATTAAGTCTATCCGATGAGTCACCCCATGTAACGCTGGAATATGTCCGTTTTCAATGGTGGCTTGCAATTCGTTTTCATATGTTCTCATATTCGGTTCAAGCATGAAAAATGTCGCCTTCATATCATATGATTGCAGTGCGTCTAAAATTTGCATCGTATAAGCTGATGGTCCATCATCAAAGGTTAAGTAAACCATTTTTTGTTCGTTTTGCTGCTTAACTTGAGTGTTTTCTTGCTTTGTAGATTCATTTATTCCTTGATTAGTATTTTCATTATTTGGCAGAGTTGCTTGCTGTTCCTGTTCCTCTTGAACATTCGTTTCCTTTTCACCTTGCGGCTGTTGGTTTTGTGCATTGAGCTTATCATTTTTTATTTTATAAACGGAGCGAATATAATTTTCAAAAGAAGGGCCCCCATTCAACTCACCAATTTGTTGATCAAAATGCCTCATTGCCAATAAAGAGTACATAATATTAATTGGCTGGCTAAAGCTAGATACAGCTGCAACCTCAATCGTTTTTCTCGGCTCAACAGATGTTAAAATTAACATTAAACAGATAAAAAGCGAGGTAAGCAATTTTCCATTTAATTTCATTAATTTTTTTCTACTTCTTTTCCTTCTCACAACAGTTCACCTTTCCATTTCCTGAATATTCCTAGATGATTAATGATTAAGACATTTTTATGTGGCTAAAGTGGAAATAATATGCTAAATGTTTAATTTGTGTATGTAATAATGGGAAAGCTATGGAGCCTTTTCATGGAGAAAAGCATGCCTTACAGATTGTAGAAATTCTGTTGTAAGACATTTTATTTGAGCTTTTAATAATTTGACGTTTAAATTTTTAAAAAAGTTGTCATTTTTATCGATTTCTTTACAAAACTATTAAAATTTCGCTATATTTCTCTTACATTAAGATTACCGAATCTCCTAATCTTTTTCAATTCTTTCTTAAAAAAATCGTATTTTTATTGGTATTACTGGAAAAAGAATTTTGAACATAAAATAACAAACTATTTGCTCTATTGATTTTAATATGGTAGAATCTCAAGTAACAACATATAGTATTATTAATTTCCTGAAGATACTATATGTTGTTCTTAATTTAAAATTTCCTTAACTGATCCAAGGTCTCTTTATTTTTTCCGCTCTATATGTGCGGAATTTTTTTGCGCAAAAAAAATGGGAATTTTGTCTAAAAAGATCGCTTAAGAACTTATTTTGAAGTTTCCCTATTATTTCGCCGTTTAAACTTGTTATAGGGATAATTTAGTGGAGGGAAATCTACGCAAAAGGAGCGACTGTCTCTCGACAATCGCTCCTCTTTCATCACCATTCTTCTATTCTAGTATCTTGTTATATCCATCGGCAAATTACCAGCTGCAAAGCCCACGAACATGAAACGCTCACTCCCAGTATTACGCATGCCGTGAATTTGATCAGGTTTGGCCAATAAAACCATGCCTTGTCGGATCGGGATTTCATTCTCTAAATCTGGGAAATAGACTCCCTCCCCTTCAACACAAACCCACATATCATCAACATTCGAATGAGAATGTATGTAAACTTCCTGCCCTGGTTCCAAACACCAAACAGCTCCAACTGTTTTATCTGTTTCATAGAAATAGTTCTTCTGCGGCTCATCCTGATCAAAATTTGCTATCTTGTCAATTTCAAAAACTCTCTCTGCCATGATTTGATCAATGCTCATAATCATTGCTTTCTCTTCCATCATTAAACACCTCTTTTTATATTTAATCCATTTAAAAAGTAAGGGATTTACCGAAGAAACTAAAAGGTATATTCACAAGTTGTAAATACCTTTTCGATTAAAATTGAACAACAAATTTTTCACAATCTATTTAATACTTACTGCCAATGTACTTTCTTCATATACATCAAGTGCGGCTTGAACCGCTGCACCTGCATTGACTTTCCCACCGTGACGATAAATAGCCGCTTCTAATGCAGATAAAACTCTAAAAATATTTTCTTTTCGGCAGCTGAAGCCCATTGAACCAATTCTCCATATTTTTCCTGCTAGTGATCCGAAGGTGCTAGCAATCTCGACACCAAACTCTTTTACCATCGTAAAGCGAACGGCGTCTCCATTTACTCCTTCAGGAATATTGATACAAGTAACAATCGGCATTTTATAGCGTGGATCTCCAAATAAGCTAAGTCCCATTGCTTTAAGTCCTTCGACAAGCGCCTTCTCATGTAACTTATGTCTATCAAATCTATTTTGTAAGCCTTCTTCATGAATAATTCTCAAGCCTTCCCTTAGCGCATATAGCATCGTGGTTGCCTCTGTATGGTGATTTAGGCGCTTCGGGCTCCAGTATTCCTGAATTTGACTTAAGTCAAAATAGTTACTTTGAATTCTTCTGGGATTACTAGATGATATATCTAAACCTTGCTCAATTTTTCTTCGCTCTAGAAGTATTTTTTCAACCCTATCATTATAAGTAATCGGCGCCATACCAGTTGGTACCCCTAAGCATTTTTGAGTCCCAGTAATTACTGCATCAATATTCCACTCATCTGTTTTAAAGTCTGTTCCTCCGATAGTAGCAACCCCATCAACAACAAATAACACGTCATTCTCACGGCAAAATTTGCCAATTCCATCTAAGGGCTGCATGATTCCCGTTGACGTTTCACCATGCACAAGTGCAACAACTTTTGGACTCACTCTTTTTATTTCAGCAATAATCTTCTCTTGATCAAAAGCTGTTCCCCACTCACATTCCATTTTAGTGACATCCGCTCCACAGCGGTAAGCAATCTCGGCTAATAAATGGCCGAACCTGCCAAATATAGGAACTAAAACTTTGTCACCCGGCTCAATAATGGAGCAAAGAACTGCCTCAATTCCGGACCGAGATGTACCATCAACTGAATAAGCCCAGTGATTTTCCGTTTGAAATAACTGCCTTAGCAACTCCATTGTTTCATCCATAATCCTTAAAAACTCCGGATCAAATTGTCCTATGATCGGGATTGTCATTGCCCGAAGCACACGAGGTTCTGCTTCAACTGGGCCGGGTGTCATTAAAGTTCGTAAAGAAGGATTTAGTTCTTGTAACATCGAAATACTCCCTTTCATAATTAATTGTAAAAATTCCGAAAAATAGCTATATTCAGTTTCATATCTATTTAAAATAGATTGTAACGGAGTTTAAAGAATAAAGTCATTATTCAAAATAGACAAATTTTTTAGTTGTTTTTGTATAAATGAAACAACACAATCACATATTGTAGGAGCTCAGCAACAAACGAAAAAGACAGAGAACTAAACCTAGCTCTCTGTCTTTTTATCTTCAATTAAACTAAGATAATCCACAAAATCATCGTAAGGACAATGGTTACAATCCCTTGTAAAAGCGTTGCCATTGTTTGTGCTTTATAGGCATCTTTGATCTTCATTCCGCTAAATTCTGTAACTACCCAGAAGAAACTGTCATTCACACACTTTTCATTTCTCCTCCTGTCTTTTTCTATTTTTTTATAGCCGCTAAATACGTACGCATGACTTGCTCAGCTGTTTGCTCAAGAAGTGCTGCACCTCTTGTCATCGCTTCTTGAAGAGTCATCGGTGAATTTACAATGCTTGTCACACTAGTTATTCCATATTCGTACAAAACATCAATCCCTTGACCTACTGAGCCCGCAAGTGCAAATACAGGAATCCCCTTCTTCTTGCCTGCTTCTGCAACCCCCATTGGTGTTTTCCCGGATGCTGTTTGGAAATCAATTTGTCCTTCTCCAGTGAAAACACATTCTGCATCAGCTAAATGTTCTTCAAGCTTTGAGTATTCAATAACGATATCTATCCCTCTTCGTGTTTTGGAAGGGAAAAACGCTTGGAATGCTCCGCCTATTCCACCTGCCGCTCCAGCACCAGGTTTATCATGTAATTGAATTCCTGTTTTTTCTTCAACCAAATTTGCCCAATGGGTTAAATTTTTGTCCAAAACCTCAACCATTTCAGGAGTAGCTCCTTTTTGCGGACCGAAAACATGTGAAGCTCCATCTTTCCCAATCAATGGATTTTGCACATCTGACGCAATTAAAAATTCACATTGGGCAATGCGGGGATCAAAATCTCTGTCATCTATTTGCACAATGCGCGAAAGCTCTGCACCGCCATAGCCAACTGTTTGATTATGAATATCTAACAGCTTCATCCCTAAAGCTTGAAGCATGCCAATCCCACCATCATTGGTAGCGCTTCCGCCAATCGCCAAAATAAATTTACGATAACCGTCATCTAACGCTTTTTTAATCAATTGTCCTGTACCGAATGTAGTGGCTGCCATTGGATTGAGTTTGTCGGAATCAATCAAACATATGCCGGAAGCAATTGCTATTTCAATTACACAAGTGTCCTTATCCCCCAAAATTCCATAAGCAGCTTGTACAGAATCAAGCAATGGACCTTTCACTGTTTCTTCAACCATTCGGCCATTCGTCGCGGCTACTAAGCTTTCCATCGTTCCTTCTCCGCCATCTGCTACAGGCACTATAACTGTTTTTGCATCCTGGACTGCCTTTGCCACCCCTCTTTCAATTGCTTGAGCTGCTTCAACGGCTGTCAAGCTTCCTTTGAATGAATCGGGTGCAATTACAATTTTCATTTCGCATGCCACCTTCTTATGAAATTATGACAACTCTTTTATATAACTATTTAAATATAATATTGTTGTTATACAACACAATAAACCTTAATTACTATTATAATCACTAAAATTAGTTTACACATCGTTTGCCGCAAACAAAAAACACTATGATTTTTGCTATTTTTTTGTGTACAATAAATAAAAATACTATTCCAAAGGATCGACGCTATGTTAACGAAGGAAATAGCAAAAGAAGTTGTCACTCAAACAATGATTCGTTTAAATCGAAACATAAATATTATGGATAAAAGCGGAATTATTATTGCATCTGGAGATTTAGAGCGAATGAGTCAAGCTCACTACGGAGCCATTGAAGTGATTCGCACAGGGAACCCGCTCATTATTCAAGAATCAAATAGTCACCATTGGGAAGGCGCACTCCCGGGAATCAACCTACCTATCCAATTTCAAGATCAAATAATTGGAGTAATCGGTATTACGGGCAATCCAGATGAACTTATGGAATTTGGTGAATTAGTAAAAATGATTACCGAAATGATTATTCACCAGGCCTATATGACAGAACAGCTAGAATGGAAACAGAATTTGAAGGAGTTAATCTTCGAAGAACTAATAACAACCCCATTAAAAATCGAATCTATTAAACAAAAAATGCATCTAATTGATTGCCAAATAGAAATACCCTATCAAGTAGCTGTCGTCGACCTTGAGCTAAATCATGTAAAAAAAAGTGTCGCCATTCAATTATTGGCTGATATTTTCCCCATGAATGAAACACTTTTTGGTTTTTTAAGTGTAAACCGATTATTCATTCTTTCCTCAACTATTCAAGATGATCAGTTCAGAAAAAAATTAATGGAAATGTTTAGTGTTTTTGAAAGAAAGCATATTTCCACAAAAATTGGTATGGGCTCAGCTGTTACAGAGCAAACCCATATAAAATACTCGTATCACGAAGCTTTATGCGCCATAAAATTTGGAGGGAGTAAGCCCCTTGTCGCTTACCCTGAAATTGAAATGATGGCACTTTTGGATCAGTTGGATGAGCGGACAAAGCAGCAATTTGCTGAACGAGTATTAGGTGATTTATCAGAAAAATTCATCGATACTTTAGAGCAATTCAATGCGCACAATTTTAACATTGGGGAATGTGCGAAAAACATGTTTATTCATCGTAATTCACTTATTTATAGAATAAAAAAGGTCAAGGAAATAACCGGTTATGACCCTCAGCTCTTTCAAGATGCGCTTGTATTACAGCTAGCTATTTGGGTGAGAAAGATGGCTGAATGAATGTGTTCCCTTTGTCAGTGATATGTATAAATAAAAAGGCCAAATGCTTTTCTTTTATCGAAAGTGCATTTGGCTACAATTATGCTTTCATATTTTTGAAGGCTTCCGCCACCATCCTCCAGTCACTCAAAAATAATGCCTCTAAATTAGGTCTTCTCCTTATTGCGAGCGGATGATAAGCAACAGCTGTCTTGAATCCATTTATATGATGCCAAGAACCTCGTAACATCTTTACCTCGGCCTCAGGATTTTGGAAGAAAGATTGCACTGCGACATTGCCTAAACAAAAAATAATTTTCGGTTTCTTTTCAGTTAATTGCTCCTTTAGATGGATCATACATGTTTCTCGCGTCTTTTCTTTATCGTAGGTGCGGATCGGTCTTCTTTTTAGAATAAATGTAACGTATAAATCCTTCACTTCTAAGCCTGTAACATTTGCGGCCTTTTGCAAGGTTTGCCGCGTCCCGCAAACGAATGGATTTCCTTCACGATTCTCTCTCGCCCCAGGATTATCAAGAATGATCATGATTGGTGCATCAGGGTTCCCTTCACCCCAAACCATTCTTGACCCATGTTCAAATAGACCGCATTCACGGCAATCTTTCTGGCTATGAGGAATGGGATCTTCTGGCCACAAACTTGCACAAAAATTATCTATCGCCATCATCTCTCTTCTATCATCGCTTTCCATAGAGTTAAAATTTATTTTTCTTTCCCTTTCTTTTCAGGCGGCTCAGTCATGATCCGATAAAACTGTGTATTCATACTGCCTTGAATAATATTTTCCAAAAAGAAGGATTCGACAAGTTTTAAATACTCATCGTCATCAAACATCTTCTTATTTTGAAGTTCCATTTCTGCCAGTCCTTCATATGTCGTAATCATTGAGAATGTATGATCTTTACCAGTAATGGGGGTTAAAATTTCAACCTTATGATGAAAATTTTCATTTCTAAATTTCTTTATTTCTTGCAGATTTTCGATGCCTTCTTTAAATTTGTCCTGTTTGATTTCAAAGGTTTGGTACACTATTACAGACATTATATATGCCCTCCATTATGAAAATAAAAAGAAGCTTTGAATGTATTATTTTCTTTAAGTTAATTTTTATTCGAAAAGGAATAAGTGTCGTATAGCCCTCTTAACTTGAATAGAGTGTAGTTTATTAAATATGTATTAGCTAATATACTTCGCTCTACAAAAATTGGATCAAAAAAATGCTCCCACAAAACTTGACTCAGTTTGAAGAAGTGAAATATTTTGGTGTATTTAATTATTTTTTTGAAGATAAAGAGCGGAGTTTACAATACTAGTAAACGTTTTATTTAAATTTGCTATTGGTTAGGTTATAGTAAATTTATAACATGTAGGATGAGGTAATATTTGATGTCAACAAAAACAAAATCTTCAAAAAAAATTGCTTTGTATTCACTAATTATTATGGGGATAGGATTTATTGCAACTACCCCATTTCAAGGTTCATTATGGCTAAATTTATTACATGGTGGATTTGAAGCGGGGCTTGTTGGCGGACTAGCAGATTGGTTTGCCGTGACTGCACTGTTTCGCCATCCGCTTGGATTACCAATCCCTCATACAGCATTACTGCCTAATAATCGGAAAAGAATGACAAATGGACTTGTTTCGATGTTGAAAAACGACTGGCTTTCTAAGGAAAGTATCCAAGAGAAAGTAAAACATATTCCATTTACAGAAAAGTTGATTGCCCTTTTCGTCAAACAAATGCAAACAGATACGTTTAGAAAAGGTATGATCAAACTAATTAAGCAAATGATTCGTTATATAGAAATTGAAAAGATTACACCTTTCATTAAAAATCAAATCGTATCGACCCTTTCTAACATTGAGATGAGTAAATTACTTCAATTAGTTAGTTCTCAGCTGCTAAATGAACAATTTGATAAGAAAGCTTTGGATCATATTTTGAACAAAGTTGAGACTTGGTTAAGAGAAGAACAAACTCGTTACCGACTTGGCACAGTTTCCATGAATGTACTTAACAATATTCAAGCAGATGGTATGCTTGCATTTGCTCTTAAAACTATCCAGAGTCTACTTAACGAGGAAAAGCTTGGAAACATCGTACAAAACCTATTATTAAGTGTTATAAAGAGTTTGCAACGCGAAGAAGAACCAAATAGAGAAGCATTAATCTTATATATCCGAAAAGAGATTCGAAGTATTAATGAGAACAAGGAGCTAGTAGAGGGAATTGAAAAATGGAAAAATCAACTTCTAGCTAAATGGGATCCTGATCAACTAATAGCCGAAAGCCTTCACCAAATTCAACAAAATGCGTTAGTTTTCTTAGAGAATAAAGAATTTATTGATACTTATCTTTTACCATTGATGAATCACATCCTAGACAACATAAAGGAAAATAAAATCACCATTGATGACTGGATACAGAAACAAATAACCGTTTTCGTTGAAAATAATCATTCACAAATTGGCAATCTTGTGCAAGAAAATTTAGATAAACTAGACAACGAAACACTGATTGATATGATGGAAAACAATGTAGGAAAAGATTTACAATGGATTCGTGTGAACGGAGCAGTTTGTGGTTTTATAATAGGGATTTTCCTAACTGGAGTACAAGCTCTGTCTAGGCTATTATAATATGCATGATAACATAAAAGACCCCTCTCACCATTAAAACAATTAATGGCCATAAGGCTTATCACTGGATTATCAAAAAACACATGGCGATTTTCACTTTGAAAAGGCCATGTGTTTTGTTTGCAATTTTATTATTGGGACCCCTGAAATATACCGGCTTAATAAAATCAGTGAACCAAATACGGCTCACTCTGTCTTTAATATTCGCAAATTAGATAATAAATCTCGGGATTTAAAAAGGTTGTCAAAAAATCTCGTTTGTCTTATAATCATAAAAGTTACATATATAGTATTAATTTTGATTCAACAACACAATATACAGTGTTAATCCAATAAATATGGTGTCCGAACAGGACTTAATAGGGAATCTGGTGGAATTCCAGAACTGTTCCCGCAACTGTAAGTGCTATCGAAATAAGTAAAAACCACTGTCTTTTTATAAGAAATGTCTAGCTCCAGCGCCTACCCCCTCGAGGTCACAAGCCAATCCTCCCAGAAAGGTAAAGAACACCTTTCCGAGAGGCTTGTCTTGTGCTTGTCGGGGGTGGGCAAGGCGCTTGCGCTTTTCTTATAAGATGGGAAGGGCTTAGAGTAGGCAAAAGCACAAGTCAGGAGACCTGCCATATTTATAACGTGTTATCTTCTTCGGGAGCTGGGAAGGTAGAGCGAGGGTATTTTGATAGACTTTTTTAATCTATTATTATATCAACGTTTTACTTCCCCATCCTCTTTGAGCGATGGGTTTTTTGTTTTGGAAAATTAAACAAGTAAAGGGGATACGATAATGAGTACTAATGTTCACACACAATTAAATTCTGTATTAGAAGAGATAAACAGAGCTTCAAGTTTATATAAAATCGACGTTCAGCCGCTTAAACAGCAATTAGAGGAACTGCAGCAAACCGATTTTTCAGCTAATCAGCATGCCCTTCTATATTCCTTAAACAACATATCAATGGATCAGCCAGACTGGACCTTTCTTGCTGCTCACTTATATTTAAGAGATTTGTATATGCAGGCAGCAAATAATAGAGGATATGACGAGAAATTAAAATATGGTGATTTTTACAGTCTCATCAACAAACTTACTAACATCGGGATTTATTCAAAAGATTTAGTGAGTTTCTATTCTAAAGAGGAGATCACTCAATTAGGAAAAGTGATTGATCCTGAAAAGGATTATTTATTTAATTATGTTGGTCTGTTTCTCATAGCTGACCGTTATCTTGCTAAAGATTACGAAAAAAATATTTATGAGCTGCCACAGGAGCGATTCATGATTATTGCCATGACATTAATGAAAAATGAAGATAAAACAAACCGAATATCATTAGTCAAGGAAGCTTATTGGGCTTTAAGCAATCTATATATGACTGTTGCTACTCCAACACTTGCAAATGCAGGAAAAAGCTATGGCCAGTTGTCATCCTGCTTTATTGATATAGTCGATGATTCATTAGACAGTATCTACCTGAATAATTGGGATATTGCCAGATTAAGCAAGGATGGCGGCGGAATTGGAATTTATTATGGAAAAGTCCGTGCTTTAGGTTCTGACATTAAGAAGTTTAAAGGAAATTCCTCAGGTGTTATTCCTTGGATCAGGCTTGTGAATGATACGGCTGTCAGTGTCGATCAGTTAGGGCAAAGACAAGGAGCAATTGCCATCTATTTAGATGTCTTTCACAAAGACATTATGAATGGATTTTTAGATTTAAAGACAAATAACGGAGATGAGCGCAGGAAAGCACATGACATATTTACAGGGGTAGCAATCCCGGACCTATTCATGAAGAAGCTTGAAGAGGTGAACGCAACAGGCAGAAGCATTGGAGAATGGCATACGTTCTGCCCACATCAAGTAAAGCAAATAATGGGCTGGAAGGATGAGAATGGGAACCCGCTAGGACTAGAGGATTTTTACGATGAGTCTGCTGAGAAACTTTTTACAGAAAAATATGAGGATGCGGTTAGCCACCCTCTTCTACCTAGGAAGACTTACCGTGCAATGGATATTATGGCTAGAATCATGGTTTCTCAATTGGAAGCAGGCACACCTTATATGTTCTATCGAGATGAAGTAAACCGCCAAAATCCGAATAAACATTTAAAAGGCATCGGACGCACTTCTATATATTGCAGTAATTTATGTACAGAAATTATGCAAAATATGTCAGCTACTACGATTCAAAAGGAATATCAAGATGAAGAAGGAAATATCATCATTGTCCGAAAACCAGGTGATTTTGTTGTATGTAATTTATCCTCTATTCATCTTCCAAATGCGGTTAAGGCCAATGCTTTGGAACGCCTAATTCGAGTACAAATGAGAATGCTAGATAATACAATAGATATTAATCATATTTCCGTCGGACAGGCAAAATGGACAAATCAGAAATACAGGGCAGTTGGATTAGGCTCATTTGGTTGGCATCACCTCCTTGCTATAAAAGGAATCCACTGGGAATCTGATCAAGCAGTTGAGTATGCAAATGAACTTTATGAGGATATCGCCTTTTATACGATACAAGCTTCAATGGAACTAGCAAAAGAGAAAGGTGCCTATAAATTATTTGAAGGCTCTGAGTGGCAATCTGGCGAGTATTTTAAACGTAAAAAGTATTCCTCCGAACGATGGAATAAGTTACAAAATGACATTCAAACATATGGTGTTCGTAATGGCTGGATGCTTGCAGTCGCTCCAAACTCATCAACAGCCAAAATTGGCGGGTCAACAGACGGTATCGATCCTCTTTATGCGATTGAATATGCGGAAGAAAAGAAAAATTTCAAGTTTAAAGTCACCGCACCTGAATTAGATCATCACACTTACAACTATTACCGTCGTGTGAGGCATGAATTAAACCAATTATGGAGCATTAAACAGAACGCAGCACGGCAGCGACATATTGATCAATCGATTAGCTTCAATCTCTATGTTCGTCATGATATTAAAGCAAGGGATTTATTACAGCTTCATTTAGAAGCCTGGAAGCACGGTTTAAAAACGACCTATTATGTTCGCAGTACTTCACAAACTGAAATTGATGAATGCGAAGCTTGCCATAGTTAATATATTAGTGATTTGCCGGATATATCAGTGACTTTTCGGAAATATTGGCGACTTCCCGATTATATCGGCGACTTTCCGATTATATCGGCGACTTTCCGATTATATCGGCGACTTTCCGGATATATCGGCGACTTCCTGGTTATATCAGAGACTTTCCGGATATATCGGCGACTTTCCGATTATATCGGCGACTTTCTGGATATATCGGCGACTTTCCGATTATATCGGCGACTTTCCGATTATATTGAATTCTATTTTCAAAAGGAGCGATTCCATGTCACATCAACCATTATTAACAAAAATAAAATTGCTTAATCCTGCGTTCCCAAATAAATCTACTAGTCTAGTAAACGGTCAAGCATCAGGTATATTAAATTGGAATGACATTAGATATCCCCAAATGTATCGAATGTATCAAACTTTATTATCCAACTTCTGGAAAGCCCAAGAAATCAATATGCAAGACGACATTAAACAATGGGATACTTTAACTACAAAAGAACAGGATGTTTTTCTGCGGATAAATACACAGCTTGCTTCACTTGATAGCTTGCAAACACCAATGATGACTCAAGTCATGGATTTTGTCACAGATCCAAGCTTTAAAGCGATTTTTGCTGTTATTTCTCAGCAGGAAGCAGTTCATAATGAATCTTATTCTTATATTTTGAGTTCGCTTATTCCCATCAATGAACAAATTGCCCGCTTTGACCAGGCAAAGGATGACCCTATTGTTCGAAAACGCAATCAATTAATTCTAGAATCTTATGAAAAATTCAGAAATAGCCCAACGCTGCAAAATTTATTTGAGCTTGGAATTAACTCGATTAATTTAGAGGGAATTTATTTCTATGCAGGCTTCGCCTTTTTCTATAACCTGGCACGACAGCAAAAAATGCTTAAAACGAGTTCCATGATTAGTTATATTCAACGTGATGAAATGCAGCATGCCTACTTCATTGCGCAATTTATCCGTATTCTCCTTGCTGAAAATCCGGAATTGAATACGGAGCAAAATAACCAATATGTATATAATACGATTCAAAAAGCAGTCAAGCTTGAAAAGGAATGGGCTCAATATATATTGAAGGATATTCAAGGAATCGATTTAGATGAATTTGAAGGCTATGTTGAGTACCTTGCTAATAAACGGCTTCGACAATTAGGACTTCAAAACCTATATGAGGGACGAGAAAACCCAATGCCTTGGATTCATGTATTTAGCGATGAAATGATGAATGAAACGAAGTCCGACTTCTTTGAACAAAAGTCTCGTACGTATACGAAGGTTTCTCAAGATAATGGTTTTGATGAACTATGAGGATTGGAATTATTTATACCTCGATTAGCGGAAATACAAAAGAATTAGCCTTATTAATAAATAATCAGTTCAAACAAAGAAGCTTAGATGTTTATTTATATAGCATAGAACAATTTGCCTGTCATCGGTTAGATGAATTTGATGCAATTGTTATAGGCACTTACACGTGGGGCAATGGAGAAATTCCGGATGAAATGATGCCTCTTTATCAGGAGTTTAAGAAGATCGATAGAAGAAACATAGTAACAGGTGTCTTCGGGACTGGGGACAGTTTTTATCCTCATTACTGTGGAGCGGTCGATATGTTCAGAGACCTACTGAATGTAAAAACAGATTTATCGGTTACTTTAAAAGTTGAATTATTGCCCCAACAACAGGATATAGCAAGATGCAATAAATTCGTAGATTTATTACTTGCTCGGTTTGAAAATTTGATATTGCATTGATTGATGATAAAATGTAACATGCATTATTAAAAATTTTCAAGGAGTGTTGCAAATGGCTGTTGATGTGTATCTTAACTTTAATGGAAATTGCCGAGAAGTAGTTGAATTTTATGCTGATGTTTTTGGAACTGAACTTCCAAAAATCATGACATTTGGTGAGGCCCCTCCAAATCCAGAATATCCACTGCCAGAGGAAGCAAAAAATCTTGTTATGCATGCAAGACTAAATATTCATGGCAGCAATGTCATGTTTTCTGATGTTTTTCCAGGCATGCCTTTTATTGAAGGCAATAATATTAGCCTTGCGGTCGTTAGTACGAATCTTGATGACGTGAAAGCTCAATTTAACAAAATAAAAGAAGGCGGTAAAGTAGCGATGGAGCTTCAGGAAACCTTCTGGAGCAAATGCTACGGACAAGTTACAGACAAATTCGGCATTGCTTGGCAATTTAATTATGATAATGGCGAAAGCGTTATGTAGGTGTTAAACATAGACTTTACGACCTATTAAAATGTGATTGCTATTACATAAATCCAAAAAAGACCTATGAATAGTCATATTTGACTGTTCATAGGTCTTTGCCCAGTTCTTAATATTTCATTACTCCGCCAGTATTTGCTGATGTCACAAGCTTCGAATAGCGTGCTAAATAACCCTTCTTCACTTTCGGTTCAAAGCCCTTCCAATTCGCTTTCCGTCTTTCCATTTCTTCATCAGAAATTTCGAGCTGGATCGTGCGTTTCTTTAAATCGAGCTCAATGATATCACCATCTTCTACAAACGCAATTGGTCCGCCTTCTGCCGCTTCAGGAGAAATATGTCCGATAGAGATTCCTCTTGATGCTCCTGAGAAGCGTCCGTCTGTAATTAAGCCCACTTTCGCTCCAAGCCCTCTTCCAACAATTTGCGAAGTCGGAGCAAGCATTTCCGGCATCCCAGGACCGCCTTTTGGTCCTTCATAGCGGATCACTACTACATGTCCTTCTTCTACTTTCCCAGTAATGATTCCTGAAAGTGCATCTTCTTGAGAATCAAAGCAGATGGCAGGTCCTCTATGGTAGCCGCCCACAGATTCATCAACGGCACCGACCTTAATAATAGAACCATCCGGAGCTAAATTTCCGAATAGAACAGCTAGTCCGCCTTGCTCAGAATGAGGGTTATCTAATGGTCGAATAACGTCCTTATCTAAAATATCACTACCTGCTACATTTTCACGGATTGTCTTTCCTGAAACAGTCAGACATTCTCCATTAAAGGCACCTGGCTTCTTTAGTAGCTCATTAATGATTGCACTAACTCCACCTGCATTATGAACATCTTCAATGTGATAATCAGACGCAGGAGCGATTTTTGCTAAATGCGGAACACGAGTAGCGATTTCATTAATGCGCTCTAATGAGTACTCAATTTCAGCTTCATGAGCCAATGCTAACGTATGAAGAACCGTATTTGTCGAACCGCCCATCGCCATATCTAATGCAAATGCGTTATCGATTGCATCAATTGTAACAATGTCCCGAGGCTTAATATCCTTCTTAATTAGCTCCATTAATTGTTTGGCGGATTGCTTAACAAACTCTTTACGTTCCTCAGCAACCGCTAAAATCGTGCCGTTTCCTGGAAGGGCAAGACCAAGTCCTTCCGCTAAACAGTTCATTGAGTTCGCTGTAAACATTCCCGAGCAAGATCCGCAAGTTGGACAGGCAAGTTGCTCAATTTCTAGCAATCTAGCTTCATCAATTTTACCAGATTGGAAAGCACCTACCCCTTCGAATACAGATGTTAAGTCAAGCGGATTACCAGCACTATCTGTTCCCGCCTTCATCGGGCCGCCACTAACAAATATTGTAGGAATATTGAGGCGGAGTGAGGCCATCATCATTCCAGGTGTGATTTTGTCGCAATTTGGAATACATACCATGCCATCGAACCAGTGTGCCGCTACAACTGTTTCTACGGAGTCAGCAATAATTTCACGGCTTGGCAATGAATATCTCATCCCAATATGCCCCATCGCAATTCCATCATCAACACCAATCGTATTCATTTCAAATGGAACACCACCAGCTTCGCGAATTGCTTCTTTGACAATTTTCCCAAATTCTTGTAAGTGAATATGCCCCGGAACTATATCAATATAAGAATTGACAACAGCGATGAACGGTTTACCGAAGTCCTCCTCTTTTACACCCGCTGCACGTAGCAAACTTCTATGCGGTGCACGGTCAAATCCTTGTTTAATCATATTACTGCGTAATTCTGCCACTCTGATCCCTCCACATTTCGTTAGAAAAGCGCAAGCGCCTTGTTCACCCCCGACAAGCATAAGACGATTCGAACGGAAAGGTGTTCTTTACCTTTCTGGGCGAAGCGGCTTATGACCTCGAGGGGGTAGGCGCTGGAGCTAGACATTATAAATAAAGACCATCTAATAATTAGATAATAAAAATGATTTAAATAATATAATAAATTAAACACCAATTCTTTCAAAAAGTAAAGGAAAAACTTAAAAATTCAGTATTTTTATAGAATAGAGGCATCTTTAATATTTTATTTCGCAATAATTTATTGATATTAAAAATGATCTTGTACGTCAACTCAGTGAATATAATATATGTTAACCAAAAATAAAAATAGGTTGACATATACACATAAGAGGACTTATTCTAAATTTAATACAGCATTTGGAGGAAATGATGATGAAAAAGAAACTACGAGCGATTGATTTAACCCTTGCTAGCATGTTTGTCGCCTTGATGTGTATTGGCGCGAATATCACATCCTTTGTCCCTTTTATGGTCATCGGTGGAGTTCCGATCACACTGCAAACCTTTTTTGCCATTCTTTCTGGCGCCATTTTAGGCAGCCGGCTTGGCGCAATAACAATGGCTGTTTATGCATTTGTCGGTCTTGCAGGCGTACCTGTTTTTGCAAAATTTGGCGGAGGCTTATCTTCTCTCATTAGCCCAACATTTGGATTTATTCTTTCTTATATTCTCACTGCTTATGTAACTGGGAAAATTATCGAAAAGAAAAAGACTTTACCTGTCTATATTTTTGCAGCATTAGTTGGAATGGTTATTAATTATGTGTTAGGAACGAACTGGATGTATTTTGCCTATAAACTATGGGCTTCTGCTCCAGAAGGCTTTACTTATAAAATGGCTTGGATGTGGATGGTTGTCCCACTGCCAAAGGATATTATTCTTGCGATTCTTGCCGGTATGATGGCAATTCGACTTGAGCACAAAGTTTTCGCACGCAGTCAATTAAGAAATACACAACGCGCTTCTTAAAGCGGAGGAAATTGGAGGAGACCAAATTGGGGAAATGGAATAAGCTTGCTCAAAATATATTAGAAAGCCACGAGCTTTCGGACGAAGAAGCATTAAATGTATTAAATTGTCCTGATGGAGAACTATTGCAGCTTCTGCATGGTGCATACAAGGTGCGCCACCATTATTATGGCAATAAGGTTAAGCTTAATATGATCATAAACACAAAATCGGGGCTTTGCCCTGAAAATTGCGGCTACTGTTCACAATCAAGCATCTCAACTGCACCAATCGAAAAATATCGCATGATGGATAAAGATTCGATCGTTAAAGGAGCCGAAAAGGCTTATAATTTAAATATTGGGACGTATTGCATCGTAGCCAGCGGCAGAGGCCCAAGCAATAAGGATGTAGATGAAGTCGTTTCCGCTGTTAAGGAAATAAAAGATAAATATAAGCTAAAAGTATGTGCTTGTCTAGGGATATTAAAGCCTGAGCAGGCATCCAGATTAAAGGAGGCTGGCGTGGATCGATATAATCATAATATTAATACGTCGGAGAATCACCATGAAGCCATTACAACCTCCCATACATATGCTGATCGTGTAAATACAGTTGAATTAATTAAGGAGCACGGAATCTCCCCATGCTCCGGCGTCATTATTGGTATGAGGGAAACAAAAGAAGATGTTGTCTTAATGGCTAGAAGTTTAAAGGCCCTTGATGCAGATTCCATTCCGGTTAACTTCCTTCATGCTATTGAAGGAACCCCCCTTGAAGGAACAGATGAATTGAATCCAAGGTATTGCCTTAAAGTGTTATGTTTAATGAGATTTATCAATCCTTCTAAGGAAATTCGCATTTCTGGCGGTCGTGAAGTTAATTTACGAAGCCTTCAGCCACTTGGTCTTTACCCAGCAAACTCTATTTTTGTTGGTGATTACCTGACTACCGCTGGGCAAAAAGATTCAGCTGATCATCAAATGCTTAAAGATCTCGGTTTCGAAATCGATTTCGCGCCTGTAGATGCAGCAATTTGCTGAATTGAATAATAATTATAAATGTCCGATATTAATATAAAGTCTACACAAATGATAAGGGTCAGACTCCACAACAATTATGGAAGTCGACCCTTTACTTTACTGAACAACAGGTTTGTTTATATTTCTTGCAGTTCAGTAATTTCTACTGTTGATCTTTCTTCAAGTGGCCCCCGTAAATGCACAGTGGCTGTTTTTCCATCTTCATTTAGCATGTCAATCCAAACAGAAGCACCATTGTATGTAACTTCAATATCCGCTGATGAAGATAGAATTTGTTTTATACGAGTAGCATCCATTTTGGCTCACTCCTTCTATAGTTTCTATTTTATTTTTTGTTGCAGCGAGAAAATTATCCTCCTAATAAAAATCATCTCTCCATTGGAATAAAAGATCACTAGCCCTTTTTACAACTGAAATAATAATTATCATTAAAATAGTAGTCGCTATGACTAATTTGAAATCAACTACGTGCAGGATGCCCTTATTAATAAGTAAATAATCAAATAAGACTTTAATTATTGCGAAAATAATTAAAGTGAAATAATTATACGAAAAAAGTATAATGACTGTGACTGGAATAGAAATGATAATTCCAAGAAGCGTATTAAATATAATATGATCCTTATAAATTGAGTCAAACAAGCCGGGAGTATACCATTTCAAGTGATAAACGGTTGTCAAAAAGTATGAGACAGGATGAAAGATTGTATTTAATAACATAAAAATTGTGATAAATTGATTGGCTGTAGATCGATTATTCAGTCGTCTCTTCCACCATTTCATAATGAAAGAACCTAATAATAGTAAAGCAGTCGTGTACCACGTTTCCCACCAATGATGCTCGTAAATACGAAGTAGCAAAAAAGCTTCCTCAATTAATGCCACAATAGAAATGATCAATAAAACCCATTTTGTTTTCAATTGAAATGCTAAAATTGCCATTAATATTGTTGGGATAAAGATCCCTTGAGAAATAATCGAACCAAATATATTGTTTTGCCACAGACCTTGAAAAACTTCGGGATTATACGTATAACTATCCAGCAAAATAAAGACAATAAACTCGCCAAAAAAGGAAAGACCAGCAGCAAAGAAATAAACAGAAAGATTTTTCCGAATATCTTTCGTGCTCTTTAATGTAAAAATAAAAATGATGATACTAATGAAAACTAATGAAAAATACCAAATATAATTTGGCATGCTGCTCACTTCCGATTTTATCAGTTTCCATTATTTTGTTCATGTATGGTTAGGCTATTCAAAAACGGACACTTTCACATGATTTAATAAAAGGAGGCTGTTCAGTAAGTCGTAATCCTCCGACTTCCTGAACAGCCCCGCAATATGTTAACTATTTGAATAAATACTATTATTGTTTACAACTTGTAATTCTCTTGTCGTTTCTTGCATTTCACTTTTGCAGATTGGACATGATGGTTTTTGGCTGCTTTTGAAATTATCTCTTACCCAGCAATTGCATGAGTCTGACGAGCATTCCCATACCTTAACTTCTTCCATCTTGATTTCTTCCGCATTTCTTCTCCCAAATCCCATTGCCATATTAAGGCACCTCCCAAAGGGCAGAACCCTATTTTTCTGTTAAAAATAAAAACACCTGTTAAATAAAGGGAACAAAATTACCGACTCTAAATAACAAGTGAATTTGGGAAACTAATATAAATCATTTATATTATTAGTATAACAGATATTTCCTATAGCGTCAAAAGACAAAACCTATTCTTTTTATCCATTAAATCATTAAAGTGAATTAAATAAAAAATATTTAAAAGCTTTAAATTAATCGTCATACGATTACATTTTTACGGGCAAGGTGTATAATGAAATTTCGTTATATAAGATTTTCGAATGTCAAATTTGTGTTGTTTAAGAAGAAAGGGTGAACCCTATGGAAATTATAAGCTATACGGTGGAACAATTACAAGATCCTACTGGGATTTTATTAGGAGAGCGCTATGAGTTCTTTTTGGATATTTTAGTGGATGACGAAGATGAATTATATTCGGAGAGTGGCTTGCAGCTTAGAATTTTATTTTATAAGCATGAAGATGATTACCGAATATTAAATTATCATTTTCTAACGTCTGAAACTATATTAGACTTCGCATTAGATGAAGATGAGGAAAAGTTCGTTGCACAATTTTGCCGAGAGCATTATGTAGAAGCTTCGGAAAATGAATAAAAGAGCCCCAAAAGGCTCTTTTATTTTTTATGCTTTTGTTACATTTACTGCTTGAGGTCCGCGCTGACCCTCTTCTATGTCAAAGTTTACCTCTTGGCCTTCTTCAAGGGTTTTGAAGCCTTCACTTTGGATCGCAGAAAAGTGAACGAAAACGTCCTCTCCACCTTCAACCTCAATAAATCCAAAGCCTTTTTCTGCGTTGAACCACTTTACTTTACCTGTTGCCATGTTAATCCTCCTAAATTCAATCACTGACAGGAATATATTACCCTGCAAATATTATTATGGGTAATACATTAGGATTCTAACCATTATTACTTATAGTAATACATGGAATTTGGAGTTTAAATAAATTATTTATTGCGCACTCTATTTCTTCTTCTGTCTCTGTTGTCTCTGTTGTCTTTGTTTTCTCTGTTATCTCTGTTTTCTCTTCTATCTCTGCCGTCTCTGCTTGCACTTCTTCCACGATCATTGTAGCGCTTGCGATCGCCTTTTCGATCCATTCTTGGCTTTCTCATCCGAATTGGTTCTACAGCTGTTAATTTAACTGGCGTTACATCAATATCCTTAGTCAATAATTTCAAGGCTGCAGCTAAAAGTGAGACGGAATCCGTATCTTCCAGCAAAGACTCAGCAATTCTTTTATAATCATTATGATCGTTTCTTTCGATTACACCCATTAAACGATTAATGGTAGCCTGCTGATTGCCTGCTAGCACGTCTTTGTATGACGGAACAGGTTGTTTTGTCATTTTACTCTTTGTTACATTCTCAATAATTTTCAAATGATCAATTTCTCTTGGAGAAACAAATGTAACTGCAAGCCCTTTATTTCCAGCACGTCCTGTTCGCCCAATTCTGTGTACATAGCTTTCAGGATCCTGAGGGATATCAAAGTTATATACATGAGAAACTCCACTAATATCAAGACCACGAGCTGCTACATCCGTTGCAACCATAATATCGATCGTTTGCTCTTTAAATCGGCGAATCACTTGGTCACGCTTCGCTTGTGGAATGTCTCCGTGAATGCCTTCTGCTGAATACCCACGTTTAATTAAGCCTTCAACCACTTCATCGACACGCTTTTTAGTACGTCCGAACACGATTGCAAGTTCTGGTGATTGAATATCTAATAAACTGCAAAGAACATCAAATTTCTGTTTTTCATGAACTTCCATATAATACTGTTCAATATTTTTTACAGTCATTTCTTTTGCTTTAACTTTTACTAATTGCGGATCATTCATAAACTTTTCAGCAAGAGATTGAATTCTTTTAGGCATTGTCGCCGAGAAGAGTAGGGTTTGACGTTCACCTTGAATCTCACCTAAAATTCTTTCAATATCTTCAATAAAGCCCATATTCAGCATTTCGTCTGCTTCATCCAGAACAGCCATTTTAATATTACCAAGACGAATCGTTCTTCTCTCAATATGGTCAATCAATCTTCCTGGCGTTGCTGCAATAATATGCGGTTTGTTTTTTAAAGCTCTAATTTGGCGATTAATATCCTGACCGCCATAAATCGGTAATGTCTTTACACCTTTCACATGACCAATTCGATTCAATTCTTCAGCCACTTGAACTGCTAACTCACGAGTTGGAGCAAGCACTAGGCCTTGAATGCCCTCTTCGATATTAATTTTTTCTAATAAAGGAACACCAAATGCCGTTGTTTTACCTGTCCCTGTTTGCGCTTGGCCAATCATATCCTTGCCTTCAAGTCCGATTGGAATCGATTGTGCCTGAATTGGTGTTGGCTCCTCGAATCCCATATTTGATAATGCTTTTACTATTTCATTACTTAAACCAAAATCTGAAAAAGTTGTCAAAATTAAATTTCCTCCTTAGATCGTTCCATATGTGATCAATATTTGTTTGAATAAGAAATCAATTACTACGTTAATAGGTTTTCCAGTTTGCATTCTTTTTTACATTTTATAATAGGAAATTATTATCCCATTCGTATTTATTTTCCTAAAGGGTGCGAGGAAAAAATTTTATTCCCAAAAAGCAAACGTTGGATGGATTTTCTTTTGAGGAATGAATGAAGAATATACAAAGTGGAGAAAAAATAACGTAAATAGAAAAGCGGAAGTGCCTTCGGAACAATCAGTATGCAGATTGTTCCTGCGCTGATTATTCCAAGAAGCTCTCCATAGTGCACATCCCCGACAAGCACAAGACGAGCCTCCCAGAAAGGTGTTATTTCCTTTCTGGGAGGCTTGGCTTGTGACCCCGAGGTCGACAAAAACGCGACGGCCGCATCTCTAAGTCGACACTAGTATGTCCTGTACGTCAGGGGTAGGCGCTGGAGCTAGACAGCAAAAAGTGATGCATGAATGACATGCACCACTCCGTTCTTCCGCATTTGTTCGAAATTAAGCTTTAGTTACGTTAGAAGCTTGAGGTCCACGGTTACCTTCAACGATTTCGAAAGTTACAGCTTCGCCTTCTTCTAAAGTTTTGAAACCATCAGTTTGAATTGCTGAGAAATGTACGAATACATCTTGACCTTCTGAAGACTCGATGAATCCAAATCCTTTTTCTGCGTTAAACCATTTTACTTTACCTGTGTTCATTGTTCATACCTCCAAGAAATGTTTCACTATAAGTCTTTATTATATAACCTTAAATATAAAAAGGTCGTAGCAGCAATAAATGAGGAATAAAATCGTCCACAATTTATTGTAGCTACGACCACTTATCCAAAAATATATATAACGAACATTACAGCGTTAACTTCATATTAAACCGAAATCCTAATATTGTCAATACTAAAAGGCTATAATTAAATTATTTCTCTTTTTGGCTTATTCGAGGGTTAATTCTATTTTGCATCAGCGCTTTCTTTTGTTCTAACACCTAAGACAATGAAAGCCCTACCTCTCTTCCATTTTTACGGCTCCTTGGCCGCGCCAGTGGGAATCAGGTATTACAAACAATTCAATATTCATATTCTTAATCAATACATGGATTTTTTAAATTTGCAGATTGAATAAACTAAAAAATGCAGTTGTTCCGGGTAATCAAGAAGAAGTTTTAAGAGGAAATTACAATTAAAAGAGCATGGGTTATTAATTATATAATCCGAACCTAAAAAACAGGTATGGCAATTTGATTACGTCGAATGCACTGTGAGTCTTGACCCTCAAACAAGCAGAACTTTAAGTTTAACAAAGAAAAAGATAAATGTCAACAAAAATTAGTCATTATCAATCATAATAAAAAGCTCGCCTTAAGGTGAGCTTTCTTCATATAATCGGGAATTTCGTTGTATCATTTATATCCTGTTCTAGTTCTTTCAACAAATTATTTTTTATTTCCTCAGTCCAACTGAAGTAATCTGCCATATACGTGATTACCTGATCTTTGTATTTCAAAACCGTTCTATGATCAAATAGCAAGTCACTTGTTCTTCGTATAAAAAAATCGGCTGGGGATGCTGCCATCTCAAATTCTAGTGCATACTTAAGTTTAACCCATAAAATAAGCGGCATTTCATATTGTACTGCTTCTTTGCCACCATCCTTTTCAATCATTGTAAATAAAATTGAAGCATTTGAGCCGTACATAGAAAGCAAATGCATAGCCTCATTTTTCAAAAGTCCTAGCTTCGTTCTATTTTCGGATTCGCTTTGAATATAAGCCTGAAAATGACTAGCTCCCCCTACATTGCCTCCGGAAATAGGTAATGTCTTCGTCTTACAGGTATCAAAATCAAGATTCTTTTCTTCTTTCAGTTTCCGTGCAAGCAAATTAACAATCATTTCCGCCATTTTTCTGTAACCAGTTAGTTTTCCGCCTGCTATGGTAATAAGGCCTGAGTCGGATTCCCATATTTCATCTTTACGGGAAATTTCTGATGGGCCCTTCCCTTCTTCCAAAATTAATGGCCGAATACCAGCCCAGCTTGATTCAATGTCTTTTTCAGTTATTTCAAGCTCGGGGAACATATAGTTGATCGCTTGTATAAGATAATTTCTGTCATCGTTAGTGATTTTTGGTTTTCTTGCATCTCCGCTAAAAAAAGTGTCAGTTGTCCCAATATATGTTTTTCCATTTCTCGGAATAGCAAATATCATTCTTTTATCTTGAGTATCGAAGTATACTGCCTGCTTTAGCGGAAATTTCTCTTGATCAATAACAATGTGCACACCTTTCGTTAACTGCAATGATTTTCCCTGCTTTGACTGATCCATTTCCCGAATGGAGTCAATCCAAGGTCCCGCTGCATTTACAATTTTCTTTGCTTTAATTTGATAGGTTTCACTTGTCATCTCGTCAACCACAAGGACTCCGCCCACCTTATTATTTTCGTAAAGAAGCTGTTCAGCTTTCATATAATTTATCAGTGTTGCCCCTTTTTCATGGGCAGCTTTCATCACTTCAATTGTTAAACGTGCATCATCTGTCCGATATTCAACATAATAGCCACTCCCCTTCAAGCCTTGCTTTCTTAAAAAGGGAACTTTATTTAAAGTATCTTTGGCATTTAGCAATATTCTTCTTTCAGGTTTCTTAACTCCTGCCAAAAAATCATATATTTTAAGACCGATTGACGTGCTGAAACGGCCAAATGTTCCGTCTAAATATATAGGAAGAAGCATCCACTCAGGCGTTGTCACATGTGGGCCGTTTTCATAAACAATTGCTCTTTCCTTTCCAACCTCTGCAACTAGCTTTACTTCCATATTTTTTAAATAGCGAAGCCCGCCATGTACTAACTTTGTCGAACGGCTTGAAGTGCCAGCCGCAAAATCCTGCATTTCAACTAATGCTGTTTTCATCCCCCGTGCGGACGCGTCTAAGGCAATCCCTGCACCGGTAATCCCTCCGCCAATAATTAAGACATCAAAATTTTCACCTGTTAGTTTATTAATAATGTCTTGCCGGTCTTTGTTTGAAAACGTCACTGTTGAACCCCCTTTAGTTAAAGGCCATATGCAAAATGCTATTTAAAAGCCATTGCTGCATGAACAGCCTTTTTCCAGCCGTCATATAGACTATTACGTTTTTCCTCCCCCATGTGAGGATGAAAGGATTGATCAATTGCCCATTTATCTGCAATTTCTACTTGGCTATTCCAAAATCCTGTTGCAAGACCAGCTAAATAAGCAACGCCAAGTGCTGTCGTTTCATTTATGATTGGTCGTTCAACCGGAACATTTAATAGATCGGATTGAAATTCCATTAGGAAATTATTTTTAACTGCTCCGCCGTCCACCCGCAGCTTCTTCAATTGTATACCTGAATCCGATTCCATCGCTGCCAAAACATCTTTCGTCTGATAGGCTAGCGACTCGATCGTTGCCCGAATCAAATGCTCTTTGGAAGATCCTCTCGTCAATCCGAAAACAGCACCACGGACATCACTATCCCAATAAGGAGTTCCAAGACCTACAAAAGCAGGAACGACATAAACACCGTCAGAAGAAGCTACCTTTAATGCATATTTTTCACTATCGCTAGCACTCCTAAGCAATCTTAGCCCATCCCTAAGCCACTGAATGGCTGATCCTGCCACAAAAATGCTTCCTTCTAATGCATACTCTACCTTTCCATTTAACCCCCAAGCAATCGTCGTAAGTAAGCCATGCTTGGAACGTACTGCCTTTTCACCTGTATTCATTAACATAAAACAGCCAGTACCGTACGTGTTCTTGGCCATCCCCTGTTCGAAGCATGCCTGGCCAAACAATGCTGCCTGCTGGTCGCCTGCGATCCCAGCAATTGGGACAACATGGCCAAAGAAATTTGCTTCATCCGTATACCCATAAATTTCGGAAGACGATTTCACTTCAGGAAGCATATTTTCAGGGACGCCTAAAATTTGGAGAATATCTTTATCCCATTTCAATGTATAAATATTGAACATTAATGTTCGAGAAGCATTTGAATAATCGGTTAGATGACATTTTCCCCCTGTAAGCTTCCATAATACCCACGTATCCATCGTCCCGAACATTAATTTCCCTTGCTCTGCTTGTTCTTTAGCATCCTCCACATTCTCAAGGATCCATTTTACTTTAGTCCCTGAAAAATAAGCATCAATTAATAAACCTGTCTTTTCCCGAAAAAGGTCATTAAGGCCTTGTTCCTTTAACTGATCACAAATTTCGCTCGTCTGCCGAGATTGCCAAACGATCGCATTATAGACAGGCTGGCCTGTTTCTTTATTCCAAACAACCGTTGTTTCTCTTTGGTTCGAAATCCCAATTCCCGCAATTTGCTCAGGCTTCACACTAGATTCTGTTAGAACTGCTGCGATCACAGATAATATTGATCCCCAAATTTCCATTGGATTATGTTCTACCCAGCCTGGATGAGGAAAATATTGGGTGAATTCTTGTTGAGCGATATGGACAACTTCGCCTTTTTTATTAAATAATATCGCGCGGGAGCTTGTTGTTCCCTGATCTAAAGATAAAATATACTTTTCCACCACGCTCGCCTCCCTTAAAAAAATGCAAATTTTCATTTTCTTAATATTACTATATTATCTGGGTATTCAATAAAAAACCGATTTTGCAAAGACAAAATCGGTTAACTAACTTATGCTTCTTTTTTTGTTTTTGTTGCCGCACGTTTCTTTTTAGCTGCTGGTTTTTTTGGCTTCGTTTTATCAATGGAGGCTTGCAGGGCAGCCATTAAATCGGTCACTTTTGATACTGGCTCTTTTTCAACCGGTGTAACAACCTCTTTTCCAGTTCGCTTCGATTCTATGAGCTCTAATAAAGCTGTTCTGTATTCATCCGTATATTTTTCCGGCTCGAATTCGGAAGTCAATTGGTCAATCAAAAGGATTGCCGTGTCAATTTCCTTCTTCGTCACTTTATCCTCTTCAGGTACATTCGGAACATCCCCGGATTTACGGACTTCATCAGGATAATGTATCGTTTCCATTACTAAAGTGTTTTCGTATACACGAATAACGGCAAGCTGTTCCTTCGAGCGGATGATGATTTTTGCTAAGCCTACCTTTTCTGATTCTTCTAAAGCTTTTCGTAGCAATGAATAAGCTTTGCTTCCCCCGTCCCCTGGGGACATATAATATGTTCGATCATAGTAGATCGGATCAATTTGCTCCATTTTGACAAAATCCATAATTTCAACAGCTTTATCCTCATTTTCCTTCTTTAATTTTTCAAGGTCATCATCATCAAGAACGACAAACTTTCCTTTCGTATATTCATACGCCTTGACAATATCTTCATTTTTTATTTCAACATCACAAACAGGGCATACTTTTTCATATTTAACAGGTGAATGACATTCTTTATGAAGATTCCGCAGCTTCACATCCTTGTCTTCTGTTGCTGCATGAAGCTTAATTGGAATATTCACTAACCCAAAGCTAATGCTTCCTTTCCACATTGTATGCATAAGATGACTCCATTCTTTTTTTCTTTAATTTATGTGAAACAAGTAGTTGCATGCATTAAAACATTTGGTAATTGCACACGATAGTAAGAGATATTGTAGGAATGTTTGGACAGGAGGTTCTTTAGATGAAACCGATGCTTCCTAGCTTAACCTTCGAGGTACCTCAAGGGAAAGACTGGCTATATGAGGTAAAATATGATGGATTTCGCGCGATTTTACATTGGAATCATCATGAAATGTCATTAGAAAGCAGAAATAGTAAGCCGCTATTACCAATCTTTCCGGAAATCAAAACATTTTTAGAAGAAAATAAAGAGCTGTTTCATCCTTTTCTTCCAATCACATTGGATGGGGAATTAGTCTTTTTGGAAAATGAATATAAAGCTCATTTTGGTTCGATTCAAGTACGCGGACGGATGAGATCAGAAAAAAAAATCGTGGAAAAAGCTCAGAAATCTCCATGCCATTTTCTTTCTTTCGATTTATTGGAGTTAAAAGGAAAATCATTAAGGACTGATGATTTTCTAACAAGAAAAAAGAAATTATTAGAACTGTTTAAAAAGTGCCGTCTACCCCTGCAACCGGATCATAATAGCAGTAAACTAATCCAGCTCATTCCCTATTATCAAACCTTTCAGGAAATATGGGATAATGTCGTTCTCTATAACGGAGAAGGCATTGTCGCCAAACAAGAAAAAAATAAATGGGAGGAAGGAAAAAGAACGACATTATGGCTTAAGTTTAAAAATTGGAAATACGTATCCTGTTTTATTATCGCTTATGAAAAAACAAACGGCTATTTTTATGCAGGTGTTTATAAAAATAAGGAAGTATTCCAAATCGGGCAATTTATTTTCGGATTAAAACCGGATGAAAAAAAGGCACTTTTTGAAATTATTAAAGCTAACAAAATAGAAGAAACAAGCCCATTCATTTTTGTCGATCCGGCCATTTGTGTAGATGTGAAATATTTAGAAATTTATGAGGGACAAATGAGGGAGCCTCATTTTCATGAGTTTCGCTTTGACTTAAAGCCAGCGGACTGCCAATACGAACAATTTGTCCAGCAGCAAAAAAATTTGCCTGCTGATATTGAAGTCACCCATCCTGATAAACCATTATGGGAAAATCCAGCTATACAAAAGATGGAATATATTCATTATTTAAGAGAAATTTCTCCTTACATGCTCCCTTTTCTAAAAAATCGCCTATTGACGGTAATCCGTTACCCGCACGGCATTTTCGGCGAGCCATTTTATCAGAAGAATTGCCCGGAATATGCTCCTGAATTCGTCGAAACAGAAAAATCAGAGGGCATCAATTACATTATTTGTAACGATTTAAAAACATTGCTTTGGCTTGGAAATCAACTTTCCTTTGAATTTCATATCCCATTTCAAACGGTACAAAGTAATGGGCCGAGCGAAATTGTCTTTGATTTAGATCCGCCATCACGGAAGGAGTTTCCCTTAGCGATAAAAGCGGCATTATTAATAAGAGAAGTACTTGATCAGCTCGAATTAATTAGCTATGTGAAAACATCTGGAAATAAAGGGCTGCAAATTTATATTCCATTGCCAGAAAATACATACACATATGATGATACTCGGTTGTTTACTTCATTTATTGCTGATTTTCTCGTGTCCAAAGATCCAGACTCCTTCACAATTGAAAGAATGAAAAAAAATCGGGGCAACCGGCTTTATGTGGATTATATTCAGCATGCGGAAGGAAAAACGATCGTTTCCCCCTATTCCCCTCGGGGAACAAAGGAGGCTACTGTTGCGACTCCGCTTTTCTGGGAGGAAGTAAATGACCAAATAAAGGTAGAGGACTTTCAAATCCCTAAAATGATGAAACGCATCAATGATGTAGGTGATCCGTTTGCCTCCTATTTTGAAACGAAGGAAATACAGAAATTTGACCCAATCCTGCAATTTTTAAAAACGAAAAACCTGCCACATAAATAATGGCAGGTTTTTGTTGTCTAGCTCCAGCGCCTACCCCCGACGTACTGGACGTACTAGTGTAGACAATGCGACAGGATAAGGAAAGCTTCTTGGAATAATCACCGCAGGAACAATCTGCACTTTGATTGTTCCGAAGGCGCTTCCGCATTTCTATTTTTTAAAATGAATTTTTCCTCTTCGACAAGTTCATTCGACCAATTTAATGATTCTGCGTACAATTTAAATAAGTCTTTCTCATCTATGTTTAAAACTTTACATTTTTCGCTTATTACATTCCATTGAGCTGTTTCCACGGCAAGAACAAGATCAAGAACTTCCTTAAGGTTATTTTCTTGACCAGTTAATGCACCGCAAATCTCTTCGTCAAGCGGGAGATCCTGCAAAATCGAATTCATTGGCATAGACAAGATTGAATCCATTATTGAAAACATTCCTGTCATGAAATAGCTAGGAGAGGGTGCCCGATTTACCCGAAGCTTTTCAATTTCTTCACATAATTTTGCCCGTGTCAAACTTATTTGAATCTTTTCCTGTGAAATACTTCTCTTTTCAACTGTCGATTCCCTAACGGCAAGTACATATATCCACTTCTCTAATTCAATCAAGCCTAGCAATACGACAGCCTGTTTAATGGAATTAATTTTTTGCTTCGGCCTGAAGGCAGGAGAATTGATTAATTTTAATAATTTATAAGATAAGGATATATCCCTTTCAATTAATTCCGTAATCCGATCAATACTCGGTTCATTTGTTGCCAAATTTCGGATCATTTCATAATAGGAGTGGAAATAAGTTGGCACGTCACGAGTAGATAAAATGCTCGGTTTAGCAAAGAAAAACCCTTGGAAATAATGATATCCTCGCTTCTTCGCTTCTTCAAATACTTCTCTCGTTTCTACCTTTTCGGCAATTAATTTTATATTCATTGATTTAACTATCAGTTCAATATTATCTCTCATTTCCGGGGTTGTGAATAGAAAGTCAACTTTCACAATGTCCGCAAGCTTGAGGAGCTCATATGCATAATTATTTTCCTCATTAAAAACAAAATCATCAAGCGCAATCTGATAGCCTAACTCCTTCAATTCGCGGCAAATTTCTACTATCTCAGCATTCGGTTCAACAGACTCGAGAATTTCCACGATCACTTCCCGCGGACGAAAATATGTTGGCAGTCTTAGTTTTAAAAGCTTTTCGGTAAAGTTAATAAAACAAGGCTTGCCATTTGATAGCTTATCAATGCCAATATTTAAAAAGCTATTAATAATTAGTTCGGTTGTTGCTTGATCTCCATCTATATTCGGAAATGCATTTACACTTTGATTACTACGGTAAAGGAGCTCATATCCAAATACTTCCTCATTGACGTTAAAAATCGGCTGTCTTGCTACAAAAACCTCCATCTTCAACCTCCGACAGTTTCTGCATATATTCTTCAATATTGTATACAATTCAACCTGCTCATTTTGTCGAATTATAGAATAAGTTAAATTATATTTCGAATATTATTTCATTGACAGCCCACTTCCAACAAGTTTATTTAGACCTATTTTGCTAATTGTTTAAATAAGTTACCCATTTCAATAGCCCCAACTGCTGCATCCCAGCCTTTATTTCCGGCCTTTGTGCCGGCCCTTTCGATTGCCTGTTCAATTGTATCGGTTGTCAATACACCAAAAATAATTGGAATTCCGCTTTGCATGCCAGTTGTAGCCACACCTTTAGAGACTTCATTACTAACGAAATCAAAATGTGGAGTGGCTCCTCGAATAACGGTTCCTAACGTAATAATTGCATCAAATTTCTCTGATTCCGCAAGCTTCTTTGCCGCTAATGGGATTTCGAATACACCTGGCACCCAAACAACGGTTACATCCTCTTCAGCAACCCCATGACGCTTTAACGCATCCTCTGCTCCACTTAATAATTTCCCTGTAATAAATTCATTAAATCGTGATACGACAATCCCAATTTTTAATCCTCTTCCTACTAAATGTCCTTCTATTACTTTCTTCATTATCCATCTCTCCTCTTATAATTTGGCTTAGCCTTCAAAGTTTGCCCGTGATTTCCGCTGTGGGCACTTGCTTTCCACGGGGAGGGACGGGAGCCTCCTCGGCGTTACCACCTGTGGGGTCTCCCGCTTCCCTCTATTCCCGCAGGACATTGAATAAACATCCGTGAATGGACACCGCACGGCAAAACGCATATGCATTTTGGAGGAGTCAAGTGCCCTCCGCTCCAATCAACTCAGAAAATTAAATTAAATTCACACTAATAAAGCAACAAACTTTTCTAATACAACCTATATTTTTAATAAATGACCAAGCTTCGTTTTTTTCGTTTTTAAGTATGCTTCATTTTCGCTTTTGGTCGGCAATTGTAATGGGACACGTTCTGTCACTTCAAGTCCATATCCACCTAATCCTGCTATTTTGCGCGGATTATTTGTCAACAGCCGCATTTTTTTCACGCCAAGATCTCGTAGTATTTGGGCGCCGACTCCGTAATCCCGTAAATCATCGTCAAATCCAAGCTTATGATTGGCTTCAACCGTGTCGTACCCTTCCTCTTGCAGTTTGTAAGCCTTCATTTTATTAATTAAGCCGATACCTCTGCCTTCCTGCCTCATATAAAGAAGAATGCCTTTTCCTTCCTTTTCTATTTGTGTTAATGCGGCTCCCAGCTGAGGACCACAGTCACATCGATTTGAACCGAAAACATCCCCTGTTAAACATTCCGAATGCACACGTAATAGTACGGGTTCATCTTCAGTGATTTCACCTTTTACTAATGCGACATGCTCCTTGCCATCCAATTTGCTCGTATAGCCAACTGCTCTGAAAAAGCCATATTCAGTCGGCAGTTGAATATCTGCCTCTCTTTTTACAAGTGAATCATGCTCTATCCGGTATTCGATTAATTGTTGAATCGTGATCATTTTTAAATCAAATTTTTGGGCGATGAGCTCTAAATCATTTACTCGAGCCATCGTTCCGTCATCCTTCATGATTTCACAAATAATTCCCGCAGGCTTTGCCCCAGCTAATCTCGCTAAATCGACAGCTGCCTCCGTATGTCCTGCCCTTCTGAGTACACCGCCTTCTTTAGCAATCAAGGGAAAAATATGACCAGGGCGATTAAATTCATTAGGATGTGCATCCTCTCTCATCATTCTTTCGATTGTAAAGGCCCTTTCAAAAGCACTAATGCCTGTCGTTGTTTCTTTATGATCAATTGAAACTGTAAATGCTGTTCCGCGGCTGTCTGTATTCCGTTCAACCATTGGTAACAATTCAAGTTTGGCAGCTAATTCTTCAGAAATGGGTGTGCAAATTAGTCCCCTTCCTTCTTTCGCCATAAAGTTTATAGTTTCGGGGGTAACATACTCTGCAATGGAAAGAAAATCTCCTTCATTTTCCCTGTCTTCATCATCACAGACAATAATGACTTTTCCTGCCTTTAAATCCTCTATTGCTTCCTTTATTTCACTGAACACGGCTTATACCTCCTGCTTCGTCTTTATGATTAAAAAAACCCGTTTTCTTTTAGAAAATTTTCTGAAATCCCAACATTCTTTTCCTTATTTTCTTGTTCTTTTAATGTAAATGAATACAAATATTTAGCGAGCATATCAAATTCCAAATTCACCTTTTCACCAACCTGCTTCAAGCCAAGAATGGTTTCTTTTGCTGTATGCGGAATGATAGAAACGGTTACCGATTCATCTGTCACACCGAAAATAGTCAGCGAGATCCCATCAATGGCAATCGAGCCTTTCATTAAGAGAAGATGACTAAAGGAATTAGGGATTGAAATTTCAATATAGATCGCATTTTCACTCGGTGATTTTTTTAAAATATGGCCTGTCCCATCGACATGCCCTGTTACAAAATGCCCGCCAAACCGGCCATTGGCTGCCATCGCTCTTTCAAGATTTACTTTGGATCCTTGCTTTAATAAAGATAAGGAAGTGCTCTTAAACGTTTCCGGCATGACATCGAGAGAAAACGAATCTTGATTAAATTCCGTTACAGTCAAACAAACACCATTAACAGAAACACTGTCACCAAGATGAATATCATGTAATATCTTTGAAGCTTGAATCGTTAATTGAATCGTACTGCCAATTTGGACAGCCTTTTTTATTGTGCCTAATTCCTCAATAATTCCCGTGAACATCCGTTAGACTCCTCCTTATGAGGCTTAGCAATAATTTTCAAATCACAGCCTATATGTTGAACTGATTCAAATTGAAGCTTATTTGCAAATTGAACAAGTTCAACTCCACTTCCACCTACGAAAGGAATCGCTGATTTTCCGCCAATAATTTTTGGCGCAATATATAAAATGATTTGCTGAAAGGCGTTACTTTTGATAAAAGAAGAATGAATTTCTGAACCGCCTTCAACGAGAATAGACATGATTTTTCTCTTTCCTAAATCAAATAAAACTTCATTGATATCAATGGTTGATTTTGATAATGGACAAATCTCGATTCCTAAATTTCGGAAAGTATCAGCCTTTTTTGAATCTATGTCATTTCCAGTATAAATAATCGTTTTTACAGCTTGATCTTGAATCACATTGGATTCAAGCGGTGTACGCAAATGCGTATCTAACACTATTCGAATGGGATTCTTTCCACCTCGGGGCAGTCTGGTGGTTAAATGCGGATTATCTTGAATGATTGTATTCACGCCTGTCAGGATGGCGTCATGTTCATGTCTTAGCTGGTGAACATCTAATCTGGACTCTGGAGAGGTAATCCATTTGCTGTCACCTGTTTTCGCGGCAGTCTTCCCATCTAATGAGGCAGCTGCCTTTATCGTTACGTAAGGGGTGTTCGTTTGAATATAGTGAAAAAAATGTTCATTTATGGAATGAGCTTCTTCTTTACCGATACCAATTTCTACTTCAACTCCTGCAGCCTTTAATTTAGCGACTCCTTGGCCTGCAACGAGAGGATTTGGATCAAGTTCAGCCACCACTACTCTTTTAACCCCAGATCGGATAATTAAATCTGCACAAGGGGGCGTTTTTCCAAAATGGCTGCATGGCTCAAGAGTTACATACATGTCTGCTCCTCGAGCTCTCTCGCCGGCTGCTTGAAGAGCATGGACTTCCGCATGAGGGGTTCCCGCCTTTAAGTGTGCGCCAAAGCCAAGGACTTCACCATCCTTCACAACAACAGCTCCAACCTTTGGATTTGGACTTGTTTGTCCACTTGTTGTCCGAGCCATTGTTAACGCCAATTCCATATATTTTTGGTCTTGCATATACTAACTCCTTTCCGCTTAAATCTTCCCCAGATAAAACAAAACCCGTACAAAGATCTTGTACGGGGCAAAAAGCATAGTTAAATAAGCGTAAAGAAACATATTTTTTACGCAAACATCATCCATTCCTTCTCCCATCCAGACTTTAACTGTCGGCTTTGGAGTTTCACCAAATCCACCGTTTTCAAAAATTGAAACCGGGTCACGGACTAAGAGGACAGCAATCCTCATCACCGCCGGTTGGGAATTTCACCCTGCCCCGAAGGAATATTTATTCGAATGTAAACTTATTATCTCGGACAACTGCAGAAAATGCAAGTTTTGTTTATTGTTACATTCGTACCATTTACTATTGAGAAAAAACAAAAGATGCCTCAAGACAGGGCTACTTTTACTGAAATTGTCTGCCAGAAAGCACGAGATTTAGAAATTCTAACTCATCAAAAGTTAAATCCTTTAATGCTGCTTTCTTTTCCCATTGATCAGACGTAATTATTCCTTTTTCTCTTGCCTTTTTAAGTGTATTTGCTGCCTCTGCCCATTGCCAATCGGCCCAATTTGGTTTCATACCACTCAACTTCCTTTCTTGTATTGGTTTTTGCTTTAATCCAAAAGCTTTAACTAAGCCATTAACATGTCCTTGAGCAAGTCCCTCTAGAAATGAGTCTTGTTTAAGTTTCGCGGCATCATCTTTGTGGTCTATAAAACCATTCTCTGTCAGTAATGCTGACATATTTGATTCACGAAGCATGTGAAAATTGGCCTACTTCTTTCCTCGACCAATTAAATCGATTTGTGCCAAGATTTCGTCGTGGATAATATTTTGATAGGTTGTTGTTGGAGCGCCAATGCGAGGATAAACATAGCTTTCAAATCCTGTACCACCCCCAGAGTTGATGTGAACCGATAATAAGAAGTCTGCTCCCCATGCATTCGCCATATCGGTTCGCTGAGTAAGTTCAAGTGTTTGGTCAGAATCACGGCTCAAATTAATCTGAGCGTTTTCATATTGAGATAGTAAATCACGAATTTTTTTAGAAATGGACAATGTTAAATCCTTCTCCTGCAGTCCATTTCCAATCGCTCCTGAGTCAGTCCCACCATGCCCCGGGTCAATGAAAATTTTCACTATACTCCCCTCCTTGTCATATTCATTTAAACTGTACTAGAAAACTTGCAAAATGACGCAACTATTTCAATCCGTTTACCATCCTTTATTTCCTCAGTCTTCTTTTTGTACACTTGGCCGGTCCAGCTGGAAATGACCTTCATGCCAAAAAGATTGTTTGCCTTAACAGCTAATTCAGAGCGGCCAAAGTCACTTTCCAAAATAGCTTGCGCAATGGTAAGATAAGCTAGAATTCCTTCCTCTTTCATGTATTTTACAGAAAATGGTGCAACCCATTCGATAAAGTTCAATATTTTCTCACCTCCACAATTATTTTATGTCTACATTTTAAACATGTTTGTACAGATGACCTTCCACGTTTCTCCAGTTTCTTTCACATAAATCTAATATTTTTCTTCCACACAAAACATGAAATACACATCTCTTTGCTACTTATATGGCAATATTAATGAATAAACAAAATAGATCTTCAAAGGATAGTATTAAAATAAAACCTTAGTAATCGAAAAATCGTTTAACGTTTATTTAATAATGGAAGGAAAATGTTGTGTAATGGAAACTAGAGAACAATTAATTCATGAATTAAAAAAGTGCGAGGATTGGGAAAAGAGCCAAAGTGGTATATGGTTCTGGGAGAAGATCGGTCGGCTGCCATTTAAGCTACTGGACAAGATGACACCGATAGTTATACAGAAAAAAATCGGTGTCATCCTCGATGAACTCGGTAATTATATCCAATCAGGCGGAAGATATTTAAGCTCCATGTCTTCACTGAAAAAGCACTATCCTCATAAACGTATAAGCAAATTAGAAGACTTAAATCACATTGCCATTTCTGAAATGGATACGGCAGTCTCAAAATTGACGAAAAATCGCAAGAGATTTGCAACTATTCAAGGGGCGAGTACAGGGGTGGGCGGAATTCTTACTTTATCAATTGACATCCCTGTTTTACTCGGCATTCAATTAAAAACACTGCAAGATCTTGCCATTTGCTATGGCTTTGATCCGAATGATAAAAAAGAAAGAATGTTTATTGTAAAGATTCTTCAATTTGTTTCTTCTGATATTGTTGGGAAAAAAGCGATATTAAAACAGCTTTCGGCTATCGATTCTCCAAATGATAAAGGAAATAGAGAAGTCATTTCAGAAATTCAAGGGTGGCGAGAGGTTGTCTTTACATACAGAGATCACATCGGCTGGAAAAAGCTTTTTCAAATGATCCCGGTTGCGGGCCTCCTTTTTGGTGCCTTCATTAATCGATCAGCTGTCAATGATATTGCGGAAGCAGGTATGATGCTTTATCGTAAACGAAGAATTAAGGAAAGACTAACTGTAAATCTTGAGAAGATATAGAAAAACTGCATTGCTAACAAGCAATGCAGTGCCTCTTTTCCTATGGCAAACGTTGTATTTCCTTCTCCATCGCCTCTTCGTTTACGGCTCCCAATACTTTTTTCCGAATCACACCATCAGAGTCAACGAAAAAGCTTGTAGGGTACGCCATGATCCCATAATCATGAGATACAGCCCCATTTTCATCAAGTGGAATTGTGAAGGTTAGCTCATAATCTTCAATAAATCGCTCGACATTATTAATATTTTTTTCAGATGAAGTAATGTTTACAGCTATAATTTCAAAACCATCGTTTTTATATTTGTGATAAAGCTTTTCCATATGCGGCATTTCAGATCTACAAGGAGGACACCATGTCGCCCAAAAGTTCAACAGAACCGTCTTTCCTTTATAATCACTAAGCTTTACCGGATTCCCTTTCAAATCCAATAGTTCAAAGTCTGGCGCTCTTTGGCCTTCTTCTATGCCAATTTTAAGTTTATCAAGGTTCTCAACTCTTTCATACTTTTGAAGCTGATTTAGATTCTTGACAATACCTTTGTCTTTAAGGATCGTTTGATCAACAATAAATAAACAAAGAATAATAATTCCTGCAACTAATAGAAACTTCTTCATAACACACCTCAACATTAAATCCTAATGCTTAATCATTGCTTCAATCATACTATATCTGTAATCCATTCGCCATGTATAAAAACGAACAGTTTTATACGCTAATTTTAATGATTGGAACAGCGAAAGAGTTTCATTAAAATGGCGTATATAAAAAGCCGCTCATCTACTGATAAGACCTTATCAAATGATAAAACAGGTGTATTCGGATCTTTAAATCGACTCCCCCATTCTAGTGGAATCAAGCCTTTTCGGAGCCTTGCCTCCACATTAGATTTTTGATTTACAAATTGATAATCCATAAAGAGAAAAGATTGCTTGACGGTCATTTTTTTCCTTTCGTTTTGAAAGATCATTTGAGAGCGGCTATTAGATCGTTTAATGAATACTTGAGAGATTACTTCAAAATTTGCATCTGTTATTATGATTTCATTTTTTTTTAATATAAACGAGCCATTGAGCCGGTTTTTGCCATCGTAAAGTCCATATCTTTTTCTCATTAGTCCTTCGAAAAAATAAGGCATAAACCAACGATATGACGAAAACCTTAAATCTCTTATTTCGCCAATTACTTGTCCACCCGCTTCAAAGATTAGCATTCTTAAAGTCGGAGCCGGCAGAAATTTAAGAAGTACCTGCTCCTCCTCAAAAAGGGTAGTTTGTTTCTCTGCTCCATTCCATTCATTGAATATTTCTTTCGTGCGTATATCATTTATTAAATAGATTTGATAGCAAAAAAAACTATACGCTAAAAAAGGGATAATTAAATAGACCATTTTTCCTTCTGGGGTGGCAATAATTCCATAAATGATGAAGAAAAATGGAGGGATGAGTGAAGCTAGACTTGCATTTAAAGAAGCTGAGGCTGTTTTTCGGTAATAATCTTGTATATTCATAACCAAATCTCCTAACTTCAAAAAAGGGAATTCCTTACTATTCATTCATATGATATAGTTCAACTAACAATCAGTGGGGATTGTTAGTTGAACTATTTCGGGCCTTTACGGGCAGTTGAACCCTCTTTCTTCTTTAGTGTTTAAATTTAAACCTTGAAGTAGGGGTTTTTACTGCCCGTTAATCTGCAATATATTAATAGTGTCTTAATTCATTCTATTATTTAATGTCTTTAAACATGAATTTTTGGAGGAAAATCATGAAAAAAATAATGATTATTTTGTCTATTGTGATAATGATATCTATAATCAGTATTGCTGTATTGCATCATCAAATAATGAAAACAGCCGAGAGCACACCTCCAGCAGATATTCCTTATGTAATTGTTCTTGGAGCGAAAGTAAATGGAGAAGAAATGTCTCTTAGTTTGCTTTATCGAGCGAGAAAGGCACTAGAATATATAGAGGCTCATTCTGATACGACCGTGATTGTCACTGGCGGGCAAGGAAACGGGGAACATATTAGTGAAGCAGAAGCCCTTAAACGGTTTTTTATCAATGAAGGGATTCATGAAGACCGAATACTGCAGGAAGATCTCTCTACTTCTACATATGAAAATCTTAAATTTACAAAAGAACTTTATAATATTGATCATGCAATTATTGTAAGTAATGACTTTCACCTTTACCGTGCAATTGAACTAGCAAAAAAAGTCGGGATAAAAGGTTATCCATTGGCAGCTGAAACCCCAAGAGTTGTCAAGGCCACATTATTTATTCGAGAATATGCGGCAATATTAAAAATGTGGATTTTCGGATCATAACCCTCTTTTGGCTTTTGCCTACAAAGCTAAAAACGACTTTATTGGACAAGTTTTGGGATTTTCTCGTATTCCTGTCCAATAAAACCACTTTTCTGAACAGGTTTTAGGATTCCCCCTGATTCCTATCCAAAAAGACCCTTTTTTGGGTTCTTAAGCAAGTTCTTTTTGTCGAAAAATACGGACACACCATAAAAGTAGAACAATTATACTTATTATTGCTAGCGTTAATGCAGGAAATGCTTCTCGTGGAAACTCTCCATATAATAGAAATTGATTTGTATAACCCGTAAGAAGGGCAGGACTCCATTTAAACCATTTTACAAACAAACTGCTACACATATTTATGAGTAAAATGGCTGTAATCGAAAGAAAGCCAACTGCTCCTGGAGATCTAAATAATGAATTTAAAAAGATCGTAATTGTTAGAACGAAAGAAAGCCAAATTCCATTCATAAAAAAGGACTGCAGAAATACCGAAAAAGAAACAGCTTCGAATAAAACAACTACATAATAATAAGAAAAAATATAACCTGCAAAATAAGAGACCCATAATAGGAGCATCGCACTTGCCCATTTAGCAGTAATGTATGAAAAATAAGAGACAGGTTTCACTAAAATGAGAGCTGCGACGCCGCTCTTCCTCTCCCCGGCAATAATTCCCATCGAAGTTAAAACAATGATTAAAACTCCCAATACATTAAATTGTCCTAAAATAGCCATTAAAACTTCAGCAGCTGATGGAACAGGGAGCTTGATTACTGCTCCTTCAGGCAAATCACCTAAAGAGTTTATAATTTCCGGCAAGTAATATTGGACAATTGGCTCCTGAACAGCCAGCAATATAAAAACAATGGGCACCCATATCCACTTAAAGTTACGAGACATCTCAAGCATTTCTTTATTAAACAAGGTTAGCCACTGACTCATTTTTGCACCACCTTCATAAATACATCTTCTAGACTAGTACGGCTCACTTCAAATTTTTGCAATGGCCAGTTCTTATCGGCAGCCTCTTTAAAAATATATAACTTCACCTTTTCGATATCGTCCGTAGAAATATGTATTATGCTGCCTTTCAAAGTTACTGATTGAATATCAGATAGTAATGACAACTGCTCCACATACTTTTCAGCTTCTCCTCGAATGACGAGTTCAATTAATGCTTGTTGATGTTTATCCCGAAGCTCTTCCAATGATCCAGATTCGATAATCTCTCCATTGTGAAGAAACATAATTTCATCACATACTTCTTCCGCATCATTCAAAATATGGGTGGAAAAAAGTATGGTCATTTCCAGCTTCAATTGTTCCAGTAATTCAAGAACCTCTCTCCGACCAAATGGGTCCAGTGCGGAAACGGGTTCATCAAGTATGACTAATTTAGGTTTATGGATGATGGCCTGAGCAATGCCAAGCCGTTGTTTCATGCCGCCCGAATATTTTCCGATGCGGCGTTTCTTCGCATCTGCGAGTCCTACCATCCCCAAAAGCTCTTCAGCACGATTTTTTGCTTCATTTTTTGTCAACCCCGCCAGTTTACCAGCATATTCTAAAAATTCACTGCCTGTCATCCACTCATAAAAAACAGGATGCTGAGGCAGATAACCAATCCATTTTCGGAAGTCCTCCCCTTTTTTCGCTCCCTTAAATATGATGCTGCCTGATGTTGGCTTCATAAGTCCGGAAAGCATTTGTAACGTGGTTGTCTTCCCGGCTCCATTTGCTCCTAATAATGCGATGCATTTTCCTTTCGTTAAGGAAAAATCCAATCCTTTTATCACTTCTAAGTGATGGAAGCTTTTTTTTAGATTTTGGACGGTGACGACTGCTGACATCACTGATTTCTCCTTCCAAGGACAAAATATAATATCGGACCAATTAAATTAATAAAAAGAATGATTAGCGCCCACATCCATTTCGGTCCATTCGTTTTTTCAATGCGAACTAAATCAATAATAGCGACAATTAGCAGGATTAACTGAATGACAATAATTGGCGCAATAATAGCCCAGTTTATACTTTGAATTAATTCCATAGTTAACAACCTCCCAGTAATTTAATAATAAGACTTTGGACATGAAAAATCATCAAAAAAAGTCTAAGAGATTAGTAATCCCCTAGACTTCAATACTCAGCGAATAATTCGAAATACTAGCGGAATTTGGTATTCCTTTCCTTCATATGCTTTTATCGCTGCAACGATTGTAAAAATAAACGCTAATACACCTACTGCCCAAAGCGCAATCACACCAATAAAAATTATCACTAATATTCCACTGATCAAACTATAAACAGCATAAGAAATAATAAAGTTAAAATATTCTTTGCCATGATAATCAATAAATGGTGAATCATTCTTCTTAAGAAGCCAAATAATTAGTGGTCCGACGATAGTAGTAAAAAAACTTGTCACATAAATCGCTGCCGCCAGCAATCTTTCATCATGTGATGGCATTGTTTATTCCCCCATTTTCTTTTGAAGTAAAAGCCTTCCATTCAATGTTCGAAACAACTATTTTAGAACATTCTTCATGATACTATTTACGCTTTAAAGATGAAAATGTTTCATTTTATTTTGCACATTTTTTATTTCTGTTTCACAGCCTGACAATTTCAGTTCTTGTTTAGGACAAGATGAATACACTTTGTAGAGACAACCTCTCTCTACGGTTTCAGATCTAATAAAAAAGGATGATGCCAATTGATGTCAAAGCTTGAAGCCTTTATACTCGGGATCATTCAAGGTTTAACCGAGTTTCTGCCTATCTCTAGCACGGGGCATTTATATTTAGGCCGGCATTTATTTGGACTTGATGAGGCTGGTCTTTTTCTTGATACGATGCTCCATGTTGGTACTTTATTAGCTGTTTTAGTCGTTTATAAAAACGAACTAATGATCATAATAAGAAAGCCATTTGGAAAACTTTCCATGATTCTTGTCATTGGGACAATCCCTGCTGTCATTGTCGGCTTTTTATTTAGTAATTTGTTTGAATCCATTTCAAAATCAGGCATCACGATCGGTTGGGAGTTTTTAGTTACAGGTATGATTCTTTGGATGTCAGACCATATCCGCAAGGGAGCCAAAAAAATGGAGAATATTACATATGGGGATGCCTTATTTATCGGCACATTTCAAGCAGTGGCCATTTTCCCCGCCATTTCAAGATCTGGTCTCACGATCGCAGCAGGATTATTTAGAAAGCTCGATAGAGAAACAGCTGCCTATTTTTCATTCTTATTATCCATTCCTGCCATTGCTGGAGGAATTGTCCTTCAATTTGGCGAAATGGTATCAGGACGTACTGAAGCCATTTCCTTTGGAAGTTTATTTATCGCTACTCTGTCGTCTGCACTGTTTGGCTATATGGCGGTCGTTTGGATGATTAATTTCCTCAAAAGAAAATCACTGAAAATATTTGCCGTATATGTTTGGTTACTCGGCATTTCCATTATTCTCCTACAAATGACTGGGATCTTTTAACTCCGCAAAATCAAAGATCAAAGGGGTTTTACAAATGAAAGATTTCATCCTCTCTATTTTTGACATGCTATCTCAATTAGGTTACTTAGGAATTGCACTCGGTTTAATGGTTGAAGTGATACCGAGCGAAATCGTCTTAAGCTACGGAGGCTATTTAATTAGCACTGGAAAGATCAACTTTTTGGGGGCATTAATCGCTGGTGTCATTGGAGGTACTTTTGCTCAACTTTTTTTATATTGGCTTGGTGTTTATGGAGGGAGACCAGTACTTGATAAATACGGGAAGTTTTTACTAATCAAAAAAGCACATTTAGATGCTTCAGAGCAATGGTTTCAAAAATATGGCACTGGTGTTATTTTTACTGCCAGATTTGTCCCAGTCATTCGCCATGCGATCTCTATCCCTGCTGGCATCGCCAAAATGCCGCTTTCTACCTTTACATTGTATACGGTTGCTGCAATGATTCCTTGGACCGTCTTGTTTTTACTATTAGGCATGGAGCTTGGCGATCATTGGCGTGATATTAAACAATATGCCCAGCCTTTCCTAATGCCCCTTATCATACTTGCTTTCCTTTCCATTGGCATCTACTTTTTATATAAAAAACGACATTCTAAGTAATTGCCGCTTCTTTTGCGGTTTTTTTCAACTAAAAAAATCATTCCTTATTCTTGTCTTTGTTGTTAAAATTAAAAAAAATGTGTAAAGCAAGAAAGGATTATCATGACGAAAATATTATTAAAAAACGCCAATGTTTATCCTGTCACAAAAACTGCTTATTATGGCGATGTATTAATTGAAAATGGAAAAATTATAGGAACAGGTAAAATAAACATGACAGATCCAGATGTATATATCGTTGATTGTCAAAACCATTATTTACTGCCTGGATTTATTGATGTTCATACACATCTAGGTCTCTATGATGAAGGGACAGGCTGGGCAGGTAATGACGCGAATGAAACAGCCGAACTTTTATCTCCGCATGTTCGGGCTATGGATGGGGTGTACCCGCTTGATCCGGCGTTTAGTGATGCAGTCAAATACGGGATTACAACCGTGCATATTATGCCAGGAAGTGCTAACGTAATCGGAGGGACAACATCTGTCATCAAAACGACCGGGAAGAATATTAAGAAAATGCTTGTTCAAGAAACAGCCGGATTAAAAATTGCACTCGGAGAAAACCCGAAACAAATTCACAGCCAAGGAAATAAAGATTCCATTACGCGAATGGGGATCATGGGAAAGCTAAGGGAAATATTTTTTGAAGCGAGTCTTTCGGACAAGCCCGATACATTACGGATAGCTCCTATTATTCAAGCTCTTAACCGTGAAATACCTGTAAGAATCCATGCCCATCGTGCAGATGATATTATCTCTGCGATTAGATTTGCCGAAGAATTTAATCTCGATTTACGCATTGAACATTGTACAGAAGGTCATTTAATTGCCGAAGAATTAGCTGGACTTGGTTTGAAGGTATCAGTTGGTCCTACTCTAACAAGACGCTCAAAAGTTGAGCTGAAGAATAAAACGTGGAAAACATATCAAGAGCTGACAAACCATGGGGTTGAGGTGTCTATCACGACAGACCATCCATACACGCCTATTCAATATTTAAACCTTTGTGCAGCGATAGCAGTTCGTGAAGGTCTATCAGAACAAAAAGCGCTAGAAGGAATCACAATTCTCCCTGCGAAAAACCTACGAATTGATAAGCAGCTTGGCAGTATTGAAGCTGGAAAAGATGCTGACCTAGTCCTATGGAGCCATCACCCCTTTCATTATTTGGCTAAACCAAAATGGACGATGATTAATGGAATTTTTGAATATATTGATGAGTGAAAAATGTAGGATTTTACTGTAGAAAATTGTTGAAAAAAATACACAAAAAAACTATTTCCTTTTTTATTTTTTTTTAGTATTATACGATAGTGAAATGTTTTTATGAAGTTTGATTTTTTTTAAAGAAAATATCAGCAATGATAAAATAGGGAAGGCAAATGGTGCGCCACCAGTCAAACTGGTTCTAGTGGGTTCGATTCCCACCCCGAAATTTTTTAAGCAATATACAAAAAATTTCGAGGGTGGACCGTAATCTCTATTTGGCATGGAGAAGGACTGTCCTCTAATTGGAGGGATAACCTTGCTCAAGAAACGTGATTTTCATGAATGCCATCAGTTATTTGACTTAATGACACATCCTGAAGTCTTCCCTTTTGTGCGCCAAAAAGCTTACTCCTATGATGAATTTGTCTTTATGACAAAACAAACAATCGAAGCAGAAGAACGAGGTGAATTAATTTCACGGACGATTCTTGATGAGTGGGGCGCTCCAATCGGGACGATTAATTTATTTGATATTGAAGAAAATGCCGGCTTTTTAGGCACTTGGCTCGGAAAGCCATACCACGGTATGGGCTATAATAAATTAGCAAAAGACGCTTTCTTTAATGAGCTTTTTTATGAAATGGGTATTGAAACAATCTTCATGCGTATAAGAAAAGAAAATATTCGTTCACAAAAGGCTGCTGAAAAGCTTCCTTACATCATAAAAGCAAATGAAACGCGAAAATCAGTTTATGATCAGTTAAATGCGAATGGGGACATTTACAATTTATATGAAATACCGAAAGATTTATATACATTAGAAGTTTTGCGGAATGGTTCTGCTGTACAGGATGCTTCTCATTTAATGGAGGCATAATATCATTCAGGAAAAAAGCCAATTGGGATAATTGGCTTTTTTCTATACGAATATAGATAGCTAATCTGTAATATTTGATTCCAGTTCCTCAGACCTTTCACTTATCCCCATTTGCCCCATTAAATCGTCCAACTCTTCATTCGTGAGTGTTTCAAAACGGCCGTCTTGATACATAACTTGTGTTTGATTTGGGTTAATTCTGTTTAGTTGAAAGCTCATAAGGTCCCACTCCTTTACTAGTATTTACTTTTGAAGTTAGTTAGTCAATCATTTACCCTTATAATTAACAACTGCACTTATTCTCATTCGTGATTTTTAAAAGTTCACATAATTAAAAAATTGCTTTGTCATAAAAATTAAAAAGCCCCTCAATAGGAGCTCTTGTTTTCTATGCGTTATTTTCTTCTTTATATAAATCAAGGTATAAATTTCGTACGATATAAGTTTTATACAATTCCAGCTTTTTTAACTCAATTGGATGCTTTTGTAAACCTGCTTCCTTTAACTTTTGAATATACCAGCCTTTTGATCCTCTATACGCCATTGTCCATCCCCTCCTAATGCTTGTCCATATTCATATATATGCACCCGTCATCCGTTCAAGACCAAACACATGCAAATAATTCATAAAAACAATCAAGAATATGTTATAATTTCTTTTTCGAACTTAAAGTGAAAGAGGATGAAAATGAATCAAACATTTACGTCAAGAGAAAAAATAAAGCAGCTGCTAACCATATTAATTCCAATTTTAATTACGCAGCTTGCCATGTATTCGATGAGCTTTTTTGATACGATGATGTCTGGACACTATAGTTCTGAGGATCTTGCTGGAGTCGCCATTGGCTCATCTCTTTGGTTGCCTGTATTTACGGGGCTGAGCGGAATATTATTATCGATTACTCCCATCGTCGCACAGCTAATCGGAGGAAAAAAACGCCAAGAGGTTCCGAATTCAGTCATACAAGGAATCTACCTTGCTTGCGTGATGGCCATTATTGTTCTCATAGCTGGCAGTTTTGCCCTAAATCCCATTTTAAATGCCATGAAATTAGAGGAGGCCGTTCATTTAAAGGCTTATGGCTTTTTAGCGGCTTTAAGCTATGGAATGCTGCCATTATTCGTTTACAATGTTTTACGGTCATTTATGGATGCTTTAGGAAAAACAAGAGTAACAATGTTCATTACATTAATGGCTCTGCCGATTAATATTATTTTTAATTATTTATTAATTTTTGGAAAAATGGGTTTTCCGGAACTTGGCGGGATTGGTTCAGGTTACGCAACAGCAATTACTTATTGGCTTATTACATTGATTGCTATAATTATTGTGCATAAATCCCTTCCTTTTTCCTCTTTCGGTATTTTCCGAAAGCTCTACAGCGTTTCTTTATCGAAATGGAAAGAAATCCTATTGATCGGTGTACCAATTGGGTTTGCAATCTTCTTTGAAACAAGTATTTTTGCAGCTGTGACATTGTTTATGAGTAATTTTAGCACAGTAACAATTGCTGCTCACCAAGCAGCATTAAATTTCGCTTCCTTCCTTTATATGGTTCCTTTAAGCATATCGATGGCATTAACGATTGTTATCGGTTTTGAAATTGGAGCTAAACGATTCAAAGATGCGAAAGAATACAGCTGGATTGGAATTACCATTGCCGTTCTTATGGCTTTCCTATGTGGTGTGGTCTTATTTTTCACCCGAACAGAGGTAGCTGCTATTTATTCAAAGGACCAAGAAGTAATTCAGCTGACTGCTCAATTTTTAATTTATGCAATCTTTTTCCAGCTATCAGATGCGATTGCGGCACCTGTACAAGGGGCGTTGAGAGGCTATAAGGACGTCAATATGACACTAATTATGACCTTAATCTCTTACTGGGTCATTGGACTGCCATTCGGTTATTATCTTGCCAATTACACGAGTTGGGGCGCATTTGGATACTGGATTGGGTTAATAATCGGCCTCGCAGCAGGAGCTATTTGCCTGTCAAGCAGACTCATCATGATCCAAAGGAAAAATGTAATATACCAAAAAAAACTTGCGAAATAATATTAAAAAGGGGTGAAAATTTTTTCTCCCCTTTTTTATTCTCTAAACACCTTCCCCAACACATCCATTCCTCCAGTTATCGGGATAATGCTGCCGGTAATAAAATCGGATTTTTCATCAATTAGAAACGATATAACTCTTGCGATATCTTCTCCTGTTCCTGGTCTTCCGATCGGGGTATTTTCGTCATGAACTCCCCTAGCTTGGAAAATCTCTTTTTCCTTCCAATCTTTCGTAATATCTCCAGGACAAATCATATTGGCTGTAATTCCATGAACCGCTTCTTCAAGAGCAATCGTTCTAGTTAAAGAGGCCGCTCCGCTTTTTGCCGCTGCAAATGCGGATCGATAAATCCATCCTGGTACTGTCTCTACTCGATCAAACCCTATAGAAATAATGCGCCCCCAGCCCTTTTCGCGCATTTTGGGTATTATTAGCTTACTAATATAAAATAAAGCATTTAAATTTCCATTGATCATGTAATTCCACTCGGTAAATGAATACTCGGTCATAACTTTTCTCTCATGCATGTATGGACCTGCATTATGTATAAAAATATCTATACTAGAAAAATTGGACAGTGCTTCATTTACTATTCTTTGGCAATCTTCTACATTTGTTATATCGCCGCCAATAGCCATATTTTTAGTACCGTAGTTTTTAGTTAATTCCTCTGCCAGTGAGACAGCTTCCACTTTGCTCTTGCGATAATTGATGGCAAGGTGAACACCATTTTCGGCCAGCTGATAAGCGGTTCTTCTGCCAATACCTGCTGCTCCTCCTGTTATTAAAGCTGCTTTTTCTCTCACGAACATACCTCGCTATATGATTTATTTTTATTACACCCTTAATACAAATATAGTGAAGAACGTCTATGATATGCAAATGAAATGAATATTATATGAAAGAATCCTTGTGAACCATGAATTTTATTAACGATTAGGCGTGTACCTGCATACGTTAAACCAAACGAATGAACTTGAAGACTGTTTTCGAAAGGAGGATACCCTTTGTTTCCCTGGAATTTATTCCCTTTTAATAAAGATATGAAAAATATGATGAAGCAAATAAAGCCAGATGAGATTGATAAATATGTCCAAAATATGATGAGCCAAATGCTTCCCGAACAGATGAAGGGCATGCAAGGCACGATGAACCCGCAAAGCTTTATGTCAGGCTTTCAAAACGCTGAAAAGCAAAACACGCAATCATCATCGTCCACTCTACGCTCATCTGTTTTCGAGACACATGGGGATGTTTTTGTTAGAATCCCGATTAAAGATGAAGAGTGGCTGAAAAATATGAAGATTTATCATACATCAAACCAGATGATGATTGAGCACATACCAGAAAATGATGATAAGCATACAATTATCCTCCCCGCCTTAGTGAAAAAAAAAGGAGCAACTGCTTTTTACAAGGACGGCATGTTAGAAATGAAAATCCCGAAAAACGTCGATATGCAGTATTCTGAAATAGATATTACCGAAATTATGTGATTTCTTTTTAGGATAGATGATTAGGAGGAATATCCGTGGAATATGAAAAATTAAAACAATGGATGGATTTAACGAATCAATATCAAACAAAAAGCTTTTGGAATGATGTGTTTGAAAGCAAACAAATTCATGCAACTGAGGAATTGGCGGCAAATTTTTTTTCAAACCAGGACATTTTTCCACGCTGTGATGTATTTGAAGAAAATGAATGTCTCATTGTAGAAGCCGAGCTCCCTGGGGTAGAAATAAATGAGATAAAAGTATTTCTTAAGCAAGATGAGCTAATCCTAAAAGGAGAATGCAAAACGATCAAACCGTCGATTAAGTATTATTTAAAAGAAAGACCAAACAGAACATTTGAAAAAAAGATTACGATCCCAGTTCAAATTAATCGACAAGAAATTCAAACCCATTTTAAAAATGGTATATTATCCATTATCCTTCCATTTAATCAGACAGATCACGAAAATATTCCAATCACGCTTAATCATGAAGAATCCTCTTCATCATGATTTGTTCAAAAAGAAAAAGAGCAGCCAAAGACTGCTCTTTTTCAAACTGTGCCAATATTATTTACCAATAAATTGTTGTGTCCAGTAGTTACCTTCTGCTACGTATCCAACACCGATATGTGTGAAGCTTGGATTTAGGATGTTTTTACGGTGACCGTCAGAGTTCATCCAAGCATTAACTACTTCTTCAGGTGTACGTTGACCCATCGCAATGTTCTCACCTGCTGAACTGTAAGTGATGCCAAATTGCTTCATCATATCGAATGGTGAGCCGTAAGTTGGGCTATTATGATCAAAGTATCCTTTTGTTTTCATGTCAAGAGATTTTGCACGAGCAACTTTGCTTAAGTTTACATCTAATTGTAATGCTGGCACGCCGTATTTCGCACGTTGTTGGTTCGTTAATTCAACTACTTTTTGCTCATAAGCACTTACAGATGAAGACGCTGGAGTAGTCGGTTGCTGTACTGGCTTTTGTGCAGTTGGTTGTTGTTGAACCGGCTTTTGTTGTACTGGTTGTTGTTGTACAGGTTGCTGTTGAACTGGCTTCTGTACAGGTTGCTGTTGAACTGGCTTCTGTACAGGTTGCTGTTGTACTGGCATTTGCCATGTTGGAGCTTGTCCAAACTGCTTATTTAGATCATTCATATTCCATTGAATATTGAAATTTTTAAGAGTGTTTTGCAGAATGCTATTAAGTTGATCATTGTTTATATTAGTAGGTTGAGAGTAAAATACTTTTGCTTGTTGTGGCGTTGGGCAATAAGATGCTGCTGCTGCCTTGTTCACCACTGGATTAGAAACTAGTAATGCTGCTGCCGCTGCTACTGAAAATAACATTTTTTTATTCATCTATAAATCCTCCTTGAAGTTGAAGTTTTATGTGTTGGCTAACTTGCATAATCATCATAACACATGGTTTTTCGTAATATTTATAGGAGAATTTAACAATGATCTTAAAACGGTATAAGTAAATTGCATAAAAAATAACCTGAATCTAGTAAACCCTTAAAATAAAAGGCTTTTTATAAAACAGAATGGAAGTAAGACCCATGGATATCCCACCCAATCATGGAATGCTATTAAACTAACTTCCATAAAAATACTAGTAATTCAATATTGACAGGTTTTTTGGCAGAGTGCTTGTTTTACTTTTGTTACGATGGTGTTACATGTGTAAAGGTTTTTTTAACTAGATTTCTAGCATTGGAAGGGTAATTCTGACAGTCGTCCCTTCCCCCAATTTACTAGTAATTAATAGTTTACCGCCATGAAGACTTACGATCTTTTCGACAATAGCAAGCCCTAAGCCGGTTCCCCCATCCTTTCTTGTTCTCGCTTTATTCACTCTATAAAAACGCTGTTTAATTTTAGGAATATCCTCACGGGGAATGCCTGATCCTGTATCAATAATTTCTATCAAACAGCCTTCCTTCACTTTTGCAAGTGTGAGAGTTATCTTGCCTTTTTCTGTATAGCGAATAGAATTATCCATAATATTTTGGATTACCTGTTCAAATCTGCCCTCATCCCCATAAATGATAATATCGGGGTCAAGCATATAATGTAGCTTGACGTTTTTTTCTTTTAAAACCGGCCAAAATTTTTGCAATGAATCTTCTATCACTTGTGATAGGGAAATGGGCATTTTTTCAAGCCTAAATTCTTCAGAATCAAGCTGTGACAAATCTAGCAAATCCCCAACAAGTCTTTCCATTCTTCCCGCTTCCCTATGAATAAGCTGTAAATAGCGCTCACAATCCTCTTTCACAATCCCCGAAATTAATGCTTCACTATACCCTTTTACATAGCTGATTGGTGTCCTTAATTCATGTGAAATATTAGCAAGAAATTCTTTTCTTCGTTCATCTTCGCGCTGAATAGATGCTGCCATATGATTAAAAGCGTTCGCGAGCTGCCCGATTTCATCCGTAGAATGATTGAGAACTTGAATGGAGTAGTCACCATTTGAAACATGCTCTGCTGCACGCTTCATCTCTAGTAAAGGCTTTGTGAGCCTTTTTACGAGCACCGTTCCAAAAAAAATCGCGATAACTAAAAAAAGCAATGCAGCAATTAACCATAAATAAGCAAAATCTGTCGTTACTTCTGAAATTTTTGCTAACGGCAAATAAAGATAAATTATTCCCTCTAGCCGGGCTTGGTCAAGGAGGGGAATAACAACCGCCATAATGTCGCGATCAAAACGTTCCTCATAGCCGATTTTTTGAACAGGATTCCCCTTCAGTAATTCTTCTCTTTCCTTCCCGCTAATTAATGCTTCATAATCGATTTCAAATGGTAAGCATGCACTTAATTCTCGTGGATTGCTGACGATAAATATTTCTAATTCAGACTTCGATCCATACCACTCAATTTTTTCTTTTAATTCCTCTGTCAATGGTCCGCCTTCATAATCGCTTGCTAATCGCTGTCCTTCTTCAATTAATGATGTTTCGACGTTGTTAACATACATTTTTTCATAAAAAAAGTAGGATAAAAAATAGGAATAAAGAATCGTAATAATAATCGCCGCTGTAATAGTAAACCAAAGCTTTTTGGCTATACTACTTTTTATCCATTTCATTTTGCCGGCACCTCAAATTTATAGCCGATTCCCCATACTGTTTGGATATAATCTGCGACACCTAGCTTCATTCTTAATGTTTTAATATGAGTGTCTACTGTTCTCAGACTCCCTATGTAATCCAAACCCCATACAAAGTCAAGTAGTTGTTCTCTGCTTAATGCTTGAGACTGATGATCGATGAAGCAAAGTAAAAGCTCGAATTCCTTTAAAGTTAATACAATGCGCTCCCCATCCACCCGTACACTTCGAGCAAGCCTGTCCATTTCGATTTTCCCCATATGTAGGTGATTGTCCTGTTTTGTTATTCCCGCCCTTCGTAAAATCGCATGAATTCTTGCAATAAGCTCACCAGGACTGAAGGGCTTAACAATATAGTCATCTCCGCCAAGCTGTAAAGCCTTTACCTTGTCCCATTCTTCCCCTTTTGCCGATAAAAAAATAATTGGGACATCGTATTCTTCTCGAATCTTTGTACAAACTTGAAACCCGTCTTCATCAGGCATCATAATATCAAGAATGATTAAAGAGATGGGTGTTTCCTTCAAAATGGCATACCCTTCTTGTCCATCATCTGCAGTGAAACAGCGAAACCCCGAGTTTTCAAGATACATTTCTAAAAGATGCCGCATATCTTCCTCATCATCGATGATAAGGATGTTTAATTTCTCCATTCACTTCTCTCCCTTAAAGTCGCCCCTGCTAAGGGCGCTTCCGCTTTTCTTTGTCTAGCTCCAGCGCCTAGGGGCTCGCCGACTAAGTACGCCACGTTCTGTGGCAACGTCGGCACTAGTACGTCCTGTACGTCGGAGGTCATAAGCCAATCCATCCAGCAGGTTAAAAAACAACCTCCTTGATGGCTCGTCTTATGCTTGTCGCCCCTGTTCAAGGCGCTTCCGCTTTTCTGATCACAATTTGAAATGGGCCTTTTCCAACGGGGATTGTTATAATACTCTCTAAGTTATCGGGGTTAATAATATGGACATCATTGCTATCATAGCCGGCCACCATTAAATATTGATCTAATAAGGCCATATCAAATGGGTTAGCCCCTATTGTAGTTGAATTGATTACATTGCCATCTTCATTCAATTTATAAAGCATATTTGATCCATGACTAAGAACAAAAACATGATTGGAGAATCCTAAAAAATTTACTGGCATAGTAGGGGCTGGAATCTTGTATTTAAATTCTCCAGATTCAGAATCGTACACATGGATATCCTTTTCCACTTCAGCACCTGATCCATGGCCTCCAATCCAAAGTTCATTTTTACCATCATTTAACCATGCTCCAGCAGCTGCCGGATGGATATGAAAATTAGCCAATTTCACCAATTTTCTTAAATCAATCACGGTAAGCTGTTCGCGATTAAAACTTAATACATAAAGCTTTTGTTCCTTTTCAGACTCGAGAATGGTAAATGGATTCCTCTCCGTTTTAATGTCGGCTTTTTCTTGACCGTTTAGATCAAAGAAGCGAATCTTATTTTGATTTTGATCGGCCAACGCTATATACGTGTTTTTTTTAAGTAGCTTGCCGTTCACAATTCCTTTTCCTGTATTCCAGCTCCCAATCGATATTCCTAATTTTAAGGAATATAAATCAGCAGTTTCAAGCTGTTTCCCATATAGTAATAACGTATCTCCATCTGGGAAAATAACAGCGCCAGTATATGGCTTATTCAGCTCCCAATCTGTCAGCTTTTTCATATTTACAACATCAATGAAGGAGACAGACATATCTTTAATATTCACACTCGCGGCAATTGAAAGATCAGGTTCAATAGGGGAATATTTTTGGCTCGTACAGGAAGAAAGAAATACAGCTGCCAAAATAATAAAAACCATTCGGAAAATAGGCACGATTTTCTCCTTTTTACATTTTTCTTCATTATATTGCCTATATGTGTTTAAATTGTGAAGTTATCCTAATATTCTTATATCCCTATTTCATGAGCATCATTAACTCTATATGCAGCCTCATTAATGCCAACTTACTTTCATCTGCTAATTCAGACTCCATAATTCTTTTCGTCGCTAAATAAAACTTATCCATTGGGTTTTTTCGAACACGCGGATGAGCATTCTCATCTTTCATTTCTCTCATAATAGCTTCTTTTAAAATCGCTTCAGACTCAGACCCTTCCTCAACAAAAAGTGGCCTATTTTTCCATAATTTCCGATATTCATTTAGTAAACATTTGTAATCAAGCATATTCATCTTGCCTTTCTATAGTAGTGATAGTAGTGATACTTCCATTTTTACATATTTAAAATCGGTTTTGCAAAAAATAGGTTAACAATCATGAAAGGAGAATGTAAATGAGTACACCATATTGCTGCCCGAATTGCAAAACAAATCGCAGCCGTTTCAATATTATTAGACAAGTTCCGCAGTCTGTTAAGCTTGACCCCCAAACAGGAAACATTATTGAACAATATTCGAGCGGAGAATTAAGCCCCTTTCACATGGCATACAAAGGTCCTGAGATTAGGGTACAATGCGGCTCGTGCGGCTTAGTCGAGGATGAGCGAACGTTTATCAAATTTGGTCAAATGTAAAAAAACTTGAGATATTTACTCAAGTTTTTTTATTGAGCTTTAATTCAGTTTCTTCTAAAAAGCGCACACTATCAATTTTCCACGCATCTGCCTGTGAAAAACGAACTAAATATATTTTTCCTTTAAAGTATTTCTTGCCTTTATTTTGAATAATAAATTCAATATCAACTGGTACTTCAATACTTAACTCATTTAAATGATCCTCTACAGGGACAATGGACATTCGATTTAGATTTATATTTTCGATTTTTCCCAGTAGTTTTTTCTCTTTTATTTTCTGTAAGGAAAAGGTTGATATTATTACTTCATCTTGCTGTTTAAACCCAGAAATAAAGGCACTAATGATTTCATATGGATCTGCACTGCTGGCATATTCCTTTAATCTCCCTGCAGCTTTTAAAATCATTAATTTATGCGATAAATCCATAAAGTTTGTCCGATGGGTTGTACTTCCATGAAAATGAATACAAAAATGGCCAGGAAAATCATTTTCTAAAGCGCCCGCTCCGTGTGGCATTCCATGCATAGAAGCCGCAATCCATTGACCTTTATGTATGACAATAATGGCTCTTCTCTTCCAACTCCATTTGCCATTATAAATTTCCTTCATTATTTTTGTTTCTTTTGCCGTTAACGGCTGCACATCGGCATGATGACTGCCCGCCCGTCTTTGCACTTTAAATTTCTTGCCTGTTTCAACATCCATAACTGTAAATTTACTATATTTCGGCAGGACTTTATTCACCTTATCCCAAGGAAGCATCTCGATTTGACCGCCTACTTCTTCATCAGCATTCACAGTTGTACTAAGCAATAACATCGAAACAGAAAGTAGAATTGCAACGAAAGATTTCATATTCTCCACTCAATTTCTTTGTTTTATTAGCAAATCCTTTTTCCTTCTCGAATAGTTTTCAAAAAAAGCCGTAAATGTATTCATTTTGGTAAAAAAAAAATCGTGCTGAATTTCTACACGATTCTTCCTTAAGTTAGGAATTTCTATTCTCTAATTGTTTTAGCTTATCATAAATCAGCTGCCAATCCACTTTTTCCCCGATAAAAACTAAGTTCAATGGCATATTCATATTTTCCTGTAAATAAATAGGCATCCCGTATGAAAATTGAAATAAGAAAGGATAGGTCGAGAAGGTAAATTTAATATATCCTTTTATTCGGTATATTGTATCGGGCAGGTTTCGTAAGAAATTTTCAAACTCATTTTGATCCACACTGTTTTCAAACTTATAGACGAATGTACTTAGCTTTAAGTCTGTCGTAACATGTGAACTTATTTGTGAATGCTTTTTACCTCCAGATAACTTCCTTACATACTGTATTGGTACTTTCGAGTATGTAGTTAATAAAGTGAAGGCTTGACCATTCAGTGATTGAATTTCCATAGAAAGCCTTGCTTGTTCTTCTTCATTTAATACATCTGTTTTATTTAATAAAATTAAATCTGCATGACGGACTTGTTCAATTAATAGCTGCTGTACTTGGGGACTCAAAGATTTGCGGTTTAACCATCTTTCCCCATCGACTACTGAAATAATACCCTTTACATGTATTTTGTCTGCGAAAAGCGGTGACAAAACATCATCTAATACTTCAACAGGATGGGCAGCACCTGTTGCTTCTATATAAATGACATCCGGTTTTTCTAGGCTTAGCAGACCTTGCAGTTGAGCCTCTAGTTGATCTTGAATAGAGCAGCAAATACAGCCATCAAGCAGCTCTTTGAGCGGAACATCGTCCTCAACAGCATCAGAATCAATAGACACCTTGCCAAGCTCGTTCATCATCACAGCTACTTTTCGATTTTGCTTTTTTTCTTCTGTTAATAGCTGTTTTAATAAGGTTGTTTTTCCACTGCCAAGAAACCCGGCAAGCACATAAATTTCAGTCGTCATCATTTTCGTCCAGTTCTCTCCTATGATCTTCAAATATGTCAATAATCAAGTTTTTTAGCTTTGCTTCTAATGAAGGGATAGATAATTTCATTAAATAACCAACTTTATGAAACATCTCCGCCTTGCATTTCCATATGGGAATCGAACTGTTTGGGAAATACATGCCATTTTTCTCCACACCAAGTTCCAAATACGACTCATAACGATCAGAAAAAATATCCTCATCGGTCGCTTGTTTCCCTTTTATTTCTCTAATTAGCTCAATAATGAATTGCTCATTCAACGCATTGAACTTTTGCTTATACATCGTTTGAAGCTTTTTTCCTATTTGCTCACACTCTTCTTCAAGCTTAGCAATATCCTTTTTAATCTGTTCGTTTAGATCAACAATTAATTTCAAAAAACCACCTCGGATTAAAATGGAGTCCTAATGACACATTTTAGCTGATTTTCTCTTATCAAACAAACGATATGTTCTGCCTGAATAAGAAAAGCGAGCTAATGCCCGCTCCTTAATGTGTTAATAAAAATTGCTTAATTGCTTCTTCGTTTTCATGAAAATCTAATTGAAGAACAGAGCCTGCATGCTGATAACTCTTATTTTCAAAGCTATTCGCGACAGGTATTCTTAATGTTTGAATGTCATTCACAGGATTTAAAAGAAAGCTTGCCCCCATTGAAAAAGCTTCATCAAATTTCAAATCCGTTTCGACATTTTGCATTGCTTGCTTAATAATATCGGGAAATTTCGCAATTCCTTCAAGCGTAGAAAATTGATTAATGACTTGTTCTTTCAGTGAAATTAGCACCTCTTGCTGTCTTTTAACCCTGCCAAAATCACTCATTTCATCATGTCTGAATCTAACATAAGACAGTAGATCCTTTCCATGAAGCTTTTGTTTACCTGGCTTCACTTGTAAATTCATATCCTTGATCATTGCCTCTGTAACCACGACATCTATGCCATTTGGGGCAATCGTATCCATCATGTTAATGAAACCATTAAAGTCAATGATCGCCATATGATCGATTTTCACCCCGAAGTTTTCTTCAACCGTCCTCTTAAGCAAATCCTTTCCCCCAAGATAGTAAGCATGATTGAGCTTACTATAATGTAATGGGTGATCTGGGATTTTCACAAAACTATCCCTCATTAAGGATATAAGCTTCATCTTTTTATCGGCGGGTTCATAACGCGCAAGCATAATTGTATCTGAACGGGAATCCTTTTCTCCTCTGCTATCAACACCAATCAGCAAGAAGTTTTTTGGCTCTTTTGCTAATTTAAATGGCTCAACAGGAATAGTTGGAATATTATTTTCCATAACTTTTTCGATTACATTCATCGGTTTTGGGCTTGCTTTTTCATTCATATTTCTCTCAGAAAAGCTTGAACTGCATGCATTTAATAAAACACAAATAAAACTTAATATAAGCAGCCTTCTTAACAAACAAATCACCTCTGATGCGGAAAAACTTTTATAGAGGGTATACATGTACTTTCATTGTTCGAAAAATAGGCTGTTTCTATACCCGGTCATTATTTGAAAAAAGAAAAGTGGAAGCGCTTTTGGAACAATTAAAGAACAAATTGTTCCTTCGATGACTATTCGAATGAGCTTTCCTTGTCCTGTCGCATTGTCGACACTAGTACATCCTGTACGTCGGGGCTAGGCCTAGAACTAGACAAAGAAGCAGCACCTCCCTTATCGGAAACTGCTGCTCCTTCATTTATTTACTAAGCTTTTGTTTTAAAACTTCAGCGGCTTTTTGAATTTGTGTATCATTTTTATTGAGCTTTTCTCGTAATTGCCCCATTAATTTAATCGTTGATTCTCCCTTTAAAATGCCATTTACTTGCTGGCCATTTGCAGTTTGAAATTCCTCAACAGCTTTTTTAGTGTTCTCATCAAAGAAGCCATCCTCTCTGCCAGGATTAAAGCCAATTGCCGTAAGCATCTGTTGAGCGACTTTTACTTGCATCGATGATGTAGAAACCTTTAATTCTAAATCAGGATCGATAATTGGCAGTGAAGCATACTCCGGAAGTGCCACTTCATAATCTGGTTGAATGCCTTTTTTATGAATCCAGTTGCCATTTGGTGTAAGCCATTTTTCCGTTGTAAATTTCAAATTAGACCCATCTGAAAAATCCTCTGCGCGTTGTACAGTACCCTTTCCAAATGACTTCTCCCCTATGAGAGGAACATCTGCAGATTCTTTCACAGCACCAGCAAGAATCTCGGATGCACTTGCACTTCCTTTATCGATAACAACAACTAAAGGAATTTGCCGGCTTTTTGACCCTTTTGACTTTACTTCGTTTCGAGTGCCGTTGCGGTCCTCCACTTGGAAAATTGTCTTTCCTTCAGGCACAAATAAACTAGAAATTTCAATTGCCTGAGTTAACAGCCCACCAGGATTTTGTCTTAAATCAAGAACAAGGCCCTTCATGCCTTTTTGTTGTAAATCATTCAAAGTTTTGATTAATTCTTTCGACGTGTTTTCAGAAAAAGATGTAATTTGGACTTTGGCAATCCCATCCTCCATCATTTCCCCATATACTGTCTCAATTGGAATTGTGTCACGGACAATTGGAACAGATAGTGCTTCATCCATCCCAGGTCTTTGAATAGAAAGCTCAACTTTAGTGCCTTTTTTTCCTCTAATTAAAGTGACTGCCTCTGTTGCACTCATTCCTTGAATACTTTTTCCGTCAACAGAAAGTACTTTATCATTTGGTTTGAGTCCAGCTTTTTCGGCAGGAGAGCCTTTTATTGGCGTGACAATGACAATTAATCCGCCTTGTTCCTGAATTTCTGCCCCAATTCCTTCGAAAGAAGATGAAATACTCTGATGAAAGCTTTGTGCCTCGTCGACTGTCATATAATCCGAATAAGGATCATCAAGAGCATCAACCATTCCATTAATGGCGCCATTAATTAACTTTTCTTTATCAACTTCTTGGAAATAGGAATTGTTCAACGTATCGTAAGCAGAATATAGCTTTTCGAATTCGCTGCGATCCACTCCCATTTCTACTGCCTTTTCATCTCCAAAGACAAGCGCAAATATTGTGATACCAATCGATAAAAAGACGAGAAAAAATATAAGCATGATGAAATTAAACTTTTTCATCCGAATAAAGCCTGATTCCTGTTTCACTTCTTTATCTTGCAAACTCCTCACCACTTTCATAGCCTAGCGAAATCCTTATTGAATAGAATACCATTTTTTTGATGAAAAGAACAAAAGAAAACTTTTCGATTTTGTTTTTAATATCAAAAGAAGCTAGACAAAGTCTAGCCTCCCTATTATATCTTCTTCACAATTTCAAAATATTCTTCTAATGTCAGCTGTTTTTCATAAATAACTGCTGCAGCATTCTTGCCTACATATCGGAAATGCCACGGTTCGAATTTATAGCCCGTAATTTCTTCTTTACCTTTCGGGTAGCGAAGAATAAATCCGAATCGATGAGCATTTGCAGCTACCCATTTTCCTTCTAGTGTTTCCCCAAATGCTTCTGAAAGTTCAAAATTAGCACTTTGGCTCGACATGTCCATCGCTAATCCTGTTTGGTGTTCACTCGTTCCAGGAATTGCAACTGCTTGGACTGCCTTTTCTTCTCCATACGTATTTACTTCAGCATTAAACACAGCTTTCTGTCTTTCATACGAACGATAACCAGAAACAGCAAAAAGATGAATGTTATTTTTCTTCGCTTCAGTAAACATAGCCTCTAACGCTTTAGCTGCTTCTTCTCGCATATACGCTTTCTCAATATCTTGATCACCAAATGAATACAGCACATCTGGTCTCATTAAATCCTCTGGCGCATAACCATCAGGCAAGGAAAATTGTTTATTAACTAATGCCATTACATTAGTCGGATTTTGAATAATTTTCTTCCCATCTACTGTTATTACATCATTAAAAAAAGCCGCTTCTAAGGAAGTAGCGTCCTTTTCCTGACTTTTGCCTTCTTTCTCCTCAGAAGTTTTTTCTTTATCAGAATTAGATTCCTTCTCGCCTGTTTCACTCTCATTAGCTACATTGTTTTCCTTTTGGAAAAATGGAATCTTTTCTAAATAAGGTTCAATCTTATTACAGCCTGAGAGCATAAGCAACGATGCTGCCGTTAATACAAATAATTTCTTCATTCTTTCACCTATCTTTAATTACTTTTACCGCCTTCCATTTTAACATGAAAATCAAATATTATCAGAGATTGTTTTGTACCATTTATTGAAAGTATTAGATAAAAGGAAAAGAACTGGCTCTCTTACATAACCAGTTCTAAAATAAACCTATTTATTTATTGCCGCTTCTAGGGCTACCTCAATCATTTCACTGAAGGTTGTTTGTCTTTCTTCGGCTGTCGTTTCTTCCCCAGTTAAAATATGGTCACTAACCGTTAAGACAGATAATGCATTTCTGCCAAATTTTGCAGCAAGAGTATATAGAGCCGATGACTCCATTTCAATCGCCAATATTTGATATTTAGCCCATTTTTCTAATTCAGAGTTGTCATTATAGAACATATCAGATGTAAATACATTTCCGACTTTTAGGTGAAGTCCTTTTTGTACTCCAGCCTCATAAGCGGCTTTCAATAGGTCAAAGTTCGCTGTTGGAGCAAAATCAACTCCGCCAAATGTTAAACGATTCATTTGCGAATCCGAGGATGCTGACATCGCTAAAATAACATCTCGAACCTTTACATCCTTTTGAATTGCTCCGCATGTGCCTACACGAATTAAATTTTGCACATTATAGCTTTGCATAAGTTCATTAATATAAATCGAAATAGATGGAACGCCCATCCCTGTTCCTTGAACAGAAATTCGATGTCCCTTATATGTACCAGTAAAACCGAGCATGCCACGAACTTCATTATAGCATGTAGCATTCTCTAAAAATGTTTCAGCAATATATTTAGCCCGTAAAGGATCACCGGGTAATAGGACTGTTTCTGCGATCTCATTTTCTTTTGCACCAATATGTATACTCATTCAAATAGCCTCCCAAAAAAATCTTACGTTAATTGTACCCTATACACTATATCATAATTCCATTAGCCAATAAAACATTGAACTATGAGCATGTTTTTTATCCATCAGGGTAAGCTATTTATAGCTTTGGAAGAGGAGGTAATTAAAATGACTCATGAAAAAATGAGCAAAAAGCTTAGGCAGGCTGTTCAACACGCAAATGAAACGAATCCAACTTCTCGAAATAACACACCGCCAAATACATCAAAAACAGTAAAAACCAATAGTAATAAGTAATGGAGGATTCAAATGGGTAAAAAGCATCGAAACCGCATTAATTCACCTAAAAAAAATAATCATACACCGCCCGAAGCAATCATTGCTGAGCAAGAAGCGCATGGCAAAGAGTTTACTGCAGCAGGCGGAAGAAAAAACAAACAATAATGCAATACGCACATGTCTTGAGCTCATGTATTCATAGCTCAAGACATGCCCGTTACCTAATATGGATTCGGTTAATTTCCTTCCATCCGCCCGTTTGTAATTGAAAATAATGTTGTCCCTTACGCCCCTCATCAATATAGAGAATATCTCCGGTCGAAATAAAGCGTCCTTTAAAATCTTCAGGAATTCGATCAGGCACATTAAAGGTAGAAAAAACAGAATACATGCATTCTTTATGATTATTAGCTTCCACAGTTAATCGATAAACTTGGTTATACCCTTTTCTTTGTCGAAATTCAGGTGTTTGGAAGATCGTCACATCATATTCTTTCTTTTTAATCCTAGTTAACTCCTTTAACATATCCTTATTCCTCCTTAAAAATGTTGAAAAAAATTATTTCCCACATATTGATTCGATCGTTTGGATTAGGTAAAATGTATTTAAATATTCGAATATTTCTGTCATGATTCTTTATTTTGCTATTCGCTGTGTCGTTTCCTTCATCAAAAAACAACTATTTTTGTCGAATGAAGTAAATCCATTTTAGAAAGCGCTTACATTATTAACAATAGTTTCATATACTAATAATAAATGATAAAGGGGGCTGTAACATGATCGAATACTCACTTTATAAAAGACCAGCTATTTTATTCAGTATGTTCCTTGGTCTTTGGCTGTCCATCTCTAGCATCTTGCATTACGTACAACCAATACATCCATTCACATCTATTGCGCACCGGGGTGCCTCCTTTCACGCTCCTGAAAATACACTCGCCGCCTTTCAAAAAGCTGTTGATCTTGGGTTTGATTATATTGAACTAGATATTAGACTAAGTAAAGATGAACAATTAGTCGTTTTGCATGACGAAGATGTCAGAAGGACAACAAATGGTAAAGGAGCAATCGGTGATTTTACAGTTAAAGAATTGAAAATGCTAGATGCAGGTTCATGGTTTTCTGAAGATTTTAAGAATGAGAGGATTCCTCTTCTTGAAGAAGTGCTTGCTCTTTTCGGTGGAACGATTGGAATATTAATAGATGTGAAATCTCCTGAAAAACAGCCAGGAATGACTGAAATATTATCAGATATCCTAACCTATCATATTGAAAATGGGCTAAATCCAGCATTGCTGAAGGTACAAACCTTTAATATTAATGAATTGAAAAAGTTAAAGGAGTATGTGCCAAATATCGGACACGGGCTTATATTAAATAAGCCTTTAGATTTGCTGCAATTAGCATCTTATCGTCCTTTTGCTTCATTCCTTTCTATTAATCACCAATTACTGACGAAATCATTTATTAATAAAGCGCATTTATTAGGATTCGATATTTTCTCATGGACGATAAAGAAACAATATCAATTCCCAATCATGCAGCGTTTAGGTGTGCACGGAATTATCTCTAATGAAGAATTTAGAAAACCAAGTTATAAGTTTACAAGTTTTATCTCACCTCTGATTAAGGAATAATGAATAAATTAGAAAAAGCCCAAGTTTTAAAAATTGGGCCATTTTTTTGGATACATTCTTGAAATACTTAATTTTAATGGGTAATGTAATATTTAGAGCAAAGCTTTCAAAATATTTAATCGCTAGGAGATGAATTCAATTAAAAAGAAAGTTTTCATTACTCGTAAACCACCCGAGCATGTTTTAAAGTATTTGCAAGAAAGATTTATCGTAGACTATTGGGACGAAGAGGATATTGAAATACCTAGAAAGGAATTGGTAAATAAGGTACCTCAAACAGATGGCTTGCTTTGTCTGTTAACCGAAAAAATTGATGAAGAAGTGCTTGAAAATGGCACTAATCTTAAGGTGATTAGTAATTTGGCGGTTGGCTATAATAACATTGAGCTAGAGAAAGCGACCTCAAGAGAAATAATGGTCACGAATACTCCAGGGGTGCTTACAGAAACGACAGCAGACCTTACCTTTGCCCTTCTCCTTGCTACTTCAAGAAGATTAATAGAAGCTTCGAATTCCTTAAGAGAGGGAAATTGGCAAACATGGTCACCTATGTATATGACTGGGATGGATGTTTACGGTTCAACATTAGGCATTATTGGTTTAGGTGAGATTGGCGCAGCAGTAGCAAGAAGAGCAAAGGGCTTTAATATGAAACTATTGTACAATAGCCGCAATCCGAAGCCAGATTTAGAAGCTGAGCTAGACATTGAATATACTGACTTAGACACATTACTGCAAACATCGGATTTTGTGTGTATTCTTACCCCACTTACGCAAGAAACTAAAAATTTTATCACGCTTAAACAATTGAAAAAAATGAAAAAGTCAGCAGTATTAGTTAATACTGCTAGAGGCGGCATCGTAAACGAAGCGGACCTCATTCAAGCTTTATCAGAAGGCGATATTTGGGGTGCTGGATTAGACGTCTTTGAACAAGAACCAATTGATGTAAACCACCCTCTTTTACAGTTTCCAAATGTTGTTACCCTTCCTCATATCGGCAGTGCCAGTATTCAAACAAGAACAAAAATGTGGGAACTAGCAGCCAAGAACTTAACAGAAGCATTAGAAGGCAAAATACCTTCAAACCTCGTAAACCGGGAGCTAGGTTCATTAAAAAAATGACGGGATGACTCGTCATTTTTTTATTTTATTCATCTTCAATTTCTTCATCAATAATACATTTTTGCAGTAAATAATCGAACACAATATCAGCCAGTTCTTCTAACTCCCCTTCGGCAGGCACATATCCCCTGCTCGTTAGCTCATGAAAGAAATAATCCGCTATTTCTTCCGTATCAATAATAACCTCAATTTCTTTCACAGCACCGCCCCCTTTACAAAGAATGTATGACGACCCTTCAACTTTCATGCAACAATAAATTTCTTGTGACATTTTTAAAATTTAACTGGCATATATTTGATTTTAAGAATGATAGAAAATTAAGAGATTTATTTTATTTACGGAGGAGAATATTATGAGTATATCTAGATTAGCTGCAGCATTTTTAGAAGATGTGAACGATGAAGATAGTGTAATTATTAATTTTTTTCAGCGAATTCTTAATGGCATGTATAAAATGATACTTTTATTCGGCATTCCCTATATGGCTTATTTGCTATTTCACTTGATCCAGCAAAGCTAAACTGTGCTCTTTCCATCATTATTAACAACGTGCTTCAGCTTTCTTAAAATGACACGCATAATATGTCTATATTCATCATCGTGAAACATTTCAAATAAAACCCGGTAATCATTATAAATATCTAGCAGCCCGTCGATTAAATGTTTTTTTTCCTGAATAATTGCAAGTCTTTCTTTTTCAGCCTTGCGGAAAGTTGGTCCTTTCTGTTCTATTAATGTTGGCAGCTGCTCTTTTTTATTAAGCAAATATAAAAGTCCCAACTTCTGAATGAAGCTTTCCGCACTTTCCGCGTCAGCGATTAGGGTGAGCTCCTCTTCCCCCGCTTCAAGCCATTCTGCATCACTTATTCTTGTCAACTCATATATAACATCTTCCCACGCATCTTCTTTGTATCTCCAAATTTCTGTTCTAAATCCTACAATTTTAAATAAATCGGATCCATAGCCCTTTACTTGAACTAAATCGCCAAAGAAGTACTTGTATTCGATGTCAATATGCTCCTTCTCCAATATTTCTCCCTCTAATTCAGAGAGCATTTTAAGACTGGACTCCATAAAAAGACCTTCACTTTTATTGACTTCGTAGACATACATTCCATCCAGCCATTTTACATCTGTAATCTTTCCAACAGTGCCATAAATAGTGATCACGACTGTATCACCGATTTTATATTTTGATTTTTTCCTTTCGCCCATTTCCTCCATCCTCTCGGGTGTGAGTCGTGAATATTGATTAGAATATTATATGCAAGGAGAGGAAATTTCGGTCCGTATACACGGAACACTGTTAGGAAAAATAGCTAAAAACCTAAAAAGACACCTTTAATTGCAAATTAACTTTCCGCGATCAAATATAAGTCCCATGCATCATCGAACACAGCCATACTTTCCATATAAGAACCATTTAATTCTAAATAGGAGCTTATTTCATGATAATCTGATGATGTTTTTGGAAAGCTGTGATCTAAATATGCCTCATTTGCAAAGCGGCTTAGCGCATCTTTCGGTGCTGGATGCCGATATTTCATTAAAAAGTGATAAAAAGTTTTTGCCATAATAAACGCCTCTTAAATATTATTTTTAATAGTTTATGCAGTTTCTCTATTTTGGAGAGTAAAATTATTTATATCGTCTACTATAATCGATAAATTAGGTTTCAGTCCAGAGAAAATAGAAAAGCGGAAGCGCCTCGGTCACCCCCAACAAGCGCAAGACGAGCCTCTCGGAAAGGTGTTCTTTACCTTTCTGGGAGGCTCGGCTTGTGACCTCGAGGGGGTAGGCGCTGGAGCTAGACAAAAAGCAGCACATTGGGCTGCTTTTCTCTACCTTATTCCTTACTGAAAACGTGAAGATTTCGCTAATTCTGTAAGAATCCAAATAATATTAAACATCAAAATGGCTACTGTAATCGGAACTGCTTGGAGCCAGTTTTTCCCGTATTTTTCTTTAATAACACCAGCAAAATAACCACAAAAAAATAAGACGAACATTGCTACTGCAAGCATTATCATTAAAGTAAGTTGCATATACCTTCCCCCAATTTATTACGAATATTCTCCCTATATCCATTATAAAGAGTGAGAAAAAGAAGTTTGTGATCAAAGAGTGAATTCTTTGTGAACGATGGGGGACAGTAAAAAAGACTGCCCTTTAATAAAGACAGCCCTAAACATTAATGTTAATATTAACAACATCCGCTGCCGAAGCCGAAGCAGCTTGCGCCGATAATGATTAGTAGAATAAACAATACTACGATTAAGGCGAAGCCACCACCGAAGCCACCACCGAAGCCACAGCCGCCACAGCCGCCAAATCCGCCTAAGCCGTAGCCGTCAAATCCACCAAAACCTCCAACAGGTCCTGCATATGCACCTGCTACTGGAAAACCATATCCAGGATAGCAAGGATCACAACCATAGCCATAGCCACCATACATAATACTTCACTCCTCAATTTTTTTGGGCATTTTCCATATTAACTTATGATGTGGGGGCTTGTTCTGTACGGGCATTTGCCCATTTTACAAAAAGTAATAAAACTACGTAAATATAATAAAGGACCTCAACAGCAATTGAGATCCTTTTTGATGGCAGTTAATAACTATTTTTTTTTGACTTTTTCATACTTACATGAATGCTCTTCCAGCGCTTTTTCTCTTCTGCTTGAGCCAGTTGATCTTGTTTTCTTTCTAAATAAGCGAGCTCCTTTTGCAGCTTTTTATAGCTTTTCAGCCGCTGATGATCTATCGCGCCTTGATTAATTGCCTGCTGAATCGCACACCCAGGCTCTTGATTATGAGCGCAGTCTCGATACTTACATTGTTTAGCCAATTCTTCAATATCTGAAAAGCTTTCCACTAATCCGTCGCCGCTATCCCAAAGCTGCAGCTCTCTCATTCCTGGCGTATCGATTAACATGGTCCCATTTGGCAACTGAATTAATTCGCGATGGGTCGTCGTGTGGCGGCCTTTATCATCGCCTTCACGAATATTTTGGACTTTTTGCTTTTCGTCCCCTAAAAGATAATTCGTCAAGGTAGACTTTCCGACACCCGAAGACCCAAGGAGTGCTATTGAATTATTAGGAAGTAAATAAGGTTGCAGATTGTCGATTCCTTTCTCTTCTAAAACACTGACAACAACTACAGGCACACCCATTGCAACAGTTTCTATTTCATTTAATTTTTCTTCTAAAGCTTCACATAAATCTGCTTTCGTCAAAACAATGACCGGGTTTGCGCCGCTTTCCCAAGTTAAAAGCAAATACCTTTCGATTCGCCGTAAATTAAGATCATCGTTTAAAGAATTAACAAGGAAAATAGTATCAACATTTGCGGCTACAATTTGTTCTTCTGTATTCAGACCAGCAGCTTTTCTTGAAAATTTACTTTTTCTAGGCAACACAGCATGAATAGTGCCCCGCCCTTCATCGTAACGGGGGCTGAAAACTACCCAATCTCCAACAGCTGGATAATCCTCCCTTGTGCTAGCCATATATGAAAACTTCCCCGCTACATCGCATAATAGCTCCCCATTTTCAGTCCAAACACGATACATTCGTTTATGTTCCAGTGCTATTCGACCAACTGAAAAGCCCTTTGCTTTATATACATCAAATTCTTTTTCAAAATAGTCATTAAATCCAATAGATTGTAAATTCAAATTTTTCTTCCTCCATGCATTGAAATAATAAAAAAACCGTAGGCAACACAGCCCACGGTTTAATATGCATAGAAAAAAGAATATTCCTATCGTATTAAACAGATGTAATTTGGGCTGTGCAATGATTATCGACAATGAGCTTACTTTCAATGATAAATTTCTTCATTACACTTCACCCGCCTTTCACATAATTAATTTTATTATATGGAACGTATATCCAAATGTAAAGACTTTTTTACAGAACTTTTTGAACAATAAGAGTGAGACACAAACCTATAAACTTTTGCATATGTTATTGACGTATACACCATCTAGATAGGAGCGAGGGGTATGTCCCGAAATGGAAATTATTATGATTTAATCACAAAAGCTAGTATGTATGACTTGCTGGCAAATTATTTTAAATACACCGACCCTAATAAACATATCGCCTATTATCAAAAACATTTGCATTATATGGGTATGGCCGTCCAAACTATGCGCACTAATCCGACGTCAAATCACCATGTTCAAGGCGGCTCGGGAAAAATTCGATTCGTACATGCTTCAATTGATATGCCTAATGTAGATATTTATATTGATGGTATACGAATATTAAAGAACTTCCCTTATAAAGAGGCAAGCAATTATTTTTCTCTTCCTGCTGGTAAACATCAAGTCGATATTTATCCAACTGGAAATATGGTCTCCACTTTTCTAAGCCGAAAAATCATCGTTGAACACGGAAGGTCCTATACACTCATTCCATCTGGACTTGTAAAAAATTTAAGATGGCTTGCTATAGTCGATGATCCACAAGTCCCTATCGGGCAATCGAAATTCAGATTTGTAAATCTATCCCCAGATGCACCGGCATTGGATTTAGCAATTAAAGGAAGAGAGGTAATTTTTTCAAATATATCCTTCCGAAAATATACAAACTATCTCGCACTCTCCCCTATGACGGTAGATTTAGAAGCAAGAATTGCAGGCTCTTCTAATATCGTCCTGCCTCTTCCTCATTTGCAATTAATGCCAAACCATGCCTACACAATTCTACTCGTCGGATCGACGGCGAGTGAGCCGGGACTTGAAATAATTATCATCAAAAATTAAAAAAGGCATGATGCAAAAGCTTGCCTCGCTTTTGCATCATGCCTTTCTTTTACTTTATTTAACTGGTACAAGCAGTGTAAAGCGAATATCATCATTTTCTAAATCAAACTCATCAACTTTTACATGAATATCGCTTTTTAATTTCATTTTTTGCAATGAAACATAAATATTTTCTGCGTTTGGCTGAATTGTTACCCACTCAGGAAGCTTGTATTTATCCCGAACAAACTTCAAAACGTACGATACTGGCAGCTGGAGCTTCCCTACGGATATTGATTTTTGCTGGAGCAATATATCGCCATTATCTAAGGCGATGGGCTCAAAAGCAAGCTTCATTTGAATTTCCTGGCTAAAGACCGGAATCGTGCCATATAATTCCACGTATTTACCTAAAACGACTTGGTAATGTATCGGTCCTGTTAATCCTTCCTTTTCAAGGTAATGATTAATGACTTGATTTAAATCCTCTTTCTCTGCTTGAATTTTTAATGGGACATATGATCCCGAAACCATTTTTTGATTCTCCACTGCTTCATCTTTAATAGGAGCTTTTACAGCTGTGACTAAAGCCACAACGATAATGATATTCATCCCTAGTAAAAGGAAAAAGAATATTTTCCATTTTTGTTTCATCAATATTTCTCTCCATTCCCCACTGTATAAAATCTTTCTGTTATCTTATTTAATGCACCCTCTTTTAAAGTTTCATATACACGGTTTGCAATAAGCTCGTATCCTTTATCATTCGGATGGAAGTAATCAGTATAAAGCAATTCCTCTGAGTTCTTTTGGAAAAGATCATCAATTTCAACAAAATACGTATTTGGATATTTGGCAAGTGTTTTTTTACTTGTTTTATTCCATTCATCAATAATCACATTAAGCTCGCTAATATTGGCAAACCATTTTAAAAATGGATTATACAGACCAACTAAGACAATGATACCATCAGGGTTATCCTTCCGTAATTTATTGATTACTTCTTCAAGATTTTCAATGTATTTTTGTTTTTGTTTATGAAACGCCCTAAATTTTAAGTTTGAAAAGTTCTCCCTAACGACCTGCATCATATCATTTCCGCCGATCGTAACGATCACCATATCTGCCTCTCTTACTGCCGTTTTAATTTTACTAGAGTTCAATCGAGTAAGAAGCTGATCAGAGCGATTTCCTTTAACACCGAAATTAAAAAAATGAGCACTGCTAATTCCTCTATTATCTTCTAATTTTTCTTTTAAATATGGAATATACCCACCACTATTTGTACTATCCCCGACACCTTCTGTTAATGAATCTCCAGCGGAGACGATCGTAATATCATGTGGAATAAAGTCTTCTGGTGGCTCTGTTTTAGTCGTTAGAGCCGTTTGCTTCGCTTGATTAAAATGCCCAATATTCGTGGAGGAAAGCATACTGCAGGATGTCAAAATAAATATGCTGATTAAGAAAATGGGGAGTTTGAATTTCAAGTAATCACCCGCCTTTGTAAAACGTAGAACTTAAAGAAGTAGTGAAGCGTAAAATTTCCGTATACGTTATTATAACACGTTACTCTTTATTCAAAACAATTCAACTTTAGGAGGAAAAAACAGGATAATTGAACTAATCAAAAGAAAAAAGACCTAAAAGGTCTATTGTAACGTCTTTATGTCTTTTATGATTTCATCAAATGGAATGTCATCAAGACCAGAATATAATTTCATAATCTTGCCTTCCTTGTTCACTAAATAAAAATATGTTTGGTGAATGACATTTGGATCATTTTCAGGCTTTTTAACTAACGTTTTGAAGTTATCCATAGCAAATTTTTCAATTTCTTCTTGCTTGTATCCAGTTAGAAAATGCCAATTCTTAAAATCAACATCAAAATATTTAGCGTACTCTGTTAAAACCTTAGGGCTATCAACTTCTGGGTCAATACTAAAAGAAACAAATTCAATATTTTCGATTTTCTCTTTTTTTGCTAAGTCTTGTAATTTTGCCATATTAAAAGTCATTGGTAGGCAAACATCCGGACAATTCGTATAGATGAAATCAGCAACCCATACTTTTCCATTCAAATTGGCTAAACTGAGCGAATTGTTTTCGTTATCGGTAAATGTGAAATCAGCGATTGGCCAATTTTTCGCGCCTTTTATTTCCCCTTTGCCGCAAGCTGACAATCCTACGACAGCTAATATTGCTAAAATTATAGTCAAATACTTAAATCTCAATTTTATCCGCTCCTCTGCATATTCGACCCTATTCTAGCAGAGAGAAACGAAAGAAGAAAGAAAAAAGTGTGGCAAACATGTGAAAGATTAGAATATTCCTTACGGTTTTCGCATGATTTCATAAAATGATTTAACGAAATGATGGTAATTAAATTGTACAGCCACCTTATGAATCTGGTAATCCTTTGATTCAAGATCAGGATTCTTCCTAAAATCCCCAATACTTTGCCCAAATGCAATGCCCCTATCTACGACAATTTGGATCGGTACCTCAACATATCTAATTTCTGCACTATCAAGTAATGACCATAATGTAAATAAATCATGCAATGGACTGCCGCCTATGCCCGGGTTCGACTTTTGATAAAAAGAGTAATAATAATCGACCATCGGTTTAATCAAAAGACCCACTTTATTTTGAGTAGCTTGATAATATTCATTCAAAGAATCGATAACTGCAGGTGTAATGATGGCAGACATCGTTACATCTAAAGGTAATACATGAATCTTTTTGTGTGCATTATTGATGAGAATTTTGGCAGCATACGGATCACCAAAAAAATTAGCCTCTGCAGCAGGTGTCACATTTCCCGGCACATGAAACGCCCCACCCATAATATAAAAATCCTTCACTTTATCCATCAGCCTTGGAAACAAAATAAAAGCTGTCGCCAGTGAAGATAATCTCCCTACATTTACAATGATGAGATCATTCTTATATTTCTCAATTAATGTTACCACTTCATTAAAGTTTTCGAATAAATTTTCGTTTACTTGTAGATTTGGGATAATAGGTCCTAATCCTTCAATCCCGTGAACCTCAGGGACATATACAGGCATCTCACCAGTCAAAGGCAATAAAGCACCGCCATATATCTGAAGATCTATCCCTGTCACTTCCTGCAAGTAGGCAGCATTCCTTATTGCCACTTTTCTTGGTACATTTCCATAATCCGCAACAACGCCAACAATATTAATTTCCGGGCAAAAATCTGCAAATAATATTGCGACAATATCATCAATGCCAAAGTCACTAAATAGAAGGACGTTTTTTCTCTTCATGAAAGATCATCCCCTCCTACAATAAACATATTCAATAGCTATGTTTGTTAAGCAGGTTTTAAACTAAATTTTAGGGGAGCTCATACAAGTTAATCCATTATCGGAACGTAAATTTTGAAAGTTGTTCCTTGCCCATTTTGGCTTTGTACTTCGATCTTTCCTTTCATTCTTTCGATGATTTGGTAACAAACCATCATCCCAATGCCCGTTCCTTTTTCTTTTAATGAATAAAAAGCAGTTCCTAATCGCTCTAGCTCCTCCGAACTCATGCCAATCCCGGTATCGCTAATTTCGAATATTCCATATTTCTCATCTCGATAAACGGCAACTGTTAAAGTACCGCCTTCCTTCATCGCTTCAATCCCGTTTTTTAATATATTGATGAGAACCTGTTTTAACTCACTTAAATTTCCTTTAATAAACACGCCCTCCGTTAATGTAGGCATAACGTTGATGTTCTTAGACATCATCGCATACGAGTTCATTAAATCAAGTACTTTCGTAGCCGCTTCTGCTGCGTCCACTTCTTCCACTTGCTCCATATCTGGCTTCGCCAACGAAAGATAATCATTAATGATTGTTTCGGCCCTATTCATTTCCTCAATCATAAGCTTTATGTATGTCCGCTCTTCTTCACTCATTTGCTCTTTTGCCAAAAAGATTTGTAAGAAGCCTTTAACAACTGTCATTGGATTCCTAATTTCATGGGCAACTGATGCCGCCAGCTGCCCGATGGCATTCATTTTTTCTGCTTTTTGAAGTTCACGTTGAATTTTCGTCTTATGTAAAATTTGTTCCATTTCATCAATAGCTTCTTCAAATCTGTGCATTGTAGCAATATTTTTATTATTTGTGCCAAACTCCTCTGAAGTAGCAGATAATCGTTCAAAAAGTAGGGATAATTGACTCGTCATATTGTTAAAGCGCTCAGCAATAACCCCCACGTCATACTGATCAGCGGACTTCAATTTAACATTAAAGTTTCCATTACTCACTTCATTAAATCCAAAAATAATATCATTCACCGGACTTAATACTTTCCTTAAGCCCTTATTTAAAATAAAGTAACCTATACTCATAAGGAGCAAAGACATGCCAATAACATATATTAATATGTTCTTTTGATACTTATTAATGAGAGCCGCATCCATTTTAAAGTTAATAACGCCAACTACCTCACCTGTTTGCCCAGTAATTGGAACGAATGAAGAGACAAAAAGACCAAAATGATCTTTGTACAGCCCAGTTGCTGTTGCCGCTTTAGTTAATATTGCATCCTTATAGCTATTTATATATGCACTTTCTGCTGCATAATAAGCCAATGGATGCATATCCGTTTCCTCTGTTCCCCCTGAGCCTGCTAGAATGAAAATATCATTTTCATCCGTGAATTCTGGTGAGAGTAGATAAGCATTTGTATGTCGTGCATTTTTATTTACAATTGATAGTTTTTCAGTTATTTGATGAAATAGTGGATGTGAATAATCTCTTCTGTTATTCAACTCACTAATATCTTTTGCATCTAAAGTATTATTCCATAGTAAAGACATTTCAGTTACGCGACTTCGCATTTGCTTTTCCATTTCTTTGGCTTGGAGGATCAGAATTAAACCTGCAGTTGTAACAACAAGAATAAAACTAATGTAAAAAGAGAATAGAAAAGCTTTTTTGGATAAAGGTAAGTTATTCATTTGATCTTTCATAAATCATTCCCCTAATCCTAATAATCTCAACTATGTTACCATTCGACAAAGAAGTTCATTTTTCCTTTTAAATCATTTAAATATAACAATATTTGCATAATCATTCAAATTGACATTTAAATGAACCATTCTACTATATCATATATTAATCATTTAATTATGGTATAGTAGAATTGAGGTCTTAAACCAACACTAACACATTTCCTAGCTAAAAATTCCACACAGCCTAAGCAAATTTGCTTAGGCTTTTTTCCTGCAGAAAATAAAAATGAGTACCGGTTTAGACCGATACTCAAAAGGTTTAAGCATTATTCTTTAATTCCGGAGTTTTAAACAACTCCTCAAAAACTGGCCATTTTAAAATTCTTTTTAAATACTCTCTAAATGAATAGCTTTTCAGTACTTTTGTAGAATCCCTATAAAGAGATGTCATAAAAGTTTGCAAACGGACTTGAATCATGAAATAAAATGGGCTATTTCTCTCCAATACAGGAATTTCCGTAATCTTAACCTTCTGTCCAACAGCATTTTTGAACTCTAGGCTTTTCAATAGCAAAGTATCAATCCTCTTTTTTACCCGTTTGACTATATTATACATGAAATCACTATCGAATGGTGTCTCATTATAGATGTATCACAATTTTTTTTGGTCAAATTCGTAATTTGGATTAAATACTTATCCATGCTGCTAATTTTCATCCAGCTGCTCAAACTCAGTTTGATCGCCAGTTTCTCTTTCCCTTTTCAATTTCCGTTTAAAAACAATTTTAGATAAATTGATGCTAATTTCGTATAAGAATAATAACGGAATCGCAACAAGGAAATCTGACATAAAGTCAGGCGGAGAAATGACAACTGCAATGACGATTAAAACAAAATAGGCATATTTGCGAATTTTTGAAAGAGCATATGGGTTTAATATCCCTAATGAAGTCAAAAACATGACAACAACTGGCAATTCAAAAAGGACACCAAATGGGAGTGTCATATGCATAATAAACTGGAAATACTTCTCCGCTGTAAAATTCGTTTCCAGCATCTGCCCTCCTAAGTTAACAAGAAAGTCTAAAACAATTGGAAAAATAACAAAATAACCGAAACAAAGACCAACGATAAATAATAAAAATAACGCTGGTATATAGGATAGAGAAATTCTCCGTTCATTTGGCAATAAGGCAGGCTTAACAAAGAACCATATTTGCAAAGCTAAAACAGGAATGGTTCCAGCAATAGCGATGACAGTTGCAATCATAAAATAAACCCAAATAATGTCACTCGGACCAAGCACTATGAGCTTGACAGCTAGATCACGGACAAACCAATGGTAAATTTCCTCAACATATATAAATCCAACTACAAAAAAAATTAAAAAAGCAGCTACTGAAATAATCAGCCTCTTTCTTAATTCATCCAAATGCTCAACTAAGTTCTGTTCTTTATCTTCCATTCTGTTCTCCCGATATAACGATGTTAAATAAATTCAAATAGATGAAAAAAGGCAAGACATAACATCTTGCCACCTTATTTAATCGTTTTTTTCTTATCGTTATCTTCTAATTCTTCCATAACATCACTCGTTAATTCACGAGTTGATTTTTTAAATTCCCTAAGAGTTTGCCCAAAAGCACGGCCAATTTCTGGTAATTTTTTTGGTCCAAATACGATTAATGCTAAAACAAGAATAAGAATCAATCCAGGAAACCCGATGTTTGAAAGCATAAACATTCTCCTTATTATACGTACTGGCAAATCTAATTTTATTATATAGCTTTTATGGCGGCTTGTGGCACTTCTCCACAAAAGTTCATATTTAATTCACAAACCGTCAATAATGATGTCGCTATAAATAAAATTTGAAAGATTTACCTCATTATTATAATATTGGTATGTTTATTAAACAAGCAAATGGAAGAGATTGCTGTCATTATTGATTTCCTGATAGGCAAAGCCCTTTTTATTCATTCGGGAAATTAAGCCAGGATAATCATCTCTATTCTTAAGCTCAATGCCTACTAATGCTGGGCCATTATCTTTATTATTCTTTTTCGTATATTCAAATCTAGTAATATCATCATTTGGACCGAGAACTTCATCTAAGAATTCACGCAAAGCTCCGGCACGCTGAGGAAAATTCACAATAAAATAATATAATAGTCCTTCATATAATAAAGATCTTTCCTTCATTTCTTGCATTCTGCCAATATCATTATTCCCACCGCTAATGACACATACTACATTTTTGCCTTTAATATCATCTTTATATAAATCAAGAGCTGAAATGGACAGAGCCCCTGCTGGCTCTACGACTATCGCATGCTCATTATATAGTTCAAGGATGGTCGTACATGCCTTCCCCTCTGGTACGAGCACTATATCATCCACAAGCTCTTCACAAATATCAAAATTTTTCTCCCCAACACATTTAACTGCTGCTCCATCAATAAATTTATCAATCTCATTTAAAGTAGTGAGACATTTATTCATGAAAGACTCCTGCATCGAAGCTGCACCTGTTGGTTCAACGCCCACCAGCTTCGTTTGCGGTGAGATACTTTTAAAATAAGTGCTAAGTCCTGACATTAAGCCCCCTCCGCCAATACTGGCAAAAACATAATCAATCGGCTCCTCGCAGTCATTCAAAATTTCCACTGCTACTGTACCTTGACCAGCAATGACTCTTTCATCATTAAATGGATGAATAAATGTGCGCTCTTCTTCTTTTGCACAGCTATGGGCTTCAGCATAAGAATCATCAAATGTATCGCCAACTAATACAATATCTACAAAGCCTCGACCAAACATTTCAACTTGGCTTACTTTTTGCCTTGGTGTTGTCGCTGGCATAAAGATTTTTCCTCTTACACCTAAATGTTTGCATGCATATGCTACACCTTGAGCATGATTGCCGGCACTTGCACAAACAACGCCTTTTTCAAGTTCCTCTGTAGTTAAGGATTTTACCGCATAGTATGCCCCCCTAAGTTTAAAGGAGCGAACATGCTGCAAATCCTCCCTTTTTAAAAAAACATTGCATTCATACTTTTCGGATAGCCGCTCATTTTTTTGCAATGGTGTATGGGCGACGACATCTTTCAAGTGCTGGTATGCAATTAAAATATCCTCCAAATGCACCCATTTCTTTTTCAATACTTTCTGTTCCATATTGTCACCCTCACTTCTATACGATTTAATTTGTTAATTATACCACTTGTAAACTTGATTTCAACCGTATAATTTAAAAATTTAGTATTTTTACGATATTCGTTGATAGCAACTATAATTACAGCATATAATGCGAAAAGACTCCTGTTAACGAGGAGTCTTTTCTTTCGGCTTATTTTCTATAATAGATTTCAAACTCATAGTCATAAGGATTTTTCTCATCTTTGATTCCTTTTTCCTTGGATTTAAGCTCCCATTCAGCCATATTCAAAGCTGGAAAAAAGGTATCTCCATCAAATTCTGCATGTATTCTCGTTAAATAAAGCCGATCAGCAGCTGTGGTGATGAGCTTAAATATCTCCGCTCCGCCAATAACGAAGACCTCTTCACCCTTTTTCTTACTATACGCAATTAACTCATCAACAGAATGAAGCACGGTTACTCCTTCATGAGAAAATTCATGATTGCGAGTCACAACAATATTCTCTCTCCCAGGAAGCGGTTTTCCGATTGAATCAAAAGTTTTTCTTCCCATCGCAATCGGATGTCCCATTGTCGTTCGTTTAAAAAACTTTAAATCTTCTGGCAGATGCCATGGAAGCTGATTATCTTTACCGATTACACGGTTATCGTCCATTGCCCAAATTAGGGATATCATACACTTACCTCTCCTTTAATATGAGGATGGGCTTCATAATCGACTAATTCAAAATCTTCATATGTAAAACTGAAAATATCTTTAACCTCTTGGTTTATTTTCATTTTTGGCAACGCCTTAGGCTCACGGCTTAGCTGAAGGTTAACTTGATCTAAATGATTTAAATAAATATGCGTGTCACCAAATGTATGAATGAATTCACCCGGCTCTAAATCACAAACTTGGGCAATCATTAATGTAAGAAGAGCATAGGACGCAATATTAAATGGTACTCCTAAAAATACATCTGCAGATCTTTGGTACAGCTGACAGGATAGCTTTCCGTCCGCAACATAAAATTGGAACATGCAATGACAAGGCGGAAGCGCCATTTTCTCAATATCCCCGACATTCCATGCATTGACAATTAATCGCCTTGAATCAGGATTTGTTTTGATTTGCTCAATTAATGAACTGATCTGATCAATTGTGCTACCATCTGCCCCTGTCCATGATCTCCATTGATGACCATAAACAGGGCCTAAATTGCCTCTTTCATCTGCCCATTCATTCCATATTCTTACCCCATTGTCCTGAAGATATTTAACATTCGTATCTCCTTGCAAAAACCAAAGCAATTCATAAATAATTGACCGCAAATGCAGCTTTTTCGTTGTTAAGACAGGGAATCCTTCCTGAAGATCAAAACGCATCTGATATCCGAATGTACTGATTGTCCCTGTTCCCGTTCGGTCCTCTTTTTTAACGCCATTTTCTAGGACATGTTTACAAAGTTCTAAATATTGTTTCATTTACATCCTACCTTTTCTATCATGCTTTCTCCTATATTATCAAATAAGGAATCAGCAATAAATTAATTTAATTTTTGGATAAATCGGTAAGTTTCTGACGCTCGCTCCTTTAAGATCATTCTCGTATGGCTGCCCAAATAATACATTGCAAAAGCCTCTGCAAAATATTCCTCAGGGAAATTTAGAAAATAGTCTTGATTTGGAAATAATGCCTCTTTTTCTTTATTCCAAATGGACAGGAACTCTTGATTAAAGCGAATCCCCTCGTATACATATTTATCAATCGAATGTGCAAGCTCATGTAGTTCCAAATTAACGGAGCCATGACCTTTTCCTTTTTCACTATAGCCTATCTTTACTAAAACCGTTTTGGAGCCGCCTATCCCAGGTACATCATCCCAAGTCGTATTATTTGTATATCCTCTTGGAATCACCCCTGTTAAATCCTTTACTGTTGGGTTTTCTGTTAATTGACCGACAAATAACTTCAGCTTTATATTTTCATTGACCATTTTTTCTAATATAAAATATGGCAGATGATCTACTCTTTCAATAATCCCGGCAGCCTCAAGCTCATCAAAAGATCCTAATGGCAATACGATGATTTTTTCCAATAGCGCTGATGAAGCGAGGGTAAGATTTTGGTAAAGAAGTGAATTTCGCGGATAATCCTTTAGCTGAATTCCGCCCATCTCCGCTTGCGAACTGCCTAATGAAGAAAGGGATAAAGCCATTAATATGAATAATGATTGCATTCTTTTCATTATGATGGATCCCACCTGCAGTTCAAAGTTGTTCGAATATATAGTAATCTCAAAATATTAAAGGATACTATATAAATTATAGCATAAGAAAAAAAAGCTTAATATGATAGATTACTAGAAAACAATTGGAAAATGATGCACAAAAGGATGGTCAACGGGAAAAAGCCTTAGCATAATACCAAGGCTTCTCATCATTCTATTTAGGATGGACAAGTTAATTTATCAACTCTTGCTTTTTATGTGTAAGAACGGACAATGTCGGCTAGCCCAGGAGCAGTTGTTCCTGTTCCGACCGCTACAAACTTCCAATCTGCACCGTGGCGATAGATTTCACCTACGACTAAACTTGTTTTACCATTATAGTCATCCGATAAATTATAATGGATCATTTCCTGATTGTTAGCCGAATTAACTATGCGGATAAAGGCATTTTGAATCATTCCGAAATGCTGTTTTCTTTTCACACAGTCATAAATATTAACGATAAATACAAGCTTTTTAATTTGTTCTGGAACACGGCTTAAATCAACGAGAATTTGCTCGTCATCGCCATCTCCATCGCCTGTTAAATTATCTCCTGTATGTTGAATACTGCCATCAGCACTTTTTAAATTGCCGAAATAGATGACATCGCTATTATTTCTTATCTTGTCATTTTCGTCAACCATGACAACTGAAGCATCACAATCGATATTTGGGCCGCTTCCGCCGCCGAACAGCGCACCGAATAAACCGCCTCCTCCACGGCTTTGCACAGGATCCCAACCGAGACCAACCATAATTTTTGATAATCCAGGATTCCCTTTTGTTAAATCAACACGTTGCCCTTTTTGTAAATTTATTGCCATACTATTCACCCCATTAATTGATTTTATTTTTGCTCATGTTTGTTTTAAATCATTATCCTTGCTGTTTAAGCTTTTTAAAATTATCTTGAAGCTGTTCTAACCTTCTTGTCCCTTCCTCGCGCATCAGCTTATTCTCTTCTTCAATTGCTTTTGTCTCCTGCATTCCTTTAATTATAATATTCCATGATTCTTCTATCGTCTCAATCTTAATGCTAGGGGCTCCAGCAAGTCTAGCAATATCAGCGCTTTGGGAAGAAATATTTTGCGCATTGCGCAAAAGCATCTCATTTGTTCTTCTATCAAGTTCATTCATGGAATCTGCAACGAGCTTTTGTCTTTTTGCAGCGACCGCCTGAATTAACCCATTTTTAAAAATGGGAATGGTTGTCACAAATGCAGAATTAATCTTACCAATTAGCTTCGTATTTCCCCTTTGCAGAAGGCGAATTTGCGGTGCTGTTTGCAATGAAACCATTTTCGCCATTTCCAAATCATATACTCTTTGCTCCAATAAATCGATCGCATTTCTTAACGTATCTAATTGCATAGAAGCCATTTGGTCACCAGCAGCCGTACGAGATTCAAGCTGTGGAAGCTGATTCGCTTTTAATTCATCCACCTTCATTTGCCCGGCGACTGCAAATTTTTCAAGCGTTAAATAATATTGATAGTTTTGCTCATACATTTGATCAAGCATCGTAGTAGAATCAACCATTTCACTTTGATACTTAGAAATCTCGACATATACTTTATCAATTTCTTGACCCATCGTTTGGTATTTTCCAAATAGCTTATCGATAAGCTTCTCACCTTTTTTGAAAAGCTTCCCAAATAAGCCTCCGGAAGTTTTCTCAAAGTCCTTTTTATCAAATTTGTCCATGATTCTGCCAAGCTGCTTTATTAATTCACCAGAATCTTCTACTTTAGTCGTTCTCATATTGCTTAAAATTTGATCTGAAAAACGGGAGATTTGTGTTGCTGGCTCTTTTCCAAATTCAAGAATTTGAATTTGATCCCGCTCATCAATTGATCTGACTAAATTTTGGACTTCAGGGTCATTTCTTAATGCAAGCTTCATTTCTGATGCAGTTGCTTCAGTCAATTTATCTTCTTGCGGTTTTGTTAAAGTGATATCTAGGTTTGTCTGCTGCATTTCGTTCATCTTTCAATCTCCCCTTAAATTTTTAAACATGCCTTTTACTTTTTTAAAAATGGATGGCTCTTTAAATTCTTGTTCAAAGACAACATCCTCTAGCCAATGAACATCATATAACCCTTCTTCTATAAAATTCTCAAGATCATTTTGGCCAGGAGGATTATATAGTACGATATCGATACCGAATTGATTTAACAGCAATAATAATGCTGCATCTGTTCTCGTCATCGTCCCATTTAGTTCATTATTGTAAAGAATGAGTTTAGGGATATCTTGGGAATAATCAAACTTTTGCAGGAGCTGTAAAACACTTGCTGGGATTTGCATCCCTTGTGTGAATAAATAAGTTTTTAATTCCTCTTCACTTTCATGATAAATCGGTTTTATATACGGCCTTGCACAAATATTACGAATTGCTGTAGCAATCCCATTTTGCAGACCAGTTGGCAAATGCTGATATTTCCAATAGTGGGCAGTAATCATTTTCTGCGGATCCAACAACCCATCCTTACCGAGAGCGTTTCGATAATGGAAGCGAAAATCATTATTGACGCTATTTGTAAAAGGAAACTTTTTTATTAAGAGACTATTTTCAAATTCAGAAACAGTTTGTAAACGTTCCCAATACTCTTTCCGGTTTTTACTTACACCTTGAACTTTCGCAAAAATAGCTGGGATTTTCACTTGACCGTTCATCACTGCAAAATTAGGGCGGATCATTGCTTTTTCTTTTATTAAAATAAATAACTCATCATATGTTGTTTTTAACGTTACAGATAATGGGGTATAATCGCGAAGTTGCCATGGCTTATAAAAATGCGACCCTTCATGATTCAAAATAGATTCTATTTCACGAGAGGCCCGATAGGCGACTGTTGCTGTTCTTCTGCTTCTTTCAGTCGGAAAAGGCTCCTCTTGTTTCACACCAGGATATTTATAGATAAATGGTTCTTCCTGCCCATCATCTAAACCTGCTAGCCAATCATTTCCTGAAGGTGCAAAAGAAATGATATCACACCCTAAGGTCATTAAATAATATAAAAAATATTGCTGGCTTTTATTGGCATCACCATACCATAAAAATTTCGGCATCATTTGTTCTGGGTTAGCTTGTGGCCAAATAGGTGCAATATGATTAAACGTCCATTTAATCACATCGACAATAACTCTCCGTAAATCTGGATTATTTAAGCCACCCTCTTCCTTTGACGAAAAAAGCTGTAGGACAGACATCATTGCCTCTCTTGCCTTCCTATGTAAGGATGGGAGTTTGGACTTCAATAATAACTGTTCACCGTCAAGAAAGGCTACAAAACGGTTGATGGATAAATTTTGCTCCTTATGGAAATTTAACACCTTCTGTATAGATTGAAATTGTTGATTATCTATTGTTTTGTTCAGAGCTTCTTCACTTATAAGAATAAGGTTTGTCTGCTCAGTATGGATTAAATCATACAATCGATTATAGTATTCATCCTCATCTAACGGAATCCCGCTAAAACGAGCAATCACTTGAGGGATATGGATCGTTCCTTGCACAATTGAAAATTGAGCCCTGTCTTTGATTGCCTTTTTTAAATTAATTAGCCAATTATCAAAAGAAATCGGCAATAGATGTGTTTTGATTTGACTAAATGAATAATTCATTCTACTTCCCTTCCCTCTGCAAGCGAAAGATGTTAAAGTTCAAAACGCCACGTCCTGTGGCTTTCGCCTGACTAGGACATCCTGTCCGTCGTCGGGCCTTTACGGGCTGTTAGATCTCTCACTCAGAATTTTTTTGTACCACGCTACTCGAAATGGGAGTCTTACAGCCCGTTAATCTGCGATAATATGTAAAGTTATTACAATCATACCATAAATCAAAAAGGTTTCTAAAATGATACCATCTTATTTTTGAAATTCTTTATATCTCCATTCCTTCACCTTTCAGCTTGTCTTAGCATACCTTTAAGTACCATAAGGTATAGAAGGTGATTAATCATGCGGTTTTTATTTAGAAAAGCCAAATATCATTTACATGAATCCGATTTAGAATTGGTCGAGGAAGTATTAGGATCTGGTACCTTTGTATTAGTTGACTTATTTTTCTGGTCTTTACTGATTACGTTTCTAACTATATCACTGCATTTTTCATATTTATGGGGATTATTTATCTTTTTTAGTTCTTACATTTTTGGGGCATGCCTTTTCTGCATTATAAGAAAATGGCTATGAGGTCAGCTGGATTTGGCTAATGCGAATTTAATAGTAGAAAGAATCTCTTCCCCAGCCGCTACTCCCCTTTCTTGCGTCAATGTATACCGTATATCCCCAATTGTCTCACTAGCTAATTCCCCGTGAGATGGAACAAAAGGAAAGTCGCAAGTTTTTAAAAAATCATGATCAAGCAAAGAGTCCCCTGCACCGTAAATGGATGTGATTCCCTCACGCTCTTTAATAAACTTTACAGCCTCACCTTTACAGATTGGTTTTGGCATGAAATACAGCTTTCTTCCTTGGAGCGATATCCTCCATCCAGCTTGATTCGCCAATGATTTGATCAAATCCTTCGTATCCTGATGAATGCTTTCTTCAAGAATATAGTAAAAGAACAGTGATTCAGCAATTTTAATTGTACCTTTAAGATTATTACTCTCTACATGTTTGATCATTTCTTCAAGAGAAGCACATTCCGCTTTAAGCCGCTCATCAACTAAGCTTCTCCACTCTTTATGCGGATTACCTTTATATATGATATTCGCACCATTTGACGTAATGGCATAAGTTAGCGGAATATCTATAGATAAAATAAAAATTCGCTTAAATTGCTCCAACGTTCTCGTTGTCACAGGTACAAACAGCGTATTTTCGGCAATATATCGAAGGTCGGCAAGTGACTTCTTTGTCATGAAGGCAATGTTTTGATTGGCTTTCTTTTCTACGCCAATTAAATGATTCATCTTTGTTTGTTTAAAATCTGCTAACGCACGCTCTGAATAAATAAGTGTACGGTCTAGGTCGGAAGCAAACATCCTCATTGGCGGCGTTCGACCTTTTTAATTAACCCGCAACATGTATAGCTCATTTCCGGATAATGAACGATTTCCACATTCCTTTCTTTTGCCAGCATAAGAATATGTTTAACAAATGGACTTTCGATATCTTTCATTAAAATCTTCCAAGGAACCCTTCTTAATAATACTCTTGTTGTTTCCCCCACACCCGGCTTAATATAGTGAGTTGTTTCAATTTGAAACTCTTCCTTTATTCTCAAGACATCTTGCATGCCTTGGAAATTTGCTTCTTCTTTGCGAGTTTGCAATTGTATAGCCCTTTGCTTTGCTTCAACAAATATATGTGGGAATTCATTTGTGATCGCATCTAAATATTCGTTCGAAAGATCTGATTCCGCTAGTTCCCGATAAAATTTTGCACCATGGAAATCTTTCTGTCCAATGATGTCACAATTCAGAACTGTACGACTTACTAATCCAGAAACCGTTGAATTTAAACAAGCACTTGGGATTAAGAAGTCCTCCCTCGTTCCATAAAGGGTTGTACAATGTCCCGGATCTGCAAGAACAGCAAGTGTATCATCTAGTCTAATACCAAATTTCTCGTAAACAGCCTGACAAGCTTTCGTAAGCTCAATGGATATAGCTCCTTTTCCTGTCCAGCCATCAATAAATTGAATATTCTTATTCGGATGTTTTTCAATGATATAGCGGATTGCATTCTCATCTAAACCTCTATCACGAATAATAGAAACACTATAATGGGGCAGTTCCTTATTATACCTTTCTTTCAAATATCGTTTTATTAGGGCCCCAACAGGTGTTCCTGCACGCGCAAGTGAAACAAGAACCGTATCCTCTCCTTTAAGCTGATAAATTTGTTCAGCAACGATTCCCGTGCATAACGCTACTTTTTCCTTATACTCCATAAGTGTTTCACGAAATAATTGTATATAAGAGGCAGGCGGCTGATACTCGATCGGCAATGTCTCGCTATAATGGCGGCCTAATTGAATTTGTTTTTCCCGGCTTTCAATCGTCCCTTCAAGCTGAAAATCACTAACATCCTTTAATAGGAAAATGACATCTTCCTTTTTATACGATCCGAACATAATCTTATTATCTATTTGACTATTCAATTCCTTTACCTCCACTAAAGAAAACCACTTTAACATCTTTGATGCCCGTCTTTTTCAGTTCATTCAGCATTGGCTGAAGGTCTTCCATCGATACGGCTCTTTCCATAAAAATAAATAGATCGTCATATTCATAAGGCGGAATATTATATACAAAGTGAGCTATTTTCCTATCATCTGGGTTAGGAAAAGCAAGGCCGAATCGCGCTCCATAACCATCACGATTTTCGATATAAATAGGACTTCTTGTTGTTGATTGATAGGAAACGCCTGTCCCCATAAAGGAAGCGATCTTCATTGGCAAATACATAAACTCGCCTGTCCCTAAACATAGAGTTTTATCTCCTAACCTTTTTTCCTTTAAATATTTCCCCATTTCCTCCATAGATTTGTTTAACTCTTGATTTAAACGGGAGTGTAAACCAAACCTACCAGTCTCTTTCATATAAGGAAGTTGTTTTATCTTTCCTTCTAAAGTAATAGAAGAATAATTAATCTTCTGCATTTCCTCTGAAAAAGCGGAATCTAAAGAGATTTGATGAACAGATTGTGCTACTTTAGAAGGCTGAAATAGCTCCGTAGATTGAGCTTCAATTTCCAAAGATCCAACCTTTGTCATTATCCCTTTTAGTAAACTTACAGATCGAACAGAGATCCCAAGCTCTCTTTCAAGATTTTCATATGAATATAAGTCTTCCTCTGAACGCCAATCCAAAATCGATACAACTGTATATTTATCTCTAGGGAATTTTGCTTGAATGGAGCGAATAATATTAATGGCTGTTTTCCCGGTAGTCATTTCATCATCAACAAGAATGATTTCCCGCTGATTATTTAACATTGATTCGTCTACATAGCAACGGTGGGAGGTTGCGTGGGAATGTTCCTCCTCAAATGTGATAACCGGTTCTAACCCTATTAGATGCTCTCTCGTCGTGTGGAAGAAGTCCGCCTTTTGGAAATTTTGGAAAAAGGCATGTCCAAGGGCAGTAGCAGTTTCGGCAAAACCGATAATGACAGGATTTAATTGTTCATTAATAAAAGGCTGATTAGCAATTGTTTTTGAATGACTCAAAAAAGAGGAAACTAACTTTTCCCTTAACTCTGATTCAGCTCCAGTAATTGTTTCCCAGTACCGATTGGCTAGCAAAGCCCCACAAGTTAATCCTTTTTCCGGTTCAATGGGAATATGTTTGCCTAAAACCTTGCTTACAAATAAAAAAGACCTTTTTTTATTGATTCTAGCTGCCATCGTAAATAAATCATCGATAGGCAACTGATATGGATTATTAGTAATTTCAATATTAACGCTTAACTGGTTGAGGATTGGAAGCGTATATTTCGTTAGTGAGTAAGTCAATGTATGTGTATTCTTCATTTAGCACCCCGTAAACTTCTGACTTTAAGAGAATCTTTTGTGCCCAATAGTAATGGGGCTTGATTTCATTCATTTTATTGGAAAAATGGCTCTTCACCACGCCAATATGACCATTTGCCATATCAACAATGTTCCTTGCATCTAAATATTCTTCATATGACACTGTATTTAACGCTTGAACAGGTCTTATATGTGTAGGATGAATAATTGTTTTTCCTGTTAAGCCATTTGTTATATCCATCAATATTTCCCGAATGAGTCCGTCAAGCTGTTTATCGATTAACTCTGATCTGTAATGTATGCCCGTTTGGCCGAATCGCTCTCGAAAAGGTGTTTGTCTTAATTGCGGCTTTAGCCTTCTTTCCTTCGAAGAAAAATATTCCCAAACAGGACCCGATATCACATATGGCTGATCCGCACGTAAAAATAGATTGACGATATCGGAAATACAATCACGAATCACTGCGATATCGTAAACAATTGTATCCGAATTTCTACGGATTCCATATAAGCCGCAAAAGTCTGTGGCTCCAATGCGAATATTTAAGATTAAATCTTCATATTCATCTACAAGTTTTTTGATTGCTAGCAGCTCATCAAGCCGTGTTTCCTTTTCAATCACTTTCTTCGTTTCCAAAATGGGTAAGGCAAAAAGCCGATAGCCATCGTAATTAAGCGCTCTAATTTCCTGTAATACTTCTCTGCCTGTTAAGGGCGAAAACTTTGGGATTACAATGCCTGTTAATAAATCTAACCCTTTTGATCCTTGGTGTCTTATCCGTCTTAACTGTTCCTTGTTACGGATTCGAATGAACATTAACGGAAGATCCTCTTCGCTCAAAAGACCTTTATCCATATCATCTCTCAAACTATTAAGCTCCTGTATGAGGATTGATTCAGCTTTTTCCACCTCTTCGTCACCAATGGCATCCTCTAAACAAATGACCATAGAGGTGAGTCCTGCATGTTTTTTCGTGATTAAATCCTGATAAATATTTGGTCTTGTCGCTGGCATATATAATGTGGCCCCAAGTGCATATGATAAAATTTCTTTACTAGAATTCTTTGAAAACTCTCTTGGTTTTATATGAAAAATTTCATTGCAAGCTGTATCACTAAGATTTGAAAACAATCTCATCCCGTTTGCCTCATTTCCAATAAGTTGTAAAAAGGATAAAAAGAAAGGGAGCGGACATTCGTCTGTTCCCTTTTCTCATCTAAATAATATTCTATTTTTCGTTCGTTGCTTCTTTCTTCTTGTTCATAAAATGGACAATGAAAGTTGCTGCAAATGTTACGAGTAATATAATAAAGAAATACATATGGTCAAATTCAAGGCCCGCTACACCAAGCAGCATTTTCACAGAAATAATCAAAATAAGAACATATGCCGCTGTTTCTAGTTCCGGAACGCGATCAATCAGCTTTAGGAACACTCCGGCAATTCCACGCATCATTAAAACACCAAGCATTCCGCCTAATAATAATATCCAGATTTCCTGGCTAACACCGAATGCAGCTAATACACTGTCAACAGAGAAAGCAATATCCATTAACTCAACTGCCACGACTGTTCCCCAGAATGTGCCAAAGAGGCGAATTAATAATCCCCCTTGTTTCATTCCTTCTATTTCATCTTCCTCAGCATCTGCTTCCTTCTTTTTATCAATAAAGTATTTGATAGAGAGCCATGCTAGATAGCCAGCACCTAATATTTTTACCCACCAAAGTTCGATTAAGAATACACCTATTCCAATAGCAATGAAGCGGAATAGATATGCACCAAGAAGTCCATAAAATAAAGCTTTCCTCCGTTGCTTTTCTGGTAAATGCTTAACCATCACAGCGAGTACAAGGGCATTATCTGCAGATAAAAGTCCTTCTAAAATAATCAGTGTTCCTATTAATCCCCAGCTAACTGGATTAGATAAAACTTCTACCCACATTTCCCAATTAAAAAATTGCGAATAGGTATGTAGTATACCTTCTAATATTGTCATTTCTTGATTGTTCCCCCTGCTATATATAGTTTTGAGTATAAATGTTTATTGTTTATATACGAAGGATGAATAAAAAGGTTTCATTTACTCTATTAATTTTTAGCTCATCCATTTCGGAGGAGTGTTTTTATCCCAATAAATGCTGCCTAAATCATGATGGGCTTGAAATTGATCATGATGAGTATGGTAGTGAAAATTAAACCAGTAGCCTTGTTGCGGCGGCTGATCCCTTCTTACATGAAAACGAATTACATCCTCGTTTGTTTTTTCATTTTTAATGTTAAAAATTTTCTCTGAGTGCCCTTTGCCTGGACCTTCTGATACTGTTAAACAGGCCAACTTCTCTTCTGGATATTGAGCTGCAACATTTTGGATTGCCTTTTCAATATTAGGTAAGATGACTTCAGAAAATTCATTTTCGATGACTGGCTTAATTCTTGTGCCAAACTTAGTAAATGATTGAGCTTCAGCAGCAATGAGCATTTGCTTAACAAAATCATCTTTACTAATATACCCAACATCTTCTTCTTCGCTCAAAGAAGAATTGTTTCTATTCTCATCTGCTAGAAAGTCAAAAATATCTTTTTTCGGTGTTTTTACTGCATCGGCATGATCGTAAGAAGGTGTCACCAAACCAAAGGTTAGTATGGTTACCATGACGACGAGCGATTTCCGTAGCCATTTTGGCATTAATAAAACCTCCTGCCTTTACTTATTCGAGACTGCTTTCATAATCCCTGATTGTTTAATGTTATTTACCGCTTTAGTCAGCAATTCTTCTGACTGAACGAGAGCTATGCGCACATAACCTTCACCCCAAGACCCAAAAGCATTCCCAGGTGTGACTACTACATTGGCACGGTTGATTAATTCAATGGCAAATTCCTTTGACGTAAAGCCCTTCGGAACTTCCGCCCAAATAAACATAGAAGAATTTGGAGAACTTACATTCCAGCCAATTTCACGTAAACCATTCACAAGAACATCTCTTCGATTTTTATACATTTCGCGAAGTTTACTTAAAAAATCCGATTCGTCTGTCAATGCCTTCACAGCCGCCGCTTGGATAGGAAAAAACACACCATAATCGACATTTGATTTGAAATTAGCAAGCATAGCAATAATTTTCGGATTTCCCGCTGCGTAAGCAATTCGGCAGCCGGCCATATTAAAGCTTTTTGATAATGAATTCATTTCAATGCCGACTTCCATCGCTCCTTCAACAGAAAGAAAGCTTACCGGTTTGCTCTCGTAATAAAGCTCAGAGTAAGCAAAATCATGCAAAATAACGATATTATATTTTTTTGCATAAACGATTGCCTCGGCAAAAAACTCTTTCGTAGCCATCACCGGAACAGGGTTTCCAGGGAAATTTAAAATCATTAGCTTTGCTTTTTTACTAATTTCCTCTGGTATTTCTGAGAAATCAGGAAGAAAATGATTTTCTTTTTTTAACGGCATCGGATATTGTTTAGCACCCGCCATGCTTATTCCTGTTTCATATGCAGTATACCCGGGATCAGGAACGAGCACATAGTCACCAGGATTACAAAGAACCATCGGGAAATGCACTAATCCATCTTGAGAGCCCATTAACAGGGATACTTCTATTTTTGGATCAAGCGTCACATGAAAGCTTCGTTTATAGTAATGGCTAACCGCTTCATAAAATTCACCTGTCCCTTTCATCGTATAACCATATAAATGAGGGTTCATCGCCATTTCAGCGATCGTTTTCATTACAATCGCAGGTGGTGCTGTATCAGGGCTGCCAATACTTAAGTCAACAATCTCCTGACCTTCAGAAATTTTCGACTCTTTATAATAAGCTAATTCTGAAAATATACTTTCTTGAAAAGAATTCATTCTGTCTGCAGTTGAAATATTCATTTATTTTCCCTCTCAAATTAACGGTTTCAATTTCTATTATTCTATTATACTTCCTAATACGAGAAAAAGGAAAAATGGTTTCATTTTTTCACGCAATTGTAAAATAAGTTTGTTTTAAAAGTTTGTTTTAAAAGTTTGTTTTAGTGGGTATAGGATTTGGAAAAATCCATATAACTTTAAATAGATACAATGAAAGGGGATATTTCTATGGATTGGTCCATTGCTATTGTGGCACTTATGATATTGATGCTTGGGTATTTTATTTATTTGTCTATTACGGATTAAAAAGCAAAAAAGAGAAGGGAGTATTATACGATTAAATGATACTCTCCTTCTTTTGTAAAACCCCAAAATGAAACTTTGATGATTTTCTGATCAATACTTCAAATTGATATTTTTTAAATCTCTCACTGCGAAAATGATCTTTTAAAATAACCTTTTCTTTTGCAACTCTATATGCTTCTCCGATTAATTCATGAGTTAAATCCTCATAGACTGCAAAGCGGCTTAACGCCTTTATCCCATCAGATTCAAGAATATGCTCCTCAAACATCGGATCAAAATAAACGATATCATAGCTATTATCGGGAAGATTTTTAAGATAAGATAATGAAAGGGAATTGACGACTTCAATGCGCTCCATTGCCTCATTCATTACTGATATTTCCGAATCCCAAGCTTGCAAACCCTTTTTCACTAAATAGGCTAAATATCGATTTCCTTCAATACCTGTCACTCGCCCTTCAACACCGACAACAAAACTTGCAACAATACTATCTGATGCTAATCCTAATGTGCAATCTAAAACTGTTTTTCCTGGTCGTAAACAGGCGGCTTCAATAAAAGGATCATGTTCCCCTTTTAGCAAACGTTTGATTCTGAACATAGCTGAATTTGGGTGAAAAAAGAAAGGGTCTTTTTCGCCAAACAGATAAAGCTCGAGCCTTTCGTTGCCGACAACGATACAATCATCCTTTTCTGCCTCTTGAATCGCCGCCACAGATCGCTTTCTTCTGAAGACATATTTGCTATTTAATTCCTTAGCGATATTGATGGCAAGAGCATTCATTTCTTCATTTGTTCTGCCAGCAGTTGTAATAATCATTTCTTTCTCCTTATCAAGAAAAAAGAAAAGGACGTCGCTAGACATCCAATTCCATTTCTATTAACAATTTGCTTCAAATGCAGCTAAAAGGTTTTCCATGATCGTTTCCATAGAGTGATCCTCAATATCATGACGATGGATAAAATGTACAACCTCTTTTCCCTTTAATAAAGCCATCGATGGGGAAGAAGGCTCTAATCCAACAAAGTATTCCCGCATTTTTGCTGTCGCATCTTTTTCCTGGCCAGCAAAAACGGTTACCAAATGGTCTGGCTGCTTTTCGCCTCTTACTACAGCTTGAGTTGCCGCTGGTCTTGCAAGCCCTGCTGCACAGCCACAAACAGAGTTAACAACAACGAGTGTTGTCCCTTCAACATTTTCCATAAATTGTTCAACCTCTTCAGTAGTTAATAACTCCTGAAATCCAGATTGAACAAGCTCCTGTCTCATCGGTTTAACCATTTGCTTCATATATTCTTCATAAGCCATTGACATCTTTAACACATCTCCCGTTCATCATTTGTATGGATAAGGATACTATAATCTATGCTATTTTTCAAAAAGAACTAATTCTTTCTTGCCTCTGTCATTTGCTTCCAGACAGAACCCTTCGCTTCTTCACCTTGCTCGATTCTTTCAATAGCCAGCTTTATTTGCATACTCACTTCAAATTCTGGATCATTTTCAGCTGCTTTAAGTGCAGGGAGAGCCTTCTCATCTCCAACCTCATATAGGAACATCGCTGCACGCCAGCGAACGAGCTTACTGCTATCCGTTAATGCTTCCATCATTTCTGGCATGGCTTCTTTAAAGCCTAAATCAGAAAGACAGTCGCCTGCTGTTCTTCTTACCGTGACAGTTTTATCTTTCAACGCTTTATAGAGTAGCTGAAGAACTTGTTTATCTTCAATCATGCCTAAATAAACGGTAGCTAGTCTTCTAATGGACGCCTTTTCATCCTGTAATGCTTTTTCTAAAACTGACAAATCGGAAATTTCGGGATCATCCATTTGCTCAAGCTTTTGATACCTTATCCGCCAATCAGAATCCTCTAAATCAGAAACATTTAATTTCATGCGCTTTCGAGCTTGCTTTTGATCACTTTTTTCAGGATTTTCAGCCTGATCAACTAGTTGGTTAAGACGGCTATCCGGATAGGCTGCCATTAACTCCTCAACAACCTCTTCCCCTACTTGATCAAATTCTCCGTACCGGACCCCCACTTCTACCCATTTACGGGCTAAAACGACATTATCGTCTTTTGACTGAGCACGCGACAAGGCATTCATAAACACTTCCGGCAGTCCAAAACGTCTGTCTTCCGTGCCGTCTGTCAGCTTTACTTGCATCGGAATATCTTTATATTTTTGGACAAACACTTTGATTTCACCAAAATGGTCATTTGTCTTCGATAGATTATCATTTTCAGCTTCTGCTGATTCTCCGAAAGCCATTCTAACTTGCGGAAGGATTTCCTTCCAATCAAATTTGGCGTTCCGTTCCACAGCTAAAAAATCAGCTACATGATAAACACCTTTCACTCCATCTATATTGAGGATTTCCTGAATGACCTTAGGTGCGCCTTCTTGATTCTCTTTTTTATAATTATTGCTTTTCCCCATTGGCAGCTCTTCATCCAAAATAACTTTCATCGTATTTGGACTTGGAGTTGGTTCAATTGATAATATTTTCACGGCAAAATCACCCTTTACACTATAATCAGCATGTAAACTTATACTTATATTAACATAAAGTGGTGAAGCTACATGTCTATCATGCTTAAACTAAATAAATTATCAAGGTAGACAATTATTCTACTAGCTCAGAAAGGTAGGTCCAGCGCTCAATCAAATGCTCAAGCTTTTCGTTTAATTCTGCTTCCCCGTTCATTAGCTTTTGTGCTTTTTCAAAGTCGCTGCCCGTGTTCGTCATTTCTTTAGCTATTTCTTCCAAGCGTGCTTCTACACCTGCAATCGCATCCTCAATGCCGTCCCATTCTCTTTGTTCATTGTAGCTAAGCTTTTTCTTTTTCGGTTTTTCTCTTTCCTTTTGTATCGGTGCCGCTGCTTTTTCTTGAACAATGGACTTCTCAGCTTCTTTTTCTAGATATTCCGTGTAATTTCCATAAAAGGAGTCGATAAGCCCATTCCCATTCAAGATGATAAGCTGATCGGCCACCTTATCAAGAAAATAACGATCATGGGATACAGTAATCACAACACCTGGAAAATCTTCAAGATAATCTTCTAGAACTGTTAATGTTTGTGTGTCCAAATTATTCGTCGGTTCATCAAGAAGCAATACGTTCGGCTCAGACATTAATATTTTCAATAAATATAGCCGGCGTTTTTCGCCACCAGAAAGTTTTCTGATTGGGGTACCATGGGTATAGGAAGGGAATAAAAACCTTTCCAGCATTTGCGCCGCGGAAATGGTCTTTCCGTCAGATGTTTCCACAACCTGTGCCGTTTCCTTTAAATATTCAATCATGCGCTTATTTTCATCCATGTCTTCGCTTTCTTGTGTATAATAAGCGACTTTCACAGTCTGGCCGATGATTACTTCACCAGAATCTAATGGGATTTTTCCAGCAAGAACATTCATTAGTGTCGATTTTCCTGAGCCATTTCTACCGATAATGCCCATCCGGTCTCCTGGTTTCACAAGCAAATCAAAGTCGTTTAATATGACTTGATCGCCATATTTCTTCGAGGCAGATTTCAATTCAAAAACCTGCTTACCGAGTCTGCTCCCGCTTAGAGACAGGTCTAGCTTTTCAGAGGATTTCACAGATGCTAGCTGATGATCTAAGCTTTCAAATCGCTGGATTCTTGCTTTTTGCTTTGTCGTCCGTGCCTTTGCTCCCCTTCTAATCCATTCCAATTCTCTTCTATAGAGATTTTTTTGTTTTTCAATGGTTGCAGCATCATTCTCTTCACGGATTGCCTTTGCTTCTAAAAAGGCCGCATAATTCCCTTTGTAGCTATAAAGCTGTCCGCCTTCTAGCTCAAACATCCTGTTCGTCACTCTATCGAGAAAATAGCGATCATGGGTAACTAACAGGAGTGCGCCTTGATATCTGCCTAAATATTCTTCAAGCCATTTGACGGAATCATAATCAAGATGATTTGTCGGCTCATCAAGAATAAGCAAATCTGGTGATTGAATTAAGCTTTGTGCGAGTGCCACCCTTTTCTTTTGACCACCAGAAAGCTCACCAATTTTCTTATTAAAATCTGCAATTCCGAGCTTTGTTAAAATAGATTTTGCATTTGTGCTTGCATCCCAAGCATTTAACGCATCCATTCGCTTTTGCAGTTCAAATAGCTTTTCTTGAAAACCTTGATTTTCAGGTTCTTTGTTCATTTGAATCAAGGCCTGCTCATATTCCCGTAACAAAACTAAGACGGGGGCATCTCCTGCAAAAACTTGATCTAGAACTGTCATGTGAGGATCCAAATCAGGTTCTTGTTCAGAATATGATATAGTATAATTTTTCGGTGTCAAAATTTCTCCAGAATCAGGGAGATCAACCCCTGCCACAATTTTCAGCAAGGATGACTTTCCTGTCCCATTTACACCAATTAAACCAACCCGGTCTCTTTCAGAAATCGTGAAAGAGATATCATTAAAAAGCTCTTTCTCCCCATATGTTTTTGTAATATTTTCAACTGAAATCATTTTCAAAATTGACCATTCCATTCATTAAAAAATTCTTCAAGATAATTTTCCATAAATTGATGACGCTTATTTGCTATTTCCTTTGCCGAATCCGTGTTCAGCAAGTCTTTCAGCTTCAGCAGCTTTTCGTAAAAATGGTGAACAGAAGATGATTTCCCTTTGCGATATTCCTCTTCAGACATCGTTTCTCTTACTTGAATATTGGGCGCATATATGAGTTGTCCTTTCTTCCCACCATAAGCAAAAGTTCTTGCAATGCCAATCGCACCAATAGCATCCAATCTGTCCGCATCCTGGACAATTTCTGCCTCTATACTAGTTAAAACGGATTTTTTTCCGCCTTTAAAAGAAATTGAACCGATGATTTCGATAATTTGAGCTCTAACCTTTTGTTCAAGTTCTAGTACTTCAAGAAATTCGAATAGTTGTTTCTCCCCTTCTTCTTTTGAGGAGTTCAGCTTTTCATCGGGAACATCATGGAGTAAAGCAGCCATTTCAATAATAAATTGGTTCCCTTTTCCTTCCTTTTCACATATATATAAAGCATTTCTGCGCACCCGTTCAATATGAAACCAATCGTGACCTGTACTATCTTCGCCAAGAAGATTTCGTACAAAGTCTTCTGTTGTTTGTATAACTGTTTGCATAACAACTCCACCTTCGCTAATCATCAAGAACTATTTTACCATGAAGGTATGAGATAGTTAAAAAAATTACACGCTCAGTCAATCAACCAAACTAAAAAAATAAACTTTTCACTTAATCCAAGTAAAAAGGTATGGATAATGAGATATCAATCTGGTAATATAGTTAAAAAAGTATTGTTCATAAAATAAAATGTAGGTGAAACGATGAAGGTCGTAAATAATATTGCCGAATTAATTGGAGAAACCCCGTTAGTAAGATTAAATAGACTTCCTTCCAAAGACGGAGCTGAAGTTTTTGTAAAACTTGAATATTTCAATCCTAGCCGGAGCGTGAAAGACCGGGCAGCTTATAATATGATTGTCGAAGCGGAAAATGCTGGACTCTTAAAAAGCGGCGCAACAATAATTGAGCCAACTTCAGGCAATACAGGAATTGGCCTTGCGATGAATGCGGCTGCCCGCGGTTATCGGGCGATTATTATCATGCCTGATTCAGCAACAGCTGAACGAATCAATATTTTAAAAGCATACGGAGCCGAAGTCGTCCTCACACCTAGTGATGAAAAAATGCCAGGTGCAATAAACAAAGCACGCGAAATAGCAGCTGTGACACCAAATAGCTTTGTACCTATGCAGTTTGAAAATGAGGCTAATCCGAATATTCATCGAAAAACAACAGCACGCGAAATCATAGCGGCTATGGAAGAGCATGGGAAGAAGCTCGCTGCCTTTGTTGGAACTTCAGGTACGGGCGGAACGATTACAGGAACAGGAGAAGAATTAAAGAAATATGATCCTTCCATTACGGTTCATGTTGTTGAGCCCGCAGGATCTCCTGTATTATCAGGCGGTGAACCTGGCAAACATAAACTAGTTGGCACGAGCCCAGGTTTTGTCCCTTCCATTTTAAATACGTCTGTGTACGATGAAATATTTCAAATAAAAGATGAAGAAGCATATGAAACAGTAAGAAGGCTTGCGGCTCAAGAAGGCATTTTACTAGGTCCTTCTGGTGGAGCATCCGTATACTCGACTCTAAAGGTTGCCGAAAGATTAAAGCCAACAGATGCGGTCGTTTGTATCGCCCCAGATACGGGTGAACGATATTTATCAAGTGATCTTTTTGAAAATTAGGAACGGAATGTTCCTGTTTTCTTTACAATGAAATCCGATTAATTTCATACGAATAATTCAGATTATGATGAGGTGTAAATATGTATTTAACAATCGATCGCCTTAGTAAAAGCTTTGTTAATGAGAAGAATGATAGAGTCAAAGTTTTAGATAACATCAGCCTTAATATTGAAAAAGGCAACTTTATTTCCATTGTCGGTCCTTCTGGCTGTGGAAAATCAACCTTACTTTATTTAATTGCGGGACTGGAAAAAGCAGATGATGGCGAAATTCACATTGAAGGAAACAGCGTAAATCAACCAGGACCAGATCGAGTCGTCGTGTTTCAAGAAGCAGGTTTATTTCCTTGGTTGACCGTACTCGAAAATGTCACATATGGTTTACTTCTGAAAAAAATCCCGAAAAAGCAAGCAGAAGCGAAAGCGCTTGAAATTTTAAAAATGGTTCATTTAAGCCGCTATACGGATTCCTACCCCCATCAGCTATCCGGTGGGATGAAGCAAAGAGTTGCTATTGCACGGGCACTAGTCATGGAGCCTGATATATTACTTATGGATGAACCGTTTTCAGCCCTTGATGAGCAAACAAGAATGGTTCTTCATAAAGAGTTGCTTGATATATGGCGCAAAACAAAAGTAACGATTCTCTTTATCACTCATAATATTCGCGAAGCTGTTCTGTTATCGGAAAAAGTCATTGTGTTTGCTACCCGTCCAGGAAAAATTAAAGAAATGATTACTATACAATCAGCAAAGGATGGAGTCATGCCAGACAGTGTAACACTTCATTCTGAACAAAGAATTCTCTCGATTTTAGAGGAGGAAATTGAAAAAGTCTTGAAGGAGGAAATGGGAGATGACTACAGCTTTAAGGCGGATCAGCTTCATCGTGATTATAGCGGCGATTTGGGAAATCACATCTAGATTTTCTGGGCTTCCTGCATTTATGTTTCCGTCTCTCACGCAAATATTCGAAACAATGTTTAATGGAATCATAAATGGCCAAATTACTGCTGCCATTGGTGTGAGCATCAGCAGAATTTTAATTGGCTTCTTAATAGCTATTATTTTAGGAACATTCATGGGTTATTTAATCTGGAAGTTTAAGTTCGTTGAAGATACGCTTGGCTTTTTAGTGACAGCTCTCCAGTCAATCCCAAGTATCGTGTGGTTTCCGCTTGCGATTATCTGGTTTGGGCTCAATGATTTTGCGATTTTATTTATCGTCACAATTGGGGCTACATGGACAATGACGATTAGTGCAACGAGCGGCTTTAAAAATGTGCCAAGGCTGTATCAGCGTGTAGCTAGAACATTTGGTTCATCTGGTTTTCATTTTATTCGGACGGTCATCATGCCGGCCTCTGTTCCACAATTACTTTCAGGTCTTAGAATTGCATGGGCTTTTTCCTGGAGAGCATTAATGGCTGGGGAATTACTTGGTGCAGGCGGCGGACTTGGAAAGCTTTTAGAAACAGGTAGATCACTTGGTCAAATGGACCTCGTTATTTCCGTCATGATTGTAATTGCCGTTATCGGAACGATCATGGATAACATTGTTTTTGTTCGTTTAGAGCGATCTGTTCAAACAAAATGGGGAATGAATTAGTCTTCAAACAATAACAAAGGAGTTGTCATAATCATGAAAAAATTACTTATAGCTGTAAGCGCCTTATTATTAATCGGGATGATGAGCGCCTGCACACAAAATGGAAAAGAAGCAAACAATAAAATCGATGGTGGGACAGTCAAAATCGGCTACTTCCCTAACTTGACTCATATCGCTACAATCGTTGCACTTGAAAATAATTATTTTAAAGAAGAGTTTGGCGAGAATGTCAAAATTGAAACAAAGACAGTAAGCAATGGCGGTTTGTTTATGGAAGCGATGACGACTAAAGCAATCGATGTAGGTACTGTCGGTCCGGGTCCACTTCTTAATTTTTACGTAAAAAATCCGAAGTTTCATATAATATCAGGGGCCGTAAATGGCGGGGCAGTGCTCGTTGCAAATGAAGAAAGCAATATTGAGAAGCTTTCAGACCTTGATGGAAAAAGAGTTGCTATTCCTGTTATCGGCAGTACACAAGATGTAATGTTAAGGAAAGCTTTGCAAGATGTAAACTTAAATACAACAACAAACGGAGGAACTGTTGAACTTTTTGCAGCAGCACCAGCTGATACTGCTACTCTTTTCGTCCAAAACTCCGTAGATGCAGCTGCCACTCAAGAACCGTGGGGCTATTTTCTAGAAACGCAAGCAAATGGAAAGCTATTGCTTGACTGGGACCAATTTGCTTGGGGGAAAGAGTCAACGAATACAGTTGTCGCAGCAACTGATGAATTCTTGGAAAATAAAGAGCTTGTTCAAGCTTATCTAAATGCACACAAGAAAGCAGTTGCCTTTATACAAGAAAATCCAGAAAAAGCACAAGAAATTGTCATTAAACATATTAAAGATTTAACTGGCAAAGAAATAAATAAAGAAGAAACTGCAGCTGCTTTTAAGAGGCTGCAAGTAACGATAGATGTGAATGAAAAGGTAATTCAAGAAATGGCCGATATAAGCAAAGAAGCTGGCTATATCCCAAGCAACAATATTGATGGGCTCATTAATTTATCACATCTTCAAGATTTAAAATAATACTAGTTATATATATAAAAGCTGTCCCTTAAATGGATAAAATCCTTCGTTCGGGACAGCTTTTTATTTTCTATAAAGTTTTTAGTCTAACCCATTAAACCAGCTAATGCCAAGTGTGTTCTCCCCTGCATGAACACCAATGGCTGCACCAAGAGGGTACGGTTCAAAATCAATATCAGGAAACTGGAGTACGAGTTCTTCCTTCCACTTAAGTGCTTCCGACTCGTGTAAACCGTACAAGATATAAGCCTCCCTAATTGGCTTTTGCGCGTGCGCCTTCATTAGCGGCTGAATCAATTTGTCTTTCGCTTTTCTTTCGCTTCTTACTTTTTCTGTTGTGCTTAGAGCACCATCCCTGATTTCAATTATAGGAATAATATTTAACATACTTCCAAGAAAGAATTGAACCCCAGACATACGGCCGCTCCGATGAAGTTGTTCAAGGCTGCCTATTAATACATATGTCTCATTTGTTTCCCGTAAATCTTCTAAAGATGTTTTAATCTCATCGATTCCCATTCCTGATTGTGCCAATTCAATTCCCTTTTTGATGATCCTTGTCAATGGATAAGTGAGAATTTTCGAATCGATAGTAATGACATTAGCATCGACAAGCTGTGCCGCCTGTACACTTGAAGAAGCGGTCCCGCTTAGTTTACTGGAAAGGTGAATAGAGAAAATAACATCATATTTTTCACCAAGCTTTTCATATAAGTCTTTAAAGGCGCCAAGAGAAGGCTGTGATGTTTTCGGTTGTGATTTCAGTGTCTTTAAACGTCCATAAAGCTGTACAGGTGTTAAATCCACTTCCAAAAATTCTTCATCGTCTAAAAGAATTGTTACTGGAATCGTATAAACGTCTGGGTGAACCATCAACTCCTTTTCTAAATAGGCAGTACTATCTGTGACCCATGCAATTTTAGTCAAAATTTTTCCCCCTCAGGATCAATCCTTCTATATATGTAAATTAGGAAAGAGGTTGGCTAGTTCACCAGCCTCCTCCCAAAAAAATTACGGCAAAAACGGTTTAATTTTTGGGAAAATCTTTAATGCCGTATTATAAAATACATCCTCATGATGTTCTTCTGGTATAAGATTTTTTATAAACTCTATATAGGGACCAACAGGTATTAGCGGCCAATCTGTGCCAAACAGCAATTTATCGTAGGAATCGGAAAAAACAAGCGCATGTCGTAGATGGTCAAAAAATCGGTCTTCGCTTCGCTTTTTCAAGTCCTTCTCTGTTCCTACAATCAAGCCAGATAAATCTGCATAGACATTTGAATTCTTATAAATAAGTTCAGCCCCTGTTAAAGTCCAAGGATCACCAAAATGAGCCATCATAAAATTAACCTTGCGATGCTTGACAGCAACTTCATCAATGGTCAATGGATGAGAATATTTTAACAGCCCTCTTTCTGAATAAGTATCCCCAGTGTGAAAAACAATCGGCAAACCGTATTTTTCCGCCAATTGATAAACCGGCTCATACACTTCATCGTACGCATAAAATGGATAGTAGCCTAAATAAATTTTCATCCCAACAACATTTGGCTTCTGTATTTCTTTCTCTAGTCTTAATAAGGCTTCCTCATTTAGATCATAAGGATTGATTCCCGGACAATAAACAATCTGTTCAGGAATCGAATCTGCTAAATCTATCCCCATTGGTGTAACGGAATGATAATCAGGAAACCCCATATTCGGAGTTTCTGTGACACCCATCGCAATACTTAGGACAACATTTGCTTCATTAAACTCTTTTACGTAGCCTTTATAGGAATAATCAACAAACGATTGCTCTTTTGCCGTTTGATGAAAAGATTGAATATCTGAAAAATGAATATGTGCATCAATGATTTTCATGTTTACTCCCTTTATATCTGAAATTCAATTTGACGAAGCTGATCCAATATAGCCTTTGATAAACTTCTTTGATCAAAGAAAATAAATCCAGGCTCCGTTAATTTTTTTGCCTTCTGCACATAGTTTACTTGAAATGCGTCTTTATTCATATACCCTTCTGCAATTTTGCAATCGGCACAATTTACTAAATACATATTTTCTTTCCGGGATTGTGAAGATATAAAACTGCCATCCTCCAAAAATAATAATTGCTCTTCCATGCCAACGTGAAATTTCTTCGCTCCTTTAGTAAAAGCTGAAAGATCTTCTAATGTATCCCCTTTTATAAATAAATCTGTCCGCCACGTATCTCCAATAAGCGAATTTCCACCTGCATTATCCACACTGACAAAATAGGCTAAAACGGGTATACCCGGCAGAAGTGCAAAATATTGCGTATATTGTAAGCCCTTCCAATGGGCATTCTCAGTTATTTTTGTATGCAGAGCTAAGCTCCTCCACCGGTTTCCATTTATATCTTCCACATCTTTAAACTCGGCAGATGATGATTCTTTTAGAAGTGAAAACGTATTTATTTTAGAAGGTACTGTTTTCAAACCGCCAGCCCATGGATTCCACCAGCTTTTTTCAATTAAATTAGGAAAGGATGAATCTAGCCATTCCTGTTCTTTTAAAGCTAGAGAATAAATTCCAGGATAAAATTCAGGTGACGCCTTAATTTTGATGACTCCATTATCCAATATATAGGAAGGTAAATGATCCGTGTCTTCCGTATAAGAGTGAACCTCCCCTGTTGGTTTAAGAAGCAATTGCTTAAATTCCATTTCCTTGCTATCGTCTGTAAATGAACTTGTCAATATGGAAACAGCTGCATTATTTTTAATTGATATTTGAGCCTCATATTCTCTTTTCTCTTCAGCTTCTAAAATGGCCGTTTCTTGAATACGCTCGTCATTTAACTTTAGATCCAAATGACCATTCAGATAGTTTGTTCTGAATGACTTTAACTGAAAACTAACAAATTCTGAGTTAGACGTAATCGGCGAATTTTCCGTCAACAGGAAGGCCAGTTCTGATTTTGTCCTCGTTTGCTTCTCTTGAGATTGCTGCTTTGCAAACGCCTCCTGTTCCTGCCATGTACGGAACGCCCCAATTGATAAATAGCATGGCTCGATTTCTTTCTTTTCCCCGTAATCGAGTGAACATAACTCATTTTCCAATTGGAACTGCCAGCTATTAGGATTTACTTTCATTTCATTTGACCAGCTAAAGCCAATCGGTCCTTCTTTGTCATTAGAAAAATACCAATTGCCAGTTATACTGTTAGGAGGAATATCACCAAATTCTAAGTATTTTCCCTCTGAAAACTCAACAACTTCATTTTCAAGCGGAAAAAAGCAATGTTTTTTTTCGTGGTAAAAAGACTGGTTTAAAAATAACTGACTGTATGATTTTTCACCCTTATTTTCTATTGTTACCCATCTTTTTACTAGCCCTTCAGCAAATAATGTCGTATATAAACTTAAGAATAACCCATCATACTCCTTCGACTGAAAAGTCAGTGTGATCGTAATTCCACTATTATCTGCATGCCATTCCACATTTTCCGGCTTTAGTTTGGAAAATTCAGTGGAAAATGGTTTACCAAGCTTCGGTACGAAGAAAGCATATGGCTGTGTAAAGGTTTGGGTTCTTCCAGCAGTCGTCAAATAATCCATTTTTCTTATATTTACTTGATACAATCCATTATAAATATGCCAATAATCCTTCGACTCGCCTCCGAACTTTTCACCAAATCCTTTAAAGGCAATCCCTGTATGATTATCTTCAAAAATAATTTCTGAACCATCTTCTTTTATTGCTTTACACTGTAGATGCGGTTGGTAGAAGCCGAATTTATTAACAACGAGCGGCACTTTCACTAATTTTCTTTCGGCTTTCTTTAATGAAATTTGATAAATATCATTTTTTAATTGAACATGGTTATTTTTAGAAAAACATATTTCGTATTCCGCGTTCTCTCTTAGATTGTTTTCCATTTCAAGCTCAATGCATTCTTCCTTCCCAATATAGCTTAATAGACTATCTAATTTCGCCGTAATTTTCGCAGGTTGTTTCGGGAATACACCTAGCCTTAATTCACACTCTTCTCCATTAACTAAAACATTCACAGATAAATAAGGATGCTTTTTCCATAAACTTGGCTCTTCACCTTTCAGAAAAACTACATCCCCTGAAATGACCGTACTTTCTACAACAATAAGCTCTTCATTTAATATAAATTTAGCCCGCTCATGTTGATTTCCTTTCACTTTTAAAGAGATTGGGCGTTTTGACTTATTAACAAAACGGATTTCAAATCTCCGAGTTTCTTCTTCAATTACTTCATGGTCTGATAAGACAAGTTCAAGTAGATAATCAGCTGTTTCTATGAAAGAGATCCCTCTGCCTGTTCGTTCAAATCGAACTCTAGCAAAAGAATGTTCATTTTTCCACACATATTCATAGAACGTAAAGCCTCTTTCCTTCAGTCCGTCAGGCTTTACTTTAATTTCTCTAATACTATTCTTATACCAATTAAGCTTTGAAAATAGCGGCTTTAATAATGGAGTATTGAGCACAGCTGGAATGAAATTCATTAGGTGGGTCGAATCATCCCGATCTTCCCAAAAAAATCCGCATTTCTTATATAGTGGGACTGCCTTTACATTTCCAGGCCATGTATAAAGGTCAAGACGTGGCCAGCCAAGCTCAACTGTTTTCTCTACTGCTTTCAAAACAAGGACTTTCCCTATTTTCTTGCCGTGATAATCTGGTCTTACGTTCAGAAGCGGAATATATAATGAACCTGTATCATCCTTATATTCCGATAGACTGCAATAGCCGACAACTTCATCTCCGTCCATCGCTAAGTAAAGAATAATATTTTCTGAACTTGCTTCCTTCGCTTTCACCGACTCCTCGGTATGCACTTTTTTATCTCCACCCCAGCTATCGCGGCTAAGATTCCACATTTTTGCGATCCCTTTAGCTAGTCCTTCATTGTATTCAACAATTGTTATTGAATTTGTCATTTGACCCATTAAAATTCCTCCAGACTAAGTTTTTTCACACCTATTTTTATTGATTCCTTTTCCTGCAAAGATTTTTCTATCCATTGCCTTCTCCTCCTTTCGAATAATTGAATGCGCTTTCTTCACATTCTCTATAATCGTATTAGTTGAAACTAATAATGTAAAGATAGTTTCGAATCTTCTAACCATATTTTTTACAAATAAAAAAATGCTCCGCCAGCAAAAGGGCAGAGCATGTATAAAAATCTATTAAATAATCATTCGCAGCTTATCTAAACTTTTGTCCATGTATTCGATCATTGTTATTATATCATCCATTTGGTCCTCGTAGACTAAGCGATTAAAGCTTACCATCGTTTCATTCTTAATCCATTCTTCAGACTGGAATGGATCAATTATAATTGATTGCTTAATCGTTCGGTCGTTACCCCAGATGTCTTGAAGCTCCTTTTCAATCCGCTGAAAAATCGCAAATTCATTTTGATGATTGAAGGAAAATTTCACGAAAAGATGGCAGCCAGATAATCGGTCCGATTGAGCTGACGGTAACAGTTCAGCTGCTAGATTTTCCAGACTAGCCTCCATAATAAATGTGCATTGGACACTATTCATGCCATCTCTTTCCTTTGAAAAAGTCACTTCATATCTTCGTGAGAGCTTAGCAGTATTAATGAAATCATTCCGGTCAATAATAAGAAGCTCACCGCTTAAATCAAGATCATAAAGTGCTCCTTCCACAACAACCTTCATATTCTCAAATGCTGTCGGATCAAACATGTGAAATCCTAGAATAATCCAATGGCATTGCCATTCTCATCAACATCCATTTTGAGAGCGGCCGGCGATTTTGGCAATCCAGGCATTGTCATTACATCACCTGTCAGGGCAACAATAAATCCTGCACCTACTGATGGTTTTAGTTCTCTAATAGTAATGGAGAATCCAGTTGGACGGCCAAGCTTTGTTGGATCATCTGATAAAGAATATTGTGTTTTAGCCATACAAATTGGCATAGTCCCCCATCCAAAGCTTTCGAAATCTTGAAGCTGCTTTTTTGATTTAGATGAAAACTCAACTTTATCGGCACCATAAACCTTCTGGGCAATAGTAATGATTTTATTTTCAAGTGTATCTGATAGATCGTACAACGGCTGGAAGTTCGACTCTTCTTTCTCAATAACTTCGAGAAGCTTGTTCGCAAGATCTACTCCTCCAGCCCCGCCTTTTTCCCATACTTCAGTTAGTGAAACTGGAATATTCGCTTGTTCACATAGATCCATTAATGTTTTCACTTCTTCTTCTGTATCAGTAATGAATCGATTAACTGCTACAACAAAAGGCAGTCCGAAGCTTTCGATCGTTTCAATATGCTTCTTTAAGTTTGCAAAGCCATTCATTAAAGCTTGTACATCTTCTCTTCCTAGATCATTTTTAGGAACACCGCCATGCATCTTTAATGCGCGAATCGTTGCTACAATAACAACTGCTTCTGGCTTAATTCCAGCACTTCTAGATTTAATGTGAAGGAATTTCTCAGCACCAAGATCTGCACCGAAACCGCCTTCAGTTATTACGTAATCAGCTAACCTTGTCGCTGTCTTTGTTGCAATGACACTATTACAGCCATGAGCAATATTAGCGAATGGGCCACCATGAATAAATGCAGGTGTATGTTCAATTGTTTGAACTAGATTCGGTTTAACCGCTTCTTTAAGAAGCATTGTTAATGCCCCTTGGACACCAAGATCTGCTACAGTAACTGGCTGTTTATCATAGTTATAAGCAATAACCATGCGGCCAAGTCTTTCTTTCAAGTTTTTCAAATCAGTAGATAAGCATAATACAGCCATGATTTCTGAGGCAACAGTAATATCAAAACCATCTTCACGTGGAACCCCTTGCACTGGACCGCCTAAGCCAATAACTACTTTTCTAAGAGCACGGTCGTTCATATCTAGAGCGCGTTTCCACACAATTCTTCGCGGATCAATTCCAAGCTGATTGCCTTGTTGAAGATGATTGTCAATGAATGCAGCAAGCGCGTTATTAGCCGTTGTAATCGCATGCAAATCACCAGTGAAATGCAGGTTGATATCTTCCATTGGCAAGACTTGAGAATAACCTCCTCCAGTTGCGCCCCCTTTTACGCCCATTGTTGGTCCAAGTGAAGGCTCACGCATCGCAATGATTGCCTTCTTGCCAATCTTCGTAAAAGCATCGCCAAGCCCTACTGTCACAGTTGATTTCCCTTCCCCGGCCGGTGTCGGATTAATAGAAGTAACAAGGATAATCTTACCGTTTTTATTTGTTTCTAGTTTTTTAAGAGCATCAGTTGATAGTTTAGCTTTATATTTGCCAAAAAGTTCAAGATCATCAACATGTAAACCTATTTTTTCCGCAATTTCTACGATAGGCTTCATTGGTGATTGTTGTGCGATTTCAATGTCTGACTTTACTTTTGGTTTCACATTCATTTCTTAATCCCCCTAAGCATTCCAGTAATGAAAACGATTACTACCCTCTCATTGTACCATTTCTTTTATTTCAGTTGATAGTAAATCATGAAGATTTTAATAATTTCATTTTTAATTCATTGCTACTTATGTTTTTCATTATTATAATAGGTTTTAATTGAATTTTCTAAAAAGGGGATGCTGATTTGCCTATTAAGATTCCAAGGCTTCTGCCTGCAAGAGAAATATTAGAGGAAGAAAATATATTTGTGATGGATGATGATCGTGCGCTTACACAGGATATTCGTCCATTAAATATTCTGATCCTAAATTTAATGCCTGAAAAGGAAAAGACTGAAGCACAGCTTTTAAGATTGCTTGGAAACACGCCGCTCCAAGTCAATATTTCTTTTCTGAAGACGGCTACTCATGAATCAAAAAACACAAGCCCATTGCATTTAGAACAGTTTTATACGACTTTTGCCGAAGTTAAACACCGAAAATTCGATGGCATGATCATAACAGGCGCTCCGATTGAATTGCTGCCATTCGAAAAGGTTGATTATTGGGAAGAGCTAAAAGAAATTATGGATTGGACGAAGAGTCATGTAACCTCTACCCTCCATATTTGCTGGGGGGGCCAAGCTGCATTATTCCATCATTTTGGCATTCAAAAATATGAGCTCACACGGAAGTGCTCTGGTGTATTCACACATCAAATTCATGACCGTTCTGAGAAACTGCTTAGAGGCTTTGATGATTCCTTTTTAGCTCCTCATTCGCGAAATACTGATATTTTCATAGAAAAAGTGAAAAATCATCCGACATTAAAATTGCTGTCTGCCTCAGAGGAAGCCGGTCCTTTTATTTTGAGCGCCAATAATGGAAAACAAATTATGATTACAGGCCATTTAGAATACGAAGCTGAAACTTTAGCGGAAGAGTATAAAAGGGATATACAAAAAGGATTAGACATTCATCCGCCTAAACATTATTTTCCAAATAATGATCCAACGAAACAGCCATTAAATAGATGGCGCTCTCACGCTCATCTATTATTTTCGAACTGGCTGAATTACTATGTATATCAAGAAACACCGTATGAGTGGGATTAACACTAGGAAGAGGCAGCCAAAAGGCGGCCTCTATTGATTTAATTTTTCCAAGACTTCAATTTTATTTTGTAACATAAATACCCACATAAATGATAGAGATTGTTTTAACTCGGTTGACAATGTACCTTTCGGAAGTTGATCCGCACTTCTCTTATATACACCTAAGTCACCAATTTTTTCCCAGTTATTATCAGCAGCCAGCTTTTCAAACTCCCATGGCATCATCGTATTGCAAATTACTTTTTCGCCATACAGCCTTCTAAAGCTATTGTTTCTAGGAGCAGCTGTCGGACCAAGAATTCCGACACAAGCAAATCCTCCAGGCTTAACCACTCTTTGTGCTTCCCTTAATACCATAAAAGGATGCTCTGTCCATTCAAGTGAATTAATTGCTAACACCGCATCAAAAGCGCGATCCGGAAATGGAAGTACAGAAATATCGCCCTTGACGAATTCAGTGTTATTTCCTTTATTTATTTCTTGCGCCTTTTGCAGCATTTCTTCTGAAACATCAAGTCCCGTAACTTTATATCCCGCTCTTTCTAACTGGAATGAACCGAAGCCGTCACCACAGCCAAGATCACATATCCGGGCTCCAGAATCGACATATTTAGAAAAAAACGGAACGATCTCCTTTCTACTCCCGCTTTCCCACATTTCTCGACTTTTCGAATTCCAGCTGCTTGATTGATCATCCCATTGTTTCTCTGCTTCTTTACTCCAATCAAAGATAGACATGCTTCCCCACTCCTTTTTGGATTACTATTGACGTAAAGTTTTCATTCCTATTATTTCTCTCTTAAGTATTGGAATCCCTTTGAATAGTAACAAGAAAAGGACCTGCTTAAGCAGGTCCCTGACTTTCTTCAACTTCATCTTTAACTTCAACTGCATCCACAACTTCATCTTCATTCCTGTTGTGAATCTCTTTTAATGCTTCAATCCGATTCGGATCTTCTTCGAAAAATTGAACAAGATCGCCAATTCGGTCAATCGCATCCCAGCTTAAATGGTGTTCAATTCCTTCGACATCATCGTAAATATTTTCTTCCTTTACCCCAATAAGGCGCAAAATCTGCTCTAATAAATCATGGCGGAAGACTAGTCTTTTTCCAATTTTATTTCCTTTTGTAGTTAAACTAAGGCCTCTGTATTTTTCATACACAAGGTATTCATCTTTATCTAACTTCTGAACCATTTTAGTAACAGAGGAGGGATGGACTGAAAGGGCTTCTGCTATATCCGAAACACGCGCATACCCTTTCTCATTAATCAATATATATATTTGTTCAATATAGTCTTCCATACTAGGTGTTGGCATCCTATACCCTCCTATAAACTGTGCAAACGTAAAGATCTTTTATTCTTTTTATCCATTATTACAATATATGAATAAGTTTATAAATTGTTTCATAAAGCAATATGATTAGCTTCAAAATATTACTTATTGTTCCAAGATCTCTACATGAGTTTACTACATTAGGAAAATAGAGACAAGATAATTGATTATTACTCCATACCCATTGTTACAATTACGCTGCTTTCACTGTTCGTGAATGGTTCTTAAAAAACAATTTCATCATTGGTGGTGTAACAATCGTTGTCACGAGAATGACCACAACAAGGATTGCAAATAAATCTTGGGTTAATAACTTCGTTTCTAAACCAATGGCTGCTATAATTAATGCAACCTCCCCACGAGACACCATGGCAGATCCGATAGCAAGCGAGCTATTCCATGTGAATCCAGAAACTTTAGCCCCAATAGATGCTCCAATTAGTTTCGTTAAAATCGCCAAAATACTTAAGCCAATAACAAGTCCAAGATTGTCAAAAATGCCATTAAATTGCGCTGACACACCAATCGATGTAAAGAAAACAGGAACAAAAATGGAATAACTAATTGTTTCAACCTTCCCGAACACTTCCTCTTTATATCCTGAAGTACTAATGGCAATTCCAGCAATATAGGCGCCAATAATTGCTGCTACACCCGTATACTCTGCTAAATATGCATAAACGAAGCAAATAATTAGTGCGGAAGAGATGACCGTTTCTGTTACCTTCAATGGAGCAAACTTTTTCATAAACCAAGGAACGACCTTCCAGCCAACTAAAATGGCTCCAGCGAAAAATAACACTTTCTTCAGTACCACAAGACCTAAGTTGACATCCCCGCCTGAAAGACTCATTAAAAAGGCTAAAGCAAGAATAACAACGACGTCATCAATGACAGCCGCTCCTAAAATCGTCGAGCCTTCACGTGATTGTAACTGATTCATTTCCTTAAGTGCTTGAACAGATATGCTTACACTCGTTGCTGATAGTAACAGTCCTAAAAATACTGACTGGAACGTAGACAAATTAAGCATCATTCCCGCGAAAAAACCTAAAACAAGCGGCACAATAATCCCGCCAAAACCGACTAGGGTTGCTGGCTTTCCAGTTCGTTTAAACTCATCTAAATCTGTTTCCAGCCCAGCAATAAACATGAGCAAAATAACACCAATTTGGCTCAATTGGGTCAATGTTTCAGTTTCTGTAACTAATCCTAAAACGGATGGACCTAAAATAATTCCAATAATCAATTTACCTAAAACAGACGGTTGTCCTAATCTAACACTTAAGTCCCCAAAAATCTTTGATGCAATTAAAATAATGGCTAATTGAAGTATTAACACTAGAATTCCCCACCTTCTTTTATATTTTTACTACTTGTCGTTGGCCAACGATATTACATATCAAACCGAGATTTGATATATTTTAATAAAAAAGCAAAAAGGAGCCTATCACCAAAGGACACACGTATCCCTTGGTGACAGACTCCTCCAAAAACAATGCTATTTTATTATTAGTTGCATCATATCATATTCTAAATATTCGTGTAAAGTACTTTTTTATATTGGATATAGGATAGACTCAAATCTACAAGAAAATCTGAAAGTATGCTATAAAGAAAGATAGAAAACTATGAACTGAAATTTCGTCTTATGGATCATATAGAGGAGATCAACAAATGAAAATTGTCATTGCAGAAAAACCCGATCAAGCGGCTAAATTAGCAGCTCCCTTTTCCTTTAGTAAGAAAGCCGGGTATTTTGAGGTTAAGCCGAATACTTATTTTCCAAACGGTGCGTTGATCACTTGGGCGATCGGCCATCTTTGTGAATTAAAGCCACCTGAAGAATATAACCCCGCCTGGAAAAAATGGTCTTTAGAAACATTGCCAATTATTCCAGAGCGATTTGAATATCGAGTAACAAAAACAAAATATAAACAATTTAATATCATTAAGACTCTATTAAAACGACCGGATGTAAGTGAAATTATTATCGGCGGGGATGCTGGGCGCGAAGGCGAGTTAATTATTCGTACGATTATTAGAATTTGCGGTGTGAATAAACCGATGAAACGTCTATGGATCTCTTCATTAACGGAAGGCGCGGTCAAGAACGGGTTTGCTAATTTACTTACTGAAGGAGAAACACGCGATATTTATTATGAGGCTCTTAGCCGCTCATGTGCTGATTGGTTAATTGGTATTAATGCATCGAGAATCTATACAATATTACTAAAAGAAAAAGGCTTAATGGATGTCTTTTCGATTGGGCGGGTACAGACCCCTACCCTCGCGTTAATCGTCAAAAGAGAGCATGAGATAGCCAATTTCAAACCAGAACCTTTTTGGGAAGTCGAAGCTACCTTTAACTTCGACGATAAAACGATTAAGGGCAAATGGCATAAAAACAATGTGACAAGGATTTTAGAGGAAAAGCAAGCTGTTGCCATAGCTGAATTTTGTAAAAATAAAGATGTAAAAATAACAAATATCAAAAAAGAACGTAAAGAGTATCAGCCACCCTTCCTGTTTAATCTTTCAGCCCTGCAAGCTACCGCAAATAAAACGTTTAAGTTTCCACCGCAAATAACTTTAGACATATTGCAAAAGCTTTACTTGAAGGGAATTGTTTCATACCCACGTTCAGATTCACAATTTTTAACGAAAGAAGAAGCAAAGGGTTTGCCAAACCTGCTTAATCAGCTAAGCAAAATGAAGCAATACGAAGCTTTTCTTCCTCCGCCAAATGCTTCAATTATGAATAATAAAAGATATGTAAATGAGAAAAAAGTAACAGACCACCATGCTATCATTCCAACAGAGCAAGTACCTGATACGTCGAAGTTAAGCGCGGATGAAGCTAAAATTTATGATCTTATCGCTCGGCAAGTGATTGCTGCCCATTATAACAATGCCGTTTTTGATTATACAACAATCAATTCCTTAGTTGACGGCCGGGCAGAGTTCATTACTAAAGGGAAAGTGCAAATCGAAGAAGGCTGGAGAAAAGTCATTTTTACTTCTAAGGAAAATTCAGATTCTGAAGATGGACAAGAGCTGCCAAATTTACAAGAGGGAGAAGCAGGGCAAGTAACGAAAGTTGACCTTAAAAAAGGAGAAACGCAAGCCCCCAAAAGATATACCGAAGGAAATTTAATCACCTTAATGAAATCAGCTGGGAAGCATTTGGAAGATACGGAGCTAGAAAAGGTTTTGGCCAAAACAGAAGGATTAGGAACAGAGGCAACTAGAGCCGGGATCATTAATCTTTTAAAGGATCGAAATTATATTGAAATTAGCAAAAACCAAGTATTTGCTACCCAAAAAGGATTGCTGCTAATTGAAGCTTTAGGGGAAAGTATATTAGCCTCTCCTAGTATGACAGGCAAATGGGAGCAACGCTTATCAGAAATTGGTGAAGGGAAAGCCTCGCCAAAAGCTTTCATCGAACAAGTTAAAAAATTATCACATAAATTGATGATGGATGCGAAAGAGCAAAAAGTAAATTGGACTTTTGAACATATCGAAATGGAGAAAATCAGTTCGAATTCAAAAAGTAAGTTCGTAAAAAAAGAGAAAACAGTTGTTGGAAAATGCAAGCTATGCGATGGGCAAATTTTAGACTTTGGAAAATTCTATGGCTGTACAAACTATAAAACGTCTAACTGCAAATTTTCGATATCCAAAAAAATACTCGGAAAAACTGTTTCACAAGCAAACGTGAAAAAACTTCTAAATACTGGAGAAACAAACGTCATAAAGAATTTTAAAAAAGGGGAAAAAACGTTTGATGCGATTTTAGGATGGAATGAAAAAGAGAATAAAATAGAATTTCGCTTTAACAAGTAATATTATTATTAAAAATGCCTTTGAAGAAACACCAGAATGACATTGATGGTCAAATTATTACTTTATATGATCAATTGCCTGTACTGTTGAGCCAAGAGGAAATAAGCCTCTTAATAAGTGATCTAGAAAAAGTTCAGTCCATGTACCACTAATGGAACAATAAATAGTAAATAAGGTTATATGTAGTACAAAAAGGATAGATAAAGCAGATTAAGTTCTGCTTGTATCTATCCTTCTATTTTACCTTATATAATGTGTTACATTATTTATTATTGCTTTGTTATCAAGTCATTCCATCCTCGATTGCTCTTCACCGTTTAAAATTAGATGGAATGTTATATCAGCTTTCAAAGAATCAGATACGGCACAGTATTTTGCTTTGCCAAGGTCAATAGCTCTCCAAACTCGTTTCCTATCAATTGTGCCGTCTATAATAAAAGTAACATCAATGGAGGTGAATCCTTTTGGTAATTCTTCTTTTCTTGTACCATTTGTTTCTATTACCAGTTTTTCTATCGAAGAAAGGTTGTGCCTTAAAATCATCGTTACATCGATGCCAATGCATCCAGCTACAGACGCTAATAGCATTTCTGTTGGTGTAACACCTTTCCCTTCACCGAAATATGCTTCAGTTGCATCTAAATTCATTTCATACCCAGAATCCCCAACAGCAGTAAAAGCACGCTGTCCCTTCCAAGTTGTCAGCACTTTCATCTGTATCCCTCTTTTTACATTAGATTGGTTTCACATTATTTTCAAGAACCTTTTTGCTCTTTCTGTTTCTGGATTTGAGAAAAAATTCTCTGGCTTTCCTTGTTCTACAATAACTCCATCAGCCATGAAAACAACACGATCTGCAACTTCACGGGCAAATTGCATTTCATGGGTAACAATCAACAATGTCATTCCTTCTTTAGCTAGTTCTCTAATGACACTCAGCACTTCATCTACTAACTCAGGGTCAAGCGCAGATGTTGGTTCGTCAAAAAGGATAATTTTAGGTTCAAGGGCTAATGCACGTGCTATCGCTACCCTTTGCTGTTGGCCGCCAGACAATCGAGAAGGATATTCATCTTTTTTTTCAAACAATCCTACTCTTGAAAGCAGATTCTCTCCTTTTTCAATCGCCTTTTCCTTACTCCATTTTTTCACAATCAGAAGTGCTTCAATAACATTTTGTAATACCGTTTTATGAGGATATAGATTAAATTGTTGAAAAACCATTCCTGTGTTTAGACGAATTTCCCGGATTTTTTTATATTGGTCCTTTTTACTTTGTTTTGAATCCACAATAATTCCACTAACTTCAACACTACCGCTAGAAATTTCTTCAAGACCATTTAAACAGCGAAGAAGGGTACTTTTTCCAGAGCCACTAGGACCAATTATCGCAACTACTTCACCTGTATTTACTTGAAAATCAATGTTTTTTAAGACCTCTAGGCTATGGTAGTTTTTGGATAAATTGTTTGTTTTGATCATGGGTAACCTCAACTTATACATATATTGATAACCGCTTCTCGATTTTTTCAAGCAGGAAAGAAAATACAGTACTCATTATCCAGTACATTGCAGCAATGGATAAATAAAATGGCATATAAATATAGTACTGGGCAATTAATAATTGCCCAGAGCGCAATAGCTCAGTAACAGTGATAACTGATACAAGTGAAGTTTCTTTTAACATTCCGATGAAAGTATTACCCATAGGAGGGATCGCGATCCGGATTGCTTGTGGAAGGATTATTCTTCGCATGGTCTGAAATGGCGTCATCCCAGATACATAGGCTGCTTCCGTTTGTCCTTTCGGGATAGACTGGAGCGCTCCTCTTAATGCTTCTGATATATATGCCCCAATACTAATACTTAATGCAATATAAGCAGCCGTCAAGGGCTCAAGCTTAATGTTGTAATCACTCAGTCCATAATATACAATAATGATTTGCACTAATGTTGGGGTCCCTCTAATAATCGATACATAACCTCGCGCTATCGAACGAATTAATCTATTCCCTTTCAATCGTGCAATCGCCGTGATAACACCTATGATGGTTCCGAAAAACATTGACACAATTGTGATTAGGAGCGTATAGTACGCTCCTTTTAATAAAAATGGGATATTTTCTAATACAACATCCATTTTGGTTTTTATTCCTTTCTCTTTCCGTCACTTACGCTTGGGGTTCCTCACCAAACCATTTAACGAAGATTTTCTTATATGTTCCATCGCTCTTCATTTCTTTTAGAATTTTATTTAATTCATTTACAAAATCTTCATTCCCTTTACGTACAGCAATACCAGCCTTATCAGATTTGACAGGTTGACCGACTGTCTTAATTTTAAAACCATTCTTTTCTACAATTGGTTTTATTGCATACATATTATTGATAGTGGCGTCAATTCGTCCCACATCCAAATCTTTTAGCGAAGTGATCACATCATCGTAAGTTTTTATATTGAATTCTCCAACCTTTGGAAGTAACTCCGTGCGAAGATATGTTTCATCGTTCGTTCCTAACCCAACGCCAATATCTTTCCCTTTAAAATCATTAACCGAAGTAATCGTGTTATTTCCTTGTTGTACAATAACTTTAACGTTATTAGTCATGTATGGATCGGTAAAATCCATTTGTTTTTTCCGTTCATCCGTAATTGTCATCTGGCTAATGACTGTATCAAATTTTTGTGCCTGTAAACCAGCTATCATTCCAGAAAATTCTTGAGCAACGAACTCAACTTTTACACCAAGACGTTTCCCGATTTCTTTTGCAATATCTACATCAAATCCATCCATTTTTTTATCTTTATTCAAGAAATTGTAAGGCTGATATGTACCCATTACCCCTACATTTAAAACGCCTCTATCTTTAACTTCCTGCAATAAGTCACCTTTATTTTCAGTGGTTTTATTATTGTTTGCACTGCATGCACTTAATACGAATGTAATTGTTAGTAATAGAATAAATGATATAAATAAATGTTTTCTTTTCAAGTTTCTATCTCCTTCCTTATTAGATCCCGAGCCAATCAGTTTTTTTATTAAAGTTTGAATTATTAATAACTGAATCATTACCATCTTGACAAGGTTCTTTCGACTAGACTCATGAATAAAGCTGGTTGTAAAGATGAATTATTTTCTGTAAGAATCCCAAACTCCTTTGCTCTTTTAATGTTATTTTGAGACACCTCTTTTATTTTTATTCGAGTTTCAAAAATGACTTCGTTAACTGAGTCTAGAATTACCTTCTTAAGGGGGTCCATACGTTATTGTTTTTTTAAAAATGATGAAAAAACGTTTTGATGCCGTCTTATTTTGGAGAACAAATTAGAATTTCGATTTCACAATGCTATAACAAAATAATAAAAAAATGGAGTAAAATCTAAATTCAGATTTTACTCCATTTTGGTTAAGCTCTTAATTTAATAATTAAACTGTTACTGCTGATAACCCTTTTGCTACAGCTTCTACTTTTGCTAAACCTTCAGCAATGATTGTTTCAGCTTGAGCTGGCATTGCAGCATGACCTTCGATAATCACTTCATCTACAAGCTCCATACCGAATAACCCGCCGCATACAGTTTTAATATAAGTAGCAGCCATTTCCATTGGTGCCGTTTCTGGTGTTGAGTAAATACCTCCACGAGCACTTAAAATAGCGAATTTTTTGTCAGTCAATAATGGTACTAGTTGGCCGTTTTCATCATACTTGAAAGAATATCCAGCTTGATATATATAGTCGATGAATGATTGTAATTTAGCTGGGATTGTTAAGTTCCATAATGGGAATGCGAATACAACTAGTTCTGCAGCTGTTACTTCATCCATTGCTTTTTGTTTTGCAGCTAAAATACGTTGTTCAACGTCTGTCATTTCTTCGCCTGATGCAACTTTACCGAAAGCGCTGAATAAATCTTGTCCAAGGTAAGGCATGTCTTCTGCAAACACATCATATGTTGTTACATTGACACCTTCAATATTTTTCATGAAAGCTTCATACATTTTAGTTGATACCGCTTCAGAAGCTGGACGGTTATTTGCTTTTACTACTAAAATATTCATAATCTCGTAATCTCCTTTAGATGTCTTTGAGTTGATTATCTCGAATTAATAATATATTAAACGAGGATTTTAGTCAATCGAAAAATTTCAAATTTATTATAATCCAATCAAATACTCGTTATTTAACTTGATTAATCAAGCGATAGTGCAAAAAAAATTACTCAGGCGGTAATTCTTTTTTTTGGCTATGTTTATGGACACGAGTCATTAGCGTGTACAATGTTTTTGTTTCTTCCTCGTTTAAAACCTCGTCAAAAAATGACGTTTGAAACGCAAGTTGAGCTGGCATCGCCTCATCTAAAATCGCTTCACCCTTCTTAGTGAGACTTATCGTTTTCGTTTTCCAATCTTGCTTGCGCATGATATAGCCTTCTTTCTCAAGCCTTACAAGCATACGGGAAATACCACCTTGCGTAACTGTTACTTTATCAGCTAACTCCATTTGCGTTAGTGGCTGGTATACATGTATTTGCGCGAGCACATCAAATTGTGCTGTTGTTAAATCAAAACGCTTTAAAAAATCATTCGAAAGCTGGTTACTGCGGTTCGTAAAACGCATTAAGCGTAACCATATTAAAGAACCCATCGTATTATTACGCAACTCGTTTCCCTCTCCTTCATTAACCTCAATATCACTTTACCACTCAATTGACGAAAAATCAAGTTAAGCACCTCATAATTAATATCGCAGCAAAGTTGACTTCTTTAAACATTATAATTAATTTCCGACATTCATTAAAAACTGTTACATATATTTAAACTAATACTTATTTTCGAAAGGAGGGTTATCTATGTTTATTTATGTCGTTAAACAGAGTGATTCTGTATTTTCGATTGCGACAAAATACCAAGTCTCTATGGATAGTATACGTAAAACAAACGGATTAAAGACAGATAGATTAGTGCCAGGTCAAGATCTACTCATTCCAACGAACATGTATATTGTTCAGCCTGGGGATTCACTATATTCCATATCTCAAATGAGTTTAATTTCAAGTGAAACCATTCGTCTATATAACGGATTGCATTCAGATTTATTAACGGTTGGAATGAGATTATATTTTCCTCCTAGACTTAAGTATGAAGCTGAAGGTTTTAGTTATATAACACCTTATACACCTGAAACTAATCAATTAATCGTCCAGACCTATGCACCGATAAATACTTATTTTGGAATTTTCGAACATCATGTTCTTGAAGACGGAAGTTTAAGTACCTTAAATGATCAGCAACTAATTAGGCTTGTCAGAGAGAATAAGGTAGCACCCCTTGCCGTTATTACGAATTTGACACCGACAGGATTTAGTCCGGAATTAACGAGAAGAGTATTAAATACTCCTGAAATTAGAGAGAGATTAATTAATAATATCTACAACCTTGTTAAAACTAAAAACTATGCAGGTGTAAATATTGATTTTGAACGGATACGTGAAAGTGAAAGGGATTTATTTAGTGGCTTCTTACGTTCGTTAAGAGAACGATTAAGGCCAGAAGGATATTATACATCTGTAGCGATCCCAGCTAAGACAAGTGACGATATACCTTGGTTAAAAGGGTATGATTACGGAGGAATTGGAGCAGCTGTTGATATTGTCTTTATTATGGCTTATGACTGGCACGAAACAAGCAGTCCACCTGGCCCTACTGCTCCGATAACGGAGGTAAGACGAACGATCGAGTATGCTCTTAATCATATGAGAGGAAACAAAATAATCCTAGGTGTTCCACGCTATGGATACGACTGGACAATGTCTAATGGTACTGTAGCTAGTGCCCGTGCAGTTTCTGTTGCAACTGCAGTAGAAACTGCTATGAAGTATCAAGTTCCAATCCAATATTCTATTGAATATCAACAGCCTTTTTATCAATATCGAGATGAAACGGGCAAACGACATATTGTGTGGTATGAAGATACAAGAGCTCGTGCTCAAAAACTTCAACTAATGGTTGACTATCGTTTAAGAGGGATTGGGGCCTGGCAATTAGGATTACATTTTCCCCAATCAAGTTTCTTAGTAAGGGAATTTATGATTCCCAAAAAAATCATTTGATAACCAAAAAACTGGTTTCCTATAGAAAGATGGGAAACCAGTTTTTTAAACTAAAATTTAGCAGGATATTTTAAACATATGTAACAAACTCGTCTACTGGTTTACGGTACCCTCTTGGTTTTCTGCTTTGTTCTTTTTCCTTTCCGAGGGTAATCATTAATACTGGTTCATATTGATCAGATATGGATAATAATTGTCTCAATTGTTCAGGGTCAAAACCAATCATCGGACAAGTGTCCCATCCCTTACTTTTGGCAGCAAGCATAAATAACATCGCTGACAGTGAAGCATTACGAATGGCTTCATCACGCTGGAATACTTCTCTTCTCTGTTCATATAAAGAAACTACATCTTGTATTTCCTGGTCATACTCTTGTTTGCTTAATATTCCTAAAGCAAGCAGTCCTTCATAGATTTTCCCCGCGTCTTGATAAGCCTTCTTATCACCTAGAACAATAATTACTGCTGAAGCAGTCCCAACTTTATATTGGTTATATGCTGCCTTTTTTACACCTAACTTCAACTCTGGATCCATTACAACTAAATAATTTGTATGCTGGAGATTAAATGCTGACGGTCACATTTTTACAAGATCAAAAATTTCATCAAATTCTTTTTTTGTAATCGGATTATTTTCCAAAAAATCACTTGCTGATCGTCTCATTCTAACTACTTGTTCAAATGTTTCCATGTTATTACCCCTCAAATGAAGTTTTTCAGACATTATATTTTCAGTTTACTAGGCAATTGACAAAAGCGCAAACATTTTATTTTTAATTTGAGATATTTGGTTTAAAGACTTTAAACGATTAAAAAACTAGGCTTCTCCGTTTGATTTGGAAAAACCTAGGTTTTACTTCAAATTATTTCTCCTGTAGTGATTGGGTGCAAGTTCCCATTAAAAGCAAATGAAATTCTACCCGTCTCCTCAGATACAACAAGTACAAGAGCATCACTTTTTTCGGATAGACCTAGTGCAGCCCGATGACGTGTCCCTAGTTTTTTATCACCCGTATATCTGTTTGAAAGTGGGAGGACATTTGCTGCAGAAATGATATGATTTTGACTTACCAACACAGCCCCATCATGTAGAGGATTTCCCGGAAAAAAAATTGATTCTAATAAAGTATGGCTTATATCTGCTCCTATTGGAATACCAGGATGTATTATTGATTCAAGAGAATCTTCGCGTTTAATAATAATTAATCCGCCATGTTTCCGTTCCGACATATTTTGTACACAGATTGATAATTCCGGATACTTATCCGTAAACGGGGACAAATAGCAGTTTAAATAAAAGGTAGCAGCGTTCATTTCAATATGTATAAATTGATTTTTTATTTTTTCAAAATTTCCAAGAAGGCAATAATTTTCATTATCCATTGTTTCTAAACTACTCTGAAGGGCTGTTATAATTTGGCCGATATCCTTTTTTAATAATTGTTTCATCGGTGAAAAGTCACAATTATTCTGATTCACGGAGACACACCTCCTTTTTGTAATTACTATTTTTAGGGAAATTAATATGGTACACCGTCAAGCGTTCCCATTCTTTTTGGACTTTAATAATACTTTTAACACTTCGATGCAAAGACCATTCTCCCTGAATTAAGGTTTATATTTTTGTGAACTTTTTCCTTTAACAATAATTTTGCCGCCAACGTTAAAATTCTTAACTTCTCCGCCTTCCAATGCGAAATTAGTAACATTGTCGCCATAAGTAATAATGTCCCCATTAATGGTCAAACTTTCAACTTTGCCACCTGATTTAACACTTATTGCATTTGCCGCAAGCTTCATTAATACTCCTTTCACTAGGGAGTTACCTACAGAGCCATATGTTGTTACATTTTCTTCCACAGTCATATTTCCAATAGGCTTGCTTACTTGTATGCCTATTGAGCCATCACCATAGGTTGTGATGGATTTAAACTTAATATTCTCAACCGTACCGTCATATTGGTTAAACCCTCTAGCACCTAATCCATATGTAATAATATCTTGTGCCATGAAATCTTTTACTTTGCCAAAGTTTACAAATCCAATACCACTAGGGCCATATGATATTACTGGATAATTGCTAACCCATTTTTCAACTTTACCCCATGTATCCAGAACCATGTCATTAACACCGTAAGTCACAAGTTCACCATGATGTTCAACTGTTTTTGCCTCAACACCATAAACAATGAAAACAGCAGCGGTAATTATATCGGCTGTGCCATCGGGTAACATACCATTTGAATATACTGCACCTGTGGTTAGTGTTTCCAAATTAACTTTGCCACCTTTATCGCCAAAACCACATACAAAAATGCCTGAGCCAATAACGGGAGCATTCTTAAAGCCAATGCAAATATTTGTTAATCTGCAATCAATCTTACTGTTTTCATTAGAATTAAAATTATATACAGTCAGTGCCCCTTGGTATACATTTACGCCATACTTTTGCGGCTGCTCACTGTAATACCTTGAATCGCAGGAAGTAATATGTATATTATTTGCAATGAGATTTATTTTGTCTGTTCCTTGCCTAGAAATGATTGAAACCTGCCCTGTAATATTCAAATTTTCAAGAACAATATTCCCCATATCCGGAATGCCGGATACCGTATATATTGCACGGTTCGTTTGTTTTGTCATAACCGTTATGTTTGAGATGGTATTGTCACGTGTCACACCAAAACCATCACTATTGTTAAAGCTCACCATACATGAATCATTACTTTTTCCTATTAATTTGTAGCCTTCAGGTAAAAAAATGGAGTGAGGGGAAAGAATTGACGTTGCTATTTCCAAAACTTGTGGTGTATTTTCAGAAATGGCTTGCAATAAATCTATAAGTGTAGTAATTTTTGTTATTTTCATTTTTCAATTCCCCCTTAAATTATCTTCAAGATCGCTTTCTTCAGTTTCGATTCCGCCGTCATTCAATCTGGTATATGTTTGCGGAATAAATGAAATTGCACTGTTTTGACGATCGAATCCATAAACTCTGCCGTTTGAAATTATTATTGCCGAGGAACCTCTAACCAATACAAACAGCGGACTTATCAGTTAATGATATAAAATAATGATTGTAATAAGAAGAGGCTGCCCTAAGGACAGCCTTTTCTTGATTTTTTATTAGTTACTTATTTCTCAATTGTTTTAATACTTGTTCTTTAGCTATAAGGTTAATTTTGTCACATGTTATTCCTTTATCACCAATGACATTTGTTAAATAGTTTTTTCCTTTAAAATTAACTGTAACAGTTACTTCAATCATTATTTAATCCTCCTTTCTTTATCATCAATTAATGTATTTTTTACAATCATATGTTTATTTTCTCTGCCTTTCAAAAAACGACACTTACTTTTGGACAGTAAAGCATCCTTTTTCGAGAAATCTGTTTGCGGCCATTTTTTCAAATGTCTCGTTAGAATCTACTATCCATACTTTCGTATTACTTTTAACCTTTCCAAACAGCCATTCAATTTCATTGTTGTTCATCCTTATGCAACCTGCTGTAACATACTTTCCGATAGAGCTTTCGTTATTATTTCCATGTATTGCATAGGTATTACCAGGAGTCCCATATACGTTCAAACCAAGCCACCTACGCCCTAATGGATTCTCAGGAACTCCACCAGGAATATTTTTTTTATAATAAGGACGGTCAATTACTTTATTAACAATTCTAAATTCTCCTACTGGAGTCAGATCCTTTGCTTTCCCAGTAGCGACAGAAAAAATGTACATTTTATTTTGACTATTAATATAGGCTAATTTGTTTATCTTCTTATTAATAATGATGATATCTTCCCCATAATTTTCTGCAGCATCAGCGTAAGTAGTTGTATATGATAAACCTACTACAAAAAAAGATAAAATTACCAACGGCTTCACCGTATTTAGTAATCTATACAAATTATTGTCCTTCTCTCTATAAGATTTATTTGCAAGCCCAACTGAAATTTGCTCAGCTGGGCTTGCACGTCATATAATTGAATGGTAAAATTTTTTATCTAGTAAATACGGTTTGTCCGTATGTGATTTTTCCTGTTTCTGATAATGAAATACTGCTAGTGGCTTTGATATTAAATTTATTTTGAACAAAAAGCGCATTTCGGGTAGGGTCAATACCTTGAATAGCTTTATAGGCTGCACGATAGTATTTCGGATCAAGTTTCATGTCAGCATATCTTCCATACATTACTTGGCTAAATTGGCTGTCATTTTGAATAACTCCATAGATGGAATTAGGAAATTGACCGTGATGCAATCGGTTCAATATTACAGCCCCTACTCCTATTTGGGCATTGAATGGTTGATTATAGGCTTGCATATAAATAGCACGTGCTAAAAGGTCAACTTCATATTGGTTGTAAGTTACAAGCATTAATTTATTGATTGTAGCTTGGCCTAGAATCCCATTAGCATGTAAATGATATTCTCTTTGAAAATTCATAATAGAGTTTTGATCAAAAATGTTATAGCCTAATTGTTTGAAACGAAATTCATATTGTTTAATTTGTGAATGGCTATATCTTTCAAAATGTGTATATTTATGATTAAACACTTTCACTTCTTGGTTTTGTGTATAATGGGTAAGTGTTGCTGCTTCTACTCCTGAAATAGGTGCGAATGCTGTTCCTAAAATGGTTGCTGCTGCAGCTCCTGTAAATATTGTTTTTTTCAATGTTTTAATCATAATCTTTTCCCCCTGTTGATTTATTTTAAAAAATCTTGTAATGATCAGTTCCCGGGAACAGAGTTAAAAGTCCGGAAAATAAAATTGGTTTCATTGGCGTGTTTCTTTTTTGTCTTCCGGTTACTTTTTGTAACTCATGAACATATAATACCTCGGAATCGTAAATATCTCAACCTAAAAACTCTCGAATTTTAACTAAAAATCATTCCATTTTTGGCATTTTTTTATTTCCCCTTGCTCCTCTCTCAAATTTCTATAATCATAAAAAAGGTCGATACCCCTAATGGGTGTCGACCTTTCTTACATTTTGTTTTTTTCTATCCAATCAATAAAATTATTCATCGTTCGATCCAATATTTGAATAGTTGGCTCATGAATCAGCTCACCCGACTTATTCATTTTCTCATGTACAAAAGTAATATAAACTTCATTTCCAGGTAAGATAAGCGCAGAAATGCCCGGTGAATTAAGAATTTGACGAAGATGAATCTGAGCACGAACAGTTCCTAGGGCTCCTGTCGTGCTGCCGATGATCATTACTGGTTTTTTAACCATAACCGTATCAACTCTCGAAACCCAATCGAGTGCATTTTTTAAGATTCCTGGAATGGAATGATTATATTCAGGTGTAGTAATTAAAACACCGTCACTTTCTAAAATCTTTTGCTTAATTTCCGTGACGATTGAAGAAGAATTAAACTCATCATCCTCACTGTACATTGGTAACTGTTCAATTTTTAAGATTTCAATTTCAATTTTCTCTTGGAAACGTTCTTGAATAATAGCAGTCAGCTTTCTGTTATAAGATCCTTTACGATTACTGCCAACTATTGCAGCGATTTTCATGAATCTATCCTCCTGTATAAACCCTTATTCAAAATCATATTTATACTCAATTTGCCCTCTTTGTTCACCTTATATGCTTGTTCAATTTATACTTCCGCATTCTCCATTATAGAATCTCCTATTCTATGAATAAAAAACAAATCGATTTCTGTTTTCTTTTGCCCTATATAATGCCTGATCTGCATGAGAAATTAATAATCTTTCATTTAAACCATGTTCAGGATATACGGATATGCCAATACTTGAGGTAACATCAAATGTTTTTTTGTCTATCGAATAAGGTGCTTTAAAAGTGGAATGCATTCTCTCCGCAATTTTTTTTATTTGTTCATAATTCGTAAGATTATTTAGAAGTACTAAAAATTCATCTCCACCAATACGACATAGCTCATCATTTTTTCTAACACATGATTTTAGCCTTATTGCAAAATGTTGCAGGAATTCATCACCAACATTATGTCCAAGTGTGTCATTGATTGATTTGAAATGATCTAGATCAATATACATGATTGCTATTTTTTCATTTGTCTTTTCTACTTTTTTTATCGCACCTTTCACTATGTCTGTAAATTTCCTTCTATTTCTCAGCCCAGTTAATGGATCATGAAATGCTAAATATTCTAATTGTGCTTCATAATTTCTTTTTTCTGAGATATCCTGAATCAGAATTTGAATAGATGGTTCACCTTTATATTCGATATAATTTACTTTAATTTCTCCACAGATTACTTTTCCATCATTTGTCGTAAACTCATCACTGATCGATACTGATGTATTCTTTTGCTCTAATATACGATTAAACTTTTCCTTTATCTTTTCCTTCTCTTTACTAAACACAAAATCCCATAACGATTTCCCAATGATATCCTTTAATCTATTTTTACCAAATATCTTTAATCCAGCAGAGTTTGCAAAGACCATTTTCTCGTGTTGCTGAACAATAATTGCTACCGGCAATGATTCAACAAGTGTTCGATACGTATCCTCACTCGCTTGAAGTTTACGTTGAATTTTCATTTGCTCAGTAAAATTTTTGTACATACCTATAGCGAGGATTTCTTGATTATTAATTGGTTGATAAGATGCTATAATGTCTAGAACTATGCCATCTTTATGTTTTCTTTTTGATACCACATAAGGAAATTTTTTTCCTTTTCGAAGTTGTAGTAGAATTTCTTGATGTTCTTCTTTCGTTATATGTGAAAAGAATGGAGGAAATGAAAGTCCTTTTATCTCTTCCACATTCCAGCCAAATAAAGCTTCAAAAGCTGGATTAGCATCAATAATTGCGCCATCATGACCGATTGTAAAGATGGCATCTGCCGTATTATTCCAGATTAGATCAAACACTTGAATATCCCTTACTAATTTAAGACTTGGATTGTCTAATAACATCACATGCCCAACTCCATTCGAACCAATAATTTAGTAGAATACATGTTACAAGCCCAACTGAAGATTGTTCAGTTAGGCTCGACGTTCACATAATTATTTTAATATCAAATTACTACTTATACATAATTATCCTCATTATCGAATTGCCCTTCATTGTTACAGGTACATGATTTTTCGTGTTAGCAGAAAGATAAAATCCTTGAATTGAATATCTCGAATATGAGACAATTTTATGATTTTTCTTTGTCCGCGTCAATCAAATACTAAAATGAAAACCAACTATACTCTAGTAAAAGTTGGTTTTCATTTTAGTAACTTTTAATATGATGTTAAGATATTTCCCTATTATTTTACATTGTAAAATAAAAAGAACACTTGCTTTGTCAGAAATCGAAAAAGCTATCAATTTATTAAAACTGGTGACATACAGCTTTGATATATCCAAGACGGTTACCCTGACTGTCGAACGATATGATCTGCAAGTCTTATGGCCAAAGCAACATTTGAAAGTACAGGGCCAGCGGCCGTTAAGGAAGGTAGAACGCTATTATCAGCCACATATAGTCCTTGAATTCCATGTACTTGACCATGACGGTTAGTCGATGATGTCGCAGGGTCATCACCCATTCTGCATGTACTAGCCTCATGCATATCTGCTCCAGGAGGCCTGAGCACTAAAGTAGACTCATCAAGAGTCACTCCCATGGCAGCTGCAGATTGTCGAATGCCTTGTGCAACTTGGTTGGCTGTTTGACGGTCTTTATTGCTTAGGGAGTATTGAACCTGCTGCAACGGTACTCCGAATTCATCCTTTTCACCCGTAAGGTAAACTCTGTTCTCAGCACGAGGCTCAACTCTTCCAAAGGCTGCGTAAACAACCATGAGCTGATCTTTATGTACCTTATCTTCAAATTGCTGATATGAAAAATATTGATCAGGACCAAGAATCTGAATTTGATAAGGGGACTCTTTCGTTTCAAATTTCAAAATACATAGATTTCCTAGTTTATCAGAGAACTGTCTTCGACTTATCGTGCCAATACCAATTATGGACACATGCCCTGTCAAATAATGTCCAATAGCTGGCCCTTGAATGCCAGAATTAAGCAATATACGAGGAGTCTCTAACGTGCTAGCTGAAACTACTACATTTTTAGCCCGAATTATGTGAGCATTCTTATCTGCTGAGAAAACCTCGACACCAGAAACTCTCCCATTCTCTTCCATTACTCGAGAGACATAAGCGTTTACAGCGAGATCATATGGCCTATCAAACAATGCAGCGGCAAGAGCGTTAATTGAACTAAACCAAGGATTTGAATGAACTTCTCCTTGCCGGGAAGGTGTCATGTCAAATGCGACCGGCATATCTTTTGCTTCTAATATCCCTCCAGCATGGAGCCTCTTTAAAAGGGTATTTTGCATCGATGATCCTTTAGCATAATCTCTTGTCACATGCAATAATCTCTCTGCCATGTCATAATATACATTTAATTCTTGACGATGAATCGGCCATTTATTTAATTCAGATTGTATGGGCCTTGGGGTCGCCGCATTCCAAAATAATGACCTTCCCCCTAGGGCATACACCATTCTTGCTCCAGAAAATTGCGGTAACCTTTCACCTATAACCGTTGAATTATCAGGAAGAAGTGCATCTCGCGCAGTATTTACATTTTGTGTAGGAATATTAAGAGAATGCGAGTGAAACAACTTATCTCCCTTTTCTAATATTCCAATCTTTTTTGCCCCTTGATTTTTCCACAATTCACAAAGTCTCTGTAAAGTTGCTCCTCCCCCAGGACCAGTTCCCACAATTAGGACATCATAATTTGCGTTTGACATCTCCTCAAGTGATTTTGTTGGAATCCAATTATTCTTGTATTTCACTACCATGGTAGTCATCACCCCAACATTAATTTTATAATCAGTTCAGTTTATGCCTAACTGCTTATCCTATATGTTTAGGGTAGGGTGTCTAAAAAACTTACCTAGATTCAGTGTTAAAAGTTATCCCATATATCAAAAAGCACAATTTCTTAGTGACATTAAAACCGAGAAATTAGGCTTCCTTACTTACTCCTTTCCAGGAACGTTAATAATATTAGTTTTGGCGGCTCCAAATTGTACACGGTATAGCCAGAATATAGCAATGGTCAATATACACATCACAAAAAAAATGTTACTGAACACATAGGCGTCTATATTTAATACAAATGGATTTAAGTGAAAAGCTGTTTGCTTTGTATCAATCACTTTTCCAATTACACTCATAGAAATAGCACCCGAAATAAAATTCAACATCGAAAATAAACCCATCCCGATTCCCGCTTCCTCTTTTGCCAAAGTTCGAGAAATGGTATTTGACATGGCAATCTGCATAAAAGTTTGACCGACGGTACCCGCAATTAAAATCAACGCAATAACATACGGCGACACACCAACAAAACTTGAAAGCAAGGCATAGCCAACTTGCTCCAGTTACCTGATGCATCAACAACCGTGTACACCTTGTAGCCTGCAGCAAGTGCAGATAATGTAGGGAACGCCATACAGACACTAGTAAGGGTGCCCGCAATAATCAATGTTTTCTTTCCTGTTGCTTCAACCGCTTTCACGAAATTAGGATTATCCCAAGCATTGATCTCCCCATTGCGAGGTACATACACCGCCTCTGGTAATATTTCATTGATTTCAGGAATCAAAGGACCATTAGGACCAGAAGGGACAGAGTCGGTTGTAATGGTAGGATATTGGCTAATTTCGCCAATTTAGCAAGGGCTATCACGTTCCTTCGTAGCGTAGGAACATCGATATCCTTAACGGTTTGGAACAAACCACTTTGATGGTCGATTAATAAAAGAGCAGCATCATTCGGGTCAATGAATACGTTTTTTTGTTGGTTTGTCATAATTTATTCCTCCGAATTTTTGATATTCTTTCATCGAGCGAAACATTGTTTTTCTAATTGTTGGACAGGTATCCTATTGGGATATTCAATAATGTAGTTACATAAATCCCCCCTCTCAAGTTTTAAAGTCTCAAAATTATATATTTCTACGAAAAGGATGACAGGATTCCTTTTAATTATATAAAAGTCATTCCTTATATTAGGAAACAGTGATGCCGCCTTTTACTTATTGGAAGCCTTTAAATAATTTGCTTTTTATGAAATATAAAATCTAACTCTTCTTTTTCTAAAACAACTTTCATATCGAATTCTTTCAAAAACCAGGAATTTCCGTCATTAAAATAAAACGTAATTCCCTCAACCTCATCTTTAATGGCAATATTCCCTTCTTTTCCGATTGATACACCTAAAGAATAGTTCGGATGGACAGTCGGAATACCACCGTAAAGTTTAACGTAATATTGAACATAATCACCTTGCTTCAAACCCATTTCGTTTTTATACCATTCTGCAGCTTCTTTACTCACCTCAAATTTCATGTTCTCATCCCTTTTCCTTTTTAATAAGGAGTTATTTGTTTATTCAACTTTGTCTTTACATGCGCTTTTTTAATCTATTAAAAATCGTATTCAGCTTCTTTCGCTTCACGAATTCTCGTATAAGTTTCCGTTAGTAACACTGTATCTTCTACTAAACGATCGATTCGGAAGAGCACATCATCGTTTACAATTTCTTTTCGCTGAAAATCCTTCTCTTCGATAAATACGTAGGTCTGTACGATTTGTGCTTTCATATAAGCCAAAATAGGTTTTAATTGTTGTTCTACCATTAAGTAATGCTTTGGTGTACCTGCTGTTACAAGCATACTTACAACTTTATCGCGAAATGCGTTTACTGGTAGTAAATCAAATATATTTTTCAATGTAGCTGGGATGGATGCTTGGAACACTGGTGTACCAATAATTATGGCATCTGCTTCCATTATTTTTTCTGCTACATATTTTGTATCACCTTCATATTCCCAGTAATTACGGCCATCACTGAACTGAACATCAAATTCTGCTAGATCAATCAGTGTAATTTCTGCCTCTGGATATTTTTCACTTGCAGATTTTAATGTGTAATTCATCGCTGTTCTAGTTTTAGAACCAACCCTTGATCCCGATAAACCGACTATTTTCATTTTACTTGCCCCCTAATTTTTTACTGTAATCTTTCTTACTGCAGGTAAAATTTCTGTCGCAATCAATTCTATGTTTTTCATTATTTTCTCGAATGGCACACCGCCAAAATCAATTTGTGCCATGAATCTTTGTTGGCCGTAAAGTTCATATTGATAGTGCATTTTCTCAATAATTTGCTGTGGGCTGCCTATCATTAGAGCATCACGATAGTCTAAACTTTGAGCGAATTGTTGCTTTGGATATCCCCCGCCTCTTAAAGCCAGCATCCCTGAATTCGCATGTGGATAATACTCACGAAGTGCATCCTGTGAATTTTCTGCCGTGTAAAATAAACTTGTTGTGGCTATAGGCAACTCGCTTGAGTCAAATCCACTCTGCGCTGCAGCTTCACGATAAGCATCTACAGATATTTTAAAATTTTTCGCTGGGCCCCCAAGTGTTGTTAGCATCATTGGTATACCTGCATAGCCTGCTTTAATGGCACTTGCAGGCGGCCCACCAACAGCACGCCAAATCGGCATATGGCCATTTAATGGCTGAGGTAGAATATAGGCATTTTCCAGCGGTGCACGAAATTGCCCTTCCCAAGTAACTCTATCCTCATTATTTATCTTCAAGAGCAGCTCCAATTTTTCTTCAAATAATTCTTCATAATCACGGACATCATACCCGAGCAAACTATATGCACCAATTCGCGATCCGCGTCCAGCAACAATTTCTGCACGACCATTTGAGATTAAATCGAGTGTCGCAAAATCCTCATACACACGAACGGGGTCTGCCACACTTAATACTGTTGCCGAGCTCGCAATTTTAATATTTTTTGTCGCTTGTGCAATAGCTCCTAAAATGACCGTATGCGCTTGGGTTGTAAAATGCGTTTGATGACTTTCACCAACAGCAAATACATCTAGGTCCGCTTCATCTGCTAGCTTACTAGCTTCAATTAATTCATGAATACGTTGTTCGGCGCTAATACGACTTCCTGTAAATGGATTTAGCAAATGATCTCCAATCGAATATAAACCGAATTCTAGTCCTTTATTTAAATCAATACGATACTTTTCCATTTTCTTCTCTCCTCGTTAATCAAGTGGTTTTAAATGCGCTTCAATTTCTGTACGCCTTTCTTCTAAAAAGGGAGGTAAATCCAATTTTGTCCCTAATGCTTCAACCGTTGTGTCTGCTGTAAATCCAGGTCCATCTGTTGCAATTTCAAATAATATGCCGTTCGAATCACGGAAATATAAGCTTTGGAAATAAAAACGATCGATAACACCTGATGCATAGAAACCGCGTTTCTTCACTTCTTTTTCCCAAAACATGAGTTCTTCCTCGTTTTTTACTCGAATAGCCAAATGGTGGATACTGCCTCTACCAGGCTTTTCAATTGGCCCCTCCTGCTGCTTCACTATAATTTCGCCAAATGCTTGACCTGCAACAGACTGATAGATTGCCTCTTTTTCTGAGCGAGCTACTTCAACATAGCCAAACATTTCCTTTAAAGTTCTCGCTGTTTTTTCCAAATAACGCACTGTAATTTCCACAGTGCCCATCCCTAAAATGCAGTGCTCTTGCTCTACAGCAGAATCTTCCCATGCCGTCCAGTATTCAGGTATATCTTCGTCATTATTATTTAGCAAAATAAGTCGTAATCCTTCTGTATCCTCAAAGGGAAGTGCTGCTCGACCTGCAAATGTTGTGATTTCACCATGCTTAACTTCAAATTGCTCAAAGCGCTTTTTCCAATATTCAAGACTTTCAAAAGATGGGACAAGTAAGCCTATTTGAGAGATTGCATTTGTGCCGCGATGCGTACTTCCTGCTAACGGAATTTCAAAAAAGGATAGTTCTGTACCCGCGCTTCCGGTTAAATCTCCGTAAAATAAGTGATACATCGAAGGATCATCTTGGTTAACGGTCTTTTTCACCCGTCGAAGACCTAACACGTTTTGATAAAATTGATTATTTAATTGAGCGTTCTTAGTGATCATTGAAATATGATGATGCCCAGGTATTTTATACATCATGCATCCTCCTTAGTTTTAACTTGATTAATCAAGTGAGTGTGTAAAAAAATTTTTTGTTTAAAGTTTTTGCTATGCATACATCACATGTTATTAGTTTGTACTAAATTACTAATACTAATCTTTGACTTCACTTTACCACTCAACTGAAGTCAAAGCAAGAAAAAAATCTCGAATTCGAGACCTTTAGTATCAAGGAATCATCTTAAGAACTAAAGGAAGGAATTGTTTATGTTATTGGCGGAAAATTTCTTTTATATGTCTTAACTGTGTAAAGTATGAGAATAACTAATCATGAAGAAGTCATATTTTGATGATCAATCCTTTTTTGTGAGGTGGAAATAAAATGCCCAATATTACTGTAATTGGTCAAGGTACTTTTGAAGCAGGTATGGGGAAAAAGTTAGTATTAGCATTAGAAGATAACGGTGTAAACATTCTACATCGCTGCGGCGGTAAAGCAAAATGTACAACTTGTAGAGTAGAAGTTCTGGCAGGTGATTATCTTGAGATAACCAGCAGTGAAAAAAAAGCTTTTGCGTCAAAAGGATTGAATGATCAATTGTTTGATGATTATCTTCGTTTATCTTGTCAAATCATTGTGAATGGAGATATTACTGTTCGTCCTATTATGACAGTAGAAAACTCTGGCCATGCTGCCGGTCCAAGACCATCAGATTAAATTTAGCTGAAGTTTATTCAATGAACCATAGGTCAATTATTCGCTTCAGCTCCAAAGGTCAAGCATATAAATATTTGGTGTAATCTTTTTCATTTATTAGGAACTTTTTATAACCTGAAAATTTATTGTATTATTATTTTTACACTTCCACCTAACTAAAATCCCCAAATTCAAACTAAATATTTTTTCTACTAGTGTAATTTACATCCATTTCCTACCCTATTTCTAAAACAATCGTCATTAATAATTTAATATAATTTTTATTATTAATAACTTCATTAGTAAAATAAAATAGGTTACAATAAATATACAGGGGTTTTTATTATATAAATGTGATTATAAGGAGATGTAAGGAGATGAGTGAACCGAAAGACCTATGCCCTAAGGTAGGGAAATCTTTTGAACTAATCGGGAAAAGGTGGACTGGGTTAATTATTTATGTATTACTTGGAGGACCAAAACGGTTTAGTGAAATTCATTCGACAATTCCAGATTTAAGCAAACGCGTGCTCACGGAAAGAATGAAAGAACTAGAAGAACACGGGATAGTTGTTCGTCATGTCATACCTGAACGCCCTATAAGGACAGAGTATTTGCTGACAAAAAAGGGAACTGAATTAGGAAAAATCCTTGGGCCAATCAGTGGTTGGGCCGAAGAGTGGATTAAGGATTAATGTAGACGAGTGACAGTCCGACTTTCGATAGCTCCAATCATAACTGAAAAATAAATGTAGCAGAAAGAGAAACGGAGCATCAACTCTTGATTTTTCATCAGAGATAAGCGAAATCTTCATTGAATAAACAACAATAATCAAGAATTCATACCTTCTTTATTATCATAAGCACAGAAGCAGAGAATTCTCTTGATTCTAGAAAGGCAGGAAAAGATACATGTCAAATGTTCTTTATATTACAGCGAATCCGCACGATGAAACCGGGTCTTATAGTATGGAAGTAGGAGAAGCATTTATCGAATCATATAGAGATTCACATCCTAATGATGAAATAGTTCATCTTGACCTATACAAGGCTAATATCCCATATCTTGATGCCGATGTGTTTAGTGGTTGGGAAAAACTTCGGACAGGTATTTCATTTGATAAGTTATTACCTAGCGAAAGATCAAAAGTAGGACGTTTAGCTGAATTAGGGGGACAATTTTTATTAGCTGATAAATATATATTTGTGACACCTTTGTGGAATTTTTCTATACCAGCCATTTTGAAGACATATATTGATGGTGTAGCTGTATCTGGAAAAACTTTTAAATATTCAAAAGAAAGATCCATTGGTTTGTTAACAGGTAAAAAGGCAATACACATTCAAGCACGTGGAGATATTTATTCAGAAGGACCAGATGCTGATATGGAAATGGGTCATCGTTACTTAGAGGTTATGATGAAATTCTTTGAGGTAGCTTCATTTGAAGGAATATTTATAGAAGGTCATAAGAGATTTCCAGAAAGAGCACAGGAAATTAAAGAAAAAGCTATTTCAAGGGCTATAGAAACAGCGAAAAGCTTTTAAGCCTATAAAAAAACCTTATAATTATGTATTTGACAGTCCTGTCCATATACATAATTATAAGGAGCATTACTCCCCTCCACGTATTAATTTAAAAAACTCTTGTAAATACCACCAAACAGAAATCGGGGATGTAATCATCTGATAACAAAGAATATATAAAATAGATAATGTCGTTGTTTCCCCTGTAGACAGTAATATTTCTTTTAAGCCGTTTAATTAAACAAAATTGAACAGGGCTGAGTCTAGATTAATTGACCAATCGTCGGGCTTCCTCGCGATAGAAAGAACGAACTTGGCGAGGAAGGAATCTGCGAATTTCTTCTTCATTAAATCCCACTTGTAACCTTTTTTCATCAAGTATTAGAGGTCTTCGTAATAATCTTGGGTGATCTTTGATTGTTTGATATAATTCTGAAAGTGAAAGAGAATCCATATTTATATTCAATTCTTGAAATGCAGTTGATCTTTCTGAAATAATTTCATCTGTTCCATCTTCTGTCATGCGAAGAATTCCCTCAATCTCCTTAATCGTCAACGGTGCTGAAACTATATTTCTTTCTACATAAGCAATTTCATTTTTCTCAAGCCAAGCTTTTGCTTTACGACAAGAAGCACAACTTGGTGTTGAATATAGCGTAACCATGTTAAACAATCACTCTCCCTAAGCAAATAATCTAAAATCATTTTGTACGATTTTATAACTTGTTCAGTAAGATCAAGAAGTCTACAGCCTTATTTAAGGCAGCTTTCCACACTTGTATATTAAAAAACGAAACTTAATATGTTAAAAAATACCTCCTTATCTTTTGATAAGGAGGTATTTTATTATTAATTCCTTTGTGTATTATTTATAAAATCTAACACGGTCTTCAATTGGCTGGAATTCTTTTTCGCCTGGTTGAGCAATTGGATTGCCAAATGGCATCTGAGCAATCAGCTTCCAGTTGCTTGGGATATTCCATTCTCGCTTGACTTTGTCATCAATTAACGGATTATAGTGTTGTAAAGATGCTCCTAATCCTTCAGCATCTAATGCTGACCATACCACCAATTGATGCATACCTGATGCTTGATTTGACCAGACAGGGAAATTGTCCGCATATAAAGGAAAATGTCCTTGGAGAGATTTCACAATTGCTTCATCTTCAAAGAATAATACTGTTCCAAATCCAGCTTTAAATGAATCCATTTTTTGCTGAGTTCCTTCAAAATCACCTTCTCCAACCACTTTTCTTAACGTTTCAGTTGTAATGTTCCATAGCTTATCATGCGCTTCTCCTGTCAATACAACCAGACGTGCAGTTTGTGAATTGAAAGCAGATGGAGTGTATTTTACGGCAAATTCAACGATTTCTTTAATTTTTTCATCAGATACCTTTACTTCCTTATTGATTCCATAGTAAGATCGTCTTTCTTTAATTGCAGTGTAAAAATCTTTTGTCGTAATAGTTGTCATATTTTTTATACCTCCGTTTAAAAATATATTAATTAGGTTATCTCTATTCCAAGATATATGATTTAAAATCTCTATTAAAAAATAAATTCTGGTTGTTTAATAGATAGCCTCAAAATTGTTTATTTTTCCTTTGCATTATGGTTATAAACTATTTTGCAAATGGATCTTTATTGTCATACTTATTGTAGTGAACAACATCTGACTCAAGATATTGGTAGACATCATCAACAATTTCAATTCCTTCTTTTTCTGATTGTTGTTCTGCAATAAGAGAATTCTGACCAGGATAAAGCACTCGTTCAAAACCTGGGGCTGGTTTAATATTGTTTAACTCACCCATTGTATTAGAAATGTTTTCTTTAAATTTTTCTATGTCTGTAAAATATGCTGGATTGATAACAATATGAAGTTGACCTAAATTACGGCCCTCACTTAAATCATGATACATAGATGAAACTTTATTCCCAAACGGCAAGCCAAGTAAAACACCTGATAAAACGTCCACCATCATCATTAACCCATAGCCTTTTGGACCCGCAATTGGGAGTAAGGCATTAACTTTAAATGGATCTGTTGTCTGCTCGCCGTTTTTATCTACCGCCCATGTATTAGGAATGGATTCATTCTTCGAGCGTGCATGAAGAATTTTCCCCCATGCTTGAACTGTAGTTGCCATATCAAAGACGATCATATCGTCATTTTTACCAGGGGCTGCAAACGCAATTGGATTTGTTCCATAGTACGGTTCACTTCCACCAAAAGGGACAACCATTGGATCCGATTGTACAACAGAAATACCTATTAAACCTTGTTCAGCTGCCTGTTGGACAAAGTATGAAAGAGCTCCACTGTGACCAATCCTTCTTACTCCGACAACTGCAATACCAGATTCTTTTGCCATATCGATCGCGTGATCCATCCCTATTTTTGCAGCTACATGTCCAACACCGTTATCGCCATCAAATATCGCTGAACTAGGCCCTGTTTTTTCAAACTTAAAATTCGGATTTGTGTTAATGCCGCCTTTTGCGATTCTTTCTGCGTAATACTCCACCCGCATAGCTCCATGGGAATGAATTCCTCGTGCATCTGCATATGCCAATACATCAGCTACTCCTGCCGCGTGTTCTTCTGAAAGACCCGCTTTATTTAACTTCACTTTCATTAATTTTTTTAATGCTTCCTTCGTTGTTTTCATACTACTTCATCTCCTATTTTAATTAATATAATCGTCAAATTTTATAAAAAGTAGTTTACCTTTTTCCTAGTAAACATTTTTATTCTTTATACGCTAAAACATATAGTGAATGAATTAACGCTTTAACACCCGTTGCTAACTCTTCTGGGCTTGTATATTCTAAAGGATTGTGACTAATACCATTACGGCTTGGCACAAATATCATCGCTGTTGGCACAATTGGGGCAATGATTTGAGAATCATGACCTGCGCCGCTATGCATCATTTTGTAATTCAAACCAGTTTCTTTCGTTTGTTTCTCAATGGCTTCAACGATTTGTTGATCCATAGGAATTGGATCTTCATCCATCCACATATCGATTTTAACCTCTACACCGGAATCATTGGCAATCCTGTTAATGATACTAGTTAATTCGTCTGTGAACTTTACAAGTATATCTTTTTCTGTATGACGAACATCCAATGTGAACAATGCCCCCCCTGGTACAACATTCACGATGTTCGGTTTGACTTCGATTTTTCCTACAGTAGCAACAAGTGGATCGCCATACTCTATTGCCTTATTAATCACGTCTTGAATCATTCGGCTTGCTGCAAATACAGCATCCTTACGATAGCCCATCGGCGTTGTGCCTGCATGGTTCGCTACACCTATTACGTCAATCGTAAAACGTCTTTGACCAACAATGTTATGAACAACCCCAACGCTTTTCCCTTCATTCTCCAATACATTCCCTTGCTCGATATGAATTTCAATAAAACTTTTTATATCCTTACGGAACGCTTTTGATTCATCTCTAAAATTAAAACCCGCTTCTTTCATTGCATCTACAAAAGGAACACCATTGAAATCTGCTATGTTTTCAACATCCTCTTTCTTTGCCATTCCAACAAGGTTTTTTGAACCCCAGAAAGCATAAGGGAAACGACTTCCTTCTTCTTCAGCAAACGAAACGACTTCAAGGTTTCGTAAAGGCTGCCCGTATGTTTCCTTTAAGTATCGAATAGCTAATATACCAGCTAAAATTCCGAATGCACCATCTAATTTACCTGCATTTTTAACTGTATCAACATGAGAACCAGTTAGGATTGTTTCATCTTTATACTTACTACCTTCTAAGCGGCCGAATAAATTTCCCACTTCATCATAACGAGTAGCCAATCCATCTTCTTGCAACAGCTTGTCTAATGCTTTTTGTGCTTCAATCCACTCTTTCGTATAAAGCAGGCGGGTAACACCGCCATTAGGATCCTTCCCATATTCCCCTAGCCAATCTACTAGTTGAGCAATTTCTTTTGTTAAGTCTTTCATCTTCATCTACCCTTTCTATAATTTTTTAACGACAATAAAGGTTACAATTTATTATCTTGTTTACTTTATGTAACCATAATACACCCGTATGTATTATTCGTCAATAATAAAATTTGATTTTATGAAACAGAAATAAACCTTTTAAAATAGAGTGTTATACCATTGACATCTCTAAAATATAAATTAAAACACACAAAAAATTTCTTAGACCATAATAACTAATAGTAACCAATTATTAATCTTGTGATATTAATTTTTTTTGCAGAGATAATAATATTTATTAAAGACAGAGAGAAAAATATAAATGATCGAAGAAAAAATCAGCAATTTAACTTTTTACATGATTATGGATAATAACGGAGTAGGAAAAAAATCTTAGAAAGAGGTTTTGAAGAAGACTATTATCAAAGTTTAACTTGAAGGTTATTTTATATTAACGAAAGTGATTTTTTTCACGTATAATAAATAGCTTTATAATCAAGGTAATATATGATAAAATTTGATAAAGATAACATTATAATTCAGGTTATTATTAATATACACCTATACTTAATTCTGGAGGTGAAATTAATGATTGAGCATGCAAGCCAGAAGCAATTATGTGATAAAGTTCAGCACTCATATCACCTGATTGGAAAAAAATGGATAGGACTTATTATCCATACACTTATGGAAGAACCAAAAAGATTTAGTGAAATACACGCCTATATTCCTGATTTGAGTAAACGCGTGCTAAACGAACGCATGAAAGAACTTGAAGATGATGGAATCGTAATTAGGAATGTGATCACTGATCGCCCTGTTAGGACAGAATATTCCCTTACTAGAAAGGGTACTGAACTTGGAAAAGCACTACAAACAATTGAAAATTGGGCTGAAAAATGGCTATAATTTTTATTGCAATCTTTCCTTATTGAATGCTTCATCACCATTTCCTCCAAGCAAAAGGGGCTACAACAGTGAAATTAAACCTGTTATAACCCCTTTTTCAATATGATTAATCTTACATTCTGCAGTTAATTTACTTTCCATTTGAGCTTTCATTATTATTCCGATATTTTCCACAAGCGGCACTAAAGATCCATATATATATTCAAACACCTTTGCCATAATAGATTCTCAGAAACACCACTCTGGAATTTGGTAATGTCTATTCACCCATTGCTTTTACTTTTGGGTCTTCTTTAAAGAACATCATTATCACGAACCCTACAGCAAGAACAATGACCGCTGAGTAAAATCCTGTAGCCATGCTGCCTGTTTTATCAGCAAGAAAACCAACGAGCAATGGGGCGATAATCGACGAGATCATACCCATAAAATTATAAAGACTGAAGGCAACCCCATACGCTGATTTATCAACATTCTCAGAAACTGATGCGATCAGAAGCGGATCCAGTGCAATTTTACCAAATAACCCATAAATCAATAATGCTGTGATCAATAATGCAGTACTATGAACATAGACAGTTGCCCACAATGCGATCGCCGCAATTGGAATCAGCACAAAAGCGAAAGGCTTCTTTCGACCTAAGCGATCCGAAATATAACTTGCGATCAGCGCCCCTGGTATCGAAGCCAATGGGACCAAGGCCGCTATCAAACCAACTTGACTGCCGTGGAAGCCTCTTTCGGTTTCCAAAAACTTCGGCAACCATGTGACAACGACAGTAAAGCCGTAAATGGAACAAAATAAGACTAGAAAGGTAATCAAAAGATTGCGGTTTTTAAGTAAAGATAAAACCGAAACTTTTTTTCCTTTATTCGAGGACTCCTCTAGTATTTCACTTTCTTTCGATGCAGTATCTGGATTTTTTTCTTTTACTAATACCGAAATAAGGATTCCGACAAGAACAGTAAGCACGCCGAAGATATAAAATGGAACACTCCAACTCATTCCCTTATCTAAAACTAATGTACTCGACAAGACAAAACCTAAAGCAATCCCAATCCCCGATCCGCTGTTAATAATGGCACTGCCTATAGTTCTGCGTTTTTCTGGAATCGCTTCAGATGATAGGGCAAATTGAGGACCGTAATAAGTGGCTGAAGAAATTCCCGCAATAGCACGAGCCACCAAAAAGCCTGTGAAACCCGCCATAAGGCCACTGATGCCTGTCAAAATCCCATATAAAATAAACCCGATGACAAGCAACTTTTTCCTGCCAAATTTATCACTGAAAGCCCCTGCCGGAATTTGCGCGATCGTGTAAGTCAGAAAGAATATACTATTGACCAATCCAAGCTGGCTATTATTCAGGTTATATTCTAAGCCAATATTCCCTAAAATAGGATTCAAAAAATATTTATTGGCATTGATAAACATCCATCCTAACGTGAATGCAAAAACCACTTTCCACCAATACGGAATCATAAATTTCTTATTCTCTTGCACTTGATGTTGTATTTCCTTAGGTGCCATAAAAGTTACTTCCCTTACATTTTTATTTTTTCATTGGTTGGCCATTTTCGAAAACTACTTTACCACCAACAATTGTTGTCTTTACTTTCCCTTTAAATGTCATTCCGACATAAGGTGAGTGCTGATGACGGTAGAACAAATCTTCATTCTTCAGTTCAAAGCTTTCATTCAAGTTGATAATCGCCAAATCAGCATCATAATCAACGGCAATCTTTCCTTTAGTTGAAAGGCCGAATAATTTTGCTGGGTTTGTCGCAGTTAATTCTACAATTTTTTCTAATGGAAGATTTCGTTTAAAATACCCTTCAGTCAACATGATATTCAAGGTAGACTGTGCTCCCGAAATACCTCCCCACCCTTCAAAAAAGTTGTCTGTTATTGTTTTCATAGATGCCGGTGCTGGTGAATGGTCGGATGCGATGACGTTAATTTCTCCGTTAGCAATTGCGGCCCATAAATCTTCTACTTCTTCTGCATCTCTTAATGGAGGGGCACATTTCGCCATTGCTCCTTTTTCTTCTAAATCTTTTACTGTCAACGATAAATAATGTGGGCATGTTTCAACTGTTACGTCTAAGCCTCTTTGTTTTGCATCGTTAATCACTTGTACTACTTTTCGGCTACTTGCATGGACAATATGAAGTTTACATCCAGTTGCTTCTGCATAGGAAATAATTCTTCTGACCGCTTCAATTTCCGAAATAATCGGACGTGATTCAACAAAATCTCTTGCTGTTGTTTTGCCTTGACTTTGTTTTTCTTTAGCTAGCTGATCACAAATCACCGTACTTTCAGCATGAACAGCTAAAAGAGAACCTAAGGATGCAATCTCTTTCATCCCCTTATAAATTGTTTCATCATCAACATTATTGAAATCAACAATTCCACTTGGTGACATAAATGCCTTAAATCCGATGACGCCATTTTCGTGAAGATCCTTTAAATCGTCAATATTTTCTGGTACAAGTCCACCCCAGAAACGAGGATTAACGATTGACTTTTCAGCGGCAGCAGTGCTCTTAAGCTCTAAATTTATTTTATTTATTGTCGGAGGCGTACTATTCAACGGCATATCAAAGAATGTTGTAACTCCTCCGGCAGCTAAGCTTCTGCTTCCTGTCTCTAGCCCTTCCCACTCTGTTCTGCCTGGTTCGTTAAAATGGACATGTGTGTCAATTAAACCTGGAAGAATATGAAGTCCTTTAGCGTCAATCTCTTTATCTGCTGTTGCCTCTATTGGCTTGCCAATAGAGACTTCTTTAATTTTCATTTCCTTAATTGCTATATCTCCTTGAACAATTGAATCTGCAGTAACGATTGTCCCGTTTTTAATAATTAAATCATAATTAACCATGTTTCTTTCCCCCATTTTCTATTTTCTTTAACCCTTGCCGGTTTTGCACCAACAAGGGGTTCGAATAATTTTTATTGGCCTTAGATTAATTATTTTGCATAAATAAGCTGTCCTACAGGAGTTCCAACAATCCCTTTTTCTAAATCGAAAACGACATTTCCACGAACAATCGTTTTTGTTACGCGGCAATCGATTTTTCTGCCTTCATATGCACTATGTTTATTTTTATAGTATAGGTCTTCTCTTTTAACAACATATGTTTGGTTAGGATCTACCAAAATAATATCCGCATCTTTCGAAACAGCAATTTCACCTTTATTTGACAAGTTAAAGCGTTCAGCTGGATTTGTTGCAATTAAATCAACAAACTTATGAACCGGTAATCCACGTTGTTTTACAGCTAAATCAAACATGAGATCGACATTATTTTGAGCTCCACTGATTCCGCCCCATGCTTCAAAGATATTTCCTTGTTTCAAATCCTCTGTACAAGGCGAATGATCGGATGTTAACCAATCAATATTCCCGTTAAGAAGCTCGTCCCATAGTTTCTCTTGATCTTTTGCTTTTCTAATTGGAGGCTGGCATTTTGCTCTAGGTCCGATTCCCTCCACTTGTTCGGCAGTCATTGCAAAATAGTGAGGACAAGATTCAACGGTTACATTCACACCTTCTGCACGAGCTTTTAAAATAGCCTGTATAGCCTCTGAAGTACTAATGTGTACTAAATGCAATTTACAGCCAGTTTCTTTAGCAAAAAGAAGGGCACGTTGAACGGCATCCACTTCAGTGAAAACGGGACGTGAATCTACATAATCCATTGCTGTAGTTCTGCCTTCTCTTACCATTGCTTTAGCAAGCCCAGATGTAACCGATGGATTTTCCGCATGAATACATAAGAGCTGATCCAATTCCGCTAATTTTTCCATACCTTTATACAAAGAATAATCATCCACATGTATGAAATCTCCAGGAACATCGCTGGTGATATCAGATAAGAAGCATTTAAATGCTAGAACACCTGCATCTACTAATTCTTCCAACTTATCTAGGTTCTCCGGTACGAGACCGCCATAGAAAGCATAATCGACATAATTTTGATTGCTTGCAGCTTCAAGTTTTAATTCAAGTGCCTCTTTATTAATTGTTGCCGGGAGTGCGTTTAATGGCATTTCCACATAGCTTGTCGTTCCACCTGCTGCTAATGCTTTCGATCCTGTTTCAAAGCCTTCCCATTCTGTTCGGCCGGGTTCGCTTATGTGAACATGTGTATCAATCATTCCTGGCATGACATATTGCCCATTCGCATCAATAATTTCTTTTGCGTCTTCAGTAATTTGCTCAGCAACGCATGAAATTTTTTCATTTTTTATTCCAATATCAACTTTACGAACACCATCCCGAAAGACAACATTGCCGCCTTTAATTAATAAATCAAGAGTCATTATTAAAACCCCTTTCTAAAATAAGATTAATGCCCCACCGTCAAAATAACCCATTTTTTGACATTACCCTAGCAGCTTTTCTTTAAAAATTGCCACTAACTCCCAAATTTATATTGATATCCTCTTATTTCTAGCTACTTTTCTTCATTCAATTTCATCTGCTTTGTTACCTTAACAGCTTTACTACTACGTAACTCAAGTAAAGTGTAAATAATAAATGCAGAAATAACTCCTACAAACCATGAAATATCAGAAAGTGGTTTAAAGAATGGGACGAAATTGCCGATTAAGGAAAGCACGCCAGCAACAGTTAATGTAATAATGGCATTTACATTAAAACCATTTTTATATTTGTATTTTCCGTTGTGGGAATACAGCTCTCTCAAGTCTATTTCTGTTTTTGTAACTACAAAATAATGCGCTAGCATAACACCTGTAATTGGAGCTAAAAGGCCGCTAATCATATTTAAGAATGTAAAAATACTCGTCGCGTTCTCCATAAGCTTCCAAGGCATGACAACAATTCCAAGTACAGCAGCAATCGTTGCTCCCGATTTAAAAGTTAGTTTTTTCGGGAATAGTGATGCTAATTGGTAACCAGCAGGAACAATATTACCTGTCACGTTTACCGATAATGTTGTTAAACATAGTGTAAGTACAGAAATTCCTATGGCATAAGAACTATCAAATCTAGCAACAACATCAAGTACATTCCAAATTGGTGTACCGAAGGCAATTTCAGAACCGACAATAATCGAAATACTTGCAATGGCAAACAATATATAAGTCACAACTAAACCTAATGTTTGGCCAACAGCCTGATCCTTCGTTGAACGAGCCAATCTTGTAAAGTCTGATACATTGACAATTGGAGCTGCCCAAGCAGCAATTAATACCGTTATAGCTGATAAAAAGACGATTACTTTATTACCGCTGACCCCTGCACCTGTATAAGCTAAGATAGGGCCAACGCCTCCAGCTAATTTAATGGCCCAAATCGCCATACCACCAAAAACAATATACACAAGCGGAGAAAGGATATTTGAGAATTTACCTAACAATCCCATTCCTCCATAAATTAAAGCAACATTGAATAACCAGAATATCAGAAACGAAATTAATGCTGGCAACGATAATCCTAATAGATTCCAATCCCCGCCTAACGTTAAATACGTTGGCCAAAGCTTTCCGAGTAGGATTGATAATGCTTGACTCCCTGCATATGTTTGAAATCCAAACCACATAATTGCGCTAATAACACCTCTTAGCACACCTGCAATCATTGCACCTTTAGTACCGAAAGATGTGCGTAAGAACATTGAGAACGGTAGCCCATATTTTGATCCAGCGTGGCCGTTAAAAACAAGCGCTGCTGCTAGTATGATCGACGCAAGTATAATTGCGGCGAATACTTGTCCAGCTGACATCCCTAAGGCAAAAAGTCCACCAACCGCAATATAGTTAGGGATATTGTGAACGGATCCCATCCATATTGTTGCATAATTTCCGATGTTCCAATTTCTCTCTTCTGGCTTCGGCGGCAAAACGTCTTCGCTAAAACCAGCAGCTTTTAATTCTTCTCGATTGATTTGTTTCATCCTTAATCCCCCTTGCTATATGTCGAATTAACATTTCGATAACTAAATCAAGCCATCTCATGGCTTGTATTTTTGAACAATTTGCATTCAATCCATGTAAATTTTCTCTTGTATGGAGCATCACATATTAAAGTGCTGCTTTATTTATTAAAATTAACGTATTCTTACTACTCCTTTCTAAAATACCCTGGTTACTTATTGTAACAAGTAAACTTTATATACACATATTAAACTCTTGTTCACAATACGTCAACAAAAATGTGGCTATTTTATAAAAACGCTTGAAAACCCTTTAAAATAATCGCTTTATACTACCATTTAAATTTAATTTCATTAAAAATAATGACATTAATATTTTTACTAAAAGTATATTAGTGATTATTAATATAACAATATCCTTTAAGTAAATAGATGAATTTAAATAATAAAATAAGGGCTTCCCAAACAATGTGGCGAGACATCATTGTTTGGGAAGCCCTACTATAATCGCATATTAGTTTTTTATTCCGAATTTCCTACATACCGATGAGCAACTTTGGTCATAGTGTACAGCTCTTCCGATTTGAACATATAATTCCATTTCACAGTTGCACTATCTAGAACCTGTGTTACCGCTAGTAAGATGAGCATCAAACATATCAATTATTTCAAGGAATCTATCAGCTTCCCGGAAAACATGGTCGGCTAATAATGGGTGAATGATACTTTTTATTTTACATTGTTCAATTAAATCACGTGCCGTTTTCTTGAAGCTGCGAAGAGATGCGACTGATACACGATTTTGATCCAGAAATTGATCTAACATAGGAACTGTTTGAGATTGTGGCCTCATAGATTCTAAATCCCTTGCTTGATACATCAATTGATCAAAATCATTACTAAAGTTCTGCGCCATATCAACCAACTTCCTTTCAGATGGATCCAGTAGATGGCCAATAAATTTAGCATGGTCAGCCATAATCCTTAAGAAGAAAACATTTTCTTTAATTATGGCTTCAGGAAGTGGCTGCAGTTTTCCTTCATTTAATTCAATTAATCTTTTTCTAAAATAATTAGCTTCTCTACTTGTATGATCAACTAATAGTGGAAAATTGTTTGCCCCTGGTAATTGACACGTAAGAATGAGTCCTAGTACCTTTCGTTTAAATGCAAAAATATTAGTTGCAGCTTGTTGTACTTCTGAATTAAATTTTCTAATTTGTTCAGGGTCTGTTTGATTGGTAAGGGTATGTGCAGTTTGTTCGATGCGTTCAAACAGTCGGTAAAATTGATTGGCTTCTTGAATTAATTGAGTATCCTCTGCTCTAAAACCTAATCGAAGAAATAAAGAGTGCTCCTTCATAATTCTAGACCAAAAACGAATTTCATTTAAAGATCGCTCAACAAAATTTACAGATGTAACACCTGTATCAGCATGCAATCCTTCATTTCCATTCATACCAATACCTCCTAATTAATGCATTTATTCACTCTATTCTTATTATCGAGGCCAAATTAATATACCTACAGGAATTGTTCAGGAAAAGATGAAAAAGTCGATTTCCTTTATTTTTACAGGAAATCGACTTTTAAGGTCATGTTTTAACTAAGCGATATTCATATTTAATTCTAGTTATTTCGATACCAATGAGCGGCCGCATTCACTTCGTCAAATGTCAGTTGGTGCCCTCTATTTTCCCAATGTAATTCTACCTTGGCATTTACACTTTCAAATAAAGATTTAAGCTCTTCCGATTCCTGCGGCGTGCATATAGGATCATTCGTACCGGCACCTATGAATACAGATTTACCTGATAGGTCAGGTAAGTCAATCCCCCTTCTTGGTACCATCGGATGATGCAAAATTGCCCCTTTCAATGCGTCCTGATAATGGAACATTAGGCTAGCTGCGATATTTGCCCCATTAGAGTAGCCAACAGCAATAATATTATCTCTGTCAAACCCATACTTCTCAGCTGCCTCGTTTAGGAACTCATTTAATTCCTTCGTACGAAAAATAAGATCCTCTTCATCAAACACTCCTTCTGCTAATCTTCTGAAAAAACGGGGCATTCCATTTTCAAGGACATTCCCGCGTACACTTAGAACAGATGCTTCTCCATCTATTCTTTCTGCAAGTGGCAATAAATCTAACTCATTTCCCCCTGTTCCATGAAGCAATAGCAAAGTCGGTTTTGATGGATTTTTTCCTTTTTGAAATATATGTTTCATTATATTTCTCCCTTCTAGCTCTATTATTTATAGTGTACCATTTCGATATTCATTTGCATTTAATTAATATATTTTCAATTCGAGATAATAGTATAATGTTCTTGCTGTTTTGTCAATTTTTTAGAAGATAAAAGAAGCCCTTCCCAAAAGGAAGAGCCTCCATTTAATCAGTTTTTAACTTCCGAATATGCAGTTTTTTCGCAATGAGTCCCTTCGTAGGCGAGAATAAAAATACAAGGGCAAAGATAACTCCGTTCATTGTAGCCATCGTTCCCGCTATCGACACGTCCTGCCAGCTTGCCACATAATACCCAGTGATAGCGGCTGCCACACCCAATAAAGCACTTAATACTAACATGACACTTAATCGCTCAGTTAGTAAGTAGGCAGACGCACCTGGAGCAATTAGCATTGCAACTACTAAAATCGCTCCAACACTATCAAAGGATGCTACAGTTGTAATGGATACCATACCCATTAATAAATAGTGGATAAGCATAACAGGAATGCCAATAGCAACAGCCATACTTGGATCAAACGAAGTGATTTTTAACTCTTTATAAAACAAGAAAATAATAATCAAATCAATGAGAAGCACAGTTGAGAGCATGAGAAATGCTTTCGGCAATTCAAGCAAGGGACCCAATGTCACGAGATCCCACGGAACAAAGGTGATTTCACCCATTAAGGCATGCTCTACATCTAAATGAACATCCCCAGCGTAAAGGGTAATGAGGATAACACCTACTGCAAATAGAAAGGTGAAAACAACCCCGATTGATGCATCCTCTTGAATCCCTGAACTGTAAAAAACCTGAACGAAGAATGCCGTCAATAATCCCACTATCGCCGCTCCAATTAGCATATACAATCCATTCATGCTTTGACTAATAATATACGCGAGGACAATTCCAAGTAAAACGGTATGGCTAATCGCATCAGCAAGCATAGATAGCTTTCGTAAAATGAGAAAACAGCCTGTAATTCCGCATGTAATGCCTGCCAATGAGGCAACAATTAAAATCCAGCCATCATAGCTCATGACAAGCCACTTCCTTTTTGCTGTTGCAAAATCTGTTGTTGTCTAATTTGTTTATCACGGAGGATCATTTTAACCCATTTTGGGATAATACCCCTTTGTGGAGCAAAAAGCATGGAAACGATAAATAATGCTGTCGCAGTTACTACAATAAATGGCCCTGTAGCCAAACCTACTCTAAGTGTGCTAATTAAGGTTCCGGTCATACCTGAGACTGCTCCAAAGACTCCCGATATAACAACCATTTTCCCTAATGAATCAGTCCAATAACGGGCGGCAACAGCTGGTGTGATTAATAGCGCCGCCATTAATATTACACCTACTGCCTGAATGCCAATCACTACTGCAGCCACTAACAATGTCAAAAACAAAAAATTTAAGAATCCGGAAGGAAGCCCTAACCCTTTTGCAAACTCCGGATCGAATGTTAGGACTTTCAATTCTTTAAAAAGTAAGGCAGTTATTGTAATTAAGACAGCAGCCGTTCCCGCCATAAGCTTAACATCATTGCCAACGAGTGAAGCCGCTTGGCCGAAAATAAAATCATTGAGCCCGCTTTTATTGCCGGATGGAGATTGGGACACCTTTGTTAATAATACAACCCCAAATCCGAAAAACACGGATAAAACTAAGCAAATGGCGGCATCTTCTTTCAATATAGAGGAAGATGTAATGAACTGGATGCAATAAGCAGCTAGGAGGCCTGTAATTGTTGCCCCAATTAATAAAGCGACAAGAGATTTCTCCCCAATCAATAAAAACGCAATACATATTCCTGGCAATGCGGCATGTGCAACCGCATCCCCTATTAAGCTTTGTTTTCTTAAAAGAGCAATGCTCCCGAGGACTCCACTCGCGATACCTAAAAGCATCGTACCGAGTAAAACCCATTGTGTATTCGCATCAAATAGGACTAGTCTTAGCATGTCATTCATTTGCTCACCTCCGTTTCGTTTCCACCATTATTTGATCTTTCTCTAAGAACGCCAGCTTTCCGCCATATGTTCGATGAAGATTTTCAATTGTAAATGTTTCTTCTGTCGGCCCTGTAGCAATGACTTTTTCATTCAATAAAATGACATGATCAAAATAATCTTTCACTGTTTGTAAATCATGATGAACAACAAGAACAGTTTTCCCTTGATTTTTCAAATCATTTAGCAATTCAATAATGGCCCTTTCTGTAGCTGCATCTACACCGACAAACGGTTCATCCATAAAATAAACCTTCGCATCTTGAGCTAATGCCCTTGCTAAAAAAACTCTTTGCTGCTGTCCACCAGATAATTGACTTATTTGTCTGTCCGCAAAATCTTCCATGCCTACCTTCCGCAAACTTTCTTTAGCAAAGTCAATATCCTTTTTACTCGGCCTTCTAAACCAGCCAATATGTCCATAGCGCCCCATTAACACAACATCAAGTGCATTCGTGGGAAAATCCCAGTCAACAGACCCGCGCTGTGGGACATAGCCTACTACCTTATCTTTGGGCTTGTATGACTTCCCGTAAATTTCAACATCACCTGATGCTTTTGGAATAAGCCCTAAAACCGCCTTGATTAAAGTTGATTTTCCAGCCCCGTTCGGTCCAATAATGCCTATTAGTTTTCCTTCAGGCACGATAAAATTAACATCTGACAATACGGGTTTCTTTTGATATGCAACCGTTAAATTTTCTACTTTGACCGGATTCATCAATCCCACCTACTTTAATGAATTTACAATTATCTCCACGTTATGTTTATACATTCCTATATAAGTACCTTCTTCTGTCTTCTCTTCACCCATTGCATCTGAAAAGAGTTCTCCCCCTATTTTCACTTCATGCCCTTTTTTCTTCGCACCTTCAATGACTGCATTGATCGATCGTTCGGAGATACTTGACTCAATAAATACTGCTTTAATGTTTCTAGTAACTAATAAATCTACTATTTTCTGAACATCGCCAAGTCCATATTCCGAATCCGTACTTAATCCTTGCAAGCCTTCAACTTCCATATTGAATGCTGCGCCAAAATACCGAAATGCATCATGAGCAGTAACTAGAACTCTTTGTTCAGCCGGAATTTTTTCCATTTCCTCTATTGCAAACTCTTTTAATTCCTTAAGTTTATTAAAATACTCTTCTGCATTTTTTTCGTAGTAAGCTTTATTGTCAGGATCAGCTTTAATTAAACCTGCTTCTACTTCCTTTAATGCCGCCAGCCATAAATCAATATCAAACCAAATATGGGGATCAATAGCCGTACGATCATCTGCATTTAATAATAAATTATTTTTCTTAATGGCTTCGCCAATCGCGTAAGTAGGTTTTTCTTTATTCATTTTCTCTAATACACTAAGCATTTTTCCTTCTAGGTGTAAGCCGTTATAAAAAATAACATCTGCTTTTTGCAGTTTGGCAATGTCTCCTTGTGTAGCTTTATAAAGATGAGGGTCAGTGCCAGATCCCATTAAACTTTGGACCTCCACTTTATCACCGCCAATATTTTTTACCGCATCAGCAATTTGGCCAATTGTTGTTGTTACGACTAGTTTGTCACTCTTTTGTTTATCATTTGCTGATTCGCTAGAGCAAGAACCAAGAATAAATAATGATAAAACAATGAGCATACATAAGATTTTTTTCACTATTTGCCACCTCTTTAATTGAGTGTATGCACTTTTTTTAAATAAGTGCATTTATTTTTGTCGCACACATCTATTTTTACCTTAATTATAAAAGTTTCCTTAGTACAACATTTTAAACGTTAGCAAAGTTTTTTTCAATTATTTATTTTTTGTACAAAACAAAAAAAAACGGCTTTCGCCGATTTTACACTTTACAAATATGGTTTGATTGTCAAATTTTCTTGAATATACCATTTATCTTTACTGACAATATTTGAAACTGTTAAAATTAAAGCTGGAATTTTCTCTACATTAAATACGATTAATCCGATATCATCACTCATAATGATAAATGACTCTCCGTGTGAGAAGGATGGCAGCTCTTTTCCTAATTGAGTGATCGAACTAACAATGATTTTTTTAATATCTGCCTCAATTTGGACATGAGGAGAGAATCTTAATATCCAATTATCTTGATCAATCGAAAATCGGTACATTATCTCACCCTCTTATGGAATGGAATAATTTCAAAAAAGTCATACGGAATTTTTGCCTTGCTTATTATTAATATGATAAAATGACGATTATATGAACGAGTTCCATCTATAACCAATAATGGTAATTGCTGAAAAAACCGCAAAAATAAATTAGTTAAAATATGAATATTTTATTATTTCGGAAATATTTTAAGTTTTTGATAGTTTTTATGAAATAATCCCTAAATTCCTTGACTGTATCTGTACATTCATGTATATTTAAATCATCATTTAACAGAATATATTTCCTTTATTACTAATAATATCTGCTTTGTATTTTGTTGGGTGGTAATATTTATCTTGGACACTGAATTGTGTCTTGAAAGGCTTAGGAGGAAAAGTTAACATGCAAAACGGTAAAGTAAAATGGTTCAACAATGAAAAAGGTTTCGGATTTATCGAAGTTGAAGGCGGAGACGATGTATTCGTTCACTTCACAGCTATCCAAGGTGACGGCTTCAAATCTTTAGAAGAAGGCCAAGAAGTTTCTTTTGAAATCGTTGAAGGAAACCGCGGACCTCAAGCTTCAAACGTTGTAAAACTATAATCTTATAAATAATCAGGCTGGCAATTTTTTTGCCAGCCTTTATTTATTTTATTTTCGGAGTTCAAATTACCCTTTTAAGATTGAGAAAGCTTTCTGCCAATATTTTTTATTTTTTCCCCAACTGTACATTCAGTAATGCAAAATCTGTGAGCGTATCTCCGTCCCTTTTCCTCTTTATGATGCTTATGCAATAAACAGCCTTGACAATAGGTGGCAAGTATTGCTTCTACTTCATCAAATATTTGCTTTCTTTTCATTCGCTTCCTCACCTTTCATCAAGCGCTAAATGACCTGCATCTTACTATTAATAACTTTTCCATCTAGTGCTTGGCTTGCAAGCTTATCAGCTTCTTTGTTTTCATTTCTCGGAATCGGTGTAAACCTTCCGTCAATCGATAGCTTTTTCATTTTTGCTTCAATACGGTCTAACCAGTGATTTAGATTTTCCTCATAGCATGGCCATTCACCTTTAAGCTGCATTAAAATGCCTTGAGCATCCCCTTTAAATTCGCATATCATATGATGGACATCCATTTCTTCAAGCAGGTTGAGAGTAAAATAAATAGCTGCATATTCAGCTTCATTATTATTGTCAATATCATCAAATAGCTCATTCGCCCGAATACGATATTTCTTCTTCCCTTGCTTATAATAAATAACCGCTCCTAGCCCCGCTTGATGTGTCGCTTTATTAAATCCGCCATCAAAATAAACAGTCAAGTCATGGGGATCCTCTTCAATTTCCGCAAGAAGCTTTCGCATTTCTTTCGTCGACCATTCTGTTCCCCTTTCATCATGGTAGATCAAATTGAAACCTTTGCCGCTCTTCTCAATATCTTCTCCAACTTGTAATACTAATTCACCTTCTAGCCAATCAGATTGAAAAACGACACGATCTATCCCTTTTATTTTATAAGTCCATTCCAATTTATATTTCATTTTTTTCAGCCTTTCTTAAGCTCAACTTTATTGGTACACTTATTTTATCTTACCCTAGAGTGTGTTTGAATAAAAATTTCAATTTGTTTTGGAGGAAGAATTTTGATTGAAGTGTATATTGATGGTGCAAGTGCGGGTAACCCTGGACCGAGTGGCGCTGGTATTTTTATTAAAGGAAATGGGACTGTCGAAAAGTATGCGATCCCCCTCGGCGTTATGGAGAATCATGAAGCAGAATTCAATGCATTAATTAAAGCATTAGAAATATGCATTGAAAAAGGGTATACAATCGTTTCCTTTCGAACGGATTCTCAAGCAGTCGATCGGGCAATTGAAAAAGAATATGCCAAAAATAAAGCATATGCACCTCTTCTTGAGAGAGCATTGCTTTTAAGCAAGCAGCTTGAGCTTTTTTTCATGAAATGGATTCCAAGCTCAGAAAATAAGGTTGCAGATGAATTAGCGAGAACGGCAATCCGTATGTGCTAAAAAGAAAACTGGACGAACTCAAATTTCCCCCAGTTCGTCCAGTTTTTTTCAAATCGAAATTAACTCTTTTTCCTTTACAAATTGAATGGCCTCATGCTTTGTTTTAATCCCATTGGATATTAACATTTCCAGCAAAGAGACATAAAAACTGCCATCAAAGGTTTTTTGTGCTTTTAACGTTAATTCAATCGCTGTATTTATTAATTCATCCGACGCATTCGTATAGTGCTTGCCAAAATAAATAAAACCAATCGCATCCTCTTGAAACTGAAAGCCTTTACTTTGTAAGAAACTCAAATAATCCTCCACTGTCTTCAAGGACTTAGTCAACCCTTTCCCCTTAATCGCAGATTAACGGGCAGTAACCCCCACTTCATAACTCTGCGAAATTCAAATGATTATAAGTTGGGGGATAACTGCCCGTAAAGGCCCGATTGGTTCAACTAACCATCAGTGGAAAAAACCACCACTGATGGAAGTTTCACCTTATCCCAAACTATTTAAATTTTACCTTACATTTGGACAATTATCTATCTTTTTCTGTTAAAAAATACCCAATTGTTCCTGTTGCGACGCCCAGCAAGGCTCCGCCGATGACTTCGATGGGCTGGTGACCGAGCATTTCCTTTAATTTTTTTGGAGTTTCCTTCTGTTCAAAGGCTACCGACTCTTCTTTCTTGATTTTATCAATCAATTCTCCCATACTATTCACTTTTAATGTTAGTTCTCCCGTTTGTCTTCGGATCCCTTGAGCATCATACATAACAATGAGTCCATAAATAAGCGAAAGAGCAAAATCAATGGTCGGGATACCTCTTTTTAGAGCAATATAGGTCGTTAATGACGACACACCAGCAGAGTGGGAGCTTGGCATTCCGCCAGTATGAAAAAATAATTCTGGGCGAAATTCTTTTTTGCGAAAAAAATGAATCGGGATTTTTAACCCTTGCGCTAAACCGATACTTAATAAAGCAATATACACACCTTTATTCATAATCAACTCACCTCTTGCTTCTAGTGTGAAGAAAGATGAGTGTAATTATTCTTTTCGGTAATACTAGAAAGGCAATCGAGGTAAGGAGGTGTGAGCAGTGGGGCAAAAAGAAAATAATAGAGGAAAAGTCGCATCAGGCGTTAACCCGCAAGGCTATGGGCAAGATATCACAAGAGATCCAAAAAGTAAGCTTGAAAATGCCGCGAAAAAGAAAAATACAAAATAAATATAGCTGTCCCATTTATTGGGACAGCTTAAACATTAGGCATATTGTTTTTCGTCAAGTAATTGATGAAGACCACGAAACTCGACTTCGGCAAATTTATCTAACACTTTCTCTCGGTTGTAGCGGAAAACAGCAAGATCTAACGGACATTCAACAGGAACATCACATTTAATTTCCGCAAGCTGCCTGCTTAAATGGAGCATATCTAAATCTTGTTCGATTTTTGTTCTTTGCCCCTTCGTTAATTGATCTATGTTTTCAAGGACACCTTCAATATGTCCGAATTGCTGTAACAGCTTTAAGGCTGTTTTTTCGCCTATCCCTTTTACTCCAGGATAATTATCACTTGTATCACCCATAAATGCTTTTAAATCAATCATTTGTCTAGGATGAATGCCTTTTTCTTCGTAAAAAGTATCCTTCGTATGAACTAAATAGTTGCCATATCCTTTTTGTAAAAGGACGACGGAAATTCGCTCATCGAGCAGCTGTAATATATCTTGGTCCCCCGTCAAAATTTTCACATGGCTATCTTCTTTTACTTGAGTGGCAATTGTTCCGATACAGTCATCCGCTTCATAGCCCTTCAATCCTATATTCGGTACATCAAAAGCGTCTACAACTTCTTTAACAAGATCAAATTGGGGAATGAGCTCAGCTGGTGCCTCTGGGCGATTTGCTTTATAGCCATCATACATGTCCGTCCTGAATGTTTTGCTCCCCATATCCCAGCACACAGCAATATGAGAAGGATTGAAATGTGAAACAGCTGTTAAAAAATGCTTCACAAAGCCATATACACCATTTGTTGGCACACCGTTAGAATTTCTCATGAATTGTCCGTGGACCGCAGTGGCAAAATAGGCTCTAAATAATAATGCCATTCCATCTACTAGCATAATCGTAGGCTTTTGTTCATTTATCAATTTCTTCGCCCCATTCTTTGTAATCATACTGTTCATTATAACATGGCGCCCAATTAAAAGTGGCTGTTAAGTTTTACATGATATACAGAAGAACGCTCTTTTTGCATATATTGTTATAAGCCCCTCGAAGTTTGCCCGTCATATAGTTATATATAAATCACACTAATAAAGCAACGAACTTTATGAAAACAGCCAAAACGAAAAAATAGCCCTTTTAAAGAGCTATTTCTTTCAGCTATTCTCCTGTTTCAATTTCATTTTCTTCGTACGATATCCAGTCACTGAAGCTGCCGGCATATAGTTTGACATGTTCGTAGCCAGCTTCTTTCAGGGCCATAAAATTAGGTGTTGCTGTAATCCCAGAACCGCAATAAACGATAATTTGCTTATCTTTATCTATGTCGGTGAATCGCTTTGCCTGATCTTCTCCACTTTTGAACAGCCCGTTTTCATAGCCTTCCGACCATACTTTATTAATGGCACCTGGGATATGTCCCGCTTTTTTATCAATCGGCTCCACTAACCCTAAATAACGCTTGTTCTCTCTCGAATCAATTAATATCGTTTCATGATTTTTCTCTGCGACGATTTTTTTCACATCTTCATAAGATGCGTAAATTTCATTATTTATTTTGATGGCAAAATTGGTTTTCTGATATTCAGGAACAGCACTATTTACTGGATACCCAGCTTCCGTCCAAGCTTTATATCCTCCATTTAATACATATACCTTCTCATGGCCAACATATTTTAATAGCCACCAGAGACGTCCTGCAAAAGAGCCTTCTCCTCCATCATAGGCAATGACGGTCGTTTCATTGCTGATGCCGGCATTTTGCAAAGTTTGTTTAAATTCCTCAATATTTGGCAATGGATGTCTACCGCCATGTGTTGAAACTGGTTGTGATAAATCATTACTAACATGGAAATAAACTGCTCCAGGAATATGATTCTTTTTATATAATTCGTATCCTTCATCTGCTAAGCCGAGATTATAGCGGCAATCCGCGATTCGAATATCTTCTTGCTCCAACCGTTCCTTCAGCCAGTCCTGTTCAACAACGAAACTCATTCCTTCATCTCCCTCATTCTTTTCTGTCTAGCTCCAGTTCCTACCCCCGACGTACAGGATGTACTAGTGTCGACAATGCGACAGGACAAGGAAGACTTCGACAGCGACACATCGCACGACCAAAAGTGTAGCTTTTGGGAGGACGTCGCGGTTTTGTCGACCTCGAGGTCACAAGCCAATCTTCCCAAAAAGGTAAAAAGCAACCTTTTCGAAAAGATTGGCTTGTGCTTGTCGGGGGTGAACACTAAGGAAATCCCCTTAGAATTGGCATCGCAGGAACAATCTGGTCTTTGATTGTTCCGAAGGCACTTACGCTTTTCTTTTTTCCATCAGCTTTTTTACATGCTCTTTCGGTGTCCAGCATTGAAATTGATAATTGGGTTTCGTTTCATAGCCTAGACGTTTGCATCGATAGGTCATCCCTTTTTCGCACTTACTTGCCTCGAAATGGATACAGGTCGCACATGCATGAAAGGCTTGTATGTTCATTAAAGCTCCTTGTAGCCTGAAAAATTGGCAATTTCTTTTTCAGTTTTCTCCAGCTTCTCAATCGGAAAATCATCTCGGAGAACAGCTAATAGTCCATCATAATATTCATTCACTTGTTCAATTACAATGGAAAGCAAATATTTATACTCCTGTACAAAAAGACCATCATAATGCTCCTGCAGCCTTTTGCCATGAACTTGTAAATATTGTTCTGCTGGCTCTCCCATTATTTGCTCTAATTCATCACTTAAATGTTTTCTTTCATTCTTTTCGAAAAATGACTTCGGGTTTTTGAAATGGACAAGTGCCTTTTTGAATTTCATTGGATCCTCATTGGCAAATGCAGTCTCAAAATCCATTCCCTCGAGGGTTCTTGCCTCAAAAGGACTAAACTTTAATTCTTTATTAATATCGGCTGTACTTAGTGAAAGCATCTCTAATGCTTGCTTACATAATTTATGAATATAGCTTTCTAATCGTAAAGTTGTCGCCCGTAATTCTTGGGCAAAATCGAATCCAAAGCTTTGCAGGAATTCTTCAAGTGCGTTTTGCAGCGCCTTCTTTAAATTGCGGCCATCATCCTTCAGAGCGGCTGGATTAAAGGCTTCTTTTACGAAATCATTAAAGCGCAAAAATACTCTTTGTTTAATATAGAAAACTAATTCCCCAGCCTCTTGCTCCAGTCTTTGTATAAAAATCGCGTCATCTTGTTTTTCGATCAGTTCTATTATCGAGCTTTGCTCTTTTTCAAGCTGAGCTCGCTTCTGCACTTTTAATTCTTTATTTTCATGTGAAGATTTAATAAAAGTACGAAGCTGATCTAAAACTCGCTTCCACTCCATTTCGGCTGCAGTAACCGAAATTTCCATGAGCTCACTCGTAATGAACGAATAAAAACTGTCTTCAAAACGCTTAATATGCGACTTTACATCTTGTCGGTTCTCAAGCTTATCAGCAAGAGCTTCAAGGCTTGAAAGCCCGAAAATGCTTGGTTTGCGAATTCCATATTGAACGAGCTGTTCCCCAACATACTCTAATACCGCTTCTTTCTCTTCTTCGCTGTTGGCAAGATCAATTGCATTTACAATAAAAAACATTTTATCAAGTTCAAATGAATCCTTTACACGGCCTAATTGAATAAGGAATTCACGGTCTGCTTTCGAAAATGCGTGATTATAATACGTAACAAAAAGAATAGCATCTGAATTTTTAATATAATCAAAGGCTACTCCAGTATGACGGGCATTAATAGAGTCAGCTCCTGGCGTATCAACGAGCGTAATGCCCTTTTGTGTTAGCTCACAATCGTAAAAAACTTCAATCATTTCAACAAAACAAGACTTTTCTTCAACAGCGACATAGCTTTTAAACTCTTCTAAATCAGTCTTAATCGTTGAACCTAAAACGTCTCTGAAGGAGTCAAACCCTTTTAAAAATGCGTTTAAGAAAGCAAGATGAGTTTTTTCATTGGCATCAATCTCCGCAAGTTCATTCATGACCTTTTTGATCTTACTAATCGCATCGTCAAAATTAGCAGCTGATAAATTAAATACCTTTAATGACCGGTTAACATCATCGAATAATATTTGCGACGCCTTTACCTTTACAAGCACCGTCCCATGACTATTTTGCTCATTAACCGGCATAATTTTATTAATGGCAGCTGTCGTTGGGTTCGGTGATACAGGCAGTAATTTATGACCAATTAAAGCATTGGCAAAGGAAGATTTCCCCGCACTAAATGCGCCAAAAAGGGCAACCGTAAATTGTTTATCTTTCAGACGGTCCGCCTTTTGCATTAATTCAGCCGCCATCTTTTTAAATCCAGGAACATCTTGAATGGCATTGGCTGTGAAGGATAATTTAGCAACTAATGCATCAATCGTGTGTTCCTCAACCCTTTGTACTTCAGGCTCTTCACTCTCTTTGACTGCCTCATGCTTAGCTCCTAATTCATTTGAAACACTAGCAAAATCATTCGTTTCGGTGATGATTTCAACTTCCTCTTGCTGGCCGGCAATTAATTGTTTGCTTGCTTCTTCATAAAGCTGATGAGGGAAATGTCCAATTAGGAAATCATTCATTTTCTCATTAGCTGTTCGTAAGCTTTCCTTTAGCAATAATAATTGTTGCCATGCTTCTTCATATTGCTTAACTTGTTTCCATTCACTTTCTATAGCGTTCTCTTCTTTTTGACTTTTCAAAGCTAACGCTTGCAATAACAGTTCTTTTATTTCTAATAAACTATTTTTCGCTATTTTTTTTACGGATTCTGCTAATTCATTCGTATATTGAAGGACATAATCACCAGAAAGAAGCGCTCCTTCCTTCACTGTGTTTGCGAGCAGTTCTTTGCTGAAAACGACTTGGTGATTTTGTGCTTTCGCCAAAATGTTTGAATCATGTATATCATATTGATTTAATTCTTTAACCAATAATTCTTTTAAATGCCAATCAAGCTGGGATTGAACCTTTTCGGAAAAATCACGATAGAAATTCTCTAACCGATTCATTCTCTCTTGCTCAGTTTTTTGCCGCGAAAAGAAGAGGCCCACTTTAAAACTAGCTTGACAAGATTCAATATAACTCTCAGCAAGGTCTCTCGTTTGAAATGGCATTAAGTAAGCATTTTTTAACACATCATCTACTTTTTTATTAAATTCGATTTCAGCTTTTTCAATTGATTTACGAATATTTGTTAATTTATTTTCAAGCTCTGCAACCTTTTCAGGAAGTGCTTCCCTTTCACTTTGCGACAGCTGCTCTAGCTTATTCTTATTTTTTTCAATCTCTTCCCAGCTTTTTTCTTCTAGGAAAACTGCATGGTCACTAGTTAGTTTTTTTAGTGAATGGTAAACTGATTCTGGCAGCAATGTTTTCCTATTTGCGATTTTTTCTGAGATAAATTTTTGCAGAGAATCGAATTCATTTTCCTTGTGTGTTTCCTGCTTTAACGACGTATAGAATATTCTTTCCGGAATAACACCCCATGAAGCAAATGAATCCTTTACACTCTGTTTAAACTGTGCAAAGCTCAATTCTTCATCACGATGTTTATCAATTTGATTAATAATTAAATACACTTGCTTCCCAGCAGCTGCTAGCTCCTTCGTGAATAAAAAATTCAATTCTGACTGGACATGATTATAATCCATCACATAAAATACTAAATCAGCAAGATGCAATGCCGATTCAGTTGCAATTCTATGGGCATCATCGGTTGAATCGATGCCCGGTGTATCCATAATAATGGCATTTTCAGGCAAGCTTGTTTGCGAATAGCTAATTTCTATTGAATGGATTTGATCCCCATCCTTGCAATACGATTTTACTTTCTCGTAATCATAAGGAGCAGGGTATAATCTCGGGATTCCCTCTTTGAAAATAACCTTCGCATAGTCCTCTCCCGCTTTAATTTTCACTAAGTTCGCACTCGTTGGAATTGGGCTGGAAGGCAAAAGGTCCTCTCCAATGATTTTATTAACCATACTAGATTTCCCAGCAGAAAAATGCCCGCAAAAAGCAATCGAATATTCTTGCCTGTCTAGCTTTAAAGCTAATTCCTTCGCTCTATCTGCAGTTTGTTGATCTTGATTTTTATTGAAGTATTCATATAAAGCTGTAATTCTTTGTATTAATGCAGCAGTATCCTGTTGCAGTACCGTTTGAACCATAAGTGCGTATCCCCTTGTTTGTGAAGTAATCATTCACCTATATTCTAAATGATTTTTCATATAATTCCTATATTTAGAATATGGAACTGCGCATTTTGGTTAGAGAAAAAATAAAAACCAGGCTCGCACCTGGTTATGTAGTATAAAAGTTATGATCTTGTATGTGGTTTAGCAACATGATTTAAAACATATTTCATTGTTACTGCATATGCTGTTACTGTAACCGCAATAAATATCGTCACCATCTGTAACAACACCTTCCTGTTAGTATTAATGAGAATAATTTTCAAATTCAATTAGAATTTTATCATTAACGATAATCATTTTCAATAGCACTTACATCCATTTCATACTTTTTTTAATCTTTTGGACAAGCCTAACACTTCAGGAAAAGCTTCTTTATAAGAAGTGAGTTCCTTTAATGCTTTCTCCTCCGCTGGAATGCGGATAGCAAGGATAATCACATTTAAAATAGTAAAAAGCATAGCTGTTATATATGCTTGGAACAGAAGCGGGATAATAATAAATTCAGCGGAAACGATTGTATAATTTGGATGCTTAATGAATCGATATGGTCCTTTTTTCACAATCTCCGCTTTCGGCAATACGATAATTTTTGTATTCCAATAACGCCCTAAAGATGCTAACGCCCAAAATCTCCCAGCTTGTGTTAATAAAAATAACGATAAAAGGATTGGCCATATGGGTGATATTATTTTATCGTAATGAAACACCTCAATTATATAGGAAACGAAAAACAAGCTATGTACGATAACAATAAAGATGTAGTGCCCTTCTCCAAATTCCAGTGCTCCTTGATTTTTCATCCAGCGCTCATTTTTCTTAGCAATGCATAATTCTGCTACTCTTTGGAAGATGACTAAAGCAATAAAAAAAGTAAAAAGCATACATTATGACTCCCATCTCAGCAGCAGCATTTCTGAGGAAAACCCCGGTCCTAAAGCTGTCGCCAAACCAAATTCACCTGATTTCCCTATTTCCATAAAGCGTTTTAAAACGTACAAAATGGTTACTGAAGACATATTTCCGTATTCCTTAAGAACGTCAAGTGAAATATTCGTCATTTCAGAGTCAATGCCTAACGTTCGAATATATGCATCGATTACTTTTTTTCCTCCTGGATGAGCAATGAAATGATGAATATCCCCTATAGCCATTTTCTCTTGCAATAAGAAATTGTTAACGTTTGGCTTTAACCATCCTTCGATTATCGTCGGTATATCCTTAGAAAAAACGACATAAAGACCTTCATTCCTCATTTCCCAGCCCATTACATCCAATGAATCAGGCATGAAGGATGACTGTGTAGCTATGATCGCAGGAACGGATTCTAGCCTCTGAAAGGACTTCCGATCGACTTGATCCCCAGTGATGAGGGCACAGGCCACACCATCGGCAAAAAGGGAGGTTCCGATTAAATTACTTTTTGAACGATCATTCCTTTGAAATGTTAAACTGCATAATTCAATCGCAAGCACTATGGCTTTGGCGCTCGGAAAAGCTAGACAGTACTCGTACGCGCGTGACAAGCCAGAGGCTCCGCCTGCACAGCCTAGTCCCCAAATTGGAATTCGCTTCGTATGCGGACTAAAGGCAAGTTTATTCATTATTCTTGCTTCAATACTAGGAGTTGAAATTCCGGAGCTTGAAATGAAAAAGATGGCATCAATTTCTTCGTACGAAATTCCCCTCTTTAGGAACACTTCACTTCTTAAACAGCTTTCGATTGCTTCAGCCCCTAGTTCTACTGCATTTTCAATATAAGCATCATTCCGCTCGGCGAAAGTTTTCTCTGTTTTAAACCATTCAAGTCCTTTCACAAAATGGCGTTTTTCAATTTGCCCATTATGGAACGCTCTTAGCAGCCGCTCAATATCTTGAAAACTATCGGAAAATAAATCCCTTGCAAAATCCATCGCCTCATCCTGCTTTAAAATATACGAGGGTATGGCTTCCGCAACCGAAACAATTGATGGCATAATTGCTCTCTCCTTCTTTCATCCTTTTTGATAATTTTTCCCAAAAGTGAGTTCTTATTCAAGACATCTCTAGCATAAGAAAAAAACCAACCTCATAAGAGATTAGTTTTATCATTAATTATCTTCCCCAGGCATGTAGGAATAGGAATCATTTGCATGATTTTTTTGGTCATTATTATCAATAAATAACTTTCCAGTTTCTAAATATGTTTCCAAGCTTTCCTCTCCCCTAAAAATTGTTCATTTTTGAAAACAAACTACATTTACTTATTGTTAGTATCAGGAATTTTTTTTGCTAAACTAGCATACAAAAAAAGCTCCCTCTTTTTGAGGAAGCCAACGTTTTGAAGGAGTTGCTGTGCACTATTATTATAAAATGTTTTATAACAAGTTACATCACCAAATCTTTTCCAGTCCATAACAGTAATAAATTGTCCCTTATTAAAATAACAACTTTTGATATATTTTGATTTAACCCTACGTTTTTCATGGTAGAATAGTTCTAGTTAATTTCCTGGAGGAATGCCTTGTGTCGCTAACAAAAAGTGTGACCGATATTTTGAACGGGACGATTGAAGCTGTTAAAGCTGTAGTGCCGTTAGAAATTCATGTTGAGAAACCAGCTCTTTTTACACAGCCATTTAACCAGCATTCATTTGGGGTCCTAATCGGGATGACAGGCGATGCAAGAGGCCGCATTATTATTGATGGGGATGGATGGGTATTCGGCAAAATTGGTGAGGCCATGTTCGGTATTGAGCTTGAAGGTGAAATGCTCGAATCATTTGCTGGAGAGCTCGGCAATATGATTGCTGGAAGTATTTCAACCTATGTTTCAGAAAAAGGGTTTGAAATGGATATTACACCACCGACTGTTTTGGTTGGCCAAACAAAAGTTTATGGCTTCTCGAAAGCGTATCGCCTGCCGGTAACCGTTCAAAATATAGGGAATTTAATGATTGTGTTAATGGTAGAATGATAGACTAATCACATATTTAAATAGTACAAATCAGTACCGTTTTTGTTTTTTTATCACTCTGGTGATGTATAATTTTTAGCTTCATTCTGGTGGTGCACTTCAATAATTATTTTTTTCATTTCTGAAGAGCCGCAAACTGAACAAATTTGTACTTCTTTATAAAAATGCTTGCAATAATCGCAATAATATTTCTCCATCACTTTCCACATCCCGTTATACTCAGTTTAACCATTATATTTTCAAGGAGAACAATTCGTGAATGGAAATCAAAAAAATTAGAAAAGCGTAAACGCCTCGCAAAGGAGCATCGACTAAAAACCGCCACGTCCTGTACGTCGGGGGAGGCGCTGGGGGTAGACAAAAAAGGAACCGCCCTTTAGACGGTTCCACCTTATGATGCTTTTGTTTCCTTTATGTTAATTGATTGTTTTTGATTAAATTTCAATTCATTAAATAAAAGATTTAATAAAATGGCCGTTAGACTGCCTGCGACAATCCCATTTTCTGTTAAAATACGGATACTTTTAGGCAATTCAGCAAAAAGGCCTGGAACAACTGTGACACCAAGCCCCATCCCAACAGAACAAGCAATAATTAGTAAATTTTCCTGTGAGGCAAATTCCACTTGGCTGAGCATTTTAATGCCAGCAGCAACTACCATTCCGAACATCGCTACCATCGCACCACCCAATACAGGGTTTGGAACAACCGTTGTGATTGCACCAATTTTGGGTACAAACCCAATGAGAATAAGCATAGATGCAGCTACATAAATGACAATATTCTTTTTTACACCAGAAATTTGGACAAGCCCGACATTTTGTGAATATGTAGTATATGGAAATGAGTTAAGAATTCCACCTAGTATACTCGCAAGTCCTTCAGCACGATAACCTTTAACTAAGTCCTTCTCTCCAATGTTCTTATCGCAAATATCGGCAAGCGCAAAATAAACACCTGTAGACTCCACTAGGCTTACTATTGCAACTAAAGTCATCGTTAAGATCGGTATAATCTCAAATGTTGGCAGACCAAAATAGAATGGCTTAGCCATATGAAACCATGATGCCTCTGCTACAGCAGTGAAATCAACTTTCCCCATAAAGAAGCCGGCAACTGTTCCTGCCATTAATCCGATTAAAATGGAAATAGATCGTACAAACCCTTTTGAAAATCTAAATAAAAGAATAATAAATAATAAAGTTCCAAATGCGAGAGTAATATTTGAAAGTGCGCCAAAATCTGCGCTTCCTTGACCGCCAGCCATGTTATTCATGGCAACAGGAACAAGTGTGATACCAATAATAGTTACTACTGAACCTGTTACGACAGGGGGAAAAAACTTAATGAGTTTGCCAAAATATTTTCCGATGAAAACGACTATTATTCCTGATACGATGATCGCTCCATATATCGCTGAAATTCCGTAGTCATTACCAATGGCAATAATTGGACTGACTGCTGTAAATGTACATCCAAGCACAATTGGGAGACCGATGCCAAAATATTTATTTTTCCAAACTTGAAAGATAGTTGCGATCCCACTCGTCATAATGTCAATCGAAACGAGATAAGTAAGCTGTTCGCCTGTTAGACCTAATGCCCCGCCAATTATTAGCGGCACGATGACCGCCCCAGCGTACATGGCCAATACATGTTGAATACCTAAAGAAGCTATTTTATACGGTTTTTGTTTCATCTGCCAAACTCCTCCGCTTGATCTAGGCTAAATTAGTGAATGCTGCTGATTTTGGCCATATGCTTGCAGGTTTAAGTTTACTTCGAGAGGAAACGTAAGAGAACATATAAGCATATGGCGGGTTGTTCTTCAAAATGATTTAACAGAGCAAACTTAATAAAAGGAAACTTCCCCATTATTCAGTGAACTAATTCTTGCTAGCGACTCTACTCTAAAGCCTTGCTCACGAAGATTTTTGCCCCCTTCTTGGAATCCCTTTTCGATCACGATTCCAATCCCGGCAATTTTTGCTTTTGATTTCTTGACAATCTCAGCAAGCCCGATTGCAGCCTGGCCATTGGCAAGGAAATCATCGATAATTAATACACAATCATCGTCGTTTATAAATTTTTTCGAAACAGAAATTTCATTAGATTCTTGCTTCGTAAATGAATAAACCGTTGAAGAATAAAGCTCATTGATTAATGTTAAAGATTTGCGCTTTCTAGCAAAAATAACTGGGACGTTTAGCTGCAAGCCCGTCATGACGGATGGAGCAATCCCAGATGATTCAATCGTCAGGATTTTTGTAATCCCTTCATCTTGGAAACGTCGAGCAAACTCTTTTCCGATTTCACTCATTAGCTCTGGATCGATCTGGTGATTCAGAAAAGAATCCACTTTTAAAACAGAGTCTGATAAAACCTCTCCATCTTCTTTTATTTTTTTCATTAATAAATTCATCGTTTTTCCCCCTTAAATTTATAAAACTGCCAATATAAAAGAATAAAGCCTGCAAATCCAAGACTTCACATCATAATAACGAGTGAAGCAATGATTTACAGGCTTTCTAGTAAAAATAAAGCTGAATATATAAGATACGAAAAGTATCAATATCATTGCTACTCATAGTCGGATTATTTACGGTAGTCCGGTAGAAACTTGCAAGCCATATCCCTGCCATTATATGAGTGAGGCATAACTATATAAAATTATTTTGCAATAAGATTATTATAGCACCATTTTTCATGAAATCAACAAGGAGATTGGTAATTATCCGAATTATTTTTGATTTATTTTTTAAAACGTTCGCATTTTTGCGACAATAATATTTCTGTCTTTATACATCATCCCCTTTATTAGTACCAATGAGTAGGCCACTAAATTTTCCTCTTCACAATTTCTTCACATTTCTCTTTTATTATTTGTGATTTATATCACTGAAATACCAATTTTACACTATTGCCATAGTAAGAAAGTAACGAATGAACAATTTGTGAAATGAAAGATACTACCTAGATTCCTATAAATAGTGGAGTATTATGAAATTGTAATCATTTACTTTTTCCAAATATCCGAAAAGGAGTGAAAGAGAATGGCGAAACCAGAATTAAGCAGACAACCCGAACCTGAAATTGAAGACAGTTCCTCTTTAAAAGGGACACTAGCATCCGTTTTTATATTAGGACTTTTCTTAATCGTAATTTGGGCTGGCGTATACGCGTTATTTTTAGATCGTTCGTAATTATAGAAAGGGGAAAAAGCCATGCATATGCATAAATTCGAAAAAATTTGGCTTATCTTTGGGATTGGATCGCTACTTGTATTCCTTACCGTATTAGGAGTCAGTGCCTTCTATCTCGGAAATCAACCGCCAAGCTGTTTAGCAGTCGTTGATCCGGAAAAAGTTGATACAACTGCACCTTTTGATGAGCCTGGCCTTAAAAAAGTAGAAGGCAAGGAATGGGATTATGAATTAATTTTTGTTGCTTCTGCATTCAATTACGAACCAGGAGAAGTTCAAATTCCAAAAGGGGCGAAAGTAAAAGTTATTGCAACTACGAAGGATGTCATCCATGGATTTGAAGTAGCGGGCACAAACGTAAACATGATGCTCGAGCCGGGTTACATAAGCGAAAATGTTTATTCTTTTAACAAAACTGGTGAATTTTTAGTTCTATGTAATGAATATTGCGGGGTTGGTCACCATATGATGACTTCTAAAATTGAGGTGGTTGAATAATGCTGAAAGAACAAGCAAATATAAAAGTTGACCGCCGAGACGGGAAACTAATAAACGCAAATATAACACTTAAACAGAAAGCTGAAGAAAAGGTTGACCGCCGTGACAGTAAATTAGCAATGGCCCATTTTTACATGGCTTTCATTGCTTTAGCCCTTGGCGGACTTGCAGGTTTATTACAAGTATTAGTTCGTTCAGGAAAATTTGTTTTGCCAGCCGGAATTGGATATTACCAAATCTTAACTGTCCATGGTGTTTTACTAGGGCTGGTTTTAACTATATTCTTTATTATAGGATTTATGGTTTCTTCAGTTAGCAGAACATCAGGAACATTTACTAGTCGTCAACGTACGTTTGGTTGGATCGGCTATTGGTTAAAAATTATTGGTACTATCATTGCTGCGGTCATGATTTTATTAAATGAAGCAACTGTATTGTTCACTTTTTATGCACCACTCCAAGCACATTTTCTTTTTTACCTTGGTTTAACGCTAGTGATTGTTGGAACTTGGTTTGATAGTGCTATGTTGTATATGAAATATGGCCAGTGGAAAAAAGCAAATCCTGGTCAGCCAAGTCCGCTCTTAACTTTCATGACGGTAATAACATTTATAATGTGGGACGTTGCGACAATTGGTGTAGCAACTACCGTTTTATTCCAATTATTACCATGGTCTCTCGGTATTATTGATACAATTAATATTGGCGTCAGCCGTACACTATTCTGGTATTTTGGTCACCCGCTCGTTTATTTCTGGCTATTGCCTGCTTATATGGCTTGGTATGTCATTATCCCAAAAATAATTGGCGGAAAAATCTTCTCTGATGCTTTAGCACGGATGTCATTTATTTTATTGCTGCTGTTCTCAATTCCTGTAGGTTTCCACCATCAGCTGATGGAGCCTGGCATTGATCCAGCATGGAAGTTCTTACAAGTTGTCTTAACGTTTTTAGTTGTGATTCCTTCAATGATGACTGCCTTCTCTTTATTTGCTACTTTCGAAAGCTTTGGCCGATCTAAAGGAGCAAAAGGACTTTTTGGCTGGGTCAAGAAGCTGCCGTGGGGAGACGCACGCTTTACTATACCATTTATCGGAATGCTTGCTTTTATTCCGGGTGGTGCTGGCGGTATCGTTAACGCTTCCCACCAAATGAACCAAGTTGTTCATAATACAATTTGGATTACAGGTCACTTCCATTTAACAGCGGCTACAACAGTTGTATTGACGTTCTTCGGGATTGCTTATTGGCTCATTCCGCATTTAACTGGCAGAGTGTTCACGAAGAAATTGAATAAAATAGCGATGATTCAAGGAATTACATGGACAATCGGGATGACTTTTATGTCAGGTGCGATGCATGCAGCTGGTTTACTAGGAGCACCACGCCGCTCAGCCTTCTCTGAATATGGCGGTGCTGCACAAGCGGCTGAATGGATTCCTTATCAAATTGCCCAAGCAGTCGGCGGATCGATTCTATTCCTATCGATTATCTTAATGCTTTATATTTTTGTTAACCTTGCTTTCTTTGCTCCTAAAGGAGAACAGGAATTCCCAGTTGGGGAAGTAGCAGAGCATGCAGAAAAGACGCCAATGGTTTTCGACAACTGGAAACTATGGCTCGGTATTACAGCTGCCTTAATCCTTTTTGCTTACACATTGCCATTTATCGATTTAATTCAAAATGCACCTCCTGGAGCGAAAGGATATAAGTTCTGGTAATTAGAAAAGCACTCCGAATTTGGAGTGCCTTTTCATTTACGATATTTTTTGTTCTACCCGTTTAACACCCTTTTTTCGAAAAGTAATATTAACAATAATAACTGAACAAAAAATCAAGAATGCGCCTGCGATTTGAATCAAGCCAAGCCGCTCTCCATAAAGCATGACCCCTAATAAAGTCGCCACAACCGGTTCTACCGTTGCAATGACAGCTGCTTTGCTCCCCTCTATCTTTTCAAGGCCCCAAGTGTAAATAAAATAGGCTAATACCGTCGGAATAAATCCTAAGCCGATACTATATAATAGGACATTTGTATTCATTAATAGATCAAGCTTTTGCCAAAGCTGAGTAATTGGCAAAAGAAATAAAGCCGCTACAATAAAAGTATATAACGTAATGGTAAATGGCTGATATTTTTTTAAAGCAAATTTTCCAAAGATCGTATACAAAGCATAACCAAGACCAGAGCCTAAACCTGTCAATATTCCCAGTAAAGTAATATTACTATCACCAGCTGAAACACCGGCAATTAAAATACAGCCAATGATTGTTCCTAAAACAGCAAGAATTTTGTTTATATTTAATTTTTCCTTTAAAAAGATCAATGATAAGACAGTTACAAACGCAGGCGACGTATATAATAAAATAACAGCAATTGAAATGTTCATCTGGCTAATCGTTGTAAAGTAACAATAATTAAAAAACACGACACTTAAAATACCTGTACCAATAAACAGTCTAATATCCAATGCTTGCTTTAATTTCATCTGTTTACGGTATTTTAGAAGACCAATTGTCAGTAAAAATAAAGCTGCGTATATAACCCGAATAGCCACAATTTCCATAGCAGCAAACCCGTAATCTGCTAATTCTTTGACAAAAACTGCGATAATCCCCCAAAGACTAGCCCCAGCTGCGATCATTAAATAAGGAAGAAGTCTTTTCATACTATTCTCTCCTTAAAGGAAGGGGGACCCCCTTACAATAGGCATCCCCTTTACTTGCTTTTATACTAGCTGATAAACTTTATTGTACTTTTCATATAAATAGTCTACTAAGTACTGGGCATCTAACCCTTCCCCAGTCACATCTTGTAAAATTTCTAGTGGTTGTTTTAGCTTTCCAAACTTATGAACTTTTTCTGTAAACCATTCTTTAATTGGCAGCAAATCGCCTTCTTCTAAAAGCTGGTCATAATTTGGTAAATCTTTCAGCAAGGCATTTTTAAATTGCGCAGCGTACATATACCCAAGCGCATAGGAAGGGAAATAGCCAAACATCCCCCCAGACCAATGAACATCTTGAAGAACGCCATTCCCGTCATGATCAGGCTTTATTCCTAAATACTCCTCATATTTTTCATTCCATACTTGCGGAAGATCTTTGACCTCGATTTCATCATTAAATAGCCCTTTTTCGATTTCATAGCGAATAATAATGTGAAGTGGATATGTTAATTCATCCGCTTCAATCCGAATAAGGGATGGCTTCGATTCATTGATAGCGCGGTAAAAATCATCATGTTCAACTTGATCAAATTGGCCCGAAGAGTATTTTTTTAATAAATCATAATTATTTTGCCAGAAAGATGGATGGCGTCCGACAAATTTTTCATAAAATAATGACTGTGATTCATGAATTCCCATTGATGTCCCATCACATAAAGGAGTACCAATTAATTCAGCGGAAATATTTTGCTCATATAATGCATGACCTCCCTCATGGATCGTGCCAAACACGGCTGTACGGAAATCATTTTCATTATATTTAGTAGTTACGCGCACATCCCCAGGATTTAAGCCAGTCGCAAAAGGATGAACAGTCTCATCTAAACGGCCTGCTTGAAAGTTATAGCCCATCTGTTCTAATATATCTAAACTAAATTGACGCTGCTTTTCTTTAGGAAAGTGCTTATAAAGAAAGCTCGTATTTGGTTTATTCGGAGATTCAGAGATTTTTTGCACAAGTGCAACGATTTTCTCTCTTAGCTCTCCGAAAACCCGATCCAGTACTTCTACAGTAATTCCAGGCTCATACATATCTAGCAGCGTATTATATTTATTTCCTTCATAGCCCCAATAACCGATAAATCGTTTCGTCATTCCAACTAGCTTTTCTAAATATGGCTGAAATAAAGCGAAATCGGCCCCTGCCTTTGCCTCTTCCCAAATGCTTTCTGCCTTCGCTCGCAAAATAACGAACTCTTTATACTCCTCTGCAGGAATTTTATTATTACGGTCATAGTCCTTTTTACATTCTTCTAAAGTTTTCTTCGTAATTTCTGTTAAGTCATTCGCTTGCTCTAATGCTTCTATGTATATGGCCATTTCTTTTGATGTTGACATATTAAAGACGTCTGAGGATAACATTCCAATAACCTCTGAACGTTGTTCAACTCCTTGCTTTGGCGCCCCCGTTCGCAAGTCCCAATATATTAACGAAAGTGCTTCCTTATAAGCCTCGATTTTCTTAACATATTGTAAAAATTCAGTTTCAATTTGGCGACTCATGCAAATACCTCCCATTTTATTCATTTCGCTTTCTATTTTATCATATTCTTCTGAAAAAACAGGAGATAAAAAGTTTACTATACAAAAAACTGTGTTAAACGATGTTGTTGATTTCCACTCCAGGCACTCAGCGATCGCGGGCGGTCGGGGAGCCTCCTCATTAAGTGAGAACAGTCACTCGTCACATATGATTTTCGTCATAGCAAAAGTCAATTCGTCCTAGCAGATTGTTCGTCTAATTATAAATAAACAGTTATAATGAAGTGGACAGATTATTAAAATAGGAAGAGATCAGATGAAACAATTTTTATTTTTTATCGTATTAATTTCATTTATTGATATGTTTTCGCAATTGCCAATCATGAGCCCTTTTGCAAAAAGCCTCGGCGCAGACCCAGCCCTTATTGGTTTAACTGTTGGCATGTACTCCTGCTCAAATATGTTTGGCAATATTTTTGCAGGTTATTGGATTGATAAACAAGGGGCCAAAAAAGTCCTGTATATTGGTTTTTTACTGACTGGTCTCTCGCTTCTTCTTTATGCGATCGTAAACACCCCTCTTCAGTTAATGGCAGTCAGATTTTTGCACGGATTATTTAGCGGCTTTCTCGTTCCAGCTGCCTTTACGGTTATTGCCAATATTGGGAAGGAAGGAAAAGAAGGTAAATCAATGGCTATTTCGGGAGTAGCTGTTGGCATTTCGGCCATCATTGGTCCAGCCTTTGGAGGGATTGTCGCCTCAAAATTCGGTGTAAACTGGGTATTTATCAGCATAGCGATCATCATGTTTTTGATTGTTGTTCTTACTGGCTTGTTTATTCCTAATCGTCCTACAGAAATAACCCGAAAAATTGAACCGCCTGAAAAAACATTACTTTCACTGATCAAATCACCTATGCTGACAATTAGTTTTATCGGTGCGTTTTCTTTAATGTTTGCTCAAGGTGTTCTAGCGTATATGCTCCCACTACAAGTTGAATCACTGCAATTTGGAACGCATTATAGCGGTGTTTTATTAAGCACATTTGGATTAACGGCCATCTTAATTTTTGGGCTGCCTTCTAATCGTCTATTTGACCGCTTTCAGTCCCAAAATATCATGATGATTGGCATGTGTATTATTGCATTCGCTCTTATTTTGCTTAGTATTACTGCCACATTGCCTTTCCTTTTTATCTGTATGGTTATTTATGGAACAGGTTTTGCATTACTCTTCCCATCTATGACCGCTATGCTTGTAAAGCATACAGATTTACAAACGAGAGGAAAAGCCTTTGGGTTATTTTACGCGTTTTTCTCAATAGGATCGGTAGCCGGCTCCTTTATTACAGGATTATTAGCTGTATCTTTTGCAGCAGGCTTTGTGATCTCTGCTTGTATTTTATTAGTCAATTCATTATGGATGCTGCTTTATTTTAAAAATAAGACGGAAGTAACTGAAAGCTTGGAGTAATCAACATGAATGAGCTTATAGGCAAATGCTCAAGTTGTGGCAAAAAGCTGTATTGTATGGACGGATTTTTTAATGGGGTACATACAGAAAACAGGAAAACATTATGCTTCGAATGCGCCGAAAAAACGAAGAAATCTGCAGATTAAATGCAGGTTTCTTTTTTTGTTATTTATTTGAGAATGATAATCAAATAATATTAAAATTTATCCCCACGGCGGGTATCCGCTGTGGGGATATGAAATTAATTGGCAGCTGCTTCAGTCGGCAAGACGTTCTTAATTTGTTCAATGACTAGCGGATTTTCGTTTTCATTCATTAAAACATGAACGGTCCCTTTATCCTCATGAGTCCTAATTAATCTCCCAATTCCTTGTCTTAATCGCAACAGCATATATGGTAAATCAACTTCTCTGTAAGGATCAGCCGCCCCCTCGCGCTTTGCCGTAAAGACTGGGTCTGTTGGCGGGAATGGCAATGAAAAAATAAAGACATTTTCTAATGATCTACCCGGAACGTCAAGACCTTCCCATAAGTGAACAGAGCAAAGAACAGATAGCTCTTCATTTTGAAAGTTTGATACGAGTGTACTGATCTCAGCATCGCCTTCAAAATAAATCGGAAAATTCGTCTTGCCTGCCATTTGATTTTTAAAACTAGCAAGCTCATCCTTAGTTGAAAAAAGGACTAGTGCTCGTCCATTCGTTTTTTCCAGCTGTTCTTCGACGTACTGCATTTTTTCCTTATTGGTGTGCCCTACGAATTTCGGCATTTTAATCATCATATTTTCATCATAATCAAATGGTGAGGAAACAGAAAACGATAAATAGCTATCAATTCCTAAGCTTTTAGCAATATAATCGAATGATTGATTTTCTGATAAAGTAGCTGAGGAGAAAATAAACGGTTTCTTTTGTGAGAAGACCTCTTCTCTCATAATGTCCTCTACCAGCCGTGGCATAATGACTAACGTTCTCTCCCCGGCATTTTCCTCAAACCATGTAATTCCCTTTAAATCTTTTAAAAACAGAGAAAGAGAATACGATATTTGCTCTAAGTATTCCTCAACAATTTTTAAATCATATTCATTTATGATGTACATTTCGCTTTCAAACACAAGCTCATCCTCAAGCGCGCTAATATGTTGAAGCAGCTTATTACCTTGATTAATTATTTCTGGAGATTTTTTTATTGTTTTTTTATCTGAGCCTTCAGAGACAAAGGAGTTTTTTTCTAATGTGTAGAAAAATTGTTCATTTTGAACGAGCGTTTCCTCGATGATGTGTAATGTTTTTTCTCTTACATCATTAGCCATTAATCTCGTTAATAATGATTCTAAAATTTGCTCAGTAAATCGATATGTTAAGGCTTTTTGTGAGGCATATTCTAATAAATGCCCTTCATCAAATACGACACATGATCCTTCTGGCAAAAGTGGAAGCTGCCCTTCCCGTTTTCGCGACTCCTTCGTCCAAATATGCTCCATATAGAAATCGTGGGAACAAATAATAATATCCTTGGCATTCCGGTAATAATCACGATTGAGGGTTTGTCCACAACGATGGCGCTTTTCACAAGTAAAGCAGTCTTGAAAAGGATCCCAAGCCATATGTCCCCAATGTTCATCAGTTAGATTCGGGTATTCCTTGCGATCTCCGTATCGTTCAAAGCTTTGCATCGAAGAACCAGAATGAACAAATTCCGGCAACTGATCATAAATCGAATTATATATATCAAAATCATCGCTTGCGATCACTTGATCAAGTTTATTTAGGCATAAATATTGATCTCTTGATTTCGCTAACCGAACATCAATATTTAAATTTAGAGCTCTTTCAAGCTTGGCAATATCGCCTTCTTTTTTAACGAGCTGTTCAATTAGCGTTTCATCTGCGCAGGCAATAATTGCTGGTTTGTTCGTATATCTTGCATATGCTATACAGTATAGTAAATAGACGATTGTCTTTCCCGTACCGACACCAGCTTCTGCAAAAATCACTTTTTTATCTTTAAAGGCTTTTTCTAGCTGAAAGGCCATAAACACTTGCTCATCCCTTAGCTCAAAGCCCGCTTCAGGAAGAATATCGTAAAAAACGTCACCGATCCATTCACTTAATTTATCAAAAAAAGATTCGCTTTTGGACAATGCAAAAGGCATTCTGCTTTGCATATTACCCCTCCGACATAAAAAAATTTAAGCGTCCATCAATAGACGCTTATTTTCACACATGTATCATTATCATTATCTCAAACTTACTTCATAATTAAACAAAAGCCAACAACCATTTTATCGTAAAATGAAAAAAAGAGTCAAGTAAAAAAAAGACCTGACTTTTTAAGTCAGGCAACCATTAATAGCCGATTTTTTTATGTACAGAAGAGAACGACAAGCTCATTGCTTGCTGCAATTCATTTTGTGCATGTTGCAATTGTTCAAGAGCTGAAGTGGATAGATTATGCTCTTCCTTCATCGTTTCAATCGTATTGGTTAAGACTTGGGAGATCTTATAAAAATCGAGATTAGAATTCATCATCTTTTGTTCCTCCAGACCTTTCTAATAATATATGTATTGTATTCAAGGTAAGGAGGAACTATGCTACACAACCAGATTATTTAATCGCAGATTAACGGGCAGTAAGACTCCCACTTTAAATTTCAGATAATTCGAAGAGGTTTAGGCGGGAGATCAACTGCCCGAAAAGGCCCGACGACGGACAGAATGTCCTAGTCAGGCGAAAGCCACAGGACAGGGAACACTACGGCAGCTATACATCGCACGACCAAAAGCGGAGCTTTTGGGAGGACGTGGCGCTCTGAGCGTGATAAGTTCAGCTAACATTCAGTGGGGGATGAAAGGAACCCCCACTGAATGAAGTTTCACTATATTCTTGGCGGTCTTTTACCCCAGTATTGATAATAATCGGTCTTAATAAAGCCATTAAATAATTTTCGCTTTTTCGTTGCTTGCTTTCCGTAATACTTTTCGAAGTCTTCATTCGATGTGAGAACATAGATGGACCAAGTATCAAGTGAAGATAATGCCCTTCCCATGTCTTCATACATTCGTTGAACGGCTTCCTTTTCGCCTAATCTCTCTCCATAAGGCGGGTTACAGGCGATAACTCCATATTCTTTCGTCGTTGTAAAATCGCTAACTTGCATTTGTTTAAAACTAATTAATTCGCCGAAACCGGCCTCAAAAGCATTATCTTGTGCAATCTTTACCATACGATGATCGATATCCGTGCCTGTGATGTCTAATGGCTGATCATATTTCGCAAGATCTTCTGTTTCCATTCTTGCCTCGTCCCAAACTTTTTCTGGAATCCAGGACCATGATTCCGAAATAAATTCACGATTAAATCCTGGAGCAATATTTTGGCCAATTAATGCCGCTTCGATTGGAATCGTGCCAGAACCGCAAAAAGGATCGACAAACGGTTTATCAGCTGTCCAATTCGTTAACATGACAAGGGCTGCCGCCAATGTTTCCTTCAATGGCGCTTCCCCCTGCTCCGCCCGGTATCCTCGCTTATGCAATCCACTTCCGCTCGCATCAATGGTTAACAAGGCAATATCCTTATGAAGAGCTATTTCTATTTTGAAAAGCGGTCCATTTTCTTCAAACCAGCCAGTTTTTTTGTAATGGGATCTCATTCTTTCAACAACTGCTTTTTTTACGATTGCTTGGCAATCGGATACACTAAAAAGCTTTGACTTAACAGATTTCCCGATGACAGGAAACTCTGCATCCTCAGATAAATATTGTTCCCAAGGGAGTGCCTTCGTTTTCTCGAAAAGTTCATCGAATGTGGTTGCCTTAAACTCGCCGACCTTAATCTTTATGCGGTCAGCCGTTCTCAGCCACATATTCGATCTGGCAATGGCCAGAGCGTCCCCTTTATAAGAAATCCTGCCGTTCTCAACTTCACATTCATAGCCTAGCTCACGCACTTCCTTCGCCACTAGCGCTTCCAACCCCATTGCCGAGGTTGCGATAATATCATATTTCGTCATATTTTCACCTTACTTTATTATTTCCGTTTCCCAGCTAGTAAAGAATGATAATAGCTCATGTATAGGGAGCGGTTTAGATATATAATACCCTTGAATATAGTCGCATTTTTCATTTTGAAGAAAATTTAATTGTTTTTTATTTTCTACACCTTCAGCCACAACCTTTAAATGCAGGCGGTGGGCCATTGTAATAATAGCCTCTACGATCGAGCAATCGTCCTCATAAGAGGAAAGTCCATTAATAAAGCTCTGATCTATTTTCAAAATATCGAGTGGAAAACGATTTAAATAACTTAATGATGAATAGCCAGTTCCAAAATCATCAATTAATAATTTTACACCGAGCTTCTTAAGTTTTACAAGCTTATTTACCGTTTCATGCGCATTTGGCATGATCATGCTTTCCGTTAATTCAAAATCAATATAATTTGTGTTGGCATTTGTTTTTTGGAAAATGTCATTGATCGATTTAACGAAATATTCTTGGCTGAAATGAAGGGCCGAAATATTTATGCTCATACGTAAATTACTATATCCCTGCAAATGGATGGTCTGTAAGTCTTCGCAAGCTTTTTGGATAATCCATTCACTAATTGGTATAATCAGGCCAGATTCCTCTGCAATCGGAATAAATTCAGAAGGAGGGATTAAGCCAAATTGATCTTGCTTCCACCTAACTAATGCCTCAACACTAATAATTTTATTTGTTTGAACATCTACGATCGGATGATAGACAAGAAACAATTCATTTTTTTCGATTGCCTTTCTTAAAAAAGTTGCCAATTTCATCTGTCGTGATCCATTATGATGCATCTTTTCATGATAAAGCTCAAGTTGATTTCTGCCGCCATTTTTCGCTTCATACATTGCTTTGTCAGCTGTTCGCAATAAAGTTTCCATATCCGTTCCATCAAATGGATATAAACTAATTCCTATACTTGTGGATGTGAACACCTCTTGCGTTTGAAGCTGAAAGGAGCTTGAAAACGAATCAATAATCATTTCAGCAATATGGACAGCTTCTTTTGGATGTTTTAGATTGGGCAGGACGATAACAAATTCATCGCCACCAAGCCTTGCGATCATATCTTTGTTCTTTAAGAGCCCCTTCAATCTAGTAGAAACCTTTTTCAGCAGCAAGTCTCCATAATTATGTCCAAGTGTATCATTGATTTGCTTAAATCGATCTAAGTCAAGAAAAAGCACGGCAAGGATTTGATTATATTTCTCCGCCGTTTCGATTAAGCTTTCAAGCCGCTGATTTAGGCTATAACGGTTCGCTACACCTGTTAACGTGTCAAAATGTGCTAAGTATCTTAGCTGCTCCTCAGCGTGCTTTCGGTCTGTAATATCAGAAAAAACCGCAACAAAGTTTGTTATGTAACCTTCTTCATCTTTAATGGCGCTGATCGTTATCCATTCTAGAAAAACATCGCCATTTTTGCGTTTATTCCATATCTCTCCTTTCCATTGCCCTTGTTCATATAATTCTGTCCACATCTTTTGATAAAACTGTTCATCATGAATACCTGATTGAAGAATGTTAGGATTTTTACCAATGACTTCATCATTATTGTAGCCGGTTACAACTTCAAAGGCTGGATTAACAGAAATAATTCTAGACTTGCCGTCTGTAATCATTACACCTTCACTCGTATTTTGAAGAATCTTCTCTACAAGTTTAACTTTTTGAGTAACTAAGATATCAGTTAACATTATTGTTCTCGTCCCTATTTACTATGATTTTCACAAATTATATTCTTTTTTATCATATAAGTATTTTTTTCGATAAACAAGATAGATTACAGCTCAATTATCCACATTTTACACAATGTCAAAAAAAGGACAAGATTTTCTATGCAAAAGAAAAGCTCCCCTACAGGAGGAGAGCAGCTATTTCTTCTTATTCATCTCATTAATAACGTTCTGTAAGCCATGTTTTGTTCCTTTGTACTGCATGCGACTATAGTCTCGTACTCAGGTGGTAATCATCTATCTACAGGTTATACCTGTCCTTCTCCTCGTTCATTTCCTAAGAGAAAGCGCCCCTACCATAATTTGGGTTTCTCGCTCGTGGGGTTTACCTCGTTCCACCCTTTTCATTTCTGAAAAGGCTCCGTCACTGTGGCACTTTCAAGGTATTCATGCCATATCCAAGGGACTTAGGCATTTTCCCTGCCGTCAGCCAAGCAAATTTGCCTAACTGCCCTAGCTTATGAATTCACTAGGCACGAACACTACGGGCATCTCAGCCCGTGCGAGCATGGACTTTCCTCTACAATTCGCTTATGCTCATTGCAGCGATTACCCGAACGCTATTAATGATAACATGATTATTATATGTAACTTTCATGTGAATAGCAATGGTATTTCATTTGAAATACAGGGAAAAGATGTTATTCGTACAATTTACTTCCAAATACATGTTTTTCTAAGTTGGATAATCTTTTAAGAATGTCAAAATTTGTTGTGCCAGCTGTTTGTGCAGCTGGACGTCTGGATGCATCTTCAAGCTGCTTCCTTAAACGCAAATTTTCTTGTTGTAAATCTTCAATTTCCTGATGAAATGTCTCGTAATCTTTTATAACCCAGTCCAGAAATTTATCTACATCCTCTGGTTTATAGCCGCGCATAGCAGTCTTGAATTCTTTCTCCAAAATATCTTTGGCTGTTAATTTCACTTTATCAGATAGCATGATATCACCTCAAAGTTCACCATCATCATATCTATTTTTTCAGAGATACGTATATTTGTCAATTTTCTTTTGAATTAATTTCCCGAAGATTAACGGGCTGTATGACTCCCACTTCAAAAATTTGTGAAAACAAAAGCTTTTGAGCGGGAGATCTAACAGCCCGTAAAAGCCCGATAAGTTCAACTAACATACAGTGGGATGAAGCCCCCTACTGTATGAAGTTTCACTATATCATTCAAATGCTGATTTCATCTGCTCTTCCTCAACTAAAGCTTGCAGATCATCAAAACTGATGAGTCTTATATCATAATCCTGCTTCCTTTTTGCTTCTTCATATAAATATTTAGGACTGCCTTCCTTTTCAGTATCATAAAACAAAAGCAGTGTATCGCTTTTTTCCACAAAAAATTGATTTTTCATACGAAATTGCCATGGTTTTTCATACGGTTTTTTTGAAACAGCATCAATAAAGTCTGCTTGCGCCAAAACCGATTCATACCATTCTTTATTCGCTTCCTTCCACGATTCTTCCTGATTTAAAAAAGGGGTAATAACGGCTAGCTGCAGCTCAGGATAATCCTCGAGCTGCAGCTCAAAGACGACCTCCGCCGCCCATAACTCCGTCCCCAGCTGGCCGCTAATGATCACCCATTCTAGGCCTTCTTCTAGGAGGGAAATTAATTGGTTTTTTATTGCTTTTTTAATAAATTGAACGGCTGGATCGTCCATTTTAAAAACGCCAATTTCAAACGGTTTATAGCCGGATATAATCGCAACTTTAGCCATTAAATTTTGCCTCTCAATATAAACAAGGGCATATGAATATGCCCTTGTTTTAATTATTTTCTAAAAAATGGTCCTGGTCCTCCGAATCCTGGTCCTCCGAATCCTGGTCCTGGAACACCTACACCTGGTGCCCCAAATCCTGGTGCCCCAAATCCTGGTCCTCCGAATCCTGGTCCTCCGAATCCTACTCCTGGTCCTGGAGCGGCAACAAATTGTTGATTTGTTACTTCATTTACTACTGAATGAGTATGTGGGAAAGAATGCACATGGTCGAAATTAATATGGTTTACAGTAGTAGTGTGACTTGGATGAATATGTGGCACGATTGTGTTTTGGAAAGTATGATTCACACAACATTGAGTTGGTGAAACAATAGGTGGTGTAACACATGTAGGTCTTGGTCCACAAAACATATGAAGATCCCCTTTCTTCGAGTTATTATTTACATTAATAGCCTATGTCGAAGAGTGGAATCTTGTACTAAGGAAAAAACCTAATTTATACCTATTTTTTTATATTGTACTAATACCTAAATGCATATTAAAAAAGACCATATATACTTTCCTTTAGGTTAGAGAAAATAACCGCTACAAATAAAACGACGAAAAAAAACAGAAATAAAATTGCTCTATACATGTTATCTGCCTCACTCAATTCCTAATCAAATTCGCCCTGGCGTACTTTCACCTAGACTTTTTGCCTGTAAATCCCTTTTGCAAAAAAATCTGGGACATCGCCTTCACAATTACTCATTTTACAGCTTTTAGATGGCGCTTACAACTAGGAATTTTGTGGATTTTCACAAATATTTGGCGAAATTAATTTCGTGTGTTTAATTTCCTATTTAACCTTTGTAGCCTTATAAGAATTTCATCATATTTTACGGAAGAATGTAATTTTTCCTCATAATACAGTTCGGCCATTTTTGTAAACTCAAGTGCTTCTACTATGTTTTTCGTCCGGTGCTCATATATTTTGGCCAGTTCAATACACGCTTCTATTTTTAATTCAAAATTGTTATGGGACACTACCTCTCTCCAAGCTTTAGAGGCTTCCGTCCAATTCTTTTGTTTCTTATATTCATAGGCGAGAGCATGCTTTGCCTGTAGGGCATCTATTGTTTTACCGTGTGAAATACTCGTAAATGCCTTTTTCGCTGAAGAAGCTTCTCCTAATTGCGAAAACCATCTGCCTACTTCATAAATCTCACGAGCTGACTGCCCTTTATCTATGCCTAGAATTTGAAAAGAAAGATGTGTATAAAGGCTAATTAAAGATAAAATATCAGTTTCATTATGCTTTAAAACCGCTAGCATTCCTTCTGGATTTTTCGTATCTATGAAATCAAAGTAAATCATTGGCGCAAGGAAGCCTGGCAGATCATCCTTTCTTTCTACACCTAATACTTTTTTTTCGACAATTGACAGCTTTAAGCGCTCTAATTTATGCTTCCACAGCCTTCTTGAAGCATGGTATAAATCAAAATGACCGAATGGAGGCAATTTAGGTACTTGATCTCTAATGAGTGTATGTCTTGTTTTTACTTGTGGCCAATCAAATGATTTTCCGTTATAGGTGGCCATCGTTTTATAATTGACACTGTCAAGGAAGCTTTTGTATAAAGGAACTTCAGCTCCGGGATGCGGAAGAATATGCTGCTTCAAACGAACCTTATCCCCGGCTATGCTAGCATGACCGAGAATAAAGATCGTATTTCCAGTGCCACCGCCTAGGCCTGTCGTTTCCGTGTCAAAGAAAAAGAATTGCTCAGGCTGATGACCAGCCGCCGACAACGGATGATGCATATTTGAAGAATTCCACGCTTCGACTGCTTGATAAAATTGCGAAAATGTATAAATTCCATGCTTTTGTCCAATTGGAAACTCCTTTTCCCTTATTAGGCAAAAGTCGCCTTCAAAGTAATATGGGTAGACACCTTCCTTCTCCCACATTTCTATAAAAGGAATTTCATTTTTATTCTGTACTTGATGATCGGGATCAATATCGACTAGGGTGCTTTCATGAGAAAGATGCGGCTTTAATCTTTTTAGTTTCGCTTTAATGGACATGGCTTTCACCTATGCACTTATTAGTCATCGTAAAGCTTTCTAATATGTCTAGGACATCCATTTTAGCCGTTTTATGCGTGGATTCTATCCCAATGCAAGATGGACATCCTTCTTCACATTGACATTTCCCAACCATTGCTTTCGCCTCAGTTAACAGCTTCTCAAATCCTTCATAAATCTTTTCACTTAATCCGACACCGCCAGGATAGCGATCATAGAAGAAAATTGTTGGCTTTTCATTATGGGCCGCTTTTATTTGTGGAACGACATGGATATCTTGTGGATCACACATGACGAATAAAGGAGCGATATGTCTTAATGCATGAGCTGTTCCTAACAGACCTTGCTCCAATTGCTCTTGATTTAAAGTTACACACTCTGTATTTAACGAAAACCAAGTTGAGCTTGTATGAAGCTCTGCCTCTGGGAGTGTGATTGGTCCGGAGCCAATATTTTCATGTGTTTCAAATTTAATTTTTTTGAAAATAGTTGCCATCGCAACAACGCTTACGTCTCCAAAGCCAATTTCCCCGGCAGTTAAAAGCCGCTGCTTGTCTTGTTCAAGGACTTTTAGCTGCACAGCTAAATTCGCATCTGTAAAATAATCAACATCTACCTCCCGAACGAAGGCCTTTTTCTCTTCCCAGTCGAGAAGCTCTACTTGATATTGTGTTCCTTGATGCAAATAGATTGCCTCATCATGCAAGAGCGTCATTGCCGAAAACTGATCCATTTCTCCAATGACTTTCACATTCGCAATATCTGATTGATCAATGATAACAACATTTTCTTGGGATGCCGAGCGCAAGCTAATATTATGGGCGGGAAAAGAATCATTCATCCAATAAAATTTGCTCCCATTTTGATAAAGAACTCTTTCCTCGACAAGATATTCAAGCACTTCCTCTGTCGCAAATGTTCCGAATTGCTCACCAGCCTGCAAAGGAAGTTCAAATGCGGCACATTTCATATGATCAATTAAAATGATCAAATTATCTGGCTGAATCCTCGCTGTTTCCGGGCTTCGTTTAAAAAAATAATCTGGATTTTGAATAACGTATTGATCCATCGGGCTGCTTGAGGCCACCATAATAACAAGCGATTCATCATGACGTCGCCCAGCCCGGCCAGCTTGCTGCCAAGTGCTTGCAATCGTTCCAGGAAAGCCATTCATAATACACACTTGCAGCTGACCAATATCCACACCAAGCTCAAGAGCATTCGTACTCACAACACCATATATTTCTCCTGAACGTAAGCCTTTCTCGATTTCTCGCCTTTCCGTAGGTAAATAACCACCACGATAGCCGCGAATTGCTTTCGGTCCTAATTTATGTTTAACGAGCTCCTGCAAATAAGTGAGTAGTATTTCTACTCTAACTCGGCTGCGGGCAAATATAATTGTTTGAATTTTATTTTTTAGTAAGATTGAAGCGAGCTTTCTTGCTTCTAAAGTTGCGCTTCTTCTAATATTCAATGGTTTATTCACAATTGGCGGATTATAAAAAACAAAGTTCTTCCTGCCGCTCGGTGCGCCATTATTATCAATTAATTCCATCGGTTTCTCTGTTAAATTTTCCGCAAGATCCAATGGGTTGGCAATCGTTGCCGAAGTACAAATAAAAATTGGATCACTGCCATAAAAACGGCAAATTCTTCGTAAACGCCGAATGACATTTGCGACATGGCTGCCAAAGACTCCCCGGTATATATGAAGCTCATCAATTACAACAAATTTCAAGTTTTCAAATAATGAAACCCATTTTGTATGGTGAGGGAGGATTGCCGAATGCAGCATGTCAGGATTTGTGATAACAACATGTCCGGCTCTGCGAACCTTCTGGCGAATATTTGCGGGAGTGTCTCCATCATACGTATAGCTATTAATTTCTAAGCCTGTATCATTAATAATCTCATTTATTTCCGACTTTTGATCTTGAGCAAGGGCTTTAGTTGGAAACATATATAAAGCCCTTGCATTAGGATTATTAATTATTGTCTGCAAAACAGGAAGATTATAGCTTAAAGTTTTTCCTGAAGCGGTAGGGGTAACAGCAACAAGGCTTTTTCCTTCCATTGCTGTCTCGTATGCTGACTTTTGATGTGTATAAAGACTCGTGATTCCCCTTCTTTGCAAGGCCTCTTTAAGGTTCACGCTAATATTTAAAGGAAGTTCCACCACTTTCGCTTCTTTTTCTTCAATCGTATGCCAATGTACAATATTATGTTTAAACGGATCAGTTTCTTTTATTTCTTTCATTAACTCATGCAAGCCTCTCCGAACGTTCATGTCATTCACCTCATATCTATTATTCTAGCGAATAAGCGTTCGTTTTAAAAGTGGAACTTCTATCAGTGGTGGTTTTCCACTGATAGTTAGTTGAACTTATCACGCTCAAATCGCCACGTCCTATGGCTTTCGCCTGACTAGGACATCCTGTCCGTCGTCGGGCCTTTACGGGCAGTTTGTCCCCCCATTGTCACTTTAAGATTTCGTCTCATTCATTTTGGGACATTACTGCCCGTTAATCTGCGAAAAGTGGAACTTCTTAGTCATTGAATGTTCACACTCTTCTAGGTCAAAAAACATTATTCAAGTGTCTTTTTTGTTACAATATTGGTAACAATGGTTTTATTATTAGAGGTGGGAAAATGAATTACAAAGATATTAAAAAGGTGCTTTCTCAGTTCACTCTTTTTAAAGAACTTAGCGATTCTGAAATTGATAAAATTGTTAACATATCCATCTCCCGTGAATGGAAGAAAGGCAGTCATGTTTTTATGCAGGATGATTCGCTCGAAAATGTCTATTTCATTCATGACGGGAGAATAAAGATATACAAAAGTGACATCAATGGAAGGGAACAAATCGTTGCTATCGCGAAAAAAGGAGAAATGTTTCCCCATGTCGGTTTTTTTCGCAAAGGGGGGTATCCCGCTTTTGCGGAGGTGCTTGAACACGCCACATTAGTTGTTGTTCCTATTGACCAATTTGAGAAGGTGCTTTTAGAAAATCCCGAACTATGTATTAAAGTATTTAAAGTCCTTGGCGAAAAAATCGTCGACTTACAAGAACGGCTGGAATCACAAATATTAAATAATACTTATGAACAAATCATCAAATTGCTTGTGCGCCTAGCAAAAACCCATGGACAAAAAATGGAAGAAGGCACTTACCTCCTTAAAGCAGAATTTACAAATAAAGATCTTGCCAACATGATAGGCACGACAAGAGAAACGGTTAGCAGAACATTAACCAAACTCAGCTGATTGAAACAGACTCATCTGGTAATATCATTATCGATCCAGAAAGCTTATTAGAAGAAATCATTTAAAGGAATCACAGCTTTGTGATTCCTTTTACTTTTATGTCCAGCTTCAGCGCCTACCCCCGACGTACAGGACGTACTAGTGTCGACAATGCGATAGGACAAGGAAGGCCTCGGTAGCGATACATCGCACGACCAAAAGTGAAGCTTTTGGGAGGACGTCGCGATTTTGTCGACCTCGAGGTCACAAGCCAATCCTCCCAAAAAGGTAAAGAGCATCTTTCCGAGAGGCTCGTCTTGTGCTTGTCGGACTTGCACAGGATGTGCTGACATCGATGTTCGCCACAGGACGTGGCGGTTTTTAGTCGATGTTCATCGATCAAGGCGCTTCCGCATTTCCTGAACGCAGTAAATTGACCGGAACAAATACCCAATCATTATCATATGATATTGTGGCTGAGCAACACTTTCAATGATAGGGGCTGAAAACATGAGTGAGGAAAACAAAAAGGGGAAGAATGATCAGTTTGGGGAATTGGTAAAATCGATGAATCAATTTTTCCATGACAAACCTGTAAAAGGTTTTTTGCAAACAATGGACGAATTTTTTAGAGCTCCTTTTCCGTTCCAATCGGCGTTTCCTGTAGAAGTACGTGAATCTAAAGATGAGCATATCATTACAGCCCAGCTTCCTGGGGTAAAACGAGAGCAAATTCAATTAGATATCCTCGATAATTATGTAACAATTACTGTTCAGTCTCATGAGTTATTTACAGAGGAAGATGATCATCAGCGTCCTGTAAGAAGACGTCAATCAATGCAAAGATCAAGCAGAACAATTCCTCTCCCGCAGCCAATCGCTGAAAATAAAGTAAAGGCCTCTTATCAAAATGGTCTTTTACAAATTCGCGTACCTAAACAAAAAGGAAAGAAGATTCTCATTGAAGGGAATGATTAAAAAAACAAGCAGTCCATACACTGCTTGTTTTTTAATGAGAAGTATCTAACCATTTATTAAAATATCCCGTCGGTACAGCGAAATAGTTTCTCGTAAAGCGAATAAATTGTTGTGTATCCACTTCCTTGTATTGAAAATGGTCATAATAGCTTGAAAGGAATTGTAAACTAACGTCTTTGACATCATCCCCTTTCAACCTGTATTTATCCTCGACCATTTTTAACAGCTCCAATGCTGGCTGGCCATAAACAAAGCCTGTATTTTTCACTTTATTCAATGGCACATTAGAATATTGTCTGCCGATTGGAGGATCCGATGTTGCAATCCTTTCCATTCGGCGATTCGGGATACTAAATGCTTGTCCTTTACTTTGATTTTTCCCGGCATAAAAATACATCGAAGTCGCAAACTCTGTTATTCCTTCGTCTACCCATGCTTCGTTATACTGATCATTTGCCACCACACCGTAGAAATATTGATGGGCGATTTCATGGACAATCGCATTCCGATAAAAATACGTATCCGGATAATAAGGGTTGATGGTTACAACTCCGGAGTATTCCATAAACGGACCGTTATCAAGAATAATATCCAATTGCCGATGTGGATATTTTCCGATGTTTTCCTGGAAGAAACTTAACGCATCTTGAGCAAGATCTAAAGTCTCCTCAATGCTTTTATGATGGTCGCTTTTCGTGAACAATCGAATTTGAACGCCGTCTTTGGCCGTTGTTTCATATAGGTCCATATCCTTCATAACAGCAATAAAAAAGTCTCTAACTCTTTTTATTTTTAATTTGCCTTCAGTTTTATTTATTTCTGGATCTTTATCGGCTGTTGAGACAATGGAATATCCTTTGGGAATCTTATATGAAATCTTAAAATTAGAAAAGTCCGTATGATATGTTTCCATCCCTTCATTGTACTCTTCTTTATTCCATTTCCCTTTTTGATATGTGGCAAGCATAGGATACCACCCGGCTAAATAGTAATTGTCTTTTTCTTTCGACAGCCGATTTCCTTCCTCGGGAATCGTAAATTCATACACAATCTTGACTTGTTGCTTTTTATTCCCCTTCATCTTCTTTGGGAGGATCATTTTTAGCGTATCTTTTTCTAAACTATATTCGACTTTTTCCCCATTGACGATCACTTCTTTCATATCCACTTGTGAATGTCCTTTAACAGAGTGAAATGAATGCCCTTTCTCAAAAACATTCGGAATGAAATAAAAGACTAGCTCGTCCCAATCCTCTTTAGATTTATTCTTTATTTGAATATTTGCCTCTGTTTTGAAGACACCGTTCGGATCCATTTCTAAGTGGATATTATAGGCTGCTTTATTAAAATTTTTAACTCCTACATCTGCATCCTTCGTAACGAATACATACGTACCTGCCCCAGCAAAAGCAACTAGCAATATTAGAAATGCGAGTTTTTCACCTTTCGGGATGAAGCCTTTATTCGTATGATTTAATTGTTTGCGTTTCGGCTTAATCCGCTGCTCTTGCCCCGTTTTTATCCATGGAGTTCTTGAATAATTTGCCTGAAAGCGATTCTTCAAGCCATTGGCAAGCAGACTAAAGGAAATCGTTGTAAATAGGAGAACGATTAACGGGATCATTAGAATATGTGTATTTCCATAAATATTTCCCCTTGCTTGCCCGACTAATCCCGACAGCTCCTTCGTCACCGAAAGAAAAATAACGGGATCAAACCGTACAATTGTTCCACCAATAAAAATATTCATCAATGAAAGCTGCCCCATCATCGTAATGACATAGACGATCTCCATAAGGAACATGACTAATAATGATTCCTTCATTTGTGGGAAAATATGTTTCCAAATGAGGCGATTCCTTCTCGCTCCTAGAATACTGGCAGCTTCAATATAAACTGATTTATATAGTTCAGAAGATTTAAGTCGTACAGATGAAACAATACTCGGAATACTAATCGCCGAGGCAATCAAAATGAAATAAGTTACGAGAGTACTTGTTTCTAGATGACTATTAAAACTTATTGGCCTCATAAAGAAATAAAGAATGAGAAATAACGGAACATAGCTCCAAGCATTTTCAAAGGCCACTATAAAGCTTGGCACCCTTTTCAACGTCCCTGCATATAAACCGATGATTGTTCCGAAAAGCATTTTAATACATGTGATCGCTAATCCAATGAATACGGTATAACGAATACCGTTTAGAACCATCGACATTAAATCATATCCCCATTTATCTGTGCCTAACGGATACTCTTCATTTATAAACGGCTGTATTGGGGGAGAAAGAACTTTTCCATCTCTATATTGAGTTTCCAATGTTTCTAACGTCGTATGAGGAGCCATCATCGGTCCAAAAAAACAAAGAAAAAGGATAATAGATACAAATAAGATGCCAATATATAGAGAATAATTAAAGTTTAATATTTTATTCATAAATAAATCCTCGTTTAAAAAGATAAAGTAATAATCTGACAGAAAGATATACGATACCCGAAATAATTAGCATGGAGAAAAGCCCAATCGCAATCGGCTGTACTTCATTGCTCTGAAAGATAAATTTTGTAATCCCCGACACATTCATGATGTACTCGACAATAAACAAATTTCCAATCGCTAACGATATGACTTTAATTAACTCCGCCTTAATAAATGGCTCTACATTTTTATATACATGCTGAAAATTTATGTAGTTTAAACTTAATCCCTTCGCAACCGCTGTTTTAATAAAATCTTCCCCGCTTGTCTGAAAATATTTGACGGAAACAAGCTTAAACATGTACAAAGTTGGCGCCAAACTAACGAGGATGGTTGGGAACCAAAGATTTAATGCTCCGGCATCAGATCGTAAAGAAATGATTCTAACTCCTGTTACTTTATAAATTTTCACAGCCAACATCATTGAAAGAATAATCAGAATAAAGTCAGGTATTGCTGATAGGATATTTAAAATAAAATTAAATAATTTGGTTAAGCGAAATCGGCTAATAAAAATGCCAAAAAATAGACTAATTCCAACTGATACACCGACACCGATTAACACAATTTTTAAACTAGTAAAAAAATTACTTCCAATATCCTCCGAAATTTCACGGCGCTGGGTCCCTAATTGATATGTACCTAAACTTCCCTTTGATATTTCAGAAATAAAATCCCCATAAATTACGGGCAATTGTTCAAAATTCCAAACTAATCGATTCTCATCTTCCTGAATAGTAATAAGTTTAGGTAAAGCTGCCAGTGAGAGTATTAAGAGGAATATAATCACTAATTGCTGTAATGAACGTAACATATACATCCCCCATTTGTATTTCATCTCCTTATTTTTTCACTATTTCCTATTTACTGTCAATCATATTTTCCTAATATTCATCATTTAATAGTTAATAGAAAAGATTAGAAGGTATTCGCTCAAATCAAATTTAGCAAATACCTTCTAATCCGTAACTATTAAACTTTTATGATGCCCCCTAACCCTTTTACAAGCGATGATACTTGATTGAAAGCACCCATCATTTGTCCGGCAGTGTTCATCATCTTCGTGAAATCGATTGAACCGTCTTGCGTCTTAAATGAGTTCATAATTGATTTCATTCCCGATGGCTGCTTCGGAATAAAGGACTGACTTGGGTAAGGGTTCATATAAGAATTAGCAAAATAAGAATTGTTCCCATTAGGCATATTCTGGTTCATTTCAGGATCTAATGGATTATGAAAAATACTTTGCGAATAATCATTTTGCTGCATGTTCATTCCATTTTGCTGCATGTTCATTCCATTTTGCTGCATGTTCATTCCATTTTGTTGCATGTTCAATCCATTTTGCTGCATGGAATACGGATTTGCTGGGTATGGATTATGCATCATATTTTGCTGAGACATATACGGATAAGCATTTTGATGATACGGATTGTTATACGGTCCGAAATTCCCTAAAGTAGGTGGATGGTAAGGAAACTGCTGCTGTCTCCAACTATTTTGAAACGGATTATTATAGTGTAAGTGATTTGGATTGAGGTAATGATTATAATGGCTGGCTCTGCCTCCTCTTCTGCCAAACATTAGAGACATCCTCCTTTTCTGAAAAGATAAAGACTCTCCAAATAAAAAATCAATACTATAATTTATGAATATTTCGCCCAAGTGTGAATGTATTGGAAACGCTTACTTTTTTTGTCTAACAGTGAAGAATCATGTCGGAAGTCTCAATTTTTTAAAAATAAAGAACACCACTATTTTTATGATAGGATATTAAAAAGAAAACACCGTTGTGCATCTAGTTTTCGCTTTTTTGCTAAATAAATATTTAAGTAGATTTGCAAAATAGCGAAAAAATATATGAGGAGGGAATTTAGCATGAATGTTCACGAACTAACTATGAAGTTTCTACAATTGAGGAATTACAGTCCTGAAAGTGTAAATGAATTACTCGATTTTACGAAAAAGGCGTATATTCACAACGATATTTGTATTTCTGTTTATCGTAATCTTGTTCGTGAACTCGAGGCTCAAGGAGCAGAAGTTCCAGAATCCCTTTAATACACAAAAAATTACAGGCAATCGAAAAGTTGGGCTCTCCCCTTTTGAATTCAAGTGGTAGGGGGGCCCATTTCTTCTAATAATATTTGGAGGAGATAATTTAACACGTAGTTCGACGAGACAACTAAATGATTAAATCTCGCTCGGCTTGTCTGCGGAAAAAAGGCTTGTACGGATATTGTTTCAATATGTTCGTGAACAGAGTCGATCTGCTGGGAATATAAATTTTTTGGCTTATTTTGTATGACCCACTTACCCGCTTCTTTTTTCCACTGATCATTAACCCCTTTTACCTCATCTGCAAACGGCTTCACTTCCAGGAAAAAATCACCGGCAACCCCTGTTTCTTTAGCCTCTGCAAATCTTTCGGTTATCACATTAATATAATTTATTAGTTCCTTCGTTAATGTTGATAATTCTATATTACCCATTTTCATTCCAGCTCCATTTCACTTGCTCTTAGCTTTTTAAGGCAAAAATAAAAGTAGCTTAGAATTCCAGCTACTAAATATCGATCTTATTTTAGTGTAATTAAAACCCTAGTTCAAGCTTAATGCTTGTCGGTCGCTGAAATCTTTCTTTTTGTTCGTCAATCTGGCTATTTACATTTTGAAAAGCATTTTCAGTTTCTAGTAGATGAAGCTGGTTAGAGCATCTTGATAATTGGTCTGAATAATCATCTTTCCATTGTTCTCGAATGTTAGCAAAGTTTGAATCAAGTACAGTTTCTAATTTCTCAAGCTGGTTGTGAATTTCTGACAGCATGTTAATTAGGTCCTCTTTTGCGTTCACTTTTTCATTCATTCTCTAAGCCCTCCCTCTAATTAGGAACCGAATTGTTAATCTTATGCTTTCTCTATTCGCTCTTCAATTTAACATTCCTTCACCGTTGACAAAACTAGAAGTGTTTCGTCAAAGTAAGTAGTTTTTCTTATTCCCCTTTCCTTCCTTTCGACATTTTCTTTTTAGCATGGAAAAATAAAGTACGGTACAGACTAATGAATGGAGGTGTGGACTGATGACTAAAAATGCGAAACAAACGAAGAGTAAGCCTGCTGCACATGAAGAAACAAAAACCGGGTACGGTAATAAAAAACTAGAAGGACCGAATCGGCCTTCGACATAACCATTCAAAGTGGAAATCAGCTTGCTTGATTTCCATTTTTCGTATCTCGTTTATGTTGTTATCACTTCCAATATTTTTATGATTTTCCCAATTTGAACCTGCTTATTTAAATACCACTCTGTCATTTCAATTGGGTGAATATGATTTACGTTCTCTTCTAGCCATTTTTTCTTCAGGCGACGCGTTTTCGACCAGTCTTCCATTTTATAGCTGTGATGTTTAATGATTGGATATGTACACCGTAAAAAAGGAGTTGATCTCCTAAGATTATTCATTAAATAATATTCATAATCATATCGCGATCCTGTATGAGTAGTCCGAATCGCAAATTGGTAAAACTGTGGGAACAATTCGTTTTTAAATAAAATATCCGCTAGCCTTTTCCCTAAATCAATTCTCTTTGATAGTGATTTAAATCCATTAGCACTTGCTCCATACAACTGACCTTCACATGTTGGAAAAAGAACTGAACTGTAATGAAACCAATCTTGCAAAAAAAATTGAGGTGTTTGAAAGACATTTTTCCTAGAGACTGGATGCTTAATTACTGGCTTCTGAATGATGTTTTGTTCATTAATAATTTGAGAAATCATTAGCTTTTTTAAGTTTTTTCTTTCCCAAAAGCTCAGCCACTCCCTTTCCATAAATGTAGATACATGGAAATTACTTAATAAGTGAAACATTGGACGATTTATTTTCGTCGAATATTGATAGAGCAGCAATTGGGGAAAGGCATCTTGAAAAATAAGCCAGTTTGCTCGTTCATATGTTAAGAATAATTTCTTCCTTAGTTTTTCGTTTATTATTTTCGGATAATATTCACCTTCAAGATCACACATATTCCAACCAGCATTTCGGGACACCATGCTGGCGAGGAAGGACCAAATGATTTCTGGATTTTTGTTAAAAAAATCGAAATAAGCATCTGTTCGAGAAATATTATCGGCGTTATATACATTTGTCTTATTTTTAATTTTTATGACCAATTCAAGCTCTTCCTTATTCAACTGTTCGAGTATATTTGTTTTCTTAAAAAACATCTTGGTTCTGCCTCCAAAAGACATATTGCTTAACATTTGCAAATCGGTGCTTTTTATTCAACCAAAGAACACGCAGATTTGTTATGATAGGTAATAGCTTGTGAGGTGAGATTCATGAAGTTCCATTATCCAAACGGCAAAAAGTATATTCCAGCTAAGCGGGAAACTGTTCGTACGAAGCAGGAAAAAAAGTGGTCTTACAGCAACCGCGGGATGACTTTGGAGGAAGATATCAATGAGACGAATGAGTATTATTTAACAAATGGAATTGCTTCCATTCATAAAAAGCCGACACCTGTTCAAATTGTTCAGGTTGATTATCCGAAAAGAAGTGCCGCTGTCATTAAAGAAGCCTATTTTAAACAGGCATCAACAACCGACTATAACGGGATATACAAAGGTAGATATATTGACTTTGAAGCAAAGGAGACGCAAAATCTTACATCATTTCCATTAAAAAATTTCCATGATCATCAAATAAAGCATATGGAGACAATTCTTCATCATGATGGAATATGCTTTGTGCTATTGCGGTTTTCAGCTTCAGAGGAAATATTCCTTCTTGAAGCCAAGCATTTACTTATGTTTTGGAAGAGGATGATCGATGGCGGAAGAAAGTCAATTTCAAAGGAAGAGATTGAAAATCACGGGCATTCAATCCCCTTAGGATATAACCCCAGAATTGACTATATTAATAAAATCGATTATCTTTATTACCTTGAATGAAATGCGGAAGCGCCTTGATCAGGGGCTACAAGCATAAGGCAGACCAGCGATTTTACTTTATAACTCTTCTTATCGTCAGAAAGGATGAACATAAATGACAGAAAAATACCAATCAAGAGAGGAGCGCCGAAGACAGCAAGCTGCAAAGCAAGACAAAAAAAGCAAGAAGCCATCTAAAGGGATTTTTAAACGGATCTTCTTCATTTTAATTGGTCTTGGAATTATAGGCATGCTTGCCGGTGCTGGCACCTTTGCCTATATGGTAAAGGATGCACCTAAACTGGATGAAAAGCAATTAAGGGATCCAATCCCTTCAAAAATATTAGATAAAGACAATAATCTGATAACTGAAATTGGCTCTGAGCGGCGGGAATACGTTGAGTATCAGGATATTCCAAAGCTAGTCGAAAACGCCTTCCTTGCAACGGAGGATGTTCGTTTTTACAAGCATCATGGTATGGACCTTAAGCGTTTAGGTGGGGCTATTCTAGCAAACTTTACACGCGGATTCGGTTCTGAAGGAGCTAGTACGATTACACAGCAAGTAGTAAAAAATTCCTTCCTTAACAATAACAAAACAATTAGCAGAAAAGCTCAAGAAGCATGGCTCGCCTTTCAGCTTGAGCGTAAATATACAAAGCAAGAGATTTTTGAGATGTATGTGAATAAAATTTGGATGGAAAATCGCAGTCATGGGGTTTTAACTGCATCCCAAACATATTTTGGGAAAAACCTTGATGAACTGACTCTTCCTGAAGCCGCAATGCTTGCAGGAATGCCGCAAAGTCCGGCTAATTATAATCCTTTCAAGCATCCGGATCGTGCTGAAAAGAGACGGAATATCGTTCTCTCCTTAATGCATCAGCATGGATTTATATCAAAAGAGGAAATGGAAGCAGCGCAAAAGGTTTCTGTTGAATCCAGTCTTTTACCTGAAGATAAGCGTAAGCACAACGATGCACCTTATGATTCCTTTGTTGACATTGTCATTGATGAAGTGCATAAAAAATATCCGGATCTTGATCTATCGTCAGACGGTTTAACAATTTATACAACTTTAGATACGAAAGCCCAAGATTATATGGAAAAAATGTTAAATACGAATGAGATTGTTCAATTTCCAGATGATGCCTTCCAGGCAGGGATTACCCTCCTTGATACGAAGACTGGGGAAATTAGAGCGATTGGCGGCGGTAGAAATCTTACTGTTAAACGGGGCTTTAACTTTGCACAGGATACGAGAAGACAAGCTGGTTCCACCTTTAAGCCAATCATGGATTACGGTCCAGCCATTGAGTATTTAAAGTGGGGTACGTATTATACGCTTGATGATAAACCGTACACATACTCTAACGGTGCTAAAATTAATAACTGGGATCGTAGGCATATGGGACTCATGTCCATGCGTGAAGCGCTAGCACGCTCTAGAAACATTCCGGCTCTGCAAGCCCTACAGCAAGTTGGCCCAGAAAATGCGAAACAATTTGCTAATAACCTAGGTTTTCAAATAAAAGATGTGTTAGAATCCTATTCTATTGGTGCATACGAGGTTTCGCCTATGCAAATGGCTGGAGCTTATAGTGCATTTGGAAATAACGGGATTTATACAGAGCCTTATGCCGTTAAAGCGATCGGCATGCGCGACGGTTCCAAGATTGATGTGACACCTGATTCTAAGCCAGTGATGAAAGATTATACAGCATTCATGATTACAGATATGCTAAAAAGTGTTATGAAAGATTCATACGGAACTGGAAAATTAGCCAATATTCCTAATCTGCATGTTGTTGGAAAAACGGGGACGACAAATTATACTGCCGATGAACTTCAGAAGTGGGATGTTCAATCTGGCGGTATACCAGATGCATGGTTTACCGGATATACAACAAACTATACTGCAGCTGTCTGGACAGGATATAAAGATCGTAGAAACTCAATTGCACCGAAGGATCAAAAGCTTGCCCAGCTCCTTTTCAAAAATTTAATGGAGCATGTTTCTCAAGGTGATAATACACCTGACTTCCCTGTTCCAAATAGTGTCGAAAAGATTGCGATTGAAAAAGGCTCCAAGCCGGCAAAGCTAGCGAGCCACTTTACACCGAAAGATCAAATCATTTATGAATATGCAATTAAGGGCAATGCCCCTACTGAGGTTTCTGAGAAATACGATAAACTTGCATCACCTACAAACTTAAACGCTAATTATGATGAAAATGCAAATGAAATTACTTTAACATGGGATTATCCTGATAATATGGAAAATGTTCAATACGAAGTTTCAGTATCCATTAATGATGGTGGTGATCAGCCATTACAGGTAGTTTCTGATAAAGGAATAAGAATTGCTAACCCTGTTCCTGGGGGCATTTATCAATTTAAAGTAACAGCGATAAAAGATGGTCAAAGAAGTGATGCAGCCACAGTTCGAGTGGAAATACCAGCTCCTGAGATCGATAAGGGCATTGATGAAGAAAACCCTTGGGTTCCTGGTGGCCCTGGAGATTCTGACAATGAAAATCCTGGGGATACTGAAAACGGAAATGGCCAAGGTAATGGCCAAGGTAATGGCCAAGGTAATGGGCACGGTAATGGGCACGGTCAAGGCAACGATCATGGTCAGGGAAATGGCAATGGTAACGGTGATGGTGAACCTGGTTCCGAACCGACTAACCCACCTATTGTCAATCCACCAGGTACTGATGGGCAATAGAAATGTATGCAAAAAAAAGGCGTCCTAAGCTTTATGCTTAGACGCCTTTTTGATTGCCAATTCCTTTACATATTGTTTATTTGTCTCAACCATAAGTTCTACTAATTGTTTATAAGATTGAAATAATGTTGGTCTTTTCATAATGAATTGCAGCCGCTCTGACAAGTTGATTGGCTGTATTTTTAATTGCTGGAATGCATGATCATTTGAAAGAGTGACTGGAAGACCATTAGCCCAATAAACATATTGAAGAAATAAGCAAATTCCTCTTTTCATTGGTACCAATACTTTAGCTTGTTCTTTATTCTTATAATAGTTTTCGATCGTGATTTTTAATAATTGCCATTCATTTATTACTGCTAATAAGCTTTGATCTTGAATTTCCCACGGTTTAACCGCTTCTACACGCGAAAAAAAAGCTGCCTCATAAAGAAAAGGATGAGAGACATTTAAATCTATCAGCTCATCCCTCTTAACGATAATATGTTCATTAGAAAAGAAAAACGGGTTCTTTAATTCATTGGGTACCGGAATCACGACTTGCCCGCTCATTCTTCTATCTTCCTCTTCATGCGTTTTTTCCCTTCACGGCAAATATCAAGTAATGGACATGTCTCACATTGCGGATTTTGCGCTTTACAATGATATCTACCGAAGAAAATCATTCGATGATGGGTAACGGACCATTCATCCATCGGAACCTTTCTCATTAACGTTTTTTCAACTTCTAATACGGAGTCTTTCCAACGGCATATGCCTAATCGTTTACTGACACGCTCAACATGTGTATCAACCGCGATAGCTGGAACATCATATGCAACGGACACGACAACATTGGCCGTTTTTCGGCCGACTCCAGGCAATTTTGTTAGTTCATCACGATCACGGGGAACTTTTCCATCATACTCTTCTATTAGTAATTGACATAATTTTTGAATGTTTTTTGCTTTATTTCTATAAAGTCCAATGGAGCGAATATCATTTTGCAGTTCTTCTAATGAAACATTTAAATAATCTTGTGGATTTTTATACTTTTGAAATAAGTTTGCCGTTACTTTGTTTACTAGAACATCTGTACATTGTGCAGAAAGCGCGACAGCAATGACAAGTTCAAACGGATTAGAATGATTTAATTCACAATGGGCATCTGGAAACATTTCACCCATTTTATCAAGACAAAATCTAATTTGACTGTTATTCAACAACTTTCTTCACCACTTATTATATATTAAAAAATTATTGCTCTAACCAATTGTAAAACGGAATGGACTTTGTTTGCTGTACTTGGCTTTCATTTGGCTTCAGCCTTTGCTGCTGTTGGTTTTGCCTAAATTTCTTTCCATAGCTTTTTGCTTGTTCAATCGTTTTAATTCCATTTTTCTTCCACTCGAACAATATTCGATCGATATAGCGAAAATTTAATTTCCCGGAAATAACGGATTCTCTTAATGCAGCTTTAATAATATGGGGATCATGATGATCGTCATCCATCCATAAGGCAAGCGTTTCACATTCAAATGGAGATAATGGCCGTCCGAACTCTTGTTCAAAGCATGTATATAAATCAGTTTCACTCTGCCCGTTCACTCTAGCTGCTTCTTGCTTTTCTTTAAGAAGAAAATAATCGATGAGCTTTTCCCATAAAGGTTCGAGATGATATTGTTCATAGCGTATTCCATCTGTAGAGTAGCTATCTTTAATCTCGATATAGCCTTTCTGGATTAATCTTCTGAGTATTGCCGTACATTCTGAAACGGAGATCGTCATGCTAGAAGATAATTGAACTGGAGTAGGAAATGCATTCCCCTTTTCAATGAAGGAGATGACATGCAGGATTAATACTAGTTCATGTTCATTTAAATTCATTTCTTTGTAGTTAGATAATAAAACCCCAGGGATTGTAATATTTCCTTCCTGGAGCCACTTCAACATACTTGTTTTGGACATTCCTGACACCTCCATATAAGTATATCATGAACAAAGACCTTGTTGTTAGGAGAATAAACAGGTAACTTTTCCTGGCTCATTTAATTGACATTGAATCTTGCTTGTTAATTAATAGAGGAATCGTCTTTTGAACGATTCCTCTGTATACCTATATTTTTTACAAATGGCGTTTTCATAACTTCGTTGCTATTTAATCGAAAGTAGCGCGGTTGATTACCGCTTCAATCAACAACAAAAAATGTTTTAAATAATACAAAAATCGCTTTTCTTATGGATAAAGTCGATTTATTAGACGTGGGAATGGGATCGTTTCACGAACATGCTCTACACCGCTAATCCAAGCTACTGTTCTTTCTAGGCCAAGTCCGAAGCCGGAATGTGGGACTGAACCATATTTACGCAGCTCTAAGTACCATTTGTATGTGTCCAAATCTAAATTATTCTCTTCAATACGCTGCTTCATAAGTTCATAATCATGAATCCGTTCTGAGCCGCCAATAATTTCTCCATAACCTTCAGGAGCAATTAAGTCTGCGCAAAGGACAACTTCTTCCCTGTTCGGATCTGGCTGCATGTAAAATGCTTTAAGAGAAGTTGGATAATGTGTAATGAAAACTGGTTTGTCATAGCTTTCAGCAATCGCTGTTTCATGCGGAGCACCGAGATCATCTCCCCACTGAACATCGTCAAATCCCTTCTCATGCAAAAACTTAATTGCTTCATCATAAGTAATGCGAGGGAATGGTGCTTTAATTTGCTCTAATTTAGACGTATCACGGCCTAATGTTTTCAATTCCAATTCGCAATTTTTGAGAACAGATTGAACAATATGAGATACATATTCCTCTTGAACCTTTAAGTTATCTTCATGGTCATAAAAAGCCATCTCAGGCTCAATCATCCAGAACTCAATTAAGTGGCGGCGAGTTTTAGACTTTTCTGCACGGAATGTCGGGCCGAATGAAAACACTTTTCCAAGAGCCATTGCAGCAGCTTCCAAATGCAACTGTCCACTTTGTGATAAATAGGCATCTTCATCGAAATATTTAGTAGCAAATAATTCTGATCCGCCCTCAGCCGAGCTTCCTGTTAAAATTGGAGGATCCACTTTGACGAATCCTTGCTCGTTAAAGAATTCATAAGTTGCCCGAATAATCTCATTTCTAATTTTCATAATCGCATGCTGGCGGCGAGAGCGCAACCATAAATGGCGATGATCCATTAGAAATTCAGTTCCGTGCTCTTTCGGTGTAATTGGATAATCAACCGCTGCTTGAATCACTTCAATTCCAGTAACAAGCATTTCATATCCAAATGGGGAGCGCTCATCTTTTTGAATTTTTCCCGTTATGTAAACAGATGATTCTTGGGTTACAGCTTTTGCCGCTTGGAAAACTTCTTCCGGAACATCTGACTTAACGACTACGCCTTGAATAAAGCCTGTCCCATCACGAAGCTGAAGGAAAGCAATCTTTCCGCTTGAACGTTTATTCGCGACCCAAGCACCAATTTTCACTTCTTGATCAACATATTTGTATACTTCAGAAATCGTTGTTTTTAACAATTAAATTCCCTCCAAAAACTAACAAATCACTTTTGCATCTTATATATTATACCTTTTTATACAAGAGACAAGCAACACCGAAAAGCGGCAGCTGATCTCTTCAGTTGCCGCTTTCATATTATTTCATTTTTTTCTCAACAAAGCGATGGATTCTATCAACTGCTTTTTCTAAAAGCTCTAATGATGTTGCATAAGATAAACGAATATTATTTGGGGCACCAAAGCCTGAGCCCGGTATAACAGCTACCATCGCTTCTGCAAGCAGGGCTTGAGAGAACTCATCAACATTTGCATAGCCTGTTATTTCTGCAGCTTGTTTTACGTTCGGGAAAAGATAGAATGCTCCCTGTGGTTTAAGACAAGTAAATCCTGGAATCGCAATCAGCTTGTCATAAATAATATTTAGCCTTTGTTCAAAGGCTTCGCGCATTTCGGTTAACATATCTTGCGGACCCGCATAAGCTGCAATCGCCCCGTATTGGGCAGTCGTAGTCGGATTAGATGTACTATGGCTTGCAAGATTTGTCATTGCTTTAATAATGTCTTTATTTCCTGCCGCATAGCCAATTCTCCAGCCAGTCATAGAATGAGACTTCGATACGCCATTAATAATAATCGTCTGCTCTTTAAGTTCTGGAGAAATCTGTGCAATTGAAATATGCTCATGATCACCATATATTAACTTTTCATAAATCTCATCAGAAACAATGAGAATATTGTGCTTTAAGCAAATCTCACCTAATTCTTTCAGTTCGTCTTCTGTATAAAGCATCCCTGTTGGATTGCTCGGTGAATTAAAAATCACTGCTTTTGTTCGGTCAGTAATAGCTTCTGCCAATTGTTCAGGCGTAATTTTATATTCATTTTCCTCTTTACCTTCTACATATACCGGTACACCGTCAGCTAATTTTACTTGCTCAGGGTAGCTTACCCAATAAGGGATAGGAATGATGACCTCATCCCCTTCATCTAGAATAGCCTGGAATAATGTATAAAGAGCGTGCTTTGCACCGCTAGCAACGATGATTTGACTTACATCAAAGTCAATTCCTTGGTCAGCTTTAAATTTTTTTATTATTTCTTTTTTTAATGTAGGCAATCCTGCAGAAGGCGTATATTTTGTATGTCCTTCATTCATGGATGCAAATGCTGCATCGATAATATGCTGTGGGGTATTGAAGTCAGGTTCACCTGCTCCTAAACCAATCACATCATGTCCCTGTTCCTTTAATTCCTTTGCTTTTGCTGTAATGGCAAGCGTTGTTGATGGGGTTAAAGCTTTTACTCTTTGAGCTAATTGAACGTTCATTTACTTTTCCTCCACTCACTCTCAAGCAGCCTAAAGGTTCGAGAAGCAGTTTATCGCGGATTAACGGGCTGTAAGAATCCCACATCAAGAAATTGTGAAAAACAAAGATTTTCAAGTAGGAGATCCAACAGCCCGTATAGGCCCAATAAGTTCAACTAACATTAAGTGGGGATAAAGCCCCCCACTGAATGAAGTTTTACTTTATAAATTCTCAATCTTTTTCAGCCACTCACCTGTTTTGAAATCTACATAATAATAATTTATTAAATCTCCATCTGTCCGGTAATATATTTCCCATAATGGGATATTCTTTTCCATACCTAAACGAACGGAAATGATCTCTTTTGGACTTTTTTCTTGTCTCAGCTTATCAATAGCTTGCTTTTTTGTAACTCCATCTGCTACCTTTCGAACTATGATTTTTCCGTCTTTTTCAGGTATCCAGACGTAAATGCTCTTTCCTTCTCTATTTTTCCCTTTAACAATGTAATACGTTTCCTGTCCATGATAAAGCTGAAAATCTTCAACATGAATAAGTCTCGTTTCTTTCATTGCCATCTCAACTGCTTTTTTTTCTGCTGCTTTCACTGGCTCAACAGCATTAAAATACACAAAAATCCCAGACCCTAAAAAAATTACAAATATCAATAAACTTATAATAATTACTTTTTTCACATTTGTCACTCTTCTTATGTACGATAAATTGAAAATATAGCTTTATTTTTATCTTCTTTATCTAATGCAAGCCCAAACATTAAATCGCTTTCTTTCAGTGTTCTGTTTAATGCATCAACAACCTTATAGAGGTCTGGGCTAGCCTGAATTTTCACCGTCGATAAAACCTCAATTTTACTTTCCATGCTGGAATTCCTCCTCAAGTACAACAAAATTTGTAATTAATACACAACTAGATTTGGGACAAACTATATGTACGAAACAACTTTATCGCAGATTAACGGGCAGTAAGAACCCCACTTTAAGGATTCGTGTATAAACAAAGAAAATGTTGAGTTTCAACTGCCCGTAATGGCCCGATTGGTTCAACTAATAATCAGTGAAAAACCCCTACTAATTGAAGTTTAATTTTATCTTAGTATAACAGCTACAGAAAAAAGCTTGAATAAAAAATCTAAAATTTCTTCTAATCCACTCACGTTTTAGCTGCGCTTGTTAGAGCGCAGCCTTTTTATTTTTCTTGAGAATCGTAAATTAAATCAACAATCCCTTGTATATTGCTTTTAATTAGAGGAACCTTTGGAATGGATTCTAAAAAGGCCTTTCCATATTGAGTCGTTGTTATTCTTCGATCAAAGATAATAATAAATCCTTTATCCATTTGTGTACGAATCAATCTGCCAAATCCTTGTTTAAAGCGAATAATTGCCTCAGGCAATGAATAATCCGAAAAAGGATTGCCGCCGTTTTGTTTAATTAATTCAGATTTCGCTTCTGTATACGGTTCATCCGGAGGTGAGAAAGGCAATCTGACAATGATTAAACATGTAAGATCCTCCCCAGGAATATCAACCCCTTCCCAGAAGCTGTTCGTCCCTAATAATATTGCCTTTTCAAATTTTTGAAAATTACGTGTCAGTCTTGAGCGGCTGCCACTCGACACACCTTGGGCAATAATTGCATAATCAGTTAAAAATCCTGATTCCTTTATTAGCTCATAAGTTTTTTTCAGCATTTCATGAGAAGTAAATAATATGAGCATCCTCCCCTTTGTTGCTTCTGCCATTGAAATAATATGTTCACTAATCGCAGAAACATATTCTTCCAATGTTACATGATTCACTTCAGGGAGATCCTCTGGAACAATCAATTTTACTTGCTCTTTATAATCAAATGGCGATGGAATTTGCTCCAAAGAACAGTTTTCCTTAGCTAATCCGAGTTCATTTAACATATAGTTGAATGAATTTTTCACTGATAATGTTGCAGAAGTAATAACAGCTGATTCTTTTTTGCTGAAAAACGTATCTTTCAAAAATTGTCCTGAGCTTAATGGCTGAGAATAAACCGTCGTTGCATTTTGCATAGATCTTATATCCATTTCAATCCATGAAACATAGTCTTCAGATGGAAGGATAAAAATATGCTTGATCACTTTTATTAATTCTTCAAATTTTTCTTTTATCGATACAAGCTCTTCTAAAAATGCTTTGTCACGAGCAGATAAATTGTCTTTAAACAGACTAATGAAATTTAATCTATTTTCTAATGCATGAATGAAATCTTTAAGATGAAAATAACATCTTTCCGCATTCGTTTTTAATGCCTTCCACTCTTGACTGGAATCATTTAATGGAAAACGGCTGTTAATTCGGTGATAGCCTTTTCTTGACTTTGATTTTTTTTTCGCAAACAGCCCAATAATCTTAAACAGTTCGTCCGTTTCGAAAACAAGCTCTTGAACCATCTGATTGATTTCAAACGAATGCAATAATTGACTGTTTTTTGTCTCTGCTTTTTCTATGATGTTTTCAAGCTTGAATAACATTTGTTTTTGCTCGAGCAGTCCGATTCTGCTTAATAAAAACCTTGTCGTTAAATAATCAAGGGAATAGCCAAAATGCTGACTAGCTGCCTTAACAAAATGGTGTCCTTCATCAATGACAACATGGCTATATTTCGGCAAAATAGACTGACTGGCAACTAGATCAGTTAGAAGCAAGGAATGATTCGTAATGATAATATTAGATTTTGCAGCCTGGCTTCTTGCTCTTAAATAAAAATCTCTTGAAAGCCATGATTTCTTTTGGAGGAAGACAGTTTCATCATTTTTGATTTTATTCCAGAAAATGAAGCCTCCGCTCGATAAATTGATTTCATTGATATCACCAGTCATTGTTTCTGTCAGCCAAACAAGGATTTGCATTTTTGTTAATATGGTATCGTAATTATCTTCTAAATCCAATAAAGACTGCTCAAATTTAGCCAAACTTATATAATGGCTTCTTCCTTTAAGTATGACCGCCTGAATGGGAAAAGGAAGCATCCGCTGCAGTTTAGGAATATCATTTGAAAGAAGCTGCTCCTGAAGCTGTGTTGTAAATGTACTGATAATGACTATTTTGCTGTTTTCCATTCCATAAATAACAGCCGGAATTAAATAGGCTAATGATTTACCAACGCCTGTTCCAGCCTCAATTAAAGCATGCTTTTTATGTGTAAAAGCTTTATAAACAGCATCCATCATTGTAAATTGGCCTGAGCGAATTTCATAATTAAGGAATGCTTTCGCAAAAAGCCCAGATTTAACAGTAGGATCAATTGGGTAAGTTATTTCTTGTTCCCAAGAAGTTTCTTCCTCATCTTGAAGCTTTTTAAGGGCAATTCCCCGATGAATTTCTAAGTCAGCTGGCAGCGTTTCAACTACGGCTTCTTTTTTAATGATAATGGTATCGATAAATAAATCTAAATCACTTTTGAGCCCGCCAGAAAGCTTATGAATTTGCTTAATTGTCGCAAGCGGCAATCGGTTAAGCCGTTCTATTAGCAGCAATAAAAGCTCTGCCGTTACATATGCGTCACTATCAGCCTGGTGGGGGCGATCATGCTTCAATCCTTCTCTTAGCGCAAGCTCCGATAATTGAAAGCTATCAGCTGTTGGCATTAGCACCCTTGCCAGCTCGACTGTATCCAAAACAGGTCCATAAAAGCCATTGAGCCCTGCTTCAAGCAATTCTTCTTGCAAGAACGATAAATCAAAAAGCACATTATGCGCCACGAAATATGCGTCTTCTAAAAGAGTCAGAACTTTTGGTGCAATTTCAGAAAAACTAGGGGCATCTTTGACCGCTTCATCATCTAGGCCCGTTAATTCCTCAATAAAAGGCGGAATGGGCTGAGCAGGGTCTACTAAAGAAGAATATTCTTCAATAATTTTTCCGTTTTCAATGACTACTGCGGCAAATTGAATTATTTTATCGCCCTTTTTAGGAGCGTTACCTGTCGTTTCTAAATCGATCACAACAAATTTATTACACATACTACACACCTCTAACATTCAGTCAATCAAACGGTATCATAAAAACGGAAAAAGAAAAAGAAATATTGACTCCTAATATATATTTTAGGCAATATTTAGCATGATTATCTATATATACAAAAAGACTGACATCGTTAATAACTGTCAGCCTCCTTGATTTTACCATATTATTGAATGATCGTTTTTTCTGGTTCTTTGTTTAAGATTTCTTTAATCTGATTATTTTTATTCATTATTGCCACTTTTGGATGATGCATATTTATTTTTTCTTCAGCGACTAATGCATATGAAATGATAATAATGATATCTCCTTCTTGCACTAGTCTGGCAGCTGCACCGTTTACACAGATTACACCACTGCCTCTTTCACCAGGAATAATATATGTTTCGAATCTTGCGCCATTATTATTATTTACAATTTGGACTTTTTCATTAGGAATCATCCCAACAGCATCAAGGATATCTGTATCAATAGTGATGCTTCCAACATAGTTTAAATTGGCTTCTGTCACTGTTGCTCTATGAATTTTTCCATTCATCATGGTGCGAAACATGGTGTTTCCCCCTATTTATAAGTTAGGCATTGTAAATTCATATTGTTGACGCACTAACCGCCATATGCGTAATGTTCACTAAGTTATTCGTACCGAATAAAACCCGTTCACATGCACATATGGCTAATAGTCAACATACTCACTAAATTAGCCAATAGTAAAAATCAAATTATCAATTAATCGAGCTTTCGAAAACTTTACTGCTAAGGCGATAATGATTCTGCCTTCTAGCCGCTCAAGCTCTTTTAAGTTTGGGTAGGAGTATATTTGAACATAGTCAATGACCCCGTTCGACTTTTCACGAATCAACCCTTGAATAAATGAAATTACTTTTTCAGGATTTCTTTCGCCTTCTTCGATGATCGACTTCGCTGCTTGCAAGCTTTCGTAAAGAACAGGTGCTTGTTCTCTTTCTTCAAGAATAAGGTTTACATTTCGTGAGCTCTTTGCAAGGCCATCCTCTTCCCTAACAGTCTCAACTGGGACAATTTCAATTGGAAAATGAAAATCATTGACTAGCCCTTCGACAATTGCTAATTGCTGGGCATCCTTCGTCCCGAAATAAGCTTTATTGGGCTGTACAATATGAAATAGCTTGGTTAATACAGTAACAACCCCATCAAAATGGCCGGGACGGGATTTTCCGCATAATACATCCGTTCGATCCTTTACATTTACGGTTACAGATAATGGAACCGGGTACATTTCTTCAACTGATGGGTAAAAAATAATGTCAACTCCATGCTTTTCTGCTAGAGCGCGATCACGCGCAAAATCCTTCGGATAAGAGGATAAATCCTCAGTTGGCCCAAATTGCAGCGGGTTAACGAAAATACTTAATGCAACTAAATCATTCTCTTCACGAGCTTTATCTATTAATGTTAAATGACCTTCATGCAAAAATCCCATCGTTGGAACATATCCGATCGATTTCCCGGTAGATTTTGCTTGAATCATCGTTTGCTGCATTTCTCTTATTGTCGGAATTACTTTCATGCTTTTCCCCCGTATAAGCTTAAAAGCTCTGTTTCTTTCATCGAAAAACTATGCTCTTCTTCAGGAAATGTCCCATTTTTCACTTCATTAACGTAGGCACCTATACCCTGCTCGATCATTTCATTTATATGAGCATATTTTTTAACAAATTTCGGTACACGGTCAACCCCATAGGAAAGGACATCATGATAGACGAGGACTTGTCCATCGGCATGAATCCCTGCGCCAATTCCGATTGTTGGAATACTTATGCTTTCCGAAACTTCTTTCGCCAATTGTTTTGGCACACATTCTAAAACAACGGCAAACGCACCTGCTTCTTCACATTTTTTGGCATCTTCAATTAGTTTTCTTGCTGCCTCTGCATCTTTCCCCTGTACTTTATAGCCGCCTAAAACTCCAACAGATTGCGGTGTTAGTCCGAGATGAGCCATTACCGGAATACCTGCATTTGTTAATGCCTCAATACTCGCAATGACTTCTCCTGCACCTTCAACCTTTACAGCGTGTGCACCTGTTTCTTGAATAAGCTTTGCTCCATTCAAAAGCGTATCACGAATCGATAAGTGATAACTCAAAAATGGCATATCGACGACAATAAATGTACGCTCGGCTCCTCTTTTAACTGCTTTGGTGTGGTGAATCATGTCAGCTAGCGTAACAGGAATGGTTGAATCATAGCCAAGCACTACCATTCCAAGTGAGTCGCCAACTAAAATCATATCTACTCCAGATTTTTCGGCGTGCTTCGCAGCTGGAAAATCATAAGCTGTTAAAACAGCAATTTTTTCCCCATTCTGCTTCATTTTCAGAAAATCAGTTGTTTGCTTCATCCTAATTCCTCCTCAAATTTTGTAAGGAAGAGGGTGAAAAAAAAATCCTTCTGATTACAGAAGGATTCCGAATTTTGCATGTTAACATCTCATCCCTCTGTCCCGGTCCCGTAGCGGATCTAGGCAGAATTTCTTCAATTTTAGGTATCATTCTAATAAATTAATATAGATTCATTAGCCACCTAATCATACACGGTGCAGTTCAACTAGAGGATACTGCCCAATCGCATAGCGCATATACGCTAGACAAATTAAGTATACCAAAACAGAGGAATGTCTGACTATATAAACTTTTGTACAAATCTATTTTCAAGAAAGCTCAATATCTGCGGAGTAAACATGGTGTACTTTTCCCGCTTCGTCCTCGATCATAAGTACACCGTCTTCCGTAATACCTAAAGCTTTTCCATGAATACTGCCTGTAATTGTTCTTGCGGTAATCGTTTTTCCGATGCTAATAGCGCAGCTTTCCCAAAGCAGCTTGATTGGATAAAAGCCTTTTTCTAAGTATAAAAGATATAAATTCTCAAATTTATGTAAGAGTAGCTTTACTAATTCAGCTCTTTGTAGCTTTTTTCCACTTTCAATGGATAATGAAGTGGCGATATTTTTTATTTCATCTGGGTAATCTTCAATTTGTTGGTTTACATTAATGCCTATGCCAATAATGATTGAAATAATTCGGTCAGCATCAGCCTGTAGCTCCGTTAAAATCCCAGTCACTTTTTTGCCATTAATTAAAATATCATTTGGCCATTTTATTTGCGGAGAAAGCCCGGTCAATTCCTCAATAGCCTGAACGACAGCGACCGCCGTTATTAATGTAAGCTGCGGCGCTTTCGGCGGTGGAATATTTGGACGCAAAATCACACTCATCCATACACCAGTATATTTCGGAGAATGCCATTTACGATCCATTCTTCCTCTTCCAGAAAGCTGCTCCTCCGCAATAATAACTGTTCCTTCCGGGGCATCTTCATTTGCTAGGTGATGAGCAATTTTTTGGGTAGAGCCAACACTTTCTTCATAATGTATTTGTGTACCTAAAAATTTTGTTGAGAGCCCTAGCCTAATTTCATCCGCTGTTATTCTTTCTGGAACTTTTGTAATGCGATAACCTTTCTTTCTGACTGCCTCAAGCTCAAAGCCTTCTTTACGCAAATCCTCAATATGCTTCCAAATAGCAGTTCTTGAACAGCCGAGAGTATCAGCTAAAAATTGTCCAGAAACATATTCATCTTCACTTCTAGAAAAAGCATCAAGTAGTTTTTTCCTTAATTCTGATTGCAACGTAGCAGCCACTCCTTTAAAGAATTATTGTGGTTTTCTACATGACCGTTTAATACAGCCATTTCGGCTTCTTCTAATATTTCTTTTATCCATGGGCCAGGTGTTCGCTGAAACCAATTTTGCACATCGGTTCCTGTTATTTGAAGCTCACTCCGCTGCTTAATAGGGAGTGAATGATATTTTGTTAATAAACTCTCAATATTTAAGTTAATCTCATCGTTATGTAAAACGTTAAAAATTCTTTCTGTGCCGATTAAAATTTCCTCTCCCGCATCAAACATTGCTTTCGTAAACCAAGGATTTTTCATTCGATCATTCAGATAAAATAATAATTGCTGAATCGCTTTTATTTTTTTGACTGGCAGCTTCCATTCTTTCAAAAATTCCGCAGCTTTGTTCATACTAATTTGAATTTGAAAAAGAATAAGCCCCCACATTTCAACGATAGAAAGCTCTATGCAATCAAGCTGAGTCATTTGCTGAATTTGCTTCTTATATGGAGATAGGCCCGGCAAAAAGTTTAAAATACCTGTATCAGCTAATAGCTGTAAAGCATTCTTGCGATATTTTCCACCAAGTAGTTTTTCAAATTCAGCTAGCTTTCTTTCAACAGAAATCTTTTCAAGCAAAGATCCGTAGGACTCCAAAGCTTGAAGCGTTGCCTCTTCAATTCGAAAGCCAAGCTGACTATGGAAACGAACGGCTCGCATCATGCGTAAAGCATCTTCATTAAAACGGTCTCCGGCTCGTCCGACCGTCTTTATGACTTGTTTCTTAATTGCTAGGGCCCCTTCATACGGGTCAATAAATTCCCCATCTTTATCCATAGCAATGGCATTCATTGTGAAATCTCTGCGCCGTAAATCCTCTTCCAATGAGCGGACAAAGTGAACTTCAGTTGGCCTCCTGAAATCAACATATTCCGCTTCCGTTCGAAAGGTCGTCACTTCATATGAAATGCCATTAAATAACACAATAATTGTACCGTGTTCGATGCCGACATCAATTGTTTTTGGAAAAATCCTCTTAATTTCCTCAGGAGTGGCGGAGGTCGCGATATCGACATCTGCTATTGCCTTTCCTAAAATATGATCTCTCACGGATCCGCCGACAAAATAAGCTTCAAAGCCAGCTTCTTCAATTTTTAATAATAGGGGAGCAGCTTTTTGAAAAGTCTCCTTCAATTATTGCACCTTCTTTAAAAGCTCGTAGTATATATTCTCATATTGAGTGACGATAATTTCTGAACGGAAGTTTGTGTATGCCGAATTAACTGCCTCTTTTGAAAATCTTGCATGCAGCTCTTGATCGCTGAGTAAGTTAATCCCTTTTTTGGCAATCGTTTCAATGTCACCAAGCTTGCATAAATAGCCATTGATTCCATTTGTAATCACTTCCGGGATGCCACCAATATTTGTACCAATGCAAGGGACACCGCAAGCCATTGCCTCTAGTGCAACAAGTCCAAAGCTTTCTTTTTCTGATAGTAATAGCATTAAATCACTCAGTGAATAAAGTTCTTCTAAATTATCCTGCTTACCGAGTAATAATACTTTATCTTCAATACCTAGTTGCTTAACGAGAGTACAAACGACCGTCATTTCTGGACCATCGCCGACGAGGAGCAGCTTAGAAGGAATCTCTTCCGAAATTCGTGCAAAAGCCTTTACGACATCTTGCACTCTTTTCACACCTCGGAAATTCGATACATGAATGACGACCTTTTCATGCCTTTTAATTCCATATTCCTCGCGCAAGTAGGAGGAATCAGTTAGCCGATAGACCCGTTCATCAATAAAGTTGTAAACCACTTCAATTGTTTTTTCTGGTTTTATTACATCATATGTTTGAGCCGTCAATGAACTAGAAACGGCGGTGACCGCATCCGATTTTTCAATACCAAAACGAATGGCACCTGTTAATGTGGAGTCATATCCAAGGACGGTAATATCTGTTCCGTGTAATGTTGTAACAATTTTAACGTCACTTTTGCTCATTTGTTTAGCAAGGATAGCACAAACAGCATGTGGAATCGCATAATGCACATGCAGTAAATCAAGATTTTCTCGATTAATGATTTCGGCCATTTTACTGGCAAGAGCAATATCGTATGGAGGATATTGGAAAACTGAATATTGATTGACTTCCACTTGATGGTAATAAATATTCGGATGCATTCTATTTAAACGAAAAGGCAGACTAGAGGTTATGAAATGAATTTCATGCCCTTTTTCTGCAAGCTGTTTACCTAATTCTGTTGCTATGGCCCCTGACCCGCCTACAGTTGGGTAACAAGTGATACCAATCTTTAATTTTGTCTTCATTCACGCTCACCAAATAAATCTAGATTTATAATTACTGGCTTTTTCCGTTTAAAGCCTTCTGCATATGCCACTTCTACTTCTTTGCCAAATAGCCGTTCCCTTGCCTCGATCGTTTCAATATACCCGTTAACAAGCGGGGTATTAAATGTTTTCTCATCTTTAATAAACTGGCTAGCATAAGCATTGAGACTTTCTATCTTTTTATCCATGTAACCTGTAACATCAATAACAAAGTCTGGCTCATGGAAGCCGTTAATCATATAAAAATAAAGGTTTTTAACGCGATGAGGTTCGAATCCATCTTCACTGGCATATTTTTTTATTCCTGCTGAAAAAACAGCCTCTTCTACTAGCCGAGCACATTGTCCATGATCGGGATGCCGATCTTGGAAATAAGGGGCAAAGACAAGCTTCGGGCGATATTTTCGGATGACCTCTGTTATTTTTCTTATGTATTCCGGATTAGGAAATAGCCCTCTGTCTGGTAAACCTATTGTTTCTCTTACAGTGACCCCTAATATGTCTGCAGCTATTTGCGCTTCTTTTTTTCTTATTTCGACCGTACCATTTGAAGATAGTTCAGCATTTGATAAATCGCAAATGCCGATTTTTTTGCCTAATTTAGCGTATTTTGCGATTGAAGCACCCATGCCAATTTCGACATCATCAGCATGGGCACCAAAAGCAAGGATATCAAGAGTTATCTCGGCCATCTTGATCACCACTTTTTCCATATACAATATTTCTCCAGGATAAATCGCCTCTTTCTAGCCCTTTAAGAAGGATTTCAGCCGTTCCCATATTTGTTGCAAGTGGAACAGAATAAACATCACATAAGCGCATTAATGCAGACACATCTGGCTCATGAGGCTGTGCGGTTAATGGATCTCTGAAAAAAATGACGATATCCATTTTATTATTCGCTACATAGGCACCAATTTCTTGATCGCCTCCGTAAGGACCAGATTGAAATCTATGTATAGATAAACCCGTTTCTTGAATGATTCTCGAACCAGTCGTTCCAGTTGCGAAAAGCTGATGCTCTGCCAAAATGTCTTTATACGCCGTTGCAAAGCCGACGAGTGAATCCTTTTTCTTATCGTGTGCAATTAATGCAATATTCATCTTACCCCTCAATTCTATTCCAAAATGTTTTCAAGTCCGTAAACAAGTGTGTCAATTTTTAGGACTGTATCAACCGCAAGCTTTACACCTGACATAAATGAGCCCCGATTATATGAGTCGTGACGTATTGTTAACGTTTGTCCTTCCGCGCCAAACATAACTTGCTGATGAGCGATTAATCCAGGCAATCGAACTGAGTGGATATGCATTCCTTCAAACTGCGCCCCTCTTGCACCAGAAATCGTTTCCTTTTCATCTGGATGACCTTGCAACTTAGTTTTTCGCACATCGGCAATCATTTCAGCCGTTTTAACAGCTGTACCCGATGGTGCATCAAGTTTCTGATCATGATGCAGCTCAATAATCTCCACATCTTGGAAGTATTTGCCTGCCATTTGGGCAAATTTCATCATTAAAATAGCTCCAATTGCAAAGTTAGGTGCAATAATACATCCAAGTTCTTTTTCGCGGCAAAGTGCTTCTAGTTCGATAAGATTATCTTTTGAAAAGCCTGTTGTGCCAACAACTGGACGAACTCCATACTCTAATGCTGTTTTTGTATGAAGCATACCATATTCAGGAGTAGTTAAATCAATGAGGATATCGGCCTTTATTTCCTGGAAGCAATTGGCCATGTTTGTATAAACCGGCACATCAATTCCAGTAAAGCCATCAAAATCACTTAGACGACCACCATCATTCTTATGATCAACAACTGCAGCTAATTGAAAATTTTCTGTGCGCTGAACGAGTTGAACGGCCTCCCTTCCCATTCTGCCTCTTGCTCCCGCAATGACAATATTAATATTCTCCATTTTATTTTCCCCCATTTTGATCAATTCTTGTCCAACGATCTTTATCGCGAGTATTAAATTTATTCATAATCATATTATGAGCATCTTCAAGATCAATATTTAAAGAGTTAGCTAAGCAAATGAGGACGAACAACATATCCCCTAATTCCTCTTCGATGGCTTTTTCAGCCTCGGAAGCTTTTTTCGGCTTCTCGCCAAATTGATGGTTTACTTCTCTCGCAAGCTCCCCTAGTTCTTCTGTTAATCTTGCTAGCATTGCTAGTGGACTAAAATACCCTTCTTTAAATTGGCCTATGTATGCATCCACTTCTGCTTGAAGCTCTTTCATTGTCTTGTCTTGCACGTCTTACAACATCCCTTCTTAGATAGCAGTAAACTTTTCCTTCTTTCCATGTTAGCTAAACAAAAGTGCTTTTACAATTATTTTTATATCTTTGTTATACAAACCGTTGAATTCCGCTCCAGACACTAGCTATCCGCGGGCGGTCAGGGAGACTCCTCGACGCTATCACTCCTGCTGGGTCTCCCCTGGTACGCTTTTCCCGCAGGACATTGAATAGTCATTTCTGAATAAACACCGCACGCCAAAATGCATATGCATTTTGGAGGAGTCTCGTGCCTTCAACTCCAATCAACAAAGTATATTAATTGAGCCTTTCGTATAGCCTTGACTTTATTGTCTTTTAACAGGCACAATTAATATTGTGGAATTCAGGAAGCGGAGGATATGTATGAGACTGAAAAATATATTATTTATTTTACTTGGCTCTGCCATTTTTTCATTTGGAATTGTTCATTTTAATATGCAAAATAATTTATCTGAAGGCGGATTTACAGGTATTACACTTCTTTTATACTTTCTCTTTAAATGGGATCCTTCGTACACAAATTTACTGTTAAATATCCCGCTTTTCTTTCTCGGGTGGAAATTACTAGGGAAAACTTCATTTTATTATACAATACTCGGGACAGTAAGTGTTTCAATCTTTTTATGGATCTTTCAGCGCAATCAAATACATATGCCTCTAAGTGATGATTTAACCCTTGCCGCCTTATTTGCCGGCGTTTCGATCGGAGTCGGTCTCGGGATAATCTTCCGTTTTGGCGGAACGACTGGCGGAGTGGATATTATCGCAAGATTAGTGAACAAATATACAGGCGCCAGCATGGGACGAACGATGTTTATGTTTGATGCTGTTGTTATTACATTATCGTTAATTTTCTATTTAACTTACCATGAAGCGATGTATACTCTTGTTGCAGTATTTGTCGGTGCGAGAGTCATTGATTTTATGCAAGAAGGAGCCTATGCAGCAAGAGGGGCAATGATTATTTCCGACTCAAATGAAAAAATTGCCGAACAAATTATGACAGAAATGGACCGGGGAGTAACAGTCCTTAGAGGATATGGATCATATACAAAAATAGATCGCGAAGTATTATATTGTGTTGTCGGGAAGAATGAAATTGTCCGTTTGAAAAATGTCATCACTTCAGTTGATCCTCATGCCTTTGTGTCAGTAACAGTCGTTCATGATGTTTTAGGAGAAGGCTTCACATTAGATGAAAATAAAAAGCCACTTCACCATTAATCTAAATGCTGCATTGCTTAATTAACTGAAAAACCAGCCAAGCGGCTGGTTTTAATCGTTTCTTTGCATTCCTGTATAAATAAGAACTAAGCGAAGTAGTTCAAGTACTGCAACTGCAGCAGCAGCTACATATGTTAACGCAGCCGCATTTAATACTTTCCTTGTTTCTCTCTCTTCATCATTACGAATGATGCCAAGTGAAACGACCTGGTCCATCGCCCTGCTTGAAGCATTAAATTCCACTGGTAAAGTAACCAATTGGAAAACAACAGCAGCTGCCATGAAAAGAATTCCGAGCAATACAAAACCGCTTATTCCCGCAAAAAAGCCAATCATGATCAAGATCCAAGAGAAATTCGATCCGATATTTGCGACTGGAACAAGTGTATGGCGAAAACGCAAAAACGCATAGTCTTGCTGATCCTGAATGGCATGTCCAACCTCATGGGCAGCAATTGCCGCTGCTGCTACAGAATGACCATGAAAATTATCAGATGATAATCTCACCGTTTTTGATCGCGGATCATAATGGTCTGATAAATGACCTCTTACTTCTTCAATGCCAACATGATATAAGCCGTTTGAATCAAGAATTTGTCTTGCCACTTCAGCACCTCTCATATGTGAGGAAGCCGGTACTTTCGAATATTTACGAAATGACCCTTTTACTCTCATTTGAGCCCAAAGCGGAACTAAAATAATGATAGCGAAGTATATTAAATATCCTCCCAATGCTATACCCCCTTTTCAGCAGTCTCCAGAAGCTGCATCAGTTAAGATGCTAATAAGCTAAGTTACTATTGTCCAGCTTATCTATATTGTATTTTTGCTTAAGGATGGCGTCAATCTTTTTGCCTTCTAGAAAGCGGCTTCTCTTTCTCTCGGGCTCCTTTATATTTTCTCCATCCAACATAGGATAAAGTCAGAATGATAATACTTCCTGTAGAGATGATCACCCACCATAATGATGGATCTGCTTCATCCTCTGTCATATCATTAAATAACATCTGCAAATCCGCTTCTAATGCTTCAAGTTCCATGTGACTAGCTGTCTCTGTTAAAATTTGAGAGCGATACTTATCAAGAAATTGAACCCGTGCATCTATCCTTTGAATACGCTCCGTCTCTACATTAATCTTCATACTAGGATAGATCATGTCATATAAAGATAAAAATGTATTTAATGATGTATGAAATTGGTCTTTATTCCCTTCATAAGCAGCTTCCTTTACTTGCCCAAAAACAGTCAAAATTGGCGATTCCATTTCAGTCCATAATGGCTCATACGGCGAAGTAATTGCATCCATAACAAGTCTAAATTTAGTCACCCGATTAATTTTTTCTTCATGTTTTATTGTGGCATTCGCAGCTGCTTGAACTGCTTCATCATAAGAAATCGTTACAATCCTTAACTCATCCGCAGTAAAAGATCTGCCCTTAGCCGAAAATTCAACAAATTGTTCCGAAAAATAATCTAGCAGCTTTTTGGCATCTTCATATCGATGAAGTTTTATCATCTGCAAGGCTTCATCTGATAATTGATCCAATCTATCAACAGGTGAGGTTTCGTCTGCGATTACTGATATAGGCAATAATAGAAAAATAATGATAACTGTTACGATCAATCTAGCTTTCATCCTTGTCCCCCCTCAAATTACTATTAAATATTTATGAGAGATGGGACAAGGTTAGACCTATTCAATACGAATTCAGCTTTAAGTTAAAACGTTTTTTTCGTAAACAGAGGAAATATGTGATACCGATAGAGAACATACTTAACCAAAAAGTAAAATACCCTATTTGCGGGATATATAAGTCTAGGATAGGATAGCGCGGAAGCATAAAAAACACATAATCAATCACATCATTATGTAATGTCCATATTGCTGTAACAGCTAAGTGCCAAGTCTTAATTCTATAAAATGGCGCATACAGTACTCCCTGCACGGCCATTGCACCGTGAGAAAAAATAAGCATGAGAGCAATTGGATCAAGTTCTCCAGTAACTTTGAATACTAGCAAGTTCATCACAACGGCCCAAATACCATATTTCACGAGTGTAACAATTGCCAATGCTTCGAATAGCGGCCAGTTTTTTCCTAATAAGAACGCGATCAAAACAAAAACAAAAAATAAACTAGCTGTTGGACTATCCGGAACGAAAGGTAAAAAAATCGGCGGTGTGTCTACCAGCTGCCATTTATACCAAATATATCCGTAAATGGTTCCAGCGATATTAACGATTAAAAGCAGCCATAGGGTTGCACGATTAGCTAAAATCGGATATACCCACTTCATATACTCTCTCCCCCCATCCTTAATTAATTAGCAAAAAAAGCTGACGCAAACACGTCAGCTTTTTTATCATCCAGCTCCAGCGCCTACCCCCGAAGTACAGGACGTACTAGTGTCGACAATGCGACAGGACGTCGCGTTTTTGTCGACCTCGAGTTCACAAGCCATTCCTCCCAGAAAGGTAAAGTACAACCTTTCTAGAAGGCTTGTCTTGTGCTTGTTGGGGGTGAACAAGGCGCTTCCGCTTTTGTTATTACTTACTTGTTAGTCCTGAAATAAATTCAGCAAGTACTTTTAATTCTTCGTCAGTACCTTTAAACATTCCAGGAGGCATGTTGCCCGTACCATGTTTTGCAATGTCAGCAATCTCTTCAGGAGTTAATCCTGTATCGATTAATGCTGGGTTAGGCCCTCCACCTGCAAGCTCAGCGCCATGACAAGATGTACAAGTGTTAGCCTCAAGAAGTTTATACCCTTCAGCATTTGTATCAATATCAACTTCAGCGACAATTTTCCCTTGGTTTGCAGCAGCTTCCCAGTCATGAGTTGCTACAGACTGCCAAGTTAAAAATACAGTCGCAGCTACTGCTAAAAGCATAAAACCTGTTGCTAAAGGACGCTTAGATGGGCGACGTTCAGGTCCACGATCAAGGAATGGTGCTAATAATAATGCACCGAAAGCTAGTCCCGGAATGATGAACGCTCCTACTGCGTTGTATGGACCAGATGCATAAGTGTACTTTAGTAATTGGTATAAGAATAAGAAATACCAGTCTGGAAGCGGAATATAAGCTGTATCACTCGGATCAGCTATTTTTTCTAACGGTGGCTCGTGTGCGATAGTTAAACATAAAAATCCGATTAAGAAAACGGCACCAACCATCCATTCCTTTAAAAGGAAGTTAGGCCAGAACGCCTCTGTTTTTCCAGGGTATTCCGAATAATCTTTCGGAATATTCGGCTTACGGTGATCCATAGCAGGAACACGAGAGTCACCTACGAATTTCATACCTTTACCACGATGCATTGGGCGATTCCCCTCCTTTTTCTAAATTATCGTAATCGTTTTTTTTTACAACGGACCTGAAATTCCTTGTTTACGAATCATTACAAAGTGTGCTGCCATTAACGCAAATAATGCTGCCGGCAGGAAGAATACGTGAATCGCAAAGAAACGAGTAATCGTTTGAGCACCAACAATATCCGGATCTCCGGCAATTAATGTTTTTAATTGCATCCCGATAAGTGGAGTTGACTCAATAATTTGCATTGTAACTTTTGTTGCAAATAGCGCTTTCATATCCCACGGCAGTAGGTATCCTGTTAAACCTAACGCCAGCATAACGAAGAAAATAAGTACGCCGACCACCCAGTTTAATTCACGGGGCTTTTTATAAGCTCCTTGGAAGAAAACGCGAAGTGTATGTAAGAACATCATTACAATGACCAAACTTGCTCCCCAGTGATGCATTCCACGAACAATTTGTCCAAAAGCAACATGGTTTTGCAAGTAGTAAACTGATTCCCATGCATTTTTGATATCTGGAACATAGTACATCGTTAAGAACATTCCAGATAAGATTTGAATAACAGTAACGAAGAACGTTAAACCACCAAAACAATAAACAAAAGCAGAAAAGTGATGTGCTGGGTTTACGTGCTCAGGCACTTCGTGATCTGCAATGTCGCGCCATAAAGGCGTAATATCTAAACGTTCATCTACCCAATCATAAATTTTGTTTAACAATCATTACGCCCCCTTTCGCGGCTCGGCTTTTCCTAAATAAAGGAAGCCGTCTTTTTCAATGTAAGGAAACACATCCAATGATGCAATTGGCGGAGTTCCAGGAACATTCGTACCGTCTTTAGTATAAAGACCACCATGACACGGGCAGTAGAAATGCTCTGGATGCGTTTTGTCAGTGTTCCAGTCAACCACACACCCCAAATGTTTACATACAGGTGATAAAGCAACAATTTCCCCTTGTTCATCTTTGTAGACCCATGCTGTACCAGTTACATCTGAAGTATACCAAGCATCCTGCTGTTCAAATGTATAGTCAACCCTAGTTGGAACATTGGTAATTTCGGCAACTTTTTGTTTAGTTGGAATGAAATCACCTGCAGCTTTAGCTTGTAATACTGGATCAATAGCAAATCGAACCATTGGCATTAACATGCCAGCAGCCATGAAACCGCCTACACCAGTTAGAGTATAGCTAAGGAATTGACGTCTAGATACACGATTCTTGCTCATACTTTTCCCCCCTCTATTATGAAGTTCAGTCCAACGGACACAATTCAACACAATATAAAACTAGGACATAATCATGATATATCAATCTCTAATGAAGGTCAATATAATCCTTTGGTAAAAACATGTAGATATGTGACAGATTTGAGTTTTCGGACAATTTTTAGTGTTTTATTGAAATAGCGTCATCAATTTACGCCATTTATCACCTCTAGCAAAGTTGTGCTAAAAATTTGACAGAATCAATAAATAATCATTCAATCTTCTTTTTGCCATTTTTGAAGGAATAAATTTAATAACTGCTTTACTTGATTCTCAAGAATGGAGTTACGGCTTTGTTCCTCCATATTCTCAAGCGGCAATGAAGGCAGCCAAAGGAGATTTCCTTCTAGTTCCCCTTCAATAGCTTTCCAATTGCTATCTGATGTGACATAGAAAACATGCTTAAAACCATTTGCTAAAAATTCAGATTCCCATGAAAGTACTTCCTCTTTAAGCTTGTCCATTGAAACGGAATTAAGATATGAAAACCCTGGCAGCATGAGAAGTCTGCCTCTAAATTGCCTCTCAAGAGGCACACTTAATAATGAAATAAATTCTGACATCGAAGCCGTTTGCTTCATATCGGTGCTAAGAGAAACAGGCAATAATGGCAGCACTACGGTGTCCACATATTCTTTTGACTGCTGGAACATATCAATATCCTGGGAAATCCACTTCATCCAATTCACTCCATATTTCTAATTTATCCTATTTATTTTAACACTATTAATATTTTACGACAAAAGTTTTAGGTTATTGCTTTCATCTCAAGTTATTATTCATCCAAAATAAAAAAGCCTGCTAATGATAGCAAGCAAAAATCTAATACTTTATTTTTTTGAGCTCTTCAGTTAAATGTAAGAATGCAGTTTCATCTTGATTATCTAGTGCCTCGTCAATTTTTCTTAATAGACTCTCTCGCTGAAAATTCTTTATACTATCACAAAGGAATCTTTCGGCAACCATTCTGTCCTTTTCACTAATTTCCATTCGGTTCGGCACATACGGATTCTCTTCTAAGACAGCCGCATATTGATGAGCCTTATTGGCTGCATGGAAATTTAATTGGATAAAAATATCTTCCTCACGATTTAATCTGATGTCATGAAAAGACTTCTCAGCATCCGTTGTCATGACATTTTCCTTGTAAAAACGAAACGGAACCTCGTCTACACAATGTGTTGACATGACTAAACCTTTCGGACAATATTGTGCATGATCAACAAAATGAACCTTTTCCATTAATTGATCATGACTCATTAAATAGTTTAGAATCCAGACACATTCCCGTCTTTTTAATTGATAATGATTAAGAAACCAGCGTATAAAATCTTTTTTCTCGTTGACAGATACAGGGGCTGACATGTTCGATTCCCTCCTCTGCTATTTAGAATGCGGAAGCGCCTAGATTAACTTTCTAAAATTCTTTGCAATATATCCTGATATTCAATGCTTCCTGGTTCCATTTTAACTAATATACTAAACACTTCGGCAGCTTCAGATGTTTTTCCTTCTTCTATTAGGAAATTTCCATAATCCGAAAGGAATTCTGGCTCCTCTTTAAAGAAAGTATATGCATCATTGTATTTGTTTAATGCCAATGAATATTCTTCGAGATGTTTATAAGCAATTGCTGCATCCCAAATGAAGCGAGGCTCTTCTTCTTCGAAATCCTTTAACAATGAGGTGATTTCGATAACTTCCTCAAACCTTTCTTGGTGAAGAAGCAATTTATTCAAGTCACAAGCCGCGGCAACATATTCTGGATCTAATGCAAGTGCTTCTCGCAGTAATTTTTCAGCTACTTCCTCTTTCCCTAGCTTTAGAGCAAGCTTTCCGCCAAAATAATAAAGTTCTCTATTAAATTCATCATATTGAATTCCTATTTGAATTGTTTGAAGACTATTTTCTAAATCTTCTTCACGCTCATAGGCTTTTGCCAGATTCAAATATAATGAATGGTATTCAGGATCTAGCTCCTTTAATTCATTGAACTTCTCAATGGCTGTCCGATTGTATCCTGCCTGCAACGCAGTGAAAGCATAGCCAAATAATGTATGAATTTCTACTTTTTCATCCATTGCCTTCTCATAGAAAGGCAAGGCTTGTTCGAATGCTCCCCCGACACTAAGCACTTCTGCCATTCTTTGATTTACGTTGACACCGGCAATCATATCGTCCGTTTCAAGTACCTTTTCATAAACTCGGGCAGCCTCGAGAAATTTTCCCTGCTCAGCATACAGCTCCCCGAGTGCAAAATCAATGATCACTTCGTTCGGCAAAATCGACTTCGCTTTTATTAGTTTTTGTTCACTTACTTCATATAAACCTTGCATTTGGTAAAGGTCAGCTATGAGCAATAAAGACTCCGGGTAGCTTGGATCATCGTCATTTATTTGCTCAAGTACAAGAATAGCCTCATCTTCTTCCCCAAGGTCAATATGAGCTTCAGCTAAAAGAACGAGTAATTCTCCTTCCCCCGGATAAGCTTCAAGCAATCTTTCAAATAAATTCTTTGCTTCTTCCATGAACCCATATTGAAGCATTTCCTCTCCAAGAATAAATCTTTCCTCATGTGTCCCATTTATTAAAATGTTCCGATATTGTTCTAACGCTTCATCTTGATGACCATTTTCTAACAAACTTATAATTTTATTAATTTTGTCCATAATAGATTCCTTTCGATCAAACCTCGATCTTAAAAAAAGATGGTGTATTTATTTTAACATGCTCACCACTTCCTGGTCTAAAAAAGAGCTTCTCCCCTGCCCGGATTACATCTCCTTTATGAACAGTTACAACGAGCTTATTTCTATGATAGTGAAACAATTGCTCTTCTTCAATCTTTCTAAATTCCCTTGACTTTAAATAAAGATTATAGGACAATTCGCATCCTTGGTGAATGCTTGCTTTAAAAGGATATACTCCTATTTTTGATAATGTGGAATGGGAAATTGGTTCCTTTTCGAGTAGTTCGTCTTTTACATACGGCATTTTTTCAGTTTCCATCACTCGATTCCACTCTTTTTCTGCATGGCTCTTGTCCCTTTCATTAGCATGTAAGAAGATTGGGATTAGCGGACTATTATATGGGAACATGGCATCTCGAAGCCAGCCCCAAGGAATGTGATTGAGCTCGTCCACTTGATCGACTTCAACAAAAATGGCTGGGATATTTTCCCTCTTGCATTTTCTCACAAAAGATTGTGTTAATAGCCGGACTGGGATTCTTACTCCAATTATGTAATCAATCGGGCTATTTAATAGTTGTGTTTTAAGGCGTTTCAGCTCATGCGATAATTCATACTCATGCTTTATTTTTACAACTGTTAAAAATGCTGTACAGCCTTTCAGAATAAACTCCTCGATAAAGTAAGCTTTCAATTCCTGAAAGGTTTTTTCAGATGGAAATTCCTGTTCATATAGGATTGGAGCGGGGGTCATAATAAAAGGTTCAGCATTCATTTTCATATACCGATACCTTTTAAAGGCTGGTCTTATTGATAATATTATTCCATTATCAACTAAAATGGAGGCTTTTATAATTTGCTTTTCTTTGAGAATATTGGCATTTTCAATTATATACGTCATAAAACCACCCTTTTTACAGTCTTATGACAAGCTATGAAAAATATTTGTATTTATGATTATTTTTTATTTTGCTGTGTTTGATGTAGTTGTTGATTTCCTCTCCAATCAACATAGTACATTGATAAAGCATTCTTTTAAACGTAAAAAGGGCTGAAGATACAGCCCTAAAATGGTTAATCTGCTTTTATTAGACTTTGCAAATGCTTGAAAAAGTCCGGGTATGAGATATAAATAGATTCTTCATTTTCAAGAAATACCTTATCTTTACAGATTGCAGCAGCTATGGAGAGCATCATGCCAATTCTATGATCGCCATAACTTGAAACCGTTCCGCCAATAAGCTCAGATTTCCCTTGAATAATCATACCATCATCGGTTGCCTTTATATTTGCTCCAAGCTTTGAGAGTTCTCCGACAACGGTATCAATTCGATTTGTTTCTTTCACCTTCAGCTCTTCGGCATCTTTAATAATCGTTTCCCCTTCAGCTTGTGTAGCTAATAGAGCAATAATTGGAATTTCATCAATCAGTCTTGGTATTAACTCGCCTTCAATCGTTATTCCCTTCAGATTTGATGTTTTGATAATGATATCTCCACTTGGCTCAAAAGCATCTTTATCGTACGGGAGGATTGTAAAATCGGCTCCCATTTCCTTCAAAACATCAATGATCCCTGTTCTTGTTGGATTTAAGCCGACATTTTTTAAAGTAATTTCACTATTAGGAACAATAGCCCCAGCGGCTAGGAAAAAAGCTGCTGATGAAATATCTCCTGGGACATGAATCTCTGTGCCAGTTAAAACTTGACCGCCTTTTATTTTCACGGTACAACCGTCAACTTCAAAGGATCCTCCAAATTTCTGAATCATTCTTTCGGTATGATCTCTCGTTTTCGCGGGCTCGATTATCGTAGTTGTACCATTTGCTTGCAGCCCAGCAAATAAAATAGCAGATTTAACTTGGGCGCTTGCTACCGGTAATACGTATTCCAGTGGACTTAAGTCTCCACCCGTTATTGAAATAGGCGTAAATTCTCCGTTCTTCCTTCCATGAATAACGGCCCTCATCGTTTGTAATGGCTTTGTTACTCTTGTCATCGGTCTTTTCCCAATAGACTCGTCGCCAATTAAAACGGAATGGAAAGGGCGTCCAGCGAGGATCCCTAATAATAATCTGATCGTTGTTCCTGAATTGCCTACATCTAATATGTCAGATGGCTCCTTTAGTCCATCGATTCCATTCCCATAGATAATCACTTTATCCTCAAGTTGCTCAATGGATACGCCTAATTTACGGAAGCATGAAATGGTGCTTAAGCAATCCTCACCAAGTAAAAAGTTTGTAACGGTCGTCTCGCCCTTTGCAATAGCGCCAAACATAATTGAGCGATGTGAGATCGACTTATCCCCTGGAATAGCAATGGTACCCTTCAATGAAGGGATATTTGTCTTTAATAGCATTGGCCTCAAATAAAACACCCCTTATTACAGTATTTTTTAAAGTCCTAATGAGGTTTCATAGTTTGTATAATAATGAATGCACTGGTCCGCACGAGTTCGGTCCTCTTCCGTCTGGAAACTGATAACAAGGATCCCATTAATATCTTCTCGTGTTTCTAATATACGAATATTTGTAATGCTTATTTCTTCTTTCGCCAAATAGCCGGTAATTTCTGAAATGACCCCTGGATAGTCAGGAATAGTAACAAATAAATCATAAAAAGAAGGGATTGCCCCTCTTTCTTTTTGCGGCAGCTCATCACGAAATTGCTTCGCCCGATGGAAATAGTCAAATATTTCTTCACTGTTTTCAGTTGCCAGCATTTCAGAAACCTTTTGCATTTCTAATTGCCAATCCTCTAATAGATTTAACATGACTTCTTTATTTTGTAAAAGTATATCCCGCCACATTTCTGGATTACTTGATGCAATCCTTGTCACATCTCGAAAACCTCCTGCAGCCAAACTTGGCACAAGCTTTTGCTTTGTGCTTGTTTTTTCTGCTTGATGAACGAGAGAGGCGGCGATTACATGAGGAAAATGGCTGATAACCCCTGTCAAGTAGTCATGTTCATCTGGTGTAAGTGTAATAAATCTAGCCCGTGTCCCAGAAAGCCAACTTTGCAGCTCGTGCAATTGGTCTTCAGATAAATGTTCGTCTGGTGTCAATATATAGAATGCATTTTCAAATAAAATCGATTTCGCGGCTGATACGCCGCTTTTATGAGATCCAGCCATCGGATGGCCGCCAATAAAAGTGATTCCCTTATGCTTTAGGCCTTTTGCTAACTGTACAATTTCTTTTTTCGTACTGCCCGCATCAGAAATAATCACATCACTTTTAAGGGGGGTCTTTTCTAATCTTTCAATTACTATTTCGGTGACTTTCACAGGGGTTGCGATTAGTATTAAATCAGCATGCTCTGCTCCTTCTTCAATCGAAGGGGCAACTTCATCAATGACTCCTAGCATCCTGCCTAGTTTCGTTTGTTCCTCATTCACATCAAACCCAATAATAATAGCGTCTTTATGCGCTCGTTTTATACATAATGCTAATGATCCGCCAATTAATCCTAATCCAATGATCAAAACACGTCTTTGCACGAGGTTCACCACCTTATTTTCCAGAAATTTATTATGAAGCATTAGAAATAAGTTCAGAGGCTTATTTCAGCCTCTGAACAATAAACTTTATCGCGGATTAACGGGCAGTAAGATTCCCACCTTGAAAACTTTAGATGAATCGGAGAAGGTTAGGTGAGAGATCAACTGCCCGTAAAGGCCCGATAAGTTCAACTAACATTCAGTGGAGGTAGGAAGGCGCCCCCCCACTGAATGAAGTTTCACTTTATGATACGACCGCGTTTTCAGATAATAATTCTTCCATTACGCGAATAACACCTTCATTTTGCTCTTTGGAGCCGACGGTGACTCTTACACAAGTTGGGAATCCAAGGGCCATACCAGAACGAACAATATATCCTCTTTCCAGTAAATATTGAAACACTTCATTTCCATCTTTATCAAAATCAATTAATATAAAGTTTGCTTGTGAAGGATAGTAATTCAAGCCCTTTTCCTTACAAAATAAATAGAATTGCTCCAGTCCTTCACGATTTTTTTGCTTACAATATTGAACATAATCTTGGTCCTTTAGTGCCACAATGGCTGCTTTTTGAGCAATCGAATTCACATTAAATGGTTCTCTCGCAGGCTCCAATGCTTTAATAATTTCCGGTTGACTGATTCCAAACCCAACACGCTGGCTAGCAAGCCCGTAAATTTTGGAAAAAGTCCGTAAAATAATGATGTTTGGAAATTGATCTAACAGTTTAATGGAATCACAATAATCGTTGGCCACGACATAGTCAGCATAAGCCTCATCAATAACAACTAAAATATCATTAGGCACTTTTTCCAAAAATGATACTAAAGAATCTTCGGAAATATACGTTCCCGTTGGATTATTTGGATTACAAACCCATACGACAGCAGTCTCGTCATCGATAGCTTCTAGCATTCCGTTTAGGTCATGCTCCCCGTTTATTTGCGGGACTTCCCTAATCTCCGCACCATCAATGATGGCATTATGCTTATACTGCGAAAAGGTTTGAGCAGCCATTACCGTATTCATACCTGGTTTAAGCAAGGACCGTGAAATAATTTGAATTAAATTATCCGCACCATTACCAAATATGAACTGGGAAGGACTAAAATGGAAATGATTCGCTAACGCTTCTCTTAAATTTGTAGCGTTGCCATCTGGATATAATGGAGTTGAAGCTGCAGAACTTTGGATGGAAGCAACAACTTTTTCGGAGCATCCAAATGGATTCTCATTTGAAGCAAGTTTAACGATTTTTTCTAAACCATATTGCCTTTTAACATCTTCAATTGGTTTTCCAGGCTGGTAAGGAGTTAATTGTAATAGCTGCTCTTTCCACTTCATTTATTTTTTCACCTTTTCTTTATTTAGTTAAATTTTTTTTATGATTGGTCGACAGTATTTAAATCAGGACGTAATTTAACTGCATCCCCTAAATAAATATGCTGAATATTTTGTTGGGGGCTATTTGTGTTCACATGCATCATGACACGAATACATTTATCTAATGAATCTGTGACTGGAATTTCTCTCATACACATGACGGGAACATACTTCCAGCCATCAATAAACCGCATTGCTTTTGCAGGAAATACAGCTGTAATATCCTCGGTCACTGAAATGAAGACAGATGCTACCATTTCTGCCTCAATGGAATTTTCTTCAATCATTTTTCTCAATAATATTTCAGTTGCCTCGACAATTTCTAATTCATCGTTCTCATTTACAGTTGTAGCTCCTCTAACCCCGCGAATCACAAGCATCCCTCCTTTATTGTTGAAATATAAGAAGCTGTTTCTCGATTTCCTCATCGGAAACCTCATATAATTTAGGGCGGCCAATTTCTTCTAACAGGACAAAATTCACTTTTTGGCCAATCGATTTTTTATCCTGTTTCATTCGACTGACTAAATTTTGTACTGATAGCTCTTGAGGTATTTCTGTCTCATAGCCAAGCTGATGAAGCCACTCTTTCAAAGGCTCTGTTTGAAAGTTAAGACCTGCAAAATCCTTGCTTAATTGCAAAGCAAAAAGAATACCGACCATAACTGATTCTCCATGTGTCCATTGGCCATAGCCCATTTCGGCTTCAATCGCATGGCCAAGTGTGTGGCCAAAGTTTAAATAAGCACGAATGCCAGTCTCTCTTTCATCTTTAGATACAAAATGGTTTTTTATTTCTATTCCTCTTTTTAAGGAATGGTGTAATTTTTCTCCATCAAGTGCCTCAATCGAATTAATGTTAGTCACTAACCAATCATAAAATGACGGATCGTGAATCAAACTGTGCTTAATGACTTCAGCAAAGCCAGACAGTTTTTCATTTTGCGGCAGAGATTGAAGAAATGTTAAATCATATAGGACAGCTTCAGGCTGGTAAAAAGAACCAATCATATTTTTTCCTAACGGATGATTAATCGCAACCTTACCGCCAACTGCACTATCATGAGATAATATGGTTGTTGGGACTTGGATAAAGGGTATACCTCTCATATAAGTAGAAGCAACGAATCCCCCTAAGTCGCCAATAGCCCCTCCTCCAAAAGCGATCACTAATGATTTCCGATCAAGCTTCTTTTCAAACGCAAAGCTTAGCGCTTGATAATAAACATCGAAAGTCTTAGCTCTTTCTCCGCTTGGAACGATACAGAATTCTGTATTAAAATTCTCCAGAGCTGCGCGAATGTCATTTGAATATAGCTTGGCAACCGTTTCATCTGTAATAACCATAATCGTTGTTAAATCCGGAATTGAATCTTTAATAAATACACTTAATTGATCTAGTATATTTGTTCCTACATAAACGGGATATGTTTTGGAGGCCGTCTCAATGGTAAGAACGTCCATTAAAATTCCCTCGCAAATACTCTTTGCTGTTCAATATTTTCCTTTAATGCTTCAAAGCGATCAGAGTAAAACTGGTCGACAATTGCAGCTGCTAATTCCCATGCAACAACACTTTCAGCAACAACGGCTGCAGCTGGAACTGCACAGCTATCAGACCGTTCGATACTGGCTGCAAAGGGTTCCTTTGTTTCAATATCTACACTTTGGAGTGGCTTATACAATGTTGGAATCGGCTTCATTACCCCTCTAACGACAATTGGCATACCAGTTGACATGCCGCCTTCTAAGCCGCCTAAACGATTTGTTTTGCGGAAATAGCCTTGCTCCTCGCTCCAGGCAATTTCATCATGTACCTCACTTCCAGGCTTGCTCGCAGCCTCAAATCCAATTCCAATCTCTACTCCTTTAAAGGCATTAATACTCATGATTCCACTCGCTAGTTTAGCGTCAAGCTTCCGATCATAATGAACATAGCTTCCTACTCCAGGAGGCATGCCTTCAACAATTACTTCAACGATCCCGCCGATAGAGTCACCTTGCTCCTTTGCTTCATCGATCGCCTTCATCATTTGTTTCTCAGCCTCCGGATCAATACAGCGAACTGGGGAGTTTTCTGTAATCTCCTTTAATTGATCAAGGGATTTGTATTCTCTAACAGATGATTTCACTCCGCCAATCTCTATTACATGACAGGCGATATTAATCCCTAACTCTTCTAGTAGCTTCTTTGCAACGGCACCAGCAGCAACCCTAACCGTTGTTTCTCTTGCTGAGGAACGTTCAAGCACGTTTCTCATATCCCGATGGCCATATTTGAGCGCTCCGTTTAAATCGGCGTGTCCTGGACGAGGGCGAGAAATTTTTCTTTTGATTTCATCTTCTTCGTCAGGTGACAGTGGCTCTTGCCCCATAATTTTTGTCCAATGCTTCCAATCATTGTTTTCAACGACTAATGCTACTGGGGAGCCTAATGTATACCCGTGCCTTACTCCGCCAGTAATTTGAACGGTATCCTTTTCAATTTGCATTCTTCTGCCGCGGCCATGCCCTTTTTGACGTCTAGCCAATTCTGAATTTATATCGATCGCTGCTAATGGCATACCTGCAGGCAGCCCTTCAATAATAGCTGTTAGCTGCGGTCCATGTGATTCCCCTGAAGTTAAGTACCTCAAAACTCTTTCCCCCTTCAACTCATTAAAGAATTATGTACCAATATAACATATCGACCAAAATATGAATAGTAAAAAAAGAAAATTCATTTTATTTTTTACGGATTAAGACGCAATACTTGAAATATGGAAAGGAGCCTGTAATTAATAAAACTCCAATTTTGTTCTGTTGATTTCCGCTGCAGGCACTTAGCGATCGGGGAGCCTCCTCGTCGCTATCGCTCCTGCGGGGTCTACCCTGTACACGCTTTTCCCGAAGGACATTGAATAAACATCCGTGAATTAGCACCTCAATGAAAAAATGCGTATGCATTTTGAGGATCTCGCGCCTTCCGCTCCAATCAACAACCAAATAGCAATATTAACAATATCATTTATTATTAGCTTTCCGGTAAAAGAATGTATCTTCCGTTTCAAGGTCATATTTAGTTGGATTAAAGATTTGTTCGGTGCTGCCGACGAAGTATATGCCATCTGGCTTTAAGGCACGGCTAAATTTGTGATAAAGCTGCTCTTTCGCTTCTTCTGTGAAATAAATAAGGACATTTCGACAGACGATTAAATCGAATGGTCCTCCAAAAGGATCAGAGAGCAGGTTTTGCTTTTTGAATGTAACAGTTTTCTTTATTTCTTCAGAAACTTTATAAAAGTTACCTTCCTTGACAAAATACTTCTTTTTCATCTCGGCTGGCACTTCATTCAGTGATCTTTCAGGATATGTACCAATCTTTGCTCGGGCAATTACATTTTCATCAATATCTGTCGCTAATATTTGTACTTGCGATAACGGCATAAAGTTAGACATAATCATCGCAATTGTATATGGCTCTTCCCCAGTTGAGCATGCTGCACTCCATATTTTCAAACGTTTATTATTCGCTAGCAGCTTGGGGAGTATTTTCTTTTCAAGCACTTCCCATCTTTTTGAATTCCGGTAAAATTCAGATACATTAATCGTCATCCGATCTAGAAACTCATTTAAAAGTTCATCGTCTTTTCTCATTTCTTCAAAAAAATCATGAAAGCTTTGAAAACCCTTTTTCTCATATAAAGATAAGAGCCTTCTTTTCATTTGTGCTTCTTTATATAATGAAAGATCAATCCCTGTTTTTCTCTTTATGTTCAAAACAAAGTTTTGATAATCACAAGACATATGGCCTTCTCCTCTTTACATTATTCTAACATAATGTAAGTATAGCTGAAATGAATCATAAATTGGTGTTTTTTGCAAAATGCACTGTGAATTATTTATAACTTTTTTAAGCTATGCATAACAAAAAGCGTTCGCAGTTTGCGAACGCTTTTTGTTATGTCCAGCTAAAGCGCATAGCCCCTCGAGGTCATAAGTCAAGTAGTCAAGAAGGTTAAATTACAGCCTTCCCGCCTACTTGCCTTTATGCTTGTCAGAGCTTAAGCAATGCGCTTCTGCTTTTCTTATTAGTTAATCCACTGATTCATTAATTTTGTGTACTCAACTAATTCATCTTGTTTAAAGAATAAGCCAATTTCACGTTCTGCACTTTCTGGTGAATCAGATCCGTGAATAATATTTTTTCCAACAGTAGCTGCGAAATCACCACGAATTGTGCCCGGTGCAGAATCTTTCGGGTTAGTAGCACCCATCATTTGACGAGCTGTTGCGATTACGTTCTCACCTTCCCAAACCATTGCAAAAACTGGACCAGAAGTGATGAAGTCAACTAATTCACCAAAGAAAGGGCGCTCTTTATGCTCGCCATAATGCTGTTCAGCAAGCTCCTTTGGAATGCTCATAAGTTTTCCGCCAACAAGCTGAAAACCTTTCTTTTCAAAACGAGCAACAATCTCGCCGATTAAATTACGTTGTACGCCGTCAGGCTTAACCATTAAAAATGTTTTTTCCATGAAATTCAACTCCTAAAAGCTATGTATAGTGAATCATCTATTTTCGATCATCCACGAAAAAAATATTAACATTGTTTTGCTAAGAATACAAGTTCAATGGGGAAACGGGCTAAAAAAGGATTAAAAATTCCTTTTTCCAATGACCTTTGCAATATCCATTAAGGTTTTCTTCGCACGATTTTGCGGAAGATCCTTTAAATTATCTAATGCTTTGTTTAAGTATTGATCACTAACTTTAAGAGATCTTTCAATTGCGCCAGAGCTTTTTATTAATGTAATGATTCTCTCAATTTCAGCTTGCTGCGTCGTTTCTCTTACTTTCACAATTTCCTTACGAATATCTGCATCTTCCATCGCAAACAAGACAGGCAATGTAATATTTCCTTGACGAAGATCATCTCCTGCAGGCTTCCCTAACTCTTTCTCAGTCCCTGTAAAATCAAGAACATCGTCAATAATTTGATACGACATGCCAACATAATACCCGAAACGATAAAGCTTTTGATGAACCTTGTCATCTACATCGGCTGCAATTGCTCCCAACTGGCAGCTGACAGCGATCAAAATGGCTGTCTTACGCTTAATTCTGCGGAAATAATCTCGAATATTTTGTTCAAAATTATATTTATCCTTAATCTGTTCAATTTCACCGATACAAAGTTCAACTAATGTGTTAGACAAAATTTGATGTGTACATGGCTTTTCAATATTGGTGATCAGTTCTAGAGAACGGGCAAAAATATAGTCCCCAGTATACATAGCCACTTTATTATCCCATTTTGCCTTAATCGTCGGCTTTCCCCGCCTTAGCTCTGCATCATCAATGACATCATCATGAACAAGCGAGGCCATATGTATGAGTTCTAAAGCAACGGCGACATCTTTAATTTTATTGATGTCATAAGTACCGAATTTGCCGGCAAGCAAAACAAAAACAGGGCGAATCCTTTTTCCCCCAGCTTTCAATAAATGCAAGGATGCCTCGTGTAATAAAGAGGACTCTGCGTTAACTGTCTCCTCAAGTGTTTGCTCTATATTTTTTAAATCTGAATTTAGAAATGAATACATCATTTTTAATTTCATTTCTCATACTCACCCAGCTTAAAATCCTGTCTGCAGCTTCCATACATTAGAGGTTGTTCAAAATTTCGAGCATGATGCTCTCATATCTCATTATTGAACATGATTTTCTATGAAAAAAGCATTCAGAAAAAATTATATTTCTTTATAGCCAATGTGAACCGCTGCAACTCCACCGCTGTACGGTTTATAACTTACATTGTGAAATCCTGCATCTTCAAACATGCTTGCAAGGTCTTTCATTCCCGGGAAATCTCGGGCAGATTCTTGCAGCCAAGAATACTCTTTAAAGCTTTTAGCAAAAACTTTCCCGAACAACGGCATAATGAAACGGAAGTAAAAATAATACACTTGCTTATACCCAAACATCGTTGGCTGCGAAGTTTCCAAGCAAACGGCAATTCCTCCCGGCTTTAGCACTCTCCGCATTTCTTTTAATACTTGCATATAGTCTGGTACATTTCTTAATCCGAAACCAATTGTCACATGATCGAATGAGTTGTCGGGAAAAGGAAGTTCCATCGCATTTCCATGCACGAGTGATACTTGCTTTAACCCAAGATCCTTTACTTTTTCCTCACCGATTTTAAGCATGTTTTTGCTAAAATCAAGACCAACGACTTCTCCTTCTTTGCCAACCGCTTCAGCCAATGCAATCGTCCAATCAGCCGTCCCACAGCAAAGGTCTAAAGCTTTTGCACCATTTTGGACATTCATCCGTTTCATCGTGTCCTTGCGCCATCTTACATGCTGTTGAAAGCTAATCACTGAATTCATCTTGTCATAATTATCATAGATCTTCTCAAAAACATGATGGACGCGCTCTTCTTTTGATTGTTGCATGCTTTTAACCTTCCTCCACAAATATATTTCCTGCGGGATGATGCTGATTAATAATCGCTTGAACTCTATGGGCAAGCAGTTCATTCATCATCGGGAGTTTACTCATATATTTTTCAAGCATTCGCTTTGAGCTTTCAATATATCGATCACAAGTATGAATCAAAACATGCCTCTGATCTGTACATGCGTTGGAATAATCACTGTTGGGGAATAACAAATTTTTTAGAGCTTCAAAGACGACAGATGAACCGCCTTGTAAAAATAACACCTTTTCTTTCATTAATCGTTTATGAAATAAAAGATTGGAAACAAATTCGCTCCAATTCGGATCATCTAATAATTCACTTATTTTCTCAAACAATGACGATTCAATCCTTCTTACACTATCCATTAATATATCAACGGCTTCAGACGCTTGCTGATAAACAGATATTTTATGTTCATTGACCTCTTTAATCCCCGTAGCAAGTAAACGAATCATATGAATATCATCAAGACCTGCAAGGATTTTATAGTATAAACCACTATAATAGACACCAGCAAGAACGGTTAGCTGTCTATTTTTCAGCTCAGCAGCATCTAATTTTTCTTTCGTGACCAGCTCATGTGTATCAAGGGCAATTTGAATAAGCATCGTTGTAATCGCATAGTTTTTAAGTTTATCCCCAGAAAGATTCACGTGATCTAAAATTGAAACTAAAAGCAAAACCTTGTCTTCATCAATATATGGAGATTGTATGTATTTAAGTAAATAAGGGTGCCGTATTTTCTCTTCGATTTGCTCCTTAACAACTGCCACTTTATCCTTCGTGTCTAGCATGCGATCACCCTTGTTTTTCTTAAGAATTCTTCAACTCTTCATATTTTAATGCAAAAATCTGTAAATAAAAAATATCGTTATCCATAAGGCAGGACAATTATATCATAACTTAGTACACCTTGATAGCTGTATTTCCCGAAAAGCTGATGAAACTAAAGTTCGTCTCTTATTTCTACCAATTATTTTTTAGCTTCGCTGTCAATTTCTCCAAAGGAAGTCAATATTTTTGCATTCCCTCTAATTTTAATTGCCGAAGTATGCTCGGTGAATTGCGCAATCATAACCTCGCCTTGGTCAAGCTTTTCTGAATGATGAAATCTTGTATCTGTTCCTCTTGTTAAGCCAATGACATTGACACCGTCTTCCTGTGCCTTAATAACGACATATTCATTTCCATTCGGATTTTTTTTATCCATACTAACACCCTTTGCCGATTATTTATCGCAGATTAACGGGCTGTAAAACTCCCACTACAAGAAGTTATAAAAACAATAGGCGAAAGCCACAGGACGTGGTGCGACTTAAGCGTGATAAGTTCAACTAACATTCTGTGGGGGGGAGGGCTCCCCCCACTGAATGAAGTTTCACTTTATGCATGAAGGAGACTCGCATAAAGAGCTGCTTAAAACTTTATTAAAGATAAGACTTCAGAACGGGCTTTATCATCTTCAGCAAATTTTCCTCTTACAGCCGTTGTCACTGTTTTCGAACCTGGCTTTTTCACTCCGCGCATTGTCATACACATATGCTCGGCTTCAACAACGACCATCACACCATGTGGCTCAAGCTTTTCAATAATAGCATCTGCTACAGTCGAAGTAATCCGTTCTTGCAACTGTGGTCTTTTTGCAACTGCCTCAACCGCTCTAGCTAACTTACTTAAGCCTGCTACGCGTCCATTTCTAGGTATATAGGCTACATGAGCCTTTCCGAAAAAAGGTACTAGATGGTGCTCACACATTGAATAAAACGGAATATCTTTAACTAATACGAGCTCTTCATGTTCCTCGCTAAAAATAGTATCGAAATATTCTTTAGGATCTTGGTTTAGCCCCATAAATACTTCTTCGTACATTTTCGCTACCCTTTTCGGTGTATCCAGCAAACCTTCACGGTTCGGGTCTTCTCCAACTGCTTCTAATATTAAACGCACCGCATCCTCAATCTGCGCACGATTTACTTTTGACATAAAACTTCCCCCTCAAAATCTTAAGCTAAAATAAACTCCAATATTTCCATATTAGCATAATAAATTCATTGTGCAAAATAGAAAAGCGGAAGCGACTCGTTCACCCCCGACAAGCACAAGACAAGCCGGCAGGAAGGTCGCACTTCACCTTTTTGATGGACTGACTTTTGACCTAGTGCCCCTTGGCGCACCTCCTAAAAGCTAACGCTTTCAGGAGGTGCGATGATTATCCTGTCGTAGCGTTCTTTGTGGACAGAAAAAAAACCGCGAAATATTCGCGGTTTTAGTTTGATACTTATTTTAAAGCACTTATATGTACTTATTTTACAGCATCTTTCAATGCTTTACCTGGTTTGAAAGCAGGAACCTTGCTTGCAGCGATTTCGATTTCCTCACCTGTTTGTGGGTTGCGCCCTTTACGTGCAGCACGCTCACGAACTTCAAAGTTTCCGAAACCAATTAATTGAACTTTATCACCAGCTTTTAAAGCATCTAAGATTGCGTCAAATACTGCATCAACTGCTTTAGTAGCGTCCTTTTTAGAAAGCTCGCTCATTTCAGCAACTGCGTTAATTAGTTCTGTTTTGTTCATGCCTTTCACCTCCTCCCAAAAATTAAAAGCGGAAGCGCCTTGGTCAGCCCCGACAAGCACAAGTCGAGCCGGCAGGAAGGTTGTTCTTTAACCTTCTTGACGGATTGGCTCGTGACCTCGAGGGGCTAGGCGCTGCAGCTAGAAAGTAAACAACTTAAGAAGTTAGACTTAATAAGCATTCTTACTTACATTTGTAAACAAAATTACTAATTTCTAAACGTTGTAACGTATTTTTGTTTAACATGCCTCATAATAAATCAAAATGGGTAAGTTTTCAATCCATTTTTCACGAAAAGTCCTTTATTATTAAGGGTTTGACGAGTTACAACGGTAATTCTGTTAAAAGATTATCATAATCAAAACCTGTTATCAAGAATAAATCGTGATTTAATGGGAAGTTTTCTTATATCACCCAAATTTATGCCTTAAATATTGTTTATTCACCCATTTAAATGGGTAATACAAAAAAGACCCCTTATGGAGTCTTATAAAATGATGGCAATTAAACCGCCTGAACCTTCGTTAATAATTCTTTCTAATGTCTCTTTCAATTTATATCTGGCATTTTCAGGCATCATCGCAAGCTTTGCTTGAATTCCTTCCCTAACGATTGAACTTAAGCTGCGTCCGAAAATATCGGAATTCCAGATTGATAATGGATCATCCTCGAAATCTTGCATTAAATAACGAACAAGTTCCTCACTTTGCTTTTCTGTTCCAATGATTGGCGAGAACTCTGATTCCACATCAACCTTAATCATATGAATGGATGGCGCTACCGCCTTCAGTCTGACACCAAACCTTGATCCATGGCGTGTGATTTCTGGTTCATCAAGGCTCATGTCAGCAAGCGATGGTGCGGCAATCCCATACCCGGTTTGTTTGACCATTTTCAATGCATCTGAAATTTGATCAAACTCCCTTTTGGCATGGGCAAAATCTTGCATTAGTTCTAATAAGTGATCTTTTCCGCGAATCTCTACACCGACAATCTCTTTTAGCACTTCATCATAAAGGTCATCTGGGGCAAATAAATCAATTTCAGCTACACCTTGCCCCATCTCAATGCCTGCCAAGCCTGCTCGATCGATGAATTCAAAATCGCTAAATTGATGTACAACCCTGTCAACATCCCTTAATCTTTTAATATCTTTAACTGTGTCTTTAACAGCATCCTGATAACTTTCTCTTAACCAATGATCTTCATGAAGGATCATAACCCAGCTTGGTAAATTAACGTTTACTTCAAGTACAGGGAACTCATAAAGTGCCTCACGCATGACATTTAACACATCTGATTCCCTCATGCTTTCAACACTCATCGCTAAAACAGGAATATCATATTTTTCCGTCAGCTGATTTCTAAGTGAATCAGTGTTCGGATGATGAGGCTGTACACTGTTAATAATCATAATGAACGGCTTTCCTACTTCTTTAAGCTCATCAATGACTCTTTCTTCAGCTTCTAAATAATTACTGCGTGGAATTTCACCAATTGTACCATCAGTAGTTATAACTACACCGATTGTCGAATGCTCCTGAATGACTTTTCGCGTACCAATTTCAGCCGCTTCATGGAACGGAATTGGCTCCTCATACCACGGTGTACTAATCATCCTAGGACCATTTTCATCTTCATAGCCCTTTGCTCCTGGTACCGTGTAACCAACACAATCAACTAATCGAATATTTACATCCAAGCCTTCTTCTACATGGACTGTTGCTGCCTGATTAGGCACAAACTTTGGTTCAGTTGTCATAATGGTCTTCCCGGCTGCACTTTGAGGGAGTTCATCCTGGGTGCGAGCACGGTCAGCTTCATTACTCATATTTGGCAAAACAACTAATTCCATAAATTTTTTTATGAAAGTTGATTTACCTGTACGCACAGCTCCTACTACTCCGAAATAGATATCGCCGCCTGTTCTTTCGGCAATATCTTTAAAAATATCTACCTTTTCCAAGTGATCCCCTCCCGAATCTGTGGGATAATATTATCCTATCAATTACGTTTGGACAGTATATATTTATGATGTTGTCCTATCTCGTTATGACAGTTTTTCTTAATTTTTTCCCCAGAATCAATCATGTTATGATTTTTTTCATAGACGTTTAATATAAAAGTGGAAAATTGCATTAGTGAAACTTCATTTAGTGGGTGGTTTTCCCACTGAATGTTTGTTGAACTTATCGCGCTCAGAGCGCCACGTCCTCCCAAAAGCTCCGCTTTTGGTCGTGCGATGTATAGCTTGCCGCAGTGTTCCTTGTCCTGTGGCTTTCGCCCGACTAGGTCATCCTGTCCGTCGGCGGGCCTTTACGGGCTGTTGGATCTCCAACTTAGAAATTTTTGTTTACCGGGCTTCTTGATCGGGAGGCTTACCTCCCGTTAATCTGCGATAAAAAAACCCTTCTCCTACAATATATTTTGCAGAAGAAGGGTTATGCCTATTTCTCTAAAAAGATTGGATTTCTTGTTTTTTCATCAATTGTATAAGGAAGCGAATAAGCAGGAACAAAAGATGAATCATCAACTAGAATCCCCCTTATGTCATCGCCTTCGTTATACTTAACGTCTTGCTTTTGAATCGCTTCATGAAGATCTCCTGTGTAATCGACATACACTTCGGCTTCACCTGTTATGATAAATGAAAGATTCCTACCGCTATAAGGGCTTAGAGCAACGGGATCGTCCTTATACCCTAATTTTTTAAAATCTAATGTAAACACATTTGCAGCAAGCTGCTCTTTATATGGCGGATATTTTTGTGTTTTTATTCTTAACTTTATGTCGCGAATCGTTTCAGCCATTCTTAAATCGAAAATTTTTACGATCGGTTCAGTTTCTGCATCAATTAAAACATATTGAAAAATCCCGCCAGATTCAAAAGCATTTCCAGGTGGCTCAGCTAAATATTGCGGCACTAGCTTTTTAAAATCAATCGGATACTTCTGATAAATCGGAGTTGTTTCATCCTTTGTCTTAATTGGCAAAAGCCCGCCGTTTGCTTCTTTATAAGAATTTACAGCTGTTTGGACCATTTTAATCTGGTCTTCATAAGGAATTTTATTTTGGGCTAAGTTTTCTTGCGGATACATGCATCCTGATAATATTGAGATAATAAGCAGCAACGATACTAATAGCTGCATTCTTTTTTTCATTGCAATCAATCCTTTAAGTCTATGTATAAATCAAGAAGGAAAGCTATTAATCACTCGTCGGACCGCTAAACACGACAAGGACAATAATAATACCTGAGACAATCATTAAGAAATAAGCGATAATAGCAGTTAAAGCTTTAAATATTCCACCTAACTTATAGCGGCTTAAATAAATCATCAAAATGGATATAAACATGAATCCCATGGCAGCAAGGGAAACCCACATTTTCATTAATGATGGTGACATGATCTCAACTCCTTTATCCGAATGTATTATATCACACTGCTTGTCCCTTTTGAAAAAGAATCGTATGCACAGAAATGCGGAAGCGCCTTGTTCACCCCCGACAAGCACAAGACGAGCCTTCCGGAAAGGTTGAACTTTACCTTTCTGGGAGGATTGGCTTGTGACCTCGAGGGGGTAGGCGCTGGAGCTGGACACAGAAAAAAAGCTAAGTTAAAGAAAGGGGCGCTTCTTTAACTTAAGCTTAGCGACTAAATAACCCAAACACCCTGTTCATTTCACCAGTTTGCTTCGTTGCATTGTATGCACAAAAGAGCCAACTCGTATCCTCGAATGCCTATATTTATAAAATATTAGAGTTGATTAGTTAATTATTACGATTCACATTCAAGAACATTTGTTAAATCGTCCATTTCATTCTTCTTTCCACGTGCCATCAAAACATCTACCGCCTCTTTTGCATTCACATCATTAAAGAGAACATCATAAAGGACATCGGTAATCGGCATACTTACTTCATATTTTTCCGCCAATTGCTTTGCAGCTTTTGTCGTCCGAACTCCTTCAACAACCATTCCCATATTATCGAGAACCTCTTGAAGTTTATGCCCCTTCCCAAGCAAATTCCCCGCTTTCCAGTTTCGAGAGTGAACACTCGTACAGGTTGCGATTAAATCGCCAATTCCCGTTAAACCAGAGAATGTCAGCGGACTCGCGCCCATCTTCATACCTAAACGGGCAATTTCGGCTAACCCTCTTGTCATTAACGCTGCCTTCGCATTATCACCGTAGCCTAATCCATCTGTAATCCCTGCTGCAAGAGCAATAATATTCTTTAATGCTCCGCCAATCTCCACACCAATGATATCGGGATTTGTATACACTCGGAAATTTTGATTAATAAATAAATCTTGAATTCTTTCAGCTGCTTCCATATTTTTTGATGAAACGGTTACTGTTGTCGGATGTCTTAGAACGACTTCCTCCGCATGACTTGGGCCAGAAAGTACAACGATACTAGCTAATTTCTCTGCCGACATTTCCTGTTCAATCATTTCAGATATTCGGAGCAATGTATCAGGCTCAATTCCTTTACTTACATGGACAATCGTTAAAGGTTCTTTGCTGATTGAACTAATTTTACCTACTACTTCGCGAATCGCTTTTGTAGGGACGGCAAGAATGATCGTGTTCACACCTGCTAAAGCTTCCTCTAAATTGAAATAACCGACAATTTCATGCGGAAGATCGATTTCCGGTAAATATTTTTTATTTGTATGGTATTCATTGATTTCATTAATTTGCTCAAGTTTATGTCCCCAGAGGCGAACTTCATAGCTATTATCTGCCAAAACCATTGCTAATGCGGTTCCCCAGCTTCCTGCTCCAATAACAGCAACTCGTTCATTCCTTTGCTCCATTCAATCACTGCCTTTTAAAAAAAATATTTTTCTAGCGAAAAAGCGACTAGTAAATAAGCCGCTTCCTCTTTGATTTTTTATATTAGATTTCTTATATTACTTTCTTTCTCTTGCATAGATTTTTATCGGTGTTCCTTCAAAGCCAAATGCATCGCGAATTCTATTTTCTAAAAAGCGCTCATATGAAAAATGCATTAATTCCGGCTCATTTACAAACACAACAAAGGTTGGCGGCTTCACAGCTACTTGTGTTGTGTAGAAAATCTTTAAACGTTTGCCTTTATCAGTAGGCGTCGGATTCATAGCAACCGCATCCATAATGACATCATTCAGGACACTAGTTTCAACACGCAGCGCATGGTTTTCACTAGCAGTATTAATCATGGGGATCAATGTGTGTATCCGTTTTTTCGTTTTGGCTGATAAAAAGACTATTGGTGCATAATCAAGGAAAAGGAAATGCTCGCGAATTTTTTGCTCAAATTCCTTCATTGTCTTCTCATCTTTTTCTACTGCGTCCCATTTATTAACTACAATAACGACCGCCCGGCCAGCCTCATGTGCATATCCTGCAATACGCTTGTCCTGCTCTATAATTCCTTCCTCGCCATCTAATACAATAAGAACAACATCTGATCGTTCAATCGCTCTTAGGGCACGAAGAACACTATATTTTTCGGTCGTTTCATAAACCTTACCTTTTTTCCGCATACCCGCCGTGTCAATAATGACATACTTATCTCCATTATATGTAAGCTCTGAGTCGATTGCATCTCTAGTCGTTCCAGCAATATTGCTCACAATTACACGGTCTTCACCTAAAATGGCGTTTACGAGTGAGGATTTCCCTACATTCGGGCGTCCAATTAAAGAGAATTTAATAACATCTTCATCATAATCCTTCTGTCCGGTTTTTGGAAAATGCTTGGCAGCCTCGTCAAGCAAATCTCCTAATCCTAATCCATGTGAACCTGAAATCGGGAAAGGCTCGCCAAATCCTAAAGCGTAAAAATCATAAATATGCTCACGCATTTCAGGATTATCAATTTTATTCACACCGAGTACGACAGGCTTTTTTGCTCGATAAAGGATTTTCGCAACTTCTTCATCAGCGGCCGTTACGCCCTCTCTTCCATTTGCTAAGAAGATTATGACATCTGCCTCATCAATAGCGATCTCTGCCTGCTGACGGATTTGCTCTAGAAAAGGCTCGTCACCGAGATCAATTCCACCTGTATCGATAATATTAAAATCATAGTTTAACCAATCTGCTGAACTGTATATACGATCCCTCGTAACACCTGGGATATCTTCAACAATAGATATACGCTCTCCAACAATTCTATTGAAAATTGTCGATTTTCCAACGTTTGGACGTCCAACTATGGCAATTACTGGCTTTGCCATGAACATCACCCTTTCTTTCTAAAAATAAAGTGAAACTTCAATTAGTGGGGGTTTTCCTGCATCCCCCACTAATTGTTAGTTGAACCAATCACGCTCAAAACGCCACGTCCTCCCAAAAGCTCCGCTTTTGGTCGTGCGATGTATAGCTGCCGCAGTATTCCTTGTCCTGTGGCTTTCGCCTGACTAGGACATCCTGTCCGTCGTCGGGCCTTTACGGGTTGTTGAATCTCCCACATAGATATTTTTTATTTCTCAACTTTTTGAAGTGGGAGTCATATAGCCCGTTAATCTGCGATAAACCCTTCTTGACATATGGAGAAGGGTCTAACCTCATAATATTATCAGAGCACTACCTTACTAGCAATTAAAAATGTAATATAGCTTGTAAATCAGCATGTTTACGATAATTTTTGTTTTTCTTTCTCCACTTGGTTAAAGTACCTTTCATAAAAGCTTGCCAAAAGTTCAAATCCTGTCCATACACAAAGAAGTGCGGATGAAAGGGCAGCCACATCTAAATAAGCAACTGAGCCAATTAAGTATGGAAATGAGTATTTTTTAAGGATGTGGGCGTATAGAAATTCACCTTGAATGGATCCTAATAGAATAATAATAACACGGTAATATTTATTTGCCTGCAAAATTAAAGTTAATGAAACTAGAAGTAAAGCCAACATCCAATTGCGTGAAACAATGATCCACACAGGATCAAATAAAGCATATAACTGGAAACATACATAAGCCATCATCGTAATAAACGAGCTTATCAAAACATAAGCTGCTGTTAATCTTTTTATTTTGCTAATCATATAAAATAAAGTGCCTAATAGGATTATACTGACATACGAAATTTCAAAACCGAAAGATGAAAAGGAGTATGGGGATAGGATTATTAGTATTAATACCCAAATCGATAAAAATAGTCTAAGCTTACTGTTCATTTTCATAAAAAATGTTGTAATGACCCAAAACATCCATGAGAACCAATAAAAGGTCAATCCTTCCATTCATGCTCACCTCCTATTTCTTATTGTCTACTACGGCGCCTAGAGGCCCTTGGGTCTAAGCCAATCCGACAAGAAGGTTAAAAAACAACCCTCCTGCCGGCTTGTATTATGCTTGTGGCCCGCAGGATGCGGGTCATGCGGACGTTGCGTCCTTAGTCTGCGTTCTTCTGCGAACGAGTCGCCTCCGCTTTTCTTATTCCCATTATGTCTCTTACAATAGGAGTTTAATCTTGTTCAAACGATAGAATTTCATTCGTTTCACTTTATTCATCTTGTTTTGCTGAATAAAAAACACAAGGAAGTCCATGTTAAATGTGAGGGGGTGTGATGAATGGGTAGAGATCGGCAAGAAAAAAAACTGAAAAAGAGCAGAAGGGTCGAATCGGATCGGGATCAGACACTCACTTATGATGGTGCTACGAGATTGCAAAGCCCCGAGGAAGCTAGAGAATTAAATAACAATAAACTATAAAGCTACATGAAGACGAAAAAGCTCTTGCCATTTTAAATAGCAAGAGCCTTTTTACTTAGCCCAATATACTTCGCTGGCTATATTTCTTTGTATTAATATCCCTTTCCGTAAGCCAGTGATGAGTTTTACCAGAAATAATGAGCGGAGCCTTTTGAAGCTCTGCAATATTACTCGCACCTAAAGCTGTCATAATCATTTTTATTTCATCATGAAGATTGTGCAGCTCTTCAATTAATGCTTCTATGCCTTCATTCAGGAGAATTCCAAGAATAAATCCTGCCATCCCCACAGCATCCGCCCCAAGGGCAATCGCTTTTGTTGCGTCAAGACTTGTTTGAATTCCGCCAGTACCGAATATAGTGATACCGCCAGAAACCTCTCTCGCCTCAGCGATGGATACAGCTGTCGGGATCCCCCATTCATTAAAGAATGGCAGCTCCCTTTTGCGCCTTTCATTTTCAATCCTCGCAAAATTAGTTCCACCAAACCCGCCAACATCGACAGCGGCCACACCAACTGACTTTAACATTGAAACTGTTTCTTTACTCATGCCAAAGCCAACTTCTTTTACGATAATGGGAACGTTGACAGATCTTACAATCTCTTCAATTCTTTGAAGCGCAGAGCGAAAATCACGATCCCCTTCAGGCATTGTTAATTCTTGCACAACATTTAGATGGATTTGCAAAGCATTTGCTTCAATCATATCAATAGCTGCTTTCGCTTGGTCAACAGTAGCTTCACTGCCTAGATTCCCAATGATCAGGCCCTCTGGGTATTCTTTGCGAACGATTTTGTATGAACTTATTTCTGAAGGATCTTTAAGCGCGGACATTTGCGAACCGACCGAAACAGCCAAACCTAAAGCTTTGGCTGCGATAGCCAAATCACGATTTATTCGCCATGTCCTCTCTCCCCCGCCACCTGTCATGCCATTGATGAAAATTGGCGAACTTAAAGAAAGTTCGCCAATTTCCACGTTAATATTTGCCTGATCTAAGGAAGTATGAGGAATACTTTGATGGACAAAATTAATATCTTCAAACCCAGCAAGCCGTGTTTGTCCTGTTGACATGGCTAATTGAATATGATCCCATTTCCGTTTCGATCTAGACACAATTTATCACCATTATCATTTTAATTTCTTTAATTGATCGCCAATCATTTCACCAAGCTGGAAGCCTTTCGATTCTTCAGGTAGCTCATAATCAGTTACATATTCCGGTTCTTTTTCTTGAAGCTCTTTAATGCTTAAAGACAAACGTTGCTCAATCTCGTTTACGTCAAGAACTTTCACTTGAATTTCTTGGCCTTCTTTTAACACCTCATGTGGAGTTGCAATATGCTTATGAGAAATTTGTGAAATATGAACAAGTCCTTCTACTCCAGGGAATAACTCAACGAAAGCACCATATGAAACAAGGCGTTTAACTACACCAGTAAGCGTGCTTCCCTTTGGAGCCTTTTCCGCAATATTTGCCCATGGTCCAGGAAGAGTTTCCTTAATTGATAAAGAAATTCTCTCATTTGTACGGTCAACACTTAACACTTTTACTTGAACCTTTTGGCCTTTTTCTACTACGTCTGATGGATTGTCAATGTGTTCATGTGAAAGCTGAGAGATGTGAACAAGCCCATCAACTCCGCCAATATCTACAAAAGCACCAAAATCAGTGATTCTCTGTACTGTCCCTTCTAACACTTGACCTTGCTCAATTGAATCAAGGATTTGATTCTTTTGCTTGCCTTTTTCCTCTTCAACAACCGCACGATGAGATAAAATTAAGCGGTTCTTTTCCTTTTCTAGCTCAACAATCTTAAATGCCATTGTTTTTCCTTTATAATCAGAAAAATCCTCTACAAAAAAGTCTTCAACTAAAGATGCAGGTACAAATCCGCGAACGCCTAGATCGACAACTAGTCCACCTTTGACAACATCTTTAATTTCAGCTTCAAAGACTTCCCCATTATCAAACTTCTTTTCTAATTCTTCCCAAGATTTTTCTGCATCTACTTTACGTTTTGATAAAATTAATGCATCCTCTTCGACTTTAAGTACTTCAAGCTCCAAATGATCTCCTTCAACAACGACATCACTTGCCTTTTCAACATGCAAGCTTGATAATTCACTAATCGGAATAATGCCATCAAGCTTACTATCATTAATATTGATGATTACTTGCTTTTCTTCAACCTTTGTCACTTGGCCGTTAACCTTATCACCAACTTCAAAACTTTTCACTTGAACTTGATTCAACTCTTCAGACATATGTATTCCTCCTTATTTGAAATGCATAAGTGCCTTGATCTCTAAATTAATAAATTCCTTTTTACTAACTTCTTACAAACAAGTTCTTTTGTCAAGCAAGAAGGTTTATCGCAGATTAACGGGCTGTAAGATTTCCACTTTTAGAAGCTTTGGGAACCGTATATTTACAGGTAGAAAATCCAACAGCCCGTAAAGGCCCGATTAGTGAAATAAGACTTTTCTTTGGGCTTCAGCCCTTAGAAAAGTCAATCAGGCTCCGCTTGACTAACATTCAGTGGGGAAGAACGTCCCACTGAATGAAGTTTCACTTTATCTATTTATTTTCATTTATCAGTTTGCGAATTTCTTCCATAATAAATTCAGTTGTTTCTTCTGCAGATGCGCGTCTTTCACGCAGTGCTGTCATGTCTATCGGTTTTCCATAAACAACTTTCAATCTTTTAAAAGCTTTATATGGTCCAATTATTGCACATGGTACAATCGCGGCATCTGTTCTTAGAGCAAAAAAGCCCGCTCCCGCTAATCCTTTTCCTAATTCTCCCGTTTTGCTTCTCGTTCCTTCAGGAAATAGACCTAGCACCTTACCTTCCTTCAAAAGGGAAAGTCCTGTTCGTAAAGCTTCTCTATCACTCATTCCTCTTTTGACGGGAAAGGCATTTATATTAGGGAGAATCTTTCCTAATAAAGGAACTTTAAATAATTCTGCCTTTGCCATGAAGTGTACAGGTCTTGGTGCATTTATCCCTACTACTGGAGGATCAAAATTATGAATATGATTTGTACAAAGAAGAACACCGCCATCTTTAGGAAAATGTTCCTTGCCCTTCACTTCAAAGCGATAGATCGGATTCAATATACCGTTAACAAATGATCTTGCAAAAGAATATAAATTCACCTTCATCCAATCCTTTCTAACGCCAGCCCCATGATTCTATCTACCACTTGATCAATGGTTAAAGATGTAGTATCTATTTCAACTGCATCTTCTGCTTTTTTTAATGGTGCAATCTCCCGCTCAGAATCTAATTTGTCTCTTCTAGCAATTTCCTCTTTTAATTTCTCCAAATCGGACGAAAATCCTTTTTGAATATTTTCATTATGCCTGCGTATTGCACGCTCACTGACAGATGCCAATAAAAAGACTTTTACTTCAGCATAAGGGAGAACGTGTGTTCCAATATCTCTGCCATCCATGACGACACCGCCATTTTCGGCAAAGGCTTTTTGTCTTGCTGTCATTTCTTCCCTCACAAGCTTATGTTTCGCAACAATCGAAACTGAATTCGTTACATCAGCTGTTCTAATGACTTCTGATACATTATTACTATCTAAATATATAAGCTGGCCATTCTCACCAGGCAGCAATTCAATCTTAGTGTCGTTTAACATATTTATTAAGGCGTGTTCATTTTCTAAGTCAAGGTTCTCGTTTAAAGCCTTGTACGTTAAAGCTCTGTACATCGCCCCTGTATCGATATAAATATATGATAATTTTTCTGCAACAATTTTCGCGACTGTGCTTTTCCCAGCTGCAGCCGGTCCATCGATAGCAATTGAAATCTTCTTGTTCATAGTGCCTCCTGGTATCAAAACATCTCTTTGTTTACTTGTCCATTTTATTTTATCATATGATGGGGTAAATAACCGAATAAAAATTACAAATGCGTTTGCGCCTTGATCATCCTCAGGCATAGCACAAGACGAGCCTTCTAGAAAGGATAGCTCTACCTTTCTGGGTGGCTTGGCTTGTGACCTCGAGGTCGACAAAAACGAGACGGCCGGATCGCTAAGTCGACACAAGTACGTCCTTTACGTCGGGGATAGGCGCTCCTCCTAAATGCTGACGCATTTACTCGTGCGATGAATATGCTGCCGAAGCATTCCTTGTGAAGCTAGACGCAAAAAAAAGCAGGAATAATCCTGCTTTCCTCATTGACCTCGGAATGTTTCAAGGAATTCTGTATAGTTATTATCTGTTACTCCTTCATATTCGGTGAGCTGCTTTAATTCAGGGAATATATTAAGCTTATGAAAGAACAACTGAGTAATAAATAAAAATAAAAACTGGATCAAGACTATTTTTATTAAAATTCTTTCAATTGATTTCATACTTCACGCTCCGCACCATAAATTTATCGCAGATTAACGGGCAGTAAGACTCCCACCTCAAAACTTAAGATTAATCGAAGAAGTTTAGGAGGGAGATCAACTGCCCGTAAAGGCCCGATAAGTTCAACTAACATTCAGTGGAGAAAGACACTCCACTGAATGAAGTTTCAATTTATATTTATTATGCGTGCATTTTTAAAAAATTAAACTTCTATCCCTTTTTTCTTATAAGCAAGCTGCCTGTCAAAGCAGAATCGTAATAGTAATTGTCTTTCCAATGGAGTAATGTCGATGAATTGAATAGAAATAATAGATTTCGTTTTATTCAGCTCGACAATTCGGACAACTTTACCTTTCAATTTTAAATAATGAGTTTCCCCATTTTGCATTGGGAGAACAAACCAGTTATGAATAATAATATTTTGTGCTAACCGCTTGCTTTTGTCACTTATAAGCGCTGCTCCCCCAGCACTAATATCATCTGTAACCGTTACGAAGGGCACAAACTCCCCATTAATAGGCCTTACAGCGACATCCACTGCTGTCTCGACGCGGACAAATTGCCGACGCTGAATTTTATCGAGTTGTTCATCACCTGGATAGGAAATGATAATCATCGGAATATTTGCTTTAACTTTCCTTAGCACTTCACATTCAAATAAATAAACGGTACCATCACCAGTGACAAAAGTCCCCTTCAATAGTGTTCCATCTATAAGAAATACTGTTCTGTCTGTATTCAAATTGATTGGATAATCAATATATATATATTTGTTTCCCATTTCTACAACTTTACATTTGTATTTTTCAATCTTATTCGAATAACTGGGCTCTAAAAAAAGTACATCACCAATTTTTAACATGTTGACCACACTTTCACTATCCATTTCCTATAGAGGATATTATTGTCATTTTATTATGACATGGAAAATTAGTATTGTACATTAGATTTATTACAAAGGCTATGGTTTTACGTTTCTGTTGATTTCCGCTCTAAACAACAACCAAATTTGCAATTTCAATACTTTAAAAAGAAAAGGAAAAGCCTTAGACTTTTCCTTAAATCACATTTTCGTAAATGGGTTCTGCATTTTTTAGTTTTTCGACTTTTTCTTCATGTCCGTTGTCTACATTAATAAAGATCCGGTACGTATCATTTTGAAGGGTACCAAGAAACTCATAGCAAACAACTTCTTGATTAAGATCATTATTAATAACAGCCAGTCTATTTTCCATAATTTTCAATTGCGGATTAATTTTTGAACGAGCATCTTCAAGTGTTATTTTTGGTTTTGAAATATTTCGTTTATAGTTGGCCTGCAAATAATCTCCCGCAGAAAAACCAACGATATTCCCATTATCTAAGGCAATCTTAACCTTTATAGAATCTGGGTATATTCTAACGTCACCTTGTTTCGAAACAAAATTAAAGACCCCAATATTATTGTATTGCGCACTTTCAAACAAGTCTAATTCCTTAAAATCATTATCTTTCAAAAATTTTAGTGCTCTATTGCTCGCTTCATTTAAACTGAGATTCTGCTTGTTAATATCTCTTGATAAAATAAACCAAATTGGATATCCGCCTTTTTTTGTCACATCCATACTAGCTTCCTGTTTTGTTTTTGGATCTAATAGTGTAACGCTGTAAAAACCGTAAATGGATCCTTCCCCATTTTGCGTTACGTTTATTTGCACATTATTATTAAAACCGGAATATTTTCGAGCTATATTTACTGCTTCTTTTTCCGAAATTTCTCTACCCTTTAAGCGTCTGAAATCTTGATCTTTCTCACGGTTACTAACATTTGTTGGACCAAGATTAGTCTCACCATAGCCTTCTACTGTTTTTTCCACAGTTTTGAACCCATCAATAATCGTATTGTCCGCATTTTCTTTCCCTGTTGCCAGCGCCATTTCCACATCCATCCAACGAAGATTATTTTTTAGGACTAAATGCTGGACCTTGCGTAATTCATTCTGTATGTCTGCAGAATTGGAATATAATTTTTTTAAATTTTCATATTCCTTGTCTGTTAGCGGTTCTTTATCTAGATCTCTTACCGCCGTCCGATAACTGAAATCTCCAATATTCGCAAGAAACTCTTCTGTTTTATTAAATGGCAATAATGTAAGCGGCAGCTGCCCAACATTCGTATGAGCTTCGGACGTAAGCCGCCAAACATCAGCGAGAGCAGGCGATAAAGATTTACGGGAATTCATCGCCAATGTCGTTCCAATTTTATCGTGCAGTAAATCTATTTGATACGCTAAACTATGGAAAGCATTCTGATAATTATTTTCCGCATTGATTAAGATTGCATTTTTTTCGCGATGTTCTTGATACCCCCAAAAAGCTGTTCCTGCTACACCTAATGTGAGTACAGTAATCAATATTCCTCTAATCAACATTCCTCACCTCTTTATTTACAAAAAATATGTTTCCCGATTCGCTTAATTTGTGGGCGTGACCAAATCCAGGCACTTGTTGCCGTATCTGGATTAAAGTAGTATATGGCGCTTCCAGTTGGATCCCAGCCATTTATAGCATCAATTACTGCCTCTTTCGCACGTTCATTGGGAGTAAGCCAAATTTGTCCGTCTGCCACTGCAGTAAACGCTCCGGGTTCAAAAATAACGCCTGAAACTGTGTTTGGGAAGGATGCACTTTTTACACGGTTTAATATAACAGCCGCAACTGCCACTTGCCCTGTATAAGGCTCACCTCTTGCCTCACCGTACACAGCATTAGCCATTAACTGAATATCGTTCTGCGAAAACCCGTTAGGCATATTAGTCGCTGTTGGTTTTTGCTTAGTTTGCTTAGCGGTTTTAGCAGGTGAAGGAGCAGGAGCCTTCTTAGTTGCCTTTATTTGTGACTTAGGGCTTACTCCGCCATAATAAGTAAATTTATTTCCTTTAGCAATTTGCCCTTTTACAAATTGCTGATTATATTTGGAAGCCTTAACTAGTTTATTTTTCGTAGTCGCTCCTGCTAGACCATCAATATCCAAGCCAAATTCATATTGAAAATTTCTTAAAGCCCAATATGTTCCCCATCCAAATACCCCATCAATTTTCCCATTGTAAAAACCAAGATATTGCAGCCTTGCCTGCAGTTCAATGACGTCATCTCCAACTGCGCCTTGCTGAACAACTTGATTAGTAAATGCTGTCGCCCTTTGCTCATTTCCGCTCATCGGAACGACAATCATACAAAGAGAGATAATAAGAATTACTTTAGTAAACAACAATGTCTTTTTCATGGATAGTAACCTCCAAAGTAAATCTTGATAACATTATCTCTATATTTTGTAGTAGCTGGTTTTTTATGCAAAAGAATTCGAAAAGCGCAAGCGACTTCGGAACAATCAAACAACAGATTGTTCCTGCGATGATTATTCAAAGAAGCTTTCCTTAGTGCTCAGCCCCAGGCATAGCATAAAACAAGCCGGCAGGAAGGTTGTACTTTAACCTTCTTGTCGGCTTGGCTTATGACCTCAAGGTAGACAAAAAACGCGTCGTCCTCCCAAAAGCTTCTCTTTTGATCGTGCGTTGATTAGGCTTCCGAAGCCTTCCTTGTCCTGTCGCATTGTCGACACTAGTACGTCCTGTACATTGGGGCTAGGCGCTGGAGCTAGACAATAAAAAAACTCTCCATTAATATGAAGAGTTCCATTAGTAGAATAGCTGACTTTCTATATGTCTTGCACTCAACTCCCGTGCTTTCTTTACTTTTCTCAACCCTAGCCACCAAAGGAAAATCATGAACGGGAACATGAGCAACAGCCAATTTTCCTGGGTGATAAGAATGAAATCGTAAGTTCCGTGAAGAATGACTGGAAAAGCGAAAGAAAGTCCAAGCCATTTCCATTTTGCAGTTGATGAAAATTTCCCTTTTCCTATATAATAGCCCATAATGACACCAAATAAAGCATGGCTAGAAACGGGTAGAAGAGCACGACCGACAGCATGCTCCAAACCATAAGATATGAGATAGAATATATTTTCCAATGAAGCAAAACCTAATGAAACAGATGCCCCATATACGATTCCATCATATGGTTCATCAAAATCTACATGCTGATAAACAGCATAAAAAAGAATAAACCATTTAATAAATTCTTCTAACATTCCAGCTGAAAGGAAGGCATTAAAAAAGCTCGATTCAAATTGGTACTCCGTTTTTAGGACATGCTGAATAAACGCTATTGGGAAAACAAGCAGCGCACCAAATAAAAAAGTCTTAAATACAGTAAAGACTGGTTCTGTTTCATATTGATCTTTTAAATAAAAATAGCTTAATAACGCTAGTCCAGGGGCAATACCCGCAGATAATATACCAATCATGTACTGTCCTCATTTCTGTTTTATTTTGGCACATTTCCCAAAAGCATTTTTTTTAATATGCTGTTAAACATTGTTCTTTAACAAGATAGTTGTAAAACGAAACCATCTATATCGTAACATGATGTAAGAAGAATGGAAATGCATTTTCGATATTCGGATGAACAATTAAGTAAAAATGCTAAAATAGTAAACTTATCTTCAATTATACACTTTTTACACTATAAAAGATAAAAAACTTACTGGGAGGAGAATGATTTATGCAAAAGAAAAAAATTCTTGTTGTTCATACTGGAGGAACGATTTCAATGAGCGAGGACGCTTCGACAGGCGCGGTTAAGCCATCGGAAAATAATCCAATGACAGAGAAGACGAAAGAATTATATTCACTTGCGGATATTATTATTGAAGAACCATTCCACTTGCCGTCCCCACATATAACGCCGGTTGAAATGCTAAAGCTAAAGGAGTTAATCCAGAACCATTTAGAAAAGGGCGAAATTGCAGGTGTTGTTATAACACATGGAACAGATACATTAGAAGAAACAGCTTATTTCCTGCACTTGACCGTTCAGACAAGTCTTCCAATTGTCGTTACAGGTGCAATGAGGTCTAGCAACGAAATTGGGGCAGATGGCCTCTATAATTTAATTTCATCAATCAGAGTTGCTTTATGTGAGGATGCAAGAAATAAAGGAGTTCTTGTTGTCTTAAATGATGAAATACATACTGCAGAAAATGTGACAAAAACACATACTAGCAATGTTTCCACTTTCCAAAGTCCTCAATATGGACCGATTGGGATCGTGACAAAGAGAGGGGTTTTTTTCCACCACCTTCCAACAAGTCATGAATATTATAATATTCATGATGTATCTATCCGAGTAGCATTAATAAAAGCCCATGCTGGGATGGATTCTACTCTTCTTTTTGCCATTAGAGATCTTGGCTTTCAAGGAGTAGTCATAGAGGCTTTAGGACAAGGTAATATACCGCCTGCAACAGTAGAAGGAATTAAAGCATTAATAGAAAATAATATTGCTGTTGTTATCGTGTCTAGATGCTTTAATGGAATCGCCCAAGATATATATAGCTATGACGGCGGAGGAAAACAATTAAAAGATTTAGGGGTAATTTTCTCCAATGGGTTAAACGGGCAAAAAGCCCGTATAAAACTGCTTGTCGGCTTAACGATCACACAAAGCCGTAAAGAAATTGAAGAGATGTTCATGGTTTAAAAGTGTAGTTCTAGAAGTTATATAGAGAAATCGGCAAAATTGCCGATTTCTTTATTCATTCTTTATGCCTTATTTGAAATGGCTTTAGCAATTAATTCTCCATGAAATCTTCCATTTTCAATAAATATTTCATTTGCATTATTCCCTGCCGCAATCACGCCAGCAATGAAGATCCCTTCCACATTTGTTTCCATTGTTTCGCTATTTAAAATAGGTCTTCCTGATTCAGCGTCAATATTCACACCCATTTCTTGCAGAAAACGATGATCAGGATGATAACCCGTCATGGCAAAAACAAAATCATTTTTTATTTCAAATCGATCTTCATTTACTTTATAAATGACTTTATCTTCAAGAATCTTTTCGATATGCGCATTGAATTCCATCTTAATGACACCATTGCGGACTAATGAATCAAATTCAGGCAATATCCAGGGCTTAATACTTGGTGAGTATTCATTTCCTCTATATATTACCGTTACTTTTGCACCAGCCTTAACTAATTCTATAGCAGCATCTACACTTGAATTTTTGCCGCCAACAACAACAACATCTTTTTGAAAATACGGATGGGCTTCTTTAAAATAATGAAAAACTTTAGGCAAGTCCTCACCTAGAACGCCCATATAATTCGGATTATCATAATATCCTGTCGCAATAATAACACGACCTGTCTCGTACTGATCTTTATCTGTAAAGACAATAAAGCCTTTTTCTTGCTTTGACACTTTCAATACCTTTTCATAAGCATGTATATTAATATTTTTTCGTTTTACGACTTCTCGGTAATAAGATAATGCCTCATTTCTTCTCGGTTTATATTCAACAGTAATAAATGGCACTCCGCCAATCTCCAGTTTTTCACTCGTGCTGAAAAAGGTTTGGTGTGTTGGATATTTATAAATGGCATTAACAATATTTCCTTTTTCAATGACTAGCGGTTTTAATCCTATTTCCTGGAGTGAAATGGCAGCAGCCAATCCGCAAGGACCTCCCCCGACAATTATCGCATCTATGTTATTCATTTATTTAGTACTCCCTTCAAATAAGTCACACTTTCGAATTTTGCCCGTTGATTTCCGCTGCGGGCACTTGCTTTCCGCGGGAGTCAAGTGCCCTCCGCTCCAATCAACTCAGATATATAAATTAAAATCACACTATTAATGTAACAAACTTTTCGAAAACATCCTGACAAAAAAATCTCCCACCAAATATGATAGGAGATTTTTGAAAAACATTCAAATATTGAACTTAAACCCAGCCGCGGAATCTTGATGCTTCAGCCATTTTGCGAACACCGACCATATAAGCAGCAAGACGCATGTCTACTCGGCGAGATTGTGCAGTTTCATAAATATTTTCAAAAGATTGTACTAAAATCTTTTCAAGCTTTTCTTCAATTTCTTCTTCAGACCAGTAATAGCCTTGGTTGTTTTGAACCCATTCGAAGTAAGAAACAGTTACACCACCTGCAGATGCTAATACATCTGGAACAAGGAGGATTCCACGCTCAGTTAAAATTTGCGTAGCTTCTAAAGTAGTTGGCCCATTTGCTGCTTCAACTACGATTTTTGCTCTAATATTATAGGCGTTCTCATCTGTAATTTGATTTTCAATCGCTGCTGGAACTAAAATATCACAATCTAATTCCAATAGCTCTTTATTCGTAATTGTATCGTTAAATAAATTCGTTACCGTACCAAAGCTATCGCGGCGATCTAGTAAGTAATCAATATCAAGTCCATCCGGATCATGTAATGCACCATAAGCATCAGAAATACCAATTACTTTCGCACCAGCATCATGAAGGAATTTTGATAAAAAGCTTCCTGCATTACCAAAGCCTTGAACAACTACACGTGCACCTTCTAACTCAATGCCGCGTTTCTTAGCTGCTTCTCTAATACAGATCGTTACCCCTTTAGCTGTTGCTGTTTCACGGCCATGGGAACCGCCTAAAACTAATGGTTTTCCTGTAATAAATCCAGGCGAGTTAAATTCATCTATTCTGCTATATTCATCCATCATCCAAGCCATAATTTGTGAGTTCGTAAATACGTCTGGAGCTGGAATATCTTTAGTTGGTCCAACAATTTGGCTTATTGCTCGTACATATCCACGGCTTAGTGCTTCTAATTCACGGAAGGACATATTGCGCGGGTCACAAATAATTCCGCCTTTCCCTCCGCCATATGGAAGATCTACAATACCACATTTTAGGCTCATCCAAATAGAAAGTGCTTTTACTTCTTTTTCAGTCACACTTGGATGGAAACGAATTCCACCTTTTGTAGGCCCAACTGCATCATTATGCTGCGCCCGGTAGCCAGTAAAGACTTTCACTGTTCCATCATCCATCCGGACAGGAATATTAACTGTCATCATTCTAAGAGGCTCTTTTAAAAGCTCGTACACCTCATCAGAATAACCTAACTTTTCCAAAGCCTTATGAATAACTGTTTGCGTTGACTTTAGCACATCAAGCTTGTCTTCCTTAGTTGTATCAGTACCATTATGGGCTACCATTAGTAAACCTCCTAGAAATCACTATCATTTGTTGTCCGCTTCCATGCAATAGTATACACCTTTGATTTTTTTATGCAAGATAGAAAGAAATTATTTTTCGCATTTTTTGATAATTTTATGTAACCGCCATCATCTTTAACACTTAAAGGAAATATCTGCTAAACTTCGGCAAGAATTTATTAGAAATCAGGGAAAAAAATCGTCCCCTGATTTCTGGTTAACTTACCTAAAAAAATGATTTAGCTTTTCAACAGCATGATCTTTAATGATTTCTTTTCCGTATTCCTCCAGCATATGAATGCTTAGTAAAGACGGATTACCATATTCAGCTAATAAAGCAATCAGTTTATTTACATCGTCAGCATTTTGATTATAGAGGTGAAAATAATAACTTTCTTTGTAAGCATACAGGCTTGAATTTGTTATGTTTAAATATTTTAGACGTTTTGCAAGCTGAATGACGACCTCGAAATCCTTTATTTCAAATAATATTTCCTCGCTTCCATCCATCAAAAGCTGCATTTCGATAAATCCGTCTTGGAGCAGATCTTCCTCGCCCTGCTCCTCCATCGTCACAATCATAATCATCCCTTGTGCCTGCATCGAAAAGATTTCCACAGCAACAGAACCGTGAATTTCTACGCCAAACTCCTCACTTGCCTCTTCCAGCATGTCATGAAAAAGCTGATGCCACTTCAAAGAGTCCTTCCAAATATCATCTTTTGTTAAGCCTCTTTCTGTTAAATCATCTTGAGTAAGAAAAATTTTTATTTTATTATAATTTAAACGTTCTAAGCGCATATTAATGCCCCCTGCCGTGAACCAACTCTTTTATTTAGTGTATGTTAGAAACAAAGGATGGTGAGTCGTCTAATTGATATATACGATGCGCTTATGTTTCCTACATAAAATTGATTGAATCCGAAGAGATGTCTCTCCTCTAGTTTCCTTTTTTTAATGTAATGATATGTGTTTCGGCTTTTGCCCCTAATCTTAATGGCAAAGCAGTTGTCCCATAACCATTGCTTATTAATAATGTCGTTTCCTTCCCCTTTTTTATACTTCCTTTTTCATAAGGACTGTAGCCCAAAATATGTATTTGTCCGCCATGTGTATGCCCGCTTAACACTAAGCGAATCCGGTGTTCTGTTTTTATCTTTTTTATAATTTCGGGACTATGACTTACTAACACCCGAAAGCCAGCCTCTCCGGCATCCTGTAAAGCCAAATCGATTCGATCCCGCTTTCTACTTACATCGTCAACACCTAATAAAATAAGCTGATCGCCTGCAGTCGATTCAAAAGAAACTGCTGTATTATCTAGGACCTTCACTCCACAGTCTAAAAATAATGCATCTAATTCACGGAAGTTAACTTCGTAATCATTATTTCCCCATACAAAATAAACAGGTCCGAGAGCTTTTAATTTTAGGAGATTTTCCTTTACTCTTTCAAAGGAAACTCCTTTTTCAACTAAATCGCCGCCGATAATGACAATATCCGGTTTTGAATTTCGCGCCTCATTGATAATTTTCTCCGAGATGGTTCTTTTATGAATATCAGAAATAAAAAATATTTTCACCTCGCCTAAGCTTTCTGGAAAATCGGTAAAGGTAAGATTATTTTGAATGACTCGGTCGGCAAATGCCTCTTTATACATATAAGCAATAAGCCCAACCCCCGTTAATAAAATGATAAATATCGCAAAAATCATGTCTCCTGCCCCACAATCTTTTTCTATGCTTTATTAGTCTTTAGCTGTTTAAAATCTATAGAAATAATACCATAAAGAATCGAAAAACAGAAAAAGACAAGCGTTTGCCAAAACCCGAAATAGGATAAAGCAATAAAGCTTACTAAAAACAGACAGCTAAATAATAACTGAGTCATGTTTATATAGCGTTCAACAGGAAGTTTTGTAAAAACAATGATTCCCTCGCTAATGACATCCGCGTTTGTTAAAAAGCCAAAAATAAATACAATGGCAGATGCAAAAAAATGAAATGGTTTAATGATACAAGCCGCAAATACGTCTGTTAAACTAATCAAATCTGCAGCCGGAAACCACTCAATAAATAATAATCCACATAGAAAACCAATAACTAGCTGACACGTTTTTTTGAACAAAAAAATCCCTCCCCATACATTTGTATGAGTGGGATTTTTCTTTATTGCTTGTTTTAAAATCTGGCAGAGAATAGTTCAGTCTTCATCAACTTTTAGGATACGGAAGCCTGAATCTTCAAGTTTTTGAATGAATTTTTTTATATTGTTTTTCTTTTCTACCTTCATAACAATTCTTCGTACAAGTTTATCAGTTTCATCAAATGTAACAATAGAAATAATATGTTCATGGAATTGATGAGCAATTTCGGCTAATTTAGCCAATCTTCCTTCTATTTCAGATGATGTAAGTGCTATTCTAACTCCCGGCTTATTCATTCCGAATGCAGATTGAAATTGAGCAAGGACATCAAATCGTGTAACAATGCCTAGAAACTTTTGTTTCTCATCTAAAACAGCTAATAAAGGAAAATCCTTTAAATTCAATAAGGTTTTTTCAAAGATTTCATTTCCCTTGAGGTATTTCTCCTTATGGGTAGCAATATCCTTAACTTTTGTATTCTGTAAATACTCTTCCTTTGATTTGCCGGCGGTAAAAAAAGTTTCATAAATTGTATACCTAGTTATCAAGCCAACATAATGGTCACCATCTAAAACTGGCAGGCCATCAATTAGATGCTTTTCTAATGTTTCAAGGGCTGATTGAATGGATGCTTCTTGATCAATGGTATAGCTAGAAAATCTAGGAATCAAAATGCTTTTTACAAACATTTCTATCACCTCAATGGATTTGTTTACTTTTCTAATTGATTAAATCTATAGTTTCATTTATATTACCTTTCCTTATATAACATGAAAGAAGAATTTTACTCATATGATGAAATGACGCATATTGAAGGAGGGATTGCATGTTCACCACGAAAAAGGCATATGAACCATATGTGAGTCCTTTTGATCCTTGTAAGCCAATTCGAGTTAAAACGTATTCTACTCCCCCTCATCTATATATCGGATTCCAACAGCCAAATCTCCCACAATTTACACCATCGGAAGCATTAAGGGCAGGAACATTATGGAAGGCTTTCTACGATCCTTATTATAGTCCATATGAAAGGGCGAGGGAGGGGTCTTCAACATGAAGCAAATGCCAGCCGAATACTACCAATTATTAGAACAACTGCAAACAGTCGATTTTGTTTTAGTCGAACTTAATTTATATTTAGATACCCACAATGGGGATGAAGAAGCTATAAATCAATTTAATTATTATGTTAAAGAAAGGAAAAAAATAGCAGGATTATTCGAAAGCCAATTTGGCCCACTCATGCAATTTGGCCATAGCTATTCAGGAAAACCGTGGAACTGGGACGATTCACCATGGCCATGGCAAGTTTAAAAGCGAAAGGGGGCTGAAATGAGATGTGGGTTTATGAAAAAAAGTTGCAATATCCTGTTCGAGTAAGTACATGTAATCCAAGGCTTGCTAAATTCTTAATTGAACAATACGGCGGAGCGGATGGAGAGCTTGCAGCCGCATTGCGATATTTAAATCAGCGTTACACGATTCCAGATAAAGTTATTGGCCTTCTAACGGATATTGGCACTGAGGAGTTTGCACATCTAGAAATGATTGCAACGATGGTATATAAGCTTACGAAGGACGCGACACCTGAACAAATGAAAGAAGCAGGCTTAGGTGCTCACTATGCAAATCACGATAATGCCCTCTATTATGAAAATGCCGGCGGAGTTCCTTTCACAGCGACTTACATCCAAGCTAAAGGTGATCCTATCGCGGATTTATATGAAGATATTGCTGCCGAAGAAAAAGCAAGAGCCACATACCAATGGATCATTAATTTGAGTGATGACGTCGATTTGAATGATGGGCTGCGATTTTTAAGAGAAAGGGAAATCATACATGCCCAAAGGTTTAGGGAAGCAGTCGAGATTTTGAAAGAAGAGCAAGGAAAAAAGAGAATTTTTTAACTGTTGAAGAAGCAGATAAATGGTCATCTGCTTCTTTTATTTATTTTCATGATACAAATTAATATCATAATTTGCTTTCATCATTTCAAAAACAGTATGTCTATTTTTCCACTCATCTTCCTTTTTCCAAAGGTCTTTGCTTTTATCAATAATCTCGCATCTAAGTGCATGAAATTCTTTTTCTGCCTTCTCTCTTTTTGCCCGCAACACATTCATCAGCCCATACAAGCCGACCGTCATGACAAGAAAATATAGATTAGCAGATTGATTAACAAAAACCGAAAACATGGCAGAAAATGAATAAGAATATGGCTTCATCACCGTTTGATATAAATATATAAAATAACAAAATGACAAAAACATTGTTGCCCACATGGCGATTAGATGTCTCAGCTTAAATGTGTCGAACTTTGTTTTTCTCTCGACTACTTTTTGCAGCATTTGGCGTGTAGCCTGGTCTGTTCGATCATCAAGCATTTTGATTGATGACTCCATAAGTACTCCTCCATTCACAAATGCATAAGGCCCAAGCCTTAATTAATGTTATGAGCTTGTACAGCATTTTATGATAAGGAGTATAAACATGTTATTTTTTTGGTATCTTTAATACTTGTCCCACTTGTATGTCAGTAGTTTTTAAATTATTCGCTTTCATGATGTTGTCAGTTCCAATACTATATTTTAGTCCAATTCGAAACATGTTTTCACCTGGCTGGACTGTATGGTTAATGACTTCACTGTTATTTGTGGACTGATTGTTTTTTTCCTGTTGTTCTTCATTTTTAGTTGTTGCTGAGCCTTTATCTTCTGGATTATTTACTTCAGGAGACTTTGGAACAGGGATTCTAGTTTGCTCATCTTCCTTTACATCATTTTCAATTTGTTTTTCATTCTTGGCCTGTTTTTCTTTTTCAGTTACGGTTTCTTTCTCCTTAATAATTGTCCCTTTTTCTTCCTTTTTCTCTTCAAAGCCGATTGTTTCAAAGCCATTTTGGCTGCTAGCCTTCTCAGAGCTTTCGGTTCCCAATTTTTGCAAATAATTATACGCACTGAAGATTGTCACTGGCAGCAAAATAAACAATAAGGCGAGTAGACGGATAACTGGATATTTCACCTTCCACTTATTTTTCTTTGTTTTTTGTCGATGAAGTCTGCTTCTTGGCGGCAATGATTCTTTTTCAGTTGTATTTTCTTCGGCAGGGTCCCTGTTTCTATCAACCTTTTTCCGAAGTCTTTCTGCTTGATCTCTGTATGGACCTTCTTTATTCATGAAACATCCCTTCCTATACTCCACTTTCGGAACTTAAATTTTTTCGGTACTTAATGATGATTCCAAGTAAAAAATCGATAATGAAATGCATAAAAATGGTGACAAATAAATTCTCCGTTAAGTAAAAAATATAGCCAATAATAAAGCTTAATAATACGACATTCAAAAACAGGAACCAATTAAATAAATAGCGGTAATGAACAACAGCGAAAATAATACTTGATATGATGAGGCCCGCATGTGTTTGAATGATCCCCCTAAATAACAATTCCTCACAAAATGCCACAATTGCTGCAATAACAGCAATATGTATAACGCTGCGGTTCCGAAAAACCCGTTCATTTAACCCTCCATCATCATAATAAGCAGGCGGTAATACTTTCATTAATAATACATCTAGCAGAACAATGATAAGTCCTGCCGATCCGCCGATCACAATAATATTAAGATCATGTAATTCAAAAAGGTCAAAAATATCAGAATAGCGTTTAAATAATATCATACCTAATATAACAGATATTGATAATAGAATGAATTGCGTTAAATATAAATGGAAAAGCAAATCCCTGTCTGTAAGCTCTTTAATTAATTCAGAATATTTATCTTTCATTTTCAAATTCTCTCACTTAAAAGTATTTCAGCTAAATGTTCCTTCCAATGAAAGCCTCGTTCACCTTCAATCACATCTTCCCTTGTACGAGAAACATAATATTTTGTATAATCCAGTCCGCAAATGTCGCAACAATCCTCTATCTTTATTTTGTTGTCTTCTTTAAAATAGTTCAAGATATTTTTTCGCCGGCATTCCGTTAATTGAATCCACCTATAAATTTCTTTAATCTTTTGCCTTTTCACTTGTAAACGATCTTTTGAAAAATTTTTAATGAGATTAAAAGATTCTTCAAGCTGATCCTCCGTTACACTATGAAGAAAATTATCTATTATTCTCCACTGAATGTCTGATAAACCCGCTATTCTTTTAATTTCTAATTCATTAGCTGACATATACTTTAAAGCATGCGGATTTTCAGTAATCCAATGATATAGCCATGTCAACTGGTCGTCAGAAGGAAGTTCCCCCTCAGCCAGCTGGTATGGCAGCTGTTCGTCTCCAGGTGAATAAAGCAAAATGGCAACACTTTTTTGGCCATCCCTTCCTGCTCGTCCAATTTCCTGTAAATAGGATTCTAATTGTAAAGGCATATGGAAATGAATGATATACCGAATATTCTCTTTATTAATCCCCATCCCAAATGCACTTGTAGCACAAATGATATTTAATTGACCTTGAATAAATTGCTGCTGAATTAAAATTCTCGACTCTTGCTCCATGCCACCATGATAAGCTGCTATATCTTGAACTCCTCTTTCCCTCAACAATGAAGCCATTTGTTCAGACATTTTTTTGCTTGAAAAATAAATAATCCCAGGTCCTTCTAATTTATTTACAAGCTCAATAAGTCTTTCAGTTTTTTCCGGAAAAGAATCAACTGCTTCTACTGATAAGGAGATGTTAGGACGGTCAACTGAATAAATAAATTCCTTCCAATTGTCTAATGACAATGATTGAATTATATCCTCTTTCACTTCAGGTGTAGCCGTAGCAGTTAAAGCGAGTGTTAAAGGATTGCCTAATTTCTCCCTCACTGCTCCAAGTTTATGATAATCAGGGCGGAAGTCATAGCCCCATTGAGATATGCAGTGGGCTTCATCAATGACGAATAAAGCGATTTGAAGCTCTGTTAGCCTTTGAATTACATAATTTGCATGAAGCATTTCCGGTGACAGAAAAATAAATTTATATTTATATAATTGGCTTAGTGCTTGCTGCTTTTCTTCTAATGTTAAAAAAGAATTAAATGCAATGACCCTTTTTTCTCCATTCATCATAAGTTGCTCCGCTTGATCCTGCATCAAAGAAAGAAGAGGCGAGACAATTACCACATGTCCTGTTAACATATATGCTGGCAATTGATAGCAAAGTGATTTCCCTGTTCCCGTCGGAAGCATAGCAATTGTATGATTTCCTTCAAGAATGGAAGAAATCACTTCCCTCTGACCTTTTCTAAATGAGGGATAGTTAAAATGCTGTTGTAATAAATTTTCAAGCTTCATTCCCTTTACCTCCCCTCGAAAGTGTTAAACGGATTTCAAAGTAATCTGCATTGGGAACTAATTGCCGAATATGCTTTAACTGCTTTGAGGAGCTTTTTTTAAAAGCTTCATTAATTAACTGTTGTTTCTCTTTTTGTACAAACGTTGAAATATCAAAATTTTTTACATTCAAGGCGATTTCGACAATATGATCTTCAATCGTACTTCTTTTTAATCGGCGAATTTGCACGATCTCTTCGATGTTCAAGTCTTTTTTAAGCAATGAATAGGTTTTGCTTGCTGATTGAGTTAAAGGGAATAAATCATACTCGTTCGAAATAAGCATGTTCAATAACAGGTATTTTTTTGAGTTTAATTGAATCGTTTCTAGCATATAATGTATTAGGCTGATAAATTGTATACAATACAGACCAAATTCGATTCCTAGCTTTTCAGCTGCTTGCTTAGCAGTTAAGCCAATTCTTTTATAACCGGTCAGTCTTATGATCATAATCGCAGGGTCTATTTCTTGATTTTTTTCAAGGCAGTGGGTTAATTCATGATACAGCCTATGGCCCCATTCCTCCCTGCTTAAAGACGTTTTTTGCAAAAATTCCTTTAGCCAAAAATGAACTTCTTTTTTTCTTTGAATTGGAATGTATTTTGTATCCCTGCTTTGCAAATGGGATATGACTTGTACCATTAAGGACAATCTTTCCCAAAACAGATTGGTTATTTGGTGAAATTTCCATCCATTTAATGTGCTTGGAATTGGCTGCTGCTCTGCCCATATGTTCAAGGAATTCACACCTAAGTCTGTTAATTTGAAGCTTTGTTCAAGCATAGGCTTGATCAAGCCTTCATTCTTCATGTTATCAGCTAAGTCATCTAAGTCCTTCCGTTTTAAATAAGGAAATGTGCCGAAAAGATTTGTCAAATGGAAAAAGTGAGCATCTTGGATCGTTTGCGCAGATTTCTTTCCATTTAAAAGATGAAGGACGGCATATAGGGAGCGCTGTCCATCAATTTTATGTAAGCAATATAGAATGACCATTTTCAAATAGGACTCGTTCATAAAAATCACACCATTTTCATTCTTTATTGGACTTGATAAAGTGAAACTTCATTCATTGGGGGATTATTTTCATCTCCCAATGAATGTTAGTTGAACTTATCACGCTCAAAGCGCCACGTCCTGTGGCTTTCCCCTGACTAGGACATCGTGTCCGTCGTCGGGCCTTTACGGGCTGTTGGATCTCCCACTTAGAAATTTTTGTTTCTCAACTTCTTGGAGCGGGAGTCTTACAGCCCGTTAATCTGCGATAACAATTTAATCATCTTCTTTATCTTAACATGAATGAAAAAACAGAACCGCTTTATTTCTGACTATTGTTGGAACCTTGTACCTTGTATGATAAGCATTCTCACTACTTTTTCTATTGAAATGTTTGCCATTCAGTTTTACAATAGGTTTGAGGGATGTTTCCATCTTAATTAAGGAAAAATAAAAATGATTCGTGATAATCTTTGGGAGGTAAAAACCAATGGCAAAGTTTACAATTGTTGACAAAGAAACATGCATCGCATGTGGAGCATGTGGAGCAGCAGCACCAGATATTTATGATTACGATGACGACGGTATCGCATTCGTTACACTAGATGATAACCAAGGAATTGTAGAAATTCCAGATGTATTAATCGAAGATATGATGGATGCGTTTGAAGGCTGTCCAACCGATTCAATCAAAGTGGCTGACAATGCATTTGATGGTGACCCACTAAAATTTGAATAGTAATAGATTCGAAATATACGGCTCTCCTTTAACTATTGGGGAGCTTTTTTTGATGTCGGAAGCAACAGAAAAAGCAGTGGTTTAGGCCACTGCTTTTCTGCATTATGCTACATTGTTATAGGTGCCCTGCTTGTTAATCCAGGCATTCATTCGGGCAAATATTAGCATAAATACAATCGTTATAATTAACCCCTTAACAATATTAAAAGGTAAGATTCCGGTAACAATCATTGTCCGCATTTCTGGAGCTGACATGGCTGGAGTATTTAAGAAAAAGGTATATGCTGGTAAAATGATAAAGTAATTTAAAATACTCATTACTACGGCCATAATAATGGATCCAGCTACTAAGCCGAATGTCATACCCTTTCTCGTTTTTAACTTTTGGTAAACATAATAGGTCGGCAATACAAATAACGTACCCGCAATGAAGTTGGAAATATGTCCAACCGGAACGCCTGTTGCGCTGCCTGTCATGAAGTAGTCTAAAATATTTTTAAATAATTCAACTAAAATGCCCGCCAGTGGACCGAAGATTAACGCAGCGATTAATGCAGGAATATCGCTAAAATCAATCATAAGAAATTGTGGAAATGGCGGCACCGGGAAGTTTAGCAGCATCAAAACATACGAAATACTGCTTAACATCCCAATCGAGACTAAAGCTTTAACAGAAAATCTTTTCAAGTTCCTCTCTCCTTTTTAGGACTATCTCTCCTAAAGAAGAAAGGTTCAGCAGATTGAAGCCCAAAATAAAACCCTCAAGATTATCACTTGAGGGAGATTTAAAAGGCTCACTAAATAAACGTTCGAATAACCTGCATTTTTTGAACGTCTGCAGAACCTCCATCTTCTCCCATCCAGACTGTACTGTCGGCTTTGGAATCGCACCAAATCCTGCCCTGTTCTAGGGTCTTACATTTCCTAGAACTAGTGGCTCGCGGGCTTAGAGAAAAAAACTCATCACCGCCGGTCGGGAATTTCACCCTGCCCCGAAGATAGACCGTATTTAATTTATACAGTTTATATTATACTCGAAATGTTTCTAAATGGAAAGGAATTAAAACAGAAAAGCGGAAACGGCTCGCTCAGACCCGACAAGCATAAGACGCTCTATGAAGGAAGGTGTACTTTGCCTTCATTCATAGAGTGGCTTATGACCTCGAGGGGCTAGCCGTTGGAGCTAGACAATTATTCTCCTGCCTAGAGCTTGTACATACTTCCTCCTAAAAATAACAAGCTAATAAAAATCCCCATTATTCCTGCAATCATGAATCGTCTTAAATAATCCCGCATTTTGTCCTCCTATAAATTTTTTCTCATTTCTCATTTCCCATATCCACATTATGATTATTTAAGCAGAGATAGAACAAAGAAAAGCGGAAGCGGCTCGCTCACCCCCGACAAGCATAAGACAGACCGTCGAGAAGGTTGTTCTTTAACCTTCTTGGCGGACTGACTTATAACCTCGAGGTCGACAAAAACGCGACGTCCTCCCAAAAGCTTCACTTTTGGTCGTGCGATGAATCGCTATCGAAGCCTCCCTTGTCCTGTCGCATTGTCGACACTAGTACGTCCTGTACGTCGGGGGTAGCCGCTTTAGCTAGGCAGTAAAAAAAGACGAGCCTAATGGACCGCCTCTTTTACTCATTTGTAATTGTTTCTTTATTCGCCGCAACAGGAACCTTTATTTCTTGATTCAAATCAAATCGTCCAATTTTATCGATATTTGCATTTTCTAACTTAACGACATCATAGTTAAATTCCTTCGCTGTTAATAAAATTGCTTCAATTGTATGAAGAGTTATGTCATCATTAGCAAGATTCGAGCCTTTATCAAAACGAATAACTAATTTGCTCTCACCTGGTTTTTCCTCTGTCACAAATTGCATACTTTCAGGAATGGACGCTAATAATTTCTTTCCCTTTTGATTAGTTCTCATTGCTGAAAAAGCTTCTTTAATGCTTCCTTTTTTGTCTATGATACTCAATGGTACGAGAAATGGCTTCGTCACATTTTGAAAAGGAAAATAAAAGTAATAAGCTTCTCGACCTTGTTGGTCAGCATTTTCAAAATGATCGATATGCCCAAAATGGCTAAAATCGATTCCTGGTTTTCCTTCGGTCGTTAAATTTACTCTATGAACATTCAATGTTTCCATCGTATGATTTAGTACTTGTTGTAAAAGTGTTTCCGTCGTAGATGATAAGCTATAGGAATGATCTGCTGGAACATCTAATGACAAAATCCGGCTTTTTTCATCGAAAGTTAAATTTGCGTCTAAAGGAAAGTAATCTGTCAGTCCCCATTCCTCCTCAGTTAACCTTGCCATATTCTCGCTAAATAATTCAAATTTTGACTTGTTACCCTCTTTAGGGATGAGAATACTAACAGGGACAAGGAATTCAACATTTGGATCTGGAATCCCGTAGGTAAGCACTTCTTTATCAACTACATCCTCATCATAAACAGCGGTTGCTTGATCAGCCATGTCCATTGAAGTGATGCTAATTTCTGCTTTTCCCTCTTCTTGTTCTTTCGTATCCATAGCTATTTGATTTTCCCTAGCTTCTGCATTTTGGTTATCTTTCTCAACGAGCGCTCTTTTTTCCATTACTAATTCAGGTGCAGAAGTAGATTGTTCACTAGCATCATTCTTTGCTTTTTCCTCAATGCCTTGCCAATTAATAAGGTTAGGAACTAGGATGAAAAACAGGAGGACGGCTGCTGCAGCCGCTGCACTAGGCAGGATCCACATTCTTTGTTTGCGTCTGTTTAATTTGATAGCAATATTTTGATAAATTTCAATAGGAGTCCGATGATCCCCCACTTTTGGCAGCTGGCTTAATAATTCCTTTAACTGTTCATCATTCCACTCCGATTTTCTCATCTTCCATCCCCTCCTTCCTTTTCATTTCCTCCATATGACCTTTTAATACTTTTAACGCCCGGTGCTGCGTAGTCTTCACTTTGCTTTCTGTCCAGCCTAACGCCTCGGCTGATTCTGAAATAGATAGCTCATGAATATATCTCATGACAATGACCAACCTTTGGTCGACTGTACAATAATCCAGACATTTATAAATAGCTTGAACTTCTTCGTTTTGAATCGCAATTTCTTCTGGAATAGGATATTCATCCTTTATTTGCTGTGTTGACCAATCAAATTTCTCCAAAATCCGCTGTTTCCAGCCTTTTTGCTTCCTAAATGAATCAATGGCTACATTTCTCGCAATCGAAAATAACCACGTCTTTTCACTGCTTTTTCCTTCAAACTTTGTATAAGATTTCAGAACCCGTATATAAACCTCTTGTACAAGGTCCTCGGCAAGTTCCCTGTTTTTGACCATATAAAAAAGGAATTGAAATACATCATGATGATATTTTCTATATAATTCATCAAAAACGGAGTCCATCAGATTCCCTCCCCGTTTAATTAAATAGTCGTAATTTGTTTAAAAAAGGTTACAGACTTTAGATAAATCCCCTCGCCTTATTATACTTTTTACAGTAATAAAAATGGAAGGATTTTTAAGTAAATCCTTCCAAGCATAAAATAATCTTTCAAAGTTTTCCCGTTGATTTCCGCTCCAATCAACTCAGATAGTTAAATTAACATTACACGAATATCGCAACAAGTTTTATGAAAACATCCAATAATAAAAAAATGTTTCCCGTGTATCAAGAACAATCGGCATTTTTTTCTGTATTAGCCTAAATTTCGAGGGATAAAGAAGGAAAATGTCGTACCTTGACCAACTTTGCTTTGAACAGATATTCGCCCTTTATGTGCATTAATAATATTTTTCGCAATGGCTAGTCCAAGCCCAGTCCCTGACCGTCCTCTCGTTCTTGCTTTATCTGCTTTATAAAATCTCTCAAAAACAAACGGTAAATCTTCTTCTGGGATTCCAGAGCCAGAATCTTCAACTTCTATATATAGGCCACGATCATCACTGCGCTCTGAAACGATCACTTTCCCCATATCTGGGGTATGGCGAATCGCATTATCAATCAAATTTGTTAATACTTGCTCAATTCCATCCGGATCAAAATGCAACCGAAGCGGCTGATCGCTTAGCCGTAAATCAAGCTGGATGTTTTTTTCTTTAGCTAAACCTTGGAACTTTCGGACAATTTTATGAAGAAACGGTGTTACTTCCATTTCCTCCATCATTAATTGCACATGACCTGCTTCCATTCTCGCAAGATCTAAAAGCTCATTCACTAAACGACCCATTCTTAAAGATTCATCGTAGATTACACTAGCCATTTCTTTCTTTTCTTCATCCGTACTAGCGATATCATCAACAATCGCTTCACTATATCCTTGCATCATCGCAATTGGCGTTCTCAGCTCATGAGATACATTCGCAATGAAATCTTGCCTTAACTTATCAAGCTGTCTCTCTTCCGTCATATCCCTAATAACAGCCACTGCTCCACGAATGAGCTTATTGCTATATAGAGGGCTAACAATCATCACCCAAAAGCGGCCCTGTATGGAGATTTCCCCTACCTGTTCTTTTTCCGTACTAACAGCTAGTTGGAATAGCTCCATTACTTTTGATGGGACAGCATCTGTGTCCATATTCTCTTCCTCTTGCTCATAATACCAACTATGCAAAAACTGCTCAGCAGGAGGATTCGTAATCAAAATCGTCCCATCCTTATTAAATGTGATGACACCATCTGCCATTCCACTTAAAATGCTAGCAAGCTGTTCCTTTTCTTGACTTAAGGCATTCATATTAAATTTAAGCTTTTTTCCCATTTGGTTAAAGGCGATCGCTAATTGACCAATTTCATCCTGTGAGGTGAAAGGTACTTTCGTATCAAATTTTCCTCTCGCCACTTCAAATGCTGCCTCACGCATTTTTCTTAGCGGAGCTGTAATTCTCGTTGACAAGAAAAACGCAAAAATTGTTGTTAAAATGATGGCGATAAAAGCAGCCAGGAAAATAAACTTTGTCGTCGTACGTGTAGTTTCCTCCATAACCTCTAATGATTGATACAGGAAGACAGCCCCGTTTGTACTAGTTGATTCTTTCAGAGGTGCACCGATGATTAAAACTTTAGATTCATCGCTGTTAGTTTCTATATGATTATTTAAGGTAGCCTTTTTCTTGACCATTTTATCTTCAGTTAAAACTTTTTGTAAATCAGGTTCCTCTGTTAAATAAGAGATTGGCAGCTTAATGACTTGCTTCTCAACAGGGGAGTAATAATATTCATTTTTATTCATGACGATGACCACTTCAGTGACATCGTCCACTAATTCCCAAGAAATCTCTAGGGCTACATCTCTTTCGTGCTCATCTATAATACGGGAGATTTTTTTTGCTGTCTGAGTAAGCTCACGCTCCATCTCATTAATATGGTAGTTTTGAAAAAACTCCAACAGCAAAATGGTTAATATAAAAAGGACAAAAGATACAAGTAATAGAATAGTTATCCAAAGTTTACCAACGACACTTCGCCAAAGCTTCATTCATTAATAACCTCGAACTTATAACCTACACCCCATACCGTAACAATCATTTTCGCCGCATGCTCTGAAACTTTATTGAGCTTCTCACGTAATCGCTTAACATGTGTATCGACCGTTCTTAAATCTCCAAAAAACTCATAATGCCAAACTTCCTTTAGTAATTGCTCACGATCAAATACTTTATCAGGAGACTTCGCAAGGAAATAAAGCAATTCATATTCCTTAGGAGTTAAGCTTACCTCTTTCCCGTCGGCTAGGACACGATGGGCATCATGATCAATTGTTAAATGCGAAAATACAATAATATCTTTCGTTACCGCTTCCGTTTGGACATAAGTACTTGTAGAAGCACGACGTAATAAGGCCTTTACACGCAATACTACCTCTCTTGGACTAAATGGTTTAACGATGTAGTCATCAGTCCCCGCTTCGAACCCCTGAACTCTATTAACTTCCTCCCCTTTTGCTGTCAGCATAATAATCGGAGTAGCTTTCTTTTCCCGTAAATCTTTGCAAACTTCAATTCCATCTTTACCCGGCATCATTAAATCTAGAAGGATGACATCATAATCGTTCTCTAAAGCCTTAGATAAGGCTTCATTTCCATCCTCTGCCTCATCAATGATGAAATTCTCCCTCTCTAAATACATTTTTAATAAGCGGCGAATTCTTTCTTCATCATCAACCACTAAAATCTTAATGTCTTTTTCCATTTTCAATATCACCCTTTATTTCCTATTTTTGAAATAAGCCTCCACAAAGTGAAGGCTTTTAACTGATAGATAAGAAATATTATTTGTTTGAATTTTAAAAAGCTTAATTAGGATCCTGCATATGAATGCAAGCCAGCGATAACAAGGTTGACGGCAACTAGATTAAACATAATAATAATAAAACCAATCACGGCTAGCCAGGCTGATTTTTCCCCATGCCAGCCTTTTGATAAACGCAAGTGAAGAAATGCTGCATAGAAAAGGAAGGTAATAAGTGCCCATACTTCTTTCGGATCCCATCCCCAAAAACGGGTCCAAGCGATTTGTGCCCAGATCATCGCAAAAACTAAGCCGCCTAGTGAGAAAATAGGGAATCCAATTAATACGGACCGATAACCAATTTCATCAACTAAATCAAGATTGACTTTTCTAGCAATCGGTTGAATTGCAGCTGCGATTCTTTTTCTAAAAATAAGTCTAAATAATAAATATAAAATAATACCTGCTCCGAATGACCAAATAACTGTGTTTAATTTTTTTGCATTAATAATTGCTGGTACTTCAACAATTGGTTCGAATTTACCAGCTGTAATGAGTTCACCCTCATGAGGACCTGTTAATGCAGGCATTGCATACTCGAGAGTTGCTTCTTTCCCCTCTTTATCAATCCAGTTAAATTCTGCTTGATAATCCATTACTGAGAAACTAGTAGAAATAATGATATATCCAAGAGTCCAAGTTAAGCCAAACATAACTACCTCTAGCCAAAAAGTACGTTTGCTAGATTTCGTTTGATCGACAGATTTAACTAAATAAAGGATTCCAGCGACAAAGCTGATTGATAATACAGCCTGGCCTATCGCTGTCGTTGTTACGTGAATATAAAGCCAATGGCTTTGCAATGCAGGTATGAGCGGTGAGATGTCCCTTGGAAACATACTTGCATATGCAATGAGCAACAAAGCTACAGGCATTGTAAACAATCCTAATAAAGGAGTTTTGTATAAAAAATAGATGACAATGAATGCGCCAACAAGTGACATGCCGAAAAATGTAATGAATTCAAACATATTACTAACCGGCGCGTGTCCAGCAGCAATCCATCGTGTAATAAAATAACCTAAATGAGCCAAAAAGCCGATGATACTCACTATTAGTCCGAGCTGTGCCCATCTGTTTTGGCCTTTCTTTTGATTCCGCTTATCTTTTATAGATCCTGCAAATAGTACAGTTGCAATTATGTAAAGAATAAAGGCTGTATATAGTAAATTACCGCTTAAATTAACCACCTAAAGGGGTCCCTCCTTATGCCGATTGTTCATTATCTGTTTGGTCAACGGGTTCTTTTATTCCAGTTCCTGCTAATACACTATGAATTTCACGTTTTAATCCGTGCCAGTTTTTATTCGTGTGTCCAGCAATCCAAACCTCGCCATTTACCCTGCGAATCCATATGCGGCGATGTGTCCAGTAAGAGCCTTGGGCAACCCCAATCATGAAGATTAATCCGCCTAATGAAATAATCCATAGTGTTAAATCTTTACGGACGGTTAAGGCTGTCACATTTTTCGTTTCAACGCCTTTAAAAGCTAATTTATATTCATTATCACCAAATGGTTCAATCGTTTGACGGATTGCTACAAAGCTAATTTCTCCATCAGGCTTATCCGGAGTCAGCATTTTAAAGACGAAAGCTGGGTTATTCGGAATTCGTGAAATGGTAACCGGTTCACCACTTTTATCAAACTCGAAATCTGGAAAATAGCTAACGACCTCAACCGAGTAACCGTTTCCAAGATCATATTTTTCCTGCGGATCATACAAATCAATTGTTAAAGTGCCAAACTCTTCATTCGATTGTTTATTCGTAAGAGCGAACGTCATTTTGTTCAATTCATCTAGCTTATAGGAGGTTTGATATAAAGCAAAGCTTTCAAACTTTAAAGGTCCATTTACACGTATTTCAAAATCTTTTACTTTTTCAAGCTCCGGTTCTTCCCCAGAAATCGTATCCCCTGTCTTTTTATAAAGGGTCACGTTCGACTGAAAGTTTTTTACTACCGTCCCGGATTTATCAATTGCGTTACTAAACGCTTGATTGTCTTTATTCTTATCATAAACTTCCAGAATAAACTGGTCATTTTTCAAGTAGTATTCACCGTTCGTTTCCGGAATCACTTTCGTTTCGCCCTCGCGCACCCATAGAAGTTTATCAATATACATCCCTGGGACAAAGCGCAGCATGCCGCCAATTAAGAAAATAATTAATCCGACATGGTTTACATATGGGCCCCATCTTGAAAATCTGCCTTTTTCAGCAAGGATATTTCCATCTTCCTCGCGAATATGATAACGCTTCGCTTTTAAGTTTTCTTTTATTTCCCCATAAGACTGATCAAGATTTTCCGCTTCCGAAATTCCGAAAAGGCGCTGCCGCTTTAAGAACCCTTCATGTCTCGTCACACGCTGTGCCTTTAGAGCACGATAAAGTGGAACGACCCGATCTAAGCTACAAATGACGAGTGAAACCCCAATTGAGGCGATTAATATTAAATACCACCAGGAGCTGTATAGATTATGGAAGCCAAGCTCGTAATATAATTTACCTAACCAGCCATATTGATCCTCATAATACTCCGATGCAGACATGACAGGAGGGATATACATTTCTTGAGGAAACAACGTTCCAATCGATGAGGCTATTAATGTAATCACAATCAGCCACACACCGACCTTTACAGATGAAAAAAAGTTCCATACTTTATCGACGATTGTTTTGTTGTATGTTTGCGAGCGGCGGGCACTGCCCTCATAACGCATATCAACAAGCTTTTTCTCCTTTTCATTCTCTTCAAGAATCCTTCCACAAGCTTCACAAAGAATCGTTCCATGCGGGTTTACATGCCCGCATTCACATTTTACGTCCTTCATTATAAAAACTCCCTATACTTATGGTTTAACCTGTTCCATCATATCAATAATCATTTCTTCTGTTAGCTCACCTGTATGATATTTAACGACTTTCCCGTCCTTATCAATCATATACGTTGCAGGCAGGGGATTAATTCTATAGGCAGTTTGGACTTGTCCATCTGTAGTATCTTTTAATATTGGAAAAGTTAAATGGTGGCGATCAGCAAATTTTTGCACAGCAAGATCTGAGTCACCTACATTTATTGCTAGGACTGTTACGCCTTTTTCTTTGAATGCATTATATTGATTTTCTATATAGGGCATTTCCCGTTCACACGGCTTACACCAAGTACCCCAGAAATTCAAGAAGACCCCTTGACCTTCATAATCCGACAGTCGATGTTTATTACCATGCATGTCTGTAAGTACAAAGTCAGGAGCTTTTTCCCCTATTGCTACTTTTTTTACATCATCCTTCGTAAAGTTTGCATATAAAGTGTAAGCAACAGCGGCACCTAATAAAAGTAGAATCATTGTCCTTATCACTAACCGCTTTTTCTTCATCCCACTATCTCCCCTTTATTCCCTTCGCTACATTGAAAACGTTGTTTTTACTAGGTGTCCTAAGGAAGCTTAACAGAAAAGTCCATATTAATTATAGCATTCATCCATTCATTGTTAATGTTTACAATATGAAGGAAATGTGACTTTTCTATGAAATTTAGCCAATTTTATTTTTTTTGCGCTAATACCCGAAGCTGCTTTACTTCATGGGTAGTCAATTCTCGTGCTTCTCCTGCTTTTAGCCCGTGAAGGTTAAGGAATCCGTATCTTTCGCGCTTTAATTTCATAACAGGATGGCCAATCGCTTCAAACATCCTTCTAACTTGGCGATTCCGTCCTTCGTGGATTGTAAGCTCGATAATGGCCGTTTGTTTCTTTTTGTCCATAGAAATTAATTTTGCTCGTGCTGGAGCAGTCATGCCATCGTCTAATTTTATTCCTCTTTCAAGACTGCGCATCTTCTCGCGTGAAGGGATCCCTTTTACTTTTGCAATATACACCTTCTCTACTTCACTTTTTGGATGCATGAGCTGATTAGCAAATTCTCCATCATTCGTTAATAAAAGCAAACCAGAAGTATCATAGTCTAAACGTCCAATTGGGTAAATTCGCTGTTCGATATGTTGCAGGTAATCAGTAACAACCTTTCTGCCTTTATCATCTTGAACACTAGAAATTACGCCCCTTGGCTTATAAAGGAGGAAATATACCGGCTCTTCCTGCTCGAGTGGAATGCCGCTTACTTCTACACGGTCAGAAGATGAAACTTTAACTCCAAGCTCTTTCACTGTTTTTCCATTAACTTTAACATGTCCTTCAATAATTAATTGCTCAGCCTTTCTACGAGAAGCAATGCCAGCATGAGCAATTACCTTTTGTAATCTTTCCAAATTATGTCACCTCAATTTATGTTGTCCATCTAAGGATTTGCGCGTTCATGACCTACACTTTGTGTGAAGACTTTACTCGCTTCTATCCTTATGAATTATGACATAAATCGAGCTTTTTTCAAAGTAACGGTTAACTAAATATTATTCGTAAAAAATGTTTTTTGCTTTTCACTGTTTCGGATAGAATTTTCAACATGAAAAAGGATACCAAAAGCGATGGTATCCTTGTAAGCAGTTATTTAAATTCCAAATACGAGGGTGACGACAACGATGGCAGCAACAATGCCGACTAAATCTGCTAGAAGTCCAACTTTTAAAGCGTCACCCATTTTTCTTATGCCGACCGCGCCAAAATAAACGGTTAATACGTAAAACGTTGTATCTGTACTCCCTTGAAGGACGGATGCAAGCCGGCCAATAAAGGAATCGGGTCCGTAAGCAGCAATTAGATCACTTGTCATCCCGAGAGCGGCAGAGCCCGAGATCGGTCTAATAATGGCGAGAGGAAAGATTTCAGGCGGCACACCAATTGCTTCTAATCCTGGCCGAACAAATTCAACGAAATACTCTAGAGCCCCAGAGGCACGAAAGATAGAGATCGCAACAAGCATGCCAACAAGAAAAGGAATGATCTCAAAAGCAATTTTTATCCCTTCTTTTCCCCCTTCAACAAAGCTTTCATATGTAGGAACGCGTTTAATCGTTCCGTATAATAATATGAACCCAATTAAGACGGGAATAAACCATAAAGAGATAACAGATACAATTTGCATGCAGCCTCATCCTTTTCTAATTCTTCGATAATAAAAGTAGCGATCTATTAAAATGGCCCCAATTGCTGAGGAAATGGATGCAATCAAGGTCGGTCCAACAATTTCAGTCGGAGAGACAGATTCATATTTCATTCGTATCGCTATCACCATCGTTGGAATGAGTGTGATGCTTGAAGTATTGACGGCAAGGAACGTGATCATTGACCGGCTTGCCTCATTTTTTCCGCCATTTAAATTTTTGAGTTCCTCCATTGCCTTTATTCCAAGTGGTGTTGCTGCATTACCTAGGCCAAACATATTCGCCATCATATTGGATAATATATAGCCCATTGCTGGATGATTCGTTGGAACCTCTGGAAAAAGCTTATTGACAATTGGTTTAAATGCTTGCGAAAGCTTGTTTAATAGTCCTGCTTCCTCGGCAATTTTCATCATCCCTAACCAGAATACAAGAATACTAATCATACCAATACACAGAGTTACCGCTTCGGACGCCCCTTTAAATACAGCCTCGTTGACCTCATCCATCGTTCCATTCACCATAGCAAAAACAATTCCGATCAATGCCATTGCCGCCCAAATTATATTAATCATCCGTTTTCACACCAATAATCCCAGTAAATAGGTTTCTAAACATTTCAAAATATGATTGCTTGCTTTCACTATTTGCCTTTTTATAATAAATAGGGACGGTCTTTAAAGGGCGGTTATCAAAATAAATCTTTGCCTTTCCAACAATATCGGGAATATTTTCTTCGGTCTCCCAATCTTTATTTGGCTTGATCATTTTATATTCAATGTGGAAAAGATCTTTTTCTTTATTCGTAACAGGATAATCAAATCCGGTCTCCGTAAATACTTTCTTTTTATAAACTTTATTTTTTATAACTTTGATAACGCCTTTCGGCAACACCTCTGCCAAGCTATATGTTTTAAAGCCCATTTCGTACATTTGAATATGATCATTCCAGTCATCAGGCCCATTTAAAGTGACGGCAATTAAATTGAGCTTATCCCTAGTTGCAGTTGTTACTAATGTCCGTTTGGCCCGTTTTGTAAAGCCAGTTTTTCCACCTGTGCAATATTCATATTCTTTTAGGAGGCGATTTTTATTCGTCCATTTCCGATCCCAGCTCTCATTCGGATTCGGTGCTGTATGAACCTTTGTGCCTGAAATTTTTGCATATTCTTTATTTTTCATCGCATATCGCGTTAAAAGAGCCATATCAAATGCGGTCGAATAATGATTTTCATGATCGTCAAGCCCATGAGGATTCGCAAAATGAGTATTCGCCATGCCAATTTCCTCTGCCTTTTGGTTCATTAAAAAAACAAATCCGTCAAGGCTGCCACCAATATGCTCTGCAATGGCGACTGCCGTATCATTTCCGGAACGAAGCATTAAGCCATACACTAAATCTTCCAGTTTTATTTTTTCTCCTGGCTGTAAATAGACGGAGGAACCTTCTGCCCTTACAGCTTTCTCACTGACTTTTACCATTTCATCCATTTTTCCAGATTCTATCGCCAAAATCGCAGTCATTATTTTCGTAATGCTAGCAATTCTTTTACGCGTATGTGCATCTTTTTCAAATAGGATCCTACCAGTGCTTTGCTCCATCAAAATGGCGCTATGTGCGCTCACAGAAACCGAAGCCTTTGCCTGTTGCGGTATCATTCCGATCAATAAGACAGCAATTAATGGAAGGAATAAAAGCTTTTTCATTTTTTTCATTGCATAAACCCCGTCTCCTCTAGTATCAGCTTCCGCTTTTCTTTTTGTCTAGCTCCAGCGCCTAGCCCCTCGAGGTCATAAGCCAATCAGTCAAGAAGGGGAATATACACCCCCTTCTCGCCTGCTTGTCTTATGCTTGTCGGGGCTGGGCAAGGCGCTTCCGCTTTTCTTTGTACAAGTTTATGCGGGACAAGCGGGGATATGACTAAAAACACGAACTCGTATGTGGTGTCGCTGAACATAAAAAAACACGGAAAACATTTTGTTTTCCGCTCACATTTCATTAATATGGCTTCCATTTAAGCTTGGAAGCGTTTTGAAAGCGTTCTTCTACATTTCTCCAATTCACGACATTCCACCAATTATTGACGTAGTCACCGCGATTATTTTTGTATTGCAAATAATATGCGTGTTCCCAAACGTCAAGAACAAGTAGTGGAATGGTATCCCATTGGGTTAATAGCATATGTCTCTCCGTTTGCAAGATCTCAAGATGACGGGAACGCGGGGACCATACTAATATCGCCCACCCTACCCCCTCTACTTGCTTAGCCGCTTCACTGAAATGCTTCTTAAAAGCATCAAAACTGCCAAAATATTTTTCTATATCTTTAATCAAGCTTCCTGAAGGCGCTCCCCCGCCATTCGGTTTCATATTGTTCCAGAAGATTGAATGTAAATAGTGACCAGAGCCATGAAAGGCAAGCTCTCTCGACCAATGCTTAACTAATGAATAATCACCGGATTTTCTTGCATCCTGCAGCATTTTCTCTGCTTTATTTAACCCGTCAACATAAGATTTATGATGTTTATCATGGTGCAATTTCATAATTTCCTCTGATATATAAGGTTCTAATGCATTATAAGAATATGGCAACGGCGGCAGTACATGACCGCCAGCAGCCACGGTCGGTTCATGTAAATAAATACTGCCAATCTGCTGTCTTTCGGCAAAATACTTTTCCATATCCGCGTGAAGCTCATCCGCAAAATTTTGTACATCGATTAATTCTTCTATACTTTGCGGATCTTTAATTCCTTCCATAATCTCCGTAAAAAGGTCCAATTTTTGCCAAAGCTCACTATGGCGTTCAATCTCTTCGCTTTCCAAAAAAGCCCGCATTTTTTCATTCCATTTAAACACATCTTGAATGTATTCATTTAGACGGCTCATGTGGATCCCTCTTTCCTGGTTTTCATAGCCCCGGTTCTATCGTATGCCGCCTAAATGGAAAATTGCCTAGAAATGCGGAAGCGCCTTGATCAGGGGCTGGATTGAGCCACATATTAATAAAGGAGCAGCTCAGATAGCTGCTCCTTAACTTATCGTTTTTTAATTCGGTTGGACAATATATTCTAACGGAGAACGGAGAGTAAAGCTTTTTTGATTTTTTAATGCTTCAAAAATAGCGGGTAATTTATCAAAATCAATATGTTGAAAATACGAAGCAAATTCAGCTAGTGAATTTATATATACCCGTTTGCGATGGCGAAAGCCTGGATTTTTAAGTAAACAAACAATAGCAACAATATCTTTTAGCTCAACTTCTCTTCCGACACTCACAAAAATTGGATTTGAAGCAAAAGGTGTAAATTCATTCAGTTGCTCCTCGAAATATCGAACATATAATACATGAAGTGTCTTCTCTACACCGTCTTCTTCAAAAGTGATTTCGCTTCGATTAAAGAAATCCTCTGAAGTATTTGATTTTTCCTTTTCAAGCTCGAAGCCGCTGCAATTTTTTATTAGCATGCAATCCCCTCCCGTACAATTCCCGTTTATGTAATAATCCTTCTTTATAGTTATATATTAACATAAAGTGAAACTTCTATCAGTGGTGGTTTTCCACTGATAGTTAGTTGAACCTATCACGCTCAAAACGCCACGTCCTGTGGCTTTCGCCTGACTAGGACATCCTGTCCGTCGTCGGGCCTTTACGGGCTGTTGGATCTCCCACTTAGATTTTATGGCTTTCTGGGCTTCTTGAAGTGGGAGTCTTACAGCACGCTAATCTGCGATAAACAGTCAGAATTGTACGCCAAAACTTATGATTCTAGAGTTTCTTGGAATTTGCCGAAAAATAGATCGGCATCCTCCTGAGGAAAATCATCCTCGTCTAATTTTTCCGGGAGCGGCGGGAGCTCATCGATTCGTTTTAATCCAAAATAATCAAGGAACTCCTTCGTCGTGCCGTATAAATAAGCTCTTCCCGTACCTTCCGCTCTTCCTACTTCTTTAATCAATGCCTTTGCAGCTAAAGTTTGCAAAGGTCTTTCTGTTTTTACTCCTCTAATTTCCTCAATTTCCGCTCGAGTAATTGGCTGTTTATAAGCAATAATCGCAAGAGTTTCGAGTGCTGCCTGGGACAGTCCAGAGGTGGTTGGAGTGTCAACTAGTTTTTTCAGATAATCTGAGTTTTCCTTTTTTGTCGCAAGCTGAAACGTGCCAGCGAGTTCTACGATTGTAACGCCCCGCGATGAATTTGTGTAATCCTCCATTAATTCACGAATAATGGACTCAGCTAGTACCTCATCTGTTTCTAATACGTGAACAATTTGTTTTAGCGAAAGACCTTCATCGCCTGCTGCGAATAAAAGGCTCTCGACAATTCCTTTCCAATTTACAACTTCCAAGTGCTGCAACCCCCTTATTAATTCGCAAAGTGATAAACGAATGGGAGCTTCCAATGCTATACAATCTGTAAAAAGATTTCTGAGAAATTCTTTTCTTGTTCAAGATGAACTTCTTTTCGTTTCATTAACTCTAAAACAGCAAGAAAAGTTACAACAATCTGTTCCCGGTCTGCGTAGGGAAAAAGATCGTTAAAGCTTTTTCTCCCTTTTATTTTCCTTAAATCATCTAAGATTTCAACCATTCTTTTCTCAATAGGAATTTCCTGGCGGGCAATTTTAGTTGAAAGCGGCTTTTGTAATTTCTGTCTGCGCAATAGTTTTTGGAAGGCTCCTAGCATATCATAAAGCGACACATTCAAATCTGCTTTTTCATTTTGAGCTTCTTTTACATAATCGGAAAGATCACTCGGAGGCTTTGTAAACATTAAGCCCCTTTCCTGTTCCAGTTCTTTAAGCTCAACGGCCGCTTCTTTATATTTACGGTACTCAATCAATTTTTCCACGAGCTCATCCATCGGATTTTCTTCTTCCATTGGATGCTCTTCTTCAAATAATTCTTCTTCATGCTTTGGCAACAGCATTTTGCTTTTGATGGCAAGAAGTGTTGCTGCCATAACTAAATATTCACTTGCAACATCAAGCTGGAGTTCTTGCATCGTATGAATATACAATAAATATTGTTCAGTAATTTCAGCTACTGGAATATCATAAATATCAATCTCAAGCCGATGGATTAAATGAAGGAGTAAATCAAGCGGTCCTTCAAATGCGTCAATCTTTACATTATAATGCATAACATCTTGCATATTTCTGTTCACCAATATTTCTATAGTAAATTCAGCTAAAACACTATCATTAGTATAAATTATTCAGTGTCGATATCCAATAGAAAATTAAACCTTATGCTACTGGTTGACCATCATTTAAAAAAATATTAAACCGCCCATACCATTTAGACGCTGCCCACATATGATGATTTTGAACAATAAATAAAGATTATCAGGAGGTATGTAGTATGTCAGACGGTGGTTTTGGTTTTGGCTTTGGAGGCGGCTTTTCACTGATCGTTGTGTTGTTTATCCTATTAATTATTGTAGGATGCTCTTGTTTCATTTAATAAACGATTAATTCTTTAATAAATAAAAAAGCATGAAGGATTTAAATGTTTAATAAGTAGTAAAAAAGTTAAACCCGGTGCATTGCTGGGTTTAACTTTTTTGTTAGCGATAAAGAGAATACAGTTCCCAATAATTTTTTCACTTTATGATAAGATATTAATTATCTGGAGGTGAAACGATGTGTATCCACAAGAATATATTGATTATTTAATTCATTTCCATGGTGACCGAGATTATTTTGAATGTCATGAAGTTCTTGAAGATTATTGGAAAAAAGTTGATCCAGGGAATAAATCCTCTATTTGGGTCGGTCTCATCTTATTCGCAGTTTCCAATTACCATCAACGCCGAGGGAATATAAGCGGTGCAAAAAGGACATTAACGAAGGCGATCTATATTTTACAAATGAACGAAAGGCACTTAGCAGACTTAGGGCTTGATGGAGAAAAGCTAATATCAGATTTAGAAATAAGGCTCCAATATCTTACTAAAGGAAGGGTATACTCTAGTTATAATTTTCCCATTATCGATCATTCATTAATTTCCCTTTGCAAGAAAAAATGCACTCAGGAAGAGTTTATTTGGTGCGGAAATAGCGATTTAAAAAATCAAGAAATCATTCACCGGCATTTACTTAGGGATCGGAGTCAAGTCATTCAAGAACGAAACATTGCTTTAAAAAATAGAAAAGCGAAAGCACCTTCGAAGATGAACATCGACTAAAAACCGCCACGTCCTGTGGCGAACGCCGATGTCAGCACATCCTGTGCAAGTCCGACAAGCATAAGACGAGGCAGCGAGAAGGTTGTTCTTTAACCTTCTTGATGGATTGGCTTATGACCTTGAGGTCGACAAAAGCGCGACGTCCTCCCAAAAGCTTCTCTTTTGGTCGTGCGATGATTACGCTGCTGAAGCTTTCCTTGTCCTGTCGCATTGTCGACACTAGTACGTCCTATACGTCGGGGCTAGGCGCTGTAGCTAGACAAATAGAAATAGCAATCGGTAATGATTCCGATTGCTCTCATTTTTTCTTCGATAAGGTTGAAGTCTTTATTCGGTTTTAATGTCGCATTTATTTAGAAATGAATCGGTTACATCATTTGATTTTAACTCTTTATCCGGATACATATCTTTCAATGCTTTAACCATCGTTTTTCCGATACCTTGGTGCCTATGTGAAGGATTTACAGAGATGTGTTCAATCATGGCTGCATCATCTTGAAACGAAACGCCGATTAAACCGATAATATCATCTCCAACTTTCCATAAGAAAAGCTGCTTATTGCCATCATTTTCATATTGCTTCATCGTCTGCTGTAAAATTTTCAAATCTTTCTCATTAGGCATAAAAGATAAAAGTCCCATGGCAATTTTTTCAAATGCCTTTTTATATCGAATTAACATATTATCCCTCATTAGTCGTAAATCTGGCCGTCATCGCTTTAGAAAGAAGACGCTCAGTTTTACTTATGCGATATTTTCATTGGAAACATTAATGGAGGCATGCAGGGCCCCATTTTATCACTTTCATTAAGTTTACATGGAATGTAACATTCCTATTTTCTCCAAATACCATTCTTTTCAAACTTGGTATAATATATGTACAGAACATCTCTTTGTGCTTTCAATTGAATATTTAAATCCACCCGCTACTTTGATGGTAAGATGACAAACGAATAAAAAAGCCCCCACGCCAAACTACCGATTAATAATAAACCGAAAAGAAGCCAATTGTTTTTCTTCATAAATCGTAAATTGCCCTCCCACAAAATCTTTATCACTGGACAACTACATTTTACACGAAACGAAATATTATTTCCATGTTGCAATTTTAATAGAATGCATGATATGTAAATTTAGTTTGCATAGGGAAAGCTGCCGACAGCGGCAGCTTAATTGTTAATTTTTTGTTTTAAAGAAATGTCCATTCTAATTAAATCTTCGTACGTTTCCCGTCTTACGACTAATTTTGCTTCACCATTTTCTACAAAGACAACTGCCGGTCTTGGAAGACGGTTGTAATTATTAGCCATCGCATACCCGTAAGCACCTGTACAAAATACAGCAAGTAAATCATCGCTATCAGACTTCGGCAGAGGAAGATCCCAAATGAGCATATCACCTGATTCACAGCATTTACCTGCAATGGATACCGTCTCATCAGCCTTCTCTAATGCCCTATTGGCCAGAACTGCCTCATATTTCGCCTGATAAAGAGCTGGCCTGATATTATCGCTCATCCCGCCATCCACAGCAACATATTGGCGAACATCCGGCACTTCTTTTCTGGAACCAATTTTATAAAGGGTTGTACCAGCATCACCAACTAAAGATCTTCCTGGTTCAATCCATATTTCTGGCATTGCCATTGAATAATGTTCCGCTAATCTTTTAACCTCTTCAATAATTTCTGCTACATATTGAGCTGCCGGCAATGGCTCATCTTCAGCAGTGTATCGAATCCCGAAGCCTCCTCCTAGATTTAATACTTTCGATTCATAAGAAAAAGCTTCCTTCCATTCATGCAGCTTCTCAAAAAGTTTCTTCGCCGCTAAAATAAACCCGGTTGTTTCAAAAATTTGCGAGCCAATATGACAATGAAGACCTAATACGTCTATTTTCTCAAATGTCAAAGCTTTCTTCAGTGCGTCTTCAGCTTGCCCGTTTTGCAAATCGAATCCAAATTTCGAATCGGCTTGTCCTGTTAAAATATAATCATGTGTATGAGCTTCAATCCCCGGAGTGACTCTTAGCAATATTTTTGTGCTCATTTTCATTTCTTCGCATATTGAATTTAGCAGCTCTAATTCATAGAAATTATCAACTACAATACAGCCGATTTCATGCTTTAATGCCATTTCAAGCTCTTCTCTGCTTTTATTGTTCCCATGGAAATGAATGCGCTCCCTTGGAAAGTCAGCAGCTAAAGCCGTGTATAATTCACCGCCAGAAACAACATCAAGAGAAAGACCTTCTTCCTCTGCTAGCTGCACCATGGCAATCGTTGAAAAAGCCTTGCTTGCATAAGCGACTTGTGCTGGCACTTTCAAGTTTTCAAAAGTTAATTTAAAACCTTTTGCTCTTTCTCTAATTAGCGCAACATCATATACGTATAATGGCGTCCCGAATTTTTTTGCTAGCTCAACCGTGTCAATACCGCCTATCTCTAAATGGCCTTTGGCATTAACCTTTGATGTACCATGAAAATACATATTTTCCCCTCTTCCTCAAAAGCACAGTGAATTGTATGCTTAAATATTATTTCATACGTCCCATATAAATCAAATATCCAAATGTAATACTCTTTAAATAAATCGCCTAATACTTATAAATAGACAGAATCTCAGGGAAGACACTGTCAATTTATTAATAAAATATTAAAAATACTTTATCATATATATATGTGAATCACAATTGCTTTCTACTAGATGTTTTCATCATCTTATTGCTGTCTTATGCGGTCTCCAGTCCGATTAATACTAGGCCGCAGCTTTGATCCGGGAATCGATCTGCGGATTAACACCTGTAAAAAGGCCTTCGGGTAAAACGGAATAAACGGCCACAAATAAGGTGTATTAAACGGCTTCTTGCTTGCCATCCAAAGAATGAATAGCGTAATTGAAATAATAAAACCTGGTGTATGAAAAATAGCAACTGCGATCAAAAAACAAAGCCTTGTGATTTTATTCGCCACACTTAACTCATAGCTTGGGGTCGTATACGTCCCTATCGCGGCCAAAGAAACATACAAGATAACTTCAGGTACGAATAATCCAACATCGATGGCTATTTGTCCAATTAATACAGCGGCAATCAACCCCATAGCAGTTGCAAGGGGAGTGGGAGTATGAATCGCTGCCATCCTTAAAATTTCGATACCAAAATCAGCTATAAATATTTGAAAAATCACCGGAACATTCGTTTCTTTGCTCGGACCAATAAAAGCAAGTTTTTCCGGCAAAATGGACGGCTCTAAATAAAATAAAAACCAAAGCGGCAACAGAAACAAGGAGGATAGGATACCGATATAACGCATCCATCGTTCAAACGTTCCAACTGCAGGTGATTGTCTATATTCCTCTGCATGCTGCATATGATAAAAATACGTCGTAGGCGTGATAATGACACTTGGCGATGTATCTACATAGACGAGTACATGCCCTTCAAGCAGGTGGGTAGCTGCAACATCTGCACGTTCCGTATAACGAACGAATGGAAACGGATCATATCCTTGTCTGAAAAGAAATTCCTCAACGGTTTTATCTGCCATCGGAATCCCATCAACCTTGATATTTCCAATCTCGTCTCGGATGATATTAATTAAATCCTCATTGGCAATATCCTTAATATAGCCAATAGCCACATCTGTTTTCGAACGTTCACCGACTGAAGTGATTTCAAATCGAAGTCTTTCATCCCTAATTCTTCTTCTCGTTAATGCCGTATTTAAAATAATATTTTCTACAAATCCATCCCTTGAACCGCGAATAACCTTTTCTATATCTGGCTCCTGGGTGGACCTGCCTGGATAGCTGCGGACATCAATAACTAGTGCAGTCGATTCCCCTTCAATAACAACAACAATTAAACCAGAAAGAACTTGATCGACAAGTTCATCCATCGTCTTTATTTTTTCAACCGAATCGTGAACTAAACGATTTTCAATAATTTCAAAAATCTTGCTTGATTGTTTCTCATTTTCATTTATTCGAACAAGCTCTTCAATTAAATGAACAATAATCAGTGAGTCTGTTAAACCATTTACATAATATAAATGCACATCTTTGCGAAGAATGTTCAGCTTCCTTATCCCTAAATCAAAACTTACACCCAGCCCGACCCGGTCTTTCATATATTTCTCAATAACACTTACTGATTCAGGAATCGGCAGCATATTACTATTCTGCTTGTCGTTTGACACGGTAACCGCTCCTTTCCATAATGAGCTCTACAGCTTTCATCGTTATCGGTGATCCCTTTTCAAGATCATCCATTTTTGCCATTTTTCCAACATCACCAATTCCTACGATGATTGGAATATTCAATTCATCCAGACAATACACAGTGTCGCCATTTAGCCGCCCAACATCCATTTCTGGCAAGCCATATTTATCTACACCGAATGGCGTCAGCTCACCTTCGCGATCGATACATACATTTACTTTTGTCCACTCTGATTGCCTTGTTTTAGCAGCAACCGCAATGACTCCTAGAACGTGAATATCCTGATGGCAAGCTACATATTTTAAAGCCTTTTCTCCTGCTCCCTCTCCAACAAAGCCGCTATCATCAAACATGACAAAAACTGGATCGTGAGAAGCTTTTTTGATTAGTTTTACAATTTGGGGACCGTCCAAAACCGTAGGATTCCCGTGTGAATGGGAGATACACCTTCCACCTACAGCCTTTGCGACATATTCGATTGACCGTCTTGCATAATCATCCCCGTCAGTTACTAGAATTACGCTTCTCCTATTATCCATACAAATGATCCTTTCGTTATAGTTTCGTATTTCATTTGTTTACAAAATACACCCATTGAAACAAGGAGCCTAATATCTTTCCAAAAACAATGGCCATTAGCAATATGGCGATTTGGCCGTCTATACCAATTCTTTTCGCAAGAATAGGCAGAACATTTAACACCTCGGTTAAAGCAGCAGCTACCATCCCAACAAAAACTCCAGAAGCAAGACCAATTGGGAATAATAAATAAGGGGTAATGAGTAATACAGGATCCCATAATGTCGCAACTGTGCCAAACACGGCCCCTAAAACAACAGACCATTCATAAAAACGGACCATTTTCATTGTTTTTGTCAGTTGTGTAAGCCTTGGAATGATGCCAAATACCGTTAAAAAAGCGACAAATCCCGATCCGACCGCCAGTCCGCCAGCAAGACCGATAAATATGACAATTACTACATTAATGGTCGTCAACTTGTCTCATACTTTCTTTGTTTTCATGAATGGAAATATAATTGTCCAAATCCATTTGATAATTGAACATTTCAACTTCTAGCGGACTCGGTTCTTCATTTAAACGCTTCTTAAATAAATGGTTAAAAAAAAGAATCATTCCTAACCCTAAGCCGAATGAATAGGGAATTTGAAAAATTAACGGGTTTGCATCAATTTCCCCTGTCATGATCGTATAAATTCGTTGTTGAACAGCTCTCATGCTTACATCCTCATGGAAATTCATAATGGTTAATGCTGCACCAAAAAATAATAAGAGCCATACTAAAATAAACAATGGAAGTGATACCTTCCTTTTTTTTGCAACTACTTCAACAATGATCTGTGATGGCCCTACCGTTTGTATTTCAGTATTTGGAATTGTCATAGTCATTAAACGGATAACTCTCATAATATCAATGACAATCATGTTGCGGTCCTTTTCACTCACCTCATAAATTTTGAGTTCTTTGAGTTGCTCATACATATTTTCATCGGCAATTAATTGCGCAATGTCCTTTAGAAAAATGGTCGCATTTGGCCTAGTTTGCAAACGATGTCGTAAGCGGATGTAAACGGTTTGTTCCATTTTTCTCACTTCCTGATCATTAATTTCCTTATATATGTAGTATGAGTTACAAATATTGACTTCATGATTACTAATAATTGGAAAGGGAGAAATGTAAAAAAACCGTATGGATTTAAATATCCATACGGCCCTTCATTTGCTGGAGAATCTTTTTTTCCAGTCTGGAGACTTGAACTTGTGATATCCCCAGTCTTACAGCAACTTCAGATTGGGTTTGATCTTTATAATATCGTAAATAAACAATTAACCTCTCTCTATCATCTAGTTCATTGATCGCTTCTTTTAAAGCGATTTTATCAAACCATTTGCCTTCATTGCCATCGTCAATTTGATCAAGCAATGTAATCGGGTCTCCATCGTTTTCATACACGGTTTCATGTATGGACGAAGGAGTTCGCGCCGCTTCTTGGGCAAGAATAATGTCCTCTGGTGGAATATCAAGAAACTCAGAAATTTCATTTACAGTTGGGATCCGGCCAAGCGTTTTGGACAATTCGTCTTTGGCTTTGCGAATTTTATTCCCCATTTCCTTCAGCGAGCGGCTGACTTTCACTGTTCCATCATCACGAATAAAACGCTGGATCTCACCAATAATCATCGGGACAGCATAAGTTGAAAACTTAACATCATAGCTAAGATCAAATTTATCAACAGATTTTAGCAAACCAATACAACCGATTTGGAAAAGATCGTCCGGTTCATATCCCCTGTTTAAAAAGCGCTGGACGACAGACCAGACAAGACGCATGTTTTTTTGGACAATTGTATCACGGGCATTCTGATCGCCATCTTGGCTCTTTTTAATAAGATCCTTAACTTCATAATCCTTCAAAAATGCTTGACCTTTTTCTGCTTTTACCTCCACATCCATAGCAAGACTCCTTAATTACACAGCATTTTACTTTTTGATAAATGCTTTCTTAATCGGATCTCTGTGCCTTTCCCCGGGTGCGATTGAATTTCGATTTCATCCATGAAATTTTCCATAATTGTAAAACCCATTCCTGATCTTTCTAGCTCAGGCTTCGTTGTGAACAGCGGCTGGCGGGCTTCTTCTACATCCAAAATTCCTATTCCCTCATCCCTAATCGACATATCAACAAAGCCATCCTCCATTTTAACGGAAATATACACTACACCATTTGGATCTTGGTTATAGCCATGAATAATGGCATTTGTTACTGCTTCAGATACAACTGTCTTTATTTCTGTCAACTCATTCATCGTTGGATCTAGCTGCGTAATAAACGCCGCTACCGTTACACGGGCAAAAGATTCATTTTGGCTTAATGCACTGAATTGAATATGCATTTCATTTTTCATATTAAGCAACCCCCAGTCTTTGCAAAGCATATTCTTCTGTCGGCTCTAAGCGAATAATCTTAAATAATCCCGACATTTCGAATAATCTTTGTACAGCTGGAGAAATCGCACAGACAACCATCTCACCGTGATGCTGCTTGATTTGTTTATATCTGCCAAGAATAACTCCTAACCCTGAGCTGTCCATAAATGAAAGCTGCTCAAGATTTAAAACAATATGCTGAATATCATAATCTTCAATTGCCTTCGTCGCTTTTTCACGAAGGTCATCAGCTGAATGATGATCAAGTTCACCGCTAAGACGAATACAAAGAACATCTTTTTTCACTTCTAAATTAGTCGAAAGACTCACTATCATAGCCTCCTTATCTAGCATCTAGTGAGTCCAATTCGATATTTTAACCCGGAATTCCTTCCTTAAGACAAAACTAGTGTTAATTCGCTAAAAGTAGAAAGCATATTTTTCATTTCGACAAACCGGCTATTTTCCCGCTCTTGTAAACATTCCCATTGAACGTTTATACAGAGTCCACCAATTTGCTTCCTTGCTGTCCTCTTTTGCGACTAGCGGACTTTCTACTAATGTTTTGCCATCTTGAATAAGCTTTAATGTGCCAACTTTGTCTCCTTTTTTAACTGGGGCTTTGACATTTTTGTTTAAAGTAACCTTTTGCTTAATGTTTTCGATGCTATCCCCTTTCTTTGTTAAAAGGGAGATCGATTCACTTGTAAGTGCCTCGATTTTTTTCTTATCACCTTTACTAATGGCTACATGACCAAGAGTAACGTTTCTTTTAAACATCGGATGGGTTTGATATTGGCTAAATGCATAGTCGAGCATTTTTGTTACTTGGGCATTCCGCTCTTTAGAAGTTGGAGCCCCAAACACAACTGCTATAACACGCATGCCATTCTTTTGCGCCGTAGCCGTTAAACAGTATTTCGCCTCATTTGTAAATCCAGTTTTTAAACCATCTACACCTGGATAGAAGCGAACTAAGCGATTCGTATTTACAAGCCAAAACTTCTTGTCTGTATCTTCACGCAAATAAGATTCATACATACTTGTAAACTTCGTTATTCCTTCATATTTCAGCAATTCCTTCGCCATAATGGCCATATCATGTGCTGAACTATAGTCGTCTTTACCTGGTAATCCGGTTGCTGATTTAAATTCAGTATTTTTTAAACCGAGCTCTTGTGCTTTTTTATTCATTCGTTTAACAAATTCTTCCTCCGAACCTGCAAGCCTTTCCGCCATAGCCACAGATGCATCATTACCTGAAGCAATAGCAATTCCTTGGAGCATCTGCTCTGTCGTCATTTCTTCTCCTGGTTCTAGGAAAATTTGTGATCCACCCATGGAGGCTGCATACTCACTTGTGCGGATTTTTTCTTTCATTGAGAGCTTCCCTTCATCAATCGCTTCCATAATGAGAAGCATCGTCATCACCTTTGTCATGCTCGCAGGCGGAAGTTTATCATGACTGTTTTTTTCATAAAGAACGGTCCCTGTATCCCGCTCAATTAAAATAGCAGACTTTACATTATCGGCTAATTCGGCTCCGTTTTCCCTTGCCAAAGCAGATGGGGCAAAGGTAGAGGCTAATAAAAATGACATCATAATAAATGACACTACTCGTTTCATCACATAACCCTCCATTCTTTATAGCCTCCATCTTTTCCATTTGAAGGGAAATTATTCAATTCATTTTCGATTAAAATGGATATTTTCTTCTTGAATGGGTATTTTAAAAAATTGTGCAGAACATTAATTTATTCGTTTTAAGTTTGCCCGTTGATTTCCGCTGCGGGCAATTGCTTTCCGCGGGCGGTCGGGGAGCCTCCTCGTCACTAACGCTCCTGCGGGGTCTCTCCCCTGACTCGCTTTTCCCGCAGGACATTGAATTAACATCCCTGAATGGACACCGCACAACAAAATGCGTATGCATTTTGGAGGAGTCAAGTGCCCTCCGCTCCAATCAACTCAGTAGTTAAATAAATATCACTTTTAAAAAAAACGCCAGCGGACATTTAATCCACTGACGCTTTTCTTTGTTTAGCTCCAACGGCTAGCCCCTCGAGGTCATAAGCCACTTTATAAATGAAGGCAAAGTACGCCTTCATTCATAAAGCGTCTTATGCTTGTCGGGGCTGAGCAAGCCGTTTCCACTTTTCTTAACTATTTACTTTGTAATTTCCTCGTAAACTAAAACTGGAGGGTTTACTTTTTCACTGGAAATTCTTATATTTTCGTATAATTTAGCTTTTACTTCATCAATGTTTTCGAAATTGCTGTAAATGGTCACGAGTGACTCGCCTTTTTTCACATGGTCGCCAATCTTTTTGCGAAGAACAAGGCCAACAGCTAGATCAATAACAGATTCTTTCGTTGCTCTCCCTGCACCGAGAAGCATTGCCGCAGTTCCGATTTCATCAGCAACTATTTCGGACACATAGCCTTCATCTTTTGCTTCCAGTTCAAAAGTGTATTTCGCTTGTGGAAGCTTGCTTGGATCATCAATAATAGATGCATCTCCGCCTTGTGAAGTTAAGAAGGTTTTGAACACTTCTAGAGCTGTCCCATCTTTCATTACTTTAACCAGCATTTCGCGCGCTTCCTTTAATGTGCTGGCCTTTTTTGCTAAATAAACCATATAGCTGCCTAAAGTTATGCATAGCTCTGTCAAATCCTCTGGTCCTTCACCTTTTAGCGTATCAATCGCTTCCTTAACTTCGAGGGCATTTCCAATTGCAAATCCGAGCGGCTGGCTCATATCAGAAATGACAGCCATTGTATTTCGGCCTACATTGTTGCCGATTTGAACCATCGCTTTAGCTAAATCGCGTGAGTCATCAAGTGTTTTCATGAAAGCGCCTGCCCCTGTTTTCACATCAAGGACAATGGCATCAGCACCAGCAGCAATTTTTTTACTCATAATTGAGCCGGCAATTAACGGAATGCTGTCAACAGTAGCTGTTACGTCACGGAGGGCATATAGCTTTTTATCAGCTGGAGTAAGATTCCCACTTTGACCGATAACGGCAATTTTATTTTTATTGACTAAATCAATAAATTCTTCATTTTCTATTTCCACGTGGAAGCCGGAGACAGCCTCAAGCTTATCAATGGTCCCGCCCGTATGACCGAGCCCGCGTCCCGACATTTTTGCGACTGGAACACCTAGGGCTGCAACTAATGGACCTAGTACGAGAGTTGTCGTATCGCCTACGCCTCCAGTTGAATGTTTATCTACCTTAATTCCGTTTATTTTTGATAAATCAATTTGGTCACCTGATTGAACCATGGCCATCGTTAAATCGGCTCTTTCTTGCTCGGTCATTCCTTGAAAATATATAGCCATCATAAGTGCACTAGCCTGATAGTCAGGGATCGTCCCTTCAGTATACCCGTCAATAAAAAATTGAATTTCTGCAGTGGAAAGCTCTTCTCCATCTCGCTTTTTTTCAATAATATCTATCATTCTCATTGTTATCACCGATCCGTTTTCGTATTATCAAGAGCAAAAATTATGCTTGCTTGTTTTCCTTTTTCCCTAGCTCAGCGACGATTGCTTTTACATATTGCAGAAAATGAGCTTTCACCTTTTCAGTCGTTTCAATTACTTCCTCATGATTAAGAGGCTGGTCGAGAATCCCAGCTGCCATATTGGAGATACATGAAATTCCAAGGACACTCATATTCGCGTGTCTCGCAACAATCACCTCTGGAACGGTTGACATACCGACAGCGTCTCCTCCTAATGTACGCAGCATGCGAATCTCTGCTGGTGTTTCATACGTTGGACCCGTATTCCCAACATATACTCCTTCTTGAATCGGAAGATTGATTTTTCCCGCGATTTCTTTAGCAAGCTTTCGCAGTTCAGCAGAGTAGGCCTTTGACATATCAGGAAAGCGCACTCCCATGCGTGAATCATTTGGTCCGATTAATGGATTGCTTCCCATATTATTAATATGATCGGAAATCAGCATTAAATCACCTGGTGAGTAGCTTTCATTAACCCCTCCAGCAGCATTTGTCACAACCAATGTATGAATGCCCAATTCTTTCATGACGCGAATAGGAAACGTCACTTTATCAAAGCTGTATCCTTCATAATAATGAAATCGTCCTTGCATCACAGCAACGGGAACATCATTTAGCAAGCCAAATACAAGGTTTCCCGCATGCCCTTCAACGGTTGAAACAGGGAAATTAGGGATTTCATTGTAAGGAATTTTTACCGCTTCCTCCACTTCATCTCCTAATACTCCTAACCCTGACCCAAGAATAAGGCCGATTAATGGCTGCCGCTCATATTTTCCTTGAAGAAATTGAGCAGCCTGTTGAATTTTTTGATAGTCCATTGCTTTATTTTCCTCCTATTTCAATTCGTTTAAAAAGCTTTTGCCGTATGCAGGCATTTTCACATGGAAATTCTCTGCAACCGTTGCCCCAACATCAGCAAAAGTCTCGCGAATTGACAGCTCTTTACCTTCATTCATATTAGTTGCATATATTAGCAGCGGAACATATTCCCTCGTATGGTCTGTGCCATGATGAACTGGATCATTACCATGGTCTGCCGTAATGATTATTAAATCATCATCCTTCATTTTCGCAAAAACCTCAGGAAGCCGCGCATCAAATTCTTCAAGCGCTTTTCCATAGCCTTCTGGGTCACGGCGGTGTCCATAAAGCGCATCAAAATCGACTAGATTTAAAAAGCTAAGCCCTGTAAATTCCATATCAAAGGATTGCAGTAACTTATCCATTCCGTCCATATTAGAAACAGTGCGCAATGATTTTGTCACACCTTCTCCGTCAAAAATGTCTGAGATTTTCCCAATAGCGATGACGTCAAATCCAGAATCCTTTAGTTCAGACATCACAGTACGATCAAATGGCTTTAACGCATAGTCATGACGGTTAGATGTTCTTGTAAAGTTTCCAGGCTCACCAACAAACGGTCTAGCAATGACTCTACCTACCATATATTTCTCATCCAATGTCAATTCACGGGCAATTTCACAAATGCGATATTGCTCCTCAATCGGAATAATCTCTTCATGAGCCGCAATTTGCAGAACAGAATCAGCTGAAGTGTAGACGATGAGATCCCCTGTCTTCATATGTTCTTCACCGAGCTCAACAAGAATTTCCGTGCCGCTTGCAGGTTTATTGCCGATCACTTTTCTACCCGTGCGTGATTCTAATTCAGAAATAAGCTCAGGTGGGAATCCTTCTGGAAACACTTGAAATGGTTTTTGAATATTTAGCCCCATGATTTCCCAATGGCCAGTCATTGTATCTTTTCCATTGGATGCTTCCTGCATTTTTGTAAAGAAAGCAAGTGGCTTTTCAGCTTTTTCAATGCCTTTAATTTCGCGAATATTGCTTAGACCGAGCTTAGCCATATTGGGCATGTTTAAACCATTCATTTTCTCAGCAATATGACCGAATGTATCTGCCCCCTTGTCATTAAACTTTGCAGCATCAGGTGCTTCGCCAATTCCTACCGAATCCATGACGATGACGAAAATTCTTTTATACGCATAAGATGTCAAATTAAGTCCTCCTAGTTTAAAGCGGTTTCAAAATCATTGCCTTGTATTCGCAGACAAAGAGTAAATTGATTCAGCTTTTATCTATTTAAAGGTTGCCCTTATCTTTTTGTGATTAACACAATCTTTCTTTCTATATGTCAGAAGTCTGACATCTATATTTTACAGAAGGTGAAGAAAAAAGAAAAGAAAAAGCTGCCAGTATAAATTGACAGCTATGAAAAAAATTTAAGCTCTTGGATGAAACTTACTATATACATCTTTTAATCTAGTTTTTGTCACATGTGTGTAGATTTGTGTAGTCGAAATATCCGCATGACCAAGCATTTCCTGTACAGCACGCAAATCGGCGCCATTTTCGAGAAGATGGGTGGCAAAAGAATGCCTCAGTGTGTGTGGAGTTAATTCCTTATCAATTCCTGCTTCTGCTGCAAGCCGCTTAAGAATTTTCCAGAAACCTTGCCTCGTTAATCTTTTTCCGTGATGATTGAGAAAAAAAGCTTCATCATGATAGCTCTTTCCGATAAATTGCTTTCTTCCCTCTTTCATATACAGTGTTAAGGCCTTGTCAGCTGTTTGTCCAATTGGAATAATCCGCTCTTTATTTCCTTTCCCGATACATCTAATAAAACCCATCTCTACATGGATATCGCCCATATTTAAGCCAATTAATTCACTTACGCGAATACCGGTTGCATAAAGAAGTTCAAGCATCGCTTTGTCACGAATTCCAAAGTGGTTGCTTATGTTAGGAGAATCTAGTAAAGTTTCTACCTCTTTCATGTTTAATACTTTCGGAAGTGTCCGTTCCAGCTGTGGCGATTCAATATGAACGGATGGATCTTGATCTGTTGCTTTCTCTCGAAGAAGAAATTGATGAAATGCTCTAACCGAGGCTACATGTCTTGCCAATGTTTTCGAAGATTTTCCTTGATCTTTTAAATGCGCTAAAAAATGAATGATTTGTGTGCGCTGAACATTATTTAAACTTGAAATCTTTTCGATTTTTAGCAGGTATTTTGTGTAGCTCTTTAAATCTCTTTCATAAGAAACGATTGTATTTTTTGCCAGGCCTTTTTCGACGATTAAATAATGTATGAAATCTTTAAGCTCGTCCTCCATCGATAAACTCTACTCCCCATTTAAATAAAAAAGAATTAACCGGTCCAGCCAGCTTGAAGGTTCACTGCTGTTCGCACTTGCGGAAACTTTTACTGCTGCGCCTTTCGGTTCATCATATTTATGATAATCCTTATATTCTTCATTTAACCACATAATACCATAATAAAAAAGGATTGTGCATCCGGTAAAAAGCACGAACACTTTAACGGTCTGAACAACGACTTTTAGCCAAGAGATCATTTTCCTATCCTCCAGAAACCTTTGATAGTAAAAGGTATGCCATCTTGGACAAGAAATATACCTGTTTGAAAGCTTTTTTAATAGGCTCTATTTGGCATATTGTTGTTTTTATTCTTTACTAACACAGCCTTTAAAAATATTGATTAACGAAGCTATTTAATCATCTTTTCTCAGCAATGACTAAACTCAATGTTGCCAGCGGGCCTAATAATAAAGATAAGAAAAACCAATTTAAACCTGACCTATTCTTTCCTTGTGCCAAGCCTGCGTTAATCAAAGCGAGTGTGCCCCAGCCTACAAAATACTCATTTCCCATTGAATACACCTCTTTTTCTGAATTTGTCTTTCCTATATTTATTCAATAACGGTGTATTGCTGCCAAAAAGTAATATCCATCTATTTTTCCTATAGAAAAGACCTTCTCTCTGAATAAGAAAAGGTCTGCATCTATTTGTTATTCACTTTGTTCATTGTTATCATCGTTTTTATCGTGGCATCGGTGGCAAATTCCGTGGAATGTTAGGCGGTGATCTTTAATTTTAAAATTCCATCTTCTCTCGACCACTTCTTCTACATCCTCTAATAAATCTTCCTGAATTTCATCCACTGCCCCACATTCAATACAAACTAAATGATGATGGAAATGCGCTGCGCCTTCTTGACGAAGATCATAGCGAGATACTCCATCACCAAAATTGATTTTATCGACAATTTTAAGTTCTGTTAGCAATTCAAGTGTTCGATAAACAGTTGCTAGGCCTATCTCAGGCGACTTTTCTTTAACTAGGAGGTAGACATCTTCCGCACTTAAATGATCCTCTTCATGTTCTAATAAAACGCGAACGGTTGCTTCACGCTGAGGTGTCAATTTATAGCTAGACGAATGCAACTGCTTCTTTATTCTATCGATTCTGCTTTCCATTCTGAAGTCCTCCTCGCCCACTTACACATTCTCATTATAGCAGAAACTGGAGGATATTCAAAATAAAATTATTACAAATAAGCATTTATAGTCATTATAATTTAATCATTATTATCATTTTAATATTATTTAAGTGAATGAATAACCGTTTTCATTAAATGGGGGGAAATAAAAGCTTCAATCCCCGCCGCAGCACATAAAAATAAAAGGACTCCAGCAAAGGTCATCATATACTTTCCGAATAATGGCATGACCGGCGGACCGATTTTTTTCATAAACTGTCGACTAATCATTTTTAATGAAAAGGAAACTGCAATAGCAGCGGAAATGATAAAGATCGGAATGATGATGAGATTTTGCGGCAGAACAGATACGAACGATAATAAAAATCCATCCCATCCCATTTGGTTTACTAAAAATCCAACCGTAAAACCGACAACCATGCCTTTCATAAATAACAAAATGAGAATGATCGGGAGACCAATAATGGAAATGCCTAGAATACACATTAATCCAATAAATTTCATGTTATGAAAAAAACTTTGTTTAAAAAGATCATTTTTACTTGCTACATCCTCACTAGATACTTGGCTGAAAAATTGTGAAAGGTAATAAAATAAATCTTCCTTCTGTGTAAAACTCAAGCTGTTAACTACTACAGCGCCGAAGATGACGCCCATTAAAAATAAAACAACCACAAACAAATATATTGAGGAATGCTCGCGAAAATGGGTTGCGACGACGTTCTGGTACATATTTTTTCTCATTGCCCTTCCTCCTGTTACAATTCTGATATTAAATTGTATGCTTGTCTGGCTGGGGTATGACAGATTTTTCGAGCGAAAATTGCAGGTTGGAAAATTATAGTTGAATATTTCTAATTTTGCATTATAATATTCAGACAGGTTTCGGTGGTTGGGTAATTTCCTGTCCAATTAACTTGATTTACTGGACAACATTAGGTGTTTTTCCAAGAACCTGTCCAATTAACTTCAGTTTTTTAAGGGAGATGAAAAAATGAATCCAGTACTAATTGATTTTCCGGACAGAATTGAAACAGAGAGACTATATTTACGGATTTGCATGCCCGGGGACGGCCAAATAGTTCATGAATCGATTCAAGCCTCTATCGAAGATTTGAAAGTATGGCTTCCTTTTGCTAACAAAGAGCAATCAGCCGAAGATGTTGAAGTGAATATCCGAAAATCATATTCACAATTTTTGTTGCGAGAGGATTTTTGGATTCATATTTTTCGCAAAGAAGATGATGTGTTCATTGGCTCAACCGGATTGCACCGGATTGATTGGGATATACGAAAGTTTGAAATTGGCTATTGGTGCGACTCCCTCCATCAAAGAAACGGTTATATGACAGAAGCAGTAAGCGCTTTAATCGATTTTACATTTAATCATTTTGAAGCAAACCGGATTGAGATTCGCTGTGATCCTAACAATCTTAACAGCAGAAAAATACCGGAAAAATTAGGTTTTAAACTAGAAGGTATTTTGGAGAATGCAGGTTTAAGTGCAGATGGGAAAGAGCTTCGGGATACTTGTGTGTTTGCTAAAGTAAAGAAATAGACAGAAAAATAGTTGTTATTCTTGTTGAAGTCATAAGAAAAGACTGCCAAATTGGTATTATCCCCTTTAAGTAGACAGTGTTAAAAGCCCATGATTTAATCATGGATGCTACACTACTACTTGGAGGGGATTTTTCTATGGCAAAAAAAGGACAAACCTTTAAACACTATACAGAAGATTTTAAGTTGAAAGCAGTCGAGATGTATTTGAATGGTGATGGTAGCTACAAATCCTTGTCTAAACAACTAGGGTTAAAAAATTCTACTCAGTTAAAGAGTTGGGTAAAGAAATATGAAGAAGGCGGTAGTCTAGTTGATAAAAGAGGGAAAATGTCATCTATAGATAATCCACTTATGGGGAGACCTAAAACAAAATTTCAAAGTGTAGGGGAAGAACGAGATTACTACAAGGCACAAGTTGAATATTTAAAAAAGCGCTATCCAAATCTACACGGGGTGGTGAAATCAAGAAATCAGTAAGGTTCGAGATTATTATTGAAATGAAGCAAACGTACCCTATTACATGGCTTACTGAAATAGCAGAGGTCAAACGTTCAAGTTATTATAAATGGGTAAAGACAATAGCATTACGTGAGAAGAGAATGAAGCAGGATCAAGATTTAATGGAGAAAATGCTTTCTGTCCACAACCAGCATAAAGAGTTTGGATATCCTAGGATGGTAATCGCACTCAGAGAAAAAGGGTTCATAGTAAACCATAAAAAGGTTTATCGATTAATGAAGTTAATGGGCATTCAATCAGTAATCAGAAAGAAATGGAGATATTTTGGTAAGAAAGGTTCTAAGGTATACCCGAACTTGGTTAATCGTGAATTCAAAAATAGAAAGAAAAATGAAGTACTAGTAAGTGATATAACATATATTCCCTTCCAAAATAAATTTTACTATCTATCTGTAGTTCAGGACCTTTATAATAATGAAATTGTTTCTTGGAAGGTTTCAGACAGAAATAATTTAAAATTGGTTTTAGATACCATAGAGGACCTCAATAAAAAAAGAAACGTGTATGGAACCATCCTCCATTCAGATCAAGGATTCCAATACACGTCTAAGAAATACAACAAACGATTAAACAAATACGGCATAAGAGGCAGCCACTCTCGCAAAGGAAACTGCCTAGATAATGCCTGTATTGAATCGTTCTTTTCCCATTTCAAAACAGAAATGTTGTATCAATATGATTTTAGAACAGAAGAAGAGTTGATTCAAGCTATAGAAACATATATGTATCATTACAATTATAAGAGATTCCAAAAACGACTAAACCACCGTGCTCCGGTAGAATACCGTATCACGATGGCTGCGTAGTCTTTTTTGAGCTGTCTACTTGACAGGGGTAAGTTCAAATAGACAGTCTTTTTCTCCTTTTAATGCGATATCTTCCCGTATTTCCCACCGCCGCCTGCAGAAAGATTCAGTTTTCCTTCTCTTGCTTTCATTATAAGTTCAGCTGTTTTAACTGGGATAATTTCACTTAGGTTTTCAAATGAAACCTCGTGTAAGATCGCCATTTCTGTTCCGAAGTGATCGAGTAGTTTTCCGAGCATTTTTGGACCAAGTCCTGGAATAAATTCTAACGGAACTTGGTGCACATAAGGCGGGCGATTTGCTGGTGATGCATCGGCTGTTTTTAATTCTGCAATTCGGTCAGCGACCCCTTTAATATATTTAGTACTGCCGCAATGTGCACATTCATTTTGTTCGGGATCAAACGGGACGAAGCATTGGGAGCATACCGTTTGATGATATTTTCCGAGAAGCGGGTCGAGACCGTAATTGGCTTCAATTCTACGTCCATCTTCCCCTTTTAGCGCCAAACTCAATTCAAGAAATGATGGCCCCTTTATATGAAGAACATGATATTCCCTAGCAATTTTCTTTAAAGAATGTGCATCCGAATTGGTTAAGAACGAATACTGATGCAGCTCTTTAATTTGATCTGCCATTGCTGTATCTGCACTTAACCCAAGCTCAATCGCATCAATCTGGTCTTTGTTAAACACTTCTTCTAAAGACCGATGAACACCTTTTCCATATAAGCTTTTAAAAGGAGTAAATACATGGGCAGGAATGAATAATCCGCCTAGCTCCTTCACTTTTGATTGGAGGTTACGGCCCGAGACGTAAATTCTTTGTGAGCTTAGGGTTATATTTTTGAGATGCTGTGAAAGCCAAATCGAAAACTCTTCCATAATCGCTAAGTTGGGAAAGTAACAAAGCACATGAATCGGCCCTTGACAATGCTCATCGTAAATTTCCAACTCAGACCCTGGGATGATTGTTAAATCTCCATATTGTAAACCGCCTTCTGGATGCTCTGTCACATCCCCAGTTTCCATGAGCTGAGCAATTTCCATAATTACTTCTGGTGAATGACAATCAATAATCCCAATCATATTTAACCCTTTTTCATTTCTTGCGTGCTCAATAATATTCGTAAACGTAAGTGATTTTGCCCCCGTGATTTTAACCGGTTTGCCAGTGATCGTTCGGCCAATATGAATATGTAAATCTGAATAATAATTGTTCATTTATTTTTTCAAAGCCTTTTGAAGTTGCAAATATTGAACAGCATACGCAGTTTTTGCATCGTAAATTTTCTTTTCTACTATGAGCTGCTCTGCTTCTTCTAGCGTCAGCTCAAGCAAGTTTACGAATTCATCCTCATCTGGTGGTGCAGGATTTTCCTTTTTCACTAAGCCCTTTGCGATGTATAAATGAATAATTTCATCTGCAAATCCAGGGGATGTGTAGAAGGAAATTAGCCACTCCATTTCTTTGCATTCATAGCCAGTCTCTTCTTCAAGCTCCCGTTTTGCACAAACTTCCGGGTCTTCTCCTACCTCAAGCTTACCTGCGGGAATTTCCACAATTGCTTTTTCCAATGCTTTTCGATATTGCTCGACCATAATAATCTTTTGATCATCTGTTAACGCAATGACTGCAACTGCACCGGGATGTTTGATAATTTCACGCTTAGACATGTTACCGTTCGGAAGCTCAACATCCTCCACTTGCAGACTAATTACTTTCCCAGTGAAAAGTTTTTCTATCTTGACCGTCTTTTCTTCTAGGCGACTCATAATTTCAGTCACTCCTGTTCTATTCCGAATAAGTTTACTCATACATATTATCATACTTTAATTGGGGGAATATGAAATGAAAATATATGTTCACGAGAAGGGCGTCGTCCTAGTCGGCAAGGCATGGGAGATTAGAGAAAAACTAAAGGAATATGACAAGGATTTCCGATTGGTTAAGGATTGGGTGGAGTTTAAGAAGACCCGATCTTGAATGGGGGATATTGGAAAGTTCTGAGATATTGTGGAAGTCGCCGATATATCCGGAATGTCGCCGATATATCCGAAAAGTTACTGATATATAGAATGGTACATGATATTCAAGGTTCATTGACCATGAACAGTTTGAAAAAGGCCTTTTTATTTGTGATCTACTCATTTCATTCGTTAAAATAAAATGAAAAGATGAAATTGAGGTAATTTTTATGAAAAAAAGACAGTTAGGCCAAACTGATTTGTATGTAAGTGAGCTTGGACTTGGGTGCATGTCCCTTGGTACAGATGCAAATAAAGCACAGGAAATCATTGAAACCGCATTAGATGAAGGCATTAATTATTTTGATACAGCTGATTTATATGATTTTGGTGAAAACGAGAAGATTATCGGCCAAGTGCTTAAAAGTGTGAGAGATCAAGTCATTATTGCAACGAAGGCGGGGAACCACTGGAATGAAAACAAAGATAGCTGGAGCTGGGATCCTTCCAAAAAGTATATTAAAGAAGCAGTCAAAGCAAGCTTAACCAGGCTTGGTACGGATTATATTGATTTATTTCAACTTCATGGCGGAACCATCGAAGATCCTATTGAGGAAACGATTGAAGCATTTGAGGAATTAAAAAAAGAAGGACTCATTCGCTATTACGGCATCTCTTCCATTCGGCCAAATGTTATTCGTGAATACATTAAAAAATCCAATATTGTTTCTGTCATGATTCAATACAGTATTCTAGATCGCCGCCCTGAAGAGGAAGTACTTCCACTTCTGAAGAAAAATGGTATTGGAGCTGTTACTCGGGGACCGCTTGCGAAAGGGCTATTAAGTGAAAAGATGCTAGAAAAAGCAACGGAAAAAGGATACCTAGACTATCATTTAGAAGACTTACAGGAAGTGATTCCACTGCTGCGTGACAGACTTTCTGATTCTCGTTCGATGACTGAAATAGCACTTCAATATAATTTAGCTGATCCAGCTGTCTCTTCGGTCATTGCGGGTGCAAGCAGTGTCCAACAAGTGAAAGAAAACGCAAAAGCCATTTCAGTGGCGCCACTATTGGAGGAAGAAATAGCCATTATTAGATCCATTACAAAAATGAACTTATATGACCAACACAGATAAAATTGTGTAAACCGGGATATAGAACCTGTCCCCTTGTCCCTAAAAAAATCGCTTGAACCTTTCAAGCGATTTTTTTACATTTTACTTATAATCCTTCCAATTAAGATTGCTTTCACCGAACAATTCTTCGAAGCTTTTGTTCTTTTCGCGCAGTCGTCTTTCTTCTCTTTTTCTTGCTTCTTCCTCTTCTTTTTGTTTATCTTCCGCCGCTTTTAATTCTTGCTTTGTATTTTTTAATTTAGTCATTAATTCTTTGTTTAGCATATCCCCAAGCGTAATTGGTTTGTCATCCTTTTTCGGTTGGGAAGGCTGTTTTTTCTTTTTCATCAAAATTCCCCTCATTACATCATTTTTGGCAACTATTATATCATAATTGTCCCTTTTTTCACTTAAGAAACTCTAGAAACTCGATTCGATTGCCAAATGGATCATCGACAAAAAGGCGATTTCTCCCTTCAATTGGCGGTTCTTCTTTTATTTTGATACCCCTCTTCTCTAAATTCTCACGCAAGCCCGCTAAATTTTCTACGACTAAGCCTGGATGGGCTTTTTTTGCGGGAACTAATTCCTCTTGCACCCCAATATGGATTTCCTGATTTCCGCATAAAAACCAGCAGCCGCCCCGTTTCTGAAGATTTTCCGGTTTTGGTATTTCTTCTAAACCGAGAATGTCTCCGAAAAATAATCTTGCCTGTTCTTCGCAGCCTTTTGGAGCTGCCAATTGGATATGATCGATTCCTTTAAATCTGAAGGCCATTCTGCTATTCTCTCCTTTTATTAAGAAAAGCACAGCCATTATAACTGTGCTCTTCGAAAATATTAATATGCGTCTGTTACGACGTTTTCATCTACTTGTAATAAAGCTTCTGTAGACTGAACAACTTCTTCAATCGTATAGCCTTTAGCGACTTCAATCAGCTTAAGACCAGAATCGGTCACATCAATGACCGCCCGTTCTGTAATGATCCGGTTTACAACTGCTTTACCCGTTAATGGAAGTGTACATTTTTTCAAGATTTTCGATTCACCGTTTTTATTCGTATGATCCATGATGACGATAATTTTTCCAGCACCGTGAACGAGATCCATCGCTCCGCCCATTCCTTTGATCATCTTGCCCGGGATCATCCAGTTTGCGAGATCACCATTTTCAGAGACTTCCATTCCTCCTAAAATAGCAATATTCACATGTCCGCCACGGATCATCGCGAAGGATTCGGCACTGTCAAAATATGCTGAACCAGGAATAGCTGTAACCGTTTCTTTCCCGGCGTTGATTAAATCAGGGTCCACTGCCTCTTGAGAAGGATAAGGTCCTATGCCAAGCAAGCCATTCTCAGATTGCAGCACAACTTGCTTGTCATCTGAAATATAGTTGGCAACAAGGGTCGGCATCCCAATCCCAAGATTGACATAAAAGCCATTTTCAATTTCCTTTTCAGCTCGTCTCGCAATTTTTTCACGAACTAATGCTTTATCATTGCTCATAGCGTTTTCTCCTTCCTAACAGTTATTTCGCTACCGTCAGCCTTTCGATGCGTTTTTCCTGCTTTCCTTCAATTAATGTTTGCACATAAATGCTTGGTGTATGAATGTAGTTCGAGTCGAGCTCACCAATTTCATAAAGATTTTCCACTTCCGCAATTGTTACTTTTCCAGCGGCTGCTATCATTGGATTAAAGTTTCTGGCTGTTTTATGATAAATAAGATTTCCCATTTTATCAGCCTTCCAAGCCCTTACTAAGCTAAAGTCAGCGGCTAGTGCTTCTTCAAGCAAGTATTCTTTGCCATTAAAAATCTTTGTTTCTTTTCCTTCGGCGATTGGCGTACCTACCCCAGCAGGAGTGTAAAAGGCTGGAATTCCGGCACCGCCCGCACGAATTTTTTCGGCTAGTGTTCCTTGCGGCAACAGTTCCACTTCAATTTCCCCGGATAAAACTTGTCTCTCAAACTCTTTATTTTCACCGACATAAGAGCCGACCATTTTCTTAATCTGTTTATTTTGTAAAAGCAGCCCTAGACCCCAATCATCTACCCCACAGTTATTCGAAATAACCGTTAAATCTTTAACGTCCTTTTCAACTAATGCTAGAATCAAATTTTCTGGGATTCCGCAAAGCCCGAAGCCCCCAACCATTAAAACTGCACCATCATGAATATCCTTTACTGCCTCATTAAAAGACGAACAAATCTTTTTCATCTCATTCTCTCCCCTCATTCGAGAACGTTATTTATTTCCTCATTTAATGTGTTTTACACGAGCTCAACAACAGTTGCCACACCTTGGCCTCCGCCGATGCATAAGGTAGCGAGCCCCTTTTTCGCTTGACGCTTTTTCATTTCGTGAATAAGTGTAACGAGGATTCTCGCACCGCTTGCCCCAATTGGATGCCCTAATGCGATTGCTCCCCCATTGACATTCAAAATGTCTTTATTGAATTGAAGCTCTCGATCGACAGCGAGTGATTGCGCTGCAAATGCCTCATTTGCTTCAATTAGCTCTAATTCCTCCATGGAGACAGATGCCTTTTCAAGTGCTTTTTTGACAGCTGTTACAGGCCCAATCCCCATAATGCTAGGGTCTACTCCGCTACTTGCGTTTCCTTTTATCGTTACTAATGGCTGGATACCAAGCTCATCAGCCTTCTCTCTGCTCATGACAATAAGAACCGCGGCTCCGTCATTAATGCCAGAAGCATTTCCGGCTGTGACACTGCCATCTTTTTTAAATGCTGGTCTTAACGCAGCCAATTTTTCAGCCGTGGTTCCTTTTTTCGGATATTCGTCCGTATCAAAAACGATTGGATCGCCCTTTCTTTGCGGGATTTCAACAGGAACGATTTCATCTTTAAATTTGCCTTCTTCAATGGCCTTTGCCGCTTTCAATTGGCTTGCAGCCGCAAACTCGTCCTGCTCCTCTCTGCATAGCCCATATTTGTCGCAAAGGTTTTCAGCTGTAATGCCCATATGATAATCATTAAAAGCACACATTAGCCCATCAGAAATCATCGTATCCAACAGCTGCTGATGTCCCATTTTGAAACCATTTCGTGCATTTTTTAATATGTAAGGTGCCTGGCTCATGTTCTCTATGCCGCCTGCAACTACAATTTCAGCATCGCCAGCCAAAATTGCCTGAGTTGCTAGATGAACAGCTTTTAATCCGGAGCCGCACACTTTATTGATCGTCATTGCGGAAACGCTTTCAGGAAGGCCTGCTTTAAGGGCAGCTTGTCTTGCCGGGTTTTGGCCTAGCCCTGCCTGCAAAACATTGCCAAGAATTACTTCATCAATCTGTTCAGGCTTTAATCCTGCTTTTTCAAGTGCGCCTTTAATAGCAACTGCCCCTAGTTCAGGAGCCGATACATCCTTTAAGCTACCATTAAAATTGCCAATTGCTGTACGGACTGCGCTGACAATTACTACTTCTGTTTTTGACATCCTACTCAACCCTTTCTCGTCCATCTCAATAATTAACTTCGCTACATCACGCAAAATCCCTTTTATTTCGTCAAAATTTATATAATTCTTGCATTTAGAAATGCCATCACACTAAAATTAAGAGAAAATAAACATAATAGAATTCAATTAAAATGAAAGCGGCTACTTACTGAAATTTTATGTGATGGGAGAGGGAAACATGACGCTTCAAATGCCTGAAAAAGTAACGATCATTGAGGTAGGTCCACGAGATGGACTGCAAAATGAAAAAGCATTTGTGCCAACAGATTTAAAAAAAGATTTTATTAAAGGTTTAAAAAATGCTGGTATTACTGAAATGGAGCTTACATCCTTTGTCTCGCCGAAATGGGTTCCGCAAATGAGGGATGCGGCCGAAATTGCCGCAAGCAGTCTAGATAATCGCGGACGGAATATTGTGCTAGCCCCTAATCGGAAAGGGATTGATAGAGTTTACACAACAAATGTGAAGGCTGTTGCTGTTTTTGTTGGGGTCAGTAACACTTTTAATCAAAAAAATATTAATAAAACAACACAAGAAAGCTTGGACGAGCTCGCTCCGATTATTAAGGAATTAAAAGAAAAAGAATTTTTTGTCCGTGCCTGTATTTCTACCGCCTTTTACTGTCCTTATGAAGGTAAAATCAAGCAAGAGGATACATTGAATTTATGCCGGCAGTTTGTAGAGACAGGAGTCGATGAGTTAAGTGTTGCCGATACAATTGGGATGGCGGCACCGCATGAATCTTATGCTTTATTTAGCAGCTTGAAAAAAGAATTTCCCGATGTTTTACTGACGGCCCATTTTCATGATACAAGAAAACTCGCCCTTACCAATATTTTTGCTGCTTTACAAGCCGGTATTGATCGCTTCGATACGTCAGCTGGCGGATTAGGCGGCTGTCCATTTGCTCCGGGAGCGGCCGGAAACGCCGCAACAGAGGATGTTGTCTATATGCTTCAGCGGATGGGGATCGAAACAAATATTGATTTAGAAAAATTACTCGAGGCGATCAAGATTGTTGAGCCCCATTTATCCCGGCCGATTGAAAGCACTTATTACTTGCGTCATGCCCATCAATGAATAATCTTGCCCTTCTTAATCCATCTTATTAGTATGTGTTCAAAAAGGAGGACAAAAAGAGCCGAGAAGTTCAAGGAATCGAAGCCTTCGAGCACCGGAACGTATGTTTTTAAATACGTGAGGAGCGGAGAAGCAAGCTGACGCCGAAATTCGACAGCTCTTTTTCCCGGACTTTTTGAACAACCACTATTAGATGAAGTATGAAGAAGGGGGAATTTTTATAATGAACCAAAAGCGTGAGAAAGGCTTCAGCCAAAAAGGAAAACCCAATAGCGAAACGGTGAACCCAACGATTGCCGCAGAAGAATTAGAAAAAGCCATCCATCCAACAAAACGGCAAAACTCTAAACAATAAAGTTCAAAATGCTACGTCCTCCCAAAAGCCCTGCTTTTGGTCGTGCGATGTATCGCTGCCGTAGTATTCCTTGTCCTGTGGCTTTCACCTGACTAGGACAACATGTCCGTCGTCGGGCCTTTACAGGCAGTTGGTCTCCCACCGAAACTTCTTCGATTTATCTAAAGTTTTGAGGTGGGAGTCTTACCGCCCGTTAATCTGCGATAAACCGCTCCTTGAACGGTTTTTGGCTGTGGACTATGTTTAAACGCGCTTTAAACTGGTAAAATAAAGAAAAAGGGTGTTTGGAGGGATGAGATTGAAAAAACTGCTTCGTTTTACACGTTACATAATATCTTTTATTCTCTTTATTTCATCCATCGGATTTTTTTTAACGAATCGCCTTATGTATATGAAGAAAAAAGAAGCTCAATTTATCTTAAATCGCGAAAAAGAGGCTGGACGCCTTAATCCGCTCGAATATGAAAGCTTACCAAAGACCGAGGTGCTTATTCCTTCTCCTTTCGGCTATGATCTGAAAGCCATCCTTGCTGAGCCCTTTCCAAAAAATCGCTACGTCATTATTGCCCACGGGGTTACTGAAAATAAGACGAACTCCATCAAGTATATGAATCTTTTTTTAGAGCGCGGGTTCAATACCGTCATTTATGATCATCGCCGGCATGGTGATTCTGGAGGAGAAACGACCAGCTTCGGCCATTATGAAAAATTCGATTTAAAAACAATTGTCGATTGGCTGAAAAAAGAAAAAGGTGCTAATATTTTACTCGGGATTCACGGGGAATCAATGGGTGCGGCAACGATGCTATTATACGCGGGCAGCTTAGAAGATGGAGCCGACTTTTATATTGCTGACTGTCCATTTTCCGATTTTAAAGAGTTGCTGACTTATCGGTTAAAATCTGATCTGAAATTGCCCGCTGCATTTATTTTGCCGATTGCCGATTTATTTCTCCGATTGCGGCAGAAATACTCCATAAAACAAGTTTCTCCTATCTCTGTTATCGAAAATATTCAAAAACCGGTTTTATTTATTCATAGCGAAAAAGATGATTATATTTTGCCTTCCATGTCTGAAAATCTGTATAAGAGGAAAAAAGGCCCTAAAATGCTTTATATCGCTCCAATAGGCGCTCACGCCCAATCATTAAACGAAAATCGCGAAAACTATGAAAAAGCGATTGATGAGTTTCTAAATGAAAATGTTTATGATTTTATTGGGGAAAAAAGGGGACTGTGAAACAACAGGTTATCTGTTTTATCGATTGAGGAAGTGATTGATTTTCTGTTATGATTTACTGATAGAGTCATAATATAACTTTTTGTTATAACTATTCAACATTATATCGTTTTATCATACATTAAATTTAAGACTTGTCGGGATGAGTGATCATGAAATGAATAATCAAAAAACACCTCAATTACCTGATTCTAATTTTAAAAGGCTAAATCAGTCTGACCTTACTCTAGCCGTTCGCTCATTTTTATCTAGTTTGGATAAAAATGGAGAGTCACGATTGCCACAACGTGCTTATTTAGCTGTTAGACATGCAATTCGCCATCTTCAATTACCGCCTGGGCAAACTGTGCTAGAGAGGGAGATGGCAGAAATCCTCGGCATGAGCAGGACGCCTGTACGTGAATCCCTTGTCCGTTTGGAAATGGAAGGATGGGTTCGGCTTATTCCACGTCGCGGTTTTATTGTTGCACCCATTGAAGCAGATGAACTTCAACAAATTTATGAAGTGGTGGAAGCGCTGGATGGGATTGCAGGCAGGTTCGCTACCGGTCGTGCTGCTCACGAACAGTTAAACCATCTTGAGCGTCTGATTGAAGAGCAGGAAAAGGCACTAGAACTAAATGATCTACTTTTATGGACAGACCTTGATGATCAATTTCATCATTACATTGTCGACTTGGCCCAGAACCCACGCCTTAGAGGGATTGTGGACAGTCAGTCTGACCAACTATACCGTGCTCGCTTGTACACAATTGGGCTTCGACCTAAGCCAACACATTCAGTACTTGAACATAAGGCCATTTTAGCAGTGATGCGGGCGGGTGAGCCTGAAGCAGTACGAACAATGTTGCAATCTCATCGCTATAGAGCTCGTAATGAAATTCTAGAGGCCCTCCGATCAATGCCTCCATTACTAGAAGAGGAACGTTAATGTAAGAAGAATTTTTAGTGATGTGACAATCTATCATTATAGAAAAGAAATGGCTGTAGAGAGATTTCACTGAAATCACCTACAGCCATTTTTGTTCGTTCTATTTTACATAGTTTCGAAGCTTACCAATCTGCTCTACTTCAACAACGACAATATCTCCCGACTTCATTGGACAACTTCCAGAAGGTGAGCCAGTAGCCAAAATATCACCTGGTTCCAATGTCATAACCTGTGAAATCCAACTGATTAGGAAAGGAATAGAAAATGACATTTGATTCGTATTACCCTCTTGTACGACTTTGCCGTTTAATGTTGTAACTATTTGTAAATTGGTTGGATCTATCCCTTTCACAATACAGGGGCCCAAAGGAGCAAAAGTATCAAAACCTTTGCCGCGTGTAAACTGGGGATCCGTTTTTGTAAGATCCCTTGCCGTTACATCATTAAATATCGTACAACCAAAAACATACTCCAATGCCTCTTCTTCTTTTATATTTTTGCCGCGTTTCCCAATAACAAGTGCCACTTCCCCTTCCATTTCCACCTGCTTGGTTAAATCACTTGACGGAAGAATGATTTCCCCCTCATCCGGAATCACGGAAGATGTCGGTTTTAAAAATAAGAACGGCTCTTTTAGATTGGCCTTCCCCCCAGTCTCTTTTGCGTGTTCAGCATATGTCCAGCCAAAATTAACGATTTTTGAAGGTACTACTGGCTCCAAAATCTTCACATCACAATATTTAACTCTCGATCCATTAAATTTCAGTTCATCGTTTACAATTTCAGTAAAATCACTTGACAATTGTAAAATTTCATCATCTTCAACCATTCCAAAAAATACTTTTCCGTTATGTTGCTGATAGCGAACGATCGTTTGTGTTTTTTGTAGTATTTGCATGATCACACCGACTCCATAACTTACTTGATGAATCTTACTTGCTGACTAATTAACTCATATTGTTCTTCCTTCTTTTTATTGAACTCCACCTTATTTTCTTCATAGATGTTATTTCCTTCTGCATCAATGGAAACAATAAGTGGACCGAATTCATTCACTTCACATACCCAAAGAGACTCAGGCATTCCTAGGTCTTTCCAGTGTACTTCTCTGATACGCTCAACCTTTGTTGCCGCATAAACAGCATTTCCGGCTGGAAAGACAAGATGTAGCGCTTTATGAGTCTTACATCCTTCTTCCGTATTCTTACCCATTCCACCTTTTCCAACAATGAGTTTAACACCCGTTTCTTCGATAAATTCCTTTTCGAACTTTTCCATTCTCATACTCGTTGTAGGACCAATAGAAACGATCTCGTACTCTTCATTTCCCAAATCTCTAACAATGGGACCAGCGTGGAAAATGGCTTTCCCTTTCAGATCAACAGGTAAAGGAATTTTTTCTTCAATAAGTCTTCTGTGCGCAACATCCCTGCAAGTAACCAGTGTACCTGTTAAGTAAATAATGTCGCCAATTTTTATGTCCTTAAGATCATCATCCTTTATAGGTGTTGTTAATACTTTCTTACTCATAGCGTTACCCCCTCATGAGTACTAATTTCATAGTTCAAATGACTGTCGAAAGTAATCTTTCCTCTTCTATGGGACCAACATCCTGTATTAACAGCCACTCCAATCGTAGAAGGATGTCTTGCCGTGTTCACAACGTTTACACCCATAACAGATTTAGATCCCTTAAGTCCCTGAGGCCCTAAACCAATTGCGTTAATTCCATCTTCAAGAAGCTTTTCCATCTTAGCTGCATTTTCATTTTCATTCCGACTTCCAACAGGTCTCATAAGTGCTTTTTTAGAATTCATAGCTGCTGTTTCAACGGAAGTACCGACACCCACACCTACGAGGAGAGGAGGACAAGCGTTAACTCCATAACTAGTCATCCGATCCAGCACAAACTTTACCACCCCTTCATAACCTTCGCCCGGCATTAATACTGTCGCCACTCCAGGAAGGGTACAACCTCCTCCTGCCATATACGTATAAATTTCCACTTTGTCACTATCCTCTTCAATCTCCCAAAAGATACTTGGTGAGCCATCCCCGATATTCTTCCCTGTATTGTATTCATCAAATGTTTCTACAGAATTGTGTCGTAACGGAGTTTCTTTAGTCGACTTATACACACTATCCCTTAGAATACTATCCAACTGTCCAATCAACGGAAAGTTCTGGCCACACTTTACAAAAAACTGAAGAACCCCTGTATCCTGACATGAAGGCCTCTTTAACTCATAAGCTAGCTTCTGGTTATCAAACATAGTTTTGTAGATAATTTTTGCAAGTGGATTATTTTCCTCTTCACTTAGTTCCTTCAGTTTATTTTCCACATCATCAGGAAGTTTGTAGCTAACAAGAGATATAAACTTTGACATCAGATCAGTCATCTTTTCTTTTTGCTGTGTCTTATCCATAACAACACTCATAATAACTCTCCTTTGTATCTTTAATTTTAATTACTTATAAGCTAATTATTGAACAATGTATACATTAAGGTCAATGCCTTTATTTATTTTATTAAAAATAGGATTCCGAACATGTGTAAGCACAGACTAAAATTATCGTTATACCTTTATTAATATATAAATATTTATATTTTTAAATTTCTGTAACAATAATGTGGCTAAATATTCTAAAAACTATATTGACACTAATGTATACGTTAATATAAAATTTGAGCAGTGGGATTCTCTTAACTTTTTCCTTGCACCATTAATTTAGAAATAAAGAAGTCCTATTATTGGGTGCGCTTTCAAAATTTAGGTTTTTCATCTGTGATCATTCATAAGTTAGCTAAATTGGAGACGGAAAAAAGGACTTATCACACAAATATAAAGAAAGAGAGGGGAGAAAAAGAAATCATTTGAGCAACATTCCTACCATTTTATCCTCCTACGTGATCGCGAGTAGTTTTATCGATTCACCATAAGGGTTGAACAGTTTTGTATGCGCTCCCATCGCTAAATTTTTGCAGACTGTAGTTTCTAAACAGAGTAGCTTAGAAATCTAAATGAAAACCATATTTCATTTAAATATGGAGAAAGAGGAATCTGCATGAAAAATATTTTTAAAAATTTAACTGTACAGGTGGTATTCGCCATCTTTACTGGTATTTTAATTGGATATCTCTTCCCTGATTTTGGTGTTCAATTAAAAATCCTAGTAGATATCTTCATAAAAATGATTAAGATGGTCATCGGTCCAATTATTTTCCTTACCATTGTTCTAGGCTTTGCCAGTATGGGGGACATGAAGAAGATCGGAAAAATTGGAACTAAATCATTAATCTATTTTGAAGTTGTGACAACTTTTGCCTTAGTCATTGGGTTAGTGGTTATGTTAATTGTTAGACCCGGTGATGGATTGGATACAAGTGGTGCTAGTAAAGGTGCTGCCGATGTTGCGAAAATTGCAGAACAAGCAGCAGGAACGAGCCTTACATTCAAAGATTTTATTTTAAGCATTGTCCCAGATAGTGCTATAGGTGCTTTTACAAGTGGTTCCATGCTTCCAATCTTGTTCTTTGCTTTATTGTTCGCCGTAGCGCTTTCTTCTTTGGGGGACACCGGAAAACCACTTATTGTTTTCTTCGAAAAAATCAATGACGTGTTTTTTAAGATCGTTTCTATGATTATGAGAGTTTCTCCTTTGGCTGCTGGTGGAGCTATGGCATATACAATCGGGAATTTCGGTATTGAATCTCTTTTCTCTCTCGGTAAAATGCTAGGTGCTGTTTACGCTACGATGTTTGTATTTGTTGTCGTTGTATTGGGGGCTATATGCAAGTTTTACGGGTTTAGCATTTTTAACTTAATTAAACATATCAAAGAGGAGATTATACTTGTTCTAGGAACCTCTTCTTCGGAGTCTGCTTTGCCAAGTTTAATAGATAAAATGCAAAAGTATGGTTGTTCTAAGTCAATTACTGGCTTTGTAGTTCCTACTGGATATGCATTTAACCCAGATGGACAGTGTATTTATTACACTATGGCCTGTTTGTTTATCGCCCAAGCCTATGGCATCGACCTTTCATGGACGCAAATTGCCATAGTGCTCGGGGTGCTAATGCTTACCTCTAAAGGTTCTGCAGGAGTAACTGGTTCTGCCATTATTACATTAGCCGCAACGTTGACATCTCTTCCAGGCAGTCCAATTCCAGTTGAGGGTATAGCTCTGTTATTGGGTGTAGACCGCTTTATGTCAGAGGCACGTGCTATAACCAACCTAATTGGTAACGCAGTGGCAACAGTTGTGCTCGCGAAAAGCGAGAATCAGTTTAACCATTTAAAGGAATATTCAGCTGAAGATAATGTGTCTTGATTCAGTGAAAAGTTTGAACTATTGTTTTTCGTAAATGGATTTTCTGATAGGACTCCTTGAATAGCAGAGTGGAATGGTTCTAATGAAGAAACCCAGCTAATCTTCTTATGCGAAGGTAGCTGGGTTTTAAAGTTGGATGCACAACACACAAGCAGATATATGTTTAATAGGTTACTACGATAAAACCGCAGCCTATTCATTAGGATCGTTTTAGTGGTTTAGGCCTTATTCACGATTTGTTTACTTTATTCCTTTTGTAATTGCGTAATCTCCTATTTTCATATAATACCGGCCACTTTTCTTTTCAATAATCTTGGCTTGTTCAAGCTTTCCATCTTCACTGTACAGTTTTACTGATCGAATTCCATCACTTTCGATTTTCCCATAAATAACGGGAAGGCGATTTTCCAAATGTCCTTTATGATCATAATCGTAGAAAACATCTTGATAAACGGTAATTAAGTTATCCTCTTCATGCTCCCAGTGATTATGTCCGGCATTTTCCCAGCCGTCCTGATCATTTCCTTTTAAAAAGGCAACAGTCACAGTATCGAATTCGCCTTGATTATTTTTCTGACTTGTTACATAGAGGAGAATGACGCCTTTCTTTACCCTTTCTTTATGGATGATTTCCTTTACATTAAATGGGATGTCCTTTTCTATCACTTCACCCATTGTAGCTCTAGAACAAGCTGCCAATATAAGGATCGTTATTAAAAGAGGCATGATCCGCTTAAGCTTCACTTAACTCCCCTCCGTTCTTCCGCATCCTTATCATTTAATGTAAAAATATTGTGAAACATGCTTATTTTCATATATTTGTGCGAATATAACTATTTTTCACACAAAAAAGCGATTACCTTAAAGTAACCGCCCTCACTCACCTTCTACAATTTTTGCAAATTCCTCAAGACTGGTTGAATACTTTATATATATTCTCGGTAAAAGATACAACTCGTTTTTTATTCCCTCTTCAGAAAATAATTCTGGAGTCGTTGTCAGTCCGAACATATAGTACTTCTTTGTTTCTTCTATAATCTTGTTGTTGAAATTTCCATATGGATACGCTAAAGCAATAACAGGTTTCCTTGTTATTTTTTCAATTTTGTCCTTTGATTGCTTCAACTCATATTCATAATTTGTTATTTTCGTTAAATCCGGATGGGTCGCAGTATGGGACTGGATAGATATTACCCCTGAATCAGCCATCATTTTCAAATCCGATTTCGATAATCGGTTAGAGCGTCCAATAAAATCAGAAATAACAAAAATCGTTCCTGCGGGCTTAAAATGTTCATTTTTTACCTTTTGAAAAATAGCCAATACATTTAAGTTGTTTTTGTAGCCGTCATCTAAGGTAATGAAAATTGGTTTGTTCACTTTATGAATATCTTTCCAGCGTTCAAAAGTTAATAACGTGAAGCCATGTTCTCGCAAATACATCATTTGCTTCTCAAAATTCTCTGGCGTCACATATAACTCTTTAGAGCCATGGCCATGGAACTCGTCAATGGAGTGATAAATTAAAATCGGTATTTTTGGAGCCGCCAAGGCTTGTGATGGAGTAAATAAGATAAGAAGGCACAGAAAAAACATTGCAGTCTTTTTCAAAAAAATTCCTCGCTTCATCTATTTTCTTATCTTTATTATTCCTAAAATTAATTTTTTTACCGACCAATCTCAAACACAGCTAATTATAAAAGGTTTATTCGGGAAGCTTATAAAGCATGGTTCCTGATTTTTGTGACATTAAAAAATGAAACTCCTAATAAGATCTAATCTTTACTAGAAGTTTCACTTTTATTGATTTATCCAACTGTCTTATCGAAAAAGCTCATTCGCGGATTTAAGTACTGGTTCGGACTTTTCAATTGAAAGCAGTTTGCTTTTTCGGAAAAGTCTATTTTTAAATTCTCATCGAGAAACACTTCTTTTGATTTTTCTATGTAGATGCTGCCTACATCCGTTTTAACTTCCCAATCATCTTTATCTAATTCGCTCACTAGCCAAAGAGCGGTTACTCCGCTTACAACACATCCACAGCCGTCTGTATCGTATTTAAGCTTTAAATAGCCGCTTTTGCCAGCAAGTTTTTCTTTAATTTTTCTTGCTGCTAGCTCGGTTATGGTAATATTCATTTTGTATATCCCCTTGCCTGCTTTTTCCTTATTGTAGCATACTCCTCTTCAAAATCTTTATTTGCTTTTTGCAGCTTTACCTTATATGATGAAAGATAAAAGTGGAAATTTCGTGAAAGGATGGATATGAATGACTAAGGTAACAATTAAAGTGAATGATAACGGCTCTTACCGTATTACGGGGGATGTGGAGTTAATTGATGCAGAGGGAAATCAATTTGAAACAAAGCAAACTTTCTCGCTTTGCCGCTGTGGCATGTCCGCGAAAGCACCATTCTGCGACGGATCGCATAAAGGCAAATTTGACTCTGTTGTTCGTGCGCCGAAAACTGAAGAAGTGTAAATAATTTAAACGGGGACTCTTATCCCCGTTTTTCTATTTCCTTCCCAGCTTTTGCAGGAGCTACTTCATCTTCCTCCGTGATCCCCCGCAGAATTTCCCGATCCATCAGGTTGCTGTCATCTCCGGCACCTGGTAAAACATGAGCCATTGGAAGCTGCTCGAGTTCTTTTCCTCTTGGCATACGAAAACACCTCCTTCTTGTTAAGGTGCTTCTTCCCGAGAGTCTTTAATCATTTTTCGATTACACAAGGGAATTAGAGTCAGGCTTGAAGCATATGTTCCAGCAACCGTTTAATCGATTCTAATTTACGCTTTGGATAAATGATATAACTTTGTATAATTGGCGGCTTCGTTTTTGAGCGAAAGGGAAGCGACACAAGTTCACCTCTTTGTATGAATGTATCTGCTATTACGGATGGCAATAGTCCCAGAAAGTGGTCGCTGAGTAAATATTGGATATATAAGGAGGCATGATCGACCATTAAAGAATGCGTTTCCTTTCCAACGTTCTCTTCAAACCACTGTTTATAACTTGGTCCCCAATCCATATGAATATAGGGAGATTCACTTAAATTAGCCAAATCGACTTCATTCGTAAAATTAGAATCTGCATTTGTAACAAGTTTAATTTCTTCTTTCTTAAATGGAAGAACCTCGATTTCTGAATGTGTCGGTGGAATAAGGACGACTCCAAAATCAATCATCCCATCGAGAATGTGCTGAACGATATCCCATGAATGTCCTGTAATGAATCGAAGCGCTGTTCTTGGGTGCTTTGCTTGGAACTCTTTCATTATTGGAAACAGCAAATAATCCCATAATGAATGCAAGCTTCCTATGACTAATGAGTCTTCAAAGGTTTCTTCCATTCCCACTTTTCTTGATCCTTCATCAACGAGCTCTATAATTCTCTTTGCATAGTCAAGCAACTCTTTACCCGTAGTGGTAAGAAGAACTTGTCGATTATCTCGCTCAAATAATTGCTTTCCAAGCGCTTGTTCTAATGCTTTGATACGCATTGTAACGGTTGATTGGGATATAAACATTAATTCTGCAGATTTCGTAAAATTTTTCGTCTGAGCGACAGACAAGAAAGCACGCAGCTGTTGAATTTCCACTTTATTCATCCTTATAATTAGTTTTCTTAATTAATACCATTATAATTATGCGTTATACAAATGACAATTGTACTGATACACTTTTAATAGATTCGTTTTGGATGAAAGGTGAGAACTTGATGAGAGCCATACGATTGTTACTAGTAAATTCATTTCTTATGAATGTCAGTTTTTTTGCATTTATTCCGTTTTTATCTGCCTATATTACTGGGAGTTTAGCGCTTTCTGCAGGAATTGCCGGAGTGATTCTAATGATTCGCCAGTTGACACAGCAAGGCACCTCATTTTTATCAGGGATGCTTGGGGATCGGTTTGATTATCGAATTCTAATTAGTACGGGGATGATTTTACGCGGAGCAGGCTTTCTGCTATTTTCATTTTGTACGACTCCGATGGAATTAATTGTTGCAGCTGTTATTACTGGTATAGGCGGTTCCTTGTTTGAGCCTACAAGTAAAGCTGCTATGTCCATTTTCACTCCCCCGTCCAAACGCGGTGATATTTTTGCGCTAGATAAAATCGTTCGCCATTCAGGGATTATATGTGCTGGGATATTAGGTGGAATACTATTGCAGCTCGACTTTTTCTTTTCTTCCTTCGTATGCGGCGGGATTTTTGTTTTCAGCGGGCTGATTACTTTTTCAATTTTACCTAAAGAAAACGTAAATGTACCGAAGCAATCCTTTAAGGACTCTTGGCAGAAGGTCAAGTCTGACCGGCTGTTTATTTATTTTACGATTAGTATGATTGGATTTTGGTTTATGTTTATGCAGTTGTATTTGACTATTCCTCTGCATGCTGCCAAGGTGTTTAACAGCCCAACATTTGTATCGAGCCTGTTTATCGTCTATGGGATGATTGTCGTTTTTCTTCAATACCCTTTGCAAAAATGGACGAAAAAGTTTTCGCGATTATCGGTTATTAAAGTAGGGATGGGTATCATGGGTACAGGAATATTGCTAATTGGAATGTCTGATAGCTTCCTAATCTTTTGGGGTGGTTTCTGTGCATATGCTGTTGGCATTATGCTTGTGGAACCAACCTCATACGAATATACTTCGGAAATTGCTCCTCCACAGTTTTCCGCTAGCTATTTTGGCTTTTCGCTGCTTGCAATGGCGATTGGAGGCAGCTTGAGTCAAGGTGCCGGTGGATGGATGTATGAGCATATGCCACATGTAAATTGGATCATTTGTACTTTAGCGGGACTCATTTCAGCGATTGGCATTCAATGGTTGCAATGGATATTAAGAAAAAATATCCAATTTAGAGAGAGTAAAAATGAAACCTATTTTATGTAAAAACGTAATTATATTAAATCACCGAATAAAGGAGGGCCTAATATGAAGGGTATTTTCAGACTATCGCTTTTATTCACTATGATTATAGGTTTAATCGCTTGTAGTAGTAAAGAAGTCGTAAAAGAAGAGGATGTTTTGAATCTTGTTAAAGACTACAAAACAGAACAATACAACATCAAAGACCCTTCTAACTCGCCAACTGGAGTTGAAATAGGTGAAAAGGTAAAAAAATACTTCTTAGAAAAAGAGTTTGAAAAACAAATGGCTAATCGAGTTTTTCAAATAGCACCTGATATAGCGAAAAAAACAAATAAAAGTATCGAATTAAATGATGTTATACTTGAAAAGGGAAAAGAAAATGAAGATGGGACAATTGATTACAATTACACACTAAAATTGAAGTTTTATGATGATCATTCCAATGATGTTATTGAGAAAAAAGGACAATTAACAATTGAAGGATTAAAAATAACTCGTGACTGGGAAGAACGAACGACTAAAATTGGAAATGAAGTTTTTTAAAATAACCAAAAAGAAGCACTGATGTGCTTCTTTTTATTATTAAAATCTTTTCTAATTACCAGTTAGTTTATACTGTTATTTGCGTTGTTATATGGTTTCCCTCCTAAAACGGAACCCGCTATTAATATTCCCCCCGTTTTTTCATTTCCTTCCCAACTTTTGCAGGAGTCACCTCTTCTTCCTCCGTTATCCCCCGCAGAATTTCTCGATCCATCCGACTGCTATCATCCCCTGCACCTGGAGCAACATTGGCCATTGGCAGCTGTTCGAGCTCTTTTCCTCTTGGCATACGAAAAACACCTCCTTCTATGTTAAGGTGCTTCTCCTTAAGTATCTTTAATCATTGCATTACTTTTGTTTACTCAGCAACCCGCACATCAGCTATATCAGAAATATGAATCCGGTGTACCTCCTCAAATCTGTCCACAATATGCAGCTTCTGGTTCATTTCATCCCAAAAGTGAATACTCCCAATCACAAGCTCATAATTTTTATGACGATAATGAGTGATCGCAACGCTTTTCCTAAATTCCATAGCCTCCGAAATGATTACGTTCATATTCTCCAGATTTTGCTCGTCTATTTCCCGTACTTGCTCGTACGTATCCTCCTTCGCCCAGTCTCTCAATAATTTCACATGTTCTGGGAGCATCATGGATGTCCATTTGATTCTGCCCCGATCCCGAATCACGTTACTCCCTCCTTCACTACATTTTATGACCGCCAACTAGTGTTGCCCGGTGCTTAGCTGTGCCCGCATTTGTATAGGATACTGCTCTTAAAAGGGCGCCTGCGCCGAACTTAGATCTGATATAGTCAACTGTATAACCAAGCTCCCTCTTCTTCCAGCCATTTCTATCAAAAAGATTTAGCTGCATTTCTTTATCATCGACAAGCTTTCCAATGGAGAGAGAAATTTGTCGTACTGTTTTTCCTTCATAAAATTGCTGAAAAAGCTGGATACATACACGATAAATATCCATAGTTACGTTTGTCGGAGCGTCAATCGTTTTCGAACGGTAAAAACCGCCCCCGAATTCATCTTGGCTGTAGCCGATCCCAAAGCTAATCGTCCTTCCTGCCTTCCGGTGATTCCGCGCTCTTCTAGCGACTTCCTCACACATCTCAAGGATGACGTGCCTAATTTCACGCTCTTCTTTATAATCCCTGAGTAAAATTTGGCTTTTTCCGAAGCTAATTTGTCCCTCCATGATCGGAGCCCCGATTTCAGAGAGATCAATTCCCCATGCGTGATGGTAAAGCTGATTTCCCATGATGCCGAATTTCTTTTCGAGCTTCTCTAAATCATAGCGGGCAAGCTGGCCGACTGTGAAAATCCCCATTCCGTTCAGCGTTTTTTCCACACGGCGCCCGATCCCCCACATCTCCCTTAACGGAGAGACCGGCCACAATTTCGTTTGAACATCCTCATATGTCCACTCAGCAATGCCGAATTTTTTCGCCTCCAAATCAAGACAAAGCTTTGCAAGCAGCATATTAGGCCCAATTCCAATGGCGCATGGCAGCTGAAATTCGCGCTCAATATCATCCCTTATCTTCCGAGCTATCGCAAAAGCATCGCCCCAAAGATGCAGAACTCCATCCACCCTAATGAAGCTTTCATCCACACTGTACGTATGAATGGCCTCTTTCGGGACATAACGATTAAATACACGAGTAATTTCAGTCGATATTCTTAAATAAGTCGCCATTTTGGGCTCGGCAATAATGATGCGCGGATCATCCGGAACTTCATAAAGCCTGTTTCCCGTCTTAATGCCGAACTCCTTTTTCATCTTTGGCGATGCCGCTAAGACAACACTCCCCTTCCGCTCCTTTTTCCCAGCGACAACAAGATAGCATTCAAGAGGATCAAGCCCCTCTATAACAGCAGAACAGCTTGCATAAAAGCTTTTCATATCGACACATAATATTTGATTTTTGGGCATCGTATTGTAATCGATCATAACTTTGGCCATCCTCCTTGAAAAACACAGGCTCCTTGCATAAAAGAAAAAGGGAACGTACATTCTTATATATATCCACTATAATAAACGAATATACGTTCTTATTCAATGGAAATTTTACGACTAAATCCCTAAAAATAGGGGGTTTTTGTCATTCAAGTTTTGAATCACTTTGGAAAGAGGGGATATTATCTTTCTCTGTTGTAGTCTCTGTTATAATCTCTGGTATTGCTTGTGTCATCCTGCCTTCATGTTCGGCGCAAGCTGAAATGCTGTGCTATTTGGCCCATTATGATCAGACGGCTGCTCAATAAGGGCTTTAGCCTCCCCTTCCAATTTTCCCAATCTGGTATCTTCGATTTGCTCAGAGCTCTCAACCTTTATATAGAGAGAATTTGGAGAAAAGGACATTGTTTTTAGCAATTCGGATATTATTAGAACATATAAATTCAACAAGGGAGATGTACGTATGAGAACAGAAAAAGAGAAAATGTTGGCCGGAGAAATGTACAATCCTGCTGATCCAGTATTATTAAAGGACCGTGAGGAAGCAAGACGAAAGGTTAGAATATATAATCAAACTTTAGAGGCTGAAGGAGAAAAACGAACAAAATTATTAAAGGAATTACTCGGTTCAACTGGAAAAAACATATATATTACGTGGTAGTAGGTGGTAATCCAGCTAAAGTAATTAAACAAATTGAAATGTAAACCACATCTTTCGGTGACAAGAGGTGCTTGATTAAGCAGGGAGGTTGTTCCTGTAACTCTATAGAACTTTTTCTAAGACGTTTTGGCATTTCCATTCGTATGAAGCTTAAAGTTGTAATTCGGAGCTGCTCCTTTCATCCAATCATATACGGCATTTTCACATTAAATATTCCTATTTCCCTTCATGAACACTTGTAGAAGTCGTATAATCGACAAGAGGTGACATACGAAAGATGGATAGAAAACTTATTTTTAAAATGATTCAAACATGCTTAAAGCAATATAATGAATCTGTGTCCATGAATAGTGTGGAATTTGAAGAAATGTACGAAAAAATAAATTTACAAAAACATGAGGACAAAGAAAGTGATTTGCACGACATTGTGAATGATGTCGTGTATGGGTATATAACGGATTCTCCTTATTTTTAGGGAGGAAATAAAAAGTTGCTTTTATTTGTGAAAAATATATCTATCAAAATAGAAGTGGCTACCGCGTTAAGTATATTTTACAGATCACAGGCATCAGAATAGGAATGTGATGCCCTTCCGGCGTAAGTATCAACTTAAGCGGTAACCAGAAGGAGCAACTGGTGACCGCGCCTAGCTTATTTTACAGATCACAGGCATTAGAATAGGAATGTGATGCCCGGTCCAAACCGTTCATTTTTGATTAAACATCTTTCTTCCAAGTCGTTCAAACAAACGTGGAAAGAGAGCATAAACGATACTACCAGCATTCATCCAGCGCGGCAAATTAATTTCTCGTACAGGTGTGAGCATAGCATCTACCACTTTTTTTGCTACATATTCCGGCTTCAGCATAAACCTTTTTACATTTTTAACATATGTCCCTTTTTCATCAGCGATTGTAAAAAAATTCGTTTCAATCGGCCCTGGATTGATAGCCGTCACATACACATGGTGTTTAGCCATCTCCATCCGAAGGCTGTTTGTATAGCCGAGTACAGCATGCTTCGTCGCTGAGTAGACACTTGATTTGGGTGTAGCGATTTTCCCGGCCTGGGAAGCGATATTAATAATATGGCCGCTCCCTTGCTGCTGCATGATAGGTAAAACCATACTCGTACAAGCCATTAAACCAACGACATTAACAGCAAACATCCCTTTCACATCATCGATTTTTGCCTCATACGCCTCGCGGAAAATTCCGTATCCGGCGTTGTTAACAAGGACATCCACTCGTCCAAGCTGCTCCACAATTTTTGCAAAAACCGCCTGAATCTCATCCGTGTTGGAAACATCGAGCTTATGTACATCGACCTTTACTTGAAATCTTGCTTCGAGATCAGTCTTTTGCTGATTTAATTTTTCAAGGTTTCGGGCAAGCAATACGAGGTTTGCCCCTCTCTCCGCACAAAGAGAGGCCATCTCTGCACCGATTCCTCCCGACGCCCCAGTAATAATGATATTTTTATTTTTTAAACGTTCTAACATTTTTCACCTCATTAAGTACAGTACATGGAAACTATGATTCTAATCCTATGCGGAAAAGTAAAAGGCTTTCCCCGCTTTATTGATACCAATTTCCCCTAATGCATCCAAATAGTCAAGCTGGGCAATTGTTTCCGAGATTGTCAAACCGAACTCCCGCTCATACACAGAGGGAAAAAGGCGCTGGCAAATTTCAAAAACAGTAAGGGGCTCAGCTAGCAGCCACTTTTTCACTTGCATCGCGCGTTCATGCTGGCGCTCTAGTCTTTTCTCAATGAGTTCATTCACTTCATAAATCTCATCGCCATGCCCGGAATAAACAAGCTGGATAGGGAACCGTTTTAGTTTCTTCAATGATTCATTATATTGCAGCAGCGGCTTTGGACGCTTTGTATCACCCGGCAGAGGCGGTTCCATTAATGGATTCGGAGAGATATGGGCGAGCAGATGATCTCCGCCAATAAAGATCCCGTCCTTTTCCCGAAATAATCCGATTTGGCTTTGGGCATGCCCAGGGGTTTCAATAATCGTCCAGCCTTCAAGACCTGGCGGAGTATCCCCTTCCTTCAATTCACCTGTAAGAGAACGGCTGCATGAAAAACGAAGCGACTTTTTTAGCGAGCCAATAAACGGTAAATATTTTTCTGGAACTCCACATTTTGGAAAAAGGTCAAAATAGAAATCATCATGAGCCTTTAAGAATTCATCCGTCCGCCATAACCATCTTTCATTAAAACGATGACCATATACTTCTAAACTTGGCGGAAAAAAATCTAAAAGACCAGCATGATCGGGATGATGATGAGTAAGGACAACCTGTTCAATATCATGAGAAGATAAGTTTAAATCCTTCAACTGTGCATTTAATGCCTCCCACGCCTCATCTGTTTTCGGTCCAACATCAACAAGCGTAAGCCTATCTCCCTTAATAACATATACATTGACATCCCCAACAGCAAAAGGTGTCGGGATGACTAATTTAGCAATGCCATTTTTCCATTCGGCCATTTCTTCAACTCCTAAAAATACTATATCTGAATAAATAATATCAAATCATTTCGGTTTATAAACATAAGTTTACCTTTAATCCTATCAGTTGTCATTATTTTCACATAATTAAACCCCATAAAAAAAATCCCCCAATTCCGCAATGGGAGATCCGCTATTCTAACATATTCTCTGAATCAAATCCACAGAATTATTCTTTGGTGAATTGACGAGTGAAGATACTTCATACGTCTCCATCAAGTCTTTATCAAGCGGCTTCAACAATTGATCTAAATGGGCTGTATCTGTGATTGTACGATCGAGCCAGATTTTTTCATTTTCCGGCTTTAAAATGGCAGGCATACGATCATGAACGTCTTTTACAAGTTCATTTGGAGTTGTTGTAATGACAGAACAGGTGAAAATGGATTTCCCTTGTGGAGATTTCCATTGCTCCCAGATCCCCGCCATCGCAAAGAGCTCGTCTGACTTTAGTTTAATTCGCATCGGAGTCTTCATTTGATCGTCATGCCTTTTCCATTCATAGAAGCTGTCAGCAATAATTAGGCAGCGCCGATTCTTATAGGCATTGCGAAAACTCGGCTTTTCATTTAATGTTTCGGCTCGGGCATTAATCATTTTGTAACCGATTTTCTCGTCTTTAGCCCAAGAAGGAATAAGTCCCCATCTTAAGAAGCCTAATCTGTTTTTGCTGCCGTCGTTAATCACCGATAATACAGATTGAGAAGGAGCCACATTATAGCTCGGGGAAAATAAATCTTCTTGAATAAATTGCTCGATATCAAAGCGGTCAATTATTTGTTCGAAAGTAGCTGTTAATGTGAAACGGCCGCACATGAGAATCACCTCAAAATTTTGTTTTGTTTATTTTATCAGGAATTAACGGTTACAATCAAAATAGGTTAAAGAGTCCTCGTAAAGTATCTAATATCATTTTAGTACAGCAAAACAAAAGGGGTAGCAATCAACTAATAAACTATGAATTGCTAACCCTTACTTTTAATCTATTATCTTTTTAAGGAGAAGTGTGATTTATTGCAATTTCCCTCTACACTCTATCAATAGCTCTTCCGCGATTTCATCTTCCGAGATTAGAAAGGCTTTTTCATATAAATTACAAACTGGACAAATATGATTGGGGATGATTTGCACTTTATCTCCTACATTCACTTGATTGCTGAAATCCTCATTGTAAATGATAGCATGTTCATCAAAGACACCATAAATATAAACATCGTCAAATTCTTTAATACGACCAAGACCTTTTGTTTTTGTAAGTCCTCTACTTCTAGTTTGAGCTGTAATTCCTTTCGCTCCTACATCTGTAATAACTCGTTCCTTAGTTGGCTTACTAATGATTGTCGTAAGAACTGATGCTGCACATCGGTCATATGTACCGATTACATTTGCCTGGGAGGAATCCATAAAAATATAAGTTCCTGGTCTGATTTCCGTTACACCTTTTGGTATTTCGAATTTTAGCATGAAAGGTGGGGTAGAACCGATACTTACGACTTTTGGTTTGAGGTCCATCTCTTCTGCTATTTCCGCAAAATGCAATGTTCTTTTTACACTTGCAATATAAAGCTCTCTACATTCATCTAGATTTTCTGCCTTATAAGTATGTCCATCATGGGAAAAAACGCCTTTAAATTCAACGTTTTTACACCCCTTCACAGCATTTAATAAAGTACGAAAATCATTTTCTTCAATAATCCCAGAGCGTTCCTCTCCAACCTCAATTTCCACAAGCACTTGAGCTTTTTTCTTTGCTCCTTCGAAAACTTCTTCTATTTCAGTTACATGATAGATATTATCAATACCAAAAGAGATATCAATGATCTCAGATAGTTTTCTAATTCGTTCAATTTTTGATTTACCGACAATCTCATTGGCAATAAAAATGTTCTTTAAACCATTTTTAGCCATCACCTCGGCTTCCCCTACTTTTGCTACCGTAATACCTACAGCACCTAACTCCTCTTGTAATTGGGCTAGCTTAGGTATTTTATGAGTTTTGGTATGGGGGCGCAAATTCACTTTATATTTGTCAGCATAATTTTGCATTGAATAAAGATTATCCATCATTATTTTTCTATCAATTAAAAGTGCGGGTGTTTCTAACTCAAAATATTTCATCTGTCTCTCTCCTTTATAGCTGCTATAGCTTCAATCTTCACAATACATCCAGCGTAAAAAAGGCTTAAACATCTCATTTTAACGAAACATTCAGTTAACTCAATTTAATTCCTGCTCCACATAAAGGAATAACAATCTTTTCAGAAGGCGAGTGATTATATTTTAAGTATCCAGCATAGTTCGCAGCAGTTGTCGGTTCTACATAAAAACCTTTCCCAGCTAGTGTGATACGTGCTTGTATAATTTCTTCTTCGGTTGTTGTGATAATTTCTCCATTCGTAGCATGAATTGCTTCTAAAATTTGAACTGATCGTGCTGGTGCTGCTATCGCAATCCCTTCCGCTATTGTACCGTTATTTTGGACTGGTTCAAACGTTTCATTATTCATAAACGCTTTTGCTAATGGAGCACAATTTTCTGCTTGAACCGCAATTAACTTCGGCATTTTCGTTATTAGCCCATTCTCTAGTAATTCCTTAAATCCATAATAGGCGCCTAACAATAAAGTACCGTTTCCAACAGGTATAATAAGGGCATCAGGTGCACATTTCATCTGTTCCCAAATTTCATAAGCATATGTTTTTGTTCCTTCATAAAAAAAGGGGTTATACACATGACTTGCATAGAATATTTTCTCTTCATTTACAGCTTTTTGCGCAGCTTTAGCTACATCTTCCCTTGTACCATTAATTGCCCGAACGTTTGCACCATGAGCTTTAACCTGCGCAATTTTTTTCGGTGATGTTCCTTCTCTGAGGAAAATATCACAAGCAATACCAGCACGTGAGGCATATGCCGCAATCGATGTTCCTGCGTTCCCACTACTATCCGCAATGACTTTCGTAACGCCTATTTCTTTTGCTTTAGCAATTAATACCGCTGCACCACGATCTTTAAAAGATAAAGTAGGCATCATATAGTCTACTTTGACTAAGGTATTCGGCTCCGAATGATCTAATATGATTAACGGAGTATAACCTTCCCCCATTGTAACTTCTTGCCAAATTGTTGAGTTATTTTTAAATGGCATAGAATCTATGTACCGCCACATTGTTGCGGGTTTTTCTTGTAACCTAGATATATCAATAGTTATCTTTTCTTTTACTAAATCTAACATTCCTCCACATTTGCACTTCCAAATATATTCTGTCACATAATATTTAGTTTCACATGAATAACATACATATTGTTCCTTAATATTCTCTCACTCCTTTTTTGTCATTATGCCAATTTTAAGATTAATAGATTAACAATGACTTAAATATATGCAATAGCTTCAATTTCTATTTTAAAACCAAAATGCAGCTCATTCGTTGGTACAACTGATCGTGCTGGTTTATGGTCTCCGAAGAATTCTTTATAGATACGGTCAACACGATCCCATAATTGTATATCTGGAATATAAAGTGTTATTCGCAAAATTTGATTCTTTTGGCTGCCTACCTCATTTAAAATATACTCAATATTTTTAAGTGCTTGCAGAGTTTCATCTTCAATTGTGCCAAATTTCTTCTGTTGTGTTATTGGGTCAATGGCAAATTGGCCAGATACGTAAACTATATCATTATGAATCGTTGCTAATGCATAGTGGCCGTTTGATTTCAAGTTCCCTACCTGAAAAATGCTCTCCAATTAGAACACTCCTTAATTTATTGAATTTGATTTTCTATTCCACTAATAACTCCCTCTGATAAATTGAAAAATGCTTAAAATTCCCCATGTGTCTTTTCAAGGAATTTAATAAATAATTCAGCAGCTTTAGTTTGAATTTGTGTGTCCCTAGTCGCATAAAAGAAGTGTTGAGTTGAATCAAATGCTTTAATGTTTAATGCGCAAAGCGTTCCTAATGCTAATTCCTTTCTAATCGCCCCTTTAGAAATATAGGAAATCCCTAAACCAACTTCCACAGACTCCTTAATAATTTGTAGGCTTCCAAATTCCATTATATCTTTAGGCTTAATACCTGTATGATGAAACATATGATCCGTTACTTCCCTGGTACCAGAGCCAGATTCACGAATCACCCATGTTTCAGTTTTTAATTCCTCTGTAGTAACTACTTTCTTAGCTCCCAAAGGATGATTGTACGGGACAATTACCACCATTTCGTCAAGGGCAAAGGGTTTGATAATTAGGTTAGGATGTTGAATTCGACCATTAATGATCCCGATATCTAAATCGCGCCGAAGGAGTTGTTCAATAATACGGTGTGTATTCTTAATCGTTATTTTTGGTTTGATATTTGGATAATTGGTTTTAAACTCATTCACAATTTTTGGAAGTGAGTATTCACCGAACGTGTAGCTTGCCCCAATCCATAATGCACCACTTGCTGTCGTATGTATATCGTGTATGAATTTGTCTACAAGTGCGTATTGCTCCATAATTTCTTTGCCATGATAGAATAAAATTTTACCTGCTTTAGTTAATCCAATATATTTGTTGCTACGCTCCAAAAGTTCTATTCCATACTTTTTTTCTAGGGATTTTATCGCCTGACTAACAGCTGATTGTGTGATGTATAATTTATCGGCAGTTTTAGAGAAACTGTGTTGTTCAGCAACAGTTAAAAAGATGTTTAGCTGATGGTCCACCTCTATCTCCCCCTTTCCATTAGAAAAACTTATAATCGCTATTAAAAAAAATCGATTTACTAACTAAGCTTAACACATTAGTATGAATATTATAAATATTAATACTAATGTAAATAGGAGGGTTTTAAAAATGGATTTAACCCGCTTTCCACGAAGAAGATATACCGAATACGCTACCCCTATTCAAAAGCTGTCTAATCTTTCAAAAGCCTTAAATGGTCCAACTATTTATGTGAAAAGAGATGATTTACTTGGATTAGCCGCTGGGGGAAATAAAACAAGAAAATTGGAGTTTCTTGTTGCCGATGCACTTGAGCAGGGGGCTGACACGTTAATTACCTGTGGGGCTGTTCAGTCAAATCATTGTCGACTTACTCTTAGTGCGGCTGTTAAAGAGCAGCTTCATTGCCACCTTGTACTTGAAGAACGAGTCCCCGAGAGCTATTCACCAGAAGCAAACGGTAATAATTTCCTATTTAAATTATTAGGTGCTGATGGGATTAGCATAGTTTCGGGCGGAACAAATATGATGGAAGCGATGGAGGAAGTTAAAAATAAATTAGCCAAGGAAGGAAGGAAAGCCTATATTATCCCGGGAGGCGGATCTAACGAGGTTGGTGCAACAGGATATGTGGCTTGTGCACAGGAGTTATTAACACAAACATTCGATATGGGGTTAAATTTAGATTATATTATTACCGCTAGTGGCAGTTCAGGAACACACGCTGGCCTTGTAACCGGATTTTATGGCACAAATACACCTACCCAAATTATCGGTATTAATGTCAGTCGAAAAAAGGACGAGCAAGAAGAACTTGTTTATCGCTTAGCACATAAAACTGCTAAGTATGTCGGTATAACAAGTGATGTCCCTAAAGAATTCATAAATTGTTTTGATCAATATGTTGGCGAAGGATATTCGCTTCCTACACCTGGAATGATCGAAGCAGTAAGATTATTTGCTCAACATGAAGGCATTTTGCTTGATCCCGTATATACAGGTAAAGTGGCTTCTGGTTTGATTGATCTGATACGAAATGGATTTTTTAAAAAGGATGATCAAGTTCTTTTTCTTCACACTGGCGGTTCACCAGCGTTATATGCATATGATTCAATTTTTTTCTCTAAAACATCATAAAGCAATCTTTTCTATTTGATAGGAACTTTTTTGGGATGATTATAACAATGAAGTAAAAAAAATTGTAAAGGAGGCTCTCTTAATGGATAAGAAAAAATCATTATTTAAAAGGCTACCTTTATGGGCTCTTATTATTATTGGATTAATCTTAGGTACCATAGTTGGTTTACTATGGCCAAGTTTTGGATCAAACCTCCAACCTATTGGGACTTTATTTATTAAAGCCATTAAAATGATTGTCATACCTCTTGTATTTTCAGCTGTTACTTTGGGGATCTACAAGATGGGCTCAAATCGTAAAGAGTTAGGGCGTCTTGGCGGACTGGCTTTTGTCTGGTTTTATATAGCTACTGGGTTTTGTATTATTTTAGGTATCACGTTAAACGCTATTTTTCATCCTGCAGCGGGAGTGGCCTTACAGGCAACGGGTCCTCTTCCGGAAAATCTCGCAACATCAATTGATTGGGTTAAATTTATCACAGAACTCATTCCCGACAATGTTCTGAATGCAATGGCCGCTCAAAAAATCATTCCAACGCTCTTTTTTGCTATTTGTTTCGGTCTATCATTATCTGCTATTGGCGATAAAGCCAAAATTGTCATTGATTTTCTAGAAGGTATTCTTAGCGCTATGTTCAAACTGACTCAAGGAGTTGTAGCAACGGCTCCGGTAGCTGTTGCAGCTATCATGGCATGGGTGTTTGCCACTCAAGGCGGCAGCGTTATTTTAGGATTGGCAAAATTAATTGGTGTGATGTATATTGGCTTGCTAGTTATTATGGTTTTATTCTGGATTATCCTTGCCTCCCTTAAGATAAATCCTTTCTCGTATACTAAAAAAGTAATGGAACCATTGCTTTTAGGTTTTACTACTACCTCTTCTGAAGTAACTTTACCTGTACACATGAATATTCTCGAGAAGTCGGGGATACCAAACAAAGTTGTTTCTTTCGTCCTTCCATTAGGTTACAGTTTCAACCTTGATGGTGCTGCTCTTTATCAGTCGCTCGCCGTTTGTTTTATAGCTGAAGCTTATGGTATGCATTTGAGCTTGCCTACTATTTTAACGATTCTTATAACAACCTTAATCGCTAACAAAGGAACAGCAAATGTACCTGCAGCTTCATTGGTAGTTTTGTCAGTAATTCTAACATCTCTTAATCTTCCATTAGAAGCAGTAGCTTTAATAACAGGAGTTGACCGATTTATGGATATGGGGCGGACGGCTGTCAATGTTTTCGGGAATACGGTTGCCGCTATATTACTTTTTAAATGGGGTGGCAAGAAACTTGCTGAAGCAGAGGATGAATCAAATGTCGTTAGTTTGTAAGTAGATTTATAGTAAGTATCGTTTCAAAGAGTTTGATAAAGTTAATACCTTACGATTTAGACAAGGAGAGCTATTTAAATGAGTAAAAAAATTGGTATTCTAGGTGGTATGGGTCCAATGGCAACAGCCGATTTATTTGCTGAAATTGTGAGAAATACTCCTGCTAAAACTGATCAAGAGCATATCCGCATTATTGTAGATAATCATCCTCAAATACCACCTAGGGTTCCAGCTATTTTGCAAGGAACTGAAAGCCCATTACCAATGTTGATTGAATCTGCGCAACTATTGGAAGCGGCTGGAGTTGATTTTATTATTATGCCTTGTAACACAGCTCATTTTTGGTTAGATCAACTACAAAAGACTGTTAAAATCCCGATCTATAGTATGATTAATTATACAGCAACATACATCCAAAGATATTATTCCTATTTTTCTGGTAAAATGATAATTCTGGCCTCCAGCGCTACTATACAAACAAATTTGTATCAAAAAGATTTTCATTCCTTAGGCATTCAATTGTGTGTGCCCAATGAACAAGATCAAGAAATTATTGATCTTACCATTAAAGAAGTGAAGGAAGGTCGCATTGAAACCAATGTTTATATTAAACAACTCAGTACTATATTAAAACGATATGAAATGGAGAAAGGGATATTAGCTTGTATTGGAGGTTGTACAGAGATCCCTCTTTTATTTCCTTATTTAAAGAATGATATCGTCAAAATAAACCCCACACGAATACTCGCTTTAATGGCTGTTGAACAGGCAAAAGGGATTAAATTAAATGAATTTAGTGGTAACATATCATAATAATTTTATCCTTTTTGCACGTAAAACCCCTGAACTTTTTACGCTCAGTAGAAAATTCAGGGCTATTTTTAATATTCCGATTTTTAAAAACGAAGAATACTCTCTTTTTTCACTGCCAGCCACGGCCTATTTTCTTCCCAGCGAACACTAACCGGAGTTTTAAAGGTTTCCGATAATATGTCATCTGTCAAAACCTCCCGCTTTGGCCCAGCTGCTATGATTCTCCCATCACGCAGGAGCAGCGCGTGTGTAATTTCTTCGACTAGCTCTTCAATATGATGAGTCACATAGATTAAATGGCAATTGTTTTTGACAATTTCCTTCATGAGAAAAAGAACTTCTTCACGAGAAAGGACATCTAGACCTGTGCATGGCTCGTCAAGTATGAGTAGCTTAGGATTGCTCATTAACGCTCTCGCTATTAATACTCGTCTTTTTTCACCTTGAGATAGAAGGCGGAAGTGCTTCCCTTTTAAATAATCGAGGCGAAGACTAGTTAATAATGACTCTGCCTTTTCCACATCTTCCACTGAAACCTCTTCATACAAACCGATCGAGGCAAACTTCCCGCTTATAACAATGTCTTCGACTGTTTCATGATTCAAGCTATTAGAAAACCGGTCCAATGAGCTGCTGACAAACCCTATTTCTCTGCGAAGCTCTGGTAAATTGGTTTTTCCAAAAACATTTCCTAGAACAGCTACTTCCCCCGCAGTCGGGAATTGATAGCCAGTTACAATATTTAGAAGAGATGTCTTCCCTGATCCATTTAAACCAAGAATGGCCCAATGCTCATCTTGCTCCATGCTCCAATGTATATTGCTTAAGATTTCCTGCCCGTTCCTGCGCCATGAAACAGCTTTGAAAGATATAATTTCCCCCACAAATATTAGCCTCTCTTTCTATTTTGAAAATTTCCAAATTATCATTTTAATTTGACAATAACACAATCCTAAATTGATTTAAACAGAAAAGAAGCTAGAACGCATTAAAGCGCTAGCTTCTAATCTAAAAAATATTTATTTACACAAGATTTACTATTTAACTTGCTTGATCAAAGGCTGCTTCATTAACTTTTGAAGCGAAAGGAGAAGGAATTTCTTCCCCTTTTGAATTAGTAAATTTAATGTGAGAGGTATCTGCCTTTTTATCAACAGACCAAGCTTTTACATTCTCTGCCCCTCTAATTTCCGCGATCTTGTCCTTTTCGATGAACACTTCTTGAACCTCTGTACCGGTGAGGTCGACTATAGCACCTTTTTGAGCAGAACTAATTACCACTCTCGTTTTCTTTAGTCCTTCACCTTTAAGAACAGCTGATTTTTTCAGCCAAATTCCCTCTGTAATTGTCGATGTCTTATCCATGATGATTAAGGCATTACCGGGCCCAATCACGAGTTTTTTAGCTTTATAGCCGACAAGATCATACACTTGATCATACTTCGGCTCTTCTTGTTTTGCTGGCTCTTTCAAAGCTGTTTGAATTAACACAGGGTCATGATCGCTCGCACGGCCATGCTCTTCCATGAAACCAGAGTTAATATGGACTATATCCACTTCAGTTAAATCAGCAAGATTATTAGATACTAAAATATGATCTAGTACTTGCGCATTTCCTTGATAGTTATATGAGTAACGCTCTTCTGCTGGAACTTTTTCAATCATGTTTGTCAATTCTTGTCCCTTTAAAGCCTTTAAAGGATTAGAGAATTCAAAATCATTAAAATCACCGAGCAAAACAATGTTGGCATTCGGGTCTTTTGCTTGAACATCCTTGACAAAATTGTTGACAATCGCTGCAATTTGCATGCGCTGAACTTCACTGTTTAGGACAGGCGGCTGCACTTTTCCAAATAGCGGAAGGTCTCCGCCTTTTGAGTTAAAGTGGTTCGCGACAACGATAACACTCTCGCCATTGAATTCAAACTGTGCCGCTAATGGCTTTCGGCTGGATTTAAACGCTGGATTATTTGGATCAATCCTTCCAGGGTTTAGTGTTAGTTTGCCCTTCTCATATCCAACCGCTTGCGTTGCTGTTCCTTTCGTACCTGGAACAAGCGATACACGTTCCTCATTATAAAGGAAGCCGACACGAATATTGCCCCCCGGCTGTCCGCCGTCCACCTTATCTTCTGGTGCAATATCTGTATACGTGTATTTTGGACCACCGAGTGCTTCGATCTTTGCAATTAATTTCGCCGCGCTTTGGCTGGCATCAGTTGTTCCGCTATCTGTAGGCCCATCATTATCCTGAACTTCTGTTAAACCGACAATATCAGGCTGCTTCAAATTTGTTACAATGGCCTCAGCTAATCTAGCAACCTTTCCATCATCGGTTTTTGTTGAAAAGTTTTCTACGTTATAAGAAGCAATGGTTAATTGATCTTCGTCAGGAATAATCGAAGTAACTTCCCTTTCATTCGCACCTTCAATAAGAGGAGGCAGTGCCGCTCTATCACTTAATATTTTATAATTGCTAAAGCCATAGCTGACAACACCTTGAATGGAGCCTTGAAAGTGATCACCCATTTTAGCAATGAATTTATTATCACCAATATCGATCGTGATTCTTTCTGGGTTAAAATCTGTTTCTGAAATGCGCAATCCACCAGCTGTTGTATTGACCGGAATATTTTCAGGAACGACAATAACTTCTCCATATTTCTGCGGCGCAACAACCTTAGGGTTGTTCACCTGTACAAGCATACCCTCTAAGCTTTCAAAAAAGTCGATGCCATCCTCTTCCGGATCAAATATAGTCAATCCGTCATTATCAATTACTTCTAGAGGCATGATGCGGTCAACCCCAATAATGACTGGTTCAGGAAGGGGCTGATTGCTTGCAGTCACAACGATTCTAGTAGCATTTATTTCCGTAACGGGCAGATCTGTTTGTAGCTTTTCAGCATATCCATCCAATACCCATTCTTTTACTTGACCACTTACTTTAACAACATCTCCCACTTTTACTCCGTGAGATTTTTTATAAACTAGAATGCCTTCAGAAGTATTTGGATCATCATCCGGCTGCAAGTCCTGCATATAAAAATTGCTTCCATCAACTACTTTTGTAACGATTCCTTCAACATCAGCTACATTTTGATCCGCAAATGGCGAAAAATGGCCAGCACCTTGAATATCATGAATACGAATAACTCCGTGCTGAATCACATAATTAAATACAGCCACTTCACTATTTTCTAAGCCTGCTTTTACAGCTAAAGCCTTTATTGTTACAGGATCATTTATTTCTATAGGCTCTGTGTAGCGTGTGCTTGATGTAGTAGGTACAGATCCATCTACAGTGAAATAGATCGCTGCTTCTTCAGTAGCAGTATGAAGCGCAACCTTTGTCCCTATTACAACGGTCCCACCACCAGGATTGGCGGTAACAGCTTGTACTTTAGTAGGTTCTGTTACCTCACCAAAGGAATAACCTGTAGGACTTTTCAATCCGGGAGCAGTAAAATAAGCTTCTAGATTACCAGTGATTTGGATTTTCTTCCCTAGATTCTCCGGGTGTTCAACAAGGTTTAATTCTGTTCTAATCCAATTATTAGGCAGCTGAACAGGCAAAATTTTCTTTACATCAGTTTCATTTGCAGAATCAGCAATTGCAATATTAGTCGCTACCGAAAATGGTCCGCTATGCTGATATTTAGGTCCATTATTCGTAATACCGACAATATACCCTTCTACCGTTGCTGTTCCGCTATTATTTGCGATAGCTTCCGCAACCGTGATCGTTTCAGCAGCTTTTGAAACATGCTCTTGAAATGGAGCAATCAGGCTGAAAATCATAGTAAAAATGAGAACAAAGCTATATGTCTTTTTCTGCAGCTTTCCAATCATTCAATCTCCCCCAAATTCTATTATTTAAGTTTATTTCTTGTATTTCCCATTACTAGTTTAAACACGCCTCTGTAACATCACAATTAAAATTATGTAAATTTTATACGAACTACCAAAAATAAGTAATTAAGACTAGCAAAAAATAGGATTAACGACTCAAAACTAATAAAATAAAATAAGAAAAGAAGGAAAAACCATCCCCTTCGAAAAGGTAAGGTCCTTCCTTCTTTTAAGAATTGTTTTTCATATTTTCTTATTGCTTTTGGAAGCGGATCTCCCCGCCGATAATCGTTTTTTCAATTTGAGTCGTTAATAGTTCATCCGCCTCTTCCATCTCAAACGGGTTTTGTGAATAGACAGTCATATCGGCAAGCTTTCCTCTCGAAATGGTCCCCTTGATCGTTTCTTCATTTGTTGGGTATGCTCCCATAACCGTGAATAATTTAAATGCTTCTTCCACTGATAATTTTTCTTTTTCATTCCAGCCATTGTGGGTTTGACCAGGAGCTTTACGAGTAATGGATGCATGAATTCCTAATAAAGGGTCAATCGGTTCGATTGGTGAATCCGATCCGCCAGCACAAATGACTTGTGAATCGATTAATGTTTTCCATGCATAGGCAAACTCTATTCTCTCCTTGCCAAGTCTTTCCTGTACCCAAGGGAAATCACCAACGATAAATCGCGGCTGTATATCTGCAATTCTGCTTGGAAGTGCAAGACGCTCAATCAATTCTTTACGGAGAACTTGAACGTGGATCAAGCGGTCGCGATACGAAACAGCTGAGAATTGATCTAATATGTCCAATACGTTTTCTAATGCCTGATCCCCTATTGTATGAACTGCGATCGGCATAGATAGATCACGTGCTTTACGAACAATTTCATATAACGTTTCCTGATCAAACATCGCCTCTCCAAAATGATCCGGGGCATCATGATAAGGCTCAGATAAAAGGGCTGTTCTTCTTCCAAACGCCCCATCGGCAAAAATTTTCACCGCGCCAATTTGTAATGTTTCATTTCCATACCCTGTATACATCCCTCTTTCCTTTAAATCATCCATAAACATATGATCAATTAAGAGATTGCAGCGTAAACCGAGGTTCTCATCATTCAATAGCTCGTCATAAATTTGATAGGTTTGATGTAAACCTCCTAAATAGACGGGGTCATTCGAATGAGCGCCAGTTAACCCCTTTTCCATAGCAAAATGTATGGCTCTTCTCATTGACTTTTTTAAATCTCCGTATGAATAGTACGGGATTTGCTCTGTAAACAACTGTGAAGCTGATTCTAAAATAAGTCCTGTCGGCTGCTTTGTTCCTTCATCCAGAACAATGGCCCCTCCTTCTGGAATAGAGACCGCAGCATGATAATTAATACCTTCCAGTGCTTGAGTATTTACTAAGGAAGCATGTCCACAAATCCTTGATATAAATAAAGGACAGTTCGGTGCGACGTGATCTAGCTCTTGGATTGTAGGGTAAGTGCCATCTGTAAATAGATTTTCATCCCATCCCCATCCAAGCAGCCATTCCCCTTTTTGCAGGGAATTTGCCTTAATCCGAATTCTCTCCAGAAATTCTCGCTTAGTCGTGACACCTGTAACATCTAAGCTAAGGAAATTTTTCGCAATCCCCGAAAGGTGCAGATGGCTATCAATAAGCCCTGGCGTTACCGCTTTTCCTTGCATATCGACAATAGAACAATCCGCTCTTCCCCAATGTAGCAACATTTGTTCCGTTGTACCCATATCAAAAAATCTTCCATTTTCGACTACCACTGCTTCGACAAAAGGCTTGATCGGATCAAACGTGTAAAATAATCCATTTTTAAAAATTTTCTTCAACACGTATTCCCCCCTTTTAAATTTTTTATAATATTATGATTATATAGTAAGAAATTTAATAAGTCCTCACTTTTAATTTAGGTAGAACGCAATGACGAACTGTGTTAATTACAACTAAAGTCTGAAAACGATTCACTATTCTAACAATTGCCCCTTGACAAACCTACTTGTCCTCGTCCATAATCACTATTAATATTAAAATCATACTTTCAATCCAGTGAAAAAAGCGATGAATAAGGCCAGTAAATGGAAAACGGCGAAAGAGAGTGGGGCTCACCGGCTGAAAGGCTCCTCCGTCCACTTGACCATTGAAACCTACCTTATGAGCAGTTAGGCAAACCTAAACGTGCTTCCGGCGTTAACGGAATAGAGATGCCTTTTTCGAGAAAAATCTTTTCTTGAAAAGGGTAATTAAGGTGGTACCACGAAAGCAAAGCCCTTTCGTCCTTTACAGGATGAAAGGGCTTTTTTTATTTTTCCCGCGTTCATATTTATCGTTAAAAAAATCCACTTTAACAATAGACATTAAATCAAGGAGGGTCTTAGCATGAAAAAAATAGCGTTTATCGGTGCAGGTTCCATGGCAGAGGCTTTAATTTCTGGAATTGTGGAAAATAAAATAATTGATAGCAAAAATATTTGGATAACGAATAAAGCAGATCAGGAGAAACTAATGGAGATGCAACGCCGATACGGAGTCCAATCAACGTATCAACTAGATGAACTTTTTCAAAATGCTGAAATCGTTTTTCTAGCAATGAAGCCAAAGGATGCAGCTGAAGCGATTTCGCGGATTAAGAACTACTTAACTAAAGATATTCTTGTCATATCTGTTTTAGCAGGGGTAGCTATTAACAGCATTGAGAAGCTAGCGGAAAAATCATTGGCTGTTGTTAGAGCCATGCCGAATACTTCTGCCGCGGTTGGAAAGTCTGCTACAGCTCTAGCAATCAATGAAAGAGTGTCGAACGAGCATATGAAGCTAGTCACTAAAATATTCGAAACAGTCGGATTAACGACAATTGTGCAGGAAGTTCAGCTTGATGCTGTGACTGGATTATCTGGAAGCGGACCGGCTTATATTTATTATTTAGCAGAAGCTATGGAAAAAAGCGCCATGGACATTGGACTTGAAAAAGAAGTTGCAAAGGAATTAATCGTGCAAACCTTACTTGGTGCAGCGGAAATGCTATCCAAATCAGCAAAAGAGCCTCAGCAGCTTCGAAAGGAAGTGACAAGCCCAGGCGGAACAACAGAGGCTGGCATTAAAATTTTGGAATCATACAGCGTGCAAAATGCGTTTATTGATTGCATTAAAGAAGCAACAGCACAGTCGAAGAGGCTTGGGAAAGCGTTTGGAGCCGAAATGAAGGTTTAATAAATATTTTAGCCGCCAATTTATTGAAGAAGTTGGCGGCATTTCCTCCGCCACTTTCTAAAAATAAGAAACCCCGAGCCAATTTTTTTTATATTTCCAATTACATTGATATACTTATTCATGAAAGAAAAAGGAGGCTCTATTTTATGGAAACTAAACTTTTTTCCCCATTTACGATAAAAAATACAACATTTAAAAACCGGATTGTCATGTCACCAATGTGTATGTATTCTTGCCACAATGAAGATGGTAAGGTTGAGAATTGGCATCGGACTCATTATACAAGTCGTGCCGTTGGACAGACTGGGCTAATCATCATCGAAGCAACTGCTGTAACACCTCAAGGACGCATTTCTCCAAATGATTTAGGTATCTGGAGCGATGAACATATTGAAGGCTTACAGGAGCTAACTTCATTAATGAAGGAACATGGTGCAGCGACTGGCATCCAGCTTGCCCATGCCGGAAGAAAGGCCGTACTTGAAGGAGAGATTCTTGCGCCTTCTGCTATTGCTTTCGATGAGAAAATGAAAACGCCAAAGGAAATGTCTGTTGAAGATATTCAAGAAACGATCGAAGCATTTAAACAAGGAGCTGTCCGAGCAAAAAAAGCTGGCTTTGATGTGATTGAAATTCACGGTGCACATGGCTATTTAATTAACGAGTTCCTCTCTCCTTTAACAAATAAGCGAACAGACCAATATGGAGGCTCAGCAGAAAATCGCTACCGCTTCTTGCGTGAAATCATTGAAGCCATTCAATCCGTTTGGGAAGGACCGCTTTTCGTGCGCATATCGGCGAATGATTATCATGAGGAAGGCTTGAAAATTGAAGATTATGTGAATATGGCACGTTGGATGAAGGAACAGGGCGTAGACCTCATCGATTGCAGCTCAGGCGCTGTCGTTCCTGCAAGAATTCACCCTTACCCAGGCTATCAAGTGCAATTTGCTGAACAAATTAAAAAAGAGGCTGACATTTCTACAGGTGCAGTTGGCTTGATCACCTCCCCGCTGCACGCTGAGGAAATACTGCAAAATCATCGAGCTGATTTAATCTTGATCGGACGTGAACTTTTGCGGGATCCGTATTGGCCAAGAACAGCAGCGAAAGAACTTGGTGTGAAAATTGACTCGCCGAAACAATACGAGCGTGGCTGGATGTAAGTCGCCGATATATCTGGAAAGATAAAAAACAGGATGGGGTTCCCATCCTGTTTTTTATCTATTCCATATTAAATCAATCCCAATGAATCCAAAAATACAGCAATGATGACCAACGGGACAATATATCTCATCAAGAAGTACCAAACTGTAAAAATACTATTCAAACTTTTAGATCCTTGAATGAGTTCACTTTTCAATAAATCCTTTTTCATTCGATAGGAAACGAAAATGGAAATTAACAGTGCTCCAGTTGGCATAAGAATATTACTCACAAGGAAATCCGCACTGTCGAAAATGCTTTTCCCGAAAAGTGTAAAATTAGAAAGTGTACTATACGAAAGGGCTGACGGGATCCCAACTAAGAAAATTGCGGCTCCCATAATCCAAGACATTGCACTTCTGCCTTTTCCTTTTTTACTTGTGATCGCTGCTACAACAATTTCAAGCATCGAAAAGGCTGATGTTAACGTTGCAAATAAAAATAATGCAAGGAAAAGCAGTAAAAACCAATCGCCAAAAATAATGTTGTCAAAAACAGAAGGCAAAACGATAAATAATAGCCCAGGTCCCGCAGTTGGCTCAAATCCTAGCGAAAACACTGCTGGAAATATTGCTAATCCAGCAAGAAGAGAAATAAATAGATTCATTAAAACTACGGATAAGGCTGGCTGAAGCAAGTTTTCCTTTTTGGATAAGTATGAGCTGTATGTAACCATGACTGATACCCCAACACTTAATGAGAAAAACGATTGCCCCATTGCATAAAGAACACTCTCTGACGTTAAACTTGAAAAATCAGGCTTTAAAAAGAAGCTTACTCCATCCATTGCATGATTCAATGTTAGAGAACGGAAAATTAAGATGATAAATAATATAAACAGAGCAGGCATCATGATTTTACTTATTTTCTCAATACCCGCTTGCACACCTCTCGCAACGACAAGGATTGTAATGATTAGAAAGATTCCTTGTGCAATTACAACTTGAACTGGATTAGATACAGTAGCATCATACAGTGCTTTGTAATCAACGCTCCCAGACGCGCCAACTAAATCCTTCACATTATAATACAAATACTGAATGATCCAGCCGCCGATCACACTATAAAAAGATAGTAACAGAAAACAAGTAAATACGCCTAAATAGCCTATCCAATGCCATTTTGACCCCGGTGCAATTGCTTTATATGCGGAAATTGCCTCTTTTCCAGTACTGCGCCCAATGACAAATTCACCTAAAAGGAGCGGAAAACCGATTAACAGGGAAAATAATAAAAATAATAAAATAAATGCACCGCCACCGCTCACCCCTGTTACGTACGGTAGCTTCCATATCGCCCCGAGCCCTATCGCCGAGCCAGCAGAAGCTAAAATAAATCCTATTTTCGAAGACCACTGTTCCTCTTGCTGCATAATGCTTCCTCCTAAAATCCATTTATGTTTATAAATAAGTGCTAACAATCAAATGCTGCTACTAAGAAAAGAAAATTCAGAGTATTAATTCCAAACATTTTCCTAGAAAACAAAAAAGCCACAGCTTCTAAAAAGGGACGTGAATATTTCACGCGGTACCACCCTTTTTGAAAGCATGTGACTTTCCACTCGACATGTTAACGGAATGACCGTTTTACTGCCAATTAAGACAGTAAAAAAAGCTCCAAGCTGAAATTCATCTTATTTTTGTGTTAGTTTTCACCAGCCACTAACTCTCTATAACAGGGAAATAAGACTTAATAGATTCTCTTCATTGCTATATATATAGTATTTAGATATAAGTGAGATTATAGTATGCTCATTTATAGAAGTCAACAAAAATTTTGATTATTTTTCAAGCGGGATATGTACTTCTTTAAAGTCCTCTGCTATTTCGGTATGAGGAAAAATTTTTTTGGATTCTTGAACGAGTTCAATCCAATCATTCCGATCATACCTCGAACTAATATGAGTTAAGCATAATTTTTTGACATTAGCTTGTTTAGCAATCTCCGCTGCTTGTAAAGTTGTAGAATGAAAATATTCAAAAGCAAGATTTTCTTCACCAGCTGAAAAGGTAGCTTCATGAACGAGAAGATCGGCTCCCGTTGCCAATTCGAAGGCAGCTTCACATTTCCGTGTATCTCCAAGTATTGTCACTACTCTGCCTTTTTGTGCTTTTCCTAAAAATTCATTCGGCTCAATGACCCGGCCATCATCCAGCTTAACTGTTTCACCATTTTTAATTTTTCTATAAATGGGCCCTGGCTTAATGCCCGCTTCCTGCAATTTATCTGCAAGGAGTGTGCCTGGTCGATCTTTTTCTATTACCCTATAGCCATAAGATGGAATGCCATGTTCAAGAAGGCGTGCTTCGACAATAAACTCCTCATCTTCAAAAATAGTCCCCTCTTTAATCTCGACAATTTTTAATGGGTATTTTAAATATGTTTGGCTAACCGTTAAAGAAATCTCTACATATTCCTTGATGCCCTTTGGGCCATATAAAATCACTTCAGATTCGCCGCCTTGAAAGGAACGGCTTGATAATAAACCCGGAAGCCCGTAAATATGATCCCCATGAAGATGGGTAATAAAAATTTTTTCGATCCGTCGAGGTTTAATCGAAGTATGTAAAATTTGATGCTGGGTCGCTTCTCCGCAATCGAACAGCCAGATAGCTCCTCTTTCCTCGAGAAGCTTTAATGCGATTGAAGTCACATTCCTTAACTTCGCTGGCATTCCAGCACCCGTACCTAAGAAAAAAATATCCATAAAAATTCTCCTTTATTGCAGTCGGTGTAGTAATAAACAAAATATCGTCTGCTTTCGATAGTCAAAGCCAATTCTTACCTATGACAGCTAAGCCAATTACTCCAAATTGCAATTTCCCCATTTTCTTATACTCTTCTAGCATTTATTCCAAATCTTTATCTTTATCTGGTTTTAAATCGATAGTGAAATCACGAAGAAAGTCTTTATTAAAACTTGTTTCCGTTCCGATGTTTTCCTGTTGTTTCTTTATTTCAGTCATTTCCCCGGCTCTCTCAATAATTTGTGAGCCATATTTTTCACGCAGCTTTTCCATTGTCTTATAGAGAGGCTCCTTCTTTGCTTCCTTTTCAAAGCTAAAAAGATCAAGCTGTTTAACCGCTTCATGCTGCTCCACTAAATCGGTTCCTGTAATACCGAGCAGACGAATGGCATCCCCATTCCAATGCTTTAGAAACAGCTGGCTTGCCTCAGTGGAAATTTCCTCGCCATTCTGGATCGGGTTCGGGAGCTTTTTGCTTCTCGTAATGGTTTTGCGATCTTTATAACGGATGGTAATGCTAAGGGATGACGCAAGAACTTTTTTCCTTTTGAGCCTAACCGAAACAGTGCCCGCAAGCTTTTCAAGTACCCGAAGCAGATCATGCTGATTGGAATAATCACGGGGCAAAGTAGTTGAATTTCCAATGCTTTTAAATTCAGCTGCTGCATCAGGGTCGACAGGTCGTCTATCTATGCCATTCGCTCTTTCCTTCAAACGAAGACCGTTTATGCCAAGTTTCGTTTTAAGCTGCAGTTCATTCGCTTTCGCTAAATTACCAATTGTTTGAATCTCCAAGCTCCTTAGCTTTTCCCCTGTTTTCTTGCCAACTCCATGCATAGCTTCAACATCTAAGGGCCAAAGAATAGTTGGCACATCTCTTTTTCGGAGGACGGTTATGCCCATTGGTTTTTTCATATCTGAGGCAGTTTTAGCCAAAAATTTATTCGGAGCAACTCCAATACTGCAAGGCAAATCGAGCTGCTGCATAATTTGTTTTTGAATGGTTTCAGCAATTTCAAGTGGCGACCCATGCTCATAGCTTTCGGTAATATCAACATACCCTTCATCAATCGAAACTGGTTCAACTAGAGAAGAATATTCATTTAAAATCTCAAACATACCTATTGAAGCGGCCCGGTATCTCTCAAAATTCGGCTTTCTAACAATAAGCTGTGGACAAAGCTTCTTTGCTTCCCATAATGGCATCGTCGTTTTTATCCCAAAGCTTCGCGCTTCATAGCTGCATGTGACAATGATCCCTCTCCGCTCCTCTGGATTTCCGGCAATTGCTAGCGGCTTTCCTTTCAGCGACGGATCAAATGCCATTTCAACAGATGCATAAAAGCTATTCATATCAACATGTAAGATGACTCGGCCATTTTTTGGATACATTTGCTTCATGCCGACACTTCCCTGACTGTATTATGCTACTATTTTAACAAAATGAAAGGTATACTTCATCTAATTGATAAAATAAGGCTTTTAGGATGTATCGTTGCTTTAAGCCTTCGAAGCTTGCCCGTTGATTTCCGTTGTGGGCACGCAGCAATCGCAGGGATCAAGTGCCCTCCGCTCCAATCAACTCAGATAGTTAAATAAAAACAGAGGATGTCTCCATCCCCTGCTTCTGTTCTATGTATTAACTTCCGCTGCCATAAAATCTTGAATTTGCTTAATTCCATCTAAAGATTGGACCATTTTCAATGGGTCAATTAATGTAATAATGCGTGAATCTAAATTGGCAACTCCAGTAAAATAAGATGTTTTTCCGTAAGCGATAAGTCCCAGCTGTTTAATCTTTTCGGGGGGAATATCAATAATTTCCTTTGCATCCTTTACAATGACACCGAGTGAAAGCTCGTTCGTATGAATAACAATAATCTTCGTCAATTCATTAATATTTGAAGGGCGCTGATAAAGAACCCTTTCAAAATCAATAACCGGAATAAGCTCTCCTCTAACTTTAAAAATCCCATTCATGTAGTCTGGTAAGTGTGGAATCGGTGTAATGCCTTCCACTTTCTCAATTGAAATGACAAATCGAATGGGAATTGCATATTCTTCATTTCCAACTTGAAATACGACTACTTTACTCGTTTCTACCAATGCAATCCTCCTCTAGTACTAGTTTTTCCTATTTATATATTACTAAAGGAAAGAAGATTTTTGAACATTTATTATGGATAGGTCATCATATATTTTTTAAATATGACCGCACGACAAAATGAATAGCATTTTGGAGGAGTCAAGTCCCCTCCCCTCCAATCAACTCAGATAGTTAAATAAAAATCAAATGAAATACAACAAACTTTACGAAAAAAGCCTTAATTATTTATCGCATTAAGATTAAATTTTTTTAAGAGCTTTCCAAATAAGAGCCTTTCTTCCTCAGACCAGCTTTCGATAATTTCTGATACACGCTCTAGTCTAGCCTGTTTATATTGCAAAAGTTCTTTTTTCCCTAAATCAGTAATTTGCAGAAAATAAGCCCTTCCATCGGCCGGATCGGGAACTCTATTTACATACTCTTTCTTTTCCAATGATGCCGTTTGTCTGCTGACGGTGGAAATATCTAGCTGGAATTCTTCAGCTAACAATTTTACTCCCGCTGATCCGTTATAGTTATTAATTTGATGCAATAATAAATAAGCTGATCGATCAAGATTTCCGAAATTCTTATGAGAAGAAATTGATGTCGTCCGGCGAATAAGAATTGCCAATTCCAGTTCTATCGTTTCCAATGCTTGTTCATCCATTTTTACTACCTCTCAATATTGTTATCATCTATATCTATCATATCATAACCGTGATTCATTTCTAAAAACGAGAACACCAGGACCGTTGACAGAATGAAAAATAGTTGTATAATACAATTATGTAGTTTCATAATACAACTACTTTACTTTACATTCAAGTGAATTAAAAGCTTGCCTTTATACAAACATAAATATAAGGAGTGATGTGTGAATGTCATCAACAACACAAGCAAATCCTGCTGAAGCAGGGGAAAAAGCAAGTCTACTTAAACAGCCAAAAGCCGTTTGGGCTGTTTTCTTTGCGGGTATTATCGCCTTTATGGGCATCGGTCTCGTTGATCCGATTTTGCCGGCAATTGCCAAGAACTTAAATGCCACTCCCAGTGAGGTGTCGCTGCTATTTACAAGCTATAATGCAGTTATGGCTTTAGCGATGCTTATTACAGGGATGATTTCGTCCAGACTTGGCATAAAGTGGACTTTGCTTGTTGGAATTGTCATTATTGCCGTGTTTTCTGCACTTGGAGGATTTTCGAATGGAATATGGACGCTAGTCGCTCTGCGTGGCGGATGGGGCTTAGGGAATGCGCTCTTTGTTGCAACAGCATTAGCCGCTATCGTTTCACTCTCAAAAAGTGGGACAGCAAATGCCATCATATTATATGAAGCAGCCATTGGGTTAGGTATTTCAGTAGGACCGCTACTCGGCGGCTGGCTCGGGGGCATGTCATGGAGAGGGCCATTCCTTGGTGTTGCTGTATTGATGGTCATTGCTTTTATCGGACTTATCACTTTAATGCCCAATCCGAAAACGACGGTTAAGCGTCCAAAAACCTCTTTGTCGGATCCATTTCGCGCCTTAAAACAACATAGATCCCTATTTGTCTTTGGTATTACTGCAGCCCTTTATAACTTTGGTTTTTTTACGCTTCTTGCTTTCGCTCCGTTCGTCATGGGTCTAGATGCACACGGACTCGGAATTGTCTTTCTAGGCTGGGGAATACTACTTGCTTTCACTTCTGTTTTTATGGCACCTAAGCTTCAAAAGCGTTTTGGAACAGTTAAATCTATGTGTGTAATGCTAATTTTATTTGCTCTTGTCTTATTCATTATGGGGATATGGACATCTACACAATGGGTTATCATTGCGGCAGTTATTTTTGCTGGGGCATTGTTAGGGAATAACAACACATTGATAACAACAGCTGTTATGAACTCTGCACCGATTGAACGCTCGACGGCATCAGCAGCCTATAGCTTCCTGCGATTTATTGGCGGTGCAATTGCTCCTTTCCTAGCCGGAAAATTAGCTGAATGGTTTAATCCACATATCCCGTTTATCGTGGGGGCAGCATTTGTTCTTATCTCTGTTCTATTTATTTGGGCTAATAATAAACACGTCAGCCATGTCGATTTAATTGAATCAGGGCACTAATTGGCGACAATTTTACAAATAAAAAATGCAGTTGAATTTCCAAGCGAAATTCAACTGCATTTTTTTATTGCAAAAGATTACTGACCCGCCACTTCCTCAATGATGGCAATGACCATTTCAGCTAATTTATTTAATTCTTCGATTGGCATACGCTCATTCGTCGTATGAATTTCTTCATAACCGACAGCTAGATTAACAGTCGGAATCCCGAAGCCAGCAATGACGTTTGCGTCACTTCCGCCACCGCTCTTTAATAATTCACAGCTGCGGCCGATTTTTTCTGCAGCCTTGCGTGCCACTTCAACAACGTGATCGCCTTCGCCAAACTTAAAGCCCGGATACATAACTTGAACGTCGACCTCTGCTTTTCCGCCAATTTCTTCAGCGGCCCCTTCAAATGCTTCCTTCATTTTACGAACTTGAGCTTCCATTTTCTCATTCACTAAAGAACGCGCTTCTGCTAACACATCTACCCGGTCACACACAATATTCGTTTGCGTTCCACCTTCAAAGCGGCCAATATTAGCAGTTGTTTCCTCGTCAATTCGGCCTAATGGCATTCTTGAAACTGCCTTTGCGGCGATCGTAATAGCTGAAACTCCTTTTTCCGGAGCCACACCAGCGTGCGCTGTTTTGCCGTAAATAGTTGCTTTTACCTTCGCTTGTGTTGGTGCTGCGACAATGATGTTTCCAACCTTGCCATCACTATCAAGAGCGTATCCATATTTTGCTTTCATTAAAGATGGATCAAGAGCTTTTGCTCCAACAAGACCAGATTCTTCTCCGACTGTAATGATAAATTGAATCGAACCATGAGCTACGCTTTGTTCCTTCAGAACTTTAATCGTTTCCAGCATGACTGCTAATCCTGTTTTATCATCGGCCCCTAAAATTGTTGTCCCATCTGAAACAACATAGCCATCCTTAATTGAAGGTTTCACACCTTTAGCTGGCACAACTGTATCCATATGAGAAGTAAAATAAATGGTATCGACACCATCCTTCGTCCCAGGAAGTGTACAAATCAAATTGCCAGCTCCATGGCCGGTTTGAGCTGTCGTATCATCTTCAAAAACTTCTACACCTAAATCGGAAAATTTCTGTTTTAACACTTTAGCAATTTCCGCCTCAAATTTCGTTTCTGAATCAATTTGCACAAGCTCTAAAAATTCATTTAATAATCGTTCCTGATTAATCATAGCCTATTGCCTCCAATAATTTACGTTTACTATTCTAATATACCTTTAAAAACTTATTTGCAAAAGTAATTTGCGCAAATTATAGGGGAATGTTTCCATGCTTCTTTTTTGGTCTAGATTCTTGTTTATTTCGCAGCATTTCCAGCGCCTGAATAAGTTTTATTCTTGTTTCGCGCGGATCAATGACATCATCGACCATACCCCTGCTTGCCGCTACATATGGATTGGCAAACTTTTCTCTATATTCTTCGATTTTCTGGGCTCTTGTTGCTTCGGGATCATCACTATTTTGAATGTCTTTAGCAAAAATAATATTAGCAGCACCTTGTGCCCCCATAACGGCAACTTCCGCATTCGGCCAAGCAAAAACTAGATCAGCCCCGATCGCTTTACTATTTAAAGCAACATAGGCACCGCCGAAAGCTTTTCTTAAAATAACTGTAAGCTTAGGAACGGTTGCTTCCGAATAAGCATACAGGATTTTTGCACCGTGACGAATAATGCCCCCATGCTCCTGTTTTACACCAGGGAAGAACCCGGTTACATCCTCGAACGTAATAAGAGGAATATTAAAGGAATCACAGAAACGAATAAATCTAGCCGCTTTATCAGAAGAATCAATATCAAGACCGCCCGCCATAAACTTTGGCTGATTGCAAACAAGACCGACAACTTCCCCTTTAATCCGAGCTAATCCGACAACGATATTTTTCGCAAAATCTTGATGGATCTCCATGAAGGAACCTTGATCAACAACTTGTTCAATGACATTGCGCACATCATACGGACGGACCGTATCAAACGGAATCACATCTGTTAAATCAGGACGGTAATCCTCCTCATCCGCTGTATTTATCATCGGCGGCTTCTCACTGTTATTTTGCGGCAAATAGCTTAATAAATGACGAACTTGCTCAATGATTTCTTGCTCGTTTTTACCTTTAAAATGCGCATTCCCACTAATCGTATTATGTACATTTGCCCCACCTAAATCTTCTGATGAAATTTGCTCTCCTGTCACTGTTTCAATCACCTTCGGGCCAGTGATAAACATTTGACTCGTTTTCTCTACCATAAAAACAAAATCAGTAATCGCAGGTGAGTACACAGCTCCGCCCGCACATGGCCCCATAATGACGGAGATTTGCGGAATGACACCAGAATAAATGGAATTTCGGTAAAATATGTGACCATAGCCATCTAATGAAACTACACCCTCTTGAATTCTTGCACCGCCTGAATCATTTAACCCAACGAACGGGGCTCCATTTTTAGCAGCTAAATCCATGACATTAGCAATTTTCTTTGCATGCATTTCGCCAAGGGCTCCACCAAAAACCGTAAAGTCCTGGGAAAAAAGAAAAATCGGCCGGTCATTTACTTTCCCATAGCCGGTAACAACCCCATCCCCAGGTCCCTTTTGTTCACTAAGCCCAAAATCTGTACAACGATGCTCGATGAACGGATTCAATTCAACAAATGTTCCTGGATCCACTAGAAGCTCAATCCGCTCCCTAGCTGTCAGCTTTCCTTTTTCATGCTGTTTGGCAATTCGATCATCCCCGCCGCCAAGTTCAATCTCTCTCCGTCTGTCATACAATTCATTTATTTTTTCATAGATGTCTGCCATAACTTATGTTTCATCCTTTCCTCTCGCAAAATTCATAAAGTACTTTCCCTGTTGATTTCGGATGCATAAACGCAACCTCTGCTCCACCTGCTCCTCTTTTTGGAACATCGTTTAGCATCGTAATGCCTTTTTCCTTCATTTCATTAATCCGATCTTGAATAGAACTTACACCTAAAGCGACGTGATGAAGACCTTCGCCGCGCTTTTCAATAAATTTCGCGACAGCGCTTTCAGAACTTATCGGTTCAAGCAACTCAAGCTTCGTCTCGCCTATCTGAAGAAAGGCGACTTTTAGCTGTTCACTTTCTACCTCTTCAACGCCTAGAAGAGGAAGCTTTAATATATCTGTATAAAAAGGCAGCGCTTCATCAAGTGAGCGGACTGCAATTCCAATATGATCCACTTTTTTAATCATTTGTTCCCCTCCAAGCTACTAAAAGCTACTATTAATTTATTTCTATAGCCTTTATATTCTCTAAATATGTCGAAAATTCCTTCAAGAATCGATCGGTTGTTCATTTTGATTTTTCTTAGTAAAATATAGTCAAGGGATATGATCATTAGGGAGGGAAAGTATTTGTCTAATAAAAGAGTCCGGAAGCTAATTGTATATTTAATGATTTTTGCTATGCTTGCATCAACATTGATCGTTGGAGCATCGATGTTTTTTTAATCAACTCCTTATAATTTTCCAATAAAAATGAGTGGATTTAAAATCCACTCATTTTTTATTGAATTGCCCCATAATTTCGCCCAATCTGCTCAAAGTCTTCTGGAGAACTAACGATTACTATTTTTGTCCCAATCGGAATTAAATCAAATAGGGATTCAACCGCTTCATTTTGTAGACGGATACAGCCTTGTGAAACGTATTTCCCAATTGACGATGGATTATTTGTTCCGTGAATCCCATATATTCTTCCATCCGTTTCGGCCGCATCAAATCCGATCCATCTCGTTCCTAACGGATTATTTGGGTCCCCGCCTTTAATATTGCTCTTTCGATAAAAAGGCTCCTTCGCCTTCACAGTGACCGTAAAAAAGCCTTCTGGTGTTAGATCTTCTGTTTTTCCAGTCGCAGCCGCAATTACCGTTTGCACTCTATTATCATTAATCAGTGCGACTTCATTCGTATTTTTGTTAACAATTAGAAATGGATCGCCGGGCAGCGGATTTTGCCCTAATGGCCAAATTGGCGAGATGATAAAGGCAAAGACGAATGAAGAAATAAGTTTAAGCATGAAATCACCAACTTTTTAACTTTATTCAGCAAAAGGTCTCTAAAGTTATTTTGGCAAAATGAATGCGAAAGTATCCAAATGAATCAGTATTTGTTCCAATGCTGAATAAAGTTAAAGCCTCCGGCGTATGCCTAAGATTTTTTAGAGGAACTTATCGAGCGAGCTCGATAAAAATCTAGGCGCAAATACGCCAAGGTGTATTTGATAGGTTAGTTTTCACTTTTTTTAAAAGGAACATGCACCTTTTTTTCAATTGGCAAATCTTTTGTCGAGCGCTGAATCCATAAATACTCTTCAATTTCACGGGTAAATTGAACAAGTGCTGCTCGTGCCTCGAATTCAATTCTCGTTTTCGGCAATTCCATGCTCTTAAAGGAAATCTTCATTTCATGAAGCCTGTCCAAAAATTCTTGTGCTGTAGCTTTCGATCCGATATTTGTTGACAAGTCCTCTATGAAATCAGCAACCATTTCTCCTTGTTCGACTGTATGTGAAATCGAGGTAACAATTGGCAGCACCCGTTCTATAATTTCAAATTGTCTTTCCCTCATTTTAAAATAATGATAATAAACATTATCATCCCGAAGAAAATGATTTTCTACATCTCGATAGGAAAGTGCTTCAGCCTCTTCAATCAGCCTCGCTGTTTCAGGGATCTCCAATCCATCCCAATTACTCTCATTCACACGAAGATAGATAACAATCTCATCTAATATCCGTTTGAAATTTTCCTCAATTTGCATTTGATATTCTCCCAGCTTTTGATCGAGGCTAGGCATGAAAATATTGGCAATAAGGGCAACTCCGATTCCTATAGTAGTAATACCAATTTCATTGAGAACGAGATCAAAAGTGAATTGCCCTGCAGAATAAATATGTAAAATAGTCACACTGCTCGTGACAATTCCATCACTCACCTTGAGCATAACGGTCATCGGGATAAAGAATAGTAGCAAAAGCCCAATCATTAACGGATGATAGGCAATGCCTTCAAACACGACGCCTGAGAGAATAATGGCCAAAATAGCAGCAATGAACCGTTCGATGGACGTTTGTAAAGATTTCTTTTTTGTTGGCTTTATACAAAGGATTGTAATAATCCCCGCTGAGGCAAAATTTTGAAAACCTAATATTTGAGAAAAAATAATCGCCGCTGACGTTCCAATGGCTGTTTTAATCGTTCGATAACCTATGCGAAACTTCATATTTTTTATACTCCTAGTCATACCTTAATAAGAAAAGCTATATAAACATCATATCATATCAAATTATGTCCAAAAAAAAGAAGATGATCAATATAAATCACCTTCTTTTTTAATATTCTTTTATAAACATTGTTTTTTATAAAACCTTTTGCAAGAAATCCTGTGCGCGTGCAGATTTCGGGTTGCTAAAGAATTCATTTGGAGGCGCATCCTCTACAAGCACCCCGCCATCTAAAAAAAGAACACGATCAGCTACTTCTTTGGCAAAGCCCATTTCATGCGTAACAATTGCCATCGTCATGCCCGTATCAGCTAATGACTTCATAACATCAAGTACCTCTTTAACCATTTCGGGATCGAGCGCTGATGTCGGTTCATCAAAAAGCATCACTTCCGGCTCCATGGCCAGTGCACGGGCAATCGCCACACGCTGCTTCTGCCCTCCTGACAAACGGTTCGGATACTCCATAGCCTTTTGTGATAATCCAACCTTGTCTAATAGCTCTAAGCCAATTTTCTCCGCTTCTTGTTTTGAATGACCTTTCACCGTCATTGGTGCATATGTTAAGTTTTGTAAGACCGTTTTATGCGGAAACAGATGAAAATGCTGAAAAACCATTCCAACATTTTGGCGAACTTTCATAATATTCGTCTTTTTATTAGTAATATCTTGTTCCCCAATCCAAATTTGCCCAGATGATGGCACCTCAAGTAAATTAATGCAACGGAGAAAAGTCGATTTTCCGGAACCAGATGGACCAATGATTGCAACAACTTCTCCATCCTTTATCGTCGTTGAAATTCCTTTTAATACTTCGAGGTTGCCATATTGTTTATATAAGCTTTCAATTTTAATCACTGCGTCTCATCCTCCTTTCAATGGCTTTGCCGAGGATTGTTAAAGTAATAACCATTAAATAGTAAATGAGACCAGCTAATAACATTGGCTCAATAAAGCGGAATTTATCTGCCCCAACTTGATAGGCTCTTCGCATAATGTCCATAACCCCAATGGTCGTAACGATAGCAGATTCCTTTGTCAAAGTAATAAATTCATTCATAAGAGCTGGCAAAATGTTTTTTAAAGCTTGCGGCAAAATGATGTTTAGCATCATCTTGCTGTAAGGAACACCGAGAGCTTTTGCGGCTTCACTTTGTCCCTTATCTACTGCTAGAATTCCAGCACGAATAATTTCAGAGATATAAGCTGCTGAGTTCATTCCAAATGCCAAAACGGCCGCGACATATGGTTCAATTTGATAGCCAAAAATTTGTGGCGATCCGAAATAAATAATCATTAGCTGCAGCACTAAAGGTGTTCCGCGGAAAATGGATGTATAAGCATCCGCAAACCATAATAGCGGTTTAATAGAGCTAATTTTGAAGAGAGATAAAATAATTCCAAGTGCAAAACCTAGTAAGGCAGCCAAACCAACAATTTGAAGTGTTACGGTAATTCCCCTTAAAATATATGGCAGGGAAGGGAGAATGGAAGAAAAATCAAAATTCATTCGGAAATCAGTCCTCTCGCAATCGAATAAAACTATAAGAGGTTGTTCAAAAAGTCCGGGAAAAATTCCTCGAAAAAGAAAAGCACTTTTCCTCGTGCGATGTTTATTCGAGAAGATCATTCAAAGAGCTGTCGAATTTCGACGTCAGCTTGCTTCTCGGCTCTTTTTGTCCTCCTTTTTGAACACGCACTATAAGGGCAAGAACGTTTCTCGCCCCTAGATTGTATTATTTCTTTTCAAACCATTTTTTAATAATCGCGTCTAACTCACCATTATCCAGCATTTCTTTTAATGCTTTATTGAATTCTGGAGTTAGCTCACTATTCTTCGGTAAAGCGATTGCATACCCGCCATCCGCATCTTCAACTGTAAAACCTTCAATATCTGGATTGTTGTCTAAATATCCTTTAGCGACTGTATCTTCAATAATTGCTGCATCTAATCGTCCAGCTTTAATTTCTTGAATTAATTCTGGAATACGATTGCGATTTTCTACACTCATATCAACAGTTTTTGCTAATTCTTTTGCCTTTTCCTCTTGAATAGTTCCTAACTGAGCACCAATCTTTTTGCCTTTTAGATCCTCTACTTTAGTCAATCCACTACCTTTTTTAGAAACAATCATATGTTTGGAAGTATAGTAAATGTCACTAAAATCTATACTCTTTCTTCTTTCATCTGTCGCAGACATAGCAGAAAGGACGAAATCTACTTGCCCAGATTGCAGAGCTTGAATTAAGCCACCAAAGTCCATGTCACGAACTTCAAAATTATAGCCTAATTTTTCTGTCACTGCTTTAGCAATATCAATATCAACCCCGATAATATCATCACCTTTGGCTGTATCAATAAATTCAAACGGCGCATAGTCGGCTGAAGTTCCCATAACTAACGTCTTTTTATCTGATCCATTTTTGTTTGACCCGGTTTTAGAGGGCTCTTCACTTGTGCCACAGGCAGCAAGCATGCCTATTAATAGAATACTGACAAAAATATAAGAAACTATTCTTTTCATATACATTTCCTCCTAAGTGATTCTGAAAATTAATATTATTTTAAAATATTTTCTATGATTACTTATAAATTTCCAAGTGCTCTTTTAAAATAAATATTTATTCACTAAAATGGATTTTAACACATCATTATAATTATGCAATAGGCTTATTAAATATTATATATTTTACTATTCTGATAAATTTAGATAGTGTAGATTTAGCGGGATTCAAAATGTAAATGTGAATAAATATTAATAAGTCTGAATTTTTATTATAAAGAACGATATTCTTATTCTACCCAATTATCTAGTAAAGAATAATTTTTCCGTACGAATAGAGTTAGGGGCTTTAAGAGGCAGGGGGGTTCTCTTAAATGTTATACGTTTCTGTTGATTTCCGCTCCAATCAACCACAAAATAGTATTATCAACAATTTCATTTAACATAACTAAATAAAAAAAAGCCCTAGCATTAGGGCTTCGAATTATAGTTCTTCACAATATTGTTCAAATGCATCTTGCAGTTTTTGCACGACAGCCATTGGTTCATGGCCTTCAATTTCATGACGCTCGATCATTGTGCATACCTTTCCGTCCTTTAATAAAGCGAAGGATGGGGATGATGGCGGGTAGCCGGTAAAAAATTCTCGTGCTGTAGCAGTCGCTTCTTTATCCTGTCCGGCAAACACCGTTACAAGATGGTCAGGACGTTTATCAAAGTGAAGAGAATGAGCGGCAGCAGGACGAGCGATTCCGCCAGCACATCCACAAACAGAGTTGACCATAACGAGAGTTGTTCCTTTTTGGTTCAGCGATTCCTCTACTTCATCAGATGTTTTAAGTTCTGTATAGCCAGCAGCCACGATTTCTTTTCGTGCCTGATTAACGACATCATTCATGAAGAAATTAAAATCCATATTCATTTAAAATGTTCCTCCCTTAAAAGAAAAAAATACCTTTAAACTATCATACCAGTAATTCAGCCTTTATTTCAATTTCAATGCTTATTGTCATGAAAGACGCGAAATAATTCCTCGACTGCTGAAGTGGCGGTTCGGCTTCCGGAAATGACTTCATTCTCTATTTTGGGGAGAAGAGGTTTTACGCCTTGATGGTAGAAAAAGCTGAATTGTAGCTGATCGACAATCATCGAGTAAATCCATTCCTTCGTTTGCATTCTTCTCCGTTCAGCAAATACGCCAGATTTTTTCGTATTATTCTCAAACTCTTTAATTGTGCTCCAAATATCATTCATGCCCTCCTCATAGAGTGCAGAGCAAGTAAAGGCCTTTGTTTCCCAGCCCTTTGTTGCTGGCTGCAGGAAGTGAAGAATACGGCTGTATTCAGCTTTCGTTTTTAAGGCAAGTTTTTTATTCGGTCCGTCCGCTTTATTGACGATAATGGCATCGGCTAGCTCCATTATCCCTTTTTTCATTCCTTGCAGCTCATCCCCGGCTCCTGTTAAAACGAGAAGCATAAAAAAGTCGACCATCTCTCTAACAATGACCTCACTTTGCCCGACACCGACTGTTTCAATCAAAATGACATCAAAGCCTGCTGCTTCACAGAGAAGCATCGTTTCTCTCGTTTTTCTATGAACACCGCCGAGCTTGCCTGCAGATGGTGACGGACGAATATAGGCCCGGGGATTGCGGGAAAGCTGCTCCATTCTCGTTTTATCCCCAAGAATACTTCCCCCGCTTATGCTTGAACTCGGATCGATGGCAAGAACAGCCACCCTCAGTCCTAGATCACATAAATACGTTCCAAAAGCCTCGATAAATGTACTCTTTCCAGCCCCAGGGACACCCGTAATGCCAATCCGAATAGCTTTGCCTGAATGAGGCAGAAGCATTTGTAATAGCTCTTGAGCCTTTTGAAAATGTTGCTCTGCATTACTTTCAATTAATGTAATGGCGCGGGCAAGCAAAGTTCGATTCCCTGCAAGAATTCCCGATGCTAACTCCTCAAGATTAGGCTCGTGAAAATTTCTCTTTTGAAAAGTTTGCTTTTTAACAAACTGATGGCTGTCTTGAGGCAATTCCACCCCTTTTTTCACAACAGTTGCAAATTGTTCGGGATTTGCCTCATCAAACCATTCGGGCTTTTTTTCTTTATTCATTTGAAACTTCCTCGTAACCAAGGCGTCTATAAATCTCGCGAATGACTTTTTGTGCTGCAACTGGAATGACTGTTCCGGGCCCAAAAATAGCAGCAGCTCCATGCTCATATAAATATTGATAATCTTGAGCTGGTATAACCCCGCCAATCACTACCAGAATTTCTTCTCGACCGAACTTTTTAAGCTCCCCTATCAACTGAGGGAGAAGCGTTTTATGGCCAGCAGCTAGCGAACTCATTCCGATGACGTGAACATCATTTTCCACAGCTTGTCTGGCTGACTCTTCAGGCGTTTGGAATAATGGACCAATATCCACATCAAAACCTAAATCTGCAAAGGCTGTTGCAATGACTTTCGCGCCACGATCATGCCCATCCTGTCCCATTTTTGCGATGAGAATACGCGGTCTTCTCCCCTCGTTTTCTAAGAAATCATCGGTCATCTTTTTCACTTCAGTTATTTCCTCTTCATTCGAAAAGGCAGAGCTATAGACCCCGCTAATAGAGCGGATAATCGCTTTATGACGATTAGCTACTTTTTCGATCGCATATGATATTTCTCCCAATGTAGCCCTTACTCGTGCCGCTTGTACGGCAAGCTCAAGCAAATTGCCTTCACTTGTTTCTGCTGCTTTCGTAATTGCTTCAAGCGACTTTTTCACTTTTCCTTCATCACGAGAAGCCTTAAGAGCATCCAGTTTCTCAATTTGTTTTAAGCGGACTGCTGTATTATCGATATCTAAAATTTCAATAGGTTCCTCTTGCTCTAGACGAAATTTATTAACTCCAATAATCGTTTCCTTGCCGGAATCAATTTGTGCTTGTCTTCGTGCTGCCGCTTCTTCAATCTTCATTTTTGGAAGTCCCGTTTCAATCGCCTTTGCCATTCCACCAAGATTTTCAATTTCCTCAATATGCTCCCAAGCCCTGTTGATTAATTGATCTGTCAGAGCCTCAACATAATAAGAGCCTGCCCAAGGGTCTATGACATTCGTTATTCCCGTCTCCTCCTGAAGGTAAAGCTGTGTATTCCTTGCAATGCGGGCTGAGAAGTCAGTCGGCAATGCAATTGCTTCATCAAGGGCATTTGTATGAAGAGACTGTGTGTGGCCCATGGCCGCCGCATGGGCTTCAATTAATGTTCTCGTCACATTGTTAAATGGATCCTGCTCTGTTAAACTCCAGCCGGACGTTTGTGAATGCGTTCTAAGTGCCATTGATTTATAATTCTTCGGCTCAAACGTTTTCATCATTTTTGCCCATATAAAACGGGCAGCTCTCATTTTGGCCACTTCCATGAAATAGTTCATCCCAATCGCCCAGAAAAAAGATAGTCTTGGCGCAAAGGAGTCAATATCTATTCCCGCCTTTAAACCTGTTCTGACATACTCTAAACCATCAGCTAGCGTATAGGCCAGCTCAATATCTGCATGGGCTCCTGCCTCTTGCATATGATAGCCAGAAATACTGATACTGTTAAACTTCGGCATGTATTTCGACGTATATTCGAATATATCTGCAATTATTTTTATCGACATTTCAGGAGGATATATATACGTATTCCTTACCATGTATTCTTTTAAAATATCATTTTGGATTGTCCCTGATAGTTTTTCCTGACTGACACCTTGCTCCTCGGCAGTCACAATAAAGAAAGCCATAATTGGCAGTACGGCACCATTCATCGTCATTGAAACTGACATTTGATCTAAAGGGATGCCATCGAAAAGTGTTTTCATATCTAATATGGAGTCAATGGCAACACCTGCTTTTCCAACATCACCGACAACTCGTGGATGATCAGAATCATAGCCACGATGTGTAGCAAGGTCGAATGCCACCGACAGTCCTTTTTGTCCCATCGCAAGGTTCCGGCGATAAAAAGCATTACTTTCTTCAGCCGTTGAAAATCCGGCATATTGGCGAACTGTCCATGGGCGGTTCACATACATCGTCGGATATGGCCCGCGAGTATAAGGAGGAAGACCTGGCTTTCCGTCCATATGCTGTAAATCTTTTACATCGTCCTCTGTATAGAGGGGCTTAATGAAAATTTGCTCATTCGTTTCAAAAAGGAGATCCTCATAGGAGCCCTGTATTTCTGATTCCGCTTTTTTAAGCCATTCTTCTTTGGAGGGATTTAAGCCATCAAAAAGGGATATACTTTTAAAATCAGGTTTTTTATGCATTGCTTGCCACCTCCATTTTACTTAATAAGGAAGAGAGTACATCATAACAATTACTGCGAAGATGGATAAATTGATCAATGCCTGCTTGTTCAAACGCCTCTCGTTTATCCTTATCAGGGAGGCCAGCAAGAAACAGCCTAATATGTGGCTTTCTTTCTTTTATAAAACGAATGATCTCAAACGCAGTTTCATCATATTGCTGATCATTTCCACAAATAACATAGTCACTCAAATTTGACTCTTGCAAAAATTCAAAAGCCATCTCTACGTTAAATATACTCTGACTATTATAAGTATGAATGCCGCCAGGAGCAAAAAATCCTGTTATAAAATCCTTTCTTGTTTTATGATCCTTTAGCTTCCCTAAACAAATTAGTCCAATTGCTGACTTATTGCCTGTTGCCGTAATTTTTTCTGCTAGTTTTCGAAGCTTTTCGAACGGTTCAGATAAGCGCACTTGAGGGATCCCTCTAGTTTGATTGGAAATGCTATCAAGGAACTCAAGCGGTTTTTCATCTAGATTGGCATAAACATTTGTGCCGATTATACTTTTCTTTCTAGTGAAAATATCTTGACTTCTTTTATTTAAAACATCCGAAATTTGCGCTTGCAGCCAGCCAGTTTGAATGGTTTCCGCAATACCGCCCAGCTCTTCCATCTCTAAAAATAATGACCACGCTTTTTGAGCAAGCTCATTTGTTAAGCTTTCAATATACCATGACCCACCAGCGGGATCGATTACTTTCTCTAAATGTGATTCATTTTTTAAAATAAATTGAGTATTTCGTGCAATTCTTTCGGAAAAGGCAGTCGTTTTTCCTTCTACCTCATTAAAAGGACCGACATGAAGATATTGTATTCCGCCAAGCACCGCTGCGAATGCTTCATTGCCTGCTCTTAGTAAATTAACATAAGGATCATAGGCCGTTTTCGTAAATAAAGAAGTTTCAGCAGCAATGACCATCTGATGATTCTTTACGCCGTATGCTTCAGCTATTTTAGCCCATAGGATTCTTGCCGCACGGAGCTTAGAAATTTCCATAAAAAAGTTCGCACCAATTGAAAATTTGAAAACCATTTTTTCGAAAATAGTTTCTACGTTTAACTTCCGATTTACAAGCTCCTCAATATTGTGAACCCCTGCAGAAATGGCAATGGCAAGTTCTTGGACATCATGGGTACCAGCGTTATGGTACACACTCGTATTAATAAGCAATGTTCGGAGTTTAGGCATGTTCTGATCTGCCACTTGAATAATTTCAGCGAATTCGTCAAACGTTTCAAGCTGAACAGTCTCGCCCTTAAGAGCCCCCTGTGCAAGCGGGTCTGCGGCTATATAACCGGATATCTTTTTACAATCGCTTAGCTTTGATAGCTGCGAAATTATATTTCTTTGATTCTCATATACTTCAATACTAAATGGCAACTTTGTGTATAAATCGCCAACTACAGATTCCAACTCATTAATATTTAATTTTTCCATGTCAAAGGATAAGGCAGATTGACCTTTTTCTATAGCGGAAAGAAGGTTTTCACGGAAAACTCTATCATCTTCTCCGCTAATCCTTTGGGCAATTCTCCATTCTTCGGTTAAAAACCCAAGTGAATGATGTCCTCTTCTAAAATCTGATTGACCTGGGTATTGAGAAGCAAATTGATCTTTTACATCTTCTTTCGTATAAAGCGCTTTCAATTTAATATTTTCATACGTATTTGTGTCAAGTGACTCAACAGATTTCCCTTTTAGCGCTTCTTCTACCTTTTGCACCCAATCTTCTCGTGTATATGCCTGAAATGTTTCATTGACCATTTTGTTTATTGTCATGATTGCTGTCCTTAGCAGACAGGTTCCCCTCCCTCCGTTGGAACGGAATTATATTAAAAATTCAATATTATCATAAATTTATTTTATTACATAAATTTCAATCTAGCAATTATAGTTCCTTAATGCAGTAGGGCGTCCATTTCCTTTTCAAAAAAGGCTGCCTCATTTGGCAGCCTTTTAAAATAATTATTAATACACAGATGTATTCTCTTTTGATGTATTTTCAAGAATTTCTTTTACTCGTTGCAGGAAGCGTCCACATACTAGACCGTCTAGTACACGGTGGTCAAGTGACATACATAAGTTGACCATATCACGCACAGCAATCATGCCGTTTAATACAACTGGGCGCTTAACGATTGATTCAACCTGTAATATGGCTGCCTGCGGGTAGTTAATAATTCCATTGGACTGAATAGAGCCGAATGAACCTGTATTATTAACAGTGAATGTCCCGCCTGACATTTCTGCTGACGTTAATTTTCCTGCACGTACTTTCGCGGCAAGTTCATTAATTTCTCGCGCAATGCCTTTAATTGTTTTTTCATCCGCATGCTTAATGACTGGAACAAATAATGCATCTTCAGTAGCAACTGCGATCGAAAGATTAATATCCTTCTTTTGAATAATTTTGTCGCCTGCCCACATCGAGTTAATTTGTGGGAATTCTTTCAGCGCTTGGGCGACTGCTTTCACGAAGAAAGCAAAGAAAGTTAAATTAAAGCCTTCTTTTTGCTTAAATTCATTTTTAATTGAATTACGATATTCAACTAGGTTTGTGACATCTACTTCAATCATTGTCCAAGCATGAGGTGCTTCGTGCTTGCTGCGAAGCATATTCGCGGCAATAGCCTTGCGCACACCTGTTACTGGAATTTCAATGTCACCAGGCATAACTGGAACATTCGCTGCTGGAGCCGGAGCTTGTGTTGTTGGTACCGATACAGGTGCAGCCGCTTCTACTTGCGGAGCAGCAGTTTGAACGGGTGCAACTTCCCCGGCTTTTGGAATATTACCTGACTCGATAATTTTCGTTAAGTCTTTTCTGGTGATTCGGCCACCGGCTCCTGTACCAGTTACTTGAGTTAAATCAATACCATGCTCTTGTGATAGCTTTAAAACAGCTGGCGAATAACGGACTTTGCTTTCAGCTGCTGCAGGAGCTGATTTAGCAGTAGTTGTTGATGTTGCTGTCTGCTGAGAAGGTGCTGAAGCTTCTTCTTGTGGAGCTAAAGAAGCTGCATCGGAAGTACTGCCGCCTTCTGTTTCAACTGTTAAAATAACTTCACCAACCGCATATGTTGCCCCTTCTTCGGCAATTATTTCTTTAATTGTCCCTGAAAAAGAAGATGGAATTTCCGCATTTACTTTATCTGTCATCACTTCTGCAAGTGGATCATATTTATTTACTTTATCGCCGACCGATACTAACCATTTACTGATCGTACCTTCTGTCACACTCTCACCTAATTGCGGCATTTTAATTTGTTCAATTGCCAATGGAATGCCCTCCTTTATGTGTAGCTTATGTCTAGCTCCAGCGCCTAGCCCCGACTTACAGGACGTACTAGTGTCGACAATACGACAGGACGTGGCGGTTTTTTAGTCGATGTTCCTTTACAAGGCGCTTCCGCTTTTCTGTTTAAAATTCAGCGAGTTCTCTCATTGCTTTTTCTACTTTATCTGGGTTGACCATGAAGAATTTTTCCATAGTTGGCGCATAAGGCATCGCAGGAACATCTGGACCCGCCAGACGTTTAATCGGTGCATCTAGTTCAAATAGACAGTTTTCAGCGATAATAGCCGATACTTCACTCATAATGCTGCCTTCCTTATTATCTTCCGTTAATAATAAAACCTTCCCAGTTTTTCTTGCTGCTTCAATAATGGCTTCTTTATCTAACGGATAAACCGTTCTTAAATCAAGAATATGAGCAGAAATGCCGTCACCAGCTAATCTTTCTGCTGCTTGCAGGGCAAAATGAACACATAAACCGTATGTAATAACAGTAATGTCTTCACCTTCGCGCTTTACATCCGCTTTGCCGATTGGCAGCACATAATCATCATCTGGTACTTCCCCTTTAATTAAACGGTAAGCACGCTTATGCTCGAAGAAAAGAACTGGATCTTCATCACGGATTGCTGCTTTTAATAATCCCTTCACATCATAAGGTGTTGATGGCATGACAATTTTTAGTCCAGGCTGATTGGCAAAAACTGCTTCAACCGACTGTGAATGATATAAAGCACCATGGACTCCTCCGCCATAAGGTGCACGGATAACTATTGGACAGCTCCAATCATTATTCGAACGGTAACGGATTCTTGCTGCTTCAGAGATAATTTGGTTTACTGCGGGCATAATAAAATCAGCAAATTGCATTTCTGCAATCGGACGCATGCCATACATTGCAGCACCAATTCCAACTCCAGCTATTGCAGATTCTGCAAGTGGAGCATCAATTACACGGTCTTCACCGAATTGATCATATAATCCTTGAGTCGCTTTAAAAACGCCGCCTTTTCTACCTACGTCTTCCCCTAATACAAAGACTTTTGGATCTCTTTCCATCTCTTCACGGATTGCCATTGTTACCGCATCAATATAAGAAATTACAGCCATTTTTGTTCCCCCTTACTTATTCAGCATAAACATATTTCAATGCATGTTCCGGATCTGCATATGGAGCATTTTCAGCATAGTCAGTTGCTTCATTTACTTGACTCATTATCCGGTCATTAATTTCTTTCTCTTTTGCGTCATCCATGACTCCTAATTCTTTCAAGTACGCACCAAATGTAATGATAGGATCTTTTGTTTTCGCTTCAGCAACTTCATCAGGAGAACGATAGCTGCGGTCATCATCATCGGAAGAGTGTGGTGTTAAACGATAAGAAATTGTCTCTACTAATGATGGCCCTTCTCCTCTACGCCCGCGATCTGCTGCCCCTTTAACCGCTTTATACACTGCAAGCGGATCATTTCCATCAACTGTAATTCCCGGCATTCCGTAGCCAATCGCACGGTCAGAAACATTTTCACATGCTAATTGCTTTTCGATTGGAACAGAGATTGCATATTTATTATTTTCACACATGAAGATAACTGGCAACTTATGGACACCGGCAAAGTTTGCCCCTTCATGAAAATCTCCTTGGTTAGATGAGCCTTCACCAAATGTTACGAATGTAACTAAATCTTCCCCTTCCATTCTGCCGGCTAATGCGACACCGACAGCATGAGGAACTTGAGTTGTTACCGGAGAAGAGCCTGTCACAATACGATTTTTCTTTTGGCCAAAGTGCCCAGGCATTTGTCGGCCGCCAGAGTTAGGATCCTCTTGCTTAGCAAATGCGGAGAGCATTAAATCTCTCGGCGTCATACCAAACCTTAAAACAACACCCATATCGCGATAGTAAGGAAGTACGTAATCTTTATCCTTATCAAGAGCGAATGCTGCCCCGACTTGCGCAGCCTCCTGACCTTGACAAGAAATAACGAATGGAATTTTCCCTGCTCGGTTTAAGAGCCACATCCGCTCATCAATACGGCGGGCCAATAGCATTGTTTCATACATATCTAATACCGCTTCATCACTTAAACCTAGTTCCTTATGACGATTTTCAACCATTTCAAGACCTCCTAATTAAATATGTAATAATTCCTGTCTAAGCTCCAGCGCCTAGCCCCTCGAGGTCATAAGCCAATCCGTCAAGAAGGTTAAAGAACAACCTTCATGCCGGTTCGTCTTATGCTTTTCGGACTTGCACAGGATGTGCTGACGTCGATGTTCGCCACAGGACGTGGCGGTCTTTAATCGACGTTCCTTTCGGCGCTTCCGCATTTCTGTTTATCCGTGTATCGCTTTACCTTCTACAGCTAGTGCTGCTTCTCCAATTGCCTCAGATAGTGTTGGATGAGGGTGGATTGTATTTGCAATCTCCCAAGGAGTCGCGTCAAGAACACGTGCAAGGCCAGCTTCTGAAATCATGTCAGTAACATGAGGGCCAATCATGTGAACTCCGAGAATATCGTTCGTCTCTTCATCAGCAACAATTTTGACAAAGCCATCTGCCTCACCGAAAACTAAAGCTTTCCCAATTGCACGGAACGAGAACTTCCCAGTTTTTACTTTAAAGCCCATTTCCTTTGCTTCCTCTTCTGTATAGCCAACACTTGCAGCTTCAGGCGAGCTATAAATACATTTCGATACAAGACTATAATCAATAGGTGCAGGATTTTGACCGGCAATATGTTCGACAGCAACGATTCCTTCGTGGGATGCCACGTGGGCAAGCTGCAGTCCGCCAATTACATCACCGATTGCATATATATGTGATTCTTTCGTTTGGAAAAATTCATTTGTGGCAATATAACCTTTTTCCACTTGTATATCTGTATTTTCAAGACCGATTCCTTCAATATTTGCTTGGCGGCCAACGGAAACGAGAAGCTTTGCGGCAGTGAATTCCCTTTGCTCACCTTTTACCTCTGCAGAAATAGTTACACTTCCATCAGCTTGGGTAAGAGTTTCAGGCAATACTTTTGCACTGGTAACTACCTTTACTCCTCTTTTCTTCATGAGGCGCTGCATTTCTCTTGAAATTTCTTTATCTTCTGTTGGGATAATCCGGTCTGCATATTCAATGACGGTCACATCTGCTCCAAAGTCAGACAGCATGGAAGCCCATTCAATACCAATTACGCCGCCACCGACAATAATAATTGAGTTCGGAATCTCTTCCATTACTAGTGCTTCATCAGAAGTCATGACATTCCCGCCAATTTCTAGACCAGGTAATGTTCTCGGACGTGATCCAGTTGCCACAATTACATTTTTAGGAATAAGCATGGCATTTTCATCGCCATTATTCATTTCTACAGAGATGGTCCCTGGCATAGGAGAGAAAATTGATGGTCCTAAAATTCGGCCTGTCCCTTCAAATACGTCAATTTTTCCTTGTTTCATTAAATGCTGGACACCTTTATGCAGCTGTTCAACGATTTTGTTTTTTCGCTCTTGAACTTTTGTAAAGTTTACAGCTACATCACTTACTGAAATACCAAATTCTTCACTGCGTTTCGTTGTTGCATATACTTCTGCACTTCTAAGGAGTGCCTTACTTGGAATACATCCTTTATGCAAGCATGTACCGCCGAGTTTTCCTTTTTCAACAAGAGCGGTTTTCAAGCCTAATTGTGAAGCGCGGATTGCAGCTACATAACCACCGGTTCCTCCGCCTAATATAATTAAATCGTATTCTTCTGCCACAATGATTCCTCCTATTTGTCTAGCTCCAGCGCCTACCCCCGACGTACAGGACGTACTAGTGTCGACAATGCGACAGGACAAGGAAAGCTTCGACAGCGATACATCGCACGACCAAAAGAGTAGCTTTTGGGAGGACGTCGCGTTTTTGTCGACCTCGAGGTCACAAGCCAATCTTCCCAGAAAGGTAAACCCCACCTTTCCGAGAGGCTTGACTTGTGCTTGTCAGGGGTGATCACTAAGGAAAGCTTCCTTGAATAATCCTCGCAGGAACAATCTGAACTTTGATTGTTCCGAAGGCGCTTTCGCTTTTCCTTCTATACTCGGAGCATTTATTCTGTCTATTTAACCGCCACTGTTTTTGGATTTCCTGGGTAGACCTTTTGCGCTTCTTCACCGCGTAGAACCCTTAGTGCTCCTTCCGCTAGTGCCTGCAGTTCATTCTCTCCCGGTTGGACGATTACATCTGCAATCCAATTTACCCGCTCACTGATCTCCTTTACGAAATCTTTTCCGTAAGCAAGCCCTCCTGTAATAACAATTGCGTCAACCTTTCCACTTAAAACAGCACTTGCTGCACCTATTTCTTTTGCCACTTGATAGGCCATCGCAGAATAAATAAGTCTTGCGTATTCATCACCGTCTTCAATCATCTTTTCAACTTTCACGGCATCATTTGTTCCTAAATAGCCGACAAGTCCTCCTTGGCCGACGACTTTCTTCATTACTTCTTCCCGATAGTAAGAACCGGAATAACATAATGAAACTAAATCACCGACTGGAACCGTTCCCGCACGTTCTGGACTGAAAGGACCTTCCCCATGTAAACCATTATTTACATCAATTACTTTTCCTTTATGGTGGGCACCTACCGTTATTCCCCCGCCCATATGTGTGACAATTAAATTTAAATCTTCATATCTCTTCCCTAATTCCTTTGCTACCCTTCGCGCAACTGCTTTTTGGTTTAAAGCATGGAAGATACTTTTTCTTTCAATGAGTGAAAAACCGGAAATACGTGCAATGGGTGCTAGTTCATCAACAACAACAGGATCAACAATATATGCTGGGATGTTTAGTCCAGCGGCAATTTCATAAGCGATCATACCGCCAAGATTGGAAGCATGTTGTCCTGAAGAGCTTTCTCGAAGATCCTCTAGCATTTCTTCGTTTACAGAATAGGTTCCTCCCTCAATCGGCTTTAATAAGCCTCCCCGTCCACATACAGTACTGAGCTTGGAAATATTAAATCCTTCTTTATCTAATGTCTTGAGGATGACATCTTTGCGAAATTCATATTGGTCAATAATATGTTCAAATGAATTTATGATATCAGCATCGTGGCGTATCGTTTTTTCTAAAATAGATAATTCATTATCGAAAACTCCAATTTTCGTAGAAGTAGATCCTGGATTGATGACGAGAATCCGATGTCCTTGTTCTTGCACAATGAAACCTCCGTTATGAAAAGTGATTTGCTCACCGAAAAATTTTTCGTCCGGTGAGCAAAGTCATTGCTGATAAGCTTTATGGACTTTAATTATAAAATTTATTGGATTATTTTCTGCGGCTTAAAATATGGTGACCATTTTGCAAAAACTGGCTTCTTGAATTACGCATTCTTTCAATTCTTTCTTCCGCCATTCGGTCTGCCGCTTTATATGTTGGAATTCCATCTCGTTTAGAAATCTCAATGACCTTTTCGATTGTTTGGTATAGTCCTTCAACTTTCTTAAGGGCACGTTCTGCATTATAGCCATATAATTCATCAGCAACGTTGATTACTCCACCAGCATTAATAACATAGTCTGGCGCGTAAACAATTCCCATCTCATGAAGAATATCGCCATGGCGCTCTTCTTTTAGCTGATTATTAGCCGAACCAGCAACAACCTTCGCTTTTAACTGTGGAATAGTTTCATCATTTATTGTTGCTCCAAGAGCACACGGAGCATAAATATCACATTCAACTCCATAAATCTCATTAGGTTCAACCGCTTTTGCACCAAAGTCATTCACAGCACGCTGAACTGCCTCTTTATTAATGTCTGTAACAATTAATTGAGCCCCTTCTTCATGCAAGTGTTTGCAAAGAGTATAAGCAACATTTCCGACACCTTGTACAGCAACTACTTTTCCTTCTAGTGAATCAGATCCAAAGGCTTCCTTTGCTGCAGCTTTCATTCCAACGTAAACACCATAAGCTGTAACAGGTGATGGGTTGCCAGAAGAACCGAAGGCAGGAGAAATGCCCGTTACATAATCTGTTTCTTCATGAATAAGATCCATATCTGCAACAGTTGTACCTACATCCTCCGCAGTAATGTAACGGCCGTTTAGCCCCTGGATGTATCGGCCAAACGCACGGAACATCTCCTCATTCTTATCCTTTTTAGGATCTCCGATAATAACTGTCTTTCCTCCGCCTAAGTTAAGCCCAGCTGCAGCGTTTTTATATGTCATCCCTTTTGCAAGTCGTAACGCATCCTCGATAGCTGCTTCTTCTGATGCATATGTCCACATGCGAGTACCGCCTAATGCCGGTCCTAAAGTTGTGTCGTGAATAGCAATAATTGCTTTTAAACCTGAAGTTTTGTCTTGGCAAAAAACAACTTGCTCGTAATCATATTTTTCTAGATATTTGAAAATTTCCATTTGAAATTCCTCCCAAGGGTAAATGTTTTTTAAACAAAGAAAATAATACCATATATTAAATTTAAGATGCAGAACAAATAGCCAATGCTAAAGAATAAAGCTTGCTTTCAGCAGTATCTGCTCTTGATGTTAAAACAATAGGTGCTTTTGCGCCTGCAATAACAGCTCCAACTTTGGCGTTGGCAAAATAGATTAATGATTTATATAGTGCATTTCCAACCTCAATAGTTGGAACGAGTAGTATATCGGCTTTCCCAGCTACTTCGCTTTTAATCCCTTTATATCGTGCTGCGGTTTGGGACACAGCATTATCAAGTGCAAGCGGTCCATCTACGACACAATCTGTTATTTGGCCGCGTTTATTCATTAAAGTTAATGCAGCAGCATCTAATGTAGACTGCATTGCTGGATTGACAACCTCAACAGCTGCAATTGGAGCTACAAGCGGCAGCTCAATTCCAATGCTATTAGCAATTCCTACAGCGTTTTTGAGGATTTGTGCTTTCTGTTCTAAATCAGGGGCAATATTCATGGCAGCATCTGTTATAATCGTAAACTTATCAAAACCTGGAACTTCAAAGACTGCGACATGGGATAAAACATTCCCAGTTCTCAATCCATAGTCTTTATTTAAAACAGCTTTTAAAATTATCGCTGTTGAAATATTCCCTTTCATTAAAACATTTGCTTCGTTTAACTTAACCGCTTGAACCGCATTCTCCGCTGCTAATGAACTGGAAAGAGTATGAACAATTCGGATATTGTCGTTTGACGCAAGATTTTCATACTGGCTCATATTATCCAGTATTTTTTCTTTGTCCCCGAACAATATAAATTTTGCAAGGTTACGTTTTACGGCCTCTGAGACAGCTTCAATCACTTCAGGGTCTTCTGCAGCAGCAACAGCTACTGTCTTTCTTTCATATTGAGTTGCTCTCAATATAAGCGAATCTAACTTCATTTAGTCACAACCTCTCAATAAACACATGGTGCCTGAAATATCGGGATCTTGAGCAAGGAAAGTTCCTACACTTCAAAAAAAAACACTACAGCTATTTATATTGCAAGATTTGTGCCAAATAAAAAACGCCATGAAAACGCTTTAATTATTATTTTTGTACATGAAAAAAATTGCACGCTATGAAAGTTATTGCACGCTATTATTTGCAATTTCATATTTCTCAAGCTTATAGTACAAATTTCTTACAGATAGACCGAGAGTTTTGGCTGTTTCGGTTTTATTACCAGCGAATTTCTTTAAGGTATGGATGATTAGCTCTCTTTCAAACTGTTCGACATGCTTAGCCAATGTTTTGTTACTGTCCATCACCTTATTTTCGGGTTCTTTTTGAGCATGATCGATCTTTATCAATTCTGGAACATGATGTTGGTCCAAAATGCTCTCATTGTAATTCATGAAAATAATAGCACGCCCTAGAATATTATCAAGCTCCCTCACATTCCCTGGCCAATCATACATCATAAGCTTTTTCAGTGCGGGCTGAGAAATTTTTTCTACATTTCGGCCATATTCTTGATTTATTTTTTGAATGAGACGACTACATAATAGAGGAATATCTTCTTTTCTTTTTCGAAGAGAAGGAATATGAATTGGCATCCTATTTAGACGATAATATAAGTCTTCCCTAAAGGTACCACCTGCAATTCCCTTTTCTAAGTTTACATTCGTCGCCGCAATCACTCTGACATTAATCTGAATCGGCTTTGTGCCGCCAACACGTGTAATCTCTTTTTCCTGCAATACTCGCAATAGCTTTGCCTGAGTATTCGCCGATAACTCACCAATTTCATCTAAAAAGATACTTCCATTATTGGCCTCTTCAAAAAGACCGCGTTTTCCCCCTCTTTTTGCTCCTGAAAAGGCACCCTCTTCATAGCCAAAAAGTTCACTTTCTAATAAACTCTCCGATAAGGCTGCACAATTTACCCGAATGAATTTACTATATTTACGATCACTGCCATTATGGATGGCATGAGCGAACAATTCTTTCCCTGTTCCTGATTCTCCTCTTAAAAGGACCGTCGCAGGTGTTTTGGCTCCAAGGCGGGCTTGCTCGATCGCAATTGTCATTTCTTCGGATTGGCCAATGATGTCATCAAATGAGTATTTTGCTTCGAGATTGCGGATAATTTGCCTAGCACGATATAATTCCCGATTCAATGTTTCAATTTCTGATACATCATGAATGACCCCAACACTACCTTTAATTTTTCCATCTACAATCACTGGAGCTACATTTACAATGACCTCTTTTTTGTTCGGGCCAACTCGCATGGCTACTCCTCTTACAGCCCTTCTTGTGTGCAGCACCTTCATATGTACACTTTCACCCTCAGAAATGTCTGCGGTTGCCGGCTTGCCAATTACCTCGTCTTCTGAGAGTCCAGTAATTCTTGTATATGCTGGATTGATTAGTAATCCTTTTCCGTTTTCATCTACTACGGAAATTGCTTCATCACTTGATTGAATAATCGCTTGAAGCATCGTTTGAATTTCTTTTAAGTTTGTAATCTCTTCAGCAAGATCCATAACCTCTGTAATATCTTTAAATACAGCAAAAGCACCGATTAGTTCATCATTTTCCCCGAGCATCGGTATTCTCGTCGTAATGATCTTTACACCGTTATTTAAAATCAGCTCTTGGTTTGCATATACTCTTCTCGTCTGTAATACTTGAGGTAATTCACTGTTTGAGATGACTTCAAGAATATGCCTTCCTACCGCATCTTTTCTTTTTGTTCCCGTCATTCTTTCTGCACTGCTATTGAAGTGAGTGATCTCTGAGTGTTGATTAATGACGATCATTCCATCGCCCGTTGAATTAAAAATAAGATCGTGTTTATATTTTTCTTTTTGGATTCTTGTAATTAAATCTTCTTTTTCCTCGATAAGATTGGAAATTAGAGCAGCTACACTACCAGGAATGAGCACTGAGTTTTTATTTTTTGCTTCTCGGATACTTATAAATACATCATTGTCTCCTGTAACCTCAACGATAATATCAATATCCAGATGAATGAATTTCCTCCAGTCCGTATCTGTTGGAATCCCTTCTTTTTTAGCAATTAAGAGCCCAGGTGCATTTGGATTATGATCAACAACAGCGATTACTTTTAACATCGCTGTTTCTTTCATGATTTTTAATATGGCTGTTCCGCCTTTTCCTGCACCGACAATCATTACAGTTTGCATAGGTGTATGACCATCCCTTAGTTTGAAATTTTCTTCATAACCTTACAACCTTTTCTGCAATATTTTTCATACGTTATTATTTTATCGTAAAAGATAGAAACAAGCCAACTTTAAAGTTGATCATGTCCAGCTTTGGACCTAAAACGCTTGACAAATTTCCTGATTGATTTATTATTTTTTATGAATGACTAATCTTTGGATTGATGAAATGAAGGGATTTTTCTATGATTAGAATTATTGCTTTATTAATAATGCTCATACCTGGTATGTTTGCAGCATACGGAATAAAATTAATGAGAGATATGGTTTTTGGTATATTGCAAAGCCCGTTTCCTTATTTATGGCTGCAATTTCTTTCTGGTCTGTTATTCTTCCTAATTGGCCTCGGATTTATCGCTGGATTTATCCTTCACCGAGATCGAAAAAGGAATAAGGTTCAGCCACGATTTCAAAAACAATCAGCAAGTAAAAGAGGATGACTTTGATTGTCATCCTCTTTTTTATTCATAAACTTCTCTTATTTTCTTTGCTATAACAGGGTTATCTGTTATTAGGCCCGCGCATCCCGTAGAAATTAAACGGTGCATTTCTTTCTCTTTATTTACCGTATACGGCCTCACAGCAATTCCGTAATCTTCTGACATCTGAATTAATTCGTTTTTTGCGATTGTATATTTAGGATGAATGCTTTTAGCACCAATAGATTGGGCATAAATCCACGGCATATATAAGCCTTCAGAGAATAATGGTGCGGTCTCAATTTCAGGGGCAACCCGGTAGCAGTAAACAATACTATAATGATTGAATGAAGATAAGATAATCCGCTCTTTCATCTCATATTCCCGTATGAGATTTATCACCTTATCCTCCATCCCTTCATAGGGATAGACGCCATTCTTCAATTCGATATTGCAGATCATTTCATTCGTCCTCATCCATTCTAATACTTCAACTAGAGATGGAATAGGCTCATGATTAGAAAATATCTTCTTTTTATGAAACCCTGCATCAAGCTTTCTTAATTCTTTCAAGGTTAAGTCTTTCACATGGCCCCTGCCATTCGTTGTCCGGTCCACCTTTTCATCATGAATGACAACAATCTCGCCATCCTTAGTTAATTGAACGTCCAGTTCAATTCCATCTGCTCCAGCTTTTTCCGCCTCTCTAAATGCTTTCATTGTGTTTTCAGGATACACTGCAGAGTAACCTCTATGGGCAAAAATTAGTGTCATTAAATGAGACCTCCCATAATTTAATTCATCTCTGTCGTAATCGAATTTTTCTGAATAAAGATAAAAAAGCGCTCCCACATTGAGAACGCCGATTTTATTCCTTACCCCTTCAAGAAGCTTTATGTTCCAAGCGAAGTTTATCTGCCACCATTGCGATAAATTCCGAATTTGTTGGTTTTGCTTTAGACATGCTGACTGTGTATCCAAATAACGAGGAGATTGAATCAATATTTCCTCTGCTCCAAGCGACTTCAATCGCATGCCTAATCGCACGTTCCACACGGCTAGCCGTTGTATTGTACTTCTTAGCAATATCTGGATATAGAACTTTCGTAATTGAACCGAGCAGCTCGATGTCATTATAAACCATCGATATAGCTTCACGAAGATACATATATCCTTTAATATGAGCAGGAACACCAATTTCATGGATGATACTCGTAATGCTAGCATCAAGATTTTTTGGCTTTGATTCAACTGCAGAACGATAAGCGGCATTAGAAGACTTTCTAATAACTGGATTGGTCTTTCCACTAACCTGTCGAATATGACTAGCAAGATTCTCCATATCAAACGGTTTAAGAATGAAGTAGGATGCCCCTAGATCAACAGCCTTTTTCGTCACATCTTCCTGTCCAAATGCCGTTAACATAATAACATTTGGCAAATTACTCTTTTTTAATTCCCGCATTTTACTAAGGACCGCCAATCCGTCTAAATGAGGCATGATAATATCTAGAACGAGAACATCTGGATCTTCTTGCTCTAATATATCTAAGCATTCCTGTCCATTATGACCGACGCCTACAACTTCCATATCATCCTGTGAAGAAATATATTCTTCTAAAAGTCCGACAAGCTCCCTATTGTCGTCGACAACACAAACTTTGATTTTTTTCACTAACTCTTTCCTCCTCGATCCATTTTGGTCTCTTTATATCTATATTTTATTCTAAATGAGAAATTCGACAATGCAACTTAAAATCCTTTAGTTTTTTAAAAAAATCTCAAAAATAGTAGAAAATCTTTATTTTTCTTTAATTTCCTTTGTTATTCGACCGTTTTCGCTATTTATTATTATAACTCTTGCTTATTTGTCGAAAAATCTTTATTTCTTAATAAAAGCATATCATATAACACGAATTTAATCTCTTCGTTCTGAAAAAAAATAGGAAATCAGCAAATTGCCGATTTCCGCCTTATTTTTTTTCTCCAAATTAGTTGTCGCTATGATGCTTTCTCTGTTTGCTTTTCGTATATATCTATACCTGCTTCTTGGAGCATCCATTCGATATGCACGCCATAACCAGAAGTAGGATCATTGACAAATACATGGGTTACAGCACCAATCACTTTCTCATTCTGAATGATGGGGCTGCCGCTCATTCCTTGAACAATTCCGCCTGTTTTTGCTAAAAGCTTTGGATCTGTGACTTTAATAACCATTCCCTTTGTAGCCGGGAATTTTTGGGGGATCGTACTAACAATTTCGATATCAAAAAGCCTTACCTCATCACTATCAACGACAGTTAAAATTTTGGCCGGCCCTTCTTTTACTTGATGTGATAATGCGATTGGCAACGGCTTATCAAGCACACCATTTTTCAATTCTTGATTTAGCTTTCCAAAAATCCCAAATGGGCTATTTCTGTCAATGTTACCGATCACTTCTTTATCTTCGGAAAAACGTGCCAGTTTTTCACCAGGATTCCCGTTACTGCCTTTTTCAATTGAAGTAACAGTTGAGCGAACAATTTGACCATCATCAACGACTATTGGCTTTTTCGTATCCATGTCTGAGATGACATGACCTAATGCTCCATATTTTTTAGATTCGGGATGATAAAAAGTCATTGTTCCAATCCCAGCAGCCGAATCACGAATATATAAACCGAGTTTGTAGGAGCCTTCCCCTTTATCCTTTAATGGTGATAACTTAGTTGAAAAATGTTCATTTTCGCGATTTACAACGATATTTAGCGGATTGCCTGTTTTTCCCGCTTCTTGTACAAAAGGAGCTACGTCTGACATTTTCTCTATCTTTTTCCCATTAATTTCAGTTATTATATCACCGACTTTAATGCCGGCAAGTTCTCCTGGAGACGATTTTCCATCAATTGTATTCACTTGATGGTGGCCAACAACTAAAACCCCTACTGTATTTAGTTTGACTCCAATCGATTGGCCCCCAGGAATCACTTTAAAATCCTTTAATACATTTACATCGACCTTTTTAATTGGAAAACCAGCTAATTCCAATAACATTTCATTTTCCCCGCGCTTTTTTGCATTGAGGGAAACTGTATGACGGTCTTGATTAAGTGCAATACTTTCTTTTGTAGACATCGTTGCTGTTACCATTTCTGCTTTAGCCAACTGGAGCTGCTGGCCTTCAAAAAGAGTGATGGATGTTGGAATATTTTTATACTCTTGAAAAGGTTTTGAAAATCCTATTGCTATTAATGAAACAAGGAGAATTCCACCAATTATTTTTCTTAAAACATCTTTTGTCAAAACTTTCACTCTCCTCGCTTCTAATCCACAACGTCAAATGGCTACATCTATAATTTTGCCTTCAAAGCCTGCATTTATAACTGTTTCAGGATAAAAAAAGCTATCCTGCTTTGGATAGCTTTTCATTGTATTTATTTCAAAAAATTATCTATAAATGAACTTTCATTTTGTTTGCAAGCTGGATGAGCTCTTTCGCATGTTCCTTCGTTAAATCTGTAATCTCTACTCCCGAAATCATCCGGCCAATTTCTTTCACTTTTTCTGCTTCATTTAATGATTTCACAGTTGTTTTCGTTCGTCCATCTTTAATATTTTTCGCAATATAGAGATGTGTATCTGCCATGGCAGCGACTTGTGGCAAATGTGAAATACATAATACTTGAGAATTAAGGGCAACATGATGGATTTTCTCCGCAATCGCTTGCGCCACTCTGCCGCTTACTCCTGTATCCACTTCATCAAATATAATAGAAGTAACACCTTGATGCTTTGAAAATATACTTTTCAACGCAAGCATAATCCTCGATAATTCCCCGCCTGAAGCAATTTTTGAAAGAGGCTTTAACGGTTCTCCCGGATTCGTTGACAGATAAAACTCTACCCGATCTGCGCCATTTTTTGAAAAGCTTTCAAAGTCTGTATGAAAATGAACTTCAAATACAGTCTTTTCCATATAAAGCTCTTTTAATTCTTTATGTATTAATTTTGTTAAGGTTTTTGCCGTTGTTTTTCTTAATTTACTTAGTTCTTCACCTTCAAGCTGAAGGTCTTTTTTCAAAGAGGCTACCTCTTTTTCTAAATTTCCTATATGTGTGTCTTTATTTTGCAAAGTTTCTATTTCTTCTTCTATTTTTGAAGCATATTCTTGAATCTCGACAATCGATTTGCCGTATTTCCGTTTTAATTGTTGAATCTCATTTAACCGATCTTCAATGACCGTAAGTCTTCCTGGGTCAAATTCGAGAAAGTCTAGCTCATTCCTTAAAGTTCTCGTTACATCTTCAAGCTGGTAATAGCTATTCGAAACCGTTTCCGCTAAATCTTTGTATGAAGGGTCAAGCTCTGCTGCATCCTCTAAATGCCCCATTACTAGACCAATCCAATCAAGACCTCTCTGTTCACCTTGAAGACCAGAATAACTTGCCTGAATGGACTCGTAAATTCGTTCAAAATTACTAAGCTTCTTTTTCTCTTCAAATAGTTCATCATCTTCATTTAGCTTCAAATTCGCATTCTGAATTTCTTCAAATTGAAATTGAATTAAATCAAGACGATGTGCCATCTGCTGATCATTTTCACTTAAAGTTTTTAAATACTTTAATTTTTGGTCAAAGGAATGATAAACTTTCTGATATTCTAAAAGCGCAGTTTGAATTTCCGAGCCGCCAAATTGATCAAGGAGATTAATATGCATCATTTCATCCATTAGCTCCTGATGCTCATGTTGACCATGAATATCAATGAGCGTACTGCCAATTTCTCTTAAAACAGAAATGGTGACGAGCTTGCCATTTATTCTACACACACTTTTTCCTGACTTCGAAATATCTCTTCTAAGAACAACCATTCCATCTTCAAGCTCAATGCCAAATTCCACAGCTCTTTTATATATCGGATGATTAGCGCCTTCAAATTGAAATAAACCTTCTATTTCAGCCTTTTCCTCGCCATGGCGTACAAATTCCGCCGATCCTCTCCCGCCAACGAGTAAATGAATGGCATCGATGATAATCGATTTACCTGCTCCTGTTTCACCACTTAATACAGTTAAGCCCTTCTCAAAAGAAATTGAAAGGGCTTCAATGATTGCAAAGTTTCTAATTGATAATTCAGTTAACAAATAACATCATCCCCATTTATCGCAGATTAACGGGCTGTAAGACTCCCTCTTCAATAAGATGGGTAAACAAAAACTACCAGATCGGGAGATCCAACAGCCCGTAAAGGCCCGATTTAAGGTACGCAGACTAAGAGCGCCACGTCCTGTGGCAACGTCTGCGTGACCCACATCCTGTGGGCCGCAACTAACATTCAGTTGGGAAAAGCACCCCACTGAATGAAGTTTCACTTTACAGCATTTCCAGAAAGCGATTCGTAATTTCTTCTGATTGCTCAGGCGTCCGGCAAATGATAAGGCATGTATCATCCCCACAAATGGTCCCAAGTATTTCTTGCCAGTCCAAGTTATCAATAAGTACCCCAATTGCATGCGCATTACCTGGAAGGGTCTTCATTACGAGCAGATTACCTGCAGAATCTATTCGGACAAACGCATCCATTAAATTTCGTTTTAATTTTTGCAACGGATTAAAGCGCTGATCAGCTGGGAGGCTATATTTATATCTGCCATCTAAAAGCGGAACTTTAACAAGATGAAGTTCTTTAATATCACGTGATATCGTTGCTTGAGTTACGTTATACCCAGCATTTTTTAATTCATCGACAAGATCATCCTGTGTTTCAATTTCATTATTTGCAATAATTTCTCTAATTTTAATATGACGTTGGCCTTTAGTCATATAATCACCTCTATTTTTATAGAAACACTATGTGCATTGTAATATATTTTTTCTAAAAATCTGCAAAATAAGTGCAAATGCTAATTATATGTTAGCTGATTTTCCCTATAATGACAATTAATCTTATCTTTCGCGATAAAAAAAGAAACAGGAACAAGCCGCAGCCTATTCCTCTTCTTTTTGCTTTGTTTTCAGTTCTGTATGAGCTTCCTTCACTACTGAACTTGGAGCAATATTCGATAGTTCCCCATTTTCCTTCTCGCCACTCCAAAAAAGATGAAGCAAAAATTCAATATTGCCATCTCCTCCCGTAATTGGCGAAAATGATAGGTTCTTTACATCAAAGCCGAGGCTTTGTGAAAAGGATATAATTGTATCCAACACCTGTTCATGCACTTTTTGTTCTCTTACGATGCCCTTTTTTCCAACCTGTTCCCGGCCCGCTTCAAATTGTGGCTTAACGAGTGCGATCACATCGCTGCCCGAAACGAGTAAAGTTTTTAATACAGGGAGAATCAACTTTAATGAAATAAAGGATACATCAATAGATGCAAAATCTGGCATCCCTTCTTGAAGGTCAGCAGGTGTGACGTAGCGGAAATTCGTTCTTTCCATGACGACTACACGCTCGTCCTGTCTTAATTTCCAAGCGAGCTGATTATAGCCGACATCTAGAGCATATGACATTTTGGCGCCATTTTGTAAGGCACAATCAGTGAATCCCCCTGTCGATGCACCGATATCAAGCAGGATTTTATCTTTAATGTCAAGATCAAATATTTTCAAAGCTTTTTCAAGCTTTAGTCCGCCCCTGCTAACATAGGGCATCACTTTTCCTTTTACCCGCAGCGGAATATCACTGTTAACCTTTTCTCCAGGCTTATCAAGACGAGTTTCATTGCTGAATACGACTCCAGCCATTATTGTCCTTTTGGCCTTCTCCCTCGTCTCAGCTAAGCCCCTTTCTACTAATAAGACATCTAAACGCTCTTTCTTTGCTTTCATTCTTTAAGCCCTTTTCTGTTTCTTTCTGACAAAATTATTTAAGCGATCGACAACATGACCAGTTGTCATGCCGATTTCTTCTAATAGCTTATCAACGCTTCCATGCTCGATGAAATGGTCAGGTATACCCATCATATCGATTTCTACATGGTGGAAACCACTTTGATGGGTAAATTCAAGAACGGAGCTGCCAAACCCACCTTGAAGAACTGCTTCTTCTATCGTTAAAATTGGCATGTTTTCGTTTAATAATGTTAGAAGCATTTTTTCATCTAATGGTTTAATAAATCTTGCATTAATAACCTTAATCGAATAGCCTTGCTTTTCAAGGATGGCAGCAGCCTTTAATGCCATTGGAATGGTCGTTCCAAATGTTAAGATTGCCGCATCTTTACCGTTTTTCAGCACTTCCCAAGTTCCGATTGGAATTTCATGCAGCTTCTCATCCATCGGGACGCCGATCCCATTCCCACGCGGGAATCTCAAAGCGATTGGGCCATCATTATATTTTATTGCAGTATTGACCATATGCTGGCCTTCATTCTCATCCTTCGGCATCATTAGAACGAGATTAGGCACATGTCTTAAGAAGGCAATGTCGAATACACCTTGGTGTGTTTCCCCATCAGCGCCTACTAAACCAGCACGGTCAATACCGATAAATACATTCAAGTTTTGACGGCAAATATCGTGTACAACTTGGTCGTAAGCTCGCTGAAGAAAAGTAGAGTAAATGGCAAGAAACGGCTTCATATTCTGTGTAGCTAAACCGGCAGCCATTGTAGCCGCATGCTGTTCAGCAATTCCGACATCATACATCCGCTCCGGAAATTCGCTGGCGAAGCCTTCAAGCTTAGAACCTACAGGCATAGCTGGTGTAATAGCGACAATTCGGTCATCTTCTCTTGCAAGTTTGCGAACTGTTTCACTTACTAATTGACTCCAAGCTGGAGCCGTACTTACCGGCTTGACAAAGTCACCTGTTTCAATTTTGTATGGACCTGTTCCATGCCATGTTCCTGTCGTATCGTTTTCAGCTGGACGATAGCCTTTTCCTTTTTTGGTTATTACATGAAGAAGAACTGGACCTTCAGTTTTCTTCGCATAGCTTAAATTTTCAAATAAGCTTTCAAAGTTATGACCATCAACTGGGCCAAGATAAGTAAAGCCCATTTCCTCAAAAAACATTCCGGATACGAATAAATACTTTAAACTATCCTTTAACCTTTCAGCCGTTGAAGCAAGCTTTCCTCCAACTGCCGGGATTTTCTTCAGAAGAAGTTCAAGTTCATCCTTTGCCCATTGGTACTTGCCTGCCGTTCGCAATTTCCCAAGGACATTGTGTAATGCGCCAACATTTGGAGCAATCGACATTTCATTGTCATTTAATATAACAATCATATTCTTTTGTTCATGTCCAATATGGTTTAACGCTTCTAAAGCCATACCACCTGTTAATGCACCGTCTCCGATTACAGGAATGACATGGGACTTTTCCTTCTTTAAATCTCGTGCAATAGCCATACCCATAGCAGCAGATAGGGAAGTTGAACTATGCCCAGTCTCCCATACATCATGTTCACTTTCGACCATTTTTGGAAAGCCGCACAGCCCCTTATATTGGCGTAATGTATCAAATTGATCGGCACGGCCTGTTAAGATTTTATGAACATACGATTGATGGCCAACATCCCAAAGAATTTTATCCTTTGGGCTATCGAAGCATTTATGCAATGCAATCGTTAGTTCCACTACACCTAAATTGGGACCGATATGGCCTCCTGTAAACGATAACTTTTCTATCAAGAATTGACGAATATCTTGACTTAAGTGTTCTAACTGTTTATTCGATAATCCTTTTAAAAAAGATGGGTCTTTAATTTTCATTAGATCCATTCAGTGGATCACTCACTTTCATATCTTTATCATGCGTTAGTTTCATGTTCACTTATGGTTATTATAACAGTCTGAATGAAATCCTCAAGCTAGTGCAGGATATTACCAATTGAAAGAAATTAAAAATATTGATAAAAAGGGAGCTTTTAATGATTTCTCGTTTCAATTAAATCGGTAATTTCCTCAAGAAGCTCTGTATTTAAGCCTGTTTCTCTAAGCTTTTCCTTTGCTTGCTGGATATGACTATGCAAAACTTCCTTTGCACCGTCTAATGTGAGAATCGATGGATAAGTACTTTTATGTTTGGACGTATCACTTCCAACTGGCTTTCCGATCATTGCTTCTGTTCCTTCTAAATCAAGAATGTCATCACGTATTTGAAAGGCAAGTCCAAGATGATAAGCAAATTCTTCTAATGTCTTTATTGTACTCTCATTCGCCTCTGCGAGAATGGCCCCCGCTACAACACTGTATTGCAGCAGCTTTCCAGTTTTATGAATATGAATATATTCTAAGTCCTTTAAAGACAATTCATTATTTTCCCCGTTAATATCGGCAACTTGGCCGCCAACCATACCTTCTGCTCCAGCTGCTTTTGATAATTCTTTAATCAATCTGAGCAATGTATTAGCGTTTGTATATTCTGACGGGGTTTCGGCGATTAATTGAAAGCTATACGTAAGCATTGCATCTCCTGCCAAAATGGCGAAAGCATCACCAAATACTTTATGATTGGTCGGCTTTCCACGGCGCAAATCATCATTATCCATGCTTGGAAGATCATCATGAATAAGTGAATACGTATGAATCATTTCAATGGCTGCGGCGGTCAGCATTCCTTTGTTTACATCTTCGCCAAAGGCTTCAAGTGTTGCTAATAGAAGAAGAGGTCTAATTCTCTTTCCTCCGGCTTCTAATGAATAAAGCATTGATTCTTTTATGATTGAAGGAGCAGATAGTTTGCTAATGCTATCCTTTAATACCTTCTCTAATGATCCTTTATAAGTTTTTGCAAATGCCGGAAAGGATGATTGCTGCAAAACTACTCCTCCTCAGAAATGACGAAATTTTCTTTACGGCCGTCCTCTGTCAAAATTTGAGTCAGCTGAGATTCTACACTTTTCAACTTATCATGACAGAGCTTGGATAGCTCCATTCCTTGCTTATAAATATTGATTGCTTCCTCGAGCGGGACATCCCCTTCTTCAAGTCTTTCAACGATTACTTCCAATTTTTCCATCGCTTCTTCAAAGGTTAATGTTTTTTCTGAAGACATCGTAATCACTCCTCTATATCCGTTACTACGCAATGAATGGTTCCATCTGATACCTTTATTTTCACTTGATCATTATCGCTTATTTGTTTTACTGATTTGATTAAGTTATCATGCTCCGAATACACAAGACTGTAGCCTCTATCCATGATCTTTAATGGACTTAATGCCTCTAGCGTAGCAATCTTATGGGAAAAATCCTTTTTCTTCGCCATTAAAATTCCGGTCATTGCTTTATTTAGCTGTTTGTCCAATTTATTTTGCTGTTCCTTTGCCGCATAAAGCAATTCATTCAATGGCTTTCTCTGTATTCGTTTTTGAATTTGCTCCCATAAATCGATTTTTTGATCAAAAAACTTTTTCGATCCTTTTTCTAATCGCTCAGTTAATCGATCAATTTGTTCGAGCTTTTGTTCATATAATTTTTGAGGATAACGGAAGGCATATGATTTTTGAATTCGAGAAAGTCTTTCATTTTTTAGTGTTAGCTGCTCTTTAAGTGCCCTTAGTAAGCGTGTTTGTCTAGTAAGAACCCTCTCCGTCAATTCTTCAATATGAGGAACAGCCAATTCAGCAGCCCCTGTTGGTGTTGGCGCCCGTAAATCGGCCACAAAATCGGCAATGGTAAAGTCAGTTTCATGGCCAACAGCCGATATGATCGGGATTTTTGATTGAAAAATAGCATTTGCCACGGCCTCTTCATTAAAAGCCCACAGCTCTTCAATCGAGCCGCCGCCACGTCCAATGATTAGGACATCTGCTTCATTTAATTCATTCGCCATATTGATCGACTTCACAATGGACGGAGCAGCCTGCAACCCTTGCACAAGTGCAGGGAAGATGATGATATTAGCAACAGGATATCGCCTTTTAATTGTAATTAAAATATCACGTATGGCAGCTCCAGTAGGCGAAGTAATGATGCCAACAGTTTTTGGGAATTTAGGGATTGGTTTTTTATGCTGCAGAGAAAAAAGTCCTTGTTTTTCAAGTTTTTCTTTAAGCTGTTCATAAGCTAAATATAAATCGCCAATTCCGTCTGGTTGCATTTCTTTTACATATATTTGATACTGTCCGCTTGGTTCGTAAACGGTAAGATCTCCTCGAATTAAGATCTTCATGCCATTCTCGGGAATAAATTTCATTGAGCGATTATTACTTGAAAACATAACAGCAAGGATGCGTGCTTTTTCATCCTTTAAAGTAAAATACATATGTCCGCTTGAATGTTGCTTAAAATTCGAAATTTCACCTTTTACGAAAACGTCTTGTAAATGCGGATCGACATCGAATTTTCTTTTAATATACTTGGTCAGAGCATTTACCGTTAAATAGCGCTGATCTTTCATGGTAATCTCCTTTTAGAGTTATTCACACAAGCCTTGGTCACCCCCGACAAGCGTAAGACGAGCCTCTCGGAAAGGTGAGTGGGAGGATTGGCTTCTGACCTCGAGGTCGACAAGAACGCGACGTCCTCCCAAAAGCTACACTTTTGGTCGTGCGATGTGTCGCTGTCGAAGTCTTCCTTGTTCTGTCGCATTGTCGACACTAGTACAACCTGTACGTAGGGGGTAGGCGCTCCTCCTAAAAGCTAGCGCTTTTACTCGTGCGATGATTACGCTGCCGAAGCGTTCCTTGTGGAGCTGGACGTCACATGAAAACTGCCCTTTCATTATAGATTTAGTTCCTTTTGCCGTCACGAAAAACCGTTCAGGCAAAAGAATCACTAAAGCATCATTTGAAAAGGGCAGAAGCAAAACTAAATATTAATTTTTACATTGTACTTTTTGTTGAATGGACTTTGCGGCTTTTAACGTATTAAACATGAGCATCGTAATTGTCATTGGACCTACTCCGCCCGGAACAGGAGTAATATAGCTCGCTGCTTCCTTCACGCTTTCAAAGTCTACATCCCCACAAAGCTTGCCTTCGTTATTTCTGTTAATACCAACATCAATTACAATGGCACCTTCTTTAATGTGATCCTTTGTAATGATGTTCACTTTTCCAACAGCTGCCACAAGAATATCTGCTTGTCTCGTAAATTCTTTCAAATCTGGTGTTTTAGAATGACAATATGTAACCGTTGCATGTTTATTTAAAAATAACTGCCCTGCCGGCTTTCCGACGATATTGCTGCGGCCAACAATGACGACATGCTTGCCAGTAATATCTACATTGATATAATCAAGCATTTCCATTACTCCATATGGTGTACACGGTAAAAACGCATCTTGCCCTGTCATCATTCTGCCAATATTGATCGGATGGAAACCATCCACATCTTTTTCTGGGGAAATCGTTTCAATCACTTTCGTTTCATTAATATGGTCTGGCAATGGCAATTGCACGAGAATTCCATGGATGCTATCATCTTCGTTTAATTCAATCACCTTATTTAGAAGCTCTTCTTCACTGATTGTTTCTGGAAGCTCAATTAATTCTGAGTGCATTCCTAGCTCTTTGCATGTTTTTTGTTTGCTTGTGACATAAGTTCTAGAAGCTTGGTTATTTCCAACTAAAATGACCGAAAGGCCTGGAACAATTCCTTCTTGCTTCAAATTATATACTTCTTCAGCTATGAAAGCCTTCTTTTGCCTAGCTATTTCTTTACCATCAATGATTTTTACAGTCATGTCATCTTCTCTCCCATTAATTAGTGAAAGGAACCTTCAATGATTAAAGTTGCTGTTTGATTTTAGAAAGAATACCATTAATAAACTTGCTAGATTGGTCATCTCCATACATTTTTGCAATTTCTATTCCTTCATCAATAACTACATTTGGAGGGGTATCTTTACAGAATAGGAGTTCATAAACAGAAAGTCTTAATAAATTTCTGTCTACAGTTGCTAATCTTTCTAATGTCCAATTTTCCAAGTTTTTCTTAATCATTTCATCAATGCTGCTTTTGTTTTCCATAGCTCCATGAACAAGCTGCGTTAAAAATTCATTGCTTGGCGCGTCTTCTAATACATGTTCAATGGCTGAGTTTGGTTCTGCCTCGCTTACGTCAATTTGAAATAATGCTTGTAATGCCTTTTCTCTTGCTGTTCTTCTTTTCATACTTATTTAACTCCTTTAACAGGGAAAGTTCAGTTGCTAATTTCTATCTAGTGCAAACGGTTTAGTATCATTTATTCCACATCTTGGTCCAAAAATACATTATAAATAATAGCATAAGAAAGCTTCTATGTATTAAAGAATATTATTTTCCCCGTTAACTATTTCCAATGATAACTTTAGCAGAAAATTATTCAAATTAAAACTTAAAAAAACCAAAGACAAAATTTGTCTTTGGTAATCTGTTAATTATTACATTTCTTCTTCATATTCAACTGTGTGCTTTTGATTTTCAAAAATAATTCCGACCACGTGAATATTTACTTCCTGTGCTTCTAGTGCGGTCATATTCAATAATGCTTGTCGGATATTGTCTTGAATTTTCTGTGCTACATTTGGAATGGAAATGCCGAATAACATCGAGCAATAAACGTCTACTTTGATTCCGTCCTCGGAAAGCTCGACCTTTACACCTTTGCCGTGATTTTTCTTGCCTAGTCGCTCAACAACACCTGTAGCGAAGTTGCCACGCATTTGCGCTACACCTTCTACTTCCGAGGCAGCGATCCCAGCAATTACTTCAATCACTTCAGGAGCGATTTCAATTTTCCCTAATCCACTGTTCTCATGACTCATTTCCAGAACATTCTCGTTCACTTTTAGCACCTCCAATTAGTCTTCCTTCTGCATAACATTATACATATCTAAAAATTTGGTGTTAAATTGACCTTCCACAAATTTCTCATGGCTAAGAAGCTTCAGATGGAATGGAATAGTCGTGTGTACACCTTCGATCACAAATTCACTTAACGCTCTCTTCATTCTGGCGATTGCTTCATCCCGTGTTGCTCCATATGTGATTACTTTCGCAATCATGGAATCATAAAATGGTGGAATCATGTATCCAGGGTATGCAGCAGAATCGACACGGACACCATAGCCGCCCGGAGGAAGATACATGTCAATTCTTCCAGCTGATGGCATGAAGTTTTTCTCAGGGTTTTCAGCATTAATCCGGCATTCAATTGACCAGCCGTTAAAAGTTACATCTTCCTGAGTGATCGTCAGTTTTTCACCTGATGCGACTTTAATTTGCTCTTTAATCAAGTCCACTCCTGTTACCATTTCAGTAACGGGATGCTCAACTTGAATTCTTGTATTCATTTCCATGAAATAAAACTTGCGATTATGGTAATCATAAATAAACTCAATTGTGCCGGCATTCGAATAGCCCACTGCCTTCGCAGCTTTAACTGCAGCATTTCCCATTTCTTCACGAGTTTCTCCATCTAAAGCTGGTGAAGGAGTTTCTTCTAGCAGCTTTTGCAGACGTCGCTGAATTGAGCAGTCCCTTTCACCTAGATGAATCGTATTACCAAATGAATCGGCAAGAACTTGAATTTCCACATGACGGAAGTCCTCAATATATTTCTCAATATAAACGCCAGGATTCCCAAATGCAGTTAAAGCTTCTTGCTGGGTAATATTAATTCCTTTAACAAGCTCCTGCTCATTGCGGGCAACTCGAATACCTTTTCCGCCCCCGCCTGCAGTCGCTTTAATGATTACCGGATATTCAATTTTGTTAGCAAGTTCAATAGCTTCATCGATATCTTTAATGATTCCATTTGAGCCCGGCACAATTGGTACTCCTGCATCCTTCATCGTTACCCTAGCAATGTCCTTCGTTCCCATTTTCGTTATTGCTTCTGGTGTAGGTCCAACAAAAATGATATTGCATTCACGGCAAAGCTCTGCAAAATCAGCATTTTCTGCCAGGAATCCATAGCCTGGGTGGATTGCATCACAATCTGTTAACTTTGCAACACTAATAATATTAGTGAAATTTAAATAACTATCTTTTGATGCTGTTGGTCCAATACAATATGCTTCATCCGCAAGCTGAACGTGAAGCGCTTCTTTGTCAGCCTCCGAATGAACAGCGACCGTTTCAATCCCCATTTCTCGGCATGCACGAATGATTCGAACAGCAATTTCTCCTCTGTTTGCAATTAACAGTTTTTTAATCATCCAGTTAACGCTCCTATTCTGCTTTTACTAAAAATAATGGTTGACCGTATTCAACTAGTTGACCGTCTTTTACCAAGACTTCCACGATTTCACCATTTACTTCCGCTTCAATTTCATTGAAAAGCTTCATAGCTTCTACGATACAAACGATTGAATCATTGGAAACCTTTGATCCTACTTTTACATATGCATCGGCATTAGGAGATGATGACTGGTAGAACGTACCAACCATTGGAGATACAATTTTATGTAAATCCTTCGTGTTTGCCTCAACTTCTTTAACAGGCTCATGTACATTGGATTCAATAACTGGCTCTTGCTTTACAACTGCAGCCTGGACAGTCTTCGTAGCTGGAACTTCTTGAACAAACGTTGGAGCTGATTGAACAACGACAGCTTCTGCTTGTTTCTTTTTCATTTGTATTTTTGAGCCATCATGCTCATAAACAAATTCATCAATATTTGATTGATCAACAAGCTTAATTAGCTCGCGAATTTCTTGTACTTTTAACATATTCGGGCACCCCTTATTTTCATTGCGTTCCTTCACTAACGGCGAAAATCACCTGTCATATTAAGAACACTTAGTTTAATTTAAGACTAGATACTAATATCATACGATAAAATCTTACTGTAATTCAATAATGGAGTCTAGCTTTGAATAATAATTATGCCCAAATACATATTTAAGCTACAGTTATTTACCAATTTTTACGTAAAAATAGCGGATCCTTGTATAGGGGTTCCGCTATTTTTATCATTTCTATTTTTTTGAAATTTTGTTTTAAACCTTCGAAGTTTGCCCGTTGATTTCCGCTGCGGGCACTTGCTTTCCGCGGGAGGGACGGAAGCCTCCTCGGAGCTACCGCCTGCGGGGTCTCCCGCTTCCCTCTATTCCCGCAGGACATTGAATAAACATCTGTGAATGGACACCGCACGACAAAATGCATATGCATTTTGGAGGAGTCAAGTGCCCTCCGCTCCAATCAACTCAGATAGTTAAATTAAAATCACACTTATGAAGCAATAAACTTTACGAAACCAGTTTTTTTATTTAGATGGCTTGAATTCTACAGTAACTGCTTGCAAACCGCCAATTTCATTATTAACTTCGCGGATAATGTCGTTTGCGGCAGATCTGGAAAGTTCATCTGCTTTCACTGTGACAAGGACATTCTTTCCATTGGCACGAACAAGCACATCTTCATAGTTCATTGCTCTAATTAATGTTTCTAACATGTATTCCTTTTGCTCAATGGCATTGATTTCATCTAGTTCGTCCATAGCAGCACTGATTTCCTCTGCTGGAAGGTCCGTAGATCCGATTTTTGTGTCTAATTCTTCAATTTTTTTACTGCGCTCATCCTTAAGTTGTATGCGCAATGCTTCAAACATTTCATCTCCAGATGCATTTGTAATCACGGCACTATCATCTGAATTTTCTGTTGCTGACCCTTTTGGCTGTTCTGACTTATCAGACACATCAGCTAAGTTCTGTCCTTTTTGCTCAGGAGACGTGATATAATACACCGTCAACACAACAACTAAGCTCAACATTGTTAATAACCAGACTGTTTGTTTTTTTAATAACATCTATTATTCCCCCTTAGTTTTTTTAGGCATAACAGCTACCCTATGGCTAGGAACATCTAGTGCCCTTGTTACCGCTTCAATGATCCACTTCTTGACTTGTATATTATCGGCCCCTTTTGCAACGACTAGAACTCCACGAATTTTTGGTTTCTTCGTTTCTAGTACAATCGGAACCTCTTTTTCATTATTTCTAATTATGACTAGCTGTTCTTCAGTTGAATAATCCTCGACATTTCTTTTTCCGCCTTCACGATCAGTTTCATCAGTCGTTTGTTTTTTGCTTGATCTGTTTTTCTCGAGAACCTTTGTTTCCGTTGCATCAACATTCACAACGACTGTCACATCTTCTACACCAATGATTGCATCGAGTGCTTCCTTTAACTGAGCTTCATAAGCCCGCTCATAATCGGCGATCATATCATTTCCGGCCTTTTGCTTTTGGCCAAAAGCCGGGATGTCTTCTTCCCCATTTGCTTCTTCCTGATTTTTCATTACTGGTAACGCCGTATTGGATTTTTCATCTTTAAAAAGAGTGTTGCTAATTAGCATAATGGCTGCTCCGAATAGGAGGACGAGAAGCAAATATTGATATTTTCCCGGTTTTTTATCTGGCTGATCATCTTTTGATAGCCATTTTTTCAATTGAGTGAAAGGTCCTTTTTCTTTATCCATCGTTATTCAACCTCCCTCCTTCTACCCGAACGACAATTTTTTCTTCATTCACATTCCATTTTTCAGCTAACAGAGAAGCTATTTTTTTAGTTTCATTGTTTGGTATGTTCGAAGGAAGAGATTCCCGGGTATTGATTTCTACACTTTTAACGACTTCAACTGCATCCTCTTTTTCGTCTTTAGATGTAAGCTGCACCATTACCACTTTTAAATTTTCCGGGAAGGTACTTTGGGCTTTTTTATCTACCTCAAGTTTGATATTTGTAATTTCTAATTGATATTGCAACATCAGCTCCTCTTCAGCTTGCTTTGTTAATAGGACAGCCATTTCTTCTAAAATATATGCACCTTGCCAGGCTTGTATTTCTTTTTTCTTCATTTCAATTGAATTTTCAAGATTTTTTTCTCCTGATCCCTCATAAGCCGGAACAGTTGCTATCACTTCTTCGAAATCTTTTGAAATGAGTTTAAAAATCGGTGTTAAAATAACGGCAATAAGTAATAATCCTGTCACCATTTTTGTATATTTTTGCAAATTTGAATTTGGTAGAAGCATGTCAATGACAGTTGCTAAAAGGATAAATAAAATAATATTGGTAATCCATTCTTTAATAAAATCCATTTAGCATCCCCCCTACCTGACCATCATCGTCAAATTACCGGCTGCTATGATAACGGTAATACTTAAGAAGAACATTAGTGACACAACAGCCAATGCAGCAAAAACATAGATCACGCTTTTACTAATGATGTCAAGGCAGGTGATGATCGGTCCGCCCCCTAATGGCTGTAAAATGGCTGCTGCAAATTTATATATAAATGCAATCATAAGAATTTTGATTGCAGGGAAGGCAGCAATGAGAATTAATATGGCAACACCAGCAATACCAACAGTGTTTTTCAGCAAAATAGAGGCGCTGATGACTGTATCCGTTGCATCAGTGAACATTCTTCCAATAACCGGTATAAAGTTTCCAGTAATAAACTTTGCCGTCCTTATTGCCACTCCATCTGTAATCGCCGCTGAGGCGCCTTGAACGGAAATTACCCCTAGAAATACAGTTAAGAAAGCTCCAAGTAAAGCAATACTCCAATTTCTTAATAAATTGGCAAGCTGTGTTACTTTGTATTGATCGGACATGACACTGACAATACTGAGTAAGGCTGACAAGAACAATAAAGGCAGGACGATATACTGGATTAATATCCCGCTAATATTCATTAAAAATAGAATGACCGGGTGAAAGAATGCTGCTGACACGAGACCTCCAGAAGATGCGATTAACGCTAGCAGTAAAGGAATAAGCGCAAGTATAAAGGAAATCATCGTATCAATGGCCTCCTGTGTGTAGCTGATAGCTACATGGAAGCTGTTAAGGGCCAGAATAATCAAGACCATAAACACAATGGCATATGCCGCTTTGCTTACTGTGCTTTTCTCAAAGGAGTTTTGCAATGATTGCAGGAACATGCTGAAAATAGTGAGTAAAATTAAGGAGCTTAATAGTTTCCCATTCACGATAAATTCGTGAAAAATAAATTTCATGAATCCAGAAGCCCAATCTTTGAAGGAGAATTTTTTTTCTCCTTTTAAAAACTCATAAAGACTGCCTTTCTGACTTTCAGGTAAAAAACCGCCATATTCACTGCTAATTTTTTCCCAGAAGCTTTTTAATTCATCAATATTAAGTGAGTCAAGTTGCGCATTTACAATTGCTTGCGAATGAACCGCTTTACTTGCTTCTTCTGTTTGCGGAGAGGCTTGTACATTTGGGACTAGTAAAAAAAAGAATAGTAGATTGAGTAATATGATTTTCTGCAGCCGTTGCTCCATCCATTACACCTCATTTTAGAAAAATGCCGCACCGTCAGCACTGTAATATCATTTTTCACTTGTAATTAGCTAGGTATCATTTGAATGATCGTTTCAATCATCACGGTCAGGATCGGAATAGCCATCGCAAGAATAAGGATTTTCCCCCCAAGTTCAATTTTTGAAGCGATGGCTCCTTGACCTGCATCTTTTGTAATTTGTGCAGCAAATTCAGCAATATAGGCAATTCCGACAATTTTTAGGATTGTTTCAATATAAATCATGTTTACTTTGGCATTGATCGCGATTCTTTCAATCATGTGGATAATCGCATAAATTTGATCGACTAAAAATAGAAAAATCGCACATCCGACAAATACAATAAGCAAAAAAGCAAAGTTTGGTTTTTGTTCCTTTACAATCAGAGCTAGAAAGGTAGCGACTAATGCAACTCCGACTATTTGAATAATTTCAATGGGAATGACCTCCCTTAGCCTTGAAATAAAAACACCGATTTAATTTTTTGAAATAAATCATCTACAATGGAGGCAACCATAAATAATATGTAGATGAAACCAAACAAGGTCACCCACTGGGCATATTCTTTTTTTCCAACTTGATCAAGAATTGTATGAAGAAAGGCAACAACAATCCCCACTCCAGCAATTTTGAATATAATATCAACTTCTAGGCCCATCCTTTTCCCTCCTATGAAAATCAAGGATCATGCTACCACCCTTTTTATAACAAAGAATTTAATTAGAAGGCGTTTCCGCCATTTACATTAATAAAATGATTAGTAGTAACCCTGATAGAAACCCTAGACTTTTTACCATCTTTTCATATTTGGCTTGTTTGTCGTGAGCATCATTTTCTTCTCGCTCAAGATGTGTTAATGTCAGCATAATTTGCTTTTGTTGTGACCCGCGATCATGTCGGCCTAATGTCTCCCCAAACTGTTTCATTATTTCAAACTCACCTTGTTTTAGGGCTGTCGCTTTCCAAATTGCCTTTAAACTTTCTTCCCAAGCATCTTTAACCGTTGTTTCCGAATTCGTTAATTTTTTGGCAAATATATCAAAAAACGTTGATAGCGGTTTTGTTACTTGAACTGATAATCTTCTTGCCGCTTCATGGAGTGGGGTATGTCCATACATAATTTCAGCTTCTAATGACTGTAGTGCCGCTTTCAGCTGTCTTAGTTGGCGGGGTCTCTCACTCAAATGTCTAGCCGCTTCAAAACCCGCCCATGTTGTGGCAATTATGATAAAAACCGCACCAATCAATTTAATCATTTAAATCACTCTCGCTTCATGAAGGATCTCTTTTCCGTAACGGTCCTTAATGGCAGCTATAGACCCTGGCCCACTTTTGCGATTTAATTCAATAAACCGCTCGAAGATCCCCATTTCAAGCACCGGCTTTAATGTAGGTCTCTTTTGTATCTCTTCTAAGGAGTTTCCATGTGTCGTCATGATGAGCTTGATACCTGCATTCACCGCCTCCATGATCGCATCAGCATCCTCTTTCCTGCCGATTTCATCAACAATCAAGACGTCAGGGCTCATGGATCGAATCATCATCATCATGCCCTCTACTTTTGGACAGGCATCAAGAACGTCAAGCCGCGGCCCAAATGTCATTTGTGGGATCCCCTTCACACTGCCGGCAATTTCAGAGCGTTCATCAACAATTCCTACTTTACGAGCTGGAAAACGATTTTGCTTGTCACCGCCCGAGATAATTCTTGCGATATCACGGAGCAGTGTCGTTTTTCCGGTTTGCGGTGGTCCGATAATCATTGTGTGAAGCCATGATCCATTGTTATTTATAAACGTAGTTAACTGATCAGCTATACCAATTTGTTCTCTAGCAATCCGAATATTAAAAGATGAAATATCTCTTATCGCCTTCACTTTTCCATCTTCTAAAATGACCTTCCCTGCTAAGCCAACCCGATGTCCACCCTCAATCGTGACATACCCTCTCCGTAATTCTTCTTCAAGCGTATAGATTGAAAAATGACTGATCTTATTTAATAAATGCAATGCATCCTCTTGTTTAACAATATAGGACAAAAAATGCGGGTGTCCTTTTATCGCTAACTCTAGCGGTCTATTAATTCGTACACGAATTTCTTCTAATTCATTCATTTGAGGAGGTGGAATATGCATCATTTTTTCTGAGATATTTTTTGGCAAAAAAGCTAGAATCGGTTCCACTGAATGATTCCTCCTTATGGGACTAGCATCTTACTAATTAAAATGTATGCCTGCGTTGTGACATTATGACTTTGATTTATTGCGTTTTGCTTTATTTCAAATTTTTGAGTATTTATTGGCAGGTTCACAAAAAATATAGAAATAGACAAGAAGGAGGATTGAGAGAAATGAAAAAGATTAAAATTTACCTTTTTCTTATTATTTTTTTATTAGGGATCGGTTTTTTCTCAATGACATATGCAGAAGAAATTGAACATCGGCACACCGTAGGTAATGAATCGACCCCTAAAAATGTCATCGTTATGATTGGCGATGGGATGGGGGTTGGACAAATTGAACTAGCAAGGCAAATGGAATACGGGAAAGAGGGACGTCTCTTTCTTGAGTCCCTTCCATATGTTTCTTTTGTTCATACTTACTCAGCTGATCATGCTGTAACTGATTCAGCTGCCGGGGGAACCGCTTTAGCTATTGGAAAGAAGACGAATAATGGCATGATCGGCGTTACACCAGATGGACAAGAAGCGGATAGTATTCTTGATGTTTTTAAAAAGAATGGCAAAAAAACAGGCGTCATATCGACGAATACCGTAACAGATGCTACTCCAGCTGCATTTACGGCAAGTGTTAATAATCGTTGGACTGGCCAAAATGATATTGCCCGCCAGCAGCTAAAAAATAAAGTGGACGTCTTATTAGGTGGGGGCGCAGATTTCTTCCGTCCACACCACCAACACGGAAAGGATCTCATTAAAGAAGCGATGCATAATGGCTATACTTTCGTTTCAAATCGCAACGAGTTATTATCTGCAAAAGGCAAAAAACTTCTTGGCCTATTTCATCCTTCCTATATGAACTTTAAATTGGATCGTCATTTACTAAAAAGTCAGGAACCAAGTCTAAAAGAAATGACAGAAAAAGCGATAGAGTTTTTAGCGGAAGATGAAAAAGGATTTTTTTTAATGGCTGAAGGCGCGCGGATTGATCATGCTGCACATGCTGCAGATTTAACAAGTATATGGAAGGAAGTCATCGAGTTTGATCATGCCGTAAAATATGCGGTTGAATGGGCAAAAAAAGATGGAAATACACTAGTTATCGTCGTTGCCGATCATGAAACAATGGGCATTTCCGCGACAGAGCCCTTAAATATCGCTGGTCTTAAAGAGGTAAAGGCGACCCCTTCATTCATGGTGAGTAAATTTAAAAAAATGCCAGAATCGTCAATGTTTGAACCCAAAAGTGTGAAAGCAATCGTTAAACAATATACAAATATTGATCTAACTGATAAGGAAATTAAGCGATTTAATGAAAGAGTAATGAATGTTCAAGAGGTTGTCTATAAGGAGCATCATGCTGCTTGGGAATTAGGCAGCTTGATTGCTAAGCATCATTATGCAGGAATCGTCGACAAAAGAATTCGCTCGATTAGCTCTACAGGAGGCCATACCGCCAATCCGATTCCATTGTTTGCGTTTGGAAAGGGAGCAAATACATTTCATGGAGTACTAGATAATACAGATGTTCCTAAAAAGATTGCAGAATTAATGGGGTATGATTTTTAATACGAATGTTCTATTTCAGCTTCTCGTATATATTTTACAAAGCCAATATACAGGAAGTGGGGAAGATGAATGTATTTTCAACAGCAAGATTTCCGAAGCCCAAAAGCGTCGATTAGGTCAAATATTATCCGGGTTTCTGGCATTGGAAAAGTGTTTGTGCAGCCAAATCAAGCTGAGATCACATTAGGTATCTCCACGGAAGACTCTCAATTAGAGAAAGCTCAGAGAGAGATCGCAGAAGCAATCGAAAAAATTAAAAACGGAATAAATTCAATAGGGATATCTGATGATCAAATTCGAACAATAAATTATTCTATTTATCCACAATATGATTATATTGATGGGAAGCAAACATTCAGAGGGTATAAAGCTGAGCATACACTGCTCATAACAATTAGGGACTTGGAAAGAGCAGGACTAGTCGTCGATACAGCTGTAAAAAATGGGGCCAATATTGTTACAGGGATTCATTTCTCTGTCGAACACCCAAGCCAATATGAACAGCAAGCATTATCTTATGCGGTCATCGATTCTTTCCAGAAAGCTGAAGCGATTGCGAAAACTCTAGGCGTTCGCTTAAATCATACGCCAATTGCCGTGAATGAAATAAACCCTCAGCGCGGGGAACCCATTCCACTTCACACGACAGCATTCGTAAAAAGCGAAGCCACCACTTCTATTCAGCCAGGAGTGATGGAGATTCGCAGTCAAATTTCAGCAGAATATCACTTTTTTTAATTAAAAAATAGTAAAAAAGCAATAACCAGTTGGTCATTGCTTTTTTGTCGCATGTACAGCCGCCTTTGCCGCCGATTTATATGGAGTTTCATACCTGCTCCTACAGGTGGGTGTCCGCAATTACCTGCACAAACGTCCTTTCAGAGAAGGCTTGTTGTTTTAGTAATGGTATTGAACTCCCTAATCAAAAATAAAGGTTGAAACTTCATATCCAAGCGTACAACGCAGCATTTGTATCCTTAATATTATACGAAATGATTACATTTCTCAAGAGGAAAATATTCACATTTTTAAAAAAGGTTAATACAAATGGCTCTGAAGCGAGATCACTTCAGAACCTTTTGCTATTATGCACGAGATACGTAAGAACCTTCATCTGTGTTGATAATTAATTTATCCCCTTCATTCACGAAGAATGGCACTTGAACGATTAGTCCTGTCTCAACCTTCGCCGGCTTCGAGCCACCAGAAGCGGTATCACCTTTAATACCTGGTTCTGTCTCAACTACTTCTAATTCAACTGTATTAGGTAGCTCAACGCCAAGTGTTTCATGATTATACATCATAATATGAACTTCCATGTTTTCTTTAAGGAATTTTAATTCATGCTCGATAGAAGTCGCTGGTAGCTCAATTTGTTCATATGACTCATTATCCATAAATACATGCTGGTCCCCATTAGCATAAAGGTATTGCATTTTACGATTATCAATTTGTGCTTTTGCTACTTTTTCTCCAGCACGGAATGTTTTTTCCTGAACATTCCCACTGCGAAGATTACGCAGTTTTGAACGTACGAATGCTGCCCCTTTTCCTGGCTTAACATGTTGGAAGTCCATTACCCGCCAAATGCCATTATCTACTTCAATTGTTAAACCTGTACGAAAATCATTTACAGAAATCATCAAAAAATCCTCCTATGTTCTGTCCTACTTGTTTTCTTAAAGAATGATTAGTTCCTTTGTTGAGTGAGTCAGCGATTGATTATGATCTTTTGTAATGACCGTGTCATCCTCAATTCGAACTCCGCCAAGACCAGGTATGTAAATGCCTGGCTCAACCGTTACAACCATTCCAGTTTCAAGAATTACATCAGATTTATAAGAAAGGGACGGTCCTTCATGAACTTCAAGGCCAATTCCATGACCAGTTGAGTGGCCGAAATATTCTCCGTAACCTTTTTCAGTGATGTAGTCGCGTGTCAGAGCATCTGCTTCTTTACAGCTCAATCCAGGCTTAAGACCATTCATCCCGCGTAATTGTGCTTCTAGAACTATATCATAAATTTCTTTCAGCTTCTCGTCAGGTTCTCCCACTGCAAGAGTACGAGTGATATCAGATATGTACCCGTTATAATAAGCACCATAATCTAAAGTAACAAAGTCGCCTTTCTCAATTACTTTGTCACTTGCTCTTCCATGGGGAAGTGCTGAGCGGTAGCCAGAAGCAACGATAATATCAAAAGATGATGAAGCCGCACCAGCTTTTCGCATAAAGAACTCTAATTCATTTGACACATCAAGTTCAGTGATTCCAGGTCGAATGAAAGTAAGTATATGTGTAAATGCTGCATCTGCAATCTCAGCGGCTGACTTTAATATCTTAAGCTCTGCATCACTCTTAATCAAGCGTAATTTTTCAATTTCACTAGATACAGGAACCATTTCGCCCTGAACAGCTTCTTCATACGCTTTAAAGCTTGAATAAGTTAGATGGTCTTGTTCAAATCCAAGCTTCTTGATACCTAGTTTTTTTGCCTGCTCTGCTACTTCATTAGGGATAGAGCCTGTATGTTTTACAATTTCATATCCTTGGCATTCTGCACTAGCTTGCTCAATATAACGGAAATCAGTAATAAACTGGGCACTTTCTCCGCTGATTAAGACAACTCCAGCTGATCCAGTGAAATTTGTCATATAACGGCGGTTAAATTCACTTGTTATCAGCATGCCATCAATGTCTAAACGCCCAAAAGCAGTGCGAAGCTTTTGTAATTTTTCCATGTTTCTCTCTCCCTTTTTCATCTAAATATATGCAGGATCTCACAAGGTCACCTGAATTTCCAAAAAGTCAAACAACAAGAACATTCTATCATAAATGAAATTCTAATAAAAATAGTTTCCTTACGTGTAGATTTAAGATTTAGCGTCATTTGCCCGCTTTTCTCTGTATTGAATTTCCCCTTCCTCATAAGAAATTGAGTATCCGACAAATACACCATATAACACATATAAACATATAGATGTAATAAGTGTATCTCTACTTAGCTCTTTAATGGGACTAATCCCTGGAAAAATTGGATTTAAAACAAAAAACACTATACAGAAAAGACCAATTCCATAGAGTATTCCAACCCAAATACTAGGAAACCTCCGTAATAATGCATAATAAATAAGAGCCACTACGATGGAAACAGCTCCTATAAGCAAAATAGCAATAAACGTACCAGGCCCGCTATTTTTCCAATTTCCAGCAGCCCATGGTTCCAAAATTACATTCGGATGTATTTCAGTTAAATTAATGAGATGTGCTAAATAACCAAGGAGGCTCCAAAATAATCCCCCAATTAGTCCCGTTACAATAACCATTGATACAAACGACATCGGCTTTTCATCTTGTTGCTGATCTTTATGCTTTTCTTCCGACATTAAATCCACCTCCACTCATATTATGTCCTTATGCATTTATTCCCTTGCATATAAAAATTTTTTACCTCCTTTTTTCAATGTCTCTTTTCAAAATAAATTTATTTTTGCAAAGTGTCGTCATTCCTAGAGGTTTTTTTGAGTTTTTAGTAGAATAAGGATAGGTACATACAGCTTTGGTGGATTTATACTTTGAAAAGGCTGATTTCCCAGATAACCAGTTTTTCGGAATCAGTGAAGTGATTAAAATACACCCATGTTTATAGCTGTTACATTCCGAGTTTATATGAGGTTGGTGCAAATAGAGATGTCAAAAATTCAAAAGCCTGTATATGGGGGGCAAGCGGTTGTGGAAGGTGTTATGTTCGGCGGAAAGCATCATTATGTGACAGCTGTACGCCGAAAGGATAGCACCATAGAATATTTTGAGCTGCCGCGTAAATCACATCCATCATTACAGTTATTAAAAAAAATTCCCTTTATTCGCGGGATCATTGCCATTATTGAAGCCAGCGCAAACGGCTCTAAGCATTTAAATTTTTCAACGGAAAGATATGACTTGGATCCTAGCGAAGATGAAAAATTGAATGAACAAGAAGGCTCTAAATTAACGATGTGGCTCGGCATTGCTGCTGTTGGTGTCATTTCCTTCCTATTCGGCAAATTTATTTTTACACTTATCCCTGTTTTTTTGGCTGCCTTAATGAAGCCAATTTTCCCTGGACATATTGCCCAAATATTAATTGAAGGCTTTTTTAAACTGCTATTATTGCTCGGTTATATTTATTTCGTCTCGCTAACTCCTATAATAAAAAGAGTGTTCCAATATCACGGGGCAGAGCATAAAGTGATTAACGCGTTCGAAAACGGGAAAGAGTTAACAGTGGAAAATGTTCAAGCCCAATCACGGCTTCATTACCGCTGCGGCAGCAGCTTCATCCTATTCACCGTAATCATTGGTGTATTTGTATATTTACTCGTACCTACTGAACCATTATATGTACGTGTTTTAAATCGCCTTGCACTTATTCCTGTTGTGCTAGGCATATCCTTCGAAGTTCTGCAATTAACAAATAAGGTAAGAAATGTTCCTGTGCTAAAGTTTTTAGGCTTTCCTGGTTTATGGCTGCAGCTGCTAACAACAAAGGAGCCGAAGGACGACCAAGTGGAAGTGGCGATTTTATCTTTTGAAAAATTATTGGCTAAAGAAAAAGAAACTGAAGAAAACCTAAAAACAGAAGAAATCGTTTAATATTTTTCACTATAAGTTTAAAAGATTGGAAAAATGCTCATCATGCTCATAGGGAGGTGGCTTTCTTGAAAAATCGGATTTCACTATTTGTTATTTCTGGTCTCATCCTACTTGCTGTTTTAGGAGTGTCCAGCAGTATGATTTCAAATCCCGCCGGTTTTTTGCGGAGCATAGCTGTCATTTTACTCGTTGGTGCTGTAGTTTACTTCATCTTTCAACGTTTTAATAGCGCTGGCCCTAGAAAACAAGAGCAACGAGCATTTATTCGTGCAGCCAAAAAATCCAAAAGGCGTTTTGTTCATAATGATGCCGGAAAAAATAATAGCCGGAAGGCAAACCTTAAATCTCTTACTTCCATTAATAAGCCGAGAAAAAAATCCTCGTCTTCACACTTAACTGTCATCGATGGAAAAAAAGGCAAAAAGAAAGACCGAGCTTCGCTTTAAATAGCTCGGTCTTTTTGTTTCCTTAATTTAATAGCTCCATTTTGAGAAGAATTTCTTCGTACAATCTCTACCTAAATTAACGATTTCCTCTTTTTTCTCAGGAGTTAATTGAAATTCAGTCGTAAGTAGTCCTTCAGTTGGGATGAAAATAATGTTGTGGGCATGCCTTTTAGAGATATAACGAGAATCATGAGCTTCCTTCATTGTTTCAAATAAGGCTCCAAACATTTGAATCGCATTATTAATTTTATTTGGCGGACGATCAGAAATATGCGAACTGAGCTGCACGCCCAAAACCGGACGTTCCTTCTGGATATTATCTTTATCAAATAGCCACATCGGAAAATTACTTAATACGCCGCCATCAACAACAATACTCGTATTTCGCTTTGTATAAAGTTTAACAGGTTCAAAAAAATATGGCATGCTACAGCTCATACGTATTGCTTTGGCAACAGGAAAGGATGTCGGATCGATCCCATATTTTACGAGGTCGTCTGGGAGAACAATTAATTGATCGTTTGTTAAATCTGAAGCGATGACACGTAAAGCCTGTGGCTGTAAATCTGAAAATTTCCTTACTCCCCTCGCCGCTAACTTTTCAGCAAGCCATTTTTCTAATGCATCACCTTTATACAACCCTAGTCGCCAATATAACAAAATCCATTTCATTACAGAAAAGGGAAAAATAGTATTTCGTGGATCAAGTAATTGCTTGAGCTCTAATTCGTCCATAATTTGATAAATTTCTTTACTTGAGTAATTCGCCGCAATCAAGGCAGCGATAATAGATCCAGCGCTTGTACCGGCAACTCGCTTAAAACGGAACCCTCGCTTTTCGAGTTCTTCATACGCTCCGATAAGCGCAAAGCCTTTAATACCTCCCCCGGAAAAAACACCATCAATATCCATGGCAGCACCCCTATTGATGTATTAATACATCTTTAATCAGGGAAATTAAAAATTAGTACGGGACAAGGCTATATTTTTTAAAAATTATAATTTTAGTTCCAAAAAAGAAAAAGAAGACAAGGTGAATCCTCATCTTCTTTTCCACTAACTTATCATTATAAGCCGCATTTTAATTGGGCATTACAGTTCGTACAAGTATTGCATCCGCCGATTTCCTCAACGCTTCCTTTTCGGCAGACTGGGCATGTGTTGCCAACTTCTGATCCGATTACATTTGTTGAACGGAGATCATTAATTGTGTCAACAAGCACGACATGCTGTTTTGTTTTCTCTTTTTTGCCAAAGTTTGTTTCTTCAAAGCTGTTTTCTTCTGCTTTTAAGGTTAAAACTTGTGAATCTCGGGAGCCGTCCACATAAACAGTTCCGCCTTTTGCACCACCGCGATAGAGGCGCTCATACACTTTTTCAACTTGTTCTACGCTGTAGCCTTTCGGCGCATTGACCGTTTTACTAATTGAGCTGTCGATCCAGCGCTGGATAATGCATTGCACATCAGCATGCGCTTCAGGTGATAAATCCATTGCTGCAATAAACCAATCCGGAAGATTATTTGGATCTGCTTCTGGATTTTTATCTAAATACTCTTGAACGATATCAGCCTTTACTTCAATGAATTTGCCTAGACGACCGCTTCTAAAGTAGGAGAATGAGAAGTAAGGCTCAAGTCCGGTCGATACCCCGACCATGGTTCCTGTGGATCCAGTCGGAGCAACGGTTAGCAAATGCGAATTACGAATACCATTTTCAAGAATAGCTTCACGGATATCCTCTGGCATTTTCTGCATGAAGCCTGTTTCTGTAAAGGCTTTTCGCAGTCTGTTTGTTTCTTCAACTGTTTCTGCAGTTAAGAATGGGAAGCTACCCTTTTCTTTCGCAAGCTCTACCGAAGCACGATAAGCTGTTGTAGCAATTGTTTCGAATACTTTATCGACAAGCTCATTGCCTTTTTCAGAGCCATATTCAGTTTCGCAGTAGATTAATAAGTCGTGAAGACCCATTACCCCAAGGCCCACACGGCGTTCGCCAAGAGCTTGCTTTTTATTTTCTTCAAGGAAGTACGGAGTAGCATTAATGACATTATCCTGCATTCTAACTCCTACTTCGACTGTTCGCTTTAACTTGTCAAAGTTAACCGTTTTATTCTCTTTATCTGCCATTTCAGCTAAGTTGACAGCAGCTAAATTACAAACACTATATGGTGCAAGAGGTTGCTCCCCACATGGGTTTGTTGCTACTACCTTTTGACCATATGCTTTTGCATTCGTCATGTCATTGGCATTGTCAATAAAGAATATACCTGGCTCTGCTGAGTAAGTAGCGCAAATGTTGATTAAATTCCAAAGCTCTTTCGCTTTGATTTTGCGATAAACACGCACTTTATGTCCAAGCTTCTCCCATTCGCGAACATCTCCAACTTTATGCCATTCCTCATTATAAATGTGCATCTCTTCTTTATCATAGGCTTCTACATCTGGGAAGCGCAGCTCATATTCAGCATCATTTTCAGCTGCATCCATAAATTCTTTTGTTAAGCATACAGAAATGTTTGCGCCTGTAAGGAATTCAGAATTATGAACAGAGTATGTGCCGCCCACTTCAAGCTTATCTTCCGCATCAAGAATAATCTTTTCACTAAAGCCACCGTAGCCAGGAATGTTTTTATAGTTAATAATTCCTTGGTACATCGCTATTTCTTGTTCAGTGAAAGGAGTAAATTTCAGTTTTTCTTTCGCATATTTCTTAATCATTTCATCATTTGTCGTTTCAAGAAGGAAACGTAATATTCTAGGATTTTGCATTTTTGAAATGATGAATTCAATAATGTCAGGATGCCAGTCCGCCAGCATAATCATTTGTGCGCCCCGTCTGGAACCTCCTTGCTCGACAAGATGTGTCAGCTTCGCAATATCATCCAGCCAGGATACAGATCCTGATGATTTGCCGTTAACACCTTTTGCCAATGTGTTGCGCGGTCTTAAGGTTGAACCGTTCGTTCCGACTCCGCCGCCGCGGCTCATGATTTCCATGACTTGCTTACGGTGCTCGGAAATACCTTCACGTGAGTCAGCAACAAATGGCATTACGTAACAGTTAAAATACGTTACATCCGTATCAGCACCAGCTCCGTAAAGAACGCGTCCCGCTGGAATGAAGTTTAAGCTAGAAAGCTCTTGATAAAACTTCTCGAACCAAACTTGCCTTTTCTCTGTTTCTTCAACTGCTGCTAAGCCAGTTGCGTTACGTTTCGCAATTTGCTCATAAAATAGCTCTAATGGTTTTTCAATCACATCTAGAGATCTCTTAATGATGCCCGTTTTTGCTTCTTCTGGATCATCAAGCACTCCTCTGTAATCTTCTTCGACTAGAACGGATGCTGCTTTGTTTTCCCAATCCATTTCTAAAATGTAACCAAGCCCTCGGGCAGGGAATTTAGGATCTTCTTTGATGGTAAGTACGACAAAGTCCCCATTAGTTAATGTAATTTTTTCCGTATCCTTAAATGTGTACCTATCAAGCATAACTAAACGGGAAACCCCTTTGTGGGTCATTTTCATATCAGAGGTGATAGGGTGAACTTGAGGAAATAATCGGATGTCTTCGTTTAAACGATCAATATTAACACTCATCTTTTGTCCTAATGCTACAGACATTTTCACAACTCCTTCAAAAGAAAGTATTCAATTTTTAATCATTTAATAGACTATTAATAACCATTAACCTCTATTAAATGTTTTGTAATATCAACGTTATCACACCAAATTACCAAAATCAATATATAGTAATTAAAGTTTTTTAAAACCACTACATATTGTGTTTCACTCACGGATTTTCTTTTTTGTCAAAATCAAAAAAAACTATAATGCGGAGAAAATAATAGATAAACACAGGATTAAGACAGATTTAGACAAATTTTAATATAATTTGCGACTTGCACAATCATGAAACACAGTTTGATTTATTTTCCATTTCGTCCCACAAAAAAATGAGGATGACTTTATTAAGTCATCCTCATTTTTTATCGTTTTCTTTCGGAATATAGGCAAATATTTCTCCCGTCTCAAAACTGTCGACTAAGCGATTCAGCCATTTATAATAGCTAAGTGCATCCTTCATTTTCTCCATATCAACGACAGCAGCCTTTCGAACTTCCTCTTCTGTTTCTTCACTGTTTACTATATCTTGCAGCTCTTTAATTGATTTTGTCATTGCTCCGACATTCATTGATATTCCAGCTCGCCATTTAATTGTAAAAAAATCAACAAAGGTTTGGTACCAGTCTTCTTCTGCTTGATACAAATCCTTCCTTATTCCCTTTTTCCAGATCTTTTCGACCATTTTAAGCTCTAGTAAAGTGCGTACAGAAGTACTCATGCTCGTCTTACTCATCCCAAGCTCTTCTTTCATTTCATCAAGAGTCATTGGCTGATCGTGAAAATACAGCATTCCATACAATCTGCCGACAGAATCAGTGACACCATACAAGTTCATATTCATCGCAATCGTTTCAATCACTCGTTCACGAACATGCTCAAGCTGTTCTTTTCCATTCATGTAAACAGTTCACTTCCATAAATGTAAATTTGTTATTATTGTCCCCATAATTAGCGACCAATTATTAGAGTAACATTTTTTTTTTGAAAGTAAAGCAGCTTTTAAATAAGGAAATGGAAGGAAACGAAAGCATTTCTAAGTAAACGGTAAGTACAGTACGTTCAGTTTTTACTGTATAAACTTTACGGATAATTATGGAGCAATATCGGCTTTGCTCTTTAGTTTTGAAAACCTATACAATTAAAAGGTCTTTCTGTTCGGCGTGAAAATAAACGAGGTGACTTATTTTGAATGATGAAAACGCAAAATTAAGCGTAAAAAATGTAACAAAAATTTTCGGAAGGAATACGAAAAAAGCTTTACAGCTTCTTCAAGAAGGAAACAGCAAAAGCGAAATTCTTAAAAAAACCGGTTCAACAATTGGTGTGAATCAAGCATCTTTTAATGTTTGTGCTGGAGAAATCTTCGTTATAATGGGTCTATCGGGAAGTGGTAAATCCACATTAGTCCGTACTCTTAACCGACTTATAGACCCATCTGAAGGCGAAGTATTGATAGACGGAAAAGATATCACAAAAATGAAAAAAGATGAGTTAAGAGAAGTTCGACGAAAAAAAATTAGTATGGTTTTCCAAAAGTTTGCGCTCCTCCCTCATCGAACAGTCCTTGAAAATACGGAATATGGGTTAGAAATTCAAGGTGTGAATAAGGAAGAAAGAAAACAAAAGGCCTTAAATGCTCTCAAGCTCGTCGATTTAGAAGGATATGAGAATCAATTTCCTGACCAGCTAAGCGGAGGAATGCAGCAGCGAGTAGGGTTAGCGAGAGCGCTTGCAAACAATCCTGATATTTTATTAATGGATGAAGCCTTCAGTGCACTTGATCCATTAATAAGGAAAGATATGCAAGATGAATTATTAGAGCTTCAAACAAAGATGGAAAAAACAATTGTCTTTATCACTCATGATTTGGATGAAGCCCTTAGAATTGGTGATCGTATCGCTTTAATGAAGGATGGGGAAATTGTTCAAATTGGTACTCCAGAAGAAATTTTAATGAATCCTTCAAACAAGTATGTAGAACGCTTTGTCGAAGATGTGGATTTATCGAAAGTCTTAACGGCAAGCCATGTCATGAAAAGAGCTGAAACCGTACAAATCGACAAAGGCCCGCGTGTTGCTTTACAGATGATGAGAGAACTCGGAATTTCAAGCATTTATGCAGTAGATAAGAAAAAATCCCTGCTGGGGGTTATTCATGCCGCAGATGCAAAAATGGCTGCAGATCGAGGTCTTTCCTTAGAAAATATACTAGATTCGAAGGTTCAAAAAGTGAACGGGGATACATTTTTATCCAACCTATTTGACAAAGTTTCCACCGCAACGATTCCTGTTGCCGTTGTAGATGAAAATGATCGCCTTCTAGGCATTCTTGTTAGAGGGGCTGTTATTGGTGCTTTGGCAGGAAATAACGACGTAATAAATGATTTTGAAGCGGCAAAAAAAGAAGCCGCAGTAGGTAAAACAGATAAAGGGATGGTGATCAAATGGAAGGCTTAATACCAAAACTTCCGATTGCAATATGGGTCGATCACTTTGTTGATTGGCTAACAATCACTTTTGAAGCAGCTTTCGATGGGATAACTAATGGACTTGAAGGGGTTGTCGAAGGGCTAGTTTCTGTTTTAAATATTATTCCATTCTATATTTTTATTATTCTATTAGGTTTATTAGCTTGGAAATTGGTATCAAAAGGAATGGCACTATTTACTGTTATCGGTCTGTTCTTAATAAACAATTTAGGCTATTGGGAACAAATGCTTGAAACACTCGCTTTAGTTTTAACAGCTGTCATCCTCTCAGTTCTCATCGGTGTGCCTGCGGGCATATGGGCATCTCAAAATAAAAAGGCGAAACAGGTTATCACCCCTATTTTGGATTTCATGCAAACAATGCCAGCTTTTGTCTATTTAATTCCAGCTATCTTTTTCTTTAATATTGGTGTCGTGCCTGGTGTTGTTGCATCTGTCATTTTCGCTATGCCTCCAACCATTAGACTGACGATACTTGGAATACAACAAGTTCCCGCAGATATTATCGAAGCAACTGAAAGCTTCGGATCGACAACTAGTCAAAGGCTTTTAAAAGTGCAGCTTCCTCTTGCTATGCCTACGATCATGGCTGGGATTAACCAAAGTATCATGCTTGCACTGTCCATGGTTGTAATAGCGTCTATGGTAGGGGCACCTGGACTTGGGGCTGACGTCTATCGTGCGGTTACACAAATTCAAATTGGTAAAGGTTTTGAGGCAGGTCTAGCGATCGTGGTTATCGCTATTATCCTTGACCGGATTACCCAAAATATAGGAATTAAAAAACAAGGGGGAAATATGTAATGAAGAAAAAATGGATGTCTACACTAATGATTCCAGTCCTTGCATTAGGACTGGCTGCTTGTAGCTCGGACAAAGCGGGTAGTAACGAAGATAAAACAGAAAAAGGAAATCAATCTGTAGGTGAAAGCGTTGATTACAAGATCATCGGGATTGATCCAGGTGCAGGAATAATGAAAGCGACAGAAGCCGCTGTTAAAGAATATGAGTTAAATGATTGGGATGTCGTCGAAGGGTCAGGTGCCGCGATGACTGCTACATTAAAAAAAGCCTATGCCAAGAAAGAGCCAATCATTATCACTGGCTGGACGCCACATTGGAAATTCTCTAAATTTGATTTAAAATATTTAGAAGATCCTAAAGGGGTATACGGTGGAGAAGAGAATATTAATACAATTGCCCGCTTAGGGCTTGCTGAAGATCACCCATCAGCCTACAAGTTTCTTAATCAATTCCATTGGACTGCTGATGAAATGGCAGATGTTATGGTAAAAATAACAGATGGCGAAGATCCAGAAAAGGCTGCTAAAGCCTGGGTTGAGGCAAATGCTGACAAAGTAGCCAAATGGACGGAAGGCGTAGAAAAAGCTAATGGGGAGAAAATAACACTTGGCTATGTTGCTTGGGATAGTGAAATTGCTAGTACAAATGTAATCGCGACTGTGTTATCTGACCTTGGATATAAAGTTACACTTCGCCAGATTGAAGCTGGCCCACTATGGGCTGGTGTTGCTGATGGAAGCCTTGACGCAAGTGTCGCTGCATGGCTGCCTGTCACACATGCTGATTATTATGAAAAATTCGATGGTAAATTCGAAGATTTAGGTCCAAATATGGAAGGGACAAAAATTGGGCTAGTAGTGCCATCTTATATGGAGATTGACTCTATAGAAGACTTAAAAAAATAATAAAGAAAAGACAATGTCTCATTGGCATTGTCTTTTCTTTATTAGCAAGCCGAGCCTAATTTATCTTTTAAAATTCCACTCGTCTTGTTCATATCGTTCTTTAGCAATTTTATTAACGTAATCCAATTCAGCTGGAGTGAGCTCTTGTGGCTCAAGTTCAATATTAAGCCCTTCCGCAAACCCTTTACGAAATGCCTCTTTTGCTTGGTCAAGCGTAATTCTTTCCTTACTGATTTCATTGATGGCGACAGCTTTATTTTTAAAAGCCTTTTGCATCCTTTCCTTTACCCGCTCACTTGGGTATTTAAATAAGCTAAAGAGCTTATCTTCTTCAATGTCGAGTAAAATAGAGCCGTGCTGAAGAATGACCCCTTTTTGTCTTGTTTGGGCACTTCCTGCAACTTTTCTTCCCTCCACAACAAGCTCATACCAGCTCGGTGCATCAAAGCATACAGCGGAACGCGGGTTTTTCAGCGACTCTTTTTCCTCATTTGTTCTAGGAACAGCGAAATAGGCATCCATTCCTAAATGGTGAAAGCCTTTTAATATTCCTTCGGAAATAACCCGATACGCTTCAGTCACCGATTTCGGCATTTCTGGATGCTCTTCGGAGACGATGACACTATATGTCAGTTCATGATCATGAAGTACTCCCCTACCTCCTGTTGGCCTTCGAACAAATCCTAAACCATATTGTTTAACCGCTTCCATATTAATCTCTCTATCAACCTTTTGAAAATAGCCAATTGATAGCGTTGCCGGATTCCAGCCATAAAATCGAATAGTTGGAGGGATCTTTCCCTCACTATGCCAATCAAGTAACGCTTCATCTAGCGCCATATTAAAAGTAGGAGACTGTAACCCCGTATCAATAAAACGCCAAGTTTCTTTTCCCATTTTATAAAACCCCATTTACATTTGTTAATCTTATGCGATTTCAAGTCTATCAAAAAATTGCAAAAAAACAAAGCTAGATGATTTTTATTAGGGAATTTGTCTGATTTCCTTTACTCGTCTCATAGTACGCTTATATAATAGAAGAGGCAAGCTTTAGTGCGAAAGGAGAAAGACAATTTGGAAACACTTTATTTCCTTTTAATCATGTTAGGCGGATTCATTACTTATTCCATCATAACTTGGTTGTATCAGAAGAGGATTGTCAAAACGTTGAAGGAGGAGCAATTCAAAGAAGGATACAGGAAGGCCCAATTGATCGATGTCCGTGAACCAAATGAATTTGAAAACGGGCATATTCTTGGCGCTCGTAATATTCCTCTTTCACAAATGAAAACGAGAATAAAGGAATTGCGTCCAGACAAGCCGGTATACTTATATTGCCAAAGCGGATTGAGAAGTGGCAGAGCTGCTCAATTTCTATCCCGTAAAGGCTATAAAGACCTTTCCCATCTTCAAGGCGGTTTTAAAAAGTGGGAAGGCAAAATTAAAACTAAATAATACGAAATGCTCCTGCAATGGAGTTTAACTGTACAAAAATACCTCTGCTAATTCTGCAGAGGTATTTTTTATTCATATTAGAGGTTGTTCAAAAAGTCCGGGAAAAATAGCTGTCGAATTTCGGCGTCAGCTTGCTTCTCCGCTCCTCACGTATTAAAAACATACGTTCCGGTACTCGAAGACTTCGCTTCCTTGAACTTCTCGGCTTTTTTTGTCCTCCTTTTTGAACACTCACTATTATTGTTTTTGATAACGAAGAATTGGCTTACGGGCAGCCATTGTTTCGTCTAAACGGCCAATAACTGTACTATGAGGTGCTTCTTGTACGATTTCTGGATTCTCTTCTGCCTCTTTCGCAATTTGAATCATTGCGTCACAGAATGCATCAAGAGTTTCCTTTGATTCTGTTTCAGTTGGTTCAATCATAATACATTCTTCCACGTTAAGCGGGAAGTAAATAGTCGGTGGATGATACCCGAAGTCTAGTAGACGCTTCGCAATATCAAGCGTACGTACGCCGAGTTTCTTTTGACGCTTTCCGCTTAATACGAACTCATGCTTGCAATGCTTATCAAATGGAAGATCATATGAACTTTGCAGTCTTCTCATCATATAGTTCGCATTTAATACTGCATATTCAGTTACTGCTTTTAATCCGTCTGGACCCATTGAACGAATATACGTATAAGCACGAACATTGATTCCGAAGTTTCCGTAATAAGGCTTCACACGGCCAATGGACTGTGGACGGTCATAATCTAAAACATACTGATCGCCTTGCTTCACTAAAACTGGCTTTGGCAAATATGGAATCAAGTCTGATTTTACACCAACAGGACCTGAACCAGGACCGCCCCCGCCGTGCGGGCCAGTGAATGTTTTATGCAGATTCAAGTGAACTAAGTCAAATCCCATATCCCCAGGACGAGCTTTAGACATAACGGCATTTAAGTTTGCTCCATCATAGTAAAGCTTTCCGCCTGCGCCATGGACAATTTCTGCCATTTCTAAAATATTTTCTTCAAATAATCCTAGAGTGTTAGGGTTTGTCAGCATTAGAGCAGCTGTGTCTTCCCCAACAACACGTCTTAGATCTTCTAAATCTACTAAACCATTTTCATCTGACTTTACAGTAATTGTTTCAAAACCAGCAACTGTCGCAGAAGCAGGGTTTGTACCATGTGCAGAGTCAGGTACAATTACTTTCGTACGTTTAAAGTCACCATTTGCTTCATGGAAAGCACGGACCATCATTAATGCAGTCCATTCTCCATGAGCACCTGCAGCAGGCTGAAGAGTAACTTGATCCATACCCGTAATTTCGATTAAATGCTCTTGAAGGTCATACATCAACTCTAAAGCACCTTGGACAGAGCTCTCGTCCTGAAGCGGATGCAAATGAGCAAAGCCAGCATAACGTGCCACATTTTCATTGATTTTCGGATTGTATTTCATTGTACAAGAACCAAGAGGGTAAAAGCCGGAATCCACCCCATGGTTACGAGTAGAAAGAGCCGTATAATGGCGCATAATATCTAACTCTGATACTTCTGGAAGCTCTGCTAATTCTTCTCTTAGAAAGCCCTCTGGAATCAGTTCATTAATATCAGCTTCCGGAACATCCATTTCCGGGAGACTATAACCGATGCGGCCAGGGTTGCTTAATTCAAAAATGAGTGCTTGATCATCCTTATGCATGGTACTCCCCCATTTCTTTAACAAAAGTATCAATTTCTTCTTTCGTTCTTAATTCTGTAACTGCCACTAGCATATGATTCGCTAAGTCAGAATAATCACGGCCTAAATCGTATCCACCAATGATGCCTTTTTCAAGAAGCTTTTGATTCACTTCTTTAACAGGTGTATTTAACTTAATGACAAATTCATTGAAAGATGGACCTTCGAAGACAACCTCAAAGCCATTCTCTTTAAATGCCTTCTTAGCATAGTTAGCTTTTTGGATATTGGCTAGAGCCATTTCCTGAACACCTTTTTTACCTAATGCTGTCATTGCTACTGATGCAGCAAGAGCATTTAAGGCTTGGTTTGAACAAATATTAGAAGTCGCTTTTTCACGACGGATATGTTGTTCACGTGCTTGCAGTGTTAATACAAAGCCGCGGCGTCCTTCTTCATCAACTGTTTGTCCAACAAGACGTCCTGGCACTTTTCTCATTAATTTATTCGTCACAGCAAAATATCCGCAGTGTGGGCCGCCAAATGCTGTCGGAATTCCGAAAGGTTGTGCATCTCCTGCAACAATATCTGCACCGAATTTTCCGGGAGGTGTTAATGCACCAAGTGCAAGCGGATTGCTTGATACGACAAATAATGATTTTTGTGCATGAATAATTTCTTCAAGCTCTTTCATTGGCTCGAGTTGGCCAAAGAAGTTTGGATATTGCACAATTACAGCAGCAACCTCATCATTGATCATATCTTTTAATGCATCAATATCCGTTACGCCATCTTTATGCGGTACTTCAACGACCTCGATATATTGGCCTTTCGCATACATTTTTACTACTTCTTTTGATTCAGGATGAACTGCGCTTGAAACTAACACTTTTTTACGGCGAGTTTGGGCAGCACTTAATGTTGCAGCTTCCGCAAGAGCAGTTCCACCATCATACATAGAAGAGTTCGCAACATCCATACCTGTAATTTCACAAATCATTGTTTGGAATTCAAAGATTGCTTGCAGCTCTCCTTGAGAAATTTCTGGCTGGTACGGTGTATAAGCCGTATAGAATTCAGAACGGGATAAAACATGATCTACAATTACAGGCATATAGTGATCATAAACCCCAGCACCTATAAAAGAAGTATTACTCTTTAAATCAGCATTTTTTTGGGACATTAACAATAGTTCTTTCATTAATGCTGTTTCAGTCGCTGCTGGCTTAATTTTATATTCACCTTTAAATCTAACGTTTTCAGGAATATCACTAAATAATTCGTCAATTGAGTTTACACCGATTGTAGCGAGCATTTCTTTCTTGTCTGTCTCAGTCATCGGTAAATAGCGATGTTTCATCATTATGTCTCCTCTCCTATTTTTTCTCTTTTTTATAGAAAGGCGTCGCTGCCACAACTGCTTTAAGGCGCTTTCCGCGAATCTCTACTTCAACTTCTGTTCCAACAGCTGTATGCTCTGTTTTTAGAAGAGCTAAGCCAATATTTTTCTTTAAGGTTGGAGACTGAGTACCAGTTGTTACTTCCCCAATCTTCTCTTCGCCTATATAAACTGGATAGCCATGGCGTGGAATCCCACGATCAATCATTTCAATTCCAGCTATTTTTCTAGCTAGACCTTCTTCTTTTTGTTTTGCTAAAACTTCTTTTCCATTAAAATCAGCTTCTTTATTCACTTTCACTGCAAAACCGATTCCTGCTTCAAGTGGTGAGATGTCCGGTGAAATTTCTTGCCCATAAAGAACAAGGTTTGCTTCAAAGCGCAATGTATCACGAGCGCCTAATCCACAAGGAATAACTCCTTCTTCTTTACCAGCTTCTAAAATATCCTTCCAAATAGCGACAACATCATTTGCATCGCAATAAATCTCGAAGCCGTCTTCTCCCGTGTAGCCTGTTCTAGAAACAAGCGCTTTTTTGCCGTTTAAATCAACTTGATCTTGAAATTTAAAGAAACCAATGTCTGTTAAACTAGTCTCTTTTGCTAGCTTTTGCAGGACAGACTCTGCTATTGGACCTTGAATAGCAACCTGTGCCGTTTTGTCAGATAGATTTTCAATCGTCACATCTCCTTCAAGATGGTCAGTGAGCCATTGATAGTCTTTTTCAATATTAGAAGCATTTACAACTAGTAAATAATGATCATCTGCAAATTTATAGACAAGTAAATCATCAACAGTTCCGCCATTTTCATAACACATGGCTGTATACTGGGCACCTAAAGTTTTTAGTTTTGAGATGTCATTTGTCATCATTTTTTGAAGATAGGAAAGGCTATCTGGACCCTTCACTTCAATTTCACCCATATGGGATACGTCAAACAACCCAGCTTTTGTACGAACTGCCTCATGCTCCTCTTTAATGCTTGAGAACTGAACAGGCAGATCCCAGCCGCCAAAGTCAATTGTCTTCGCACCATCGTCTTTGTAAACATCGAATAATGGTGTACGTTTTAACTGTGACATTCACTTGTCCCCCTTTTATCTTTTTAAAAGTTTAGAAATTCGCCATTGAAATGCAAAACCCTTTGCACGAAAAAAAGACAGAGCCCTCCCTATAAAAAGAGAAGATCCCTGTCCTTGCACCTGAAAGTTTACCGTTTAACGGTTTTCCCCTTTGGTGGCTCTTACTATGAAAAGCGGAAGCGCCTTGGTACCCCCGACAAGCACAAGACGATCCTCCCGGAAAGGTGTTCTTTACCTTTATGGGAGGATTGGCTTGTGACCTCGAGGGGGTAGGCGCTGCAGCTAGACAATGAAAAAGAGCACTCTCCAGAGCTACGTCCAATAAGGGTTCTTTTGCCTGAGAGATTCACAATCATAATTGCTTGCTCCTTCGGCGCTACATAAAGTAGTCTCTCCCCTTATCTTCATCCGCATTTATAAAATTTTCAAAATTGGTTCATACTAAACGCAAATCTATAAATGTAGATAAATAAAAAGTTATTGTCAAAATAACAATAAATGTGTTTTTGGCAAATTTCAAAACTTTCAAAGCTATTATTATCCTACCATTAGAAATCTATTTGAGCAATGGGTAATATTTTTCTCAGTAAGAAATGCGTAAGTGCCTCGGTCAAGGGCGACAAGAGCATAAGACAGGCTGATGAGAAGGTTGTACTTTGACCTTCTTGGTAGACTGGCTTATGACCTCCGCCGTACAGGACGTATTAGTGTCGACTTTGCCACAGGACGTGGCGTCGGCGAGCCCCTAGGCGCTGAAGCTAGACAGTTTAAAAGGGGTCGTTTTTATGACAGTGAATATTGAATTTGATTCTTTATGGCAGGAAGGATTCTTAACGAGAATTAAGCAAGATGGCCCATGGGGAATTTGGGAGCTTTATAAGTTGGCCATTGATGTGGAAAACTATACCACTATTACAGAATTTGAAGGATTACAGGCTCCCAAGCATTTATCGGGCCTTACACCTTTGCCACACCAGCTTGAAGTGGCCAAGCAAGTTGTAGAAAATATGAATGGAAAAGCGATTCTTGCTGACGAGGTTGGTTTGGGGAAAACTATTGAAGCAGGATTAATATTGAAAGAGTATATGATTAGGGGATTGGTGAAAAAAGTATTGATCCTCGTCCCTGCCTCTCTTGTGACTCAATGGGCAATTGAGCTTAACACGAAATTTTTCATCCCTGCGGTAACCCAGCGAAAAAGCTATGTATGGGAGCAATGCGATGTTGTTGTTTCGTCCATAGATACGGCTAAGCGCAACCCACATAGGGATATTATTTATAAGCAAGACTATGACCTTATTATTATTGATGAGGCTCATAAGCTAAAAAACAATAAAACGAAGAATTATGAGTTTGTCCAAAATTTAAAAAAGAAATTTTGTTTACTCTTAACAGCCACTCCTATTCAAAATCGGATTAGTGAAATCTTCAATTTAGTGTCTTTACTAAAGCCAGGCCATTTAGGGAATGAATCAGCTTTCTATCAAAAATATAATAAAGATGCACGAAATTTAGATGATAATGAACATTTGAAAGAACTTGTCAATAAAGTGATGATTCGAAACAGGCGGGCCGACACTGGAATTGAGTGGACGAAGCGAAAAGTTGAAACGATTGTGATTGATTTTTCAAAAGAGGAAAGGGAACTTTATGATGCAGTCACAAGCTTGCGAAAAGACGGTGATTGGACAAACTCTAGCCAATTTTCGGTCATGACACTTCAGCGAGAAGCTTGCAGTAGCCGCGAATCTGTTTTTTTCACTTTAAAAAACATGCTAGAAAGGCAAGAAAATCCATCCGTAGCCTTCCAGGAACAAATTCAATTTTTAACTAGGAAGGTTGAAGCTGTACAAAAAAATTCAAAAGCGGAAAAAGCAATTGAATTGATTAAGCAAATAAATGATAAAGTCATTATTTTCACCGAGTATCGAGCAACACAAATGTATCTGCAATGGTTCCTCAAACAGCACGGCATAACTTCTGTCCCATTTCGCGGCGGATTTAAAAGAGGGAAAAAAGATTGGATGCGTGAGCTTTTCCAAAAAAATGCGCAAGTCCTTATTGCTACGGAAGCTGGAGGCGAAGGGATTAATCTGCAGTTTTGCAACCATATCATTAATTTTGACTTGCCATGGAATCCGATGAGGCTTGAGCAAAGAATTGGACGTATCCATCGTTTAGGACAGGAAAAAGATGTTATGATTTATAACTTTGCGACAAAAAATACAGTTGAGGAGCATATATTAAAACTTTTGTATGAGAAGATTAATCTTTTTGAAAAAGTAATTGGCGATTTGGATGAAATTCTTACTAAGCTTGATTTCGGGAATGTAGAAGACCATCTTATTGATATTTTTGGTAAGTCATCTTCCGAAGGTGAAATGAGAATTAAAATGGAAAACTTAACTTCAATGATTCAATTTGCTGAGGAAATACGGGAGGGCAAACAAAATGCAGCAGCAGGAAATCCATAATTTTCTTGAAAAATATTTCCATGCGAACGGTTGCGAAATTGTCGAAAATGGCCATGGCTATATGACTGTTCAATTAACGATAGAACTTGATAAGGAGCTAATGAATAGGCCATTTTACTGGCATTATTTAGAGAAAACTGGCGGTATTCCAAATCCGATGCGGCTTACATTTATTACGAATCCAAAGCTATCCCCCGAAGAAGTTACAGGGGAAAATATTCACTTTGGTTCACCACGTCTTCATCAAATTTTTCAATCGACAAAAAGGCTTGCAGGTTATATCCGGCTATTTGAAAAACACGATCAGCCCCATGGTCAGCAAATTTCTTTAAGACCATGGCTTGGGATGAATGTCCGTATTTCATATGAATGTGACCGCAAGAGGGATGTGTTTAAATCAATCGGTCTGCAATTAATTAATGGGCAAATGATTGAAGAGTTTCATGATAAACTACTACAATTGCGGCTAACGCCGAAAATTCCTGACTTTTCATTTACACTTTCTCCGCTAATTATGCCAAAAAGCGGAATCACGAGAGTTGAGAATTACTTAAAAGCGCAAATTGAACGCGAGGATCATAGTTGGGCAGAAAAAGCTAGAGAGCGTTGGCAAAAGGATTTAAGTTTATTGGAGCATTTTTACGAGGAAGCAGAAGAAAAAGATGAAAGCTATGAAATCGAAAAAGCTGCCTTGAAAGAGCAATATGAGCCACGTGTAAAGATTTCAATTATAAATGGCGGATTATTTTATTTAACAGACAAAGCCATTTAACAGAAAGAAACCGCTCAAATGTGCGGTTTCTTGTCTGTTTTATTGTCTCTTTTCCTTTTGACATTATAGTAGAAAACATATGGAATCAAGCCAAACCACCTGTATAAAAATGGTTCTTTCATATCCTTTTTCTCTAACTTATGCCTCTTCCGTTCATCTTTTGGCTGATCAATATATTTTACAACTGTTTGCGTAATGTATTTAACGTAGTCATTCGATTTCATTTGCCGCACCCTGACCTTCATTAATTGCCATTTTTATTACAGTATGTTCCGTTTGGCTTGTATTTAAACTATAGTTAAAAAAGAGGGGGCATCATAACCTTGGTTTTGTCCCTTTCAAAAATATTAATTTCGCTCTACCCACTTAAACATTTTGCCTTCTTCCAAATCAAAATATCCATACGCAGTAATTTCACGATGATCCTCTAAACTTAAGCTAAACGTTATCAAATATACACTATTGGATATTTCCGAAGTTCGATAATGAACATTTCCATCAGAAAATTTTAATTCTCCTGAAGAAATCTTAGTATCTTCCTCTAAAAAAATCCTTTCTATCTCTTTCACTGAGCTCAAAAAATAATATTCTTGTTTTAGGCTTTTCTCTGTTTCTTTATAGAAACGCACTTCAGATAAATAAAGTTCAATATGAATGATTAACAAAGAAACAGCAAGTATTATAATTGAAAATGTAAGAGGATACACGAACCCTTTCTCATTGCGAAGCATAGTCGTTCTCCAAATTTATATAAGAGTATATTGATATGGAGTACGTCTGATTATATAAATCTCTCAATGTTAATTTTACCCCATCGGGAATACGTGAAAATTGAAATGTATCGACTTGCTGAAAGACAATTTCATGTCCTTTACTATCAACTCTTCTTCGCAAATTTGCGCCATACCGCTCATAAATGATATTCTGGCCGTGCTTCTTCAAAATAATTCTTTGGTCGTATACATCCAATTCCTCAGATAATCGAAGCTCTTTTTTCAATTGATTGACAAAGACATGCCATTCCATCCTTTTCGTTCTCAATTCAAATTGTTCATTGTCTAAGAAATATTTTAAAGTTAACGGAAAAAAGGAAATGATGAGCAGAAAAATTGAAAAGGCATAAAGCATTTCCAGCATAGTAAAGCCCTTATTGTTCATATTTTTCACATTTTTGCTGATCATTTTTGAACACATCCACATATTTAACGCAAACCTCCACTCCATTTCTGTTGCCAGATGCTTCTTGTGAGATTTCATATACAGTCCGATTGAGGGCTATTAATTCGGAAAAAGGAGCACGATCTTCCTTTTTTGCTTGTAATAATGCCTCATATAAAACTTTAGTTCCTTCGTAATCCTGCTGTAATCGAATTGAATGATTGACGAGATTCATAATGAGCGGAAAAAATATCGATGCAATAAGAAGCCAAGCTGTTAATGTTAAAAGCATTTCCGGCAAGAAAAAACCTTTATTCTTTTTCCACATAAAATCTTCCCTTTCCAATTAAAAAGGTAAAGCGATATCTTTCCTTCCCAGCATAAATGGCAAAAGAGCCAAACTGGCTAATATTCCCGTCGGCCTTAAAAAGAAAGAACAGCGTCATGGTCTCCCCTCTTACTGTTATCCGATCAGGAATCTGTCTTTCAACAAAAAAATTCTCGGACTGCTCTTCATGAATAACGTACCGCTTCTCTCCTGGGAGAATATGAACGACTACCTCAACATGATGCGACAGGGCATATTGCTGCGCATATAAAAAATCGGCTTTTAATTGTGAAATAAATTGCTGTTTTTCTAATGAATGGAACTGAGGCTTTAATAAAAAGGCAGATATGGAGGCAATGATGAGGAAAACACTTAAGACAAAAAGAGATTCAATTAATGTGAAGCCTCCTTGCTTGAAATTCACTCTGATTTAGTTTCCTTTTTAGCAGATGTAACTTCCCCTTCTGCTGAAATCCTCACGAGATCCCCATTGGGACATGATGTTTCTCCTTCTGTCAAATATCCTTCTTTAACTAGTGCCTGAATATCTGCTGGGGGTTCTTTCTTTTCAATCTCATATGCCTGAACTTGGGCTTGTACCATTTTTACAAAAGCCTCACACCCTTTGCTGTTTATTTTAGAGTTATGCTTTGTGATATTGGGAATCGTAATAATTAATAAGACAGAAATGACTAACAAAACAATCATCATTTCTATTAAGGTGAAACCATTGTTATTCTTAAATATTTTCATGTTAAAATCCCTCCAATAATTGAAACATCGGTAATAATACAGCTAAATACATCGAAACAATCATAAAGCCAATAACTGAATACAATAATGGCTGAACGGTTTTCAACCATTTTTCTGAGCGCTCTTCAATTTGGTTAAGACAATGCTTACTAAAGAAAAATAATTCTTGATCTAGCTTTCCATTTTTCTGGCCATGTCTAATAATATGCGGAAGCTCAATTTCTAAAAATGAATAAGTTAATAAGATTTCTTCAAGCCTCTCCCCCTTTCGTAGGCAATCCTTAATTTCTGCCCCTAGTTCCTTATAAAGCGGCTGTTTATCATTTTTTTCAAACATACTTAAAGCCTCATGAATAGATAATCCTCCTGAAAGCAAATAGCTCATTTGGATTGAGAGATAATGTGAGTAAAATAATTTTAAAAACGGACCAATAATAGGGAGGGAAGAAAGGAGCATCTTCTGCTTGATTTGGGATTTTTCTCGGAATTTTAATCGGTAATAACTGAGGAATGCTAAGAGGAAGATGAAAAAAATTCCAAACAGATAAGGAAGTGCATGACCAAAAAGAGAAACAACGTTCATAAAGAAGTTTGGCTGCAAATTCATTGTTGTAAATAAAGATGAGAATCTTGGAAGTATAATTAAATCAACAAACACAAATAAAACAATCGTGATAATTATTAATAATGTCGGATAAACAAGGAGCTTTTTGAGTTTCTCAAAATCTTTGTCTCTCTTTAGCATCATCTCGCTACCTTCTTGACATGCACGGGCAAGCCCCCCATGCTGCTCTGCAAAATATACATAACCAATTAAGTATTTATTAAAGTTCAGCTTTGATAGCACTTGGAAAAAGGGAAATCCTTCTCTCAAATCAGCTAAGCATTCACTGACCTCTATTTTCTTTGCACGGGGAAGCTGAAACAGGAGAGATTCAATCGCTTCTGATAAAGAATATCCTCTTGAAAGAAGTTCACCTGTCCTTTTTAAGAAATGGCTTTGTTCTTGAAGGCTCCATTTATGCCTTCGCATAATCGAACACCCACCGATCATATTCAGATTCTTTTATATAGCCAAGTGCGATCCCCTTTTTTATAACCTCTTTTAACGTCATATAATTTACATCTGTTATCTCCCCCTTCGCTTCCATCATTGCTGCGTTTAATGCTCGTCCAGCTAGTAATTCAAACACACTTGCTCTTTTCCATCGCCCATAACTATAGCAAAAAGGCGAACATTCTCCTTGGCAAAACGGACATTCAAGCTCAACAAGCCTCTGTGCAGTAATTGCAACAAGCGTTTGTTCAATTTCAACCCAATTGACGCCAAATTCATTTAATCGATAGATCGCCCCCTTTGCATCCCTTGTATGCATCGTCGAAAGCACTAAATGCCCGGTTAAAGCTGCTCGTACAGCAATTTTCGCTGTTTCTGCATCCCTTATTTCCCCAACCATAATAATATCTGGATCATGCCTTAATATCGCCTTTAGCCCAGCAGCATAAGAAACCCCAGCTTTTTCATTTACTTGAACTTGTAAAACGAGATCATTTTGTTTTTCAATCGGGTCTTCTAGCGTAATTACATTGCGGTTAAACATATGGGAGGTTTCATTTAACAGTGAGTATAGTGTTGTGGTTTTCCCTGATCCAGTCGGCCCGGTAAATATGATTAATCCGTGAGCATGCTTTAATAAGGCGAGCATTTTTCGAGTCATGGCTGGAAATAAGGAAATTTGGAAAAAAGGAATTTGCTCCTGCTGGGGAAGGATTCGAATAACAAGGCTTTCGTTATGACTGGATGGGAGTGTGGAAAATCGCAGTCCAATTAATTGTCCATCAATATAATAGGAGTAGGCACCACTTTGCGGTCGCCGTTTTTCGCCAATGTCCATTGAGGCAGTGAATTTAAAATGAGAAATTAAACGGTCACATTCTTCTTTTGGGAGATAAAGCCTAGGGACAAGTTTATTAGCGAGGCGCAATTGAATGAGTGTGTCTTTTCTGCGAGGGACAATATGAATGTCTGAGGCTTGGTTTCGCACTGCATCTTTAATAATTTTTTCTGCTAGTTTTTCAATCATGTTCAATTGAACTAACACCACCCTTTATATTTTATAAATAGTCCGTAAAGACTATATTCGACCTCATTATATATATTCCTTTTCATTTTGACAATCCCTTTGAGTGAAAAATTAAAAAATTCACTAAATAAAACTGAACACTATTCAAATGGATTGGTTTGACTCCAGACAACGTATGATAACCTCTTATGATATTTGTGAACATTTTATAAACTTATCGTGAATACAGTGTTTACCCATTTTAACTGTATTATAATGGAATCAATATCGTTCTGAGGTGAATTTACGTGGAACAAACTTTAAAGATAACTAATGTTTTATCTGATCCAACTCGTTATTATATTTATCAATACATTACAAATAAGCATAAAGAAGTTACTGTTCAAGAAGTTGCCGAACAATTTAATATTCATCCAAATGTCGCAAGGCTCCATCTTTCAAAACTAGAAGATGTTAAAATGCTAGCGTCAGATACGCAAAAAACGGGAAAAGGCGGGAGGCCAAGCAGGCTTTATAGCTTATCCGATGAGGTGATTCAGCTCCATTTCCCTTATCGAGACTACCAGCTGCTAGCCAAAATTGCGATGCAAACACTCCTTTCACTTGGAGAGCCAGCTAAGCAAGCACTTTATGATATCGGGAAAAGATTTGGTCAAGAATTAATTGAACAGGAAACAAATCGCTCTCCGCATTTCAATGAGCCCCTTTCATTCGATCAAAAAATGAAAATAATTAAGAATGCGGCTATTATGTCAGGTTTCCATCCTGAATTTGAAGTGAATGAGGATAGCTCAAAAGTTTACTTTCAAATTTTCAATTGCCCATTTAAAGAGGTTGCGGAGAGTTTTTCAGAGTCAGTCTGCCAAATGCACGCCGAATATATAAAAGGGATGTTTGAGGCATTATTTGATTCCGCCCGGCTCATAGAAAAATCAAATATACTAAATGGCTGTGAATCATGCTCCTACCGTGCTATTCTTTCTGATTAGAGCATGACTAATATGATCAAGGTAGCATAACAATCGCCAGGAAAGACTCATGTCTTAACAATATTCATAAAGAGTAGTTTACTTTTAAGCTGGGAATAACTATAATATGAACTGATTGTACTTGTAAAACCAAATGCGGAAGCGCCTCGTTCACCCCCGACAAGCACAAGACAAGCCTCACGGAAAGGTGTTTTTTACCTTTCTGGGAGGATTGACTTGTGACCTCGAGGTCGACAAAAACGCGACGTCCTGTCGCATTGTCGACACTAGTACGTCCTGTACGTCGGGGGTAGGCGTTGAAGCTGAACGTAGGTGAATTTATCTACAAAAGCAAATCACATTTTTCGATTTTATTATCTCTTAAGGGTAAAAGGAGGAGGGAAACATATGGAACGCATGTACAGAGTGTTAGGTTTCTGGACGGGGATTTTTGCTGTTATGTTCTATGTTGGTGACATGTATACAGCATCTTTAATCTTCTTCGGCCAAACAGGATTTTTCCTGCTTTTAAGTTACTTAAAGCTTTCAGAACGCATGTATATGTATGTTTTTGGCGCATATTTAACAGTATTCTTTATTGGCTTCACTTACTGGTCAACATTTATGATGACACCAGGTGTAAGTGGTCATTAAGCAATACATACCCTTTATTTGAAAAAGCGATGGAATCCCTTGGGGCCCCATCGTTTTTTATTTTATTAACATCCCTTCTTTTGTAAAAAAACATGGAAGGATGCGCTCATACCTGAAGGCATAATGAGGCTTCGGATTGCTCTGTTTCTTTTACTCACTTCAGAGAATGGATCCGGATCGTAATGGTCCTGTAAATCCTCTAGAATTCCTGTCGTCAGTAAAAATTCATCCTGTCTCCAGTTGCTTTCAAAGTTTAGCCCGTTTTCCTTTCCGATACGGATAAGGGAATCAAAATGAACATGACTTGTTAAATCCATTTCTCCTGGGTGAAGAAGAACATTATTCATTTGCTGATGCTTGTAATAGCCCCTTAAACTACCTTTGCTCCGTCCTAATTCCGTCCACTCCTCATTCGTATATCCATAATCAACCGTGAGGACTAGCCCCCTTGAAAGAGCCTTTGACATTCGATAAAGCATATCTCCCATTGACAGCGGAATTTCAATTCTTTGTTTATTTTTTAATTTCAATCCACTTTCCGCTAAGTAGGTTGAAATTTGGCGATTATTTAATGGGACAATTGTCTCAGCAAGCTGATCATTTTGAATGGTAATCATGACCTCCATGAATTGGCCATCATGGTTTTCAATAATGTGAACGGGAAAGGCATCAAACAATTCGTTGGAAAAAATCAAGCCTTCAAACGGAAAAATTTCCTCTAGATCATCAATTTGTTTAACAAAATCATAACTCTTTAGCTCTTCCTGCTGCAGCTTTCGATGATAAGGGCTTGTCTCAAGTAAGACATACTGAATAGGCTCTTCCCCAATCCTATTCCATTCATCAATAAACGCTTTTGCGAAACGACCTGTTCCACCGCCAATTTCACAAATAGCTGGAGGAAGCTTTCGTTCATTCTTCTCTTTAAAATACCATTTGGCAAGCGCTTTTCCGTAAATATCCCCGATATTGCTTGATGTGATAAAATCCCCTTTACGACCAACCTTATCCTTTTCCCTCATATAATAGCCATATTGAGGATGGTATAACACCAGTTCCATATACTCTGCATAAGTGATCCTTTTTAATGGATGGCCCATTATAAATTCCTTTAATAAATTTATCATAAAAGCTCCTTTTTTTGTTAACATCATTGACACAGTGAATACTTTATTATATTGTATTTTTAGTAGCTAAAACTTATCCCCTCCCATTATGAATAGAACATCCCCTAGAAAAGCCCTTCTCCTAATCGAGAAGGGCTTTTCTATCTAACAGTTGCCAAATTCCGTTGATCCTCATTAAAACCCATTTAAAAATGGGTTAGAATCCATTTCCTGCCCGATTGTCGTCGCTGGACCATGTCCAGACAGAACGGTGGTTTCTTCAGGCAGGGTTAATAACTTTTGATGAATGCTATTTAATAGCAAATCATGATTCCCTCCTGGCAAATCTGTCCGGCCAATGCTTCCATTGAACAGCGCATCCCCAGCGACAACTAAATCCCCTTCCTTAAAGTAAATGGAGATACTTCCAGGTGAATGGCCTGGTGTCTCGTAAATTTGAAAAGTAAATTCCCCTATCGTCATTTCTTGCTCATTTCGGATAAAAAAGTCAGCAGGCTTTCCGCTAATATTTTCAATCATTTCATATCGCCCCGAGCCGTTTAATGCTGGATCAATAAGCCAATCAGCCTCTTTTTCATGAATATAAACGGGAATTTCATATTCTTCTCTTATATCATCTACTGCACCGATATGGTCAAAATGCGCATGAGTAAGAATGATAGCAACCGGCTGTAAACTTTTTTGCTGAATAATATTGCTTAGCTTCTCACTCTCTTCACCTGGGTCAAAAATAAGGCATTTGCCATTTTCCTTTGACAATATGTAGCAATTCGTTTGTAATGGACCTAGTGGGAGCTGATACCATTCCATCGCAAACACCTCCAATTAAAAATGTATATTAGCTCTTATTTTACACTATCTTTATGAAGCAATTAAAGAAAACAATCTTAATTTTAATAAAGCTACTACTTTTTTAAAGAGGAGATTAAAATGAGAATCTATTATGCGGTTGAAGCCAATACTATTATTGAAGAGGTACCTGAGTTTAAAGCGCTTATTTTTAGTGAAACAAATATTTTTGATTCCTATGAAGGCATTTTTATTTTCGAAACAAAAGAAGCTGCCTCACAACTTGAAATTTTATTAGAAGAGGCTGGATTGCTTGAAAGTCAGTTTGAACTTATTCTTGCAAAAGACGGGATAAAGGGAGAAACTTTTGCTGATTTCGGATTCGTAACAGAACATTGTACTTATCTCCTTCATGATCTTGTATGTTCCTTTTCAATAAAAGGGGGAGATAAAATTTCAATCGAAATGGCCAATCTACAGCTTCATGAGCATCTAATTTATGAAAGCTATTTAGAAAACAAACCTATTTATTTTATTGAACGGCATTTAAAGGATTTAGTAAAAGGAATTGCCAATGCTTATGACATAGAAGTGTCATTTTTTGAACTCGACAAACAGAGTAAAAAACTATAGAATATAAGACGAATGTAAAAATAGTTACATATTTGTTTTACCGGAAAGTTTTTACTTATTTTTAGGCATTTGCCTGCTGATGATGAAATAAAGGGGGCTTTTTATTATGGGACTAGTTATTATTTTTGCATTAGTTGCTGTATTAGCAGCAGTTGGTGCACTAAGTTCGCTTAAAAACAAGAATATCCTTGGATTCATTTTTGCTGCCGGTTCATTCGTTGTTTTCGGCGGATTTGCTCTTCTAACATTAATTAATAGCGGTTATCCAGCGGTACACTAAGAACAAATGCACAAGCGCCTTGATCACCCCCGACAAGCACAAGACGAGCCTACCGGAAAGGTTGATTTGTACCTTTCTGATAGGATTGACTTGTGACCTCGAGGGGGTAGGCGCTGGAGCTGAACGTAAAAAAAAAAAAGACTGTCCTCTTTAGGGGGCAAGTCTTTTTCTTTTTTCAAAAGTCTTGAACGAGCGGAATGATTTTTTGAGTTTCTAAATTAATTAGTTTTTCAAAAAAATAGCCATACAAACAATTCTTGCCGTTTGGAGAACAGCTTAACGGCTCATTTTTTAGATGATCCATCAAGACTTTGCTCTCTCCACTAATGATATTATAGGAAAGCAACTGGAACTCGTAATTGTAAGCATCGGCAGCCGTACTGAAAAGCGGCTGAAAAGTAATGAATTGATTATGTTCATCAAAATCTAAATAGGGAACAAGCCAATCTGAATAACGTGTTAAGTGAGGGACTGACATGGAAGATAGCTTTTCCAATTGATTTGAGAAAAATGTGTATACAGCTTCATTTGATCTCTCAGAATTCACTGTAATCGTCATCAATACATTTTTGATTGCTTTTATGTAATAAACGTCGTGAAGTATTTGTTTTTCATTTTGCTTCTTTATTGATTTTTTAACAAGTGGAGCAAAAAGAGAAAGGTCTTTTTCATTCCAATTTAAATAAGTAATTTCTTCTTCATTTAACCAGAAGGCAAATGGCTCCTTATTTTCAATAATCTCAAGTTTATTCCCCTCCAAATTTAATAGGTACATCGTATAGTCCCAATTCTCTGTAAAGGCAGAAATCAATATTTTGCCTTCATTGTAAGGATTCCACTCATAAGCAAACTCAGATGCACTAATCCGTTTAGTCAAGATCTCATGGCCGTTAGCGTCTAAAATTGAAATCATACCTTCATATGAGTTTGGAGAGGATTGAATTAATAATTGACTGCGAGAGGGACTTGGCAAAACAGAGGAAATTGGAAACTCACTTTCAAAAATTAAACGGCTCTCACCTGAAAATAAATTATAAGTATAAACATTTGATCCTAATTCTACATTTTCCATATAAATAATCGTCTCGTTATTAAGCCAGCCATTCACTGAATTAAATGGTCCTTTTTGAATAGGAATAGGGGCTTGGACATTATTTGTTGTAAAAGATGGAGGGATACCCGCTTTTTGAATGGCTTTATTATACTTTATGATGGGCTGTACCCCGGCTTCCTTTTTCATCTGACAACCAGCTATGATAAAAGGGAGAAAAAAAACTAAAAAAAGCAATAAATGATTATTATTTTTACACAACAAATCCCGCCCCCCTTTTACACTCTTTAAGATTTGTACGTAGAATATCGGATAATGATTCATATTAAAACTAGAAACTGCAAATAAAAGAAAAGCCGAAAAACGGCTTTTATAATCAAACTCATTTTACATGTATAAAGCTGCCAGGTAAATACCAAGAACCTCTTCAAATATCTCATCAAACTGAGTTAATGGCAATGGATTTATCCCTTTGCCCATTTCAATCGTAAAGCCCGGCCGACGAAAATCTTGAATAAACCAATCTTTATACCCTGCGTAGCTTTCAATATATTGAACAGATTTATAACCACTTACTCTTGAAAACTCTTTTGCCAGTGCGCTTGATTGCGGCGGTTCCAAACCTTCGAAACCCCAATAAAATTCCTCTCCTTGTGTATGGAAGGCAAGCACACGATTAAAATTTCTTTTTCTCGTAAGATCAGCCATCGCGATCGCCTCTGGCTCTGTTAATGGTGCCTCGCCAGGATAATCTCTTCGGGCTGGAGATTTTTCAGGCGATCTTTCTTTTTCATCTTCCCATTTAGCCGGAAATTGATCATTTAAATCAACCCCGCTTATGTTTGCTTTCCAGCCGCTAAAGTCTGTGCTTCCACGATTAATTCGAATCACTTGTTCTCTAATGTTCTCAGGTGGCCCACTCAACACTAAATTTACACCGTCTGGATTTACCATTGGTACGATGGAAATATCGACTGACTGGTATAGAGGCATTGTTTGGAGCCTTCGTATCGGTTTTACATTTGTTAATGATAACAAGAAGTAATTCAATAAGGACATAAGTATTCCAGAGGTAATCCATTCATTTGCATGGAAGGAGGCATTGAAGTGTACCTTTTTTGTTCCTTTACCTAATCGAATTTCTTGAATTGGCTTTCCAAGTACAGTGTTGCCTATTGTGTTCACCTTTATGAAAGGAAAGATTATCTGTAAGCTTTTAACATCATCCGTTAACGCCTCATAAGTATACTTCCTCTTCCCATTTACGACAGGAGTAATCACCCTTGATGGGATTAAAATTGTCTGCCCGACTGTCAGCTGATTTGAATTTATATGCTGATTAAGGAGAAGAAGTGCATCAACTGATAAATGTCTTGCTTCACTTAGTTTCCATAATGTATCCCCTTTTTTCAAATTGTAGGCTTTAGCAATAAATCCAGGAATCTGTATTTCCTGCCCAATTTGTAAGGAGTTTGGATTTATTGTCGGATTCGAGTCAATGATTAAGTTTATAGGGACCATAAAAAGACCGCTATAGTGCCATAACGTATCCCCAGAACGCGTCTTTACTTTCATTTTTATCTTCCTCCCTTACTCATTCATTTTTATGAATGTCCTCAGGGAAAAATGCCGCACAAACTAGGGTTCTTGGAGCTGAACATAGACAAATTTATTCTCTAAAATCAAATTCAGATAAGATAAAGAAAACTCGCCAAACGGCGAGTTCACTTTATTGTGTATTTAATTGTGCTTCGTTTTCAAAGAATGGTCCTCTCTGCTCTTCATCTTCATAAAATCGGAGTAAATCACCATAAATAATTTTATCTGAGTATTCAAGCTCATTTTTTGCTTTTTCAATATATGGTTCACATGCACTAATATCAGTTGGCTCACCTGTTTGTTTATCAAAGCATGTTTCACGGGTATAAATATAATCTTTCGTGATAAAGCTTCCGTCACGTAATACGGTAAACTCCATATTCTGTTCGGAAAATAAATCAGAGCCAAAATCAATATTATTTTTCGTATTAATTCCTAATAGGTGAAGGATCGTTGGTTTTAAATCGATTTGACCAGATACGGTAGACATCGTTTTTCCTTTATGTCCTGGAATATGAATAATTAACGGTACACGCTGCAATTGCGTGCTTACGAATGGAGTAACTTCTTCTCCCAGAAACTCACCCATTGCTTTATTATGGTTTTCCGAAATCCCATAGTGATCTCCATAAAGGACAATTATGGAATCATCGTATAAACCTTCTTCCTTTAAATGCTCGATGAATATCTTTAAAGCTTCATCAGTATAACGGACGGTAGGGAAGTAATTATTCACTGTTTTATTATTAGATGTATATGGTTCAATAAAGCGATCTTCTTCACCAAGTTCAAATGGAAAATGATTTGTTAACGTAATAAACTTTGCATAAAACGGCTTTGGCATTTCCTTTAAATGCTGTATGGACTGTTCAAAGAAATCAATGTCTTTCATGCCCCAGCCAACTGAGTTTTCTTCATTTACATCATAATCCGGCAAGGAATAGAAACGATCATAGCCTAATGACTGATACATGATATCCCTGTTCCAAAAGCTCTTATTATTTGCATGTAAGGATGCAGTAAAATAACCGTTATTTCTCAAAATATCTGGCGTAGCCGTATACTCATTTCCTGAATGCGTAAAGAAAACAGCACCGCGGCTTAAAGGATACAGTGAGTTTTCAACGATAAACTCTGAGTCTGAGGTTTTGCCTTGCGCCGTCTGATGATAGAAATTCTCAAAGTAATAGCTATCTTTAATAAATTCATTTAAAAACGGCGTTATTTCCTGACCATTCACTGTTCGATTAATAACGAAGCTTTGAGTTGATTCCATGGAAATTAAAATTACATTTTTATTTTTAGCAATTCCAAATAGGTCATCATTTGGTTTTTTATAGTTAGCATAAATATAGTTGTGAATATCCGCGAGCTCACTCCCATCAGCTAATGCTCTTTGAGCTGATGATTTTGATTGTAGGAACATATCGTAAATATGATAATTATATGTTCCGATATTTTTGACAAGCATTTCACGGTCAAATGTGCGCGTCAAAAGCTGAGGACGCTCCGTCTCAGATAATCCGAGATTAAAGAATGCGATCGCCGTTGCAATTAGGAAAAATGCTCTCCGATCGACTTTTGTAAGCTTTCTGTTTGAAACAAACCTCGGCTTAATGATGATAATTAATGCTAAAATAATGACATCGGCAAAATAAAAAATATCTTTGAAATTTAATAACTCATTTACACTGCTTCCTAAATCACTCATATTACTTGTTTGGAATAGGACAGGAATGGTTAAGAAATCATTAAAGAATCGGTAAAAGACTACATTTGCGAACAAAACGGCGGAAATGAAAAAGCTTGATAAAAGTAAATAGCGATTTCGATTCTTTTCCTTCATAAATAAGCTAATCCCAAAGACAAATAACAGAAAGCTCAACGGGTTAATAAATAGGATAAATTCCTGCCGCCAATTTTCTATCTTAATATCAAAGCTAGTTTTGTAGGTAATATACGTTTTTAGCCAAAGCAACACAATCGCAATCGAAATGAGCGATACCTTTGACCATTTAAAATTTTTCATAACAAAAGTTACCCTCCCTGTTTTTTCGGAACAGATACGGAAAAAATATCATATTTTTACAAATTAAGGATGTATCGAATTTTGAATCAAACACTATCTTAATACTTTTTTTACAAAAAATCAAATTACGCTTAACCATATTTTTATATAATTATAGATTTATGTATACCCATCTTATTAGACGTTTTAAACCTCAAAAAGTTTCATGTTTGTCCATTTTTTGAAAAATGAACCATTTGTCACAGTTAACAATTTAGCGCTTTTTCGCTTGGAAAAACAGCTAATTTATTGGCTTTGAGCAATAAAAATATAAGTAAAGAGTATTCGCTTTAAATACGAATACTCTTTACTCATCAGTAATATAGACCTATACAAATCCGATATACTTCCTATATTATTACCAAATCATTCATGTTTAATCATGGGGGATTCTCTCTATATCACAGTAAATTTCAGTGGCTTAATTTTTCTTTTAAAGCTTGAGCTTCATGCCTTAATAAAAGAATAGCCATTTGATAATCCTTAGCATCCATCAGCTGTGCTTGATAAAGCTCCTTAATTTCCTCCTCCATAAGTTCCAAATCAGCTACCCTGTCGCCTACATAAATAATTGTGCCAAATTTCTTCAGAAACTGCTGAATGTCATAAATTGTTTTCATTTTCTACCCTCAAATCTTATTCTATTTCCGCATTTATCGCAGATTAACGGGGTGAAAGAATCCCCCACTGAATGAAGTTTCACTTTATTTGTTGTAATAAATTTTGATAATTTTCTTCACGAGGCATTAATTCAATAGCTTTTTCGGCAAGTTTCTTCGCTTCCTTCATATTCCCTTCCTGAATATAAATAAGAGCCAGATTATAATAAGCCTCATGAAAATCTTTTCTTGTTTCAATAGCCAAGTGCAAATGTTCTTTTGCGTTCTCTAGCTCGTTTGTTTTAATTTCTGCATAAGAAAGCAGAAAATACGTTTCTGCGGTTGCTGAGCCTTCGTCAGCAAAGGGATGAAGGAGACTTTTAATTTGATTATAATCTTCCTTTTTCATATATTCAGCGGCCATAATTAATGCTGACTTCTCATTTACTACATTCCCCGGCTCACTATATCCATATTTCAACAACCCTGTAATGGTCACTCCGGCAATGATAAGGAAGATTATTTGTAGAAAAGGCTTTTTTTGCTTCGGAAAATGAACAATCCCCGTTGCCAAAAAGCCGCCAATTAATCCGCCAATATGTCCCGCATTATCGATATTTGACATCGTAAATCCGAAGATTAGATTAATTACTAATATAACAATAATATTTAGGCCCAGCGTTCGAAAGAACAGTCTTGGATTAATCACTCCGAAATAAAGCAAGGCCCCAAAGCATCCAAATATAGCTCCACTTGCTCCAGCCGATAATGTAGGGCTGAAAATAAAACTCGCTAAAGAACCAAAAAATCCAGCAAGCAAATAAATGAGCAAAAATCGTATATTCCCATATATTCTTTCAACCGTCGTCCCAAGATAATAAAGAGCTAGTGTATTCATCAATAAATGAAGAATGCCAATATGCAAAAAAATGGGCGTAAAAAATCGCCACCACTCACCCTCAAGAATAAGCGGATTAAACTTCGCACCGTACTGAATAAGTGTAGACGAATTCGTACTGCCGCCTTTCCATTCTAATAATAGAAACATAGCTACTTGTATAATCATAAACATATATGTAAAAAGTGGTTTTCCATGCTGAAAAAAAGATTGTTCCTTTTTTGAACGGTTTGATGCTTCTGATAATGCCGCTAGCTTTACAGTATCTACCTCATGCTCAGTATACTCTTCACTATTCACTGTAAATGAAATCGGTGTATGAAAAATGGTACTAAGCTTAGAAAAACCTTCATCATAATTATTCCGCTCAAAAATAATGGAATTCACCTTCGTTTTTTCATTCTCCTGAGGAATAAAAGGTTTCTCAATTCTAAACTCGTAATCATCCACCGGAGGAAATGCAGAAATATATAAATTAAGGACATTCATTTCCCCGCGCCTGAGCTGTTTCCGAATTCTTTCGCCATTAACAGCTATATGCTCTATATCCTTTTGCATCCAATTGCTCCAGTCTAAATTATAGCGAAGCAATCTAATCACTGGGGCCTTCTTGTTTTCCATTTTCTCTAGCCATAGTTCTTGATGTTGTTCCGATAATTGAATAATTCGATATTCTTGATCCGTTATGAAATAATGCGCCAATCTCCAGAATAAATAATCCTCTTGCAAATTCACCCGGCTCCCCTACCTCTTTTTCCAACTTACTTATTTATATTAATTCAAATCCGCGATATCGCCAAAAAATATGAAGTTTCTTTTTTACTATAAGCCCTAGCCCTTCATAAACGCAAATCGAAAAGCGTAAGCGCCTTCGGAACAATGACAAGCACAAGACGATTTGCTTGTGACCTCGAGGGCGCTGAAGCTAAACAAAAGAAAAAGACCTTTTTAATAGGTCTTTTCAAAAGCGCCTTCAGATGAACTTGATGGGAAAACCATTTTCAGCATGCGGTCTTTCACACCTGGAAGTCCCATTAATGAGCTTACGAATATACGGCGTAATAAAGCATTCCTAAACAATACATTCATCGCACGATAACGATTTTGAAAAATTAAATACCCGCTGATTCCAATCGCCAAAATTGATAATAATATTCGTCCCATATCCATCCCTCCTAGGAATAGTTTTGGATGAATAGTTAATTTTTATCCATAAAGTGAAACTTCATTTAGTGGGGACGTATTTTCCCCACTGAATGTTAGTTGAACTTATCACGCTCAAAGCGCCACGTCCTCCCAAAAGCTATGCTCTTGGTCGTGCGATGCGTTGCTGCCGAAGTATTCCTTGTCCTGTGGCTTTCGCCTGACTAGGACATCGTGTCCGTCGTCGGGCCTTTACGGGCTGTTGGTCTCTCACCGGGAAATCCCATTTTCTCAACTCTTGAAGTGGGAGTCCTACAACCCGTTAATCTGCGATTAATTCAATAACGACGTGAATAACATTCCAAGTGACGCTGATAGAAAACAGGAAGAAAAATTGACGAAATCATTATTCATTACGAGCAGTCCTCTTTTATGTATTGTTTTGTTCCTACAATGAATAGTTGATTCTATTTCAGCACCACAAATTTTGCATTGATACACAACCTGACCGAATGCGCCAAACAAAGTATCGATGATATTACCAGCGAATCCAAAGATGAATATAATGAAAAAATCAGTTAGAGGAAGATGAAACAGAAAAAATGCTAGTGCTGCAATAGTAAAAGACCCACATAAAGCTGCAACAGTTCCGAGAAGACTAATAGCTCCAGATGTACCTGCGTCTGTCCTTTTGAATGTCCGGATAAAGACAGGTGGCTTTTTACTTAGTGAGCCTATTTCTGAAGCCCATGTATCGGAGTTTGCTGCAGCTGCAGAAATGGAGAAGCCGAATATCCAAGCTGGGTCCGGAATGACGAGATTTAGCATACTAAATAAGGCAGCCGCTCCTCCATTCGCTGCAACTTGGGCCCAATCTCTTCGTGAGCCCTTTTCATGTCGCTGCTCAATGTTCATTTTAAATTTTCGTTTGTATTTTGACCAAAGACTTGAACTTATAAAAAAGAAACCAAGCAGAAGCAAACCTTCAATGCCAAATCCTATACTGACACATATGCCGATCACAAATGCAGCTAAACTGCCTGACAAAGTGAGCAATTTAAGTACATAACCGCTTATTGAGGTAACAGCAATAAATAGAATAAGAAGGATTGTATCATCCATTTACACTATTAACCTTAACGTCCGTTATAATTTTCTCCACCGGAATATCATGAGTTTCAATTGGAATGCCATCAGCTATTTGGCGTTGAAAGGCGAGCGAAACTGTACGGCCAACGTAATTTGTCAAATAGCGGTCATAGTAACCACCGCCAAATCCAAGCCGATATCCATTCTTAGTAAACTTTAATCCAGGCACGATCAATAAATCAATATCAGTTGGCGCTACTGCGATAGTCATAGATTCTATCGGTTCAAATAATCCGTAATAAACTGACTCTAATTGGTCAAATCGACTTAATGTTCGAAAATCTAACTCTTTATTTTGAGGCAAGCATTTAGGAATCACTACTTTTTTTCCTTCCTCCCATGCCCTTCTAATAATTTGATATGTATCGACCTCTGGCGGCTTTGAAATCGTAATGCCAATCGTATTTGCCTCTTTCCAAATCTCATCCTGAAAAAGATTATTTGCAATTTGATAGGAAAGCTGCTCATATACAGGCTTTTGAATCTTTGCTAATTCTTCTATGATTTGTTTCCTCAAGATCTTTTTTTCTTCCATCGTTCTATTGCCCCCATTAATAAATAGTTTGGCTTAGCCTTTTAGAAAACAACAAAAAAAGCAGTAGGAATCACCCCACTGCTTATTTTGTCTCACGATGTGTAGTAGAACGCTTTTCTCTTGGGCAGTATTTTTTAAGCTCAAGACGATCTGGATTGTTTCGTTTATTTTTTTTAGAAATATAGTTACGATCTCCACATTCTGTGCAAGCTAACGTAATATTCACACGCATGTAATTTCCCTCCAAACTATTGAAAGACTAGTTCGTTCATACGACCTTTTTATAATATCACTTTTCAATTGTAAATGCTAGTATGTTTTTAAAAGTGACTCGTTTAATTTTATAAGTTCTGCCTCATTACTTCCACTAATTACCCATGATTTCCCTTCTAAAGTGCCTTTTTCCTTAAAATTGTAATCATAAAGGAATAAGCTAACTGAATGCCCATTTGCCATCGGATTATATTTAAGTTTTCCTGTTTTCGGGCAAGACCAAATATTATCAGCAGAGACATTTTTTAATGGCTGTATCGTACTTGCACCGTCTATTCTTTCGTGATTATAGCCATTTGCTAAATACACATTCTGATGATCAAAATGAAAGGCAACCTTTTCAGAAGGGGAAATAAATGAAAAATGATCGTATTCTTTAAACAATCGATGCTGTCTTTTTCTACTTTGATAATGCCTATTTTGAATTAGCAGTTTCACATGAAGCGGACGTTCCTGATGGTTCGTAATGCTGACATTATATAATTGAACAGATGTTGGCCCTTGTTCTTGTTTCAATTGGACAGATATTCCTTCATTAGCTATAAAAGACTCCAATCCATTTGTTAGCCAATACGTACTTCCGTTTATCCAAACCCCCGGAATTACCTCAATTCCTTCTTTAATTACGTTCGTTACTTCATCCGTTTCCCCTGACTGAAACCAAGTATTTGCCGTCATAATAAAGCTCACCTCCGTAATATTTTTCACCATTTTTTGCAATACAGACTATTCACCTATATAGTTTCTTCATAGATTTTTTTCGTTTCTTCTGCAATTCGATCCCAGCCGAACAAGCTTTCGACACGCTCTTTCCCCGCTCTTCCCATTTGCTCAGAAGCATATTTATTCTTCAGCAGAAATGATGCCTGTTCAATAAAGCTTTCTGAACTTCCAGCTGACATGAACATTCCTGACTGCATATGCTGGACAATTCCCTTTAATCCGCCGGTATTGGCGACAATTGTTGGTTTACCCGCTTGCATAGCTTCTAGTGCAACGATTCCGAAAGGTTCATAGCGACTCGGAAAGACTGCGAGCTCACATTTGCTTAATAGGGCCATCCTCTGCTCGTCATTGACAAAGCCAATGAAAAAAACACGGTCTTGTAAAGCTAGTTCCTTTACCATTCTTTTATAATCGGTTAGCAATGGTCCATTTCCAGCAATGATAAAATAAATATCTGGAAATTGACTGCGCATTTTATGTGCTGCATGGATTAAAATATCAAAACCCTTTTCCTTGACGATACGGCCAATAGAAAAGATGAAGCGCTTTTTCACTTGAAGCGGCATTCCCGATAATAGGTTGTTATAAGAGTTTGCAGGTTTTAGTTTATGAACCCCATTAGGAATAATCGCTATTTTCTTTCCATTTTGAATAACGAAAGCTTGGTAAAGTTCATTTTTCATATATTCACTGCAAACGATTACAGTTTCTGCAAAATGAATTAATTGCTGCTCTTTTAAATGAATAAACTTTTGTAATTCCGTATGAATCCCATTACTTCTTCCATATTCTGTAGCATGTATCGTTGCGATAAGCGGAACTTGTAAGACGTCCTGTAAGACAATTCCGCATGCACCTACGAGCCAATCATGGGCGTGGATTAAACAAAAACTGCTGATGGTATTAAGCTCTAGAGCCTTATGAATCATAGCAATATTTAATCCGCCTATCCAGCTTATGAAATGATGGTCATGTTCATTAAGGGGCGTAACACGGTGAATATAAAGACCTTGAATAGATTCATCATGTAAATGCTGATCCGTTTCAGCCGTAATGACATGGACTTCATAACCGAAAAATGTGAGACTTTCAGCGAGGCCATGCACATGCCTTGATAAACCCCCGACTATATGAGGCGGGTATTCCCATGACAACAAAAGGATTTTACGTTTTTCACCATTTGGAAGACATCCATTTCGATACTTTTTATGAAGATTTCTCCCGTTAATTTGGCCAAAAATACTTTCTGAATGTTTATATGCAAATATAAAAGATTCTCCCCTCCCGCCTGACCCGTAAAATGTATAAGTACTGACTTGATTCGACCAATCTAGTTGAGCCTGTTCATTCAATGTTTCATAGGCATCTTGATCAACAAATGGAACAACATTAGAACGAAGCAGTGGAAAAAAGTAATTTTCCGAAAACTTAATACCTACCTCTGCGCAATAGCTTCGATTTTTCTTAAGGCCTTTGAATACCCAATGGGACTGGTTGTCTCGCACTATAATCTCTTGATAATAATGGGCATTTCCTCCGTTAAATTGCCTTCCTGTTATATCGTAAAAACGTAAAGAAATACATTGGGAAGGGAAAGGTCTACTGAAATAGCATTCAATAAATTTTCTGATGCTAGATGGGATCGCCCATGAAGCTGAACAGCTGCTGCCGGAAAGCATTTTTAACTGAATAAAATTTTCTAACATGTGTACCTCTTTATGAAATGTAATTGCCAAATGACTTTCATCAATAGAACTACAAAATATTCGCTATATGCTGAAAAAAATAAATAATTCCTTGTTTCTATTATGTTATCACTGAAAACATTCTCCTACAATGAACGGAAATTGTCGTTTATTGCGAATCCTTTCTATTTATATAACTCTAACAGTGAGAAAAATTTTTAATGACGAAATTTAATATGTCAATGCACCTTTTTCGACAAGAGCCTTTTCTAGACATCGACAAAAACAACTGCTTTATTGAAGTTCAAATCGAAATTTGTCAGTAATAATGGTAAAATATCTTTTGTATTGATAAAGATAGAGGTGACTAAATTGGAATACATAATGATAGGCCTGCTAGCCTTTTCGCTGATTCTCCTTATTATTTCGGTGTTTATGAAAGACCCTTATAAAAGCATTCGTGAAGAATTAGACCAGCTCTCCATACAGCATATTCAAGATTTGTATATCGTAAAGAAAAAATTAAAAGTACTTGAAGAAGAGCTGCTTGTAAATGATGCTGATTTTCCTTTTCAGAGCTCCACTCAAACACCTACAGTAAAAAATCAAAAAAAGGAAATTCATGAGATCATAAAGAACCAAGTATGTTCCTTAGTCCAACAAGGATTAACAGTGGAGCAAATTGCGAGGCAATCTTCCTTATCGCCTAGTGAGGTAGAATGGATCATATCTGAAAAGATGGGAAGAAGGTAAAAGTATGAACAGAAGAAATACTCGTGCCTTTGCATTTGGTATCCTTGTTTCTGTAAGTATAATCGGATCATTCTATTTTTCGACGAAAAAAGATTCAGCTGGAGAACTTACGATTGAAAATGCAAAAGCTTTATTAACCGACGGTGAATACATCGTCTTGACGAAAGAACAATATCAGGTAATGGAGAAAGCAGGAATAGAAGCAACTAAGCAAGCTGAACCACCACAGCAAACCCCAGCCGCTCAAAAAACGGATGAAATCATTCCTAGTTTAAAGTTAGAAATTGTCAGTGGGATGGTCTCTCATGACATCGCCGCTTTACTAGAGAGAGAAAAAATCATTGATGATGGAGATCATTTTGAAACATATCTTGAGGAAAATGGCTATAATAAAAGAATTCAGCTTGGAACGTTTGATTTGAAACCTGACATGAGCTACAAACAAATTGCCAAAATCATCACAAAAAGCTAAAGGTGCATGATCTGACCCAATAAAGTTAGACAAAAAGTTTAGGCTGCTTTCAAGATCTGAGTCCGGTATTCAACTGGGCTTAGATCTTTTAATTTTGCCTTCATTCGCTTGTGATTGTAATAATAAATATAATCTTCCAATTCTCGTTCGAAATGTTCCATACTCTCAAATTCTTGTAAATAGAGTAGTTCAGACTTTAATAAGCCAAAGAAATTTTCCATGACTGCGTTGTCTAAACAATTACCCTTACGGGACATACTCTGCCGTATTCCGTGTTCCTTTAATTTATTTTGATATTTCCTCATCTGATAATGCCAGCCTTGATCTGAATGGAGGACGACTTCATCTTCAGGTTGTATTCTTTTCACTGCTTCATCTAGCATATCTCCAACAAGAGAATAAACAGGACGGTCCAAAACTTTATACGCAATTATTTCTCCATTACACAAATCTAAAACAGGCGACAAATAACGTTTTTCCCCAAATAAATGAAACTCTGTAACATCGGTTACCCATTTTTCATTCATGTTGTTTGCACGGAAATTACGATTCAATAAATTAGGTGCCATTTTGCCTACTGTTCCGCAATACGAACGGTATTTTTTTATACGTACTTCGCATTTTAAGCCCATCACTTTCATTAAACGATTAATTGTCTTTGGATCATGGTGAATATTCATTTTCGCTAATTGTTTGGTGATACGCCGGTAACCATAACGTCCTTTGTGCTCATGATAAATAGCTTCAATCGCTATTTTTACCTTTGCATATTTATCTTCACAACTTAATCGTTTTTCCCAGTAATAATATGTACTACGTGGAATGTCTGCGACTTTAACTAATTCCACTACATCAAATTCATCCTTTAGTTCAAAAATTACTTGCGCTTTAATTTTGTTTGTAATTTTTCCTGTTCTCGAACTAAAGCGTTCAACTTTTTTAAATAGGCATTCTCCATACGTAAGCGCTCATTTTCAGCTCGTAGAGCTTCAATCGACCCTTGAACCGGTGGTTGTTGTTCTTTGTTTAGTTTTGATACTTCTTTCATGGATGGACGCCCCTTTTTCTTTGATTTTAGGGCATCACCCCCCCCCCCCCAGCTTCAAAACCCTTTCTCCAATTTCGGATCATGCCTGGTGAAGAAATATTAAAAATGGCAGCTGTGTTATAAGAAGATGTACCCGTTTCGTTCATATAATTGAGTACATTAAGTTTATACTCCGTAGAATAATTTGTATAGGGCTTAATAAATGCTTCTATACCGTGCTGTTCATAAAGTCTAACCCATCCACTTAATATTGTAGGACTAACTTTTACTTCTCCCGCAATTATTTCAATACTTTCATTTCCTTCTAAATACCTTAATGCAATTTGTATCTTTTCTTCGGTTGTAAATTTGGCCACAAAAACACCCCGTAAATGTTAGTTTCTTGTCTAACATTTACGGGGCAGATCAGCAACCCTTTAGCTTTTTAATTGATCATTAGTTCAAATCATATTGTCGTCCTTTTACAAGGTATAAAATACTTTCTGCAATGTTTGTGATATGGTCTGCCGATCTTTCTAGGTATCTACAAATAAATGATAGCTGTAAAATTTGCGGCAAATATTCTGGCTTTTGCATATTAATTTGCATTAAATCCCTGATTGTCTCTCCATATAAATCATCAACCTTGTCATCCATCTCAGCAAGTTTTTTTGCTTTTACAATGTCTTCATCATTAAAAGACTCTAAAGATAATCTTAACATTTCTAAAGTAATCTTGTGCATTTCTTTAATATGAACAATTGGCTTTACTAACGGCTCCGAGCCAATTCGAATTGTTGATTTCGCAATATTTACTGCGAAATCAGCTATTCTCTCAATATTAGTTGCAATTTTAATCGCTACAATAATCCTGCGGAGATCAATGGCGACTGGCTGCTGTCTCGCAATTAACAGTATCGCAAAATCATTTATTTCTTCATACATCAGATTCGCATTAGCATCATTATCAATGATTTCAAGAGCCAGCTCAAGATCTTGATTTTCTAAAGCGATAATGGATTGGGTCAATGCTTTTTCCGCAAAATTACCAATTTCTAATAATTTTCCTTGTAATTCTTTTAATTCAACATCAAATTTTTCACGAACTGACATGACTTTATATCTCCCTTCCCAATTAGCCGAATCTTCCTGTAATATAGTCCTCTGTTCTTTTATCCGATGGCATGGAGAAAATTTTATCCGTATCGGCATATTCGATTACTTCCCCATTTAGGAAGAAAGCTGTTTTATCAGAAATACGAGCTGCCTGCTGCATATTATGTGTAACGATAATAATGCTGAATTCCTTCTTTAACTCTTGTACAAGTTCCTCAACTTTTAATGTTGAAATCGGATCAAGTGCAGAGGTTGGTTCATCCATTAAAATGACATCTGGCTCAATGGCTAAACAGCGGGCAATACATAGGCGTTGCTGCTGTCCGCCAGAAAGTCCATAGGCGTTTTGATGTAATCTGTCCTTTACCTCATCCCAAATGGCCGCACCTTTTAAGCTTTCCTCGACAATTTGATCGAGGATCTTTTTGTCACGAATACCATGAATCTTTGGTCCATAGGCTACATTCTCATAGATGGATTTAGGAAATGGGTTCGGTTTTTGAAATACCATTCCCACCTTTGTGCGTAATTCTTCTACCCCATAAGATTTATCAAAAATATTTCTCCCGCGGTATGAAATTTCTCCTGATGTTCTAACGATCGGAACGAGTTCAATCATGCGATTCAATGTTTTAATATACGTGGATTTCCCGCAGCCGGAAGGACCAATAATTGCGGTCACTTCATTCTCATAAATATCTAGATTTATATTTTTCAGTGCGTGGTTTTCTCCATACCATAAATTAAGCTGGTCTGTTTTATAAACGATATTTTTATTTACAGTTTCATTCTGACTGTTCTTACCTTGAACCATACGTACCTTTTGTCTTTCCATTGTTGCTGTCATTTTTTTATTCCCCTTTCATCCAATGAATCCGTTAAACCTAATATCTTTTATGAAACTTATTCCGTATTAATACAGCTATTGAATTCATGATTATCAGCATTAGAAGCAATACGATAATTCCTGCCGCCGCCAATTCTTGGAACGCAGCTTGCGGCCTCCCTGTCCAGTTGTATATTTGCATTGGCAATACTGTAAACATGTCAAAAACTGATTTTGGCAAAAACGCTAGGAATAATGGCAGCCCTAGAACGACTAATGGTGCTGTCTCACCTATAGCCCTTGATAATGCTAGAATACCACCTGTTAATATGCCTGGAATAGCAGCTGGTAAGACTACTCGAACGATTGTCTGCCATTTTGTCGCTCCCATTCCGTAAGAAGCCTCTCTTAATTGCTTTGGAACAGATTTTATTGCTTCCTGTGAAGCAACAATAATGACTGGGAGAACTAGCAAGCTCATCGTTAAACCTGCAGCTAACACACTAGTTCCAAGGGCAAGTGCACGTACGAAAACCGTCAATCCTAAAAGTCCAAATACAATAGAAGGAACACCTGCAAGGTTGGAAATATTAATTTGAATAAAACTTGTAAATCGATTTTTCTTTGCGTATTCCTCTAAATAAATTGCTGTTCCAACGCCTAATAATAAAGTTATAGGCGTTACAACCCCCATAAGCCAAATTGTACCGATTAGGGCTGGTTTAATACCTGCCAATTCAGCTTTACGTGAGGGGAGATTTTGCAAAAATTGCAAATTAAGATGACCAATTCCTTGAGTGAATATCCGATATAGTAAAATCCCTAATACTAACAAGCCGAACATTGTTGCCATCAAAAATAAGGCTTTAAAAAATGTGTTTATTATTAATCTTGGTTTCATTCGTTTAATAACAGTAGTATGATTGATCATTTTCATTTAATATTCCTCCCTGAAACGACGAGAGATGTATTGAGCAAATAGGTTCATTACTAATGTAAACAAGAAAAGTGTAAATCCAACGGCATAAATACTGTAATAGATAGTCGTTTGATAGCCTGCATCACCTTGGCTAATTTGCACGATATAAGCAGTCATTGTTTGGATTGAACTTGTCACATCCCAATTTAAATTTGGCGTCGATCCCCCAGCAACTGCGACAATCATTGTTTCCCCTATAGCCCTTGATACTGCGAGAACAATCGAAGCCATAATGCCAGAAATCGCTGCAGGCAGGACAACTTTTAAGGATACTTCTAGCTTTGTTGAACCTAATGCAAGTGCCCCTTCACGCATGGAATTGGGCACTGAAACAAGTGCGTCTTCAGAAAGTGAGGCAATCATCGGAATAATCATGATTCCAATCACAATACCCGGACTTAAAGCATTAAAAATTTCAAGAGAAGGAATAATTTCTCTTAACATCGGAGTAACAAAGGTCAAAGCAAAGAATCCATATACAATCGTCGGAATTCCAGCTAAAACCTCCAATATCGGTTTAATAAATCTACGTGTTTTATCAGACGCATATTCACTCAAGAAAATGGCAGATGCTAATCCAATCGGCACAGCGACGATTGCAGCAATCAGCGTAACTTTTAACGTACCTGAAACAAGTGGCAATATCCCATACGACCCCTGAGCTTCCGAGAATGGATACCATTTCTGCGAAGTAAGAAACTCAACAATAGATACTCTCCCAAAAAAAGTAAATGTTTCAAATACCAATGTAAGTACAATTCCAAGTGTTGTTAATACGGATACAACAGCAACAAATAACAAAAGATATGGAACAAATTTTTCAATCATTGAGCTTGTGCTTCTCTTTTGTTTTTTTGCTTGTATCATATCCTGTACAGATATCTTTGATGTTGAATCTTGAAAAGCCAAAATGAAAAACCCCTTTCATCCAATAGCAAGATGAGAAGCACACACTGCGCTTCCCATCATTCAGTTTTAAAGCTTATTTAAGACCTTGTAATGTTTCTAAATCCTTTTTATAGTCTTCATCACTTAATTTCACGTATCCAACAGATTCAGAAAGCTCAGCAGCATTTTCTAGCGTATATTTTAGAAATTCATATACTTCTTCTTTCTTCACTGATTCGTCCTTTACATAAGTGAATAATGGGCGTGATAACGGAGAATAGTCTCCACTTTCAATTGATTCGTGTGTTGGTTCCACAGGACCGTTTCCATTATCAATAGGTACAACTTTTAATTTATCTTTGTTTTCTGCGTAGTAAGCAAAACCAAAATAGCCAATTGCATTTTTGTCTCCAGAAATCCCTTGAACAAGAACGTTTGGAGCAGCTGAAAGTGTTGCTTTTTCAACAAGTGGTTGTTTCTCTAGAATGACTTCATCAAAATAGTCGAAAGTACCGTTGTCTGTTGATGGCGAATAAAATTTGATTTCTTCATCTGGCCATCCTGGACGAATATCAGACCATTTTTTTACTGTTCCATCTTCTAACCACATTTTCTGTAATTCATCTACTGTTAAATAGTCAACCCAATCATTATCTTTGTTAACAACAACTGATAGACCGTCACTTGCTAATTTAAACTCAGTAAATTTAATTCCCTTTTCTTCTAATTGAGCTTTCTCTTCATCCTTTACTGGACGGGAAGCATTAGCGAAATCTGTACTACCACCGATAAACGCTTTAAAGCCACCGCCTGTACCAGACGTTCCAACAGCAACCTTCACGCCAGGTTGTGCCATTCCAAACTCTTCAACAACAGCTTCCATAATTGGGTACACTGTAGTAGAACCATCTATATTAATTTCACCTTGAAGTTGCTTATTTTCTTCACCAGCTTGCTCTGTCTTATTCTCGTCTGTTTGAGAGCCATTAGATGTACCATTTCCTGATGCACCACAAGCTGCAGTAAATGCTAGCACTGCCCCAATCATTGTTGATAGCGCTAAGTACTTGAAGCTTTTCATTTCTTTATTCCCCCTAAGAGATTAGTTGTTTTGTCCTACATGTATTAGAATAAGGGATAACTGTAAATATGGTTTTAACGGAATGTAAAGGTTTTGTAAATTGCGGTGAAAGATGTGTAAATTTGTCGAATAAAGAAGAAAATCTAAAATTATAGTACGCCAAACAAAGCATTATTATTCAAATAAAAATAAAACAAGCCTGCCCCTTCAATATAAAGGTGACAGGCTTGTTTCTTAAATTACTTATTGTCCATTTTCTTGGACTGACTCTTCCACACTATTATTTTCGATGTCTTTATTTCCCATTTGCCGCTGTTTCTTTAACTCAAAATAAGTGTCCATGACACGCTGACCAATCGTTAAATTGGCAGAGTGTCCTTTCCCTCCTTGATATGCCCAAGGAACGAGTACGGCCATAGCTATTTCCGGATTTTCTGCTGGTGCATAGCCGACAAGAGTTAAGTTAATAACCTCTGGTGGTTCTTTACCAAATTTCTTACGTTCAGGTCCGTCATAGAATGCTTGAGCAGTTCCAGTCTTACCTGCTGGTTTATATTCTTTAGAGCCGAAATAAGCATATGCTGTACCGCCCGGCTCTTGATAAACTCTTCGGAAACCTTCTTGTACCCGTTTAAACCATTCATCCTCTGCATCCACATGATTCAAAACTTTAGGCTGAATTTCTTGGACAATTGGACCAAACTCGTGATTATCTAATAATGGCTCACGAATTTCTTTAACCATATGGGGCTCCATTCGGTTTCCCCCGTTAGCAATTGTAGAAACATACTGCGCTAATTGCATATTTGAATACGTATCAAACTGGCCGATCGATAAATCTAGTAAAAGTCCAGGGAAGTTTCCATAATTACCTTTATAACCAATTGTCTCATTAGGCAAATCAATCCCCGTACGGACTCCTAATCCAAATTGGGCAAAGGAATCCCTGAAAGTCGTAAATCCTTTATCTAATTTTAATGGAAGGGGTGCATTTGGAATATAAGTTCCTTCCCCAATTCTTATCGCGGTGAGAAACATATAAACGTTGGAAGAATACTTAAGTGCATTAATATCATTAACAGACCCCAGATTTTTCCATGATTTCTTCGGCGGTGTTCTGCTGATTAGGATAGGAGTATCATAAAATGTTGTACCAGGCTTAATAACTCCCGTTTTATATCCTGTAATAATTGTAGCCCCTTTAATAGCAGAACCTACGTTGTAACTCGTTGTAATATTCCCTAATGCATCATCTTGCATCTCGCTCTTGCCAGTCTTTTCATCTTTAACAATTCTCTTCCCAGCCATTGTTAAAATTTCACCCGTATGCGGATCCATCAAAACAACATAAGCCCGATCAAGCAATCCCGTTCCAGCTTTAGCTTTCGCGTCTTTTAATTCTTCTTCAAGTACTTTTTCAACAGCTACTTGCAAATCCATGTCAATGCTCAAAACGAGATCCATTCCTCGTTTTCCCTCTGTTATCGGAATCGTCTCAAGAACATTACCTGATTTGTCAGTTACGTTTTTCACTTTTGCTTTTTGGCCATGCAGCACATCTTCATACTGCATTTCAATATAGCTTTTTCCTACTCGTTCATTGCGGCTATAATCTCTCGCTAAATAATAATCAAGCTGTTCTGCAGGAAGCCCTTCGTCAGAATCGGTCACTTTACCGAGAACTGATCGTAAAGTAGATCCAAATGAATAGGCTCTTTCCCAATCTGTTGTTGTATCCACGCCAGGAAGCAGCTGTAGGTTTTCACTAACGACTGCAAACTCTTCAGGTGTTACATTTTTATTTTTGACGATTTGTGGTGTCAAAGCATACCCGCTTATAAATTCTCTATAGATGGCGATAATTTCTAGATCATCCTTGGTGAGCTCATTTAAGTCTTTCTCCGTTATACCTTCAAGTGTTAATCGATATATTTCTTTATCTAATTCCTTCCCTTCAAATTTCTCCTTTAATTTGTCCTTCTCCTTTTGCGAAACCTTTTCATCGGCTCGTTCTGGATTTAAATAAATCCAATAATCCTTTTTGTCTCTCTCTTGCACTTTACTTGTGTCTTTGTCAATGAGTTTAGCAAGCTTCGCCGCTACTTGAATCATTTCATCTTGCTTTGCTCCACGATTCGTATAGGTAATGGCATTTTGCGGAGTATTATCAACTATTACCTTCCCTGTGCGATCGAACATTTTTCCTCTTGGAACAGGATTATTGACCGTTATATCTTCAGTCCGTTCTATTTCTCGCCGATAATCATCACCATAAACAATTTGGACAACGCCTAATCGAAGAACTAATACCGAAAACAATAAAAACACAATAAAAAATAAAATGTTCAGCCGAAAGGGAACATGTGACTTTTTTTTCTTTTTCTTTTTGTTCAATTTCAATCGACACTTCCTTTGAAACAGAGTTTCTTCATACTTATCTAATTCTATTCTATAAGATATCAGTGAAATATTCTAGGAAGAACCTATTTTAGGATGAAACAATATTTGTCAACAGCTTTTAAAGGTACATTGAAAAAGAGAAAAGCGGAAGCGCCTTGTTCACCCCCGACAAGCACAAGACAAGCCTCACGGAAAGGTGTTATTTACCTTTCTGGGAGGATTGGCTTGTGACCTCGAGGGGGTAGGCGCTGGAGCTAGACAAAAAGAGAAGAGTATTCTCTTCTCTTAAGCGGTGTGAAACTGTATTCGCCGGACAAAAAAATAAATTACAGAATGTCCAGCACCCAGTATAAGCAGGAGGATGGGAATACTTTTTGCCTCATTTAAAAAAGTAACAGCTCCTAAGAAACAAAGAATGGAAATGACCCGTCCCGTATTTAAAAATATTTCCCGGACAACAATATATTCGATTCTCATCTCTGCAGCCTTCCACCCTTTTCCAATCACATCATATGTCATAGAGATATAGGGGACAAGCAGTAGGGGGTATGCAATTGCAATTGTGGCAGCATACATTAACATTTTCGAATATCTAACATCTTTAAAGATAAAAAAAATCGCTGCGTATAAAACGAGCCCGCCGATTAGTATCGCCTTTTTTCGATATTCTTTTTTTAGGAGTCTAGAAACAAAATAGTAAGCGATAAAGGAAACACCTGAGTTAACGAGGCCATATGCGCCTAATGCCAGCTCACTTCCAGTAGAAATAAATACAAAAACAGAAATAACAAATGCAAAGGTCCCTTCACGAAGGCCTTGAAAGAAATGAGCGTTAGTGATTAACTGCCAATTTTTATTATTTTTGCGCTCAGCTAATATCCTTGTAAAGAAATACTTTCCTTTTGCTGGTCGCCTTTTTATAAAAAAGCTTAAAAAAACAGCTAAAGAAAAAAGAGCTAAAGATGTACTAAAAATAATCGTGTAGCCTGTAAATTTTTCAAGCTTTGAAATGATAAATCCTGCAGCGATGGGGCCAATCATCCCACCAACTGAAGAGAGAATCCCTAAAAACCCGTTAAAAAAATCACGATTTTCTGGTTCGGTTATTTCAAACGTTAACACATTAAAAGCAAGCCAATAAAAGCCATAGCCTAAACCAAGCAAAGCGCCAAGAAGAAAGAGAAATTTAGATGCATTTGTTCCGATGACTAGAACGGTAAGATAAAAGGCTGCCAAAAAAATAACACCAATTCTTAGAACAATTACACGATCAACTTTCTTCGCCCATCTGCCGGCTAAAATAAATGTAAGCGGCTGAATAACAGCGACCGTTAAGTTATATAATCCTAAATCTTTAAAATCACCAGTTTGTTTCCAAAGATAAATATTAACAAATGTATTTGATAAAGCGACACTTAAAGAATAGAGGCCGCCAATTACTAATAGCAGCCCTAAATCCTTTGTCAATTCAACATCACCGATCAACTTCTTTACCTTACTCATAAAAAAACTCCCCTTTGTATCTAAGGGTAGTCTCTAACTAAGCAAGGCGTCTTATACTCTTTTCGGGAAAATATAAAAACACGGCAGGGATCTCCTGCCGTGCTGTTTCATTATTTTGCTTCGTTATAACGTTTTGCAACTTCATCCCAGTTTACTACATTCCAGAATGCGCCAATGTAGTCTGGACGACGGTTTTGATAATTTAAGTAGTAAGCATGCTCCCAAACATCTAAACCAAGAATTGGAGTTTTGCCTTCCATTAATGGAGAATCTTGATTTGGAGTGCTTGTTACTTCAAGCTCGCCGTTATTTACTGCAAGCCATGCCCAGCCTGAGCCGAAACGAGTAGTTGCAGCCTTAGCAAATTCTTCTTTAAAGCTTTCGAAGCTACCGAACTTGCTGTTAATTGCATCAGTTAATGAACCTGTTGGTTCGCCACCGCCATTTGGAGAGATTACTTGCCAGAATAAAGTATGGTTTGCATGTCCGCCACCATTGTTGCGTACAGCTGTACGAACAGCTTCTGGAACAGCATCTAAGTTAGAAATAACTTCTTCAACAGATTTAGAAAGAAGCTCTTCATTTCCTTCTAAAGCGTTATTTAAGTTTGTTACATATGTGTTATGGTGCTTCGTGTGGTGAATGTTCATTGTTTCCTTGTCAATATTTGGTTCTAGAGCATCATAAGCATAAGGTAATTGTGGTAATTCGAATGCCATTGTATATTCCTCCTATGTATTCATAAATTTGCCATGGGGGTAACTCTATATTTCTTACAATTCTGAAATTAGAATCATTCTTCATGGCACATTTTAAGATTACCAAAGTTCGGGAAACGTTTCAATTAAAAAGCTTCCCACCAATATACATTTCCCAAAAACAAATAAAATAATCAGTCAAAAAAAGAAGCAAGGGAGATTTTCTCCTTACTTCATGAAATTCATTAACTTTATTCTACTAAAATTGCTTCAGCAATATTTACAGCATGATCACCGATCCGTTCTAAATTACTCACAATATCAATATACACCATACCAGCCTGTGCTGAACAAAGTCCTTCAGTTAACCTTATGATATGCTGTTTGCAGAGCTTCCTCTCCATCTTATCGATTTCTTCTTCTTTTTGTACGACATGATAAGCCGCTTCTTTATCATTATGATCTAATGCCTCGATTGCTTCTGAAACGGTCGAAATCGTTAGCATAAACATATTATGTAAATCTTCCATTGCCGAATTAGAGATCAAAACTTTATTTGCTAATTGATATTCAATCAGTTCAATAATATTTTCATAATGATCACCAACTCGCTCGATATCTCTTACTGCATCCATGAGCATCGAATGTTCTTCCGATTCATGTTTAGTCAAAGATCTTGTTGATAATTCAACTAAATAATCAGTAATTTTCCTATCTAGATTATTAAGGGCTTCCTCAATTTGCATAGCATTATCCGAATGCTTTTGCAGCTTAGTATTGAAATATTCATGAGTTTCTTCCAGGCCACGAATGGCGAAATGACCCATACGCAAAACTTCCTCTTTCACTTGCCCAAGAGCAATGGAAGGTGATTGTTCAATAAATAACGGATCAAGATGCTGTGCCTTGTACCCGATTACTGAATCCTCACCAGGTATTAATTTAGTTACAATGAAAGCAAGAACCCCAATAAACGGCAATTGGATTATCGTATTAGAGGCATTAAATATTCCATGCGCAAAGGCAATCGTCATTTCAGGATTCAGTCCTAAACTAGCCTGTATATTTCCAATTAGTAATGTAAATGGCTTTAATATGACTAAAAAAATGGCCGTTCCAATTATATTAAATAAAACATGCACAGCTGCAGCTCTTTTTGCTGCGATAGATGCCCCAATTGATGCTATAACGGCAGTAATGGTCGTTCCAATATTGTCGCCAAACAGGACCGGCAATGCAGCATCCAAATCAAGAAGATTTTCAGAAAACAAACCTTGCAAAATCCCAATCGTCGCACTTGAACTTTGCACGATTACTGTAAATACAGTTCCAACGATGACGCCTAAAACTGGATTTGTACTTAAACTAATAGTTAATTCCTGAAAGGATTCTAGTGTTCTAAGCGGTTTCATACCTCCGCTCATCAACTCTAACCCATAGAAGAGTGCACCAAATCCAAACACAATCTGACCTAAATTTTGAATCTTTTTATTCTTAAAAAAGAAAAGTAAAATTGCACCAGCAGCAATGATCGGTAAAGAATAAGCTCCAACATTTATGCCAATAATAAAGGCGGTAACCGTTGTTCCAATATTTGCTCCCATAATAACCCCAATTGCTTGACGTAGAGTCATAAAACCAGCGCTAACCAAGCCAACAGTGATTACGGTCGTTGCTGAGCTGCTTTGTATAAGAATGGTAACAAAGATCCCCGCAAAAACACCCATTAAGGGATTAGTTGTATATTTATCTAGTATATCTCTTAACCGATCACCAGCGGATTTTTGCAGCCCATCTCCCATAAATTTAATTCCAATTAAAAATATTCCTAAACCGCCCAAAAATTCAAAAAGTATCTGCTGTATATTCAGTTCCACTTTCCCCATCCTCTATCTTATAATTCGACAAGTTTCATCAAACACATCCAATTATTATAAAATTTTTAATAGGAAGTAAAGAAAACCTCATCCGAATTTACAATACCTTAACAATCATGCGTTATGTTACAACGATGTTACGGTTTTCTGAATATATTAATAGTATTTAAATCTTGTTCTCCTGTTACTATCAAGTTAAAATGATGTGATGAACTTTTTAAGGGTGTGTTACTATGAATATTTTCAAACAATTAGGTAAAAGTCTTTATTCTCCTAAAGACATAGCAACGTTTCGTTTTCAAGGAATTGGAAAAACAATTTTATATGTTTTTTTTCTTACTTTAATATCTCTGCTTCCCTCGTTTTATTATTTAAGTTCTGGTCTAATTAATGGAATAAATGAAGTAAGAGATAGTATTAAAAACGAACTCCCCCCATTTCAGATAGAAAACGGTGAATTACAATCTGAACATGAAGCACCGATCATTCTTAATAAGGGAAAATTTACAATTATTTTTGATTCAACAGGAACATATGACACAGATTTGCTAAAAAACAGCGATAAAACGATTGCCATTCTTAAGCACGATGCTTATTTTATCGCTGGGGGTCAGGTTCAATCATTGCCTTACACTATGTTTAGTACGATCCCTTTAACAAATGAAGATTTACTGGATCTTTTAGCGACTGTCGATTCTTCATTTGCTGTCATTATTCCATTGATGGCAGTTGTTATTTTTATTTTTGCTAGTGGCATGAAGTTTATTGAAGTTTCGATATTAGCTTTGCTTGGTTTGTTTTTGAAAAAAATACTTCATCGCAATTTACATTACCGCCATACTTGGCGTCTTGCTGCTTACAGCGTCACTCTGCCAACGATCTTTTTTACAATTATGGATTGTTTGCAAACAACCGTACCAAACGGAGTCCTTATTAACTGGTTTGTTGCTAATATACTTCTTTTCCTAACGATTAAAGAAATCCCTCAGCCAAAGAAATAGAAAAGCGCAAGCGCCTTGTTCACCCCCGACAAGCACAAGACGAGCCTAACGGAAAGGTGAGCTCTACCTTTCAGGATTGGCTTGTGACCTCGAGGGGGTAGGCGCTGGAGCTAGACAAAAAATAAAAAAACGCGCAGTGCGCGTTTTTTTATTTTTGTTTATTCTAAACTTTGAGAATATCGAAACTCCGAGTTAAGTTTGGCAAGTGATAGCGACAAATCCTGCAGCTTTTCACCAGCTTCATGATTCTTTTGCACTTTAATCATTTGTTTTTCTGAGGCTTCGACAACCTGCTCTGCACTTGCAAAGGTCTCCTGTGAAATAGAGACAAAATATTCAGTAGCAGATTCCATTTTTGGCAGCGTAGTATTTAGCCCAACTAATTCACTTTGTGCTTGTTGAATCATTTCACTAACCGCTGCTATTTCGAGCATTAATAAATCAAAAGATTTTCTGCTAATTGATGCAGTTTCTAGATGTGATTGAAAGTGAATTAACATTTGTGCAAATTCATTTGAGGCCTGTAGTGAGATTAATTCCATTTTTTCAATGGTTTGTTTAATTTCTTCTGTAGCATAAGAAGATTGTTCCGCTAATTTTCTTACCTCATTTGCAACAACAGCAAAACCTTTTCCTGACTCGCCTGCTCTTGCGGCTTCAATGGCAGCATTTAAAGCCAATAGCTTTGTTTGCCCAGCCATTTGTTGTATGAAAGTGACAATTTCTGCGATAGAAGCTGAATGTTCTTTTACTTGCTCAACGGTGGTGGAAATACTTTTAAATTCGTTACTTAAATGTTCAAAGGCTTGAATAAGATTGCCAACACTCATGTCACCATCATGTGCTGATTCATTCATAGAATGTGTTTTGCTTATGATTTCATTCATTTGAACAAAAATATTATTTATTCCCTCCTTCATATTTTGGAACATTTGAATACTTTCATCTGAACTGCTTGCTGTTTGCTTAGCACCTGATTTAACAATCTGTATAGCCTTCATTAATTGTTCGTTTTCTTCCATTACTTGAATAGACATATTTTGAAGCTCTCCACCTGTTTCTGATAAATCCCTAGTAGTAGTAGCCATTTTATATAGTAAAGAACTCATTTGTTTAATCATGGCATCAAAGCTTTTAATAAGAGATGTTATCTCTGGCGTTGTTGTATTTGCATTTACTTGCACATTTAAATTTCCATTTCTTGCTTCTTTCATAACCTCTCTTAGTTTTAACAATGGACTTGTTAGATTTCTTACTAAAAGGATAAGGATTATAGAAGTAATGGAGAGGCTAATTAACACAACAATAAATATGTACTTTGCCATTTCATTAATTTCTTTTAAATATTGACTTTGCGGGATCGCGATTACATAAATTCCTTTTAACTCATGAACAGGTTGAAATGAGATGGTATAAAGCTCCCCGTTTATTTTTTGATGAATAAACCCTTTCTTTTTTTTATTGATTTCATTTATTGTTGATTGCGAGAACTTGATTTTCGTATTTTTACTAACAGGAAAAGGACTTGCACCTTTTTCATTTACTAAGAAAAAATGACCACTTAGACCATCTTGTGCAAGCTCAGAATCCTGTCTTTTAATCACTTGATTCATCTTTGTAAAATATTTGTCTTCATTCCCTACATAAATAAGCATGAGATTTTGTGATAGGTCATAAATAGTTGTTACTTCCTTCATCAATCTTTGCTCAATTAAGCTTTGCACTTTTTCTTTTGTTTTTCCATAGGAGATATAACCTACAGTTGAAACAATAAGTAGAAGCAATGATAATATCAGCACTAATAGTCTAGTTTGCAAAGTAATTTTTGATAATAATTGATGAATCACAACTTTCAGCTTACTCATAAACAACCTCCCCCTTCTAAGGACCTAGTTAATTATGGCAAAATAATATTAAGTTTTCGTAAAGGTATAGTAATATTTTTGTTAGTTTTTTCTACTATTAGTTCTAACTTCCTTGTACAAGCATACATATTGGTAAAAACTACTTATCCTGGAGGATAACCAATATGAAGCGTCTTTCCCTCTTTCTCATATCAATCCTTATTATTTATGTAATCTATTATGATTTAACAAATGGAACGCTTCCAGCAGATAAAGAACCAGCTATTGAAGTAATGACAAAAAGTGAAACTACATTACCTTTTTTTGAAAAAAAAGTATCGTCCGGAGATACAGTTTTATCTATAATAGAGAGAAACATAAAAGGTCCTCTTTCTGTTTCCATTTCCGAGGTTATCATAGACTTTAAAAGCTTAAATGATGGTTTAAAGCCTGAAGAAATAAAATCTGGTATTATTTATAAATTTCCGGATTACAATAGTAATGCTCAAGCTCCTTGATCGAAGAAAAATTTACTTCCTATTAGTGGATAAACCTTCATTCTTGTCAATTTCAATGAACCATTGTTACAATATGAAAGTATGAAGCAAAATAAGAAAGAAAAGAATTGTGATAAAAGGAGCGAATCTCCATTGAGTGAAATTATACATCGTACAAAAACACGCCCTGTTAAGGTTGGTCCTTTAACAATTGGCGGCAGTAATGAACTGTTTATTCAAAGTATGACAACAACAAAGACTCATGATGTTGAAGCGACAGTTGCTGAGATCAAGCGTCTTGAAGAAGCAGGCTGTCAGATCGTGCGCGTTGCCTGTCCAGATGAACGAGCTGCAAATGCGATTGCTGATATTAAAAAGCAAATTAACATTCCACTCGTTGTCGACATTCATTTTGACTATAAACTTGCTCTTAAAGCGATTGAAGGCGGAGCAGATAAAATAAGAATCAATCCTGGTAATATCGGGAGAAGAGAAAAAGTAGAGGCTGTTGTCAAAGCTGCAAAAGAAAAAGGGATTCCTATTCGAATCGGCGTTAATGCCGGCTCATTAGAGAAAAAGATTCTTGAAAAGTATGGATATCCAACTGCAGATGGAATGGTTGAAAGCGCCCTTCACCATATTAAAATCCTTGAAGATTTGGATTTCCACGATATTATCGTGTCGATGAAAGCTTCGGATGTTAATTTAGCGATTGAAGCCTATGAAAAAGCTGCAAAGGCCTTTGATTATCCACTCCATTTAGGAATTACAGAATCTGGTACACTATTTGCCGGTACGGTAAAAAGTGCTGCTGGACTAGGTGTTATTTTAAATAAAGGGATTGGAAATACGCTTCGTATCTCGTTAAGTGCAGATCCAGTTGAAGAAGTAAAAGTTGCTCGTGAGCTGTTAAAAGTATTTGGTCTTTCTTCTAACGCTGCTACATTAATTTCTTGCCCTACATGCGGCAGAATCGAAATTGATTTAATCAGCATTGCGAATGAAGTGGAAGAATATATTCAAAAAATTAAAGCACCAATTAAAGTAGCCGTCCTCGGATGTGCGGTAAATGGTCCAGGGGAAGCACGTGAAGCCGATATTGGAATTGCTGGTGCAAGAGGAGAAGGACTTCTTTTCCGTAAAGGAGAAATCGTGCGAAAAGTTCCTGAAGAAACAATGGTTGAAGAATTAAAAAAGGAAATTGACAAAATTGCTGAAGAATACTTCGAAAAAAAAGAAGCTGAAAAACAGCAACAAGAAACATTGAACTAAATGCATTTTAAAAGAGGGGACATAAATGTCACCCTCTTCTTTATTTATGTTAAAAAAATGGGAGGATAAACATTCCGACAACTATGGAAACGACCCCAATACCAATTGCCCAGCTCCCTAAGCTTAAAGCGCCTCTGCGGCGTGCAATAAATCCAAGGACAATACCTACTGCTCCAAACAGGACTGGAAACACGAACAATGAGATGATGGAAAGGACTAAGCCAGCAATCCCCATCCCCCTGCCTGCTGTTTCGGTTTCTCTATCTACATCATTTACAACATCCCTATCCCTATCAAAAGACATTGGTGCAGCAATTTCAGCAGAGGTTTCTTCATTGTAATCTGCAGCTCTATATTGGTCTTTCTCTCCAATTTCTTGCGGTTCACGAAGATCATATTCCTCGTAATCGCGCTTTTGATCTGCCATACGGATCCCTCGCTTTCAAGTATGCAGGCTGCCACTAGGAAAAAAGTTCAATTAGGTACATAACGCTCTTGTGATTCCCCCAAAAAACTTTTTTCAAAGGAGCATTAATATTGTTAGCGAAAATGCCATTTTTAAAGATGTTAATGTTTTACTGTTTCTGATCTTTTAGGAAAATTCTTTAGTCCTACACTTTGTTCTGCTAAGATAATAATTGAACTTTGTAAAAAGGAGAGTTTGTTCATGAAAAAGCGCTTTGGAATTGATATTGATGGAACGGTCACTTGTCCATCCTCAATGATTCCTTTTTTAAATAAAGCATTTAATCTTAATATTACGCTACAAGATGTCAAACAATACGATTTAAACCATTTAGTTGAAATTACTGAAGAAGAGTTTGCCCAATGGTTTGTGGAAACTGAGCCGGCCATATACGCCGAGTCCCCGCTTGCCGAAGGTGCAAAAGATATTCTAAATCAATGGGAAAAGGAGCATGAATTATTTTTTATTAGCGCCCGCGGGTCACATTTATTAGAGGTAACGAAGGAATGGTTTTTAAAACATGCCTTATCCTTCCATCATATTGACTTAATCGGAACTCATAATAAAATTAAAGCAGCAAAGGAATACGGTGTTGAATTGTTTTTTGAAGACAAGCATGATAATGCGGTAATGATACATGAAGAATGTAAGATTCCAGTCATTTTATTTAATACCCCGTACAATCAAGATCCTATCCCTAGCGGGGTTATCCGCGTAAATAACTGGAATGAAGCGAATCAATGGGTTAATTATTGGTTAAAATAGATAAGCGGAAGCGCCTTCGGAACAATTAAAATCGAATTGTTCCTGCGATGATTATTCCAAGGTGTTTTCCTTGATGTTCACCCCCGACAAGCACAAGACGAGCCTCACGGAAAGGTGAGCTCTACCTTTCTGGGAGGCTTGGCTTGTGACCTCGAGGTCGACAAAAACGCGACATCCGCATCGCTAAGTCGACACTAGTACGTCCTGTACGTCGGGGGTAGACGCTGGAGCTAGACAAAAAATAAAACGGCATTTTGCCGTTTTTTTTTGAAGCCTATCTATATTACACAATCAGGACAGCGTCCATATATTTCAAATTTATGCCCTGATACATCATAGCCTTTTAAATTTTCTTGTAACTCTTTCATTGGACATGTGTCAATTTCTTTCGTTTTTCCGCAATCAAGACAAATAAAATGATGGTGATGATGCTCGTGAGAACAAGTAAAGCGGAAATGCTTCTCTCCTGATAATTCGGTCATTTCAAATATTCCTAGCTCAACAAATAAGGATAGATTGCGATAGATCGTATCGAAGCTTAAGCCTGGATAATCCTCTTTCATCCAATTGAGCACATCTCTTGCCGTTAAATATTTATTGTTTTCTGCAAAAAATTGCAGCATTTCTTCTCTTTTTCCAGTTTGTTTATATCCTTTTTCCTTTAAAAGCTCCAGCGCTTCGTTAACATCCACTTCTTTCACCCCTTTAAAGGAACTCTATGTTCTTTAAACACTTGTTGTTACATTTTAATTTAGCCTTTTAATGAGAATTGTTATAACTAAGATTAACACAGCTAACATGACAATCGTTCCGCCAGGCGCCAAATCTAAATAATATGATAGGGTTAATCCGCCTAACACAGATGTTTCGCCAAATATAATTGAATAGAATATTGTCTGTTTGAACCCTTTAGCGATTCGAATGCTCGCAGCCACAGGCAATGTCATTAAAGACGAAACGAGCAAAATACCAACAATTCGCATGGATGCGGCAATAACAAGGGCAACTAATATTATAAAAATAAAATGAACACTTCTTGCGGCAATTCCAGAGGCTTTAGCATGCTCCTCATCAAAAGACAACAAAAATAATTCTTTATATAAAAGAAAAACAAGAGATATAACAAGAACACTAATAACAGCAATTGTCCATAAATCTACTCGGCTAACTGCGCTTACACTGCCGAATAAATAACTGAATAAATCTGTATTAAAGCCATTTGCAAGTGATATAAAAATGACGCCTAATCCAATCCCGCCTGACAATATGATTGGAATCGCAAGCTCTTGATAATGCTTATAAACGGTTCGAAGCTTTTCAATAAATAAAGATCCCGTTACTGAAAATGCCATCCCCATATAAATTGGATTTAATCCGCTTAAACCAACAAATTTCTTCTCTAGAAAAAGACTAGCTGCAATTCCCGCTAGTGTAACATGGCTTAACGCATCTGCAATTAGCGAAAGTCTGCGGACAACGATAAAGACACCTAGTAAGGGAGCGATAATGCCAATAATAATTCCCGTTAAAAAGGCATTTTGCAAAAATTCGTATTGTAATAAACTAGCTAGCATTGCCCCGCTCCTTCATGTTGATGATGGTGATGATCATGATGATGTGTCAAAATATTGACATCATGGCCATAAAAATCAGACAACTCTTCCATTTTCAATTGTTCAAATTCCATCGTTTCTCCATGAAAATGCAAATGTTTATTTAAACAAGCAACATGAGTCACCTTGTCAGATATAGCGCCAATATCATGTGTCACTAATAAAAGTGTAATTCCTAAATCTTTATTAAGCACATGAAGCATATCATAAAAGGATTGAACATTTTGGGCATCAACCCCAACAGTAGGCTCGTCAAGTATTAGAAGCTTCGGATCGCTCACTAAAGCTCTCGCAATAAATACTCGCTGCTGTTGACCACCTGAAAGTTCGCCAATATTGCGTTTTTGAAATGGAAGGAGGCCAACAGAATCAATGGCTTGAATAACCTTCTGCTGATCCTCTTTTTTCATAAATTTGAAAAGCCCAAGCTTTTTTGTTAATCCACTTGCTACTACCTCAAAAACTGTTGCTGGAAAACCAGTATTAAAAGAATTTGCTTTTTGTGAAACAAAACCAATTTTTTGCCAATCCTTAAATTTGCTGACATCATCACCGAATAGACGGATTTCCCCTGTTTGCATTTTGAGTAATCCAAGGATGAGTTTTAGTAACGTTGATTTTCCTGAACCATTCGGTCCTACAATTCCAAGAAACGCACCCTCTTCAATGGCTAAGTTTATATTTTCAAGAACATTTTCTTTTTCGTATCGGTAAAATAATTGATTTATTTCAATTATCGGCGTAGATTGCGCCTTCATTTGTATCACCTTTTTCAAATTAAGAATCATTCCGATTTAACAAAAGAAAGTATACAGGAAGAGAAAAGATTTGTAAAGAAACAAGGGGGACAAAGCAGAAAAGAAATAGTTATAATTATTTGTCACGATTTTTTATAATCCATCATAAAGTACATTTGAGGGGTGATGAGAGTTGAAAATTTTTGAAAATATCATCAATCATAAAATAAACAATATTTCTGTTGCTGAGTTATTAAAGTATGGAGAGCAATTTCAAGTATCAATCACTAAACAGCAAGCGAATAAAATTGCTGAGTATCTTCGCGGAAAAAACATAAATATTTTTAATGATGCTGAACGTTCAAAAGTTGTAAAGGCCATTGCCAAAATTGCGGGCCCTGAAACTGCTAGAGAAGTGAACCGTTTGTTTCTCCAATTGGCAAAATAATATTAATTGTAAGAGGAAAAAAGCTGTAATTTACTATCAGCTTTTTCCCTCTTAGCACATTAACCTCGCGTTATTAAATCAAGTAGATCTTCATTAAATTCTTGTGCACGCAGCATGGAAAGCTCATGTTTATATGGCGCTTTTTTATTGTTTTTGTCTTCGCCGACATATGGAGTCTCAAGAATTTTAGGAACATCCTTTAACTGAGGATGATGGACAATATAGTTTAACGCTTTAAAGCCGATATGACCAAAACCAATATTCTCATGACGGTCCTTTTTCATTCCGCGTTCATTTTTACTGTCATTAATATGCATAACCTTTAGTCGGTCGAGGCCGATAATGCGATCAAATTGCTCTAACACACCATCAAAATCTTCCACAATATTATAACCGGCATCATGTATATGGCAAGTATCGAAGCAGACAGAAAGATGGTCATTATAATTGACTCCATCAATAATCATCGCTAATTCCTCGAATGTCTTTCCGCATTCGGAGCCTTTTCCCGCCATCGTTTCAAGGGCAATTTGGACCTTTTCATCCCCTGCTAATACTTCGTTTAACCCTTCAACAATCTTCTTAATTCCAGCCTCTGTACCGGCTCCTACATGCGCTCCTGGATGCAATACGATCTGTTTGGCGCCAATTGCTTCCGTACGATCGATTTCAGTTCTTAAGAAGTTTACACCTAATTCAAAAGTACTTGGGTTTTCTGTATTGCCAATATTAATAATATACGGGGCATGGACAATAATATCGGATATTCCATTTGCCTCCATATGCTTTAAACCTGCTTCAATATTTAAATCTTCTATTTTCTTTCGTCTCGTATTTTGTGGTGCACCCGTATAAATCATAAACGTGTTGGAACCATAGGAGACGGCTTCCTCACTCGCCGCTAAGAGCATTTTTTTCCCACTCATCGAAACATGAGATCCGATTTTTGGCATATTTCTCTCTCCCTTTCTCTAATCTTATTTTTTTCTCTGTAATCTTCTTTGGCGCTTTTTGAAGCTTTCAATTTCAGATTGCATTTTCTTTTTATACCCTGGCTTAACTTTTTTAGGTTTTTGGACAATTGAATGTGCTTGTTTATCAATGTTATCTGTTTGCTTTTGACGATTTTTCCGCTTGTTTCGACTACCTAAATCTGTCCATTCCCCCTTGAGAAGGTCTACATGATGGAACTCAATGTCCATTTTCTCAAGACGATTTAGTGCATCCTCATCAGATGGATCATATATGGTTAACGCAATCCCTGAATATCCAGCACGAGCTGTTCTGCCGACACGGTGTATATAAAAGTCTAAGTCCGAAGGCAGCTCATAGTTAATGACATGACTAATTCCTTGAATATCGATTCCTCTTGCTGCCAAATCTGTCGCAACAATATATTGAAATTCTAAATCCTTTATTTGCTTCATCATCTTTTTTCGTTCACGCGGATTAAGATCTCCATGTATGCGGCCAACTTTTAAGCCCTTTTTAATTAATGAATCCGCCACTTCATCTGCCATCTTCTTTGTATTCGTAAAAACAATTGCCAAATAAGGATTAAATACAGTCAAGGCTTCATATACAAGCTTATCCTTATTACGATGTCTAGAAGGCATGATCCAATGATCAATTTTAGCTGCAGCTACTTGTTTAGGATCAACTTGAATGTATTTTGGGTTTTCCATATATTTCTTTAAAAATGGTTTTAATTTCTCCGGGATTGTCGCGGAAAAAATCAGCATCTGTAGCTTTTCTGGCATTCTCGAAGCGATTTGATCAATATCCTCAATGAAGCCCATGTCTAGCATTAAATCTGCTTCATCGACAACTAGCATTGTTGCTGTGTGCACAAATAGTGCTTGTTCCTTCACAAGATCATTAATTCTTCCTGGAGTACCGACAACGATTTGCGGCTGATTTTTTAATTTTTCAATCGATCTTTGCTTGTCCGTACCTCCGACGTAACAGCGTGCAGAAATTTCTTCTCCTTCACGGCAATGCTTCGTTACTTTTAGGATTTCATGGTAAATTTGGCTTGCCAGTTCCCTTGTCGGTGCAGCGATGACAGCTTGTACTTCCTGTTTTTCAAAATCTATTTTTTGTAAAATAGGCAAAACATAGGCATGAGTTTTTCCGGTACCTGTTTGAGACTGCCCTATGGCTGACTCTCCTTTTAACACCGTTGGAATTAATCTTTCTTGTATTTCCGTTGGCTCAAAAAAGCCTAATTCGTTCACCGCATCCTCAATAAATGCTTTCAATTCAAAACGTGCAAATTTATTTTCTATCATTTATTTAACTCCTTCATTTCGATTCAAGTAATCATCCTGTTATTATAATAAAATTTGCTTGAAATAACCACCCATACCTTTCTTCTTAAAGTTTTCAATTTAATTAGTAAATATAAAACAGTTAAAACCATTTCGACATTTGTGCATAGCTTATTACTAATAGATAAGAATGGAGGCCAATTATATGATAAATGGACCAAGGGCACCTTTTCACGGAGGAATGCCTCCTCATGCCTTTAGAAATCAAATGTTCGGCCCTCCTCCAATGGGCTTCCGGGGGGCTCAGCCCTTCATGAGAGGCCCAGGAGCTCCGATGGGTGGTGCAGGCGGCCCAATGGCTAGAGGTGGATTCAGAGGACTGGGAGTCCCTCAGCAAATGAGACAAGGCGGTGGCAGCGGAGGGCTTTTCTCCAAACTATTAGGCCGTGGAAACTCAGGCCGCGGTTTGGGTGGAGGTGCAATGCAAACAGCAAGTAGAGCAGCTGGCGCAGGGAATACCGGTGCAGGCGGAATTCTTAAATCACTTAGCGACCCTGGAGCGGTTACAGGCTTTTTACAAAATACACAAAAGGTACTAAATACTGCTCAACAAATTGGACCAATGGTTCAGCAATATGGTCCCCTCGTAAGAAACATCCCTGCTATATGGAAGCTTTATAGAGGAATTAAAGGCTCATCAAATGAAACTTCCGAAGAAAAGGAAAAAGAAATTAAGAAACCTAAAAAAACTAAAAAGGCTGCTAATACTAAGAAACAAGATACTCCAATTATCGAAGAGTCCACAATAGAAAATGAGAAAAAAGCTGAAATTGGAATGTCAAAACCGAAACTCTATGTATAATATTTTCCCTATAAAAACATTATTTTGACCATTGCCATGCTGAGAAACACTTCGCTATTTATCCCCTTTTAGTATTATTATTATCAATTGTCCTTTATAATAGTATAAGTGTATGTTCATTGAACTGATTGAACAGCAAAATATTGAATATTTATCTTCTTAGATCTTATCTAAAGGGGGCTTTATATTTGGAAATTATTAAAATCTCGCCTCGTGGTTATTGCTACGGAGTTGTTGATGCGATGGTCATTGCAAGAAATGCTGCTCTTGATAAAACCTTGCCAAGGCCTATTTATATACTAGGAATGATTGTACACAATAAACATGTTACTGATGCTTTTCAAGAGGATGGCATTATCACCCTTGACGGAAACAATCGTCTTGAAATTCTCGAAAAGGTTGATAAAGGAACAGTTATCTTTACCGCTCACGGGATCTCACCACAGGTTAGAGAATTAGCGAAGCAAAAGGGCCTCGTGACGATCGATGCAACTTGTCCAGATGTAACAAGAACACATGATTTAATTAAGGATAAAACGGAACAAGGCTTTGAAATTATCTACATCGGTAAAAAAGGCCATCCTGAACCAGAAGGAGCAATTGGCGTCGCACCACAACAAGTTCATCTTGTTGAAACGATTGATGATGTAAATGCTCTTCAAATCGAAAATGATAAAGTTGTTGTCACGAATCAAACGACGATGAGTCAATGGGATGTTAAGCACGTAATGGAGCAAATTAAAGAAAGATATCCGCATGCCGAATTCCATAAAGAAATTTGCCTTGCAACACAAGTTCGTCAAGAAGCAGTCGCTGAACAAGCTGGTAAGGCAGATGTACTAATTGTCGTTGGCGATCCAAAAAGCAATAACTCAAACCGTTTGGCACAAGTTTCAGAAGAAATTGCTAGTACGAAGGCGTACCGAATCGCCGATGTTTCTGAGCTTGAAATTGACTGGATTAAGGATGCTTCCACTGTAGCTGTAACATCTGGAGCATCAACACCTACTCCAATTACAAAAGAAGTGATCTCGTTTATTGAACAGTTTAATCCGTTTGATGAAACAACGTGGAATAAAGAAAAAAGAGTACCGTTAAATAAAATTCTGCCTAAAGTAAAGAAATCATAACTTAAGAAAGAGGACGAAACCGTCCTCTTTTTCTTTTTAAAAACTTTTTAAACAAACTGAAAAGGATCTGTATGGATTTCAGAAGCAAAAATTGAAACCTCATACCCCTTTTCTTGACACATTTTTGTCAATTGGCTTGCAACACCTTTTTTCATTACCTTTTCAACATTATGGCCAGGATCAACAACATTAAGCCCCATCATCATCGCATCATGCGCAATGTGGTAATACATATCTCCGGTAACGTAAACATCTGCTCCTTTAAATTTAGCCGAAGTAAAATATTTATTTCCGTCCCCGCCTAGCACCGCTACCTTTTTAACCTTTGAATGTAAATCTCCAACGACACGTACACCATTTACTTCTAGTGTTTTCTTAACATGTTCAGCGAATTCTCCTAATGTCATTTCCGCAATCTCACCAATTCTGCCTAGACCTAATACTTCGCCTTTATTTTCAAGCTTATAAATATCATAAGCAACCTCTTCGTATGGATGCGCTTTAAACATTGCTTTTAAAACTCTATTTTCCAAGTGAGCCGGATAAATCGTTTCAACTTTCTGTTCATTGACAGTTTCGAGTTTCCCGACAGCACCGATAAAAGGATTGGTTCCTTCCTGAGGTAAGAATTGGCCAGTTCCAGGTGATGAGAAGGAACAATGACTATAATTGCCGATTGCCCCTGCTCCTGCGTCTCCCAAAGCGGTTTTAAGAGCGTTTGCATGCTCTTCAGGGACATATACAACCAGTTTCCTTAATTCAGTCTCATATGTAGGATAAAGCACCTCTGTATTAACTAGCTGAAGTGCATCAGCTAGCATATCATTTACTCCGCCTGCTGCTACGTCTAAATTCGTATGGGCAGCATAGACAGCTATATCATGTTTAATTAGCTTCTCTATTAGCCTTCCTGCAGGGGTATCAGTCGCGATCGATTTAAGCGGACGAAAAATAGGCGGATGATGCGCAATGATAAGCTGAACGTTTTTGGAAATTGCTTCATCCACTACCTCTTCCAATACATCCAAAGCAATCATTACGTTTTCAATTGGCTTGTTTAGTCTGCCAATTTGCAAGCCAATTTTATCCCCTTCCATTGCGTATCCTTTTGGAGAAAATTGTTCAAAAAGCTGGATAATTTCATGTCCATTAACCTTTTTCAATTTCCAGTACCTCCTCAACCATCTTAATCTTCTCGATCAGCTCATGTTTTTTGCTTCTTGTTTCCTCAGTATCTGCCGCTTTTTCAAGCTGATTTAATATCCTTTGCCAATTCCTTAATTCAGCCGACCATTTCTTTTTAAAAACGGCGGAATTTTGTTTTAGCAAAAAAGGGCCAAATAATAATTCCATTTGTAATTCTTTTTCCGGTTTATTCAAGGGGTTCCCTTTTTCAGCTACTAAGACTTCATAAATTTTATTATCTTCTTCAAGTATTTCTTCAGCAATAAGAACCCAGCCATTTTGAGAAAGCCAGTTTCTAATGGAGATGGCACTAATATTTGGCTGCAAAATTAACCTTTTTACTGTCTCCAGCTTTTCCTTGCCATCTTCTAAAATGCTTGTTATTAACGCTCCACCCATACCAGCAATGGAAATACAATCTACTTCTTCTGAGCTAATTACTTCAAGGCCATTTCCTTTTCGGACACTTATTTGTTCTTGTAAGCCTTCAATTTCTACTTGTCGTTTGGCAGAATGGTATGGCCCCTCCACTACTTCTCCAGCAACAGCAAATGGGATAATGCCAACTTTCACAGCATAACAAGGTAAATAGGCGTGATCAGAGCCAATATCAGCTAATCGAAATCCTTTCGGTATATTATTTGCAACAACCTCTAAACGTTGTGATAATTTCTCTGTATTCAATTAAGTCACCACTTTTATTTATTTGTCTAGGCTTTATTAGACATAGCTGTTAATTTCAACATTAAGCTATAACACAGGCATTGTCTAAAATCCTTTATTAAAGTATAAAAAAAGTCCTTTACAAAGGCAAAGGACTTTTTTGCTCGAGCACCTGATTTAGGCACTGTCACGTTTCGTATGAAAATTACTTTAATTCAGCTAACCACGCAGCCATTTCGCCTGCTTTATCGGCTGGAACTAAACCTGGAGGCATTGCTCCTTTACCATGTTCAAGAATATCAGCAATTTCATCTTGTGATAAATGATCACCCACACCTTTTAAAGCGGGTCCAACTGCACCTTGGTATTGGTCACCGTGGCACCCAATACAGCTCTTTTGATAGATCTCCTCAGGGCTTGCTGCAGCCGTTTCTTCCGTTTTTCCTCCGCCGCCTTCTTTTTCAGCAGCGATTTGCTCGGCATCTCCAAGTCCTTTGAATGAAATAAGGAGCATGGCTATAATACCTAAAGCAAAAATTAAGATGTACGGCATGACTGGATTTTTCATGTTTAAACCTCCCTTATGTAAGAACATCTCAATATAACTAAATTAATTATACAAACAATTCCTATTCTACTTCATATTGGTGAGAAGGAAAAGCCCTAAAGCTAACTTTGTCCTATCAAATTCAAAAATTAGACAAAACTCTATCAACTAAGATGGAATATCGGGATTTTTATCAAATATTGGCCGCACCCAATTTGTCGAGCAATGACTAATCCCTGAATTCCAGAAGTTCTTTCGCCGATTTCTGTTAGTTTTCCATATTGTTTATTATAAGGGAGGTGATAATTAACAAAACATTTAAAAAAGTTTAAAAATATTTTATTATTTAAATATAAAAATAATAATTAAAATAATTCCTAAAATACCTGAGATGCTGAATGAATGTAATTTTAGCTTCCACCCGGTAAACAACCATAGTAAACAATTCACTACTATTCCTAAATATAGGCCTATCAAGCTTTCTGGATATAATCTTGAAATAAACTCAACGGACGATAATAATAAAATGAAGGCTGAAACAATTAAGGGAATTTGCAACAAGATTCCTTTTCTAATAAAGTATAATGTAAAAATAATGCCGATTAAGACAAATAAAATCGCAAAGGTGATTTGCAAAGTAATAGACAATTCAGTAAAATGGATTAAAACGAAAGTTAACGGAATGAAAAGCATAAATAGATAATGATTTTTCCTGTACCTTTTTTTAGGGCTAGCTGGCCCTTTCATATCTATCGATTCATTGCCTTCCGTATACAAGGCTAAAAGATAATCGCAATAATGTTCGGGGAGCAGACGATTTTTTCTCCAGTTTCTTATTTCGTTAACAATTACCTTTTTTCTAGTTTCATTCATTAGGAAAAACACGTCCAATCTGGAAAAAAAAATAGTTTACCTCTATTGTAAGAAGTAAACTATTTCTTGACAAACATTTTCTATTCTAAAAAGTCTTTTAAACGCTTGCTTCTGCTTGGATGTCTTAATTTACGCAATGCCTTTGCTTCAATTTGACGAATACGTTCACGTGTTACACCAAATACTTTGCCGACTTCCTCTAACGTCCTTGTACGGCCGTCATCAAGCCCAAATCGAAGACGAAGGACATTTTCTTCTCGATCGGTTAAAGTATCAAGAACATCCTCTAGCTGTTCTTTTAACAACTCATAGGCAGCATGCTCTGAAGGTGATGTAGCATCCTGATCTTCAATGAAATCGCCTAAATGAGAGTCATCTTCTTCACCAATTGGTGTTTCTAAAGAAACTGGCTCTTGAGCAATTTTTAGAATTTCTCTAACCTTTTCTGGCGTTAAATCCATATCTTCAGCAATTTCTTCCGGTGTCGGTTCACGACCTAAATCTTGAAGAAGCTGACGCTGAACACGGATTAATTTATTGATCGTTTCAACCATATGAACTGGAATACGAATCGTTCTTGCTTGATCGGCAATAGCTCTTGTGATCGCTTGGCGAATCCACCATGTTGCGTACGTACTGAATTTAAAGCCTTTTCTATAATCAAACTTTTCAACAGCTTTAATTAAGCCCATATTTCCTTCTTGAATTAAATCAAGGAAAAGCATGCCACGGCCTACATATCGTTTTGCAATACTAACAACAAGTCGAAGGTTTGCTTCAGCAAGACGTCTTTTTGCCTCTTCATCTCCCTCTTCAATTCGCTCAGCAAGAGAAATTTCTTCTTCTGCTGATAAAAGGTCAACTCGGCCAATTTCTTTTAAGTACATGCGAACAGGGTCGTTTATTTTAACACCCGGAGGCACACTTAAATCATTTAAATCGAATTCCTCTTCACCTTTTGCTAACTGTTGAACATTTGGGTCTGCATCCTCATCAGTGTCACCGACGATCTCAACTCCTTGATCTCCAAGGAACTCATAAAATTCATCCATTTGATGGGAATCCAATTCAAAATGAGACATTCTTTCCGCAATATCGTCATAGGCAAGAACGCCCGTCTTCTTCCCAATCTCAGTTAATTGTTCTTTCACTTGTTCTAGGGTCAATTCTGAATCAACTTCTTTTGATCGAGCTGATTTTTCAGCCATTTGTCCCCCTCCTTCCAAAGTCACAGAAAATCTTCACAAAAAATTTCCTTATCTATAGAGACTTGCGCAATTGAATAATTTCCATTGCGATCAAGGCAGCCTTTGTAAAATCACTTTGCCGCTCCGCTTCCTTTTGTTCAAGCAGTTTTTCTTTTATCTTTAACATTTTTTGATAATTAAACACCTGTTTTATATAATCCTTTAATTCTTGTTCACTTAATTCATCGTTAATATTCATCATTTCGATGTCAGCGACAATTCTCTTTAGCTTTTCATCATCAATAAAGTCAATGAAAGCACTTGGATTTGGCGGGTGTCCGTTTTCATAAAAGCCTAATAAATATGTGATGATTGCTTGATGTTCATCTACATTAAATGTGTTGCCCTGCAGCATGTCTTGAACTTTAAATGCAAGATCATGATTTTGCAGCATATGCGCAATAAGACTTCTCTCAGCTGTATAATAGGCGGGTTTAAGCTGCTTTGTTTGTTTCGTTAGGACAAGGTGTTTGCTTGCTATTTTATTGGCCTGCCCCTTATTCTTCCGCCTATCCGAAAAATTAATTTGCTTTTCTTGATCTTTTAATGCTTCGAGTGAAAGTGAGAATTCCTCCGCTAGCTGCCGTAAGTAATAATCCTTTTCTACGGCATTTTCTAGCCTGCTGATTTCTGTCAATACTTCTTCGATATAAAGTAGGCGATCTCCTTCATCTTGGAGCTTTTTCCCTCTCCGAAAATATTGAAGTTTAAAAGTCATAAGAGTAGAACTTGCTTCAATTACTTCATGACGGAACTTTTCAGGTCCAAATTGTTTAATATAATCATCTGGGTCAAGTCCATCTGGCATTGAAGCTACCTTAACTTGGCAGCCAGCATCGGAGAACAGATTTGCTGCCCGGAAAGCCGCTTCAATACCCGCGTTATCGGAATCATAACAGATTGTGATAGACTGCGTATTTCTCTTTAAAGCAGCTATATGATCATCAGTCAGCGATGTTCCCATTGTTGCGATACCATTTTCAACACCTGCAAGATCACCAGATATGACGTCGGCAAAGCCTTCAAATAAAACGGCATGATGGAGCTTTTTTATTTGCGGTCTGGCCAAATGGAAATTGTATAAAATTTTGCTTTTATTAAAGATTGGCGTTTCAGGGCTATTTAAATATTTGGGATCGTCGTCCCCTAATGTTCTTCCTGAAAAGGCAATCGTTTTACCACTTTGGTCAAATATCGGAAACATAATTCGGTTTCGAAATCGATCAAAAAAACTGCCATCTTTTTCGCTTTGAATGATTAAGCCTGCTTTTTGCATAACTTCTGCTGAAAATTTTCTTTTTGCAAGGAATTTATATACAAAATCCCAGGAATTTAGGGAATAGCCAATTTGAAATTTTTCAATCGATTCTATTGTAAAACCCCTTGTAAGCAAATAATCTAAAGCATGCTGGCCATCTTTTGTGTTTAACAGCAGATGATGGTAAAATTTACGCAATAACTCGTGTGCCTCCAGCATTTGTTGAATATCAGGAGGAATAGACTTTGGAATTATTGCTGATGGTACATTAATATCAAGCTTTACATGCCCTTTTTCGGCTAATTTAACAGCGGCTTCTTGGAATGAAAATCCTTCTAGATCCATTAAAAACGAAAATGCATTTCCGCCTGCACCACATCCGAAACAATGATAAATTTGTTTATCTGGTGAAACAGAAAAAGATGGTGTATTCTCTCCATGAAACGGACATAGACCAAAATAGTTGCGTCCTTGCTTCTTTAATTGGACGTAGTCGCTAATAATATCAACAATATCAACAGCCTGTCGAATCTCATTCACTTTTTCCTCGGCGATACGCTCTACCATGGGACCCAACAACTCCAATTAATAAAACAATCTTTGATTATAGAAACTTTCACCATCTACCTAAATATTTTCATCTAGTTTAGGCATCATATATAGTATTTCTATAAAAATTAGCGAATTCCTTCAAAATTCGACAAAATCTTTGTCAATTCTTTCACAAACCTTAAGCGATCTTCCCGGCTATATGGCTTGGGGCCCTTCCTATATATCCCCCTTCTGCGCGCTTTTGCTGATAAATATCTCATATCAAGCGCGGTATGAATATCTTTCTCCTCATATAAAAACCCTTTTGGAGATAATACAAAAACTCCTTTAAGTAAAAGCGTCGATGCTAATCCGATGACCTGCGTTACCACAAGATCTCTTCTATGGACATGATTCATGATATATAAGTCGACTGCTTCTTAATTTGTATCAACAAATTTCCAAGCGGCTCCTTGTAAATCATTTTTCATGTGGGCGTAGGAAGCAACAACAATGGCCTCAATTAAGTAGCGCCCTGCAATTTCGACAATTTCTTCCTTTACCGGACATAAATCAGCATCAACTCGGATAATAGGATTGCCTAATGTTCTAATTATTCTACATCACTCCACATAATCCTTCTTTCTAAAGTAACTTTTGGCGAGAAAGAATACACTTATAAAGAGCAAATTTTTTTAAGAAACGGTATGTCGAATTGTTTTTAGGACAGTACCTTGACTTCTCACAATAAATAGTTTATTCGTTCACAATGAACTCTAAACCTAATCTGCAATATTTTTATCACAATTTTTTATTATAGAACAAATACTCGATTATTTCTATTGTTTTATCTTTTTTTTAAAAAATTATTCCAGCCTGCACATGTAAAAAAGAATATTCGAAAGGTTCCGTTTTTATTGCAAAAGAAAAGAAAAAGGCACATAATCGGAATTATGTGCTAGCTTTTCGGAAAGCTTTTGTGATACTGATTTAAAATTAAATTGGCTGTTTCTTCAACCGCTTTATTGGTTACATCAATGACAGGGCATTTTAATTTATTTATGACAGTTTCGAAATAGTTTATCTCTTCTTTAATGCGTTCGATATTTGCATAACTTGCATTATCACTTAATCCTAAAGAAATGAGCCTCTCTTTGCGAATATGATTCAGTTTCTCAGGGCTAATTTTTAATCCGAAGCATTTTTCTGGCTGTACCTTGTATAGCTCTTCAGGCGGATCCACTTCGGGAACAAGCGGTACATTTGCAACCTTTAATCGTTTATGAGCTAAATATTGTGATAGAGGAGTTTTTGATGTTCTTGATACTCCTACAAGAACAATATCTGCTTTCAATATTCCTCGCGGATCGCGTCCATCATCATATTTAACTGCAAATTCAATGGCCTCAATTTTTTTGAAATAATCCTCGTCTAACTTTCTAACGAGCCCTGGTTCTAATAGAGGAGTTTTCCCGTGTAAATGCTGGATTTTATCCATTAATGGCCCGATAATATCACAGGCATAAATTCCTTCCCTATCGGCCAATTCATTAATATAATAACGCATATCCGGCTTAACAAGGGTATAAACAATCATCCCATTGTCTAATTTAGCCAAGGAGATTACTTCGTCAATATGAACTTTGTCCTCAACATATGGAAATCGCTTGATTGTTACTCCGCTACCATTAAACTGGCTAACAGCCGCCTTTGTAACTAATTCAGCAGTCTCTCCAACAGAGTCAGACACAACGTAGATGATTGGCTTCTTTGTCATCCCTTAACACCATCTCCTCTGTCCAATGATTAATTATCTTCTGCTAGAGCAAGAAAAGCTTTTGTTAAATTTGTTTTTGTAATTCTACCGATCACTTCAAAGCCTTTATCTGTTTCTTTCACAACAGGTAATGCATCGATTTGCTTTTCTATTAATTTCCGCGCAATATCAATTAATAAGTCTTCTTTTTCACACATCGCAATATTAGGCATTCTTGTCATGATAATATTGACCGGAATAGTCGTTAATTCCTGTTTGCCAATGCTTGCACGTAATAAATCTTTTCTGGAAAGGACGCCAACAAGTAATGATGATTGATCGACTACAAATAATGTGCCTACATCCTCCAAGAACATCGTACAAATGGCATCATATACTGAAACATTTTCATTCACGACCACAGGTATAGATTGGTAGTCTTTTACATAAAGCTTATTTAAATTATCTGTAAGCAGCTGGGTGCCTGACTTCCCAGTGTAAAAATATCCTACTCTAGGCCTTGCATCCAAAAATCCTGCCATTGTTAAAATGGCTAAATCCGGTCGAAGCGTTGCCCGAGTCAGGTTCAATCTTTCTGCGATATTTTCACCTGTAATTGGACCGTTTTCTTTCACGATTTCTAATATTTTTTCCTGCCGTTTATTTAACTCGATTGTCCTCACCACCTTAATAGAAAAGCGCAAGCGCCATGAATAAAGCTCATTAGGTTATACTGTTATAGAATTATTATATACTATTTAGATGAAATGAAAAGAATTGTGCATTAAGGATGGGAACAATTAATAAAATATTTCAATCAGTATCGAAAATAAGCCTGCCTTTATGGACAGGCCTTTCCAAAAAGAGCATGTTATTTTACTAATATTTCGTTTACATTTGCGAATTTTTTAATCATATCGGCTAGTCTTATCATTTGTGTTAGCCTATTTTGACGAATTTCATGATTATCAGCCATCACCATCGTATTGTCAAAGTATTCATCAATCTCTGGCTTCATCGATACAAGTAGATCAAACTTTTCACTTTCTGTTAACGGGTTATTTAGCTTATCTTCCAGAAGCATGTATTTATGATAAAGATTTTTTTCATATTCATTTTCAAATAAGTCGCGGTTGATCTCTCCGCCTTTTTCAGCCTTAGAAGCAATGTTTAAGACACGGCTTAAAGCCTCGATGCTTTCTTTAAAGCCGCTGTCATCTTTCTTGCTTACAAGAACCTCAGATCTTCTAACAAGAGAAGGAATTGCCCCAATTTCATTGCCTAGCACAGCCTCAATTAAATCATATCTCACTTGCTTTTCTTGAAGAATATGCTTAATTCTTAGTTTAAAGAAACTAATTAATTCATTAGTTAGCTCTTCTCTAGACTTCTTCGCAATTCTCGCCTCTTCAATATGAGTTAGAGCGGAATCAATGAGCCATTCCATTGTAATATTCCATTCTTTATTTAATAAAGTTTGGACAATACCTGTAGCCTGACGTCTTAATGCGTATGGATCTTGAGACCCACTCGGAATAATTCCGATAGCAAAACATGCCGCAATAGTATCCATCTTTTCAGCAATTGAGAGTGCGGCTCCTGCATTACTACTTGGTGTATCGTCTTCCGCATTTCTTGGCATATAATGCTCATTGATTGCTTTTGCTACTTCAGCTGTTTCTCCCTTTTGTAAGGCGTATTTCTCGCCCATAAATCCTTGCAACTCGGGAAATTCATAAACCATATTTGTAACAAGGTCAAATTTACAAATTTCACTTGCCCGATCAGCGGCTTTTTTATCTTCACTATTAAAATTAAGTGTGCCGGCTATTTCATTTGTAAGCTTGCGAACTCGGTTTACTTTTTCAGCCAATGTTCCAATTTCTTCATGATAAACAATTGTTTTTAATTTCGCTAAAGATGCGGCAATTTCAGTTTTCTGATCTTCCTTATAGAAGAATGCGGCATCTGATAATCTTGCTCTTAAAACTTTCTCATTCCCTTTAGCTACTTTTTCAAGATGCTCATGCCCTCCGTTTCGAACTGTAACGAAGAATGGAAGCAGCTTGCCCTCTTTTGATTTCACCGGAAAATATCGTTGATGCTCTTTCATTGAAGTGACTAGAACCTCAGCTGGAATCTCGAGAAACTCTTCTTCAAAGCGTCCAAAGAGTGCTGTCGGATACTCTACTAGGTTATTTACCTCTTCAAGTAAATCCTCATCGATAGGAATAACCCATTCATTTTCTTCGGCAATTTTTGCTAATTGTTCTTTAATTGCTGCTTGTCTTTCTTTCGGGTCAACTATGACATACTGACCAAGAAGCGCTTTTTCATAATCAATTGGCTGATTGATTTCAATTTTATTTCCTAGGAAGCGATGCCCCATTGTCCAGTTTGATGTTTCAACCCCGGTAATTGAAAACGGAACAATCTCATTGCCAAATAGAGCAAGAAGCCATTTAATCGGACGAATATAACGAAGATCATTATTTGCCCATTTCATATTTTTCGGGAAGGTCATGGCTGTAATAATTTGCTGTAGCTCTGGCAATAGGCCAATCGTTTCTTGACCTTGAATGAATTTTTTTACATGAGCATATTCAACGCCTTTAATTTCTTTAAAGAAAATATCGTCAACACTTGCTCCTTGTCCACGGCAGAAGCCGATCGCTGCCTTCGTCCATTCTCCATCAGCATCTATAGCAATTTTTCGTGCTGGTCCTTTTGCTTCCTCATGAATGTCCTTTTGTGCTTCGTCCACTCCCGAAACGAAAACAGCTAAACGGCGCGGTGAAGAGTATGCATTAATCTGTTCAAAGTTTATTTTCTTTTCTAGTAACCAAGCTTGAATTTTGTCTGACAGCTGGTCCATTGAATTAGTTACAAATCTGGCAGGCATTTCTTCCAAGCCGATTTCTAAAAGGAGATCTCTTTTAGCCACGATTCTCTTCCTCCCTTGATTGCAAAATTGGAAAACCTAGCTTTTCACGTTCATCATAGAAGGTTTTTGCTATTTTTCTTGCTAAGTTCCGGCAACGGCCGATATACCCTGTTCTCTCTGTAACCGAAATGGCACCTCTTGCATCTAAAAGGTTAAATACGTGAGAGCATTTCAACACATAATCATATGCCGGATGAACGAGCCCCTCTTCCATTTGACGATGTGCTTCTTTTTCATAAATAGTAAAAAGATTAAATAACATATCTACATCTGACGTTTCAAATGTATATTTAGAATGCTCATATTCTGGCTGTAGGAAGATATCTCTTACAGTAAATCCATTTGTCCATTCAAGATCAAAAACATTTTCCTTTTCCTGAATATAGGAGGCAAGCCTTTCGATCCCATAAGTAATTTCAACAGAAACTGGCTTACATTCAATTCCGCCAACCTGCTGGAAATAAGTAAACTGAGTAATTTCCATCCCGTCTAACCATACTTCCCATCCTAATCCTGCACAGCCAAGCGAAGGATTTTCCCAGTTATCTTCGACGAAGCGAATATCATGTTCAAGTGGATTAATGCCAAGTTTCCGTAATGAATCTAGATACATTTCTTGAATATTATCAGGTGATGGCTTCATAATAACTTGAAATTGATGATGCTGGTAAAGGCGATTTGGATTTTCGCCATATCTTCCGTCTGCTGGACGGCGGGACGGTTCAACATAGGCTACGTTCCAAGGCTCAGGCCCAATTGCCCTTAAGAATGTATACGGGCTCATCGTACCTGCTCCTTTTTCAACATCATAAGCCTGCATTAAAATGCAGCCATAATCTGACCAATGCTTTTGTAGAGTTAAAATCATGTTTTGAATGTTCATTATGGCACCTCTTTCAATGAATACTTTATAGAAATAAGGCTGTTTTCGCATATATTGTTGTTTTAAACCTTCGAAGTTAGCCCGTTGATCTCCGCTGCGGGCACTTGCTTTCCGCGGGGAGGGACGGGAGCCTCCTCGGCGTTTCCGCCTGCGGGGTCTCCCGCTTCCCTCCATTCCCGCAGGAGTCAAGTGCCCTCCGCTCCAATCAACTCAGATGTTTAAATTAAAATCACCTAAAAAAGCAACAAATTTTACGAAAATAGCCTAAAATAAAACACAAAAAACTCCCGTCTCTATGCATGAAGCATAGGGACGAGAGTTTACCCGCGGTTCCACCCTAATTGCTGCTTTATTGGCAGCCACTTTATTCCGGCGTTGCTCAGAAGTGCCTTCCTAAATGAACAATACCCTAGCTCACACCATCCTAGGTTCGCTTTTATTGAATACATTCAGTACTCTTCTTCATCACTGCAACTATTAAATTAATAATTTGAATCATATACGAATCAATATTAATTGTCAAGAATGATCGTTTAGCATATTCTCAAATTTAGCCATTTGATTTAAAAATTTCTTTGTTTTTAAATTTAGACCAGAATATTCGTCATAATAGGCAGTTATTACTTTTTTGAGCTCGGCCTTTGTTTCCGGTTTTACGGAGATATTTCCAAGCCGTGACAAATCAAAATAATAAAACACCCGCAAAAGCTTAACGGTTGCTGGAGAAATTTTATAATGGTACGGGTCTTTTTCCAAGCATCTGTGGCAAATAAGTCCCCCTTCACGAATGGAAAAAGAAAAATGGCCGTCAGTGCTTCCACAAACAGCGCATTGGTTTAATACTGGGTAGAGACCAAGTGCGTTTAACATTTTCATCTCAAAAATATTAACAATGATCTCTGCATCATAGCCTTCATTAATTAAATTTAAAGCTTGGAAAACTAGTTCAAATAAATAAGGATTCGGTTTCCTATCGTCAGTGCCTTTATCAGTTAGATCAACAATATAGCTAGCAAAAGCGGTTAGAAAAATATCTTCACGGATAGAACGCATAGAAGAAATCATTTCTCCCTGCTGCAGGCTTCCAAGTCCGCTGCTTTTTTGTACTAAAAAATAGCCGTATGTAAAAGCTTGGGTGATGGCAGCAAGGCGACTGTTTGGCTTTTTTGCGCCGCGTGCCATCACACCAATTTTTCCCCATTCCCGGGTGTATAAAGTGACAATTTTATTTGTTTCACCATAATTTGTTGTTCTAATAATGATGCCTTCGCATTTTTCAAGCATCATATTCACCATCCCTAAGCTTTAGACAATCTATGAGATGGGAAAGTCTACTTCTGTTAGTTCTGCGTCCTGATTTCCGGGTTTATCTTGAGTTTCCTGTTCTAGCTCTTTAAAGAGAAGATATGTGTCAATATTACCCGTTTGTGAAAACACCTTCCAGGTAAAATCCATCATCGAAAACCCCACCTTTCAGTTATTCAACGCAATATTCTTTATCCCAAATCCTTTACCTTTATCATAGCCTGTCTTTCGAATTTCATAAGAGAAAAATATTGTAAATTAATAATAAACATATTTATAAACAATGAGTAATAACTTAGTTAAGGCTGGGAATTTCCAAGCCAAAAGAGTATTAGTATTCATCCTCACGGAAGCCAAAGTCTCTTAACTGCGTCATTTTATTACGCCAGTCTTTCTGTACCTTTACCCATAATTCTAAAAATACCTTTGATCCCAAGAGATTCTCAATATCAACACGGGCCCTTTGACCAATTTCTTTAAGCATTTTCCCTTGTTTTCCGATAACAATCCCTTTTTGCGAATCTCTTTCGACTATAATGGTAGCCATTACATGAACGATGTCTTTTTCATCTCGGCGCTCCATCTTATCAATCAATACAGCTAATGAATGAGGAATCTCTTCTCTTGTTAAATGAAGAGCTTTCTCCCGAATGAGCTCAGAAACAATAAACCGTTCTGGATGATCGGTCACTTGATCAGCTGGATAGTATTGCGGTCCCTCAGGAATATACTCTTTAATTTGCTTTAATAAATTTTCTACATTATTGCCTTCAAGGGCTGAAATAGGAATAATTTCACTGAAATTATATTTTCCCTTATAAGAATCAATGATTTTTAGCAATTCATCTGGATGAACTTGATCAATTTTGTTGATGACAAGAAAAATGGGAGTACGTACGGTCTGAAACTTCTCCAGAATGAATTCTTCTCCCTTTCCATAGCCTTCTGTGGCATTAACCATAAACAAAATTACATCGACTTCTTTTAATGTATTTTGTGCAACTTTCATCATGAAGTCGCCTAGTTTATGCTTTGGCTTATGAATTCCGGGAGTATCAATAAAAATAAATTGTGCATCATTTGTCGTTAATACACCTTGAACTTTATTCCTAGTCGTTTGCGGTTTATCACTCATTATGGCGATTTTCTGACCAATAACCCGATTTAAAAAGGTTGATTTGCCCACATTTGGCCGACCAATAATGGAAATAAATCCTGATTTATGCCCTTTTACTGTATTATTCATTTAAATCCTCCGGTGAAAAAGCGCCTGGCAGTAATTGTTCAATAGAGATTTCTTGAATATCCCCTTTTAAGTTCGTTAAGATCACTTGCATATCTTTCGGACATAATTCCGCTATTACTTGTCGGCATGCACCGCAAGGGGAACAAGGGCGTTCTGTATCGGCTACAACAGCCATTGCCGTAAAGTTTCTGACTCCTTCAGAATAAGCTTTAAAAATGGCCGTTCTTTCAGCACAGTTACACATGCTATAAGCTGCATTTTCGATATTGCATCCATGATATACTTTTCCGTCTTTAGTTAACAGCGCCGCACCTACTTTAAATTTTGAATATGGAACGTAAGCTTTTTCTCTTGCGACTTTTGCTTCTTCAATTAATTTTTCAAATTGCACTTCAAAGTCTTCCTTTCATATTAGAAGGCTATTACTTCTTTTTATTTTACCTCAAATTGACATAAAAATCATCGTTTGTAGCAAAAACGTAATAAAAAAATTGAATTTTCTAAAAATACGTCCCGCCCTCAACGAGATTGCTTTGTCATTTTATCAGAACTTAGTATACGTTTTCAAATTGGGACATTAGAAAAGCGGAAACGCCTCGCAAAGGAACATCCTGTACGTCTGGGCTAGGCGCGCTGAAGATAGACAATAAAAGCTGTCCTCGTCAAAGGACAGCTTTACGTTATTCGGGGATCTTATGAAATGGCTGTCTTCGCATATATTGTTGTTTTAAGCCTTCGAAGTTTGCCCGTTGAATTCCGCTCCGGGCACACAGCGATCGCGGGGAGGGACGGAAGCCTCCTCGGCGTTACCGCCTTCGGGGTCTCCCGTTTCCCTCTATTTCTAGCAGAACATTGAATAAACATCCGTAAATGGACACTTCACGCCAAAATGCATATGCATTTTGGCGGAGTCAAGTGCCCTCCGCTCCAATCAATTCAGATGGTTAAATTAATATCACACTAAAAGCAAGATACTTTACGAAAGCAGCCTATGTAATCAATAATAATATTTTAGGAAGGAAAACAATCAATCCAATAATAACAGACATGATTGCAAAGAGAAGTACAGCTCCAGCTGCAATATCCTTTGCTGCCTTTGCGAGCGGATGATACTCTTCCGTAACTAAATCTACCACTTTCTCAATCGATGTATTAACCATTTCCATAGAAAGCATACCGCCAATAGAAAAAATAATAAAAAGCCATTCTAAATAGGAAATGGATAACAATGCTCCCATTATTATTACGATAACCGTAACACCTAAATGAATTTGAAAATTTCTTTCTTGTTTAACAGCTTGTTTGATGCCAGCAAAAGCATAACCAAAAGACTTTAAAAACGGAGCTTTCTTACCTTTGGAGGCCGAATTCATCTAAAATGTCCTTTTGACGGGAAAACATGATCTTTTCATCCTCTTCCGTTTCGTGATCATAACCAAGGAGATGAAGAAACCCGTGAACAGCTAGAAAACCTAATTCACGCATAAAAGAGTGTCCATATTCATCAGCCTGCTCTTTTGCTCTAGATATAGAAATAACGATATCACCCAACACTCGAGGCATTTCAACGCCAATTAGCTCCATCTCTCCTTCACCCATTTCTTCCATAGCGAATGAAATGACATCTGTCACACTGTCTTTTTGCCGATATTCTTTATTAATTTCTCTAATTTTTTCGTTGCTGACAAATGTGAGTGATACTTCTGTTTCGTCTTCAACTTTTTCATAAACGGCTGCAAAATTTAGCAGTTCACTAATATAAGAAGCTTGCTCCTCTGTCAATTCATTTGTTTCATCTAAAAAATCTAAATTTAAACTCATGCTTGTTTCACCTTCTGCTTTGTGATTTCTGGATACTCAATTCTTGAGTGGAAAATACCGTTTAAAGTTTCACAAAAAGAGTTTGCAGCAATTTCCAATTCCTTTAATGTTAAATCGCACTCATTGAGTTGCCCGTCTTGTAGACGATCTGCAATAATATTTCTTACGAGCCCTTCAATTTGTTCTGGAGTTGGAGAAGACATAGAACGGACGGCTGCTTCAACACTATCTGCAATCCCAACAATGGCTGCCTCTTTCGTCTGGGCTTTCGGTCCCGGATAACGATAATCTTCCTCTCTCACATCAAGTCCATTTTGATTTGCTTTATGATAAAAATATTTAAGAAGTGTTGTTCCATGATGCTGCTCTGCTATATCAACAATTTCCTTTGGCATTTTATGCTTCCTAAGCATTTCAGCCCCATCTGTTGCATGGGCAATAATAATATTTTTACTCGTCTGCGGAGGCAATCGATCATGAGGATTCTCGATATTCATTTGGTTTTCAATAAAAAACTGCGGCCTCTTCGTTTTGCCAATATCATGGTAGTAACAGCCGACTCTTGCTAACAAACCATTAGCACCAATTGCCTCACAAGCTGACTCAGACAAATTTGCTACCATAACACTATGATGATACGTTCCAGGTGCTTCCGTCAAAATTTTTCTTAATAGTGGGTGATTCGGGCTAGATAGTTCAATAAGCCTAATTGTTGAAAGGATTCCAAATCCTGCTTCAAAAAAAGGAAGCAAGCCAATTGCCAAAACGGCAGACAAAATACCCGAAATAACTCCAATGACAAAGTAAAAGCCAAATTCAAGCCCATCGTATTGTCCATTTCTTAGAAAAACAAGCGAAAAGATAATAATGACATTTACAGCGGCGACAAACATTCCAGCTTGTAAAATCTTTGAGCGATTTTTTTGCTTCGTTAAAAAAATTATCCCAGCTAATCCGCTACAAATAATATAAATACTTGAAGAAACATGAAAAGTTCCTGGTATTCCTTCATTAAAAATAATGCTGCCGCAAATCGCCATAATAATCGTAAAAAGGACAGCCATTCTTTCATCAATTAAAATTCTAATCAAAATGGCACCCATCGCCGCAGGGAAAATAAAGCTGATTTCTGAGTATTTTAAGGCTGGAAAGAAGCTTATTCCTTTCATGATTAAAATGGATAAGGCAAATATTAAGCTAAACAATAATAAATAACTTTGCTTCAGCTCAGATTTTAGCTGTAATTGATTAAAATTATAATAAAGGGCAGCAAGAATAATAAAAGTAATTAATCCGAGGCCAACGAAGGGCTGAATTGAATTATTGCTCTCAAGTAAACCGACAAGCCCTAGTTGTCTATATATATCCCGGCTAATTAACTGTTGCTCCTCGACAATAATTTGTCCTTGAAGAATCTTAACTGGCTCAACACTCTCTACCGCTTGTTGTCTCAGTTCTTCTGTTGCAGTCGGATCATAAAACTCATTTTGATAAACAGCATATCTTCCTAATTCAATTGCTGCAGGTTTTAGACCAGAATTCAAACTCGTAAATTTCAGTTCTTCCTCTAAACGTTTTTTCGCGTTTTCGACTTCATCAGCAGGGATTCTTTTGCTCATGACATTATTTACGGCTGTAACCGTCATATCTCTAGCAATAGTAAGCTCGTTTCTAGATACTTGTAATAAGGTAAGTAATGTTTGGTCTGAAATTTCCTTTGTTACATCTTCTGTGAGCTTTTCCTTCATTCGAGTTAATTTATCTGAAAGGGTCGGCTCGGGAAAATCTTTTATTTTATTTTCCGGTTCCTTTGCTTGCTCAGCAGCTTTCTGCTTTGCTTCAATATCATCCTTAATTTCATCATTTACTTCAGTAGCAGAATCGAAAATAGATGTGATTAAGTCAACACGGTTCTGCGCAATTTCCTTTTTAACGACATAAACATCTTGAACATGATCAGCTGCTTCTTTTTTCCTTCTTTCAGTTAAAGCTTTATCTTCAATGGTAATCGGGGATCGAATTGTTTGTTCCGCAATAGAGAAAAGTGTTAAATCTAATTTCTCCGGCTTAACATTACTAAACATTGCAAGGAACATGACAATTCCGAGAAAAACAAATAGCAGAACTCTAAAAAAAGTCATTTCTAATAAATTTCTTATTTTCATCAAATATTGCTGCAGTTTTTCCAAATTTAATCCCTCCTATCTTGGTTAAATACTGTAACCAGATAAGTGATTTTCACTTGAATATTAGTCTTCATTATGCATTAGCTATGTAAAATGATAACAGTTTTTCTATTAAGTTGCACCTTTCTACCCGAAAATTCTGAAGTGGACGTTTTCTCCTAATGGAAAAACAGCAAAATAAAACCGTACGGTCATACCGACGGTTTCATTTTCATGTCTAGCTCCAGCGCTTTTCTATTTGTCTAGCTCCAGTGCCTAGCCCCGACGTACAGGATGTACTAGTGTCGACAATGCGACAGGACGTCGCGTTTTTGTCGACCTCGAGGTCATAAGCCAATCCATCAAGAAGGTTAAGGAACAACCTTCTCGCTGGCTTGACTTATGCTTGTCAGGGCTGACCAAGGCGCTTCCGCTTTTCTATTCATGCTGTCCATAAGCTTGAATGATTCTGGCTACTAAAGGATGACGAACAACATCGCTTTCTTCTAGGTGAACGAAGGAAATTCCTTTTACTCCTTTTAAAATCTCTTCTCCTAAAATTAAACCAGACTTTGCACCTTTTGGCAGATCTACTTGCGTTTTATCACCAGTTATCACCATTTTCGAACCAAAGCCAAGGCGAGTTAAAAACATCTTCATTTGAGCATGAGTTGTGTTTTGTGCTTCGTCTAAAATAACAAAAGCTTCATCAAGTGTCCGGCCCCTCATATAAGCTAAAGGAGCAATTTCAATTGTTCCTCTCTCGATTAGCCTTTGTGTATGCTCAGCACCAAAAATATCATGTAATGCATCATATAAAGGTCTTAAATATGGATCAACTTTTTCCTTTAAATCACCAGGCAAAAATCCTAAGCTTTCCCCAGCTTCCACAGCTGGACGGGTTAAAATTATCCTTTTAACATGTCCACTTTTTAACGCATTTACAGCCATGACAACTGCTAAATAAGTTTTTCCAGTTCCAGCAGGGCCAATGCCAAATACAAGATCATTTTTGCGAATTGCCCGGATGTATTGGCTTTGACCAATGGTCTTGACTCGAATCGATTTCCCTTTAGCATTGCGAATAATTTCTTCATCATATAAATCGCTAAAATAATCTAATTGTCCTTTTTTAGCCATTTGTATCCCATACATGACATCCCTTTGGCTAATATTTATACCTTTCCTTATTATCTCCAGCAATTCGGAAAGTAATTTCCCGACCATTTCAACGTGCTCCATCTCTCCGGAAACAAAAACGTTTTCCCCTCGCGTAATGATGGAACATCCTAATTCCTGCTCGATCATTTTTATATGTGCATCCGAATTCCCAAGAAGGCAGATCGCCTCATTCGGATTTTCAAGCTGTACATTCATCGTTTTTAAGTCTGCTGTCATTCTGTATCTCCTTGAATAATTGGTTGTGCTTCTGCAATATTCTCAATAATTTGGAAATGTATTGATATGATTACTTTACCATTCTCTACCGACTTGTGTAAAACCTTTTCCCCTTTTATTTTAGCATTTTCAGAAAGATGTTTTTTTATATCATTTCGCGCTCGATTTTTTGCAGCTTCAAAAGCTTCCTCATTCGAATAAATTTGGGTGACCACCTCACTTTCTCTTACCGTTTTATCAATAAACGAGATTGGCAGCTCCCATTTTAAAAAGCGAAGCTTCGTTTCATTTAATTCTGTTTCAAATTCATTGTATTCAACTTTACCAAAGCCCCAAATCGGGATCTCTAATTTCCCTACCTTTAGAAAATGTTTTCGTTTTTCATTTCCGTTAAATACTTGCAATGTATTCTTTAATTGCTGTTCAGTCTTTAATATATACCAAGTTTCCCCAAAAATTTCTCCTTTTGCAGGGACAGTTTCAGTCTGTCCTTCTTTGCCGATAATACCTGAAACGAGAAGCTGTCCTGGCTCTACATGCTCATTCACACCAACAAGAGGCTGTCCTTCTTCAACAAACATATCGGTTATGATTGCCTTCTTTTTTGCTATTAAATGTCTGGGGCTCAAATATTCCGGTTGCTTCGGCTCATTTTTTTCGACAACTTGAAGATGGTAGGTTGTCCCTTTTAACTCCACACCAACCCACGTAATTTCTTTTATTTGATCTGTTAACTTTCTCTGAATCACTTCAACATTTTCTAGGAAAAACTGCATTTTCCCCGTTTTTACACCAAGCTCATCTAATTCTTTTCGTATTTTGTATTCTGTTGCTGGATCTGCACCCTTTATTTCTATGCCCCAAACCATATTAGATAAAATAAAAATGATGATTAAAAATATTGGCGCACCTACAGCAAATCCGAAGTTTTTCAACATTCGCTTATAAATAAAAGGCAAGCCTGTCCGCAATAAAAATTCAACTTTGCAATCACTCTGCCTAACTAACGGTCTTAACTTTTTTACATCCCTTAGCTTCATTTTAAATGTTACTGCATCCGTTCCATGTCTCTTCACTTGCCAAATATGAATACCACTGCGTGTTAGCGTATTAATAAAGCGCTCAATTCCCTTGCCCTTCGTTTTTACTGTAACGATGCCCCCAATAAATTCAACCCACAGATTTTTCATGTCCTTCCCCCTGATTTCCCTTTTATCACCATAAACATTGATCTTGTTAAGGTGCTTACAAAAAGGATCTCTTCTGTAAACACCTTAATTGAAAAATGGCACGTTAATCATTAATGTATAAAACTTGATCAATCTTTCCTTCAAGCAATATTTCTTCAGGTAAAATCGTTTTTATAACAAAGGCCTTCCCCTTAATTAGCAACTGCCCTTGCTTAAGAAGAAGCCTTAGTTCTTTATCAGAAAAAGCAAGCAATCCACGGTGGTTCTCGATATAAATATGGATTTGTCCGATCATTGTAATGCGGGGTAAATCCATCATGACATCTTGTGGAAGCTCCATATTATTTGTCATCCATCTTCGGACGAATTGTCCCCACTTTTTTGCCATAAAAAAAGAACCCCCCTTCATCTCATATTTATGAGATAAAGAAGAGTTCTAGCACATAAATTTTTATGCCTGATTATTTATTGTTTTTTAATGACCTATGAGGGTTTAATGCTCTTGGAGGGCCAATAATTTCTGCCCAAACGATCCCATCGACTAGCTGTTTTTTGCTAGGGGATAGAGAGGGTTTTTTTTCTTTTTGAGGTACTGAAATTTGCTCTGTTATAGGCTTTTCAATTATTGTTTTAATTTGCTCTGCCCGTTTAACAGCTAATTGCTGCTGCTTTTTTAAAGCGTGCAATCTTTTTTCTACCTCATATTGACTCTCCAACGCTTCAACCTGTAGCTTTTTAGCATGATCAGCTTTAGTGTGGTCAGCATATTGTTTTTCTTCCTCATTTTGCGTACTAGTCTCCGTTTGTGAGAACGTTTCCTGTACTTCTCGGCTTGGATTTTGCTCGAATTTACGGTGACTGCCTTTATGATGTTGAGGTTGCTCTTTTTTCTTCTTAGCAAACATCGAAATGAGATAGCCAATAATCATTAATATAAAAACCGGATTATCAAAGATAAATTTCAAGAGGGAGCCCCCTCCCTTCTATAGTCAAAACTTTTTAACTACGAATATTTATTATTTATGACCGCCATCTTTATGATCATCGTTGATTTTGCCAATTGAATCTCTCATATCTGTATCAGCAGAAATATTTTTGATATTCATATAGTCCATCACACCAATATTGCCTGAACGCAGCGCTTCAGCCATGGCAAGAGGAACTTGAGCCTCCGCTTCAACAACCTTCGCTTTCATTTCTTCTACCTTTGCCTTCATTTCTTGCTCTGAAGCGACAGCCATTGCACGACGTTCTTCCGCTTTTGCTTGTGCGATCTTTTTATCTGCTTCTGCTTGCTCAGTTTGTAAATGAGCCCCGATGTTTTTGCCGATATCTACATCAGCAATATCAATAGATAGAATTTCAAAAGCTGTACCTGAATCTAAGCCTTTTGCAAGAACTGTACGTGAAATCATATCTGGATTTTCAAGAACTTTTTTATGGTTTTCCGATGAACCAATTGTTGATACAATCCCTTCGCCTACACGGGCAACGACTGTTTCCTCACCTGCGCCCCCAACGAGACGGTCAATATTTGCTCTAACTGTAATTCGGGCTTTCGCTTTCACTTCAATTCCATCCATCGCAACACCGGCAATAAAAGGAGTTTCAATTACATTTGGATTAACACTCATTTGTACAGCTTCTAATACATCACGCCCCGCAAGATCGATGGCTGCACTGCGTTCAAATCTCAATTCAATATTCGCACGATGAGCGGCAATTAGTGCATTAACAACTCTGTCCACATTTCCGCCAGCTAAATAATGGCTTTCAAGTTGATTAGTCGTAACATCTATTCCCGCTTTATGCGCTTTAATTAACGGATTAATCACTCTGCTTGGGATAACTCTTCTAAGCCTCATCCCAATTAAAGTAAAAATACTCACTCTTACTCCTGCTGCCAATGCGGAAACCCACAGCATAACAGGAACGAATGTAAATAGAACACCTAATAGAATAATGGCAAGAACAACGGCCAATATTATAAATATTTCACCAGCTCCTAGTAAACCCATTACTGCTCCTCCTCTTTATCAAGTTTATTTTGATCTTGTATTTCCCTTACTACGATACGAGAACCTTCAGCTTTAACAACTCTGACTCTTGCATCCTTTAGAATAAAACTGCCTTCACTAACAACATCAATCCGCTCATCTTCAATCACAACTGTGCCAGATGGGCGAAGATCAGTTAAGCAATAGCCTTCCAAACCAATGAGTTCTAATCTGCTCTTGTTGGAAACATAACCTTCTTCAGTTTTCGTTGCATCGGTTAAGATGATTTTTCTAAATATTTTCATTTTCCTACCAAACACCTTTACCATTAATATCGATGCTAAAATAGAAATGCTTAAAGCAATCAATAATGAGATTCCTAGATGAATAACGTTGTCCGTTGCTAAAAATAAGCTTCCAATAATAGCGGCAATTCCTAGTATGCCGGCAATTCCCCCTGGCAGGAAGAATTCTGCAATGATAAGCCCAATTCCTATAACAAACAGAATGAGTGTTTCATATCCAGCGAGCCCTGCCACTAAGTGACCATAGAAAAACAAAAGCAATGCCGATATACCCATAAATCCTGGTAATCCAAATCCGGGTGAGTATAACTCTAGTATAAGTCCTAAGCTTCCTACTGATAATAATATCGGAATAACGACAGGATGGGTAATGAAACGCGCAATTTTCTCAGCAAAGCTTTCTTTTACTGTTTTTATTTCAGCATTGGAAAATCCTAAATGATCTAATAGCTCCTGAAGAGTACTGAAAGTCCCCGCTGAATAACCTATTTCATTTGCCTTTTCCGCTCCTAAAGTTAATAGTTTTCCTTTAGGGGCCCCTACTTCAGGCAAATCGACAGATTCATCAGCCATTGCTAGAGCATAGATGGGATTTCTGTTACTTTGTTTAGCCGCCTCCTCCATAGCCGCAAACCAATATGACTCCGCTTTCTTGCCAGCCGTATTTCCTTGTTGATCAATGATGGCTGCGGACCCCATTGTCGACCCAGGCACCATGTAAATTTCATCTGTGTTGAGTGCAATATATGCTCCTGCAGATAAGGCTTGTTTGTTCACAAAAGAAATCGTTTTTACATTCGTTGACGTTAACAGTTTGCCAATTTTCCCTGCAGCATCTACTGCCCCGCCTGGTGTATCCATTTCGAAAATGATAGCTGCCGCCTTGTCTTCCTCGGCAGAATGAACAGCCCTGCTTAAATAGGCATATAGACCTTTTTCAACTGTTTCTTCAACAGGCACAACATATACGACTTCATTTTTAGCCCCCCCTTTAAATGGCATGGCCATTAAAACGAACGCAAGAAGAAATGAAAATATAATAAACAGTCTTCTAATATTCAAGTTTTCCCCCTCCCTCTCCTATTTCTATACCTTTAATACGTGACTTAAATCAAAAAGTTTCATTCTTGAAACAATTTTTAGCCGCCTATTAAAAAAGACCGAAAGCAAATGCTCACGGTCTTTTATGCTTGTTTTTGTTTTTAGGAAAGGTGTTGTTGTACAAGTTTATTTACAAGTGCTCCATCTGCTTTGCCTTTTACTTTCGGCATAATGGCAGCCATTACTTTACCCATCTCAGCTTTAGATTTTGCACCTGTTTCAACAACCGTTTCTTGTACGATTTTTGAAACCTCTTCTTCAGAGAGCTGTTTAGGCATATATAATTCGACATACTGAAGTTCAGTACGAATTTTCTCAACAAGATCTTCGCGTCCTGCTTTTTCAAATTCATGGAGGGAATCCTTGCGCTGCTTTACTTCGCGAGAAAGAACAGTTAGCTCTTGATCTTCAGATAATTCTGTTCCAAGCTTGATCGCTTCATTTTGTAAAGAAGCTTTAATCATTCGGATAACAGTTAGCTTATCTTTTTCTTTGTTCCTCATCGCTTGTTTCATATCATCATTTAAACGTTCGAGAAGACTCATAACGAACAACCTCTCTTAGAACTTACGTTTTCTTGCAGCCTCAGACTTTTTCTTTCGTTTAATACTAGGCTTTTCGTAGAATTCGCGCTTTCTTGCTTCTTGTATAGTACCAGATTTAGATACAGTACGTTTGAAGCGACGAAGAGCATCTTCAAGCGATTCGTTTTTACGAACGACGGTTTTAGACATTCCTTTCCCTCCCTCCGAGCACAACACACTTACACCAACATGGTTTTTTCCATGTACTTTGCAATTATAATATAACAGCGTATCTAGGTCAACTATTAAAGCGATTGATAATAGGGTTTTTCGTAATGTTGTAAAAAATACCATAGCCTGATTGAACAAGCTAGAGTTGTCCACTTTTTTCGCAATGATTTTAACTTGAATTTATTATTAATATAAATATTCGACAGCTTTCATTTGTTGAGTATGTTTGCCTAAACCAAGCAATAAAAGGCATGTCCTAGCGATAATAGCCATACATATAGAGGTAGGGGGTGGGGGCTTGACCCAGCTATTTCTATTTATTTTATTCATTGGACTTTTTATTTATGGCATGACCTTGCTCAGGTCAGGTCTTTACAATTTATCCGGGGATTCATTGAAAGATGCACTGACAAAATTAACTGCCACGCCTTGGAAAGGTTTATTAGCAGGAATTGGGATTACTTGTATATTGCAAAGCAGCTCAGCTGTAATGATAATTACGATTGGACTTATTTCTGCGAGACTACTTTCATTTCCTCAATCGATTGGCATTATTTTAGGAACAAATATCGGAACGACATTAACGACTGAATTAATTACGTTTGATATTGAGTCCTTTTTACTTCCTTTTGCTTTTTTAGGTGCAATATTTCTGTTGTTCGGAAAAAGGAATCTAAGGAGTATCGGTTTAATCCTGCTAGGTGTGTCTGCAGTTTTTGCGGCAATGGGGGGTTTTGAGTATTTAGCAGGACCATTAAGATCCATTGATTTTGTTAATCGGCTATTAATTGAATTAAAAGGAAGTTACCTTTTAAGTATACTTGCAGGAACAATTATTACAGCTATTATTCAGTCTAGCACTGCAACTACGGGTATCATAATGGGTTTTTTATCTGGTGGAGCTTTCGGATTGGACACAGGGATAGCAATCATGCTTGGTTCTAATATTGGCACATGTGTTGATGCTTTTTTAGCGTCCTTATTGGGAGGAAAGGAAGCGAGACTTTGCGCATATGCCCATATTTGGCTAAATGTCTTAGGAGTTATTGCATTCTATCCATTTATCGGCTTATTAACTTCCATTGGTCTTCAGCTAGCGTCAGCACCAGATGTCCAGCTCGCGCATATCGGTGTCATATTTAACGTCATTACATCACTAATGGTACTCCCAGTCGCAACAAAATTCGGGAATTTAATCATAAAAATCCACGGACGCCATTAATTAATTGTCCACGGACAGTGTCTGAAACCTAAAAAAAAATGCCGGAGATCCGGCATTTTTTTAGTAGTCTGAATCGCTCGTTAATCCGTTAACAATGGCTGCGCCAGAGCTTGCGCCAATTCTTGTTGCCCCTGCTTCAATCATCTTCTGTGCATCCTCTGCACTTCTTACACCGCCTGAAGCTTTTACGCCAATGTCTGGCCCTACTGTTTTTCTCATAAGAGCAATATCTTCAACGGTAGCCCCGCCAGTCGAGAAGCCAGTTGATGTTTTTACAAAATCAGCCCCTGCTTTTACTGACAATTCACATGCTTTAACCTTTTCTTCTTCTGAAAGTAAACAAGTTTCAATGATTACCTTTGTAAGAGCCTTTCCTTTTGCAGCATCCACTACAGCACGGATATCTCTTTCAACTAATTCATAATTTCCGCCTTTTAAAGCGCCGATATTGATTACCATATCTACTTCGGTAGCGCCGTTTTCAATAGCATTCTTTGTTTCGAATGCCTTCGTCTCAGGTGTTGACGCACCTAAAGGAAAACCGATAACAGTGCATACCTTTACATCTGTACCGCTCAATAATTCACTCGAAAGCTTTACCCAAGTAGGATTTATGCACACTGATGCAAATTCGTATTCTTTCGCTTCAGCACAAATTGTTTCAATTTGTTCCTTTGTTGCATCTGCTTTTAATAATGTATGATCAATCATTTTAGCTACATTTTTTGCCATTATAATGACTCCTTTCAAACAACCAAGTTGTCCGTACCTCATACATCATACCACTCTCACACAAAAATATCGAGTTGTATTCATTCAAAAATGAGGCCTTCACTTATCATTCAATTTAATTCTTCATTATTAGTACAACATAAACAAACCATTTCTTGCTTTCAAATAGGGATGGCAAGTCTTCAGAATATAAAAGAATCCACCTTTGTTAACTATGCACAAATAGTTGTATGAACCCTACATTTTCCAAAAAAGCATTGTGCATGGTTACTAACCATTTTTGTATAATTTATACAGATGATACAAGGACTTCCTTTACGATAGTTTGTATAATAATAATTAGAAACAATGTGATTGCGCAATCACAAACAAAAGAAAGTAGCTTGAATTTACAACCTTGTTTCAATTCTTTCAATAATTTTTCGGGGAGAGTTAGGGGAGAAATTGGACAATAAAACGGTACATAAAGCTTTCAAAATGGGGGATTGTTATGATAAATGCACAGCCTAAGAAAAAATGGAAGGTCCGTTATTCAGTTTTATTAGTATTATGGCTCTGCTGGTTATTTTCATTCTTAGATCGGATGGTTATTACGATAGCCCTTCCTTTCATTGGAGAAGATCTTAACTTAAATGCAACAGCACAAGGATTATTATTAAGTATGTTCTTTGCGGGATATGCACTGTTCCAAATTCCAGGGGGAATGTTATCTGATAAATTTGGATTCCGTCGTGTAGTGAGTATTGCGATTGCATGGTGGTCCATTTTTACATCATTAACTGGATTAGTTTTCTCTTATCCATTAATGTTGTTGCTGCGCTTTGTTTTCGGATTAGGTGAAGCTTGTTTGCCAGGGGGATCATACAAAGCAATTGCTACCTACTTCCCGAGTAAGCAGCGCGGTACAGCTACTGGAATTCAATCAACTGTGAATACGCTTGGACCTGCACTTGCAGCAATTGCAGCTGCCGCTATAATCGGTTTATATGGCTGGCGCGTAGTCTTTATCGTCATGGGTATTCCGGGACTTGCTATCGCTATTTATATTTGGTTTAAGTTTAAAGATAATCCGAAAGATCATCCGAAAATTAGTAAAGAGGAGCTTGCTGAGCTAGAAGAAGATGAAGCCGCAACTGCTTCTGAGAAAAAGAAATCCGATGTTTCTTTCAAAGAACTGCTAAAAAAGCCAATTTTATGGCAAATGGCACTTATTTGGTTTTTCTTTGATATTACTTTCTGGGGCTTTACGTCTTGGCTTCCATCATATTTGATTAAAGAAAAAGGCCTTTCTTTAATGAGCACAGGTGTATATAGTGCACTGCCTTATTTAGTAGGTACTGTAGCAATCGTTCTTGGAGGGTATATTTCCGATAAAATGAAAGGAAATAGAAAATGGGTATTTATCCCCAACTCATTGCTTGGCGGGGTTGCTCTATATTTTATGTTCCAAGCTTCCTCATTAACAATGGTAATCGTATACCAATGTCTTGCAGCTTTCTTTATGTTCTTAGCACAAGGCGGATTCTGGGCACTTGTTGTGGACAGCCTTCCTGCAAAAATTATGGCATCCGGTTCAGCAACGGTAAACTGCTTCGGGTCCATTGCAGGTTTCATTTCTCCATTCTTAATGGGATACATGATTCAAACAAGCGGCTCCTTCGATACTTCTTTCATCATGATGATTGTCGCTCTCGTGATTGCAGCACTAATCGCTTTGACTATTGGGGGAAAGTCAAAGGAAGAAGACGCAGTCAATTTAGAGCCAAAACTCGAAGCTTAATATTGGAAATAAGGGGTATTTTTAAAATAGCTAATCGGCGATCGATTAGCTATTTTTATATATAATAATAGATATCTGATCAATTTATCACTAGTTTTTTACCTATTACCCTGCTTTGGTAGCTACGGAAACCTATTTATAAATCTTTGAAGATTTTTTTATATTATTCTTGCCGATACACAAACAATTAAGAATGTACGTGGTCGTAAAACAGTTATTCTGATGCGTAGTGGGTTAAAAAATCCCCTCTTTCTGCGGGAATAAGTCGTCTGCTTTAGAGGTGAGCAGGAGTTGTTTTTTCCCAGAAACCAAACCACCTAAAAGCTTTATTCGAAAGAGGCCACAGGAGAAATACCTTTTAATTCACCAAATTCCATTTATCAAAGTCTTTCTAATAATCTCTCAAATGCATTACTCGAACCGATCTAGTTGTTCTTCTGCCAAACAATCAAAAAGTAACTTCGTCAACTCATAAAGGACAGGAATTCGTATATGTGCTGGAGGGGACTCTTACATTAGTACACAATGATGAGGAGTACAACCTTGAATCAGGGGATAGTTTTCATATGGATTCAATGACTCCCCATACTTGGTTCAACCATACAAATGAAGCAGTTAAACTTTTATATGTGTATTCTATTTCTTCTAATGTAATTCATTAATGATAAGAGGAAAAGAGTTGTAAAAATAGATTTTACTCGTAGGATACCGGGTTGGCCAATGGGTTCAGGGCGAAAATAAAATCACACTCATTTTACAGCTTATAGCAATAAAATGAGTGTGATTTCTTAATATTATTAATTTCTAGAGGGTATTATCTTTTTCCTACGTTCCAAAGAACGACTCCTTCAAATTGTTTAAATCCTTCTACATTATCATTATAAGTGTATAAAATGTTCATATCACCAAATCGGATGTATGGTAATTGAGTTGTCCAAGTATGTTCTTGTAGCTCTTCCCAATATGGGAAAGCTTCAGCCGGTGTAGTTGATGTTCGAATTTTTGCTATTAAATCCGCCGTTTTTGCGTCGTCATTCCAACCACTAAATGTAGGATCAAAAATCAAATGTTGCGTCGGATCTGTTACAGTAGAGAATCCGGTTGTAAATGCATCATACGATGAAGGTTCGGTATAAAGTTGCATTAATGTTGGCCAGTCCACAACATCCAATTTTACTTTTACACCAATTTTCTCAAGCTGAGCCTGCACTACAAGCGCAGAATTATACATGTATTCATAGTCACGAGTAGTCAAAATTTTGATTGCTTCTCCATTATAACCCGCTTCTTTAAACATCTTTTTCGCTAACTCTGGATTATTCGGGTTGTAATTTTCTTTTCCCGCATCTGTATACCAATCTGTTTGTTCTGGGAACATGATTCCAGGAGAAAGTCGATAAAATTCTGGACTTGTAAATGCTGCTAACATAATTTCATCATAGTCTAAGCCCATATTAAATGCTTGTCGCATTGCCGGATCTGATAAAGGTCCTTGTTTTTTATTAAAAACTATTACTGCCCCACTTGATAATGCAATTTCATTTTTTAAATTTTTTGTACTCTTAAGTTGATCGTAACTATCCACCGGCATCATAATACCGATATCATATTGCTCTGTCGTCATACCTGCTACCCGAGTAGAGCTGTCACTTACAAAATTAATATACAGGTCATCAACAAGTGCCTCACGCTTACCTGCTAGTCCATCTGGTGTACCTTCTGGTGATTGGTAATCTTCATTTTTTACATAATGAATATATTGATCTTGCTTCCATTCTACAAACTTAAACGGTCCGGTACCAACATATTCTGTAATTCCAGTTTCAGGTGTGTTTTCAATAATTTCTTTCGGCATTATTCCACCAAATTGGTTTGTCGCACCCAATACGTGCAATGCACCTACTGATGGCTGTGGCAATGTTAACTGCACTGTGTAATCATCAAGAATTTCGAATTTCCCTTCACCAAGTGCATTTTTTGCCCTTCCAGCTTTTGCAACCCACCGCTCCAAAGATGCGACTACATCTTCAGCCTTCAATTCTTTTCCATTATGGAATTTAACACCTTTTCTTAAATAGAATTTATACACCAAACCATCGTCACTTTGTTCAAATCTTTCTGCAAGCATTGGTTGAACTTCATATTTTGAGTTTAAGGTTACTAGTGTTTCAAAGATTGGTCTAGCAGCATCTCTCGTTGCCGTTGCAGTACCCATATGAGGGTCTAATGAAGGTGGTTGTGTATTTAATGCAACATGTAATTCTCCACCTGTAAATTTAGATTCACCTTTAGGCTCCTCAGATTTTTTGGATTCATTAGATCCTTCGCTTTCTTCAGTAGACGAAGAGCTCGAACAACCAACAAGCAATAACGCAAAAATACCAAATAATATAAAAAATCCCATTTGCCTTAATTTCATGCTTTTTCCCCCTGAATTTTAATAGAACTAATCATCTTCTCTTACTCCCATTTTGACTTTCAACCCACTCTAAAATTTCCATGCAACATTAACTAAGGAAATTTATAGGAAGATATAAACTTACAATCACCTCTTTCAAGCACGAGAAAAACCTTGCAAATCTAGAAATCATAAGATTATCTTTTAATAAATATAATATAATTGATTTTTCAGAATATAACAATGTTATTTTTAAGAATAGTTTAATTATTCATTCTCCCCTAGCGGAGGCTTCGAATTATTACATTTCTGTTTTTATTTTATTATTTACTGAATTTTTTAAATAGTATTTTTTAAAAATGCAAGGTAACATATAATAGTAAAGTAAACAAACATTCATTAGGAGTGAATAAAATGAACCAGCTAGTGGAAAATACATCATTTGTTAAATCGTATCTTAAGAAGAACAAAGATCTATTTGAAGAAATTAGCAAATTCATTTGGCAACACCCAGAAACTAGATTTGAAGAACATGAGTCTGCTAACTATTTATCAAATACTTTAGAGCAGGAAGGTTTCCATGTTAAAAGGAATGTAGCCGGTATAAACACTGCGTTTGTTGGTACTTTTGGAGAGGGTGCTCCTTTTATCGGTTTTCTTGGTGAGTTTGATGCGTTGTCTGGACTTAGTCAAACAGCAAATTTAACAGAATACAAACCAATGGAAGTTGGTGGAAATGGACATGGTTGTGGTCATAACCTTCTAGGAACAGGTGCTTTATCTGCAGCATTTGCTGTTAAAGCATTTTTGGAAGATAATCATCTTCCTGGTACTGTTCAATTTTTCGGTTGTCCAGGAGAAGAAGGTGGGTCCGGAAAAACATTTATGGCAAGAGAAGGTGTATTCGATCATCTTGATATCGCATTAACTTGGCACCCGTCACCTTCGAACTCTATCATGAGCCTATCAACACTTGCAAACTACCAAATCTATTTCCGTTTCAAAGGGATTTCATCTCATGCAGCAAATTCTCCACATCTAGGCCGCAGTGCCTTAGACGCAGTTGAATTGATGAACGTAGGAGTCAATTACCTACGTGAGCACATCATTCCAGAAGCACGTATACATTATGCGGTAACAAATACAGGTGGGGTTTCCCCTAATGTCGTACAGGCGGATGCAGAAGTACTTTACTTAATTCGTGCACCCAAAGTGAATCAAGTTGAGGAGATTTATAAGCGTGTTTGCAAAATTGCAGAAGGGGCAGCAATGATGACAGAAACTAAATTGACAATTGATTTTGATAAAGCTTGCTCTAATTACATACCAAACCGTGCACTTGAACAAATTCTTCACGAGAAACTGGTCGAGGCAGGCCCGGGGGAAGCTTCTGTAGCTGATAAAGCTTTTGCAAAAAAAATATGGCATTCCTTAACTGAAGGTGAACGTAGGAATTCTCTGGACTTATTAAAAGGATTTGGATACTCTGGAGACGGATCCGAATTTGAAGGGCAATTTCTAAATGAATCAATTTCCCCTTATGTACCATCTAATGAAATAAATGCAGGATCAACTGATGTCGGCGATGTCAGCTGGATTGTCCCAACGGCCCAATGTTCAGCAGCAACATCAGCACTTGGAACTGCTCTCCATTCATGGCAGATGACTACTCAAGGTATTACGCCGTTTGCGCACTCCGGAATGTTACGGGCGGGGGAAGCAATGGCGTTGACAGCTATTCATATTCTTGAACATCCAGATGCACTTGCTTTAATTAAAGATGAACATGATAAAATGATCACGAAAAACCCATATGTTTGTCCAATACCGCATAGTGTAAAACCATCGGTACTTAAAAAGTAACAGATATAGTATAGCAACGGTTCATAAAGAAAAAGAAGTTCATAGAACCCTTGATGCCTATGATAAAGTTTTATCAACGTTGTTTTAATTGGGAAAAAAAGAAGCTGTTCGTAAATCTAAAATTCAAAGTGAATTTCAGTTTATGGAACAGCTTCGATTTCTATTCAACGCTCACGGGTAAAAAAATTATAGTGGCTTTATCTAAAGCTATAGATCTCGACTAAAAGCAAAAAAATAAGTTTTTTCTTAATTGCTTGCTTGCATAGATCTCTATCTACTATAAACTTTCGAATACAGTAAGTATTTATCAACGATGTCTTGGCGAAGGCTGTAGCCGATTCCTGGTTCTTTTGGGACGGCGACGATCCCTGGTTTGCTGAGGACAACTTCAGGTTCGATAATATCTTCCGCCCAGTATTTCTTAGAAGCTGAGGTATCCCCTGGAATTGTGAAATTGAATAGAGATGCAATGGCAATATTATGCGCCCGGCCGATTCCGGATTCGAGCATACCACCACACCAGACAGGAATTCCTTTCTCCTGACAAAGATCATGAATTTTTTTAGCCTGTGTTAAACCGCCAACACGTCCAATTTTAATATTAATAATCTTACAACTTCCAAGTTCAATAGCTTTTCGAGCATCTTCTAATGAATGAATGCTTTCATCTAAACAAATTGGCGTTTCTAATTCACTTTGTAACTTGGCATGATCAACAATATCATCATGAGCCAATGGCTGTTCGATCATGATTAGACCATACTGATCTAACCTTTTGAGTGTTTCTAGATCAGCTAGCGTGTAAGCAGAGTTAGCATCAGCCATAAGAGGGACATCATATCCAAATTGCTCACGAATGGCTTTAACCCTATCAACATCGACACCAGGTTTAATTTTTATTTTAATTTTTTTATAGCCTTCTGCTAGGAATCCTTCAACTTTCTTTAATAATCCATCAACCGTTGGCTCGATTCCAATGCTGACGCCAACCTCGATTTCTTCTTTTTCCCCTCCTAATGCTTCAGAGAGCGTAAGCCCTTTTTGCTTGGCATATAAATCCCAGATGGCGCTTTCAACCGCTGACTTGGCCATATTGTTTTTACGAATCCATGAAAAAATGTTAGAAAAGTCCTCTGGCGAATCTAGTTCTGTCTCTAATACCTTAGGAATAATAAATTGCTCTGCAACATGCCAAGCCGTGTCAATCGTTTCTTCATTATATACAGGTGAGTCCATCGCAACGCATTCTGCATAACCGACAAGCCCATCCCCATAAACACTAACTAGAATGAATTCCCGATCGGTTTCCGTTCCAAAACTAGTTTGAAATGGGGAAAGAAGGGGCATCTTTAATCGTTCAAATTTCACTTTTTCAATTTTCACTAATCGTTCCTCCCTACAATTTTATTTATTCCACATGAAATCCGTTTTTTTGAAACGTAGTTAAGATGGCTCTTGTTAAAATCTCTATACCTGACAGTAAGGCTTCACGATCAAATGTCATTTTAGGATGGTGGAGTCCGGGTGTTAAACCACAGCCAAGTCCAAGCATCGTTGCCTTTACTTGCGGTCTTTTCACCGAATAAAAGTGAAAGTCTTCGCCGCCTGATGTAATACTCGGGGGAAGTAAATTTTCTTTCCCAAGCACTTGTGCGATTGATTCAGCCATAATAGCTTGGGCTTCTTCATTTACCTCTGCAGCAACAACATTGGATTCATATGAATAGGTAATTTCTACTTGATACAAGTTGGAAACACTAGAAATGATCTGTTCTACCTTCTCTTTTAGCTGATCCATCATTTGATTAGACTGTGCACGAAGGTCTAGACTGAAGTTTGCTGATCCGGGAATAATGTTGGCATTTTCTCCACCAGCTAAAAATTTAGTCATTTTCACAGAATAAGGAACCAATGGGTCAAGGTGAATTCCTCTTAAATGATTGACTAATGCGGCTCCAACCTCAATCGCATTCACTCCAACATGCGGCCTGCCCCCATGTCCATCGTCTCCGATAATTTTGCCCTCTATAAACCGTCCAGCACCGTGCACAATAGAGGGAGCTGCTTTGCCATTTTGTACTTCTGAATTAGGACGCAGATGAACTCCATATAAATAATCCACATGATCAATGACCTTTTTTTCTACCATAGTTAAGGCACCATTGCCTTTTTCTTCTGCTGGCTGAAAAATAAACTTTACTTTTCCCGGCAGCTTCACATTTCGTTTTTTTAATGCCATAAAAACACCTAAAGCTAAAGTCATATGGGCATCATGACCACAGGAATGATTTGCTTGCCAAGTTCCATCTACTTCTTGCCATAAAGCATCCATATCGGCTCGGAGACCAACTGTTATTGGCCCCTCACCGATTTCAGCTACTATACCCGGACAATCATCAAAAGTTGTTACTAAATCTGCTCCGAGCTTGCGAAGCATATTGGCAATATATTGAGTCGTTTGGACTTCCTTCCAGCTCACTTCCGGATGTTGGTGAAGGTATTCGAAAATATCATAGATTTGAGATTTTAAGTCACTAACTTCCAATGTACCGTTCATAACCACATATCCTCTCCTTGTATTTCGCTAAGTCTCGTAGTGATATCTATCCGTTTTAAACAGCCATTTTGAGGAAACCTACTTTGAAAAAGCCTCTGTCTCCACTGTATATCTATCTAATGCGGTTTGATTAATTTCATAGCCAAACCCTGGTTTTTTAGGCAATTCAATATTCCCCTCAGTATCCATTTCAATCTCGGGTCTAATGATATCTTCATCCCAGTAACGAGCAGATGGAGCTGTGTCCCCTGGAATCGTGAAGTTATCTAAGCTGGTAATTGCAAGATTATGAGCGCGGCCGATGCCGGATTCTAACATACCGCCACACCAGACAGGAATTTTTTTTTCTTTACAAAGGTTATGAATTCTTATTGCTTCGGTAATGCCGCCCACTCGGCCGATTTTTATATTGATAATTTTACAACTGCCTAGTTCGATTGCTTTCCTAGCATCTTCTAGGGAATGAATGCTTTCATCGAGGCAGATTGGCGTTTGTATTGCCTTTTGCAGTGTAGCATGATCAATGATATCGTCATGGGCTAAAGGCTGTTCAATCATCATTAATCTAAGACTATCCATCTGTTTAAATAGTTGGACATCCTTTAAGGTGTACGCCGAATTGGCATCTGCCATGATGGGAATATCGCCAAAGCGATCTCGAACGGCCTGCAGCATCTCGATATCCTTCCCTGGTTTGATTTTAATCTTTATTTTTTGAAAGCCTTCTTTAAGATACTTTCCTACTATTTCAACTAGTTCTTCCTTCGTCTCTTGTATCCCAATACTGACACCAACAGAAATCTTTTCTTTTTTTCCGCCAATGACCTCAGCGAGAGTCTTTCCTTGCTTTCTTGCATACAAATCCCAAATAGCTCCTTCTAAAGCAGATTTAGCCATCTGATGGCGACGCACCTGTTTAAACAGCTCATTTATCTCATCTGGGTGGGTAATTTCTTCTTTCTGTAAAAGAATTGGAATGAGGAAATCCTTCATAATGTGCCATGCCGTTTGTACTGTTTCTTCATTATAATATGGGTTGGAGTTTACAACGCATTCTCCATAGCCGACATCGTTTCCATCCTGGACCTCTGTTATAATAAACTCGCGCTCCCTCTGTGTTCCGAAACTTGTCTGAAATGGAAATTTTAAATCCATTTTTAGTCTTCTTAATATGACTTTTTCAATTTTCATCTGAAAGTCCTCCCGTATTCATATAAATGGCATGCGATTACATGAAACACTGTGAATCTCTTCTCCCAATTAAACTACCTTTTTACAAATTTCAGTTGTGTGTGAATCCCGCATGAAGATTTCATCTAGTTTAGTGATTAAGCGTTGAAGGGATCACACTTTTAAGCGTAACCCCTACCATTTTAAAAATTGTTACTCTTTCTCGATATTCCAAAGTATGATTCCTTGTAAGAAGCCCATGTCTTTGATATTTGAACGAGTTGTGGTAATAGTAGTCTTATTTCCAAACTTAATCATTGGCAGATAGTTATAAAATTCCTCTTGGAGCTGTGCAAAATATTTCTTTGCTTCCTCTTGGGAAGTAGCGCCGCTGATTTTATCTAGTAGCCCATCAATTTCTGGACTATTCGTCCAGCCTGGCCATTCATTTGCGGAATCTAAAAATACATATTTAGCTGGAATCGGCTCTGTTGGGAAACCTGTGACGAAAATATCATAAGCTGTTTCTTCAGTGCGTTTTTGGAGGACAGTAGGCCAGTCGTACACATCAAGCTTGACCTTCATTCCGATTTTTTCAAGCTGTTGTTGAACGACAACAGCGGCGTTGTAGTGGTCTGTATAATCCTTGCTGGTTAAAATAATGATATCTTCACCGTTATATCCGGCGTCTTTTAATAATTCCTTTGCTTTTTCCTGATCATGTTGGTTATATTGATCTTTACCAGCCTCACTGTACCATTCAACTTGGTCCTTGATCATAAGACCATGTTCTAATTCATAGAAATTTTCATTTGTAAACGAAGCCATTAAAATTTCCTCTTGGTTTAAGGCTGCGTTGACTGCTTGACGAGCCGTTACATCTTTAAAAAATCTAGCTTTCTTGTTAAAAACAATCCCATTAAATCCATTATGGTCTACATGATTTACTACGTCTTTATTTGCCTCTAATTGGTCTGCATTATCAAACGGAATTGCATTCGCCACATCGTATTCACCTGTTTGGATTCCTGCCAGTCTTGTAGAAGCATCCGTTACAAATTGGAAATAGATATCATTCAGAAAAGCTTCTTTTTTACCAGCTAAACCGCTACTCTCTGTATCAAGAGACTGATAATCCTCAAATTTTTCTAAATGAATATATTGATCTGCTTTCCATTCGACAAACTTATAAGGGCCGGTTCCAATAAATTCGGTTAACCCTTTCTCTTCCGTTGCTCCGTCATTTACTTCTTTCGGTGTGATAATTGCAGCTTGTCCCGGGTCGGCCAGCATAGCTAGTGCCGTTGAAAGACGCTCCGGCATTTCTAACACCACCGTGTTGTCACCACTTGCTGTGAATGTTGCGTTAGCAAAATAGGATTTTCCTAAAGGGGTAGTGTCCTTCCAGCGATTCATCGAGGCTACAACGTCTCCTACCGACATCTCATTGCCATTGTGGAATTTGATGCCTTTTCTTAAATCGAATGTGATCGTCTTTCCATCTTCACTGACATCTAACGATTCAGCTAGCATTGGCTCCACTTCAAAGTTTTGGTTATAGGTAACTAGCGATTCAAAGATATGTCTCGTAATATCACGCGTTGCGACAGCTGTTGTTAACAGCGGGTCAAGAGTTGGTGGCTGAGCATTGTAGGCAACCTGAAGTTCTCCACCTGTCACCTTTTCTCCGCCTTCAGCTTCTTCATTTGTGCTCGTTTCATCTGCAGCAGAACAGCCGATGATCGAAAACGCTAGAACCAATACCACGAAAAATAAGCTTACTTTTTTCATTTACAAATTCCCCCTAATAGATTTGCAACTCTTTTTCTTTCTCTTAAAAAGCATTCTCCGTGTATCATAGAATACGAAGTTTATACTTCTTCTATTTTAATAGTGAAGCTTATACTTTTAATCGAATTTACCATATATTCCGTATACTTACAATAATCTAATTATTAATTTAATGAAAAATTTTAAATAATTTAAATCATTAGACTTATATTATTTTAAAATATGTGCTTCATCTGTTAAGAAAAGAAGTTTGAACTTCACCTTTTGCATAAAAAAGTGGTCAAGTATGTTCTAGATTATCCACATGCAGTAGCCATGAAACCGGGGAGTCAGTTTGGAAAGATGCTGGAGTAAGCAAGATACTGGTGGAGAAAGTAAAAATTATCTCGACTTATTTAAGGATTCGGATACTCCGGAGACGGATCCAAATTTTAAGGAAAATTTCTAACTGAATCAATTTCACCTTATGTACAATCTAATGAAATAATTGCAGGATCAACTGATGTCGGAGATGTCAGCCGGATTGTCCCAACGGCTCAATGTCCATCAGCAACATCAGCACTTGGGCTTTCTGGTCATTTCCACGGGGGTCAAATATATTCTAAGCCTTACCACCTGATTAAAATGGGGAAATTGGTTCGAATGAACATGATGGCAAGGCTTTTTATATTAGTGAAGGTTTAGGTCAAACAGGACTAAATATTCGCATAGGAAGCAGACCTGAAATCACGATTCATCATCTATTGCTTCTAGATAATATAGGAAAAACGAAAAAAGCTGTCTAATTCTTCAAGCCACCTAGAATGATTTTTTTGGGGGGTATTTTTTTGTTAGAAAATTCCCGTCAAAAAATCCCCCCATACCATCAACAATTTCTTTATAACGTACTTCCTCCATCCACACTCAACACTGTACCTGTTACAAAATCACTTGCTCTTGCTGCTAAATAAATAGCAGCTCCCTTTAACATGTTTTCATCACCAATTTTCTTTAATGGGATTGTTTCAAGCACTGCTTGTTCTTTTTGATCTAATGTTCCTTTCGTCATCTTCGTTCTAAACATACCCGGTGCAATCGCATTAACATAGATATTATGCCTTGCCCATTTTATGGCTAAATCTTTTGTAAAATGAATGACTGCTGCTTTACTAGTTGTATACCCAATCGTATTTGTAATTTCTGGTGGTCTGACCGTTAATCCTGCTGCAGAGGCAATATTGATAATCTTTCCGTATTTACGCTCAATCATATGTTTTCCCACGGCCTTACTTACTAAAAATGTACCTGTAACATTAACATTCATTACTTTATTCCAAGCTTCAAGTGACATTTCCTCTACCGGTGCACCCCAAGTAGCTCCACTATTATTGACTAAAATATCAATCTTTCCAAAGTCTTCGTGAATTTGATTAACCACTTCTTCCACCTGGTTTTCACATGTTACATCAAGTGCATAACCGACTGCTTTTACTCCATATTCATGAGCGAGCCTTTCAGCAATATTATTGCAGTTTTCTTTTTTCCGTGAACAAAGGGCTAAATGACACCCCATCTCTGCAAATACTTCTGCAATCTGTTGTCCCAGTCCCCTTCCTCCTCCAGTGATCAGGGCAACTCTATTTGTTAAATCAAACAATTCTTGAACCTTCATTTTTCATCCTCCTTCCCCATTTTAAACTTCTCTCTCCAACATCCGTTCCCGATTATTAAAAACAAACTTGTAGAAAATAGCCGATATAAAAGAAGAAATCAGCCAACCCTAACAAAACCGATTTCTTCTTAAAGAAATTTTATTTACTCTACATTAATAGGAAGAATCTCTCCATTTTCAATTGCACCAACTCTAACATTTACATCAAACCCGCCATCTTTATTAATTTTTGGAATCTCATAAACCTTTTTATCTTCAGGTAGGTTATCTAGACCCGCTTGAATATGTTCACGAATCACTTTTGCATCGTCCACGTTTTTGGCTGCTTTCATTGCTTCAACTAGGATATAGACTGTCGTATAAAGGTATCCCGCTTCTGAACTAGCATTGATGTTAAATTTCTCTTCATATTTTTTGATAAATTCCGGTGTACCTGGATAATTAGCAGAAATTATAGGCATTGTCCCAATTGAACCTTCCAACAACTCATATGACCCCGTTACTTTTTTCATTTCATCCATTTTTGCTTGGTCCATAACGATAAATCCACCTTTAAAACCTGCTTCTCTTGCTTGTAGGGCCAATTTTGCCGTTGATTCTGATGGACCACCAATAAATAGTACATCCGGATTTTTATTTAGGGCATTCGTAAGAATGGTATAGAAATCTGTATCTTTTTCAAAGTCGACGGAAGCTTGATGGACAACTTCCCCACCTTTTGCTTCCCAATGTGGAGCTATTGCTTTTGCCCAATCCTGTCCATATTGAGTGACTGGTGGAATTAATGCGATTTTTTTACCGTAACGTTTCATTTCGTAATTGATAAAAGTGTCTATATAACCTTCATAATTCGGGGGGATTCTAATTGTTAGAGAATTACCAGCTTCAGTTATCGATGGTTCACTTGAATATCCTCCAATAATAAAGTTCTGTTGTTCGTTAAATACTTGAAGGGCAGCAATTCCCCCACTGTGCGGGGTAATAATAATAGGTGTTTTATGCTCTTGTACTAATCTCTGTCCATTTGCAGCTGTTTCATTCGGTAAATACTTATCGTCAAGCTTCACAAGATTTAATTTGTATGTCTTCCCGTCAATTTTAAAGCCTTCTTTATTGATTTCTTCAATAGCCATTGATAATCCATTGACTGTTTTCTTACCATAATTTGCGGCAGATCCACTTAACGGCCCACTGTAACCAATATTTACGATATTTTCTCCTTTTCCTGCTCCTCCAGTAGAGTTAGAACAAGCATGTAAGCTTAACATTGTAAAGATGAGACCGATTACTAAAAATAACTTTCCTATTCGCATTTTCATCCCCCTAATAGTATGAATATTATTTTCCTCCATATAATAATGTCTCACTAGCTACGCACCTATATATGCTTTACGAACCTCTTCATTACAAAATAGATTCTCGGAACTTCCTTCAACTACTATTCTCCCATTTTCAAAAACATAGCCTTTATCAGCAATACTTAATGCAGCATTTGCATTTTGTTCCGCTAAAAGAATAGTCGTTCCCTCTTTATTAATTTGCTGGATACTTTCAAACATTTGCTCCACTATTAATGGGGCTAAACCAATCGAAGGTTCATCAAGCAGCATGAGTTTAGGCTTCGCCATTAAGGCTCTTCCGATTGCCACCATCTGTTGTTGTCCCCCACTCAATGAGCCTGCCATATCATTTTTTTTATCATACAAAATAGGAAATAAGTGATAGACTTCTTCGATTGTTTTCATTCTTTCATTTTTCTTTTTTCTATGAACATATGCACCCATGATCAAATTTTCATAAACCGTCATTTGCGGAAATAACTTTCTGTCTTCAGCACATTGGACGACACCTAATTGGACAATTTTATCTGGGGACATCCCGCCAATTGAAGTTTCTCCAAATAAAATTTCTCCGCTAAAAGGCTTAGTTAGTCCACTGATTGTCCGGAAAGTCGTACTTTTACCTGCTCCATTTGCGCCTAATAAGACAACAATTTCTCCTTTCTCTATTCGAATATTTAATTGTTCAACCGCAGCAAATTTTCCATACTTAACCGTTACATTCTTTAGCTCAAGCACTAGCACTCCCTCCTAGGTATGCTTTAATGACAGCTTCATTATTATTAATTTCTTCTGGTAATCCTTCCGCAATTTTCTCACCATAGTTTAAAACCATAATGTTATCCGCCAATTTCATTACCATTTTCATTTTGTGCTCTATGAGGCAAATCGTTATCCCTTTTCCAGCCATTTTTTCAATTAGTAAAGATAGTTCCTCTGTTTCATCAGGGTTAACTCCTGCAGTGGGCTCATCCAAAAAAACAAGTTCAGGATCTGTTGCTAATGCTAGAGCAAAAGCAACTCGCTTTTTCTCTTCTTGGGTAATATTGGAAACTAAACTATCTGCCGTTTTGGCTAAACCTACTAATTGTAAAACTTCTAATGCCTTCTCTTTGCATTTTTCTTCTTCCTGTTTTAGACGTTTTGTTTTAAAAATGGCATCAAAAAGATTGGATTTTGTTCGTAAGCGATGACCGATCACGACATTATCAAATACAGTGGATCCCTCGAACAAATTCGTCGTCTGAAATGTTCGAGCGATTCCTAGCGTAGCAATTTTATTGGATGGTAGTTTTGTAATGTCTGTGCCTTTAAAAATGATTTCGCCAGAACTTGGAGGATGAAAACCACTAATTAAATTAAAGAAGGTTGACTTTCCTGCCCCATTTGGACCGATAATCGCATTGATTTTTCCTTTCTTTATGGAAAAATCCACTTCGTTAACCGCTAGCAGTCCCCCAAATTTTTTTGTTAGTTTTTTTGTTTCCAAATACATACTCATTTCCTCCTAGGCGGCTTTTTTATTTTTTTGCAATATCATCCTTTTTTCTTTCCTTATTGATTTCCAGTTACCAAAGAATCCTGCGATTCCCCGAGGAGAGAAAATAATAATGAGTGTAAGTATTGGACCAAAAAGCAGCATTCGGTATTCTTGTAAGAATTGGAGCTTTTGAGTAATAAACACAATTAACAATGTTCCGATTATCGGACCTGAAAGTGTACCGATCCCACCAACTATCAGGTATGCCAATAAATCAAACATAATTGCCGTGGAACTAATTTGGGGTCCAAGAAACCGTAAAAAACAAGCATATAGTGCCCCAGCTAATCCAGCAAAAAATGTTGATAATACAAATGAAACCAATTTGGTTCTTATCGTTGAAACTCCTATCGTTTGTGCTAATATTTCACTGTTTCGTACAGCAAGAAAAGTTCTTCCTGTTAAAGAATTGATTATTCTAAACATAACGAAAATGGTTAAGAGCAAAAAAAATAATACGAAATAATACTGTGATACTGGGGTTGAAAATGATATCGGACCAATATTAGCTGGTGAAGGAATTCCCATAAGACCACGGGGGCCTTCTGTTAAACGATCCCATTTATCAATGACTAAATATATGATATATCCAACACATAATGTATAGATGGCAAAGAAATGCTCCTTTGTCCGCAGGGCAATAATCCCTAGAAGGAAGCCAATCGCTGTTGTAATCATTGGAGCAAGAAGGAAGGCAGGCCAAAATCCAATCCCCGCTTTAACAGATAATAGTCCCATCGCATATGCTCCTATTGCAAAAAAACCAGCATGTGCAAAAGATAAGTAACCCGTATAACCAGCTATTAAATTTAACCCATACACAGCAATAATCCAAATAAAAGCTAATGTTATGACATAAATGTAATAGTTATTTTGGGTGATGAATGGAAATAGAATAGCTAGAACCATCAATCCCATTACAACATTTCTTTGATTGAAAAATGTTGCCATCAATACGCCCCCTTTGTGAACAACCCTTGAGGTTTGATCGATAAGATAATAATGAGCAGAACAAATGCAATAATATCTTTATAATCATTAGCGATATAGGTTGCCCCAAAACTTTCACTCATCCCTAAAATATATCCTGCAATAATGGCTCCGGGAATACTTCCCATTCCCCCAATAATAATGATGACAAAGGCTTTTAAAATAACCAGATGCCCCATACCTGGAAAAACAAGATTTAAAGGTGATGTCAGAGATGCAGCAATCGCCGCTAATGCTCCCGCGATAAAAAAGGTTAGCATCGCTACTTTATTCGCATTGATTCCAACTAAAAATGCTCCTTCACGATTTTGTGACATAGCAATGATGGATCGACCTAAAAACGTTTTCTTTAGGAAAAGATTTAACAAGATCATAATTGCGATCGCTGCGATAACAATAATAATCCGTTGCATAGTCAAGGTTAACCCTAATACATTTACTACTTGAGAATAGGGTGTTGGCATATGATGGTAGTCCGGTCCCCAAATTAATTGGGCTAACGATTCAAGAAACAAAAGTATTCCAATCGCGGCAACCATATTATTGATAGGTATTGTTCCTCTCAAAGGATGATATACAAATCTCTCCATTAAAATAGCTAATAATCCAACTACCAATACGGAAACGGCAATTGCAAGCAAGTAATGAAACCCAAAATGTGTCATAGTGGTTAATGTGATATAACCACCAACCATATATAATGCACCATGGGCAAAGTTAGGGATGTGTAAGATTCCATATACAAGGGTTAATCCTAGAGCAACTAAACTATAAACACTACCAACTGTTAAACCATTAAGAAGTTGTTGTACAAACAATACCATTCTCCCCTTTCAATTCTGATATCTCACCCTCCAATTAATAGAAACCTTTCATTTTTCTCGCCTTTTATTTGCCATTAAAATTAGGTAACCGCTTCTCCCTAAACGCCTGAATCCCTTCATGATGATCTTCTGTCGTTATCATTGTTGCTTGTGTAATACGTTCCTGTTCAAGAATTTCATGTAAAGTTGAAGTAAGAGATTGATTCGCAAGCTTTTTAATGAACCCATATGATATGGAAGGACCTGAAGCAAGTTTTATAGCATATTCACTTACCCTCTCACGAAATTCGTCTTTTGAATAAATATGATTCACTATACCTATGGAATGCGCCTTTTCGACTGTAATAGGTTCTGCACTAAAAAATAGCTCTTTTGCACGGTAAGGTCCTATTAATCTAGGAAGAAAGTATAGTCCACCACCATCCGATATTAAACCGACTTTCGAGAAACTTAGAATAAACTGACTTTCTTCAGCAGCTAATATAATGTCGCTAGCTAATGCAAGATTAAATCCTGCACCTGCTGCATAACCATGTACAGCAGCAATAATCGGTTTTTCCAACTCATTCATTGCTAATATTAATTCATTTAAATGGCCAAGATGTTCATAAGTTCCTAATGATGTTCCCTTTCCCATTCTTCTAACATCTCCACCAGCACTAAAAGCACGTCCTGCCCCTGAAATAGTTACCACTCGTATCGTTTCATCATTTTTCGCCCTATTTATTGCATCTTTTAAGCCTGATATCATTTCAGGACTAAACGCGTTTAAACGATCTGGTCGATTCAGAATAAGATTCATTACACCTGCATTATTTTCAACCAACAAATGATCATTTTCTTGATTTTGCATTTGCCTCACTCCTATTATTTTGATTAATTAATATCTAGAATGTGTCCAAATGACTTACATTTTTTTGCTTGCCGTCTCTAATGAGTATTGGATTAGATTTCTGACATACACATTTAAATTTTCAAACCTTTCATCTTCTGTTTGCCCTTTTTTCCAGCGGAAGTAAATTTGTTGACAAATAACTGCTAGCTTAAAGTAAGCAAATGTAAGATAAAAATGCATATTCGAAACGTCTCTACCACTCTTTCTTGAATACGTTTCCATCAATTCATTTTTCGTCATAAATCCGGGATATGAGCTTATCGGTTTCTTATCATCGATGCTTCTTTGTAAAAATTCCGATTCCTTATCTTCAGTCCAGTAAGCCATGGCAACACCTAAATCCGCTAGCGGATCTCCTACTGTCGTCATTTCCCAATCGAATACTCCAACTACTTCGTTCAAATTCTCATTGAACATCGTATTATTTAATTTAAAATCATAATGAATAATTGTTGGATCTGGAGAAACCGGAATATGGTTAACCATCCATGTTTTCAATTGTTCAATTCCTTCAATTTCGTCTGTTTGTGCCCTTTCATACCTATTAATCCATCCGTATACTTGCCTTTCCATAAACCCTTTTGGTTTTGTTATATCTTTTAACTTTGTTTTCGTATAATCAATCTGATGTAACTTTACTAATGTATCCACCATTTTTTCAGAAATTTGTCTGCATAACTTTTTTGATGCTGGAACTTCATCAGGGAACTTCGTATCGAGAACGATGCCACGCTTTCTTTCCATAATATAAAAAGGTCTACCAATAATATTTTCATCCGCAAAAACATAAGGTTTTGGTGCTACAGGGAAATGGGGATGAATCTCTTTTAATATTGTAAATTCCCGCTGCATGCCGTGAGCTTTAGGTGCAACTGGACCAAGCGGCGGACGTCTAAGCACAGCCTCCCAAGTTCCTATTTGTAATTGGTAGGTTAAATTTGATTTCCCCGCACTAAACTGCTTCACATGTAAAGAATCATTAGGTAAATCCTTAATATGTTTTCTTAAAAATGATTCTATTGTTTGTAGATCAAGTTCCTCCCCTTTTCGAACAGGAATTGTATCGGAAAACATATACCCCCTCCTATTTTTGTGAATTTTCAGTATTTTACAGGCGTAACGAAATGGTTTTCAAGCCTTAAACGTAAAGCCTTTGGTATAGGTATGGTCCTATGTTCTGTGTAGTTATAACAAACATTCGTAGCATCCGCTTTTGCAATGGTTATTCCGGAATCTGCCGCTGTAATCGTATGTCTTACTGTAAAGCTTTTCGTCCCTATTTTAATAACATTCGTAGAAACTATTAATGTTTGATCAGCGTATGCTTGATTTATATAATCACATGTAATAGATGCTAGAATAAAGCTACAATCAGAATTTCTTTCTAGATTGATTGCTTTAAAAAGTTTAGTCCGAGCTTCTTCAAAATATAAAAAATAACTCGTATTATTGATATGACCATGTGCATCTGTTTCGCTAAATCTTACATAGATTTCTATTTCATGGGGAGTTTTCATCAAATCCCTCCCTTATTCCATTTTAAAAAGTGGCTATTTTCGTATATTTTATTGCTCCTCGGAGCACAGCTCCTGCGGGGGCTCACCTGTCCCGCTATTCCCGCAGGAGTCTCACACCTTCCGTTCCAATCAACGTGTTTATCAACAGTTTGCGTTTTCAAAACTTATTTCAAAAACAACAATCTTTTAAAAAACAGCCTAGAAAATAAATGGAGTCGTCTAATTATGACTCTCTCTTTCAATAATCGTTGCAATTCCTTGCCCGCCACCAATACATGCAGAAATAAGCGCGTATTTTCCATCTGATCTCTTTAATTCATGCACGGCTTTAGTTACAAGAATGGCTCCTGTAGCACCTAAAGGATGACCATGTGCAATGGCTCCACCGTTGACATTTAACTTTTCCATATCCATGTGTAATTCGCGATCACACGCAATTACTTGTGCAGCAAATGCTTCATTTAGTTCGATCATATCCATTTGCTCTAAGCTAAGACCGGATTTTTCGATCACCTTTTTGATTGCTGGAACCGGTCCAATTCCCATAATATTCGGATCCACCCCCGCAACTGCTGCTGCATGGATGGTTGCTAATGGGGCTAGCCCCAATTCTTCTGCTTTTTCTCTTGCCATGATAACAAGTGCAGAGGCAGCATCATTTAAACCCGAGCTGTTTCCTGCTGTTACCGTTCCACCTTCTAGGAAAGCTGGTTGTAATTTCGCTAATGCTTCTATTGTAGTTTGCGGACGAGGGTGCTCATCTTTCTTAAATAAAATGGGATCCCCTTTTCGAACAGGAATACTTATAGGTACAATTTGTTCAGTAAAACGCCCCTCCTCCAATGCTCTTGCCATACGTTGCTGACTACGAAGCGCAAATTCATCCTGCTCTTCCCTTGAAATATGATATTTACTAACTAAATTTTCCGCGGTTATCCCCATTGGAGGATTACCGATTTCTTTTGGTGAGAGTTGTGACTTTCTAAATGTCGGAAGTGTAGGACTGTATGCTTTTTCCGCACGATCCATCAAATAGGGTGCACGGCTCATACTTTCTGTTCCACCGGCTACATATATATCTCCGGCACCAGATTGAATCGATTGTGCTGCAAGGATTACTGCATTTATTCCTGAACCGCACTGGCGATCAATCGTAAGTCCTGGTAAAGATAATGATAATCCTGTTTGTAAAGCTGTTAATCGAGCAATATTTCCCCCACCACTTAAAACATTTCCAAATATGATATCATCGATTGATTCCGGATCAATATTTGCCTGCTTTATCGCTTCTTTTATCACTTCGGCTCCAAAAACATGTGCAGGAACAGTCGCCAAAGCCCCTCCTTGCCTTGCTATAGGTGTACGTACAGCTGATATAATGACAGCATCTCTTTTCATCGATTGATCTACTCCTGTCTATTAAATATTTATCAATTACATCGCATTTGTACCGCCATCAACTACGATCGTTTCACCAGTTACAAAATCTGAAGCAGAGGAAGCAAGGAATAAAGCAACCCCCTTTAAATCATTATTTGTACCAAATTTACGAAGTGGTGTCCTTTCAAGCATTTTATCCCCACCTTTTTCGATCAAAACGCTAGACATTTTGGTTGGAAAAAAACCTGGTGCAATCGCGTTAACGTAAATTCCACGTGGGCCCCATTTCACTGCTAAATCTTTAGTAAAAGTAATGACACCGCCTTTACTTGTGTTATAACCAATTGCATCCATGTACTCCGGGTTTGAACCTTTTAAGCCCGCTACAGAGGCAATATTAATGATTTTTCCATATTTTTGTTTCGTCATTTCTTTGCCAACTGCTTGTGACATTAAAAATGTTCCAACGACATTTACATTAAGTACTTTTTGAAAAGCCTCGAGCGGCATTTCATCAACTGGAGCTCCCCATGAAGCACCACTATTATTGACAAGAATATCGATTTTTCCAAATCTCTCTACTGTCTTATCAACTACATATTGAATATCATCACAATTGGTTATATCACACTTGAATGCGAGGGACTGAACTCCCAGTCGTTGTAATCTTTCACTAACTTCCCTACAATTCTCATCTTTTCTTGAACAAACAACAACGTTTGCACCCGCCTCCGCCAAGCCTTCAGCTATCTGTTCACCAAGTCCTCGACCACCACCCGTTACAATTGCAGTTCGACCAGATAGATCAAATAGCTCTTTTACGTGCATATACGAACACCACCAATTTACCTATATTTTTTTAATTCTTGCCTAGCAACCGTTCTCCGATGAACTTCATCAGGTCCATCTGCCAACCGTAAAGCACGAATCTTTGCCCAACTTGATGCCAGTGGGAAATCTTCACTGACACCGGCAGCTCCCATTGCCTGAATGGCTCGATCTATAACCTTCAAAGCCAAATTAGGAGCAACTACTTTAATCATTGCAATTTCCGCTTTCGCCTCTTTATTTCCGACAGTGTCCATCATATATGCTGCCTTAAGTGTAAGAAGTCGCGCTTGTTCAATCTCTATACGTGAATTAGCGATCCATTCTTGAATAACCCCTTGCTCCGCTAGTACCTTTCCAAAGGTCTCCCGTTCTTGAACTCGCTTACATAAAATTTCCAATGCTCTTTCGGCTGCCCCGATCGTTCTCATACAATGATGAATTCTTCCAGGACCTAATCTACCTTGGGCAATTTCAAATCCCCAGCCTTCTCCTAAAAGGATATTGTCGGCTGGGACTCTAACAACAGCCAAAGGGAAAAAAGCTCAACTACATAGACTTTTCTTGGATTAATGCGGAGAAAATCGAATGATTCCGTTAATCACTTCGTTCTCATTTTGGTTAACAGCCTTCACATCGAAATCTAAGCATTGTTCAGTCTCTCCCTTGAAAACTGCTTTAAGAGTAATGACATCACCGAGAAATACCATTCCTGAAAACCGAATCTTATAATCTTGTATAAATCCCTCTTCGTAATATGGTGTAAAAAGCTTGGCCAGGTTTCCCATCGTCCACATCCCATGAGCAATAATGCCAGGTAATCCAGCTTTTGTGGCTTCTTCATCAATCGTATGAATGGGATTAAAATCACCTGATGCCCCTGCATATTTAATCAAATCTAGTCTGGATACGGGGTCCAGCTTAACTTCATCCAGTGATTCGCCTGTCGCCAATTGAACTAATCTTTTCATATAAGCATCGCCTTCCTTACAGCTTCTGTAATAATGATCGTAGCCTGTTCTGTGAAAATAATTTTCCCTTGGGCATCTTCACCATATCTTTTTATTTTTAACAATCCCATTAACCCACTAGATCCTTTTTTCTCAAAGTAATCCTTGACCTCTGTATAACAATAAACTTCCTCACCAACCAATAATGGTCTTTCATAATGATAGATTTGTTCCCCATGGATCAATCCTTTGATCGGAAGCTCTAATCCTTCAATCCCACCATAATCAAATACACGCGGAAAAGTCGGAGGCGCAATATTTTTGCCGTATCGAGACTGTTTGCCAAATTCCTCATCTATGAAAATAGTATTTAGATCACCTATTGACTCGGCAAAACGTTTAACTAATAATCGATCAACAATATTTTTTACTTTGTTGGATCGTTTACCAATCATATCCTTATACATAGTGGACAACTCCTTTTAGAGAAATTAATCTTTTGGACCTCCTGCAACATAAATGACCTGACCATTGACAAATGATGATTTCTCATCTGCAAAAAAGGCGACCGTATTCGCAATATCAGCTGGTTTACCACTTCTGCCTACCGGAATTTTACTCACACTTAGATGAACTAATTCTTCAAATGGAATTCCTATTCTTTCAGCTGTTGCTTTTGTCATTTCCGTTTCAATAAACCCTGGTGCAACAGCATTGCTCGTAATCCCATATTTCCCAAGCTCAATAGCAAGTGTTTTCGTAAAACCTTGTAAGCCTGCTTTAGCGGTTGCATAATTTGCTTGCCCTCGGTTTCCTAGTGCAGATGTCGATGAAATGTTGATAATTCGGCCGTACTTTTGCTCGACCATATGCTTTTGAGCTGCACGTGCAGCATTAAATGATCCTTTTAAGTGAACATCTATCACTTGCTGCCAGTCACTATCTGTCATTTTGAATAGCAGATTATCACGAATAACTCCGGCGTTATTAACTAGAATATCTAGTCTGCCAAATTTACTGACCACATCCTCTATTGCACCTTCAATTTCTTCTCCATTTACAACATTTGCTCGTTTGGCAATAATTTCATACCCTTTTTCCTTAAATTCTTCAGTTGTCTCACTTAATGCTTCTTCATTAATATCAATTATCGCTACTTTTGCTCCTTCTTCTGCAAATAATTGAACAATTCCTTTCCCTATTCCACGACTACCACCGGTAACAAAAGCTACTCTTCCTTCGAATCTTCCTGGCATGAATTTCTCCCCCTAGATATTAAGATTTAGCCCTTAATTAAATATCACTAAAAAGGAACAAACTTTACGAAAACATCCTAAGCTTTAAATAAATTGTCCTAATTTCACATGACCTTTTAATAGATTTCTAGAGATGATCATTCGTTGAATTTCATCTGTCCCATCATAAATCCTCCATAATCTTGCTTCACGATACCAACGTTCAATTGGTAATTCCCTTGTATAACCCATCCCTCCATGAATTTGAAGGACACGGTCAACTACTTTGTTCCCCATATTTGCCCCATATAATTTTGCGATGGATGCTAAATGTCGGTTATCTTCCCCTTGGTCGAGCGTAAAAGCAGCATTTAATACAAGCCATCTTGCTGCTTCAATTTCAACTGCCGCATCTGCAATCGGCCACTGAATGGCCTGCCTTTCAGCAATCGGTTTACCAAATGTTTCACGTTCTTTAGAATAATCAATAGCCATTTGTAGCAAGCGCTCGGCCGCACCAACAGCACGTGCACCGACAATCCATCTTGCAAACCCAATCCATTCTAGACCTAGATTATACCCACCATGTAATTCACCTAATATATTTTCTTCTGGAACACTTACATTATCGAAAACTAAACTAGCTGGTCCCCATTCTCCCATCGTATGAATATATTCTGATTTCCAGCCCATATCACGATCAACAATGAAACAAGTAACGCCCTCTCTTCCCCGAGTTTCTTGATGTAATTCTTTATCTGTGATAGCAATAACCATAACGAAATCCGCTTCATTTCCACCTGTTATGAATGTCTTTTCACCATTTAATATCCATTCATTTCCACGCTTTACTGCTTTCATTTTTATATTTCTTGTATCAGAACCTGCTCCAGGCTCTGTCATTGCGAAACAAGACTTTTTCTCACCGTTTATTGTAGGAATTAAATATTTTTCCTTCTGTTCTTCATTCGCATAATAAAGAATATTATCCGCTGATCCACCAAATTTAAATGGAACAAATGTTTTAGCCACTTCGATACTAACTATCGCTTGCATCACTTGACCAAGGTCTGCCCCACCGTATTCTGCAGGTGTATTAATTCCCCAAAATCCAGCTTTTTTTGCTTTTAATTGCAGTTCTTCCTGAATATCTATTGATAAACTTGGTTTTCCTTCTCGTTCATTGCGAAGTACTTCATTTTCAAGCGGTATTAATTCCTTTTCGACAAACTTCCGGATGGTTTCCTGGACCATTTTTTGTTCTTCTGTCAATCGCAAGTACATGTAACCCTCTCCTTTTTTATGTGAAATGGAAAATATAATATATCTTCGTATAGATTGTTGTTAATAACCCGCAGCCTTAATATAAGATCAATAATTTATAAATGCAGTTGTTCTTTTAACATTCTTTTTGAGATTTTCCCAACCGCTGTTTTGGGCAATTCTGATACAAATTCAATAAAACGCGGTACTTTATAGGCGGCTAATCTTTCACGGCAAAACTGAATGAGCTCTTCTTCAGAAAGTTGCTCATTTCCCTTAAGTACTACAACAGCTTTTACTGTTTCACTACGATATTGATCGGGTACACCTATAACAGCTGCCTCAAACACTTTCGGATGAGTGTAGATAACATCTTCAACTTCAATTGGATAAACATTGTATCCACTAGCAATAATCATTTCTTTTTTTCTACCTACAATATAAAAGAATCCATCCTCATCCATTTTTGCTAGATCACCTGTATAAAGCCAACCATCACGTAATACTTGTTTGGTTTCTTCAGGCATCTTCCAATAACCCTTCATAATTTGCGGACCACTTACTACTAATTCGCCCACCTCACCAATGGGTAAAGTCTTATCTCCTGTTAGCAAATCGACGATTTTAGCATCTGTATTTGGGATTGGAATACCAATGCTTCCCGGTTTTTGAAGTCCTTTAATTGGATTCCGGTGAGTTACTGGCGACGCTTCAGATAACCCAAATCCTTCTGCCACTTTTGTTCCACTCGTTTCATTAAACTGATTGAGAACTTCTATAGGTAGTGGGGCAGAACCACTTGTACAAGTTCTTAAGCAACTTAGATTAAATGGATTTTCTTTATAATAATTTAGTAGAGCAATATACATCGTTGGCACACCCGGAAAAATAGTCGGTTTCGTTTGTGCAATGACTTTGACGGTCTGTTCGACCTCAAATCGGGGAACTAAAATTACATTTCCCCCAATATAAAAAGTAAGGTTCATACAACTGGTCATCCCATAAACATGGAATAATGGGGAAATGGTCAATACTCGTTCGTATCCTAGCTTCGTTCGACATTGCGAAGTCCCGTAACTCTGCAGGATATTAGCAACTAGGTTATAATGCGTTAACATCGCTCCCTTCGAGCGTCCGGTCGTCCCACCAGTATATTGAAGGACGGCTATATCTTCTTTCGGGTTAATTGAAACATTAGGCATCGGTAATCCATGATCCTTAAGAAGATCATTAAATTTGCAACCGCTTTCAAAAGATACCGGAATGATAGTCGTTAAAAAAGTACTCCCCTTTATCTCTTCTACTGCAGGTAATAGTTGATCGAGTACAATTAATACTTCTGCCTCTGAATCATTTATGACATGCAATAGTTCATTGGATTTATACATAGGATTGATTTGTACGACAGTTGCTCCACAAATCAGTGCAGCATAATAGCTAATGGGATATTGTGGACAGTTAGGTAACATTAAAGCTACTCGATCCCCTTTATTAACTCCCAAATTAAACAATGAGCGAGCTACATTTTTGATCATACTATCAAGTTGTTTATAGCTATAGGTATCGTTAAAAAAAGTAATGGCTGTGTGATTAGAATATTTATGGACCGATTCCGCAAATAGTTGTGGGACTGAAATTACAGGGATGTCAATTTCTTTTGGATTTCCTTCGGGAACATGTTTTAGCCAAGGTCTAGCCATTTAATTTTCATACCTCCCATCCTGTTCTTTATTTCTATAAAAATATGATTTTTCTTAAGAGCTTAGTGGTTTTACAACGCTGATTGGAGCCTATACAGGAATTGGTACTGTTGTACAGAACTCGGAAGTGAAGAGATTCATTGTCTAGTTATGTGATGAATAATGGAAGAACGCTGTGCCGACTCTAGCTTCCAGCATCGTCTAGTTTTTCTTGTTCTTTCTTAACCAAAATACGTTTTAATATTTTTCCAACTGTATTTCTTGGCAATGCCTCAATAATTTCGAACTGTTTTGGTACTTTATATGGCGTTAAATTACGATAACAAAAACCTTTTAATTCTTCAAAGTCAATTAAAGCTCCTTCTTTCGGAACAATGTAAGCCTTTACAATTTCTCCTTCTTGGTGTGGAACCCCTATTACAGCACATTCTTTTATATCCGGATGTTCATATAAAATGTTTTCAACTTCCTGCGGATAAACATTAAAGCCTCCGTTAATGATTAGCTCCTTTTTCCTTCCTACGATATAAAAATAGCCATCCTCGTCCTGCTTCGCTAAGTCTCCGGTATATAACCAGCCATTTCTTAAGGTTTTATTTGTTTCCTCTTCATTTTTCCAATACCCCTTCATAATTTGCGGCCCTTTAATAATCAGTTCACCGACTGATCCGACGGGAAGCTCTAAGTCCTTCACATCAACAATTTTGCAATCTGTATTTGGAAGTGGGATCCCTATACTGCCTATTTTCCGAATGCCACTTGGTGGATTTCGATGGGTAGTTGGTGATGCCTCAGATAACCCAAAGCCCTCCCCTATTTCAGCTCCTGTAATGTTTTCAAATTTTCGAATCACTTCAATCGGAATAGGTGCAGATCCGCTAGTGCAAAATTTCAGGCTATTAAGACTATATTTTTTTACACTTTTATGATTAACAAAGGCGTTGTACATTCTAGGAACACCAGGGAAAAAAGTTGGTTGATATTGTTTAATAAGCTCTAGCACTTCAGTTACTTCGAATTTTTTTATTAATAAAATCGTTGCCCCAATATAGACTCCTAGATTCATCCCGCTAGTCATTGCATACACATGGTAGAGCGGAGTAGCGATCAAAATGATTTCCTTCCCAAACTCCATATTTTCCCCATACATCGTGTGACTCTGAGATACATTTGCCACAAGATTAAAATGGGTTAACATCGCCCCTTTCATCACCCCAGAGGTTCCACCAGTATATTGAATGACAGCGACATCTTCTTTCACATCAATAGGGACTTCTGCTTCAAGCGGTTTAGAATTTTCAGCAAGCATATTTACTGAGTAATGTTTTTTATTTGTAGAATCGATAACAAAAATATGAGTAAACGTTTGCATTTCATTAATCTTATAAACTTTATCAATATTTTCTTCTTCCACCACTATATACTTCATATTAGAATCATTAACGATTTGCAGAAATTCTCGTTCGGTATATCGTGGGTTGATTTGAACTACAATTAATCCCAATCTTATTGCAGCGTAATAAGAAACAATATAAAAGGGGTGATTTGATACGATTAATCCAATTCTTTCTCCCTTTTTCAGCCCTAATTCATTCCAAGCTCCTGCTAAACGATCTACTTTGTTTTTTAATTTTTTATAGGAGATTTGGGTATCATCTTGTATAATGGCCATTCGGTTCCCAAATTGTTCGGCTGACTTCTCCAAGAGAGAATATAATGGCACTTCTGGTATGTCTAATTCTTTTTTTACTTTAGGTGGATAGGCTTTGTACCATCTACGTTCTTTCAAGCTTTTCAATACAACACCCCCTTAAAAACTTGCCCTAAAATGAATTTTTTTCACTAACTAACTATGTTGCAATAATCGTGCCAACTTATGTTATTTGATTCAAAAAAGAGGATGGAGTATTGGTATCATTGATAATTTGTTTTTTTAAGTGCTATTTACTTATTAAAATATACACAAAATAAATTCCGAAAATTCAATTAATAGATTCAAAACTGAATCACGATAGATTGAAAATTCAATTATTTATTTTCTTCATGCGCCTACTGATTGAATAAAGAACTTAATATTTATAATTCAAATTTGAATCGTTTATTTCATTTTTGAAGAACAAAAGCGGAAGCGCTCATCGACGTACTTCCTTTCGGGACTTCGACTATGATAAAGGATTCACGATAAGCCAAAGGCGAATCGATGTTGACTTATCGTAGGGAGAAGTCCTGAAGTACGCTAGTCGATAGGCGCTGGAGCTAGACGTTGACCTCAGTAATAGGAAAGTTATCTACATGCGAATATTTTACAGATTCCTAATCGAATAAAAAACCAAAAATATGGATAGATAAATATTATCTAACCTATTTTTGGTCTTTTATTGAAAAAAATATTTTATATGGTTGATCATATGATAGGTACCAGAATCACTCACTATGTATTGACGATTCTGGTTGGGAAATTTATTTTTCAATATAAGAAACAATGGAGGAAACGATATGTAAAGAATCCCACTCTCCGTTGGATACTTCTACAATTGAGTACTTTTTCGGGAATAACCTTTTATCAATTTCAATGATTGAAAGTCCTTCCCTATACAAGCTTTCCACTTCCCCATATATGTACTCCAATTCATTCATTTTCTGCCTCAACATATTTTTTCCATCCCGGATATACCCTGTATGGGAACAAAACATAGTTCCAAAGTCATAAAAAAGTAGCGTTCTTATCGAATTCATAATTACAGGAATTGATTCGCTACGCATAATCACCTTTGTCTTTGGAGTAACAAATAAATCACCAGAAAATAACCTGCCTGTTTCTTCATGAAAAAGAGAGATATGATCATCCGCATGGCCTGGTGTATATATTATTTTCCATTCGTGCGTTCTAGACTTTATCCTATCTCCAAGTGGGGATGCTATAAATTCATCTCGTGCTCCCCAAGTCATTTGACGATATTTTGGATAGGGATGTTTTTGAGCACATATGTTGATTCCCTTCGGATGAACATAAATGGGAATATTTCTTTTTTCTTGTATCCATGGAGCAGTTCCTGAATGGTCCTCGTGGCTATGGGTTAGTGTAACCAGGTCAAACGAATGATCTTCATAAAATGGAATAAGTTCCTTTTCAAGGTTTTTCGATCCCGTATCAATTAACATACCGTCCACTAAAAATAGATATACCGTTCTTTCGTTTCGGCCAGATCTTCTAATCGTTCCCTCTACACAAGTAACGTTATCTTTCTCATCGACCTTGATCATTATCTGTGGTTACTCCCCTTTCAAAGCCTTATTAATCTATCTGTTTGGGGTTTTTCATTCATAAAATGTAAAATACTATAAGCTGTCTGTAGTGTTGGCACTTCGACTTTTAGTTCGATAGCTTTTCTTACGATAACTCCACACATGGATTCTACTTCCATGCTTTTTCCTTTTAATCGGTCCTGTAACATAGACGTTTGATGATCCCTTGCAAATTCAGCATTGGCAAAAATAGTGGAGAACGTTTTATCTTTGTCTAAAAACATTCCAACCTTACTTGCTACTTCTATCGCTTCTTTGCATATCGATTCCGCTGTTCCTCGTAAATTTTTGTCATCTAAGATTTCTCCAACTTTTGCCGTTGTAATCGCTGATAACGGATTAAAAGTTACATTCCAAAGTAATTTATTCCATTTTTTCCCAAGTATATTCGATGTATGCATTGTATTAATTCCAGCTTGCTGAAATGTTTTTACAATAATTGAACAAGCTTCGTTCGTAAGGTGATCAAGTTCCCCGATAACCATTTTCACTCTGCCATGCTGACAAACCTTTCCTGGTTCCTCTATGGAGGCTTGTACATAGGTTGCGCAAGATAGGATACGTTTGGAACCAAACACTTCACATAGTAGCTCTTCATTATCAATACCATTTTGTAAAGTCAAAATAAGTGTATCTTTTTTTACAAGCGGCAATAATTCCCTTGCCATCTCTTTCGTATCATGTGACTTCACACAAAATAAGATTAGTTCTGATTCTAATAAATCATTTAGATTTTCAGTGAATGTGCCTCTAATATGTAGTACTTCATCTTCTTTTTTAACAAATAACCCTTGCTTTTTCATTGCATCAAGATGATTTCCTCTAGCTAAAAAAGTTACTTGGTGACCAGCTTCTTGTAGGAGTGCACCAAAAAAGCATCCCAACGCTCCCGCACCAGCAATACCAATTTTCATGAGAACATCCCCTCATTTATTTTTTATATCGATCTCATATTTTTTTAATTTTCTAACTATAGTTGGTTGACTTGTGCCCAATGCTTGGGCGATCTCATACGTGTTTCCATACTTTCCGGCTGCCAAAGTAATGATTTTCTTCTCCGCCATTTCCACCGCCTCTTTTAAAGATCCAATTGAGTCAACCGTTGTGTGATTATATTGCCGGTATTCTGACGGAAGGTCATCGATATTAATTAAATCATCACGTGTTGTGACAGCTAGTCTTTCTATTAAGTTAGAAAGCTCTCGAATATTTCCATACCAGTCGTAAGATAAGAAAAATTGATTAAGGTCGTAATCTAGTTCTTTCGATAATTGGTACTTTTCATTCACTTTATTTAGAAATAACTGAATTAATGGGAAAATATCTTCACGCCGTTCTCTTAGAGGAGGGATTTCTATTGGTATCACATTTAATCGATAATATAAATCGTTTCGAAATTCACCCTTTTCTACCATTTTATACAGATTATTATTTGTAGCAGCTATTATTCTAACATCTATTTTACTTGGCTTGACTCCGCCTACTCGTTGAATTTCTCCTTCCTGTAAGACCCTTAGTAATTTCACTTGTAAACTTAGAGTCAATTCTCCGATTTCATCCAAAAAGAGAATACCTTTATTAGCTAGTTCAAACATCCCTGGTTTTCCTTGACGATTTGCCCCAGTAAATGCCCCACTTTCATAACCAAATAGTTCGGATTCAAGTAGATCAGGTGGAATAGCACCACAATTTACTTTAATAAATTCTCCTTCTTTCGATCTGCTACTATTTGCAAAAATGTAATTTGCTAATACGTCTTTTCCAACACCCGTTTCCCCTAAAATTAGGACGGTTGCATCAATATTTGCAATCCTCTCTGTCGTATCATAAATCATTTTCATTTGTTTACTTTTGGTAATAATCCCCTTTAGTTGATCTGGTTTGTTTTTTAAACGATCAATTTCCTTTTTATATTTGTCATTAAGTTGATTCACCTTATTTAGTTCCGCTTCAAGTTCATTTAAATTAGATAAATCTCTAATATTTGTTACAATCTTTTCAATCTCTCCATTCTCATCATATACAGGGCTACCTGTAAGAAGCGTTTCATTTCCAGAATAATTTTTTTGAACGACAGACACTGTCCGTGAATATTTTAAAACCTTATTCGTTACGGAATTTTTTAGAATCCCTCTTTTCATGAGATCGTTTACATTTTTTCCTATATAATATTCTTTCGGTATATTCGTTATTCGTTCAATCGCAGAATTAGTTTTTAAGGTTACTCCATTCCTATCGGTAATATAAATCCCGTCATACGAATTATCTATAATTGCATCTAATTCCCGATTTAAATTTTTGAGTTTTTTATTCTCCCTTTTTAATATAGATAATTCGGATGTTTCGACTCCAAGTAGCAATCTGTCTTCTGTGTTTAGAAAGGATCTCTCTATGAATACGAAATCCTTTTTATGATCAAAATTAGCAAGTATCAATTCAGAGTGGAGATTATGCTCCCAAACAGAAAAGGTATCTGTGACGTTCATTCCAATGTTTATTTCATTTTCTAAGATGTATTTCATTAAATGATTATATAAAATAATCGTATTATCAGGATCTAGAACAATAGCCGGAAAAGGAAGTTCATCAAGCACTATTTTATCACTCGTTTTATTCATTCTTTTATCCCTCCTAGTATTGCTAATTAAAACAACTCCCTTTAACTCTTATTAATATCAATCATTTATATATTTTCATAAAATTCATAATTGTTTATCCTTATCCCACGATTACTATTATACATAAAAACAAATGAAAATGATCATATCTTCCGCAAATCGAAAAATATTAACATTTATTTTCTAGGTTGTCTTCACATAGTTTGTTGCTATTAGCCCCGCAGCCCATTAAGGATTAGGTAATTAGAAGTTTGGTCTTTTTGTTTAAAAAACTTTTGATAGATTTCTATATTTTTAGAGGTATTCCACCCGAATTTATAGAATATTCCTACAACAGGAAGAGGTTATCTTATCTCAAATCTTATTTATTTTGATGGGCCACGTATTGACATTACTATAGAAACGGAGGGTATTAAATCATTAAGGAAGTAAATCGGTAGTTATGCCGACAATCAACAAAAATAGCATGACATAAGAAAATTATTATCTTTCTTGAAAAAGGGAGGACAGTACGTATGAGGTCAAAGAAGTTTAGATACTTATTGTTATTGTTAACATTTAGCATTGCTCTTATTGGTTGCACGTCTGATAAGAGTGTTTCCGATTCATCTCATGTTGAAAATAAAGGGGCTGTTAATAAAAAAGGAGGGGAACTAAACTTCGCCTATCATGCTCAACCAGCCACACTAGATCCACATTTCACGACAGCCGATGCAACGAGAGACATCGCCCACCATATTTTTGAACCCCTACTCACACTCGATACCAGCTTAGAAATTCAACCGATGTTGGCTGAGACCTTTGAGGTAAGTGAGGATAGAAAGACGATTACATTCCATCTTAGACAAAATATTAAATTCCATAATGGACAGGAATTGACTGCTGACGATGTCGTAGCTTCTATGAACAGGTGGCAGGAAAAGTCATCTCAAGCGAAAATTTATTTGGAAGGGACAACATATGAAGCTATAGACCCGCATACGGTTGCTGCCCATTTTGTAAACCCTACCTCATTAGATTTATTTGTTTTAGCCGATATGACACAGTTCGCTGCAATTATGCCACAATCCATCGTTGAAAAGGCGGGTTCCGACGAAATCACTGAATATATTGGTACAGGGCCGTATCAATTCAAAGAATGGAGACAAGATCACTCTATCCATTTGAGCAGGTTCGATGATTATCAGTCCCGCAGTGAAAAAGCAGACGGTTTAGCAGGACAAAAGAACGCCTATGTCGATGATATCTATTTCCATTTGATAAAGGATCCTTCTATCCGTGTAGCTGGTCTCCAATCGGGGGAATATCACATTGCTAGTGATATCTCTCCGGATAATGCCCAGACAATGTTAAACAATAATAATATTAAGAATGCCATTGATGCTAGTGCTTTTACAACGATGGTTTTTAATAAAAAAGCAGGTGTTTTTGCTAATCAAAAAATTCGGCAAGCCGCAAATGCAGCTATTAATGTAGAGGATATGTTAACTTCAGCCTATGTCAGTGATGAATTTTATCTTAAGGATCACGCGCTCGTAAAGAAAGAACAAACGGGATGGTACACAGATGTCGGCGGTGATGTGTATAACACATATGATCCCGAGTTAGCCAAACAGTTGTTAGCTGAAGCTGGATATAATGGGGAAGAAGTTGTGATTCTAACGTCCAGAGAGTATACAAACTACTATAATATGTCTGTCGTTGTTCAGCAACAGTTGGAAGCTGTAGGAATGAATGTTAAGTTAGCGGTGTCAGACTGGGCAACAGTACTTGCCAATCGTGAAGATGAGAATAAATTTGATATATTTTTCACTAGCTTTACAGTCAGACCCATCCCTATTCAGTATCTTTTCTTGAACCCTGAGTGGTTAGGGTGGACAGATAGTGAAGAAATTAAAAGTGTAGTCAACGACATTCTCTATGCGGAATCCATAGAAGAAGCTCAGAAGTTTTCACCAGAACTTCACCGTGCGTTCTGGGACTACCTTCCAATCATTAAGCCTGGTAATAACACTTTGATTACATCTATGCGTAAAGATGTCGATGGCTTTCAATTCATCTCAAATCCTATTTTGTGGAATGTCTCTTTGAATGAATAATACTAAGGAATCTTCTAATGATAAATAGAAAACATCTACATCCAAAGTTGAGTTATTAGTGTAAATTGGATTGGAACCCAATTCTTAAAAAGGAAAAGGGGCTATCCGATAAGTCCTTAAAATAAAGCAGGCCCCAATTGTTAGACACAATCTGATAATTGGGGTTAAGTTTTTCATGACTAATAATACTACGTCAAGAAAATAGACACAGATTTTCTTGACGTAGTATAAAAGCTTCTAATTTATCATCACTTTTCTGATGTTCTTTTTATTACTTGTCCAAATAAAGAGTCTAGACATTCCCCTTTTTCAACACAAATAGCACCATTTACGAGTACATACTCTATGCCTTCTGGTTCTAATAATGGATTTTCAAAAGTAGCTGTATCATTTATTTTTTCAGGGTTAAATACTACAATATCTGCCCAAAATTGTTCTCTAATTAATCCTCTATCTTTTAATCTCAGAAGTTGTGCTGCTGCCCCAGTCATATGGTGTATCGCCTCTTCAAGTGAAAGAATATTTAATTCTCGCACATAGCGTCCTAGAATACGAGGCTGGGTTCCAGATAACCTAGGATGAGGCTTGCCTCCAAAGATGCTATCTGATCCAACGATATGGTATGGGCTTCGCATAGATGAAATAATATCTTCTTCCAAGCCCCAATGAATCACCATCGTCACATTGCCTTCAGCCTTCTGAAGAAGATCCAATGCCAAGTCATCCGGGGGATGATTAAACACTTCTGCTATTTCTTTTACGCTCTTTCCTTCAAATCGTTTAAACTCAGTAACATCGATAGAGGAGATAACAATATTCTCCCATCCACAATTAAACACCCAATTTTCATAACTTAAATCGTTTTGAAAATCATTTTTTATTTTTTGTCTATCGTCCTCATCCCTAAGACGCTTAAGCATCTTTTCTGTTCCACCATCATGAACCCAAGGTGGAAGAATAGCGGAAAAAACGGTTGATGCTGCTGTATAAGGGTACTGATCAAACGTTATTTCAACCCCTTCCCTTCTTAATTCTTCGATTTTTTCCATAACATCCTTATATAATTTTCTATTTCGAAGACCAATAACTTTTAAGTGAGAAATATGTAGCCTAACGCCTGATTTGATGGCGACTTCATGCATTTCATTGAGTGCTGCTAGAATGTGATTGCTTTCATTTCTCATATGAACGACAAAACACCCATCATATGTAGCGACTCCCTTACAGATTTCTACTAGCTCTTCAGTTGCACAAAAACTATTCGGCGGATAAACAAGTCCTGTTGAAAATCCAACTGCCCCTTCTCTCATTCCTTGTTCTACAAGCAGTCTCATTGCTTTTCGTTCCTCTTCTGTTGCTTCCCTTTTATCAAAACCCATGACTAGCGTGCGAATATTTCCATGAGGTACAAGGTAGGCAGTATTTGTCCAAGCTTTTAAGGTTTGCAGATGATCAAGATAACTTTCAATGGAATCCCATGGCCAATCTCCAATATCACCATTTAACCCTTTTAATTGAGCCTGCCATAGTGGCTTTGTCGCATCTGAAACTGGGGCTACAGAAATTCCATCCTGACCTAGTAATTCCGTTGTCACACCTTGTTTAATTTTTATGGCATGTACCTCGGGCTTTTTCCACATTAAATCAGAATGAACATGAGTGTCAATGAATCCAGGACTGACGGCGAGTCCAGTTGCGTCAATTACTTTTTCAGCTTCCTCTGAAATATTTTTTTGCAAATTGACAATCTTTCCGTTCTTGATACCGATATCCAGCTTGGTGTATGGATTTCTTGTTCCATCAAATACTTTTCCATTTTTTATTAATATATCTAGCATATGTAACTCCCCTTATCAGTTATTAGTCTATTGATTTCCGCTATGGGTACTCGCCTTCCGCGGGCGAGCCGGGAGCCTCCTCGTCGCTAATGGTCCTGTGGGGGCTCCCCTAGACACGCTGTTCCCGCTCCTTCGCCTTCAATCAACAAGGTACAAAAAATCTACCGCTTACTCTTACACTTACTCTGATTTCGATGTGTTCCATAGCATCATTCCGTCAAGAAAAGTCATGCCTTCTACTTTTTTGGATATACCATAAAAAAGATAGTAATCGCCAAACTTAGAAATTGGTAGATAGTCATACATTCTATCCTGAAGGTTATCCCATGCTTGCTTAGCCTCCTCTTTTGAAGTAGAAGAGTTAATCTCCTCCATTTGCTTTGTGATTTCTTCATCATTTGTCCAACCAGGCCATTTTGACCCTAAATAAAGAATTTGCGGTGGTGTCATTACCTTAGGGAAAGCAGTAATAAATGCGTCATATTCAGTTGGCTTAGCTCTAAGATCAATAAGGGTTGCCCAATCGATTACATCCAGCTTTACACTTACTCCAATTTTATCCAATTGTTCTTTAATAACGACTGCGGAATTGTACATCCAATCATAATCGCGAGTAGTTAAAATTCTTATTTCCTCGCCGTTGTAGCCAGCTTCATTTAATAATTTTTTTGCTAATTCTGTATCATTTATGTTATATCGATCTTTTCCAGCTTCGCTATACCACTCCTTCTGCTCTATTACCATATGGCCATGGTCAAGCCTGAAAAACTTTTCATTTGAGTATGCGGCTAGCATAATACTTTCCATATCAAGGGCTGCGTTAACTGCCTGTCTCATCTTTGCATTAGCAAAAATGCGATCCTCTTTGTTATAAATCAAACCTACTGGCCCCATTAAATCAATTTCGGTTTTAATATTTTTATCATTATTCAACATATCATAGTTATCAGGAGGAAGTGCTATTCCGATATCATATTGACCAGTCTGCACTCCTGACACACGTATTGAATTATCCGTAATAATATGAAAAAAGATATCGTCGACTAAAGCTTCTTTTTTACCTGAAAGACCATCCGCTGGTAAATCAACAGGGATATAATCTTCGTACTTCGTAAAATGGATATATTGATCTTGTTTCCATTCAACAAATTTAAATGGACCCGTTCCTATATATTCAGTTGCTCCAGCTACATCAGCCGTTTCAGCAATTTCCTTAGGCATGATTACCGCCATTTGGCCCACATCTGCCAGTAAAGTAATAGCACCATATACACGCTTAGGCAGATTCATTGTGACTGTGTATTCGTCAACTTGTTCAAAAGCAGCCTCTGGAATGACAGCCTGCGCTTTTGTAGAAATTTCTTTCCACTTATTAAGAGATGCGACAACGTCCTCTGCTTTCATTTCTTTCTCATTATGGAATTTAACGCCCTTGCGCAGATGGAAGGTATAGGTTTTTCCATCCTCGCTTTCATCTACTGTCTCAGCAAGCATAGGAACAATTTGATAGGAAGAGTTAAGAGCAACAAGCTGTTCGTAAATATTACGAGAGACTTCTGAAACAATTGTAGCAGTCGTTACTTGAGCGTCTAACGTAGAGGGCTGAGTATTAATAGCAACATGAAGTTCCCCTCCAGTTTTATTTTTAGTTTCAGATGGTTCAGATTGCTTAGTTGTCTCTGTTTTAGAGCTACACCCAGTAATTACAAATAGACAAATGAGAAGCAATAACCATTTTTTCAATTGTTTTTCCCCCTTTATATAAATTAATTGTTACAGTTCCTTTACGAAGTCTTATTTGTACAGTAATTAAAATATTCAGAATAACTTTGGTGCATCATATCATCAATCGGGTATCTTGGTCTTTGGATCTTTTTATATTTGAAACTATTTAAGTTAAGTGTACTTAATCCAGGTGAATCTACCGTGATGATCTTTTTAGCAATAGATTCATAAACTGCTCTAAAATGTTGGCTTGACTTTATACCGACGATCGGAACCTCACTTACAGCAATTCCATGAAGAAGGAAGAGCTGTTCATCAAAGACTTGATTTCGAAGACATCCGACAATAATATCAAGTCCGCCAACCTGAATCCGAACTGTCCTTCCTAGATTCACAACCTTCCCTTTCCACATAGGGGATGATTGAATATAGATACCATCTGTCAGTGTTTTAATGTATCCTTTAATAAAAACTGGTTCACCATGAAATTGATCTGTTTTTCCGCCAAGATATGCTTCGATATGTGTGCCGACCCCTTGTTTATGAGCAAGCTCTACAACTTCAGGATCGTATATTAATCCAATGCAAGCTTTTTTTAGCTTTGCATTAAGCATCGCTCTTAGTAATCGAGTTCCATCACACGGTGTGCCAGCACCAGGGTTATCTGATGTTTCATTTATTACAACTGGGCACATATTTAACTTCTGAGCTCTCTCAATACCTTCCTCCGGTGTAGGTCTTTTTGGAAAAAACTGTTCCCTTTTCTCCCACACAAATGAAGAAACAGATTTCGCTGTTATTTCCGCTAATTCTCTGTTATCATCTGTGATACATAAGACGGAAACTCCTGCAAAAGGTACATCTGTATACGGAAATCCATGGAAAAAAGTACAATCAAGTATTCCTAGCTGATTTTCTTTTTCATTGCAAAATTCATTAATATTTTTTACTGGTGATAGGTTTGAAGTGGAAGTAGGAATCATCAACGGAAGCTGTTCTAAATGCATTGTAGGAATGATTTCCTTTTTGACAAGTTGATAGGCACGATTAATTGCCTCAAACCCTTTCTCATAGGAGTCTGTATGGGGATATAGCTTTACACCTAACAAAAGATCCGCTGTTTTTACCATTTTTCGCGTCATGTTTCCATGGAGATCAAGAGTTGCAACAATGGGAATTCCCGAGCCGACTATCTCCCGAATAAATTGGAGAAAGTCTCCTTCTAAGTCATCAATCCCCTCAACAACTCCCGCTCCATGAAGTGCTAGACATACAGCATCAAGCTCCTGTATTCTTGATAAATTTCTTTGAAAATGACTTTTAATCGTTTCGTATGTTTCGTTTGTAATAATTCCAGATGGAAGTGCGCCGGCGCAGAAAGTAGGAATAACTTCTATTTGTAGTTGTGATGCACCGTCAATCATACCTCCTAAGTAATCCTTCACACCCTTATGATTTTCTATGAGAATGGTTTCATCTTCCCATTCCCATTTTTTAAAAGTATCCTCTGTTGTCGTGATGTTGGAAAATGTGTTTGTCTCATGAGATAGCTGACCAATGGCAATTTTCAATTAAGATACCTCCTAATATTTTTTGAAGTGAATGTATTTTTACTCTTTTAAATGAAATATATGTCGTGGCTTATCTCTTGACTGAGGTGCTTCCTTGCCAATCACAATAATTGCATTCGATTTTTGAAGCAGTCCAAATATCCTTTGTATACTCTAATTAGGGAGCAGTTCAATTTTTAAGTATTTTTGTCAAATTAGTTTAAGCTAGCAAAAATAGATTCATATAATAAAAAACAGCGAAAAAAGTTAAATTCAACCTTCTCCGCTATTTTTTTCATTTATTTCAATGCAAGCTTTTGCTGTTATACAGCGGCAACAGTTACCTTCACGGCTCTTAAATCCTTTACTATTTTTCCATCCTTCATTACCGTAACGATGTTATCAGTATTTTCAAGAACTTTAATATTCTCAATAGGATTATCATTAACAATGATTATGTCGGCAAATTTCCCTGCTTCGAGTGTACCTATTTGATCTTCCCAACCCATGCATTCTGCAGCAGTTTTCGTTGATGCGACAATTGTTTCCATCGGTGACATACCGATTTCACACATTAAATTTAATTCCCGGAGATTAATGCCATGTTTGAAGACACCTGCGTCTGTGCCCATCGCAATTTTCACGCCTGCTTTATATGCTTTTTCAATACTTGCTTTATGTGTATCAATGACTTCACGCGCTTTTTTTACCGCATATTCTGGCATATTGCCATGTTCCGCTGCTGATTCAAGAACTCCAATTGGAGCAAGCAATGTTGGGACGAGGTAAGTACCATGCTTTAACATTAACTCGATTACCTCATCGTCAAGGTAAATACCATGTTCAATTGAATGAATTCCTGCTTTTATAGCATTTTTAATTCCTTCTGAACCTTGGGCGTGTGCCATTACTTTTTTGCCGCGATGATAATTTGCTTCATCTACAATAATAGACAATTCTTCTGGTGAAAACTGTGTATATTCCGGATGGTCCGTTGGGCTCATTACTCCTCCAGTTGCATGGACTTTAATGATGTCTGCCCCTGCTCGTAACATTTGGCGAACCTTCTTCCTTACTTCTTCTGGGCCATCACAAAGCCCACTTGGTGATCCCGGGTATTCAGGTTTTGTTAAATCGATTCCAGACAATGTCCAGGAGTCGCCATGTCCTCCTGTCGTTGTTAATGCGTCAATCGAAATTTGCATACGCGGTCCAAGCACCATCCCTGACTCCACTGCTTGTTTAATACCTGCATCCGTACCACCCGCATCACGTACAGTAGTAATTCCGGCATTAATTGTTGCTTTCATATAATCTAGTGTTTTATAAAAGCGGAGTGAGAATGGGCTGCTAGTTTTATCTTCAAGGCCAGCTAATTGGAAAGTAAGATGTACATGTGTATCAATTAATCCAGGTAGAATATATCCTCCGTTAGCATCCATAGTTATTATTTCAGCATCTGAAGGCAATTCTAGATTATTTTTTTTCCCGACTGCTTGAATAATGTTATTTTTTATTAGTACTGCCGCTTCCTTAATTGGTTCTCCGCCAAATCCATCAATTAATGTTCCATTTTCAATTAACACATATGCCATGTTTTTTCCCTCCACTTTGATATATTATTCGTACACTTTTGTATTCCATAGAAGTGGCCCATCTAAAATTGTTAGGCCTTCTACCTTACTTGTTGACGGAAAGAAATCATAGTAGAATCCTAGGTTCGATGCTGGCAAATATTCTTTCCATCCATATTCCTGCAATTCGCCAAATGTTTTTTTGGCTTCTTCAGTAGAAGAAGATGCTTTGATGTCATTTAGGAAATTTACAATGTTTTCATCTTTTGTAAATCCATGCTGATTGTATGTTAAATATAAAATTTGTGACGGCGTTGTAACTGTTGAAACTCCGGTAATAAATATATTCCAATTTTTAGGATCTCTTTCTCTTTCCATCAGTGTAGGCCAGTCATACACATCGAGCTTTGCATTAATACCTGATTTAGCCAATTGTTCTTTTATTACGACCGAAGCATTGTACAAATGGTCGTAATCTCTTGTTGTAAGAATAACGATTTCTTCACCATTGTATCCAGCCTTTTGTAAATATTCCTTTGCCAATTCTAGGTTTGCTTGATTATATGCTTCTTTTCCCGTACTACTGTACCAGCCTTTTTGGCTATTATGCATATAACCACCATCCAATTCGAACAGATCTTTATTGGCTAGGGCACCAAGCATTACTTCTTCTGAATTAATTATGGCATTTACAGCTTTTCTCAAATTAATATCGGTAAGAGCTCCCTCCTCTTTATTGTAGATTAACGATAAGTTTCCATATAGGCTCATATAGGTCTTAAGGTTTGAATCTGCTTTCACTTGTTCGTAGCTATCTATTGGAACCGAATACGCAAAATCATATTGTCCTGTTTGAAGACCCGCAAATCGTGTCGAAGAATCATCAACGATATCAAAATAAAGATCGGTTATGAGCGCTTCTTTTTTTCCACTCATTCCGTCCGGCTCTGTTTTTACAGCTTGATAATCATCAAATTTTGTAAGTTTGATATATTGATCCTGTTTCCACTCTACAAACTTGAAAGGCCCTGTTCCTATATATTCTTTTGCACCTTCGGGCCCTGCGGCTTCAGCTATTTCCTTTGGCATAATTCCAGCAAATTGCTTTGGAGTAGCGAGAACATCAAGCGTTTCAAAATTTGGCTTATCCAGCTGGAAGATTACCTTGTAATCCCCATCAACTTCAAACTGAGCATCTCCGAAGGCCACTTTTGCAGCTGGAGAAGCTTTAAGCCAATGGTTCATAGATGCTACAACATCTTCCGCTTTCATTTCTTTGCCGTTATGAAACTTAACCCCCTGTCTTAAAGTAAACGTATATGTTTTTCCATCATCGCTTACATTGTATGTTTCAGCGAGCATTGGTACTGGCTCGTATTTAGAATTAAGTGTGAGGAGCTGTTCGAATATATGTCGTGCAGTATATTTCGTCGAAGCTCCGGCTGTCATTGCTGGATCAAGAGTTGGCGGCTGTCCGTTCAATGCAGCATGCATTTCTGTTTTGGTTTTCCCTTCGGACTCAACAGGTTTATTCCCTGCAGACTCACTTGACTGTTTTCCCTCACCGCTACATGCAACAAGGAAAAATGCCATTAAGACGGCAATAAATCCTTTAAATTTCTTTTTCATACCGTAAATCCTCCCAATAAATAATTTGCATTTACTATTACGCCTTCTATTCGTCAGCCTGATTGGTCACAATATCAACATGAAGTTTTTAAAATTGAATTACAGTATATTTTGCCAATTCCATTCTCAATACTAATCTTTGTGCCAAAAGGTTCTGATAGTTCTTGTAATCGTTTAAGAGTACCTATATTGTTTGAAATGTAAGGAAATCCAGTTTGATGCCTCTTTTTACCGTAATCTAAATCAATTGGGTATATAGTAATTTCTTCTAATTCTCCATTTCTCATTGTCCATGTAGGTAATATAGACTCCATCATTTCTGGTATGCTTAGTAACCCTTTTGTTCCACCTTTTGTTTTCATATCCATTGCTTGCATAACTCCATATTCATTAGGTATATTATGTTTGTCATAGAAATCTTGTGGAAGAACATCTAATGTTTCATTTTGAAAAATGAAATTACCTAAACCATGGAAAATCGGCTTGTTATTATAAATTTCGATACCTCTAATCGTATGAGGACCGTGTCCAATTATTGCATGAGCACCAGCATCTATGAATCTTCTTGCTGCAATTTTAACGAAATCCGCAGCTTCTCTTTTATTAACACCTTTCATTTCATGGGCATGAAAATTCACCACCACATAGTCTGCTTGTCGGCGTGAATCGTCTATTAATCTTTCTATTCGTTTCATATCCTTTTCATTAGTTTCTGTGACAAGCCCTTCTTTATTTCCAACCTCAAATAACATAGGGTAACCATATTGATCATTCCCAAATGGCAAAATATTCTCAGGAAATGGTAAAATAAAAGCTTCATTTATTGCCATTTGCGTAAAAGCATTTATTTCTGTCTTCTCTGCAATTCCTTTTAATACTGTCATTTCTTCTTTACTAATAATATGTCTTCTAACATGACGAAGACCATTTATACCGGGCCTTCCTTTTATATTGTGTCGTTGTTCTGTAGCCATATGAGTCAAATGCGAAACTACTGAAACCGATATAAAGGCGACTCGACCAGCAATGGTATCAAGAAATGCTGGTTTTCCTGCTTCATACAAATTTTCTCCAGTTCCTGTATGTAGTATTCCCGCTCTATCAAGATAGCAATTTGTAGCTTCTAAGCCTTCATAATTATAGTCAAATGCATGGTTATTCGCTGTTCCGACAAGATTAAATCCATATTCCTTTAAATCGTCCAAACGATCTGGTGTTGTTTTTACATGAGTTCCTCCTGAAATTGCACCTGGAATACCCTCATTACAAACAATACTAATTTCCAAGTTTGTAATCCTAGCATCAGCAGATTTTACTATATCCCTAATTTTCATAAAGTTTTCTTCTTGATAACTTGGCACTCTTCTTGTTTGTAAATAATCCCCCGTTGCTACAAAAGAAATGGTGTCTTTCATTTTTTGAACATCCCCTAAATTAAATTTCCATAGTTAATTAAAAAGGTTAACACTTGAACTTTTACCATTATTCAAGTGTTAACCTAGAAAGACATGATATTTACTTATTCAAACTTGTGTTCCAAAGAATAATTCCTTCAAAATAACTATTACCAGCTATACTGTCTCTATAAGCAGAGAAAGTATAAAAGTCCCCAATTTTAATATATGGTACGTATTCACTCCAGTTATACTTTTGTGATTCAACCCATTTATCAAATGCTTCTTCATCTGTCGAAGCGGTTCTGATTTCCTCTGTTAATGATTTAAGTTTCTCAGATTCAGCCCATCCCGGATAAGTAGGATCGAGTGCTAACAATTGAGTTGGGATTGATACGGGAGAAAAACTAGTAATATATGCATCATAACTAGATGGTTCTGTTCGCTTTTGTGTTAAAGTTGGCCAATCCACTATGTCAATTTCCGTTTTAATCCCTAGTGCTTCTAACTGATCTTTCATAACAACAGCAGTATTATAAATATATTCATAATCGCGTGTTGCCAAGATCCTAACCGTTTGACCTTTGTAACTTGATTCTTCTAGAAGCTCTTTCGCTTTTTTAGTATCATTTTGGTTATAAAAATCCTTCCCAGAATCTGTATACCATTTCGCTTGTTCCTGATACATTAATCCATTGTCTAGTCGATAAAAATCCTTATTTCCCATTGCTCCAAATAATATGTCTTCATTATTAATTCCCAGGTTCACTGCTTGTCTAATTTTTTCATCGGTAAAAACACCTTCTTTTTTATTAAAGACAAAACTGATACCTCCATATAAATTAAGCAGAGGAGTGACATCTGAAGAACTTTTAATTTGTTCATAACTATCGTACGGTATTTGATAAGCAAGATCATATTGCCCTGTAGTTATTCCAGCTAATCTAGTAGATCCATCGTTAACAATATTAAAGTATATATTGTCTACTAATGCTTCCTTTTTGCCTGATAAACCTTTTGATGGTGTATTAAGTGATTGGTAGCCATCATACTTTTCTAAGTGGACATATTGATCTTGTTTCCACTCAACAAGTTTGAATGGCCCTGTCCCGACAATCTCATTTATTCCTTCTTCGGGAGCATTTTCAATAATTTCTTTTGGCATGATAGCAGCAAATTGATTTGTAGAGGCAACAATATCAAAGATTCCAATTGTAGGCTTCTTAATCTTCAAGGCTACAACGTAGTCATCTTCAACTACAAATTCCCCTTCTCCAATTGCATTAGCAGCTCTCGTAGATTTCTTTAACCAGCGATTCATTGAAGCAGCTACATCTTCTGCAGTCATTTCCTTACCATTGTGAAACTTGATTCCTTCTCTTAATTTAAATGTATATGTTAATCCGTCCTCGCTTTTTTCAAAAGACTCGGCAAGCATTGGGGCTACTTCATAATTCGGATCCAAAACTAAAAGAGTTTCAAAAATATGTCTAGCGATTTCTTTTGTTGCAGTAGTTGTAGTAATCTGAGGATCTAAAGTTGGCGGTTGTGCATCAATTGCGACATGAATATCGCCACCGCTAACTATAGTCGTACTCTCTTCTGGCTTTTCGCTTTTTTTGGTATCTGATTTATCGGCACTACATCCTGCAATAAATATCGCAAATATCAAAAACATTAAAAGTATGCAGTGATTTTTTAACTTCAAAGTCATTTTACTATTCCCCTTTGATAACTTGTATAAAATTCTATTAAGAGTGGCCTATTCGTTTATTTATAATCATTCATGATAGCATTCGTCTTGCGATATTCTCCAAAAGATTAACAGCAAGTGGCAGCACATTTTCATCTATATCAAATTCATGATGATGATGTGGTGCAGGCAGTGGAGACCCGATATTCATATAAGTTCCCTTTCCACCAAGTTCTTGGACACGATTAATGAAGAAAGAAGCATCTTCGCTTCCAACACTTACGTCACTATCCTCTTTAAAAGTCGTAAAACCATTTATTTTTTTAGCTTCTTGAAGAACGATAGAAACCAATTCAGGATCTGGCTGAATTGTAGTAGATCCTCCAATTATCTTCGTTTCATATGTAAGACCATGCATTTCAGCACTATGTTTAATAATTTTATAAACTCTATTTAATAATTCATCACATATATCTGCTTTATCTGATCTTACTTCTACAACCATGGAAGCCTGTTGAGGTATGATATTCGCAGCTGTACCTCCTTTCAAAATCCCTACATTTACTCTTGTTATTCCGCCACTAAAGCGTGGGAGAGCATGTATATTAAGTAAGGCAGTCGCTGCCCCTAATAATGCGTTGCATCCTTTTTCAGGAGTACCACCAGCGTGCGAAGGCACACCATGGAATTCAACTTCCAATTTTGATGAAGCTAAAAATGTAGAATTACCACCATGCACTTCTCCAAGTGGAAGATCCAATCCTAGATGAGAGCAAAAAATAAAGTCTACATCATCTACTACTCCTTTTTGGGTCATTGCGTATGCGCCGCGCCCTCCTTCTTCAGCTGGTTGGAAAATTAATTTTAATGTCCCACAAAAATCTCTGTTTGCTAATCTTTCGGCTAATGCAAGCCCCATCGCTGTATGCCCATCGTGAGCGCATGCATGCATGTTACCATTGAATTTAGAATTAAAACCTAGTGAAAACGGAAAATGCTCGGCGTTTGTACTTTCCTGAATTGGTAATGCATCCATATCAAAACGGAAGGCTACTGTAGGACCTTTTCTTTTACCTTCTAACACTCCAACAACAGCTGTATTACCTCCAGTCATTCTTTCTAGTATAGTTTGGTTCGCTCCATGTTGAGATGCTCTAGAAAAAGCCTCATCTAATATATTTTGAGTGGGAACTCCCCGACGGGATTGTTCGTCTATCACATCTCTACCATACAAAACCTTGTAATTAAGCGACTCTAAAATTTCAACTACTTTCGAAGCTGTCCAAAATTCAGTAAAGCCTAATTCCGGGTGCTTATGAAATTCCCTTCGTAATGATATAACTTCCATAATAATTCCCCCCTCAACTTTTTGGCAATTCTGAAAACAAAAAACACAAATACCTAATTACTTATAAATGGATATTTTGTTAATTGATAAATAAGTAGTTACTCTATGATTCTCCTCCATCTAGTACTTGAAGTTCCAATTTCATTTGAACAAGCCTCCCACCTTTTAATAAAACAAAAGACCTTCACCAAATGGTGAATAAGGCTTTCGTAAAGTAGAACTTCACATATTGGAGGAATCTCCCCCGATAATATAACAAATCATCACCCTATTTATCATAGAGATGGCAAGCTACATTATGTTCATTTGTTATCATTTTCTTTTGTGGTATTTCTATTTTGCACCTTTCTTCCGCGAATGGACATCTTGTATGAAAAACACAACCTGAAGGAGGATTCATAGGAGAAGGTAAATCGCCTTTTAATATGATCCTTTCTCTTTTCGTTTCTAAATTCGGCACCGGGACCGCGGATAAAAGCGCCTTCGTATACGGATGTAAAGGTTCTGCAAACAATACATCTGTAGGAGCCTCTTCCACTAATTTTCCCAGATACATGACACCGATCCGGTCAGAAATATGGCGAACGACACTCATATCATGTGAGATAAAGAGATAACTTAAATTTAATTCTGATTGTATTTTTTTCAATAAGTTAAGGATTTGAGATTGAATCGAAACGTCCAGTGCCGAGACTGGTTCATCCATGATTAAAATTTTTGGATTCAAAATAAGCGCCCTAGCAAGCCCGATCCGTTGTCTTTGGCCTCCCGAAAACTCATGCGGATAGCGATAATAATGTTCAAGTTGCAAACCAACCGTACTTAATATTTCCATTACAATTTCCGTTCGTTCTTTAGCACTTCCAATATTATGAATGACCAATGGTTCCTCAAGCGTATTTCCAATTCTTTTTCTCGGGTTTAATGAAGAATATGGATCCTGAAAAACCATTTGAATATCTTGACGCACTTTTCTTAATTCTTGATTTGAAATCTTAAAAATATCCTTTCCATTATAAAGTGCTTGGCCTTCAGTAGGATTAGTTAGCTTTAGTAGAGTACGGCCTGTTGTGCTTTTTCCACATCCAGATTCCCCAACAAGCCCATAAGTCTCCCCCTTAAATAGTGTAAAAGAAACATCATTCACAGCTTGAACAAATGTTTGTTCCTTATTGAAGTTTAAAAGACTCTTTTTTACAGGAAAAAATTTCTTTAAATTCTTTAACTCTAAAAGCGGGTCTTTATCTTTGATTTCTCCATTTTTTCTAGATTCAAGTAGTTGTATTGACATCTGCCGCAACCTCCTGTTGAGTAAGAATTTTTTCAAAATGCCAGCATTTCACTTTTTGTGAAGATGTGTGATCAAAAACAGGTGGCGAAGACGTAATGCATTGTTCATCTGCATATGGACATCGTGTTGAAAAACGACATCCTTTCGGTACTCGTGTTAATGGAGGAACCGTTCCTTCGATCGTATGTAACTCTTCTGTTTTATCTCCATCTAATTGTGGGATCGATTTAATTAGACCTTGTGTATAAGGATGCAACGGTCTAGTGAAAAGCTCCTCGATACTTGCTTCTTCAACAATTTCACCTAAATACATAACGACAACCCTTGAACATAACTCTGCAACCACTCCTAAGTCGTGAGTGATAAAAATGATTCCCATATCTAATTCAGTATTTAAATTTTTCATTAAATCCAAAATTTGAGCTTGAATCGTAACATCCAATGCTGTTGTTGGTTCATCCGCAATTAATAATTGTGGACGGCATGCTAAGGCAACTGCAATCATTGCTCTTTGCCGCATCCCACCGGAAAGATTATGCGGATATTCCTTTGCCCTACTCTCAGGAGATGGGATTCCTACTAATTTTAATAGTTCAATTGCTTTCTTTTCAGCTTCCTTTTTTCCAACCTTTTGATGTAAAATAATAGATTCTGCAATTTGACGGCCAATTGTATGCACTGGGTTCAACGTACTAAGCGGGTCTTGAAAAATCATCGAAATTTCATTTCCCCTTACTTTATTCATTTCCTTTTTACTTATTTTAAGGAGGTTTTTCCCTTTGAAGTTAATCTCACCCTCATATTCAACTGTACCCGCTTCAAATAGTTGAAGAATAGTTTGGGACATCACGCTTTTACCACAACCAGATTCTCCAACTACACCCAATATTTCTCCTTTTTTAACATCAAAAGATACCCCATTCACAGCCGTTACATTCCCAGTTTCTGTATAAAAATGCGTTTTAAGATCATTTATTTTCAATAATACGTTCGTCATTATGCACTTCCCCCTTTATCTAGCAACCTTAGCTCTTTTCTTTTTAACCTTTTTATAATGGGGGTCCATTATGTCTCTCAACCCATCACCTAAGGAATTAAGACCGATTACAGATAAGATAATCATTAATCCTGGAAAGACAGTCATCCACCATCCATTAAAAATAACAAGCTTTCCGTCATACAGGATATTACCCCAACTAGGCGCAGGAGCCGGAATCCCCGCACCTAGAAAACTAAGGGCAGCTTCAGTAATAATAGAATCAGCAAATATGAAGGTTGCCTGTACAATTAGTGGTGAAAGTACGTTAGGAGCAACGTGTAGCCAAATAATTCGCGCCTGGCTTGCCCCTTGAGCTTTCATTGCCTCAATATATGTTTGTTCACGAACGACTAGTGCAGCAGACCGAACAATACGGGCTACATATGGAGTAAATACAAAACTTAAAGCAATAATTACATTTCTTACGTTAGGGCCTAAAGCTGCCATTAAAGCAATTGCCAACAAGATGGCTGGGATTGCCATTAGCCCATCACAAATTCGCATTAAAATATGGTCTAAGGCTTTGTACATACTAGCAAATAAACCTATTGTCAAACCTACAACGGAAGTAATGATTGCTATTGAGAATCCTACGCCTATTGAGGCCCTTGCTCCATAGACAATCCGAGATAACAAATCTCTTCCAAAGTTATCTGTTCCTAGTAAATGCTCTGAACTAGGCAGTTGAAGACGGTTGCTTACTACCATTTCATACGGACTATATCCTACAATAAATGGACCTACTAAAGCCAATAATACTAAAAAGGAAAAAACAATAATTCCTATCATCATAGAAACATTGGTAGTAAACCGTTTTTTCAATAGTTGCTGCTGCTCTTTTTTTAATTTTTTTCTTGCTGCTGAAAGAGTTAATGTGCTCCCTACGCCCTCCATAATAAGCCTCCTAATAACCGAAAATTCAGTATTTAATAGTGATAAAAGATCATCACTTTCAAGTCTACTTTTCTCCTAATCTAACACGTGGATCAATGACTCCATAAAGTATATCAATAATAAGGTTAATCATTACGTATACAAATGTAACAAATAGCACTATTCCTTGTATGACAGTATAGTCTCGACGTGCAACTGAATTAATGATTAACGATCCTATACCAGGTATATTAAAAATCGTTTCAGTTACTACCGCTCCCGTCACTAATCCCCCAAAAGTTATTCCGATAACAGTTAGAATTGGAAGAAAAGCATTTCTTAATGCATGACTGTAAATAACCTTTCTTTCAACTACCCCTTTAGCGCGGGCCATTTTAATATAATTCGTATTTAAAACTTCCAGCATTGAAGATCTAGTCATTCTTGCAATTAAAGCGGCTTGGATTGACCCTAATGAAATGGCTGGCATTATTAAATATTTTATATGATCCCATATTCCTTTTTCCAGAGGACGGTATCCAGCTACAGGTAGCCATTGTAGCTGTACTCCAATAAGTAATACTAAAAACATTGCAAGTAGAAAGCTTGGTATTGCCATACCAAGTAATGAAATTCCCATAACAGTTTGATCTGTAGCTGTACCTCGCTTTATTGCAGCAATTATACCTAGGGGTATTGCAATACATAAAGCAATGATTTCTGCTAAGATAGCGAGCGATAAAGTTGGGCCAATATGGCTCATGATTGCTTCATTGACTGACATATTCATGTGATACGATAAGCCTAAATCACCAACTACAGCTTTTTTTATCCAGTTCAAATATTGCTCATAAATTGGTCTATCTAATCCAAGTTGTGCCCTAGCCTCTGCTAGCTGTTCTTCTGTTGCTTCCTCTCCTAACATATATGAGGTTGGATCCCCTGGGGTGAGATGAATAATTGAAAATATAACTATCGATACGACAAATAATACAGGAATTAAGGCAAACAATCGTTTTATTATATAAGACCACATCAAAGACTACCTCCCGTAAATAAAGTTTGATAAACAGCTTCTCTTAATGAATTCCGTACTTCTTTGTATTAAACCGTAAATTGGATAAATCCCCCTCCATTAAATATGCTTTCATTTTTTCTCCATATCTCTTTATCCTCTTTTTCTGCACGAATAAGTTCTAATTTGTAAACGCTATCCAAGAGGAGAATGAAAACTCATATGTACAATGTGTTCCAAATAAAACACTGTATGATTTGAAATATTTGTAGCTCAATAGTATATTTCCCTACAAATATTTCCTATTAACTACGCATCATCAATATAGGGATGAGATTAATAGAAGTTTCCCAAAACTACTATCCCTATTTTATCTCATAATTTTAGGTTGTTTCCGTTGTCACCTCCAAGTCCTATTTATCTGACTTATTGAAATATTATCATATTTACTTTTCCTAATCTACAATTTTTTCAGAATATTCCTATTCACAATCCAAATTAACGAGAATATATTTTTACTTTTTCTAATAGATAAGAAAAAGGAATTACCATTTAAAAATGGTAATTCCTTTTTCATTTATACCGCTGCTTCTTCACAGTTTTCCAGTTCATCTAATACTCTTACAAACTGTCCCTCATTGTATGGATAGCCTGCTTTTGTAATTTTGACTTTCACAATTTGTCCGACCATTTCTTCAGTTGCTTGGAAAACGACTTTCAGATAATTATCCGTATAGCCGACGTATAGGCCACTTTCTTGCTGATCCTTAAATTCTTCTTCCGGAATTACTTCAAGAACTTCTCCTTCGAATTGAGATGCGTATTCCTTTGCAAGCTGATCAGATAATGCAATTAAGCGATGGACACGCTCATTTTTCACTTCTTCGTCAATTTGGTCTTCCATTCTAGCTGCAGGTGTTCCCGTTCGTTTGGAGTACGGGAACACGTGGAGCTCTGAGAATTTATGTTCTTTAATAAAATTATAGGTTTCCATAAACTCTTCTTCTGTTTCACCTGGGAAGCCTACAATAACATCAGAAGTGACAGCTAAGCCTGGTAGAGCTTCCTTTAAGCGATCTAAACGCTCGCCAAAGAACTCCATCGTATACTTTCTGCGCATTCTCTTTAAAACCGTATTTGATCCTGATTGCAGCGGAATATGAAGATGTCTAACGATCATGTTAGAATTATTTATTACCTCAATGACCTCATCAGTAATTTGGCTCGCTTCAATAGAAGAGATTCTAATTCGCTTTAATCCCTTTACTTGAGCTTCCAAATCATGAAGAAGCATGGCTAAGTTATAATCCTTCATGTCTTCTCCATAGCCGCCAGTATGAATTCCTGTAAGGACAATTTCTTTATAGCCTGCATCAACTAATTGCTGTGCTTGGCGAATGACCTCTTGCGGATCTCTTGATCTCATTAATCCGCGTGCCCAAGGTATAATGCAGAATGTACAGAAGTTATTGCAGCCCTCTTGAATTTTAAGAGAGGCACGAGTACGATCAGTAAAAGCAGGTACATCAAGCTCTTCGTAAACGCGGCTTTTCATAATATTGCCTACTCCATTAATCGGCTGGCGCTCCTGTTTATATTGTTCGATATAATCTAGCATTTTCACGCGATCTTGAGTTCCTACGACGATATCAACTCCTGGTATCGCCATAATTTCTGCTGGAGAGGTTTGCGCGTAACAGCCTGTTACACAAATAACCGCATCTGGGTTCTTTCGAATCGCTCTGCGGATAACTTGACGGCTTTTCTTATCTCCTGTATTTGTTACTGTACAAGTATTGATCACATAAACGTCGGATATTGATTCAAAATCAACCCGTTCATATCCAGTTTCTTTAAATAATTGCCAAATGGCTTCTGTTTCATAATGATTCACTTTACAGCCAAGTGTATGAAATGCAACTGTCGGCATATTTTTTCACTCCATTAGTTCAAAATGATAAGAAACAGCTGATAATGCGTATAACGGTGCTGTTTCGGTTCTTAATATTCGTGGACCTAATCCGCATGCATGAAAGCCGTTTTCTTTTAATAAAGATACTTCCTGCTCGGTTAATCCGCCTTCAGGTCCAAATACAATCATAAGTGACTGGCTCTGTTTTATGTTAGCTAATGTTTTATATAGTTCGGACTTTTCTCCCTGCTTCGCCTCTTCCTCAAAGGCAATCAATTTATAATCGTAATCCTCAGCTATTTTTATTAAAGCCTTCATATTTTGAGGAGTTATGACTTCAGGCAGATTGGTTCGATGAGATTGTTCAGCCGCTTCTTTAGCAATTTTCTGCCAGCGTTCGAGTTTCTTCGCACCCTTTTTCTCATCCCATTTTACTACTGAGCGTGCTGAAATAAAAGGGATAAACCTATATGCACCAAGTTCCGTTCCCTTTTGGATAATCCATTCAAGCTTATCCCCTTTAGGCAATCCGCTCACAATTGTAATATTAATCGGCAATTCTGGGGACTCTTCTTCCCATTTTACAACTTCTGCAATCACTTTTTCAGAGGTAATTTCTGCAATTGAACAGACAGCACTTTTTTTCATTGGATCTACACAAATGAGATTGTCACCTTCTTTCATTCTCATCACACGAACGATATGGTGATAATCATCATCTGTAATAGTGAAGTAATTATCGATTGCAGATTGATTGACAAAATAACGCTGCAAAATGGACACCCTCTTTTCTGCCTATTATTAACGTATAAAAAGAGGGAACTATTACAAGGCTCCCTCTTTCTTTTTGAAATCTGATTTTAATTGCCTCAGGCTACATTCTTTTCCCAATGATAGCAACCCAATCTTCCATCTGGATTGTTTCCTCGATCTGAAATCCAGCAGCTATCATAGCGTCTTTTACATCCTGCTTTTTCTGCAGGATAATGCCTGATGCAATAAAGAACCCGTCTTTTTTCACAACTGAAGCTACATCATCTGTAAATCGGAGGATCACTTCTGCTAAAATATTTGCAACCACAATGTCTGCTTTTTCACTGATGCCGTCGAGCAAATTATTTTGAGCTACAGTTACGACATCATGAACTTTATTCAGTTCAATATTTTGCCGAGCAGAGTTAACAGCAACCTCATCAAGGTCAAGTGCTGTTACTTTTTCAGCGCCAAGCATGGCAGCTGCAATACTTAATACTCCTGAGCCAGTTCCGACATCGACAATCTGATCTCCTTTGTTGACGGTTCTTTCTAACGCTTGAATACACATCACTGTTGTCGGATGAGTACCTGTTCCGAAAGCCATTCCCGGATCCAGTTCTATAATTAACTCATCACTGGAAACAGGCGTGTACTCTTCCCAAGTAGGAACGATCGTAAACCTTTCAGAAATCTTTACAGGATGGTAGTATTTCTTCCAGGCAGTTGCCCACTCCTCTTCATTAACCTCACTGATGCTAATATCATTTTTGCCAATATCAATATTATATAAAAGGAGATTATTGATTTCTTCCTTAATTCCATCTATCGTTTCAGCAAGAAAGCTATTGATAGGTAAGTAAGCTTTGACGATTACCCCTTCTTCCGGATAGTCTAATGGATTGAGCTGGTAGATTTCACCGAATTGATCTTTTCTTTCTTTAATAAGTTCCAATGGATCTTCAATGACAACTCCACTTGCTCCTGCTTCATGCAAGATATTTGAAATTGGTTCTACTGCCTCATTTGTAGTATGAATACTGATTTCTGACCATTTCAATGCTTCCAACTCCATTTCCATAAAGTGAAACTTCATTCAGTGGGGGCGCCTTTTCCCCACTGAATGTTAGTTGAACTTAACGGGCCTTTACGGGCTGTTTGATCTCCCGCTTGAAGAAGTTCGTTTTTCAACTTCTTCAAGTGGGAGTCTTACAGCCCGTTAATCTGCGATTAATCGCCTTTAAATGCACGCTTTACTTTATCAAAAAAGCTTTCTTCATGTTCTCCTTGAGGAACTTGACCACTGATTTCTGCAAATTCCTGCAGCAGCTGTTTCTGTTTCTCTGACAGCTTTGTTGGGGTTACGATGCGAACGATGATATGCTGATCTCCTTTACCATGGCCTCTTACATTTTGGATCCCCTTTTCCTTTAATCGGAACTTAGTACCTGTCTGAGTTCCAGCTGGGACTTTTAATTTTACCTTTCCGTATAAGGTAGGAACCTCTACTTCATCCCCTAAGGCAGCCTGAACAAAGGTGATTGGCATTTCACAGTAGACATCATCGCCGTCACGCTCAAAAAACTCATGAGCACGAACATAGAAAACAACATATAAATCTCCAGATGGACCGCCATTAACTCCCGGTTCCCCTTGACCAGCTACTCTTAGCTGTTGGCCATCATCAATTCCCGCCGGAATTTTAACAGAAATTTTTCTGCGCTTTTTAACTTTGCCTTTTCCGCTGCAAGTAGAACATTTATGCTTAATTTGCTTTCCAGTGCCGTTACAATGATGACATGTTCTTCGATTGACGATTCTGCCAAATGGCGTATTTTGTTCAATATTAATCTGTCCAGATCCATGGCAATGTCCACATGTTTCAGGCTTTGTTCCTGGCTTTGCACCTGATCCGTGACAAGTTTCACATGTTTCTTCACGTGGAATTTCAATTTCTGTTTCCTTACCAAAAACGGCATCCTCAAAAGATAAAGTCATTGTGTATTGTAAATCCGCACCTTGACGAGGTGCGTTTGGATCTCTTCTGCTTGAGCCACCGCCAAAGAATGTGCTGAAAATATCTTCAAAGCCGCCGAAGCCTTCAAAGCCACCGCCTCCAAAGCCTTGATTAGGATCGACATGGCCAAATTGATCGTAATGAGCACGTTTTTGGTCATCACTTAACACTTCATAAGCTTCTGTTACTTCTTTGAATTTCTCGTCTGCATCCGGTTCTTTATTAATGTCTGGATGATATTTTTTGGATAGCTTTCGATAAGCCTTTTTTAATTCATCCTTAGATGCCCCTTTACTGACACCAAGGACTTCATAGTAATCCCTTTTACTCACTGATTACCACTCCCCGATTCTTTTCACATAAAGATTATTTTAACATTTTCTATTCAAAAATAAAAGTCAAAGTCAAGAAAGACCTGACTTTGACTTTTTCATCAATTAAGGTTGTAGGACTTATTTATCGTCTTTAACCTCTTCGAATTCTGCATCTACTACATTGTCATCGTTGCTTTTACCTTCTTGGCCTTGTGCACCTTGAGCCGCTTGAGCTTGCTGAGCAGCTTCTTCATAAAGCTTCATTGTAAGAGCTTGAACGATTTCTTGTAAAGCATCTTTCTTCGCTTTAATTTCTTCTAAATCATTCTTTTCAATAGCAGCTTTTAAAGCATCTTTTGCTTCATTGGCTTTTGCCACTTCAGCTTCATCCACTTTGCCTTCAAGATCCTTCATCGTTTTTTCAGTTGTAAAGACAAGCTGATCTGCTTCATTGCGAAGCTCTACTTCTTCTTTGCGCTTCTTATCTGCTTCTGCATTTTCTTCAGCTTCTCTTACCATTTTTTCGATTTCTTCATCAGATAATCCAGTTGAAGATTTAATCGTGATCGCTTGTTCTTTATTTGTACCAAGATCTTTTGCACGAACATTTACAATTCCGTTTTTATCGATATCAAAAGAAACTTCGATTTGCGGAATTCCTCTTGGAGCAGGCGGAATATCGCCTAACTGGAAGCGGCCTAATGTTTTATTGTCTGCTGCCATTGGACGCTCACCTTGAAGAACATGAATATCAACAGCTGACTGATTATCTGCAGCAGTTGAGAATACTTGTGATTTAGATGTTGGGATTGTTGTGTTACGATCAATCAGCTTTGTAAACACGCCACCCATTGTTTCGATTCCAAGTGAAAGTGGTGTAACGTCTAGAAGGACAACATCCTTAACGTCACCAGAGATTACTCCACCTTGGATTGACGCACCCATTGCTACTACTTCATCTGGGTTAACCCCTTTATGCGGCTCCTTGCCTGTTTCTTTCTTAATGGCTTCTTGTACAGCTGGAATACGAGTTGATCCACCAACAAGAATAACCTTATCGATTTCAGCAGGTGAAAGGCCAGCATCTTTTAACGCTTGTCGAGTAGGGCCCATTGTACGTTCAACTAAATCAGCTGTAAGTTCATCAAATTTAGCTCTTGTTAAATTGATTTCAAGATGTAATGGACCAGCTTCCCCTGCTGTAATGAACGGTAAGGAAATTTGCGTCGAAGTCACACCTGATAAATCCTTTTTCGCTTTTTCAGCAGCATCCTTTAAACGCTGTGTAGCCATTTTATCTTTTGAAAGATCAATGCCATTTTCTTTTTTGAATTCCTGAACTAAATAGTCGATAATTGCTTGGTCAAAATCATCGCCGCCAAGACGGTTATCACCAGCTGTTGCCTTAACATCAAATACACCGTCTCCAAGTTCAAGAATGGATACGTCAAATGTACCGCCACCAAGGTCGAATACAAGAATTGTTTGGTCTTCATCTGTTTTATCCATACCATAAGCTAAAGCAGCTGCTGTTGGCTCGTTAATAATACGCTCAACTTCAAGACCAGCGATTGTACCAGCATCTTTTGTTGCTTGGCGCTCAGCATCGTTAAAGTAAGCAGGGACTGTAATAACAGCTTTCGTTACTGTTTCACCAAGATACTCTTCAGCGTATGATTTTAAGTGTTGAAGAATGATTGCAGAAATTTCTTGCGGTGTATACTTTTTATCTTCTGCCTCAACTTTAAAATCTGTCCCCATGTGACGCTTTACAGACATAATTGTATTAGGATTTGTTATTGCTTGACGTTTTGCTACTTCCCCAACTTGACGTTCCCCATTTTTAAAAGCAACAACAGAAGGAGTTGTACGGTTACCCTCTGGATTTGGAATAACTTTTGCCTCTCCGCCTTCTAAAACGGAAACACATGAGTTTGTTGTACCTAAATCGATTCCAATGATTTTGCTCATGTTTTCTTACCTCCCAAAATATGTAACTTATAAATTTACTTTGACCATGGCTGGACGGATCACTCTGTCCTTTAAAATATAGCCTTTTTGGAATTCCTCAACTACTATATTTGACTCGACACCTTCCACTTCTACTTGCATAACTGCTTGATGGACTTGTGGATCAAATTCTTTTCCGACAGCTTCAATCTGTTCTGCTCCTTCATTTTTCAGAGCTTCCAGCAAACCTCGATAAACCATTTCCATTCCTTGAAGAACAGATTTCATTTGTTCATTATCAGTTTCCATTTGCAGTGCTCTCTCGAAATTATCGATAGAAGGCAGTAAGTCGGAAATTAATTTTTGAGCTCTATATTTTTCAGACGATTCAAGATCTAATCTTGCTCTACGTCTGGAATTATCAAAATCGGCTTGCAGACGATAGTAACGATTTTCCACTTCTGCTAGTTTGGCTTCTAGCTCAACTGTTTTTTCCTGTGCATGCACAAGTTGATCTTCTAAAGAAGCTTCCTCAGAAGAAGTTTCGTTCACTGCTTCTGCAGCTCCCGAATCGTTTACTTCAGTCTCTACAGCTTGATCAGAATTTTGGATTGTTTCTTCTTCTAAAATATTTTTTTCATCTGCCAATTTTTTCACCTCCCTTAAAGGGTAGTAAGCATTTTATAAACAGGGAAATTGGCCCCTATTTTAATTTGAAGGGGCCCCTGCTCCATCCTTAGTCAATATTGCCAACGTCAATCGCTTTGATACAGCTTTGTTAGTACGGAAGATAAGTCCGTACTAATATAATCTAATAGACTGATGACGCGAGAATACTCCATTCTTGTTGGACCTAAGATGGCAATTGTTCCAAGCTGTTCTGCCCCCATTGAATATGTTGCCGTAATTAAGCTGCAATTTTCCATTGCAGAATTTTTATTTTCTTTACCAATTTTAATATTAATCCCTGATTTATTCTTGCGGATCAGTTCATAAATGCTGTCTTCATGTTCAATCATGGCCATTAAACTTTTTATTTTATCAATGTCATGAAACTCAGGCTGTAATAGCATATTAGCTTTGCCGCTAAAGAACAGCTTCTCATGTGACGGGACTTTAAGCGTATCGGCAAGCGAATGCAATATATAATCATAATTACTAATATGCTGTCGCAAAAGTATCGCTACTTCTTTATAAATTTTATCGTTTAAGCTTTCAATTGGAGCACCAGCTAAGCGGTCATTCAAAATATTGACGAGCTTTTCAAGTTCCCCAGCGTCCATTGTTTCAGGCAAATGAAACATTCGATTCTCTACATGACCAGAATCTGTAACGATAATAGCAATGGCTGTCTGATTGTTTAAAGGGATAATTTGAATCTTCTTCAATTTATTATCCTTAACGGCTGGTCCTAACACAATGGATGTATAATTTGTTAACTCTGAAAGAATTTTAGCTGATTTTTGCACGATTATTTCAAGTTCAAAAATCCGTTCAGCAAATACAGATTTAAGCATTTTAACATCTTGCTCTTTCAGCTTTTGTGGAGAGAGCAAATGATCCACATAGTAACGATACCCTTTTTCGGAAGGAATTCTTCCTGATGAGGTGTGTGTCTTTTCAATAAACCCCAGCTCTTCTAAATCTGACATTTCATTACGAATGGTCGCGGAGCTAAATGCTATTTTGTCTTTTTTCGACAAACTTCTCGAACCAACTGGCTGCGCAGATTGAATAAAATCATCAACAATAACCTGAAAGATCAATAATTGGCGTTCAGTCAACACAATTATCACCTCTGTTAGCACTCCTTAGCTGCGAGTGCTAATTCTACTAATAAATTATCAAATCAATGGTTTGGTGTCAATAATAACGCAGAGTATTTTTTACTTAAGAAAATACTGAAACACTTCATTTCCAAGAAATCGACCTTTCATTGATAACTGGATTTCTTTGTCGGTCACGTGTATTAGGCCACGGCCGATCAATTCGTCTAATTCTTTTTTAAACATTTTAAGCGGATTTTCGCTGAACTTCTCCATAAAACGGGAAATTTCAACGCCTGCAGTCTTTCTTAGACCAAGAAACATTTCTTCTTCAATTTGCTCTGAGCGGGTTACTTGATGTTCATCGAGTATTGGCAAATATCCTGTTTTTAGTGTGTCCATATATTTTTTTATCGGACCATGATTGGAAATCCGCTTCCCATTTACATATCCATGGGCACCCGCTCCAAATCCGTAATACCATTCATTATTCCAATAAGTAAGATTATGTCTACTTTCATAACCTGGTTTGGAAAAATTACTGATTTCATATTGCTTGAAGCCATGCTTATCCATCTCTTCCATTAAGGTTTCGTACATTTCCGCTTCTGCATCTTCCCCAGGAGACTGAAGCTTACCTTTTCTCATCAAGTTATAAAAAACGGTCTTAGGCTCAATAATGAGAGAGTATCCAGAATAGTGCACAATATCTAATGTGAATGCGGTCTGAAGGGTGTCTTTAAAATCCTTTACTGTTTGTCCAGGCAAACTATAGATTAAATCAATGCTTATATTATGGAAGCCCGTTTTCTTAGCTGCCTCGACAGACTGAAAAACATCCTTTGCTCTATGCACTCTGCCAATTTTCTTGAGGAGCTCCTCATTAAATGTCTGTACCCCGAAGCTAATTCTGTTAACTCCTGCAGCATATAAGATTCGCAGCTTTTCTTCGGAAAGGTCGCCTGGATTAGCTTCAAACGTAAATTCTGTCTCTTCATCGTAAGGTAAATATTCTTTGATGATGTGGCATAGCTTTTCAAGCTGTTGTTCGTTTAATGCCGTTGGCGTTCCTCCACCGATAAAAATGGTATTTAATTTCTTTGTTGGTGCTTCATTTAATGTAAGTTCCATTTCCTTAGCGAGATAATCCAAATATTCATCGACAGGCTGACCTTTTAAAAATACTTTATTAAAATCACAATAGTGGCAAATATGCTCACAAAAAGGAATGTGAATATAGGCTGCTTGCATCATTTTTAACACACCTTATTTCTTTTTATAAAATAAAAAAGGCGGAAGCCGCTGAATTTTGCAAGCCTTCCAACCTCCTTTTATTAAATCGATTTTTATTTCTTCTTGTTTGTATCGTCCATTTTCAGAACAGCCATGAAAGCTTCTTGTGGAACTTCTACTGAACCCACTTGCTTCATGCGTTTTTTTCCTTCTTTTTGCTTTTCTAATAGCTTTCGTTTACGGGAAATATCTCCCCCGTAACATTTCGCCAAGACGTTTTTACCGATTGATTTAATCGTTGAACGGGCAACAATCTTCTGACCAATAGCCGCTTGTACCGGCACCTCAAACTGCTGGCGCGGAATTAACTCCTTAAGTTTCTCAACAATGACCTTGCCTCGTTCATATGAAAAATCTTTATGAACAATAAAGCTCAATGCGTCAACTTTTTCTCCATTTAACAGGATGTCCATTTTCACAAGCTTAGAAGGCTTATAGCCGATTAGCTCGTAGTCAAAGGAAGCATATCCTTTCGTATTGGATTTAAGCTGGTCAAAGAAATCATAAACGATTTCTGATAAAGGAATTTCGTACGTAATATTGACACGTGTCTCATCCATGTATTGCATATCAATAAAGATACCGCGCTTCTCCTGGCAAAGCTCCATAATTGCACCAACATAATCATTTGGTGCCATCATTGTTGCTTTGACATACGGCTCCTCAACGCGTTCAATTTTTTGCGGATCAGGCATTTTAGATGGGTTATCAATTTTAATATCTGATCCATCAGTTAGGATGACATCATATATAACACTCGGTGCAGTAGTAATTAAGTCAATTTTGAATTCTCGTTCAATCCGCTCTTGGATAATTTCCATATGAAGCAGACCTAAAAATCCGCAGCGGAAACCGAATCCTAGTGCTTGAGAAGTTTCCGGCTCAAACTGTAAAGCTGAATCATTAAGCTCCAGCTTTTCAAGCGCTTCTCTAAGATCGTTAAATTTCGCACTGTCAATCGGATATAATCCGCAATATACCATCGGATTCAATTTACGGTAGCCTGGCAATGGTTCAGTAGCCCCATTTTTTGCATTTGTAATCGTATCCCCGACTCTTGTGTCGCCAACATTTTTGATTGCTGCAGTTAAAAATCCTACATCGCCTACAGTTAATTCGTCGCGGGCCTCTGCTTTTGGAGAGAACACCCCAACTTCAATAACTTCAAACTCCTTGCCCGTTGCCATCATTTTAATTTTGTCTCCAGCTTTAACCGTTCCTTCAACTACCCGGATATAGGCAATAACGCCCCGGTAAGCATCGAACAGGGAGTCAAAAATAAGCGCTTTTAACGGTGCATCTGGGTCTCCTGTTGGAGCCGGAACCTTTTCAACGATCTGTTCCAAAATGTCTTCAATGCCAATTCCAGCTTTAGCTGAAGCTAGAACAGCATCTGAAGCATCTAAACCAATCACTTCTTCTACCTCGCCTCTCACACGCTCGGGATCGGCACTTGGAAGATCGATTTTATTAATGACAGGAATAATTTCCAAATCATTATCAAGGGCTAAATACACATTAGCTAAAGTTTGCGCTTCAATTCCTTGAGCAGCATCAACAACGAGGATTGCGCCTTCACATGCAGCTAAACTACGAGATACCTCATACGTAAAATCGACGTGCCCTGGTGTATCGATTAGATGAAAAGTGTATGTTTCGCCATCTTTTGCTTTATATTTCAATTGAACGGAATTTAATTTAATCGTAATGCCCCGTTCTCTTTCTATATCCATAGAATCTAATAGCTGATTTTTCATTTCACGGGAAGTTAATGCATTTGTTTTTTCCAAAATGCGGTCAGCTAAAGTTGATTTCCCGTGGTCTATATGTGCGATGATGGAAAAATTCCGAATCTTTGATTGTCTATTAAGTCTTTCTTCTCTATTCATTGTTTCACTCCTACATTGAAAAGCACTAGGTCGTACAGCATGCACTATTTTTAGATTATAGCAGTACAATTAGGAAGATTCAATGCTGGTGATTGAGAAAAAATAGCCAGCAGCCGTTTAGAAGAACGTGATTTATTCGAATCCGATTCGGGATAAAAGCTTTCTAAACAAAAAAGGATGCGCACTGCTCCCTCTAATGTTCTTTAATCAAATCAGTTATGAAATGTAGCGTGGTTTCTGCTAGAGCTGAGAGCCCTTCTGAAAGCTTTTTTCCTAAAGAAGAGAAAAAATTATATGCTTTCATTTCCTCGAGCTTCTCTTTTTTTTGCTGAAGATCATGACTAGTGACATCCGTTCCTAGAATAGAAGCATGCAGTTCTCCCGCTTCATTTTCCTGCAAAGTAAATGCCCCTTTAAACCTTTCATCACTATAGCCCTTCATTTTCGTTATTCCTTCATTTGCCTGCTGCATCCCAAATAAAACAGCAAGGAACATAAGTGATGTAAGGAGCAAGGTCTTCAACATAAACCATTTCATAACTGATCACCTCTCTATCATTATTTTTTCTCCCCTTGATCTTTAACAGGAGCGTTAACGCTTTCCGCTTGCCAGTAAAATTCACTGAAAACATCAGCTAAAGCTTCAGCTGAACGATTTAATTCTTCAAATGTATTATCGACACCGCCAAATTCTATTAAGATGGCATTTTCGGATAAGTCTTGATTAAATTTGCCGTTTGTTCCCTTGCCTTGGTTTTGAATAATCCCACGGCTTAAACCTTTATATTTTTCCTCTAGCCTTTTATGCAATTCGGTTGCGAGACGTAAATTTTTCTCATAGTTCGGATTGTCTCCCCCAATAACAAAAGCAAGTTTAGCATATGTTTTCCCATCTACCTCCTTCGTTGTCTTCTCTCTTCTGCCAGCATCCCGGTGTATATCGATCAAGTATGTTAAATCTCGATTAGTAGCAGTCGCAGTCTGTACCACCTGTCTAGATTCTTGATAGGATTGGTGGTATTTCCAGCCTTTTTTATTTAGATTTCCTTGAACATCGGTTTTATCAACAGTCGTTCCAATTCCCTTGCTTTCTAATTCTTCTTGCAGCTTGTCACCAATTTTCATTATATTAATTTCTGAATGATAGGCTAAATCAGGATTAGTAACCCCTTTTAAATATGGAAGATACGACTCTCTATTATGGGTAAAATATAAATAGACAACTTTTTTATCTCCTGTAGTGTGAGGAGGGTTAACTGTTTGTTTTTTATCACCTGACTTCTCAAGACCTTCTATATTTTGTAAGGTCGCTTCTTGTTCGGCCCTAAGAAAATCTGTTGGTGGAGAAGATTCAATCGGAATATTCGTATAATCTGTTCCTTCACCAGCAACTAATATTTTTTGATCATAAAGGGAGAAGGATGGTAACTCTCTGCCTAATAAACTTCTCGGATCATTTAAATTAATATTCGTTGAGAGTTTAAATAGAAAGTTCATTAAAGTTGGAGAGCTTACCTGCTTGTCCAATCCTTGCATAAAATGGTGGTTTTCCCAGCCAATTAGATGATAGAGCATTTCTCCAGTAATTTTATTTGCAGCAGTGTGAACAGAGTTTGAGCTTAATCTGTATTCTGGCTTTAGGGCTGTCAAGGCACCGCTTATTGAGAAAATCATAAATAGGAATAGAAAAAAACCGCCAAATATTTTTAACAGGCTTGATCCTTGGATAAATACGATAACACTGCTAGATTTAATAGGTTTCATTCTTCCACCTCTCTTAGTGAGTCTAGTAATTCATATGACTTCACTAGAGAAGATAGAACAAAAATTCACTTTGTAGGAAATTATTATTTTTACTAATTGTTAATATCTTGAGATTAAATCTGTCTACGTCCAGCTCCACAAGGAATGCCTCGACAGCATAATCATCGCACGAGTAAAAGCGTTAGCTTTTAGGAGGAGCGCCTACCCCCCTCGAGGTCAAGGCGCTTCCGAATTTGTTATTACCTTGTGTAAAAACCTGCATTCTCTTGGTTTACGTTATGATGAAGGGCAGCATTAAGCCCATTGGCAATTAGATTGGCCATATCTTCAATAAATACATCGACTTCTTTTGGCGTGACCATGAGATTATGGCCGATTGGAGATAAGACTTCAAAAATTAATTTTCTCTTTTCCTCATCAGGCAATGTTCCTATCATACCAAGAAAGGTTTTTCGATGTTGTTCCTCTGGCAGGTCTTCCTCTGTAAGCTTTCTTCGTTTGCCAAAGCTCATTCCCGCAGGAGTTAGCGCCCTCGAAGGTCGCCCCCCTTCTCTTATTTCTTTACCAAAATGTTTTAAAATAAAGTCAATCGTATCACTCGTAATTGAAACTGCATCAACAACAGTTGGTACACCAATAGCAACGACAGGAATCCCCAGCGTTTCTTTACTTATTTCTTTACGCTTATTGCCGACACCTGATCCTGGATGGATACCAGAATCGGATATTTGAATCGTTGAATTTACTCGCTCAATTGATCGTGAGGCTAACGCATCAATGGCTATGACAAAATCAGGTTTTGTCTTTTCAACAATTCCAAAAATAATATCGCTCGTTTCAATCCCGGTAATCCCCATAACCCCTGGTGCAATTGCACTAACTGGACGATAGCCTTCTTCAACACTTTCAGGCTGTAATTGATATAAATGTCTAGTAATAAGGAGATTTTCACAAACTTGGGGACCAAGAGCATCTGGTGTAACATTCCAATTTCCTAGGCCCACAACAAGACAGGAGGCCTCTTCCTTTATCCCAAGCTGCTTTAAAAACTGGGCAAACTCCGCTGCAAATATTTTCACTACCTTATGTTGCATTGGTGTATCTTGCTGGCGAATACCAATTGCCTCAATCGTTAAGTATCTACCTTCCTTTTTTCCTAAAGCTTTAGCCCCTTCATTTGTCACTTCAACGTACGAAATTTTTATATCGTCCTCTTCTTTTTCTTTTATTATTACCCCTTCGATTTGAGAAAGGTTTTCTTGATTATGCACTTGTTTTTCTCGATCAGCTATAACCATTTCTCTTGCCTCAATTGCAAGATCTGTTCTAACGGAATATTTACTTAAATCGATAGACTCTTCCAAGCGTATTCCCCCTTACATTTTTCCTTCACTAAGGCAAACTTTGTATTATCTTTTCCTTTACCTAGTAAAATCATTCCTGTTTTTTATCCAGCCGATAAATTGGCTAAAAAAATGAAAAACTAAGGGAGAGTATTGCAAAAGTCGAGCGTGTTTGATAAAATATCACTTGTTCTTAATAATTGATTGTTAATGAATGTGAAAGTCGAGTTATAATATAATCTCGATGTTGTTTTTGGGAGGTGAATTTGAATGCCAAACATTAAATCTGCAATTAAGCGTGTAAAAACGAACGAAACTAAAAAAGTTCAAAACGCTAATGCTAAATCTGCAATGCGTACAGCTGTTAAAAAGGTAGACGCTGCTATCGTTAATAACGATGCTGCTGTAGCGAAAGAATCTTTCGTTGAGGCTGCTCGTAAATTAGACAAAGCTGCTGCTAAAGGTCTTATCCACAAAAACGCTGCTGCTCGTAAAAAGTCTCGTTTAATGAAAAAAATGAACGCTTTAAACGCGTAAGCTTGTATTGGCTATCTTTTATAGATAGCCTTTTATTATACAAAAAAACGGCCGATAGGCCGTTTTTCTATTTAGATAGGGTCCTTCAATCTGAATAAAAACATTTCAATAAGCAATTCTTTTTTCATACTGCTTGTTTTCATTTGATAATCCGCTTCTGCTAATAATTTCATTATATATGTGAGCTCTTTTTCCCCAAAAAGCTGAGCCTGTCCCGCAGCAAGCTTGACACGGAAGGGATGAACCTTTAAATACCCAGCTATTTGCTGTTGGCCATAACCTTTTCTTGCCAGCTCCTTTACTTGATAAATGAGCCTAAATTGCCCAGTAATAATCGCTAAAATTTTGATCGGCTCCTCATTTTGCTTTAACAAATCATAAAAAATCCTTAATGCCTCATCAATTTTGCGGTGAATGATTTTATCAACAAGAGTAAAGATGTTTTGCTCCAATGAACGTGAAACTAATCTTTCAACAATATTCATATCAATTCGTTTACCAGCACCACAGTATAATGCAAGCTTATCAATTTCACTCGTTAGTAAAAATAAATTTGTACCTGCAAGAGTAAGCATGTATTCTGCCGCCTGATCATCAATTTCCACGTCATTTGCAGCAGCTCGTTCTTTAATCCAAGCTTTTAATTCTCCTTCATTTAGCTTTTTTGCCTCAAGAATTGATGCGCTCCTTTTTAATTCTTTCGTTAATTTTTTCCGTTCATCTAATTTTTCGTAATTAGCAATAAAAACGATAATTGTAAAAGGAGATGGTTCCTTTATATACGATTCTAGCTTAGCTAAATTGTGTTCAACCTTTTCTTTCGTTTTCTCAGATGTTAGAAAAACAGGATTATGTAAAAAAATTAATCTTTTTTCCCCCATGAAAGGCAATGTTTCGGCATCTTCAAGTGCCAAATCAATCGCAGTTTCCTCGAGGTCATAAGAAGAAAGATTAAAATCCATTTCCGCTTCACTTAAAACATTGGAAATTAATAACTGTTTCGTTTCATTAATAAGAAATGACTCCGCCCCGTATAATAAAAAAATCGGAGTAAATTTTTTTGCTTTAATTTGCTTCCATAAATCAAAAACCACTGATTTTCTCTCCGTTCCATTAAGATACTTTTATCCTAATGAACCTTGTCCATTTTGACAAGTTAAAAAAAGGCGGGAGATTGTATAAAAAGCATCAATCCTTTTCAAAAGAGAATTGACACCCACTCCATTAAGTGTCAATTCTCCCATCTATAATGAACGTCGGTACATGAGGCCTAGGATACTCAAGTCACGACGGTGCATAACTGTATTAAATATTGTAGCCAGACAAGTTCAACTTATTTGTGACAACTCTTGTCAACAGTGGAAATGCAGCAGGGGACAGCTAGATTTTTTCTTGACTTTAGCTTATACTAAAAGGCGAAAGTTCCTTCAGCTGAGATGTTGATGGTTTGTTGAAACAATCAGGTTTTTCAGGCAGCATCCTCACAGGAGGTAGGGGGTTACTGCCCGTAATGTGAGGAAAAGGATATAGGAGGGGTAGACTGTGAACGAATTTGAAAAAAACGTCCAAAGTAAGCGAAATGACGCTATCGACTCTGGAGTTGGTTTTATCGTGTCTTTCGGTTTCTTCGCAACATTATTTATTATTGCGACAGTCGTAAAAGTTGTGGGCTCTTAATTGTTACATAGAACTAAAAATTGTAAATTGAACCATTGGAGGCTACCTTAACCGTAGCCTCCATTCATTTCATTCAATATATTTAATTTCATCTTATGGCACCATGACAGAAAAGGTTCCATGATTTCCTTTAAAATAATAAGTTATTCCTCCATGCTGATCTGTGCGGAGAACGTTAATATTTCTTTCACTTAAATTCTTTAGCACCTCTTTATTAGGATGGCCGTAGCGATTATTTTTTCCTGCAGAAACGACAGCGAGCTTTGGAGAAATCCGATCAAGGAAGGCAGGCGATGTAGATGATTTACTGCCATGATGTCCAACCTTTAAAACGTCAATTTTTAAATTTTGATAACGATTAATTAATTTCTCCTCTCCGCTCTCTTCTAAATCACCTGTAAACAGCCATGTTAATCCCCCTATTTTTGCATTAAGAACAACAGAGCCGTTATTTCTGTCTTTCTCTGTTTTATCTTGGGGAGACAACACTTGAAAAATGATCCCGCCAGCCTTCCAGCCATCTCCTGCCATCGTAAATCGAAATGGGATTTTCTTTTTGTTGGCTGTTTGTAATAAATTTTTTTCTAACTCTGAAAGGTTCTCACTAATAGGTAAAATCATTTCCTTCACCTTTATTTCCTGCAAAACCTCTGCTGCACCGCCAATATGGTCAGCATCTCCATGCGTTAAAATAAGTTTATCAATTGTCGTTATTCCCTTGCTTTTCAAAAAAGGAACGACGACATCTTTACCAACATCATACTGACTCCTTCGTATCTGCCAATCCTCATTATTAAACAGCAATGTTCCTCCCGTATCAATTAAGTAATTCCCTTTTCCATGGGGAAGCTTAATGAAAATACTGTCACCCTGTCCAACATCAATAAAGGTGATTTCCCCATACGGAGATAAGAATAGGCTAGAGCCATGAATGAATAATAGAATAAGCGGGATTCCTTGAAGCTTTAGCATCTTACGAATCCCTTTTACTTTCTCCCATAAAGAAAAATAGCATAGTAAACAAATTAAATATAGGATTAAAACGACAGTAGGCGGCCTTCCTAGCGTAATCATTGCAAAAGGTATTTGTGCAAACCGGCCAGCTATTTGATCCATCCAAAAAATAATCACATTTAATATTGTAACGGGAAGCTGAATATGACCTTGAAATAAAAGGTGTAAAAGGAAAATGATAAAAACAGCAGGCAAAATCAACATAGAAAAAAGAGGAACAAACAGTATATTTGCTAAAACAGAAATGAGGGAAACTTCATAAAAATAATAAAACATAATCGGGGTAGCAGCTAGCTGGCAAATCAAAGATGTAGCAAACAATATAGAAATAGGATGAGAAAAGCGTTTTAAAATAATAGGAGCTGAAAGAATAAGTGATAAGCTTACTCCGAAGGAAAGCTGAAATCCGACATTATAAATGATATAAGGTGAAAAAAAGGTGTAAATGATAAAAACAATCCCAAGTACATCCGCTGTTACTAACGAAAGCCGCTTTCCCCATTTTTGTAAAGCTAAAAAAATCATCATCATAAAAACTGCACGGATAACGGAAGGGGAAGCGCCTGTAATAATAGCATAAAACGGCAAAAACATAAGCAAAGCTGAAGTCATCTTCTCTCGCGTTACTCCTGCTCGAATGCCTATAAAATAAATCAATCCAGCAAGCATACCAACGTGAAGACCAGAAATCGCTAATAAATGAACAATGCCAAGTTTTTGATAGGCATTTATCACATCTTCTTCAATAAAATTTCGATCTCCGAAAAGCAAGGCTATCGCTAACGGGGCCGTCTCCTTTGGGAAATGATTTTTAACATATTCGATTCCATTTTCTCTGATCGTACGAATGAGAGATAGAGGGGTTTTCTTTTGGGGAATACAATTGGAAGGTTGGACTTGTTCTGCTTTTAAAATCCAAAAGGTCTGATTTCTATGTAAATATTCTTTATAATTAAAGGCGTTGATGTTAGTTGCGGTAAATGGTTCCTCTAAAGAGCCAGTTAATTTACAGGCCATCCCTGTCTTGAAGCTTTTTTCTATGAGCTTCTTCTCATTTTCTGTTTTTATTTTATACGTAACGATGAGTTTTTCTTTATAGTTTATTTCTTTCGCTGTTGCCGTAAACTTATCTCCATCTACCTTTATATTTTCTTGCAGAGAAATGAAAAAGTTCGTTTTATTGTAAGGAATGTCGCTATGATTCGATTTTTCTTTCAATTCGGTTCGGATGAAAAAAACAATAAAAATCATACTGATAGTGACAAGTTGCCTCTTTGTAAAATTCTTCTTTTTATAAAGAAATAATATGAGAAATATTAAAGCTAAAAAGATCATTCCGTTTAGAAGGCTTGTCAAAATCCCCATTAGTGAGGCAACTGTGAAGTAAATCCATTTGCCTTTCATATATGAATATCTCCTTTTAATTTTTATACGTTTCTGTTGATTTCCGCTACAGGCACTTAGCGATCGCGAGCGGTCAGGGAGCCTCCTCGTCGCTTTTGCGTCTGCGGGGTCTCCCTTTGACTCGCTTTTCCAGCAGGACATTAAATATTCATCCGTGAATTAACACCGCACGAAAAAACGCGTATGCATTTTGAGGATCTCGAGCCTTCCGCTCCAATCAACGACAAAATATCAAGCTTTTTGTAAAAAGGCATAGGTGAAATCCTATACCTTTTATTGGGCTTCACTCTTGAAAGGAAGGTGAACGACTTCTACATTTTTCAAAAATTGTTCATTGTATTTATTCGGGTAGGCATGTCGATAAACAACTTTTGCGATGCCAGATTGTGCTAAAGTCTTTGCACAATTTTCGCATGGCTCATGCGTAACATAAGCTGTTGCTTCTTGTATTAATCCTCTGTCAGCATGCAGAACTGCATTAAGTTCAGAATGCAGTGTTCGAATACATCTTCCCTCATCATTGATCAAACAACCGTCATCCTCGCAATGCTCGTGGCCATGTATCGAGCCATTATATCCAGTGGACACAATATGTTTATCCTTAACAATGACACAGCCAACATGTAGTCTTGGGCAAGTTGAACGTGATCCAACTGCTTCTGCAATATCTAAGAAATATTCATCCCAGCTTTTTCTTCCCACAATCTTTACTCCTTACTAAAATTTTCTCAATTGTTATACGTCAAGTTTAAGCTTTGATGTGGAATCGGGTCAATGGAAGATTCATTATTTCACTTTTATACTGTCGCTTAATTTCTCAAAAGTTTTTTCTCCTATTCCGCTTATCGATTTTAAATCTTCTATCACTTTAAAAGGACCGTTTGTTTCGCGAAATTCAATAATAGCTGCTGCTTTTGCTGGGCCAATTCCAGGCAAACTTTGTAACTCTGTTTCATTCGCAGTATTTAAATTCACTTTGCCATCATTTTTTGATTGTCCAAGATTACTTGATCCCTCATCCGTGATTGAAGGAACGGAATCCATTACCTCTTCACCGATCTTTGGAACATAAATAACCATTTCATCCTCTACCCTTATCGCGAAATTAATTTTCGCTTCATCTGCAGATTCATGTAATCCACCTGCCTTACGAATTAAATCGATGACTCGGTCATTTATATCCGCTTCATAAACACCTGGTTTAATCACCGCACCTTTTACATCTACTATAACTGATTCATGAACTATTTCTGCATCCGAATTGACAGCTATATTCTGTTCATCTGTCAGCAGCAGATTATTGTCTTCGAATATATTGCTCTGTTCCTCATCAGGCTGAAATATAAAATAAATCGCCGCAATACTAGCAACTAATCCTGAAATAATATATATTTTGTGCTCTTTAATCAAGTGTATCAACCATATCATCCTTTCTTATTTGGCATATTCTATAAGGGAAATTCATATTGTATAGGAGAAAACTCGCTTGTGAAGGAGGGAAGACACATGAAAATCGGAATTATTGGAACAGGTAATATGGGGAGAATACTGGCAGAAGCATTACTTGATGGAAAAGCCGCTTCCCCTTCTTCGATGACGATCACAAATCGAACAATTTCGAAAGCACAAGAAATTAAGAAGAATTATCAGGAGATACATTTGGCAAAAACGGGTAAAGATGTAGCGGAGCAATCCTCACTCATCTTTGTTTGTGTAAAGCCTCATGACGTTCATAATGTCATTAAAGATATTTCACCTTATCTTTCTAAAGATAAATGCATTGTTTCCATTACAAGCCCCATTAATGTGGAGCAATTAGAAAGTATCGCTCCTTGTTCAGTTGCAAGGATTATTCCGAGTATAACAAATCGCGCGCTCTCTGGGGTTTCTTTATTATCGTTTGGAGAAAACTGCAGGCCCGAGTGGAAAACCATTCTTAAAATGATGTTTGAGAAAATCTCGACAACTGTTGAAATAGAAGAAAATATTACGAGAGTAGCTTCTGATATTGTAAGCTGTGGTCCCGCTTTTTTCAGTTATTTGACGCAGAGGTTTATTCTCGCTGCAGTAAAAGAAACAGAGATTGACCAAGAAACCGCTACAATTTTGGCGGAAAAGATGCTCATTGGAATGGGAGAATTAATGAAAAAAGGATTTTATTCATTGCCGACATTACAAGAAAAGGTTTGTGTAAAAGGAGGAATAACTGGAGAGGCTATTAAAGTCATGGAAAGTGAATTAGGTGATTTGTTTGAACATGTTTTTCAAGCGACACATGCAAAGTTTGATGAAGATATTGACCAAGTAAAAAAATATTATACTCTCCTATCATAAATAATTCTGCATAATTTGTAGAATTCCTTCTTATTTGAAAGAAATTTTTAGACCGGCTACTTAAGCCGGTCTTTTTCCTTTTTGCTATTATGATAATTTCGCTTTTCTGCATATAAAAAAAATACGTTCAGATTGCTCCTGAGGGGGTTGAGCCTCAAAATCTGCTGTTACCTCAACAACCTCAAAACCCGATTCATGAAGCCATTTCTTATATACGTCAACTGGATATGTCCGCTGCAAATGAAGCTCATCATAACGACTATACATATCACTCTCTTTATCTAAAACAAAAAAGCTTAGGTCATGCTCTACACTGTTAGGATATTCCCCTTCAAAGCAGTGCCAAATATAACTGATGTCGTCATCATTGACAGCAAATGTTTGATTCATAAATATTTCTTCCATTTTAAAAACCGAATGGACATCAAAAATAAATAGTCCATGATCATCTAAATGGTGATAAACACGCTGAAAAGTGTTCAATACATCTTCTTCTAACTGTAAATAATTTAATGAATCACAAAATATCCCAATTATATCGAATGATCCTAGACCGTTTAGCTCTGCCATATTTTGCTGAAAAAATAGCAAATCTAGCCCTTTTTCATTAGCTTTCGTTTGAGCAACTGTCAGCATATCCTCTGATAAGTCGACCCCAGTTACTTGAAAACCTTTTTCCGCAAGCTTAATAGAAAGCTCAGCAGTGCCACAGCCTAAATCAAGTAGTTTAAACCCTTTCACTTCATATTTCTTTGCCATATCTAAAATGAAATCGGTCCATTTGTTATACGGAACATCTTTCATTAATTGATCATATAGATAGGCAAATTTTTCATAACTCATTGATTAAGCTCACTTTGGACATTTTCGATCGGCGCATCGCCCCATAGGCGTTCCAAATTATAATAGCTTCTTTCATCACGATGGAAGATATGAGCAACAACATCTCCTAAATCAACTAAAACCCATTTCGCTTCGTCAAAACCTTCTAGTCTCTTCACTGTAAAACCTTTTTCCATAGCTTTTTCCTTCAATTCTCTTGCAATGGCCTGTACTTGCTTATCAGAATTCCCATGGCAAATAAGAAAATAATCTGCGATTAAGGAAATACCTTTCATATTCAAAACAAGGATATCTTCTGCGCGTTTATCATCAGCGGCTTTAACAGCTGTTAAAAGTAAATCTTTTTCGTTCATTCGTTCAGTCCTCCCGACTGCATTATTAAGTCATTATATGTGTGAAACGTAGTAGGAAATACTGGCTGGCCTTTTTTCATTAAGAAAAAAATTGTGTTTTGAATGGATTTAATTAAAGCTTTATCCAAGCTTTCTTTTGCCATTTCCCGTACTTCTTCAACCCCTGGAAAATGCCTTCCGGGTTCGATATAATCCGCAAGGTAGATAACCTTTTCAAGCAAAGTCATCTTCGTTCTTCCAGATGTATGATATCTGATTGCGTCTAAAACTTCATCATCCTGTATGCTGACTTCCTTTTGCACAAGAAAAGCCCCGACAGGAGCATGCCATAGTTCACTATTAAAATCAAGAAGACACTCCGGCATATTCTGTTCGATAATAACTTTTTTCATTTCCTCTTTTGGCCTAAACTTAGCATAGTCATGAAAAATTGCGGCAAGCTCAGCTTTCTTTTCATCTGCACCATATTGGTTTGCTAAAAATAACGCTGTTTCCATGACCCCTAACGTATGCTGATAACGATGCTCCGTTAATTGTTCTTTAACTATTTTTAAAGCAGATTCACGATTCATATAAATTTTTCTCCTTAATATAGTTCCTCACAGAATCAGGAACTAAAAATCGAATCGTCTTTTTTTCCTGTATACGGTTACGAATAAGGCTTGATGAAATCTCCATATTTGGAACATTTGCATAAAGTATTGGATAATTACTTTCATTACGGTATGATGGCCGATTTACACCAATAAATTGCACCATTTCAACTAATTGATCGATATTCTTCCATTTTGGCAAATACTCAATCATATCAGCCCCAATGATAAAATAAAATTGTTTATCATGATGCATTTCCTTTAGAATTTTCATCGTTTCGTAAGTATAGGATGGCCCAGATCTTTGAAGCTCAATATATTCAATTTTGAAATTAGGATGCCCATTAATAGCTAGCTTCAATAAATTTACTCTGTCAGCATCCCGGGTGGCAGATGTTTTTTTTTTATGGGGAGGCTCCTGGTTTGGCATGAACCAAATTTCATCAAGATTAAAATCATGAAATACTTCATTCGCAATAACTAAATGGCCAAGATGTGGCGGATCAAATGTTCCTCCAAGTATGCCGACTTTTCTCAAGATTCATACCTCCCGCTTTCTTATTAAGTTCAAAACGCCACGTTCTCCCAATAGCTCCGATTATGGTAACTGTATTTGTTTATTTTCCCTTGATTCTTTATAAAGGACAATTGTATGGCCAATAATTTGCACAAGCTCCGCATTGGCACCATTTGATAATTGTTCAGCGACAGTATTTTTATCTTCATCACAATTTTGCAAGATTGTAATTTTCATGAGTTCACGCGCTTCGAGTGCATTACTTACTTGTTTAATCATATTTTCATTTACGCCACCCTTTCCGACTTGAAAAATCGGATTTAGATGATGAGCTTTCGCACGTAAAAATCGTTTTTGTTTTCCTGTTAACATTTTGTTATCCTCCTAGTTGTGAAAGAACGATCTTTCTCATTCGCTTCGTATCTGGAAAAATCCCCGTCCATTTTTCAAAGGCAAGTGCGCCTTGAAAGACAAACATATTTAAGCCATTTTGAATGTCTGCGCCATTCTTTTTTGCTTCCTGTAAAAATGTAGTTTCAAGCGGATTATAAATGATATCACTAACAAAAGAGCCCGCTTTCAAATGTTGGATAGAAATCGGCAGCTCCTGAATATTAGGAGCCATCCCAGCTAGAGTTGTTTGGATAATTAAATCATACTGTCCAAGGTTTTTTTCCGCTTCATCCATATTGAGGACTTCTGATTGGACATCGAAAGGGCATTCACTAACGATAACATTAGCCTTTGAAACGGTTCGATTAGAAATATCTAATTGGACCACTCCAGCCTGTGCCATTGTAAAATAAATCCCCCGCGCTGCCCCGCCAGCCCCAATGACTAGTACTTTTTTATCTTGAAGAGATGGTAATTCTTCTAACAACCCTCTTACATAACCACTACCATCTGTATTAAACCCTATGAGTTTCCCATTTTCATTTACTACTGTATTGACCGCTCCGATGGATTTAGCAAGTGGATCGAGCTCATCAAGCAATGGGATGATTGCTTCTTTATGTGGAACGGTCACGTTAAAACCGGCAATTCCAATTGCCTTTAAACCTTTTATCGCCACTTCTAAGTCTTCTCTTTTGACATGAAGCGGCTGATAATAAGCATCAATCTCATAAGCCTGGAATAAATCATTATGCATCACAGGCGACATGGAATGGGCAATCGGATCGCCTATAACTGCAAAAAGCTTTTTCACATCGCTCTCCCCCTCTAAGAAATGCGTAAGCGCCTTCGGAACATTCAAGGACAACAATTGTTCCTGCGATGAATATTCGCAGAAGCTTTTCTTCGTGCTTAACCCCGACAAACACAAGACAAGCCTCACGGAAAGGCGTACCTTACCTTTCTGGGTGTATTGGCTTGTGACCTCGAGGGGGTAAGCGCTGAAGCTAGACAATTCGTCTAATTTTTATATTAATGATTTTCTTAATAGTGCATGGACGCCTCTTGGAACATAGGCAGCAACTTTAGCCCCCGGTTCATTGACTGTTATCCAGCCGAGTCCTGAAAAAACAATATCCGTTTTTCCTTCTTTAATTGTAAACTCATGCCTAACTAACTCTGGGAAGCTCTCTAATTGTTCCGTTCTTGGCGGGGTTAGCATTTCGCCGACATGGTTTTTATATAGTTCATCCGCATTTTCTAATTTCGTCCGATGAATATGTAATTCATTAGAAAAATGACAAACGAAGGATCTTCTGCCGCCTGTCATATAGTCGAAACGGGCTAATCCTCCCATAAAAAGAGTTTGACCTTCATTTAACTGAAATACAGTCGGTTTTATTTCTTTTTTTGGCGTAATGATTTTCAAATCTCTCTTATCGACAAAATGCGCCATTTGATGGTGATTAATAATTCCCGGAGTATCTACTAAAGACTTTCCATCAGATAATGGAATTTCAATAATATCAAGCGTCGTACCAGGAAAATGAGAAGTTGTTATGACATCCCCTTCTCCAGTTACCTCTTTTAAAATTCGGTTAATAAATGTTGATTTGCCGACATTTGTACAGCCGACAACATATACATCTTTGCCTTTTCGGTATTTATCAATGGCTTCTGCTACTTCACTAATATTCTTACCTGTAGCTGCACTAACAAGGAAAACATCCTCTGGCTTCAAGCCCAGCTCTTTTGCTTCTTGCTTCATCCAATTCATTAACTTATTGTGCTTAATGGATTTCGGCAATAGGTCAACTTTATTGCCGATGAGAAGAATTTTATTATTTCCGACAAACCGATGAAGCCCTGGCAGCCAGCTGCCGTTAAAATCAAAAATATCAACTATTTTTACAATGAGAGAATCTCTTTTACCAATCTCATTCAATATTTTTAGAAAATCATCATCGGTTAAATTAACATCCTGTACTTCATTATAATGCTTTAATCGGAAGCAGCGCTGACAAATAATCGCTTCCTTAAGCAGTGCAGATTGCGGTGCATAACCAATTGCATTACGATCTTCTGTTTGAATTTTGACACCGCAGCCTATACATATATATTGTTCACTCACTAAATTAATCCTCCCACTGAATCATGCCTTTTTTTCGAAACCAATTTAAAATTCTTCTTTCAACTAAGCGATTAAACCTAGTAAAGAAGCCGTCTGTTTGTGCAACCGGAACAACAAGAATGGTTTGGAAACCGCTCCGATTGCCACCTAACACATCTGTCAACAGCTGATCGCCAATCACGACAGTCTCTTCTTTCTTTAGACCCATTTCCGTTAGTGCTCTTTTAAATGCTCGTCCTAAAGGCTTTCTCGCCATCGGGATAAACGGGATATTAAGCGGTTCGGAAAAAGCCCTCACTCGGCTGTCATTATTATTAGAAACGATCGTTATTTTCACATTGCTGTTTTTCATTTCTTCAAACCATTTTATTAATTTTGGTGTCGCATTTGGCCGATCCCATTCGACAAGCGTATTATCCAAATCTGTAATAATACCTTTAATACCTTTTTCCTTTAGGCTTTCCGGAGTGACTTCAAAAATACTTTTAGCATGCTGATCCGGCAAAAATTGCTTTAACACTATATTTAACACCTCTGTTTATATGTATAATTCCATTAATTTGTACTCATCATAACTAATTTTATGCGCTCTTTCAAACTTACGTTATTTCGGGATATTCAGAAAACTTTTCGACAATTTTCATCCCGCCCAATATTGTGGATAACTTTATACACATTAACCACACCTATCTACGTGCTTCTCCCTCAACAATTAACAACTTAACCACAAGTTATCCACGAAGGTCTGTGGATAAGAGAACGGTTGTTCTAAATATTAAAATTTGCTAGAGTAATGTTACAACATTAAATCTTACATTATATGTATGAAAATAATCTTATAGAACTTTTTAAATACAAAATGGAGGTGAATAGACATGCGAAAGCTGTCAGACGAATTATTAATTGAATCGTATTATAAAGCGATCGAACTTAACTTAAGCATTGATTTTATCAATCTGATCAAAACTGAAATTCACCGACGTTCATTATCTCATAAAATGAAGGTTTCATCCTAATGGAATCAATTACATTCTACGAAGAGCAAAGAATTGTAGAGCTTTCCAGACCTAAGGGAAACATGAATTTCCGGCGTGAAGATTGCAAATTAACCTTCATGTCGGGCATGTTTTTTTCAATCTCTCCTAGCACGCTATATTAATGACCCTCTGGTTTTTATTCTCTTGTTCTTACTTATTGATGACTCATGTATCCTGCACATTCACCTACTTTAATGTCGTAAGGAGTTTTTATTGAAGATAATGGAGTAAAACTTCCCTTTTCAAACAAGAGCACAACCGTTGAACCAAAGGAAAAGTAAGCCATTTCATCTCCTTTAACTAATTCATCCCCTTCGTGAATTACTTCAATTGAATTGACAAACATGGCACCAACCTTCACAATGGAAATTTTTCCAAATTTATGTTCAACCTCTGTAATTGTCCGATAATTTTTTGAAAGGGTATTTTTACCGTATTTCAAACCGTATTTATTAACTGGATAAGACTTCTTGCCTAATGTCCATTGATCAATGACACGGCCTGTAACCGGGCTATGAATTCTGTGATAATGACTAGGACTTAAATAGAAGATGATAAAGTAGCCATCCGTATACTTTTCAATTTTTTCTTCCTTTCCTAGCATTTCTTTAATCGAGTAATCTTTGCCTTTAACCGTAATGATATGTTCAGGTTTTATCATTCCTATGTTTTCGATGACTGCATCAACAGGGCTGACAATTGAATCAGCACCTTCATCAATCGGGCGAACACCATGTTTGAGTGTCCTTGTAAAGAAATCATGCAGCGTTGGGTAATCGGTTAACCTTTTCTCCATTTCATCTTCGTTAATTTTATATGCTTGACTAAAGGATGAGACAAACATTCGACTTGCTCTTGAACGCGCAAATCTTTTTAATAAGCCTGAAGTGATTTTTCCGTTCGTTAGCTCAATAAAAAGTCGATAAAGAGATTGTTTCATTATTCCACCTCCAAATAGTTAATATTTCCTTTACTGGCAGTACTAAAAAGATTAAAATTAAATATTATTAATATAAGAACTTTGAGATGCAATTATTTTTAAAAGCAAAGTTAGAAAATAACCGACCTATTATTTTAGTGGGTGTTTCAAAAAGGAGGACAAAAATAGCCGAGAAGTTCAAGGAAGCGCAGCCTTCGAGCACCGGAACGTATGCTTTTAATACGTGAGGAGCGGAGAAGCAAGCTGACGCCGAAATTCGACAGATATTTTTCCCGGACTTTTTGAATAACCTCTTATAGCATAAGAAGGAGTGTGGTAAATGTTTTTATCCGATATATTTGATCAAACAATTAAAAAGCTTAAAGCTCAAACAGCGAATGTACTAACATTAACTAATTTATCATTGGGCGGCTTTGCTATTATATTTGCCTTTAATCAAAATTTAAATTTAAGCTTGCTGCTCATTTTTGTTGCAGCATTAGCTGACCGATTTGATGGTATGATTGCCAGGAAACTGCAAATTGAATCTGAATTAGGAAAGCAATTAGATTCCATGAGTGATATTATATCATTTGGAGTTGCCCCTGCACTATTAATATATCAAGGAATTTTATTCGAATTTGGAGGCCCAGGGTCATTTTTCACTATTTTTTATATTGGCTGTGGTGCTTTCCGTCTCGCTCGATTTAATATTAGCGAGAATAACGGCTACTTTACGGGACTTCCTATTACGGCAGCTGGCTGCCTTGTAACACTTAGCTTTCTTGCAATCCCTTATATTCCCGCACCCGCATTCTTTTTTATCATGATTATTCTTTCCTTATTAATGGTAAGCCCATTTAAATTAAAAAAGGTCTAAACTTTAGACTATTGATATGTAACAAGCTTAAAGCCGCACCATTATTTACTACAGGTGCGGCTTTTATATTTCTATTATTCTTCTGTTAAAGCAAGGAATTCTTCGATATCATCGATACAAAGCTTTACAGCTTTTTCCCAAAAATCTGGTTTTGATAAATCTTCATTCAAATGCTTCTTCGCTAAATCTTCAACAGTCATGGAAGCTGTATCTTTCAGTAGAGCAATATACTTCTCCTCATAGCCCTTTCCTTCCTCCAATGCACGTGCATAAATTCCAAGTGAGAATAGATAACCAAACGTATAAGGGAAGTTGTAAAACGGAACACCCGTAATATAGAAGTGAAGCTTAGAAGCCCAAAATGTTGGGTGATATTCGCCAAGTGCATTGCAGTATGCTTCCTTCTGTGCTTCTTCCATCAGTTCATTTAATCTGACTGTGTTAACGGTTCCATTCTTCCTCTCTTCATAGAAACGTGTCTCAAATAAGAAGCGGGCATGGATATTCATAAAGAATGCAACTGTTCTTTGTATTTTATCTTCAAGAAGCGCAAGTTTTTCCTGCTCTGTTTTTGCGTTTTTCACAGAAGCATCCGATACGATCATCTCAGCAAAAGTAGAAGCTGTCTCTGCGACATTCATTGCATAATTTCGGTTTAATGAATGGAGATCTCGCATTGCATACGTATGGAAGCCGTGTCCAAGCTCATGTGCCAAAGTCGAGATATTCGAAGGTGTTCCTGAATATGTCATAAAAATTCTAGATTGGCTGCTTTCCGGGAAATATGTATGAAAGCCGCCAGGTGACTTCCCAGGTCTATCCTCTGCCTCAATCCATTTATCTTCAAAGGCCATCTTAGCAAACGCTGTCATTTCTCCACTAAAATGAGAAAAGTTTTCTAAAATAAACTCTGCTCCTTCTTGATACGAAATCTTCGCATCCGCTTTCGTTATTGGAGCATCTAAATCAAACCAATTTAATTTTTCAACACCAAGCAACTTAGCCTTTCTATTGAGGAATTCAACAAGGAGCTGTTTATTTTTAGTAATTACGTCCCACATCGTATTAAGTGTTTCTTCACTCATTCTATTAATAGCTAAAGGTTCCTTCAAGACGTTCTCCCAGCCGCGCTGCTTGTACACACTTAATCTAAATCCTGCTAAATGGTTTATAGCTTTTGATAAATAATCTGTTTGTTCCCGCCAAGATTGTTCCCATTTTTCAAATACATTTTTCCGAACTTCTCTATCCGGACTGGAAAATTTATTAGCAGCTTGCCCGACAGATAAATCCTTTACTTCTCCGTCCTCTGAAAAAGGAATTTTTATTTTCCCGACAACTAAGTCATAAAGCTGGCTCCAACTATGGTAGCCATCCACCCCAAGAGCATTAATGAGGCTTTCTTCCTCTTTTGATAATTTCTCTGCTGCTATTTCGCGACGCTCAGTTAGCACAAAAGCTAATTCCTTTAATCCATCCTCTTTCATCAATTCTTCCCAAACAGAAGAATCAATGCTTGTTAACTTTTCATCAAATGCAGTTAAAACGTTCTGAAAGCTTGCACTTAGCTGAGTGACTCTTGCACGATGCTCACCCGCTTTTTTATCGTTTGTATTTTGCGCTTGCAAACAACTGACGAAAGCACCCGCTTCACGTAGTTTTTTTGTAGCTGCTTGAAAGCTTTCGATTAATTTTAATAAAGAAGATTGGTCTGCTAGTGAGTTCTCCGGTTCCCACTTATGTACTTGAAAGCTAAAATTATGTATATTTTCTTCTGTCGATTGTAAATGCTCTGCAAAAGCCGGAGAGGAGCTCCCGCCTTTAAAAAAGACATCTAAATCCCAAACAGTTGAATATGCTGTCGTTGTCATTCATTTTCCCCCTAATCATTTAACTATCCATATCATATTATAGGTTAATTTTCCAAAAAGTTCATTTAATTAGACAGCATATGAGGACAAAAACTTTGCTTCCGCCACACCATTTCCGTTACTATGGGAAGGGATATTTCATAAAAATGCAGTTGGAGTGACAAACATGATAAAGCTTAAAAAATATTTGACGTTATTAGCATTGGCATTTGCTTTAATCGTCTCTGGCTGTTCACCTCAAGAACAAAATGAAAAAATGAAGCAAGCAAATAAAGAGGAACCTGTAAAGACTGTTAACTTTGAGCTTAAAAAGGCAGAACCCGGGCGGTTAGAACAAATATATGGATTAGGTTATCCGGGGAATGATAAAGGTCTTTATATTGCTTCACAGGAAGGAATAAAAATATTTTCTAACGGAGAATGGCTCGAAGGCAATTCTCAAAAACACGAATACATGGGATTCCAAGCAACCCATGATGGATTCATCGCAAGCGGCCATCCTGAAAAGGGCTCCAAATTAGAAAACCCGTTAGGAATCGTTAAGAGCGTTGATCGCGGAGGTACACTAGAAAAGCTTGCTTTTTATGGGGAAGGCCGATTTTTCTTTTTAGGCGCAAGTTTCCAATCTGGTGCAATCTATATTATTAATGAAGTAGAAAATTCAAAAATCAAGCCAGGGGTTTTTCTCTCTGAAGATAAGGGGGAAAATTGGGAACAAGTACAGTTAAATGGTTTAGATTCCGATACACTAGGAATGATTGCTGTTCACCCTAAAGATAATGGCATCATGGCGATGTCAACAAAAAGTGGAATATTCTTTTCTAATGATAAAGGGAAAAATATGAATAAGCTTACCGATTCCATTATGTCAACTGCATTAGCCTTTTCAGAAGATTATCTTTATTATTCCTCTGTGGAAAATAATAAAGTTCTTTTTTATAAGATGGATATTCATACATTGGGAAGTGAACAAATGAATATCCCCTTTTTAAGTTATGATAATCCGATTACATTTATTGCTGTTAATCATAAGGATGAAAACACAATCTCATTTGACACTTATTTATTTGATGTATACGAATCAGCTGATAGGGGACAAAATTGGAAGTTAGTATTAAAGAACGGAAGAATTGAATAGAGCAAAACAGATCCAAATGCGCAAGCGCCTTGATCACCCCCGACAAGCACAAGACGATCCTCACGGAAAGGTGTTCTTTACCTTTCTGGGAGGATTGGCTTGTGACCTCGAGGGGGTAGGTGCTGGAGCTGGACGTAAACAAATTTTTCACAAAGTTAAACACATGATGGTAATTTATAATTTCCTTAACAAAATGAAAGCACAATCATAAGTATTAGTATAATAACTCATGATTGTGCTTTTTTTAATTATTTTTCCGTTTTTCTTTCTCTTTTTCGGCACGATAAAATTCATGAAACATTTTCATTAAGGCACGTTTTTCAATTCTTGACACATAGCTTCTTGAAATGCCGAGCTCTTTAGCGATTTCCCTTTGTGTTTTTTCTTTCTGCAAGTCTAAGCCAAAACGACCGACAATAACTTCTTTTTCCCTTTCATCTAATACACCGATATATTCCTTCACCTTTTCAAGTTCCATATTAAGTTGAATGGTATTGATTACATCCTCGGAATCCGATTTAAGGACATCAATAAGGGATATTTCATTCCCTTCTTTATCCTGCCCTATCGGGTCATGAAGAGAAACATCCTTTTTTGTCTTTTTCAAGGCGCGTAGATGCATTAAAATTTCATTCTCTATACACCTTGCTGCATAGGTCGCCAGCTTTGTTCCTTTTCCTTCTGAATAGCTTTCAATCGCCTTAATTAAACCGATTGTACCGATAGAGATAAGATCCTCTGAATCCTCACCTGTATTTTCAAACTTTTTCACAATATGAGCCACAAGCCTTAAGTTATGCTCAATTAACATATTGCGAGCATGTGTGTCGCCAGCAGCCATCAACCGCAAATATTTTTTTTCATCAGCAGCCGATAGCGGTTGAGGAAAAGCATTATTTTTTACATAAGAGACAAGAAAAACAATTTCTTTCACTAAGTAACCAAGTGCGGTCAAAATTCCAGACATTTTTTCCACCCCCGCTTTCAAACATTTAGCCTTAACTAATTCCTATGTGAAAAAGGAGTTGTTTTTGTCTGTCCACTACATTTATTTTCTTCGGGAATATTTCCCACGTTTATCTTTTGTATCGACCAAGTTTAAATATGTATGAATCTTATAGAATTAGCTACTGCTCATTTGCCTATTTGTACTAAATATGCTAAAAAACAGGCGTTTTCAATAGTACATTGTCCTTCCGTGATACATATAAATGCAGTGAATAAGCTTATATAATCCTAAGGAGGAGTAACTCATGAGTAAAGACATGATGGAGTCTTTAGTAAATAAGGTCATTAAGATCAATCGGGGCGGGCCAGAGTCTGGTTCTGGAGTACTGATTGGAGTGAAAGACGATTATCTAGTTTTATACAGTCAAAATGACGGAGTAGTATATTTCAAGAATCAGCACATTAAAAGCTTGACTGAAAGTTCAAACGGAAAAAATAACAATGGACAAAACTACAGTCTTGATCAATTAAGCACATTAGATTATGTGGCTCCAGATACTTTTGAAGAATTATTAGAAGATTTAAGGTATCAATGGGTAACAATTAATCGCGGCGGACCAGAAAAAGTAGAAGGGGTCCTTCATGATTCGAATGGCGAATTTGTCGCTCTATTCCGCAATGAAGAACTGCTGCGTTTATCTATGTATCATATTCGAAGCATTAGCTATGGTGTAAGTATTGAAGAAGAAGAAAATGAAGAAGAGGACAGCTACTAATCATAAATATTCTGTATGTATTCTTACAGCTTAATAGACTGCATTAAAAATATTTTAAAAGGAGTTTATCGAAATGGAATTCAATCATCATTTAACTGCCCTTATTGGGAATGAAGTTAATATCCTGCTCAGTGATGGAAATTCAGTCGAAGGGGTTTTAACAACAATAAAAGACGACTATTTCGTTATGGAAACCGACAAATATATTATTTACCATAATCTTAAAAATGTAAAAGGATTTTTAAAAAGCACTAAGAATTCAAAAAACACAAAGAAAACGAGAACAAGATCTGTAACTGATTACTCAACAGAAGCATCATCATTAAGAGGGGTCCTTGAAAGCCTCCAATCAAAATGGGTTACTATTGACATCCAAAACAGTAATCAAAACAACAATGATAATGATAACAACAATAACAATAACAATAACAATAATCAAGGGTATAGCGGCTTCCTTGCTGCCATTGAAGATGATTATGTGATCTTAATCGGAAAAGATGTTCAAGCTCATTTAAATATCTCTCATATAAACAATATTGTTAAAGTGAACGAATATACTATGTCCAAGAATAACAGCAACAGCGAAAACTCTAGCAACAACAATAGCAATGTAATGGCATTTGAATCTGTCTTTGGCGGTTCACGCAGATAAATTATTCGAAGCTCCAATAAATTTCTCCTGCCCCTAAAGCTTTCGCACCAATTAAAAAACTACACCTTAAAACCAACTCATTTATCCTTTCATATCCTTATTTATGGATTAGCTTGGTTTAAAAGAAAGGAGGGATAAAACTTGAAAAATATTCTAAAAAAACTTATAGGCGAAAATATCAAATTACAATTACCTGGAAAAAGAATCCTTAAGGGAATGCTTATAGCGGTAGGGAGTGATGTAATCGTATTGTTTGATGGGAAGGATTATCTTTACCTTCCCATTGTTCATATACAAAATATAACAAAGCTAGAACCTAAAGAAGCTGATATTACCCCTCCTACTGGAACGCCAAACATTGAACATGATGAGGAGCTTTCTTTAAGAAAGGTATTAAATCTTGGAAAAGGAATGTTTACGGAAATCTACATTACCGGCAATCAGCCTATCCCTGGTTATATTTCAAGCATTATGAACAATTATTTTGTCTTTTATTCACCAGTGTATAAAACGATGCTTATTTCTTTGAATCATTTAAAATGGCTTATTCCTTATACGGCTAATCAACGGCCTTATAGTTTATCAAATCAGCAATTGCCATTGCACCCCGTTAACATATCATTAGCAAGAACTTTAGAGGTCCAAATTGAAAAGATGGTAAATGAATTAGTCATATTAAATATAGGAGAAAACGCTGACTTCATTGGTAAATTAAACAGTTTACAAAATAATTTTATTGAACTCGTCACAGCAAGAGAAGAACTTATCTACTTAAATATGCAGCATATTAAAACGATACACTTTACAAACATTTAAAGCCGCCCAAAAGCGGCTTTTTTAATTTTCCCATTAACTAAATATGGATGAAAAAAGGATTAACCAAGCGGTTAATCCTTTTTAAAGATTTATTCGAAACTAACTTCATCAACACTTACTTCGGAGTAAATAATACAGCCAACTACACTGCAAAGTACTGCAGCCATCACAATTGTGAACATGCATTTGCACCCCTTTTATTTTCGATGAACTAAGACTCTCATAAGCCTAATCTACATTAAATTTAACATATTCACAGCGAATTAAATGAAGCCACGTGTGAACTTTCTGTTAAATATGAGGGCATAGCATGTAGAACATATTATTTGCCTTTCTTTTTCCGGAAGTAAAGCGTTAATAACAAGACATGCAGTGACAAACGCATCCTCCTCCTAACTTTCTATAGCTAGGTGGTATCATTCTCCACCCATAATACTGCTTCACGGCCTTGCATTAGAAAAATCACTATAAAAACCACCTTTCCTTTAATTTTTTGTAAAATTAAAATGTACGATATAAAGTATACTGACGATCGCGATTTTCTTCTTGAATTTTGTGGACCATTTCGTTATACATAATCTCTTCAATTGTTTGTTTTCGCTTCTTAATTGTGATCGTTAAGAAAAATATATTTAAGGTCATTTAGACTCACCTCCTTTTAAATCTCTAGCTCAATCTTTAAAAAGACACAAAAAAACCGCATGGAGATATCCTTGCGGCAAAAAGCATAAAAATGCCACAGGGAAAGACGATTCTCCCTGCGGCATGAATGTGTATTGTTAAAAGATTAAGCAATCCATTCCATGTAGGTCGAATTCGTAAAATATAAAGTTGTGTTTGCTTTACCATTCATGAGTACAATCATCATCATTTCATTCGACCTCCTTTAGGAATTTATTTACTTTCAAAGGTAATTATATCCAAGTATGAGCAATTTGTAAACAATTTTAAATCATTAATTTTTAAAAACCTTAAAATTAGGCAATGAAGGGAATTTTCTTCTCTATTTCATTGCACTTACAATTTTCATAACAAGATCTGCAGAATGTAAAGCAGCCTTTTCTAAATACTGCTCAAATGAAGTATCCGATTCCTTTCCAGCAATATCTGATAAAGAACGAATAATAACAAAAGGCTTTTTAAACTGATACGACACTTGCGCAATCGCAGCTGCCTCCATTTCTACAGCCTGTAAGTCTGTAAACTTTTCACGAATGTATTCTACACGAACAGGGTCATTCATAAAGGAGTCTCCTGTTGCAATTAAGCCCTTTACAACTTGGATGTCCTCAATTTCGCGGGCACACTCTACCGCAATTTGCACTAGCTTGCTGTCAGCTTCGAAGGCAGCTGGCAACCCGGGAACTTGACCATATTCATAGCCAAAAGCAGTGACATCTACGTCATGATGCCTTACTTCAGATGAAATTACGACATCCCCGACGTTTAAATTTGGATTAAAACCGCCTGCAGACCCAGTATTGATAACAATATCAGGATTAAATCTTTCTAGTAAAATCGCCGTCGATAAAGCAGCATTCACCTTGCCGATTCCAGACCGCAGCAATATGACCTCTACCCCGCCCATTTTTCCCGTTGTATACTCACACCCGGCGATTGTATGCTGATTTTTTCCCTCAATCTTGTCTCGAAGAATTTTTACTTCCTCTTCCATTGCTCCAATTATCCCTATTTTCATTCTGTCGGACCTCTTTCTATGTTAGTTATTCATTGATTTCTTCTACTTTTGTTGGCTTCCAGCCTTGGCCGTCGACCCATTCAATATAGACGCGATATTTTTCTTTCTGGCCCTTTGCCGAGACCGTTCCAACTGATTTATTGTGCCCGTTATTCCCAAGAAACCAGATAGTCATATTGTCCTGTCCAATCCCAGTAGCGTATGAGATAGCTTGGGACATTTCCGACCAATCAACTGAATTCTGGTCGTATACGGATGTATGCTCTCCAGCCTGTGAAGTTCCAATTGGCTTCCAACTTGGATTTTCAATTGGCTTTTTCACATTTTCTTCTGTTCCGCCAGTTGTCACAACCGCGTCCTCTTCTTTTGCTGGAGTTGGGTTTTGTTGTTCAGAAGACTGATTTTTAGACTCCTGCTTTTGTTCGGTATTATCTTCATTTTCTACACTCGAATCCGTTGAATCAGTTGAATCAACTTTCTCTTCATCGGCATTCTCATGTTCATTAGATTGATTGTCTTTTTCAGTCTGATCCGATTTATTATTCTGTGCTGATTCTGTCTGTTTCTCAAGTTGATTTCCTGCGGTATCATCGTTGTTGCCGCCTAGAAAAATAGTGGCAGAAACTATGACAATTAATAATAAAACAAAACCAATTGACAAGTTTAAAATTAAATTTGTTTTTCTTCTTTTACCTCTCGATTCAGATCGGGAATCCCGACTTGGTGAGCTATATTTTCCCTTCAAAAAATCTCCTCCCTCTTGCAGCTTCTCTATGTTATGAAACCTTTTATCGATGAAAAAAATTTAACATTATCATTCAATCATGAAATAACTGAATTTGCAAGGATGACATAAGAACCTTATTTGTATTTATGAACTTATTCAATATTTTTCTTATTCTCAAGATCATAGATCCCTTTCACTAAATCAGCGAATAATGTATTCACACCGCCTGTTTCAGCAGTTACGTCTAAATTAACAGTCACAAGCGCATATTTCGGATTTTTATATGGAAAATAACCCGCAAACCATTTATTATACAATGGCTGATCCCCCCTCGTTCTTCCAGTCTCTCCTGTTCCAGATTTGCCTGCAACCTCATAAGGAAGGTCTTGGAACCATCTTCCAGTGCCGTTTTCATTCATTACAACTTCCCTCAATAGTTTTTGCAGCTTCATTGCCGTATATGGAGAAATCGTCTCTCCTTCGATTGCTTGCTTTTTAAATTCTAATAAAGAGGTTCGATTCTTATATTCTATTTTTGAGGCAACCCGGACCATTTCTTTTTTTCCGCCCTTTGCGATCGTTGCCATCATATTTGCAACTGCAAGCGGAGTGGCTCTTACTTCATGTTGGCCAATTCCCGTTAAACCGACAAAGTTCTGATCCTTCTTCTCATCTTCTGTCATAAAAATTCTACCCTTTTCTTCCTCTTGTAGCTGTTTAAAGTCATTAAAATGATAAATATCTCCTTTCCAGCCAACTGACCCAATTAACGATAGTTTCTCAGCGTAATTCTCAAGGATATTGGGATCAATCTCCTTGAGCTCCTTTGCTAAAGTAGCAAAAGTATTATTACAGCTTCTGGCAAAGCTAGTTGTGAAATCTAGCATGCCATATTGAAATTGTAAATCTGGATCTCCATTAATTTTTTTACTGCAATCAAATTTACGAGTTGTATCTGTCAGTTCATGATCGATTGCAGCCGCAGCAACAACAGTCTTAAATACAGACCCCATTATTTGCTGCTTCAACATTAAATTCTCGGCTCCGCCTGATTGATTAAATGGATCCTTGCGATTAATCGAAGGCTCGGAAACAATCGCAGCAACTGAATTAGATTCAATATCAAGAAGGACAACACCTCCTTTTTTAATTCCATGTCTTTCAGCTAAATCCTCTGCTAAGCGTTGTAAGTCTGGATCAAGAGTAGTTTTAATGTTGACTGGATAAAAAGGATTCGCCGGTTCGACGTATTTAACATGAATACCAAATAGAGGACCCCCAGTAGCATCAACATGGAAGACGAGCTTAGATTTTCCGTCTGGAAGAAGAAATTCATCGAAGCTTTTCTCCATTCCCGTTAAACCGATCATCGTCGAAGATGAAATCTCTTTGTGGGGATACCGTTTGCGCAGTAAATTTTCATTCTCGCCTATTATCCCTATTAAATGTTCTGCCGGATTGTCTGTTAAATGATATTTCTTTTCGACAGCAAAAACACCAGGGATCTTTAATTCATTGATTTCTTTCATTTGCGTCTCTGACAAAAGGATTGGCATCGGGTCGCCAAACGCAAATGGTTCCTTTGAATGATTTACGGCATAACGAAGGGAATATTCTGATACACCTACAATATCAGCCACTTTTTCTATTTCCCAATCCATTTTTTTTAAAAATGGAAACAGAATAAGTACTGGAAGACTTTTATGCGTAATGGGTGTCCCATCCCTATAAAGAAAACTCCCTCTTCCCGTATCGAGCACCATCTCCTGTGATCGCTGACTTACACTTGCTTCAAGGAGGTTGATTTGTCTTTTTGTAAAATCTTCTGTCGAAACTAACTGAAGCTGAATCATCCTTCCCAGCAATGCAGAAAACATCAACAAACAAAAACAAAGCCATACGATCGCTCTTTTTCTCCACATAAATTAAAACACCTCGTCAAAAGTTTTGACGAGGTTTCTTAATTTCAAACTGTTAACTTTTATTTAATTGTGACAATTCGCACGTCCATATCCCCACCTGGAGTCTGAACTTTCACCTCGTCACCGACTTTGCGGCCAAGCAAGCTTTTCGCGATTGGTGAATCATTTGAAATTTTACCATCAAATGGATCCGCCTCTGCACTCCCCACGATTGAATATGTTTCTTCTTCTCCATCTGGAAGTTCAATAAATGTAACAGAGCTGCCTAGTGATACTACATCCGCACTTAATTCAGCTTCTGAAATAATTTTTGCATTACGGATCATATTCTCTATTGTAGTAATACGTCCTTCAACAAACGCTTGCTCTTCCTTCGCGGAATCATATTCTGAGTTCTCGGAAAGATCACCAAAACTGCGAGCGATTTTTATCCGCTCAACAACTTCTTTTCGTTTTACAGACTTTAAATATTCTAACTCCTGTTCAAGCTTCTCTTTACCGGCTTGCGTCATTGGGAAAACCTTTTCAATTGCCACAACCTTCACTCCTTCAAATATTCACAATTCTGGCAGAATTGCGTTCTTTCTGTATTTGTTATGTAGCTTTCAGTTCTAATAATTAACATAGGTGCGCGACCTTGTCAGGGCGCGCACTATTTTGTCCACTTTTAGGACCGTATTATATTTTCTATGCTATTGTGTCACAAAAATGACTTTTGTTCAAGAATTGTTTGAATTTTTGTTACCATTAAATCAATAGCCACATGATTTTGTCCGCCTTCAGGTATAATGATATCAGCATATCGTTTTGTTGGCTCAATAAATTGATTATGCATAGGACGGACAACATTGACATATTGATCAATAACGGAATCCATTGTCCGTCCGCGTTCTTTAATATCTCTGATCATTCGGCGGATTATACGTAAATCTGCATCTGTATCAACAAAAAGTTTGATATCCATTAAATCCCGAAGCCGTTCATCCTCTAATACAAGAATGCCCTCAATAATTATGACATCCTTTGGCTCAACTTCGATTACTTCTTCAGATCTTGTATGGGCTGCATAATCGTATACAGGCTTTTGAATATGCTCATACTGCAAAAGTCTTTGAATATGCTCAATTAATAGATCAGTATCAAAGGCAAAAGGATGATCATAATTCGTTTTTAGCCGTTCCTCAAAAGATAAATGCGTTTGATCTTTGTAATAATAATCATGCTCTAGCATTAAAATCGAATGGCCCTTAAAGCGGTCATAAATCGCTTTTGCTATACTTGTTTTACCGGAGCCTGATCCCCCGGTAACACCGATTACAACAGGTTTGCGAGTCATCTAAATTAAATCTCCTTTCGCATCATGTTGTTAGGGTATACCGGCTTATCAAGCTTAAATTGAACAATTTGGAGTGGATGACGGGCTGCGTCCAGCTCCGCACCTTTTTCATCCCAAATTTTATCAATGACATGTGTAAAGTTTTCGATTTCAGGACCGAAAAACTCCACTTCCTGACCTGGTTTAAAATGATTACGCTGCTGTAAAGTAACCATTTGTGTTTCCGGGTTATAGCCTAGAACTAAGCCAACGAAATCGAAATTCGTCTTTTTGCTATGATTTCCAAACATTTGCTCCTTATACCCAGGAATTCCTTCGAAAAAGGCAGAGGCAGTATCACGGTTAGCACACTTCGCTAACTCGTCCAGCCATTCCTGCTTAATTTTGAAGTTTTCTGGATCTGCACAATAAGCATCAATGACTTTACGGTATACACTCACGACAGTAGCAATATAGTGGATTGATTTCATGCGACCTTCAATTTTTAAGCTATCAATTCCAAGCTCAATCATTTGCGGAATCGATTGAATTAAATTTAAATCCTTTGGACTCATCGCAAAAGGAGAATCGCCTTCATTAAAGAATGCAACTTCATTTTCGCCTTCTAATTTATAGAGATCATAGTCCCAGCGGCATGATTGACAGCATCCACCACGGTTAGAATCACGAGCCGTCATATGATTACTCAATGTGCATCGACCTGAATAAGCAATACACATCGCGCCGTGAATAAAGGTTTCAATCTCAATATCAACTTTTTCCTTCATTTCACGAATATCCTCAGCGCTCGTTTCACGGGCAAGAACGACGCGCTCTAATCCCTCTTCCTTCCAGAACTGAACAGCCTTCCAGTTTGATAACGATTGCTGTGTACTTAAGTGAACTTCAATTTCCGGTGCTACTCTGCGACAAGTTTCAATAATTAGTGGATCTGCAACAATAATACCGGCTACTCCGGCTTTACTTAAACCGCGCAAGTAATCATCCAGCCCGTCGATATTTTCATTATGGGCAAAAATATTCGTCGTTACGTAAACTTTCGCTCCGTACTTTTTGGCGTATTCTACGCCTTCCTTCATCTCTTCAAACGTAAAATTATCTGCATTTGAACGCAAGCCGTATTCTTGCCCGCCGATAAAGACAGCATCAGCGCCATAATGTACGGCAATTTTTAATTTTTCTAAGTTACCAGCTGGTGCAAGCAATTCAGGCTTTTTCACGATTACCCGTTTGCCATTCACAATTTGGGAAATATTATCTTTCACCGCTGTCATCATACTTCCTCCTTTACTAACTTAATAAACCGTTTCTTTAAAGAAAAATCCTGTATCTAATGGGCGATTGACTGGCTGAATCTCTTCGATAGCAGCTAGTAAATCATCCTTTTCTTCATCATATTGATCAGGGTCTAGAGCACATAAATCAATTGCTTTTCTATAAAGCTTCGTCACTTCAAGAATATATTCTGAGCTTTTAAGAATACCGTCAATTTTTAAAGAATCGATCCCAGCTTCAATCATTTCTTGCAGTTCATCAATAATACAAATATCATTTGGACTCATAATATGGGTGCCGTTCTCATCCTCGAAAATTGGATATTTATTTTCTCTTTCCTTGTCATGAAGAAACATATTATGCTCTTGTTTACGGTTCTCTACTTCCATTACCTTCCCTTGGTACTCATAATAGTTGCCAAGTAGGGAGCGCTTGGACTGGAACATTGCTGTCATGCCGTGAACTTGAACTTCAATCTCTACTTCTGCATTCTCTTTCATTTCGATAATGGCATCCATATTGATTTCACGGGCAAGGACGGCGCGTTTAGCCCCTTTTCTTCCCCAATAATTACATGTATACCAGTTCGTTCCTGTCGTTTCCGTATTCCAGTGGAGCTTCATATTCGGTGCAGCTTCACGTGCAGCCATTAAGACGGCTGGGTCACCAAATATAATTGCATCGGCATTTACATCTTGTAAGAATTGGATATAACCAGAAAGCTCGTCCACTTTTTCATTATGAAAAAGGGCATTCATCGCAACATACACTTTTTTACCTTTTTCATGTGCAAGTTCAATTGCTTTCTTAACATCTTCTCTTAAAAATTCACCAGCAAGGCGTAATCCATAACGCTGCTCTCCAATGACAAAAGCATCCGCTCCAGCCTCTGCTAACGGAATAATATCATCTACACTTTTTGGTGTAACTAATAATTCTGGCTTTGCCATCTTTCTTCACCTCATCTTTGTAATCGCAACCCCATCACCTACTGGAAGGATCACTGTATAAAAATCTGGATGGTTCATTAACCACACATTAAAATCATTGATTTTCTTAACGAGATTGCGAATTCGCTTATTTTCAATTTCACTCTCACAAACAAGCCCTTTAAAAAGAACATTGTCTGTTATAATCATCCCGTCATCGCTTAAATAGCGGGAATATATTTCAAAAAAACGCTGATACTGGCCTTTTGCCGCATCTATAAAGATAGCATCATATGGAGCATGAGCTTTAACCTCAGCTTCTACCTCCAGAGCATCTCCTTTAATGATGTGAATTTGTTCTTTCTTACGAGCTTCCTGAATATAGCTTTTAGCAAGCTCCAATCGTTCAGCATCTCTTTCGATCGTCACAATTTTGCTAGAAGGAAGGGCATCAGCCATTCTTAGTGCAGAGTAACCGATCGCAGTCCCGATCTCTAAAATAGTCATCGGCTTTTGAATACGCAAAAGCTGAAGCATAGCTTCAATCCCGGCGAGCTCCATGATAGGGACACCGTTTTCCTTCGCATAATGCTCCATCCGCTCGAAAAGCTTACATCTTGCCGGAATAATTTTTTCTATATATGCATGCAGCTTTTCATTATCCAAGCTGCCATCACCTCACTCTAATAGCAGAAAAAAGTAGCGTTCACAGAAAGGATTTAGTGTATATACCTAAATCCTACTCGATCCGTGGTTCACGCTACTAAACAGCTTATAAAACACTTGTACTATTTTAACATAAAAAATTAGGGATTGCTAATGTTCGAATATTACCAATTCGTATACAGAAATCCTTTGAACAACCTTATAAAAAATCATTTATTTGAAATATGCTGAGCCTTCTTTCTATTATGCTCATCTAAATTCTTTGAAAAAAGTACTTCACCTGTCGATGTGGCTAAGAAGTATAAGAAATCAGAGTCAGCCGGTGATAAAGCTGCTTCAATGGAAGTTACTCCTGCGTTCGCGATTGGACCAGGTGTGAGACCTGGATGCTTGTACGTATTATAAGGTGAATCCACTTCTAAATCTTTATAAAGGACTCGACCCTTATGCTCGCCTTGAGCATAAAGCACAGTTGGGTCTGTTTGCAAAGGCATGCCAATTTTCATCCGATTATAGAACACACTGGCGATTTGATCCCGGTCAACCTTTTGTGTTGCTTCCTCTTCAATAAGAGAGGCCATAGTTAATAATTGATGGACAGTATAATTTTGCTCTTCCATTTCAGGGCGAAAGTCTTTTAAAACGGAAACGGTCTTATCAAGCATAACTCCAATAATTTCCTCAACTGATGGATCTTCTTTATAAAATGGATAAGTTGCTGGAAATAAATAGCCTTCTAACGGATATTTAATATTTTTATTAAGAATTTCATCAGTTAATAAGTCTGGATATTTATCCTTTAACGATTTAATAAACGCCGGATCGTTAAGCTTCTTAAATATTTCATCAGCATTTTTGTTTGTTTTCTCAGCAACGATGCCTGCAATTTGTTGAAGCTGCTTCCCTTCAGGAATGGTAATCTTAAACACGACATCTTCAACAACTTTTCCTGTCTTTAAATTATTGATGATTTCTGGAATCGTCATTGACGGCATAAATGTATATTCCCCAGCCATGAACCCAGTCTCATTTTTTAATTTGACATAATACTTGAAAACCCGGGCATCTTTAATAATTCCTTTGCTTTCAAGAATCTTTCCAATATTCGTAGGGGATGAACCAATTGGAATATCCACCTTTTTTTCCTGATGATTTTCTGAATTGACGGGTTCTAATGCTGATTTTAAATAAAAATAGCCTCCGCCAGCAACGGCTCCAGCCGCAATAACTAAAATTATCGATATGATAAACACGATTTTTCTGACTACTTTTGCTTCGCTCTGACGTTCGATCATATTTTGACGAATGATTTCTTTTTTATCTTTTTTCTGTTCCATCGTCATTGATTTCCCCTCCTTTTTAAAAAAGCGTAAGCTCCCATTTATGCAAAATTAGCTATACTCGGCTTATTATACTATATTTTCTTTTTATCGTCGCAATAAAATACATATTACAATCGATTCTTACAAGATTCGACTGCATAGGAAATGATGAATGATTTCTCATATTTTCCTATAAATTCAAAGAAGCCTTGCCATATGAACTGGCAAGACCTATTATTGTTCGCATATTTACGGAATTTCTATAAAGAATGGAATTTGGTTTTCATTTACACAACGGAGAAGACGATCTTTAAAATGATCAATTGCCATGATTTTAAGTGACTCATTTAGATCAAAGTATCCTACATCTTTCGTTTCATTAGATGTTTCGATTGTTCCTCCTATCGGCCGGCCTTTAAATACAACAACAATCGAAGTTTTCTTTATATGATGTTCAACTCCTAAAAAATCCGTAAGCTCGATGTCGATCCCTGATTCTTCTTTCGCTTCTCTTATTGCTGCTGCTTTAATAGATTCTTCACTATTCACAAAACCGCCTGGGAATTCCCATCCCCTTTTATATCCCTTTACAAGAAGGACTTTATCATCTTGATTAATAATCATGACGGCTACAGCTAGTTGATAAAATGAAATATCGAATCACCCCCCTTCTAATTTTGTCAAATATTGCTCAAGAAGGGTGATGAATTTCTTTATATCATAATCAGTTATTTGACCAATATTGGCAACACGAAAAGTATTGCGATCATCCAGCTTTCCAGGGTAAATCGTAATGCCGTTTTCATAGAAAAAATCATGCATTTTTACAAAGTCATAATGTTCATGAGCTGGTTCAATGATCGAGGTGATGATTTTGGAATGGTGATTTTTATGAACGAGATGCTTTAGTCCAAGACGCGTTATCCCATTAATTAAAGTTTCCCATGATTTTGCATATCGGGAATATCTGTTTTGAATGCCTTCCCATTGTGTTTCGATAATTGCTTGCTTTAGAGCATATAATGTTTGTACAGGGGGGGGGTAAATCTCATTTGCTTCGATTTTTTAAAGTGAATATATTGTTCATATAGGTGGAGATAGAGGTTTCGCGGTTTGATTTTCTTTGTTTCCTCTATATATTTCGTTGCGGCAATTACGAATGACACGCCGGCGATTTGACACATCCGTTTCCCGTAAGAACCGTTATTAATAATCACAACGGGTTCTTCATCTATACAAGAGCTTAATATTGACTCAACAGCTGCCGTTCCAGATCCGCCAAATAAAACGGTTGTATACTCTTCAGAACTTCCTGCAAACTTCGTCAATTCCGTAGAAATAAACTCCATCACTTCGCCAAATACTTTTTCTCTTGGACATAAATCAGGGACAACTTGCGCATATTTTATCGTATCTGTTGTTGTCGCCGGCCCTGGGTTCAATAATATATTCCGTTTAATTGGCGATATGGCCTTCTCTCGAGCTTGAATCAATGGATAGACGATATGAACAGCCCTTGTCCAATGCTGTTCATCATCTACTTCGCACCAAACTATGCCATCTAGTTTATGAACATAAATTTCTACTTTTTTTGCAACTTCAATTAGTCCATCCTCATAATCCATTTTCTCAGAAGTTCTCAGATCCATTTCAGTATAGGCACATAATTGCTGAAAGGTTTGGCAGCTAAGTTTTGAAATTCCTACTAATTCACCGTATATCTCATTCAACTTCTCTTTTTCTTTCGACATATTTACAAGAAAATGAGATTCATTTGTTTCAATAAAAACCTCGTCATGGCTATTCGTTAAGCGGCTTGCTAATATTACGTCTCGTCTGTCAAGTTCAATTAATGACTTCAGTGCAGCTTTTTCGTAAATTAAATCTGATTCCAGTAAAAGAAAGTCATCATCAATAAAATCTTTAAATCGAAACAGTGTAAATAAACTCCCTGTTGAAGCAAAATTTGGATTTGATACACATTGAATTTGAGGATATTTGAAGGCTAAACTCTCATATTCTCTCCCCTCATATCCCGTCCCAATATAAATTTTCGTTATACCTTTTTCCAATAATTTCAAGATCGACAATTCAATGATCGATGTATCCTCTATCATTAAAAAACCCTTTGGTTTTCCGCCAGCCTGTTGGCAGATCCGGCTGCTCATCCCTGCTGCTAAAATGACTGCCGTTTTAATCATCGATAAGTTTCCCCCTTAACGTTTGGAAGCTTTGTCATTTCACCTTTCGCTTTCATATATTCTTCTGGTGTTTCACAATCAGCGAGATGATGAACTCCGATATTAAGCAAAATACGAATTTGCGGTTGAAAGAATTTGCAGGCGAACCGTAGATAGCTAGGATCAGCAACTGGCATTTCATATACAGCCACCTCTGTTGAATCATCAATATCAGTTAAATAATCCATATTCCATACGTCCGAGTTCATACTTCTCCAAGTAGATTTCACCTTATAATCTTTTCGAAGGATTTGGCGGATCATTTCCTTCGTTGTTGTTTTCCCACAAGTTCTGTCACACCGATAACTGGGATATTAAATAGATTTCGATAATAATGAATAAATCGCCAATAAGCACCTTCTAAATCATCTATTTTGATTAACATAATATGCTTGCCTAGATTTGTACAAAGCTCAGGACGATCAGTAATAATGACAATCGCTTTATTTTCATTCCAGTGTTTCCCTCTTATCCGTTCATGATCCATATGAAAAACTAACGTATGATCATCAATGACCTTCTCTGAACAGTCCATTACGTGTTCAATCATCGGGTTCCCAGACCCTTGAACAACATGACCACTGCCAATTTCCTTGAGGATATCGTTTAAAGCTAAACTTTTCACGTTAACCTCCCCCTAGCTCATTATTCATTTCCTCTTCATAGCCTGCTAAAGAAGCCGCATAATTGAGCAGACGAATGCCAGCGATATTTCGAAGACTAAATGCGCGAATTTGAGAAAATAAATTATCAGGCTTTGAATTAATTTCAACTATTTTAATTGAATTATATTGATCAATACATAAATCTACCGCTAATTCTCCAAAAGCTCCGATTTCATTTTCAACTGTGGCAACGATGCTGCGTGAAATCTCTGCAACCTCTTTTAAGATCGTGTGCCTTTCAGATACATCAGGATACAATTGCTGTAAAACTTTGCTCACACGCATGTTTTTTTCCGTATTTGCCGTTAATACATCACCAGCTGTAAGACGTGCGACCATACCGGTTCTAAACCATTTTTGCTTTCCGTTTTTTTGCATATACACACGGACTTCTAGATTTTCCCCTTTAAATTGCTGCCTCCTAATCCCTTCTTGTATAATGTAATGATTATTGTTCATTAAAGGATTTGTAAGGGCAAATAGTTCATCTAAATTCATAAGCTGCTGAACAGTATTATGCTTCATCTCCATCCAAATAACCCCAATAGGACGGCGTATGATTCGAATGACACCTATGCTCATGGCTCCGCCAATAGGCTTTAAATAAATTTCTCCGTAATGATCAAGCATTTCGATCACGTCCGTTGAGTGCTGAAGCAGACGTGTTTCAGGGAGATATTCTTCGTACTTTTTAGAGAGCAGCAAATGGCAATCCCATTTATTCCCAGTAAGTTTGAATAAAGACATTGGATTTACAAAGGGAATATTGAAAACGGTTTGAAGTTTAACACGCACCTCATCAATTTCATTTATTTTTTCACCTTCAAAGAAATAGCGATCATATATCACTGCTGGAAAAGGAAAAAATCCTTCGCCATCAAACGTTGTTCCTTTAATTAATTGTTGCTCCCAAATAATATCTTTAGGCTCAAAAATATATACAAGCATCTGTTTTTCAGCTGCTAAACGGCATAAATGCTGAAAATATGTTGTTTGCCTATCAAATGGACGGGAGGCAATAATTCCTATAACCGGTCCAAGATTTATTACTCCATTCTCATAGGTTACTTTCGGATTCCACCCTTTAGGTAAAGCTAATTTTCTGCTTAATTCATTAGATAGCTGAACGGCAGGTCCATAACTGAATGTAAACGGAAATGCACGAATTGTTGCCTGCGTTAGTCTTTTCCCTGCACTTACATATGCTTTATGCCCGTTATTCAGATTATATTTAACTCTTGTTTTTCTTGGAATTTGAATAACAAGTCCTTGATCATATTTTTGATCGGAGGGTGTCATTCCCCAATTGATCCGAATATCTTCAGATTCATAATATGGATATCCTTTTTCAATTGCCTCAAAAAGAAAGGCAAGTTCATTTTTATTTTCGAGATAGCTGGAGGTTTTCATAATGTCATTCTTCAAGTCCGTCCAAAGTTGTTTAAGTAGAATGATATTTCCATTGTAATAAGCCCGCTGAATAAGCGGATTAAATAAAATATCACTCTGTAATTCATCATGATGTGCTGTGACGAGACGGGCAAGGCATATGATTGACATCGTCAATTTCGGATCAATTATCCAAGAGCTCAATGTTAAATATTCAAATCCATACGTTTTTTCACGATAACGTCCTAAACCGCCATGCTTTGTTTTTCTTCTTCGTCTTGCTGTGCTGGATTCTTCTACCATAGCAACTGGTATTGCAAGATAATGATCCAGCGCTCTTAGAAGTGATAGCGAAAGGGGGGTACCGAAATGAATATGCCCTCCAACTTGATATCCTTGAAAAGGCATACTTCCGGCGCGGAATTCAATATTTTTATAAGGAACCATTTCAGAAGCCTTCATTATTAAGCTTTGAATATTTTCAAATAACTTTTGTGAATTTTCAGCCTCTTCAGGCCTTATTTCTGCTAGTGCAAATTCGTTGCTATCTTGCTCGATTTGCCGGGCATCACATCCAACTTCCCCGTCAATTGGGAAAAAAGTAGACGCGGGCAATAGTTCTCCATCACAGCTAAGCATAAATTCAATATCTGCGCCTATCGTAAAATTACTCATTGGCTTATTGGAAGATTCAGCACAAAAAACATTTGCTGCGGGATTAATATCTACTACAATAAAGGTTTCGTTTGGCAACTTCCCAATTTTGACATACCCATTCGCTAAGCCAGTGACATAAAGGGCCCGTATCGCAATATTAATCCATTCCTCATCAATATCGTTTACAGTGGCCGCTTTCCATCTCCACCCAAATGATTCTGTTCGAATCGGAATTTCATGAAAAACTACATGTTCCCCGGCAGCAATTTGAACATTTTTTACAGTTAGCCCGTCAATTTCTAAATAATATTCCTTTTCAATCGCATAAAGCTTAGTATAAAAATCATGTCCTTCATCAAGCGCCTGATTCATTGTATGGATAATGGCTAGGTTCTTTCCGCTGTCATGGCCGTATCTTCTGCCGACAATTGGGTAAGTGCATGTTTTAGGATCGACCACTTCAACTGATGGAACATTATTCATATTAAGAGTTTGAAGCAGTTGTTCTTTGTCTGATATCATACAGAATCGCTTTCCGCTCAATTCCATATGTTAAAACCTCCAGTAAAAAAATATTTTTAATAAAAAGTCCGTTCCATTGGCAATTTTCATGCTGTATTCATTAATATATTATGTAGTTATAGATTAGGTTCAATTTCAAATTTTAGAATATTAAAGACCATATAAATGACGGCCAATTGTTTTATAGTGTGAGGAGGATGAAACAATGACAGTTCCATATATTCAACTAAAATATATAAAATACCATCATGGCAAAGGTTTTTTATGCGGCCATGTGGAGGCCTTACATGCGATGCCGCCAAAAGCAGATCTATTTACAGATATAATCGTTGAAGAGGTAATGAAAAGTACAGGTTGTGCAAGTATTATTAGTACGGTTTCTAGAAAGGAATGTGATTTAAATCGAAGTGTAAATCGTGATAATGAAGAGGGTATATTAGAATATCGCAAGGCCATTCAAGATATCACAGTATATTTACATGTTTACGATTCCTCTTGCCAAGAGATTATTAAACCGTATTTACAATTATCTTTTCATGGAATGAAGAATGAACATTATGGTCCACTGGCCATGGAAATTGGAACTAGAAATGGGCACTCATGCTCTTTAGAGGTTAAAGATTGGTTAGAAAAGATATTAGCAAGAAAAGCAAAAGAATTCATTCCTGAAATAACAGTCGTGTTTGACCAAAAATTTATTGGTGATCCATCGATCGCCTTCCATAGACACGGAACCGGAAAAGAGTATGCGGGTTATGGCCCTAATTTTCATACATTCCAAATTGAAATATCACGAACGATTCGCCAAAAATATGCTAGTGAAATTTCAGCATTATTTGCTTATATTTTGACTAGTTTTCAATCAACATTTGTAACCGATACTAATTATTAGGCACTGGATATTATTAATATCAAGGGACTAAAGAATAGTCCCTATAAGGTTGCATATTTAATTGTTTAATCATCCAATATCTCTTGGATATATGTTGGCAAAGCAAAAGCGGCTTTAAACACTTCCGGAGTAATATATTCAGTCGATTGGAACTCCAGTTTACTTAGATCAGCCTGTAGCGGATCCCATTTTTTTGAAGCAAGTGTAAAACTCCAAATACCGCATGGAAAAAGAGGGATTGAAACTAAATAGGTTCGGACAATCGGAAATTTTTCACGCAAATTTTGAAAAGTCCGTCTTAATGTTGAGGTATTATAATAAGGGGATCCGGATTGAAAGGCAACAACACCGTCATCAGTTAAACAATCATAAACAAATTCATAGAAATCCGGCTCAAACAATTTCTTTCCAGGGCCAACGGGATCGGGCCGATCAATAATTAATACATCATACTGATTTTTATTCTCTTTAATCCATTCAAAACCATCTTTATGAATGATTTTAAACCTTTTATCCTTTTCATAAACAGCTGAAGGGGTTAACCATTTATGACAAATCTCCGTCACTTTTTCATCAATTTCAATCACATCTATTTGCTCTAGACCTTTATATTTCATGGCCTCACGTGCATTTCCACAATCACCTCCGCCAATCATCGCTACCCTTTTTGGATTTTCATGTGTCACAATAGGAACATGACAGATCATTTCATTATAAATAAATCCATCAAATGTAGATATTTGCGGGGTTCCATCCAAAACCAATATTCTTCCAAAACCATCTGAATCAACAACGCTTATTTGCTGGTATTTTGATTGTTCATGGTGTAATAGTTTTTTCACTTTATAACCTATTTTTATTTTTGCATTGCCGACATAATTCCAAATCCACACAACTCCATTTTCATCTTTTTTAAAACCCGAAAGTGAATTTCTTTCCGTCAAATTTACACCTCCTAGCTCAAAAATTGCTTGTCCTATAATATATGAATAAACAATGGACCTTGACATATTGCATGAGCACTAATTTTTTATATTTTCAGGACTATTCCTTCCCCCAAGCTTATTATCTAAATAAAAAACCTAGCCTCACAGCGGCTAGGTTTTTTATCAAATTATTCTTCCTCTTCATCAAGGAATGTATTTAGCATTTCTTCAATTAGATCCCATTCTTCTTCTGTTTCAATCGGCATTAATTCACCGTCTTGATCATTTTCACTTGGGATAAAAGCTGATGCATGAATTTCAGTTTCGTCATCATCATTATCATCTGCACCAATTGGGTAATAAAGCACATATGACTTACCGAACTCCTCAGAATCAAATGTGAATAATACCTCACATAATTGTTCGTTTCCATCTTCGTCTACTACAGTAATATTGTTTTCACCGTGGTTCATTCTGTTCACCTCATCATATTTTGGCTATCGATATAGCCTTGTAAAATCATAACTGCTGCCATCTTATCAATGACCTTCTTCCGCTTCTTTCGGCTAACATCTGCTTCAAGAAGCACTCTTTCAGCAGCCATAGTTGTTAGGCGCTCGTCCCAAAGTATAACAGGCAATTCAAATTGCCGTTCAAGTTCGGCAGCATAAAATTGACTTGCTTCCCCTCGTGGACCAATCGTACCATTCATATTCTTTGGGAGACCGACAACAATTTTTGTTACTTCATTCTCTTTAATAATCTTGCCAATTTGCTCGAAACCAAACACATTTTTTTCTTCATTAATTTTGATGGTTTCTAAGCCTTGCGCAGTCCAGCCAAGTGCATCGCTAAGCGCAACGCCGACTGTTTTAGAGCCGACATCTAATCCCATTGTCCGCATATATTATCCCTTTCGCTGCTTTTTTAAATATGATTTGACAAGCTCTTCAATGATTTCATCACGTTCGAGTTTGCGAATAATATTGCGGGCATCTTTATGGCGGGGAATGTAAGCAGGATCCCCCGATAGTAAATAACCAACGATTTGGTTAATAGGGTTATACCCTTTATCTTGAAGAGCTTCGTACACTTGTAATAGCACTTGATTCACATCATGTTCCATTGGCTCTTCGGGAAAATTGAATCTCATCGTATTATCGAATGAGCTCATTTCTTACACCTCGCTTTTTTGATGGAGAGCTTAAATATTATATATTGAACTTCTTGCAAAGCTAACAAATCATTTAAGAGATTAAGTAAATCAAATTATATTTTTCATATTCTTTCCATCCGAAGAATTAATTCGACAGATTACCTTCATTTTACACTAATTTGTGAAGATATCAAAAGGTTTTAACCCATTCTTCAACAAAATTCAGTGCACCTTCTAACTTCTCAGGATCTTTTCCTCCTGCTTGGGCCATATCTGGACGGCCGCCACCGCCACCGCCACAGCGAGTAGCTACTTCTTTAATAATTTTTCCAGCTTGGTAACCTTTGTCGATTAAATCTTTCGTCACCCCGGCAATTAAATTCACCTTTCCATCGTTTACACTGCCAAGCACAACAATAGCGGAACCGAGCTTACTCTTTAAGTCATCTGCCATATTGCGGAGATTATTCATATCAGATGCAGCTACCTTTGCAGCTAACACTGTCACTCCATTAATTTCCTTCGCTTTAGATACGAGGCTGCCAGCTTCAATATTGCCCAATTTTGCTGCTAATGATTCATTTTCTCTTTGAAGCTGCTTCATTTCGCTTAATAGTCCTTCAATTCTTGAAGCTAAATCTTTCGGATTTGCTTTTAGTTTACTTGCCGCTTCTTTTAAAATGCTAATTTGGTCATTTAGTAATTGATAGGCTGCTTCGCCTGTTACAGCTTCAATTCGGCGTGTACCTGCGCCGATTCCACTCTCAGACTGAATCTTGAAAAGACCAATCACTGATGTATTTGGAACGTGGCAGCCGCCGCAAAGCTCTAAACTGTAGTCTCCAATTTGCACTACGCGGACAACTTTCCCATACTTTTCACCAAATAGTGCCATTGCCCCCATTGCTTTTGCTTCTTCTATATCTTTAAAATCAATGTTTAACTGTAAGCTTCTCCAAATTTTTTCATTGACGATATTTTCAATGTTCTCCAGCTCTTCAGCTGAAATTTGGCCAAAGTGTGAGAAGTCAAAACGCAGGCGATCAGGCTCAACTAATGATCCTGCTTGGTTGACATGATTTCCAAGGACATCCTTTAATGCTTGATGAAGCAAATGAGTTGCCGTATGATTCTTAATGATTTTTGAACGCGAAACTTCATCAACGACTGCGTGGACGCGATCATTTATTTTTAATGTTCCAGCCTCTACAACCGCTTTATGAAGGTTTTGTCCATTCGGTGCTTTCTGAACATCTTTAATCGCTACTTTTAGCCCTTCAGATTCTAAAGTTCCCTTATCAGCAATTTGCCCGCCGCTTTCTGCATAGAAAGGAGTGACATCCATAATGAGCTGAATCTCTTCGCCCGTTCCTGCTTCATTAACTAGTTGGCCATCCTTTACAATTGCAACAATTTGAGAATCTGCTTGAAGGTTGTCATAGCCAGTAAATGTACTTTCAACCTTAATTTCTCCTAGCACGCCGCCTTGTACTTGCATCGAATCAACATCTTGTCTTGCAGCTCTTGCACGCTCGCGCTGGCGGTTCATCTCTTGCTCAAATCCATCGTGGTCGACCTTCATGCCTTCCTCTTCAGCATACTCTTCTGTTAATTCAACAGGGAAACCGTACGTATCATATAAGCGGAATACATCTTCGCCTTGGATTGTATCATTGCCCTTTTCTTTTTCCTTTTTAATGACTGAAGATAATATGGATAAGCCTTCATTAAGTGTTTCATGGAAACGCTCTTCTTCATTTTTGATCACTTTTTGAATAAATTCTTCTTTTTCTTTTACTTCTGGATAGAAGTCTTGCATAATTTCTCCAACAACAGGTACGAGTTCAAACATAAATGGACGATTGATATTGATTTGCTTCGCATAGCGTACTGCTCTACGGAGAAGACGGCGCAATACATATCCACGACCTTCATTCGACGGCAGTGCGCCATCGCCAACTGCAAATGCCACTGTACGAATGTGGTCAGCAATTACTTTAAATGCTACATCGCTTTCTTTGCCATTTCCGTACTTTACGCCTGAAATTTCCTCTGTCCCGCGAATAATTGGCATGAATAGATCTGTATCGAAGTTCGTTGGAACATTTTGAATAACAGATGCCATACGCTCAAGCCCCATACCTGTATCAATATTCTTTTTCGGCAGCGGAGTATAGGTTCCGTCAGGATTATGGTTAAATTCGGAGAAAACAAGATTCCAAACTTCCAAATATCTTTCATTTTCCCCGCCTGGATATAATTCTGGGTCATTTATGTCATTCCCATATTCAGGTCCGCGGTCATAGAAGATTTCAGTGTTTGGTCCACTCGGTCCTTCGCCAATGTCCCAAAAGTTCCCTTCTAGACGAATAATTCTCTCCTCTGGCACCCCAATTTTCTTTCTCCAAATGTCAAAAGCCTCATCGTCTTCAGGATGAATGGTAACTGATAATTTTTCTTTTTCAAAGCCAATCCATTTTTCATCTGTAAGAAATTCCCAAGACCATTCAATTGCTTCCTCTTTGAAATAATCTCCGATAGAGAAATTCCCTAGCATTTCAAAGAAAGTATGATGACGAGCTGTTTTTCCAACATTCTCGATATCATTTGTCCGAATCGATTTTTGCGCATTTGTAATTCTCGGATTTTCCGGAATCACACGGCCATCGAAATATTTTTTTAATGTTGCTACTCCACTGTTAATCCAAAGTAAAGTTGGATCTTCGTGTGGAACAAGGGACGCACTCGGCTCAATAGAATGCCCTTTTTCCTTAAAAAACTCTAAAAACAAACGGCGAATGTCAGAACCTGTTAATTGTTTCATTATTTTTTCCTCCTTATTTTTATCATAAATTAAACACAAAAAAGCCCTCATCCCTAACAGGGACGAGAGCTAGCTCGCGGTACCACCCTGATTGAAAAGTGGAAGCGCCTTGGTCACCCCCGACAAGCACAAGACAAGCCTCACGGAAAGGTGCTCTTTACCTTTCTGGGAGGATTGGCTTGTGACCTCGAGGGGGGTAGGCGCTGGAGCTAGACTGTTATCTAAGTCGTGAACTCCAAATTCTACCTTCATCTCTCAGATCCTTAACGCGGAATAAACGGCAGGTATTAGCTGCACTCCGGATTAGCATTCTGTTATCCTTCATCTAGGAATTCTTCCAGCCTAGGAATTCCCTTTCTTGAGATGGTCTATAACATACTCGTTCCTTCTTCGTGTTTCCTATTGTTAGCGTGACGGTTTGAATGCGTCTGCATTTCTAGTTATAGTCGAATTATATCGATTCGAAATCATGTTTGTCAAGGACGTGAAAATTTCGAGTTAGGTCTTTTCATAAAATGAAATCTTGCGTGCACGAGACTGACTTTTAAAATAGCAAGAATAGGGACAGCGATAATAAGGCCGATGACACCGCCTGCTTCCCCGCCGGCCAATAAAGCAAACATGATGACAAGCGGATGCATATCTAAGCTTTTGCCCATAATCATCGGGGATAAAATATTCCCCTCAAGAAATTGTAAAACAAAAACGATTACGACCGAAATAATAATCAACTTTACCGAGATAGTGGCTGCAATAACTACTGCTGGAATGACGCCAAAAAATGGACCAAAATAAGGGATGACATTTGTTAAGCCAATAATGAACCCTAGCAGCAACGGGTATTTCATATCAAAAATCCAAAAAAGAAGTGCGGATATAGCTCCTATGACAACGCAAACTAGAATTTGACCTCTTATATAGCTCCCAAGTGATTTATCAATGTCTCGTAAAAATAAAATCCCTTCCTGCCTCCATTTTCTCGGTGTTACATACCAAATTGTCCGTTTCATTAAATCAAAATCCTTTATCATATAAAAAGAAATAAACGGAACAATTGCGATAATAAGCGAATAATTCAACACATTCATCAAAATATTGACGCTTTTAGAAAGCATTTTATCTAACGCTGATTCTAAAGCAATAATCCCTTCATCAATTCTTGCTTGGATTCCTTCTGGCCATGTTGATGTTTTTTCCTGAATGGTCTCCACCCAACCGCGATATTGATTCGCAAATTGAGGTGCATTTTCCGACAAATCCTTTAATTGATGTATAAATGCCGGGATGCCTTTATAAAGAGCAAAACCAAGCCCGCCAAAAAATAAAACATATATGCCAAAAACTGCAACTCCCTTATTCAAACCGCTATTACTTATCTTCTCTACAATAGGATGAAGTAAATAAGTAATAAAAGCGGCAATGATAAAAGGGATGAAGACGGCCATAATTATTTTTAAAACAGGTAACCAAAGCTGCTGCAGCTTAAGAAAGACAAAAAGGACAATAAATAGAAGAAGGAGAAAGCCTAAGCGGTAATACCATTTTAACCGAATGTCCACGTTCTCCCTCCTAAAATCTCCATTATTTTTTTATTATTGAGTTGAGTGCAGTTTTTATACACAATTTCAATTTATACAAAAAGGACTAACGCTTAGTTTACGTTAGTCCTTGTGATTAGAACATTTTAGTGATTCTTCTTTGCAGCTTTTTTCTTTGGCGGCTAGACATTAAGTTATTTCTTTGAATAAGGTCATAAGCAGCCATTCCTGCACCGAAAGCGATTGCAGTCGTTACCATTCGTTTCATTCCGATTCCCCCGTTACAATATTTTTTTTTGGCACAATTTTTGCAACGATGGCACGAATAAATATTAAGATAGATACCGGCGCTCTTCTTCTTCGAAAAGGTCATCAAGAGAACTTAATGTACCATCTTCCTCCACTTGGTGAGTGTTAATTACACCTTTAGCAACGGTCAGTTCAATAAAGCAGCCCCAGCAATAATATTGGCTAATTCCAATTTTTCCAATATCTTTGCTTTGGCAATTAGGACATTTTAACACAGGGCAGACACCTCATTCTTTCACATTTACGATGATGGCGTCCTTCCCAATTGCGGGTGGAATATCGGTTTTTACGACACGTTTTCCTTCCAGCATATCTGAAAAAAAGCCATCCGAGAGTTCATACCCTATGATTGTCCCCACTTCTTCAAGAAAATATACATCTTCTAATAAGCCTAGCCGCTCTCCTTCTCTCGTCATCATCATTTTTCCAGTGAGCGGATTTTGACTTTCAAAGGTATATTCATTAATTTTCTTGATTGGTTCAAGAACCTCATGACTCTCGACCATAACCCCGTCCCAGCCAAATGAGGAAACATCCTTTACTTTGAGTAAAAGACTCCTTTTCAATATCGTCCCTTTACGAACTATAAGACCAGTTACCGTTCCACATACGGAGATATTTAAATCAAATACATCACCAATTTTTGTCCCGCTTTTTATTTCAAATACTGGCAGCCCTTTTAACAATGAAAATGTCCGCAAAAGTATGTCCCACCTTCCCGGAACATTAATAGTTTGCGTATTTTTCATTAAAAAATAATGTAATTCCGTTTCCAATCCCGCCAGTAATAACATTTAGAAATAGCTACTTTTTGTTATATCTTGGCTTATTAAATCTTTCATTTCTTTCTCCGCCATCGGAAAGCTCTTCGGAAAATTCCTCGTTCAGCCAATTATCTATTCTCGATCCACTTTGAATTTCTGCTGAAGTTAAGTTGTTATTTGGTGCTGCCTCTTCATTCCATTTTCCCATTCTGAACCCTCCATTTTAATACGTTTCTGTTGATTTCCGCTCCAATCAACAACAAAATAGCAATATCAACAATTTCCTTTAATTAACAAAGAACAGCCTTTTCAGACTGCTCTTCATTAGCTATTTTCTATTTCCATAAAATCATACGGTGTTATATTTCCCAATCCAATCAATGGGTCGGCTATCATTAGTGTTTCTTCATAAGTTAATGATTCCATCTCATCGGCTTCCATTATTTCTTCAGGTGCATTTTCATGATCTCCAATTGCTTCTTGAAGCTTTTCGGTTAAAGTTGTCAATCTTGAAAACTCATCCGCTCTTTCCACACCTAATCTAAGAGCTTCTTCTTCCCCACATAAAATCAAAAACTGTTTACTTCGGGTAATTGCAGTGTATAGCAAATTTCTTCGGAGCATTCGATAATAGCTCTTCACAACCGGAAGAATGACTATTGGAAATTCGCTTCCCTGTGATTTATGGACAGAACAGCAATAGGCATGAGTTATTTGATTTAAATCTTGACGAGTATACGTCACTTCCGTCCCGTCAAAGGATGCGATAATCATATCTTGCTTTTCCGTATTTTCTTTCGCATAAAAGATGGAAACAATTTCGCCCATATCACCATTAAAAACATGGCTCTCCGGCTGGTTGACAAGCTGTAGAATTTTATCTCCGATACGGTATTGCACATCGCCAAATGCAAGCTCTTTTCGGGATCCATCAGGATTCGGGTTAAAAATCTCCTGTAGCATTTCATTTAACTTATCAATCCCAGCTGGTCCTCGATACATTGGTGCGAGTACTTGGATATCTTTCGCTGTATAACCTTTTTTCTTCGCATTTAAAACGACTTTTTCTACAACCGTTGCGATTTGCCCTTGGCTGCATTTAAAAAAGGATCTGTCGGCTTGCTGTGCCGTTAAATTTTCCGGTAGCTTTCCTTTTTTCATTTCATGAGCAAGCTCAATGATAGACGATCCTTCAGCCTGCCGGTAAATATCTGTTAATCGAACTGTGGGAATCCGCTGGGAACTTAGCAAATCCTTTAATACTTGTCCCGGACCGACAGATGGCAGCTGATCTTCGTCGCCAACTAATATTACTTGCAAGTTTTCGGGAAGGGCTTTAAATAGCTGATTGGCAAGCCAAATATCTACCATCGATGTTTCATCAACAATTAATATTTTGCCCTCGAGTGTATTTTCCTCATGACGGTCAAAACCTTCCGTTCCATTCCAACCGAGTAGCCTATGAATTGTGACAGCAGGTAATCCTGTTGATTCCGCCATCCTTTTCGCTGCTCTGCCAGTCGGTGCTGCTAATAAAAACGGAAACGGCTCTTCTTTTTTGTAGTCCTTTGGATTTAAAGAACAGCCGTGCAGTTCAGCATATAATTCAACAATCCCTTTTATAACTGTTGTTTTTCCCGTTCCCGGACCACCCGTTAAAATTAGCATTGGTGACATGAGAGCTGTTTGAATGGCCTCTTTTTGCGTTGGAGCATACTGCACTTTTAGCCGTTCCTCAAGTTTTCCAAGTGCGAGCAGAAATTCCGATTCTGGGAACTGTTCATCATATTGAGTCTGCTTTAAAATCCGCTTTATATTTGTTACAAGACCTTTTTCAGAAAAAAATAGGGAAGGCAAATATAATCTTTGTTCTTCAACGATAATTTTTCCCTCTTCTTGAAGCTTGATGATTTCATCGGAAATGTCGCTAAACTCTATCTCATCCCGCTTATTGTCCTCTAAAAGCTTTTTCGTGCTTTGCAGGAGCTCCCTAGCTTCCATATACACATGCCCAGTCTGCATGCTTTCCATTTCTAAATTGTAAAGGCAAGCGGCTCTAATTCTCGCTGGATGATTGCCGGAAATTCCAAGCTTAAATCCTAGTTCGTCTGCTCTTCCAAAACCAATCCCTTCCACATCTTCTACTAGTTTATATGGGTTGTTTTGAATTACATTTAGCGTTTCCTCTTTATAGATCTGGTAAATTCTCATCGAAACCTGAGGGCCGAATCCATATTGATTTAAGGCAATCATAGCCTGCTCAATACCTTGATGCTGCATAAGTGTATCGTATAAGGACTTTGCTTTTTCCGGGGGGAGCTTTGGAATGTTATCAAGCAAGGAAGGCTCGTTTAATATTCGTGTAATCGCATTTTCCCCAAGGATCTCTACAATGGTTTCCGCTGTTTTTTTGCCAATTCCTTTAAATAGCTCACTAGATAAATAATTGACTACACCCTGTTTCGTCTGCGGGATGTCTTTGCGGTAGTGGCTGGCATGTAGCTGGACGCCGAATTTAGGATGGTCTTTCAAGTCTCCGTAGAAAATATATGTCTCTTGCTCGTGCATTTTTGGAAAATAACCAGTAATGACCGCCTCTTTTTCTTCATATTGATGGTTTGTTTCATCCACTCGGATTCGTAAAACCGTATATAAATTTTGCTCATTATGAAAAATAGTTACGAGATGGCGGCCTTTTATGTATTTCTTTTCTTGTTCGGAAAATAAATCTAATGACCCCTGCGAGTTCTGCCCTTCCATTGCTCCTCCTCCTTCCCTTACACTGTTTGCTTTCTATTCTAAACTTCCTTTTTCAATTAGCTTTTTACCGTAGCCAGCTAGTAAATGGTCCGGCTGAATATTTAAAGCCTTGTCGAAATATTCAAGCGCCAGAGCTTCATTTTCTTTAAACCCATAAGCAACACCTAGGTTATAATAGGCATCGGCATGGTTTGGCTCAATTTTTATACATTGCTCTAGCTGAACGATTGATTCATCGATAAAATTTTCTTGCGCTAAACATAGTCCATACTGAAAAAAGCCTTCTTCATCATTTTCATTTAACTCCGTACTTCGCTGTAAATAAGGGAGAGCTAATTTTCCTTGCTCTAGAGCCATTAATGTTAGTCCAAGCATAAAATAATTATCTCCGGATTCGAGCCCCTTTTTCATCGCAGTTTCAAACATTTTTTTAGCTTCCTGAAAATTCTGCAGCTCATAATATAAATTTCCTGCACTATAATAGGCTGTCGCCGCATTCGGATCAATCGCCATTGCTTTTTCGTAAAATTGTAATGCCTTTTCATTCTCTCCGACTGCCGATAAAACATTGCCAAAATTGATGTAAGATGCTGGGTCTGCCGGCTTTTCCTCAATTGCTTCCATAAAAATTTTAGCCGCTTCTTCCCATTTTCCTTCTTGCATATATTGAATACCTATTTGGTTTTTATCCATTTTCACATTCACTCCGTTTCACTAAAAAGTATAGCATATTCTTCCTAAGTTCAAACGAGCAAAAAAAAGGGCTCCCGACTCTGTATAACAGAACCAAAAGAGCCCTTTTAATATTTCAGTCATTTTGCTTATCCTACATAATCAAGACGCTTTCCATCTTTATAAACTTCATCGATAGTTCCGCCACCTAAGCATTCGTCGCCATCGTAAAATACAACAGCCTGTCCAGGAGTAACCGCTCTAATTGGTTCATCAAAAATGACTCTAACTTTGTCATCTGCCAATAGCTCGACAGTAACTTTATTATCTGGCTGGCGGTATCTAAATTTCGCTGTACATGTAAATGTTTGCGGTTTTTCTTTATTTGAAGTCCAACCGACATTCACAGCTGTAATCGAATCAGAATAAAGCTTTTCATTATGGAAGCCTTGTCCGACATAAAGCACATTTCTCTTTAAGTCCTTCCCAATAGCAAACCACGGCTCACCAGATCCACCGATGCCTAATCCATGGCGCTGTCCGATTGTATAATACATGAGCCCGTCATGCTTCCCCATAACTTTGCCGTCAAAGGTTTCCATATTTCCCGGCTGAGCTGGCAAATAACCTCCAAGAAACTCCTTGAAATTTCGCTCACCAATAAAGCAAATCCCAGTACTATCCTTCTTCGTAGCTGTAGCAAGATTAGCCTCAAGAGCAATCTCCCTAACCTTTGATTTCTCAATATCACCGATCGGGAACATAACTTTTTCAAGCTGAGATTGCCCAAGCTGGTTGAGGAAATAAGTTTGATCCTTATTTTCATCGATGCCGCGCAGCATTTTATATTCGCCATCACGATAATCGACCCGAGCATAATGTCCTGTTGCTAAATAATCAGCCCCAAGTTTCACCGCATGCTCGAGAAAAGCCTTAAACTTAATTTCTTTATTACACATCACATCAGGATTTGGTGTTCGGCCCGCTTTATATTCATCTAAAAAATAGGTGAAAACTTTGTCCCAATATTGCTTTTCAAAATTTACTGCATAATAAGGGATGCCAATTTGATTACAAACGCGAATGACGTCATTATAATCCTCCGTTGCCGTACAAACGCCGTTCTCATCTGTATCATCCCAGTTTTTCATAAAAATGCCGATTACATCATAACCTTGCTCTTTTAATAAAAGAGCTGCGACTGATGAATCGACCCCGCCTGACATACCAATAACAACGCGTGTGTCCTTTGGCGCTTTTTTCATAAAACTTCACCACGTTTCTTATCTAATATTTCTATGTTGTTAATCGTTTAACGATTTTACTTGTTTCCTCAGCAACTACCTCGATTTGCTCCAAAGTATTAGTAAGCCCAAAGCTAAACCGAATGGAATTTTGAATCCGTTCATCATCCTTGCCAAACATCGCAACAAGTACATGTGACGGATCAATGGAACCTGCTGTACATGCTGACCCACTCGAAGCAGCGATGCCTGCTAAATCAAGATTCACTAGCATGGCTTCCACATTCGTTCCGGGAAAGCTTAAGTTTAAAATATGAGGCAATGAAAAATCAAGTGATCCGTTTTGAGTAAAGTCCACTTTATTTTCTATCAGCTTTTTAATAAAACTAGACTTGAATTGCTCATATTTTTCTCTTTTTGCTTCCATTTCCTGTTGTAAGATACGAACCGCTTCTAAAAAACCGGCAATCGAAGGAACATTTTCAGTTCCTGCCCGTCTTTTTCTTTCCTGCTCCCCGCCGAATAAACGTGAAGAAAGCGTCACATCTTTATTCACATATAAAAAGCCAATCCCTTTTGGCCCATTTATTTTATGAGCGGACACCGACATTAAGTCAATGCTGCTTTCCTTAACATTTATTTTTTCAAGACCGTATGCTTGAACAGCATCTGTATGGAAGATTGCCTGATGAGAAGCTATAATTTCACCGATTTCTTTAATTGGCTGGATTGTACCGACTTCATTGTTGCCATACATGATTGTAACAAGTATCGTATCGTCTCTTAAGGCATGCTTTAAATCAATTAAAGAAATCCTTCCCTCTTGATCAACAGGTAAATATGTTACATCAAAGCCTTCCTTCTCCAGCTGTTCACAAGTATGAAAAACGGCATGATGTTCTATTTTCGTCGTTATAATATGTTTGCCCTTATGCTGATAAGCTTGGGCAATACCAAATATTGCATGATTATCAGCTTCCGTACCGCCGCTTGTAAAAATAATTTCATTTGCTTGGGCTCCAATACTTTGCGCCATTTCCGCACGAGCTTCATCTATAATATGACGAGCACCACGGCCAAATGAATGGATACTGGATGGATTTCCGAATTCGGTATTCATGACCTCCATCATTTTATCAATCACCTTAGGGTGCATAGGAGATGTTGCTGCATGATCAACATATATCCGCTCCAAGTCGTTCACCTACTTATACTATTTAAATATATCCGCTAGTTTTGCTACTTTATCCGCGACTTTTTGGATATATCCGCCACTTGGACTAATTTATCCGCCAGATCTACAATATATCCGCCGCTCATATTATTTATCGCCTAAATGTAAAACATATAGCCATCTGTTGTTCCATCATCTGTATAGTTAGCTAAATCTTCAAGTGTTGTATTATCTAACACGTCCTTAACTGCATCACGAATCCTCATCCAAAGATGTTTCTTCGCAGGTCCTTCATCCTCAATTCCTTCTACTGGACTAATCGGTCCTTCTAAGACACGGATAATGTCCGCAGCTGTTATTTTTGCTGGTTCATCTCCTAAAATATAGCCTCCATACGCTCCACGAATACTTTTTACTAAACCAGCATTTCTTAAAGGCGCAATAAGCTGCTCTAAATAATGCTCAGAAAGATCATTTGTTTGGGCTATTAACTTTAACGAAGTTGGCCCTTCACCATGTTTTTTTGCTAATTCGATCATAATCGTTAAGCCATAGCGGCCTTTCGTCGATATTTTCATTAACTTACACCTCTATCTTTTTCATTTAAAGCTAGTTTTGTATGTTTTGACTTTATTTTTGCTAAAAATCTGTCCGTCATTTTCTGACATTGGGGTAGAGCGATTCCAGCGATTGGTCCTATCGTAACCCCGATAATAACAGTTCCCCAAAAAACCGGACCACCAAGCTGCCAGCCAATGATTAATACGACAACCTCCATACAAAACCTGGCATGACTAACTTTCCAGCCTGTTTTTGACGTTAAGGCAATCATTAAACTATCTCTTGGACCTGCTCCAAATTTTGCAGAAATATAAAAGCCCATCCCGTAGCAACAAATAATTAATCCGCTAGCAAACATAATTATCTTTCCCAAAAGTGAAGTTGGGGTTTGCATAAAGGGAAGCCATAAATAAAAGTCCATAAACAGGCCAAATAAAACCATATTTAAGAAAGCACCAATTTTAGGGAACTCCTTCAAAATAACTGATGACGCGACCAAAATTGCAATTCCAACAATAATGGTCCATGTGCCAATGGTCAGCCCTAACTTGTAATATAATCCTACATGTAAAACATCCCACGGGGTTGCACCTAAATCAGCAAGAATTAGCAGTACAGCCCCGAGAGTCATTACGAGCAATCCAACTATAAAAACAATGAATCTTGGACCTATTTGGTTCCCTTTTATCTTATTCATTTGCCCATTTCTCCTCGAGTGGAAAGCTTATTCACAGTATTTATATAGACTTTTGTAATTATAGCATATATAAAAGTGATAATCATTTTGTCAATCCTAATAATATGGTATGTTTAATATTATTGTGCCGGCTATTGTTGCCTTAAAGATTTGGAGTGAGACATATGAATATTAAGCCATTAGCATTCCGAATGCGGCCGAGAACGATCGAAGAAATCATTGGGCAAGAGCATCTTGTAGCGGACGGGAAAATTATTAATCGGATGGTCAAAGCAAAGCAGCTGTCTTCAATGATTTTATATGGTCCGCCTGGAATCGGAAAAACATCGATTGCTAGTGCTATTGCAGGGAGTACTCGCTATGCCTTTCGGAATTTAAATGCGGTGACGAATAATAAAAAGGATATGGAGATTGTAGCTGCCGAAGCAAAAATGTCTGGCAAGGTGATCCTTCTTCTAGATGAAGTACATCGGTTAGATAAAGGAAAACAGGATTTCCTGCTGCCCTTTTTAGAAAATGGTATGATTACTTTAATTGGGGCGACAACAAGCAATCCTTACCACGCTATTAACCCTGCAATCCGCAGCCGCTGTCAAATTTTTGAATTAAAGCCTTTATCGGTTGAAAATATTAAAGTAGCACTACTTAGAGCCATTGAAGATAAGGAACGTGGATTAGGAGAAAAGAATATTCAGTTAACAGATGAAGCCTTAACTCATTTTGCCACAGCCTCAAATGGAGATGTAAGAAGCTCCTTAAACGCTTTAGAATTAGCCGTTTTATCAACGGAGCCGAATGAAGAGAATATTATTCAAATCGATTTAGCGGCAGCTGAAGAATGCATGCAGCGAAAAAGCTTAACACATGATAAAGACGGGGACGCGCACTATGATGTTCTTTCCGCCTTTCAAAAGTCCATTCGAGGAAGCGATGTCAATGCAGCTCTCCATTATTTAGGAAGATTAATTGAAGCAGGGGATCTTCAAAGCATAAGCAGGCGTTTATTAGTAATCGCCTATGAAGATATCGGCCTTGCTTCGCCTCAGGCGGGGGCTAGAACTTTGGCAGCGATTGAAACGGCAGAAAGAGTCGGTTTCCCTGAGGCAAGAATCCCACTTGCCAATGCAGTTATTGAGCTATGCCTGTCTCCAAAATCAAACTCAGCCATTTTGGCTATTGATTCTGCCCTTGCCGACATTAAGCAAGGGATGAGTGGAGAAGTTCCAGATCATTTAAAAGATGCGCATTATAAAGGAGCAAAAGAGCTTGGTAGAGGGATTGACTACAAATATCCCCATTATTATGAGGGTGGCTGGGTAAAACAGCAATACCTTCCTAATAAAATCAAAAACAAAGTATACTATCAACCTAAGAAAACAGGTAAATTCGAGCAAGCTCTAGCTTCGATTTATTCGAATTTGCATAAATAAATGCACAGAAGAAATCGCTTAAATGGTGATTTCTTCTGTGCATTTTCGTTATTATGCCGCTACATCCCTCTTCTTAAATACATAGAAAGCAACCGTTTGAAACAAAAGGAAGTATATGATTAACATAATGACCGAAAAGCCCAATGTCATCCCGGCTACGATCGGTGTTCCCTCAAAATATTGCAGTAAATCCGTATTGGCAAACAAAATATATTTTGCCCACACATATTTCATGGAAATCAATCTTGTCACCTGTTCCCCCATAAATAAAAGGAAGATCGATAATCCAATTGCCAGTGAACTATTTCTAAATGCTGATGAAATCATAAAAGCCATGGTCGCTAGCATCAACATATTAATTGATTTTAAACCGTAAATATTAATTAAATGAACAAACATACTTTGCTCGTGAACTTTTCCATTAAAATAATATAAGTGAGTGGTCGACTGCTCAGGCATGCCAAAAAGGATGCCTCCTAGCGCTGCAGAATAAACAAATAACAGAACAAGCAAGAATAAACCGAATAGGAGAACCGTAATATATTTTGACAATAAAATTTTTCCTCTTTTGATTGGCCTGATTAATAATAGTTTGATTGTTCCCCAGTTAAATTCACTTGCTACAATTCCCGCTGCAATAATAATTGTAAATAATCCAATAAAATCAATGGAAAACGAAGTATCATTAACAAATCCCCAAATCGAATATTCTTCATTTGGCGAAATATTATGTTCAATTCGATACGTATTGAGGGCTATGTTTCTTTCATTATGGTTTATTATTTCATAAGAGGCGGATGTCCCCATTTCCTGTAGCTGTTTTTTGTACTCCTCGTTTTGCGTTTGAAGTCCCCTTTTCCATTCAGAATTGTCAGGGAGAGCCCCTCTCGTTTCCTGATATTTTATAAATCCGCCTGCAATCGTCGTGACTAGTATCAGGATACCAATCATTACAAACGTACCTGGTCGCTTAAATATTTTCATTAATTCATTTTGTATGAGCCTAAACATGTTCATGCCCCTCCTGTGCAGTCACTTCGAGGAAGCGATCTTCCAATGTTTTCGTTATCTCATTAATGCCATAAATTGAAATCCCTTTATGAACGAATTCCTTAATTACAATCGGTATCTCTTCTCTTTTTAACGGAACTGATACACCATATTCAGCTAACTGCACATGAACATTCGGAAAAACTGTTTTTAATACATTAATTGCTTGTTCTACCCCATCAACTTCAATTTCATAAACCTTCTCATTTCCTTGTACAAAATCACTAATAAGCTGAACATCAACAAGCTTTCCTTTTTGGATAATTCCGATGCGGTCACACATCATTTCCATTTCAGATAATAAGTGACTGGAAACGATAACCGCCATATCTTTCTCCCGCGCAAGCATTCTTAAATGATCCCGAATTTCGCGAATTCCTGCTGGATCTAATCCATTTGTAGGTTCATCAAGAATTAATACTTTTGGATCATGAAGGAGACATTGTGCAAGCCCAAGTCTTTGTCTCATACCAAGGGAATAGGTTTTCACCTTATCATGAATTCTTTCTGTAAGACCAACCAGCTCCACAGTTTCGTCTATTTTACTCTTCGAAATGCCGCCTGACATTCTCGCATAATGAAGAAGATTTTGATAGCCGTTCATAAACTTATACATTTCGGGATTTTCAACGATAGCTCCAACATGGGTAATAGCTTTTTCAAAATCCGTCTTTATGCTATGACCAAGGATTTTTATATCACCAGAAGTCATCCCGATCAACCCAACAATCATCCGTATCGTCGTTGTCTTTCCGGCCCCATTCGGTCCAAGAAAACCGAACACTTCCCCTTTATTCACATTAAAACTCAAAGAATCAATAATCGTTCTTCCCTTTATCACTTTTGATACATTTTGAATTTCGACAATGGCGCCCATTTTTTCTCCTCTCATTCTTTAAAAGTCTGTTTCAACCATTCAATGATAGAAAGACCTCTTGTTTCTCTTAGATCCTCTACTTGATGACGTTCAATTATTCTTCCATTTTGTATAGCAAGGACTTCGTCAAGCAGTGGCTCAATTTCATCAATTTCGTGTGTTGCAATAATGACAATTTGATTTTCAAAATCTATATAAGTCAGTAATCCCTTCACGATCGAGTCTCTGACCATTGGATCTAGACCAGAAAATGGCTCATCCAAAAGCAATACGGATGCTTCTCTTGCTAGGGCAAGAACTAGTTTTAACCGCCCACGATTTCCTTTTGATAATTGCTTAATCTTTTTATCAGGATCTAATTTCATGAATTGAAGTAATTCCTTTGCACGGTCCATGCGAAAATCTTGAAATTGTGAAGCATAAAAACTTATCATATCCTTGACCTTAAAAGTCTGATAAAACATATCAAGTTCTGTTAAATAAGCTACATCAGCTGCTATTTTTCGGTCAGCCGTTCTGCCATTAACCATTACTTTTCCAGAAGTAGGATGGGTTAGACCAGCGATTAGTTTCAAGGTTGTTGATTTCCCACTTCCATTCGGTCCAAGTAAACCGTATATTTTCCCTGTTTCAAGTGTAAAGGAAACATCATCTAAACCAACTTCACGGCCGTATTTTTTCAATACATTCTGGAATTCAATCATTCCCATCCACTCGCTTTCCTTTTATATAAGACTCCAGGCCAGAAATCATTTCTTCTTCTGAAAAGCCAAGCTCCTTCATGTTATTAAAAAAGGCTTCAATTACTTCCATTTGCAGCTTTACCTTTAACTCTTTAATCAGGTCGATATTTTCTGTTACAAAAGTTCCTTGGCCTCGTTTCGTTTCCACGATTTCCATCCTCTCCAATTCACTATAAGTTCGCTGAATCGTATTTGGATTAACCCCCGATTGGATCGCCATTTCTCGCACAGAAGGAAGCTTGTTGCCAGGCATTAAATCTCCTCTAATAATTTGCTGATTAATTTTATCAACGATTTGCATATATATTGGCTTCGACGCTTGGAATTCTTCTCCCATCACACTACACCTCTACTTTCCGCTCTAGAAGCCATACTGCGATATAAAAAACAATAATTGCAATACCAGCGAAAATAAGCAGACTCATAGTTGGTATTTTCGTTACATCATGAAATCCTATTGAGGAATTTCCTGCATTGAATTGCATCGGATTCTTTTGATTTAGATGAATGACGCCAATATTGATTATTTTTTTGTAAAGAGGCAGTTTTTCAAGGGAGGTTCCTATTATTTGAAGTACATTCCAGATGATAATTAATATTGGCCAACGGAATTTTTTCAGTACAGGGACACTTTTTAATGAATGATACAATGACCAATAAAATAACACCCAAATCCCAAGATATATTGAGAAAGAAGCAATTCCAGCACTAGTTAGGAGCAGATTAGGAACGAATCCACCAGTAAACCGAATGAAATGATCTGATTGAATCGAGAATAATAATTGCCATTTCGTTACCAACATAGAAAACAAAATAGAAATTAGGAAAAAGACAAATCCCGCTGCCAATTTGGCAAGTAAAAGCTTTGTGCCACTATTTGGATTATGGAGCCAAAGCTGTGTCTGTCCTTCTATATTTAGAGAAGTTAGTAAGTATGCAGGTAAATAAAAGGCATGGATAAAAAAAACAACGTAAGACATGATCATCGGAATGATCGGTTCATTGAAATATCCTGCTAAACCGATTCCTGTTAAATAAGCAATGATTTGCAAAGCAATCCCGGTTAAAAACCAATTTTTAGTCAATTTAATTTCCTTTTGCAATAGTCCTTTAAATGCTTCCACATTTGCCCCTCCTATTCAGGTGTTACAGTGTTCTAGCCAAATAGTACACTGGTACAAAGAGGTTAGTCAAGACTTTTTACAATTTTTTAGAAAAAATAGGCTATACAGTACGAAAAGTGAAAACGCCTCAATCACCCCCGACAAGCATAAGACGGCCCACTCGGAAAGGGGTTCTTTACCTTTCTGGGTGGATTGGCTTATGACCTCGAGGTCGACAAAAACGCGACGTCCTCCCGAAAGCTACACTTTTGTCATGCGATGTGTCACTGTCGAAGTCTTCCTTGTCCTGTCGCATTGTCGACACTAGTACAACCTGTACGTTGGGAGTAGCCGCTGGAGCTAGACAATAAAAAAAGCCCAGCATTTGATATTATCCCCTTTAAGTAGACAGTGTAAAAAGCCCATGATTTAATCACGGATGCTACACTACTACTTGGAGGGGATTTTTCTATGGCAAAAAAAGGACAAACCTTTAAACACTATACAGAAGATTTTAAGTTGAAAGCAGTCGAGATGTATTTGAATGGTGATGGTAGCTACAAATCCTTGTCTAAACAACTAGGGTTAAAAAGTTCTACTCAGTTAAAGAGTTGGGTAAAGAAATATGAAGAAGGCGGTAGTCTAGTTGATAAAAGAGGGAAAATGTCATCTTTAGATAATCCTCTTATGGGTAGACCCAAAACAAAATTTCAAAGTGTAGTGGAAGAACGAGATTACTACAAGGCGCAGGTTGAATATTTAAAAAAGCGCTATCCAAATCTACACGGGGTGGTGAAATCAAGAAATCAGTAAGGTTCGAGATTATTAATAAAATGAAGCAAACGTACCCTATTACATGGCTTATTGAAATAGCAGAGGTCAAACGTTCAAGTTATTACAAATGGGTAAAGACAATAACCTTACGTAAGAAGAGAATGAAGCAGGATCAAGATTTAATGGAGAAAATGCTTTCTGTCCACAACCAGCATAAAGAGTTTGGGTATCCTAGGATGGTCATCGCACTCAGAGAAAAAGGGTTCATAGTAAACCATAAAAAGGTTTATCGATTAATGAAGTTAATGAACATTCAATCAGTAATCAGGAAGAAATGGAGATATTTTGGTAAGAAAGGTTCTAAGGTATACCCGAACTTGGTTAATCGTGAATTCAAAGATAGAAAGAAAAATGAAGTACTAGTTAGTGATATAACATATATACCCTTCCAAAATAAATTTTACTATCTATCTGTAGTCCAGGACCTTTATAATAATGAAATTGTTTCTTGGAAGGTCTCAGACAGAAATAATCTAAAATTGGTTTTAGATACCATAGAGGACCTCAATAAAAAAAGAAACGTGTACGGAACCATCCTCCATTCAGATCAAGGATTCCAATACACGTCTAAGAAATACAACAAACGATTAAACAAATACGGCATAAGGGGCAGCCACTCTCGCAAAGGAAACTGCCTAGATAATGCCTGTATTGAATCGTTCTTTTCCCATTTCAAAACAGAAATGTTGTATCAATATGATTTTAAAACAGAAGAAGAGTTGATTCAAGCTATAGAAACATATATGTATCATTACAATTATAAGAGATTCCAAAAACGACTAAACCACCGTGCTCCGGTAGAATACCGTATCACGATGGCTGCGTAGTCTTTTTTGAGCTGTCTACTTGACAGGGGTAAGTTCACATTAGCTGGACTTGCTCTCATCTTTCACTCGGTTAATTTTTATATTGCTCAGGAGCTGTCTGACAACATAGCTGGCCATAACTAAACCAGCAACAGACGGAACGAATGCATTGGATGAAGGAGGCATTTTTGCTTTTCGGATGGTGGCGTCGTCTTTACCGACTTCCTTCCTGACATCTTCACGGATGACGATTGGACTTTCGTCAGAAAAAACAACTGGAATCCCTTTGCGAATCCCTTCTTTTCTTAAGCGCGTGCGAACGACCTTTGCAATTGGGTCTGTGTGTGTTTTAGAAATATCAGCAATTTGGAAACGGGTAGGATCCATCTTGTTCGCTGCACCCATACTTGAGATCATAGGAATATTTCTTTTTAAACATTCCTTCATCAAATGAATTTTATACGAAATCGTATCAGAAGCATCGACAACAAAGTCAAGACCGTACTCAAAGAACTGCTCATACGTTTCCTCTGTGTAAAACATTTTAAGAGCAATGACTTCACACTCTGGATTAATATCTTTAATTCGTTCCTTCATTAAATCCACTTTTGGCTGTCCTACAGTAGATAGCAAGGCAATGATCTGTCGATTAACATTTGTAATATCAACATCATCTTTATCAACTAAGACTAAACGACCTACTCCAGACCGAGCTAATGCTTCAGCAGCGAATGTCCCTACACCGCCAATACCTAGAACAGCAACTGTGCTGTTTTTCATGATATCAAGTCCGTCTTTACCAATCGCAAGCTCATTTCTAGAAAATTGATGCAACATATATTTTCAACTCCAAGCAATTTAGAAATTTAATGATTCTACTTTTGTTTTTCCCGTTATTGAATATACCATACTTTTTGATAAAAATAAGTATCTCCATAGGAATATAGTGATTTATTTTTCACTAATTTTCAAGCTATAAAATTATAGCAGCAATCAGTACATAGTAATATAAATTACATCTTTTTCCAACATCAATGAAAATCTAATAATTGCTTGAACCCGATTTGAAAAGGTTGATAAAAAGGAATTCTCATGACTATTGAGGGCTAATATTCGTTCGGCAGGGTATCAGATGGGGATAATGATTACAATGTGGAGCTCCTTTTACTGGAAGCGGGCAGCATAAGGAGTATCTGATGACTGCATTTGGCTATTATCCCTTCGGCCGGGCATCAGATAAAGCTACTGATTACCGTGCTGAGCATCTTTTGCTAGACGCGGGCATCAATACAATAGTGAGTAACAAAAAAATACATTTCTTTTATCAGGATCCAAAAAAAAGATCTATTCCTTCAATACGGAATAGATCGAACGTTCATATGTAAGGAAAAGAGTCCCAATCGTGCCGTCGCCTTAGATGCCTTCATTTTGAACCCGCACTAAGCAGGTGGGTGTCCTGTTCCCGCTTTTGTAAGTCCTCAATCCAGGAGGCATGTACTTAGCTTAGAAAACTCCGGACTCCCGAAGGATAGATGTTCGGTCAAAATTTCAGGTTACACAACGAACACATCAGGACTCTTTAAAGATTAATTGTATTTTATCATATGCTTTTCGCTCTTTCAAGTAAGCGAAACTAGGTACATGATCATTTTTTCAAGTTAATAGCCAGATGCAAATCATTTAACTGGGCTTCACTAACCTTGCCTGGAGCATCTGTTAATAGGCAGCTTGCACTTGCCGTTTTCGGGAATGCAATCGTATCACGAAGATTTGATCTGCCAGCTAAAATCATAACAACTCTATCAAGCCCTAGCGCAATTCCGCCATGTGGAGGAGTCCCATATTCGAATGCCTCCATTAAGAAACCAAATTGTTCATTCGCTTCTTCTGGAGCGAATCCGAGTACATTAAACATTTTTTCTTGTACTGTTCTTTCAAAAATACGAAGTGATCCTCCGCCAAGCTCATAGCCGTTTAATACGAGGTCATACGCTTGCGCTCTTACTTGAGATGGATTTGTTTCAAACAGCTCTAAATCTTCTCTGAACGGCATTGTGAATGGATGATGAGCCGCATAATAACGGCCTTCCTCTTCGTCATATTCTAATAACGGCCAGTCCGTTACCCAAAGAAAATTGAATTTACCTTCGTCAATTAAGCCTAGTTCTTTGCCGAGCTTTAATCGAAGTGCTCCTAGTGCATCAGCAACTACATTTTTCTTATCGGCAACAAATAGTAATAAGTCACCTGTTTCAACTGAAAGAATGGCTTTAATTGCTTCCTGCTCTTCCTCAGTAACAAATTTAGCAATAGGGCCTTTCAAACCCTCTTCCTCTGCTTTTAACCAGGCAAGTCCTTTTGCTCCATAGACTGCTGCAAATTCGCCTAAAGCATCGATATCTTTTCTTGAATACTTACTTCCGCCATTTTTCACATTGATTGCTTTTACTTGCCCACCTGATGATACGGCGCCAGAGAATACTTTAAAGCTTGAATCCTTTACGATCTCTGACAAGTCGGTTAATTCCATGCCGAATCTTGTGTCAGGCTTATCAGAGCCGAAGCGATCCATTGCTTCTCCGTAAGTCATACGTGGAAATGGCGTTAGAATGTCTTGGTCTTTTACTTCTTTCATTACCTTTTTCATCATATTCTCCATGAGACCAATGATTTCATCCTGGCTCATAAAGCTCATTTCAATATCGACTTGTGTAAATTCAGGCTGACGGTCAGCACGTAAATCCTCATCGCGGAAGCAGCGGGCAATTTGGTAATAACGCTCAAATCCGCCGACCATTAATAGCTGTTTAAAAATTTGCGGTGATTGCGGCAATGCATAAAATTCACCTGGATGTACACGGCTCGGTACTAAATAATCACGTGCTCCTTCTGGCGTGCTTTTTGTTAATATAGGTGTTTCTATATCGAGGAAGTCTTCACCGTTAAGGAATTCTCTAATTGATTTTGTAACTTGATGACGCATTTTAATCGTTTCAAACATAGCAGGTCTTCTTAAATCCAAATAACGATATTTCAGACGAAGATCCTCTGAAACCTCAGATTTATCATCGATCATGAAAGGAGGTGTTTTTGCTTCGTTGATTATGGTAATTTTCTCTGCAAGAACCTCAATCCGGCCTGTTTTAATGTTTTCATTGATCGTTCCTTCTTGACGAGCAACGACTTCTCCTTCAATATGAAGGACGAATTCATTTCTAACTTTTTCTGCTACAGCAAGTGCTTCTTGAGATAACTCCGGGTTAAATACGATTTGGATTAGCCCAGAGCGATCCCGCAAATCGATGAAGATCAGCCCGCCTAAGTCACGGCGCTTTTGCACCCACCCTTTTAAAATAACCTTTTCACCAATTGCCTTTTCAGTTACCTCTCCACAGCTGTACGTTCTCCCAAACATCTTAAATTCCTCCACTTTTCTTATTTATTCAACTCTGTGAATTTCTCTACAAACGTATCTAGTTGCACTTCTGTCTGTTCGCCTGTTTCCATTGATTTCAAGTTGATTTTATTAACTTTTAGCTCATCTTCACCTAAAATCGCGACATACTTTGCATTGGCTCTATCGGCAGCTTTAAATTGCGCTTTAATTTTCCGGTCTAAATAGTCTCTTTCTGCTGAGTAGCCAGCTAGACGAAGCTTTTGCAACAATCCAACAGTATAGTCTTTCGCTTCTTCTCCAAGTGATACAAGATAGCAATCGATTTTCTCTTTAATAGGCAGCTTTATTTGCTCAGCTTCTAAAGCAGCGATAAATCGTTCAATGCTCAACGCAAATCCGATTCCCGGCGCTTCTGGACCGCCGATTTCTTCTGTGAGGCCATTATAACGTCCGCCTCCGCAAAGAGTTGTAATGGCACCAAACCCTTCGGCCTCACTCATAATTTCGAAAGCAGTGTGATTATAGTAATCAAGGCCGCGCACAAGGTTAGGATCGACTTCAAAAGCAATATCAAGATCAGTTAAATATTGCTGAACTTTTTCAAAGTATTTTTTAGAATCGCCGTTCAAGTAATCGATAATGGACGGCGCCGATTTCATTAATTCGTGATCACGATCCTGTTTACAATCAAGAATGCGCATTGGATTTTTTGTTAATCTATTTTGGCAATCTGTACAAAACTCGCCAATTCTCGGTTTAAAGTGATTGATTAAAGCCTCCCGGTGTGCAGTGCGGCTTTCTTTATCGCCAAGACTATTAATAATCAGCTTAAGCTTTTTTAATCCCATTTCCTTATAAAGAGTCATTGCTAGTGCGATTACCTCAGCATCAATAGCTGGGTCATTACTTCCAATAGCCTCAACACCAAACTGAACAAATTGACGGTAGCGGCCTGCTTGTGGACGCTCGTAACGGAACATTGGCCCCATATAATAAAGCTTGACAGGCTGACCAGCATGACCAAACATTTTATTTTCAACGAATGAACGAACTACAGCTGCTGTTCCTTCAGGTCTTAAAGTTAAGCTGCGCTCTCCTCGGTCCTCAAAAGTGTACATTTCTTTCTGAACAATATCGGTTGTATCTCCTACACTGCGTAAAAATAGTTCCGTATGTTCAAAAATAGGTGTTCTAATTTCGTTATATTGAAACTTTTCACAAAGTTCTCTTGCTTTTTCCTCGATTAGCTGCCATTTTTCAATTTCTCCTGGAAGAATATCTTGCGTTCCCCGTGGAATTCGAATTGATGCCATGGTTCATCCTCCTATTACATGATTTCGTGATTGTTTTCAAGTAAGACATATTTTTTAATATAAAAAAGCCCCCGCCTCCTTGTATATAAATACAAGGGACGAGAGCTTATAGTTTCCCGTGGTGCCACCCTAATTGAAGACGCCATTGAATAAACGTTCTTCCTCTTTTACAGTTAACGCCTGTCAACGTTCAACTCCTACTAAAGCGTTGCCTCTTTCAGAGAGAAACCTACGAAGTGTTCATTCATTAAATCATCATGTAGAAATGCTTTCAGCCTAGGGCATTTCTTCTCTTTTCATGTGGGGCTTAACTACTGTTCTTCATCATTGGTTTATTATTTCAATTTAATATTTATCTTATCATACGTATCCGCAGTCGGATTGTCAATAGTTTCGTTACGATCGTTCCAAATGTTTTTTTAATTTACGGACATCTCTTACGGATAGACCAAATTCTGAGGCTAATTCCACCATGTTTGATCCTTGTTCCTTTTGTATAAAGTCATGAAAATCTACCCCAAATAGCTTGTTTTCTCCTAATTGTACTGACATCCCTTTGTCACCAAATCTCATTTTCAATCACCCTTCATCACATATTTCTATCCTATTCTTCCCACTTTCAGAATAGAAAATGCCACTTCTGGATGAACAACTAGTAAAGTTAAGAATTTAATTTACTAGACAATTATCTAATCATGCAATTATCTCTATTAGACAAACATACATTTAGACAAAATTGGACAATAATCTAGTTCCTTCTATTTTGAGGCGAATATAAATATAAGCAAACGGACATGCAGGGTCAATTGACTCTAGTACCGAAAAAAGAAAAGGAGTGAGAAAATGACATTTGAATTAGGAATTACCATTTTTGTTTTCCTTACGACGATGTTAGTAATTCTTTGGAGGCCAAAGGGGATTAATGAGGCTTATCCAGCAGCTGTCGGAGCAGGGATCATTTTATTAACAGGTGTTGTATCACGAGCAAATGTTGCTGACATTATTAGTAAAATTGGCGGAGCCTCCATTACAATTATGGCGACAATTGTCATGGCAGTCATCTTGGAAAGCTTCGGTTTCTTTCATTGGTCAGCAGCCCGGCTAGCTAGTATGGCAAAAGGATCAGGCTATCGTCTATATTGGTATGTGCAGCTGCTATGCTTTTTGATGACACTTTTATTTAACAATGATGGAAGTATCTTAATAACAACTCCAATTTTAATTCTCTTGCTAAAAAATCTGCAGTTAAAACCCCATCAGCAAATTCCTTACTTGTTAAGTGGCGCTCTTACCGCTACCGCTTCAAGTGCTCCTATTGGCGTCAGCAATATCGTTAATCTCATTGCATTAGAAATTGTCGATATGACGCTATATATGCATACAGCCATGATGTTTGTACCTGCTACACTCGGTCTACTGTTCATGTCCTGGTTAATGTTTGTCGTCGTGAAGAAGAAATTGCCGAAAAAATTACCAAACTCATCATATGAAATTGAAGAAAGCTTTTTCACTAAAAGTTTTCATCCTTTAAAAGGAAAGTTATCTGTTGAAACAAAGAGAAAACGTACTAAATTTATGTTGAAAGTATTGCTGTTTGTTTTCGTCATGCGCTGTTTATTATTTGTCGCCTCTTTTCTTTCCATTCCCATTTCCATTGTTGCTGTAATCGGATCTTTTGCTTTATTAGTATGGCGCTGGTATCACTTGCGAACAAACCCCGTAGATATTTTGAAAAAGACACCTTGGCACATACTGATTTTCGCTTTTTCGATGTACGTCATTATTTACGGACTTAACAATGTAGGATTAACAGCCTTCCTCGTGCAATTTTGTGAACCAATCGTCAACCAAGGGCTTCTTTATGCAAGCTTTACGATGGGTGGGCTCGTTTCAATTCTTTCAAATATTTTTAACAATCATCCAGCATTAATGATTGGAACGATTACGCTAACTGAAATGGGACTCGATCCTATTACTTTAAAAACGATTTATCTCGCGAATATCATTGGAAGTGACATCGGTTCCTTATTACTACCCATCGGTACACTTGCTTCTCTTATTTGGATGTATATTCTCAAACAGCATAAAGTCAAAGTGAAATGGAAGGACTATTTAAGTGTCTCTTTAGTTGTTATCCCAATATCAACAATCTTCACCTTGTTCTTACTGTACTATTGGGTTCAAATGGTATTTGCCTAAATTGAATGGAAACATTATAGGAGGAATTAATTTTGACTGATTTAATTAGCTTACAAGGAAAACAAATTAATATTCAGTTGTCAGGGAAAGAAATGATTAATGGTATATTAATTGATGCAGGTAAAGATATTGTGGTGATATTTAATGGTCAAAGGTTTTTATATATCCCGATGTCACATATTCATCAATTCGAGCTCAACAGCAATAAAGAAGAGTATGTGGATATGCCAAATGAATCCTCAGCTTTTGCTGAAATGGATCTCCTTACTCTTCAAGAAGTACTAAAAATATCAAAGGGAATGTTCACGGAAATTTATGTAGGCAAAGCTTTATCGTACTACGGGTATATTACACACATTTTAAATGATTATGTTGGTTTTTATTCACCTCATTATAAACTTATATATATTCCAATTTATCACATTAAATGGCTTGTCCCATTCAATGAAAATATTCCACCATACACTTTAAGCAAATTAAACCAAACTTTAAGTAAAAACCCTCTTCACTTACAGGTAAACCCAGCTAACATTCCTCTACAACATAAATTAGAAGATCAGTTGAAAAAAGAAGAAGGAAAACTTGTCATCTTTGACGGAGGAACAGATCCGAAAAAAGTGGGTTTGTTAAACAAGATCGAAAATAACTCGGCAGAATTATTACTCGCAAAAGGAGAAATTGTATGTCTGTATCTTTCACATTTAAAATCAGTTCAAATACCGTAGAAGGCAGACGGAATCGTTCTTCGAAAAACCTTAATTTAAAACAAAAAAGAGGCAAAAAATTGCCCCAAAAGATTCCTTTGTGTGACATATAAAGATTGCCACAAAGTGAAGTTATCGTCACTTTTAAGATATGTTAAAAGAACTGAAAATGAACCGGGTAATATGTACAAAAAGTGGAAAAGGAATAACTATCGACAAAAAGCTATTCTAAAGGGATAGCTTTTTTTGCGAGGATCTCTTTAGAATTTTTTTAAATTTTAACATTTTGAAGGAATTTTCCCTACCTAGAGAGAAGTAATATTATTCAAGAAAAGCTTGACTATGGATATTTAATTTGTTTTCCTTGAAGAGGATAAATTTTATTAATTTGGGGAGGAAGCGATGAACAGCAGGAAACAAATCCTTTTATTTTTTTGCATGATTCTTTTAATAGGGTTTGCAAATACGAGACCCACTACAATCTCAGCAGCAAGTACAGTAAACGAGATTGTCAAAGTGGGTACAAATGACTTGAACATTCGCAAAGGGCCCGGTTTGAGCTATCCAATCGTTGCAAAGGCAAAAAAAGGTGAACAATATCTATCCTTCTCCGAAAAAGATGATTGGATTGAAATCGAGCTTAGGAACGGTGTTCGTGGATGGGTAGCCAATTGGCTTGTGACGAAGGGAACTCAAGGGAACTCTTCTACTAATACAGTCAATTATGAGAAAAAATTAGGTGAACTCAAGACTGTGTCGATTTCAACTGATGGTTTACGAATTAGAAAAGGGCCAGGTACAAGTTTTCAAGTAATTGGAACAGCTAATAAAGGAGATGTATTTGCTGTCCATGGCACAGATGGGGATTGGATCAATTTAGAAACCCCTTTTGGCATTGGTTGGGTTGCAGCTGAATTCGTACAAAGCGTAAGTGAAAAGACAAATGGAATAAGCGGAAGCTTGAACGGAGAAATTTCGGCAAATTCCTTAAATGTAAGGAGTTCACCTTCGCTAAATAGTTCTGTCATTGGAAAATTACGTTTAGGAGACAAGGTTGAGATTTTATCTCAAACGAGTGAATGGACGGAAATCTCATTTGGCGGGACGAAAGCTTGGATTAGTAGTGAGTATATTCAACTTAAAAAATCTAGTATAAGCAATTCTGCAAATGAAAAGAAACCGAATGAACAAACCAATTCCGGAAAAATAGGAAAAGTGACAACAGCATCATTAATTGTCAGGGACTCCAACACTCTTAACGGAAAGGCACTTGGCTCCGTACATAAAGATCAAAGCTTTCAAATTATTGAAGAAAATAATAATTGGGCAAAAATCGAATATAAAAAAGGGGCATTCGGATGGGTTGCCAGCTGGTATTTGGACAAGTCGGTGACAAGTCAGACGTCTTCTACGAAACAAAGTTTAAAGAATAGTTCACTAAAGATTATTCATGATGGGACAAACATTAGAAAAAGTCCAAACACCAATTCAGAAATCGTTCTAATCGCCAAACAAGGTGACATTTTTGACATTATCAGCATCCAGAATGATTGGTACGAAATTCAACTTGCAAATGGGACAAGCGGCTATATTGCCGGTTGGATTGTATCTGTAAATGGACAAGCACCAATTGATGAGAAGCCCGGAACAGGGAGTCAGCTAAAAAACAAAAAAATTGTTATCGACCCTGGTCATGGCGGAAGAGACAATGGGACAACAGGGGCAAGAGGAACGCTCGAAAAAACATTAACATTGCAAACAGCGAAAAGCTTATATGAAAAACTAAGAGCAGCTGGGGCTAATGTCTATCTAACCCGCCAAAATGATACATATATTCCTTTATCATCTAGGGTCTATACTTCACATTATAACAATGCCGATGCGTTTATTAGCATTCACTATGATAGCATGTTAGACCAAAGTGTAAATGGAATGACATCTTATTACTATCATTCCTATCAAAAAAACTTAGCCGCGAGTATTCACTCTTCTATCACATCTACAACTAATTTAAAGGATCGTGGCTATCGTTTCGGCGATTATTATGTATTGAGGGAAAATAAACATAATGCAGTTCTTTTGGAACTAGGATATTTAAGTAACCCTGCTGAGGAATTTATTATTTCTTCTGCACCATTCCAAGAGTCTGTTACGACTGGAATTTATCAAGGGCTTGCTAAATATTTTAAAGACAATTAATCAAGTTAAAATAAAAAAGGTCAGACACATCACCCGAACGTGTCTGACCTTTTTTATTGTCTTACTCCAGAGCCTCTCCCAGACGTACAGGACGTACTAGTGTCGACAATGTGGCAGGAAAGGAAAACTTCGACTTCGACAGCAACACATCGCACGACCAAAAGTGTAGCTTTTGGGAAGACGTTGCATTTTTGTCGACCTCGAGGTCACAAGCCAATCCTGAAAGGTAGAGCTCACCTTTCAGGATTGGCTTGTGCTTGTCGGACTTGCACACGATGTGCTGACGTCGATGTTCGCCACTGGACGTGGCGGTCTTTAATCGATGCTCCTTTTTCAAGGCGCTTGCGCTTTTCTTATTTACTATCAATAATTAAAGTGACGGGTCCATCGTTGATTAATTGGACATCCATCATCGCACCAAATTCGCCTGTCTCTACCTTTAAGCCTTTTTCTCGAAGATAAGCATTAAAGGTATCATATAAGTTCAATGCCTGCTCAGGCTTTGCCGCATCCATAAAGTTTGGTCTGCGCCCTTTTCGGCAATCTCCGTATAATGTGAATTGGGAAACAGATAAAATTTCTCCGCCTTTGTCTAAAATCGATAAATTCATTTTACCATTATCATCTTCAAAGACACGAAGATTAGCAATTTTCTCAGCTAAAAAAGCTGCATCCTCATCCTTATCTTCATGTGTAACACCAACTAATAGGACAAAGCCCTTCGTAATGCTCCCAACGATTTCACCATTTACTTTTACACTTGCTTCCTTACTTCGCTGTACAACTACACGCATAACATATACTCCTTAATTCATAATCCTGCGGACAGCGTACACATCAGGAATTTGTTTTATCCGTTCAACTACTTTGTGTAAATGGTTCACATTGTGGATGGCAATCGTCATATTAATCGTTGCTGCTTTATTCCGATCGGAACGCCCAGTTACCGCAGAAATATTTGTTTTTATTTCATTTACTGCCTGCAAAACCTCATTCAATAGACCCCGTCTATCATAGCCGGTAATCTCAATTTCAACGTTATATTCTTTTCTGTCATTTAAATCCGATTCCCACTCAACAGGAATAAGTCGTTCCTTCGCTTCATCATCGACAATATTTGTACAATCTGCTCTATGAACAGAGACTCCTCGGCCTTTCGTAATGAAGCCTACAATCTCATCACCCGGTACTGGGTTGCAGCAGCGGGATAGTCGAATGAGCAAATTATCAATTCCAGAAACACGAACGCCTGATTCGCGTTTCTTTGCTGACGGAAAGGATCGCAGCTCGGCAACAGCGTTCGTAATATCAGCTTCTTGCTCCTTATCACGTTTTCTGCGCTGTTTTTCCGTTAAGCGGTTAGCGACTTGAAGTGCTGTGACCCCGTTATAGCCAACAGCAGCATACATATCTTCCTCATTAGCGAAATTAAACTTTTCGGCCACTCTTTTTAGATTTTCATTTGTCAAAATTTCCTTTAAATCAAAATCCATGTTGCGGATTTCTTTTTCAATTTGCTCTTTTCCTTTTTCAACATTTTCATCTCTTCTTTGCTTTTTAAAGAACTGACGAATTTTGTTTTTCGCTTGAGAGGTTTGAGCAAGCTTCAACCAGTCTTTACTTGGCCCGTAGGAATGTTTTGATGTTAAAATCTCAATAATATCGCCTGTTTTCAGCTTATAGTCGAGAGTAACCATCTTTCCGTTTATTTTGGCACCGATTGTTTTATTGCCAATTTCCGAGTGAATTCGATAGGCAAAATCAATAGGGACAGAACCATATGGGAGCTCAATCACATCTCCTTTAGGTGTAAAGACAAATACCATATCAGAAAATAAATCGATCTTTAACGATTCCATAAATTCTTCAGCATTTACTGTATTATCTTGGAATTCCAAAATCTCGCGGAACCATGAAAACTTATTTTCAATCGAATTTCCTTCATTCACCTTTTTGCCTTCTTTATAGGCCCAGTGCGCTGCAATCCCAAATTCAGAAATTCGATGCATTTCAAATGTACGAATTTGCACCTCGAGCGGGTCTCCCTTTGGACCTATAACCGTTGTGTGCAGAGACTGGTACATATTCTGCTTTGGCATCGCGATATAGTCTTTAAAACGGCCAGGCATCGGCTTCCAGCAAGTATGAATAATCCCAAGCACAGCATAGCAATCCTTAATACTGTTTACAACAATTCTCACAGCAAGAAGATCATAAATTTCATTAAATTGTTTATTTTGCAATGCCATTTTTCGATAAATGCTGTATATATGTTTAGGTCTTCCGGATATTTCTGAACGTATGGACACTTCATTCATTCTAGTGCGCATCTCATCGATGACATCTTCAAGATATTGCTCCCGTTCAGCTCTTTTCTTTTTCATTAAATTAACAATTCGATAATATTGCTGTGGATTTAAATATCTTAAAGCTGTGTCCTCAAGCTCCCATTTTACTTTCGATATACCGAGCCGATGGGCAAGTGGTGCGAAGATTTCTAGCGTTTCATTTGAAATACGGCGCTGTTTTTCTGCAGGTAAATGCTTCAATGTCCGCATATTGTGGAGCCGATCCGCTAGCTTAATTAGGATTACACGGATATCTTGAGCCATCGCTACAAACATTTTTCGGTGGTTTTCTGCCTGCTGTTCTTCTTTTGATTTATATTTAATTTTCCCGAGCTTCGTTACACCGTCAACAAGCATAGCTACTTCGTTATTAAAGGCAGCTTCTATATCTGCTAATGTGACATCTGTATCTTCTACAACATCATGGAGAAAACCGGCTGCAACTGTAGATGGATCCATTTCTAAATCGGCCAAAATGCCCGCAACTTGAATAGGATGGATGATGTAAGGCTCACCCGATTTTCTATATTGTTCACGATGGGCATGTCTAGCATATTCATATGCTTTTTGAACTAGTTCCACATGCTCATCATTTAAATATACTTTTGTTCTGTCGATGACTTGTTCAGCGGTCAGAACATGATCATTCGCCATGGGCCCCTCACCTTTTACTTTTAATTTTCATTTGTCGATTTGTCATTTTCCGTTTAAAATTGTCATAACAAAATTAGAATGATTGTTACTATTATCGAAAAAAAAAGCGAATATGTAAAGGGATACCGATTATTTTCCTGAAAAATAAGAAGTTTGTCGAATTTTGTATTTTTTTAAGAAGGATTTTCCTCTTGTTTATCCATTAAAAATGAGCGCCTTTTATTTAGGCGCTCATAAAAAAATTAATATTCCATTAATGTTAGAATATCATATTTTTCAAGCTTCTCACGACCATCTAAATATGATAATTCAATTAAAAAGGCAATCCCAGCGACGATGCCGCCAAGCTCCTCAACTAACTTAATTGTTGCTTCAATCGTTCCTCCAGTTGCCAGCAAGTCATCTGTGATTAACACTCGTTGCCCTGGCTTAATGGCATCTTTATGGATTGTTAAAACATCCTTACCATATTCCAAGCCATATTGCACTTTAATCGTTTCGCGAGGAAGTTTGCCTTCCTTTCTAACAGGTGCAAAGCCGACTCCAAGAGAATAGGCAACTGGGCAGCCAATAATAAATCCACGTGCCTCTGGTCCAACTACTAAATCTATGTGCTTCTCTTTAGCATATTCCACAATTTGGTCTGTCGCATATCTATATGCATCCCCATTATCCATTAGGGTAGTAATATCTTTAAATTGAATGCCTGGCTTCGGCCAGTCTTGGACGATCGTAATATACTGTTTTAAGTCCATTCTTTCATTGCCTCCTCAAATTTCACAGAACCTTGGATTATTGAATCAAAAAAGCTTCTAAGCTGCTCATAAGTTGAATATGAAAGTTCACTTTCTAATGCATACTGTACACGTCTTTGTTCAAATATTAACGAATCTGTTAAATCTCGTTTTTGTGAAATGTTATTAATGGAAATGATTCCGTTATTTATTTTAACAAAATCTAATTCAAAAAACACCTGTGACATGAAGTCAATTGTTTCCCGGCTCCATCCTTTATGCTTAGCAAGATCATCTCCATACTTTTGAAGATTGAATGGGCCTTTTTTAAAAATAAAGGCATAAAACCATTTAAAATGCTCACGTGTCGGAAAAGTACTAAAGAAAGCACTATCAGTTTTATAAAAATGAGCATAGATTCTCGAAGGCTTTTTCCCAGAAAACAAGTGAACGAGAATTTCTTTCGCAGGAGGAAGTTCCGTTAAAATTACATTATGATGATCAATATTTAAAGCGCCCGCTTGCTCATTTGACTTTACGATTACAATATTCCCATTAACAAAATTTTGAACCTTGTTTGCATTTTCTTCATTAAACACAATCCATGTTGAATTACTTTTCGGAATCAATTCAATAATTTGCTCAAACCGCTTCATTCCCCTAATATCGAAAAGCTGCCATTCTTTAATAGCAACATCTTGAAGGAAAATTTGCGGCTTTTTGATATTATTCCATTCGTTTATCGAAAGCTCACCAATTAAAGACACCTTTGAATAGGGGGAAATATGTTCATATAAACTTCCGAGTCCGAAACCAACTCCATCAAGTGAATCAGACCCGCTCGTAATCGTCATTTTCAGATGGTTTTGGTCCGATCCGATTTTTCTCATATTGGCAATGCTTGCTTCCTCAATCAAAATCTTCGGCTTGGGATTGTCCATACCATATGGGGAAAGCATATGCATCTCCTCGAGCGCAGGCAGGCTGATGTCATTTAGAGTAATTGCGCCATCAAGCGACGTGACTGGAATAAAGTCTTCAGCTGATAGCTGTTCTTTTGCAGCAGAATTAAGTCTTTCCCTTAATTCAGCTACATTCTTCAGCTCAAGTGTCATACCAGCTGCCATCGGATGACCGCCGAAATGAGGCAATATATCTCTGCATTGTGATAAGTTTTGAAATAAATCAAAACCTAAAATGCTTCGGGCAGATCCTTTTGCCAGCCCTTTTTCTTTATCAAAACTAAGAACGATCGTTGGGCGGTAAAATTTTTCAACGAGCTTTGAAGCTACAATCCCGATGACACCTGCATTCCAGCCCTCTTTACCGACAACGAGCACCGCATTTTCATCAATCGGATAATGATCTTCGACCTCTTTAATGGCTTGCTCCGCAATTTCACTTACAATGGCTTGTCTTTCCTTATTCATTTGTTCTATTTCTTCTGCAATCGCTTCAGCCTCAAAGATGTCATCTGTTAATAGTAAATCAACGGCAGGATCAGCACTATCTAATCTACCCGCGGCATTTAATCGGGGAGCAATAAGAAAACCAATTGTTTCCTCTGTAATAGCACTTGACTCAACTTTATTTTGTTTCAATAGTGCTTTTATGCCGACATTTTGCGTAGACTTAAGTCTCGCTAATCCTTTTTTTACAATTAAGCGATTTTCACCTTTTAGAGAAACAAGATCCGCAATCGTGCCGATTGCTGCAATTTCAAGTAAATGCTCAGGAACCTCTCCATAAAGTGCATGCGCTAGTTTAAAAGCCACTCCCACACCCGCTAACCCATGAAACGGGTATTGTCCATTAGGAAGCTTCGGATGAATGATGGCTAGCGCCTTTGGCAGCTCAGGTCCAGGCTCATGGTGATCGGTAATAATTAAATCTAAGCCTAGTTCAGCTGCTGCCTTCGCTTCATTCACCGCAGCAATTCCCGTATCTACCGTAATGATTAATTTAATGCCTATTTCTGTAGCATATTCAAATGCCGGAATATTCGGTCCATAACCTTCCGTAAAACGGTTTGGAATGTAGAACTGAACATTTGCCCCTAGCTCTCGCAGAACCTTCATCATTACAGTCGTGCTAGTCACACCATCTGCATCGTAATCTCCAAATATTAAAATAGGCTCTTGTAATTCAATCGCTTTTTTAATTCGCGAAACGGCGATGTCCATATCTGCAAATAAAAATGGATTATGAAAATCTTGTTTATGATCAAACAGAAAATTCTGTGCTGCTTCAATTGATTCTATTCCTCTATTAACTAGCAAAGTTGCAAGGAGAGGAGAAATATTTAATTGTTGAACGAGAAGCTGTTGTTTATCTTCATCCGGTTTCCGAACAATCCACCTTGTTTTCGATTGTAACATTTGTTCACCCCTCAGCTTTTTAATTATACAAAAGCCTAGAATGGGATTCAATGTAGAAAAATAGAAATAGCAGCGAATTTTTCACTGCTATTCATCATCATTGGCATTATAGGGGTTTATGTGAACAAAAACATTGTGGACATTGTCTATTTGTAATAGCTTCCCTTTCACTTTTTTCCCTACATGGTGCCCTTCTTCAACTGTCATATTTGGATCTACAGAGATTTTTAGGTCAATAATGACATAATGTCCATGTTCTCTTGCATGGAGCTGATTAATTTCTTTCACTTCTTCTACACTCTCGACAGCTTTACGTAACTCAACTGTATCCTCCTCGTGGAGAACATGATCAAGTGTGTTATGTATGGATTCTTTCCCGAGCGACCACGCCATTTTGATAACCATTAAGGAGACAATGAGCCCAGCAACAGGGTCTGCATATACAAGCCACTCTATCCCTATTTTGCCGCCAATAATTGCCGCCCCAATGCCCGCCAAAGCGGCAATCGAGGAATACACGTCTGAACGATGCTCATAGGCATTGACAATTAAAGCATCACTATTTAACTCTCGACCTAGTTTATATTTATAACGAAAGAGAGCTTCCTTTACGATAATTGAGAGAATTACAGCTACAATGGCAACAGTTTTTGGGGGGGCAATTGGCTGAAAAAAAGACGCAATCGATGATTTTCCAATTTGGAAACCAACGATAAGTAAGATAACGGCAACAATAATAGCGGCGATCGATTCCGCTTTTCCATGCCCATATGGATGATCTTCATCAGGAGGCTGCTTGGCTGCTTTAAGACCTAGATATACAGCGAAGGACCCAGCGACATCGGAGGCAGAATGAACCGCATCTGCAATTAAAGCACGGCTTCCAGCATAAACTCCTATACCCCATTTCACAACCGCTAAGGCAATATTGATGATAATACCAAGCATGGCGGCAAACTCTGCCTTTTTGAAACGATCATCATTATGACTCAAAATGAAACTTCCTTCCTAAAAATGAACTTATTCGTAGTTTATCCTTTTTTCTCGGTTTATGACCTTATTTAGAAAAAAGAAAACCTCAGGATTTCCTGAGGCTTCATAAATTAAACTTGTGGTTCATCACTTGACACTCGTTTTACTTTTTCTGTTTTAATAACACCTTTTTTCTTTAATTCTTTTCCTTTCCAAATGAGCCACAATTGGGCTGATAAGAAAATGGATGAATATGCACCTGCTACCAATCCGATTAATAAAGCAAAGGAGAAGTTACGGATGGATTCACTTCCGAATATTAAGATTCCTAATACAGCAATTAGAAGGGTTAAAACAGTATTAATAGATCGTCCCATCACCTGGCGTAAGCTTGAGTTAACAACATCCGCGAGTTCGTCAAATGTTTTGATCCGCTTTTTCTTTTGCATATTTTCGCGCATCCTGTCAAATGTAACGATTGAATCATGGAGTGAATAACCTATAACCGTTAAGACAGCTGCTATAAACGTTAAATCAACTTCTAGTCGAGTGATGCTAAAGAATATGATGATAAAGAATGCATCATATAATAGACCAAGTATAGCAGCTATAGCCATATACATTTCAAAGCGAATGGTGACATAAATGACGATACCAATAGAGGCAATCAACAAAGAAATGAATCCATTTTTCGCCAACTCTTTCCCGACTGTCGGTGAAACCGTACTTACATTTGGATCTGCACCTAATTTCTCATGGAAATGGGCTTTTATTTCAGCGATTTCATCCTTACTGAGTACCTCTTTAAGTCTTGCGACACCAATCTCTTGGTTGGCACCAGAAATAACAATATCATCTGTTTCTAGATTTAATTCAGCTAATTGCTCTTTTACTTCAATTTTTGTTAATGGTTTATTTGATAGAAGCTCTACCCGAGTCCCTTGGGAGAAATCAATCCCTAAATTCAGGCCAAAAACGGCAACGCAAATCAACCCAATTAAGAGTATCGTTCCAGAAAAAGTAAAATATTTTTTCCGGTGTTTAACAAAATCGAAGCGGTCAAATCTTGTCGGTAAATCGACCGTATCATAATTTTCTGCAATATCTTTTATATCATTTTTCTTAACACCGAACCAGCTTGGCTTTTTATTAAATAGATTACTGTTTACCCATAATCCAAGAAGTATCCTAGAGCCATAGACAGCTGTAATGAAGCTGACAAGGATACTAATAATTAACATCGTGGCAAACCCTTTAATGGAACTTGTCCCATAAACAAATAAAACACCAGATACTAAGATCGTCGTAATATTCGCATCAAAAATTGTCGCTAAAGAATTTCGGCCACCTGCTTGGAAAGCAGACTTAACCGTTCTCCCTACTTTCAGTTCTTCCTTAATTCTCTCATACGTGATAATATTGGCATCGACTGCCATTCCAACCCCAAGTATAAGGGCGGCAATACCCGGTAGCGTCAATACCGCATTCATCCAGTCAAATACAAGAAGAATTAAATAAATATAAATCGATAGAGCCACAGTAGCAATAAAACCTGGGAATCGGTAGTAAAAAATCATAAATAAGTAAATGAGCGCAATACCGATAATCCCACCTAAAACTGTTTTGTTCAAGGCCTGCTCCCCAAATTGGGCACCAACAGACGTTGAAAAAACTTCAGTCAATTTAACAGGAAGAGATCCTGCATTTAGTAAGTCAGCTAATGTTGTAGCTTCCTCCATTGTAAAACTCCCAACAATGGAAACCGTATCTTGGTTAAAAACTTGGCTAACTCTTGGTGCCGATATGTAGCGTGGGTTTGGCTTCCCTGCTTCAGCTTTAAATGAATCTTTACCTTCTTCAAAATCGAGCCAAATAACTAATAAATTATTCGGTTCACCCATATTAACAATTTTCTGAGTTACATCTCTAAATTTAGTAGCATCTTTTAGCTTAATCGAAACGCTCGGCTTTCCGTTTTCATCAAATGTTTGCTTTGCTCCATTTTCAGCAAGATCCGCTCCGTCCATTAATGGAACATCATTCACATCACGGAACGATAAATTCGCTTCAGTAGATAAAATCTCACGGGCTTTCTTTTGATCAGTCACACCAGCTAGCTGGACACGAATTCTATTATCCCCTTCAATTTGAATATTAGGTTCACTTACTCCTAATACGTTTACCCGTTTATCTAGGGCTTTAGCCGTACTGGCAAGAACTGTTTTATCAATTTTTTGACCTTTCACAATCGGTGAAACTTCATATAAAACTTCAAATCCGCCTTGAAGATCAAGACCAAGCTTAATATCCTTTAAAATATTATTCGTTGTTGTCCCCATTAAACTTCCAATTAATAATACAATTAGGAAGAAGGCAACTATGCGACCGCGCTTTACCATTATGAAAAAATCCTCCTTAAATACAAACCACTAGAAATTCCAATTTTAATTATGAAACAGTTTGCAAAAGCTGTCAATTAATCTAAAAGCGGAAGCGCCTTGTTCACCCCCGACAAGCACAAGACGAGCCTCACGGAAAGGTTGTACTTTACCTTTCTGGGAGGATTGGCTTGTGACCTCGAGGGGGTAGGCGATGGAGCTAGACAAAGCGAAAAGCGGAAACGGCTCGTTCAGCCCCGACAAGCATAAGACGCTTTATGAAAGAAGGCGCACTTTGCCTTCATTCATAAAGGGGCTTATGACCTCGAGGTCGACAAAAACGCGACGTCCTGTCGCATTGTCGACACTAGTACGTCCTGTACGTCGGGGCTAGCCGTTGCAGCTAGACAAAGCGAAAAGCGGAAACGGCTTATTCGAAAAGCTTTCTCAGCTCCTCCTTATCCTCAAAAGCAAATTCGGCTTCTTTGAATGCTTCAACAGTCGCATAATTAAAATATTCCCCAACTTTAACAGACAGAATATCTTGCATAAGTTCAGCCATACTTTTATTTCCTTCAGTTTTTTTCCACTTTTTTCTTTTTAAAAAATTCCATAGTTCTTGCTCTGACACTTGGCCATACCCTAATAATGAAAATTCCTCTTGTTTACTTTGTAATGCAGGTTTTAAATCATTGCGAAATTGATCATATGTATGACTGGTTTCCATGAACAGCCAACCCCCTTACAATAAAGTGAAACTTCATTCAGTGGGATGCCTTTTCCCACTAAATGTTAGTTGAGGCCCACAGAATGTGGGTCACGCAGACGTTGCCACAGGACGTGGCGCTCTTAGTCTACGTTCTTTAAACGGGCCTTTACGGGCTATTAGATCTCCCACTTAGAAATTTCTGCTTTCTCAAATTCTTGAAGTAAGAGTCTTACAGCCCGTTAATCTACGAGAAATTAAGGAAAAATTTAAACTTTGCTTGTCATGCTTTGTCCACTTCTAAGCATATAGTTAATTGTATATGATAACACCTATTTTGAGAAGGCAGGGAGCCCAATGTCGAAGTTTTTAAGAGGAACGATCATTTTATTAGCGGCTGGACTTGTTACTAGGGTGCTTGGGTTTATAAATCGCATTGTCATCGCAAGATTTATTGGCGAAGAAGGTGTTGGGTTATATATGATGGCATTCCCGACATTAATTCTTGCCGTTACTATAACACAGCTCGGATTGCCTGTAGCGATATCCAAAAATGTAGCTGAAGCCGAGGCAAGAGGGGATAAAGCGAAAGTAAAGAAAATATTAGTTGTCTCATTAGCAATAACTATTTCTCTATCAATTATATTTACACCCGCCCTAATATTGTTAGCCCCCTATTTATCAAAAACGCTTTTTACCGATTCACGAACATATCTTCCATTGTTGGCCATCGCACCGATTGTACCTATTATTGCCATTTCCTCTGTTATTAGAGGTTACTTCCAAGGTCGGCAAAATATGAAGCCCGCCGCCATTTCGCAAATGCTTGAACAGCTTGTGAGAATTTTATTAATTGCGGCGATGACGAAAGCTTTTCTTCCTTATGGTATCGAGTATGCGGCTGCAGGAGCTATGCTTGCCTCTGTAATTGGGGAATTGAGTTCACTTATTTATTTAATGGCCACCTTCAAAATCAAAAAGAAATTCAGGGTGCGAAAACATTTCTTTAAATATGTAAAATCAGGAAGAAGCACCTTTAATGAATTAATGTGTATTGCTCTACCGACAACCGGAAGCCGAATGATTGGTTCTTTAGCGTGGTTTTTTGAACCGATCGTTGTTGCACATAGCCTCGCTATTGCCGGAGTGGCTGCCATTGCAGCCACAAAGCAATATGGGGCGCTAACTGGCTTTGCTTTGCCGTTATTAATGCTGCCATCATTTATTACACACTCACTGTCAACAGCTCTCGTACCAGCTATTAGTGAAGCGAATTCTCGAAATAATAAACGGCTGATTGAATACAGATTGCAGCAGGCCCTTCGCCTTGCCTTTTTAACAGGCGGCTTGGCAGTTGTCGTTTTATATGTGCTTTCTGAAGAGCTAATGAATGTCATGTATGGCTCCAGTAGCGGGGCATCATTTATAAAGTTAATGGCTCCATTTTTCATCTTTTATTATTATCAAGGTCCATTGCAAGCAACATTGCAGGCGTTAAATTTAGCAAGAGCAGCGATGATCAATAGTTTAATAGGAGCCATTGTTAAAACGGCGGTCATTTTTATGTTAGCGAGTCAGCCAGCATTCGGCATTAACGGAGTTGCGATGGGAATTCTTGTAGGATTCGTTCTTGTAACATTGCTTCACTTTGCCACTGTTTTAAAGGCAATATCCTTTACTTTCTATATTCGCGATTACTTAAAAACCTTTTTTGTAATGGGTATTTCTGGATGGGCGGGCTATTGGCTGCTAAAAAATCTAAATTCTGATGTTCATCTAGTTGTACAAGTATTGCTTATTTCAATGGTTATTACCTTAATTTATTTCTTCCTTACCCTACTGCTTGGCCTAGTCCATAAAGAGGAGATTAACAGGATTCCTTGGATCGGAAAGTCTTTAGCAAAATTATCTTTTAGGTGAATAGAAAAGCGGAAGCACCTTCGGAACAATTAAAGAACAAATTGTTCCTGCGATGACTGTTCGAAGAAGCTTTCCTTGGTGCTCACCCCCGACAAGCACAAGACGAGCCTCACTGAAAGGGGTTTTTTACCTTTCTAGGAGTCTTAGATTGTGATGTGGGGGGTTGGTGCTGAGCTAGACAAAAATAAGAGACAGCGGACGTCTCTTATTTTTTTTCATCTTTGAAATCAATATAAAATTGGCCATTTTCGTAGCTGCAAAAAGAAATATTGTTAATATCTGTGTGGCCTCTCTTTCTTAGCTCCTGGCGAAGCCAAAGATTAGTTTTATTCATGCCTTCTAACGTGGTTTCTTGGATAACTCCATCTAAAATAACAGGTATTGTAACATTTCCCTTCTTCTTTTTCTCCTTTTTGAAAACAGATAATTCACCTGTCGTCTCAAGGATGGCAAATTCAACATCTGTAATATTGCGAATATCCTTTCCTCGTAATTGCAAAAGCAGATCATCGAAGTTATAACGGTGTTTCCGCATTGCTTCTTCGTCAATCTTTCCTTTATTGATAATAATTGTTGGTTTTCCGTCCATTAAATCTCGGAATTTCTTACTCTTTAATGTGGCAATGGATAGAGTAATTTGAATAATCATGAGCAGTATCATAGGAAGGACGAACGTAAAGATTGGTTTTTTGATATCCTCAATTGCTAATACAGCCATCTCGGCGATCATGATTGAAACAACAAAGTCAATCACACTTAATTGTCCAAGCTCCTTTTTACCCATCAATCTAAAAATGAGTAAGATGACAATATATATAAGCACTGTCCGTAATAATACCGTTGAGTAATCCCCCATCTTCATTCCCCCTTTAATTTGCATTCTCTTTTATTATTGACAAGCATTGAGAAATCATGTGAAAAACTTGATAAAAACTATTTAATCCAGCATACAATTTCGCTTCTATTTTCTTATATCGTGAATATGCTTGTACTAGGCAGTATGGCTTTGAACCGGTCTGCTTTACAGATACAAAACAGAAGGGAGAGGGGCAAAATAGAAGATTCAAGAAATGTGGGCGGTGCCGTCCTTTATGGGGTCATTGCGGTTTTTGTGCTGGCGATTATAAGCAGCCTACTATTTTCACTTTTATTAAGGTTTACATCTTTACAGGAGTCATCTTTGCAATTTGTCATTACGGCAATATCCTTCGTATCTTTATTTATTGGCGGGCTCATTTCAGGCGGCAAAGGAAGACAGAAAGGGTGGCTTCTTGGAGGGATGACAGGGCTTATTTATTCCATTATCATTTTCTTATTTCAGTATCTAGGCTTTGATAAATTATTTGATATGCAACAAATGATTTATCATACATGCTATACGCTCACTGCCATGATGGGTGGCATACTTGGAGTTAATATGAAGAAGACAAGAAATGCGTAAAAAAAGAAGCGGAAATCTTTTTAGATTTCTCGCTTCTTTTTGAAGTCTGCTCCATCGCCTACCCCCGACGTACTAGAGTCGGCTTAGCAATGAAAACACGCTTTCCTTATTAAGATTTTGCAAGCATGTCACTTCCAGCAGATTCTGTAACTTCGCGAATTGCTGCGCGATCGTATGTAAGACGGCTTCCATCCCCACATTTGATGACTACTTTTCCTTCATCGATTGCATCGACAAAGCCGTGTAAACCTCCGATTGTTACGATTCTATCTCCCTTTTTCAAGCTGCTCTGCATGTTCTGAACCGACTTTTGTCGCTTCTGCTGCGGACGGATAAGCAGGAAATAAAATAAAACGAACATTAACAATAACGGTCCGATTGTACTAATCATATCCATTCTCTTTCCCCTCCTTTCATTAGAAATTTTTCAAAAAGCCCGGGTTTGACCATCTTTTTGAAGAAGCATTATTAGAAGTTTTTCGCATTTGGCTTATTGAAGCCATATTTCTCGAAAAACTCATCTCTAAAGTCACCTAAACGATCTTCTCTAATCGCTTGTCTGACCCCTTCCATCAATTTTAGCAGAAAATATAGATTATGGTAAGACGTTAATCGAATTCCGAATGTTTCATCACAACGAATTAAATGCCTAATATAGGCGCGGCTGTAATTTCGGCAAGTGTAGCAGTCGCAATTCTCATCAATTGGACCAAAATCCCTCGCATATTTGGCATTTTTCACAACTAGACGACCTTCGCTCGTCATCAGTGTACCATTTCTTGCAATTCGAGTTGGCAGAACACAATCAAACATATCGATGCCGCGGATTGCGCCATCAATTAATGAGTCCGGAGATCCGACTCCCATTAAATATCTCGGCTTATCGGAAGGCAATAATGGCGTTGTAGATTCAAGGACACGATTCATAATATCCTTTGGTTCGCCTACCGATAATCCTCCAACTGCATAGCCTGGAAAATCAAGCGAAACAAGATCTTTGGCACTTTGCTTGCGAAGCTCCTCAAATTCACCGCCTTGGACAATTCCAAATAGCCCTTGATCATTCGGCCGTTTGTGAGCCTGTAAACAGCGTTCCGCCCAACGCGATGTCCGTTCTACCGAAGCTTTCATATATTCGAATGTAGCCGGGAATGGCGGACATTCATCAAAAGCCATCATAATATCTGATCCAAGTGCGTTCTGTATTTCCATCGCTTTTTCTGGTGATAAAAAGAGCTTATCGCCATTTAAATGATTGCGGAAATGAACGCCTTCTTCTTCGATTTTACGGAAATCACTTAAGCTAAAGACTTGGAAACCGCCCGAATCAGTTAGAATAGACCGGTCCCAATTCATAAATTTATGCAGGCCGCCAGCTTCCTTAATAATCTCATGACCAGGACGAAGCCATAAATGATAAGTATTACTTAAAATAATGCCGGCTCCCATTTCCTTTAAATCTTCTGGCGACATCGTCTTAACAGTCGCAAGTGTTCCAACAGGCATGAAAACAGGTGTTTCAAAAGAACCATGAGGCGTATGTACACGGCCAAGACGCGCGCCTGTTTGTTTACAAGTTTTAATTAATTCATAACGAATTGCTGTCAATGAAAATTGCTCCTTCCATGGCGTAAACCATTTCCTATAAAGATTAAATAATTAGCATCGCGTCTCCAAAACTAAAGAAACGATATTCTTGTTTAACAGCTTCCTGATAAGCATGCAAAACGTTTTCTCTGCCAGCTAACGCACTAACTAACATAATAAGCGTTGACTTTGGCAAATGAAAGTTTGTGATCATCCCATCAATGCCCTTAAATTCATAGCCAGGGTAAATAAAAATATCGGTCCAGCCACTTGCCTCTTTGAATTGTCCATTATGCTTCGAGGCGATCGTTTCTATCGTTCTTGTCGAAGTCGTCCCAACAGTAATAATTCTTCCCCCATCTGCACGGACCTTATTTAAAAGATTGGCTGTTCCTTCCGTTACTTGATAGAACTCTGCATGCATATCATGCTCATTTATATCTTCTACACTAACAGGCCTGAAAGTACCGAGACCGACATGTAGTGTAATGAAGGCAACATGGACACCCATTTCTTTAATTTCTTCTAATAGTTCTTCCGTGAAATGAAGACCTGCTGTCGGTGCTGCAGCTGAGCCCCGTTCACGGGCAAAGACAGTCTGGTAGCGTTCCCGATCCTCTAATTGCTCCTTAATATATGGAGGGAGCGGCATTTCTCCTAATTGCTCAAGAACCTCATAAAAGATTCCTTCATATTGAAATTCAAGTGTTCTCCCGCCATGCTCAGAGCTGCCCGTACATACAGCCGTCAAAAGACCGTTGCCAAAAACAATTTTCGTTCCCTCTTTTATACGCTTAGCAGGCTTTACAAGTGTTTCCCATACATCACCCTTCTGCTGCTTTAAAAGAAGGACTTCTATTTTTGCCCCTGTCCCTTCTTTTTCTCCTAAAAGCCTTGCAGGCAGTACTCTCGTATCATTTAAGACGATACAATCCCCAGTTTTTAAATATTCTTTAAGATTTTTAAAAACATCATGAGTGAGAGCACCCGTGTTTTTATCAAGCACCATTAATCTGCTGCTTGTCCTATCGACAAGAGGAGTTTGCGCGATAAGTTCCTCAGGTAAATGAAAATCAAATAAATCTACTTTCATGCTGACACCAACTTTATGTTATTCTGCGGGACAAGGTTTACGTCCCCATTTCCCGCTCAATCTTCAAATGTTTGTATACTAAATCTGTTACGATTCTTCCTCTCGGGGTTCTTTGGAGGAAGCCAATTTGCAGTAAGTAAGGCTCGTAAACGTCTTCGATTGTATGTGCTTCTTCGCCAATCGTTGCTGCGATCGTTTCCACTCCTACTGGACCACCGCGAAATTTCTCAATAATCCCTCTTAATAATTTATGGTCAATATGATCAAGGCCTAAACGGTCAACTTGAAGAAGCTCTAAAGCTTCCGCTGCCTGCTCTTCATCGATGACTCCATTTCCTTTTACTTGGGCAAAATCCCGCACCCTTCTTAACAGCCTGTTCGCAATTCGTGGTGTCCCTCTTGATCTCCTTGCTATTTCGGCGGCCGCAAGTAAGTCAATTTCAGTACTTAACACTTCAGCGGTTCTTATAACTATATCTTGAAGCTGACTTTCATTATAAAACTCTAGTCTGCTTAGTACCCCAAAACGGTCTCTTAAAGGAGCTGATAGTGAGCCCGCTCTCGTTGTTGCCCCGACTAACGTAAACGGCGGGAGATCAAGCCGAACAGATCTAGCACTTGGGCCTTTGCCAATGACAATATCTAAACAGAAATCTTCCATCGCGGGATATAGTACCTCTTCGATCGTACGAGGCAAGCGATGAATCTCATCTATAAATAACACATCACCTGGCTCCAGCGCTGTAAGAATAGCCGCAAGATCACCTGGTCTTTCTATCGCCGGTCCAGCAGTCGTGCGAATATTCACACCCATTTCATTGGCAATAATGGCCGCAAGTGTTGTTTTCCCCAATCCAGGAGGACCGTAAAGCAACACATGATCAAGTGTTTCCTGCCGAAGCTTAGCAGCTTTAATAAACACTTCCAAGTTAGCCTTTACTTTATCTTGCCCGATATATTGTTTTAAATTTTGGGGACGCAAGCTTTGCTCAAATGAGATATCCTGCAGGTCAGCCTCGCTGGATATTAAACGGTCTTCCATTGTATCATCACCCTTAATTTCAAACTAAGCGATTATTTTAATAGCCTTTGCAGCGCCTTTTTTATGTATTGATCCGTAGTTAGTTTTTCCTTTTTTAATTCTGGGGAAATTTTATTAATTTCTCTCTCCGAATATCCGAGTGCCTTCAAGGCAAGCATGGCTTCTTCAAACTCCTGGCTAATATTATTTTGCACCTGGAATTTGTCTTGAGAGAAAAGATCTGGGAAAAAGTCTGGAACGATATTTTGCAGCTTTCCCTTCAGATCCAATATCATTTGTCTCGCTGTCTTTTTACCGACACCAGGGAATTTAACTAGAAAGGCTTCATCCTCATTTTCTATTGCCTGTACAACTTGCTCTGGCTCACCAAAGGCAAGAATAGCTAAAGCACCCTTTGGTCCAATTCCGGTCACATCTAATAGTTTAATAAACAAGGTTTTCTCTTCTCGGGAATGGAAACCGTATAAGGCAATAACATCCTGCCTTACATGATAGTAAGTATATATTGTTACCTCTTGGCTAAATTGCTTTGTGAAACTGAATGGATTTGGAGTGGATATTTGATAGCCGATCCCATTATTTTCAATGACAACAAACTCAGGCGCTATATAGTCAACCCGCCCTTTTATAAATTCATACAATGCCTTCTCGCTCCTCTAATTTGCTGTACATCATTGTATCATATTTTGCGAAAAGGTTCGTTAAAAAAGACAAATGAGCTTAAAAAAACAAGGACTGCTGGTTTACTTGCCGCAGTCCTTGTTCTATATTAATTCGCCTGTTCATCAGTTTTGGAATAGGATTGAAATGTTTCAAGTACTTCAACATATTGTTCTTTCGTCTTAATTGGAATTCCCTCTTTTAGTTCTTCGCATTTTTTACTTTCTAATCGGCCAATATCTATTTGAAAAAATGATTGGATGATATTCATTTTTTGTGGCTTTCCATTAAAAATTGTTAAAACTCCCTCGTCGGTGATGCCAAAATAGCCATTCGCTTTAAGTAATGGAGAAATATCATCCATATATTTGCGAAAAATGGCTTGATCTTCGTCCATATCTATAAGCTGCCACTCTTCATATTTAGCCCAAAAGTTTTCCATCGACCAGATTTCTTCTGTTAACCATTCCTGACTAACTTCACCATCCATATACATCCGCTCTAAAACTACGTTTATCGTTATAGGGTCATTGACTCTTTCTTTATAATCCACTTCTGAATTTGCCAAAGCTGTTTTGCCGTTCATCCAAACATGTAAGGGATTTAACTGGAAGGGAAATAATCCGGCTAAACAAAGGGCAAAAATGACGAAGGCCCACTTATTTCTCATATGATCACCTCATTTTAAATAGGGTGCCTAAATTTATCGCAGATTAACGGGCAGTAAGCCCCCACTTGAATCTTTAGATTATTCGAAGAAGTTTAGGTGGGAGATCAACTGCCCGTAAAGGCCCGACGACGGAAAGGATGTCCTAGTCAGGAGAAAGCCACAGGACAAGGAACACTACGACAGCTATTCATCGCACGACCAAAAGCAGAGCTTTTGGGAGGACGTGGCACTCTTGAGCGTGATAAGTTCAACTAACATTCAGTGTAAACCCCTACTGAATGAAGTTTCACTATATTCTTTAACATTAACTATTGTGACCATTTTTTCCTGAGTTATCCGGATATTATTAACAAAAAATTGTTAAATAGAAAACGATTGTAGAAAAAGCTTACTATTAAAACTATGATAACAATCAAAGAAGTTCTATAATGAGGACAAGTTATTTTTACTTTTTTGATTTAGGGGGATAAAGTAATTTGATTAATCAGCAAGCTCCTTCAAGAGAAAAAAACATTTTATTTATTGGATTTATGGGCGTAGGAAAAACAACGATCGGCAAATTAGTAGCCAATAAATTAAACCGCAAATTTATTGATACAGATGAAGAAATTGAAAAAGAATATGAAATGCCGGTATCCGAAATTTTTCATCAGCTTGGAGAAAAGACATTTAGAGAAAAGGAAAAAGCGTTAATTACAAAATTGAGCGAAGAAGGAAACTATATTTTATCCCTTGGTGGCGGGGCTTTTCTTCAGGAGGAGATTCGGGAAGCATGTTTGTCAAATTGTATTGTCTTTTATATCCATTTGCCATGGGAAAGCTGGAAGGAACGCATCCCTTTAATCATTGATAGCCGTCCGGTTTTGCAAGGGAAATCAATAAATGAAATTCACGAACTTTTCCAAAAAAGACAAGAAATATATTCCCATTATCATTATAGAGTCGAAACCGAAAGTTTAGATGCTGAAGAAATCTCTGATCGAATTGTAGCACTGATCCATTCAGATTTGTTTCCGAATGAAGAAAAAGCTGCGAAAAGACTATTAACAGTAAAAAATGTTGTCATAGGGGAGGATATACCTAAAATCTGTGTGCCTATCGTTGGGCAAACGATGCATGAAATTATAGAGGAAGCTTCCCATTTGAAAGCGATTGACTTCGATATTGTTGAATGGCGGGCAGACTTTTTTGAGGACGTAGAAGATATCAAAAAGGTTAAGGAAGCTTTAACAGAAATTTATGCTATTTTATCACCGTCTCCTATCATTTTCACTTTCCGCAGTATAAAAGAAGGCGGCGAGAAAGAGGTTAGCAGCGAGTATTATGCAGCACTAAATAAAGCGATTATCGAAACCGGTATGGCAGATATGATAGACATTGAATTGTATAGTAATGAAGAAAAAACCGTTCAAGAGGTTGTCCAATTTGCCCATGCTAATAATGTTTTCGTTATTCTTTCCAATCATGACTTTCAAAAAACGCCATCAAAAGAAGAAATAATTACACGATTATGCAGAGCACAGAAATTAGGAGCTGATCTTCCGAAAATAGCTGTAATGCCTAAATCAAAAGAAGATGTTTTAGTTCTTCTTGATGCTACGCTTACTATGAATGAAAAATTTGCCGATCGCCCTTTTATTACAATGTCCATGGCAAAAAAAGGGGTGATAAGCCGTCTAACGGGAGAATTTTTTGGGTCAGCCATAACATTTGGCACTGCCAAAAAAGCATCAGCACCAGGACAAGTAGCCACTTCAGAATTACGGAAGATCTTATATCTTTTGCATCAAAATCGATAAAGTGAAACTTCATTTAGTGGGGGAGTTTCTTCATCCCCCACTGAATGTTAGTTAATCTATCGATAAAATTTTAGGGCAAAGCCATGCTTTGCCCCTTTAGTTACTGTTTTTTCAGCCTTTGAAAAATATTATCTATATCCAGGTTAATTTGATCTCTTGGACCGCCTTCTCTTAAATCATTGTCAATCACTTTTATGCGGTTAAATGTACTTGGATTAGTAACAATATGGACATTTTTCCCACTTACGTACGGTTTAACCGATTGACGAATATTAGCGATTGTATCTCCTTTAAGCCTATTGTTCGCAAGGTTTACAGCAATGAGCACATCATTACCTTTTACAAGGGTTTGAACATTCTTGACATTATTAACGTGTGCGGCCTGATTGATTTGATTCACATAATTGCCATCATATGCTTCATAATAAGAGGATCTTGGCTTCCTCTCGTTAAACCCTAAATGTCCATGGTAATTCATATCACTTTTGCTAAATCCATCATTTTGCAAGCGTCGGTAATGAGCATCCTCATTGCCAAGCGTATGATCCATCCATTCCGTCACAGGACCATCATTATCAGTCCGATCCAAGATTCTAACATTTCCTCCACTATTACCGCGGTGATTTTCATTTGAATAATACCCAACAGGCTGGATTGTATCATTATTACGGTCTTGCACGGCCGTTTCATTATTATTTACACCACAGCCAACTAGACCTATAGACATAATAGCTGCAACTGGAAAGGTAAAAAGCTTTTTATTCAAGCAAAAAACCCCCTTGCAATGTCCCTTAATGAGCGAAATGCTCACTAATAGAATGGCTCGAAAGAGTTTATTTCATCCTGTCCAGTTACGTCCAATTTCGTTTATCCTACCCAGCCAAATATTGAATTTGCTTAAAAAATTCTTGCCTTTCCTTAAATTGGCCAACCGTCATTTCCAGTAATATTTGCATTTTCCCTTGTTCTAAATATGATTTCTCTCTAATGGCCCGATTCCACTCCCGAAAAATATCTGTTGGATAGCCAAGTCCAAAAAGAAAACCTTTTTCATGCAAAAATGGCCGGATTTTATCAAAACTAACCAGCTCGTGAAAAGACCATCGTAAATAAGGCAATATTCTATTCGTATATTGGAGAATATCAGAATGTGGAAATCCGAGGCTAATGAGATCAAAATCAATTAAAAACAGCTCATTATTTTTCGTTCGCAAAAAATTATGATGGGCTACATCCCCATGAAGGATAACTTTCTTTCCGGATGTAAAAAAGTGTGTTTCCCTTTGTATTCCTTTTAATGACCAATCAGCCCAAACAAGTAACTCATTGATAATTTCCTTTTGCACATAATATTTTATGATCGGCAAATGATTTAAAAACACGGCTGTTCGTTCATTCCATTTTTCTAATTGCTTAAATGGAGGCAGGGATTGTTGAAAATGATGAACAAATTTTTCAGTTACTTTATGGAATTCGTCCAAAACATCTAACCCCTCCAACTGATTTTTGCGCTTATGAAAGGTAAATGAATCGTCAGATGGTTGTAAATATTGCAAGCAACTATAAAAGGTGTTTTCGAAATGCAAAGGCGGATACTTTGCAAGCTGATAAAAGGAGTACGTTTTATCGAATCCTTCCTGCTTTAATAAAGTTATAAACTCTTCCTGAACTTTCAAGCGGGGATAAGTAGGAAAGCCTTTTAAAATATAGTCCGTCGTTTCCGACTTAAAAGAAAAAACTTGTTTTCTGATTCGTCTAATTTCTTCAATTGGGATGGCTAGCTGTTTTTGCAAATAGGAGAAGAGACGATTATGAAATAAATCGTCTCCGTCATTATTAATCCTCATATTCACTGCTTTCTTCAAATCCTCGAGGCATTCCAAAAGCAGTGTCGTCCATTGGGCCGTATCCATTAGGGTTCATATATGGAGATGGCCCCCTATAGCCCATCTGTGTGCCATACATTCCTGGCGCGCCATACATCGGAGCCGCTCCCATTTCGTACATTCCCGGTGCACCATAGCCAGGCATATAGGCCCCCTGCACCATTTGTGGTGCGCCACCATCACATCCACAATCTGCTTCAAGCCCCATAACTGGTTTAGCGGACATTGGCGCTACTTGTGGCATATGTGGCATCTGGGCCATTTGTGGCATATGTGGCATCTGGGACATTGGCGCTACTTGTGGCATATGCGGCATCTGGGCCATTTGCGGCATTTGGGCCATTGGCGGCATTTGAGCTTCCACTGGCATTTGCGGCATTTGGGCCATTGGCGGAAATTCTTCTACTCCTTGCACAAGCGGCATTTCTGGATATCCACATGCCATTGGGTATGGCATTGGTCCACAGAAGCCCGAACCTGGCATCACAGGAGATACCGGTATTATTTGATAAGGATGGCAAGGTTCCTGCGGGTAACCATAAACTGGTGCTGTGTATGTTGGCTGAAAGGGCATTTGATATTGCGCTTCTTCAACCCCCATAACTGGGGCAGGCATCTGTGCTGTCTGTGGCATTTGAGCCATTTGTGGCATTTGGGCCATTTGTGGCATTTGAGCCATTTGTGGCATTTGGGCCATTTGTGGCATTTGGGCCATTTGTGGCATTTGGGCCATTTGTGGCATTTGGGCCATTTGTGGCATTTGGGCCATTTGTGGCATCTGCGGCATTTGGGCCCCCATAACTTGCGGTGGCATTTGAGCTCCATAAGCCGGACTCACATGTGGCATCTGATGCATTGATATTGGTGACGATGATTCTTCATATCCTGGGCTTTCAACTCCAGCCAAACCATAATGTGGCATTTGCGGCATTGCTGGCATATGTGCTCCATGGACCATTGGCATTACAGCTGCACCTTGAACTTCTGGATACCCCATCGGTTGAGGATATCCTTCATAAAATCCTGAACCTGGCATCACTGGAGAAACAGGATAATAGCAGTTAGGCTGAAATGGATACATTGGCTGATAAAACCCTCCTTGTTGTACATGAGTATATTCACTTTCAATTGATTCTGGACTTTCTGCAGCGATTGGTTTTACTTGCGGGAGAATATTTGCTGGTTTTGGTGGAAGTAGTGGCAGCTCTTTCGGCAATTGTTTTGGAGCCGATTGTTGAGGAGCTAAATTAGCCATATTCATCATATAATAATTATTCATTTCGGCTTCGGGCATAATTGGTTTTGGCATCTTTGGAATATATGGTTTTACTGGCATTTCTTTCGGTATCGCTTTTGGAATTTCCTTTGGAAATTCTGCCATCGGTAATTCTTTTGGTATTGCTTTCGGAATCTCAGCCTTCGGTAATTCTTTTGGTATTGCTTTCGGAATTTCGACTTGTGGTAATATCGCTTTCGGCAATTCCTTAACCGGCATTTCCTTTGGTGCTTCAACTATTGGCAATGCTTTTGGTTTTTCTTTAACGAAAGGATGTTGTGCAATCGGCATTTCCTTTTTAGAACCCATACTGATTTTTGTTTCCGGCATGCCTCCGATTGGAGCTTCTTTTTTAATGGATCCGCCTGATCCTGGAACTTTTATTTTCATACCGGGCATAATCATATCAGGATTACTGAGCTGTGTATTTAATTTTTTCAGCTCTTCAAAGTTCACGCCGTACTTTTTGGCGATCTTCCAAAGAGTATCCCCTTTTTGTACGATATGGATCTTCACTCTGATTTCCCTCCTAGTCAAATGTCCATATAGTGTATGTCAAAGTGGGCAAATTGCTATCAATCTACATAAAAACTTATGCAAATATTATTAAAGATATGATTGGAGTGCTATATAACTGCAAAAAATAAAAAACCTCCGGTTGGGAGGTCTTACGATTGGATGAGCATTCTGTTAAGCGCAAGCTTTGCATATTCAGCAATGTTTTTCTCTACTTTAATTAAATTATGGTCAATACCTTGTTCGATCGTTTCTAAGCACCAAGTCAGGTGAAGCAAATCGATACGATTCATTGTCAAGCATGGACACATATGCGGATTTAAAGAAATAATATGCTTATCAGGATGCTGCTGAATGATTCTCTTCACTAAATTCATTTCAGTTCCAATCGCCCAGGATGATCCTTTTTCAGCTTGATTAATCGCTTCAATAATATAATTAGTTGATCCCGCCAAATCGGAAAGTGCCACGACTTCCCTTGTGCATTCCGGATGAACAATAATTTTCATTTCCGGATATGTTTGACGGACTTCTTCGATATTAGCTACTGTAAAGTTCTCATGAACCGAGCAGTGCCCCTTCCAAAGGATCACCTTCACCCTTTCAATAGGTCCCTCAAACTCAAGTTCATCTTTTATTGGATTCCATACAGCCATTTCATCAAGTTCAATTCCTAGATTATAAGCCGTATTTCTGCCTAAATGCTGATCTGGCAAGAATAAAATTCGCTGCTTTTGCTTAAACGCCCATTGAACCATTTTGTCTGCATTAGATGAGGTGACAGTGGCACCGCCGTATTTCCCTACGAAAGACTTAATGGCAGCCGTTGAATTCACATAAGTTAATGGCAGGATCGTCTCACCAAATAATTCGGTTAGCTTCTCCCATGCTCTTACCGTTTGGTAAATATCAGCCATATCTGCCATGGAACAGCCTGCCCGCATATCAGGGAGATATACTTTTTGACGATCCGTTGTTAATATATCGGCTGTTTCCGCCATAAAATGGACTCCGCAAAAAACAATATGTTCTGCCTCTTGATTTTCTTCAGAAAGCTGTGCTAGCCGTAATGAATCTCCTGTTGCATCAGCAAATTGAATGACCTCATCTTTTTGATAATGGTGGCCTGGAATAAACAATTTGCTCCCAAGCTTCTGTTTAATCTCTCTCACTCTTTCTTCTAATTCAGCTGTTGTCATGTTGCGATATTTTTCTGGAAGAACATTTTGATTCTTTTCGAGTGTTTGAAAAATATTCATGTTAGTATTCTCCTTTCCCATGTAAAACTTTTACACTAATATCGATTGATTTCGCTGAATGAGTTAAAAATCCAAGTGAAATATAATCGGCTCCAGTATCACCGTAGCTAGCAAGATTTTCGAACGTAATGCCGCCAGATGCTTCTGTTATCGTTCCTACAGGGATATATTTCAACCATTCCTTAATTTCAGCTGGCTCTCTATTGTCAAACATAATGACATCTGCTTTTGCAGCTGCTGCTTCCATTACTTGTTCCTTTGTCTCTGTTTCGACCTCTATTTTGACCATATGACCGATTTCTGACCGAACTGCTTCAACTGCTTTCTGAATAGAACCAGCGAAAGAAATATGATTATCTTTAATCATGACCGCATCATAAAGCCCATATCGATGATTATAGCCGCCGCCACAGCGAACTGCGTATTTTTCAAACATGCGTAAGCCCGGTGTAGTTTTCCTTGTATCACAAATTTTTGTATGAGAACTATTTAATACTGAAACGGCTTTATTTGTCATCGTGGCAATACCGCTCATTCTTTGGACGAGGTTAAGGATCACTCTTTCCCCTTTTAATAAATTTGCAACCGTTCCTTCAGCCTCAGCTAATGCTTGCCCTTTTTCGATTCGTTCTCCATCTTTTACCTTTATATTTGTTGTAATCTCATCATCTAAAATCTTAAAGCCCATGCGAATGATATCTTCTCCGCAGAAAACACCATTTTCTTTGGCGATAAATACGATTTTCCCTTTTTCCTTAACGCCAAAAATCGGTTCACTCGTCACATCATGATCGCCGATATCCTCAAGAAAAAATTGCTCAAGTTTCAAGCGCAGCTTTAATTTGTTCATATGCTTCATCCTTTTCTGTCAGTCGACATTGGATTATTTGCTTTCGCAGCCATTCATTATCATTTTCATATGGAAAGTCTTGTCTAAAATGTCCTCCCCGGCTTTCTGTTCTCTTTATTGCTGAATCAGTAATGAGACAAGCGGTAATGAGCATGAACGCTTTTAAAGCTTCTTCTGTTGGAAGCTCCGTAATATCAGCATGTAGAAGTTTGTTTATCTCAAAGCTTTCTAGCCATGCTTTCTGTTTGGCTAATCCTTCCTTCGTGCGAACGATTCCGACATGATCCATCATGGACCTTTGAATTTGGGTAGTTGAAGGCAAAGGCTGACTGAACACCATTTGTTGATTGCTTTCTTTATTCAATTTAGGGGTAAATGGCTTGTGAGAATGGCTCTTGTTAATCCATTCAGCTAATTTTTTTCCCATATACAATCCTTCCAGCAAAGAATTGCTTGCCAATCGATTTGCTCCGTGAACGCCTGTACAGGCCGCCTCACCAATTGCATATAGCCCCTTCACACTGCTACGTCCCAATAAATCCGTTTTGATCCCGCCCATTAAAAAGTGACTGCCAGGGACAACTGGTAAAAGTCCCTTCATTAGATTAATTCCATACTTCTCACATAAAGCAGTGATCGTCGGAAACCTTTTAGCAAAACCATTGATCTTCGAAATATTTAAGAAAACCTGCTTTCCCGCTTTCAAATACCGGTAAATCGTTTGGGAGACGATATGTCTTGGGGCTAAATCACCTAATGGATGAATACCATCCATTATCGGATTGCCATCTTCGGCCACAAGCCATCCTCCTTCACCGCGCACAGCCTCTGAAACAAGCCCAACAGCTTTCCCATCGATATAAAGTAAAGTTGGATGAAACTGGATAAATTCCATATCGGTAATTTCTGCCCCGACCTTGTATGCTAAAGCAATCCCGTCACCCGCAATTGTTTCAGCATTTGATGTATACGAAAATAATTGGCCGCAGCCGCCTGTCGCTATAACAATATGCTCAGCAAAAAAGGACTCTTTCCTGCCATCCCGATATTTCCCTCTTACTCCAATGCATGTCTTTCTTAATTCATCCATTAATAAATCAAATACGAAAATATCTTCAATAATTTCTATCTGAGGATTCACATTTGCAGCCATAAATTGAATGATTGTTTTTCCTGTTGCATCTCCTCCGCTATGAACAATTCGATGCTCGCTATGAGCCCCTTCCATCCCTAAAAGCAAATGTCCATCTTTTCCTTTATCAAATAAACAGCCTTCGTCTATTAAGCTATGAATTAAAGAGGGTGCTTCCGCAGTTAATTTTCTGACTGCTATCGGATTATTATGAAATCTTCCTGCTTCTAACGTATCTTCATAATGTTTATGAGGGTGATCATTTTCCCCCATTGCAGCCGCTACCCCTCCTTGAGCGAAATGAGAGTTGCTATTTTTTACATTCGACTTTGTGAGAATTATCACATTTAAATCACAGCGAAGGCTCTTTGCTAATTGCAAAGCCGCGATTCCGCTGCCAATAATAATTACATTGGCTGTCTTCATTTTTACCTCCTGTTTTTACAGGTGTCTTGACACATATATTTACATAGATTTAAACTAATGACAAGTGTTTTTAACAATTTTGTCAAAACCGTGAGATGTGAACGGGATTTTATTCGGTACGACATGTATGTATAAAGCCAGTTACTACGTCAGCACTACGATTAACAGAGCCAATTTGAAAGAATAAGAGATTTGGAGCTGATTAGATGATTAAATACTTCGACTATGCCGCAAGCTGTCCATTAGATGACGAGGCGGCTGAAACATATGTAAAAGCAGCCACTAAATATTTCGGCAATTCTCAAAGCCTTCATGATAGTGGCAGTGTTGCGAATAGCTTATTAGAAAATTGCCGAGATGAAATGGCACACATCCTTCATGTTGAAAAAGAGGGAATATATTTTACGAGCGGAGGTTCTGAAAGTAATTTCCTGGGGATTCACGCCCTTCTTACAGCCGCAAAAAAGAATGGAAAGCATATTATTACAAGTATGGCGGAGCACTCATCCGTTAAAAGTGCATTAGATAAATTCATCGATGAGCAGCATTATGAAGTGACTGCCATTCCGCTTCTCTCAAACGGCATTATTGATTTAGACCAGCTAAAATTAGCCATAAAAGAGGAAACAGTCCTATTGGCTATTCAGCACGGAAACTCTGAAATAGGTACGTTGCAGCCGCTTAAGGAAATCAGCAACCTTTGCAAAGAAAAGCAAATTCTAATTCACAGTGATTGTGTGCACACATTTGGAAAAACAGATTTTAAAGGAATATCGGATTATGTCGATAGTATCTCAATTTCTGGACATAAATTTTACGGACCTAAAGGAACGGGAATGGTTTATATTAACCCCTACCTCAAATGGAATCCGTACTATCCTGCTGCGACCCATGAGAAAGGCTTTCGACCCGGCACTGTTAATGTGCCAAGTATTGCAGCGATGACAGTGGCAGCCCAAAAGGCTGACAAGCAGTTACACAATAACAATACCCATTATAAGCAGCTCAGAGAAACTTTTTTACATGCGATAGAGCCAGTCAATGAACATGTTATCGTTTATCAATCTGATGAACCCTATCAGCTCCCATCAACGATCGGAATGAGGATAAAGGGAATGGAAGGGCAATTTATGATGCTTGAATGCAATCGTAGAGGATTTGCCATCTCAACAGGCAGTGCGTGTCAAGTTGGGATGCAGTCGATCTCGAAAACGATGCACGCAATGGGGATTACTGGTAAAGATGCGAAAGGGTTTATTAGAATTTCTTTTGGCTGGCATACAACTGAAGAAGAATCAAGGGAATTAGGGCAAACAATTGTAAAAATTATCCACGAAACTTCATTAAGATAAGCAGAATTATATTTGCTTTGCCATGTATGATAAAATATAGCTATGATCGGTAGAAAAGGGAGTTTGTTATAAATGAAGGAACAGAAAAAAGTGCTCGGTGAAGAAAGAAGAGAGCTTCTCCTCCAGTTATTAAAAGACAATGGAGAGCCGATAACTGGCAGTGAGCTTGCTGCGAAAACAAATGTAAGCCGACAAGTAATTGTTGGGGATATCACTTTGCTTAAAGCAAGAGGCGAACCTATTATTGCGACAAGCCAGGGGTACATGTATTTATCAAAGGCAACTCTCTCCGCTTCAGTTGAAAGAATCATCGTAAGCTCCCACTCTCCGGAAAAAACGGAAGAGGAGCTCAATATACTCGTTGATCACGGGGTCACAGTTAAGGATGTTCGAATTGAACATCCCGTTTATGGAGACTTAATAGCCTCGGTTATGGTTTCTAATCGTAAAGAGGTTGCCCAATTTATTGAAAAAATAAAAACGACGAAAGCCTCCTACTTATCAGAGCTGACAGAAGGAATTCACCTTCACACAATCGCCGCTGCCTCTGAAGAAAAACTAGATGAAGCGGTTAAAGCGCTAAAAAAGGCTAACTTTTTATTAGAGTAATCATAACAAAAGGATCCCTTTTAGCTGGGATCCTTTTGTATTATAAATGTTGAACACGGCTCTTTTCTGAACCGATTTGAAAATAAGGGTAGCTTCCTAAAATTTTCACCTGACAGTCCAAAGCCTCTAATTCAGCTACAACTCCAGGAATAAGCACTTCATCTTGCTTCATATCTACGTCAATAATAAAAAAGTAATTTCCAAGTCCGGTTTTCATCGGCCTTGATTCAATCTTCGATAGATTCAGTTTTCTCCAAGCAAATGCAGAGAGTACTTGGTGAAGTGCTCCAGCGCGGTCAGACGGAAGTGTAATCATCACCGTTGTTTTAAAGCCTTTATAAGTTGATTTCTCTTCGTGTAAGCGAACTTTCTTCTTAGAAAGAACGATAAAGCGGGTATGATTATAGCTTACATCATGTATATCCTTTTGAACGATTTCAAGACCGTATTCCGTTGCTGCCAGCTCGTTGGCAATCGCTCCTGCAATAATGTCCGGACTTTCCTTCACGAATTGAGCAGCCGCCGCTGTCGAAGTTGTTTTTTCACTTGGTGTTCCCTTTAGTTCCTTGTGTAAAAATTTATGGCATTGAGCTAATGCGTGTGAGTGACTATAAACGACGCCTATCTCTTTCCATTTATCTTTATTCATAGGGTGAACCATCAAATGCTGTCGAATCGGGCAAGTGACTTCACCAATGATTGGAATATCTACTTCATGAACTAAGTAATCAAGCGTTATATTAACTGATCCTTCAAGCGCATTTTCAAGTGGAACGACAGCCATATCTATTTCATCCTCTATTAATGCATCAAAACAATCAGGAATCGTTAAATATGGAACAGCCTTTTCTTCAGGAAACATTTCCCGGACAGCGATATCTGTAAATGTTGCTTTCGGGCCTAAAAAACCTACTTTCACAAAAATCTCTCCTTAAATAGAAATGCGGAAGCGCCTTGATCACCCCGACAAGCACAAGACGAGCCTCCCTGAAAGGTGAGCTCTACCTTTCAGGATTGGCTTGTGACCTCGAGGTCGACATAAACCCGACGTCCTCCCAAAAGCTACACTTTTGGTCGTGCGATGTGTCGCTGCCGAAGCTTTCCTTGTCCTGTCGCATTGTCGACACTAGTACATCCTGTACGTCGGGGGTAGGCGCTGGAGCTCGACAATGTACACATCAATCTTTTATATTACTTTACCACTTTACACTAAGAATGTGTGTAATTTTGAGATAATTCTATTAAAAAAAAGAAAAAAAGGGCCGGATCAGCCCTGAAACTACGCGCCTGAACCGAGCACCTCTACCTTTTCAACAAACTCTAATTTTCTTAAATTTGCTAGCAATTCTTCAATTTCAATCGCCATTTCGGTAACATTTAAGGATAGGGTGACATTTGCTCTCCCTAATAAGGGGATTGTTTGGTGAATCGTCATGATATTGCACCCCGACTTCGCAACAACCCCTAATAAATGTGATAAAGTCCCTGAACGATCTTCTAAGTGGAAAAATAAAGTGATTAACCGATCTTTAACAATCGTATGAAAAGGAAAAACCGTATCACGATATTTATAAAACGCACTCCGGCTTAAATCCACCTTTTGCACGGCATCCCATACGGATTCTGCCTTTCCTCTCTCGATCATTTCTTTTGCATCTAGTGTTTTTTTCATTGCTTCAGGAAGAACATCTTCCCGAACGAGGTAAAACTTCTTATCGAACTTTTCCTGTCTCATATATACACTCCATTAAGCCTTTAGAGATTATTCTATAAACTCAAACTCAAATTCGAGCAGCTTGACTGTATCTCCATTTTTTGCTCCTTTTTCACGTAGGGCTTCATCCACACCCATTCCGCGAAGCTGTCTTGCAAAACGATTGACAGATTCATCCCTGCTGAAATCAGTCATTTTAAAGAGCTTCTCAACTGCATCTCCCGAAAGAATAAACGTACCAGCTGAATCTCTTGTAATAACGAATTCAGTTTGATCTGCCTCATGTTTATAAAGCACACGATGAACCCCTGTATCTTCTTCTTCGTGAAGTGGGAATTCTGGTGTTTCTTCAATCTTGTCTGCAATGACAAATAACAAATCCCGTAACCCTTGCCTTGTTATCGCTGATATTGGAAAGATTGGAAAATCCTCTTGGACCTGCTCTTTAAATTTTTGGAGGTTTTCTTCCGCTCCAGGCATTTCCATTTTATTAGCTACAATAATTTGCGGTCTTTCTGTCAAACGTAAATTATATTCTCTTAATTCATTATTAATCGTTAAGTAGTCCTCATATGGATCTCTGCCTTCAGTTGCTGCCATATCAATGACATGAACGATGACACGGGTACGTTCAATATGTCTTAAAAATTGATGACCAAGTCCGACCCCTGAGTGTGCTCCTTCAATTAATCCAGGTAGGTCTGCCAATACGAAGCTACGTCCGTCTTCTGTTTCAACCATCCCTAAATTAGGAGCAATCGTTGTGAAATGATATTCGGCAATTTTGGGTCTTGCTGAAGAAACAACAGATAATAGTGTAGATTTACCTACACTCGGAAAACCAACAAGCCCCGCATCTGCAAGAAGCTTTAATTCAAGAATGACTTCTCTTTCGATTCCAGGCTCCCCGTGCTCCGATAATTGTGGTGCCGGATTGGAAGGAGTTGCGAATCGGCTGTTTCCTCTTCCCCCTCGTCCGCCTTTTGCGATAACGGCTTTCTGGCCATGTTCAGTAAGATCAGCGATTATTTCATTTGTTTCAACATCGGAAACGACGGTACCCGGCGGCACTTTAACAATCATATCCTTTGAATTTCGACCATGCTGATTTTTTGACATTCCGTGTTCACCACGTGTAGCCTTAAAATGGCGTTGATAACGAAAGTCCATAAGTGTACGCAAACCTTCATCGACTTCAAAGACAACATCTGCACCCTTGCCGCCATCTCCGCCAGCAGGTCCACCCATTGGAACATATTTTTCACGGCGGAAAGCTACCATCCCATTTCCGCCATCTCCACCTTTAACATAAATTTTTACGCGATCGACAAACATTTTATTCCTCCCGTCTTAGCTGTCCGTTTATATTGACAGCAAGAACTGTTTGTTTTTTATTATGTAATCATTACTATATTGCTGCAGCTGCCTTAAATTCAAATGATAATTCTTGCTCGGTCAAACATTGAATATGAATATTAGTAGAATAACTTTCTAAAAATTGCTCAACCTGCTGCTTATTTGTTATTATTCCTCTAAAATCAAAAAAGAAACGGGTTCCATCCATTTGCGGATCAATTGTAACAGATAAATGGTTCTCATAAAATGGCTTGACAGAGGAGTTAAGACATTCGAAAAAAAGGCGCGCCCAGTTTGTTAGCCATTGATCATCTATAGTACCGCCTATCGTACCATCTTGTACATCATATTCGATTTGAAAAGAATGATTTTCCCAATTAAATGTAAGAAGCAAAGAGGCAAATTGAGGAATATTCAAATTAGATAGCTTAGCTTCGGATTGAGCTTCAATCACAATTTCATTGATGATTTCTTTAGCCCGATCTATTTTATTTAGTGCTAAATTACCTTTTATTAGTTGGATTTTATTTAACCAGTCATGGCGTGCGAAACGCAGCACCTCAATTACATCCCAATCGTTTTTCATACACGCACTCCTACACAGCAAAAAGTCTTGTCACACATCTTTGCTGTTAGTATATCAAAAATTATAGCTGTCGTAAGCAAGCTACACTTAATATACACCTTTTGGGGCCAAAAAGAAAACTCTAACCATTAAGGTTAGAGTTTTCTCATTAATCCTTATGCTTCTTGAGCTACAGGATATACACTTACTTGTTTACGATCACGGCCAAGGCGCTCGAATTTAACAACACCGTCCACTTTCGCGAAAAGTGTATCATCTCCACCTTTACCAACGTTCACACCTGGGTAAATTCTTGTACCGCGTTGACGGTAAAGAATTGAGCCACCAGTTACGAATTGACCGTCCGCACGCTTAGCGCCAAGACGCTTCGAGATTGAGTCACGACCGTTCTTCGTTGAACCTACTCCCTTTTTAGAAGCAAATAACTGAAGATCCAATTTTAGTAACATTTATTCCACCTCCTACTTTTTGAAGGTAATTTTTATATGCTGTCCGTATTGCTCTTCAATCGTCTGTAATGAGACGACCATTCCTTCCAAAAGAAGCTGAACCTTCTCCTGTGTATGATCTGGAAGATGTTCCGGTATGATACAGCGGAGAAGCCCGCTCTCCTGTTCAATTTCTGGAGTCACCCCTGTTAAGGAATGAACTGCATTAATTGCGCCTACCGAGACAGCTGATACGCCTGCACAGACAATATCATTTCCTCGTTCAGCGAAAAAGGCATGGCCGCTAATAGCAAATGATTGAATCATTTCGGATTTATTACGAGTAACCGTAATTTCGATCATCTTTATTACCTTAAGCGTTGATTTTTTCAATCACAACTTTAGTGTATGGCTGACGATGACCTTGCTTTTTGCGATAGTTTTTCTTCGCTTTGTACTTGAAAACAATAATTTTCTTCGCACGGCCTTGCTTTTCAACTTTAGCTGTAACAGTAGCACCTTCAACTACAGGGCTTCCTACTTTTACATTTTCTCCGCCAACGAAAAGAACTTTATCAAAAGTAACTGTTTCGCCTGCTTCAACGTTAAGCTTTTCGATGTAGATAGCTTGACCTTCTTCTACACGTACTTGCTTACCACCAGTTTCAATAATCGCGTACATGAACTGCACCTCCTCTTAGACTAAGACTCGCCATCATCAGGCGTCTGCATTACAATAGCAATGCAAAGCTTAAAACCTATTCTGTGCGGTTGTAGCACGGGTGCGCTACAAACATAACATGAAAATCCTATCATAAAATGACTGCAAATGTCAATTACATTCTAGCTTTTTTCTTCGTCTCTTCAGTTGTTCCAAATTGTCGTATTTCATAAAAGGGCTTAAAAGAAGTGATTTCACTAAAAACAATTTCCATTCCGAGCAATTCTTCCATTCTTTTTTTGTGGATATTTTGCTCCCCTGAGAAAATCCTTAGAACGTCTTCAGTCGATTCAATTAAAACCGCTTCACAATCTCCCCCGAGATGCTCCCACAGCTCTCTTTCTAAACGGAAGGCAACCGTTTCTGGACTTAATACCCGGCCTGTCCCCTCACAGGAAGGACATTTTACTGTTAACGCTTCTGAAATGGCTGGTTTTGTTTTTTTCCGTGTCAGCTGCAATATGCCAAGCGGAGTAAAGCCAATAACCTTTGTCCTTCTTTCGTCTTTTCTTAATTCGGCCTCCATTAGCTTAAAGATCCGGTTCCGGTCTTTTTCATCCTTCATATCGATAAAGTCGATTAAAATCATCCCTGCGATGTCTCTGAGGCGAATTTGTTTAGCGGCTTCAATGGCGGCCCATTCATTCGTTTTCACAATTGTATTAGCCAGGTCTTGTTTGCCTGAATATTTCCCAGTGTTTACATCAATAACAGTTAGAGCCTCTGCTTCATCAATTATTAAATACGCTCCATTTTCTAGCCATACAATTCTTTTTAGCGCTTTGTCAATTTCATGTTCGAGACGAAAAGCTGAAAAAATGTTTTCACGACCATTATAAACTTGGATTGGTATTTGATATTTTTTCTGAAGATCAAACTTTAATGAGAGGTCGTCGACTATTATTTCTGTAATTTCTCTTCTATAAATTTCCTCTGAAATTTCATCCAAAAGGACATTGTTTTCTAGAATTTTCCCTGGCTTTTTTAATGACCGCGCTGATTGAAGCAGCTCTTTGTATTGAAGTCTAAGCTCTTCAAGCTCAGCTGATAAATGATTTTGTGATTCATTTTTAGAGGATGTTCGAAAAATAAGTCCCTCTTCAGGCTCTTTTATTTCATGACCGAAGTGGCGCAGTTTTTCTCTAAACTCATCATCTTCTATTTTTTTGGAGACAGCTACATAGCGCCCTGATGGCATGTATATAAGATGTTTTCCTTGCAGCTCAATGACCCCCGTAAGTCTGGGCCCCTTCGTGCCTGCCGCTTCTTTTTCCACTTGCATGAGAAGCTTTTCACCTTGATGAACATAAGAAGAGATACTCTTAGATTCTTTAAGCAATTTATCATCATTATTTTGGACATAGGAAACAAGTTTATCTCGATGAAGATAACCGCTCTTTTCTTCGCCAATCCCAACAAAGGCCGCATTCATCCCCGGCAGCACCTTCTCCACAGTACCTAAATATATATTGCCAACAGAGGATTGTTGCTGCGGCTGATGAATAACAAGCTTCTCCACTTCATTATTTTTGACTAAAGCATACCGCTTTTCTCTTGTTAGATGGTTAATAATCAATGTATACAATCTAATTCCTCACTTAAAAGCTTAAGCGCCTTAATAGGCGCTTAAGCTAAATCTCTCAACATTTTAATACAAATGCAGCAAATCTCCAATCCGGGATGTCACCATTTTTTCTGTAAAATAGGCGTGTAATAGCTCATTTTCATCCATGCTGCCTTTTTCTTTTCCATCCTTTTCAATAATAATAGGATGCTTGCATCCCCGCTGAAATTTCTCGAGGACATGCAAAACCATCTCGTCCTCTTGTACGACAATTGGTTTTATATGACGCACTTCACCGCTCTTTCCATAATACCTTTCGAGCAAAAACCGCATGAAAATATATCTGCTTTGTTTCCATTCATGATAAAGGGAAAATAACAAAAAAGCGAGAACGACCCAAATATTTAAATTAATCGGCGAAAACGTCAAGATCAAACAAGCAAACAAAATCACGCTAACTGCAGAGACTTGCAATACTCTCCGATGTGCCTCAGGAAATGCGTGATATAAGGACAATAGCAGAAAGATGAGCTTTCCTCCATCAAGCGGCCAAATGGGCAGCAGATTAAACAATAAAACCATTAAGTTATACTGAATAAATAATTCATACATTCCTTCTGAAAGAAAAGAGAACTTGTAAAGAAAAAAGGCTACCCCTATCATCCAAAGATGCTGGAGAGGGCCCGAGAGAATGACAATTAGTTCTTCCTTTAATGGTCTATTTCCGTGCTCCTCCATCTCCGCTACACCGCCAAATGGGAGAAGAGCAATTCTTTTAATTCTCCACGAAAAAAAAGACGCTGCCACAGCATGCCCCATTTCATGGACGAAAATAATTAGCAAAAAAAGAGACAGTTCTATAAAGTGAGCAGTCACAATCGCTAAAGCAATTACTGCCCACAATAGGGGATGTATATAAATATATTTTATCAATCCTACCATTTTATTCAAATGGAATCACCTGTATCGGGTCAATGAAATCATCGCCCTTCTTGATAGCAAAATAAAAAGAGCCTTTCATTCCGTCTTCCGTAGGTGCAGCTTTCCCAACCTCTTTTCCCTTTTCAATATACTCCATCAGATTCACATTGATTTCTTCTAAATTGCCATACCATGATTCACTATTATCTGCATGCTTTACGACTACAGTTTTCCCAAAGCCTTCCTTTTTTCCTGCGAATAGAACTAATCCTTCACTCATTGCTGCTACTGCTGCGTCTTTGCTCGTTTCAATCGTTATTCTTTGCCCGTTTTCATGAAAATCCTCAAGTATTCGAGCAGACGCTGGTAAGGCATACTCCGTTTTTGAAGATGGATCCGTTGTCTCTTTCTTTTCTTCTTTAAAGGGTAGCAGTGCTAGAGGTTTTCCAAATTGATCTTCATACCAATTTGCCACTTTAACAAACTGAAAATCAGTCTCCATTGATTTAGTTATGAAGTTTCTGGCAGATTCAAAAGTGCCCGTATTGTTTTTGAACATAATCGCAACAATTAAAAACAAACAGGCAGAAGCAAGGATCTTAAATAAGAAATATTCTTTCCGAAATAAAGGATGACTGCCTTCATCACCTTTTCCGTCGTATGAGGAAATTTTGTCAAAGCCATATCTTTCTTCATCTTCCGTCCACAATATTCCATTACTTTTGCTTTTTGAAATCCTCTCCTGTTCCTTTTTTCTTCGTGCCATTCGCTTACGAATATCGTCTACCCGTGATCTCATTTTCCCCACCATTCCCTTACCCTCTTTTGTACAAGTCTATGAGTTGTCCAAGAGGAGTATGACCGAAAAAACGCAGAATCCTACGACCATTTTCTTTTCATAGAAAAAAGCCAAGGAGGGTCCCTTGACTTTTATTTCACACCGAAAAACTTTTTGATTCTCGAAAAAACACCTGCATGTTCTTCCTCTAAAGGCTGAAGGGGAATGGATTCTCCTAAAATACGGCGGGCGATATTTCTATAAGCAATCGATGCTTTACTATTCGGATTTAATGCAATTGGTTCGCCGTGATTAGATGCTTTAATCACTTCATCATCATCTGCTACAATCCCAATTAATTCAATGGATAAATGTGCAGCGATTTCATCGACATCAAGCATATCCCCATTTTTCATCATTTGACTGCGAATACGATTGATCACTAGTCTCGGAGGCTCAACATTTTCTTCTTTTTCCAGCAGTCCAATAATTCGGTCGGCATCTCGTACAGCTGATACTTCTGGAGTGGTTACGACAATGGCCTTATCAGCCCCAGCAACAGCATTCCGATACCCATGCTCAATTCCAGCAGGACAATCAATAATGATATAATCATAATCTTGCTTTAACTCATCAACAAGATCCTTCATTTGTTCTGGAGTTACTGCTGTTTTATCGCTTGTTTGTGCAGCAGGCAATAAATAAAGAAGATCATCGAACCGTTTATCTTTTACAAGGGCTTGATGAATTTTGCAGCGTCCTGCTAATACATCGACTAAATCATAAATAATACGGTTTTCAAGTCCCATCACCACATCTAAATTACGGAGGCCAATATCAGTATCGACGAGACAAACCCTTTTTCCTTGAAGGGCCAAAGCGGTTCCGATATTAGCAGAAGTTGTCGTTTTTCCGACTCCACCTTTTCCTGATGTTATGACAATTGCTACTCCCATCTATAGTCCCCCTTCCATTCTAGTAATATTCGGTCTTAGACGCATTAAAACTTGTAATCTATCAACTGTAATTTGATCTTCATCATTTATGTATGCACATTCCATTTCTCTTTTTTCGTTTTCCTGGTATTGATCCGGTGCTCTTGTAATAAAAGAGGCAATCCGCAATTGCGAAGGTTTCATAATAGAAGCTGCTACGATTGCTTCCTTATTTCCATAGAAGCCTGCATGTGCAACCCCTTTTAAGGCGCCCATGATGTAGATATTTCCACCTGCAATGACTGTTCCTCCAGGATTGACATCCCCTACTAGCAAGAGATCACCCGGGACTTCAAGTACTTGTCCAGACCGAATAATTTTTGCAATGGAAACGATTTCGATTTCTTTTTTTAGTTTCTCTGCTTCTTCTTTCGTTATTACATTTGAACTAATCGAATCAACGTAAAGATTTTTCTTTTGCCTGACTATCTCTTGCAGCTCTTCTTCCTGGTCTTTGGTTAAATATCGATTGCCCACATCAACTTTTACAGGAGTTAAACGGTCTTCACGAGATCGCGAGCTTTCTGCAAGCTTTATATCCAACTCTTTCTTTAATTCTTCATAAGAACAGGAATCATCCAGATAGAGAATTAATCCATCCTTCGTTCCTTTTATTGTTACGCTTTGGAATTTCTTCATGTCAAGATGTTCACCTCTTAGAAAAGCGCCGGAGCTAGACTTTTAAGAAAAAAGCAAGCGCCCTGTCAATCATAGATCAGGAGAAGAATGGCAAAGGACAGCCTATCCCAATTATAATCTTAACTCCTGACATACGGCACTAAAATCTTCGCATATTTTCATTATTTTTAGCCTAAATGCAGTTAATAAAAATAAATTCGACAGAAAACTTAGAAACCCTTTTTTGCTCTAAAGAGCTATACATCTAAACTTGCCACTAGCTTATCATAATACTTTTTGAGCGGGTAGGCAGCAAGAATGACGAAAATCATATTAAAGATCGTTGTTGGCAGTAAACGAAGCGATAGAAAAGTAGAAAAATCCATATTTGTCTTATGAATTAGGAAATACATTTCATACACGCCTAATTCTAAAAGCATTATGCCAATAATCACCATGATTGAAACGATGACAATATTCGTTTGCAAAATTTTCATTAGCTTTAGGATGATATAGGCTACTAACGGAAACATGAATAAATAAATGCCGATAATTTCGGTATAGACAACGTCAAATAAAAGGCCAAAAACAAAGCTATAGAGAATTCCATATCTCCTTGGTCCATAAACGGTCAGAAATAATAAAGCAACAATTAAAAACCTTGGTGCAATAATATTGGACCCTCCAAATAGATGTTCAGGCATTAATTCAACAAAAATACTTTCTCCTATGAAAAGAAGCATTAATAAAAGAGGAAGAAGGAGTTTTCTCACAGTTCCTCCTCCTTATCGTCGATCATATCTTCTAAATTAGGCTGAATAGCAGTTCTTTTGACAACCATAACATGCTCAATATCATATAAATTAGCTCCTGGCTTTACGTAAGCTGTTAACGTAAGACCATATTCAGCAGGTGTCACCTCAACGACTTTTCCAATCGGCAAGTTTTTCGGAAATACTCCACCTTTACCAGAGCTAATCACGTTTTGACCTTTTTCCACCTTCGCATCGAATGGAATTCTTTTTAGTAGAAGTAGGCCTTTTTCTTTATCATAGCCTTCAATTAGACCATAATAGCTTTTTCCATCTGCCTGAATTTCTGCAGAAATTCGATTAGTTGGATCCATTGCACTTAACAGCTGCACGGTAGAAGTAAAAGGTTCACTATGTTTCACTTTCCCAATCAAACCATTTGCCGTAATGACAGCCATATTTTCTTTTATACCATTTTTCGAACCTTTATTGATAATAAGAAGATCGGTCCATCGATCTGGGTTTCTTCCAATTACTGTTGCTTGGATTGGATTGAATTCACTTAAAGAATCCTTTTTATCTAAAATTTCGCGAAGCTCATTATTATCTTTTTTCAACATTTGAACTTCTGATTCGAGACGCGCCAGCTCATCTAGTCTTTTCTTTAACTCTTTATTTTCGGTATATGTATTTTGCAAATCTTGCAGGTTTTCAAAGAAACCAGCAACATATTGCGTTGGCCGAGACACTGCTGTTTGCATCCAGCCGACTGTATCCTTAATAAATTGCTCTGGCCAGCTGAGCTGCTCTCGATCCTTTAATGAAAATCCAATTAATGCCACGAGAATAATGATGCTAACAAGCAAAATAATTAGACGTTTATTCAAAAAGAACTGTGGCATTCGAAACACCTCATTTCTAGAGATTAGAAGCTAGAGGTTAGATTAGCGGAAACAGGCCAAAAGCCGGTTCCATTATTCAATCATAACACAAACTCTAATTTTAAAAATTCATGACAAAGGTGGAGCCCAATCACAATTTAGTGAGTGGGCTTTCCACATTTACGGATGTACGTCTTTATTAACGGGAATCCCGTGATTTGTTTTTAAATAAATCAATATGATCCAATGCTTTACCTGTACCAATGGCTACACAGTCAAGCGGATTTTCTGCGATTAACACAGGCATCTTCGTTTCTTCACTAATCACCTTGTCCAAATTACGAAGCATTGCTCCGCCCCCTGTTAATACAATTCCGCGGTCCATAATATCTGCCGCAAGCTCAGGCGGAGTTTTCTCTAACGTAACCTTTACAGCATCGACAATGGCGTAAACTGTATCATGTAAAGCTTTAGAGATCTCTTCAGCCGTAATTTCAATCGTCTTCGGAAGTCCTGTTAAAAGGTCACGGCCGCGAATTTCAATATTTTCAATTCCGTCAGGATCACCAGCTGAGCCAATTTCAACTTTAATCGTTTCAGACGTCCGGTCACCAATCAACAGATTATAATTTTTGCGAATATAATTGATGATCGCTTCATCCATATCATTTCCCGCTACACGAACGGATTGGCTTGTTACGATGCCGCCCAAGGAAATGATGGCTACCTCTGTCGTTCCGCCACCAATATCAACAACCATGCTGCCAGTAGGCTCCCATACAGGAAGGTTTGCTCCGATTGCAGCCGCAAACGGCTCTTCAATTGGGTAAGCATCCCTTGCACCTGCTTGGCGAGTAGCATCGATTACTGCACGTTGTTCTACCGCCGTAATGCCTGATGGCACACAAACCATTACATATGGCTTCCCAGAGAAAAGCCCTTTGCTCTTATTTGCTTGTTTAATATAGTATTTCATCATGACAGCTGTCGTTTCATAATCTGCAATGACCCCATCCTTCATTGGACGAAGTGCGACAATATTCCCAGGTGTACGCCCAATCATATTCTTTGCGTCATTTCCGACAGCGACAATTTGTTTTGTGTCTGTTTGCAATGCTACTACTGATGGCTCTCTAACAACGATTCCTTTTCCTTTTACATACACAAGTGTGTTAGCTGTTCCTAAATCAATTCCAAGATCTTTCGTTCCAAACATCGTTTGTATCTCCCTTTCTGATACGAAATGCAAAAATGAACAAAGTTAGAGAATTCTAACTTCGAAGGTTTTTTTTCAAAAAATTGCTTATGAAGAGGTGATTATATTTATTCACGTAAAAAAGCACAAACAATATTATAGCTTATCGTCAATTAAAAACATAGTGTCATAAATAACCTTTTTCCTTTAAACTGACATATTTATTTTCACCGATAATCAGATGATCGAGCACTTCAATTCCGATTATTTTTCCACACTCCACAAGCCTCTTCGTCACCTCAATATCCTCTCTACTTGGCGCGGGGTCTCCAGAAGGATGGTTATGGGCACAAATAATGGAGGCGGCTGAGCGGCGGAATGCTTCTTTGAACACTTCACGGGGATGCACGATCGAGGCGTTTAAGCTGCCGATAAAGATTGTCTGTTTATGGATTACTTGATTTTTCGTATTTAAATAGAGGCAAACAAAATGCTCCTGGGAGAGAAAGCGCATATCGTTCATAACATATTTCGCGCCGTCCTCTGGAGATTTAATCGCATATCGATCATCGTACGTTAGATTAGAAATGCGTCTGCCGATTTCTACAGCTGCCAATAGCTGAATCGCTTTGGCCGTACCAATGCCTTTTATGGAAGTAATTTCATCAAGAGATGCATCCTTTAATAACCTTAATCCTTCAAATTGTGTAAGAAGCCGGTTAGCTAATTGAAGTACAGACTCTTCTTTTGTACCGGTGCGAAGCAGGATCGCAACTAGCTCATGGGTTGATAAACTTTGAGGTCCACTTTGGATAAATCTTTCTCTAGGACGTTCATCTTGTGGAAAATCCTTGATCATTAAAGATTGTGTTTGCATAATCAAATCCTCCCTTTCACTAGGGTGTAAGGGAGTTAAGAAGAAAATGGCGTATTAAGAAAATAGCAGGAATCTACTATTTGAAATTTAATCCAGCATTTCTTAATTCTCGAACTGTTTTTGAAACGGGCAGGCCGACGACAGAGAAATAATCGCCATTTATTTCTTTGACAAGTGTGCTGCCAAACCCTTGGATGCCATACGCTCCTGCCTTATCAAACGGTTCACCGGTGTCAATATAAGCATCTATTTCTTCATCTGAAAGCTCCCAAAACACCACATCCGTTTTAACATAAAAGTTTTTTTCTGTTTCAGAAGAAATAATTGATACACCTGTGAAGACTGAATGTTTTTTGCCAGACAAATTTTGCAGCATGGAGAATGCCTCTATTTTGTCCTTCGGTTTGCCTAATACTGCTTCTCCAAGAACAACGACTGTGTCTGCTCCAATAACAAATGAATCCGGATATTGCTTACTCACCGCTTTAGCTTTTCTACTGCTGAGCTCCATGACAATTTCACCAGGGGTTAATTCGGGATCAAAGCTTTCATCAACATCACTGCTTGAAACGGCAAAATTGAGTTGAAGGTTTTCAAGAAGTTCTTTTCGTCGTGGAGAAGAAGAGGCTAAAATGAGGTTTTTCACACTAATCACCTGACCTTATTTCGTATCATTTCGGGAGATATCCTAATCGTACCAAAATTTAGCTGGACAAACAAATAAAATGACGAAAATTATCGAATTATTCCACCCCTTGTGTAAAAGACACAATGGCTTATTATGATTGATATCGTCTTCCTTTTATTGGGAATTACAACAAAAAATGAGCCTGTCGAAATACTCGAACAGACTCCTCTTACATGAGATATTTCCCGGAAAATATTCGATTAAAGAAGAATTATGTCGCATAACTATTTATAGCGTGTAATAAATGGAAATAAACTCAAGTAGGTGCTGTTGGCACTTTGTTAAAGCTGCTGCGTCTTTTGTCTCTTTATAGGAAGCTAATTGCTGATAAGCATTAGTCAATTCATTTTTTAACGATAGGATCTTCTTATTTTTCAGTTTCCCTTCCTCTAGCGTATTTACCGCACTTGCTTGCTTTTCTATGTTATTAAACATAGCAGAAGATAGAGTATTAGTTAACTCTGCTTCTGTAGCACCCTCAGTTAATACTTGATAGTATGCGGGTGCCAATTCAATTATTTTTTTCTCCTCAGGCAGAAGATTGTTGATTGCCTTTTCGTTTAATGTTATAGGCTTTGCAAATACTTTAAGCCCTTTGCTCTTCAATTGATTGCCGATTTCCTTTGCTTCGTCAATACTTGAGGCAACACTCAAGTACAGAACGGCTTGTCCATTCATTTCAATGACCTTTGAAGGAACGCCATTTTGATTCTGCTCCTCCTGAACTTGCTTAGCTGCCTCAAGCTTAGAAAACACACCACCTTGAATGACAAATGTTGATAGTGGTTGCAGTACAGCTGAATCAGACCCTTTCGCTTCCGTTTGCTCCTCTGCTAATGGTTCAGTAGTTGCCGGCTGAGCGGTTTCAGCTTCTTTTTCCGTGATGACGAGCTTTAACAGAATAAAACCAAAGCTTGTCCCTAGTAAAATCGCAAAAAATACAGTGAGAAGAATAGTAGAAAGAAACTTATTCCGGTTATTCTTTTTAAAGGATTTACTGAATGAGCCTATTCCTTTGTTACTCGTTTTTTTCGTAGATGTTGCGATTTGATACTCTATAATCTCATCTGTTTCATCTGATTCCTCCGGCAGAATCCAATCAAAAGTATCATCATCCGCTGCTTCCTTCGTGGCTGCTGCTTCATTAAAGGCTGAAGAGTTTACATTTTTTGTAGAGGGTTCTTCATCTATTAATCTATCTGTTTCTATCTCCTTTTCTCTATCCTTTCGGTTCATTTCCTTTTCGGCTTTCGTCCCCTCATCATATGAACGGTGCTTCCCATTAATCTTTATCGTAATCGTTCTTCCTTTTTCCGGTCCTTCCACAAGACATCCTCCCTTCATGTCGATTGCTGATAAAGTGAAACTTCATTCAGTGAGGTGCCTTTTCCCAACTGAATGTTAGTTGAACTTATCGGGCCTTTAATCAGCGATTATGTTTCATCCTAACATATCGAAAAAAAAAAATAACAAGACTTTTGTCGTCTTGTTACCTTGGATTTTCGTCAAATTTTTTAAAATTGCAATTGACTCTATTGGATTGGGATTTCAAGTACTTGACCTACTATAATGACATTACTATTTAAGTGATTCCGATCTTTTATTATTTGTTCGCCAGCGCTAGATTGGAAGAAACTCATAGAAATTCGAGATAATGAATCACCCGGCTGAACAGTATATTTAATAATATTGCCTTCACTTTCAGTCTTAGGTTTAATATCGTTTGAATGTTGAGTTTGATTTGCGAGCGCTTTCTCTGGTGGTTCTAAAATATTCCCTGACATACTAAATGGATTTTTCTTTCCACCAGTTTTGGGGACGTCCATCTTTGGAAGCTGATCAATTAAATCTGTTAATTTTGGCATATAAAATGCAGAGATTGTTATTTCGGAAACAATGAGCTGCTTCTCTTGATCAGCCGAAACGACCTCTTCCTGACCTTCAGTTTGCAGATTCTCAACATGGATGATCCGACTCTCCGATTCTAGGGAATCGATGAACTTTTCCATTTCGAAATAATTAGAGGAATTCACAGTTAATACAACAGTCGTTTTCTTTATCCCTGCAGGTAAAGGAGTTTCAGGTTTCGTTTCCTCCCGTTGATCAACAGGTGTTTCTTCCTCACTTGCTTCTTGCTGTTCAGCTATTTGTTCTTCAATCTCTTCCATCGAAAATTCCATATTAGTGACTAGACTTCCAGATACGACTTCTGCCTTTTCAATATCAAGCAGTAGCTGCTCGACTAATGGCTTTACTGGCAATTGCTTTTGAAGTGTTTCTGATCCTTCATACGTATCAGAACCAGTATCATTAATCTGGTTTTCGATAACAGACAGAAGCTTTTCCTCTGTTTGTAATTCCCTTTGTTTATTAGCCAATGACATCTTTAAAGGCTGGATATATAAAAAGTAAAGCCCTAGAAAAAGCAAAATAATGATAATGATTCCAGTAATCGAATACAGCTTTCCTTTTTTAGAAGTAAGAAGGGTCATTTTTCTTCCCCTCCTTTGCTGTTAGCCCCTTGTTTTAAAATAGAGCGATTTAATACAACCTCATATTCCGCAATATAACGGGGGAGGATTTCCCGTTGTTCAGACTCAATACTTGCAGCTTCGGCATTATCTTCCTTTGTCAGCTCATTCGTTGTTAACGAGTTGATTGTGGCGTCTTCTATCCATTCGGAATCTAACATCGACTTTAAATAATAAGACGCTTCACGGCTCGTATCGAACTGTAAGGTGATAACAATATTGCCTGATTCCTCATAGCTGAGCGTTTGAATAAAGCCTCGCTCAGGAAGCAACTGAGTAAACTTTCTTAATATAGGTACTGTTTTTATCGGATAGTCTTCAGCCCAAGCTACAGCTTTCTTCAATTCCTCCAATGAGTTTAACGATTCAACATTCGCAACTTTCTCTTCCTCTGCGGCAATCAATTCCTGGGTAGCTGTCTGTTGCTTAGCAACAGATTCAATTTTTGCCTTATAGCCTTGCCCAATCCAAACTGTCACACAAATACCGATTAGCAAGATGAGAGCAAATGCACCGACAAGCATGAAAAAAGATGTATTCCGCGATTCTTTTTTTGGGAGTAGGTTAATCTCAACGAGCATGCTTACACCTCTTTCAATGCAAGCCCCAGAGTAAGATAATGTGATCTTGGCAGATTATCTTCTGTTGCTAAATGAATAATTTGCTGAGGAATTTCAAACCTTGCTACTATTTCCTTTTCAATCAGATCAAGGTAAGGATGATCGCCATTTAACAAGATCTTAGATATTTGCTGTTTCCCTTGATTAATCGAATACCGGTAAAAATCAAGGAACTTTCCAATCTCTTTAAATATATCTTCCAATTGAAAGAGTAGCTCATTTTGACTTCCACTAAAACGAAACTCTTGAATCCCTTTCCTACTTGATTGAATCGACCATTGATCTTCATCAAATTCAATCATTAAATGATGCATAAATAGCGGAAAATGGTTTTCAAAAATACAGAGATTAACCATATTCAGATCAAATTGAATCATTAATAACCGTTCATCCTGACCTGGTAAGCCTAACCGATGATATAGCCGATAGAGCGATAATGAAGAAATATCCGCAGCTGTCGGAACAAGCTTAACACTTGTTAATAAATTCATATATTCAAAAACGTTTTCTTCCTGAGCCGCAAATATTAAAATTTCCTTTTTATCCTTTGCTTCATTTAAGGTATATGTATCAAAAACAGGCTCCTCAAATGGCAGGTGAATACTGCTACCAAGCTCTAAATATAAGTACCCATTGATTTCATCATCTTTCACATCTCCAGGAATATTGGCTTTCCGGATAATGATAAAGGAATCAGGAACGATAAAGCGGACCGGTCGCTTTTGAATTTTCCACTCAACGATACATTCTTCTAGAATCGTTTCCAAAGTTTCATAATCAAGTATTTTACCATCTCGTACAACCCCAAATGGAATATACCGTTCTTCCCATCTATGTATGGTTAGCGGGTTCGTTTGCTTCAGTTCGACAAGACGAATCGAATAATCATTAATAATAATATTAATGACACGGTTTTTTCGCGAAAAAAGGGAAATTGCCATATTATTTGCCCCTTACATATAATCATGATGCTAGTAGGAGAAAGTAATTTTTAATGATCGTTTCTCCGTAAAAATAGGCGGTTAGTGTTCCCGCGGCAATAAAAGGACCAAAAGGAATTGGATTTCTTCTTTTCAATTTCCCAAGCAGCATTCCTATTAAACCAAAGACAGCTCCGTATAAGGTTGCTAGAAAGAAAGACAGCAAAACTAGCTTCACCCCAAGGACGAAACCTAGGAGGCCAAATAGCTTGATGTCCCCACCACCCATTCCACCTCTGCTAATTACTGCAATAAAGAGTAGGAGAAAAAAACCTACAGCGGCTCCTAAAAGAGAATCCCACCACGGCTGAAGAGGTAGGTAAATTCGTTCTAATAAAAAAAGCCCCGTAAACACAAGCAACACTTTATCAGGGATTATCATATAGATGATATCAGAAACGAAAATTATCATAAATAACGATATCAATGTCCAAGCAATGAACAGCTCACTGGACCAGCCTAGTAATAGTGGCGCTGCTGCAAACAGCAATCCCGTAAGCAACTCCACAAACGGATAAATAGGAGAAATGCCCACCTTACAACGGCGGCATTTCCCCCCTTGAATGACATATGACAGAACTGGGATTAGCTCAAATACTGTGAGCTGATGAAAACAATTTGGACAAGACGACCGCGGTGACACAATAGAATTGTTTTGCGGCACGCGGAGACCGACGACGTTATAAAAAGAGCCAAGAATTAAACCAATTAGAAGAATGAATAATATTAAAAGAATGTCCATAATTATTTTATAATTTAACGTCTATCCGTTTTAGTAATTTTACCTCTTTATTATTAATATAAGTCTTAGTACCTATAATTGTAACCAAATATTTTTTATTAGAATAATCTATTTTGGTAGTCCCTGCCTCATATGTTTTCGTTTTGTCACTAGGATCTACGATATCATCCATAAAACCCGCAGTTTTTAATTCCTCTAACGTTGCACTAGTTTTTGTTGGAGTTTCTGCAAAATATAACTTCGCAGCATTCTGTAGCTGCTGAGCATTTGCAATATGGGTATCCTTTTTGGAATTTTCTATAATGTTCCCTATTGATGGTACTGCAATAGCCGCAATAATCCCCAAAATAACTACCACAGCTAGCAATTCAACCAACGTCAATCCCCGCTGATCTTTCAACCTTTTCCCAATCATTTTTAACATACAAATCTTCCCCTTTACTAATTATCAATAATGACTTTAGACCTATTCCTAATTATACTAAATACCAACAAAAATAATAGTTAAATATGTTAATAAACTGAAAACTTATCCAACTTGATTAAAGATTTCAAACATCGGAACCATAATGGATGTGACGATTGTTCCAACAATGCCAGCAAGCAGGACAATCATTAACGGTTCAATTAAAGATTTAATTCTTTCTGTACTGTTCTCTACTTCTTTTTCATAGAAATCCGCCACTTTTGCTAGCATTGCATCTAGTGAACCGGTCTCTTCTCCAATAACAATCATTTGTGTTAATAGAGGAGGAAAGGCCCAGTGTTTTTTCATTGGTTCTGTTAGAGAGCGTCCCTTTTCAAGGGAATCTCTTGATTCACGAATAACTTTACCAATAACTTCATTCTCTACTACTTTTTCCACAATGATCATGGCCTGCAATATTGGCACTGAACTAGTAAATAAGGAGCTTAGCGTCCTTGTCATTCTTGCAAGTACTGCCTTTTGAAGCATTTTCCCGAAGATGGGGATACGCAATATAAAGTAGTCCAGATAGTATTTGGATTGAGGATTTTTCCTCAAGATAACGGCACTTATCGCAAAAGCTGCGAAAAGCAGCACGATTAACCACCAAAACCTTTGCATAAATTCGCTTGAATTTAGGACAAACATTGTTATCGTCGGCAGTTCACCGCCGAAATCTTCAAACATAGCAACAAATGTAGGAACAACGGATACTAATAGAAAAATTACTACTGCTACAGCAATAATTCCGACGACAACGGGATAAGCCAGTGCGGATGTAATTTTCTGCCGTGTATTATGTTGTTTTTCATAATGCTCAGCCAGACGGTCCAATGTTTCATCCATATTACCGCCTGCTTCACCAGCTCGAACCATATTGATAAAAATCGGTGTAAAGATTTTCTTATTTCTTCCTGCTGCTTCTGATAAAGGATTTCCTTCCCTTAAATCCTGTTCAATATCGAGTAAGGCTTTCTTCAAGGCTTTACTTTCCGTTTGATCGGATAGTATTTTTGTAGAGTCTACTACAGAAACTCCTGCTTTTAAAAGAGTAGCAAACTGCCGTAAATAAATGACAAAATGCTGGAGCTTCACGGGATTTCCGATCGAAATATCTTTTGTAAAAATGGATTCAGGTACCTCCGTAATTTCAAGGATCCTTATGCCATCTTCCCTAAGCTTAAACATTGCTTCCCGCTTGGATGTTGAGTTAATGACCCCTTCTACTTTCCCTTTTCGGTCTCTGCCGGAATATTTAAAGCGTGCCATATTAAACTAGAATCTCCTGTAGAAATGGTTCCGCCGTTTCCTTTGAAATCATGCCGGATTGAATGAGTTCTTTAATACTCGTCTCAAGTGTATGCATCCCCTGTGCCCGAGATGTTTGCATAATACTAACAATTTGATGAATTTTTTCATTTCGGATTAGGTTTGCGACGGCCGAATTGTTTATGAGAATCTCAGTCGCTGCTTTTCGCACTTTTTTATCTTCTCTTTGAAAAAGTCGTTGCGATACAATTGCCACTAGAACAGAAGCAAGTTGAATTCGAATTTGCGGTTGCTGTGCAGGCGGAAATACATCAATAATACGGTTAATGGTCGCGGGAGCACTTGATGTATGCAATGTACCTAAAACTAAATGTCCAGTTTCTGCTGCAGTAATCGCAGTTTGAATTGTTTCCAAGTCACGCATCTCACCGACTAAAATAATATCCGGGTCCTGACGGAGTGCGGCTCTAAGACCATTCGCAAAATTCTTCGTATCAAAGCCAACCTCCCTCTGATCAATAATAGAGTTCCCATGCTTGTGCAAATACTCAATTGGATCCTCGAGTGTAATAATATGCTTCCGCATCGTTTCATTCATATATTGAATCATTGAAGCGAGAGTCGTTGATTTTCCACTTCCAGTTGGTCCAGTAACGAGAACAAGTCCATGGGGTTTTTCTGAAATTTTCCGTAAGATGTTAGGCAAGTCTAGCTCATCGATAGTCGGAATTCTTGTCGGGACAACCCGAATTGCCATGGCAATGCATGATCTCTGGTGATAAGTATTCACTCGGTATCTGGAAACACCGGGGATACCGTAGGAAAAGTCTAATTCTCCTTTTTCCTTAAACTGCTCCCACATATATTCCGGAATAATCGCTCGTGCCATGCCCTCAATTTCCTCAGGCTTTAATGTGTCCTTGCCGTATTTTTTTAAATCCCCGTTGATTCTAAGGACCGGCTGTATGCCTACTGTTAAATGTAAATCCGATGCTTTCAATTCAAATGCGGCGCGTAATAAATAATCTATTTTTTCTTTCATTCCTCGCACCCCTATTCAAGTATTGCGACTCTTAGTACTTCTTCCGTTGTTGTTAACCCTTGCTTAACCTTTAACAAGCCATCATCAATAAGGAAAATAGTCTTATTTTTCAACGCTAACTCTCTTAATCTCGTAATAGAATCTTCATTCATAATCGTTCTTCGAATATCATCGTTTACGACAAGAACCTCATGAATCGCAATTCTTCCTTTATAGCCTGTCATATTGCAAGATGAACAACCGCGTCCTCGTGTGACCCTTTCAATACTCATGCCTCTTTTTGCAAAAATTTCAACTTCACGCTTAGACGGAACGACCTCTTCGGTACAGTCCCGGCATATCCGCCTTACAAGACGTTGTGCGACAATGCCGCTTAATGAAGAGGCAACCAAGAAAGGCTCAACCCCCATATCCATCAGCCTTGTAATCGTCCCGATGGAATCATTTGTATGTAAAGTACTTAATACTAAATGACCTGTCAATGACGCTCTGATAGCGACCTCAACCGTTTCCTTATCACGAATTTCCCCGACCATAATAATATTTGGGTCTTGGCGGAGAATGGAGCGGAGCCCCGCTGCAAATGTCATTCCAATATTAGCATTAACTTGGATTTGATTGACTCCTTCAAGTTGATATTCGACCGGGTCTTCGATCGTGATAATATTGACCTCTTCACTGTTTAACTGATTTAACGCCGCATATAAGGCCGATGATTTCCCGGAACCAGTCGGGCCTGTTAAAAGAACAATTCCGGTCGGCTTTTCAATCATCTCTTTAAATCGTTTTAAATTTAATTTATTGAAGCCAAGTTTATTAATATCGTTTAAGGAACTGCTTAAATCCAAAATTCGCATAACTATTTTTTCGCCATAGACGGTTGGTAATGTAGAGACACGTAAATCAACCGGGTGAAAATCAAGATTCACCTTAATTCTGCCATCCTGCGGGATACGATGCTCAGTAATATCAAGGTTGGCAATGATTTTAATCCTGGCAATTAACACGCCTTGCATATGCTTAGGAAGGACACGCTCCACCCTTAATACCCCATCAATTCGATAACGGACGACTACTTTTGTTTCCTGAGGATCAATATGAATATCACTAGCCTTCATCGTAACAGCATTTGATAGAATCTGATTAACTAACCTAACTACAGGTGAATCTTGGTCAGTAATTCTTTCTTCCTGAACTGTCTCAGGCTGTTGATTGTCAACTAGCAGCTCTTCGAAGCCTTCATCAATGTCATAATACTTATTGATTGCCCGTAAAATATCATCTTTCGTGGCGATTGCAGTTTCAATTTGAAATCCAGTTGAAAGGCGCAAATCATCAATGGCAAAAAAGTCCATCGGATCCGCCATCGCAACAAATAGCTTGTCCCCGTCCTTTTTCAAAGGAATTAGCAGCTGACGTTTAGCCGTCTCCTTCGGAATAATATTAAATAACTTCGTATCAAACGGATACCTGTACAAGCTAATATGGGGAATGCCAAGCTGGAATTCAAGCACCTCGATAAGCTGCTGTTCTGTAATATAGCCACTTTGAAGAAGGGCATCTCCAAGCCTTTGCCCATCACTTTTTCGCTTTAACGTAGTGAGTAGTTGTTCTTCTGTAATAAGACCAGCATCTACAAGTAAATCCCCAAGCCGCTTCCGAGTTTGTTTCATATTCTATCCCTGCTTTATTCGTTGATTATTTCATATGTTCGTTCGTTTTACCCCATAGATCACTATTTGATTTAATTACTTCCCCTAAGGTTTCCTCTTCATCATCAATCTCTCCTGAATTATTTGGCTGCGGATTTTCATCCGCTGACTCCACTTGCTCGTTTACAGTTTCTTCCTTGACATTCGCAACAAGACCAGTCACTTCAATTTGATAAACAGGAGGGTAGAAATCTTCAGAAATTACTTCACTGTGAAGCAGTGCACCTGTTTCATCATAAGTTTCACGTAATACCTTAATGTATAAGCCCTCTTTACCTTGTCTCTCAATTACTTTTTCTCTAGGTTTCAATAAGGAATTAAACTGTTTAATCGTTTTTGGTTTAAAGCTCTGCTCATCCTCAATAACAATTACATACTTATTTAAGAAAGACTGTCCTTTTAGTGAAAAGATTAGCGTATGATCAATAGATTCAATCTGAATCGTATATGAAGTTTCATTTGGATTGGCAAAAATTAAATCGATATTTTTTTCGGAATCTACCTTCGCTTCAAACCCTAATGAAACATTTTCAGGCTTTTCGTTCCCTATATTTCGTTCAATAATCGAAAAATTAGTCGGCAAGATTAATTCGTATATTCCAGTTGCAAACATATTAAGTCTTTCCGAAGATACATTGCTAAGACCTTTTTCCGCAAATAATTGCAACAGTGATACTTGTGATTTAGCAGGAATTTCAAAAGTGGCAAGCTCATTTATCATCTTGCTGAAATTAACTTCTCCTGTTTCAACCTTTGTTTGTTGAACAATAACATCTTCATTCATTTTCGAATCTGTTAAATACTCATCTAAACTAAATTCGAGATTACCTATTTCCAATAGTTTTGCACCACTAAATAAATCTTCTGTTAGCTTTTGCATATCTATAGCTCCAAGTTCTACTGTTGGAAATGAATCTTGAATAGCATTTTCTAGATTATTTTCTTCAAATTGAACAACCATCATATTTCTTTGTCCATTCGTTGCCGTTTTCACTGATTCCGGAACATTAAATCGGAATAACGCATTGTCTAGGTGCACCTGTTTTTCTTTATAACAAATATTAACAACCATTTCATCTAACCAACGTGTCAACTGGTCGTCTACAGCTTCCATCGCCTCAGCTTCTGTTTTCCCGACAATACTCACATTTCCCACCATTGTATTTTCAGCGAAAGAATCAGAGTGATTAACAACAGTATTATAGGCAAATGCCCCATAATGCGAGAAGGCGAAGATAAAAATGGTACAAAGGAAAAGTACAATAAATAGTTTAACTCCCTGCTTGTTTTTCACCTACCGGCTCTCCTTTAATTTCCCTATCTATTTTTATGGAGTATCAGTTCCTCTATTTCTATTTCATCATTTCCCAGTTCTGGCTTGTCATCTTCTTGGTTTGCTACGAAATTAGACAATTCGATTTCATCTAATTCTTCCATTTTAACCTGAGGAACAACATCATTTTGCTCAGGTAATTCTTCATTTAAGGCTTCATCAAAGTCTGCTTCAATAAGCTTCTCAATGTCGGAAATAAACGTATTTTCAAACGAATATTTTTTATTTTCTAACTTATTTTTCGATTCATCTATGCCTAGATCAGTCACCCGTTTCTCAAGGAAAGCGATGTCATCATCAATATCTATTAGATCATCATGTTTATCTGGCTTATTAATTTCAAGATTAGTAGTCTGATAATCCTTAATCACTAGTTCTTTCTTTTCAAGAATTGGTCCTAGCTCTATTATCATATCAAGATCCTTTTTGACAGTTTCTATAGCTGAAGCAGTCTCGTCTATAACTGCGGAAAAATCACGAAGGGGTTCCTCGTCCTTTTCTTCTTTATGTAAAAGTTCTTTTTCTAAACCAAAGCTCTTCTCTTCACTTATTCCAGAATCAATATGGGTTGGAGCAGGCATCTGAATTCTTTTTCCTAATAAAATCGACACTAAACCGCTGAGCAGAAAAAGGATTAGGATCGTTTGATATAAAGGTAATTGCACACTAGCCAAAAGTCCCGCACTGGCTAGGAGAAATGCAACACCAATTAATCCAAGTTTCCACTTCACTGAAAAACCCACCGGCAGCAAAAGCAAGGTCGGCGTAAGAATTAACAACGAAGCTATCGCAATAATAATAGTAATCATTCCACCACCCCTAAAGAAAAATTATAACCCGAAACTATCACAAATTACCCAGACAATATGTTACATATTTGCGAAAATTAATAAAAAAGACCTGATTATAAAGTTATAATGATTGATTCATATTGTATAATAAAAGTGGGTAATTAGGAAGATTATTACTAAATGACCATTTATAATTTTCCTTTTTTAATTGACCTCAAAAGGAGGCAGTTTCTATGTATGAGCAAAATCAAAAAGGATTAACCCTTATAGAAGTTCTCTTATCAATTGTTATTTTATCTATTATTCTCGGGACATTTATAAAGTTTTTTCCACAGATGGGGTTAATAAATAAGCAAAATGAGACAAAACAACAAGCAGTGAATCTTGCAAAAAAGGAATTAATGTATTGGAAAAATGTAATTGAGACAAGTAATGATTTCAACGTTTTTAGAAAAAACAATAATCTTACTCAAAGTTTTTCGTTTATTAACAAAACAAAAGGAGATACAGTAACTATTAATATCGATACTATAACCATTAAGACATTGTCTACTAATGCCTCAGACTCAAAGTTCGGTGTGCAGGTCAAAATTAATAAAAAATCAGATTTAACTACCGAACCCATAAAAGCCTATCCAATTCATATAAAACTATTAAAAGAGGGAAATGAAGCTAATCCATATAGCGAAACATATGGATATATCTTTTATCAAGGTGATTAATGATGGTTAAAGATAAACAAAGGGGAATAACATTAATTGAACTATTAATTACTCTGGCAATCCTTTCTATTATCGGTGTCCTAGTTTGGGGAGTGTTTTTTCAAGGTACAAAATATTCAAATAAGTCAATTTTAAAAAATCAGATGCAACAAGAAGCAAATTTTATCATTAGTAAACTCACAAACATACATCAAACTTCGGAAAGCTATACACTTTATTCCTCCGACTGTAAAATTACTGTTACTTATAAAAAAGAGGGAGAATCAATCAATCAAAATGAAACATTTGAAAATAACCAACTCTGTTACAATATTGATCGTTCTCTAGAAGATGAATCTGATGAAGGCCTTAATCCAATAAAACAAGAGAATCCAAATATACTAAAAGATATTTGGATTAGAATTGAAGAACGAAATAACCCAAGTAATAAAATTAAGGTTGAAGCATATTTTTTTCGTTTAAACTAACCTAAGGTGGTATCTTTTTTATGAATATTTATAACGAAAAAGGCTACGCGCTAGTTACAGTTCTCCTAACAATCACTATATTTATGGTCATTACATTGACATTTGTGGCGCAATCAACAACAAGCGCAAAACAAAATATTGTCCTAGAAGAAAAATCAATATCGACTGCAAGAGCTGAAATGGGTATTACCTATATTGAGCAAGGAGTAAGAAATATTTATATAGAACAGGTAAATGAAGTAAAAAAACAGCACGAAAAAGATAATCCGAAAAAAACCTTCGATAAATATGCAGATATAATAATTGTAAATGTATACAACAAAATCAATTATTTAAACGGAGAAGTCAATACTAATAAAAACTTATTATTTAAAATTGAAAGCTTCAACTTAGCCAAGAATAGTGATGAAATATCATTGGCATTTACTAGTGACGGCCATAAAAATACTCCCATTACTGCAACAATAAAAATTAACTATGGGCTATTGCTAAATGATTTTACAAATAATATAGGTGGTCAGTTTACTAATATTCCAGTCCCACCAACTCCGAATAATAGTATTATTGAAGAAAACAACAAACATCTTAGTGAATATATTAATAAGAATGTCATTTTTCGTTATAAGCATGGTGTAAAAGTGAGCAATGGAAAACCGTTAAAAATAGAAAATGGAAGTGCCCATTTCACTACTGGTTTATCTTTTAGTGGGAATCCCTCCTCACTATATATAAGTGGAAATGCATTTTTCGACCAAAAAATAGAGTTTAATGGAAATTACGAAAAAGACAATTCTTTTTCAATCTGTATAAAAGGTGGTACATATTTATGGAATAATAGCACCAAAAAATATGAAGTATACTATATATCTAAAAATTCATGCTCCAATCCCGGAAATAATGGGAACAATCCACCTGTACAGCAAGTGGACCCTATCTCTATGTCAGTTTCATATTACGGCAAATCCTAGAACTCTTTAAGAAGGGGGTCGCCACTGTCTAATTCTTTAATTCCATTTTCAATCTTTAATCTTACATGCATTTCTTTTAAAATTTCTTCTAATGTCGCATTTTTTGGCAGATTATTTATTATTCAGATAACATCTTCTTTAGTACTCCATTATATTACCTCCTTAAATGTCTTACTAATTTTATAGTTAAATGACTATAAAATGTTAAGGTGGTTATCTTAACGTAGTCAAGACCCCCTAACCTATTGTAAGGGGGCCTTTTTTATCTACTCACTTCACATACTCCGCCACCCGATTTCTCCCCGCTCGCTTTGCCCCAACATACAAGGCTCTATCCGCATGGCGAATAAGGGCGAGGGGTTCGTCGGCGTCTTGTGGGGCGGTTGCGACTCCGATGGATGCGGTAATGTCGACGCGCTTTGTTTGATTGTTTTTACCGATATGCTGTTCGAGAATAAAGGGGTAATTAGAGATGGTTACTCTAATCCGTTCGGCAATTTTAAATGCTTCCCTTTTTTCGATATCAGGGAGCAGGATGACAAATTCTTCTCCGCCGTAGCGAGCGACAGTCCCTTGATCGCCAATTAAGCTTAATAAAAGGCTTGCGAATTGACAGAGGATTTCATTTCCGCTTTGGTGACCGTAAATATCGTTTACTGATTTGAAATGATCAATGTCTAGGATGACTAGAGAGATTTTATCTCTTTTCCAATCTAATAGTTTCTCAAACTCATTACTTAATAGATTGTCAAAGTAACGATAATTATAAAGCCTTGTTAATGCACAGCGCTCACTTTGCGCTTTAGTTTCTTCATAGTTTCTTGCATTTTCGATAGCGACAGCAAAATGTGAACAAAGAATATCGACGATCATGAGCTGGGATTTTTCATATGCACTTTTCCCAGTAGATGCAAGAAGAAGAATTCCGGTTACTTGGCTGTTGCGAACGATCGGAACGCATAAAACACTTTCTGCACTTTCAGGCATATACCCTTTGACAATCGTTCTCCATTCTTTTGCAGTACTATATAATGCTGCCTTTTTTTGCTTCCAGACGAGCCCGCTGATTCCCTCATTTTTTCTAAGCGGTTCTATATTGGAGGATACTTTTTTTCCTTTTTCAACTTGGCGGATTAAATGCAATTCCTCATCATCGACAATATCAAGAATATAGGCATAATCGACAGGCAGCATGTCCGGCAGTTTCTTTATGAATAAATCTAGTACTTCATCGATATATAGTCTTTCTGCAAGCTGGTGACCAATTTCTGCTGCATTTTGCAAAAGCTCATTAATTTTTTTACTAGAATAATAAAGATTCAATATGATAGAAAGACTGGCAAAAGGAATTCCGACAAAAAATAAAGCAACTAGCCCTAATTCTCTATACAATACGAAAAGTACGTACCCCATTGGGAACGTAATAATGGTCGTGATCGTTTCCCATACAAAATCGATCCCAAATGTTTCTCTTTTCCCTTTATAAATCAGAAAATTTATGACCCCAAAAAAGAAATGGTTAAGCACATAATAAAGAATCGGGTATAAAGGGAGAAGCCAGACGAATGAATGCAATGCTACAATATTAGAGCCGGAAGGTCCACCGAGTTCGTAATAGATAATCCCACTCAGGAAAGAAACAAGAAAAAACATGAGTGAATTTAATGGAACACGAAAAAGTTGTTCCTTTGACAATTTAACTCTTAAAAATAAAACGATCAATGTTAGCTGGACTAATATTATTTCAATAAACAAGCCAAATGTTAAGAAAACAGCCCATGAAACCCATTGTATTAAGAAAATGGGAGACCCATTTATGACCATAGGAGTGGCTGCTACAAAGAAAGCAAGGATTAGGAAAATAATAATATCTACTTCATATCCAGAAATTTGAGGCGGATAAAAACGATAGGTAATCCAAAGACCGATTGGACAAATGAGCAGCCATATTGCCCAAATTACTTTTTTCATTGTCGAGCTTACCATATATCCACCCCTCTGAATTAACAACATTAGGAAATTAATAATAAGAATATCTTATCAAATTTACTAAATAATGTCACATATCATTTTACTGCTAATTTCATAAGATAGGGCTTCATTTCGGATAAAAAGTATAATGAACCCGTAATCACGAGAACTTCATCCTCTTTTTGCGCCGAAATATTTTCTTCTATTGCACTTTTCCAATCCTTATTAAAAGTTTTATTGCTATTTTTGCTCATATCAAATAATGATTCTGCTTGAGCTGCTCTTGGGTAATTGAATTCGACAAATGTAATCTTATCTGCGATCGCATCTAATTTCATAATCATTTTGTCGAGTTTTTTATCTGCTAGAGCAGTGAAAATCAATGAAATTTTATTATTTTTATAACGGTTATTTAGTTCACTTACCAGCGCTGAAATTCCTTCTTCATTATGAGCTCCATCAATCACAATCGTAGGCTTTAAAGAAATAATTTCAAATCTTCCTGGCCAATAGGCTTTTTGAAATCCAGTGTAAATATGCTCGTCCTCGATTAAAAATGCATAGAACTTATTTAAGACTTCCGCAGCCATAACAGCCAATGCTGCATTTTCGGTTTGATGCTTACCTGCCATAGAAATTTCGAGATTATCCCATTCCTTATAAGGGGACTTTAGCGTAAAAACTTCTCCCTTTTCGGTAGAATGATGGGCTTTAATCGCCATTTGCTCGCCAAGTAAATAGATAGGCGACTTCATTTCGGCCGCTTTTTCTTTGATTACATTGATCGCTTCTTCTTGCTTAACCGCCGTTACGATACTGATTCCCGGCTTAATAATACCTGCTTTTTCAAAAGCAATAGCAGCATGTGTATCGCCGAGAATACCGGTGTGGTCAAGTCCGATGTTTGTAATGATTGAGAGAATCGGCAAAACGATGTTAGTAGAGTCAAATCTTCCCCCGAGACCTACCTCAAACAAGACAATATCTACTGGATTTACATTGCCGAAGTATTGAAAAGCCATGGCCGTAATAATTTCAAATTCTGTCGGACCACCGAGATCAGTTTTCTCTAATTCGACCGCAAGCGGATAAATGTCATTGGCTAAACGGACAATCTCTTCATCGCTTATCGGCACACCATTTAAGGAGATTCTTTCATTAAATTGCTCGAAATATGGGGAAGTAAACGTTCCTACCGCATAGCCCGCCTCCTGCAGGATAGAGCGCAAATACGTAACTGTTGAGCCTTTTCCGTTCGTTCCGCCAATATGGACAGATTTCATCCTTCTATCTGGATGATTCAGTTTCTCCATCATCCACTCCATTCTTTTTAGTCCAGGCTTGACTCCTAGTCTCAGTCTGGAATGAATCCAGGAAACAGCCTCTTCGTATGTTGTGAACATGATATTGCGCCTCCTATTTCGGTCACTTTTCAGTTATATCTGCTACTTTCACCATTATATCGGTCACTTTCGATTATATCGGCTACTTATAATCATTCTTATCTCATGAGGAAGACGAACCCAAACACTGGATTCGTCTTCTGCTAAATTATTCACCTTTTAATTCTTTAATGCGTGCTTCGACTGCAGCTCTCTTTTCACTGTAGTCCTTCTCTTTTGCTTTCTCTTCTTCAATTACTTTTTCTGGAGCCTTTTTAATAAAGCCTTCATTACCTAATTTCTTTTGAACACGCTCAACTTCTTTATTTAGTTTTTCCCATTCCTTCTGAAGGCGGGCAACTTCTTCTTCGATATTGATTAGGCCTTCAAGCGGAAGAATAATTTCTGCTCCTGTTACGATTGAAGTCATTGCCTTTTCAGGGATTTCAACGTCAACTGCAACCGTTAACTCCTCTGGATTACAGAAGCGCTCAATATAGCCGCGGTTATTTTCCAATGTTTTTTGAATATCTTCATCTTTTGCTTTCAAAATCATTTTGATTTTCTTGCTCATTGGTGTATTTACTTCTGCGCGGCTGTTACGAACAGAACGAATAATTTCAACTAATAGCTTCATTTCACCTGCAGCTTCTTGATCCGTGAATTCAGCATTTACCGTTGGCCATTCAGCAACCGTAATCGATTCACCAGAATGAGGAAGGTTTTGCCAAATTTCTTCCGTAATAAACGGCATGAACGGATGCAATAAACGCATTGTATTGTCTAAAACATAAGCTAGGATCGAACGTGTTGTTCTCTTCGCCGCTTCGTCTTCTCCATATAGTGGAAGCTTCGCCATCTCAATATACCAGTCACAGAAATCATCCCAAATGAAGTTGTATAGAACACGGCCAACTTCTCCAAATTCATAACGATCAGATAATCTTGTTACTGTCTCAATTGTTTCATTTAGTCGAGTTAAAATCCATTTATCTGCAACTGATTTTTCACCTGATAAATCGATTTCTTCATATGTTAAACCAGCCATATTCATTAAAGCGAAACGAGAGGCATTCCAAATTTTATTCGCAAAATTCCAAGTGGCCTCAACCTTTTCTATGCCGAAACGCAAATCATGACCTGGTGAACTTCCTGTAGATAAGAAGTAACGAAGAGAATCGGCTCCGTATTTGTCGATTACATCCATTGGATCGACACCATTGCCAAGAGATTTACTCATTTTCCGTCCTTCAGCATCCCTAACTAGACCATGGATCAATACATCTTTAAACGGTCTTTGGCCTGTAAATTCAAGTCCTTGGAAAATCATCCGTGATACCCAGAAGAAAATAATGTCATAGCCTGTTACGAGACAGGCGGTTGGGTAAAAACGTTTAAAATCTTCAGATTCAGTGTCCGGCCAGCCCATAGTAGAGAAAGGCCATAATGCGGAACTAAACCATGTGTCTAACACATCTTTATCCTGTTCCCAGTTTTCAATATCTTCTGGTGCAACACGTCCAACGTATACTTCACCAGTTTCCTTATGGTACCAAGCTGGAATACGATGGCCCCACCAAAGCTGACGAGAGATACACCAGTCACGAATATTTTCCATCCAGCGCATATAAGTATTTTCAAAACGGTCTGGGACAAAGTTTACTTTTTCCTCTTTTGATTGCAAAGCAACGGCTTCATCAGCTAATGGCTGCATTTTTACAAACCATTGTGTCGATAAATATGGCTCAACGACAGCACCGCTACGCTCAGAATGACCAACTGAATGCATATGCTCTTCAATTTTGAACAGTACACCTTGCTCTTGAAGATCCTTTACAATTTGCTTGCGGCATTCGAAACGGTCCAACCCATTATATTTTCCAGCTTTTTCGTTCATCGAGCCGTCCTCATTCATCACAAGAACACGCTCTAGATTGTGGCGATTTCCGATTTCAAAATCGTTCGGATCATGGGCTGGTGTAATTTTTACTGCACCTGAACCAAATTCCATATCAACATAATCATCGCCAACGATTGGAATCTCACGGCCAACGATCGGCAGCTTAACCGTTTTTCCGATTAAATGCTTATAACGATCATCTTCTGGATGAACGGCTACTGCAGTATCACCGAGCATCGTTTCAGGGCGGGTTGTGGCAATTTCAATATATCCAGAGCCATCTGTAAGCGGATATTTCATATGGTAAAAAGCACCTTGAACATCTTTATGAATAACCTCAATGTCAGATAGAGCTGTTTTCGTTGAAGGGTCCCAGTTTATGATATATTCACCACGGTAAATAAGTCCTTTATTGTATAAGGTTACAAAAACTTCACGAACAGCTTTTGATAGGCCTTCATCAAGGGTAAAGCGCTCACGTGAATAATCTAATCCAAGACCGAGCTTAGACCATTGCTGACGAATATGGCTAGCATATTCCTCTTTCCATTTCCATGTTTCTTCAACAAACTTTTCACGGCCTAAATCATAGCGGCTTTTGCCTTCCCCACGAAGTTTTTCCTCAACTTTCGCTTGAGTGGCAATCCCGGCATGGTCCATGCCTGGAAGCCATAGGACATCATAGCCTTGCATGCGCTTCATTCGCGTTAAAATATCTTGGAGCGTTGTATCCCATGCATGACCTAAATGCAGTCTTCCTGTTACGTTCGGTGGTGGAATAACGATCGTGTACGGCTCTTTATTTGCATCGTTCTTAGCTTCGAAAAATTTCCCTTTCAGCCACCATTCATAACGTCCTTGTTCGATTGATTGAGGATCATACTTTGTTGGCATCGTTAATTCTTTTGTTTCCATCTCAAATCATTCCTTTCAATTGAAATGCGGAAGTGCCTAGTTCAGCCCCGACTAGTACGTCCTATACGTCGGGGCTAGACACTGCAGCTAGACAGCATAAAAATAAAAAAACTCCATTCGCCATAAAAGGACGAATGGAGTATGCTTCGCGGTACCACCTTTTTTTCAATCAAAATAGAAAGGCGAAACTGGGTTCAATTAAAAAACCAGTCAGCAATCATTATTTTGATTGACTCTTAACTAGATAACGGATTTCCCGTCCTTCACTACTTGAATGTTCGTTCTTTCGCGAAAGAAGCTCAAGGGCGACCTTCCAACAGTTTTGCTTAGAAAACCTTTCAGCTACTAGTTTTCCTCTCTTAAAGCAAATAGCTATCGTACTCTTCCCTGTCTTTGCTGTTCATTTATTATATTCAATATAGTACCTATAAATAAGATAGTCGTCAATCATTATTCCCTTTTTATTAATGTATTATACGAACAGAGTGCTAGTTGGTGCGTCACTTTCGTCTCAAATTCATGACTCAAAAATGAAACATTTAGCATTTCTAGATTTCCACCATTCATTTAATCATTAAATTAGGCACTATCATTGAAGATTACACATAGAATGTAATGAGAAAAGTGTGAAAGGGGCATGTAAATGAGAAAAAGGTGGAATCCTCATACCTTGCCGCCGTGGTTACGAACGATTAGAGGAGCTTGCTGTCAATTTATTATTCCTTTTTGCTGTTTTCAAGGAATACGGGTGATTCTTTTTCCAACGACATTTGATGTGCTATTCCTAGCGATTTTGATTTTGCTTGCGGTTGCTTTTCATTTTGAATGGTTTTAGCCCAAAATCTATTCAATTTTGGGCTCCTTCGTTTGCTTGGGCTGCTGCTTCAGCCTGTGCCTTCGCTTGTTGCTTTTGCCTCTCAATTTCCTCCATTCGCATTAACACATACTCAGAATTTTTAATTAGCCAATAATGCTTTTGAAAATGCTGAAGGATTTTTCTCTCACTATGCCGGCTCGGATTTTTATAATATTTTTCTGCCGTGCGGATGACTGCTCCTGGATGGGCAAAATAGCTAGCGAAAAGCAGAAGCTCATCTTCTCGAAGAGGGAAATACTTCAAATACATATAAATCCACTCGATGCAATCTTCAGCTCTTTTTGGAAAAGTCTTTAATGACCGTGATAGGAAAGGCAAAATATCATGAATAGGAGAGCCTTGTCTTGCCTGTTCAAAATTCGAGAAATACCCATAGCCCCTTTCATCGTATAAAAAATGATCAGTAGAGATTTTTCCGTGAACTGTGACAACCCGCGCCTTTTCATCATCCTTCGTTTTTTCATACCAAGCTTTTAGATTTTTAATGGAATAATTTAATGCCTGTTGAATGTCATTATATGAAAGCACGAACATTAATTCAAAAGGTGACATATACGTTCTTTGCTCACAAGCTTCCATAAAGCCCTCTAAAAAATCCTGATGCTTTTCCCATTCTAGCAAGGTTTTTTCATAGTGATCTGTTCGATCCTCTTTGTTCACTTTAATATCATTTGTTGATAAAGTGTGAAGCCGTGCTAATTCGCGAAAGAGCTGATGATGTCGCTCATGCCCTTTTTCATTTTCTTCGTTCACTAACCAGGGCATTAGATAATATAGATTATGTTCATGTAAAACACCATATCTGCCATCAATCGTAGGAAATATAGGAACGATGCGGTTATAGCCTTTCTGGTACAATGATTGGATATGCTTGACGAAATCCCCGCCTTGCTTTGGATTAATTTTCTTCAAAGCAAAAACGCCTTTATTGGAATAAACCTTTTGGATTTTGCCGAAGTTCTCGACAAAATGGGGTTCGATTGCATAATTTTTCAAAATGGGATACACCTTTTCTAAACGATTCTTCTCATACATAAGAATCACTCACTTTCATAGAAAAGCGTAAGCGCCTTGGTCACCCCCGACAAGCACAAGACAAGCCTCTCGGGAAGGTGAGCTTTACCTTTCTGAGAGGATTGGCTTGTGACCTCGAGGGGGTAGGTGCTGGAGCTAGACAAATAGAAAAGCGTAAGCGCCAAAAAAATAGCCGGGCAGGTTTGATGGTTACCTGCCCAGCTTGTTTTTTACATTATTTTTGGGCTACCGCAACTGGGATATAAAGGACCTGCCCTTCATATATATCTTGATTAATTTCCAAATGATTGACACTTAGCAGTCGATGGACTGGAATATCATATTTTTCAGCAATCATATGGACAGTATCTCCATTTTGGACGATGCACACTTTTAATTTGGCGATATTTTCCTCTGTTTTACGGGCAAAAAATTCTGTTAAGCTCATGCTTTTCTTTTTAGAAAGTAGCTTTTTCTTCTTTTTTTCTAATACTTCTTCTTTCTCAAGGATGGTTTCCTTCAATTCATAATCGGAGCTTTCCTCCATCCCTCCGAACTCTTGTTCAGATGAAGATTCAACAACTTTACTTTCCACTAATGAACTTTCTTCGGTCTTCGGCATCTTATAAATTTCTTGTGCAGAAGGAGGTAAATGTTCGCTTCTATTGTCTTTAAAAGAAACTTCCAACATTTTCTTAACCTTTTCCTCTTTATTCTCATCTTCTTTGCTTGCACGAGTTGTTATTTCTTCTTTATCATCAAATAAGCTTGCCTGTTTTCTCGCTTCAGCTTCAAACTCTGTATAAATTTCATTTTCTTGTTCTTCATCAGTATGATCTTCTTCTACTTCCTCTGACGTCAAATTCAAGTCCGTTTCTGCCTTAGCGGGTGAACGATAAGTCGGCTCGTATTCACTATCTGCTTTAACTGTAGCATGTGTATGCTGCTGTTCCCCGTATATGCCCGAAATCGTTAAATTGGCCGTTAGCTTCAAGCAGCTTCTTTCAGGAAATACATAGTCAAAAGACTCTACAGAAACATCAATTTCATGAATGCTTTGAATTCGATTATACGGGATTGTAATATCTACCGGAAAGAAATGAGTAAATTCACATACACCCTCATCTCTTTCTTCCACAACTTGAATAAATTTCGGAGCAATAAAATTATTCTCTTCTTCAAATCCATCTGTTTCATATCGTTTATATTCACCTGATAGCTCAAGTGCTCCTTGAATCGTTACATATTGGTCATTTTCTTGAATGAGTATATCCGGATCAAGGGAAATTGATAATAACTCTGACACTTCCTGTCCTTTTTGAAACCATACAGATTCCTCTAAAGAAAATCGTAAACACGATGGGTTTCCTTGAGACAAAGCGACTCCTCCTTTCATAACCTTCACGTTTAATCACTATGTCATTTACACTTTATGAGCCTGTTAATTTTTTTATGATTGAAAAACATAAAAAAACACCCATCTATACATAGATGGGTGTCAGTATATTTATCCTCTTAACTTTGAAAAAGCTATTTCAGCTGCTTGCAAAGTTTTTTCAATATCTTCATCACTGTGTGCTGTTGATAAGAATAATCCTTCAAATTGAGAAGGCGGGAGGAATACTCCTTGATTTGCCATTTCCCGATAATATGAAGCAAAATAATCAAGATTCGATGATTTTGCCTTATCGTAGTTAATAACATCTTCATTTGTAAAGAAGAATCCGATCATGGAACCTGCGCGATTAATCGTACAAGGAATCTCATATTTTTCAGCAGCTGCTTTAATACCTGCTTCGAGAATGTCCCCTTTTCTTTGGAACTCTTTATAAGAGTCTGGAGTTAGCTGAATTAAAGTTTCATATCCGGCTGTCATCGCTAATGGATTTCCAGACAATGTTCCTGCTTGATAGATTGGGCCGCTTGGAGCAATTTGTTCCATAATTTCAGCCTTTCCACCATAAGCACCAACAGGAAGTCCACCGCCAATAACTTTACCTAAGCAAGTAAGATCGGGAGTAACATTGTAATAGCCTTGTGCACAATTATAGTCCACACGGAAACCTGTCATTACTTCGTCAAAAATTAAAAGAGCGCCGTATTGAGTTGTGATTTCTCTTAACCCTTCTAAAAAGCCAGGAAGCGGTGGGACAACTCCCATGTTTCCAGCAACAGGCTCGGCAATAATACAGGCGATATCTTCACCGAATTGCTCAAACGCGAATTTAACACTTTCAAGATCATTATAAGGAACCGTAATCGTATTACTCGCTACGCTTTCAGGCACTCCTGGGCTATCAGGAAGTCCAAGTGTAGCAACACCAGAGCCGGCTTTAATAAGCAGGGAATCGCCATGTCCATGGTAGCAGCCTTCAAATTTTAAAATTTTATTGCGTCCAGTATACCCACGTGCCAATCTTAACGCACTCATCGTTGCTTCAGTACCGGAAGAAACCATACGAACAATTTCAATGGAAGGAACTCTTTCCTGTACAAGCTTAGCCAGTTCATTTTCTTTTATAGTCGGTGCTCCAAAGCTTGTTCCCATTTCAGCAACCTTTTTAATGGCTTCAACGACACGATCATTGGAATGTCCTAAAATTAGGGGGCCCCATGATAATACATAATCAATATATTCATTGCCATCAATATCGTAAATTTTTGATCCTTTTCCTCTTTCCATAAAGATCGGATCCATTTTGACTGATTTAAATGCCCGAACAGGAGAGTTTACTCCACCTGGCATTAATGTACTTGCTTCTTTAAAAGCCTGAATTGATTTTTCGTAAGAGCGCATATCATCCCTCTTCTCATTTATTATTATTGATTCCGCAGCCATCTTGCTGCGTCTTTTGCGTGATAGGTGATGATTAGGTCACAGCCTGCACGCTTCATGCCAACAAGCATTTCCATAACAATTCTTTCTTCATCGATCCAGCCGTTTTGCGCAGCTGCTTTTACCATGGAATATTCGCCGCTCACATTATAAATGACAAGTGGCAAGTTAATATTATTTTTCACATCACGGACAATATCAAGATAAGGCATTCCCGGTTTAACAATGAGGAAATCTGCTCCCTCAAGTAAGTCTGATTCAGCTTCACGCAAAGCTTCCATTCGGTTAGCAGGGTCCATTTGATATGCTTTTCGATCGCCAAATTGTGGCGTGCTGTCTGCAGCATCGCGGAACGGACCGTAGAACGCAGACGCATATTTCACCGCATAAGACATAATCGGAATATGTTCAAATCCAGCTTCATCAAGGCCCGTACGAATCGCAGCAACGAATCCGTCCATCATATTAGACGGGGCAATGATATCGGCACCAGCCTTAGCTTGGCTTACAGCCGTCTGCACTAGTAATTCAAGTGATGGGTCATTTAAAACTTGTCCATTTTCAATCACGCCGCAATGGCCGTGGCTAGTGTATTCGCACAGACATGTATCGGCAATAACGATTGTCTCAGGATATTTCTCTTTAATCAATCTCGTCGCTTCCTGAACAATTCCATGATCGTGATAAGCCTGTTTTCCACACTCATCCTTCTCAAGGGGAATCCCGAATAAAAGAACAGATTTAATACCTAAAGAAACAACTTCATTCATTTCCTCTTCTAAATGATCAAGGGATAAATTATAAATCCCTGGCATCGAGGAAATTTCTTTTTTTATGTTATGACCTTCAGCCACAAAAATGGGATAGATAAAATCATTTGTACTTAAATGATTTTCTCGAACTAACGCTCTCATATTAGGGCTTTGGCGAAGTCTTCTATGGCGTGCGAATTGAATATCCAATGAACTCACTCCTATTTTTTCTATTTTTGTTCTTGTAAGTATTCAATGATGCTTACTAACATATCGTCTACAGTGTACGTTTTTGCTTCACAATGAACTTGTATCCCGTACGAATTTATTCTATCTCTTGTAATTGGACCGATACAGCCGATTATACAATCATTAAGCTTATGAAAAAGCTGGTTTTCTTTCATTACTCTCATAAAATGATCGATTGTTGATGGACTTGTAAAAGTAAGAATATCTATCTTCCCAGCGGAAAACTTTTCCCGCAATTTTTTAACGCTCTCATGTGGAAAAAAAGTTTCATACATTATAACCTCATCGACATGGGCACCTTTTTCAGTTAAGGCTGTATAAATAATATTTCTAGCTAAATTCCCTTTAGGGATTAATACCTTCATTCCCGCTTCAGCAATAGGGAGAAATTGTTCCACAAATGCTTCCGCCACATATTCCGTTGGGACAAAGTCCGCATGTAAACCGGCAGCTTGCAAACAAGCTTCTGTTTTTTTTCCAATGGCCGCTATTTTGGGAAGGCTACTTTTTTGTGAATCATTTAGATAGGAAAGAAAGGTCTCTACCGCCACATTGCTTGTAAAAATAATCCAATCATATGTATGCAAATGCGCGATAATTGATAGAATCTCTTCTGTTACCTGAACAGGCTTGAAGGCAATGAGAGGGATTTCAACTGGAATTCCCCCATAGCCTTCGATAAGAGCAGAAAATGATTTCGCCTGCTCCTTCCCCCTAGGAATCAGAACTGACCTTCCTTTTAAAGGAAGGTCCAGGGCCTCGCCTTCACCGGTCATTCGCCCTCCAGCTCCTTTTTCACTTGATCAATTAAGTCTTTCGCTCCTTGTTGAATCAAGCTATTTGCCGCTTCAATCCCAACTTCCTCAGGATTTGCGCCTTTTACTTGCTCAGAGTAAATAATTTTTCCGTCAGGTGAGCCTACAAGGCTTGTTAAGACAATTTCATCTTGTTCATTAAGCTCTGCATACCCTGCGATCGGCACTTGGCAGCCACCCTCCATTTTGTGAAGGAATGCCCGCTCTGCTCTTACAGTTGCTTCTGTGTTCTTACAAGTAAATTTGTCTAACAGACCACGAAGCTCTTTATCATCACTTCGGCACTCGATTGATAATGCCCCTTGACCAATAGCTGGCAAACAAATATCTGGATCTAATAATTCTGTTACTACATCACTCGCCCAACCTAAGCGTTTTAACCCGGCAGCAGCTAAGAGAATTGCATCATACTCTTCCGTTTCAAGCTTTGCTAGTCTTGTATCTACATTTCCGCGGATCCATTTAATTTCTAAATCCGGACGACGTGCTAATAGCTGTGCTCCTCTGCGCAAGCTGCTCGTACCGATAATTGCACCAGGCTTCAAGTCTTCAAAGCGAATATGACCTTTTGAAATAAGCGCATCCCGATGATCTTCTCTAGCGGGAATACAACCAATCATCAAGCCTTCTGGAAGAATGGCCGGCATATCCTTCATACTATGTACAGCCATATCAATTTCCTTATCAAGCATGGCCATTTCAATTTCCTTTACAAACAAACCTTTTCCGCCGACCTTTGAAAGTGTCACATCTAGAATGCGGTCCCCTTTAGTCACAATTTCTTTTACTTCGAATTCAAACGAAGGATCAATTGCTTTTAATTGATCAATCACCCAATTTGTTTGTGTCAAAGCAAGTTTACTTCTCCGTGAACCTACAATAATTTTTCTCATGACTGCCTCCTACATTATGAATACCAGAAATGGAATGATGATAATGAACCAAATAAAAAGAAATTAATTAAAACAATGAGAAAGGAAGCAATATTCCATAATGCTAATTGCTTTCCGGCAAGCCCTTTGCCTACTTTTAAATAAAGATAAATACTGTATACAACTATAACAACAAAGGAACCAATTACTTTGGAATCGTACCAAATCATATGTGGCACCTTTAAGTAAGCCCACTGGATTCCTAATATTAAGCTAATCATCAACATCGGCACACCAATAACATTCAGTACGTACGACATTTTATCCAGCTTTGATAAATCCGCTAGCCTTAATAGACGTGCTCCCCATTTTTTTCTTTTTAAAAGATCATACTGAATTAAATATAATATGGAAAAAACAAAAGATAAAGAAAAGGCTCCGTATGACAAAATGGCTACGGTAATATGAATAAACAGCAATTCAGAAATGAGCCTCTGTGCCATCACCGATGATTCGTATTGAACGGGTGCAAATGTATGAATGGCCATTATGATAAATCCTAGCACATTCGTAAAAAAAACAATGAAATCTACCCGCATAAAGCGGTTAATAGTTAATGATAATGTAATCAGTACCCAAGCATAAAAATATAAACCTTCAAAAATCGTAAGGACTGGGAACCTGCCTGTTTTCACCATATAAAGAAATAAAAACACCGTTTGCAAAAGCCATACAAATGCAAGTAACCAGAAGGCCGCTCGATTTGCCTTCCGGTTATGCTGTAAAAAGTCAATAAAGTATAATAAGACACTTAAGGCATACAGAACTACAGTCACTTCATGCAGCCGTGTCATAAATATATCAAACATAGTCAGAACTCCTGTTAAGATTGAAAGGAAGCCTGTGTTATGTGAGCGCTAGTTTTTTGCGATTCGGCTACTGCTGTCAATTTCCGCTCGGAAACAAGTTCTTCAATATTAAAGATTTTCATAAATAAATCTAATTCCTTATCAGCATCTCTTCCCCCAGCTATTTCTTTTGCCTGTAAAATAGGATCCTTTAAAAGCTGGTTGATAATACTTTTTGTATGTTTATTTAGTACTTTCTTCTCGCGATCACTTAAACTAGGCAGCTTTCTTTCAATGCTTTCCATTGTTTCCGCTTGAATCGCTAGTGCTTTTTCCCGCAATGCAGAAATAACCGGAACGACTCCTAGCAAATTCAGCCATTGTTTGAATTCAACAATTCCCTCTTCAATCATAAGCTGAATAATTGCGGCGGCTTTTTTACGTTCTTGCAAGTTTGCTTCTACAATTCCTTCAAGGTCATCAATATCGTATAGGAACACACTATCTAATTCAGCAAGCTTTGGATCAAGATCACGAGGGACGGCGATATCCACCATGAACAATGGTTTCCCTTTTCTCATTTTCTCAGCGGTAGCCATCATATCCTTTGTAATAACGAAACCCTTCGCTCCAGTTGAACTGATCAAAATATCCGCTTCGATTAAAGCGCATTGCAGCTCTTGAAGTGTTTTTGCCTTCCCTGAATAGCGGCCTGCTAAATCTTGAGCCTTCTCAAAAGTACGGTTAATAACCGTTACTTTTTTTGCCCCATTCGCATGCAGGTTTTGAATAGCAAGCTCACCCATTTTACCGGCTCCCAAAATAAGAACATGCTTATTCTCAAGTGAACCAAAAATTTTCTTCGCTAATTCTACTGCTGCATAACTGACAGAAACAGCATTCGCACCAATTTCTGTTTCTGAATGGGCTCGTTTCGCTAATGTAACCGCTTCTTTAAATAGATGATTAAATACAGTGCCAATCGTTTGATTTTCCTGTGCTTGTAGAAAACTTGTCCGGACCTGTCCTAAAATTTGTGTTTCTCCAAGAATCATCGAGTTTAATCCACATGCGACATTAAATAAATGCTCAATTGCCCCTTCTTGCTCATATATAAACAAATAAGGAGAAAATTCTTCTTTCTCTATTTGAAACCATTCAGATAAAAATTCTTTAATATAGTAACGGCCTGTATGAAGCTGATCAACAACAGCATAAATTTCAGTCCGATTACAGGTTGACAGAATAACATTCTCTAATATGCTTTTTTTGTTCTTTAATGTTGTCATGGCATCTGTCAGTTGTGTTGGGTTAAACGTCAATTTTTCCCGAATTTCGACAGGGGCTGTTTTATAATTTAGACCAACAACTACGATATGCATTAAATGGACCCCCCAAATTAATAGCACGCTATAATATTATTGTAACATTAATATCTCATGAATTTATGCGAAAATGTGAACAGATCTTGAACTCCTATGGTAAAATATTCAGTAATATTAATTGATATGAATATAAGTTATTCAATTTGTTCTTTTCGACAAATTACTCCCTTATGTACAGTACCAAAAAAAGGAATAGATTCAAGTGAACCATATTTGGAAGCGGTGTTAATATGAAAAATCAGAGAATATTTCCTGGAATTATTCTTATTGGCTTTGGAGCCTATTTCTTTCTCCAACAATCGAATATCACTATGTTGCAGCCCTTTTTTACATGGCCGACTTTATTTATTATTATTGGCCTAGCCTTTTTATTTCAAGGATATGGAGCAAAGGATTATCACGCCATTCTTCCCGGAGTGATATTAACAGGCTTTGGCCTTCATTTTCATGTCGTTAATCGGTTAGACATTTGGCCGGATCATATCGGAACCTTTATTTTAATTATCGCTCTTGGCTTTTTACTGCAGCATCAAAAGACGAGATCTGGTTTATTCCAAGGCATCCTTTTTTTAATTTTAGCCTGTCTGTTGCTGTTTTATGATCGGATCATTATTTGGTTTGGGCTGTTAGAAAATGGTGTATCCACAGCCTGGAAGTTTTGGCCAGCCATCTTTATTCTGGTTGGAATCTATTTTCTCTTGAGAAAGAAATAGAGAGATAGTCTATATTATTCCCTAATTTGTTTTTCTATTATACAAAGTTATAGCTGAAAAACCCCGTTGCTCATCTGCAACGGGGTTTACGTTTACATATAACTTTGTAACACACTCCACGCTTCATCTTTACCTTGCCCTGTTTCGGACGAAAAGAGGATAAGATGATCTGTTGGATCAAGGTCTAACGTTTCCTTCGTAATTTTTATATGCTTTTGCCATTTCGATTTTGGCACTTTATCAGCCTTGGTCGCAATAATGACACATGGTAATTCGTAATGCTTTAAGAAATCATACATCATAATATCATCCTGTGTCGGTGGATGACGTAAATCAACAATTAACACAACAGCTTTGAGTTGTTCTCTTGACGTTAAGTACGTTTCAATCATTTTGCCCCAGGCTTCTCGTTCTTTTTTCGAAACCTTAGCGTAACCGTAACCTGGTACATCGACAAAGTGCAAAATTTCATTAATAAGGAAAAAGTTTAAAGTTTGCGTTTTTCCCGGTTTTGATGAAGTTCTTGCTAAGCTTTTTCGATTTAACATTTTGTTTATAAACGAGGATTTCCCAACATTGGATCTTCCTGCAAGCGCAAACTCAGGTAAAGCCTCACCAGGATATTGGTCAGGCTTTACCGCACTTATCACGATATCTGCTGAATTTACTTTCATACCTCTGCATCTCCAATCAGTGCATGCTCTAATACTTCGTCGACATGGGAGACAAGCACGAATTTAAGCTCCTCACGGACGCTTTCTGGAATATCTTCAATATCTTTCTCATTATCCTTTGGAAGAATGATTTTTGTTAAACCAGCTCGATGAGCGCTAAGTGTTTTTTCTTTTAGACCGCCAATTGGCAGCACGCGTCCCCGTAAGGTAATTTCTCCTGTCATACCTACCTCTTTACGTACTCGTTTTCCGGATAGTGCAGATACGAGTGCAGTTGCCATCGTAATCCCAGCGGATGGACCATCCTTCGGCACAGCTCCCTCCGGAACGTGAATATGAATATCATATTTTTCGTGAAAATTCTCTTCGATGCCTAGCTCATTCGCTTTTGAACGAATATAACTGAATGCGGCTTGAGCTGATTCCTTCATCACATCACCAAGCTTTCCAGTGAGAACGAGCTTCCCTTTCCCTGGTGAAAGAGATACTTCGATTTGCAATGTATCCCCGCCAACAGTTGTATAAGCAAGTCCTGTTGCCACTCCAACCTGATCTTCAAGCTCGGCCTGTCCATAACGGAATTTCTCTTTTCCTAAGAAATCCTCGACATTTTTTTCTGAGATAATCACTTTTTTCTTCTCGCTAGAAACGATAATTTTAGCAGTTTTTCGGCAAACGGTTGCAAGCTGACGTTCAAGTCCGCGAACTCCCGCTTCTCTTGTATAGTAGCGCACAATTTTTTGAATTCCGTCCTCGCGAATTTGCAGCTGTGCTTTCGAAAGACCATGCTCCTTTATTTGTTTAGGTAGAAGATGATCTTTAGCAATATGAATTTTCTCTAGCTCCGTATAGCCAGCAATCGTAATGATTTCCATCCGATCTCGTAATGGTCCCGGAATAGTTGCTAAATTATTCGCAGTTGCAATAAACATTACTTTTGAAAGGTCATATGTTTCTTCAATATAATGGTCGCTAAAATTATTGTTTTGTTCCGGGTCTAACACTTCAAGCATGGCTGAAGAAGGATCGCCGCGAAAGTCGCTAGACATTTTGTCAATTTCATCAAGTAAAAATACAGGATTAATCGTTCCTGCCTTCTTCATTCCTTGAATAATTCGGCCTGGCATCGCACCTACATACGTTCTTCTATGCCCGCGAATTTCCGATTCATCGCGTACCCCGCCAAGTGAAATGCGCACAAAGTTTCGGTTTAATGAAGTCGCAATGGAACGGGCGAGACTCGTTTTCCCAACTCCTGGCGGTCCTGCAAGACAAAGAATCGGGCCCTTTAATGAATTGGTCAGCTTTTGAACAGCCAAATATTCTAGTACACGTTCTTTCACTTTTTCAAGACCGTAATGCTCATCATTTAGGATGCGTTCAGCTTTATGAATATCTAAATCATCTTCCGTTGCCTTGTTCCATGGGAGCGAAAGGAGCCATTCAATATAATTGCGGATCACGCCGCTTTCAGCCGAGCTTGAAGGAATTTTCTCATAGCGGTCAAGCTCTTTTAAAGCTGTCTCTTGAACATGCTCTGGCATGCCAGCTTTTTCGATTTTTTCGGTAAGCTCGGCAATTTCCCCCGTCTTGCCTTCTTTATCGCCTAGCTCCTTCTGAATAGCTTTCATTTGCTCCCGCAAATAGTATTCCTTCTGGGTGCGCTCCATTGATTTCTTGACACGCTGACCGATCTTCTTTTCTAAATTTAATACTTCTTTTTCATTATGAATGATTTCAATAACCCGATTCATTCTTTCCTTTACATCGAAGGTTTCTAAAATAACTTGCTTTTCCTTCAGCTTTAAAGGTAAATGAGAAGAGATAATATCTGCCATACGCCCAGGTTCTTCAATATCAGCAACTGCTGAATATGTCTCTGCAGATACTTTTTTTGATACTTTTATGTATTGTTCAAAATATTCTAGCATAGTCCGCATTAACGCTTGATCTTCAACATCTTTTGTTATTTCTTCATCGAAAACCTCAATACTCACCGAATAGTGATCTGGCTCATCCTTAAAATCAATAATTTGCGCTCTATTCAATCCTTCAACTAACACACGAATCGTACCATTAGGTAGTTTAAGCATTTGTTTCACACGTGTCAGAGTACCTATAGTATATAGATCGTCTTCTGCTGGTTCATCTATTGATATTTCTTTTTGAGTAGTTAGGAAAATCAAATGGTCTTCTACCATCGCTTTTTCAAGAGCTTGAATGGACTTTTCACGGCCAACATCTAAATGAAGCACCATAGTCGGATAAACAAGCAAACCCCGAAGCGGTAGGAGGGGGACGATGATTTCGCTCTTTTTCGCCATAACTAGGAAGCACCTCCAATTACATATCTTTCATTAGCAAAATTAGCTAATATTTTCTTTGTCAATTCTAACTTATTTAGATCATAGTGTCTAATTTAAAAAGCGGAAGCCTATAGGAACGCCGACTAAGTACCGCCACGTCCTGTGGGGAACATCGACATCAGCACATCCTGTGCAAGTCCGACAGGCATAAGACAGGCCAGCGAGAAGGTTGTTCTTTAACCTTCACCTTCTTGATGGACTGGGGCTTATGACCTCTAGGTCGACAAAACCGCGACGTCCTGTCGCATTGTCGACACTAGTACTTCCTGTACGTCGGGGCTAGCCGCTCCTCCTAAAAGCTATCGCTTTTAGTCGTGCGATGATTATGTCGCCGAAGCTTGCCTTGTGAAGCTAGAAAGCCGAAAATCGGAAGCGACTAGACATAAATAAAACTCCGGCTATGCATTCGAAAAGCAAGCCGAAGTTTTACCATCTAAATGCTTTCTTTTTTTGCCAATTCGATTGAAGCAGTGATGGATTGTTCTTGATGAAAGTTCTTAAGCAAGGCTAAGTCAAAAACTTCATTCAAATGGCTTACAGGGACTATTTTTATACCGGTAATTTCTTTTAATATGGATTGCATATTTTCTTTTGGAATGATCACAGTTTGGGCTCCGGCTTTTTTGGCTGCTTTTACCTTCGGATACACGCCGCCAACCGGTTTGACATGCCCATGAATACTGATTTCTCCTGTCATGGCAACCGTATGGTCAATTGGGTATTTATAAATAGCCGAATAAATTCCCGTCGCCATAGCAATCCCTGCAGATGGACCATCGATCGGAACACCGCCGGGAAAATTCACATGAATATCATAGTCATTCGCTGGAACCCCCATCGAACGAAGAACGGTAATGACATTTTCAATCGACCCTCTTGCCATACTTTTTCTGCGAATCGATTTCCCTTGTCCGCCGATACTTTCTTCCTCTACGATACCCGTAATATTAATACCGCCCTTTTCCTTGGCCGGGATTACGGTTACTTCTATTTCAAGAAGTGCCCCAGTATTTGGACCATAGACAGCTAAACCATTTACAAGACCAATTTCAGAGTCGGTATTAATTTTTCTTTCCATTCGAGGACTTAACTGGCTAGATTGAATGACCCATTCAATCTCTTCATCCTTTATGTAATTTCGCTCTTCCGTAATCGCAAGTCCAGCAGCAATTTGAATCATATTAACGGCTTCACGACCATTCCGTGCATGAGATGCCAAAATGGTTAAGCCGTTTTCACTAATTGAAAGCTTCACTTTTTCAACTGCTTTTCTAGCTACATCTGCTACTTCTTCTTCAGCCAACTCACGGAAAAACACTTCCATACATCTGGATCGAATAGCAGGCGGAATTTCATTCGGAGTCCTTGTTGTTGCTCCAATCAATCGAAAATCGGCTGGCAACCCGTTTTTAAAAATATCATGAATATGATTTGGAATTTGTGTATTTTCTTCGTTATAATAGGCGCTTTCTAAAAATACTTTCCGATCCTCTAATACTTTTAACAATTTATTCATTTGAATAGGATGAAGCTCCCCAATTTCATCAATAAATAGGACGCCTCCATGTGCGTTTGTAACCGCTCCTTGTTTCGGTTGAGGAATTCCGGCTTGTCCCATAGCCCCGGCTCCCTGATAGATAGGATCATGAACAGAACCAATTAACGGATCTGCAATTCCTCTTTCATCAAAACGGGCGGTCGTTGCATCTAATTCAATAAACACAGAAGCAGGGTTAAATGGGGATTTTGCCGATTTTTTCGCTTCTTCCAAAACTAATCTTGCTGCAGCTGTTTTCCCCACCCCAGGCGGTCCGTAAATAATGACATGCTGAGGATTTGGACTGCAAAGAGCTGCTTTCAGTGATTTTATCCCATCTTCCTGGCCAACGATATCAGCAAAACTTGATGGACGAACTTTTTCTGCTAAAGGTTCAGTTAAAGAGATGGATCTCATCTTTTTCAATTGGTCCATTTCTTTTCTCGACTCTCTATCAATTGAAACTTTTTGTGTGCGTTGATTTTTAAGCAAATTCCAGAAATAAAGGCCAATAACTATTCCGAAAAACAATTGAACAAATAAAACGATCCCCGTCCAACTCATTCTTTTCCCTCCTGCAATCTAGTCTCGGTGGATATATGCTAGTATCTCCCTCACAGAGTTGGAATAAACAATTTTTTGCTGTAAAAAACTGGAGAGAATTTGAATAATGGGGTCGGGTATAAAACTTAAAACCCATTGTCCGAAAAAGCTTCTTTTTGGCCGGCTTGGTAAATGGATTGGGATTCCTTTGACCATGGAAGACTATTTTTCGAAGTCTCGGTAAATGAAATGCGATTACTTTGACCATGGGAGACTATTTTTCGACGGCTCGGTAAATGAAATGCGATTCCTTTGACCATGGGAGACTATTTTTCGACGGCTCGGTAAATGGATTGGGACTCCTTTGACCACGGGAGACTATTTTTCGACGTATCGGTAAATGAAATGGGATTCCTTTGACCACGGGAGACTATTTTTCGACGTATCGGTAAATGGAATGGGATTCCTTTGACCGTGGGAGACTATTTTTCGACGACTCGGTAAATGGATTGCGATTCCTTTGACCATGGGAGCCTCTTTTTCGACGTCTCGGTAAATGAAATGGGTTTCAACAACATCAAAAGCCAAACCCATTAAGGTTTGGCCTTTTCTTTTTCTATTTAAGCTGAAGTTCTTTCTTCTTTCACGATTGTGCCATCTTCAAGAATAAGCTTTGGTGAAGAGTTCTCTGTGATTGTTTCCTTTGTGATGATACATTTTTTGATATCATCACGGGATGGTAAATCAAACATCACATCAAGCATAATACCTTCAATGATGGAGCGCAGACCGCGTGCACCTGTTTTGCGCTCAATTGCTTTTTTCGCAATTTCTACTAATGCCGCTTCTTCAAACTCAAGTTCAACATCGTCAAGCTCAAGCATTTTTTGATATTGTTTCACTAAAGCATTTTTCGGCTTCGTTAAAATTTCAATTAACGCTCCCTCATCAAGCAGGCCAAGACTAGCAATGACTGGAAGACGTCCAATGAATTCCGGAATTAAACCGAATTTTAATAAGTCTTCTGGAAGGACTTTAGTTAATAAGTCTTTTTGGTCCACTTCTTCTTCTGTCGTTGTAGAACCAAAACCGATAACTTTTTGACCTAAACGGCGTTTAATAATTTGTTCAATGCCATCAAAGGCACCGCCACATATAAATAAAATATTTGTTGTATCAATTTGGATAAATTCTTGATGAGGGTGTTTACGGCCACCTTGAGGCGGTACGCTTGCAACAGTCCCCTCCAATATTTTTAATAACGCCTGCTGAACCCCTTCACCAGAAACATCTCTTGTTATCGATGGATTTTCTGATTTACGGGCCACTTTGTCGATTTCATCGATATAAATGATACCTTTTTCTGCTTTTTCTACATCATAATCGGCTGATTGAATAAGCTTTAGAAGAATGTTTTCAACATCCTCACCAACATAACCTGCTTCTGTTAATGATGTCGCATCCGCAATTGCAAAAGGAACATTTAAAATTCTGGCCAACGTTTGCGCTAATAATGTTTTTCCGCTTCCAGTCGGTCCAATCATACAAATATTACTTTTGAAAAGCTCAACATCATCGATTTTACTATTGGAATTAATACGTTTGTAATGGTTATATACAGCGACTGATAAAGATTTCTTCGCTTGATCCTGACCAATTACATATTCATCAAGGATATCACGAATCTCAGCCGGTTTTGGCACATCCTTAAATTCAACTTCTTCTTCAGTTCCAAGCTCTTCTTCAACGATTTCTGTGCAAAGCTCTATACATTCATCACATATATATACGCCAGGACCAGCTACAAGCTTGCGCACTTGATCCTGTGTTTTTCCACAGAAAGAACATTTTAATTGTCCTTTTTCATCACTAAATTTAAACAAATCCTTCACCCCTCGAAAAACTTCAGTTCGTAATTTGATTGTGTGAATCATATGCAAACAGTTAAGTAATTATTTCTTTTTATTTCAATTATCTTCTTAGTTATGTATTGCATTGTAACATATTTTTATATTGGACAGGAAATGAAAACACTTGTGAAGTAGTTAGTTCTTACTAGCTCACTTATTTGCCCAGCTTAGCCTTCCAATTATGAATTTCCGCATGCATAGAGGATTCACACAAGACATTGGTAAATTATATTCCCAATAAGTTAAGCTTAACCATTATTGATTAAATTAAATCGATTAAAAGTATCCATTTCTTTCATATGTAAGGTATATTAAAGCTCTTATGTCAATATGTATATATCTATTTTACAAAACAAGGCACGATTGGATCGCGCCTTGTTCTTTTGGTCTCACTTATTAAACTGTCTTGCTGTTTTCCACTAAGAAGTCTACTGCTTTTTTGATTTGAAGATCTGCTTTCACACCTTCTAAGCTTCCTAAAGCTTTTTCGATGCTTTCAACTGACATGTTGTACATTTCAGCCATTTTGTTTAGCTCTGCAGTTACATCTTCGTCTGTTGCTTCGATATTTTCTGCTGTCGCAATCGCTTCAAGAGTTAAGTTCACACGTACGCGATTTTCTGCTTCTTCTTTCATTTGACCGCGTAATGCATCTGAATCTTGGCCTGAGAATTGGAAGTAAAGGTCAAGGTTCATTCCTTGCGTTTGAAGACGTTGTTCGAATTCTTTTACCATACGATCAGTTTCAGTCTCAATCATAACAGCTGGAAGTTCAATTTCAGCATTTTTTGTAGCCTTCTCAACTACAGTGTCTTGAACAACATGCTCAGCTTCATGCTTCTTGCTTTCTTCTAAGCGTGTTTTTACTTTTTCTTTAAGAGCGTCTAAAGTTTCAACTTCTTCGTCTACATCTTTAGCAAACTCGTCATCTAGAGCAGGAAGTTCTTTTGATTTAATTTCATGAACAGTTACTTTAAATACAGCAGGTTTGCCAGCTAGCTCAGCAGCATGATACTCCTCAGGGAATGACACTTCAACATCCTTAGATTCGCCAGCAGCTGTTCCTACTAATTGTTCTTCAAATCCTGGAATGAATTGTCCAGAACCAAGCTCAAGAGAATAGTTTTCAGCTTTTCCGCCTTCAAATGCTTCTCCATCAACAAAGCCTTCAAAGTCCATAACAACTGTATCGCCATTTTCAGCTTTGCCTTCTTCTTTTACTGCAAGCTCAGCTTGTTTTTCTTGCATTGATTTAAGCTCGTTGTTTACATCTTCTTCAGTAACTTCTGTATTGAATTTTTCTACTTCAATACCTTTATATTCGCCAAGCTTAACTTCAGGCTTTAATGTAACCTTTGCAGTGAAGATGAAGCTTTTGCCTTTTTCAATTTGCTCAACATCGATTTCTGGGCGATCTACTGGCTCAATTCCAGTTTCTTCAATTGCACCTGCATATGCTTCAGGTAGAAGATAATCAACAGCATCTTGATAAAGAGATTCTATGCCGAAACGTTTTTCAAACATACCGCGAGGCATTTTTCCTTTACGGAATCCTGGTACATTGATTTGTTTTACTACTTTTTTGAATGCAGCGTCTAAACCTTCGTTTACTTTTTCTGCATCTACTTCAACTGTAAGAACTCCAAGGTTCCCTTCTAGCTTTTCAAATTTTGCAGACATGAATAGTTCCCTCCAACAATCTATTATCATTCATTTTCGCAATGAATTGGTATTGATACAGCTCGTTTTCCAAGCATTATCATCTTTTTACATAATAAATACCATTTACATATACAACCATTATATTATAACATACAGACCCAAGCTTTCAACAATGAAGCTAATAATTTGGGGATGAAAATTCTTCTATTTCCTTTAAAACAGCTACAGCTTCGCCTATTTCTTCCTCCACGACATTGTATCTTAAAGCTAGCTCTTTCGAGGAATAATGCAGTCCTTGGTATTCAGAAGCTAAGCTATGATACGCCGCACACCATGTTTCTTCATTATAAGGCTTTAGCTCGAACGGAAAAAGCATAAAAAAATGCCGCTCTATTAAACTTTTGATATGTTCAAATAGAATAGGGTCTTCATGTACTAGCTGCTCTTCAACTATTTTTAGAATGGCCTCCATCTGATTGAATTGTCGATCAGCTTGCATTTTCGACGGATTAATAACTAGCTCTTCCCCAAGCTTTTCGACAATTAATTTTTGGTCGCATTCCTGTTCAATTAACACATTGATGAGCATCGTTTTAAAAAACGGCTGACCTTCTTTTGATTGTAAATAAGCTTTTATCTCATCAATATAAGGGCGAATATTGCGTTCTGCTAACTGTGCAGCAATTTGAATTTGCTCTTGCTGATCACTGATTGATAAAAGGTCTAGCTCCTTTTTATCAGGCTCTTCTTCATAAAAGTCCTCATTATTGATCTCTGGTGAAGTTTCAGCCATTCTTTTGCTGAATTGCAGCATTCGAGTAAAATGATCGAGCTTTTCTAGTGGAATTTCTTTTTCTTCTATTAATACCTCAATTGTAGAAACGATCTCATTGTATTGATGTAACTGAACAAGAATCATTAAATAAAGCTCAATTACTTGAATATAGTCGCCAATTCCCTTTTGGAGCATCGTATTTGCAAATTCCTTTGCCTTTGTTAATTGCCCCGACTCAAAATAGGCAAGGGCTAGTCCAATATGTATATCACTATTTTCTTGTTCTAAACTTAAAGCTTCCTCCAAAAATCCAATGGCCTCACTAAACTTTTTCTGCTGTAAGCTTTCCAGTCCTTTTTCCAGAAGTCTTTTCTCCAGGTCGGGAAAAAGAAGTACTTTGTCATTTAGTTTTTTCCGAGCCCGCTTTTTCATATAGCTCACGCCGCTTCTTTTTTTGAAGTAAGTTTAACATGTTTTTTTCGAAAAAACAAAAGGACTCACAGAATGAACTGCGAATCCTTTGATTTTGTCTAGCTCCAGTGCCTACCCCCTCGAGGTCATAAGCCAAATCCTTTCAAAAGGGAAAAGCACCTTTTGTAAGGACTCGTCTTATGCTTGTCGGGGATGAACACCAAGGAAAGCTCCTAAGCATAATCACCGCAGGAACAATCCGCTCTTTGATTGTTCCGAAGGCGCTTGCGCTTTTCTTTTTTTAAACCGCTTCAGTAGATTTTTCAAATTCAGCAATTTTGTCATCAAGCTGGAGGGTAATTTCGATTTCATCCCAGCCATTCATCAGCATTCTTTTCCAATACTTGTTAATCGGGAAGGTTGTTGAGAAGCCTTTATCGTCTGATATTGTCTCTTGCTCCAGATCAACATTTAGCTCATATGGCTGATTTTTCGCCTGGGCTAGTAAGTATTTTACTTCATCAGCTTTTAATTCAATAGGAAGCATGCCATTTTTTAAGCAGTTTTGATGAAAAATATCTGCGAATGATGGGGCAATAACAGCTTGAAACCCATAATCTAATAGAGCCCAAGGTGCATGTTCCCTTGAGGATCCACAGCCAAAGTTTTCATTGGCAATTAAGATGGAAGCTCCTTGATTTTCTAGTTGATTCAATTCGAATTCAGGATTAGGTTCTCCTTCCTTCGTAAACCGCCAATCATAAAATAAAAATTGACCGAAGCCTGTTTTTTCGATTCTTTTTAAAAATTGCTTCGGTATGATTTGATCTGTATCCACATTTGCACGGTCAAGCGCAACTGCTTTTCCTGTAACTACGTGAAAGCCGCTCATTTGGCATTCCCTCCTTTAAATATTATTAAACTATTTCAGCTGTAATTAATGAACTAACATCGACAAATCTTCCGTAAATAGCAGCCGCCGCTGCCATTATCGGGCTGACTAAATGAGTTCTTGCCCCTGAGCCTTGACGCCCTTCAAAGTTCCTATTTGATGTTGAAGCACAATGCTCCCCGCTCGGCACAATATCATTATTCATGCTTAAACACATACTGCAGCCAGAATCACGCCATTCAAATCCAGCCTGCTTAAAGATAGTATCTAATCCTTCTGACTCCGCTTGTTTCTTCACTTGCTGCGATCCTGGTACAACTAGTGCCCGAACATTTGCATGAACTTTCTTCCCTTTTGCGATACTGGCAGCTTGGCGCAAATCTTCAATTCTTGAATTCGTACATGAGCCAATAAACACATGCTGAATCTCAATATCTTCAATTTTTTGACCTTCTTGCAAGCCCATATATGCCAATGCACGTTCAAGTGATTTCTTTTCAATCTCTGTTTCGCAATCATTCATTGTTGGAATGGTTTCATTTACTTTTGCTGTCATTGCTGGGTTTGTTCCCCAGCTAACCATTGGGGCAACATCACTTGCATCAATGGTAATCACACGATCATACTCTGCATCTGGATCAGATGCTAGTTCACTCCATTTTTCTACAGCAGCTGTAAAGTCCTCGCTCTTTGGTGCATACCTTCTTCCTTCTATATAATTAAAAGTTGTTTCATCCGGGCTCACAAGACCTGCACGTGCGCCTCCTTCAATGGACATATTACAGATTGTCATCCTTTCTTCCATTGTCATTCTTTTAATTGTATCCCCACAGTATTCAATGACATGGCCAGTCCCAAAGTCAAATCCGTACTTGGCAAGAACATATAAAATGACATCCTTTGCAGTCACACCTTTTTTCAATTCGCCATTAATTTCAAGCTTTAATGTCTTTGGCTTTGTTCGCCAAATCGTCTGAGTGGCTAAGACGTGTTCAACCTCGCTTGTTCCAATCCCAAATGCGATCGATCCGAAGGCTCCATGTGTAGATGTATGACTGTCACCGCAAACAATTGTCATTCCAGGCTGCGTCAAGCCAAGCTCTGGTCCAATAACGTGGACAATCCCTTGATCTGGGCTATCAATTCCTGCTAATTGAATATCGAATTCGTGGCAATTCTTTTCTAAAGTAGTCATTTGATTTAAGGCAACATCATCCTTAATTTCATAACGGTTATCTGTTGGAATATTATGATCAACTGTAGCAAACGTTTTATCTGGTCTTCTTACCTTCCGATTCTTCACTCTTAAGCCAGAAAACGCTTGTGGAGAAGTAACTTCATGGACTAGATGAAGGTCAATATACAATAAATCCGGTTTCCCTTCTTCTTGATGGACGATATGCTTTTCCCAAATTTTCTCGATAATGGATTTCCCCATTTTTTTCCTCCTCCTTTAATGTTATCTTTAAAAGAAACACGACCAGTTCTGGTCGTGTCCGCTTTTCTCTGTCTTGCTCTAGCGGCTTATCAAGCCGCTTCCGCTTTTCTATGCATAAGCTCCCATAATATTTAGAATAGCTTCATTATCAAGTAAGGTTGCCTTTACTTGTTCAACCATTTCCGTTGTTGATACTTGATGCTTTCCGAACGCCATAATGTCTCCTGTTCGATAACCTGCTTCAAGTACTTGACTGACTGCTTGCTCAATTGCTTCGGCCTCTTCATTCATGTTAAATGATAGACGTAGCATCATTGCTGCAGAAAGAATGGTTGCTAATGGATTTGCTAAATTTCTGCCTTCAATATCAGGGGCCGAGCCATGGATTGGTTCATATAAGTATGGACCCGCTTCTGAAAGACTTGCTGAAGGCAGCATCCCTAATGATCCCGTTAAGACAGAAGCTTCATCACTTAAAATGTCACCGAATAAATTCTCTGTGACAATGACATCGAATTGTGTCGGCTTTCTGACTAATTGCATTGCAGCATTATCAACTAACATATGCTCAAGCTCAACTTCGGGATAGTCTTTAGCAATCTCCTCGGCTACCTCTCTCCACATTCGGCTAGATTCCAGTACATTCGCCTTATCTACGGAAGTGACTTTGCCCGTCCGGGATTTCGCCAGTTCAAATGCTAGCTTGATCACTCTTTCCATTTCATTTCTTTGATAAAATAATGTATCAACAACTGCATCCCTGCCATTTTGCTGAATCCGTTCACTTGGCTTGCCAAAGTATAGACCGCCTGTCAGCTCCCGGACCATTAACATATCTACATTCTCGATTACTTCTTTCCTTAATGGTGAAGAATCTGCAAGACTTTGAAAATATGTTGTTGGCCGTAAATTTGCATATAAATTTAATTCTTTACGAATTTTTAATAAGCCGCGTTCAGGCCGGAGGTGGACCGGTTGGCTCTCCCACTTCGGTCCGCCAACCGCTCCTAGTAAAACCGCATCGCTTTGTTTACATAGCTCAACTGTTTCATCAGGCAGTGGGGTACCAACCGTATCAATTGCTTCTCCACCAATTTTTCCATATTCAAAATGAAACTGGTGACCGAAGCGCTCTCCAACAGCTTGTAAAACTTCAATTGCTCCTTTTACGACCTCTTTGCCGATTCCATCTCCTGGTAGTACAGCGATACGCTTTTCCATTTTTATCCCTCCGTTTTATTAATTATGCGGTTATCTAGTTGATTAAACAAAATTATCATCTAATGAATAATGACTTATTCCTATTGAGTTAAGCTAAGTTCGCGCCCCATATTCTTCATATAAATGACTCTATTAACTGCATTTAAATAGGCCTTCCCTGAAGCCTCCAGCACATCTTGTGCAAGTCCGCGGCCGCTAGTTTCTACATCCATGTATTTCATTTTTACATAAACTTCTGCTAAAGCATCCCGACCTGCTCCAACTGACTGGATGCGATAATCTAATAGATTAATTGATCCTTCTACGCATTTTTCTAAAGTGTTATAAAGCGCCTCGATACTTCCAGCTCCAGTTCCAGCTTCCTGAATGGTTTCTTGGTTAATGCCGGTTAATGTAACTGTTGCTGTTGGGATTTGATTTGTTCCGTATTGAACTTGGATTTGGTTTAGCTCATAGAAGCTTACTTCTTCTGATAATTTTTTATCTAACACAAGTGCAACTAAATCATAATCAGTCATTTCTTTTTTACGATCAGCCAATTCTTTAAAGGAAACAAATAATTTATTGATTTCCTCCTCAGGAACATTTAGTCCTAATTCATTTAAACGATTTTTAAAGGCATGCCTTCCTGAATGCTTCCCAAGTACTAGTGAATTGGACTGGACGCCAACTAATTCTGGAGAAATGATTTCATAAGTTGTTTTTTCTTTTAGAACACCATCTTGGTGAATACCTGACTCATGTGCGAAAGCATTTTTTCCTACAACTGCTTTGTTCGCCGGAACAACCATTCCTGTCAGCTTGCTTACTAGACTGCTCGTGCGGCTAATTTCTTGTAAATTTAAACGTGTTGAAGCTTGATAGAAATCTTTTCTAATGTGCAAGGCAACAGCAATTTCCTCAAGAGCGGCGTTTCCTGCTCTCTCGCCAATCCCGTTGATTGCACCTTCAACTTGTGTGGCACCATTTTCTACAGCTGCAAGAGAGTTGGCAATAGCCATTCCAAGATCATCGTGACAGTGAGTAGAAAGTGATACTTTATCAATAGAAGGAACATGTTCACGCAAGTATTTAAAAATCATTCCGTACTCTTCAGGAGTTCCGTACCCAACTGTATCTGGCAAGTTAATTACTTGTGCCCCTGCTTGGATTACCTTTTCCACAATTTCAGCTAAAAAAGGAAGCTCTGTTCTTGAAGCATCTTCAGCAGACCATTGAATAATTGGGAACTTCTTAGCTGCATATTTTACAGATTGAACGGCTGTTTCGATAACTTCTTCCTTTGACATCTTCAATTTATATTGACGATGAATTGGTGACGTTGCTAGAAAGGTATGCAGTCTAGGTTCCGCACCATCTTTTAACGCCTCCCACGCAGCGTCAATATCAGATGTGACGCTACGTGCAAGACCAGTTACCGAACAGTTTTTAACCATTTGCGCTATTTTTTGAACTGACGAGAAATCACCTTTAGAAGCAGCTGGGAAGCCTGCCTCAATGATATCAACATTTAATCTTTCCAGCTGTCTCGCAATTTCAAGCTTTTCAGATAAGTTAAGATTAACACCGGCTGATTGTTCTCCGTCTCTCAAAGTGGTATCGAAAATTTTAATTTTTTGCACTGCCAACAACTTCTTTCTTTTTGCCTTGGTTGATGAACGGCATCATTGCTCTTAGCTCTTTACCTACTTTTTCAATTAAATGCTCGTTTTCTCGAGCCTTAATTGCAGTATAAACAGGACGATTTGTTTGGTTTTCAAAGATCCATCCTTGGGCAAATTTTCCTTCTTGAATATCTTTAAGAACAGCCTTCATTTCTTCTTTCACTCTTGCATCAACAATACGAGGACCTGTTACGAAATCTCCCCATTCTGCTGTATCAGAAACTGAATAGCGCATTCCAGCCATTCCGCCTTCATACATTAAGTCTACAATTAGCTTTAACTCGTGTAATGTTTCAAAGTAAGCAAGTTCTGGCTGGTATCCAGCTTCTACTAATGTTTCGAAACCAGCTTTTACAAGTGCAGTTAAACCACCGCAAAGTACTGCTTGCTCTCCGAATAGATCTGTTTCAGTTTCCTCTTTAAATGTCGTTTCTAATGCGCCCGCACGTAACGATCCAATCGCTTTTGCATAAGATAATGCAAGTTCTTTCGCTTCACCTGTTACATCTTGATGGATAGCGAATAATGCTGGTACACCTGCATCTTGCTCGTAAGTTCTTCTTACAAGGTGACCTGGTCCTTTCGGTGCAACAAGGAGCACATCACAGTTTGTAGGTGGTACGATCTGGTTAAAATGCACATTAAATCCATGAGCGAACATGATTGCTTGATTTGTTAAATTAGGTTCAATTTCTTCCTTATATACTTTTGTTTGCTGTTCATCTGGTAAAAGAATCATAACAACATCTGCTTGAGCAGTTGCTTCTCCTACTGAATATACTTGGAATCCGTCTTCTGCTGCTTTATCCCAAGACTTCCCTTTTCTAAGACCAATTACAACTTCAACACCGCTGTCTCTCATATTTTGAGCATGTGCATGACCTTGTGATCCATATCCAATTACTGCTACTTTCTTTCCGTTTAAATATGCTGCATTTGCGTCTCCGTTATAGTACATTTTTGCCATTTGTAATCTCCCTTTCTTCATCTAAAAGTTTATTTTTTATTTTGAATTTTTTATTTAACTTATTGGTTATTATTCTGAATAGAGTATTTCATACTTAAATGATTGAAATTGCTTTTTGTTCTTTTTCTGACCGCTGTGTAGCTCTAGGGAAAGCAGTTGTGCCTGTTCTAGCCAATTCCTTAATCCCGTAAGGTCTAATTAAATCAATAAATGCTTCAATCTTTTCAAATTCGCCAGTGATTTGAATAACAATACTGTCTTTGCCCACATCAACGACGTTTGCGCGAAATGGCTCAATAAGCGAGTAAATTTCGTTCCGTGTTTGCGGCGTCGAGAGCACTTTAATTAAGGCTAATTCTCTTGCAACAATTGCTTGGTCAGTTATATCAATAACTTTGAGAACATCAATTTGCTTGTTTAGTTGTTTCGTAATTTGTTCTGTTTCACGATCACTTTCAACGTGGATCACACAAGTGATTCGAGAAACGCCCTCTTGCTCTGTTAATCCAACAGAGATGCTTTCAATATTAAAATTTCGCTTAGAAAATAAATTTGTAATTCTGTTTAAAACTCCTGGTCGATTTAGTACTGTCATGCTTATTGTTCTTTTCAAGGTTTAGCACCTACCATTTCATGCAATCCTTTTCCTGGTGCGATCATCGGATACACATTTTCATCTGGATCAATTCTAAAATCTAGAAGGACAGGTTCACGATCATTGAGCACTTCATTAAGAATCTTCTCTGCCTCTTCCTCTGAGCTAATCACATATCCTTTAATATCATAAGCATCTGCCAGTTTTACAAAGGAAGGCTGAACGGAAATTTTACTGTGAGAGAAACGAGATTCATAGAAAATTTCTTGCCATTGGCGAACCATCCCTAATGAAGAATTATTGAAAATACAGATTTTAACTGGTAGATTAAACTCCCTTATAATTGCCAGTTCTTGAGTCGACATTTGGAAGCCAGCATCACCAAGAACCGCGACAACACATGCATCTGGATCTGCAAACTGTGCACCAATACTCGCTGGAAGGCCGAAGCCCATTGTTCCTAATCCACCTGAAGTTACCCATTTATCTGCTTGATTAAAACGATAGTATTGAGCTGCCCACATTTGGTGCTGACCGACATCTGTAACGACAATTGCCTTACCATCTGTTTTCTCAAAAAGCATTTGCATTGTTCTTTGAGGCTTTAAGCGATCTGCGTTAACCTCACTATGATAGTATGGATATTCTTCATTCCACTGCTTAATTTGTTCTAGCCATTCTTTATTAGCTGGCGGTTTGCCATTTTGCTGGACGAGCTGTTTTAATGCTTCCTTTGCATCCGCGACAATCGGAATCGCTGTCGGGACGTTTTTGCCAATTTCAGCTGGATCAATATCAATATGGGCAACAGTTGCCTTTGGAGCAAAGTGTTGAAGATTTCCTGTTAATCTATCATCAAACCGAGCACCGAAGTTGATTAATAAATCACATTCACTTAGTCCCATATTCGCTGCATAGCAGCCATGCATACCTGCAAGCCCTACGAAAAGTTCGTGATCTGCTGGGAATCCTCCTAAGCCTAGCAAAGTATGGATTACTGGAATTTGCTGCTGTTCAGCATATTCCTTTAACTCTTGAGAGGCTTTCGCATGCAGCACTCCTGCCCCTGCGAGGATGACCGGTTTCTTTGCACCGCTTACTGCCTCTGTTAGTTTGCGAATTTGTAAATAGTTAGGCTGTAATGTTGGCTGATACCCTGGTAAATGGATTTCTTGCTCTTCTGGATAGTTTGTCACAGATGCTGCAATATCCTTTGGAATATCAATAAGTACCGGTCCAGGTCTTCCACTTGAGGCTATGTAAAACGCCTCTTTTACAATTCGTGGAATATCTTCAATATTGCGAATTTGATAGTTGTATTTTGTTATAGGCGTTGTAATTCCTAGAATATCTGCTTCTTGGAACGCATCGGAACCAATGACACTTGTTGCAACCTGACCTGTAAATACGACGAGTGGCAATGAGTCCATCATGGCATCTGTTAATCCTGTAACAATATTCGTTGCTCCAGGGCCAGATGTTGCGATGACAACCCCTGGCTTACCAGAAATTCTTGCATATCCTTCAGCAGCATGGATTCCGCCTTGTTCATGTCTTGGTAACACATGGAGGATTTTTGAATGATATATTTTGTCGTAAATTGGTAGGACTGCTCCTCCTGGATATCCAAAAATAATTTCTACGTTTTCCTTTTCCAAGGCTTCTAATAACAGATCAGCACCCGTAACTTTTTCAGTCTTCGGTTTTGCTTCTGTGTAAGCAGCTTCCTGCAACATTCTTATTAAACCTCCTCTTTTATTCTAACAAAATCAAAAATAAAAGCCTTTCCATCCCTCATAAACCTACTTATCGCAGGTAAAGGGATGAAAAGGCTTATTAACCTATTCCACGGTACCACCCTAAATTCACGTCGAAACGTGCACTTATGAACAGTGCTTCACTGTTCGTTTTGGTAACGGGTGGGCAACACCCGACCAACTCTACTAGAATAAATCTTTCAAGCTAGTACTCGGAGGTGAGTTCACTTTATGCAGGAATTACCGGCTTTCAGCGAACACCGGCTCTCTGGGAATCCCCAATCATAAAACTACTTATCCTCGTCTTCGTATTTTTCAATATACTAAATTTCACTGCTTTAAACCGTTGAATTTTTTGGTTAAAGAAATGGTAAGAAACGAATGATCATCCCAAAAGTGATATTAACTTTTTATTGGGAGTTTTTTGTTTTCTTGTATTGAGGACTATCTTACGCCGATTTTCTCAAACCGTCAACACCCTATTTGCAAATTATTTGATAATTTAAATTTATCTGATTGGATGTATTCGCTTTCATTGTTGATATACAAATGTTTCAAACTTTAATAAAATTTTTTTATTCTTTTGTGAACAACGAAAAAATAGAGAAGAAAATTTGCAAGTTGGATTATTATTTCGAGGGTTATTAAAAAGGTTTAAAGGGGGGAGACATTGGACTAGACAAATAAAAAACTCACCAATTCGGTGAGTTAATAACGGTAAGATATGTAGTTAAATGGCGTCCCAGGAGAGATTCGAACTCCCGACCGTACGCTTAGAAGGCGTATGCTCTATCCAGCTGAGCTACTGGGACAATTTTTTTATTAATATTATCAAGGACAAGTTTCATTATATTAGGTTAAGAGTAAAAAGTCAACACAAAAAAAGAAATATTTATTAAGTCAGGGGAAAATTAATTTCCCCTGTTTAGTATATTCCTTTTTAGCAATTAGGGAAGCAAAAACTCCTGGGCTAAGTGACTAATCTCTCCCAGTTTTAAATCATATACACGAAGTTTGATATTATTTTTTTCAATATCTAAAACGACATATGTTTTCTCTTTTCTCCCTCTCGGCAGTCTGATGCTTCCTGGATTGATGAATAATATACCGTCTATCACTTCTGCACCAAGGCTGTGAGAATGTCCAAAGCAAACAATCTTGGCACCAAGTTCCTTTGCCCGATAGCTCAAATTCATTAAGGTGGACTTAACTGAATAGCGATGCCCATGTGTAATAAACACTTTATAACCATTTGCGTCTTCAAGCAGCTCTTCTGAAAAATCCATGTCAAAATCACAATTTCCCCGTACAGTAGAGAAGCCTTCTAAACAAGGATGATCAGCCGCTAGTTCAGAATCTCCGCAATGAATAAGCATACCTGCTTCTACTGCATGCTTATTTTTAATTTCTGTGAGCTCATTGGTCAAACCATGACTATCGCTTACAATTAAAACTTTCATGCATTTTTTTCCCCATCTAAAAGGGAAGGAAGCATACTTTCTAATTTTTTTAGCGCTTGTGCGCGATGGCTAAGCTTAGCCTTTTCCTCAGGTTGCAATTCCGCCATTGCCTTTCCTTTTTCTGTAACAAAGAATATTGGATCATAGCCAAAGCCATGAGTTCCTCTTTTTTCCCGCAAAATGACGCCTTCAACCGTACCTGAAACAGTGAAGGTTTCCTGCTCAGGAGCTGCTACCGCCAAGGCGCAATAAAACCTTGCTTGACGGTCCTTATCTTGTACATCATTTAATTCTTCCAACACCTTAATCATATTGGCTTCATCGTTTTTAGCCTCTCCAGCATAACGGGCAGAGTAAATGCCTGGACGGCCATTAAGAGCATCGATAGAAAGGCCTGAATCGTCGGCAATTACGATTCGATTTAATACCTTTGAGATACCTTCTGCTTTTAAAATTGCATTTTCCTCAAAAATGCTCCCAGTTTCTTCAATATCCTCAAGGTCTGGAAAATCAAGCAAAGTTTTGACTTCATAGCCAAGCGGCCTGAACATACGTTCAAACTCTCTCGCTTTTCCTGCATTTTTCGTAGCAATAATCACTTCTTGCATCCTATACCTTCCTCTCTACACTTTCTTTTCTAGCATTAATTTTATTTGTTATGTCCTCTCCTAATGCTTCCTTCTGCATCTCAAAAAGGGAGACAATTCCGTCTTGGGCAGCTTTTAAAAGCTCCTGCAATTCATTGTAGGAAAATGTCGCTTCCTCGCCAGTTCCTTGTAATTCGACAAAATCTCCATTCCCAATCATGACAACATTCATATCAACTAAAGCTTTCGAGTCTTCAATATAATTTAAATCAACAACAACTTGTTTATTTTCGAGAATGCCTACACTTGTCGCAGCTAAGAAATCTTTAATTGGATAGCTAGAAAACTTCTTAGTTTTGGTAAGCTTATCTAATGCAAGTGCCATTGCAACGAAAGCACCTGTAATAGACGCTGTTCTCGTCCCTCCGTCAGCTTGGATAACATCACAATCAAGCCAAATCGTTCTTTCACCAATCGCTTCAAGATCAACGACTGCACGGAGAGCTCGTCCAATCAATCGCTGAATTTCCATCGTCCGTCCTGAGATCTTTCCTTTGGCAGCTTCGCGAATATTTCTTTGCTCTGTTGCCCTTGGCAGCATGGAATATTCAGCTGTAATCCATCCTTTTCCTCCCCCGCGCATAAATGGGGGCACCCGCTCATCAATACTTGCCGTACAAATAACTTTCGTATCCCCAACACTAATTAATACGGATCCTTCAGGATGCTTTAAATAGTTTGTTTCAATATGTATAGGTCTTAATTGCAATTGTTCACGTCCATCAGCACGCATAGAATCAAATCCTCCCTTAATAAAAAAAACGAAAAGCGGAAGCGCCTTGGCAGAGGAACTTCGACTAAAAACTGCCACGTCCTGTGGCAAACGTCGAAGTCAGCACATCCTGTGCAAGTCCGACAAGCATAAGGCAGTCTGGCGGGAAGTTTGAACTTTACCTTCTCGACAGAATGACTTATGACCTCGAGGTCGACAAAACCGCGACGTCCTCCCAAAAGCTACACTTTTGGTCGTGCGATGTGTCGCTGTCGAAGTCTTCCTTGTCCTGTCGCATTGTCGACACTAGTACGTCCTGTACGTCGGGGCTAGGCGCTGGAGCTAGACAATAAAGAAGAGGAGGCAATAATCGCCACCCCTTTCATTGTCCTTATATAGTATATCAAAAATATTTTTTTAAAAACTACCTGTATTGACTTTTTCAGGACGCGTTACAGGTTCTGTCATTTTTTCTCCTTTTTCATTGACAACATCCGACTTTCCATTCACTGTAATCGCGACACTTTCAATTCCCGTCTGTTCAGTTAATGACAGAACGAGTGCATCCAACAAATGTTTAGAAATAGTTCTCTCTTCAAAATTACTATATACGCCTTCATTAAAATTAAGTGTCACTTTCCCATTTTCAATTTTAGGATCGTCCAAAAGCTTGACGTTTATGAAATCACTATCTAAATTCGAAGCATAACTTGGCCCTTTTACAAGCTCATTAACGGCTGCCTTTATATTATTATTCTCTTTATTGGAAACCCTTTTTGTTACAGGGACATAGTAATAAGAGTCTTCATTTCCGCCAATATAATAGACTGTCAAAGACTTCGTATTACGAATATCAAGGACATCGGTCGTGTCCAAGTTAATTCCATTTGCTCTGCTATAAGTATTGCCAATTGGAGTTTCGTTCACTGGCATAGCAGTTAGTTCATGACCGTTCAGTTTAAATTTCACTTTATCTACTGATTCAAATTGAGTGAGTGTCCACGTAACTGCCTCTAGAATCTTTAGTTCATCTTCTTTTTGATATTCCTTAAATTCTTTCGAAAAATTCACGGTTGCGACCTTATCTTTAATATCAACAGATAATTTTGTATCGGCAGGCAGTACTCCCATGAATCCATTTGGCAACATACCTTCAACTAGTCCATCTTTGACTAAGTATTCTAAAGCCTGTTTTGCAACAGAATTTGTTTTTGGAAGGGCGAGTGTTTGCGGGACCACTAATCCATCCTTATTAAGTAAATAAAGCTCTGTTTGAACTGTGCCAGTAGCGGCTTCCTCTTTTCCTACCGTTTCTGCATCCGTATCTGATTGACCTTCAATAACAGCTTGTTCTTCTTCATAGGCAACTGATTTTGGCGGATCAATCTGTTCCTTTCCGCCACCGCCAAATAATCCGCATCCTGATAATAGCACTGATGAGACAAAGACAGCTGAGACGACCGATGCTTTTTTATTTATAGACATATAATCCCTCCAAAGACAGTTTGTACTACATGTATACGAGCCTGTTTGTAATTTAGACCGTCTCGGAGAAAAAAAATTTAGCTTTTTTAGTTGTGTTTTTCAAAAGAAAAGCTTTGTTTAACGGGTCTGTTGATTTCCTCAGGCGGTCGTGAAGCCTCCTCATCACTAACGTTCCTGCAGGATATCCCCTGATGCGCTTTTCCCGCAGGACATTGAATAAACATCCGTGAAATAACACCAAAAATGCGTATGCATTTTGAGGATCTCGCGCCTTCCGCTCCAATCAACAAATGCAAAAATCAACATCCTGCTTTAACACAGCCAAAAGAAATATATTCAGAGGTTCACACTATACCATTCTTCACCAGAACCGCTTTAATGGTAAAATAGTCAATTTTCGGATCAACTTCATCTTTAATTGGTTTTAATTTTTCCGCTCCAACTTTATCAGCAGCCGCCAAAACATCTTCTTCTGTTTGTTCATTGAAAATCTCAGCCCAATTAATTTCGTTTCCTTCCGCTACCGCACGGAAAATATGATTTTGAATGGTGATTGGTGAGAAATTACGCTTTTTGGCAATTTCATTAATTGCTATTCCATCCATATAAAGCTGATACGAAAGCAAATAGCTTGGAGCATCATTGTTCTCGTTTTGTGCAATATGCTTTTCTAATTGGGGGACTGGCTCTATTTTAATATCGTGATTGGCTGCAAACTTCTTAATTTCCTCGATGAAATATTCACCATATCTATCGAACTTTACTTGGCCAACTCCCTTTATTCTTAACATGCTTTCACGAGTTGTCGGATAGTAGCTACTCATTTCCTTTAAGGTCGTATCTGCAAACACTGCATATGGAGGAACTCGATCCTTGTCAGCTAATTGTTTTCTTAATGCGCGAAGAGCCAAAAATAATTCGCTATTTTCCTCTGCCTCTTTCATTGGCGCTAAAGCTGCCTTTTTCATAAAAACATTATCTTTTTGCTTCAAGACAGGAATAGCCCTTTCGGCAAGCATGACAATTGGATATTTACTGTCTGTTAAAGTCAAGTACCCTTCAGCTAATAAATAATTAATCATATCGACGATTTCTTTTTCTTTATATCGCTTCAGAAGCCCATATGTAGATAGCTTGTCAAACTGAAATTCACGAATTCTTTTATTTTGCGATCCCTTTAACACTTGAGCTGTTAATGTGACACCGAAGCGCTCTCCCATCCTTTTAATACAGGAAAAAATCATTAAAGCTTCTTCAGTTATTTCGACTTGTTCCCGTTCATCTATGCAATTGCTACATTTTCCACAAGCTGCACCAGAATAATGAGCATCAAAATACTCGACAATATAAGCCTGCAGGCATTTCTCGGTATGGCAGTAATGGACCATTTGCTTTAATTTATTATATTCCTGCTCCCTTTTTTGAAAATCAAGGTTTGATTCCTCGATTAGGAATTTTTGCAGTTGAATATCTTGGGGTGAAAATAATAAATAACAGGAGCTTTCCTCTCCATCCCTTCCGGCACGGCCCGCTTCTTGATAGTAAGCCTCGATATTACGAGGAAGGTTATAGTGGATAACGAAACGCACATTGGATTTATCAATCCCCATCCCAAATGCATTTGTCGCAATCATAATTTCCGCTTCATCGAAGACAAATTTATTTTGCGCATCCTTACGTTCTCCTTCATTCATGCCAGCATGGTATTTAGCAACAGAGTGATTCTGCCCTTTTAAATAGTTATATAGCTGATCTGTTTCTTTCCGGCTAGATGTAAAAATAATCCCGGATTCATTTGGGTGATCGTTAATACATTGAATGATAAATTCTCTTTTATTGACACCCTTTTCTACATGAAAAGCAAGATTTTCTCTCACAAAACCAGTAATAAAACTATTGGATTCGTCGATATTTAAGAGATTACGAATATCATTAGCGACATCCTCTGTTGCGGTTGCCGTAAGTGCAGCAATTACTGGTTGGTGATTGAGCTTGCTTAAATTCGTCACAATCGACCTGTAGCTTGGTCTGAAATCATGTCCCCATTGGGAAATACAATGAGCTTCATCGAATACGAGCATTGATATTTGCAGAGAATTTAACAAGTCGATAAAGCTATCAGATTCAAAGCGTTCTGGGGCAACATATATTAATTTATAATTGCCAGCGAGAATTCCGGCTACTCTTTCCCTATATTCCTCGGAATTAAGCGAGCTGTTAATATATGTGGCAGGGATCTCTGCCGTTATTAATGCATCTACTTGATCTTTCATAAGGGAAATTAAAGGAGAGATAACAATAGCTGTTCCTGGGAGTATAAGTGCGGGTATTTGGAAACAGAGGGATTTCCCTCCACCAGTCGGAAGGATGCCTAGCGCATTTTTTTGCTGTAATAACTGTTGGATGATTTCCTTCTGTCCTGAACGAAAGGAAGAGTATCCAAAATATTGCCTTAAACAAATTTCAGCCTGTTCAAACAATTCCATCACCTATTTCTACTATATTTGCCTTTATTTTATCATGTTAACTGAAGACTGGGAATGAATTGTAGATATTTGTAGAACTAACTAAGGAGGTGCCCCAGGGAATAAAATAAAAAACCTCCCGAAAAGGAGGAATTTTATAGAGCGATTTTTTTAACATTTTTAATTGGTACGTCTAGCCACTTTGAAGCAATTCTTGTAAATATATCAGCAGAGCCAGTCGTGAAAAATTGGTGATCAGGCTCTTTTGAAGAACCATTTAATAATCGATAGTGATAAAGTATCGTACTTGCTTCACGTGCGGTTTCATCGCCTGAGCTAATAATGCTGACTTGGTCGTTTACTGCCTTTTTAACTAAGGGCTCTAACAGCGGATAATGGGTACAGCCTAAAATAAGGGTATCCATACCTTTATCTTTAAAAGGCTTCAAAGTCTCAACAACAACCTTCTCAGCTAAAGTCCCTTCGTATTCCCCACTTTCTACAAGTGGAACAAATTTCGGGCAGGCAAGACTATGAATCTCAAGATGGCTATTAATTTGCTGTAATGCTTTTTCATAGGCACCGCTTTTTATTGTACCTTCCGTGCCGATGACGCCAATTGAATTGTTTTTTGTTTTTTTTATTGCGGCTCGTGCTCCTGGTGAGATCACACCAATGACAGGGATTGGCAGCTGATTGCGAATTTCGTCTAATGCAACGGCAGTCGCTGTGTTACAGGCGATGATAAGCATTTTTATTTCCTTACTTAAAAGAAATCTAGAAATCTCCCATGTAAATGCCTTTACTTCATCCCCAGGTCTCGGACCATACGGACAACGAGCTGTATCGCCTAAATAAATGATTTTTTCTTTCGGGAGCTGTCTCATGACTTCCTTTGCAACGGTAAGTCCACCGACACCCGAGTCGATAATACCGATCGGATTTTCCAAGTAAACCCCTCATTCTTTGCGCATATCTTGATGCAATTTTAATAAATTATTTTTAAAAAACTCTACTTCTTCATTCGAGAAATTACCGAGCACATCTTTTAAATATAATTGCCTTTTTTTAATACACTCGTCAATAATTCTCTCGCCTTCTTCTAAAAGATGGATTCGGACCACTCTTCGGTCATTCGGATCTTTTACCCGTTTTACAAGACTGTTTTTTTCCATGCGGTCGACAAGATCGGTCGTCGTGCTAAATGCAAGATACATTTTAGTTGATAATTCGCCTATTGTCATATCTCCTTCTTCAAAAAGCCATTGCAAGGCAATAAATTGTGGAGGAGTAATTTTGTAATTACTTAAAATTTCGCGCCCCTTTTGCTTTATAATGCCTGATATGTAGCGCAGCTCTTTTTCAATAATGGCTACAACATCTTTTTCATCGATTGTTTTAACATCCTCAATATTCATTGAATACAACTCCCACATTCCTTTTCTAATCCTCTAATTCTAATGCATTTATTTTCGCCTTTTTTCAGCTAAATTTCAAGCTGAATTAGAGGAATTGCACATAGAAGTTATTTAATTCATATCGTGGCAGAATAATTTAAACCGGCATCCAATAAAGGATGGCCGGTCTTAATTAAAGTTCTAGCTCTCCCATTCGAAGGAGCTCTACAACAGCTTGTGATCGCCCCTTAACACCAAGCTTTTGCATGGCATTTGAAATATGGTTCCGAACCGTTTTTTCGCTTATAAATAATTCACCAGCGATTTCTCTTGTAGTTTTATCCTGTACTAACAGCTCGAAAACTTCTCTTTCTCGTTTGGTGAGTAACGGCTTGTGATTAAATTCGTTCTCCTTCAAGTATTGTAACCCTCCTTGCCTTTCGCCAGCTATGAACCGCGGGATGGGTATATATTTAGTCACGATATCATATGTTAATTGAAGGCCTTGAGTGACAGCATTTCCTTTAAGGAGAACGTTTTATTTTAAAAAAGCAGAATTATTTCATTAGCTTATTTTCACGTTGTAGCAAAACTTTCATTTCCTCTGTCCATGGGACGCTTTCTCCAGTTTTTCTTGAGATTTGCACCATCGTTCCTCTGCCTGTAAAGCAGACAGACCCAGCATCGCTTTTTCCCATATAATGAAGGTCAACTGAGGAATTTCCGATTGAATAGGCTTTAACAAATATTTTAATATTTTCATCAAAGAACACTTGCTTTAAAAAATCACATTGCAAGTCTGCGACAACAGGGATTGTTACATTTTGCGGCTTCAACCATTCCTGCATGAACCCAATGCTTTTAAAAAACTCTATTCTCGCTACTTCAAAATAAATAAAGGGGACTGTATTATTTAAATGCCCATACATATCGGTTTCAGAAAATCGGACTTTGACGGGATGAAAAAATTCAAATTCTGCTTCCCAGACTGAAAAATCATTAATATAACTTATTCTACTCATGACATTTCCTCCATTCATCAATAAAATGAATAATCATTCAGTTTGACTACTATTATATTACTATTAAAATTGGTTGAAAACTCCCAGGGTTCTGAAATGTCATTTTTGATAAAAAGAAAACCCTTCTTCCAAAAAAGAAGAAGGGTATGACTGATTAAACTTGGTCGCTTCCGAAGAAGTTTTTGAACGATTGCAATGTCGCTGCACGGTTAACTGCTGCGATTGAAGTTGTAATTGGAATTCCTTTTGGACATGATTGCACACAGTTTTGGGAGTTTCCACAGCCTGTCATTCCGCCATCATCCATAAACGCATTTAGACGTTCTGCTTTATTCATTTCCCCAGTTGGATGGGCATTAAATAAGCGTACTTGGTTAAAGACAGCTGGTCCCATAAAGTTAGTTTTGCTGTTTACGTTCGGACATGCTTCTAAACATACACCACATGTCATACATTTAGATAATTCATATGCCCATTGGCGTTTTGGCTCAGGCATACGAGGTCCTGGTCCAAGATCATACGTACCATCAATTGGAATCCAAGCTTTAACCTTTTTCAATGAATCGAACATTCGGCTACGATCGACTTGTAAATCTCTTACAACCGGGAATGTCCGCATTGGCTCCAAACGAATAGGCTGCTCTAATTGATCAACAAGCGCAGTACATGATTGGCGCGGCTTACCATTGATTACCATTGAACAAGCACCACATACTTCTTCTAAACAGTTCATATCCCAAGTGATTGGTGTTGAGCTTTCTCCCTTTGCATTAACAGGATTACGACGAATTTCCATCAAAGCGGAAATAACGTTCATATTTGGGCGATAAGCAAGTTCGAACTCCTCCTGATAAGGGGCTGAATCAGGAGTATCTTGACGGCTTATGATAAATCGGACTGTTTTATTTTCTGACATTTTTTATTTCCCCCCTACTTCTTTTTCGTATAATCGCGTTTACGTGGTGCGATTAGGCCTGTATCGACTTCTTCATAATGGAATGCTGGCGCAGAATTTGCATCAACAAATTTCGCCATGGTTGTTTTTAAGAATTCCTCATCATTACGATCTGGGAAATCTGGCTTGTAGTGTGCACCACGGCTTTCATTACGCTTATATGCACCGATTGTAATAACACGTGCTAATTGAAGCATATTTTGTAATTGACGAGTAAAGATTGCACCTTGATTACTCCATTTAGCTGTATCGTTTATGTTGATATTTTTGTAGCGCTCTAACAACTCAACAATTTTTGCGTCTGTTTGTAATAGCTTGTCATTATAACGAACAACCGTTACATTGTCTGTCATCCATTCGCCGAGCTCTTTGTGAAGTATATAAGCATTTTCCGTTCCATCTAATGACATGATCTGATTCCATTTTTCTTCTTCCTGTTTAACATAACGGTCAAATAATGAAGAAGACATATCTTCCGCACTCTTTTCAAGTCCGTTTATATACTCAATTGCTTTTGGTCCCGCAACCATTCCGCCATAAATAGCAGATAACAATGAGTTCGCACCTAGACGGTTTGCGCCATGCTGAGAATAATCACATTCTCCAGCTGCAAATAATCCAGGAATATTCGTCATTTGATCATAGTCAACCCAAAGACCGCCCATTGAATAGTGAACAGCAGGGAAGATTTTCATTGGAACCTTACGAGGATCATCCCCCATGAACTTTTCATAGATTTCAATAATTCCGCCAAGCTTAATATCAAGTTCATGTGCATCTTTATGAGAGAGGTCAAGATACACCATGTTTTCCCCGTTAATTCCTAATTTTTGATTGACACATACATCAAAAATTTCACGTGTAGCTATATCACGTGGGACAAGGTTCCCGTATGCTGGATATTTCTCCTCTAAGAAATACCACGGCTTACCATCTTTATACGTCCATACACGTCCACCTTCACCACGTGCAGATTCACTCATCAGACGGAGTTTATCGTCTCCGGGGATTGCTGTTGGGTGAATTTGGATAAACTCACCATTTGCATAATAAGCTCCTTGTTGATAAACAATAGAAGCTGCTGAACCTGTATTGATAACAGAATTTGTCGATTTTCCAAAGATAATTCCGGGACCGCCTGTTGCCATAATTACAGCATCGCCGGTAAATGATTTTATTTCCATAGAAGTTAAGTTTTGTGCAACAACACCACGGCATATTCCTTCATCGTCAACGACTGCCCCTAAAAACTCCCAGCCCTCATATTTAGTAACTAAGCCTGCAACTTCATGACGGCGAACCTGCTCGTCCAATGCATAAAGAAGTTGCTGTCCGGTGGTAGCTCCCGCAAATGCTGTTCGATGGTGCTGTGTTCCTCCGAAGCGGCGGAAGTCCAGCAATCCCTCAGGTGTACGATTAAACATTACACCCATCCGATCCAATAAATGAATAATTCCAGGTGCAGCTTCCGTCATTGCCTTTACAGGAGGCTGGTTGGCAAGGAAGTCACCACCATATACCGAGTCATCAAAATGCTCCCACGGAGAATCTCCTTCACCCTTCGTATTTACAGCTCCGTTAATACCGCCTTGGGCACAAACAGAGTGAGAACGTTTAACCGGAACTAATGAAAATAATTCAACCGGAGTCCCTGATTCTGCAACTTTAATGGTTGCCATTAAGCCAGCTAGACCACCGCCGACTACGATTACCTTACCTTTAGCCATAGTGACTCACTCCCTAATTACTTTGTAAAGCGAATTAAAAACGATCAATTTTATATATTAAATAAATGCTGTTATCGCACGAATACCTATAATTGAAAGAATAATAAAAATAACAATTGTCACATATGTTGTGATTAACTGTGAACGAGGTGAAATCGTAATTCCCCAGCTGACACAGAATGACCATAAACCATTAGAAAAATGGAAAATTGTTGAAATTACCCCAATAATGTAGAACCATAACATAAATGGATTTGACAGAATGTTCTCCATCATTTGAAAGTTGACGTCTGCGCCAAGTGCAGCTTGTACGCGTGTTTCCCATACATGCCATGCAATGAAGATTAGCGTGACCACACCAGATACACGTTGAAGATAGAACATCCAATTACGGAAATATCCATATTTGCTTACATTGTTTTTTGCTGTAAAAGCAATATAAAGCCCATAGATGGCATGAAATATTAAAGGTAAGAAAATAATGAAAATTTCCAAGAACATTCTAAACGGCAGCTTTTCCATAAAACCTGCTGCTTTGTTAAAAGATTCCTCTCCCCCTGTTGCAAAATGATTGATTACTAGGTGCTGTACTAAAAACAAACCTACAGGAATAACACCAAGTAATGAATGCAATCTGCGATTTAAAAACTCTCGATTTCCCGCCATGATTTACCCCCCTATTTTTTTGCACAAGGTGTCAAGGTGTCCGTTTCAATCTTTGATTTCTTATTAAGAAGAAAATCCACCAAAACACCAAAAAGAAAATGGCGTATCATTTTCTTACAATTATGTGACATGTCCATTTTACTCCCAACTACATAGAGCGTCAAGAAAACGATTGCACTTATCTTACTTATAATAAAATTTTAAAAATATATTGATATTATAAATTCCGTTACAATAATCTTATTTAATCTTTTTTGCCACCCAACAATTTATATGTTGATATAATATAGAGTTTTCTACAGAAAAGAACTATCCTTTTTTCATCTTTGTATCCTAATTCTCCCCCCATTGTATATAATAGAAGAATAATAGAAAGAGGGGATCTGAGCTTGAACGAAACAGCAACGGAAATAAAACCGATAGAACAAAAAGCCGAATCCATTTCTGTTTTCGGGTATGAACTAATTCGAGAAGAACTTCTACATGACTTATTAGGCGATGATACAGCTGAAATATTGTATTGGGCCGGGAAAAGGCTTGCTCGTAAATATCCTTTAGAATCCTTATCCGAAATAATAGATTTTTTCCAAGAGGCTTCGTGGGGAAACCTTACTATAATTAAAGAAACGAAAAATGAATTAGAGCTTGAGTTATCTAGCCCGATCATAAAGGAACGCTGCAAAAAAAATAATCATTGCACGTTCCAGCTTGAAGCAGGGTTTATTGCTCAGCAAATTGAACTGCAATTATCTGTCATTTGCGAAACGTTTGAACACCCTAATAAAAAAAGAGGAAATGTTCAATATACAGTCAAGTGGGATAAAAAGGATAAACTTGATTATTAACGATAAAAAAGGCCTTCATTTACCAAATGAAAGCCTTTTTTTCATATTTATGATTCAATTGGTGCGCCTGATAAATTAAATGCGCTATGAAGTGCCTCAATAGCTTTCAACATTTTATCTTGCTCAATGACTGTTGATACTTTAATTTCAGACGTACTCACCATCTTAACTAATATGCCGTTTGCCGCCAATACGTCAAACATCTCTGCTGCCACACCAGGATTCGAAACCATACCTGAACCAACAATGGAAACTTTGGCTAAACCCGTTTCAGATTCAATACGACTATATTTCAACTGTTCTCTTACATTTTCAAGGACTTTGATTGTCCCTTCAAGATCATCATTTTTAATAGAGAAGGAAAGGTTTGTTGATTGTTCTGCAAGTGTATTTTGAATAATAATGTCAACATTTATATGATTATTCGCCAATTCAGAGAATATAACAGACAGACCAGTTAAGGAATTCGGCAAGCCAACTACTGTTACTCTTGTGATCTCATCTTCAAATGCAATTCCGCGTACAATTAAGTTTTGTTCCATATTTACTTCCTCCTTAATGATCGTTCCCGACTCCCTTTCGCTGCTCGAACGAACCTCTAATGGAATATTATAATTTTTTGCAAATTCTACTGCCCGTGGGTGTAAAACACCAGCACCTAAATGGGCAAGCTCCAGCATTTCATCATATGACACTGATGATAGCTTTCTTGCTCCCTTTACGAAGCGCGGATCTGTTGTGTATACACCATTTACGTCTGTATAAATATCGCATTTATCTGCCTTTAAAGCTACCGCCAATGCAACAGCTGTTGTATCAGAGCCTCCACGCCCTAACGTGGATATGGCACCATCTTCTGTAATACCTTGAAAACCAGCAACAATTACAATCATGCCCTCGCTGAGTTCCTTTTTTAATCTCGTTGTATCAATATCTACAATTCTGGCATTTCCATGTACAGGCTCTGTTTTAATTCCCGCTTGCCAGCCGGTTAAGGACACGGCTGGATAACCTTTTTCTGATAAAGCCATGGCTAATAGAGAAATTGTAATTTGTTCTCCCGTTGTTAAAAGCATGTCCATTTCTCTTTTATTAGGAGCTGTTGAAATTTCCTTCGCCAGCCCGACAAGCTGATCTGTTGATTTTCCCATTGCTGACACAACGACTATACAATCATTGCCTTTGTTCTTTTCTTCAATGACTCGATTTGCCACGTTTTGAATTTTTTCTACATTGGAAACAGATGTTCCACCAAACTTTTGAATGACCAGTCCCATTTTTTCCCCTCTTTCCAAAAATGCAAAGCGATATATGATTATTTCATTCCCCATTGCTTTTTAAAATATGCCAAAAACGCTTCCTTGATTGGATTTTTTGCATAAAAAAAAGCAATGAGATTCCTATCCCATTGCTGTGTTGAAAACGTATAAAAATACGAATTACACAGTGAGATAGCTCTCCAAGACATTTTTAGTCTTGACAATCTTACATTTGTTCAATGCAAGACCAGAAAAGAAAGTGATGAGACTTTCTTCACTTCGGCGAACATTCCCTTTCAAAGCTTTTCATTGAAGCTCATTCTTCTCCAAGCTTTTACTATTGAAGTTCGCACCTCTACCTTCACTTTAAGAGGCGGTTATAAGAAAAGCGCAAGCGCCTTGCTCACCCCCGACAAGCATAAGGCGGTCAGCACGGAAAGGTGTTCTTTACCTTTCTGGGCGGAACGACTTATGACCTCGAGGGGGTAGGCGCTGGAGCTAGACATTTCTAAAACTGCTTTAATGTGATCTTTAATTGTCAGTTATTATAGCATGTTCAATTTTTTCTAACAATACTATTCCGTTAATTTTCTTTTTAATTCTTCAGCTATATTAGCCGGAATCCCAATTTTTTTATATTCTTCAATCGTTGCCTCTTTCATTTTTTTAATGGAGCCGAATGATTTTAGTAGTTGCTTCTTGCGCTTCTCACCAATTCCCGGAATGTCATCCAGCACAGATTGAAATGCATTTTTCCCTCTAAGCTGACGATGGAATGTAATCGCGAAGCGGTGAACTTCGTCTTGGATTCTTTGCAATAAATAAAACTCCTGACTGCTTCTGCCAAGAGGAATGACTTCCAATGGATCTCCATACAGTAGCTGGGAAGTTCGATGCTTCTCATCCTTCACAAGTCCTGAAATCGGAATATCAAGTCCAAGTTCGTTTTCCAGAACATCCCTTACTGTTTCGACATGTCCTTTTCCCCCGTCAATGATGATTAAATCCGGTAAGGGTAAGTTTTCCTTCAATACTCTTGTATAACGCCTCCGTACAACCTCACGCATCGACTCATAATCATCTGGTCCTTGCACTGATTTAATTTTGTATTTACGATATTCTCTTTTTTCTGGCTTGCCGTCAATAAAAACAACCAAGGCAGATACCGGATCCGTTCCTTGGATGTTGGAATTATCGAAAGCCTCAATCCGATGAGGGGTATAAATTCCAAGCTGATTCCCTAAGTTTTCAACCGCTTTAATCGTCCTCTCCTCATCCTTCTCAATGAGAGAAAACTTTTCATGAAGGGCAATTTTGGCATTTTTACATGCTAACTGAACTAAGTCTTTTTTCTGTCCACGCTGTGGCTTAATTGCTTTCACATTCAGCAGCTCTTCAGCCATGTCCTCCTGAATAGAATCTGGAAGTAATATTTCCTTTGGCTTAAAATGATTAGCTTTTAAATAGAATTGCCCAAGAAATGTAAGCATTTCTTCTTCCGGCTCGTTATAAATGGGGAACATCGAAACATCCCGCTCAATTAATTTCCCTTGTCTGATAAAGAAAACTTGCACACACATCCAGCCTTTATCGACAGCAAAGCCGAAAACATCCCGATCCGTAAAGTCCATTGTCGTCATTTTCTGTTTTTCCATCGTTGCTTCAATATGAGTAATTCTGTCACGGAACTCTTTCGCTTTTTCAAAATCTAGCTCCTCAGCGGCAGCAGTCATTTTTTCTGTTAATTCCTTTTTTATTTCTTTATAGCCGCCATTTAAAAATCGGACGATCTCATCAATCATTTTTTTATATTCGGTATCGCTTACTTCTTTTATACAAGGGGCCAGACATTGACCTAAATGATAATAAAGACATACCCGATCCGGCAGTGTCGTACATTTTCTTAATGGATAAATTCGGTCAAGCAGTTTTTTTGTCTCATTTGCAGCATGGACGTTCGGATAAGGACCGAAATATTTCCCTTTATCCTTTTTAACCTTTCGAGTGGTAATCAGGCGAGGATGTCTCTCTGCAGTCAATTTAATAAATGGATAGCTTTTATCATCCTTAAGCATGACATTATATTTCGGATCATGCTTTTTGATTAAGTTCATTTCTAGGACTAAAGCTTCCATATTTGAGGATGTCACTATATATTCAAAGTCTTCAATTTCATTCACTAATCTTTGCGTCTTCCCATCATGGGAGCCGGTAAAATAAGACCTGACGCGATTTTTTATAACTTTCGCTTTGCCAACATAAATAATGGTCCCTTGACGGTCCTTCATTAAATAACAGCCAGGCTGATCAGGCAATAACATTAATTTATTTTTAATGATTTCATTCATGGTCTCACTTCCCATAGAAATGCGTAAGGGGCCAGACTTTGAGTCAGACCCCTTATGGATATAATTTAATTATGCATGTTTATTTAGAAGTTCTGCAAGTGCTTCTTTCGGTTGGAAGCCTACTACTTTATCTACAACTTCACCATCTTTAAAAACGAATAAAGTTGGGATACTCATTACACCGTATTTTCCTGCAGTTTCTTGATTCTCGTCAACATCAACTTTGACAATTTTTACTTTATCGCCGATTTCAGTGTCAAGGTCTTCAAGAACTGGAGCGATCATTTTGCAAGGTCCGCACCATGGTGCCCAAAAATCTACAAGTACAACTCCTGATTCAACATCAGAAGTAAAAGATTGATCTGTAGCGTTAGTAATAGCCATATTAAAAGCCTCCTATTTCACATTATTAAATAATATAACGACAGTATAGCATTGTTTATTCTCTCGCGCTAACTATTTGCTTCGCTCGTAATTTCCCCTTAATTTACAATCCGTATTCATGAAGATATCAGCGTAAAAGAAGGTAAGAATTGCAAAATGAGCGGCTAGCGGCCGCTCATAATTAGGTCATTTTATGCATTAATAAGAAGCTTCTTAAACTCTTCTGTCAGCATTGGAACTACTTCAAATAAGTCCCCGACAATTCCATAATCTGCAACTTTAAAAATATTTGCCTCTGGATCTTTATTAATAGCTACTATCACTTTGGAGTTTGACATACCTGCCAAATGCTGAATGGCACCCGAAATACCGCATGCAATATACAAATCAGGCGTGACAACCTTTCCTGTTTGGCCAATTTGCAATGAGTAATCGCAATAATCAGCATCACAGGCCCCACGGGAAGCACCAACAGCACCGTTAAGAACTTTCGCAAGCTCTTTCAATGGGCCAAACCCTTCTTCACTCTTCACTCCACGGCCACCAGCAATAACAACTTTCGCTTCTGACAGATCAACACCTTCGCTTGCCTTACGGACAACCTCTTTAATGATCGTGCGGAGATCTTTAATTTCAACAGAAAGGGATGATACGTCACCAGTTTTAGCCTCATCCTTTTGAAGTGGACTAATATTATTCGGACGGATCGTCGCAAAGATTAACCCGTCAGTCACAATTTTCTTTTCGAACGCCTTCCCCGAATAAATCGGACGTGTAAATACTAAATTGCCTCCAGCTGCTTCTAATGCTGTAACATCAGAAATTAATCCTGATTCTAGTTTAGCTGCAAGTTTTGGAGCAACGTCTTTTCCTAAAGAAGTATGTCCAATGATTAGTCCCTCTGGCTTTTCTTCATTAATTACAGCCATGACTGCTTGTGAATAGCCATCTGGCGTATATTGCTTAAGTTTTTCATCTTCAACAGTGATGACACGGTCTGCACCATAATGGATGAATTCGCTACCTAAAGCGCTTACAGAATCACCAATTAAAACACCGACAACTTCTCCGCCTTCCGCAGCTGTTTTCGCTGCAGCTACTGCTTCAAAGGACACATTACGCAATGATCCATCACGGACTTCACCTAATACTAATACTTTTCTAGCCATTATGCTTTCCTCCATCGTTCATATTCTTGAATCTTAAGATCAGACTACTTTTGCTTCAGTATGAAGAAGTTGTACAAGTTCCTTTACTTGATCAGCTAGCTCGCCTTCAAGGATTTTACCTGCTTCTTTTTTAGGTGGAAGGTAAATTTCAATTGTTTTTGTTTTGGCCTCCACATCGTCCTCTTCAAGATCAAGATCGTCAAGCTCAAGCTCGTCAAGCGGTTTTTTCTTTGCTTTCATAATTCCTGGCAATGACGGATAACGTGGTTCGTTTAAGCCCTGCTGTGCTGTGACTAATAGAGGAAGGCTCGTTTCAATTACTTCAGAATCCCCTTCGACATCACGAACAACGGTTACATTTCTGCCTGCAAATTCAAGCTTTGTAATAGTTGTCACGTATGGAATATTAAGGAGCTCTGCTACACGAGGTCCAACTTGTCCAGAACCGCCATCAATCGCAACGTTTCCAGCAAGGATTAGGTCTGCATTTTTATCTTTTAAGTACTCGGATAGGATTTTTGCAGTTGTAAACTGATCACCATATTCAAGATCATCTTCTGTATTAATTAAAACAGCTTTATCCGCACCCATCGCTAAGGCAGTTCGCAGCTGCTTCTCCGCTTCATCATTACCAACAGATACGACAACAACCTCGCCACCATGTTCATCACGAACTTGAATCGCTTCTTCGATGGCATATTCATCGTATGGGTTAATAATAAATTCTGCTCCATCTTCGTTTATTTGACCGCTTGATATCGTAATCTTTTCTTCCGTATCAAAGGTTCTTTTCATTAAAACATAGATGTTCATAAAATCCCTCCTAATTTTAAAAGCGTACGTGTTAATTAGAAACATTTCATTACTTCGAAAAATTAAGATAATTTTTGACGTACGGGGCTAGTACTCGTACAAGTTTATTATAATAGATTAGTAGAAAAATTGTTATCTAAAAAAATAATACCTTTTTTACTTCCCTCTGAACTTTGGCTCTCTCTTTTCTATAAATGCAGAAATTCCTTCTTTTCCATCTTCTGAGACAAAAACATTTCCGAAAAGCTCTGCTTCCTTTTTAACACCTTCATAGTACTTCTCAGACTTCGAATAATTCAATAAATCAATCGTTGCCTTAAGAGAAATTGGGCTTTTCTTTGCAATTTTTTTCGCCATCTTATAAGCGTTTTCTAATAGTTCGCTTTCCGGATAAGCATGATTAGCAAGTCCGAGTTGAACGGCTTCTAATCCAGTAACCGGATCACTTGTAAATAACATTTCAGCCGCCTTTGCTGTACCTACCAATCGCGGCAAACGCTGTGTTCCCGCAAATCCAGGGATTAATCCAAGCTGTAGCTCTGGTAATCCAAGCTTCGCATTTTCAGCAACTAATCTAAAATGGCACCCCATAGCGAGTTCCAGCCCACCACCAAGTGCGGCGCCATGAATAGCTGCAATAATCGGTTTTGAGAATGTTTCCATACGTTCAAATAAAACTTGTCCATATATAGAAAGCTTAGAGAAATCTTCTCCAGTTTCTATCGTTGTGAATTCTTTAATATCGGCACCCGCGGAAAAGAAACGGCCTTCTCCATGCAGGAGAACAACTCTTATTTCGTCATTTGCCTCAATTTCATCTAAAACAGCAGAGAGCTCTTTTAATAAACTTGAAGAAAGAGCATTTGCTGGCGGACGTTCAATCGTAATTGTAGCAACCATGTCTTGATTCGACCATTTTAATAATTCCATATTCCATCCCCTTTTCTGCTATACGAGGTTGTTCAAAAAGTCCGGGAAAAATAGCTGTCGAATTTCTGCGTCAGCTTGCTTCTCCGCTCCTCACGTATTAAAAGCATACGTTCCGGTGCTCGAAGACTTCGCTTCCTTGAACTTCTCGGCTCTTTTTGTCCTCCTTTTTGAACACACACTATACGAGTAATGGCTACTTCCTTGTAGCACAGCCATGAAGAAGCATTTTGTGGATAGGACCTGCTAAGGAAGGGAGATCATACTTCTGATCATTCATTACCCATGTGGTAACTGTCTCATCCATCGTTCCAAAAATCATTTGCCGGGCTAACCGAGTATCTAGATCAGGAGAAAACTCCCCCGCTTCTCTTCCCTCGATTAAAATTTTTTCGACTAAAGAAAGGACCCCTTTTAGCCCTTCATTGATTTTATGCCTAAGCTCTTTATTTGATTGTCTTAGCTCAAGCTGTGTTACGATCGCAAGATGTCTATCCTCTGAAAGCATATTAAAATGCGTTTCAACCAATACTAATAACTTCTCCGCAGCTGTTTCTTTTCCTGCTATTTTTTCTTCGAATTTTTCAACAAAGTATCCCATTTTATCTTGAAAGAGGGAGATTAGAATATCTTCTTTATTTTTAAAATATAAATAAATAGTACCATCAGCGACGCCCGCCTGTTTGGCAATTTTGGATACTTGTGCTTGATGATAGCCATTTTCCGCAATTGCTATGACGGCCGCATCGATAATTTGCCGGTATTTTGGCTTATTTTTCTTCACTTTTTGTTCCCCTTTCAAGAAAGGAAAATTTTTATAAAAATCACATTCTAATAGTGAATGAACCATCATTCATATTTTAATGATAGAGCTACCACTCCGTTCTGTCAAGAAACGGCCTGACACTTTTCTTTAAATCGATTGATTTATCACTTGGACAAACCCAAAATTTCAAAAAATATAGAGCCGAAAAATAGCTCGGTCTCTAAACTAAGCCTCCTTTTCCTGATGATCATTTAACTTTTGCTTTTCTTCGTCGATCAATGTCCTTCTTAAAATTTTTCCGACCGCTGTTTTCGGAAGGTCTTCTCTAAATTCATAAAGTCTTGGGACTTTGTAGGCAGCAAGATACTTTCTCGTAAACTCATTTAGTTCCTCTTTGCTCGTATTTGCTCCTTTCTTTAACACAACATACGCTTTCACCGTTTCCCCGCGATAAGGGTCAGGAATACCTGCTGCTACAACTTCCTGAACAGCTGGGTGTTCATAGAGCACTTCTTCAATCTCACGCGGAAAAATATTATACCCACCTGCGATGATCATATCTTTCTTTCGATCTACTACGTAGAAGTAGCCTTGTTCATCCATATAGCCAAGATCGCCTGTTAGAAGCCACCCATCTTTAAGGGATTCCGCCGTATCCTCAGGGCGATTCCAATACCCCTTCATCACTTGCGGGCCTTTTACGGCAATTTCACCAACTTCGCCTGGTGGAAGCTGCTCTCCTGTTTCTAACGAAAAAATCGCAGCGTCTGTATCTGGCCATGGTACACCAATACTCCCTTTTACACGTGGCCGATCCCAAAGAAAGTTAGCGTGAGTGACGGGAGATGACTCTGTTAATCCATACCCTTCTACAAGCTTCCCGCCGGTAACCTCCTCAAACTTCTGCTGAACTTCCACTGGTAAAGCTGCTGAGCCGCTAATACATGAATCAATTGAAGATAAGTCATATTTTTCCAAATCGGGATGGTTTAATAGACCAATGTAAATCGTTGGTGCCCCAGGGAATAATGTTGGTCTTTGTTTTTCGATCGTCTTTAATGTTGTCTTCACTTCAAACTTAGGAAGCAATATCATTTTGTGTGCATCCATGACAGACAATATTAACACTGTTGTCATCCCGTACACATGGAAAAATGGCAATAATCCAAGAACTATTTCTTCTCCAGACTTGCATTTATATAGCCATGCTTTACACATTGACGCATTTGCTACGAGATTCCGATGTGTCAGCATGACTCCTTTCGGAAAGCCTGTCGTACCACCTGTGTATTGTAATAATGCTAAATCTTCTTCAAAATCAAACTCATATGCCTTAAGGTTTATAGCTTGCTGTTTTAAAATTTCACTAAATAAATGGCTGCTGCCTTCATGCTTAACATGGACAACCATACCGTATTGCTTCTTCTGAATATAGGGATAGATTAAATTTTTCGGAAATGGAAGGAATTCCTTGATAGCGGTTACAATTACATGTTGCAAATTTGTCTGCGGTTTTACCTTCATTACCCTTGGATAGAGAATATCCAATGTAATGATTGCTCTAGCTCCTTAATCCTTCATTTGGTATTCTAGTTCTCTCTCCATATATAATGGATTTGTTTGAACTACAATACCACCAGCCATTAAAATCCCGAAGTAGCTAATGACTGCCTGCGGAATATTGGGCAGCATAATGGCGACTCTGTCACCTTTTTCGATGCCGAGTTCCTGCAGATAGGCTGCAAGCTTTATTGCGGACTCATAAATTGTCCGGTAAGTAAACTCCTTCCCCATAAAATGAATGGCTATTTTCTCAGGGTAATCTTCAGCAGCTTTTTTTAAATAATCTTGTACCGGCTGGTTTGCATATGTCAATGATGAGGGGATTTCTTCCGGATAAGTTCGAAGCCATGGCTTGTGAGTCACAACCTATTCCCTCCCTAATTAGGACATATAATTATCGGAACATTAAAACTGTTCATTCTTATTATAATATAGTGAAGTTTCTGTGACAATTAGAATAGGCGAATGGGCAGATAAGAATTTTTTATTGGCCTGTCTAAATATCAGATTTACTTTTTAACAAACTTCTAACAAAAAATAAAATCGCCATTTCTAAGAAATGACGATTTTGGCTATATTAATAAAATATTAGGCAAAAAATAAAAGATAGATGGCACCGATCAAAATAAACAGTCCACAAAGAACAAATAGTACTTTTGCTAATTTATCCACTTATTTCCCTCTCCTTAAGATACAGTGAAACTTCATATAGTGGGGGGCTTTTTCCCCACTATATGTTAGTTGAACTAATCGGGCCTTTACGGACTGTTGGATCTCCACTTGGATCTTGAAGTGGGAGTCTTACAGCCCGTTAATCTGCGATAAACCTGCCCCAATAATGTACGATAATCCAATGGAAATAACCATTGATATAAAACCGACCGCTATATTATTATTTTCAATTTCTTCATCAATCTTAAATTTCGGTGTAAGGAATTCGAAGATAAAATAACCAGTTAACAGTAGAAAGAAGCCAAAAACTCCCCAGCTGATCATTGTCAATAATGTATCATTATGCAAAATGGAATGTCTAAAAATATTGGCAATTCCAAATATCTTTCCCCCAGTTGCCATCGCAACTGCAACATTCCCATTTTTGATTTCTTCCCAGTTTCGATATTTCGTAACCAATTCGAAAATAGCTAAAAATACAATCATACAAAGAATGACAACACTGTAATACCCAGCTGTTTGTACAAATTCATTTTCCCAAAATTGGTTCATTTCTTCTCTCCCTATCTGTTATTTTGTGTTCAAAAAGGAGGACAAAAAGAGCCGAGAAGTTCAAGGAAGCGCAGCCTTCGAGCACCGGAACGCTAGCTGGTCGCTTCGGAGCATTCTCCTCGCACGAAGAAAAAGCGTCCTTCTTTTTCGAGGATATGCTTTTAATACGTGAGGAGCGGAGAAGCAAGCTGACTTCAAAAGGTGGAAGTGCCTTGGTCAGCCACGACAAGCATAAGACGGCTTACGGAGTGGCTTGATCTTTAGCCACGCAGTAAGATGGCTTATGACCTCGAGGGGCTAGGCACTGGAACTAGATTAGCAGAAATTCGACAGCTATTTTTCCCGGACTTTTTGAACATTCTCTGTTATTTAAATTCAACAACTGTTACACCAGTTCCACCTTCCCCAGCCTCACCGAATCTGATTTTCTTTACGGCACGGTGGTTTTTTAAATATTCCTGCACCCCTTGCCTTAAAGCACCCGTTCCTTTCCCATGAATGATTGAGACGCGCGGATAGGCGGCAAGCAGTGCATCATCAATATACTTCTCGACGCGATGCAGAGCGTTTTCGTACCTTTCTCCTCGTAAATCCAGTTCAAGGCTAACATGAAAGTCTTTACCTTTAACAGTAGCAACTGGCTTTGTTTCTATAGGCTTCGGACTATTGATAAACTCTAGATCTTTCACATGCACCTTCATTTTCAAAATTCCAATTTGAACTTGCCATTCTTTATCTGATGATTTATCAAGTAAAATTCCTTTTTGGCCAAAGCTTAAAACCTTTACTTCATCCCCTGGCTTTAATACATGTGCAGCTTTACTTGAAGCAGGCTTCTTCGTCTTTTTAATTTTAGGAGTCGCTTCTTCTAAACGCTTCTTCGCTTCTATTAATTCATGCTCTTTTATTTCTGCCGACTTTTCTATCCGCATTTTTCTTAAATCACGGATTACCTTTTCCGCTTCGGCCTTCGCTTGGTCGATGATTGCTTCTGCTTTTTCCGCTGCTTTTTCATGCATAGCATCTTTTTGCTCATAAAATTCAACCATTTGCTTTTGCAAATCTTTATGAAGCTTTTCAGCACTGCGCAATAAGTCATTCGCTTCTTCACGCTCGGCTTCAGCTTGTCTTCTGCTCTCCTCAAGTTGAGCAATCATATTCTCTACTTGATTACTGTCTGCGCTAATATAGGTGCGGGCAGTGTTAATGACTTCTTCGTTTAGGCCAAGCCTTTTAGAAATTTCAAATGCATTGCTTCGTCCAGGAACACCAATAAGCAGTTTATATGTCGGACTAAGGGTGTCAATATCAAATTCTACACTTGCATTGATGACTCCTTCTCGATTATAGCCATATGCTTTTAATTCAGGATAATGTGTGGTAGCAATAACTCTAGCCCCGCGTTTATAAACGGTGTCTAAAATAGATATAGCAAGAGCAGCTCCTTCTTGTGGATCCGTCCCTGCACCTAACTCATCAAAAAGGACAAGACTGTTGAAGTCTACTTTATTAAGGATGTCAACAATATTCACCATATGAGAAGAGAAAGTACTAAGACTTTGCTCGATCGATTGCTCATCGCCAATATCAGCATAGACGGCATCAAACACAGCAACTTCCGAGCCGTCTAAGGCTGGCACTTGCAGACCCGACTGAGCCATTAATGTACATAAACCAACTGTTTTTATCGTTACAGTCTTCCCTCCGGTATTAGGCCCTGTAATAACAATCGTTGAAAAATCCTTCCCTAACGAAATATCATTAGCGACAACGACATCTTCTGGGATGAGAGGATGGCGGGCTTTAAAGAGAGCAATCCTTCCTTCATTATTCACCTTAGGCTTCGATGCTTTAATCCGTTTGCTATAACGGGCTTTAGCAAACATAAAATCCAATTCGGCAAGTACATCAACTATTGTTTCTAACTCAGTACTAAACTCTGCAACTTTGCTTGACAGCTCTATTAAAATTCTTTCAATTTCCTGCTGCTCTTTCACACGTATACCTTGAAGCTCATTATTAAGCTGAACAATCGCTTGTGGCTCAATAAATAAGGTTTGGCCAGAAGAGCTCTGATCGTGAATAATACCACCATAATGGCTTTTATATTCCTGTTTGACAGGGATAACAAAGCGATCATTGCGGATTGTAATAATTGCATCTGAAAGCATTTTCTGGGCATTTGAAGAACGAATCATGCTTTCGAGTTTTTCCCTGACTCTATTTTCTTTCGTACGCAATTGATTTCGCAAGGATTTGAGCGTTTCACTAGCACTATCTAAAACCTCACCATTGTCATCGATTGCATTATTAATCGTTGTTTCCAAATCAGCTAAAACGATGATTTGGTCTGTATAAGTTTTTAATATCGATAGATCCTCGTTTTCAATATCAAAATCATCGATAAATCTTTTGATTTGTCTGCTTGCGTGCACAGTACTCGCTACTTGGGTCAGCTCCTGAGGACTTAACATTCCTCCAATGATTGACCTTTTCACATGCGGACGGATATTATAAATCCCCCCTAGCGGGACATTGCCTTTAATTCGCAGCACCTTTACCGCTTCATCAGTTTCCTCCTGCCACCGTACTACTTCTTCAAAATCAACGGATGGCATTAATTGTTCTGCTTTTCTTCTCCCTAAAGCAGATGATACATGCTCGAGCAATTGTTCCTTTACTTTATTAAACTCAAGCACTTTAAAAATTCTTTCCTGCATGAGGATGTAACCTCCTATTTGAAAATCCATAGAGCTGCCGAAGCTATTAGCTATTCGGCACTCTACGCTTTATTATTTAAAAACTCAAGCAGCTCATCAATTTCCATTGCATTCAGAACGCTGTTTTTTTTAATCCAGCCTTTTTTCGCTGTGGAAACGCCAATTGCCATATGATTCAACGTCTCTTTTTTATGAGCATCCGTATTGATGACGATTTTTACGCCTGCTTCCTGCGCCTGACGTATATATTGCGGCGCAAGGTCTAGGCGGTTCGGATTCGCATTTAATTCTAAAGCCGTATTCGTTTCTTTTGCTAATTCAATTAACATTTCCATATCGACTTCATAGCCGTCTCTAATGCCGATCTTTCTGCCTGTAGGATGCGCAATAATGTCAACATGGGGATTTTTTAATGCTGTTTTCAGCCGCTCCATGATTTTCGCTTTCGGCTGCGAGAAAGCAGAATGAATCGAAGCAATAACGATATCCATTTCGGCAAGCAATTCATCATCATAATCTAATGACCCATCTGGTAAAATATCCATCTCTACACCTGAGAGAATGGTAATATCATTATAGCGTTCATTTAAACGTCTAATTTCTTCCTTTTGCTGTCTGAGCCTTTCAGAAGTAAGACCGTTTGCTACCTTTAAATATTGTGAGTGATCCGTAATTGCTACATATTTATAGCCCTTTGCCCGGCAGGCCTCAACCATCTCTTCAATTGTATGGGCACCATCACTCCAAGTCGTATGCATATGAAGATCCCCATTTATATCAGAAAGAGTGATTAAATCTATATCAGCTGAATATTCTTCGACTTCTTTCCCATCCTCCCTTATTTCAGGCGGGATATATGGCAGACCGAAATGAGCGTAGAATTCTCTTTCGGTTGTAAAAGTTGTGACCTTTCCAGTTTCATTATTTTCGACACCATATTCACTAATTTTTTCGCCACGTTCTTTAGCAAGCTGGCGCATTCTTACATTATGTTCTTTAGAGCCAGTGAAATGGTGCAGCGTCGTGGCAAATTCTTTAGGTTTTACTAGACGAAAATCGACAGAAACATCATAACTGCCTTCTAAAACGACAGAAACTTTAGTATCACCAGCAGCAATCGTTTCCTTCATTCCCGGGAAGGCTAATAATTTTTCTTTTACAAGAGAAGGATTCTCCGTTGCAATAATAAAATCTAAATCTTTAATCGTTTCCTTCATTCGTCTTAAACTGCCCGCTCTTGAGAAATTCTCTACTTCAGCTATTTCGTTCAAAGTCGACTCAATCTGATCGGCAATCGGTAGCATGAAAGCGAGCGGCAGGCGTTCCGGTCGGCTCCCTGCTTGATTTAATGCATTTAGAAGCTTTTCTTCTGATTTTTCTCCAAATCCCGCAAGAACCCGAACCTGCCCTTTTCGGCAGGCAGCTTCTAAATCAGCCGCATTTTCAATTCCGAGCTCTTTATGCAGCTTAGCAATTTTTTTGCCCCCAAGGCCCGGCAACTGCAGCAAAGGAATTAAGCCATTTGGCACTTCTTCCTTTAGCTCCTGTAACACCGCTGAGCTACCTGTCTTTATATACTCATCAATGACAGCGGAAGTTCCCTTTCCAATTCCGGGTAACTTTGTGAAATCTTCTATTTCGGATAAACTTTGATCATTTGCTTCGAGTGCAGCTGCTGCTTTTCGAAAGGCAGCTATTTTAAACGAATTCTCTCCCTTTAACTCCATATAAATTGCAATCGTTTCCAAGTGTCTGACTACATCTTTTTTGTTCATTCCCATTGTTAGCACCTGCTTCTTAAAAAACTTGTATGTACATATTGTTCCAATTACTTAAATTTTTACCTGTTTAAAAAGAAAACTTCTCTGCTTTAGAGAAGTTATCGCAGGTTTACGGGCTGTAAGATCTCCTACTTCAAGAAGTTAAGTTAGCATAAACTTCTAAGTAGAAAATCCAACAGCCCGTAAAATCCCTATTGGTGAGATACAGTGAAACTTGCCGATGTGTCTTTCATCGGCTTAGTTGAACCAATCGGGTTCGTACTGTCTCTTTATCAGGGCGTTAGCCTTGATATTAGAGAAAGTAGAACGGGACTAACATTCAGTGAAACCCACACTGAATGAAGTTTCACTTTATGAGGCTATGTATTCAATCCACATCTCCTTTATCAAATTAGAAATAACCGGAGTATTTTCAACAATTCCCTTAGCCATAAAGGAATTATTTAACGCATTCTGAATGATGTCTACTGGTACAAGAGCAGCTATGTATAATAGAATAAAGATGATAAGATATATTTCAACAAACCCTAATATTCCGCCTGCCCAAATATTTAATGGCTTCAGGATCGGAAAGTTGGCGACAAAATCAAGCATGCTTCCAATCATATGGAGAACAATTTTGACCGCAAAAAAAATCACGACAAAAGCAATGGCGCGATAGTAGGCATCTTCCAGATTCGTTTGATCGAATAACATTCGAATGGTCGAATTGCTTTGGAGGTTTGGGTAAGGAACCCACAAAGTTAATTTAGGGGCCAGCTTTTCAAAATACATATGGGCAACGATAAATGCAATAACAAAGCCAACTATATGTATTATTTGTAAAATAAAGCCCCTTTTTAGCCCAATGAAAAAACCCATTATTAACAAAATAATTATCGCGAGATCTAGCATGACTTATTCAGTCCTTTTCTCTTTTAATTCATTTTCAAGCCGCTCTAAGCGATCTTTCAGCTTAATATAATCATTTACGGCATTGACAGCCGTCAATACGGCTAGTTTCGCGGTGTCAAGATATGGATTCTTGGAACTGATTTCACGCATTTTATCATCGACCATTGAGGCAACATGGCGTATATGGCTATGATCTTCTGTACCGATAATAATATATTGCTGACCATATATATCTACACTTGTACGTTTTTTTTCATCTGACAATATGTATGCCTCCATTCCAATAGAATCCTAATCCATATCATAACATGAAACATAAAAACCTGGGAAGTAGAAGCATGTCAAAAAAGCACAGAAGATGTAAACGTTTTTAATAAAGTGAAACTTCATTCAGTGGGAGTGCCCTTCCCCCACTGAATGTTAGTTGAACTTATCACGCTCAAACCGCCACGTCCTCCCAAAAGCTCTGCTTTTGGTCGTGCGATGTAGAGCTGCCGTAGTGTTCCTTGTCCTGCGGCTTTCGCCTGACTAGGACATCCTGTCCGTCGTCGGGCCTTTACGGGCTGTTAGATCCCCCACTTAGAAATTTTTTGATCTCGCAACTTCTTGAGGTGGGGGTCTTACAGCCCGTTAATCTGCGATAAAGGAGAAGATCTATGAGTAATATTGTACTTGTAAAGGCTATTGACGAAATTGCGGAAATGAAAATTTATTACCGCGCATATTTATCCGATAAAACCCCACAAGGGGGAGTATTTGCGGCAAAAACTCCAAGCTGTGCGATTACCGCCTATAAATCTGGAAAAGTATTATTTCAAGGGAGCGGCTGCACAGAGGAAGCAGCTAAATGGGGCCACTACCCTTTAGAGCCACTAGGAGCCTCGTCTACCTCTGTAAAAAAAGAAAAAGTAAAACGAGATCATCTTCCTGAAAATATTAGCTCACTTTCTGTCATTGGTTCAGACGAAGTAGGAACAGGAGATTACTTTGGCCCAATTACGGTTGTTGCGGCATATGTAAAAAAGGAACAGATTCCTTTATTGAAGGAACTAGGCGTAAAGGATTCAAAAGACTTAAATGACGAAAAAATTGTCAATATCGCCAAGCAAATTAAAGATATTATCCCTTATAGTTTATTAACTTTGCATAATGAAAAATATAATAAGCTGCAAAAATCCGGTATGTCACAAGGCAAAATGAAAGCTCTTCTGCATAATAAAGCGATTGGACATGTTTTAACTAAAATTGCTCCAGAACAGCCAGATGGGATTTTAATTGACCAATTTGCTAAAGAGGAAATCTATTATCAACATTTAAAAAAGGAATCTGTCGTGCATAGGCAAAATGTCTTTTTTAGCACGAAAGCTGAAGGTATCCATTTAGCGGTTGCGGCGGCATCTATACTAGCAAGATATGCATTTATTCAGCATTTCGAAAAGCTAACAAAAGAAGCAGGCTTCAAGCTGACAAAGGGAGCAGGGGCAAAGGTGGATGAGGCGGCAGCCCGGCTTATTCATGAAAAAGGGCTGGACATTCTTCCAGCATACGTCAAGCTTCATTTTGCGAATACCGATAAAGCAAAAAGAATATTTACTGCTAAGTACAAAAAATAGAGGATGCCGTCAATGGCATCCCCTTTTTTTACCCTCTAAGCACAGCTCCGGCTTTTTCCTTCACAGCATTCAGTACTTTATCATGTGCTTTCACGACATCTTCGTCTGTTAATGTACGTTCTGGGTCAAAGTATTTCAATGAGAAGGCAATAGATTTCTTACCTTCCTCCATACGATCACCTTCGTATAAATCAAATACATGGACTTCCTTCAATAGAACCCCGCCTGCATCTTTAATGATGCCTTCCAGCTCTCCAGCAGCCGTTTCTTTATTTACAACAAGCGCAATATCTCGCGTAATCGATGGATAACGTGGAATCGCTTGATAATGTAATGGCGCTATCTCAGCTTCTAAAATCGCCTTTAAAGAAAGCTCAAATACATAAGTGTCTTTTAAATCATATTCCTTTTCCACTGTTGGATGTGTTTGGCCAATAAAGCCAATCTCTGCGCCATTCAGAAGGATTTCAGCTGTTCTTCCAGGATGTAAGCCATCGCGTACGGCTTGACGATACTCGATTGAGTCTTCAAGACCAAGACGGGCGAACAAGCCTTCAAGAATTCCTTTTACAACGAAGAAGTCAACCGGCTTCTTCTCACCTTGCCATGGATGGCTTAGCCATAAACCTGTTACAGCACCGGCAAGATGCTCGCGTTCATCTGGCAAATCCTCCATTCCATTTGACAGGAATACATCTCCAATTTCATAAACAGCAAGATGATCGTTTTGGCGTGCTGCATTATGCTTTAAGACACTTAAAAGCTGAGGAACAATGCTTAATCGAAGTGTACTATGGTCTTCACTCATCGGCATAGCGAGACGAATTGGCTCTCTCGTTTCTAATGCATATTGAGCTGCTTTCGATCCGCTCGTTAATGAATAAGTAATGGCTTGATACAATCCTGCACCTTCAAGGTATCTGCGGACAGTTCGGCGTTTATTTTGATAAGCTGTCAGGTGTCCAGGAGTTGATGAGCCGATTGGAAGAGTAGAGCCTAGGTTGTCATAGCCAAATATTCTTGCCACTTCTTCAATTAAATCCTCTTCAATCGTAATATCCCCGCGACGAGTTGGCACGGTTACAATCACTGAATCGCCATCGACGCTCATTTCAAATTGCAGACGAGCAAAAATATCTTCAACTTCTGGCATTTCTAATGTTGTGCCAAGTACACGATTAATTTTCTCTAATGTGACTGACACGACAGCTGGCTCAACTTTAAGCGTATTTGCTTCAACAGAGCCTGCTAATACTTCACCATTTGCATATTTCTCTAGTAGATGTGCAGCTCTTTCAGCCGCCGCACTTACTCGATTTGGATCTACACCTTTTTCAAAACGAGCACTTGCCTCGCTTCGTAAGCCGTGATCTTTAGATGACTTTCTAACCGTTGCTCCTTTAAAGTAAGCTGACTCAAGAAGAACTGTTTTTGTATCAGCTTGTACTTCAGAGTCAAGTCCTCCCATGACACCTGCAAGAGCGACTGGCACTTCACCATTTGTAATTAAAAGATGATCAGAGGTTAACTCTCTTTTCGCTTCGTCTAACGTTTGAATGACTTCCCCGTCTTTAGCACGGCGAACAAGAATTTGCTTTGAACCTAGACGATCATAGTCAAACGCATGAAGAGGCTGGCCATATTCAAGCAAAATATAGTTCGTGATATCAACTACATTATTGTGCGGGCGTATGCCTGCTGCCATTAATCTCCCTTGCAACCATAGTGGAGATGGCTTAATTTGTACATTTTTAATGACTTTTGCGATATATAATGGATTATCTTCTGTCGCTTCTACATCGACACGAATATAATCAGAAGCTTTTTCGACAGCTTCAGCATGGTCTGTTTCTGGAAGCTTTACTTCTTTTCCTAAAATCGCAGCCACTTCATAAGCGACACCTAGCATGCTTAAGCAATCAGAACGGTTTGGTGTTAAGCCAAGCTCCAACACTTGGTCATCACGATGCAATAGTTCGATTGCATCTGTTCCGACCTCAGCGTCTTGATTGAACACATAAATGCCTTCCGAATATTCCTTTGCTACGAGCTTGCTTTCAATGCCAAGCTCCTGTAGTGAACAAATCATCCCATTGGATTCTTCCCCACGCAGCTTTGCCTTTTTGATTTTGAAATTGCCTGGAAGTACTGCTCCAACTGTAGCAACGGCAACCTTTTGGCCTTTATCTACGTTCGCTGCGCCGCAAATAATTTGTACAGGCTCATCTCCACCGATATCTACTAAACATTTATTTAATTTATCTGCATTTGGATGCTGTTCTCTTTCTAGCACATGTCCAACGACAACACCGCGAATTCCTTCATTTAGGACTTCTACGCCTTCAACTTCAATCCCGCTTCTCGTAATTTTTTCAGCAAGCTCTGCGGGAGTAATACCTGATAAATCTACATAATCCTGCAACCATTTATAAGAAACAAACATGATTTGTCCTCCTTTTCCTCACTACTCTTGTATTGAAAACTGTTTTAAGAAACGCACATCATTCGTATAGAAATGACGGATATCGTCAATGCCGTATTTCAGCATGGCAATTCGCTCTACTCCCATACCAAAGGCAAATCCAGTGTATTTTTTTGAATCAAAGCCTGACATTTCTAGTACATTTGGATGGACCATTCCTGCTCCTAAAATTTCAATCCAGCCTGTTTTTTTACAAATATTACAGCCTTTGCCGCCGCATTTAAAGCAAGAGACATCTACTTCTACAGACGGTTCAGTGAATGGGAAGAAGCTTGGGCGCAAACGAATTTCACGGTCTTCCCCAAATAGTTTTTTCGCAAATACTTCTAAAGTACCTTTCAGATCACTCATGCGAATATTTTCATCGACAACAAGCCCTTCAATTTGCATGAACTGGTGAGAATGAGTAGCATCATCATTATCGCGACGGAACACTTTTCCTGGGCAAATAATTTTTACAGGCCCTTTTCCGTTGTGCTTTTCCATCGTTCTCGCCTGTACAGGAGATGTTTGTGTACGAAGTAGCATTTCTTCTGTAATGTAGAATGAATCCTGCATATCTCGGGCTGGATGGTCCTTCGGTAAGTTTAAAGCTTCGAAGTTATAATAGTCTTTTTCCACTTCTGGCCCTTCGGCAACGGTATAGCCCATTCCAATAAATAAATCTTCAATTTCTTCTACGATTCTTGTTAACGGATGATGGTTGCCCGTTCTTACTGGTCTTCCAGGTAATGTAACATCAATTTTCTCTGTTGCTAGCTTTGCTTGGACAGCCGCCTCTTCTAATTTTGTTTGTTTTTCTTCAATTCCTGATGCAATGGCATCTCTTACTTCATTCGCAAGGGCTCCCATCATTGGACGCTCTTCTGCTGATAATTTACCCATACCTTTTAATACTTCTGTAATCGGCCCTTTTTTTCCCAAATAGGAGACACGAATATCATTCAATTCTTTTAAATCAGTTGCTTGACTGATTTTTTCCAATGCTTCAGTTTGCAATTCCTTTAAACGCTCTTGCATGTGAAAAATCCTCCTTTTAATTCTTTTATTGCAAAATAAAAAACCCCAATCCCATAAAGGGACGAGGTTTTGGATTCGCGGTACCACCCTTTTTAATACAAAAGCAAAAATAAAGCCTATGTATTCACTTCATTCGGATAACGGCAATAAGCCGGTACATCTTTACATTTAAAAGCGGAAGCGGCTTTGTCAGCCCCGACAAGCATAAGACGAGCCTCACGGAAAGGTGTTCTTTACCTTTCTGGGAGGATTGGCTTATGACCTCGAGGGGCTAGCCGCTGGAGCTAGATAGTATCTAACTCAAATAGCTAGTCAATGGTCCCGATGCCAACTCAGGAGGTGAAATTTCCCTTGCCTTCCCTTTGAAAATGCTCCCAGTCTAGGCATCTTCTCCCTTAAAAGTTCCATGCAAGCTACTTTTCTCCGTCATTGTTTTATAACAATATAATTTTCCTGTTATTATAGTATATTCTGCTTATAGTTTCAAATTTTTTTGCAAAAATAGGCGACTATACCTCTAATGTTTTCCCTCAAGGACAATTTGCCCCGGTTTTATACTTGAAAACGTCCACCACGGCAGCTGCTCACTTGTAAATGGGAATTATTCCCCTATGACCAAAAGGCTATACCACTGTTCCTAATTCCGCAAATAATAAAGGAGAATTCCAGTTGCTATAGCGACATTTAACGATTCGCTCTTCCCATAAATAGGAATGTATAAATTAGCTGTTGTTTCTGTTAAAATCGTTTTGCTGACACCTTTTCCCTCATTACCGACGATTAAAGCAAAATTTCCAGTTGCATTAATTTCCGTATACTCTTTCGCATTTTCTAATGCTGTACCGTATACAGGTATATCTTCTTCCTTAAGCCTATGAATCCATTCAGAGATATTTCCTCTTAAAATTGGCAGGTGAAAATGACTGCCTTGTCCGGAGCGAAGGACCTTCGGATTGTATATATCAACACTTCCGTCCCCAACTATTATTGCATCAACACCAGCCGCATCTGCTGTACGAATCATTGTGCCTAAATTCCCAGGATCCTGAACTGCATCGATCAGCAAATATTTATTGCCATTCAGCTGATCCAAGTTAATCTCTTGCTGACGGCAAATGGCTATGATTCCTTGAGGTGTTTCCGTATCCGATAAGCTCTGAATAATTTCCTTCGTTACCATTGTCACCGGAATATCTCCATAATCCCATGACGGCGGCAATCCTGTATTCTCACTAACTACAATTTCCTCTAGACGATTGCTTAATAGCGCTTCCTCTACTAAATGAAAGCCTTCAACTATAAATGTTCCTGTCTTATCTCTTTCTTTTTTTGTTAAAAGCTTTTTCCATTGCTTCACTTGTGGGTTGCTGGCAGAGTGAATATATTTCAACTCTCTCACTCCTTTATTGTATTGCGGGGCCTTTTCATGCCTTTCGCTATTTTATTCAATTTCATTATTATATCCTAAATAAAATACATAATAAATCCAAAAGATGAAATCATAATAACGATTTATATTTTATGGAAGGAGTGCTGAAAATGAATTTAAACTTGAGGAACGCAATCATACACAATGTTTCTGGCAATACACAGGGCGAGCTAAAAGATACAATTGTTGATGCTATTCAAAATGGAGAGGAAAAAATGCTCCCTGGACTTGGAGTACTCTTCGAAGTCATTTGGAAGAACTCATCTGAGCAAGACAAGCAGGAAATGCTGCAGACTTTGGAGAGCGGATTGAAATAAAAACTGGGATAGAGAAAAAAGATGAGCGGCGGGCTCATCTTTTTTCTTTGTTTAAAATTAAACCATCATATCATATTACGCAAACGTAAGTCGGTCAACAGTCTCTCTGTCAAGGCGCTTGATAACTTCAGAAATTAATTTTACCGCATTCTCATAGTCATTACGATGAAGCATTGCTGCGTGAGAGTGAATATAGCGTGTAGCGATAGTGATGGAAAGTGCAGGTACGCCATTATGTGTTAAATGAATGGCACCTGAATCTGTTCCCCCGCCTGGTACAGCATCAAATTGATAAGGAATATTTAGCTCATCCGCAGTATCTGTAACGAGATCACGTAAGCCTTTATGAGAAACCATCGAAGCATCATAAAGGATGATTTGCGGGCCTTTGCCTATTTTGCTTAATGCTTCTTTTTCAGTAATCCCTGGTGTATCGCCAGCAATTCCTACATCAACACCAAATGCAATATCCGGTTCAATTTTTTGTGCAGATGTACGGGCACCACGTAAACCAACCTCTTCTTGCACTGTGCCCACACCGAACACAACATTTGGATGATCAGCATCTTTAAGCGATTTAAGAACATCAATCGCAATTGCACAGCCAATTCGATTATCCCATGCTTTTGCTAGAAGCATTTTTTCATTATTCATAACCGTGAATTCAAAATATGGGACCACCATATCCCCAGGTTTAACACCCCACTCTTTCGCTTCTTCACGGCTAGAAGCACCAATATCGATAAACATATCTTTTATGTCCACTGGCTTTTTACGCGCTTCTGGTGAAAGAATATGGGGAGGCTTTGACCCAATAACACCAGTAATATCCCCTTTGTTTGTCACAATTGTTACACGCTGGGCAAGCATGACTTGTGACCACCAGCCACCCACCGTTTGGAAACGAAGGAAGCCTTTATCATCAATATTTGTTACCATAAAGCCTACTTCGTCGAGATGGCCTGCCACCATGATTTTCGGTCCGCCTTCTTGCCCAACCTTTGTAGCGATTAAGCTTCCTAATCCGTCAGTTGTCACTTCATCGGCATAAGGAGCGATATATTTTTTCATTACTTCACGCGGTTCGCGCTCATTCCCCGGAATTCCCTTTGCATCCGTTAAATCCTTCAGCATCGTTAATGTTTCATCAAGTTTTGTCATTATTTCGACTCCCTTAGTATGTATTTGATTATTATTATACAAAAGTCTGCATTTAATAGAAAGAATTAGCAAACTGTTATTTTAGTATCCTTGCTGCTGTCTTTCATAATTCACTTCATTTTTATCGATGTATGCATTTTCGATATCTTCTGCCGTAAATCCTAAGAGGTCTCCTAAGTGTAAGTATGCATGTACTAATTCTTTAAAATCTTTTATTTCTTTGCTATTTCTAAATTGATTTATTTTCTCAAAAACAAATAAAAACTGCTCATTAAGAGATTGCTTTCCATTAGTATGCCCAATGAAATCACTTTCCTGTTCAAAAGCGCACTCCAGCCCAAGTGAAAGGATAAAATGAACACCGTCTACAAATTCTTCTAAAATCGTTTCCCTTGCGGACAAGGGCTTTAAGCTCCAAAATTTGAAGCATCTTGTTTCATTGGCAAGCTCACCTAATTCGACAAGTAAAGCAAGCACTTTACGGTCAAATAAATTTTCATTTTGCAGCTGATGCTTTGTTTCAATATGATGATCCAGTTCCTTTTGCATCGCAAATAACTTTTTGTAATTCATATAACACCATCCTCATTCAAATCTTTAAAGATTATTTTCAAAAAGACATAAAAGTATGCGTTCAAAAAGGAGGACAAAAAGAGCCGAGAAGTTCGAGGAAGCGCAGTCTGCGAGCACCGAAGCGTATGCTTTTAATACGTGAGGAGCGGAGCAGCAAGCTGACTTCAACAGGTGGAAGTGCCTTGCGAAGGAACATCGACTAAAAACCGCCACGTCCTGTGGCGAACGTCGATGTCAGCACATCCTGTGCAAGTCCGACAAGCATAAGACGGCATACGTAGTGGCACGATCTTTAGCCACGCACTAAGATGGCTTATGACCTCGACGGGCTAGGCACTGGAACTAGATTGGCAGAAATTCGACAGCTCTTTGAATGATCTTCTCGAATAAACATCGCACGAAGAAAAAGTGCTTTTCTTTTTCGAGGAATTTTTCCCGGACTTTTTGAACAACCTCTAAGAAATTATAACAAATTGAAGAAAAGTTGAAACTTTTTTAGCTATCAATCGTAATGATAGGAAAATACAATTGGAGGGGCTTGTTATGATGTGGTTAATTCGCTTCCTGCTCTTTGCACTTATTATTTTTCTCTTCTATAGCGTAATTAAGTACTTATTAAATCCGAAACGGAAGCTTGAACTTGCCCATGAGCAGAAGCGATATTTTTTCTTAGATGACGGGGACAATGTACGCAAGAACTTTTTGACTACTTATAAAGGGGTTTTATTTGAAGGGGAAAAATATTTAGGGACGACTGACAATGCCTTTGAGGTGATCTCTATCTTTATATGGCCCCGAAATCTCGCTTCATTAAAAGGAATGGTGCGTGAGGATTTACAATTTATCGAAAGAAAAATTCACGAACAATATCCGAATGCAAAAATTGATTGGAAAAGTCCGATTAAAGAATTTATGGAGAAAAGTAAGACGCCAGATACACCATTTGGAATCCATAGTTAAAAACGTTCGGAAAACCCGAACGTTTTTCTATGCCTCTTTAAAGAAAACTCGCCGATTGGCGAGCCTTGTAAAGGCGAAGACAGAGGTAGTTGCACTTATCGCGCTCATGGCGGCCACGTCCTGTGGCATTCGCCCGACTAGGACATCCTCGTAAAAGCTATCGCTTTTACTTCGTGCGATGATTATGCTTACGAAGCTCTCCTTGTCCTGTCCGTCGTACTTCATTCCTAAAATTGGCGACTTCGTCGAATTTGCTTCTTCGCTGACAATTTATCTATTCTGAACGTGCAAAAAATTCCTTCCACTTAATTATCGCAACTTTTTCCCTCAGAACGTAAACAAGAATTCCTAAAGACATTAGAATGATCACAATAATTGACGGGGTAAAACGACTAATAAATTCCCCAAACACCGTATAAAAAATGGCTAATGGCAAATTGGTGATCCAAGAATTTTTAACATATTCCTGAAAGCTTTTATTTCGTTCAATAAGGCAGAAATTGAGCAGATGATAATGTATAAATGGAATGAGTCTTAATACTGCCACTTGACCTACGCTCAAATTCCGATATTCTCCAAACCAGCGCTTTTTTAAGTTAGATAGCTTTGCATGTGTTTTGGGCATACGGTTAATAAGAAAATAAAATAGAATACTACTAAGCATAAGGCCAATAAGGGAAAATAGACTCCCAAAAGAGCTGCCAAATAATATTCCACCCGTTAGACAGACAAGTGGGACGGGAATAAACAAAAACTGTCTTAAAATATGAAATAATATAAAGGCAATAGGGGCTAATACACCGGCTGTTTCAATCATCACAAACAGCAATGATAATTGATCATTCATTCTTACTCACCCTCTTTATGCTGTCTATCGTGCTGATAACTTTCTTTTACAGCATATGAGGGAATTCAGTGGTTATGACAATTGATTAATAGAAAAGCGGAGGCGCCTTGGTCAGGGGCGACAAGCATAAGACAAGCAGGCAGGAAGGTTGTTCTTTAACCTTCTTGTCTGCTTGGCTTAAGACCTCGAGCCCCTAGGCGCCGCAGCTAGACAATTGCGTATAGGAAGAGAACGATTTCAATAATTGAAAGGATGGGCAAACCATATTTAAACTGAGAATGCTTTGTTTTGTGACGGAAGGTTTTCATTCCAATTGTCATACCTACAGCCCCGAATAAAAAAGCGACGAGCCATAATGTGCTTTCCCTTATTCTAAATTGTCGAGCCTTTGCCTTTTTCTTATCAATTTTCATTAAATACAAGCCTACTAGATTCATTATGAAAAACAAAGTTATAATTGTATTAATCATCTCTATCCTCTCATCATATGTAAAATAGCGAAAAGCCATCCTCTTTATGAGAATGGCTTCATCTATATTATTACTTGCTTAAGTTTTGCTTTGCAACTGATGCTAATTCAGCAAATGCTTTTTCGTCAGCGATTGCTAATTCAGCAAGCATTTTGCGGTTAACTTCGATGCCAGCAAGCTTTAAACCGTGCATTAAACGGCTGTAAGAAAGACCGTTGATGCGAGCTGCTGCGTTAATACGAGTAACCCATAGTTTGCGGAAGTCGCGCTTTTTGTTGCGACGATCGCGGTAAGCATACATTAAAGATTTCATAACTTGTTGGTTAGCAACTTTATATAATGTATGTTTTGAACCGAAATAACCTTTAGCTAATTTAAGAACTTTTTTACGACGTTTGCGAGTAACTGTACCGCCTTTTACACGTGGCATATTATTTCCCTCCTAATATCGGATATTACTTAAGATTTACTAATAAGAAACGGATGCGTTTGTAATCGCCTGAAGAAACAAGAGTTCCTTTGCGAAGCTTACGCTTTTGTTTTTGAGATTTATTTGCGAACAAGTGGCTTGTGTAAGCATGGTGACGCTTAAGCTTTCCAGATCCTGTTCTTTTGAAACGCTTAGCAGCGCCGCGGTGAGTTTTCATTTTTGGCATTTGGAAATCCTCCTCTTACTTTTCAATTTTAGGTGCTAGCATCATGAACATACTGCGGCCATCCATTTTCGGATGTGATTCAACAGTAGCTACTTCTGTGCAAGCTTCAGCAAAGCGGACTAATACACGATGACCGATTTCCTTATGGGTAATCGCACGGCCTTTGAAGCGGATTGACGCTTTAACTTTATCGCCTTTTTCAAGGAATTTAATTGCATTGCGAAGCTTTGTATTAAAATCATGTTCATCAATTGACGGACTTAGACGAACTTCTTTAACACTAATGATCTTCTGGTTTTTACGAGCTTCTTTATCTTTCTTCTGCTGCTCGAATTTGAACTTTCCATAGTCCATGATACGGGCTACAGGAGGCTTTGCATTCGGTGCAACAAGAACAACATCAAGATTCACTCGTGAAGCAATTTCAAGTGCTTCGTTTTTTGACTTAATTCCTAATTGCTCGCCGTTTTGGTCAATTAGACGAACTTCACGGGCGCGAATACCCTCGTTTAACAACATATCTTTGCTAATAGTTAGACACCTCCAAGGTTAATTGCGAATACAACGTTTGGGTGAAGAAGGCCTAAGCTTGCCCATTTGCACCAGACGAAAGCTTCATTCGCAAGAAATACATAACATAATCTGTTATAGACAAATAAAAAAGTGTGGATGAAATCACCCACACTTTACGTACAAAATTTAAACATTCATGTTTACGTAAAACCTGCCAACTGCACTTTGCGTCAATCAGGTGAGAAGCGGGTGCTTCTTCTTATCCTCAAACTATATTCAGTTACCTTAGATACTATATCACAAACAATGCTTTGCTGTCAAACGATCATTTTCATCGCAACGAAGAAAATTGTAACAAAAGTATCGGAATCATGCAATACATTTTTAAGTTTTAGTAAAAATTGCTTTGTCTATCAAATAGGAGTCTCCCGTAGGCACTTAGCGATCGCGGGCGAACGGGGAGCCTCCTCGTCGCTATCCTCTAATCAACGTTTTACCTTATTGATTAGCGTTTTACTTCTTCTTTTAAGCCAGCCATAAAGTCAGCAAATGGAACTGTCTCTGATTTCTGCTCTCCATATTTACGGACATTGACCGCTTTTTCAGCTGCTTCATTATCACCGACAACTAGCATATATGGGATTTTTTGCATTTGTGCTTCACGAATTTTATAGCCCATTTTCTCGTTGCGATCATCAAGCTGTACACGGAAGCCTTCAGCTTTCAGTTGTTCAACTACTTGTTTTGCATAATCATAATGCACATCTGGAGATACAGGAATAACCTGAACTTGAACAGGTGCAAGCCATGTTGGGAATGCTCCCTTATACTCCTCAATTAAGAAGGCAACAAAGCGTTCCATTGTTGATACGACACCGCGGTGAATAACGACTGGACGATGGTGCTTTCCGTCTTCCCCGATATATGATAAATCAAAGCGTTCAGGCAATAAGAAGTCTAATTGAACAGTTGACAATGTCTCTTCTTTGCCTAAAGCAGTTTTTACTTGAACATCTAGTTTCGGACCATAGAATGCAGCTTCGCCTTCAGCCTCAAAATAATCAAGACCAATTTCATCCATAGCCTCTTTCAGCATCGCTTGTGCTTTTTCCCACATTTGGTCATCGTCAAAATACTTTTCTTTATCTTGTGGATCACGATAGGATAAGCGGAAAGAATAATCCTCAATGCCAAAGTCTTTATACACATCAAGCACAAGTCGAACAACACGGATAAATTCTTCCTTAATTTGGTCTGGACGAACAAAAATATGTGCATCGTTCAATGTCATTCCGCGCACACGCTGAAGACCGGATAAAGCACCCGACATTTCGTAGCGATGCATCGTTCCAAGCTCAGCAATACGGATTGGCAGCTCACGGTAACTGTGAATACCATTTTTGTAAATCATCATATGGTGAGGGCAGTTCATCGGACGAAGCACGAGCTGTTCATTATCCATTTCCATAACCGGGAACATATCTTCCTGGTAATGATCCCAGTGACCAGATGTTTTGTAAAGTTCTACACTGCCCATTACTGGTGTATAAACATGGTCATAGCCTAGGCGTACTTCTTTATCAACAATATAGCGCTCGACAATACGGCGAATTGTTGCTCCTTTCGGAAGCCATAGAGGCAGCCCTTGACCAACTTTTTGCGAGTTTGTAAATAAGTTTAATTCTTTTCCGATCTTACGGTGATCACGCTCTTTTGCTTCCTCAAGCAAGCGGAGATGCTCAGCTAAATCTTCCTTTTTAAAGAAAGCTGTACCGTAAATACGCTGGAGCATTTTATTATCGCTATTTCCGCGCCAGTATGCACCTGCAATGCTTAGCAGCTTAATTTCTTTTAGCTTGCCTGTTGACAGTACGTGAACACCGCGGCAAAGATCGAAGAATTCGCCTTGCTCGTAGATTGTCACTGTTTCATCAGCTGGAATAGCCTCGATTAGTTCAAGCTTATATTCATCATCAATTTCTTTGAACATTTGGACAGCTTCATCACGGCTGACTTCCTTGCGAACGATGTCTAAATTTTCGTTAATGATTTTTTTCATTTCTTTTTCAATAAGCGGAAGATCTTCAGGAGTTAAAGACTGATCAAGATCGATATCATAATAGAATCCGCCTTCGATTACTGGACCTACACCAAGCTTAACATTTTTAAATAAACGCTTAATTGCTTGCGCCATTAAGTGTGCTGTACTGTGGCGAAGAACCTCTAATGCATCGCTGCTATCTTGAGTAACGATTTCGATAGCTCCGTCTTCTTCAATTGGACGGCGAAGATCGTACATTTGGCCGTTTAGTTTTCCTGCAATTGCCTTCTTTTTCAGTCCTGGGCTGATAGAAGCAGCAATATCTTCTATTGTCGTTCCTTTAGGAAACTCCTTTACGGCCCCATCTGGAAACGAAACTTTAATTACATCTGACATGGTCTTTCCTCCTAATTTATAAAGTGAAACTTCATTCAGTGGGGGGTTTTATTTCCCACTGAATGTTAGTTGAACTTATCGGGCCTTTACGGGCAGTTGATCTCCCACTTCAACTTCCCCAATTCATCTAAAGTTTTGAGGTGGGAGTCTTACTGCCCGTTAATCCGCGATAAAAATAAAAAAACCCGCCCCTAAAAAAGGGACGAGTTGTTATTAACACGTGGTTCCACCCTACTTCTCATTTCACATGAAAAAAAGCGCGAAATGACTTGTAGCAATTTAACGGCTTGTGACCGTCAGCCCATTTCCGAGCTGAAGTTCAAAGGTGGTAAGCATTCAATTCGTGTTAGGAAGGTTCCAGCCTTGCCTTCCCTCTCTTGTAACCGTAAAAGAATACTCATGTCCTTATCATTACTTATCCTTAATTATAACTGCATTTCATATTATGTACGTATTATAGTTTGTTACTTCGGGAAAATCAAGGGGCATCTTTATATTTTTTTATTTGTGCTAAAGGATCGCTGATTATCTTTTCAGAAAATTCATCAATTGTGGCTAATACAATTCTTTCTTCGAATATGTTTTGAATCGTCCTGACGAGCGGCTGATCTCGATCGGCAATATATAAATAAATAACCTCTGGGGCTATTGAAAGCAAAGGAGCAATTGAACTTGAATCGACATAAACCGGGTGATTAATAAGAAGCTTGCGGTCGATCATCCGTACTAAATCTTCCCGCTTAATTTCAGTAAATTGTTCATCAAAAAAGTGAATTCCATCGTGTATGAGTAAATGAATAGATTTTTGCTTCGCCTTTCTCCCTAATAAAAAGTCTCTTAATGTTTGAATAAACATTTGATATTCTTGTTCCATTTTATATTCATCTATTGAAATTTCCACGTATTTAATCATTTGCTCCATTAGAGGACGCATCCTAAATTTTACAAAGGAATCAAAGGAAAAAGTAATATTTTCATGGAATATTTCATTTATGGCACTCTTTATATCCCTCTCCATATCAAGGTCATTGAGAAATACGGCCAGTTCCTTGCGATTTCCTTCTAGAATAGAGTGAATAATTTCAAGAATTTGCTGCTGTTCTTCTTCATCTTCAAAATAATAATGCTCGGCCATAATTTTGCGAAACCAGTCATCTTGCTTACTATTAATGATGAATTTATAAAAAACCTCTTTAATGATTTCTAATTGTTTTTCCATTTTAGGGTTAATATTAATTCTTACTATATGTTGATCTTCAAATTGAAGAATATTTTTATTCGGAAGTGCTGAAGAGGCTAAATATAACTGTAAATATTTATATAAATTTCTAGCTTCTTCAGTTTTCTGGAACGTGATTTCAATCAACAAAATCCCCCCTTTTTTTAAAATCTCTGTTGTAAATGTATATGGGGGATTTGGACAAAATAGAAGTATCCTGATTAGTGAAACTTTAATCAGAGGGTGCTTTTCCCTCTAATTATTAGTTGAACTTATCACGCTCAAAACGCCACGTCCCGTGACTTTGACATCGTGTCCGTCTTACTGCCCGTTAATCTGCGATAAATGAAAAGGAAGCTACCCTCAAAAAATAAGAATAGCTTCCAAATATGCAAAAAGTTAAATTCTGCGATTTTTCCCTGCGACAATGACAGGCTCAGCCAAATAATTAATCCTTTCCATAATCCTTCTTGCTTTCATTTTTTCTTCCTCACCACGTTGACTATATGAAAGGTGGTGCTCTAACCCTTGAAAATCAAAATTAGAAGTAAAAAATGTAGGCAGGCTTTCTAGCATGCGAAATTGGAGAAGCGGGCCTAATACTTCATCCCTTGTCCAGCTTGACATCGTTTCAGCCCCAATATCATCGAACATTAAAACAGGAACTTTTTTGATCGTTTCAATTTTTTCGTTTAATGATGAATCGGCTATTGAGCTTTTTAATTCTCTAAATAACTCAGGAACATAGACAATCATCGAGGGAATTTCTTTTTTAGCTAATTCATTGGCAATCGCACCTAATAAATATGATTTACCGACTCCGAATTTCCCGTAAAAATACAAACCCCTCTGTCTCGAACCTGGCTTATAATTCATAATAAAGGAAGCTGCTTTTTGAACAGCATCAATTCTTTCATCATCCTCGTAAACGGAGTCGAAGGAAGCCTCGAGAATATCTTTTGGCACGTATAGGCTTTGAATTAATTTTTCATTTTTGCGCTTTTCATCATGCAGAACTTTTCGTGGACATTTATCATAATGCAGATCAATACTTCCTCTTTGAATGACAAGCTTCGGATGGTAGCCCTTCATGAAATTGACACATCCCTCTAAGCTTGGACATTTATTGCATTGCTTACTCTGATTCGTATATTCATAAAGCTTTACCATGCTTATTTCAATCATTTTCTCGGTTAATTCGTCTTCATGGCTCTTGAGAAAGGCTTTTACATCTGGATGATTTAATGTTTCTCGCCGCTGCATCTCATATCTTTTTTGAAAATCCTCTCTGCCAGCCAATCGTTTTAAAGTATCATTAATTCTTTCCATTAGTCAGCCTCTTTTCCTGAACGCAGCTTCTTTAAAGTTTCTTCTAGTTCTCGCTTTTTCAGTTCAAGATCTTCGTCTTGTTTTTCCGTTGAATCTGGAGCAGGGGCACCTGTTTCTTCAAACCAGTCAGGAAGCATTTCCGTTCGAATCGGTTTCTTTTTACTTGTAGAGTTAGCTGGTTTCTTCTTCCCGTCTGCCCACTCCATATATTGTCTATGCTCACTTTTAGCTAACTCAATCGCAGCTTTTGCCGTTTGAATCTTTTTCCTCGCCCAATGGCTTGCGATTTTTTCGACATAGCCCTTCGTTAATTTCATATCTGATTTCAGCATGACATACTGAATTAAGACATTCACAACACCCGGAAGAAGCTTTTGGTTAAACATCACATCTTCAATAATTTTTAGGTCACCTTTAGAGGGCTCTGCTCCTCCGGAAAGATCCTTTAACACTTGTCTTGGAGATGTACTTTCTAAAGCACGCAGTAATTCTTCCTCCTGCGATTCTGGCTCTTTCAATTGCGTCCGCTCTGCTACTGGCTGGGTTCGATCCACTAATGATGGGAGTTGATCCTGATTTTGAAATTGATACCAGTCACGCGCAGACTTTCTTAACTCTTCAATATTTATTTCATTATCTTCTGTAATGGCACTAATGACAATGTTCTTCATTTGAATCGCATCAATTCCATATAAAAAAGCAAGATTGCTGATCGCATTTTTAACTTTTTTCGTGAAAGCCTCTTTCGGGATGAGTGATTTATTTAAGCCCGCTTCTAGCAGATTAAAATTAAATGTATCATGACTTATTTGAACACGCTCCTGTTCATCCCTTCCAATAAACCCTTTCCCATCGGGGACCTGCAAAATCTGCTCTGCTTCTGAATCATAAACAATCGAATCCATATGACCCGTCATAAAAATATCCTGGAATGATTTTGTGACTTCAAAGTAATTTTCCTTAGATTCTACCTTATCTTCGGAGAAAAACCGCTTTAATCTCAAATATTGACTTTTACCAATTTTTCTATATAAATATATATTAAGCATCCCGTCTAAAAAAAATTGCTCTGGCGTTAAAGGCGGGATGAGTTCGTAAATAAACGATCTGGCCTCATCATCTTTTTTCTCATAAACCTTCAGAAGCCCAATTCCTTCAAGCTTAATACGGGCTTTATAGATGTCACTTAATCCCAATTCCATAAAATTCATTAAGCTATGATGCGAATTAGAGCTGGACCATAAGCGGTTTTCCTCCAGTTCCGACCATAAAGTCATAAATAAACTAAAACATGTAGCGCCGATTAAAGGCTGATACAAAAAAGTCAGCACTTTTCGGTCATAATCATGCAAAAGCCCGCTAGCAGCTACCACATAGCGATCAATCGGAAGTAATTCCTGCCAATGCTGAACCATTTTCATCAACCCTTCTTTTATAATGTCATTTTACATAAAAAAGAGCTAAAGAATTTTAGCTCAAGTTTCCTTTTCTTTTTTGATTAGTTCTTTTAATTCTTCAATGAACACATTAATATCTTTGAATTGTCGATAAACAGATGCAAATCTTACATAAGCTACATCGTCAACTTTCGCCAGCTTGTCCATTACCATTTCCCCGACTGATTCACTTTGAATTTCAGAGACACCATTACTGCGGAGCTCCTTCTCAACACTTGAAGTGATCTCTTCTAATACTTTTAAGGCAACTGGACGTTTTTCACAAGCTTTAAGTAAACCGCGTAATATTTTGTCACGGCTAAATTCTTCCCTTGTTCCCTCTTTTTTAACGACAATAAGCGGAATTTCTTCTACCTTTTCGAAGGTAGTGAAACGATATCCGCATGCTTCACATTCCCGTCTGCGGCGAATGGACCTGGAGTCATCAACAGGGCGGGAATCAAGAACACGCGTATTGTTATTTTGACATGAAGGACATCTCATTCGATCAGCTCCGGATTCTTTTCATTCATTGTTCGTTCGATATTCTTATTGTACTATTACCTAGACAATTAAAAAAGGGGTGTATTTCATACACCCCTGAGTTTTTGTGCCCATTTTTAATTATAAAATGTTTGCTTGCGCTTGTTTAACTTGAACTGGACCCATCCCGCGAGGAATCTCAATATTCTCACGCGTTTCTGCACCTAACGCTTCTGCAATGTAATTTGCAGCAATGCTAGGGTCAAGATCACCACACGTATATACATCAATGCTGGCATAGCCATGCTCTGGAAAGCTGTGAATAGTTAAATGAGATTCAGAGATGATGACCACCCCACTTACACCTTGTGGTGCAAATTTATGGAAGGCAACCTCGCGAATTTCAGCACCTGACTTTAATGCTGCATCTACAAATGTACGTTCAATAAAATCCATATCATTTAATTTTTCAAAATCGCATCCCCAAAGTTCTGAGATTACGTGACGACCCATCGTTTCCATATTCAAATTTCCCCCTTTAACAATAATAATGAATTTCTTAATTTCCAGACAGCTACCACGGGGGAAAGTTAGTCCAAAGAGGTCCTAACCCTTTAAGTAGCTACTATAAACAAAATTATAGAAGTTCACGAGGACTAGTATACTTCGTTTATTTTCTTTTTGCAATACACTTTCTGAAAATTGTTAAAGGGAGGGAGAAAGCATGGTATATATAACAATAAAAAGAGTCTTTTTTATGTATTCATAGTAAAAAGCTAAATAGGCCTGCCAATTTTGTTGGCAAGCCTAAATAAAATATTATTATCAAAGATTAAGCATTTACAGGTACAGCTTTAAATAGCTCCTGAGCTACATATTTAGCAAGATCTACTACACGGCAAGAATAACCCCACTCGTTATCATACCAAGCTAATACTTTTACTTTATTCGTTCCAATTACCATTGTTGATAATCCATCAATAATTGCAGAATGCTCATTTGTATTGAAATCGATTGAAACTAATGGCTCATCTGTAATATCTAATACTCCCTTTAATGCACCATTAGATGCTTGTTCAAATGCTGCATTAATTTGTTCAATCGTTACATCAGATTTCAGATCAACAACAAGGTCAACTAGTGAAACGTTTGGAGTTGGCACACGTAAAGCCATTCCGTGAAGCTTTCCTTTTAAATGAGGAAGCACTAATGTTAACGCTTTAGCAGCTCCAGTTGATGTTGGAATAATAGATTGAGCACATGCACGCGCACGGCGTAAATCTTTATGCGGGTTGTCAATATTATTCTGATCATTTGTATAAGCATGTACAGTCGTCATTAATCCATTTTCAATGCCAAATTGCTCATCAAGTACTTTTGCCACTGGTGCTAGGCAGTTTGTTGTACAAGATGCATTTGAGATAATCTCATGCTCAGCAATGTTTAATACGCTTTCATTTACACCCATAACGATTGTTACGTCTTCATTCTTTCCTGGTGCTGTTAAAATAACCTTCTTCGCACCTGCTTCAAGATGAAGAGCAGCTTTATCGCGAGAGTTAAATTTACCAGTTGCTTCAATAACAATGTCAATGTTTAATTCTTTCCAAGGAAGCTCTTGGGGATTGCGGTTGCTTAATAATTGAACACGCTTTCCATTGACAACAATTGCTCCATCTTCTGGAATAACTTCCCCTTCAAATTTTCCATGGTTTGTATCATATTTAATCAAGTGTGCCAAAGTTTCAGCTGGATAGCTTGCATTAATGGCAACTACATCAAGTTTATCATCAAGAATGGCTTTTCTAAATACCATTCGTCCAATTCTCCCAAAACCGTTAATCGCAATTTTCGCTTTCATTTTACGGCCCCTTCCGCATAAGTGTTATACTTTTTATTCTTACAAACTGTAATTAGTATAACATATTAATAGACATTTGTAATGATTAAAATGTGGAGTTTAAATTTTTTAATTATAAAAACAATTAAACCTATGTATGACTGATTCTACCAGAATCCCGTATTTAGGATTTATAACAAAAAAAAAGAAGCACATCGGCTTCTAAATAGCATTCCACTGTTGCAAGATCTTATTAAGCTGCTGTTCTGTTTCCTCGATTGTTCGATTATTTGTAATGACAGCATCTGCTAGCTGAACTTTATCCTTTAGGGGCATTTGTGAACGAATTCTCGCCATTGCATCAGACTCAGAAAGCTCATTCCGCTTCATAAGCCGCTCTAATTGAATGTCCTCATCTACATAAACTAATATCGTTTTATCGACCAAATAGGAAAGCTTGCTTTCAAATAGTAAAGGAATATCTAATATGACAAGCTTTTCACCTTTAGTTATGGCACCATCTCTTTTGGCCAACATTCTCTTTCTAACTGCGGGATGAACAATGCTGTTCAGCTTTTGACGCTCCTTTTCATTATGAAAGATAATGGATCCTAATTTAGCCCTATCAATTGATCCATTTTCAAGAAGAACTTCATTGCCAAAATGGGCAATGATTTCTTCATATGCTTCTTCTCCTTTTTCAACAGCTAATCGTGCTTCTATATCTGCATCGATGACTGGAACCCCTTTTGCGATTAACATGGAAGCGACGGTGCTTTTTCCGCTCGCAATTCCACCTGTTAGACCAACAACAACTGACATGGCTAAACCTCTCTTGACTGCTATATTTTCCAAATCCCAATTATTATCAATAATACTCCTGGGATAAATGTAAACTTTTGTACCCAATTACTTTTTGAAAAAACGGAACCGACCTTTAAACCAAAGTATACAAATAATGAGCTCATAAACGCAACGGTTAGCGCTAACGAAAATGGAGAGTAGCCTAACATTGCTGCACCAAACCCAGCACCGAAAGCATCCAGTGATAAAGCCACACCTAGAATTAATGCTTCAATTCCTGTGATCGTTCCTGACTTATCAAAATCCGCTGACATTGGCTTTTGCAAAATATGAATGACTAAGCCGAGTGATTTAATTTCAAAATTGACAATCGTTTTTTCATGCGGAAGAACATCCCTTGATTTTTCAGAGCGGAAAAATTGAAAAAGAACCCACGCTCCGAGACAAATAAGAATGATTCCTCCCAAACTCTGCGCGAATGCAGGCGAAAAAAGCTTAATGAGGAAACGACCAATTGTCATCGCAAGTATTAGCGCAGTTGCAGAGCAGCATGCGATGATTCCAATTGATTTGAATGGGATGGTCATTTTTCTTAATCCATATGTTAATCCGACGCTAAAGCTATCTAGACTAACAGCAAATGCTAATATTAGAAGTGATATTGTATGCACCATTTGAACAGGACTCCTCCTTAGTATCAACACTCATCTTGTTGATACCTGTCAATCGCTAAGATAGTATATGGGAGAAGCCTATCCATTGTTAAAAAGAAATGCGGAAGCGCCTTGCAAGATGAACGTCGACTAAATACCGCCACGTCCTGTGGCAAACGTCGACGTCAGCACATCCTGTGCAAGTCCGACAAGCATAAGACGAATCCTTGCGAAAGGTGTTTTTTCCTTTCGTGAGGATTTGGCTTATGACCTCGAGGTCGACAAAAACGCGACGTCCTGTCGCACTGTCGACACTAGTACGTCCTGTACGTCGGGGCTAGGCGCTGGAGCTGGACAAAGAAATGCGGAAGTGCCTTGATATGGCGCTGGACAAAGAAAAGCTCGCCAGTGGCGAGCTTCCTTTATAACTTCTGGCAATTTGGACAAAACACGGTTCCGCGGCCGCCTGAAATTATTCTTTCAAGTGTCGTACCACACGCTTTACATTCTTCCCCTTTTCGCCCGTAAACGAAAAGCTCAAGCTGGAACATGCCAATTTGTCCTTGAGAATTAATGTACGAACGAATCGTACTTCCTCCTTTTTGAACCGCCTCTGATAAAGTTGCAATGATTTCCTTATGCAGTGTTGCAAGTTCTGTGGCTGTCAAACTGTCCGCCTGTCTTTCTGGATGAATTCTTGATCTAAATAATGTTTCATCCACATAAATATTTCCAAGTCCTGTCACTATTTTTTGATCAAGAAGGGCTGCTTTAATTCCTCTTTTCGTTCTCGACAGCTTTGAGGCCAATACTTCTTTCGTAAATTCCTTTGAAAAAGGCTCTGGCCCTAGTTGCGACAAAGGAAGGAGCTGAAATTCTTCCCCTTTTAAATAAAGATGCATCGTTCCAAATTTCCGAACATCTTTATATCGCAGCTCTGTTCCATCTGTAAAATGAAAGATTACATGCGTGTGCTTATCAATCTCATCTGTTTGCTTAAAAAGCCCATATTTTCCTTCCATTCTTAAATGAGAAACAAGAGCGAAATCATTCGTATAAAGGATAAGAAACTTTCCTCGTCGGCCCGTTCCAGTAAATGTTTGTCCAACGAGGGCGTCTTGAAATTGGACAACCTCTTCAGGATGCTTTACTATTTTGGGCCAATGAACTGAAACGCGTTCGACCGTTTTATTTATTATTAGTTCGTCCAAAGTACGGCGGATCGTTTCCACCTCTGGCAATTCTGGCATCTAATCACCTCCTAATTTGTCTAGCTCCACAAGGAATACTACGGCAGCATAATCATCGCTCCTGATCAAGGCGCTTCCGCTTTTCTATTTTGCGTCAAACCATGTTGGTCCGTAGGAGTAATCGACCTTTAAAGGAACTTTTAATTCAACGGCATTTTCCATTACTTCTGGAACGACTTTTTTCAACTTCTCGATCTCTTCTTCTGGTGCTTCAAAAATTAATTCATCGTGAACTTGAAGTAGAAGACTTGTTTTCAAATTCTCTTGCTGTAAACGAGCAGCCATATCGATCATTGCCTTCTTAATAATATCTGCTGCACTTCCTTGAATCGGTGTGTTCATCGCTGTCCGCTCCGCAAAGCTGCGAAGATTAAAATTTCGGCTCGTAATTTCTGGCAAATATCTTCTTCGATGAAGCAATGTGGATACATAGCCTTTTTGCTTTGCATCATGAACGATATCATACATATATTGCTTCACACCTGGGTAGCTCTCTAAATACTTATTAATGAATTCCCCTGCTTCTTTACGTGTAATCCCAAGACTTTGCGAAAGACCATAATCACTAATTCCATAAACAATGCCAAAGTTTACTGCCTTTGCATGACGGCGCATATTGGCTGTTACTTCGTCCTCTTTTACATGGAAGACTTCCATTGCCGTTTTAGTATGAATATCCATGTCATGATTAAAGGCATCGATCAGCTTCTCATCACCAGCTATATGAGCAAGTACTCTTAACTCGATTTGAGAATAGTCGGCAGCAAAAATGACCCAGTTCCGCTCAGATGGAATAAAGGCTTGTCTAATTTTTCTTCCTTCTTCCAATCGAATTGGGATGTTTTGAAGGTTTGGATCTGTCGAGCTTAATCGGCCTGTTTGCGTAAGAGCTTGATTATATCTCGTGTGAATCTTATGGTTTTCTTGATTGACAACTTTTGATAAGCCTTCAATATACGTAGACTGCAGCTTTCCTAGCTGGCGATAATGAAGAATTTCTTTGATAATTTCATGGTCCTGCTCAAGCTTTTCGAGAACGTCAGCCGATGTAGAATAGCCTGTTTTCGTTTTTTTGATTACAGGAAGACCTAATTTCTCAAATAAGATCACCCCAAGCTGTTTAGGGGAATTAATATTAAACTTTTCGCTAGCGAATTCATGAATTCGTGTTTCTATGTCGGCAAGCTTGGTGAGAATTTCCTCGCCCATAGCATTTAAACGCCCAAGATCCATTTTAATCCCTGTCGATTCCATATCCGCCAAGATGAATGCTAAAGGCATTTCTAAATCATAAAATAATTCATCCTGCTGATTATCTTTAAGCTCTTGGTCTAGCTTGTCCTTTAATGTTAGAAGTACATCCGCCTTTCTAGAAAGATGTCCGGCAAGCTCAGTTTCTTCCGGGATCCTGCGCTTCGCTCCTTTTCCATAAAAAGCTTCATCTGATTGAATGGCTGTATATCCATGTGTTTTAGCGATGGAAGCAACATCCTCGATTGTTTCGGATGGATTAATAAGATAGGCAGCGATAAGTAAATCAAAAGTAATTCCAGCTAAATGAATTCCATGGTGCCGTAAAGAAACTTCTGACCGTTTTGCGTCGTAAACAATTTTAGATTTCGTTTCATCCTCTGCCCATTGTTTAAATGCTTCAGAGGCCAGTGCTTTTTCAGCCGAAATAAAAAAAGTTCCTTTATTATTAGCAATCGAAAAGCCGATCATATCAGCATAATGATAGTTATCCTCTAATACTTCTATATAAAAAGAATTCTCATCTGCAAAAATTTCTTCAGTTATCTCTTCAACAATCGTAAATTCAATTTTTTCTAAATCTACTTCTTCAACCCGAGCTGAATCACCCATTTTTTCTAATAAGGAGTTAAACCCAAGCTCTTTATAAATAGTAACAACCTTCTCTTTATCGAAGCCATCGTACTCAATGTCATCAAGCTTAATTTCAACTGGAGCTTCCCTCGTGATGGTCGCCAACTCTTTACTCATTAATGCCTGGTCTTTAAATTCTTCAAGTTTTTCTTTCAGCTTTTTCCCGCTTACTTTATCAACAGACGCCAGCAGCTCCTCAAGTGTTCCGAACTCCTTAAGTAATTTCAAAGCTGTTTTTTCACCAACACCTGGTACGCCTGGGATATTATCAGAGCTGTCACCCATTAAACCTTTCATATCAATAATTCGCTCTGGTGTAATCCCGTACTTTTCGGCGATATGGGCTGGAGTATACTCCTCAATATCAGTAATCCCTTTACGGGTAATCGCCACAGTCGTAGTATCTGAGCTGAGCTGTGTTAAATCTTTATCTCCGGAAATTACTTTAACTTCATAGCCATTCTTTTCCGCATGAAGAGATAATGTTCCGATAATATCATCCGCTTCATAGTTTTCTAATTCATAACGCGGTATCAGATAGGCATCAAGCAGCTCCCGAATAAAAGGAAATTGCTCCGATAACTCTGGCGGAGTCTTTTGTCTGCCTCCCTTATACTCACTAAACGTTTTATGGCGGAAGGTTGTTTTTCCAGCATCAAATGCAACGAGTATATGTGTTGGTTTTTCGTCCTCAAGAATTTTTGATAACATCATTGTGAATCCGTAAACCGCATTCGTATGTATTCCCTTATCATTATTCAATAATGGCAAAGCAAAAAATGCCCGATAGGCAATACTATTGCCGTCGATTAACACTAGTTTTTTATTCAATTGAATCCCACCTTATTTAAAAATGCTTATGCACTGAAGCCAGATCATTATTTAATAGAAATGGTTATACCTATAATTAAGCATAAATAATAAACCGTTATTCCCTTTCTTCATTTTACCATGAGTAAACAAAGAAAGAAAAATAACGGTTTTTTAAGGAGTTAGATATTATTTTTGATATCCCATTAATAATCTAGCATATGGTGAATCTGATGGCAGAACGATCACTGTTTCGCCATTAATTGTCTTTTTATATGATTCTAATGTACGGAATAAGGAGTAAAAGCTCGGATCCTTTGAAAATGCCTCATTATAAACTTTTGCTGCTCCCGCTTCACCCTCAGCTCGAATCTCTTCAGCATCCGCCTGTGCTTTTGCCAAAAGTTCTCTTACTTGCTTATCTGTATCAGCAATAATCCGATTTTTTTGGGCATCCCCTTTTGATAAATATTCCTGCGCTGTTGATTCCCGCTCAGATATCATCCTCGTATATACTGATTGTTCATTTTCTGCTGGTAAATCGGTTCGCTTCATACGCACATCTGTTACGACAATACCGTAATTATCTTTAGCTAGAAGCTCATTGACCTTTTCCGTGATTCGATCATTTAATGACCCTCGAGAAGATTTCTCATCATTAATAATTTCTTCATAGTTTAGCTGTCCAAGCTCTGTTCTCGTAACTGAATAAATAAATTCTTCCATTCTTGTTTCCGCACTTTCGAGTGTTCTTGCGTTAGCGATCATCTTCTTCGGATCAGCAATTCGCCAAACCGCATAGTTATCAATGATAATGCGTTTTTTATCTCTCGTATTAATTTCAGCCTCTGATACATCATATGTTAGCTGGTATTTCGGCAATGTTGAAACACTTTGGATGAATGGAATTTTATAGCTTAAACCAGGCTCACTTTCAATTCTAACGACTTCTCCAAATTGACGAATAATTTTATATTCGCCTTCTTTAACGATAAATAAATTACTTAATAAAATGCCTATTAAAACTAGCAAAACAACTAAAAAGAATCCACTTTTTATATAATTGCGCCATTGCGTGTTTTTTCCGCCGCGCTCGTTAATGTTAATGACGTTTTGATCGCTCATTGTTTGTCACTTCCTTCCTCTTTTTGTACAGGCTGTTCTTTTTCAAGAGGCCTAATCGGGAAGTATTTCAATGTATTACCTTCATCATTCATAATATAAATTTCAGCATCAGGAAGTACCTGCTCAAGTGTTTCAAGGACGAGACGCTCTCTTGTAATATCCGGACTATTCTTATATTCGGCATATATTTTATTAAAGACAGCTACGTCTCCTCTTGCTTTTTCAAGACGGGCCGCTTTTTCCCCTTCTGCTTTATAGATCAATGCATCTTTTTCTCCTTGTGCTTCATTCATTCTTTGGTTTACATACTTTTTCGCTTCGTTTTCCTTTGTGTTAGCAGTTTCTCTAGCATCCGTTACATTCGTAAACGCTTTTCGAACTTCATCATTTGGAAGCTCTACATCTTGAAGCTTGACAGCTAAAATGGAAAGACCAATATCATATTTTTCAATTAATGAGCTTAATAAATCTCTAACATCCGCTTCGATCTCTGCCTTACCTGAAGTTAGGGCATCATCAATTTTGGAGCTGCCGATAATGCTTCTTAAGGAAGCAGACGTAGCATCGTAGAGAATTTCTTCTGGATCTTTAGAATTATAGAGATATTTTTCTGGATCAGTAATTTTCCATTGTACAACTAGATCTGCTAGGACGATGTTTTCATCTCCCGTGATCATTTTCGTTTCCTCAGGAAAGTCTTTCATCTTCCCGTTCTTTTCTTCAAAACCAAATTGCAAACTGAATGTTTCTTTTGATACTTTTTCAACGCTTTGAATTGGCCATGGCAATTTGAAATGAAGTCCTGGGTCTGTAATTCCTTCTTCAACCTTGCCAAAAGTTAAAATGACTGCTTGATCGGATTCATCGACTGTATACCAGGTCGTTAACGCGGTAATGCCTAATAGGATGATTAGCAGCACGAGGCCAGTCACTGTATATATTCTTTTTAAGCTGACCATATTCTCTCCCCTTCCCTTATTACACTTCATTTACTTTTTATACGATTGGCAAACAAAAAGGTTTCAATTTTCAAACAAAACTTGTGGAACGTTCTGTTGATTTCCACTATGAGGATCTCGTACCTTCCTCTCCAATCAACAACTAAATAGCAATCCCATGTAATATAAACGGAAAAAGACGGAAGCGGGGTAGGCTTCCGTCTTTTTTCTTCATTGGATGAAGGGGTCCTTCATGTTTAATATTAGCAAGCAAATATTAAGCAAGAATTTACTTAATGTTAAGAACATGTAAAATTGCCTGTCCCATCTTCATCCAAAAGATTATCCCAGTGGAAATTTCTTATTTAACTCAATATAAAAAGTTGTCCCTACTCCCTCTTCACTTTCAACGGAAACTTTTCCTTTATGTGCCTCTACTAAATGTTTAACAATGGCTAATCCTAAGCCTGTTCCTCCCGAATTACGGCTTCGAGCTCGATCCACCCGATAAAACCGTTCAAATATTCGCGGAATTTCTTCCTTCTGAATACCAATTCCAGTATCTCTTACTTTAATCAACACATTTGAATCTGTCTCACTTAATGAGATAGACACGCTGCCGCCATTAGGTGTATAGGTTACAGCATTATTAATTAAATTTAGAAAAATTTGTTTCAGCCGATCCGCATCTGCCTCTATTAGAATATTGTCGTTTGTTGACTTAAATGTAATGCTAATCTCTTTTTCTTCAGCCTTTTGTTTTAATATGGCAATGACCTCATGAAGAGTGTCAGCGATATTATATTTTTCGATCGAGAGATTAAAGTTCTGCTGTTCTATTTTGGACAGGTCCAATAAATCATGAACAAGCATCTGTAAACGGTCACTTTCCTGAAGAATAATTTTCAAAAATGCTTCCAATGCTTCCTTATTTTCCATGGCTCCATCTAAAAGTGTTTCTGAAAACCCTTTAATAGAAGTAATCGGTGTTTTCAATTCGTGCGAAACATTTGCGACAAAGTCCTTTCTCATTTGTTCCAGCTTTTTCAAATCGGTAATATCATGGAATACGAGGAGAACCCCTTTCCACACATCATTTGTTCCAATGATAGGTACTCCGTAAACCTCGAAATGTCGCCGCTTGTTACCTGTAAAGATAATCATTTGCTTCCTGACATTTTCTTCAGTCATAAATATTTCTTCTATTAAGGTGACGACCTCTTCAATTTCTATCACTTCATAATAGAGATTGTTTAAATAATCAGCTGGATTAATAGCAAAAAACTCTTTATAAGTCCGGTTCATCAAACTGATAAACCCTTTACTATCAATCAATATTAATCCGCTTCCCATATTTTCTACTAGCGCAGTCAGCCGGTCCTGCTGCATCTCTTGAGTCTTTCTCATTTCCTGCAAGTTTCTCGCCAACACATTAATAGAAGCACTAAGCATACCCGTTTCATTCATATGATCTTCATATGTACGGGCCCGATAATTTCCTTTTGCTAGCTCAATCGCTGTATTAGCAGCAGCTTCAATTGGCTTCGTATAGCGGGCGGTCATTCGAGTTCCTAATAATAGAATGACAACAAATGAAAAGGTCAAGCTAATCGTGAGCAGCTTCCAAATTTGCTTATAAGCATGATTAATTTCCGTCATGCGAGTACTAAGAAATAAATAACCTTCTTTTTTACCCTCTAGAAGTATTGGGCTCCAATAGTAATTCAGATCATAGTCTCCCGTATTCTCTACTAAATAGTGACTCACATTTTTTTTGTTGATCAAGTCAGTGATCATATTTTCATGCCAGGAAGTATCTATATATGAAAACTTTCCGCTATCATGGATGATGGCTCCTTCATTGTCAGCAACGGTTACCCTTGCATCAAGCATTTTGCTGTATTTACCGATTTCATCCTTTTTGATTGAATCAATGCCGCCTTCATCTCCTATAAAATTTGAGATGAGTGCACTTTCTTTTTTTAAGCGCTCATCAAAGCTATGCAAATAGTAGCTTTTGAAAAGCTGTCCTAAAAGAAGACCTAATCCGATTAAGACAGCAAATATTAATGTGATTAATCCGTACAGAAGCCGTGAGCGGAATTTCATCATTCTCCTTTCGGCTCCTCAAGCTTGTATCCTAAACCGCGTATCGTTTTTATATACAATGGCTTTTTTGTGTCATGTTCAATTTTTTCTCGAAGATGGCTAATGTGTACGTCAACAATACGGGTATCTCCAGCAAAGTCATAATTCCAGACAGCACTTAATAGACTGTCTCTTGTTAGTACACGTCCCTTATTCTTCGCTAAATATAATAATAATTCAAATTCTTTTGGCGTTAATTCCAGGAGATTGCCTTCAAAATAAGCCTCATATTGGTCCGGAAAGATTTTCAGATCAAAAATTTCAATATAATCTAAATCCTCTTCCGCTTTTCCAACTGTTTCAGCTGAAAACTGTGTTCTTCTTAAAATTGCTTTAACCCTTGCTACAACTTCTCGTGGGCTAAAGGGCTTTGTCATATAATCGTCCGCACCTAATTCTAAACCAAGAACTTTATCGAATTCGTCGTCCTTCGCTGTCAGCATTAAAATCGGAGTCATGACTTTATTTTGACGTAGCTCTTTACATACCTCAATGCCATCCATTTTAGGAAGCATAAGATCGAGCACGATTAAATCAGGATTCTCACTAATCGCTAAGTTTTTTCCTATTTCTCCATCCATTGCGGTGATGACTTCATAACCTGCCTGTTTTAGATTGTACTCCAATAATGTAAGTATGGACTGTTCATCATCAACAATTAAAACTTTCTTTGCCATAATAGCCTCCGTTTAATCGGTATTCCCCAAAATAAGCTAAATCTTTTCAAAAGGTTAACCCCTTATTTTCATCCTATTATTAATATATACTGACAGCCGAAATGTAACAAGGACAACTGCTGCTTTCAAAATTTCGCAAGCGGAAATACGGAAGTGCCTGCGGCACAATCAAAAGACAATTGTTCCAGCTAGGATTAATCACAGAAGTTTTCCTTTGTGCTCACCCCCGACAAGCACAAGACGAGCCTCACGGAAAGATGAGCTCTACCTTTTAGGATTGGCTTGTGACCTCGAGGTCGACAAAAACGCGACACCCTCCCAAAAGCTACACTTTTGGTCGTGCGATGATTACGCTGCCGAAGCGTTCCTTGTGGAGCTAGACAATAGAAAAAGACATAGGCTTTTGCATATGTCTTTTGAAAATAGTTAAAAATTCTCAAGAGTTTCTCCATCCATTGCATGAATTCGGTGGGGTGGACATACAAGCAATGTTCCTTTAATTACGGTTTCATCTTCTTCATCTGTGCCGTGGACTTGAATTTGAATCGTATGGCTGCTTTTACTCACCTCAACCACTTCAAAAAGGAATTGTACCGTTCCATAATGGTAAACTGGTTTCACAAAATTAATTTCTTGTTTTAATATATGGGAGCCAGGCCCAGGTAAATATTTTGAAATGGCGGAAGATATAATTCCATTTAGCATAATGCTAGGAACAATCGGTTTTTTATAAGGTGTTTGTGATGCATAGTCATGCTGAATATATAATGGATTGGCATCATTAGTTAGTCCTAAATATAGGAGCAAATCTTTGTCTTCGATTTTTTCTGTTAACGTTAATTTTTCCCCAACTGTAATTTCTTCTATTTGTCTTCCAAGCTTACGTTTTTTACCAAGTAGCATACAAGTGCACCTCCAAAACTATGTAACCGCTTGCAATTCGTTTTAAAATTATTCAGATTTTTTATATTATACCTTATTATTTACTATGAGTGATAGTCTATTATTTGCAAAAAAATTCGGGGTTACCCCCGAATTTTATGTTAGCTTCATAAGAAATATACGAGCCGATATATTTTATTAAGATAGAACAGCCATTACGCTGCGAACAGCTTCAGCAGATTGATCAAGTGCAGCTTTCTCATCTGGAGTTAATTCAAGCTCTATGACCTTCTCAATTCCATTAGCACCAAGAATAGTAGGAACTCCTAAGTAAATTCCATCATATCCATATTCCCCTTCAAGGTAAGCAATGGAAGGAAGAACACGGCGCTGGTCTTTAAGAATCGCTTCACACATTTCAACAAGTGAAGCTGCAGGTGCATAATAGGCACTTCCATTTCCTAGCAGATTAACGATTTCTCCGCCACCTTTACGAGTGCGTTCTACAATGGAATCTAGACGATCTTTCGGGATTAAAGTTTCTAGCGGAATACCGCCGGCATATGAATAGCGGACTAAAGGAACCATTTCGTCTCCATGCCCGCCAAGAACAAACCCTGTAATATCTTTTACCGACAAGTTTAATTCTTGGGCAATAAATGTGCGGAAACGAGCTGTGTCAAGAACGCCTGATTGTCCGATTACACGGTTTTTAGGGAAACCTGATTCTTTAAAAATCGTATATGTCATTGCGTCAACTGGATTCGTCAATACAACGATAAAGCAATGAGGAGAATACTTTACAATTTCCTGTGCTACACTCTTCATAATCTTTTGATTTGTTTGCACTAAATCATCACGGCTCATACCTGGTTTCCGAGCAATACCTGCGGTCACAACAACGATATCAGAGTCAGCCGTATCTGCATAGTCGGCTGTGCCAATAATATTTGCGTCAAAACCTTGAACAGGACTCGCTTCAAGCATATCTAAAGCTTTACCTTTAGCAGGGTTTTCCATTTGTGGAATATCAACTAAGACAATATCTCCAAGCTCTTTTTGAGCAAGTAAAAATGCAGTTGTTGCTCCTGTGAAACCACTGCCAATAACGGAAATCTTCTTGCGTTTTAATGACATATCTCGTTCCTCCTTTTGTATTCATAAATCTGTATGTAAAAGAGGCTAAAAACTTAGCCTCTTTTATAAAGGTTATTCAAAAAGTCCGGGAAATTGTCCTCCTTTTTGAATATACACTTACTCCATATTTTTAATTAATTCATCACCGAATTCAGAACATTTCACTTCCTTTGCACCTTCCATTAAGCGTGCAAAGTCATAAGTAACAACTTTAGAAGCAATTGTGTTTTCCATTGATTTCACAATCATATTAGCTGCTTCATTCCAACCTAAATGTTCAAGCATTAATACACCAGATAGAATAACAGATGAAGGGTTCACCTTGTCTAAGCCAGCATATTTTGGCGCTGTTCCGTGTGTCGCTTCAAAAATGGCATGTCCTGTCACATAGTTAATGTTTGCTCCTGGAGCGATACCAATTCCTCCAACTTGAGCAGCAAGTGCATCAGAAATATAGTCACCATTTAAATTCATTGTTGCAACAACATCGAACTCTTTCGGACGTGTAAGAATTTGCTGTAAGAAGATGTCTGCGATTGCATCCTTCACGATAATTTTGCCAGCAGCTTCTGCATCCGCTTGCGCTTTATTCGCAGCTTCTGTGCCTTCAGCATCTTTAATGCGGTCATATTGAGCCCAAGTGAACACTTTGTCGCCATACTCTCTTTCCGCAAGCTCATAACCCCAGTTTTTGAATGCCCCTTCAGTAAATTTCATAATATTTCCTTTATGGACAAGTGTGAGAGATTTTCTGCCTTCTTTAATCGCATACTCAATAGCAGCGCGTACTAAACGGCTTGTCCCTTCTTCTGAAACAGGTTTAATTCCAATTCCAGATGTTTCTGGGAAGCGGATTTTGTTTGCGCCTAATTCGTTTTGAAGGAAAGAGATTAATTTCTTTACTTCATCAGAACCTTTTGCATATTCGATTCCCGCATAAATATCCTCAGTATTTTCACGGAAAATAACCATATCTGTATCTTGAGGGCGCTTAACAGGTGATGGTACACCTTCAAACCAGCGAACTGGGCGTAAGCAAACAAATAGATCTAATTCTTGGCGAAGCGCTACGTTTAGTGAACGAATTCCCCCACCAATTGGCGTCGTTAATGGACCTTTAATGGCAATTAAATATTCATTAATAAGGTCTAATGTTTCAGAAGGCAGCCATTCGCCAGTTTGATTAAATGCTTTCTCTCCAGCTAAAACTTCTTTCCAGACAATTTTACGTTCACCTTTATATGCCTTTTCTACAGCAGCGTCCAATACTCTTGAAGCGGAAGCCCAAATATCTGGACCTGTTCCGTCTCCTTCAATAAAAGGAACAACTGGATTATTTGGAACGTTTAGAACACCATTAGTAACTGTAATTTTTTCACCTTGCATTGTTTTTTCCCTCCATCTTTTAGTCATACCCTTGAAGACTATCAAAGCTATTTATTAGAATCAAAGGTTAGATGACGGATGCCACTAACCTTTGACCGTTCTCTTTATCAAGCAAACAAATGATATTAGCCTCTTTGCTGAATTGGAACATATTTCTGCATGCCAGGTCCTGTATAATCAGCACGCGGGCGGATTAAACGGTTGTTTTCGTATTGCTCAAGAATATGAGCAAGCCAGCCTGATACTCGGCTTACAGCAAAGATTGGCGTAAATAAATCATGGTCAATTCCTAAGCTATGGTATACAGAAGCGGAATAGAAATCAACGTTTGGCGGAAGATTCTTCTCACCAGTTACAATGCTTTCAATTTTTGTTGACATTTCAAACCATTGTGGCTCGCCTGTTAGCTCTGTTAATTTCTTAGACATATCACGTAAATGCTTCGCACGCGGGTCCCCTTTGCGATATACGCGATGTCCAAAGCCCATGATTTTCTCTTTATTCTCAAGCTTTCCGCGAACATATGGCTCAACATTTTCAAGTGTGCCAATTTCAGAAAGCATTTTCATTACAGCTTCATTTGCTCCCCCATGTAACGGACCTTTTAGTGCTCCGATCGCCGCTGTAATTCCTGAATATACATCAGATAATGTCGCTACACAAACACGTGCTGTAAATGTAGAAGCATTTAATTCGTGATCTGCGTGAAGCACTAATGCCTTGTCAAAAGCTTCAATCGCAATTGGTTCAGGTTCTTTTCCTGATAACATATATAGGAAGTTAGCAGCAAAGCCAAGGTCTTTCCTTGGAGAAATTGGTTCCAAACCTTTTCTAATTCGTGCGAATGCCGTTACGATTGCTGGCATTTTCGCTTGTAAACGAATCGCTTTTTGATAGTTTGACTCTTTTTCCATTAAATCTGCTTCTTCATCATATAATCCGATAAGTGAAACAGCCGTACGAAGAGCAGCCATCGGGTGAACTTTATCAATTGGATACATTTTAAAATGCTCCAATACTCCCTTAGGCAATTCAGCATTTTCAGCTAGTTGATTTTTCAACTCCTCTAATTGAGATTGAGTTGGAAGCTTTCTGTGCCATAGCAGATAAATGACTTCTTCAAAGCTTGCATTTTCTGCTAAATCATCAATATCATATCCAACATATGTTAACGTATCATCTATGATTGAACTGATCGATGATGTTGTAGCAACTACCCCTTCAAGACCGCGTGTAACTGTCATACTGACCCTCTCCTTTACATAATAAAATTTCCCCATACCCTTTTTGTCTGTTTATTAATTCATTGGTGAATCTCAATTCATATATAAAAGTCGACTAGAAGTCGAACGACAGACCGATAAAAATGAAAAGGCAACCATTCAAAACAATCTCATCGCTACATGATAGTTGATAAATATTAATCGAGCGTTTGCTCATGTAGGTTACAAAAATGAAAATGCTTACATTTCCATTTTATATTATATAAAAATAGTTTGTCCTAAACATATTTTTTTAATGGTTTGCGCTTTCAAGTCCTATTATAAACAATTTACTGATATTTGTGAATGAAAAAGGAGCGAAAAATAAGTATTAATTAATATTTTTTCACAAAGCCATAAGTTTATCTTATGATGCATTATTAATATTTCTTATATCTATTGAATTTTTTTCATATTCTCTAGTTTTTTCCATTAAATATTCTATTTTTCATCTGAAACCTTTACAAACATTAAACGTAATTAAGATGATTACTTTAATAGAAAATGATAAACTATTTTGAATAGGATTCATTGATATTAAATAAGTTACATAAACGCTAAATATTAAATAAGGAGGTACTTTTTTGAACCCAGTTTACGTTTATCGAACAATGCGATTTTTATTTGTAGTCAGTATCACTCTACTATTGCTCTTTGGATTTTTCTATATTTCTAAAGTCACTTACCCATTCTTAATCGGATTAGCCATTGCTTTTCTAATTAATCCGCTCGTCAATTTTCTTGAGGGTAAATGGAAAATGCCTCGTGTATTAGCTGTGTTAATAAGCATTGTCTTGTTAATTGCTATATTTGCAGGTCTCATTACCCTATTAATCGCTGAAATTGTATCTGGCGCGGATTATTTGGCAAAGGTCGTGCCAAATCACTTAGATACGCTAATTAATTATGTCGAGAACTTCTTTGCTGGCCAAATCATCCCAATCTATAATCAGTTAACTAGTTTATTTAAAAATTTAGATACTGGTCAGCAGGATACAATAATGACAAATATTCAAAACGTCGGGACGAAAATTGGTTCAACAGTCGGGGCTTTTATTCAATCCTTCTTTGGAAAAATACCTAATATTTTGTCCTGGTTTCCAAATGCAGCAACTGTGCTTATTTTCTCCTTACTTGGTACATTTTTTATTAGTAAGGATTGGTACAGACTTTCGGAAATTGGAAACAGGCTGTTGCCAACCCGCGCAAAAACAAGCAGTAGAACGGTTTTTGCCGATTTAAAAAAGGCTCTGTTTGGATTTGTGAAGGCACAGGCAACACTTATTTCTATTTCTACAGTTATCATTTTAATTGGTTTATTAATTTTGCGTGTAGATTATGCTATTACCATCGCACTTGTTGCTGGGATTGTTGATATTATTCCATATTTGGGGACTGGATTAATTTTTGTTCCTTGGATTATTTACGAAGCAATAGCTGGAGATATGGGTACAGCTATTGGAATTGGAGTTTTATATACAATTGTTCTCGTTCAGCGGCAAATTATGGAGCCAAAAATTCTTTCTTCGAGTATCGGATTGGATCCTTTAGCAACTTTAATTGCCTTGTTTGTTGGCTTTAAATTGATTGGATTTTTAGGGTTAATTGTTGGGCCAGTTACACTTGTTATAATAACAACCTTACATAAAGCCAACGTATTTCATGATTTATGGGCCTTTATTAAAGGGAAAGAAGCATAATTCAGGTTTTATATCTTTATAGAAAAAGGTCATTCCAATGTTGGGATGACCTTTTTCTATATTTATTCTTTAAGCGATGTTATACGATTCTGTTGATTTCCGCTACAGGCACTTAGCGATCTGAACAATTTCCTTAAATAATAACTATTATCTAATAATGGTAAATGAATTATTATTAATCCATTTACGAAACCGTTTTAGTATGATCTTTTTGAAATAAACTTTGGTTGGCGGGGCTAGTAAAAGCAATCCGATTACATCGGTAATAAATCCGGGTATTAATAGCATGATTCCGCCAATTAATATACAAATACCGTCCAAAATTGCCTCTCCCGGCATTTGACCAGACCTTAGCTGAGCTTGAGCTCTTCTTATGGTTTCTAGTCCTTGCTTCTTCGCCAAATATGCCCCTAGGAAGCCGGTAAAAAGAATGATCCCCATTGTTGGCCAAAAACCAATGATATTACCTGAGAGAACAAGTACGCCAATCTCTACGACTGAAACAATAATTATGAGAATGAAAATATAACGCATAGCGTCACCAATTAAAGCACGCTGGCGTGTCCGTTATAAATGACGCCTCGATTGGAGTCAACAGTTATTTCCTGCCCATCTTTAAAAATTGTCGTTGCATTTTCCACTCCAACAATAACAGGGATGCCTATATTAATTCCGACAACAGCCGCATGGCTTGTTAATCCGCCTTCTTCCGTAATGAGTGCACTGCATTTTTCGATAGCTGGCATCATTTCGCGATCGGATCCAATTGTCACTAAAATAGAACCTTCTTTTACCTTTGCGTTTGCTTCTTCTGCATTACGGGCAATGACCACTTTGCCAAATGCCGATTTACGGCCAATCCCTTGTGCTTTCATGAGAATATCACCTACAACATGGATTTTCATTAAGTTAGTTGTTCCTGCTTCACCAACTGGCACTCCTGCAGTAATCACAACTAAATCACCAGAAGAGACGATGCCGCTATTTAAGCTTTCTTCTACTGCTGTATCAAGCATATCATCTGTAGTAGATGCCTTTCTTCCAATTTGTGGGTACACACCCCAAACAAGTGCAAGACGTCGAGAAACATAATCATTAGATGTAACAGCAACAATCGGCGCCTTCGGACGATATTTTGAAATCATTCTTGCCGTATGACCACTTTCAGTTGGGGTAATAATGGCATTTACATCAAGATTCAGTGCTGTATGAGCAACTGATTGGCCGATTGCATCTGTAATATTATGTTCATTATCTTTACTTCTCGACGATAGAACTTCTTTATGGTCTAACGCGGACTCTGCACGTGAAGCGATATTATGCATCGTTTGTACTGCTTCAATTGGATATGACCCTGCAGCCGTTTCCCCAGAAAGCATAATAGCATCTGTCCCATCAAAAATAGCATTCGCCACATCGCTTGCCTCTGCACGGGTAGGACGGGGGTTGCGCTGCATAGAGTCAAGCATTTGCGTTGCTGTAATAACAGGCTTGCCATGTGCGTTGCATTTTTTTATTAATTGCTTTTGAACTAATGGCACTTCCTCTGCAGGGATCTCAACCCCAAGATCTCCTCTTGCCACCATTATCCCATCGGAAACGTCAAGAATTTCATCAATTTTATCAACGCCTTCTTGATTTTCAATTTTCGGGATAATATGAATATGTGTTGCTTCATTGTCTTCTAATAGCTGCCTAATTTCTAAAACATCTGAAGCTCGGCGTACAAAGGAAGCAGCGATGAAATCAATCCCCTGCTCAATTCCAAAATGAATGTCCTGCGCATCTTTTTCAGTAATTCCAGGTAAATTGACAGCTACTCCAGGCACATTAACGCCTTTTTTATTTTTTAGAACTCCGCCATTTAAGATCGTAGTATGAATTTCATTTAATGTTTTATCAATTTTCTTTACTTCTAATGCAATAAGGCCATCATCAAGCAATATTTTTGAATCAATGTCAATATCATTAATTAAATCAGCATATGTAACAGAAAACTTTTCTGGTGTTCCTTCAACCTCATCCATCGACACAATAATATTATTGCCTGCGGATAACTCAATCGCACCATCCTTCATATTATGTGTACGAATTTCTGGACCCTTCGTATCTAAGAGGATCGCCACCGTTTTTCCTGTTTTTCTTGCTGCCTCACGGATATTTTGAATGCGCTCACCATGCTCTTCAAAATTCCCGTGAGAAAAGTTTAACCTTGCCACATTCATCCCAGCTTCAATGAGCTTAATTAATTTTTCAACCGTCTCACTTGCTGGCCCAATCGTACATACGATTTTTGTTTTTCGCATGATGTTTCCTCCTCTAGTCCTGTATGCATAACTCAATCGAAAATAAATATTGTGGACGTATGCAAAATAAAGTTATATCGATAGCTCTTTAGATAATTTGTATATCCCTAGATCCACTGTATGTTTCGTGCTAAGGATTTCATTTAAATCATGATCTACAACAACATTATTCTCGATCCCGACAGCACGTCCACCTTTTCCTTCTAGAAGCAACTCAACTGCCCGTGAACCAAAACGGCTTGCTAAAACTCTGTCAAATGCGGATGGCGAACCTCCGCGCTGCATATGGCCTAAAACAGAAACTCGTGTATCAAAATTGGTTGCCTCTTCTAATTCTTTTGCAAATTCCATTCCAGTTGTCACACCTTCTGCAACCATAATAATACTATGTCTTTTTCCCCGTTCATGGCCTTTAATAAGCCTTTCCGCGATTTCATCCATATTGTATTTTTCTTCAGGAATGATAATCGTCTCTGCTCCCCCTGCTAATCCTGCCCAAAGAGCGATATCTCCTGCATTTCTCCCCATTACTTCAATAATGAATGTACGCTCATGGGAAGTCGCCGTATCACGAATTTTATCAACAGCATCAATAACAGTATTAACCGCTGTATCAAAGCCAATCGTGTATTGTGTTCCTGCAATGTCATTATCAATTGTTCCTGGAATGCCTATACATGGATAGCCTTGCTCAGATAAAGCTCTTGCCCCATGATAAGATCCATCTCCCCCAATGACAACTAAACCATCAATCCCTTTTGTCTTTAACTGTTCAATCCCTTTTTGCTGCCCCTCTTTTGTCTTGAATTCCTCACATCTTGCTGAGTATAGCATAGTTCCGCCACGGTGAATAATGTCACCAACAGAACCTAGCTCTAGTTTTTTAATATTTCCAGCTATTAGTCCAGAATATCCCCCGAACACGCCAAAAACTTCTAAATTGTGATAAATTGCCTTCCGTACGACGGCACGAATAGCCGCATTCATGCCAGGTGAATCCCCGCCACTCGTAAGCACTCCAATTCTTTTCATGCTTTCACCCCAAATGCCGAATTATTAACTAGTAAAAATAATAAAATTTTTAAAGAGTCATGACTATTTAAACGAAGAATTATTCTTCATTTTGCCCTAATCTTAAAATACCACGAAGCCTCTGTTATCACAACTTAAGCCAAATAAAAAGAACATGCCATAAAAGCATGTTCTTACTTTACTCCGATGAATTCCTTTAAGTGAGAATATTCACCGATGGATTTATATTTATCATATCGTTGAATAATTAATTCTTCTTCAGTTAATTGTTTAAGTTTTTTAAGCGATTGCAGAAGGATTTCATCAATGAATAGAGCTTGTTTTTTGATATCTTTATGTGCTCCGCCCTTAACTTCTGAAATCACTTCATCCACTATGCCTAAATCCTTTAGGTCAGGAGCTGTTATTCTCATGCTTTCTGCAGCTCTTTTTGCCTGAGTCGCATCTTTCCATAGAATAGCTGCTGCACCTTCAGGAGAAATAACAGAGTATGTGGAATTCTCAAGCATATGAATTTGGTTGCCTACTCCAAGAGCTAAGGCACCGCCACTTCCGCCTTCACCTATCACGATGCTAATGACAGGCACTTTTAAGCTAGCCATTTCAAATAAATTACGGGCAATTGCTTCACTTTGACCACGTTCCTCGGCTGCTTTTCCTGGATAGGCGCCTTTCGTGTCGATGAAACATATAATAGGACGTCTAAATTTTTCAGCCTGTTTCATTAATCGAAGTGCTTTACGATATCCTTCAGGATGTGGCATCCCAAAATTTCTGCGAATATTTTCTTTCGTATCTTTCCCACGTTGATGGCCAATAACCGTAACGGGAAGACCTTTAAACTTTGCAATTCCGCCGACAATTGCCTCATCATCTGCAAATGTTCGATCTCCATGGCATTCAAAGAAGTCTGTAAAAAGTAGAGAAATATAATCCAATGTTGTTGGGCGTCCTGGGTGTCTAGCGATTTGTACGCGGTCCCACGGTTTCATATTTTCATATATCTCTTTCTCTAATTTCCCTAAACGTGCTTCTAATTTCTCTATTTCCGCAGATAAATCTACATCAGCATTTTGCGTAAATTCTTTAAGCTCCGCTATCTTTTTTCTGAGTTCGATAACTGGGCGTTCAAATTCTAGTTCTCCTACCATTCGACGTCACCCCCTTGATGAATCGAGAGAATTGTTTCAATTCTTTCTTTCATATCTTGTCTGGAAATCACTGCATCTAATTGACCATGCTTTAATTGGAATTCCGCTGTTTGGAAATCTTTCGGAAGATCTTCGCGAATCGTTTGTTCAATAATTCTTCGGCCAGCGAAGCCAATTAATGCTCCTGGCTCAGCTAAATTATAATCACCAAGTGAAGCAAAGCTTGCCGATACTCCCCCAGTAGTTGGATGGGTCATAATAGAAATAATTAATCCGCCATTATCACTAAATCTCTTTAAGGCAACGCTCGTTTTAGCCATTTGCATAAGGCTTAGCACACCTTCCTGCATGCGCGCTCCTCCTGAGGCAGTAAAAATAATAAATGGAACAGACAACTCATCCGCTTTTTCAATGGCAAGGGTAATTTTTTCTCCAACTACAGAACCCATACTTCCCATTCTAAACGTAGAATCCATCACGGCTAATACAATTTTATGGCCACCAACCGATCCAATTCCGGTAACAACCGCTTCGTTAATTCCTGACTTTTTTCGGTCTTTTTCAACTTTTTCAATATAATCAGGGAAATTTAATGGATTTTCGGAAATCATCCCTGCATTTAATTCCTCAAGACTATTCTCATCCAAAAAGCTGTCTATCCGCTCTTTCGAGTTCATTGGATAATGATATCCACATTGAAAACAAACCTTTAAATTTTTTGCTAATTCTTTCGAGTACATAATCTTTTTGCAGTTCGGACACTTCGTCATTATTCCTTCGGGAACATCCTGCTTTGCTGCTTCCGAAGGGATCGTCGCATATTTCTTCTTTTTCGGCTTTGTAAAAATCTCTTTAAGCAAGGTTAAACCTCCCGTTCTATATATAAACACTGCTTCTTATCAAGACAGAAAGTGAGTTGACCACTTCAAACAAAAATTCATTAATATCGGATAAGCTTGTCTATTTTTTCAATATAGAATAAAAGTGCTGTAAATTATGCAGAAACTTGTCGCTAATCATTCGACAAATTCCTTACACTTTTCATAATGTCTCCAACTTTTCATTTTTTTCACGAACGGAAAAGCGCCCAATAATTAGGCGCTCGCAAAATTTAAGTTCAAGACTTACTCACTTTTCCCAATGACCGCAAGCTTTCGCGTTTTTTCTTTCACATCTTCAGGATCCACTTTTATTCTTGCTACTCCAGTCTCCATCGCTGCTTTTGCAACTGCAGCCGCAACTTCTGGAGCAACTCGAGAGTCAAAAGGACCTGGAATGACATAATCTGCATTTAATTCTTCTTCTGTAATAAGACTTGCAATCGCCTCAACCGCGGCTACCTTCATTTTCTCATTAATATGTGTCGCTCTTACATCTAAAGCACCACGGAAAATACCTGGGAAGGCAAGGACATTGTTTACTTGGTTAGGAAAATCAGATCTTCCAGTCCCGATGACAGCAGCACCTGCCGCTTTTGCCTCATCAGGCATAATTTCTGGATTCGGATTCGCCATGGCAAAGATAATTGGATCTTGATTCATCGAGCTGACCATTTCTGCCGTTAATGAGCCTGCTGCAGACACACCGATAAATACGTCTGCCCCTTTAATCACATCTGCAAGATTGCCCTTCGCATTGTCACGATTCGTAAATTTAGCGACATCGTTTTTAATATCATTCATTCCGTGTGGACGGCCTTCGTAAATTGCGCCCTTCGTATCACACATAATGATATCTCTTACTCCATATGCGTATAGAAGCTTAATAATAGCAATCCCCGCTGCACCAGCTCCATTCGCAACAACGCGAATTTCATTCATTTTCTTTCCAGTGATCTTCAATGCATTCACAAGACCAGCTACCGTTACAATAGCTGTTCCATGTTGATCATCATGGAATACAGGGATATTTACTTCTTTCTTTAATCTTTCTTCAATAACAAAGCAATTCGGTGCGGCAATATCTTCTAGGTTTACGCCTCCAAATGTAGGCTCTAGCAATTTAACCGTTTCAACTATTTTATCAATCTCGGTAGTGTTTAAACAAATGGGAAATGCATCCACACCAGCAAAGCTTTTAAAAAGTACCGCTTTTCCTTCCATAACAGGAAGTGCCGCTTCTGGACCGATGTTACCAAGTCCGAGAACGGCTGTACCATCTGATACAACTGCTACCATATTCCCTTTCATCGTATATTCATATACAGATTCAGGCTTATCGTAAATTTCCTTACATGGTTCTGCAACGCCTGGTGAATATGCGAGACTTAAATCCCGCGCATCTCTCACTAGTACCTTTGATTTGGATTCAAGCTTACCTTTGTTTACTCTATGCATGTGAAGGGCTTCTTCACGTAAAGTCATGTCTTTACACTCCTTTGGATTGCTCATGATAACGGCATAAATCAAACAGTATGTAAAATAATCTAAAACTTGGCATGCGCAAGCTATTATATGCTAGGTTTCTTAGTAGTAATCTTTTATTACAATGACAGAAATTATTGACCCCAAAAATCATAAGGTATGGGAAATTGGCTCGTGTCTCTTGGTGGTCAGACCATTTCTCTTTTAACAAATATACCATATTTGATGCTGATGTAAAGACATTCATTGATGAGGAAAAAGGCTATTTTTTTAATATTACATGCTGTTCACCAAGAATTTTCTTTAATTTTGACATAAATTCTTCTGTTGGATGAACTGAATCCTCTTCACCTAACTGAATTCTCTTTTTTGAACTTTCATAATATAAGACGATTTGAATATTTCCTTGATTTTCAGTAAATATTTTTTTTAGACGATGGAGGATTTCAGGATTTTCATTTTCTTTTGTAATTTTTAAATATAAAACAGGATCTTTGCTCTCTTCCTTTTCAATAGCCGCATTAACTTCCTCACATGTTTGGATGATAATTTGGCGTTTTCCATCTCTCTCTTCCCATTTACCGTCAATCACAAGGATATTCCCTTGTTTTAACATGGAAGAAAATTTGCTGTATATGTTTGGAAACACAACTGCCTCTACTTCATCCGTTTGATCACTGACAGTTAAGAAGGCCATAGCTAACCCTTTTTTTGTCCTAATTTTTTTCACATCGGTCAAATAGACGACAACGCGAGTTAAGCCTTTATTCGCCTCCAATTTATATAACAATCTGGCTTTCAGTAAAGGCATATATTTTTCATAAATTGAAACTGGATGGTCTGATAAATAAATTCCTAAAACTTCCTTCTCCAGTGCCAGTTTGTCTTCCGAGCGGATTGGATCTACTTCTGTATACTTTGGCTTTGGAAAGAAATCGGTTTCTGAAAAGAAATCAAATTGGTCATCTTCTGTTTTTAATAAATTCGCATGCTGGGTGGCTGCATCGATACTAGCAAGAAGGACTGCCCGGTCTTGCTTAAATTCATCGAAGCTCCCCGAATATACTAAAGCTTCTAGTACTTTACGATTTACCGCTTTTTCTGATACTCGAATACAAAAATCAAATAAATCATCGAAGCGTTTGTTTCTCCGCGAACGAAAAATTTCCTTGAGCGCAGTTGCTCCGATTCCCTTTATTGAAGCCAAGCTATAGCGAATGGCATCTTTTTCAACTTGAAAAGAATAGCTGCTATTATTGATGGAAGGAGGAAGGATTTTAAGATTCATTTGTTTCATTTCTCTGATATACTGTGAAACCTTCTCCTCATTGCCAATAACAGACGTAAGCAGTGCAGCCATAAAATGAATCGGGTAGTAGGTTTTTAAATAGGCGAGCTGATAAGATATGAAGCTATAAGCAACAGCATGACTCCTATTAAATCCGTAATTAGCAAAGCGGACAATTAAATCATATATATCATTCGCGGTTTTTTCGTCATATCCTTTTTTCAATGAGCCTTTTACAAAGTGCTCCCTTTCCAGGTCCAATACTTCCTTCTGTTTCTTGCTTACCGCTCTTCGCAGTAAATCCGCTTCTCCGAGCGAAAAACCTGCCAACTTAGCAGCAATTTGCATGATTTGTTCCTGATAAACGATGACCCCATATGTATTCTCAAGGATCGGAATTAAGTCCGAATGAGGATAAGTGACTTTCTGCTTTCCATGCTTTCTTTCGATGAAGGTTGGTATATTCTCCATTGGACCAGGTCTATACAAGGCATTCACAGCAACGATGTCTTCAAAACAAGAAGGACGAAGCTTTGTTAATACTTTTCTCATGCCTTCTGATTCAAGCTGAAAAATACCTGTCGTTTCTCCCCTGCTTAATAATTCGAATGTTGCTTGATCATGAAGGGGGATCGCTTTAATATCGACTTTTTTTCCAGATTTTTTTTGAATGGACTTGAGGATGTTTTCAATTAAAGATAGATTCCGTAGTCCTAGAAAGTCCATTTTTAATAACCCAACATCCTCCAAATGCTCCATAGAATACTGCGTCAAATAGACATCATCATGACCCTGCTGAATCGGTATCGTATTTACTAATGGCTTTTCACTTATAACGACTCCTGCGGCATGGGTAGATGTATGCCTTGGTAATCCCTCAAGCTTAAGTGCTGTTTCGAATAGTCTGCGATTTAAGCTTGATTCATCGACAAACATTCTTAAAGGCTCTGACTCTTTATATGCTCTACTTAAAGTTATTCCTAGCTTAGAAGGAACTCTTTTTGAGAGGCTGTCTAATTCTTTTGGATTTAAACCAAAGGCTCTTCCGACATCCCTTAATGCAGCTTTGGCAGCTAAAGTTCCGAATGTAATAATTTGCGCTACATGAAGCTCCCCGTATTTTTGCGATACATACCTGATCACTTCATCTCTGCGGTGATCGGGAAAATCGATATCAATATCTGGCATAGAAATACGCTCTGGGTTAAGGAATCGTTCAAATAACAGCTTATGCTCAATCGGATCAACATCCGTTATATACAAAACATATGCGACCATTGAACCTGCTGCCGATCCACGGCCTGGCCCTGTTAAAATTCCGTTTTCCCTTGAAAACTTCATAAAATCCCAAACAATTAAGAAATAATCGCTAAACTTCATTTTTTTAATAATTTGCAGCTCGTAGGCAAGCCTTTTTTTATGCTCTTCTAAAATGCTTGGATATCTTTCTTGCAACCCGATCCAGCAAATCTCCTCAAGAAGTTTATCAGCCGTTAGCTGTTGTTCAACGGGATATTTAGGGAGGTGCTGCTGATTAAGTTCAAGCATGACATTGCACTGTTCGGTAATTTTCAAAGTGTTTTCCAGAGCATCTGGATAGTCTATGAATATCTCTGTCATTTCCTGCGCTGTCTTTAAATAATATTGATCACTCTGGAGTCGCTCCCTTGTTTCATCTTGGAGCTTCTCCCCGTTTTTAATCGCTAATAAGCATTCCTGTGCAAAGGCGTCCTCTTTGGATAGATAATGTGCTTGGTTCGTTGCCGCTAATTCAGTGTTTGATTCTTCGGCCAAACGAACTAAGCTCGGAAGGAATTTTTCCTCCCCTGTTGTATGATGATTTTGCAGCGAAAGGTAGAAATTTTCGCTTCCAAACATTTCTTTATATACGTGTAGCGTGCCCTTTGCTTGCTCATAATCATCATTTGCTAAATAATGCTCAATTTCTCCATCCATCCCCGGACTGATAGCAATAAGCCCGTCCGAATAGGCCTTCAGCCATTTACCCGGAATCCCTTCAGGCGATTTAGTTTGGACGACACTCGTTATTTTTAATAGATTTTGAAAACCAGTTTGATTTTTTGCCAGAAGGACAATAGGAAATGCTTCACCATGCTCCCCGATAATGGCATCAACAGTTAGCCCAATAATCGGTTTGATCGATTGCTTTAAACATTCTTTATAAAAGGCAACCGTACCGTACATTACATTCCGATCAGTTAAAGCAATGGCGGGAAATCCTTTTTGCTTCGCATCCGCTACTAGCTGTTCAACTGTCGCCGTACTTGTTAGTAAGCTATATGCACTATATACATGAAGGTGAATAAATGACAATTTGTTCACACCCTTAAATCTTCTCTTCTAAATATTATAGATTGGTTATGATGAAAAAGAAAATATGTTCTCTTTTCACCAAAAAATATTGTGTCAGCCATTAAACATATTTTAAAAAGTTTGTCCATATGATGATTAGAGAGTGGTAAACAAATAGTTATGACTAAAAGGCATTTTAAAAATAGTAAGGAAGGATGATCATGAAAATCCAGCCTTTTTTCGCCTCATTATTTGATAGTTATTTCATTGCACTTGGAGTCGTCATCGGTGGTTCGATTATTGGAAGCCTCGCCGCTTTTCTTACAGGGAAGCCGCCATTAACAGAAGCGTACCGAATATCTAACATTATTCGAATTTGGGCCATCATTGCAGCTATCGGCGGAACATTTGATACTGTTTACAGTTTTGAAAAAGGAGTGTTAGACGGTCAAACGAAAGATCTCTTTAAACAATTCCTATTAATCCTTTTTGCCCTTGGAGGAGCGCAAACAGGTGCAATGCTCATTAATTGGCTGACACAGGAGCATGTTTCATGAGAATTCCGCCGTTATATCATAAGCCTGCCTGGCAGCGCTTCTTAGCCGGCATGGCCATTGGCGGGATGATCAGCTGGTTCGTCTTTCTCTATATTTTTGGAGAATGGCACGAGAAGTATAGCAAAGAGATAAAGCTACAGAAGGAAGAAATTGCCGAGCTGAGAAATGATAAAAAGATTTGGCAGGAGGAATTTAAGGAACTCAATAATAAAAATCGTGCACAGCTAACCATCCAAGATATAAAAATCAAAATAATAAATAGTGATAAATACAAATTAGATTCATATAGCGTTTACGTTATTGAAAACGAAATTAACGATGATATTCATATGATGATGGCTAAAGATCTGGATACCGTTCATAAAAGCCAGGATTTAATAAAAAAAATTATTGAAAACAAAATTTTCAAGGTGAATGAAAAACGTTATCGTGTGGAAGTCAAAGTTATGACTATTTATACAACACTTTCTGTTCACCTTGAAATTATGCTCGACTGATTATTAAATAAAGGGCCCTGTTATTTGTCTCTTCGCATGTGCAGGGTCCCTACCTATGATCGTTATTCCTTACAAGCTTCTTCTAAATCTTTAATTACCTCATCTGAATCATCCCACGAGTAGATGGAAGCTCCAGCAGCAAGCGGGTGCCCACCCCCATGATATTTTCTGGCAATTTCATTAATGATTGGACCTTTAGAGCGGAGACGAACGCGAATTTGATCTTCTTCCTCTATAAAGAAAACCCATGCTTTAATTCCTTTAATTTGACCGAGTACACCTACTAGAAGAGAGGCTTCCGACGCCTTTACTTCGAATTTCTCTAATAAATCCTTACTTAAAATCATTGAAGCTGTGCCGTTTTTATTCATTTCAAAATTTTGCAGGACATATCCATTTAACTTCACAACATTCGGTGATAATTCATACATTTTGTCAAATAATTGAGGTCTTGAGAACTGATAATGGATGAGCTCACCGGCATAGGCGAATGTTTTTTCTGATGTGCTTGGAAACAGAAAACGGCCTGTATCTCCAACGATTCCAGCAAATAAGAGCCTTGCCGCTTCATCAGACATTTTCAAGCCTTTATCCTTGCCAAATAGGTAAAATTCATAAATCATTTCACTAACAGAGCTTGCATCTGTATCGACCCACATCATATCCCCATAAGGGTCTGCATTTGGATGATGGTCAATTTTAATTAATTTATTCCCTAAATGGTATCTATCATCACAAATTCTCTCAGCATTCGCCGTATCACAAACAATAACTAAAGAACCTTTATATGTATCATTTGGAATTTCGTCAAGCCTGCGAAGATAATGAAGAGTTTCTTCTTCTTTCCCAACGGTATAAATATTTTTTTCTGGGAAGGAGGCCTTTAGAATCTCGGCTAAACCGCCTTGGGAACCGTATGCATCTGGATCTGGACGAACATGTCGGTGAATGATAATGGTTTCATATTCTTTAATCGTATTTAATATCTTCTCTTTCATTTTTATCTCCTTTTATTTAATTTTTTTTCATAAAGGGAAAAGAAAACATTCAATATATGGCATTTTCCTTAGTAAACCGTTAAAATAACTGTGAGGACTGAATAATGGAGGTTTCTGAACATGCCAGCGTTAGTTATCTTAATTACAATCACACTTTCATTTTATGTATATTACAAAGTAAAATATGTACGCACTAAGAAGCCAGCCGAAAGAAAATGGATTTCTTCCAAATCGAGTATTGCTTTAGGCTTATTTGTCGCCCTGTTCGGAGTAAACCAGTTATTCTTAAACGGAAATACTACCACTTATATTATAGCAGGAATCTTTATCCTTTTAGGTGCATTTTCTATTTTTGCTGGATTTAAAGCATATAATTATTATTTACCGATTGCTGCAAATGAAGCGAAGGAATAAATTATTTTTTAAAGCCGCTCCGATAATGGAACGGCTTTTTATTATCATTCTATCTTTCAATCAATTGGCACATCATCATCGCTTTCCCGACGAGGACACCTTCATTATAGACCTCTACATCGACTTTCCCAAATTTACGCCCTACCTCGAGAACACGCGGATAAATTTCTAGCATGCTTTCAATTTGGACAGGCTTTAAAAAATAGATCGTCATATTCTCGACGACTAAATCACCTTTTTTATAATTTCTCAAGATCCGATTGGCCGCCTCCGAAACGATCGTCGTGAACACACCATATGAAATGGTACCGAGATGGTTCGTCATTTGCGGTGTGACCTCACAGCGATAGACATCGTCTCCTTTTGCCTTGCCCTTTGTCAGCACTAATTGATTTGTAACAATATCATCAAGGGTTTCACCGACCTGGGGTTGCCGCTGAATCATTTGCAAAGCTTTTAGCACATCCTGCCTGCTAATGATCCCTTCTAGCTTATTAGAATCATCGACAACTGGGAGTACTTCAATTCCTTCCCAAACCATCATATGGGAAGACGATGCGACACTCGTTTGCTTCCCAACAGTCATTGGATTTTTCGTCATCAATTTTTCAATAGGGGTATCTGCCTCATGACCCATAATGTCTTTCGCAGTCACCATTCCTAACACCTTTAAGTTCTTATCTACGACAGGAAAACGTCCATGACTTGTTTGTCGGTTAAAGTGAAGCCAATCTGACACTTTATCCGTTGGCTTTACATAAACAGTGTCCTCTAGCGGAGTTAAAATATCCTCTACAAGGATAATTTCCTTTTTAATGAGCTGGTCGTAAATCGCTCTATTGATCATCGTCGCAACCGTAAAGGTGTCATAGCTGCTGGAGATGATAGGAAGCTGTAATTGATCCGCTAACTTTTTTACATTCTCATCAGTATCAAATCCACCTGTAATTAGAACAGCTGCACCTGCCTTAAGTGCAAGTTCATGAGCTTTTGTTCGATTCCCAACAATTAGAAGGCTTCCTGCATCCGTATAGCGCATCATCGCCTCAAGCTTCATTGCGCCAATAACAAATTTATTTAATGTTTTATGCAAGCCATCTCTTCCGCCTAATACTTGTCCATCGACAATATTAACAACCTCGGCAAAAGTAAGCTTCTCAATATTCTCCTTTTTCTTTCTTTCGATTCGAATTGTACCAACACGTTCAATCGTACTAACATAACCTTTATTTTCAGCATCCTTAATAGCCCTATAGGCTGTTCCTTCGCTGACTGTCAATGCCTTGGCAATTTGTCTGACAGATATTTTTTCTCCGACTGGCAATTCATCAATATATTGCAATATTTGCTCATGTTTTGTAGCCAAGACGTTCACCCTTTTTCTATAATTCCTATATCTTCATTATAAGGTTAGAAACGCCTTTAATACAATTCAATGTGTGCATTCGCAGCGATTAATAGTTCAATATTAGCGATTGTAGGATCTGGCTCTCTTTCTTTCCTGAATAGCTTTCGGTTTTGTGCTTGCTGCTGATTTCTTCGGTGCATAAAGCAAAGCTGTTAAATTCCCAGCAATAACAATGAGGGCAAAGGCAAGCCATGTAATTGAAAAGATTCCTTCCAGCCCTTGATTAAATACCCCTAACCTCGGAACGGCAAAGTAAAGGAGCAAGCCACATACGAGAAGACATAATAAATATCGATTTTGTTTCATTTTATTCACTCCCCCTAATCTTCTTCATTTATATGTATGCGGACATGCTGGGAAAATGAATCATAATCGAAAAGCGTATGCGTCTTCGGAACAAATTACAGATCAAATTGTTCCTGCGATGATTACGCTTCCGAAGCCTTCCTTGTCCTGTTGTCGACACTAGTACGTCCTGTACGTCGGGGGTAGGCGCTGAGCTAGACAAAAATGCGCAGCTATCACTTTAGCTGCGCAACTTTTTTTTTACAATTGAATGGATTCGCCAACCTCTAGTACTTGGCCAACACCTGGTTTTAGCATATCTACAAATTTATGCGGGTCCTGCTTAATCGGAGGAAACGTATTATAGTGAATTGGAACAACCTTTTTTGCACTTAATAAACTAGCTGCATATGCTGCATCTTCGGGACCCATTGTAAAATTATCTCCAATTGGTAAAAAGGCTAGATCAATTGGATGACGGTCACCAATCAATTTCATATCAGAGAATAGGCCCGTATCACCAGCATGGTAAATCGTTTTATCCTCAATTGTAACAAGCACTCCAGCCGGCATGCCTAAATAAATGATTTCATTGTTCCCTGTCTCCAGTCCAGTTCCGTGGAAGGCAGGTGTCAGCTTAACTTTGCCAAAATCAAATTGATAGGCGCCGCCAATACTCATTCCGTGAGTGTTCACACCTTGCCAGCTTAAATAAGTTGCGAGCTCAAAGTTTGCTATAACGAGAGCATCATGCTTTTTAGCTAATTCAACTGTATCCCCAAGATGATCCCCATGTCCATGGGTAACGATAATCACATCTGGTTTTACATCCTCCACTTTTAGATCTGTCAATCCATTGCCAGTAATAAACGGATCGATAAGAATCGTCTTTCCTTGTGACTCAATTTTTACAACAGAATGCCCATGAAATGATACTTTCATCAGTTTTCCCCTTTCTATTCTTTCTCTTATGTAATTGATTTCAACGAAAGATTTGATTTTCCTGCTTTTCAATTCACTTATACCCTTTTTCACATAGTTCTAAAAGTTTACTTTTGCATTTTATATTGCTAATCTTTTTATATTAATAGTTCAATGAATGTACAAATAGATTTTGGAGGGTATTTATGAATACAAGAATACAGAAATTATCCACTTGGATGAAGGAAAACGATGTACAGGTTTGCTTTGTTTCATCACCTGAAAATGTTTTTTATTTTAGCGGTTTTTTAAGCGATCCTCATGAACGTCTTCTGGGCTTAGCTGTTTTTCAAGATGAAGAGCCTTTCCTTGTTTGTCCGGCTTTGGATAAAACAGATGCAAAAAATGCCGGCTGGAGTAATGAGATTATTTCTTACAGCGATATTGAAAATCCTTGGGAAATGATCCATAAATCAATCAATAGCCGTGTAAAGAAAGTTGAAAATGTGGCCATTGAAAAAGAGCATATGAATGTTGAGCGCTTTGAAATCCTTACACAAATGTTTAGCGGGGCAAACTTTATTTCTGCCGAAGAGAAATTAAGAAAGCTTCGAATGATCAAGGATGAAAAAGAATTAAGTATCATCCGTGAAGCATGTGCATTAGCTGATTTCGCCATTGAAGCAGGCTGTGCCGAAATAAAAGAAGGAAAAACAGAGCTTGAGGTCCTTGCAGCGGTCGAGTATGCACTAAAGAAAAAAGGCGTTCGGGAAATGTCATTTTCAACAATGGTACTAACTGGAACAAATGCGGCTTCCCCTCATGGAAATCCGGGATTAACAAGAATTAAAAAAGGCGATTTTGTCCTATTTGATTTAGGTGTCGTTGTGGATGGCTATTGCTCAGATATTACAAGAACAGTTGCTTATGGGGATATTAATGAGAAGCAAAAAGAGATTTACGATACTGTTTTGAAGGCACAGCTTGCGGCTGTTGAGGCGAGTAAGCCTGGCGCTACATGTGCTGATATAGACTTAACAGCGCGAAAAATTATTGCTGATGCCGGTTACGGCGAATATTTCCCACATCGTTTAGGCCATGGATTAGGAATTAGTGTGCACGAATATCCATCCTTAACAGAAACGAACCCGCTCATTCTTGAAGAAGGAATGGTTTACACAATCGAACCAGGAATCTACGTGCCGGAAATCGCTGGCGTTCGGATTGAAGATGATTTAGCCATCACAAAAGACGGGGCAGAAATATTAACGAAGTTCCCGAAAGAACTGCAAATTATTAGATAAATACAAAAAAGCTGTCGCTCATGACAGCTTTTTTAGTCCAATTAATCTTATATTTCCCCTTCTGCTTCCTCTTCAGTATTTAAGCTAAAATTAGCATTAGACTGATCAATGACACCACTATTATAAGCATCCATGATTTGCTCACTTACCTCGTTTTGTCCTTCTTCATTGAAAAAATAAATAGCTTCCTTTGGGTCTGGATTACGCTTTTCCATCTTATTTCACTCCTAAAAGATATTATGAACTAACCATCTTAGTGTTCGATTTTTTGTTACAGATATACGTAAATTGGGTATTTAATTAAGGTAAAGGAGGAGATATTCATGGGGATGAATTATAAAAATATTTTAGTAGCAGTAGATGGGTCAACAGAAGCAGAGTGGGCATTAAAAAAGGCGATTGAAATTGCCAAGCGAGATGATGCTCAAATAACTCTGGCACATATAATAGATACTCGCACGTTTTCGACTGTTGAGGCTTACGATAGTACAATTGTGGAAAGAGGCAATATGTTTGCAAGAGAATTAATGGAGAAATATAAAAGTGAAGTAATGGCAGCTGGAGTTTCTAAGGTGGAATATGTAATTGATTACGGCTCGCCGAAAATGATTATTCCTAAAGATCTTGCTAAGAAGCAAGAGGTAGATTTAATTATTTGCGGGGCTACCGGAATGAATGCCGTGGAACGATTCCTTATCGGCAGCGTTTCGGAAAACATTGTCCGCCATGCCTCTTGTGACGTGCTCGTTGTTCGTACAAGCAAAGATGACAAATAGTTTAATAAAAAATGATGCATGGATAGCCGTGCATCATTTTTTTATTAATATTTATATATCAAATTCTAAACTTGTAATTTTCCATGCTGTTATTAATGGTAATTCCGAGTCCGCAAACTATGATTTTCTTTTTCATAGGTTCCTCCCAGTTCTAATTCTAATAATGATAAAAGATAATAATTTCCCTCTAAATAACTCATACTTATAGGAAATTGTGATTGGTGGGGATAATTGGATGCAATATGTAAATCATCTTATAGAACATTACGGCTACTTCGGAATCATACTCGCGTTAATTGGAGGGATAATTGGCCTTCCGATTCCTGATGAGGTCCTACTTACATACGTTGGATTTAATGTATTTCAAGGACATCTTGCTTACATCCCCGCTTTACTCAGTGCGTATACCGGGGCAATTGGCGGAATATCTTTAAGTTACTTTTTAGGAATCAAGCTAGGTTTGCCTTTTTTACATAAGTTCGGTCCAAAAATTCATATTAATGAGAAAAAGATTAATAAAGCAAAAAAACTATTTCAAAAATTCGGTCCGTTTCTGCTTTTTATTGGTTTCTTTATCCCTGGGGTTCGTCATATCACTGCTTATCTAGCAGGTATTAACAGTTACTCCTTTAAAAAATTTGCCCTTTTTGCCTATTTAGGTGCCATATTCTGGAGTTCCACTTTTATTACAGCAGGAAAGCTTTTAGGAAAAAATTGGCGTAATGTAGAAAAACTGTTTTCTAAATTTAGCATGGTGATTATTCCTATTGTTTTGATTTTGATTGCAATATTTGTTTATTTCTATTGGAGAAAGAAAAGAGTTTTAAAAAACAAAGAGGTGTACAAGTAATAACGAAATACAATATTTGAATTTCCAAGGCGACTTTTCTCATAATTCAATCAAAAATGTAGTAAGAATAGAATGTGAGGAGGAGTTGCAGAATGAACTATTTCATCGCTATCATGAAAACCGTTGATCCTATTAAGGACGAGGCCATACGTAAGGAGCATATTGATTATTTGAATGATTTAATTGAGAGAGGAAAAATTATCACGAAAGGTCCTTTTACAGATCATACTGGAGGATTGATTATTTTTCGTGCAGAAACTATGGAGGAAGCCTGGCAGCTTGCCGAAAAAGATCCCGCTGCGATTGAAAGAACACGTGAATTTACTATTAAAGAATGGAAAAGCACTCTTAATATTTAGCCTTCTAAACAAAAGGTAGAGTGTCCTCTTTATTGAGAGCACTCTACTTTGCAATTTACTTCTTCGCCATTAAATCCTTCGCTTTCTTAATTGCAATCATAATTTGTTCAAAGCCAGTCCCCCCAGCACTATCCCGTCTCTTCACTGCTGTGGCTGGATCAAGAACTTCATAAATATCTTTTTCGAATAATGGATGTGCTTCTACGAACTCTTCTAGCGATAAATCAGCAAGATAGCAGCCTTTGTTTACACATGTTAAAACTAACTTCCCGACAATTTCATGTGCCTCCCTGAAAGGAATGCCTTTGCTTGATAAGTAATCAGCAAGCTCGGTTGCATTCGAAAAATCAGTTTTTGTCGCCTTTTCCATTTGATTCTTATTCACAGTCATTGTACGGATCATGCCAGCAAATATTTTAAGAGAGCCCGTCACTGTTTTTACCGTATCAAACATGCCTTCCTTATCCTCTTGCATATCCTTGTTGTAAGCAAGCGGCAAACCTTTTAATACTGTAAGAAGACCCATTAAGTCTCCATAAACTCGGCCCGTTTTTCCGCGGATTAGCTCTGCCATATCCGGATTTTTCTTTTGCGGCATAATGCTGCTGCCCGTTGCGAAGCTATCATCAAGGTCAATAAATTTAAATTCTTGACTGGACCAAAGAATAAACTCTTCACTTAATCTTGATAAATGCATCATTAAAATCGAGCTGCCAGATAAAAATTCCAAAATGAAATCACGGTCACTAACTGCATCCAAACTATTTTCGTAAATCCCTTCAAATCCAAGCAATTCTGCGCTTAAATGACGATCGATAGGGAATGTTGTTCCCGCAAGCGCTCCAGCGCCTAACGGGGACACATTAATTCTTTTTACACTTTCAGCGAAACGTTCTTTATCACGTTCAAGCATCCAAAAATAAGCCATTAAATGATGAGAAAATGATATTGGCTGCGCTCTTTGAAGATGTGTATAGCCTGGCATCAATGTTTCAATATTTGCCGCTGCCTGTTCTAATAAAGCCAGCTGCATTTCTTCAATCAGCTCGATAATGATTTGGACTTGCTTGCGTAAATATAAATGCATGTCGGTAGCAACCTGATCATTACGGCTGCGTGCCGTATGGAGCTTTCCGCCAACAGGACCAACAAGCTCCGTTAAATAGCTTTCTAGATTCATATGGATATCTTCTAGCTTAACGGAAAAGCTTAGCTCATCGTATGCAGCTTTTTCTTTCAATTGCTCAAGGCCATTTTTTATTTGACTCGCTTCAGCCTCGGAGATGATTCCGCACTTCGAAAGCATCGTGACATGAGCAATGCTCCCCTCAATGTCCTCCAGAACTAATTCCTGGTCAAAGGAGATCGAGGCGCCAAATTCATCTACCCATTCCTCGGCTGATTTTGAAAAACGGCCGCCCCATAATTTTTTCACATTGTCACCTTCTTGTTTTGTTGAACAATGCTTTGTACCTTTGTCGGTAAGCCCCAAAGCTTAATAAAGCCAACTGCTGCATTGTGATCAAATTCATCATCAGATGTATAAGTAGCAAGCTTTTCATCGTATAAAGAATATGGAGATTTTCTTCCTTCTACGATTGCATGGCCTTTAAATAGCTTCACACGAACTGTCCCTGTTACATACGCTTGTGTCTCTTTTAAGAATGCAGCTAATGCTGTTCTTAATGGAGAGAACCATAATCCTTCATAAATAAGCTCAGCAATTTTCTTCTCAATATTTGGTTTAAAGTGAGCCACTTCTTTAACAAGAGTTAAGTCTTCAAGCTCTTTATGTGCTTTAATTAGTGTCATTGCACCTGGACACTCGTATACTTCACGCGATTTAATCCCAACAAGACGATTTTCAACATGGTCGATACGGCCAACACCATGCTTGCCTGCAAGTGAATTCAGCTCCAAAATAATGTCTGCTAATGAATATTTCTTTCCGTTCAAGCTTACTGGAACACCTTGGTCAAATTCGATTTCAACAACATCTGGTGTGTCAGGAGCATTTTCAAGGCTTGAAGTTAGCTCATATGCTTCTTCCGGCGGTGCTGCCCAAGGATCCTCTAAAATTCCGCACTCATTGCTTCTTCCCCATAAATTTTGGTCAATTGAAAAAGGAGAATCAAGATTGATAGGAATTGGAATATTCTTTTGTTTTGCATATTCAATTTCTTCTTCACGCGACCATTTCCACTCACGAACAGGAGCTAAAACTTCTAAGTCTGGATTTAATGCATGAATAGCCACTTCAAAACGAACTTGGTCATTTCCTTTCCCTGTACATCCATGGGCTACAGCCACAGCCCCTTCTTTTTCAGCCACTTCGACTAGCTTTTTTGCAATAAGCGGACGGGAAAGTGCAGAAACTAACGGATATACTCCTTCATATAATGCATGCGCTTGAAGGGCCATTAATGCATAATCATTCGCAAACTCTTCTTTGGCATCAATCACATACGATTCAACTGCACCAACTGTTAATGCTTTTTGCTGAATGAAGTTTAAATCCTTTCCTTCACCCACATCTAAACAACAGGCAACAACAGAATAACCTTGCTCTTCTAACCATTTAATCGCTACTGAAGTATCTAATCCGCCTGAATAGGCAAGCACAATTTTGGGATTTGACATGATAAAATTCCTCCTAATATTAATGTATATTTATACAACACATATAATGTTTATTCATTTTTTGATGTGATAATATTATCATAGATTAAAATTAAAAATCAATACTTATTCGTAAAATGTATAAAAATAAATTCATATTTTTTTATATAATAAGAAAGAAGCAGAATCGGAGGAAATTCTGCTTCTTTCTTCTATTGAATCATTGCCTCATAAATAGCAGTGATAATACTTCCATATTGACTTATATCATATGTGTCTCCATAAAATTTGTTTGAATCGGCTATTGGATCAATTACAGGGGAATGCTTTTTATTTGTTAATAACGCGATACCTAAATTATTTTCCCTATCTATAACAGTTATCGTTCCGGTCCACCCTGTATGCCCTATTACATTTTTGTTTGCATATTCACTAAACATCCATTTCATACTTTCATCCGCATTAATTCTCCATCCTAAGCCATATGTAGGATTCAGATCGTTTGGTTTAACAAATAGATCAATCGTTTCCTTATCAAAAAGTTTCACCTTACCATATCCTCCGTCATTAAGCATGACTTGGAGCAAAACTGCAAGGTCACCGGTTGTAGAAAATAAGCCTGCGTGTCCAGAAACGCCCCCCATAGAATAGAAAGATTTCTCATCGTGAACTTCTCCTTGCAGAGTATGCGTTCTAATATTCGGGAACGAAATGACTCCATCACGCGTATTTCCTATTAACTCAGTAGCCGCAAAATCCTTTTCTTTATAACCTTTAGTAAGCGGATTGAACAATGTTGATTTTAGCCCTAACGGTTTATAAATATTCATTTCAACATATTGATCTAATTGCTGTCCTGTCACTTTTTCAATAATAAAACCAAGAAGCATATAATCAATATCGCTATAAATTTGAGAGGTTCCCGGTTCATATTGCAGCGGAGTTTTTAAAATCATTTCTAAAGTGGTATTACGATCTTGTGAATATAACTCACCTGCTCTGACTGGATTATGGTAATGGACACTTGAAGGAAAGCCTGCTGAGTGATGAAGAAGGTCAATGATGCGAAGTTGATCTTTCCCCTTAATTTTATCTGCTAAGTTATCTGTAAAATTTGGGAAGTAGTATTGGATTTTTTGGTTTATATCAATTTTCCCTTCACTTACTAAATGCTGTAGCGCATAGTTTACAGAATACATTTTTGTATTAGATGCTAAATCAAACACCGTATCAATTTTCATTTTTTGAGGATGTTTAAGAAGATTATTTCCATCATACTTTTTTGCATAGCCATATGCTGCATTTTTAACTATTTTTCCATCTTTTACTATCACAAGTGCTGCTCCAGGGAATCCATTTTTAATTTCTTCTTCGATTAGTCTATCAACATTTCGTAACTTTTCGGATGAAAAGCCAGCTTCTTCAGCTTCTTCAGCTTTTCCAGCATTCTTTAAAGTTGGATACTTAACTTTCCCCTTCTCAATATTATTCTTTTCAAAATTCAGTCTAGAAGGTAAAGCTTCAGTTTCTACTGTTGCTTTAGTAACCCCAAATGAAGACCAAGGTATCAATATTCCTAGAGCAAAAATAACTACTAGTAGTCTGCAATAAAAGCCTTTCATTTTTCTCCTCCTCCAAATATCAGAATATTCATAAAACCATTTTCATCTTATACGAAGCCCTATCTCTTGTAAATGCATCATGGAAAAAATAGTTCATTTTTCAAACCAATTAGTATGATTGAACTAAAAACCAGGAGCTCTATAGAAAAAATATAGTTATTTAGTTTCAGTAGGTGCACTTTGATAAATGTTTAAGATAAAAATGGAAGTAAATAATCCAATTCCATGGAAGGTGCGATCTCCTTATAGTAGAATGGAGTCAATAAATATTTGGGGGATTTTATTATGGTCGAGTATTTCACACATGATGAGCGGCTTGGCATTTCCATTCCTTCATTCGATTGGAATTGGGGGCAATATCCTGAACATGTTCAGCAAACAATTTTGTATCAGTGGGAGAAGATTAGAGGGAAAATTCCTGATCGGATTGCTGAGCTTGAGGAATTTATTAATATGAAGCAGGCACAGCTTTCTGATGAAGGAAATTTTATTAAATCTTGCGAATTGAACAGCGAAATTTCCGAGCTGGCCTCCATTATTAACGATCTCTGGCTGTGGTACCGAACGAATCAAGATATTTCGGAGAAAGTGCATTTATAAACAAAAGAAAAAATCCTTTCCGCCGAAAGGATTTTTTCTTTTCATCTCTATAAGTCTTTTTTCAATTCTCTTACAACATGCCCTAACTCAGGCAAAATTAGCTTATTCATCGCTAACCGCACAGCACCAGAAGAGCCTGGTGTTGAAAAGACGGCTTTATTTTTTACAACACCAGCGGCCGCTCTTGAAAGAATTGCGGCAGAGCCAATATCCTCATGATAACTAAGCATGCGAAAAAGCTCGCCAAAACCATCTATTTCTTTATCAAATAATTCTTTTACCGTTTCGATTGTAATGTCTCGAAGGGCAATGCCTGTTCCGCCATTCGTTAAGACGACATCGATTTCTGGATCCTCACAGCCCTTTAGTACTTCAGCGCGTAACTGATCCTTAATGTCTTTAACAATGACATAATCCTTTACTGTATGCCCAGCTTCTTGCAATCGGTCGATCATGAGTTTCCCGCTTTTATCCGATTCCTTATCGCGTGTATCACTCACAGTAATTACTTTACAGACAACGTGTTTTGGAGCTTCTTTCTTATGCTCAATTGTACTCAAGCGTTTCTTCTCCTTTCTTATGCAAATAGCGATATTGATAATATTTATGTGCGAATTCGGTTACTTTTCTAGTTAGCTGATAATTCGTCCCTGCTCCGATTGCCATACTGACTAAAGGAATGCCTTGAATATACTTGTTGCGGAATGTCAAAATGGCCATGCCTTTCAATAATTGCTTCATTGGCTGCTCAAGCCATGTCACATCAGTAATTTCTTCTTTTCCCTCGTAAAAATAATCATCTTGATTATGCAGATCGCTAATTAACTCTTCCCAAGCGGCCCTTTGCATGCGAACTGGTAGTGTAGCTGCATGAAAAACTTTCAAGGAACTCATCATTTCAAAAGGAGTATTTACTTCAATCCCATATACTAGAGCAACTAATTGAACTGCACGCAAATTAATGACGGCCATTGCCGGAAGATCCGCTCCAAGCATAAGTGAGCTCCCTGTTCCCGCCATCCCGCCTTGGGCGAATGAATATAGACGGTGGCGGGCAATTTGCTGTTCGGCTATGTATTGTAGCTGGTCAATACTCAACAATCGTAAATCTTTTATCCCTTCAATTTGATCGTTAAAAACACGCCCAGCCATTAAAATCCGTTCTTTTGCATCTAATTGAAGCTGAGAACCTTGTATAAGAGCGTGAAGATGAAACAGCCAGTTATCGAGAGTTGCAAAAAATTGCTCCTGAATACGATCTGGAAGTAAGGAAAAAGATTTTTCCAAGTATTTTTCATATGTTAATACAAGATCATTAGGTTCGTAGCTGAATAATTTATATTCCCACTCTTGAATTTCGAACCAGACTTTTTTCTCTCGTACGGTCATTGCCATGCAGTATTCCTCCATTCAATGTTTTTTAAAGGAATTTATCGAGCGAGCTCAGGTAATATGGGCGTAAATCTGCCTTGGCGAATTTTATTATAGTATAGCATAACTAAAATGGGAATTTCTTCATTGTATATTGGCTAATCTGATAACATCGCGGGCAATCATTACTTCTTCATTCGTTGGAATGACAAGTACTTTAACCGGAGAATGTGGGAAGTTAATAAATATTTCCTCTCCCCGTACTCTATTTAAATCCGGATCCCAATAGATTCCCATAAATTCTAGCCCCTTTAATATCCGCTCACGGATGACATCGCTGTTTTCTCCAATTCCAGCAGTAAAAATGATAGCGTCCACCCCTGACATTCGGGCAGCGTATGAACCTATATATTTATGAATTTTATTAGCAAACACTTCGAGTGCTAATTCCGCCCTTTCATTTCCATCCTCTGCTTCTGTTTCAATATCACGCATATCACTTGAAAACCCAGATAATGCAAGCATGCCGCTCTTTTTGTTTAATATATCTAATACTTCGTCAGCTGTTTTATTTGTTTTTTCCATAATAAAAGGGATTAACGCTGGATCGATATTTCCCGACCGTGTTCCCATCGTTACACCAGCAAGCGGAGTGAATCCCATGGACGTATCAAGCGATTTCCCACCTTGAATAGCCGCGATGCTTGCTCCATTCCCAAGATGACAGGAAATTAACCTTAATTGACTAAGCGAGCGGCCGAGCATGATGGCAGCACGCTGTGATACGTATTTATGGGATGTGCCATGAAATCCATATTTTCGGATGTGATATCTTTTGTAATATTCATATGGGAGACTATATAAGAAAGAGCTCTCCGGCATCGTTTGATGGAAAGCTGTATCAAATACGGCTACTGTAGGTATATTTGGGAGCACTTGCTTAAATGCTTTAATTCCCGCAAGATTTGCTGGATTATGGAGAGGCGCAAGCTCCGAATAAGCTGCAATTTTTTCCTGTACCTCATCAGTAATAACAGCCGAGTCCGTAAACTCCTCTCCTCCATGAGCGACCCGATGGCCAATGCCTTCAATTTCATTTAATGAATGAATAATGTTTAATGATGTTAATTTATTTAGTAAAAGAGAAACAGCTACTTCATGATTGGGGATATCAACTATTTCTTTTATTTTTTCTCCATTTGCAACGATATTAAATAGACCATTCTTCAGTCCAATCCGCTCAATTAATCCTTTTGTAATGACCTTTTCACTCGGCATATCAAATAATTGAAACTTCACCGAAGAACTGCCGGCGTTTATCGCTATGATGATTGCCATTTTTTCTAACGCTCCTTTTTACATTCACACTAATAGTAGTTATCCCTTATTTTGTGCAACACGGACTTTTTTTCTCTTTAGATATTAAAGTAAAAAGCTTGATATGAAGAAAGAAGCCTAAAAATCTGGCTTCTTTCTACTTATTTTCTTTATACCAACCATCAATTTTTTGCAGGATTTTTTCTACTTCATTAGTTTTGGATAAGGTCGGCAGATTAGCAAGCAGTACCTGTTTTGGGGGCTTCACATCTTCGCCCTTCTTTTGAAGAATAAAAATACTTTTGGCTGCCTTCTCATTTTTAAATAATGAAAGCGGTAATTGTAAAAGAGCTTGAATATTTGCGTGCCTCTTTATATATTCGTGAAGCTTTGGTGCCTGCTCACTTTCAAATAAAGTATTAGGAACGATGAAAAATAAATATCCTCCCTCTTTAATATGGCGCATACTTTGCTCTATAAACAAATGGTGTGCATATGTATGACCTTGATCAGCCTTTATTTCATATTCAGCGGCTCTTACATCATTTGGATAGTAGCCTACAGGCAGATCACTAACTACAGCATCCGCTTCTTCAATAAACAGTGGCTCTAAACTGTCTTGATTGAAAAATTGGATCGGATGCGCCTGTAAATTGGCATTAACATAACTAAGCTTAATTAAAATATCATCAATATCAATGCCAGTCGCCTGAACATTTTTGTTTTGCTGCTGATTGATAACTGTTGTTAATAAATTTCCCGTACCCACTGCTGGGTCCAAAAGATGAAAGTCATTTTTGGGCACAAATTTATTTACTAAATATCCAATGAGTAATCCAACTGCGTCAGGCGTCATTTGGTGATTCGGCTGAATGATCTCCTTCATTCCTTTAAGAATAGCAAGCTGAAAGGATTTGCGAATATCTTCTTTAGAAAACATTTCAAGATTAATGGTTTTATAACTGTTTTTTAATCTTTTTTCCGTTATTTCGCTTAATTCTTCTTGAATGACACTACCATGAAAAATATTTTCTCCAGTTTCCGCTAGAGCTTCTAAATATGTACATGATAGTTCTTCCTGAATAACCATGGCGGTTTCATTGAAAACTGTAAACAATTCCTCAACCGGAGTTCTAGTCATAATCCGTTCCTCCCGATTCTAATCTACTGTCCTATTTTACAGGGCTTCCCGGCAGTTCACAAGTTTGATGGTTAGAATATATAAAAAACCCTTGGAAAAAATCCAAGGGCCTTACATTTATTATTGTCTAGCTGCAGCGTTTACGCTTTTCCTATTAATTCGCTTGCTTTGCAGCCTCTACTGCTGCTTCGTAGTTTGGATGGTCAGTTGCTTCGCTTACATATTCTGCGTAAGTAACTGTGTCATTTGAATCGACAACAAATACAGCACGAGCTAATAGACGAAGTTCTTGGATCGCTACGCCGTATGCTTCCCCAAAGGAAAGATCGCGATGGTCAGAAACTGTTTGCACATTTTCGATACCAGCTGCTGCACACCAGCGTTTTTGTGCGAAAGGAAGATCCACACTTACAGTTAAAACTTTGACATTATCTAATTTTGCAGCTTCTTCGTTAAAACGACGAGTTTGCGCATCGCATACGCCCGTATCAATAGAAGGGACAACGCTAATTAAACGTACTTGTCCTTTGGAGTCAGCAAGAGTTACTGGTGATAAGTCGTTTGCAAGAACTGTAAATTCAGGAGCTTTATCTCCTACCTTAACCTCATTACCTAATAGTGTTACAGGATTACCTTTAAACGTAATATTCGCCATTCGATCCATCTCCTTAAACTAAGTTATGTACATTGTAAATATATCTTTTTATGAAAATTTTTGCAATTTAATTGACTGTAAATATTCATTAAAAAAGTTAACTTCCTATGTAACGGAAAGTTAACTTTTTAAGCTCAAATATTCAAATCATGCTTCGGTCCATCGTATTCATTTGTTTGTGTTTGATTTTGGCTGCTACCTTGATTGTTTTTATTTTTAAACATTTGTTGAATCTTATCGACAGCTTGAGGAGCAAGATCAAGAATCCGCTCGTATAAATGTGTGCTCTCATCTAAGTGCACCATTTTTACACCGCTTGAACTAACAATGAGAAAGGCAATCGGAGTAATAGAAACTCCGCCACCGCTTCCGCCGCCGAATGGGTGACCTCCACCTTGCCCCTGCCCGTTGCTATTGGATTGTCCCTCAAGCTTAAATTCACTTCCGCCAGCGGCAAAACCGAATCCAACCTTAGAAACAGTTAAAATGACACTGCCATCTGGTGTTTCCACAGGGTCACCGATAATCGTATTGACATCAATCATTTCTTTCAAATTTTCCATAGCAGTAGTCATTAGTCCTTGAATTGGATGGTCAGACATATAATGCGCCCCCTCTTCTACATAGATTTAGTTTTATTATTAGATAAGGCAGATAATGACTTTGTTCGAAATATAGTTCTTCCGCCTTTCCAATATTTCATCAATTTTATTCCCGCTAACATAGCATGTCCGATTCGAAAATAAAAAATACACGAAATGGATGTTTGCGATAAGGCAAATTGAAATTGAGGTGTAATGCTTAAGTTTGGAGGCGTTTTCAATTTCATAAAATGGCTAATCACACCAATGATGCTTCCTTTCATTGCCCAAAAAGCACCAGTAAACATACCAGTATAAGCAGCATCCCCAAGTCCAAATGACGTATGCCAATCAAATTGACGAATAGTAACTTTCCGCAAAAACTTTTTAATGATGCGATTAAGGGATACGACACTATGAAGAATGGCTTTTACATCATGAAAATAATTCAAAAGGTCCTGCGCACCAAACTGTTTCGTGTCCTTATTAACTGATTCCTGCTTCATACTTTTTTCTTGCTTAACAACAACAGTCGGTGAATTATCATCAATTTTGATGAGCGGCATTTCAATTTTATATCGGATCAAACCGAACCATGCCCTAAATTCAACTTTTATATGATCATCATCATTAAGGTGATCATAACGGAAATAAACCTTTAATTTTGAAAAAAGAATGGTGATGAAAATTATGACAAAAATGATAATGGCAATAAGAACCCATTTCAAATAAGTTCACAACCTTTCAGCCAATTTTATCGCAGAATAACGGGCTGTAAGACTCCACTTTAAGAAGTTGAGAAAAGCAAAAACTTCCAAGTGGCAGATCTAACAGCCCGTAAAGGCCCGACGACGGACAGGATGTCCTAGTCAGGCGAAAGCCACAGGACGTGGCGCTTTTAGCGTGATTGGTTCAACTAACAATTAGTGGGGGATGCCCCCCCACTGATTGAAGTTTCACTTTATTATTTCCGCCGAAAGGGAAAATAAACCTGTTAAGCTTTTATTTGCCTAACAGGTTTATTAATGGATTATTTAATTTTCATGGACAACAGTCGTATCTGTAAAAATATCGTGCAGCCCTTGTTTTTTAGGCAAGAAGGCAACAACTAAGTAACCAATCATAATGGCTGCAGAAATAAATCGGCCAATCCATTCGCGGAAAATAATCGTTCCCCAAGTCAATTGCTGTCCATTCAAATTAACAACCTTTAGCCCGAAGACCATTTTTCCTAATGTTTGGCTAAAGTAGCGTGTCATGAGAATAAAATAAGCATAAAACGTAATGGCCGTTGCTATCGAAATAGGTGCGAACATATTAAATTCCGTTAATGGAATATCTAATATCCTAAAGATCGGATTAATCAATAATCGATCAATGCTGCCGATGACAATTAGGTCTAATAAATATGCCCAAAATCTCATCCAAAAGCCTGCAAAACGGACAGTCGTTTCTACGTTCCGATCGATAGCATCATGATCGGCAGCTTCTGTCTTATTTAACTGTATTTCTTCATGATCAAAATGCTGTTCCATTTTGTCCTCGGATTGATTTGACGTCATCTTTGCCCCTCCTATTCTGCATATAAATACATGAGGCGCGGTGAATTCGGCTGTGACAATAGTTTCATTAAGCCAGCCATTTCGATATCATTCCCCATGATTTTTTGTGCTCCCATACTAAATATAGAGCCAAAGCCAAGATTTTCTGAATATCTAACAACCTGTGCGTCTTTCAGCTTATGATCCTTTTTCATCGTTTCAATGACATCATCTAAATAACCGAAGCCATCAATTAAATTAAATTGCAGTGCTTGCCTGCCATCATAAACCCTTCCATCGGCAATCTCTTTCACCTTTGCAGCAGGAATATTGCGCCCTTCGGAAATCACCTTGACGAAGCCAGCATAAGAGCTGTCGATCATCGATTGAAGAATGTCTCTTTCTTCACCTGTCATTTCTCGAGAAGGACTCATAATATCTTTGTACGGTCCGCTTTTAATTGTCACAAAATCAACCCCGTATTTTTCAGCAAGTCCAGCATAATTAACGCTTTGCATAATTACCCCAAGAGAGCCTGTCAACGTTTCTTGACTAGCAAAAATTTTATCTGCTGGGGCTGAAATATAATATCCGCCTGAAGCAGCCATCGAACCCATTGATATGTAGATTGGCTTTTTCGTTTCCGCTTGGATTTCCTTGATTTTATCGTGGATTTCCGCACTTTCGACAACTCCGCCACCTGGAGTATTTACACGAAGGATGATCCCCTTCACGGATGAATCCTCTTTTACCTGCTTAAGCTTTTTCATAAATCCTTTATGATTATATCCTGCAGAAGTAAATAGAGAGGTCGCTTCTCCCGTATCTTGAATCACTCCATCGACGTCAAGAATGACGATTTTTTTCATTTGATTTCCCTCTTCGACTACTTCCTCGGCAAATCCATTGCTGCTCGTTGCAAACATGTCGGTAAACGACGTTTTAAAATCTTTAAATGCTAGCCCAGTCAGAAAACTTGTCACAATCGAGAAAATAAATAATGCCCCCGCAATCCCTAATGCGGCCCAGCGTTTCCCATTCATATTGTTAATCCTCCTATTCATTAGACGAAAGTTTACGATACTTTTTATCGTGCCCCAGCCATTCATACGAATGAATCTTTAAAAACGTTTCAAAAAAGTGTAAACTGATTGCTGATATCATACCAAACTTTTCAAAACTGTTGTTAATCTTTGCTATAATTATTACTATTTTTTGGAGGAATGAATATGCCTAATCGCCGAAATGTCTATTTTTTTTATAAAGACCATCCTGATATGAAAGAGAAAGTTGCTTCCCTCCATAAGCTGGCTCTGTCACAGGATTTTAATATCGTCACAGATTACAATAGTGCAAATATTATTGCAAGCATCGGTGGTGACGGTGCATTTTTACAAGCTGTAAGAAAAACTGGATTCAGAGAAGATTGTTTATATGTAGGAATCTCTACTCTTGATAGCCCTAGTTTGTATTGTGACTTCCATATTGATGATACGGATCAAATTATGGAAGCGATGGCGAATGAAAAGGTCGAAGTTCGCCGCTACCCGACCATCGAGGTAATGATTGATAACCAAACTTCATTTTATTGCTTAAATGAATTCAGCATTCGATCTCCTATCATTAAGACATTCGTATTAGATGTTTTTATTGATGATTTTCATTTCGAGACCTTTCGCGGAGACGGGATGGTTGTAGCCACTCCAACTGGAAGCACAGCGTATAATAAATCTTTACGAGGCTCTATTGTTGATCCGCTTCTTCCTTGCCTACAGGTAAGTGAAATGGCTTCCTTAAACAATAATCGCTATCGTACACTCGGTTCTTCCTTTATTTTAAGTGGAGAAAGAAAATTAACATTAGGTGTTGTTCAAGACGGGAATGAGCATCCAACGATGGGAATGGATAATGAGGCGCTGAGCATCCAGCATGTCGAAAAAATCGATATCCAACTTAGTGGAAAGCAAATAAAAACTGTCAAACTAAAAGATAACTCATTTTGGGAAAAGGTTAAAAGAACATTTTTATAATGTGAAACTTCATTCAGTACTTAGGATTTGTTTACCTCATTTTCTTGATGGGGGAGTCTTACAGCCCGTTAATCTGCGATAACAAAAAAGGAGCTTTCCTTTTTTCGGAACAGCTCCTTTTTTGATTAACATTTCTAAACACCAAGACTATTTCCTTTTTTCTTCGTCTCAAAATGGATAAACAGCTTTGTTTTAGAAAGTGAAAAAATAGTGATGGCCAACCAGATGAAAATAAACGAAATTAAATGGGTTCTCGTAAATGACTCATGATAGAGAAATACACCGAGAATTAACGAGATTGTCGGGGCAATAAATTGCAAAAACCCAAGCGTGGACATCGGTATTTTTTGCGCACCTTTAGCGAAATATAAAAGCGGAATCGCTGTTGCTGCCCCTGCTCCAATTAATAATAAATCCGTGCCAATGGAGACCGATAAAAACGATTGTGTTCCCTTGAAGAAAAGAAAGACCATATACATGAATGATATCGGTGTGACAACGAGAGTTTCCAGCGTTAAACCGATCGCAGAATCGACTTTTATCATTTTTTTGGACAATCCGTATAAGCCAAAGGATAATGCGAGTAAAATAGAAATCCACGGGAATTCTCCATAAGAAATAGTTAAGATAAGGACGCCAACAAACGCAATAACAAAGGATACGTATTGTGATGAAGATAATTTCTCCCTAAAGACAATCATTCCTAATAACACGCTCACAAGCGGGTTGATATAATAACCAAGGCTAGCCTCGATAATTTGATCCGTATTTACCGCCCAAATATAAATAAACCAGTTGCAGCTAATGAGCAAAGATGCAATGATGAGCGCATATAGCTGTTTTCTATTCGTTCGAAATCCTCTTAATACTTGAAGAAATTCTCCCCATTTTTTCGTAATAAGCAGTACGCCTACCATGAAGAAAAAAGACCAAAAAATTCGGTTTATTAATATTTCGTCAGCATTCACATGATTTAGAAACTTCCAATAAATCGGTAATAATCCCCAGATAAAATAGGATAAGCCAGCATGAATGACTCCTATTTTGACTTCATTGTTTTTCATTTATACTCCTCAACTCTTTCTAGTATCGAAATATTTATATTATAAATCGTACTGAAAGATGCAGGCAATCTTTTAATTTTTCCATTCAATAAAATTTTCTCGTAAAAGGATAAGCTTCCTCTTATCTTACATAGAAAAATACAGGCGACTAGCGCCTGCATTTTTGCTATCTATTTATTTGCCGCTGCTTCCAGTTCCTGTTTTCTTAGGTCAACACGGCGGATTTTGCCTGATGTTGTTTTTGGCAACTCTTGTAGAAATTCAATTTTGCGCGGATACTTATATGGAGCTGTCAGTTCCTTGACATGCTCTTGAAGAGCTTTCACAATATTAGACTCTTCTTCATTCACCCCATCCCGTAAAACGACAAATGCTTTAACGATATTTCCACGAACTTCATCAGGGCTAGCAACGACGGCACATTCTTTCACAAATGGATGTTTGACAAGGGCATCCTCTACCTCGAATGGCCCGATCGTATAGCCTGAACTAATGATGATATCGTCTCCACGGCCTTCAAACCAGAAGTAGCCTTCTTCATCTTTTTTTGCTTTATCCCCAGTAATATAATAATCTCCGCGGAATTGCATAGCTGTTCTTTCAGGATCCTTGTAATAGTTTTTGAATAAAGCCGGCGTCTTGATATGAACAGCGATGTCCCCGACTTCGTTCACACCACAAGGATCGCCAAATTCATTAATAATTTCTACTCTATTTCCTGGAGTTGGTTTGCCCATAGAACCCGCCTTTAAATCCATTCCTTGAGTAATTCCTACAAGCAGTGTATTTTCAGTTTGTCCATATCCATCTCGAACATCAATATTAAAATGCTTCTTAAATGTGTCAATTACTTCACTATTTAAAGGTTCTCCTGCTGATACGGCACTGCGAAGATTTGGAAGCTTGTAATCATGAATATTGTCGGCTTTTGCCATAATCCGATACTCAGTCGGTGTACAACATAATACGTTGACTTGATAGTCCTGTAGAAGCTGTAAGTATTTTTCCGCCTCAAATTTTCCATTGTATACTAAGCCAGTAGCTCCCGATCCTAGAACAGATAAGAACGGGCTCCAAATCCACTTTTGCCACCCTGGTCCAGCAGTTGCCCAAACCGTGTCTCCTTCTTCAATGCAGAGCCAGTTTGGTGCTGCTGTACGAAGATGCGCATATGCCCAGCCATGCGTGTGGACAACCCCTTTCGGATTTCCAGTAGTACCAGATGTATAAGAAAGGAATGCCATATCATCATTACTTGTATTCGCTAAAGGAAGCTCATTAGAAGAAGATTCCATCGCTTGATCTAAATCAATCCATTGCTCTTTCGGATCAAGGGCTCCGATCACAAATTTCGGCAAACATTCAGCTTCCTTTATATGTTCGAATTGATCAACATATGGAAAATAACTAACGATCCCCTTTACATCTCCATGTGTAATTCGATATTGGAGATCTTTTGTTCGCAGCATTTCAGAGCTTGGAATCACAACGAGACCTGCCTTTAATGCTGCTATGTATACTTGGTATGCTTCAATAAGTCGTGGAACGATAATTAGAAGCACATCGCCCTTTTTCAAACCATTCTCGAGAAAAACGTTCCCGATTTTATTCGCATTTTTCAGCAATTCATTGTATGTGACTTCTTTCTTTTCCCCAAGTTCATTTTCCCATTTAAGAGCGAGCCTGTCCGGGTCGCTAGCAAAACGCTCCATTTCAACTACTAAATTATATTGTTTCGGTGCCAATAATTCTTCACGCTTCATTCGTTTTCCCCCTCGAGTATGTAATTCTGTTTTTGCGCATATTCACTTAAAAGTTATTATACTAAATTATTTTTAAATTTAAAATTTTTTATTTCAAGGGAAAGTTTTTACCTATATTGATGAGGGAAACTAGAATAGACAAAACAATAAAGGAGCAGGAATCGAATCCTGCTCCATGTAGCCATATATATTATTTATTTTTTAATTATTGGTGGGAACCGCCTAATTGTTGTTCAGCCATTTGAACTAAACGCTTAGTGATTTCTCCTCCTACTGAACCGTTGGCACGAGAAGTTGTGTCTGCACCAAGGTTAACACCAAACTCGTTTGCAATTTCAAACTTCATTTGATCAAGAGCTTGTTGTACTCCAGCGACTACTAGTTGATTAGAGTTGTTTGGCATGTGATTTCACCTCCTTGTAAGTATAGAATGTGTAGAATCACATGCCTGTATTCAAATATTTATTAGTAATTGTTGGTATGAACACCTGTATTTCCTAATAACTTTTTATCTTCTTTTAAAATAAATCCTCAAACAATTCCTGCTTTGAGCTTTGAGGCTTAATTCGAATCTTCTCCACGTTTTCAACGGCTCTTGCAATAAGTGGCTCATAATCTGTATTACTCTCAAAATGGCGAACTTTATCACGTCTCGGCTTTGTTTTCGGGGAGGATGGAACAAATACGGTACAGCAATCCTCATATGGACGATTAGAAATATCAAATGTATCAATATCACATGCAATATCAATAATCTCTGTTTTATCCATGGTAATTAAGGGACGAATAATCGGAGTATTCGTGACATCATTAATAGCATACATGCTTTCAAGCGTTTGACTCGCTACTTGTCCGAGACTTTCTCCTGTAATAATCGCTAATCCGTCACGCTTCTTCCGAATTTCATCTGTGATTCGAAGCATCAGTCTTCTCGTTGTCGTCATCGAGTAGTTTTCTGGGATGGTTTGTTGAATCAGTTGCTGAATTTCAGTAAATGGAACAATATGGAGCGTCACTCCTCCACTAATTTGCGCTAGCTTTTCCGTTAAATCAATGACCTTTTGTTTAGATCTTTCACTTGTAAATGGTGGACTATAGAAGTGAACGGCTTCAATATTTAGTCCTCTTTTCATCGAGAGGTATCCGGCTACTGGGCTATCAATCCCTCCGGAGAGCATAAGCATCGCTTTTCCGCTGGAGCCGATCGGGAGCCCACCAGCTCCTTGTATTGTCTCACACGTCATATAAGCAGCTTCATGTCTCACTTCAATTAGGAGGTTTACATCAGGATTCTTCACATTCACCTTTAAGCCTTCAACATTTTGAAGTAAATGCGATCCGAATGTATGATTAATTTCATTCGTACGCATGAAAAAGTTTTTATCTGATCTTTTTGTTGTAATTTTAAAAGTTTGACCAGGCTTATAATTTTTTTGAAAAAGTGCTAGAGCTGTTTCTTTCATTTTTTCTAAATCTTTTTCCACTTTTACAGCTGGGCTAAACGATTGAATGCCAAATATACTTTTTAAGCGGTTAACGATTTCACTCCCGTCGTTACCATTTAATAGTATAAACATTCTCTCTCTACTTGCTTCAATCTGAATGTTTTCAAAATCTCTAAGCACTCGTTTAATATTTTTTTTCAATTTATCAATAAATAATTTACGATTTTTTCCTTTAAGTGATAATTCTCCATAACGGATTAAAATACGATCATAATTCATCTTATTTCATTACCTTTCTTAGCCTTCCAACGGCTTCGTTTACTGCAGCAATAAATTGTTCCGCCTCATTAAGGGTATTCTGATAGGATAAGCTAATCCGTATCGCACTCATTGCTTCCTCTTCAGGAATCCCCATCGCAAGCAATGTATTACTTGCCTTTTGCCTTTTTGATGAGCAGGCACTTGTCGTCGACGCAAATATGCCTTTTTCTTCGAGAGCGTGAACAAAAACTTCCGCTTTAAATCCCTGTATTGAAAAATTTAATATATGGGGAGCAGATTGGAAAGCAGGGGTATGAATTGTAACCCCTTCTATCATTTCCAATTCCCTCCTTAAAAAATCCTTTATTTTTAACATATTATTTAAGCACTCATTTTGCTTTTGAAGAGTCAGTCTAAGCGCTTTTGCCATCGCGACCATTCCGGCCACATTTTCGGTTCCGCTGCGAAGCTTCCATTCCTGTCCTCCGCCTGAAATTAGCGAAGAAATTTTTACTCCATTGCGGATATATAAAACCCCAGTCCCTTTTAAACCATGGAATTTATGTCCAGAAATCGTACATAAATCCACATGACTTGCACGAAGATCTAGAGGTACCTTTCCAATTCCTTGTACAAAATCAACATGGAAGAGAATTTTGGAATATTGTTTAAGTAGTTGTCCGATTTCTTGAATCGGCTGAATGGAGCCAATCTCATTATTGACATGCATAACAGAAACTAAAATAGTATCGTCACATATGGCTTTCTCGATCTCCGAAAGCTTAACAATACCATTTTGATCAACTGGTACATATGTGATACGAAAGCCAAGCTCCTTTAATTGCTCCATCGATTCTCGGACAGATGGATGCTCAATCTCAGTTGTAATGAGATGCCGTCCTCTGCCTTTGTGCATGAGGGCCGTCCCTTTAATGGCGATATTATTGCTCTCTGTCCCACCCGATGTAAAGTAAATTTCATTTATTTGAACATCCAAAAGCCTTGCCATTTGCTCCCTTGCTTGAGATAAAAGCTTCTCCGATTGAGCACCTAAGCCATGCAAGGACGATGGATTGCCGAAGTATTCCTCTGAAACTTTGCGAAAGGAATCCAATACTTCACTATAAGGTTTCGTTGTTGAACTATTATCAAAATAAATCATTCTATTCCCCTCCTATCTATTTCCACAGCGGGGGTGGGGGCCCCAATTCTAGTTAACCAATAATAAACTTGTAAATCATATCATATTTATCAATGATTGAAAACAAAACTTTTCAAGTAAAAAAATCTGTGTTTTATCTTTTTATTCACCATTATTTTAATATACACAAAATTGATACTTTGATAAATTTCGACAATTTTTTTATTTTTTGTGTTAGTATGTAAAAGATTTAAAAATATGTACTTCGCTTGAGCAGACATCCGATGAATTATCAAAACATTTAGATATTCAAAATAGGAGGAAGCGCAAACTATGAATAAGGAATTATCTGTAAAGCAGATGATACCCGTCGGCCTCATGTTATTTGCACTTTTTTTCGGTGCAGGAAATATGATTTTCCCACCATTTCTTGCCCAACAGGCGGGAAGCAATTTTTGGCCAGCTATCATCGGCTTCCTAGTTACAGGAGTAGGACTCCCACTACTAGGAGTAATCGCCATTTCAAAAGTTGGGGATCTAGAAACATTGGCGAGCAGAGTGCATCCAATTTTTGCAGTAGTTTTCACGGTCATTTTATATTTAGTTATCGGTCCATTATTCGCCATCCCCCGTACTGGAACAGTTTCGTATGAAATTGGTGTTGTCCCATTTTTATCAGAAACTGCCGCAAACTCCGGTGTAACATTAGCGATATTTTCGATTCTTTATTTTGCGGTTACATTATGGCTGTCATTAAACCCAACAAAATTGGTGGATCGAATCGGCAAAATCTTAACACCTGCCCTTTTAATTGTTTTAGCTATATTCGCAATAAAAAGTTTCATTACTCCATTAGGAGATTTAAAAGCTCCAAATGATGTTTATGCTAACGGACCGATTTTCAAAGGGTTTTTAGAAGGTTATTTAACAATGGATGCCATCGCAGCCCTTGTATTCGGAAGCTTTGTCGTCGCCTCCATTAAAGATTTTGGAATATCAGATAAAAAAATGGTTACAACGCTCTGCATTCGTGCGGGCATTATTGCTGCGGTAGCACTCGCGCTTGTCTACTTGGCTCTTGCATGGATTGGGGCTACAAGTACTGATGCGATCGGCATACAAGAAAATGGAGCTTCGATTCTTGCGGAAACATCAAATGCTTTATTTGGCTCATTAGGGGCTGTTATTTTAGCATTAGCTATTCTTTTTGCTTGCTTAACAACAGCAATTGGTCTTATTACATCTTGTGCACAATATTTCACAAAGCTAATGCCGCAAATTTCTTATAAAACATTCGTCGTTATTTTCTCGTTATTTAGTGCGATTATTGCAAATGTTGGACTCTCTCAGCTTATTAGCTTTTCAGTGCCTGTGTTAGTCTTTGTTTATCCATTGGCCATCGTGTTAATTTTATTAACCTTTATGAATAAGTTATTTAACGGGCGGTCATCTGTTTATATTTGCGCGATTATTCCGACGGGATTCATTGGACTGATAGATGGTTTAAATGCAGCAGGACTCAATGTTTCTGGCATCACACATTTCCTTCAAAATGTCTTGCCTCTATACGAACAAGGCATCGGATGGATTATTCCAGCTATTATCGGCAGCCTTATCGGCTTAGCAATTTCTCATGATTCGAAAAAAACAGTTACTACGGATTAAATTAGATAAGCGCAAGCGCCTTGCAAAGGAACATCGACTAAAAACCGCCACGTCCTGTGGCGAACGTCGATGTCAGCACATCCTGTGCTAGTCCGACAAGTATAAACGAGCCGTCCAAGTGGTTGCTTTTTAACCTTTTGGACGGATTGGCTTATGACCTCGAGGTCGGCAAAACGCGACGTCTGTACGTCGGGGCTAGGCGCTCCTCCTAAAAGCTAGCACTTTTACTCGTGCGATGATTATGCTGCCGAAGTGTTCCTTATGGAGCTAGACATTTGAAAAGAGGTGCACCATAATGGCACACCTCTTCTTCATTCTTCACTTATTAGCTCTTCAATTTTCTTCATTGCGCTAGGATCAATTTCTTCAATCGCAGATGCCGCATGCTCTAGAGCTTCTTTGTAATCAAATCCTCTAAATGAAGCTTCAGCATCTTGTAATCCTTTCGCTACAGAAGGGTATCTGCTTCGATAGCGATTTCCATATTGAATGACTTTTTCAACCAGCATAACCGTTTCAATCAAATCATTAGTTGAATTAACTGTCTTTTCTACTGTTAAAACTGCCACTTCCAAATATTGCTGGATTGTTTGAATATTTAGCGGCTTTTCTTCGAGCTTTATAATTACATTTTCAATACTCTCTTTCGCATCTTCCATTAAATATTTATAATCTTGAGGAAGTCCAGGTAAATTGCTTTTCGATACAAGCCTAGTTGTTTCCGCCAGTTTTTTTCTTAAATCATTAAGACTTTCATGTGCAGCCATTTCATCTTTTCTTAATGCTTGAAGCTTTTCAGCAAACTTCACATGCTCGTCCTCAATATCATCTAATTGAGTCTTTATTTCATCCAGCTCTGTTTTTAGAATTGAATGGGCAGTCGTTTCGGTCGCGATTTGATGTTCAACAATTTCATATCTTTTATAAAGCTGACTTAACTTTTTCTCTAGTTCTGCCTGGATCATGATATCCTTTTCCGATATATGATAGCTTTGACGGACAATTTCAATTTCAGCCTTTAATTGCTTATTAATTTCTTTATTAGTAAAAAGCATACTTCTAGTTGCTTCATCCAGCCGGCCAATATAGTGCCTCGAATGAACCTCAGCTTCCAGCACTTCATATAGAAAATCAATGCTTCCTTTAATCTCGTCGATGAGTTTTTGAACATCTGTCATATCAGCCATCTCTACAAGGTTTAAGTTAGCAGTTACCTCACTTTCAAGTCTATCCACCTCTTGATCAAATTCGATATGATCAAGAATATATCCTTGTTCCTGCATTTCTTTAAAGCCGTCTTTTAAGTCCTTTAATTGAGATGGGATTTTCGATTGACATTCAACAAGTAAAGATGGAATTAATTCCATTTTCCATTTGATTTCTTCTAGCTGAGCATTAATCGTCATGACAATTTCTCTCGCTTCAAGATAATTGCCTTTTTCTGTTTTTTCGTCGAAATCGGCAAATTTCAGGAATGTCTCATCTAACTGCTGCTCAAGCAAGTCCGCCGCTTTTCCGAATGTGTGATTATGGGCAAGCAAAGTTTTTTTGCTCTCACGATATAGATCTTTTAATTCTTCGATTTCTGTTCTATTTTTCTCTTCGCTTCCAACAAGCTCATTCAATTCATTTAATAATTTTTTTATATTATCTTCGATCTCGTTTAAATATTTCTCAATCGATTGCTGTACTTTTTTTGCTTTTTTAAAGCGATATTTATCAATATATTCCTCTGCATCAAATAAAAACTCTTCTACATTTGGGAGCTGAGCCGTAACGATATCGTCCCATTCCGATCTCCAGCGTTCAAATAATTCTTCCGTTTGTCCTGTCATATTTAGCTGCTTAACTTTTGACATTTCATCAAGAACAGGGCGATTGACAATATCCATCTTCCATGTTTCGAGCCGATCAATTTCCTTATAATGTTTTTTCTTCAATATGTATCCTGTTAAAAATAAAATGAATACAATGACGATGCCGCCAATAATAAATTCCATTTCACCAAGAGCCCCCTGTTCTATTTCCGAGCCAATATCCTTATATGTAAACTTATAATTAATGTTCAGTTCAATGTTTTTATGATACCATGTATACGACATTTTTTGACTATTTATTTCAATTTTTTATCTAATTTATTGTAAAAAACTTAAGTTGTATCTATAATTGAACACTAAGCTACTTATTTTTACAAATATTTCGCTTTTTCTTGAATTTTACCGAAAGAGGGTGCATATCCAGATGGAAAAAGATGGGCATATTCATACTACCTTTTGCCCCCATGGAACAAAGGATACACTAGAAGGATATGTTGAAAGAGCTATTTCTTTAGGCTTTCAAGAAATCTCCTTTACGGAGCACGCTCCTTTGCCTAAAGGATTTACGGATGCAGCCCCTACGAAGGATAGTTCAATGAAACTGGAAGAGCTTGAACTTTATTTTGAAGAAGTAGCAAGGGTGAAATCGATTTATCTTGGACAGATCCGAATTAATACGGGACTTGAAGTAGATTTTATCGAAGGATTCGAGCATGAGACGACAAGCTTTCTTAATACGTATGGCAAATTTTTAGATGACGCTATTTTATCGGTTCATTTTTTAAGGTATGGCAGTGACTACGACTGTTTAGATTACAGCCCTGAAGTATTTAATCAAATGATTAAAAAATACGGGTCCAGCGAAAAAATTTATGAATGCTATTTTAAAACATTGTTATTATCTATTCATAGTGACTTAGGACCGTTTAAGCCGAAACGGATCGGCCATATGACCTTAGTGAAAAAGTTCCAAAAAAAATTCCCCATTGAAAGGGATTTTACTGATCTTATACAGGAGGTTCTTGATGCAATCCGCAATAAGGGCTATGAGCTTGATTACAATGGTGCAGGAGTTTCTAAGCCGTTGTGCAGGGAGCCTTATCCTCCTGATTGGGTTGTTATGGAAGCAATAAAAAGGGGCATCCCCCTAGTATATGGATCTGATTCCCATCAAATTAAGGATTTAGGCCAAGGCTTAGACTTGATGCGATTCATGAAGGAAGTCTAATTGGGTTTCCTTCCTACTTTACAGCAAGGTAAATTCGCTCGTATAACGGATTACACACGACCCCATCGATCCAATGGAAAATCTCCCCGGCATATTTCTCAGCAAAATATTTTTCATTTGGCAATATATGCAGCACTTCAGTCATATATTGAGTGTTCAAAAAAGGCATGCTTAAAAATCCTTTTAACTGAAGAATTGAATAATCAGCTGTAAGTTTTTTGAACTCTCTCGTCTTGATTCCTTTTTCAAATACTTTACTCAAATAAAATCTTTCCTTCATCAAATAAGTGGACATTATTTCACGAACCATTTGAGAGTCGATAGAAATTTCTCTTAAGATAAGCCTTGTTAAATACATATTTTCAACCTGATAATACATGATATTTTCTGTTATTCTTTTTAAACAGCTTGCTGCCCCTTTATCAAGTAAAGAAAATCCGTCCTCAATACATTTAACATATCCTTCAAAAAAAATAGTAAAACAGTGTTCAAGCAAGCCGTGCTTGTTATCGAAATAATAGGAAATAGTGGCCGGATTAACCTTTGCCTTTTTCGCTATATCGCGGATGGACGTACCATTAAATCCATTAACATTAAATAATGTAATCGCAGCATTAACAATTGCCCTTTTGCTATCTCTGCTCATAAACCCACCTCCTGCATTTTTTCGAAAAATTGTCAAATAGCGCAGATTTCTTGTTATCTATAAACATTCTTGGTAAAATCACCATATCCTTTATAAAAATCCCGACAAAGTACGGCCTATTTCTTCTAATTTTGAGCTTTATCCAATTATGTTGACAGAAAGAAGGGTGTTTTTAAGTGTTTAACGTCGAATCTTATCGCGGAACTCGCGAAGAAAGTTATGCTTTAGTGAAAAAACAGTTAGCTGCATTGCTGGAGGGAGAAACAAATCGAATTGCCAATTTAAGCAATGCTTCTGCCTTGTTGAATCAATTTTTAGACCGAATTAATTGGGTTGGATTTTATTTACTTGAAGATGATGAGCTCGTATTAGGTCCATTCCAAGGACTTCCTGCCTGTGTTCGAATTCCGATTGGCAAAGGGGTTTGTGGAACTTCGGCCAAACAAATGGAAACGCTCCGTGTTGAAGATGTTCATCAATTCCCTGGACATATTGCTTGTGATGCCGCCTCTCAATCAGAGATTGTTATCCCACTTATCAAAAACGGCAGCCTTTTAGGCGTATTAGATATTGATTCTCCTGAAAAAAATCGCTTTGATGAGCTCGATCAAAAAGAACTTGAGAACTTTACACAATTATTGGTTTCTTATTTGTAATCAGAAAAGCGCAAGCGCCTTCGGAACAATCAAAGGACTATTGTTCCTGCGATGACTAATCACAGAAGCTTTCCTTTGTGGTCACCCCCGACAAGCACAAGCCAAGCCTGAAAGGTGAGCTCCACCTTTCAGGCTTGGCTTGTGACCTCGAGGTCGACAAAAACGCGACGTTCTGTCGCATTGCCGACACTAGTACTTCCTGTACGGCGGGGGTAGGCGCTGGAGCTAGACATTTCTCAAACTCGAGAATGATCTCATCGCGTTTTTCCGAATTACACTTTTTCTAAAGCCTGTTCAATGTCATCTCGCAAGTCTTCCCACGATTCAAGACCGACTGATAGCCTTAACAATGCATCATCAATTCCCATTTTTTCTCTTGATTCCTTCGGTACAACTGCATGGGTCATTGTTGCAGGATGCTGGATCAATGTCTCCGCATCTCCTAAGCTTACTGCAATCTTGATCAACTTCAATTCATTCATAAAGGTTTGAGCAGTTTCCTTATCTCCCTTCAATGAAAAAGAAATCATTCCGCCAGGTTTTTTCATTTGCTTTTCGGCTATGGCAAAATCAGAATGGTGGGTATGTCCTGGATAATAAACTTCCCTCACTTTAAGGTGGCTTAATAAATAGTCTGCTAGTTTTTCAGCATTGTCGCAATGACGATCCATTCGAACGGCTAGTGATTTTAAGCCACGCAGCAGGAGCCATGCATCGAAAGGGGAAATAATTCCGCCAACATCTTTCTGTGTGGTCATTGCAATCTTCTTCATAAATTCCTTATTTCCAATGACAACACCAGCGATTACATCACCATGGCCGCCAATATATTTTGTGGCACTGTGGACGACTACATCACAGCCTAAACTAATTGGATTTTGTAAATAAGGTGAGCAAAATGTATTATCGACAACTACCGGTATTCCTCTTTCTTTCGCAACTTCCGCTACCATTTGTAAGTCAACAAGCTTCATAGTTGGGTTTATCGGTGTTTCGACATAAATGTAAACAGTTTCAGGTTTAATAGCTTCGAGGAGCTGAGCTTTCGTCTCCATACTGGAGAAATCGTGGCTAATCCCATATTTCTCTTTCATCATTTGCAGCAAGCCAAATGTACATCCATACACGCCTTGAGAGCATAAAATATGATCCCCCGTTTTCGTTAGTGCAATCAAAGTGGCAGATACAGCAGCCATTCCTGAACTAAAGCACAGAGCAGCTTCACCATATTCTAAAGCGGCCATTCTCTCTTCAAGAATATTAACGGTCGGATTTCCAAGCCTTGAATAAATATAGCCTTCTTCTTCGTTGGTAAATCGGCGCTCTCCTTGCTGAGCTGTCTCAAAAGTAAATGTAGAGGTTTGAAAAATGGGCGGTATAAGACTGCCGCAGTATTGTTCAGCATCATACCCTTCATGAATTAGCTTCGTTTCAAAGTTAACAAACTTCTTTCTTTCCATTGCCCTCCTCCTCATTCAGTAAATGTTTTTATTACTTTTTATAATAACTGCCTACTATTAGGATATGAATACAATAGTGATTTGAACGTTTTTTCAAAGAAAAAGACCTGCCCTCAAAAATATAGAGCTAGGTCTTATCTATTACAATATCGCTTTCTTGAACGATGACTTTATTTTTGCCTGTTTGTTTCGCTACATATAAAGCTTTATCAGCTCGTTTAAATAATGCAGCATATGTATCTTTCTTCCCTCTGTTCCAATGTGAAACACCGCATGAAATCGTAACTCGCGGATTGGAATATTCCCGAACTTTTTCCAAAAGCCGTTCTGCTATATTGACCCCGGCCATTAAGGATACACCCGGCAAATAAATAGCCAGTTCTTCCCCGCCCCATCTCGCACCAATATCTGTTCCTCTAATATTATCATTTATTAAGCCAGCCACTTGAATAATGACATCGTCTCCAACTTGGTGGCCAAATGTATCATTAATGGACTTAAAATTATCAATATCAACTAAAATAAACGTGCCTTCGTGATCTTCATTCATTGATAGGTGGATCTTCTCGTCTAAATAATTCCGCGAATAAAGTTTCGTTAAATGATCGGTGACAACCATTTTTTCTAATTCTTCTCTGAGCATTGAGTTTGTTATCGCAAGGGTGGAGTGATGGATTAACGATTGAAGGAGCTTAAAGGTTTCAAAAGAGAAATGATAAGGCGCTTCACTCATGACAAGGACAAAACCTTTTAAAACTCCTGATTGGGTCATAGGAATTGCCATAATCGATTTATACTGTTTAACATTCGTATCCGCTATTAATTGAAAATCACCAATAAAAAGTGATTCCTGCTCTTTTTCTATTTTTTCTTTTGTAAATTGAATATATGCTTCAGCCGCATTCTTATGAAAGAATTCTGTACTTCCCTTCAAAACATCGATTTGCTGATTATCTTTTACATATAAAATAAACCCAACTTCTTCGGCTTCAAATGAATGTGAAATCTGCTCTGTCATATAGGCCATCGTTTCTGCTAATCTTAAATTCGAGTTCAACCGATGAGAAGTTTCATTGATTAATTTTAAATCTGTAATAAGACGCTTTGATTGCTGGTAGAGCTGAGCATTTTCCAAAGCACTTCCAGCTGTGTTCGCTAATAAAGTAATAAACTCCACTTCATTATTTGGGAAAACTAAAGTATTCGGCGCAATCACTTGCAGAACTCCGTACACTCCCTGTTTTCCTTTTAAAGGTGCATATAATACAGATCTCTTCTTCTGAACTGAATCTTCCAATTGAACAGTACCGGTTACATATGCCTGCAATGCTGCAATATTTTCACTGTCATACTCTAAATCTTTTATCGGCAAGTCTTCGAGTCTATTATTATCATGTGAAAGAAGAAGATAATAAGTAAATGTTGGATACACTTCCTGTAATGTGTGGATAATTTCACCGAGAACGTCATCCATGTTCATCGAAGAATGAAATTTTTCGGTTACGCGAAATAGCTGTTTATATCTCTTTTCCTCTGAATCCGTTTTAGCTAAAATGCGGATATTATTTAAAAATTTTGCTATTTGTTGACAAATAGCTTCAAGAATGGAATGTGAAAACGGATCGGCCTCTTCTTCCCGTCCTTTTATAGCCAAAATTCCAAGAAGAGAGTCATTATTCATTAGAATCATCGTCAAATCATATGCTTCAAACCCAGGTAATTTAAACAGAAGGGAATTTGATTGTATAGCCTCAACTTCAAGCGCGTCTATCGAAATTTGGGGACAGTTAGTTTGTTCCAATTTTTCACTTGTAGAGGCTTCTATTAATAATTGATTTTTACAATTATTTAAGCTAAAAAGGGTAGCTTCCTCCGCATTGATTAAGGATTTAATGGCATTGAGCATATTTTTTAATAAATCATCTGACACAAAAAAGCCATTTTCAATATCAATGATATCCAAAAGGTCACTTTTCAATTTTATTATCATTTCATGCTCATTTCTTACCATTTTCTTATCACCTATTTCCATTCCATTTCCTTTAATAGGTTGTTCAAAAAGTCCGGGAAAAATTCCTCGAAAAAGAAGTGCACTTTTTCTTCGTGCAATGTTTATTCGAGAAGATAATTCAAAAAGCTGTCGAATTTCTGCGTCAGCTTGCTTCTCCGCTCCTCACGTATTAATTGCATACGTTCCGGTGCTCGAAGGCCGCGCTTCCTTGAACTTCTCGGCTCTTTTTGTCCTCCTTTTTGAACACACACTTTAATAATCCATTATTTCATGTCGTACAGAGACTACCTTAGCTTTATTTATTATGACGCTACATTGCTGCAATATGAATATCTGTTTCTGTAATAACCAACCATGATAGACAATCATTCGATAAGGAATAAACACCTATTGTTGAAGCAGATTTTTCATTGATTGTAAATGACTGTCTATTATCAATCGTAACCATTGATTGATCTTCATCATATACAAAAGAAGCTTCATATGGACTCTTATGAATCTTAAATTGAATGTTTCTTTTTTCCTTTTTCATTTTTATCAGGTGCTAATTTATAAGGAGCATTGATTAATTTAACCGTGCGTATCGCTTTAAATCTATAGTCATTATTACTTTCTATTTTATATACGCCTAATATTTGTTCGTTGTTTTTATATGTATAAAGTGCAACAATTGGATCATCCGTTCGATATATACCAGGCTCTAAAACTAAAGCGGCTGGAGGATGATTGTCACTTTCAATTGATTTACGATCAAATCGAGAACTGAACGCAAAAATCGTCACTAGAATAAAAAATCCGATTAACATAAATCGGGCCCGCTTTTCTTTCATCGATTCATTCATGAAAATCACTCTTATGTTAAAATCCTAATTATATTATAGCATAACTAAAAACAGGGGTTAGAGAAAAATAAACGCATTTCTATTAAAGTTGACTGAAATACTCCTTGACCTTTATATACATAAATTATATAATATTCTTTGTGTAAAATATTGCAGCCTATGTGTACTCTTTCATGTTTTCATTTTGTTCCTGAATCAGCTTAATTTTGCTGATTAGAGGGGTATTGGGTAACCCTTAGCTGCTAGGGCGAAGGTACATGAAAACAAAATGGACATAATTGTTGAGCACATCTGTTTTTATTTTACCAAAATAAAAACATTAAAGGAGGAGTCTTCAATGGCTCGTTATACTGGTCCAAGCTGGAAATTATCTCGTCGTCTTGGAATCTCTCTAAGCGGTACAGGTAAAGAATTAGAAAAGCGTCCTTACGCTCCTGGACAACATGGTCCAAACCAACGCAAAAAATTATCTGAGTACGGTTTACAATTACAAGAGAAGCAAAAGCTTCGTCATATGTACGGCGTAACTGAGCGTCAATTCCGTAACTTATACGATAAAGCTGGTAAAATGACTGGTAAACACGGTGAAAACTTCATGGTTCTTTTAGAATCACGTCTTGATAACGTTGTTTATCGTTTAGGCTTAGCGCGCACTCGCCGTCAAGCTCGCCAACTTGTTAACCATGGTCACTTCTTAGTTGATGGCAAACGTGTTGATATTCCATCATACCGCGTTGCACCTGGTCAAACAATTAGCATTCGCGAAAAATCTCGCAACCTTGATATCATCAAAGAAGCAATCGAAGTTAACAACTTCGTTCCTGATTTCGTAACTTTCGATGCTGACAAATTAGAAGGAACTTTCACTCGCTTACCAGAGCGTTCTGAACTTCCAGCTGAAATTAACGAATCTCTAATCGTTGAGTTCTACTCTCGTTAATTAATTTGCTTACCAAATAGCAATCAAAAAAGCCCTAGAAGCGTTGATATAACGCAGTTTCTAGGGCTTTTTTATTTTCAAGATTTTCCCCTCTATGTAAAGATGGCAAAATTATTCTTAATTAGATTAATTATTGTCATTATTCTCCATTCCATCATATTATACAGTCAAGACCGTAAGCTAACCTCCTATTTATTAGTGAGGTCCAGCTTTGAGCGAGTCGATTATATTATAGTGCGGAGGTGTTCTAAGATGGGCAAGGTGACAGGTTTATGGCTTGGGTGGCTAGGAGTCATTGCAGCAGTAGTTGGATTTTTCTTCGCTCCATATTGGTTAGGCGCTATCGCAGTAGTCTTAGGTTTAATTGTATTAGCTAGTCCACAAAAAGCATTAGCATGGAGTTCATTAGTACTTGGCGCAATAGCAATCCTGATACCCTTACTTTCGTAGATTTAGGAGCATTTATTAAGGATTTGAGAAAAGACCATAAATAATTATAGAAAAGCCCTAGAAATGTACAATCATTTCTAGGGCCTTTTTCAAATTGAAAAACTAATTAGTATTTAATTAAGTAATACTTCTTCTTCCCGCGGCGAATAATCGTAAATTCATTTTCAATCCGGTCCTTTTCTGATAGAACATAGTCTGTACTTGTTACTCTTTCCCCATTGATCGAAACGGCACCATTACTAACATCTTCTCTTGCTTGGCGCTTAGATGGCGAAATTTTTGCAACAACTAATAAATCTACAAGACTAATTTCTTCACCAGTCGTATGCTCATACGAAGGAACATCCTTAAATCCTTGCTTAATTTCTGCTCCAGTTAGATTGCTTACTTCCCCGCTAAACAGTGCCTCTGAGATTTTAATCGCTTGATTTAGGGCAGCTTCCCCATGGATTAAACGAGTCATTTCCTCTGCTAGAGCTTTCTGTGCCTTACGAAGATGTGCCTCTTCTTGAACAGATTGTTCTAGAGCTTCGATCTCCTCTTTAGAAAGGAATGTAAAGTATTTCAAGTATTTTACAACATCTGCATCTGCAGTATTAATCCAAAATTGGTAGAACTCATATGGAGAAGTTTTTTCTGGATCTAACCAAACAGCCCCGCCTTCTGTTTTACCAAATTTTGTTCCGTCTGCCTTTGTAACGAGAGGAATGGTTAAACCGTATGCCTTGGCGCCTTCTCCTGTCATTTTCCGAATCAATTCAAGTCCAGTTGTAATATTGCCCCATTGATCACTACCGCCAATTTGCAGCTTACAATTGTGATTTTCATATAAATGTTTGAAATCCATTCCTTGTAAAATTGTGTAAGTAAACTCAGTAAAAGATATACCTGTTTCTAAACGACTCGCAATCGTATCCTTTGCCAGCATGTAATTAATTCCCACATACTTACCATAATCTCTCAGGAAGGTAATAATATTCATTGGCGCAGTCCAATCATAGTTATTTACCATGATCGCCCTATTTTCCCCTTCAAAATCAAAAATCGTCTTTAATTGTTTTGATAGACGATCAACATTGTGTTGAACTGCTTCAATTGTTTGCAGAGTTCTTTCTTCTGTCATTTTGGGGTCGCCAATCAAACCAGTTGCGCCACCGACAAGGACAATTGGACGATGCCCGTGATTTTGGAATCTTCTTAATGTCAAGAACGGAAGCAAATGCCCGATATGCATGCTGTCCCCTGTTGGATCCATTCCGCAATATAAAGAGATTTTCTCTTTATTTAACGTATCCTTTAATCCTTCTTCATCTGTTTGCTGGTAAATAATCCCTCTCCACTGTAAATCCTCAAGTAAATTCATTTCCTTTTCCTCCTTTTAAAATAAAATAAAAAGCGCCCCTGCTAAACTGCAGGGACGCATTATTTTTTTGCGCGGTACCACCCAAATTGAGGACAAATAGCCCTCCACTCATTTCTAATAACGGATTATCCGTTCACTGCTATAACTGTAATCTCAGGTTGACAGTGAATGCTCAAGGAGGTAATTCATTCTTCTACATGTACTAGCTCACAGCAACCGCCAGCTTTCTGAAACAGAGATAGAAGCACTACTTATTCCCATCAAAGCATGTAAACAAATATTAATATAATTGAATTTTTATCATACAAAATAACAAATGTCAAATTCTAAATTAAAAGAACGACTCATTTAAGTGCACTTTGTTGATTGAAGCGGAAGGCGCGAGATCCTCAAAATGCATACGCATTTTTTCGTGCGGTGTTAATTCACGGAAGATTATTCAAAGTCCTGCGGGAAAAGCGAGTCAAGGGAGACCCCGCAGGAGCGATAGCTACGAGGAGGCTCCCCGACCGCCCGCGGAAAGCGAGCGCCTGCAGCGGAAATCAACGCTTTTATTTAACAAGCCAAAAGAAAAGAGGGAAATTTAGAAAAATGGCGAACCTTGTCATATAGGATTGTCTGTTTATGCTATAATGTATGTGATTTTAGGGGGAATGATGCGAATGAAAGACAATCAAAATATGAAGAATAAATGGAAGTCGCGTTTAAGCATATTCACTAATAAAAAAGCAGCAAAGGGCGCTAGCATTTCATTTCAAGTCATGTGGAATTTAATATTATTATTTATTATTATTCTTGTCATAGCCGGTTCCTTTGCCGGAGGTGTTGGTGCAGGCTACTTTGCCTCACTAGTAAAAGATGAAAAAATTCTTCCATATGAAAAAATGAAAAAAGATATTTATAACTACGAAGAAACGTCCGATTTATATTTTTCCGATAATGTTTATCTTGGAAAGCTTCGAACAGACTTAGACCGTGAAGAAGTAAAATTAGAAAATGTTTCTCAATTTTTGATTGATGCAGTCGTTGCAACAGAAGACGAATATTTTTATGAACATGACGGAGTCGTACCGAAAGCAATCATGCGTGCAATCTTTCAAGAAGTGACCAATTCCTCTGTCCAATCAGGCGGAAGTACACTAACACAACAATTAATTAAAAACCAGCTCTTAACAAATGAGGTTTCTTTTGAACGAAAAGCAAAAGAAATATTACTCGCTCTCCGCTTAGAGAAATTTTTTGATAAAAAAGAGATTTTAGAAGCCTATTTAAACGTTTCTACTTTTGGCAGAAACTCTTCTGGGAGAAATATCGCTGGAGTGCAGGCTGCTGCAAAAGGAATATTTGGTGTAAATGCAAAAGATTTAAATATTCCGCAAGCTGCTTTTATAGCTGGCCTTCCTCAAAGCCCATTCGGCTATACGCCGTTCACACAAGCTGGGGAATTAAAGAAACCTGAAGGCATTGAACCAGGCCTTACTCGGATGAAAACGGTCTTAAAAAGAATGTATGATGACGGAAAGCTTAATGAGAAGCAATATAAAGATGCAATAGCCTACGATATTACGAAGGACTTTATCTCGCGTGTTGAAAGTACAGTTGAAAAATACCCTTACTTAACATTCGAAATCGAGGATCGAGCAAAAAGAATTATGGCAGGCATTCTAGCGAAGCAAGACGGATATGATGAAGAAGATTTAAAAAATGATAAAGAACTAAAAAATGAATATGAAATTCTTGCTGACCGTAATTTACGCCAAAATGGTTACCAAATTCACACAACCATTCATAAAGGCATATATGATGCAATGCAGCATGTAAAAGATAATTTCGCTTACTATGGGAGCGATAAGATAGAAGTGGAGAAAGACCTTGAAACAGGTGAGGAGAAAGAAATTGTCGAGCCAGTTCAAGTTGGTGCTATTCTTATCGATAACAGCACCGGGAAAATCCTCTCCTTTGTAGGGGGAAGAGACTATCATCAAAAGCAAGTAAATCATGCGACGAATACTACAAGGTCGAATGGTTCTACAATGAAACCATTGCTCGTATACGCACCTGCCATGGAATTAGGTGCTGTCTCGCCTGGAACAGTTATTCCAGATGTGGAGGTTTACCTTGACCCCCATCGACCAAACGTGCCTTACCCTAGAAACTATGATAAAACGTATAGTGGTTTAGTTTCTGCAAGGTATGCTCTAACAATGTCTTATAATGTCCCTGCCATGCTGACATATCGAACAATTATTGATCAACGTCCAGCGCAATATTTAGAGAAAATGGGCTTTTCCTCTTTGGTTGAAAAAGATTATGCAACCAATGCCATAGCACTTGGCGGAATGACAAATGGAGTGACTGTAGAGGAAAATGTGAATGCCTTTGGTACTTTTGCAAATGGCGGTCAGTTTATCGATGCTTATATGATTGAGAAGATCATTGATAAACGGGGGAATGTTATTTATCAGCATGAAGTCGAGCCTGTCGATGTATTTAGCCCGCAAACGGCTTACTTAACAATCGATATGATGAGAGATGTCATTAGCAAAGGAACAGCAAATTCATTAAAAAGCCGCTTGAAATTCCATTCCGACTGGGCTGGAAAAACAGGAACCGGTCAAGATTTAAAGGACTCTTGGTTTGTTGCAATCAATCCAAAAGTCAGCTTCGGTGTCTGGAACGGTTACGACACTCCAAAACCGTTAGAGGTGAGATATAAAGGACTTTATCATAACGCCCGAAACATTTATTTATGGGCGGATTTAATAAACGCTGCATATGATACGGCTCCTGAACTCGTCTCAACGAAACAATCATTCAAAATGCCTGGCGGGATTGTTCGCAGATCGTATTGTGCTGCATCCGGCCTCCTGCCAACTGATGCTTGTTCTAAAGCCGGTCTCGTTACAACAGATTTATATAATGCGAAGTTTTTGCCAACACGGGCAGATGATAGCTTTTCTAGCGGAAAATATGTCATTATTGGGGATAAACGCTATTTAGCCTTAGATAGCACACCAGCGGAATTTACCCATTCAGGTGTCGTCATTAGTCCAAAGCTTTTTGAAGAGAGATATCGCATTCCGATTAAAAATGTGTCACAACTCATACCGAATAAAGATAAATGGGGAGGGCTCTTTATAACGGATTCTAAATTGGTTGACAACGGAAAAGCCCCTGGGGCACCATCTATTAGTCATTCAAATTCAAAAATTGTTTGGAATACTCATCCCGAAAATGATGTCGTTGGCTATCGGGTTTATCAAAAGTTAGGTAATACTGTTAAAAAGGTTGGCAGTATTCCAGCTGGAAATTCATTAGTTTTCAACACTCAAAATGGTGAGTATTATATTACAGCGGTTGATATCGCAGGGAAGGAATCTTCTCCATCCAACAGTGTCCAAATTGGGCAGCCTGCTGAATCAACAACTGATAAGGATAAAGATTCTTCCAAACCGCCTAAAGGCGAGAAACCGAAGGATCCCCCTGGAGATGATAGCAGCTCAAAACCAGGAACAGGGTCAAATCCTGGAGATGGGGATGGTGAAGGAGGCGGTGACAATCCGGCACCCCCTTCAAATGAAAATTAGTTAAGCCCCAAAATAAAGAACCGTGCTATGAAATTGCGCACGGTTCTTTTTGTATCTAAATATTAATCTTCCATCGTTGATAGATCACCAGTAGGCAGATTAAGCTCCCATGCCTTTAAGACACGGCGCATAATTTTTCCACTTCTTGTTTTTGGAAGTTTATCACGGAACTCAATCTCTCTAGGCGCCGCATGAGCCGCTAGACCTTTCTTCACAAATTGACGAATATCTTCAATAAGCTCATCTGATTGTTCATATCCATCAATTAAAGCGATAAAGGCTTTAATAATTTCACCACGGACTGGATCTGGCTTTCCGATGACTCCAGCTTCAGCTACGGCAGGATGCTCTAACAGCTTACTTTCTACTTCAAATGGCCCAACTCTTTCACCAGAAGTCATAATGACGTCATCTACACGTCCTTGAAACCATAGGTAGCCATCTTCATCCATATAAGCGGAATCACCTGATACATACCAATCACCAGGCATGAAATAAGAATCGAATTTTTCCTTATTATTCCAAATTGTATGCATCATCGCTGGCCAGCCTTTTTTAATGGCTAAGTTGCCCATACAATTTGGAGGCAACTCATTTCCTTGATCATCTACAATCGCTGCAATAACGCCAGGTACGGGCTTACCCATTGATCCAGGCTTAATTTCCATACATGGGTAGTTACAAATTAATAATGCCCCTGTTTCAGTCATCCACCATGTATCATGGATACGCTTATTGAATACTTTCATTCCCCATTTAATTACTTCAGGGTTCAATGGCTCCCCAACACTTACAATATGACGAAGAGTACTTAAATCGAATTTCTTAACTACTTCATCTCCTGCCCCCATTAGCATACGGAATGCAGTAGGAGCACTGTACCAAATCGTCACGCCATATTCTTCAATCATCTTATACCATGATTCTGGGTTAAATCTTCCTCCAACAATTAAATTGGATGTTCCTGTTAACCATGGACCAAACATCCCGTAGGAAGTTCCTGTAATCCAGCCTGGGTCAGCCGTACACCATAACACATCTTCTTCTTGCATGTCTAGAACCCATTTAGCTGTATGATACTGCTGGATCATCGCGTTATGCACGTGCAAGACACCTTTAGGCTTCCCAGTCGATCCAGAGGTATAATGCAGAATTAGCCCATCTGTCCGTTCTACCCATTCAATCTCAAGCTTATTGCTCGCCTCTGCCATTCTCTTTTTAAAATCTATATATGGCCCTTCCTCGTCAATTCCCTCTCCAACGAGGAAAATATGCTTCAAAGCAGGCAGCTCATTTACAGGTACTCGGTCCAATAATTCCGGAGTAGTGACAAGTACAGTAGCTTCACTGTCCTCTAGACGATCACGAACAGCGCCCTCCATAAATGCTTCAAAGAGTGGGCCAACAATGGCTCCAAGCTTAATTGCACCTAATGCTGCAAAGTAAAGCTCTGGAGAACGAGGCATAAAGATGAATACGCGATCCCCTTTTTCCACGTCTCCATAAGTTTTTAGTACATTCCCCGCTTTATTTGATAGCTCCTTCATTTCCTTAAATGTATATTTTTCATCCCTTACGCCTTCACGGAAAAATAAAGCGATTTTATTTTTCCTAAATGATTCAGCATGGCGGTCAATCGCTTCATAGGCCATATTCACGCGGCCAGTTTCATGCCAGGAGAATACTTTTTCACCCTCCGCCCAATCAAATTGCTTGTACGTTTCCTCATAGTTTTTTAAATTGTAATCTCCTTGTGTTGCTGATAATGCTTCTACTTTCATATATCAATATCCTCCTTAAATAATCCATACACAGCAAACTCTGAATCTCTATGAATAACTCGCAAATCATTTGAGAATTATAGGCTGTGATAGTTTGGTATTATTATAGTACAAGTTTAATCTTATCTCAATTTTTAAAATATTCTATTGGGTTTGTTTTTATAATTCCATGCGAATTTAGGAATTTGATTTCCAGCAAAACTAAATTGTTCACAAAGTGTTTTCTAATAATGCAGAAAATAAAGGTAAATTACTTAAAACAAGCACCTTTTATGTATAATAGAATTAATCATGAATGTCAATAGGCGGTGAGACAAGTGGAACATCGAAAAACATATAATGCTAAGGAAATAAAAACCTCTAAAGGGAGTTTAATTATTGAGGGACCCATTCCTCCTCAAAAACTAGCAGATTTAGAGTTTCATAAGGACCTAGTGGCTTTTCGTCCACCTGAACAGCAGAAAAAGGCGCTAATTGAAATCGCCGGCTTGCCTGAAGGGAGGATTAATATTGCCCGATATCGGGATACCATCGTCGGATATGTTACATATGTTTATCCCGACCCTCTTGAAAGATGGTCAGAAGGAAAGATGAAGAACTTAATTGAGCTTGGTGCCATTGAGGTTATTCCAGAGTTCAGAGGAACAGGTACAGGCAAAAGCCTTCTAAAGGTGTCCATGATGGATGATGCGATGGAAGATTATATCATTATTACGACAGAGTATTATTGGCATTGGGATTTAAAAGGGACAGGATTAAATGTATGGGAATATCGAAAGGTCATGGAGAAAATGATGAATGCAGGCGGCTTAGAATGGTATGCAACGGATGACCCAGAAATTAGCTCTCATCCAGCAAATTGTCTAATGGCCAAAATAGGAAAAAGGGTCGATCTTGATTCTATCCAAAAATTCGACCGCCTCCGGTTTATGAATCGTTTCATGTATTAGTTAAGGGGGTAATAAAAAATGATTGTTGAAGAAATCATGAGGATCGATGTATTTGCGTTGTCAAAAGACGACACGATTGAAAAAGCAATTAAGTTGATGAGTGAGAAAAAAATTCGTCATCTCCCAATTATAGATGAAAATAGGTATTTAGTAGGCTTAGTGACAGATAGAGATATTCGTGATGCTACACCTTCTATTCTATTTGAAACCGAAAAGTTTAAAGAAGGTTTACAAAACCCTATAAAAAAGATCATGAAAACGGACATTATTACAGGACATCCGCTGGATTTGGTCGAAGAAGTGTCAGCGATTATTTATGAGCATCGGATAGGCTGCCTGCCAATATTAAAAGACAATAAGCTCGTTGGTATTGTGACAGCGACAGACCTTCTCCGCACATTAGTCGAATTGACAGGTGCCCACCAGCCAGGTTCACAAATTGAAGTAAAAGTGCCCAATAGATCCGGTATGCTTAGCGAGGTCACTAAAGTAATCAGCAACAGAAAAGCAAATATTCAAAGTGTACTAGTTTATCCCGATAAAAGTGATGAAAAATATAAAATACTTGTCATAAGAGTACAGACGATGAATCCATTTTCGATTATTGATGATTTAAAAACTGCGGGTCATCAAGTTCTTTGGCCGAATCATCCGGGGAAATCTTTATGAGCCAAGATTCCGTTTTTGTCTTTTCGGAAGACTTGCTGAGCTATAAATTCAGCGAGAATCATCCTTTTAAACAGTTAAGAATTAAACTAACACTCGATTTGCTGAAAAATATGAATGCCATTGAGGACCATCACCTCATTCCTCCCCGTATGGCAACAGATGATGAGCTCCAGCTTATTCATGATCCGAATTATATTCATGCTGTAAAACTCGCAGGAAGCGGTCAGCTTTCTCCTGAAGTCGCAGAAAACTACGGGCTTGGTACTGAAGATACACCGATATTTCTGAATATGCATGAAGCAAGCTCATTAATAGTAGGCGGAACGTTAACTGCTGTTGATTATGTGATGAGTGGACGTGCAAAGCATGCCCTCCATCTTGGCGGCGGCCTGCATCACGGATTCCGGGGGAAAGCTTCTGGTTTCTGTATATATAACGACAGTTCAGTTGCGATTAAATATATTCAAGAGAAGTATAAAGCTAGGGTTCTATATGTTGATACGGATGCCCATCATGGAGATGGAGTACAATGGTCTTTTTATGATGATCCTGACGTTTGTACACTTTCTATTCATGAAACGGGACGATACTTATTCCCTGGAACAGGAAATGTCAGTGAGCGGGGACAAGGAACAGGATATGGATATTCGTTCAATATCCCGGTTGATGCCTTTACAGAAGATGAATCCTGGCTTGATGTATACCGAACATCTTTACGAGAAGTGGCTGAATTTTTCAAACCTGACGTGATTCTCACACAAAACGGTGCAGACTCCCATTATTTAGACCCGCTTACTCATCTATCTTCAACAATGAGGATTTATCGCGAAATCCCTAAGCTGGCCCATGAAATCGCCCATCAATTTTGTGATGGCAAATGGATTGCAGTTGGGGGCGGAGGCTATGATATATGGCGAGTCGTGCCACGTGCATGGGCATTGATTTGGTTGGAAATGATGGAGAATCACAATCATACGGGAGCCCTTCCATCCGAATGGATTCGTAATTGGAAGACTACCTCCCCTGTTCCTCTCCCATTAAATTGGGACGATCCCGGGAATTTGTACAAGCCTATACCAAGAAAACAAGAAATTATAGAAAAAAATAAACAGACATTAGAAAAAGCATTATACCCAATAAGAAGTCAGAACAAAACGCAAAGCGAATAAGGAAAACTCGCCGATTGGCGAGCCTTGGAAAGGCGAAGACAGAGGCGTAGTTGCACTTATCGCACTCATGGAAGCTACGTCCCGTGATATTCGCCCTACTAGGACATCCAGTCCGTCATACTTAATTCCTAAAATCGACAACTACGTCGAACCAACTTCTTCGTTGCCAATTAATACTTTCTTAACGTGTAAACTAAAAGGACCTCATTAATGAGGTCCTTTTAGTTTAGATCATCTTTACTATATTTCGGGTCAGAAATAACAATCTCCACACGACGGTTCTTTTGTCTGTTTTCAGGTGTATCTCTCTTTGGCGCTTTCGCTTTTCTATATTATCGGCTCTTTCCTTATTTGGTTGAGCTTCTTTCTTCAATCCTGTGTGGGAGAACGATGATATGATCAGCTACTTCTTCCTTATTCATATATTTCGTTAAAAGCCTCATGGCGACTGCTCCAATATCATAGAGCGGCTGCACGATGGTTGTTAGCTGCGGGCGAACCATCAATGATAATTTCGTATTATCCGAACTGATCACTTCAAAATCTTCCGGAACATGATAGCCTTTATCTTCGGCACCATGAACAATTCCTAGTGCCATCTCATCTGAGGCAGAAAATATTGCAGTAGGCTTTGTTTCTGCATCAAGAAGTTTTTCAAATGCTTCTATTCCTGAATCATACGTATAATCACCTTCTGCAACTAAATCCTCATTAAAGGCTAGACCTTTTTCAGCAAGTGCGCGTTTGTAACCTTCAAGTTTTTTTTCATTAATTGGATCATGGGCAGGCCCTAAAACAATGGCGATCTCCTTATGCCCTTTTTCACAAAAGCCCATAATAGCATCATAAGTCGCTTGCTCATAGTTAATATTGACTGATGGAATTTTTTCTGATTTTTCAATGGATCCAGCCAATACAATTGGCACTGGGGATTTCTCAAACTCTTCGACAAGCTCTTCTGTAATGTTTCCGCCCATAAAGACGATCCCATCTACCTGCTTCCCAAGCATCGTATTAATTAAATGAAGTTCCTTTTCTAAATTTTGATCGGAATTGCTTAAAATAATATTATATTTGTACATTGTTGCAATATCTTCAATGCCTCTTGCTAACTCAGCGAAAAAGATATTCGAAATATCAGGGATAATCACCCCAACTGTAGTTGTTTTTTTACTCGCAAGTCCGCGGGCAACCGCATTAGGGCGATAGCCTAGTCGATCAATTACTTCTGATACTTTTTTTCTCGTTGCAGGCTTAACGTTCGGATTGCCGTTTACTACGCGAGAGACGGTGGCCATGGAAACATTGGCCTCTCTAGCCACATCATATATTGTTACATTCATCTATCCCACTCCTTCATCATTCACGAAGTTCCTTTATTAATATTAGTTTATAACAAGCCATAGCAACCTAATCATCATGTTAATTGTGATTGGCTACACAAACATTATTATGTAATTAATCATACGATAGACATTGGAATGCCGCAATGTCAAGCTACTACTTTTTACATAAAAAAGAAGCCCTCCAACAAAATGCAGAAGGCTCCTTGAATGTTTATCGCGATTAACTTGCTATAAGCCCCCCACTTTAAGTTCAAAGTGGGGGCCTAACAGCCAGCAAAGGCTCGATTGGTGAGATACAGTGAAACTTGCCGATGTGCCTTCCATCGGCTTAGTTGAACCAATCGGGTTCGTACTGTCTCTTTATCGAGGCGTTAGCCTTGATATTAGAGACAGTAGAACGGGACTAACAATCAGTGGGAATAAATGCATCCTACAGCCTTGACGTTCTATCGCAAAGTCTGCACTTGCAATTCCTTTGCTTTGAAAATCCCACTGATTGAAGTTTTACTCTATACTCGAACAAAGGCAGAAGACTGTAGATTTTTCATAAACTCATCAAACTGTTTTAAGTCCATTTGTTGGGCATTATCTGATAAGGCTACTGCCGGGTCTGGATGAACTTCCGCCATAACGCCGTCCGCACCGATGGCTAATGCTGCTTTTGCAGCCGGAAGCAATAAATCACGTCTGCCCGTTGAATGTGTCACATCGACGAGTACAGGTAAATGTGTTTCTTGCTTTAAAATTGGTACTGCAGAAATGTCGAGCGTATTTCGGGTAGCACGCTCATACGTACGAATTCCGCGTTCACAGAGAATGATCTGTCCATTGCCCTGCGCCATAATGTATTCTGCCGCATTAATAAATTCTTCAATTGTTGCCGAAATTCCACGCTTTAGTAATACCGGTTTATTGACGGCTCCAGCAGCTTTTAACAATTCGAAATTCTGCATGTTTCTAGCACCGATTTGGATAACATCAATATACTCTACAGCTGTTTCAATGTCTGTAGGGCTAACAATTTCACTAATAACAGCTAAATCGAATTCATCTGCCACACGCTTTAAAATTTTCAGACCTTCAAGACCAAGTCCTTGGAAATCATACGGAGATGTTCTTGGTTTATACGCTCCACCTCGAAGTAACTTAAGGCCTTTTTCTTTAACAGCTTTAGCAACAGTTGCTACTTGTTCATACGATTCTACTGCACAAGGTCCGAAAACTAAATGCGGATTGCCATCCCCAATTTTTTCTCCCTTTAAGTTAACAATCGTATTTTCTGGTTTTTTCTTCCGTGAAACTAATAGCGCTTTACGATGATCGTCCTCTTGCAGCTCTAATCCAGCCTTAAAAATCTCCTTGAACACATGCTCAATGGTTGAATTTTCAAAAGGGCCGTCGTTATGCTCTTTAATTAAGTTAAGCATATGGCGCTCACGGACAGGATCATAACGGTAAACACCTTGTGTTTCCTTTGCCTTTCCAATTTCCTGAACTAATTTAGCTCTTTCGTTAATTAATGAAAGCAGTTGTAAGTTTAGCTCATCAACGCGGTCTCTCAACTGATTAAGTTCATTACTCATTACCTGTCCCTTCCCTTCATGTTTTATTTAGAGTTCGATTATTCGAATGATTAGACATAGTGAATAGACTCTCTACCCAGTTCTTGTTCGCCTCATTCTTCTTTATCGCCTCAACAATATGTGATACATTTTAAATAATTAGAATTATTATATATGATATTACGCAACATGTCACGAATTTTTTCTTTATTAGTTAAACGCTTTTAAGTGATAAAGTATTTTTTTCTAATACTATCTTGTTTTACTTAAGCATATGATGGTTGCAATTATATTTAATTTTTTAAAAATTTACAAGCCAAAACTTTTTTATAGGTAAAGAAGGTGTATTTACTTGCATGAACAAAAGCTATTTGCTTTAGATATTGGGACACGCTCAGTAAATGGAATTATTTTAGAAGAAACACAAGGAAAATATCATGTCATTGATATTCTTGTTAAAGAGCATTCGGAACGCGCGATGCTTGATGGACAAATTCATGATGTATTAGCTGTTTCGAATATTATTTCCGACTTAATACAAGAACTCGAAAAAAGTCATGGTCCTTTGAAAAAGGTTTCTGTTGCGGCTGCTGGTCGAGCATTGAAAACAGAACGTGCCAAAGTAAGTATTGATATAAATGGAAAGCCATTAATTCAAAAGGAGGATATCCTGCATTTAGAATTAAGTGCTGTCCAAAAAGCCCAAGCAATAGTAGCCGAGAAATATCAAGCAGAAAAAAGTTATTACTACTATTGTGTAGGTTATTCTGTTCTTTATTACCGATTAGATGGAGAAGAAATTGGCAGTTTAATTGACCAACAAGGGGAAGAAGCATCAGTTGAAATAATCGCTACTTTTTTACCAAAGATTGTTGTTGAATCTCTACTTTCCGCTCTTCAGCGGGCAGGTCTTGAGATGGAAGCTTTAACCCTTGAACCGATCGCTGCAATCAATGTGTTAATCCCGCCTTCCATGCGCCGGTTAAATGTCGCATTAGTAGACATTGGTGCAGGAACTTCAGATATTGCGATTACAGACCTCGGAACTGTAATTGCATATGGCATGGTTCCTATCGCCGGGGATGAGATTACAGAAGCGATTAGCGATCAGCTCCTTTTAGACTTTCCATTAGCTGAAAAAGCAAAAAGAGAACTACATGAACATGAAACAATAAAAGTTACAGACATTCTAGGATTCGAAACCGAAATTACTAAGAAAGATTTGGTTCAAAATATTTCTCCTGCTCTGGATAAGCTCGCATCCTCTATATGTCATGAAATTTTATGCTTAAATAATCAGAAGGCGCCAAAAGCAGTCATGCTCATTGGCGGAGGGAGCCTAACACCGGATTTGCCAAAAAGAATTGCAGAAAGATTAAACTTGCCGGAAAACAGAGTAGCGATAAGAGGAATTGATGCTATTCATTCGCTAACCCTTTCTGAACATATTCATAAAGGGCCTGAACTTGTGACACCAATTGGGATTGCAGTAGCCGCTCATAAATCTCCCGTCCATTACAAAACAGTTTATGTCAATAATCTGCCTGTTCGGTTATTTGAAGTTAAGAAGCTGACCGTTGGTGACTGCCTGCTTGCTGCCGGGATTAAAATGAATAAATTATATGGCAAGCCTGGATTAGCAATGATCATAACTTTAAATGGACAAAATATTACAATTCCGGGCGGACATGGCGAAGCACCGCTTATCCTTTGCAATAATAGTCAATATTCCTTAGAAAGCGAAATTAGAAATGGAGATCAACTTACTGTTGAAAAGGGCGAAGATGGAGAAAAGACGGAACTAAAAATAAAAGAGCTTATTGATGAAATTCCAGAAAAAGAGATCCAAATTAATGACAGATTTTATAAAGTTTCTGCTTCCTTAACTTGTAATGGAATAGTCGCATCCCCTGAACAGTTTATAAAAGACCGCGATAAAATTGAATGTAAAATGCCTGAAACGATTGAGGAAATGCTTATTTCTCTTAACCTGCATGAACTCGTTACCGAAATCAGACCTTTCAGAGTAAATATAAATGGGAAAGAAACCTTTATCCCGCCACTTTCGGGGAAAATATATCGAAATGGAAAAGAAATTAAACATTTCCATAGTTTCGAGCATGGGGATCATATAGTAATTGAGAAAAAGGGGAAACTTACTGTAAGCGAATTGGCACGATTAAAACAAATTATCCTTTCGCAAACAATTCCTGTCACTTTTAATGATAAAAAAATGACTCTTAAAAAGCCTATTTCCGTTATGAAAAGAGAGGGAAGCACGTTATTAGAGGATGATATTATCCATAACAATGATTACTTATTAATAGAAAAAAGCAAAATAGAACCATTCATTTTCCAAGATTTATTTGGTCATGTCGATATTGACATTCCAGCACATTCAAATGGAAAATTTGAATTACAAATTAATGGAGAGCTAGCTACATTCTATAGTGTAATTGAGCCTGGGGATCACTTAAATATTATTTGGCCATCAATAACGAAAACAACAACTATTTGATCTTAAGCAAAAAACAACTGCACATCAATTGAGGGACACCACAATTGAACGTGCAGTTGTTTTTTATTTATTAATAGCTTTTGTCAATGAGTCATATGTAATATCCCAGTGGGAAGCATGCCATGCAAGCTCGCCGTTTTTAAATAGCAATGCCTGTGGAGATTCGTGCTTCACTTTAAATGTTTCAGCTATATAATTTGACAGAGGGCGGTCTTCCTGAACAATTAGATAATAAAGAGGCAGCTGCTCATGTTCATTTGCAAAGCTTTCATATTCCTCATAAGCCACTTGGCTAATCGGACATGTTGAACTATGCTTTAATACTAGTAATTGATCCGAACCTTGAAATGCTAGATTAAAGTCTTCCTTCCCATGAAATCTTTTCATGTTACTTCTCCTTTGCAAAATAACGATGAAGCTATTTTTCACCTCACCGTTATTCAAACAGTATTAGTAATTATATTTATACTCCGTTTCATCAAAAGCTCGTTTCGTATCTTCAAGCTTTTTCTGAATTTCGTCATTATTGACAGCTTTTTGGGCAGTGTTCGTTTCTTTAGATCCTTCATTTTGTCTCTCTAAAGGATTAATGCTTTTTACCTTATTCACTAATTCAATTGACTGTTTAGATACTGTTTGAGCAAGAACATTCGATTTTTCCTTCGCCGCTTCTGCAAGCTGTGTTCCCTTTGTCATCGCCGTATCTTTTAATTGTCCGGTTTTTTCCTTTAATACAATGGCCTGTTCGTTAATATTACTACGCAGCTCTTTTCCAGATTTAGGTGCTAGGAAAAGGGCTGCTGCAGCGCCAACCATTCCGCCTATAAGTGCGCCAATTAAGAAATCCTTCGTATTAATATTTTCCTCTTGATTTACTTTGCTTTGCTCGGACTGATTTCGTTCTTGACTACTCATACCATTATGCCTCCTTAATAATTTCTTTCCCTTATCCACCTTTTTTGGGGCTGTGGCTCATGTCTGTCCACTGTCGCTTCACGGGAGTTCGCTTGCTTTCGCATTTTCCACTTATCCCTTAATTCCATGAATACTTGGCTCCATTGAACAACTTGTGAAATCTTCTCTTCGTTTTCTTCAAGCTGATTATTAATAGAGCCTGTAATCTTTTGGATGGAACCGTTGAAGTTGCGTACAGAGTTCCCAACATCTTTAACTGCATCTACTACACTGTTAAGACTTGCCGATTTATGTTGAATATCTTCTGCTAATGCATTTGTTTTTTCAAGAAGTGCCGTTGTCTCCCTCGTTACCCCTTCAAGCTGCCCTTCTAAACCAATTAATGTCTTCGAAACACTCTCTAATGTACCCTGTAAAGATTTTAGTGTTTTTGATAAGTAAATAACTAGAATAAAAAAAGCAATAGCAATCACTGCTACACTTAAATATAAAATTAATTGCACAATACTTACCTCCAATTTTCCCAACCTATTTATTCTTTTCCCTAGTAGCTATGAACATAAACCACTTGTCATTAAAGAATTCTAGTTAATAGAATAAAGCTCCTGCTAGTATTTTCGTCAAATATATAATTCATGGTCATTTTAACACATTTACCCAGTGTAAAAGAATAATATTAAATAAAAAAAGAAAAAAGATGCAGCCTATACACTTATGCTACATCTTTTTTCTTTTATAATTGTCTTTCATAAGCTTCCTGGAATTTTTGAATATCGCCAGCTCCCATGAAAATAAGTACACTGTTCTCATGAGTTTTCAATATCGCCGTTCCTTCTTCAACTAATATTTCGGCGCCAGGAATTTTTCCCTGTAAATCCTCAATCGATAATTTACCATGATTTTCACGAGCAGAACCGAATATTTCACATAAATATACTTTGTCAGCTAAATTTAAGCTGTCGGCAAATTCATCGAGAAAGGCTTGCGTTCTTGTAAAGGTATGAGGCTGAAAAACACAAATAATATCGCGGTCAGGATATTTCTGCCGTGCCGCATCAACTGTTGCTTTAATTTCAGTTGGATGATGAGCATAATCATCAATGATCATTTGAGAACCGACTTTCTTTTCGGTAAATCTTCTTTTTACCCCATTAAAGGTTTTGAGGTAGTCTTGCACAATTTGCGGATCGATCTCTTCATAATGACAAAGAGCAATAACTGACAGCGAGTTTAAAATATTATGGTCTCCAAATGTTGGAATGGAAAAGCGTTCGAAAAACGTGTTTCTCACAAAAACATCAAAGCTTGTTCCTTCCGTTGTTTTCACAATATTACGCGCTTGGAAATCATTCTCTTCACCGAAGCCGTAAAATAGCACAGGTACCTTTGCTTGAATTCGCTGCAGCTGTTCGTCATCACCGCACGCGAAAATACCCTTATTCACTTGCCATGCCATTTCTTGGAATGCTGAAAACACATCCTCAATATTAGCAAAGTAATCAGGGTGATCGAAATCAATATTCGTCATAATAGCATAGTCTGGGAAATAGGAAAGGAAATGTCTCCTATATTCACAAGCTTCAAACACAAAATACTCTGCATTTTCATCCCCACTGCCAGTTCCATCTCCAATAAGGAATGAAGTTGGTTTCGCACCTTTCATGACATGTGCAAGCAAGCCCGTAGTCGAAGTTTTCCCATGTGCCCCTGTAACAGCCACACTAATAAAACTCTTCATAAAGTCACCAAGGAAACGGTGGTAACGAATAACAGGCAGTCCAAGATTCATTGCTTCTTCGATTTCTTCGTGCGTATCTGGAAATGCATTACCAGCAATGACAGTCATTCCAGGCTTTATATTTTCCTTTTGAAAGGGAAGGATCTTTATTCCAGATTGCTCAAGAGCGAGCTGTGTAAAAAAGCGCTTTTCATAGTCGGAGCCTTGAACCTCATAGTTCATCTCATGCAGAATTTGTGCTAAGGCACTCATTCCGGACCCCTTAATACCTACGAAATGGTAAATAGTCATATAAAGAACCTCCAACCATCGTATATCTGTAAAACAGTATATGACATTCATATAGTTTTGCGCATATCCTAATTTAGGACATGAAATAAGAGAAGCGCAAGGCGCCTTGTTTACAAAGGAACGCAGACTAAGAACGCCACGTCCTTATGTCTTCGTCTGCATGACCCGCTTCCTGCAGGCCTCAGGCATAAGACGAGCCGGCCGAAAGGTTGCTTTTTACCTTTTGGACGGATTGGCTTATGACCTCGAGCCAATGGCGCCTGGAGCTAGACAATCAATAATTAACTTTATCCTAATTCATATTCAAACATTATATCATTATTTTTTTTCAAAAACTATGTAATGAAATCCCAGTTCATACTTATCATTTCGAAGCTCCATGTTCCTACCTAGGACACGAGCTTTTATTGCTGTTAAAGAATTTTAACTTCGAATAATGTGAATTACTTTGTGAAAAATCCTGTCAACGTTCAGCTCCAGCGCCTAGCCCCTCGAGGTCATAAGTCAATCCGTCAAGAAGGTCAAAGAACAACCTTCTCGCCGGCTTGTCTTATGCTTGTCGGGGCTGATCAAGGCGCTTCCGCATTTGATTTTTATTCAACTAATTCAAGGCGCGGATTCGGACGATAGCGTCTTCCAGCCTTAGCAGCATGCTTTCCGTTAATTAATACATTATCACCTGTAAATCCGATATTAATCTTCAATAAACTGCTTCCGACTCCATACATATCAACGGGGACACCTTGCTTTTCGAACTCTAGAATGCGTGATTCGTTGAAGCCTCCGCTTACGACAATTTTCACATGCTGGAAACCTTCATCATCAAGTGCCTTCCGAAGGGCAAAAATCAATTCTCCATTAACTCCGCGCGGATCAAAAGTCCCTAATAAATGCTGATTTCTTAAAAAGTATTGATCAATCATTGTACGAGAAGTATCAATGCGGACTCCCTTAAGCTCATTCCCAAAAGCCCTGGCAACCTTTAATGAGTCTGTAATTGCGTCATTGTTATAATCAACGAGGGCGACAAGCTCATCCTCAGGGAAGGTTTCCTGGTACGCCTTTGTGGCTTCTACAAGGTCCCCATTAAACATCTGGATAAGTGCATGAGGCATCGTTCCCATCCCCTTTTTCCCCCACCATTCGTTCATGGCATGGGTTGCTTGGGCAGTTGCTCCGCCAATGTAAGCAGCATAACCGTCCCCTGCTTGGGTTGTATAGTGGTCATCGCGATCTCCCATGAAGATAACTGGTTTTTGCGTTCCTGAAACACTTGCTGCCTTTACAACATTATAAACATTTGTAGCGACTGATGTCCGTCTAGAGAGGATGCCATCAATCACCCCTTCTAAATTGCCGAAGCTTTCGTATTTCCCGGTAATCGTTAAGACTGTTTCAAATGGCGCGATTTTGTCGCCATCCTTTAATGAATATATTTCAAGTTCCTCTGGATTATTTGCAAATGTTTTAAGAAGGGCAATCGCTTCATCTGTCCCACATAAAACAGCATGATTTCTTTGGAAGAATTGCATTGTCACAACAATATCTTTATGGTATTTACTCACAATATCTTTAGTTTTTAAAAAGTAAACCGCGGAAAACCAGCCATCTCTTATTCGCTCATCAAATTTAAAAGTCTTGTTTGTTAACCGCTTTATTTCCCCTTTTAGTTTCAGTTCAATTTCCTTCATCCTTAAGCTCCTCACATACTGTTCATCGATCCAAAGCTGTAAATATTTATCGCAGATTAACGGGCTGTAAGACTCCCACTTAGAAGTTTAAAAACAAAAACTTCTAAGCGGGAGATCCAACAGCCCGTAAAGGCCCGATAAGTTCAACTAACATTCAGTGGGGGATGAAGCTCCCCACTGAATGAATTTTCACTAATATTTTTTAACATGCAAATACAGAATACCATGGATTAATTTATTGTACTAGTGTCTAAAAGTGATTCGAGCTCTGAAGCTGTAATTAAAACCTCTCTCGGCTTGCTCCCGCGTGTTTCTGAAATGAACCCTTGCTTTTCCATCATATCAATTAAGCGTGCTGCTCGGTTATAGCCAATTTTAAATCTTCTCTGCAGGCTTGAGGTGGATGCAGCTCCCTGATCGATTACAAATTCACATGCTTCATAGAAAAGTTCATCCTCTTCTTCCGTGACCTGTGCTTTTTTTAACAATTCTTCTTGCTCAAATAAATATTCAGGGTCACGTTCCCTTCTCACATGTGCCACTACGTCATCTATTTCCTGATCTGCGACATAAGTTCCTTGAAGACGGACAGGTTTAGATGAACCATTTTCTAAAAACAGCATATCCCCCCGACCAAGTAGCTTCTCAGCACCGCTTATATCAATAATGGTCCGTGAATCAATTTGCGAAGAAACGGAAAAAGCAATTCTTGTTGGGACATTTGCCTTTATTAAACCTGTGATAACATCTACAGACGGTCTTTGCGTTGCAATAATTAAATGAATTCCACATGCCCTCGCCTTTTGAGCGATCCGGCATATTGCTTCTTCTACATCGGCAGGAGACATCATCATCAAATCAGCAAGCTCATCGATAATGATGACCATATAAGGAAGCTTTTCCGCGTAGCGCTTATGCTCGTCAGCAAGCTCATTAAAACGGCCAATATCCCTTACTCCAGTGTGTGCAAATAATTCATAACGACGCTCCATTTCATCCACAGCCCATTTTAATGCCGCTGTTGCTGCCTTTACATCTGTAATAACTGGGCTAACAAGATGCGGGATGCGATTATACGGAGCAAGCTCGACCATTTTTGGATCAATTAATAGGAGCTTCAGCTCGTCGGGAGTTGCCTTATATAAGAGACTGACAAGGATCGTATTAATGCAGACACTTTTCCCTGACCCAGTTGCTCCCGCAATTAAGCCATGCGGCATTTTCCGTAAATCCGTCACGATCGGATTGCCAGCAATGTCGAGACCTAGGACAGCCGTTAATGGAGAGCTGCTATTGCTAAACTCTGGACTGTTAATGATTTCACTAATAAAGACCGGTCTGCTCGTCTTATTCGGTACCTCAATCCCAATCGTATGCTTGCCTGGAATTGGTGCTTCCATGCGAATATCTCTGGCAGCAAGGCTCAATTTAATATCATCGGATAAATTCGTAATCTTATTAACCTTTACACCTGGTTCTGGCTGCACTTCAAATCTTGTAACAGATGGGCCTTGCGTCACATTCACAACGCTCGCACGCACATTGAAGTTTATTAAAGTAGAATTTAATAATTCCTTTTGCTCATTAAACCAATCTGATGATTCCTCTTGATGGACTGAAGGAGAAAGCAGACTTTTAGCAGGGAACTGATAATATGGAAGCTCCTCTTCTAAAGCCGGTGCTACTTCTTCAACAGCGATTATCGTTTCCTTTTCTACGAACGGAACAACTTTATTTACTCTTGGTGTTGGAAGCGGGCTTATTTTTTCAACTATTTTTTGTTTATCGTTTTTCAGCATAATCACATTAAATGGAATATGTTTTCTAGCAGGAAGTGCGCTTTCCTGTTTCGCTGCTTCTTGATTGACTGTAATTGGAAGTTCTTTAGCACTGCCTTCATTTGTATTAGATGTTTGTTCAGGAAAATCAGGCGTTTTATTCGGTTGATCAAGAATGTCGTGATTTAAAATTGTTTCGTTACTATCGTTTAAATGAATTTCTTCGACTTCTTGCTTCGGTTCTGTATGTTCATTTAGCTCTGAGACCTTATTTTCAACTAGCTCCGCTTCCTTTTGCTCAATTAGCTCTAGGTCTTCTACCTCAGCTAAAATAGATTCCTCATGCCCATCTTTATTTTCTTCTTTTAGGTAATCCTCTTTAAGAGGCTCATCATTATATACTTCTATACTTTGATTCAGTTCTTCGAGTTGTTCTTCTGCTTCTTCAGTATTATTATCTGGAGTCTGATCGGTGATTTTCTCAAGATGAGAGTGAGGTGTTAACACTTCTGCTTCATCCGGCTGCTCAACAATGAGCATGTTTGCTTCTTCTTCCAGAATATTTTTGTTATCAATTAATGTTTCATCAAACCAACTCGGGTAATCAGTTGGTCTCTTCTCAATAGCGACATGTATATCCGTCTTGTCTTCATCAAGATGATCGGGAAGCTCAAACTCAACTGGGACTTGCTCAACAGGCGTATGTGTCTCCACTGTTTTTGGCCGTTGTTCAAATCCAAAAATTGGGGACGGAATTTCTGATGGCCGAAAAGGTCCCTTTCTTTGTGGAATATCCCTTTCTGTTGTAAACGTTTTTGCTTCTGCTTGAACTTTTTTTTCTGTAAAGGAAGTGTGCTGTCTTTCTTTTCGACTTTCACGGGAACGAGGGATTTCAGCGCTCTCAGCGCTCTCTTCCTGTTTCATTCTACGCTCCCGCGGCTTCCGTACATGATGTTCATCAGGAATTAGCGGAAAGCGGAACTCTCCCTTCGGATATTGATAAACAATTTTTGCATTAATATCCTTGGAGGTTTCTTGTTGTTGAATTCTTGTTGATCGCTCTATTTCATTATGATTTATATATTCTTCGTTGCTTTCATATTGTTCTTCATCATTCTTAAACATTTGAAATAGTTTTTTAATCCAACTCAATGTATACCAACTCTTTCTTTAATTCTATCCCTTCCATTTTAACAGTATTTCGCGAATTTTGGAGGAAAAATAAGAGAATGAGTCTATTGGAATAAATTTTCGAATGCAAAAAGGACCACTTAAAGTGATCCTTGACTTAAAGTTACTATATTATTTCTTTTTAGTCTGTCCCATGATGAATATAGGATCGAGCTCTCCATTTTCATAGAGAAATGATAGGGCTGTGATTGGGACTCTTCCGCTCGCAAAAAAGCTCATCGTCATTTCAGAGAGAATGTCATACCCAATATCATTCATAATATCAGCGATAATTAATACATCTTGGTGAGGAACAGCCACTGCCATTGTTCCTTTCATTTGCTTTTCCATATCTTTCAAAAAGGCATCGTTCAAAATTCTACTCGCATCATAGCCGTCATTTTTATTTAAAAAATAAAAAGTGTTTCCTGCTACTACATCTGTTTTCATACCCGTTGAAAGCGAACGTGCATTAAATAACGCAATTTCTTTTATTCTATCAGGGGCCCAGCCTTCTTTTTGGATAAGCTTCTCATCAATTAAACGATAAGTTGTTCCAAGATCAAGTGCATAGTAAACTCTTGTCTCAGCTGTATGATCCTCTGTTAAAAATGGCACATCTTCCTCCGATTCTGTCGGAAATGATGTGGAACGAATAACAGGAAAGATGTTTTTTTCATACCCTTCTAGCTCAAGAGGTGCACCTTCCATTGCCTGCAAGCCTTCCTCAACGTAATAGACAACTTCATCAATGGCTTTTTCTTTTTGAACTTCCCATTTCGCAATAATTCCGGGCAGTGAAATCGTAATTCCTTTACCAGTTTGTATATTTTCAATGCGAAGCTCGTCTTTTTTTCGATCAAATGAAAAAGTCCGCTTCGCGTTCGTTAAGCGCTTCTCCAATTCCTTTTTCATTTTCAAACTATCCATTTTCATTTTTATTCCTCTAATTTCTCAATAAAATTCTCGATTTCTTCCTGAGTTTTTCGATCCTTGCTTACAAATCGCCCTAACTCCTTGCCATCCTTATAAGCAATAAAGCTCGGGATGCCGAAAATATCAAGCTGAATACATAAGTCAATAAATTCATCACGGTCAACGTAGATAAATGTATAATCCTGATATTTTGCTTCGATTTCAGGTAAGATTGGATCAATAACACGGCAATCCGGGCACCAATCAGCAGAAAACATAAAGATATGGTTGCCTTGATCCCTTAGCTGTTCAAACTGTTCCATCGATTCAAGCTTTTTCATCGATTCAAGCTTTTTCATTTCCTTCGCCTCCAAGGTGAGTTTTTCATATCGTTTAAGCTAATCTAGTTTTTCTCATATAATCAGATAATATCAAACTTCAGAGGTCTAAACCAATAATATGCAAAACTTCATTAACAAAAAAGCTAAGCCGTTCGCCTTGAAAACTCTCTTCGGCGCGTGCTTAGCTTTTTCATTGTCTAGCTCCAACGCAACGGCTAGCCGTTGGAGCTTATTTATTTCATCTTAACGGATTGAATAATTTCTGCCATTTTTTCCGCATCAGCGGCTAAACTCTTTGTTTTTACTTGGCCAGTGATTTTAACCCCGCCAATACCGACAGTCAATTCATTCAAATTATTATCTATGTGATTAATTAATAGATAACTAAAATCGCCGTCTTTTGTCGTATTAGTTTCTTTGAATTCATAGTCATTTTGCTTTAATGTCGCTTCATAGATAACTTTACTTTCGGGTCCTTCATTCGGGTTGTAAAAAAGAATATATGTCTTGGAACCATTTTTGATTAAAATATTATTAGGTGTATCTTCCTTTACTTCAAATCCAAAAGGAAGATAAAATGCAATATCTTCATTTTCATGGTTGGACTCTTTCGGATCGGTTTGGAATACTTCACCGATAGCATCCTTTGCAGCTGTTTGCTCTTCTTTCAATGACGCAGAACAAGCACTTAATAATAAAACAACAATCAACAAGAGCAAGGCAGCTATTGAGCGGTTTCCCATACTTTCTTCCTCCCTGCATGAAAAGCGCAAGCGGATTGGTCAGCCCCGACAAGCATAAGACAAGGCTCACTGAAAGGTGTACTTTACCTTTCTGGGAGATTTGGCTTATGACCTCGAGGGGCTAGCCGCTGGAGCTAGACATCTCGTAAAACTATCAGCCATTTCTATCATACATTTTTAAACAAATATTTGGCAACCCTAAAAACTTGAAATAAAACATACTTTAAAAAAGTGCTTATTCGGGAAACTTATTTCGTTAAATGGTAAAATAAATCCATCATGTCATTAGGAGGATTGCAAATGGAATTAACAGTCTATTTAGCAGGAGAAATTCACTCAAACTGGCGAGAAGAGCTTAAAGAAAAAGCAAAATCTCTTAAGCTTCCTCTTCATTTCGTTGGACCGATGGAAAATCATGATCGGTCTGATTTTATCGGGGAAGAAATACTTGGAGAGCAGCCAAACGCCATTTTTCGCGATGAAGCCGCTTCTAGAATAAATAATTTTAGAACTCAGATCTTAATGCAAAAATCTGATATTGTTATTGCCTTATTTGGAGAAAAATATAAACAGTGGAATACAGCGATGGATGCAAGTGCAGCCATTACCCTTGGCAAGCCTTTAATTATCATCCGCCCAGAAAACCTTCACCATCCATTAAAAGAGCTTTCCAATAAAGCAACAGTAACAGTCGAAACGGTTAACCAGGCACTTAAAGTATTAGCTTATATTTTCGACGAAAAATAGGCTATTTAAAAAGGGAGATAGGCCGCTATCTCCTTTACCTTTTCCTATATTCATACTGCCCGGTAAGAAGCTTCACTACATGTGTAAACATTTCTGAACGGCTGATTTGACCGTTTGTAAAAATTCCTACAGCTCCTTCTTTTTTGCGGACATCCTCTTTTTCAGTAAACTTCTCCATAACGGGGCCAAGTTCTTCTCCAGAAAGCAGTCTGCCTGCAATTTCTTTCGGAAGCGGGATTCTAGCTCCGCCGGCAATGATCGGGGGCTTCCCTTTTTCCGCCAGCGCTCCCCAGTTACAAAGAAACAATCCATGCGTTGTCTCCTGCACACCACCCTCAAGCCCGATGCCGATATCCCCATCTCCGACTTCTAAGGCACTATATGCTCTATTGATTGCCCCTTTAATCGTCTCTTCATCCGAAAAAGGCTGATTACTCACACCAGACGGAACATTTACCGAAATAAACTCTATTTGATCATTGTTAAATACAGATTGAACAGCTAGTACTTTTGCCGGATTTTTTGAGCCTATAATAATTTTCATGATGATTGCTCCTTTTTAGGATAGAAAAAAGGCAACAACAAGGCTGCCTCTTTACATATGTCTAGCTCCAGCGCCTACCCCCTCGAGGTCATAAACCATCCCGTCAAGAAGGTAAAAGCCAACCTTCTCGCCGGTCTGTCTTATGCTTGTCGGACTTGCACAGGATGTGCTGACGTCGATGTTCGCCACAGGACGTGGCGGTTTTTAATCGACGTTCCTTTTGCAAGGCGCTTCCGCTTTTCGTATCTTTAACTGTTTTGACGAATAGATTCAACCGTTGTACGGTCGCAAGATTTAACAAGCTTCACGAGTAATTCCTTTGCTGCCGCATAATCATCCACATGAATAATGGAAGCATGTGTATGAATATAACGGGAGCAAATTCCGATTACCGCACTAGGCACCCCTTCGTTGGACAGATGCACACTTCCCGCATCGGTTCCTCCCTGGGAAATAAAATATTGATATGGAATTTGATTCGATTCAGCTGTATCAAGGATATATTCTCTCATTCCACGATGAGTAACCATTGAACGGTCATAAATGCGCAAAAGTGTTCCTTTTCCTAACTGACCAAACTCATTTTTATTTCCTGACATATCATTGGCAGGGCTTGCATCGAGCGCAAAGAAAATGTCAGGGTTAATCATATTCGCTGCCGTTCTTGCTCCACGAAGACCAACTTCCTCTTGGACTGTCGCACCTGAATAGAGAATATTAGGCAGTTTTTCATCCTTCACTTCTTCTAATAGCTCAATAGCTAAGCCGCAGCCATAGCGATTATCCCATGCTTTTGCAAGGATTTTCTTTTCATTAGCCATCGGTGTAAATGGACAGATTGGCACAATTTGCTGACCTGGTTTGATGCCAATTTTTTTCGCATCTTCCCGATCATCCGCACCAATATCAATTAACATATTCGTAATCTCCATCGGCTTGCTGCGTTTGGCTTCATCTAATAGATGCGGAGGAATTGAGCCAATCACTCCAATAACAGGTCCGTTATCAGTCATTATTTGTACTCTTTGCGCTAAAAGCACTTGACTCCACCAGCCGCCTAATGTTTGAAAGCGCAGCATCCCATTATCAGTAATGGACGTAACCATAAAGCCAACTTCATCCATATGCCCTGCGACCATTACAGTCGGTCCATTCTCGCTCCCTCTTTTTACTCCAAAAATACTTCCTAGTTTATCTTGAACCACTTCATCTGCATATTTTCCAAGCTGTTCACGCATAAACTTACGAACTAAATGTTCATTTCCCGGTGCGCCAGGTAACTCTGTTAAGGTTTTAAAAAGCTGTAACGTTTTTTCGTTCATGAGTTTGCTCCTTATTTGTTTTCAAAATATTATATGTACTCTTTAATTATTTTACAGAACTTTTCATTTGCTTGCCACTAATTCAGTTTTGGTCCAAGCCTATTATTTGATAAGATAGTACAGAAGAGCATTTTTTATTTGGGGGAGTTCAAATGAACTGGAAATCATTTATTTTAGGGGTTGGTGTTGGCTTAGCTGGAGGATATGCGGCAAGAGAGCTGCTTGCACAAAAAACAACGGTTTCACCTGAAAAAGCATTAGCCAATGCTAAACATGCTTTTAAAAAATCAGGCCCGATTAGCGGATCATGGATCCATATGCAAACAGAGCCGTACCAAAAGAATCAGCTTAAATATGATGTATATCGCGGCGGGATTTCAAGATTTACGGGCGATGATATGGAGCAATATGAATTTATTGCTGACGCGAAAACGGGAGCAATTCTCGATGCTTTTAGGCTTGCTTAAATTCATTCCTCTAAGAAAAGCGCAAGCGCCTTGGTCACCCCCAACAAGCACAAGATGAGCCTCACGGAAAGGTGAACTTTACCTTTCTGGGAGGATCGGGTTGTGACCTCGAGGTCGACAAGCCCGCGACGTCCTGTCGCATTGTCGACACTAGTACGTCCTGTACGTCGGGGGGAGGCGCTGGAGCTAGACAGATCTCAAACTACACTTATTGTAATTGAAAACTACAGGTAGTTTGAGGAGGATTTTTCCTTATCGAATCCGCTTTATTTTTTCAGTTAACTGACCTTCCTTGTCCCATTTAACAGCACGGTAAAAAGCATCATGATAAAAAGTGAACCAGGCATTATTTTCTAAACCGTAATGAATCCACTTTTCTTTTGCCCAGATGGAGTCCATCGGATAATCATCATATGCCAGCACCCATAAGACGTTTTGATGTGCATGCGTCGGCATAATATCGCCCATATGAATTAGGATGTCATCTTCATCTTCTATAATTATTATGGAATGCCCGTCACTATGTCCGCCTGTATGGACCATTTTAATTGAACCTAATGACCATTCCTCTTCAAAAGCAGTTACTTGCTCCTGAATCGATTCCCAATTTTCCTTCCAATATGTATTGCGGGACCGGATATTGGGACTTCTCATTTCATCCCATTCTATTTGTGAAACGATGATTTGCGCATTTGGAAAGACAGAATGATATGTTTCACCCTCAAGTCTTGTTAATCCGCATGCATGATCGAAATGCAAATGCGTCATTAAAATATAATCGATATCTGAAGATGTTAAGGAAAGCTCAGCTAAATCCTTCTCTACTTGCGATTCTTCAATTGCTCCAAAATTACGCTTCTGTTTTTCAGTTAATTTGCCTATTCCTAAGCCAGATTCTACTAAAATATTTTTTCCGTAAGCTTGTATTAAAATCGGGTCTGTACGAAGCTCAATTTGATTGTTGTCATTGCAAGGATATTTTTTCGACCATAAAGGCTTTGGCACAACCCCAAACATGGCACCTCCATCAAGAAAATTAACGCCGCCACGCAGCCAAGTAAGCTTTGTATTTTGTAATTGCAATATCTCCATCCTATTCCCTCCTGTTTTCCTCTCATTTTACCATTAGTTTTTCACTTGCAGAAATCTTTTGAATTATCACAGTATAAATATGCTGTTGCTGAAGGAGTAATCAAAAAAGCCTACCACAATGGGTAAGCTTAAAAAGTTATTTAAATTGAACCTCACAACGATAAATGCGGTTACCTTTACTTGAAAATTTCTCTTCATATTCAGTCATAATATTTCCTTCAAACTGACTGTTATGAAGATCCAGGCTAACATCCTTCAAAAGTAGACCGTATTCAGAGAAGCTCATTAATGAGAATTCAAATAATCCTTGATTATCAGTTTTAAAATGAATTTCACCATGATCTACAAGGATATCCTCATAAATGTTCAAGAAGGTTTTATAAGTTAATCTTCTTTTTGCATGACGTGTTTTCGGCCACGGATCGGAAAAATTCAAATATACTCTGTCAACTTCGAAATTTGCAAAGAATTCCCGCAGATCTTCTGCATTGACGTTAATGAGTTTCACATTTGATAATTCTTCCTCAATAATTTTATCGAGTGCCGTCACAATAATACTATCTTGCAATTCAATTCCAATATAATTGATATTTGGGTTTGCTTTTGCCATTCCTGTAATAAAACGGCCTTTTCCCGTCCCGATTTCTATGTGAAGAGGCTGGTTTTTCTCAAATACCTCTTGCCATTTTCCTTTATGCTGTTCAGGGGCAGAAATTACATATTGTGGATACTGATCAAGTTTTTCCTTTGCCCATGGTTTATTTCTTTGTCTCATCTAGACAACTCCTATTAAATAATATCGTTCACACCATAACATGCAACTATAAAAAATTGCAATACCGAAATGTGGAAGCGCTTTGATTACATGCCCTTGAATAAATAAAAAAGGGAATTCACACCCTAACAGTGAATTCCTTTTTATTTTTAAACCGCTTCTATAAAACGGGGAGGATGAAAATGCCGATAAGTCAGCAAGATAAATTAACTTTATTAATCGATATATTAAACAATCACCAAATGGATTGTTGTGGATCTGTATCAGAATGTGAACAACTTAAAAGGCTTGTAAAATCTTTAATGGCGCATCGAGAGCTAAATCATCATGCACAACCGGTATTAGAAGAAATTTATTATTACAGCCAGCACGGTGCACAAACATCCCAATTAGACAATCATATTGAAGCTCATCAGGCCGAGCTTTCACAATGGATCACTGAAATGAATCAATTCCTCTAGTTTGCATAAATGTTCTTTAAAAAATGAAGCCACTTCTCCATTTCTTGAGTACGGTGTTTATTTTTGTGCCATTGAATGGCAGTTAATGTTTGAGCAATGACATACCATTTCATTCTGAGTAGTAAATCATCCGTTAATGACCGGCCATAGCGCTCAACCCAAGAAGCCCATTCCACCTTTGGGATATACCAATATAAAAGCATACCAAGGTCGATGGCTGGATCCGCAATCATAGCCCCATCCCAATCGATTAAAAACAGCTGGTTGTTTTCTGTAAGCAGCCAGTTGTTATGATTCACGTCGCAATGGCAAACGGTTTTTTCATCACATTGGATATTGACAAGCTCTTTTTTTAGGAAAGCTACAGAATCAATCACGATTTGCTCCTGTTTTAGCTCCCCGTCAATTTGCTCCTCTATCATACGCAATAGCATATTTGGATACAATGCGGATTTGCCCAGCCTTTTTAACATGCCAAGAAGTGGCTTTGAACTATGAATTTTCTTTAATAGTTTTGCCACTCGTTCATTATTCATTTCTGCTTGTTCAAGCTCTCTCCCATTCATCCATTGCTGGGCGGTAACGACATCACCGTTTTCGAGCCTTTTTGTCCAAACAAGCTTTGGAACGATTCCCTCAGCCGATAATACTGCGAGAAAAGGAGACGAGTTCTTTTTCAGAAATAATCTTTGCTCTTCATGCTTCGCATAAAAAGCTCTCCCTGTTTCACCACCAGCTGGGACGATCTCCCATTCTTGTCCAAATAAATGTTCCAACATTGTTCACCTGCAATATAGTAAAGCCATTTATGCAAATAGCTATTTTAGATAAAGCATAAGCCTATCGTGATGATTAACATAAAGGCTACTAACTGCTTTTTAAGCATTACAATTAAGAAAAGCGCAGGCGCCTTGCTCACCCTCAGGCATAGCATAAGACAAGTTGGTAGGAAGGTTGCTTTTTACCTTCATGACAACTTGGCATATGACCTCGAGGTCGACAAAAACGCGACATCCTCTCAAAAGCTTCACTTTTGGTCGTGCGATAAGTACGCTCCCGAAGCGTTCCTTTTCCGACACTAGTACGTCCTGTACGTCGGGGGTAGGCGCTGGAGCTAGAAATTAGAAACAGAATGCGGACTAGACAGCAAGCCCGCCATTCAAATATATTTTAATCATTATTCGTATATTTAATAAAAGAAAAAAAGCTATTGTTTCATCATTCTCCCAATAGCTATCCTTTTAAATTTTATCTCTTACGGGCTTTTTTCGTCAAGCCTATTTATTTAGGATTTCCAAACAATTAATTTCTAACAAACTAATACATAGGAGCTGACAGGCATTAGCTCAAGTGACTCATGTTTAATGAGTCGAACTGGAACTAAGCCAGCTTGATTATCATCAGCAAGCATTTGCCAAACTCCTTTAGGTACCCGAAGCGTCTGCTTAACTTCAGAAGGGTTAAATAGGACAATAATCCGATTCCATTTCCCAAACTTATTAACTTCATCAAGAATAAATCCTATGACTGGATTTTCAATCGGCAAGTATGAAAAATGCTTTCGAATGAGGGCCGCATTTGAAAATCGGAAGGCTTGATGAGACTTGCGGATTCTAATGATCCCGTTAATATAATTAACATGATTAGCATTTTTAGCTTTCCCCTCCCAATCAAGAAAGTTAATTTCATCTGGCGATCGATAGCTATTGCCGATTCCTTTTTTTGTTCGAAAGAATTCTTGCCCGCTATGCAAAAAGGGAATTCCTTGTGCAAGCAGCACCATCACAGTTGCCAAGCGGTGCTGACGCTTTTTTATTATTTCATCCTTTTCAGAAGAGCAGACTAAAATTTTATCCCATAGCGTGTGATTATCATGTGACTCTACATAATTCACAGACTGGCAGGGCGAAAGAAAAAGCCCTTTTTCCTTCTTCTCCAAGCCTATGCTGCCTGCAAGGACTTGCTTTGCAGATTCATAATAATGGACATTTCCGAGTGCATATCCTTTATCATATAAATTAAAAGTACTGCCCTTAATTGTATCCCTGAACCAATCATTGAATTGGCCGATACCCGGAAGGCGTTTTTGATTATTAATATTTGCTTTCGCATCCGGCGGAATGGGCGTGTTCAAATCCCATCCTTCTCCTATAATAATGGCTGATGGATCTACTGAATGGACAGTTTTCCGGACTTCATTCATTGTCTGAATATCAAGAATGCCCATTAAATCAAAGCGGAACCCATCTACTTGATATTCACTTAGCCAATACATGACGGAATCAAGAATAAACTTCCTTGCCATCAATCGCTCAGAAGCAAAATCATTGCCAACTCCTGTTCCGTTCGAGGGAAAGCCATACTGATCATGGCGAAAAAAATAGCCAGGGACAATTTTTTCGAAGCTTGAGGTTTCCCAAATATACACATGATTATAGACGACATCCAAAATGACTCTTAACCCTTGGTTGTGAATAGCTTGAATCATAGCTTTCAATTCCATAATTCTCGCATACGGATTAGCAGGATCCGATGAATAGCTGCCCTCTGGCACGTTAAAATGAAGAGGGTTGTAGCCCCAATTATAATCATCATTTTCTCCTCTTTTATCAACGCCTGCAAAATCATGCAAAGGGAGGAACTCAATATGGGTAACCCCAAGTGCAATAGCATACGGTAATCCTGTTGTGGCACCGTCTAGTCCCTTTGTATTTATCTCAGCTGCACCTAAGTATTTCCCTTTTTTTATCACTCCACTGTTTGGATGAATCGTAAAATCTCGAATGTGGGTTTCGTAAATGATGGCATCTGTTGGCTGTTCTAGAGGTGGAAGAGGAGGTTTTCTTGTTTTTGTTTTCTGCAAATCAATAATTACACCATACTCACCATTCATACTAACTGAATTGGCATACGGGTCCACAGCCTCTCGCCATTCTAAATTAATACAAAGGAGAAGAGAATACCGATAATTCTCAATATCCCGCTCAATCGTAAAATACCAAACACCTTTCTTGCTTCTTATCATTTCGTGGATTTCTTGCTTCCCGCTCTCGGCAGCAATGAGATTCAGTCTGACCTTTGTTGCTGTTGGCGCCCAAACTTTAAAGCTTGTTTTCTCCTTCGAATAGGAAACACCGAGAGGACCTTCATAGAAAAATGCCTGATCGAAAGCGTCTGTTCGAATGACTGCTCCCATTTGCAAATCAGTTTTTCCGCCATATTCATCCACGACCCAATATTGGCTGCCAATCACAGGATCCGCTTCAAGCCGACAAATATACTTCATAGATTGTTCTAATGGGATGCGTGAAAGAATCTCAACCTTTGAAAATGGCTGATTATGATGATCTATCATTGAAAAAGAGGAGGAATGACCTTCATAATAGCTAAATGGAATCAAAACAGTCAAAATTCTCATCTCATCAAGATACGCGAAAAAATGACGTTCAATAGGATTCATTGGTCTTTCCCTCCTCTTCATTCATTATATTGTTCAGTAACACCGGCAGATGCTTTTGATAGGCTGTAATTGTGACTGGAGTGGTACCGATATCTTCGCCGTCCGCATGAACACACAAAGGACGGTTAGAAGAAATATGCACACTTCTCCCTGTAAACGACGCGACCTCTTTAAATCTAGTATGGCCACCCCAAAAGACGGTTATAAAAACAAATAATAATTTTATTTTTGATAGCTGATGGACAATCGTAATATTTAATATCCCATCAACTGGAGAAGCATGAGGAGAGATTTTCATTCCTCCTCCATAGAACGGCTGATTTGAAACAGCCACAAACCAGGCTGAACGATAGGTGCGATCGACTCCATCAACCTTTAATGTAATGTTTGTTGGTTTATAGAAAAAGAGATTTTTTAATAAAAAATAGACGTAAACAAATTTCCCAAGAGAGAGGCGATTGAATATCCGCTTCATTTTCGATTTGTTGACTTCCTTGGCAATCAAAGCATCAAAGCCGGCACCTATATTATTAATAAAATAAAGTTCTTTTTTCTCCTCGTTCGTAATTTTGCCAATATCAACTAAGGTAGTATGATCTTCATCAGAATGTAATAGCTCCATCAGTGCCTTAGTTGGCTTTCTTGGAATATGAAATCCTCTCGAAAAGTCATTTCCAGATCCTCCGGGAATAAAAGCAATATGAATATGAGGAAAGGAGACTGCGCCGTTCATTACTTCATGCATCGTTCCATCCCCGCCAACGGCCACAATCACCACTTTTTTTCCTTCCGTTTTGCTTCCGATCGTTTGTACAATTTCTTTCGCGTGACCTTTATATTCAGTAAAAAAAGCCAAATAGGAAACCTGCTGTTCAAGGAGAATACTTTCAAGCTTTCTCCATACCTTTTGACAATACCCATTTTTCGCTTGAGGATTAATGATAAAATAGATACTATTCATAAAATCAACCTTTAATATATGATCGAGGTTTTAAGATTCTTCCGTTAGCTCCCACTCAAGCCTTCTTATCGATGTCGTTTGGCAGTATTGAAGCAAGGCTTGCGCCCCTTTAAGCTGATTATGCTTTAATGGGGAACGAAGATTCCTCATATTATGAAACCATTCTTCATAATTCCGTTTTTCAATGAGCTGAATATCGAAAGGAGCAGCAGGAAAATCAATATAGCCATTTCTGCATAAAACCGCTTTATAAATCGGCAAGTCAATTTCAATCATATTAAAAATTTGCTGAACAATTTTACCGGTTCGATTTAAGGCTAATAGTGGATTTAACACCTTTTTCTCCGCTCCATTGCCGCGCTTTTCCCAAAATCTTTCTTTCGAACCGATAAAAACAGCAAGATCTTCTTCCTCAAGAAAGCTTATACACCATACACCAGTAGGGGTTACAATGATGGTTTCCAATTCAACGGGAGCCTTCTTTAACAAAAAAAGCGGCGAATATAAAACAAGAAATGTATCTGGAAAACGCTGAAGTAAATACTTTAGTTTTTCATCATAATAAAACCTTTTATCTGTAAAAGATTTTTCCGTGAGAGTGGAACTCGCCCATTTCATTTGAAAACGGAAGATTTGATCAAGAAATTGATGTTTGAGTTCTTCTTCTGTATCTGGCCGATAAGAAAAATTCGCTTGAAATTCCGAACTCTCCTCCTCTGGATCATCTTTAGCGGCGTTCTCTTCTTCTAATTCAAACAACTCTTCCTCTTCTTTTTCATTTCTTCCGAATTTCCATAATCCCTTCAATCGATGCATCAATGGCTGCTTTCCGTCATCTAACCAATCTGGAGCTTCCTGCACGATTAGCTGAGGAGCTTGAAAGCTAGCAAAATCTTTGTCCTCCCAAGCGGTTTTTAATTTATTCCATTGTTGCTTTTTTAGTCTGACATATCGAGAAGGATATAAATAAATATCTTGTTCATATCGCGAAACATAATCTTGTAACTTAATTAACTGTCCCATTATTTATCTGTATTTACCCCTTTTTTCAAATTATTAAGCCTTTGTATATTTAATTTTATTCCTCACCTAATGAAAAGATTGCTTTTCTTTCATATTTTGGTGTTTTGTCTAAATGTGTTTGATATAAAACTACTTCATTAGCCATAAAAGTTAGTGGAGAATCCTTAAATGGATTGTTTTCATTTAATAAGACCGGTCGGAAAGGAGCGTCTCCAACCCATTTTCTTGCTAACGTAATATGAGGCTTAAATGGTCTTGTCTCTAATTCAAAGCCTGCTTGCGTACAAGCTGAAAAAACAATATCCCGAATCGCGGAAAGCCGCTGGTCTTTATATGTGTCAGCCCAAAATATTCTTGGTGTATCTCCTTTTCCAAAAACGCCAATCTGATTAATATGGAGAGGAAATATCTTTTGTCCAGCTAGTCCTTTCTTGACAAACTCCTCGGCAGCATGGAGCTTTTCCTCTTTTGCCGAGCCGAGAAATGCCAGCGTAATATGAAAATCTTCATGATGAACCCACCTCTGAAAGGGAAGTTTCTCTTTTAATATCGAACATTCTTCCTTTAATTTTAGCTTTGTTTCCATAGGCAAACTAATCGCAAAGAAAAAATGTGTTTTCTTTTCCATTTGATCCTCCAATAGATTAGTGACGTGTTAACTTATTTTAGCAAATGAACATAAAAAGAGACAGCTGTCCATGATTCTTAGCTGTCTCTTTTATATTACATTTAACCTTTATCAGTTATTTAAACATCCACATTCTTCTTCAATGGCTTTTTTAAATAATTCCTGGATTTGTCTCGATACAGCACCAGGTGTACCGTCTCCAACTTTTTCACCCGCGATTTCGATAATAGGCGTCACTTCGACAGTTGTGCCTGAAATGAATATTTCATCAGCTGATTTAAGCTCCTCTAAAGAGAATTCTCTCTCCTCTACAGGAATATTATTGTTTCGGCAAACTTCAAGTACTTTCTGTCTCGTAATTCCGTTCAAGATCAGATTGTCGGCTGGATGTGTAATGACCTTCCCATCTTTAATAATGGAAACATTCGATGAACTACCTTCTGTTACAATATCTCCGCGATGCTGAATTGCTTCAAAGCAGCCGGCATCTACCGCTTTTTGCTTTGCCATAATATTTCCAAGAAGGTTAAGACTTTTAATATCGCAAAGCAGCCAGCGAATATCTTCAACTAAAATTGTATTGACGCCTTTTTCCATATTCCGGGCAGGTCTGTCAACCGATTTCGTATTAGCTACAAAGGTTTGTGCTACATCAGTCGCGGGGTAAGCATGATTTCGCGGTGCAATTCCCCTAGAGACTTGCATGTAAATGGTTCCATGCGTGAGTTGATTTTTAGAAATTAATTCTGTAAGCATATCTTTAATTTCTTGTACAGAATATGAAATCTCCATACCGATTTTCTTTCCGCTCACCATTAAACGCTCTAAATGCTCTTTCGCTGTAAACATTTTTCCATTATACACGCGAATAACTTCGTATACTCCATCCCCAAATTGATAGCCGCGGTCTTCCATATCAATCTTTGCGTCGGAACGATTAATAAAATCTCCATTTATAATGACGTACTCCATATTTATCGCCTCTTCCCCTTCACTAACTTTGGAGCAATCTTAGCAAAAATTTCTGTTATTTGGCAAGCTCAAAAATCGCTTGTGCATAGATTGCCGTTGCTTTTAACATATCTTCAATGATAATATATTCATCCTTTTGGTGGGCAATATCCTCTCTTCCAGGAAATAGAGGTCCGAAAGCCACTCCTGATTGCAAGGAACGTGCATAGGTGCCACCCCCGATAGAGAGCAGCTCAGCCTTCTCTCCTGTTTGCTCTTCATACACCTTTTTCAGCGTCTGAATTAAAAAGTCTTGCTCATCTACATGATGGGGCTTCGAGTCTGTGAAATTCTCCATTGAGAAACCTTCCTCTTTCAGAAGACTTTCAAGCTTTTCTTTTGTTTCCTCCATCTTATTTGTTACAGGGTAACGAAGATTTAGACCTAGTCTCCCACCCTCCTGCCCCGTATAGATGAGCTTCCCGACGTTAATCGTTAAATCACCTGTTATATCATCTGAATACGCAATTCCGAGCTTCTTCCCTCTAGAATCTTGCCAAAAATAATTAGATACAAATTGAAAATACTTATGTGCTTTTGAATCGATTTTTAATTGAGTTAAAAATTCAGCCATAAAAAGTCCGGCATTTTTTCCTAAATTCGGCTCCATCCCATGTGCGGAAATACCCTCGGCTTCTAAAATTAATTCCCCATTTTGCATGTAATATTTCCCTTTTATTTCATACTCCTTAAGAAAATCGGTATATTTTTGAATGATTTCAATAGATTGCGAACGTACGTCCAAAGCGGCCTTTGCAAAATCAGGAACCATATTATATCGCCGCCCAGCTTGAAAGTGAAGAACTTCTACTTGAGCATCCTCACTACTCAATTCTTCTGGAATTTGTACAAAGTCGAAATCCGAAATCCCCTTTTCAGCATAAATAATTGGAAAATCAGCATCTGGCGCAAAGCCCATTGCCGGCATTTCTTCGTGCTTGAAATAATGTTCCACACATCGCCAATCACTTTCTTCATCCGTGCCAATTATCATACGCACACGGCTTTTAAGTGGAAGTCCTAGCTCTTTTACAATTTTCATTGCATAATAAGCTGCCATTGTCGGTCCTTTATCATCAATCGCACCGCGGGCATACATTTTTCCATCGCGTATTTCAGCACCGAATGGATCGCTTGACCAGCCGTCTCCTTCAGGCACTACATCGACATGGCAAAGAATCCCGACAATTTCATCCCCTTGCCCAAATTCTAAATGCCCCGCAAGATTGCCAACATTTTTTGCCGTAAATCCATCTTCCTCACCAAGCTCTAGCATAAAGTCAAGTGCTTCCTTTACTCCAAACCCTAATGGCGCATCATCTGTTGCATGTTCTTCATCTAACACACTCTTTATTTGTAAAAGCTTTTTCGTGTCTTCTAGTAAGGCTTCTTTTCGTTTTTCAACTTCTTGTTGCCAGTTGATCATATTCATAATAGTCCTCCTTTGTTTGACATGTATCGTCGTGTGAATTCTGTTTTATTATATCTCTCTTTTTATTAGAACACACTAGAGGAATTAGCGTCCTATCATTCCTGATCGTAAGCCAAATTGAGCAAATAACAAAGGGTTTCTATATTTTGCTAGGTAACTTAAAAAAACTGCCCTTCAAATGAAGAACAGTTTTCCGCGTTATTGTTTTAATAGGTTGATTAAGTCTTCGCTGCCATAATCAACAGCATAATCATAAGCTGTATTGCCTTCTGAATCCTTATAGCTTGGATCAGCCCCGTTTTCTAACAGCAACTTGGCCATCTCAACATCGTCATTATATACTGCGTTGATGAGCGGGCTAGCCTCATACGTATCAATGGCATTCGGGTCTGCGCCATGTTCAAGGAGCATTTTAGCTGCATCTATGCTGCTATTATAAACAGCCCACTGAAGGGCAGTTGAACCTTCTGAATCTTTTTCGTCCACATTGACGCCATCTGCAAGAAGGGATTGAATGGTTTCTATGTCATTTTCACTTGCGGCATTCATAAGAGGTGTTGCCCCTTCAATGCCTGATGCCAATTCAGTCCAAAAGTCCATTTTTTCAATGACTTTTATACCGACAAAAGCTCCTGCAGACAAAATTACAACCGCCACTCCGGCGCCAATGATTCCTAGCCAAACCTTACCTTTTGGTTCTTTCAGCTCTGTCGTAGATTCTTCTGAGAAAAATCGTGATAAGGCATAGATTCTTTTTGGCAAATGAGGATGAGTGGATAATTTCTCATTTAACCAGACAAAAAAGCCGTGTTCTGTTTGCAGCTGTTCCATATATGCCTCTTGATTGACCTTCGGATATAGTTCTTTGCCAATTGCAAACATTGTTAATGCATCTTTTGCTGCATCGAATGATTGAATATAAAAGGCTGCATAACGGTCACAAGTATATTCACACGCCCTTAAATAGGCATTTCCGAGAAACGGAATCCACATCGCTGGTAAAAGTAAAAAGCTAATAATTACATGTTTTCTTTTTATATGGGCAAACTCATGTGCAAGAACGAACAATACTTCCTTATCTGCATTTCGTTCAATTAACTCAAAAATCCCTGAATAGAGAACAACCATATTTTTTCTGAAAAAGCGTGTAGCAAAAGCATTCAACACACCTTGAGACTCAATGACATAAATATCAGGCATGGATTTTAACTCCATATCCCTTGCCGTTTTTAATGCCTTCTCATACAGCTCTGGAAACTGCTTTTCACTAATCTTCACACCGTTCCGTCTAATGCCGCCCATCATTAATCCATGCAGCACAACAGATAAAAGAATGAGTATACCGATAATAATTAGGCCAACAATCGAAAAAGCAAAAAAGATATACGTTAAAATACTAAATAAAACAACAAAGCCAAAATAAATATTTTCTTTCGTATTTACGAGCTGATCCCGCAAAGATGATTCCTGCAAATTCTTCAATCCTTTCAATTTTCCATTCCTCAGAATTTTGGGACATGGGGTCAGGTTCCTTGTCCCACCAAGGTTTGATTATAAAGTAATATAATCTGACAGGATACGGGAAGTTTATACCATTTCGAATTTTCCGAACATAGGACAAACCCTTGATATCATAAGGTTTATTAAGGGTCTCGCTTTGTTAAACTTTTGTAAATTATACAACAAGGTAGAAATTGGAGAAAAATAAGGGTACAATGTAAGTAGAGGATGATATTTTAGTAAAATGAATGTCATTTGAAAAGGAGATGGCTGCGGAAAAGAAAACCTACATATGCTTGAAGAACCCGTTTCTTCGGGCCATGCTGTCAGTTGCAGGAATTGCCATTGGTTTGAAAAAAGGATAGGGAGTGGTTCGTATGAAACCTTCAACTAACCGGATGTTAAACCGTATCAAATCCGTCTACTTGTTTATTAGTAAACACGGAACTGTAACAACAGGGGAGCTTGTAGAGGAATTTGGAATAACTCCTCGCACCATTCAAAGAGATCTAAATGTTCTTGTTTATAATAATCTCGTGAAAAGTCCTAGCCGTGGTAAATGGACCACAACGCAAAGAAAAGTGAAAATATCATCTTAAATATACGGTAACTAGGAAAAAAATCGCCAATTAAGGCGATTTTTATTTGACTTCGTATTCGATTAACTCTGTAATTTCCCCATCTGTCAATTCTCGATATTCCCCGAGCTCCAATGATTCATCCAACTTGAGCGGTCCCATTGAAATTCTCTGTAAATAAATGACTCGCTTCCCGACTGCCTCAAACATTCTTTTTACTTGATGGAACTTTCCTTCCATAATCGTCAGTTCAATATCAGACGTTAATCCAGATTTAATAATCTTTAAGTCTCCTGGTTTTGTATGATATCCATCATCCAATATGACGCCTTTCTTAAAAGCGTCGACATCCTCATCCGTTACTTCACTATTAATAACAGCAAAATATGTCTTTGGTACATGCTTTTTAGGCGATAGTAGACGGTGAGCCAACTGGCCATCGTTTGTCAGTAGCAGGAGCCCCTCTGTATCTTTGTCTAAACGGCCAACAGGAAACGGCGAAAACACGAGGTCCTCCATCTCTAACAAATCGAGAACCGTTTCATGCTCTATATCCTCTGTCGCCGAAATCACTCCTTGCGGCTTATTTAACATTAAATATATAAATTCCTTATATTCAACGATTTCTCCGTTCACAGTTACCGTATCTTTTTCTGGATCTACATGCTGTTTAGCATCTTTTACTTTTTTTTCATTGACCTCAACTACGCCATCTTTTAGGAGCTTCTTAACGTCCTTTCGACTGCCGTAGCCTAAATTGGAGAGCATTTTATCAATGCGCATAATCATCCCTCTTTTTATAGTTTCAAAACTTCATCGATCTTTCGCCTCCCATTATAAAATAACATTGTATTTCGTACAAATTGTACAAGTCATTTATCTCTAATGCCTCCCTTTTGAAAAATAACTTTAAGCATGATTAAATAATCTAGTTCACGGCATGTTAAATGCGTTGCTTTTACCATGGACAGCCAGTTTTCAACTTCATGGGAAATGTAAGTGCGTTGCTTTTACCGGGGACAGCCAGTTTTCAACTTCACGGGGAATGTAAGTGCGTTGCTTTTACCGGGGACAGCCAGTTTTCTCGTTCACGGGGAATGCAGGTAAGTTGCTTTTACCGCGGACGGCGATTTTTCACCTTCACTGGAAATGAAACAAAGCCCTACCTAAAAGGTAGGACTTTTCAAAAAAGTATGTTTTGAAATTTAGACTATTTACTCTTCTTCCCGTCCCCATTTAGGAACGCAGCCTAAATTTCTTCATTAACCGATCGATCTTTTGACCAAATAGGAAATAAGCTAGTTTCGTTTTTAAGCTTAAGGAGAAATAAATGCCTGCACCAACGATAGCACAAATTAGTACAATGATCAGAGCTTGGAAGCTAGAGGCAGGTGATAAAAATGCTGTAAGAATCTTATATGTTATTCCTGTCCCGACGAACATGAGTAATGTAATGAGGACGACTAGAAGCCCTCTTCTCCAAACAAGCTTAAACGGATACTGTGCGTATGTTTTAATAACAAATAAATTAATGGTGATCGCCGCTACATAACCGATTGCAGTCGCTAGGACAGCACCGTTCGTTTCAAATATTTTAATAAGGGGAATATTTAAGCTTAGTTTAAGCAATAAACCGACTAGCAAGCTTAAGACCGTAAATCGCTGCTCATTGATCCCTTGTAAAATAGCCGCCGTTACTAGGAAGTATGCGAACAAAATGGCAACTGGTGCGTATGTTCTTAACACCTCTGTTCCTAGCTCGCTATGTTCATAAAACAATGTAAAAATTGGCTCTGCTAACATCGAAAGACCGATAACTGCTGGGAGTGTTAAAAATAATACGACTTGGAACGCTTGATTTAATTGATGGTTCAAACTAGGACGGTCCTCGTCAACAAACGCCTTTGTAATGGATGGGACTAATGTTAGCGAGAACGCGGTTGCTAGTGCAACTGGGATGATAACCAACTTATGCGTTTGCATTGTAATAACAGCAAAAGCGGTTTCAGCTCCAACGTCATCATACCCGATCGATATCATCGTATTAATAAACGTAAACTGATCGACAAGTTGAAAAAGCGGGTTGGCAATCCCCACAAAAACGAATGGGGCAGCATAAATAACGATTTCTTTATACATTTCTTTTAAAGAAATATCTACTGTTCCTTTATCATGCAAAAGGAGATCATTTAAATAGGATCTTCGTTTATACCAATACCAAATTAAACTAAACAATCCTCCAATTGCACCAATAAATGCGGCAAAGGTTGCGACACTTACTGCTTGAGTAATTGTTCCATTCATAAAATGAAGAACGACAAAAGCACCCGCTAGCACAAAGGTAATTCTAACAATCTGTTCGATGACCTGAGAGACTGCTGATGGTCCCATTGATTGGTGCCCTTGGAAAAACCCCCGGATCAAGCTCATGATCGGAACAACAATAAGGGCGAAACTAACAGCCCGAATAACGGTCGTCACATCTTTTACATTTGCCTCAACTTTAGATGTACTCATTTCAGCAATGAATGGAGCAATAAAATATAATGCAAGGAATGAGAGGAAACCAGTACACATCATGATGATTAACCCTGATTTAAAAAGCTTTCTCCCGACTGCGTATTCATCAATAGCATTATACTTTGAAATAAATTTAGAAACCGCAAGTGGGATCCCACCTGTCGCTATACTAATAAAAATTGTATAGGGGATATAAGAAAATGCATATAATGCCTGTCCTTTACTCCCAACAATATGGTAAAACGGAATGACATAAAACAACCCTAGAAGCTTCGAAATCATCGTACCTAGAGTTAAAATAAACGTTCCTCTTAAAAGCTTTGATGACATAGATGATTATCCCTTCCTTTAAAAGAAAAGCGTAGGCGCCGGAGCTAGACAATAGAAAAAAGCAAAGCTATTTTTTGCACACTATTTGTAGTTTACTCTTCTTTATGAAGGATTGCTACCTATAGATTTGTTTAAAGATAAAATTTCACCTAAAAAATCGAATAATAGCAAAAATGGTTTAACGCTTCATTTATCGTTTATAATGAGTAGATGCATAGATTGAAGATTAAGTTGGTGAACAAATGAAATATGATGTAATTGTAATTGGCGGAGGGCCCTCTGGCTTAATGGCTGCAATTGGCGCTGCTGAACAGAAAGCTAAAGTACTACTTATTGATAAAGGGGACAAGCTTGGGAGAAAGCTTGCTATTTCAGGTGGCGGGCGCTGCAATGTCACAAACAGGCTGCCTATTGATGAAATTATTAAGCATATTCCCGGGAATGGCCGCTTCTTATATAGCGCCTTTTCGCTTTTCAGCAATGAAGATATTATTCAGTTTTTCGAAAATCTCGGGATTAAACTGAAGGAAGAGGATCATGGACGGATGTTTCCCGTTACAGATAAAGCTCAATCGGTTGTTGATGCTTTACTTTCCAGGCTGCGGGAATTAAAGGTCGATATAAAAACAAACAGCCCGATACACGATGTTCATTATGCAAATGGCAAGGTGAAATCTGTTGAGCTAAGGAACGGGGAAATGTACGAAGCTAACTCCGTCGTGATTGCTGTTGGCGGAAAATCTGTCCCCCAAACGGGTTCAACTGGGGATGGGTATGCTTGGGCAGAAAAAGCTGGGCATACGATTACCGAATTATTTCCTACAGAGGTTCCTGTCACTTCAGCCGAGCCTTTTATTAAAGAAAAAACGCTGCAAGGATTGTCGCTTCGCAGTGTGGCATTGAGTGTGCTGAATCCTAAAGGCAAAGCACTAATTACGCATAAAATGGATATGATTTTCACTCATTTTGGCATCAGCGGTCCTGCTGTTTTAAGATGCAGCCAATTTGTCGCCAAAGCTAAGAAAAAGTGGAATTTGAAAGAAGTTTTGATGAGTATTGATGCCCTTCCTGATAAAAAAGAAGAGCCTTTATTTCAAGAAATTTTGTCAGGAATTAAAGCGGAGCCGAAAAAAAGCATCAAAAATTTATTAAAAGGCCATCTTCCGGAGAGATATCTGCTTTTCTTACTTGAGAGAAGCGGGATTGATCCGTCAGCACAGGGGGCCAATATTTCTAATGAAAAAGTGAGAAGCTTCGTAAAGAGCTGCAAAGCGTTTCAATTCGCAGTGAATGGAACTCTCCCACTTGAAAAGGCTTTTGTAACAGGCGGCGGAGTATCGGTGAAAGAGATTGATCCGAAAACAATGGCATCTAAATTCATGAATGGATTGTTTTTTTGCGGGGAAATTCTTGATATTCATGGCTATACTGGCGGCTATAATATTACGTCTGCGCTCATAACAGGAAGGCTTGCTGGGATGAATGCCGCTTTGTCAACAAATCCCCTATAATTAGAAAAGCGGAAGCGCCTTCGAAGATGAACATCGACTAAAAACCGCCACGTCCTGTGGCGAACGCCGATGTCAGCACATCCTGTGCAAGTCCGACAAGCATAAGACAAGACAGCGAGAAGGTTGCTCTTTAACCTTCTTGATGGATTGGCTTATGACCTCGAGGTCGACAAAAACGCGACGTCCTGTCGCATTGTCGACACTTGTACGTCCTGTACGTCGGGGCTAGGCGCTGGAGCTAGACAAATAAATTAGAGCCTGATATGTTATCAGGCTCTATAAATGATCATCGCCGAAAAACAATAAATCTGTTCATCTTCATCCTCATGGACCGCTGCAATATTGTACTTTATATCTACAAGCTTTTTCTCTTCAATCTTTTCTAAAAAACGATTCATCTCGAGCTCAAGATCCTTCTCATGTTCTTGGTCAAATAATTTCACTTTGATCATAAGAGTATCGTCACCTATCCTCTCTGTCTTTTTTATTATCATTATTGACAGAATAATCCGTTTTCAAAACAACAGTAAGAAAGGATAGGCAGGAAGATGAACGAAAAAAAATGGGCAGACGAACATGTCTCCCCATTTTTTATATTAAAATTTATACTAGACTAGCATTAATTTTTCTAATTCAAGCGGTTCAACATAAACCCCATCTTTATAGGCTCTCATATTTCCACCTGATATTTCGTCGATTAAAACGATTTGATTATCTTCCCCGACTCTGCCAAATTCAAATTTAATATCATATAAATCTATATCTTTTTTCGCAAGCTCTTCTTTGACAACTTGTCCGATTTGCTTTGTTAAATCCTTTAACACGGCATACTCTGCTTTGGAAAGGACTCCTAGCATATCAAGTGCATCCTCGCTAATCGGAGGGTCTTGCCTTTCATCATCTTTAATTGTAACTTCGACGAAAGCGTCTAAAGCCTGTCCTTCTTCTGCATACATGCCATAGCGGCGAAGGAAGCTTCCGACTGCTCTGTAGCGACAAATCACTTCAAGGCCATTACCGAAGACGGTAGCAGGCTTTACAGTCATGGTTGCATTTTCAATGTTAGCATCAATATAGTGAGTCGGAATGCCTTTTTCTTTTAAAATTTCAAAAAAGAATTTCGTCAAACTAAGCCCTGCACGTCCGGCACCTTCCAACGTTAAGCCGACCGTATTTGCACCTGGATCGAAAACTCCATTTTCCCCTGTCACATCATCTTTAAATTTCAATAGATAATTGCCGTCTTCTAGTGCATATACATCCTTCGTTTTGCCTTTATAAATAGGTTTCACAGTGAATCCTCCCCAAGAAGCATTTTGTCTTTGTCACTTACAACTATAATCTATTTTCAAAAAAATAATCAATGATAACTTTCAAATGAAAGATTTGCTTGTTCAACCTGGAATGGAATTATTTGACAACCACTTCACCTGCCCAATTGAGCATACCGCCGATCATATTTCGTACCTTATATCCTTGATCCTGCATGTAATAACATACATTTTCACTCCGAGCACCTGAGCGGCAAATAAAGATGTATTCCTTTTCTTTATCAAATTGGCCTAAATTTTCAGGGATCGTCATCATCCGGATATGTTTGGCTCCCCGGATCATTCCTTGGGCTACCTCTTCATCTTCCCTTACATCAACTAATTCTAATTTTTCTCCTGCTTCAAGCTTTTTTTCCAATTCCTCTGTAGTAATGATTTCGATAGTCATCAAATACTTCCTTTCTCGAAAGCGATTGTTTTCCTAATGTAATAATAAAAAACATCCTCCAAAAACGCAATTGGAGGATGTTTAATTTGCCGTAACCGGGACAATGTGCCCTATGTTCCGTTAATTTGCTACGATATTTACAAGCTTGCCAGGAACGGCGATAACTTTGCGAACAGTTTTTCCATCGATTTGCTCTTTAACCGTTTGATCATCCATCGCAATTTTCTCTAGAGCTTCTTTTTGTGCATCTGATGGGACAAGCAATTTCGCTTTTACTTTGCCGTTAATTTGGATAACAATCTCCACTTCATCATCGACAAGCTTCGCTTCATCAAATGCCGGCCATGCTTCATAAGCGGCTGTTTCGCTATGGCCTAGCTTCTCCCAAAGCTCTTCAGCAATGTGAGGAGTAATTGGAGAAAGTAATTTAATAAATCCTTCCATAAAATGCTTCGGAAGAACGGTCGATTTATAAGCTTCATTAATGAATACCATCATTTGAGAAATAGCGGTATTGAAGCGTAATCCTTCGTAATCCTCTGTAACCTTTTTCACAGTTTGATGGTAAACCTTTTCTAAATTACTTGCTTCTTCACTTTCTTGAATTTTTGGATTAAGCTCCCCATTTTCTTCAATGAACAAGCGCCATACGCGATCTAGGAAACGTCTTGACCCATCTAATCCATTCGTAGACCAAGCGATAGATGCATCAAGTGGTCCCATGAACATTTCGTATAAGCGAAGTGTGTCGGCCCCGTGGCTTTCAAGAATATCATCCGGATTGACAACATTACCTTTTGATTTACTCATTTTCTCATTGCCTTCACCAAGAATCATCCCTTGGTTAAATAGCTTTTGGAAAGGCTCCTTCGTATGAACAACTCCGATATCATAAAGAACCTTATGCCAGAAGCGTGCATACAGAAGGTGAAGAACCGCATGCTCCGCACCGCCGATATAAATATCAACTGGAAGCCATTCTTTTAGCTTGTCGGCATCTGCAAGTGCTTCACTGTTGTGCGGGTCAATATAGCGTAAATAATACCAGCAGCTGCCCGCCCATTGTGGCATTGTATTCGTTTCCCTGCGGCCTTTTTTGCCTGTAACAGGGTCAACTACATTTACCCACTCTTCAATATTGGCAAGCGGTGACTCACCCGTTCCAGATGGCTTAATCTCAGTTGTTTTTGGAAGAATTAATGGCAGTTGATTTTCAGGGACAGCTGAGCTTGTGCCATCTTCCCAATGAATAACAGGGATCGGCTCTCCCCAATAGCGCTGGCGACTAAATAACCAATCACGAAGGCGATACGTTACCTTCTTCATGCCAAGCCCTTTTTCTTCAAGCCAAGCAATCATTTTTGCAATGGCTTCTTCTTTATTCATTCCATTTAAGAATTCAGAGTTTACATGTTCTCCGTCTCCAGCATATGCTTCTTTCTCCACATTTCCGCCAGCAACAACTTCAACAATTGGCAAGTCAAATTGTTTAGCAAATTCATGGTCACGCTCATCATGTGCAGGTACAGCCATAATTGCACCAGTACCGTAACTTGCTAACACATAATCAGCGATCCAAATTGGCATCTTTTCGCCATTTGCTGGGTTAATCGCATAGGCACCTGTGAAAACGCCCGTCTTTTCTTTTGCTAGATCCGTTCTTTCAAGATCACTTTTCATTTTTACTTTATCTAAATAGGCTTGAACTGCCATACGCAGCTCATCAGTTGTAATTTTGTCAACTAACTGATGCTCAGGAGCAAGCACCGCGTAGGTTGCACCAAAAAGAGTGTCAGGACGAGTCGTAAATACTTTGAATGTTCCTTCATGCCCTTCGATTTGGAAAGTGACTTCTGCCCCTTCTGAACGGCCAATCCAGTTACGCTGCATATCCTTTAGGCTTTCTGGCCAATCTAGTGTTTCAAGGTCTTCAAGTAAACGATCTGCATATGCAGTAATTTTTAATACCCACTGTTTCATCGGTCTACGTTCAACTGGATGACCGCCTCGCTCACTTTTTCCATCAATGACTTCTTCGTTCGCTAGCACTGTTCCAAGCGCTGGGCACCAGTTCACCGCTACTTCATCAATATAAGCCAAACCTTTTTCATATAGCTTTAAGAAAATCCATTGTGTCCATTTGTAGTACTCAGGATCAGTCGTATTGATTTCACGATCCCAATCATAGGAGAACCCTAATGCTTTAATTTGGCGGCGGAATGTATTAATATTCTTTGCCGTAAATTCAGCTGGATCGTTTCCTGTGTCTAATGCATATTGTTCAGCAGGAAGGCCGAATGCATCCCAGCCCATTGGGTGAAGGACATTATAGCCTTGCATGCGCTTCATACGTGAAAGGATATCTGTCGCCGTATATCCTTCTGGGTGGCCAACATGAAGCCCAGCTCCAGATGGATATGGAAACATATCCAGTGCGTAAAATTTGCGCTTTCCTTTATCTTCACTCGTCTTAAATGTTTTATTTTCTTCCCAGACACTTTGCCACTTTTTCTCAATCTCTTGATGATTGAAACTCATCACATGTTCCTCCTATTTTAAATTATAGAAAATATTTCGAAAAAATCGAAAAAACCTCTCATCCCAATCAAGGGACGAGAGGATTATGTATAATCTCCCGCGGTACCACCCACATTAGTGACAATGTCACTCGCTTCATTCATCCTTAACGCGGAGTACGGCAAGCATTACTAATTGTTCACACTTGCTGCTCAAAGGCGAGTTCATGGTTTCCCCGGCTGACTTGCACCACCCGTCAGCTCTCTAATTACAGGTTCAATCCATTACTAATCCTTATCTTAGCATATAAATATATTAGTGCTATTGTATTAAATTTCCCACCAAGATGCAAGTGGACTCATCTTGACGGGAAATTTAATATGTAGATTATGCGGGAAATAACAATATGTGAATGGATTTAAAAAAATTTTTAAAGGGGACATATTGTTCTATGCCCCCTTTGAAACTATTGGATTGTATATCCACCATCAATAACGACCGATTGTCCCGTTACACCTTTTGCAGAATCACTGGATAAGAAAATAGCATAATCCGCTATCTCTTCCACAGATAAAAGCCTTTTTTGCGGTACTAACGGAAAAATTACTTCCTCTAACACCTTTTCAAGCGGGACATTTCGTGTTTCCGCTAAGTCATTGAGCTGATTTCGGACAAGGGCTGTATCGACATAGCCAGGGCAGATTGCATTGACAGTAATTCCATGCACAGCTGTTTCCAAAGCCGCTACTTTCGTTAAACCGATGACTCCATGTTTCGCACTATTGTAAGCGGCTTTTCCCGCAAATCCTACTAAACCATTGATAGAGGCCATATTAATAATTCTGCCAAACTGCTGCTTTTTCATAATTGGCAAAGCATGCTTAATGGCAATAAACGGAGCTGTTAGCATGACTTTTATCATAAACTCAAACTTCTCGGTTGAAAAATCCTCAATATAAGATACATGCTGCAAGCCTGCATTATTTAGAAGAACATCTAATCTGCCAAAATGCTGTACTGTTTCCTGAATGCATGTTTGGATCTCATTTTCTATCGTTACATCACATTTCAGGCCAATCGCTTCAAATCCTTCTTCCTGCAAGGCTGCTGATGCTTTTTTGACTTGTTCTTCTTGAATATCCGTTAAAACTATTTTTGCACCGGCAGCTGCAAACTTCTTGCCAATTACAAAGCCGATTCCTTGAGCTGCTCCCGTAATAAAAACTACTTTTCCCTGAACCATAATGTAACTCCTTTCAGTTGCTTAACAATGAAGTTTTCCTATATCCCTAAACCAAGTGAGAATAAGATAATGGCTAATGCTACCCCAAGTGCCGGTACAATAACGGTCAATGCGCCAACACCCCAATAGGCATCCTGATGGGTTTCACCGCAAATAGCACGAACTGTTGTTACGACATAGCCATTATGAGGCAGAGTATCTAGAGCACCAGATGATATCGCCACTACCCTGTGCAATGCTTCAGGGTTGACACCCATTTCCATATAATGCGGTGCTAACAGCGGCAAGGCAATCGCTTGGCCTCCAGAAGATGATCCGGTCATCCCAGCAATCACACTGACTGCAATCGCTCCACCAATTAATGGACTGCCTGGAATGCTTGTCATTAAATCAACAGCTGTCGTAAAAGCAGGAACTGCCTTCGCCACGCCGCCAAACCCAACAACGGCTGCTGTATTTCCAATCGCAATTAACGCACCTAGCGTTCCTTCTGAAACAGCATCCCAGAAGTTCTTGAAATATTTTCGGTTTAATAAATAAGTAGCGATAACCCCACCTAATAACGCAAGAATTAGTGCAGATTGTTTCAATGAATCATGGAAGAAAAATGAAATAATTAATACAACAACTAACGGCACGATACCCATCATTGGGTTTGGTAAAACTTTGTCTTCCATTACCGGGTCTGATTCCCTTGATACAAAGGTTTCTCCTTTTTTGATAGCCTTTGTAATCATTCGCTTAAGCCACCAGTACCCAAAAACTGCCATAAAGACAGCAACGATTAAACTAACTTCCCAGCCTGCCCATGGAGATGTATGCAAAAATTCAATCGGAATCCAGTTTTGAATTTCTGGTGAACCAGCAGAAGTCATCGTAAACGTAACAGAACCGTGGGCAAGAGCTGCTGGAATAAATCTTCTTGGAAGATTGGCTTGTTTGAATAAGCTCAATGCCATTGGGTAGACTGAGAAAGCAACTACGAACAAACTAACGCCACCATATGTTAAAATAGCACAGGCAGCTACAATGGCAAGAACTGCATATTTCATTCCAAGCTTCTCAACGACAAATCTTGAAACACTATCCGCCGCTCCGCTGTCCTCCATTACCTTTCCAAAGATTGCACCGATTAAGAACATTAAATACCATGACGTCACGAAGCCTGAAAATCCACCCATATAGTTTCCGACAAGATTCGCTTGTCCCTCAGCAGCCAACTGCGGAAATAACGGCATTCCGCTAAAAATAGCAACAAATAAAGCTGATAACGGTCCCGCGACAAGCAGGTTCATCCCTTTCATCGTTAAAAAGATCAATAAGGCAAGACCGCCTACTAATCCGATCATGCTAAGCAATTTATTTTCCCCCTTTTGTGTTTGATTATTTCTACATTTACTTTTTTGAAAAAGCAGGCATCACATCCTCCTGAAATGGTAACGCTTTCAAATTATATTTCCTTATTTGGCTAGTGCACCTACATAGACTTGTTGCAAGAACCGTGCCAGAAATACACCCTCTCTAGAGAGCCAATATTCAAACTCTTTGTGAACATTAATTCCAGAATTCTGGAATGAATCAATTTATAGATTGCCTTTTTACATAGAGTAGTTTTTAAACAACTGTGTACTTACATCATCTTTTGGATGATGCATTTAATAGAAAAGAAAAGTCCAGAAAAATGGACAGGTTTCCAAGTTTCTGGACTATAGATCAGTCATCCCATATTTTTTTAATTTTTCATACATAGATGATTTACTAATTCCTAATGCCTTCGCTGCTTCAAGCTTATCATGATATTTGTTCAAGCTTTGGAGTAAGACTCTTCTTTCTGTTTCCTCTAATATTTCTTTCAGTTTTTTACTTCCTACTGGAAAAACAGATGATTCTTTTAAATAATCAGGTAAGGATTCCATTGTAATCTCTTCACCATTTGTTAAGTGGATGGCTGCCTCGATGACATTCTCCAGCTCTCTAATATTACCTGGCCAACTATACTGGCTAAATCTCTCTAATACATCTTCGAAAACATGGCTAATCCGTTTTCCAGACTTCTTCGTTATCTTTTTAATAAAATAATCGAGTAGCACAGGGATGTCCTCCATCCTCTCACGCAGCGGAGGAATCATAAAGGGGATTACATTGATTCGGTAAAATAAATCTTGCCGAAAGCGTTTTTCATCCATCATTTTCTCAAGCGGGCGATTGGTGGATGCTATGGGCAAATAATTCCTTTCCCGTCCCGCTCTCTCCCCGAATTAAAACCGAAATATCACTTGAGGCAATCATTTTCACTCTATCCTTCAGTCTTTCAATTTCCTTCGAAGTGCCCAATAAATCATCTAGACTGTATTTCACACTGCGATCAATATCCTGGATATAGCTTTGGATTTTCGTCAGCATGCTTTTCACATGACTGTTCATTTTCATCCATTCCCTCGTATCCCGGAAGAACACCGTCCCGAAAGCACCGACCACTTGGCCATCCATTATAATCGGGATGCGGTTCGCAATCATATAATTCCCTTTTATGTATTGAAGGTCCGCCACCTCCTCTTTTCCAGTCGCTGCTACAATATGCATGCGGGAATTTTCGATGACTTTTGAAACATGGACCCCAATCACCTTCTCCCGTTCAACCTCTAAAAAATCGCAATAATTTTTATTTATATAAATAATCTTTCCAGCTTTATCTACAACGACAAGCCACCCAAAAGCACTTTCAAGAATCGTTTCAACAATTTCGACCGGAATATCTAATAATGCGCTTTTCATAATAATCCCCTTTTGGAAAATTCATACTCTTACATTATTTTATCATAATTATTAGATAATTTAATTCAGGAAGTATTTTTTCATCGGTTTTCGTCAATGAAGAAAGGAAGGGAGGTGTTGATATGAAAGGCATTTATTTCAAAACGGAGAAAAAAAGCCAAGATGACGTTTTATCTTATATGAAGGAAAATCACATTCAAAACGTGAAACTCAATCCATATCAGATTCATGACTATTACACGAATCCTCATGCGCTTTTATATGACTTAAAGCAAACGAAGGCTGAGTTAGACTGCTTTATAATTCCTTCGCGGACAGAGATCGAAGAATTTATTCATATGTATCCAGCCAAATGGCTATTATTAAAAAGTTATTTTAAGAATGTTTTATTTTTTGAGGGACATGGAAACGGTTCTCTTGCCACAGATAACGGGTCTTGGGATATATGACCAAGTGGAGAATTAGAAAAGACCTGCAATTAAAGTGCAGGCCCTTAAGAAGCATGGACAATTTTCTCTTTCTCTTTTATTTTCTTGTCATACGCCAAAGTAGTAAAGATTGATACAACGAGAAGCCCGATGATGATCATAAATAGCATGGACATCCCGTACAAATCAACAAGAATTCCGCCTAACAACGGACCGATCATCCGGCCCCCTGTTGCCATACTATTGACAATTCCTTGATAAAAGCCTTCTCTGCCTTTAGGCGCAAGATCGTTCGCAATTGTAGGAACGGCTGGCCATACGAGCATTTCACCAATCGTTAAGATAATCATCCCTGCGAGAAATGCCGTGAATTGATGTGCAACGGATGCAACAGCATATGAAACAATAAAAATCATGATGCCAATATTTATTTGTGTTTTTAAAGATTTAATCCGTTTCACAAGTAAGTTTACAAGTGGCTGCCCTACTACAATTAGAGCACCGTTTATCGTCCAAAGGAAACTATATTGTCTTAAAGTGATATTCAATTCTTGTGTAAAAGAGGCAATTGTTGTTTGCCATTGAACATATCCGGCCCAGCATAAGCTGTAGCCAATGCATAAAATTAATAATGCGTATAATTTTGTATGATTTTTGTTAACCTGGGCCCCTTTCTTAACGGAAGCGTGCGAGCTTGGTTGGGTTTGAATTCCTTTGTAACCGAAAATAGCAATAAGGAGAAAAACGATATACATAAATGTATTCGCAATAAAGATAAGCTGGAAGGAAAATGAAGCTACAAATCCGCCTAGAGCAGCACCAATCGCAACTCCTAAGTTTTGGGCAACGTAAAGTGCGTTAAATGATTTTCTTCCGCCTTCTTTCCATACCGTCCCTGCCATCGCATACATCGATGGAAAGATAATTCCCGCGCCAAAACCGACAATCGTTAAAAAAACAACATACATTGGCCAGCCATTCCAAAAGGTTAAGCCAATTAATGCTAGTAAAGCAATCCCTACTCCAAGCAGGATTGATTTATAGCCGCCAATCTTATCAAATAGATAGCCCCCACATAAATTCCCGATCACACTAGCTCCTGAATTTAACATGAGGACAAAACCTGCAACTGATAATGATTGGCCTAAATGGTTATGAATATAGATAGCGTTTAAAGGCCATAAAAAAGAAGAGCCTGTTACATTTACCACCATCCCAATTATTAAAAGCCATAAGGCACGTGGCATAAAACCCCTCCCTTTTACCTTATATATATATAAATAGCCGTCCGATTATTTCGCTTGCCAAAACAATTTTATGATGTTTTTACATTCCTGGCAATAACTATTCACCTAATGTGTTAAACACAGAATATACAATTTAATTGGCCAAGTAAAAACCCTCCATAACGGAGGGTTTCTGTTTTAGCTTCAGCACTAGGGAGAATTTTGCAGGTGCTTTCCGCATTTATTTTTGTCTAGCTACAGCGCCTAGGGGCGACAAGGCGCTGTAGCTTTTCGCTATTCAGGGTGGAATTTCGATTTAACAGGCTGACCTTGTTTTTCGTATTTCTTTTTTGCTTGCTTTATGATGTCAAAATTCTGTCCAAATTCTACATCTTGATTATTAATGCCATTGCGATTTTTTTGTTCTGGATTATTTTGTTTTGAACGCTTTTTAACCAAATTGATCACTCCTTAATGGGGTTGAACAATCATTCGATTTTGAAGTTGCTGCAGCTGTAGCCTCATTCGGTGAAGCTGTTCCCGTTGTTGGGAGTTAGCGCTTAGGGCAAGCTTCGATAAATCATTGTATGCATTTTCCAGTGAATGCAAAGCGTCTGTATATCCATTTTCATTATAATGCTCTTGTGCTCTTTCAACTTGCAGCTGGTCATTGGCGAATCGGATTGCATCCTCACATTGCTGAATCAAGTTACTAACGGATTCACGAGTTGCCATCATATCCCCTCCTGAAAAATTCAGAAGCAAAGTGCTTCATCCATTAGTTTGTTCATAAAGTGAAACTTCAATCAGTGGGGGTTTTTCCCATCCCACAGTGATTGTTAGTTGAACCAATCGGGCCTTTACGGGCAGTTGATCTCCCACTTTATATTCAATGTTTATACTGGAAACATTATAGTGGGAGATCTTACTGCCCGTTAATCTGCGAATATTCTTTTTCCTATTTCATTTAATTGCTGGTAATATCAGTTTCCATTCGTTACAGTTAGTATTGATTTTCTAATCATGATAAAATATATTTTTAATTTGCAATAGTTGTTGGAGGGTTCTAATTTGAATCAGAATAAGCCATTTCCGTTTGCTTCTGATAACAAACGTTACCATACATGGAATTATCATTTAAGAAATGAATTTGGCCATAAAGTTTTTAAAGTGGCGCTAGATGGCGGATTTGACTGTCCGAACCGGGATGGAACGGTCGCACATGGCGGTTGTACTTTTTGCAGTGCTGCCGGTTCAGGCGATTTTGCTGGGAACAGAGCCGATGATATTGAAACACAGTTTCATGAAATTAAAGAAAAAATGCATCGAAAATGGAAAGATGGCAAGTATATGGCCTACTTTCAAGCTTTCACAAACACACATGCACCTGTAGAAGTGCTTCGGGAAATGTATGAAAAAGTATTAAAACAGGAAAATGTTGTAGGGTTATCAATTGCAACAAGGCCTGACTGTCTTCCAGATGATGTCGTTGATTACTTAGCCGAGTTAAATGAAAGAACCTATTTATGGGTTGAGCTTGGCTTACAAACTGTTCACGAAAGAACCGGACTACTGATTAACCGGGCTCATGATTATCAATGTTATGTTGATGGGGTGAATAAGCTTCGCAAACATGGAATTCGCGTATGTTCTCACATCATTAATGGACTTCCTCTCGAAACACCAGAAATGATGATGGAAACAGCGAAAGAGGTTGCTAAGCTTGATGTGCAAGGGATTAAAATTCACCTTCTTCATTTATTAAAAGGTACACCAATGGTAAAGCAATATGAAAAAGGGAGCTTAGAGTTTTTATCTCTTGATCAGTATGTCAGCTTAGTTTGTGACCAATTAGAAATATTACCCCCAGAAATGATTATTCACCGAATTACTGGTGATGGTCCGATTGAATTAATGATCGGCCCGATGTGGAGTGTAAATAAGTGGGATGTTTTGAATTCCATTGATGCGGAATTAAAACGCAGGAATAGCTGGCAAGGGAAAAATTATCGCAGATTAACGGGCTGTAAGACTCCCGCATCAAGAAGTTGATGAACCAAAAAAATTCAACGCCGGAGATCAAACAGCCCGTAAAGGCCCGATTGGTTCAACTAACATTCAGTGGAAAATCGCCACTGAATGAAGTTTCACTAAATGTCAGAAGTAATGTAGGGGTGCAGGCATGAAGCTAGATGGAGTATTACCTTTTGCTAGGCTATTGCTTGAGAAAGCTGTTGATCAAGGCGACATTGCAGTAGATGCTACTTTAGGCAATGGGCATGATACAGTATTTCTTGCAAAATTGGTTGGGGAATCCGGACGAGTATTCGGGTTTGATATTCAAGAGGAAGCTATTGTAAATACAAAAAAGCGAATGGCAGAACAGCAAATTTCTGACCGTGTTACTTTGTTTCATAAAGGGCATGAATATATTTCGGCAAGCATTCCTGTTGAATGCCAGGGAAAAATTAAAGGAGCCATCTTTAATTTAGGTTATTTGCCTGGTGGTGATAAATCGATAGTGACTGTGCCCAACACAACGATTTCGGCAATTGAACAGCTATTGGAAATCATGGCACCTGAAGGGATTATTGTCCTTGTCGTTTACCACGGTCATGATGAAGGTGCGCTCGAACGTGATGCCCTCCTTCAATACGTAAAACAATTAGATCAGAAAATAGCTCATGTCCTTCAATATCAATTTATTAATCAAAAAAACAATCCACCGTTTATTGTGGCGATTGAGAAAAGATAGCATTTGTGAGGTCGCCGATATATCGTGGAATTCGCCGATATATCCGGGAACTCGCCGATATATCCAGAAACTTATACCAAAAAACCTGCCTCAAGCAGGTTTTTTGCATTAATTTTACTTTAAAAACACTCTCATAAGTCCAGCAGGCATCCATTTCTGTACAGCTCGATACGCTAGGCCGTTTAAATAGAAAAAGTAGCTAATCATGCCTCCGGTTTTAATCATCCCTCTTGCTAGCTTCTTTACATTTCTTTGCTTGCGAACTTTTTCATCCGATAAATAGATCCCTAATAGACCACGGTTTATCAATTGGTGAAAGCGTTTATGAGGGAGCTGCTCTGTATGCTTGTCCGCTTCTTTAACGAAGTGCTTTAGCCGATCGAAGAGCTTTTCTTCATTTTCATAATAAAAGCAGAAGTTTAAATCTCCGCCGGCTCGATCCTCTTCTTGGTCAATAAAATAATCTAATAATATATGCAGGCCTTGTATGTAAGGAAAATAGCCATTGCGAATCTTTTCAGCATCTGCTTTTTCGAAATCCTCTCTCATGGCATAAGAGACAAGACAGAAAATCCCTAATGTTGAACCAGAGCAAGCAGAGAACTCATACCACTCCATTTCGGGGATTTGCTCCTTATATTCATGGAACCAATCTTGTAGACGTGGAACCCGGTCCTCTACCTGCACATGCTTATGCACTTGTAAATCACAATAGTACTGGCATAATTCTAATAAATATTCTTTGATTTCATCATAATGATCTAATTCAGCTAAAACTTCTCGACACATTACAACAAGGTCAGCTAAATAATTTCCGTCTTCTTGTTCATTTCGGAAGCGATAATAATTTCTCGAGTCAGCATCAGCTGACAAACAATCCATCATTGACTCATGTAAAGCAGCAAAATCCTCAGGATCTAAAGACGTACTGCGATCACATAAATTATCCAAATAGTCACTGATTGTTTGGTAGGCGACAATGAATTTAATCGCTATTTCATATTTTTCTTTTGCCATTAACGCCATAATGGCGCCGCCTTCACAATGAAAGGTTTTATGTTCAATACTGGCTAATGCTTGTTTTCTTAGTTCTGGATCTGGAATGGTTTCCGCTCTCTTCCTCCAGAAATCTAGTTCCTTATGAACAATGGGCAATATTTTGCGATAGACATTTGACATTAAACTGATTGGCATAGATGGAACACTCAATTAAAATTCACTCCTTAGAAAAGCGCAAGCGCCTTCGGAACAATAAAAAGGAAAATTGTTCCTACGAGGATAACTCCGAGAGCTTTCCTTTGTGCTCACCCCCGACAAGCATAACACAAGCCTCTCGGAAAAGTGTCCTTTACCTTTCATGGAGGATTGGCTTATGACCTCGAGGTCGACAAAAACGCGACGTCCTCCCAAAAGCTTCATTTTGGTCGTGCGATGTATCGCTGATAGAAGCCTTCCTTGTCCTGTCGCATTGTCGGCACTAGTACATCCTGTACGTCGAGGTAGGCACTTGAGCTAGACACTAGACAATATAGCCGATCGCTTTTAACTGGCTATTGACGAAATCCTTGGCATACTCAAATACTTCTTCCCGTTCAGGTTCATTGAATATTTCATGATAACATTTTGGCCACTCTTTAAATCGTTTTTCGGAAAATGGCGCATGGTTAAACCAATCGCTTACTGATTTTTTATTAACAATTAAATCATCGCCCCCCTGCATAGCAAGTAGCGGGACATCTTGAGTTTTATCAAGCTTTTCAAATGCAAGCTTAGTAGCATGTATTAATTCGCGATACCACCTTACAGATACCTTTGTTACATATAATGTGTCATTAGCATCCGCATCACGTACATCAATATTTCTTGTCGCCATATCAACGGTAAGTCCAGAGTTCATACGCAAACTTGGAAAAGTTTTATTTAATACATAGGAAAATATATTAAGAAAATGATTTGGCTTTTTAATTAAACCAAGACAAGGGGATGACAGGATGACACCGGCTAACTTCAATCGTTCCTCCTGCAAAAGACGAATTGATATTAAACCTCCCATGCTATGCCCCAAAAGAAAAACTGGTAATTCAAATTTATAAGCCGCTTGTATCCAATCCTTCACTTCAAACAAATACTCATCAAAAGAATCAATGTGACCCCGCCGTGATCTTGTTGTCATCCCTTGGCCCGGAAGATCTCCCATAATGACATGAAAACCTGACAAACGCCACATCTCGATTAGCCAGCCATAACGGCGATGATGCTCCATTGCACCATGAACCATAACGATTACTGCTTTAGCCTCTCCTTCAGCTTCCCATTTCCACATCATTAATCCTCCCTAACCTTATGGTGAAATGAAAATTCTACTATAAATTATAGCTTAGTTATTTAGTTTCATCATTAATTTCACTCTTTATCAATAATATTTTTGAATCATGACTAAAGGACAAGATTGCCCCCTTCTATGATAGAATAAAAATAATGAAAACATTTGAAGGAGAGCATAGTATGATTTATCCATATGATGGGAAATTTCCAAAAATCGCAGAATCAGTTTTTATCGCTGATTACGCCACCGTCACAGGGGATGTTGAAATTGGGGAAGAGTCCAGTGTGTGGTTTAATACGGTTATTCGCGGAGATGTCGCCCCGACGGTAATTGGCAAAAAAGTGAATATCCAAGACAACTCGGTCCTGCACCAAAGCCCAAATAATCCACTAATCTTAGAAGATGAAGTGAGCATTGGCCATCAGGTTATCCTTCATAGCTGCATTATTCGCCGAAAAGCACTCATTGGTATGGGATCAATTATACTTGATGGTGCTGAAATTGGTGAAGGCGCTTTTATCGGTGCCGGCAGTTTAGTAACACAAGGCAAAAAAATCCCTCCGAATACACTAGCTTTCGGAAGACCAGCTAAAGTGATTCGCGAGTTAACTCCAGAAGATATTGAAGATATGGAAAGAATATGCAGAGAATATGCTGAAAAAGCCCAGTATTATAAAGCATTGCAAAAATAATTGATCTATTTTTTAACATGTCCTTTTCCGAAAAGACTTATTCTATTTCACTGCTATAAGGAATCATATTGAACTCATTGGTCAGTGCTATTTATGGAAATGGCCCCGATTTCATACTTTTTTTCAACAAATATTGCATACCATAACATAAACATTAGCACCGTCCAAATCTTTCTGCTGTTATCGAATTTATCATTGCAATGATCATCTAGCAGCTTATACAAATAATCCTTTTTAAATAAATGATCCGTGTTGCTTTCACGGATTATTTTTTTTGCCCAATCATTCATTTCATCCTTTAGCCAATACCGGATTGGTACGGGAAATCCGAGTTTTTTTCGATGTAAGACGTGATTGGGAACAATTCCTTCCATTGCTTTTCGTAAAATATATTTCGTTGTTCCATTCGTAATTTTTAACCCGCTCGGTATTTTGGATGCTACCCGAAATACTTCTTTATCTAAAAAGGGGGCCCGCAACTCTAATAAATGGGCCATAGTCATTTTATCTGCTTTTAATAGTATATCTCCCCGCAGCCAAGTATGAATATCGATGTACTGCATGCGGTTAATTGAATCATATTCAAGGCTCTCTTGATAAAGAGAAGATGTAATACTTGTATAGCGTAAGCTTTCATCATATGGCTGAAAAAACCTTCCCTTTTCTTGCTCAGTAAATATTTTTGCATTGCCAATATATCTTTCCTTCAATGGAGTAACTCCACGCTCTATAAAGCTTTTTCCTCTTGTTCCCTCGGGAATAAGAGCCACAATGACACTCAATAATTTTTTAATACAGTTAGGTATATAATTAAATACTTTTAGCGATTGCGGTTCGTGGTAGATATTATAGCCTCCGAATAATTCATCGGCCCCTTCTCCTGATAAAACAACTTTCACATGTTTATTTGCTTTCTTTGCAGCAAAATAAAGCGGAATGCAAGCAGGGTCTGCAAGTGGATCTGTCAAGTGCCACATGATCTTGGGCAGCTCATTCATGAAATCTTCAGGAGTAATAATTGTACTTATATTTTCAAGTCCAAGCTTGGCAGCAGTTTCCTCCGCAATATCAATCTCACTGAAGCCCGATTGCTCAAATCCAACAGAGAATGTCTTCATATCTGAATGATATTCCTTTGCAATCGAAGCAATGATTGAAGAATCAATCCCTCCTGAAAGAAAGGATCCAATCGGCACATTACCTTGCATATGCAATTGAATAGATTGAAATAAAGCAGCTCTTATCTCTCGAACAAAATCATCTTCCTGTTTTTGAATTGGATGAAAGGCTGCTTTCCAATAACGTTTAATCATCATCGGAGAACCAAAATTCCTTGTAAAATAATGCCCAGGCTCAAGCTTTCGAATCTCTTTTGTCATCGTGTCCGGCTCTGGGACAAACTGAAAGGTTAAATAATGCTGTAAGGCTTCCATATTCAACTTATCATATTGAAGGTCTGCTAGAATTAATTTCTTTTCAGAGGCAAAGTATATCTCTTCGATGCCTTCATAATAAAATAACGGTTTAATCCCAAAAGGATCTCTAGCACCAAACAAGACCTTATCTTCCTTATCCCAAATGACAAAAGCAAACTTTCCTCGAAGCTTTTCAACCATTTTTTCTTTAATACTGCAATATAAAGCTAAAATAGTTTCTGAATCAGAATTTGATTTGAAGATCAATCCTTTGGAAATAAGATCTTCTCTTAGTTCAGAATGATTATAAATTTCCCCATTATAAACGATCCAATAGCGATCGTTTTCATAGGATAATGGCAGCTTTTCGTGTTCATCACTACTCATATTTAAACCCCTATAACCGAGTAAAACATGGCCATCAGAATAATAGCCATCATAAGATGGTCCGGGTAAGTGATTCAATTGTAAGGGCTGATTAGTCTCTAATTGTTCTTTTTCTTGAATATAGCCAATAAAACCACTCATTCTAATTCCACCCATTCTAGTTTCTTATTTTAAAGAAGATGATAGGTGTCATGTTTGATTTTTCATTTAAGGGAAGTATCCGAGTGCAGATGTTTGCGAAGTAATGAGGAGTATTTTATCCTATTCATCTTTTAAAAGCTTCAATCATAAGACGAATAAAAAAAGCGAAAGTTACATAAGAAATGCAACTCCCGCTCTTTTCTTATTATTTTAAAGCAGCTGCACGTAATTCTTCTGCTTTATCTGTACGCTCCCAAGGAAGATCGATATCAGTACGTCCGAAGTGTCCGTAAGCAGCTGTTTGCTTATAAATCGGACGGCGTAAGTTCAGCATGTTAATGATGCCTGCTGGACGTAGATCGAAGTTTTTGCGAACTAAGTCAACTAACACATCTTCTTCTACATTACCTGTTCCGAACGTATCAATGGAGATAGATACTGGCTGTGCAACACCGATTGCATAAGCAAGCTGAACTTCTACTTTGTCAGCTAAGCCAGCAGCTACAATATTTTTCGCCACATAACGTGCCGCATAAGCAGCAGAACGGTCAACCTTAGTAGGATCCTTACCAGAGAAAGCGCCACCGCCATGACGAGCATAGCCACCATATGTGTCAACGATAATTTTACGGCCTGTTAAACCAGCATCCCCTTGAGGTCCGCCAATTACGAAGCGTCCAGTAGGGTTGATAAAGTATTTTGTATCCTCATCAATTAGTTCTTGTGGAACAACTGGGTTGATGACATGTTCTTTAATATTGCGCTGAATTTGCTCTAAGCTAATTTCAGGGTGATGCTGAGTAGAAATAACAATCGTATCAATACGAACAGGCTTGTTATTTTCATCATACTCAACTGTTACTTGTGTTTTTCCATCTGGACGAAGGTAAGGAAGGATTTCTTCTTTACGTACTTCAGTCAAACGGCGTGCTAATTTATGAGATAATGAAATTGGAAGCGGCATAAGCTCCTTCGTTTCATTACATGCAAATCCGAACATTAAACCTTGGTCACCAGCACCAATAGCTTCAATTTCTTCATCAGTCATTTGCCCTTCACGAGCTTCTAAAGCTTGGTCAACTCCCATCGCAATATCTGGTGATTGCTCATCGATAGAAGTTAAAACCGCACAAGTTTCTGAGTCAAAACCGTATTTCGCACGAGTGTAGCCGATCTCTTTGACAGTTTCGCGAACGATTTTTGGAATATCTACATAAGAAGATGTAGTAATTTCTCCTGCAATTAAAACTAAACCTGTTGTAACAGATGTTTCTGCTGCTACACGGGCATTTGCATCCTGGGCTAAAATGGCATCTAAAATGGCATCAGAAATTTGGTCACAAATTTTATCCGGATGACCTTCAGTAACTGATTCAGATGTAAACAAACGGCGTTTTGTTGACATGCTGATGTTCCTCCTTATATATGAAAATAAACTCGATTGATACGGAACTCATTCCCTAATTAGTATGAAGTAAAATTGGAGTTTTTATGATTAAGCGTATAGGCTTTCTCAAAAAGCTACCATCAAAATGCAAAATAAAAAACCTTTCCATCTATGTGAAAAGGTTGAAGCAAATCGATTCGCGCCTTTCACTCTTATCGTTCAAGGAATATTCCTTGCGTCAGGTTAGCACCTTTGCTAAAAATTCTAGTTAAGCAGGTTGCTGGGCTTCATCGGGCCTGTCCCTCCGCCAGCTCGGGATAAGAGAGTATCCGTTCAAGGATAAATCATATCGTAATATATAAAAAGAAGTCAATAGGATTCTCGATTAAATTTATGTTTTTTTTCGTTCATGTGCATCATAACGAACAACTGCCATTATCACATTTTTTTCTGAAGAATTTATGTCTATTTTTTGCGATTAATTTATAAATCGGATTTCCAAAGAGGGACATTCCAGGTAAGTAAAGGAAGTAGCCCAAAACGATAGTTTGTGAGGAAAGCAAGAATAAATAACGAACTGCATGGAACCCTTTGTACACTTTTCCCCTGGCGGTAATAATATGAAGCTCTCTTCGTAATTCGATTTTATCAAAAGAGTGTGGAGACTCGCTTTTCTCATATTCTTGAAGCGAAACCCAGCTCACCTTCTGCTTTCGATCGATTTTTTCGAAAAATTGTTTTGATTCCTTGCATAATGTGCATGTTTCATCGTATAATGCAATCGTTTTCACCTATGCCCACCCCTTTTGATTTTATATATATATTTTACCATATTCAGCGTTAATGAATGAGGTTAGCAATATCATTATATTATGCCTAAATGAGAGAAATATTTAATGAAAAAAAACGATAATTAGTATAGACTAATCATCTCAATGTGTTATACTATTTATAAATTGAATTGACTTCATAAATATAACGTAAAAGGAAGGTATTAATCAGATGAACTCTGTTAGCATTCCGAATAAATTAACTGATTTATTAAAAGGCAATAACATTCAAGTACAATTATCTGTTCCTCAGCTTGTGGAAAAGGTATTAAATCGTAAAGAAGGCTCACTTACTTCAACTGGTGCTGTTTGTGCAACAACTGGAAAGTATACTGGCCGTTCTCCTAAAGATAAATATATTGTAGAAGAAGCATCTTCAAAAGATAAAATTGACTGGGGCAGTGTAAACCAGCCTATTTCAGAAGAAGCATTTTCAAATCTTTATGATAAAGTTTTAAACTACCTGCTAGAAAAAGAAGAAGTATTTGTATTTAAAGGTTTTGCAGGTGCTGACACGAAACATCGCCTTCCAATTCAAGTAATTAACGAATATGCATGGCATAATTTATTTGCTCACCAGCTTTTCATCCGCCCGTCTGATGAAGAATTATTAGATCATCAAGCGGAATTTTCTGTTATTTCTGCTCCTACTTTTAAAGCAGATCCAGCTGTTGACGGTACAGCATCTGAAACATTTATTATTGTATCTTTTGAGCGCCGTACTGTTTTAATCGGCGGTACAGAATATGCTGGAGAAATTAAGAAATCGATTTTCTCTGTTATGAACTACTTACTTCCGGAAAACGGCATTTTACCAATGCACTGCTCTGCCAACGTTGGCAATGAGGGAGATGTTGCATTATTCTTCGGTCTATCTGGAACAGGTAAGACAACATTATCAGCAGATCCAAATCGTCGTCTGATCGGTGACGATGAGCACGGCTGGTCTCCAAACGGTGTATTCAATATCGAAGGCGGCTGCTATGCAAAATGCATCGGTTTAACTCGCGAAAAAGAACCACAAATTTTTGATGCCATCCGTTTCGGTTCTGTGCTTGAAAATGTTGTGATTAACAGCGAATCACGTGTAGCTGATTATGATGATAACACATTAACTGAAAATACGCGCGCAGCATACCCGTTGCAAGCGATTGATAATATCGTTGATCCAAGCATTGCTGGTCATCCAAATACAATTGTATTTTTAACAGCTGATGCGTTTGGCGTATTGCCTCCTATCGCAAAATTATCTAAAGAGCAAGCGATGTACCATTTCCTAAGTGGATATACATCGAAGCTTGCTGGTACAGAGCGTGGAATTACTTCACCTCAAGCAACGTTCTCAACTTGCTTTGGTTCACCATTCCTTCCGCTTCCTGCAACAGAGTATGCAGAAATGCTTGGGAAGAAAATCGATGAGCACAATGCAAAGGTATTCTTAGTGAATACAGGCTGGACTGGCGGCGAATACGGCGTTGGTAACCGCATGAAGCTTGCTTACACTCGTGCGATGGTACAATCTGCATTAGAAGGCGAATTAAATAATGTAGAGACTGTGAAAGACGATATCTTCGGTCTTGAAATTCCGTTACACGTACCAGGTGTACCTGATGAAGTTCTTCAGCCAAACAAAACATGGGCTGACCAAGCGGCATATGAAACAAAGGCTAAGGAATTAGCAGCGAAATTCCGTGAGAACTTTAAGAAGTTTTCTAACGTCCCTGCTGAAATTGAAGAACAGGGCGGACCGATTGCATAAAGTGAAACTTCATTCAGTGGGGGGGCTTTTCATCCCCCATTGAATGTTAGTTGAACTTATCGGGCCTTTACGGGCAGTTGATCTCCCACCAAAACTTCTTCGATTCTTCTAAAGTTTTATGGTGGGGATCTTACTGCCCGTTAATCTGCGATAATTTTTAAGGGTGTCACTTTTCGTGACACCTTTTTTGGTTTTTCATCCAATTTGTTAAGTCCGCAACTACTTTTCGATTTGTGGCAGGCGGAAAATAGTGCGTGAAATCTTCAAAGTACCAGCTCTCAACTTTTTTGTTAAGCTCCTTCAACCTTTTCTCCAACCGATATGCGTGTTCGACAGAGACATTTTTGTCTTGTTCCCCGTGAATAATTAAAGTTGGGACTTCGAGCTCTTCCAATTGAAAAAGAGGTGTTCGGTATTCATACCGTTCAGGAAACTTAGTTGGGGTGCCGCCAATCACTCTTTTCATCATTCTCCGAAGATCGTCACGTTCTACATAAGTCAGAAACATATCGCTCACACCGCCCCATGTAACAAGTGATTTCGTCTCCGGGAACTGAATGGCTGTTAATAGTGCCATCACTCCCCCTCTTGAGAAGCCAAATATATGTACATCCTTTACACGGGGATGTGATTGTAATAGCTGAAAGCCAGCGAATGCATCATTACGATCTTCACCCGCAAAGTCTTCATTCCCTTCTCCTCCCTGATTTCCTCGATAAAATGGGGCGAAAACAATAAAACCTTCCGAGGCAAACTGAATGATGCGTCCCGGTCTTACTTTTCCGACGCTTTTTATGCCCCCGCGCAAATAGAGAAAGCCATCATATACCCCTCCATCCTTTGGTTCAGCAAGCAAACCTTTAATTTTCAAATCCCCTGATAGATAGGTAACAATTGATAATTCAATATTTGGATGAGGAGATGGGAATTTTTGTTTACTGATCATGCGGTCTCAACTCCTTTTTAAAACTGGCCAATATTTTGCAAAAGCGACCGATAAAATGGGGTAAATTTCCATTTCTCATTATAAAATTTCCATATAGGCATTCACACATTTTTTGCACACTCATACGATAATGTAGGCTAAAAAGCATATTTTTTACTTCAGGAGGTTTCCTTATGAAAAAGTGGCTAAAGATTAGTTTTTCACTCCTGCTTATTTCCATTCTCATTATACCATTGGCTGCATGTGGGAAGGACAAAGTTCAAAATGTTCGTATCGGTGAAGTCACTCGTTCCATTTTCTACGCGCCACAATATGTTGCAATTGCAAAAGGTTTTTTTGAGGAACAAGGGCTTAATGTTACACTAACGACGACTGCTGGCGGAGATAAAACGATGACCGCATTGCTTTCCGACAGCATCGATGTTGCCCTTGTTGGGTCTGAAACTTCCATCTATGTATCTGCCCAAGGGTCCAATGATCCGGTCATTAATTTCGCTCAGCTCACTCAGACTGATGGCACCTTCCTCGTCTCCCGCCAAAAATTAGAGAATTTCACGTGGGATATGTTAAAAGGCACAACTTTCCTTGGCCAGCGCAAAGGGGGAATGCCGCAAATGGCTGGTGAGTTTGTTTTGAAGAAGCACGGAATTGATCCTCATAAAGATTTAGAGTTAATCCAAAATGTCGATTTTGCCAATATCGCTCCTGCTTTTGCCTCAGGCACGGGTGAATTCGTCCAGCTGTTTGAACCGACGGCGAGTGTATTTGAAAAAGAAGGAAAAGGTTATATAGTCGCTTCCTTTGGCACAGAATCCGGACATATCCCATATACAACCTTCATGACAAAACAAAGCTATATTAACGAAAATAAAGAAACAGTGGAGAAGTTCACAAGAGCCATCTATAAGGCTCAGAGCTGGGTAGAAAATCACAGCGCAAAAGAAACAGCTATGGTCATTAAAGACTTCTTCGATAATACCGAACTCGACATTATCGAAATGGTCGTCAAGCGCTATAAAAGCCAAGGCTCATATTCGACAGATCCAATTTTAGATCAAGAAGAATGGGATAACCTGCAAAACATTATGGAAGAGGCAGGAGAACTTCCAAAACGTGTGGATTACAAATCACTCGTTAATACAGAAATTGCTGAAAGTGTAATGAAGAAGTAATTGAACTTTACTAATAAAAGTGAGTGTTCAAAAAGGAGGACAAAAAGAGCCGAGAAGTTCAAGAAAGCGAAGCCTTTGAGCACCGGAACGTATGCTTTTAATACGTGAGGAGCGGAGAAGCAAGCTGACTTCAAAAAGTGGAAGTGCCTTGGTCAGCCCTGACAAGCATAAGACGGCTTACGTAGTGGCTCGATCTTTAGCCACGCAGTAAGATGGCTTATGACCTCGAGGGGCTTGGCACTGGAACTAGATTAACCGAAATTCGACAGCTTTTTGAATTATCTTCTCGAAAAAACATCGCACGAAGAAAAAGTGCACTTCTTTTTCGAGGAATTTTTCCCGGACTTTTTGAACATTCTCTAAAAGGAGGGGCCCATTCTATGGATTTCTTAACCGTTCATGGAATTCATCATACTTACTTTACGAAAAACTCTGCCACGACAGCCCTCTCCGATGTTTCGCTTACAGTCGGAGAAGGAGAATTTGTTTCCTTTCTAGGACCTAGCGGATGCGGAAAAACAACTTTGCTTTCAATCATTGCCGGTTTACTTAAACCAGCGATTGGCACTGTTGCTCTTGAAGATAAAAAAGTTGAAACTACCCGCCAAAGTATCGGTTATATGCTCCAACAGGATTATCTTTTTCCATGGAAAACAATTGAAGAAAATATTTTACTCGGATTGAAAATTAGCCATCAGCTCGAACCGGTGAAAATAAAGTATGCACTCAACTTATTAGAAAAGATGGGACTGAAAGGAGTAGAATTGCAATATCCAAAGCAGCTTTCTGGCGGAATGAGGCAAAGAGTGGCACTTGTTCGCACTTTAGCGACGGAACCGAAGCTTCTAATGCTTGATGAGCCCTTCTCCGCTTTAGACTATCAGACGAAATTAAAACTCGAGGATCTTGTGTCTAATACTCTTAAATCCTTCGGAAAAACAGCCATTCTTGTAACACATGATATTGGCGAAGCGATTGCCATGAGTGACCGAATTTTCTTATTTTCCTCAAGTCCGGGCAAGCTGCACAAAGTTTTCACGGTGCCAAAAGAATTACGGGAAGAAACTCCTTTTAACGCCCGCAGTCATGAAGTTTATTCAACGATTTTTAACTCAATCTGGAAGGAGCTGGATTCCCTTGAGCATGCAAACAACTGTTAATCAACTTCATCAGAAATATTTACAGTCTTTAAAACGGGAAAAAAGGTGGGTCCGTTTCTACCAGCTTATTATTTTTTTAATCTTTTTTTCCGGATGGGAGCTAGCGAGTCGAATGCAATGGATTGACCCGCTCATATTTAGTTCACCTTCAAAAGTTGGGAGCTTATTTCTCACAAAGGTTCAAGACGGAAGTTTATTTATTGATCTAAGCTTCACATTATCAGAAACAGTATTTGGCTTTATTCTCGGCACTTTGATCGGAACATTACTAGCTGCTATTCTCTGGTGGTCTCCAATGCTTTCGAAAATATTAGACCCTTACTTAGTCGTTCTCAACTCCATGCCTAAAGTCGCGCTTGGTCCGATATTGATCGTCGCTTTAGGGCCAAATTTCACGTCGATAGTAGCGATGGGAGCAATTATTTCTATTATCATTACGACCATCGTTGTCTATACATCCTTTAAAGAGGTAGATCTGAATTATATTAAAGTGCTGCAAACCTTTGGCGCTAACCGGGTGCAAATCTTTAAAGAATCCATTCTGCCCGCTTCCTTCCCTGTCATTATCTCCACCTTGAAGGTCAATGTTGGCTTATCTTGGGTTGGTGTCATCGTCGGGGAATTTCTCGTCTCCTCCAAAGGTCTCGGCTATATGATCATTTACGGATTTCAAGTATTTAATTTCACTCTTGTTATGCTTTCCCTGCTCGTTGTTGCCGTCTTTGCAACCCTCATGTATCAGCTCGTCGAACTGCTTGAAAAGAAATTAATTAAACATGGATCATAAGAAAAGCGGAAGCGGCTTGATCGAGGAACGTCAACTAAAAACCACCACGTCTTATGACGAACATCGACGTCAGCACATCCTGTGCAAGTCCGACAAGCACAAGCCAATCCTCCCTGAAAAGTGAGCTCTACCTTTCAGGGAGGATTGGCTTGTGACCTCGAGGTCGACAAGAACGCGACGCCCACCCAAAAGCTTCTCTTTTGATCGTGCGATGATTACGCTGCCGAAGCCTTCCTTGTGGAGCTAGACAATGAAGAAAACGGCATTACACCATGCCGTTTTTCTCTAGAATCCTATTTATACTTTTTTCCACAACGGCATCCTTCATAATGAAGCTATACTCGGGCGCCCATCTTCGTGTAAGTATATCTCCATCTATTAATACAGGTCCATTAGTTTCATAATAATGGCCTTTCTCTTCCAACTTTTCAACATTCCCAAAGAATATTGCTTTTACAAAAGAGGTATTTGAACGGATCACTTCATATTCTCCAATCCATTGCAAATCTTTAATGACCGCACCCGTTTCCTCTAAGGCTTCTCTGCGCGCAGCCCCTTCAAGCGATTCCCCTATTTCTACCTTCCCTCCTGGGAACTCCAACCCTCTTTTCGAATGGTTTGTCAGCAGCCACTGTTTACCCATTTTACAAATAATAAAGACATGCTCCGGCTGTTTATGAAAAGAATGAGGTTTAAAAGATATTCTGACCGTTCCCCCATTCGCATCTAAAAATGATTCCATTTAATCACTCGCCAATCCAAAGTTCTTACATTAAATTATATCGCGAAAAAGCTTCTGTTACTAATTTCATATTTCCTATAACTAATTTTGTGAAGAAAGTATGAATCTGCATAAAATTGAAACCATTGGTTAATTTTTCCGTATATAATAAGTGAATAATGATAAAGGGGATGTCTATTTTGAAAAAAACATTATCCATTTTGGCAGGCTTCCTTCTAATCTTCATGTTAGCTGCATGTAACCAAACAGCTACGCCTGTCAATAAAGAAGGAACAAACAAAACTGAGCCAGAAGTAACTGAAAAACCATCTGAATTAACATTAGAAGAAGTTTTGGAAAAATCAACAGAGGCTTCTAATGGCTTGAAAAGCTTTTCTGTAAAAATGGATGTAGAACAAGACATGTCTTCTGATCAAGAGGAATTAAATATGAATACTCAATCTATTATTGAAATGGATGTAGTTACTGACCCAATGGCATTTTATCAAAAAATGACAATGTCATTAGCCGATACAGGAGAAAATTTCCAAACGGAAAGTTATTTTTCTGAAGATGGAATGTTCTTTTATGAACCATCTGGCCAGCAATGGATGAAGTTTCCTCAAGAAATGACTGATGCTTTCTTACAAATGGCTGGACAGCAATCTAATCCTGGCGACGAATTAAAGAAATTACAAAAGTTTGTTGAGGACTTTACATTCGAACAAGATGCAAAGAATTATATTTTAAAATTAAAAGCATCTGGTGACAAATTCAATGACTTTATTAAAGAAACAGCTGCAGAAGCCCTTCCTCCTGAAATGGCGATGGAAGGTTTAATGGACGATATGAAAATTAACGCTGTAGAATATGAATTCCTGATTGATAAAGAATCATTTTATCCAGTAGCTTTAGATGTGTTAATGGAAATGGAAATGACAATTGAAGATCAAACGATCGTCATGAAACAAAAAATGAATGGCCAATACTCAAAACTCAATGAGATTGAAGCGATCACTGTACCACAAGAAGTGATTGATTCTGCGGTCGAAATGGAATTTTAATAAACAGGCAGGTAGCCCTAAGCATGAGATACGGGGCTACCTCATACTTTTTCTAAAAGTTTTGATTTTCATCCCCATCCAATATACCCATGCTCTCAATATGGCTCCTTGCTTCTTCATCTCCCAACTCGTAAATCATTCCGTATACTTTTTTAATGGTTTTATCATAGGCATCATTATCTTTATCATTGTGATACTCCATAAACGGAATATGTGCTCGAACAAAGCTTTTCCACTCATTACTATAATTATGGTCAAAGTATTCCCGCAATGAAGTAATTTCCTCATCTGTCGCTTCTATTTTAAAATCCCAAGCTGAGTCTGTTGTACTTTGGGTGATTTCGCCCGTTTCTACTTTAATATAATACGTTTTCTTATTTTCACTCATTTTCATTATCCCCTTTGTAATATCCTTATCACTTATCTTTTCCACACTTGAAAAAATCATGTAAGCTTGTCGTTCATTAAGGCAGGATTATTTCCAATTAACGCATAATTTTAATCATTAAGGGGATTCAATAAGTATAAAATAGAAGAACAAAAGGCGAATATTGAAACTGGAGGTGCTTTATGAAAATTGTAGATGAATTGTATGAGCTTTATCGGCATAAGCTCACCGGTGATGAAGAAGATATTGATATGCTGACTTTTGCTTTTCTCGAGGAAATGAACAGAGAAGATCTGCTCAAAATGATTCAAGATTTAAATAACCAAGAGCTTTACGATTTGATGGGACTTTATTTAATTGAAAGTTTAAAGGGCAAGTTTGCAAGTGAAGATTATCGCCCACAGCGAAGTCCTTTACACCAACGAAATATACACTAATATTGCTGGATACATAAAATAGCAACAAAAGCAGGTAATTCATAAAAATGAATTTTCCCTGCTTTTGTTTCATCCAGCTTCAGCACCTAGCCCCGACAAGGTACTTGCGCTTTTGTCTTTTAACCTAAGTAAGCTTTTAACATCCAAATATGCTTTTTTAAACTTTGCTTGAGGGCAATGAGCATATCACCTGTTCCCTCATCATTCGCTTCCTCTGCAAGGACTATTCCATCCTGAAGCTCGTCCGCCATTTTTTCAAAATCATTACATAAAGTTCTGACCATCTCTTCTTCCTTCTCGGTTCCAGTCGCCTCTTTAATTGATGCTATTTCAAGGCACTCCCTCATTGTAGCAACAGGGTTTCCTTCTATAGACAAAATTCTCTCAGCTAATTCATCAATATGCTGATTAGCCTCATTGTACAGCTCTTCAAACTTTTCGTGAAGCGTAAAGAAATGGCGGCCTTTAATATTCCAATGGTAATTATGAAGCTTGACATATAGAACTGTCCAATTAGCTACTTGTCTATTAACAGCTTGTTTTAGTTTATCATTCATCCTATCAACCTCCATTTTTATAGTACCCTCCAAATATCGTCCTAAACATAAATTTTATTCAAAGGTCATTCGTTTCTCCTTTAGAGCGATTTTCATGGTACACTGTTAGAGTGAAGGGGGGATATCCATGGTCACTGTTATAGCTATTTGTGTAATTATAGTAGCTATTGTTATTGTTTTGGCTGTTGTCACGACTTCAAAAGCCTATAAATATAATCATACTGTTGATACGGTCGATTCTCTTCCAATGAACAACCAAAATGATCAATCTGAAAAAGAGAGCAATAAGCAAATTTCATGAAAAAAAGCTAAGAGTTCGCATGTCGCGTAACCCTTAGCTTTTTCCGTATACTGCCAAAACTTTTGACTAGCTCCAGCGCCTAGTCCCGACGTACAGGATATACTAGTGTCGACAATGCGACAGGACAAGGAAGTCTTCGGCAGCGTAATCATCGCAGGAACAATTTGCCTTATTATTGTTCCGAAGGCGCTTCCGCTTTTCTACTTTAAGCAAACACTTGCTTTAAGTCTTCTTTTGATTGTTCAAGCCAAAAACGCATTAAGCGTTTTGCTCCTTCTAAATCATGCAGTTTCGCTTGACCGCACTGCCTCTCATTGGCTGCCGGTATTTCAGTTATTTCAGCTGCATCCTTCATCGTATCGTCTAGCAAATCAATAATTTCCTCTACTGTCGCCTCACCGCTGACAACTAAATAAAATCCAGTCTGGCACCCCATTGGAGAAATATCGATAATATCGAAGTGGTCGTATTTCTCTGAATGCTTACGAATATTGAATGCAAGGAGGTGTTCTAGTGTATGAATCGCATCTGGCTTCATCGCCTGCTTATTCGGCTGGCAAAAACGGATATCATATTTATTTACAACCCCATCTGACCCAACTTTGTGCACACCACAATGTCTTACATATGGAGCTTTTACAGCATTATGGTCCAATTCAAAGCTTTCTACTGAAGGCATTCCTAATCACTCCTTACATATTTTCTTCATTGTACCTTATATTCCGAGTATCTTCATCAAATTTATCTTCTTTTAAAGCGTTTTTTTCAAATAAATCAGATAACTAATTATGAATTCTATTTTCGACTATAAATAAAATTTATGCTATTGTTTTATCAATAATGAATTTGTATTAGAACGGAATGGTGCACATGTTAAAAAAGTTATTCATCGCCTTCATTCGCTTTTACCAAGTTGTCATATCACCGCTAAAACCGCCTTCTTGCCGATTTTATCCTACTTGCTCCCATTACGGCCTAGAGGCAGTTAAGCGTTTTGGTGCCATGAAAGGCGGCTGGCTCGCAATAAAAAGAATTCTAAAATGCCATCCCTTTCATCCGGGTGGATTCGACCCTGTACCAGAAAAAGAGGATTAAAAAAAACCTGTCAGTTACGCGATTATTTAGCGTTTGACAGGTTAAAAAAAGTTTCTAAATAAATTTTACATCATCGTAGCCATTTACAACTACATCGAGCTTACCTGTTCGCGGATCAATAACTAGACCGTGTACAGGAACATCATTTGGCATTAATGGATGTTTCTTTACCATTTTAACACTGTGTGCCACACTGTCCTCGACATTATCAAAGCCTTTCAGCCATTCTCTTACATCGACACCTGAATACGTTATTGTATCAAGAGCTGCTTCCGACTTTCCACGCTTTCTCATGCTCTCCATAATATGATCAGGCTTCATTCCACTCATGCCGCAATCATGATGCCCAATGATGAGTACTTCCTCTGCCTGAAGCTCATAGACAGCAACAAGTAAGCTTCTCATAATACTTCCAAATGGATGAGTAACAAGCGCTCCAGCATTTTTGACGATTTTGACGTCGCCATTACGCAAATTCATTGCTCGTGGTAAAAGCTCTACTAGACGGGTGTCCATGCATGTCAATAACACCATGCGCTTATTAGGAAATTTCGTTGTTGTAAATTCTTCATATTGCTTTTCCTCTACAAATTGCTCATTAAAAGTTAATATTTCATCAATTAATTTCATTTGATTCACACCTCAAAATTTTAATTGCACTATAAGAATAACAAAAAACTAAATGCATAAACAAATATTTCTTATTGATTTTCCCTACTTTCTCCTGTAAAATACTTTTATAATCGTAATGATTACGAATTACTTAATATTAAGAAATTTTTTTAAAAGACAAATCGTAACGAATCCGTTTTACGAAAGAGGAGAAACAAATGAAAAAGATTTTTTTATTTTTACTGATTTTTAGCATGCTATTAGCAGGCTGTTCTACTAAAGAGGGTGAAAAGCAAACAGATAGCAATCGGTTATCTGTGTATACGACTGTTTATCCTTTACAATATTTTTCTGAGCGAATTGGCGGTCCGTATATAGAAGCAAAAACAGTCTACCCTCCTGGAGCAGATGAGCATACATTTGAGCCTACACAAAAAGATATGATTAAATTGGCCGATGCAGACTTATTTATTTACATTGGACTTGGCTTAGAAGGCTTTGTCGAAAAGGCTAAAAACACATTAAAAAATGAGAAAGTTCAAATGGTTGCCGCTGGGGAAAATGTTCAACTTGATACAACTGGACACCATGATGAGGGAGAGCACCATGATGAGGCGACTCATGAAGATGAGCACGACCATGATGACGCAATTCATGAGGACGACGGCCATCATCACGGGGACATCGACCCACATGTATGGATTGATCCTATTTATGCAAAAGATTTAGCCGAAGCTATTAAAAATGCCCTTATTGAAAAAATGCCAGAGCATAAAGATGAATTCATTGCAAATTACGATGAACTTTCAAAAGAGCTCGACGATTTAAATGTGAAATTCCAACATACTGTTGATCATGCTAAGCGTAAGGAAATTATCGTTTCCCACTCCGCCTTTGGATATTGGGAAAAGCGCTATGGCATTAAACAAATTAGTGTGTCCGGTTTAAACACTTCAAATGAACCTACACAAAAGCAACTTGAAAAAATCATGTCTGAAGCAAAAGAGCATGATTTAAGTTATGTCTTTTTTGAACAAAATGTCAGCTCTAAATTAACAGAAATCATCCAGAAGGAAATTGGTGCAGAGGCTCTAGTTTTGCATAATTTATCTGTGTTGACAGATAACGATATTAAGAATCATTCTACTTATTTTTCCATTATGGATATGAATATGAAGGCACTCGAGAAGGCAATAAATTAGTTTTCTCTCCCTTCAAATGGCAAGAATAAAGTAACAAGAGTCTTCACAACCTAAAATAGAGTGGCGTGCAATTTTAGTTGCCCTCCGTTTATTGAACTTATTTAAGGGAGTGAAGCATAATGGCAAAAGACGTTTTATGTGAAGTTAATAACTGTTCATATTGGGCGCAAGGCAATAAATGTTCTGCAGAACAAATTTTTGTAGTCAGCCATAAAGGAAAAACAGCTGATAATACGAAAGAAACGGATTGTAATACGTTTGAACCCGTTTAATATTGTAAATTAAACAAAGGCGTTTTCTCACTTGGATGGGAAAACGCCTTTGTACTTATTCTAGTAATTTTCGGAGTTCTCGCCGTAAGATTTTTTTTGCTGCATTCCTTGGGATTTCTTCAATAAACATAACCTTCTTCGGTATTTTATATTTCGCTAATTTTTGCTGGCAAAACTGAAGAATGTCTACTTCATTTATTTCCTTTCGTTTTACAATGAATGCCGCTGGAACTTCCCCCCATTGCTCATCCTTTAACCCAATAACCCCAGCATCTGAAATCGCAGGGTGGGAAGCTAATATACCTTCAATTTCGGCTGGATAGACATTTTCTCCGCCAGAAATGATTAAATCAGAGCGGCGGTCTAATACATATAAAAAACCTTCCTCATCTAAATATCCAATATCACCTGTTGACAGCCAGCCGTCTACAATTTTTGATTTTGTCTCTTCTTTTTTATTTAAGTAACCTTTTGTAACGTTCGGTCCTTTTACGAGAATTTCACCCGCTTCGGTTGGACTTGCTTTCTCTCCATTCGTACGAACTATTTTTAACTGCGAAGGGAATAAGGCTTTTCCTGCAGACCCAAGCTTACTAAAGCTATATTCAGGAGAAAGGGTAACAATTTGAGAAGATGTTTCGGTCATGCCATAAGTTTGATAAACAGGGATTTGCTTTGCTTGGCATTTTTCAAGCAACGCTTTAGAGGCCGGACCTCCCCCTAATAGCATGCAACGAAATTGAGCTGGGAGCTTATCTTCTTTAAGCTTCTCTTCCATTCGTGTCAGCATCGTACTTACTACTGACATAATGGTAACTTTTTCATTACGAATGATGTTAATCGCTTCTTTTTCGTCAAAGCTTTCCAAAACGACCATCTTCATTCCATAAATGATGCTGCGCATAAGGATGGAATAACCGCTTATATGAAAAAGCGGGACCGTACAAAGCCAGCAATCCTCCTCTGTCAAACCTAGATTTAATGCCGATCCGATTGCACTCCACCAATGATTTCCGTATGTTTGCAGCACCCCTTTCGGATGCCCAGTTGTACCTGATGTATACATAATAGTGCAAACTTCATTCAAATTAATTTCATCGACAATTAATGGGGGCGAGACCGAAGATTCGAACAAAACTTCCTTGTTAATTATTGTGATATTCGGAAGAGTTTCCTCTAATTCTCGGTATTTTGAAGAAAACCTACTTTCCGTTATTAAAAAAGCCGATTGTGAATCTTTCATTTGCCAGGCAATTTCTGCAGCGGTTAACCGATTATTTAATATAACCGCCTTCACACCTAGCAAATGACAAGCTAAATAAACAAATACAGTATCGACATGATTGCTAAGCAGTGCACCTGCATACTGCCCCTTTTTCAGCCCGCAACCAGCTAATTGACCGGCTATAGTATGGGCTCTATTATAAGCTTCGGAAAAAGTATAGGTTATGCCGGCAAAGTGAATAGCTGGTCTATCGGGTGTTAAGAAAGCCCTTTTTATTAAAAAATTTTGCATCACTTGATCGTTCATAATTTCACCCCATATTAGCTTAACCTTAAAAACTCGTAAAAAACAGCCTAATGGCATACCCATCAGGCTGTTTTATTATTAATATAACCTTTGTAACTTAAAGAAATGTCTAGCTCCAGCACCTAGTGGAGCTTCTGCTTTTCGATTAAGGGAAACGCGGGAATTGGCCGAAATCAGGCTTGCGCTTTTCTTTAAATGCATCGCGGCCCTCTTTCGCCTCATCTGTTGTATAGTACAGTAAAGTTGCGTCACCTGCGAATTGCTGAATACCAGCAAGTCCATCTGTATCTGCATTGAATGCTGCTTTTAAGAAGCGAAGAGCAGTCGGGCTCTTTTCTAGCATTTCTTCACACCATTTAATGGTCTCTGCTTCTACTTGATCTAGAGGTACAACTGTATTGACAAGACCCATATCTAATGCTTCCTGTGCATTGTATTGGCGGCATAAATACCAAATTTCACGTGCTTTCTTATGGCCGACAATTCTTGCTAAATAGCCAGAACCATATCCTGCATCAAAGCTGCCAACTTTCGGGCCAGTTTGTCCAAATACTGCATTGTCTGCAGCAATTGTTAAATCACAAACAATATGAAGGACATGTCCACCACCGATAGCATATCCTTTAACCATTGCGATGACTGGCTTCGGAATCACGCGAATTAAACGCTGTAAATCAAGCACATTCAGACGCGGAATTTGATCGTCTCCTACATAGCCTCCATGTCCACGAACAGATTGGTCTCCCCCTGAACAAAATGCTCGATCCCCCGCACCTGTTAGGATAATTACTCCTACATTTGCATCATCACGTGCATAAGCGAACGCATCAATTAGCTCTGAAACCGTTCTTGGTGTGAAAGCATTATGCTTTTCTGGACGGTTTATCGTAATTTTTGCAATTCCGTTGTATGTTTCATAATTAATTTCTTCATACTTGCGTGCTGCAACCCATTCTACTGCTGACATGGTCATGAATCCTCCTTTAATATGTATAAAAATTTAAGCTTTGATTCTCTCTTTCATATTAAAAAGAATGGCATGTATCATCCTTTTCATACAATAAGAATTCACTTACTATTGTACCAAACATTTCTGGTTTCTCCACATGAATTGCATGCCCACAATCTTCAATTTCAATCCATGTTCCATTTTTTAACTTGCTTTGCATTTTTTCTGCAATCAAGCAAAATTTTGTATCGATGCTGCCCGTTATAAAAAGGACAGGATTGGATAGCTTCTGAAGTTCATTCCACCACGAGGGTTGAGCTCCTGTGCCCATTCCTCTTAAACTATTGATTAACCCTTTTGCACAATTCCTTAAACGCTCATTTCTAATTCGCTGACGAGTGCTTTCCGGAAGTCTTTTTTGACTATGAAAAAGAGGAATATCTTCCCAATAATCGACAAACTTCTCTATCCCTTCATTTTGGATTCGACAAGCTAGTTTCTCATCTTGAAGGCGTCTCGATTCCCTTTCACTCGTAGTTACAAGCCCTGGAGAAGAGCTTTCTAAAATAAGCTTCCTTACCTTTTTAGGATACTTTAAAGCAAAGGTTAAGGCCAACCTTCCACCCATGGAATAGCCAAGTACATCTATTTGGTCAATCTTAAGCTTCAATAATAGTGCATATAAATCGTCAGCTACCGCTTCAATATTATATTTTGCAACGTCTTCAGGCGAATCTGTTTTCCCATGGCCGATAATATCGACAGCAAAAATATTAAAATCCCCTTTCCAATAATGATCCAATTCTTTCCACGAACCACCACTTCCGGTAAAACCATGAAGTAAAAGCAAAGGAGTTTTTAAAGGATCCGCAGGGCCTAAGGAGCCACCGGTGACCCAATTGTCAACATGATAGCGAATGCCATTGATTACAAAAATCATCAGCACTCGTCCTCCAACAATCGACTTATTTCCCGGGTAACATCTTCCCATAATTCGCGATGCTCTCTAATATTTTTTTCGCGGTTTGTTGTAATTTCCATTACCTTTAATCCAGATTTTTCTTTATTCTGATTCATTACAGTAGAAAAGTGCTCCCAATCCGTAATTAAATCATAATGTCCGCCATACATTTCAACGGCATACTGGAATTTCAAGTCTAATGGAGTACCAAAGAGCTGTTCAAAGTTTTTTGGATGACTGGCTTGAGGTAGAAAAGAGAAAATCCCCCCGCCATTATTATTAATCAAGAGAATATTGATATCGATTCCATATTGTTTTGCTGCAATTAATCCGTTTAAATCGTGAAAAAAGGTTAAATCACCTAATGCTAAATAAAGCGGCTGCTGAATCGTCCCCGCTCCAAGCGCAGTTGAAATAACTCCATCAATGCCATTCGCTCCACGGTTAGCCATGACTGAAATGGATTTATCATTAAAATGGAAGAATGTGTCAAGATCTCTAATCGGCATGCTATTTCCGACAAATAACGTAGCACCGCTAGGCAATAGCTTTGCGAGCTGATAAAATAATTTACCTTCACTTAACTCATCTAAAGCATTGATTTTTCCCAAATGGGAGCGTGTAACCCCGTTAATTTTTTGCCATTTTGCAAGTAATAGGGATTCATTCTCTCTTTCAATAAATGGAAGAATCGATCGGCAAAACTCTGTTTCCTGACAATAAATCATTTCTGAGGACACCATTCCTGGATCACGAAAACCTCCGCCACCATCAACAACATATTGGTATACATCTTGATGTTCTTTAAGAAAAATGGTCAAAGGCTTAGATACAGGCATAGCCCCAAATCGAATAATTACGTCAGGTTTTAACGCTTTCTTTGCTTTCTCATTTTTTAAAATCGTATCATATGTATCTATAATATATTCTCCACTATGCTTTCCGCTTCTTAACTGTGATAGCGGGTCAGCAAGAATCGGAAATTGCAGTTTTTCAGCGAGAGCAATGACTGCATCTGAAAACTGAGCTGTTTCTATCGGACCGCAAATAATCATCCCGTTCGTAAAAGAACTAATACGCTTACCTATTTCTTCATATTGTTCATTTGATAATGTTAACTCTCCAGGCTGAATGCTAACATATTCACCCGTACGTTCCGTTAGCTCAAATAAGTCATCCCTTTCCAAGTGAGGGATTAACGGCTCTCTAAAAGGAAAATTCAAATGAACAGGTCCTGCTGGAGAATTTTTAGCTGTTGCAGCAGCCCGAGCACAAACAGTCCGTGCATAGCGAATCATCCCTGCTGAATGTTCTGGAGGTGCCATTTCCACAAACCATTTTACATGATTTCCGTAAAGATGAATTTGATCAATCGCTTGTGGTGCCCCTACATCTCTTAATTCATGCGGGCGATCAGCTGTCAAAACAATTAATGGCACTCTTGATACTTTCGCTTCAACAATAGCCGGAAAGTAATTCGCCGCAGCCGTACCAGATGTACATAAAATCGCCGCGGGTTTTCTTGATGCTTTGGCTATGCCTAATGCAAAAAAGGCAGCCGAACGCTCATCTACATGAATATGTACACGAAGTTCAGGATGTTCTGCCATAATCATTGCCATCGGGGTAGATCTTGAACCAGGACTCACCACTACGTCCTCTACCCCGTTTTTCACTAATTCAGAAACAAATGCGGCGATATAAGAGGTTAAAGCTTCTTGATGATTCATTTATTTATTCCTCCAAGTGCCGTCAGCATCGGTCGAAATTTAATTTTTGTTTCAATATATTCACTTTCAGGATTTGAATCTTTTACAACTCCACAGCCAGCGAAAATGGATGCTTCATCTTTTTGGATAAGTCCGGAGCGGATAGAAACCGCAAATTCACCATTTCCTTGATAGTCAAGCCATCCTAATGGTGCACCGTAAAACCCTCTATCCAATTTTTCGACCTTGCGAATTTTTTCAACAGCTGCTTGCTTTGGCATGCCTCCAAGCGCAGGGGTCGGGTGTAAGCGATCAACTAATAAAAGTAAGGATGTATCTTCATTAGCCTTTCCAATAACAGGGGTATGCAAATGCTGAATATCTCTCATTTTGAGCAAGTGAGTTTTTTCAGGTAAGATGACTTCTTCACACACTTCTTCCATTGCCTCTTTAATCATTTGGACAACAAATTGATGCTCAATTTGATTTTTCGGATCATTTAATAATTCTTCTCCAAGCATTTTATCTTCTTTTTCTGTCTTTCCTCTAGCAATGGAACCGGCTAAACATGTAGTTACAAGACTTTCACTGCTCTTTTTGATAAGCCGCTCCGGAGAAGCACCGATAAAGCAATCGCCGTTTGATTCAAAGGCAAAGATAAAGCTTTCTTTCTGAAACTCTAATAATTGTGCTAGCACCATTTCCACTTGAACAGGCTTATCAAAGTACAATCTCGTTTCTCTTGCCAATACCACTTTTTCAAGCTGTGATCCTTGCTTTAATTCCTTAACGATAGAGTGGACATTTTCTTTCCATTCATCTGGGCTAATTTCAATCTCTTCCTTAAGCTGATGAATTTCTTTCGTTTGAATATCATGTAAAGCAGTAAAAAGCGCCTGTCTCTCTGTATTTAACTTTTCAATAAGAGATTCACCGTCATTTTGGGTACAAATGACATTTGTCGTTAAATAGGCTTTCCCTTCTATTTCACTGTACATAAAAGTTGGTATATGGAATTGAGAATCAGAAAATTTGTCCCATAGTTTCGATTTTTCTTTTAATGGGTCAAAAGAAAAGCCCCCGAACATAAGAGGTCCCACTGCATTCGTCTTATATCTATTCATAACGATTGCATCATCAATCAGTTGTTTCCACTCATTTTCAACATGAAAAAAGCGGTCAGCAGCCTGATCCGATTGAATTTGATTACATATTCCCATGCCGATAATGAACGTTTCATCAGGTGGATCTTTCCAAAAAAAGCGTTCACCAAAAAAAGCTTCATGGCCTGCTATGAAAAAAGTAAGAGGATCTATTTGATTAATTTCTTGTATTTCGCTAACTAAAACTAGCTTTGATAAGGTCTTTGCCTTTTCAATCGCTTCAAGGATCCCTTCTTTTAGTTCCGTTTCTTGTATGGTAACCAAAAAAACCCCTCCAAAAAACCTATTAACCGTTCCTTTTTATGAACTAATTTTAACATACACCTCATCCCATTCATATGTCAATTATAGTCATGTTTAGGACTGGTTTTTCAATATGATATGAAAATAATACATATATAGATGCCATTGACACTTTGGTTTTATCTTCCTAGACTATTAAAAGAGATAGGTACATTTTTGACACTTTAGACCTTTTCTATTATAATAAATAGGTTTGATATAATAAAATAATTAATATGACAAGGGGAGAGTTATATGCAAACACAAATGCATACAAATATTCCGCCGACTAAATCAAAAGACTGGCGGGTTTGGTGGCAATTAACACGCCCCCATACTCTTACCGCTGCTTTTGTACCTGTATTGCTAGGGACAGCGTTAGCCCTCCAAGATACAAGCATTCGTTTTGGATTATTTTTTGCTATGTTAATTGCGAGCTTACTCATTCAAGCTGCAACGAATATGTTTAATGAATATTATGATTTTAAAAGAGGACTCGATAACGAAGAATCTGTAGGGATTGGCGGGGCCATTGTCCGCGACGGCATACAGCCGAAAACCGTATTAAAGCTTGCCCTTTCTTTATATGGCATTTCCATTCTCATTGGCGTATATATTTGTATGAACAGCAGCTGGTGGTTAGCGCTTATCGGAATTATTTGTATGGTAGTAGGATATCTTTATACTGGAGGACCACTGCCGATTGCGTACACTCCATTTGGTGAAATTGCTGCCGGTTTTTTCATGGGTATGCTGATTATTCTTATTTCTTTTTATATACAAACTGGAACTGTAACAGATACGAGCGTATTAGTATCGGTCCCAATTTTAATTCTTGTTGGTGGTATTCTATTAGCTAATAATATTCGTGACTTAGATGGCGATAAAGAATTTGGCCGCAAAACATTGGCCATTCTTATTGGCCGAAAAGGTGCCATTCGCTTGCTTGCAGGCATGTTTATTGTTTCCTATGCATGGGTATTTATTCTAATTGCTATGAATATTATCTCTCCATGGCTAGCCATTGTTGTCCTTAGTGGACCGAAAGCCATTAAAGCAACAAAAGGCTTTATCGGCAAAACAATCCCGATCCAGATGATGCCTGCCATGAAGGCAACGGCGCAAACAAACACGATTTTTGGATTTTTATTATCAATCGGTTTATTTTTAGGTTATTTTTTATAAAGTTCAACTTCATTCAGTAGGGTGTCTTTCCCACTGAATGTTAGTTGAACTTATCACGCTCAAAGCGCCACGTCCTGTGGCTTTCGCCTGACTAGGACATCCTGTCCATCGTCGGGCCTTTACGGGCAGTTGATCTACCACCTAAACTTCTCCGATTCATCTAAAGCTTTAAGGTGGGAGATTTACTGCCCGTTAATCTGCGATAAGATGATGAGTGGCCTCTGTGTTTTTGACAGAGGCTTTTTTATTTGTCATGAATTTTTTCATAAAAGCCCATACTAACCTCATATGAGTTTCTCTTTATGCTAAATAGGGAAATGATGATTGTAAAAGAGGATGTGAGATGTTTGTTATCGACTGAGCAGCTTAATCAATTGAGACAGCAATTAGAAGAAGAAAAGTCTTCATTGGAATCGCAGCTTCATGGAAATAAAGAAGGTAGTTTAGAAGGGGTTAATGCACGCGAGACTGTAGGAGAATTATCAGCTTATGATAATCATCCTGCAGATATGGGAACAGAATTATTTGACCGCACAAAGGATTTTGCCTTGGAGGAGCATCATGATTCCGAGCTAAATAAAGTGAATGCCGCATTAGAGGCTTTGAGTGAAGGATCCTATGGAAAATGTAAAGTCTGTGGCAGTGATATTCCTTTTGAACGCCTGGAAGCGATCCCCTATACATTATATTGTAAGGACCATAGCCCTGAGCATCACGTGCGAGGTGACCGCCCAGTTGAAGAAGATGTCCTCGAGCCTGCACACGGTAATACGTTCCAGCACCATCAATTTAGAGAAGTTGTCGATAATGAGGACAGCTTTCAGGAGGTTGCCCGCTACGGTACATCCGAAACACCGTCTGATCTAAGAGGCGATTATGAGGATTACAATTCCCTCTATAATGAGGGACATGATGACGAGGGCTTTACCGAGGATTATGAAACATTTATCGCTAATAATCTAGAAGGAACAGAAAGAATTATTTACCCATCAAAAAAGCATGAAGAATACGAAGCCATGCTTGACAAGGTTGGCACCGATACACCGTTTGGCGATGTTCACTATCATGAGTCAGATGGGTATGTGGACGATAAAGATTAAATAGAGAAAGGAGCTGTCGCCATTATGTAGGCAGCTCCTTTTTAATGGGTTATTCAGCTTTAATCCGCCAAATATCTTCCGCATATTCACGAATCGTGCGGTCACTGGAAAAATACCCGGAGGCAGCGATATTCTTTAAACTCATCTTCTGCCATTGCTTACGATTTTCATACGTCGCTCCTGCCTCTTTTTGAATATTTACATAGGAGTCAAAATCGCGAAGAACGAAATATTGGTCGTTTTCCGAAAGCAATGAATCAAATATTGGTTCGAATTCAGCATCCGAATCAGGGAAAAATCCGTTAATTAATTGGTCCATAGCTTGCCGGATTCTTTTATCATGATGGTAATAATCCCTAGAGTTGTAGCCGCCATGCTGATTATAGTTTAGCACTTGGTCAGCGGTTAAACCAAAAATAAAAAGATTATCCTCTCCAACCCTCTCCATCATTTCCACATTAGCTCCGTCCAGTGTTCCGACCGTTAAAGCCCCATTCATCATAAATTTCATATTGCCTGTTCCGGAGGCTTCCTTACTGGCGGTTGAGATTTGCTCACTAATATCAGCACCGGGAAATATTTCTTCCGCTAAAGATACACGGTAATTTTCTAGAAAAATTACCTTTAATTTTTCGTTTGTTCGATCATCTTTATTGACTTTTTCTGCCACAGTATTAATGAGCTTTATGATTTTTTTTGCATAATAATAACCTGGCGAAGCTTTAGCTCCAAAGATGAACGTACGCGGATGCATGTGAAAGCTCGAATCCTCTTTCAGCTGATTATATAAATACATCACATGCAAAATATTCAGAAGCTGCCTTTTATAGGCATGAAGCCGCTTCACATGAATATCAAAAATGGATGATGCATCAACGACAATCCCGTTTTGCTCTAGAATCCGTTTCGCAAGTCTTTCTTTATTTTGCTGTTTTATTTGATAAAGCTGCTCAAGGTAGGAAGTGTCTTCCGTAAACTTATTAAGCTCTAGAAGCTTTTCCGGTCTCTGAATCCATTCATCGCCAATTCCTTCTGAAATTAATTTTGAAAGAAGAGGATTTGCTTTTAATAGCCATCTTCTATGGGTAATGCCATTTGTTTTATTATTGAACTTTTCCGGAAAAATTTGATAAAATGATTTCATTTCCCGTTTTTTCAAAATTTCAGTATGAAGGGCTGCTACCCCATTGACGCTAAAACTGCCAACTAGAGCAAGATGAGCCATCCTTACCTCGTTATGCGCAATAATAGCCATGCTTTCGATATGGTCCCACTCACCAGGATATAGATCCCAAAGCTGTTGGCAATATCGTTCATTGATTTCATGAATAATCATATAAATTCGTGGCAATAACGGCTGGAAAATACGAACTGGCCATTTTTCAAGTGCTTCAGAAAGGGTTGTATGATTCGTATACGAAATTGTATTCACCGTAATATGCCATGCCTCATCCCATCCCATGCCTTCCTCATCAATTAATACTCGCATCAGCTCGGGAATGGCAAGGACAGGATGGGTATCATTAATATGAATGCATACATGCTCATGGAAATGCTGTAAAGTATCATACTGTTTTTTATAAGAGCGAATAATTGAACGTACACTTGCTGATACAAGAAAATATTGCTGTTTTAAGCGCAGGATTTTCCCTTCATCATGTGTATCATCAGGATATAAAAATTCTGATACGGACTCTGTATCCCGCTTATATTTTAAAATATCCTTATGAATTGGGTACGGTGAGGCTTCCGCATTCCACAGTCTAAGAGTGTTTACCGTTTCCGTCTTAAACCCAACAATTGGCATATCATATGGGACTGCTGTAATTGTTTCCGTACCTACATGGCGGAATACGAGCTGGCCATTTTCCTCCCTGTTCTCAACACTTCCCCAAAATGGAACCTCAATCGCTAAATCGGCTCTCCTGACCTCCCAAACATGACCGTGCCGTAGCCATTGCTCAGGAAGCTCTACTTGGTACCCGTCAACAATTTTCTGTTCAAATAAGCCATGCTTATAACGAATGCCGCAACCATGTCCAGGAAAATTAAGGGAAGCCAGTGAATCCATGAAGCATGCTGCAAGTCTTCCAAGCCCGCCATTGCCAAGACCCGCATCCGCTTCAATTTCCTCCAGCTCATTTAAGTCAATTCCTAAATCCTTTAAGCCTTCTCTTACAACGTCCTCTAATCCTAAATTCAGCAAATTATGATGAAGTAAACGTCCGAGTAAAAACTCGATGGAAAGGTAGTAAACTTGCTTTTCCTTAGCCATCCGATACCGTTCATTCGTGTTAATCCATCCCGTGCTGACATATTCTCTAATCATGTTTCCAATCGTAAAGTAATGATCGCGTTTCGTACTTTCTCCGAAGCTCTTTCCACACGTCATTTCAAGACGCTGTAAAAAAAACTCTTTAAATTTCTCTTTATTAGAAAACATGACTTTCACTCCTAGAGATGACTTCGTCGTAAAGCTGATTATATTGATAGGCAGACTGTGCCCAGCTAAAATCAGCCGTCATGGCATTTTTTACAAGCGTCTTCCAGCAAAGTTCATCCCTATAAAAACGAAGAGCCTTTTGCACCATAAATAGCATATCATGCGCATTATAATGACTGAATGAGAAGCCATTTCCGTTACCTGTAAGCTCGTTAAAAGCCTGAACCGAATCCTTTAAGCCCCCTGTTTCTCTGACGATAGGAATGGCTCCATATCTCATCGCAATCATTTGTCCGAGGCCACAAGGCTCAAATTTGGATGGCATGAGAAAAAGATCAGCAGCTGCATATGTTTGATGGGCAAGTGTTTCATCAAAGCCAATAAACGCTTTACATTTATCCGGATAAACATGGCTCATTTCTTTGAAAAATTGTTCAAATTGGGCATCACCTGTGCCGATTATGATCATCTGAATATCTTCTAGCATCAGTTCATGAAACACATAGCGTACAAGATCAAGTCCCTTTTGCTCAGTCAATCTTGTTATCATCACAACTAATGGCGTATCTGGTTTTCGTGGAAGCCCAAACTTTCCTTGGATAAAGCTTTTATTAGCTAGTTTCCCGTTTCTTTGTTCAGAATGATAGTTTTCATGTAGGAGTGAATCAAATTCAGGATCATAAAGGTCTTCATCAATCCCATTTAAAATCCCTTGTAAATCCTCTTCCCGGCTTTTTAATAATTCATGAAGCCGCTCACCATAATACTCCACCTGTATTTCCTTCTCATATGTCGGGCTTACCGTTGTAATTTTATCAGCGGCAACAATTGCTCCCTTCATAAAGCTAATATGATTATAGAACTCTAGCTGGTCAATATGAAAATATCGATTGCTGAGCCCGAATAAATCCTGTAAAGCCTGCTTTGGCATAATTCCTTGGAATTTTAGATTATGTATCGTAAATACAGTCCGAATACATTCATAGCCTTTCTTAGCCTGATATTCCACCCTTAATAGAAACGGAACCATGCCTGTATGCCAATCATGGCAATGAATGACATCGGGTGTGAAATCAATATGCTGGAGACAATCTAAGATGGCGCGATTAAAAAAGGCAAATCGCTCACCATCATCATAGTATCCATACAGATTTTCACGGTTAAAATAATATTCATTGTCCACAAAATAAAAAGTAATTCCTTCATACTGTAATTCTTCTATCCCGCAATATTGATTTCTCCACCCTACCTTAACGGTGAAAGCGGCAGTCTTTTTCATTAATATCTTATATTCATCTACTATCGTTCCGTATTTCGGCAGAATCACTCGGATATCTGCTCCTAATTTTCTTATTTCTTTTGGGAGTGAACCTGCCACATCGGCAAGCCCTCCCGATTTTACAAATGGTACACATTCAGAAACAACGAACAACACTTTCACGAATTCATCAGAGCTCCTTGTACTGTGCCTTTTCGGATGACAACTGGCGACCCGCTTGACCCTGTCAAAACTGTTCCAGATTCAACTTTGACATCCTTATCGATAATGACTGATTCTAAAAAGCAGTTATCTGCAATTTGACTCTTTTGCATGATAATACAATTCTTAATCACCGTACCTTTTCCAATCTTTACCCCACGGGAGATAATGCTGTTTTCGATACTCCCCTTAATTTGGCAGCCATTAGCAATCATAGAATGCTGAACAAATGCGCTATTTAAATATTTTGTAGGAGGCTCATCCTTCACTTTTGTAAAAATAGGACGATCCTGCCAAAAAAGCTTTTTCCAATTTTGCGGTTGAAGAAGATCCATGCTCACTTGATAATATTTTTGAATCGAATCAATCCTTTCAGCAAAGCCCTCATATTCATAGCTGCAAATTAAGAAAGGATGGTTCAGGTCAGTAACGACATCATACATGCATGTGTATCTTGTGGCACCGCGAGACTTAATTAATTCGATAAGAAAAGACGTTTTAACAAGATACATTTCTAAGGATTTCCCATGTTGGCGAATTTCCGTTATATCACATCCAGAATGAATATGGCGATCTAGGACCGGGCGAAAGTCCATATTAAATACCGTGAAACAGTTAGCAATAAGGGCATATTCCTGCTTACTCTGATAAAAGTAATCTAAATTTGCCGCAAAATGATTAAATGAGCCAATTCCATTTCTTTGAGTCCCCTCTAAAGTAGGGGACGGGAAAAAGAAAAGTCCGTCTCTTTTTCGATCAAGGTCCCAATTCTTACCCGAGCCAAGATGATCCATTAAGGAACGATATTGAAATTTAGGGAATATGGCTACACTTTCAATATCAGAATTCACCATATTCGAAAGTACAAAGTCTATTAGCCGATACCGACCAGCAAATGGAATCGCTCCAAGCGAACGGTGAATCATTAAATCCTCCAATTCCTCTTGATAGGTTGTCGCATCAATGACTCCAAGTAAACGATTTTTCACATTCATATCCTCCCATTTACACCGCTGCGCATTTTTTTAAAGCATTTCTTCCGTCACTAAAATGACTTCATCTTCTTCATTTGAACCATTAATAACCATTCCATCAGGTATATAAATATTTGGAGGAATAATTGCCCTTTCAATAAATACGCCCTTGCCGATTTTCGCATTCGGCATAACAACGGTTTCTCTAATAAATGAACCTTTTCCAACTTGGACGCCTTGGAAAAGGACGGACTTTTCAATATTCCCTTCAATCGTACATCCTTCATTAATTAATGATTCTGTAATTCTAGCCTCAGTCGAGATATACTGGGGCGGATGGTTAGGGTTAACGGAATAGATTCGCCACTCATAATCAAATAAATTAAGTTCACATGATTCATCGAGTAAATCCATATTTGCTTCCCATAGGCTTTTAATGGTACCGACATCCTTCCAATACCCCTTAAATGGATAAGCAACTAATCGCTTTTCTTCTGCAAGCAGCATAGGAATCACATCCTTACCAAAGTCATGGCTTGAATGATGGTTCCTCGCATCCTTCTCTAAATAATGTTTTAGAACGGGCCAATTAAATATGTATATGCCCATGGAAGCAAGATTATTTTTTGGAACAGCTGGTTTTTCTTCAAATTGTGTGATGACCATATCGTCTGTCGTGTTCATAATGCCAAAACGATTTGCTTCATCCCATGGAACTTCAATGACCGAGATCGTGGCATCTGCACCTTTTTCAATATGATAGTCCAGCATAAGCTCATAATTCATTTTATAAATATGGTCACCTGAAAGGACTAACACATATTCTGGATCATACTGCTTTAAATAATTTAGATTTTGAAAGATAGCGCTGGCTGTACCTGTATACCATTTAACCTCAGACGATTCGCTATACGGCGGGAGGACGGTAACCCCGCCGTTTCGCCGATCTAAATCCCAAGCACTTCCTATGCCTATGTATGAGTTTAAAACAAGCGGCTGATATTGGGTGAGCACCCCAACTGTATCAATGCCTGAATTCGTACAATTGCTTAAAGTAAAATCAATAATGCGATATTTTCCGCCAAATGGCACAGCTGGTTTAGCTAGGTTTTCGGTTAATTCGTGCAGTCTGCTACCTTTCCCTCCTGCCAATAACATGGCTACGCACTTCTTCTTTCCCATTTCCCTTTCTCTCCTTCCGATGTTTAACTGGACGTAATATCGATACCCCAAAAGGTGCTATCATCATTTTTACCGAGTATGGCTTGCCATGAAACGTTTGATTTTCTGTCTTCAGAACATTTTTATTAATAAAACCAGCGCCGCCAAACATATCTCTGTCGCAATTGAAAATTTCTCGATATGAACCGCTTTTCGGCACTCCAATTCGATAATCTACATAAGATCGATCTGTAAAATTACAAATTACTACAAGATGTTCATCTTCTCTTTTGCCTTTACGAATAAATGAAAAGATCGATTGATCGTGATTATTTACATCGATCCATTCGAAGCCTTCCTGAAGGAAATCTAGCTCAAATAAAGGTCTGGAGCGCCTATAAAGCTTTAACAGCTCTTTCACATATACATTCATTTTTTTGTGCATATCAAAATCAAGTAAGTCCCAATCGAGCTGCTCCTTATCCTTCCATTCATCAAATTGACCTAGCTCAGCCCCCATGAACAATAGCTTTTTTCCTGGATGTGTCATCATATAACCAAGCAGCAATCGCAGCTGAGCAAATTTACTCCAATAATCACCGGGCATCTTGTTTAAAAGTGACTTTTTCCCATGTACGACTTCATCATGTGAGAGCGGAAGAACAAAGTTTTCGGAATAGGCATACATCAAGGAAAAAGTCATTTTCCCATGAACATGTGAACGTGATTCTGGAGCAGTTTCCATATAGCTAAGAACATCATTCATCCAGCCCATATTCCATTTATAGTGGAAACCGATGCCTCCATAATGAACGGGGGCAGTTACTTGCGGCCAATCCGTCGAATCCTCAGCCATCATTAGGAAATGAGGATCACGTTCATAAACCACTTCATTTAATTTTTGTAAAAATCCAATCCCCATTGGATTTTCGCTTTTTTCATAGCGATTGGGCCAATAAAGAATATTCGAAACCGCATCAAGGCGAAACCCATCTATATGATAATATTCCATCCAAAAGAGGGCGTTGGAAATAAGGAAACTTTGCACTTCGGTTTTCCCGAGATCAAAGTTTGCAGTGCCCCAAATTGCATTTTCCCGGTCCCAAGAATTTTCATATTCGTACAAATATGTTCCATCAAATTTGAATAATCCATGGGCATCTTTACAAAAATGACCAGGTACCCAATCAAGAATGACTCCAATTCCGTTTTTGTGACATTGATCAATAAAATACATAAAATCATGCGGGGTACCGTATCGACTCGTTACTGAGTAATAGCCAGTTCCTTGATAGCCCCACGATTCGTCGAGCGGGTGCTCAACGAGGGGAAGCAATTCAATATGGGTAAATCCCTGCTCCAAAACGTAAGGAATTAGGTCCGCTGCCAATTCTCTATATGTTAGAAAGGCACCATCTTCTTTCTTACGCCATGAGCCTAAATGAACTTCGTAAATGGCCATCGGTTCTTCTAGAGCATTTTTCTTGGCCCGCTTTTGCATCCATTGATCATCATTCCATATGTAGCCTTCAAGCGAATAAACGATAGAAGCAGTCCCTGGTCTAAGCTCCGAATAAAAACTATACGGGTCCGTTTTTAAAAATCGTTTTCCCTCCTTTGTAGTGATTTCATATTTGTATAAAGCACCCTGTAAATTATGATTGATTGTAATCATCCAAATGCCTTCATAATTTACTCTATGTAATTGATACCCTTCTCCATTCCAGTTATTAAAGTCTCCAACTAGTCTGACTATTTCTGCGTTAGGTGCCCAGACACAAAAACGGGTACTTGTCTTTTTATCCTTAATGCTTACATGAGCACCAAAGAGTTGATAGCTTTCAAAAAGCGTTCCCTCATGAAACAAATGCACTTGATAGTCCGTAGGGTAAACTGTATTCAAACGAATCTTCTCCTTTAAATCCAATAGCCTTCATGATTATATTCGCCTGCATTTGAAAAAGACCTTGTAAAAGTTTTATATACTTTTTGACAGTAAAGTAATGAATTTGTCAATTTACGTTACAATTCTAATGATTTCTATTAATTTCGACATAATTTTGAACGTAGATTGGCAAAATACAACATAAACCGAATAGAAAAAATAAAAGGAGAATAATAAAAATGAGTAATCAAGAAGAGGAGTATTTAATAAATGAAGCAACAAAAAACGAAGTGAAAGTGCCTTTATTTGGACCACCGGACGGAAAAATTATAGCAACCGGAGAAATGTTTAGAGGTCCGTCTACAGGATTCATATCTGATATTGACTTAGAAAACCCTGGGAGAAAGTTTGAGAAAAAAGATAAGATGTTTGACTAATGAAGGATTTTTGAAGTGGTAGAAATTCTCTGGAAGGTAGTAATAGTGGGTGGATGAAGTAGGGACGTTTGAAATACAGTACCTATCTCTACCTTCCAAAGCATTTTTTTAATCTTATATGGAAGATAAGGATAAGTTATATTTCTTTTAAAAAGAAAAAAAGCTGCCAACACGATTGTTGACAACCTTTTTTATGACCCGTACGGGATTCGAACCCGTGTTACCGCCGTGAAAGGGCGGTGTCTTAACCGCTTGACCAACGGGCCAATACGAACGGAGAAGGAGGGATTTGAACCCTCGCGCCGCTTACGCGACCTACACCCTTAGCAGGGGCGCCTCTTCAGCCTCTTGAGTACTTCCCCATAATGGCTCCGCAGGTAGGATTCGAACCTACGACCGTTCGGTTAACAGCCGAATGCTCTACCACTGAGCTACTGCGGAACAAAAAGTATATTATGGTGGGCCTAAGTGGACTCGAACCACCGACCTCACGCTTATCAGGCGTGCGCTCTAACCAGCTGAGCTATAGGCCCATATAATAAATGGAGCGGGTGATGGGAATCGAACCCACGACAACAGCTTGGAAGGCTGTAGTTTTACCACTAAACTACACCCGCATTAGGCAAAATAAATGGTGGCTCAGGACGGAATCGAACCGCCGACACAAGGATTTTCAGTCCTTTGCTCTACCGACTGAGCTACTGAGCCAAATATATAGTTCCTAATCAAATATTTGTGTTAAGAACCTTTGTTCCAAAAACGTAATGGCGGTCCGGACGGGACTCGAACCCGCGACCTCCTGCGTGACAGGCAGGCATTCTAACCAACTGAACTACCGGACCAAATTGCGGGGACAGGATTTGAACCTGCGACCTTCGGGTTATGAGCCCGACGAGCTACCGGACTGCTCCACCCCGCGATAGTAATATTTATGATTTATGGAGGAGGAAAGGGGATTCGAACCCCTGCGCGGTTTGACCCGCCTGTCGGTTTTCAAGACCGATCCCTTCAGCCGGACTTGGGTATTCCTCCAAATCAAAATAAATGGTGGACCTTGTAGGACTCGAACCTACGACCGGACGGTTATGAGCCGTCTGCTCTAACCAGCTGAGCTAAAGGTCCAAGATAGTGATTTAAAAATTTGGTAGCGGCGGAGGGGATCGAACCCCCGACCTTACGGGTATGAACCGTACGCTCTAGCCAGCTGAGCTACACCGCCAAATTAAAATATATATTGTAATGATAGATAATGGTGGAGCCTAGCGGGATCGAACCGCTGACCTCCTGCGTGCAAGGCAGGCGCTCTCCCAGCTGAGCTAAGGCCCCAAATCTTAAATGGTCGGGAAGACAGGATTCGAACCTGCGACCCCTTGGTCCCAAACCAAGTGCTCTACCAAGCTGAGCTACTTCCCGTTAATGTTTCATAATTGATATAATGGCGCGCCCGAAAGGAGTCGAACCCATAACCTTCTGATCCGTAGTCAGACGCTCTATCCAATTGAGCTACGGGCGCATATGTTTATATCAATGGTGCCGAGGACCGGAATCGAACCGGTACGGTAGTCACCTACCGCAGGATTTTAAGTCCTGTGCGTCTGCCAGTTCCGCCACCCCGGCAAATTTGGAGCGGAAGACGGGATTCGAACCCGCGACCCCCACCTTGGCAAGGTGGTGTTCTACCACTGAACTACTTCCGCAAATCTTATATGGTGCGGGTGAAGGGAGTCGAACCCCCACGCCTCGCGGCGCCAGATCCTAAGTCTGGTGCGTCTGCCAATTCCGCCACACCCGCATATAAGTGGTGAGCCATGAAGGACTCGAACCTTCGACCCTCTGATTAAAAGTCAGATGCTCTACCGACTGAGCTAATGGCTCGTACAATTGTGGTGCCGGCCAGAGGACTTGAACCCCCAACCTACTGATTACAAGTCAGTTGCTCTACCAATTGAGCTAGGCCGGCATATTTATTATAATTGTACAAATGAATATTATGGTGGAGGATGACGGGATCGAACCGCCGACCCTCTGCTTGTAAGGCAGATGCTCTCCCAGCTGAGCTAATCCTCCATTAATACAGCCTAGCGACGTCCTACTCTCACAAGGGGACAGCCCCTAACTACCATCGGCGCTGAAAAGCTTAACTTCCGTGTTCGGGATGGGAACGGGTGTGACCTTTTCGCTATCGCCACTAGACTAC
>NZ_WBOS01000020.1 GCF_008923245.1 Cytobacillus depressus
ATAGTCTAGTGGCGATAGCGAAAAGGTCACACCCGTTCCCATCCCGAACACGGAAGTTAAGCTTTTCAGCGCCGATGGTAGTTAGGGGCTGTCCCCTTGTGAGAGTAGGACGTCGCTAGGCAATCTAAAGAACATCGTAGAGATGTTCTTTTTTTGTGTACAAAATACTTTAATAATAAATAAAGAAGGAATACCCTTTTTAAATTGATTATCTTAATAGTGTTATAAAGCGTGTTTTGCAAATTCTCTATCGAAAATGATCACTATGGAAGAATCATGGCTCATGTTTTTAAGATCCCTATCGGAACGGTTAGCATGAAAGGCTCATGGCTCGTATTTAATAAGGCCCCCTTAAAAGCTTACCATAAACTCTTCATGAAGCTTATTTTTCTTGTTTTAACACGAGATGCTCACTATGAACCCCTCCCAAAGCCCTCATTTTCCATCTATCCTATCTTAAACACTCACAATGAACATCCAATAATAAAAACAATCTACAGGTTTGAGAACGAAAAAAAGGGGGAAAATTAATAACATCTGTTAATTGCAACGAAATATATACTTATGTATAATTAAAGTCAAATATAGTCAAAGTCAGATTTTGGGGGGAGGAGTATTGAGGAATATCTCAGATATTATTGAAGATTATCTTAAAAAGGTTCTAGAAATGAGCGAAAGGGAAATCGTTGAAATAAAAAGAAGTGAAATTGCGGATAAATTCCAATGTGTTCCGTCGCAGATCAATTATGTAATTAATACGAGATTTACAATAGAAAAGGGCTACGCAGTCGAAAGTAAGCGCGGTGGCGGCGGATATATACGAATTATGAAGGTGCAATCTCATGATGACGCTCATTTAATCGAACAATTATTGTCGTTAATTCAAAGTCGATTGGCCCAGAGTAGTGCGGAGGATGTTATTTTTCGTCTTGTTGAAGAGGGGATTATTACTGAGAGGGAAGCAAAAATTATGCTAAGTGTCATTGATCGCTCAGTGCTCTATATTGATCTCCCATTTCGCGATGAACTTCGTGCAAGAATATTAAAAGCTATGTTAACGACTTTAAAATATAAATAAAGCGCGAGCTGGAGAGGTGAAGACATGATATGCCAAGAATGTAATCAAAGGCCGGCAACGCTTCATTTTACAAAAATATTGAATGGAGAGAAGGCTGAGTACCATTTGTGTGAAAAGTGCGCCCAGGAAAAGGGCGAAATGTTCATGTTAAGTGGGGCGCCTGGTTTTTCGATTAATAACTTGTTAGCTGGTTTGCTAAATATTGATGCGACCTTCCAAAAGACGAAGCAAGATCCTTTTAAGCAGGAGGAAATTCTTCAATGTGAGCAGTGTAAAATGACCTTTCAGCAATTTATTAAGGTAGGGAGATTTGGCTGTGCAAATTGTTATCATGCTTTTGGTGAGCAGCTTGATCCAATCTTGAGAAGGCTTCATAGTGGAAATTCGGCTCATCATGGGAAAATTCCAGTAAGAATTGGCGGAAGTATTCATTTAAGAAAAAGCATTGAAGCACTAAAACAAAGCTTAAAGGATTCCATTAATCGTGAGGAATTCGAACAAGCAGCAGAAATAAGAGATGAAATTCGATTACTAGAAAGCAAATTAAGCTCTGGTCATGAGGGAGGGATGTAAGCTTGTCACTAGAACATTTCATTTCTCAAGCTATCAGCTCCTGGATGAGTGCAGAAGGTCCAGACTCAGATATCATATTAAGCTCGAGAATCAGGCTGGCCCGAAATGTAAAGAAATACAAGTTTCCTACATTATTTACGAATGACGAAGCCAAGTCTGTTATTCATATAATAAAAAAGAGGCTAGACGATTTTTCTTTTGCAGGCCTTGAAAATTTAGAGCTATTGTTAATGGATGAGCTTCAGCCACTACAAAAGAGAGTATTAATGGAGAAGCATTTAATTAGTCCTCATCTCGCGGAAAATTCATCATTCGGTGCTTGTGTGTTATCCGAAAATGAGGAATTGAGCATTATGATTAATGAAGAGGATCATATCCGAATTCAATGCCTTTTCCCAGGATTTCAATTATCAGAGGCTTTAAATATGGCCAATCAAGTAGATGACTGGCTTGAAGAGGAAATAGACTATGCATATGATGAGCATGTTGGTTATTTAACAAGCTGCCCGACAAATGTTGGAACAGGATTAAGAGCTTCAGTCATGGTGCATTTACCAGGGCTAGTTCTAACGCAGCAAATGAATCGAATTATTCCAGCTATTAATCAACTTGGATTAGTTGTAAGAGGAATTTACGGTGAAGGCAGCGAAGCTTTAGGGAATATCTTTCAAGTCTCTAATCAAATGACCCTTGGCAAGTCCGAAAAAGATATCGTTGAAGATTTAAAAAGTGTTGTCAGTCAGCTGATCTCACAAGAAAGGTCAGCACGGGAAGCATTAGCAAAAACTTCTAACATACAATTAGAAGACAGAGTCTTCCGCTCTTATGGGATCCTATCAAACTGCCGAATCATTGAATCAAAAGAAGCTGCAAGATGTTTATCAGATGTTCGGCTTGGGATTGATATGAAATATATTAAAAATATTTCTAAAAACATTTTAAATGAATTAATGATCCTTACACAGCCAGGGTTTTTACAACAGTATGCAGGAGGTCCATTAAGGCCTCATGAACGGGATATTCGCAGGGCGTCATTAATAAGAGAAAGAATGAATATGGAAAACGAAGAGACAGGAGGATGAGAATATGATGTTCGGTCGATTTACTGAAAGAGCACAAAAGGTATTAGCATTAGCTCAAGAGGAAGCTATTCGTTTAGGTCATAACAATATTGGAACAGAGCATATTTTACTTGGGCTTGTGCGTGAAGGAGAAGGCATTGCTGCAAAGGCTCTCCATGCATTAGGTTTAGGTTCAGACAAAATTCAAAAAGAAGTAGAGAACTTAATTGGCAGAGGGCAGGATGCAACACAAACGATTCACTACACTCCTAGAGCGAAAAAAGTGATTGAGCTTTCAATGGATGAGGCCCGTAAATTAGGTCATTCCTATGTAGGGACAGAACATATTCTGCTCGGACTTATTCGTGAGGGTGAGGGCGTCGCTGCTAGAGTTCTAAATAATCTTGGCGTAAGCTTGAATAAAGCCCGCCAGCAAGTATTGCAGTTATTAGGAAGCAATGAGTCAGGCGGGCATCAAGGTGGATCTTCGGCAAATGCAAATACGCCAACGCTTGATGGATTAGCGAGAGATTTAACAGCAATTGCCCGTGAAGGAAGCCTAGATCCGGTTATTGGCCGCGGCAAGGAAATTCAGCGTGTCATTGAAGTGTTAAGCCGCCGGACAAAAAACAATCCCGTATTAATTGGGGAACCTGGAGTAGGGAAAACAGCAATTGCCGAGGGCTTAGCGCAGCAAATTATTAATAATGAAGTACCGGAAACACTCCGTGATAAAAGAGTCATGACCCTCGATATGGGTACAGTTGTTGCGGGTACAAAATACCGCGGTGAATTTGAGGATCGTTTAAAGAAAGTTATGGATGAAATTCGCCAAGCGGGAAATATTATTTTATTCATCGATGAGCTTCATACACTCATTGGAGCTGGGGGAGCTGAAGGAGCGATTGATGCTTCAAATATCCTTAAGCCTTCACTAGCTAGAGGAGAATTGCAATGTATCGGTGCAACGACCCTTGATGAATACCGTAAATATATTGAAAAAGATGCAGCACTTGAACGACGTTTTCAGCCAATCAGTGTGGATGAGCCAACTGCTGAAGAATCTATTCAAATTTTACAAGGGCTGCGTGACCGCTATGAAGCTCATCACCGTGTAACGATTACAGATGAGGCGATTGAGGCGGCGGTTAAATTATCTGATCGCTATATATCAGACCGCTTCCTACCAGACAAAGCGATTGATTTAATTGATGAAGCAGGCTCCAAAGTAAGACTGCGTTCCTATACAACTCCTCCTAATTTAAAGGAATTAGAATTAAAGCTAGAGGACGTGCGTAAGGAAAAGGATGCGGCTGTTCAAAGTCAGGAATTTGAAAAGGCTGCCTCTTTAAGGGATACAGAACAGCGTCTTCGCGAACAGCTTGAGGAGACGAAAAAATCATGGAAAGAAAAGCAAGGAAAAGAAAACAGTGAAGTGACAGTCGATGATATTGCAAGTGTAGTTTCAAGCTGGACTAGAATTCCGGTTACAAAGCTAGCAGAAACGGAAACGCAAAAGCTTCTTAATCTTGAAGAGCTTTTACACTCAAGAGTTATCGGCCAAGAGGAAGCTGTCAAAGCAATCTCGAAAGCAGTTCGCCGCGCGCGTGCTGGCTTAAAGGATCCGAAGAGACCAATTGGTTCCTTTGTCTTCCTTGGACCAACAGGGGTAGGGAAAACAGAGCTTGCCCGTGCACTAGCTGAGTCGATGTTTGGCGATGAGGATGCAATGATTCGAATTGATATGTCTGAATACATGGAGAAGCATTCCACATCAAGATTAGTAGGCTCCCCTCCAGGCTATGTTGGATATGAAGAAGGCGGACAATTAACGGAAAAGGTACGTAGAAAACCGTATTCTGTTGTTCTTTTAGATGAAATTGAAAAAGCGCATCCAGATGTATTTAATATTCTATTACAGGTACTAGAGGATGGGCGTTTAACGGATTCGAAAGGAAGAACAGTAGACTTCCGGAATACCGTCTTAATAATGACTTCCAATGTTGGCGCAGAAGCGCTAAGAAGAAATAAATATGTAGGCTTCAATATCCAGGATGGAGAGCAGGATTATAAAGATATGAAAGGAAAAGTAATGGAGGAACTGAAAAAATCATTCCGCCCAGAATTCCTTAACCGTATTGATGAAATCATTGTCTTCCACGCATTAGAGAAGAAGCATCTGGCAGAGATTGTGACGCTTATGTCTGATCAATTAACGAAACGATTAAAAGAGCAAAATATCGATCTTTCATTAACAGATGCTGCGAAAGAAAAAATTGCAGCGGAAGGCTATGACCCAGAATATGGGGCGAGACCGATTCGCAGAGCTATTCAAAAGCATATTGAGGATCGCTTATCTGAAGAGCTTCTGAAAGGTAAGGTACTTACTGGTCAGAGTGTGGTCATTGATGTCCAGGATGGAGAGTTTGTCGTCGAAACGGCAAAAAATAAGCCTGAGGCAACTTTGCAGAAATAGTTGAGCAATAAGGTTTTTTATAAATAAAGTATAACATTTCTCGAATTTGAGAAATGTCTAGCTCTAGCGCCTACCCCCGACGTACAGGACGTACTAGTGTCGACAATGCGACAGGATGTCGCGCTTTTGTCGACCTCGTGGTTTCCTTGTCGGGGGTGAGCACAAAGGAAAGCTTCTGTGATTAATCATCGCAGGAACAATAGTCCTTTGATTGTTCGGAAGACGCTTGCGCTTTTCTATGAGGGTACACGTAAAGAACGTGTGCCTTCTTTGGCTAATTGGAATGTCAACTTTGAAAAACACATATGGTATTTTTAGGACCAAATTAAAAAAGAGGTAGAAACAGGTATGGTTAAAAGGAAAACAAAATTTATGTGTCAGGAATGCGGGTATGAGTCTCCAAAATGGATGGGGAAGTGCCCGGGTTGCGGTGTATGGAATAAGATGGTAGAGGAAGTGGAGAAGCCTACCTCTAGAAGAGGAGCCTTTATTCACTCGCAAGGATCGGCTATTGCTTCTAAAGCAACCCCTATTACTTCTATCGAGACTGTCAGTGAACCACGCATTTATACAGACTTGAATGAACTGAACAGGGTACTTGGAGGAGGTATTGTCAGAGGATCGTTAGTACTGATTGGCGGGGACCCTGGGATCGGAAAATCGACCTTGCTCCTGCAAGTTTCCTCGCAATTAGCTAATAAAAAGCATTCGGTCTTATATATATCTGGCGAGGAATCATTGAGACAGACAAAATTACGTGCAGATCGGTTAGGTGTTTCTTCCGAGCATTTATTAGTCTATTCGGAAACGAGCCTAGACGAAATAAGCCGGACAATTGATAGTGTCAATCCTAGCTTTGTAATCATCGATTCGATCCAGACGATTTTTCATCCAGAAGTCACATCTGCTCCAGGGAGTGTCTCGCAAGTAAGAGAGTGTACAGCAGAACTCATGAGAATTGGAAAAACGAAAGGTATTGCGATTTTCATCGTCGGGCATGTTACAAAGGAAGGCTCTATTGCGGGTCCAAGACTATTAGAACATATGGTCGATACCGTTTTATATTTTGAAGGAGAGCGTCATCATACATACCGAATTTTGCGGGCGGTTAAAAATCGCTTTGGATCTACGAATGAGATGGGAATCTTTGAAATGAAGGAACTCGGTTTGGAGGAAGTGGCGAATCCGTCAGAAATATTTTTAGAGGAACGTTCCCAAGGAGCGGCAGGCTCAACAGTAGTTGCTTCTATGGAAGGAACCCGTCCAGTTCTTGTAGAAATTCAAGCGCTGATTTCCCCAACGAGCTTTGGGAACCCGCGAAGAATGGCGACAGGAATAGATCATAATCGCGTTCCACTTTTAATGGCAGTGCTTGAAAAACGGGTAGGCATGCTTTTGCAAAATCAAGACGCTTATTTAAAAGTAGCGGGCGGAGTAAAGCTGGATGAGCCTGCCATCGATTTAGCGATTGCTGTCAGCATTGCTTCAAGCTTCCGTGACAAGCCTACAAGACCTACTGACTGCATTATAGGAGAAGTAGGTTTAACAGGAGAGGTTCGGAGGGTATCAAGGATAGAGCAGCGTGTACAGGAAGCAGCAAAGCTTGGTTTCGAACGAGTGATTTTACCTGCGAATAATCTTGGAGGATGGTCAGGCCCTAAAGGAATTGAGCTTGTTGGAGTCGGTTCTGTAAGCGAGGCATTAATTGCAACATTAGGAGGATAGAGTATGGAAAACAAAAAGCTTGGTGAAAAAACGATGAGTGAAATTCTGCAGTTTATGGCTCCAGGTACGCCTATACGTGAAGGAATTGACAATGTGTTAAGAGCTAATACAGGCGGTCTAATTGTGCTAGGGAGCAAGGATAAGATTACCCATATCGTTGATGGGGGCTTTGTCATTAATGCTCCATTCTCACCAAGCTATTTGTACGAATTGGCAAAAATGGACGGTGCTATCATATTAAATCAAGACGGCAATAAAATATTGATTGCGAATGCTCAATTAGCTCCGGATCCAACCATTCCTTCTTCAGAAACGGGCATGCGTCACCGAACGGCTGAAAGGGTGGCTAAACAAACAGGGGAGCTCGTAATCGCGATTTCCCAAAGAAGAAATGTAATTACCTTATATAAAAGTCATTTTCGCTATGCGCTTAAAGATATTGGCGTTATTCTTACGAAAGCGAATGTTGCCTTACAAACCCTTGAAAAATATAAGATGGTTTTAGAAGAAGACATAGCCAATTTAAGTGTATTGGAGTTTGAAGAGGTTGTTACATATAATGATCTTTTAAATGTGTTTCATAGCATTGAAATGGTTCTAAGAATAAAGAATGAACTACTTATTTACTTAAGTGAGCTAGGAATTGAAGGAAGATTAATTCGCTTACAGATGAACGAACTATTAGAGGATATTGTGAGAGAAGTGGAGTTAATTATTAAGGACTATGCTCAGTCGAAAGAAGCTCGTACAAAAGAAATCTTTGATAAATTGCAGGAGCTGTCTATTGGAAAAATGGTAGAGGATACGGTCATATTAAAGCTATTAGGATATAACGGCTATGTCCATACGGATGAATATAAATGTCCGCGAGGCTACCGAATGTTATCGAAAATTCCACGATTGCCGCCAATTATTATAGAAAATCTAATCCTTCGATTTAAGGACCTTCCTGCCATTGTGGCCTCATCAGTTGAAGAGTTGGATGAGGTGGAAGGAATTGGAGAAGTGAGAGCTAAAAAGATTAAAGAAGGCCTAAAATTGATCAAAAAACAGCTTTTAGCTGACCGTCCGCTATAAGTGACCATTGAACTATATGGACCGGTGTGATAAAATAGTCGGTTATTTGTTTCATTTGACACTCGATTACCAATGGTGCTACCCTTGTCTGTAAGAGATTCCTTTTTTATGAAGGACAAGAGCTTTATTTTTTCTGACTTCAAAGGTTTCAATTTGTAAAATTTGTTTATAATGAATAAAAGGAGGTGAAGGTATGTTAAAACGTATAGTTCAAGCATGCTTTCTTATTATCGGTATTACGCTTGGGATTTTTCTTATCCCAGAATTATTAACCTTATTATCCCTTGATGACATGACCCTATTAAATAATCCATATTTATCCGCCTTGTTAGGTGCTATTATTTTTTATCTTATTTCTTTTTGGGCGGTTGACTATGTTGTGAATGTTGTCAAATGGGTGGAAGAATCCCTCGTAAAAGCGCCAATAACAGATATTATTTTTGGAAGTGTTGGATTAGTTTTTGGGTTAATTATTGCTTTTTTAATCGGTTATGCTTTAACGACCATTGAAGTACCTGTTTTAAATACAGTGGCTCCTATTGTTCTAACGCTCATTTTTGGTTATTTAGGATTTCAAGTAGGCTTTAAAAAGCGTGATGAGCTATTAACTTTATTTTCAAACAGAAAGAAAAAGAGTGCAGAAGAGGAGTCTGAGGCGGAACCGAAAAATGTATTGAAATTATTGGATACAAGTGTCATTATTGATGGCAGAATCGCCGATATTTGCCAAACGGGGTTTTTGGAAGGAACAATCGTCATCCCGCAGTTTGTGCTAGAGGAGCTCCAGCATATTGCTGATTCTTCCGATGTTTTAAAGCGGAATAGAGGGCGAAGAGGGCTAGATATACTAAATCGTATTCAAAAGGAGCTTTCGATTAAAGTAGAAATCTATGAGGGTGACTTTGAAGAGATTCAGGAAGTAGACAGCAAGCTCGTAAAGTTAGCAAAAGTAACGAACGGGATCGTCGTAACAAATGATTTTAATTTAAATAAAGTTTGTGAATTTCAAGGTGTATCCGTTTTAAATATTAATGATCTAGCCAATGCCGTGAAACCGGTCGTTCTTCCTGGCGAAGAAATGAAGGTACAGGTTATTAAGGACGGGAAAGAGCAAAATCAAGGAATTGCCTATTTGGATGATGGCACAATGATTGTTGTCGAAGATGGGCGCGATTATATCGGCAAGCATATTGATGTACTTGTAACAAGTGTGCTGCAAACCTCTGCTGGCCGAATGATTTTTGCGAAACCGAAGCTATTAGAAAAAGCGTTATAAAGTGAAACTTCATTCAGTGGGAAAGGGATTTTATTCCCCGCTAAATGTTAGTTGAACTTATCACGCTCAAAAAGCCACATCCTCCCAAAAGCTCTGCTTTTGGTCGTGCGATGTATCGCTTCCGTAGTATTCCTTATCCTGTGGCTTTCGCCTGACTAGGACATCCTGTCCGTCGTCGGGCCTTTACGGGCTGTTGGATCTCCCACTTAGAATTTTATGTTTCCGTAACTTATTGAGGTGGGAGTCTTACAGCCCGTTAATCCGCGATAATACTATGACTGGAAATACTTTGTGAGAAATGAGGTTTGAAGATAGGAAGTCGGCTCAGCTGCCGGCTTCCTTCCATCTTACCTCTCACCTCTAGAATGGAGTTTGTTTTGCATGGCTTATCAAGTCATCATTCCTGCTGCGGGCCAAGGAAAAAGAATGGGAGCGGGCAGGAATAAAGTGTTATTAGAACTAAATCAGACGCCGGTTTTTATACATACATTAAAAGTCTTTGAAATGGACGAGGATTGCGAAGGGATTTACCTTGCCATTAATCCGCTAGAACAGGATGAGATGGAGGCGCTTCTTAAGGAGCATCATATAACGAAGGTAATGGCTTTTGCTCCAGGTGGAAGTGAAAGGCAGCATAGCATCTATAATGCATTAAAATGTGTAAAGCAAGAAGGAATTGTCCTTGTTCATGATGCTGCTCGGCCATTTATTGATAAAAAACTTCTCCGTCCTTTAGTAGAAGCGGCAAAAGAAGACGGCGCTGCCATATTAGCCGTACCAGTAAAAGATACAGTAAAAAAAGTTGCTGGAAATATGGTGACAGAAACGGTCGAACGAACCAGCTTGTGGGCTGTTCAAACCCCACAGGCTTTTCGTTTTGCTATTTTATTAGATGCGTATAAACAAGCGGAAGCGGATGATTTCCTTGGTACGGATGATGCCAGTTTAGTGGAGCGCATCGGGAAGAATGTTATCATAGTAGAAGGCCGTTATGACAATATTAAATTAACCACTCCTGAGGACTTATATTTTGCAGAAGCAATCATACACAAACGCCGGAAGGAACAGCAATTTTAATATTTTTGAAAAAGAGGGGACATACATGTTTCGAATTGGACAAGGGTTTGATGTACATCAATTAACGGAAGGGCGTCCGCTGATCATTGGCGGAATTGAAATTCCATATGAAAAAGGATTATTAGGACATTCCGATGCAGATGTTTTATTACATACGGTTGCGGATGCCTGTCTCGGAGCAATCGGTGAAGGCGATATTGGCAGACATTTTCCTGATACTGATCCTGAGTTCAAGGATGCCGATTCAGCCAAACTATTAGAGCATGTTTGGCAGCTTGTGAAGGATAAAGGGTATGAGCTTGTAAACGCCGATTGCACAATTATTGCCCAAAAACCTAAAATGGCTCCTTATGTTGGGCAAATGCGTGAAAGAATCGCTGAGCTATTAGAAACCTCTATCGAAAATATCAATGTGAAAGCTACAACGACAGAAAAACTAGGATTTACTGGCCGGGGTGAAGGAATTGCCTCACAGGTAGCTGTTTTATTACAGAAAAAGAACTGATAAAATAAAGTAGAGGCAAAGTTGTAATTATATTGTTGAGTATAGCTCTATGCGTGCATGCGAACGGGTTTTATTCGGGACGAATAACGTAGAGAGCAGACACGCATTGGGGAGGTTATACGTCAATCAATTGTTTTAACATAGCCAGTTAATAAAAGATCGATTTTTTGAGGAGGACAAGAGCAACATGTCAAATGATATTCGCGTACGTTATGCCCCTAGTCCAACAGGACATTTACATATTGGGAATGCTCGTACAGCCTTATTTAACTATTTATTTGCCAGAAATCAAGGCGGGAAATTTATTATCCGCATTGAGGATACCGACAAGAAACGCAATATTGCAGGTGGAGAAGAAAGCCAGCTTAAGTATTTATCATGGCTTGGCATTGACTGGGACGAAAGCGTTGATAAGGATGGTGGCTTTGGACCTTATCGCCAGTCTGAAAGAAATGAGATTTATGAAAAGTATTATCATGAGTTGCTTGAAAAGGGTCATGCATATAAATGTTACTGTACGGAAGAAGAATTAGAGGCTGACAGAGAAGCTCAAATGGCTAAAGGGGAAACCCCAATATATTCAGGGAAATGCCGTCATTTGTCACCTGAAGAGCGGGCAAAGCTTGAGGCAGAGGACAGACAGCCTAGCATTCGTTTCTTAGTTCCTCAGGGAAAAGTCTATGCTTTTGATGATATGGTCAAAGGGACTGTTTCCTTCGAATCAGATGGAATTGGTGACCACGTTATTATAAAAAAGGATGGCACACCGACATATAATTTTGCTGTAACGGTCGATGACTATTTAATGCAGATTTCCCATGTTTTAAGAGGAGATGACCACATCTCAAATACGCCGAAGCAATTAATGATTTATGATGCATTAGGCTGGGAAGCGCCAATTTTTGGCCATATGACTTTAATTGTCAATGAAAGCCGCAAGAAATTAAGTAAGCGTGATGAATCAATTATTCAATTTATTGAGCAATATGAAGAGCTCGGCTATTTGCCGGAAGCACTGTTTAACTTTATTGGTCTATTAGGCTGGTCACCATCTGGAGAAGAAGAAATCTTCTCGAAGGATGAGTTCATTAATATTTTTGATGCTAATCGTCTTTCGAAATCACCAGCTTTATTTGATAAGCAGAAGCTAACATGGATGAACAATCAATATATGAAAACAATTGATCTTGACAGACTTGTAGCTATTTCACAGCCGCATCTTGTAAAAGCTGGCCGCATTGGAGAGAACTTGTCAGAAGAGGAAACAGAGTGGGTGCGCAGCTTAATTGCTCTTTATCAGGAAAAAATGAGCTTTGGAGCGGAAATTGTTGAGCTGTCTGAAATGTTCTTTACCGAGAAAATGGAAATGGATGAAGAGGCAAAGGCTGTGATCGAAGAGGACCAGGTTCCGGAAGTGCTGTCTGCTTTCTTAACTGAAATTGACAATCTATCGGAGTTTAAAGCAGATGAAATTAAGGCAGCAATGAAGGCTGTTCAAAAATCTACTGGCCATAAAGGGAAAAAGCTCTTTATGCCAATCCGTGTTGCGATTACAGGCCAAACTCACGGGCCAGATCTTCCGCAAGCGATTGCGCTTTTCGGAAAGGAAAAAGTAAAAAATCAATTATTGAGTATTTTAGGTTAACATATTGCTCAAAATGTAATATAGTAATAAATAAATGTAAGTTCAAAAAGGAGGACAAAAAGAGCCGAGAAGTTCAAGCAAGCTGACGCCGAAATTCGACAGCTATTTTCCCCGGACTTTTTGAACAACTTAAATAACTTCATAATTGAAAGTGTAGAAGAGGAAAAGTAAGTTCATGATGCTTTTTAGAGAGAACCATCACCGGCTGAAAGTGGTTTAAGCCTCTCATCGTTCTGAAGTGCCCCTCTGAGCCTCATTTCGAATGGTCATCACTATTTAGTACGCAAGTGCTGGAGTGGGTTTCCTAGTAGGAGTGAGCGGAACTAATCCGTTAACAAGTAAAAGTTGAGGCATATTATTGTGTCTAAACAGAGTGGAACCGCGTGTTAAACGTCTCTGTCATTCGTGACAGGGGCGTTTTTTTATTGGTTAAAAAAGCTTTGGAAATATAAGATTTCCCGGAAAATACTATTCGGAAAAAACTTATTTTGAACAAAGCTAATCCTCTGGCGCAAATACGCCAAAGTGAATTAGATAGAAACAATGACAAAAGGGGAGGGGAATTGGCAGTGTTTAAAAATCTGAAAGAAGATATCGAGGTAATTTTTGAACAGGACCCTGCAGCAAGAAGTTATCTAGAGGTCATCTTAACGTATTCAGGTTTGCATTCTATATGGGCACATCGAATTGCCCATGCGCTCTTTAAAAGAAAGTTTTTCTTTCTCGCTAGAGCCATTTCGCAAATCAGCCGCTTTTTCACGGGGATTGAGATTCATCCAGGTGCAACAATTGGAAGAAGGCTCTTCATTGACCATGGAATGGGTGTCGTAATTGGAGAGACTTGTGAAATAGGCGATAATGTTACCATTTTCCAAGGGGTCACGCTAGGGGGCACAGGGAAAGAAAAAGGAAAGCGCCATCCGACTATTAAGGATAATGCCCTTATTGCTACAGGTGCAAAGGTTCTTGGGTCCATTACAATTGGCGAAAATTCAAAAATTGGAGCGGGGTCTGTTGTTTTACACGAAGTTCCGCCAAATTCAACGGTCGTAGGAATTCCTGGTAGAGTGAAAGTGCAAGATGGGGTAAAAATTAAAAAGGATTTAAATCACAGCGATCTTCCCGATCCAATTGCTGACCGATTTAAAGATTTAGAAAATGAAATTGCTAAATTAAGCTTTGAATTAGAGGAGTTAAGAAAAGAAAGGAGCATGGTTAATGGCCATTCAAATTTATAATACATTAACAAGACAAAAAGAGCCTTTTATTCCTTTAGAAGAAGGAAAGGTTAAAATGTATGTGTGCGGTCCTACGGTTTATAATTATATTCATATAGGAAATGCTAGACCACCTATCGTGTTTGACACAGTGAGAAGATATTTTCAATATCGAGGCTATGATATTAAATATATTTCTAACTTTACAGACGTTGATGATAAATTAATTCGTGCCGCCAATGAGCTCGGGGAAGAGGTACCGGTAATTGCTGAACGCTTTATCGATGCTTATTTTGCTGATGTTTCTGCCCTTGGATGCAAACGTGCAGATGCTCACCCGCGCGTGACAGAAAGTATGGATATTATTATCGAGTTTATCGAAGCTTTAATTGAAAAAGGTTATGCTTATGAGTCAGAGGGTGATGTCTATTACCATACCCGTAAGTTCGAAGAATATGGCAAGCTTTCTCACCAATCGATCGATGAACTTCGCTCAGGTGCCCGTATTGCTGTTGGAGAAAAGAAGGAAGATGCTCTTGATTTTGCCCTGTGGAAGGCAGCGAAAGAAGGAGAAATTTATTGGGATAGCCCATGGGGAACAGGACGGCCTGGCTGGCATATTGAGTGCTCGGCGATGGCCAAAAAATACTTAGGCGAGACGATCGATATTCATGCTGGCGGCCAGGACTTAGCTTTCCCTCACCATGAGAATGAAATTGCTCAATCAGAAGCGGTAAGCGGAAAAACCTTTGCCCGTTATTGGATGCATAACGGTTATATTAATATCAACAATGAAAAAATGTCTAAATCACTTGGCAACTTTATTCTCGTTCACGATATTATTAAAAAGCATGATCCGCAAGTACTGCGATTCTTCATGCTATCTGTTCACTATCGCAATCCAATTAACTACAGTGATGAGTTGCTGGAGAATACGCGTGCGGGACTAGAGAGAATAAAAACGTCTTATCATAACTTGAAGCACCGTCAAGAAACTAGTGCAAACTTAACTGATAATAACGAAGAATGGCTTGAGAAAATTTCAGCACTTCACGAAGAGTTCATCAAAGAGATGGATGATGATTTTAATACAGCTAACGGCATTTCGGTTCTTTTTGAGCTTTCAAAACTAGCCAATTATTATGTAATGGAGAGAAACACTTCAGTAACAGTCATTGAAGCATTTACTAAGGAATTTGAAGATCTTTTCCAAGTGCTTGGACTTACTTTAGAGTCTGAGAAAGAGGAACTGCTCGATGAAGACATCGAACGTTTAATTGGGGAGCGGATTCAAGCTCGGAAGGATCGCAACTTTAAGCGAGCTGACGAAATCCGTGATCAACTGAAAGACATGAACATCATCCTTGAAGATACCCCTCAAGGCATTAGATGGAAAAGAGGCTAAAGAATGCTTCAATACGAAAATAAAATTGATGAAAAACAATTAAACAGCCTCGCCCTTGCATATATGGGCGATGCTGTTTTTGAAGTCTATGTTAGAAGGCATCTGATTCAGCATGGAAAGGTTAGACCGAATCATTTGCATAGAGAAGCCACCTCCTATGTTTCCGCGAAAGCTCAATCTGCGGTTATTCACCAATTATTGGATTCAGATACGCTGTCAGTAGAGGAAGTAGCGGTTGTAAAAAGGGGCAGAAATGCAAAATCAGGCTCTATTCCTAAAAATACAGATGTACAAACATACCGATATAGTACTGCGTTTGAAGCGCTAATTGGCTACCTGCATTTATCAGGGAATGAGGAGCGGCTAGAAGAAATTATACGCGCTGCTTTTCAATTAGTGGAAGAAAAGAAAGGAGGACATTCAAAATGAGTCAAGATTTTATTATGGGAAAAAACCCTGTAATGGAAGCACTGAAATCAGGTCGTGATATTAACAAAATTTTTATAGCAGAAGGTTCCCAAGGTGGACAGATGCAGCAGGTGATTGGGCTTGCCAAAGCTTCCAATGTATTTGTTCAGTTTGTGCCGAAAAAGAAATTAGATCAGATGGTAGAAGGAAATCATCAAGGAGTAGTGGCGCAAGTTGCTGCTTATCAGTACGCAGAAATAGAAGATTTATTCGCTGCTGCCGAAAAAAGAAATGAAGCACCGTTTTTCTTATTGTTAGATGAAATTGAAGATCCGCACAATTTAGGCTCCATCATGAGAACAGCAGATGCTGTAGGAGCTCATGGAATTATTATTCCGAAGCGCAGAGCGGTAGGTTTAACTGCGACAGTTGCTAAAGCTTCAACCGGTGCGATTGAGCATATCCCTGTTGTCCGTGTGACAAATATGGCGAGAACTATTGATGAATTAAAGGAAAAAGGTGTCTGGATTGCGGGGACAGACGCAAAGGGCAGTGAAGATTACCGCCGTTTTGATGGCACACTTCCTTTAGGATTGGTCATTGGAAGTGAAGGAAAAGGAATGGGTAGATTGATTCGGGAAAAATGTGATTTCTTAATTCATTTACCGATGGCTGGCCATGTAACTTCTTTAAATGCATCTGTTGCAGCAGCTCTTTTAATGTATGAGGTTTACCGAAAGCGACATCCTCTTGAGGGATAGAAATGGACATCCTACTTGTCGACGGTTATAACGTCATTGGTGCTTGGCCAGAGTTAAGAGAGCTTAAGAAAAAAGATTTGTCAGCTGCCAGGGACCGATTGATTGAAAAAATGGCAGAGTACCAAGGGTATTCTGGATATCGAGTGATCGTTGTTTTCGATGCCCATTTTGTAAAGGGTACAGAAAAAAAATATAAAGATTCAAAGGTTGAAGTGATTTTTACAAGAACAAATGAGACGGCTGATGAGAGAATTGAAAAACTTGCCATCAGCCTGAATAACATCAAAACACAAGTTCATGTAGCAACTTCCGATTTCACTGAACAATGGGCGATATTTGGCCAAGGCGCTTTAAGAAAATCTTCAAGAGAATTATTAAATGAAATGAATTCAATTGAGGGGAGAATAGAGAAAAGGGTCAAGAAAATTCAAGAAAATAAGCCATTCTCGAAGATTCCGCTTAGTAAAGAAATGGCAGAAATTTTTGAAAAATGGCGCCGCGGGGACCAATGAATGGTTGACGCTGGAAAAAACCCTACTGTATAATATTTCTATCTATGCTTGTGCGGTCGGGGGGATCTTAGTGGATACTGACTTGAAAACAATCGATGAAAATTTAGATTACATGCAGCTTGAAGATGAGGAATTGATTGATTTAGTACACAAAGGTGAAAGCGAAGCGTTGGATTATTTAATTCATAAGTATCGCAACTTTGTGCGGGCCAAAGCAAGATCATACTTTTTAATTGGTGCAGATAAGGAAGACATTGTTCAAGAGGGAATGATTGGCTTATTTAAGGCGATTCGTGACTTTAAAGAGGACAAGCTATCTTCATTTAAAGCGTTTGCAGAACTGTGCATTACAAGGCAAATTATCACAGCCATTAAAACCGCAACAAGACAAAAGCACATTCCGTTGAATTCATATGTGTCACTGGACAAGCCGATCTATGACGAAGAATCGGACCGGACATTGATGGATGTTATTTCGGGTGCGAAAGTAATGGATCCCGAGGAATTGATTATTAATCAAGAGGAGTTCGACCATATTGAAGTGAAAATGTCTGAGCTTCTCAGTGATCTCGAACGAAAGGTGCTTTCCCTATACTTAGATGGACAATCATATCAGGAAATTTCGGAAGAATTAAACAGACATGTGAAGTCCATTGATAATGCTCTGCAACGGGTAAAGAGAAAGCTCGAAAGGTATTTGGAGGTTCGTGAAATCACTTTGTAAGAAGGATAAAATTAGTGCTCACTCTTTCTTCCGGCTTTCACTGTCATTGACATCATGCCATGACCATGATAAAGTTTTAAGGACGTAAATGTATTTTTAGTAGGTGGAATCATGAGGAAAAAAGTTGTACTAGCTTGCGGTGAGTGTGGATCGAGAAATTATTCAACAATGAATAATAAAGACTCCGAACGATTAGAGCTTAAGAAATATTGCAAAACATGCAGTAATCATACAATCCATCGTGAAACAAAGTAATTTTTTGAAATGCATTTCTTTTGTTTACTTAAATAATAGCGATTTGATAGAGATATAATTGTTTTTATCTATAATACATTATTAAATTTACTTAGACCATAAGTAAGTTGGGGGTTACAAAATGCAACGCATCTTGAATTTTTTCCGCGATATTGGACGTGAAATGAGAAAGGTCAGTTGGCCAAAGCGTAAAGAAATGACTACTTATACAATTACTGTTCTTGCAACTGTAGCGTTTTTTGCGATTTTCTTTGGAGTGGTTGACTTAGGTATTTCTGAATTGATTCGTTTAATTCTTGAATAACCCCTGTATTTCCATGGTATAATGGAGAATAACGCAGGAAAACATTTGCAAAGCCCGGAAACGGGTTTTTTATTTGGTTAAAAACAGTATTTTTTTATGGGATATATCGAGTGAGTCCAGGTAAATCTGGCTGCAAATATTCTCGAAGCGCGAATATGAAATATAGGGAGGGAAGGACGCTTTAGTCCCCTTGAATGGAAAAGAATTGGTATGTTGTTCATACGTATTCCGGTTATGAAAATAAAGTAAAGGCAAACCTAGAGAAGCGTGTAGAATCTATGGGTATGCAAGATAAGATCTTCCGCGTAATTGTACCGGAAGAAGAAGAAACTGATTTTAAAAATGGCAAGAAGAAGGTAGTAAAGCGGAAAGTATTCCCTGGATATGTCCTCGTTGAAATTGTAATGACAGACGATTCATGGTATGTCGTTCGCAATACACCAGGTGTTACGGGATTCGTTGGTTCGGCTGGTTCAGGCTCGAAGCCGACACCGTTATTACCTGAAGAAGTCAATGTAATCTTGAAGCGTATGGGTGTCGATGAAAAACGAGTGGATATTAATTTCGAAATCGGTGAAGTTGTTCAGGTGAAAGAAGGTCCATTTGCTAACTTCACAGGGTCAATTGAAGAAATTGACAAAGACAAGGCGAAAATTAAAGTTCTTGTTAATATGTTTGGTCGCGATACTCCTGTAGAGCTTGATTACTCACAGATTGAAAGGATTTAAGAGGAAAAACCTTTAGAGTGTTTAAAGTTAGGAAGTATGTTCTAGCTCTAAAAGCTTCTCTCTCTATTTTTTGAAAAAAACTTGAAATTGACTTTGAAAAGTGATAATATTTCAAAGGTCAGTATGTCTCAATTTTTGAGACCGGACAATGTAGTTTTCTTTATCTTGATATAAAGACTATAAGTTGAGTGGGAGGGGACCCCAACAGTCACTAAGGCCCCAATTACCACATCACGGACTTTAAGGAGGTGTGTCTCGTGGCTAAAAAAGTAATCAAACTTGTAAAGTTACAAATTCCAGCAGGTAAAGCTAACCCTGCGCCACCAGTAGGACCTGCACTAGGTCAAGCGGGTGTTAACATCATGGGATTCTGTAAGGAATTTAACGCACGTACAGCTGAACAAGCTGGCCTAATCATTCCTGTTGAAATTACGGTTTTTGAAGACCGTTCATTTACATTTATTACGAAAACTCCTCCTGCTGCAGTTCTTCTTAAGAAAGCGGCTGGAATCGAGTCTGGTTCTGGTGAACCAAACCGTAATAAAGTAGCAACAGTCAAGCGTGACAAGGTACGCGAGATTGCTGAAACAAAAATGCCTGACCTAAACGCTGCTAGCGTTGAAGCTGCAATGCTTATGGTTGAAGGTACTGCACGCAGCATGGGTATCACGATCGAAGACTAATCCATGTTACGGAGCTTTAGGTTGTTAATGGGGTTGCGTCGTTGAATTTGGTTTCACACGCAACCTTTGTTCTGTCTAATGATGATGTCGAATGCTAAGTCGTAACAAAAATTCGACTTCTGGCATCCGACATTAGAAAAACGCTTAGCGTTTTTCGTAAGTGGGAGGATATCCGCTAAAACCACAATCAAGGAGGAAATTATAATGGCTAAAAAAGGTAAGAAGTTTTTAGAAGCTGCAAAGCTTGTAGATCGTACGAAAGCTTATCCAATTGAAGAAGCGATTGATCTTGCAAAGAAAACAAATTTCACTAAATTCGATGCAACTGTAGAAGTTGCTTTTCGCTTAGGAATTGATCCTAAGAAAGCTGACCAAAACATCCGTGGAGCAGTTGTTCTTCCAAACGGAACTGGTAAAACTCAACGCGTTCTAGTATTCGCGAAGGGTGAAAAAGCAAAGGAAGCAGAAGCTGCTGGCGCAGATTATGTAGGCGATTCAGAGTTCATCAACAAAATCAACCAAGGTTGGTTTGAGTTTGATGTAATCGTTGCTACTCCTGATATGATGGGTGAAGTTGGTAAGCTTGGTCGTGTATTAGGACCAAAAGGTTTAATGCCAAACCCTAAAACTGGCACTGTTACATTTGATGTAGAAAAAGCTATTAACGAAATCAAAGCAGGTAAAGTTGAATACCGTACTGATAAAGCTGGTAACATCCATGTTCCAATCGGTAAAGCATCATTCGAAAACGAAAAGCTTGTTGAAAACTTCAACACAATTTTCGAAACAATGCTTAAAGTGAAGCCTTCAGCTGCAAAAGGTACTTACATGAAGAACGTATCTGTTACTTCTACTATGGGACCTGGCGTTAAAGTAGATCCTTCAACGGTTACAGTTAAGTAATAATTGGAAATTACCTAATAAGATTGACAAACAAAATCACATTCTGTAATATGTATTTTGTTGTTAATATATATATACATTTGTACCGTAGACAGCAGGTGCCCATGCTTAATATCCTGCCGAGGTCATACGATAGATTTTCAGTTTGCCTATTGTATACTCCCTCCATGTCTACTTGATGTGGAGGTTTATTATTGAACGGTATAAGTGCAGAAAATTCTACAGGAGGTGTAAAGATGAGCAGCGCTATCGAACAAAAGAAACAAATCGTCGAAGATATTGCTGATAAACTAAAAGGTAGTGTATCAACAGTTGTTGTTGACTACCGTGGTTTAACTGTTACTCAAGTAACTGAACTTCGTAAACAGCTTCGCGAAGCTGGTGTTGAATTCAAAGTATACAAAAATACTTTAACACGCCGTGCTGCGGAAGTTGCTGAACTAACTGGTTTAAACGAAGTGTTAACTGGTCCAAATGCGATTGCATTCAGTACTGAAGATGTAATTGCTCCAGCAAAAATCATTAATGATTTTGCTAAAAAGAATGATGCACTTGAAATTAAAGCAGGTGTAATTGAAGGAAATGTTGCATCAGCAGAGGAAATTAAAGCTCTTGCAGAACTACCATCTCGCGAAGGCTTACTATCTATGCTACTCAGCGTACTTCAAGCACCTATCCGCAATCTTGCTCTTGCTGCAAAAGCTGTTGCAGATCAAAAAGAAGAACAAAGCGCGTAAGCTAGTTTTAATATAATCAAAATTTATTAACCAAATTTAAGGAGGAAACTTTATCATGACTCAAGAACAAATCATTGAAGCGGTTAAAAATATGACTGTTTTAGAATTAAACGACTTAGTAAAAGCTATCGAAGAAGAATTTGGTGTAACTGCTGCAGCTCCTGTGGCTGTTATGGGCGGAGCTGCTGCTGGCGCTGTTGAAGAAAAAACTGATTTTGATGTAATCCTTGCTTCTGCAGGCGATCAAAAAATCAAAGTTATCAAAGTTGTTCGTGAAATCACAGGTCTTGGTCTTAAAGAAGCAAAAGAACTTGTTGACAACACTCCAAAAGCAATCAAAGAAGGCGCTTCTAAAGAGGAAGCTGAAGAAATCAAAGCTAAACTTGAAGAAGTTGGAGCTGGCGTTGAAGTTAAGTAATATAGATTTAAGAAAGCCCGCTGTATAGCGGGCTTTTTTTAACCTCTCATTATTTCTGCAACCAAATCCCCGATTGGAGGTGATATGTCATGTCAGAACATTACTATTCCAAAACACAAAGTACAGAAAGTAACCCGAAATATTGGAGTTTTACCTTAAAGAATCATCCGTTCCGTTTTAAGACGGATAATGGAGTTTTTTCAAAAAATGAAGTTGATTTTGGTTCAAGATTACTGATAGAGACATTTGAACATCCGGCTATCGAAGGGAATATACTTGATGTTGGCTGTGGGTACGGACCGATTGGGCTATCTATTGCGAAGCATATGGAAGACCGCCTTGTCCACATGGTAGATGTCAATTCAAGAGCCTTATCTCTCGCACGTGAAAATGCAGAGTTAAATCAAATTAAAAATGTCACTATTTATGAAAGTGATCGTCTTGAAAATGTAAAGGATGCCAAGTTTGCGGCGATATTAACGAATCCTCCCATCCGGGCGGGAAAAAAGGTTGTCCATGATATTTTTGAGCAAAGCTATCATAAGTTGCAACAAGACGGAGACCTTTGGGTAGTGATACAGAAAAAACAAGGAGCCCCGTCAGCTATTGAAAAATTATCAGAGTTATTTAGTGAAGTAGAAACAGTGGAAAAGAAAAAAGGCTATTATATTTTGCGAGCAAAAAAATATTGACTTGACTTTTTGTGTGTGTTAGCATTATATAATGCCAACATAATATACTCCGACTATTTACTAAAATAGACAAAAGTTGTATAAAATTGGTTTTTAGTGGAAAAGATAACAAAATAATAGTCGTAATGTGAAAATGTGGTTTTTTGAACTAAAAACCCTTTTTTCTTTTTGTCTTAAGATAGGACAGTTTGTTCTATTTGAGAATACATTATTGCCATTAAGCTTGATTTGAGGGGTGAATCAGTTGATAGGTCAACTTGTTCAGTATGGACGACACCGCCAACGTAGGAGTTACGCACGAATCAGTGAAGTTTTAGAATTACCAAATCTAATCGAAATCCAAACCTCTTCTTATCAATGGTTTCTTGATGAGGGTTTACGCGAAATGTTCCAAGATATTTCGCCGATTGAAGACTTTACTGGTAATTTGTCGCTTGAATTTATTGATTACAGCCTTGGCGAGCCAAAATATTCCGTTGAGGAATCGAAAGAAAGAGATGTTACATACTCAGCACCATTGCGAGTGAAAGTACGTCTTGTAAACAAAGAAACAGGCGAAGTTAAAGACCAGGATGTCTTTATGGGTGACTTCCCGCTTATGACAGAAACAGGTACATTTGTGATCAACGGAGCAGAGCGTGTAATTGTTTCTCAGCTTGTTCGTTCACCAAGTGTATACTATAGTGGAAAAATAGATAAAAACGGGAAAAAGGGCTTTACAGCAACTGTAATCCCGAACCGCGGCGCTTGGCTTGAGTATGAAACAGATGCCAAGGATGTCGTGTACGTTAGAATAGATCGTACTCGGAAACTGCCCGTTACGGTTCTTTTGCGTTCGCTTGGGTTCGGATCTGATCAAGAAATCATTGATTTGATTGGAGACAATGAATACATTCGCAATACGTTGGAGAAAGACAATACAGAAGGGACAGATAAGGCATTATTAGAAATTTATGAGCGCCTTCGTCCTGGTGAACCACCAACAGTAGAAAACGCAAAAAGCTTATTAGTATCTAGATTTTTTGACCCTAAGCGTTATGATTTAGCGAACGTAGGACGATACAAAATTAACAAAAAGCTTCATATTAAAAATAGATTATTCGGACAAAAACTTGCCGAAACGCTAGTAGATCCGGAAACAGGCGAGATTATCGCTGAAAAAGGAGTAACCCTTGATCGACGTACACTCGATCGTATCCTTCCAAACTTAGAGAACAACATTGGTTTCAAAAAAGTGAGTCTAGTTGCCGGGGTGCTAGAAGAGGATGTTACTCTTCAATCAATTAAAATTTATGCTCCAAACGAAGATGGAGAAAAGGCCATTAATGTTATAGGGAATGCGTATGTTGAAGAGGCTGTGAAGAATATTTCACCTTCTGATATTATCGCCTCTATTAGCTATTTCTTTAATCTGCTTCATTCAGTTGGGGATACGGATGATATTGACCATCTTGGAAATAGACGTTTACGCTCTGTTGGAGAGCTGTTGCAAAACCAGTTCCGTATTGGTCTTTCAAGAATGGAACGTGTTGTTCGCGAAAGAATGTCAATTCAAGATACCAATACAATTACTCCACAGCAATTAATTAATATTCGACCGGTTATCGCGTCGATTAAAGAGTTCTTCGGAAGCTCGCAGTTATCGCAATTCATGGATCAAACGAATCCACTTGCAGAATTAACGCATAAACGCCGGTTATCTGCCCTTGGACCAGGGGGATTAACTCGTGAGCGTGCAGGGTTTGAAGTGCGTGACGTTCACTACTCCCACTATGGGCGTATGTGTCCGATTGAGACTCCTGAGGGACCGAATATCGGTTTGATTAACTCATTATCATCCTTTGCAAAGGTTAACAGATTTGGTTTTATTGAAACTCCTTATCGCCGTGTTGACCCAGAAACAGGAAAAGTAACCGCTCGTATTGATTATTTAACAGCCGATGAAGAAGACAACTATGTAGTTGCACAAGCAAACGTATTACTTGGTGATGATGGCTCCTTCCTAGAAGAGGAAGTTGTTGCTCGTTTCAAAGGTGAAAACACTGTTGTCGCTCGTGATCGTGTCGACTATATGGACGTTTCACCGAAGCAAGTTGTGTCTGCTGCGACCGCGTGTATTCCGTTCCTAGAAAATGATGACTCTAACCGTGCGTTAATGGGTGCGAACATGCAACGTCAGGCTGTACCGTTGATGCAGCCAGAAGCACCAAGAGTAGGAACAGGGATGGAATATGTTTCAGGGAAAGATTCCGGTGCTGCAGTTATCTGTAAGCATGATGGAATTATAGAGCATGTTGAAGCCCGTGAAGTATGGGTCCGTAGAATTGTAAATGTAGATGGCCAAGAGACAAAAGGCGATCTTGATAAATACAGAATGCTGAAGTTTATCCGTTCGAATCAGGGTACTTGTTATAACCAGCGTCCGATTGTTGCAGAAGGAAACCGTGTAACAAAAGGTGAAATTCTTGCTGATGGTCCATCTATGGAGCTTGGAGAATTAGCACTTGGACGTAACGTATTAGTAGCGTTTATGACTTGGGATGGATATAACTATGAAGATGCTATCATTATGAGCGAACGTCTTGTGAAGGACGATGTGTATACTTCGATTCATATTGAAGAATACGAGTCTGAATCACGAGATACGAAGCTTGGACCTGAAGAGATTACTCGCGATATTCCAAACGTTGGAGAGGATGCTCTCCGCAACTTGGATGAGAGAGGAATTATCCGAACGGGTGCTGAGGTTAAGGATGGCGATCTTCTAGTAGGAAAAGTGACGCCTAAAGGTGTGACTGAACTTACAGCTGAAGAAAGACTATTGCATGCAATCTTCGGAGAAAAAGCACGAGAAGTTCGTGATACTTCCCTTCGTGTTCCGCACGGCGGCGGTGGTATTGTTCTGGACGTTAAAGTCTTCAACCGAGAAGATGGAGATGAGCTTCCACCAGGAGTAAATCAGCTTGTCCGTGTATACATTGTTCAAAAACGTAAAATCTCTGAAGGGGATAAAATGGCGGGCCGACATGGTAACAAAGGGGTTATCTCGCGAATTTTACCGGAAGAGGATATGCCTTATATGCCAGACGGAACACCAGTTGACATCATGTTAAACCCATTAGGGGTTCCATCTCGTATGAACATCGGACAGGTGCTTGAGCTTCATCTGGGAATGGCAGCAAGATCTCTAGGCATTCATGTCGCATCACCTGTATTTGACGGTGCGACTGAAGAAGATGTTTGGAGTACGATTGAAGAAGCAGGCATGGCCCGTGATGCGAAGACAGTTCTTTATGATGGACGTTCAGGAGAACCGTTTGATAACCGTGTATCTGTTGGTGTCATGTACATGATCAAGCTCGCTCACATGGTTGATGACAAGCTTCATGCTCGTTCTACAGGACCATACTCTCTTGTTACTCAACAGCCGTTGGGCGGTAAAGCTCAATTTGGCGGTCAGCGTTTCGGAGAGATGGAGGTTTGGGCGCTTGAGGCCTACGGTGCTGCATATACATTGCAGGAAATCTTAACCGTTAAATCGGATGACGTCGTAGGACGTGTGAAAACATATGAAGCAATCGTTAAAGGTGAGAACGTTCCAGAGCCAGGTGTCCCTGAGTCGTTTAAAGTATTAATTAAAGAACTTCAAAGCTTAGGTATGGACGTTAAGATTTTATCGGGTGATGAAAAAGAAATCGAAATGCGCGATACTGAGGATGATGAAGATATCCAGCAAGCTGAATCCTTCACAATCACACCTGAACCACAAAACTCAGAACCTGAGGAAGTTGTGACAAAAGAGTAGATACATTTGTTTAAAATTTGTTCCCAGCCTTCGCTAATAAATTAAGAGAAGGCTGATTGGAACCATTAAATTTGCACCCAAATTGCTTTCTATGGGCAAAATGGGCATAGCCCGGAGATTAAAAGGGAGGTAGGCCCCTTGCTAGATGTAAACAATTTTGAGTATATGAAAATCGGTCTTGCTTCACCAGATAAAATACGTTCATGGTCACATGGTGAGGTTAAAAAACCTGAAACGATTAACTATCGTACATTAAAGCCAGAAAAAGACGGTTTATTCTGCGAGCGTATTTTTGGACCAACAAAAGATTGGGAATGTCATTGTGGAAAGTACAAACGTGTTCGCTATAAAGGTGTAGTTTGTGATCGATGCGGAGTTGAAGTAACGCGTGCAAAGGTACGCCGTGAAAGAATGGGCCATATCGAGCTTGCTGCTCCTGTTTCTCACATTTGGTATTTCAAAGGCATTCCAAGCAGAATGGGACTTGTTCTAGATATGTCTCCTCGTGCGCTTGAAGAAGTCATTTATTTTGCATCTTACGTAGTAACTGATGCTGGTGATACAGCCCTTGAGAAAAAGCAGTTGCTTTCGGAAAAAGAATATCGGGCATATCGTGAAAAATACGGAAGTAAGTTCCAAGCTTCCATGGGTGCTGAGTCTATTAAAAAGCTTCTTACGGATATCGATTTGAATAAAGAAGTTGATATCTTAAAAGAAGAACTTAGAACAGCGCAAGGACAGAGAAGAACTCGTGCGATTAAGCGCCTAGAAGTTCTAGAAGCCTTCCGTGGTTCAGGCAACGAGCCATCTTGGATGATTCTTGATGTGCTTCCTGTTATTCCACCAGAGCTTCGTCCGATGGTTCAGCTTGATGGCGGCCGTTTCGCGACATCTGACCTGAATGATTTATACCGCCGTGTAATCAACAGAAATAATCGTTTAAAACGTTTATTGGATCTTGGTGCACCGAGCATTATCGTTCAAAACGAAAAACGTATGTTGCAGGAAGCTGTGGACGCTTTGATTGATAATGGACGTCGCGGCAGACCTGTTACGGGTCCTGGTAACAGACCATTAAAGTCACTTTCTCACATGCTGAAAGGAAAGCAAGGACGCTTCCGTCAGAACTTATTAGGAAAACGTGTTGACTACTCTGGACGTTCGGTTATTGTTGTAGGACCGAATTTAAAAATGTATCAATGCGGACTTCCGAAAGAAATGGCATTAGAGCTCTTTAAACCATTTGTTATGAAAGAGTTAGTCGAGAAGGGTCTATCACATAATATTAAATCAGCCAAACGTAAAATTGAGCGAGTGCAGCCAGAAGTTTGGGATGTGTTAGAAAGCGTCATTAAAGAGCATCCGGTTCTTCTAAACCGCGCCCCTACTCTTCATAGATTAGGAATTCAGGCGTTTGAACCAACACTAGTAGAAGGCCGTGCGATCCGTCTTCATCCACTTGTATGTACAGCTTACAACGCGGACTTCGATGGAGACCAAATGGCTGTTCACGTACCGCTTTCGGCAGAAGCTCAAGCTGAAGCTAGGCTTTTAATGCTTGCAGCACAAAACATTCTGAATCCGAAAGATGGTAAACCAGTTGTTACTCCTTCTCAGGATATGGTATTAGGTAACTATTACTTAACATTAGAAAGAGATGGCGTTGTTGGGGAAGGAATGATCTTTAAGGATACGAATGAAGCGTTACTTGCATATCAAAATGGATATGTTCATCTCCATACTCGTGTAGCGGTTCATGCTGGTTCCTTGAAAAACCCAACATTTACACCTGAGCAAAATCAAAAGCTTCTCATTACAACAGTAGGGAAACTAATCTTTAATGAGATTTTACCAACGTCATTCCCGTATATTAATGAGCCTACTAGACAAAATCTTGAAGAAGAAACTCCTGCTAAGTATTTTGTGGATAAAGGCCAAGAAGTACTTTCAATTATTCGTGAAATGCCGCTTGTGGATCCATTTAAGAAGAAGATCCTAGGAAATATTATTGCTGAAGTATTTAAACGCTACAAAATTACCGAAACATCTAAGATGCTTGACCGCATGAAAGATCTCGGATTCAAATACTCAACTAAAGCCGGTATTACCGTTGGTGTATCTGATATCGTAGTACTAGGTGAGAAAGAGCAAATTATTCAAGAAGCTCAAACTAAAGTTGATAATGTAATGAAGCAATTTAGACGTGGTCTCATTACAGAAGATGAACGTTATGATCGGGTTATTTCGATCTGGAGTGCGGCTAAAGATACGATTCAAGAGAAAATTATGAAGTCTCTTGATCGTTCAAACCCTATCTTCATGATGAGTGACTCTGGTGCCCGTGGTAACGCATCTAACTTCACTCAATTAGCGGGTATGCGAGGCCTGATGGCCAACCCGGCTGGACGTATTATTGAACTTCCAATTCGCTCAAGCTTCCGCGAAGGTTTAACGGTGTTAGAATACTTTATTTCAACACACGGTGCTCGTAAAGGTCTTGCCGATACAGCCCTTAAAACAGCCGACTCTGGTTATTTAACTCGTCGTCTAGTTGACGTGGCGCAAGATGTCATTGTCCGTGAAGATGACTGTGGAACAGACCGTGGCTTGCTAATTAGTGCGTTGAAAGATGGTACTGAAATCATTGAAACACTTGAAGAGCGTTTAATTGGTCGTCATGCAAGAAGGGCAATCCGCCATCCGGAAACTAAAGAGGTTATTATACCTGAAAACGGATTAATCACGGAAGATCTTGCTGAAGTAGTAGCAAAAGCCAATGTTGAACAAGTTTGGATTCGCTCTGCATTTACTTGTAACACTCGCCATGGCGTATGTAAGAAGTGCTACGGCCGCAACTTAGCAACAGGCCAAGAAGTTGAAGTAGGGGAAGCAGTAGGAATTATCGCTGCTCAGTCGATCGGTGAGCCTGGAACGCAGTTAACGATGCGTACTTTCCATACAGGTGGAGTTGCGGGAGACGATATTACACAAGGTTTGCCGCGTATCCAAGAGCTGTTTGAAGCACGTAATCCGAAAGGTGTGGCTGTTATTTCTGAAATTGAAGGTGTCGTAGTAGGCATTAACGAAGGAAGAGATCGCCAGCATGAAATTGTGATCCAAGGTGAAGTAGAGTCACGCACATATAATGCGCCTTACACTGCCCGTCTAAAAGTAGCAATAAATGACCATGTGGAGCGCGGACAAGAGTTAACGGAAGGTTCCATCGATCCAAAAGAGTTAATTCGCGTGAAGGACGTGACAGCTGTTCAAGAATACTTATTGCGTGAAGTTCAGAAGGTTTATCGTATGCAAGGGGTTGAAATTGGTGACAAGCATATCGAAGTAATGGTACGCCAAATGCTTCGTAAAGTACGTGTCATCGATGCGGCAGAAACAGATGTACTACCAGGTACATTGCTTGATATACATCAGTTTACAGATGCGAACGAAAAAGCCCTTCTTGCTGGTAAGCTGCCTGCAACAGGTCGTCCGGTATTACTTGGAATTACGAAAGCGTCTCTTGAAACAGATTCATTCCTATCTGCTGCTTCCTTCCAAGAAACAACAAGAGTTCTTACAGATGCGGCAATTAAAGGAAAACGCGATGAATTACTTGGATTAAAAGAAAATGTAATTATTGGTAAACTTGTTCCAGCTGGTACGGGAATGCAGCGTTATCGCAGAGCTGAACCATACACGAATGAAGAAACAGCTGAAGACACTGTTACCGTAGAATAGAGTCCTATTTCGGTACTGACTAACTTGCTTAGTCAGTGCCGTTTATAATAATGAATACAAATCAATTAACTCAATGAGGACATAGATTCATAAATGTTTTTCAAAAAATATATGAGATTGATTGTTGACATCGGAAAATGAAGATGTTACTATATCAAAGGTGCTCCTATTAACTGTATACTTTGGAGGATGTCACTTATGTCTTATGAAAAAGTATTGCAGGCAAAAGAACTTGTAATAGGAACGAAGCAAACAGTGAAAGCAATGAAATCAGGTGCGACAAATGCAATTGTAATTGCTAAAGATGCAGATCAAAAAGTAATTACAAGTGTTATAACTGTGGCCACAGAATTAAATGTACCTGTTTTATATGTTGATTCAATGAAAAAGCTTGGAAAAGCGTGTGGAATTGAAGTTGGCGCAGCAACTGTTGCAATAATTATTTAAAACTGTTTTTGTAGATGTACTGCAAAGACATTGTTTTTTACATTTAAATGAACCACCTGGATGTGTGGGCTTAAACAAATAACGAAGGGAGGACAATTCAATGCCTACTATTAACCAATTAGTGCGTAAACCTCGTCAAACTAAAGAGGAAAAGTCAAAATCACCAGCACTAAACAAAGGATACAACAGCTTCAAAAAAGCACAAACAAATGTTTCTTCACCTCAAAAACGTGGTGTATGTACTCGTGTTGGTACAATGACTCCGAAAAAACCAAACTCAGCATTACGTAAATACGCTCGTGTACGTTTATCTAACGGAATCGAGGTTAATGCTTACATTCCTGGTATCGGTCATAACCTTCAAGAGCACAGCGTTGTTCTAATCCGTGGCGGACGTGTTAAGGACTTACCGGGGGTACGTTACCACATCGTTCGTGGAGCATTAGACACAGCTGGTGTTGCTAACCGTATGCAAAGTCGTTCTAAATATGGTCAGAAGAGACCAAAAGCAGCGAAAAAATAATTTCAATAAAAATAAAGAAAAGAATTTCTGAAAGGAGGAAATAATATGCCACGTAAAGGTCCTGTAGCAAAAAGAGACGTATTACCGGATCCGATTTACAACTCAAAGCTTGTTAGCAAACTTATCAACAAAATGATGGTTGACGGTAAGAGAGGTAAATCTCAAGCAATTCTTTACTCAGCATTTAATATTATTAGCGAACGCGCTGGAAAAGAGCCAATGGAAGTTTTCGACCAAGCGCTTAAAAACATCATGCCTGTACTTGAAGTAAAAGCACGCCGTGTCGGCGGATCTAACTACCAAGTACCAGTAGAGGTGCGTCCAGATCGTCGTACAACTCTTGGTCTTCGCTGGTTAGTAAACTACTCTCGTCTACGTGGAGAAAAGACGATGGAAGAGCGTTTAGCTAACGAAATTCTAGATGCTGCTAACAATACTGGTGCATCTGTTAAGAAACGTGAAGACACTCACAAAATGGCAGAAGCTAACAAAGCATTTGCTCACTATCGTTGGTAGGATTTATACCCAATACAAAATATTACTCATACTAGGAAGGAGAAAGACCCAATGGCAAGAGAGTTCTCCTTAGAAAATACTCGTAATATCGGAATCATGGCTCATATTGATGCCGGTAAAACAACAACTACTGAGCGTATCCTGTACTACACAGGAAAAATCCACAAAATCGGTGAAACACACGAAGGTGGAGCTCAGATGGACTGGATGGAGCAAGAGCAGGAGCGCGGAATCACAATTACATCTGCAGCAACAACTGCACAATGGAAAGGTCACCGCGTAAACATCATTGATACACCTGGACACGTAGACTTCACAGTTGAAGTTGAACGTTCTCTTCGTGTACTTGATGGTGCTGTTACTGTACTTGATGCTCAATCTGGGGTAGAACCACAAACTGAAACAGTATGGCGCCAAGCAACAACTTACGGCGTGCCACGTATTGTTTTCGTTAACAAAATGGATAAACTCGGTGCAGACTTCTTGTATTCTGTGAAAACTCTGCATGATCGTCTTCAAGCGAATGCTGCTCCAATTCAATTACCAATCGGTGCTGAAGATCAATTCAGGGGCATCATTGACTTAGTTGAAATGGATGCTACATTCTACAACAACGATCTTGGAACTGATATTCAAGTTGGGGAAATCCCAGAAGAATTTCAAGCTCAAGCTGAAGAATACCGTGAAAAGTTAATTGAGGCAGTAGCTGAACTTGATGAAGAACTAATGGAAAAGTACCTTGGTGGGGAAGAAATCACTAAGGATGAGTTAAAAGCTGCTATCCGTAAAGCAACTCTTAGCGTTGAATTCTATCCAGTAATGTGCGGAACTGCTTTCAAAAACAAAGGTGTTCAGAAAATGCTAGACGCAGCAATCGACTATCTTCCATCTCCAATGGATATCCCAGCTATTAATGGTGTAAATCCAGAAACAGAAGAAGAAACAGAGCGTCATGCAGATGACAGCGAGCCGTTCTCAGCTCTTGCTTTTAAAGTTATGACTGACCCTTATGTTGGTAAACTTACATTCTTCCGTGTTTACTCTGGTACATTAAACTCAGGTTCATATGTACAAAACTCTACGAAAGGTAAGCGTGAGCGTGTAGGACGTATCCTACAAATGCATGCTAACTCTCGTGAAGAGATTTCAATTGTACACGCTGGAGACATCGCAGCAGCAGTAGGTCTGAAGGATACAACTACAGGGGATACACTTTGCGATGAGAAAGCACCTGTAATCTTAGAATCAATGGAATTCCCAGAGCCAGTTATCCAATTATCTATTGAGCCAAAAACTAAGGCTGACCAAGATAAAATGACAACTGCTCTTCAAAAACTTCAAGAAGAAGATCCAACATTCCGCGCACATACTGACCAGGAAACTGGAGAAGTAATCATTGCGGGTATGGGTGAGCTTCACCTTGATATCCTTGTTGACCGTATGCGTCGTGAATTTAAAGTGGAAGCTAACGTTGGTGCACCTCAGGTTGCATACCGTGAAACATTCCGCGCTTCAGCTTCAGTTGAAGGTAAATTCGCTCGCCAATCTGGTGGACGCGGACAATATGGTCACGTTTGGATTGAATTCTCTCCAAACGAAGAAGGTAAAGGTTTTGAGTTTGTAAATGGAATCGTTGGTGGAGTTGTTCCTCGTGAATATATTGCTCCTGTACAAGCTGGTCTTGAAGATGCTCTTGATAGAGGGGTACTTGCTGGCTTCCCATTGGTTGACATTAAAGCGAGATTATTTGATGGATCATACCATGATGTTGACTCATCAGAAATGGCGTTTAAAATTGCTGCATCTATGGCATTGAAAAACGCAGCATCTAAATGTAGCCCTGTAATTCTTGAGCCGGTAATGAAGGTCGAAGTTATTATCCCTGAAGAATACATGGGAGATATTATGGGTAACGTTACTTCACGCCGTGGTCGCGTTGAAGGTATGGAAGCTCGCGGCAACGCTCAAGTTGTACGTGCAATGGTTCCACTTTCAGAAATGTTTGGTTATGCTACTTCATTACGTTCAAGCACGCAAGGTCGTGGTGTGTTCTCAATGACATTTGATCATTATGAAGAAGTACCAAAATCAATTTCTGAAGAAATCATCAAAAAACACAAAGGTGAATAAAAGTAATTGATTTTACCTTTTTAATCAAGTATAACTACTATTGTAAGCATCATAGCTGCGACGAGAATTCTCTTCGCAGCTCAAAAAATACTTAATTTTCATATATTAAAGGAGGATTTTCCTAATGGCAAAAGCTAAATTTGACCGTTCAAAACCCCATGTTAACATTGGTACAATCGGACACGTTGACCATGGTAAAACTACTTTAACTGCTGCTATCACTACTGTACTTGCAAAATCAATGGGTGGCGAAGCAAAAGGGTACGACCAAATCGATAACGCTCCAGAAGAAAAAGAGCGTGGAATCACAATCTCAACTTCTCACGTTGAGTACGAAACAGCTAACCGTCACTATGCACACGTTGACTGCCCAGGACACGCTGACTACGTTAAAAACATGATCACTGGTGCTGCTCAAATGGACGGCGGAATCCTAGTAGTATCTGCTGCTGATGGCCCAATGCCACAAACTCGTGAGCACATCCTTCTTTCTCGTCAAGTAGGTGTACCTTTCCTAGTTGTATTCATGAACAAATGTGACATGGTTGATGACGAAGAGCTTCTTGAATTAGTAGAAATGGAAATCCGTGATCTATTATCAGAATACGACTTCCCTGGCGACGACATTCCAGTTGTTAAAGGTTCTGCTCTTAAAGCTCTTGAAGGAGAGCCTGAGTGGGAAGAAAAAGTACTTGAGCTTATGGCTGCTGTTGATGAGTACATTCCAAACCCAACTCGTGACACTGACAAACCATTCATGATGCCAGTTGAGGACGTATTCTCAATCACTGGTCGTGGAACAGTTGCTACTGGTCGTGTTGAGCGTGGAGTAGTTAAAGTTGGTGACGTTATTGAAATCACTGGTTTCACAGAAGAGCCAAAATCAACTACAGTTACTGGAGTTGAAATGTTCCGTAAATTATTAGATTACGCTGAAGCTGGAGATAACATCGGTGCTCTTCTTCGTGGTGTAGCTCGTGAAGATATCCAACGTGGACAAGTACTTGCTAAACCAGGTACTATCAAGCCACATACAACTTTCAAAGCTGAAGTTTACGTATTATCTAAAGAAGAAGGTGGACGTCATACTCCATTCTTCACAAACTACCGTCCTCAGTTCTACTTCCGTACAACTGACGTAACTGGTATTTGTAATCTTCCAGAAGGCGTAGAAATGGTTATGCCTGGAGATAACATCGAAATGCACGTTGAGCTTATCGCTCCAATCGCTATCGAAGAAGGAACTAAGTTCTCTATTCGTGAAGGTGGACGTACAGTAGGCGCTGGCGTTGTTGCAACAATCATTGAATAATTAAAGAAATAACATATAGAACCAGATGGGTGACGATCCATCTGGTTTTTCTTTTGATTTATGTAATAAATGGATTCTTTATATCATGCTTGAAAAACAAAATAAATGCCGCTATAATAATACGAGTGTAAGAGACATAAAGAAATTACAATAGTTTTTCTTGCAATCCACTTGTGGTTTCTGTATAATAGACAATGTTGGTCTTTGACTGCGATGATGTGAAAGGTTGCTGACACACCCGGCCGCTTTGCCATGGCGAGTGTGTGGGAAATTTTCACGGAGAATGTCTATTTAAAAATAGGCGAAAAGGAGGGAAAATAATGGCAAAACAAAAAATTCGTATTCGTTTAAAAGCGTATGATCACAGAATTCTTGATCAATCTGCTGAAAAGATTGTAGAAACTGCAAAACGTTCTGGTGCGGCTGTATCTGGTCCGATTCCACTACCAACTGAAAAGTCTATCTACACAATCCTTCGTGCGGTTCATAAGTACAAAGATTCTCGTGAGCAATTCGAAATGCGTACGCATAAGCGTCTAATCGACATTGTTAACCCAACACCACAAACGGTAGATTCTCTAATGCGTTTAGATTTACCATCAGGTGTAGATATCGAAATCAAACTTTAATGAAATAAATTAATTAAACATTCTAGGAGGTGTGACTGAAATGACCAAAGGAATCTTAGGAAGAAAGATTGGTATGACTCAAGTGTTTGCTGAAAACGGAGAACTTATCCCAGTAACAGTTGTTGAGGCAGCTGCTAACGTTGTTCTTCAAATGAAATCAGTTGAAACTGATGGCTACGAAGCAATCCAAATTGGATTCGAAGACAAACGCGAAAAGCTATCTAACAAACCTGAAAAGGGCCATGTTGCAAAAGCTAACACTGCTCCTAAGCGCTTCGTTCGTGAGTTACGTGGAGTTACTTTAGGAGATTATGAAGTTGGTCAAGAAGTCAAAGTTGATATTTTTGCAGCAGGTGAAACTGTTGATGTAACAGGAATCTCAAAGGGTAAAGGTTTCCAAGGTGCAATTAAGCGTCACGGACAATCTCGCGGACCTATGTCTCACGGTTCTCGTTACCACCGTCGCCCTGGTTCAATGGGTCCTGTAGCTCCAAACCGCGTATTCAAAGGTAAATTACTACCTGGACGTATGGGTGGAGAGCAAGTTACAGTACAAAACCTTGAAATTGTAAAAGTTGACGTTGAACGTAACCTTTTATTAATTAAAGGAAATGTACCTGGAGCTAAAAAAGCAATGTTAAAAATCAAAAGTGCGGTTAAAGCATAGTAATAAGTCGGAAAGGAGGAATTAAGAATGCCGAAAGTAGCATTATTTAACCAAAGCGGATCTCAAGTTGGTGAAATCGAGCTTAATGAAACGATCTTTGGTATCGAGCCTAATAACCACGTTCTATTTGAAGCGGTTGTTATGCAAAGAGCTTCTTTACGTCAAGGAACTCATAAAACAAAAATTCGTTCTGAAGTAGCGGGCGGCGGTCGCAAACCATGGCGTCAAAAAGGCACAGGACGTGCTCGTCAAGGTTCAATCCGTTCACCACAATGGCGCGGCGGTGGAACTGTATTCGGTCCTGTACCACGCAGCTATAGCTACAAACTTCCTAAAAAGGTTCGTCGCTTAGCGATCAAATCTGCATTATCTTCTAAAGTGTTAGCAGAAAACATTTTAGTATTAGAAAGCCTTGCTTTCGAAACTCCAAAAACAAAAGACTTTAAAGGTGTGTTAAAAGGTCTTTCTGTTGAAACTAAAGCATTAATTGTAACAGCTGACCTAGATGAAAACGTAGCATTATCAGCTCGTAACATCCCTGGTGTAACTGTTGTTACTGCTACAGGAATCAACGTTCTGGATGTTTTAAATCATGATAAGTTAATCATGACGAAAGCAGCAGTTGAAAAAGTAGAGGAGGTGCTTGCATAATGGATGCACGCGATATCATTAAGCGCCCCGTAATTACTGAAGCTTCTTCTGATTTAATGGCCGATAAAAAATATACTTTTGAAGTTGACGTTAGAGCTAATAAAACTCAAGTAAAAGACGCTGTAGAAACAATCTTCGGTGTTAAAGTTGAGAAAGTTAACGTTATGAACTACAAAGGAAAGTTTAAGCGTATGGGACGTTTTGGTGGCTACACTAACAAGCGTCGTAAAGCAATTGTTAAATTAACAGCTGATAGCAAAGAAATCGAATTCTTTGAAGCTTAATATTAATTGAAGAGGAGGGAATAAAATGGCGATTAAAAAGTATAAACCTACCTCTAATGGTCGTCGCGGAATGACAGGTTTCACTTTCGAAGAAATCACTACTGATAAACCCGAAAAATCCCTGTTAGCTCCATTGAATAAAAAAGCAGGCCGCAACAACCAAGGTAAAATAACTGTTCGTCATCAAGCCGGCGGTCATAAACGCCAGTATCGTATTATTGACTTTAAACGTAACAAAGATGGCATTCCAGGACGCGTTGCTACGATCGAGTACGATCCAAACCGTTCATCGAGAATTGCTCTAATCAACTATGTAGATGGTGAAAAGCGCTACATCCTTGCTCCTAAAAACCTAGAAGTAGGTATGGAAGTAATGTCTGGTCCAGAAGCTGACATTAAAGTGGGTAACGCTCTACCATTAGTAAACATTCCAATGGGTACTGTAATCCATAACATCGAGTTAAAACCTGGTAAAGGTGGACAATTAGTTCGTTCTGCAGGTACATCTGCTCAAGTTCTTGGTAAAGAAGGCAAATATGTTCTTGTTCGCTTAAACTCTGGCGAAGTACGTATGATCCTTGCTACTTGCCGAGCAACAATCGGTCAAGTAGGTAACGAACAACATGAGTTAATTAACATCGGTAAAGCAGGACGTTCCCGCTGGTTAGGTAAGCGCCCAACTGTTCGTGGATCTGTAATGAACCCTAACGATCACCCACACGGTGGTGGTGAAGGACGTTCACCAATCGGACGTAAGTCTCCAATGACTCCTTGGGGCAAACCAACACTTGGTTTCAAAACGCGCAAGAAAACAAACAAGTCGGATAAGTTTATTGTTCGTCGCCGTAAAAAATAACGGGATTGTCCTACGGTTCACAAGAACCGTAGATCAATTGCGAAGGGAGGTTCAATCATGGGTCGCAGCTTAAAAAAAGGACCTTTTGTTGATGATCATTTAATTACAAAGATCGAAAAGCTAAATGAAACTGATGGTAAACAAGTTATCAAAACTTGGTCTCGCCGTTCTACGATCTTCCCGCAATTCATCGGACACACAATTGCAGTTTACGATGGTCGTAAACACGTGCCTGTATATGTTACTGAAGACATGGTAGGCCACAAACTTGGAGAATTCGCTCCAACACGTGCGTACAAAGGGCATGGCAATGATGATAAGAAAACAAGACGTTAATGAGAGGAGGGCTTCCTATGCAAGCTAAAGCTGTTGCAAGAACAGTTCGTATTGCTCCTCGTAAAGCTCGTTTAGTCGTAGATTTAATTCGAGGTAAGCAAGTAGGTGAAGCAGTAGCGATTTTGAACTTAACTCCAAAAGCTGCTTCTCCAATCGTAGAAAAGGTTTTAAAGTCTGCATTAGCAAACGCTGAGCACAACTACGAAATGGACGTTAACAACTTAGTAGTTGCTCAAGCATTCGTTGACGAAGGACCAACGTTAAAACGTTTCCGTCCACGTGCACAAGGCCGTGCGAGCCAAATTAACAAACGCACTAGCCATATCACTATCGTGTTATCAGAAAAGAAGGAGGGATAATCAGTGGGTCAAAAAGTAAATCCAGTCGGTTTGCGTGTTGGAATCATCCGTGATTGGGAATCAAGATGGTACGCAGATAAAGACTATGCTGATCTTTTACACGAAGACCTTAAAGTTCGTGAGTACATCACTAAGCGTCTAAAGGATGCTTCTGTATCGAAAGTTGAAATCGAACGTGCAGCAAATCGTTTAAACATCACTATTCACACTGCCAAGCCAGGTATGGTTATTGGTAAAGGTGGTACTGAAGTTGAAGCACTTCGTAAAGCACTTAACTCACTTACTGGCAAACGTGTTCACATTAACATTCTTGAAATCAAAAAAGCTGATATCGATGCGAAATTAGTTGCGGAAAATATTGCTCGTCAATTAGAAAACCGCGTATCTTTCCGTCGTGCTCAAAAACAAACAATTCAACGTGCAATGCGCGCTGGTGCTAAAGGTATCAAAACAATGGTATCTGGACGCCTAGGCGGTGCTGATATCGCTCGTTCTGAATCATACAGCGAAGGAACAGTTCCACTTCATACTCTTCGTGCTGATATCGATTACGCTACAGCTGAAGCAGATACTACTTACGGTAAGCTTGGTGTGAAAGTATGGATTTATCGTGGAGAGGTCCTTCCTACGAAGAAGAAATCTGAGGAAGGAGGCAAATAATATGTTACTGCCTAAACGCGTGAAATACCGTCGTGTGCACCGTGGAAAAATGCGCGGTCAATCAAAAGGCGGCACAGAAGTGAATTTCGGTGAATTCGGTCTACAAGCTACAGAAGCTTCATGGATCACGAACCGTCAAATCGAAGCAGCCCGTATCGCTATGACTCGTTACATGAAACGTGGCGGTAAAGTATGGATTAATATATTCCCACATAAGCCTTACACAGCTAAACCTCTAGAGGTCCGAATGGGTTCCGGTAAGGGTGCTCCAGAAGGATGGGTAGCAGTTGTTAAGCCTGGGAAAGTAATGTTCGAAATTGCAGGTGTTTCTGAAGAAATCGCTCGTGAAGCTCTTCGCCTTGCAGCACACAAGCTTCCTGTTAAGTGTAAGTTTGTAAAACGAGAAGAAATTGGTGGTGAATCTAATGAAAGCTAATGATATTCGTGACCTTACCACTGCCGAAATTGAACAAAAAGTCAAATCATTAAAAGAAGAATTATTCAATCTTCGCTTTCAATTAGCGACTGGACAACTTGAAAACACAGCTCGCATTCGTGAAGTACGCAAATCAATCGCTCGTATGAAAACAGTGATTCGTGAAAGAGAAATTGGTTTTTCAAAGTGATATTGAGAGGAGGTTCGCACAATGAGTGAACGCAACCAACGCAAAGTTTACACTGGGCGTGTTGTTTCTGACAAAATGGATAAGACTGTTACTGTCCTAGTTGAAACTTATAAAAAGGCCCCTTTATACGGTAAACGCGTTAAGTACTCTAAAAAATTCAAAGCTCATGATGAGCAAAACGTAGCGAAAACTGGCGATATCGTCCGTATTATGGAAACTCGTCCGCTTTCAGCGACAAAACGCTTCCGTTTAGTAGAAGTAGTAGAAAAAGCAGTTATTATCTAATTGTTCGGAAATGAGTTTAATTCCGAAGGGAGGTTACACACATGATCCAACAGGAATCACGTTTGAAAGTTGCTGACAACTCAGGTGCTCGTGAAGTACTTACTATTAAAGTTCTTGGTGGTACTGGGCGCAAATACGCTAACATCGGTGATATTATTGTTTGTACAGTGAAACAAGCAACACCAGGTGGCGTTGTTAAAAAAGGTGACGTTGTTAGAGCAGTTGTTGTTCGTACAAAGAGCGGTGTGCGCCGCAATGACGGTACTTACATTCGTTTTGATGAAAACGCATGTGTAATTATTCGTGACGATAAGAGCCCTCGTGGTACTCGTATCTTCGGACCAGTTGCTCGTGAACTACGCGACAGCAACTTCATGAAAATTATTTCTTTAGCTCCAGAAGTTCTATAATTTTAAACTAAATTGCCTTTAAGGAGGTGCTTACTGATGCATGTGAAAAAAGGTGACAAAGTTTTGGTCATCTCTGGTAAGGATAAAGGCAAAACAGGAATCATTCTTGCAGCGTTCCCAAAACAAGACCGTGTACTTGTTGAAGGTGTAAATATCGTGAAGAAGCATTCCAAGCCATCCCAAGTGAATCCGCAAGGCGGAATCATTAGCCAAGAGGCTCCGATTCATGTATCAAACGTTATGCCTGTCGACCCTAAGTCTGGTAACCCAACACGCGTAGGCTACAAAACGGTTGATGGCAAAAAAGTACGTGTAGCAAAAAAATCCGGTGAAGTTCTAGATAAATAGTTTATATAAGAAGGGAGGTACAATGAATGAGCCGCCTAAAAGAAAAATATGTAAAAGAAATTACTCCTGCTTTAATGAGCAAATTCAACTATAAATCAGTTATGCAAGTACCTGCGATTGATAAAATCGTTATCAACATGGGTGTTGGTGATGCTGTTCAAAACGCTAAAGCATTAGATAAAGCGGTTGAAGAGTTAGCACTTCTCTCTGGTCAAAAGCCAGTTGTAACTCGTGCGAAAAACTCAATCGCTGGCTTCCGTCTTCGTGAAGGTATGCCAATCGGTGCTAAAGTTACACTTCGTGGAGAGCGTATGTACGAGTTCTTCGATAAGTTAGTCTCTGTATCACTTCCACGTGTACGTGACTTCCGCGGTATCTCTAAAAAGTCATTTGACGGACGTGGAAACTATACTTTAGGTGTTAAAGAACAGTTAATCTTCCCTGAAATTGATTACGATAAAGTAAACAAAGTTCGTGGTATGGATATCGTTATCGTAACTACAGCTAATACTGATGAAGAGGCTCGTGAACTTTTAACTCAATTTGGAATGCCGTTCCAAAAGTAATCGCTAAATAGAGGGAGGCGAAAACGTGGCTAAAAAGTCAATGATTGCGAAACAAAAACGCACGCCTAAATTCAAGGTACAAGAATACACACGCTGCGAACGTTGCGGACGTCCACATTCTGTTTACCGTAAATTTAAGCTTTGCCGTATCTGTTTCCGTGAATTAGCATATAAAGGTCAAATTCCTGGCGTGAAAAAAGCTAGCTGGTAAACCTACAGATTTAGGAAGGAGGTAAAAACAATGGTCATGACAGATCCAATTGCAGATTTGCTAACTCGCATCCGTAATGCGAACATGGTACGTCACGAAAAATTAGAAGTTCCTGCTTCTAATATTAAAAAGGAAATCGCTGATATCCTTAAGCGCGAAGGTTTCGTACGCGATGTTGAGCTAATTGAAGACAACAAACAAGGGATCATCCGTATTTTCTTAAAATATGGTTCAAACAACGAACGTGTAATCACTGGTCTTAAGCGTATCAGCAAACCTGGACTTCGTGTATATGCAAAAGCTGACGAAGTTCCACGCGTGCTTAACGGCCTTGGAATTGCATTAGTTTCTACTTCTCAAGGAGTTCTTACAGATAAAGAAGCTCGCGCTAAACAAGTTGGCGGAGAAGTTTTAGCATACGTTTGGTAATAGAGTTTCTTAAGAATGGAGGTGCAATAAATGTCTCGTATAGGTAAAAAACCAATTGAAGTTCCAACAGGTGTTACGATTACGATCGATAACAAAAACACTGTTACTGTAAAGGGTCCTAAAGGTGAACTTACTCGTTCATTCAGCCCTGATATGAAGATTCAACAGGAAGAAAACGTATTAACTGTAATTCGTCCATCTGAATCAAAAGAACACCGTACTTTACACGGAACAACTCGTGCTTTACTTTCTAACATGGTTGAAGGTGTATCTAAAGGCTTTGAAAAAGGTCTTGAGTTAATCGGGGTCGGTTACCGTGCTCAAAAACAAGGAAACAAACTTGTCCTTAACGTAGGATACTCTCACCCTGTTGAGATCCAACCTGAAACTGGCGTGGAAGTTGAAGTTCCATCAAACACTAAGATCATTGTTAAAGGAATTAACAAAGAGCGTGTTGGTGCTTTAGCAGCTAACATTCGTGATGTTCGTCCTCCAGAGCCTTACAAAGGAAAAGGTATCCGTTATGAAGGCGAATATGTGCGTCGTAAAGAAGGTAAAACTGGTAAGTAATGCCGCATAAGTAAACGAAAGGAGTGACATAAATGATTACGAAGGCTGACAAAAACGCAGTTCGTAAGAAAAGACATGGCCGTGTTCGTGCTAAGCTTTCTGGAACTGAAACTCGTCCTCGTTTAAATGTGTTCCGTTCTAATAAGCATATTTATGCTCAATTAGTTGACGATGTAACAGGAGTTACTTTAGCAAGTGCTTCTACATTAGATAAAGAAGTAAATCTTGATTCTACAGGCAATGTTGATGCAGCAACTAAGGTCGGAGAATTAGTTGCAAAGCGTGCTGTTGAAAAAGGAGTTAAAGCTGTCGTATTTGACCGTGGGGGCTACCTTTATCATGGCCGCGTTAAAGCATTAGCTGATGCTGCTCGCGAAAACGGCTTAGAATTTTAATAGACAAAGGAGGGACACAAAAAGATGCGTCGTATTGATCCAAACAAACTTGAACTTGAAGAACGCGTAGTTACGGTTAATCGTGTAGCAAAGGTTGTTAAAGGTGGACGTCGTTTTCGTTTCTCTGCTCTTGTAGTAGTTGGTGACAAAAACGGTCATGTCGGCTTTGGAACTGGTAAAGCACAAGAAGTACCAGAAGCAATCCGCAAAGCGATTGAAGATGCGAAGAAAAACTTAATCGAAGTACCAATGGTTGGAACAACTATTCCTCACCAAGTGATTGGGAACTTCGGTGCAGGGAATGTTTTATTAAAACCTGCTTATGAAGGTACTGGAGTTATCGCTGGTGGACCAGTTCGTGCGGTACTTGAATTAGCTGGTGTTGGTGATATCTTATCTAAATCTTTAGGTACAAACACACCAATTAACATGGTTCGTGCTACTTTGAACGGTTTAACTCAATTAAAACGTGCTGAGGACGTAGCTAAATTACGTGGTAAATCAGTAGAAGAACTGTTAGGATAAGGAGGGAAATTAAATGGCGAATAAACTAGAAATTACCCTCACTCGCAGTGTGATTGGTCGTCCACAAGATCAAAAGGATACAGTCAAAGCTCTTGGTTTACGTAAAACTCATCAAACAGTTGAGCAACAAGATAATCCTGCTATTCGCGGTATGATCAATAAAGTTGCTCACCTTGTTACGGTAAAAGAAATATAATTTCCACTCTTCTATAAAATAAGGAGGTGCCAACATGAAACTTCATGAATTAAAACCTGCAGAGGGTTCACGTCAAGATCGTAAACGTAAAGGACGTGGAATCGGTTCTGGTAATGGTAAAACTGCTGGTAAAGGTCATAAAGGTCAAAACGCTCGTTCAGGCGGCGGTGTACGCCCAGGCTTCGAGGGTGGTCAAACACCTTTATTCCAACGTTTACCGAAACGTGGTTTTACAAACATTAACCGTAAAGAATATGCGGTAGTGAACCTTGACGCTCTTAATCGTTTTGAAGAAGGAACGGAAGTAACTCCTGCACTTCTTATCGAAACAGGTGTCGTAAGCAAGGAACTAGCAGGAATCAAAATTCTTGCAAAAGGCAAAGTTGAGAAAAAGCTTACTGTAAAAGCTCATAAATTCTCCTCTGCTGCGAAGGAAGCGATTGAAGCTGCCGGCGGTCAAACTGAGGTGATTTAATGTTTCAGACAATCTCCAATTTTATGCGCGTTGGTGATATAAGAAGAAAGATCATATTCACTCTTTTAATGCTGGTTGTATTCCGCATCGGTACTTTCATTCCTGTGCCGGGCGTGAATGCTGAGCTTTTAAAGGCTCAAGATGAGTTTAACGTATTTGGGCTTCTAAATACTTTTGGAGGCGGGGCGCTCCGTAACTTCTCCATCCTTGCAATGGGAATCATGCCGTATATTACAGCATCCATTATCATTCAGTTATTGCAAATGGACGTTGTTCCTAAGTTTACTGAATGGTCAAAGCAAGGAGAAGTTGGACGCCGTAAGTTAGCTCAGTTTACCCGTTATTTTACGATCGTACTTGGGTTCATTCAAGCTTTTGGAATGTCCTATGGTTTTAATAACCTAGCAGGCGGTCAATTAATTGTTAATCCTGGGATTGGAAGTTATCTTCTAATCGCAACGGTATTAACTGCTGGAACTGCGTTTTTAATGTGGTTAGGTGAACAAATTACTGCTAAAGGTGTAGGGAATGGAATCTCAATCATTATCTTTGCTGGGATCGTAGCTAGTATTCCGTCAACAATTAATCAAATCTACGCTCAGCAATTTGAAAATGCTGGAGAGCAGCTATTCCTTCGCATCGTTACAGTGTTGTTAATTCTAATTGCTGTTGTTGCTATCGTTGTAGGTACTATTTTTATTCAGCAAGCTTTAAGGAAAATTCCTATTCAGTATGCAAAAAGAATGGTCGCAGGCAATAGCTCTGTCGGTGGGCAATCCTCACACTTACCTTTAAAAGTAAACGCAGCTGGTGTTATTCCAGTTATCTTTGCAGTTTCTTTTATTGTTACTCCGAGAACGATTGCTTCGTTTTTTGAGCAAAACGATGTAACACTTTGGATTGAACGAGTATTTGATTACTCACATCCAATTGGAATGATAATGTACAGTGCTCTTATCATTGCCTTTACTTATTTCTACGCTTTTATTCAAGTCAATCCTGAACAGGTTTCAGATAACTTGAAGAAACAAGGCGGCTATGTTCCTGGTATTCGTCCAGGAAAGAATACTCAAGAGTATTTAACACGCGTTCTTTACCGTTTAACATTTGTTGGTGCTCTCTTCCTTACAGCTATTGCCATTTTGCCAGTACTATTTACTAGTCTTGCTGGATTACCGCAATCAGCTCAAATTGGCGGAACAAGCTTACTCATTGTTATTGGTGTTGCACTAGAAACAATGAAGCAGCTTGAATCTCAACTTGTTAAACGTCACTATAAAGGCTTTATTAAATAACCTGGTTTTTAGGGAACCACGAAGGTCCCTAAAAGCCAATTAGATATAGGGGGATTTCGCATGAACCTAGTATTAATGGGACTCCCTGGTGCTGGTAAAGGTACACAAGCTGAAAAGATTGTCGAGAAATACGGCATTCCTCATATCTCTACTGGAGATATGTTTCGTGCGGCCATTAAGGATCAAACGGAGCTTGGCCTTCAGGCAAAGTCGTTCATGGATAAAGGTGAACTTGTTCCTGATGATGTAACAATCGGCATTGTCCGTGAAAGATTAGCCAAGGATGACTGTGAAAAAGGCTTCCTGCTCGATGGCTTTCCTCGTACTGTTGCTCAAGCAGAAGCATTAGAAAATATCCTTGCACAATTGAACAAAAAAATTAATTACGTGATTAATATTGATGTTGATAACAGCATTCTGATGGAGCGCTTAACAGGGCGCCGCATCTGTAAAGATTGTGGAGCAACATATCATCTAGTTTTCAATCCTCCAGCTAAAGAGGGAGTGTGCGATCGCTGTAACGGTGAGCTGTATCAGCGTGCGGATGATAATGAGGCAACTGTAAAGAATCGCTTAGACGTTAATATTAAACAAACGAAACCGCTGCTCGATTTTTATGAAACAAAAGGTTATTTGCGCAATATTGATGGACAGCAGGAAATCGGTCAAGTATTTGCTGATGTGGATCAATTACTCGAGGGCTTGCAATAATGATTATTTGCAAGACACCGCGTGAAATTGACATCATGCGCAAAGCTGGAAAAATTGTAGCACTTACTCATAAAGAGCTGAAGAAGCATATTGCGCCAGGCATTACAACTTTAGAATTGGATGCGATTGCTGAAAAGTTTATTCGTAAGCATCACGCTATTCCATCCTTTAAAAATTATAATGGCTTTCCAGGCAGCATATGTGCATCAGTTAATAATGAACTTGTCCATGGCATTCCTAGTAATCGGGTATTAAAAAATGGCGATATTATTAGCGTTGATATCGGTGCTAAATATAACGGTTATCATGGTGATTCTGCTTGGACGTATCCAGTAGGTTCAATTAGTCAGGAAACACAGCGTCTTCTCGATGTGACTGAAGAGTCCTTATATAAAGGCCTAATGGAAGCTGCTCCGGGGATACGTCTATCGAACATCTCACATGCGATTCAAACGTATGCGGAATTAAATGGTTTTTCCATTGTACGCGAGTATGTGGGACATGGAATTGGGCAAAACTTACATGAGGATCCACAAGTTCCTCATTACGGTCCCCCAAACATAGGCCCACGCTTAAAGCCGGGGATGGTTCTTTGTATTGAGCCGATGGTGAATGCAGGAAGCCGATATGTAAAAACGTTAGAAGATAATTGGACGGTTGTAACGGTTGACGGAAAGATGTGTGCCCACTTCGAGCACACGATTGCGATCACAGAAACGGGCTACGAGATTCTTACGAAAGTATAATTGAGTTAGTTCTTCAATCTGTTCAACTTTTAATATAATCTGTATTGCTTCTTTGCGGACTTGATGCTAAACATTGTGTTATAATAATAAGGTTGTTGGCATTGCCAGAAGTTCAGGAAGATTACAAGAAGCCGGTTGTGTAACAATTGGAAATGAACTTTGCTTATTAGCGAAGAATGCATAAAGAATTCGTATATGAATGAAAAGGGGGATATGTTCGATGGCGAAAGACGATGTAATTGAAATAGAAGGTACTGTTGTTGACACGTTGCCAAATGCCATGTTTAAAGTAGAATTAGAGAATGGCCATACTGTTTTAGCACACGTTTCTGGGAAGATCCGCATGCACTTTATTCGGATTCTGCCTGGAGATAAAGTAACAGTTGAGCTTTCTCCATATGATTTAACTCGCGGAAGAATCACTTATCGTTTTAAATAACCACTGCACTCCGTACTACTAAGGAGGTTAGGATAATGAAAGTAAGACCATCAGTAAAGCCAATCTGCGAAAAGTGTAAAGTGATCCGCAGACGTGGTAAAGTTATGGTTATCTGTGAAAACCCTAAACATAAACAAAAACAAGGTTAATAACAAGGAGGTGCGCAAAGAATGGCACGTATTGCTGGTGTAGATATTCCACGTGAAAAACGTATAGTTATCTCTTTAACTTACATCTTTGGAATTGGTAAAGAAACGGCTAAAAAAGTTTTAGCAGAAGCTGGTGTTTCAGAAGACACTCGTGTTCGTGATTTAACAGAAGACGAACTAAATAAAATTCGTGAAGTAATCGATAAATTAAAAGTTGAAGGTGACCTTCGTCGTGAAGTTTCACTTAACATCAAACGTTTAATGGAAATCGGTTGCTACCGCGGACTTCGTCACCGTCGTGGTTTACCTGTTCGTGGACAAAATACTAAAAACAACGCTCGTACACGCAAAGGTCCTCGTAAGACTGTAGCGAACAAGAAGAAATAATCAGTAAAGGAGGTACTTTAAATGGCACGCAAAACGAATACACGTAAACGCCGTGTAAAAAAGAATATTGAACAAGGTGTTGCACATATCCGTTCAACATTTAATAACACAATTGTAACTATTACTGATGCACATGGAAATGCACTTTCATGGTCAAGTGCTGGTGCGCTAGGATTCAAAGGTTCACGTAAATCTACTCCTTTCGCAGCACAAATGGCAGCTGAAACTGCAGCAAAGTCTTCTATGGAGCATGGTATGAAAACTCTTGAAGTAACTGTTAAAGGACCTGGTGCTGGACGTGAAGCGGCTATCCGTGCACTACAAGCTGCAGGTTTAGAAGTTACAGCAATCAGAGACGTTACTCCAGTTCCTCATAATGGATGCCGTCCACCAAAACGTCGCCGTGTATAATTTTTCTGTATAAAATTTGTATCCTTGTCTATAATGGGATATGATGGAAAAGTTTCTCGCTTTTATACAGACTTCTTAATCAAGTTGTTGTGCGCAAAACGGGAACGTATACTGGGGAATTTCGGTTAGATTTTATAGCCGGGGTTTCGACGTTTTGAAGGAGGGTGTATTTTCATGATCGAAATAGAAAAACCAAAAATCGAAACGGTTGAGATCAGCGATGATGCCAAGTACGGGAAGTTCGTTGTAGAGCCACTTGAGCGTGGATATGGTACAACTTTGGGTAACTCCTTACGTCGTATCCTTTTATCCTCACTTCCTGGAGCCGCAGTCACAGCTATTCAAATTGATGGGGTACTTCATGAGTTCTCAACAATTGAAGGCGTCGTTGAAGATGTAACATCTATCATTTTAAACATCAAAAAGCTTGCACTAAAAATCTACTCTGATGAGGAGAAAACGCTCGAAATTGATGTACAGGGTGAAGGTGTAGTCAAAGCAGCTGATATTACTCATGACAGTGATGTTGAAATTCTTAACCCGGATCTTCACATTGCTACGCTTGGATCAAATGGTCATTTGCGTATGCGTTTAACTGCTAAACGCGGCCGCGGATATACGCCTGCTGTCCAAAACAAACGAGAAGATCAGCCGATCGGTGTGATTCCAATCGACTCTATCTATACGCCAGTTTCACGTGTTTCTTTCCAAGTAGAAAATACACGCGTTGGTCAAATGACTAACTATGATAAGTTAACGTTTGACGTTTGGACAGATGGTAGTACAGGTCCTCAAGATGCGGTTGCACTTGGTGCAAAGGTTTTAACTGAGCATTTAAATATCTTTGTTGGTCTAACCGATGAAGCACAAAATGCTGAGATTATGGTTGAAAAAGAAGAAGATCAAAAAGAGAAAGTACTTGAGATGACAATTGAAGAACTAGATTTATCTGTTCGTTCATATAACTGTTTAAAACGTGCTGGAATTAATACCGTCCAAGAATTAGCTAATAAGACGGAAGAAGATATGATGAAGGTTCGTAACTTAGGCAGAAAGTCTCTTGAGGAAGTTAAACACAAACTAGAGGAGCTTGGATTAGGCCTGCGTAAAGATGACTGATTAACTACATCACGAGATTTTTTACGTGGCGATCTAAAGCCTTTATGAATGACTTCAACAAAGGAGGGAAACTTTCATGGGATACAGAAAGTTAGGACGTACTAGCTCTCAACGTAAAGCTATGCTACGTGACTTAGCAACAGACTTAATCATCAACGAACGTATTGAAACAACTGAAGCTCGTGCGAAAGAACTTCGTTCAGTTGTTGAGAAATTGATTACGCTTGGAAAGCGTGGCGATTTACATGCTCGTCGTCAAGCTGCATCATACGTACGCAACGAGGTAGCTAACGCTGAAACGAATCAAGATGCTGTACAAAAATTATTCAGCGATATCGCTTCTCGCTTTGAAGAGCGTCAAGGTGGATATACTCGTATTATGAAACTTGGACCTCGTCGTGGAGACGGTGCACCAATGGTTATCATCGAGTTAGTATAATTTTTTAACAGAAGGGGGCGAGAGACAGTTTTTTCAGAACTTGTTCATTGCCCTTTTTCTGTAAAGTTGTTGCTTGTCTATTTATGGAAGCAACAATGTTTTATGTAAAAAGTTGAGCGTTACGATGAGCGTATGAAGCAACAATTATGCTTTTGGCATTAGCCTTTGGTATGTGTTTTTTTGTATACCTTATATATGTCTCGTCTAGCTCTTGCACCTTTCCGAGTCTTTGCTTGCGTATAACAGGTGGGGCCTGTTCTTTTCGGGAAGGTGCATGCTTTTTTAAAGAAAAAAGTTAATGGATTACTGAGCTAGAATAGAGAGGCAGCTTTGATATTTTCTACAGCTCACATAGTAGATTTTTTCGATCTTTTTACGGGAAAAGTTGTTTCTATAATATTTGTTATCAGCTATATATATCCACTGCCATACTATTTGTGCTCGCCAATGATGGCGGGTTTTTTATTAGGCAAAAATGACATATAATAGTTTTGAATTGTATTGATTGTCCAGCAGAACAGTTTAGAATAGAGAGAAGAGAGAAGATGAGAGGAGGAACAACCATGAGCAAGAAACCGCTAGTCCAATTAAAGAATGTCTCATTTCAATATGATGTTCAGGCCCCTTATGCGCTACAAGACGTATCTTTCGAGATCTATGAAGGGGAATGGCTTGCTATTGTAGGTCATAATGGCTCTGGAAAATCCACGTTAGCCAAGCTCTTAAATGGTTTGCAATTTGCGCAAGTTGGTTCCATAACTGTAGATGGAATGCTGTTAACGGAAGAGACGGTTTGGGATACTAGAAAGGTAATTGGAATGGTTTTTCAAAATCCGGACAATCAATTTGTCGGAACAACGGTTCAGGATGATGTGGCTTTTGGTTTAGAAAACAACGGAATTGCCAGAGCTGAAATGATAGAGAGAGTAACTAGTTCCTTAGAAAAAGTGAAAATGGCGCAATTTCTTGATCAAGAGCCGCACCATCTTTCAGGTGGTCAGAAGCAAAGAGTGGCAATTGCGGGCGTTATAGCCTTAAGGCCATCGATTATCATTCTAGATGAAGCGACATCAATGCTCGACCCACGAGGTCGGGAAGAGGTTTTAGAAACTGTTAGAGAATTAAAAGAAACACATAATATGACCGTTATTTCTATTACACATGATTTAGAGGAAGCTGCGAAAGCGGACAGAATTATAGTGATGAATAAAGGCAAGCTTTATAAAGAGGGGACACCAGCGGAGATTTTTCAAATGGATGAAGAGCTGGTGAAGCTCGGTTTGGACATTCCTTTTCCTGTGAAAATAAGCAAGCTATTAAAGGAGCAAGGAATTTCCCTATCGAGACATTTCTTATCGGAAGAAGAGTTGGTGACAGAGTTATGGACATCTCACTGCAAAAAGTAGAGTATCGCTATCAAGTAAATACCCCTTTTGAACATTTAGCTATTAAGGATGTATCCATTGATATTCCGGCGGGAACCTTTCTCGCAATCATCGGACATACCGGCTCTGGGAAATCAACGGTTCTTCAGCATTTGAATGCTTTGCTTAAGCCGACAGCAGGGAAAGTCATTATTGGCGATAAAGAGATTACATCGGGTAAGAAGCAAAAAAATCTCAAAGACGTTCGGCAAAAGGTGGGAATCGTCTTTCAATTTCCTGAACATCAATTGTTTGAAGAAACGGTTGAAAAGGATATTTGCTTTGGGCCGATGAATTTCGGCGTTTCCGAGGAAGAGGCGAAGAAAAGAGCTAGAATTGCGATTAAGCAAGTTGGGCTTGCCGAAGAAATATTGGAAAAGTCTCCGTTTGATTTATCTGGAGGTCAAATGCGCCGAGTGGCCATTGCTGGAGTTCTCGCGATGGAACCAGATGTAATCGTGCTGGACGAGCCGACGGCAGGTCTTGATCCGAGAGGGCGGAAGGAAATTATGGAGATGTTCTATTCTCTTCATAAGGAAAGAAAGCTGTCGACGATTTTAGTCACCCATAGCATGGAAGACGCTTCCCGATATGCGGATCAAATTGTCATTATGCATAATGGTGAAGTGTATAAAAAGGGAACGCCAGCAGAGATTTTTTCCTCTCCTGAAGGCTTAATCGAGCTTGGCCTAGATGTTCCTGAAGTGGTTCGTTTCCAGCAAAAAGTAGAGCAAGCATTCCAAACCAAGTTTCCGAATACATGCTTATCTATAGAAAAGCTGACAGAGGAAATTGCAGCTGTCATAAAGAGGGGTGACCACACATGATGGAGAAGATGATCATTGGCCGCTATGTACCAGCACAGTCTCTCATTCACCGGATGGACCCTCGTTCCAAGCTTGTCATGGTTTTTCTATTCGTCTGTATCGTGTTTATCGCTAATAATAGTTTGACATATGGTGCTTTAGCTATTTACACCTTTACGATGGTTTCATTGTCTCGTGTTCCTTTGCGGTTTATCCTGTCAGGCTTGAGGCCAGTACTATGGCTCGTGTTGTTTACATTGCTTTTGCATTTATTTTTAACAAAAGAAGGGGAAATCCTGTTTCAGGCGGGCTGGTTTACGATATATGAAGAAGGATTAAGGCAAGGACTATTCATCTCCATGCGCTTCTTCCTGCTTATCTTAATGACGTCCATTCTGACTTTAACGACGACTCCGATTGAAATTACCGATGGCCTAGAAAGCTTGCTGCATCCATTAAATAAAATCAAATTCCCTGTACATGAGCTTGCTCTCATGATGTCCATCTCTCTCAGATTTATTCCAACCTTAATGCAAGAGACGGATAAAATTATGAAGGCGCAAACGGCTAGAGGGGTTGATTTTTCAGGCGGGCCGATTAAAGAAAGAGTAAAGGCGATTATCCCTCTTCTAATTCCTCTGTTTGTCAGCTCCTTTAAACGGGCTGAGGAGCTCGCAACGGCTATGGAAGCAAGAGGCTACCGTGGTGGCGAAGGAAGAACAAAGTATCGACAGCTAAGCTGGGGTATGAAAGATACTGTGATGATCCTGTTGCTTGGATTATTGACGATTGTTTTATTCCTAATGAGGACTTAATGATGAAAAGATTTAAGTGTTTAGTAGCCTATGATGGAACCTTATTCTCCGGCTATCAAGTGCAGCCGAATAAGCGGACAGTGCAAGGAGAATTAGAGAATGCCTTGCAAAAGCTTCATAAAGGAACAGAAGTAAAGGTTACCGCTTCCGGCAGAACTGATGCAGGAGTGCATGCAAAAAGGCAGGTTATTCATTTTGAATCAGAATTGAATATTCCACTCCCGAAATGGGATATTGCCCTCAATTCAATTTTGCCTGATGATATTGCCATTATGAGCACGGAAGAAGCATCAAGCGACTTCCATGCTCGGTTTGATGCGAAGGGGAAGGAATATCGTTATTTTTTGACCCTTTCCGCAAAGAGAGATCCGTTCACAAGGAACTATGCCTATCAGTATCCATATTCTTTGAATATACCTGCTATGAAGGAAGCAGCAGGCTATCTGATCGGCACTCATGACTTTACAAGTTTTTGTTCAGCGAAGACAGAAGTAGAGGATAAGATTCGGGAAGTAAGAGAAATTGAATTGATAGAGGATCGGGGTTCACTTGTATTCCGATTTGTTGGCAATGGCTTTCTTTATAATATGGTCAGGATTTTAGTTGGCACTTTACTAGAGGTTGGTTCTGGAGAAAGAGCCCCAGATTCTATGATCGATATTTTAGAGAAGAAAGATCGGTCTTTTGCAGGTAAAACTGCTCCGGCTCATGGGTTGTATTTGTGGAATGTTCATTATTTAGATTAAAGTTTTTTTCAAATTCCTGTAAGAACCACGCGGTGGCGTTGTGATGCACTTTTTATGAGCAATTTTTTCAAAACAACTAAACCTGGTGTAACATTTTATTGACATTAGCTGTATAAAAGTGTATCATAGCAAAGGTATTGTTATTAAAACCACGATAAGCCCCGGAACTTATTGTGTCTAAGATAAATGAAACCAATGAATTTAAGAAGATGGAATTTTTAGGAGGGAAAATCATGCGTACAACGTTTATGGCGAATGCAAACACTATCGAGCGTAAATGGTACGTGGTTGATGCAGAAGGCAAAACTTTAGGTCGTCTTGCTAGTGAAGTTGCATCAATTCTACGTGGTAAACATAAACCAACTTTTACACCACATGTTGACACTGGTGATCATGTAATTATTCTTAATGCAGCTAAGATCGAATTAACTGGTAATAAATTAAATGACAAAATTTACTACCGCCACACAAACCATCCAGGTGGTTTAAAACAAAGAACTGCTAATGAAATGCGTACGAACTATCCTGAGAGAATGTTAGAGCTTGCTATTAAAGGCATGCTTCCAAAGAACACTCTTGGTCGTCAAATGTTCAAGAAATTACACGTATATGCTGGCGCTGAACATAAGCAGCAAGCACAACAACCTGAAGTTTACGAACTTCGTGGATAATTTTTAGGGGAGGTTATTAACTTGGCACAGGTTCAATATATTGGCACTGGTCGTCGTAAGAGCTCCGTTGCGCGAGTTCGTTTAGTACCAGGCGATGGCAAAATCATTATCAATGGTCGTGAAATCGAAAACTACATTCCATTTGCAGCTTTACGCGCAGTTGTAAACCAACCGCTAGTAGCTACTGAAACTCAAGGTAGCTATGACATTCATGTAAATGTAAATGGTGGAGGCTACACTGGTCAAGCTGGCGCAATCCGCCACGGTATCGCTCGTGCGTTACTTCAAGCTGATCCAGAATACCGTCCAACATTAAAAGCTGCTGGTCTATTAACACGTGACGCTCGTATGAAAGAACGTAAAAAATACGGTCTTAAAGGCGCTCGTCGTGCACCTCAGTTCTCAAAACGTTAATTATTGCGTTCAAAAACTCTCAACCAATTTGGTTGGGGGTTTTTTTGTTTATTTTGGAAAAGCTTTGGCTTGTTAATAGTTTCATTTCCCGTGAGTAGGTAAACTGTTGGTTTACGGTAAAAGGAATGTAGTGCCATTGCCTGAAGATGAGAAAAAGGGCGTTCCACGGTAAAAGAAATGTAGTGCCATTACCCGTAGTTGGGTAAAAAGCTGTCCAGCGGTAAAAGGAGGGGCCCTCCATTGCTCGTGGCCGAGAAAAAAGGAATACCGCGGTAAAAGGGATTGCGCTCCATTTCCCGCGATCGAGGAAAAAGGTGAACCGCGGTAAAAGGGAAAGGCCAGAGAGAGAGGCCAATAATAAGCATAATCGCCATAGGCCACTCATAAAAGGCGGTTTACACAAAGTATCTTAGATGACTTTCACCCACTGATCTAAGGTTTTGAATTAGAATCCTTCTGATTGTTTTTTTAGATTTAATCACTTTGCACCATTCATGAACTCGTGTAGTGGTCAATTTCTTATCAGGAAAAAGAGTCTTCAATTCTTCAACATTACGTAGAACCGCAGAGTTAACATCTTCCACACAAGAACATTTATCACATACTATTTTCTTTTCCGCAATAACAGCAACTTCATAAGAATAACAGCTTATACAACTAATTCCCTTTTTCAGATGCTCATAATTATAAGTTGGCAAACGGGTATAGGGGGATTCGGTTTGATGCAATGAGATTAAAAGGTCAGCAAGCTTCTTGTGCTGATTACTAAGTTTTGAAGTCATCTCATTTAATGTTTTATTAAAACGATTAAGCTGCGTTGGTAAAATCATAGAAGTGTTTAATGGGGCTTGATATAAGGTGAACTCGGGGTTTACAAAAGTAACGTAGCCTTCTATTGGCTGATGTATCCCATGGAATTTTAGTAACGATCGGAGTAATGTCATACTACGCTTTAACTGGTCCAATGGGTTAGTTATTTCATAGTTTGATGAGACTCGGCGGAATACTTCCGGATCATAATGATAATCACCTTCATAATTTTTTATTTCGATAGGGAAAATTGTATTTTGAGAAATAATTAAAGTATCGATTTGAAAAACGGAGCGGTTAAACTCGAAGCATAAATCATTTAAAATATACACATCACATTGAAGTTTTGCCGTTAATTGATCAAAAATTGCTTCTCCTTGATAACCTTTTTCAAGGTTTAAATAATGCTTTCTATCTTTTGCTGGCAAATTCATTCGGATGTTTAAAGATCTTAGAATTTCTAATTCATTGGACACAGCACGAGGTTTTAAATACATAAATACCTTCATCTCCTGTCAATAAATAGTTGTGATTAGATATGAATATGTTTTAAAGGGAGTTAATAGAAAGTGGATTTATGAAGGGGGAATTAACTTTCCATTGGTGCAATATAATTGAGGGGCCTTTATAGCAAAGCGATTTTTTATTTCGGATGGATAGATACTCAAACAAGAGGAATTAAAAAGTACAGGCATACCTGCTAGCAAGTGCGATAACTTTAATTAATTATACACAATCCAGCATAACTTTTGGACTATAAAGTGTCCCAAGTAGGAAATATGATTTTATAAATCCAACGGAAGTATATGATTAAAACATAACTATATAAAATCTACTAGGCTCTCGGCCCTTCAGGGGTGTTAAGAGCCTTTTTTATTTTTCTATTCAAAAACAAATATATTATTCAAAATTGTATAAAAATTGCTCGGCATTTGATATAACTAGAGAATAAGGTAACTTTGCTCATCGATTATTCATTTTTGAATAATTAATGAACGATGAATAGCGGAAAAGGAGGAACTTATTTGACAGATGAAAAAAAAGTTTGGAATGAAAATGAAGCGATTCTTCACTCTCTGCAAGACGATATTTTAGTGACGAATACAGATGGCATTATTTTAAAGGTTAGTGAAGCAACAGAGGCGATATACAATATGAAATCAAAGGAGATGGTGGGGCGTTCGGTTTATGAACTTGAAAATGAGGGCGTGTTTACTCCGCTTTTAACCCCGATGGTTATTAAGGAAAAAAAGAAAATTACGTTTGTGCAAACAACTATGGAGGGAAAGAAGCTGCTTGTGACGGGGATTCCCGTATTCGACCCAGATCATAATCTTGTTCGCATCGTCAGTTATTCTCATGATGTGACAGAGCTGCTCAACATGAAAAAATACTTAACTGACATGGAAGATGAGATGGAGAGAGTGAAAGGTGAATTAGAAATGCTTCGAAACCTTCATTATACAGACGGCATGATTGCCACATGTGACGAAATGAAAAAGGTTTTGCATTTAGCCTTACAGGTGGCTGAAATCGATGTTAATGTACTGCTGCTTGGTGAATCGGGAGTGGGGAAATCTCACATTGCTAAATTTATTCATAAAAAGAGTAATCGAAACAAGGGGCCTTTTATTGAAGTCAATTGCGGAGCGATCCCCGAGTCGCTTTTTGAGGCAGAGTTTTTCGGATATGAGTCAGGCTCCTTTACAGGTGCAAATGCGAAAGGAAAGGTCGGGTTGGCCGAGTTAGCCGAGGGCGGAACGCTGTTTCTGGATGAGATTGGGGAGCTGTCTTTAGCCAATCAAGTAAAAATTCTTAAGTTTATTCAAGAGAAACAGTTTTATCGTGTTGGCGGGACAAAATTGCGGACAGCAGATTTTCGATTGCTTGCTGCAACGAATAGAAATTTAGAGGAAGCGGTAGAGAATGGCACGTTTAGAAAAGATCTTTTCTTCCGTTTAAATGTTGTCCCAATTACGATTCCCCCTTTAAGGAAGCGTCCGACAGACATTATTCCCTTACTGGATTACTTTCTGAAGTATTTTTCGGATAAATATAATCGCCCCCGCAGTTTAGATGAAGGGGTTATTCACGTATTGTTATCCCATGAATGGAGGGGAAATGTCCGCGAGCTGATCAACTTAATGGAAAGGCTTGTCGTCACCTCGTCCAAGCAACTGATTGAGATGGAGAACTTGCCTCCTCATTACCGGAAATCAGTTTCAGATGTTTCATCCTTTGATGCTGGGAAACGGTCACTTGCAGAGATATTGGAAAATGTGGAAAAGCAAGTACTTATCCATGCGAGACAACGTTATAAAACAACGACGCAAATGGCTAAAGTGTTAGGTATTAGTCAGCCATCTGTCGTCAGGAAAATCAGAAAATATGGAATTGAATAAAAATGGCACAAAACTTGCAAAGTAATTAGTTAAGAAAAAACTTATTGTTTCTATCAAAGGGGGAAGTTTTGATGAAGAAATGGTTGATGATTGTATGTTCGGTAATGCTCCTTATTGCGTTAACTGCTTGCGGAAAAGAAGAAGCATCGAAAAATACTGGGAGTGAAAAGTCTGCGCAGCCGTTAAAAGTAACACTGCCGACTTGGACAGGATATGGACCGCTATTTTTAGCGAAGGAAAAGGGCTTTTTCGAAAAAAATGGGGTAAATGTTGAGCTTTCTATTATTGAAGGATTGGGCGAACGGAAGCAAGCACTTGCAGGTGGAAAAATCGATGGGATGGCAACGGCTTTAGATGTACAAGTAACATTAGCAGCTTCGGATATCCCTGTACAAGTAGTTTGGCTGTTAGATGATTCATATGGTGGAGATGGAATTCTAGTTAAAAATGATATTCAGGATGTAAAAGATTTAAAAGGGAAACAAGTTGCATTTGAAGTTGGTTCTACAAGCCATATGCTTGCCTTAACAGCATTAAAGCAAGGCGGATTAACGGAGAACGATATTGAGGTAGTGCAAATGTCCGCAGGGGATGCTGGTGCTGCGTTTGCAGCGGGGAAAGTAGATGCAGCTGTTACATGGGAGCCTTGGTTAACAAAGGGTGCTGAAGCGAATGGGAAGGTTCTGTTAACGACTAAAGATCTCCCAGGGATCATCGTTGATACAATCAGCTTTAAAGAAGATGTGATTAAAAACCGTCCAGATGATGTCAAAGCATTTGTGAAGGCAATGGGAGAGGCGATGGATTTTTGGAAAGAGAATAAAAAAGAAGCAAATGAAATGATGGCGAAAGGCTTAAACATTGATGTAGCGGAATTCGAAGCGACGGAAACTGGCTTGAAATTCATGACAAAAGAGGACAACGAAAAACTATTTGGCTCAGAAAGCAACAAAGGGTCTATCTATCAGTCGACGGAAAGTGCTATTAAATTTTACAAAGAGCAAAAGTTGATTGATAAAGAGCCGAAAGCGGAAGATGTCATTAATGGGAGCTTTGTATCGAATCAATAAGCGAAAAGGCAAAAGTGCTAAGGGGCATAATCATATTGCCTCTTTAGTCACTCCATTTAGGCTTATTGGATAGGGGGATAAAAAAAGATGGGAAATTTGTTTACTCCTAAAAAAGAAATACCAAAAACGATTTATACGTCGGCGGGGTTTTTAATATTTGTTCTTGTTTTTGGGATCTGGTCAGCATTGAGCTATGGCGGGATTGTGAATCCCTTATTTTTACCTACGCCTACGAAGGTGTTGGCAACGGCCGTCGATTTATTTGTCAATGGCAATATCTTGACTGATATTGGGATCAGCTTCTCTAGAGTTCTGGCGGGATTTCTCATTGCGGCCATCATTGGGATACCTTTAGGGATTCTTATGGGGTCCTTGCGAATCATGGAAGGAGCCTTTGAACCAATTATTGGTTTTATTCGCTATATGCCTGCATCCGCATTTATTCCGTTATTAATTTTATGGATTGGTCTCGGTGAAACAGAAAAAATGTCGGTTATTTTCTTAGGAACGTTTTTTCAGCTGACGCTTATGGTAATGGATGTAACAAAAAACGTCCAAAACGATTTAATTGATGTTTCTTATACGCTTGGGGCTAAAAAAGGTCAAATTTTTAGCAAAGTCATTTTGCCAGCTTCCTTGCCGGGAATTATCGATACGCTTCGTATCACATTTGGCTGGGCATGGACGTATTTAGTCGTTGCAGAAATTGTCGGGGCATCCAGTGGTTTAGGATACATGATTATGCAGGCTTCCCGTTTTCTAAAGCCAGACAAAATTATCGTCGGGATTTTGATTATTGGTTTACTAGGGCTGCTGACAGATTTATTATTTAAAGCCATTTACCGAGCCTCGTTTTCTTGGATGAGAAAGGATGGTTACTAATATGGGAACGCCGCAATTAGAACACAGTGAAGAGGGAAGATTGGATTCGAAGTTGCCGACAACAAAAACACCGAAGCTCGAAATAAGAGATGTCGGGAAAATTTTTAAAACGAAGAGCGGGGAAACAACCGCACTGGAAAAAACCTCTTTTACGATTGAAGATGGGGAGTTCGTGACCATTTTAGGACCATCGGGATGTGGAAAGTCAACGGTTTTGCGTATCGTAGCAGGCCTGGAGGAATCAACATCAGGGCAAGTTCTCCTTGATGGGAAGGAAATTAACGGGCCAGGTCCTGACCGAGGCATGGTCTTTCAATCGTACACATTATATCCGTGGCTAACGGTGAAAGAGAATATTACTTTCGGATTAAAGCTGAAGGGCGTCCCACAAAAAGAACGAGATGATGTAGCACGACATTATTTACAATTAATTGATTTAGAAGGGTTTGAGATGCACTACCCAATTCAATTATCGGGCGGGATGAAACAGCGTGTAGCAATTGCTCGCGCGTTAGCAAATGACCCGAAAATTTTATTAATGGATGAGCCATTTGGTGCGCTCGATGCCCAAACGAGAAATATTATGCAGGAAGTGCTTCTAAAAGCATGGGAAGAGTCGAAAAAGACCATTTTATTTATCACTCATGATGTTGAAGAATCCATCTTTTTAGCGGATTCCGTATATGTTATGACAGCAAGGCCAGGGCGTTTAAAGAAAAAGGTTCCGATCACACTTGATAGACCTAGGGAGTTTAGCGTGAAAGGAACAGCAGAGTTTGGAGCATACAAAGAGGAATTATTGACGCTTATTCGAGAAGAAAGTTTAAAGATTAAATGACAGCTTTATTTTGAAGAATCCAATTAGAATAAATGTGGAGGTCAACGTTATGGAAAATCAATGGGCTCATCTTCTGCATAATATGCCAAACCGGCTAGCGCCTAGCATGGCTAAGGATCATCCGAACCTTCCAGTTGTAAAAGAAGAAGGCTGTTATTATTACGGAGTGGATGGCAAGAAATACCTTGATTTTACATCTGGTATTGCCGTGACGAATGTTGGGCACCGCCACCCGAAAGTTGTTCAAGCGATTAAAGATGCAGCGGACAACTTAATGCATGGACCATCAGGTGTCATTATGTATGAATCAATATTGCGATTGGCAGATGAATTAGCAGACATTTTGCCAGGAGATCTTGATTGTTTTTTCTTTTCTAACAGTGGGGCTGAAGCGATTGAAGGGGCCATTAAGCTAGCGAAATATGTAACAAAACGCCCATATGTCATTTCATTTACAGGCTGTTTCCATGGCCGTTCGCTTGGCGCATTAAGTGTAACGACATCGAAAAGCAAATACCGTAAATATATGCAGCCATCTGGTTTGACTTATCAAATCCCGTATGCAAATGTGAAGGGATGCCCGCCAGGTTTAGATCCGGAAGCTTATGTGATTGAGCAATTAGAAAAAAACTTTTCTGCATTATTTAGTCATCAAGTTACACCTGAAGAAGTAGCATGTGTGATTTTGGAGCCTGTTCTTGGGGAAGGCGGCTATATTGTTCCGCCAAAAGGATGGTTGAAAAGGGTACGTGAAATTTGTAATCGCCATAATATTTTACTTATTTTTGATGAGGTTCAAACGGGGTTCGGGCGAACGGGGGAATGGTTTGCCGCACAGACATTTGGTGTGACACCTGATATTATGGCGATCGCTAAAGGCATTGCTTCCGGCCTGCCGCTTAGCGCAACTGTTGCTTCCAGTGAATTGATGAAGCAATGGCCACTCGGAAGTCATGGCACAACCTTTGGCGGTAACCCGATTGCTTGCTCTGTTGCTTTAGCGACATTAGAAATATTGAAAGAAGAGAATCTTCTTGAAAACACGAAACGGATGGGAAGCTATGCGGTCGAGAAACTAGAAAGAATCAAGGAGCGGCATAGTGTCATCGGAAGCATTCGTGCGGTCGGATTAATGATTGGCATTGAAATTATCCATCCAAAAACAGGGGATCCGAATGGAGAAGGCCTATTAAGAATTCTCGATTTAGCTCTCGAAAAAGGCGTATTATTTTACCTTTGCGGAAATCACAGCGAGGTCATCCGGATGATTCCGCCGCTATGCGTCACAAAGGAACAAATCGACGAAGGATTACGCATTCTCGATGAAGCACTGACAGAATACGAAGCTACCCTGTTGAATGCAAAAGAAGCGTAAGCAGGATTGAGAGACTGACTTTATTGGGTCAGTTTTTTCTTTTTGGTTATGTTAAAGGAAATTGATGATATCGCTATTTTGGTTGTTGATCGCAGCGGAAATCAACCATAGATTTCTTTATTAAAAATTGGAAAGAGAAAGGTATTTGCTTTTTGTATGTCCAAGCATGAGTCGTTAAAGACTATCTTTAAGAGGTGAGACATCATGAATGTAATTACAACCTTTGTAGAAAAGAAACGAGAAAGGCAGATCAAGTATGAAAAATCCGTCTTACGCGAGATTTCAATAAAAACTTTAAAGGAAAAAGTACAGCAGTTTTTTGGGTCTTCGAGATTTGTGTCAGGATTGCTGATGAATCAAGGAATTGAAGAGGCCTGTTATGACGTAGCCATTGAGGCTTATTTATTAGGTGCTCACTTTAGCCGATTTGGATTTTATGGGGAAAGCGTGGAAGAAGTTAGATTTCGCTGCCGTCATGAGGATCGGCATTTAGTAGATACCCTATACCATTTTCTTTTGTATTGGGGAAACGGGCAGGAAGGGGTTATGAGTGAATCCCTGTACTATTTATGTGAAGAATACGTATTATTCTGGTGGAAAGAAGGCTTTCATAATGGTGAAAGAAGACATCGGCTGAGACTTCATTGACCTCTTTGTTGTCTCGAAGTTCTATAACTCCAACTCGTCCCATATATTGAAGTGAGGACGAGCGGGAGGATGGACTTGCGGATGAACAATAGACTAAAAACCTTGGCATTTGCCATTGGCTTAATTATTCTGTTTTTTATTTTACAATATGATTTTACGGGAAACGATTCTTGGAAGTCTTGGAATTTGCCTTTGACTGGAAAAATCATTTTACTTGACCCTGGGCACGGCGGTCCCGATGGTGGTGCAGGGGACAAGGATGCACTTGAAAAAGACATCGCCCTCACTGTCACCCTGAAAGTCCGTGATCTATTGCAGCAGCAAGGAGCACTTGTATTAATGACAAGAGAGGATGACCGAGATCTAGCACCAGATGGCACAAGGGGTTATAGCCGGAGAAAAACAGAGGATTTGAAGCAAAGATTAGAAATGATTAATCATTCTGGTGCCGAGTTTTTTGTAAGCATTCATTTAAATTCAATTCCTTCCCCAAGATGGAGCGGGGCCCAAACCTTTTATGCAACTAAGAAGGACGATAATGCAAGAGCAGCAAAGTTTATACAGGACGAACTGCGTCGTAATTTAGAAAATACGACACGAAAAGCAAAGGTGATAAACGACGTCTATATTTTGAAAAACGCAAAAATCCCTGGCTCGCTTGTTGAAATCGGATTTTTGTCCAACCCTGCAGAAAAAGCAAATTTAAAAAAGGAATCCTACCAGAACAAAGTCGCCGCATCTATTTATACCGGCATATTACGTCATTTTTCAGATGAAAAAGAGTTAGTTGAGAAAGAGTGAAGGTGCTGAAACAGCATCTTTTTCTTTTATAAAGCAAAATTGATTAGCCATATTCGTGCGTGAACGGGTTTTCTGCGGTACGAATAACGTAGAGAACATGTGCGCATATGGCGGTTAAAACGGAACAATGTATTAACAAGCCTTTATATTTGGTATGTGCCATTGAATGCCATTTTAGTGTGATTCAATTAACAGCAGTCATGAAATGATGTGGTATACTTTATATGGAAGTGAAAACAAAAAGGGTGGTGCGGAAAAATGTTAACTGAACAAAACATTAGAGAAGCATTAAGTGGACTTCAAGAGCCATTTTTACATAAAACTTTAGGCGAGCTTGGCGCTATTGAAGAGATTAAGATTAAAGAAGAGAAAAATCATGTAAGTGTCAAAATCCAGATTGCCAAGACTGGCACTGCAGAGCAATTACAGCTTCAGACCAAAGTAGTTAATATGTTAAAAGAAGCAGGAGCGGAAACTGTTGGTATACGATTCAGTGAGCTACCTGAGGCTGTATTAGCTCAATACAGACAGGCTTCAGCAAAAGAAGATAAAGGACTGCTTTCCCCAAATAGCCAAACAACCTTCATTGCTATTGCGAGTGGAAAAGGCGGGGTTGGGAAATCGACTGTTTCTGTAAACTTAGCCGTATCATTAGCTAGATTAGGCAAAAAAGTCGGTCTCGTTGATGCAGATATTTACGGATTTAGTGTTCCTGATATGATGGGGATCACGACACGCCCGGTGGTACGAGGGGAAAAAATTATTCCGGTAGATCGCTTTGGAGTAAAAGTCATTTCCATGGGATTCTTCGTTGAAGACAATGCACCAATTATTTGGCGTGGACCGATGCTTGGGAAAATGTTAAACAGCTTCTTTAATGAAGTTGAGTGGGGAGAAATCGATTATTTGCTTCTTGATCTTCCACCAGGAACAGGAGATGTCGCATTAGATGTCCATACGATGCTCCCATCTTGTAAGGAAATTGTCGTCACAACCCCTCATCCAACGGCTGCGTTCGTAGCGGCTCGTGCTGGTGCAATGGCGATTAAAACAGATCATGAAATTTTAGGCGTTATTGAAAACATGTCCTATTTTGAAAGTAAAGTAACTGGCGAAAAGGAATATGTTTTCGGCAAAGGCGGCGGTGCAAAGCTGGCAGATGAACTAAGAACAAATGTATTAGGACAATTGCCATTAGAACAGCCTGACTGGAATGAAGATGATTTTGCCCCATCTATTTATAGCTCGGATCACAATCTCGGCAAAATTTATGATGATATTGCGCAAAGAATCGTTCAAACTTTAGAAGAAAAATAAAAATAGAAAAACCTCTTCGCAAAATGGAAGAGGTTTTTTTATAAGAAACTTACGTTTAATAAATAGATACTTAGCTTCCCCCGCCTTGACCACCGCCACTGCTGCCGCCACCAGAGGACTCATCTTCGGCACTTTTGTTTCCGCCTTTTTCGCCGCTTTTCATTTCTTCAGCTGCTTTCAAAAGAATGTCTTGAATTTTCGCTTTATAAAGCGGGCTCTCAAGTGTTTCCTTTATGACAGTTTGTAGATGTTCTCGATATTCTTTGCTTTTTAATACTTTTGTGACCCCTTTTTCTAGTTCCGGATCTTGCAAAATCTCAATCATCATTCCACGGTATTCCGGATCCTTCATCAAATCCTTTAAAAGCTGTTCGTTTTCTTTTTTCATACTTTTTGCGACACTTTCTGCAAATTTTGGATCCTCAAAGGACTTTTTCCAGAAAGCTGTGCCTTTATCTGATGTTAATGTTTTTTCGATTGTTTCAGAAACAATGGCCTGATCCATTACAAGCTTTTGTTTAAATTTATCATCAGCCATTAGTTCTTGTAACGCCTTTTTTCCTTCATCAGTTTTTAGAATATCGACAAACATTTTCTTTGTTTGCTCGTAATCCATCTGTTTGCCGCCGGTATCATGTTGAGCACAACCCGTAATCAAAATTATCATCAGTGATAGCAGGAGCAAACGGAATTTATTAACCATATTTTGAAGCTCCTTTCAGAGAAGGTGTCCATATTTTTAGAATGAATAAAAAGAACAAATATTATTCGCTTAAAATGTAAAACCTAGATTTTTCAAAGTCTGGTTGGTACAATCATATGGGTGAATAATTTTTACTTTGGGGGAAAAATAAATTGACAAGCCGAAATTGGGTAAAGTTATTTCTATCAACACTTCTAGTCGGAGGATTAACTACCGGAATCGTCGGTTTTATCGTTCGATGGAATGAATTTGAATCTATATTCAAGCCGTTTGATTTTCTTGAGGTTTTATCTGTCTTGTTTTGGCTAATTGGAGTTGGATTAATCTTTAGTATTCTTAGTCAAATGGGTTTCTTTGCTTACTTGACAGTCCATCGGTTTGGTTTAGGGATTTTTAAATCTCGTTCGTTATGGAATTCGGTACAAGCCGTTCTCATTTTATTTGTATTATTTGATTTAGTTTATCTTCGCTATAATGCCTTTGCAACAGAGGGAGAAAGCTTGGTTCCTTATATCGGAATTGCTTTGTTTCTTTTAATTGCTGCGCTTGTGGTTGCTGCTATAAAGGTGAAGCTTACGAATAAAGAAGCGTTTATTCCGGCACTATTTTTTATGGTGGTTGTTACAACGATAGAATGGGTACCGGTTTTAAGAGTAAACGAACAAAGCTGGGTTTACTTAATGATTTTCCCGTTAATAGTATGTAACGCCTATCAACTGCTTATCCTTCATAAATTAAATGAAAAATCGCAATTGCAAAGACAAAGCATGGCAAAGGGGCCGTCCAAATAATGGACGGCCTACTTAATTTCTTTTATACTTGTTTCTGCGTTGGCAATCATGTCTGAAACGGTGACGAGCTTAAGCCCTTTTCTGTTTAATTCCTTAATGATGGCCGGCAGTGCCTTAGCCGTCTGTTTCGCAGAATCAGAGGCATGAAGAAGAATGATATCTCCCTTTTTCGCTCGCGTGACATTATTGGTTATTTCCCGGGGCCCAGGGTTCTTCCAGTCTTTTGAATCAATACTCCAATGGACAACTGAATAGCCTAATTGTTCGGCAATCTTTAGAGTCCTTTGATCAAAGTGACCTGAAGGAGCACGGACAAGCTTAATCCCTTTTACATTCAACTTTTTAAAAACAACCTGCGCCTTTGCTAAATCCTGTCTGATTTTTGCGTCCTCAAGCTCTGTGTAATCCTCGTAATTATAGCCAAGTATACCGATTTCATATCCTTCTTTAACAATTCGTGCCACTAAATCCGGATGACGTTCAGCCCAGGAGCCGGAAAGGAAAAACGTGGCTGACTTCACTTTTTCTTTTTTCAAAATATCAAGAATTGGTTCGGCCTTTTCATCACCCCACCCAATGTTAAAGGTAAGGGCAAGATCCTTTTCCCCCTTATAGATAGCTTTCGGTCCATCTTTAGTAGAGAAGGCTGGCATATAGATGATGTTCCCTATATATAAGAACCAAGCCGTAAAAAAAGCGGTAATTAAAATTAAAGCCATGTTTTTAAATGTTTTTCCATTTAATACGAAAAAGAAGTTCATTATCTCTTCACCTCGTCCAATACACTCCTTGTCTCAATCTTATGCACTGAATTTTAATAAATGAACTTTAAAAACGAATTCATAAAATATTTTTATTTGGAAAATACTACAAAAATCAAAATAGAAGAGAGGGTTCCAAATGTTAGGAATTTTAATTAATGATAGAGAACAAAAGGAAATGCAATATTTAATTAAGAGAGAAATGGATGAAATTCTTTTTGATTTAAAAGATGAACGAATTGATCATATTGCGAAAAGAGCTATGAATGAGAGATACAAAATATTGTTTTCTTTATTTAAAAGGGTGGCAACTCCAGAAGATTGTATGAAGTATACACGCGGCAGACAATGGAGAGAACAAAAAGGTTAAAAAAGTTTTGGATAATATGTTGACTTATTATTTGAATGCTGGTATATTAATAAACGTCGCTGATGACGAGTGAAAAAACAACTTTAAAAAAGTTGTTGACACTTGTTGAAAGTGATGGTATATTAACAAAGTCGCTTCTGAGCGATATGATAGTTCTTTGAAAACTGAACGAACAAAACGTCAACGTTTTAGTCTTTTTATCAAAAAGACATTATGAGCTAATCAACTCGCAATTTATTGGAGAGTTTGATCCTGGCTCAGGACGAACGCTGGCGGCGTGCCTAATACATGCAAGTCGAGCGAACTTGCGGGAGCTTGCTCCCAAAAGTTAGCGGCGGACGGGTGAGTAAC
>NZ_WBOS01000021.1 GCF_008923245.1 Cytobacillus depressus
TTTTCAAAGAACTATTTTTTCGAGACAGGATATTAATATATCATCTCGCTCTTAAACTGTCAATCACTTTTTTAAAATAATTTTTTATTTTAGTGGCGACAAGAATATACTTTACAGCATTTCTTATCTAATGTCAACAAATAAATATAATTTATTTTAAAAAATAATTTCTCACTACTTTTTCGTGGTGAGATTTACTATATTACTATCATATTTTTAAAAAGTCAATAGATAAGATTCATATATTTTATACTACCTTCACAATCCCCAATTATTAATCGTTATAACGCTCACTTAATAGTAATAAAAGTAGTTTAGGAGTTCTTTATTTATTAAGGAGCGTCTAGAATACTTAACTCTTTTGAATCTGTCCCGAAAAATACATCAGGTTGCCTGAATAGCAACGTTATAGTTTAGCAGAAATACAGATTATCCAGTTCTCTTAACTTCTCTTAATTACCTCTTTACTTCACAAGCTTTAAAAGATCTGTTAACTCACGGATTTCATACGTCGGTTTAATTCCTAAATTATTTTCCTTAAGATGCGGATTAAACCAACAAGTGTCAATTCCGTAATTTATTCCACCTTGAATATCAGATGTCAAAGAGTCGCCTACGATCAACACCTTAGACTTATCTGCAATTTGTAGCTTCGAAAACGCATAATCAAAAATACCTTTTTCAGGCTTCTGGAAGCCAGCCTCTTCAGAAATAATAATCTGTTCAAAAGTATTGCAGAGTGGAGAGCCTTCAATTCTTGATGTTTGGACTTCTTTAAATCCGTTCGTAATAATAGCGAGTCGACATCCGGAAAGATTTTCACATATATCTACAGCGCCTCGTACAAGGTGTATTTCCTTGCCCAAATATCCAAGGTAAATATCGCTAAATATCTTTTCATTGATTTCAAGATTATGTGCAAGGAACAACCTCCTAAATCTTTCTACTCCCAGTTCAGATATAGTGATAAGTCCTTGTTCTAATTCTCTCCATAGTACTCTGTTAATCTCTTCGTAACTTACTCGATAATCTACTGAACCCGTTGGTAATCCAAACATTGCAAAAACATTATGGAGTGCTTGTTTTTCTGACATAGTAAAGTCTAATAATGTATCATCGACATCAAATAATATGATTTCGTATTTCATAAGTGCTTCCCTCATTTCTGCGATCAAGCGTTTTGATTAATAACACTAGCAGTAATTCTATCATTATATATTCATCAAGCTTGCTGTTACAATATCGAAAGATTTCAGGCTTTGGGAGAGCGTAGATTATAACTACATTCACAATTACTACTTCTTTAAGAGAGGATTTTCTATATACCGAAAAAATCTCTTTCTAAAGCAATCAATATTTTTGGCTATCTTCTTCCGTAAACCTCATTTGATGTTGTTTTTTAGATGTAGCGTTTGCTATGAGTACACCAGATAAAATAAGAATAGCACCAAAATATCCTTGTAATCCCATATTTTCATGCAGGAAGATGAAGGCAAGGATCGCTGAAAAAATAGGTTCAAGTGAAAAGAGAAAACCTGCGCTTTCAGGTGTCGTATACTTTTGAGCAATTGGCTGCATAACAAAGCCATACGCAGAACAGATGAGTGCTAGACCAAGTATCGCAAACCAATGAATCGCATCATTCGGGAAAATAGGCGTTTCAAATAAAAAAATTGAAATGATTGCATAGAGGGCAGCGAATCCCAGTTGGTAAATCCCAAGCTGAAAGGCATCAACTTCACGTACAAATCGGTTTGTCACGATAATATGGATCGCATAAAGAAGGGCAGCTACTAAACAATATAATGCGCCTGATGCAAAACTGAAACTATCTCTGATTATAAGTAAAGCTAAACCGGTAGTAACAATTAAAACACCCCATACTATTTTTTGACTTGGCAGCTTATGTGTAATGAAAGTTTGTAAAACAGGAACGAGAATAACAGTTGTACTCGTCAAAAAACCAGCTGTAGAAGCAGTCGTGTTTTTCACTCCATACATTAGTGCAATGAAAATCCCAAATAGTAGAGCGCCCACAATCGCACTGTATTTCAACGTTTTAGCATCTGTACGGATTATTTTTTTGAAGAATATTGCTCCCATAACGATAAATGCAATGCCAAATCGTAAAACAATAATCATTATTGAAGAAATCTCTTCTACACAAAGCTTCATAAGAATATACGATGCTCCCCAAGCCATTGAAACCGATGCTAATATCAAGTTTGCTTGTCTTTGTGTCATAATCGTAAGCCCTCTCCCCTTTCATCTATTCCTCTCAAGATTAGCTACATCGTATCACCTATATTTGCATTAATAAAACGAATATTTATAATGGAACTATTAGATTTTCTAATGCAAAGGGGCTTGTGAGAATGAATTCGTATTATGCTTTTATTAAAGCCATCGAAACAGGCAGTTTTACCAAAGCTGCTGAAGAGTTAGGCTATACACAGTCTGCCATTAGCCAAATGGTGCAATCATTAGAGGAGGAACTTTCTACTACTCTTATTATCCGGTCTCGAACGGGCATTACACTGACACCAGATGGCGAGGAATTCTTTCCATACATTAAGAGTATTTGTAATTCACATAGGAAATTATTAGAAAAGCATAAAGAAATGGAAGGGCTACATAGTGGGCTTATTCGAATTGGAACATTTTCAAGTGTTTCATGTCATTGGCTACCGGAATTGATGAAAGATTTTAAGAAACAGTACCCAACTGTTCATTTCGAATTACATCAAGGAGAATACACAGATATCTCTAATTGGATTAAAGAAGGAAGCGTAGATTTCGGCTTTGTGAATCCAAAATCAGTATCGAATTTAACAACCATTCCCTTGCAAGAAGATGACATGCTTGCTGTATTGCCAGTCAATCATCCTTTAGCTGCATCTAACAAAGTTACATTGAAAGAATTAACGGATGGGCCTTATATTCTTTTAGATGAGGGAGAAATTAACGAACCACTAACTATTTTCAAACAAAACAACTTTGAACCGAATATTCAATATCGAGTACATGATGATTATACGATTATGTCTATGATTGAGCAGGGGCTCGGCATTTCTATTTTACCGAAACTTGTTTTGAGTAGATGCCCGTATAATATTGTAACTAGAAAAATTACGCCATCTGTCATTCGCACAATTAGTCTGGCATACAAGGACAAAAGGGTATTGCCAATAGCGAGTAGATATTTTATTGATTTTATTATTGAAAGGTATAGGAGTTCTGAATGAAACTTGCAAATATTACATTATTTTATTTTCATGATTCGTCCTTTTTAAAAAATGACAAGTTTTGTCGTAATTAATTGGTATACTAATTTTATCATCTGAAACAAAGGAATGGAGAGTTACATGAAAAAACAGCGTAACATTATTTTATACATCGGTACCTCAATTGATGGCTATATCGCAAATGATGATGGTACATTAGAGTGGTTAGAATCAACAGAAGTAGAAGGAGACTCCGGCTACAATTCACTCCTAGAAAGAATTGACACTGTTATTATGGGAAAAGAAACTTATGATGTTATTCGTGGATTTGATATGAATTATCCTTATAGCGACTATAATAATTATGTATATTCTAAATCTGTTCATGGATCAGATGAATATGCTTCATTTATTGATGAAGATGTCAAAACTTTCATTAATAATATAAAACAAAAGCCTGGTAAAGATATATGGTTAATTGGTGGAGGAAATTTAGCTCGTGAATTTTTCAAAGAAAATTTAATTGATGAATTCCAACTAGCCATTGCACCAATTATTTTAGGAAGAGGAATCTCCCTTTATAACGGAGAGGATATTACTCTAAAATATACATTAACAAAAGTTGAAAAATTAGGTCAACTTGCTATGCTTCATTATGTCAAAAAATAATTTACATCTTCTCTCCCTTTGTTAGTAGGGGAGGAGATTTTTACCTTTTTTTACACTTCCCCATAGAATCATTCACTTTTCAGTTTAAAGCATAATGATGTAGCGGTGACCTTTTTATGCTTTAAGTCACAACAAATAAAAAACCACCAAATATGTATTTGGTGGAGACGGAGGGAGTCGAACCCTCGTCCAGAAATATCGGCACTTAAGCTTCTACGAGTGTAGTCGACATATTCGCGCTTCGCTGATCCTTCTGCCTATCGACAGGCGTCCGGTCAGCTAGTCTGGTTGTTCTCTTCCTTCATCCTCAGACGGTGGAATCCGGCGTAGCCCACTTAGAGTGAGTCCCTTACCCTACCACATGGGCAATGGAGGGAGGAACCGCTAAGCGCTATTAAGCAGCTAAAGCGAAGTTGTTTTGTTGTTTGCCAGTTATAGGCTTTGACGTTTTAACGAGGCCGATCCCCTCGACTCGCGACCTAAGCTCGAACTATCCCTGTCGAATCCGTAGCGTCCCCATTGTAATAGGTCTGCACCGAATCTTATTCTGCATGCTGACAACTAACGGAATGCTCAAGTTTAGCTGAGCTAAGTTATGTGTCACTTCCTCGTGACAGTTATTATTATAACATACTTGACGATAAATTCAATTGTAATTATTTGTAATTACATCTTCTGGCTTTCGCGGAAAGCACGCTCGACTTCACGTTTAGCTTCTTTCTTTTTCAGGTCTTCACGTTTATCGTATTTCTTCTTCCCTTTTGCGAGACCGATTAAAACTTTTGCAAAGCCATTTTTTAAATAAAGCTTTAATGGCACGATGGAATAACCGATTTCCTTTGTATCGCCGATCAATTTATTGATTTCTTTCGCATGAAGAAGCAGCTTTCTTGTTCGCAAAGGATCGTGGTTGTAACGATTACCTTGTTCGTATGGGCTGATATGCAACCCGATGAGGAAGACTTCTCCTTTTTCAATCCTTGCATAAGAATCTTTTAAATTTATTTTTCCAGCTCGAATGGATTTGATCTCTGTTCCTTGAAGCACGATTCCTGCTTCATATGTTTCTTCTATCGCATAATCATGATAAGCCTTTTTATTTTGAGCAATCATTTTTCCGGCGCCTTTTGGCATGGCACTTCCCCCTTACTCTCTTTTCTGCAAGAACAAAACCTTTTGGGGGTTAACTAGCAGAAAAAAATTTCTAGCATAATTTCATTGTAACAAATTTCCCTCACCCTCTCAATGAAGAGCCTCTGGATGATGACAAAGAGAGCCTTCAATCGTGAAGGCTCTCTATCTTTTGACTAACGTTTTTTACTCCTTTTGGCCTTAGGAGCATTTTCATAAAACTTCTTTTTCTTTCTCGGATTTTTTCCTGATCCGCCATCATTTTTATTTTTCCCATGACCTTGATCAGATTTTTCTTTCCGAGGCTTTCGCTCACTGCTACGTGTGCGGATAATCTTTGGCATTTCTCTCGATTCTCGTCTGCGCGGCGTCCCTTTCATGCCGACAATTTCGAAATCAATCGAGCGTTCTTCCTTATTAACCTTAATTACTCTGACCGTAATTTCGTCGCCAATTCTGAAGACATTGCCTGTACGCTCGCCGATCATCGCTAAATGGCGTTCGTCATAGCGATAATAATCATCAGTCATATAACTAACATGGATTAAGCCTTCAATCGTATTCGGCAGTTCGATAAACATGCCAAAATTCGTCACAGAGCTAATAATTCCATCGTATTCTTGGCCAATTTTATCTTCCATGTATTCTGCTTTTTTCAGCTCGTCTGTTTCGCGCTCAGCATCAACCGCTCTTCGCTCCATATTGGAGGAATGCTCAGCAATATCCGGAAGAAGGACATTCCACTTTTCCCTCGTTGTGGCATCCAGTTTCCCTTGAATTAAATACGTTCGGATTAAGCGATGAACGATTAAGTCCGGATAACGGCGAATCGGCGAGGTGAAATGCGTATAAAACTCCGTCGACAGACCGAAGTGTCCGAGACTTTCAGGATCATATTTCGCCTGCTGCATCGAACGAAGCATAACCGTTGAAACAACCATTTCTTCTGGCTTTCCTTGAACCGCTTCGATAATTTCCTGTAAGGCCCGTGGATGTACTGAATTGGCCGTTCCTCTCACTAAATAGCCGAAATTTGTAATAAACTCAAAAAATCTTCTCAGCTTATCCTCTTTCGGATCCTCGTGAATCCGGTAAATGAATGGAACGTCCAGCCAGTGGAAATGCTCGGCAACCGTTTCATTGGCAGCAAGCATGAACTCTTCAATCAGCCTTTCTGCTGTTGAACGTTCGCGAAGCACCACATCACTCGGCTTTCCTTCCTCATCCACAATCACTTTCGCTTCTTTAAAATCGAAGTCAATCGCGCCGCGATTCATTCGCTTTTGCCGTAAAATCTGGGCAAGCTCTCCCATGAGCTGAAACATCGGAATGAGTGGCTCGTAACGTTTGAGAAGCTCCTCATCCTGATCCTCTAGAATTTTATTCACATCTGAATAAGTCATCCGCTCCGTAGTTTTGATCACACTTTGGAAAATCTCGTGGGAAACAGCCTCTCCAGTCGAGGTGATTTCCATTTCACAGGATAAAGTTAGACGATCCACTTGCGGATTCAATGAACAGATGCCATTCGATAGGCGGTGAGGAATCATCGGGATAACCCGGTCAACTAAATATACACTCGTTCCGCGGTCAGAAGCTTCCCGATCAATAGGCGAATCCTCAGTGACATAATGAGTAACGTCAGCAATATGAACACCAAGCTTATAATTTCCGTTGTCTAATTTCTTAACAGTAACGGCATCATCCAAATCCTTTGCATCTGCTCCATCAATCGTGACAATCGTTTCATTTCTTAAATCACGGCGGTTATCCAGATCACTTTCGGCAATCGTTTCTGGCGTTTGATTAGCCTGGTTCAGCACTTCATCCGGAAATGCCATTGGGAGACTATGCTTATGTATAACGGATAGAATGTCTACACCTGGGTCATTTTTATGCCCAAGAATTTGAATGACTTCCCCTTCTGCACTTTTCCTTCCTTCTGGATAGGTCGTAAGTTTTACAACCACTTTATGTCCTTCGACTGCCCCTAAGGATGCATTTTTCGGAATAAAAATATCGCTTGTAAATTTCTTATCATCCGGAAGGACAAAACCGAAATTCTTACTCTCTGTGTAAGTGCCCACGATTTGCTGAATACCGCGTTCCAAAATGCGGACAATGGTTCCTTCTCTTCTTTGTCCCGAGCTTTCAGAGCTGACGCGGGCTAAAACGATATCACCATGCATCGCATTATTTGTTTCATTCGGCGGGATAAAAATATCATCCATCCCCGGCTCCTCCGGAATAACAAAGGCAAATCCCTTCGCATGTCCAGTCAGCTTCCCGCGGATCAAGTTCATTTTTTCCGGCAGTCCGTAGCGATTGCTTCTTGTTCTTACTACAAGACCTTTTTCCTCCATTTGAACTAACGCTTTAACGAAGTCTTTAAATTCGGATGAATCCTCAATCCCGAATGCCGCCTCCATTTCTTGAACCGTTAGCGGCTTATACGCTTCATCTTTCATATAATGGAGCAGCTTATCAATAATTTGTTGAATATTTTCCATTTATTGTTTCCCTCCCTTTTGAGGTTCTTTTCTATTATTCTTCCCAATTTAGCTTTTCTAAAAACCGATATACATCCTCGTGGAGCAAATCCTTTTCTTTATCAAGCGTGATGACATGTCCAGATTCTTCGTACCATTTCAATTCTTTTAAATCATTCTCTACAGCGTTATAAATAATATTCGCACTGTCTGTATTAATCATATGATCATGCCGTGCTTGAGCAACAAATGTCGGCGAATAGACCATATCGACATTATTTCGAACATCCGAAATTAGATTTTGCAGAGCTTTTAATGTTTTCATAGGCGTCTTACGGAAATCTGCCATTTCTTGTTCAATAGCTTCTTCGGTTTTGCCTTCCAATCTTTTATATTCCCGGGCATATTGTAAAATTCCTTCATACATCACTTCTTCACTTTTTATATACATCGGCGCGCACATCGTAACGATTCCCTTTATAGGTACAGTGTATCCTAATTTCATTGAAAATACGCCGCCTAACGAAAGACCGGCAACAGCAATCTCATTATGACCCTTCTTTTTCAAAAACTCATAGCCATCCATTACATTTTTCCACCAGTCTTCAGGACCTGTATGGACAAGTTCTTCAGGCGGCACCCCATGGCCTTTATAAAGTGGTGCGTGACATGTATACCCTTTTCCTTCTAGAAAACGTCCCAACATTCTCACATCAGCCGTATTTCCTGTAAATCCATGCAGCAGCAAAACAGCTCGTTTTCCATTTCCAAAAGTAAACGGCTTCGGTGCAACAATCTTCATCTATGTAGTTCCCCTTTTCTCTTAAACGTTTGAATACTTTTATTTTTAACAAACCAGCGAGTAACAATCCAATGAAAAGCTTGGCTGATTTTCTTATGAATTGGAGGTCGACAAAATCGTGACGTATTGTCGAATCAATACCTCTTGTACATTGCGCTAGAAAAGAAAAAAACCTGACCCACGAAAGGCCAGGCATTTTTTAAAAAGTAAAGTAAGAAACTAAAATTGTTAGAACAAAGAAAAGTACGGCAAGAACAACTGTAACTCGGTGTAAAATTAAATCCAAACCACGTGCTTTTTGTTTTCCAAAAAGCTGCTCCGCTCCTCCAGAAATTGCACCGGAAAGACCAGCACTTTTACCAGATTGAAGAAGCACCACTAGAATAAGTCCGATTGAAACAATCGCTAATAGTACGACGAACAATGTATGCATAAAGGCCACCTCCTGAAAACGCACAACTACAATATTTTAAATTTATCATATTTTAATGAGATGTACAATACCATCTTGATTTCAAAAAAAGAAGGGTTTCTATTCATTAACTCGAATCTATAAATTATGCAAATAAAGGAGTGATATATGTTGATTGCAAAGGAACGATCAATTCCTGAAAAAATTTTAGCAAAGGAAGCGTTGTTATCACGGCTCCCGCCAAACTTTGATTATCGGCCGTTGATTGAAAAGGATTTAGCAAAAAGAAAAGCCGGCTACCGCGGAGAAGAATTTACTGATTACTACGTTAACAAGCTTCCCCATAAGGATTTCACCATTATTCACGACCTGCGTCTCCATAACGGGCAAGGCTACTTCCAAATCGATACTATGATTTTTTCCTCTACTTTTGCACTTATTCTTGAAATCAAGAATATTAGCGGCACCCTCTATTTCGATTCCAAATTCAGACAGCTCATTCGTTATAAAGATGATAATGAAGATGGATTTTTAGACCCAATTACACAAGCGGAAAGGCAAACAAGGGAATTAAGAAAATGGCTACAGCAAAGAAACATTTTCCTTCCTATAGAATATTTAGTAGTGATTAGTAACCCTTCTACAGTGATTAAATCAGATCCGCAAAATTTTTTGGCTTTTAAAACCGTTTTACATTCCCATGAATTATTGGATAGAATTGAAAAATTGCGAAAGTCATTTTTGAAAGAGAAATTAACGCAAAAAGAAATTAAAAAGGTAGCTAAACTTTTGGTTAAAAGCCATACTCCTGAAAAATCCCAAGTACTTGAGAAATACAAACTTTCCGCATTCTCATTAAATACAGGTGTTCAATGTCCCAAGTGTAGAGTATTTCCTATGAAACGTATATACGGAACATGGTTTTGTGCTAGATGTAAGTGTAAAGACAAGACAGCCCATTATAAAGCATTATTAGATTACTGTCTTTTAGTAGAGTCTTCGATTACAAATAAGCAATTCAGGAAATTTATGCAGCTTTCTTCACAAGATACTGCCCAAAAACTATTGAAATCCATGAAATTAGCTCATTCCGGAACTAATAAAGGTAGAGTTTATTACTTAAATCTTAGTTCGCTTTTGGATATCCGCTACTCTGGCTGATATTTCCGCCACATTTTGAATATATCCGCTAGTTTCGCTAGTATATCCGCCACTTTACTCAGTATATCCGCCAGCACACATAAAAAGGGTGACTGCCCAAGCAGTCACCCCTACATGATTACTTACTCAAATTATAAAAACTCTTCAATCCATCATATACCGCTAAATCGCCAAGCTCGTCTTCAATACGAAGAAGCTGGTTGTATTTTGCGATACGATCTGTACGAGACATTGATCCTGTTTTGATTTGGCCAGCGTTTGTCGCAACAGCGATGTCAGCGATTGTTGCGTCTTCTGTTTCACCTGATCGGTGAGAGATCACCGCTGTGTAGCCTGCACGTTTTGCCATTTCGATGGCATCGAATGTTTCAGTTAATGTACCGATTTGGTTCACTTTAATTAGAATCGAGTTGCCTACACCTTGCTCGATTCCTTGCGCAAGCTTCTTTGTATTTGTAACAAATAAATCGTCACCAACTAACTGTACTTTTCCGCCGATGCGCTCTGTTAACAGCTTATGGCCTTCCCAGTCATTTTCATCTAAGCCGTCTTCGATTGAAATGATCGGGAATTCATTTACAAGCTCTTCGTAGAAGTTCACCATATCTTCAGAAGTTAAGCCTGTGCGGCCTTCGCCAGCTAGATCATATTTGCCTGTTTCTTTATTGTAGAATTCCGAAGAAGCAACATCCATCGCAAGAAGAATATCTTTACCAGCTTCGTATCCTGCATTGCGGATTGCTTCGATGATCACTTCTAAAGCTTCACGGTTTGAGCCAAGATTTGGAGCAAAGCCGCCTTCATCACCAACAGCTGTGTTTAAGCCTTTTCCAGATAAAACCTTCTTTAACTCATGGAAAACTTCAGTACCCATACGGATCGCTTCTTTAAAAGTAGGCGCGCCGACAGGCATAATCATGAACTCTTGGAAGTCTACGTTGTTGTCTGCATGTGATCCGCCGTTAATAATGTTCATCATTGGCGTTGGAAGTTGCTTCGCGTTGAATCCGCCAAGGTAGCGGTATAATGGAAGTCCTACAGACTCAGCAGCCGCATGAGCAGCAGCCATTGATACGCCTAAAATTGCGTTTGCGCCGAGCTTCCCTTTATTTTCTGTGCCATCTAATTCGATCATTGTACGGTCAATACCGACTTGATCTGTTACGTCCAAGCCGATAAGTGCTTCTTCAATAACATTGTTCACGTTGTTAACTGCTTTTTGAACACCTTTTCCAAGGTAACGGGATTTGTCGCCGTCACGAAGCTCAACTGCTTCGTATTCACCAGTTGACGCACCAGATGGAACGATCGCACGTCCAAAGAAACCAGACTCTGTGATTACTTCTACTTCAACTGTTGGGTTTCCGCGGGAATCTAAAACTTCACGAGCGTATACATGTTGGATATATGGCATTTTTCATTCTCTCCTTTAATTTCGGGTTTATTTTTTATTGAGAAAAAATTCGAGTTGAACTTATCATTTTAGAAAAATAAGGTTTTGCCTATCACTTAACAATCAGCGTTTTCCCGGTCATCTCAGCCGGTTTTTCCAGTCCTAACAAATCAAGCACAGTTGGCGCCAAGTCGCCAAGAATGCCGTCGTCACGAAGTTCAATCCCAGACTGAGTCACAATCACTGGCACTGGATTCGTCGTATGAGCAGTCATCGGGTTGCCTTCAAGCGTTACCACTTCATCCGCATTCCCATGATCGGCCGTAATGATAGCCTTTCCGCCTTTTGCAATGATCGCATCTACAACTTTCCCTAAGCATTCATCAACCGTTTCCACAGCTTTGATTGTTGGTTCAAGCATTCCGGAATGTCCAACCATATCCGGATTGGCAAAGTTTAAAATAATGGCGTCAAACTTATCCGCTTTGATTTCCCTTAACAAAGCATCTGTTACTTCATAAGCGCTCATTTCTGGCTTTAGGTCATACGTTGCAACCTTTGGTGAATTGATTAAGATTCTTTCTTCACCAGGGAATTCTGCCTCACGACCGCCACTCATAAAAAACGTCACATGCGGATATTTTTCTGTTTCTGCGATACGCAGCTGCTTTAAGCCATTTTGGGAAATAACTTCTCCAAGTGTATTATCTAAATTTGTTGGCTCAAAAGCAACATAGCCATCAACTGTTTCGCTGAAATGAGTAAGACAAACAAAGAATAGATTCTTTGGATGCTTCGGTCCACGCTCAAAAGAACGGAAATCTTCGTTTGTAAATGTGTTCGAAATTTGAATGGCCCGGTCTGGACGGAAATTATAGAAAATCACCGCATCATTGTCTTGAATCGTTGCCACTGGCTCGCCATTTTCCTGCGTAATGACAGAAGGAATGACGAATTCGTCAAAAATTCCGTGGTTGTAGTTATCCTCGACTAAATCAATGGCATTTGTATAAGTAGGCCCTTCTCCGTACACCATGGAACGGTAGGATTTTTCGACACGCTCCCAGCGCTTATCCCGGTCCATAGAGTAATAGCGACCTGAAATCGTGGCAAATTTTCCGACACCGTATTCTTTCATTTTTTCTTCTGCTGCTTTAATATAGCCTTCAGCCGTTTGCGGACCAACATCCCGTCCATCTAAAAATCCGTGGACAAAGACGTTTTTCACACCTTCCTCTGCAGCAAGGTGAAGGAGCGCATACAGATGGTTAATATGACTATGAACGCCACCATCTGAGAGAAGGCCCATAATATGTAAGTTCGTGTCATTCTTTTTTACATGCTCCATCGCTTTCAAGAAGGTTTCATTTTTTTCAAATTTTCCTTCGCGAATGGCTACATTGACCCTCGTTAAGCTTTGATAAACAATCCGTCCCGCCCCGATATTCAAATGGCCAACCTCTGAGTTGCCCATTTGTCCTTTCGGCAGGCCAACTGCTTCTCCACAAGCTGTTAAGGTTGAATGTGGATAAGTATTCCAAAAGCGTTCATAATTTGGCTTTTTTGCTTGCAAAACGGCGTTGCCTTTTTCCTCACTTCTTAAGCCAAATCCGTCTAAAATAATTAATGCTATTGGAGACTTACTCATTTTTCCCTGCCTCCAATAATTGCAGGAAACTTTGCGCTTCAAGACTTGCCCCGCCTACTAAAGCGCCATCAATATGAGCCTGAGCCATATATTCCTTAATGTTAGCCGGCTTTACGCTGCCGCCATATTGAATCCGAATGGCATCTGCGGCTGTTTGTGAAAATTGCTCAGCAACTACTTGGCGAATATGAGCACAAACTTCATTCGCATCTTCAGCTGTAGAAGACTTTCCTGTACCTATTGCCCAAATTGGCTCATAGGCGATGACTGTCTGCTTGACTTGATCTTCTGACAATCCTTTTAATGCCTTTTCAACTTGGGATCCAACAAACGCTTTCGTTTCCCCATTCTCACGCTGTTCGAGTGTTTCACCGACACAAACAATCGGAGTCAAATGATATTTATATGCAGCCAAAGTCTTTTTATTCACAGCTTCATCTGTTTCATTAAACATTTCCCGGCGTTCAGAATGACCGAGGATAACATAGGTTACACCGATATCCTCAAGGGCAACAGGGCTTATTTCTCCTGTATAAGCACCGCTTTCCTCAAAATGCATATTTTGAGCGCCAATTCCGATACCGTAGCCGACTAATGCGTCCAAAAATAAAGCTGGAGCACAGACAACTGTTTCTACCTTTTCATGATCCGGAATCGAGCCATCGATTTCTTCAAAAAATGCTTTCGCCTCTGAAAGCGTTTTATGCATTTTCCAGTTTCCTGCAATAATTGGTTTACGCATGCTGGCACATCCTTTATTTTTAAAAAAATTTACCGATTTCCGAAGAAGGGAGTCATCCACACTTAATGACTGCCTTCGTCTTCAAATTTTTAGCAAGGCTCACGAAAACCTTACTTATCATTTAAAGCTACAACACCCGGTAGAGCTTTTCCTTCCATAAACTCTAGAGACGCTCCACCACCTGTTGATATATGGCTCATGCGGTCAGCTAGATGGAATTTCTCAACAGCTGCTGCAGAATCTCCGCCGCCAATAACTGAATATGTATCATTCGCTTCAGCTAATGTTTCTGCAACTGTTCGTGTTCCGCCGGCAAATTTAGACCATTCAAACACACCCATTGGTCCATTCCAAATGACAAGCTTGGAACTGTAAATGACATCGCTATAAATTTCAGCCGTTTTTGGACCGATATCAAGTGCCATCCAGTCTTCTGGAATCTGATCGATTTCGACTGTTTGAGCGTTAGCCGTTTGGGAGAATTCATCTGCCACAACCGCATCAACTGGCATATAAAATTTAACGCCTTTTTCTTCTGCTTTTTGCATAAAGGATTTAGCTAATTCAATTTTATCTTCTTCTAAAAGTGATTTTCCGATTTCATGGCCTTTTGCTTTAACAAATGTAAAGGCTAATCCGCCGCCGATAATCAGATTATCCACTTTATCAAGTAAATTTTCAATCACATCAATTTTATCTTTTACCTTCGCTCCGCCGATAATCGCTGTGAATGGGCGCTCAGGATTGGAAAGCGCTTTTCCAAGAACATGTAGCTCTTTTTCCATTAAAAGCCCTGATACAGCAGGCAGATAATGCGCGATTCCTTCTGTTGATGCATGAGCACGGTGTGCAGCACCGAAAGCATCATTCACATATACATCTGCTAAATCAGCAAAAGCCTTCGCAAGTTCAGGATCATTTTTTTCTTCGCCAGGGTAGAAACGGACGTTTTCAAGAAGAAGCACATCTCCTTCTGCCATCGTCTCAATCATGCCCTTAACGGTGGCGCCGTACGCTTCATCTGCTTTTTTCACTTCTTTTCCAAGAAGCTCAAATAAACGGACTGCTACTGGAGTCAGGCGCAATTCCTCTACAACATTTCCTTTCGGACGTCCAAGATGGCTGGCTAAAACTACTTTAGCACCTTGGTCAATTAAGTATTTAATCGTGGGGATAGCTGCGCGGATTCGCGTTTCGTCTGTTATTTTGCCATCCTCCATCGGTACATTAAAGTCGACACGGCAAAAAACCCGCTTCCCTTTCAACTCCACATCTTTAACACTCTTTTTGTTCATAGAAATGGTATCCTCCTCTTAGCAAAGCTATTCATTAAAGGTAAAACTTATTATGTATTCTAGAAAAAACTGCCTATAAAAAAGAAGAGTGGTTATATTCCCAGCTCCTCTTTTCCCTCTATCATTATAGTCGTTTATAGTTTTAATTTCCAATATGTTTAGACCATTTTTAAGATTTAATATCAAGTAGAAGTTCCTGTCTTTTTCTGGACAACTTTTATGGATTTCGCCTTTTTCTTGTCCGGAAAACTAAAAATGATCGCTTTTTAAATTCATTTTTGCGCAATGAAATCGACAAGATCAACCACGCGGTGAGAGTAGCCTGTTTCATTGTCATACCAAGAAATAACCTTAACCATATTTCCTTCTAATACCATCGTTGACAGGGCGTCAATCGTAGAAGAGCTTGGGTTTCCGTTGTAATCTCTTGATACGAGTGGAAGCTCACTATAGCTTAAAATACCTTTCAGATCTCCTTCAGATGCTTCCTTCAATGCCACATTGACCTCTTCAGCAGTTACTTCTTTTTCAAGCTCAGCCACTAAATCAACTAATGATACGTTTGGCGTAGGAACACGCACAGCACCGCCGTTAAGTTTTCCTTTTAACTCTGGAAGCACTAGTGAAACGGCCTTTGCTGCTCCAGTCGTTGTTGGAATCATGCTTTCAGCAGCTGCACGGGCACGACGGTAATCTTTATGCGGCAAGTCAAGAATTTGCTGATCATTTGTATAAGAGTGAATTGTTGTCATCATGCCGCGTTTAATGCCGAACTTGTCATTTAATACTTTCGCAAATGGAGCTAAGCAGTTCGTTGTACAAGAAGCATTGGAAATAACATGATGGTTCGCTGGGTCGTATTTATCGTGGTTAACACCCATTACAATCGTAATATCTTCATTCGATGCAGGTGCAGAAATAATAACCTTTTTCGCACCTGCTTCTAAATGCTTCGCGGCATCCTCACGTTTCGTAAAGCGACCTGTTGATTCAACGACGACATCAACTCCAAGCTCTCCCCAGCCAAGGTTTGCCGGATCACGTTCGGCAATAACCTTTACTTTATGGCCGCCTACTATTAAGTATTCTCCATCAACTGTCACTTCTTCCTGTAACGTTCCATGAACAGAATCATATTTCAAAAGATGGGCAAGCATGTTAGCATCTGTTAAATCGTTTACTGCCACTACTTCTACATTCGGGTTATTAAGTGCTGCACGAAATACGACACGACCAATTCTCCCAAATCCATTAATCCCAATTTTAACTGCCATTTTGTTTTCCTCCCAATAAAAAATTATATATTGAAATTATTCATTTATTAGTTCGTTTGCTGCCCCTTCATCCGTAATTAAAATAGTTGATGATGGCGCTTGCTTCATATAGGCGGCAATCGCTTTCGCTTTTGAAGCCCCACCCGCCACAGCAATAATATGCGGAATGTGAGCTAAGTCTGGAAGCTGCAATCCAATCGTCTGGACTTTATAAACGACCTTCCCCGCCTCATTAAAATAATAGCCAAAAGCCTCTCCAACAGCTTTTTCATTCATTATTATTTTCATATCATGTTCATTTGATTTTCGGCGCTCTGCCATTGTCATAGCGTCCCCAATTCCATGTAAAACCATGCTAGCAGACTGAATCTGTCCTAAAACTTCCTTTATTTCAGGCTCCTTCGTCATGAACTCATACATTTCTTGGCTTACTTGATCTGGTACATATAAAACGCGGTGGTTTGATTTCGTTTCATCGGCCATCGTTGCACATATCGTGTTGGCCTGGTTTTTCACATCTTCACCAATTCCGCCTCTTGCCGGAACGAACAGCAAATCATATTCAGCTAAGTCCGGTGTTAACATTTTTGCGACCGCTGCAATTGTAGAGCCGCCTGTCACTGTAATGATATCGTTTTGCTTAAGATGTGATTTCATATAGGCAGCAGCTGCTCTTCCAAGCTCGTTTTTGACCCAAGGAGTTTCATCCGAATCCCCGGTTACAACAATGACTTTTTGAATACGAAGCTTGCTTTGCAGTTTTTCCTCAATCGTATGCACACCCGTTATGTCTCTCATTACGTCTCTTAGCTGGCCAAGAAGTTCTTTTCCATCCACCGTTAAACTCATCCCTGCACTTGTAATTGTGAGGAGATTTTGAGCTTTCAAAAACTCTACCTCACTGCGGAGCACTCGTTCAGTTAAGTCTAGACTCCCTGCGAGGCTCCTTCTTCCGACGGGCTCCATTAAATGGATGAAGTGAAGAATTTGATAGCGTTTTTGCATAATGGCTAATACATCAGGTAATAATCTTTTTTGAATATCAATTAGCGAATACATTTTTAACTTTCCACCTCGTATGGACATTATATGTCCCGCGTAGCCATTTTGTGTCCCGCGAAGAGTAAAAAAAATCGCCCTTGCGTTAATTTCATTTTAGCAGGGGGCGATAATAAGTTCAACTTTAATATTTTTGAATTTGTTTGAAAAATTCTTCGATCGTAATGGAATCGATTTGCCCGTATTGAACCTCGATTCCGTCTACCTCAACGACGGGGATCATCAGGCCGTATTTTTCCGTTAGCTCATCACTTGTATCAATATCTACTTCTATATTATGAAAATCTAATGATTCTTTTAGCACCATAATGATTGTCTTCGCGTTATCACATAAATGACAGCGGTCCCTTGTGTAAAGGACTAGCGTAGGTTTGTTCACATGTATTCTCCTTTAAGAGGTGGTTCAAAAAGTCTTTAACTATCATAGCGTTTCCGCTTTGAGGATGATGGGATACCGAGCTGATCGCGATATTTGGCAATCGTTCTTCGCGAAACAACCATCCCTTCCCGCTCTTTTAATAATTGTACTAACTCCTGATCGGACAGCGGCTTTTGCTTATTTTCATCATTAATGAATTGGCTGATCATCGTCTTCACCTGTGTCGATGAAGTATTTTCATCAGATGTCGTCTTAATCGTGCTGGAAAAGAAGGACCGTAATTCAAATGTGCCAAAAGGAGTTTGCGCATATTTTTCCCGTACAGCTCGGCTGACAGTCGATTCATGAATGTCAAGCTCATCAGCAATTTCCTTCATCGTCATCGGCTTTAAATTCTTCGGCCCTTTAATGAAAAACTCCTGCTGCTTTTCAACAATTTTCAGTGACACCTTTGATAAGGTTTCCTTTCGCTGCTCGACGCTCCTCATAATCCAAAAATAATCTTGTTGATTTTCCTGTAAGAAACGTTTCACTTGTTTATCTTTATTCGCGGAAAACCGTTTAAAATATTCATTATTAAAGCTGATTTTCGGTAAGGCTTCATCAAAGACACTGACAAGAAAGGATTCCCCATCCCACTCAATAATGACATCGGGGACAATATATGAAGATCGTTCATGCTGATAAGACGCCGCCGGTCTTGGGTTTAGCGTTTGGATAAAATCGAAGACTTCTTGAATCTCCGACATTTTCACCCCAAGAGCCTTAGAAATTTCCCGCCACTTCTTTTCTGCAAAAAGATCAAAATACTTTTCTATTATTTCTTCCGCAAGATCGTTTCTCTTCACTTGCCGATTTAATTGTAAAAGAATGCACTCCTGTAAATTGCGGGCACCAATTCCTGCTGGCTCCACACTTTGCAGTAGTTTAATAGCTTGATTGGCTTCATCTTCGGAAATACGAAAGCGAGTCATAATATCGCTAGCTTCCGCACGCAAGTAACCGTTTTCATCGAGGCAGTCAATAAGGTAATCAAAAACCTTTTCCCCATTCGTGATCGTTTGCACTTGCTTAAAGTCTATTTGAGATTTCATATGTTCATCAAGAAAAGGCTCTTTCCTGCCAATCTGCTCGATCCAATTTTGTTTATCCTTTTCAAGCTTTTTCCTCGATGGCTTCGCACGGTCAAAGCGGGGGTCCATCGCTTGAACATTCCCGGATTCAATTTGCAATAAAGGATTTTCCAACGCTTTATTTTCAAGAAATTCCGAAAGCTCCTGCGCATTATATTGTAACAATGCAATCGCCTGTGTCAGCTCTTGCGTCATTGTTAACTTCAACGTTTGCTGCTGCCATAATCCAGCCTGTAACTTCATCCTCCATCCCCCCTCTATCCATTCTACATGATGGAGGACAAATGGTGAATGGGAATATACTGGGATGGGAAGGCGTTTACGCAAGAAATTTGATAGCTAATCCTATGTGTTGTTTGAATTTTTATTGTTTTCAGAGGTTTTGAAGAGAGAAATTATTTTTTATCGAAAAAAAAGCGGAGTGTTTACTGGCTAATAAGCAATGGAGAGTGGCTGATATTTTCCATAATACTAAGAGTTACGCCTGACAATTGACTTTTGAACAAGTTCTCAAGAAAAGCAGCGAAGCTGTCCAAATAACTTTTTTCTAAATTAAATACGAAAGCATCTGTTTTGAAAACAACAAAAAATCTCCCATCCAAAATGGACAGGAGATTGAAGTAGCGCCCTCGGCAGGAATCGAACCCACATCTTAAGAACCGGAATCTCACGTGCTATCCGTTGCACCACGAGGGCAAATAAATAGTATTAGTTATTAAAAGCACTACGATTACATATTATATGATAAATTTTCTAACTTTGCAAGTCTTCTTTGTTTAAAAAGCCGTACAGCGGGTATGATGGAAACGAAGGATTTTTCCAATCAGACGTTGTCGAACGATTGGCTTGAACAAAGAAAGTGAATTGTTTGACCTTTATTGACCATCAGTGTATCATAATATTACATAAAGAAAAACATCTTTCGTCTTTTTAGACTTTGGTTGTTTACCTTACTTTTTAAGGAGGAATTTAAAGATGAACTTAATCCCTACGGTTATTGAACAAACAAACAGGGGGGAGCGTGCTTATGATATTTACTCCCGTCTATTAAAAGACCGCATTATTATGCTTGGCAGCGCGATTGACGATAATGTAGCAAATTCTATCGTGGCGCAGCTTCTTTTCCTTGAAGCGGAAAACCCTGAAAAGGATATCACATTATATATTAACAGCCCAGGTGGCAGCATCACAGCGGGAATGGCGATTTACGACACGATGCAATATATTAAAGCGAACGTTTCTACTGTATGTATCGGGATGGCTGCTTCAATGGGTGCTTTCTTGCTTGCAGCGGGTGAAAAAGGCAAGCGTTTCGTGCTTCCAAACAGTGAAGTCATGATTCACCAGCCACTTGGAGGCGCTCAAGGTCAAGCAACGGAAATTGAAATTGCGGCAAAACGTATTTTATTCCTGCGCGACAAGCTAAATCAAATTCTTGCTGACCGCACTGGCCAGCCGCTCGAAGTCATTGCGAGAGATACGGACCGCGATAACTTCATGACTGCTGAAAAGGCGCTTGAGTATGGTTTAGTTGATAAAATTATTTCTCGCTTAGATGAAAAGAAAGACAAATAATACGAAAATAGAAAACGCCTGTAGGGTATCAGATTTGATCTGAACACATGCCTTACAGGCTTTTTAAATCCAAAAATAAAAACAACTCACATGCTCAATTCGTGCGAGTTGTTTTTATCATCAATGCTCGTGCTGAATATAATCAGCAAGCTCTTCAATCGCTTTTTCTTCATCATTGCCGTCGACAATTAATGTAATGACTGTGCCTGAGCTAACTGCAAGGCTCATTAAGCCCATGATGCTTTTGGCATTTACTTTTTTTCCATCCTTTTCAAGGTAGACATCGGATGAAAAGCGGTTCGCTTCTTGAACGAATAGGGCTGCAGGTCTTGCCTGTAAGCCTGTTTTTAATTTCACTTCCACCTGTTTTTCTATCATTAACTCTTTCCTCCCCTATAAGAACCAAAATTTTTCAAATCGATTCTCCTGCTCTCAGTTTATCTGCTATCTCGTCTATTTTTCTTAAACGGTGATTAATTCCTGACTTACTAATGGCACCGCCAGAAACCATTTCACCAAGCTCCTTTAATGTAACATCTTGATAAGTTACGCGAAGCTCCGCAATCTCTCTTAATTTGTCAGGCAAAATATGAAGGCCGACTGTTTCATCAATAAATCGAATATTTTCCACTTGTCTTAGAGCAGCGCCAATGGTTTTGTTTAAGTTCGCTGTCTCACAATTTACGAGACGATTGACTGAATTTCGCATATCTCGCACAATTCGTATATCTTCAAACCTAAGAAGGGCATTGTGAGCTCCAACCACACCTAGAAAATCTGTAATTTTCTCCGCTTCCTTTAAGTAAGTGATAAATCCCTTTTTTCTTTCTAGTGTTTTACTATTTAGGTCAAAAGTATTCATCAATTCGCAAAGAGAATCATTATGTTCTTTATAAAGAGAAAAAACTTCAAGGTGATAAGAAGAGGTTTCCGGATTATTTACAGATCCCCCCGCTAAAAAAGCACCTCTGAGATAAGAACGCTTACAGCATTTCTTCTTAATTAGCTCTTCGGAAATATTATTTGTAAAAACAAAGCCTTCACTAAGTATCTTTAAAACATCGAGAATTTCGCTTGCTTGTTCAGACAATCGGACAATGTAGACATTATTCTTCTTCAGCCGCATTTTTTTTCGCACAAGGAGCTCTACTTGAACATGAAAATTCTTTTTAATTAAAATATAGATTCTCCTTGCGATAGCTGCATTTTCTGTCTGAATATCAACGATTAACTTTTTGTTGGAAAAAGAAAGGGAGCCGTTCATCCGAATTAATGCAGATAATTCGGCTTTCCCGCAGCAATCCTTTACCTCTAGATTCGTTAATTCCTTTTTCGTTTCTGAAGCGAAAGACAACTCCTTCACCCCTTCTAAGTACAGAGGTCGCCCTTTTAAAAGTGGGGGCCCCTAGGTATTATTTTTTATTTTGCTTCTTCATTTCATCTATTAAAATTGAGTATAACATGGATGCGACTTCTTGCGTATCATGACGAATGATGCCGTCTTTTAAGCTGATGATTTCTCCAGGAATCACTTCTAACCCCATCTCATGAAGCCGCTCAATATCAAAAATGACTGGCTGCGATTTCTCTTTATGATAACGGTCCCGAATTTCAGGCGGAATTTCTTCATTATTAACAAGAATGGTGTTAATGAAGGCACAGTTCATATGGTCATAGATTGCCTGAATATGATCTCCAGCTGAATAGTTATACGTTTCTCCAGCTTGTGTCATTAAATTGCATATATAAACCTTTTTCGCTTTCGCGCGGCAAACCTCCGCTCCCAATTTAGGAACGAGCAGATTTGGCAAAATGCTCGTATATAAACTTCCAGGCCCGATAATAATTAAGTCCGCTTTTCGAATAGCGGAAATCGTTTCGGGAAGCGATTTAATATGCTTGGGCGTCAAAAATACCTTTTTGATTTTTTTCCCCGAGTAAGGAATTTTGGATTCGCCGGAAACGACTGTCCCATCCTCCATTTCCGCATGCAAAACAACACTTTGATTCGCAGCTGGCAAAACCTTGCCTCGAACATTCAACACCTTGCTCATCTCTTGAATGGCATGAACAAAATTGCCTGTAATGGATGTCATGGCAGCAAGAATTAAATTACCGAGGGAGTGGCCCGCTAATTCATTTGAGGTCGTAAAACGGTGCTGAAACATCTCCTCTATGAGTGGCTCAACATCAGAAAGGGCAGCTAGTACGTTTCGAATGTCGCCAGGGGGAGGAATATGCAAATCATTTCTGAGCCGGCCTGAGCTTCCGCCATCATCAGCAACCGTCACAATGGCCGTAATATCAACAGGGTGTTTCTTTAATCCACGCAAAAGAACAGGCAGTCCTGTTCCTCCGCCGATGATGACAACTCTCGGCTGTCGATTCGTAGTCATTCTCCCTTTTCCTTTCTCTTTTGAATATCACGGTGCGTAATTCGTGTATGATAATCATTTTTGAAATAATTTGCAATATACTCTGTCAAGGCAACGGAACGATGCTGGCCGCCTGTACAGCCAATCGCAATGACAAGCTGTGCTTTTCCTTCCCGTTTATAATGGGGCAGCATAAAGGTGAGCAGCTCTGTTACCTTTTCGAGAAATTTAGTCGTCTCTGTCCATTTATGAACATAGGTGTATACTTCTTCGTCGAGCCCAGTTTTCGGGCGCATATGTTCAATATAATGAGGATTTGGCAAAAAGCGTACATCAAAAACGAGATCAGCGTCAATCGGGATGCCATGTTTAAAACCAAACGACATCACATTCACAGTAAACATCGTTGTTTTATTAATAGAGAATTCTGTTAAAATCTTTTCACGAAGCTCTCTAGGTTTTAGCTGTGTTGTATTGTAGATCAATTGCGCACGCCCTTTAAGCTCCTCCAAAAGCTCCCGCTCCAGCTTAATTCCCTCTAAAGGCAGTCCAGAAGGAGCAAGCGGGTGACATCTCCGTGTTTCTTTATATCTACGGACCAATGTCGAATCATCCGCATCTAAAAAAAGAATTTGCGGGGTAACCCATGAAGTTTCTGAAAGGTCATCGAGCGCATTAAATAAGTGTTCAAAAAATTCACGGCCACGTAAATCCATCACTAATGCGACCTTATTCATTTTATTCCCAGAATCCCTCATAAGTTCAAGAAATTTAGGGAGCAACGTCGGCGGCAGATTATCGACACAAAAAAAACCAAGATCCTCAAAGCTTTGGATGGCGACCGTTTTTCCCGCTCCCGACATCCCGGTAATAATGACGATTTGCGTTTCGTTCACAGCACCCGTACTCATAACTTTTTCCCCCTGACGCATTCAGTCTACTTAGCTTGGATCTAATCGATAGCTAATTAGCTCAAAATTTGGCGTATATGTGAAAGTACCATAAATAATCCCTTTGCCATGAATCATATAGTCGAGAATATGATAATCCCCCGCAGCCATCGGCAGGTTTTTAATTTCCTCAAAAGGATGCCAGTGGATTTTCCCTTCCTCTGACTCATCTAAATTTAAGCCGTCCGCATCCGTTGCGAAAAAGGTAAACATCATCCATTCAGAAAGAACCTTGTCTCCCTCTTTCATAATAAAGGTAAAAATCCCCTTTATATTCGGATTCCGTAAATAGATGCCTGTTTCCTCTCTGAATTCGCGGATGCAGGAGTCCCGAACAGATTCTCCCGGCTCCATCTTGCCGCCAGGAGCAACCCACCAGCCCCGTCTCGGCTTTTGCAATAACAACACTTGATTATCCTTAATTAAAACACAGTTGGTGACTCGCTGCATCATCTTCACCCCAATTATATACTCAATACTTTAGTCGGCATATGTCACTTCATTATACTATTTTTGTTATCTAGGAACAATAAAGTGAAACTTCCATTAGTAGAGTTTTCAAAGGATAACCATTTTTAATATTGTCTTAATTTAAAAAACAAACTCATATTCCACCCTAATAACCTACTAATGGTTAGTTGAACCAATCACGTTCAAAACGTCACTTCCTCCCAAAAGCCTTGCTTTTGGTCGTGCGATGTATCGCTACCGTAGTATTCCTTGTCCTGTGGCTTTTACCTGACTAGGACATCCTTTCCGTCGTCGGGCCTTTACGGGCAGTTGCCCCCACTAAAATTAATTTGAATAGTCAAACAAATAACATCAAGGGCTTACCGCCAGTTAATCTACGATTAATTGAAGCCTTCATCTTTTGGTAAAAAACTTCCGCCCCTCAATCCTTTTTCGCCAAAAAAAAGAGCACAGATCGAGTCTGTGCTTTAAAAGGATTATATCTTAAAAGGGGGTCAATTTCTATTTATATTTTACCCGATTATTATTTCACTTCTGTTACAGGAAAATTAAAACACAGTTACTTTTTGTTAAGATTTTCCTTGATGTTTTAAAAACGAAAATCCCCGCCGGTTTAGTTAATTTCAGTTTGAATGACCCCCTCCTCCGAAGCATTCACCAGAAATTGGCTTGGATTGCCGACACTGAATAGGTACAAGTAATGCATAGCTCTCGTGCAGGCGGTGTAGAACAATCTGCGCAAACTTTCATTTCCATACACTTGAACAGATGCGTCATAAATAATGACAGCATCGAATTCGATGCCTTTAGCCAAATACGCCGGTATGACGACAACACCTTGTTCATATTCTTTCGAACCGCTTTTCACAAGCTTGATTTCTTCGACACTGCTTAATGCCTCGAATGCAGCGGCACTTTCCTTAGCCGACTTGCATATGATAGCGATTGTATTATACTTCTGCTTCCGTAAGTCGGCGACTTTAGCAGCAATACTTCGATGTAGTTCAATACGATTGGATAATTGAGTCAGCATAGGCTTCTCGCCATCACGTTCAAAAGGAGTAATTCCTTTGCTTCCTGGCACTAGTTTGCGAGTAAATTCAACAATTGGTTTTGTGGATCTGTAGCTGCGGGTCAAGTTGATCGTATCCGTTTCATCTGGTCCATATAAGTCATTAAGTGTGTGGAAATCGACCATTTCGCTGGCATGAGCGAATATCGCTTGGTTAAAGTCACCGAGTACGGTCATTCTCGCTGAAGGAAACAAGCGTTTCAAAAACTCGAATTGAAAAGGAGAGTAATCTTGTGCTTCATCTACTAGCACATGTTTAATAGAAATATTCGTCTGAAAGCCTTGAATTAGCTCTTTCAAAAGTAAAAATGGAGTAGCGTCTTCGTAAAACAACTTGCCTTCATTTAGCATTTTCATAGTCAGCAGGCAAATATCCTCCCAATCTTCGGGTGCTTTACCTTCTATTTGCACTGAATCTGCGAAAAGCTGCTTGTAAATGCCTGTAAAGTCGATAAAGCGCAGTGCGCGAACCCATTTACGTAATGGTTTTAGCTTTTTGCGTACGATCATGCGCCCAAGGAGTCTTCTCTCTTGCTCATAATTAATCATGTCTTTAGTAAAACCTCGTTGTTTTTGCATGTGGGCATATACTTTTTGATAATCCTCATTGCTAAGCAGCTCGATTTCTTCCTGCACCCATTCTTTAGTCATTTCAAGTTTTTCAGTTTCATCAATTCGTTTAATTAGCCATTCTGTCAACTTCTCAATCCTATTGTGAAAGCGAAGTGACGTATCGCAGTTATAAAATCTTTCCGACATTTCTTGGGCGGAGATGAGCAGTTTTCCTCTGAATTTAATCCCTTTGAAAATCATACCCGATAACTCCAACGACTGTCTGTATGTTTTAATCGCATCAAAAAACCGGGTAGTAGTCTTGAAGCCAATACTTGCACTTCTTATTTGATAGGAAGGGTCATGCTCTGCAGTCAGCACAAATTCTAATTGATCGTAAGGATCCTCGATTTGAAACTCACCGCTCAATCGATGAACTAAATATTCCTGAAATGTGACCTGTTGCATATTCTCTTCTCCAAGTTCAGGCAACACCGTGGACACATAGCTGTTAAACATCGCGTTAGGGGAAAATAGAATAATCTGATCAGCTTTCAGCCTATCCCGATATTTGTAGAGTAAATAAGCAATCCGTTGCAAGGCGGCCGATGTCTTGCCGCTGCCCGCAGCACCGTGAACGATGAGCAGTCGTCCGCGGTCATGCCGGATAATCCGATTTTGCTCCTGTTGAATGGTCGCCACAATACTATGCAAATGTTTGTCTGTGCTTTTCCCAAGCACATGCTGCAGTATCTCGTCCCCGATCGTGAGACTCGTATCAAACAGCGATTCGATGGCACCGCCGCGGATAATGTATTGCCATTTTTGTTCCAGCGAACCGCGCACGACTCCACCAGGTGTGACGTACTCAGCCGGACCAGGAGGATAATCGTAGTAGATACTTGAAATAGGTGCTCTCCAGTCGTAAATCAGAAAGTTTTCGCCGCTTGGATCCGTGAGTGATGAAAGACCAATATAGATATTTTCTGCTGTTGAAGCTCCCTCATCGATAAAATCAATTCGTCCAAAATAGGGAGTTTCGTGCATACGACGCAGTATAGATAGCCGATTAAAAGAATGCTTATGTGTGAGCTGACTGACGGAAAGGGCTTGAGCCTGTTGTCTTAAGCCGATGATTGTCTCGAGATAATCGTCAAAAGTATCTGTGTTCACCTTCACATCATCCCAAAAGTGCTTACGAATATGAATCACTTCTTTTCGACGTTGCCCTGCTTCGTTCTCCAACTTGCCGATTTGATCTGTAATTGTCTCTATTACCCTATTCAATCGTTCTTGCTCCAGCCTAAGCTCATTGTCCATATACAGCACTCCTTTAAAAAAATGAAAATTAGTGTTGACATTATACGAGGGTATGTTGTATCATTATAATAGGGATATTATAATGATATTTTTAAAAATGCGTTTCTATACTAATTTAACATATTTTCACGTGCTTATCAATATACATAGGTTATTATTAATGAATAGAAATAAAGCCGCACTCCGATTTAGGTCAGAGTGCGGCTTTTCTGTTTATTTTTAAGCTTCAGCTTTTACTTGTAATTTTTCTCTCAATTCCTCGATATAATGCTGTGCGCTTTGTGCAGCGATGCTTCCATCACCTGTTGCTGTAACGATTTGGCGCAGCATTTTTTCGCGGATGTCACCAGCTGCAAAAATGCCTGGGACCTTCGTTTCCATTTTTTCATTTGTTTCGATATAGCCGTTTTCATTCGTAATGCCAAGATTTCCGAACGGCTTTGATAATGGCAGCATTCCGACATAAACGAATACGCCGTCGGTTTTGAATTCTTGCTCTTCACCCGTTTTCGTAGAAACAAGTGTAACGCTGCCGACTTTACCGTCTTTATCGTTTACTTCTTTAACAGTATTGCTCCAAATGAAGTCAATTTTCTCGTTATCAAATGCACGCTTCTGTAAAATCGCTTGTGCGCGTAGCTCGTCACGGCGATGGACGATTGTCACTTTTGAAGCAAAACGTGTTAAGTATACACCTTCTTCAACAGCTGAATCTCCGCCTCCAACAACAACAAGCTCTTTTCCTTTAAAGAAAGCACCGTCACAAACAGCGCAGTATGATACGCCGCGGCCGCCCAAGTCCTTCTCGCCTGGAACACCAAGCTTCTTATACTCTGCGCCTGTTGAAATAATCACTGCGCGAGCCTTATATTGCTTAGAGCCCGCAACAACTGTCTTGAACTCTTCCCCATCAATAATTTCTTTAATGTCACCATATGCATATTCGGCACCGAATTTTTTCGCATGGTCAAACATTTTTGTCGATAGCTCAGGTCCTAAAATATGGTCAAAACCAGGATAGTTTTCAACCTCTTCCGTGTTCGCCATTTGTCCGCCCGGAACGCCGCGTTCAATCATTAAAGTAGACAAATTAGCTCTCGATGTATAGACAGCGGCTGTCATTCCCGCTGGACCAGCCCCAACAATAATGACATCATAAATTTTTTCTTCAGACATGTTGCTTCACTCCTTCTATCTTCAGCTGTTTTTTAGAAAAACAGCAGCTCACAGCTCTGTAGTCTTGGCCATAATACACACATCCTTATTATGGCCTCCCTACATTTATCCTATAAAAATAAGTGAATAATGTCTAAGCAAATGCTCATAGAAAAGCGGAAGCGCCTGGAACAGGGGCGACAAGCACAAGACGAGCTTCTTGGAAAGGTGTTCTTTACCTTTCTGAGAAGTTTGGCTTGTGACCTCGAGCCCCTAGGCGCTGGAGCTAGACAAAGAAAAGCGGAAGCGCCTGGAACGATTTATTCAAAAGCTTTAACAACCTTGATATATTTTTGCAAGGTTGAGGAGGAAATGCCATATTTATTAGCGATTTGTTGTTGGGAAATGTCCCCGCCTCTTTGTTTAAGCCACACGTACTCGACGGCAGCTGCCCAGGCTGCTGTGTTTTTAAAAGCTTGATTTTGATTCATCGCTTCAACAAAAATCGTAAACCACATTAAATATAAGCCCGCTTCAACTGTGCCAATCGGTTGATAGCTTCCGTAAAGGAGAGCGGCAACTTCGTGAACGGGAACTGAATTTATGTTATTTTTCTTCCGCAGAAAAGCAATATAGTCCCTCTCAAGATGAGAAAACTTTGCATTTTGGTTCATTTCCTTTGCGGCGAGAATTTGCTCTTTCTCATCAGACATTGCCGTTAAGAAAAGGGCAAAAAGCCGCTCTTCAATGTGATCACTACTTAGTTTTTTTAGAATCAAAGAAAGATGGTTTTCAAATCCTTCGTGAGCCTCTTTTTCCTCGTTCCAAGGTTCAAACCCGGCTTTTTCGGGATTTAATACAAGCGTTTTTTCCCAGGCGGATTTTGCAATTTTTTCATGCCCTGTATAATAAGCAGCATAAGAAAGCCAATAATAAAAAGGAGCCCCATCACCATCAAAACCCTTTTTCTGCAGCTTTCTGAGCCACATAAAAGCAGCCTCATACTCACCAACTAACGCGAAAGTGGCACCAAGCTTAAATTGATGTTCAATCGATATAGGGTTGATTTTTTTGAGAACTTCTTTCAGCATTTTTACTTCCTTATAATCCCTCTCATAAAAGGCGAATACGAGCTTATTGCATAAGGCGTGCAAGTTACCGGGATTTTCTGTAAATACCTTTTCAAGAATTTCGCCTGCTTTTTGCGTTTCGCCAAGATAAAAATAGGCTAAGGCAAGATTATTATAAGCAGACCAATATTCCGGATACTCATCTATGACGGAATTGAGAAGCTCCACTGCTTTCGGAAAATGGCCGGACTCCAGCAGTTCTCTCGCCTGCTCCTGCTTCGTAATTAAATCATCCTGCTCATAAAGCTCTTCATCCATTTCTTCTGCTTCCATCGTCAGCAATTCAAGCAAATCGAGCGTTTCGTCGGCAAACTCCCCATCTTCATCTAATTCCATATATAAATTGGCGTGGTAATAAGCATCCTTAAAGAAGCCTAAATGGGCATAATTATTAGCAAGAAAATAGTGGCATTCCACCATTTCGGAATCTAGCTCGTCAATAATTTTCAGCAAAAGCTTGTTGGCTTGCTGATACTCTCCCATTTCCGAAAAAATCACAGCTAGTTGACAGACAATCATTGGCTCATCTGGCTCAAGCTGCACCGCGCGCTGTACATATTTTTTTGCTTTATATAAATCCCTTTTATGGTAAGCCTTTAAGCCTTTTGAAAAATAATACTCACCTGTCGGGTTAAATATTAGTAATTGTCCTTTTGTTTGTCTTGCTTTAGAGTCTTTGCTCATGAAATCCTCCACCTTCATATTAACTCAAGTAGTATATCATAGAAGCAAGCTGTTGGAGAAGGGATTGGAGAATATTACACGATTCCTATGGGTTCCTCTTTTTGGAATGGGTTTGTAATACATAGGGGGGATTTTTGGAGAGTTCGGGGAAAATCGGATGCTATGAAGACGTCATGGGACGCGTTTGGGACGGTGGACTCTGAAAACGAGTACCATGAAGCCGTCATGGGACGCATTTGGGACGCCGGACTCTGAAAACGTGGGCCATGAAGCCGTCATGGGACGCGTTTGGGATGATGGACTCTGAAAACGTGTGCCATGAAGCCGTCATGGGACGCGTTTGGGATGATAGACTCTGAAAACGTGGGCCATGAAGCCGTCATGGGACGCGTTTGGGACGGTGGACTCTGAAAACGAGTACCATGAAGCCGTCATGGGACGCATTTGGGATGATGGATTCTGAAAACGAGTACCATGAAGCGTAAATGTTCTTTATGACCATCATGGCAGACAATTTTTAAGATGACTTGAAAAAGCTGTGCGGTAAGTCAGGCAGTAAGGACTTTTCGCACAGCCCCGTTCTCTTCGAATAAAATAAATTGCCCCACCTTGGTCCGCATTATTTTAATAGGCGTGGTAGGTTCTGTTACATATAAAATAGTCAAGAAAAATTACAATATATCACTTAGTTATAACGAATACCCCGCCACAGTGAGATATCGGAAAAAACTCACAATGACAATCATTCTTTAATGATGTTTGGAGTTCATTAAAGACAAAATAATATTCATCATGATCCCAGTAATCTAAACTCTTATGGTGGCACTCATCAAGTTGTTCCCTTGTTTCAAACGAAATGTCGCCAATTAATATTTTTCCATCCTCTTTCAGAAGGGGGAGTAAGGATTTTATGAATGAGACTTTTTCTTCGTCTGTTAAATGGTGTAATGTATATGTACTTACGACGGATTCGTATTTATTATTTTGAATTTCAAGGGGGATTCCATTTGAAATATCCCATTCAATTAAATTGGCATTAGGCATTTTCTGTATAGCAATGGAAATCATTTTTGATGAAAAATCTAAGCCATCGATTGTATGGCCATTTTCATATAATTTACTTGTTAAAACTCCCGTCCCAAATCCTATATCTAAAACATTTGAGTTCTTTTTTTGCATCACTTCATTAAAGATTATGTTTAGTATTTGTTTGTATCCAGCAAAAGGGTAGAGATTGTTTTCTTCACTAACCTGAACGGCCTGATCATATTGGTCCGCCCATAAATTAAATCCTTGATTATTCAGCATGAATGCTCCTCCATGTTCAAAAAATTTACGAATCCAGATCTGTGATTTGGGAATATTTCATGTGGAGGGTTCTCCTAATCTGTTAACCTTACTGTTTCACTTTCATAAAATTAACTGCAATCTCCTTAATCGCCTCAACCGTTCTGTCAACATGCTCACCCGTTATCTCTCGATGTGTAACCAATCTAATTCTATTCAGGCTAGCAGAGGTCACCAATATACCGAACTGGTTTAATTGGTTAATAAATTCTTCAGAGCTCATTCCTAGTCCATCAATTGATAGCATAATAATATTACTTTCGACAGCATCAACATCTATCTCAATTCCGTCAATACGTGATAATCCTTGTGCAAGGGCTTTTGCGTGAAGATGATCTTCTTCCAGCCGATCGATCATTTCTTCTAATGCCACAATCCCCGCAGCACCAACAATCCCTACTTGGCGGGTTCCCCCACCTAACATTTTTCTCCACTTTCTAGCTTTTTCGATCGTTTCCTTTGGACCAACTAACATAGAACCCATTGGGGCACTTAATCCCTTTGATAAACAGAACTGCACAGTATCAGTATATTTTGCAATTTCTTTCGGATGGACGCCTAAACCAATTGCTGCATTGAATAATCTTGCTCCATCTAAATGGATTGGGATGCTATGCTGTCTAGAGAGACGATAAACCTCTTCCATATAGCTTAATGGCAATATCCGGCCGCCCGAAAGTGCATGGGTATTCTCTAAGCAGATCAAGCCTGTTCTTGGAAAATGAATATTGGTGTGGTCTCGGATGGATTGCTCAATTTCAGCGATCGGCATCTGTCCATTTATCCCTTTAATTGTCCTCGCTTGCACACCAGCAATAGTTGAGAGTCCGCCCGTTTCATAGTAAAAAATATGGGCATTCTCTTCAACGATCACTTCATCCCCACGTTTTGTATGGCTTAATACCGCTACTTGATTGCCCTGTGTTCCACTTGTCACAAATAAGGCCGCTTCTTTTCCTAAGACTTTCGCAGCTAGCTCCTCTAATTGATTAATTGTAGGATCTTCTCCATACACATCATCCCCAACCACTGCATCACGCATGGCATCTCTCATTTTTTGCGTCGGGGTTGTAACTGTATCACTTCTTAAATCTATTTTCATGGTGGTCCTCCCTCTAAATTTATCTAAACTTCCATATTTCAATACTAGCAAAATTCCGAATTATTTTGCATAATATTTTCAAAAGAGGGAAAATTGATTTTATTATTCTTTATGGTCATAACATCATTTATAGTTTTTTCCATTGCATAGGAGAACAGCGTAGATTATACTTATTATATTAAAATAATATTCCCATTCACCGATGGGGTAGAGGCTGCGGCTTATAAGAGTAAAGCGGACGAGATGTAATGAGATTGATAACTCCGCTTAAAAGGATAAGCTGCCGAAGTATGGATAAATCATTGTTTGTCTATGCTGGGGGAGTTTCCGAATAGGAACTTCACTGTCACGTATGAACGTGGAGAGCTATCTTCGGAAGGATTTAACGGACTTGTTAACAGCCGTCGATCTTTTTCGATGGCTGTTTTTTATTTTTTCGAGACAAAAGTTCGAACGGAATGCGGTTCTTTAACAAAGGGAGTGTAGAGATTTGTCAAATACATCATCATCGAACCCAACTCAATTGAGGAGAACACTGAAAGCTCGCCACCTGACAATGATTTCTCTCGGAGGATCAATCGGGACAGGCATATTTTTAGCAAGTGGCGGAGCCATTCATACAGCAGGGCCTGGTGGCGCTTTACTTGCCTATTTTGCAATCGCCATAATGGTCTATTTCCTCATGACAAGCCTTGCTGAAATGGCGGCATATATGCCAGTAGCTGGATCATTCAAAGTATATGCAACAAAATTCGTTGATCCCGCATTCGGCTTTGCCATTGGATGGAACTATTGGTATAACTGGGCCATTACGATTGCGGCTGAGCTCGCCGCCGTTGTATTGATTATGAAGTTCTGGTTTCCTGACAGTCCTTCATTTATTTGGAGCGGTATTGCCCTCTTGCTTATGTTCGGCTTCAATTATTTGTCGGTCAAAGGATTTGGTGAGGCAGAGTTCTGGTTTGCCCTTATTAAAATTATCACTGTTATCATCTTTATCATCACTGGATTTTTTATGATTTTTGGGATTATGAATGGTGAAGCAATTGGCCTGACAAATTTCACCATTGGAGATGCTCCATTTAGCGGCGGATTCTTTGCGATATTAGGGGTATTTATGGCGGCCGGCTTCTCTTTTCAAGGTACAGAATTACTTGGGGTTGCAGCTGGAGAAAGTGAAAATCCCGAAAAATCAATTCCAAAGGCGATTAACACCGTTTTTTGGCGAATTCTTCTGTTCTATATTTTTGCCATCTTTGTCATCGGAGCGATTATTCCTTATACAGATGAACGGTTATTAAGTGAAGCTGTATCTGTGAGTCCCTTCACACTCGTTTTTGAAAGGGCCGGACTCGCTTTCGCTGCTTCTGTTATGAATGCAGTAATTTTAACAGCCGTATTATCTGCTGGTAATTCCGGAATGTACGCCTCAACAAGAATGCTTTGGAATCTAGCACGAGAAGGGAATGCCCCCAAATTTTTAGGAAAGTTAAATAAAAGAGGCGTGCCCGTCAATGCATTAATTGTCACAGCCGTAATTGGCTCTTTTGCGTTTTTATCTACTTTCTTCGGGGATGGACAAGTGTATATTTGGCTATTAAACGCCTCTGGTATGGCTGGGTTTATCACGTGGCTTGGAATCGCCATCAGTCATTACCGTTTCCGCAGGGCTTATCTTGCTCAAGGCGGCGACCTCAATAAACTTCCATATCGGGCTAAATTATTTCCATTTGGTCCGTTATTCGCTTTAGTTCTATGTACGATTATTATTATCGGACAAAATTTTCAGGCCATTACCAATGGGCACATCGATTGGCAAGGTTTATTCGCTGCCTATATCGGGATCCCACTTTTCCTAATCGTTTGGCTCGGTTATAAAATGAAACACAAAACGAAGCTTGTTCCTTTGAAGGACTGTGATTTTGAAAAAATGGATAGCTAAAGTTTTAAGAGGAAGTTCAAAAAGTCCGGGAAAAATAGCTGTCGAATTTCTTCGTCAGCTTGCTGCTCCGCTCCTCACGTATTAAAAGCATACGCTCCGGTGCTCGCAGACTGCGCTTCCTCGAACTTCTCGGCTCTTTTTGTCCTCCTTTTTGAACACACACTTTAAGGTCGATTCATTGGATTTTTGAATGAATCGACCTTTTTTTTGCAAGAGCTATGTTTTTGATTGTCCCAAAAGAACACACCATTTACGAATTCCGAAAAACAGTATGTGAGTAACCTTTATTCAGCTGCTTTCTTCTCATTCCTCTTATTCAGTACGCTTAACACTTCTTTAAATGGCAGGTCTTGCTCTCTAAGCAGAACGAGTAAATGATAAATCAAGTCTGCCGCTTCCCATTTAAGCTCTTCTTTGTCGCGGTTTTTCGCAGCGATGATCACTTCGGATGCTTCTTCGCCGACCTTTTTCAAAATTTTGTCGACGCCTTTTTCGAATAAATAGGTTGTGTAGGCTCCTTCAGGTCGTTCTGCTTCGCGCATTCTAATAAGATTTTCAAGAGACAAAAGAATGCTATAGTCGGACAGGCTTCCGGAAATTCCGTCTGACTGATATAGACTTTCTTCAAAGCAGCTGACTGTCCCGTTATGGCAGGCTGGTCCCTTAGGATCAACGAGCACGACAATGGCATCCTTGTCACAGTCGAATTTCATTTCTACAATTCGCTGTGTGTTTCCGCTCGTTGCCCCTTTATGCCAAAGCTCTTGCCTTGAGCGGCTGAAAAACCAAGTCTCGCCTGACTCCAGCGATTTTTCTAGGGATTCCCGATTCATATAGGCTAGTGTTAGGACTTCTTTCGTTGTCGCATCCTGAACAATTGCCGGGATGAGGCCTTTTTCATCAAATGTCAATTCTGCGATATTCATCGGACAGGCACCCCTTTTTCCTTTAAATAACTCTTCACTTCAGCAACAGATGTTTCTTTATAGTGGAAAATGGAAGCGGCTAAGGCGGCATCGGCTTTCGCTTTCATAAAAGCTTCGGCAAAATGTTCAGCATTCCCTGCCCCTCCAGAAGCAATAACCGGAACCGATACTGCTTCACTAACAGCTTTTGTTAAAGCAATATCAAAGCCATTTTTCTCCCCATCTGAATCCATGCTTGTGAGCAAAATTTCCCCTGCACCAAGCTTCGTCACTTCTTTCGCCCACTCAATGACTTCCCAATGAGATGGTGTTCGGCCACCATGAGTGTAAACACGCCATGATTCAAGCCCCTGATCATACTTCGCATCGATCGCAACAACGATGCATTGGGAACCGAAAAACTCGGCCCCTTCCTTAATCAAACCCGGATTGTTTACAGCAGCCGTATTAAGGGAAACCTTATCGGCACCTGCCCGCAAAATTCTTTTCATATCTTCGAGTGAGTTAATCCCTCCGCCAACCGTAAACGGAATTGCTAACTCAGAAGCTACCGCCTTCACAACCTCGGTCATCGTTTTACGCCCTTCAACGGATGCTGAAATATCAAGGAAAACGAGCTCATCAGCCCCCTGCTCATCATAAAAACGAGCTAGCTCAACAGGATCTCCCGCATCACGAAGCTGCACAAATTGTATGCCTTTGACGACCCGCCCTTCTTTTACATCCAGGCACGGAATAATTCTCTTTGTCAGCATGTCACTTCACCTCTCCCAACGCTTCCTTTACTGTAAAGCGCCCTTCATAGATGGCTTTTCCAATGATAACCCCTGTTACACCATCCACATAAAACTCTTTTAAACTAGTTAAATCCGCTAGCTCGCTAACTCCTCCCGATGCGATAACACTCTTTCTGGTTTCTTCTGCAAGCTGTCTAACTGCATCTATATTCGGACCGGAAAGCATGCCATCTGTTGCAATATCGGTAAAAATAAACGTCTCTGCTCCCGCATCAGCAAAGCGTTTACCTAGCTCAACCGCCTTAACTTCAGAAGTGTTCAACCAGCCATGTGTTGCCACATAGCCATTTTTCGCATCCAATCCGACAGCGATTTTGCTCCCATATTTACGGATCATTTCGGTAGCGAAATCTGGTTTTGATACCGCGATACTGCCGATGATGACACGGGAAATGCCATTTTCCAAATAATGAGCGATATCTTCTTCAGTTCGGATGCCGCCGCCAATTTGAATTTGCGCCTTCAGCTCTTTCGCCGCTTGAATAACAGACGCATCATTGACTCTTTTTCCATCCTTGGCGCCATCAAGATCAACCATATGGATCCAGCTTGCCCCTTCATCCGCGAATTTTTTCGCCATCTCAAAAGGAGAATCCCCGTATATTGTTTCTTGATTATAGTCCCCTTGCAGAAGGCGGACACATTTGCCGCCTCGCATATCAATTGCTGGATAAATAGTAAAGCTCATTTTCCGGTCATCCTTTCCCATACAAGTCCAGTAAAATTACTTAATAGTTCCATGCCTAACTGTCCACTTTTTTCCGGATGGAATTGCATCCCAAATATATTTTCCCTGCCGACAACAGCTGGGACCGCTACATCATAGCTGCTTTCCGCAATAACGATACTCCTATCAGCTGTATCTACATAATAAGAGTGAACAAAATAAGCATAATTTTCTCGCACCGATTGAAGAATCGGGGACGGTTGAACAAATGAAAGGCGATTCCAGCCCATGTGCGGAACTTTATAAGGCACTCCAGCTCCTGAAATTCCTGAAAATCTCCTCACAGAACCCGGAAGCAAAGACAGCCCCTTCGTCCACCCGTTCTCTTCACTTTCTGCAAATAATAGCTGCATTCCTAAACAAATCCCAAGCAGTGGTTTTCCATGCTGAACATACTCTTTAATCATGCTCGATAAATCTAATTGCTCCAACAGCTCCATCGCATCTTTAAACGACCCGACACCAGGGAGAATGAGTCCACTTGCCCTCAGCAGCTCTTCTCTTTTACTTGAAATAAAGTACGGAGTGTCCAATCGTTCAAGCGCTTTGCTGACGCTGAAAAGATTCCCCATTCCGTAATCAATGATTCCGATCATTTACAACAGCCCTTTCGTAGATGGCACTCCTTTAATGTTAGGGGCGATTGTTGTTGCTTCATTTAAGGCACGTCCTAATGCTTTAAAAATGGCTTCAATAATATGGTGAGTATTTTGTCCGTAGTGGACAATCACATGCAGATTCATCCTTGCTTCCAAGGCAAGCTTCCATAAAAATTCATGGACAAGCTCTGTATCAAATGTGCCCACTTTTTGGCTTGGAAACTCCGCTCTAATTTCAAGGTGAGGGCGATTGCTTAAATCAACTACAACCTGTGCCAGCGCCTCATCCATCGGAACAAACGCATTTCCATAGCGCTTTATCCCTTTTTTATCGCCAAGCGCTTCTCGTAAAACTTGTCCAAGACAAATCCCAATATCCTCGGTTGTATGGTGATCATCCACCTCAATATCACCCCTTGCAGCGACCGTTAAATCAAATTGCCCATGTTTCGTAAACAAGTCAAGCATATGGGTTAAAAACGGGACACCCGTTTCCAGCTTGCTCTCCCCTTGCCCGTCAATATTAAAAGCTAAAAAGATGTCCGTTTCATTTGTTCTTCTTTTTATTTCTGTTGACCTTGTCATGTTCTTTCCCCCTCGTCCCTCAATCTAATGTCAATTGCCCGCGCATGGGCTTCTAATCCTTCAAGCCGTGCAAATGCAGAAATTTTCTCTCCGTTTTCTTTTAATGCTTTTTCACTGTAATAAATGATGCTCGATTTTTTCTGAAAATCTTCTACATTGAGCGGACTTGAAAAACGGGCTGTTCCGTTTGTCGGCAATACGTGGTTCGGTCCGGCAAAATAGTCGCCGACTGGTTCGGGACTAAAACGTCCGAGAAAAATGGCTCCAGCATGTTTTATTTTCCCTAAAAGCTCGAGCGGATTTTCCGTCATGATTTCTAAATGCTCTGGTGCAAGACTATTAATGGTGTTAATAGCTTCCTCCATCGTATCCGTCACATAAATGGCCCCGAAATTTTCAATGGATTGGGAAGCAATTTCCCGGCGCGGGAGCTCAGTCAATTGCTTCTCAACTTCAGACGCCACAGCTGCTGCCAACGCTTCAGACGGCGTAACAAGAACGCTGCAGGCAAAAACATCATGTTCCGCCTGTGATAATAAATCAGCCGCCACTTCAGCCGGTTTTGCCATATCATCCGCGATAATCGCAATTTCACTCGGACCGGCAATCATGTCAATATCAACATCTCCAAAAACCTCTCGCTTCGCTAAAGCGACAAAAATATTTCCCGGACCTGTGATTTTATCGACAGGAGCAATCGTTTCGGTTCCATATGCCAATGCCGCAATCGCTTGGGCACCGCCGACTTTATAAATTTCTTCTGCCCCTGCCTCCTGAGCAGCTACAAGAACAGCTGGAGGAAGCTTCCCTGTTTTTTTATCAGGTGGGGATGTGATAACAATCCGGGTAACTCCCGCCACTTTTGCAGGTAGCACATTCATGAGCACAGATGAAGGATAAGCCGCTGTCCCGCCAGGCACATATAGACCGACTGAATCAAGCGGGGTCACCTTTTGGCCAAGCATCGTTCCATTTTCATCGGTTGTCATCCAAGAAGGGCGCAGCTGTTTTTCATGAAAGGAGCGTATATTAGCCGCCGCCTCGCGGATAATCGCCAGAATCTCTTCATCGATTTCTTCATAAGCTTCCCATTTTTCTTCTTCCGTAACAGCGATATTTGCTAATGAAATCCCGTCGAATTTTTCCGTAAAGTCCTTTAATGCTTGATCCCCATCCTCGCGAACCTTTGCAATAATCCCCTTTACAATCGCCCGCTGTTCCTCTGTTCCGCTATCGACAGACCTTTTGATGGAGATTTCATCTGTTATTTTCAAAATCCTCATTTGCTTCAACTCCTTATAATGTGTGTTCAAAAAGGAGGACAAAAAGAGCCGAGGAGTTCAAGGAAGTGCAGCCTTCGAGCACCGGAACGTATGCTTTTAATACGTGAGGAGCGGAGAAGCAAGCTGACGCCGAAATTCGACAGCTATTTTTCCCGAACTTTTTGAACATCCTCTTATAGGGTCTCAAAGCTTTGCAATCTCTTCACTTCACTTAAACGCTCAACAAGCTCACTGATTCGTTCATCCTTCATGCGAAAGCTAGCCGGATTGACAATCAATCTTGACGTAATATCAACGATTCGCTCGTATTCAACTAATCCGTTTTCTTTCAAAGTTCTCCCCGTCGAAACAATATCGACAATCCGATCAGCAAGACCAATTAAAGGGGCAAGCTCAATCGAGCCATTTAATTTAATTATTTCGACCTGCTCCCCTTGTTCCCGGAAATAGGCTGCCGCTACGTTCGGATATTTTGTCGCCACTTTTGGCGCAATAAGATTCATTTTCGTATTAGGCAAGCCTGCGACAGCTAGATAACAGGCACTGATTTTCAAATCAAGAAGCTCATAAACGACTCGCTCTTCCTCCAGCATGACATCTTTTCCGGCAATGCCAATATCAGCGACGCCATGCTCCACATAGGTAGGAACATCCATTGGCTTTGCAAGAATAAAACGAAAGCTTTCTTCTGGCACATCAATGATCAATTTCCTTGAATCATCAAACTCCGGAGGAAGACGGAAGCCAGCCTGGCGGAGAAGTTCTACAGCGTCCTCGAAAATTCTCCCTTTTGGCATCGCAATGGTTAAAATATCCTTCATATTCCCGTCTCCCTCCCCGCTTTGCCGACTAAAAAGGTGATATCATCATATTGATTTGTGCATTGATCAATATCCTTCACACCATTTATATCTTGAAGAACAACTCTTTTTCCTGCCCTTCGCTGCTCAGCTGCATATTGAAAGGCTTCCTTCCGCCGTTCCGGGCTAAAAAGAATGCAATAGACCGGCACATTTGCTCCCTCTTCCTTGAGTGCTTCTAGCAAGCGGTCAATCCGAATCGCAAAGCCTGTTGCACCTGCTGTCTTGCCGAATTTTTGCAGCAATAAATCATAGCGGCCGCCACTGGCAATCGGAAAACCAACATTCCCTGCATATACCTCGAAAAGGATCCCCGTATAATAGCTCATATGGCTAACGAGCGTTAAGTCAAATTTCACTTTTTCCTCCAGCCCATAGTCAATCATGATTTCAAAAAGCTGCTGCAGCTCCAGAAGATCCTCTCTTCCTGTGTCATTTTCAAGCAGGCTAAACGCTATTTCGATGATTTCTTCCCCGCCTCTAAGCGCTAAAAAATCAAGGAGCCGCTGCTTATCAATTGAAGAAAGAGCTAAACTTTTCACATGCTCTCGGTAGCCAACATAGTTTTTCTCATATAAAAATCTAGTTAATGCATCGACTCTCTCCTCTGTTCCCAAAATTTCTAGGAAAAGAGTGCGGGCAAACCCGATATGGCCAACAGAGAGCTGAAAATCTTCTAATCCTGCTTCCTGTAAAGAACTGATAATTAGTGCAAGTCCTTCTGCATCAGCGCTGACCGTATAATCGCCAATACACTCGACGCCAATTTGTTCAAATTCCGCGGGACGTCCGCCCTCTCTTTGCTGGGCGCGAAAAACATTGGCGGTATAGGCGAGCCGGATGGGCAGATCATTTTTTAACAGTCGCGAAGCTGCCACCCGCGCAATCGGAGCAGTCATATCAGGGCGAAGGACTAATGTATGCCCCTCCTGATCAAGTAATTTAAATAATTGCTGATCGAGAATAGCTGAAGCTGCCCCCACGGTTTCATAGTATTCTAGTGTGGGAGTTTCAATAAACTGGTAGCCCCAACGCTCCATTTCCCGTTCAATCGAAGCCCTTACCATTCGCTTGCGATTGAATAAATCTGGGAGTGTGTCTCTCATGCCTAACGGCTTCTCAAACATAAATAAGCGGCTCAATTCCGTTCACCTCATACTTTATGGAAAATTTCAAGTTTATTTGATTTTGTAATCTTAAAAACGGGTTAAACGACAGATTTAATAGGGTTACGCTGGTTTGTGTCCTTTAAAATGGTTATAAAGGACAGGTTTTGATGGTTTTCATGTTTTGTGTCCCTAAAAAAAGGGTTAAAAGACAAGTTCGGAAGGTTTCCGTTAGTTAATGTCCTTTAAATGTCAAACTTATTGCATCCTTAAGTTTTTTAGACCTTATATTAATTATATTCACAGAATCCTTTAGTTCGCTAATATGGTAGCAAGTTAAAATTATATGTTATTTTAACTCTCTTTAAGTTATCCGTCAACAAATAATTCTGAATATATTTAAAGCACAAAACAAAAAAGCCCTGTTTAGCATGTACACTAAACAGAGCTTCTATGTATTAATTTTCGCTTTTTCCGTAAATGGGATCATTCGCCCAGCGCTTTTCCATTTCTTCCATCGTATAGATTACCCGCATCGGATTTCCGCCAACAAAGGAGCCTGCGGGGACATCTTTATGTACAAGTGTGCCAGCAGATACGATGGCCCCATCGCCAATCGTGACACCAGGCAAAATCGTTGAATTCGCGCCAATCATCACTTCGCTGCCAATTTCCACATTTCCTAATCTAAATTCTTTAATCAAATATTCATGGGCAAGAATCGTCGTATTATAGCCGATCACTGTATTCCGGCCGACACTGATTTTTTCCGGGAACATCACATCAAGCATCACCATTAAGGCAAATGACGTTTGGTCCCCAACCTTCATACGCAGAAACGTTCGATACAGCCAATTTTTCATCCCTAGGAAAGGGGTGTAACGAGCAAGCTGAATGACAGCAAAATTTTTCACTACCTTCCAAAAAGGAACAGTTTTGTACACGTGCCAAAGGGAATTGGCTCCCTTCACTTGGTAGCGTTCCGTTCTTCTCATCTCGATTGTACCTGTAAAATATCGAGCAGATCAGCCATATGATCGAGGATATAATCAGGTTCAAATCCAGCCAAAAACTCTTTCCCTTTTAAACTCCAAGCAACGCCAACCGTTTTGGTGCCTGCATTTTTCCCGCCTAGAATGTCATGGGAATTATCGCCGACCATGAGCGCCTCTTCCGGCTTTGACCCTAGCTGCTCTAGCGCTTTTAAAATCGGTTCTGGATCTGGCTTGGGATTTTTAACATGGTCTAAAGCAACGACCACATCAAAAAATTGATCAAGATTCGTGAGGGCAAGACCCATTTTTACCGTTTTCATCATCTTCGTCGTGACAATCCCAATCTTATAGCCAGATTCTTTTAATGTGCGAATCGTTTCAAAAACACCGGGAAACTCTGTAACGAGCAGGTCATGATTCGTAATATTAAAATCCCTATAAGCTTCGATCATTTCTTCAACTTTTTCCGGATTAATCGATTCGAAAGTTTCTCTAAGTGTTGGCCCCATGAATGGATAAATATCTTCACGCTTATAGCGATTCGGGTAATAACTTCCAAGGACATGCAAAAAGGAAGAAATAATTAAATCATTTGTATCAATTAATGTGCCATCTAAATCGAATAATATCGTATTAACCTGTGTGTCCATAAGCTGTTTCCTTTCTTTTATTCAATTCGGTTCGATTCCAAATCAATGAAACAATTAAAGTTAATAAAATGGCCACGCCTAATCGAATGAACAGGAGAGGCAGAACAGGGATGCCGAGCGGAACAAAAATTAATGTATCCTCAACAACCGCATGGCAGGCAACCAGGAAAATAAATGCAAGCGTAACATCCTTTTTGCTGACGCCATCTTCTTTTACCGCATCAATCATCACTCCAGCTCCAAAAGCAAGCCCGAATAATAATCCAGCAGCTAGCGTTGTCGAAGTATTTTCCCGCATTCCTAAAGCTTTCGTGAATGGTGCCACCCATTTTGAAAAGACCGCGAGCCAGTTTAAATCCTTTAAAAACTGAATCACAATCATAAGCGGAATGACGATGATCGCGAGCTGTAATATACCAAGACCCGCTTTTTGCAACGCATCTAACAGGATCGCTGCCCAGCCGGTGAGCTCTTCTTCTTTTACTGGAATCAAGCCATACTTCGCTATCTCCGAACCGCCATGCCAAACTAAGTTAATGGCGAATCCAGATATGATGGCTAAGCCCAATCGGACAGCGACAATAATCCAGATTTTCACGCCAACCTTTACCGCAACACTCGACTCAATGAGCAGATTATGCGAAAACGATAGCATAACAGCGATAATAAATACTTCTTTTACCGTTAAATCAAGAGTGAGGATCGCGCCAATCCCCGCATAGAGATTGAGGAAATTCCCTAATACGAGGGGAATCGCAGCATCCCCTGACAAGCCGAACACGTTCATCAACGGGGCGATAAGCTTGATCACCCAAGGCAAGACAGGAGTATGCTTTAAAATGGCCACAATTAATGTGACTGGAAAGATTACTTTTCCAAGCGTCCAAGTTGTCTTCAGGCCAGCCATTATCCCCTTTTTGGACGAATCAAGTATCATGGTTTTTCTCCCTTTTTATCATTTATTTATAGCTTTTGATAGGCAATTTTTTCGGTTATAGACGGAATTTTGATTTTTTTTGGTGCTTCGATAAGTATATCCGCCAGATTCAATGGCATATCCGCCACTTTGGGCATTATATCCGCCAGTTTAGTCGATATATCCGCTACTTTTCACGATATATCCGCCAATTTCCTATCTCAAGCACCATTATCTAAATATCTTACATCCGCATAACCCTTCAATCTTCTTACTACAATGAGTACGACCGCAAGTACAATCAGTGTGATCGAAATCGTTTGGGCCATTCTTAAGTGCTCGGTCAGCATCAAGCTGTCTGTTCGCAAGCCTTCCACAAAAAAGCGGCCGATCGAATACCAAATGACATAAGTGAGGAAAAGCTCGCCGCGGCGCAGATTGACTTTTCTTAATAAGATAAGAATGACAAAGCCGATAATATTCCAAACGGATTCATATAAAAAAGTAGGATGATAGTAAGCACCATTAATATACATTTGATTAATAATAAATTCCGGAAGATGCAAATTTTCTAGGAACGCTCTGCTTACCTCTCCGCCATGGGCCTCCTGATTCATAAAGTTTCCCCAGCGGCCGATTGCCTGGCCTAAAATAATGCTTGGAGCTGCAATATCAGTGAGCTTCCAAAAAGAAACTCCCCGCTTTTTCGCAAAAACATAGGTGGTGATGACTGCACCGATCAAGGCTCCATGAATTGCAATGCCGCCTTCCCAAATTTTCACGATTTCCCCAGGGTTTTGGCTATAATAGCCCCATTGAAAAATAACATAATAGATACGTGCGGAAATGATTGCAATCGGGATCGCCCAAAGCAGCAAATCCGCAAATAAGTCTTTTTGCAGCCCTCTTCTTTCCGCTTCCCTCATTACAACAACCAAGGCTAAAGCAATGCCAATCCCGATAATAACCCCATACCAACGGATTGAAATAGGCCCGAAAGAAAGGAGAACTGGATTAAGCGGCTGTATAGTTGATTCCATAGTCACTACTCCTTATTTTTTTTCGATGTTGCACGTATGAACTTTTTAACAGAAGTGCCCTTCATGCTGTCCACTCCACATGTAAAAAGTTGTGGAATGTCCACGCGAGGTGTCTGACACCTTACTTGTCGTCGATGACGTCAGCAAGGCGGTTGGTGAATTGCTCGGCTGAATTGATTCCCATGCGTTTTAAGCGAAAATTCATGGCTGCTACTTCAATAATAACAGCTAAATTCCGGCCAGGATGGACAGGGATGGTAAGCTTCGGGATCTCAATATCAATGATTTTTATTTTTTCTTCATCCAGGCCGATCCGCTCATAATTCTTCGTAGATTCCCATAAGTCTAAATCTATAACCATCGAGATTTTCTTATTGCTCAGAACGGAACCTGCTCCGAAAAGAGTCATTACGTTAATGATTCCAAGTCCGCGAATTTCCAATAAATGTTCAATTAATTCCGGTGACGTGCCAACAAGAGTATACTCGTCCTCCTGCCGAATCTCGACACAATCATCGGCTACTAATCGATGCCCGCGTTTCACAAGCTCTAGAGCGGTTTCGCTTTTACCGATTCCGCTTTTCCCTGTAATGAGCACGCCTACGCCATACACATCAACAAGAACCCCGTGAACAGCCGTTGTCGGAGCGAACTTGCTCTCCAGATAATTCGTTAGGAGACTCGAAAAGCGGGTCGTTTTTTGCTTTGTTCGTAAGACCGGAACAGATTCACGCACGGCTGCTTGAATTAACTCCGGTGGAACGTCCAAGCCTCTTGAAATAATAATGCCAGGTGTAATATCTGTACAAAGCCGCTCAAACCTCAGTTGCCTTTCGATCACAAGTAAATTTTCAGCAAAGGTTAATTCTGTTTTTCCAATCAATTGAATTCTTTCGGCTGGGTAAAATTCGAAATATCCAGAGATTTCAATTCCAGGTCTGGAAATATCACTCGTAGTAATCGGCCGATGAATTCCCTCTTCCCCGCAAATTAACTCGAGGCCAAATTTTTCTACTATGTCTTTTGTACAGACTTTTGCCATTTCCTTACCTCCTTTTTGAAAAACTTAAGCGGAGCTCCGTCCTATTCCTTCATACAAAAACATATGTATGTTCAATATATCACCTATTTTAGCATTTTTTAGAGCAGAACCAAATTTTACATTCTGATTCGGGAAAAATTACTGCCTAATTACATTTTTATTTCAAAATAGACAGCGTCTATAAATGATTTTATAATAAAAGGCATACGAATAATAATAAGAAATACAGATTTTAAAAAAATACTAATTTCTTATATTGGGAAATGAGAACCAAGTAGGTCGAGGAATCGAGTGAGGAAGCACCGGAACGTACGTAATGTGGTACGTAAGGATGCTGACGAGTGAAGATGACGAAGAGATACAACCGCTTATCATTTTCCAAGCTTTAAAAAGCAAATGGAGTTTTATATGAGGAGGACCTGCATGAAAATAATTAGAACGGCCAATTATGAAGAAATGAGCTTGAAGGCAGCCGAAATAATGATCGATCGGATCCGAAATAATCCTGAGATCACTCTTGGCTTGGCAACAGGCAGCACCCCTAGAGGCGTTTATCAAAAGCTAATCAAAGACCATGTTCAAAACCATACATCTTATAAAAAGGTTAAGACGATCAATCTTGATGAATATATGGGAATTTCCGAAGATGATCCAAATAGCTACCATTATTTCATGAAAACTGAGCTATTGGACCATATTGATATTCCGACTGCGCAAACTCATCTTCCAGATGGAAGGGCGGAAGATCTTCATGCTGAATGCGCAAATTACGAAAATAATATTCAATCGATCGGCGGTATTGATTTGCAGCTGCTCGGCATTGGGGAAAATGGCCATATTGGCTTTAATGAGCCCGGTACTCCATTCGACATCCTCACTCATCCGGTGAAGCTTGAGGAAGATACTCGTCAGGCGAATGCAAGATTTTTCAATTCCATTGATGAAGTTCCGACTCATGCCGTTACAATGGGAATTGGCACAATCATGGCTAGTAAGGAAATTATTCTTCTCGCATCAGGAGCAAATAAAGCGAAGGCAATGAGCTTGCTGATCAACGGAGCAATTCATGAAAGTGTTCCCGCCACGGCACTAAGAAACCATAATAATTTCACAATCATCGCCGATGAAGAGGCGTTAAAACTTGTTTAGGAGAGATGGCTATTGCCGTCTCTTTTTTATTTTTGGCATACATGCAATCAATTGACACCATTTTTTAAATTTGTTGTGGTAATTAATGGGGATCTCCACTTTTCTGCTGCTTCCCATGTCCTTTTCAAAGCTCTATTCATATGATAAAGGTGAAAAGCGATTCATATGCTCTGTTTTATTTTTCAGATAGATGGAAAAATTATCGGAAAGGAGCAAAATGATGAAAATCATGCTGGATGCAGGTCATGGGTATAACACTCCTGGAAAACGAACCCCTGACGGAATGCCAGAATATCAATTTAACCGAGCAGTGGCAGCATATGCAAAAAAGGCATTAGAAAGCTATCAAAATACAACTGTTTATTTTGCGCACGATGACAGCCGCGATGTTCCTCTCAAGGAGCGGACAGATAAAGCCAATAATCTAAAAGTCGACGTTTATGTTGCCATTCATGCGAATGCATATGGCTCAACTTGGAATAATGCCAATGGGATTGAAACATATGTTTACCCAACTAAGCCAAAAGAAGCCTCAGAACTCGCACAGAAAATCCAGAGAAATTTAGTTATTTCTACTGGGCTAACCGACCGTGGAGTAAAAACTGCTGATTTTCACGTTCTTAGGGAAACTCATATGACTGCCGTTTTAGCCGAATGCGGATTCATGACGAACCGGAATGAAGCCACTTTATTACAATCTGAAACATATCGAAAAACCTGTGCAGAAGCCATTGTTAAGGCCCTTGCCGATCAATATAAGCTGAAATTGAAACCCAAAACAGACACAAACATTCCGAGCCCTAATACGAGTATATTGCCTTCACCGCTATCAAATGCGAAAGGGCTTTATAAAGTCCAAGTTGGGGCCTTTAATGATAGGAAAAATGCAGAAGCTCTTATAAACGAGCTAAAAAAGCATGGATTCTCACCATTCATTTATTTTGAATAAAGAAAACTCGTCGATTGGCGAGCCTTGGAAAGGCGAAGACAGAGGCGTAGTTGCACTTATCGCGCTCATGGCAGCCACGTCCTGTGGCATTCGCCCGACTAGGGCATCCTGCCCGTCGTACTTAATTCCTAAAATTGGCGACTACGTCGAATCAACTTCTTCGCTGACAATTTATACTTTCTTAACGTGAAAGAAAGAGGCTGACCGAAATTAAAGTGCCCTTGGTTAAGGGGACACTATAATTTACGTCAGCCTCTTTTTTATCAATCCCTATCTTTATTTAACACGGCTTTTTGAATAATCAAATTAGCAATGGACATAATGACAGCTACTAAAATCGCGGTGCCAAAGCTTGAGATTTCAAATGAGCTTCCCATAATTTGGTCTGTAATTTGCAGCGTAATGGCATTAATGACAAACAGAAATAGCCCAAGAGTTAATAATGTAACTGGTAAAGTTAAAATAATTAAAATCGGACGAACCAGAATATTTAATATCGAGAGGATTGCACTTGCCCCGACAGCTGCACCGAAGCTTGCTACATGAAAGGAATCATCTAAAAAACCCGCAATTGCCACAAAAAGAATAGCATTTATTAATATTCCTACAACCCATCTCATTCTCAATACACCTCAATATCATCTATAAGAAAGTCGCTTATTGAACAAGTTTACGGATTTTGCGCTATTTTGTCCAATATATTCATTTCTCTTCTTCTATTCATTTTTTAAAAGCAACCGATTTTGCTTTATTAATTTGAATAGCTCCTGTTTTTGTTTCAGCCGTTAGCCTTAATGACTTCTCTGAATGATTGACTGATTGGAAGCGAAGCACCTTTTGGATGACATCACTTTTATCCTCAATAATCTGGATGCCATCTAAATTCACATGTAAGCTTCCAAGATTTGTTTTTAACTCCCCGTTCACAGTTAACTGATCGGGAAGCTGGATCTCAACCTTGCCTGCGACAGCTTTCGCATGTATGACATGGCAATTTCCTTCATTCATGGCAAAGAAAACATCACCGCTAAACGATTGAAGATCAACTTTATCATAAACTCCATCTACATGTATGGCTCCATTTAATGTCTCCGCTTCGATTTGGTCCATATGGCTTTTTTGAATGGAGATTTTCCCATTGGCCGTCTCCACCTCGGCAAGTTTACTGATCATATTTTGCAGAGAAATTTTCCCATTGGCTGTTTTCGCTTTATAGCTCCTTACATTTAAATGGCTACTATCAATGGAACCATTAAACAAACGAAGTCTCACTTTATTATATTCCGTTTGCGGAATATAAATGATTGATTCCACCTTCATCCATTTTTGCTGTGTAGCAAAGCGCAGTCTTTGTCCGTCAACGGCAAAAGTGACATCATTTAAGAAATTTTTCCGCGCCTCATCCTGTGTTTCAACCCGGTACACTTTGGCCTTACACTCAATCCGAACATCGTTTTGCCCCCACGGCACAACCGCCACCTTCCCATTGGCGATATCGATATCGACTTCTTGGAAGGAAACATCCCCTTGCTGAAAAATATGGCTAATATCCACTGAATGCCCGAAATTAAAATCCAAATCTACATCCTTAATTTTTTTAAATGCCGTATCAACAAAATCCATAATTTTATCTTTTGCTGATTGGAATTTGTAATTGAATGGCTCATCCTTTTTCGCTTCTTCAAATTTGACTGTCGTCGATAACTCTTGGACAAGCTCTGCCTTCTTTTCTTCAGCGGTTTGACTCGACTTCTCAAGCTCTTCTAATAAGAAAAGCGCTTCATCCACAGTCAGCTTGCCATTCTCCACCATTTTCAATATTCGTTTACGTTCGTCTTGCATGCAAACCCCTCCAGTTTTTGTGCATTTTCTTTCTTGTGACCTTTTTTAGGAAAATTGATCATTCGTCAAAATTTGGATGCCCTTTATAATATTCCAAATCACTACAATTAATCCTAGAATAATGGTAAATAGGATACTACTTATAAACAACACTGGCATCTTTTCAGGATTCCCAATTTGTGAAATGGTTGCATAAATAACGACTGGTGTCGGTAATAATGGAATCAAGTGCGACAAAAATGCCTTTTTGGCATGAGCTTTCGTTCTTTTATCCTCCGTGGCAAAAAACAAAACAATAGGGAAAAGAATTCCAGCAAATAAAACACTCAAATAACTGAGTCCAGACAGCACTCTGCTCGTTTCCATCGCCATCAGCTCCTTTTCCATTATTTACGAAAAGGAAATGAGGAAAGTTTCATTTTTGGCAAAATAAAAAACCGTCTTTTTAGACGGCTAACTTACCTATGGGTTTAGTTTTTTGTGGAGGAATTGTGCTGAGAGGGACCTTTATTTAAAGGCAGCGACTAAATCGATTTTGGGAGCTTCCCTTTTTTTCACTTCATCAATCTTATTAACGAACATTTGAAACACTTTTCTTTTTTCATCGAGATCCTTTACGTATTCCTTCAGCTCATTATATTTTTCCTCAAATGGCTTATGATATCTTTCACGGATACTCTCAATAATTTCTTCATTAACGGTCGATTGGATCACCTGCTTCGTAATCCCGTATTTATATGTATAAACCTTTAATTCCTTCATGATTTCACCATACTCTTGATTGATCTGATCAAGAATTTCCGAGATATCCTCTTTCCACTCTTCTAAAGATTTTTCTAAATACTCTTCCAAGTTGACCCTCCTCATCTATTTATCTTTTTACAGTAGAGTTGTCCTTAGTCCGATTATAACGCACTTGCTTTACACAGAAGTTTCTATTGGATTACAATGCATTGTCAATGTTTTCGGGTCTTATGGTGAGAGAGGGTTATAGTGAGCGTTTCGAGATGCAACTTTTAAAAGCCATACCATGAAAGCCTTATGACAAGTGTTTCTATTAGTAACTTTTAAAATGATTACCATAAAACCTCCCTTCAATCAAAAAAGAAGCAGCACCGATAAATGGCACTGCTCCATGAGTAGTTTATACTTTCGTCACACTAGCTTCTTTCTCTTCAATTTGCTTTTTCATCCTTAACCGATCGCGTTCTAAAATAGGCTTTAAGTATTTTCCGGTATAGGATGCTGGAACTTCGGCTACTTGTTCAGGGGTGCCGGTGGCGATGATCGTTCCGCCTTTATCCCCGCCCTCTGGACCGAGATCGATGAGATAGTCTGCTGCTTTAATGACGTCTAAATTATGTTCGATGACTAAAACGGTGTCTCCGTTTTCTACGAGTCGCTGCAGGACAACAAGCAAGCGTGAAATATCATCTACATGCAGCCCCGTTGTTGGCTCATCGAGTATATAAAGGGAACGACCAGTTGAACGGCGATGCAGTTCAGATGCGAGCTTTACACGCTGGGCTTCTCCACCAGAAAGAGTGGTAGCTGGCTGACCGAGCTTGACATAGCCGAGTCCGACATCTTCAATTGTTTGAAGCTTGCGGCTGATTTTTGGAATGTTTTCAAAAAATACGACCGCATCTTCAACCGTCATTTCGAGGACGTCAGAAATGTTTTTCCCTTTGTATTTTACTTCAAGCGTTTCGCGATTATAGCGTTTTCCATGACACACTTCGCATGGAACATATACATCCGGCAAGAAGTGCATTTCTATTTTGATAATTCCATCACCGCGGCATGCTTCACAGCGGCCACCTTTGACGTTAAAGCTAAATCGGCCTTTTTTATAGCCGCGTACCTTCGCTTCATTTGTCGTTGCGAAGACATCGCGAATATCGTCAAACACTCCCGTATATGTTGCTGGGTTCGAACGTGGTGTTCTTCCTATTGGTGATTGATCAATATCGATGACTTTATCTAAATGCTCAATTCCCTTTATTTCCTTGTGCTCGCCAGGCCTTGTTTTCGCTCTATTAAGCTTTTGTGCTAATGTTTTATGAAGAATTTCATTGATTAATGTACTTTTTCCGGAGCCGGAAACACCTGTGACAGAAATAAACGTGCCTAGCGGAATTTTTACACTGACATTTTTCAGGTTATTTTCCTTTGCTCCTTTTATTTCAATAAAGCGGCCATCATTTTTACGGCGTTCGACCGGAAGCGGAATAAATTTTTTCCCGGAAAGATATTGACCTGTCAATGAGTTTGGATCATTCATAACTTCTTCCGGCGTTCCAGCAGAAATAATCGTCCCGCCGTGAACACCAGCGCCTGGACCGATATCAATTAAATAATCAGCCGCCATCATCGTATCCTCGTCATGTTCAACAACGATGAGCGTATTTCCGATATCGCGCATATTTTTCATCGTATCAATGAGGCGGTCATTATCACGCTGGTGAAGCCCGATCGAAGGCTCATCCAAAATGTAGAGCACTCCAGTTAATCGTGAACCAATTTGCGTGGCAAGCCGGATTCGCTGGGCTTCTCCACCAGACAATGTTCCCGCAGCTCGGCTTAATGTTAAATAATCAAGCCCTACGTTGACTAAAAAGCCTAGACGCTCTTTAATTTCACGGAAAATCAGATTAGCAATCTTCATTTCTTTTTCAGATAGGTTTAGTTGATCAAAGAATGTAAAGGCCTCTTCTACAGACAGCTCCGTTACCTTGCCAATATGCTGGCCAGAAATGAGAACGGCAAGCGTTTCTTTTTTCAAACGGTAGCCTTTACATGCTGGACAGGGCTGCTGGCCCATATACTTTTCCATCTGCTCACGAATATAATCTGAGCTCGTTTCCTTATAGCGGCGCTCCACATTGCGGATCACACCTTCAAATTCTATAAGCCCTTCTCTCACTTGACCAAAATCATTTTCATAGTGGAAAAAGATTTTTTCTCCATTAGAGCCGTATAAAACTTTCTCAAGCAGATGGTCTGGAATATCCTTCACTGGAATATCCATGTCAATGCCATAATGTGTGCAAACAGCCTCAAGCAGTTGCGGGTAGTATTGTGAGCTTGTTGGCTCCCAAGGCGCAATTGCATGCTGGCGTAATGATAATTCCCGATTCGGAATGACTAAATCGACATCCACCTCAAGCTTTGATCCAAGTCCGTCACATTCTGAACAAGCGCCAAACGGGCTGTTAAAAGAAAACATTCGTGGCTCAAGCTCTTCGATGGAAAAACCGCAAAGGGGACAAGCGTGATTTTCGCTGAAAAGATGTTCCTCTTCACCGATAACATCGATAAGAACATTTCCGTTTCCTAGCTTCAGAGCTGTTTCAATAGAGTCAGCTAGACGAGCAGAAACACCATCTTTAACAACAATCCGGTCGATAACAACTTCAATAGAATGTTTCTTATTCTTTTCAAGCTCAATTTCCTCACTTAGGTCAAGCATCTCCCCATCCACCCGGACACGAACATACCCTTCCTTTTTAACTTCATCTAAGATTTTCACATGGGTGCCTTTTCTTCCCGAAACAATGGGAGCAAGCACTTGTAGCTTTGTCCGCTCAGGGTATTCAAGAATGCGGTCCACCATCTGTTCAATCGTTTGTGATGAGATTTCAATCCCATGATTCGGACAAGTGGGGCGACCGACTCTCGCATATAATAATCTTAAATAGTCATATATTTCGGTCACAGTTCCAACGGTTGAGCGCGGGTTGCGGCTCGTCGTTTTTTGGTCAATCGAAATCGCCGGTGATAAGCCTTCTATCGCGTCGACGTCAGGTTTGTCCATTTGTCCAAGAAATTGCCGTGCATAGGCAGACAACGATTCTACATATCTGCGTTGCCCTTCCGCATAGATCGTGTCAAAAGCGAGCGAGGACTTTCCAGATCCAGAAAGCCCTGTCAGCACAACTAATTTATCTCTCGGAATGGTGACATCAATATTTTTCAGATTATGTGCTCTGGCGCCTTTTACAATGATATTTTCCATCGCCATTTTTACGTCATCCTTCCGCTTTCAGCTCTAAAATTAAATCACGAAGCTCAGCCGCACGTTCGAAATTGAGTGCTTTCGCCTCTATCTTCATTTCCTTTTCCATATTTTCAATCAATTTTTCTCTTTCTTTCTTGTTCAGCTTGCTAAATTGTGAGGATACTTTATATTCTTCCTGGTCCTCCGCAGCAATCGTCGCACGAATAACATCACGGATTTCCTTTTGAATCGTTTTCGGGGTAATGCCATGTTTTCGGTTATATTCTTCTTGAATAGAACGGCGTCGTTTCGTTTCACTAATCGCTAGCTCCATTGAATTTGTCATTTTATCCGCATACATGATGACATAGCCGTTTGCATTTCTCGCTGCCCGACCGATTGTTTGAATAAGTGAACGTTCCGAACGAAGGAAGCCTTCTTTATCAGCATCAAGAATCGCCACTAATGATACTTCTGGAATATCAAGCCCTTCTCTTAAAAGGTTGATTCCTACTAACACATCATACGTGCCAAGGCGCAGCTCACGGAGTATTTCAATTCTTTCTAACGTTTTCACTTCGGAATGCAAATATTGAACTTTGATGCCAATTTCCTTTAAATAATCGGTTAAGTCTTCAGACATTTTTTTCGTCAAGGTTGTTATAAGAACGCGCTCATTCCGCTTAATTCGGTCATGAATTTCTCCAATTAAATCATCAATTTGTCCTTCAATTGGGCGCACATCGATGATTGGATCAAGCAGACCAGTCGGTCGGATAATTTGCTGAATCATCTTCGGTGTATGTTCAATCTCGTACGGTCCCGGCGTAGCGGATACATAGACAATCTGATTAATATGCTTTTCGAATTCATTGAACATCAGTGGCCGATTGTCTAATGCTGAAGGCAGCCGGAAGCCGTGATCGACAAGCACTGATTTTCTCGCCTGGTCCCCATTGTACATCCCGCGAATTTGCGGCAAGGTGACATGGGACTCATCAATGACAATAAGTAAATCTTCAGGGAAAAAGTCCATTAATGTGTATGGTGTTGAGCAAGGTGGTCTTAAAGTTAAATGTCTAGAATAGTTTTCAATCCCTGAGCAAAAGCCCATTTCTTTCATCATTTCGAGATCATACCGCGTCCGCTGCTCAAGACGCTGAGCTTCCAGAAGCTTATCATTCTCTCGCAATTCCTTCAGCTGAGCATCCAGTTCTTCCTCGATACTTTGGATGGCGACACGCATTTTTTCTTCGCGAGTAACGAAGTGGGACCGTGGAAAAATCGCAACATGCTCGCGATCCCCGATAATTTCGCCTGTCAGTGAATCTACTTCGCGAATGCGATCAATTTCATCTCCGAAAAACTCCACACGAATACAGCGCTCATCCTTTGACGCTGGGATAATTTCCACTACATCTCCGCGCACACGGAAAGTCCCGCGCTGGAATGCAATATCATTTCTTTCATACTGAATATCAACAAGCCGATGAAGGAGCTGATTTCTTTCAATTTCCATGCCTGTTCTTAGGGATAACACAAGCTCCCTATATTCTTCAGGAGAACCTAAACCATAAATACAGGACACACTGGCAATAACAATGACATCTTTTCGCTCAAATAATGAAGAAGTTGCCGAGTGACGCAGCTTATCAATCTCATCATTAATGCTTGCATCTTTTTCAATAAAGGTATCAGTTTGTGGCACATAGGCTTCCGGCTGAAAGTAATCGTAATAGCTGACGAAATATTCAACTGCATTATCAGGAAAAAAATCTTTAAACTCGCTATATAGCTGACCAGCCAATGTTTTATTATGCGCAATAATAAGAGTTGGTTTGTTGACCTGCTGAATGACATTTGAAACCGTAAAAGTCTTTCCTGTTCCAGTCGCACCTAGTAATGTTTGATGCTTCTTACCGGAATTAAGCCCCTCTACTAGCTGCTTAATGGCTTCTGGCTGATCTCCTTGGGGAGTATATTTTGAGACTAGTTTAAATTGGTCCTTCATAAAAACCTCCCGTTTCCTTCTATATGAAATGAAACTTTAATCAGAGAGTGTTTTCCCCTCAACTTCTTGAAGTGGGAGTCTTACACCCGTTAATCTGCGATAAAATTAATTAGCAAAATTTATTTTCAAAGTATGTAATGTCATAATTTAACTTAAAACCTCTATAAACATTCTACCACAAAGATGTAAAAACAAACCACTAATATGCGAACGGATATTCGATTATTTTCAAAATATAGGGAAGGTAAAAAATGGGGAGGGATTTCCGCGATAAATTTATTAATCAAAGGCTTGATTAGAAGTTTGGTACGCATACAAAAACCTGCCCAAAAATGGCAGGCTATTATCTTTCTATTTTAGTCCTTAATTTTTCCATTTTCCTGCTCAGCATAGAAAATATCAATAGCATGAACAACATTAATTCGGGCAATGCGGGCAGCTTCTTCTTTATTTTTCTCCTCAAGGGCTTTCAATATGGCTTCATGCTCCTCAATTGACTTCGGAGTTAGAATGATTGAGTTGTGAAAATAAAGCCTGCGCACATGTGACTGGAGTGTGGAAACGGTGCTAGAAATATACGAATTATCAATTACGTCTACAATGCTTTGGTGAAATTCCTCATCAAGCTTTAAAGCCATGTAGGATTCTCCCGTTTTTACGGCCTCAGCAAATTGATTATTAAGTTCACGAAGAGATTCAATCTGTTCCTTACTAATAATCGGTGTCGCTAATTCAGTGGCTAAAGCTTGCAGTACGCCTAATGGCGGCAAGATTTTGCTAATATCCTCTTGATTTACTGATGTAACTTGAGTTCCCACCCCTGGATACATTTCAACAAACCCTTGAAAACTTAGCAGCTGCAAAGCCTCTCTAATGGGAGTTCGGCTTACGCCTAAGCTTCTCGCAAGTTCTGCATCATTCAACCTTTCTTTAGGATGCAAAGTCCCGTCAATAATCCATTCAAGAATTTGAGAAAAGGCACGCTTTTTTGCGGACATCCGAATAGGAGTGGAAAAATTAGCAGGGATCGGCATATCAGTACCCCCTTCATCATTATCAAATGCGCCTTGGCGTATTTGCGCCCAGATTTTATCGAGCTACGCTCGATAAATTTCCTTTTAAAATCTGAGGCATCCGCCGAAGGCTTTAACTTTATTCAGCCAAGGTAGACCCCAAATGAATTGAATACTAAATAGCATCAATTCCACCACTTATAGAAGTAGGGGATTTCAGCTGAATGAAGTTAAATAATTCATCCTGCACATGTAAAACGCTTACATTTCTCAGATAATGATTTTATTATATTAGACAAATATCAAGAATACAATATATTACATTTAAAATAAAACTTTATACCCTATCAATCATTAATTAATTTTTTTAATATAACTTTATTTTCAGAAATATATTGCATACATATAACCCATATGATATATTTTTCTTAACAACATTAATAGTTTTTGTATTTCGCATGGAAATCAGAAGAATATTTGAATAATTATATTTCCTTTAAGAACAAAAATACAATGTTTGGATTTATGAAATTGAAAATAATAAAAACACTATAATAATTTACTGTTCTGTTTTGGGTTCCATAGATTAATAGATAAACAATCCCCCTATCAGGAATGCAGTTCATTATTTTCAGGGAAAACAGGAGGATAATTATGCCATCAAAAGGGTCATTTTCATTTATGATTGCTGCCGGTTTTATGCTATTCGCTTTATTCTTTGGGGCAGGGAATTTAATTTTCCCAGTTATGCTTGGGCAGATGGCTGGTGAAAACGTATGGGCAGCGAATGCCGGATTTGTTGTAACTGGAGTAGGATTGCCATTACTAGGAATTTTAGCTTTAGGCTTTTCAGGAAAAAGTGATTTGCAATCATTAGCAAGCCGTGTGAATCCAGTTTACGGAGTTTTCTTCACAGTTGCTTTATATTTAGCAATTGGTCCATTATTTGCTATACCAAGAACAGGTACTGTTTCATACGAAATTGGAATTAAACCATTTATAGGTGAAACGAACAGTGTCATGCCATTAATCATTTTCTCCATTATCTTTTTTGGAGTTACCTTATTCTTTTCATTAAAATCTTCAAAGCTTGTCGATGTTGTTGGAAAAGTGTTAACGCCATTATTATTACTTTTTATTGCCATTCTTATTGTAACAGTATTTATTAACCCAATCGGGCAAATTCAAGCCCCTACTGAAACATATATGGAAAATGCCTTTTTCAAAGGATTCCAAGAGGGCTACTTGACAATGGATGCGCTTGCCGCGTTTGTTTTCGGAATCATCATCGTTAATACAATGAAGGATAGAGGCGCACAAACGAAGAAACAAATTATGACTTCTAGCATGAAGGTTGCTTTCATTGCAGCTGCCCTATTGGCAATCATTTATACATCCCTTGCCTATATGGGTGCAACAAGTGTTGAAGGAATTGGGACTTTAGAAAACGGCGGGGCGATTTTAGCTGCGGTTTCTACTCATTACTTTGGTTCATTTGGAAAAGTATTATTAGCCCTTATTGTTATTGCGGCATGTTTAACAACAAGTATTGGTCTTATTACAGCATGTGCTTCTTATTTTAATAAACTCGTACCAAGTATTTCTTATACAAAGTGGGCTGTGATCTTCTCGATTTTTAGCGCGGTGATTGCAAACTTTGGATTATCCACTTTAATTTCAATTTCGGTACCGGTATTAGTAGCACTTTATCCTTTAGCTATTTGTTTAATGGCTTTGACGTTTTTACACCCGCTTTTCAAGGGAAACACAGCTGTTTATCAAGGCAGCATCTTAATGACCTTTATCGTCAGCCTATTTGACGGATTAAACGCAGCGGGCATTGAAATTAAAGCGATCGATGATTTATTTACTGCGATCCTCCCTGGATATTCAGTAGGAATTGGCTGGATCATCCCTGCTATCATCGGTGGAATAATCGGATTTGCAGTACGCTTTGGGAAAAAGGAAAGCTACCACGCGACAGCCGTTGAAAGGAAAGTAAGTTAACCTAGCTAAAATAAAAAGGCGATTCTTCTATCTACATGAAGAATCGCCTTTTTTGCATGATTTAAGGATTACTTTTTGTTTGAGGCTTCATCCGATTCGCATACCAGAAGCCAGCAGTCAGTGAAAACGCATCGACAACGATGAGCCAAATGGAATCTGTGTACCCTTTATAAACAGAAGCTGCAATTAATGCTACCGTCAATACAAGTCCAATTACCCGATTATACGCCACTCTCGTAAACAGCACCACTAGGAGACCAGGCAGTAGCAGAGCTGATAGGTATTTCAATAACAATGATTACACCTTCTTTTTCATATGAAATAGAAAAACCAACGACACCATTCTTTTCTATAAGATAACATAGAATACCCCGTCACGATAGGGTTTACAAGATTATTCCTCCTTGTAGCATAGGATAAACCGAATATATCCGTACACACTATTGGTATATTCGCATATTAAGGAGGCAGAAAACATGGCGAGAAGAAAGCGCCGCCTACTCGTACCTGATTCAAGAGGGGCTTTAGATCAGTTCAAGAATAAAGTTATGGCCAATGAAGGATATCAAGTTGACTCAGAGAATCCTGACCATGTGAAGTTTGAAGTAGCTGATGAGGTTGGTGTGCCTCTAAATAGGGGCTATAATGGACGTTTAACTTCAAGGGAAGCAGGGAAAGTTGGCGGAAAAATTGGCGGGAGCATGGTGAAGGAGCTTGTCCGCATGGCACAGGAACAAATGAAGAAATAAACTATAGAGCTGGAACTGACAGCTGGCAAAATGGTGTCTAACAACCCCCTCAGTTACTCACTTTGAAAATAGCTAAAGAATTTATTAATAGGGTAAGGATTCATCTAATTAAGAAGGGTAACTTCTTTGAATGAGAAGTTACCCTTTCTCCAGCTGAATTTCAATAAGTGTCAATTCCTTCTGCTTTAACGCTTCATCAAGCATGCTTTCGAATTCCTGTAAATCGGCAGGCCGTACTCCTTTTATGCCAAAGCTTTTTGCAAGCTGGACAAAATCAGGATTTCCAAAAGAGGTTCCGTACGTATTGCCGAATTGCTTCATCATCATTTGTTCTTCGAGCTTTAGCTTTGAGTCATTGAGGATAATGATCACGAATGATAGTCCTAATCTTGCTGCTGTCTCTATTTCGGCAAAATTCATGAGGGCTCCGCCGTCGCCCGTTATACAAATAACCGGGTCCTCCGAGCGTGCTAGTTTTGCGCCGATTGAGCCAGGGATCGCAATTCCCATCGTTGCCAATCCATTCGACATAATTAATTTATTGGGACCCTTTGGCTGAAAGGTTCTTGCAATCGACACCTTATGAGCGCCTACATCCGAAACGACAATCGTCTTTTCACAGGAGCGCTTTTCAATCGATTGTAAAATGGATGTCATAGACAGTGTAGAAGTTTTCACGTCATTCAAAAAGTATGCCTGCCTTATTTTTTCCCGTAAATTCCCGGAAGGTTCCCACGACTTGGGCATGACTTCAACGTCGTTAATTGCTTGAAACATCTCCTTCAAATTTCCAGCGAGCTCAGCCTGTACAGGATAATACTCATCGGATTCTGCGGGAACCGTATGAATATGAATAACCGGCACCTTCTTCTTATTCCATTCCTTCGGTAGCTGCTCCACAAAATCAAATCCAACTATGATGAGCAAATCCGCCTCCTTCAATCCTGGAAGCACTTTATCCTGTTCCTTAAAGCCAAAAGTGAAATAGTTTTGCGAGTGGTCTTTAGGCAGAATTCCTTTCGCCTTGATGCTATGCGTGACAGGTGCCTGAAGACGATCGATAAATGCTTTCACCCCATTCACCGCGTCCTCCCTTACCACACCATTTCCAATAACGATAAAAGGTTTTTGACTATTGTTAATCAGATTGATGGCTGCTTGAATTTCCTCATTCGTTGGGACGCATTTCGGAAGCGGTCTCGCATTCATGGCATTATTCAGTATCAGTTGCGCTGCTAAATTTTCCGGCAATTCAACCATGACAGCTCCCGGCTTTTCCATCTGGGCTATTCGAAAAGCTTTGTTTATCACTTCGGCGATTGTTTGCGAATCCTTGATTTGCACACTCCACTTCGTTGCAGGCGCATATATTTTTACTAGATCCAAATATTGATGGGACTCCTTATGCTGTCTGTCCAATCCGGCCTGTCCGATCAACGCCACAACGGGTGAAAAGTCGAGCGTGGCACTCGCGATTCCCGTTAATAAATTTGTCGCCCCCGGTCCTAAAGTGGACATACACACACCAGCTTTATGGGACAGCCTTCCATACACATCAGCCATAAAAGCTGCTCCCTGCTCATGCCTTGTATTCACAAATTGAATTTGCTTTGATTTCGACAGAGAATCGACTAGATCCAGCGTCTCCTTTCCCATAATGCCAAAAATATATTCCACACCTTCATTTTCCAAACATCGAACGAGCACATCGGTCGCTTTCATATGATCCTCCAAACTTGATTTTTTCAAAGCACATCCATCATAGTTTGGCCAATTGTTTTAGTATCATTAAAAAGAAGCAAAAAAATAAGAACCGCATAAGCTAGTTCCCAAACTGCATTCTTAATTATGAGATTGTGTACTTTTCCTTACTAATTGCGGAAAGTAGATAGAAACTTACATACTCATTTTTGTCTTCTTTATCGTTAAATTACAAAAACATCACAAATCATAATCATTACGTTTTATATTGACGGAACATTTAAAACATAGTATATTCATTAAAGTGTAAATAGTAATCATTACGATTTAGATTTATTATTAAAAAGGAAAAGGAGATATATTATTTATGAAAAAGAAACTTATCCAATCAATACTTGTGTTTTTCTTATTAGGTATAGTCCTTACAGGCTGTCAAGAAAAAGTAGATACACCCGTCGAAAATGCTTCCTCAGATACTGTACCTACTTCCTCTGATTCTAATTCTGAATCTACAGAAGGTACTAATCATAGTCATAACCATAATCACGGTGATGAAAAGCAGAAAGAAATATATTCAGGGATATTTGAAGATGACGAAGTTGAAGATAGGGAATTATCAGATTGGGAAGGAGATTGGCAATCAGTCTATCCATACTTATTAGATGGAACTTTAGATGAGGTCTTACAGAAAAAAGTAGAAACAAACAAAGATAAAACCTTTGAAGAGTATAAAGAATATTATAAGGTGGGGTATGAAACAGACATTGAACGAATCGTTATAAAAGATGATACGATGACATTTTACAAAAATGGAGAAGGAAAAACAGGAGAATATAAGTATCATGGATACGAAATTTTGACTTATGAATCCGGAAATAGAGGCGTACGTTATTTATTTGACTTAGTTGGAGAAGTAGATGGTGTACCAAAACATGTTCAATTCAGTGATCATAGTATTTATCCAACAAAAGCAGAACATTATCATATTTATTTTGGAGATGAAGATCATGACACTCTTTTAAATGAATTAAACAATTGGCCAACTTATTATTTTTCTAATCTAAGTGGAGAAGATATTGTAAAAGAAATGAATGCACATTAATTTTTCCATAATCCCCCTCTTTTAGTTCGCTAGTAAAATATATAACTTTAGAAACGTCATTTTAAAGAAGTTTGATTAAAATGGCGTTTTTTATTATAAAATTTGATCAATTTTTATCTCGAACTCAACTTAAAATAGGTATTTTTTCAATTCCCCTTGGGATTCTTCCTCCATTAATTGCGCTTAAAATATGCCTTAAATTGAACTTGGGCGCAATATCCTTGTTCCAGGATTACGCCCGATGGTTTACACTTCTTCAGGAGTCTTACACAAATATAAAAAGAGGCTAATCAAAAAAGTCTTTGAATAACGACTCTTTAAAATAGCCTCACAGAATTACGCTCTTTAGTAGAACAAACTATTATTACTAATTTTTGAGTTCTTTTCTTCTCATACCAAAGTTATTTACTGTTAAGATATCTTATTATTTAACAGCTTCTTTTAATTCCTTGCCTGGCTTAAAAGCAGGAACCTTAGAAGCAGCAATATCTATTTCTTCACCGGTTTGTGGATTACGACCTTTTCTAGCTGAACGTTCGCGT
>NZ_WBOS01000022.1 GCF_008923245.1 Cytobacillus depressus
TTAATATCCCTTCTTAAACTAAACTGCTCCGTTAGTTTGAGTACAATCTTTAACAAACACCATACAGTCATTACCTTAAGTATTCAATTTTCCTTGTTATTCTTCCTCCATTAAATGGCCCGATTGTGGAATAATAAAAAATCCTGCTTTGATAAAGGATTTCTAATCAAGCCTTATTATAAATTATCAAACTTTGTTTTAAATGATCACGTTGTTATGTCGTTACATTATAGAAAAAAAGCTCCCTTTTTAAAAAAGGAGCCTTTTAAACAATAAATTCTTTGATTTCTTCATAAAGATACTCAATGGCATCATTTGATTTAAACTTTTCATGTTCTGCTAGATACACAGTGAAACTTTCCGCATCTTCATTGGTCATTAACAAGTTCAGGCCGTTCAATCGCAAGAACGTAATGAAAGTAGCTAATGCTGTTCGCTTATTCCCATTATGGAAAATATGCCGCTTTGCTATAGAGTGGTAATAGCAGCATGCCTTTAATTCAGTACTAGGAAACATTTCCTCTCCGTACATTTCAATTTTAGGGCGTTCCAGCATGGCTTCAAATCTATCTTGAAATTTGATTCCTGCCTGATCCATGTCATTGTGTCTTTTCATGATGGTATAATGGATTATTTGTATTTCTCTGCCTGTTAAATATCGCACTGACACTTTTTTTATATCCCCCTAAACTCCACCATGAGACAATTATCTATCTTTAAGGTTTATCAAAGCTTCATCATAATCTTCAAGCACACCGTTTAATACTTCAAGAAATTCAATGTCAAATCCTTTTGGAAGTTCAACAGCCTTAACTTTTCTATAAAGAAGCTCTTGTGTTTCTTCATTAAATTCAACTTCAAGCGTTTCGCCTTTTTTCAATTTGAGTCTTTCAGCAACTTGTGAAGGTATTCCTACAGACAAACTATTTCCTTGTTGGTGAACTTTTCTTTGGTATTTTCTCTCCATAACTAACTCCATTCTGCATATCTCCTTCCTATCTTATCCATATATATGCAGCTTATACGTTAGAGGATAACAATTTTCTAACATTGTTATGTTGTTACATTATAACACGATTGTTTGCACTGTAAACATCCTTTAAGCAATTATGTACAAAAAAAGGGCAAAAGCCCTCTTTCTTCTATTATATATACGCTCCGTATTTTACTTCATCCGCTCTACGGAACTCACCAGCAATATATGTATTTCCATAGCCGTCTTTTTGGGGGAATCCCTCCATGTGAGCATCACGCACTCTCATGCGTTTGCCGCACTTCCAGCAATTCACGTAAATCTGAGAACGCTTGATACGGTGCTTTCCTCTGTCTCCACAGGTACATATATAATAAGTTTGGTACAAATCGAGGTCAAAAAATGCTTCTGGATTAATTTCTGCTGTTTCCTCTTCTTTCTCTTCTTGGGGAATGGGATTTTGAGGAATATCTTCTGTCACTATTTCTTGGGTGGCTGCTACTTTATTATTACTAATACTTGATTCAATAGCTTTCTTTTCCTCGTCCTTCTGTTGTCTCCGCTGTTGGAAGAAATTCGCTGGTATATGAAAATCCAATTTTTCGGGATTTTTAGGAGTTTGTTCACTTGAAGCGAAAACCCTCATTAGGCTTTGGACTATCATCATAGAACTTTCTTCACTGTATCCGGATAGCTTAAACTCCATATTCTTATTGCCTTCGTTGAGCTTTAACTCTAAGTTAGTACACATATTTTCCTTCTCCTTTCTATATTTTCCATTTCACATTTTGTTCGCTATTGGTCAACAGGATACCCTAAAAAAATTTAATTAAACCTTTTAAAATATGAAAATATTTAAAAAAACCCTCCTTTTTAGGAGGGCAGAAGCTAGATTTCTACAAATAAGGATTCCATCTGTCTTTTTCTACATTTAAAGGTTCTTCTCTTTTCAAAGCCCTCGGTGAATCTCTAACACCTTCAACGGTGGGGTCTTGAACAAGTCCTAGACTGGATAAAGCAATGAATATCGCATTAGCAAAAGCTATTACCCACGCTTTAATTTCTTCCGTCAATGAAAAATCAGTCCAGCCAAGAGCATTAGCTGCGACCAGGAGTAACTGAACGATTATCATAATCTGAGAAACAAAGCCCGATACCCATAACCAATTTTTAAAACGGATCTTCCAATTAATCATTATTTGCCCTCCTTATGAGTGCGATACCAAAGAGTAATTGCAGCATATACGGCTTGGTCATTGGTCAGGCTTTTGTCTTTGGACTGTTTCTCCCAGCGATCACTAGTGAAAATTCCTTTTTCTCTCGCAAACTTAAATGCCGCTTCCAATTCTTCAAACTGCCAATCTGCTAAATTCATACCTTTCTTCACCTCCGGAGTTGTTACAACAGGTTTAGGAGTTACAACAGGCTTAGGAGTTACAACAACAGGTTTCGGTGCCAATGCCGGAATAAATTTATTAGCCTTGTTTGGGTCATAGCGAATATTAAAATATTCCAAAATGGTTTTTGCATGGACTTCCGCTTCTCTATCATGTGAATGATCCTTGTTTAAAAAGATTAAAGGGAAATCGTCTTTGTTTGTCATGAATCCATTTTCAGTGAGCAATGCGACCATTCGTGTTTCTCTTAACTCGTGAAAATCGTTCCAAGTACCTCTCACAGATGGATAAACTCCATTGTGATATAAAGGGAAGCCTGCTTGTTTTGCATATTTCGCATATATCTCAGCCGCTTTTTTCCCTACCGCAGACGTACTCCAATAAAAAGCCGTGTATCCTCTCGTACTTGACCCTGCTGCATTTGAATGAATGGAGTAGTAAAGGTTTGCACCCCAGCTATTCGCCTTATTAGTGCGAGTTTGCAAAGGTACATCACGACCAAATGGAGGTTGCACAACAAGAGTTTGTATCCCGTGTGCTTCAATTACTTTTTTTGTTTTTTCCCCTACAATGGCATTATGCGTATGTTCCTCATACGCAACCCCATTTACAATGACACCTTTTGAACGAGCTTCCTTGAAAGTATTAGATCCATGACCGTATGAAAGACAGACTTTATATGGCATTTTTCATCATCCTTTCAAATAAAAAAACCACTAACAATTGTTGTGGTTTCCTTAGCCAGCCTTATTTTCTTTTTGAAACTTATCGGATTGTTCTTCCTTTTTCTTTTTAAGTTCTTCTATCTCTGCGATTAGTTGCTCATTCTGAGATACCATATCCTGATAAAGCGTTCTCCATTGGATAGCAGAAGTGTAAATTTCTACGAACTCGGTTTTAAATGCCTTGTTAATTTTTATTGACTGTTCCTGAGTTAATCGAATTCCTTGCTGGTTGTTCATTATTTTTCCCCCTTTCTTCTGGAGGTAATCCCTCCGCTATTCTTCTTTGACGTTCCAAAAATTCTTCCCTGATTTCCGGCAGACTCATTTTCTTTTTTTCTTCAATGAAAGCTTTCTTTTCTTGAAGGAGTTTTTGCAGGTTTTTCCCTTTTAAATCAGGTCTTTTCAGCCACATTAATCCCCTTATCTTTGCCCTTAAAGCCTTTTCGTTTGGGGGCATCCAAGGCTCTTCTTCGAGCTCCTGTTCCTCTAACCCCGTTTCTGGCAAATTCATATTGAAAATATGCTGCATTCCACAATTGGGGCAAGGATCGGTTGTTAGATTTTCATACTGACCAAATTCATCTACAAATTTCGGATTGAAATTCTCAATATCCTGTACAAAAGTTTCCCCACAATCGCAAAGGATTGTAAGGGAAGTGGGAGAAACTTCTTGAATTTGCGGCATTAAATCCCTCCTATGCTGTGTATCTTCCTCTCCAATAACGATAATTATTAACCGTATTTCCTCCATTTACATAAAGCCAGAATCCATTAGTGCCAATATCAATAGCAGCGACATCTGAACCAGATAGAATATTTGTACTTGTACTTGCAAGAGAAATACTAGCCGGAACATAGCTTTTGGGCGTTCTGAAATTCACTCCAACACCAGCAACGGATGTCGAAAATCCGCTTGTCATTCCTCCGACTCCGCAAAATCCAGTTTCTGGCGTGTTCGTTTCCCAAAATCCTCTTGTGAAATAGGTGCTGTTTCCTCGTGCTCCAACATCGTTAATAGACATTCTCGCATTGACACGCAACGTATCATGAAGCTCCGTTTCAACACCATCATGAACGGTAAGTTTCACCTTGCTGTACACGCCGAAATTCCTTAAATCCCATCCGTAATTAAGCAAATGAACGGAAGCTGTCCATTGAAATTCACTAGCGTTAAATTGAAGCATATTACCAATGAATCCACCTCCGCCACGAATGGAAACATTTCTATTAAAAAAGAGGGACTTTTGATCTATAGAACCCTGATTTCCGATTGTAATGGAATTACCGACCGTAATGGAAGAATCAATGTTAAGTGTTCCTCCTGTAATATCAATATTAGAAACGACAACTCTTCCATTCTGCTGAACCCGGAAAGGTGCTAAAGCTCTGGAGGAATAGGTAGCCCCTGCCCAAATACGAATATCTGTCGAACCCGTTCCAGCCGCTGTCATACCAGCGTTTGTCACTTCCACGGTTACACCTGTTAAGGACCCCGTTTTAATCACTCCTGCATCTAAACCAGCAGTAGAAATCAGATTACTAGTTAACGTATTTGATGCTATGTTTAAAGCTGTTATGGTCTTTCCTGCAATTTTGTCTCCAGTGATGGTTGATTCTTCTATCTTTTCGGTGGTTACAGCAAAGTCCTCTAGCTGTATTGTTCCAATTTGCCCCGCCATTTCACCCAGATCTGTTCGGGTAAATTTCTCCCATTCTATACCGTTCCATTGCTTCCATACGGCTGGCTGCACATTGGTATCAAGCCAAAGCTCATATAATTTAGGATTACCTGGGGGCAATTTGCCTTTGGTTATTTTCTGTTCGGCATATTCAACAATATAATCCGTTGCCGCTTTTTCCGCTTCAGTAGAACGGCTGTCAATAATGAAATGCTCTGCCGCTTGTATCGCAACATAAAAAGGATTAAGTGCTGCCTTGAAATTATCTTCCAAGGTCTGCAAATAATCCTGTTCCGATACGGTAAAGCTATTTCGAGCTATCAAGTCTGACATAAGGGCATTTATTTGATTATAAACAGCATTGACGTTGCTATAAGTCACGGCCAAATAGCTTTTTTCTTTCCCAGCTGTCAAATACTGATTATTAAAAACCTCTTGATATTGACCGTCTACGGTCTCTTTTGTTCCATGAAGCACGTTTTGTCTTTGCTTTAACGCTGTCAATTCAGCATCTTTCTGTGCTTCCTTTGCTTTTTCCCATGCGCCTTCTGGATCTTCGGCTCCAATATCTCCGGGGGCTGTTGGTGCTGCTTTCTCCCAGAACCCTGTTGAAGGGTTATACGTTCTAAAAATGTCAAAGAAGGGATTAGTGGTATCCACCCAAATTGCTTCTAAATCGGTCGGAGGAACAGCACTACGAATGGTTCTTGTGCCTCCTGATTCCCATTTAGTCGCATTTCTAAGAATGGTTTGCCGCAAACTTCCAATGGCAGCAAAGGGGCTTTCCTTCCAAATATCTCGATAATCGCCAATAATCAACTTGTCTCGGCTGGAATCGGATTTGCTCCAGATATACTCAACGATTCTGGCTGAAACTAATAGCTGTGGTTGAAAGTCGAAATTCTGAACACTAAGCCCATCACCCATTCTGAGCTTTTCATGGTCGTATCCGGTTATTTTTTCAAGGTCTAATACCCCGACTTCATAAGTCATTTTCGGCTTGCTGAGTTGTTCAAGTCTTCTCCGGGTCCACATCAAAAGCCTGTCAGGAGTGATTTTTCCGGTACCATTCCAAGTATAAACACCAAAATAATGCTGTCTTTCCCCGTTTTCCTGAAGGACTCCAAAACGCTGAAGGGCTTCTTCATCACCAATCCAATCCTGCCCTAAAGGTTTATCCTTGGCAGAAACGGATTCAAAGGTTAAATACCCATCTCCTTCACCTCGGGCAAGCCCAATCAATGCCGTATATACCTGTTCTGCACTTTCGGTCCTTCTAATAGAAGTAGCATTATGGTCATAAGATACAATAATTCCGGTATCTTCTCCCCTGCGCTCTACAAGATCCACATAACATCCAGTGACTTTTCCATGAGTCAGATTTACACGGAAATTAAATTCCCCATCAAACTCTGAAGCTCCGGTAATAATGGCTTGTACCGCTGTCTGATGTTCCTCAAAAGTAATGGTTTTTGAACCGAACCATTCAACAATCCCAAGCTTCCACCTTGTTTCTCCAAGAACGGCTTTCAGATATTGCTCAGCTGTTACACCGTTAAAGGTGGTTGGTCTAATAATCCTTCCATTCAATTCAAGAGCAAGGTGTTCCGCATAAATTTTCTTTTCATCATCTTCTGTGTCGGCTGTCTTGATCTCAAATATCTGGAGGTTATTTTCCTTATCAGTAGTGATAACCTTATTGCCCACAATGGCAGAACCAGCACTTTCATGATAAGAAGACATGGTAAATGTCAAAGTCATAAAAGCATCATTTAGCTTTTCATGGATTTCATCATCCCAATAATGGGCAGCAGCCGAATCGTCATTTTCTAAAATCGCTTCAATTTCTTCAGCTTCATTCAGTAGATAAATCAATTACAACCACCTGCTCCTATATGAAACTTCCACATCTGCCACATCAGAAGGCTGAAAACCAATCGCATTGCTTCCCGGTTTCAGTGAAAAAAGATTGCTTACCGGGTTAAGGTATTTCTTGAACGGCATACCATTCTTCGTGATTTCTTTGGTGTAATGGTCAATTTCTATCACATCATCAGCCCGAGCAATATACTCAACTTGATTTTTCTGAATGATATTTTGCTTATAAACGTCCAAATGGTCAATAAACATTCGCTCCCTTACCGGAATCGGAGCCGTTCCATAACCAGCGATATAGATTTGAACTTGCGCTAACTTCTTGGTGAACTGATTTTTGGAGTCTACAAACTTTTCGTATTTTCTCGTATGGTGCTGTCCTGTCTTATAATTAATGATTCCTATATAAGCCTGAAATCTGCTCCCTGTTTTAATGAATTGCATTTGCCCGGTAAAGTCATTCCATACTCCCGGCTTATCTCCAGACCCTTGTAAGATATTGACTCCATTGACATCCGAACCGATTCTTATTTTCGTATCCACCAGCATGGAAGCATTGTACCGATCTCCAATGTACATTTTTCCGATAATCTCCGAATTGACATCAAGCAAATACAGCTCAATCCTGCCCAATTCTTTAGCAACATTCGTCTTGAATCTTGGGAAAAAGTCAATTTTCCAATTATCCAAAGGCTCAGGCAAAGACCGTTTCCTAGATGGCCCATGCCAATTGACTCCAGTACCAATATCTTCATAGGTGACATAGCCTGTGCCGACATTCTCTATTCTCATACTTCCGGTTGCTGTACCATATTCCACTCCGGTTGTAGAGACTTGCCAATTCGGAAGAGATTCAAACCTTTCATATAAAACACGAGTGAATAAAGGAACGGCTGTCTCGGTATCCACATCAACAGGCTTTCCTAAAAAAACTTGCTCATTTTCATTTTCAGTCGCATATAGAAAGACGGTTGTATCCTTTTTAAAAGTAGCTCTTACAACCGGGAACGTTTTATAGGTGCCATCCACATTGATGTTCGCCGCTTCTGTTCCTAATGGAATAGGTGCCAATACCTCGTATTGGTCAAAAGCAATAGGGTCAGGACAAATGAATTTCAAAGTACCCTTCCCAATTTTGACGATTTCCTCTAAATCCGTATTCCCATCTAATTTAGCCAAATAATATTTATCAGGCTCCTTTTCGAGCACCAATTTTTCAGGGTTTTCCGAGTAAAGCCATTCAGCAATGGTTCTCTTGGCATCATTTAAAGCACGAACGTTTTTTTGTCTGATTCTAATTTGAAAATTAAATTCTAAAACGCCCAGCTTTGTTTTTCTATGATAAGCTCCGGGTCTCCCCGGCACTTCTACTAAGTCATTGTCAACTGGAGGAAGAAGTGACCGATAAACCTTTTCCACGACAAAATAAGCTTGGCTCGAAGTTTCTTTAAAGGTAAAAGACAATTAACGCACCTCCCCTCTAGCTCTTCTTGCCCTTGCTTCTGCTTTGTTTTGCAAGTCTTGAATATCCTCATAGGTTTCTTCAGCAATTTTCTTTCCATTAAGATTGACCTGGAATACATAAGGTCCGCCAGCCGCTTGAACCGCTCCGGTGTTTGCGGAAGAAAAATTCATGAAGGGATTGCCTAAATTTCTTAATGCTCCCGTGATTGACGATTGGGGAGTAATATTTGGCTTCGGAACAATGGCTTCCGCTGCCTTTCCTGCTATATTCCGAATCTCTCCAAGCATATTGTCTGCACCAATAACAAAACCTTCAAATGTCCATTCTCCATATTGCTTTAACAGCTTAGATGGACTTCCTAGCTGTAGCTTTGCAGCCAATTTTTCTTTGAGTGCATCCACCACATTTCCAACTTTCGTGCGGACAGAACCGATCATATCCCCTATACCATTGATAAAGCCTTGAATGGCATCTTTACCAGCTTGATATAGATCAATATTTTGAACGATTCTGAGCATATCACTTTTAATCTCTTCCCATTTTGCACCGAGAGCACTTTTCATGCTTGTTAATCCATCAATCAAACGTTTGATTAACTCTCGACCAGCAGCAAAAGCGATAATGACTGCCGCGGCTAACATGAAAGAGATAGCATCAACAACGATTTTACCTATGTTGTCCATGAAGTTTTGCTTTTCCATGTTCGTGCCTTCTTTTACTTTTTTGACGATGTTTTTCCCAGCATCCTGCACTTCAGGCTTAAAATGCAAACCACTAAACCAAGCTTTAATGGTCTGCCACCATTCTTCTAGGGATTGATTCCATTTTTCTTTTGTATTGGTAAACCACTCCCTGATGGAAAGCCACCATTCATCCAACTTAGCTTTTGAACGAGAAGGCAATGTAGAAAACCATAGACTGATGCCGTTCCACCAATCTTCAAGGGATTGACTCCAATTATTTTTTGTATCAATAAACCAAGTTTTGATGGAAGTCCACCATTCATCTAATTTGGCTTTTGTTCGGGAAGGCAATGTAGAAAACCATTCACCAATACCAATCCACCAATTTTCAAGGGACTGCTTCCAATCATTATATTTAGTGCCAATCCATGTACCGATGGACTGCCACCATTCAGATAATTTCGCTGATGTTTTTTCAGGTAAAGAACTGAACCATTCACCGATTGGGTTCCACCATTCAGATATTTTCGTTTTGATTTTATCTGGCATCGACCCAAACCAATCATGAAGGCTTCGTCCCCATTCAGCATACTGACGTTTATTCTCTTCATTTTGAGCTTCTAGCCAAGACTTGAATGCCGAACCCCATCCAGCTAACTTGACAGGGATATCCTTTTTCGTTTGCTCAAACCAAGAATTGAAGGATTTTTTCAACTCGTCCAGTTTTTGCGGAACAGTATCTGGCGAATTTCGAATAGCTTCCCGCATCCGATTCCATGCATTCGGTAAATCTTCAGTGAATTTTTTCTTTACATCATCCGTATCTTCTTTCCATTTATTAGAGACTCGGCTCCATAATGACTTCAAATCTTCAAGGTCTGAATTCCATTGAGTTTTTACTTTCGCCCATTGGGATTTCACATCTTCAGTATCTTTTTCCCACTGATCCTTGACTTTTTTGACTGCGTTTTGAAGTGGTGGACCAAGTTTTTCCTTTACATCCTCAGTATCTTTTTCCCATTGGGTTTTCACTTTCACCCATAGAGATTTCATATCTTCAGTGTCTTTTTGCCATTGTTCCTTTACTTTACTAACTGCATTTTGAAGTGGCGGACCGAATATTCCGGCGATTTTTTCCCAGCCTTCTTTTAATGCTTTCCATAGTCCATCGACTATTTTGCGGAATTTTTCGCTTTTCTTGTAGGCAATGACGATCCCAGCAACCAATCCAGCAATTAATGCGATTACAATGCCTATCGGGTTTGCTAGCATTGTGATATTCAGAATACGCATGGCAGCCGCCATTCCTTGAATAATTCCCTTTACACCGCCACCATATAAAGCAAATGCAATCATAGCTGCACGATGGGCGTTATAAAGCAAAATGGATGCCTTTTGTACAGCGTTCATGACCTTTTGAGCTGTAGCAATTCCAGTTACAACTGTCTTGTATGTGATTAAGGCAGTAACTAACCCGGCAACAATAGGAACAAACCCTTCCCATTTCGTTATAGCAGCTATAATATCCGTTAAGAATTTCAGTACCGGAGGGAGAGTTTTCATAAGAACACCGATGGCACCAGCTAATACGGTTCCTACCATTGGTGCGATTGCCCCTATAACCTGAAGCAAATTGTTAAATATCGGAATGAGTGCTTTACCAAACTCTTTTAGTCCATTAGACTGGCCATTTATCTTCTTTACTGCACCAAAAATCAAATCTGGTAATTTCTTAAATTGATCACCAAACCACCTCATAAAAGCCCGAATATGAGGGATTGCCGGCTCCATAATATTTGCCATGGTTGAAGAAATGGAAGATTTCAAACTGTCAACGGAACCTCGCCAACTGTTTTTCATTTCTTCCATGACTCCACCCATTTTTTTGGTTTCTCCTGCTATTCCTTTTGTGCCGTTTGCTATTCCATCAACAAGCATATCAATGGCTTCTTTGGAATTAATGGCACCTCCTGTGATTTTCTTTTCCATTTCATCAGCAGAAAGGCCAAATTTGTTAGCGAGAATGGTAACGGCAGGAACCCCAACTTGCTCTAGGCTTCGAATGGGACCGAGTGACAATTTGGAACTAACTTGCATTTGACCAAATGCTGTAGTCAGCATATCCAGCCCATCTGCACCACGACCGGAAGCCGCTGCCGCATCCCCTACCGCCTTTAGGGTTGGAATGACTTTCTTAGTGTCCATACCAAACGCAACCATGTTTTTTGCCGCAGTCGCTAATTGAGGGAATGCAAAGGGTGTCGTTTTGGCGAACGCTAAAACATCAGCCATAAATATTTCTACCTTTTGAGCATCACCAAGCATAACTTTTAGAGCGATTCTCGCATCTTCAATAACCGATAAACGATTAACCCCGGCACTTATTAATCCTCCGGCACTCATAACACCAAGTGCCCCACCATATTGTTTTACAATACCAATCGCACTTTTAAATGGGGCAATAATACTTCTTCGCACGGCATTTCCGATAGAATTTGAAGCTCTTTCGAACGAAGGGCCAATTTCGCTGGCTGTCCGAGCTACATTCGTTGTTGCTGAAGCCGCCTGTTGAGCAGCAGTAACAGCCCCCTGCATACCACTGGAGACCGATTGCGCCAACGCTTGGCCTTGCCTGTTGAAGTTGGTCGCAAAATTCCGTATGACAGTCCTTGCACTTTGATCATTAGCTGTAATTCTTATATTAGCCGAGCCTACATCTGCCACAATTCCACCTCCAATTTAGAGGTATATAAAAAAAGAAAAGCCCCCTAATTAAGAGGACTTTTCTTCTACCTTCTTCCACCACTGAGCCGTGATGAAGTTTGACCTATTCTGATTTTCTGAGTTGTTTGCTTTTATTACATCTTCAAAAGAACTTTCTAAGAAACTGTCTAAATGTGCGCCTTTATTAAATACGGTATCCAGAACAAAGCAAATCGATTGGAAAACGCTAGAAACTTTTGTTTTGTTATCTTCCCATTTCTCCCTCATGGCTTGGATGTATTTTCGCTCCAACCAATCTGGAGTATGCTCCATAACGTATTCTTCCGAGTATCTAAAATGGCTGCTCACCGTCTCAATTTTAAGAACGAAATTATTTAAGACTGTTTCCCATTCTGACTGTCCTCGATCGCCTGACTTTCCTCGTTGGCCTGTTGCACTCTCTGATTTATCCATTCCGAAATGTCCGGCAGATCCCGCTTGAATATCTTCTTGTATATCTGACGGACCTGAGAAAAAGTTTTGGTGATATTTGTTTTCTCCACGTATAGAAGGATGACATCAAGCATTTCATTCGGGTCTAAATTTAATGCTTGTTTATCTTCTAAATCTAGCAATATAGAGAAAATACGAATCAATTGTTCTTCCTTAATGCTCTCTAAAACAAGAGCAATCCTTGTAAAATCATCGAGATTTTCATCGAAAAGGATTTCCTGCGCATCGTTATAAACCTTTATGGCATCAATCCCAAGGAACTTCACAATCTTAATAATCTTATACATGCTGATTCTCGGTACTTCCAAAGTACCGCCATTGGTCAAAGGAATTTCACCTATGTTTTTATCAATATCAAGCTTGTTCAATACTTTTTCCACAGTGGTCACTCCCCATGTAATTAATAGACTTACTCAATTTATAATGTTGCTTTGTACCTTGCTACGGCACGTTTCACCGCATCTATATAATTATCAAATTCGGGTAATCTTGTATTTCTTCGCCCAGCAGCCGTGTTAGTCGTAAAAAAAGAAGTGCGCTGTAAAGTTGAAATTTCCAACTGAACCCCTGCACCTCTGGTCGTTATATTCACAATATTGTTTGCTTCTGCACCAGCAATTCCTGAGCCTGCTGGTTCTATCTCCCAAGGAATACCCACTGCCGTAAATTCTTCGCCAATCAGATTTTGTAACTCTATATCTCGTCCACCAATCTTGGTGTTTTTTACTTTGGTATCACTGTAGCCGTGATAAGCAACCGCTATATCATTTTGAGCTACTAATCTACGACCATTAGGTTCATCATAATTGGTGCTAGTTACATGCATATCAGCATTTCCTGCGCTTAACTTCGCATCAAAAATGTAATAAGAATCATCTGCGTCAGCCGAAAACTCGGACAATTCACTGCATCCTGCTTCGATTCCGCCACCATGGGGCGTAAAATAAATGACTCCAGAAGAACCTTTTTTCATTCTAAGATCAAATTGAATTCTCATTTTATATGCTTTGCTTAGTTCATTAAAATTACGGTATAAATCAGCCATTTACGAACCCTCCCATGTAGATAGAAGATGCTGTAATGGTTCCAGCTGTATTCACGCTATACCTAACATGTTGATTGTTATCCATAAGCACTTGATAAGAAGTTTTTTCATCAGCTATTAAATCCATTCCTTCATGAGTTGACCAGGTAATTCCATCTTCTGAAACATCTACATCAACAATTCCATCCTGTGTAGCTTGCAGAATAATAGATACACGATTATGCCCGGTAACATTAATAGCAGGAGAGAAATATACCCCAGTAGAATCTTGGATCATCGTTATCTCAACGTATTCTCCATTGTCAGTCGGTTCCTCTGTGACAGGCGGCTCCTCTATGATGGGAGGTTCCTCTTCGACAGGCTCTTCTGTGACAGGTGGTTCCTCTTCAGCAGGAGGTTCCTCTATGACAGGTGGCTCCTCTTCAACAGGAGGTTCCTCTGTGACAGGTGGCTCCGCAGGAGATTCCTCTTGGTCTACATATCCCCCTCCTGCTTCATCAGGGAAAGGAGGTAGTGCTTACGATTTGTTCAATTTCATAATAAACATTCTCTTCTTGTGCCACATTATCAACAGGAAATGCCGACAATTGCAATGGCAGCAATCGCTTTTCTTTTGAGTAGGTCTGCTCTTTATCTTCACCAGATACTTTCGCTTTACGGATCACGCACATATAAAGGGAGCCGTCTTTCTTCTGACTAATCAGCGCAAACGTATGGAAAGGAACGTCTTGCACTGTACCATACCCAATACGCTTATAGCCCAGCTCCGTAATAGGAGAAACAGTTGCAGTTGTCGTAAACGCATTTTCCAAAGGGCTTGTTAAATAAATCGTATTGCCGTTAATTCGGGCGATTTTCTTCGTCTCACTTTTAGACTCTTCGGTAATGCCTATAAATCCACCTTCGGCAAAACCAGATCCAGAAGCGACTTTTAAAATCGTTGCATTAAGCGCTATATCACCCGTTAAACTTGTAGACGTTCCCAGAACAGGTGAACTTTCTATAATTGTTCCACCAATCAATGCAAGCTTTCGATTCTCAACCGTATTTTCAGCAAGATTGGTTTCGAGTGTATGCTCCCAAGAAGTGATATCAGTATCAACAGCACCAACAACCTGATCTACTTCAAACTCTTCTGTATCAAAGGAACGAGAAGTGGCGATACCGTCATTGGTTGCCCCTAAGTCCTGCCAGCCATCTTCCAAGGAATAAGGTGAAGCCGTGTCCATAACGTCACTAATCGTATCAGGATACGTGCCATCATACGGCTTAAAAACTAATCGTCCGGGTCCTCCAACAATCCTGTCTGAATTTACCTTATATATATCTCCCATTAGTCTTTAACCTCCTTAGCTGCCTTAACTACATTAACTACCTTACCATCCTCAACTTCCCTAACTTCCCATCGTGAGTAATTCAGTAGCAATTGCGCTTCATCTTGCGAAATATCGCCTTCCTCACCTACATCCAAATATTCTCCCGGTGTTATGGTAAGGGGATTTTTATTGCCTTCTCTCGAAAACTTCAGGATTTGAGCTCCATTGGTTTCATCTGTTGGACCTACCACTTGAATTTTTGAAATGGTACTCTGGCTTTTTTCTGAAGTCTTTTTCGTATTAGTCTTTTTTTGAGCCATTGCAAACCCTCCTATGCTTCTAAATGTTCCATTCTCATATAAGCCCAAGCTTCATATTTTCCGGTAACTTCATCCCTATCCGGCAAAGGATTGGATTCTTTTTCAATCCAAGCACCCCTTAACTGAATAGAGGATGCATTGCGCTCCAAGGTATTCATCACATCAATCAAAAGCTGCATGGCATCAATATCGCTATTTGCCCTTACAAGGATTTGAAGCCGTGTATATCCATTTCCTCCTGCATTTCGTATAAGAATGGCAGGCATTGCAATGTTCGGCGGAAATAGATTTCCGTAAATGCGCTGTGTAAAAAGAGGTTTCAACATTTGGATAACCGGAGGGATTGGATCAACGTAATCAATCATAAGAACCTCCTACAAACCCAAAGTATTTATCACCTGTGTTGCCGCGACATTTTGCATACGCTCTTGGGAAGTATCTAAAGCTCTGGCAAATATGGCATAACTTTTTTCAAGGTAAATGGCATATGCCACATCAGCTCCGATTTTCAGGACGGTCTGGTTTCCTTCATTCTGGATTTCATTAATCGGTTTTCCTGAAGGACTTCCTCCTGTGGAATAGCCAATCGAATTTATATATAAACCCGTGTCGATATGGTTCTCTTCTCGGGTAATGCTTTTTGCTCGGTCAGCCCAAACCATTCCAGAAGCTTCAACTACCCTTTTCTTTGCTGTTTCAAGTTTCTGGGGTGCTTCCCTCTGAAACCAATTTAAAGCTCTTCTATCCAGCTCCACATGAATGTTAATACCGGCTCTTGCCAATATCCTCACATCCTTTTTACTGCGACTTCATAATGGTGCAGTTTTTTTATGCCGTAAACCGGAACAATGTTGACAACAGAAAAAGAACCCGGCAAAACCGGATTCCCTTCCTTGTCAGTGACATTGGTTATTTCTTCAACAAGCGATATTTCAGGATTCGCATCAAAGTAAAAAATATTTTCGAAAAGAAAATCAGTTCCGGTTTCATTTGCGGCAGCTCTTTGCCGAATCTGATCAAAACGGCAAGGCACATTCACGATTTCCACTTTTTCGATAATATCCCGGCCATAAGGGTCTTGACCTGTCACCTGTCCCTGTGTGAGCAATGAACATCTGTGAATGAGTAAAGTGCGAATTCTCATGGCCTACCTATCCTTTCCGCAAAACCTGAAACAGTCCGACTGTCGGCTTGTATCGGTATGTCTTTAAGATAAAGTCTAATTCATCCATGCCAGTAAGCTCCCCACTTCGTGCAGATTCTTTATGCACTGTGAAGGAACCCAAACGGATAATTTCATCATGGCTCATAGCTTCTTCTTTTGGTTCCGGGTTATCCCAATACCAAATGTATTCAACCAGCAAAAGCGTGGCTGTTCGCATGTCAGCTTGAATAAACGTGTTCTCCGTTTCAGAAAAATCCCTACTTGTAGCTCTTCTTATCCAAGCATCTGCTCGTTCAATATAACGCTTTATATCCGTATCCGATAATTCCCTCACTTCCTCAAAAGAAGTGAGGTCTCGGATTTCTGAAGAGGTTATAAACATTAGGCTTTAACAATAAAACCAGAACGAATACGAGCAAGCAATTCTGCGCTTGGTTCTTCAGGAAGTTCAGCTTTCTGATCTCCAGTAAGCGTAAAGCCCGGCTCTGCATATTGGGTGTCCGGGTCTTTCAGTTTAAACTTTCCGCTATATGGATTTCCTGAATTAGAAGCTTTCTGAACGTCAAGGGCTGTCTTTTCTTCTGTCGTTAAATCAATATCCTTATTTTCCGTTGGCTCAGTGGAAGAAGCATTGGCTTCACTGATATTTTTGGCAGTAGACTTTTTAGCTGTTTCCTTTTTTTCTGGCATGGTTAACCCTCCTAATGGAAATTATCGTGCATTATCTAATGTCAGGATCAGTCGAGCATTCTTTTCAAACGGCACAAATTCAGAGATTTCCGTACCATAAGAGCCTTCCACCTGTGTCTTGGCTGAACGCTCAGACTCAACGCCAAAGGCTTGTCCTTCATAACGAACCAAAGCAAAATCAGTGTCCACAAGGATAATTCGATTGTCTGGAACCTGTTGGCTAATAAACGGCTGAGAATTGATCACATCCGCAAATTGTCCATTTTGCAGTTCATCACGGTAAACATAAGCATCCCCATCACGCAATGTCGTGATTTTGTACGCTGTTTCCATGTTCATAATGGCAAGGTTCGGGTTAAAGCCCAATTCCTGATTCATGTAAGCTGAGCCATAAAACAGGTCTGCAAGGGTTAAATTTCCGGCATTAGCAATGCCCAATGTCGGTGCTGCATCAAAGCCATCTGAGAAATAACCATTTAACAGACGATTCACCGCAACATTTTCATATTGTCTGCCAAGAGCACGACCCATGCGCTGAAGGAACAAAGCCACAAGGTCAATATTTGCCCTCTTTGATTCATCTGTCCATTCAATTCCTCGTCCACGCTTATGCATCTTGATAGACTGATCGCCTAACTTCAGCGTTCCGGTAGGAATAGGAGCCGCTTGCCCAACATCAAGCAAGTCAGCATCTACGCTTTCTTCATCAAGGTAATACCATTGCTGTGTAAATTGGTCTGATGGAATGGAACGAGCTATAAGCCGCTGCCAATTTGAACCTCTATCAAATCCCATGCGAAGCCCGTCTTCCACGATTGTGTTGAAGAGTGGCTTCGTGCCGTCATTTTCTAATAAGGCCCGGACTTGCATCTTGCCGAAATCCTGAATGCCCAAAGCTTCCATGACTTGTTTTCTGGATACACCCATGTCCTGAAGATAACGCTTGTAATGATAAGACGAAGCATTTTTAGCCGCCTTAGAATCAAATCGTTTCGCTAAAGTTCCTTGAATGGAACTATCTGTTGCAATTTCTACTTCTTTACCGAATCTATTTTTAATTTTCAATGATGTTCACTCCTTTTCTAGTAATCTTTTTCTATGGCAATGCCACATCAACAAGCCCTGCTGCCACGTCAACATACAGAACCCGAGAACCATTTGCATCCCCAGCAGTGGTAACTCCGCCCTTGCCGTCAGCTGTAACCGAATCACCCAATGCCGGGGCTGTTCCTTCGAATGGCAATCTTTCCACACGGCTGAAACCAAAAGCATGAACACCTAAAGGCTCCAACGGGTCAGTTACCGGATGTTTGGCTCTTAATTGAATCGCATCTCCTGCCCCTGCTGGAACCGCACTATATCCTGAAGTAGTAGACCAAGAAAGAATGTCTCCTGTCTCAATCGGATTCGCTTCCGAAGCAGTTGGAACATAAACGGTCAAAGAAAGACCGTAGGAATCGGGCATAGTCGTATTAACTCTTGGCATTATTCAGCACTCCCTTGCGTGAAAATATTATCGTCCTCTTCAAATCGTGTTTCGGAACCTTCCGAAGTCGGCTCTTCTTCTTCTTCTTTTCCTAGATTCTCAGGCTCCGTCTGTCTCCCCGGAGTAAAGCGTTGTTTGGCAATACGCTCATAAGAATCAATTTCCTCTTTGATATGGTCAATGTCACCAGAAAGGGAAAGCATGGTGCGATAAGATTCCGCATTGAAGGTATCGCCATGTGCCTTAACGCGAGCCGCAACCGCTTGGTCGATCACATCAGCTAAATATCTGCGCCCTTGCTGTGCTTCCTTCTTTAATTGACGGATAGCTTGAATGGATGAATAATCCTTTCCTAATTCATTACGAAGAGCAATGTCCTCCGGCTGGCGGAACGGATCTCCTTCTTCACTTAAAATGTCATAAACAACCGCTTTTTCGATTTTGTTTTCACGGATAGCTGAACGAATATCGTCCAATAAATTATTTCTTGCTGCTTGTGTCATTTCTTCATCCTCCTTCGTTTCATTTTTAGGCATATAAAAAGAACGCTTCCCATTATCCAAACGGATGTTATAAGCGTTCTCCAGCTTCAATATTTCGCTATACGGCAAGTCTCCTTGCTCGACAAATTGCCTTGCCTTATTAATATAAGCCCCCGGTGTGGCTCCCTTATAAACGGTTGAAACCTCTCTCAAATGGGCATCCATTATCCAAGCGAAGGTTCTCATATCGTTTTCATCTTCAAGACCAGGAAAGTGCGGACATTCCCAATCCCACATATCACGACCACAGGAAGAACATTTATACCAAAGCCTGTCTCCACCAAAGCCTACGGACAAATCTCTTTTGATTCCTGTCTGAATGGCTCTTATGGTGTCGTTGGTTTTTTCTCCATTAATCGTTAAATCCCTTACTATATACCAATAAGAATCAACCTCATTGTTTTCAAGCACACCGTCATAAGAACGGCCAAAAGGGGATTGCATAATATCATGGGAAGGCAGAAGGCTTACACCTTGTTTTAAATCGTTGGTGTAGTTTCTTAAAGTCGTTTCCGGGTCCATCTTCGTGTAATAGGAATCAAGCCTGTCATTAGAGCAAATCCCTGAAAAAACATAAAATTCTTCCATCGACCGAAAAGGCTCCAGTGTCAGACGATTAATTTTATCCAGAATTAACGAAGTGTCCGGGTCTTCTTCGCTTACGTTGATTTGGTTAATCCTTACCGGAATCTGTACCAGCTCGCTCAATCATTTCACCCCCTTTCAAATTACTCCGAATTGATTCAAAATATATAGCACCAGCAAAACGAACGCTCCAAGAAAGAAAATATCTTCCCATTTAAATTTCATTCTGCTTCCTCAACTCGTTCAATTTCTCAGCCATTCGCCAAATCATGTCGGAGGTAAAACCGTAATCCTCCTTCAAAATGTTGAATGTTGCCGCTACAGCCGGATTATCGGGAAACAGGTCTTTCATGAATGGAGAAGGCTTCTTATAAATCTCCACATCTAGTTTCCTATTAGCTCCTTTCGGCTCCATCCGGTTTGGTATATAACCATTCATAAAAGCATTAACATCCATGTTATTTTAATTCCTCTCCTTCCAATATCCTTTCGTACCAACACCTGCAATTGATCGTGTTCCCTCCGCCAGCACCTAACGAACTATCCCCCGGAAACATCAAATATTCACCATTCACGATAAATGGCTCGTCAAAGGCAACAACCTGTCCATCCGCTATCCGGTGGTGGTCTCTAGTCCGTTCCTGCAATGCGGCTCTCCATCTTTTACCGATCACTATGCCAGATTGCAAGTCTCCATGGTATTGACCAGCTCGGCCTGCAGAAATGATTTCAGTTCGGGCAATGGTCTCCGCTCTTGATTTGCTGAAGCCATAGGTATCTATTAAAGCATCGGTAGCTATTTTAATAGAGAAATGCCCCTCATATACAACATCCCACAAGGTCATATGAACGTCTTCATCCGTCACCCCTTGTATTAGTTGGGCATTCCTTCTGGAACGCTCAGACAGCCACCTAAGAAGCCTACCATCCCTTTGGTTGAACTCGATTTCAGGCGCAATCTCCAACAAAGATTCCATACCAGCAAGAACGGCAGCATTCTCCATCCAGCCCCTTGCTATATCAATCCACATTTCCATTTGGTCCCATGAATCATAGAGAATGTAGACATTCACCCAATTTTTAAATAGAAAAGGAGGGTCGGGCTTCTTATCTCTCTGCACACTCCGCAAAGAATGAGCTTCAGTAAGAACGGTTGTAGGAATGTCAGGCGCATCTTTCAATCTCTCAATATACAAATTCAGCTGATTTTCCATGAATCTTTCAAATGATTGAATCGCTTCTTCAGTCATCTCTTCCAGATCACTCACATAATCGTGGTCTGTATCGACTATGAATTCATTATCAGCTCTTTTTTTTTAGCAAAGAAACGCTGCTGTCTATCCTCTTGCCCTTCGCCTTCTGCATCTTCCTCGTTATCCTCTAGCCTTTTCATGTACTGTTTCGGAATCGTGAATTGCATCGGATCTGGCTTTATCGGCTCGGACACAGCTTCATGCCCAACCATTTTCATTGCCGCTTCGTCATTGCTAATCCAGCCTTGATTAATCTGCATAATCTTTGTTTCCGTTTCGTGCTTTTCAGCCTGCGCATCCTTTAAACGGTCTGTCACACGCAATGTATCAAAAGTCAGTCGGGCTTTTCCTTGGAATCCTGCGACCTGGAGGGAAACATTATAAGCCTTCTCTAACAACCGCTTTATGCCCCTCTGTAAGCTCTCAATCCCTTTGACATATATTTGCCATTGGATGGTTCCGTGTGTCTCTGTGGTTCCTTCATTACGCCCTAACAATATCGGCAATTGCTTCAGGGATGTTATGACTTGCTGATTAATAATGTCAATAACCCTTGTGGCATCAAGTGAATGTCCAATCGCTCCGCCAGCCATATCAATTTCTACAGAATCGGTATGGAAAAAGTCAGCATCAGGCTCTAGTTGCTCCATCTGGTTTTGGATGTCCTGCACATAATTCATGACAAAATCCCTTACTGCATCAGGACCAGCAAACTTAATGTCGTCAGGCATGTTCTCGATAATCGCACTTTCTAAAACCTTAATATCGAAGCGTTGATGCCCTTGATGATGGATGACCTTTTTCAAATCCTTCAGCACTTCAATCTGAAAGAAGATAATCTGCAAAATTGGCAGAATCGGGCTTCTTCCATGGGGGTCTCCTACATCAGGGTCAAAAGGAAAGTAAAACACGGTCTCTTGATTCAAAACCTTGTATTCTCCGTTTGTTTGTTTCTGCACCAATTCAATCTTTCCGGTATTTGAATTCCTTTTGAAGTCCAGCGTAACGGGATCTACCGGATGAAAGTCCGCAACTCCATCCAATCCTTCTGTCAATTCCACTTCAAGAGCAATAGCCCCCTGTGTAAATCCCGTAAGCAAAAGGACATTTATTAATTGGTCCACACCGCCACCATAAAGAGATCCCACTGTTCTTGCCAGCTCGTTGCAATATTCCGTGGCTTTTTTATCAAACTTTCCATTTGGATTCTCCACTTCTAATTCATGACCGGAGTTAGCGAGACGGAGCAAATTCCAGATTGCCATGGAAGCATCAGGATTTATATCCCGTATCATCTTCAGGTTTTCCATCACATTTTTGGTCTTGTACTCATTTCGATGGATAATCCCCTCGTACCAGAAGAATTGCTGTTCCCATTTGTCGTAGGTTTCTTTTCTTCGATTCACCCTGCCTGTAACAGCTTTTGCTCTGGCAGCCGAACGAATGACACGATCCACATCATATTCCGGATCTTTCTTCTTTTTGAACCAATCGAATAATCCCAATCCATCACCCCCTTTAAAGATTCAGCATTCTATTTGACTTTCAAACCGCCCAGTCTTGGAAGAATAGCTCTTTTCATTTCTTTAGGCTCGTTCAGTTTGGAGAATGCGCCAGAAACCGCATCCACTTGGTCATCATGAGCCGCTTCATTCGGGAATCCTACCAATTCATCCAAAAAGTCATTAATCCATGCGCCCCGAACAAGCTTCACATTGCCTGCTTCACCTGCTGAAGATAACGGATTAGCTCGGACTTCCTTGCTTCCAGACACCTTATCAGCATAAAAGACGAACCCTTTAAGGACTCGTCTTTGGTAGTGATCTATCGTATTAACACCGGAAGAACCCGGCTCTTGCTCCATGAAAATATAAACTTCTTTTCCGTCAATTTCGGCTGTTTGCCTAATCAATTCTTCAACCCCTTTTGGAGTTGTCCTTGTCCTCGTAATATTGACGATATAATAAATGCCGTCCTTTTCAGCAAGCAAGGCTCCTGCTGTCCAATCGGGGTCTTTTCCCTTCTTTGGTTCTGTGGCAGCCAAATCCCAATACCTTACAAGCTTTGCATCCTTCGGGAAATCGTCAACGATTTCAAACCAATTCCTCTTAAATTTATTACCGTCAGTTCGAACATCCCAATCCCCTTGGCGTAATTGCTTTCTGGTAACAGGATCAAGCTCCATCAAGGAAAGCTCGTATTCTTCTGTATCCAAGAACGGATTGTCCTCCAAAGTGGCAGGAATGAAAATCCGTCCTTTGTCTTGACCTTCTATTAAAAACCGCTGTTTCACCCATTCATGCCCTCTGCCGCCCGGATTGGAAGCAACTCGGGAACGTATGGGAACAGTGGAACCTTTCAATCTTCTCAAACGTGAAAACAAATACGTGTATTGACTCATTTCAAATTGAGTCAATTCATCAAAACCGATAAATTGGTATTCAGAACCTTGATAATTGTACTTATCGTTTTCAGAAGCCAAATAAGCAAACGTCAAAGTCGCTCCACTTGGAAAAATCCATGTTTTTTCGTTATCTTTCCATTTGGCTTTCGTTCCTTTCAGCCATTCTTTTGCCCTATCCATCAAAGCACCGGGTAAACTTAAATCCTTATAAGTCCGTCTGAAAATAATTGCCGCATAATCAGGAATGTGGACGTATTGCAAAGCAGCCATTAACAAGGCATCCGATTTACCGCCCCCTGCCGCTCCACCATAAAGAGCTTCCTTATCATTCAGAAGCAAGAACTCCATTTGCTTGATAGTCGGCTTATTCGGTATAAAAGGATTAGCAAGAACTGTCTTTACAAAATGGGCAAATTCACGACTTCTTTTCTTTTCCTCTAATTTGGTCGTACATTTCTGCGTATTTTTCAATGTCTTCTTCAAAGCTGTGCTCATGTTTCTGGCTCACCTCTCCCCCATGTTCATGAGAAGAAATGTCCGTTGGCTCCCCTCTGGAAAGACGCTCAATTTTCACAGAAATTTCAAACCATCTTATTAGATCATTGGTGCTTAATTCAGCAGGATTTAGATTCCGAACTCTTTCAAGCACTTTGGACTGAAAACTTGTTGCCAAAGCAGCATGTCTTTTAACCATTTCTTTTCGTTTCTTTTCCTCTTGCATCAAGGCTTGACGGTCCATTTCCATGTCATATGCCTTGACTCGTTCCACCCAATCCCACTGACTGCTCCAACGGCTTAACAAGGTAGTCGATTTGCCCAACTCTTGACTAACTTTCGTTAAACTTCTTTCAATCCCCATGTTCCTGTATTTTACAAAGGCTTCAAATGCCTTTGCTGACTCACCTTCTCGTCTTTCATAAGGAGCTAAATTTTGCTTTTTAGACAACCTCAGTCACCTTGCAAATATTGGGTTGCCCAATACTCTAAAGCTTCCCATTTTTGTTGTTTTTCCAGTTCTCCTTTAGACAACATTCTGTCTAAGGCTTTCTTTACAACTGCTCCACTTTTTGACGGGATTTTATGGTGATTGAAAATAGTCGATAACGGAATCCAATTCTTATGTTTTGCTTCCTGTTCTTCTTCGTCATACCATCCATCACTTAGCTGATCTAAATTCCTTTGAACAATGCCCAGGAGGATTAAAAGTGTAAGTGCAACGTTTTTCACATCATAGGAAGTGCTTACCGCTTCCATTGAATCTAAGAAATTATCATAGGCTTGCATACTTGCCAGCCATACTTCATCCGCTTTTACCTCTTTCTGAATTTCATCAATCATTTCCTTCGCTTTCTCCAATTCGGAAGGAAGAAAAACGATATTCATAGTCTGAAACTCCAGATTCACTTCACTTAATGATTCTGGTTGTACCTTCTCCAGAAGCTCCAATGTTTTATCATCAAGTCCTGCATACATCTTAAAATCAATATCCTCAATTTCCTCATAGAGTGTTTTTAGGATAGTTGGGTCATCTTCTCCGCTTATGGCGTTATGGCTTAACTGGATTGCACGCTGTCTGTCTTGGGAAAGCTTATCTTCCGTGCCGATGAATTCTATCGTATCAAGTCCAGCTTCAATGGCTGCTTTAACCCTGTGGTTTCCGCTCAACACCTTCCAATGACCATCTTCCCAAATACAGAATGGAAGCTGTGTCAATTTTCCGTCACGCTGAATATTGGAGACCAACTGTTGGAAAGTCTCATGTCTCATATACCGTGCATTAAGCTCCAGTAATTTCAAGTCCCTTGGATTAGCCGAAACGATTTTTGTATTTATTTTGGCTTCTTTTGTACTATTCATTTTTTCCTTCACCTACGTCCTTTCCATGTTTCTTTTTCCAGATTTCGTATCCTTCCTGTAAGCTCCAGTTCCCCATCAATGCCCCGTAATTCAACTGAAATTTTTCTCCTGATGAATTCGGTTTATTGTTTTCCTTTCTGGTCAGCAATTCAAATAACCCTCTGTATTTCATGGAAACAGGCCTATTCGTGAAAGCTGTTGTCAAAAGGGAATATATCCGCTTCCGCTCCAACCTCTCACAGATCAGCTTTACTTCCTTGCTTAAAGCAGCGTAGAGGACTAATTTCGCCAACTTCTTGTATTTACTGTTGGCAACAGGAAAATCGGACAGTAGGTATACATTTGGAGTCTGGATATATGTATCAAAACTCGTTAATGTCTGAGCTTTCATTAAGGCAAAGGAACCAATGATAATACCATCCACCAAAACGGCAAATGCAAGGCTTGGGGAACCCGGCTTAATATTATGGTTCATGTACTGAGAACGGATATGAAAAAACTGACTTGCAGTAAGAGGCGCTATCGTAAGCTTTTCTCCTAAATCCTGATCCGGCTTAATATGAGGATTCATAATCGGCTCCGTCTTTTGCTTCGGCATGACCAGCCGCCTTGTATTTCCATTTGTGTAAACATAAATGGGGACTCCCCGGTTGGTCGTTTTTGTCATTCCTTTAAGATAAGGCTCGAACTCTTCCAGCTTTTCCTTCGTGCCGAATACCCAATTTTTCTTGGATGTGATTTTTCGAAAAAATTCAATCAGCCTGTCACCGTAAATAAATTCATACTCTGGAGGTTTCCACAAAAACAATTCTTCCAGATGAGCGAAATATTTTTCATAATCCGCTGTCTCTCCGAAAAAAGGAGGATAACAAATAACTCCTTGGTCCTCTGGTATATCATCAACCCATGTAAAAACATCGGATGCAGAATAACTTTTCAATCTGACCTGAAGTTTTTCAACCTTCTCTTTTGTCTTGGCGTGAATCACAGGCCATTGATCTTTATAGGCTTGTGCCATTCTTGCATAGTAGGGCTTGTGTTCTTTCCCTACTGTTTCCATTAGCCTTGTTCCTAAAAGGATAGTAGCAACCCTGTCAGCTGGGTCATTAATATAATTTTTCAGCCACCCATACGATTCGTTGAATTCCTCATTAAACTCAAATGGAATCATGTCTCCGGCAAGATAAGAGCCGATGACTGAGGAATAGAGTGTTACATCATTGCTATGCAAACCAAATCCCAAATCGCCAATGGATCGCTCAATTGTGAAATTGCCAGAAGTGCCGATATAAATATCTTCACAATCCCACTTGCTCACCAGCTCTTTTAGAATTTTTTGCATATCAGCAGGAATACTCCCCACAAACATTCAACTTACCCTCCTTTTTCTATATAAAAAAAGAACACCTTTTAGGTGTCCTTCCGATTTTGATATTCACGAAAAATTCTTTCTGAATCATCCCAAGTATACTCGCTTATAAATTCCTCCAGCGTTCCCCAATTCCATGCTTCCAGTGTCTTTTCAAGCCAAGTCGTTTCAACGTCAAAGGTGATAAAATCCTGATGGTATACTTCCTGTTTCTCTTTCGGAAAGTCTTCCTGCGGATAAGTGACCAATCTAATCTTCATTTCAATCCCCCTCCAACGGACAATTAGAACAATCTTGTAATTCACATTGGGCGCAAGGCATAATGCTCACACTGCAATTTGGGCAAACATGCAGTTGAAAAACTTCTGGAAGCTCAACCTCTGCACAGCAATCAGAACACCATTCCGCTACCGTGTTAAGCATATATAGCATCCTCTCTGCGCTGTACATGCGGAAGATATATTCTATTGAGAAACACAGTCACAGCAGCAGCAATTTCCTTTTCTGGATTCTTGCCGATCTGCTTATAAAAATCAGCGTGAACCATGCACTCATAACCTCTAACAATTTGCTTATGCTCGTCTCTTGTTAATCCAATCGTAAAATTCTTTGCGATCTTCAGGGCATCTTTTACATTTCCATTGTCATACGCACCGACTGCCATAACGGTTTTCTTTATCATGTTTAGTCCTCCTGTTTACCTGTAATTTCAGCTTTTATAAAGTTCATATAATTCGCGACTTCTTCATCCATCATTTGATTCAAATAATCAGCAATATAATCTTTTGTGCGAGGAAGGGTTTCCGAATTTACCGGAATCCCCACACTTACCATCAACTTAATAACATCACTTTCATAAAGACGGTAAACCGTTTCGTTCTTTTGATTAACATTGTTCATCAGACGAGACCTCCAAGCTTTTTCTCTTGTTCTCTTTTCATGGAAGCTCGTCTTGCTTTCACAGCAGGCAATTGCTCTACATCGAATAAATCTGGTCTTGTTCCTCCGATGCCGCTTTTCATCCATTCTTCAAAACTCATTTTTCCTTGATACTCTTGCTTCGGTTGCTCTTTATTTTCCGGTTTTCTGAGCTTCCCTTTATTCGCTTCACAGCATTCAGCGTATGGAAAGGATTCTTCTCGCTTTAATCCGTATTCGCATACTTCAATTCCGAGCTCTTTTTCTAACCATTCCGCTACTGCCCTTCTATGGCATTTATCATTAAATTTTTCATAGCATAATAGAACTGCATTGTCTGGAAGATTGTCGTAAATTTCCCTAGCATCTAATTTTGAGAGGATCTTGAAAAACTCTTTATCATAATCTTCTTGGTTCATTTTTAACATTGGCCATGTTGGAGCAAGCTCTTTCATGTATTGTCCTTTAAACCATTTATTGTTCCCCTGAGAGATGCCGATCGGCACCATCTCGGGAGACAATTTTTTAACATTCGCATAATAGGAAGTATATATTTTCTTCATTTACATCAACCCCCCTTCTTTGAAGCTAAAAAACTTACCGTCATCACCTGTTATGATATGGTCCAATAACTCAATGCCTATAAGCTTTCCTGCTTCTACTAATCTCTCAGTCACCATTTTGTCCTCATAGGATGGCTCAGGAACTCCTGAAGGATGATTGTGGAAGCAAATGAAGCAAGCCGCATTTCTTAGCAGTAGCGCTTTGTAAATGTCTCTTGGATGGACAATCGAAGCATTGATTGTTCCTCTATGCAAAATGTCGAAGCCGACAACTTTATGTTTAGTATCTAAAGCAATAACTCCAAAAACCTCTTGGGTCTCTCTTTCCAAATTTTTAATTCCCATGATTGTATGGAATGCAGTTTCTGGAGTAGTCACTCTCTGTGGAATGTGGTACATGGCACCTTTCACTTTCTCCATCACGACTGCCTGCTCTGTAATATATCTTTTAGTCGGGTATTTTGATTGAAGCTCTGTTGAAAAATTCATCTTTTAACACTCTCCTGTAAATGTTAGTTTTGCTGGTAGTCAATCAGCAAACAATTTTATTTAATTAGTTCACTTAAAGTGAATTAATTTATACTTTCATTCTAGCATTTAACCCCCTAAAAGCAAGTGTTTTTCGATAAAAAAGCCCTTAAAAACGTTGATTTATCAAGGTTTCTAAGGGTTCCTATCTATCGAATATAAATCACGGCCAGACCTTCCTCCAGAAGCAAATCATTCAGATTTTCCCCATCCACGAACACGATGCTCAACCATCTGCCGAACGAATCCTTCTTGTACGTAATAATCTGCACAGGCTTTTGGAGAATCTTGTCTATAACAAATTGCTTTGCTTCTTCAAAGCCCGGCTGTTTCCGCTCCGGTGTATCCACTCCATACAGCCGCAGCCGCTGAAAAGAAGAAAAATCAAAACCGACATCAATTTCCACGTCCATCGTGTCTCCGTCAACCACATAGGTACATATACAGTTATTGAACACAAATTCTTTCATCAGCTGTCACCCGCTTTTCACCGGTTTTTGGTATAATAGAGTGTGAAGCCTAAAGCAGGATTAGTCTCCTTGCTGAATGCCGTCATCTCCTGATTCGGCTGGCTTCTTTTTTTTGCAAAATAAAAGACACCGACTTGGCTCGTAGTCGGTGCCATTAAAAAGAAGGAAACGCTTGCCCTTACTCGCACGGATAGAAGGAAAGAAATAGGGCAAAGCGAAAGGAAGGACTTGAACCTTCAATCTCTCGGCTGGTGACCGAGTGTGTTACATTACACCACTTCCGCAAAACGTCCCCCACGGCTGGTTGCCTTAGCCGCAGGGAGAGATATATGGAGAGTAAGTCAAACATGGGGGAAACATGACCTACTTGCTATCATATTATCACTGTAATCAAGGAAAAACGTTCCCTTTTTTTCTCCAGTTTTTACACTAAACGTGAACAGTTTTTGCATTTTCATTCACTTTTAGTGATTGCTTATCCATATTATAATCAAACTCCAACAAGAAGAAAAGACCTTTTTCAGGCCTTATACATCAATGAGCGTTAAATTGTTCAGTGTTATGAGGAACTTATTTTTTACGTCTTCCTTGATTTTATAAGTAGCCCTTAGTGAATAGCCAAGGCTGATCGCTACCATCTTCATATTTCCATTCTCAATATACCGCTTCTCAACAAACTCTTTTTCCAACGGATCTAATTGCTTAATGGCGGAATCAATCGAATCAATCACAACTTCATATGTATGGATAAATTCCTCCATTTCCACTTTCTTTTCCAACCTCTTAATAGCATATTCCTCTGTATTAGAATGACAGGAGAACGTTCCTGTTGACCCTTCAGCCATTTCATAACTTGATGTGATTTTCGGAAACATATGATCTAGCTGCTTGTTCATATTCTGAATCCCTATTTTATAATTCCGATAGTTTTTAAGATGCCTTTCAATCTTCTTAAAATTCTCATTGCTCATATCCAATCCCCCTGTTTGATTATTCTCCGCTTACTGAATGCCTAGACAATCCAAATAATCTAAAATGACACCCCTTGTTGCTCTCACCCTATCGCATTTCGTGACAAACCATTCATACGGAATGGACTTCCTGCCTTCGCCCAGGGAATCATCCCACCACTTTTTCAAATCTTGAAATGGCAGCAAGTAGACTTCTTTCTGCTTCTGAAATTGAACCAGCACAAAAGCAATGCCGCCAAGGTTATGCCAAAACTCCAAATCCGCTACCTGTTCATTTTTAATATTCTTCAAAGGAAAATTGGTCCGAATATTAGTAGACTTCGCTTCAAAAGCCAGTGCTCTTCCTTGACAGACCCCAAAGAAATCTACGAACCCCTTACCCTCGTAATATCCAACCTTTATACTCTTGTTTCCTCTATAACGGTTTGGCAGTAATCCATTGGGCAATGGCTTGAATATCGGCTCCGTCTTTTCAACCAAAGCCCACCGCTTATGCTTGTACGTCATATTGCTTCGGATAATGTCGTTTTCAAATGTTTTCCCACGGTTTGCGTAATTTACGACTTTCATAACTACCTCCAAATAGACCGTATTTTCTTTCCTTTATTTTTCCTTTCAAAGACCTGTCCATAATGAGTACAGCAACCTCTGCATGATTCCGATTAAACCGCTCCATCAACTCATAAAGGGAAGCTCCTTCAGCCCAAAGCTTGTCAAATTCACTTATCTCATTCTGATCCCAGAAAAAATTTAATTCCTCCAAAGCAATATAAGGAAGCCCTGTCCAACCTTTTTTATAATTCTTTCTTCTTTTTCTCCCCATGTTCTTAACCTCCAAATAAAAAAAGGGAAGAGTGTCTATCACTCTCCCCGTTCATCTTAGTATTGGTTTTGATAATTCATTTCCGGTGGTTCCGGTCCGAAGTCTTGAAATGAATCTCCCTGCTGTTGTGGCTCTTCCTCCATATCAATAATCACTCGCTCCGGCTCCGCATCCACATTCTGCTTAACGGTATTATCCAGCGACAATTGCTGAGAAAACTCAATGCTCTTTGGCGCGAATTTCAGAACATCCAGTAAAACCGTCTTCATAGCCATAGAATCAAAATTTGTTTTCCATGGTGTACTCATGCCGCTTTTTAATGCCGCTGAGAATCGCTGGGCATGAAGCTGAACTTTCGCTCTCGACCAAACTTTGAAATCATAACCGCCATTCACCAGATGATAAACAGCGTAATAATACTTTGGCTCACCTTTTGGCAAATCCGCTGGAACATGAAGCAATTTTTTATGGAGACCCAGCTCATACTCAAACCGATCATTCTCATAAACAGGCTCCGCATAAATAGCTTGATACTGTCCTGTCCGATGCGCTAATGACAAAATTCCTCTGTACCCAATCTGGAACGTTGCTTCCGTTACCCCTGTAGTGTGATTCTTCCGAGGGATTATGTACGCTTCCCCCATGGCTGTATTTGGCTCAAGACCTAACTGCGCCGCTTGCATAACCGCCGCGACAAAAGTGTAAGGATCTGCTTTCTTCAATTGGCTGTTCGCCTTAAATGCTGTGAGCGCCAATCGAATCATTCTATCCGAGCGCATGGTTTCCGGTAAGGCCTTCTTGATTTCAGGCTCCATGCTTTCAAGCACTTTCATCATGCCGCCCTTTTGTTCTTCCTGCTTCTTTGGAGTCGAAGGACCGGAATTAACCGGACCCTCCCCAACCTGTACTGCTTTCCTTTGCAACTTCTCCGCTACTCCACTTGTTTTGACTGCCATTTTTAAACGCTCCTTAACCTTAACTTAATGTTGATGTATTCTTAACTTAATGTTGATTAACTGCGTACAAACCCATGTCTTCCTTCACACTGAAGGTTTTCTTATTTGTCGGCAACATGTACTCTTTGTACATTTTCGGATATGCCTTTTTAAAACCATCCTTGTCTAATACGATCTTGGAGAACTGCTTAAATATTTCTGGGTTCTCTTTCTCTAATTCATTCTCGTTAAAGGCATTGGATGGCTTCCACGTAACCTTTCTATCCTCAACTGCCGCTACTTTATAATCTCCAAGCATCCCCTGAAGCTTCTGGGCAATTTCCTCTTTCCGCTTCTTCATTTCTTTCTCTTTCTGTTTGATCTCGTCATATTCCTGAATCAAAGGCAACGCTGATTCTTCAAGCTCTAAAATTTCATCTTCCGGAAGTGCGCTGGTTGCTGGGTGCATACTTCGAATGACTTCGGCAGCCGATTCGCTTCCGTCCGGTTCCGGCGGTACATTTGCTTCCACATGATTTTGCCAGAAGTCTTTTTCGATCTGTATTAATGCTTGGATTAATTCCTCGTCTCTCTCAATGTAAAATTCCTTATACTTATTCCCGCCGATAAGAACGGCCATCATACAAAATTTCAAACCCAATACTTCCATGTAATGCTGTGCTTGCACTAAGTACGATTCAGTTATTTCTTCATCGCCCCATTCATCTGACCGCCATTCTGAAGCAGTTTTGACTTCTAAAATGCCCCATCCCCTTTGAGGATCAAATATCAAACCGTCTACGTTTGCTAACATCCACTTATATTTAGGATGTTGCCACATGATGAAACTTCTCTGCACTCTCCATTCTGGATGATTCTCTTTGAATTTCTCTCTGATTAAATTTTCTAAACGGTTTCCCCATTCTGCGGCTTCTGATGGCGGAGCTTCTTCTACCTCATTTAACGACTCCATTTTATCCATCCAAACCGCTAATGCTGAACTGTATTTATTCAAGCCTGCTAGGGAAGCAGCTTCACTTCCTCCGATGCCGGACTTTCGTGCCATTAACCATTCTTTACGGCTCATATTCTTTGTGTTATATAATTTCTTCGCATGTACTTTACTCATTCTCTTATCTCCAATCTTATTGATTGGCAGACGATTTTTCGCTATACTAAATTTAGGCTATGTACGAAATACCGACTGCCGTTTGTGTTTCGTTCTCCTTAACCGACTCTTTTGTTCGCAGCAAAAGGGTCTTTTTCTTGTTCTTTTTTGTAATACAATTCAATACATTCAAGATCATTGTGTATATAGTCATCTTCCCAGATTTCTGAAGGAACAATGTCCTCTTCCTCGTAAAGAACATGACCACAACCCTGACAAACAACATCTTTTTCAATTTCATAAATGATTGGACCGTCTTGGAACATTCCCACCTCTGAACTCAAAGGCCGAGAAAACCGATCTAAGTTAGTACCCCACATGTTTTAACACTCTCCTAATTTTTATTGATTCACTAATTCTCTTTCTTCAGCTTCCAATTCTTCCTCAAAGAATTTCTCCATTCTGACTTTCAGAACTCTTGAAAGCTTTAAAGCCAATTTACCTGAAGGAGATTTATTTCCCTTCTCGATCTCCGTAATATATGAACGAACAACTTTTACTTCTTTAGCTAATTCGCTTTTAGAAAACCCTAATTCTTTTCGGGCTTCTATCATCCATTCTCTTTCCATTTTTTTCACCCCTTTCAACATTGTCTATTGCCACTTTTAGTGAACTAATATATACTTATTATAACACCATAAGCGAACATAGTACATAGTTAGACGAATATTTGTTCACTAAAAGAAGTAAAATAAATTCAAATATACCTATCTAATTCTCTAATAGTAAACGAAGTATTTACAAAGAAAATATATTTAGTTTGGTTTTTAGTGGACTTTATGAGGTATATTAGTCTTATAACATTACACTTATAGTGAATTATAGAGAGTAATTCAAAAAAACATGGGGGAATAAGAATGTCAATATTTGGAGAACGCTTTAAGGCTTTGCGATTAGAGAAAGATTTATCCATGCAAGCATTAGGTGATTTAATCGGTGTTGGAAAATCTACAATAGCATCATACGAATCTGGAGATAAGAAACCTAAAACCGCTAGGCTGAAACAAATTGCTGATCTATTTGAAGTATCTACAGACTACTTACTAGGAACTTCAGATGACCCGCTAACTAAAGAAACCTCCAGAAATTTAGCTATACTATTAAAAGAATCTAATGATTTTCACTACAATGGAATTCCTTTATCTGAAGAAGATCTACAACTATTTAATAATATTCTCGAAAGAATGCTAAAAGACGTAAAAGAAAAAAGTCCTAATCAAGCTCAAACAAATGAGCAAGAGCAAGAATAGCACCTTCAACTTTACTTCTACTTTTACGAACTTCTTGGATTTCACATACAAAAAAGCGTGGGATTTATTCCACGCTTTTTTTGTGACTTATTCATTTTCAGAACAATGAAGAGAAAGGTTTCAATAGACGAAACCTTAACTTAATATTACCTTAATGTTAACTTAATCTTCATATTCACTATCCCAGAAATCAGTTTTCTCAATTTTGACCGCACAGAAATCTTTACCATCTTCAGAAATGCCATAGAAATACAGTCCAAACTCCTTCTCATAACTCTCTTCTCTATCAAGCGCACCTTTCTTTTGAATATAACTAAGAAAGTCATTTTTCATTTCTTCCGCAAACTTCTCAGCATTTTCTAACTTCTGAAACGATTGAACCAAATTCTTACCACCATACTGTGTATACTCAAAAGCTGCCATTACTGTAAAAAACATTTTCCTCTTCTCCTTAATGTTAAGTTAATCTTAATTAAAACAAACCTTTTACTGTCTGGATCGCTTGCATTTCAATTTCCTCGTTCTTTTTCTCAATGGCTTTTCCGATTGCGAAAACATCAATTAATGACCAGAATCCACAACCACCTAGAGTCAATGTCATTGCAACCCCCATGCCTACATTTCCAGCATAGTATCTATGTCCGCCAATTCCTCCGGTAAAAAACCAAAGTGCATAAGCTATACCTTTCGATTTTTCTTTCTTGCTCACTTCTGCATGTACCATTGCTAATTGTTCTGCTGATAAATCTTTCTTTGCTAATAAGTTGTTCATTATAATTTTCTCCTTTGAGGGACCGTATTCACAGTACAGCCCCTATATATTTTTTAGTGTAATTCTGCCATTCGTGTTCATAACCTCATCTTTACCTTAATATTAATGTTAACGTTAAGACTATTTGTATCTTGCTACCCATGCTCTATCTTTTTGTCTTGATCCGAGTAGGAATATTTCTTCTGAGACCTCACAAGCAACTAATAGTTGAGTTGCTATTTTTAGAGCTTCTTCCTTACTTAATCTAAATCCTACTGTATCTGCGTCACTGTCCGGATAAACCTTTGTAACAGGGAAATTTGATAAATTTTTCAATTGGCTGTATTCCTCTAATAATGGCTTTATATAAGTGCTTGACATGTTTTTTCGTCTCCTTAATGTTTAGTTAATGTTAAATTAATGTTATGCAAGAGGCCCGAAGGCTCCTGCTTATTCATCTTTGTCCCAAGAAACTCCTAAAATGTGGTCTACTGCTCGTTGTGCGTTAGCAGCCGCTTTCACAATCAATGTCTTATCATTCTTCAACTTATTCAACCAGCTCTGGATATAAGCAACTGAATTATCAAAGGTCACTTCCGAGAACCCAGCTATGCCGTTTAGCATAGTCGCTCCGATCTCGGCAATCAGTTCCTCCTTGCTGTATGTCTGGGAACCGAATTTCAAAGTTCCGGTTACACCCTCGCGATTTAGACGGCTCTTGTGTCCAGTGCTATGAATTAACTCATGCATCATGGTGCAATAATACTCTTCAACTTTCGGGAAGTCCTTCATTGGAGGAACATTCACATGGTCATTTCCGGGCTGATAAAATGCTCCGATTCCGCTCTGCCATGAAAGACTCGGTTTGTTCATATAACCTTTGATGATGTTCTCCGCTTCTTCAATCGGATCATGCTCAAATTCTTGAATATCCTCGTTCCATTTACTTTCAATTCCTTCACATTGATTTATATTAAAAACTTTATAAAAACGGAGCAACGGGATTTTTTCTGTTTCTCCCTCTTCATTTTCTTTTTCGAGCCATTTCCAGAACACTACAATTTCTGACTTGGCACCTTTTTTAACTTTCCCTTTTGCTTCCTGCACTTGTTTAAATGTAATGTATTCCCCGGGTTCAAGAAGTAGCGTGTTGATACCGCGATAACTTTTTTGCGTTTTCCAGCTCCTAGCTGACCCGCTTTTCCCGACCCACGGCTTGCGCCACGGAACAGTACCAGCTTCAAGCTTTTCAATAATTTTATTAGTAACCATTTCGTATATTTTCTCACTCATTTTCTTCATCCTCCTGAAATGAATTTCTGATAAGACCTAGCATCATCAGCTCCGGATTAGTCAGACCCGGAGGACAGCCCTTAATTGGACTGTTTCGCCTTTATAACCATGTAATCAATGGCATCATGCAAATTTAGAAATGAACCGATTCTTGTCCTTTTTCTGAAAACCCTGTAATAACTTGAACCATCTCTCTGAACACTGTAAATCCCATCTTTCTTAACGATCATCTTAACCTCTCCTTTTCATTAACTTAACCTTAATATTAACATTAATGTTAATATTAAGGTTAGGAGCTAAAACCCTTAATCTATGTAACAAACTGGCTTACCGTCAACACTCATGAACATGCTATCTGTTACAACAACTTTCATTATAGAACCGTTCATTCCTTTGCATTTGAAATGGTTTCTATTCAAGACCTCGATCTCCTTGAAATACCTTCTCATTCTCTTAACTTTCATATCAACTAATTTTATTTTACCTAATTCGCCTTTGTATTTCTGGAAAGGCTGACGATCTACCAGCTGATATTCAACAATCTTGTACTCGTATGACTCAATGATTTCACGCATTTCCTGCTCGGACATTTCACCTTTCACGAACCGTTCGACTATCTCTTCATCTTCTTCAGGCAAGTCCTCGATAATCCAATCGGCCAGACCTTCAATTGTCGTATGGGCTGAAAACGTGTTGCACTGCAAATCCCAGAACCGAACCCATTTTTTCATATTCCCAACTCCTTATTAATATTAAGTTAATATTAATGTAAAGGGCAAAGCCCCTTACCTAATCACTTCTCCGCAAGGTTTGTGGATTTCAATAACTTCATAGTTACATTCAGCAATCGCATTCTGGTTTAAGAAGTTTTGCAATTCGCTGTGCATGATTTCTTTTCTTCTTTTGCCTAATCCCCAATTATATTGGATAACTAATTTACAACCTTCCATTTTACATTTCTCCTTTATTTTAATATTAATGTTAAGGTTAAGATAAGATTAACGTTTTTGGCGAAGCGCTTTTGCGATGATAGACAATTCAATTGCTGTATTTGCTCTTGCATATCCGTTTTCATTCACATACCCATAAGCATTTCTTTTTGTGATTGTGTCAGTTACCATTAACTTTCCGTTTTCCATTTCAGTGATTACAAATCTCATTTTTCATTTCCTCTTTTCGTTTTCTGAATACTTAATTAACTTATACATATATCCTAACATTTTACCTGCCTAAAGCAATAGTTTACCGGAAAAAGTTCTCTAAAAGTGAATCTTCAACAATCTCACCCTTTCCATAAAGAAAGACGCTTTCCTTATTTCAGAAAAGCGCCCGATTGCTTAATAACAGACCTTCCTTATTTTCACCTTAGAATGGATTTTCCCCTTTCACAAAAGGTATAAAAACCACATAAAGTGAACCAATAAAGCCAAAAGAATCCCGATGTAATCCGTTTCTTAAAGAGAATACTATTCTTAGAAATAAACAAACTGATAATCATCGTGTATAAGACGAACAAAATATAAGAAGCTCCAAACCAATTAACCCATACGTTTCCGTGAAATGGGATTCCGAAGTTCTCATAAGTAGGTTTTAAAATATATATGGTGGAAAATAAACCAACAGACAAAATTGATATAACCTCGACCAATCGCATTACAACCTTTTTAAATTCTCCCAAGGAAATCAGCTCCCAAGTTGATATCAAAGTTTTTCTCCCTGAACAATCGGGCTCAATTTCAGGCCAATGCTTATTCAACAACTGCGCCCTTTAATGGAATAACTAAAAAATAAAAATTAATCTTAAAATCAATTAATACTTCTTTCACTGAAGCACTCGTTACTATAATAAGAAATTTCTTTAAATCCACTTGGCAAACCATGCGACATAATATGCTGCAGGGATAAACAAAAGCTGAGCTACAATTGTACCCACCAATTTTGAACTAATCATTGTCAATGAGTAACTCTTTAAGTAAATATAATCACTTGGATTTTTCATCACCCTATCAGCCAATACTGAAGCTTTAGGGTCAATAAACAATGTTAATAAAATCGTTGCGATCCCATTTATAATTCCAGATGACAGTATTGCAGCCTGTGAATATTCCGGAACTAATATTGATGCATATATAGAAGACAGAACCCCGACAGTAAATACTGCAGAAATTATCACATTAATTACAAAAAGGCGTTTAGGAATTGTTTTTAAGGTAATCCCTTTTAGGAAGGACAATCTTGGTAGTCTAAAAAGATTAAAAAATTTTTTTATGCTTTTCAGATTAAAATGATTAACAAATAAAGCAATAATTGATCCACGATGATTTGATAATTGAATGATTGCTCGTGAAAAAATATTAATAAATGTTGGAAAAAGAAGGATTCCAAAAAGTACTCCAACAGTCGTAACCAAAATTAAAATTCTATACTGTCCCTCAATAAAGTTTAATGGATTTAAATCTTGTGGTACCTCTGCAATAAGTTTTGCTGTTAGTGGTTGTTGGATCATTACGGAAAATCTTGAAACTATTACTAGTGTGCTAAATAAAGATAAAGCAGTTGCGATTAATTTTACTCTTGCTCCAGAAATTCTAGTTGAATAGGCTAGAGTCTCAACCATTGTTATTATCAATAAAAATATAGCTATAATAATTACTTTACCTGTAATTAGTTCCATCAAAAAAGCCCCTTTGTAAAATTATTATAGCTAGTATAACCCATATTTCAATTTTTGGGATTTTATAGAGAAATTTACCAAGGTATTTCCTCGCTTCGTCTTCAATTAAACTTCCCCGTTATTTTAAGTACATTTCTTCACAATATCTTCCTAACTTTAGCATAATACCGTAACTGTTTCTCCACAATCTGGCCCGATTGTGGAATAAGAAAAAATTCTGCTTTGTCACCTATTTTGCATTGAGGTGGGTAAGGCTAGGAGAAAGCAAAGTTAATTCCCTCATACGGCTTCATACTGCACCTCCCATATCAAGTGCTGGTCTGTATGATGCGGAAACAAAAAAAGAGCAGCCGGGAAGCTACTCTTTGAACGGATCTGATAGAAAGGGAAAGACTCACCTATAGCTGTAGGAAAAAGAGTCTTTAGCCGCCTTTACGATAATACAAAATTTATTGATTTATTTAGAGAAAATGAAAGTTTGACTCGATTTAATAAATATAGGCTTACTCATACTACCAAGTTTGATGCAAAGATTTGTACAAAGTTTTGTCGAATATTAACTTTAACAGAAAACAAACGGGTATTAAGTTTTTGGAATTAGGGCAACTAACCCTCAATACATAGTCCAGCTTTAATTAATGGAGTTGTCTTTACCCCCCTTTCCTATTAATTTTGAGAATATTACTGAAGACAATATTTTGGTTAAACCCCACAACGAACTGAAAAAGCAAGCAATGAATGGTGTTTCCGCACCGTTCACTACTTGCTTATTAGTTTAGCATATTCGTTCACCTAAGGGCAACAATTATAACTTTCCTGTTTTCTTATAGTATTCCTTCGCCAGCTCATTCAGCAAATGAGACTGCCATCCACGGCCCATGCGTTTCTGATCCGCTTTGATTAACTTTGCTACCTTCGGCTCGAAATGGCAGCCAATCAATTCCGTTCGGTTTGCCCTCGTTCCAAAAGTCTGCTCTGGATGCGCCATTCTTAAAACAAAAGCATCTAATTCCAGAGTAAATTTATCATCTTCCGTTTGAACTTGGGGCGTATTTTCTTGTACTTCGCCGCCCATAAGTTCCGACCTTGCATTCCGGTCCCGCTTCTGTTGTTGATTTAACATCTTCTGTTTGTATTCTTCAGCCTTCGACACGCTGCTTCAGCTCCTTATAAAAGATTTTGTACTGTTCCAATGCAGATGCTAGCTCATTGTTATCAAATAAGCCTTCCATGGAGATTCTTCCTGTTGCCGCTTTCCGTCTGATAACCACATCAAAGCAAAGGTCAGGCCAAAATTCTTTTATCAGCTCAACAAAGGCTTTAGAATCCGCTCTCCGTACATCGTTCATGGTCCTTAAAATTCCGAGCACCTTCAAATTTGGATTGATATTCTGCTGGGCATATTCAACCGTCTCCAGAAAACGAGGAACAGCCGTCATTGACCATTTAGAACTTTCAGCCAAGACCAAAACATAATCAGAAGCACAGATGGCATTCACCATTGGCTCCGACAGCGAAGGTGGTGTATCAATAATGATAAAATCATAATCGTAAATGACAGGCTCCAGAATCTCTTTCAATGCCGTGTTCACATCGTCAAAGTGCTTCCACTTCCGGTACAGATTCTTTGCCAAGGTTGCAAGGTAATCGTCAGAAGGCACGACATGCAGATTTTCATTGACCTGGTATATGTAATCTTCAACGCTTCCGTCCTCAAAGGCTTCAAGAACTGTCATTCCTTGAAAATCCTCAACATCCTTTTGCGTGAGCAGATCAGTGACATTGCTTTGGCTATCCATATCGACAACCAAAACCTTGTATCCATCCTGAGACAATAAGTAAGAAAGGACTCCCGAAGTCGTACTCTTGCCCACGCCGCCTTTCTGGACTCCTACCGTGATAACTTTCGCTCTTTTTTCCCCCATGTTTATCACTCCTATTTTCGGATTTTCGAAAACCGTAACGCACTCTCCAATACATCCTCTAACTTCTCCGGTGTAAGGGTCTTTCCCTGCTGTAAATAAACACGCAGCGTTCCCAAGATGAAATTTAGAGCATAGGTGTGATTGACCGTATCCCTATCGAAACACTTGACCAATTCCTCACACCGATCAGCTGGCGTTTGGGTTCTCACGGTCTGTCCTCCCTCATGGAATGTTAATTTAACCTTAAGGTTAATGTTATCTTAACGTCATTATACCCTTAACATCTAAAAAATATCAAACGCGCCATTTAATCGAGTAGAGAAAGGGATTTATAGGCAGAAAATAGAAAGTTATAATGCCAACAAATTTTGAGTTTCCATAATTGATGAGGATGATGTAGGATGCGTTCTGCTGGTAGTTTAATCTTAATTATAGTGAGTCTAGTTTTAAGTTTAAAAGGTTTATGGGCATTATATAAATTTAAGAAGTATTGGATGATTTTAGGTCATTTGGTTTTCTTAGCTGGTTTCCCATTTGTTTTTTTCAGTTACTCTGAATTTGTATGGGGATTCGAAGATTTTGAAACTAGAATATGGTTAGCTATTCCAATTCTTTTGGTTATTCCTCCTTGGTTATTGTGGGGGTTTATTATCAATAAAAACGCTGAAAATATAGAGGAAAAAGAAAAAATTAAAAGTAAGATATAGAAAGAAATTACTGCACACTTTCCACTGGAAACATTTTGCTCGATGAAAGAATCCTCTCAGGCTTTCAAAATGGCCCCCAATTTCGACTTTAGAGATAAAGTGAAAGGGTTTATACCCCAGAATCCTAAAATGGGCTTTCTGGGGCTTTACTTTATAAAAGGGATAACTTCATAGCCTTTATACCACGGAAGCTTTTTCGCACTCGCCACAACTTCGGGAAAATGCTTCTTACAATAAAGGCGATCTAAACGGTCCCCGATAAAGTGGACTCGAATTAATTCATCATCAGGAAAGTATTTGCAGCAGTAGTCACAGCTGGGCATTATTCTTTGCCGCCTTTAATTAAAGTCAATGCAGGCTGTTTCGCTTTTTTCAGATGTTCTTCCTGCCGCTTGAAAAATTCCTGAAAAAACTTATCCGGATTCTTCTGGATTTCTTCTCTGGAAGCTCTTTTCATCATTCATTCCCCTCCATGGGAGAAACAGGCTGTTAAGCCTGCTCTTCGTCTCTTCTTGGAATTAATAAAGTCTTACCGTTTTTAAATTTGATTGTTGCTCCTTCATAGGAATAAAACACACTTGAAATTTCTTCAGCTCTTTCGTCCATCATTAATATTTCTTCAAAGGTAAACGAATCGATATGATCACCAAACAGCCCATAACTTTCCGGCAGCAATGCTTCCAAAGCATTATTTAAATGCTCTATCGTATCGTCAAACGCTGTGATGTTTATGCCAACGTCTTCAAGCTCTCTAATAGTTTTATCGAAATCCATAATTGCATTATAAACACTTTCAATAGCATTAAGATTCTTTTCCATTGTTAATTCCCCCAAGTTTATTAGACCAACCTCGACAGCTGGCTTTATGATATTTCCCATTCTCTTTAATCGTCCGTTACCATAATTCTAGCATTCGGCAAGAGGAAACTGGATTCCTCCTCGTTCATCGGGTATGTAGAGAGGCGTTAACCAAACTTTGTCAATTTAAGAACCTCTTGAAAAACATAGGCATTAAACAAGACTTTACACTGATTGCACAAATTTTCTAATTCATCGACTTTCTTAAATTCTCCTACGACTTGCAAAGGCGTTGTTGTCCGGTATCTTAAACAAGCCGTCTCTCGTATATGGATTAATAAAATGGCGCATACCTTCCTTACTAAATTTCACTACTTTAAAACTCACATTTTTATATTTCGATAGATTCCACGGATGACCGGAAAGCGCGACCTCACGAATAGACGGTAAACGATCGTCCTTTATTTGATCAGCATATTTTAATAAATCACTAGATAAGTTACGGAGAAATTCTTTACTTGGAGGATCATGAGATAAAGTGTGAAATTCCATGAGAACCCCATTATCATCACAAGTTAAAAAATAAACGTCGTTGTTATTTAATTTAATATAAGTATCAGGCATTCTAGACCCTCCGTGTTTTCTTGATGTTAGTTATTTGTGCTAGAAAGCCCGTCTTTATCGAATGCTCAAAATAAGCAATCGAATGTTCAGAGTGAGAAAACAAGAAACGGTTGAATCAGCCGTTTCTTACTCCCCCAAGGGGTCAAGGTTTAACCCCATCTGTAATAAACCAGCTTCTAAGCTAGTCTTTTCGGGTTCGGTTCTTTTAATTTCTTCAGCGTTTCTTCAAGTGTTTTCTTCTTTTCCGCTAATACAGCTTCATCATCTGGAGATTTTTCTTTTTCTGGCTTGTCCTCCATATGCTCTTGTTCCATTTCGGTTCTAATTGGTTTCTGTTTACCACTCTTAGCAGGAATATTATTTTGGTTCTCTCTATTCCGTTTAAGCCAATTGTTCATAACAGCCGCAAATTTCTTTGGCTTTTCGTCTCCGTCTATAAGGTTTTGCAGAACATAAATATATTCTCGCTCTTCGTATTGATCTTTAAAGGCATTAAAGTGTAATTCAACATCAATCAATTTAATTTTGTAAATTATTAATCTATCTATCCTATCGACTAATACCTTTTGCAAAGAAACAGGCAAATTAGATTCTACTATTTCCTGATAGATAGATTCTTTTTCTTTTTTCTTTTTAATAGATTCTTTTTCTCTTTTCTTTTTAGTAGGAACTTTTTGTTCCGGTACCACAGGAACTTTTTGTTCCGGAACCATAGGAACTTTTTGTTCCGGAACCGTAGGAACTTTTTGTTCCTGTGGTTCGTCATCCCACTCAATATCGTATTCAACAGGCAATTCTATTTGCTTTTCTCCCTGCAATTTCAAACAAGCATTAATCAACGGTTGCAAACTATAAACCGAATTCCCGAACTTCCCACTAGTTACATTTCTTCTTTTTCCTGTGCGAAGCAATGTCTTTTTCTTTAACGAGTTTACGATTTTACGAATCGCTCTTTCGCTGTTTTCTTCTTTGTATTCTTCTCCGAAATATAATTTTGCTAGTGTTGTCTGACTCGGATAAGGGTCTTTTGTATCGTGCTTGAATGTTGAAAGCAACGCTATAAAAGCATATTCTCCATGAGTCATACCGAGATTTCGATAATTTCTAGTAATGATATTCGGTATAATCGTAAATCCTTCGTCCAAAATTTGACTACCCCAGATCAGCTCTGCATGAGTAGGCTCTGTCTTTTCAGTGTTTTTAGACATAACAAAAAATCCTCCTTAAAATTTGCCTGAACAAATAAGACAAGCAAAGAAAAGAGGATTCACCAGAGAGCCGTTCGGCTATATTAATAATCTCATATACCACATTTTTCATGTAAACCCATGAAAAATAGTTAAATTCATGTTGTACATAAATCTAACATTGGGTATAATAAAATTATCAATTAAAAAATTTAAAGAGCTTTTTAACTTTTAGTCGGGTTTCTTAGCTCTCTGGTGAATCAAGCCTGTTGTAGTTGGAGCTACAGCAGGTTTTTTCTTTGTGTCGAATATTTCAGAATCGAAAATAGATTAGTGTTTGTTAATCATTGTACTATTCGTGAACAATTTGCGCAATATATTTATAAAATGTTTTCTATTTGTGGTCTTTGACAACAAAAGCATTGTTATCTTTGACAACAAATACGCACATATGTACTGTAAAGAATTTTGTAAATATTCTCTCCTTAATGTATAATGGCTTTTGGTAAATTTGTAAATAATCCCCTAGAAATTTGGAATTGTTGTCGAATTCTATAGAAGACCATTAAGGAGGTTCAATCATTGGGAAAACCAGTATCTACAACAATCTACGCAGCCATTTCCTATTCCAGACAGAATCCTGAGACTCATGCGCAAACAATCAATTTGTTGAAAGCGCTTGAACAGGAACTTGGAATTGAAAACCTTTCTAAGATGAGAGAACCAGATCTTATTCTTCATCGTATCAATAAATGCGACAAAAACCCACAACTTTTTGTAAAAGCAGCCAATATTTTTTGATTTTACAAAAGCCCTCCGGTTGGAAGGGCTTTTGATTTATCGATATTGTACACTGATAGAGAACGGTTTCTCCTAAAAAAAAGGAGATTATTGCCCCTATCGTTCTCTTTTAGCCTTGGGCAATTCTATCTGCAACTGCGATTTTCCTTTTCAAAATATAATTAGCAACCAGCAGAATGAACCATAAAACCCCTGTGACGTTCACATACACATCCGCCTTTGAAAGATGGTTCCAATCGACTGTTAACACATGGGTTAGAAGAAACCAGGCAATGGCGATATTAAACCAATCCAATTTTTTGATTCTTTTCATGTTTTTCCGCTCCTTTTATCACCAGCATGAGCCGCCCATTATCAATAATTAATATCCTGCCTTTTTCATTTCCATATCTATATAAATTCTATCGGCTTCCGATGTGCTAATACCAAATTTATTTGAAGCCATCTCTGCGACTTGCGGGTCGTGAATTTCAGGAACATAATTTGCTCCGTAGTTAGTCAATCGATCATATTGACTTTTCATATACTCATAAATATCCTTATCCGAAACATTATTGTCTGAAGATACGGATACTACCTTTTTTTCTTTTTCTATCTTAAATAAATTACCATTCTTAAAAATAGAAAAGTCCTTAGATTCATATATATCAGAGCCACTTTCCAAAGATAAAAATTCCGTAATACATCCAGTGTTATATTTATCTTTTCCGCATTTAAGTTGTCTTATATTCATACTGCTAATATCATTAAAAACATCATATTTCTCTTCATTTGATAAACCTTCAAATTCATCAGTCAAAGTCCCTTTTAACGCAAAGTTATAAGTAACAGGAACAAATTCATACTTATCTTCCTTGCGAACTACATCGACTATTAACAATTCTTTATCTTTTATGTACCTTAATAATCCAGTAGCCTTCAGTTCTTCATAAATTTCTCCCATATATTCTTGTTTAATATCTTCAATATTATCTTTATCTTTATTTAAAAAAACTACAATGGCTCCTGCAACTATACCAATTATGAAGGCAACAGGTAAAAGTATTTTGGAATTAATTTTACTTCTTTTTTTCTTCATGTTATCCCCCTTTTTACCTATACATTACCATAATTTCACAATGTTTAGGGGGTTCAAAACATAAATAATTATGAATATAGTTAAGTTACCGATAGAATCTACCTTCTGGTGTCATGAACTGTTTATACAAACATAACGATGTATAAAAATGCTCTCTTACATTAGCAGCATCCGCTTCTTCCTTCACGATTTCCCCGACATATTCAGGCACATTCGTAAAAAATTGAACGGTTTCGCTATCCTCATAAGAAGGGAAACCCTCATATGGTCCTTCCAGAATTGAGTACGTCACAAGACCGCTGAACGGAATAAAATGTTCCTCACTGTACTCCATCATCTTTTTTTTTAGCGATTTATTGACTTGAACCATTATTTTCTTTGGTTCCGTTTTTTCAGCTGTCTGGAGATCAACGATATTTTCGAAATGTTCCGAAATAATCATCCCAATCAAAACATTCTTTTTAATTACGAAATCTTCTGCCAATTCGTTGATTCGATCCATCATTTCTTCTTTGACTGTTAGCACAAAATGTTTACGTTCCAACGTTATCCGGTTTTCCATATCATCCAGCTCCTTCAGAGAAGGAAGACTATTCAGGATTTTTGTTAGCTCAAACAAGATGACACCGCCTGAAGAAATTCCTAAATTCTCTGCTGCCATGTCGATATTTTGTCTCGCTCTAGTGGACAGTCTGATACTTAATTTGACTGTTTTCCCTCTATTGATTTTTGGCACTCATTTCCCTCCTGCTTTCATCTGTTATGCTCATTTTAGAGCAAACAATGCGCACTGGCTACGCTCCGCATGGGCCAATATTTGTTGCATCACTTTTTATACTCCGATATACTACATAAAGAGTAATAATTAAAATGGGGGCTTCTGTCATTAAGGGACCGTTTTGTTTGACTACGAGGAAAAAAATTCTTACTCTGGGGCTTTGGTGGAATTCCGGATAGGTTTCTGAAGAAACTTCTTTTTTTGAATGTTAAAAGGTCTATGGGAACGGAAGAAAAGAAACGACCAACAATTATTTCGTAAAGGAAAGTGAAGTATGGAAAAGCGCAGAATGAGGAACAAAGAGTCTTACAAATTTTTGTGCGGTCTTTGGAAAGTGGACTTTGAAAATATCGAAAGCCAGGTAATAAACTATTGCGTGATTAGAAGTTCACAGGAGGATATGGGGCTGGCAAAGCACGAAGTTAAGGAACGGCTTAACGAAATTAACAAGAAAATAGAGAAGAATTACATTTGTGGAATAATCGGGTTTTACAACAAAGACAGAGGGATTAATATTCCCCCTCGATCTATTGAAGAAATCACCGTCAATTATGTGCAAAAAAACATAAAGGCGTTTGGGTAATTCAAACTCACTATAATTACCAGTAAATTTACACCTCCTAAAATGTTACAATTTATATGGAGGTTTTTTTATATGTTCATATCACCAATGTTACTGCACAAATCTGATCATCCATTTGATGATGAATCTTATATAACTGAGTTAAAGCTTGATGGGATACGGATAATTTGGACAAAGTTTAATGATAGAGTTCGCATCTACACACGACATAACAATGAGGTAACTTCAGTTTACCGAGAGTTAACTAATTTAGACTTACCTAACGGCACTGTCCTAGATGGCGAAATTGTAGTCTCAGACAAAAATGGGAAACCCGACTTTGAAGCATGTATGGAACGTTTTAAATCAATTAAGGCTCCATACGATATTCAATACTGTATCTTTGATGTGATTCAATATAACGGCGAAAAACTTACTTCTTTACCTCTTCTTAAACGCAAAGAATTATTAGAAGAAATTATTCCTTCTGACCATCCTAACATCGCTACAGTTAAGTGGATTCAAGGTAATGGATGCGCATATTTCGATTTAGTTAAACAGAATGACCTAGAAGGTATAGTGTTGAAGAAGATTAACAACTCGCCATATGAAATCGGTAAACGCAGCCACTCATGGTTAAAGGTAATCAACTATCAGTATGAAAATTGTTATATTACTAATCTACGTAAGGATAAGTTTGGTCTAATACTGTCATTCTTAGACGGTAAACCTGCTGGATTAATGGAGTTTATGCCACCAGATGAACGCAAAAAATTATATTCAATGTGTAAGGTTCATTCAGAAAATGAAAAATTCAAATCCGTTGAACCTATTAAGTGTCGTGTTAAATATAGAAATTTGACTAAGAAAGGCAAATTACGAATACCTTCATTTGTGGAGTGGTTATAAACTCCACTTTTTTATTTACTTCGCAATAATAGTCAAAGCTAAAGTTTAATTTCTTGATCCTCTTTACTACTTGCTCGCCTTAATTCTGTCCTTTGCCGAGTGATCCTGTTTTTTAACATTTCGTTTTCCAACAGTAAGCCATCAAATTTTTTCGCCTTATTTTCTACAAGGTGCAGGCGTTCGTTTAGTTTCTTATTAGTTAAGGACTGTCTCTTAATCTTTTCTCTGTATTTGAATTGATCTTGTTCAATATCAATCACTAATTTTTTTAGTCTTGATACACTGACTGTTTTTTGATTTTTCACGATTTCCTTCAGTTTGTTTATCGGGTTCAATTGTATCCCCCTTTTCCTTTTTATCTGCTGTTCGCGATTTTCCTGTACAGTGTAACTAATCTTTTATTCTCCTTCACAAATTCATCTGTATGGATCTCACTCAATCCATGATACGCATTTAATTCATCCATTAATTCAATCAGCAGCATGTTCCGCTGGCTTTTATTTTCTTTGCTCACAATCAATTCATACTCGTAATAAATCTCCTGAAGCGTTCTCACTTTCCAACTCCCCTAACGTGTGAAGCTCCTTTCCTTTTCATGCGCAAATGTCATTAATCATTCTGACAAGCTTCAAGCATTGGTCTCTTTTTGCTACGGAGATTTCCTTCTTACGCTGCCACTTTTCCAAAGCTGTTCGCCGGACCTCCGAAGGCTTCTGCTTTTGCCAAAATTTCAGGTCCTCGTCAATTTGCCTGATCTGCATTTCTTGTACAAACACAGCCGCATCAATAATGCTCAATGCTCTCTCCAATAATTCATGCATGGCCTTCCTCCTTCACTTCTTCATTGACCTCAAAAAAGAATCCGCATTTCGGACAAGGGTGCTTCGGAATGATCTCGCAATGAAGTTCCTTAATATTACAATCCCTGCAAATGTATTCTACAAACATTGAAAAATTGGGCAGCATTTTATAACCTCCTTACATCTCCATATAGAGCCGATGAACGTCTCCATGATGTTCTGGTTGGACTAATGCTAAAAGCCAATGAAACGCTAAATGTTTGTCTGTAACGGCTACCACTCTGTCATTCAATCTGATAACAAACTCGGTATGGCTTCCATGCTTTCTGTAAAGCTCTACTGTCCCCTCATTAGAGGAAGGGAAATATGTAACATAAGTGTCTGGACTTTGATACGCTCCTGCCATTGGGCATCCTCCTTTTAAGGCTTTCGCAGAGCCTTTTTTGTTGTCAAATGGTGAACTTCTATATATTTATTATACTTCTTTTAGTGGAAAAAGTACATATCTTTGTACACCTTTGGTGAACTTTAAGGACAAAAAAACAGGGCTTTTACACCCTGTTAAAATCACCTCACTAACATTAATCTATTGTTAATCTTAAGATATTATTAATCTTAACCTCCGACCACCATCGACTCCTTTACGACCGTCAGATAAGCCAGCTCATTCAAACTCCTAACCCACTCATTGTGGCTTTTCCTATCCAATCTTGGTGTGGAAGTGCAGACCGGACGTAATGGGCATGTGCCGCAATTTTTCCGGTAATTCTCCTTGCAGATTTCTTTTGCTTCTACCGACAATTCATGAACTGTCATAAGGCTTTCGTCTCCTTAACATTTGGTGGGTATTCGCAGTACCCTTGGGATTGATACTCCCAACCTCCCTCGATTGAGAGGGAACGCTCTCGGCTAAATGGGCTTTCTTAACATTACATTAATGTTACCTTAATATTAAGGTGACCGAGTCCACTAATTCATTTTACAACTGAAGCGCCTACCCCATGCAATCCGCCAGAAACTTTATATCCGCCGCCGCCAAATTTCCCTCCGGCGTGGAGAACTGTCATGATGACTTCAACGGCCGGCTAATTCATTTCCTTCATTGTCTTCCTTATTATAATCGGATGCGTAATTTCAAAATATCTTTCAACATCCTTATCCTTAATCGCCTGAGCGATCTCCAACTTCACGCTGTCCGGTTGATCTCCAAACATTTCTACGAAAAATCCTTTCATCTGAACCGCTTCCTCATGCTCCTTGATTGCTTGCCATTTGCTATTGAAATCTAATACTTTTCCCATTATGAAAACCTCCTTTGAACTTTTGCCAAATACATATTCTTTTCAGAACTCCAAATCTTTTCGACAAACGCCCAGCCTTCAGCTAAATGCTTTTTCACTTCAGGATTCTTTACGGTCATGGCCTTTTCAATCCACTTTATTTCCATTTCACCGTCCACGGCGTTTTCTTCTTCTGGAACAGATTCCTCTATAACATCCTTCTTGAAAATCATGTGCTTAATAAAAGCAACCGAACCAAACGTCTTCTGAAATTTTTCAGTCTCCACGAACACCTGACGGATGCAATCAATTCCTTTAGCGTTCTTTGCTTTTACTACTTCCTGAACCTTTCCGGATATGAATTCTAGGTGTTTTGCTTTGCCGGCTGAGTACCAAAAATACACGTTTCACCTTTCTTAAATTCATCAAATTTATACCCGTTGCTGTAGCCTTCAACCGCTTTGCTGTACTTCTCAAACGTGTTCATATTAACCTCTCCTTAATGTTATATTAATGTTAAGGTAAGGGCGATATATTAACCTTTTCTTAACCTTAACTTAATGTTATTTGGTATTTTTTATTAACTTCATAATAACATAGATACCTACGTTTGTACACTAAAAGTGAACATCTATTTATAATAAATTACACAAAGAGAATACGCGATTAATATCCATTTTTTGAATTCTTTGTCGAAAATGTTTACTTTGTAAACGCCAGTGTTATAATAAAACCAGTAGAGTTTAATGAAGTAGTTTGTAATCTGGTGACATTTCGTGAGCGATCTCTAGTTCTTAAATGCGTACTGGAGGGATAACGATGTCTATTTCTAGATCACAGTGCGCTATTGCTAAAGCAAGAACGTAGCTGTCGAGAAATCAATGATTACACTCAAAGAATTGTTCGGGAAAGGTTCTGATAAAGAACCTGATTTGTAGCGACCTGGTCAGTTGCTGCAAACGAAAAGGGAGACGCCAATTGGCATCTCCCTTTTTCGTGCATTTCAATCCTTATATGTAAATCCCTCAAGGCTTATACCAAAGGCACATTCCCCTCCGGCAAATCATAAGGCCACCAGCTCGTTTGGTCGGACAAGCATAGCGAAGTATAAAATCCTTGAAATCATCCCATACTTAGATTAGGTAACAAACCTTATTTTAGAAAATACCTAAATACTTCTTGCCCATATCGACAACATCACTCGGAGGAATCGTGCCAGTCCATATCCACCACATTACTGTGCCCATAAAGACGACTACCATCATCCAGCACATTCCTCTCATAAAGCTTGAAAGGCCAGTAGAAAGTATCTGAAACCACTTCATCCCATTCGTTAATCCGTTGTCTTGTTGTGTATTCTTAGTTGCTTTTTTGTCTTGCTTTTGGTTGTTCTTTTGTTTCTTAGTAGGGTTTAACTTTTCATTTGTATCTTTTTTCATTTCGAGAAAACCTCCGTCTTTTGTATTTTATAAAACGGAGGGTGGGAGCCTTAACCTTATACTCCTTATTATACCAAGAATGTTCACAGTTGGAGAGCAAACTGAATATATTTAATTTTCAACTGATTCATTATTTGATGATGTCGTATCCATCTGTATTTTTATAAGACTTTTCTGATTCCGCCTGTTCCTGCAAATCAATCTATTAAGTTATGACATCAGTTAGTCCGTTAAAGTTTTTTAAAACATAAAAAATGCAAATTGGATTAATCTCAATTCGCTTTTTCCTAACGGTACCCCTTTTATGAAATTCTTTGTTGTCCTTCAGGTAAATTATAAAAACTAGCAAGATAATCTTCCCAGCTAAACTGCGGTTCAAGTTTGTTCATCTGCTCAATTAAACGATCCCTATCCCATAATTCAATACCCGATTTAACCGCAGCATCAAAGGCAGGCTTCGTAAAATAGGAGTTAGTTATAACCATTCCTATTTTACATTTATTCAGTTTCTTTCCTAAAAAGATTTCTTGAATGGCTGAATTCCCAACTTTGCTTTTTAACCTCTTGCATTGAATAGCGGTCTTTTCCCCTCGAGGGCTAATAGCTAATATATCTACACCACCGTCACCGCTTTTCTTTGTTACTTTTACATTTTTAAACCCAATTTTCCACAATAAATCAGCTACATATTGTTCAAACTTAAATCCATCCATTTTATCTACTTCATCAATTCGCGTTGAATGTATCTTGTACTCCTTGCGTAAGTTATTTTTATACCTTTCTGCCTCTTTCGTATTCTGTTCCTTTTCATAATTCACGACTAATTCGATGCTTTCTTTAGTTGGTTCAGGGTATACTGACGGGGGTCTTTTGTATGTATATAAGCGCACAAAAAAAGTAATTATTGCTAAGATAACTGGAGTCACAAAAAACGCCTGGACAAAAGAAATAGAAAAATAATCACTAATTAAGGCAGCAGGGAAAAGTGACCAAAACAAAGAATAAAAAAATACTTTAATTGGTACTATAACTGTGCTATCGAAGAAATCCTTCCTTACTATCCTCTCGTTCGCTTTCATATATTTTTCTTTATTTTCATTGTAAGTTTGTAAATCTACCTCCAGTTTTTTTTCTTTTGTGCATCCGAGACAGTAAGGTTGGATTCTTCTATCCACAATTTTTTCCGCCATTATCTCATTATGTTTTAAGCATCTATATTTTGACATTTATCATCACCAGCTTTTTTGTTTAAAATATTCCAATCCTAATTTTACCATATATACAACCAAACCTTAACTCTTAAGATATGGAAATGAAATACAAATGAGACTTTCCGCCAGTAACAAAGGCTGGACAAATTGTGCACCTTAATCACTTAAATTATAATTATTAATGTAATAATATAGGACGCTCTCATGAACAGAAGAGCGTCCTATATTTAAATACCAAAGGTTTTTTATTTGATGATGTCGTATCCATCTGAACTTGTATAATAATTCTCTTCTTTCGGATGTCCCTGCTTCTCGATCTCCGCCAACCCTTTTAAAATCCCTTTTATATAAAGTTCTTTGCAAGAGGAATCTATCTGAATATACTCTTCTAATGCTGCTAAAATGATTTTTGCGTTTTCTGCTTTGTTCATAATCTTAATTCACCTGTCCTATCTTCAAATTCAGCAAGTGCAAAACCCCTATTCATTTCCCGCATATCTAATACAGATTTTTTTAATAAATTCATTCCTTCTTCAAAGGGAGCATCTTTAAAACTTTTAATAAATTGATCCATATTTTTTTGAATGATAATAAATTCATGTCCAGATATGGTTTCTAAAAAATCTTCAAATTCTATAGAACCTTCAACGTAGTGCCATTCATCATGACATCCTTTGCAAAGAGGGACTAAGTTTTCATTATCATTTGTACCACCGTCTGCAATAGCCTTTTTATGGTGTAAATGAATTATCTTCGAAGAAAAGCATCTACTACACATTTTAGGCTTGTCTTTAAAATATTTGTTTCTGATTGATTTAAATTCATTTCGTATTTGGTCAATTTTATAAACATCAAAAACCATCATCGTAATCCCCCAAATTTAATAAATGCTTCATTAATCATGTCATCATTAATTCCGATATACCTAAGCGTGATTGACGGCGAAGAATGGTTAAAGATTTCCTGAAGCATAGCAACGTCCTTTGTCTGCTGATAAAAGTGATAACCAAAAGTTTTTCTCAATGAATGACTGCCGATCTCTTCAAGTCCAACCTTTTCCGCAGCAGACCTTAAAATCCGATATGCTTGAATCCTTGTAATTGGTTTTCTTGTTCTCACAGATTTAAAAAGATAATCTTCTAGTTTCATACCAGCAATATACTTCTCAATTTCTTCTTTCAAAACAGGAAGCATCGGAATCCGTCTTTCCTTCCCTGTTTTTGATTCTCTCGCAATGAGAAAATTCTTGTTCTTCACATCTTTCACTTTCAAAGGAAGAATGTCAGAAATTCTAAGACCGGAATTAATCCCGAAAATAAAAAGGAAATAATCCCGATAGGAATTATGCATAAGAACATTTCCTATTTCCTGAATCTTCGCATGATTCCTAATAGGTTGAACTGTTTTCAATTTTAGTCATGCCCCCCAGCATGTTACTTACTATGTAACATATTATCTCCATCTGTTACTAGTATATCAGAGGATGCTTGTCGTATCAACGCTTATCGGCTCTATGTAACAAAACATAGATTTTGTTACTAGTAGTTTCAGATAATTTCGTCTATCCCATTTGGAACAAAAAACATATTGAGATAAAATTCAAATGTTGAGACAATATATTTGATCACAATTTAGGAGGTCCGAAGGTGGCCTTATCAAAATGAATTCAATTGTTATACTAAATAAAAAATAGTGGACCGCAACCACTATCACAAAAAAAGGCGGTGATCAAAATGAAGATTCCGATAGTGAAGCATTCGCACGATCAAGCAAACAAATTACTAGAGCTTGGTTTAATCGGTGGAGCTGAAGTCAGCCGTATTTTAGGAGTAGACTCCAAAGACGTTTCGAGGATGGCGAACAAAGGATATATTCCTGAGCCGCTTGGTTCTATTTCCGGCAGAAGCGTTTGGTGCAGATCCGTTATATTGGCTCATCTGAAAAGTATTGAATTCCTCAAATTTATTGAGGACGAGGGCTTGGAAGCTAAATTTGAAAATTGGTTACCGCAATAAAAAAGAGATCTTCCTTTTTCGGAAGGCCTCTTTTGTGTATAAAATTCTGAATAATGGGGATAACTGATAATGCGAATTTCTTCTATTTTTTGTATATCTCGAATCGGTTGAACGTACCTCATTTTTACCCCCATTTTTTAACAAAAATATGTAACAAGTAACCTCAATATGTTACATTGTAAAGGTAAATTAACAATTTGTAAATCAAAACATAGGCGTACCATGGGTTTGAGGGCAAAATGTAACAGAATACATAAAGTGTTACATTTTCATTCAACCAAAAAAGGTACACCAAAAATGGCATACCCTTAAAAGGTGTCACATATCTTCTGCATTTGGAATAGTCTACATACATCCGGTGTCTAAAGGAAGGAGATTATTAAATGTACCAATATGTTGGATACTATCACCCTTTTACTGCTTATCCATACACTTCTCAAAATATCGTTAGGTATCCGTATTCATACCCGTATGTTTATCAAGCACCTTACATTAATCATCCATTGTATCAAGTTCAGCAACAAAATCGTCGACCCTACGACGTAACAGGATATTGGGATACTAAATTCAGTAATTACGCGGGTACAAATCCCCAAATCCCATTAGTTGTGCATCTGGCTACGATGGCTCTTGATAGGGATCAGGTAACCGGATGGTATTCCCCTGTCTCAGGAACCCAAGGGACCTTAGATGGTAAGTTTTCTGGAGATACATTAAAAGGGACATGGGAAACCTACCCGTTTGTACCACCGTATGGGAAAGGTACGTTTGAATTTACATTTAAATCAGATGGAAAGTCCTTTACAGGACTATGGGGTTACGGAAAAGAAGCACCACATTTACCGTGGAATGGCACTATTAAACCTTAGAGATAATTACAAAAAAAGGGACACCAAAAAGGTAAAAAGCTGGCCAGCTTCCTACATAGCAAAACGACAAAAGCTCCGGGGCTAATTCTGGACACGCCGACGAGCTTAGCTGAAAGATCACTCCTTTCGGCTATTTGTCGTGTCTGTAGAGAGGCCTAGGACAAAATTAGAATTGATTTCGTGGGGGGTTATAGGGGTAAGTTGCTCATACGCAACCTCTAATTTTTCCTATGTTGTTCAACAATCGCGCCCGATTGTTGAATAAACGATTTACTTTTATTTTGAACAAGATACTTTCCCTTCAAGTACAGAGGGGCCGAAATTATTTGTTTTTAAATTTATCGGTCTTACTTTGATTTGGGTTGGTCTCATGATTGGGGAAATTTCATCCCAATTTCCAACCCAATTATTATCTGCATAACGAGTAAGAGAAAATATCCAGCTTACCTCATTAGGAATATATGCTAACACTTGATAACTATCGTAATTTCCGAAAACTGAAGGCTCTGGCATATGTAAGGCCTGAATACCAAGGCTTGTTCTGTGGTCATTAAATTTTCTTTCAATGTTATAAATTATGGCCACACCTTTAGCATTTTTTTGAATATCAACTTTGGGTTCAAGTATTACTGTGCAAGCTGGAAGCTGTTCAGAATGAATTATTGAAGTAGAGGTAGCTAAAACAATTATTAGACTGAGAATAATTTTTTTCATATTAGAAGCTCCCGAATTTGTTTTATTATTAGGATGACTTCCAATAAAATACTTATTCGTATCAATACTTTGTTCAGTTAAATGGGCCGATTTAAGCACATTGCCCATTCAACAACTGTGCGCCCGATTGCTGAAGAACGTTTTAAAAACATTCATACTTCTCTATCTTCCGGAAAATCCATCCCTTAATAAGCAAATTGCCGTCTAATAGGTCTAATTATTGATTAGGTATTTACTTTTTGGTCGGTCCTAATAGGGAGCTTTATTAAACTGAAAATTCAGGTTTCAACTTCACAACACTTATGTAATAATATATATAATTAAAAGCATCGACAGTTGGTTCGTTTCAATAAATTTCAATAATATAAAGTACATTACACCTAATTCTGAGAAGTAACATCTACGTATTCTATTCTAATAATGAATTCTAAAATACAAGGGAGGTAACAATCTATGATTTATCCATGTTCATTAAGAGGTAACAAATTATTTTTATTTTTATGCTTCATTATTACATTGATGCTTTCTGCTTGCACAGTGGAAAAAAGCTCAAAAATACCGGAATTCAAAGAGCAATATTTCGAAGGTAAAAGTAATAATTGGTATGTGATGTTAGAAAGTAAACAGGATAATATAAGAAACTATAGTATTTCATATATTGGAGAAGGAAGTAAGCCACCCACTTTTGAATACGAAATATATGAATCCTCTGATGACATTACTTCAGGAGTAGGGTATCTGGAAACACAAGATGAATTCGATATTGGAATAAACTGTGGAGGTCCGTGTCGTGCCTTACCTAAAAAAATCCCAGTTGTAATCCAATGGGAAGGAAAAAAAGAAGAGATGATGCTAAAAATCAGCTATAAAAAGTGACTTATCCTATTTCTATTTTTCCTACTCAGGGAAGTCCTGTCAAGGAGGACGGAGCGAGGGGTTTGTCGAATAATTAACATTTTTTCCATCTTGCCTATCGGAGATGGTTGTTTCCTCATGCCCTTCTTTTGAGTTTCCTAAAAGTATTTTCGTTATAAATGGTGATCTTTCCTTCTTTAACTATCTTGCCCGTTAAAGTAAATGTCTTCATAAACTTCTCTGTATTGCATAAAATAAATGCCCATATTTGCGTATTAATGTTATTCCACAATCTGGCCCGATTACTGAAAAAGGCACAATTCCTCTTCAAGAATTGCGGCCTTTTGTGGAATAACTTATTCCTAACGTTTTTCATTCGTTTCTTTTTCACTCTCTTTTAAATACCGTTCATATGCTTCTTTCGCCCTATCAATTCCCCCTACTGATATAACTTGTTTATGAATCTCATTTAATAAAACAAATGACCTAAAAATTACTCCAACAATAATTGCACATAAAATATATACACCGATAGGTCCAAAGAAAATTAAAATACCTAAAAGCCCAGCTAATATAATAGACAGTAATAATTTCACAAAAATCACCCTCCCAATTAACATGCTACGTTGTGTAAGTACATGTTTCCAAATCATTTTCACAATTTTTGTACTGATTCCAATATTTTACCATTGAACTTAACTCCTTCTTCAATTAAATGGCCCTTTTCATAAAGAAAGACGCTTTACTTATTTCAGAAAAGCGCCCGATTGTGGAATATATGATTTATTTAATTTAGAATTAACTTCATGCCTTCATGAGTGGAGGTAAAGCCTAATTTTTCATAAAAACGGAAGGCATTTTTACGCTC
>NZ_WBOS01000023.1 GCF_008923245.1 Cytobacillus depressus
AACTCTCCAATAAATTGTGAGTTGATTAGCTCATAATGTCTTTTTGATAAAAAGACTAAAACGTTGACGTTTTGTTCGTTCAGTTTTCAAAGAACTATCTTGTCGCTCAGAAGCGACTTTTTAATAATATCAGATTCACTATGTTGAGTCAACAACTTTTTTCATCTTTTTTATTAACTTCTTTCAGCTGCCGTCTCAGCGGCAACGAATATAAATATACCACCGTCAAAACTATTTCGCAATAGGTTTTTTTAGAAAAAGCAAAATAAAAATATTCATATTATTCCACACGCTAATAGTTGATTTAAATTTAGGCTAAATGAAATTATTGAGATTGCTATTTTATTATTGATTGGAGTGGAATGCAACGAGGAGGCTCCCGGACTGAACGCGATCGCTAAGTGCCTGGAACGAAAATCAACAAAAGCGTATAACAAAATATAAAATTAAAAAAGGCAAAACACAATATTATGTGCTTTGCCTTTAAAATAGTATATTAACGGTGACGCATTAGAGGGAAAAGTAATACATCACGAATAGATGGTGAGTTTGTTAATAGCATAACAATACGATCAATCCCGATTCCTAATCCACCTGTTGGCGGCATACCGTACTCTAATGCTTCAATGAAATCATCATCCATCATATGTGCTTCATCATTTCCTTGCTCGCGTTCTTTAAGCTGAGCTTCGAAACGCTCTCTTTGATCAATTGGATCATTTAACTCTGTGAAAGCATTAGCATGTTCACGAGCAACAATGAATAACTCAAAACGATCAGTGAAACGTGGGTCTTCCTCATTTTTCTTAGCAAGAGGAGAAATTTCTACTGGATGTCCATAAATGAATGTAGGCTGGATAAGCTTCTCTTCAACCTTTTGCTCAAAGAATTCATTGACAACATGCCCATAAAGCATATGTTCAGTTACTTCCACTCCATGCTCTTTCGCCAATGCATGTGCCTCTTCCTTGCTCATTTCCTTCCAGAAGTCTACTCCTGTATATTCCTTAATAGCATCAACCATGTGAAGTCTTTTCCATTCTGGCTTCAAGTCTACTTCGTATTCTCCATATTGAACAGTTGTCGTACCTAGTACTTCTTGAGCAATATGGGCAATTAAGTTCTCCGTTAAGCTCATGATATCTCGGTAATCAGCATATGCCTCATATAGCTCAATCATCGTGAATTCAGGATTGTGACGTGTAGAAACCCCTTCATTTCTAAACACGCGGCCAATCTCGTACACTTTCTCTAAACCGCCCACTATTAGACGCTTCAGATGAAGCTCAATGGCAATTCTCATGTAAAGCTCCATATCAAGTGCATTATGATGGGTAATGAACGGGCGGGCTGAAGCACCACCTGCAATGGAATGCATCATCGGTGTTTCAACTTCTAAATACCCTTCGCTGTCTAGATAACGGCGCATCGATTGGATGATACGGCTACGAGCAATAAATGTTTTTTTGCTTTCGTCACTCATAATTAAATCGAGGTAACGCTGGCGGTAACGCTGCTCAACATCCTTCAGTCCATGGAATTTGTCTGGTAGCGGGCGAAGTGCTTTTGTAAGAAGTTCGAACTCTTTTACTTTAATTGATAGTTCGCCTACTTTTGTTTTGAAAAGTACGCCAGATACGCCAACTAAATCACCTAGATCGACTGAATCAAAAATTTCATAGCTTTCTTCACCAACTGCATCTGTACGAACATAAATTTGAATTTGGCCAGTTAAGTCTTGAATATGAGCAAAGCCGGCTTTCCCTTTACCGCGCTTCGTCATAATACGTCCAGCAATCGTTACCGAAACATTCTTTTCTTCTAGAGCTTCCTTTTCAAGATCACCGTATTGATCAAATAGCTTTTGGGATTGATGTGAACGAACAAATCTTTTTCCAAATGGATCTAGCCCTTTTTCGCGCAGGCTATTCATTTTTTCCCTTCTGACCATTAGTTGGTCATTTAATTCCTCATGATTCTGACTCATTTGTATCATCTCCAATTTGTAAATCTATTTTATGTAAAGCAATATACTGCGAACAAAAATCTTCATACTTTTATTATTTTACACAAAGTAAACAACACACACATCAAATATGTTTATAAAGTGAAACTTCATTCAGTGGGGTGTCTTTCCCCATTGAATGTTAGTTGAACTTATCACGCTCAAAACGCCACATCCTCCCAAAAGCTCTGCTTTTGGTCGTGCGATGTATCGCTTCCGTAGTATTCCTTATCCTGTGGCTTTCGCCTGACTAGGACATCCTGTCCGTCGTCGGGCCTTTACGGGCTGTTGATCTCCACTTAAACTTCTCCGAATTATCTAAAGTTTTGAAGTGGAAGTCTTACTGTCCGTTAATCTGCGATAAATAGAATAAAAACTGCCAGCTTGTATACTGGCAGTTCTCTCTGTTTCAAAAGTATTATAGATAAAGAAGCTATTGATTGTCAACTTTACCCTGCCTGAGTTTGCCCTTGCTCTTTTGCCTCCGCTTCAATAACAAGGGTAGTTAATACCGTGACTAGATCTTCTCTTGTGTTACATTCATTGATGGCATTACGAACGTTCGCATTGCCGCGAATGCCCTTTAAGTACCAAGCCGCATGCTTGCGCATTTCACGTACAGCAATATACTCATTCTTCAAAGCAATTAAGCGATCTAAATGAAGAATACATACACCAATCTTCTCGCGAACACTTGGCTCTCCCATTAATTCACCCGTTGCAAGAAATTTAACCGTACGGTAGATCATCCACGGATTACCAAGAGCCGCCCGTCCGATCATAACACCATCACAGCCGGTTTCTTCAAGCATACGCTTAGCATCTTGAGGTGTTTGAACATCCCCGTTCCCGATTAACGGAATATTGATGTTTTGCTTTACTTCACGAATAATATCCCAATTCGCTTTTCCTTCGTACAATTGTAGACGTGTACGACCGTGTAAAGCAACAGCTTTTCCGCCGGCACTTTCTACCGCTTGAGCATTGCGGACTGCATAAATATGATCTTCATCCCAACCCATACGCATCTTCACAGTAACAGGCTTTTCAACTGCGTTCGTTACCGCTGAAACCATTTCATAAATTTTGTCCGGATCAAGCAGCCACTTTGCTCCTGCATCACATTTCGTGATTTTCGGAACAGGACAGCCCATATTAATATCAATAATGTCAGCATTTGAATTCTTATCAACAAATCGAGCCGCTTCAATCAATGTTTCTTTTTCTCCGCCAAAAATTTGCAGGCTTAGCGGTTTTTCACGTTCGTCTATATAAAGCATATTCATTGTTTTCTCGTTTTTTAATACAATTCCTTTATCACTGACCATTTCAGCACATACAAGTCCGGCGCCAAACTCTTTCACAGTGAGACGGAATGCAGAATTACATACTCCTGCCATTGGCGCGAGTACAACTCGGTTTTTCAACTCAATATCGCCAATTTTAAACATAAAGAACCTCCCTCCTGGGATAGTCTATCGCCGGTTTACATCTATTCATTTTCCTCCGGCGGGGTTAAATCTTCAACGGTAATATTTAGCAAGTGAGCAGTCCGCTCTATAAATTCAAGAGCGGGCATTCTGTTTCCCCGCTCAATCTCACCAAGAATTGAAACAGACACACCAAGCTGTTTAGCAAAGCCTTCTTGTGTAAAACCTTTTAATTTGCGAAAAGCGCGAATACGTCTTCCCCATTTTTCTGCTTCCATATTCGTACTCCCTCTCTATCAGGTATTCTCTTTAAAACATCTTGAAGAGAAACTTCCATTGTCGGAAGCTTGAAGTCAGGCTTAATATCTAATAAAGGAATAATGACAAAAGCTCTCTCCTGTATTCGAGGATGAGGAACGGTTAATTTCTCTGAAATGATACTTTCCTGATTATACAACAAAATGTCAAGGTCAATCGTCCGAGGCCCCCATCTAATATCCCTTTTTCTGCCAAGGCCTTTTTCTATTTCTAAACAAGTATTCAGCAATTCAAATGGGTTTAAGCTTGTTCTTACTTCAATGACCATGTTTAAAAATCGATCTTGATCCTCATAGCCAACCGGCTCTGTTTCATAAATAGATGAGGTATTTACCACTTGTATATTCGGTACAGCTTCAATGTTCGCAATTGCCTCTTTTAAAGTCGCAGCTCTTTCCCCCATGTTGGAGCCTAAACCTATGTAAGCTTTATTTATCATTTTCCCTACTCCTTGTTATTTCAACAGCTACTGATTCATAATGTCCTTGAATAGGAGGATCAGGTTTAATTACCTTTACAATGACTTGGGAAATAGTCTCAAAACGTCTCAATATTTCCCCGGCAATCTTTTCCGCAACAGCTTCTACGAGTTTTAAAGGTTTGCCTTCAACAATCTCCTTACAAACATCGTAAAGCTCGGCATAATTGATCGAATCTTCAAGTTGATCCGTTTCCCCAGCCTTTTTCAAACTTGCTTCCACTGTCAAATCGACATAAAATCGTTGACCTAGACGGGTTTCTTCTGGAAAAACACCATGGAAACCGTAAAAAGCCATTTGATTTAAGATGATTTTATCCATGTTCAGCTCCCTTTCCCCATAAGTGCATCCATCATAGCAGCCATCCGCTTCATTTCCTTCACATCATGGATACGGATGATCTGACACCCTTTCTGAATTCCGTAACAAACGGTGGCACCTGTTCCTTCCAATCGCTCTTCGACAGGGAGATCAAGAACTTTCCCAATCATAGATTTTCGAGAAGTTCCAAGTAGGACTGGATAACCTATAGACACGAGCTTGTCCAGATTTCTCATCATTTCTAAATCATAATGTAAGCCTTTAACAAATCCAATGCCAGGGTCTAGAATAATATTTTCGTCCTTAACACCAGCCTGTTTTACTAAAGCAATGCTTTCATATAAATCATTAACGACATCACGATAAAAATGGGTATAATCCATATTTTCACGATTATGCATTAAAATAATTGGAACTTGCATGTCAGCAGCAACAGCAGCCATATCAGGGTCTGCCTTCGCACCCCAAATATCGTTAATAATGTGGGCGCCGGCATTAATCGCTTGCCGTGCCACCTCTGCTTTATATGTGTCTATTGAAATCGGAACTTTAACTTCTTTGGAGATAGCTTCAATAACGGGGATAACCCGCTCAAGTTCTTCCTCTACTGATACAGGATCGAACCCAGGTCGTGTTGACTCGCCACCAATATCAATGATGTCAGCGCCATCCTCTACCATTTGCATTGCACGTTCGACCGCTTCGTCACCGCGGTTAAACTTCCCACCATCTGAAAAGGAATCAGGGGTCATATTTAAAATTCCCATAATAAGCGTTTTCTTCTCGTAATCTAAGGTATAAGGTCCACACTGTATCATGTTTTTCAAGAAAAAACCTCCTTATAAAGTGAAACTTCACTCAGCGGGGGGTCTTTCATCCCCCACTGAGTGTTAGTCCCGTTCTACTGTCTCTAATATCAAGGCTAATGCCTTGATAAAGAGACAGTACGAACCCGATTGGTTCAACTAAGCCGCTGAAAAGCACATCGGCAAGTTTCACTGTATCTCACCAATCGGGCTTTTACTGGCAGTTGACCTCCTACCTAAACTTCTTCGATATACTAAGGTTTTAAGGTGGAAGTCTTACTGCCAGTTAATGCGGGACAAATCTTCTTTACTCCATAGCTTTACAGTTTGTTGTTCGTAAATCTGTTGGAGTACCTTCACCTTCTCTCCTGCTGCGCCAGGCATAGGTGTACCATTAAACATTGAAATTGGAACAACTTCCTGAATCGAATTCGTCACGAACATTTCATCCGCCGTCATCGCATCCGTTAACGTAAAAAAGCCTTCATGAACGTCGAATCCATTAAGTTTAGCAAGCTTAATAACAAATTGTCTCGTAATGCCATTTAATATTCCTGTATCAACGGTAGGAGTGAAAAGAGTTTTTTTCTTCAGCCAAAAGAGATTCGATACAACCCCTTCAGCTAAAAATCCTTCCTTCGTAAGAAAGATTCCTTCACAATCAAGTGAACTCCCTATTTCCTTCTTTGCTAAAATATTGTTTAAAAAATGATGTGATTTCAGTCTTTCAGCGCCCTCTGGCGTATTGCGATTCAGCTTTAATATTTCTGCCCTTTTTTCCTGCCCTGATCGTCTCGAAGGAAGAGGTTTTGCGAATATTATCATATTTGGCTTAACATATGGCTCAGTCTGCAAGCCAATCTCCCCTAATCCTGCTGAAACATTTAAGCGAAAATATGCATCTTTCAGCTTATTTTCCTTCAGGAGAAGTTGCAGTGCATGTAAAATCTCGCTTCTCGTATACTGAACATAAATATTCAGCTCTTCTAAGCCACGATTCAATCGTTCTAAATGGTCATCTAATAAAAATGGGTGCCCATTATACGTGCGAAACGTTTCGAATAAACCCACTCCATATAAAAAGCCGTGATCAAACGGGGAAATGAGAGCTTCTTCTTTCGGAACAAGCTCCCCATTCATATACAAATACATGACTCTCCCCCTATCTCCCATAAAAATGAAGGAAGTTTCTAAGCAAATCCTTGCCCGCTGTCGTCATAATTGACTCTGGGTGGAATTGCACGCCCTCAACTTGCAGCTCCTTATGGCGAACGGCCATAATTTCATCATCAGAGGTCCAAGCGGATACTTCTAAACAAGAAGGCAATGTTTCCTTTTTAACAATTAGAGAATGATATCTTGTTGCAGGGAATGGATTTGGCAGGCCACTGAAAATGGTTTTCCCATCATGATAAATATCTGATGTTTTCCCATGCATAAGCTGCTCCGCCTGAACGACATCGCCGCCAAACACTTGGGCAATGGATTGGTGCCCGAGGCAGACACCGAACACAGGAATTTTGCCAGCAAAGGCCTCGATCGCCTCTAAGCTCAATCCTGCTTCATTTGGTGTGCATGGCCCTGGTGAAATCATTAAAAAACGAGGCTGCAGTTTTTCTATTTCCTCAATTGTTATTTCATCATTTCTTTTCACGAGCAGCTCCTCGCCAATTTCTCCAAGATATTGAACAAGGTTATACGTAAAAGAGTCGTAATTATCGATCATCAAAATCATTTCGTGTCACCCTTTTCCTGTTCGGCCATTTCTTTCGCCTTCCATAAGGCAATTGCTTTCTTCAATGACTCTTTATATTCATTTTTCGGATTGGAGTCAATGACAATTCCAGCCCCCGCCTGCACATGGGCTTTTCCATCCTTCACAATCATTGTGCGAATAATAATATTCAGCTCTAGATCACCGTTAAAATTAATCCAGCCTAAAGACCCTGTATACGGTCCCCTTGTTACAGGCTCCAACTCTTCAATAATTTCCATTGTTCTTATTTTCGGAGCACCTGTAATCGTTCCGCCTGGGAATACAGCATCAATTAAATCGAAACCATCCTTGTCCTCTGCCAGCTCACCCTTAATATTAGAGACGATATGCATCACATGCGAGTATTTTTCAATGACCATAAACTCATTCACTTCAACAGAGCCATATTGACAAACACGCCCGAGATCGTTTCTTTCTAAGTCGACAAGCATGACGTGCTCAGCACACTCTTTTTCATTTTCAATTAGCTCATTTGCAAGCTTGTTATCCTCGGCCTCATCTGCTCCGCGTGAACGGGTACCAGCAATTGGGCGCGTGCTCACCTCATGATCCTTTTTCTTAATTAGTAACTCTGGTGAGCCGCTGACAAGCTGATATTCAGGGGTATGAAAATAGCCCATATACGGTGATGGGTTAAGCACTCTAAGCTGTTCATAAACATCAATCGCGTCTACCTGAATCGGGCGGCTTTGGCGAACCGATAGATTCACCTGGAATACATCGCCTTGAGCGATATAATCCTGAACCTTTTCAACAGCCTGAATAAACTTCTCTTCACTTAGCGACACATCAAGCTGATCCTCTACATCCTGCGGCATGTTCTTATGTAAAGCAGCCGGGGCTTGGTTCACCTCTTCCGTCCATCGACATTCCCATTCCGATGCGCGATCTTCTGCTAAGCTTTCTTCATTTTCCCCATACAATCCCATTAACCATAAAACATTATGTAATTTATCAAAGACAAACCATTCCTTAAAGGCTAAGAAATGGATATCAGGAATTTGAAGATCATCTTCAGCCATTTGAGGCAATCGTTCAATATAACGGCCGTAATCATAGCTGATTAAACCAATTGCTCCTCCTTGAAAATCTGGCAGTGAATCATCCTTCTCTACCTCATATTGGCTCAGCCATTCTTTTAATAAATGCAGAGGATTTCCTTCAAGCATTTGACTCCCATCAGCATGGATAATTTCTAGCTTCGAATGTTTTCCGATTAGAACCGTATCAGGATCAAAAGCAGCAATGCTGTAACGTCCCCCTCTGCCACTTTCTAAGATGACATGATGCTGCTTACCTTCTGCTAAATTGCGATATTTCTGATAAAATTGGTCAAAAGAAAACGGAAGCTTTTTGGTATATATTTTAAGTTTTTTCACAGGAGTTTCACCTCTAATTCAGTATCTTTTTACATCATACATGAAGATAGTTTATTTACAAAGAACAAATGCGAATTAGAAAAGCGGAAGCGCCTTCGGAACAATTACAAATCAAATTGTTCCTGCGATGACTATTCTAAGAAGCTTTACTTAGTGGTCACCCCCGACAAGCACAAGACGATCGGCTCGGAAAGGTGTACTTTACCTTTCTGGGACGATTGGGTTGTGACCTCGAGGGGGTAGGGGCTCCTCCTAAAAGCTAACGCTTTTACTCGTGCGATGATTATGCTGCCGAAGCGTTCCTTGTGGAGCTGGATAACGAAAAAAGCAATAGCTAAGCAAGCCATTGCTTTCGTATAGATTATTCCGTTTCGAATTGATAAAGAGGTGTACTTAAATAACGCTCTCCATTACTTGGAAGGATGGCAAGGACCTTCTTTCCTTTCCCAAGCTCTTTTGCTACTTTCAAAGCGGCAAAAATAGCTGCTCCCGAAGAAATTCCGCCTAAAATTCCTTCTTCCTTCGCCGCTAAGCGAGCAAATTCAAACGCTTCATCATTTGTTACTTTAATTACTTCATCATAGATTTCCGTGTTTAGAACTTTTGGAACAAACCCTGCACCAATTCCTTGAATTTTATGAGGGCCTGGTTTTCCGCCCGAAAGCACCGGGGAATCTGTTGGCTCCACTGCATAAATTTTAATATTTTCGTATTTCTCACGAAGGACTCCGCCTGCACCTGTAATCGTTCCGCCAGTACCGATACCAGAGATAAAGGCATCTAGCTGATCACCCATTTGTTCAACAATCTCTTTCCCTGTTGTACGGCGATGCACTTCCGGATTGGATGGGTTTTCAAATTGCTGAGGCATGAAGTACCCATGCTCTTTTGCAAGTTCGCTTGCTTTTCGAATGGCGCCATTCATTCCTTCTGGACCGGGCGTTAACACAAGATCTGCTCCATAAGCACGCAGAAGATTGCGTCGCTCCATACTCATTGTTTCCGGCATAACTAATACAGCCTTATAGCCTTTAGCAGCTGCAATCATCGCAAGACCAATTCCCGTGTTGCCACTAGTAGGTTCAATAATCGTTGATCCATCTTTCAAAACGCCAGCTTCCTCCGCAGCTTCAATCATTGCCAAAGCAATACGGTCTTTCACGCTGCTTCCAGGGTTCATATATTCTAATTTTACATAAACATCTGCACTATTCTCATCTACAAGTCGGTTAAGCTTCACAATCGGTGTTTGACCTACTAGTTCTGCAATTGAATTTGCTACTTTAGGCATTTTCCCCACTCCTTAATCCGAGTATTTATATTGGTTTAATTAAAATTTAATACGAATAGGCGTCAATGTCAAATATTTTTCCTTAAAAAAGTATAATATTTACAAAATTTCATACTTTCGCCCAATATTACTATAACCTATCTTTGTTGTGTACAAAAAAGGACAACTCAAATCCGCCTTGAGTCATCCTTTTTTCTAATGTGCTTCTGTCTTCCCATAAAACCAGTCTACATCTGATTCACTCCATAGCGATCTGGCGGAAACAGGTGTATCCATTTGTTCTAATGCAATTTGTCTGCGGATTTGATCCTTTACTTCTTTGTAAGAATAGACTTTCCCTTTAACGTGCTCATGGAGCATAACGATGGCAAATCCGTCATCGACCTTAAATGCTTTGCTCCACTTCCCATGCTTTAATTTCTTTATTTCACTCATTATCGATTTGGAGTAATGTTCATTATCCTCGTTAATATAGCCAGCGTCGCCGCCGTATTTAGCTGTAAATTCATCGATGGAGCGTTCCATCGCGAGAACAGAAAAGCTTGAGCCTTGATCTAATTCCTTTAAAGTTTGATCCGCTTCTGCCTTTGTTTTTACGATGATTTGAGACATGTGATAGGAATCAGGTAAGTGGAATTGGCTTTTATTTTGCTCGTAGTAATTCTTTATTTCTTTTTCTGGGATTTTGGCATCTTTCGTCAAAAGTTCTTCGAGCATAAGGGTGTTTTTAATTTGCAGCCGCCACTTATCCTCATCAGCCGCCTGATAGCCGCTAGATGTTCCGTACATCGTTTTTAGCATGTTAAGCTCACGTTCAACCGCTTTATCAGAAATTTCCACGTCATACTTTTTCCCAGCTGTTTCAATCACCTTTTGGTCAACTAGCTCACTTAACACTTCTCTCCCATATCTGGACTCCATCTCATTCAGCCAATCCTGCCGGGTAATTTTTTCTTTGCCAACGGTCGCCACAACCTCTTTCTGGCCTGCATTCCCTTTTGATAGAAAAAAAACAACTGTTAAGCAATTGATGATGATCAGCCCAGCGATAATGATCAAAAGCTTATCCTTCCTAAGCCTGTCCCTTTTCAACTTATTCTCCTCCAAAGCTGTCTACTCTGCTTCTCGTTTTAATTCCTCTAACTCTTCTTTTGAATAATGATACATTTCATTACAGAAATGGCATTGGGCTTCTGCTTCCCCTTCTTTATCAATCATATCTTGAATCTCCTGTGCCCCTAAGCTTGTAATGACATTGCCGAATCTTTCTTTTGAACATGTACAAACAAAAGCGACAGGCTGCTTTTCAAGAATCTTGACATTTTCTGCTCCTAAAAGCTCTGTTAACAATTCTTCAGGTGTCAATCCTTGCTCAATCAGTTTTGATACGGGCGGAATTGTTTTTAAGCGGCTTTCAATTACACTAATCGTTTCTTCTTCCGTACCTGGCATCAGCTGTATAATAAATCCGCCTGCAGCAAGGATTGAATTATCAGGGTTTACAAGAACGCCGACGCCAACGGATGATGGTGTTTGCTCAGATGTCACAAAATAGTATGTAAAGTCTTCCCCAAGCTCACCAGATACAATCGGAACTTGCCCGGAAAAATTCTCCCTCATTCCGATGTCCTTGATTACAGTTAATGTCCCTGTAGTGCCGACCGCACGACGAACATCAAGCTTCCCTTGTTCATTTAAATCAAAATGCGTTTGCGGATGGGTAACATAGCCACGGACCTCACCCTTTGAGTTACTATCTACTAAAATGGGGCCGATTGGACCGCCACCTTCAATTTTGATCGTAATTTTTTCCTCGCCTTTTAGCATGGCACCCATCATTACACCGGCAGACATCGCTCTGCCTAAAGCTGCCGAGGCTGTTGGCCATGTTTGATGTCTTCTCTGAGCCTCTCCAACTGTTTCTGTCGTACGGACGGCATACGCACGAACCTGTCCATTAAATGCAATTGCTTTCACTAAATAATCGTTCATTTGCAAACTCCTTTCTGCTTCCATTCATGCTGTTTATTATTTCGCTGATTCGAAATTACGTTTATAAATGAGCTGAAGCCCTTTCAACGTTAAGAAAGGATCAACAACATCAATAATTGTTGATTCTTTAGCAATCAAGCTAGCTAATCCACCAGTAGCAATGACGGTTGGGTTCTCATTAGCCTGCTCCTTCATCCTTTTTACGATGCCCTCGACTTGGCCAACATAACCAAATAAGATTCCAGCCTGCATGGCGGAGACAGTATTTTTGCCAATTATTCCTTCAGGACGGGCAATTTCAATTCTTGGCAGCTTAGCCGCTCTTGAGTACAATGCCTCTGTCGAAATACCCACACCCGGAGCAATGGCGCCCCCCATATATTGTTTCTTCTCATTAATGTAACAATATGTTGTTGCTGTACCAAAGTCGACGATAATTAACGGGCTGCCGTAGTCTTGAATAGCAGCCACCGCATTCACAATGCGATCCGCGCCAACCTCTCTCGGATTCTCATATTTAATATTCAAGCCCGTCTTGATTCCAGGGCCCACAATTAACGGTTTAATGTGAAAATATTTATCGCACATCCGCTCCAGAGCTGTCATGATCGGCGGAACAACAGAAGAGATAATAATTCCATTAATGTCCCCGAATGTTAATCCTACATGTTCAAACAGAGACTTTATCATAATGCCGTATTCATCTTCTGTTTTATTCCGGCTTGTTTCCAGTCTCCAATGATATTTCAGCTGATCCCCATCATATACCCCTAAAACCATATTTGTATTTCCGATATCAAAAACAAATATCATTTCTCTCACCACTCTATTATTTGTTTATTGAACAACAGCTTTTTCACTGAAAACATCATAACACAACTTGAATTAGAGGGTGTAATTTTAAAATTTATGTTAATCGATTAAACCGTCTTATGACCTCGCGGGGAGTAGGTGCTGAAGCTAGACAAGGCTAAAATAACTCTAATATAACCAATTATAAAAAAAGAAAAAGGCGCTCAAAAATGAGCGCCATTTTTCTTTCTATTCTTTTCGGTCTTCTCCAATTGACGGAGGATTTTCCTCTTCAGCTGGATTCGTTTTTCTTACTTCTTGGATTTCATCAGAAGCATCTTTATCATCTTTACTGATGTTAATATTTACTTTAACCTCTTTAGAGTCGTCAGCCTTCACCGGACGATCAGGCAATGTTCCATGATCCATTAAATGCTTAATTTGTTCTGCATCTAATGTTTCAACCTCTAGAAGTGTATTGGCAATTAGATCAAGCTTCTCACGATTTTCAGTCAGAACCTTTCTTGCCTTTTCATAACTCTCTTTAACAATACGCTGGATTTCAAGGTCAATTTCATAGGCAATTGCATCAGAGTAATTCTGATCATTGTTGAAATCTCTTCCTAAGAATACTTGACCGCCCTGTGATTGACCGAATTGCAGCGGTCCGAGCTTATCGCTCATTCCAAATTCAGTTACCATTCTTCGAGCAATGCCTGTTGCACGTTGGAAATCATTGTGGGCACCCGTACTCACTTCACCAAATACAACTTCCTCTGCAACACGGCCGCCAAGCAAGCCGACAATTTTATCTAGAAGCTCTGGCTTTGTCATGAAGAAACGGTCTTCTTTCGGAAGCATTACCGCATATCCGCCAGCTTGGCCACGAGGCACAATCGTTACTTTATGGACCATTTCGGCATCCTCAAGCACGACTCCAATAACCGTATGACCTGCTTCATGGAAGGCAACAATATTTCTTTCCTTTTTAGAGATGACACGACTTTTCTTCGCGGGACCAGCAATTACACGGTCTGTTGCTTCGTCAATATCTGTCATATCAATCTTTTTCTTATCTAGACGAGCTGCCACTAATGCTGATTCGTTTAATAGGTTTTCTAAATCAGCACCCGAGAAGCCTGGTGTGCGCTGTGCAATAGCTTTCAAGTTTACTGTTTCATCTAAAGGCTTATTTCTTGCATGCACTTTAAGAACAGCTTCTCTTCCCTTAACATCCGGGCGATCAACTGTAATTTGACGGTCAAAACGTCCTGGACGCAGTAAAGCTGGGTCCAAAATATCCGGACGGTTTGTTGCAGCAACAATAATAATTCCCTCGTTTGCGCCGAATCCATCCATTTCAACAAGCAACTGATTCAGTGTTTGTTCACGTTCATCGTGACCTCCGCCTAGACCAGCTCCACGCTGACGGCCAACTGCATCAATTTCATCGATGAAAATAATACATGGTGCATTCTTTTTCGCGTTTTCGAATAGATCTCGAACACGCGAAGCTCCGACACCGACAAACATTTCGACGAAGTCAGATCCACTAATCGAGAAGAATGGTACACCAGCTTCACCCGCAACAGCACGAGCAAGCAATGTTTTACCTGTTCCTGGAGGTCCAACAAGGAGAACCCCTTTTGGAATTCTAGCACCCAATTCTGAGAACTTTCTTGGGTCTTTTAAAAATTCTACTACTTCAACAAGCTCTTGTTTTTCCTCATCTGCACCCGCTACATCTTTAAAGCGGACTTTCTTTTTATTTTCATCGTAAAGCTTAGCTTTACTTTTGCCAAAGTTCATCACACGGCTTCCACCGCCCTGTGCTTGATTCAGCAAGAAGAAGAATAAAATGAAAATGATGATAAATGGAATAATGGACGTGAAAAATGTCACCCAGCCGCTCGTTTCCTTCGCTGGCTGAAAGTCAACTTTTGATTTTTGTGCAAGAGCATCAATACGGTCCAGAATTTTATCACTATTTACGACATAAGTTAGAAAGTTCTTGCCTTTTTCATCCCCTACAAGTTCACCTCTTACTTCGTAAACGCCTCTTTCAGGCTGCATGGCGATCGACTTTATTTCTCCACTTTCCAAGTAAGTGACAAATTTATCGTAAGAAATTTGTTCAGTCGGTTCATTGTTGCCGTTAAAAAAGCTAACAACGCCGATAATGACAAGAAATATCAATAAATAAAAGATGGTGTTACGGAAGATCCGATTCATCCCTTACCTCCTCCCACAGTTAACAAACTATAATGTATAGTAGCATTAGAATCATGTTAATACAAGGATTTACCCTTTTTATACTGGGAATATTCTAGCTGTCAAAAAGTCTATTCATAATGAAAAATAAAGTCTCGATACTTAATTATTGTTGCTATAAATTTCTGGCTTTAGGACCCCAATATATGGTAGGTTTCGATACTTTTCAGCATAGTCTAAACCATAGCCCACAACAAATTCATCAGGAACAATAAAGCCAACATAATCTGCTTGAAGATCAACTTTACGTCCTGTAGGCTTATCAAGTAAAGTGACAATCTTAATGGATTTTGCCTTGCGATAGCGGAATAACTCAACTAAATAGCTAAGCGTTAAACCACTATCGATAATGTCTTCAATGATTAGAATGTCCCTTCCTTCAACAGAAGTATCCAAATCTTTGACGATTTTAACCTCACCTGATGAAACAGTTGATTTTCCGTAGCTAGAAACATCCATGAAATCCATTTCAAGATAAGTGTCAATATGTTTTAGCAAATCACCCATAAAAGGCATAGCGCCTTTTAAGATTCCAACTGCCAAAGGAAAACGATCCTTATATTCCTCCGTAAGTTCTGCCGCAAGGCTCTTTGTTTTCGCCTGAATTTCTTCCTCCGAAATTAGTACCTTTTCAATATCGTTTCTCATTATTTGTGTTCCTCCTAGAAGATCATTGCTATATTACAAATGCAAAATGTATAAATTATTTCTCCCTATGTGTTAAAAGAATATAAGTGGAATCTGCATTATGCTTGATTGAATACTGCGACTCTTTTAACCGAGGGATCCATAGAATTTCACCCTTGCTATCCGTTACAATCGGCCAACTGTTCCGATCCTGCAACGGCACTTTCTTATCGATAAAAATATCTTTAATTTTTTTAGAACCCTGCATGCCTTTCAATGTCATTCGATCGCCAGCTTCCCTTGTTCGAATAATAAGCGGCAAGGTGATAGCATCACGTTCCAGAAGGATCGAATGAGACTGAAAACTTTCTAATGATCCCTTCGTATAGGCAAAAGAAATACTGCTGCCGTTTGGCAAATTAACCTCTCCGGGTTCGGCTATTTCAAAACGAAAAGATTGCACTGGGCAAAAACCAAATTGAAAATGGCATTTTTCGTATGAGCGGACAATCTTTAAACCGCTTGGGAAATGAAGGATACCGGATGGATTGGGACTGCCTATTAACGAAATCACATTTTCAGTATGTAATGCAGATAAAGATGCAGGTTTTTTCTTGTAAAGATAGTTTAATATTAGTTGAATCCCTCTTCTTTGTAAAGGTATTGGCATTGCATGAAAGGCCCTAATATTTAGGATTATTTCCTGAGCAGTTTTCTTTTCCATTACTTTATTCATTTTTTGGACAGTTAATTCCTGCAAAAAAGCTTCGTCGCTACGAATTTCTTCGCTAAAACGTTGAAAATGCTCATGAACTTGCGGATTTTCCCTTTTTAAAAAAGGGAGAACTTCCTTGCGAAATCGGTTGCGGCTGTATATCCCCTTTTCATTGCTTGGGTCTCTTCGAGGGTCTAATTTCTGCTCTAAACAATAATGTTCTATTTCCGCTCTATTTAAACATAAAAAAGGGCGAAGAATTTCCCCATTGCCAAAAGGCCTTAAGAAAGCAATTCCCGCTCTAGCATCACCAGAACTCCCTCTTGTCAGTCGCATGAGGATCGTTTCAACTTGATCATCCCCATGATGACCTAAAACGAGATAATCTGCTTCGTATTTATCCATTACTTTATCAAAAAAACGGTACCGGCATTCTCGTGCAGCGATTTGCGAGCTTTTTCCTGTTTCCTTTATGTATGTCGGAACATCAATTTGTTCCATTTCAAATAGAATATTTCTTACCTTGCAAAACTGCCGAACAAATTCTGCTTCTGCAAGCGATTCTTCCCCTCTAAACATATGATCCACATGCGCGGCTATTATCGAAAGATTCCACTGCTGTTTTTTGCTCGATAAATAATGAAGAAGGGCCAACGAATCAGGCCCTCCTGAAACGCCAATCAACAGCCTTTTATTGTTTAAATTTAAGGCGTTTCTCTCTAGAAAAGCCCTTACCTTTGCATCTAGCATTTGCGTCTTCCTTACTAATCAAATTTACTAAAAGCATAACATTTTCAGGGTGCTTTTTTCAAAGATTGCATTTAACTTTGCTTTATACCAATTGACCATATATATATATGACATAAAGAAGGGAGATGATCAAAAAGATTAAGATGGTTTCCAAAAAACCGCCTCTTTTTTTCTTTTTTATATACGATTGCCTGCTCACTGCCACTTGATTATTCTTCGTATGTGCTCGGCTGTTCTTTCCCGTTTTGCTCGAGTGTATTGGTTTCTGCTGAGGGGTTGTCTGATTTAATTGTAAAATGACGTTTCTCATTTCCTCGGCTGAAGAATATTTCCCTTGTAAAGCATGTAAAAGTACTCCTTCAAATTTCAATAGCTCCTTTTTTTGCCTGATCATAAAAATAAGCTGTTTTAGATCTCCTGACGTTTTGTGGAACCGTTTCGGATAAGCTATATTCATTAGAATCATGGCAACAGCAAAAAGGTCATAGCTTGGTTCAGCTTTCCTCGTACCAAGTCCCCAATATCCACGATCAAAAAACTCAGTAAATTCTTTAATCGCCCTTCCCTGGATGGTCGTGCCACCTACATCAATGCAACGAATTCGTGGTGGAGGGCCTGTAACGATTAAATTTTCTGGCTTTAGATCTCCAAACACCCATCCGCTTTCATGTAGCTTATGTAAGTCATTCAACAGCTGTAAAATGACGGCTTCAATCCACGATTCCCCTTTTTGCTCAATAAATTTCAACAGGTCCGGGCCCTTTATATATTCCATCACATAGAAGGATATTTGCTTTCCGCCGTAAACCCAGTCATCCACATCAATCAAAGAAGGTCCAAGGGCAGAGCCTGGGACCTTTTCAAAAGATTTTAACACGTTGACCTCTGATGTAATGGAAAATCCGTTATCACTCATTTTTAATGCGACCTGCTTTTGTCCGCTATTCGCTAAAAACACAATCCCGTTTGCCCCGTAGCCAAGCTCGCTCACAATTGTATAACAATTATGATGCCATTTCCCTTTAATGACCATGCCTCGGCTTATATTAAACAGATTCTTCAAAGAATGATTCATCATCGCGGGATAACAGACTCCTTAATGAGCGTTTTTTCTTAAAATGGGATAAGGCTTCTCGAATCGCTGGTCCTGTTGGAGTGATCCCGCCTGTCGTTAACTTGCCGAATATACTTGTTAATGCTCCTAAGTTAGGTGACCAATCGAGCAGCTTTTCTACCTCTTTCTTTTTTCCCGGAAAAACGAAAACAGAAAAGCGGTTTTCTCCTGAACGTGCATTTAAGCTTAGTGATAAATCAACCAATGCTTCCTTCACAGTCGGAAGCTTATGTGTCATACTTGCGCTCGTATCAACTAGAACGAGTACTTCAAGCTCCACAGTTTCTCCGAGCTCATCTACAACCTCCATGACCTCGCCCCTCTGTTCCGGCGAAAGGTCTTCAACTGTTTTTGAGCCTCCTAAGATTTGCTGCAATTCGCGGTTGACGACTCCTTGCAATGTTTGAGTCATTGCCTTTCTTGTCACCATTTGAACGGTTTGGGATAGCTGCTTCGCATAGACAATTTGGCTTATCCCTCCTCCAGACATAGCAATGCCTTCAATCTCGTTCATGCTCTTTTCATCAATAACGTCCTTTTCCATCACTCCTATGACATTGATTGTTATTCCTTGCTCCTTTGCCAAGGCAGCCATCGCCATCGGATCTTCGCCTTGGTTTGAGTAGCCATCTGTAATTAATAAAATTTGCTTTAACGTACCAGTTTTCATAATGAGGCCCCTCCACTTTTCTAATTTATCCTCATTTTCGTCCTTCGGAGGGGGAATTATACATATTTTTATATTATTCAGGTTAAATTAACTAATTGGCTTTTTGGCGGATTGAATGAACAGGAATCGATGCCCACTTCGGCGTATTATGTTTGATTTTAGCTACGACGACTGTCATATCATCCTCAATAGAGCCAGATCTTGAGCGGATGACCTCCTCCATAATTAAGTCAGCCACATCTTGTGGATCATTTGTTTTTAACTCGCTAATCTTCCTCTTCATCCATAAATCAAAGTTTTCTACATGCTTCGGCCCTTCAAATATGCCATCGCTCATCATAATTAATAAATCTTCAGCTTTAAGCTGTTCACTTACAACATCAACCTCAAACTCTTGTATAATGCCCATCGGCAAATTGCTTGCTTGTATCTTTAACACTTTATTTCCCCGCTTAATAAAGCTTGGAGAAGAGCCAATTTTCAAAAATTCCCCCCCAGCATTTTGGAGGTCGATCATCGCCAAATCCAAAGTTGAGAAGATTTCGTCCGTTGTTCGTAACGATAAAACGGAATTGACTGATTTAATCGCAACTTTTTCCTTAATTCCGGATTGTAAAATTTTCTGCAGTAGCTGAAGGGTTTCTTTGCTTTCAATATGAGCCCGCTCCCCGTTACCCATTCCATCACTAATGGCAATGGCAAACTTTCCGCAGCCTAACTCAATCGTTGAATAGCTGTCCCCTGAAATAAACCCGCCGCCTTTTGCCGCATGAGCAACTCCCGTATCGACTGTAAACGCCTTGGCTGAGCGGAACGTCACATGGCAAAAGCCATTTGGATAGGTCGAGCACTCCTCTGAATTCACCACAATCGTTTCACCTAAAATATCAGAAAGCATTGGTGCAATTAACTTCTCACACTCTCCATGTCCTTGACAGTAAGGGATGGTCATATCAATATCTACATTTCTCTGCTCAAGGCTATATATTTCTACTTGTTCAATATGAATGCCGAAATCTTGCAGCGCTTCGAGAATCAAATCCTCTTGTTTATGATGGTTTTCCCGTTCTCTTTGAATTTCCTTAGCAAAATCGCCCATAACTTCTGATACGCCCCGTAATTGATCAGCGACCAATCTGCGGCTTTCCTGCACCTGCTTTTTTAATTTTTGGTTTGCATAAAAGAATGTAAGCTCCTGTTGGATCACTTCTGTTACTTTTTTCGATCTTGTACAATATTTCTCCCACTCTCTTGAAAGTCGTGGGGAAAGTGCACCATTATTTTCATCTAAATCACTCATAATATTTTCCATATAGGCATAGGTTGTATCAAAGTTCCTTGCCCAGCAATGATCCTTCTTAAAGCAACTTTGGCATGTCTTTCCTGTCACATTGCTTAAAAAGTAGTCTAGTTCTCTATCCTTCTCTTCTTCCTCCCATTCGGACGGCTCATCATAAGAGGAGAAGCTCTTTGAAAGCGCTTGAAATACATTGGAGAACTGTGCGACTCTTTGAGCAGTTACGTCGCGCATTTTCCTCATATATTGCTGTTGTTCAGCGGCATATTCGGCTGTACCTGGAATATGCTTTGCTAGTCTAGTAGATAATGCCTGAGGCGTGAGAAGAAACAAGAATATAGCTACTGCAGTTTCTAACACCGTTTTTAATAGATTGGCGCTTTCTTCTCCGTACATGCCCATTAATAGAGTTGCTATAAATAACCCAGCTGCTACCCCTATTTTCCTGCCTTCTTTTAATAGACCGCCGAGAAGACCGGCAAAGGCAAGCAAGCTCATATGATAGAAGCTCGTCACATTGGCAAGGCTAAATATTAAGCCTGTCACAACTCCGACTGTCGATCCAACCGTCGCACCGGCTACAAAAGCAAAAAGCAGAACTAAATATCTCGACATAATATGTTCAACTGAAAGATCATAGACAGACCAACCAATTGTCCCTGTCATGACCGAGGCTAACATTATTATTAAACAGACGATTTCCTCTGTTTTCAACGATTGACGGCGCTTACTAAAGGATAATAGCGGGATGCTTTGGATAAAAATAAGGGTAAGAATAAACCCTAAACTTGCTTCGACTCCAGCCATCATCCCATCATAGAGGGTCATATTCTTTGTTAGGATAAATGTCTTTAATAAACCTCCGCCAAGCAATGTAAAGAACACAAAAAATGGCAATGCTCGCAATTCATGTTTTAGCCATTTCTTTGCGATTCGAAAAGTAAATAAAAATAGGAAGGCCATTCCAAAGGCAGATACGGTATTTGTTATAGACAGCGTAGCAGCACCAGCAACTAAACCGACTAACGCAAGAGGGGCTTTATCCCTTCTGATGAAATAAACAGCAGCAAAAAACGGGAGACAAAAAGGAGTAAGTTTGGCCAAAATGAGTGCCCTACCAAGCAAAAAACCAATTATTAACAGAAGGTAGCCTTTTTTGATAAAAAAGGTTTCCAGTCCAGACTGAAATTTCATAATTCCCTTAGCGAATTCCAATTTAGGTCTGTCAAAATTCACATCTCCAATTGGCTCGATCAAATTCCTTTCTACTTTTTCCATTTTCTACACTCCCATCTTTTATCTTACTGTTCAGTATAGATTTAATGAGGATAGAAGTTTGTCAAAAAAGCGGACAAGCAGCTATAATTCGTTCGACGCTTTCCTCTGTAATATCCAAAAAGCAAACAAAATGTGTGAAATAGCCTATAATGCGACAACAATTTAGTTGCACACAAAAAAGACAAGTCAATGTGACTTGTCTTTCTAATGGGAATTATAAACGTTCAACCCTGCTATATAAAAATGCTATCGATTAAGCAGCAAGTTAACCCCGTCTAGCGCCTCTTCCCCCACGCTTTGATTCCGTATTACGTTTCAATGATGACAGACGATCTTCACTATCCTTTAAGAAACGGGCCATTTTAGATTCGAAGTTTTCTCTTGTAGAGCGATTATCATTCGATCTGCCTTGACGTGGACGTTGGGAATGTGAATGTCCTCTGGACTCTCTTCTTTCGCCTCTTTCAGGTCTTTCTGGTCTTTCTGGTCTTTCAGGCCGATCTTTTGCCTTTTTGATGGATAAGCCAATCTTTCCATCCTTTTCGACATTAATAACTTTAACTTCAACCTGGTCACCGACTTTAAGGTGTTCGTTAATATCCTTTACATAATTGTCTGCGACCTCACTAATGTGCACCAGACCTGTTAAGCCTTCCGGTAACTCCACAAACGCTCCGAAATTTGTAATACCTGTTACCTTTCCTTGTAACTTGCTGCCCACTTCGATTGACATAAAAAGAAACTTCCTCCTTGACAGATATAAAAATACTTATTATATATTATACCGAATTTAAGAAAAGAGTTCAATACAAGGTCTAATTAGATGACGAATCCTTCTTATTCCTTTTTTCCCTTTGCTCAGGCAAATTAAAGATAATTTCATTGTTCTCAGAAAGGAAATAATCTTTTCTGGCAAGCTTAGCAATATACTCATCATCATTCAGCTTAACTATTTCTTCTTCAAGAGCTACTTCCTTTTCCTTTAATAAGGCCAGTTCGTGCTCAAGCTTCTTCTTTTCTGCTAATTTCTCTTCCATTGTAGAGGATTGCGAAACGAGTGTGGAAATCATGAAGAAGGAAAGGACGGCAACTCCAACGAAAAAAGCTGCTAATCTTCTAAATAAGAGCTTTCTTTTCCTTTCTGCGTGGATCTCAGCGGCTTCCTGCTGCTCGACATAGCTTGTATGAATTTGGGCTACATTTCTTTTTTTGACGGCACCCATTTCGCATCCCTCCCTTAATTTTTATTTTTTTTCAATCTTGTTATCCAATTCACTAAATTATTCTTGATTCGCTTTGAAAATCCTGCCATTCTATTATATAACTTCTCGACTGATTTTTTAAGACGTTTCGGCAAAACTTTCCACAATAGGACGAATATCCACTTAATTGGAAGAAGTGCCACTTTACAAATAAATAAACTGATTTTGAAAAGCATTTTTAAAAGAGATAAAAGCCCTCTGCTTGTCATAACCAACAACGAGATGGCAAATAAAATTAATCCTCTAATTGGTTTAAACAAACCTAAGTAAATGACTTTTACTATAAAGCGATAAATAGAGATTATCATTGAGATGACAATCTCTAGCAATCGTAAGTAAATATGTTTAATCAAACTTTGATAAGCAGCAAATCCACATAAAAGGGCAATAAAAATATAAAATCTCAGTTCACCGCGATTAACGATAAATAAAATATAAAAAATGGCGAGCCCTTGAACAATCCAAAAAAGAATATCATTTATAAAAACAATCCAGCTTTTCCGATTGGATCTTTTTAAGAAACGATTATACGTATCCAAGGCTGCACCAAACATACTGCCCATGCCAATCATCGAGAGCATGGTAAGAAATTGTGTGGATAACGTCATCGGAACAACTTGCTAAAGAAGCCTTTAGCCTTATCTCCATGCTGATCATCTAAATAAACGAGATCTAATATTTTCCCTTTAATGGAAACAATCCCTTTATCCACATCAAGGTTTTTCATTTGCAGGTTCTGCCCTTTTATCGCCAGAAATCCCATAACTGTATCCAATAAGAATTCCTCGTTATCAAAACTCTCTACTTGCTTTACCCCAGTAATATCCAACAGCCTTCTGCCCCTCATAATGACATCGTGCTCCTGGACATTCGATCTAGTTGAATTTTGCTCATAATTTTGGCTCATCTTCTATCCCCTCACAATCACAAAGTACAAGCTTTTTGTACAAGTTTATGAAAAGAGGGAATGGAATAGAACACCGAAAAGCGGAGAGCGCCTGATTATCGGCGACAAGCATAAGCCCAACCGGCAGGAAGGTTGCTCTTTAACCTTCTTGACGGATTGGCTTATGACCTCGAGCCGATGGCGCTTGGAGCTAGACAATTAGAAATGCGGAAGCACCTTGTAAGAGGAACATCGACGTCAACACATCCTGTGCAAGTCCGACAAGCATAAGGCAGTCTTGCGGGAAGGTTGTTCTTTAACCTTCTTGACAGAATGACTTATGACCTCGAGCTGACAAGCATGGAGCTAGAAAATTCTAGCTTTCGACTTCGGCCTTTTCTTCCTTTACAATCGTATACATCTCGGCTGCTTCTTCTTTTTTCGTTGTTTCTTGGAGGCGTTCGATTTTGACTGTGACAAGCTTTTGGCCAAAACGAATGACTAATTCATCGCCTACCTTCACAGTAGTACTAGCTTTAGCCTGGACGCCATTTACAAGAATTCTTCCTTGATCGGAAACTTCTTTCGCTAATGTTCTTCTTTTAATTAACCGTGAAACCTTTAAAAATTTATCAAGTCTCATCGTTCATGCTCCTCTCTAATTTCTTTGCTTCTTCCCAAAACTCATCTAATTGCTCTAGGGAGTAAGCAGCAAAATCTTTGCCACTTTCTTTTACCCTTTTTTCAACAAATGAGAATCGTCTTTTGAACTTCTCATTTGTTAAATATAGGGCTTCTTCAGGATCAATTTTGTTAAAGCGCGCGATATTCACAAGGGCAAACAGAATATCACCGAATTCATTCACCATTTGATGACTACCTGTTTCTGCCTCTGTCTCAAATTCACGAAGCTCTTCTTTTACTTTCTCCCATGCAGGCCCAACTTCCTGCCAATCAAAGCCAACCTTTGCTGCTTTCTTTTGAATCTCCGAGGCAGCCATTAAATTCGGAAGGGCTTTACTAACCCCATCCATAATTAACTTTTCATTGGCTGCTCCTTTTTCTTCATTTTTTATGTCCTGCCAATTTCTTAGCACATCTTCTTCCGTTTCAGCCTTTCGGTCTCCAAATACGTGCGGATGGCGGCGAACCATCTTTGCTGAAATTCCTTCGATAACATCTTCAATTGTGAAGAAGCCATCATCCTCACCAATTTGTGCGTGAAGCATGACTTGCAAAAGAACATCGCCAAGCTCTTCAATCATATGATCAATATCATCCTCATGAATTGCCTCAATAAGTTCATACGCTTCTTCAATTAAATACTTTTTTAATGATTCATGCGTTTGCTTTTTATCCCATGGACACCCATTCGGCCCCCTCAGCTCCGCAATAATTCCCCTAAGCTTGGAAAAGTTCTTATATAAAATCGTTTCATCTGTTATAGGCGGAACGTATAGCGACGTTAGATTATTAAGCTCAACTGCACGATCAAGCTCATGTAATGGGACTTTACGAATTCGTTCCTCTTTACTTCCAGCAGCAGTTACAATAAAAACATCATTATCGTAAGGAAGAATATCCATTAAGGTCAGCTTCACTTCGGACGCCACAAACTGATCATACACTTGACCAATAATTAAATGTTGTGTAAACACAAGCTCATCTTTTTTCAAGCTTGTTCCGTCAAGCAGCTGAAATCCTTCGATTGGGTCAATTTTTAACGCTTGAAATAAAGGATCGAGAAAACTTTGGCCACCGCCAATTTCAATGGTAACCCCATGATCCGCAGCCCTCTCAAGCAGTAGCTGAACAGTCTTCTCCGCAACGAGCGGATGGCCTGGCACAGCATATGTAATATCTTCTTGCAAAGCCTTTTGGATTAAGGTTGAGTATATTTCTTCATAAACCTCTTGAAATTGTTTATGCTTTTCATATATAGAGTCAAAGGAAATGAACTCGAGCCCTTCCTTTATCAGATCTGTTATAACAGGATGCTCTTTCGTCCGTAAATAAAGAAGCGAAGCATTTGTTAAAGCTCGGTAAACACCAAGCGGGAGCTGGTCTAAATCTCCGGCACCTAGCCCGAGAATGGTAATTTTCGACATTAGCCATCATCTCCTATTCTTTTTAGGCAGGAAAAAGCTCAATTTGCTTCCAAAAGGTAGCAGTGAGAGCTCATTCCTCTTAAAGGTATTTCCTCTTAATACAATCCATAAATAACTAAGTCCTCCGATAACAACGGCACTCAGCGCCTGAATACCTGCAAATATCCGCTCCTCACGGAAACCAGTTAAATACCCTGTCACATACAAATATAGCTGTAAAATAACGAACATAAACAGTGCGGCTGCACTAATAGTTAAAATAAAGCGGACATTTAAGATGGACGTTCCAAGCTTTAGTCGTAGTTTAAAAAGCAAAATAAACATAACTAAACTAAGCGTGATGCATGTAGCCACTGCAGCCCCCATCGTCCCAAACAGCGGTATAAACATTCCATTTAGCATATATTTCACTGCAAAGCTGCCAAGAATAACATAGGCTGGAAAAAAAACAATGCCTAACCCCTGCAAGATGGCCGTCACAGTTACAATCATAGAGCTTAATAAGATCACGATACTTAATACACCTAAAACATCCGAACCCTCGCTATTTTCAAAAAGCATAATGTTTGTTGGGTGAATAATATTCCACAGCCCGATTGCAGCGGCAACACTGATAAATAAAGCGATTTTAAGCACTAAACAAATTTTTTCATGCATAAATTCAAACCGAGAATGCAGCTTTTCATTCGTAATCATCGGGACTAATGATAAAGACATCGAGGTAGCAACAACCATTCCAATTTGAATTAATGGCTGCCCCCTGTCATAAATCCCCTTCAGCCCTTTTGCCTCTAAAGGGCTTATTCCTGATAGAGCGAGTGTGGAGTATAGATTTAAAGAATCAGCGAGCTGCATGAACACTAGCAGCATACTGCTGACACATACAGCAAAGCCTTGAAAAAGCAGCTCCTTGCCAATTTTTTTGCTTTTTTTGAAATTAAAATTTCCAAAGGTCAGACGGGTTCTTCCTCGCTTAAGCCAATAAAATGTCACGAGAATGAATATCGCTGTAATTCCGCCTGTTACAGAGCCAAAAGCGGCTCCGCCTCCAACAATATATAAGCTATATCCCTCTTTCGTCAGCATAAAGGCTGCCAAAAAGATCGTCGTTACTCTTATTACTTGTTCACCCACTTGGGAAACAGCTGTCGGAACCATATTCCCCTTGCCTTGATAATAACCTCTAAGCAAAGAGACAATCGGGAAAATAAGAAACATCACAGATATAACTTTGAGTAATATAGCCAGCTGCGGGTCATCCATTTGGGTAGCCAGCCAATCCGCTCCCCAGTATAAAATGGAGAAACCAATTATTCCGATCAAAGATAAAAGGATAAAAGATGTGATAAATAAACTTTGTACACCGTTTTTATCCTTTTTGCTCGACAGCTCCGTGTAAAGCTTCGAAATGACAACTGGAAATCCGTATGTAGATAACGCTAAGGCGACCCCATAAAACGGATATACTTGCTGATATATATAAAAACCTACATCACCAACAATATTTTGAAACGGCACGCGATAAACCGCGCTTAATACTTTGATAATAAGGGCAGCAATGGTTAAGATAAAGGCCCCTTTAAATAAATCCCTCGTATTTTTCTCGGGCCCCATAGCTCCTCTCCTTCCAAATCTTACATTCGAAAGTATTATACAGACTTTTACGCCGAAAAACCATCAGTGGGCCCCCAATATGCTGGGGGCCCACTGATGGAAAGTTTCGCTTTATGATTCCATTTGTCTTGCCAAAAACCCTGCTGCAGTTTCCACAGCTTTTTGCTCAACTTCACTTAATGTATCTTCTTTTGCATAAATAATAACGGCACCAATTGGGTCCCCATTCGCAATAATTGGCCCAATAGTATAGGAGGAAATGTCCTCAGAGTGACCATCAACGAGAGAAATTTCTCCCGGCTGGTTCAAGAGAACAGAGCTGCGGTCCTCCATCGTCTTCTCAACTAAATCACTAATGTTCTTGTTTAAGTATTCCTTCTTGGAGCCTCCTGCAACAGCGATATATGTATCTCTGTCACAAATTAATACCGGATTTCCTAAGCTGTCAAACAGTGCTTCTGCATACTCCTTTGCGAAGTCGCCCAGTTCACTGATTGGCGAGTACTTCTTCAAAATAACTTCTCCATCACGGTCTACGAAAATTTCTAATGGATCTCCTTCACGAATACGCAGAGTTCTGCGAATTTCCTTTGGAATAACCACACGCCCTAAATCATCGATTCGACGAACAATACCAGTTGCTTTCATCCAAAGTTGCCTCACTTTCATCTGATGATTTTTTTCAGCTTTTCATATTGGCTCTGATTCAACCTTGGGAGAAATTGAATACATCGCCATGTTAGAACTTAGTATCTTTCATCTGGAAAGTTCTATACACATTCAAAAATTTTTTCTTGTGTAAATCAAATTCGCCTTAATTGGATAATTAGACTGAATTATTCTTTTTTAGCCAGTGATATTTTAAAATTATCCAATTTTTCCATCGATAAACATCGAATGGAACGAAAAGGAAAAATCACTTCGATTATTTAGGGCAAGTGTGTCTTTTATGTTTGGTTCTGCTCTTGTTTTTTCGATTCCTTCATCCCTTGAACAACTTCAAAGGCAATATTTAACCAATCGTTCGCTTTCATACCTTTAATATGAAGAACTGCTTTTAGCTTCTTGCCTTCCATTCCGAGACCTACTGTGCGGCCAAATTTGCTTGTGATCTTGAAGATTTTCGAACCGTCGATTCCTTCACTTGCCTGATCGGATAAAAGAATTAATATTTCATTTTTGCTCTGTTTAATTGTTTCTACGCCGGCAAGCTCTCCATAAACCTTCATTTCTGCCACTTGGAATAAGTAACCCACTTCCTCTGGGTATTCGCCGAATCGGTCTATTATCTCATCATGAAGTTCTTCCAAATCCTCTAAAGTGAAAACGCCTCTAAAACGTTTATACATTTCAATTTTTTGATGACCATCAGATATATAGGAATCTGGAATATATGCATCTATTTCGAGATCAATTTCCAACCTCTGTTTGATTTCATGCTGCTCTATATTGCCCTTCCTCTCTTCAATGGCCTCTTTCAACATTTGAGAGTATAAATCAAATCCAACGGAATCAATGAAGCCATGCTGTTCGGCCCCCAACAAATTACCAGCGCCTCTAATGGATAAATCGCGCATGGCAATTTTAAATCCAGACCCGAGCTCAGTAAATTCCTTTATGGCCTGAAGCCGCTTCTCTGCTACTTCTGTTAATACTTTATCTTTTCGATAAGTAAAATAGGCGTAAGCGATCCGATTCGAGCGGCCGACCCTTCCTCTCAGCTGATAAAGCTGTGAAAGTCCCATTTTATCCGCATCATGAACAATAAGCGTATTTACATTCGGGATGTCTACTCCTGTTTCAATGATCGTCGTGCTGACAAGGACATCAGATTCACCGGAAAGGAAGCTTAACATGACAGATTCAAGTTCGTTTTCAGTCATTTTCCCATGTGCATAGGTTACCCTTGCATCAGGCACAAGCATTGAAATTTCCTCTGCCTTCCGTTCGATGTCTTCTACTCTGTTATATAGGAAATACACTTGACCGTCCCTTGCCAGTTCTCTTTCAATTGCTTCTCTAACAATCCCGCCATTATACTCCATGACGTATGTTTGAATTGGGAAGCGATTCTCCGGCGGTGTCTCAATGACGGATAAATCACGCACGCCCAGCATGGACATATGAAGTGTTCGCGGAATCGGTGTAGCCGTTAAGGTTAGCACGTCTACATTTGTCTTCATCTGTTTAATTTTTTCCTTGTGTGTTACTCCGAAACGCTGTTCTTCGTCGACAATAAGGAGACCTAAATCGCGATATTGAATGTCCTTCGATAAAATCCGATGGGTGCCGACAACAACATCAATCGTCCCAGCTTTCAATCCTTTAAGGGTTTCGGTTTGTTGTTTTCTCGTTTTGAAGCGGCTTAATAAACCAACCTCAATCGGGTAATCTTGAAAGCGCTCCCTCATTGTTTCATAATGTTGCTGAGCAAGGATGGTCGTAGGAACGAGAAAAGCAACTTGCTTTCCATCTGCAACAGCTTTAAAGGCAGCACGAATCGCCACTTCTGTCTTGCCGTACCCAACGTCTCCGCAAAGCAAGCGGTCCATCGGGCGCTCTCTTTCCATATCCCTTTTAATTTCGTGAATGGAACGAAGCTGATCCTCTGTTTCTTGATAGGCAAATGCCGCTTCAAACTCACGCTGCATTTCGCCATCCGGACTAAAAGCATGTCCTTTTGCTGCTTCTCTCTCCGCGTAAAGCTTGATCAAGTCATCAGCAATATCTTGGACGGATGACTCCACCTTCTTCTTAACTCGCTTCCAGTCACTTCCGCCCAGCTTATATAATTTTGGCTCCTTCGCCTCGGAACCTACATATTTTTGGACAAGGTCAATCTGCTCGACTGGAACATAAAGCTTGTCGCTTCCTTGATAGCGAATATGAAGATAATCTTTATGAACCCCGTTAATTTCAAGTGTTTCAATGCCTAAATACTTTCCGATCCCGTGATTGACATGAACAACATGATCGCCCACTTTAAGCTCGGAATAGCTTTTAATCCGCTCCGCATTAGATAATTTTTGACGGCGCGGCTGTTTTTTCGTTCTTTTATTAAAGAGCTCTTCTTCTGTTATGACCGCAAGCTTCTGGCTTGGCAACTCAAAACCGGTTAGCAAGCCGCCTTCCACGATCTGTACTTTTCCTTGAAGAATAGGCTGATCTTTGCCAATAAAGCTGGCTTCAATTTCATAGTCCTCTAATACTCTTTGAAGCTTCTTCACTCTTTCTTCATCGGAGCCGAGAAAAATGACAGTATTTTTGCCCTTTTTCCAGCGCTCAATTTCACCTTTAAGCACATTCATTTGGCCATGGAAGTTCTGCATTTGCTTACAGGAAATATTAATAATATTTTGCGGATTCGTGTTCGGGACATGTCTGAGAAACAATGACAAATATATGAGCAGCTGCTTCTTTTGCTGTAAAAGTCCACGTAGTTGATGCGATATTTTCACATCATGGATCATTTGCCCCTCACCTAATAGACTTGTATACCATTCCGCTTCTTCTTTATCCAACGAGTCATTCATTTCTTGAACTCTGCTGATCTCATCAACAAAAATAAGTCCATTGTCTGGTAAATAGTCTACTAAACTATTTTCTTTTTCATAAGCGAAAGATAAATATTTAAATAATTGATCTGGTTTACTGCCCATTTTTAATTGCTCAAGCTCGTAGCCAATGTTTTGTGTGAGCAAAGTCTTCGCTTTCTCGTCTTTCATTTTTATCAGGCTCTGCCCTAATCCAGCATCAATTTTTTCTACCATTTTTTCAAAATGTTCTTGCTTTAATGGGTATTCGGTTGCTGGCCCGATCGTTACTTCCGTTAATTTCTCTTTAGACCTTTGATCTTCTAATGAAAAAGTTCGAATTGAATCCACTTCTGTATCGAATAATTCAATACGAATCGGATCTGTTTCTGTTAATGGGTAAATATCAATGATGCCGCCCCGTACGCTAAATTCACCTGGTGATGAAACCATGCTAACCCGTGAGTAGCCCATTTGGACAAATGTCAGAAGTTGCTCTTCCTGGAGCTCATCACCTACTTTTAAGGTTAACTGGCTTTCTCTCCAGAGAGATGCTGGTGGCAGAATCTTTCTCAAGCCTGCCATCGGTGCAATCAAAATCCCGAACCTGCTTTTGCTCCAATGATTTAACACTTCAATTCGCTGTGCTTTTAATTCTGGACTGGCGATACTGATTTCGGCAGCAATTAATTCATTTGCCGGATAAAGAAACACTTCTGTTTCGTTTACTAGGTTAACAATATCATCATAAAGCTTTTGTGCTTGAAGAAGATTATGAGTGACAATTAATATCGGCTTTCGCGTCTGCTCATACACGGAGGCTAGGAATAACGTTCGTGCTGAACCAGACAGACCTGATATGAGCTGCTCTCTTAGCCCCTCCTCAATACCGGATAATACGGATTGAAGGTCATCCTGTTGATTGATAATTTTTTTAAGCCCATTCATTGCTACCCTCCCTTTCTTAAGGGTGTCATAACCCCTTTATTAGCTCCACTTTTATATTGTCTAGCTACAGTGCCTTTGGTTAAGGCGCTTGCGCTTTTCTTATTGTCCAGCTCCAGCGCCTAGCCCCGACGTACAGGACGTACTAGTGTCGACAATGCGACAGGACGTCGCGTTTTTGTCGACCTCGAGGTCATAAGTCAGTCTGTCAAGAAGGTTAAAGAACAACCTTCCTGCCAGACTGCCTTATGCTTGTCGGGGCTGATCAGGGCGCTTCCGCATTTCTTTTATAAATAGAAAAATGCTTTGGAGATTAGTCCAAAGCCTGTTATTGAATTAAAAAATCATGCTGGTGGTAGTCTGGATTGCGTTGAAGAAGATCGTGACAATCCTCGCAAATAGACTTTACTTGCAGATTGCCAGACGGATCATATGCAATCATTGCTTGGCGTTCCTCATGGTTTAACAAATGAAAGCCAAGCTGCTCCGTGTTGACTGCTGTATCTTCAATTGTCCCAATCTTTACTCCACAATGGCGGCAATGATAATGAATAGCCATGCCCGTTCCTCCTAGTAAACACTCTGATGATAATAGTATTAACGGTTTGAAGGGAACTTATTCATGGGCACGATATTTACACTTATGATTAGAATGATATACTATCCTATGAAAAAAGTAGACAATTATGTGCTATTTATTGATTAAATTCGTTCATAATTTGTAAAAATGGCTTAGAAATCCATTCCTCACATGCTGCTGTACATCGCTGAATAACCTCGACCATTTGTTCTTGCTCTTCTTTCGTGAATCTCCCTAGAACATAGTCTGGGACCTTCATTCCACTCGGAGGTCTGTCAATTCCTACTCTTATTCTGTTAAACTCCTGTGTGCCTAAATGAGCAATAGTGGATTTTATTCCGTTATGGCCGCCGGCGCTTCCTTTTTGCCGCAGACGGATCTTTCCGACAGGTAAATCCAAGTCATCATAAATGACAACAAGCTCGTCATTTTCAATTTGGAAATAATCCATTAATGGAACAATCGATTCCCCCGATAAGTTCATATATGTAAGCGGCTTTAATAAATATACCTTTTCCCCATTTACATGACCAACGCCATAGATGCCTTGAAATTTCGCCTGGTCAAGAGGTATATTTAGCTTTTCAGATAGGGCATCAATAACTTCAAAGCCAATATTATGCCTTGTTTTCTCATATTGCTTCCCTGGATTCCCCAGTCCTACAATCAGTTTCATTTTCTCACCTCTTTTTATAATGCTTTATTAAATAATATTGTTGATGTAAATACCGCCATATGCACGCATATGGCTAAAATTCAACAACATTCACTAACTTAACCTTTTATTAAACGAACGCTGAACGTAAAAATAGGGCTGACCAATCACTTTTTCGGGTCAGCCCCTTATTCTTTGCAAGGAACTCTTCTATTTTAATTTTTATTAATCACTAGCCTTAGTTTCTCTACCTTCTTCATTTTCAGGAGTTCCCTCATTCTGCTTCTCGCCACTGCTGATTTCTTCTTCCTGTCTCGGAGCTAGAATGGAAGCAATCACCTCATCCTCGGTATGATTCACTTCATAGCCAAGGTTTGTTTTTATATCACCGATTGTGATCGTTTCATTAACTTGCAGATTTGTTATATCAACATCGATTGATGGCGGGATATGATCTGGAGTTGCCGTCACAGACATCTCATGCAAGGACTGCTGAAGTACTCCACCATCCTTTACCCCCGGTGCTTCTCCGACAAGTGAAACACGGACATTCGCTGTTATTTCCTGTGACATATCTACTGCGAGAAGATCGACATGGACAATTTCATTCTTAATTGGATCTGCCTGATAGTCACTAAGGACAACGTTATGTTTTTGGCCATTTAAGTCTAATGAAATGACGCCGTTCCTGCCAACCTTTTTCATTACTTTAGAAAAATCCGCTTCACTAAAATAAATCGGTTTGCTTTCTACTTTTGCCCCGTAAACGACTGCTGGTATATTTCCATCCCGACGTATACGAGTTAAAACGGATCCGCGAAATTCTTTTCTTTCCTTTGCTTGCAATACAGTTGTCATAAGTAGGTCCCCTTTCAATACAACATTAATTAAGACTCTATATAAAAAATGCCCTAAATGGGGGGAGTCTAAACCTTCTAACAATATTTAGTATAACACTTTGGGGAACATAAAGACAGGCTTGCGATTAAGCAAGCCTGTCTTTAGCAAATAATATTTAAAGTTTATCGATTAATCAAACAGCGTGCTGACTGATTGCTCTTCATGAACACGGATGATAGCCTCACCAATTAATGGAGCAACGGAAAGCTGAACAATTTTATCAATTTTCTTTTCTTCTGGAAGAGTAATTGAGTTTGTAACAACAAGCTCTTTAATCGTAGAGTTTTTGATTCTATCGATGGCAGGGCCTGATAATACTGGATGGGTACAGCATGCATATACTTCAGACGCACCATGTTCAATTAGGGCATTTGCAGCTAATGTAATTGTTCCGGCTGTATCAATAATATCATCAATTAAGATCGCAACTTTTCCATCAATATGACCAACGATGTTCATCACCTCTGCCACATTTGGCTTTGGACGGCGTTTATCAATAATAGCAATTGGCGCTTTTAATCGTTCAGCAAGCTTTCTTGCTCTCGTTACACCACCGTGATCTGGAGATACGATAACTACATCTTCGTTCATTGCTTTCTTTTTGAAGTACTCAGAAAGAATTGGAACACCCATTAAGTGGTCAATTGGCATATCGAAAAAGCCTTGGATTTGCGGAGCATGTAAGTCAAGTGTAATAACACGCGTTGCACCAGCTGTTTCAAGTAAGTCTGCAGTAAGCTTTGCTGTGATTGGCTCACGAGCTCTTGCTTTACGATCCTGACGTGCATAGCCGTAATAAGGCATAACAATATTAATCGTTTTTGCAGATGCACGCTTTAATGCATCAATCATGATAAGGAGCTCCATTAAATGCTCATTAACAGGAGAACTTGTTGATTGAATCACATAAACATCACAGCCGCGAATACTTTCTTCGATGTTGATTGTTATTTCTCCATCGCTGAATCGCTGTACAGAACATTTCCCAAGCTCTACACCAATAAAATTAGCAATTTCAGCAGCTAATTCACGGTTAGAATTAAGACTAAAAACTTTTAAATTTGGATCTAAATATTGGTTAGACATAATTGGCCCCCATCAATTTATTTCTTACTTTTTAGTTTTTCTACGTAGTTCTCTTTATTTACTTGACGTGCTCTTGCAATCGATAAAGCTTCTTCTGGAACATCATTTGTAATCGTGGATCCTGCTGCTACATAAGCATTTTTCCCAATGGTTACAGGCGCCACAAGATTGGAATTACAGCCTACGAAAACCCCGTCTTCTATTCTCGTTAGGAATTTATTTTTCCCATCATAATTTACTGTAATCGTTCCGCAGCCAATATTGACATCACGGCCAACCTCAGCGTCACCAATATAACTTAGATGAGACGCCTTGCTTCCTTCTCCAAAGACAGACTTCTTCACTTCAACAAAGTTTCCAATCTTTACATGACCGTGAATTTCTGAATTCGGACGGATATGGGCAAATGGCCCAATTTGGACATCTGATCCAATTTGGCTGTCAAAGGCAGCAGATTGACGAATCACCGTATGATCCCCTACTGTACAATCTGAGATTTCGCTATGAGGGCCGATCTTGCAGTTGGAACCGATAGAGGTTTGGCCGGAAAGAATCGTTCCCGGATAAAGGACTGTATCCATTCCAATCGTTACATCAGCACCAATATACGTATTCGAAGGATCAATGATTGTGACCCCATTCCGCATATGAGCCTCATTAATTCTTTGTTTCATAAACTGCTCAGCTTCAGAAAGAGCAACCCTGTCGTTGACGCCAAGAGTCTCCCCAAATTCAGCTGTTTGATACGCTGCAATTGGAGCCCCTTCATTTTTTAAAATTTCAATGACGTCAGGCAAATAATATTCTCCTTGAACATTATCATTGCTTACTTGACTTAAAGCTTGAAATAATGCTTGATTATCAAAGCAATAAGTTCCCGTATTGATTTCTTGAATCTTGCGTTCCTCTTCTGTTGCGTCTTTATGCTCGACTATTTTCTCAACATGTCCGCTATCATTGCGAACGATGCGTCCATAACCGGCGGGATTATTAGTCCATGCTGTTAAAACAGACGCCTTCGCACCTGTTTCTTCATGATGTTTATAAAGGGCTTCCATTGTTTCATGTGTGATAAGCGGAGTATCCCCACATACGACAATTGTCACGCCTTCTTTTCCATCAAGCATTTCCTTCGCCTGCATGACAGCATGAGCCGTCCCAAGCTGCTCCTTTTGCAAAGCATATTTAATGTTGTCGCCAAGCTGAGCCTGTACAAGCTCCGCCCCATGACCGATAATCGTTACAATTTCTTTTATATTAAGCTTAGAAACTTGATCAACCACATGTTGAACCATCGGCTTTCCACACACAGGATGCAGGACTTTGTAAAGCTTAGACTTCATTCTCGTCCCTTGACCTGCGGCTAAAATGACCGCATATCGATTATACACAGACAGGCCTCCATTTCATAAGAGTAAGTAGGAAGGAGCCTTCCTAAATGCAGAAAAACGAACAAAATCAGGCACTATAAGAAGCCAATACACCTTTACCATTATATTGGCTTACCCTCTCATTTACGAATTCAAAATCAGTATTCTTCGCCATTGTTTCGTAAAGTTTAATTTCATTTCATTTTTATCCATTAAAAATATATCTTATTGAAGCGCTTATTTCAAGAATTGACAGCAAACTACATATATTTTACACAATAGTAGAAAAAATTGGTTTTCATTCTGAAGATAAAGAGAAGAATAAAACAAGAGAGCAGTAAGGGACATCGTGGAGATTAAAAAAGAGCCTTACTTGTGCAGTAGGCTCTAGTTGCTATTATTTAGGAAGCTCCAGCTTCTTCGAATTCAACTTCTAACTCACCTAAGCGGTGGTATTCTGATAATACAGCCTCCTGGATTTTCCCCCGTGTTCCAGAGTTAATTGGGTGAGCGATGTCTCTAAATTCCCCATCCGGAGTTCGTTTGCTAGGCATAGCAACAAATAACCCATTGTTTCCATCAATAACACGAATATCATGAACAACAAATTCATGATCCAATGTAATGGATGCAATTGCCCTCATACGACCATCTGTATTAACGCGGCGCAATCTTACGTCAGTTACTTCCATTCTGTTCACCACCTTTTCTAGGAGATTTAAACCTTAGTTTAATAATTCAACATTATTTCCATTTTTCCTTCTTGAATCGAAAAAATTTTTAGAATCTTTTAATTGAAATTTACACTCTTTTTAGTCCCTCATCCAGTATGACTTGAAAAAGGAGAAAATATACAAAAAAGGGGAAAGAAAAGCGGAAGCGCCTTGATCACCCCCGACAAGCACAAGACAAGCCTCTCAGAAAGGTGTTCTTTACCTTTCAGGGAGGATTGACTTGTGACCTCGAGGTCGACAAATACACGACGTCCTCCCAAAAGCTACACTTTTGGTCGTGCGATGTGTCGCTGTCGAAGTCTTCCTTGTCCTGTCGCATTGTCGACACTAGTACGTCCTGTACGTCGGGGGTAGGCGCTCCTCCTAAAAGCTAGCGCTTTTACTCGTGCGATGAATATGCTGCCGAAGCATTCCTTATGGAGCTAGACAATAAAAAAGCAAGCTCACCATAATATGAGCTTGCTTTTAATATTCCCCTATTCTTTAACAAGAGCTACTACTTCAATTTCTACTAAAACGTCTTTAGGCAAGCGAGCTACTTCTACGCATGAACGTGCTGGTTTATGTGTATGAAAATACTCACCATAGACTTCATTAATCACAGCAAAATCATCCATATTTTTTATAAACACAGTTGCTTTCACTACTGTTTCTAAGGATGCCCCTGCTTCTTCAAGAACAGCTTGCAGGTTTTTGAATACTTGATGCGTTTGAACTTTAACGTCACCTTCGACCAAAACACCTTCAGCTGTTAGCGGAATTTGACCTGAACTGTAAAATAAGTTGTTTACAATGATTCCTTGTGAATATGGGCCAATAGCAGCTGGCGCTTTAGTTGTTTGAACGATTTTCATACGTGTATCCCCCTTAATAAATAATGAGATTAAACTATAATTATTTTTTAAAATAATTACCTTCGCTTACTTTGATCTTCTTTTCTCTTTCATCCACTTCCGATAGCCTGATGAGAGATAAATACTCATCAACAAGTCGTTGCTCAGCATTCTCTGCTTCGATTAAGACAGCGATTCCGGCTACAGTTGCTTTGAACTCCTCAAGCATGCCGATCATCCCATTAACGGTGCCGCCACCTCTCATGAAGTCATCGACAATAAGCACCTTAGAGCCTTCTGCCAAGCTTCTCTTTGAAAGCATCATCGTTGATATTCTATTGGATGAACCAGATACATAATTGATACTGACCGTTGAGCCTTCTGTGACTTTACTATCCTTTCGTACAATGACAACAGGAACATTTAAATAGTTAGCCACTGCATAAGCTAAGGAAATTCCCTTCGTTGCTACAGTCATAACAACGTCAATTTGCGTTTCTCCAAAGGCCGAGGCAAATAAGCGACCGACCCGATTCACAATAGAAGGATTCCCTATAATGTCTGTCATATATAAATAGCCACCTGGTAATAAACGGTCAGGGGCGGAGATGACCTCACAAAGCTCAGAAATAAAAGACCTCGCTTCCTCATCCGATACTTTTACTTGAAATTTCACTCCGCCTGCAGCACCCGGGACTGTTTGTAATGTTCCAATTCCTTGTTGTTCAAAAGTCTCTTTAATAATCGCTAAATCTTCACTGATTGAGGATTTAGCTGATTGAAACCTTTCTGAAAAATAGGTTAAAGAGACTAATTGTCTTGGATGTTCTAATAAATAATTCGTCATATCAATTAAGCGCTCACTTCGACGAAATTTCACTATAGGACCCCCAATCAAATCCGAATATTCTATCATCAATATATCATCATCATACGGATTTAATCAAGTTTATGACGTTCACCTAGCATTCTGACGGCAAAAACTTGATCACAAAATCCTCTCAATCCATTATAAATTCGCTGCATTCTCGAGTCATGACGGACAAGGCCAAAAACAGTAGGGCCGCTACCGCTCATTAATACTGCATCTGCACCGAATCTTTTAATTTGCTCTTTAATTTGGGCGACTTCAGGATGCAGTTTGAAAGTCACTTCTTCAAGGACATTCCCGACAAGGCCACATACTTGATCGTAATCGCCGCCTTCAATTGCTTGTATCATTTCTTTCGTATTCGGATGCTTGACACTGCTTAACTGAAGTCTCCGATATACATCTGCTGTCGAAACACCGATAAACGGCTTGGCTAGAATCACCCAGCATGTTGGAGCAGCCGGAAGCTCTTTTATGATTTCTCCTCTTCCCGTTGCCAACGCCGTCCCCCCGTAAACACAGAAGGACACATCCGAACCAATTTCCGCTCCAATCGTTGCCAGTTCATCTAAGCTTAATCCGAGCCCCCATAGCTTATTTAACCCTCTCAGGACAGCAGCAGCGTCACTGCTCCCCCCTGCAAGACCAGCAGCAACAGGGATCGTTTTCTCAATGGTAATCGCGACGCCTTTTTTTACTTGAAACCGCTCCTTTAAAAGCAGTGCCGCCTGATATGCAAGATTTCGCTGATCATCCGGAACAAACCGATTATGTGAAATGATTTTTATTTCTTCTTGCTCCAATAACGTTAATTCAAGGCGATCGGCTAGATCAATGGTTGTCATAATCATTTCCACTTCATGATAGCCGTCCCCACGTTTATGTAAGACATCCAAAGATAAATTAATTTTCGCCGGTGCCTTTACTAAAAGCTTCAACATTTTCACCTACTTTGACCATTCAACGTGTCCATTTTTTGTCCTATTTTACCACAAAACAGCCAAAGTAAGACCTTTTGATTAGACATTATTTTTAAAAAAGATAAGCGGAGGCGCCTTCGGAACAATTTAAAGGTAAATTGTTCCTGCGATGATTACTCTAGGAAGCTTTCCTTGTCCTGTCGCGTTGTCGTCTAGTACGTCCTGTAAGTCGGGGGTGGCCGGAGCTAGACAAAATGCTGGAACCTTTTGGGTCCCAGCATACCGAAGTGCGTTATTTAGTTATTAATCACCAAATACCATACTGTGCAGTAAAGGAATTTATGGAGAATTACCGGTTGTTCTTGAGGCTTTGCTGTGCGATTTCCACTGCTCTTTTCACCATATTACCGGCATCTTTTGCTCTAATCCCGCCCCAGCCTTCTCTTTGAACCACATCATAAAAGCCGAGCTCCTTCGCTAGTTCCTCTTTGAAACCTTCTGTCATTACTCCTCTGCGCCTACCTATGATTAACATCTCCTTTCACACTGCGGTACTAATAGTATGGAGTTTCCGTTCGTTAATCATAATAGCCTATTAGAGGAAAAAAGAAGATTGAAGAGGATGTTCAAAAAGTCCGGGAAAAAATCCTCGAAAAAGAAAAGCACTTTTTCTTCGTGCGATGTTTATTCGAGAAGATTATTCAAAGAGCTGTCGAATTTCAGCTAATCTAGTTCAAGTGCCTAGCCCCTCGAGGTCATAAGCCATCTTACTGCGTGGCTAAAGATCGAGCCACTACGTAAGCCGTCTTATGCTTGTCAGGACTGACCAAGGCACTTCCACTTTTTGAAGTCAGCTTACTCCTCCGCTCCACAAGTATTAAAAGCATATCCTCGAAAAGAAGAGCGCTTTTTCTTCGTGCGAAGGAAATGCTCCGAAGCAACCAGCTAGCGCTCGGTGCTCGGAGGCCACGCTTCCTTGAACTTCTCGGCTCTTTTTGTCCTCCTTTTTGAACACACACTTGAACTATGCTTTTTAAAATAAAAATAGCGACAAACATTCGTTCGTCGCTTTCAGGCAAAAAAAATTTATGTTAATTTAATGCAACTCGTCCTGCTGTTTCTTCATAGAAGGTAATTTGAACTGTTTCTGTTAAAACATCTGCGTAGCTGTAGGATACGCGCTCAAACGCATTTTCATCCTGATCCAGCTCTATCACAAATACAGAAGGGTACGTCTCTGCTAAAACACCTGAACGCTCAATCGTCTTCCTGCGTCCGCCATTAGCCTTGAGTAAAAGTCTTTTCCCAAGGTTTGAATCAAGAGCCTTTTTGATATCCAATAATGTTTTTGCCATTCGTTCCACCTCACTATGTTAAGTTTATCACACTGACACAGTGGAGTCAAATAAAAATATAAATTATAACAGTCTTTAAAAAAGATTGTCAATATATTTTCGTCCACAAATTCTTTTATTTTTCAACATTTATAGGTTTTCCTTATTCATCTTAGAATATGTATGCTAATTTTAAAGAAATATGACCATGTTGTACGCAAAAAAAATAAACCGTTTTTGATCGAACGGTTTTTAGTCAGTTTCATTATGATGTTCTATATTAAACGGCATACCGGTTCTTAATACTCCTTTTGTTTCAATTCCGCCGAGACCCTTTTCCCCTGTTAGTGTATTTCGTAAAACATCCCAAACATTAATTCTCTCCATAAATGGGGTGAAACTAACTTTTGCGACAATATAGACAGGATCAAGAGCATGAATATTTACCCGATAAGGGGAACTGGCAAAATTAGCGCCAGCTTGGATGATGGATTCAAAATGGGATTGGCACGCGCCGGCAAAGATAACGAGCTGATCTAAATGAGGGATCTTCTTCCTTGCTTCTATGACTGTTTGAACGAAGTATTTCGAATGGCGGTATGCGTTAATATCTGATTTTTTTCCTTTTGCTTTGGAATAGGAATCATGACCTGTAATAACGAGAATATCTGGTCTGTAATAGTCGATGAGCTGGCCAATTTTCAAATGCATTTCTTTTTCATTGCAGTGGATGCCTGTTACAGGTACACCAATTTTCTCATATACATTTAAACATTTCTCTAAATAGGAGGGATCTCCATCTAAGTGAAGCACTTTCCCAGGCATTTGAAAGTAGTTAAATAATTTGCTGTAGCCGTCTGTCGCTTGATACTCCTGTTTCTGCTTAATCAATTCGACATCTTGCCGAAACAGCTCCAATGACTGTTCTTCCATTGAGTGATATTCTTGTGCAATTTTTGCCCGCGTTGACGGGCTAATGGCGATTAAATCTTCAAGGGGCGCATCTGCAATAAGCCGGATGTCCTCCCCATATAACACGGCAACCTTTTGCCCGTTTTGTTCCCGGAAGTCAATAACGCGAAACAGAATATCACAGGAGTAAGAAACTCTTCCGACAATATCCATTAGATTTATGCTCAACACCGTCACTCCAATTAGCCCAAGATATGCCTTTCATGGCGTTTGTCTCGCCACTACTATAAGGGCAGTCTCAATGTAAACTAAACGATTTCGTCTGCATCCTTTCAGCAAGGATACATAGCGAAGCAACCCGCTCCCCTATCGAAATACAGTCTAGGTTCTCTCATAAAATATGCATTTGTTTAAAGACGTGTGCTATAAAATTAAAAGCGCTTAAAGGACATAACGGGATGAAACACAAATATTGGCGGTTTCAAGGACATAGATGGGGGGGAAGACACCAAAGGATGTCCTTTAACCGGGGTTTAAAGGACATAGTTGGGCGGAAAACCGCTCATTGATGTCCTTTAAGTCTCCGAATCTAAATCTTTTTAAATAAGAAAGACCCGCACTTGGCGAGTCTTATGAAAAGATTGGCGAGAGGCCGTCACTAAGACGGGCGAATTCTTCAATCGATAATGTTTCGCCTCTTCTTCCTGGCTCAATTCCAGCCTGCTCTAACGCTGCAATTATTTCTTCTTTCTTTTGTTTTCCATCTGGCAAATGACTAGTTAAATTATTGAGCAACGTCTTACGTCTTTGCGCAAAGCTTGCTCGTATGATTTGAAAAAAGAATCCCTCATCTTGGACGGAGACAGCTGGCTCCTTTCGCTTCGTCAAGCGAATAACAGCTGAATCTACATTGGGCTGAGGAATAAACACCGTTTTAGGTACGATCATCACTGTTTCAGCTTCAGTGTAATACTGAATGGCAATGGATAAGGACCCATAATCTTTCGTTCCTGGCTTAGCGGAAATTCGATCAGCCACCTCTTTTTGAAGCATACACACAATTCCCCTAATTGGAAGCTTTTCTTCCAACAGCTTCATAATGATCGGTGTTGTCACGTAATACGGCAGATTGGCGACTACCATTAAGTCGTCAATGCCTTGCAATTCCGTTTCAATCATCCCTTTTACATCCGCTTTTAAAACATCTTCATGGATGATCTTTGTATTAGGATAAGGAGAAAGTGTATCCTCTAAAATAGGCAGCAAACGTTGGTCAATTTCAAAAGCGACTACTTTTTTACTTCTTTTGGCCAGCTGTTCTGTTAAGGCTCCAATCCCAGGGCCAATTTCAATTGCCGCCGAATCATCGGTTAATTCGGCATGGTCAACAATTCTTCTCAAGATATTCGTATCAATTAAAAAATTTTGTCCTAAACTTTTTTTAAAGGAAAACCCGTATTTTTCTAAAATGGCTCGAGTTCTTACCGGGGTTGCTATATCTTTATGCATTTTCTTCCTCCTGACGTATTGCTTGGATGGCGGCAGCAAACTCCTCTTTACTAATTTGAAACATCATTAAGCTTTTATGTAGCTGCTTACCATTTGTAAACCCAATTTTCAAAATCTTTCCTAGCTTTTCTCTTCGCTCTCTTGCTCCAGCACCGCCTATTAGTCCCGCTGTGATTAGGTCGTCTTGTGTGATGGCTTCAATTGTCTCCTCATGCATTATATGTGCATCCTGAAGGGCCTTGCGAATCATTTCAGGAGAGGCATGCTCGACACCAACCCCTTTGCCACGCTTATGAATGGCATCCTTTTTATCAAGAAAAGCATGCTTGCAGCCTGGAACTTTTTCTTTGATTGTATTACGAATTTTTTGACCTGGAAAATCTGGATCTGTGAAAACAATCACGCCTCGCGTTTTTTGCGCAAGCTTTATTTTTTCAATCGTTTCTTCACTTATCGCCGACCCGTTCGTTTCGATCGTATCGGCATCTAACGCATTCTTAATTGCGGTCGTATCATCCTTGCCTTCTACCACAATGATTTCTTTGATTTTCATAAATCCTCCTCGGGAAGTTTGAAAAATAAAAAATAAAAATAAAATATTTGATAAAAAAATGAAACATTTCTGTAACGTTATTCGTCTATATATATAACAAGTGAAATGATAATTTAATTATATATGAAAAGTCCAAGAAAGAAAAAATGCAGAGGATATTAGAGGTCCCCTGCATCAATAATTAATTTAGGATTCGAATTTTTACGTTTTTGCGTCCCCAGCGATAGGCGTCTGCATTAGAAGCAAAAAACACATCAATTTTGTTTCCTTTAATGGCTGAGCCCGTGTCAGCAGCAATTGCATACCCATAGCCTTCAACATATACCTTCGTTCCTAATGGGATTACTCTCGGGTCTACGGCAATCACCTTCATATCTGGATTGGCTCGCAGATTGAGGCCTGTCGCTGTTCTTCCGGAACAGCCATTACAATGCGCTGTATAAGCGGTCGAAGAAACGTATATTTCCTTTCCGCCTGTTTCACCACGTGATGCAACAACATTAACAGCCATTGGCTTTGTGCCAACCGCTACAATCTTATCTTGCTTCTCATTGATGGTTTTTTTGCTTATTAATGTTCGCGAAACTTCCTTGCCATTTTCTAAAACTACTTCAAATTCCTTCGTTAGAAGGCCGTCTTTGCCTGGTTGAATAACATTTTGGGATCCTTTAGCAAGGCTGCTGTCCTTTTTCGATACGACAGCAAATTTAACTGGTTCTTCCACTACATCGGTGACTTTTTCTACTCGAATGATTTGGATGTGGTCGTCTTTTTTGACGATTGCATCAGCCTTGGGTTCAATGCGATCTAGATCATTTAGCTCTATCCCCTGCTGTGATAAAAAGTCAGCGACCGTAGTCGAAGTTGACCATACCTGCTGTTCCTTCCCGCCATCTGACAACGTTAAAGAAAAAGCTTTATTGACAACAATATCAAGATTGTTTGTTATTTCCTCTTCGAGACTTGGCTGAACCTTATCGTGATCAGTTATAGCAATCTTCTGTTCTTTCAAAAGCTCTTTGACTGTTTTGGATACTGTCCAAATCGTTTTCTTCTCGTTGTCTTTCACAATGTGAACCTGTTTAGCCGGCTCCCAAACAACTTTTAAGTTGTCCTTCACCTTTGTGTCCAGCGATACAGACACATAGTCCTCTGCGCGTAAAGAAATATCTAAATCATTGAAAACCTCTTGGATTGTATTTGCATGTGTTTTAATGATCTGCTCTTTACCGTCTAGTGTCATAGCCACTGTTTTTTTCGTGAATTCAAATATAAAAAAGCCTAAAGCGGCGATTAAAACTATGAAACTAGCAGTAATGATCATGATTTTCTTTTTACTCAAAGACTCAGAAAACAGGTTTTTCATGTTTTGAAATACGATGAAAAACGCCTCCTTTTCTCTCGGAGTGATTATATAGACTATCTTACAGGTTTGTCAACTCTCTTCCCTTTTCCTTTTTGTGTAAAAAAATGAATTGTCGCCGGATTTGTTGAACCGTTTTTGATGCACGAAGTCATCACCCATGCAGGAAAATCAATCTGCTCACCTATTACATACAAGGCTTAGATCAACGCTTTTGATCGTTTTTAACTAACACCCCCAAACGTATTTCCTATTATGCAAAAACTTCAAGAGAAAGGAAAGAGAGAGTTGTCGACATGGTTATCCTATGTTCGGACAAGGAAATGTAGAACTTTTTGGAAATCGAAAGAAATTGGACAAGTCCCCCATTAAATCGACAACATTCCTTATCAAATTATGCCGAATAATTTTTTTGCATTGGCAGTCGTCATTTCCGCCACTTCTTCTACTGAAACACCTTTTATCTCGGCAATTTGTTCTGCAACAAGCTTGACATAGCTCGGTTCGTTCCGCTTGCCCCGATATGGATGCGGAGCTAAATATGGACAATCTGTCTCGATTAACAGCCGATCAAGAGGAATGGCTTCTGCTACTTCCTTCGGTTTTTTGGCATTTTTAAAAGTTACAGGTCCGCCAAGGGAAATATAAAAGTTCATATCGACACATTCCTTTGCTGTTTCAGGACTGCCGCTAAAGCAATGCATAATGCCTCCAACTTCCGCTGCTCCTTCTTCCTTCAAAATCGCTACAATATCTGCTGTCGCATCCCGATTATGAATAATGATCGGCAGCTTTACCTTTTTCGCCAGCTGAATTTGCTTTCTAAAGACCTCTTTCTGAATTTCTTTCGGTGACTTGTCCCAATAATAATCAAGCCCCATCTCGCCAAGAGCGACTACTTTCGGGTGGCTTGCAAGCTCTTCAATCCAACGAAGATCTTCATCCGTCATATCAATCGCATCAACAGGATGCCAGCCGACACTAGCATAAATAAAGTCGTATTGCTCTGTTAGTTCCATTGCTTTTTCAATTGTGAGACGATCAAATCCTACAACAACAATTCGTGAGACACCTTCTTCTAAAGCTCTGTCAATTACCTCCCTTAGATCATCATTATATTGTTCAGCATTCAAATGTGCGTGTGTGTCGAAAAACATTAAAAACTCACCCTTTTACATAAATTTTATTTTAGTTACATTCTTTTCACTTACGTAACAATTAGTACAAATGACATGTCATTTTCCAAAGATAGTATTTACTTTTATTTGACATTATAGAAAAATAAAGAAGTTATTTTAAAATTGTTGACTTTACAATAGAATATCCAAATACATATTATTTTCCAAAAGAAAAACATAGAAATGTCTTACGTTTAATGTTACACGTGAAACATTTCTATGTTTATTTTTACTCATTATCAGTGATTACTTCACTCTTGCTCCCAATGGAAGAGACTCAGCGATCGTTGCTAATGAAAGCTCTCCATCTTTACTTCCGGCTAAAATCATTCCTTCAGATAGCTCACCACGAAGCTTTACAGGTTTTAAATTCGTGACGCAAATTAATTTACGGCCAATTAGCTCCTCTGGTTTGTAAAATTGCGCAATCCCTGAGACAACTTGGCGTTTTTCATAGCCTAGATCTAATTGAAGCTTGAGCAGCTTATCCGCCTTTTTCACTGGTTCTGCATGAATAACCTGTGCTACCCGCAAGTCAACCTTCATGAAGTCATCAATTGTAATTTCTTCACTGTCTGGCTTTTCTTCTGGCTTTTCTTCTGCCTTTACTTCTTCTGCTTTCGGAGTTGCCCCTTGCATCTTTGTTTTGATGTATTCCACTTCTTCTTTCAAATCAAGACGCGGGAATATTGGTGATCCTTTTGCAATTTTAGTTCCATTTGGAATGATTCCAAAGCTTTCTAAGCTATCCCAATTCGTTAAATTATCCACGTTCACATTGAGCTGTGTAAAGATTTCCTTCGGTGCCTGTGTTAAGAATGGCTGAAGAAGGATGGCAATTCTTCGTAGAGATTCCGCTAAATGTGCCATCACACTTTCAAGTTCAGCCGTTTTTGCTTCATCCTTTGCTAATGCCCATGGCTGTGTTTCATCTATATATTTATTAGATTTACTTACTAATTGCCAAATTGCTGTTAAGGCTACAGAAAACTCCATGTTTTCCATTGCTTCTTCATACTTTTGGATCGTTTCTTTGTTTGCTTGAAGTAAGGATTGATCGAATTCCCCATTAGAGCCATTATAAGCTGGAATAACTCCGTCAAAATACTTATCCACCATAGCGAGCGTACGGTTTAATAAGTTACCTAAATCATTCGCCAAGTCAAAATTAATTCTTTCTACGAACCCTTCAGGTGTAAATACGCCGTCTGCGCCGAATGGGACTTCACGCAATAAATAGTAGCGTAAAGCATCTAGCCCATATCGATCGATTAAAGTAACCGGATCGACAACGTTTCCTTTGGATTTGGACATTTTCCCATCCTTCATTAATAACCAGCCATGAGCAAATACCTTTTTAGGCAGAGGCAGGTCTAGCGCCATTAACATAATTGGCCAATAGATCGTATGGAAACGAACAATTTCCTTCCCTACTAAATGGACATTTGCCGGCCAATACTTTTCATATTTTACTGGGTCTTCTGATCCGTATCCAAGGGCCGTAATATAGTTCGATAGAGCATCGATCCATACGTAGATGACATGCTTCGGATTCCCAGGAACTTGAATGCCCCAATCAAATGTCGTTCTGGAAACAGCCAAATCTTCTAAGCCCGGCTTAATAAAGTTGTTAATCATTTCATTTTTCCGTGATTCAGGCTGAATAAATGAAGGATTCTCTTCATAATACTGCAGCAGGCGGTCGGCATATTTACTCACCTTAAAGAAATATGATTCTTCTTTAACCTTGTTCACCGATCTTCCACAGTCAGGACAATTTCCATCTACTAATTGGCGCTCTGTAAAGTAAGATTCACATGGCGTACAATACCAACCTTCGTATTCACCAAGATAAATATCTCCTTGCTCTAATAATTGGGCAAAGATTTTTTGAACGATGACCTTGTGCCGATCTTGTGTTGTACGAATAAAATCATCATAGGATATATCAAGCTTTTTCCAAAGCTCCTGAATCCCATCGACAATTTCATCAACATATTTCTGCGGTGAAATACCTTTCTCCTCCGCTTTTTCTTGAATCTTTTGCCCGTGTTCATCCGTTCCCGTCAAATACATTACATCATACCCGCGTATACGCTTGTAGCGGGCCATTGCGTCACCAGCAACCGTTGTATAGGCATGTCCTATATGTAAATTTCCGCTCGGATAATAAATTGGTGTCGTCAGATAAAAATTCTTTTTATCTCCCATGAAAACTTCCTCCTTCTTTAGCTAAAAAATCCCGACCGAATAGATGGGCGAGATTGAACTGAATAAAGTTAAATAAGCCTTTATCGAACACTAATACATTAAGTCATCATGTCCTCTTATACCTTCAAAATATACCTAAAATTTAGTATTTGTGCAAGAAATATAGACCCAGGAGCCTGTTAGCGCCTGAGCTAGACAATAAATAAGCAGAGCGACTTTGGAACCATCAATGAACGGAGTGTTCCTACGATGATTTTTCTAAGCAGATTTCCTTAGTGATCATGGACGAAAGTCATAAGATGTAGATCGATGGAATATGCAAATATTATTATTGAATTTATAGCAGGTGGTGTTGCTTTTTGTCGAATTTCCTAACTTCACATTTCTCATTTTTTTATAGCATAAACAGGGAAATTCCCATTATCTGTCCTTTCCATAAAACTTCAGTCTATTAAAACCCCTTTATATCAGTATTTACAACAAAAGGGTAAAAATTCCCATTGAAAATCAAAATAAATTTATTGACGTATTTGGGAAAGCCTGGTATTATGAAATCAAGAAGTTTTTGTCGAATATTGGCGAATTAGTGAAAATAGAAAAATATTTTTTTAGATTTGGAGAGGAGATTTTTATTATGAAATCTACAGGTATTGTTCGTAAAGTTGATGAACTTGGACGCGTGGTTATTCCGATTGAATTAAGACGTACATTAGACATTGCAGAGAAAGATGCTCTAGAAATCTATGTTGACGATGACCGTATCGTTCTTAAAAAATACAAGCCAAATATGACTTGCCTTGTAACTGGCGAAGTTTCTGATAACAACATCACATTAGCTAGCGGAAAATTAATCGTAAGCCGTGAAGGTGCAGAACAATTATTAGAGGAAATCCAAAACAGATTTGAACTTGTAAAATAATATGCAGAAAGCTTCTCATGGGATTGAGAAGCTTTCTTTTTTGCACGTTAAGGACGTATAAATTGTCAACGAAGAAGTAAATTCGACGCAGTCGCCAATTTTAGGAATTAAGTACGACGGGCAGGATGCCCTAGTCGGGCGAATGCCACAGGACGTGGCAGCCATGAGCGCGATAAGTGCAACTACGCCTCTGTCTTCGCCTTTCCAAGGCTCGCCAGTCGGCGAGTTTTCTTTATCTATTTATTTCACATGATAGGCATGGTAAACGTCGCGCTTATTCAAACCTCGGTCTGTTGCTGTTTGTTTAATGGCCTCTTTACTATTCATGCCACTTTCATTGATATAATGTTCGACATGCAATTCAATGGACATGTCCTTCCACCACGAGTCATCCTCGTCTTGAAGATGCTCTGATGAACCTTCAATAATAAGAACGAACTCCCCTCTAATTTCTCCACTTACCGCCCAGTCTAATGCCTCTTTTACCGTCCCTCGGATGAATTCTTCATATTTCTTTGTTAGCTCCCGGCAAAGGACGATTTCTCGGTTGCCCATTTCTTCTTCAATCAATGTGAGTGTTTCTTTTAAACGGTGCGGCGCCTCGTAAAGGATCGTTGTTGCCGACATTTTTGCAAGCTCTTGAAGCTGTTTCCTTTTCGTCTTCTTCTGCCGATCTAAAAAGCCATAAAAGTAAAAAGGCTGCGGATTAAGACCTGAAGCGATTAAGGCCGTTAAGGCGGCATTTGCCCCCGGAAGCGGAACGACTGTTAGCCTTTCCCCTACTGCCGCTGTAACTAACTCATAGCCCGGGTCAGAAATCGTCGGCATCCCCGCATCACTAACAAGTGCGATTTTTGCTCCCTCAGCTAGCTTTTCAATAATCTTCTTCCCGCTCGCTTCTTTATTATGTTCATGATAGCTGATGATGGGCGTTTCTATTTCAAAGTAATTGCACAGCTTTTTTGTATTTCTCGTATCCTCAGCAGCAATAAAATCTGCTTCTTTCATGATTCGAATTGCCCGAAAGCTCATATCCTCCAAATTTCCAATAGGAGTCGGAACTAAATACAATATGCCTTTGCTTTCTTCCTTTTCAAAGCTTTTTTGTTGCCACATACGTACCACCTGTCTTATTTGTGAGGTATTCCTCTTTTTTCTTTCGTGACCATTGCTTAAATTCATACTCGGCCTTTAATGCATCGCTTTTATTATCAAACACCTTTGAATAAACTAACTCGACGGGGCCTCTGCCTCTCGTGTATTTAGCCCCTTTTCCTTCATTGTGAAGCCTCACACGCTTTTCCAAATTATTCGTATAGCCCGCATACAGCGTATCATCTTTACAATGAAGAACATAAAAGAAATGGCTATTTTCCATACAAGATTTCCTTTATCTCAGAAGTGTATTCATTATTATCCTGGTATACGATTAAAGGAGGCAGTATTTTTAAATCTGGGTTGCCATTTTTAATCGCTTCTATTAATAATGTGTTCGCTTCTTTCCCTTGCTTTGGATACACGAATTGGATTTTTTTCGGTTCTAACTTATATTTCCTCATTAACGTCATAATATCTAAAAATCTTCCTGGCCGATGGACAAAGGCAACTTTCCCGCCTTGCTTCGCTAATTGACTTGATGCTTTAATTGCGTCCTCTAATGTACATAAAATTTCATGCCGGGCAATAGCCAGATGCTCATTCTCATTTATTTCTTCAGAGGTTGGAGTCGTAAAATAAGGCGGGTTGCATGTCACTACATCAAACTTGCCAAAGCCGAGCTCCTTCGGTATTTCCTTAATATCCCCATGAATCATCTGAATGCGATTTTCTAGTTGATTGTATTCGATGCTTCTTTTGGCCATATCATATAGCCTCTCTTGAATTTCTACTCCAATTATGGAGCCCTTTGTTCTCAAGCTTAAGAACAGCGGAATGACGCCGTTTCCACTGCAAAGATCGATCAGGCTGCCTTTTTGAATCGGTACATGAACAAATCTAGCTAGTAAAACCGCATCAAGTGAAAAGGAGAACACTGAAGGGCTTTGGATAATGCGTAAATTCTCGGCAAGCAAATAATCTAATCGTTCGTCTCCTTTTAAAAATTCCATACTTTCTTCCTCCATTTATTAATTAAAGCGCAAGCGCCTTCGGAACAATCATAGGACAATTGTTCCTGCGTTGATTATTCGCAGGAGCTTTCCTTTGTGCTCACCCCCGACAAGCATAAGACGATCCGCTCGGAAAGGTGTTCTTTACCTTTCTGGGCGGATTGGCTTATGACCTCGAGGGGGTAGGCGCTGGAGCTAGACAATAAGTAAAAATAGCCTTCCCTTTATGAGGAAGGCTACACTATTATTTCTTATTAAGAAACGACAAGCAAAAAAGGCAATCTCCCTCTTTTCGCGGGCTTCCAAAATGGAGGTTACATATGTGGAATCCCTCTTGATAAAGACGGGCAAGATTATCGTAGCCTTCACCGACATCCACCAATTTATCATCGGCTGAGCCTGTTGGCTGATTGGCAGTCTGGCCTTTTTTCTCTGCAGGTTTTTCTTTATTTGTTGTAAATTCCAAACGACGCCGTAAATGTTCATTTTCCAGCTTTAAAGAGTTATTCTCCTCAAGGGTTTCTGCCAAGTGCTGCTTTAACTCACCAAGCTGTTGATAGAGCTGGCCAATTTGGGTTTCCATATTACTAACTGAATCAAAGATTTCTTTTTTATCCACGTATTCCACCTCATTAATCTGTGGATTGAACTGATACAGCACCCTGTTTTACTAATTCATCTAAAGTATACTCAAGCACGCGCTCAGCCGCAGTTACATCCACTTGAAGCACTCGTTCTAAAATATTTAAGCCGACCACTTTACCGGGACCTTCAGGCGTTTGAATCCATTCTCCAAGGTCAGGAAGCTGCGATTTTGCTTCTTCATATTCATCATTTTCATACTTCAGACAGCACATTAATCGTCCACAGAGCCCTGAGATTTTCGTCGGGTTTAATGAAAGATTTTGATCCTTTGCCATCTTAATAGATACAGGATCGAAGTCGCCTAAAAAAGTAGAACAGCATAACATTCTTCCGCAAGGGCCTATGCCGCCTAGCATTTTCGCTTCATCTCGGACACCGATTTGCCGCAATTCAATTCTCGTACGGAAAATCGCTGCGAGATCCTTGACTAACTCCCTGAAATCGACTCGTCCATCGGCTGTAAAGTAAAAGATGACTTTATTTCGGTCAAATGTATATTCAACATCAACTAGTTTCATTTCTAACTGATGAGTACTGACTTTTTCATTGCAAACTTCATATGCTTCTTTTGCAGCTTGCTTATTTTCTTCGACAATCATTTTATCCTTTTGATCAGCAATTCGGAGGACTTTTCTTAATGGGAGAACAACATCATTCTCGTCAACCTTTTTCGGCGGCACAACGACCTTGCCGTACTCCACACCACGGACTGTTTCGACAATCACAAAGTCATCTTTATTAATCTCCAGCCCGCCGGGATCAAAATAATAAATTTTGCCCGCCTTTTTAAAGCGAACTCCTACTACATCATACAAATGAAGACCCCTCCTGCAACTTCAACACAAGCTGTTCCATTAACAGCTGCGGATTCATATTTGCATACAATCTCCTTTTTGCCTCTAAAACAGCCGTCATCTGTTCTGATATTTTTCTATTAGAGGATTGCAATGCAAACTGTTCTAAACGCGCTTTCTCATTTTGATAGACAATCTGTCCGTCCTTGCCGAGCTGTATATATAATAGATCCTTAAAAACTAGAAGTAATAAGTCTAAGCCAAGATCTAATTGTTCTTTCTCTTTAAAGTGCTTAAACCAATCATCCTGAAGAGCAACCATTGCCTCCAGCGGAGTTTTTTTAAGCGCTTCACATAATTTTAACACTATTTTTTGCGCTTGTACAAACCAATCATTTTGACTATATTCAATAGCTTCATCTAGATTATTGGTAAGGTGGGCAATTAATGGCGCTAGCTGTGGGTCTACTCCATTCAGCCTTAATTTTTCAATCATTTTTTCAGGAGATAAGGATTGAAATGATATAGCCTGACAGCGAGAAAGTATAGTAGGTAGTATTTGCTGGGCCTGTTCTGTCATCAAAACTGCAATCGTATGCGCATGTGGCTCTTCAAGGAATTTTAACAGGCTGTTCGCTGCATTCGTCGTCATCCGGTCGGCATGAACAATCATATATAATTTTTTCCTTGATTCCACACCGGTCTTCGTAAATTCCTCTTGAAGCGCCTGAATCTGAGCCTTCTTAATAGACAATCCATCCGGTTCAATCAAATGGACATCAGGATGGTTCCCGTTGTTAATTCTTTTGCAATTTACACATGCTTCACAAGGAATATAGCCTTGAAGGGGAGAATGACAAAATACACTTTTTGCTAAAAGATAACCAGCCTCTCGTTTCCCAGTTCCTTTCATCCCTTCAAATAAATAAGCGTGGGCAAGCCGATCCTTCATGATGCTATTTTTGAACATTTTTAATACAACAGGCTGTAATTCTTGAAGGTCTTCCCACGTTTTTGCCACAATCATCACCACTTTAATTCTTAGTTTTTATGCAATAGAAGAAGGTCTCGTTAAAATTGAAGGAAATTTTCAATCGGCAAGACAAAGACAGTTGCTCCACCAACCTCAACCTCTACAGGATATGGAACATATGAATCCGCATTCCCCCCCATTGGAGAGATAGGGGCAACTAGCTGGTCTCTTGACTTGCAATTCTCTTTAATAATTTGCAAAGCCCTGTCCACACGAATATCTTCTGTTCCAATCATAAAGGTTGTATTCCCAGACTTTAGGAAGCCGCCAGTACTTGCCAGTTTGGTCGCACGAAAGTTATTATCTACTAACGCATTCATTAATTTATTACTGTCCTGATCTTGAATCACCGCTAATATAAGTTTCATACACTCTCAGCCCCTTTTATTTACCCTGTTCATTTTTTATAATGTTGAAAATATATGCCTATCTCCATTATAGCAATTTTTTTGGGAACAAACATGTTTTATCCTAAATGTCGAAAGGTATATACACAATTCGTGACTATTGCTCTCAACCTTGCATTGCAAAATGTCCGCGTTTTTTCCATGGCACGCGAATTACTTGATTTGTTCATCAAAAAAAGAGGGTCTATTTAACCCTCGATGTTTAGTCTGCCTGATGGATCATTTCTTTCACCTTTTTTTCTGCCGCTTGATATACTTCCTCAATCGATTTAGATGCATCTATTTTAAAAATGCGATCAGAATGGTCTTTCATTAATTGAAAGTAGCCTTCCCGAACCTTTTGATGGAATGCTAAGTTCTCCAAGTCAAGACGATTCACTTCCCGATCTTTATGCCGGTTGATTCTTTCAAGCCCAGCCTCCGATTCAATATCAAAGTAGAGTGTTAAACTCGGCATCATTCCTTCAATGGCAAATTGATTAATTGAAAATACTTCAGCCACTCCCAATCCCCTTGCATACCCTTGATAAGCGAGGGAGCTATCAATAAACCGATCACATAAAACGATCAACCCTTTTTCAAGAGCAGGAAGAACCTTCTCAACTAAATGCTGTCTCCTTGCTGCTGCATAAAGAAGTGCTTCTGTCCGGGCATCCATTTTCGTATTGCTCTTATCTAAAATGACATTTCTTATCTGTTCAGCAATTTCGATTCCGCCTGGTTCTCTAGTCAGCATCACTGGATAACCTTCCGCTTCTAATCTTTCCCCAAGCAGTTTCATAATCGTTGTTTTTCCAGCTCCATCGGGTCCTTCTGCTGTTATAAAAATACCTTTTTTCATTGTTTACCTCCAAGATGACATAACGATATATAGTTATTCTGGAAATATATCTAGTCTGCCATATTTTAAATGCTCTCCTCCTTGAAATCTGGCGCCAGTTTGGAGGAGTAAGTGAATATTTCCAATATCTTCTTTTCTAACTATTTCCCCAGGAAATAATAAAGGAATCCCCGGAGGATATGGAATGATTAATTGGGCACAAATTTTACCGGTTGCCTCTTCTAACGGGATGGAGACCGACTCGCGGTCAGCCATTTGATTTGCGCTTAATGCTAGCTTTGAAATACTTGGTTTCTTAAAAGGAATGATTTTGGACATCAACGAATTTGGAATTGACTGAAGGGCCTTTTCAAAATGGGCTGTCATCTCCTCGATTGAAAGCTCCATATTTGCTTTTATTAATGGAAATACAAGCAATACATTATAGGGGTCTGCCATTTCTGTATAGACTCCCACACCTTCAAGCATGCTCTGTAGCTCATAACCGCTTAACCCTGTTGTGGATTGAATGGTTACTTTCAACGGATCTCCCAAGCCCTTGTGATAGGAAAGGACTTTAATGCCCTTTATTTGCTGCAGTCTGCGTCTAAATTCATTGACCTTTTGTAAAAGATATTCCATATCCTTATCTGAGTATGTAGCCAAATAATGTCTTGCGATATCGAGTGACGCCATAATCGGATAAGAAGGACTGCTCGATTGCAAAATTTGCAAAAAGTGACGAACCCTTTTTTCCGAAAGGAGTTTACTATTAAAATGTAAATAGGCTCCCATTGTCATAGCCGGTAGGGTTTTATGTGCCGACTGGACAACAAGATCAGCATTTAGTTGAACGGCTGACGGCGGAAATAAGCGACTTCCAGCAAAATGAGCTCCATGCGCCTCATCAACTAATACAGGTATTCCTTTCGATTGGGCATAGTGAATCAATTCCTCCAGCTCATAGACCATCCCATAATAATTCGGGTATGTAAGAATAATAGCCTTTGCATTAGGAAATTCCTGAATCGCTAATTTGACCGTTTCGACAGATACTCCCCCAGCCACTCCCCAGTCCTCATCATAATCCGGTCCCAAAAAGACAGGGTTTGCCTTGACAAGATGTATTCCATTTAAGATCGATTTATGACAATTCCTTTGTATAAGCACTGTATCATTTTCTCCAATAGCAGCCATAATCATCGCCAAATTTCCAACTGTTGACCCATTTATTAGAAAGAAGCTTTTTTTAGCCTGATAAAATTCAGCTAGCAGCTTCTCGGCCTCAAAAATCGCGCCCTCTGGTGAATGAAGATCATCTAATCCATTCAATTCAGTAGCATCTAGCTTCAATAAATGCTGATAATACTCTTTTGCCTGCTCTGGGATCAAGTTGCCATACTTATGGCCTGGAACATGAAAAGATATTGGATTGCCATTTGCATGTGTTTGTAATGCTTCAAATAAAGGAAGTTTATTTTGATTCATACTTTATCACCACTTGTTTATCATCTTGTCTATTTTATCAAATAGATGAGGAAGAAGGTACTTTCATGTTAAAAGCTTTATAACGAGCAAAGAATTCAATAAGACATACAACGAAATTCGCTTTCTAACATACATTATTAAACAAGTAATCTTTTTAGAGGAGAATTTTCTAAAGATTGTATGCAATAATAGAAGGTTGGGCAGACTTAGTGTATGGAGGTGGAGTCATTGAGTTCGCTATTAGCAAAGAAACATATAGGGGAAGAGTGTGTCATTTGCGAGCATACAAAACTAAAAGGGATACACCTATACACTTCTTTTATCTGTACAGATTGCGAAAGTGATTTGATTTCAACAGATACGAGTAATCCAAAATATAAATTTTATTTAAATCAGCTAAAAAAAATTACAAATCCTGAAATATTCTCTTAATGTTCAAGCTCCAGTTTTGGGGCTTTTTATTTTGTTTTAAGGGAGTATTGCAATTTAAACCCTTGCGTAGTGATGTTATTAGATTGAGGATGGTTCATGGCTTGCTAATTTTGCGCATAAAAAAAGAACATCATTTAGATGTTCTTTAGATTGCCTAGCGACGTCCTACTCTCACAAGGGGACAGCCCCTAACTACCATCGGCGCTGAAAAGCTTAACTTCCGTGTTCGGGATGGGAAC
>NZ_WBOS01000024.1 GCF_008923245.1 Cytobacillus depressus
AACCTTAGGATTTCTCCACCAGTTGCCTGTCAGTTACTGAGCGTCTTGGCACTTACTCAGGTTGGACTTTCACCAACTAGCAATTAACGGCTTGCTGGGCACGCCTTCAATAAGAAAAAGCTATTCTCCTTCTTGAAGAATAGCCCCCGTTAGTTGGATTTCATCCAAATCTTCATTGGCTTGCATAAAGGATAATTATTTTTCTTACCATTTGTTACTACATTTATTTCCGTTATTTTTATATCCATCCCTAAACACATAGTCTGCACTTTTGACCGAGTTTCATCGTCCTGAAGTGGTAGCTAAAACCATAAAAAACCCACCGACTGCAAGGGCAAACATATAATAACCCATAAAGAATAGAACGAAAGAACCTACAAGTGACATTATCATTATTATCAGTAAGTTTTTTAAAGATATATTGACTTTCTAAGCCATTAATTTTTACAATTTTTATAAAGTTACAATTACACTTTCTCGTTATTGAATTCGTAACGTCTATATTTGACCATAGTTATAATTCCAAGAATAGGTCCAATCGCTAATATTGCAAAGACCCACTCCCAACCAACGATTCTCTGAATAATAGGGATTAGATTTATAGAAAAAATAGTAAATAGGAAACCAATACACATCTGAAAAGTTAGGGCTGTACCAACATACTCATCTTCGGCTTTTTCTGAAACTGCTGCAGAAAATTGGGCAGAATCAGATATGACGGACATCCCCCAAATAATGGAGATAATTAGAGTTAACCAAATAAATTGCCCAAATGTAAAACCTATTAATATCGAACAGATAGCACTGATAATCATAGAGATAATCGTTAAATTGGCTCTCCCGATTTTATCTGAGATTAGTCCACCGACAACACAACCAATCCCTCCTGCAATTCCTATTGAAGTAAAAGAGGATAATGCAATGAACCAATGAGGAATTTCTGGTGAATTGGTTAAAAAACTACTAGTCAAAAATGCGGGAAGCCATGTCCACATCGCATATAATTCCCACATATGGCCGAAGTAACCGTAGTTCGCAAACATTACTGGTTTATTCATCACTACTTTTTTTATTAATTTTAACGAGAATGGCACTCTTTTCGATTTTACTGGGGCATCTTCTAAAATAAACAAAACAACGATAGCTGATAATAAAGCCAATACTGAACTACAAATGATTACAAATTTCCAGCTTAATGAAGAAAAGAATACAACAACAAAATGTGGCAATGATGATCCTAATGTTAGTGCTGCAATTAAGATTCCAATCGCCAACCCACGTTTTTTAGGAAACCATTCGGATAAAATTTTTACAGCGATTGGGTAGATACCAGCGAGAGTTACTCCAGTTAATATTCTTAGTAAAATTCCGAAAAAACTAGAATCTATCAGAATTAGCAAAGCATTAAATATTGCACCTAGAAATGCTGAAATTGCCAAAACTTTTCGAGCATTAAAACGGTCAGCAACCCCAAAATATGAACTAAATAATGCTCCTATCACAAACCCAATAGGAACAGAAGCAGAAAGCCAAGCTTCCGAATTAGGGCTAAGATTCCAAATTTCAATTAGTTCGGGCGCAATCACTGATGCACTATACCATAAGCTCAAAGCACATAATTCTGATAATCCAATCCATAGCAATGCTCTCCAAGAACCTTGAATAATAATACCCCCCAAGTGAATTAGAACAACTGATTCCAACATCTAATGTAAAGTAGAGAGCAATGTCTTTTAGTGATGTCTTAGCTTTCTTAATAAGATATTTTCATTTCTTTTGTTGCAAAGTATGAGAAAAAATAACTACCTGTTATCACGATGGCACTTTAACTAACCTGCCCCTTTAGTTAAAGTATTCAACAAAAAGGGCATCAATCCCTTCTTGGATCACCCCTCCGTTAGCTTAACAACGAATGTATTACCAACTATGAATTTCAAAGCAGAAATATCCAAAAGTTCTTCTTTTAATCCCATATTATTCATCTTCTCCTTCTTCATCTAACTTGCAGCATTACTTTAAGTAGAAAAATTCACAAACTCTTCTAATATATAACATATATTTCCAATCCTCTTTAAAGCTTTATTCCATTAAATGGCCCTTTTCATAAAGAAAGACGCTTTCCATATTTCAGAAAAGCGCCCTTTAATGGAATCACAAAAAATGAAGATTGATGTAAATACGCTTCTTGAACTAAAGCCCTCGTTACTTTAAGTACAATATTTCACAATCTTTCCTGTGTATTAGGAATAAAGGCGACATTCATATTGGAAAACTATAAAAAATTTTGAAAAGACATAAGGAAGACCAAGCAAGGCGAGATTTATATACTCTATATAAATATAAAATAGAAAGAAGCATCCAAGTTGGTTCATTTGGATGCCTTTTGTCTACAACCTATGACGAACACCCATATGATGTTCGCCCGAGAATAATTATTTTTCAGTTGCTGTCATTCCCATTGCAATAGAAATTCTATTCCAACTGTTAATTTGATTAACTATTAGAACAAAGTCAACATACTGTTTTTCGTCATAGTATTCACGCACTCTTTGATAAAGCTCATCTGGAACACGTTTTGTCGGTATTAATGTCACATGCTCTGTCAACTCTAAAGCTACTTTTTCTGCTTCTGTATAGAATTCACACTCTTGCCAAGCACTAATACAATATATTCTTTGTTCAGTTTCACCCATTTTTCGAGCATCTGCTGTATGCATATTCAAACAATGTGCACAGCCGTTTATTTGAGAAGCCCGAATATTTATAAGATCACGAAGTTTACGGTCTATACCTGTAGTTTTCGTGTACTTCACCATTTCCATCATTATTTTATGTACTTCTGGTGGTGCTACCTTGTAAATATCAATTCGTTGTTCCAAATTAATTACCTCCTAAATATTTAATATCTTATTAAACTACCTAAAAAAATATTATCTAATCTGATTAATATCTCCTTCAAACTTATTCAACAAATCTGTTCTGTTACTTTAAGTACACAATTTCACAATCTCGCTTAAACTTTAACCTAGATATCTAGGTGTTGTTCAACAATATGGACCGATTGTTGAATAAAAATAAATGACCATTCTTATTTGCTAGCTCAATTAAATAATATTTGAACTGTATAATGCTTTGTTCATTCTTGAATGCCCGTTGATATACCTCCGGTAACTCTTGATAAATTTGTTCGATCGTGATATTCATCAGTTGATGTTCTTGTAGCATAATTAGTGTTTCTAAGACTTCTTCCAAAATAGTCTGGGTAATTCGTAGTTCCTCTTTGTATCTGGCTTCTTCTCGCGTAAGTACTTAATCCATTGCTGCAAATAACATTGTAAATATTGAAAATAAATCTATTAATAGATGCAATTTATGTGGAAATATAATCCATGATAAAAAAGATAAGTCATATTGCAACAAAGAAGATAACCTAGATTGTTATAGGTAACGGAGGAAATTTGATAAAAGAATAGAAAGAAAAAATAAAAGGGGGTAATTCCCCTTTTTCAAATATTATTATGGTTTGTAAGTTTAGAACATATTTTGGAATCTCCCCTTCCTTGCCCGGACTATAAACTCATGCAGTTTTGAAGATTGCTAGCATCTGTTTTTCTAGTACATGTGTGTGTCCTAAAGTATTGATAAATTAAGGTTTCTTGCTTTCTGTTGTTTCCATGTAATTTCTAATTTTAATAATTTTGGCACCAAGCATGGCACCAAAAACCAAATTTAATAGAACAAGGGGAATAATTTCAAAGATGTGACTAATAAAAAAAGCATATGGAAAGCTAGGTCACATTCTTAAATGTCATGTTCAATACGATCATTCGGAATGTTCCCTAAGCTTAGCCGATGGTTAAGAAGGTCTAAATCTCTAGTACTAAAGACTTTTTTGTCTTCTTTCAAAATAACAAAATATGCCTTTTGTCCAATTACAAAATTTTACAAATAAAACTATAATTATTCTATAACAGAATTAAAAATTAAAGGAGGATATTATGAAAAGGTTCCTATTGCTTGTTACCGTATTACTTGTTGCCTTGGGCACCGTTCAGTTCCCGGCAACAGCGCAGGAAACTTCAAAGAAGAATTATATCGTGGTGCTTAAATCGACTCAAACAGACAGTGCTTCAATACATACACTAAAGGAATTAGGCGCGGAAATCATTTTCGAGGCCCCTCAAATTGGAGTTGTCAATATCAGCTCGGATGACCCTTCTATTTTGCAGAAGCTTGAAGGAAACTCCAAGGTCCTTGCTGTAACAGAAGATGTGGACATCCGTACTTCTGATGGAGAAGCCGAGGCCTTGAACCTTCAGGAAGCTGAAAACGCAGTAAGTGCTCAGCCAGATTTATACGAACAATATCAATGGGATATTAAACGGGTGACTAGAAACGGTGAATCCTGGAACATCAATCCGGGAAATAAAGAGACACTTGTGGCCGTTATTGACACAGGAGTCGATTTTAGCCATCCGGATCTAAAAGATAATCTTGTGTTCGGTAAAGCATTTTTCCCAGGTGCGTTACCAGGCGATGAATTGAAGGATTCCGGCTCACACGGGACCCACGTTGCTGGAACGATTGCAGCAAATGGGAGAGTAAAGGGGGTAGGAACGGAACTCGCCATTGCTTCCTACCGTGTAGCAAACAACCAGGGCAGGATGAACTGGACCGGCATATTATCAGCAATCACCACGGCTGCTGACGATGGTTCAGTATCCGCGAACTTAAGCCTCGGTACGTATAGCATTATGAATAACAAACAGGATCGTGCACTCCACTTGTCCTCTCAAAGGGCCGTCCAGTATGCCCTTAAAAAAGGGATGCTGATTGTCGGCGCCAATGGCAACGACGGAATGGACCTTGGTAAACGGATGAAAACAGAAAAAGGAACCGGCAAGGTATACGATGGCCCGCTATTCGACACATTCACGAGTATTCCAGGCGTTGTCAGTGTATCGTCAACCACAAACCGTGACACTTTGGCATACTACTCAAATTATGGGTCATCGAATGTTCATATTGCTTCTCCAGGCGGAGACTACGGCCCTAACTGGCCAAATCCGGAGAATGATACATCCAAGCGTGATCTCGAAGCGAGGACACTTTCCACAATTCCGGTTTCACAAGGCTCATACGGCTGGAAAATCGGAACTAGTATGGCTGCACCTAAGGTCACAGCTGCTGCCGCTCTAGTGAAAGCGCAATTCCCTCAATTAACTGCACAACAGATTGCCACCCGTCTTCAGCAGACTGCAGAAGATTTAGGAAAACCAGGCCATGATGAATATTTTGGCCATGGGTTGGTCAATGTGTATAACGCATTGCAAAAAAAATAAAGGGTGTAAGGGCGTGTGTTTCGGCATACGTCTTTTTCCTGTTTTAAGTGTCCGCCTTTAAGAAGAGGGATTCATTTTTAGTAGCCATTTTCTTAATCTTGATAGGTTCGCTTCTTAGTGCAGGAGTTTTCTCCCTTCTGGCAGCGATTTCCCTTCAAGACCTCCTTTATTTATTTGCCAGCATTTTTTATGTTTTAGCTGTTACTGCCTTCAATATAATATTTGGTTGAATTCTTTATCCTATTGCAAAGAAAATAAGGATAAAGTTTCAATCTACTTAATTTGTTTCCGTTATGCGAAAAATCCTTGTTTACCATTGACAAGGATTTTTTATTGGTTGCTCAATTCTTCAACGGTATTTTCTATCTCTTCTTTAACAAAATGACGATCACTCATAATATTTCCCCCATTATGAAAACTTCCTCCCATGTTCCTAATATTTTAATATTCATTTATTTTGGGGAAAAGAATTGATAACACCTGCTCCCTTTTCCTAAAAAGATCCATTATCTTTCTCTATTTTGCCTGTCCATTATAAAAAGTGGACAAGTCTAATGAGGGGTAAATTTACCCCTATTCAATCTTTTATCCCTCTCAGAGCCTTTCTTTTAGGTTCTAGGTTGCTTTACGTCATAAAGTGAACACACAGACTCAACAATAAAATCACCCGCTTAACTGATGTAATCTGGAGCGGGTATTTATTTTACTGATAAATTTTGCATTTATTTCTGTTTCTTAATTATCTAGTTTTTTAAGTCTTTTTTTAAATTATCTATTGTATTAAGACTTAGTTAAATAAGAACAAGATCATTGAGATAATCCGTTTTATCATTTTTACTTTTTTCTGTTGAATAAGAAAAAAACACCACTAATAAAACGATACAGGTACGGACCCCATCGTACATTAGTGGTGCTTCCGCATATTTAGAGTTGCTTTAATATCTGAATTCATTATTAACTTTCTAAAAGATTCTTAGCAAGATACTCCCCTTGATTTATCCCACCAGGGATTGCAAACATGGCACTACCGATATGCTTTGTATATTCGTTTAACAAATCTACTTGTGAAAGCTTTTTTAACATTGGAATAAGCTGCACTTCTGGATTTTTTTGAAAACTAATAAATGCTAATCCTGCACTCATATGTCCTGTTGTTTGATCGATGCCATCTGTATAAGAATAGGCGCGTCTAAATATTTGTTGACCTGACTCTTTAGCAAGTCGAACGTGTGAGTTAGCTGGTAATTGACTCAAATCAACTGAATCATGTTCATTTACTCTTCCATATGCAGCACCGCTCATTTTTTTCCTTCCGAATGTGTCTTCCTGACTCTTTAAAGAAGTGCGGTCCCAAATCTCTAGTGTCATTAGAATTTTTCTGAAAGCCATATACGTACCGTTCTTCATCCATCCTGGTTCATCTTGGTCGGCCCATACAATTTCATTTAAAGATTTTTTATCATTATTATCAGGGTTTGCTGTACCATCTTTAAAACCGAATAAATTTCTTGGTGTTTTCCCATCTGCCTTATTCAAAAATCCTGATTGCATCCAAGCTATTTCCGCTACCCCATTAGAAGCCTTCATTAAATTGCGAATGGCATGAAAAGCAACTTGCTGATTATCAGCACACACTTGAATACAGATGTCCCCTTCCACAAATGGTTCTTGAATAGCATCACGAGGCATCAAAGGGATATCTTTTAAGTATTTTGGTTTTTGATTAGCAATCCCAAAACGATCAACCCCATTTTTCATAAAGAAAGTAGGGCCTAATCCAAATGTAATCGTTAGATTAGAGGACGTTAAATCTTCTGATTCTCCTGTATCGGCTGGTGGAAGAAAATCATTTGAAGAACTAGCTGTTTTAACGCTCCCTTTGCTTAATGCTTCACTAAGATTAGTCCATTCTTTAAAAAGCTTGATAATTTCCTGTTTATGATCTGTTATTAAATGAAGAGCAGCAATATACATATAATCCTGCTGTGGTGTATCAATTCCAGCTTGGTGCTCTCCATAAAAAGGTATGACATCATTATTTATTTTTTTATTTTCTTTACTAGACGGTTGAGCCAAAACATCTGACATTGCTGTAACAGCACCGAAACCACCTGCGCCTAATGCCACTCCTACACCAGCAATAGCAGACATTTTAAGAAGATCACGTCTTGAATATTTGTTAGAGGTTTTCTCAGAAGACATTATTCCTACTCCTCTCTACTGTAAAATTTTTGCTGTTTGTGCCATTAATTCAGATAGTACTCCTAATTTTTGGCTTATTTCGCGAATTTGTTCTTTTGTTAATTCGGTATATAACACATACTGTCCGTTCTTTTTATAAGAATTTAATATTGTTGTCATTTGATTAAAATGAAGATCTAATTTTGAAGCAAGTTCTTTATCATTTTCAATTAGGGCAGGGAGTATTGCATTGTATATTTCGAATGACCCTTCAACGTTTGCTCCTAAATCCATTAAATCGACATGTGAATACCGTTCTTCTTCACCAGTGATTTTTGAAATAGATGCTTCATTTATTAATGAAATAGAACCTGCAACGACCTCAGTAGGTCTAAGTTTTAAATTTTTTACTTCTTCTTGTAGTTGTAATACATCTTTATATAATTGGTCGGCAACACTTGCCATACTATCAAGTGGTTCATTTTCCCATAAAGCCTTTTCTATGCGATGGAAACCACCCCATTCTGAAGGGTCTACATCACCTTCACGAGCGTCAATTTTTGGATCAAGTTCTCCAAAGCTTTCAGCAATCGGTTCAATCCGTTCATAATGAGTACGGGCTTCAACATAAAGTTCTTTTGCTTTTTGTACATCCTTGGCTTTTACTGCATTAGTGAAATCCTGAGTGCTACTTACTAATTTACTAGTTTCATCAAGTACATATAGCTTATATTGCTCAACAGCTTTATCTAAAGCAGCCGTACTTTTTTCTTCGGTTTCTTTTGCATTTTCTAATTTTGTTAAAGCTTCATCTAGTGAAACCGCTAATTCCTTTATTTTTGCAAGGTCCGGTTTATCAGTAGAAGCCTCGGAATATAAAGGTATCATATATTTTTCAATCTCTGTATATAACAAAGGAAATGTTTCTCGAATATTACTTTCACCAGAAAGCCATTGATAATTTAATTGCTCGCTTGTTTTTTTAACTTTATCACTATTTTTATTAGATACCGCTTCATTAAAGGATTTTAATGAACTTTTCAATTCAGCAGCGATTGTTTTTATTTCATTATTCCCTTCTTCTTGAGTGACAGCTGATGATTTATCTGTTGTAGTCGTTTTATCCGTATTTGAACTGCATCCTGCAAGGGACGGGATGAGAAGAGAAGATGATAATAATGCAACCATTAAACGTTTATTATTTAACTTCATGAGTAGTGCCTCCATTTGTCTTAGATAATTTCTTTTTGTTAACATATTGATAAGTTAAAACACCTACAGCCATTAAACTGATTATTAACTGTGGCAATGTACTGTACCAAGAAGGATAAATACCAATAAACGAAACCGTAGGAATACTTTCATTTACTGCTGAGTTGATGAGACCAGAAAGCTGCAAACTATGAATTCCCGTTCCCATAAATTTAATACATAAATAGAATACGATAATACTTGAAACAAAGAAAAATGGCTTCAATGGCAGGAATGAACCTACTTTTAGCATTAAGATTCCAAAAATGACTAAAATACCAATTCCCACTACAATCCCCATTAAAAACTTCTCAATAGGCATTCGATTTACCATTCCAATAAGGAAGATGACTGTTTCCAATCCTTCCCTTAAAATGGCTAGGAAAGAAAGAACTGCAAATGAAATTAATTTTCCATTACTAATGGCTTTCTCTGTTTTTCCTTTGATGAAACTGTTCCAGTTTTTCATATTGGAATTTCTATGTAGCCAGTAACTTACATATAGCAGCATAATGCTAGCGATTACCCCAGACCAACCATTAATCAGAAAGTTATTTTCTCCAAAAGATATAGCTTTTAGAAAGTAGGTTACTAACAGTCCAATTAACATACTGACTAGTAATCCGGATATTGTACCTCCCCAAATCCACTTTCTACCGTTAGATACTGTTGCTTTCTTTGTGACGGCTAGGAGTGATCCAATGACTAAAAGTGCTTCTACTCCTTCTCTAATAGGTATAAGTGCTGCATCCCATATCCCATATGAGTCCTTTTGAAGTGGCTCAAGATCAGTAATCATTTGATCTAATATTTTACTAACTTTTGAGAAATTGTTTTGTTGGATATAGCCTTCTAATAAGACAAGATGTTTCTCAGAATTGTTATATATACTCTGGGACTGACTAACAACATCCCCCTCAACTCCTAACCAGTCTTTCCTTAGTTGTTGAACTTGTTCTATTGCTTGATTCATATCTTTATTGGAAATCGACTCTTTTGCATTTTTTAATAACGTAATATACGAAGACAAACTCATTTTTTCAATTTTATTGGGATGATCATTTAACGTATCATCTGAATAATCTTTTATTGTTTTTGTTAAAGAAGATATGTCTGTTAATGATTTATTTTTGTCCTCATTTAGTAGTGATATCGTTAATGCTGCTGTTTTGGATTCAATTTCACTGTAGCCAATAATCGAATCTGAACGAATATCATTTTTTAATTTCAAAAATTGATTTTTATAATCATTGAAAGACAAATTTGCCTTTTCTAAATCATCATTGCTCACATCTATTTCTACCTTTTCTAAAAGCGGAATAAGTGTTTTTATTGCATCTCTTGCAGTATTTTCTTCAGCAAACCCTATTGAAAATATACTAAGTGAAACGAGGTATAGAATGATAACCAGAATATTTACTCTCTTGAACAATTTGAGGCACCTCACATAAATGCAAATGAAAATCAATATCATTATTATCTTATGTAAAATATTTATTTGTCAATATCGTAGTTCTTTCCAAAGTTGAATACCTATATATTATTTAATTTCATTATTTCATAGATTACTCGTTTTACTTGTCTTCTTTATTTTGTGGCGAAAACGATGTGCTACTTACAATTTCAAGTTGTGGGCGTAAAACTATTAATGTCTTTTGACATAAAAATTCCTCCGTATGCCTGATATTTTAGTTGGCGAATCAAAAATCCTTTTGCCCCGAATACTAGGCTATAAACTTTTTGGAACCCTACGCCTAGCCTTTTCAACAAAAAAAATACCCAAAGCGGTAGAGAAAATCCGATAATAATCTATTTCTGCTGATTTAAAAAAATAATTATATTTTTGTACCTTAGAGAAAAAATTCCATGTAACTTAATTGATAAAAAGTTGCATTCGTTTTATTAAAAATAATAGACTTGTTCTCTTCCTCCCTGCTACGCTATTTTTTATCATTTTATGTTACATTCAAAAGCGCTATTTTAATTGACTTTATAGGGTACCAACAGCAAAAACGCATATCTACAACGTAAAAGAAATAAAGAAATAAAAAAATAAAAAGCCAAATTTCTCAATTTAAATGCTGAGAAATTTGGCTTTATCGTTACTCCATTAAAGCGCCCTTTAGTGGAGTTAGAAAGGCTTTAAGATATTATCCAATTAATTAAGTAACTGAAGAAGAATTAAAACAATTATCCAACTTAATACGGTAATGCCTTAAAAAGAATTTCTAATTTTATTTCGTGTATCTTTAGTAAGGCTCTTTAAGTATCGGCGAGTTACTAACCCAATTGACCATGCAACAATAATGTTTAAAGCTAGAATAGTTATAAACCTTACATTAGGGATTGTATCACTAAATGCAGTTATAATTAAATCGTTTAAACCAAAATATAAAAGTAAAATAAGTGCTATTCCGTAACCACTTAAAAACCATAGGCTATTTTTATTTTTAGTCATTATGTCCCTCCCTATAATTATAATAATATTACACTTTTCAACTATCCTCCCCGTTACTTTAAGTACATTTCTTCACAATATCTTCCTAATTTTAGCATAATACCGTAACTGTTCCTCCACAATCTGGCACTTTCCATGAAGAAAAACGCTTTCCTTATTTCAGAAAAGCGCGCGTTTAAGGCAAAACAAAAGATTATAAAAAGACATGGTGTTGGTTGCTTCAAATAGTAATTGAGAATAAATCAAAGCATTGTTCATCTTATGAAAGAGAATAGTAATTAGGCTTAGAGATACTTTCTTCAACTAACGATGCACATCGTTTCATTTTGTTTTTCAATGTTTAAACTCCAAACTGTTTAAAATGATGGTCAAGATGCTTGTATATTCCTTTACCCCATTGCTCAGAAGTAAGTTCTCCAAAAAAAGGATGCGGATGAGATGTGCACTTCTCTGGTCCGTTATTTTGGAAAGTGATAATTTTTTGTTTAAGCTTTTCTTTTTCTGTCTCAAATTCTCTATCATCTGCAATCAAAATGGTTGGAATAGTAGACATATTATGGGGCAATGCCTTGTCATTGTAAATGATTTGTTTTGCAAACCTCCCTACTATTATTCCTAACCAACTCCTTGGTGGAAAAGAATTTCCCATTGCAATGTCTTGAAAAGATGAACAATGCGCTAGCATTTGGGCAACATCCATTTTTCCCCATTGTGGTTGTGAATTTGGACTCAATTTGTCAATACGCTTTAAAACTTCTGCTGTATGCATATGATTAAAAATATTTTTCATTAGTGCCTATCCCCTTTAATTATAATGAGTCAACCTTCTTAACTTATTTGGCCCGCGGTATTAACTTAATCCCTACTTTATCGGAACCAATACAATCTAAACGTGAAGTAACAATAAGGTCGTTTAATTTTGAAGTATCAAACTCGCATAGTACCTTAATTCTTGCAATAAAAAGTTTGGCGATAGCTTTATTATTTAAGAATTTTGCTTAATCGTATCTTCTACATAATTAAGAAAATTACTGTATATACATCCCGATACAGTAATTTTGCAATGCCTTTTAAATCATCTTTTTTCAATTTTGCTCTAATTAAGAAACCAAGCATAGGATGGCTTTTCTCCTTTATCAATTTTCTCTTAATGCAGCCATGCTAATTAAAACTCTGATTTCCCAAACCTACCCCTTAAATAATAAAGACGCGTTCCTAAATAAACGTGCCCTTTTATTGAATAAGCTGCTCTTTATTGCACGTTTTACAGAACAGTTCACACGGGAAACATTCGCCTTATTCCCATTTGTTTACTATGATTAAACCTAAATGCTCTTCCCATATTTCATTACTCTGCATGAATCTATTTCTTTTATTAACTAATAATAAGCAAATGAAAACAGTTTGTCCCAAAATCCTAAAGAAAGTAAATAATTCGCTTAAATAATGAATTACTATTTCAATTTTAATGGAAGTGATGTTTAAGTCATGTTTAACAATAATAAAAAAGCGAATAGCTTTGTCCTTTACTTATATTATTTATTCATCCTGCTTTTACTATTTTTTATGTATGGCTTTAGTGATGCCAATGCCGGGGCCTATATATACACTGAATTTTAAAAGTGGAGGTGTTTTCTAATGAGAATGTTATCTATTATAAAGGATTTTGCATTCACACAACCAGAAGCAGTGGCATTTATTTCACCAAACAAGAAAATTACATATGGTGAACTTTGGCGGAAGTCGGAACAAGTATCCACGTATTTATTAAAACAAAACATGAGGCCAGACTCACCGATTATAGTTTATGGCCACATGGAACCAGAGATGCTTGTCTCTTTTTTGGGAAGTGTAAAGTCTGGACATGCCTATATTCCTATTGATCTTTCGGTTCCATTGGAAAGAATCGAACGAATCATCAAAAGTTCTCAGGCAGAAATCATAATAAATGCTTCTGGAAGTCCATTGAACTTTGAAAGTTCATCTATTCTAAATATTACTATGGATGATATAGAAATATTTCCTTCCGTATTGAAAGAAGTAGAACAAGAATATTGGGTAAAAGAAGACGAAAATTTTTATATTATCTATACTTCCGGAAGTACTGGCAATCCAAAGGGTGTTCAAATTTCAGCCAATAATCTTCAAAGTTTTATTGATTGGATGGTAGAAGACTTCCCAATTAAAGGAGGATTTTGCTTTTTAAATCAAGCGCCATTCTCCTTTGATCTCTCGGTAATGGATCTTTACCCCTGCCTTGCAACAGGAGGAAGTCTCTATGCTATTACAAAAGAGATGATCGCTAAACCCAAAATGTTGTTTGAAGCCTTAATACAATCAAACATTCAGGTTTGGACTTCTACCCCATCATTTGTGCAAATGTGCTTAATGGATCCATCTTTTAATCAAGAATTGCTTCCGGAATTAACGGTTTTCTTATTTTGCGGCGAGATTTTAACCGTACCTATTTCCCAGCAATTGATGGAACGATTTCCAATGGCAAAGGTTTATAATACATATGGTCCAACTGAAGCGACAGTTGCGGTCACATATGTGGAAATAACGAAAGAAATTCTCAACCAGTATTCACCCCTCCCAATTGGAAGAGCAAAAAAAGATACGAAGTTGTTGTTGCTTAATGAAGAAGGGCAAGAGGTTCCAGAGGGAGAGAAGGGGGAAATCATTATAGTCGGCCCTAGTGTCAGCAAAGGATATTTGGGCCAAGCAGAACTAACAGAAAAATCATTTTACAGTATCAATGGTGAACAAGCCTATAGAACTGGTGATGAAGGCATAATGGAAAAGGATCTGCTTTTCTATAAGGGCAGGATTGATTTTCAAATTAAATTACATGGGTACCGCATGGAGTTAGAAGAGATTGAACAGCATATAGCCAATTCAAATTATGTCAAAACGGTTATGGTTATTCCCGTTTATAAAGAGGACAAGATAGAATATTTAACAGCTGCCATTGTTCCTGCTAAACATGAATTTGAAAGGGAATATCAGCTAACAGGTGCAATAAAAAAAGACCTTGTCGATAAACTTCCAGCTTATATGATTCCGAGAAAGTTTGTATGTTTTCAAGAGCTACCTATGACTCCTAATGGAAAAATTGACCGAAAGCGTATTAAAGAAAAGGTACTGCTATGACACCATATGGTTCATTTCTGTTCTTTATTATCACAGCCATTCTTTTAGCACCAACTGTCATCCTTGGTCTAAATGGGAAACAATTTCGGACCTATAATCTATTCGTAACGCTAATCTTTCTGGCACTAATCTTTTCATCAAATTTGCGAGAAACCTATGCGCTAATCTTTTTTACGATTTGGCAAGTGTTATTAATAAAAGGCTATATTGCCTATCGGAAAAAAGCTAACAGCGGGGTCGTTTTTTGTTTAGCTGTCATTCTTTCGCTGATCCCGCTTCTAATATCTAAATTATCACCCTATCTATTCATTCAAAATTTGTGGGGATTTCTTGGTATATCGTATCTTACATTTAAAGGCGTTCAAATGATTATGGAAACTAGGGATGGATTAATTAAAAACCAGATTCCGATTGTCCGCTTGCTGTATTTTATTCTTTTCTTCCCAACAATCTCTTCTGGACCGATTGATCGGTACCGCAGGTTTGAAAAGGATGTAAATGAAGATATCCCCTGTGAAAGATATAAGCTTTTTCTGTACGAAGGAATCAATAATATCTTTCTCGGTTTTCTTTATAAATTCATCATTGGATATTCCATTAATCACTATATCATCGTCAAACTTGGATTGATTACACATAGCGCTTTCCAACATCATCTTTTTTATATGTATGCATATAGTTTTTATTTATTTTTTGACTTTGCAGGATATAGTGCTTTTGCAATTGGAATCAGCTATATTATGGGAGTTAAAACTCCGGAAAACTTTAATAAACCCTTTATCAGCCGAAATATAAAGGACTTTTGGAATCGTTGGCATATGACACTTTCTTTTTGGTTTAGAGATTATGTGTTTATGCGGTTTGTCTATTGGATTCATAAGAAAAAATGGATTAAAAATCGTCAAATCATTTCTAATTCAGGTTATATCTTGTTGTTTCTATTAATGGGATTTTGGCATGGGCTAGAAATTCAGTATATTCTTTACGGAATATACCACGCCTTATTAATGGTTGTATATAATTCGTTTGAACAAGTTAATAAAAGACGCAAATGGTGGCCGCAAAATAAATTTACTCATATTGTATCTGTTGTCATCACGTTCCACTTAATATGCTTTGGATTCTATATTTTTTCAGGATACTTTATTCATAAGGGAGTATGATTCAAATGACATTTACCGATCAAGTTATCGCATTAGTAGCAGAAGTTTGCCAAGACGATATCATTAAGGATGATCCAAATATTGATTTATTTGATGCCGGGCTCCTTGATTCCTTCGGGACTGTAGAACTGCTTGTCCTAATAGAAGAACGTTTTGGGATTAACGTACCTATTACTGAATTTGATCGTGAGACTTGGGCTACACCTCGTAAAATTGCTGAGCGATTAGCTGATTTTAAATGAAAAAGGCTTTATTTTCACCAATGATTTTTGCTTTTCTTACCCTTTTTATTCTGATTATTATTCCAAATAGCTGGGTTGAACGTATCATTCCGGAACAAAGGGTAAGTGAAGCCGCAACAGAATTAAATCCATTTATGTTTCAAGGAAAATATGTTCAAACGAAAATGCTACAGGATGATCGTTACTTGCCAATATATGGCTCTTCAGAATTAGCTAGGCTTGATCGGTTTCATCCAGCCAATTATTTCGTAGAAAATGATGATGGGTTCACTCCTTTTCTCATTGGACGCGGGGGATCAATATCATTAATTCATTTTCTCAACTTTGCTGAGCATATCGACCAACTTAAAGGAAAGAAACTTGTATTTATCTTATCTCCACAGTGGTTTAAACCTCATGGGGCCGATCTATCACACTTCGTTCCAAACTTTTCGATTCTTCAGGGATATGATCTTGCTTTTAACAATAAGATTGACCCCGAGGTAAAAAAGATGGCGATTAAACGATTGTTACAATTTAAGCCAGTGAAGGATGATTTCATGCTTACAGCCCTGTATAAAGCGGAAATTTCTAATAACCCTTCGGATAAGAGAAAAGCAGCTCTGACTCGTCCATTTGCCTATATATATAGATCGATCCTCGAGAAAAAAGATTTGTATTACACCTTGTTAGGTGGGATTCCCCGCAAACGGGATATCAGTCCGAAGGTACAGGATAAATCCTGGGAGGAACTAAAACATCAAGCAAACTTAATAGGTAAGCAGGATTCGACAAATAATCGCTTTTTCATCATTGATTCTAAATACAATCATATTAAACATCTCGTGCCTTCTTTGAAAGATACAAAAATAGGTGCTTCATACGGAAAATCTGTTGAATATCTAGATTTTCAGCTTGTACTTGATCTTTTAAAACAATCAGAGGCAAAGCCACTATTCATTTCGGTTCCGGTCAATGGGACTTGGTACGATTATACCGGTTTTCCAAAGCAAGGTCGAACGGCTTATTACAAACGGATTAAACAGCAGATTGAGGCACACGGTTTTCCGATAGCTGATTTTTCCGACCACGAATACGATCCTTATTTTATGAAGGATACCATTCATATTGGTTGGAAAGGCTGGGTATATGTAGACAAAGCAATTAAAGATTTTTACGATGCAAATTAAGCATTTGAGTAGTGGCTATTTTTACATCCCCTCAAAAGAGAAGGTTTTCAAAATGAAAAAGCCCGATTCCTAACTAAAGTGTACCCTTTGTAAAGGACAAAAAAAAGCCTAGGAAATTTTAAGAAGATGATCTCTGTATTGAACAGGGGTCAGCTTCTTTAAATTCCACTGGTATCTATAGTTATTGTAATAAGTCATATATTGTTTAATTTCTTTTCTTAACTCATCTAGACTTGTACATGCTTTAATAGAGGACTCGTCTTTAAGATGGCCGAAAAATGATTCCTGTTTCGTCATTCAAACAATCTCGTCCTTAACATTAAGAAAGAACGTAATTCTTGCTGCAGAATGGCGCCCTTAAATGGGAGATCGTTTCAAAGACGTCATTAAGAAAAATCGTTAGTTTATTAAATCTTTAGCTTTATCGCTCTAGTAGCAATAAAAGTCTTAATATACTTGTCTAAAATCCTTGTTCCACCAAAATCATCTTCATAAAAACCTGAAATAACAAACCCGGCATGAATTTGTCCTTGGATTTGGTCTTCCAATGTATGTGCATATTCTATTGTTTGGCTGGAATTGATGTAATCTTGCACTTCATTCTCTGGCAAGTAATCCAATGTCGAAGAAGGTATGGAATGTTTAACATCAAGAATACCTTTTCTTTCTTGATTATCATCAAAAATCCATAGTAAAGGATTAGTAAAACCAACAATCAAAATACCTCTATTTTTTAACACTCTTGATACTTCATTCCATACAGGATGAACATCTTTGACAAATAAATTAGAAACGGGGTTAACAATAATATCAAAATATTCATCTTCAAAATCACTAAGGTCTGACATATCCCCTTGTAATGTTTTTAAAGTTAATCCATCACGTTTCGCTACATTTTCATCTTGTTCTAATTGCTTTTTAGATATATCAGTAACTGTTACATCTGCCCCAGCCGCAGCTAAAACGGGTCCTTGCTGTCCACCACCGGAGGCTAAACAAAGTATTTTTAATCCATCTAAAGTTTCTGGAAACCAATCTCTAGGAACTGACTTTTCGGTTGTAACAGTGATTTCCCATTCACCAGATTTACTTTTTTCAATAATTTCACTGCTTACAGATCGAGTATATCTTGAACCATCTTCAACCTTTTTATCCCAAGCGTTACTATTATGTTTTGTTATATCCATTGTAAGTCCTCCTTCTCCCAAACTTATAGGCTGCATTTAAATAAAACATTAGCAACTATTGATGTGTCATCTGCTTAAAGTATACTGTCCCTCGTGAAAAATTCCCTCAACAATCTGGCCCGTTTAAGGAATAGTGGTAAAAACTATGTCTAGAATGTTACACCGCTTAACTGCCAGTCAAGCGGTGTAACACTATGGTTACTTTAACTGTCCCAAACATTATTCCATACAAAAACGAAAATTCTTAATTTACGGGTTTTCTCCAAACGACTCCTCTTCGCTCATATTCCATTCGATGTTCAACTGCAGCTGCTATCTCAGCTCCTGAAAACCTCTCAATAATCCATAATCCTAGATCAATTCCTGAAGTAACTCCCCTAGATGTGATTACACTACCTTCATCAACAATTCGATATCCTAAGTAATCAGCTCCGTATCTAGGAAGTTCATCTTTCGCAAGGTAATGCATAGCAACTCTCTGGTCTTTTAAAATACCTGAAGCAGCAATCAACATGCCACCTGTACAAACCCCGCACACGATCGTACCTTCGTCATGCATAGCCGAGATGATCTGCGTTAACTCCCCCTTCTCCGCCTCCTGTCTGGCCCCGTGTTGGGCTTTATGGTTCCAGCCACCGCCAGGGATGATTAACAAATCTGGTCTGTTGTCTAAACGTAAAAAATCATGGACCGTCACTTGAACGCCAAAAGATGCGACGACTTCTTTTTGAGACCGACTTGCGACTAATTCAATCTCGAATGGAGCTCCTGCCTCGATTCCTCGCTTTAAAACTTCATAAGGTGCCAAAGCGACAAGTTCCCCAAATCCTTCAAATAATACAATTTGTATCTTCACCCTCATACTCTCCTTTAAAACCTCAAACACGATAACCCCATTCTACTTTTTTAGACGGGGTTAAAATTAGTTGTTTAATTTTTGATGTGCAAAATTTTTTCGCACTTAAAAATATAACAATAAAGTTGTTTAAATCTAAGGGGTTAATCCACAATCGCGCCCTTTAATTGAATAACTAAAACATGATCTCAATCTTAAAATCATTTTAAAATCAATTAATTTGTCTTTGGGTTAGCACCCTTTCGTAATATAGGGGTTAGTAATTTTAAATACTTTTTTGTGTTATAATTAAGTAAACACTATTGTGAATATTCAAATATATATTGCGTTACAAATAATAAGTTATAAAGGAGTGATTTTGTGAAAAAATTGATATTTATTTCAGTTCTCTTATTATCACTTCTCTTTGGTTGCAAAGGCTATAAAGAAACAACTTTTGACCCATCTAAATTAAATATAATTAATACTGCTTGGGATGAGCAGGGGAATGAAACATACATCAAATATGAAGCACCATCTGTAAAAGATGGCATAGAAGCGCTACCATTTAATATAAAATTACCCAAGACGATACCTATTGAAACTGATGGTTATAAACCTATTATTATAGATGATTTAGAAAATGACGGAAAAAAGTTATTGATCACTTTTCGCGCTTATTCGAAAGTAGAGAATCCGGATCATCCGATAATTTTTAAAATCAGAGTATACAATTTCAATATATTCCCAAGCTAACCCAAATATTATGATGAAGTGAAATTAAAAAATGGTGTTATTGGTAAATACTCGTCAACAAATCTTTATTTTCAAATAGATGATATTGAATATCATATTCATATTTTTGGTTTACCTGATGATGAGAGTTCTCGAGAGGAGTTAATCAATATCGCCAATCAAATGATTTAAATTATTAAATTTAAGAACCTAATAATTAAATGGAATAAATGCCCGTGGGACTTGCCTCCGTCCTTTTTCGCGCAACAAAGTTTAATTAGTGTTACTCCACAATCTGGCCCTTTTCATGAAGAAAGACGCTTTCCTTATTTCAGAAAAGCGCCCGATTGTTGAATATTGTTATTGAAGTAAAGCACGCGTTAGTTGAACAAGAAAAAATGGCGGCCGATAAGACAACTATATCTTGAACCAACATATAGTGAGTAAAACGACTTCAGCTGGGTAGTATATGTTTGGGATGGTGTGCTTTCATCATCAGCATATTCCCCATTAATAAACAAGGAAGTGAATAGATGAATCAGAGTAACGAACACAATAACTTTGGTGGAAATGTAGAAGAAAGTGGCAACAATCAAGCTGGTAGTAATGCTAATCAAGATGCGAGTGACTTTGGTGAAGCAGCAGGAGCTTTTAATGGAGCCGTTGCGGGTGCTATGATAGGTGCTCCATTTGGACTAATTGGTACTGTAATAGGCGGTGTTTCAGGCGGTGCTATTGGTAACCAGATCGTAGAGGGGGCTGAAGTCGATGACAATACAGCTTCCACAAATGGTGATGAGAGCAATAATAACTCTATAAATAAGTAGCAGGCACTTTACAAAAATGTATTAGTGTTAATCTCACCAAAAAAGGACAGTCAAAAAGACAGTCAAAAAGACAGTCTTTTTTTTCACTAAAGCACCCGTTAGTTGAATAAGAAAAGCAATTCTACTAAAGAATCGTACATACTTATGATACGGTTCACCGTAATGTAGTTAGTTTCCATTTTGCTATATATATCCTTACCAGCGAATCATCGCTATTTTCACCCAGACAACGTATAATAAGAGAGGCAGAAGAAGAAGAATTCATTTTTTCTCTAGTTAAAAAAAGAGGTGCAATTATTTGAAACAGTTTGAAACAGCATTACCTGAGCAGTTTGAAACATTAAAAAAACAGGCCAATTATACGTCTAGCTGGCGAGAGCGTTTAGACGCAGTCGAAATGTTATCGGCTTATCAACATGACAAAATCATAGATTTATTAAAAAATCGTATGCAGCATGATACTGTCAACAAGGTGCAATTAGCAGCCTATGAAGCACTTTCGGCGTTTGGCGAGGACGTAGAGAAGCCATCACCTGCACGTTTTGATATTATCAAAGGCACAGACAAAATTTTTCTACGGGTGAAAAAGAGCTTGCCGAAGGACCATACAGTGGCAGACTTTGCGGATAAGCTAAAACGTATGCGTTTAGATGTCTTTGATGCGTATGAAGGCGACAAAGGTATACAATTTATGAACTGGTTAGAGGAACGTTGGGCAAAACTGTAATCAGTAGTTTGGCGATTCATGAAGGAAAGTCATTCTCTCCGCATGTGGAGGGGATGGCTTTTTCTTATCTTACGGTACGGTTCATCGAAACTAATATTAAATTGTATTACTTCTTTTCTTTGATCATCTATCTTTATTGTTTAATGATAAAACAAACACCTTATTAAACTAAACTGCCCCGTTACTTTAAGTACAAAGTTTCACAAACTCACCTAAACTTTCACCTAGATATCTAGGTGTTATTCAACAATCTGGCCCTTTTATGAAAAAAGGACGCAAAACCTTATTCCGGATATGCGCCCGTTTGTTTAACTTTTGTATCACATCATATAGTGAGTAAAGAAGATTTCTTTTCAATCACAGCTTTTATAGTTGATACACTTTGTTCGGTTGATTGATTTGTTGTGTCAATAATATTGTATTCATAGATACCCAAATTGTTAAATTGCTCCCACATTTTTTCTACCAATTCTATGTTGGCATCTTCGTCCAATTTGGAACGATTGATTGCTCGTTTCATTGTTTCTTCCTTAGTCGCTCTTAAGATAATGTAATGTACTTCATAATTATCTTGTACGACTTTTAACCACGGCTTTATGAACCAAGGACCAACAATTCCATCTATAATCACATCGTACCCACCACATGCAAAACGTTTTGCAACTTCCAAAAAAGCTTCAATAACAATTAAGTTTTGTTCTTGTGATTCCGGTAAAAATGGAGGTATTGCCCCCTTTTGAATATAGTGATAAAAATCATCCGTGTGCATATGTACTGACTTTGATAAGTTAGACTCTTTAGCAACAATAGATGCCGTTGTACTTTTACCAGTCCCTGGTGAACCGGTAATGATAATAATTCTGCCTTGTTTCATAAATATTCTTCTCATTTCTATTATTCTTCTTTTCACATTAATACATTTTCTATTTCGGGACGCTACCCCAATGGGCCATGTTCAATTAAATGGCCCTTTTCATGAAGAAAGAAACTTTCCTTATTTCAGAAAAGCGCCCGATTGTTGAGTATCTAAAAAGGAATATATAGTTTTTACTAAGGCCATCTACAAATATTTTACTTTAATTACGATAATCCTCATTTATCAAAACGCTGTTACTATTTTAGGAATTGGATTAATAAACCGATCACTCATGGAAAGTTTTATCATCGCTAATCCTTGTATGGGTGCAAAATAGTAAAATGCCATATCTGTAGCACTTCCATGTTTAAACTGACCAAGTTCTTGACCTTTTTCAGTTACTTTTTTACGTATTTCAAAGACAAAAAATTATTGATTCCAATTTTCTTAGCCCTAATTTCTGGAAGAGGCTTTCTTTTGTACTCTTCAAATCCCAATTTGTTATATAATTCATTGCCGAAGTATTCGTATCCGCAACCTCTTCAATGACATAATCATTGTACGGAGTGTTTTCAATGATATGCTTTATAATTTGAGATGCTACACCCTGTCCTCTAAATTCTGAAGCTGTTCCAACAAACTCAATCGACCCTGTATTGGGAGGGAATTCTTCAAAAGGCGCTTCAAATTCCTTCTTTAGAAGGATCCCTGCCATGCTTCCCTTGAAAAATCCTAGATGCTTCCTTAATTCCTTTTTATTTAATCGAACCGATCTATCGGCACCATCCGTGCATGCTGTCATTCCAGCAATTTTATTATTAGCTATCGCTACATAAAATTGATTCAAAACAAACATATGAGCAAAAGCTTTTGCAATTTTATTTTTATCCTTTGAAAAAAAAACGAGCCATTGTGAGAACCCTTCCGAAAAAATCTCAGACATTTGTTTCCTCACATCAAAATCCACTTTATCTGCTTTCACAATGGTAAATTTATAATTCTCAGATTCCATATATTATATTACTCCCTTTTAATGAATGAATATATTAACTGAAGACTACGGTGTCAATGCTATTCCACAATCTGGCCCAATTCATGAATAGGGGCTTCTTGCTCAAGAAATGCGCCCTTTTCTGGAACAACTAGAGCATGGATTAAATCCTAAAACCGCTTAATTCTATTTAAATTAACGTATCTAGTTGAACAAGATATTTTGAAATTAGATATATGTAGGGCGAGTTATTGAGAAGGTTTTGATTTCCTCTCCAATATACTCATAAAGTTTTTTCTGTAGTAAAACAACAAATAAACATGAGTGAGGACGAGTATTACTGCTAAAATAAGTAACGAATGGTCTAGGAACAGATGAAGTAAAAAAATATTGGCTACAATTGGTGATAATATTGCAATGGCTAATGGGGTAAATTGGTTGATTATAAGTAAAATTCCACATGTAACTTCTAAAGATTTTTCTGCAATTAACAAATATTCAAACTCGAATAATGCCATTGCTTCGAGGCTAGTTACAATAAATGGTTCAAATCCAAAGATGACAAAATAGCCGTTAATACCTGCAACCAAAAAAATGATCCCTAAAAATAATCTACTTATTTGCATGAATATTTTAGACAATTTGCACACCTCCTATTAAAGTCTATTACAACTCGAAAATTTTATTATATTAAAAACCTAAAAAATATTTAAGGTTGGTGTACTCATTCAATAAACTCCGATGTAATTTGAATTAACTCCCAGAATAGAAACCACACCGGCATCCTTTAAAATACGTTTATTGACTTCTCAGGTTCAAGAATTTGACCCTGAAATGGAAAAAGCACTTTCCTTAATACAGGAAAGCGCCCTTTTATGGAAGATCATTACTCAATTTTATTGAGGATACCTATTATGAAAAATGAAATTATATTAGATTTTATTTCAAATAATTACTAAAACCAAATGTATCTTTATCTAGTTATTTATGCTCCATTGAGGAGTTAATACCACTTATTTTTGCCAGACGGTGACGATAAAATGGAACCGTCTCCTTCCAATACTTAGGGGATTAACTGCTCGATTCTCATAGATAACCCAACAATTCATCATAATGACTCTTCCAGCGTCTAGCGATTTCCTCTTCAGAGGATTATCATCATAAGCTGGTGAAATAAGCGGGGCAGCCTGTAAAACCTTAACTAAGACTACAGCCTTTATGCGGCTTGGATTTGTTTCCCTGCTTTGCTTAAAGTGTTCAACGATTTTGTTAAAATAATAGATACTTACATAAAAATCACATAAAAAAAGTGAAATCATGAAATTTCACTTTTCTTAAGTTAAATTGTTTTTAAGGTAAAAAAATTATAATACGACAATCTACTCATAAAAAATTTATGATTATTCGAACTCGCTCAATGCGATAAGTGCAGCTGATTTAATTGATTTATTTTCATGCTTTGAAAAAGTCGAGAGCGTATGGGCGTATTTCTTATTATGAGACAAACCTAAAATACTGATTGCAGTGGGTATACACTCACTTGGTAATTCATTTATATGCTGTTCAAGTATATCCCAATTTATTTTCTCAGTATTTTTATATGTTGCTGCGTCTAGAAGGGTATCAAACAATTCTTCTTTTACCTCATTATTCTGTTCTTCAATTGCGAATTTCAATAACAAGACAACAAGATCATCAAAATTGGCAATATCCTTATTGTAGGATTCAAACACATCTGATAAGTGGGAGATCGTTTCTATTTTGGATTCTAGATTATTTCCCTTCAATATTTGTTCCAGTTCACTTAGTTCCAATGAAAACACCCTTTACTCAATTTTTTAGCCCGTAAATGGTATATGTGAATCATTTGCAATGGCCTCATCATAATGGGGACTATTTGGATTAAAAACATTCTTTTTATAAAAATTGCCCTGTGAATCCATTGTCCACTTGCCTGATGGAGTTTTTACCTCCACCCTATAAATCCATCCCTTAGAAGCATTTGATCCAGCTGGAGCAGATGGATCTATACCATGCGCCCTCACATTCCAAACATTCCCATCACTATCTGTCCATCTATACTTCTCTCCTTCTGCAGCACCTCCAGGTACCTTTTTCCAAGGCAGTTGAGTAGCGTTACCAGGAATTCTTGAACGAAAATCATTAATGTCTTTTACACCAGAGAAATCACCTTTTGTCACTTTACTGTGACTACTCTTACTTTTCGGATTGCTTCCATGTTTACCAGGATTACTCTTCTTGTCTGGTAATATCTTTTTAATAAATGGTTTTAGCTTCGATGATACCCGTTTACCTATTTTCTCCAACGCTCTTCCGAATGGAATCCTCGTCATTAGTGCATCTATACCTATGGCAATTGCGGTCTCTGGTGTTAGTAATTTTTTCGGGTGACGGACGACATCTGCAGTCTGATGACCCCCTGCAGCTATTCCAATTCCAGACGATACCATACCGACAGAGGACCAAAATCCTAGTAATGGAAAACTTAAAGCAAATGCTCCAAGTATAATTAAACCTTTTTCCCAACCAGATAATCGATCCCACCAGTTTTGCAGCATATCAAATAAACAGGCAATACACCCCTCCGAACCATTGTACGTATTCACCCAGTCGACTAATAGAAAAACGGTTAAAAAAATAATGGAGATCACTGTCAATGCTGCATAATAATTTTGTATACTTGCCTGCAATTTTGGTAAAAGTTCTTTTGCATCTTTTTTGCCATGTAATTGTGTAAAAGCGAGTTCTCTACGTTCTCGATAAAACAGTAGCAAATAAGCAAAAACCTGTCTATCCTTACATGCAGAAATAATTAGATTCCATAGTTCGGAAAAGGGATGAATCGTTCTTTCCCCATCAAGCAAAGGAATTTTCCCTCGTAAACGGTTTAATTCCCAATAATCGATAAATAACGCAGCACAGAGCATTAATAAGAACACCGGCTTTGAAGCATAGCCACTTCCTAACAAATCATGAAATCCTTCAAGCCATTTTGGAGCATTGTAGCTAGCGTTCCAAATGGCGTGATCAAAAATAGACCAAAACAGAAGGAAAAGGGGAAAAAGATAGGTGTAGCGTTTAAAACGATGACTGTACCTCAGAGCTAACCCGATACCTAGTGCAATCATCGCAGTCAGTAATGAATGCCCCGCGGTCATCTTGTCTGGCAAAAAGCTTTCCTCAAAATACCCGGGGAACAATGTGAATAAGTCCCAATTGAGTACTTTTCCACCAAATAAAGTCACACCATAATGATTTCCAGAAGCAATCCTTCGCGTAGTCTCTTCAAAAAATTGGAAACCAGCACCAGATGCCGCTCCGATTAAAGCAAAGTCAGTTAAGCTTAACGATGAGGCCCGACGAGACACAAATAGATAAACACCTAAGGGAATTAATTTTATCACTTCTTCAGCAATTGGGGTTAAAACTGACATACTCCATATATCAGATTCCATCCCACCGAATAAAAACGTAATGAAACGGACTACCATTGAAGTTAGTGGTGCAATCAACCATGCTCCCACTAGAAAGAAAAGAGTATACTTCTTCCAAGACAAGGTTTTACTGCGACATAAAAACCAAAATTGAATAATCACATAAAATGACCATAAAAATTGGACATACATTTTACGTGATTCTTCTACAAAAATAAAACTAAGAACAAGAGCTATCAAGGATAGCCAAGAAAAAAGTGTGCAGATTCTTAATATCATAGGATGTTTTTGAATAAATGACTTCCAAAATTGAACGATTGTATCAAGATTCGTCCTTACATTGAATCTGAATTTTTCGATTCTACTCGTCAAACATCACCACTCCGAATACCATTTTTGCCAGTTAAAGTCACATATTCGATTTCATAATATACCGTATAAAATCAGAAATTAGAATAGGTCAAATATTACAAATTTAATTACTGCATGATATAGGAACTCTTTTTTATTCTCAGATATATGGAATCGAAACGAGTTACGACTTGATTAACACGAAAAAATTCATTCATCACCTGCTACTGGATAACTACTTAATACCTGAAAGGTTCTAGCTACTTTAGTTGCAAAATTTAATGGAGGTTCAACGGATTGAATATGAAGATATAAAAGGGAAGGTTCCATGAAAATCCAATGTTTATGCATTGCACTAATCATGATTCCTTGTTGAACGATGGAGTGGACAAATGCAGGAATTTCTTCTTGAAGGATTGCTATTTCTCCTAGGTTTACAGCATTTCCATGTTGATCTAAGGATTCAAAAGTAAACATCCTTTTACAAAATAAAAAGAGGACTGAATTTCTCAGTCCCCACACATTAATTAATTTAACTCTTTATCTCTTTATACACAATTACTTTTAATGCTATTAATTCTCATATAGGGCATTTTATCCTAATGATCTTCTAGATTTAAGATTCTAAATTTCAACTCGTTATTGGCATCTAAAACCCCTATGATAATCTGATTATCTTCAGTTATTGTGATATACCTTAAAGTTTCATCACCTTCGGTCATAAAGTTTTTATCCGAAGGTGTCTCCATCTTTGCAAAAACAGTTTGTGTGTATTCAAGTGGAAGTATATCGTCTATCCCTTCCTCTGGTCTATCGAGCCACTTAAACATGATATCTTTCAGTTTCATTTGTTCAATTATTGATAAACTTTTCTTAAATACTAGTTTGTCTATAGTTACTTCTTTCAACTTTACCACTCCTTAAATGTAGGTAAAGTTTATACGTAAAGAATCCTAACAACAAGGGTATCTCAATTACAATCGCTTTACAATTTAATTACTTGCTAAGTAAGTGTTTATATACCAGTTTTATTGCATAAAAAATACACCTCTTTAAGGTGTTTTTTATCGCCGCTATAGACCCCCGTAAGTTTAATAAGAATATTCATTACTTTTCTGCTGTATCCAGTAAATAACCTATAAATTCCTCGTGTAATGCAGTTTCTTTTTGAAGTGATTCTCGTGTCTTTCTATCCACTAAATCAATTAAATATTTATCCGCGAGTTCATCCCCACCATCTATCATTACAAAAATCGAGTGATTACCCCTTGAATAATTACATTTTGAACTTTACGATAAGCAATTAATTCTTCCTGTGAAAAAAGTTAGGTTTGTAGAATTTTGTACTCGTCTTCATTTTCAGACCAGATTAAATCTGAATTAGGATTCAAGCTATAACCGGATGTTTTTGTCCAGTAGTCCTTTATATTTTTTAAGTTCTGTAGAAGTAGCTGTTGTTTTTTATCCATATTAAATTTCCCCCTATGAAAATGTCATTACCAATTTTAGTCTAGCATTTGATTCTCTCACCACAATTAAAAGTTATATAGTTCAACTAGGAATTATTCCAGTCATTCCAGAATAAAAGTAGGTATAAAATGTAAATGGAGGGATTATTTTGGCTTATGTTGCAATATATACTGTTGGTAGGTTAAAACATTCAAATGACCATCCTGCCTCTCGTGAGTTTTTTGAAGTAGGAAATGAAGTAATTCGACAGGCTGCTAAAACTGGGCATCTAATAAAGCAATTTTCACCTAATAGAGTAATTTTCCCCGAGAAAACGATCAAAGGAGAGGGTTCACCCATTCTCACATTAACAGTATGGAAAAGCCTTCAATCTTTATATCGTTTTACCTATTCAGGTCAACATAAGCAAGCTTTACGGGACAGGAACAAGTGGTTTGGATCTCTTCAGGAGAGACAACCTAATTATGTGGTGTGGTGGACGGAGAAGGTAACGGATGTTTCATGGAAGGAAGCTTTTAAGAGATACGACTATTATATTCAACATGGACCAGATCCTTTTGCATTTGACTTTAAGCACGCATTTGATGAATCTGGGGAGACGATCTTGCTTAGATAGTTGGGTGTCAATTCTCCTGATCTGTATAGGAAGTAGGACATCTCCTTATTGATCAAACCTGCAATTTCATTTAAGTGTATTTCTTCACAATCTCACAAGAATATCCAGTTTTTTGTTTAAGAGTCTTATTTTATTAAATAGCCCTTTAGTTGAAAAAGGTTTCTATGGAAAAATGAATACCATATACAAATCCGGTTAACATAAAACTGCTTATAGGCACTGAAAAAGGATCTTCGACTGGAAGATCCTTTTAGATACTTGTTCAATTTAAGCGCCCGATTGTGGAAGATCGTTATTAAAGTAAAGCACCCGTTAGCTGAATAACTTCAAAGGTCCATTTCTCCAAGTAAGTAAGAAATAATATCTTTATTCGTGCATTGCAGAGAGCCTGGCATATCTTCACGAATTGATTTCAATGCAAAATAATGTGTGTTCTCATTACCTTGAAAAAAGCTATATTGCAAAATATTCTTTTCACTTGCAAGTGTACTTATGATCTGTTCAAAGAATTGTCCCTGAGTTATCATATCCTCTGAAACTAAGTGAAATATGCCTTTTAGCTTATTTTCAATAATGAACCGTAACTGTCTTGCTAACAGAACATCCAAAAGATTGTTGCATACTAAATTACTATACACATCAATCATTTTATTTTGTTTTATGCTTTCTATGATTAAGTTCCATCTTGGAGAATCCTTACCCCATATCGCTGGGATTCGGATAATCATCACTCGCTCATCTAAAATTTCTTTTAGTATATTTTCACATTCAATTTTGAATTTCCCATAATCTGATTCGGAAATCGGTATATCTATTTCAGTATGTGGTTTTGAACAGTCCCCATCAAAAACATTTGTGGTAGAAAAGAAATACAAACGACTACTGCTATTCCTTAATTCCATTGCCAATTCTTTATGAAACTGGAGTTGGTGATCAAAATTTCCTCTTAGGCAAGAAATCACTACGTCAGGTTTAATTGAACGTATAATTTGCCTCATCTTGTCGATATGTTGAACTTCCAATTGGAACTGCTTACCATCGGAAAGACTCGTCAATGAAGAAGAATATGTTCCATATAGGTCAAATTCTTCTTTAAATTCATCGATTAAAGCTCTTCCTACAAGACCGCTTGCCCCAAGAATAAGTACCTTTTCCATTGTAATTTCCCCTTTAGCTAATCGCTTTTTATCACAAACAGACAATAATTGGAAAAAATATATGAAATTTAAAGTTATTTTACGAGAACTCATCCGAAAAAAAGCTTATCTTACTCTTGTTTTCTACATACTTCATGTTCCTTTTAGTTCTCCTATTTTAAAGTTTATTAGATTAAGAATAAAGATTTCTTTTTCAACTAAAGTGCCCTTTTCATGAAGAAAGACGCATTCCTTATTTTAGAAAAGCGCCCTTTAGTTGAGCTAAAAAGAGGTTCTTTCTGGACTTTAATTACTCATACGATCTATTCATCAACACTATTCGCCAGCCATCTGGATCTTCTATTGTAATTCCTTGTTCTTTCCAGTATCCATTATCAGGCTCCACTTCTCCATATCCTATTTTTTGTAACCGATCAGATACTTTATTGATTTCATTTTTATTAGTTATATAGAAAACTAAAAGATTATCTTTAGTAGGTGCAGGGCATGGACTTCCGTCAATATGACGAGTGAATTCTAAGTGGTAATTTACATCTGGCAATCCAATAATAACACCTTCATATCCATTTCCTTTAAATTGCTGTATTTGTTTAAGCCCTAAACCATTTACATAAAAATCAATGACCTCTTCGAATTTGTCTGTCGGTCTAGCTATTCTAACCTGAGCAGCTGTAAAGTCGTTAAATTCCATATAATAACCAACTTTCTGTTTTATGTTTGGTAGCTTATTTATTATAATAATTTTACTATTTTCATTTCTAGGGTCTTTATTTAATCCATTTTACAATCTTTTGCTAAATACATGGATTAATTCCCCTTTAAAAATTTAATGTTGGTATTTTCTAGCATAATAGGGGTCCAGCCGACAAAATGCGGATAAAAAACTAGGGGGTAAGGCACTAGGTAGTAATCAATCCAGCCTATCGTAAATTTTTTAATGCACCGCTCCATGCAATCGTTTGATCTAACATAACATTGACATTACCAAGGTGTAAATCAGTTGGTTTAAATGTCCTGAAGTTTTCAAAGTCTGTAAATAATGATAATGTTGGATGTACACGAACGTCCGCAACTAGTAATTCACCTAAGATTCCACGTAAATGTTCAGCAGCGCGTGCTCCGCCTGTTGAACCATAGCTTACAATACCTGCTGCCTTATTGTTCCATTCATCGCGTGCTGAATCCAGAGCATTTTTTAATGCTCCTGTAATGCTGTGATTGTATTCTTGAACAATAAACACGAATCCATCTAAGCTGGAAATCTTTTCTGACCAAGCTTTTAATCCTTGTTCTTCACCAGTGCCTTCTCCGAAAAATGGTAATTTAAAGTCTGCTATATCTACGATTTCATAATTTGCATCTTCTCGTTTATCAGCGACTTCTTTTACCCAATTCCCTACTTGTGGACTTACGCGTCCTTGACGTGTGCTTCCTAAGATAATTCCAATGTTCAATTTTTCCAATGTTTTCCCTCCTCGTTGATTATCCATCTATAAATTTTTAAAAATAAAAAATTTATAATTTAAATGTTTTACGAGTTTTCAATGTCTTCCACCAACGTGTAGTACCCACCTTCTACTCCTTCAATTAGATGTTTAATCTTGTTAAAGTGTTCCATGAAGTCACTTTTTTCTAACCAACTTTTATGAAAATCAATACTCTCAAAGGTGGTTACCATAATGGCTTTGTTATTATCAACGGAACGATGCCAACGACTACTAATCCAACCAGGAACACCTTGAATTCCTTCCCTCTTAAAGTTGTGTAGTTCTTCAGCTTGGGTAGCAACCAATTCATCTAATTTACCTGGTTTGGCAGTAAATACATTAATCCATACTATTGATTTACTTGATTTCATCCTACATAACCTCCTTAGATTTAATTATCTTTTGCTAATTTCGTTAAAACGGTTTATTTCTTTAAAAAAGCATATTTGGGTGTCTGTGCTGACTGACACAATTTTGTGAAAAAACTAGGGGGTTAAAGCCCTAGTAAATATCTGTACACTTTCCATTATAAATCCGTCGAGTGTAACGCTCGGAAAGTTAGTCTCGTCATCCAAATTGTTCATAAATGCACCAAAATGCATCATCATAAATGACAGTGCCTGTCGTTCCGGGTTTGTATTAATCAGTTTGCCTTTTTCATACATCACCTCAAAATAATCCGTCAAGAATGTCATCAGTTGCCGGGGATGCTCCTGAGTTCTATGCCGAAACCCAGATAATTGAGCTTCTTCTTTGATGGCGATCATAATCATTTTTCGGTTTCGGTTCATGATGTCATGATACGTCCGGCTAATCAGAAGCAGGTCGGTATGCAAATCCCACACAATTTTCTCGTTAAAAAGGTTTCTCATGTCTTCAGTATATTGAAAGCGATTAAAGGCAGCTTCAAGAAGATTTTGCTTGCTGCCGAATTGGCGAAACAGCGTTTTCTCGCTTAAACCAGCGGCAGAAGATATTTCCATGGTCGATACACCTTTGTAGCCTTTCTCCGCAATGAGATCGATCGCTGCCAAAAGCAGCTTATCCTTACTACTTAAATTTTTACTGTTGATCATACTCTCCCCCTTCTGAATAGGCTGTCAGCACTGACTGTCATTTAATTTTATTCTATTCCTGCTGTATAAATTTGTTACGATAAATTTCACTTTTGACAGTAAAAATTTTATGAACATTGTTTCAACTTTTTTGACTATAACGCCTATGTTAATCATTCAAAATAAATAATGAGGAATATGCGGTTATGGATTGAAAGTTGAAACATCCAATTCATTCCATAACCTCTAACCTCATAAAGATAACGATACCGCCCTCAAGCATTACGAGTCCCAGATAATCGATAGTATTTCTTATTGGAGAAATGTACCCTTTCGTTGAACAACACGATCATAATCTCCCCCCCCCCCCAGAAATACCCTGCTAATCTTTCACAATCTGGCCCGATTGTGGAACAAGAAAAAATCCTGCACATCAACACAGGATTTTTAATCAATCTTAATTTTAAATAATCGAACTAATTTATTGAAAAAGGTAGAGGTTTTCAAATGCCCAAATATGGGCAATTTTTACTATCTTTCATTTCTAAAAAAGGGTTAAGCATCTACTAAAGAGAATTAACAAGTTAATCTTAGTCATGTTAGAACGTACCATTTCAAAGAAAGAAGGTAAGTAATATGGATGGAAATTTTTTTGCTAACTATAAAGATTTTATTATTTACCCTTTGGAAAAAGATAATCCGAAAGAATTTGATCCTCAAGATTATGCTACACATTATATTCTCACGTTGTCACTATATGATTCTCTTGTATCAAATTGGGGAGAAGCAAATAAATATGAAGTAGACGTAAAAAAAAGTATTGAAAAGGTATTAAAAGAATTCAATAATACCCAGAAAGGGAGTTATCACCTTCAATTACTTGAACTTGAAAGTGATAAATCGTATTTTGTCCTGTCACTATCATGTAAAACTAAAATTGAAAATTCGGAAGCAAATGATCGCATTTCTTACATCATCGATAAGATCATTTCAAATCCTTTTTATGTTGGTCAATCTTGGTACCGGCTTATCGGTGATAAAGGAAGAATTACACGTAAACTCTTCTGCTTTTCATTCAAAGAATATACACATGTTATAGAGGAGAATGAAGTTGCTAGGCTTTCTACTCTGGCATGAACACATCAACATAGTAGGACGTTATTCGCTCCCATACTTCCTGAGGGATCAGAGATGGCCGATTATGTACATTAACACATGGACCAGATAACATAACCGAATAACATTAAAAAGGAATCCTATGCCCGCTAAATTCATAGGATTCCTAGTGTCCGCCAATACTTAATGCATGTTGGTTCCATTGCTACACTAGCATTAAGTGATACTGTTTCAGGGCTTAATAATGTATTACATCCTACCCCGCCATTAAGCATTCAGAAGATGATACTAGAACAAGTTGTTCTTTATTTTAATTCTTCCTTAAATTAACCTCTCTTTAATATAAACATCAGATCTACGATTAGTTATGTAGTTTTAAACTCCTTTTGCTTTATGTATTTCCGTGATCCTTATGCCATTAAAGCGCTCGATTCTTGAATAAGCATCTACCTACTTTTAGCTGTTTTGCTGAAGATCATTAATAAAGGAAAGCACCCATTAGAGTTTAAGTGAACTAATTTACAATGTACATTTCCATTGAAGAACGACAACAATCTCATTTATTTTAGACTTTAAAAATGTATAACCCCGTCCTAATAATAGGACAGGGTTAACGTAAAGTTGTTTAATTTTTGATAAAAACAACTTCACCGGTCTTAAAACTTGCCAATAAAATCGTTTAGAACTAGGTTACTTCGGTATGAAGTTACTTCTGCACTATCTGAATAAGGTTGCCGCAAGTATCATCGAATACAGCTATTGTGATTTGGCCCATTTTTGTCGGTTCCATAGTAAACTTTACGCCTTTTTCCAGTAATCGTTTGTACTCTTTGTGAATATCTGCAACGCCAAACATTGTTGCTGGGATGCCATCGGCAACTATCTTCTTTTGGTACTCCTTTGCGGCAGGATGGTTATTCGGTTCGAGCAAAAGCTCGGTACCGACTTGATCATCGGGAGTAACAAGGGCTATCCACCTAAATTCTCCAACTGGAATGTCATGTTTTTTTACAAAGCCCAGCTTTTCTGTATAAAACTCCAATGCCTTGTCTTGATCTTGAACGAAGATACTGGTAACAATGATTTTCATAATGTTATTGCCTCCTTTGATATTTTCGAGGTATGGTACTCTGCTAACAATCTGGCTCCAAGCAGAAAAACCATACATTCGTCAGAAGTTTTTTTAATAAAATTACTCTATCCATCCCTTCAGCAAATTTTTAAGTGGTTCATTGTTGAATATAAGTACTCGATATTTTCCCTTTCGTTTTGATTTTACGAGCCCAGCATCTTCCAATGCAGAAAGATGTTTAGCTATCGCCTGTCGCGAAATGGAAAGGTCGTGCTTCATAATGAGACGTATCGTAAGTTCATACAACGTGAGCTCGTTACGTTCGGATAGTTCGTCTAATATAAGCCGCCGAGTCGAATCGCCAAGTGCTTTGAATATAGCGTCTTTGTCCCAATTCATATATCGAGTATAAGCAACTCTACGGTTGCTTGTCAAATATAAGCAACTGTAGAGTTGCGTGACAAAGGAATCGTATCATGCAATCTTAACAAGACTCAGAGGAATCACTACAAATACAATTGGCTTTAAAGATTTTTAGACTATTAAATAAAAACTTTATGAAGAAATGAAATAGTTAAGAGCCCGTCAAAAATTATTTTGAGGGGCTCCAAAACAAAAGGTTTATCAACGTTATGATGCAACTTGTTCAGTTCTATTTTTAGAACCACTATAATTATTTGTGACCACACTTACAAAGATCATACCAATTATATTTATAGTAAGTGCTATGATCCCACCTTCAAGCGGGAATTTGAAGAATAGCGGCAATACCAGCAAGGAACGGAATGATCGCCAAAATTTTGATCAGTTTCAAAATACATCCTCCTTTTATTCTCTTAAAAGTATCTTTTACTAGCATTGATAGCACTTAAAAATATGCAAAGACAGATTGGTTTTTAAAATTATAAAAAATATTACGGAAATTTAAATAAAAATGTTTTCGTATATTTAAATTATCTTTACTTTGTTCTTAATAATGGAACCTCCTTGCCATTAAATCCAGTAGCAATGATGGTTACTATAATCTCATCTTTTAAGTTTTCGTTAATGACAGAACCGAAAATCATATTTAACTCGTGGCTTGAAGTAGAAGTAACAATGTTTGCTGCCTCTTGTACTTCATATAGACTTAAATTGGTGCCCCCTGTGACTTTCATTAGCACACCTTGAACTCCATCAATAGAAGTGCCAAGTAACGGGCTGGAAATAGCTCTCTTTGCAGCTTCAGCAGCACGGTCTTTACCTGCTGCGCTACCAATTCCTATTAAGGCAGATCCTTTATTGGACATGATCGTTTGTACATCAGCAAAATCAATGTTGATTAATCCTGGTACAGCTATTAAATCGGAAATACCTTGGATACTTTGACGAAGAATATTATCCACTTCTCGAAATGCTTCGACTATGGGTGTATTTTTATGTATAATCTCCAATAAACGATCGTTTGGAATAACAATTAATGTGTCCACTGCTTTCTTCATTAAGGCGATTCCGATTGCCGCTTGTTTTGCACGTTTACGGCCCTCAAACGAAAATGGGAGTGTAACGATTCCAATGGTCAGTATGCCAAGATCACGGGCAATTTGAGCTATAGCAGGGGCAGCACCCGTACCTGTACCGCCGCCCATTCCTGCTGTAACAAATACCATGTCAGTGCCTTTTAATACTTCTTGGATCTGCCCTTTGCTTTCTTTTACTGCTTTTTTACCTACTTCTGGATTTGCCCCTGATCCTAATCCTTTTGTCAATGTTGCACCGATTTGTATCTTGATCTCTGCTTTTAATAAATTAAGAACTTGCGCATCTGTATTAACAGCAATATATTCTACACCCTGAACTCCATGCTCGATCATACGGTTAATAGCGTTATTCCCTCCTCCGCCAACACCGATTACTTTAATGTTGACTAATGAGTTTACTCTTGTATCAATCTCCATCTTATCGTTCCTCCTAGTTCATCGAAATTACCTTTTTTTAAACTATTCATTCAAATTTCTGAAGCACTTATTTCTTTTATTTAGGCTGTGTTAAATTTGCCTGTTGGTTAAAAAATCAACAATGCTCTTTAACTTAGCTTTTATTAAAAAAATCATTTTCTTTTATTTAGATATCTAGCAATGAAAAAGGCATTGTCGTTAGCAGTCCCGTAAAGGAAGTTGCTAAAGACAATGCCTTTCATTGAATCTTACGACTATTCACTGAAAAGTCGGAAGGATTCGACACCCAAAAAAGGGAATCCCTACTTCTAATTCTAAGATATTTCCATCCTTAATTCAATTTACATATACTAATATGCTAACATAGGAAAAACTGCGACAAGCCGAAGGCAGACACTAAATACCCCGCTAGATTTTTTTGGCACGGATTTTTCTCCTCTTTTGCTCGAAAAAATAATAGTTAAGTCTTCTTGAAAATGGTTTATTCATCATACTTATTTTGAATCAAGAGAACCTGAAACGATTTCTCCTTTGAACATCGTTGCTACACGATTTGATCTTCGTGCAACGGCTTCGGCGGAACAAGAAGCTTCAACAAACACAATACTCGCTTCGTCCCCAATTTGCGGCCAAACTTGATTTCCTTCAGAATTAAGCGGTGTTTTTCCATCGGTAATAAACTGGAGCGTTGGTGCTAAAGAACGTTCATCTGCCCATCTTGAAATCTCCGCCAAACGACCAGCTCGTTCTAAAACGTCCCCATTTCCAAATGGTGACCAAACATCAAAAATATTATCACATCCAACGGCAACCGATACACCTTTCCTGTGTAATAAGCCAACAGGCGGAAACCTTCTATTAAGAGGAACACTCGTAATAATGGTGATTCCTGAATCAGCCAATAGTTCTGCCATTTCTTCAGCTTCAGATGGAGGAATATCCCCAAGTGCAAATGCATGACTAATCGCCACTTTACCTTGAAGACCTGCTTCTTTCGTTAACTGCACCAATCTCTTTATTGTAAAGATACCTAAATGATCCCCGTCATGCAAATGTAAATCAATCCCCGCATTTTCTGTTGCAGCAAGTTCAACCATCAGTTGTAAAGATGCTTCAATATCGCCATCAACGGTTGCAGGATCTACGCCACCTACAAAGCTCGCTCCTTGACGGAGAGCCTCTCTTACTAAATCTTTTGACCTCGTACGCAATAAACCGTGTTGTGGAAAGGCAACTATTTCATAAGATATCTTTCCTTCAAACGTTTGCAACGCTTTATGAACTTCTTCAAAATTCTTCAAGCCAACCTCAGGGTAAATATCAACATGTGTACGTACGTGGGTTACTCCGGATTTCAAATAAATATCAAGCAACTTTTCCGCACGTTCCTGAGTAGTAGTTTCTAAGTTAGGAAGAACACCTTTCTCAATTTCAAGTCGTTCAAAAATATTGTTAACAGGTGTTACTGAACGCCATCGGACACCCAGCAATGTTTTATCTAAATGACAATGTTTTTCTATAAAAGATGGAAGAACCAACAATTGTTTCACATCTTTTTTTGGTAAATCGTCTGTAATAGTTTCATCAGAAGATACGATCTTCGCAATTTTCCCGTCCTTGATCAAAAGATGGTAACATTCCGTATTTGTACCCGTTATGACGCCATTTTCAACGTCGTAACCACTCTCTAATCGTGCATTTGTTAGCCAAAAAATAGAACTCATCTTATATCTACCCTTTCTATATATATATTGTAGAATGTGGTGAGAATAAAAATTTACTAATTCACCGATTTAAAGGATTTATGCCTTTAATCCAAAGATTTATTCTTATTTAAGTGCCCCAGCGACTATATTTCCTTTAAATAAAACAGCTATTCTTTTTGCTCTTCTAGCAACAGCTTCAGCTGAACAACTGGCATCAACGAAAACGAAGTCCGCATCGTCTCCTACATTTGGCCAAATACGTTCTCCTTTTTTATTTAAAGGGGTTACTCCTCCTGTAATAAACCCAAGAGTTTGTCCTAGTGATTGTTCATCACTTAAGCCAAAACGTTCTGCTAACGTCCCTGCTTTTTCTAAGCTGTCTCCTTTTCCGAAAGGAGACCAATGATCCGTAATGCTGTCATCACCGAGGGAAATTTCTACTCCTTTTTCCTTCAAGAGAGGAATCGGAATCGTCCTTCCAATAGGAACGGATGATGTAATCGAAATCCCCTGATGAGCGAGTAATTCTGCGACTTCACTCGCTTCTTTAAGCGGGATATCACTAAAAGCAAATGCATGGCTTATGGTAACTCTCCCTTGCCATCCAGCTTCATCCGTTAGAAATGCCAATCGCTTAAATGTAAAAATACCAAGATGTCCCGGGTCATGTATATGAAGGTCAATGTTTGCATTTGCTTCTACGGCAAGTTCCATTACCATTTGTAACGATTTCTCGATATTTTCGTCAATTGATGCAGGATCAACTCCACCTACTAATGAGGCTCCGTTTTTTAATGCTTCCCTAACTAGCGAAACTGAATTGCTGCGTAATAATCCGTGCTGTGGGAAAGCGACTATTTCGACAGCAGCTTTTCCTTTATAAGCTTCCACCGCTTGTAAAGTTGCTTCGAGGTTTTTCAATCCGATTACAGGGTCGACATTGCAATGTGTGCGTATGTGAGTTGAACCTGAATGTAGCAATAAATCTAATAATTTTTTCGCTCTTTCTTCTGCAACAGGCAATAAGCGTGGGAGTAGTACCTCCTCTTCTTCTAACCTTGTCATAAGACCCTTAGTTGGAATCGTTGGCGCTTTCCACGGACCTCCGTAATATGTTTTATCAATATGGATGTGCATATCTCTAAATGATGGAAGCATTAAATAATTATTCGCATCCCGTTTAGGTAAAGTAGTTTCTAACTTTTTATCAACAAAGACAATTTCATTTATTTTCCCATCTTCAATTCTCAGATGGAAAAGCTTCGTTTCTGTTCCCGTAACTGTACCATTTTCATAATGGTATCCAGTTTCTAATCTTACATTCGTTAACCAATATGCTATATCTGTCACTTTCTTTAGCCTCCTTTATTTTGAATTGTATTTAATTTTTTCATGCCTCGGCATAGGACTTTTGCCCTTGTTCCCAAAAAAAGCTGCATATGCAGATGATATTTTATAAAATAAAGCACCCGTTTGTGGAATATCTCCCAACATCTGTATGCTCAAGGAGCTCTTGAACGACATCTACATATCTGTGTTCAGAAGCTGGAATTAGTGCTGTGCCACCGTATCTGTTTAAAAGCTTTGGGTAGCCCCAGCCTCAATTGTGTGTGTTAAGATTTCTAACTAACCTTCTGCTCCCGCATAAAGAAAAGGATTATTTTTCATATCATCCCCTATAGGGCTTGATCCTTTACTCTCCTATTTTCTTGGGGTATTACTCCATTCTTAATCCCTACCCACTTGACTGATACGAAGCTGCTGACAAGTAGTACGACTGCTCCGAATAGATAAGGCAGGTTGATATGAATATCGAATAACCACCCCGCAAGCACTGGCCCAAAAATTTGTCCGAGACTCATATAGGCATTGTTCAACCCTGCTACAAATCCTTGCTCATTTCCAGCTTCCTTCGAAAGTAACGTGTTAATCGTCGGCCGTAATATGTTATTAAATGTGAAAAACAACATCGTAATTACCATTACATAAAAGAAATTGCCCGAGAATAGCAAGAACACAAGAGATACTGCCGATAGCAAGAGCATGCTGCTAATAATTGGCTTTTCCCCAAACCTTTGTGTAAGCCGGTTAGTCAGCATCAATTGGTTGAATGTACCGATCAAGGAACAAACCATAAACAAGATGGAAATATCTCTAGTTGTAAATCCATAGCTCTGAGTAACGAACAACGGGTATATCGCCTCAAAGTGAGTAAGTCCGAATGTAATAGCGAATATCATTAACAATAGGATAAAATAATGAGATTTAACTGACTGTGCAAGTTGACGAAAAATATTTTCTTTCTTCGGTTTCGATTTCAGATGCATGAGACGAACCTCTCCTGATTGGGATTCCGGTAATAATGGTATACAACAGATTACCGCCAAAAGACCAATACTTGCAGACGCGAAGAAAGGAGCCCTAGTTCCAAACTCAGCAAGCAATCCTCCCAAACCCGGACCAATAATAAAACCTGATGACATCGAAGCGCCTAGAAATGACATCGCTCTAGGCCTCTGTTCTTCTGTCGTGATATCAACGACATAAGCCATAATGGAGGGAACCATGGCAGCAGAACCCATACCGCCAATTAATCGTGAAACAAGAAAAAGCGAGAAATCATCTGCAGCAGCAGCCAATAAGTTGGAAATAACGAATAAGCACAGTCCAACGACAATCATCGGCTTACGTCCGTATTTGTCTGAGAATTCACCAGCAATTGGCGAGAATAAAAACTGTGTCAAGCCGAAGGCGGATACTAAATATCCTGCTGCTTTTCCGCCTGCTCCGAAATCTATTAGAAGCTCAGGGAGAATCGGAATAACAAGCCCAATGCCAAGCATCGCAAGAAACATATAAGTCAGTAAAAACGGAAACGCAGATTTTGTTGGCATGGATTTTTCTCCTCTATTACTCGAAAACAGATGTAATTGTTTCTGTCTTAGAAATGATATTATATTCTTTACTTGATCCAAGAGAGCCTGAAACAATCTCTCCTTTGAACATCGTAGCTAGTCGTTTCAATCTTCTTGCAATGGCTTCAGCGGAACAAGAAGCTTCAACTAACACGACGCTTGCTTCGTCTCCAACTTGCGGCCACATTTGTTCTCTACTATCATTAAGCGGTGTTTTACCACCGGTTAAAACATCTATTTTTTTAGATCTCAATACTGTATATTACTGCTCAAGTTGAACCATCCGAATCGGCTCGTTCTTCATGTGATCCTTTTTCGTTTTATACAAATATGCTAGCATAAGACCAACAATATGAAAAATATATAAAAAGTAAATTTTACTTAAGTTTTTCGTATATTAAAAAGGAATGTTCTCAACGATAGATATCAAACAACTGCAAATTCTCATAGAATATGAGCATAGATTGGACTTTTCCATGAATAACTTATTTGTTGAGAGTGAATTTGTTTGAAAAGCTTTCTACTACCAATAAAGCTGATGGCATGTGGACGATGCGACTGCCCGTCGCAAAAAAGGGGAATGGATTTCACCATTCCCTTGACGACACGTCAATCTTATTTAAAACTAAATTTCGGTTTAAAATCACCTTTATAAGGTTCATGTTCAACGAATACAGTTATGTCCTTGCCGTCTTTATCTTTACCAGTTCTTTTATACGTAAATTTATTATTATTAAGTTCGGTAAGTTCAAGAGCAGCACCATACTTATTATCTCCAATTGAAACATGGGCTCTTATTTTATTTTCGTGTACAATATCGAAGTAGCCATAATCACCGCGGCTTTTGCCTGTTTCAACATTGAAAAACTCATATTTATTAGTCTTGTCATCAAATTTTGCTAGACTTATAAACATCGAATTATACTTTGTAACGTCATTGCCATCTTCATCTAATACCTTTGTTCCGTTCCAAAGGGTACTACCTAAAATTTTATCTCCATCAACGTCTTTAACAATATCTCCTGTAGTAGTGTCTAACTGCTTGTCCGGATCAGTAAAAGACAGCTCTTTTTCTTTATATGGAACATGTTCAACGAATACTTCTACATCGTTGCCATTAGCATCTTTTCCCATTCTTTTATAAGTAAAAACATCTTTATTTAGTTCTGTCATGTCAACAACAGCTTGATAATTCATTGATTCTGAAATTAATATTCTCTTCTTCCCATCATTGGTGATAAAGAATGTTCCTTTATCGCCACGACTTTCACCTGTCTTAGCATCAAAAAATTCATATCTTCCCGATCTCACATCATATTTCGCAAGACCAATGAAGTTTGCATTCTCTTTTGTTAAGTCATTATTATCTTTGTCATACACTCTCGTACCTTGCCAATTTGTACTGCTAAGAATGTTAGCTATTTCCTGTCCTTTGGTTAACTTATTTTCCTTTTTAGTCTCTTTAACAGCTTGTTCTTGCTTTTGTTTACTATTATTTTCTTTGGCGTCAGCACTAGCACTGCACCCTGTTAATACTAATGTGAATCCGAGCAGTATTGATGATATTGCTTTTGCGTTTTTGTTCATATTTATCGTCTCCTCATTTTCCTATTGTGGTGTATTTTAGACTATCCTAATATTTAAGCAGTAATATGGTATTAATTTTACTTGGAATCTTATACAATCTGGCTATTTTGCTCCTGCTGTTAACAAAATTTGTTCAATCTCTTTAAACCCTTTTTCACGTGCATGTTGCAACGGAGTTATATTATTTCTATCCGGAATGTTCACATCCGCATCAAATTCACCTGCCTATCTTTCTTTATTATTTTTTGCTATAAATTGTAAACAAAAGACTCAGATCCACTCAATGAACTTAGTTACTACTTCTATTATGTTAGTACCCAATTATAAACTCCCTCTAAATAAATTCTTAAAAAAAGATAAACTCAATCTTAAAATTTCTTCATATTTATAAAAAAAATAACCGCCACCTTTGTGACGGGTCAAAAAAACACATAATTTAAATTAAACATTGAATCGATATCCGGCTCCCCAAACGGTTTCCAAGAATTTCGGCTGTGCAGGGTCTCGTTCAATTTTCCCACGTATTTTCCTGATATGAACGGTGACCGTTGAAACATCTGCTGCCGATTCTAACCCCCATATATTTTCATAAAGCTGTTCTTTACTTAATACTTGATTCGGGTGCAGTACAAGAAATACTAATAAATCAAATTCCCTTGTTGTAAACGGAACTTCTTCTCCGTCAATATAAACTTTACGTGCTGACTTATCAATCGATATTCCATGAACAAAAATGGTATTTGTTTGAGTTTGATTTCCTGCTAAACGTTCATAACGCTCTAAATGTGCTTTCACCCTAGCTACCAGCTCACTTGGACTAAAAGGCTTGGTAATATAATCATCTGCCCCTAAACCGAGACCCCGAATTTTATCGATATCCTCTTTTTTAGCTGATACAAACAAGATTGGAATATTTTTAACTGCGCGTATTTGTTTACATATCTCAAACCCATTTACTCCTGGAAGCATGATGTCCAAAATAATTAAATCATAATTTCCTTGAAGAGCCAGTTGGAGTCCTGCATCACCAGTATGTTGAATATCGACGTGAAAATCATTTATTTCTAAATAATCTCTTTGCAATTCTGCAATACTAATATCATCCTCAATAAGTAATATTTCTTTCACTTTTTTTCACCTTTCTTTAGGGAGAAAAATAAAGTTGTACCTTTACCTATCTCGCTTGTGGCCCAGATTTCCCCTCCATGCTCCACGATAATTTGTTTTGCAATCGCAAGTCCCAAACCACTTCCGCCTGTCTGAGAATTTCTCGATTGTTCTGCACGGTAAAAACGTTCAAAAATATGTGGTAAAGCAGAAGGTTCTATACCTTGCCCATTATCTGTTACTTGTACAACTACATCACGTAATCGTTCATTTAGAGCAATAGAAATGTTCTTTCGGTCTTTGGTCATATATTTCACACAATTGTTTATTAAGTTGGCCAATACTCGTTTTAACTTCTCTCTATCCGCTATCACGTAGATCTGTTTATTCAAAAAATGAAGTTCAATATGAATTCCTTGCTGAAGTAAATCCAAATATAGTTCTTCTACGTAGTCTCTCATGTATTTATCTAGTTCTACAGTTTCAAAATGGAATGGTTCCTTTTTCAAATCCAGCTTGGAAAATAAGAACAGCTCATCAATCAGTGAATCCATGTCTTTAGCTTTTGAATACACAGTCGATAAATACTTTTCTATTTTTTGAGGGGTATTTGCTACACCATCTTGAATTCCCTCTACATATCCAATAATCGAAGTGATCGGTGTCTTCAAGTCATGCGAAATATTGGTCAGAAGCTCTTTTCGGTTTTCTTCATACCGAATCTGGAGATTTATGGATTCTTTTAATTTTGTTCTCATTTCCTCAAACGCCCTGTTTAATTGTCCGATTTCATCATTTGAAATAGCCTTGATTTCAAAATTTAAATCTCCTGATTTTATTCTTTCGGCACCTTCTTTAAGAATTGAGATAGGCTTAATAATGCTTCGTGAAACTAAATAGTTCAATATACCAATAACCATGATAAGCAGAAATAGCAAAAGTCCAGATAAAATGGGAAAAAGCCCTCGAATGAGCTCAGCATAGGAACTTGCCTTTCTTAATACGAAAACACTACCTTTACTTTTATCAGGAAAATAAAAATCAAACTTCACATAAGTAAAAAAATAGTCGTTGATTTTAATCGTATCTCGCGTATTGATGTTGGTTTCTTCAAACCCGGGAAGAGATTTAACCAACGCCTGTTTGTCAAGAGCAGGGGAAGCATACTCGACTTTTGTGCCCTTTCTAACAACAATCTCGATATCCTCCTGCTCAATCCTCTTGAGCTCCTTTTCATTGAGGAGCTGTTTAGGATTATTTTTAGCAAAAAGCTTCAAATCGAGAAACACACTTTCTTCTACGGTTGTCAAAGGTTTTTGTACATACGTTTTTTTGTAAAGATGCTCTATAGATTTTACATCACCTGTTATGGCAAAAATAATTAAAAAACCAGCTGCCAATAATAAAGTGATAGAAAAAAGGATCACCCCAACATAAGACAACAGAAACCTCATTTTAATTGACATCTCTTTCACTCACTCTGTTTTAAAATTTTCACCAGTTCATCCTTATTCTTAGCATGGTAGATACTTTTATAAACCACACTATCCCGATTAAAGAAGCTCATTTTTATAAGAAATTAAAAGAACTATATCACACAAATCTTAAAACTTTCTAAAATATGTATGAAATATTTCTAAACACCATAGAATAAGTGATCCTTTATTCTGTAGAGTCTTATTATCTAGCTTAGAATCGAGTTCATCTAATGTGACCGCAGATATGGTATCGAGCTTTTGTTAGTTCCGCCTGTAGGATTCAAAGACAACATCTTCCAACTTGCTCCAACAATCATTACATGATAGCCAACTATCTTAAAGGGTGTTAAAATAAATGATATTCATCTAGAAGGAGCAACAGGTATGCAGAAAAAAATATCATTCTCAACATACGCAGTCATCGGTACAATGCTGTTTGGTATGTTCTTTGGGGCAGGAAATTTGATTTTCCCGATTCAGATGGGACAGGTTGCTGGTACTAACTTTTGGCCAGCCTTAATTGGTTTTCTAGTAACAGCCATTGGTTTGCCATTTATGGGGATCTTAGCATTCGGGCTATCCGGAAGTAATGGACTTCGTGAATTAGCAGGACGGGTGCACCCGAAATTTGGAGTCGTCTTCGCCATGGCCCTTTACTTAACCATTGGACCGTTTTTCGCGATTCCACGGACAGCAACAGTACCTTTCGTGGTCGGTTTCGAACCATTTATTAATCCTGAGCACGTCAGTTTATATCTTGGGCTCTTTAGCTTCGTATTTTTTGCCATTGTCTACTATTTCTCATTAAATCCTGCGAAAATTATAGACTATATTGGTAAATATCTAACACCTGCATTTTTAGTATTTTTATTCTTTTTAATTATTATCGCGATTGTCAAACCTATGGGACACTTCGGGACGCCAACGGGTGATTACAGCCAATTGGCATTTATCACTGGTTTTAAAGAGGGTTATAACACGATGGATGCCCTCGCTTCATTAGCATTTGGTATTGTTGTCATCAATGCGATTAAAGGACTAGGGATCACCGATAAGAAGACAATTGCCAAAGCAACATGGAAATCAGGCATTTTCGCTATGGCACTAATGATGCTGATATACGGTCTCATTACTTATATGGGGGCATCGAGCGTATTTACCATCGGTACATTCGATAACGGCGGGTTAATCTTTGCTAAGGTCGCGCAGCATTACTTTGGACAATTCGGTGCGATCCTTCTGGCAATTATTATTGTACTGGCATGTTTAAAAACGAGCATTGGACTCATTACCTCTTGTAGTGAATTTTTTAATAGTATTTTTCCAAAAGTAAGTTATAAAATATTCGTACTTATCCTAAGCCTTTTGTCATTTATCATCGCCAATTTTGGCTTAAACAATATTATTCAATACGCTGTTCCAGTATTAATGTTACTATATCCTTTAGCGATTGTTCTGATTTTGTTGACGCTCAGCTCATCATTTTTTAAACTTAAGCAAAGTGTATATGCAGCGTCTATGCTCCTTACTTTTTGCGTAAGTTTCTTCGATGGTTACAGCACGTTAGTTGAAAGCTTACCGGGGGCGACCATTCCTTTATTTGAATCCCTTAAAGCTGCGTACATTGAATATTTACCGCTTTATAGTATTGGTCTTGGATGGATATTACCAGCAATAGTTGGTGCGATTATCGGAAATTTCTGGCCAACAGGGTCCAAAAAGGCTGTTATTCAATAATAAATTAGACCACCCATTTTTATCAAACGGGTTCGGTTTTGAAGTACAAAATAAACTATTTAAAAAGAGGTGCCATTAGCACCTCTTTTGTATTTTTTTTAGCAATTAAATTAGCACCCCGATTGGCGAATTATCGATAACATCGTTTATGGTTAATTTGAACTGATGGTTTCTTGGAGTCTTTCCATTATTTTGGTACATCATATCATTCGTTGGAATAATAACTTAAGTAAGACAATGAACAAGTATAGACCAAATAAAATCCATATCCCTATCTTGAAAATTCTTTCTCATTTTTCAACAAATCCTAATTCTTACTTCTTATTGAACTATTATATTTAATATTACGCTTAATTTTAATATATCAATATACTAAATTTGAGTAAAAATGCTAAAAATCACGGGTTTAGACTTTAAATTTATTATTTTAATACAACTTCATACATTACTAACGAAAATTTGTCATACTAGTATCTGATCAACATCAGGTACTAGGTTGCCTCTATATATATATCCACTATCCAATATCATCTAACTTATGTTCTTTTATATAATCTTCTTCAAATCGGACTCTCTATTTAATTCATGTAGTATCTTATTTCTTCACATCTCCATAAGTTAATATTTTCCATAAAATCCACGAATTTTCTGAGGCGCTCTGTGAGCAAATGAATGGCCCATCCTATTAGAAAACAAAACTAATTTCGTCTCAGAGCGTTTCTCAGACATGCGAATTATTAGCTTACTTTTTAAAAATATCACTATATAGAACAAGTATTCTATGATAAAATCATAGTAAAGATAATTAGGTCTTATCTTTACTATACATAATAAGATTATTATCAACATAGGAGACGATCTAATGAATGATTTAACGCTTATTGATCAGTTAACGAGTGAACAATATCTAACGAAGCTCAATGATAAATTAGAACATCGGCGTCTGCTTGATGAACATAGAAACCTCTCCCTCTCAGACAGTTCTGAAAAGGAGTTTTTGGAATTATTTTTTTCGGAAAAAATATTTACACTAGATAAACAACTTTCCTCCCATACGATTAGAGCATATCGTTCGGATGCTAAAACCTTGCTCACCTTTTTAATAGAGCATTCTTTATCTTTTCGAGATATCGGTTTTCCAGAAGTTAAAGCCTACAATAAATATATTAAAGATAAGTATGCTCCTAAATCAGCTATTAGAAAACTAGAGTTTTTTCGGAGACTTTTAGACTTTGGGTATGAAACACAATATTATAAAGCTCATCTTTCTACTTGGATCTCCAAGCCTGCTGCGAAAAAAGGACACTATATAATAGAAGAAACTCGTCCAAATATAGGACAAACTCGAATGCAGGTCAGAGAATTGAATCAGAGAGATGCCGAATATTTAATCTCTTTATTCCCGAAAATTGTAAAAACAGATGCAAATCGTGAACAATTGGAAAAACGTAATTTGTTGATTGGTTATCTCTTATATACTACTGGCCTTCGTGCGAGTGAACTATTAAGCTTGAATTGGGGGAGTTTTCGTTACAATCGTCAAGGTTATTTATATGCCGATGTCATTGGTAAAGGTGGAAAACAGCGAACCATTCCCATTAAAGAAGAGACGGAAAGTCTATTATTTGATTACCGAAGAACGATCGGTGAATCTGTTGAGGTAGACCCGGATGATACTAGCCCACTTTTCTTTGCTCTTTATAATAAGAAAGGTCCATTTGAACAAAAAAAGCGCTTAACTTATCCAGGCTTATATAAAATTGTGAAGGAATCTGTTCATTTGGCAGGGAAAAACTCAAAAGTTTCTCCCCACTGGTTTAGGCACACATTTGTTACAATGTTACTTGAACAAGATGTTCCGCTTGCTATTGTGAAAGATTGGGCAGGTCACTCTGATATCTCAACCACAAATATTTATTTAGAACGTGTAAATCAGGATAATACCCATATTCATTTAAATAAAATAAATGTATTTAAGTGATAATATTAAATACTCCTTTTGTTATTGCTGTATTCGGAAACAGATAATGCTATAAATGTAGTTAATCCCCGTTTTATGTAAAAAGGGCCAAAGTACGCAGGTAGTGCATAAAAACTTGCATATTTTGGCTTTTTTATTATATTGGATAATAAGAACAAAAACGTCAGATCATAGCAAAGAATCAATTCATCCCTCTCTTAATTTAACCATGTTATACCAGCTTACTCCACCATGTTTTGATTCAGACATGCCATGACTAACAAATCCAAATTTTTCATAAAAAGAAACTAATTCTTGTTTACATGTTAAAGTGATTCCTTCTCTTTTATTTTCTTCTACGAGCTCATTCATTTTCTCAATTAAAATCTTTGCAATTCCTTGATTTCTAGCCTGTTTGGACACTGCTAATCCTAAAACACTCTGATATCCTCCTCTTTTTGGGTTCTCTTTAATTTCCTTAAAAAGATTATCCGTTATATAAGGTTGATTAATAATAGGGCCATTAATATAACCAAGTATTTCCCCTTCCTTTTCTGCCACAATAAAGGTATCAGCTATCAACTTAATCCTCTCCATTAACGCTTCTTTTGTGGCAGCTTCTTCTATTGAAAAGCCTTCATTCTCAATAAATAACAGCTGTTCTAAATCTGTAGGTTGAACAATTCTTAAAGTAATCATCTTATCTATAACACCTTTCCTAACTAGATTGACCTAAAAATATTAGTTGTATGGTACTTAGCATTTGTTTGATTCACATTTTCAGTATCTTTCATTTCGCCCTGTAACCATTCGACTATAACAGTAAATTACACACTATTAGTTTTTTATTATATCACTGTGTATTAATCTTTTAGTATTTATACAGTTTGTTTTTGGAAAAATGATTCCTAATTATTAATAAACATACTGATGATGACCTCATCAGTTATTACAGGATTTCTCGGCCACTTCTCCAGCTCAAATTTCCCCTCACAATTAAGTATTATCTTTATAACTTTCCTACCCATTATCCACTCCCTATTTTTCATAGTTGTTGCAAATGAAAATAAAAAACCCGCTTGCTAGTGGGCAAACGGGTAAATTAGGAAAAATTTTATTTGACATTTCGAGATAAAGTTTTAATATTTGATAGCTTATATTGTAAATTTTCACAATCACGTTTCATTTGTTTAAGGCGATTCATGACAATTTTTTCGCCATATCCTTTTGGAGCGGAGGCAATTAATATAACATTTTCTTTGTTACTCATTTATAAGACCCCCTATTAATTTTTTTATATAGGAGCAATACGTGTATCCCTTTGATTCAAGTATAGCATTAAAGATATAATCTTGAAAGGTCTGGAGTTTATATGGATCCCAACCTCCCAATAATGGAAGATGAAAACAAAATACATAAGGCCCTGCTTTAAATAGGAAGTAGCATGTCTTTTTTTCAAGTGAATAGTACAGTTTCTCGTTATTTTCGTGATCATGGTAAGTTTGTACAACATAGGAAGTAAGGTCGTCTAATGAAAAGTTATCGGGTGTAGCTATTCCATCATATTCTTTACAAATCATTTGATCGCTGATTCTTTCATATACAGTGAGTGCATTTGAATCCATAATGGCTCCTGCAGATTCCTGTTGATATTTAGTTCGAGTCGTCAAAATATTAAATCCACACATTTGTGAACGCAATATGGCTAGAAAGCTTCGCCAATTAGTTATTTGCCCTTTATGAAATAAGCTAACCAATTCAAGAGACTTTTCATAATAATCTCCGTAAACATTCACATACTCAAGACTTTGTTCAATTTCTGGACGAATGTTTAGATATTGAAGGCTTTCTTTAAATAATGAAGAAAGATATGCAGCAATATTTGATACCACTTCAGTACCTATTGAACATCTTTCGAAATATACTCCTTTTTGCTCAGCATCATAAAGAAAATACCAAACATAAGGATCAATATCATTTAATAATTGACCATTCACACATTCGTTAATAAAGTCGAACATAGAATCGGGTTCTTTTCCATGTTCGTGAATAAATGCCTTTAAAGCCTTCAGGATTTGATACCGAACTTGTTGGAAATATGTATCGAGAACTTGATCATAAACATATACAATCAACCGCTTTTTTTCATAATATGCCCGCAAAAATTCAAGGTGAGTGACAGATTTCCTTTCATCAACTACAATTGTACCTCCTTTATTTGCAATGAATAAAAGAAAAATATCACTTTTCGAAACATATTCTAAACACGTCTGAATGGAATCTTCATGAATGTATCTCATCGAATCTTCAAATCGTATAGGTTCATGCCCCATCCTTTTGATTTCTTCAAATGCAGAGTTTCTTATTGAAGGCGTGCCCAGCAAGCCGTTAATTGCTAGTTGGTGAAAGTCCAACCTGAGTAAGTGCCAAGACGCTCAGTAACTGACAGGCAACTGGTGGAGAAATCCTAAGGTTGAAG
>NZ_WBOS01000025.1 GCF_008923245.1 Cytobacillus depressus
GAACATCGGAAAGCCGTATGAGGGAAAACTTCACGTACGGTTTGATGAGGGGAAACTGAAAGTAAAAGAGATAGCGTAAGCTATCCCTATGAAATCAGTTTTCTACTCTACTAAATGGCAGGATAGTTTAAGAACTGTTATCGGACTATTGGTCTAATTTATTCCTAATATTCGTATTTATATTAAGGAATAAAACGAATCTGAGGTGGATAAATGAAAGCCATTGTGTACACAAGGTACGGTCCCCCCGATGTTCTTGAACTAAGACAAGTAGAAAAACCTATTCCGAAAGAAAATGAAATCTTAGTTAAAGTAAAAGCCACAACCGTAACAGTAGCAGATATTAGGTCACGGAGTTTTACAGTTCCTCCTGCTTTTTGGCTACCTGCACGTATAACACTAGGTTTTAGACAACCCAAAAAAGAGATATTAGGAATGGAGTTAGCTGGAGAAGTGGTATCAGTTGGAGAAAATGTTAAAAAGTTTAAGCAAGGAGACCAAGTTTTTGCGGCATCCTTGGTTGGATTTGGTGCTTATGCCGAATATAAGTGTTTGGAGGAAGATGGACCTGTCGTTATTAAGCCTTCCAATATAACTTATGGAGAAGCTGCTGCCATTCCTATTGGTGCTCGTACAGCATTGTATTTTCTTAAGAAAGCGGGTATAAAGAGCGGTCAATTGGTTTTAGTGTATGGTGCTTCAGGAAGTGTAGGAAGTTATGCAGTTCAGATTGCCAAATATTTCGGAGCAAACGTTACAGGGGTATGCAGTACCACGAATTTGGAATTAGTAAAATCTCTTGGAGCTGACAAAGTAATTGATTATACAGCAGAGGAGTTTTCTAGTACAGACGAAACATATGATATCATCTTTGAAGCGGTAAACAAGAGTTCTTTTTCAGCTTGTATGAAATTGTTAAAGAACAACGGCCCCTTTATAAATATTACTGAACCGCTACCAAGTGTTCAAATGCTATGGACTAAATTGACGAGTAACAAGAAACTATTATTGAGTCGAAATCCACCTGAAACTTCAGAAGCATTAAACTTCCTTAAAGAACTTGTAGAGATGGGGAAGTTAAAAGTGGTCATTGACAGATATTATTCGTTTGATGAGATTGTGGAAGCTCATAGATATGTGGAGAAAGGACACAAGAGGGGAAATGTTGTCATAATTGTTGAACATAACAACAAATCCTAATATATGAAGCACTAAATGCACGCCCCCAAGGTGAATAAATTTGTAGTGTAAATCACCAAATTATGAATAATAAGATTGTGAAGAATTGTACTTAAGCTAACGGGGGCTTTAGTTCAGTTAAGAAAGTCTGCTACATCAGCTTTTTTTTATTCGACTAATGGGGAAGTTTAGTTGAAAAATGGTGAAATTCCCCAAGTTACAAAAAACATTATGTTAAGTATAATTAATTTATTTAATTAAGGTATCGCTATTAATAGGGTGAGATAATGGTTTTATTGGGTGCAATGTCTGTTTTGATTGGTTTTGTAGCGTTATTTGGTGGATTCGCCTATAATAAAAAAAACACGAAAACGATGGTTTAGATGGTTCTGGAGTTGATTCAATCATCGGTCCCATCATCGCTTTATTCGTTGTCATCTTATTGAGACTGTTGCCATATCAGGTTACCAAAACAATGTTATTAATATTTACCTTTATTTGTTTTTGTTTTAGTGTTTATGCATTTACTCACTTACACTAATGGGTGCAAGAGTTAAACAAGGTGTTGCAGCGGCAGCATCTTTTTTCTTGTTGTGCTAACGGCGCAGAATAGTTCAAGAAAGATAACAAAAATATTAGTGAATATGTTTGGCGTGAAAGGAAATGTAATGGATAAGGTAAAACTTTATTTAAAATATCGAAAGAAATCATATCTTTTAAATACTGCACTTTTTATTGCAGGTTTCATTGTTGTTATCTTTATATTTGGACCTCCGAAGTATTATGTTGTTCCTATTTTATCAATGATAACGGCTTATGGCTTTTTAGAGTTTGTAGAATATAAACGTTGGAAAAAAGAAAATCATTGAGTTTAGCATCCTCAACTAACGGGGGCATTAGTTCAATAAGGACTAATCTATTTCTTAGAACAATTTTGTAGTTATGATCTTCAGCAATAGGGCGCTTTTCTGAAATAAGGAAACCGTCTTTCTTCATGAAAAGGGCCAGATTGTTGAATAGAAAGATTCAGGGCTAAATTCGGTTTAGTAAAAAAAATATAGTTTTTTACTTTAATTATTAAGTTGACTTTGCTATACTCTTTATTAACCAATGGTCAATTAAAGGAGTTAGAAAATGTCCCCCCGTAAAACAACTTCTCAAGAGCTGACAAGAGAAATAATTTTAGAGAAAGCACGAACCCAATTTGTTGAAAAAGGTTTTCAACAAATTTCCATGCGCAGTATTGCAAAGCTACTGGGCTGTAGTCATGGAGCAATCTATTACCATTTTAAAAATAAAGCAGAACTGTTTTATGCGATTGTAGAAGATGATTTTTCTAGACTGAACAATCGGTTAGAAGAAACCATTCAAGGATCTGAAGATGATTCGACAAAGCTTTTTAATATACTTATTCGCTTTATTGAATTTGGATTAAACCATCAAAGCCAGTATGAAATCATGTTTATGGTAAGAAATACAGAAGTAGATGGTCTATCCCAATTCGCAGCAAACCAAAGTTATCAAATGTTTGCCCAAAAGGTCCAATCTTTGTCAAAGAAAAAGCTGAAGATAGTAGATGTGTGGTCCGCATTTTTAGCGCTACATGGCTTTGTTTCTCATTATCGTGGATATGTTAATAATTTTGAAGAAGCGAAGTTAGCAGCCAAATCACACGTAAATTTTATAATAAAAGGATTAAATGGATAGCGCAGCTCTAAATCATTTGCAGGTTTAGAGCTTGCATATATTTTTTAACTAAATTTGACCAGTGGTCAATAATAAAGGGATGGTGTTAGCGATGAAGAAAGCATTAGTACTAGGTGCAACAGGTGGAATAGGTTATGCATTGGTTCGTGAGTTGGTTGAACGAGGTGTAGAAGTGGTTGCTTTTTCAAGAGGTAAGGAAAAGTTACATGCTCTCTATCAGAATGAATCAAAGGTATTCATATTTTCAGGCGATGCATTAGTGGAAAAGGATGTGATCGAGGCAGCCGATGGTGTAGATGTAATCTTTCATGCAGTTAGCTTTCCTTATGAGGAATGGAAGGATAAACATCCTTTATGCATAGAGACAATAATTCGGGCTGCCGAAAAGCAGCAAACAAAAATTGCACTTGTAGATAATATTTATGCTTATGGTAGGCAATCCAAAATAGAAGTAATTGAAGATACAAAGAAGGAGCCACATACAAAAAAAGGAAAGATCCGGCTCACAATTGAAAATAGGTTAAAAAGAAGTAATGTTCCTTGTTTGATTGTGCATATGCCCGATTTATATGGTCCAAACGCGGAAAATACACTCCTTCATGAAACACTAAAAAACGTTGTTCTAAATAAATCCGCGAATTTTGTTGGTGACACTAAGGTGGCTCGAGAGTTTATTTTTACGTTGGACGGTGCAAAGGCAATGGTGGAACTAGCTTCACGAGAAGATACGTACAACCAAAATTGGAATATTCCATCTTCTCATCCAATAACAGGGGAAGAAATAATTGAGATATTGCGTAAAGAAGTAGGATATAAAAAGTCGATTAGAACCGTGTCAAAAGCAATGATTCGATTTATCGGATTATTTCAGCCGTTCATGAGGGAGATGGTAGAGATGATGTACTTGACAGAGGATCCTGTAATCTTAAGTGGTAAAAAGTACGAAGAGAAAATAGGACCGATACCACAGACACCGTATAAAAATGGAATTAAGGAAACATTACTTTGGATGAATGAAAAGGTTTAGAGGTAATTTCCTATTTAATGTGTAGTGGCGTAATTTAGTGGGTTTTAAGGGACATTATTTATCAAATATTCAACAATCGGGCGCTTTTCTGAAATAAGGAAAGCGTCTTTCTTCATGAACAGGGCCATTTAATGTAGGCATTTGGTGGCTGTAAACTATATGCTACGCCTCAAAAACATTCGATGGTAAACACTGGATGTTGCTAAAGACCCTTACAGTGGAATTAGATTTATCATTGCGGGTAACTCCACCTTGTTGCAAAACAGCCCGCTTTATACCTTGCAGCCTCATACCGTCGTACCCAAGGAATTTTTATTTATCAATTGGGAAAAATTAAATAAGCAGGTTTCATGAGGGGGATAAAAAATGAGTAAAGATCAGGATAAACAACCTAAACTTAAGGATTTTGAAGTGGAAACGGTTTTTGAAGATAGACCGTACGAGCGACATGCGTTTACCGTTAGTATTTACGGGAATGAGTATAAGGGGCATTTTCATGATGAAAAAATTCATTGGCTCCATCCACAGCCGAAACAAATTCTTGGCGAAATTAAATTAGAAGGCGTTGAAAAGTCCATCCATAAATTGATGAGAGAACAAGGAATTTCCAGTGAAATTGAGGACTTTGAAATTGAAAAGGTATTTGAGAATCAAATGCATGAACGCTATCAATTTACATTGCAAGTCTTTGGAGAGGAATTCAAAGGCTTTGTACACGATGGGGAAGTCCAATGGTTCCAACCTCAACCTATGCAAAAGCTTAAAGATAAGCATGTTCTTGCGATTGAATCAGAAGTGCAACATATGGTGAAGGAATATGAAGGTGGAAGTGTTTAAAATAAAGAAAGGCCTTCAGAAGGCTTTCTTTTTCTAAAAGGTAGGAGATTATCCATAACAGGCTTAATACTGATGAGTCTGTTACAGACCGCAAAAGTCAATTTAATAAAGGTTAAAGACTAATTTACAGGAAAATTGGATAAGCAACTGTTGATGAAAACAATCATTCTTAATGTCTTGTTATTGCGAGTGGCTAAATATATAAGATCGTGAGTAATCGTAAGTTACCGCGAAGGGCAAGTAAAAGGATTAATTGCATCGAAGGGTTGTTTAATAAAAATCAGTTTTGTTCGCATTCTTGTTCATTTTGATATTCCAGATGAGGTACTTAAAGCTAGAGTTTCTCAAACCCAACGTAGTACTAATATATTTAGGGGTGCATACTCTAATTTTGAGGAAGTTCTTGTTCGACAACAGGCTGAACCTCTAAATGAAGATGTAGCAGACCCAGTAGAAAGTGATGTAGATTATTTGTTTGTTATTAAAGTTAACAAGGAAGTTGATTCTGTAATTAAAGAAATTGTTTATATATCTGGGTGTGTATGATTGCTTTCTAGCTCATTGATAAAGGAAGTTTTTTAAGCTACAGTATGCGTTAGTTTATCAAGTTAAAAGTAGTAATCATAATATTTATCTTGATACTCAGCAATCGGGCGCTTTTCTGAAATAAGGAAAGCGTCCTTCTTCATGAAAAGGGCCATTTAATAAGAAAGAGGTTGTATAAAACCCCATTTTTTTATGCAGTATTAGGCCGCATTTGAAAGACGTAATCGTTGATTTATCAACGAGGTATAAATCACATTATGCAATAAACTTATACTAAGTAAATACATGCCAAAACATAAGTTATATGAATTTTTTGATCTTATCATTGAGTTATCATTCTTTTATTATTGAATTTTCTGAAATTATGCATTAGAATATACCTGTTAAATAATTCAATGAGGTGTCTGAAATGAGAAAATTGATTTTCTTTTCCATTTTTTTATTGTTTACAGGGATATTAAGTCTTACAGCTCAAGCTCAAACACCAAGTAAAGAAGTTACTTCTAAAGAAAAACTTAACGTTAAAAAATTTGATGTCGCTGAATTTTTCTCTGATCATAATGGAACGTTTATATTACGCGATGTTAAAACTGGAAAAACCTTTGTCTACAATCAGGAAAGAGCTAACATAAGACAAACCCCGGAATCTACATTTAAGATTCCTAATGCATTAATTGGGTTACAAGTCAAAGCTGTTCGAGATGAGTATGATGTAAAAAGATGGGACGGCGTCAAACATGAATTTGATACATGGAACCGTGACCATACCCTTGGGTCGGCTATGCGTGAATCAGCTATTTGGTATTACCAGGCAATGGCTAGGGATATTGGAGACCAACGCATGAATGATTGGGTACAAAAAATCTCGTATGGAAACGCGGATATTAGTAGAGGAATCGACCAATTCTGGTTAAGCAGCTCTTTGAAAATCAGTCCGCTTGAACAAGTTGATTTTATGGAGAAGTTGTATAAAGAAGAGCTTCCGTTTGATAATCCTGTAATGAAAACTGTTAAACGAATGATGATCCAGGTGGAAGGTGATCAGTACACACTTTACGGAAAAACGGGGACGAGATTGTCTGATTTAGGTTTAGGATGGTTTGTTGGATTTATAAAAGTGAACAATCGTTCTTATGTTTTTGTAACAAACATTGATAGTACGGGTACAAAAGCTAAAAACATTACATTGGATATCTTAAAGAAGTACCACATAATTACAGAGTAAAAAGTAAATCATTAAAGTAAACAGAAAAGAAATATGCTTTTCTTGTTGTTCCGCAATCGGGTGCAATTCAGTAAGAATTGTGCTCTTTCTTTATGTAAAGGGAGCGATTCTTAAATAAGAAGGATCGCCTCTTTCTTCTTCAAGATTCCATTTTGTTGTATAAAAAATTGGAAATTGAGGGAATTTATGGCATTTTTATAGAATATTTTAGTATTTTAGTTAAAGTAGTTATGAATGTAATAAAGGTTAAAAGGTTGTGTTTTTTTGGGGGGAAATTAAGAGTAATTTCCCATATGAGTTTTATTTTTCCTATTTTGTAAATATTGCTTTAAAAGATGATGTTAAAGAAATCGAAAAAACTGTTCGTTCTTTAAACCAACCATTAACTAAAATTGTACCTATAAAGGTTTTAGATAATACCCAAGCCATTGTATTCTATGAAAATGCTTCTGCTAACATAGAGTCTTTTGGAAATGTAAGGTTAAAGAAAAATTTATTTGGTTGGAAACTGGGCAATAGTAGCAGCAGTCAAACCCCAGATAATTATAAATTAGGTTGGCATTTTTCAAATTTAAAGTATGATTTTTCAGAGTGTACTGATTTGATAAGTTGAAAAAATTTAGACTCCAAAATAAAAGATGTTATTGTTGTTACTAAAAAATAGGGGGCGAACTATTTTGCGGACGGGGTCTTAGCCCCACGGGCACGAACGTTCTACCCCGGCTACCGTTATCATATATCGATATAAAAAATGGTCAACCAGAAATATTTTCTGGCTGACCATAGAATACGATCGGGCGCGATTGCCGAAAAATAACCAATTGTTAAATGAATTGATACTAGCATCTAACAGAGCTGTGGCTTTTGATGGGGCCACATCCTTCTTTTCTTTTGGAATGAACCTTCCGTTTTATAAAAAAGTTTGATCAAAACTCACTTAGAATTCTTTAAATAAATGAGTCAAAGTATCGCAACTTTTTAATCTTGGAGGCGTCAAACTAACCCCACCTAGTTACATCTTTAGAATTATGTCATAATAAAAAAACCGCTCGGTCCTTTTTGGGTAAATATCACTTACACCCATGATAATTCTGTATCTGAAATGGGGACAACCTTATTAACGCATGTTTCTGGAATTTCAAACAGTTGTGGATGGAAGAGGGCGGCTAGTAACTCAATCCCGTCTACCAATGTCGTACTTGGCCTTGTAAAGTAATCTGCATCTGCAAGATAAACTGCCTTGTTTTTTACTGCAGTCAATTCGCTCCACCCCGGTTTACTTGTTAGCTGATCGATTTCCTGTATCGATCGTCCAACCTGAAAACCACAAGGCGCAATGACCAATACTTCTGGATCATATTGTTGTACTTTTTCCCAAGGTGTCACTACAGAGTAACCTGCTGGATTGGACAACATATCCACTCCACCTGCCAAAGAGATTTGGTCAGGAATCCAATGCCCACAATTATAAATGGGATCTAACCATTCCATAATCATCACTCTTTTTGGTTCTACTTGATGTTCACGAAGTTTATCAGTAATAGCACGTACTCTTTTTTCTAAGGAAGCTAAATAATCAAGGCCAACCTTTTCTTCTCCTAGCTCCATTGCAATAGTTAGTGCATTCTGATATACATCACGCAGCCTTCGCGGTATTAATGGTACCACTTTTGGCTGCTTTTTAAGGGAGCCAATGGCTCTTTGAACAACAGAGGTGCTAATTTGACATACATCACATACATCTTGGGTAAACACAAGATCAGGTTCTATCTCCGATAATAACTCCGTATCCACATAATATAAACTTTTCCCCATATTTGATGATTCTGTTACAAAAGTTTCAATTTCTGCACTTGAAAGATTACGTCCCTCGAGATGAGTACGAACAATTTTGGGCTTATCCGACGGGCATTCAAACGTGACTCCATTTAGATATCTTTCTAGTCCCATTTCATAGATCATATTGGTAGCGGCGGGTAAAAACGAGCATACCTTCATTATTGATAGCCTCCTCAAGTTAAAGTCTATTCATATTTTATTTCCAATTTTTTAACACCAATCGATGGTTTCCTCAACAATTGATTTCTTAACCAACAAAGTCTTAGCAATGAAAGCATTAGTTATTTTGGGAAGATTTCGGGATAAATCGCTTTTGCAAATTCCTCCAGTCCTTCCGCCAAACGTGGCCCTGGACGATTGACAATTTCGGAATTCACATCATAAACCTGCTTTTTCTTTACCGCAGTTACATCCTTCCAAGCAGTACGGCTGTATACTTGTTCCGCGGGATTGTCGATATAATATCCATAGGTGGTGATGATCACTTCGGGATTAAGCGGGATGACTTTTTCTTCCGTTAATTGCAACCATCCATCTTGGATACCTGCCGCATTTCTGGCATGGAGCAATTCGATCATTTCATTCATAAATGTACCTTTTCCTGCGGTCCAAAGTGTGGGGTCGATTTCTACCCAGACTAAAGGTTGCTGCTCTTCCTTGACTTGACTAACTTTCGCTACAATCTCATGAACCTTAGTCTTCATCTGATCGATGATCGCTTCCCCTTTTTCCTTCGTTCCAGTTACTTGGGCAATCAACCTAATCGTATCATAAACTTCAGCAAATGAATCAGAAGCGGGAATCAAAACAACTGTAATACCTGCATCACGCAGCTGGTTAAACCTGCCGCCCGCCACTCCTATCATCGTACTGTCAGCAAGGACAAGATCAGGTTTTAAGGAGAGAACCTTCTCCACATTAAACTCTTGCCCACCAACCTTCTCTTTTCCTTCTACCTCTTTTGGATAGGTATCGTAATCATTCACACCGACAACTTCATCGCCTAAACCTAGTGCAAAAGTAATCTCTGTATTGCTAGGTAGCAACGATACAATTCGTTCCGGCTTCTTCTTAATCGTTATTTCTACGTCTGTAGCATCTTTAAAGGTGAAAGGATAAGAGTTTTCTTCTCGTAAATTGTCCTTTACTGGATTAACAGCTTCTGAATCATTGGTAGATAGACCTTTCTCTAGAGAAGTACCTACCTTTTGTTTTGTATGATCTGTACTTCCACACGCCGTCAGTAAACCTATTGCCAGAAATAAGGAAAATAGTAATGAATAAAACTTGTTGTTCTTCGTCATGCTTTCTCTTTCTCCCTTTTATACTAATTACATCCCAACAAAAAAAGCTCATCAATAGTAGATGAGCTAAAACGGCACAAAGATTGTAAAAATACAGAAAAAGATTAATTCTGTACTATGCCGTTTAACTTCTCACCCCCCGAAGACGTAAAACAATAGAGTAAAGGCAGGTCTACTGACTTGTGCATCATCTTACTTTGAACCCTTCCCAGATCAGTCGCTATTCACGTAGTTGATCCAGTGGCATGTTCATTTCATCGACACTTACAGTTGCGGGGACAGCTCTGGATTTCCACCAGATTCCCTATTAAGTCGAACATCGACACCATCTACTCTTCCAAATATTCATTTTTTAACCAATACAATATTATCCTATTTTAATAGTAGAGACAAGCCGTTTCGCTTTCCTAGACCCAAGAGAGCGCTCTATCATAAAATACGTTTGGACTGCGAAACTCAATCTCATGCCGTTAAAGATTTCACGGAGTTTCTCCAATTATTGCAGTTTAAACCATCGATTTTTTTTTCTCGTCATTTGGCTTCAATCCAATTAGATGTTCAGCTCTATCAAATAGTGTTTGAATGCAGAGTCGTTTGATTTTTTTGGTGTTTTGTCGGAACTTATAACGTCTTGAGCAACTGGTAGGTGCAGACCCCAATAACCATTGTAAAATTCTGTTGGAAACTCCAATGTTTTTTCTTCAATTCGTTTAATCATATTATTAGATTTCCGTTTAATTCCTCGAACTTTTTTCTCCCGCATAGATTTCTCCTCACATTTATTTACCATAACTGAACGTTCTAAGTTGTTCATATGTTGTTTTAGTAAAGAATAAAGTTTTTTAATCACTAAAAATAATGTCTCTCAAAGCCATTCATATCACTCACATTCATACTTTGTACAATAAAATAGAACGATTGCTCGTTTTATTCAAATATCAACAGAGTTATTTAACAGAGCCTAAAAGTAATATGATTATGTTTCAATAAGCTTTACTCTATTGAGATAGTAAGGGATTATAGTTTAACTAAGCGTAATGGTTAATCCTTTGTTCTGCAATCGGGCCAGATTGTTGAATAACATGATAAATTGTATAGTGAAGATTGTGAAGATATGTACTTAAACTAAATGGCAGGATAGTTTAATAAAAAAAACCCGTTATCAACGGGTTAATAAAATAATGCGGCCTTTTTTAAACAAATTTTACGTAGTAGGACTTAGTTCTTCAGCAGTGAAGACAACACTTAGTATATCCTCTTCTCGAACAAGAGGATCAGCAGCGGAACGAGTAATATCTCCCTCTAAAGTATAGGTGAAGGTTCCTGCGCCTGGTATATCGAGTGCAGTAAATGTAGTAGTGACACCATCAAAATCTGTGTCAGATACAGATCTTATGACATCACTATCCCGCCTAATAACATATTCTAATAGATTCCCTTCGAGTGTAGAATTCACTGCTGAATTTGGATTAAATGATTCAATTGACGCCATTAATCTAACAACATCAGTAGGGTTAATCACTGTAATGGTTACTGTTGAAATAAGTTCAACACCAGTAGTAATAACAACATTAGGTTCATTTACACCGACAGCAATTCCACAGCAGGGTACTCTTATACCCAATTAATCTCACCCCCTTCCTAAGCTTGTCTCTATAATAATATGAAAAAATTTTAAATTGGCTTGTACAATAATACTAATTATAGGATAAATAAGGTAAACATCTTTTTGAACTAACGGGTGCGTTAGTTTAATAAGACTTGTATTTATGATCTTCAACAAAAGGGCGTGCAATTATGCAGCAAGAATTACGCTCTTTCTTTATGTTAGGGGCCTTATAATGGAGGACGAGTATCAAAAAAAGTTGAATACTTATGGGAATGAAGGTGGTTGTTTGTGAAAGATTGTACTCAAACTAACGTGGCAGGTTTCTTTAAGAAGGAATTAAACCCATTTACCAAAATCTTGTAGTATCATTGTTTTTAATAAGGCATAGGGGGATGTACTTGAAAGAAAAGTTTTTAGTAATATTTTCTATGTTCGTTATACTTTTCATGGTAGTTGTTCCAATTGTATTTGCCAATTCACCTTTTGTCATTGGTGAAGAAAAAGCAGGAGGCTATCAATATACTGTAATAAAAGAACAAAACACATTTACTTGGAAAATTGGACATCAAGACAACATATCTACTGTCGTAGAGAATCAGGATAATAGCGAAGAGTTGGAGCGTTTCAGAATTGCAGTTGAGGATATTAACATGGGAATATTTAAAATAATAATATCTGCATCATATTTTTTAATTGTTGTTATAACAACGCTAATTTTCTACAAGAAGAACAAACAAATTCCTAAAGGTAATGGTGCAATTATTGCTATACTTGCAGGGATTGCATTGTACTATACAATAATAAATTCTATTAACCTAAATACTGCAATTCAGGATGCCAGATTTTATTATTTGTTGTTAACCAATTAAGTATTTATATTCCACTAACGGGGTGCTTTAGTTCAATAACGTTCTTCAACAATCGGGCACGTTTATTTAGGAACGCGTCTTTTTTTAATGGGAGAGTTGTATATAAGTAAAAAGCTTAGAAAAGTATATTTACTCTGTTATATTAGCATTTATTAGTTCATTTTTTATGGCCATACTCGTACAATCCATAGGGGCAATTCACGGATTTCTCATATAATTGAATAAAATAACAAACTAAAATCTGGTGTTGTCTCTTAAATGAGATAACACCTTTTTGAATTTGAATGTGTAAGGTGCTATTTTGAAAATATAATAGTAGAACGATAACTTGACCACCCTTCGTTCACGTGTTACTATAAGGTCACATGACGGGCGTGTGACTTTTTGTTAACATGTTTTCAAAAATTTGAAGAAAGGGTTTTATTAATGGATGAAAATCTTTCAACAGTATTTAAAGCATTAGGTCACCCTATCCGGAGACAGATTCTTGATATCCTTAAGCAGTCACCTAGAACAACAGGAGAACTAGATGAATATTTCCCGGAGGTAACTAGGTATGCAGTTATGAAACACTTAAAGATATTAGAGGAAGGAAATCTGGTGGTGATTAGACGTGAAGGAAAGTATAAACGGAACTTTCTTAACGCAGTGCCTCTCCAAGAAATGTATAACCGCTGGGTAGGGAAATATATGCAATCCACAGCAGGATCCCTATTAAACTTACGTTCAGTAGTGGATCAAAAAGGAGGAAATATAAAAATGAGTGAATTTCGTATAGAACAAGAGATATATATGGAAGCACCACGTGAAGAGGTTTTCAAAGCATTAACGGAAAATGTGGAGTATTGGTGGGAGTTTCGCATCGCTCCTAAAGGCGTAACCTCTCACTTTACATTTGATCCAGTTCCAGGGGGACAATTTATTGAAAAGTGGGGTGAAAAAGAGGGGGCCATCTGGGGAAATGTTTACTACGTTAACGCTCCAGAAGAAATTCGCCTCTTCGGTCATCTTGGTATGCAAGGGGCAGTAGACAGTGCCTATACGTATCGACTTCTTGAAAAGGATGGTGGAACGTTACTTCAGCTATCTCATACTGCATCGGGTGTTATTCAAGAACAATGGGAACAAGAGCACTCAAATGGCTGGGAATACCTTCTTGGAACATTACTAAAAAATTATGTAGAAAAGAAATAAGAGGGCAATGGATATGGTAGATGTATTCACGGAAATAATTATTAATAGACCCATTTTGCAAGTCTCAGAATATGCAGCGAACCCAGATCATGCACCCGAGTGGTATGTAAATATTCATTCTGCAGAATGGAAAACACCAAAACCACTCACTATAGGCTCACAAATTGCTTTTAAAGCAAAATTTCTTGGAAGTGAACTTGCTTATGTGTATGAAATTGTTGAATACGAACCGGGAAAGAAATTAGTTATGCAAACTGCAAACGGACCATTTCCAATGGAAACGATTTATACTTGGCAAGCTATTAATGAGCATCAAACATGTATGAAACTAACAAATAAAGGAAACCCTACGGGATTTAATAAGCTATTCTATCCGGTCATGGCTTCTATGATGAGGAAAGCAAACATAAAAGATTTGAAGAAAATAAAAGACATCCTTGAAAAATAAGCAATCAATTCTAGAGTACAAAACACAAAATTGCTCACCAATTATAAGGCCTATTCGCATCTGAATGGGGCTTTTTTCTTATATTCCTATATATGGATAAAATGTCGTAAACAACGATTTGTTCTGTTGATTGTGAAGAATTGTACTTAAACTCACGTGTAGCTTTTGTGAAAGAAGAATTAATTGACTTTAATATTGAGATCATATTTTAGTTATTCAATTAAAGGGCCATTTAACGGAATAAAAACCCTCTAACAAATTCGGATATTTATGTGGGATTGTGAAGAAATGTACTTAAACAAAAGGGTCAGGTTGGTTAAAGAAGAAGGTATATATGGGTGGTTTCTAGAAACTGTAATTTATCGTAAATAGAGGGGGAAATAAAATGTCAGAAACAATAATACAAAATAAGACTATTAAAGAGCTTGATGAATTAAGGTTAGTAGGTTTTCGAGTTTTATGTTCTGGCGACCAATATTTAGTTGAAATACCTAAAGCGTCATTAAGATTATGCGAGCGAATAAGCAAAATTAAACAGGTTGTTAATCCAATTGAGCAATTTGGTGCGTTTGTTGTGGAAAAGGAAACTGCTGATGATGATGGTTACTGGGTTTGTGTTGAAGTAAAAGAGTACGAGGATATACCAACTGATATGGTAACTCTAACTATACCACCTCAAAAATATGCGGCTATGAGACATAAAGGTTCTAATTATAAAATAATGGAAGCTTATAATGACTTACATAAGTGGATTGAAGAAAACAACTTTATAAGGCTAAAAAATAAATGGCATATAGAAAGGTTTTATGATTGGAAGGATACCCAAAAAGTTGATGTAGAGTTGTTAGACACTATTGAGTAAGATTTTATTCAGCTAACGGCGCTTTCCAGTAATTGAAGTGACCCCAAATAGTTAGACATTATATTAAGTTAAGCAGCTATGGAGGATTGAATTCGGTATTGTACCGGACTCAATCCTTTTAATTTCCCTTTAATACGTTTGTGGTTGTAGTATTCGATATACAGTTCAAGCTCACGCTTGAAGTGAACCATACTCTCAAATTCTTGCATATATTATAGTTCAGATTATAATAGACCAAAAAAATTTTCAATTACTGCATTATCTAAATAGTTACCCTTACGAGACATGCTTTGGTAATGTTGTTTTTAACTTCATTAAACAAATTGGTAAAGGGAGGAATAAAATGGATATCGTTCGGGTGTTTCTTTTACTATTTTTTCTATTCCCCCAATGCCCATTTTTGGTCTTTTGCTGCCCCCTTATAGCAACAGTTTTGTGATACTTAGCATTGCTCTTTTTATTTTTATAATTGGTTCTTTGTTGACACCTTTCTTTGTTACTTATAAAGAGTTTTTGTGAACTAATGTACTTAATCTAACGGGTGCTAAAGTTGAATAAGATCATACTACGAAAAAAGAACTTCCAGATAATTGGATGTTCTTTTTTTCTCTTTATATATCAACATTAAACGTTATCAGAGCCTTATGATAAAATGTTTTGAAATACTATAAAAACTTTATTTATGAAAAGGAGAAATACTATGGAACAACAAACCATTATTCCGAAATCAATTGATGAATATATTTTACAATATCCTCAAGAGATTCAAGAAATACTAAAAACATTAAGAAAGGTTATAAAGGAATCAGCGCCAAATGCTGAGGAAAAAATAAGTTATGGAATGCCTACTTTTGTTTTAAATGGAAATCTGGTACATTTTGCTGCATTCAAAAACCATATAGGGTTTTATCCAACTCCAAGCGGAATTAATACATTTAAACAGGAATTATCGGGATATAAGACATCGAAAGGCGCAGTGCAATTTCCTATAGGAAAACCCATCCCTTATGTATTAATTAGTAAAATCGTGAAATTTAGAGTTGACGAAAACAAAAGTAAAACTGAAGGGAAAATAAAAAAGAAGAAATAATTTCATTGCTATTATTTAGGAGGAGAGTCGCTTTCTTTCCAATATCAAGAAGATAATGATTGTGTAGAAATGTACTTAAACTCCCATGAAAAATAAAAAAGCTCAAAACCCAGAAAAAAGCATAACAAAATTGCCCCAGTAAAAACGCTTTTTAAAAAAAGGCTGAGCCTTCTGAGTGTTCATTATGGAGCTGACAGATAATCAAGAACCTTCTTTCAATAAAAAGTATAGAATTGGCTGACGCAACGACCAGAATAAGGATTAATCTCCCATGAGTGCTACCCATATAGGGTGCGACAGTCGGTGGTACACCGTGATTGTTGGAGTCAGACTAACGGATGGGCTCTATGGCACCATAGTGTATCGACCTTCTTCGTCAGCCGTAGAAACAGTATAGACAGGGGAAACCATTTTCATTCTCTGTGGTGAAGCGCTAATTTTTGCGCTTCATGGATGGCTAACGGGAGCTTTACTTCAATAGCGATCTTCAACTATCGGGCGCTTTTCTGTAAAAAGGAACAGCGCTTATTTTCATTATAGGGCCAGATAATTGAACAACACTAGATTTTAAAACTGCACCTAATTTCAGTGTGATTACTTACAACTTATCCATAAATGAATTACAAAATAAAAACGTTGACAGAGTCCACTAAATAAATTAATATTTGTTGACAGCGTCCACAAAAAAGGAGGGATGAAATGAACCTAAATGATAATATCATAGCTGATATACGGCAATTCAATCGGTCTTATACGAATATACTTGGTTTATTAGATAAGCATGTATTGAATACCGGATATTCTTTTACAGATGCACGGGTAATTTTAGAGATTGGTTTCTTGGAACAGTGTATCGCAAACAATTTAGTCGAAAACTTGGATATTGATCGCAGTTACATGAGTAGAATCATTACCAAGCTTAGTAAAGATGGACTAATTAATAAGGAATTTTCGACATTGGATAACAGAACGAGTCTGATTCGATTGACACCTAAAGGTATCACTTTATTTAATCAACTAAATGAAAAATCTGATGAACAAATAGTGAAATTACTGCAAGGTTTGTCACAAAAAGAAATTAAAGAAATACATGCTTCTATGTTATTGATTCAGAAGACATTAGATAGGTTGGAGGAGCTATGAATGATACGTTTTGAAAATGATTATACAGAAGGTGCTCATAAGCGAATTCTGAAACAAATAATGGAAACCAATGAAGAGCAGACACCCGGGTATGGTATGGATGAACATTGTGAAAAAGCCAGAACTTATATTAGAAAAGCGTGCAAAGTAGAGAATGCAGATATACACTTTTTAGTTGGAGGAACACAAACGAATACTACGATTATCTCTTCCATATTGCGTCCGCATTAGGGTGCAGTTGCTGCAATTACGGGTCATATTGCAGTACACGAAACGGGAGCAATTGAAGCCACTGGTCATAAAGTGCTTACTTTACCGAGTGATGATGGAAAAATTCAAGCTGAACAGGTAAAAGAATTATATGATACTCATTGGAATGATGTCACTCATGAGCATATGGTTCAGCCAGGCTTGGTTTACATTTCTCACCCTACCGAGAATGGGACGACTTACAGTAAATCCGAATTGGAGGAATTAAGCAAAGTTTGCAGGGAATGTGGTTTGCCGTTGGTTATGGATGGCGCTCGATTAGGATATGGTCTGGCTTCAAAAGACAGTGATTTATCCTTAGCAGATATTGCTAGACTTTGTGATGTGTTCTATATCGGTGGAACGAAAATAGGTGCATTGTTTGGGGAAGCCGTAGTCATCATAAATGATGACCTTAAAAAAGATTTTCGGTATTTGATCAAGCAAAAGGGAGGATTGCTGGCTAAGGGGAGATTATTAGGTATCCAGTTTGAAACCTTGTTTGAAGATGGCTTATACTATGAAATTTCTAATCATGCCGTGGAAATGGCGATGATGATTCGAGAGGCGTTTGTTGAAAAAGGATATTCATTACGATATGATTCCAAAACAAATCAACAGTTTCCCATTTTACCGAATGATGTATTAATAAAATTGGGAAAAAGTCGATGCTTCCCAAAGTGTTGTGAGATTTTGTACCAGTTGGGCTACAAAAAAGGAAAATGTTGAAATGCTGATAGAGGATATTAAGAAGTTAGAATATGGAAGCGTAAATGGTGTTTTGACATGAATCAGCAGTCTTATAGTTAAAGGAAGATGAAAAATGCAAACGATGGAGTTATATGCAGAGAATATGGATAATTGTGGTAATATAATAAGAATGATTGTTTAATTTATAGGGGGTGTTTAGGTGCAAAAACAAAGAAACTCCTGAACAAAAGAGAGAGATTAAGACAAGAAGAATTAAAAAGAAATCCAACAGGTAATATGAGCGATGCTTTTAATAGAGCAAACAGTGGCGGTCTAGCGGATTTAGTAGGCGGTTTAGGTTGGAAAGGTACGGGGGATTCTTATTCTTGTAATTATTATTGGATTTATAATTGCTTCAATCTTCTTAAAGTAATGGAGGCGGATCTACTAATGGTTAATGTTTAATGGATAAATGATGGCTATAAAGAGGATAATCGTATTTTTGGTTCGGCGTTTGAAGCTAAAGAATGGACAAACGCTTTATATCCAGATTTTGTTGCTTATTTAGGCAATCAAATTAATGTAGGATATGCAACACCTGATGAGAAAGTAATTAAATATTTAGCAGCCTTTTTACCTTAATGGGCTGATTATAACAATTTACATGTCGATGTCTGTACAGAAAAAACAAAAATAGACGGTCAAACTATCTATAAAATTTGGACACAGCAGAAGATATGGACATGGAAAGATTGTGAAAATATGTATACTTTAACTAAAGGGCCCGATTATTGAAAAAATATAATAGGATCAGATATATTATCCTAACTGTTACGTTTCTATAAAAGCGAAGATGGTTTTTTATTAGGGTATAAGGAACATTCTCTGACCCATTTCTTTAAGGCGGTGATATTATTGGTTACTGAACTTAGTATTTCATTATTTATTCGTACTGATTTAGTTGATAAAGTTATAAACGTTTTTAAAAACCATAATATTATGTTCAAGGTACCTGACTATGGGGAACAAAGTGATGTTTCTATTGAAGTTAAAGTAATTCTTAATGACAAGATAAACTATGAAACTGTTAAAGGGATCTATAGTTACTTAGAAAATGAATTACACATCAAACATATCGGGGAAAGATTTTCATTCCTGTGTTCAGATGATGAATACGATAAAGCCCCACTCTTCGTCTTAGATTCGACAGGGAATTCTAATAAAGCTTTCTTAAAAGATAAAGGAACTCAATTTAAAAATGAGATATTTTGTGACACATGCGGACTAATACTTCAAAATCAAGTTACTCCTTTAACTATAGATACGTCAACGATCAAAGACAGATATATGGTAAATGTGGGTGCATATTGGGTTGTTTCAGAGAAAATGGCAGAACTAATGAATAATTGAGGAATAACAGGATATGAATTAAAACCTGTAATACATAAAGGAACAGAAAAGGGCAAACAAGAAGCTTACCAAATTATCCCGACTAATACTCTTCCTTCTTGGAGTAATGAAATGAAACATTATTACTTTGCGACTGAAGAACAAGAGCAGTGTAAGGATTGTGGAATTAGAGGAAGAATAGATGGTCCTTATATCTATAACCAAAAAGATTTAATCGATGCTGCTAAGGATATTTACCTTCCACAAGAATGGACGCATATTGGCAAGAATGTATACCGTAAAACTTTATTTAGTAAGAAATTTCGAGACTTAATAATTGAGAATAAAATTTCAAGGGATATAAGGAAAATGAGTGATTTTAAATATGGTTCTCGGGATTGGGTCTTGGAGCCGATCTTATTGATTTAAATATTAAATTGAGTTATTCAATTAAAGGGCCATTTAATGGAGGAAGAATATCAAGAAAAATTAAACACTTATAGTATGATAGTATGGTGTTTGTGTAAGATTGCACTTAAAGTAACGAGCTGGATACTTAAAAATAAGAGATTTTTATAAAAATTTCATAAACTACATGCAACTAAAAGTCGCTGAATCCGACTAATTAGGTATGGAGGCGATATAGTTGAAAAGAATAATATTTTTCACTTTAGTTGCATTTGTCTTATCTGCCTGTGGACAAGGAGAAAAAAATACAATAACTAAAGATGAACCAAGTGAGGAACAGCCATCACCAATTGAAGAAGTTGAAGTAACTATTGCAGCAGTAACCGATGAGGAAGCTGTTGAACTCATTCGTAGTTATATTGCTGAGGAGCTTGATAATAATGCTTATTCAGGACTCTATTTGGCTCATGAACCATATAAGCATTTCGTTATCTTGATTCAAGACTTATATCCGCTTCAAGAAGTGGCAGCTAGCCTTGAAAATTTTTCGAAGCAAATTGGTAGAAGTGAAGGGGAATATCGTGTCAAACTAAAACCTGCAACTTATTCTTATCAAACATTAGAAAAGGTAGCGAATCGATTAAGTGCATCTCATGAGGAGATAATCGATACAGAACGTCGAGTATTGTCTATTGGCATTAACGAAGTTGAAAATCGAATCGATCTTTATGTTTCAACACGCGAAGATCTAAATGAGGAATTAATCGATGAAATTACCGCTGGAATTGAGGGGATTGTTAGGATAGAAGAAGGAGTCATGGGTTCAGTAGATGATAACGGGCTTCCAACAGCAGAACCCTATATTGTCGGTACGATTATGGAGAAAAATGAAGCCGAGAACATAGTTTTCTTGATTGAGGATCAGATTTATGTATCAGTCAACAGTGCAACTGTTATTAAAGATATTAAAGGCAATACTATCGGAGAAGAACAATTAAATGTAGGTGATAGAGTAACGGTTTGGACAGATGGCAGCATTTTGGAATCGCTACCTGCTTCTGGTTATGCTGTTGCAATTCAGCTTCAGTAAAGAATCACGTGAAAATATTAGAAAAGTAGTTTTTCGGTAAGAACATTTCTAGGGGTGAAAATAGATGCCATTGACTTTGGCTCATCCAGCAGCAGTTTTACCTTTTTCAAGGAATAGTAAATATGTAAATTTTTTAGCAATGGTATTAGGAAGTATGTCACCTGACTTTGAGTATTTTCTACGAGGAAAGCCGTATGGTGATATTGGTCATACATTCATCGGATTTGTAGTTTTTAATCTTCCTATCGTTGTAATCGCTTATTTGATTTACAAGACATATATACATAGAACGTTATTTAGTCATCTTCCATCTACTTTGCAAGATACCTATTCTCAAAAAACAAGTTCGACTAAGTTGTTAAAGGTATTTGTATTCTTATATTCTGCATTATTTGGAATGCTTACCCATGTAGTCTGGGACTCTTTCACTCATTTAGAAGGATTTATGGTGAGCAACTTATCAATATTAACTAATACTGTTCATATTTTTGATTTAAATATCCCCATCTTTAAATTCCTTCAGCACGGTGGCACGATAGTTGGTATCATTGCGATTATAGGATATATGTACATTCGAACAACGAAGAATAGGTATAATGGTGGCAGGCGTACAACACCAAAACAAAAATTGATGTATTGGGGTCAAATAGCATTGTTAACAACCATTTTGTTTTGTTTATGGTATCTAATTGATAAAGTTTCGATTGAATCCTATGGCATTATTGTTGTACGAATAATAGATTCAGCTTTAATTAGTTTGTTAATTGTTTCATTATATTTTAAGCACTTTATTATTAGAGCTAAAATAGTAGATTCTTTGTTAAAATGACAAAACTATATTAAACAAGGTAAATAGTATAATTAGGAGAATTAGTATTAAAACAAATAATTTTAGGAAGGGCATATATGAAAAAAATTACACTTTTCTTATTTATTATAATACTTTTAACTAATTCTTCTGTTCAGGCTTTAAGTTGGGCTTACCCGTTTGTAGTTTGGAGTGGAAAGGTATACGAAGTCACAGATGAAGAGGTAATTGATAGTCTAATTGGCAAGCGTATAGGTGAGGTCAAAACAAAGCCTAACAACATGACTGGGAACTACTATGGTAATGCATCAAATTATTTCCCGAAAGGAACGGAATATTTTGAAATAAGTGGTATATCCACTGATACTGCTATTGCTGTCAAAAAAGAAGAGGGAAAATGGGTAAAAGCTGTCTATGTTAATAAAGCTCCTTTTCATTGGATGAATTTATTTACAAATCCTTTCCCATTTCTTATTTTAATTGTAATAATATTATTTATTGGATTACGAAAAAAGAAGGCTAAAAGTAAGCAATAATAAAAAGTTTTTCATTAATTTTTCCTCCCTTTCGCCTTTTCAATATTCCGTAATAGGGCGCTTTTCTGAAATAAGGAAAGCGTCTTTCTTCATGAAAAGGGCCAGATTCTTGAAGAAGAATATCAAAAAAATGTACGGCTATTCTGACTAATGCAGCGAGACCCAAAAAACTCCGAGTATGGGATTTTTGTGTCCTTTACTCGGAGTAAAGTTCAGAGTGTAGTGTCTTTACTAGTCATTATTTGGCTCATTATGGTTGTAATTTAACAGTTTTATTTTGATACCTCTTGTTACGTCTCCCGGACATCTTCAATAAGGGTTCTTTGTTGTTTTAATCAAAAATAAAATTGTAAAGTTCGCTTGACATCCTAAAAAATGTAAATTAAACTTTACTTATCAACAAATGTAAAGTTTACTTGACACTTATGAAGGAGGCTTTATGAAAAACAGAATTCGCGAATTACGGAAATCAAAGAAGATTACGCAGGAGGAATTGTCTAAACAAGTTGGAGTCTCACGACAATCGATCAATGCAATTGAATCAGGAAAATTCAATCCATCTATAGAGCTTGCCTACAACATTTCAAAAGCTTTCAACTGCACGATTGAAGAAGTGTTTATATTCGAAGAGGGGAGAATTTAATTATGGGGGTTTCTATCGGGGGTATTATTGGATTGTATGGGGGAATGATTTGTGGGATCCTTGGCTGGTGGTTCGGACGGAAAAAAGCTAGGGAAAACAGAGGTTTAGATGAGCTATACTACCATATTTGGCAAAAGGCGAGATCCTATTCATGGTATGTGACATTAGGAGCGATTTATGTTTTCTTTTCGTTAATCGTGTTTGGGATTGAATTAAGCTCTGCAATGGTTTTAGGTATCCTTCTTTTAGCGCACTTAGGGAGTTGGGGAATAATTGGGGCCATTTTGTCCATCAACATGTCCAGTACAGTTCCGTTGCAGCCTTCCCGTGTGAAGTTTGGCATTATCGCCATTGCTGCGTCTATTATTGTTTTTACGATTATCTCGATCATAACGAATAACTGGATGTTTTTATTATTAAGTATTCCACCTAATTTAATTGGACTTTTTACTGCACTTACACCACCATGATGCTGGTAGGAATTCATGAGCACTAAACAAAGTCCATTGCTTTTTACTACAAAAAGTAAACAATTTTTAAAAATGAGAAGGGAGAAGACGATATGAAAAAAACGCAAAATCATCTACAACTACCAAATGTCGTGTCACGAGACGAATGGCTTGTGGCTCGTAAGGAACTGCTGGCCAAAGAGAAGGAATTCACTAGGGCACGGGATTCGCTGAATGCCGAGCGCCGTCGACTCCCAATGGTAGAGATTAATAAGGACTATGTCTTAGATGGTCCGCATGGTAAGACCAATCTACTTGATCTGTTTGAAGGACGTCCTCAACTTATCGTGCATCACTTCATGTTCGATCCTGATTGGGAAGCAGGTTGTCCGGCTTGCTCGCTTGCTGCAGACAACATCGGCCATCTCACCCACCTCCATGCACGAAACACATCACTGGCTCTGATATCCCGTGCTCCATTTCCCAAGCTCCAACGCTACAAGGAACGTATGGGTTGGAATATTCCTTGGTGCTCCTCCTTCGAGAGCGACTTTAACTATGACTTTCATGCTACGCTGGACGAATCCGTCGCTCCGATCGAATACAACTACTTGACCAAGGACGAGCTTGTTCAGAAGGGCGTACCCCTTGATTCCGGACAGTCAATGGAAGTCCCTGGTGTGAGTGCCTTTCTTCGTGATGGTGAAAGAATTTTTCACACGTATACGACTTATGCCCGTGGAACTGACCTACTAATTGGCATGTTCAACTACCTCGATTTAACAGCACTTGGCAGGCAGGAGGACTGGGAACAGCCACCTGGACGCAGTGACGGCAACGGTAAGACATGGCTCCGTCGTCATGACGAATATGAACACTCTTTTGAATCGGATTCTTGTTGCCATTCAAAAAAGAGCGATTTGTAATCAATGTAGTTCATCTAAATATTAGTTAACAGATGTTTAAGAGACGGGCGCTTTTCTGAAATAAGGAAAGCGTCTTTCTTCATGAAAAGGGCCAAATTCTGGAATAAGGTGCTTGCTCAAATCACGGGATTTTGAAATAATTGTTATTAAGGTATAGAGCAGAATAGTTTAATAAAATAACTGCTATTTTATGGTGTAACTAAGGGTGTTTAGGGGGATGAATTAATAAATGAATAAGACTCTTAGGACAAAATTTATGAAATATTTAGCCTTTTTATTAATTGGCAGTATTGTTGCCGGGGTCTCATATCTTATAGTTTACAAAGTTTCATTTTTACCAAAAGGATATGATATTGTTGCATTGCAAAAAGATAGTATATCGCTAAAATCATTCAATGTGTTAGGGATTGAAAAAACTATTACAACCGTATCCTTTTCAGAAAAGGACACTTGGAAAATTGATGCCATAAATTATGAAGTAAATAGACAAAAAGAATTTTTATGGCTGTTGTTTTTATTGGTGACTTTATCCATAATTTTGTTTGTTTATAAGGTTCGTAACGGATTGAAATTGTGGCAAGCAATAATTGAGAGTAAAATTATTTTTGCTGCCTTGCCTTTATACATTATTATTACCACATTGAATAGAATACGGGATCTAATTTACTGAGTTTTTCTTTAACAGCAGCGTTAGTTGAACAAGAATTAAGTAGTTTAGGATTGAGGAAATATTTAAGTTTCCATTAAAGGGCGCAATTCTGCAGCAAGAATTACGCTCTTTCTTTATGTTAAGGGCCAGGCATTTGAAGTTCTGTTTTTAATGTAGGAGTTCCTCTTAAACCAACAGGTACTTATTTTCAATAAGCCGATTCATTTTTGAAATCGGGTTTTTTGTTTTTTAAAAATAAATAGCGTCATAACTTAAAAGTTAGGGTATGGGTGCGATATTCCACAATCGGGCCAGATTGTGGAATAACATTTTTAATTGTTTCGTGAAAATGCAAAAGGCAGTATAATAAGAGGTTCCAATTAAAAAGGAACCGCGATTGGCGATTCCCAAGATTATTATTTATTTGCTGTATTTATGGTACTAAGTGAATTGTTAAGTGCTGTTTTACACTTGTTTATATCAGGATTCGATGAACGAACTGAAGCTAATACAACATCAATTGTTCCATCAATTTTCGTCCATGTAGCACCATCGATTTTTCGAAGCTTAGGTTCCTGTGTATCCCACTGATATTCCAAATTATCAGCACCTTTTTTTGATGATGCAAAGTCGTTTTTATTTACAGCGTTTAGAATGTCATTTTCAATTTTAACAAAATCGTCTAATTGACCTGCTAATGTAGCTTGCTCTCCAGCACCTTGCGATGCAATATTATTACTGCGCCAGATATATCCACTTATACTAACAACTAAGAAAATTCCAAGTACAACAATCGTTTGTGTTAGCACATGTTTCTTATTTGCATTACTTTGGTTTGTTTCTGCTATATCGCTTTTAGCATTTATATCAATTTTCGAGCTGGAAAGGAAAACGATGATCGCTAAAATTGCGATAAGAAAAATCATACTCGTAACGGTTGTCCCAAGTCCTAATCCGCCATTTGCTTTTGGTTGAGATAGGTAATCTCCAAGCGAAGCTCCAAGCGGACGAGTTAAAATATAAGCAATCCAGAAAGCTAATACTCCGTCAAGTTGTAAAAATTTGTAAGCTAAAAACACAAGAGCAATAATAATAACAACGCCTATTCCTGTGTTAAGATAACCAAAACCGAGTTGTTCAGAATATAAATCGCCGACCGCCGTTCCAAGTGCAAAGGTGAAAAGGATCGTAAGCCAGTAGAAAACTTCTCTTTTTGTATTAAAAATCGAGTGGATCGATAGTGTTTTTTCACTAAGATACCAAAATATAAAAGTCAGTCCTAGTAGCACCGAGAAAATAGCTGTACTAAGCTCAAGTGGTACGCTCATATTATCTGTCAAATTGTCCGTTACGAGTGTTCCAAATACGCTTATAAGAACAACTGTTACCCAGTAAATGACTGGAACATATTTGTTTGCTTTAAATTGAAAAAGCAACGCAATAAAAAACGCAACTCCCATAATAATGGTAGTAAAAGTTAAACCAAGTCCAATGTTGAAATTGATGAAGTCAGCAAATGTTTCACCAACAGTTGTACACAAAACTTTGATTATCCAAAAGAAAATCGTCACTTGTGGCACTTTGTTAAGAAAAATTTCCATTTTATTTTGATTTTCTTGCATATATATAATTTCCTTTCTTTAAAGATTTTTCCCACAACTTAATTTTATTGCTCACTCTCTAGATAAGGATACCCATCCAAATCCAAGTTTATTATTAAGGAACTCCGCGTTGTTTCTTCCCACAGTGGTTTCTATATTATTGATGGTTCTAAAATATATTGTAAATTGTGAAGTATCATTTTGAAATTTGGGTATTTATCTTTAGCTAACGGTGCAGGTTAGTGAAAGAAGTCAGCAGTGCTCAATGTGAAAAAGTGTTAATTGTAGGTGGGTGAATGGAAAATCTTAATCATTAACATTAAAGGTGCTTTAGATATAATGGTAAAAAGATTAAAAAAAGTGAAATACACTGTTAATGAGACGGATTTATGGAATGATTTTGGAATAGTAGAAGAGGAATTTTTGTATGTTATCTATTAAGGTTTAGCTTCGTTATTTTTATCCAACTTTATTACATTAACCGTTTGGAATAAATCCCCACCGTTCTGAAGAATGTTTAAAATGTTTAAAAAAAATTGTTGATGTTTGTAGAACAAGAAGTTAAAGGGTGGTACATATATAGCGTGGACCACCCTTAATATTTTAGTCTTGATAATTAAAAAAGTTTAACTGCTTAGAATTGAATGATCAAAAATATATCTGTATTTTAATACCCTATGGCCATGCCATCACCACGTGGATCGGCGCCTCCAAATTTCACAGAGGTATCAGGATCAATCAAAATCGCTCCGGACATACCCATTGTCGTTGAGAAATCTTCACTTTCTATGGCTATATCATGTCCACGCTTCTTTAATTCGTCAACGACCTGTTTTGGAATACGAGGTTCGAGTTTAAGTTGATTTGAGGGATTACCCCATGTGCGTCCATATACCCATCTTGGTGCATCAATGGCATTTTGGACACCAAAACCGTAATCTACAATACGAGTAACTAAAGCCGTTTGGGTTTGGGGCTGTCCTTCTCCTCCTTGAGTACCATAAAGTAGGTATGGTTTGTCGTTCTTAAATAACATAGCCGGATTTAATGTACTAAACGTTCTCTTTCTAGGCTCTAAATGATTGACCTCGTTAGGGTTCAATGAGAAATAGCTGCCTCGATTTTGAAGAAGGATTCCCGTACCTTTAGGAACAATAGCAGAGCCCCAATCAAAATAAATACTTTGATTAACTGAAACCGAATTACCGTATTTATCTGTCACACCAAACCAAACAGTATCCTTCTTAGGGTCAAGAGGTTTGACGTAATCTGCCGCTTTTGCCATATCAATACGGTTAGCCTGATCTTGACCATGCTTTTTGGATAGTAGGTAATCAAGCGGGATATTCACAAACTTCGGGTCGGTAAGCCACTTATCTCGATCAGCAAATGATTGTTTGATGGCTTCTGTCATAAGATGATAGTAGTCAGCAGACCCTTCTTTGATTGTGGATAGATCATAATTGTTCAAGATATTTAAGATTTCGAGTGAAGCCATCCCTTGGCTATTAGGCGGAAAATTGTATGCTTTAAAATCTCGATATTCAACGGAAATAGGCTCTACCCAATCTGCCGTATGCTGTTTAAAGTCATTGAGGGTTAATAAGCCGCCATTCGCCTGTACATCATCTACAATTTTCTTCGCGATAATTCCATTATAGAAAGCGTCGGCCCCTTGCGTTTGAATGATCTTTAATGAATTCGCTAAATCTTTCTGTTTTAGGATTTCTCCGGCTTTATAAGGTGACCCATCAGGTTTTAAGAATGTTTTTCTAAATCCTTCAAAACGTTGTAAGTTATGTTGTTCTTGGTCCAGTGTATTTTTTTCCTTTGTAATGTTTACCTTTGTATAAGATTCCAGGTTCGGTGATACCGGAAAGCCGTCTTCGGCATATCGAATAGCGGGTTCAATAAGCTTACCCCATGGCAAGTTATTACCCATTTCTTTTTGGGCGTATTTATATGCTTCTCCCCAGCCTGAAACAGCACCTGGAACGGTATTGGCGCTTAAATAGCCGCGTACTGGGATTCGATCGTACCCTTTACTTTTATAAAAATCGATCGTTGCTTTCTCACCGGAACGCCCACTTGCATTTAAGGCTTTTAGCTGCTTGGTTTTCGCATTATAAATGAGCCAAAAGTTGTCTGCGCCTATCGTATTCATATCAGGATAAACAACTGCCAGTGTAGATGCCGCAGCAATCGCTGCATCGATCGCATTACCGCCATCTTTAAGAACTTGTAAAGCTGCTTGTGACGCAAGATAATGGGGGGCTGTTACCATACCATTTTTCGACATTACCGTTGGACGGGTTGTTTGTGCTTTAGCATTGGTTTTATTATTCCTAATTTTTGAAGTTTCAGGAACATCAGCTGAACTGGAATATGAATGATTGTCCTCTCTATTTTTATCTAAGTTATACCCTATTTTTAAAGTTTCAGGAACATCAGTTGAACTAGAATGTAAATCAATGTTCTTCATATTTTTATCTATGTTATTATGATTACTATTTGTGGCACATGCAGATAGCATAAACATTAGAGAAAGTATTCCTATCAATACTTTGTTACTTGTCATTATTATCCTCCTTAAAATTCTGATGAATCGATTTTGTAATTGCATACCCATTATGGGTGTATCATTATTGAATAGCATAAGCTAAAACTTTGATATTATGAGTTCTATAAATTATTGGAAATATCATGTTTCTGGCATTTAACTAATGTATGTTAAGGCAGTATGTTTACTAATATTTTTGAATAACTTTTCAAAAATAAATTGTATGAATTCTAATATTTATACACATTTTGTGCTTATTGAACAAACGATCCATATTGTTGCATAAGGAATTATTTTCGCTAGGGAAAAATGATAAGATAATAAAAAAGATAAATGAGGTTAGAGAAAGTTGAAGAAGAAACTTTGGATTTCCATTTAAGTTTGACCGCAGTAACCACAGGGAAGCGGTTCCTGCAGTTTTTTCCGGCTGCTCAGATTGTCGACAAAAGGGTTCAGAATGAGACCATTGTGGCTTTGAAATAAAATTGAACTGTTTATTAAATAGATGAACCGGAATTTCCTATCATAATAAAGAAGGGATTTCGGTTTTTCTTGTGGATTAAGAACCTGTTAAGTGAAAATTAAGTTATTCCATTTAAGGGCGCATTTCTTGAGCAAGAAATGCGCCCTTATTAATGAATGGGGCCATTGTCTTGAGTAAGAGGTTGCATAAAACTCTACTTTTTTATGCAGCTGCTAGGCTTCTTCAGAAGCTAAAAACGTTGATCCATCAACGATGTATAAAATCCTGCATAAACGATAAAGAACGACCAAGAGCCAAACCATTGATAACACTAGGTTTGGCTCTTAGCAACTTCCAAAAATCGGAATTTATGTTAACTAAAAGTGAATAATGTGTGCATAATAATTAATCTTTCTTATTAGGTTCTTGTAATTGAAATAGCTCAATAATAACAGTTATTGCGTCCTGTATTTGAATTCGATTGTCAATAAAATGCTGCACATTAAATCCATTAAATAGAGCCATGCCTGCAGTTGCTAAGGTTCTGGCATCTAAGGGACTTCCGACAATACCTTCATTTTTCATTTCTTGAATAAAATGTGTAAGGAATGTTCTCCATTCCTCCATTTGGAGAATAAGCATCTCTTTTATCTGTGGTAATTCATTCGAAATCATACATCCTTGAAGAAGCATAGGTGAAGATCCCTTTTCGTTTGCTTCTTTTAACAAACGCTTTGAGTATTGTAAAAAATTATTAAACAAATCTCGATCTTTTTTATTTAGAACTGCCTGCAGATCATCGAAGTAAAAATCAATACCTTCTTTTATCAACTTTAGAAAAAATTCCTCTTTGTTAGAAAAATGAGCATAAAAGCCCCCTTTAGAGTAACCAGCGTGTTTTACAATTTGATCAATGCTTGTCCCAAAATAGCCTTGTTTAGAAAATAGTTCAATTCCTGATTGCATTAATTTGTGAATTGTATTTTTTGATTGTTTCTGATGATGATTTAACATAGGAAAAAAACCCCTTTTTTAGAAAATGTTTATTTTTATATTGTTCAGAACTCATTACCAGTATATAATATGAATCATTAAATACCAACTAGTCGGTATTTAAAATTCTACTTATAAGGGAGTTGATAATTTATTTCTACAATACCTATTTTGGAAGAGGATCAGAAGATAAAAAAATTCAAGATGTTTGTACATGGGCCTAAAAAAGTTGAAGCAGCATTATTTTTTGATTCATTCTAATTTTTAAGGGAGGAAAGGAAAAAAATGAATTTATCCCTCAAGGAACTATAAGAAATAGCTTTTCCTGTTTTTTTATGCTTTTCAATGTTTTTTGCATTTTCGCCACAGTCTAAGGAGAAAAAGCATCATCCCCTAACACGTTTCGTATAAACGGTAGGGGAACGAAACGGGATTTCGCCATTGGTTTACAAGCCAAAATTAGCTGTTCCGTCAAGGTTAAGATTTTAAGCGTGGCTATCAACATCCGTTCATTTTTTACGGCCAAGGTATCTAAATATAAATAATCGGGAGTGAAAAATTTTGCGCATAAAAAAACTTTGTCTTTCCGTAATATGTTCTCTTCTCGTTTTGATGGGAATGGTACCAGCGACATATGCAGCAGAAAAAGAATATACCATTAAATCATTCCACTATTTAACTGTGGATCAAAAAGATGTGAATTCGCTGGCCCAAGTAAATATCAGATCCAACAAAGAAATAAAAATAACCCTAGTTCTGCCTAAACAGAATCAAAAGGGCGATTGGTTGGCGTATGGATTTACGAGCGAGGAAACTTTCCAAGCATTTATTGAAAAAGATAAACAGAGACTTAATAACAACGTCGAGCAGAACGAAGTCGGTATTATGGCCAGCGGTCCTTGTTGCACTGATTTCTATGAGTTTAAAAATAAACGTGGAGAGTATATTTATTGGAGGTCAGGGTTTAAAGACTTGCCTTCCAGCTGGAATGACAGAATTTCCTCTTTAAGTACAGCGTCACCTTCTAATAGCTATATGACGATTCTGTGGGAGCATACGTCTAAACAAGGAAAAGGCAAAGGAGTCTCATTTAGACATTCCGATTGGTATGGTAAAACTGCTAATATGGCTTCGGATTGGGACAACAAGGCTTCGGCAATCGAAATCAAAAAATAACTAGAGTTTTAAAATCGCTATTCTCTCATCGATTTAAAAGGATGGGAGAATAGTGCTGTTATTGTAAGTTTCGTTGCATCGGTCACCTGTGCACAAGTCTTTTTACATACCAAGATGAATTTGTCAAAATACTTTCAACAGGGGAACTAATAAACGATTTTATAAAATAATCTTATTCCATTAAAGCCACTTTCCTGTAATAAGAAAAGTGCTCTTGGCCATTTAAGGGCCAAATTATGGAGTAAAGTATAGTATAAATAATGGAATTTTGAAATAATTGATTTTTAAAAAAAGGATGGAGTTTAATAAAGTTATAAGTAAAAGAAACGTGTGTAATCTGTCTTTAATGAGAAAAGTATCTTCCATTTACTGATCCGTTTTTAAGGGGGGACTAATTGTGTGGAAAATGATCATGCACTTAAAGAAACGGTGCATGTTAATAGAAAGAAATAATTTATTTAAAGGGTGATTATGTTTGAATAGGGCACAACAATTTTGGAATGATTTTTGTGCAGCAAATCATAAGGAAGGGATTAAGTATAAAGATGCTTTTCAATTTGGAGCTTCTGCTGATTGGTTAGCCGATTTAGTTGTAGAAGGAAAGAAGACAGCGACAACTTCAGGTTTTGTGTTTTATGAGTTAGTAAAAGAAGCTATACCTCAAGCTGGTGAATATTATATTGTTTTAGATGGTCAGGAAGAGCCAGTCGCAGTCATTCAAATTCAATCCGTTGAAGTTGTTCCGATGAATGAGGTAAAAGAGGAATTCGCTTTAGCAGAAGGTGAAGGAGATTATCGGTTTTGGTGGGATGCACAAGAAAAGTTCTTTACCGAATTATTAAAAGAATACGATATAGAATTTTCGCCAAATATGTTAGTTGTTTGTGAACGGTTTAAAAAAGTATATCCAAAATAAAGTAGTTAAATAATTTTAAAGTATTTAGGCAGATTAGTTCTGATTAAGGACAGCTAATAGAAGCTTATTGATCTTCAGCAATCGGGCGCTATTATTGAGCCAGGTAGAAAATGATCAATCTTTTTTATAAAAACCAATCTTAAATATACTAGAAATGAATCCTTATTGATCAAACTTTATATTAAAGCAACATCCGGTTCGGCAGCCGGGTGGAGATAAAAAAAGTAAGGAAGATACCAAGCGCCTCATTGAAGGGTTGGCACGCTAATCCTTCACTTAGTACGGCTTCTTTTCACAGCCAAATGATCAAGTATTAAGATGGGAATGGGCTTTCAACTCCAAGTTACCGAACGTTTTACGACATCGTCAAGGCCAATAACTCTGCATTAAAATCCTTGTCCAAAATCTAAATTTCTCTCACAATTAATTAAAAAGGATGGGCTAATTCCTTGCCCGAGCAATTCCATAAATAAAGGATCGAAGGCATTCTTCGATCCTTTTATAATTTCGGCATGGCCTCGAACTTACTTACCTTTCTTTACTTCATGAAGCAAATCTGGGAAGTTTGTGAACATTCCTGTAACGCCCCAATCAATTAACTGCGTCATTCGTTCTTTCTCATTTACTGTGTATGGATGGATTCCAAGCCCATTGTTAACGACCTTTTGTACGTATTCCTTGTTTAAATAAGTGTGGTTAGGACCTACTCCAATCGCATACTTTTTAATGGCTCCAATTTCTTCATCTGTTATTACTGCATTTGTTTTATATGATATTAATTGAATTAGCTTAACAGATGGATCGAGTTTATGCATAATTTCTAAGCTTTGTTGGCTAAAAGATTGAACAAGAAGTGTCTCTTTATCTACATCGTACTTATCGATGAGGCGTAAAAGTTCTTTTTCCATACCTGGATAAATTTCAGGTGACTTTGTTTCAATATAATATTTGTTGTTCTTACCGAACTTTTGGAAGATTTCCTCAAGAGTTGGTACTTCTAATCCTGCATAATCTGGATTAGCGTATTTTGGATTTTTTTCGTTAAACCAGCTTCCTGCGTCTAATTGCTTGATTTCCGCTATTGTGTAATCCTTAACAAGGCCTGTCCCATCTGTCGTCCGATCAACTTTCTCATCGTGCATAGCGATTAATTGTCCATCCTTTGTCATTTGTAAGTCAATTTCAATATAGTCCCCGTGCATTTTTTCTCCCATGTCATAGGATACTATAGTGTGTTCCGGAGCATGACCTGAAGCACCACGGTGTGATACATTTAAAATATCCTTTTGTTTTTCTTTCGCAAAGGCAGTCCCTCCTCCAGTAAAAACACCGATTCCTAATACAAGAGCACCAACAGCAGGTAACCATTTTCCTCTCAATCTGAACATCTCCTATCATTTCATTAATATAAATACATTACCTATTAAAAATAACAATAGAATATAAATTTCTTAGAAGATTGATGTAAAATGAATGTAAAAATTTGTAAGATTAATTACCTATATGACAGATCCTACTAAATTCCTAAAGTTCAGAGAATGCTAATAAACACAGGAATTTCCAATAATCTATTTAATGAAGATTGTTTATATTGTTCAAGAATACGAGGAGTTAAAAAGTTGAATAGTAATATGATCATAGAGGACTTCATGATTAGTATTTTTGATTCTTTATATGATGGAATCTTTGCCACTGATACCCAAGGTGTATGCGAATATGTAAATCAAGATATGAAAGAATATCGGGCTTACAATCAATTAATCTTATTGGCAAACATGTTGGTGAGTTGGTAAAAGAAGGGGTAGTATCGCATGCAGTTTCGTTAGATGTACTTAAAGATAAAAGTAGAAAAAGTATTAATCAAAAAATTATGTACTGGAAAGGAATTATTAGTTACTGGAAACCCTGTATAGAATATCAAATGTTGATTCCAACGTTTTAATTATGGGTGAGACGGGAGTGGGAAAGGAATTTATTGCGAATATGGTTCATCAAACAAGCAAAAGGGAAAGTAATCCTTTTTTTAAGATTAATTGTGGTGCAATACCGAAGGACCTTTTAGAATCTGAACTTTTGGATATGAGCAAGGTTCTTTTACTGGGGCAAAAAGGGCAGGAAAATTGGGTTTGTTTGAGATGGCTGATAAGGGCACTATTTTGTTTGATGAACTTGGAGAACTTCCAGTGGAACTACAAGTAAAGTTATTGCGGGCGGTTCAGCAACAAGAATTTATACCTGTTGGTTGAATAAAACCTAAAAAGTAGGTACAAGAATCATTGCCGCAACAAATCAAAATTTACTTCAAATCCGATAATCCGCAGTATCTGCTCCAGAATCAACATAAATGGTTTCCACTCCGGATGGTTGTTCCGCATTAGAAAAATGAGAAAAGCCAGTAACAAGGATAACAGGAATTTCAGCATTCGTACCTTCAGAGATAATGATATCTTTTACCGGACAAGCATCTGCATCAACATAAATTTTCATCTTTACCTCTCCCCGTAAATAATTTTGAGTTGATGATAATGGGGAATTTAGCCTTTTTCAAACGGTAAAGATGGTTTACCAAAATCATTAAAAAACAGAAGAACAGGAAATTAGAGTTAAATTTGTAACATATCATTTTTAAAAACCTAATTTCCTGCCAACTTTTTAATCATTACTTGAAACTTGGTCTTTATCGAACCATAGCGGTTCCTTATCAGCAACATCTCCATTGTAGTTGATAAGGATCTCTTCCCCTGCTTTTATATCTGTGTAGGCATGGAAGTCAAACGTATGGTTCTGAAAGTTAATCACATAAGTGGCATTAGGCTCATACGAATGATTAAAAAGCATACCGTATCCGAGCAAGATAGCGGTATGATTTTTGCCATACTCGAACACATAATCTGCAAGCAAAGTTTTTTCTATGAAAACATGTTCCTTATTAGGATATGGAAGGACTGGAGCTTCATGGATCAGCTCACCTTTCACTATATCAACGGTTGCAAATACTCCTCGATTAAATTCTCCATCACTTAACGGAGATGTCTTAATTTCTAATATGTTAATCACCTTCAATTTCTTTGATGTTCATTATCTTTATTATCTTAACAGTTTTTTATATCAAAGTTAATAAAAAAGAAATTTGAAATTTTTGCGAGAATCTCAAAGCTTTGGGTTGGAAATTTTAACTGTTTCCAATGAGGAACGCAACACAAACTTTCACAAAAAATGTGGTTTTGTACCTGGTTAAGGAGGAGTATGGCAATCAATTCAACTATAGGGTGCTTTTGTTAAAGAATAAGGGTTCCTTGCAAACAATTTCAAAAAATGCTATTCTAAAAATGAATTATTTTTGTTCGGTGTAAAGGATAGTATAAGTAAGAACTTTTCGTCTTGATGATCACTGAGAGCAAGGATAGTAATACATTGTGTGTTTTTCACACTAGGAGGCAACAAAAATGGAAAATGGTAAAGTAAAATGGTTTAACAGCGAAAAAGGCTTCGGATTCATCGAACGTGAAGGTGGAGAAGACGTATTCGTTCATTTCTCAGCTATTCAAGGCGAAGGTTTCAAAACTTTAGAAGAAGGTCAAGCTGTGACTTTCGATGTTGAGCAAGGTCAACGTGGAGCTCAAGCAGCTAACGTGCGTAAAGCTTAATAATAAAACCAAACTCAAGCAGGCTCTTTATAGAGTCTGTTTTTTATTTATCTTATAAGCCAGGAACCCACTCACGAATGAGTAGGGCACATATGATTTGAAATAAAGTCACGATGTTTATAAGAAAGATGCGAAGTTTTGAATAAAGTTGCGACGTTTTTTAAAAAGATGTACCAGAATGATCTACTTTGGCGTTTAAATGTTTGGGGGAAAAGCCAGTGATAAAAGGACTCTATGAAGCACATTTACCAATTAGTGATTTAGAACGGTCAGTCAAGTTTTATGAAAAGTTAGGTCTAAAACTATATAAAATGAACCTGTCGCTGTCCCTAACCAAGCTCACGCAATACATAAGCCCTTCTACCGATGATCTTTGATACAATAAAAAGGCGTTCCTATGCCATTTGTCTAGCTTCATTTAAAATAGGATTAAGTTGAAATTCCTGTTTTTGACAGAATTGCATTTTATTCATTTTCATTCGCGGCATTTTATGATAATTTTGAATTGTTCGATAATTCTAATTTTAGGAGGGTATCTGATGAAGAAAGTGCTACGTGTTACTTCCATGGTTGCAGTGCTTACTTTTTCGTCTAGTTTGCCTTTTACAGGGGGGATTTATCAAGAAAAGGCATATTCGTGCGAGGATCAGAGTGAATTTACCCCTTATTATGGAAAAGGCCCAAGCTATGTTCAACCAGAAAATATCGCTCACCTTTTCCCAAAACCAGCTATGCAATTTCAAACACCTGGATTTGAAAAAGGAAAAGTCGCCTTTACAAGTCAGGAAGAAATGATGTCCTTTCTGAAAAAATTAGCAAATAAAAACAAGCAAGTTCACCTTGACATCATTGGCAAATCTTTAGAAGGCCGTGATATTCCTATACTTGTTTTCTCGACGGACAAATTAAAAGAAGTCAAAAACAACAGTAAGAAGCCACTCGTTTGGATTCAAGGACAAATTCACGGCAATGAACCGGCTGCAAGTGAGTCAAACCTTGTCGTAGCCCAGCTACTAGCTGAGGGGAAGCTTGGCGATGTCCTTGATAAAGTGAATGTAGTGATCGTACCGCGGATTAATCCAGACGGCTCCTACTATTTTCAGCGGCAAATCGCTACAAATCTCGATGCCAACCGTGATTATATGAAAGTCGAATATCCTGAAGTACAGGCCGTTTTTAAAGCTTTTAACGAATACCAGCCTGAGGTTGTTCTCGATGCCCATGAATATACGGTCAACTCATCCTCGCTAAAACCATATGGCGAAAAAGGCTCCGTCTCATCCTATGACCTGCTCATCTCTTCGGCCAAAAACTTAAATATCCCAGAGCAGCTTCGCAATGCATCCGATCAGCTTCTCCTACCTGAAGTCCAAAAGGAATTGGATAAAGAAAAACTAACTCATTACGATTACTATACCCTTAGCACAAATAAAGATGGCAAACTTGTCGCAACGGAAGGTAGCACGGAAACACGCAACGGCCGAAATGCTCTTGGTTTGAAAAATACGCTCACATACTTAATTGAAACACGTGGCATCAATATTGGGCGTGCAGACTTTGAACGACGCGTCTATGCGCAAACGATTGCACAGACCAACTTTATTACAGCAACAGCCAAAAATGCGCAAACGATAAAAAATTTAGTGAAAGATGCCCGTGAAGAGGTCATCGCAAAAGGGAAACGCGTCAATGATAATGATAAAATTGTGATTCAAAGCAAAAACAAGCTGATTAAAGATCAAACGCTCGTTGTCGTTGATCTTGCAAAAGGTGAAAGAACGGCCATTCCAATTGATTGGGTAGATTCTACAGAGGCATACGCCACACTTGAGCGTGAACGTCCAACGGCTTACATTATGCCTCCAGCTTACCACGATATTGCAAGGAAACTGCAGATTCTCGGCGTCGAAGTAAAGAAGCTGGACAAACCAGTGACCCTTTCCATTGAGAGTTACAAAGTGACAAATAATAAGGTATCCACAACTCTCGAAAACGGTCATTATACGAAGGAAGTAACAACTGAGATTTCAACGAAAAACAAGCAATTCCCTAAAGGAAGCTATGTTTTCTCCATGGCACAAGCAAATGCCAATTTTATTGCATCGGCCCTTGAACCTGAATCCATTGATAGCTACGTCACATTTAACTTCATCCCTGTTCAAAAAGGCGATGAGATTCCGATCTATCGTTATTTGAAGGAAGATAAACTTCTTGTGAAATAACCTTTATATTTTTTAAGCTAGTCCTGATAGGATTTACTTTATGAGATCTAGATCATTATATTTATTAGTTTAAGTATGTGAGGCTATAGGAGACTTTTGTGGAGCAAGGTTCATTGAGATGACCAAACTTTTTTTAAAAAAATTCATATAGAATTTAAAAGGTTTACTCCATTTTGATCAATCTTTATTCAAAATGGAGTTTTTTGTGTAGGCTATTAAAAAGGTTGTAAGCAAAGAAGCCGCAACTGGATGAGCAAAGCTCGAAGAAGTCGGCATAATTGTGATGGAGTCGATTAACTACACTCTGCAAGTTAAGATTACATTTTGGGAAGATGGATATTTTAAATATTATTCTGGTGTGGTAAGTAAGGTGGATTAGTTAATAAAGTACATAGTATTAGAAACTGAAACTGATATTGAACAAATAATGAATAGTGATATAACTGCTGTGGAGAGGATATAAATGACCAGGATACCTGATGATGACAGAGATATTATTGAGCGAGCAATGTATCTGACATTGGTACTTACAATACTCGAAAAAGACCGTTTGATATTTGATAAAGCTCTGTTTAAGCTTAAATAACCATATCTTAACTTGCCTGATGAAACGATTAAGGCTGTAAAAAAGGATCTGAAGGTTGCTAAAGATAAGATGAGAAAAGGCAGGATGAAGCTGCAGCAAATTGGTCATGATGAAACATTTACACATTTTATGTTTTTCTTAAGGGCTATAACGAGCAACATAACTATTTTAATCCCCGGATCCGGAACAAAGTGAATGAGCTTCTTGAACATTATTTATATAAACGATTTTATTCGTAATTTTGTCACGAGGACTTTCTTCCTATTCGTCTAATTAATAAGATAGGAGGGATTGAATTGAACAAACCACTTGGCTTTGAAGAGGATGGGGTAAAATATTGTATTTTCGCTACAAAAAGAGGTAAGCCCTACTAAATGAGTACGGGCATTTTTTATTATTATGGGTAGCATCAGGAAACCGTATTTACTACGATAATCATATTGATACAAGTCTTATTTAAAAGTAATATGATTATGTATCAATAAGCCTTACTCTATTGAGATAGTGAGGGTTTATAGTTTAACTAAGCGTAATGGTTAATCCTTTTTTCCGCAATCGGGCCATTTTGTTGAGGTAGATATAGGTCACATAATAATATTGAATAAAGAAAAAAACATAGAGGAGAAATGTTTTGATGATTGAATTACAGTATTTTGAACGCACGGATTTCAAACAACTTATCAATTGGGTCAGTTCACCTCAATTCTTACGTCATTGGGGTGGGCCTGCATTCCAATATCCCTTATCAGAGAATCAATTAGAAAAGTATATTGAGAATGCCAATAGAGATAGCTCGGATACCTTAGCATATAAGGTGTTGGATAAAGAAACCGGTAGTGTTATTGGTCATATCTCTTTGGGGAAAATTGATCGAAAAAATAAGTCTGCAAGAGTTGGAAAAGTCTTGGTCGGTGATAAAAATGTAAGAGGAAAAGGAATAGGTCAGCAAATGATGAAAGAAATTCTCAAAGTCGCATTTGAAGATCTTAATTTACATAGAGTTAGTCTTGGTGTGTTTGATTTCAATGTATCAGCAATTGCTTGTTATGAAAAGGCTGGTTTTACAAAAGAAGGATTACTTAGAGACTCTAGAAAAAATGGTGATGAATACTGGAGTTTATGGGAAATGAGCATTTTAGAAAATGAATTTATGACCAATAGAAGATCATCTAATATTCCGTTATAGGGCTAGCTATTTGGAATACTGATCGGTGATGCAAATATTTACTTTTGTTAAAATGGGGAGATTTGGAGGATCATACAATTGGATTCCGTCAATCCCCGGAATATCAAGAATAGAAAAACCTTTTGCATCATTTTTACGGTCCTTTCCCTACAGTTGAACATTTTCAAAGGGTTTCCCTTTCATAATTAGTAATGCTTTGGATATTCCATAAAAGGGAGCTTTTCTCTAATAAGACGGTTTCTTTTCTTAATAGTCAAGTTTCTGGACTCATACATTTAAGGGAATATATATGTTAAAGTGTAGAAAAGATTGTGAAGGTTTCCACTTAGATAATATGGTACTTTAGTCGGGGTGCCTTGGGTTCCTTGCAAAGGATTTCAAAAAAGGCTATTCTAAATATGAATTATTTTTGTTCGGTGTAAAGGATAGTATTAGTAAAACTTTTCGTCTTGATGATCACTGAGAACAAGGATAGTAATACATTGTGTGTGCTAACACACTAGGAGGCAACAAACATGGAAAAAGGTAAAGTAAAATGGTTTAATGGCGAAAAAGGCTTCGGTTTCATCGAACGTGAGGGTGGAGAAGACGTATTCGTTCATTTCTCAGCTATTCAAGGCGAAGGGTACAAAACATTAGAAGAAGGTCAAGAAGTGACTTTTGATGTTGAGCAAGGTCAGCGTGGAGCACAAGCAGCAAACGTTCGTAAGGCTTAATTATAATGCCAAACATGAACAGACTCTTTTTTTAGAGTCTGTTTTTTATTTTTCTTAAAATACACAAAACCCCACTCACGAATGAGCAGGGAACATGAAAACAGTAAATCAAATGGTAAACACATTGTAACATATAATTTGTAAGGTTCCTAATTTCATCACCTAAATTGAAAGTATCTGCTAAATATTGAACCTAACGAAAAAGTGCTAAATGTGAAGATTTTTACTTAAACTAAAGGGTGCAAGAGTTGTGCGAAATGTTTCTAATTTAAATTGAGGATGGATACATTTCTCTAGTAAAGGTTAGACAGTTCCTTTCGGAACTGAAGGATAATATCGAAGAATCAAATGATGGAGTAACGCCCTGAAGGGTTCTCTCTTAGTCGAATAGCACTGGATTTAGTAAGAATGACAGTGTTATAAGCTCGGCGAAAAGGCGTGAGAAATTACCGTAGCAGTTCGGCTGCCGAAAGCCTACTCGATGGAGTGGTGTAATTCATGGTGCTTGAGTTGAATGAATATGGTGAGAATGCAAATGAACCTAAAAGAAAAGGTTAAGCTGACGAACTTCTGAATGTACGGGTCTACATGCACGATACATAGAAATGTGTATATCACTAATTGTGAGGTTAGCAGTGGATGAGTAAAACTAACTCATATGAAAATCCATGATATGTTATAGGCATATCAACGGTTAACAGGCTTATAGGAAGCACCTAAGTTCATTCTATAATAGGTATAATTCAACATTGTAAGCTGATAACGTGGAGAGCTTACTCTTTATGAAGTGGTGATTAGGAAAGCGATAATGATATTAGTTACTGTATAACTTTTCTTTATATCAGTGAAAGTGGTGGCATAGTACCAATGAAAGGTCTAATCCACCTGGAGGGATAGCCACTAGACTAAAAAGAATCATTCAACCATGTAAGACAGTTCTTTATCGGTTAATAAGGTTCTTGTGAGACTAAGAGAGGTTCAACTCCTAAGGGAGTCACCGACTTGTTGAAACGGAAGAAACTGAGACACAGTGAATATTATGACATGCAAAATTGCTTTGACAATTTATATGTTCAAAGTGTCGATGGTCAAAATTTCTATGACTTAATGAAACTGATAAACTCTAATAAAAACATACGTCTTGCTTATCGAAACATAAAAAGAAATACTGGGAGTAAAACAGCAGGGACTAATAAATTAACGATTGATGACGTTAAGCATCTGTCTGTAGAAAAGGTAATTGAACACGTTCAGCGTATGTTCCAATCATATACACCAGAATGTGTTCGGCGTGTTTTCATCCCTAAAACAAATGGAAAAGTAAGACCATTAGGAATACCAACAATCTGGGATAGGATTATTCAACAATGTATCTTACAAGTGTTAGAACCAATTTGCGAGGCAAAATTTCATAAACATAGCTATGGCTTTAGACCGAATAGAAGTACCCACCATGCGAAGGCAAGATTTGAATCGCTTATCAATATGGTGGGTCTTTATCATTGCATAGATGTGGACATAAAAGGGTTTTTCGATAACGTGAACCATAGTAAGTTACTCAAACAAATATGGTCAATGGGAATTAAAGATAAATCTTTACTCTCCATTATTTCGAAGCTGTTAAAAGCAGAGATTGAAGGAGAAGGCTTGCCAACCAAAGGTACCCCGCAAGGGGGTATACTTTCACCTCTTTTATCCAATATCGTTTTAAATGAACTAGATTGGTGGGTTAGTAATCAATGGGAAACGTTTAAAAGTAACCATGAGTATAAACATAATGGAAGCAAAGTAAAGGCACTAAAGAATTCAAACCTCAAAGAATGTTACATCGTAAGATATGCGGATGATTTTAAGGTATTATGCCGTACTCGATCGCAAGCTATTAAAATGAATTTTGCCATCAAGGATTTTCTTAAAACTAGATTACATCTTGAGACAAGTGATGAAAAATCAATGGTTATCAACTTAAAGAAGAATTCTTCCGAATTCCTTGGTTTCTCTTTCAGAGCAATTAGAAAAGGAAAAACAAGGTTTGGATTTGTAGCACAATCAAATATGACGAAGAAAGCTAAGTCCAATGCACTCATTAAAATTAAAGATTCTATAAAAGCAATTCAGAAGAAGCCTTGTGCTGAAACGGTTTGGCATTACAATACAGTTGTAATGGGAATCCAAAACTATTACGCAACAGCTACTAACATTTCTAATAATTTAGGTGAGTTGTCCTCCCACTTAAACAAGACTCTATATAATCGATTAAAGAATATCAGAACAGAAGCTAAGTTTGATGACATGACTGGTACGCTCCAAAGACGCTATAAAGGATACTCACCGCAATTCTTTAAGATTCAAAACATGGTATTTGTCCCAATTTATGCCCAAAGGCATAAAACAAATCTCTGCTTTTCGCAAGATGTGTGTAATTATACTACCGAAGGTAGAGCAAAAATACACAACAATTTAAAAGTGATAAATAAAAGCGTGTTAAGCTATATCATGAAAAACTTTATTCCAAATCGCACGATTGAATATAATGACAATCGCATTAGTAAGTTCATAGCCCAATACGGAAAGTGTGCAGTAACTGGAGCAGAACTTGGAAAAAGCGATTGGCACTGTCATCATAAGAATCCTCATCATATTTCTAAGGATGACAGATATTCAAACTTGATAGTGCTACATGAAACGGTTCACCTACTTATACATCTGAAAGATATAGATAAAATCAAATCTCTTCTTGGTGTTTTAAAATTGAACAATAAGCAAAAAGAAAAAGTTAATGAACTCCGAAAACTATGCAAAAATTTCACAATCTGATGGGAATTAAATTTGCTTCAAAGAATACATAGAAATGAATGAATTGGATTAGTTGGAACGCCGTATGCGGTTAAAGTCGCACGTACGGTGTGAACAGGGGGAAAAGGGAGCGATAACTTCAAACCCTTACCTATCTGTATACAGAAAGTAATCGCTGCGGCGGTCTTTTTTCTTGTTGTACTAACTGGCAGGTTAGTGGAATAAAAAGTGAATTAATCCATTATTATGTGTATTATGTTAACTGCATAAATCAGTTGTACAGAGGTAATAAAGTTGTTTAATTCGCATTTATTTTGCGGTAATGAAATTAAATATCAAATAAAGGAAATATTTTCTTGACTGTCGAATAATAGTCTAGAACCATAATTAACTATTCCGATGAGGAGGATTCTTGTGCGTCCACGACCATTATCTATTGAAAATCCAGAGCATGCTAGGTATGTTAGTCTTGTGCCAGATGGAGATATTGAAGAAATACTTAGTAAGCAACGAACTAAGACCATTACCTTCTTGAGCAGCATATCAGAGGAGTCAGCAAGGAAGGCGTACGCACCAGGGAAATGGACTTTAAAAGAAGTGATTGGGCATATGGCCGACTCGGAACGTGTGATGTCGTATCGAATGCTTGCCATTGCACGAAATGAAAGTGCGCCACTCCCAGCAATGGATCAGGATCAATACGTTTCTGCGGCAAACTTCAACAAATTATCTTGGGAGCAGCTAATAGCTGGTTTAGACACGGTACGCTCCAACACGTTAAGTCTTATTTCAACCATTGATGATCCAGCATGGGATCGTAATGGAACTGTAATGAACAGCCCAGTTTCGATAGGTACCTTTGCATATGGCATTGTCGGGCATGAGTTACACCATTTGAAAGTGATTAGTGATAAATACTTATAAGTCTTTTTCTATTGATTAAAAAACCTAATTTCTCATTTAATGCTGTGAAGTGACCCCAAAAAGTTAGACACGGTTATTTCATCAGGCAGCTTGCTCAAAATGAGTTCGGTATTGTACCGGGCTCATTTTTAACTTCGCCTTCATCCGTTTTGTATTATAGTATTCT
>NZ_WBOS01000026.1 GCF_008923245.1 Cytobacillus depressus
CCACCAGTTGCCTGTCAGTTACTGAGCGTCTTGGCACTTACTCAGGTTGGACTTTCACCAACTAGCAATTAACGGCTTGCTGGGCACGCCTTCAATAAGAAAAAGCTATTCTCCTTCTTGAGAATAGCACCCCATTAGCACAATATTATCCTATATTTTTTTATTATCTTTATCCGATAGCAGTTTATCTAATTTTTCTTCTACTCGCTTTAATCTATTATTTCTATTTCTAAGAACAAGTAGCAATAATACTATGATTGCCAAAGGTACAGCTAATAACATAGTAAACATTATTAGCTGAAATAAAATATCTCCCCCATTAAATCGGATTGATGTTAATAAATACAAAATATTCACTCCTTATTACTACCTTATCATAAGAAACTAAATCATTATTGAAGTATTCTGTTCCGTTATCACAAGAAGTGACTGTTCCTGCTGAACAATCGCACCCGTTACTAGAAAATGCTAAGTCTTTTTAAAACCCCTTATGTATCAATAATTGTTAAAATACACAGTGTCATTAAATGTCATTCCAAAATAACTATATTCTATATGAATATTATTTATTTCTTTATTATGAATGACACTAACCCCATAAATTTCATCATCTTTTGAATTAGTTTCATCATCTGATAAAGTTCCTGCTTTTATAGCTACCTCAACTATGTTAGTAAAACCATGTTTTTTCGCATCTTCACTTTTATAATTATCCGTTAGAATAAAACCTTGTGATGAATTACTAACTTGTAATTTCGTTTCTAAAGGTGTTTCATTATTATTTACCGAAACATCTAATATTTTTACTTCTCGAAAACCATTATTACCAATACCAACAACAACTGACTTTTTATCTTCAGTAGATGCAATAGTACCAATCTCCAATGGTGGATTAAATCTTAATAATAAATAAGCACCACCAATAATTAATACGAGAATAAGTATTCCAGTACCTTTCCAACTTAAACTGCCTATTAAATCCGCAAGACCGCCACTGTTTGCTCTATTAAAAGCATCGTTCATACTACCTGTCGGATTTCTTTTTAATTCTTCTTGTCTCAATCTCTCTCTTTTTTGTTCAGGAGTTTCTTTGTTTCTTTGCACTTAAACACCCCCTAAAAATACACAATCATTCTTTATATATTTTACCACAAATAACCATTAACCTTGTTGAACTATTCTGACCCGTTAGCACAACAAGAAAAAAGATGCTGCCGCTGCAACACCTTGTTTAACTCTTGCCCCCTTTAGCTTAATAAGATTTTACTTCATTCCTGAATAAGGGTCACTCACATTCCCTTCTAATTCCTTAATGGTATTTTCAATTTCTTTTCGTACTTCGGTAGTTAAATTTGTGTTTGCTAAAAAGGCTTTTGCTGTAAGAAAACTCTTTTCTAGTCCTAATAAAGCTATTAATGACAATAAGTTATCAGTGAGTAAGTGATTGTCTATTTTCCAATTGCAAACCACCCAATTATCAACACGATTTTTCAAACTCTTTTCTAAATACTCAAACGTATTCCATTGCCGTTCTGCTAATTCATAAAAGGCTTCCGAAATGGCTAACGGACTGGCAGCATAATTCAATTCAACAAAACCTAAAACTTCGTTGAAATGAGATTTTATTTCATTAGCCGATAAATAATCAGGAAGATTCCTATACATATTTAAATCCATAAAGGCACCTCATTTCATCAAGGATTTGGTACTATATTTCTTTACTATTTAGACTAATTCCTTCTTTAACTAACCTGCCCTTTAGTTTAAGTACATTTCTTCACAATCTCACATAGATATCCAGTTTTGTTTAAAGTCTTATTCCATTAAATGGCCCTATAATGAAAAGAAGCGCTGTTCCTTTTTACAGAAAAGCGCCCTTTAATGGAATAACTAGAATATAATATCAATCATAAAATCACTTTCCCACTTTCACTAAAGCATCCGTTAGTAAACTATGCTAAGAAAAATATATTATTTTTCAATATGATTTATATAGTTTTCTAAAAAAGGTTTTATTTCGTTAATTCCTTCTTTCCAAAAACCAATACAAGCAGTAGCATCTACACTTTTACCTTTATACCACGTGGAAATATTGGGTTCTACGTCAGAAATTCGGATCGTCACTACGTTTATATCGGAAACCAAGTTTTTCAATGGATTTAATAAATTCATCCTCCAAATTCTTTGACTCTTTTGTATCTAATTCTTTATTGATTAAACGTTTTATAAAATTTTCTTTATAAATAGAATCCTCCATATTTACCTCCTCAGCTACTGATTCTTTTCTTCTATCTATATAAAACTTGGTTTTGGGTGCATCAACTCCTTTAAGACCTCGACTTTCATTTTGGTCTCTCCCTCAGTGTTTCTCTCACGACTTCTCACCGAGGGGTTCCTTCGAATCCTCCTCCTACCGAAAATTGAGCAATTCCATGCAGAACAAATTACCAATATTTAACGTAAATTAGTATTGTGATAAAAAAAGGAAGGACAGTGCCCATGTATAATTACAATCCGTATCATTACAATCCCTATTATCAAAACGGAATCAATGAACAACAGAAGGTTGCAGTTGAGCCAACTATTATCAGTAACTTTCTTAGGAGGTTATTAGGATGAAGGTCGAAAAAATTGAAGAGGAAATTAATAAATTCAAAACTCACCTTGCTTTTTTGGAGAAACGTTTAAAAGAGATTCAGCAAAGTTGTAATCATCATTTTTGTAAAGGAAATCAATATTATGAAAAATGTATCAAATGTAATAAAGTAAATGTTTTATATTATTAGTAATCAGTGATTATAAAACTGACATGGAAAACTTTAGTTGAACAAAAAAGAATATTGTATTAGAAAGCCCTTAAATTCTAGTAAATATAAGGGCTTTTTTTAATCTAATCACTGATAAGAAAAACAAAACCATTGTTTAAGCTATAAACACAGGCAACTTATCTAGTAGTTAATAGGATGGATATAGTACTTAAATTAGGAGGTGGTGTTTAATGGGATTTTGTTCAAATTGTGGTTTTTATGATGATTTACGCCATTGCTTATCTAGGAATCACAAGCCTGAATACCTGCCAAAATGCGACGTGGCAAAATCAACAACATTCCAACTGGGATTTCCTGGTCCACGGGGACCGTCAAGACTCCAAGGTTAGCTCAATAAGCCTTACTCCACAATCTAGCCCTTTTCATGAAGAAAGACGCTTTCCTTATTTCAGAAAAGCGCCCTTTAGCTTAATAAGAACAGATTTGAAATTCCCCAATGTAACAAAACATCCATAAAAAAAGCTGCTGATGCAGCTTGATGCTTATTCAACTCATGCACCCGTTTACCGAAAGGACGTATTCTCTTTCTGAAAGGTCACTATGTTAATACTCTTCAGGAAAATCAGATTTTAAAAAAGGATTTACTCTAATTTCCTTAGTAGGATATGTTCAAACTACATTTGTTTTATCATATACACTTGGCTAGTCTTTCGTTTAAAGCCTGCTTCCTTTAAACTCTCATAGGTTATTGAACTTTTTCTGATTGGCAGGTTGGGAACCACATAATGAATATTATTTGAATATCTCGAAAAAACCACATGGAGTAATAATTTTATTATCTTGTCTGCACTTTCATTTTTATCCTCTGCCTCACATTGATACAGTACAGTCGTTACATGTTTATTCTCTTCATTAAACACCCTTCGAAAATAAGCATAGCCTATGGCGGCATCACTTGAATTTTTCAGGATGATCGCCTCTCCACCCTTTGCATTTTGCCATTGTGTTTGCCACGGATACATCCCCTTATAGAAGGAAAGTTCTGCAACTTCCTGTGGGGCTGCATTTTCCAATTTGTATTTATGCTCAGTATGGGTGGGTGCATTCTTCTCTATCTGGCCATCTAAACTTAAATATTCTAGATCATCGATGATTTCATAGCCCATTTTTTTATATAGTTGAATGGCTTGATGATTATCACTTATTGCTTCAAGTGTTGCGATATCAACCTTCTCATTCTTAAGAATCGATAAAGTCTCTTCCATTAATAGCTTGCCAATCCCCTTACCTCTTAAAGCTTTAGCAACCCCTGTTCCACCATTCCAGGCAATCCTCTTCCCCTTGAATTCACGAACGCCATTCTTTACAATACCCACTGGTTGATTATCCTGAAAAGCAACAATCGATAAACAGGGAGACAGTCCCTCATGGACTAGCCGATTAATAAATGTTTCAGGTGTGGTTGTCGCATCAAAATAATATCCTTTAAACCCTATATTCCAAGCATCGACTCCCTCTTGAAGCGTACAATCAACTAATCTTTTAATCTCAATCATACACGTTCCTCCTATTTGAAAAGTGTAGCTCATGCCTTCATATTTCATATGATGCCTTCAATCCATTGCCTGCTTTTTTCTAAAATGCTGTCGTACAAATTGGTTTTTTCGGTTGAGCGAAAAGCCGGTTGATGGTATCAACATAATCCTGTTTATTCAATTTTAATTTTCCATATTGATATAGTTTCCTTGCTTCAACTGCTCCCATTACGAGAGAGGAGAAATCAGAATTATCGATCTCCATCTCGACATTAGCAAGGTTTGGCATATTTTCATCTACTGCTAAACGGCCATTTTCAAAAATAAGCAGCCATTTTTCCGGATCGTCAGAATGAAAAGAATCATAGATAGTTAGAGCAACGCGACACGGTGGTGTATGATGATTATCTATCTGTAGCTGTGTAAGAAATTTCTTCACATCAATAATTTTGTACATTAAACCAATACCAGACGTCTTTGTTTCGTGATACACACTTGGAATTAAATGATTGCTGCCATTTCTTGGATCGCTAAGCAAATACTCTAAATCAGCATCTTGAGTGTTCATAATGATTCTATTCACCTGGTCTGCTTGGCTTTGCAGGAATCCGCATAATTGTTCCAACGCTTTGGGTGTTTCATAAACAAACTCTTTAACAATAAGATTATTCATCAAGAAATTATCCTGATTGATATTTTTAAATGAAAAGACAAGATAGCCCCTTAAATCGTCATCCATTACACCGATGATTTTATTTTCTTGATTGTTAAAGACAGCATCAATTTCTTGCTCTGTTTTTAAAATCATGCCATGATTTGCTTTTGCATAACGATTGGCACAACCTAATATCTTACATTTATGAGCTGGGGTAAGATATAGTAACCCTTCTTTCGACAAAGCTTTCGGAAAGCTTGCTGGTTCTATCTCATAATGATTCATCCTCGTCCCGTAACCAAAACCCATTTTCTTATAAAAATCAGGTCGAAATGGATACAGCATCACGATCGATGTTCCTTTTTCTTTAAAATATGAAATGAAAGATTCTATTAATTCTTTTGCGACCTTTTCTTTCTTATGAAGCAAATCAACTGCAACAAGACCAACACCACCAGCATCGATTACATTTCCGCTAACGTTCATTTTGAAATGATGAATTCGCATGCCCCCAAGTAATTCATGATGACGAAATAACCCCCAAAAATCGACTGATTCATCATTATCTTGAATGGATACTAATCTATCTTTATATTTTTTCTTGAAATCAACTGTATTCTGTATTGTTGCTGGATAGGCATTTACGACAATCTCAACGAAGCGTGGAAATTCTTCTTTTTCTAATTTTCTAATGGTACTCTCCATATCATCCCACCTTAAAAGTTTAATTTCCTCTTTTTAGATAGCTTTTTTCTATAAACCGACTAGTTGGTTTATTTGTAAAACGAGTAAAATCCAAATCATAATTGAAAAGGATTTTAAACTAATTGTTACTTCTCTAAAAAAGACATAATCATCCTTTGATAGTTTTCGATTACTTTTTCATAGGGGAACTCATCGTTGACAATTGTATGAATCATTGCACCATCAATGACAGTCCAAAACATATTTGCAACAACCAGTAGATCAATATCTGCCCGGAATTCCCCTGAACTTTGCCCCTCTTTGATAATGTCCATGATTAATTTGAGAAAGAATTTACTGCCTCTTACTTTAAGAATTTTGTTAATTTCTTCATCCCTTGACGAATGAAGTGTAAATTCGTAATGGACGACAATTATTTTTTTTCTATCCTTTTCATAAGGATCCATTCCTTTATATAGTTCGAAAACATAATTTAACTTTTCTGAAGCCGTTTGGAATTCCCCAATTTCATTTAATATACGAGCATTATTCGTTTCGGTTTGCTCAGTCATTAATGCCAAGTAAATTTCATCTTTGCTTTTGAAATAATTATAAATGGCTCCTTTACTAATTCCTGAATGCTTCACAATTTCATCAATGGTGGCAGCTTGAAATCCTTTTCTAGCAAAACAAATTAAAGCACTATCCAGAATTTGCTGCTTCCTTTTTTGCTTATATTCATCCGATACAATGGGTGGCACTTGGATCCCTCCATACGATAAAAACTATTTAGTTACTAATGAAAAGGTGTAAATTTTTATTTTTAATGATAAGAGACTGTTATCAAGTTCATTTACAGTTAAAGAACATTTCTTAGTTATTGTTGTTATATTAAACCAACTGGTCGGTTTATTTCAAGTGAAAAATTTAAAAATTCAAAATTAATTAAATGTTAATTTAGCAATATTTCAAAGCAGGAGAATTTTTCACCCTCACATTCGGATAGGTGACACCACCGATACCGTTAAAGGCTGCATTTATCATGAATTCCATCATCAAGCTTACTCTTGAAATCTCCACATGATAATCTTCAGTTTGAGCCGCCAATTTCAGTAATTGACGGTTAATGCCTTCACTTCGAATCGCCTCACAAAGAACTGTTGTATCATAGGGGTAAAGGGATTACGGGAATTCATCTGCATTTAACTCCCGTGTTGAGCATTGATGTCATTAAGTTCTTGTTCAAAGATTTTCCTCTTTCGTGCTTCTTCTGGGTAATCTTTTTAAAGTAACCTCGTAAATGAAAAGAAAAATAATAAAAACTTCGGTTAGAGTTTTATAACTAAACAGTAGCCCCGTTATCTAAAAACAACGGGGCTACTGTTTGAAAAATAAGCTTTTAAAGCTGTCCAGATACTACTTTTCCTTTAAAAATAACCGCCTCGCGCTTTGGCGTCCTTGCTACTGCTTCTGCTGAACATAATGCATTGACAAGAACAAGGCTTGCTTCGTCTCCTTGGAGCGGCCAAGAAACTTCTCCATCCTTCGTTAAAGGTGTCGGACCACCTGTAGCCCATTTTAATGACTGTGCTAAAGAGCGCTCATCGCTTTTCCTATAAAGTTCACCGTAACGTGTTACCTTTTCTAATACATCCCCTGTTCCATATGGTCCCCAGGAATCATAGAATCCGTCGCATCCTAAGTAGACATTTACTCCCTTGCGATCTAGCAAATCAATTGGCGGAAGGGTTCTTGTAATCGGGATGGTAGACATGATTGACATACCCAGCCCGCTTAATTTATCAGCAATTTCTTCCTGCTGCGGCACCGGCACTTCTCCTAGGCTAAAGGCGTGGCTAACAGCAGCCCGATTATGCCATTTTGCCTCTTCCACCATTTCCGCAAATTTATCAACCGTATAATAGCCAACATGTCCGTTATCATGTAAATGGATATCAATATCTGCATCAAATTCAGTAGCAAGATTCATTACTTCATAGAGTGATTTTTCGATGTTGCGGTCAATTCCTGCTGGGTCCAGTCCGCCGACAAGGTTTGCTCCCGATCTCATTGCTTCTTTCATCAGTGAAATCACATTTTCTCTTAATAAACCATGCTGTGGGAAAGCTACGATCTCATAAGTCAGCTTATCAGAGTAATCCTCTAGAGCCGCTTTTACTCCCTCTAGGTTTTTCAACCCTATATAAGGATCGATATTCACATGCGTACGGATATGTGTGGATCCGTGAGAAAGAAGCAATTCAATCATACTGCTTGCTCGCTGTTTAGCTGTTGGCGCTAATTCCTCAAGCTCCATCGCTTCTAAACGCAACCGTTCTTCCAAATTTTTTGCCGGGATTGGCGCCTTCCAATCAAGAGAAAGATAGGTTTTATCTAAATGGTTGTGCATTTCTTTAAATGTTGGTAATGCTAAAAAACCTTTTCCATCAATTGCTTTTTCACCTAGTGAAATGGCAAAGCTACTACTCTGCTTCTCTATAATTTTACCATCCTCGATTTTCAAATGAAAAAGCTCTGATTTTGTTTCATATACTCCTTTTTCATCCTGTATATATCCAGTTTCTAATCTTACATTTGTTATCCAATATGGAGTGGTCATTCTTTCATTCCTCCTTTATACTTGCACCGGATTTGATTCTGTTAACTTACTTTCAACTTTTTTGCCTTTGAAAAATAATGATTCCACTGAAGCTCTTCTTGCTACTGCTTCAGCTGAACAGGATGCGTTTACGAGCATCATGGTTGCATCATCGCCCACCTTCGGCCAGACACGCTCCCCGTTTTCATTAAGCGGTGTTACACCGCCTGTACCATATTTTAAAGTAGTAGATAAGGAATATTCATCAGACAATCGGAATCTTTCTGCAAGGGTCCCCAGCTTTTGAATCGTATTTCCTGTACCAAAAGGCGACCAGTGATCCGTAATGCTGTCATGTCCAACGGAAACATTAATACCTAACTTATCAAGAGTAGGAATTGGAATGGTGGCACGATTAACCGGAACGGTAGTGCTGACATCAATCTCCTGTTCTTTTAGAATAGCCGCCATTTCAGTGAGTGCTTCCCCTTGTATATCACCTAATGCAATCCCATGGCTGATGGTTGCTTTACCTTTAAGGCCAGCTTCTTTCGTATAATGTGCCATTCTTTCAAAAGTAAATGCTCCTAAAGTATTGGGATCATGTAAATGAATATCGACACCTTTATTATTTTCAGCGGCAATTTCAAAGATCGTGCATAAAGATTTTTCGATGTTACGATCCACTGTTGCTGGGTCAACACCGCCAACTAATGTTGCCCCATTTTTCATCGCATCACGAATTAGCTGGACAGAGTCACTTTTTAACAAGCCATGCTGTGGAAAGGCAACGATTTCATATGTAAGAACATCCTCGTATTTTTTCAAGGCGTTCACCGTTGCCTCTAGATTTTTTAGACCTATCACTGGATCGACATTACAATGGGTGCGAATATGGGTGTGACCATTTTTCAAATACAATTCAATCATTTTTTCTGCACGCTCTTGGGCCGTTGGCAGCAGCTTCGGAAGCAATTCCTTTTCCTCTTCTAATCTAGTAAATATACCTTTTGTAAGTGGAGTACATGCCTTCCATGGACCCCCGTAATAGGTTTTATCGATATGAATATGCATATCTCGTAAAGACGGAAGAAGAAGCTGATTACTGGCATCAACCTGTTTCTCTTCTGTAATCGGAAAAACATGTGTTATTTCAGCAATTTTTCCATCTTCAATTTTTAAGTGGCATATTTCTGTTTCGGTACCGGCAATTCGTTCGTTTTCGAATCTGAAACCTATTTCCAAACGAACATTCGTCAACCAAAAAGTTGTCATTCAAATTCCTCCCTATTTTTTAAAATTAGGAAAAGTACTTTTTGGCAAAAGTACTTTTCCAGATTTGTTATCTTTACTTAATTACTACATCGTCAATCATAAGATAGTTAGCTGCATTCAGCCAAAAACCACTAACGTTTTTACTATGGGCTGCCATATGCTCGTAGTTGCGAATTGGAATATATACAGCATCGTCAATCTCCATTTGCATGACTTCTTCATAAAGATTTAAACGTTTTGCTTCATTTGTTTCTTTACGTGCAGCTTCAATCTTTTGATCTACATCTGGGTTACTATAATAGAAATGATTTCCTGCAGGACCCTGGGATGCAGTATGGAATAAATTATACTGATTGTAGTCTCCATCACCTGTCGCATTACCCCAACCGCCGATAAATAAATCATGCTCACCTTTATTTATCATTTCAATATAAGCTCCATATTCCATTACTTGAATTTTTACATTCACGCCAATACCTTTTAACTGAGATTGAATAACTTCAGCCATGTTAATCCGTTCTTTACGGTCATTTGTTAACAATGTAAGCTCAAGACCGCTTTCATAGCCCACTTCCTTCAATAACTTCTTCGCTTCATTTAAATCATAGTCATATGGTTTTACCTTATCACTATGTCCATACACCTTAGGACTCATTGCTACATTTGCAAGAGTTCCGACATTATTGTACACACCTTTAATAATTGCTTCTCTTTCAATCGCGTGGCTGATTGCTCTACGTACTTTTACATCATCAAACGGTTTTTTCTTTGTGTTAAAACCAACATATTCAACAGCTAGTCCCTCTGTACGATATAGACCCATAGTATCGGACGCTTCAATTCGCTCAAGTTCAGTAACAGGGACTTGGTCATTAATATGTGCTTCCCCTGTTTCAATCATTGCAAGGCGTGTTGTATCCTCAGGTACTACCTTAAATACGACACGATCAATATTAGGCTTCTTACCCCAATAGTTTTCATTTTTCTTTAATGATATTTCTTGACCGCTCTTCCATTCTTCAAATACAAATGGACCAGTGCCAACAGGGTGCTCAGTTAATTTCCCAGGATTTTCAGTTAAGGCTTTTGGACTGATAATACTTCCTTCCTGACTTGCCAAAATTGATAAAAGTGGTGCATAAGGGTAGGAAAGTAATAATTGGACTGTGTGATCATCTACTACTTTTACTTCCGTAATCATTGCAAACTTTTCACGCTGCGGTGATCCGGTATTTGGATCCAATAAACGATCAAATGTTACTTTAACTGCTTCAGCGTTAAATGGTGTTCCGTCATGGAAAGTTACGTCATCTCTTAATTTAAATTCCCAGGTTGTATCATTCACTACATTCCACTCTTTTGCTAATAGCGGCTGAATCTTAAAATCCTTATCCGGTACAACTAATCCCTGATAAACTTTTTGATAAATAATATTTGCTGATGGTATATCTGTAATAAAATGCGGATCTAATTTGGTTGCGTCAGATAGTCGAACTACGGTTAATGTACCACCTTGTTTCGTACCTCCTTTTTTGCTTGCTTCTTCATTAGAAGAATTTGATTTTGTCGAACATGCTTGAGCAACCATTAGCATTAAACCTATTAATAATAATAGAATGCCATTTTTGATGGATCGTCTCTTTCTCTCCATTTTTGCCTCTCCTTCGTTTATTATATATAAAATTCTGAATTCGGAAGGATGATTTTCACGATTCCTTCGAAATCCTTACCTGCATTATAGAAGATGATTCTCTGGAATATTTACAGAATATATACTGAAATTTTAACTATTTTGACAAACAATTTGAAAAATATTTACTTTCATATAATTTTTGATAATTTTGTACATAATCCACAAAAAAATAATCGATTTTTAAAGGAGGAATATTACAGCTAGAAATTTCAGCTTTCAGCTAAATAAAAAAATAAGGAGGGTTTTACATGACACTTGAAGCAAAAACAGAACAACCAGTTGTGGTCAAACAGACAATGAATCATCCGCAAGATTCTAAACTTAAAGATTTTTTATCTATTTTAATGATGAATAAAGCAGCAATGGTCGGTGCCATCATCATTCTTTTCTATATTTTTGTTGCACTCTTCGCACCCTTACTTGCTCCTTATGATCCTTATGAAATTAAATTAGAAAATAAATTATTACCTCCATCGGCAGATCACTGGATGGGAACAGATGATAAAGGAAGAGATATTTTAAGCCGGATACTATATGGTTCCAGACTTTCAATGGGTATTGGAATCACCGCGGTAATCTTTGGTGCATTTTTTGGTATTATTTTTGGACTGATTGCAGGCTATTATGGAAAATGGATTGATTCTACCATTATGAGAATCATGGATATCCTGCTTGCATTTCCAGGAATATTACTAGCTTTGGCAATCATTAGTGCACTTGGACCAGGTTTAATAAATGTAACGATCGCTGTAGGTGCATACTCGATTCCGTTATTTGCCCGAATTGTTCGCGGCTCAACCTTAGAGGTAAAGCGCCTTGAGTACATTGACGCCATCCGGTCACTAGGAGCGAATGATTTAACGATTATTTTTAAACATATCTTACCGAATATACTTTCACCGATTATAGTACAAGGAACATTAAGACTTGCAACCGTCATTCTCTCAGCCGCTGGTCTATCCTTTCTTGGTCTTGGTGCCCAGCCCCCTTCTCCAGAATGGGGAACGATGTTAAGCAGCGGCAGGGATTTCTTATTCTCTGCACCATATATCGCTATTTTTCCAGGGTTGGCAATTTCTATACTAGTTTTAGGTTTTAATATTTTTGGTGATGGATTACGTGATGCATTTGATCCTAGAATGAAGAAATAGAGGAGGTTGACCAACATGTTAATGTTTATATTACGCCGTTTAATGCAAACCATTCCGGTAGTGATCGGGGTAACGTTTGTTGTGTTCTTTATAATGCAGCTTGTTCCGGGGGATCCTGCTGTATTGCTTGCCGGTGAAGGAGCTTCAAAAGAAACGATTGCAGCCATTAGGGAGCAATTAGGTTTAAATAGACCACTATTCGTACAATATTTTGATTACTTGATGAACGTTTTTCGCGGAGATTTCGGAGTTTCTCTTAAAAATAGCCAGCCAGTCCTTGACGAAGTATTAGTAAGATTACCAATCACAATGGAACTTGCGTTTTTTAGTATCATTATTACCATCGTTTTAGGGATGGCAGCCGGTATCATTTCTGCCATTAAACCTTATTCCCTTACCGACACAGCGGTTATGATTGTTGCTTTATTAGGGATTTCATTACCAAGCTTTTGGTTTGGTTTAATGTTGATGTATTTCTTCTCTGTAAAACTGCAAATCCTTCCTGTTGCCGGCTGGGATAGCATCCTTCATACTATCCTTCCAGCTCTAACATTAGGTGCGGGCGGAGCGGCTATTGTAGCCCGTATGACGAGATCAAGTATGCTGGAAGTTATTCGTCAGGATTATATCCGAACAGCACGTGCTAAAGGATTGCGTGAACGAGTTATTATTTATAAGCATGGATTGCGTAATGCATTAATTCCAGTTATTACAGTGGTTGGATTACAGTTCGGAGCTTTACTTGGCGGGACGGTTCTAGTTGAATCCATCTTTGCTATTAATGGACTAGGAAGAATGATTGTTGACTCCATTCGAATGCGGGATTTACCAATGGTTCAAGGCGGAGTATTAGTTGCCTCTCTCGTTTTCGTAGTCGTGAATTTGCTTGTCGATGTACTATATCGATTCTTTAATAAACGGATTGAATTAAATTAACAGGTGGTGAATGAGTATGACTGAGAAAAACAAACCGATTTTAGAGGTAAAAGGCTTAAAAACACATTTCTATACAAAGCGCGGAGTGAGTAAGGCCGTTGATGGCATCGATTTTAGTTTGTATAAAGGGGAAACCTTAGGAATTGTTGGTGAATCCGGTTGTGGTAAAAGTATGACATCCCTTTCCATTCTGCGTTTAATCCCCTCCCCTCCTGGTAAAATTGCGGGCGGACAGGTCCTTTTTAAAGGTAAAGATTTAGTGGCGATGTCCGAGGATGAAATGAGAAAAATTCGTGGAAATGAAATCTCAATGATTTTCCAAGAACCGATGACATCATTGAATCCCGTTATTCCGGTTGGAGAACAAATTGCAGAAGCGTTGAGATTGCATCAAAAAATGGGACGTAAAGCAGCGTGGGAAAAGGCAGTCGAAATGCTTATGCTTGTCGGTATCCCTTCTCCCGAAAAAAGAGCAAAACAAGAGCCTTTCCAATTAAGCGGCGGAATGCGTCAGCGTGTCATGATTGCGATGGCACTTGCTTGTACCCCAGAGGTATTAATCGCTGACGAACCAACAACAGCATTGGATGTTACCATCCAAGCACAAATACTTGAATTGATAAAAGACTTGCAAAACAAATTAGGTATGGGCGTAATTATGATTACTCATGACTTAGGTGTTGTTGCTGAAACTTGTGATACGGTAGCGGTGATGTATGCAGGTAATATTATTGAACATGCATCAACAAAGAAGATTTTTGCCAATCCAAGACATCCTTATACACAAGGTTTGCTAGATTCACTTCCAAAGATTCATGAGGATAAGGAAGAATTACAAACGATTGAAGGCAGTGTTCCAAGTCCATACAATATGCCTGCTGGCTGCCGATTTGCTTCAAGATGCCCATATCAGCAACCGATTTGTCATCAACAGCAGCCAGAGCTTATTGAGCAGAATGATGGTGTAAAGGTTCGTTGCTGGATGTATACAGATAAATGGGCAGATAAAGTTGTAAAAGAGGAGGCTGTAAAATAATGCAGGCTACAGCAGATAAGAAGGTTTTATTACAAGTAGACCATTTAAAGCAATATTTCCCTGTAAAAACAGACTCCATTTTTAAGCCAAAAGCTTATGTAAAAGCAGTAGACGACATTTCCTTCCATCTATATGAAGGTGAGACCTTAAGTATCGTAGGTGAATCAGGTTGCGGAAAATCCACTACAGGACGCGCGATTCTAAGACTTGATGAACCTACAGAAGGGAAGGTTTATTATTCAGGGAAAGACATCTTAGGTTTCAATAAAAAAGAAATGAGAAAGCTTAGAGGAGATTTACAGGTAATTTTTCAGGATCCATTCGCTTCACTTAACCCGCGGCAAACAGTAAAGCAAATTCTAAATGAAGCCATGGCCATCCAAGATGTAGTGAGAAAGCCAAAAAGAATGGATCGAATGCTTGAATTACTAGGCTATGTCGGTCTGCCGCCAGAAGCTCTTGACCGCTACCCTCATGAATTCAGCGGCGGCCAGCGTCAACGGATTGGAATTGCCAGAGCCCTTGCGGTTAATCCAAAATTAATTATTTGCGATGAAGCGGTTTCGGCCTTGGATGTATCCATCCAGGCACAAATCCTGAATCTATTAAAGAAACTGCAAAATCAGTTTGGACTTACCTTTTTATTTATCTCTCACGATTTGAGTGTAGTAAGACATATTTCCAATCGGGTCATGGTTATGTATTTAGGGAAAGTCGTTGAGATTGCAGATAAAAAAGATTTATTTGATACTCCGCTTCACCCATATACACGGGCATTGCTATCATCAATTCCTGTACCAAATCCGGATTTAAAACGGGAGCGCATCATATTAAAAGGAGATGTCCCCTCCCCTATTAATCCGCCAAGTGGCTGCCGATTCCATACCCGCTGTCCATTTGCTACAGAGAAATGTAAAATAGAGGAACCAGCTTTAAGAGAATTAGATACGAATCATTTAGTCAGCTGTCATTACGCTGAAAATTTTCAATAAAAATTATTTACTAAAAATATGAAAATAATATAATATATTATATTAAAAAAGGGAGCAGCATCAACCTCCCTTTTTTCTTCATCTAAAAGGAGAATCTCAGATATGCTAACAGTTGAAGCTTTCTCCCTAAATATCATGATTGCTGCACTTGCACCATTACTTGGAGCTTTTACATTACTTTTTTTATTTATTTTTGAAAAGCGAATTGACCTGCTGGAAAAACAAACTCGGGAAATTGCTTTAGAAAGAGAACTGCAAACTGCACTTTACAATCAATTAAATCAAGAAATTCAGCCTCATTTCTTTTTTAATACATTAAATTCAATATTAAGTTTAGCAAGGCTGGATCGAAAAGCGGAATTAATCCGCTCGATTGAAACTCTTTCAAAGCTGCTTAAATTCAAGTATCAAACTAATAATACATTTATTACCATTGATGAGGAAATAACCTATGTCAATTATTATTTAGAAATACAAAAAATCCGTTTCCGTGACAGGCTTCATTATGAATTATCAATTGATTCAAATGCAAACCAAGCGATTACCATCCCTTTTATTATTCAAACCTTTGTCGAAAATGCTTTTAAACATTCATTTGAAAAATATATTGGTGAAGCCTTTTTAAAAACAACTGTCGAAAAAAAGGAGAAGGAAATCCATATAACAGTGTGGAACAATGCGATTGAAGGCCGTGAGGAACTGTCTCAGGAAAGAGGACTCGGTTTAGAAAACATTACAAAAAGGCTGGAGCTATTATTCCCTAATGGTAAAACATCTGTACAATTAATCAACTCGGACAATGGGACCAGCGTTTTAGCTATTTTTCCATTTATGCTGAATCCCGAAATTTAAGGAAGGTGGACATTTCTAATGAATATCCTGCTAGTAGATGATGAACCGCTAGAATTAGAGCAACTCGAGTACTTAATACTAAAAAAATTTCCAAACTGGAAGATTTTTAAAGCTCAAGATGCGTCTATAGCACTCCAAATCGTTAAGCAGCATGACATCTTTCTTGCTTTTCTTGATATCCAGATTCCTGGGAAAACAGGATTAGAGTTAGCAAAAGAACTATCACAATCTTATACAATCGACATTATCATGGTTACTGCTTATCAAAATTTTGAATATGCTCAAACTTCGATAAGACTTGGGGTAGTTGATTACATAACCAAACCAATCATTGAAGATGAATTGATGGCATTATTAAATAGGTATGAACGAATAGGGCGATACTCGGAGCAAATTGTGAATGCGTTAAAAATTATCCACCAAGAATATAGTGAAAAATTAACGTTAAATTATTTAGCTTCCAAAATCCATATTAACCCTGCCTATTTAAGCCGGAAATTTCAAGAGGAAGTTGGGATGGGCTTTTCCGAGTATTTAAATGATTTTCGCTTAAAGGAAGCTCAAAAAATGCTCATAGAGTTTCCTGATTTAAGTATTAGTACGATTTCGGAAAGATGCGGTTTTAACAGCCAGCATTACTTCAGCCAAATTTTCCGAAAAATGACAGGACAATCACCCAGGGATTATCGCTTAAGGGAGACATTCCATTGAAAAAAAATGATTATCAGTTATATATTAGCGGTACCATTAAACTTGGAGTAAGCTTTGGAGTTGTTAGTTTACTGGCTCGCTGGGTGACAGGAAATACAATTCTTTCCTCACCGGAAACCTTGGTCAAATACGGACTGATTGGCGGAATTGGGTACTCGCTAGTGGGAGCCTTAACCCTTATTTTGTTTGGATTTTTGGCAAAAAAAATCCGTAAAAATTATCCTGGTCAGCATACCATCGGAGATGTTTTAAGACAAAAATTAACACCAAGCGGATATTGGCTTATGATAATTGTTCTTTTCCTGACAAGCTTTTATTCTTTATTTGTCCAAGCAATGGGAGCAGGAATGCTCATTCACATCATTTTTCCGATTCCTAAATTTATAGGGATATTGTTATTTTTAACATTTTGCTTTTTTATCGGAGGAGTCGGAGGCATGCAGCGCCTTCACCAGGTGGCAGGTATTAATGTCACCCTTATTTTTGCTGCTGTCATCATTATCCCAGTCTACTTTTTTATTCAAGAAGGTGTTTACCCTGTTTATGATGGCATTAGGCTATACCACCCCTATTTGTTGTATATAAAAAATACGGATGCCATTTGGTTTATTTTCACAGCAATCTTTGTCTTTTTTGGACAAATTTTGATTGACCGTGCCTCATGGCAAAGAATATTTATACTCCAAAAAGAAAAGGTTCGAATAACCTTTACCTTAACCGGATTAATTTGGGCAACCATCCCACTGGCTTTATCTTCCTTATTAATGATAACGATCTTTGGCAGAAGCTTTGAAAATATTTATTCACTCTTCTTTGAACTAGTGAACAAAATTCAATCAACAGTACTGATCGTCCTATTTGTTGTCTTTTGCTTTAGTTCAATCGCTTCGGCACTTAGTGCAGAATTACACGCTACAACAAGCATTTTTGTGAAAAATGTAATGGAAATGTTTTGTAAGCTAACAAACGATGAGAAATGGAAATATACCTATGTTTTTTCAGGGGCAATATGTATTTGTTTACTTGTAATCGTCAGTATTCTTACGCCCAGCCCGCTCACATTATTATTTTTCTTCGGAAATATATATGCTGCAATGATTAGTCCGATGCTGTATATCATATTTAGCAAAAGTGTTCTTCCTTTCATAGTCCCTTTTTCGTCATTCATTGGGGCAATCGGAGGCTATGTTTTTCTGACGGTAAAGGAAGACTTTAACGCAATTTGGCTAAGCTTTGCTATTTCAGCTTTTCTTTGTTTAATTGTCTTTATATATAAATCAATAACCAAAAAAAATATACAGGTATTATAATATCTATTATTTTTCTATCTAGTAATGTATTTAACTTACCTATGATTAAAGAATACAATATGAGGCTGGTTCTAAGTGGTCATTTAATGACCTTAGTACCAGCCTCTTTTGTTTTTTTTACTATTTAATGCTTACATTATTAATTTCTAAATATCCAGCTGCACTGATTCTAAAACCATCAACATTTTTTGAAATAGCAGCTAAATTTTCAATGACACGTACTGGAATATATACAGCATCCTTCATTTCCAACTCTTGTACTTGCGCATAAATCTGCTTGCGTTTTTCTTGATTACTTTCTTTTCGTGCTGCTTCTATCAAACGATCAACCTCTTCATTACCGTAAAAGAAGGTATTTCCTGCTGATCCCTTTGAGGCGGAGTGGAAAAGATTATATTGATTATAATCAGCATCACCTGTTGCATTTCTCCAGCTGCTGATAAACATTTGCGAGTCGCCCCTATTTCTTTGCTCTACAAAAGCTCCATTCTCCATTACTTGTATCTTCACGTCAACTCCAATCCCCTTTAATTGTGATTGAAGTACTTCAGCTAGATTGATTCTTTCCTTGGCATCCATTGTTAGCAGTGTGGTTTCAAAACCATTTGGATAGCCTGCTTCCGCCAGTAATTTCTTTGCTTCATTAAGATTATATTCATAAGCTTCCAATCCGTCATGAAATCCATATACTTGAGAGCCTAATAAAGAATTCGCTTTTTTTCCTATATTATTAAATACACCTTTGATTATGGCATCCATTTCGACTGCATGTGAAATGGCTTTACGAAAACGAACATCATTAAATGGTTTTTTCTCTACATTAAAGCCGATATATTCTGTGCCAAAACCTTCACTGCGGTAGACTTCCATCCTTGTTGATGCATCTACAGTCTCCTTCATGGTTACAGAAAGCGGTTCCGCAATATGGGCTTCACCTGTCTCAATCATAGAAATTCTGGTTGTTTCCTCTGGCACAATCTTAAAAATAACTTCATCTACTTTTGCCTTTTCACCAAAATATTGATTATTTTTAACTAATACAATCTCTTGACCTGGGGTCCATGATTTAAATGCAAAAGGTCCCGTTCCATTTGGTTCATTAATTATGTTCTTTCCAAATTTCTCAATCGTTATAGGGCTGATAATACCTCCTTCATGACTAGCTAGAATGGAGAGTAACGGTGCAAACGGCTCATTTAAGATAAATTGAACCGTGTAGTCATTGATAACCTTTACTTCGTTAACCATTTTAAATACACCGGCCCTAGGTGCTTTTACATTTGGATCTAAAAGCCTGTCAAAATTTGTTTTGACAGCGCTTGCATTAAATGGTGTTCCATCATGGAATTTTACGTCATCCCTAAGTTTAAATTCCCAGGTTTTATCATCCACCTGGTTCCATGATTCTGCCAACAATGGTTGGATATTAGCATTCTTATCACGGCCAACAAGCCCTTCATAAACTTTTCCATGAGTAACACTCGCAGCATTGATGGTATTCATAAAATGGTGATCTAAGTTTTCAGCATCCGACAAACGAACAATAACTAGTGTACCGCTTTCCTTGGATGTTGTTTCCTTATTTTCTCCGCTTTTACTGACATTCCTGTTGGTAGAACAGCCTGTAATAATAATTGCCATCAACATTACTAGGAACAGTTTCCTAATATGTAATTTCCTTTTCATTACTTTCCCCCTATTAGCAATTGAATTTTCCTGCATATTTCATTATAAAAAATATTCGGATTATTTTTCTCGAATATCATTACTACATTTTTCGTTTTCTTTACTACTTTTTTTTGGAAATATAGTAGAACGAAATATGATAATAAGAGCTATCCTGTTGGATAACCCATTTATCAATTTTTAAATTAATCTATTGATCCGGAAACTAAATTTCCTTTAAATAAAACTGCTTTGCGTTTAGATCTCCTTGCAATAACTTCTGCAGAGCAGCTAGCATCTACTAGAACCATATTTGCAGCTACTCCTGGTTTAGGCCAAACTTGGTTACCATCTTTGTCTAAAGCAGTTAATCCCCCAGTAATATATTTAAGAGTTTGGGAGAGTGATAGCTCGTCTGTCCATCTGTAACGCTCAAGGAGACGTCCTGCCCTTTCAAGAACATCACCATTTCCTGTCGGCCACCAGGAATCATAGATATTATCATTACCTACAGCTACTTCAACTCCACATTCAGTTAAAAGATTTACAGGGGGAATGTTTCGTCCAATCGGCAGACTTGTAACAATTGAAATTCCTGCATCTTTTAATACGCCTGCCATTTCAATGGCTTCATCCTTCGAGACATCTCCTAGTCCAAATGCATGGCTAACAGCTACTCTTCCTTCCCAGCCCGCTTGCTTTGTTAAATAAGCAAGACGTTTCATTGTGAAAGTTCCCAAATGACCTGGGTCGTGCAAATGTAAATCGATATCCGCATTCCCTTCAACAGCTAAATCCATTAATTGGACCAATGATGCTTCAATGTTATTATCGACTGTTGCAGGATCGACCGCTCCCACAATCCCTGCGCCGTTTCTCAAAGCTTCCCTAACTAATGGTACAGTTCCTGGGCGGAGCAAGCCATGCTGGGCAAAAGCAACAATTTCAGAGCTCATTCGATTCGAATATGTTTCTAATGCATCGCTGACACATAGTAAATTTTGCAATCCCACTTCTGGATAAATATCCACATGGGTTCTAACATGGGTAGAACCGTATGACAATAATATTTCAAGCAAAGCTTCTGCACGTTTCTGTGTGCTGGATGGAATGGATGCTAGAATATTTTTTTCAATTTCACATCGTTCAATCACGCCAGAAGCCGGGATGCAAGCACGCCAATCCTCACTCATATATGTCTTATCTAAATGAACATGCTTTTCTTTAAAAGATGGAAGCAGCAGCAATCCTTTTGCATCTTTTACAGGCAGTTCATTTGCTATAGGCTCTGCTTCTTTTACAATTTTCGTAATTTTACCATCTTCAATAAATAAATGAAATAGCTCTGTCTTTGTTCCGGTAACTCTTTCATTTTCCTTTATATAACCCGTTTCTAAACGAACATTTTTCAGCCAAAAATTTTCAAACATTTTAAAACACCCTTTCTTATACTAATAACATGATAAAAGGGCGTATCAAAAAATAGATATCCCTCTTATTTTTTATTATTTAATAGAAACATCATTGATTTCTAAATAACCTGACGGGCTAATTGAAAAGCCTTCTACATTTTTTGTCACAGCTGCTAGGTTTTCAATCACTCGTACTGGAATATATACAGCATCTTCCATTTCCAGTTCCTGTGACTTCGCATATAGTTCGATGCGCTTATTTTGGTCTTTTTCTTTACGGGCATCCTCAATTAAATGGTCTACTTCTTCATTACTATAGAAGAAGGTATTTCCAGCTGCTCCATGAGAATTCGTATGGAAAAGATTGTATTGGTTATAATCTGCATCTCCGGTTGCGTTTCTCCAGCTGAGAATAAACATTTCAGAGTCCCCTTTGTTTGCTTGCTCGATAAACGTACCATACTCTAGAACCTGAATATTAACTTTAACACCGATTCCTTTTAACTGTGATTGAAGTACCTCAGCCATATTAATTCTTTCTTTACTGTCCATCGTTTTTATAGTAGTTTCGAAGCCATCAGGATAACCTGCTTCAGCCAGTAATCTCTTTGCTTCATTTAGATTATATTCATAGGCTTTCATATCTGCATTGAAGCCAAAAACCTTTGATCCTAATAATGAATTCGCTTTTTTACCTACATTATTGTATACACCTTTAATAATTGAATCCATTTCAACAGCATAAGCGATTGCTTTACGAACTCTTGCATCATTAAAAGGTTCTTTTTGAACATTAAAGCCTATATACTCTGTTCCAAATCCTTCACTGCGATAAACTTCAGCAGCTGAAGAAGCTTCAACCGTAGACATCATAGGTACTGACAGCGGTTCAGCAATATGTGCTTCACCTGTCTCTAGCATAGAAATTCTTGTCGTTTCTTCCGGTACTACCTTGAATAGGACTTTATCAACCTTTGCCTTATTTCCCCAATATTCATTATTCTTAGTAAAAACAATTTCTTGACCAGGTGTCCAGGATTCAAAAACTAATGGACCTGTTCCATTCGGTTCATTAATAATTTTTTCCCCAAACTTCTCAATCGCTTTTGGACTAATTATTCCGCCTTCGTGGCTGGAAAGAATGGAAAGTAATGGTGAGAAAGGCTCCGACAAAATAAATTGAACAGTATATTCATCAACAACCTTCACTTCTTGAACCATTTTAAAAACAACTGCTCTTGGTGAACCAACATTCGGGTCCAACAGACGATCAAATGTCGCCTTTACAGCATCGGCGTTAAAAGGAGTACCATCATGGAATTTTACATCTTTTCTAAGTTTAAATTCCCATGTCACATCATCAAGCTGTTTCCATTCTTCTGCAAGCAAAGGGTTAATTTCGGCATTTTTATCCCTACCTACAAGACCTTCATAAATTTTGCTATGGGTGACACTTGCCGCATTGATTGTTGACATAAATTGATGATCGAGGTTCTCAGCATCTGATAATCGGGCAATGATTAAAGTCCCCCCATCCTTTGATGCACTTTCACCGTAATTTTCCTTTGTGCTGACTTCCTTTTTAGTAGAACATCCGGTAATAATTATTGCCATCAGTAATACTAGAAAAAATCTTCCAAACCTCCATTTACCACTCATGGTCCTTGACCCCCTGAATATTTATTAAGTTACATCTCTTGTCTAATTATAAGAAATATTCAGATTACTTTATTCAAAAATATTTACTTTATTTTTCAATATCTTTACTTCTTTTTAAGTTTAGATGGAATCCACTATTTTAAAGGATGGTGGAAGCAATTCATTTTCAGGAAGCTGCTTGTAATCTCTTTCCAAATATCCTTTTCTCATTTTATTAAAATATTTTTGGCCCTTGATTTTGATTTCTTCTAAATCAAGATTAGGAATTTTACGGTCTTTCATGACTACCTTTCCGTTAATAATCGATAATTTCACGTCTCTTCCCGACCCACTGGCAATCATTGTTCGAATCGGATCATCGATTACTCCCATATGGAAACCATCTAAGTCAATTGCGATAATATCCGCTTTTGCTCCAACGGAAAGTCTGCCTAGATCATCCCTTCCAAGAAAGTTAGCACCGCCAAGAGTTACCGAGCGAAATAAATCCGCATAGGTAGAATCTTCCACATCCTTTTCAATTATGCGTGAAAACATGCTGCCTGTTCGAATGTTCTGAAACATATCTGGAGGAAATGTATCAGTACCTAGTGCTAAATTGATGCCTGCCCTTTTATATTTTGCAAATGATTCCAATGCAGAAGCATGCCTTCCAATAATTAATGGACAATGGATGACCGTTGTATTGGTCTCTTTAAGCAGAGCTATATCATCGCCCTCTCCGGTCTTTGCTTCACTGTAGCCTGCAATAAAGTGAGCATGTGGAATTCCGGTTTTTGGACCTAAAAAACCAAGATCATACAAATAACGAATTGGGGTCATGCCGTGTTTTTCGACAATTGTGTGGTATTCAAAGCTTCCTTGTGCTGCATGGAGTTTGATTGGAACATCTAATTTGTCACTATAATATTTCGTCTGTTTTAGGCTTTCTTCTGTTTGACATTCAATCCGTTCTGGTGCAAGCATCCCTTTAACCAATCCATCATAGGCACCATCAAATTCTTCAACGAATTTTACCGCTCGCTCGAGTCCTGATCTCCCTGCTTCTTCATCCCAGTAAAGCTTGATGGTTCCATCAGGTTCCACCACTCGAATTCCGGATTGATAACTTGGTCCTAAATAGATTCTTAATCCTAATTTTCCTGCATGATTAGCAGCTGCGGCCAGCTCCTCATATGTTTCCGCCCATTTCTTATAAAATACAGAGGTAATCGGCATCGCGGTGGTAATACCATGAAGAATCAATTGCGAATAGGCATAGAGAGATTTAAATGCTTCTTCTTCCGCTGTCATGACTTCATGATGTCCCTTTTCAACATAACGCTCTGACCAGAGCAGGTTTTTCTGTCTATTTGTACTTGCTTCTAAATGTAAAATATCATGGTCAATGTCACCCAATGCATTTAAATCGATGAATCCTGGACTAATGAGGGCATTTCCTGCATCAATTACTTCATTCACTGCTCCAGTGTAATTTTTTCCCACATAAATAATTGTATCATTTTCATATACAACCTCTGCATTTTCTAAAATGACGTGATCATTCCCGTCAAAACCAATTACATATCTTCCATTAAGCTTTGTTATCATCTCAATTCTCCTTTCAATCTAGTAATGCTGTAATCTTCTTCGTTATAACGCTTTTCATCTACATAGCTCCGGGCATGACCCCAGAAATACTTAGTTGGCTGCATATATTTTTCGAGTCCGGCGCGCTTGATTGTTGCATTAGCCTCTTCATTAGCTTCAAATAACACAGTGGATTCATTGACAGTATCAACTTTTCGACCTTCCATGATAACCTTCCCATCGACAATCACATGATCAACATCATTAGCAACGGCTTGATAGACCAAGCGATGGATATGCATAAATTCCGGGGTTAAGTGCGGCTGATTAAGATTAACGGTTATCACGTCTGCTTTTTTACCAATTTCTAGTGAACCTAGTTCATCATCCCAGCCAATGCATTTCGCCGCATCAATCGTTACCATTTCCAATAATTTACCCGGCGGTAAATAATATTCATCCCGTAGTGCCGCTTGGTGAACAAATTGTGTTTTTCTCATCGCTTGAAACATATCAAAGCTTGTACAAGGAGAAGTTCCATCCGTCGAAATAGCAACGGTTGCTCCCAATTCAATTAACTCAGGTATTGGAGTTCGCGCACTAGCCTGTGTTATACCTGGAGAGGCACTTACATTCGTACCTGTCTCTGCCAAAATTCTTGCCTCATCGAATGAAATCCCCCTACAATGTTGTAGGTGCACGTCAGGGCCTAACAAAGCATTTTCCCGATCCTGTACAGCAAGATGAATCATTCCGCCAAAGGCATCAGAATGGATTCTTGTTTTATACTTCCTCGCAATCTCACGAATTTTCTTTGCTTGATATAGATCATGATTGGTTAATCCATAAAGCTTCGCAGGTGAAGTCGGACCCGATGGCTCTATGGAGGTAACAATGACAAAAGGCGTAATAAAAGCACGAGTCCGGTCTTCATTGGCATGATTCAATGCTTCAATGACTTTTTCTGCCTCCTGCAGTACTTCTTCATACGTTACTTCTTTCGTAACTCTTTTTCCATCAACCCAGCGGCTGAATAAATGAGGCCAAGGTGGATTACATGGTCCCGTACAGACAACCTCTCTAATCCCGACCTCTGCGTATGCTTTCGCATGATTGATCGCAAAGATCGGATCATCGGACCGCGGCATTGAACCTAAAACCGACACGCCAGTGGTAATACCAGCTTTTAACCGCTCTAGGGCAGAGAGTTTTCCTTCATAATACCAAAATTCATCCGTGACGAAATGCTTATACGTATTCGTCATTATCGGCATCCAAAAATCAATATTTTCCATCGCGATAGTCTTAAACATCGAATGGCCGCCATGGCCATGAACATCGATTAATCCTGGCAAAATACACTGATGACTGCAATCAATCAGTTTCTTTGCTTCATATTTTGATGTAAGATTTTCCGTTAAACCGATATCTAATATTCTTCCTTCATTAATAGCTATAGCACCGTCTAGAAGAATTCGTCTATTCACATCCATAGTAATAACGGTTCCGTGAACTAGCAGCAAATCAATCATTTTTCCCCTCCTAATCTACCTAATATTTATTGAACTTTTTCATTGCTAGATTCCATTATAGATAAAGGACAAAGGTTTTTTTTTCGGAATTATTACTCTTTTTTATAATATTTCTACTTCTTTACTCTATCTTATTTACTTCAAATATCCTTTTGTTTAAATTTATATGAAAGAACAACGGAGTGTCATTTCAGAGGGGCCGCTTAGAAGTTTTAAACAGGTTTAATAAAACAGGCAATCTCGGATGTTTCTTCGATTTTTTCTAAAATTTCATTCATTGGCTTTTTAGGCCATTGGCGCTTCATCAAGTGTTTCTTCAGAAACTGATGTATTCCAGACACCCTCCATTGTTTTATGAAAGTCGTCCATGTTTAAGGTTTTCATTGCTTTTGTGCGGCTCAAGACGCGGCCTGCCCCATGTGGCGCTGAAAAATCCCAATCCTTTTTACCTTTACCCACTGCCAAAATTGAACCATCTCTCATGTTGACCGGAATAATGAGCCGTTCTCCTTTTTGCGCAGAAACTGCCCCTTTTCGTAAAATTAAGTTCACAGTATCAATATAATTGTGAACCGTATCGAAGCGGTCCAGCTAAACCAAAACTAAACTATCAAGATATCATACAAGAAAAGGCAAAAGTCGGGTGAAGATTTGTACAATTAGTAGCTCCTGAAATAGCAACGTCTGGGATAGGAACGGCTTCTTACTTTGAATTGATTTTTGAGAGACCCATTAACTAATAATGGATTTTTAATATTAACGTTGTAGGATCCTTCTAACATTTAGAGGTAAATACGGTTTACTGAAGTAAAAGGGTTAAAAATAGAGGATAATAGTTCCTCAAGGTTATTTGTTATCTTTTGATTGGTCATCAGGTGTTTGGACAATTTCTTTTAACTCTTCTGTGTCACCTTTAGCATTAATGATTTCAAATATCTGATTTAAACCTTCAGATATTTTTTCGTCTTCTTTTCTCACTAATATCCCTCCAAATTGTGATTATTTTTAAATTGTCCAATAACTAAAGGATCATACATCAAAGGACAATACTATAAAAATGGAGTGAGGAAAAAGAAAAAAGATTGATCAAAATAAGCTATTAATATATTTTATTGAAGCATTCTTTTAAAAAAAGGTGGATTATTTCTGAGATCCTTATTCCTTTAAGCGCCCTTTAAATATGATCTCAATTAGAAAATCATTTATTTCTTCTTTTACTAATGTACCCTTTACTTTAAGTGTAATTGTTACATACTTGTCCGCATACATGTCATTAATTGTTCATACATTTAAGTGAATGAAGTAATAAACAAATTGGGGGTATAAAATTGAATAGCAAGGAAAAGAATTCTCAAAGCACTACCAAAAACAAGAACGATATAAATATTAATAACAATTTTAGTTTATCTATTAACTTCGGTGATTCACTAAACTTATTAGCACTAATTGCAGGTATCTTTATCATTAAAAGAATTTCAAAACAATACAAAATAAATAAGAAATGGCTAAAAGAGAATAAAAGAAATGAATGATTAATGGAGGAACAGATAAAATCTGTTCTATAGTTTTTTCGCATTCTAATTAATTCCTTCCAGAATGTCCTCTGTCCTCAATTTCTTCAACTCTAATTTCGTTTTCCTTAAAGTCTCTATGTATAGCTTTAAATGCTTTTAATGCATTTAATCCTTTTACTTCGAATGTTAGCGAAAAACGCTTATTACCGTAAATATCAATTATTTTTCAAATCTGGCTATTTAATAGAACAATCCATTATCTAAGAAGAGTTCTTCATCCTTATACCTCTGTAGAACTTGCCCCGTAATCCACTCATGGTCGGCTACTGAAGTTTTACACTTACTATCCCTTCATTAACTGAATCGAAATATTGTTTAAACGTGTAAAATGTTCATTTATAGCAACCAAGCAACCTTCATTAGAGAGGGAGTTCCTCAAAATACTTGTATCAATAATTCAATAATCACGCTACAAGCGCTCCACATCGTAAATTTAATTAACCAATCGGACAATCTCAAAGTAATATTTAATTTACCTCTATCATTTCACTTTTAAATTACAAAGCTACCTTTATAGAGCTACCTTTATACCTTATTTCAACATATAAAAATGACGCCTTTCCTTTTTATTCAAGGATAGCGACAGTTTGTGTTATGAGCTAACTAGATCCTTACTAATCATCCGATTATAATTTTAAAGAAATAAAATTTACTTGCACACCATTATACAGGCTTGTACAGCAATATGGCCCTATAATAAAAATGAGCGCTGTTCCTTTTTACAGAAAAGCGCGCGTTTGTTGAATAATAAAAACCAAACAAGAATTAAATCCATACTTTCTACAAGTTAAAATCAAAGCTTTCTCCTATTCCTTTTTCAATTGCCTTTTGGTATACATTCCATGCAACAACAAGATCTTGAAATGCCAAACCAACGGAACCAAAAACCGTTATTTCCTCCGGACTGGTGCGTCCAGATCGATATCCGGCAAGAACTTCTCCTAGTTCATAGGGAACTACATCCTTTCTTGTCAGACCAGCTCCACCAATAGCACCCATTTTTTCAGAAAGATTAATGTCATCACAAATAAAAACCGATTGTTGGATAAGTTCGGCGCTGATCTCACATTTTCCAGGTTGATCTGCCCCCAGGGTAGTTATATGTGTACCCGGCTGTATCATTTTAGGAAAAAGAAAAGGTTCTTCAGACCAAGTTGCAGAAATAATAATCTCTGCTTGTTTAGTAACTTCTTCTAAACTTTCAGAAGCAAACACAGGGATATTTAGTTCCGTACTCATTTTATTGGCGAACAAACGGGCTTTTTCCGGGATTAGATCAAAAGCATACACCTTTGAGATGCTACGAAAATATGTTAATGATCTTAATTGCAACTCTCCTTGGACTCCACATCCGATGATTGTAACTCTACTAGCATTCGAATGTGAAAGTATATGTGTACCAAGTGCTCCAGAGAGACCGGTTCGAACAGCTGTTAAATAAGGTGAATCCATGATTGAAAGCAAATCACCATTATTTAAATCATGAAGATGGATTACTCCTTTAATAGATGGTGATTGATTTTGAAACTTAGCGTGAACTTTCACGGTATATGCGGGTATTTCGTTTAACAAACCAGGAAAAATAATCATTGAACTTGAATAATCGTTCGGGAGTGGTGAATTTGCACGTTGTCCATCAATGTTTCTCATTATGGAGTATTTTTCAAAACCGTCTTTTAATTCAGTAATTAGTTCCTGTGGGGAAAGTAGGCCTTTTATGTCCGTATTTTTTAATAGTAAAGTCATTTGTCTCATCCTCCCTTTGTTGGTTCCCTTCACTATTCTATAATTTGGCCCGATTCATTAAGAAGAGCGCATTTCTTGCTACATAAATGCGCCCTTTAATTGAATAGCTATTTACTTACACAGTACCCTATATCCCTTGAAGGTACACAGCTTTTTAAACGACTTTTTCATTACTCCATAAAATGTTAATCTGTATCATTCATTAATAACGAGCTCTAAGGGTTCGCTCCCTTTCTAAGGGCCCCCAATAGCACAAAGGGACACGACCCCTGACCTCATCGCTGCCATGGCTGTGATATCCCACCTTGGTTAGTTTCACTGCTCTAATGTTCGATAACAGCACGACTTTGAATGTACAACTTTGATCATAAACATATTTAATCAAGAAAGGCCAAAGATTGCTTACTATATAGCTTTGAGCGAGTCTGCATTAGAAGAAAATTCAGATATCTCAGTTACTGTAGCTGCTAACCACCTGTTTATTTTTTATTCATAGTTGTGCCCAATATGATCAAGGCAACATAGATTACGATTGCAATCGAATCTATAATCGTATCCGTAAGAGCTGAAACTTCAAGTAATGCCGTTACCCCAAGAATGACAATCAGTCGGACGATCAGGATCGCCGCGATCATCCATGCAGCAAAACGGATCTTCGATCGCTCACTTTGAAATGACATGAAAATGAATGCAATGCCGAAGACTAGATTTTCCGCCGTTATAATGTGCCAAACATACGTGAATACCGTCCGAGTATCCATGGACATCGCCCTAATGTCGAGCGTCGGCAGCACTGCGAATTGCCCATTCCATGCATGCGTGATGGCAAACAGCATCGCAAGAACGCCTGCAATCAGATAATAAAAATTCCTAACCTTGATGATGATCACAACCCTCCATAGAAATTCCCGGTTCATTCTCCCGGATATCCTTGTAAAGCTCGCGGACGAAATCTGCCAACCGTTGGTCGCTTTCGTTATTAAAGTCCCTTAACGTTTCGGCTGCCATATTGAGCAGCCGACTGACCTTTTCCAGATGGTTAATCTTCATGCGCGTTTCTGCGATCTTAGCTTCGAGGAACGAAGCAACCTCTTCACAGTAAGCGAAGTCGATATTTTCCATTTTGCGCAAACCAAGTATTCCCCTGATTTCGTCAAGAGAAAAGTCCGCATGCTGCATGATCTGAATATTCATCAAGTCTATGAGGTCGTCCCTCGAATACCTACGATACCGATTGTCATCCCGGGACGGCGAGACGATCCTAATCCGGTCATAATACCGAAGTGTATCCTTGGGTATCCCAAGTATTCGTGAAACCTCTTGTATAGAGTAAAGTTTTTCCATGAATTCAGAATAACATTTGAGTTGACTCCAATGTCAAGTCGTTTTTTGACTTTTTTCTCGATAGGTATGCGCACGATGTTGCTTTGAAATAAAATTTGATCAAATATACTACACTAACCGGCATTTTACGAAGAAAAGATTGATAAAAATGGATTCTTTTCAACTTAGTTTAAGTATGGTTTTTATAAAATTTCAATCATTCTCTATCTGTGTTATTCAATAATCTGGCCCTATTTATGAAGGAAGACGCTTTCCTTATTTCAGAAAAGCGCCCGATTGTTGAATATTGTTATTGAAGTAAAGCCCCCGTTACTTTGAGACAATCCTTCACAAATTGGAATACTATTTCATCAGATTATGCAAATATCATCTTTATCTAATCCTTTTTATCCCTAAGTGTAAAATCAACCCTATCATACTTCAGATATTTTTAAATAAAGTCCTTCACTATGTAGTAGATAATTTATTTTAACTAGAAAAAGTCTGCTATTTTAGAAGGCGGTCTTTTTAGAGTATTAGATGTTGTTTCTCATTTTAAGGATCAATATCAAAACTATATCATTTTTCGTGATATTCTAACTTGAAAAAGAAATTCCGATTTTTTATTACAATTACTGTAGTTAAAATAAGTAAAAGAATGGTTTGTATGACTTTACTCATTGGGTGTGTTAAAAATAATTCATTGAAAAGCCCCGCTGAAATATGAAAAACGATTGCAACAATAATATTTCGTCCAGTTTTATAGTATAACCAGTTCATCAATAGAACAAAGGGAATGAGACTAACCACAAAATTTATAGAATATATTACCCCTGTTTCGACTAGATTGCTTTGATAATAATCTTTAATAAAAGCTAGAGGGAAATGCCAAAATGCCCAGAAAATAGCGAAAATCATAGAAACAGTAAAAAGATTAAATCGTTTTCGTAAGCTGTCTGTGCCATATGAGTGCCAAGCCAATTCTTCTAGTATTGGAGCAATAAAGAGCAAAAACCAAGCTGGAAAAATACCTGCTGAAAATGAAGACTTTCCTGAGAGTGCAAATTGAGAGGTACTATATCCGAAAAGCAAGGAAATTGCCTGTGCAAGAAGAATACTCGTGATCATAAGAAAACAGGTTACGATAATGTAAAATGGTTTTATGGTATTGAAATTAAAAAACCTGTTCAATAAATCCTTTCGTAAGTAAGAATCTGAGAGCATTAAAATACAAGCAATTATCAATGGACTCGATAAGCCAATAATCCCCAAAATGCTTTCTAAGATAACATATAGACTTCTACTTGGTTCTATATGACTGATATATGCAGCAATAAACCACAATATCCACGGAACTACAATTGATAATCCATAGAACAAAATTGGATGCCGATATTTCTCGATTGCCATTTCTTTTCCTCCCTTTTTATTTTTATCTTACTTTAACCCTATTAAGATTTAATATTTTATATTAAGCCAATGTTTATTTTTTGTAAGAATTCTAACCTGTGATTTTTTATATTAAATTGACCAAACCTTCCACTAATCAGCCCTTTACCTTTATAAGTTCTAATAAAAAAAGCGTTAATCCTTCTTGGATTAACGCGCCCGTTAGCCAGCCATGAATCAACACTTCGCCACAGAGAATGAAAGATGATTACGTTCTTTCATGGTAGTTGAACAAGAAACCTGTTTAATTTTATTTATTCTCTACGATATATTTTTTCCAACCTTTAGCTCGAATCTCCTCATCGGTTAACTGTTGAATTTCTACATCCCATTCGAATAATGATATATCTTCCTCATCACTCGGTGTTTCTTCGGTTGTCGTATCAAAGACCGACCTGAATTTTTTATAATTTTTTACTTCATCTGGATGCTTCCACTTCGAGTCGCACTCATCACAAATTACAAAAAGATATACTACACTGAACTTATTCATACTCTATTAACTTTTCATTTAGGTTCTTCTCTCACTCGGTTATACGCTTTATAATTATTTAGTCTTGAGCCTGAAATATACAATAGCTGTATATTTAGATTCTTTTATTTTTTGATCGCACAATATGATTAATATTCTTCAATAGCTGAATTGCAATATGGTAAACTTAATAAATTGATGATAGAAAAGGGGGAACATTTTGTTCTTTATAACTATTTTTTTACTAACTATCCTGTACACTGTAAATATTTCCTTTCTAACCAAAAAGGAATTGACTTTAGTATGGAAGAATGTCACGTTGCTTTTTAATGTTTTAGCATTCATATGCAGTATACCAACCGTTTTCTTACTTTGGTTTGTATCTTCATTGAATGTAACTTTAAATTCTGGTTCAGAGAATTCCGCGTACATAAAAGTCACAGCGGCAGCTATTTATTTTTTATTTGTAAATGTTATTTTAACGGTTCTTTTGATTAAGAAAAAAGCGGTAAAAAGTAAAAAGGCCGAAAATCAACAAGATCTTTCCGTTGTGAATGAAAATATAAAATTTAAATATATTAGCTTTGCCTTTCTATTTGCTAGTATCGGTATTTTGGTTTTCAGAACGATCTATGCCGATGACAGGGAGATTTTGTTTACAAAAGGGCATCTAGAATCGGAGTTTTATCTTTTTTACTTTTTCACCTTCTTATTCACAGTATTAGCAACAGCATTTATTATCAGTTTGAAGAATAGGAAATTAACCAAAGTAACTACTGCTGTTCTAGGAGCTTTATTTGCGATTGTGATGATATTGAATTTGCTTATCAAGCCGAATGATTATGCAGCTTTATCCCGTGAAGAGAAAGAAGGATTTTTGGAACAAAGCTCGGAGTATTTAGAAGAACTTTCCCCTGAAGGCATTGAAGTTTCAAATGTAAAGTACAACAAGTCGGAGTTGGGCGGAAAGCATATTCGAGTGGTATTCAATTACACAATTAATGATTGTGAAAGTAAAAGCTGCGGTCCCTATAAATTTGATTCGGACTACCATATAAAGAATGCTGCCCTAATAAATCTAACGGATTCGGGACAAAAGATGGCTTCAGATGGCCAAACCATTGAGTCGGAAAATAACAAGAATGCAAATATTGTTATAAAACAAAAGGAATCCGTTATCGAAAAAGAAGAAAAAGAAGTCTTTATTGAAATAGGGAACGAAGCGGATATAAAAGAGCAAGTAGTAAATTTAATCGAGGAAGATTATGATTTTTCCACAAATAATGGTTTACCCACACGTCCCAATAATCATTTTGATCGATTGAAGTTCACTAAGCATAGAATAGGTGATTATAAGAAACTGTTATCGATTGATGCGAACGATTTCTATGATTATATAAAAAGCGTAAGTGAATACAGCCATAGTGATGCGACTGAATTTGTTCTATACCCTTTAGGAACAAGCTTCGGAAAAATTGCGATTGAAGTCAGTCCTGAAGGGTATGTAGTGAAAGGGTATGCTTTTAAAACAGTGGATTCGAGAGCACGTTTTGTTTTCGAATTGGCGAATGGAAAAACATTTACAGGTGTGCTAGAACGCGATCATCATTTCCGAGCGGATCGCGTTTGGGTAACCGTAGAGGATGAAGGAACCTCGGAATATAAAAAAGGCGAATTTATTCAAGTGAAGTATTAAAATCGATTCGAGACTTCTTCTTCGGCACATTTTCAATAACAAAGCGCTCTCCGCAATTGTGGAGGGCGCTTTTGATTTACCCAATAAAATCATGTTTATGCATTACTTATGAGTCTTGATACTTTTTTGTTAATTTACTATTCATAATTATACAAAGAGTAGTAGAATATATAAATGTTGAAATTTTCGGTATCGCCGCTATTAGGAAAAACCCTCTCCCTTCATCAACTAAACTGACCCGTTACTTTAAGTACAATTCTTCACATATCCGCTATATAATTTAACATAATCATCCATTTATATTAAAAGTGAGTTACTCAACAATCAGGTCCTATAGATAAAGAAGGCACAATCCTTTTTCAAGAATTGCGCCCTTTAATTGAAGATCGTTCTTGTTATCATTAAATTCATTATAGAAATAATTACTAGAGCTTAAATAAAATACCAGATACTCTATACATGGTTACGTAATATAATAGAATCACTTGATACTAGAAAGTAGGGCATTGCTTGAGAAAATTTATCCTCTATATATTATACTTTCTTCTCACTTATGATATTTTTCATTTGATTTATCGAATATTAGTGCAATATAATCTTGCTAATCTAGGTTATGATGTTTTTTCAGTAATCAGAGATTTAATCTTAATTTGGTTAATCATTAAATTAAAGCGTCCTAAGAAGAAATTAATAAAATTTGAACATTTCCATAGGGAAGCCTTTAATGCTGATGAGAGAAAAGAATATGAAAAAGCTCTTCAAATTAGAGAAGAAGGTTTAAAATTAATCACTCTAAATAATCTTAAACGCGCAGAGCTTTACTTTGGAAATGGAGGTACTTACCTATATCTGAATGATTATGAAAATGCCACACATTACTTTGACAAGGCTTTTGAACTAGCTAAGCAAGAGAAAATCCCCTACGATGATCAATACGTAAAAGTTATTGAAAGTTATGTAAAGGCTAATAGAAAAAATGATGCGCTTCATTTAGTAGAAGAACTATTGAAAAGACAATCTTATAATAAAAAGTTTAAAAAGTTAGAACCTATAAGAGATAGATTTTTAATGTAATTCTAAGTGGATGCTCTAAACAAATTTATTTTACATTAAATCACAATCAAGAGGCCCAAATGTACACCCCTCTTGCCATTCAAGGGGGAGCTTTTTTCGTACTTTATGGATTATAAAAGATCCCATACACCTTTGATTCACCAATGTTTTCAGCTTTCAAAGCAGGTATATGACCCTTAAATGGCTAAAAGCACTTACCTTATTACAGTAAAGCGCCCGATTGTGGAACAAAAAGCCGTTATTACAATAAAGAAAGATAAGCGCTCTCTTGTTATTTATCGAATACAAATTCAGGATTAATGGCTATAGGTTTTTTCATGACAAATAGCTTCTTCTGGAACATCGAAAAAAGGGGAGTTTTGAAAGCAGCAGATACAATGTATGGTCGGATCACTTTTACAAATTTTGACGAAGTAAAAAACTAATTTCCCATTCGCTCTTGAATTTGGTGAATTTCCTCAATCTCTTCACTTCGAATTTCCTGAACTCTACAGAGAACTTTAGCCGAGACATCACGTTTTTGTAGTGCATCCCAAATAACATCAGCCGCCACAACTGCTGTCGTTACTGCTAAAGAAACTCCTATTGCTCCTACAGGAGATGAACAATGAGCAGCATCGCCAATCAGCAAGCAGCCATTCTTTGCCCACGTTTTAACCATATGATTTTTAGCTTGAAGCGGTACGAATGATTTAAAGTCAACCAAAGATTCAGCAAATTCATGAAATCCTTTGTTAGCATCCATAATTTCTTGACGAAAGTTTGCTATTCCTTGACTCTTTGTTTCTTTCCATTCACCCCGTGGTAAAGCAATGCCTACTTGAAGTAAATCAGGATATTTCGGCAGTGTTATATAGCTGTGTCCCTCTGTGATTTTAAATCGTAATTCTTCTCCCCAATTAGAAGGCCGTTTTACACTGAACCAGATTAAATCCCCAGGATAATGTTGATATTCTAATTCAAAACCACCTAAACGACGAATCGTGGAAAACCGTCCATCAGCACCGACTACTATTTTTGCCTGGATTTCAAGCATCTCTTTATTCTCCTGCTCAACAACCACTCCTGTCACTGTTCCATCCTTCTCGAACAGTTTTTTTACTGGGGCATGAAACATCATATCAAACGTTGGATATTCCTTTGCTTTTTTGTATAGTGCTTGAAGTAAAATAGGCTGAGGAATCCAGAGAGCATAAGGTGCTTCTGCAATCATGGAAGTAAAATCAATGTCACCTTTCTTTTTATTATAATGATAAAAAGCACCTTTCTTTAGCTTAGAATGAGGCAATTGTTCGATAAACTCACGTAATTTTAATTGATTAAGCAATTGAATAAAACGGGGCTGAAGCACCTCTCCACGGTATTCACGATCAAAATTATCGTGGCTCTCCAAGACGATTACTTGAACACCAACCTTAGCCAATAATAAGCCCAGCATCATTCCCGCTGGTCCTCCCCCAACAACAATGACATCCTTTTCTATTTGTTTTCCAATCATTCTGCTATTTCCTCCCTAAATCCAAATATCAACATAGGATTATATGTAAAAATTTCGATATAATGCTTGCATTAATAATTCAAGAATATGGCCCTTTTCATGAAGAAAGACGCTTTCCTTATTTCAGGAAAGCGCCCTTTAATTGAATAACACATTAGTTTTTATTAGCCATTTTTACCGAATAAAAGTATACAATTAATTCCCCGTATTTTCGCACTATTTGTTAATAAAATCATTTAATGGTCCAAAATCCCAATTATTTATGTTAACCTTTTATCAAATGTAGTTTACAAATGTAAGGAGGGATTAAAATGACTCTAAACTGGCGCCTTTTTATAACCATAGTTACTGCTCTTTTATTTGTCATCATTGTTTTCATGAATTTCTTGGGGCATTGGACAGCTGACCAAGTAATACGAATTCTTTTTTTCTTTATAATGGTTGTAGCTATTTTCAACGCAGGTACTGAAACTGGAAAAATTACAAAGAACAAGGGCTGATTGGAAAAATTCCAATCGGCTTTTTACTACACAGTTTATGTCTACTATGTAAAAAAAAGAGTTACTCCACAATCTGGACCTATTACTGAAAAAGTCACAATTCTTCTTCAAGAATTGCGCCCTTTGAATAACAAACTTGAGTTTTAAGATATTTTTTTTCAATCAACATAAGTAGATCGAAATGGTTTCTACGGTGCTATAGGTACTCGCGGTTAAACATTTATTTTTCCACTCAGAATAAAAAGGAATAGCTGCATAGCATAGATAAAATAGAAAAGGTAATTTTTGGTAAAAACGAATATGACCCTATGTTATAGTAATAAATATAGGGATGTTTCCCTTTTTAAATAACAATTAAAAGGAGGCCTCGTCATGATTATCAAGTGGGTTCGACTGCGATAATTAAAGGTGCAGGCCAATCATGTTCCTTAAAGAGTTAATTGATCTGCGACTTCGTAACGGCGATTAGATAATAAATAATACGGAGGTAAAAAACATGAGTGAACAGATACTGAAAATAAATAAAGTGGATATATGTACAGAAAGTTTTGGAAACCCTAAGGACCCTGCTGTGCTTTTGATCATGGGAGCGATGTCTTCATTAGACTGGTGGGATGAGGACTTCTGTCTCCGTCTTGCTGATCAGGGGAGGTTTGTTATTCGGTACGATCATCGGGATCTGGGACGATCGACCATTTATGATCCTGGTACTTCCAACTATACAATAACTGACATGGCTGACGATGCGGCCGGTGTCCTGGATGCTTATTCCATAGATCAGGCACATATAGTTGGAATGTCCCTGGGCGGTTTGATCGGCCAGATTCTTACCTTGAGATATCCGGACCGCGTATTTACGCTTACGTTAATTGCATCAAGTGTATTCGGGACCGAAATGGAAAAACTGCCCCCAATGGATCAAAGCATACTAGATCACCATGCAAAGAGTGCTTCCATAGATTGGTCAAATCGGGATGCGGTCATTCCCTATCTTGCGGATGGATGGAAAACTTTAGCCGGCTCCAAACCTTATGAGCAGGAAAGAATAAATAAACTGGCGGAAAGAGAGGCGGATCGCGCCAAACACCTACGGAGCAGATTTAATCATGCTCTGCTGAGAGGTGGAGACGTATATTACGATAGAATGGGTGAGATCAGCATACCTGTGCTCATTATTCATGGTACAGAAGATCCAGCACTGCCATACGAGCACGGGCTTGCTCTTGCGAAAACCATCCCTCATGCTGAATTAGTGACTCTTGATGGATCAGGGCATGAGATTCATAGTGAAGACTGGGATCAAATTATAGATTCAGTTGTAAAGCTTAGTTCGTGATAAAATTATAATTGGAAGTGGTACCTCGTTACGTAAGACGGCTGCCTTTTTGTACTATATTTCACTAAATTTAATAAAAATGGAAAGATAAATAATCTCGGGTAGTATCAGGAATATGTGGATTTACAACTATTAAGAGCCCAATTTCTCAGTGTTATAAATGAGAAATTGGGCTTCCTTTACTTCACAAACGCGCCCTTTTCTTGAATAAACAAAAAGCTGATATTAACTGGTATTATTCAATTAAAAATCCTCAACTGTTAGTGATCAAGGAGTATAATCATTCTTGTCCCTTGTAGTAGAGTAACGGCGTTCATGCCAGTGACCTACGACTTTTTGGCGAGTATTGGACTAGAAACTTAATTCATTGGTATTCCTCGTCGGCCGAGGGGCCGTATATGCCCGGCACCGGAATATCGAGAAGCCGCAAATAAACCCCGAGCTGCGCCCGGTGATGAACCATGTGGCTTAATCCGAAGGTGCGGAGCGCGATCGCCCGTGGCTCTCGGAGGATGATATGGTCGCCGTGGCGCAGAGTCCATTCCTCGCCGAGCGCTTTCTCTTCGCATTCGGTGAGCAGCTTTTCCAACTTGCCGACGTTTACATCGAACTCCTCCAGAACGTCAGCGCGTTTTTCCAAAGGCTCGCGCCTCAGTGGCACGTTCGAAAGATCGAACTCCGGGTACTGAAAAATCGCGACTTGCCAGTTTAGCAGGTTGATCAGGTGAGTGGCCAGCCCGCCGAGCGTCATCGATTTTTCGTGCGGCTTCCACGTCATATGCTCCTCGGGCAAGCGTTCCAGAATGCGGCGCGTAGTGCCCAGTTCATGCGATGCGTCGCCGACGATCAGTTTTTTGACCATAAAATCCTCTCCTCCTTTATGGGTATTGTAAAAGCAATAACTTATTCTTTTTTAATATTCTTTATCAGAATGAATTATTCCTTTATATATTATTATTATCTAATGAGATCTTCAATTAAATGGCCCTTTTCATGAAGAAAGACGCTTTCCTTATTTCAGAAAAGCGCCCGATTGTTGAATATTGTTATTAAAGTAAAGCACCCTTTACTTTAAGTGCAATACTTCAATCTTTTTTACACCTCAATAAACTCAAATCCCTAATATGTGTTGTGTATGAAAAAAGACGCTTTCTTATTAAAGAAAAGCGCCCGTTAATGGAAGATACTTTAGTCTTCATGATTTCATAGACATGGCAAGTCGCATCACCAGCCGTACAGGAGTTGCTGGGTTTTCCATTTGATTGACATCTCCAATAAAAAACATATCCTTTTCGGGATAGTAAAATGCTAAGGAACCTGTTGAACCAGAATGACCAATTAACTCACCTTTTCCCATAAAAAGAGTTGCAAGACCATTTAGTGGAACTCTCATATATCCAGCACCGTAATGAATTGGAAGCATAGAAGCCTGCAACCTGTTATTTACTTTTAGTTCATGAAAAACAGTATTTTTAAATAACTTTCCTTTAAAGAAAGTCTTGATAAATACCATTAATTCACGAGCCGTAGAAACACAACCACCACTTGCGCGAATGCTCCTAAGTAATTTTGGACGGTAAAAGGCAGTGTTCTTATAATAAACATACGGGATAAAATCATCCTCATCTTTCGGGAGATAAGTATTTTTGAGTTCTAAAGGATCAAAAATTAATTGTCTATACACATCTTCCAATGTTGAATTAGTAACTATTTCAATTATTTTTCCGAGGATTTCAAAGTTTATATTTGCGTAATGAGCTCTTTTCCCCATACCTGGTGCAAAGTGTGGTTTTATTTCCTTCGTCTTTATTATGGTTTCATTAAAATCAATTTGCACATCCTTATAAATAGCACGTTTTTTCGACTTATTACTACCCTCCTCAATTACATCCCTCAATCCACTTGTATGAAACAATAAGTTCGAGAGTGTAAGTCTATTAGAATACTCTCGACCTTTGTAAACGTGAAGGTTCCTTAATGTGTCTTTTTTTAAATATCTTGCTATTTCATCATCCAGTGACAGTTTTCCCTGCTCTCTCAAAATAAAAATACAAGTGGTAGTGAACAGCTTTGTGATACTTGCAATAAAGAATGGCGTATCTACATTCTTACCCCCGTACCCAAAACTGTATGAAACATCTCCATTGGAGTTTTCTACGAGAAGAACAGATTCATGTATTTGCTTTTTCTTTGTAACGTTTCCGAAAATTTTTTGGAATTTTTGTTTTTGAATTTCCATATGGCTAACCTCCCCCCATGTTATTCATTATAATAACGATTTTGACTAATACCATTGTTCCATTAAATGGCCCGATTGTTGAACACAAGTTAAACATCGATCTTCAACTAAACTGCCCTTTAGTGCAATAAAAAAAGCTGTAAAGATGACAGCTTGATCTGCAACTCTTGCACCCGGTAGTTTAACAAGAACTTTTATAATTTGAGATTAGCTTTATGATTATATATGTAAATAGGACGTTTTGAAGTATTAGAATAATTATTATTAGCAAAAGAAGTAATTTAGAGTCTTGATTTCCCTGGCTACCAATAAGAAAATAAATCAGTGAAGATAACTCAAGGGTGAAGAGCATTAAAGAAGCTTAAACAAAACTTTTTGGAAATGATTTCATAGTTCTCCTCCTCGCGATTATTAATAAGTTCATCTAATAGCATATTTGACAAACCTGCCAGATAGTTCAATACCTTACGTCTCCATTTCTACAATCAAGGCAATAATTCCTCCAATACGAAAAGGAGGAGATTTTTTTGTTAGTATCAAGAACCTCGGAATTATATGAATCGGATAAAAAGATCGAAGGATTCTCCCCTCAGACATTAAAAGAATATAAGCTCCAATCTAAGCTACTTATCCAATACTTTGACGATGTGAATATTGAATCATTGACTACTGATCGGCTTAAAGAATACTTGGCAAAATCCAGTGAACACCTCAAGCCATCAAGTTTGGCTCATCGAATTCGTTTTATTAAATCGATATTTCGTTGGTCACACGAAGAAGGGCATATACCGAAGAATCCCGCTGCGAAAATCAAAGAACCTAAACAAGGAAAACGGATTCCAAAATTTTTAACAGAGAGAGAAATAGAACACTTGAGGGAAGCATGTATTACGCCAATGGAAAAGTCGTTATTAGAATTTATGTTTTCAACAGGTTGTAGAATAGGGGAAATTGTTTCTCTTGATAAAAATTGTATTAATTGGTCAAATCGTTCCGCCATTGTGCTTGGGAAAGGTGATAAGGAAAGAGAGGTCTACTTTAATATACGGTGTGAAATCTGGCTCAAACGATACTTGGATCTTCGTCAGGATAGAGACCCAGCTATTTTTGTTACTGAACGACACCCACATAGAATGAGTATTGGACAAATGAGATATATCATAAAACGAATATCAAGTCGAGCAGGGATCAACAAAGAAATTCATCCACATCAACTGCGCCACAGCTATGCGACACACCTATTGAACAACGGAGCTCCTATTGATGTTGTTCAAAGTTTACTGGGACACGAAAAAAGCGAGACCACTAGGATTTATGCTCAGCTAAGTGGAAGCGTTAGAAGAGAATTTTACAGAAAATATTTTTAATAGGATGGCAATAGGCAACGGATACTCCGCTGCCTTTTCGTTATCGCCCCCGTTAGTAGAGTAGAAAACTGATTTCATAGGGATAGCTTACGCTATCTCTTTTACTTTCAGTTTCCCCTCATCAAACCGTACGTGAAGTTTTCCCTCATACGGCTTTCCGATGTTCTTCTT
>NZ_WBOS01000027.1 GCF_008923245.1 Cytobacillus depressus
GTTCGTCCTGAGCCAGGATCAAACTCTCCAATAAATTGTGAGTTGATTAGCTCATAATGTCTTTTTGATAAAAAGACTAAAACGTTGACGTTTTGTTCGTTCAGTTTTCAAAGAACTATCTAATGGAGCGGGTGATGGGAATCGAACCCACGACAACAGCTTGGAAGGCTGTAGTTTTACCACTAAACTACACCCGCATATATTTAAAATAATGGTCGGGAAGACAGGATTCGAACCTGCGACCCCTTGGTCCCAAACCAAGTGCTCTACCAAGCTGAGCTACTTCCCGTTAATGGCGCGCCCGAAAGGAGTCGAACCCATAACCTTCTGATCCGTAGTCAGACGCTCTATCCAATTGAGCTACGGGCGCATTTTTTTAAAGCAACTTTTATAGTATAAAACATTTCTTTCTAGTTGTCAACAACTTTTTTTGGTGCGGCCGAGAGGACTTGAACCTCCACGGGGTTGCCCCCACTAGGCCCTCAACCTAGCGCGTCTGCCATTCCGCCACGACCGCTTATTAAGAAGTGATAAAAACTATAATAACAAAAATCATTAAGGAATTCAACTAGTAATTATTGGTGCGGGTGAAGGGAGTCGAACCCCCACGCCTCGCGGCGCCAGATCCTAAGTCTGGTGCGTCTGCCAATTCCGCCACACCCGCAAACTATAAACTATAAACCTTAAACCAAAAATTAACAGTAAATGTAATCCGTCATTATTTTACTTTAAGGTGGTGAGCCATGAAGGACTCGAACCTTCGACCCTCTGATTAAAAGTCAGATGCTCTACCGACTGAGCTAATGGCTCGTTATAAAAATGGCTGGGCTAGCTGGATTCGAACCAACGCATGTCGCAGTCAAAGTGCGATGCCTTACCGCTTGGCTATAGCCCAATAAAATGGCGGTCCGGACGGGACTCGAACCCGCGACCTCCTGCGTGACAGGCAGGCATTCTAACCAACTGAACTACCGGACCATATTGTTTCTAATTTAAAAGTGACCCGTACGGGATTCGAACCCGTGTTACCGCCGTGAAAGGGCGGTGTCTTAACCGCTTGACCAACGGGCCATAGATGAAAATATCTGGCGGAGAAGGAGGGATTTGAACCCTCGCGCCGCTTACGCGACCTACACCCTTAGCAGGGGCGCCTCTTCAGCCTCTTGAGTACTTCCCCATATATATGGCTCCGCAGGTAGGATTCGAACCTACGACCGTTCGGTTAACAGCCGAATGCTCTACCACTGAGCTACTGCGGAATAATATTATCTTGCCGAAATTTGATAGTGAAGATTAATGTCTTAATCACTTATCATCTTGTCGACTCTTACTATTATAAAAACCTAATTACTAAAAGTCAACAATGTTTTTTAAAAAAATATCATTTTTTTGTATTGATCAGATAACATCTATAATATAGCTGATTTCAATAAATTTTATAAAAATCGTTTTACTAATATTTGAGGTTACCACGGGCATCGGGGTTTAAAGTATTTATGGATAGCGTTTAGAGAACATTCTAAGGAAAACGAGTGATGATGCTTTCATGGAACGTTTTTCGAGGAACCTTCCAAACAAAATGATCGTCATGATGCTCTCATGGAGCGCGCTTCATCTACCTCACAAACAAAACGGTCGCCATGAAGCTGTCATAGAGCGCATTCCGAGAGCCGTCCAACAAAAATAGTCCCCGTGACAGGTCCATACACAAGTTCTCGATTAATATTCCTAGCAAAGCAATAATCCTTACAATCCCCAATAAAGCTAACCCCACTTAACCTCCCTAACCTTTTGCAATCTCCCTTTACACTTTCCACAAACAAATCTATCTGTGTTAATACTTCTTTTTCTTTCATATATTTGACTACACTTCACACAACTATAGACGATGATTTTCTTAATTGTTTTCGTTTTGGTACGTTCAGGGAGAGGTGAGCAAAATCTTGGGGCACCGACTTCTTTCATCAAGAGGCGGAAGTCCAAGTCTCTATGCTTATATCCTTTACCTTCAAGGTGGAGATGATAATGGCATAGCTCATGTTTAATAATTCCGACCAACTCTTCCTGTCCAAGCTGCTCAAAGTATTTTCTATTTATCTCAATATGGTGGCTGTCCAGCAAGTAGCGTCCGCCAGTTGAACGAAGTCTTGTGTTGAAATAAGCCTTATGCCGGAACGGTTTACGAAAGCTATTAAGCGATATCTCTTTAACTAATTGCTGCAGTTCTTTATCATCCATTCATTATCCACCTCTATATTATTGTGAACATGACAACCTATTATAGCATATGTTATATATACCCATTAATATTTGACAGTGCCAATTGAGCCTGCAGACAACGTTCAAATGTGCTCTAGCCATCTTCTCTTTTTCTTTCCAATACTGAAATGCACCAAAACAAAAAATAGATGACATCCAGAATGACGATCAAGGAGGTTCTCTCAATGCCTGTTTGGTTTCAAAATCAAATGCAGCGTGCTTTCTTTGAAAAAGATCGATATCAAATAAAATTGTTAAACCAATGTTGGTTTATCTACAGAAAAAAACATTGTTCGTAAAAGTCTTAATTGCGACAAGACCAAAAAAGCGCTAGGCATAACACCTAGCGCTTTACAGATTGCAATCATTCATTCGGAGCAAGCATCGTTAATGCCACTCGCCCTTTTTGTTTATCCACTGAATCAACCCAAACAGTTACGACATCTCCAACGGAAACAATATCTAATGGGTGCTTAACAAATTGACGGCTTAACTTGGAGATGTGAACAAGTCCATCCTGTTTTACGCCAACGTCAACAAAGGCGCCGAAGTCTACCACATTACGAACCGTTCCTTGAAGCTCCATGCCAGCCTGTAAATCTTCTAGCTGAAGGACATCCTTCTTTAAGAGTGGTTTTGGCAACTCATCGCGCGGGTCCCTTTCAGGTCTAACAAGGGCATCGATAATATCCTTTAATGTTAGTTCTCCAACACCTAATTCAGCTGCGGTGTCTGCCACATTTAATTGAGTAAGTGACTCCCTTAATGACGCAGAGCCTAAATCGCTCGTTTTAAAGCCTAATTTAACAAGCAACTTGATGACCTCAGGATATGTTTCTGGATGGATGCCTGTCCGGTCTAGCGGCTCTGTTCCGTCAATGATTCTTAAAAAACCGATTGCTTGCTCATACGTTTTGGCTCCTAGGCGAGGGATTTTTTTCAACTGCTTCCGGTTTGAAAACTTTCCTTCTTCCTCGCGCATTTTGACAATATTGTTTGCGACTGTTTTCGATAATCCTGCTACATTTTGAAGCAAGGATGGGGACGCTGTGTTTACGTTAACACCCACTTGGTTAACAGCTGTTTCTACTACGAAGGTTAATGATTCCGATAATCTTTTTTGGGAAACGTCATGCTGATATTGCCCTACTCCAACTGATTTAGGATCAATCTTCACAAGCTCTGCTAGCGGGTCCTGAAGACGGCGTGCAATGGACACTGCGCTTCTTTCCTCCACTTGCAGATCCGGAAATTCCTCTCTTGCTAAATCAGAAGCAGAATAAACACTCGCTCCCGCTTCATTTACGATCAGATAATAAACCTCTTCTTTAAGTTCCTTCAAAATATCCGCAATAAACTGTTCAGTCTCCCTTGAAGCTGTTCCGTTTCCAATAGCGATCATTTTCACTTGGAACTTATGAATGATGTCAATGATTTGAGCCTTTGCTTCTTTCTGTTTGGACACTGGCGGATGCGGGTAAATTACAGAGATTTTGAGAACTTTACCTGTCTCATCTACGACCGCTAACTTACAGCCCGTTCGGTAAGCAGGGTCTACCGCCAGGACGACCTTCCCTTTTAACGGCGGCTGCAGCAGTAATTTTCGCAAGTTCTCTGAGAAAATCATGATCGCTTGCTCTTCTGCTTTTTCCGTTAATTCATTGCGGATTTCTCTTTCAATCGATGGCTGGATCAAACGTTTATAGCCATCTTCATATGCTTCTTGAACTAAGACTGCAACAGGTGATTTCTCATTCTTAATCCATTTTTTATGTAAATATTTCAAAATAAAGTCGGTATTTGGTTTAATACTGATGCGTAAAATTTCTTCCTTTTCACCACGATTTAAGGCTAATGTCCGGTGCGGAACAATTTTTGAAATCGGTTCTTCGTATTCATAATACATTTCGAAGATTTTTTTCTCGTCCTTTGTGTCATCCTTCACGGTCGATTCGATCGTACCAGTCTTAGCCGTTTGCTGACGAATCCACTTTCTGCTATCTGCATCGTCAGACACCAGCTCAGCAATGATATCCTTTGCTCCGGAGATTGCGTCCTCTACTGTATGTACTCCTTTTTCTTCAGAGAGAAACTCCGTTGCCTTTTCTTCTGGAGCTTGTGTTGAAGGAAAGGCTAGCATCCATTCAGCAAAGGGCTCTAAACCTTTTTCCTTTGCAACAGTTGCCTTTGTCCGGCGCTTTTGTTTATACGGGCGATACAAATCCTCAACTTCCTGCAATTTCTCTGCTGCTTGGATTTGTTTTTGCAATTCGTCTGTTAGCTTTCCTTGTTCATCAATTAAGCGAATGACCTCTACTTTTCTTTGGTCAAGATTTTGTATGTATTGCCAGCGCTCCATAATATCCCGAATTTGAACCTCGTCTAATGCACCAGTTCGTTCCTTACGGTAACGGGCAATAAAAGGAACCGTATTGCCTTCTTCAAGCAGGCTGATTGTATTTTTCACCTGTTTCACTGATAACGATTGTTCCGAAGCAATTCTTTCTAACACTTGATCTTTCTTCGCAATAGTAGTCTCCAACATTTAACCCCCAGCCATTTAGTCTTATTAATTATTTTACCAAATTCTTGATGAAGTTTCATATAGCGATAGTACCAACTATGCCAAAGTGAAAAAGGAAGCTAACCTAGTTATAGGTAGCTTCACGAAAAAATATTTTGTTCTAGTCCGAAGGAAACTCCTGATTAAATGTATCTGCACGAATCGCTTCTTGCAACTTATTAATCGCCCGTCTTTGAAGCCGGGATACATGCATTTGGGATATGCCCAGCTTTTCTCCCGCTTCCTTTTGACTTAAGTTTTCTAAGTAAGTATATTGAATAACTTCTCTTTCTCTCTCTGTTAATACATAAAGCGCTTTTTCCAAAACAAGTATTTGGTCAATTCTTCCATAGCCTTCATCCACATGACCGACAAGATCATGCAACGTAACTGTTCCGCCTTCCGAATCAGCATCGATGGAATGATCGACAGAAAGCGCATGATAGCTTTTGCCCATTTCTAGCGCTTCTATGACTTCTTCCTCCGTTATGTCTAACTGTTCAGCAATCTCATTCATCTTCGGAGATCTTTGCAGCTTGGCAGTTAACTCTTCAACCGTGGTCTTAATTTTTGGTCCGAGCTCTTTGATCCGGCGAGGGACATGAACACTCCATGTTTTATCACGCAAAAATCGTTTAATTTCGCCAATGATTGTCGGCACAGCAAAAGCTTCAAAGTTCTTACCATATGTTTCGTCATAACGACGAATCGCTCCGAGTAAACCAATAAGTCCAACTTGTGTAATATCCTCATGCAAAACTTTGCCTTTAGAATATTTACGGGCAATGGATTCAACCAGATTTTGATAATAAAGAACGAGCGTGTTTTGAGCCTCTTCATCTTGATGAAGCTGATAAGCTTTAATGAGCTGGTTTATTTCTTCCTTCGACTTTTGATTAGGTTGAGATCGTCTTAGCATCCATCTCCACCCGCTCTCCTTCTAGGTATTTGATCATGAACACTGTCACACCCTCTTTATTATGGATTCTAACTTCATCCATTAAAGACTCAATCAAGTACAGTCCTAAACCTCCTTCACGCAAAAATTCAACGCAATCGGTTTTTTCATATCGCCCAATTCCTTGTCTTGCAGAGAGGAAATCAAAGCTTTTTCCATTATCGGCAACCATTATTTCCAAACGGTTCTCATACACTCCAAACCCAACGACTACTTCCCCTTGTTCTTCTGCCTTATATGCATGCTGAACAGCATTTGTACATGCCTCGCTAATAGCTATTTTCAAATCCTCAATAGTGTCATAGGAAAAGCCCATCCGACTGGCAATACCCGATAAAGTTAGCCGGATCACATTGACGAATTCAGCTTTAGCGGGAACTTTGATTTCAATATAGTCAAAAGGTTGATTCATTTACTTCACCTTCACTCTGGCCCGAAATATTGATAATATTAGCAAGTCCAGTCATTTTAAAAAGTCTCATTAAACGCGAAGATAAACCGATAATCTGAAGACCTCCGTTATTTGAACGAAGGTTTTTAAAAACACCGACAAACACGCCTAGCCCTGTACTGTCAAGATAAGAAACATTAGAAAGATTAATGATCATTTCCACCCCTTCTTTATCTGTCAAGGGAAATATCCTTTCTCGAAGCTTCGGAGCTGTAAAAGCATCAATCTCTCCTTGAATATCCACTTTAATTTTATTTGCTTCCTCTTGAATTTTCACTGATATATTCATAACTGACCCACCTTTTTAACATATCAATTGGGGATTTTCTTCCCTGTTTACAACTTATCTAAACCTATTTATTTAAAATAAATTTAATTTATTCAGTTTTTGTTTGAAAAAAATATGTAGAGGGTACAGAAAATTACGTTTGGCAAGCCAATAAAAAAAGCAAGCATTAAAAGAAATGCTTGCCGCGGGTAGATGATAATAAATTATATTAAATATTAGTTCAATTGTCAGACGCACAAATAAAAACAACGCCCTTACAGTAAGAGCGTATTTTACTCTAGAATTCGATGAGACCTAAGCTAATCTGTAAGGCTTCATCCACTTTTTCCATCATTTCATCGTCGAGATGGGTTATTTTATCGGTTAATCGCTGTTTATCGATTGTTCGAATCTGTTCTAATAAGATGACCGAATCCCGTTCAAAGCCATAACGCTTGGCATCAATTTCAACATGAGTAGGCAGCTTAGCCTTCTGAATTTGAGCAGTGATTGCAGCAACAATTACTGTGGGACTAAACCGATTCCCGATGTCGTTTTGGATGATCAGCACTGGACGGACGCCACCTTGTTCTGAACCAACAACTGGGGATAGGTCTGCAAAATAAACGTCACCACGTTTGACAATCAAGGGGTTACCCTCCGCTAACTAGACGTTCAACTGTATGTTCTGCCTCGAATTCTGCTAGAAATGCTTCAGATGCAATCGTCAAGTTTATTTTCGCCATCTCCATATAACCACGTCTCATGGACTCACGGATTTGTCTCTTTTTCCGCTCACGCAAATACATTTTGGTTGCTTGATAAATGAATTCGCTCCGATTAACGTTTTCTTGCTTAACAAAGCCATCTAACTCGGTTACAAGATGTTGCGGTAATTTTACCATAATCTCTGTTGTCGCGCTGGATTCAGACACAAACAAACACCTCCACCATCACTACACACCATTTTATATCTACCATTTTTAATATTAACATCAATCTGACCTCATGCAAAGGGGATTTATCAATTCTCCTCTATTATCAGCCAAAAAATTAAACTTTTATGCATAAAGTGAAACTTTAATCAGTGGAGATTTCCGACGCACGGTAATGCTAAGGCGGACGTTACGATAGGACGGGTATTCTAGATAGTTTCCGTCCTCCACTGATTATTAGTTGAACCAATCGGGCCATTACTGGCAGTTGAGTCCCCACTTGCTCTTCATTGTTATACTTGAATCCTTTAAGTGGGGAGTCTTACTGCCAGTTAATCTGCGATAAGGCTTTACATTCATATCGGAAGAATTTTTTTGATCTCTTCCCCAAGAGTAAGAGATCATACGAACTTAAATAGATAGTGCCTGTTGACCTAAAGAAGGCTATTAACGATCTTGGTGACTTGCCCATTTTTCTTGTACACCCTTGGAATTCTTGCACCCATCATACAAGTAATTTCATAATTAATGGTTTGAAGTTTTTGCGCAATTTCATCTGCTGAAATGGTCTCATTTCCTTGTGGGCCAATCAGCGTTACTTCAGTTCCAACAGGTAATTCTGAAGGGAGCTTGACCATGCATTGATCCATGCAGATTCTGCCGACAATTGGGGCTCTCTTTCCATCAACAAGAACCTCTTGTCCTTGGAGTTTGCGTGTCCATCCATCAGCATACCCAATTGGCAGCGTTCCAATCCATTCATCATCTTGCGCCTCATATGTTGCCCCGTAGCTAATTGTCTCTCCCTTTTGTACCTTTTTGACATTTACAAGCTTCGTATGAAGTGAAAAGGATGGCTTTAAAGGATAAGGAAGTGTCGGCTCCATCTCAATCGATGGCATTAACCCATACATCGCGATTCCCATTCTGACTGCATGAAGATGGGCCTGTGGAAATCTTAATGCGGCCGCGCTATTACTCGTATGAATGATTTCAGGTGTTTGCTTTAACCACGAAATCATTTCATTGAATCGCTCAAGCTGTTTATTAAAGTAAGTCGTATCTAACTCATCTGCAGTTGCGAAGTGAGTAAATATTCCTTCAATTAAAAAAGCGGGATTGCTGCTAACAAGAGCTTCGATTTCCTCTAATTCCTGTTTGCTGCGAATGCCGATTCTACCCATTCCCGTATCAAGCTTTAAATGGAGCTTTAATTTATGCTTGGGGCTGATACAATGTATTGCTTTCTCAAGCCATTCTTTTTGAAAAACTGTCAATGTAATATTAAGTTCCGCAGCTATTTCCACATCTTCTGGCCGGCTCACACCAAGCACAAGAATAGGAGCAGTGATTCCTTTTTTCCTTAATGAAAATGCTTCATCAAGGATCGCGACAGCAATATAGGAAGCTCCTGCCTCCAAGGCCGCAATAGCTACCTCAGCATCCCCATGCCCATATGCGTTCGCCTTCACAACGGCAAAGATTTTCACCTCATCACGCACATGCTTCTTCAATTCTGCAATATTATAAGATATATGATCTAAATTTATTTCTGCCCAAGTATCTCTATAAAAAGCCGTTTGGCACTCTTCGATTTTCAACATCTTTGAACACCCTTTTTCTTGTTTATATGTCGATTATCGACCTCCTTCGACAGGTTTGTCAATTGAATTAACGAATTTTTAGGAATATTCCTAGTACAATTATTTAATCTTCTCATGATTTCAGTAAATTCAACCACTTTTTCAAGATCTATTTTCATGAAAAAAGGCTCTTATCAGAGCCTTTTTAAATTTGATTTATTTTACTGTACTTTCTTGAACCGACTGTGCAACCTCAATGAGTTCTTCTTTTGTAAGATCATTCGATGCAATGACATAGTCGACTCCATTGTACGTCCATTTAATCGTATTATTGGAAAGTGCCGCGATTGTAAAGCCTAAGTCCACTGGCTCGCCATTTACATTAGTAAACGATGTTACAGGCATAGCAACCGCTTTTTCCTGAACGATTGTAAAGGATTTCTCCCCTTCATATGTTAAGACGACCCGCTTGCCGTTATCTATAGCGACCTCTTTCTCATCTGTTAAACTCACGCCTGGGAATTCTGAAGGATATTTCACTGAGAATTCCTCATTTCCGACTTCAGCCAAAACTGGAACATGTAGTTGAGCTCTTGTCATATTCTTTTGAATATCAAAATCTTTTTTATCAAAAGCAGCATTAAACTTCACATCTGAAAACTCTACTTTAACAAGAGCTTTTCTATCTGTATCCATTACTTTAACACTGACTGGCGATAGGTCAGATTTTTTAAATGTGATTTCTTGTGTTGGCAGAACTTGATTGTTTTGATACCTTGTTTTTGTTTCAAATACATAATGAGTTTTCGTTGCTGTAAATTTCGCCTCTTTGTCCTCCGTAATATCTTTTACCAAAGATTCGTAAAGATAGGCTTGACTGCTGTTTTGAGGCCATTCGCTTTGGAATCGGAAGCTTTTGTTCAGGGCTGGCGTCAGAACAAAAACACCTTCGTCATTGCGAAGAATCATTTGACTTTGATCCTTTTGGGCATTTTTGAGATTGACACGGTAATAGGCGGGATCTTTGTGCCAAACCTCAATTTCGTATACTTGCGGCTCTGTTCCTACCTCTAGTGTCATGGTCGCGTTTGCCTTGTACCCTTTTAGCTCCTCAACCTTTGCGTTTAAATCCTTTTCAACATCTTCTTTGGATTTCGTTCCGCAAGCAGACAATGCAAGTACTGCCAATATACCGATTAGCAGCATTAACCACTTTCTCCTCATTCCTTCAACCCCTTTTGCCTCTATTCAGTGTATTGTCCAGCCACAGCACGAAGCCAATTTGTCAACATAGAATTTTGTAATCCATTCTTGTTCCATGTTGAAAACTGACTTTGATTTGCGCTAATCACGAAGGAGAGAAGGACAGACAGATTGGAAACGCTGAGAGTCCGGTTGTCTAGCCTTGTCTCCTATTGCACTATGAATATATGAGACAACCATTTGAATTATGCTAGGTGGAATGACAAGCTTTTTTCTGTGTATAACTAAATCGTTGTCGGATTCGGCAGAACTTGTTCTTGATGTACGAAGTAATCACCAGCGTAGTAGAATGAAACCTCTCGACTTTACTTGCTGAGTTGAGATTGCAAAATTCACCTTACACTTCTTCAATTACCACTTGGGCAACGGCGTATTCTTTACTATGGGAAATAGAAAGATGTACACCTTTTCCTAATGGTTTAGAAATAAACGGCTTCCCTTTTTCATCTTTTTCAATTTCAATATCTAAAAACGAAAGTTCTCCGCCAATTCCAGTCCCAAGCGCTTTCGAAAAAGCCTCTTTCGCCGCAAACCGCCCAGCTAAAAATTCGATCTTTCTTTGCGGTGTTAATGGAAGAAACTCAAGCCTCTCTTTTAATGTCAGTATTCTTTCAGCAAATTTTTCCTGCCGCTCAAAAATTATTCGTATGCGGTCCAGTTCAACAATATCTATTCCAATTCCGGAAATCATCAATCATCATCCTTCTATTTAAAGTAAAATCGACATAATCAATAGTATAAAGTACAACTTCATTCAGTGGGGTGTCTTTTCCCACTGAATGTTAGATGCGGCCCACAGGATGTGGGTCACGCAGACGTTGCCACAGGACGTGGCGCTCTTAGTCTGCGTTCTTTAAATCGGGCCTTTACGGGCAGTTGATCTCCCACCTAGACTTCTCCGAGTTATCTAAAGTTTTAAGGTAGGAGTTTTACTGCCCGTTAATCTGCGATAAGACAGCCAAGCTTTCAGCGGTATATACATTATAATCATATATTTATTATTTATTTCGGCTATTATGGAAGTAATAAGGAGAGAAAAGAGGAGCATTATGTTTATACGGACAGAAAGCTTTAAAGAATTTTTGCGATTTTATCCCATTGTTTCTATTATCATTTTTATTCATCTTGTTCTGTATGTTATTTCGAAAATTCCATGGGTCCCTCATTTATGGATGTATGAAAACTTTGCTGGGGTGAACCTTTATATTGCAGATGGTGAGTATTGGCGTCTGCTTACACCTGTTTTTTTGCATAGTGATTTTACCCATATGCTTTTTAATAGCTTTTCCCTGGTTCTTTTTGGGCCAGCTTTAGAGAGAATACTCGGAAAAGGAAAATTTATTTTTGTATACCTCATAGCTGGGATTGCTGCGAATATCGCAACTTTCCTTATAGAGCCGTTAACTTATATTCATGTAGGGTCAAGCGGAGCGATATTTGGACTTTTCGGCTATTATGCTTCCATCATTCTATTTAGAAAAGATCTCATGTCGAAGGCCAATTCCCAACTGATTTTGACAATCACAATTATTGCTTTGATTATGACTTTTTTACAACCAAATATCAATATTACAGCCCATTTCTTCGGCCTGTTAGCGGGATTTCTGTTAGGGATAGCATTCCTAAAAAACAAAAAAAATTGGTGATTCACTAGACAAAAAGCGCCTAACCGGCGCTTTTACTTCGAATAAGAATACCATTTATAAATGTCATGTAAATCGTTTTTTTCTAGATCAACAACTGTACCGCCCGCTCCCCCGGATCCGGACATGACAACAGCTGAAATGGTCCCAAGATCTTTTCCCCTTTGTAAATAGCTATCTTGAATGTTTAAAGATTGAATACGATTTCTTTTCATAAAAACCGTTGTCTTATTTATCGCACGATACCTTAAGGTAAGCTGTGAGTCCCTTATTTCAAATCCCGCATCTCTATAATTAATAAACGCCCATACTACAGAGAAGATGACGAATAAAAGAGCCAAATATCCCCATGGTCTGAAAAAAATAATCGCTGCCGCAGCTACTGGCACACTGTAAAGAAGCCCTCTGAATATATAGCGTTTGATTGCTCTCCTCGGAGCGGGCCTGATGGTCGGTTCGAAGGAATAATCCGCTAAATATGGCGCTAAAACTTTGACAATGTGATTCTTATTAATGATTGGCAGGAGCATGACACGGGCACTTTCCTGGTCAGTAGCTGAGCCGCCTGCACTTTCTAAATAAACAGTCCCGAATCCTAGAGGCTGTCTAACTAAATTTTCTGATATTCGAATAGCTTGAATCCGGGTTAAGGGAATGGTCAGCTGCCGCTTTTCTAAAAGCCCCCTCGTAATTACGAGATCATCACCCGATTTATTTACCGTAAACCCTGCATATTTAACCATTGTCCCTACTAAGGCAATTACCCATGCAACGACAAAGCCGAGAAACACAAGAATACTGATTAAAATAACTCCGTTTGATATGACATCCCCCAGACCTTTAAATAGCTTTTCATAAGGAATCATGTCTTCAAATTGAAAGGCGAAAGCGAAAACTGCCGATAAAACAACTCCAACTCCCCCTGAGGTTGATGCTAAAAGCAATAGCTCCCTAGGTGATATTTGATAGAGTGTTTCACTTTGATTTTTGTGATGGGAAACATCGATGCCTGCGTCTTTAAGATCGTTTTTCGCGGAAAAAAGCAATTGCTGAATACGATTGGCCTCTTCCTTTGAAATGGCCGTTAGTACAGCTTCTGCCTCTCCTTTGCCGCTCGAACCAGCTGTTTCTACCTTCACTCTCACAAGGCCAAATGGTCGCTGCAAAATTCCCTCAGATAAATCTAAGCTCTGAATACGCTCGATCGGGATATATCTCTTTTTTCTTACAAAAATGCCGTATTCGATCCTCAACTCCCCTTCTTCTAGCCGGTATGTAAACTTTAGCCATGAAAGGATCCCGCCAATAAGGATGATAACGACAACAGCTAAAGAAATAAGCAATTGCCAGCTGCCATCTCTGCTGCCAAAAACAACAAACACAAGAAATGGAATAATTAAATCCTTCAATTGCTTTAAAAAGTTAAAGACAGCTGAAATCGGGTGAAGTCTTTTCGGTTCAGACATCTTCATCAGCCACCCTTGCTAGTTTAGAAATGAAGAATCTAAGCTCCTCTGCCTCATCCAAATCGAGTGCTGGTATTTCATGAACCGTCGCTGCGGTAGAAACGGTTACGGTCGCGAGCTCGTATTTGCACATGATCGGTCCTTGTCTCGTATCCACGTGCTGAACTCTTATCATTGGTACGAGTGTTCTTTTTATAACGAATATACCATGCTGAAGCTCGATTTCATTCTCTCTCACTTCATATCGCCAGCGCTTCCATCTTAAGGATGGAATGAGCACCACAACTACATACGCATCGATAACAAATAATAAAGTTGCTATTGCTATAATCCAAATCGGCCAATCAAACACGATCGTCAGTCCAATTATGCTCCCAGCAACCAGAAGCGAAATCAGTGAATGGATCGCACCGGAAATTCTCCAAACCGTCAAACCTTTTTCCGATATTCTTTTTTGCGGTTCTAAAACCATGTCCGACCTCCTGCATATTCCTACGTCTATATAGTATACATTAGCATGACAGAAGCATTGAGGAAAAATATTTTTATCGACAGGAACATCCGTTCTTTATTTTTGTTTATAAACTATATACAATGGTAATTATGGTAGGGATTATAATTAATTAGGAGTGTGGTACATATGAAAGGTCAAGCAACACCATATTTATATTTCAATGGAAATGCCAGAGAAGCTCTAGAATATTATAAAGAAGTTTTTGAAGGTGAAATTTCGAATTTGCAAACATTTGGTGATGCCGATTATCCAACCCCTCCTGAAGCAGATGACAAAATCATGCATGCTCAATTTAGAAAAGATGATTTATTCCTTATGGCTTCAGATTCATTCACAAATGATTCCGTTCAAATTGGTAATCACATCTCGTTAGCCCTAGAACTTGAATCCGAAGAAGAAATACAAAAAGTATATGACCGTCTTATCAAGAAAGGCAATGTGCTAATGGAGCTTCAAGATACATTTTGGGGAGCAAAGTATGCAAAAGTGAAGGATGACTTTGGAGTTATTTGGGATTTAAATATGACAAAGTCTTAATGCACCATTCCTATTTTTGAATAAAAAAATGAAGAGAGCATGCCTTTGCATGCTCTCCCCTTACTTAACGATAGTTATTCGAATTGCTTCGGTTGTTGCTATTGCTGTATCGTTTCCCTGATGAAGAACCTTGACGCGTTCTTACCGGTGCTTTTTGTCTTCCTCTTTGACCGCCGTAAGATCTGTTGCGATCGTCAGGTCTGCGGTCTCTCTTAGATGGCAGCGGTTTTTCTTCTGTTAATTTCACAGGAGTTGTGTCTGGTTCTTTCGTAAGCATTTTTAAGACAGCTTGAACAATAATCGTTGCATCTTGTTGCTCTAATAATTCTTCTGCTGCTTGCTTATAATATTGCAAGTTGTTTGCTTCAACAGATTGCAAAATGCGCTCAATAACTGCCTTTTGCTGACCTTCTAATGCTTCATCTACTGTCGGCGGCTTCATGCGCTCCATTTTTCTTTTTGTTGTTTTTTCAACAACTTGTAAATAAGACTTTTCTCTCGGCGTAATAAAAGTCATTGCCATTCCCGATTTGCCAGCACGGCCTGTACGGCCAATGCGGTGTACATAGCTTTCTGGATCTTGTGGAATATCGAAGTTATACACATGTGTAACACCCGAAATATCAAGTCCGCGAGCTGCCACATCCGTAGCAACAAGAACATCGATTGAGCCTTCTTTAAATTTGCGTAAGACAGACATACGCTTTGCTTGGCTTAAGTCCCCATGAATGCCTTCAGCATTGTACCCTCTTAAATTCAGTGCTTCTGCAAGCTCATCGACACGGCGCTTCGTACGGCCGAATACAATGGCAAGCTCAGGAGACTGAATATCAAGAAGTCTTGCCAAAATATCAAATTTGCTTCTCTCTTGAACTTCTAAATAAAATTGTTCAATTAAAGGAACCGTTACTTCTTTTGCTTTTACACGTACGATTTGTGGATCCTTCATGAAACGCTCAGCCATTCTTTGAATTGGCGGCGGCATCGTAGCAGAGAATAATAACGTTTGGCGCTCTGCTGGAATTGCCGCAAGGATGGACTCAATATCCTCGATAAAGCCCATATTTAACATCTCATCCGCTTCATCAAGAATAGCAGTATGCACATTATCTAAGCGCAAGGTTTTACGGTTAATATGATCAAGAACCCGTCCAGGAGTCCCAACAATAATATGAGGGCGATTTTTTAAAGCGCGAATTTGGCGGTTAATATCTTGTCCACCATAAATCGCAAGGACTCTCGTTCTTTTTCCATAGCCAATTTTGTATAACTCCTCTGAAACTTGAATAGCAAGCTCACGAGTAGGAGCAATGATAATACCTTGAATTACATCTTTTTCGTGATCAATTTTATCAATCATCGGAATACCAAACGCTGCTGTTTTTCCCGTACCTGTTTGTGCCTGTCCGATCAAATCTTTATTTTCTAAGCTTAACGGGATCGTTTGCGCTTGAATAGGTGTTGCTTCTTCAAATCCCATTCGTTTTAGGGATTTCATCGTTGCAGGGCTAATGCCCAAATCTTGAAACTTTGTCACTATATTCATTCTCCTTCTAAAATAAAACTTACCCTGGGATGGGTCCTCATGAAATATAAATTTGAGTGCACTTCTTCACAATAAACAAATATATAAGCCTTTATGAAAATAATTTCCGCACCCTATAAAAATCCTATTTGAAAGTGAAAAAAGACATTCTCCAACGGGAGTATGTCCAGTTTTCAATTGAAGTCCTCTAGGCACTTTGGTGATAATTCTACCACTATAAGAGCTTGTTTGCAATGAGTGTTGAAGAGAAATGCGGAAGCGCCTTATCAAGGAACTTCGACTATAAATTGACATGGTCTCTGGCATTATCCAGCTAGGCACTGGAGCTAGAGTTATAGGACAAGCTTAGATCCTTTCGATCAATCTGTGGCCTTTAACGCTTTGTTATAGGACATACTTCGGCACTTTCGACCAATTTTTGTCCTTTAATGCTTCGTTTAAGGACACACTTTGGCGCTTTCTAGCAATCTGTGGCCTTTATTGCTTCGTCTAAGGACATACTTTGGCGCTTTCTTGCAATCCGTGTCCTTTATTGCTGTGTTTAAGGACATACTTTGGTGCTTTCTACCAATCTGTGGCCTTTATTGCTTCGTTTAAGGACATACTTTGGCGCTTTCTAGCAATCTGTGTCCTTTATTGCTTCGTTTAAGGACATACTTTGGCGCTTTCTAGCAATCTGTGTCCTTTATTGCTTTGTTTAAGGACATACTTTGGCGCTTTTGACCAAGTTGTGTCCTTTAACAGATTAGAGAGCCCTTATTGAATAGGCTCTCTCAATAAAAAGTGATGAATTTCGGAAAAGAGATTTTCACTTTCCTCACAATGACAAATGAGATGCCTAGATTCTTTTACGTAAATAAGTTTTTTAGCCGAAGCCCCAATGCTCTGATAAAGGAATTGAGCACTCTTTGGTGGAACGACGCCATCGCACTCTCCTTGGGCGATAAAAGTAGGAATTTCTACTTTGTTTAAAATCGGTCTAACCGTAGAAACGAGTCTGCGAAATTGTAAAGTTGCTGTGAAAGGAGTTGCTTTAATTTTTCGTTTGTATCTTGTAAACATTTCATTTTCAGAAATACGTCCCCGTAAGGCGTCCTTTACCATATCGCCGATATCTAAAAAAAGCTGTTTTGGATTTAAATAATAAGCCGCCGCACTTAATAATACCAGTTTTGTAACCGGATAATGGACAGCTAAATAACTTGCGATCAACCCACCCATCGAAAAGCCAATAACATATACAGTCTCGCATTTTGCAATTAATCGCTGTAATTCTCGTTCCGCATGTTCAATCCAATTTTTATATTCTATGCCTTTTAGACTTAATGTATCTCCATGTCCAGGCAGTGTTGGTACTGCGATTTCCCAATTTGTCCGTTTCCTTAAATAGTCTGCCAAAGGCTCTACTTCAAAAGGAGCCCCTGTAAAACCATGTATGCATAAACATCCAATCACATAAATCACCGCCAGTAAAAATTGAAAGATTAATTCTATTTTACACCCTTGATTTTGAACAATGCTAATTTTCGAAATGGTAATATTAAGGTAGGGATTCACTGACCTGAAACTTTGTTTGAACCTTTCGTCTCCCTTATTTGTATATGAGTTAAAAGATTCAGACCAATTTGAGATTCCTGATATCCCGTTAAAAAGGAATCGATTGGAGCGCACCTTTCGCTATCTCGGCTCTCCGGCAGAAAATCCGTTTGAACACTATATAAACAGTGCAGGCAGTCTAACAGTTTTAGCACTCTCTCCAATTCTATTAGGATTGTTATTTGTTATCCTTCAATTTATCCGGCTAAGTTATTGAAAAAATCCCTGTTTCACATGGAACAGGGATTTTTTTCTATATAATACAGTATGAGTAAAAAAACTATTTTACAAAATTAATTCCAAGGCCAGTTTATTGCAGGGCAGCTATGATTTCTTCTAGCTTCATGCCTCTTGATGCTTTGACTAAAACAATTGTTTCCTCGTCAACGAGTTTTTCAATTTTTTCGATCAGCAGCTGCTTTTCAGTAAATGAAAATACGTGATCAGCTGGCAATTTCTTTCTTGCACCTTCAGCAATCCATTCTCCTAACTTGCCAAATGTTAAGACATAGTTAATTTTATTAGGATCAATGGATTCGCCCATCTTCAGATGAAAATTCTTTTCTTCTGGACCTAGTTCAAGCATGTCGCCAAGAACGAGAATTTTATTTTTGTAGCCTGGAAGATGGGAAAGAAGCTCGATTGCTGCATGCATCGAGGTTGGGCTTGCATTATAGGCATCATTGATGATTTTTTCGCCTTTTCTGCCTTGCAGTAGTTCTGTTCGCATATTTGTTAATTTCAGCTTGGCGAAGCCTTCGTTCATTTTTTCATATGGCACACCAAATTGGTTAGCGACTGTCATCGCGGCTAAAGCGTTTAAAACATTATGTGTTCCTAAAACAGGAAGCTTAAATTCGCTATTTGACACATTCGTGCTGAAGACGCTCCCATTATCATTTTGTTCAATATCCACAGGGTAGATATTATTTATCCCCCTTCTACCAAATGTTTTAATCATTATATTGCCTTTATAATCTAATAACTTTTCACTTAAAAGCGGTTCATCCCCGTAATAAGTAACTAAGCCATTCTCCTGAAGACCATTGATAATTTCTAGCTTTGCTTCAGTTATTCCCTCTCGCGAACCTAAGTCAAGAAGGTGGGACTCCCCAATATTAGTGATGATCGCTGCCTCAGGTCGTGCGAGTCGGGTTAGAAAATCAATCTCTCCCCTACTGCTCATCCCCATTTCCAAAACAGCTATTTCTGTATCTTCTTCTAAAGCCAGGATGGTTAATGGCAAGCCAATTTCATTATTAAAATTTCCTTCTGTTTTTTGAACTTTGTATTCAATCGCAAGGAGATTGGCCGTCATGTCCTTTGTTGTCGTTTTCCCATTGCTGCCGGTAATGCCGACAATGCGAACATTAAGCATATTTCGATAAGCTCTTGCAAGCTCTTGCAAGGCTAACAGCGTATCTTCAACGATTAATATCGGTAAATGCAATGGCGGATTCGGCACATCCTTTTGCCAAAAAGCTGCCGCAGCGCCCTTTTGGATCGCTTCCTCTACAAAGCGATGGCCGTCAGAGTTTTCACCTTTAAAAGGGACAAATAAATTGCCTTGTTCAATCTTTCTAGAATCTATGCTTAAACCGCGCACTTCTATATTCTGAAATTCAGAAAGATCATTTTCAATTTTGATCATTTCCGAAATCTGTTTAACTGTTTTTGTTATCATTTCGAACCTCCTTGGCTAACGAACGATCTGCATTCTTTATCTTAACATGTAGTCATAGAAGAAACACGGCAAAAAGCCGTGTTCCAACTGCTTATTCCAGCTCCACAAGGAACGCTACGGCAGTATTATCACCGCACTAGTAAAAGCGTTAGCTTTTGAAGGAGCGCCTAAGGGCTCAAGGTCACAAGCCAATCCGTCAAGTAGGTTAAAGAGCAACTTACTCGCCATCTTGTCTTGTGCTTGCGGCCCACAGAATGTGGGTCATGCAGACGTTGCCGCAGGTCGTGGCGACTTAAGTCTGCGGTCCTTAATTAGTCAAGGCGCTTCCGCTTTTTTTATTCCATCGTATATTTAATATGCTGCTTTTCGTTGTGTCTTTCAATAGCCAAATTAACAAGGCGTTCAATTAACTGTGGATACTCAACCCCAGTGTGCTTCCAAAGCAGCGGGAACATGCTAAATGGCGTAAATCCAGGCATCGTATTAACCTCATTAATATACCATTTTCCTTCTCGTGTTAAGAAGAAGTCCGCTCTCACTAGTCCCGAACAGTCAAGTGATTTGAATGCACGAATGGCCATTTCCTTTAGCTGCTCATACTCTGATTCTGTAATTTCAGCCGGAATAATTAATGCAGTGTTGCCATCTTCATATTTGGCTTTATAATCATAAAATTCCTTTTTCGGAACAATTTCGCCGGCAACAGAACATTCAGGGTGATCATTGCCAAGGACACCAGCCTCAATTTCTCTAGCCGTCACGCCCTCTTCGATAATGATTTTACGGTCAAATTTGAATGCTTCAGAAAATGCCTTTTCCAACTCTGATCGATTCGTACATTTGCTAATCCCTACACTTGAACCAAGGTTTGCCGGTTTGACAAAGCATGGATAGCCAAGTTCACTTTCAACCTTTTTATATGCTTCCTCATTATCCTTCTCCCATTCACTGCGGATAAACCAAACATATTTCACTTGAGGAAGGCCTGCCTGAGCAAAGATATTTTTCATTATCACTTTATCCATTCCAGCTGATGATGAAAGCACGCCGTTCCCAACATAAGGAAGATTAAGTAGTTCAAGCAAGCCCTGAACCGTGCCATCTTCTCCATTCGGTCCGTGCAGCAGCGGGAAGATAACATCGAATGAGCCTTTTTCATCTTCTGTAGCCTTAAACAATGCAGGAGCTAAAGCCGTAGGAGGAAGTGCATCCAAGTTGGAAAACGCCAGCTCCTTCACATTTTCAACAGGTCCTGTTAGCTGGGGTCCTTTATTCCAAGCGCCATCTTTTGATATATATATAGGATAAACTTCAAACTTCTCTTGGTCTAACGCCTTTAAGACAGCCATAGCTGTTTGCATAGAAACTTCATGTTCAGCGGATTTCCCGCCGTATAATAGTCCAACTTTCGTTTTCATAAATAATGTGAACCTCCATTCTCAATCACTTTCCTATTTTACCACTTAGTGAATTAAGAAAGGGAGTGATTAAGGTGTGATTTATCGAGGAATATTTTTCAAACATTCGCCCATTACTTTATATGTATGTAAAAACATCATGGGTGGAAACTAAATTTTGTTTTCACATAATAACTACAGATTATTTTATCTCAAAAAAGAATGTCGAAAAACTATTTTATTATTTCAATTTTGTTAAAAAGGTGTTTTCCGAATAATGGAATTTCGATAATTTAATTTTGAAAAGAGAGTAATTCCTTCTAATCAAAAAACAGACCCATATTACTGGATCTGTACCATAATTCGTTCTCTTTGCTGAAAGGTTGCTAGATTTGAAGCGCCTAATTGCTGTAACAATGTCTTGTTTTCTGCTACATATTTGCCAAGATCGTCTGGAAAGTGTGAATCAGAAGAAAGGGTAATGGGGACACCCTTCTTGACAATTGTCTTTAGGAAATCAACAGATGGACACATTTCCTTAACTGGATAGCGATAATATAGACCCGCGTTCACTTCTGTAGCCGTATTTGTTTCTAATAGTGCATCTGCTATACGTTCATACCATTTTTGATTAAAAGATTCATTGTTTACTTTGAAGTTAAATACTTTTAAATTATCTAAATGGGCAACAAAATCAAACATCTTTGACCGAATCATTTTTTCAACGGTTTCATAAAAACGTGTATATAACTCGGTTAAATCTTGTTTTTCGAAGTGAGATACGGTTTGTGGATTATCAAATCCCCATCCGTCCACAAAATGAACAGAACCGATCACATAATCCCATGGTTTTCCTTCTAAAAGGGCTGCAAGCTCCTGCTCTTGCCCGACAAAATAATCCGCTTCAATGCCTAACTTTAATGAGACGCCTTCATTTTCCCAGCGCTTTTTTGCTGCTAAAATGACTTCAACGAATTCGTCCATTTTTTCCGTCATGACATTTTTCAGCCAATATGACTGCAATGCGCCAATTGAATCAGATGGGTCTAAATTCAACGCGGTTTCAAAATAGTTCTTCGTTTCTTGAAAACGATACAAATGATCGACAATTCCAACTTCCTTCAAACCAACTTCTTTTGCTTTTTTCAAATATAAGTCCAACCATTCCTGACTATAACAGCCAGCTTTCAATCGTTTGGATAGCTGATTCATTTCGTATTCAATCTTTGCTTTCGACCCATGTTCAAGTGATACATTTGGTTGAAAATATCCAAGAGCTTTCGCCGTTCTTTCAAGCCAGCTAAACGAATATGGTCCTTCTTCAAGATGTACGTGATAATCGATTAACATTCCACTTGACTCCCCTTTGCGATTGTCCATTTCGTGTACCATTCTTTCCATTCTTTCGGACAAAGCTGATTACTTATGACTTCATCGAATTGGTTCGCCTGAGCGAAAGAGAAAAATGAAGGAACACCTATTTTCGATGAATCAGCGAGCAAAATACACTTTTTACTGCACGCCATCATTTTCGCTGAAACGAGCGATTCATCTAAATCATAATCATAGATTGTATCTGCCACCATTCCACCACAGGAAATGAACGCTTTATCCAAATGCATATGACTTAGCCACTCAAGTGTCATGGCACCTGAGACAGAGGATTGCGCGGGATTCGATACCCCACCGAGCATGATTACCTTTCCTGTCACTCGCTTTTCTTCAATCGCTTGGTTAAACCGATCGGCTGCAGCAATCGAATTCGTTACAATGGTTAAATTATGCAAATTTTGAATGAAATCAGCCATATGAACCGTAGTCGTTCCAACATCGATCGCAATCGTATCTCCATCTTCAATACGTGATATCGCTTCTAAAGCAATTTGTACTTTTTCGATCCGATTGATATCAAGCTTTCGTAAAAAGGCTTGTTCTTCTTCTAGTCTTGTATACAGAACAGCTCCCCCGTGTACTCGAGTTAACTGTTCAAGCTTCTCTAGCTCGTTCAAGTCTCGGCGAATCGTTTCTGGCGTCACAGAAAACTCTGACGCCATTTTTGCCACGGATACTCGCTTCTCCTCTTTCACCCATTGAATAATTAAACGCTGTCGTTCTTCTTTTATTTCATTCATGATAAAGCAATAACATCCTCTGGTTCCACAAATAATTGATACTCCATCCCTTGCACAAAAGTAGGAGCACGATGATGTAATTGTTCCGTCGTAAATTGCTTGTCGTCGGCATAAAATGTTGTCCTGATCACATTTCCATTCATAACAGAATCACCAGCAATTGCTCGTAATGGGTAAGAGGAGGGTTGTGATTGTATATGAATCGATTCAGGGCGAATCGCGTATTTATCTGCAGACATCGATAAATTTTTTCCAAATAGATTTCCTAATTGATCCTTTGAAAAAACATTGTATCTGCCAATAAAATTGGCGACAAATTCCGTTTTTGGTCTTGTATAAATTTCAGATGGTGTTCCTTCTTGCGCAATTTTCCCCTTATTCATGACGAAAATGCGATCAGAAACAGACATTGCTTCTTCTTGGTCATGTGTAACAAGAATCATTGTCATATTCAGTTCACGTTGAATCGTGCGCAGTTCGACTTGCAAATGCTTCCGAATTTGCGCATCAAGCGCACTTAACGGTTCATCAAGCAACAATACTTTCGGACGAACAACAAGTGAACGAGCAAGTGCGACCCGTTGCTGCTGACCGCCGGATAGCTCATGCGGATACGCCTTCTTCTTTTCTTGTAGACCAACGAGCTCTAACATTCTTTCTACACGTTCTTCCACTTCATTGGCTGGTTTTTTGTTCATTTTTAAACCAAATGCAACATTTTCAAACACTGTCATATTCGGAAAAAGTGCGTATGATTGAAATACCATACCCACTTTGCGCTTTTTAGGAGGAATGTTCTTCATGTCTTTTCCATCGATCATCACCGTACCGCCAGTCGCATCTGTTAGACCGGATAATATGCGCAAGATCGTACTTTTTCCACAGCCACTTGGTCCAAGTAACGTCACAAATTCACCATCTTGAATTTTCATATCAATTCCAGTAAGAACATTTGTATCTTGATATTGCTTATGAACGTCTTTTAACAATACATGACTCATGCGCGCGTCATCCCTTTCGCTTTATTCGTTAATACTGCCATCACCATCGTCAAAATCCCCATCAACACGATGTATAAGAACACAATTGCACTCGCAATATGACCACTTGTACTTAATTTCGCCATTAAATAAATTTGCACGGTTTCAAAACGAGAACCAACCACAAGGTTAATCAAAACAAATTCACCAAATAAGACGGAAAACGATAACAGTGCTGATACGAATAACCCCGGATATACTGATGGAAGTAACACCTTACGGAAAGCGTCCATTTTTGAAGCACCTAATAATTCTGCCGCATCCATTAATTGACGTCCTTGTACATTCCTCAAGCTATTTCGTGTTCCTTGGTACATATACGGGAGGACACTAATGACATATACTCCAATCACAGCTAGTGTCATTGGCATACTTGTTCCTGAATAAAATCGAATTAATCCAACTGCTAGAATAACACCTGGGAAGGCGTACACCATCACAATACTTGCCTGAAACCACTTTTCTAACTTTGGAAAGTATAAGACGATCACGAAAATCGCCGGCACAATAAACAAAATTGAAATGACAACCGCTCCTCCAGAAAGAAGAACAGATCGGCCGAACGCTTCGATAAAGCGAGCATCTTGAAAGAGCGCACCAATCCATTCGAACGTTAATCCTTCCGGTAAAATGGTTTTATTCCATTCTGTTGAAAATGCATACAAAGCTGTTGCGAGAATCGGCAAAGCTAAATATATTCCGATCAGGGTGAGCATAATGACTGTAAACTTTTTCATCGCTTCAACAAATCCCTTCTCGTTTTTTTGACGAGCCACTCACTAAGCAACATAACAATAATCATGATCAAACCAAGTAGAACGGCAATCGCGCTCGCTAATTCCGGTTGAGCAAAGATATCTCCTGTAATCAATGCCCCGATCCGAATAGCCGCTAGGTTAAAATTACTCCCCGTTAAAGCATAAGCAGATGCGTAGGCACCCATCGCATTGGCGAACAAAATGGTAAACGTTCCTGCAATTCCAGGAAATATGATAGGCAGACCGATTTTTCGCCAAAATACAACCGGTGAGGCGCCTAATAACGCAGCGGCATCTTTCCACTGTTGCTGTATTCCGTGATATATCGGATATAAAAGCATAATTGCCAGAGGAAGTTGAAAGTAAATATAAATGAGTAATAGCCCTGACCAGCTATAAAGCGAAAAGGATAGGTCCCAACCAAACGAATGAAGTGCTAATGTAAAAAGTCCGCTATTTCCAAGTAATACAATAAATGCAAAAGCAAGCGGAACACCTGCAAAGTTAGAAGTTAAATTGGACAAAATCAATAACCTTTCGCGGATCTGTTCGGGAAAATATGTCATCGCAAACACCCCAAGTAAAGAAACGGCGAGGGCAATGAATGCTGAAACGATAGACAAAGCGAAACTATTTTTAAACCCTTGTAAAATATAAGAGCTTGATAACGCTTCTTGATAATGTTCTAACGTAAAGCCTTGACTATTAGAAAAACTGCTCACCAACATGTAAATGAGCGGGACGAGAAAAAAGAACGTCATCAATAAAGCGAACGGGACTAATATGAGAAGTACGCTTTTTTTTCCATTCATAATCATGATGTCTCCCTTTTTATCGCAGATTAGTTCAACTAACCATCAATGAGGGGATGGCCGCTGAAGCCATCTCCTGTATGTTGGAAAACCCCCATTGATAGAAGTTTTTTCACATTATTGATCGACTAGCCCCGGCATGAGCAGAGGAACCATTGCTTCAGATGGATCGATTCCGAGTAAATGACAGGCAAGTGGTGCCAATTGCAGCTGTGAAACGACCTGCTCTTGTATAATCGGTTTCACTTTATTAGAGGCAATAAATAACGGAACATGACGATCATCCATTGTATTCCCGCCATGATTTCCATCAGCCGTCATCCCATGGTCAGCTGTTACGATGATGTCATAACCAAGGTCCATCCAAATTGGCAACGTCTGTGCCAATAGGTCATCTGTAGCCAAAACACGATTGCGATATTGAACCGAATCCGCTGTATATTTATGTCCATCATCATCTACATTCATCGGATGAATATAGAGAAAATCCGGATTTTTTTCAGAAACAAGCCACTGTGCTTCGGCAAATAAATGACTATCTGGGTAATGATCTTCAAAATAAAACAGTCCATTTTCAATAGGTGCATCTTTGTCTAATTGAATTCGATCGATTCCATGTCGAAAAGGCGCATGACTATAAAGTTCGCTTACCCAGTAATAAGCAGCTGCAGCGGTTTTCTTCCCGCTGCGTCTTGCTAAATGAAACAGACTTTCTTGCGTCGATAATCGAATGACTCCATTGCCGACAACTCCATGAACGAAAGGTGGCGTTCCAGTTAAAATGGTTTCGTATAACGGTCGGGATAGCGAAGGGACTTCCGATTTCACTTCATAACGCGCGACCTTTCCCTGTTCAACCAAATGCTGCATAAATCCCATATGTGAACATGCTGTATCAAAACGTAACGCATCAATAACGATCATGATTAAGCGATTATTTGACATGGATTAACACCTGCTCTTGCCACATTTGTGGAATCTTTTTCGTTGTGTCTTCCCAAGCTTTTTGATCGCTCACTGGTTGAGCATTTTTATACATTTCATTTGGCAATAAAAGAGATTGAACTTCTTTTGATAACTTAACGTTTTCACGAATTGGGCGAGCATATCCTTTTGCTAAATTTTCTTGCCCCTCATCAGAAAGAATGTATTCACGAGCTAACATCGCCGCATGCGGATTTTTTGCGTACTTGTTAATAATAGTGGCATAACCAGATGTAACAGAAGCCTCTTCTGGAATCGTTACGTCAAAACGCGCTTCATCAATTTGTTTACGATAGCCTAGTGCGTTAAAATCCCAAACTAAAGCAACATCAATTTCGCCTTTTTCTAAGTTAGCAACACTTGGATCCCCAGCAGATAATCGGCCTTGTTTCGCTAATTCTGCAAAGAAATCAATACCTGGTTGAATATTCTTTTCGTTCCCGCCGAATGCATAGGCAGCTGCTAGAATAGCAAATTGGGCTTGGTTTGCTGTTAGGGCATCCCCTATGCTAACTTTGTAATTTCCATTTTTTAAATCTGCCCAAGATGTTGGTGCATTTTTCACATTATTTTTATCGGTAATAAAAGACATCGTGCCTGTATATCCAACAATCCAGTCTCCATTATCATCTTTTGCCCAAGCTGGAATGTCATCCCAGTAAGATGTTTTATATGCAAGCGATAAACCTTGCTCTTTTGCTATCGGCCCAAAGGCGATTCCAACATCACCAATGTCAGCTGTTGCATCTTTCTTTTCTGCTGCAAATTTTGCTAGCTCTTCTGCACTGGACATATCTGTATCCGAATGTTGTAAATTATACTTTGTTCCTAACTCATCCCATGTTTCCACCCAGTTTGCCCAAGTGTCCGGCATCCCAACTGAATTTACTTTACCTTCTACTTTTGCTTTTTCTTCTATTTGAGCCAATGTCAATTGGTTATAATCCGTTTCTTCTCCTGCGCTTAAACCATTATTACTATTGTTTGAGGAACAAGCTGCTAACATAGAAATAGTCATGACACCGATAATTCCTTTTTTCCAATTACGAATCCAAGACATGGTCATTTTCCTCCTAAATATGTTTGTTTTTGTTTTGTATTACACTATGAATATACAAAACAAATATTAAGCAAAAACCCTTCAAACACTAAGCCTTTGTAAATTTCAATTTACAAATCATTTACATCCCACATTTGATTAAGTTGAAATAGAGGTAACTATCGAAAAAGATATTTGTAAGTGGAAGATGGTGTGAAATTTGATATAGTATAGTAGAGTTAGCTTAGACTAACAAAAATAGCAGTATGCTCAAAAAAATGGAGGAAATATGAAATGAAAAAGATATTAGCTGCATTACTTACAACGGCGCTTATATTTTCGCCTGTTGGGAACATTGTTTTCAAAGATCATGCAACAACTGTAGAAGCAAAAGGGTACAAATCAGGAAAGAAAAGTTTTAACATCAATAACAATAAATCAACTAACAATTCTAATTTTCAAAATAAAAAAACAGAGCCTTCTGCCGCAAAGAAGCCAGCAAATACAACGAATCCTAAGGGTGGATTCATGTCTGGAGGCCTAATGAAAGGTTTAATGTTAGGTGGGCTTGCTGGATTACTGTTTGGAAGTCTGTTTGCTAATATGGGAGCATTAGGATCGATCCTAGGGCTTATCATCAATGTTCTGGCGATTGTCGTTTTAATCTCAATCATTCGCAAAATCTTTGCCTTTTTCAAAAACAATAAGAAAGATCAGGATCCGAATCCATGGAGAGGCTAACTATTTTTGAGCAAGATATTATAAATGCGATTTGCGTTTATATTTCTCGTAAAAAACAAGTGCGGCCTGAAGAGGTTGAAGTTGAATTAATGTATGATGACGATTATGGATTCTCTGCGGAAGCTTTTGTTGACGGACGAAAGCAAGTTTTAATTACTGCAAATATCATTGAGGCTCTCCGTTTATGGCTTGATGAATTTTTGAATAGAGACCCGTATGCAGGAATTCAATTAGTGCTAGACGATGAAGAAGGGATTATTGCAAAAATTAACGAGTAAAATGAGAACCATATACTCCCTGACTATCACTTGAAGATGATCTCTGTTTAAACGTTTAAACAGGGGTCATCTTTTTAAATTTCAATTGTTTATGATACGACATTTCTTTGACAGGCCACGATTATTACTCCCGTAAAAGCTTGTCACAATTCATGATAAATAAACATACCTTATTATATCTTGTTTAAGGAGATGATAATTTGGTTCGCGTCCTTGATTTCCAAGCAACACAACCTTTAAACAGTTTTAATCCAGCAAAGGGTTTTATCATTCCACAAGCTCCACAAAGTGTCCCTTTAGCCACGATTCGAATTAATATCCCGTCTATTGCTACAAGAAATAATCATGTAGAGCTAATTGCAACTGTAGGCGTAGAAGGAATTACAGGTATAGCTCAAATTTTATTTAGAATTTTTCGTGATGGGGAAGAAATTTTTAATACTCAAACAGGAATAGAATCAGCAGGCTCAGAACAAAACTACGCCATTACTTTTCAAGCCATTGATACCAACCTACGAGCTGGGTCCCACGTCTATGAAGTTACTGCTGAAAATATTACCGGAAACACTACAGCAAACGTTGTTGGACCCATTTCTTTTAGCGGTTTAGCAGTTAAGAGGTAACTAATAGCTATTACACGTAATCTTCATCGATGCTATTTGTATAACAGGCAGTCGAGTGTTGGCATGGTCAACACTCTTTTATCAATGACTACAACAAAAAACTAGACTCACCTTCAGGCAAGTCTAGCGGCAATGGTCAGTACACCCTTCCAATAATAGTTCCATCTTTCCATTATCCATTTTTATGATTGTTAGGCTTGTGCCATGGATAAAAGGTGGGCTCCATATCTCTTCAATTGGCTTATTTCTGCAAAGGAGATAAAGTGCTTTGATCACCACTCCATGTGTAACAACGAGAACATTTCCAGTTGGCGGGCTCTTCACTAGCTCCATAAAAAAATCGGCAATCCGCTTTTTAACATCGAAAAAGTTTTCTCCGTCTAGACTTTTATAAAGCTCAGGCTGATTCCAAAAAGCATGAAACTCTTCAGGGTACTCAATTTGGATGTCTCCCTCCACTTTCCCTTGCCAATCACCTAAATGAATCTCCATTAATCTTTCGTCGGTTTCAATTAATTTAGGATTTTTCCTACTAACAAGCTTAGCCGTTTCCATCGCTCTAGTGCTGGGAGAAGAAATGATTCGCACGAAATCTGTATCTTTCAGTCTCTCACCTAATGATCGCGCGTCCTTTATTCCCTTTTCGGTCAAGGAAGAATCCAATCGGCCCTGCATCCTTTTTTGCGTATTCCATTCGGTTTCCCCATGTCTAATCACATATACATTTAACATTTGATCACCTCAACCTTATGAAAATGCAGACGAGCAACCGCTTTGATTTCTGCTTCTTTCTCCTGATTAAAAACAGCAAGGAAACAAGTGGACGGTCCCGATGATTTATGAATATCTAGACTTGTATCTATTTCAGAATCCTCAAAAGTCCGATTCCAAAATAATTGATTCAATTCATAGAGTATCCCTTTGGAACCAACAGGCAAAAGGGTAACATCATCCATGAAATTGAGCTGTTTAAACAGAGATAGCGAAGCAACTTCTGATGCATGCTCAATGACCTCATTCCCTAATAAAGGTTTACCGATAACACCGATAGCCAAATCCTCTGTAAAATCCACACGATGTTCTTCAGCGCCATTCTGCTTTTTCCCAAGAACCGTTAATCCAATAGCTGATTGGAGAAGGGAAAAATTGCTTTCCGTGCTCCCGTTAATCTGAATCCTCTCAAGGGAAAGCTCCTCTATCCCGCGATTAATTCCGTCGATTAATGCTGTCCAAGCGTTTTCTCCACAAAAATTCTGGATCGTAACAGCGAAAGGAGCTCCTCCTGCAGCCATACATTCCATTACTGCTACCCGGAAGCTAAAGTAAGCAACCGTTTCATAAGGGACATGGACTGCATCCATTTCCTTTAATCCGATTCCTCCGCTATTATCACTCGCAACTACTACCGCTTCCTCTCCATTAAAAGGAAAGATTAGTACATCTCTCATTGATGTGTTCTCACTTTTGAAAGCATGGGCTCAATTAAACGAGCTAGTCTCGGGATTAAAATTAAAGCGAACACAGTATTTATAGCTGCTCCGATAAAAAGCGATGGAACAATGGAAAAATAGAAGGCCTTACTCATTAAAAACATAAACGGCAAGGGAGCTGCAAATGCATTCCCTAGAACAAATAACACACCTGCTTGCCATTTCAACCCTTTGCGGTAAAGAACAGCAAAGACAAAAGCTAAAATAGCCATTTCACCCGCAACAATTCCATGAAACGGACCCATTGGCATTCCGCCTATGAAAGCCGAAAGCAGATGACCCATCGCACCAACGATAGCACCAGAAGGTCCGCCTAAAATGGCTGCGGCAAGCAGGGCAGGAAAAGCATCCAATGCCACACTGCCGATTACCGCAGGAATTTTGATGGCAGCACCAACGGCCGTTAGGGCAACTAATAAAGCTATAAAAGCTATTTTTCTACTTTTCACTTACTTATCCTCCTTGCGTTTCCCTTCACGAAAAACCTTTGCACTGCGAATGTATTCCACATCCTTTTCATTCGAACGAAAATTAATCACTCTTGCTAGCGCAAAGAAATAATCTGACAATCTATTTAAATACTGCTGGGCTGCTTCAGAAATCTCTGGGTCCGCCTTTTTTAATGAAACAACTAGTCTCTCCGCTCTTCTCGTTACTGTGCGTGCGATATGAATAGATGCGGCAGCAGGTGTGCCTCCAGGTAAAATAAATCTTTCAAGCTTAGGTGCTTCTTCGATAAAAGCGTCGATTTGTTTCTCTAAGTATTCAACTGATTCTTTTTGCAGCTTTAGCTCTTTGTCTTTTTTGACATTCGCTAAATCGCCGCCACAGTCAAATAGCTCATGCTGGATTTTTTCCAAGTCATCTAAAATATCTTTAAACTTTTCTTTGTCCAGCTGTGACATCACCTGCCCAACAAAGCAGTTCACTTCATCAATTGTTCCATATGCCTCGACACGAATATCGTCCTTTTCAACTCGGCCGCCGATAATACTTGTTTTTCCCTTATCACCTGTACGCGTGTAAATTTTCATTGTCACTACCCCTTTATATTTTTTTATAATCGCTTTTCCCGAAATACTCATTTAATCCGCTGACTAACTCCATACCAAATTAACTCTGCCTGTTCCGCTGTTTTTGCGGTATCCTGATAGGCCCAGCCAGTTAAATCTCGCCATTTACGTACTTCTGCAAACATCGGAACAATTCCTTTATTCATATCTGTTCCGATTAAAATTAATTTCCGGCGTGGATCCTCATTTTCCCATTTACGCCATTCGGTAAGATATTGCTGCCATTTTGCTCGCGCCTGACCGATTTCGTATTGGGCTGCTAATTGTTTTAACCAGACTTCGATTCCCTCAAGGATGACGATTTGATGATGGGGAAAATCCTCGGGAATCCCTTCATCTTTATAACCGGAAATCCATAGGTGAGGAACCGCCTTTAATTGATAATATTCAGTTACCCAGTTTGATTTGCCGTTAAAGGCACCTCCCGTAACGAAGTGCATCGCTCACCCCTCCTTAATCCGTCCTGAGTCCAGATGAGTTCATAGCCCTTTCCGTGGTGCGCTTGCCAATCCCAAAAATCCATTTCTTCTGGTGCCCATTTTGATAAAAAAGTCCGGATTACACCGCCATGAGTGACAATGGCTACCTTTTTCAGTGAGGCGGATAAGATGGCATCCGTCACCATTTTCCACCCACTATCCACTCTTTCGGAAAACTCTTTAAACGATTCCCCGTCTGGAGGCTTCGTAGAAAAGGGATCAGCAAGCCAAGTCTGATATTCCGGATCAAGCTTTAAATCTTCATATGTTTTTCCTTCCCACGCGCCGAAGTTCATCTCACGAAACTCGGAATGAGGATGAGGTTGATTATCAGGGAATAGCATTTTAGCCGTTTCCAAACATCGTCCTAAATCGCTTGAAAAAAGGAAATCATATTGCCTTTCAACCCTTCCTGCTTTTTGGCATAATGGAGAATCTGACCAACCAAGATAAGCATGGCGCTTATTAGCCTCCGTCAGCCCATGGCGAAATAATGAAATAGCCACAACGTCATCCATAACAGCACCTCCGTCCCCTCTACACTTGCACCGAGAACATCCCCTGTCATTCCGCCGAACCAGCGGATGACTTTCTTCTGCAAAAACAGAAAAGTCAATCCCGATACGAAAATAAAGAATAAAACCCCTAAAGCCAATTCGTTTATAAAAGTTCCGCCGACGCCCAGTAAAATTAGAATGTAAAACGGATAAATAAAATGTGTCTTTTCATTAGATGCCTCTTTAAACAGCGTGCCCAAGCCTTCCTTTTTTGCAGCTGGAACCTTTAAAATCAATTCACCCATCACCATTTTACTGAAAAAAGGCACCAATGCGATAAACAGATAAGATGCAGCTTGCGCCATCTGGACTATCTCATATATAAAAAGAAAACGGGCACTTAATAAAACAATGACAGACAAAACACCAAAGGCGCCTGTCCGCGGATCACTCATAATCTCAAGCCTTTTCTTCTGATCACGGTAAGAAAAATATGCGTCACTCGCATCCATCCACCCATCCAGATGAATGCCGCCAGTCAAGATGATCCCAGCAAGCCAGACGGCAAAGGCGGCCGTTAAAGCCGAAAATGGTGTCCAATGAAGAAAGCCATACAGTATCAACGCATAAATAGAACCTTGGATGAGACCGAGCAATGGGAAGGTTTTAATTGCTTTTTCAAGATGGTTTTTATCCATCGGCAGTTCTAAACGGATCGGAATGGATGTGAAAAACTGCAGGTTGATGAGTAAGCCTTTAACCCACTTCATCAGCTTTACTCCAGTTAAAAATAATGTCCTTCAGCCTCTCCCAATCAAGATGCTTTAGTAGACGCGCGGCAAGCTCATCATAAATTTCATCGTTTGTTTCATTAGGGTAGGTTGGTCCAACGGCTTCAGTAGCCGATAAAGAATCTTCCTCTGCGATCATATGGTTCTCTACATACGGCAGCACGCCTAGAACGGGAATGCCTGTCTTCTCCTCCAGCCATTTGACACCATCCTTAAATAGGTGATGATCCCCGCGAAATTTATTAATGATTAACCCTTTTACTCTTGCCCTTTCAGCAGCGGTAAGCAGCTCTAATGTGCCAACAATGCTGGCAAAGACACCGCCTCTTTCAATATCTGCCACTAACAGGACTGGAACATCCGCCATTTCCGCTACCTTCATATTGACAAGTTCTTTATCTTTTAAATTAATTTCTACCGGACTCCCTGCCCCTTCCATGATTAGCAGATCATAGTCTTCCGCTAAATTCTCAAGAGCGGTTTCAATCGTTTGAATCCCTTTTTCGTAAAATAACTCCCGATAGTTCTTTCCCGGGATTGTTTCTAACGATTTCCCGAGCAGCACAACCTCTGAAAGCTGATTGGGCCTTGGCTTTAGCAGGATGGGGTTCATCCATTCATTCGCAGACGTTTTGGCAGCTTCAGCTTGAATCCCCTGAGATCTGCCAATCTCCTTGCCATTATGCGTTATATATGAAAAATTACACATGTTCTGCGATTTGAATGGAGCTACTTTAAAGCCTTCATTGGCGAATGCCCGGCAAAGAGCGGTGGTAATCAGGCTTTTTCCTACATCAGATGCCGTTCCTTGTATCATAATCCCTTTCATGCTCATTCTTTTCCTTTCATCAGGATGGGAATGCCAGCTTCAACGAGATAAGCCTGCTTTGCTTTTGTAACAATATGCTGATGAAGCAATCCAAGCATTTTCCCATATATTATGACTAATTCATTATTTCCTTGCGGTTCAAAAAGTACTTCATTGCTAACAACGATCAAGCGATGGCATTTTTGTGAAATATCTCCTATTCCTTCTATAATGGTCTCCATGACATATTGCTGAAATTGACGTTTTATCCACTGATCATCCATGCTGAAAAACTCATTATTTAATAGCGTCGTTAAGCAATCAAGCAAAATAATATCTGCATGGTTAAAAACCCCTGAAAGCTCTTTTAGCTGAGTTGGCTTTTCCCACGTTCTCCAGTTCAGCCCGCTATTTAGACGATCCTTTTGATGCCTTAGGATTCGATGCCTCATCTCCTCATCACTCGCCTGTCCAGCTGCAATGTAATGAAGGTTTCCACCTGTTTTTTGTGCCTCTTCTGCAGCCAGCTTTTCCGCAAAGCTGCTTTTTCCGCTCCGAACGCCGCCACTAATAAAGATTATGGACGATTCCGCCATTCCTCGATCGCCCCCATTAATTGATCATTCTCCTCTGGTCCCTTAACCGCCAAGCGTAGCCACTCCCCTTCTAGACCCGGGAAATTCATCGTATGCCTAGGAATTAGCCCTTTTGTGATTAAAAATTGAAAAAGTGGAAGCTGGGAACGAATGAATGGATCTTTTAATAAATAAAAGTTGATTCGGGAAGGAGAAACAATAAACTTCATCTGTCTATAAAAATCAAATAATCTTTCTCTTTCGGTATTGATGAGCTCTATTGTTTCCTCAACATAAGATTCACTATCGAGGCACCACTCCCCTGCCTGTAAAGCAATGGCATTCATGCTCCAATGCGGCTGAAAGCTTTCTAATTGGTCAATAACCGGTTTGGCTGCCATCACATATCCTAAGCGCAGGCCAGGGATCGCAAACATTTTCGTCATCGACCGGATAATTAGCAGATTTGGATATTCTTTTATAAAAGGAACAATAGACTCATATTCTGAAAGAAAATCATAAAAGGCTTCATCGATGATTAATAGGGTTTCTTGTCTATGACACTCTTTCATCAGTTTAATCAACAGCGATTTAGAATAATAAATGCCCGTTGGATTGCATGGATTACATAGAAATAATGCGTCTGTATGAGGTAATTTTTCAGCTAAGTCTTCTATATGTAATGCCCATTCGTTTGATGTTAGCTGATGATATTCAATTGTACACCCATTTATCCGGCATGATTCTTCATATTCTGAAAAAGCGGGCTGAACAATGAGAGCCCTTTTTCCGGCGAGCATTCTTCCTATAAGGGCAATAAGCTCTGCTCCACCGTTGCCGAGTAAGATTTGCTCTTCTGCAATCTTTTCCTTTTTAGCAAGCTTTCTCCTCAGCTTCTTTCCTTGCGGATCAGGATAATCAGAGACGCTTGAAAAAAGCTCTCCCCATTTTTCTTTTAAAATAGGAGGGGGTCCCTTCGGATTGATATTGGCGCTAAAATCAATCCTTTTCTTAGGTAACGAGATTTGTAAGGCATCGAATAAATATTGCGGATTAGAACCATGTGCCGGCCAAATCAATGAGCATTCCTCCTATCCACAACCAAAATAAAAAAATTGGAATCGTGCGAGTGACAATATCATTTGCTTGAAGAATATGCTTTTTCTCTAGCTCTAAAAACGGGTTCCCCATAGTTGCTCGACTAGATACGATCCCTTTGTAATAGTTAATGCCCCCAAGCTGAACACCTAAAAGGGCTGCGACCGCGGCTTCTCCCCAGCCTGAATTCGGGCTTGGATGCCTGTTAGCGTCACGGAAAACAATTTTCCAAGCATTTTTTTTACTATCAAAGGAGCGGTTACCGACAAGCATACATACAGAAGTGAGCCTGCTCGGAATCCAGTTGACGATATCATCTAGGCGGGCAGATGCCCAGCCGAAGTCCGCATATTTCTCATTGCGATAGCCGACCATTGAATCACATGTATTAATAGCGCGATACATAAGGGCTAGCGGCGCACCGCCAATGAGAGCCCAAAATAGCGGAGCTGTAATCCCATCACTCGTATTTTCGGCGACCGTTTCAACAGTTGCCCTTACAATTTCAGGCTCATTCAGTCGGTCAGTGTCCCTGCCGACAATATAAGAAAGCTTGTGCCTAGCCTCTTGAAGGTCCCCTTTTTCCAACGGGTCATAAACAGACAGTGCTGCCTGTTTTAAGCTTTTTTGCGCAATCGCGGTTGAAATTAATATGGCTTCCCCAACAATGCCTGCTATCGGGTGAATCCAATACAAAACACTGACGAGCAGAAAGGCTATGGCTCCGACAGTTAATAAAACAGTTAACAGCATGAGCAGGCCTTTTTGTCTTTTCGAGCTTCCATGATTCCAGCTTTTATCGAGTTTATTTATGAATGATCCTATCCATTTAACAGGATGGGGCCAGTTTGGCGGGTCCCCAACAACAAGATCAATGCCTATGGCAATAGTCAGCGCAAAAAGATGAAACAATATCATTTTTTCACCCTTTTTCTGCTCTTTTGAATCGCTTCAAGCGTACATTCATAAACGCCTTTTCCAATCAATTTTCCTAGCGGGGTAATCGTTCCGGCATACTCTAGCCTTTCTCCCCTTTGAGTTGCCGCAATTAAAATACTGTCTGTCGATGTGCCAGTAGCAATCGTCTCCGTTACAGGGTCCTTTATTTGTAGATCATGCATCGCCTTCACCTTTGCTTCGGTTGCAGTCATAATGCTTTGAATAAAGGCCTCCTCTGTCATGTCGCCGCTAACAAATATCCACGTATTAATCGTTCCAGGCTGCAGTTGAAACGCATGCTGACCGCCTCTGGAAGCATCGATTGCGTTACCGACACCAGCAGTGACGACAATGAATACAGCAAAGTGATCTTCCCGATAAAACTGATAGCTCACATCCTCCAACTTCACTGCTGTCATCATGCCGACTGTTTCGCCCGGTTCAAACCCGTGAGATTTTAAATAATCTGCCATTTCTTGCCGATGGTCACTGCAATCATAATTTTTATCTACATGCCGATTTACAAAGACTTGATGCCAGCCTGTCCCTGCCCCAACTACTCCTGAGGACATCGTTCGAAGAGGAACTGGCGATCTGAAGACGACCTGTTCATCGAAACGCTCGAGAAATCTTTCATCTAAATAGTGAGATTCCTTTTCTACTTCCTTCTCGGGCAGTAAAGCGATTTGAGGGGCTGGCACTTTCGGATGAGGATGCTTTTCAATTTTTGTCTTGTAGACACTTCGAATTCGCTCCTCCCGCAACACTTCATTTGCTGTGTCGTTAATATTTATTTCACCATTCTCTAACAGCAGAAGCCGATCACAATATAACCCAGCAAGATTCAAGTCATGAAAAATCGAGATAACAGTCAGACCGCGATTTTTTGTCCAGCTTTTTAATAAATCCAGCAAATCCTTTTGAAAAGAAAGATCAAGATGATTCGTTGGTTCATCGAGCAGCAAAATTTCCGGCTCCTGTGCAAGTGCCTGCGCTAAAAACACCCTTTGTCTTTCCCCACCGGATAGCTCATGAATATAATGACTTTCAAAATGGACAACGCCTGTCTGCTCCATGGCCTGTATCACAATCCGCTCATCCTCTTGTGTCCACGAATGAAACCAGCCCTTTTGATGAGCATACCTGCCTAATGAAACCGTTTCTTTTACCGTATAGGAGAAGCTTTGGTTGGAGTGCTGGGACAAAACAGCAATAATTTTCGCCAATTCTTTAGCAGAGTAGTCCTTTAGTGATATGCCTTTCAACGTAACTTCTCCGGATTTAAAAGGCAGGATCCCGCTAAGCATTTTGAGCAAGGTTGTTTTCCCGCTTCCATTTGGGCCTAATATGCCGAATAGCTCCCCCTTTTCCACTTCAAAGGATACATTTTTAATGACAGAATCTCCTGTATATCCTCCCGTTATCTGTTGGACACTAAGCATCTTCTATCCTCTTCTTTCCGTTCTTCTTTTCATCAAAATGATAGCAAATACAGGTGCGCCTACAAGCGCAGTAATGACCCCAATTGGCAGCTCGGTTGGTGAGATGATCGTTCTTGCTACGAGATCAGCGAGAATAAGGAAGCCGCTCCCCGTTAATATGGATAAAGGCAATAAATGCTTATGATCAGGTCCCCAAAGGAGCCTTGTTAAATGGGGAATGACGAGCCCAACAAAGCCAATCGTTCCTGAAACAGCGACAGCAGCACCTGTTAAAATAGAGCCAGCCACTAGAACCATCATTTTTCTTCGCTGTACATTTACGCCAATATGCTGTGCTCGTTCCTCTCCAAAGGACATCGCATTTAATTCATTGCTATTAAAAATAAGTATAGCGGAACCAATAATAAAAAATGGCATGATAATTTTAATATAAGCCCAGCCCCGCATCGAAACGCTACCTAGGAGCCAGCCGATAATTTGCCTTAGTTCTTCCCCCGTTAGGGCAATCATAAGAGAAATGAAGGCTCCTAAAAAGGAACTGAAAATAATCCCTGTTAATATAATCGTTTCTACTTTCATTGATCTTTCCACTTGACGGGCAAAGAGCAGGACTAAAAAAATCGTAATAAAAGAAAATAGGATACTTAATAATGGCAATGTAAATAGGCCCACGTACGGAATGGAAAGACCGAAGAATAGAGTAATGACAGCTCCCACCGAGGCACCTGAAGAAACGCCAAGAGTATATGGATCTGCCAGAGGATTTCTTAATAAACCTTGGAAGGCGGCTCCCGCAATTGCGAGAGACGCCCCAACTAAGCCTGCCAGAATCACTCGTGGAAGACGAATATTCATGACAATATTTGCGTACATCGAATCAATTTGTTCATTTGGTGATAAGCGGAAAATTTCTGCACCAATAATTTTAATAATAGCCATCGCTGGAACAGAAACGGTTCCAATGGAAATGCCAAGCAGCATAGCAATTATTAAAAATGCCGCTGCTAGTATATAAGCGAAACCTTTATTATTTAAATGTTTCCGGGTAAATTGCTTTTGCAAGTAGCTCTACTCCTTCAACTAGCCTTGGGCCTGAACGGTTAACCATATCAGAATCTACGTCTACCACTTGATTGTTTTTAACTGCATTTATTTCCTGCCAGCCATTACGGCCTAATACATTGCCAACAGGGTCTTCTGTATAATATCCGTGAGTTGTAATGATTACATCCGGATTTTTCTCAATTATTGCTTCTGGATCCACTTTCGGCCAGCCTTCTTCGGTAATGATGTTATCTGCATGAAGGATGCTGAGCATTTCATTCATAAACGTGTTGGTTCCTGCCGCATACATTTCTGGAGCTGGTGCAACTTCAATGAATACCTTTTTACGGTCTTCATCCTTGATTGTTTTTGCTTTTTCCTTAATTTCCTCAAGCTTTGCTCTCATGCTCTCAACAAGCTGCTCTGCTTCGTCCTTCTTCCCTGTCGCTGTACCTATCATGTTAATGGAATTAAAGACATCATCAAAGTTTTTCGCCTCATTGACAATAAACACAGCTATCCCTGCATCTCTAAGCTGCTGAAGACCAGCTTCTCCATAATTAGCACCAGATTCATGTGCCAATACTAAGTTCGGCTTTAAAGAAATGATTTTCTCAACATTAAAATCCATGGCGCCAATTTTCTCTTTTTCAGCGGTTTCAGCTGGATAATTATCATAATCAGATATACCAACAATTTCATTGCCTAAACCTAATGCAAAGGAAATTTCCGTATTACTTGGTATTAGTGAAACAATTTTTTCAGGCTTCGATTCTATAACTACCTCATTATCTAATGCATCCTTTATCGTAACTGGAAAGTCAGCCTTTTCCTCTTGGGCTTGTTGATTTCCTTCGCTCGCCGTATTTTTCTTCGGCTCCTCCGTACTAGCTCCACAACCAGCAAGAACACCGATTGCTAAAAGCAATGCGAAAAATAATGAATAAAGCTTTTTCATTCTAGATTCCTCCAATTTTTTTAAATAAAATAGAAAAGCGGAAGCGCCTTGATCACCCCCGACAAGCACAAGTCGAGCCTCCCGGAAAGGTGTACTTTACCTTTCAGGGAGGATTGGCTTGTGACCTCGAGGGGGTAGGCGCTGCAGCTAGACAAAAAAACATCTCCACAATTGAGATGGAGATGTTTGTATAGGTATACGAGAAAATAAAAGGCAGTACCTGTCAAACACCTCCTATCCTCGTAGGTTTGTGGTGCAATTAGAATTAGGCAGGTCTCCTGGCTCATGGTCATTGCTTAGTTGCGCCTTCCCATACATTATTGTACAGTGGCCATTGCAGTAAGCTCCCATATACAGTGGCGGGACCGCGTTGGAATTATACCAACTTCCCTATTAAGTCTTTTTAGTTAAAAAGACACCCATTCTCTTGATTTGTATGAAATTTTCAACACTTTTGATTATACACATATTTTCGGGAATAGGACAAGGTTATTTATTTTTCGCCTTAAAATATAAACTTGCCTCACCCATGAACGTTTTATAGTGGGTGTTTTACTTGGGGCCTCGCAAAAACGCGTACCATGAACACTTCATAGTCGCCGTTTTGACTGGGGACTCGCGAAAACGAGTACCATGAACACTTCATAGTCACCGTTTTGACTGAGGACTCGCGAAAACGCGTACCATGAACACTTCATAGTT
>NZ_WBOS01000028.1 GCF_008923245.1 Cytobacillus depressus
AACTCTCCAATAAATTGTGAGTTGATTAGCTCATAATGTCTTTTTGATAAAAAGACTAAAACGTTGACGTTTTGTTCGTTCAGTTTTCAAAGAACTATCTTGTCGCTCAGAAGCGACTTTTCTAATATAACATGTGACGTTTTTGATGTCAACATATTTTTTCAAAGCATATCCGTCAGCAGCTCTTAGTAATTCACAACAAATTGCAGCGACGGATATAAATATAACAAGTAAGCTAAGAAAGGTCAATAGCTTATTTAACTTTTTTACGATAATTTTTTATTAAGTTTGTAATATCGATGATAGACACCCTTTCCCTTTGTCTCAATAGGTACAATTTCTATGATGTTTCTATCTATTAGATATTCAAGAAGCATACCTAAATCAACGGCATAAAGCTGCAATTCTTTTTGATTCATCATTTCATTAATGGACCAGAACTCTTTTTCAGAAAGAACATCTACTAAATGACTGATTCCGCTTTTAATTTTTGAGTGAATGAGAAATTCACTCGCAAGAAAAAGCAATTCTAATCGTTTATCAAACGGTTCATGACTGCTAACAAGCTCTTCATATAATTTCAAGATTTCCGGTTCAATTTGTTTAATCTGCTGCCAAACTGTAACCTCGGGATGGAATCCTTGTTCAATTAAGGCAAGTCTTGCAAGGTGGTGGAGGGAATGAACTACATGATTATACGCGTCCAAATAATGGCCATTTTCAAAGAAGGCTTTCCCGTCCATATAACGGCGGATTAATTTTGCAAATTCTATTCCCATTTTTAATTTACGGCCATTGAATGGGAAGTCTCTTAATTCAGTATTTATCTTGTGAAAATACTCATTACGTTCAAATATTACTTTTCCGTTATATAGCCAATCAAAGATTTTTTTGTTAGTGCCAAGTAAAAGCCATTCATTTAGCTGCTCATCGGTAATCATATATAATGCTGCTTTTTGATTGTTATAGGTATAATGTTTCACATAAACTGGTGAATCAGCTTCCTTCACTAAAATCAGCAAAACTACATCGAACGTATCTGTTGCTGGTACATTCTTTTGCTGCTTCTTGACCATTAGTACCCCAAGTGTATTTGCTTGACTTGCTCGTTCTTGATAAATCGGGCGGAGAATGTCTTCCATCATAATTCCTCCATTTTATTAAAATTCCATTGTCTTCACAGTTTCTTTTTTTCGTCTGCTTAATGTTTAATATTATTTCGTTGAAACCTTAAAAGGTCTGTATAAAATATTACTTCGACAATTTTTTCAATTAATCCTTCTTTAATTAAAAAAGAAAGCTAATCACTTTTCAATTCTTAATCGTAACATTATTTAAGAATATTAAGCGCTTGAATGAAACCCCACATATTTTTGTTATTATCTTTCATTTGATGTGATATAGTTGTTCATTGGGAGGGACATTATGGCTAAATATTCAAATAAAATTAATAAAATTCGAACTTTTGCTCTCAGTTTAATATTTGTTGGCTTCATTGTAATGTATCTTGGGATCTTTTTCAGAAGCTCCGCTTTGCTCATGACTATTTTTATGCTTTTAGGAATTCTTTTTATCATCGCTAGTACAGTAGTATATTTTTGGATTGGAATGCTTTCAACAAAAACAGTCCAAGTTATCTGTCCAAATTGCGGCAAACACACGAAGGTATTGGGCAAAGTTGATATGTGTATGTATTGCAACGAACCGCTCACACTTGATCGGAGTCTTGAAGGTAAAGAATTTGATGAAAAGTACAATAAAAAATCTCGGCCACAATAAGCCGAGATTTTTTTCTTCAGAACTAATAAATAAAATAAGCTGTCAGCACTTTGGCTAGCAGCTTTGTTTGATTAATGCGCTTCTTTCGCTGAACATTCTGGACAGCTACCGTATATCTCCATGCGATGATGACTAATTTTGAAGCCAGTCACATGGGACGCTAGTTGTTCGACTTCATCAAGTCCAGGATAATGGAAATCAACAATTTTTCCGCATTTTTCACAAATAACATGATAATGATGCGTGGTTACAAAATCAAACCGACTTGAAGAATCACCATAAGTTAATTCTTTTACAAGTCCAACCTCACGAAATACTCTTAAATTATTGTAAACTGTTGCCACACTCATATTCGGGAACTTCCCTTCAAGCGCTTTATAAATATCGTCAGCTGTTGGGTGTGACATTGAGTTTATTAAATATTCAAGTATCGCATGACGCTGTGGTGTAATGCGAACCCCAGTATCCTTTAAAGTCTCCAGCGCTTCTTTTAAATGAATCTGCGCCACCGCCATGCACCTCTTTTCTAACAAGAATTATTACTTTATAATCTTTATAAATAGTTTACTAATTATTAATCACTTTTGTCAACATTGTAACCTACAATACGGGAAACCTAGGGATACTTTTAAAAGTTGCCCCTCCTTCATATTTTATCCTTGATTTAATATATGTCTGTTTACAATATTTATAAATAAAAAAAGCGAATCTGTTAAGATCCGCTTCAAAATATATCTGAGGAGGTATGCCCTAATTAAATGATATTCAAAACAATCTAATATGAATGGACAAAAGCCTTGTTAGCAAAAAATAGGCCTGAAAAGTTTTATTGCAGATTAAGGGGCTTTAAGACTCCCGCTTCAAGAAGCTGTGGAAACAAGAGAATTCCAAGCGGGAGATCCAACAGCCCGTAAAGGGCCGACGACAGACAGGATGTCCTAGTTAGGCAAAACCGCAGGACAAGGTATACTGCCGCAGCTATACATCGCACGACCAAAAGCAGAGCTTTTTGGAGGACGTGGCGCTATGAACTTTATTATGAAAGGTTTTCTTTAATAAACTGAAGCGCTTCTTCTACATGCCCCTTCACTTTCACCTTTCTCCATTCCTTTACTAACTTTCCTTCTTTATCGATAATGAATGTAGATCGTTCGATTCCCATATATTCCTTGCCAAACATTTTCTTTAGCTTCCAAACATCGTAAGCTTCTGCAGCCTTATGCTCCTCATCGGCAAGCAGGATAAATGGCAAATCATATTTTTCAATAAATTTTTCATGACGGCTAATGGGATCAGGGCTTACTCCGAGAATGACTGCATTCAAATCAGAGAAATGACTATATTGATCGCGGAAATCACAAGCTTGTGTTGTACAGCCAGGAGTCATATCCTTTGGATAGAAATATAAAACGATATTTCTCCCACGAAAGTCAGAAAGTTTGATCTCGTCTCCATTACTCGCTTTAAGTGTAAAATCTGGAGCTAATTCTCCTATAGAAACCATCGTTATTCCTCCTAAATGCTTTTCCTTAAGCCTATCCAATTTTGGCAGGAAAAACAATTAGTATGCCTTGCGTCGTCAGTTGCCCACAAAATCTTTGGTACAATCAAAAATTGACATAGCTATAGTTTCTTCTCCATTTCGAAAACAGCCCGAAATACAAAAGCAGCCGGAATTGTATAACCAATTAAAGCCTCGAGCACCGCAATCATTCTGCCTATTCCAATTGGAGCTATATCACCATATCCAACGGAAAAGAGGGTGACTGCACTAAAGTAAATACCTGTTTCTAATTGTACAAGAAAATCTCCGTCTAACCCGGCAGTTCCTTCCATAAATATAGAATAACCCTTATTTTCAAGAAGTGTATATATTAGCCCGAAGCCAATCATGACCGTTAAATATATAAACGCTAAATAGATAAAGTTTTCAAAACTGACTTTCTTTCCTTTTATTTTATGCGGCAAAAATAATGTCCTCACACTCATGATTATGCAAAGGACAATTAATATAAGGGATAAATAAAAAACCATACCTCATCCCGCTTTCCTCTAGGCATCTGTTAAACTATACGCTTTTGAAAGAAGCCATATGACAGCTTGTCAGCCAAAAAGAGTCGCAATTATGAAACGAAGCGCTTCTGTTATAAAACATGTTAAGATAAGAATGGTTTATTTACCTATTGAAGGAGGATTTAAATGCAGTTTACAAATTCAGAACGTATACATAAAGAGGCACTTGAACATATTGTCGGCGGAGTGAACAGTCCTTCCCGTTCTTATAAAGCTGTTGGCGGCGGTGCACCAGTGGTCATGGAAAGAGCGCAAGGAGCTTATTTCTGGGATGTGGACGGTAATCAGTATATCGATTATTTAGCCGCATATGGACCGATTATTACTGGGCATGCCCATCCACATATAACGGAAGCCATCAAAAAGGCTGCTGAAACCGGCGTTCTCTATGGCACACCAACACCTCATGAAGTGAAATTTGCTGCCATGCTAAAAGAAGCGATGCCAGCATTAGAAAAGGTACGCTTCGTTAACTCCGGAACAGAGGCTGTCATGACAACGATTCGTGTAGCACGTGCCTATACAGGCAGAGACAAAATCATTAAATTTGCTGGCTGCTACCATGGACATTCTGATCTCGTTCTCGTTGCAGCTGGTTCAGGTCCATCAACACTTGGCACCCCAGATTCAGCTGGAGTTCCAAAAAGCATTGCTCAAGAAGTTATTACGGTTCCATTTAATGATATCGAACCATTTAAAGAAGCTCTAGATAAATGGGGACATGAGATTGCAGCCGTCCTTATAGAGCCGATTGTCGGAAACTTTGGGATTGTTGAGCCAAAACCTGGTTTCTTAGAACAAATAAATGAATTAACTCATGCGGCTGGTGCGCTCGTAATATATGATGAAGTGATTACTGCATTCCGCTTTATGTATGGTGGCGCACAGGATCTATTAGGTGTGACTCCGGATTTAACCGCGATGGGTAAAATTATCGGCGGCGGATTGCCGATTGGTGCATACGGCGGTAAAAAAGAAATTATGGAAAAAGTAGCTCCATTAGGACCAGCCTACCAAGCCGGAACAATGGCGGGAAATCCAGCGTCCATTTTATCTGGAATTGCTTGTCTTGAAGTTCTTAAGCAAAAGGGTGTTTACGAATATCTTGACAGATTAGGCGCTATGCTCGAAGAAGGAATTACTACAGCTGCAAAAGAATATAATATCCCTATAACAATCAATCGCTTAAAGGGAGCATTGACGATTTTCTTTACAGAGGAAAAAGTCGTTAATTACGAACAAGCTGAAAATACAGATGGCGAAATGTTCGCTAAGTTCTTTAAGCTGATGTTAAATCAGGGAATTAATCTTGCACCATCCAAATATGAAGCTTGGTTTATTACAATTGCTCATACAGAGGAAGATATCGCAGCGACAATCCATGCGGTGGAAAATGCCTTTCTATCATTAAGAGATGAATAATTAATTTGTTCAGTCATAATAATTTAGGAGCGATCAGTCGCTCCTATTTCTAAATTTCTTCAATTTATTTGAGATGTCTGTTAAAATACTATTTTGTTTAATAATATTTAGGTTAAATAAATGGTCATCAATAATATGATATAAATAGCCTATTTATAAAAACAGAAGCTGCCCCTTCTGAAAGAAAGGAAACAATTAAGTATGAAGCTTGGCGCCCGCATATTGAAAACGGGAATCGCAATTATTCTTTCATTATTTTTATCACAAGTATTTCATCTGCCATCTCCAGTCTTTGCAGCGATTGCGGCAATCTTTGCTATTCAGCCGACTATCTATCGCTCATTTCTATCGATTATAGAACAAGTGCAAGGAAATGCGATTGGCGCAATCATTGCTGTTGTCTTTGTCCTTTTATTCGGCAATGATATGTTCATTATCGGGTTAGCAGCAATCATCGTCATCACGATCAATCTAAAGCTTAAAATCGAAAATACGATTGGCCTAGCTCTCGTAACGATGATCGTTATCATGGAAACACCAAGCGATGAATTTATTCAATTTGCCATTATTCGCTTTTCTACTGTTATGCTAGGTGTATTTTCGGCTTTTGTTGTTAATCTGTTCTTCTTGCCGCCAAAATATGAAAAAAAGCTTTATTTTAGCATTTCGGATATTACTGAAGAAACAACAAAATGGATCAGGCTAACGATTAGACATGCTTCTGAGCATAAACTGTTACAAAATGATATTGGCAAAATGAAAGCAGCTGTCAGAAATCTTGATCATCTTTATTTAATGTACAAGGAAGAACGAAACTATCTAAAAAAAGACACATTACCTAAATCACGAAAGCTCGTCATTTATCGGCAAATGATATCGACTGTCAAAAGATCTCTTGAAATCTTGCGGAAGCTGCATCGCTTTGAAAATGATCTTCAAGAAATGCCTGCTGATTTTCAGGCAACCGTGAAACAGCAGCTTGACTCTCTCATTCATTACCATGAGCATATAATGTTAAAATTTATAGGGAAAGTTCGTCCACATTTGGTAGATAACGAAGGGGATATTTTTCTAAATAGAAAAGAACTGTTCAATCTATTTCTATCGCAAAAAGTGGAAGCCAATATCGAAGACGAAGCTGTTTTATCGCATAACATGCAAATCATATCGGCCATTACTGACTACAGTGAACAGGTCGAGCATCTCGACAAATTAATTACAAGCTTCCAAACCTACCATACAAAAACGAATGAAATGACGATTGAAAAATGAGTATGAAAAAGAGCATCGGGAACGAACGATGCTCTTTTTTTCTGTTAATTTTCAAGCTGCTGCACTTGAAAAAGCTTATAATAATTACCTTGCTTTTTCATTAATTCTTCGTGGCTGCCTATCTCTGATATTTCCCCATGCTCAATTAAAATAATTCGGTTTGCATGGGTAATGGTTGATAGTCTGTGGGCAACAATAAAGGTCGTTCGATCTTTTGCTAAATATTCAAGTGCTTCTTGGATTAGATGCTCACTTTCTAAATCTAAAGCTGAAGTTGCTTCATCTAAAATTAAAATAGGCGGATTCTTCAAGAAGATTCTAGCAATGGCTACTCGCTGCTTCTGTCCTCCAGACAGTTTTACGCCGCGCTCTCCCACTTTTGTATCATAGCCATTTGGTAAATTCATAATAAACTCATGAGCATTTGCGGCCTTGGCTGCTTCGATCACTTCTTCGTTAGTTGCATCTGGTTTTCCAAGAAGGATATTAGACTTAACTGACTCACTAAAGAGGATATTATCTTGCAAAACCATGCCAATTTTATCTCTTAAAGAACGAACTTTAAACGTACGGATATCCTTTCCATCGAGCATGATTTTTCCCTTTGTTACATCATAGAATCTTGGGATTAGTCCTACTAATGAAGACTTTCCTCCTCCACTCATCCCAACGAGTGCTATCGTTTCGCCTTTTTCCACATTTAAAGAAATATCTTTTAGAACTGGCTCTTCTTTTTCGTCATAAGCGAAGCTCATATTGACAAAATCGATATCTCCTTTAACATTTTTACATTCCACTGCATTAGGCGAATCATCGATATCGTATTTTTCATCAATTAATTCAAATACCCGATCCATCGATGCAATGGATTGAGTTAATGTTGTGGATGAATTTACGAGTCGTCTTAACGGATTATATAATCTGTCAATGTAAGCGATGAACGCCATCATTGTCCCTGTTGATAAATTCCCTTGAATAACTTGGTAACCAGAATACCCAATAACTAGCAGTGGGGCAATATCCGTTATTGTGTTAACAACTGCAAAGGCTTTAGCATTCCACTTCGTATGATCAATAGCTTTTGTTAAAAAGTTCTCATTTTGCTTATCAAATTGAGTTTGCTCGTAATCTTCAATTGCGAAGCTTTTAATAACAGCCATTCCTTGAACCCGCTCATGAAGATAGCCCTGTACCTCCGCAAGTGCTTGCGATCTAGCACGTGTAAGTTTTCGTAAATTACCAAAAAAATATTTTACGGAAAAGCCGTAAAACGGAAAAAGTATTAAAGAAACAATCGTTAATGTAATGTCCATTTTTAGCATAATAATAACTGCTATGATAATGGTAGCAATATCAAGCCATAAATTCATTAATCCAGTAATAACGAATGTTTTTGTTTGTTCGACATCATTGATGATTCTTGAAATAACTTCTCCCGCTCGTGTATTGGCATAATATTTAAAGCTTAGCTTTTGAATATGGGTAAAAAGCCTGTCACGAATATCATATAATATTTTACTAGCTACCCATTGGGCAAAATATTGGCGGTAATATTCAATTGGCGGTCGAATAATTAGAAAAACAAAAATCATGATGCCCATTATTTTTAATAAAGTTGTTGCTTGCTCAGCATTGCTCATATCTGGATTTCCGATAATATCATCGATTACATATTTAATTAGTAACGGGATTAATAGGGGAATCGCAAATTTAATGATGCCAATAATGAGTGTGACGATTATTTGAAGACGATACGGCTTAACGAACTGCATATAACGCCGAATACTTCCCATCTTCCTCCCCCTCTCTTTCGTTTCAACATCTAAAAACCTGTTGAATGATCAACAGGCATCGTTTCGGTGCTTCATCCATTTTAGCGTCGGTATGTAAGGTATCTCTCATACCAAATATCAATAAAGTCAGGTGCAAATGGACCCTTCCTTTGGCGAATCCAATAAATTAATTGATCTACATTGGATTTTAAGATCCGATCTATGGGCTCGGGATAATTCATTTCCTTCCGATGCCGCTCATACTCATCTTCATCAAGCAAATTGAAGGTCATATCCGGATAAACCTTAATATCAAGATCATAATCAATATACTTCACCGCTTCTCCGTCAAAAATAAAGGGTGAACTAATATTGCAATAATAATAAATTCCGTCCTCGCGAATCATGCCAATTACATTAAACCAATATTGCGAATGAAAATAACATATTGCTGGTTCTCTCGTAATCCACGTTCGTCCGTCCGATTCCGTTACAACTGTCCGGTCATTCCCGCCAATGACTAAACTTTGTGTACCTTTTAAAACGGTTGTTTCTTCCCAGACGCGATGGATGTGCCCATTATGTTTATAGCTATGAATTTGTACTGGTTCTCCTTCTCTGGGTACGGCCATTCATTTTCCCCTACTTTCATCAATCCCGGGCTTTGCAACCTATCTACAATCAAATGCTTGTCTTCAAATTGGGAGAAGCAATTGCCTTATGGCAGGTCATGGAAATAACTAACACCCCCGCCACTCCATTCTCCAATTAATTTTTAATATTAAAGGCAACAAAGAACGAATCCTTTTTTCTATTATTATAACGGTTTAACAAAGAATTTAAAACAAAGAGCCATTGAAAATCGTCAATGGCTGAAAGAAAAGAAATATAGGTTAAAAATTAGGCACGGTTTCTCCTAGACGGTGACCTTCATATTTTGATATGAACGAATCACTTCCTCTGTTTGGCTTTCAAATAGTTGGTGTATCTCTTTTAATTCGCTCCGTAAACTGGCTATTTCAAATTGAATACTTTCAAGCTCTGTTTCTTGCACTAAACAATTCAGTTCCTCTTCTATTTCTTCACAGCGTTCTAGTTCGGATTGGAGAAATAATAGTTTTTCCATTGTTCGCATTTGTTCCGACACTAAATGATTAAAGGTTTTCATTTCTGCACCACCGTCCTGATAATTTGTCTTTTTTATGTATTCGCCCATAACCTTTCCATTCCTTTGACTACTTCTGTTGATTGGATGGAAGTTTTGTCGAAAAGATATTGTGAGATCAAATGGGTTAGAGGGAGTTACTTTTCATAAATGTGGAAAACTCGCGATTGATGATAGCAAGAAGCACTTCTTCATCGCGTCTAAGCGTTTTAACATGCAAAAAAAGAAGGCACCCTTTCGATTAAAGAGCGCCTTCCATCCATACTATTTAGCGGCTTTGACGGCCAGCGTTTTGACCTTTGCGAGCTTCAGCTTGCTGATTTTGTTGTTTAACCTCTTGAGCATTCGTTTCGCTAGCAAACTCTGTACCGAATTGGCCCCCGGCACCAGCACCTGCAGATTGTGCGTTTTGTTGTCTAACTTCTTGAATATTAGTACCAGCTTGAGATTGATTTGGTTGTTTTGCCATAATTATCACCTCCACGACATTTAATTTAACCAAGCACAGAAAAAATATCCTAAGATTTTAAAAAACAATTGAACGTAAAAAAATGAGGATTGAAATTTATTTGTTTCTTTCGAATCATAAAGATTTACCTGAAGTCCTTTCTCCTTTTTCAATGTATATCTATCATTCGAGATTCGAACAATACTATTAGGTTTAGTGAAAGGAAGAGGATTATGTACAACGGACGAGATATGACTGAGCTCTCAATGATGGCAAAAACAGATTGGAATAACGATGAGCTAACTTATTTTCATCATTCCTTTCAGCAAATCGTCCCATATTTAAATGCAGAGGGACAAACGATTCAAAGAGAAATTATAGAGGAAATCCAAAATCGCGGCGGGTTAATGAAAACGAAGGGGAAATAGTGGAGGTTGAGACAGGTGAAAAAGTGATTTTTGATGGCGTTAGTCCAGTGGGATTATTGATGACGGACATTTCGGCTCAATTTAGTGGTTTGAGTGTCCGTTAGTCCACTGATAATGGTCACTTTGACGCTTCTTTGTAACTGATATGTCCGTTATGACAATGATAACGGACACTTCAAGATATCTATGCAACTGAAATGTCCGTAATATCATCGATCACGGACACTTCGAACTATCTACGCAACTGAAATGTCCGTTATATCGTTGATAATGGACATTTCACCCAAAAAAACAGATGAAATGTCCGAACAAAAAAGGTGTCTAATACTTTCCAAATGAATTCCTTGCTCTCACACTTCGCTTTCTAAAAATTTCTGCCAAATTTTTTGATGAGAAACAGAAAAAGCATATTGGTCAATTTCATCCTTAGAAACTAATTTTAAATCATCCGCTTCTTTCATATCTGCAGCAACTTTTCCTTTATAAGCATTAATATTCCATGTCAAATGCGAGAACACGTGCTCAATCTGGCCGATCATTTCGTTTACACGAACTTCCGCATGAAACCCTTCTATCATTGATTCCTTTAACTGGTCAGTTTCGTGCTCGTATGGCAATAAAATTTCGATATTTGGAAACTCCCATAAGTTTGCCAGCAATCCGCTTTCATCTCTTTTATGAATAAGAACTCGGCCGTCTTCATCGGTAAAAACTGCAGCTGCAATGCGAACTTGGCGATGTTTTTTATTTTTTGTTTTTATAGGCAGTTCTGTCGTTGTTCCTTCGTGAAAAGCATGGCAATGGTCACGAACTGGGCATAAAAGGCATTTTGGTGAGGTCGGTGTGCAAATTAATGCACCAAGCTCCATTAAAGCTTGGTTAAAGAAAGATGGATTTTCGTGAGAAATAAGCTCTCGTACTGCCTGTTCAAAAATTTTTCTAGTTGATGCCTTTGCAATATCCTCCCAAATCGAAAGGATTCTTGACAAAACCCTCATCACATTCCCGTCCACTGCTGGTTCAGGAATCCCGTAGGCAATACTCAATATAGCTCCGGCTGTGTAAGGGCCTACCCCCTTTAATGTTGAAATCTCTTTCGGATTATCTGGCACCTTTCCAGCGTATTTTTCATGGACTTCCTTAACGGCGAATTGAAGATTTCTAGCCCGCGAATAATAGCCAAGTCCTTCCCAAGCCTTCAGCACTTTATCCTCTTCTGCCTCAGACAATGCTTTAATTGTGGGGAATTGTTCAATAAAGCGATGGAAATAAGGGATGACCGTATCAACACGCGTTTGTTGCAACATTATTTCAGATACCCATACTTTATACGGGTCTTTGTCTTTTCTCCATGGCAAATCCCTTTGCTCTGCCTCAAACCACCCTATTAAGTCCTCCTGAAAACCATGTTTATCTATCTGTTTTAATGGATTATTATTCAATGCTTCTCCTCCTGATAATTGTAAAAAAACTGCAACCTTTAAAAGGTTTAACATATGTTATAATGGGAAAAATAAATTGACCTATTATCACAGATTAACGGGCTAATAAGTTCAACTAACATTCAGTGATCCCCACTGAATGAAGTTTCACTAATATATTTAACCATATTTAACTTGTGAAACAAGTTATATTGTTTTTAAGTTAAAAAAAGGATTTATTAGGGGGGATATCCTCTTGGATACAGGTACACATATCGTTATGGGTCTTGCTTTAGCCGGGATAGCCACTCTTGACCCTGTTGTTGCGGAAAATTCAGCAACGACAACAAGCGTGATGATTGGAGCCATCGTTGGTTCACAAATACCAGATATAGATACAGTGCTAAAATTAAAAAACAATGCAGTTTATATTCGGAATCATCGCGGGATTACTCATTCTATTCCTGCTGTACTCCTCTGGCCGATGTTGCTAACTGCCGTTATTTACCTTTTCTTCCCTGGAGCAAACATACTCCACCTTTGGCTATGGACATTTATCGCAGTATTTCTCCATGTATTTGTTGATATATTTAATGCCTATGGGACTCAGGCTTTGAGACCATTTTCCGCAAAATGGGTCGCATTAGGAGTAATAAATACGTTTGATCCCTACATATTCGGGATTCATATTGTTGGGCTAGTCATATGGGCTCTTGGAGCACATCCTGGTTATACATTTATTCCGATTTATATCCTGCTGATCTTCTATTATTTGCTTCGCTTTAAGGCGCAAAAGAAAGTGCTCACAGAAGTGAATAGAATGATCCCTAATGCAACGGAAATTATTATTGCTCCTACCATGAAATATAATAAATGGCGGATAGCAGCTATGAATAAGCATCAGTTTTTTGTTGGACGTGCGGAAAATAATAATGTAAATATCATTGACCATTTTAATCGTGTTCCTGTACCCAAAACTCCTGTATTAGAAGCTGCCAAAAAAGATAAAAACCTCTCCGCTTTTCTATCCTTTTCTCCCGTGTATCGGTGGGAAATCGATGAATATGATGATTATTATGAGGTACGCTTTATTGATTTGCGATACCGCAGCAATGACTACTATCCATTTGTTGCTGTTGTGCATTTAAATATGGATTTAGAGATCATCACGTCTTACACTGGCTGGATTTTCAGTGAAGAAAAGCTCCGCAAAAAACTCGATATCATTCCGGGATAGCCCGAAAAATGCCCTGCTTCTAAGCGGGGCATCATTGTTAATGAAGCTTTTTCGGATCTTGTTCCAACAAATGTTTATATTTTGAATTATGAGCAACAAATTCATGCAGCTTATCCCCATAGTTTTCAATCCATTGAGTGACAACCTTTGCTGTCATTTCGCTTCCTTTATATTCCCGCCCTGCTTTTGCATACGTTGCTTCGAAATCCTCCCATAAAAGCTCGACCCATGTTTGTGCAAGACTTGCAGAAAGTTGCTCATTTTTCTCAAGCAGCCTTTCAAATAATCTTTTCTGATATTCGTTCATCCTTTCACCTCTTTCCAATTACTAACCATCATACTATAAGCGCAAAAACGAATACTATATATACGTGATGAGCATTTGCTTATCGCTCTTGCTTTTCACGTTTTTGATTCCATGGCAGGAGGCGGCTGAATTATGCGTAATAAAGCAAGAAACTTCCCGAATCAAAACAAGAATAAGTTTGGGGGTGAGCCCCGTGCGAAAGCAGAATATGCTTCAACTCGGGCTAATGGAACGATCAATACACACCCTCAAGAAAGAATGAGAGCATCAACAAACCGTGACAGTGATACACCTGAATTCTAACTTTATTCAGCTGCAATAGTGTTCCACTTCTTAGTTGTGAGATGTATGCGAACATGTTCCCATTCAATTAGGGATTCAAATCACAGCTGAGTAAAGTTAGCCTCCGGCGGATGCCTCAGATTTTTAGAGGAATTTATCGAGCAAGCTCGATAAAAATCTAGGCGCAAATACGCCAAGGCGAATTTGATATTGAAATTGAGGAGGCTGGCTGATGGCAAAACCGCGGAATTTCTTTAATTCAAAAATTAATGCTCCAAATTTCCGTCCAAAACATGCTTATAGGCAAATAAACGGGGAAACTCAGCTTACACAAAACCTCGTCATTTTAGAGGCAGAAACAAGGAAACGTTCATAGGTAGTAAAGAAAAGCGGAGGCGCCTTGTAAAGGAACATCGACTAAAAACCGCCACGTCCTGTGGCGAACGTCGATGTCAGCACATCCTGTGCAAGTCCGACAAGCATAAGACAAGCCAACGAGAAGGTTGTACTTTAACCTTCTTGATGGATTGGCTTATGACCTCGAGGGGCTAGGCGCTGGAGCTAGACAACTGGAGAGAGGAATATTCTTCCTCTCTCAGTTTTTTTTCAGCATTGAAATTGGCAGTGCCTCTTCCCCTTCACTGCCAGATAACCGGAATCCCCAAGCAAATACACCATTCATATAGTCAATTTTAAAATAAGCTCCAGGTGCTCCTTCTATTTCATATATTTCTCCGGCTTTATAATCGTCGGGATTTAATAAATAGGCTTTAGCCATGACAGCTTTTCTTTCTAAAACAGCATACTCATTAACCATGCCCATTTGCTCCGCTTTTCTTGCCTTTTCATTTAGCTGGGCTATTTCTTGTTGAAGCTCATACGAAGTCATTTCACTATAACGCTTTTCCTGCATAACATCCACACCCTCGTCTATTCTAAAAATATCATCCATACTAAAGTATATTGAAAAATGTATAATTAGAAAAGGAAATAAAGTTATTGAGGAGGCGAAGAAGATTTTGAAATCAATCATCATTACTGGCGCTGGGTCAGGCTTAGGTAAAGAGCTTGCTTTATTATACAGTCAAATGGGGTATCATATCCTGTTGACTGGGAGAACTTTAGAAAAATTAAAGGCAGTGGAAGACCAAATTAATACGCAAAAAGGACAAGCAAGTTCGTTTAAGGTAGATATTACCTCTCCTTCAGAAATTAATGAGTTTATGAAAGTGGTTAGCAGTGAGTTTAAGCTTTATGGGCTGATTAACAACGCTGGAACGGGCTACTTTGGACCTTTTGAATCCTTAGAGCGACAAAAAATGAAGGAAATGATGGACGTTAATGTGTTTGGAACTTTGAATATGTCCCAAGTATTTCTTCCTGCTATTAAGGAAGGGTTTGTAATGAACATTATTTCAACGGCAGGACTTAGAGGAAAAAAGAACGAAGCAGGATATTGCGCAAGCAAATTTGCTGTTCGCGGTCTAACGGAAAGCTTGCAAAAGGAATATGAACAATCTGACATCCAGATAAAAGCCGTTTATATGGGCGGAATGGACACACCTTTTTGGGATTACTCCGACCATATAAAGGATAAATCACGGCTGCAATCCCCAGGAAAGATAGCCCAAATTATTGTGAATAACTTTGAGAAAGATACAATAATTATAGAAGCAAATACGTAAAAATAGAGACCCCGGTGATGAAGTCGGGGTCTAAGTCTCTTTTAGTTCAGCGATCACATCTTCAATTAATTCCATTGAAAAGCCTTTGCGATACAATGTTTGTTTCATTTTTTGTTCATATTCAAAACCGTTTAAGCTGGAAAATTTCCGGTGTGCCTTCTCCGCATAGGTTCGCAATGCGGCTATTTCAACATCTACTTCCTTTTCCATTTCGGTTTCGGCAATCGCTGCTTGAATGATTTCCAGCGGGTAGCCTTTTCTGTATAACAGCTGTTCTAGCTTTTGCTTCATCACTCTCGAAGAATCACGCGTATTCTTTTGAACAAATTTTTCACACAGCTTAAGCGCGGCTGCAAATTCATTCTCATACGGGTATTCTTTCATGGCAATATCAATTAAGTTCTCTGCGATCCCTTTTTCTCGTAACTCTCCCCGAATCACTTCGGACCCTTTGTCTGTTGTGTTCATCAATGTCCGGACAAATGCAACGGCAAATTCTTGATCATCTAAAAAACGGTATTCATATAATTTATGAATGACTTCTCGAATGACAATTTCATCCACATCTTTGTCAGCTAAATGCTTGCGAACTTCCTTCTCTGACCTCATTCTTCTTGATAAAAACTGAATCGCGGTATTATACGATTTGCGAATATCATCCTGATATGCTATTTCCGAAATGGAGAATTCATCTAGCTCCATTCCCTTTTTCAATTGATGCTTAATTAATACATCTTCATCCACACTAAATGCATATTTATCGTCTAAAAAAACATTGTAACGATCTGTTCTCTTTTCCTGCATAGAAATTTTTGTTATTGTAGGCATCTTAATCACCTCAACATTAATGTACCATAATTAATAAAGGATTTAAGCAATAGATAAAGAACACTTAATGAAAATAGAAATTTTTACGAAAGGAGAATAAGTACAATGAAAATTGTTTTGGCTGGTGGTACGGGGTTTGTTGGTCGAACTTTAACAAAGGAATTAGAAAAGTCCGGGCACGAAATTTTTATCTTAACAAGAAATGTAAGCCAAAGAAAAAACACAGAAGCTATTACATATGTGTCTTGGCTAGAAAAAGGAAATCATCCAGAAGAAATTTTGGAAGGAATAGATGCCTTCATAAATCTTGCTGGGGAATCGATTAATAGCGGAAGATGGACGGAAAGCAGAAAGAAAAAGATTTTAGATAGCAGGCTTTCAGCAACTAGAGAAGCCCTAAGGATTTTGAGGCGCTTGAATAAAAAGCCACATGTGTTCATTAATGCAAGTGCAATTGGATATTACGGTACTTCTTTTACGAAAACCTTTACAGAAAAATCTTCTGAAAAGGGAGAGGATTTTCTTGCTACTACTGTTCAGCAATGGGAAGTTGAGGCTTTAAAAGCAAGAGATATGGGGATACGTACTATTTGCTCCCGCTTCGGTATAATTCTTGATCAAACCGATGGGGCACTTCCAAGGATTGCCTTGCCATATAAATTATTTGCTGGAGGCACGGTCGGATCAGGCGAGCAGTGGGTTTCTTGGATTCACCTTAAGGATGTTGTGAATGGGCTCTTATATGCACTGGAGAATGAAGAACTAGAAGGCCCTGTAAATTTCACTTCACCATATCCTGTTTCAATGAAGGAATTCGGGAAATCGCTGGGCCAAATTCTACATCGGCCACATTGGATTCCCGCGCCCAGTTTTGCTTTAAGGGCCGTTTTAGGTGAAATGAGTCTCCTCATACTAGAAGGTCAAAAGGTCCTTCCGACAAAGCTAAAGGAGAAGGGCTACCCATTCCTATTTGAAAAATTACAAGATGCTTTAAAAGATATTTACTAAAACTTGGTATCATTCTTTTCATATAAGGAAAAAATAATATTGGTGTGAATTTTTACCTTAATTTCTTGAAAGGGTGATCCAATTGGATAAGAAAACAAAGGATAAAAAGAAGCGATCTCTATCAGCTACGCAGGAGGTACTATATTCCCGCGAATTTAAAATGGCGGACCGGGCTGGCGGTTATGTTGATCGACCAAAGCATTAACTTCCAACTATAGATAAAGGCAAGATAGTAAATAATAAAGTACGGAAGCATCTATACAGCTTTCCGTACTTTATTGTTGAAAGGGGCTTTTGCAATGGGACGTTCACGCGGACAGAGATCTCGAGGCAAAAATAAAGCTTCACTTCCACAAGTACCAAAGAACATGAAATCGGATGGAATCGACGAAGAATTTTCACAAGAGCTTGCTGATCAAGCTGATCTTGAAGCACAAGCTCGCGCAAATGCTGCCAATCAAAGGGTTAAAGGTAAACAGCGAAAATCTTAATTAGAAATACGGAAGCGCCTTCGGAACAATCAAAGAACAATCGTTCCTGCGATAATTAATCGCAGGAACTTTCCTTAGTGCTGCTTTTATTTCTCATGTTAAGCTGTTTGCTTTTGCATCTTATGCCCTGTTTTTCCAAAAAGGTTTTTAATATATGGGGCCGCATAGCGGTCAACACCCCAGTAGCAAGCACCGCTTCCTGCGAATAGCAGAATGATTGCAACAGTATAAAGCAATGGGTTTGTGCTCGTTGTACCAGCTAATAAGAAGTTAAGGTTCATAAATGCTGCGGCAATTAGGGCCGGTATAGTTGCTGCTCCAAGAATTAGACCGATTCCAACTAGAAGTTCACCATAAGCTACTAAAGTGCTGAATAAATCTGCGTTTGGCAGAGCAAGTTTTTCTATAAATACTGCATACCAGCCTTGGACTGCAGGATGGTCACCGGTCGCTTTAGCGATGGCTCCCTTCATAAATCCACTTGCATCAAAACCACCTGTTACTTTGCCCCATCCGGCTTGAATCCACTGAACACCAAGCCATATTCTTATTACAGTCCAGACAATTGCCGCTTGCGGAGTTTTCCACCATTTCATAATAATCCTCTCCTATTAGATATTTTTATTTGTGAAATACTTCACATGATTTTGCAAAAAAAATTTTAGTGTATCTTATAATTGCTACCGGTTTTTATTGTTGCTACACTTTGTGAAGTTTGTGAAGTGTTTCACTTTCTTTCTACACTTTTAATATACCTCCTTAACAATCAAAAGCCAAGAGAGTTCACTAATTTTTCACAAAAATAAATTATTATTTGAATAACTTGTGAACGAGTGCTTATTGTGGTCTAAGAAGCAGTCATGGCAAGCATTTCGGAGGAGGAACGCGGAAAACGAGCTCCATGAAGCGGTCATGGCACTTATGACAAACATATTTAAAATAAAAAACTACCCAGTAAGTCATAAGATAATGACTTACTGGATAGCCCATGCTAAACGCTTGCTTATTTTCTTGCCTTTGTATGCAGCTGATAGTAAAAGCCTTTTTGGCGAAGTAATGACTCATGTGCTCCTTCTTCAATTAATCTTCCTTCATCGAGAACAAAGATGCGATCAGCGTTTTGAATTGTGTTTAAACGGTGAGCTATAACGAAGCTTGTTCTTCCCTTCATTAATTCCTGAAGGGCTGCTTGAATTTTTAATTCGGTTACCGTGTCAATGCTACTTGTCGCTTCATCTAATATGAGGATGGTTGGGTTAGCTAAAAATGCCCTCGCGATCGACAATAGCTGCTTTTGACCCTGGCTAATGCCATTACCGTCTTGATTTAATACTGTATTGTACTGATCAGGCAGCTTCATAATAAATGAATGGGCGTTCGCCATTTTTGCGGCTTCGATCACTTCCTCATCAGTCGCTTCTAGTCTTCCGTACCGAATGTTTTCCAGGACGCTCCCTTGAAATAGAAAGGAATCCTGTAATACATAGCCCAGAGCTTTACGCAAACTTTCTTTTTTAATAGTGGAAATAGGATGACCATCGATTAAAATGCCACCACTATCTACCTCGTAAAACCGAGATAATAGGTTAATCATCGTTGTCTTTCCAGCCCCAGTTGGTCCGACGAAAGCAGCTGTTTCACCAGGGAAAACGTGAAGACTTATATTTTCCACTGTGCTATCCTCCTTCTCATAAGAAAAGGAAACGTTCCGAAACTCTACTTCTCCCTTCACATCGGAGATTTCTTGATGGCCTTCATTTTGAAATTCATCCTTCTCATCAAGGACTTCAAATACTCTTTCTGCTCCGGCAATAGCTGATAGAAGCGTATTAAACTGGTTCGCCAAATCATTTAATGGGCGTGTAAACTGCCGCGCGTATTCAGTAAATATGACGATTGCTCCGATTGAAATAGCTCCATTTAACGCAAATATTCCTCCTACACCAGCGATGATCGTGAAGCTAAAGTTATTAAGGAAATTCATAAGCTTCGGAATAAAACCAGAATACGTTTGCGCCCAAAATCCGGCACTTCTTAACCTCTCGCCTTTCTCCAAAAATTCTGCAGTAACTTTCTTCTCCTGTGAGAAGGTTTTTATAATTCTTTGCCCCGAAATCGTCTCTTCAATAAAGCCATTCAATTCGCCAAGGTTTCTCTGCTGCTCTTTAAACAGCACACCCGTCCTTTTCGTGATCCATTTCATTCCGATAAACATGAGGGGTATAATGATCAAAGTCAACAATGTTAAAAGCGGGCTAAGCCACAGCATGACTGAAACCGTCCCAACAAGCGTTAATAAACTTGAAAAAATTTGAATGACTGAGCTATTCAAAGTCGAGCTGACATTTTCAATATCGTTCGTAACTCTGCTCATTAGTTCCCCATGCTGACGTTTATCAAAAAAGGGAATCGGCAGCTTATGCAAGTGTTGAAATAGCTTTATCCGCATTGCATAGACCGTATTTTGTGCGATGCCAATCATCCAGTAATTTTGAAACCAGAGAGAGAGTGAATAGGCAGCATAAATTCCCGCTAGACCAAATAAAAGTGTCATTAGGCCTTCACTGTTTTTCATAACAATATATTTATCAATAGACATTCCGACTAAGTACGGTCCAAGCAATCCTAAAAATGAACTAATAAGAACCATTAAAAGAACGAGAAATAATAACCCTTTATTATAGGAAAGAAATTGCCAAATCCTTTTTAAGGTTTGCTTAGAATTCTTGGTTTTTGCTTTTTGTTTCACATTTACTTGTTTTTCCCCATTCTGGACGAGATTCTTCTTATATTGAAACGGTCTTTTTAGCTCATTAAGCATAATTCCTGCTCCCCTCCCTTTGTTGGGATCGGAAAATTTCTCTATAAAGATCGGATTTTTCCAGTAAAATCTCGTGAGTTCCTTCAGCTAAAAGCTTTCCATCTTCAAGGAGAAGAATTCGGTCTGCCTCTATAGCTGTTGTGATTTTTTGTGTAATAATGAGGGTCGTACAAGTGTATGCCTTTAAAGCATCTAGCAATTTGGCCTCTGTTTTCATATCTAATGCACTTGTACTGTCATCAAGCAAGAGTATTTTGGGCTTTCTAATAAGTGCTCTTGCAATGGAAAGTCTCTGCTTCTGCCCACCTGAAAGGTTAACACCCTTTTGTCCTAGCTTTGTTTCAAACTTATTTGGAAAGGATAGAATCGTTTCGTAGATTTGCGCATTTTTCACTGCTTCAATAATTTCCTCCATTGATGCGTTTTCTTTGCCCCACGCTAAATTTTCTTTCACTGTTCCAGTAAACAATAAAGCTTCCTGTGGCACGAAGCCAATTTGCTTTCTTAAGTTTTCCATTTTCATTTCACGAACATCTATACCATCAATGAAAACTTGCCCCTCACTCACATCATACAATCGCGGGATGAGCTGGAATAGAGAGGTTTTTCCTGAACCTGTTGCCCCTAATATAGCAACCGTTTCCCCTGAGCTGACTGTGAAGCTAATATTATTAAGTGCTGGTGATTCTGTATTCGGATACTGGAAGGAAACATTCTTGAATTCAACCCTTCCCTCTCTTACAGTAAGCTTCGAATCTGCTTCCGCTTGATCAGTAAGATCAACCGTTGCATCGAATACCTCGACAATCCGATTAGAAGAAGCGCGTGCACGGGAAAAGGCCATAATGATAAAGGAAAAAATCGAGAAAGCCCCCGTAATTCTCGTTGCGTAGTTGACAATGGCGACAACTTCCCCAACTTTTACTCCACCGCTATTCACCTGAATACTTCCAAACCAAAGGACACCTAGTATGGAAAGGTTCATTATAATTAACAGAACAGGCATCGTTACTTCCATTATTCTTAACGCCTTTACTGTATGCTCCTTTAAGTCCTCATTGACAGCGGTGAAACGTTTGACTTCATGGTTTCTCCGAATAAACGCCTTTATGAGCCGGATTCCTGTCAACGTTTCCCGCATAACTCCATTCACTGAGTCCAATTTTTCTTGTACTATTTTGAAAAGAGCTCCCCCAATGCTCATAATCCATTTGAGAAAAACAAATAAAAATGGAACGACGATGGATAATATGAGCGCCAGCTTCACATTAACAACGTAAGCCATAACAAGTCCGCCGATTATCAATAATGGGGCTCGAAGCATAATTCGCAAGCTCATAAATAATGTATTTTGAAGCTGCGTAATATCATTTGTCATCCTTGTAATTAGCGATGACGCCGGAAATAAATTAAAATTTGCAAAAGAAAAGGATTGGACCTTTTCAAATAGGCTTTTGCGGATATCATAGCCAAAGCTTTGGCTTGCATGGGCAGAGTAAAAGGAGTTGAGCAGACCTGCCGCAAAAGAAATGAGAGAGAAGCCAAGCATGATGCTCCCCCACTTCATGACAATCGCCAAATCTTTTTTTAATATCCCGTCGTCAATTATTTTTGCCATGAAAAGCGGCTGCACAAGTTCGACAGCAAGCTCAATAAACGTAAATAATAGCGCAATCGCCACAGCTATTCGATATGGTTTTAAAAAGCCTAATACCTTTAACATTTTTCGTCCTCCAAAGCTGTTTCGTGTTGATGAATACTTCGAATCCCTAAATAAATGAGTATTAATCTTATCATATCTCTTTTTACGGAATATTGAAATAATAAATACTTTGGGAGATGAAAACTAATTTTTTGTCCCTAAAAGTAAGCTTGTGGAAGTTAAGGCACCTTGATATGATGCAAGTAAGTATATGGAAATAAGGAGGGAATCAATTTGAAGCCGCCTGAGAAAGATCATATCTATACACTAAATGAATTTTTTCAGTTCGTTGGGGAAAAACGCATGGAATTATATGAAGGTCGGCCTATGTCTCCAGAAGCATTTGAGCATGAAGGGGTCATTGCTAAATTAATTGGCGAATTTCCCCTTGCTTTAAGAGGTAGTGATTGTTTAGTATTTGGAAGCAATCTCCAAGTCAACTTCCCATTTCAAAACGAAAAAACAAGAAAAGAAAACGTTTCTGTTTTACCAGGTATCACTGTCGTATGTGATAAAAGCAATCAACCATCTTCCCTGAAGTCAAATTTTCTACAAAAGATACTTTTTCCTTTTTGAATGATGATTTTGAAGAATAAGCTAATCGAAAAGCGGAAGCGCCTTGGTCACCCCCGACAAGCACAAGACAAGCCGAACTGAAAGGTTTTCTTTACCTTTCTGGGCGGATTGGCTTGTGACCTCGAGGTCGGCAAAAGCGCGACGTCCTGTCGCATTGCCGACACTAGTACGTCCTGTACGTCGGGGGTAGGCGCTGGAGCTAGACAAAACAGATGTCACCATTACGATGACATCTGTTTTGGTATTAGAGTAGATCTCTTCTCAATTCTTCCGGAGACTTCGGTGACAGGTAAACTGGAGCTACTTCAAAAACAGATTTCGCCCCAGCTTGACCTTCTTTATTTAGGCGGTATGCAGCGCGTGCATAGGCGACTAAAACGCTTGATGTAAATTCTGGATTACTGTCAAGAGTAAGTGAGAATTCAATAATTTGTTTGTTATTTTCTCCTGTTTGTCCGCCACGGATGACGAATCCTCCATGTGGAAGTTTGGAGTGATTTACCTGTAATTCTTCTTCAGAAACAAAGTGAACCTCTGTAATATAATCCGCAAAGTAATTTGGCATGGTTTTAATCGTTTCTTCGATTTTCGCTTGATCATAGCCTTCTTCAGCCACTACATAACAAACGCGCAAATGCTTTTCTGCCGTTGAAAGTGTAGGATTTACTCCGCTTCTTACCTTTTCTACAGCCTCATCGATTGGCACTGTGTATTGTACAGCCCCTTTAACTCCTTCGACTCTGCGAACGGCATCTGAATGACCTTGGCTGACGCCTTTTCCCCAGAAAGTATAATTTTCACCAGCTGGTAAAATAGCCTCTGCCATTAAGCGATTAATTGAGAATAACCCCGGGTCCCAGCCGACAGAAATGATGCTCGTTTTTCCGCTCTCTTTGGCAGCTTGATCAACTGCGGCGAAATAATCGGGAATTTTTGCGTGAGTATCGTAGCTATCAACTGTATTAAACATTTTCGCAAACTGTGGACCTTGTTCAGGCAAGTCAGTTGCCGAACCGCCACATAAAATCATCACATCAATTTGATCTTTGTAGTTTTCAGCCTCGGAAATATGTAAAACCTTTACATTTTTATCGTTAACTGCAATGCCTTCAGGCGACCTTCTTGTAAAAATGCTGACCAATTCCATGTCTGGACATTTCTTGATTCCTTCTAACACTCCACGTCCAAGATTTCCATAACCAACAATACCCACTTTAATTTGATTGCTCATAGTAAATCCCTCCAAAGCTGAAAAATTGATAATTCTTTTATTTTTTCATATTACCTTTTTTTAGTGACACATACAATCAGAAAACCTTGTAATTGAAAAGTATAGCAGTATTTCATAATGAAAGGTAAATAGAGGAAATAAATGAAGTATAATTGAATATACAGCCAATAAGAAATTTTTCGAAGGAGCCTAACATGAAAATCAAAAAATCCTTGCTTTACGTTGGTTTGGTTATCGTCATATTGAGCTTCGTAGGCAACTATTTTGTTTTTACTATGAGTCAATTAAAGAAGCCGATCATGTTAAAGCATTATTACAATTCCGCTGTTTTACCAGGTTCCATTTTAGAGTTGCATTATATTGCGAATCGCAGCAATGATATTGATATTCAATGGATCATCATTCCCGGAATTGAAAATGAATTTTATTCCCCTCTGTACGGGACTTCATACGGTCAACCCTATAAACATTATCAGCTAAAAACCTTTCATATTGAAATTAATGAGCACTTTTCGGATGATATGAACGCGGGGGCATTGAGCTTTGACCAGGTAACTGCTCATCTTTCAAACGGAGAAAAAATGATTATGCCAATCGGTGAAATTACTTTATTCAATCAAAATGATATGACCTTAGAAAGGCAGTCCTCAGGAGGTTCGAGTGATAACACCGGCTTCCAAATATTTAAAACAGATAAAGATATTGAAATAACCGGGGTGGATTTACCATTTGCTAATGATTTAAAATCGGCTCTGACTTTAAAGGTTAATAGCAATCAAGTAGAACTAGAGCGGAATGTAAATGCGCCTGTTCCAGAAATAATCCAAAATGGAAAATTGATCACTTCTGATGTGTTTCCACTAGCTCTAAAAAAAGATGAGCTATTATCGGTAACCCATAAATTTTTATTTAATCAAGATGATCTGCTCAGATTTAACTACTATCAAATGGACGGAAAATTGCATGGAAACGAGCAAAACGGACAGAAGTTTACAGATTTTTTCTCTCTTTCTTATCGCCCGAGCTTTGAAGTAAAGGATTTGCGCGCCATAATTAAGGAGGGGGAGTAAAAAATGAATAAAAAAGCCACTTCCATTAACAAGATTTTTTGGGGATTGATAATAGTCCTTGTTGATATTAATATTGTTTATTTTGATATTCTTCCAGATTTTATTGGTTATATAATTATTGCATCTGGTTTAAGCCATTTACAAACGTACTCTCCTTATTTTTCAAAGGCCAAAATATTTTCTATTATTTTGACCGTTTTTTCTTTAGTAACTATTTTTCAAGGCCCAAGTATTCCATTAGAAGAATTCCAGCCGTCAAAAAAAATATTTTTGATAATAGTTTTTTCAACAATCCTAGGACTGCTTCATTTAGCGCTTATTTATTTCATTGTCCGCGGACTGATCGAGATGGCAGAACAAGAGGGCTTTATCCGGCTTTCCGAAATGGCACAAAAACGATTATACATTTATATCATTGGGACGCTCGTTCCAATGGCAGCTTATCCATTTGTTCTGAATGTCGATGATTCTGAAGCATTTTTTATTTTTGTAATTAGTATCGTGATTACGGTTATTATTGAGATCACCATACTCGTTTTGATTAGGGTATTTAAAAACAGGTTTCAAGTAATTGATCAATAAGTATGAACGCTTCATGAAGCGTTCATACTTACCGTTCTTGATAGTTTACTTGGAAAACGTGATTCATGAAACGTTCATGGTGAACGTTTGGGATACTTCCCTCGAAAAACACGTTCCATGAAACGTTCATGGTGACCGTTCGAGAGACTTCCCGCGAAAAACACGATTCATGACGGCCGTCTATTATCCTATTAGTCGTTGGATCACTTCTTTTGTTATTTTTGGTACGATCTCGGTTGAATATTGGATTTCCATTCGTTCATATTTTTTATGACCGTCGTAGCCGTATGGACCGATATTGATGGCGGGAACGTTAATTTCACGAATATCTTCAAAATTGACGTAATGTTTTGTGCCCCATCCAGGGTTATTCTCCATGACTGCTCGAATTTCTTCCGCATCATCACTTAATGCTACAAAGCTCATATCACAAATATATGGGAAGAAGTTTTTGGTGACAATCGGATGAGCATACTCCGGTTGAACTGCTTCAACCGCCTGATCTAAAGCTTCTAATAGATTTACTTCTCGCTGATCCTTGCCTGTTAAATCGAGAGCAGGTGAATATAAGGATGAATAAAATAGAATAATAGCCGGTCTCTTATCCGTCATCCATTTCCACTCTTCCTCAACCACTCTTGCTGCAAACATTCTCGTATCTATCGTTTTATCTAAGAGTAATTCCGCTTTAAAATCTTCCATATGTTTAATAAACTTTTCTCCATGCTCTTGTTCAAGCATGACTCTCATATCTTCGTAAAGCAGCACTCTCTTTTTCCAAGGCAATTTCTGACTTGGCTGATTGCATTTTTGATTAAATCTTTCATAACCCTCATTTAAAGTAGATATGGCATTTTCAAAGGCGATTTCAGCCTGTTCGGAAAGCTTGTTCAAAACGTCTCTTGGAGACCATGAATGAACAAAGAAATTGAAATAGACGTAAGCCGACAAAGCTGTTTGCACCGTATAATTTGGCTTTAAATCCATTTGCTTTAAGGAAACAGGCGGAGCTGGTGTTTCTCCTAGAAAACTATCACATAAATCTGGGTTATAACTTATTTGTCTTGTTAATTCGGCTGCAAGATAGTTTGGATCTAATCCTTCGAAGGCAGAGCCAACATGTGTTTCCGCACCTGTTATAAAAAAAGAAGGAAGAAGCTTGCCAACCGTTCCCTTATAAATATAGCGATTTTCATCCCCATCATATAATGGTGTAACAAAGTCTGAATTAATAAGGCCAATATAATCAAAGCTATGTTCATGCTTCCACTTTTTCAAATCTTTGAGACAAGACAGAACACCATGTGAGCCATCTTCTTCATCACATTCAGCGATAAAAACTAAATTTCCTGATAGCTCTTCTGGATGCTCGGAGTAGTATTTTAATAAATAAAGATTGCTAGCTACCCCGCTTTTCATATCAAGAACCCCACGCCCAAAATACCAATCGCCGGAATGAAGCTGCTTTTCAACAAGTTCAGGCAAAGATTCTTCTTTTAGCTTTTCCATCAATTCAACTGGAGAGCACGCAACGTCCTTTAAATGGGTAAAATCATCGATTCCAACCGTATCGAAATGCCCCATTAAAATTACGGTTTTATGATTATCAATGTCCTTCGTTCCCTTTACAAAGGCTAAAACATTGTATCTTTCGGTTTCATCATCTACTGTCTGTGATTGAATTAACTGGTTTGGGTATTCTTTAAAATATGGAAAGCTTAAGATGATATTGTATACTTTATTAGCAATATCAATTTCCCCTCTTGTATTCACAATACTTTCAACCCGTACTAACTCATCGGTAAATTGTAATACTTCATTTTTAGTGGAGATCATTAGATCTTGCATCCTTTCTAATTAAAATACAAAACTCCAGCCCGGTAATCAGTAGCGTTATCTGATGCCCAGGGAAAGGGATATTACTCCTAAGCGGTTATCAGATATTCCTTTTGAACTCCGCTTCCATAAAAAAAGCCCACAAAAAGAGTATACACTAAATTCTAAATTGACAGAATTGGTATAAACTTAAAAATCCCACCAAAATATAGTGAAACCTATATTCGGTGGATTTTTGAATAAAGTTAATTTTCCCCTATTCTGCTTCAGTCAAGCTCTTTGCTGCTTCGTAAAGGATTTGTACACCTTCTGCTAAATGGCGGGAATCTGACCATTCCTCCGGACAATGGCTTAGTCCACTTTTACTAGGAACGAAGATCATTCCGACATCTGTGACATCTGAAAAGACCATTGCATCATGGCCCGCACCGCTGTTAATAGAGCAATACGAAATCCCTAACTCTTCGCTCTTTTGTTTAAAAAGGGATCGTATATTTTTGCTTAGTGCTTTTGGCTGAATGTAAAGCTGCTTTTTAATGGACGTTTGAATGCCATCTACATGATAGGATTGAATTAATTCCTGGACTTTTTCTAGAACATTTTGAACATGTTCTTCTTTTCCCGATCTAATGTCGATTGTGAAAACTGTTTTTTTCGGGATGACATTGGCACCATTTGGATATACATGGAGGCGCCCAGTTGTAATAACCGTATCCACCCCTTCTTCTAAGGCAAGTTCAGGTAACTGTGCAATGATTTTTGCAGCTGTCACTAAGGAGTCCGATCTGCGATTCATTGGGGTCGTTCCTGCATGTCCTGCTTGACCTTTGATCGTAACCTCCAGTTGTGTCAATCCAACAATAGCTTCTACCACTCCAATAGGTATGTTTGCTTCCTCGAGTATCGGGCCTTGCTCAATATGCAATTCCAAGAAAGCCTTCATTGTTTTTGGATCTCTTTGCTTGTCCAAAGAAGAATCAAGACCTATTTGGGACATCGCTTCGACCGTTGAAATCCCATCATTGTCTTTAAGATTCATGAAGTCTTTTTCACACAATGTACCGATGATTCCTCTTGAACCCATTAGTCCGCCTCCAAAACGAGAGCCTTCTTCTTCAATCATGGCAATGACTTCTAATGGGTACTTTGGTTTTAAGTTATTTTCTTGAAAAAGGGCTGCCACCTCTAATCCCGCAACTACTCCAGCAGTCCCGTCATAAGCCCCGCCGTTAGGAACAGAATCAAAATGAGAGCCGACTATTACGCTTGGCGCGTCAGCCATACTGCCTTCTAGCTTTCCAAAAATATTACCTAAACCATCTTCACGAACCTCTAGCCCATAATCCTTCATGATTTCCTTAATATAGTTGCGTGCTTGCAAATCTTCCGCACTGTAAGTAAGACGAGTTACCCCTCTGCCGGGTGATGCTGTAAATTTACATAATGCGAGAATATGATCTTCTATTCTTTGTTGAGACTTGTTCATATAAACCCCTCCGATATAAGAAATGAAAGATAAGCGGGCAGACATCCCTGAAAATATTAAGCCCAAGGAAATCGTACCCGCTGTATATGCCTATCCTATTAAACTATTTCAAGAAACCAACGAAAATTCCTGCTAAAACTACCGACACCATCGTAACTGTAATGAAACCTCCAACGAGCATTTGGGGAAGCATATGGTTTGAATGAGGGCTGGTGCTTTTTATTTTTCACTACAAATTTTTCAGAATATTTATTATAATTATTTGAGGTATGTATATTTTTCCACATTTCTAATTCAGAATAGAAATAAGAACAATCCCTATTTCAAAAAACTGGGGGGATATAAAATACATGAAAATAAACGAAATAACTAATAAGAATACCCTGCTGATGATTGGAATCATTTTTGTTGCTTTCACATTAAGACCGGCGATTACTTCAATTGGCCCATTAACTGGGCACATTAAGGAAGATATGGGGATTACCAATGGTTTGGCCGGATTACTTACGACACTTCCCCTATTAGCTTTTGGGCTTCTTTCCCCTTTTGTTCCAAAGTTTGCTCAAAAATTTGGGAATGAGTTAAGTGTTATGGTCGGATTAATAGTTCTTGGGTCAGGTATTATTATTCGGTCAATTGATACAATAACCCTTCTGTTTTCGGGAACGATCTTTATTGGGTTTGGCATAGCTATTTGTAATGTACTACTGCCCGGGGTCGTTAAACAGTCCTTTCCAAAAAAGGTTGGGCTCGTTACAGGGGTCTATACGCTTTCTATGGCTATATTCGCTGGATTAGGGCCAGGTCTAAGCATTCCATTAGCTGAATCATTAGGCTTGGGATGGCAATTATCATTAGGAACGTGGATCATTCTTATCATCATGGCTGTTGCTTTTTGGCTGCCTCAACTTAGACAAAAAAGCATTCCTAAATCATGCCTCATTCAAAAACAATCTAACTCTCCTATATGGTCATCATCTATTGCCTGGCAAGTCACCCTTTTCATGGGTTTACAATCGATGGTTTACTTCAGTATTACTTCGTGGGCACCGGAAATTTTGTTATCCCGTGGATTTGAATTAGCCGTTTCCGGCTGGATGATTACTTTATTCCAATTTTCCGGACTGCCTGCTAATATAATTATCCCCATTCTTGCGGATAAGCTTCCGAATCAAAAAGGAATAGCGTTAGGGATTGGACTCGTAGGTTTAATGGGATTAAGCGGGTTAATTTTCTCTGCAAATAAAGGGTTGCTGACTATTTGCATGGCCCTGCTTGGCATATCACTTGGATCTGCCATTAGTCACGGACTTACGCTTATTAGCCTGCGTGCTGCCAATGCAGAGCAAGCTGCTAACTTATCCGGAATGGCACAATCTATAGGGTATTTATTGGCTGCATTAGGTCCTTTAATGGTTGGACTCCTCTTCGATTTATTTCATACTTGGACCATTCCATTAATCTTTCTTGTAGTCATCACATTAATTTTTACGGTTGCAGGAATTGGTGCCGGACGAAATTTATATGTATTACAGGAAAAACATGAAACCCTTTCAACGTAAGAACACTACAGTTTATCTCATATGATTGTGAGAAGGAATTCTTCTATTAATCTAGAATTTAACTAATAGAAATGAGGGAGAAAAGTTTGAATAAAAGAGTGCTAGTTTTAGGTGGAACACAATTTTTCGGAAAGAAATTAGTGAAAAAGCTTATAGCGAATGGAGAGATTGTTACTATTGCAACTAGAGGAATGTCTCCCGATCCATTCGGGGAGCATGTTGAAAGGCTGATTATTGATAGGCGTGATAAGGAATCTATTGATTCAGCTTTTACCAATCGAGAATGGGATATTGTTTACGACCAAACGTGTCAATCCCCGCTTGAAGCACAATTTACTCTGGACGCATTAACGGGCAAGGCAAAAAGATATATTTTCACATCCACACAAGCTGTATATGAGTTTGGTGTTAATCATGTGGAGGAGAATTTTAATCCATATGAGTTTACTTATGAAGTAAAGCCACGGGAGCAATATAGCGGATATGAAGGATACCAAGAAGCAAAGCGTGCAGCCGAAGCTGTATTATTCTCGCAAAAAGAATTAGAGGTCGCTGCCGTCCGTTTTCCAATAGTTATTGGCAAGGATGATTTTACGAATAGATTAAAATTCCATGTAGAAAAAATAATCGAAAAAGAACCCATTGGCATTACAAATCTTGAAGCCAGATTTAGTTTTATTTTATCAGACGATGCAGCAAGCTTTTTATACGAACTAGGTGCGTCCTCTTTCACTGGTACGATTAATCCAGGCTGTAAGAAAGATATATCTTTAAGGGCATTACTGGATAAGATTGAAGAACATACTGGGACTAAAGCAAAAATCACAGATGTTTTAACAAAGGAAAATGCTTCACCTTACTCGATTGGAGACTCGTGGTCCACCAATACAAATAAAGCAGAGAAGCTTGGCTTTACTTTTGCAGATTTAGATGAAACATTAGGTCATTTAATTGACTATTACACAACTGAAATATCGCAGAATGCCTAGTAAAAGAGCAGGAGCGTTCCTCTTCATAAAGGAACAGCAGCCTGCTCTTTTCATTTACCTCACCGGAACGTGTGACTTCTTACTTTATGCAAGTGCGACAACCTTACAGGGAATGAATAATTTCCCCCGCCACTTTAGCTCCATTTTCAATACAATCAGGAATTCCCACACCGTAATACGAGCAGCCTGCAAGCATGATTCCAGGATAGGAAGCCACAAATTTTTTCTCTAATTCCTCAACTGAGTGTGGATGGGAAATTAAATAGTTCGGCATGCTGTCTGTCCATTTTGTGATCTCTTTTGAAATTGGATCGGCTGTAATTCCTAGGCTTTTTCCAATATCAGTGAGGGCAACTTGGAGTAACTCTTCTTCGTTCATTTTTGATAATTCACCGAATGAAGGAAGGCTGCTTTTATAAAATAGTCTAACAAGCAAGTTTTTCGATGCAGATGTGTGCTCCCACTTCCGGCTAGTCCAAGTGCATGCATTACATAATATATTCTTCGAATCTGCTGTAATAAAGCCTGTTCCATCTTCCGGTAGCACGCTGTTTGGCAAATCGAAGCCTACATAGATACTAATTAAGGAGCTGTTTTTCAATTGAGAAAAGCCTTTTCCCAACTCTTGATCGATGAATAATTTCTCCGCTTCTGTATTCGGGATACTCATTACAATAAAATCGGCTTCAATGATCTCCCGATTTTGAAATGTAACTTGATATCGCTCTTCAACCTTTTCGATTTTGCTTACCATCGTATTTTTTAAAATCTCAGCATTTTCGAGCTTTTCTTCATAAGCATCGATGAGCTTGCCTAATCCGCTTCGGAAGGAAATAAATTTCTTCCCGCTTCCACTTTGAAATTTCTTCTTATTGGCTTCAAAGCCTTTAATGATGCTGCCGTATTCCTTCTTATAATCTAATAAATATGGAAGAGTCGAAGCAATTGTTAAATCACTTAATTGACCTGAATACACACCTGAAAGAACTGGAGCAATTTGTTTTTCAACCAGTTCCTTCCCAAAGAAGTATTCGAGAAAATCGCCAATGGAATCGTTCTTCGTGAAGGAATCATTCTTTGTGTAAAAATCCTTCAATGCTTCTACTTTCCCTTCAGCCGAAATGAGTGTTGTTTTTGCAAGGGATTCAATACTTGTTGGAATGCCAAACACTGCATCAGCAGGAATTTGTTTTAAACCCCCCTCAGTATAAATAAATGAGCGGCCCGCGGCATTATAGACGACTTCATCGTCTAAACCAAGCTCTTCAATAAATGACATCGCATTTGCTTTTCTTGCAACGATCGAGTCAGCTCCTGCCTCCATGACGAAACCGCCTTCTTTTACTGTGCGAATTTTTCCGCCCAGTTCAGAGGAGGCTTCCGCAAGAATCAATCTTACATTTGATTGATTTGTCTTTTTCCATTTATGTAATTCGAACATCGCGGACAATCCAGTGATTCCTCCACCAATGACTAAGACTGTTTTCAAATCCTACACCCCTGTTATTAGTTCCTTATCTCACTTAAAGTGTACCATACTTTAACTTTCTACCCCTGTGAACATCCTTAACAATTTTGTGACTGTTTGTCCCCAATGCTGCATACAGTTTTATTAAGTGAAACTTCATTCAGTGGGGGGCTTTTTCCCGCACAGAATGTTAGTTGAACTTATCACGCTCAGAGCGCCACGTCCTCCCAAAAGCTATGCTTTTGGTCGTGCGATGTATCGCTACCGCAGTGTTCCTTGTCCTGTGGCTTTCGCCTGACTAGGACATCCTGTCTGTCGTCGGGCCTTTACGGGCTGTTAGATCGCCCAATTAGAAATTTGAGTTTTGCGGAATTTTTAAAGCGAGAATCTTACAGCCCGTTAATCTGCGAGAAAGGAGGGGTTAGTCATTAAAATATCATTGTCTACGGACCAATTAATTCGATATGCTGTAGCTTACGTGTTTATTGTAGCTGGAATGATTAAATTTATTAATCCCGATATGGGGACCTATTTTGCCAATTTAGGATTACCTTATCCCATTCAGGTCATGTATATCATTGCTGTTGTGGAATTGATTTGTGGGGTTTTTATTTTATTGAATAGAAGTGTAAGCAATGCGGCAATTCCTTTAATTGGCATCATGGTCGTCGCCATTATGTTAACGAAAATTCCAACCTTGCATTCCGGCTTTATTCAATTTGCGGCCAATGCTCGGTTGGATATTGTTATGCTTGTTTTGTTGTTTATTTTATATAAGCTGCCTTCAAGAAGATAGGTCCTTTAAAGTATAAAAAACCCTTATCTTAATAATTTCCTTAGTTTTTTATTATTCCTTCTTTAGAAACTTTTCCAATAAAAAATCCGGAGCATTCCTAAATAAACGCGCTAGATTGCAGAAGATGTTAGTTTAAATCTTATTAAAAATAAGTACCCGTCGAATAAGACTTTACTAGAAAAGTACAATCATTATCATTGAAATTATTTTACTTCAATTTGTATTAAATTAGTATCCATTTTCAATCGTTCTCTTAGCTCTTCTGTAATATTAAAAGAGAACTGACCAGCTTTTATATCTGCTAATTGATAACCTTGTGCTGTATTAACAGTGCCGTCAGTTCCTATTGGCATCCAATTTTTTGTATCGATATTTAACAAATGGTCAATATAGTTTCCACTAATTTTTCCTTTGTCTAACCATTCGGCTGGTAAAAAATCGTACCCCAAGACCTCTTCAGATAATAAAATTTCAATATCCCCTGATGAAATAGTTACTTGTCCGTTTTTAGGAATAGATTCCCCATTAACCCGTAACCCATATAAAATCTGATCTTGGGAAAACTCCAACATTTCTACATCTGATAAATTATCTATCACTTGCTTAATAGTCGTCACTAAATACTGATTTCGTTCATTTAGAAATTGATTTTGTGTTTGCAACGATTCTATTTCATTTGTATCAAACTCAACTTGATCTGCTAAAATCTTAGTTTTACCCTTTTCTTCGCTTTGCTCATCACTACACCCAACTAATGAGAATAGACTTAATGTAATTCCAGTAAATAATAATTTTTTCAGCATTTTTTTGCACCTCTCCTAATTTACGTACTCCCTCAAAAAGATACAATTTATCTCTCAAATACTCACCTCATGAGCAGCAATCAAATTCGCCCTTCATGTTTATATATCAAAACTCACACTAATTACCTTCCATTCATTGTTGTACGATTTAAAGGTCAAATTAAGGAATGTCGGAGGACTCACAGGCTCACCGTTTTCATCTTTGTAAAATTCCCTGATATGTACCAAATAAGTATCACTATCACTATCATATTGAAAACCCTGTATTACCCAATCATCCAATTGCTTACCATTAAAGGGGTATAACAGCCATTGATCATTGGCGTTATTGATTAAATATAAGGTATTGTCCTTTTCTTCGAGGAAAAGTTCGTCTGAAATCAGTGTTTTGATTTTTTCTTTATGACCCGATGTATGGAAGGATACAAAATCCTTTGATAAGTTACTAATGATACTAAACAATTCTTTTTCCTTTTCATTAGTTTCATTTTGTTTTTCAAGTTCTGTTATTCTTTGATTTAATTCTTTTTGTTTCTTTTCATTTTCATTTAGTCTTAAGGTTAACTCTTCTTTATCTTCCTTTAGCTGACTGACGACTTCTTCGGTATTTGCACAAGCTGTTACCAATGAAAAACTGCAAACAACCATCATAAGAAATTTCTTATTCATCTTTACCTCCCAGTACATATCTAGTTTTAAGTAACCATTACTGTGTATTTCGATCAAACTAAGTGAAATTCTTCTTCAACTATTGTTTATATTGCTTAAGTACAATCTTTCACAAATCCCCACAATATCATTACCATAAATATTCGATTTTTCTTTATACTCTTCCTCCGTTAAATGGCCCTAAAATAAAAAATTGCGCTTATCCTTGTTCAAAGAAAGCGCCCGATTATTGAAGATCGTTATTCAACTATAGCCCCTTTTACTTCAATAAAAAACTTTACTACGTTTATTAGTAACGCTTAACATTGTTGTTCTTGTTTTAGGAAAGTTTTTTTCATCTAAAATCCAAATACAAATAATCCATCACACTACTCAATAGTTTGAAACTCAATTGATTTCGCTTGGTACATTTTATCTCGATATTCATACTTGATTACAACGTTGCCAATAAAACCTGCTGGGGAAACCTGTGTTCCGATATTTGCAATGAGCTGATTATCTTTTACATAATAGTTAATGATACCACCGAATCCTACTTCATTATTTAAGTATTCTGGTTCCACTTCGAAATCCACAGTTACCTGTTTATCCGCTATACTAATTTTCGCTTCGTTAGGTAATAAAGTAGCTTTTACATTTTTGAACACGATAGCCATTGGATTATCGACAAGCACCTCACTAAAATTATTTTCTATATGATATACATGTACTTCTTGTTTTAACGTACCTGTACCATATCCAAGCGTTAAAATAATAATTAATTCTTCCGTCCCATTACCATCTATATCCTCAACAATAATTTGCGGTGCATAACTTGGATTTGTTACATTCATCCAGAACGGTTCTTTAAATGAAATATCCTTATAGTCAATTTTAAAATTATAATATAGACCATCCATCTCTTTTGCGTAAATAGTTACATCTTCTTCATTCGAACTTGCTACGACTTGGTAATCCTCTTCCTTCACTAATTCATTTTGTGGTTCATTCGTTCCGGATTTCTCCATATTAGGAATTTCTTGTTTTGAGGTTGTTTTATTATTATTCATACATCCTACCAATAAGAATAGTAAAACAAGCAATAACCATATCTTTTTCATGTAAAATTCCCCTTCACCACTTTTATATAAAAATTCATAGCCCTCGTTCAATAAAACTGCACCGATAGTTTAAATACATTTCTTCACAATCTCACACTTGAATTTCAACATAAATATCCAGATTTTTTTAAGGTTTTGTTCAATTATATGGCCATTTACATAAAGAAAGAGCGTAATTCTTGCTGTAGAATTACGCCCTTTAGTAGAACAAGCTATTATTACTAATTTTTGAGTTCTTTTCTTCTCATACCAAAGTTATTTACTGTTAAGATATATTATTATTTAACAGCTTCTTTTAATTCCTTGCCTGGCTTAAAAGCAGGAACCTTAGAAGCAGCAATATCTATTTCTTCACCGGTTTGTGGATTACGACCTTTTCTAGCTGAACGTTCGCGT
>NZ_WBOS01000029.1 GCF_008923245.1 Cytobacillus depressus
TAGTCTAGTGGCGATAGCGAAAAGGTCACACCCGTTCCCATCCCGAACACGGAAGTTAAGCTTTTCAGCGCCGATGGTAGTTAGGGGCTGTCCCCTTGTGAGAGTAGGACGTCGCTAGGCTTACCCAATTAGGGGAAATGCAGTATTGGCCCATTGGTCAAGCGGTTAAGACACCGCCCTTTCACGGCGGTAACACGGGTTCGAATCCCGTATGGGTCACCATTTGGAGGATTAGCTCAGCTGGGAGAGCATCTGCCTTACAAGCAGAGGGTCGGCGGTTCGATCCCGTCATCCTCCATTATTTGCGGAAGTAGTTCAGTGGTAGAACACCACCTTGCCAAGGTGGGGGTCGCGGGTTCGAATCCCGTCTTCCGCTCCACTCACTTATTTTGGGGCCTTAGCTCAGCTGGGAGAGCGCCTGCCTTGCACGCAGGAGGTCAGCGGTTCGATCCCGCTAGGCTCCACCATTATTTTAATTTAAATTTATATTTTGGCGGTGTAGCTCAGCTGGCTAGAGCGTACGGTTCATACCCGTAAGGTCGTGGGTTCGACCCCCTCCGCCGCTACCAAAATATACTTTTTATCTGGAGGAATACCCAAGTCCGGCTGAAGGGATCGGTCTTGAAAACCGACAGGCGGGTCAAACCGCGCAGGGGTTCGAATCCCCTTTCCTCCTCCATTAGCTTAATAAATATTATTGTCGCGGGGTGGAGCAGTTCGGTAGCTCGTCGGGCTCATAACCCGAAGGTCGCAGGTTCAAATCCTGTCCCCGCAATATGGTCCGGTAGTTCAGTTGGTTAGAATGCCTGCCTGTCACGCAGGAGGTCGCGGGTTCGAGTCCCGTCCGGACCGCCATTTAAGTTTTGGCTCAGTAGCTCAGTCGGTAGAGCAAAGGACTGAAAATCCTTGTGTCGGCGGTTCGATTCCGTCCTGAGCCACCATTTTATATTAGAACAATCCCTATTTTCTATATGGTGGGGTAGCGAAGTGGCTAAACGCGGCGGACTGTAAATCCGCTCCCTTTGGGTTCGGCGGTTCGAATCCGTCCCCCACCACCATTCCTATAGGGGTATAGTTTAATGGTAAAACGAAGGTCTCCAAAACCTTTGATGTGGGTTCGATTCCTACTACCCCTGCCATTAATTATGGCGGTTGTGGCGAAGTGGTTAACGCATCGGATTGTGGTTCCGACATTCGTGGGTTCGATTCCCATCAGCCGCCCCATAATTGTTTTTTTGTTTAATGACTTTTTTAATTTTTTTTGAAGAAATATCTTAAGTTTAATCAATGGGCTATAGCCAAGCGGTAAGGCATCGCACTTTGACTGCGACATGCGTTGGTTCGAATCCAGCTAGCCCAGCCAAATTTTAAAAAACATCCTCGAAGCTTTGCTTCTCAGAATGGTTTTTTTAAATTTTGCGACAAAGACCGAAGGGCTTTGAAGCAATTTTTGGTCAACTGTTAAAATTTAATCGCAATTAGGCGGCATAGCCAAGTGGTAAGGCAGAGGTCTGCAAAACCTTTATCCCCGGTTCAAATCCGGGTGCTGCCTCCAAGATTTCTAATAAATATGCGGGTGTAGTTTAGTGGTAAAACCTCAGCCTTCCAAGCTGATGATGAGGGTTCGATTCCCTTCACCCGCTCCATATATTTTTATGGGCCTATAGCTCAGCTGGTTAGAGCGCACGCCTGATAAGCGTGAGGTCGGTGGTTCGAGTCCACTTAGGCCCACCATAATAAATATACTTATTGTTCCGCAGTAGCTCAGTGGTAGAGCATTCGGCTGTTAACCGAACGGTCGTAGGTTCGAATCCTACCTGCGGAGCCATTTTTTTATTTGATTTACAGCCTCCTAAGCTGTCAAATAAAATACATTTATACATATCTAAATAACAATTGATTTGAATTAATAAAACCGCTATTTTCACTAGCTTTGTGGAATAGCGGTTTTTTGTATGTTTTGAACAATATTTATCCAATCTTTTAAATGTTTACTATATAGTTAAAGATATATACAAACGTTCATAAAAAGGATTTAGATAAGGAGTTTTATTTAGTGATCTATAGACAAGACCAACAAAAGCAAATAAACAAGGTGCTTGAATATATTGAGGTAAATTTACATGAATCCCTTACGCTAGAAGTGCTTGCGAAACTCTCAACGTACTCTGTTTATCACTTTCAGAGAATATTCAAAGAGATTGTTGGGGAAACGCCTGCTGGCTATGTGAAAAGGCTTCGCTTAGAGAATGCTGCCCATTTATTGATCTATGAACAGCAGATTCCGGTTACACAAATTGCACTAATGTGTGGATTTTCTTCATTGTCATACTTCACTTACTCATTTAATAGCTACTTTAAAACAAGTCCTAAGAAATGGAGAGAAGGGGCCTATTTAGATCGCTTTCCAAGAGAATATCATGATAGCAAGAAATCTAAACTGCTTAGCAATATTCAGAAAGAAAATTTCGGGACAAGCGGCTATAATGAGTTTAAGTGGTTGGACTTAACTAAGGTTAAAACCATTGATTTTCCAATGTGCGCAACTGTAAATCGGCAGAGCATTGGTCCCTATACAAAAGGAATTCCTCATGCTTGGGATGAGGTATATCATTGGGCCAATTCCAGAGGTTTAATCAATCAGAATACGTTACTATTTGGAGTTCCCAAAAATAATCCCTATATCACTCCGCCTGATAAAAACCGTTACGATTGCCGCATTGAAATTAGTGAAAGCGAGATATGGAATCAGGATGAGGAGGTCACTTATCATTTTGAGGGTGGCAAACATGTTGTTTATGAGTTTGACGAGCCTGTAGATTATAGTGAAAGAAGCAAATTAATTGAATGTTATTCCGAGTTATATAGCTATTGGTTGCCTAGAAGTGGATACCGTTATTTAGGAAATCCAATTGAATTGGTTGAAATAAAGCCAGTAAAAGGCTCGTTAACTTTCGATTGCAAAATAAAGGCGATTGCATTGGCAATTGAACCAAAATAAAGTAGGAGAGATTTTATGTTAGTTGATTGGAATCAGTTAAATTATACAGCGATCATTGCTGGCGGCTTTTTGTATATCATATATGGAGCAATCTATTACTCAGTTTTACTTTCAGATAAAAAAGGAAGCAAAAATAGTGATATAGCAGTAAATCAGAGTAAAGGACCTGTAAAATATATTTACTCAGTTATTAGTGCATTTACTATTTCATTTTTCATGTCTATCATTGTTCACTCATTTGGGTCTAATCATTGGACGGATGGTTTAATATTTGGCTTAATCATTGGTGTACTTATTTCGATTGTGTATTTAAAAAACGCTTTGTTCGGTCTTATGTCTAAAAGATCATTCCTAATTGCTATTGGAGATCATTTAATTATTTTTTCATTGCTAGGCGCACTACATGGATTATTGAATTAAATGATCCAATCAATATAAAAACTAATAAATTCCCTGCGAAAAAAGCAAACTATGTTTGATTTTCCGCAGGGAATTTATTAGTTATTCTATGAAAAAGAAAAGATGACTCACTTAGTTTGTTAGACAAGGATAAAAATAATTCTTTGTTACGATTTACTAAAGATTTATCTAAATAAAAGGTGGATAATGAGTAATCAAGTATAACATCGATGCATGATTCCAGCTTTTTAGAGTGAATGGCTGCTTCAAGATCTCGGAAAAACACAAATTCTTTTGTTGATTCATTAATCGTAATGAATATAAACCAGCCTACGTCAAAAACAAACTTCCCGTGGTTGGAAATCGTTATAATATCCCCGTAATGAAGCTGTAAGAACCCACTCACCATATTTTCGCGTTTATTGCCATAGTATAAACACTGTACCTTAATGCTATCTTGCTCCTTAACAATAAACTCCAATTTAGGTACCCCTCCATTAACATCATCTATGTAGCCCTTAGTATCAATTCTTATTTGCAGCTTGCAGTTGATATTACTCGAAGTTTTTTAAGACAAGCAAAAAAGAATTTGGCATTTGCTAAATTGATGAAGGACATCTAATTATAATAATGATCAGCCAAACCATTTTGTTTATCAAATATAATAAATGCCTGTAAGGAATACGTTCAAAAGGAGATCCTTTGGAAAGATCAATTTTTTCAGCATACCCACAGGCATTTAATTTATCGCTAAAGTGAATTTAAGGTATAGCGTTAATTAATTAATTTTTATTACAGTTTAAATACATTACCGAATCATTGCTCTGCTTTTTCTGTTTTCTTTTCGAGCTGAAGCAGTTTCAAATAATCGCTTTTCTTCCTCTGTATAGGGGATTACTTTTGGTACTGGTATTGGTTTTCCGCTTTCATCGACAGCCACCATTGTAAGAAATGATTCAGTAGTTAAAGCCGACTGACCAGTTAATAAATTAGATGAGTAAACCTTTACATAGATCTCCATTGAAGTACGCCCTGTAGATGTAACAAATGCTTCTAAACTTAGGGCATCACCAACAGTAGCAGATGATAAAAAATCTACCGAATCAATGGAAGCAGTCACAACAATATGGTTGCAGTGTTTCATGGCTGCCAGGGCAGCGATTTCATCAATATAAGCGAGAACTTTTCCACCAAAGATTGTTTGTAAGTGATTAATATCAGGCGGGAGGACTAGTCGTGTTTGTATTGTTCTTGAGCGTTCAACTGGAAATGCAAGTTCCATAAATTAACCTCCAAACATGGATAATCTAAGTTAAGCTAATCATTTATCCTATTTAACAAGAAATCTCTCTCTTGATTGTTCAGCTGCTCTAACCATTACTTTAAGGGCTGCAATCGTTTCTTCCTCACCACGAGTTTTTAAACCACAATCAGGATTAATCCAGAAAAACTTTGGATCAAGGACTTGAAGTGCACGGTCTATATTTGTTATAAGCTCTTCAAGCTTTGGTACACGCGGGCTATGAATATCATATACACCAAGGCCAATCCCTTTGTCATACGTATTATCTTCAAATGCATGAATAAGTTCACCATGACTTCTTGAAGTTTCGATTGAAATCACATCTGCATCGAGGTCATGAATTGCATCAATTATTTCTTCAAAATCGGAGTAACACATATGTGTATGAATTTGCGTTTCATTTTTCACAACGGATGTGGAGAGTTTAAATGCATAGACTGCTGCGTTAAGATAATTCTCCCACTTTTCACGCTTTAATGGCAGCCCTTCACGAATGGCCGGTTCATCAACCTGAATCATGCGAATTCCATTTTTCTCAAGTTCTTCGATTTCTTTTCGAAGCGCAAGCGCAATTTGGTTAGCAACGCCATAACGAGAAATATCGTCGCGGACAAACGACCAGTTTAAAATAGTAATGGGACCTGTCAGCATACCTTTCACAGGCTTGTCTGTTAATGATTGGGCATAAACCGTTTCTTCAACGGTCATTGGGTCTTTAAATGATACGTCTCCGTAAATAAGAGGCGGCTTTACGCATCGTGATCCATATGATTGCACCCAGCCAAATTTCGTGAATACAAATCCGTCTAATTTTTCCCCGAAATATTCAACCATATCTGTACGTTCAAATTCTCCGTGTACAAGCACATCAATGCCCAACTCTTCCTGTATCTCAATCCACTTTTTAATTTCAGCTTGAATAAAATGCTTGTACTCTGTATTTGTGAGCTCACCTTTACGCCATTTTAAACGTTGTTTCCTTACTTCCTGTGTCTGCGGGAAGCTTCCAATGGTTGTTGTTGGCAGAAGAGGCAATTGAAAGCTCTTCTCTTGAATCCCCTGGCGTACATGAAAGGGTGCTTCACGCTCAGCCTTATAGGTATCCAAGTGTTGGCTAGCTTCTTGAACTGCTTTATTGTTTCGAAAAGAAGATTGATTTAACAGAGCAATAGATTTTGTACTTTTTAGAATGTCGTCTTGTATCGCTTCTTTTCCATCATGGATCCCTTTTGAGAGGATAACGACTTCTTGTAGCTTTTCATCCGCAAATGATAATGCATCACTTAAAATCTTATCGAGTTTTTCTTCACTTTTAACTGTCACAGGAACATGCAATAAGCTTGATGAAGGTTGGACGATTATTCGACCTTTAGAAACAAAATGTTCAATTTCTTCAAGGACTGAATATTGTTTCTCAAGGTCGGCACGCCAAATATTACGGCCGTCAATAATTCCAGCAGCAAGGACCTTATCCTTTGGGTAACCGTGCTTTTTTAAAGCTTCAAGGTTCTTCCCTTGGTCATGTACAAAATCAAACCCGATGCCATGAACAGGGAGGGAGATAGTCTCTTCATAAAATTCAATGGCTTCAAAATACGTTTGTAATATGACTTTTACATGCGGCGCTGCTTCATTCAACGCTTCATAAACATTGTAAAATAAGGACATTGTTTCTTTTGAAATAGAAGTAGAAAGGATCGGCTCATCTATTTGTACCCATTCTACGCCTTCATTTTGAAGTTCTCGTAAAATTTCAGCATAAAGCGGTACGAATTGATTAACCAGTTCCTTAAATTGACTTTCATTATATCCTTTTGCTAAAGAAACAAATGTAATAGGCCCCAAAATGACAGGCTTACCTTTGATATTCAGCTTCTGCTTAGCTTCTTTATAAAATTGAAGAGGGCGATTTTCGATAAGTACAGGCTCAGCTTCATCCAGCTCTGGAACAATATAGTGATAGTTTGTGTTAAACCATTTCGTCATTTCAGATGCCACAGCACCTTTCGTTCCACGTGCGATATGAAAATATGTTTCGAGCGATACTTTTCCTCCGCTATATTCAAAACGCTTTGGAACTAATCCAAACATGACAGCTGTATCAAGGACTTGGTCATATAAGCTAAAATCTCCAACTGGGATTAAATCAATTCCTTGATCAATCTGTTTTTGCAGGTGCTGAAGACGGATTTCTTCCATTTGCTTTAAAAACTCGTCTTTCTCTATTTGCTCTGCCCAATACTGCTCGAGGGCTTTTTTCCATTCACGATTTTCTCCAATACGTGGATAACCTAAATTCGAACTTTTTACATTACTCATCGTTTTCTACACTCCTAATTTTTAATTTTTTCTCAACAAAAAATCTCTCTTTTTAAGTAGAAAAGAGAGATTCATACGCATAGCTAACTAGAGTTGAGACAAAAGGTTTTCTCAAGCACGTATTCTTCACTCCCCTCTATATCCCCGTAGAGTACAAGCATATACAACAGGCAGGTCTCCTGACTTAGGTTCATCGCTCCTTATCCCTTCCCATTTCAGATGAAATAGTGGTTCCTGATAAGCAGCTCCCCATTACAGTGGCGGGACCGTCCCGGAATTTCACCGGTGTTCCCTTTTAAGCTGAATAAAAAAATCAAACAGCACCTGAAGCATTCGTTTATTAATTTTTTAAAAAGAATAAGAAAAGCCTCTCAAAAAGTAAGAGAGGCTTACGCTCCTTCTGAAGGAGTCCTCTCTTATTTGCCAAAGCATATGCTTTGCAGGAATTAGCACCTTTTCAATTAAATAATTGAATGGTTGCCGGGCTTCACAGGGCCAGTCCCTCCACCTCTCTGAATAAGAGTTATTAATATTTTTAAATGTTTTGAATTTAATAGCCATCTTAGCATGTTAAAGATAAGTTGTCAAATAATTTTGGAAAAACACTACAAAAGTGTGTGAGTGAAAAAGGATAGGGGAACAAGTAAATTGATCACATGAATAGTCAGCAAACTAAGTGAAATAATCATGATAATGATAATTATTTTCAATTAATTATTGACAATCATTTCCTGCTTGCTATAATTAAGACTGTTAGCGCTAGTGATAATGATTTTCACTATCATCAAAATATGCGCAAATGTAAATTTATTGGGGATAGTTATGAAAAAAAGATACCTTATAGTCATAGTCATATTACTCTCATTTCTTTCTTTATTTGTAGGAGTGAGCCATATTACACCGAGAGACTTGCTGAATCTGCAATCAGATGAAACCCAAATCTTTCTCATTAGCCGCCTGCCAAGACTAATTTCCATCCTGTTTGCAGGAGCGGGGATGAGTATAGCAGGTTTAATTATGCAGCAGCTCAGCCGGAATAAATTCGTTTCACCGACAACAGCGGGTACGCTCGATGCAACACGGCTCGGGATTTTAGTATCGATGCTGTTGTTTACAAATGCGTCTCTACTTGAAAAAATGGCGGTGGCTTTTGTATTTGCGCTTGCCGGCACGCTTTTGTTTATGCAATTGCTCGACCGAATTAAATTCAAGGACGCGATTTTTATTCCGCTTGTTGGTTTAATGTTTGGAAACATCCTGTCTTCGGTAACAACGTTTTTTGCCTATCGGGCAGATATCATCCAAAACATGTCGGCATGGCTTCAAGGTGATTTTTCCATGATTATGAAGGGGCGATATGAGCTTTTATACATAACGATTCCATTGTTAGTAGTGGCCTATTTATTTGCGAATCGCTTTACAGTTGCAGGTATGGGGGAGGACTTTTCCAAAAACTTAGGTTTATCTTATAAACGGATTGTTAATTTTGGGCTCATACTTGTCGCACTTATTACTGTTACGGTCGTTCTAACTGTCGGAATGATTCCATTTCTCGGCTTAATTATCCCGAATATCATATCAATTTTTAAAGGTGATCATCTGCAAAAGACATTGCCTCATACAGCATTACTTGGGGCATCATTTTTGCTTGCCTGTGACATATTGGGACGAGTGATTATTTTCCCTTATGAAATTTCGATTAGCCTGATGGTCGGAGTCTTTGGCAGCGGAATCTTCCTCTATTTACTTTTTAGGAGGAAGGCCTATGCGTAATTCAATCAAGATGATCATCCTTGTTGTCATAGCTATTTTGTTTAGCAGCATTTATTTGTTTCACGGTTTGAATGGCAGCTTTGATTATGCCTTGCCGCGAAGAGGAATTAAAGTCATTGCCATGATTTTAACAGGTGTATCCATTGCCTATGCAACGGTCGTTTTTCAAACGATTTCGCATAACCGAATATTAACACCAAGTATTATGGGGTTAGATTCTCTGTATTTACTTATTCAAACAGTCATTATTTTCTTTTTAGGCTCGGGGCATGTGCTGGTCGTCAATCGGCAATATAATTTCTTTTTAGCTGTAGTGGCAATGATTGTTTTTGCCTTATTACTGTATCAGCTGTTATTTAAAAATGGAAAGCGGCCGATTTACTTCCTCTTGCTTGTTGGGATTATTGTAGGAACATTTTTTTTAAGTATTTCTACCTTCCTTCAGGTGTTGATTGATCCAAATGAGTTTATGAGAGTACAAGATCGGATGTTTGCTAGCTTTAATAATGTAAATGCTGATTTAGTATGGATTGCATTAGCTATTATCGTAATTGCTATTGCAATAGGCTGGCGATCTATGAACTATTTAGATGTTCTCTCGCTTGGCAGAGACCATGCTATTAATTTAGGAGTTCCGTACGATCTTATAGTGAAGCGGATGCTTGTTCTGGTAGCCATCTTAATATCAGTTGCAACTGCACTAGTCGGACCGATCACGTTTTTTGGTTTAATCGTAGCCAATTTATCGTACCAGTTTTTCAAAACCTACCGGCACACCACGCTTATTAGCGGAGCAATGGTGATGAGCATAATTGCACTTGTCGGGGGTCAGTGGGTTGTCGAGAGGGTTTTTACCTTCTCGACGACGTTAAGTGTCATCATTAACTTTTTCGGTGGCGTGTACTTCATTTATTTATTGCTAAAGGAGAGTCGATCAAAGTGATTCAAGTTCGTGCTCTGTCCAAATTTTATGGGAAAAAATCAGTCGTTGAAAATGTGACAGTGGAAATTCATCCAGGCCAAATTACGTCCTTTATTGGACCAAACGGAGCTGGAAAATCTACGCTGTTATCGATGGTGAGCCGGTTAATCGAAGCGGATACAGGTGAAGTGCTTATTGAGAACAAGCAAGCGAAGAAAATGAAATCCAATGATTTTTCGAAGCGTGTATCCATTCTAAAACAATCCAACTATATGAATGTACGCTTAACCATCCGCGAACTCGTGTCATTTGGAAGGTTCCCTTATACAAAAGGACATTTAAATGAAGCAGATGAGAAAATGGTGGATCAAGCGATTGAATATATGGGTTTAACAGATATGCAGCATAGTTTTCTTGATGAATTATCGGGAGGGCAGCGCCAACGTGCCTTTATTGCGATGGTCATTGCTCAGGATACAGACTATATTTTGCTGGACGAACCGCTGAATAATTTAGATATGAAGCACTCCGTACAAATCATGAAAATTTTGCGCCGTCTTGTAGATGAACTTGGAAAAACAGTGGTCATCGTGCTGCACGATATTAATTTCGCTTCTGTTTATTCAGATCGCATTGTTGCATTAAAGAATGGTAGAGTCGTAAAAAATGGACCGACAAATGAAATCATTCAGTCGGATTCATTAAAGGAAATTTATGATATGGATATTCCCATCAAAAATATTAATAATTGCCGAATTTGCGTATATTTTAATTCATAGAAAAGGAGATTAATCATCATGAAAAAGTGGTCATTCATTACATTACTATTTACACTTCTTCTTGTTTTTGCAGCGTGCGGATCAAAGGAAGTAGCTAAGGAAGAAGAAGATACAAGTACTGGAAACGATCAGCAAGTTGAAGAAACAACAGAAATTAAAATTAAGCATGACCTTGATGAGCAAGAAGTAGTTTTAGATAAAACGCCTGAAAAAGTAGTTGTTTTTGATTTTGGTATTTTGGATACATTAGATGAATTAGGTATTCCAGTCGCTGGTTTGCCACAAGCAAACATCCCACCTTATTTAAATAAATATGCTGGATCTGAATACACAAACGTAGGAAGCTTAAAGGAGCCGGATTTTGAGGCAATCCATGCACTAAAGCCAGATGTTATTTTTATCTCTGGACGTCAAGCTGATATGTATGACGAATTCAAAAAAATTGCACCAACAATTTATGTAGGAATCGATTACACAAATTATATGGAATCCTTCACACATAATATGGATGTGATTGCACAAGTCTTTGGTAAAGAAGAACAAATGAAAACAGAATTAGAAGAAGTGAATAAGGCAATTAATGAAATCAAAGAAAAAACAGCAAGCTCTGATGCAAAAACATTAGTGATCATGGGGAATGAAGGAAAAGTAAGTGCTTATGGATCAGGATCACGTTTCGGTATTATCCATGACGTATTTGGCTATAAACCTGCTGATGAAAATATTGAAGAATCAATACACGGGCAAAGCATTTCATTTGAATTCATTGCTGAAACAAACCCAGACATTATGTTCGTTATCGACCGGGATGCTGCATTTGACAGCAATGCAAGCGTGAAGGATGCTGTTGAAAACGAGCTTGTACAAAAAACAAATGCATTTAAAGATGGTAAAATCTTTTACTTTAATGGCGGCCCATGGTACTTATCTGGTGGCGGACTGCAGTCAATGAAGCTGATGGTTGAAGATGCGAAAGCAGGGGTGCAGTAATGTTTTATCAAATTAAGCGAATGATTGTTAAGGAAGGTTTTTCTGATACAATTGTGGAACGCTTTAAAGGTGAGGGTCTCATTGAGAAGCAGCCAGGCTTTGTTGATCTTCAAGTTTTAGTAAAAAAAGTTCGCCGTGGGGATGAGGAAGTATTAGTCCTTGTAAGATGGGAATCAGAAGAGGATTGGAAGAACTGGGAGAAGAGTCCTGAGCATATTTCGGGACATAGAGCGAAGGCTGGAAAGCCAAAACCGGATTATGTTATAGAGTCGAGCCAGAATGTGTATAGTATGGTAGTTAGTAAGTAATAAAAAAATGAGGCAGGCCAAATAAACAGGCTTGCCTCATTTTTTATAGACAAATATAGTTTTTATTTTAATATATCCGCTACTTTCGAGCAGATATCCGCCAGTTTTTTAATATATCCGCCACTTTCAAGTAGATATCCGCCAGCCTTTGAATATATCCGCTACTTTCAAGTAAATATGCCACTCTTTCGGACTAAGTTTGAATTCACCCTTTCCTCATTCCAAAAAATAACATAAAGTTAGGGTAAATATGTTCCCAAGGAGAAATGTAGATGAATAAACTGATAGATACGCTGCAAAAGAAAAGAGTCAAGGTAACGAACATCCCGAAATGGGGGACGTACTTACGGAATCAATGGGAAGAACATTTTGCTAGTCATCTTAGTGAGGAAGGGAAAAATAATATTCATTTACACGATAATAGGTTTAGCTGTGGCTTTTTATGGCATGTTTTTAGCTATGAAACAAAGGTGTGCATGATAGAGGAGCAGGCAAATGAAGCATTTAATCAGGTTCAGAAGAAGGCATGTTATGTTTTTTATCAGCATTCAAATGATGCTCTAATCGTTGAAAACTTATCTAGGATTAATGCAGAAGACTTTGAAGATGAAGGGGATGTCTATGTGGTGGATAAGGAATTTGCCTGGACTTATGTGAATACTCATGAAAAGGGTTTGTGTGGACCTTATTTTTCATGGAAAGAAGGTAGGAATACTACCAGCTAATGTATTTATGTGCGATTTGTATTATAAGTTAAGAGAGGGATCGTATGCGGCTATTTATTCGAAAAATGAGCGAGGATCGTGCAGTACAAATACTAAACTGGAAATACAAAGTCCCTTATGATTTTTATAATAATGAATCTATTAAGGAATTACTTGAAAACTCTTATTCTGTTGTTATCGACGAAAATGATCAATTAATCGGATTTTTTTGTGTTGGTCATTCTGCCCAAGTGCCTTCCGGAATCCAATACGGTGCCTATACTGAGAAATGTATTGATATCGGACTTGGCATGAAGCCTGAATTAACTGGGCAAGGTTTGGGATTTGCGTTTTTTTCATTTATTCTAAAGCATGTTCAAAATGTATATAAATTAGTTCCACTTCGCTTAACAGTGGCGAAGTTTAACGAGAGAGCTATTCGCCTTTATGAAAAAATGGGTTTTGAGAAGAAAATGGAATTTAGTAATGGAGCTACTGTATTTATGACGATGGTAAATCCAATTACAGTTCCAAAAGTTCACCGCCATTAATAAAGACTACTTTAAAAGTATCCAAAATTTTTTAATATAAAAAGAGTGCGACTCAACTTAATAATTTTTGAGTCACACTCTTTTTAGCGAATTACCACAGTCACCATTATCATGAGATATATACTCGTTACAAATAAGCAACTAAAAAGAAAAGATATAAAAATCGATGCTTTTTTGAAAACCGATAATACAATTAACCCCATAAATAAGATGGAAAGAAAAAAGAACCATACTGTATTTAAGTTCACAAAAAAGCCAATTGTACTACCAGAATCGATTATGCCATTGTGAAATAGATGGAATAAAGGTGATATTGCATCACTCGTTAAATAATTCCCATGAGGTGGTGATTGTTGCGAAAAAACAGCGGTAATTGTAAAAATTGTAAATAAAATAATGCCTTCTACACGAATCCAAGGGATCGGATTGAATGTAACATCTTTTGATAGTTTATATTTTACAAAAAAACCATTCACTAATGCATAAAAAACAAGTGGAAGTAGGAATAAATGTTTCATTAATAACCCTTGTCCATATGAAACCATCCACGAATCAATATACCCAGCGACCATTACATCCATCAATAATGCACCACTAATAACTGTAGCAACTAAACAGCCAATAGCGACACTTGAAAACCAGCTTAAAAATTCAAGCCAATTTTTATGATTGAGCGAACACCAGCCAATAACGAGTAAAATCCCAACCCAAATACTTACAGCTGCTAAATGAAGAAAGTCGCTGATAAGTCCTAAAATTGGTTCAATAACACTTGCATGGCTTGACCAAGCAACTGTTAATATTAATCCAAATGTTAGTAATGCTCCTAAAATAGCGAAAATGCTCTTTTCAGTAGATTTCGCCAAGGCAATTAATAGTATTAACACACTGGAACCGAGGAGGGTAAAATCCCATGCAGTCCCAATTGTATAGGTTGTTAAAACAATTTTTAACGATTCAAAAAAACCTAAACGTGGAGCAATATATAACGTAATATCAAGTACAGGAATAAATGCGAAAACAGGTAGCATAATGGCGCTAATAAGTAATAAGCGCTTTGGAATGTTTATATCAGGACGAAATTTGCTTGGGACTAGTAGAAGAATAAAACTTCCTACTAAGACTGAAAAGCATAAATATAAAAGTGCCTGACTAATAATAACTAATATTTCCATTTTTTATTTCTTTCTTTTAGTAAGTAAGAAGAAACCACCTGCTACAATGATAACTAAAAGAACAATAAGAATAACTGTCATAGAAGATGAAGATGATTCTTTCTGTACTTCATCCACTGAAGCTACTTTTTCTTGATCTTCCGCTGATTGCTTTGGTGATTCTGTTGTTTCTGACGGTTTCTCTGTTCCTTCTTCCACAGATTCAGGAACTGGCGCATTTACAGTAAATGAGAATTCACCTTCTATTGGATGACCGTCTGCACTAATAATACTCCAATTTACTTGATATTCGTCATTTGGAAGTGGTTCAGCAACAGTACCTGTTAATGTGCCCTCACCAATAGTAATTTCTTGTAATTGAATCTCTTTCCCCTCTGTCGTTTTTACATCTATATAGCTACCTTGTTCAATTTTACCATCAAATTCAAGAACAATTTCTTTTAATGGCTCCGTTACAATGTCACCATCTGCTGGATTCGATCCTTCTAAATGAGAGTGAGCAAATGCACTGGTAGAGATAGACAATGCTAGTAAAACAGCTACTGCGGCTGCGGTAAAAATTCGTTTCAAAATAACTCCTCCTAAACTTCCCACTATAATATAAAATAAATATTACTATTCATTTTCATCAATTAGTTTATAAAAAAAATGTGAATTTTGTATGAAGTAACTTTTATAAAATAAAAGAAATATAATAATACCCAACTACAATTAAAGTGTTAGCAGTATCTACATTATGGCGGAGAGGCAGAATTTTTATTCTTGGATTGAGAGCGAAAGTTCTATGCAATATCTACGTACACAAATATTATTTTCGTAGGAGTTCTATAATGATTCGTTTACCAAGTAATTTCGTCAAAACGATTAAAGAAGTACATAAGGAAAAAGGGGAAAATTGGTTAAATAATTTTCAAGAGCTTATTCATTGGTGTGAGGAGAGGTGGCAATTAAAAATTATGCCCCCGTTCGATTTGTCCTATAATTTTGTGGCGCCTGCCATTCGAAACGATGGGTTGGAAGCAGTGGTAAAGCTTGCGGTTCCAAATGATGAATTTCTTTCTGAAGCGGAGGCTCTTGCTCTATTTAATGGCAATGGAATGGTTAAGGTAATAGATGTGGACAAGGAAATGGGAATCCTCATTCTTGAACGATTAAAACCTGGAACTACGCTTGCCTCTCTTGAAAATTACGAGGAAGCGGCCTTAATTGCTTCAAATATCATGAAAAAGCTATGGAGACCAGCACCCAAATCTGTTTATATTCCTCATTCAAAAGAAAGAGGAATAAGTTTGGGCAAAATTTTTGCGGAACATCCTGAAGGGCTGGGACCAATCACGAAAGAAATGCTGCAAGAAGCGACTGAGATCTTTCAGCGGTTGTTTAAAAATGCAGATCAGTCTTTTCTGCTCCATGGCGATTTACACCATTACAATATTCTAATGTCTAGCAGTAGTTCTTGGCTGGCTATTGATCCAAAAGGGTTAATTGGAGATAGGGAATACGATGTAATTCAATTTTTACTAAACAAACTGCCAGATGATCAGATCAGTAAATAGAAAAACGGATTGATATCTTTGTTGAGGTATTGGGCTTGGATAAAAATCGAATTCTATTATATGGTTTTGCCCATGCTGTTCTTGCTACATGCTGGTCTTTTCAGGAAAGTGGAACATATGATGAGGGGTTCTATCAAGCGATTCATGTGTTTAAGGATTTAAGAAGGAAATGGGAGATTGGCTGACAAACTCTAAATACCTAAGAGTAATTATTCTTACAAAGCCAACTGTGACTTAAAGCATAAGTTTGCACATTGGCAGACTTATGCTTTAAAAATATATTTGAGTTCATAAAACGAAATTGCATTAGGAAATGCACTCATGTACTTATGTGAAATCACTAAATATAGATTTGGTTCTTCACTTGACTACCAATTGTCCCATTTTTTATCAATGATTCCTATTTCTTTTAATAGACTGTTGATAAGGGAATCATTTTCAGCCTTTAAAGCATCTTCTGTACAAGCAGAATGAGACTTATAGGAATCTCTTCAGGCAATATGATCTTAGCATCTATTATTTCCGGTGTTTTATTGTTTGATTGACTTGTATTGGCAGTACAAGCTGAGATCACAAGCAAAATAGAAATCATAACTATACTTGATAATATTTTATTCATTAGGCTAATGATTCCTCCGGTTTTTAATTAAGCCATGCTTTTAATGGTTTTATTCTCGGGAACACAAAACGATCAAGTAAGAACATCATAATTATAGAAATGCCTACTAATGGCATAATCATTCCCATTATCAACATGATAAAGAATACGGTTCTTGTAATCTTTTTATCTTTTGATTTAGCTGGTGCACCTAACTTTCCTTCTGGTTTTCGTTTACGCCACATAATGAATGAGCTAATGACGATTCCGATTAGTCCTAGGCAAACGATAAGACCTAAAATTTGATTGGCTATACCAAATAAACGTCCTTCATGAAGAGCAATTCCAGCTTCAATTAATTTTGCGGTTATTCCAAAGTCTTTAAAGCGAACATTACTCAGAATAGCTCCACTGTATTGATCGATATGCAAAGTGGCTAAATCGGCAGGTGTTTGGTCATGAGAAATCGTATAAACTCCCTTTTCCCCATCGGGCATTGAAATCGTATATGGTTTTTTAATGTTTTCTTTTTCGGCGATATAAACGATGTCCTCTAAAGATAAGGGTAAATAGGTAGCTGCTGTAGAATCAGGTACTGGCAAATTCTTATTTGCCCACGGAATGTCTTGAGCGATATCTTTTGTTAATGTAACAGATTCTGGTTTTTCAGCCCAGCTGTATGCAAAAGGTGGAGTGCCTGTATTCGTTGCAGTGGCAAGCCGATTGATCTGTTCTCCTAAAACACCTGACCATGGAAGGCCTGTTGCAATTAAAATAAATATAAATAATGATAGCCAAAAGGCAGGTACAGCATGCATATCACGCCAAAAAGTTTTCCCCTTTGCATTAAAACGAGGTAAAATCGTTCCCCAAATGGAAGCTTTATTTCGCGGCCACCAAATATAAAGACCAGTCAATAGTAAAATAGCACCCCAACAGGCAGCCAACTCAACTATCCGATTAGCAACCGTACCTCCAACAATTAATTCACTGTGGAGCTTTTTGGAAATTTCTATAAATTTTTCTTCATTTTTTAAAGAACCAGTAATTTCACCTGAATAAGGATTTATGAATACGGAGGACATTTGTCCGTTATCTATCAAACCAATTTCAGTTGTTCTTGAAGGATCATCATAAGTTTTATATGAGGTAATTGTCCCTTCTGGATAGTTCTCTTTTATTTTTTCTACTTGTGCTGAAGGTGATAGGGTAGATGAACCAGCTTCTTGAACATAATATAAATCCTTATAAAGCATTGATTCAATTTGTGGTTTGAATAAATAGACGGCTCCGCTAAATGCTAGAATGATTAGAAAAGGTGAAAATATGAGTCCAGCATAAAAGTGCCATCTCCACACGGTTTGATAAAGTGAAGCCTTCACGCGTTTTTCAGACCTTTTTTGTTGATTAGGAATTACATTTTCTACTTTGACTGCTTCCATGTTGTGGTCTCCTCGTTATTGCAGAATTTTTTGATTTACAATATTGACACAATGATTATATTTGCAAAATATGTAGAAAGTATGAAGTTTTTTTGTAAAAAAAATAGTGTATTATTCATTTACATTTATGTGATTCAAATTATTGATCCCATATGTAATGGATAATTTTGTACGAGAAGACCGAGGAATAGTAATGGGTGGTTTAAGTGTTGATGCCAAATTAGTTATAAACAAGAGAAAACGCACCTTAAAGGCACGTTTATACTTTTAATTCATTATGAGCAATTTGTGAATTTTCAATTTGAATCGTTGTGTGTATGATTTTGAATTTATCTCTAATGATATTTATTGCTTCTTGTAGAATCTCTTGACTATTTCTATTGTCTTCAATTAAAACATGGCAGCTTAGAGAATCTAATCCAGAGGTGATGGTCCATATATGGAGGTCGTGTACATCAATGACTCCATCAATTTCGCCTAGAACCGCTTTTACTTCATCCTGATTAATCGTAAGAGGTGTGCCTTCCATTAAAATATGAACGGAATGTTTTATGATTCCCCAAGCGCTTTTTAAAATTAATAAAGAGACTAATACCGAAATGATTGGGTCTGCTATATACCAATCGAATATGAGCATTAATACACCGGCTATAATTGCCCCAACAGATCCTAATGCATCCCCAAGCACGTGTAAATAGGCGCTCCGCAAGTTAACATTATTCTTCACGTCGCCTTTCCGCATTAATGACCAAGCACTAATTAAATTAGCAAGCAACCCAATTGAAGCAATGAATATCATTGTTCCACTTGCAACAGATGGCGGTTCGAAAAAGCGGCGGTATGCTTCCCAAACGATAAATCCTGCTATTACAAACAAGGTAACACCATTAAATAATGCTGCTAATATTTCAAAGCGATAATAGCCATAGCTTTTATTAGGGGATGGTGGTCTTGAAGCGAACCAAATGGCAACTAAACTTAAAATTAAGGAACTAGTGTCGCTGAGCATATGTCCTGAATCGGATAATAATGCTAAACTATTCGTCATTAATCCCCCAAAGAATTCTAAAAACATTATTCCAGTGGTAATTAGTAAAGCAGTAATTAACCCTTTTTTATTCCCTTCTCTTGTTTCTTCAAAATGATTATGGCTGTGTGAGTGACCGTGATGATCGTGTCCATGATGATTATGTCCCATAATTCTGCCTCCCTACTCACATTCAACATGAGATAACACTTGATTTAATATCGTAATGACGTGTTCATCATCATATGTGTAATAATATGTGTTCCCTTCACGTCTATAAAGGTGTCAAAGAGATATCAGTCAGTAATATTGTTTACTTAATGTTTATAGTAATTTACCTTCTTTTAATATTAGATTTACAATTTTCTTATAAAGTAAGCATTGTTAGTAGAAAATATGATTTGGAGGTCTTTCAATGTTAAAAAAGAAACTATTAAAAAAGGTCCTTCCGGTTGCAGTTCTTTCAACTGTAGCGATGGGAAGTTTGTTTGGAACAGTAGGTAATCCAAGTGCACTTGCAAAAGAAGAGAAAAACAGCAATGCTGATATTAAAAATGTAATTTTCCTAATTGGTGACGGAATGGGTGTTTCTTATACTTCTGCTTATCGTTACTTCAAAGATGATCATTCTACACCTATTGTTGAACAAACGGAGTTCGACAAATATCTTGTTGGTCAGCAAATGACATATCCAGAAGATCCAGAACAAAACATTACAGATTCAGCTTCAGCAGCTACTGCCATGTCAGCAGGTGTAAAAACATATAATGCAGCGATTGCTGTTGATAACGACAAGACGAAAGTAAAAACAGTATTAGAAGCAGCAAAAGAAAAGGGCAAAGCTACAGGACTAGTTGCTACATCTGAAATTACGCACGCAACTCCTGCTGCATTTGGTGCTCATAATGAAAATCGTAAAAATATGAATGCGATTGCTGATGATTATTATAACGAGTTAATTAATGGGAAACATAAAATTGACGTTCTTCTTGGCGGTGGAAAATCGAATTTTGAACGTCCGGATGTAAATCTTGCTGAAGCCTTCAAAAAGGATGGATTCAGTTATGTAACAAACAAAGACCAACTATTAAATGATAAAAACGACCAAGTTCTAGGTCTATTTGCTACTGGCGGGCTTCCAAAAATGATTGACCGCACAGAAGAAATTCCATCGCTTGAAGAAATGACAACATCAGCAATCGACCGTTTAAACAAGAATAAAGATGGTTTCTTCTTAATGGTAGAAGGAAGCCAAATTGACTGGGCTGGCCATGATAATGATATTGTTGGTGCAATGAGCGAAATGGAAGACTTCGAAAAAGCATTTAAAGCAGCAATTGAGTTTGCGAAAAAGGACAAGCACACGCTAGTTGTTGCTACTGCTGACCATTCAACAGGCGGATTCTCTATTGGTGCTAATGGGATTTATAATTGGTTCAGTGAGCCAATCAAAGCTGCCAAACGTACGCCTGCCTTTATGGCGGATGAAATTGCCAAAGGTGCAGATGTTGAGCAAACCTTAAAGAACTATATTGATCAAAATCTTTTACCATTGACTGATGCTGAAATCCAATCTGTTAAAAATGCTGGCAAAAAAGCAAGTGATATCACTAACGCAATCAAAACAGTATTTAATAACCGTTCTTATACAGGCTGGACAACTGGCGGACATACTGGTGAAGACGTGCCAGTATATGCATTCGGACCATCTAAAGAGCGCTTTGCAGGTCAAGTAGATAACACAGACCATGCAAAAATCATTTTTGATATTTTAAGTAAAGGTAAAAATAATTAATAGTCGTATAGGATGAATATGTTTATAAGGTCCCGTTGCTTTCAAAAAGTAGCGGGTACTTTTTTAAAGCCTAAAAATAGGAGGATTTCATTGAAAAAATTATTCTCTCTCTTTCTATTAATAGCGCTTGCTGGTTGTTCAGCAAGCAACACTACAGTATCTCAAGATGTAGAAAAAATAACAGAAAAATCTGCTCTAGAAGTAAACAAGGATGTATATGTACCGAGCCCACATATAACGGATGACCTTAATTTTGTAAACGTAGGAGAAACAATATCTGATTCAAAAGGCGAGCTCACCTTAAAAGAATACAAGAAAGTGAATATGGACATTCAAGTCGGACCCGCCAATCTGACCATAAAAGATATAAAAGTGATGCATTTTGTCCCGGATTTTGGCATGATCGACTTTTTCCACGATTATACACATGATGAAGAATTTGATTTTGTAAAGGTTGGAGTGGAGGTCAAAAATACATCAACCGACGAAATAAAATTCAATCCAATTGCTTATCTTAAAATGAACAGTGGAGAACACAAAACTTGGGAAGATGATATTTATCTTGAAGAATTACTAGGAAAGATGGAGCCGAATGAGGTTAAAAAAGGCAATCTAGGTTTTATTCTAGAAGACACAGATGAAATAACATGGGTTGAGCTGTTAACAAGCGATGTCGTAAATAAAAAAGATGAAAGCATTGAAAAAGCAAAAAATATTAAACTCGATTTTTAATGGAAACGGTTTGACTTTAATTAGATATTGTAAAAATTGCCAAAAGTCACTTGAAGAAAGTGGCTTTTTGTTTTAAGCATTTTTTAACCTAGATCAATAAAATGCAAGTTGCAATAAGGTTTTGAAATTAGGGAGGTAGAGGCTAGGGAGAATATTTTGCTTAACCAATAGTTGGGAATCTTTATTTATTTCACTTCTCTATAAAAAAATCTTTTTAAAGTTGTCGACATGTTTTAGTATATACTAATAATAGAAAATACTTAATAAGGAACAAATGAATGAAAAAAAAATATGTTTGGCTCACAGCAGCTATTGTATATTGTATGGCTATTTTTATCACTACCGCTTCTCCTGTTTCGACTGGCGGAAATACGCTAATGATCCTAGCGGAGCTTCTCCATCTTTCGGAAGAACAGGCAAGAATAGCCAATCTCGTATTTAGGAAGCTTGTGCATCTGTCGGCCTTTGGGCTACTTGCTATATTGTTTTATAATAGCTTCGAAAAACGCCGATTTTTGCAAGCATGGCTGTACACAACGCTATATGCAGCATCCGATGAAATTCACCAGGCTTTTCTCCCTGATCGGACAGGTTCGATTGTGGATGTGGGGATTGATTCCGTTGGTGCGCTGATTGCTTTGGTGATAGTAAAAATGGCAGTCTCTAGACGGAGAAAGCCAAATAAAGTACTTAACAAATGAATACGCTTATGCAAAGATATCTGTTTTGATAGACTTAAAAACTGCCTTAAATGGTTTTACCTTGAAGGCGGCTTCTGACAAAAAAAGCTTATAGATAAAGTCCTTTTCGGAACGAGTCTATAAGCTTTTATAAATTTATTTTCTATTAACCTTCAACACTTTCCTTCTCATAAACCGGCACCCAGCCTTCTTCTGTTACGAAAATACGGACTGCGACTACTTTTCTGTCATCAGCAAGTGTGAAGTAATGGCGAATATACTCTGGAACGGAGATCAAATCGCCGGGGTTTAAATGCACCTCAAAAAATCGCTCGTCTTTCCCTTGGATGACGAATACTCCGTGGCCGCTTGCGATAAAGCGAACCTCGTCATCTGTATGATGGTGTTCTCTTTGGAAGTTTTTCAAAAGCTCGTCAAGATTAGGTGTTGTATCTGATAAAGAAATAACGTCAGCAGTTTTATAGCCGCGGCGTGCAGAAATATCGCCGATTTCCACTTTAAAAGTACTTAAAATCTCTGCTTTTTCTTCAGCGCTTAAATTGTATTTTTCACGAAGGTTTTCCGGCAGTTTATTAATATCCCATTGCTCATAAATAACTTCCTGTTGCTCTAAAAATGCTGCAACCTTGCTTTGTTCTTCAATTACTTCATTTGTCCCTTGGATCGTGATTGTTGCCATTAGAATCTCCCTTTCTTATTTAAAATTTGCTTTCGCGTTGATTAATGCTAATTGATATTGAAATAAAAACTCACAAGCTTCTAATAGTTTCTTCGCTTCAAAGCCATCTTTTCCCCAGACAGTAATACCGTGGTTTCGTATAAGGACGGCTCCTTTATCGGCTTGAATATGTTCCCCGAATTCTTCTGCTAAAGCGGGAATATGTGCATGGTTATGTATAATTGGGATCGTAAGCTCGGCATCCTCTTCCCAAAGATCAAATGCTTTAATTAATTCTTGATACTGAAAGGTTACTTTCCCATCTACACCGTAAAGCTCGGAGATGACATTATTGGCTACCGTATGAACATGAAGGCAGCAGCCTGCTGCGGTTTTTTGAAAAACAGCGCAGTGCAGCAAGGTTTCTGCAGATGGCCTCAGCTGTGTTTCTTCAACCGCTTTGCCATCCCGATCGACAAGGAGGAAGTCTTCCGAAGTTCTTTTTCTTTTATCCTTCCCGCTTGCTGTTACCAGAAACCGCAGTGGCTCACAGCTAACCTTAATGGCCAGATTACCGCTCGTTCCCATAAACCAGTCTCTTGCTGCCAGTTCATCCTTAATGTCCGCTAGCTCATTCCATTTGGATACGAGTGCACTCATACTTTCACATCCAATCGAGATTCAATCACTTGAATACAATCTTGAAAACGTTCAAAAGGCTCATAAGGGATATTCAATTCCTTGCATTTTTCGATCAGGAAATCCCTTGCAATGACAACATCCGCCAGTTTTGCCGCTTCAAGATCAGTTATAGAATCGCCAATAACGATGCTTGTATTTTCCTCAGATGCGAGCTGGCGAATGATGGACGGCTTACAGCAGCCACAGCCTTTGTTCGAACAGTCATGATCACATTCATATGGGAAAATAATGCGGATATTTTCACCGGAAAAATCTGCTTCATTGCAATAGATTTTTTCAAACGGTCCGAAAGGTTCTAAGACAGGATGGACGAAAAAGTCGATTCCGCCGCTCACGATATATAGCGGAATGTTTGCTTCTCTAGTAAACTGGACAAATTCGGCGAACCCTTCCCGTATCACGGCATCCTTTAGCACGAAAGAAATGATTTCATCCTTTTTGGACGAAGGAAGAAGGGAGAATAGCTTGCCGACGCCTTCTTGAATAGACACCTTTTGCCCTAAAATATCATCTTTAATTGCGTTCCATTCTGGCGGGGCGAATTTTTTCATGATGTTTATGATGTTATCTTTATTCGTGATGGTACCGTCAAAGTCGCAAAAAATAACTGGATTTTTCATTTCGAACCTCCCCATAAATCGAGGGCTATTTTTAATTCCGGATGTTCTTCAGTAGCCTCCGCTAACTTCTTTCCCGACAGGACTGCATCAACCGCTTGCCTAAATGCTTTCCCTCCGCCTGCTGCCCCATTCGGGTGACCGTGAACGCCGCCGCCTGCATTGATCACACAATCGGTTCCATAATCCTCTATTAGAAGAGGGACGAGCCCAGGATGAATGCCGGCAGATGGGACTGGAAACGCCCTTTTTACTGAGGCTTCCTCGGTCAGTTTTTCACCAATGGCTAATGCAGCATCTTTTTCAAGCGCTACACTGCCATACGGGGAAGGGAATAGAGAAAAGTCAGCGCCAGCATAACGTGTTAATTTTCCAAGCGCGAGCGGACTGGCTACACCATAAAAAGCAGAGGAGGTGAAAGCGCCGCTAAAAGCTGGATGCGCCATGAGCGGTAGCTGAACATCTTGATCTTCCGCAAGCTCCTGCAGGACATCAAGCCCATATGTGTGTACATTAAACAATAAAGCATCAGCACCGAGCTCACGGGCTTTTTTGGCTTTATCTTTTAATTCCGAAGTTCGGCCCGTGAGGTTGACGGCATACAGGGTACGATGCCCTGTTTCTTCATACACCTGCTGCAATACTTCTTTGCCCCTTACGATTCTTTGTTCAAATGGCGTAAGCGGATTTTCAAATAGGATTTCATCATCCTTCACAAGATCGACTCCGCCAAGTGCTTGCTCTCTTAGCTGAGCAGTCAAATAATCTATATCTCTGCCGATGACTCCTTTAAAAATGCTCATTGTGAGTGGGCGGTCATGAACGTTTAATTTATTTCGAATTCCTTCGATCCCAAAACGTGGTCCAGGGAAATGGCTTAATAATTCCGAATCAAACTCTAAGTCTAGTAATTTCACTTCACCATCTAAGGACAGCTTGCCGAAAACAGTTGTTAAAATCGCTGGAATATCAGCGGAAAAATTAGCGCTAGGATAAGCAATCTTTACTTTAGCTAAAACGTCATTTTGCCTAAATGGATGGCGCGAGTCGAATAATTCCTCGACTGAGATGACACGTCCTTTATGCTTTTTCAACTGCTCTTGTTCAAGAAGCGGTAAATCTGTCCAAGAGCCAATGGTTAACCCGAGAGCAATACCCTCTGCTTTTTTTTCAAATGTTCCTGGCTTTCCGAATAACTGATAGGTAGCGATGATTTCACTCATGTCTTCATCCTCCAAAAATTATCTAAAAGTGTGTGTTCAAAAAGGAGGACAAAAATAGCGGAGAAGCAAGCTGACGCCGAAATTCGACAGCTATTTTTCCCGGACTTTTTGAACAACCTCTAAAAATAAAAAACCTCTTCAAATAAGAAGAGGTTGGTCGATTAACGTCTTCTTATCTCTCAGCTTGAAAGCTGCAAGAATTAGCACCGTGTCAATAATTTGATCGGTTGCCGGGCTTCATAGGGCTCGTCCCTCCACCTGCTCTTAATAAGAAAAAATATATTTAATTGATTTACAATTTCGAAAGTAACTATTTTTTATTATTGCATTGCTAAATTATTCTGTCAATAGATTACTATTTTTTTAGTGGATGATAGCAAGACAATAAAATAAATTTAGAAAAAGGTGGTTGACACTTTCAAAAACGGGTGCTAACATTCAACTCAAGCAAACCAAAGTGAATATTTTTAATACTCTTATCATGAGCAGGCAGAGGGATTTGGCCCGATGAAGCCCAGCAACCGACTGTAATACCGTTGTGAAACGGGGCGCTATATGCGCCGGGATTTTTCCCGTAAGGCACGGTGCTAATTCCAACGGATTGGAAACTTTCCGAGAGATGAGAGGCAGAGATTTGTATTCTAATGCCTCTTTCGTGATGAAAGAGGCTTTTTTATTTGAAAAGCGGAAGCTAGATGATTCCCGAATTTGAAAGGTTCTATACTTTTTAATAACAGACATTTCAAGCGCATTTGTAGCCAAAATGTCCGTTATCGAGGTTGTAACGGACACATCAAGTGTATTTGTAAGCTCAAATGTCCTTTATCGAGGCTATAACGGACACATCAAGTGTATATGTAAGCCCAAATGTCCTTTATTGGAGCTATAACGGACATCTCAAGCGTTTTTGAAAGCCAAAATGTCCGTTATCACGACTAAAATAACAAAAAGGGTGAAACAAGATGACAATTTTACAAAAGAAACAGTATGAGCCGCTGACTGTTGAAACAGCGGTGAACCTGACAAAAGAACTCGATTTGTTTCCTGAAAATTCAATCTTAAGCTGCCGTGAAATAGGGGATGGCAATCTGAATTACGTATTCCATATAACAGATTCCATTAATGAAAAGGGGATTATTATTAAACAGGCATTGCCGTATGCAAAAGTAGTCGGAGAAAGCTGGCCACTGACATTAAAACGTTCAACGATTGAAACGAATGCCTTGAAAAAACATGGGGAGTTTGTCCCGCAGCTCGTTCCAGAGGTTTATCATTCTGATGAAGATCTTGCGATAACGGTGATGGAGGATTTATCCCATTTAACGATTGCCCGCGAAGGCCTTATTAAAGGACAGTCTTATCCAAAATTATCAAGTCATATTGGTGAATATATAGCGAGAACGCTTTTTTCCACTTCCGATTTTGCTTTGCATCCTTTTGAGAAAAAACGTTTAGCAGTGGAGTTTTCAAATCCTGAACTATGCAAAATTACAGAAGATCTTATTTTCACTGACCCGTTCTTCGATCATGAGACAAATGATTTTGAACCAGAATTGCGTGAGGATGTAGAAGCTATTTGGAAAAATAACGCTCTGAAGCTTGAGGCAGCAAAATTAAAGCTGAGCTTTATTACAGATGCAGAGGCGTTACTTCATGGAGATCTACATACGGGCAGCATTTTTGCAAGTGAAACAGAAACAAAAGTGATTGATCCAGAATTTGCTTTTTATGGACCGATTGGATTTGATATTGGATTATTTATCGGAAACTTGTTCCTACATGCTGTTTCAAGAGAGGAAGCACATCGGGCTGTTATTTTTGAACATATAGAGAATACTTGGACCGTTTTCCACTCTGTATTTTCGGAATTATGGGAACAGTCAAACCTCGAAGTTTACACGAAAGTTGAAGGATATAAAGAATACATCTTGCAAAAGATCTTTTCAGACACACTTGGCTTTGCTGGCTGTGAGCTGATTCGGAGAACAATTGGACTTTCCCATGTGAAGGATTTAGACGGAATAGCCGATAAGGACAAACGGATCGCTGCTAAAAAGCAGGCACTGGCATTAGGTGAAGCACTGATTTTAAATCGAAATAAATGGAACTCATTGACAGTAGCAATTACTTTACTAGGAGAGAAAACAGCATGAAAGTACCAACATCAATCGAGTGGAAAGACGGCAAACTGATAATTCTTAATCAGCAAAAATTGCCTCATGAAATTGAATATCTTGAGCTTGAGAATATTGAGGACGTTTTCGATGCCATCGTAACCTTAAAGGTTCGCGGGGCACCAGCGATTGGGATTACTGCAGCATATGGACTTGCGCATGCAGCCCAGCTTTATAAAACGGACCAGTTAGACAAATTCCGCCAGCATCTGAAAAGGGATTTTCGTTATTTAGCGGGATCACGTCCCACAGCGGTTAATTTATTTTGGGCACTCGAAAGAATTGTGAAGGCTGGAGAGAAAGCATGCAGTGTTAATGAAGCAAAAACGGTCATTTTGGAAGAAGCCATCAAAATTCATGTAGAAGACGAAGAAACGTGCAGACAAATTGGCGAGCATGCTTTGTCATTGCTAAAGGATGTTACAAATGTAATAACGATCTGCAATGCCGGATCGATTGCAACGGCAAAATACGGAACAGCGCTCGCTCCTTTCCATCTTGGCATTGAACGCGGAAAGAAATTTCATGTGTATTCCTGTGAAACGCGTCCTGTTCTCCAAGGATCGAGATTAACGGTTTGGGAGCTACAGCAATCAGGTGTAGATGTCACATTGATCACTGACAGCATGGCTGCTCACACGATTCATTCAAAAGGAATTGAAGCGATTATTGTCGGCGCTGACCGGATTGCGACGAATGGCGATACAGCGAATAAAATAGGTACGCTTGGGTTAGCAATTTTGGCTAAGAATTTCAATATTCCGTTCTATGTTGCGGCTCCAACTTCAACATTTGATTTATCAATTTCGAGTGGAGAAGAGATTCCGATTGAAGAAAGACATGCGGAGGAAGTCACACATATTGGCGGAGTTCCCGTGGCACCAGGCAACACAAATGTTTATAATCCTGCCTTCGATGTCACTCCAGCAGAGTATATTACCGCCATCATTACAGAGAAGGGGATCATTCATCCGAACTTCAATGAAAATATTAAAAGTCTATTTGGCGAGCTAGTGAAAGAGGGAGAAAGATCATGAGAAAACAACTGACAACATTGCTTTTAGCTATTTTAATCGTATCGGCATTTTTAGCTGGATGCCAGCCAAAAGGCAACACTGCGAATACGGAACCAAAGGAATCGGATGCACCTAAAAAGGCCGAGAAATCCGATCATCCACTTGCAAATAAAAAAATTGCCTTAGTCATGCAGCAGAATTTAGGAACCTTTTCAGCGCAATACATTGAAGGTGTAAAGGAACAAGTAGAAAAATTCGGCGGCACTGTGAATGTATTTACTTCTGAAGGAGATTTAGCAAAAATGGCCTCCAACTTAGATGCAGCCATTAACCAAGATTTTGACGGAATTTTAATCGACCATGGGACGAAGGAAGCTTTAAATGCAGGAGTGAAAAAAGCAGTAGAAAAGGGAATTCCAGTCATTGTTTTTGATGCAGGTGTTGAAGTCGAAGGAGTTCCGGTGTTAGAGCAAGGCGATCAAAAAATGGCTGAGATGACTTTAAATAAATTAGGCGAAGACGCATCCGGGGAAGCGAATATCGTAAAAATCTGGGTGGCTGGCTTTGCACCGATGGAAAGAAGACAAGTCGCCTATGAAGCATTTTTGAAAGATAACCCGGGGATTAAAGAAATTGCGGCATTTGGAGCAGCAACAGCCAATACCGCTTTAGACACACAGGCGCAAATGGAAGCTATCTTAAAGCAATACCCGAAAGAAGGCCAAATCACAGCGGTTTGGGCAGCATGGGATGAGTTCGCTAAAGGAGCAGTCCGCGCAATTGAGCAGGCTGGAAGAACAGACATTAAAGTATACAGCATCGACATGAGTGACGAGGATTTACAGATGATTCAAAAGGAAAATAGCCCATGGGTCGCTTCAGCAGCAGTCGATCCAAAGGATATCGGACGCATCCAGGTCCGCTATTTATACCAAAAAATCAATGGTGAAAATCCTCCAGAAAACATTGTGCTTGAACCGGTTTTTGTAGATAAAGATAAGCTTCCTGATCAATTAGTCACAACGAATGAGCTGAGTGAATACATCGAAGGCTGGGGAGCGAGTGAGCAAGGGTATAATGATGCGTTAAAAGAATTAGAGGAACAGATTAAATAGAGTCATAGAGTGTGTTTTAAGTTGAAGAAGATTAAATCGGTATTCATGAGTGGTTTATTGAGTGTGTTTTCAGAGAGTGAAGAGTAAAACGGTATCTATGACTGGTTCATGGAGTGCGTTTTCGGAGAGCGAAGGGCCAAACGGCATCCATGAGTGGTTCATGGAGCGTGTTTTCAGAGAGCGAAGAGTAAAACGGTGTCCATGACTGGTCCATGGAGCGCGTTTTCAGAGAGCGAAGGGCCAAACGGCATCCATGACTGGTTCATAGAATGCGTTTTCAGAGAATGAAGATAAAAACAGTGACCATGTCCCGTTCATAGTGAGCGATTAGGGAACCATCTACAGAAAAGCCCGCCCTTGAATCGGGCTTTTCTACCGAAAGGAGAAGTTTTCATGGCGGATACGCTGCTTGCTATGGAAAAAATACAAAAGCAATTTGGAAAAGTATCGGCATTGAATGAGGCATGCTTTCATCTGAAAAAGGGAGAAATCCATGCGCTGCTCGGTGCAAATGGGGCAGGGAAAAGTACGCTTATGAAAATTCTGTCCGGTGTGTATGAGCATGATGGCGGGCATATTGTGCTGGATGGTAAAGAACTAAGGTTCAAATCGCCGAAAGCCGCGAAAGAACAGGGGATATTCTGCGTGTATCAAGAGGTGGATACCGCCATTGTCCCTGAACTATCGGTGGCTGAGAACATTATGCTCGATACATTTGCCTCTGGTCGAAATCTTTTTATATCGAAAAAACAGTTGAATAAAAGAGCAAAGGAAGTACTGTTAGAGCTGCAGTCTGCACATATTTCCGTGAAAAAGCAGGCATTAGAGCTAACGCTTGCGGAAAAACAGATCATGCTAATTGCGCGTGCTTTAGTTCATTCAGCTAAAATCATTATTTTCGATGAACCGACTGCTCCGCTATCTGTCCACGAGGCGGAGCGGCTCTTTTCGGTTATGAAAAAATTAAAAGATCAGGGCGTAGGCTGTATCTTTATTTCTCACCGGCTTCCGGAAGTGTTTGAGATTTGCGATCGGGTAACTGTCATGAGGGAAGGAAAAACAGTGAGCGCACAGGATACCGCATCAACTACGCAAGACCGTATCGTAGAGGACATGCTCGGTGCAGCATTTACAAATGAGTTAGGGCAGCACGACAAAAAAATCGGCGAAATACTCCTTAAAGTTTCAAGCATAACGGACGGGAATAAATTGCATGATGTTTCTTTTTCCGTACGTGAAGGAGAAATTGTCGGGATTGTCGGTTTAGTCGGTGCTGGGAAAACGGAGCTGGCGAAGACTTTATTTGGGATCACTCCAGCTAAACAAGGCCAAATTGAGCTTCATGAAAAAATAGCAAAAGTCCGCCATCCGGGTGATGCCATCAAAGAAGGTCTCGTGCTTGTGCCAGAAGAACGGCGGAAAGAGGGACTCTTTATCTATGAGTCTTTAAGAATTAATGCGACTTTTCCTAATTTACGGAAGTTCACAAAGGGCTTGTTTATGCATAAGCCATCAGAAACAGCTTTCGCAGACAAAATTATCAAAAGTCTGCAGATAAAAACAAATAATACCGAAACCCCGCTTGTCCATTTGAGCGGCGGAAACCAGCAGAAGGTGGCTATAGGCAAGTGGACTTCGCTAGATTCGAGTGTTTACTTGTTTGACGAGCCGACGAAGGGCGTCGATATCGGGGCTAAAGTTGATATTTTTAAACTCATTCGCCAAATTTCTGAAAAGGGAAAAGGCGTCATCTATTTTTCTAGTGAAATTCATGAAATCCTCGGAATATCTGACCGGATTTTAGTGATGTACGATGGCAAAATCGTGAAGGAGTTTTCACGAAGCGAGGCCACGCAAGAGAAGATTTTGTTGTATGCAAGCGGCGGAAAGGAAGAACACCATGAAAGAGAAAAGTATCCAGTTTCTGTTTAAATACGGAGCCATTGCATTAATGATTTTTATTATCATTTATTTTAGTATGATTAGCGATGCATTTTTTACATATGGGAATTTCGCGGATATTCTTCGCTCTATTTCTATTGTAACCGTTCTCGCTTTAGGGGTCACATTCACATTAGTTGTGAACGGCTTTGACTTATCTGTTGGGTCCACAATGTCATTGTCGACGGTTGTTACAGCTTCTTTAATGGTTTGGTATGATATGCCGCTTTGGCTCGTTCTCATTTTACCGATTCTTGTCGGTGTCCTAGTCGGCGTTTTCAATACGTTATTAATTGTCGTCATTGGGATCCCTGATTTGCTCGCAACTCTAAGCACGATGTATATTGTGGCGGGGCTTCATAGGACGTATACCGAGGGTTATTCGATTTATAATCATATGCCGCTTACATCAGGAGGGACGGCTATTGGGGAATTTTCCAATGCCTTTCTTTGGATTGGCCAAGGGAAAATGCTTGGTTTGCCTGTACCTGTGTGGATTATGCTCCTGCTCGTTCTTGTTGCCTATCTGGTGCTTACTCATACGAGATGGGGACGGATTTTATATATGACGGGGGGCAATGCGGAAGCAGCCACCTTATCAGGTGTAAATGTGAAAAAAGTAAAGTTCGCATCCTATGTCGTTTCTGGAATTTTTGCTTCGATCGCAGGAGTTTTATTCACAGCACGGGTTGGGTCAGGACAAATTGATGCGGGTGCACCGCTTTTAATGGAAGCTGTGGCGGCCGTATTCGTCGGCTATTCTGTTCTCGGCGCCGGCAAACCAAATGCAATCGGGACATTTTTCGGTGCGGCGGTCATCGGCATATTATTAAATGGGCTAACCATTTTAAACCTGCCATACTATGCTTTCGATATTGTGAAAGGTTCTGTATTAGTGCTGGCATTAGCCGTAACCTACATGCATGCGAAAAATAAGCTTTCACATTAGATAGTGCCTGAACTTCGGTGCGCAAGATTAAACGCATTTGAGGGTCAGGCATTGTTTTTCCTTTTTTAGGTTGAAAAGTACCTTCATATCAAAGTATAATGGGAGGATTCCAACGGTACAAGGACGGTACATATATGAAAAAAAGGATCGTAGATATTGTCTATATTTTAATAGGAGCTTTTCTTTTTGCAGTAGGGGTAAATGTGTTTATTATCCCGAATGAGCTAGGGGAGGGCGGAGTAACGGGAATCACCATTATCGCTTACTATCTCTGGCAATGGTCACCAGGACTAGTGAACTTAGTTCTAAATTCAATTTTGCTCATTGTTGGTTATAAATATTTGAGTAAAATGACAACGATTTATACGATTATTGCTGTCGTTTTTAATTCTTTGTTTTTACATTTGACAGAGGGCTGGACGATTGAATCCAATGAAATTGTCGTCTCTACTATTTTTGGTGCGGTTATTATCGGGGTAGGAATTGGGTTAATCATTCGCGTAGGCGGGACCACGGCTGGTTCTACCATCTTAGCAAGAATAACTCAAAAATATCTTGGCTGGAATTTAGCCTATGGATTGTTATTCTTTGATTTAATTGTTGCTTTGTCATCTTATTTTATTATCGGCGCTGAGAAGCTGATGCTGACAATTATGATGTTGTATATTGCAACAAAGGTGATGGAATTCGTTATCGAAGGGATCAATACGAAAAAAGCTGTGACGATTATTTCAAAAGAGCCTGATCAGATTGCCCAGCAAGTAAATAGTATTATGCAGAGAGGTGTAACAGTTTTCTCAGGGAGCGGCTACTACACAAAAGCGCAAAAGGATATTCTCTATATTGTGATCAGCAGCCAGGAAATTGTGAGACTGAAGAAAATCGTAAAGGAAGCAGACAAGGATGCATTTCTTGCCATTCACGATGTCCGTGATGTGTTTGGCTTAGGCTTTGGCGAAATTTCAAAAGCGGATTAATATATAGAAGAAAGATGAGAAGGATGTTTGAAATGGGCCACGTTTCAAACATCCTTTTTTTGTATTTTTAGTGTTAATTCGACGAAATTCGCGGACAGACTTTTCGTTTAAGATTATACGTAAAACAATGTTTCTGGACAGGCTTTTGCGCTTTCATCAAAACTTGTCCGAAAATCAAGTTATCTGGATAGGTTGTATTTCTTAATTAGTTTTTTTAAGACAAGTAGTTATTTTGTCCAATCCATTATTTCTTACTTGCCATTTACTAATATTAACCTAATGGAAGGATGGTGAGGATATGGGAAGACAAGAGAAAAATAATAAGGATAATAGTAATAAAGAAAACAGAGAAGAATCCCTTGATCAGACAATCACGTTCCGAATCGTAAAAGAAGATGGCCAAGAAATTAATGTTGGTCCTGTTGCTGATAAACCTAAAATTGTTATCGTCATTAACAATCAGTTTACAAGTGCACCTAATACCACCCAAATTGCTAGTGGAGCCGGACGGAACAGTGCAGCCGGGAATAATGCTGCAATTGATTCATCGAATACCGAGCAGCAACAAGGTGTAGGCGCTAAGGGGCAAGCTAGAAATAGGGGGATGAGCGGTGACCAGATTGAACCGCATAAAAAGGAAACAGAGTATTCGGAACACGGTGAAGAAATTGTAATTGTCATAAATAATCAAGTGAATAAAACAAGGACGCCCCAGGCTAGTGCTACTCAGGTTGCAAGTGGGGGTGGAGATGATAGCGCAGCCGGTACTAACGCTGCAATTGAAAGTTCCAATACCAAACAGCAACATGCCGTTGGAGGCGATGAGGCTGGTTCGGCAATCAATTCCGGTGAAGATAGTAATCAAACAGAACAGTGATTTTATGAAAACCGTTGATATAACGGGAAGTTACCATTAACGAGCGTAATTGGATTATTGATTCCGATGAAAAGCTGAGGCGGAACATACAGGGATAAAGTGGCTTTTAGGGGTAACGCCAGTAAACCGCATTTACAATATTAAGGAGACTCTAAAAAAATAAAGCCCAATTTCTCAGCATTAAAATGAAGTGACCCCAAAAAGTTAGACACGGTTATTTCATCAGGCAGCTTGCTCAAAATGAGTTCGGTATTGTACCGGGCTCATTTTTAACTTCGCCTTCATCCGTTTTGTATTATAGTATTCT
>NZ_WBOS01000002.1 GCF_008923245.1 Cytobacillus depressus
AGACCCCTGAAAGATGATCAGGTTGATAGGTTTGAGGTGGAAGCGTGGCGACACGTGGAGCTGACAAATACTAATCGGTCGAGGACTTAACCACATTTAAGATTACTCGAATTCTTCTTCAACATTATCTAGTTTTGAGAGAATAAAAAAATCTCTTGAAAAAAATAAAAAAGACGGTATAATAGATATTGTCTTTAATAAATATAGGCTTGGTGGCGATAGCGAGAAGGTCACACCCGTTCCCATCCCGAACACGGAAGTTAAGCTTCTCAGCGCCAATGGTAGTTTGGGGCTGTCCCCATGTGAGAGTAGGACGTCGCCAAGCATTTAGATTGTTCCGCAGTAGCTCAGTGGTAGAGCATTCGGCTGTTAACCGAACGGTCGTAGGTTCGAATCCTACCTGCGGAGCCATATGGAGAGCTGTCCGAGTGGCCGAAGGAGCACGATTGGAAATCGTGTATACGCAACCGCGTATCAAGGGTTCAAATCCCTTGCTCTCCGCCATTTAATATTACATACTGGCCCATTGGTCAAGCGGTTAAGACACCGCCCTTTCACGGCGGTAACACGGGTTCGAATCCCGTATGGGTCACCATTGGAGGATTAGCTCAGCTGGGAGAGCATCTGCCTTACAAGCAGAGGGTCGGCGGTTCGATCCCGTCATCCTCCACCATGTTGATTTATAAGCAGCATGGAAAAGTTAATAAATATTATTATCGCGGGGTGGAGCAGTTCGGTAGCTCGTCGGGCTCATAACCCGAAGGTCGCAGGTTCAAATCCTGTCCCCGCAATATGGTCCGGTAGTTCAGTTGGTTAGAATGCCTGCCTGTCACGCAGGAGGTCGCGGGTTCGAGTCCCGTCCGGACCGCCATTTAAGTTTGGCTCAGTAGCTCAGTCGGTAGAGCAAAGGACTGAAAATCCTTGTGTCGGCGGTTCGATTCCGTCCTGAGCCACCATTTATATAAACAATATGCCGGCCTAGCTCAATTGGTAGAGCAACTGACTTGTAATCAGTAGGTTGGGGGTTCAAGTCCTCTGGCCGGCACCAAAAATTTAAAATTACAACTTCGAAGCTACTCTTCAATGAATGGTAATTTTAAATTTTTGCGACAAATCACGCAGGGATTTGGAGCAGGTTTATATACTACAATACATTAATAATTTAGAGATACGGTGGGGTAGCGAAGTGGCTAAACGCGGCGGACTGTAAATCCGCTCCCTTTGGGTTCGGCGGTTCGAATCCGTCCCCCACCACCATTCCTATAGGGGTATAGTTTAATGGTAAAACGAAGGTCTCCAAAACCTTTGATGTGGGTTCGATTCCTACTACCCCTGCCATTAATTATGGCGGTTGTGGCGAAGTGGTTAACGCATCGGATTGTGGTTCCGACACTCGTGGGTTCGATTCCCATCAGCCGCCCCATATTATTATTTTAAATTATTAAGAATTATGGCGATTGTGGCGAAGTGGTTAACGCATCGGATTGTGGTTCCGACACTCGTGGGTTCGATTCCCATCAGTCGCCCCATAAACATATTAGATTTTACTTTTATATTTAATAATAAAATGAATTGTGTTATTATTTAATAAATAAACATATAAAAAAACATTAATTATTTAATGGGCTATAGCCAAGCGGTAAGGCATCGCACTTTGACTGCGACATGCGTTGGTTCGAATCCAGCTAGCCCAGCCATTTGCGGAAGTAGTTCAGTGGTAGAACACCACCTTGCCAAGGTGGGGGTCGCGGGTTCGAATCCCGTCTTCCGCTCCAATTTAATCTAAGGCGGCATAGCCAAGTGGTAAGGCATGGGTCTGCAAAACCCTGATCACCGGTTCAAATCCGGTTGCCGCCTCCAATTTTAAAATTAATGTTTTTATATATGCCGGGGTGGCGGAACTGGCAGACGCACAGGACTTAAAATCCTGCGGTAGGTGACTACCGTACCGGTTCGATTCCGGTCCTCGGCACTTCTTAAAACTTAATACGCCGGTGTGGCGGAATTGGCAGACGCGCACGACTCAAAATCGTGTTCCTTCTGGAGTGTCGGTTCGACCCCGACCACCGGTATTAAAATTCGCGAAAAGACTGAACTTACTAACGTAAGTTCTTTTTTCGTTTACTGACTTATTAAATGGTCGTGCGTAACAAAAAGCCTCGTTTTCTTAGTTCATAGGAAAGTGAGGCTTTTTTAATTATTGAGAGATAAGGGGGAGTTGAAGTTCCCCGCTAAATAAGGTCATGAAACCTGTCCGTATAAGTCTAAAAGATTATCTTAATAATTATCTAAATCTTCTAAAAACACAGAGGATTTTAGGGATATTTGTAGAATATAAGTGATATCGGGAGGGAGATATAATGAATCAAAATACTGATGTATTGGACGAAAAGAAATTAGCGAGTTACCCACAACAACCGCATGGGGGGAAATTAGTTAATCGTGTTCTTACGGGTATAGAATGTGATGAAGCAATGGAAAGAGCGAAGCAGCTGCCAATGATTATGGTGGATTTGGAGGCTGTTATTACCCTTGAAATGATCGCGACAGGGGTATTGTCGCCACATAAAGGTTTTATGGTTGAGGAGGATTATAAATCAGTTCTTTTGAATGGCCGATTAAAGAACGGACTCGTTTGGCCTGTGCCGCTAAGTTTTGCGCCTATTGGTGACCGAAACAAACAGGTTATTCAGTCATTGTCAGTCGGGGATGATGTGGCTCTTGTAGATGAAACAAGTGAGCCGGTCGCCATTCTTAAGTTGGATGATATTTTTTATTATGATAGGGATTTCCGTGCAACGCATCTTTTCGGTACGACTGACCGCAACCATCCGGGTGTAGATGCCATTTACCGACGGATGGGTGATACTGCTTTAGGTGGTCCAATTCAATTGCTTCGCCGGGTTCATTGGGGGCCATTTGAAAGTATAAGAATGGAGCCAAAAGAAACGTGGAAACTATTTTACGAGAAGAAGAAGTTTAAATCAGTTGGAGGGTTTATCACTGGAGCAAATCCTTTACACCGCGGACATGAGTACATACATAGAAATGCATTAGAAGAGTTGGATGGTTTGTTTGTTCAGCCACTAGTAGAGCTGGCAAAACGTGAATATACTCGTCATGAGTTTCGGATGTTATCCTACCGAAGTGTTCTGGATACATATTATCCGAAAGAAAGAACAATACTTGCACCACTAAGAGTTACGTACATTTTCGCTGGTCCTCGTGAAGCGGTACTTCATGCCTTAATTATGAAAAACTATGGTTGTACTCATGCACTTATTGGACGGGATCATGCGGGAGTTGGTGACTATTATGATAAATATGCTAGTCATACCATTTTTGATGAGTTTACCGCAGATGAATTAGGAATTGATATTCGATTGTTCCATGAAGTATTTTACTGTACTCGTTGTGATAGTCTTGCAAGCGACCAAACATGTCCTCATGATTTGAAGTATCGAATTAATATTTCTGGTACAGGTATTAGGGAATTACTGCGTTACGGTGTGTTGCCACCGAAGGAAATTGTCAGACCAGAATCAGCTCGAATTGCGATGCAAGGTGTTCAGCCAAAAGGTATTGATGAGAACAACCAGGCTATCGCACCAGTTGGCAAAACGATAAAAAGTATTTTCCCATATTATTTGACTCGTTCTAGACTAGGTGGGCCAAAGCGAAAAACGCCTCTTGAGGTAGAACAACTGACAATCGAAGACCTAGAAGCAGCAATTATGGATGTTCGGTCAAATGCTGATCAGATTTATAAAGGCATATTTGAAGAGTTTAGTTATGTTGCGGACACGCTTCGTACGACACAGCCTGATTGGGTCGCGGCTGCTCGCGAATCTATCTACAAACAACAAGAAATGGTTGTTGAGTATTTAGAAGAAAAGGTGGATAATGCACCTAACCAGGCATCGGATGAATTTATGTATCAAGATAAGGGCGAAGCAGAGCGCGAACTAGAAGTAGCTCGTAAAATCTTCGACGATATCCCGTCACCTCTACGTGCTGAGGACCTGCAATATCGAGTATGGAACACTCTTCCATACAAGCGCTACCGAGGAAGTGACGAAGAGTAGTTTAGCAATTTGTATATGAAATAGGAAACGACCACCTAAATACACTCACAAATGTTGTTAAAGCAATGTTTGTGAGTGTTTTTTGATTAAGGATAGTATAATGACCAGCCCGTAAATAATTGAATAATCATAACAGTTTAGTTTAGAATTGGGATAATTAAATATTAAATAATATTTAGTAGGAAAAATTTGTGTAGGGGGCAATTTATTATGGAAAAAGTAACGCCATTTTTAATGTTTCAAGACGGTAAGGCTGAAAAAGCGATGAACTATTACACATCCCTTATTGAGGATTCACAAATAACGAATATTGCTAAATATGGAGCAAATGAACCTGGAGATGAAGGCACTATAAAGCAGGCCACATTTACATTAAAAGGGCAAGAATTTATGTGTATAGATAGTAATATAAAACATCAATTTACCTTTACACCTTCGTTTTCAATTTTTGTTACTTGTAATACAGAAGAAGAACTGGATAATCTTTATCAAAAACTAAGCGAAGGTGGACAAGCACTTATGCCTTTAGGTGATTATGGTTTCAGTAAAAAATTTGGTTGGTTAAATGATCAATTCGGAGTTTCATGGCAGCTAAATCTTCCAAAATAGAACAAGAAAAACGTGAATTTATTTAATTTCAATTTTGTTTAAGCCAAAAATATGCATGTTTAAAATAATAAATTTCATATTTTTGGCTTTATTACATTTGAAAAACAACAATCTTATCTACTACTTTAAATCTTCAATAGAATCAATATCCATATAAGAAGGAACGACTAATCCTTGCCGAACATTTTCCATGTTTACGCCAATATCATCAAATTTGCCCTCGAACTTTTCAACGTACGGTTTATGCGAATTAGGAAGCCATGGTGCAAATGAAACATCTGTACTTCCGTCAGCAATAGCTGCGAACAACGGACCTAATTCTACAAACATTAATTTAACATCATAACCCATATCTTCAAGAACAAGTTTCATCATATGGTGACTTGCGATTTCGCTGTCCCAAACGGTAGAAGCAATTTTTATTTGAACCCCTTTCACCTTTCGTACGCCCTCTGTCCACTTATCAACCTTAGCTTTATGCTTATCGATCCAATGTTGGGCAGCTTCCTCAGGCTCAGTACCTTCTTCAATTTCAACCATTATCTCTTCCATATCTTTTACATCCCATTTAAATCGTTGAAAAATTTCATACGCTTCCGGAAAATCTTCGTTTAACCCGATACGGCCAATCGTATGAATTTCCTCAGTGCCTCCATACACTAATTTTGGATCATCTAAAAATTTCAAATCGTATCTAACAAATTTCCAGTGTGGACTCCAGCCAGTTACAATGATTGGCTCTTTCTTGTCATATGACTTTTTTAAAGCAGCAGTCATGGCAGCCCCATTTCCTGTAGTAACTTCCCATTCTGCCAAATCATATTCTTCGAGAACCCTTTCCGTTGCATGCATATGCCCAGATCCAGGTTCAATACCGGTAATTTTATATTTTACTTGTTCACCAATTGTATCAATACTCTCGGCACCATCTGCAGTCGCCTTTTTATTATCCCTATTACAACCAGCTAGCCCGGTCACTAATAACGAAGCAGCAATGATTCCAATGAGTTTTTTTGAAATGGTCATTTGTTAATTTTCCTCCTTAGTATGTTTTCCTTTTAAATTAATAAAGCTAAAGGTAGATCTTAATAACATGATTATCTAGCTTTATTCTTTCGTCTTACCCCCTTTTCTATATTTTGAAATTTTAAAATATTCTATTGCTATTATTACTATATTGGTATTAATAGCCTTTTACAAATGGCGTATATGGGCATAATTGAAATATATGGAGTATATGACAGCATCAGCAACTTCCTGCTCCTATCATTCTCAGCATTACATCGGATTCCTTTCATATACTCCAAAATTGGGGGATTGTTCAAAAAAATATATTAATGGGCCAATCCCTTGAATTGTGGATCTACAAGACATTGTCATGACTAAGCCTGTTTAATTATGGGGAGGATGAAAATAAGATAAAAACCATGTGAAGTTTTATAAGTGTAAAAAGTATCCTTTGAGATAAATTGATAAAGTTGAGTTTTTTATTCAAAAAACTTATATATTTATGTTAAAATAATTTATTGTGTACTTTTGCACAAATCTACTTCTAGAAATAACACATCATTGGAGGAATTATGAAATACATTATTGCTTTGTTTGGATTGCTTGTTGTTTTGGCACTTGCTTATTTATTTAGTAATAATCGGAAAGAAATAAAGATTAAACCGATAATTATTATGGTTGTTATCCAATTTTTATTAGCAGGCTTATTATTAAATACGAAATTTGGATTTGTCTTAATTACAGCGTTTTCAGACGTCTTTACAAAATTATTAGCCTATGCCGCTAGTGGAATTGACTTTGTTTTTGGAGGCCTAGCAAATAAAGGGGAAATGTCCTTTTTTCTAAACGTTCTGCTTCCAATCGTATTTATCTCGGTGTTAATAGGCATACTCCAGTATTTTAAGATACTACCTTTCATTATGAAAGGAATTGGTTTGCTGTTAAGTAAAGTAAATGGTTTGGGGAAATTAGAGTCATACAATGCTATTGCATCGGCAATGGTTGGACAATCAGAGGTGTTTATTACGGTTAAAAAGCAACTTGGCCATTTGCCGGCACACCGTCTATATACTTTATGTGCTTCAGCTATGTCCACTGTTTCAATGTCCATTGTTGGTGCTTATATGACAATGATTGAACCCAAATATGTAGTTACAGCATTGGCACTGAACTTATTCGGCGGATTTATTATTGCATCCATTATTAATCCATATAAAGTGGAACCTGAAGAAGATTTATTGGTTGTTCAAGGAGAAAAGCAAAGCTTCTTTGAAATGTTAGGTGAATATATCATTGACGGGTTTAAAGTCGCTATTATCGTCGGCGCCATGCTAATTGGATTTGTTGCGTTAATAGCAGGAATTAATAACGTTTTTGATTTAATTTTTGGTATTTCGTTTCAGGAGATATTAGGATATATTTTTGCTCCTTTTGCTTTTATCATGGGGATTCCATTTAAAGAAGCAGTTCGAGCAGGCGGAATTATGGCAACAAAGCTTGTGACAAATGAGTTTGTCGCTATGATGGATTTAGCAAAAATGCAAGATAGCTTCAGCCCGCGAACATTAGGAATTATCTCAGTTTTCCTTGTCTCGTTTGCAAACTTCTCTTCTATCGGAATCATATCCGGAGCTGTTAAGAGCTTAAACGAGCAGAAAGGAAATACAGTTGCTCGTTTTGGTCTGAAACTATTATATGGTGCAACATTAGTTAGTGTTTTGTCAGCAGTAATTGTAAGCGTTGTATTATAATGAGAATTTGTATTTTTAAAACAGCAAAATCGCATTAATTTTAACATCTTTCTACAAATTGTAGGAAGATGTTTTTTATTTGCTTACACAATGGGATCACCATAGAGTTAGTATATCTAAACAAAAATAATAGGCTTTCTCAATTAATATTTCTAAAAGAGAAAGCCTACGGCGTTTTTAAGTCTAAACCGATTTTGAATGAATATCACTTTTCACGTCTTTATTTTTCTTCTGATGCAAGTAATATGCAAGAGATAATAGAATTAACCAAGGGATTCCGACCATTAAAGTTGCTTTAAAGAAAGAGACAAACCATGTGGTGAAAAGCAGGCTAAGCATAAGGAGTGCTCCTAATAAAGTTAAATAAGGAAAGCCCCACATTCTTACTGCCAGCTTCTCGCCGCTATATTTTTTACGGAAAAAATAATGGGTGACAAAAATCATCAGCCATGTGAACATGGCACCGAACATCGAGATTCCCATCATAAGAAGATAGGCTTGATCTGGCACGATGGTGTGGATCACGGCTGCAACGGCAATCCCAATTGTAGAAAGCAATAAGGAATAAACAGGGACGTTCTTCTTATTTAATTTTCCAAAACGAGATGGTGCGTAGCCTGCTCTTGAAAGTGAAAACATCATCCGTGTGGTGATATATAGCTGGCTATTCATTGCTGATAGGGCTGCGACTAAGACAACAAAATTCATGATTCCGGCAGCGCCAGGGAAATGCATAAATTCAATGACTTTAACAAATGGGCTTTTTTCGATGCCTGCCCCGGCCCACGGTACAATGGCAAGCATAAGCGTTAAAGTAAGAAGATAGAAGAAAATCAAACGGAAAACTGTTGCTTTCAACGCTTTAGGGACTGCTGTTTGCGGATCCTCTGCCTCACCTGCTGTTACAGCAATCATCTCAATACTTAAATAACTAAATAAGGCAATGACGACCGCAATCCACATGCCTGACCATCCGTTTGGAAAGAAGCCGCCATCGTTTATGTAGTTTTGGAAGCCAATTTCCGGATTGTTTCCTCCAAAGACGACATAGCTTCCAATTAAAATAAACCCGACAATCGCGATAATTTTAATCATGGAAAACCAATATTCAACGGAACCAAATAAATTTACGCTCGTTGCATTTACATAAATTAAAATGGCTGAAAAGACAACAATCCATACAGTTCCAGGGACACTTGGAAACCAGTAGGACATGTATACAGCTACTGCAGTTACTTCCACACCAACAGCCGCAACGATACAAGCCCAATAAGAATAGCGCACAAGATAGCCTGCCCATGGATTGATATAGTGCTCAGCATAGGCGCCGAATGACCCAGAAGTAGGGTGAGCAACAGTCATTTCAGCCAGACACCCCATTAGTAATAGGGCAATTAAAGCACCAATGGCATAGCTAATTATGACACTTGGTCCAGCTTGTCCAATTGCAAAGCCGCTCCCAAGAAAAAGACCTGTTCCAATTGCTCCACCAATCGCAATCATTGAAATTTGCCCAGTTGTTAACCCTTTACTGAGACCTTTTTCTCGTTCTACAATTTGTTGAAAGCTCCCATTTTGCTTCATGCAAATTCTCCTTTATTTTTTCAGGTCTGAATTGGAAACTAAGCTACTACATTTCTAGCATTTTCATAATTTTTATATTCTTCGTTTACCATAATTCTTTTAATAATTTGAATGGTTTCCCATATCTCTTCAAAAGTTGTATATAAAGCGATTGGGGCAAGCCTGATAACATTTGGGGCTCGGAAATCAGGGATGACTTGATGATCTTTTAAAGCTTTGCAGATTCTTGCCGCTTCACGATGCTCTAAACAAACATGTCCTCCACGGTGCTCATTTTCACCTGGGTTTCCAATATCAAATCCAAAATCAGATAGTTCAGCCTCAATCAAATTCATCATATATTCAGTCATTTCAAGAGACTTCTTTCGGATATTTTCGATTCCAGCCTCAGCAAATATTTCAAGGGACCCTAAGAGCGGGGCAGTACTTAAAATATGTGGAGTGCCGGTTTGAAAGGCACCAGCCGAATGAGCATGTGTTAAATCCAGTTCAAGGTCAAATTGTTTTTCTTTGTTTGAACTAAACCAACCTGCTAGACCAGGGGCTTTTCCATGGTGTCTTTTATGTACAAATAAACCTCCAACTCCGCCTGGACCGCTATTTAAATACTTATAATTACACCAGACTGCAAAATCGACATCCCAATCATGCAAGGAATGCGGAAGGGCTCCAATGGAATGGGCCAAGTCAAATCCTATTAAAATATTTCTTTTATGGGCTTCTTGCGTTAAAAGTTCCATGTCAAGTAGCTGTCCACTTCGATATAACACAGATGGCAGCCAAACGATAGCGACCTCGTCTGTCATGGCAGAAATGATATCGGCTTCGTTAATGGTGCGTGAATCATGACTTTTTACTAATATTAAATGTTCGTTTGGATCAAGCCCATGTAACTGTAATTGGGACTTTATCGCATAAATATCAGATGGAAAGTCCAATTCATCAGCTACTATTTTTGTCCGTTTTCCTTCAGGTTTGTAAAAGGTAGCGAATAGTTGATGAATATTTGTCGTGATGGAGCCTGTAACAATTGTCTCCTCCGGTTTTGCTCCGATTAAGGGGGTAGTCAATGCGCCTAATTTCTCCGAAAAATCAAACCAAGGCTGATGCCCTGAAGTCCATCCATCTATACCTAGATTCTTCCAATCATCTAAACTAAGAAGCAATGTTTTTTCTGCTCGTTTAGAAAGCAGTCCTAAAGAGTTTCCGTCCATATAATATGTACCTTCTTTTATATAAAACTCTTCCCTGAAGGTCCAACTGCCGCGATCTAATTGTTGTGCATATTCTTTAGTTTGTAGAAATGTATCCGATTTCATTAGAGAGATAACCATCCTTTCTAGTATGTTACTAAAAGAATATATTAGAAACTGACATGGTGTCAATATTATTTAAGTCAAATATTTAAAAAATTCAAATATTAGAAATGGAGAAAAAAACGGGCGATTCTGAAGATGTTCGCCCGTTTTTCGTTAGTTCATTTTAATGTAAACCGCTTATTTATATAGACCAGAAGTATAAATAGATGTTATAGTTTTAGAAATTTCCTCAACTGTAGCTAGGTTCTCGTCCCGAACAATTTCCCATAAATACATTTCATTCGTATAAAACCATGCTCGAGCTACAATTTCATGATTCAACCCCTTGCCGGCAATTCCACTTTGCTGAGAGTAGGCAATATCCTTTGAGATCCCCTGGATAAATTTAGTTTGAATTTTCCTCCAATTATTAGATACGGCAGTGGAGAAACCGATGGCTTGATGAAATACACGCATCATAGGTCGTTCTTTCTCAGCTAATTTTAAGAAGGAATATGCTTGTGTTTGAATGATTTCTTCCGCTTCTTCTTTTGTCTGTGGGAAAAAAGGTGTCTCAGCAATTTGATAGAATTGTTGCATTACATCTTCCATCAAAACAATTAATATATCATCTTTCCCCTCAAAGTGAACATACGCAGTCCCATATCCTACCTTTGCCTTTTTAATAATTTGAGAAATGGTCGTTTTTTGATATCCTTCTTTTACAAATACCTCTTTAGCCGCCTCTAGCAACTTTTCTCTCGTTATCACGGAACGCAAATGACGTTTATCAATGGCTTCGTTTTCTATCACCATTTTACCTCCTAGTCGTTTTATATATATTAAGCATATAAGGCTTTTTACAAAAACGAAAGGCGTTTATTAAAAATATGAGATTCAATAGTTTTTATAATATTTGGAATTTTTATTGACTGAAGGTACTATTCTTGATACGGTTTAGTTATTAAGTTGCAGTGATTATGGATTAATAGAAGGTGAGGGCGAGAATGGAACAAAAACCCACAAATGAAGCTAGTACGGAACATAATCTCGAAAAAACGATACATACTGATTTCCAAAAAAGTATGTCATATGGGGATTATCTTCATCTTGATCAAATCCTTTCTAGTCAACATCGATTGAGCAACCATCATGATGAAATGCTCTTTATCATCATTCATCAAGCAAGTGAACTATGGATGAAGCTCATCATACATGAGCTTTCAGCTGCGACAGAATGTATTCTCGAAAATAACTTAGAGACTTCTTTTAAAATGCTTGCTCGTGTGTCGAGAATCCAACTGCAATTGATTCAATCTTGGAATGTATTGTCTACGCTAACTCCAGCAGAATACTTAGAGTTTCGTGACAAGCTAGGGTCTTCTTCTGGTTTTCAATCATACCAAAACCGCTTAATTGAATTTGCACTAGGACATAAAAATGCCTCTTCACTAGCAGTTTATAAGCATCAAAAGGAGCTTTTCGAAACAATGAACAAGGCTCTAAATAAGCCAAGTATTTATGATGCGGCGATTCATGCTCTTGCTATTCGCGGATTGCCAATCGATCAAGATGCTCTTGAGAGAGACTGGTCACAAAACTACGAGCCAAATGCAAGTGTAGAAACAGCGTGGCTGACTGTTTATCGAGATGTGAAGCAGTATTGGGATCTTTACGAATTAGCAGAGAAGCTTGTTGATATCGGAAGTCAACAGCAGGCTTGGCGGTTTCATCATATGAACACTGTGGAGAGAATTATTGGTCATAAGCAGGGGACTGGTGGCTCTTCAGGTGTTCCTTATTTAAAAAGGGTTCTTGACCACCAATTCTTTCCGGAATTATTGAGCTTAAGAACGAAGCTATAAAGGAGATTGTGACTTGAGTAAATGGATTGATATATCACAACAATTGGATGAAAAGGTGGCTGTCTGGCCCGGAGATACTCCATTTTCCTATAAGGTCAACTGGAGCAAAGAAGATAGCGGATCTGTAAATGTCGGGCAAATCACGATGAGCACACATACTGGTACACATATTGATGCACCTTTCCATTTTGACAATGAAGGAAAAAGAGTAATCGATCTGGATTTAGATTTGTATATTGGTCCAGCTCTTGTCATACATTTGGCGAATAAAGACAGCATTGGTGTGGATGAAGTGAGTACAGTTGATTTAACTGGGGTGACCCGTCTGCTAATCAATACTGGGGCTTGGAAAAATCGAGCTGTTTTCCCCGAAAGCATTCCTTATATTGAGCCAGAATTGGCAGCATACCTGTCACAGAAGGGAGTTCGGCTAATTGGTCTTGATTTGCCGTCCGTTGATCCGCTGAACAGCAAGGAGCTAACTGCGCATCATGAACTTACACGCCACGGAGTTCATATTCTTGAAGGGCTTGTTCTTGATCATATTAACCCAGGGGAATATGAGCTTGTAGCTATCCCACTGCCACTTGCAGAGGCAGATGGAAGCCCGGTCCGTGCCGTTTTAAAAAAGAAAGAATGACCATATGTGTTAATAGTTATCTATACCAAAATCCCTTAGCATCCAAACTAAGGGATTTTAAAATGATAAATCATAATAATTTCCGTGCACTAAAGTTCCATTCTTGCACAAGCCAGTTTTGCGGAAATGGGCTTCCAAGTACCCAATAACTAACTCCTCTTAGCCCATATTTTTTAACAGTATCGAATTTGGCCTGTGCACTACGTGCGTCTTCAAACCAAACTTCATGCTGCTGACCGTTTTCGTCTGTATACCGGAAAAATGGGGATTGATATGTTTGATCGTATTGGATCGCACTACCGTATTTAGCTGCAAGTCGAATGGCTTGTTTAGGACTGACTGTTTTAGCAAAGGTCCCTTGTACCCACGGGATTTTCCAATCTCTCCCGTAAAGGGGGTAGCCCATGAGAATCTTACTAGGCGGAATCGCAGTGACGGCGTAATCTAATACTCGCTTTACTTCATTAATTGGAGAAATTGCCCATGGCTTGCCGCCAGCCCATCCCCATTCATACGTCATGAGTACGACGAAATCTAAGATTTCTCCGTGGGCTTTATAATCATGAGCTTCGTACAACAGTCCTTTTTGATCAGCGCTGATTTTTGGTGCAAGAGCTGTAGAAACAGAAAGTCCTTCTGGACGGAGTCTCGCGACAACACGCCGTAAAAATGCATTATAGTTTTCGCGGTCCTCTGGATGTACATATTCAAAATCCATGTTTAATCCCGTATAGCCTTTTGTTTTGATTGTACGAAGAATATTAGTAATTAATGTTTCCTGTAGCTCTGGATTTCGAAGAATGGTTGCGGCCAGATCGGAATTGAATTTATTTCCCGAAAAATTTGTGAGACAAAGGAGAGGAGCTACACGTCTTGACCAGGCAGCTGATATTAGTGCTTCCTCATTCATGGCTGTAATTGTCCCATCTTCTTTAATTGCATAGGTGAAGGGGGAGAGATAGGTAAAATATTTCCCTAAGGTTAAAACCTCTTGACGGCTTTCTTCATTTGTTTTGGTTGTATAAGCATTGACCTCTATTATAGGTCGTTTTCGCTCTGGGATTCTCAGCACCAGACCGGGATAAATAAATGAAGGATTTGAAAGTTGGTTTAATTTTGCAATTGCCTCTATAGTTGTTCCGTAATTCTGGGCAATGAGCCAAAGTGCTTCTCCCGACTTAACGGTGTGGAATAGTACAGGAATTGTTAAAACTTGCCCTATATAAATAACTGAGGGGTCTGTAATTTGATTAACTTCGGCAATTGCTTCTACCGTTGTTGCATATCGTCTTGCGATAGCTCCAAGGGTATCCCCTCGCTGAACTACATAGGTTTGATAAGGTGTTGGGATAACCAATGCCTGCCCGACTACTAAAACATTTGGATTATCCAACTGATTGGCCGAGGCAATTTGATTAATGTTTGCGCCATAACGCTGTGAAATTAACCACAGATTTTCACCATGCTGAACGATATGTATTTTCATAGATAGCCTCCTTTTAGATTGTTTTTCTTTACACTCTATTCCTTGATTTAATGATTATGATGCGATTGGTAACTCAATAAAAGGAAAAAAGAAAATAATTGCGAATATATCCTATAAGAACATTAATGGAGGAGAAGGGGAATGATTAAGAATATTACGGTGATCGGTTCAGGGGTTATGGGTAGTAGCATTGCTCAAGCTTTTGCAGTAAACGGTTATTTTGTCATGCTTAACGATGTTAAGGAAGAGTTCTTATCCAAAGCAAAGAACAGGATTGTAGAAAATTTATCAGTACTCGTTGAGGAAGGCGTTTTTCAAGAAGAGGATAAGGAAAAGGCTTTATCTAAAATAAACTATTCAATTGACTTGCAGGCTGCTGTCTCGGAGGCTGACTTTATTATAGAAGCAATTCCTGAAGTAATAGAGCTCAAGTGGGAACTATTCCAAAAACTAGAACAAATGATGAAACCAGAAGCGATCGTAGCTTCTAATACATCCACGCTCCTCATATCACGGCTAATGGAGAAGACTAATTTTGCCGATCGAATGGTCATTACTCATTTTTTCAATCCAGCTCATTTAGTTCCTTTAGTTGAAATCGTTAAGCATGATCAAACAAAGAAAGAAGTTGTTGAGAAAACAATTGATCTTATAAAAGGTATTGGAAAGTCACCTGTTCTCTTAAAAAAAGAGATGAATGGTTTCATTGCTAATCGTTTACAAACGGCGTTAATGCGCGAAGCATTTTATTTATTGAAGGAAGGCGTAGCAAGTGCACGGGATATTGATACGGCGGTTACTTCGGGTCCTGGTTTCAGATGGGCTTTTACCGGTCCAATTGAAATTGCCGATTTTGGCGGGCTCGATACATGGGAGCGTGTATTTGACAATGTTGCCCCAGATTTGGACGAGAGTAAGGGAGCCCCTGAAATCATTCGAGAATTGGCAGGTCAGGGGAAATTAGGAACAAAAACAGGAGAAGGGATATTTACATATGAGGAAATCGCAGCCCTGGAAAAATTAAATAATCGGGATCGCCGATGTATTCAGCTGCAAAAAGTTAAATCGAAAAAGAATATAGATGCGTAGGTGACATGCTAAAGAAAAACCAGCAGAATTTAAATGTTTTGCTGGTTTTTCAAAAAAGGTATAAGTTTCGACAAATTCCCCTAAAAAACTTGACAAAAAGCTAAAAAGGTTGTATTATTAAATATGTTGTTAATAATCAGAAATATAATCTAACAGGGAAACCTGTTTTTTATTTTTAATAAAAATGCGGGTGTAGTTTAGTGGTAAAACTACAGCCACGAGCAACGCTTCCATGAAATTTCTACGAGTTGCCTCGACGCATTTACATCCTCGAATATGCTAGAAGAGGAAGAGGCATGATTTAGCGTAATACAAATTTATTTATATAATCTTAATAAATGCGGGTGTAGTTTAGTGGTAAAACTACAGCCTTCCAAGCTGTTGTCGTGGGTTCGATTCCCATCACCCGCTCCATACATATCAACGCAGTGTTTCGTTTCAAAAAGAGAACGAGGTATTGCGTTTTTTCATATTCAACAGTGGTGCAAATTTAGCACCCTATGATGTTCACATTCCCTTTACCTCCATGTATTTGAACAAACATATTCATTAGGGATTCCACCATTTCTTTAGCTTCATTCATTTCTAAAGAAGGGCGTAAATAGACAATATGTAGGGCATTTTTTGTGTTTTCGGTAACACATGTTCTTTCTGAATCGACAAAAGGGCTACCAAAGGCTCCTGCCTCATCACTTGATACAATTAAATGTTGAACAGAATTTGGTCTTCCATTTAATCCAAAGTATTCTTCTCCTTCTTTGCCGATTTCAATCGTTATATTTCCTTGGAGCTTGTCCATATCATAGACGCCGATTGGAATTTGATATTGCAGAGAAAAAAAGTTATTGATGTCAATGGCACTATTAACCGGCTGTAAATAGTTTTGCTTTTTGACTCTACGGTATAAAGCCTCAGCTGAATGGCGATAGCGGTTCGGGTCTTTACCGGTCGTTTTGAAAATTTGTCTCCATTCTTTAATGCCCTCTAAGTCTGTTACATTTTTATCATCTAAGTCGAAGTAAATCGACTCCTGAAACAGTTGAAGACGTCCCTTCACCATTTGCGGCGATTCGCCTACCTCGATGCCATCATACCGAATGACACCGACTTTAAAATTTGGAATATGTTCGCAAAGCTCTGTAGAAATACTAATTTCCAACCTTTCCACCTCCAAAATTACTTTAAAATAGTTTATCATAATAAAGGTTGATTAAATAATATTAAGGACCTTTATATACACCTTCAGAGAAAGGAGGGGTTCAATGAATACAGCTCAACTAAAACAGGAGATCATTGAATACAGTAAAAAAATTGGCATTGATAAAATTGGCTTTACGACAGCAGATCCATTTATTGAAATGAAAAATCGGCTTATTCGTCAGCAAGAGCTGCAATATCAATCAGGGTTTGAAGAAAAAGATATTGAAAAAAGGGTAAATCCTGCACTACTTCTAGACGAACCTCGTTCAATTATTGCCATCGCCCTTGCTTATCCTTCAAAAATGACGAATAGAACAATTAGCAAAAAAGGAGAGAGACGAGGGATCTTTTGCCGTGCTTCATGGGGAATAGATTATCATCATATCTTACGGGACCGACTTCATTTACTTGAGGAATTTATTAAAGAAAAAGTTCCACATGCTAAATGCAAATCAATGGTAGATACGGGAGAATTAGTGGACAGGGCAGTAGCCGAAAGAGCTGGGATTGGCTGGAGCGGGAAGAATTGTTCCATTATTACACCAGAGTTTGGTTCGTATGTGTACTTAGGTGAAATGATTACGACTATTCCTTTTGAACCAGATACGCCGATGGAGGATCGCTGTGGAACATGCAATAAATGCGTTGACGCTTGCCCTACTGGAGCTTTAGTCCAAGGCGGACAGCTAGATTCAAATCGATGTATCGCTTTCCTTACGCAGACAAAAGGATTTCTACCAGATGAATTCCGTGAAAAATTAGGCAATCGGATATATGGCTGTGATTCTTGTCAAACGGCTTGTCCGGTAAATAAAGGAATGGATTTTCATTTCCATGAAGAAATGGAGCCAGATCCCGAAATCGTTAAGCCGCTGTTAAGATCACTACTCCAAATAAGCAATCGAGAATTTAAAGAAAAATTTGGCCCATTGTCTGGATCATGGCGTGGGAAAAAGCCAATTCAACGTAATGCGATTATTGCCCTTACCCATTTTAAAGACGAGACAGCTGTAGATGAGCTTATTCAAGTCATGAACTCTGATTCACGCCCTGTTATTCGTGGTACGGCTGCGTGGGCTTTAGGAAAAATTGGAGGAGAGGCTGCAAATCTTGCATTGGAAAAGGCTCAACAAGTAGAAAAAGATGAAGAAGTATTGAATGAAATTGATAAAGGATTATCGTTTTTCTGTAAAGATGAGGTTGGTCAATAAATGGCTACCTCATTTTTTTTTGTCTAGCTCCAGCGCCTTTGTCTTTCATTTTGCAAAATCATCTAGCTCCTTTCATATACATATGGAGGAAAGGAGTGTTTGCAGTGAGGGAACAGCTTCAAGAGCTATTAGAAAAAAGAACTGAACAATGTGTTTCTCATAAGAATAGAAGTTCGACTCGTTCATGCCCGAAAATTGAGCAAAAAAAAGAAGGGCTCCTCAAGCGTTCAGGTGAAATTATTAAAGCGAAGGCAACGGGTAAAATCCTGTCTTTTGATAAAAGCCAGGATGACGAAAAAAGTTCTGTTCAATACAATGTCCACTTTAAATATTTAATTAAGCATAAGGGTATGTTCATTATGGAAGAAGAAATCGAGGAAAGAAGGGCGGAATTTTATAAAGGAATATTAGTGGAGGATCAAGAGAGGAATCGTTACTACGAGTTAACGGAATCGCCCACGGAAAAAGTTGAGATTCAAGAACTTGATGAAAGAATTGTTTACGAATATGACCGATTAAGAGCGGTCCAATATGCAGAAAGATGGTGGAATACTTATAATCCAGCGTATGAAACATTTGAGGTTGATTGCACCAACTATATTTCACAATGTCTGCACTCTGGCGGTGGTCCTATGAGAGGATACCCGAATAGAGGGGCCGGCTGGTGGATGCTGAATAGAAACTGGAGCTATAGCTGGTCAGTAGCTAATTCATTGAGGAATCATCTGCCTAATGCGAATAAAGGGCTTCGCGCAAAAGCTGTTTCAAGTCCACAAGAGTTGCATCTAGGAGATGTCATTTGTTATGATTTCCAAGGTGATGGGCGGTTTGATCATACAACCATTGTGACAGCTAAGGATGCTGACGGGATGCCGCTCGTAAATGCGCATACGACAAACAGCCGGATGAGGTATTGGGCATATGAAGATTCGACCGCATATACCCCGAATATTAAATATAAATTTCTTACTGTTGTAGACGATCAGTAACCTTTTCCTACAGACGTTACAAATTCAGTGGTATAATAGCCCATATATTTTAATTTTGAGGTGAAAAACGTGGCATTGCATGTAGTTTTATATCAACCAGAAATCCCAGCAAATACAGGAAATATCGCTCGTACTTGTGCAGCGACTGGTACGACCCTGCATCTCATTCGCCCACTCGGCTTTTCAACGGATGATAAAATGCTAAAACGAGCGGGACTAGACTATTGGGAATTTGTTAACATTATTTATTACGACTCCATCGATGAGTTCTTTGAAAAAACAGCAGGTGGAGAATATTTTTACTTAACTAAGTTTGGCAGGGAGCCGCATTCTACCTTTGATTATAGTCAAAAGGAAAAGGATTATTATTTTATTTTTGGCAAAGAAACGACTGGTTTGCCAAAAGATATTATTGAGAACAATAAAGATCGCGCACTGCGGATACCTATGAACGAGCATATACGCTCCTTAAATTTATCCAATACAGCTGCCATTCTTATTTATGAAGCACTGCGCCAGCAAGATTATTTAGACCTAAAGTAGACCTTAGCCTTCGTTTAGGTCTTTTCTTTTGTCTAGCTCCAGCGCCTACCCCCGACGTACAGGACGTACTAGTGTCGACTATGCGACAGGACGTCGCGTTTTTGTCGACTCTCGAGGTCACAAGCCAAGCCTGAAAGGTAGAGCTCACCTTTCGGTGAGGCTCGTCTTGTGCTTGTCGGGAGTGATCAAGGCGCTTCCGCATTTCTACTTGGATATATAAGTCAATCCAGTTACAATAATGCTATGAAAGGATGGGATAAAATGAATGAACATATAGAGCTGCTTATGAATCATCGCTCTGTCAGAAAATTTGAGGCCAAGCCATTAACGAAGGAACAAATTGAGGCAATCGTGACATGTGCACAGGCAGCATCAACATCAAGCTTTATTCAAGCATATACGATTATTGGCATAACAGATCCGGAGAAGAAAAAGAAATTAGCAGAAGTGGCGGGGGAGCAAAGCTATGTAGCGAATAACGGACATTTTTTCATTTTTTGTGCTGATTTAGCACGTCATGAACGGATTGGAGAAATGGAAAATAAAGATGTGCTTCCATCCATTGAAAGTACCGAAAAATTTATGGTCGCTTTAATTGACACGGCATTGGCTGCTCAAAACGCTGCAATTGCAGCGGAATCAATGGGGCTTGGTATTTGTTATATTGGCGGTCTTCGCAACAATCTTAAAGAAGTATGCAAACTTCTAAAAACGCCGAAACGCGTCCTTCCATTATTCGGGATGGCCGTTGGTTTTCCCGCACAAATGACGGACAAAAAGCCAAGACTTCCGCTTCAAGAGATTTATCATGAAAATGAATATCAGCAAAATATGGAAGAAGATCGAGAGCAGCTGAACATTTATAATCAAATCATTTCTGAGTATTATTCAGACAGAACAAACGGGGCTAGGAACGACACATGGACTGGTCAAATGGCCAATATGCTAGAAAGAAAAACAAGAATGTATATGAAGGAATTTGTTGAAAGTGTCGGAATGAAACTTAATTGATTGTGTGTATCCGAACCTGATTTTATCTGCGATTAATTTAATGAAAATGTGTACATATGCAAATTGTCCATAATAAAAAAGCTGCCCAAAAGCAGCTTTTTTATTATTTTTTATTTACTCCAGGCTTATCTTCATAACCAGATGCGAAAATAGCAGCTAAGAATGTAACCATAACCCCAAGAATGAGCACTGTACCCATATGTATGTAATCCTCCTTTTTCTTTAATAGTAAATTTATCGAGCATATAAGCTTATTATAGCCCAATAGAATTAAAGTGTGAACAAACTTTGTGGAAAATTTATAACACTTCCTATTTTATAAATTTATTTCCGCTACGGCCAATTTGCGTTTCAATCATAAAAAGGACAACCGAATCTAATCTATGATTTGCATGTTCATTTACAGGAGCGCATACAGTATATTAATCGTCTCTGAAAAGCGATGAGGGGGAGGTCCTTATGGATATACTAAAAAAAATTGAGATGTACCGACATGAAGAGGAAAAGCTTAAATGGGAAGGGACTTTTGGAGAGTATTTAGAAATCATTAAAGAGAAGCCATGGGTTGCCCAGTCAGCTCATTCCCGGGTTTATAATATGATTAAAGATGCCGGTGTAGAAGAAGAAAAAGGGCAGAAACGATATCAGTTTTTTTCTAATCAATTATTCGGCTTAGAGGAGGCGTTAGAAAGACTTGTTGAAGAATATTTCCATCCTGCAGCCAAGAGGTTAGATGTCCGCAAAAGAATTCTGTTATTAATGGGACCTGTTAGTGGAGGGAAATCTACATTAGTCACAATGCTAAAAAGAGGGTTAGAAGCATATTCCCATCAAGATCGGGGAGCGGTTTATGCCATTAAAGGCTGCCCGATGCATGAGGATCCGTTACATTTAATCCCGCACCACCTGAGAAAAGATTTTAATGAAGAATATGGAATCAGAATTGAAGGGAATTTATCCCCGCTAAATATGATGCGGCTTGAGCAAGAATATAGTGGCCGAATTGAAGATGTATTGATCGAAAGAATTCTATTTTCAGAGGATCGCAGGGTAGGAATCGGAACATTTAGTCCATCCGACCCGAAATCACAAGATATTGCCGATTTAACAGGGAGCATCGATTTTGCAACTATTGCGGAATATGGCTCAGAGTCTGATCCGAGAGCCTATCGCTTTGATGGGGAGCTAAATAAGGCGAACCGAGGAATGATGGAGTTCCAGGAAATGCTGAAATGTGATGAAAAGTTTCTATGGCATTTATTATCCTTAACACAGGAAGGGAACTTTAAAGCAGGCCGGTTTGCGTTAATTTCTGCCGATGAATTAATTGTCGCTCACACGAATGAAACAGAATATCGCTCATTTATCTCGAATAAGAAAAACGAGGCCCTACATTCAAGGATCATTGTCATGCCGATTCCGTATAACTTAAAGGTGACAGAAGAAGAGAAAATTTACGACAAAATGATTCGCGAAAGTGATGTATATAATGTGCATATTGCGCCACATACTTTAAAGGTGGCCGCAATGTTTACGATCTTAACCCGTTTGAAGGAACCGAAAAAAGGCGATATCGATTTTGTTAAGAAAATGCGTCTATATGATGGGGAAAGTGTAGAAGGGTACAATCGAGCGGACGTCGATGAGTTGAAAAAAGAGTATCCAGATGAGGGGATGAGCGGAATTGACCCGCGTTATGTGATCAACCGTATTTCCTCAACGATCATACGAAAAGAGATTACTTCGATTAATGCACTCGATGTCTTAAGGTCTTTAAAGGAAGGACTTGATCAACATCCGTCGATAACAACTGAGTTAAGAGAGCGCTATTTAAACTTCATTTCCTTAGCCCGTAAGGAATACGACGATATTGCGAAAAAAGAAGTTCAGAAAGCATTTGTTTACTCTTATGAAGAATCTGCGAAAACACTTATGGATAATTATCTGGATAATGTTGAGGCATATTGCAATAAATCAAAGCTTCGTGATCCTCTGACGGGTGAAGAAATTAACCCAGATGAGAAGCTAATGCGTTCGATTGAAGAACAAATCGGCATTTCTGAAAATGCGAAAAAAGCGTTCCGCGAAGAAATTCTCATCCGCATTTCTGCTTATGCCCGTAAAGGAAAGCGGTTCGACTACAATTCCCATGATCGTCTTCGTGAAGCTATCCAAAAGAAACTGTTTGCTGATCTTAAAGATGTTGTCAAAATTACTACTTCCACAAAAACACCTGATGAGCAACAGCTGAAAAAGGTGAATGAAGTTGTCGCTCGTTTAATTGATGAGCATGGATACAATTCAACATCAGCTAATGAATTGCTGCGCTATGTTGGAAGCCTATTAAATCGATAAGAAAAAAATAAAAGGACTGACAGCGAATACTGTCAGTCCTTTTATTACCAAATTAGAAGCTATTTTTCGGTGCTTAAATAAGTCTCAGGCTGATTTCCATCTTGGTTGTAACAAGCTGGGCAAATTGGTTTGTCATTAATATATTGGGTACTATCAAACATTGATAGATCCCCACATTGGTCACAGCAAAGAAATTCGCTCATTTTTTCACCCCAATTATTAATGATTACAGTAAAGTTTATTATCGGGCATTTCAGTATATGAATTCAAAAAAAAAGGCTTGTCCTACTTTATAAGTAAAGCGCCCTATTATAGAAATTATTTGTAAATTATTTTAAGTTGTTGCATAGGATAGAGTAATAAACATTCTTCTACTCAAGTTGTCCAAAGGATTGTTTAAGGGTTTTGGTTGTTTTTAAGAAGCTAGACAGGATCAGTTTTATCTTTTGACACTCTCGATAATGTATGTGGTTAACTTAAAAGTGTGCGCGAAAACTTTATAAAGGAGGGCTTATTGTGACCGATAACAATGACCATCAGTTTGTGATTTCTCAAGAAAATTGGTCCCTCCATCGAAAAGGCCATGATGACCAGCAGCGCCATCAGGAAAAAGTACAAGATGCCATTCGAAACAATTTACCTGATCTTATAACAGAAGAGAGTATTGTAATGTCGAATGGTCGGGAAGTTGTTAAAATCCCGATTCGTTCACTGGACGAATATAAAATCCGTTATAATTATGATAAAAACAAACATGTTGGGCAAGGAGATGGAGACAGCCGCATTGGTGATGTAGTGGCCCGTGATGGATCAAGCAATCAAAAAGGACCAGGAAAAGGCCAAGGAGCAGGCGATCAGCCTGGTGAAGATTATTTTGAAGCCGAAGTTTCCTTAATGGAAATTGAAGAAGCGCTCTTTAAGCAGCTTGAGCTGCCTAATTTGAAAAGAAAAGAGCAGCAGGAGATTCTTGTTGAAAATATTGAATTTAATGACATCCGAAAAACGGGACTAATGGGGAATATCGACAAGAAACGCACGATGATGACTGCTTTTAAGAGAAATGCGATGACGGGAAAGCCAAGCTTCCATCCGATTTTTAAGGAAGATTTAAAATTCAAAACGTGGAATGAAGTGAATAAACCGGAATCAAAAGCCGTTGTTCTAGCTATGATGGATACGAGTGGATCGATGGGGATTTGGGAAAAGTATATGGCTAGGAGCTTTTTCTTCTGGATGACGAGATTTTTAAGAACGAAATATGAAAAAGTAGAAATTGAGTTTATTGCGCATCATACAGAAGCTAAGGTTGTATCAGAGGAAGATTTCTTTTCTAAAGGAGAAAGCGGAGGTACAATTTGTTCATCTGCATACCGTAAAGCGCTTGAGCTCATTGATGCTAAATATAATCCCAAAAGATTTAATATTTACCCCTTCCACTTCTCAGACGGTGATAATTTAACCTCAGACAATGCCCGCTGTGTAAAGTTAGTCGAGGAATTAATGAAGGTTTCCAATATGTTTGGCTATGGAGAGGTTAACCAGTACAACAGACATTCAACCCTCATGTCCGCGTATAAAAACATCAAACATGATGACTTCCGTTATTATATCCTCAAACAAAAAGCCGATGTATTCCATGCGATGAAGAGCTTTTTCAAGAAGGAAGAGGATAAAATACTCGCCTAATATGATCAGCCCCATTTAAAAATAGGGGGCTGATTTTTTTGAGAAAGAGGATTTTCACCTTTCATCATCGAAGAATCTCAACATGGGAATCATGAAATTTTGGAAAGGTGGAATTTATTTTGAATGCAACAGATTTAGGTCATAATATTTCTCTCATTGATACATTTGATTTAGGCAAAAAACGACGAACAGGCTCCTATGTTCTACATGAAGAGGAATTAACGATTATTGAAACAAGTGCAAGTCCTTCCATTCCATATGTACTAAAAGGCCTGGATGAATTAGGGATTGATCCGAAACAAGTAAAAAATATTATTGTTACCCATATCCATCTCGATCATGCTGGGGGAGCGGGGCTACTTCTTACTAGCTGTCCAAATGCGAAAGTTATCGTTCACCCGAGGGGAAAACGCCATCTTGCGGATCCTGCGAAACTAATTTTAGGAGCGAAGGCGGTATATGGAGAGCAATTCGACGCTCTTTTTCATCCAATATTGCCTGTACCAGAGGAGCGCCTAATAATAAAGGAGGATGGCGAAACGCTGCAAATCGGTGAAGGGCGTATCCTTACATTTTTGGATACACCCGGACATGCGAAGCATCATTTTTCTATTCACGATTCAAAAAGCAATGGGATTTTTACCGGGGATACGATAGGAGTTTCGTATCCGCAATTATTTGATATGGGGCTTGAATTTTTTTTGCCTTCTACCTCTCCAAATCAATTTGACCCACATGTCATGCTAGAATCAATGGAAAAAATTAAGGCCCTTGCTGTTGAACGAATTTTCTTCGGTCATTACGGTATGTCAGCCAATCCAAGTCATGTGTATGAGCAAATCCAATATTGGCTGCCAATTTTTATCGCTTCTGGAGAAAAGGTTATGAGTGAAAGGTCATCTGATTCAATAGCATTGAAGCAGCAAGCTTTATTTCGGCTTTTATTTGATCAAGTAAGTCATTATCTAGCGGAAAAAAATATTAGTTTAGAAGGGGACATTACTGATATCATACAGCTTGATTTATCGGTTTGCTCAATGGGGATTTTGGATTATTTGGAAAAGAAAAGCCGATAATATCGAATGGTGGTGCTTACATGAATCCGCAAAATATCATAAAAAAATTTAAAAATCGCACACCTGCGATTCTTGGAAGTGAGAAATTCGTTAAATATGCGATATTAATCCCTCTTCTTCAAATAGGGGATGATATTCATATTCTATTTGAAGTTCGCTCCATTCAATTAAGAAGACAGCCCGGTGAGGTTTGTTTCCCTGGGGGCAGAGTTGATAAGAGTGATAGAGATGAGCAATACACGGCAATCAGAGAGACTTCAGAAGAGTTGGGGATCAAAGAATCTAGCATTGAACATGTTTTTCCGCTTGACTATATGATTTCGCCTTTTGGGACGATCATTTATCCATTCGTTGGTTTTATTAAGGCATCAGAGGAAATAAACTATAATCGTAGCGAAGTAGAGAAGATTTTCACCGTCCCACTATCATTTTTCAAAAAGACAAAACCGGAAGTTTTTCAAATTCGTTATAGAGTCGAGCCAGAAGAAAATTTCCCTTTTGATCAGATTATTGGCGGAGAAAAGTATAATTGGCAAATAAGAAATTTGGAGGAGTGTTTCTATTATTACGAAGATAAAGTGATATGGGGATTAACGGCTAGAATTTTGAAGCACTTTATTGAAATCCAGCAGGAGGACGGAATTGAATAAATGCTAGATTTATTGCAAAGGTAAGGGCAGGAATCCACAGTTGATTGCTGCCCTTTACGTATACATTTATCGAGATGATAGCCTAATTTTTCAATAAGGTTTGATTAAGACCAGAGTACAAGTCTTTCATATGAACAGTAACAATTTTTGCCCCAATTTGGACATGTACCATGTTGTCAAAAACAGCAGTGACAAGACCATTTAGGGAAACATTAGAACCAATATTTACATCTTTTTTCTCGTGTTTGTCCTTTTTGCTATCTGCCATCTTTTACACCATCCCATTCATGTATGAATTTATCGATTATTACAAGAATATATCCTTTTAATTGTAAAATAAACCTCTAAATAAAAAAAGTATTTTGCATTTTAAAAAAACGACAAAATTCTTATTGGAATGGGAAAGGATGTCCATAGGATATAATAATTTATTGGGAAATTTTGTTTAGGGTTGGTTAGTCTTATGTGAAATATTTTTAAAAAATATTTTTAATCCCTACTTGACTCATAGGAATATATGGGATATATTTTTATCAATATGGAAGATTATTATTTTGGGAGGATACATCTATGACGACAACATGGCTTGTTATTTTGAATATTGCAATCATGTTATTACTAATCATTGGTCTTTTTTATATGCAAAAAAAGCATATTTCGTTTTCTAAACGTGTGTTTACTGCATTAGGATTAGGGATTGTTTTCGGCTTTGCCTTACAGTTTATATATGGACCAACATCTGAAGTGGTGGCCAAATCTTCAGGCTGGATCAATATTGTCGGCGGAGGCTATGTGAAGTTTTTACAAATGATTGTTATGCCTTTAGTGTTTATCTCGATATTAACAGCCTTTACTAGGCTTAAGTTGAGCAATAATATTGGAAAAATCAGTTCACTAATTCTTGGCTTGCTTGTTGCGACAACAGCCATTGCTGCTGCAGTAGGGATCGCCACAACTTTAGGATTTAATTTAGAATCGGTGCAAATCTCGCAAGGAGATGCAGAGGTTGCCCGTGGAGAAATGCTTGAGCAAAAGAATCTTGAGTTAGGCGGTAGGGATTTGCCACAGCAAATTCTTGATTTATTGCCAGCTAATCCATTTTTAGATTTAACGGGTGCACGCCCAACATCAACGATTTCTGTAGTTATCTTTGCAGCATTTATCGGAATGGCTTATCTCGGTGTGAGAAGAAAAGCGCCAGAGCAAGCTGAATTTTTCTCGAAAATTGTGGATGCTTTTTATGCAGTTATTATGCGTGTTGTAACCATTATTTTACGTATGACTCCATATGGGGTTCTCGCTATTATGACAAAGACGGTTGCCTTAAGTGACATCGACGCGATTTTAAAACTTGGAAAATTTGTGCTTGCTTCTTATGTAGCATTGCTAATCATGTTTGGTATCCATTTATTGTTACTTACTTTCGCGGGATTGAATCCAGTTACGTATATAAGAAAGGCATTTCCTGTACTGACATTTGCCTTTACTTCACGTACAAGTGCAGGGGCTTTGCCATTAAATATTAAGACACAGAAATCTCTTGGCGTACCTGAGGGAATTGCTAACTTTGCAGGATCATTTGGTCTTTCCATTGGGCAAAATGGCTGTGCTGGAATTTATCCAGCGATGCTTGCGGTTATGATTGCACCAACTGTTGGAATTGATCCTTTAACTCCATCATTTATCGCAACTGTTATCGCTATTGTTGCCATTAGCTCCTTTGGTGTAGCGGGTGTTGGCGGTGGTGCGACATTTGCCGCTATCCTAGTATTATCGGCATTAAACCTACCTGTCGCATTAGCTGGTTTATTAATTTCTGTTGAACCGCTAATCGATATGGGACGTACTGCACTTAACGTTAGCGGCTCGATGACAGCTGGTATATTAACAAGTAGAGCCACTGGTGAAATCGATTCTGGTGTATATAATAATATGAATGAAAAAATTGAAGCTGAAGTTTAATTAACAAATGCGGAAGCGCCTTGATCACCCCCGACAAGCATAAGCCGTTCCACACGGAAAGGTGGTCTTTACCTTTCTGAGTGGAACGGCTTATGACCTCGAGGGGGTAGGCGCTGGAGCTGAACGTAAAAAATCGGCAGTGCCAACCTGGCATTGCCGATTTTTATTTTTGCATGTTTAATAAAAACTCTCTAGATAAAACAAGCCCGGCCACATAAAGAAGTAAAGCAAAATAAGCTGGTAGTAGATGAATAAATGTTGTATAGCCGATAAAAAAATGTGTCAAAATGCCAGCTAAGAAAGCAGGAATCCCTCCTAACAGGAAGGTGTGCCATACCCATTTGGCGCCTTGATTAAATCCCCATAATGCCACCATAAGCACAAGCAGACCTACGCTAAATAAGGCACTGCCGAAACCAGCCCGATCATGGGCAATGACTGGAATAAGGCGGTTATTGATTTCATGCAGGATTTCTGGCGGTAAGCAAATAAACCCAATATCTGTCGGGACGAAAATGCTTGTTGCCCCTATCGTAGAAATAACAATTCCTCCAATAACGAATGAAAATCCCAGAACAACGAAGCAAAGCTGGCCCCAAAGAGATTTTTTCCAGCTCCTAGTGTTTTTCCGATTTTTTGATCGAGGGGAGTGGATGGCTTTCTTTGTCGTAAAAACACCCCAAAGAAAAAAGGGAAGAAGAATGAGCCAAAATAATCCATGCAGCCAATCAAAATAGCCGTAACCAATAAAAAGCAGGATTCCTAAAAAGCCGGAGATGGCCGCGATATTGAATGCTTTCCTCGTCCAATGCAAGCCAAATCGCACTCCATGTTTGGCGAGTTGCATATATATAATGGCCCCGGAAATCATCGTTCCAGCTAGAGTCATTCGGTCATGCGCCATAAATTTTATTATATTTGGATTGAGGGCGATTAGTTCATCTCTCGTCATTTGGATGAATCTTTCATCATACGGTAGAATGACTCTCGTCATACTGAAAAATAAAGCAAGAAATCCCCCGCATAAAATAATAAGGCCAAAAAGCCAATACCATTTCCAGCCTTGAATTTCCTTAATTTCCTTTTCATTAATTAGTTCATCCGCAAGCGCTTCGTTTATTCTTTTCGGCAAACCGGGCCCTGTTGAAACATAGCCGCCAGATAGCATTATAAGGTCTGCCCCAAGCTCATGGAACAATAAAGCATCCTCAGGCTCATATACGCCTCCTGACGTGATTACAGGGATGCTATGAATCCCATTCTTCATGGATAACATTAATGCATCAGCAATTCCACTCGTTTGTTGATATTGATCCAGGTTACCATCGGCTTCTTCAATGATTATCCCATGAATGGCGTTTATGCTGACTAGTAACTGTAAATGTGGCAGAACTGCTTTCACTGTATTATGAGCGATGGCAAGGACAAGCGGCATTTCGCTTTCTTTTGCAAAATGCTCGATAAATTCAAGATTATGATTGCCCCCACTCCATTCAATCACAAAAGCAGCTGCAAAAGGCCGCAATGATTTCGCCAGCTTTAATAGATCATTCATTTTTTCAGATGGATTCAAGCTTAGTCGAATAAATAGAGGAGTATCTAGGTTTTGCTTATTAAGTTTTTGCAAAGTCTGTTCAAGTCCGATAGATGCCAGAGGCTTTGGAAAACAAATCGACTCTGTTCTAAGATCAAAATGCGCATGTTTATCCGCAGCACTAGGAAAAAGCGAAACAGGACCAATTTCAATAAAACCGAAGCCTAAATGAGAGAAGGCTTTCGTACCTGAAATATTAGGATCTATTTTTCCGCTTAAGCCGATTGGGCTAATGAAAGTACTGTTGAAATAATTTTTGCTTAAGGCTTTAGATGGCTCCATATGGCCTAAAAAATCAATAATACGTTTACCGCCTGGAACTCCCGCAATCAAATTCATTCCCCTATGAATAAACTCTCTCCCCGCTGCATTTGGGAGCCTGTTAATCCATTGCTTAAATAAAGGATGATAGGACCAATCAGGCATTGTTATGCCCTCCTACAATGATTTATTTACCTCTATTTTACAGAAAGAGCCAATAAATAAAAGAGGAATAAAGAAGGTTTTTAGGGAATTTTTATGATGATGAAAATATAATGGAAAGATGTGACAATCGCCAGTTTTTAACGTCTATTTTAGATAGGGCAAATTCAAAAATATCATTATAGGGTGGAAGAAATGACGGCAAATGGAAAAATTTTAATTGTTGAAGATGAAAAATCCATTCGGAAATTAGTTGCATTTAATTTACAGCGTTCTAACTTTGATGTGATTGAGGCAGCTGAAGGGAAGATCGCCCTCCAGCTTGTTAAAGAGCAAAGCCCTTCACTAGTCATACTGGATCTTATGCTTCCGGATATGGATGGCTTTGAAATATGCACGACGATAAGGGAGGAGAATCCTTTGTTGCCGATTATTATTCTTTCCGCACGTGGACAGGATATGGACAAAATTCTGGGATTAGAACTTGGTGCTGATGATTATATTGTAAAGCCGTTTAATCCATTAGAGCTTGTCGCAAGAGTGCGAACTGTATTAAGGCGAACTGAGCTCTCGTCCCAGCTAGTAAAGGTCGAAAAAATAGAATCCGGCCCATATGTTTTGGAATTAAAAACGCAAAGAGTCTATAAGTCTGGGAAATTATTAAAGCTTACTCCCCGTGAATTTCAGTTAATGAAATTTTTTTTCGAAAGATTGAATATGCCGATCACAAGGGATGAATTCCTTGATGAAGTATGGGGGTTGGATTATTTTGGTGACCCCAAAACGGTTGATGTGCATATTCGCAGGCTAAGAGAGAAAATCGAAGATGACCCCTCCAATCCATTATATTTAAAGACCATTTGGGGATTAGGGTATTGTTTTCAGGAAAGTGAGAAGCTTGGATGAAAAAAGGGATTAAAAAGCGTCTTGTCTGGAGTTACTTATTATTAATTATTTTTACTGTCGTGTTATATGAGTCTATCATTCTTACCGCCCTTCACTCTTATTATATGGGAGGAGTAAAACAAGCACTGAGAGATCAAGGCTCCATGTTTTCCACCTTTTATGAACAATATTTTGAAGCGGGGAGGCTAGAAGATCAAGCTGAACAGCTCCTTAAACAATATAATTTTAACATAGCTGCTCAAGTGCAAATGATTGATGTAGATGGGAGTGTCATCGCCAATACAATTGAACAAGGACCTTTAAATTTGAGCACACTTGAAGATGTGAAAGCTGGGTTAAATGGAACGACTGGGTATTGGACAGGAGATAATGGCAGTGAAAGGCTGCTCGCGGTCACACAGCCAATTTTTGTCCAAAACGAACCAATTGGAACAATTCGTTTTATTACTTCTCTCGATTATTTACAATCTGTTTTTCTGAAAAACACGCTGCATTTAGCAGGCATTGGAGCTATTGTTATTTTGCTTGCTGCTTTGATGAGCTATTTTGTGGCGAGTACGATTACAAAGCCAATAAGTGAGATTACGGGAGCTGCTCTACAAATGGCGTCAGGAAAATTTACGATAATAATTCCGAAGAAAAAAGATGATGAAATCGGGAAGCTTGCGGAAACATTAAACTTCATGGCACGGGAAGTTGAAAAGCATGAACAGTTGAAAAATGAATTTATTGCTTCCATCTCCCATGAATTAAGAACCCCGTTAACATCTGTCAAAGGATGGGCAGTCACTTTACATTCGATGACAGATGATGAAATGTTCAAAGAAGGCTTAGAAATCATTTCAAATGAAAGCGATCGTTTAAATGTAATGCTTGGTGATTTACTCGATTTATCCAGCCTATCGACAGGCAAAGTGGAATACAAATTTACCTTAGTAGACTTACCAAAATTAGTGGAAGAAGTAGCTGGACAGCTCCTTCCGCGTGCAAAAAGGCAACAAGTTGAATTAATCACCCTTTCAATACCGGAGCAACTAATCGTTCGCTTGGACAGGAATAGAATGAAGCAAGTACTTATTAATCTTTTGGATAACGCTCTAAAATTCACTCCTCAGAATGGACAGATTACAATGGCGCTTGAACAGACTAAGCATTTGACAATCATTGAAATTACCGATACGGGAAAGGGGATCCCACCTGAAGACTTGCCTGTGATAAAGAAAAAGTTTTATAAAGGAAGATTCCGTGAGGCGGGAACCGGTCTCGGACTAGCAATCTGTCAGGAAATTCTCAAAGCACATAACGGGAATCTTGAATTAAAAAGCGAGGTTGGCAAAGGAACTAAAGCAATCATTACCTTGCAGGTTAAGAAGGATAAATCGTCAAGTTTTGGAGGTTGAATAGCGGGATATGTTACGTTTAGTATTATTCATATTGTGCAGTGCGGTATTACTTGGAGGATGTAACTTTGTACCAGAGCCAGCCACTTTAATTAAAGCGCCACAATATGCGGAGGCATCAGATGACTTATTAATAAAAACAAAAGAGCTTTTGCCTGCCGGAACGATCTATGCAGCGGCAAGTCAGCCGGTTGGCGGGGATCCGTTTTTTCAAGTGGACTTAGATGGGGACGGGAATAATGAAATGGTTATTCTATACCAATCGATTGGAAAGCAGGAGCAACCAGGAGCATTAATTTTAAAAAAGGTAAAAGACGAGTGGGAAGAGGTAACCGAGATAAAGGGAACAGGGTATGAAATAAGCTGGGCAAGCAGTGCAGATATTACAGGTGATGGCAAGCAAGAATTATTATTAGGCTGGAAAATCGGTGCATCTGCCGGAAATGTGCTAGATATTTTTACATGGGACTCTCAAAAAGGCGGATTGGAAAAATTAACACAGCTTAATTATCATGAAATGGAAATCCTCTATCCTGAGAACAAAAAAGATTCACAAGCAAGAATTGCTATTTGGCAGAGAGAGATGGCAGATGTATATTCAACTGAACTTGTCAGGTGGGACCCTGGAACAGGCTTTCAACAAGACTATAGCTTTTATCCTGCTTATTTCTCTAAAGTCGCTGAATATTATGAGGCAAGGGCTCAAGCTGTCCCGAATGCTTCGTATTATTGGTATTATCTTGCTGAAGCAAGACTAAAAGAAGGTCATCCTGAACAAGCACTCCAAGCCATTCAGAGGGGAATGAATTTGAAAGCGACGATTCCGTCAAGTGCGGAATTTGAAAAACTGAAAAGGGAAATTGAGGAGCGGCTACATCAAGAAGGTGAAACTGTTAACTATTATGTGAAGGAAGCAGATTTCACGTTGGCAGTACCGAAAAGCCTGGCTGCTAATCTAATTTTGAAAAGTGAGGCGGGAAGTAATAATCAGTTTATTGTCAATGTCTATTCTGCATTGGAAAACGAGAACCTTAGTTTTTTATTTACGGTTGAAGTTTATCAAAAGGATTGGATAGAGACTATAGAAGATTATGGCTTATCCCGTCTATTCGAGACTGACACCCTTATATATGGAATAAGGAAGCATGAAAATGATCATAGTCAAACGGCAAAAGATATGACTAACAAAATCATTTCGAGTATAAGGCCAGGAGCTTATTTTGAGAAATTGAAAAGTCTAGAAGAGCAGAATTTGCTAAAGATGGTCCAAACAGCCGAAAAGAATTATTGGTACATTACGAGTGGTGGAAAAATGGAAGACGGTTTAATCGAAAGCTTTACATTTAACGATATGGATTATCGGTATATGGGAAGCGATTTAGATACAAAAGAAAAAGTGGTTGATCTACTTTCAAGCACTTTCACTTCTAAAGCAATTCATCAATATATGGAGATGGCTGGAATCGTTGAGCATAATGGAAAGCTTGCTCAACCGAATGCAGATGGTGGCTCGATTGCCGACTTTAAAAGGGCCAGTGTTTTTTTAACAAAGGATTTAGGCCCAGAGAAGGAATTCGATTTAAAAGTTCCTCTTGGTGATGGTCTAGTGACTGAAACAGTTCATATTGTTTTTCGCAATACAGATAAAGGCTGGAGAATTGATTCTCTGCCGGGAAGTTTTTAAAAAAAGCATTAAGAGGTTAGGAATGCTCCTTTCCTCTTAATGCTTAATTAACCAAAAATTGCATTTAGCAGAAGATAAACAAGACCTGCAATCGTTGCAGAAATAGGTAATGTAATGACCCATGTAATCAACATTCTTTGCGCAGTTCCCCACTTAACCCCTTTAAGGCGATGAGCAGAACCCACTCCTAAAATAGAAGACGAAATAACATGAGTCGTGCTGACTGGTAAATGGATAAATGTTGCACCGAAAATAATCATGGCCCCAGTTATATCAGCTGCGACTCCATTGACAGGGCGGATTTTCATAATCTTTCCACCGACTGTTTTAATGATTTTCCATCCTCCGACAGATGTACCAAGTCCCATTGCCAATGCACAGGAGAATTGTACCCAGAATGGGATATCTGTAGTTGTGACATAATTATTTGCAATTAGTGCCATTGTGATAATTCCCATTGCTTTTTGGGCATCATTCGTCCCATGTGTATATGATTGCAGGGCTGCAGTGAATATTTGAATGAGACGGAAATTCCGATTCGTTTTCGGTAAATTATTATTTTTGAATACTACTTTAAAAATACTATAAACAATAAATCCAATAACAAAGGCGAGGATTGGTGAGAAAATGAGCGCTTCTAGAATTTTGAGGAATCCTTGGTAATGGATAGCAGCAAATCCAGAAGCAGCGATAGCTGCACCAGCAATTGAACCTATGAGTGCATGGGAAGAGCTGCTCGGTATTCCGTAATACCATGTTAATAAATTCCAAAAAATTGCTGCAACTAATGCAGACAGAATAACTAATGATCCATTGTGCAATGTAAACGGGTCAACAATATCCTTCGTGATCGTTTTAGCAACTCCTGTAAAGGTCATTGCACCGACAAAGTTCATGACAGCTGCCAATAAAATGGCATGTCTCGGCTTAAGCGCCTTCGTTGAAACAGCCGTAGCTATCGCATTGGCTGTATCATGGAAACCATTAATGAAATCAAATGCTAAGGCAGCTACGACAATTAAGATTGTTAATATCAAAAATCCATCCATATGTTACGGCTCCTTACGCATTTTTCATGATAATGGTTTCCAATGTGTTAGCTACTTCTTGGCAGCTATCAGCAATATTTTCCATGTTCTCATAAATCTCTTTATACTGAATAATTCTAATTGGATCCTTCTCAACAGTAAAAAGATGCTTAATGGATTGGCGAAGGACGCCATCACATTTTGATTCATAATCTTTAATCTTGATTGCATGCTCACGGATTTGTAGCAATTTTTTACTTGCAAGAAGCTCGATGGACTTCTCAATTTCATATGAACAGTTTTTAATGGCATCGACAAACTTCAGCATATAATCATCTGCTTGCGTAATGGAATACATTTCAAATAAAGCTGCACAATGCTCAATTCCATCAATGACATCATCAAGACTCATCGCAAGAGCAAGAATATCTTCACGCTCAATAGGTGTAATAAAAGCGTTATTTAACTCTTTTATTACTTCATGAACATATGTATCCCCTTTAGACTCATAGTCCTTCATCGTTTCTGAAAAGGGTTTTAAATCGCTCACATTGTTTAGTTTATAATCGGCAAAGTAATTTGCTCCCTCTTTCACATTCATCGCTATGTTACTTAACAGTGACATAAACTTATCTTTCTTTTTTAAAGCCATCTTTTAAACCTCCATACAAAAAATTTCACCCAAACGAAGTTAATTTTATACGAAATTGGGCGAATTAGATAGTTTTTAGTCGTAAAAAGTTGAAAATATCTAAAAAAGTTTAATACAACTAGCTATTTTTAGTAAAAATTGAGAAATTAAAGCGGGATTTTCATGAATCCAATACCTTTCACTTAGTATGTGAAAATATTATGAGATTATAATTTTTTTGTAAATTGCCCAGTTTTGGACGAATTGAGAGCGGATATTTATTACATAAAATCAAGGCATTAGCCGTTTATATTAATTGAGCGATTGCATGAAGCAATCGCTTTGCTTATGAATAGACCATGTTTTTTAAAAAAATGTGTAATTATGCTCGATGGTGGGTAAGTTACCTTTAAGAATAAAGCTTGTATCAAAGCTTTTATTTGCATAAAATGGTATTTGGATTTTTGTATAGAAGAAAAAAGATGAAGAAAAACTAATATTAAAACAGCAAGGAGTGATATAATGTTTAGTTTTTTATGGTCATTAATTATAGGTGGAATTATAGGCTGGATTGCCGGTATGATTGTAGGCAGAAATATCCCTGGTGGAGTGTTTGGCAATATTATTGCTGGATTTGTAGGGGCATGGCTAGGATCTGCCATCTTCGGACATTGGGGTCCAGATATCGCCGGCTTTGCCATTATCCCAGCATTAATAGGCGCCGTAGTGCTCGTCTTTCTGTTAAGCCTTATTATGCGAGCTTTTAGAAGAACAACGGATTGACCGAAAAGCGAATGCGCCTTTAGGTTAGACAATTAGGAAAGTATATGCGCTTTGATAAATCACAAATGGCCGATTCTAAGTCGAGATTTCGACGAAGAATCGGCCATTTTCATTTTATAGTTCAAACTTTTCAACATTCAATAGATTTGAAAGGACTGAGGATTTATTTTCTTCAGGCAATTGAGCATGGCAGATTATCTTTTCTAAAGTAAAAGGATGGATAAACTCCAATTTAGCTGCATGTAAAGCTTGTCGGTCAAACAAGGGCTTTCCTCCATATAAACGATCTCCTGCTAATGGATGGCCAATATGGCTAAAATGGACACGAATTTGATGTGTACGTCCAGTTTCTAATTGACATTTGATTAATGATAAATTTTCTTTTTCATACGTTTTCAATAATTGAAAATGTGTAATCGCGGGCTGTCCGCTAGCCGATACGCGCCGTCTCGTCGCATGATGGCGATCACGGCCAATGGGCTCTTCAATTTTACCCTTTTTTGTTTTAATCTTGCCATGGACGAGAGCAAGATACGTTCGTTTAATTAATCTTTCTTCCAGCATCCGATCCAAAATACTGCCTGCAAGGGAATGCTTTGCAAAGAGGACGGCGCCAGTAGTATCGCGGTCAAGTCTGTGGACATGCCTTACTTTCTGATATTCGCCTTCAGATTGTAAATAGTATGCTGCAGCATTCAATAATGTATTTGTTTGACTAGAATCGTTCGGATGCGTATCCATATGTGCCGGCTTATTTAAAACCATTATATGGTCATCTTCATATAGAACTTCAAGAGGATGAAAGGCCGGCACCCCCCCAGCAGCTTCTTCAAAAAACATTTTAATTTGCAGCTTATCATTGCTCTTTAATGGAGCATTCCAAGGAGTGAACTCCCCATTTACTTTAATATCTTTATCCATTCTCATCTGATGTATTTGTTTCTTTGGTGCATTCCAAATATTTCTAAGGATTTTATCAATAGTAAATCCTTCCCACTCAAGGGGAACAGTTAATTCAAACCAATCTCCGTATCTTTTGGATTTTATCATAATTTTCTCCTAACTATCGTAAAAATGATCTTATTATGCCTTTAATTACCACCCTATATTACCTAGTGAATATGGTATTCTATTGGTATATTTCACGAAAAGGTTAATGATTAAAAGGTGGTTATTTATGTGAAGGTTGTTTTTGCATCAACTCCTGAACAAGTGCAGAAAATTGAAGAACTTGTCCAAAGTTTATTTTCAAATATCTTTCCGCAATATTTTCCTGATGAAGAAATTAAACAATTTGAGCGCTTGCAAGTATTACATACTACATCGAGGCATTCAGAAAATTTTACAACATTAAAAGAAGCTTACCAAGTGATTTCTAGTTTACAAACGATTATTTCCATATTAGAATCTTCCAATTTAGATGAAAGATATGTGAGCTTATTTGAAAAGAATGTTTATACATTGCAATCATTTGGACTATGTTTCCCGTTCTCTTATAGTCATTTTTGTGAAGAAAAAATGATGAAGGAAGATATGCTGAGCATTTATACTAAAGCTGCGAATGAATTATTAATATAATATGAAAACGCCTGCAAAGTGAATTGCTGGCGTTTTTTACTACTTTTGACTATTTTCGCTAAACCATTGCTTAAATACAGCCTCGTCTTGTTCCCCTGTAATACGATTTACTTCTTTTCCGTTTTTATATTGAACAATGGTTGGTGTCTGCGTAATTAAATATTTATCCCAGCCTTTATCAAATTCAAGAAGATTAAATTGGACAAGATCGACGTTTATATCTTTAGCAAGTGGGGCAACAACAGGTGTTGTTTTTTGGCAATGTGAACAAGTTGGACTATAAAAATAAACAGTAACATCCTCTTTATTTTTTAGTTTTTTATCTAATTCCTCGGGAAGGATTAAGTTTTGATAGTTAGGATCATCTAGTTGTGCAATAGTCTCTGGATGGAGTGTATCTTTTTTATATTTATTATCCTCAGAAACCTTTTCTTCGTTTTGCATTTTTGTCAAAAAGCCTACAGCCCCAAATAGGACTACAATGACAGCAAGAAAAATTACTACTTTTTTCATGTTATTTTACCTCTTTCGTTTTTTTCCATAATAAGTAACTGCATATAAAAATAGTGATAAACGCAATTAAAGCTAAAAAAGGAATCGTGATAAATCCTAACCAGTTTATGTATTGTCCAGTACAAGGAACCCTCCCGCACGAAGCAGCATGGTCTGCAAGAAAGGAGACCTTTTGAATGGAATAATGATAAATGGAAATACAGGCACCAATTCCAGAGAGGACCATTGTATAAATGGCGATTCGATAATCCTTTCTTATAACAGCCATCCCTAGTAAAATAACAAAGGGATACATAAGGATTCTTTGGTACCAGCATAGTGTACATGGCTCATACTGGCGAATCTCTGAAAAATAAAGGCTTCCAAACATCGCTATCACAGAGGCAGCCCAAGATATAAATAATATAGATTCCCGATTATCTTTTTGAGGTTTGCTCATAATGTACTCCTTCAAATTGATGATTAATAAATTATAGTACTTAACGATTAGCTTTGTAAATTATTTACGGATTTTATCATTTTTTATTCTAAATTCCGTCATAATTTTGTCATGAGCTTATCTTAATATCAAAAAATTCATCAGATATTTTTGTCATAAAAACAAGAAAAATTTTAAAAGGGAATATTCTCTATTTATTGAAATAGAATGATGGATGGCTTTTTAATTTAGGAGGGAATTACGTGAACTGGAAAGAACAAGCAGCTAGATGGATGGAGTATGAAAAATTAGATTTGCACTTAAAAGAGGAACTTCAAAAATTGAAAAACGATGAAAGGCAGCTAGAGGATGCTTTTTATAAGGATTTAGAGTTTGGTACTGGCGGAATGCGTGGAGTCATCGGCGCCGGGACTAATCGCATGAATATTTATACTGTGAGAAAAGCATCAGCTGGCTTAGCCGCTTACATAGAAGAAAATGGAGAAAAAGCGAAAAAACAAGGGGTTGTCATCGCCTATGATTCCCGTCATATGTCAAAGGAATTTGCCATGGAAGCGGCAAAGACGCTTGCGTCAAAAGGGATTCAAGTTTATGTTTTTCATGAATTAAGACCGACGCCTGAACTATCCTTTGCTGTCCGGTACTTACAAGCATATTCAGGTATTGTGATAACTGCCAGCCATAATCCGCCTGAATATAATGGCTATAAAGTGTATGGGGCTGACGGTGGCCAGCTCCCACCAAAAGCGGCAGATCTCGTTATTTCAAAAGTTAATGAAATTGAAAATGAACTTTTGATAGAAGTAAATGATGAGATTTTATTAAAAAAGCAAGGGCTAATAAAAATCATAGGCGAAGAAATAGACAAAAAATATGTAGAGCACCTATTAACTATTTCTGAAAATCCTGAGCTTGGCAATGAAGTGGATCTTTCCATCGTATTTACGCCATTACATGGAACAGCCAATAAACCGGTACGGGATGCGTTACAAGCATTGAAATATAAAGTACATATTGTGAAAGAACAGGAGCTGCCAGATCCTAATTTTTCTACTGTGAAAAGTCCGAATCCAGAGGAAAAGTCGGCTTTCGAAATGGCGATAAAGGTTGGAGAAGAGAAGAAAGCGGATCTTTTAATTGCAACTGATCCTGATGCAGACAGATTAGGGATTGCTGTTAGAAATCATTCTGGAGAATTTGTACTTTTAACTGGAAACCAAACGGGAGCGCTCCTTCTGCATTATATTTTATCTCAGAAAAAGGCAAAGAATACCCTTCCGGAAAATGGCATCGTCTTAAAAACAATTGTGACATCAGAGCTTGGCAGAAAAATTGCTTCTTCCTTTGAACTTAAAACTGAGGATGTTTTAACAGGGTTTAAATTCATTGCCGAAAAAATAAAGACGTATGAAGAATCAGGTGAATATCAGTTTTTATTCGGTTATGAAGAAAGCTATGGCTATTTAATAGGAGATTTTGCCCGCGATAAAGATGCGGTGCAAGCAGCTCTTTTAGCTACTGAAGTGGCAGCCTACTATAAGAAAAAAGGAATGACTTTATACAAAGGCCTATTGGCTTTATTCGAGCAATATGGATATTATCTAGAGGACCTTGAGTCCATTACGTTGAAAGGGAAGGCTGGTGCAGAGCAAATTCAGCAAACATTATCATCCTTCCGTTCTAATCCTCTGCAGCAATTAGGTGATTTAAAAGTAACAGCGATTGAGGATTATTTAACTGGCATACGTACTAAAAGCAATGGTGTTAAGGAAACCATAAACCTTCCAAAGTCAAATGTAATTAAATACTTTTTTGAGGACGAATCTTGGATTTGCTTAAGACCATCAGGAACAGAGCCGAAAATTAAATTTTATTTTGGTATTAACGGGTTAAGTGAAACGGAAAGTAAGGAAAAACTACAGTCAATTAAACAGAATTTCATGGCGATTGTTGACGAGAAGTTAAATTTAACTACTGCTCAATAAAAAAATGTTAGCACCGAAGAATATAGCTTCGGTGTTTTTTACTTCTGAAATCTACAACTTTAGTCGTAGATTTTCTCATTCCAATTGCTAAGGCTTAAAGCTTGAAAAAGATTTATAATGGATTTAAAGGATATTGGGACGAGACGGAGGAATATAGGTGTCATCGGAAAACCGCCATTCGGAGATATGGATATTAAAAGAAATTGCTGAACTGTTAAATGAAGGGACCGAGATGAAGGGCCTTTTATCAGAGGTTCTTGCTAAATTACTTCATGTTACTGGACTTGAAACGGGATGGATTTTTTTAATGGAACGAGATGGGAGCTATGAATTAGCTGCAATGGAAAATCTGCCGCCCGCCTTGTCACATAGCAATTGTGCGCCAATGTGCAAAGGAGACTGCTGGTGCATTGATCGCTATAACAATGGAAGATTGTACAAAGCAATAAATATTATTGAGTGCAAAAGAATTGAGGATGCCTTATTTGAAAAAAGAGCAGACACAAACAATTTAACACATCATGCCACCGTTCCACTTCGGGCAGGGGAGGAAAAGTTCGGCATTCTTAATGTAGGGGCCCCGCATAAGACGCATTTTTCTCATGAAGAATTAGCTTTACTGGAATCCATTGCCTTTCAAATTGGTACTGCCATAAAGAGAATTAAGCTAACAGAACGTGAGCAGGAAAACGCTCTTACAGCCGAGAGAAACCGCTTAGCAAGGGACTTACACGACTCCGTCAATCAGCTTCTGTTTTCCTTAAGCTTGACAGCAAAGGGAGGAGTAGCGCTCACAAGAGAACAGGAAACAAAAGAAACATTCGCATATATTCAAGATTTAGCACAGGAAGCTTTGAGTGAAATGCGGGCATTAATATGGCAACTGCGGCCGAGAGGTTTGGAAAATGGCATTATAAGTGCACTAATTAATTATGGAGAAATGCTTGATTTAGAAGTGAAAACAAAGGTAACAGGAGTTGTTTCACTGCCTGGGATAGTAGAAGAGGCAATGTGGCGAATTGGGCAAGAGGCGCTTGCAAATTGTAAAAAGCATTCTCAGCAATCTAAAGTTGATTTGATGATAACTGTAGAAAAAAATCAAGTTAAGATGGTTATTTCGGATAATGGCTGTGGCTTTCACTGCGATGAGAGTCTTAAAGATATTCCGACTCTTGGCTTAAAGAGCATGAAGGATCGAACTGAATTCTTAAATGGACAGTTTAATCTAAAAAGCTCTGAAAAGCAAGGGACTTCCATTGAAATTTGTATACCAGTTTAGGGGGAGAAAAATGGCTATACGTGTGTTAATTGCAGATGATCACCATGTTGTTAGGCGCGGATTAGTTTTTTTTCTAAAAACGCAGGCGGAGATAGAAATCGTTGGTGAAGCTAAAAATGGACAGGAAGCAGTTGAACTTGCCATTCAGATTCAGCCGGACATTGTGTTAATGGATTTAGAAATGCCCGTATTAAATGGCATTGAGGCAACGAGGGAAATAAAAAAACAATGTCCAGACATAAAAATTATGATGTTAACGAGCTTTTCAGATCAAGATCATGTTATTCCAGCCCTTGAAGCTGGTGCTTCAGGCTATCAATTAAAGGATATTGAGCCGGATGAGCTTGTTAAAGCGATCATCCAATTAATGAGTGGAAATAATCAGCTTCATCCAAAAGCAACGACTCATTTATTAACCCATTTATCAGCTAAAAACCAATTTGAAAAAAAGCCGCTAGATGAGCTAACGAAACGGGAGCTTGAAGTTTTACAGGAGATTGCCAAGGGAAAAAGTAATAAAGAAATTGCCGCAGATCTTTTCATTACGGAGAAAACAGTTAAAACCCATGTGTCAAATCTTCTATCTAAGCTTGCTCTTTCTGACCGGACTCAAGCTGCGCTATATGCAGTAAGAAATGGCATAATAAAGTGAAACTTCATTCAGTGGGGGGCTTTTTCCCCCAGTGAATGTTAGTTGAACTTATCGGGCCTTTACGGGCAGTTGATCTCCCACCTAAGCTTCTCCGATTCATCTAAAGTTTTGAGGTGGGAGTCTTACTGCCCGTTAATCTGCGATAAAATAATGTTCACTTTACGTAAAAATAAGTTACACTCTCTCCCATTCCGCAAAAATATTAACAAGCGCTGAGATTGACATATGTATTTCATTAAATCATGGAAAAAACCAAAAGGAGAGATGATGATTTTGAAACTGTTAATTATTAATGGCAGTCCAAGAAAAAAAGGCAGAACAGGGATTGCCTCCAGATTTATCGCCAAGAAATACGGAGTGGAGCTAATTGATTTAAGCATCGGGGAGATTCCTTTATATAATGGAGAAGAAGAGCAATATCAAATGCCCGCTGTTAAAGCGTTACGCGAAAAGGTCGCAAACGCAGACGGATTTATTCTTGCCTCTCCTGAGTACCATAGCGGAATGAGTGGAGCATTAAAAAATGCTCTTGATTTCTTAGGAAATGAGCAATTTGCTAATAAACCTGTCGCATTGCTTGTAGTAGCAGGGGGAGGAAAAGGCGGCATCAATGCTCTCTCGAATATGAGAATCGTGGGCAGAGGCGTCTATGCTAATGTAATCCCTAGACAACTCGTTTTAGATCCGGACTGCTTCGATTATGAAAACGATTGGCTTTTCGAAGAGCCAGCGAAACAAGTAGATCAATTAATGAATGATCTACAAATGTATACGAATATGTATGTTCAAATGAAGGGTTAAAACTTTTTAGGCACATTTTTTAAGAGAAATTAACGGAAAAATTGATTAATGAGATGTGACAAAACTTGAAAAACACGGTTCCTTTCTCGAACCGTGTTTTTTGGTGGAATTGTCTATCTTCAGCGCCTACCTCCTCGAGGTCACAAGCCATTCCTCCCAGAAAGGAAAGTTCACTTTTCCGTGAGGATTGTTGTGTGCTTGTCGGGGGTGACCACTAAGGAAAGCTTCTTAGAATAGTCATCGCAGGAACAATTGATCTGTAATTGTTCCGAAGGCGCTTCCGCATTTCGTTTCATTGTAATTGAAAAAGCTCCTCTTGAATATCTACAGCAGTGTTGGTATTTGCATGGTCGATGTATCTGAGTAAAGAATATAAATGTCGTTCTATAACGGAATAATCTTTTTCAAAGTTGTAGGCATGAAGAAAATGCTCAATTTTTTTGGAAAGAAACTGATCTTCTGTTCTGACCATTAGAATTAGCAAATTATCCCATTCTGAACGGTGTGTATAATATAACGCACGGTCATAATCAAGTTTATTCATTTGTCCTTTCCTCCTCTTTAAGGAGTTGACTTTAGCATATGATTTTGCGATGAAAAATTACGGTGTAAATGTTGGACATATTGTCATGTTGGGATTATCAATTTTTACCTGCATAAAAGAGCGATCGTTAACGAGTAAAACATCATACATAAAATAAAAAGTCATCGCAAATAATAGGTGAAAGAACAAAATTGGGAGGAAGAAAATGAAAAAGCTATTTTGCATATTATTAACGATTGGCTTATTTTTGAACGCCAATATTTTTGCATCTGCGGAAAACCAAGCCCCCGATTATGAAAAATACGGCCGAATTGCCATTTCAGTTGTGAAAGAGAATTATCCTGGCATCGATGTCGTCGATTATGAATACGCTGGCAGACAGAAATTATCTGAAACAGACGTAATAGACTCCTTTATATTTCAAGTGAAAGAAAATAATCAGCCTGTCAAGGTAACAGTGAGAGTTTCCCATAGTTTAAAAAATAAAAAGCTTCTTCAGCTAATAGTAGAAGAGCAAAAGGGGTAAGAGAGACGATTGATTCTCTCTTATCCCTTCTTCTCTTTTATCTTTCAATATTTTGCTAACCTTAATAGTAAAGCTCATTTGATAATAGGGAGGAAACCTTGTTGAATAAAGAATCAATTCTAGTTGTCGAGGATGAAGAAAAAATTGCCAGGCTTCTTGAACTAGAGCTTGAATATGAGGGATATGAAGTAACAAAGGTATTTGATGGGATTATAGCTCTAGAAGAGTATCGAACAAAAGAATGGGATTTGATTTTATTAGATGTTATGCTTCCTGGTTTAAGTGGAATAGAATTACTGAGGCGGATTCGTATGAATGACAGTCATACCCCTATACTGTTATTAACAGCAAAGGATTCAGTTGAGGACAAAGTCTCTGGTTTAGATTTAGGAGCAAATGATTATATAACAAAACCTTTTCAAATCGAAGAACTGCTTGCAAGGGTTCGTACCGCATTAAGATTTAAACCAGCTGAACAAACAGAAGAAGAAGCTGACTGGCTTAAAATTGCCGATTTAAAGCTTAATGAAAAAACAAGAGAAGTACTAAGAGGTGAAGATCAAATCGAGTTAACGCCAAGAGAGCATGATCTTCTTGCTTACTTATTAAAAAATAAATTGCAGGTACTAAATCGCGACCAAATATTAGAAGCGGTATGGGGCTATGATTTTTTGGGCGACACAAATGTCGTTGATGTGTATATTCGCTATTTAAGGAAAAAAATTGATCTGCCTGAAAAACAGCCATTAATTCATACGATTCGTGGTGTGGGTTATGTGCTGAAGGAAGCAAAATGAATCTACGGAATAAGATTAATTTAAATACCGCTGTTCTATTTACAGTTTTGCTCGTATTGATGAATATTTCCATTTATCTTCTATTTAGCAATTTAGTTGTTAATAGTGAACTGGAACTGGCTTCAGATGAAATGAAATTGACGTCAAAGATGATTAACCAAAATATAGGAACAATCCCGGCGGATGAACTACTTAGAGCTTACCTTCCAATTGATGGGATGATTCGAATTGTCAGACCTGATTATAAGAAGGCACCATCTGTCACGTCCTTAAATGAACAAGTATTAAGGAAGAGGAATGTGGAATTTTATTCTGGAGAAATAAGCGAAAAACTCAAGATAGAAGATCATATTTATGCTTTTAATTCAATGCCCATTATTCTCCCAGATGGAAAGGTAGCGAACCTGCAAATTACAAAAAGCTTGGATACAGCTATCGAAAATCTGCACACACTTAGGATCGTGCTGCTAATCGTTACCATTCTTGCTTTAATACCAGTTTTTATTTCAAGCCGTGTGCTAAGCAATCTAATGATTAACCCCGTTATTAGCATGATTAAAACGATGAGGGAAATTAAAGAGAGCGGTGAATTTAAAAGGCTATCATTAAAGGAAAAGTCAAAGGACGAGCTCTTTCAAATGGGGGAAACTTTTAATCATATGATTGATTTGCTGGAGGCAAATTTCGAAAAGCAGAAACAGTTTGTCTCCAATGCATCCCATGAGCTTAAAACACCTCTAACGATTATCGAAAGCTATGCAAGCTTGTTAAAAAGAAGAGGCTTAAAGGAGCCGAAAGTTTTTGCTGAATCGGTCGATGCGATCCTGTCAGAGTCAATTAGGATGAGGGAAATGACTGAACAGCTCCTGCTGCTTGCGAAGCATCATGAACAATGGAACTTAAAGTTCACTGACGTAAATCTGATAGATGTATTGAAACAAACAGCGAAGGGATATCAAAATGCTTATAACCGGGATGTTGTAATTAAAGGTGAGCAATCAGATTCGCTTTTTGTATTTACAGATGAGCAAAAGCTGAAGCAACTGTTATTTATCTTTCTTGATAATGCTAGAAAATATAGTGATGAAAAAATCATTATTGTTGTTGGCAAGGAGCCTCACGGTGCTTTTGTCAAAATAATTGATAAAGGAATCGGAATTCCTGAAAGTGCATTGCCAAGGATTTTTGATCGTTTTTACCGTGTCGACGAAGCAAGAAACAGAAAAAGCGGCGGATCAGGTCTCGGACTTGCATTATCAAAAGAAATTGCCGATGCTATTGGTGTCCGTATCCACATTGATAGCCAAGTATCTGTAGGTACAACTGTGACTTTATACATGAAATCAAAAAGTTAATGAATTCTCATCTTTTTCTCATTTTCATATAGGAAAATGGAGGGAGTATAGAAGGTGGGGTGTTAAACAAATGAAAAAGAAACGAACTTTTTGGATATTGATTACCTTATTGGCAGCAGTAATACTTTTTATTATCTTTCAACAATGGGGCCCTCAATTAAAGCCGGCTGCTGAAATTTTGTCGGAAAAAGAAGCAAAAGCTTTAGTAGAGGAAAGGTACAGCGGAGAAGTAATAGGAATGGAGCTTCACAATAATCAATATAAAATAGAGATGAAACGAAATAAGAGCAATTATGAGATTAACTTAAATGCTAAGAATGGAAAAATCATCTCATTTAGTGAAAGAAACTCTTCTGTAATCGGTTCAAATCAAGAACATCAAAATAAAGAAAATCTAGATGAAATGATCCCGAAACTTCCGGAAAAGCCTAAAAAAGAAGAAAAGGTTATTATTAAAAAGGAAGAGGCTATAAAAATTGCTTTAAAACAAATAAAAGGAAAAATAGATGATGTCAATTTAGAATCTAACGGCTCGCTCAATTATTATCTTGTAGAAATTGAAACGAAAGACGATAAAGAAGTAACTGTCCAAATTAACGCGATTACCGGTGAAGTTATATCGATCACATCGGATGATTAACTGACGTTCAGCTCCAAAAGGAGCGCTTAGGCAGCATAATCATCGCAGGAACAATTTGATCTGTAATTGTTCCGAAGGCGCTTGCGCATTTGTTAATTCTCATCAATTTTTAATCTTCCTATCCTTTTTCTTTAATCTTCCCAAGGTATATTGTAAATGTACCGAAGAGATAAAGATTTTATGGAGGAATTATTAATGAAAGGTAAATTATTAATTGGCGCTGTATCAGCAGCAATCATTTTAGGAGGAGCAGTTGCTGCAGGAGCAACAAAAAATGATAACACAAAATCTGAGCTTCAGAAAAATGAACTGCAACAAACGGAACAGAAGATGATTTCTCATGACGAAGCCGTCAAGATTGCTTTAACAAAAGCAGAGGGAAATGTAAAGAGTGTTGAATTAGAAAGTAAAATGGGCAAAAGCTATTATGACGTTGAAATCAAAAATGGCGTAAAAGAAGTTGAAGTCCATGTTGATTCACTAAAAGGAACCGTTCTTTCAGTGAAAGAAGATCAAGACGTGAATGACAATGATAATTTTGAAAAACAAGCTCAATCCAATCAAAAAGTTTCCATTTCTACTCAAAAGGCGATTGAGATTGCTGAAAAGGCAGTGAACGGAAAAGTAACGGAAATCGACCGTGATGATGACGACAATGAGCTAATTTACGAAATCGAACTACAAACTAGTAAAGGCGAAGTTGATGTTGACATTGATGCGGTTTCTGGGAAAGTTTTAAATGTAAAATATGATGATTAAGGTGAAAAAAGCGGGAGAAAAGAATCTTCCGCTTTTTTTTGTCTAGCTCCAGCGCCTACCCCCGACGTACAGGACGTACTAGTGTCGACAATGCGACAGGACGTCGCTTTTTTGTCGACCTCGAGGTCATAAGCCAATTTGTCATGAAGGTAAAATGCAGCCTTCCTGCCAACTTGTCTTATGCTTGTCGGGGGTGATCAAGGCGCTTCCGCTTTTCTAATTTGTGTTAACTCCAATTCATCATTCTGCCCATTTTTTCATAGATTGTGATAAGAACAAAAAGGAGGAATGGTGAATGATGGAAGAGGATCGTCAAAAGCTGCATTATGCGATAGAGGAAATTACGGAAATCGCAAAAGGCTTTGGGTTAGATTATTATCCGATGCGCTATGAAATTTGTCCAGCCGATATTATTTACACTTTCGGTGCCTATGGGATGCCCACGCGTTTTTCCCATTGGAGCTTTGGAAAGCAGTTTTTCAAAATGAAGCTCCATTATGATCTCGGTCTTTCAAAAATCTATGAGCTTGTCATTAATTCAGATCCGTGTTACGCCTTTTTGCTCGACTCTAACTCATTAATTCAAAATAAACTAATTGTCGCCCATGTACTGGCTCATTGCGATTTCTTCAAAAACAATGTAAGGTTTCAGAACACAAAGCGCGATATGGTTGAAAGCATGGCAGCGACGGCAGAGCGGATTAGACAATATGAAATTGAGCATGGAAAAAAAGAAGTGGAAACCTTCCTCGATGCCGTTCTAGCTATCGAAGAGCATATTGATCCATCTTTAATGAGGCCAAAGCTTGTCTGGAATTTAGATGATAAGGAGTATGAGGATGAGGATCCTGAAGTAGTCTCTCCTTATGATGATTTATGGAAGCTTGATGACCGAAATAAAGGGAAGTCTGAGCGAGTAAAGAAGAAAAAGAAACTCCCTCCTCAGCCAGAAAAGGATTTAATGCTCTTTATTGAAAGTTACAGCCGAGAGCTTTCCGAATGGCAGCGTGATATTTTAACAATGATGCGCGAAGAGATGCTCTATTTCTGGCCGCAGCTGGAAACTAAGATCATGAACGAAGGCTGGGCATCGTATTGGCATCAGCGCATCCTTAGGGAAATGGATTTAACGAGTGCTGAGGCATTGGAGTTCGCAAAATTAAATGCAGGCGTTGTTCAGCCTTCACGCACAAGTATTAATCCATATTATCTTGGCCTAAAAATCTTTGAGGATATTGAAGAGCGATATAATAATCCGACAGAAAAGATGAAACAGCGTGGCGTTCAGCCAGGATCGGGCCGCGAGAAAATGTTTGAAGTGCGGGAAATTGAATCAGACATTTCCTTCCTCCGTAACTATTTAACTAAAGATTTAGTATTGAGAGAAGATATGTATCTATTCCAAAAGCAAGGTAAAGACTATAAAGTCGTCGATAAGAATTGGGAACATGTCCGCGATCAGCTCGTGAATATGCGCGTTAATGGAGGGTTTCCATATCTAACTGTAAATGACGGAGATTATTTAAAAAATGGCGAGCTCTATTTAAAGCACTGGTTTGAAGGCGTTGAGCTCGACCTCAAATATTTAGAAAAAGTCCTCCCATATGTCCAACAACTGTGGGGTAGAAGTGTCCACCTCGAAACAATCGTGGAAGGAAAGAATATGCTATTTACGTATGATGGAAAAGGGATTCATCGGAAGTATTTATAAAGAACTAATTAACAGCGACAGGAATTGCTTGTCGTTGTTTTTTTTATTGTTTGAATGAATGGTGAATGGGAATATTTCTTTTTCTCACTGGAAGAATATAGATGAGGTGAGAAAAATTGAAGAAATTAATTTTTTATCTTGGTATGACATTTGTTCTTTTTTTTACAGCTGCAGATAATTTGGTGTTAGCATTAAGCTCTGATAAGCAAGAAATTGATTGTGCAGAGAAAAAAGATATGAGAAATAAAGCCTTTAATGAAGCGATAATGAAGGATATTTTCTCTAGCTTTGGTCACAAGTATGATGAAATTGTTGATCAAAGTATGTATTTAAATTTTATTGATTTAATGAAATATACGGTTGTTGCGGGTAAGCGGGACTCACAAATAGAAAGTCTGAAGGAGCATTTGAGCGGAGAATCATTAGGGGAGAAACGGATCTATTTTTTCCATGGGAATCCGGATGCGGCTTATATTTTTTATAAGGATTTAGAACATCAAAATATTGCCATTCATTTGGAGGAAAGTGGAAATGCTTGGATTGTAAAGGACAAAAAGGTAGAGCGAGGGAAGAAAATTCCCTTTATCCGTGAAAAATGCGAGGATGATTATTTCATGAAACGGATGTTTAATAATCTATATCAAAAGTAGAAAAGGGTGCCAAAGGGGCACCTTTTCAGGTTGAAAGAATTGCTTTTTTAATGAATCGCCTTCTTCTTAAAGCGGCCTCCGCGAACTTCAGTAATATTAGCGATGGCTAAAAAGGCGTGGGGATCAAGCTCCTCGACAATGGTCTTTAATTTGGCTTCTTCAAGCCGGGTAATTACGCAGAAAATGACTTGTTTATTATCTCCAGTATAGGCGCCTTCGCCATTTAAATAAGTGACGCCACGGCCGAGTCTTGCTAAAATAGCATCTCCGAGGATTCGATGATTTTCAGAAATAATCCACACTGATTTCGATTCATCAAGTCCTTGAATGACGATATCGATTGTTTTATAAGCAATAAAATAGGCGAGGACTGAATACATCGCTCGATTCCAGCCGAACACGAATCCTGCTGAAGTAAAGATAAAAAGGTTGAAAAACATGACAATTTCCCCGACAGAAAATGGCAGCTTCTTATTGGCAAGGATGGCCAAAATTTCAGTACCATCGAGAGAACCGCCATAACGAATGACAATTCCAACGCCAGCTCCTAAAATCATCCCTCCAAATACAGTTGCTAGAAGCGGGTCCTTTGTAAAAACGGGCACATCATGAAGAAGCGCGGTTGAAATAGAGAGAACGGTAATTCCTAAGAGAGTGGATAATGCGAAGGTTTTACCAATTTGTTTGTAGCCGATATAGAAAAAGGGGATATTCAAAATGAAGATAAATAAACCTAATTTCATCCCGGTTAAGTGTGAAAGGATGATGGAGATCCCAGTGATTCCTCCATCTAATATTTGATTCGGAACTAAAAACTCTTCAATTCCTACTCCCATTAATACAGAACCAAAACAGATAAAAAATATTATTTTTGCAACTTTTGGTTTCGATAATCCTTTATGCATTGATTGAATAGCAACAGTTTCTGGTATATCGATCATATAGTTTCCCCCATTTTTCCTTGATTAAAAATTACTTAAAATGCCTATCTAGATAATTATAACATTTTATGATACGCACGGTTGGGTGTTCGCATACAAAATCAAAAAATGTGATATGAATAAGAGAGACTCAAAATATGCGAAATTGTAGGAATTTCTATTAAAAAGGCTGCCTTGAAAGCCTCGGCAGCCGTTTTTAAATGAATTATTTTTTAATGTCCTCTTTAATTTTCATCATTAATGTTTTCATCTCAGTATACATTTGATGGCGATCAATATTTAAGATTTCCTTAATTTCTTTAAAGGATTTTCCTTCCTTTTTCAACTTTATCAGTTCGGCTAAATCTTTATTACTTATTTTTGACATAGCTGCACCGGCAATAATAAAGCGAAGTGGAATCCCTTCATCCGCCAATGCTTGAATGTCTTCTTTCTTTTTCCCTAAGTACTTCGCCACATTTGCTATAACTACTTCTTTATGTTCTTGTAGAAACTTTTCCTTATGTTCATGGTGTTTCTTTTTCAGCATTTCTAAATCTAATCCGTAATGTTTAGCTGTTTTTTCCCAAGAGGAATCATTTTCCTTATAGACTTTAAGAACATCATCAACCTTTTTATTGGCGAATTTGGCAATATGAGCCGCTTTTAGAATTTCCCCTTTAGAATATCCTTGATCTAAAAGTCTCACCAATTCTGCATCACTAATGATATGGTGATGATGGCTATGACCGTCAAAATGTTCATTATGGAATTTTGCGTATGCACTACTAGCTGTTTGTACAAAGGTTAATCCAAAAATAACAAAACTAATAAACCATACTTTCACTAAAATCTTTTTCATTATTTGCACTCTCCTTTTATAAATATGTCATAAGTTAGCATGTCCATAAAAAGTAAATTCATGTGGGAAAAATTGGCCGCGTACGCAAATGCTAAGATAAAAGCGATATTTATCGCAGATTAACGGGCAGTAAGACCCTCACTTCAAAGATTGGAGTATAATGAAGAATAAGTGGAGGGTCAACTGCCCGTAAAGGCCCGATTTAAGGAACGCAGACTAAGAGCGCCACGTCCTGTGGCAACGTCTGCGTGACCCACATCCTGTGGGCCGCAACTAACTTTCAGTGGGAAAAAAGCCTCCCACTGAAAGAAGTTTCACTTTATTGTAAAATAGGGAAGGATTCGATTACATTAAAGATAAGGTTTAGAAATGGGAAGGTGCATTTTTTATGAGAATTCTCGTAGTTGAAGATAATGAAAGTGTTTGTTCAATGCTTGAGATGTTTTTTATGAAAGAAGGATATGAAGGAGTTTTCGTTCATAATGGGCAAGATGGCTTTGACCGTTTTAATAAAGAAAATTGGGATCTTGTTATTTTGGATTGGATGCTGCCGATTATGGATGGGGTAACACTTTGCAGAAAAATTCGCGGGCTTAGCCAAGTACCGATCATTATGCTGACAGCAAAGGATAGCGATTCGGATCAAGTGCTCGGACTTGAAATGGGTGCTGATGATTATGTGACAAAGCCGTTTAGCCCACTTGCCTTAATGGCTAGAATTAAAGCGGTGACAAGACGATATCATTCAGAAGCTGTGGAGCAAGAAGAAGTGAATCTCATTACAAGTCAATATTTTAAAATAAGTAAAGATTCCCGAGAGGTATATTATAATGACCAGCTTCTTAACAACCTCACACCAAAGGAATTTGATTTGCTTTATTATTTTGTTAAACATCCAAAGCAGGTTTTTACTAGAGAGCAGCTTTTAGATCGTGTTTGGGGCTATCAGTTTTATGGAGATGAACGGACAGTCGACGTGCACATTAAACGGTTAAGAAAAAAGATTGGAACACACGACCAGCCTTTTATTCAAACAGTGTGGGGCATAGGCTATAAATTTGATGAAATGGTGGCAGGGAATGAGGATTAGGTTTTTTTATCAGCTATTAATTAGCCATATTAGTATTCTCATTCTCGCCTTTCTAATTTTAAGCTTATCATTTTCGCATTTTGTAGAAAGCTATATTTTTCAGAATAAAGTGGAAGAGCTTGAGGGATACGGGGATCAAATTTTAACAGAATTAACGGTAAGAATGGAAGGAAATGAACAATTTTTAGCAGAATATACTCATCTGCTTGATACGAGGCATATTAAGTATATTCTTTTCAATTATGAAGGGAAGGTCATCTATCCAAAATTACAAAGCTCCCCTTTAATCCAGTTAACTGAAGCAGAATGGGCAGAAATTTATAAAGGAAATAAAGTGTCAGTTAAACATGATATAAAGCGTTTTGGCCAAGAAGTATCCCTTGTAGCGATCCCGCTTATGAAAGGAGATCATCTTACAGGAGGAATTCTATTATTGTCCCCGATTACTGGGACGATGAAGATGATCACACAGTTAAATAAATTTCTTTTATATACGATTGTCATCTCGTTATCAGCATCTATATTAATTAGTCTCATTTTCTCAAAAACTTTAATTAAACGTATAAAAGATATTCGCAATGCGGCTTCAATGATTTCAGCTGGCAATTACGATGTAAATGTTCCGGAGTCATCGATTGATGAAATTGGCCAGCTAGCAAGAGATTTTAATAAAATGGCAGCGAAATTAAAGGAATCCCATGAAGAAATTGAGCGGCTGGAAAATCGGCGCAGAAAGTTTATTGCCGACGTCTCCCATGAAATGAGAACGCCGTTAACAACAATTAGCGGTCTTGCGGAAGGGATTAAAAATCAGTTAATCCCCGAAAAGGAAATCGAAAAAGGGATGATCTTAATTGATCGAGAAGCAAAACGATTAATTAGATTAGTGAACGAAAATCTTGATTATGAAAAAATCCGCTCCAATCAGCTCAAGCTTGATAAAATTGAAATTAATTTATTGGAAGTCCTTGAAGTAGTCAAAGAACAGCTCAATATACAGGCAGTAGATAAAAGCAATCAAATCTTGGTTCAATGTGATGAACATATAATGATTTTTGCTGATTATGATCGGATTATCCAAATCATAATCAATATCGTCAAAAACAGTAATCAATTTACGGAAAATGGACTTATTTTCCTTAGAGGAATCGAGAATGAGACTAAAACGGTGATTGAAATTGAGGACACTGGTATTGGCATTGATCCGGAAGAAATTGAATCGATTTGGCATCGTTTTTATAAGGCTGATGTTTCACGAACGGGTGAAGCATTTGGGGAGTTTGGCATCGGGCTATCCATCGTTAAACAGCTTGTTCAGCTGCATAATGGAAAAATAGAAGTATGCAGTGAGAAAGGAATAGGAACTAAATTCACAATTACCTTTCCGAAATAAGAAAGGGTCAGATCTGCCTTTATTCAGGCGAATCTGACCCTTCGTAAAGATGTCTAGCTCCAGCGCCTACCCCCTCGAGGTCACAAGCCAATCCTCCCAGAAAGGTAAAGCTCACCTTTCCGAGAGGATCGTCTTGTGCTTGTCGGGGGTGACCACTAAGGAAAGCGCCTAAGAATAATCATCGCAGGAACAATCCGTTCTTGATTGTTCCGAAGGCGCTTCCGCTTTTCTAATTTAAACCACTTGCGTTTCCGTTAAAGGTAGGGCTTGTGGCTGCTCATTTTCGGTAATTTTTGTTACTTCAATATACTTTATATGATGATCTTCCATGTCGATAATCTTAAAGGCATATGAATCTAAGTGGATAATATCACCTTGCTTCGCTTCATAATTCTCTGTTAATATCCACCCGCCGATTGTATCGACATCTTCATCATTTATATCGATATTAAGCAAATCACTTACTTCACTTACAAGCATTTTTGAATCAATAATATAATGCTCTTCGTTTATTTTTCTAACTTCTGGAACTTCATCCATATCAAATTCATCGCGAATTTCACCGACGATTTCTTCAATGATATCTTCAACAGTTACAAGACCTGAAGTACCGCCATATTCATCCATAAGGATGGCCATATGAATTCTTTCCTTTTGCATTTTAAGGAGAAGATCATGGATGGGAATCGTATCAATTACACGAATAATGGGCCTTGTATATGATTCGAGCATGCTAGAAACGACTTGCCTGTTCTTAATCAGATCTGTCATGACTTCTTTAATATTTACGATTCCAATAATATGGTCTTTATCACCATCGATAATCGGATATCGTGTAAATTTTTCTTCATAAACCGTTTGTAAAAAGCTATCAATCGTATCATCTTTTGAGAATGAAACGATTTCTGTTCTTGGAACCATAATCTCTTTTGCAATACGGTCGTCAAAGTCAAAGATTTTATTTACATACTTAAACTCAGATTGGTTGATTTCGCCACTTTCATAGCTTTCAGATAAAATAATGCGAAGTTCTTCTTCTGAATGGGCTAATTCGTGTTCGGAAGCAGGCTTTAATCCAAATAATCCTGAAAATAGGCGAGCAGATCCATTTAAAGCCCAGATAGCCGGATACATTAATTTGTAGAACAAAATTAATGGGCGGGCGGTTAACAATGTAACCTTTTCAGCTTTTTGAATTGCTAGCGTTTTCGGCGCCAATTCTCCAACAACAACGTGCAAGAAGGTAATGATCGCAAAGGCAATTCCGACTGAAAGAATATGTGATGCAGAATTTGGTACATTCAGCTTATCAAAAAGAGGATGAAGCATATGTGCAATGGTCGGTTCTCCAAGCCAACCGATTCCAAGAGCAGTAATGGTTATCCCTAATTGGCAGGCAGATAAATATTCATCCAAATTACTAATCACTTTCTTAGCAGGTATAGCACTTTTATTTCCTTCTTCAATTAACTGATCAATTCTCGAACTTCTTATTTTAACCATTGCAAATTCTGACGTTACAAAAAATGCCGTCAAAGCAATTAAAATGGCTATAATAACCAAGTTTAATATGTCCAAATAAGTTTCCTTAGCCCGAGTCTACGGGTAAGGAGTCACCTCCTGAAATAATGAAAATATAGTTTAATTAGTTAAGCTCACAAGAGACTTTATTAATGTTGTCCCTTCTATATTCAGCTTTTTTGAAAGGTCAATCTTTTGGTCTTCATTTAAGTGATTAATGAGCGGCAGAAGGACAGCAATTTCATTATGAAGCTGTTTAATTTGTTGTGATACCGTATCAATTTGACGCTCAACATCCTTTGTATGCATGACAGTTGTTGACCTTAACTCTAGTTTTCTTTTAATCTCGTCTAATGGAATATGCATAGTTTTGCAGTTTTCAATAAATCGAAGATCTGCAAGAACATCTTCAGAATACATGCGGTAATTTGATTTCGTTCGCTCGGCTTGAATTAGTCCAATATTTGTGTAGTAATCAATCGTCCGCTTTGATACATTCGCCAAATTTGCTAATTCACCAATCCGATAAACTGCCCCATCGTATCACCCCATTACTAATAAAAATAAAAGAATTTGGGCTGGCCTAATATTTCCAAATTAATTTTTTGAAAGGATTATTTCCTTTAAATAAAAAAATTAGGTACAGAACCCTAATTTTATTATATGTTAGTTAAAAGCATACAGTCAAACGTAATAGTTTAATACTTTATTTTATTTTTAGCCAATAAAAGTTATGTATAGAATTTTCAGAAAAACATCAATCGAATAGACCTAGAATAGAACAAAACCAGTATGTTCTATTCTAGGTCTATTCACGTATTTCTGCTTTAAGCTTTTTTACCTCTATATAGATAATATGATGACCTTCAATTTCTTTTATGATAAACTCATAGCCACTATGCTCAATAGCGTCTCCTTGGACAAGATCGAATTTTTGCGTAAGAATCCAGCCGCCAATCGTGTCTACCTCATCTTCATCAAGGTCGGTACCTAATAAATCATTTGTTTCTGAAATAAGCAGTTTTGCATCTAAAATATAATGATTCGTGTCAAGCTTTTGCACGAAAGGAAGCTCGTCTGTATCAAATTCATCACGAATTTCACCAACAATTTCTTCTAAAATATCTTCTGCTGTTACTAAACCAGCAGTTCCTCCGTATTCGTCAAATAAAATGGCCATATGAGACCGTTCCTTTTGCATCTTTAAGAGCAGGTCATGAATAGGAATTGTTTCAATTACTTTAATGACTGGTTTAATATATTGAACAACTGTTTTCTCTTCTTTACATTTTTGCCGAATGCAGTCAGTTAAAATTTCTTTCACATTGATGAGTCCAAGAATCGTATCTTTATCACCGCCTGTGATCGGGTATCTTGTGTACCTTTCATTCATAATGACATCAAGTACTTCCGCAAGTGTTGCGTTTTCGTCTAAGCTGACAATTTCAGTCCGCGGCACCATGACTTCCTTGGCGATACGGTTGTCGAATTCGAAGATATTGTTAACATATTTATATTCCGATAGGTTGATTTCGCCGCTTTTCAGGCTTTCAGAAAGAATAATTCGCAATTCTTCTTCAGAATGGGCTATTTCATGCTCAGTAACCGGTTTTAAACCGAACAAACTGGCAACAAATCTAGCCGAGTGATTAAGTGTCCAAATAAATGGAAACAAAATTTTGTAAAACCAGATTAACGGCTGCGAGAAATGTAGTGTAATTGCTTCTGCTTTTTGAATGGCAAATGATTTTGGCGCCAATTCTCCGATGACAACGTGCAAGAAGGTGACAATTGAAAAGGCGATGACAAAGGAAAGTGCTTTTGTGATCGATGGCTGTAAGTGTAAATGAGCAAATATAGGCTCTAATAATTTTTTGATTGTAGGTTCACCGAGCCACCCAAGGCCTAAGGCAGTGATCGTTATTCCGAGCTGGCACGCAGACAAATATTCATCAAGATTGGAGGTTACTTTTTTTGCAGCATGAGCTTTCGAGTTTCCCGCGGCAATTAATTGGTCAATCCGTGATGTGCGAACTTTAACCATTGCGAATTCGGATGCTACAAAAAAAGCAGTTAAAGCAATTAAAATAAATAGAAGGAATAAATTGAGTGCCATGTTTATGTCCTCACAAATAAATGCAAGGCGCCTTCACCTCCTCTAAAGGTTACTTTACCCGAATGTATTAATAATTATTAGAAAAACTAGCCATTTATTGAGGTGGTTTCTTAATAATCATACCTTTTATCCATCTAAACTAAACCTTACTTAATTTTCTGTGGCGAAAGATATTTAATCAAAAATAAAAAAGGTCCATTGAGAAGGACCTTCAGTCGTTATTTCCCCAATCGCGGGCTAGCATTCCGTAGACTACTAAATCGTGATAATGGTTATATAGATATTCTCCGTCACGAATAATTCCTTCTTGGACAAAACCTAATCTTTCCGGAATTGCTCGACTCTTTTTATTGCCAACTCCACAGCGAATTTCAAGGCGGTTTAGATTTAAATCCAGGAATGCATAATTTACAAGCGCCTGAACCGTTCTCGTCATAATCCCTTTTCTTTCAAAGCCTCTTCCAAGGTAGTAACCAATGCTTGTTTGTTTATTTGTCCAATCGATTTGATGGAAACCGATACATCCGGCAAGCTGACCTTTATAGCGGATTCCAGCATTAATCCCATTATTTTCGGCAAATGCTTTCAGCCAAATAGGAATAATTTCGTGATATTGAATGGGGGAGGTCATATTATCGACCCATGGGAGCCATTCTCTAAGATGATTTCTATTATGATCCACTAATTGAAATAATTCCTCACAATGATGCAATTGAAACAACTGAAGCTCGATGTCTTGATCTACCTTTAATACAAACATTGGAAACTCTCCCTTTTAATATATGATAATTTCCAATTTTAAGCGATAACACGGAGGAAGTATACAGAAAAATTGCAATAAATAAGCATACGACTGACTCAATTAAATGGAAGCGTAGGTGTCAACGAATTGTTTATTTGAGATTGGCAGGGTAATGCTAAATATTGTTAAATCAGCTTTTGTTTCGCATTCCAATTTTCCTTTATGTTTTTCAATAATTTCTTTGCAAACAAATAATCCAAGACCTGTACCGAGAGATTTAGTTGTAACAAATGGTTCAAAAATTGATTTCACAAGATGCTGTGGAATTTTCGGCCCGTTGTTGGCGATTTCAACTTTAATACAAGAATTCTCGACAAGATGACTTGTAATTTCGATGAATGGCTCCGACGTATACGTATGTAAAACATCAATTGCATTAAAAATAATATTGATCAATACTTGGCGGATCTCGTCTGCATAGCCTAGGAGGAAAAAATCATCTTCCAAACTTTTCCGGATTTTTACCTTCCCATCTAAAATACTCGGGTATAGGAAGATTAATACTTCTTCAATTATTTCATTCAGGGAAAAATATATTTTCTCTTTTCCAATCAATTCTTTCTTTGATAATAAAAGAAACTGGGAGATGCGAAAGTTTAGCTGTTCTAATTCGATTGAAATGATATCTAAATATTTTAAGTTTGGATTCTCAGTCTTTAATAATTGAATGAAGCCTTGTACAGAGGTTAGCGGATTACGAAATTCGTGGATGAAGCTAGAGGTCATTTGCCCTAGCAGAGTAAGCCTGTCTTTATGGCTTGTATCAATAAACTGTGTTTTTTCTTCAATTATTTGATTTTTAGCATCACTATAATAAGTGACACAAAAATAGAGAAATTGATCAAAACAAAACTGTACTTTCTGAACGTATTCCTTTTGGTCTTGACATTCAATGTTTATATTCAAAAGCCTATCTTGGAAGATAGATCGTCCAAGATTGACATTATAAACGAATTCACCAATATTAATTCCGGCTTTTAATCGTTGATCTGCAAGAGAAATAGCGAACTTTCGGAGAGTTTTCAATAAATCCTCCTCATTGCTAGAGAAAGCTTTAATAAGAAGATAAAACATTACTTCGCCATTTTCCTTCATGCGATCTTTGAAAGGATCTTTCGTAGAAACTAATATATTCTTCTCCCATTCTTGTAGCATTTCGTCTTTTTCCTTGTGCAATAGCTCGACAACTGGTTTCATTGATTTCGTAAACATCTTTCTCTCCATTCCTTACGATAAGATAACTTTTTCCGTAGATATATACATTTCTACCTTTTTTGCTAAATTCCTTTGTCAAATTTTAGCGAATGGAAAAACAGTTCTTCGAGACTACTCTATCTTTGTCATTTATCTCGAATTCTGTTTATCCTATGTATTAATTATTGTCTTTTTATGATTACTTCTTTTATAATTGAAGAAGCGGTGTAAAAATACACTTAAATATATGGCTTTTTTATATAATCAACTATAAGCACCAATTTAGCCGAACATAAAGGAATGAATCGGAAATTGACTCGTGAAGAAATTATTGAAAAAGTATCTGAAAAAATCCGCCTAATCCGGACAGAAGCTGGCTACACTCAAGACAAAATGGCGGAAATTATTGGTGTGTCAAAGAAAACCCTTGTACAAATTGAAAAGGGGCGGGCAGAAGCGAGCTGGTCAACAGTTGTCGCTGTTTGTGCCCTTTTTCGGGAAACGGAAACGGTCCGCTTTTTATTTGGAAATGAGCCCATTGAGGTTTTGGAAACGATTGCTCGTGAAGGAATTGACTATCGTAAAGAAAAAACATTGGGCGGAAAAATTTGGTGGAGAGAAGTAGACAAGCAAAACGGAATATTGCTTCAGCAAAACTTAATCAGCCAGCATTATCGTATTATTGATGAAGACCTATTCCGTATTTATAGCAGCTTCGATGAAGAGTCTTCTAAAGAAAGGTTTGCAGAGCTCGTACACGAAAGAAACAGGGGATAAATGTAAAGAAGGAATTAGCTAGTCCGTGTGGCTTTTTCCTTTTTGCCTTTCCGCTGTCTTTTCCTTTTATAACCCGCATAAAAATCCCTTCCCAGCCGAATGTCTTTACCGCAGATTAACGGGGTGTAGGACTCCCACTCCAAGAAGTTGAGAATACAAAAAGCTTCTATGTGGGAGATCTAACAGCCCGTAAACGCCCGACGATGGACACGATGTTCTAGTAAGGCGAAAGCCACTGGACGTGGTGCTGTGAGCGTGATAAGTTTAACTAACATTCAGCGGGGATAAACCGCCCACACTGAATGAAGTTTCACTGTATCAATCATCCATAATTTTAAGCATCTTGAATTTGACTTGGAGGAATTATGAGTAAGAAACAGTCTATTGTTAATAAATTTCTGAGATTTTGGAAGCAGAAGCATTTAACTCAAATTGCTATTTTAACTGCATCAACCGCAGTCCTAGCATTTTTGGGCTTTTTTTATTTTTTCGCTAACGATGCCAATATAAGTGCCTTAGACGCAGGGCTAGACCAATCTACTGTTATTTATGATATAAATGGCGAGATTGCCAGCAAAATAACCGCTAATAAAATTGAAGGAGCCTCAATTCAGGAAATTCCCGATCATTTAAAAAAAGCGGTTATGGCGATTGAAGATCACCGCTTTTACGAACATAACGGCATTGATGTGACAAGTATTGGAAGAGCGTTTTTTCGTAATATTAAAGCAGGGCATATTTTAGAAGGCGGAAGCACGATTACACAGCAGTTAACGAAAAATGCCTTGCTATCGCCAGAGAAAACATATAAGCGCAAAATAGAAGAATTCTTTCTAGCGAGAGAAATTGAAAAAATATATACAAAGGACGAAATCCTCCAAATGTATTTAAATCATATTTATTTTGGGGAGGGTGCTTGGGGGATAAAACGTGCGGCCATGAAATATTATGGGAAAGATGTGAAGGATTTATCGATAAGTGAGTCGGCATTATTAGCTGGCATCATTAATGCCCCTTCAGCAATAAATCCTTATAAAAATGAAAAAAAAGCACTTGAGCGCCGAGACCTCGTTCTGGAACAAATGAAATCATTTGGTTTTCTTACAGAGGCGCAATATACGAAGGCAAAGAATGAACATTTAGTGTTCGATGATCATGGGGGAGACCCCTTTAAAGGAAAATACCCTTATTACGTAGACTACGTTTTAGAGGAAGGGATGAAAAGATATGGTTTTTCCCTTGATGAACTATTGACGGGTGGATATCAAATTTATACCGAGCTTGATCCTTCCATGCAGCAAGCTGTCGAAGAGACTTATCAGAATGATTCAATGTTTCCGGCGGGCACAGAGGATCAAATCGTTCAAAGCGGAGCCATCTTGATCGAACCGAAAAGCGGAGGGGTACGTGCATTAGTTGGCGGAAGGGGGGAGCATACCCTACTTGGGCATAATCGAGCGATCCATCCGGTCGGCCAGCCTGGATCAACAATGAAGCCTCTTGTTCCTTATACACCGGCACTTGAAAATGGCTGGAATATTACGGACGTGCTGAAGGATGAAAAAATGAAATTCGGCGATTATGAGCCTAATAATTATAATTTCCAATTCCGCGGTCAAGTGCCAATGTATGAAGCTGTTAAGGATTCTCTCAATATACCAGCTGTATGGCTCCTTAATGAAATTGGAATTGATAAAGGAATTGAAGCCGCGAGAAGGTTTGGCATTCCAGATGAGGCGATTAATCAAAATCTTGCTCTGGCACTAGGAGGAACACCGAAAAACGTGTCTCCTTTAAATATGGCAGAAGCGTACACTGTTTTTGCCAATGGCGGAGAAAAATCTGAAGCTCATTCCATCGTAAAGATAGTTGATTCAACTGGAAATATTGTCGCAGAGCGGGATGGCAAGAGCACGAGAGTGACGACGAAAGAAGTAACAGATAAAATTACGACCATGCTCCTTGGAGTTGTGGAATTAGGTTCTGGGAAAGCAGCGCAAATTCCAGGGCGGGAAGTAGCAGGAAAGACGGGATCAACACAGGTGCCAATTGAAGGGGTCAACGGGGTGAAAGACCAATGGTTTGTTGGCTATACCCCTCAGTTAGTTGGGGCGGTTTGGGTTGGCTATGACAAAACAGATAAAAATCATTATTTAACGACGACTAGCGGAGTTGGTACGGCGCCGATTTTTAAAGAAATAATGACGAAAGCATTGCAAAATCAAGAGAATGTATCTTTCAATGTGCCGCATATCGCTTCATTTATCGAAAAAAAGAAACAGGAAGAAAAGAGTCTTCATCATAATAATAAAAAGAATACAGATAAATGGAAAAAGAAAATAGAAAAAGAACGTAAAAAGTTGGAAAAGAAAATGAAAAAGAAAAAAGGTAAAAAAGATGATTAAGCCAATAAAAATCGTTCATAAAAATGTCAATTCCCTGTCACGAAATGTACCTATCTAATCAAATAACCTTCCCACCATTTATGCTATTTTAAAGGTATAAACTATGTGGGGGGACTAGGAATGGAACAGCTATCTGTTACCTTGGTGATTGCGAGTATTATGGTACTTGGGTATTTTTTAGGATATACAATTATTAAACATTAAAACTGCTTGCTTCATGCAAAGCAGTTTTTTTTATTATACAAAGATACCCATAAAAGCTAGGAAATAGGGAATAGAATATAATTGAAGGATTTTTTTATCCAAGGAGGAATGTAATGACTAGTTATCGGGTTGAAAGAGATACACTTGGAGAAGTAAAGGTTCCGGCTGAAAAGTATTGGGGAGCACAAACGCAAAGAAGCAAGGAGAATTTTCACATAGGTATCGAGAAAATGCCGATGGAAGTGATCTATGCTTTTGCGAAAATCAAACATGCCGCTGCGATTGTTAATCATAGATTAGGAAAATTATCTGAGGCCAAAATGAATGCAATCGTTCAAGCAACAGCTGAAATTTTGCAAGGGAAGTTTGATGAGGATTTTCCGCTCGTCGTCTGGCAAACAGGAAGCGGAACGCAAACTAATATGAATGTCAACGAAGTGGTCGCAAGAAGGGCAAATGAATTGCTGCAAAAGAACGGTGATGCTCAAAATAATGTTCATCCGAACGATGATGTCAATATGTCCCAAAGCTCGAATGATACATTTCCGACATCGATGCATATTGCAGCCTATATCGAAATTGCTGAACAGCTTCTTCCTGCCCTTAGCGGTTTGAAAAAGACAATTAACCAAAAAGAACAAGCATACAATCAAATTGTGAAAATTGGGAGGACCCATTTGCAAGATGCCACCCCATTGACATTAGGACAAGAAATTAGTGGCTGGCGTGCGATGCTAGATAAAAATGAGAAGATGATTTCCGAGGCAATCAGATACATGCTCGATCTTGCTATTGGGGGAACTGCAGTTGGTACAGGAATTAATGCGGACCAAGCATTCGGGGACGAGGTAGCCAAGGAAATTTCTTTTCTGACGGGCCATTCTTTTCAATCCTCGGAAAATAAATTTCAAGCATTAACGAGCCATGATGAAATTGTTCATGTGCACGGAGCATTAAAGGCACTTGCAGCCGACTTAATGAAGATTGCCAATGATGTCAGATGGCTAGCTAGTGGACCGAGGAGCGGGATTGGCGAGCTATCGATACCTGCAAATGAGCCAGGAAGCTCGATTATGCCAGGGAAAGTGAATCCGACCCAGAGCGAGGCGTTAACGATGATTACTTGTCAAGTTTTTGGCAATGATGCCACAATTGGGTTTGCAGCGAGTCAAGGAAATTTTGAGCTAAATGTCTTTAAACCGGTTATTATCCATAACCTTATTCAATCGATTCGCCTTTTAACGGACGGAATGGTTTCTTTTAATGAAAAATGCATAGTTGGTCTAGAGGCGAATGAAAAAGTCATTGCCGAACATGTCCAAAGATCGCTCATGCTTGTAACTGCACTTAATCCACATATAGGTTATGAAAAAGCTGCTGAGATTGCCAAACTGGCCTTTAAAGAAAATCTCACACTTAAGGAAGCGGCTTTAAAAACAGGTTATATTACTGCAGATCAATTTAATGAGTGGGTCGATCCTTCTAAGATGGTATGAGTAAAAAGAAAAGCGGAAGCGCCTTCGGAACAATCAAAGTTCAGATTGTTCCTGTAAGGATTATTCAAGGAAGCTTTCCTTAGTGCTCACCCCCGACAAGCACATGACGATGCTCACGGAAAGGCGCCCTTTACCTTTCTGGGAGGATTGGCTTGTGACCTCGGGGAAAGGCGCTAAAGCTAGACAAAAAAGAAAGACCCCCTTAATAAAAGGGGGTCAGAGCCATATCTTATTAAGTTTTTGTATCAAATATTATCGTTGGTAACCGCCAAGTTGTTGTTCAGCCATTTGAACAAGGCGCTTTGTAATTTCTCCTCCAACAGATCCATTGGCACGAGATGTCGTATCAGCACCTAAGTTAACGCCAAATTCGTTTGCGATTTCAAATTTCATTTGGTCTAGTGCTTGTGCTACACCAGGCACTACTAATTGATTTGAGGAATTTCTGTTTGATGTGTTTTGATCCATAAAGTATCGCTCCTCATAATGTTTTTTTTGGAAATATGGTTGGGTTAGCCGGAATTGCACCGGCCCAAGCTTAACTTGTACCTCTAATTGGTTTAACCCATCGGTATAATAATACTCTGAGATTGTTTGTGAAATCTCGTTGATGTTTGTTTACTCTTTATTATGGAGTTTTTCGCTTCTCTTATTCTATATTTTTAGTGGGAATTGTTTCCTATTTGTTTTCACATATCTGTTGATAAATTGACGAACGATAAGATTATTGAAATTTTTATATAGAGAATGGAGCGGGTCATTGAAATGGCTATTTGTCCAATCTGTAATGGGTTTGAAGAAATAAAGAAAAAATGTACGTCATGCGGAAATCTCGCTTTGGATCAAGGCAGGATTATGGATTATTACGGTGCTTATAGTGCATATATGCCAATTGATCTAATGAAACTGGAGGATGGCTATCCGAATGATTACGCGAATAAGGAGTGCCCACATTTTTTAAAATGCCCAGTTTGCGGAAATCAAGAAGTTACTTTAATAAAAGAATAATACTGGTAAAAAAAATCAGCACTTCCCAAGTTGAGAAGGTGCTGATTTTCTCCGCCAATTATTCAACCGTATAAGGCGGATCTTCTTCGTGAAGGTCTCTAGCTTCTTCAATATTTGTCGTTTCTTCTCTCATATGGACAGAACCGCCGGACATTCCTTCATTAATCATGCGATCGATGTCTAAATAAACTTTGTCTCTGCCTTCATGATGTAAATCTTCTTGGGCATTTTTTTGATCTGACAAGTTTTCTTCCTCCTTTGGAAAGATGATATGCAATTTATTCTTCCAAAGGAGGAAGGAAATCATACATGTCTAGCTCCAGGGTCTAGGGGCTCGAGGTCATAAGCCAAACCATCAAGAAGATTAAAATACAACCTTTTCACTTGCTCGTATTATGCTTGTCGGGGCTGAGCACTAAGGAAAGCTCCTTAGAATGATCTTCGCAGGAACAATCTGCACTTTGATTGTTCCGAAGCCGTTTCCGCTTTTCTATTTGTCTAGCTCCAACGGCTAGCCCCTCGAGGTCATAAGCCACTTTATGAATGAAGGCAAAGTACGCCTTCCTCCATAAAGCGTCTTATGCTTGTCGGGGCAGAACAAGCCGTTTCCGCTTTTCTATTTTCATTGATCATATACATGGAAAAGCATTAATTCATGAATTTGCTCCAATAATTTTATTTCATCCTCACCGTTAGGGGCAGCTGATGTCCATTCAATTTTCCCGTTTTGATGATAAATACCATCGAATTTATGTTTGTTAAAATAAAAAGAAAACCTCCAGCCAGGCAATTGTTTGTTTTCATATAAAGGTTTGAATTGAAAATGGGTAAGCATAATCCTTGCCTCCTTTTCATCATCTTACACCTTTTTGTTCAAGCCTGCTAATTCAAAAAATAAACGTACTAATGATTGAATTCGTTTCTCTTCTATTTCCTTTTCATCAAATTTCATCGGTTTAGAATTAATTTCATAAATAATATAGCGGCCATCTTCTGAAATTCCGGCATCAATTGAAAATTCTCCAAAAAAGCCAATTTCTTTTGATAAAAGTCTTCCTGCTTTGTTTGCCACTTCTGAAATGAATTGATCATGCTCCAACGTTTGCACTTCCTCGTACGGGATGATGACCCCACCGTTAGGAATATGTGTAGTGATATCCTGCTCCTTTGCTTGCCTAATGCCAATGCCGATTACTTCATAATGATTGTTTTGAAAATGAACGAGAATACGAAAATCAAACCGCTTGCCATTATATAAGAACGGCAAAATAGCTTCTTGTGCGATATAGGATTTTTTCAATAAAATGTGGCTCCGCTTAATCCAAAAAGAGTGAAAATCATGATATATTCGTTCTTCTTTCTGGCCCTCTAAACGAATGGAGCCATCGTTATTTAGATGAAGGAGATAAATGCCTTTCCCCTTTGAACCATTGGCTGGTTTTAAATATAATTGCCCATGTTTTTCCAAAAATGTATGGAGAGAAGGTTTAGCATGAATGGTAATTGTTTTCGGAAACAGCGGCTGAAAAAAAGTGTCTCTTGAAAAAATTTGAAATAATTCATACTTATTAAGAAAACCGTAATTAAAAAATGGAATTTGTTTATTTTTAAATAATTGGAGTGCCTCTTGATAGGGTTTTGATTTTTCTAATTTTTGAAAGGGAACCCGATTATAAATAACATGTGGGAAGGAGCAAATCGCCGTGTACCATTTATCTTTATTGGGTTCATACATATAACCGTCAATGGACTGATCCTTAATCTTCTGAGGAGTAAAAACGACGGATAGCCCGCCGTTTTTGCTGATTTCTTTTTGAAGCTCCCTAAATAAACGTCCATTCCCCGTTATTTTATTGTCTTTTTTGCTCCCAGTTAATATGCCAATGACCGGCATATCTTCATTGGTGGCCATGTTGAGCCAAGTTTTTTGTTCTGGATCATAATATTGAATCATTTAAATACTTCCTCTGGACTCGTAATGGCCCTTTCGGCTAAAAAAACAGCAAAGGAGAGGGATAGTTTTCTTGTCAGAAGATCGAATTCCTTTAGCTCAGGATGTTTAAAAATAGATCTTCCTGGTTTTGAATTTGCTTCAAAGAGCCATACATTTCCATTTCGATCTATACCAAGGTCAAAGCCAATTTCCCCAATAATTCCTTCCATATTCTCCTCTAACGCTTTACTTAATAATAGCGCAGCATTTGCTAGTTTTGCTTCTACACGCTTCTGTTCCTCGATTTCTGGGAAAACCTCAGCAATGGTTCTGATGACGCCGCCGCTCTTTACATGTGTAGTAACACTTCCTGACCCCGCAACTTTTGCGGCGATGGCTGTCACAATCCAATCTCCATGATTATTTTTATTTGTGTGAATACGAAAATCGATTGGCCGCTGATCGATTCTCATTAGATGAATACCTTGCTGCACGAGCATTCGATTGAGGTTTTTGCTAGCAAACACATGCTTCATTAATCGTTCTAAGCTGTTATATTTTTGCAGCTTATTTTCACCCTGTTGATTACGGAAACGACAATAGTAACACCCTTCCGCTTTATCATAAATTACTTGATGAACTCCTAAACCTAGACTCCCATTAATCGGTTTAATGAACACATGCCCATAATGGCTAAGCATTCTTTCTATTTCAGAATAGGAAACAAATGGGTGTGTTTCTGGCAAAAGTTTAGCTAAATTGTCATCTTGAATGAGCCGATCGTTAATCTCTAACTTATTGAAAAAGCCTGGATTATACCAAGGAATTAAATATTCGGACTGGAGCCGGTCTTTAATCTGTTTATGTTCAGCCACTCTTTCGCTTTTTCGATTTGGCAGCCGATCATATATGACATTAGGAAAAGGAACTTCAATCGTCTTCCACCCATTTTGATAAAAAAATAATCCGTTTATTGTTCCTTGCTCCCAATTAATATGCTGTTCTCCAAATACAAAAGCCATGGCGCCAACAGACTTCTTTACGGAAAGCAGCTTGGTAAAGAAAATACTACGGTCACCAATAGGGCGAATAGGAAAAGGTGTAAAGCCTGATGTGAATATGCCAACGAGTGGGCCGATATATAATGTTTCATCTGCAATGAAAAGATGAAGAGGGATTGCTATGTTAGGAAACTTTAACTCTTCAGCTACATCTTTGCTTAAACTAATGATAGGTCTGCTATTTGGCTGATTTTCTATTAATGTATCAAGTGATTGAGTCCCGAAAGCAATCTTTGATAATTTCGTTATTTGGCTAGCTTCTCTTGGGATATAAACTTTACCGGAGATGTCATCAAGAATTTCAACCTGATATTGTTTTCTCATCGAGTTGACTCCTTTCAAAATACAGTTTTTTTCCATAAAGCAGGGGGGAGGTGTAGAGCTGATCTTCTAAGGATGGATCAACTGTTAAGGCGACCTTTCTGCCAGGTTTAGAGTTCACGTCCAATATCCAAATGGAAAAATCTTTACTTACTCCAATATCGACACCTAATTCAAACAAAGCTGGGAAGTTTTGTTCTAAAACTATTGGCAAATTAATCAGAATATCGTTGATTTCATTGTAAAGATAGGTGCTTTTCGAAAGGGGCTGACTTGCAAGCCAATCATTGAAGGCAGAAATTGTTCCTCCAGCACTAATATTTGACACAATTCCTTTTTCTTTTCCTGTGCGGATTCCTCTTGAAATTACTTTCCATTTTCCAGTTGGATCTTTTTGCATCAGCACACGAATATCAATGGGTTGATAATTACTATTAGTAAGCTCTTTATACTCTTGAATGAGGTATTTTCTATCCTTAATGAGATAATCAATCCAGGCAACGGCTTTTTCGTCATATGGGAATCTTCGGGTGACCGTCTTATTTGCCTTATCTGTTTGCACGACAATTTCTTGATCTTTTTTTTCTAAATAGTATATTCCCCTTCCTTGGGAGCCATTTACTGGTTTCATCATAAGGGGTTTATGGGGCATGAGTTGCCGAATGACACTGCCTCCAGAATTTACAAGCTGTGATTTGAGCAAATAAGGTGTCAATGAGGATTGGGAAAGGGCTTCATATAAATCCATTTTATTTGGCAGTCCATAGCCTAAAAATACGATGTCTTTCTTTGTTTTTAGCCATTTAACGATTGCTTGACATTGTTTTGAGAACGTATCATCTCTGTAAAAGCATCTGTCATAAAGAATATTGGGGATCGGAAATTCAGACGACTCCCAATCATTTGTATGCGGATTGAAACGGTCTCCTTTTACATTTTCAGTAATTGGATTGATATCTGACGGAACAAATCGATAACAAGCGATGCCAAGTTGATGTGCTCTTTTGGCAATTTCATAAAAATATGTTTTTTCATTCGTAATTTGTAATGTCATCAGACCGAATGTAAGCATTTAATATACCTCCTGCAGTTAGACGTCATAGTCATCCTAAAATCTATATTTCTCTTTATTGGAAAAGGCTAAAAATGTACAGTATTCCAATAAAGCCTTTGCGGAAGGACGAATCTTTTTGTCCGGCTCCTCAAAGTTTTTCGATGGCTTTGCATTTACTTCAATAATCCAAAGCTTTCCGCCTTCGTCTACGCCAATATCGATTCCAAGCTCTCCAACGTAACCATCCGTATTTTGGCTAATAATCGTTGCGGTTTCCACGGCTAGCTCCTTCATAAGAGCAAGCTGCTGTATGGCAGTTTGCCGATTGGAAAATGTGGATAATAATTGTACAGGCTTCATTAGTTCGCCGCCTCTAGCAATGTTAGAAACAAAATGGTGATCAGCAGAAATCCTCGCTACTGCAGATGTAGCTTTCCACCTGTTTTGAAAATTTCGATGACAGAGGATCCGAAAGTCAAGCTGATTATTCTTGTATTTCATAAGTGGAATTCCGGCTTGAGCAATATATGCTCGCTTTGTAAGAAATGGGTGAATCCACTTATAAAATTGACTATAATCATGAAAGACGTAAGAGCTGTCAGACCCATTGGCTGAGGATAATTGTGCTAGTAGGTTCTCATCATCTTTAGAAACTTTAATAATATTCCTTCCTTGGCTTCCATGAATGGGTTTAATAAATATAACTTCATGTTTTTGGCTTAATATTTTTAGTGAAGCTTCATCAGCCTGCATGGTTTCAGGAAGATATGGAAGTAAAAATTCCTCAGAAAATAAAAAGGAATGAACTTTTTCTTTAGACAAAAATTGATGATTAAATATGGGTATTTGTTGAGCTATTGCATAATCCTTGAATTGTTGGGAAATCCCGCTGGCTTCCAATCTTCGCGAATGGATGCGATTATAAATGACATCCGGCAGAGGAACTTCAGATTTTTCCCATCTTCCATTTTGTAAAGTATAGCCTGCTATTTTTCCATTTGAATAATCATTAAGTGAAAAAACATAGAAAAAGCCGCCAACTTCTAATACTAAGTCTTGCAATTCCTTACAAAAGCCGTGAATAGACCGGAAATGCGGCTCACCATCATCAGATAAATGCACCTCAGTTAATAAACCAATGATCGGACCGATAAATAACATATTTTCTTTATGAATGAAATGAGCTATAAAGGCTCTTTCTTGTAGTGGAAGCATGAGCTCATTGAGCACGTCATCACTAACGAAGATTTCATCCTTTGTAATAGCAGCAGTCTCTATATTCACTAACACTTGATGAGTACCGGCGGCGATGATTAATGGTTTTTTCGTGTTTATTCTCCAGTAATCAACGAGAGAATGGCTAAATTTTATCGAAATGTCCTTTTTTTGAAACGATTTAGTCGGAACAATCGTAATTGGTAATAATGATAAAGTCATGATCATTCCTCATTTATAAAAAATTTATGGTGCATTAATAATGAAAAATTAGGCAAAAGCTGATAAAGTATCGTATGTAAAAAAGCTTAAAATGGTTCGGTAGTCTCGAAGGAAGGTAGATGTTCAATCATATGAAAATTTTATTGACAATTTTATTAATGGTAACGATTGGGGCTGTTATTAATGGGTTCACCAATTACCTTGCTATAAAAATGCTCTTTAGGCCCCATAAAGCTTTATATATTGGAAAGTGGAGAGTTCCATTTACTCCTGGTTTAATCCCAAAACGCCGAGACGAGCTTGCAGTACAAATGGGGAAGATGGTCGTTAACCATCTTTTAACACCTGAAAGTATTAAAAGGAAATTTTTAAATGAAAATTTTCAAAAGGAAATGACAGGAGTTGTTCAAAGGGAACTGGATCATTTCTTAATTAGTGAGAAAAGCCCAGCACAATTATTGGATAGCTTAGGGATAAAAAATGTCCACGAGAAAACGGAAAAGCATTTGAATGAGGTTGTTGAGCAAAAATTTGAAAGTGTGCTGGAGAAATATCGACATCAGCCATTAAAAATGTTTATCCCTGAAAAGGTGATTGAAACGGTTAATGGAAAAATCCCTGAAATCAGCAAGTTTATTCTTCAAAAAGGGATCGATTATTTTTCAAGCCTTGAAGGAAATCTGCGGATTCAAAAAATGGCCGATGATTTTTTAAAGGAACGAAGCGGGGTCCTTGGAAGCATGATGCAAATGTTTATGGGGAACATCAAAATTGCAGATAGGATACAGCCGGAAATTATCAAGTTTTTAAAGAATGAGGGTACAGCTGATATTATCACTGAGCTATTAAAAAAAGAATGGGATAAAATTCTTGAATGGGAAGCGGCTAAGATTGAAGAGCAATTTAATAAAGAAGATGTCCTTTCTTTTGTGAAGAAAAGCATTAGCAATATACTAAAATTAGAACAATTATTTCATGCACCGATTTCTAAATGGAGTGAAGCTTACCGGGCAGAAATCATTGATACAATGGTGCCTAGGAGTACTGAGTTGTTTGGAGGATGGCTAACAGGCCGCGTAGACATGTTAATGGAAAGGCTTCGATTACAAGAAATTATTCGGGAGCAAGTAGAAGCATTCCCTGTCGAGAGACTGGAAGAAATGGTTCTAACCATTATAAATAGCGAATTAAAAATGATTACTTTATTAGGGGCAATGATCGGTGGGTTTATTGGGCTCTTTCAAGGGATTTTAGCCGTTGTGCTTTAGAGTAGTTTACCAATTTTCGGATACACGCTTCGCAATGAGTGGCATATTTTGTTATAGTAGGGTGAATGCCTAATTCGGAAAGGAGTTTGAAAATGGCCGTTAATTTATTTGATTCCGCCTATGAACTTGAGAAAGCAGTTAGAGAAAGCAATGAATATAAAATTTTGAAGCAAGCGTATGATGAGGTCAATGCTGATCCTTCGGCAAAAGCGATGTTTGATAACTTTAGAAGAATCCAAATGCAGCTGCAGCAAAAGCAAATGATGGGACAGGATATCTCTCAAGCAGAAGTGGAGCAGGCACAACATACAGTAGCACTTGTTCAGCAAAATGCCAAAATATCAAAACTGATGGAAGCAGAACAAAGAATGAGCATGATAATTGCCGAGCTAAATAAAATAATTATGAAGCCGCTTGAAGAGCTTTACGGACCACTAGGATAATACTTAATTTGGAAACCGCTCCTTATGTAATTAGGGGCGGTTTTCGCTGTTTTAACGGACAAATCGAGCCGCGAGTTTTATTAATATTGTTCAATAAGCATATAGAGTGAAGTTTTTACACGGTTTGTTCTATTCCTTTTTCTTTTTTCATAAAAGTGTAATAGGACAATTTTTACTCCACGAATAGGGGGCAATACGATGATATACAGGCTATTGGCGATAAATATTGACGGTACTCTTCTCCAATCAAATGGAAGACTTCATAAATCTGCAAAAGAAGCCATTGAATATGTTCAGCAAAAAGGAATCTACGTAACATTAGTATCTTCTAGAAGCTTTCCCTCTGCAAAAAAAGTAGCAAAGGCATTAAAGCTAGATTCATTAATTGTCGCCCATAGCGGTGCCTATATTGCTAGTTCACGTGATAAACCAATTTTTGTTAGGCGACTTGCGGAGGAAGTAACATATGAGATTGTCCGGCTGCTTGAAGGGTTTTCCTGCCAAATTCGTTTAGTTCATGAAAAATTTTCACTTGCCAATAAGTCAAGACTTAATCATAATTTATTAGCAAAAACAGTATTTTCATCAGGGGATCCAATTTTTTACTCGCAGCAGTTTGTCGATTCATTAAGCGATACGATTCTTGACGATCCAGTCAATCCGCCAAAAATTGAAGTGTATTTTGAAGATGAGACTGATTTATTAGATGCTCAGGCGGCTATAAAAGGGATGTTCCATGAAATTGAAGTTCTTCAATTAAATAAGTATCGGATCGACATCATGCCAGCAGGCGTATCAAAGTTAAATGGCTTATTATACTTGGCCGATCATTTAGAAATAGCTCGCAGTGAGATGGTCGTAATTGGGGATGGAATTGATGATCTTGGCATGATAGAAGAGGCTGGATTAGGGGTCGCAATGGGCAATGCCCCTACCGAAGTAAAAAAAGCAGCTGACTGGGTTACCCGTCCGAATAATCAGCACGGTGTCGCCTATATGGTGAAAGAGCATTTCAGAAAGCAGCAGCCAATCGAATTTTTGCGTAAAATGAACTTATTAAAATAATATAAATCGAAAGGGTTGATCTCATATGATTAGCTCTTTTTTTAATTTTTATACCATCTACAATTTATTGACCTTATACTGCTGTTTCTGTAAACTGATATAAGCTTTACTATGATAAAACTCTACTTCCATCCTATAAGTTTGATGGTTTTACTATATTTATTAAAAGGTGATTGCATTGCAAATTTCAGTTTTAGGATTACAAGATGAACGATTTCAGCGTCCGCTTCAGTTAATAGCCAATTTATTTTTTGAAGAAAGCGAAGTTTATCTTCATGCTCAGCAAAATGTGGATGTGCAGATTACTATTGACCTCGAAATTGGGTCATCGATTCGTGTAAATGCACTGCTATTAGATAAGGAAGAAATTGAGAAGTCAGCTTTCTATGAAACATTAGTAATAGCGTCTGAATCTGAGAAGGAGCAGTTTAAACAAATTAAATATGCTGTTTCTCATGTTTATTTAAAAGTGCTTCAAGAATGGACCGGTATTACCCAAAAATGGGGCATTTTAACGGGGATCCGACCAACAAAGCTGCTCCATCGCCATATGCAGAAAAAAACGCCAAAAGCGGTTGCTCATCAACAGTTAAAAGAGGACTATTTAATTACAGATGAAAAAATTCATCTTATGCAGCAAATTGTTGATCGACAGCTGGCTGTTGTCCCTGATTTATATGAGCTTCAAAATGAAGTAAGCATTTATATCGGCATTCCTTTTTGTCCGACAAAATGTGCGTATTGTACATTCCCGGCATATGCCATCAATGGACGACAAGGATCGGTTGATTCATTCCTCGGCGGTCTTCATTACGAAATGAGAAGAGTAGGCGAATGGCTGAAAGAAAATAAAATAAAAATTACGACTGTCTATTACGGTGGGGGCACACCAACAAGTATTACAGCGGAAGAAATGGATATGCTGTATGAAGAAATGTACACTTCTTTCCCAGATGTTGATAAAATCCGGGAAATTACGGTTGAAGCGGGCAGACCAGATACGATTACACCAGAAAAGCTGGAAGTGTTGAAAAAGTGGAAAATTGATCGAATCAGCGTTAATCCGCAGTCCTATATTCAAGAGACGTTGAAGGCCATTGGCAGACATCATACGGTTGAAGAAACGATAGAAAAATTCCATTTGGCTCGTCAAATGGGCATGAATAATATTAATATGGACTTAATTATCGGACTTCCAGGTGAAGGCGTGCCAGAATTTACTCACACGCTTAATGAAACAGAAAAACTCATGCCTGAATCACTTACTGTCCATACACTCTCTTTCAAACGTGCCTCGGAAATGACGAAAAACAAGGAAAAATATAAAGTAGCAGACCGCGGGGAAATTGAAAAAATGATGGAAATGGCTGAGAAGTGGACGAAGGAGCATAACTACACTCCATATTATTTATATCGACAAAAAAATATTCTCGGCAACCTTGAAAATGTTGGCTACTCGCTGCCAAATCAAGATAGCATCTATAATATTATGATTATGGAGGAGCAGCAAACGATCATAGGTCTTGGTTGTGGAGCAGCAAGTAAATTTGTCGATCCATTAACAGGAAAGATTACCCACTTTGCTAATCCAAAAGATCCGAAAACATACAATGAAAGCTTTGAAAAATATACAGAAGATAAATTGAAGATATTAAGTGAATTATTTGCTACTAATCAATCCCATGCTTAAAAGGCTGGGATTTTTTTATGGTTATTTTAAGAATATTACAAAAAATAAAAAAGGGTTTTCTAAAAATAGATAGAATGTTTTAGGTATAAAAGATCATACACTTCTTTAATGAAGTGTAAGCGTTTTAATAAAGGGAGGAATCGTTATGATGATGCAAACACCTTTGACAATGACGCAAATGATTAAGAGGGCGGAAAGGTTTTTTCCGAAGAAAGAAGTAGTTTCAAGAACAGCTAGCGGCATTCAGCGATTTACATACAAGGAAATAGCCGAGCGGACAAGGAGGCTTGCCGAAGCCTTGCAAAAGCTTGAAGTCGAAAGAGGAGATAAGGTAGGGACACTTGCCTGGAATCACCATCGTCATTTGGAGGCGTATTTTGCCATTCCATGCAGCGGTGCTGTTCTTCATACGGTAAATATTCGCCTTTCTCCTCAGCATATTGTCTATATTATTAATCATGCGGAAGACAAAGTGTTATTAATAGATTCAGATATTGTTCCACTAATTGAAGCCGTTAAAGATAAACTATCTAGTGTTAAAGCGTTCATCATTATGACTGATGATCAAGAGCTCCCTGAAACAAGTCTTTCGCCTGTCTATCATTATGAAAAATTACTAGCTGAGGCAACGGGAGACTATGAGTTTCCTGATGATCTCGATGAGAATTCCCCTGCCGGAATGTGCTATACTTCTGCCACAACAGGGAATCCGAAGGGAGTTATTTATTCTCATCGCGGTATCGTTCTCCACAGTATGGCACTTGGCATGGCTGACAGTGCCGGCGTGAGTGAAAAGGATATTGCTATGCCTGTAGTACCGATGTTCCATGTCAACGCATGGGGCTTGCCGTTTGCGGCGGTGTGGTTTGGCACAAATTTAGTCATGCCTGGTCCGTACTTTACACCAAAGCTATTAGCGGAATTAATTCAGGAGGAAAAAGTTACGATTACTGCCGGTGTTCCAACCATTTGGCTCGGATTGTTAAAAGAATTAGATGAGAACGAATATGACATGAGGTCGTTACGCTCTATTCTATGTGGCGGCTCTGCTGCGCCGAAAGGAATGATTAAAGCCTTTGAGCAGAAGCATAATATTCCTTTCATGCATGCATATGGCATGACAGAAACAAGTCCGCTCGTTGTCATTTCGACTTTAAAAAGCTATCAAGAAGAGCTTAGCTATGAAGAGCGCCTTGATCTTAAGTCAAAGCAAGGTATTCTAGTCCCTGGACTTGAAATGAAAATCGTCGGAAAAGATGGAGAGGCATCCTGGGATGGAAAGGAAATGGGTGAGCTAGCCATTCGTGGCCCATGGATTGCATCGGAATATTATAAGGATGAAAGAACGGCGGATGGATTCCGAGATGGCTGGCTTTACACTGGGGATGTGGTTACTATTGATGAAGAAGGCTTTATGAAAATAGTTGATCGCACAAAAGACTTGATTAAGAGCGGCGGGGAATGGATTTCCTCAGTTGACCTGGAAAATGCGTTAATGGCACATGAAGCTGTTTTCGAGGCGGCAGTTGTGGCTGTCCCGCATGAGGAATGGCAGGAGCGTCCTGTCGCTTGTGTTGTTTTAAAGGACGCCTTTAAAGGAAAAACAGACAAACAAGAGCTGCTTGAATTCTTAAAACCGCAATTTGCCAAATGGTGGCTCCCAGACGAGATTTTATTTTTAAATGAAATTCCAAAAACATCAGTCGGCAAGTTTCTAAAGATGGCATTGAGAGATCAAGTCCATAAAGAATTAACAGAAATGAACGAATAAAGCGATAAGGGAATGCAAAAAGCAAAGAGGTTTCTCTTTGCTTTTCGCATTTCTATTTGACATGTTCCGAATAAATAATTAGGACTGAAACAAAATAAGTTTTCCGGCAGGTGAAGTACAGCGGTATGTTTTTTCTTCATAGCCTTTGTCTGTTAGCATCTGTTTCCCGCTTCCTTTGGCGGCAGCATCATCCCCCGCTTGAAAGGCTTCATCAAGCAACTTTTCCCCGCTTTTCTCAAAAACCGTTAGTTTATATGTTTTCATTTTAATTTCTTCCCCCCCTTATGAAAAAAATCTGATAGTACTAGTATTTTTTCATAATTTTTAGATTTGTGCAAAGTTTTCTCTACATTTTATAAAAAAATTTGAACCTTTTTCCAATGCCAATCGTATAAGGGAGTGGATAGGAGGAATTACTTATGGGATTGATGTTAGAACATGTGACAAAGCGCTTCGGTAAATTTACTGCAGTTGATGATCTTTCACTCGCTATTCCGGATCGGGAAATGTTTGGATTTCTTGGGGCGAATGGAGCTGGGAAGACAACAACCTTCCGAATGATCCTGGGCTTAATTGATCCAAGTGAAGGAAAAATCACTTGGGACGGAAAAGAGATTGATTATTCAACAAGTCCGATAATCGGCTATTTGCCTGAAGAACGAGGATTATATCCGAAGCTAAAGGTTAAGGATCAAATTGTTTATTTGGCTAGACTAAGAGGAATGCAGAAGCAAAATATCTTACAGGAGCTAGACTATTGGCTTACACGTTTTAAAGTGCCTGAATATGCGAATAAAAAGGTCGAGGAGCTTTCCAAAGGAAACCAGCAAAAAATCCAATTCATTACTGCGGTGATTCATCGCCCGAAGCTGTTAATACTTGATGAACCATTCAGTGGTTTAGATCCTGTCAATGTCGAGCAGTTGAAAGATGCAGTTCTCGAATTGAAGGGTAAGGGGACAACGATTGTTTTCTCTTCACACCGAATGGAGCATGTGGAGGAAATGTGTGAGCATTTATGTATTATGCATAAAGGAAAGCCAGTTGTTCAAGGGGCATTGAAAGAAATTAAACGTTCTTTTGGCAAAAAGAATTTAGTGATTCATGCTAATTTTAATTTAGCCTTTTTGGAAAACTTTCCTGGTGTAACTCGGGCACGGCAAACGACAGAGGGCATCCATTTACAAATTGAAAGAGAAGAGATTGCTGAAGGGATATTAAACGAAATAGTTGGGAAAGGTTTCATTCGGAAATTCGTTTTAGAAGAACCTTCACTGAACGATATTTTTATTGAAAAGGTAGGTGCTTCTTATGAGTAATTTTTGGATTATCCTCGGGCATACGTACTTTTCAAAGCTAAAAACGAAGTCATTCATTATTACGACATTACTTTCTCTAGTTATTGTTGCTGGATTAACGAATATGTCAAAAATTATGGATTTTTTCAATGATGGAAAAGACGCTAAAGAAAAAATCGCTGTTTTAGACGAAACTGGAGAGCTCTTTCATCCATTAATGGAACAGCTTAAAGTAAATCACAGTGTTATTCAAATAGAAGTATTTACAGGTACAGAACAAGAGGCGGAAGATGCGGTCAAAATGGGAGAATATAATGGCCTGCTTAAACTATCTTATAATGAGGAGCATAGCTTTGAGGCAATTTATAAAGCGAGAAGCATTGCTGACACGACATTGTCATCAGAGTTTCAGCACTATTTGCAACAGATAAAAACAGAGCTTACGGCTTCAAAAATAAATTTAACGCAAGAACAATTGAGTAAGCTTTATGAGCCAGTAGCATTTAGTAAAATGGCACTCGAGGAAAACGCCAAAACAGAAGAAGAATTGAATGAGGCAAGAGGACTTGTCTACGTCTTATTATTCATTATTTATTTCTCCGTCCTTATGTATGCGAATATGATCGCTATGGAAGTAGCGACAGAGAAATCATCACGTGTCATGGAAATACTTATTTCAAGTGTAGCGCCTGTGAAGCAAATGTTTGCCAAAATAATCGGAATTGCTTTGTTAAGCTTAACGCAAATGGGTGTCCTTTTCATTGTTGGCTATTATTTTGTCAAAAGCAACTTAGAAACGATGGAAGGCGGCTTTTTCGAATTTTTCGGTTTCAGCCATATTCCAATTTCGACTATTATATATGCTCTCGCCTTCCTTTTATTAGGATATTTCTTATATGCAACTTTAGCAGCTTTCCTAGGTTCACTCGTTAGCCGCATTGAAGATGTACAGCAAATGATAATGCCGATGACGATGATGGTCGTTGCAGGCTTTATGATCGCTTTGTTCGGTCTTAGCCAGCCAGATACAACCTTTATTACGATTGCTTCCTATATTCCGTTTTTCACGCCTATGCTTATGTTTATGCGTGTAGGGATGCTCTCGTTGCCAGTTTGGGAGCCTTTATTAGGTATGGCAATTCTCATCATCTCTATAGTGATTCTCGCTATATTTGGAGCGAAGGTTTATAAAGGCGGGGTTCTAATGTATGGAAGATCGAACTCCTTTAAAGATATTAAAAAAGCATTGCAGCTTACGAAAAATGAATAAAGTGAAAAGGCTCTGCACTTTACAAAGCAGAGCCTTTTTGTGCATGTCTAGCTTCTGCGCCTACCCACGACGTACAGGACGTACTAGTGTCGACTTAGCGATGCGGACGTCGCGTTTTTGTCGACCTCGAGGTCACAAGCCGATCCTGAAAGGTAGAGCTCACCTTTCTGAAAGGCTCGTCTTGTGCTTGTCGGGGGTGAACACAAAGGAAAGCTCCTTGGAGTTATCCTCGCAGGAACAATCTGTCTTTTGATTGTTCCGAAGGCGTATCCGCTTTTCTTTACGCAAACACCAATTGCACCCAGTAAAAGAGCAGAAATAAAGTGACGATTGTTGTTAGTGGAATGACAATGATCGTTATTTTTAAATAATCCTTCCACTTAATTTTAATCTTATGTTTCCTTAAAATGTGCATCCACATAAGGGAAGCAAGTGTTCCGATTGGCAGTAATAATGATCCAATATCACTGCCAATAATATTCGCTAAATAAATGGTCTTCAATGTAATCGGATCCAGGCCCATTTCAGTCAATGCGATCGTTCCAATCATTAGAGCGGGATGATTATTGAAGAAGTTGGAAAGGATGGAGACTAATCCTCCCATCATAAAGCTTGCCTGAAACAATCCTTTATTAACGATAGGTTCGAATGTCTGCACAAGTAAAGCAGTTAGACCAACATTATTGAGTCCGTAAATGATGACATACATGGAAAAGGCAAAGATGAGAATATGCCATGGTGTTTTCTTAAGAATATCTGCTGGGCTTGTACCTAAGTGATACCATCTCCATAAGAGTAAACTGAACGACCCAAGTACAGCGACTAACTCAATTGGGATAGCAAAATAAGATGCTACAAATAGCAAACAGCGCATAATGAAAACAAATAGTAAAACCTTTAACATTAACTTTGTTCTTTTCTTCTTCGTTTCAACCGATAATGATTTTTTCAGAGGATGGAAGTGTCTGGAGAAAAAAACCTCATCAATTTTATCATTAATAACAGGTAATTCCTTTGGCAACTTTTTTCTTACAACAAGATACATGATCCATGCCATGAATAATAAACCCGTTGTTGCCGGAACAAACATCATCGCTGTGTGCATATAAAGCGTCATATCAATAATTTTTAAAGCGATTAAATTGACAATATTGCTAACTCCAATTGGTGCGCTTGAGGCAGTAGCAATTAAAGCTCCACTTAAAAGGTAGGGAATCATTTGTTGAGGCTTTAGCTGAAGGTTTTTTAGCAGGATGATTAATAATGGAGTCGTAATTAAGATGCTGCCATCATTGTTAAATAATAGGGTCATTAAAAAACATAGCAATTGAATATACCAATAGAGCCGATAGCCCGAGCCTTTAGACAAATTAGCAAGCCGAGCAGCAGCCCAATGGAAAAACCCGAAGCTTTCTAGGATGACTGCCATGACAATCGTTGCCATAATTGTAATCGATGCACCGCCGATTTTATCAATAATATCAAGAATATTTTCTTTTGATACGCTGCCCATTAATAAAATCACAATTGCACCAATCGACGCTGGCCAAGCTTCATTCAACCCTTTTGGTCTCCAAAAAATGATTAGCATCGTCATGATAAAAACAAATATAGTTAAACCAATCTCGAAGGTCATTTATATTCTCTCCCCGTTCTCTATTAAGACATTCCCCCTTACATGTCCTTTGTTACCATATTTATATTCATCCCGATTCAGTGGGAATGGACAATCATCTAAAATTTGCAAAAAGTATGTTTGTCCTTATAAGAATTCTGCCTATTAGAGACAAGAGTTTATTAGCAATAATATAGGTGTTTGCGGATAAGTTTTCGAACGTGCATTCGTATTGCAGATAGGTTAAAATAAGGAAAAAGGAAATCGTGAGGTATTAGAATGAAAAAGGTGACATTTATTCATGCAGCCGATTTGCATTTGGACAGCCCGATGGTTGGTTTAAAAAGCTTGCCCGCTAGCCTCTTTAAGCAGCTTCAAGAAAGCACCTTTCAATCATTAAGTAAAATAGTTGATGCTGCATTAAGCCACCGAGTTGACTTTGTTATTTTTGCTGGTGATTTATTTGATGGGGAAGATCGGAGTATTCGCGCCCAAATTAGATTGCTCAAAGAAATGGAACGCCTGGCGGAGAACAATATCCCTGTCTATGCTGTTCATGGAAACCATGATCATATGGATGGAAGCTGGACACATTTATCTATGCCAGATAATGTCCACATCTTCTCTCATGAGGTGGAGACTGTAAAGTTTTCGCACGCTGGTGGAGCTTCTGTCCACCTATATGGATTCAGCTATCCGAGACGGCATGTGTATGAGCGGATGATTCAACATTATTCAAAAAAACAAGGGGCAGATTTTCATATCGGTATTCTTCATGGAAATTTAGAAGGCAGCAAGGAACATGATAAATATGCTCCTTTTACGATAAAGGATTTACTTGAAAAGGATTTCGACTACTGGGCTCTTGGGCATATCCATAAACGCGCTGTTTTACACTCTTCAAATCCCCCTATTATTTATGCAGGAAATATTCAAGGAAGGAACCGCAAAGAAACAGGGATTAAGGGGTGCTATCTTGTTGAATTAACAAATGATAGTGCCGATTGCCAATTTATCGAAACATCAGCGGTTATTTGGGAGGAGTTATTGCTAGACGCTTCTCACGCATCCACCTTCCAAGACATCTATCACTTATGCAGAAATTTCATACAGGAAATGAGAAAAGACGAAATAGGTTTAATGGTATCTTTAATTATTGACCAAGTCCATCTCTCTAAACAGGATTTGAAAAGCATTATAAATGGTGAACTGCTGGAAGTTTTACAAGATGAGGAAAAAGACGAAGAAGCATTTGTGTGGATTTCAGATATCAAGATTAACGAGAAAAATGAATGGAACCGTGATCAATTAGCAAAGGATTCTGATTTTTTTGCTGAGCTTTTTCAGACTTCAAGCCAACTAGAGGGACTAGATGACAGCCTCTCCGCTTTGTATGATCATCCAGAGGCTAAAAAGCTTCTCCAAAAGATAGCAGATGAAGAGAAGGAAGCGCTTGCTGAAGAAGCGGAAAGCCTATTAGTAAATTTATTATATGAGGAGGTGAAGGGATGAAAATTACGGGATTACAAATTTATGGCTATGGAAAGCTAGTTGATTTGGAAATTTCAGATATGCAGGAGCTGCAAGTCATTTATGGGGAAAATGAAGCTGGTAAATCGACGATCATGTCATTTATTCATAGCATTCTATTCGGTTTTCCGACTAAACTACAAACGGAGCGTACCTATGAACCGAAAAAGGGGTCCAAATTTGGCGGAAAGCTGACGGTTGATTTTCCCGAAAAAGGCAGAGTTGTCATTGAACGGGTAAAAGGAAAAGCGACGGGAGATGTAACAGTTTTACTAGACGACGGGACAACAGGTGACGAAGAGCTTTTGAAAGAACTTCTGCAGCAAGTAGATAAATCACTTTTTCAGTCGATTTTTTCCTTTAATTTGCATGGATTGCAAAATATTCACCAAATGAAAGGAGAGGACATTGGCAAGTTTTTATTCTCAGCTGGAGCATTAGGAACAGATAAGCTCACTCGAGCTGAGAATATGCTGCAAAAGGAATTGGAAAGCCGCTTTAAACCAAATGGCAGAAAACCTGTATTAAATGAAATGCTTAAAGAACTCAATCAGCTACAAAAAGAATTAAAAAGTGCAGAGCAGCAAAATGAGCAATATTGGAGCCTTCTTAAGGAAAAAGAAAAGCTAGAAGGTGAAATAGCCAATAAACAAGCAGAACAAGCGCAGCTACATAATAGAAATTTAAAGCTTGAGGCTTGGAGAAGCATGCAGCCTCTTAAGATCGAGGAACAAGCATTAATGGAAGAATTAACGAATATCGGTGATCTGCAGTTCCCGATTGATGGTATTTCAAGGTTTGAACGCCTTGAAGAACTAATGAAGCCGCTTGAGGGACAGCTTTCAAGCATTAATAGCAGGCTAAACGGGTTACAAAATGAAATCAAGAATCAATCCGTAAATACACAAATTTTACTTAAAGAGCAAGAAATTCTCTCTGCCATTGATAATTTGAGTTTACTGGAAAGGCTTCAAGCAGAGGAAAGAGAGCAGCTAGACAAACAGGCACAAATGAACGAAGAAGAAACAATCTTACGTGAAAAGCTCTATTTATCCATCGACGAGGACAGTGTAACGTCTGTTAATACAAGTGTTTTTATGAAGGAAAGAATTGTAGCAGCAGAAGAAAACTATCGGCGAGTACAGGCAAAAAAGCTTGAGCTTGATGAGAAATTTAATGAAGAGAAGCAAGAGCTTGAGGAAATTGAAAAAAGTATAAATGCATTCGAAAAACGGCTTCTTTCTGAAAAAGATAGAAAGGACCTTGAAGAAAAATTACATGCAGCGGGAAATAAACATGAGCTCGAAGCAGCTTTGAATGAGACTGAGGAGAGAAGGAAGCAACTACATAAGACGCTCGTAAATCATGAGAAAAAGGATCGCCAAAAAATAAAACAGGAACGAGTCCAATATACGTTTTTATCCTTGCTCTTCTTATTTCTCCTTGCTTGGGGAGTTGTCCAATACAGTTGGCCGATTATTACTCTCGGAGCCATTGGCATTCTTTTTTCGCTATATTTATTAACTAAAAAGCCGGCAAAAGCGGATGTTGACTTTATTAAAGAAGAAATAGCTGAAATAGAAGACAGGGAAAAGCTCCTTTTACAAAAAATAAAAGCTCCGATTTGGCATGATGACCATTTTATCGAAGAGAAATTGCAGGTAGATGATGACATTTTAGCCGAGCTATCTCAATTAAAAATGAGGTGGAAGGAAAGTAACCGCCAATACGAGAAAGTAATTATGGACTATGAAGCGTGGGAAATGGCAAAGCTGAAGGCGGAAAAGGAAATGATCGAACTTGGAAAAGGACTCTATTTACCACAGGACGTCGCATTTGCCTATTTAACGGAAGCTTTTAGATTAATCGAACAGCTAAAAAAACTCTATCGGGAACGCAAAGCAGCTGTTGAAAGGCAACAATTGCTCACGTCAAAAATCACTGCAATCACTCAGGCGATAGAAATCTTGAGCAAAGAATGTTTAGGCCAGCCTTTTTCAAATGTTCAGGAAGCCGCCTTTATGTTAAGGAGTCGCTTAAAGGAAGAAACGGAAAACCAAATATTGCTCGCAGGGAAAAAGGCGAAGCATACAGAGCTCGCGGAAGACCGAAGGAAATATCAGCTTGAATGGCAGCATTTTCAAGAGGAAAAGGAACAGCTCTTCCAGCTGGCGAATGCTATCCATGAAGAATGGTTTCGTGAATTAGGTAAGCTGGACGAAAAAAAACGGAACCTTGAGGAGCAGCTGCAGCAATTGCAAAAACAGCTTAATCTATTTTCAATTCAAGAGGCAGAGATGGAAGACTTTAAAACTGTCCAAAACCTAGATGAACTTTCTTACTCGCTAAATGAAAAGCTTGAATCTATAAAGGAAACGATTCCTTCATTACAAAGTCGCCTTGCGGAGGTTTATTATAAAATCCAACTGTTAGAAGAGGGCGGAACGTATACCGAGCTTTTACATTTATTTAAGCTAAAGAAAACGGAACTTGAAAGTGCTGCAAAGGAATGGGCTAAATATGCGCTCGCTAAGGAAATATTAGATAGGACAATCGAGCGCTTTAAACAGGCAAGGCTGCCGAAAATGCTGGAAAAAGCAGAAGAATATTTACTATTTTTAACGGATGGGGCATACGTGCGAATTTATCCGAAAAAGGAAGGGAGCGGCTTTCTATTAGAAAAGAAGGATCAATTCATCTTTGAGGCGAATGAATTAAGTCAAGCAACTGCTGAACAAGTCTATGTTTCGTTAAGACTTGCACTTGCTGTAACGATTTATGAAAAATTTGCCTTTCCAATTATCATTGATGACAGCTTTGTTAATTTTGATTATAAAAGAACAGAAAAAGTTATTCAGCTACTTAAGAGCTTAACAGGGCGTCAAATCCTATTCTTTACTTGTCAAAAGCATATGCTGAATTACTTTCAAGAGGAGCAAGTGCTTGTAATCGGTCAAGAAATAAGTGAGTCAATTATGTCGAAGGAATCTAGTTATCTAAAATTACAGACAAACCTCTAGAATGTTTTCTATCAGAAGTTAAATTGTCTATGTTATACTAGGTAAATAGAAAGGAGCGTCGGCGCATTTATGTCTAAAGGAATTGTCTATTATGATGTTGGTGAACAAATCGAACTTTTTTTACTTATAAAAAATGCGACAAAAGGAATTGCCAGTAATGGTAAGCCTTTTTTAACTCTTATTTTTCAAGATCAAAGCGGAGAAATAGAAGCGAAGCTCTGGGATGTTTCAGACGGTGATGAGAAAAACTATTTACCCGAAACGATTGTAAAAGTGTCTGGTGACATTTTGAATTATCGGGGACGCAATCAGCTTAGAATTAGACAAATACGGCCGGCTGCCCAAAGCGATCCTGTTAAGCTTGCTGACTTTCTCGAAACAGCTCCATTAAGTACGGATGAAATGGCGAGCAAAATAACGCAATATATTTTTGAAATGAAAAATCCGAATGTCCAAAGAATTACTCGCCATCTTGTGAAAAAGCATCAGGAGGCATTTCTGGAGTATCCGGCAGCGACGAAAAATCATCATGAATTTGTTTCAGGTTTAGCCTATCACGTCGTTTCCATGCTCGATTTAGCGAAAGCGATCGTAAGCCTATATCCAAGCTTAGATAAAGACCTTTTATATGCTGGCATTATTCTGCACGATTTAGGTAAAGTGATTGAATTGTCGGGTCCAATCTCTACAGTTTATACGATAGAAGGAAATTTACTTGGTCATATTACGATCATGGTTAATGAAATTGGCAAAGCTGCTGAAGAGCTATCTATAGCTGGAGAGGAAGTTTTGATTCTTCAGCATTTAGTCCTTTCTCATCATGGGAAAGCTGAATGGGGGAGCCCTAAGCCTCCGCTAATTAAAGAGGCTGAAATTCTTCATTATATTGATAATCTAGATGCAAAGATGAACATGCTTGATCGGGCGCTTGACCGTGTCAAACCAGGTGAGTTCACGGAAAGAGTCTTTGCCCTTGATAATCGTGCATTCTATAAACCTATCTTTCATGAATAAGTAAGAAATATCGTCCTTCTGCTATTCAGTAGGGCGATTTTTTTCATATAAAGGATTCAGCTTATTCATATTTTACATGAAAAAAACATACATATTTATTAAAGAATGGGACAACCGTTTAGCGTAGAGAGGATGAATGATATGATTATTCCTTTTTGGGTTTTCTTTGTGGCAGCTGGTATTATCTTAAGCGCTTATATGGCGATCAAAACTGGCCGAGAGGAACGCCAAGCCGAAAATGAAAGTATTGAGCTGGAAGGAAGAGTTTATATGGAACGAATTGAAAAGGAAAGGAAGGAAAGAAGAGCTGGACAGCAGTCACTTGGGTGAATAATGCTAAAAGCAAAGCGGAGGCCAAGGAGCCTCCGCTTTGTTTTAGAAAATTATTTAGAACCATCAGCGTCTTTAAATGTATTTTGTAAATCCTTGTCATCAACTTTTACATTGGCATCTTTTAATTCACGATCCATTGCTTTTTGGATTTTTTCGGGGTCTAATTTAGAAACCTTTAAATCATATTCCATTTTATCTTTTACTTCATCAAATGGTTTCTTTTCTTTTTTATCCGTAACTTCAATGATATGGTAACCAAACTCGGATTTGATTGGAGCACTGATTTCGTTCACCTTTAATGCAAACGCAGCTTTGTCAAATTCAGGAACCATTTTACCTGGGCCAAACCAGTCGAGGTCTCCGCCATTAGCTGCAGAACCTGGATCCTTTGAATATTCCTTCGCTAAATCCTCAAATTTAGCTCCTTCTTTAAGCTTTTTCTCCACTTCATTCGCTGTTTTCTCATCTTCAACAAGAATATGTCGCGCCTTAATTTCCGACTTATAATTCTTTTCGTAGTATTCCTTTACTTCCTTTTCAGTTACCTTAATATCTTTAATAGCCGCTTTTTCTTGCATTAAGCCTGTTCGGAAAGTTTCCTTTAATTCATCTTCATTTTTATAGCCATTTTGTAAAAGAGCCATTTCAAAATTAGCACCAAGCTCTTTTTTCACTTCAGCTATTCGATCATTTACCTCTTTGTCAGTCACCTTGTACTTGTCGGAAAGAACCTTTTCATAAACTAGCTCGCGCAGTGCAGCTTCACCCGTTTTTTCCTTCATTGCCTCGTAAAGCTCGTCCTTTGTAATATTTCCAGCTTTCGTTTGAACAACAACATCTGATTTATCCGCATTCGTACTGTTACAGCCGCTTAAGGCTAATACCCCAGTAGATAATGTAAGGGCAACCATCCACTTCTTCATGTTGAACACTCCTAGGTAAATTTTTTTCAATATCCATTTTCATAAAACATACTATACCATAAATGTTTTAGAGAACAAAAACAATAACCTTTGAAGTTGAATAATTGTAATTTTCTATATATTTGCAAAATAATTAGGTAAATGACAATCGCAAGTGTTTTTACAACATATTATATATATAGACTATTAGGGTATGCGCATAAGACTTGGGCTATATATTTTAGGATACCAATGACATGAGCCTATTCGAATTAAGGGTTTCATGAATAGTATATTTTAGCAACATGAAGGGAGGAGAAAACAATATGGATGGAGTAGGATTTGGCGGAGGATTTTCGTTAATCGTTGTTTTGTTTATCTTGTTAATTATCGTTGGTTGTTCATGCTTCATTTAATTTTGATTCACCTTTCTTAACGTGTATAAGGAAAAAAGCGACGGGAAATAATAATCCCGCCGCTTTTTTTGTCTAGCTCCACAAAGAAGGCTTTTTCAGCATAATCGTCGCTTACGATTTCTAATTTACGTATAAAGAATTTCAACAAATGAGGAAATAAGAAGAATGGTAATTAAAATATTTATCGTTCTAAATACTTTAGGCTGTCGTTCCTCAGGGATTTCCTTTTGTATACAAAGTGAATTCGTCATTTTGTTAATATTATATAAGATAAAGACAGCAAAAATAATAAAAAAGATGGAGATCACCGAAGATTCCCTCCTTTACATTTGTGAGAAAAAGGTAGGGTCTGCGCTATTTAGCCGATAGCATTTCAGACAGCCTTAACCGATCATATATTTTTACAATAACAAAATTTAATGAAAAAAGATAGTCTTTAAGACTATTCATCTAGTTTATCAGTTGAAAAAGGCATCCATATTTGGACACCTCCAACTTTACTTATTGATTTTGTGCAGCAATATTTCAATTCCATCATCATTCTCTTCAATATATGAACAATTTGGTGCAAAAAGCACATTCTTTGCACAAATAAAATCTGGCAAGCAAAGACCTGTATGAAAAGCAAGTAAAATGGTTAAATAATGTGCATAATGTGGGAAAAGATAGCAACCATAAATTAAAATACAATTAATCACGATAAATGGTGTAAATAATGCAAAGATAAATTGCCATTTTGTAATCGGCTCGAAAACCTTTATGTGAATGACTGGTAAAAGGCCAAACTTCATTGACAGCGCTTTTTTAACTTTAGTTGTTTGATGTGCAATCGGTAAGTAGTGGAGCAGTTTATGAATTGGATAGATTAGCCAAAGCCCAAGTAAAAATAAACCAAAATGATTGTCTTGAAATGATTTCGCGTTAAATAAAAACTGGGCAGGAATGTAAGCAAAAATAAACGTTAAAAGCATTGTTAAGGAAGACAAGATAAAAAGTCTGTGTGATCCATACTGTCGAGAAAAGTTAATCGTCTTCCAAGTATTCATCGTATCATCCCTCCATAAGGAGAAGTCATTTTTATTAGTTAAATCTTGTAAATTTCTTTTCTTCGAACTTACTAAGATACTTTACGACGAATGTAAAAAAAAATCAATAGGAAAAAACCATGGTTCTTGTCGAAAATATGCTATAGTTAATTTCAATGGAAATATTTAAAAATAAAGTCAGAGGAGGAAGGTTTTGTGGATATGAATAAAGTTTTGGAAAAAATCAGCAAATTAGAGTATCATCAAAAGCTTCTCCTAAAAATTATTGATAATAAAAATTTTGAATTTTACAAATTAATTGTTGATCATTCTTTAGGTGAGAAGGACGTTACTAAATTCTATAGAATGTGTGAAACGTTGAGCAAAGAATTGGAAGAACAAAAAGCGGAAGGTTTTGTCTATTTTCATCCGCTTTATAACAAATTTATAAGTGGTTTACATGACGGGCTTCGGCCAGAAGATGTTGTACAAGCATGTAAAAGACAAGGCTTATTCTTGACACTTATGGAAGAGTTCAGCAAATATCAGTGAAATTTACACTGATTCTTGAAGAAATGTTTCTTTTTTCAGAAGCTTTCCTTCTTCCTCTACAAAGTCATTTTCGATATTATTAAATGACTTTTCAAAAATCTCCATAAAGTCATCTCCGTATATATTTCTTACAATGGCCATAATTTCAATTACTTCAGGAAATTTCCCGTATAAATCCCTAAGAGGCATTGCCCCTGTAAAAACAGCATTTTGGTCAGGATTATACTCCTCCATGAGCTTTAATAAAATGTTCTCTCCTTCAGCGGTAATTTGAATATACGTATTTCTTTTATCATTTTCCTTTTTTGAAAATTTTAGGTATCCGCGTTCTTCAAGCTTTTTCGAAAAGTTGAATGCAGTTGATACGTGCATCACCCCAAATTTAGCGACATCGGAAATAGAAGCTCCATTTAAATGATAAGCGATCCATAAAATATGATGCTCATTAATGTTTAAATCGTAAGGCTTAATCCATTGCTGCCAATCCTTCTCAATTGATTTCCATAGCGCTTTACTCAGTTGTGCGATTCTTTGGCTAAAAAGCATCGCTTCCTTCATTGAATACAATTTGTCTGACATAAAACAATTCACCTACTTTTCTAGTTCTCTACTTTCATTATGCCAATAAAGTAAAAATTAATAAAGAAGAAAATTTACATAATTTTTAGAAATTACTTCATGTAGTTATTTTTATCTAAAATTATTTTACAATTTTAGAAGGGTAAAAGGCTTGTTTTATTTACGGATAAATATAATAACTATTACAAAATTGGCAAATGACACTTTATTAATATATTTATTTTCGGCTAAAAAAGGAAAAATCCTTCTTTTTTTTAAAATAAAGAAGGATTTTTTAAAATTATTTTTATTTTATGCTAATAGTAAAGATAAAACGATTTAACGCGGTAAATTGGAGCGAAATAAGGGAATGAATTCTGGCCAATTTTGATTATTTATTTCAAGACCTTTTCTAGATTATCGATGGCCTCTTCGATTCGCTTAATTTCATTTTGCAGATTTTGTTGGTGTGGAAGTATATCATGCCTCCATTCTGTAATAACCGTTTTTATATCAGATGACAATGCCGTAATCGCTTCTTTTCCTTCTTTAGTAGCTGAAACAGCTGAATTACTTAAAGCAATTAACTGGTTTTTTAGCTCCGCCATTTGATTTTTGATACATTCAGCATTAGCCTTTACATTTTCTCTTGTTTCCCTGCCTGAATGGGGGGCTGTTAATAATGCACTGATACTTGCTGCTGCACCGCCAACAATTAATCCGATTAGAAATGATTTTGAATTCACTATGATCACCTCTTGCTTCTGTTTAACATCATTTTACTACGTTTATCATCTTTACTTCAAAGATTCCGAATAATGGGTCCCTGGGGTCAAGAGGAGGGGGCCCCACTGTCTTGATTGAAGAGTCAAAACCATTCGTAGATCATCCATTTACATACAGACCGATAATCAAGCATAAAGATTAATAATAAGGGCTTATACTCATTTTGTGAAAGAAAAGGAGGGGCCGCATGTCAAGTGTGACAGGAGTGTTTTTTACAATCGGGTTTGTATTCCTTGCTGGTGGTATTTACTGTATGCTGGCAATGAGGAAGCCTGGATTTTACCCGCCTAAATATATATTAAAAAAGAGAGCCGCTGCCCTCGGAGCAGGGGGGACCGTTTTGCTGTTATTGGGAGTCATTATGTATAGCTTAAAATAAAGAAAACTCGCCAAATGACGAGCCTTGGAAAGGCTGAGACAGGGGATTAGTTGCATTACCGCGCTCATGGCAGCCACGTCCTCCCAAAAGCTCTGCTTTTGGTCGTGCGATGTATTGCTGCCGTAGTGTTCCTTGTCCTGTGGCATTCGCCCGACTAGGACATCCAGTCCGTTGTACTTGATTCCTAAAATTGGCAACTGCATCGAATCAACTTCTTCGTTGATAATTTATGCATTCTTAACGTAAAAAAACCCGCATTAGCGGGTTTTCTTTATGATGTATTAATCAATTGACTTACGTTCCCGACCATTATTTTCATCAATAATAATCGTTTGCTTGTTTAATTTTGTTCTCTTAATTATTGATTGTGCTACAGGGTAAAGAACGATCATGGCAATCGTATTAACGGCCGCTGCTGGCAAGACAACTGCTCCGAACAATGCAGTGAATGGTCCAGGCAGACCAACAATTAATAACGCCGATGTTAAAAATGCGATTCCAGATACAATTGTGCCTAAAGCTGTTAAAATCGCTACACTGACAATCGAATTGTTGAACTTTCTAACCGCTAAATATAATCCTAAGAATATAAATGCAGAAACAGGTTTATCAATGATATTTGGAATTTGACCGCCAGGGAATGATGTTGTTAGTGCTGCAATTAGTCCAGTAGTTATACCAAGAAGCAAAACACTCTTCTTATCTGGGAAAAGCACAATTCCTAAAAACATCATCGTTAACATCATGTCCGGCTTCATTCCAAGGAAAAAACCAGGAACTACTGCGTGCAATACAGCCCCCATACCAACTAAAAGGGCAAGGGCCACAAGATTCTTCGTATTCATTTCTCATCTACTCCTCTGCTCTACTAAGCTATTAATATTCGTTTCTCCTCCAGTGCACTCATAGCCTGCAGCGAGAAACTTTTATTCATTATAACATATTACACCCATAATTAGATCAAAAATTTTCTGTCAATATTTATATTGAAATGTCTTCATAAACTCAGCGAGTTGCTCTACATGTTCGACGGGAACTGCATTATAAATAGATGCACGGCAGCCGCCGACAGAACGATGCCCACCCAGCCCAATAAAGCCCGCTTCTTTTGCTTGCTGAAGGAATTGTTTCGATGTCTCCTCATCTTTTAGTGTGAATGTTACATTCATTTTAGATCTGCTGTCTATTTCGGCATGGCCTTTATAGAAGCCTTCACTTTCGTCAATGCAGTTATAAAGGATTTTCGCTTTTTCCTCATTTCTTTTTTCAATGACAGATAAGCCGCCTTCTTGCTCGGCCCATTCAAGAACAAGCTTTAAAAGATATATCGCAAGTGTTGGCGGTGTGTTATAAAGCGAATCGTGTTTCGCAAATGTATTGTAATTGAGCATTGTCGGTAAAGAAGGATTCGAATGAGATAAAAGTTTCTTGTTGATGATTGCAATCGTTACGCCAGATGGGCCTAAATTTTTTTGAGCCCCAGCATAGATTAAGTCGAAGTTTTCAATATTTAATCTTTTACTCATAATGTCGCTGGACATATCAACAATTAATGGTACGGCTTCATTTGTTGGATAATGATCCCATTGCGTGCCGTAAATCGTATTATTGCTCGTAATATGTAAATAGGCCGCGTCTTCGGAAAGCTTAATTTCATTGATTTTAGGAATGTGACGGTAATTTTCTTCCTTGCTGGAGGCAGCCACACAAACTTGACCAACTTTTTCCGCTTCTTGCAGCGCTTTTTCCGACCATACGCCTGTTAATACATAATTTCCTGCTTTTCCCGAAGTCAAGAGATTCATCGGCACCATTGAAAACTGAAGACTAGCCCCACCTTGAAGAAAAAGGACCTCATAACTGTCTGGAATAGAAAGAACACTTCTTAATAAATCTTGAGCTTTTTGATGGATCGCATCATATTCTTTACTCCTATGGCTTAATTCCATTACAGCCATTCCGCTGCCATTATAATTAAGCCAGTTCTTTTCGGCTTCTTTTAATACTGGCAGCGGCAGCGCTGCTGGTCCTGCATAAAAATTTAGTGCTCTTTTCATTTTAGCCCCTCCCAAAAGTAAAATTGACATTATTTTGCCTTAACGCTGTAATGAGATAATGGTAACAAAAAAATTCAATTTGTACAGGGTAAATTAAGAATTTTACGAAAAAATAAAAAAAGACCTTCTCTAAAGGAAGAGAAGGCTGAATGTATGTAGATGATACTTATTTCGATTCCACTTTTTTATTGATTCCTTGTGCGATTTCCTGCAGGTCTTGCATGCTATATTCTGAATGGTGTGTTTTCCATACAGCTCCAAAGCCATCTCCATTTCCAAAGCGAGGGATTAAGTGAAAATGGAAATGGAATACCTCTTGTCCAGCATCCTTGCCGCTATTTTGCAAAATGTTCATGCCCAGGGGATTCAGCTCGTCCTTTATTGCATTAGCAATTTGCGGTACAGCTTCAAAGAGGTTTCTTGCCGTCTCTGCATCCATATCAAAAATGTTTTCTTTATGTGATTTCGGGATGACTAACGTATGTCCTTTTGTCACTTGGCTAATATCTAGAAATGCCAGAACATGTTCGTTTTCAAATACCTTTGCGGATGAAATTTCACCATTTATAATTTTGCAAAAAATACAATTACTCATTAACTTCGCGCTCCTTTTACCGAAATAGGTTATATACATATTTTTCCCTATATTATCATAATTGATAAAAGGAGAAAAGGCAGGATCCGCATGGGAGTCCCGCCTTCTGCGAAGGGGAATGCTTTACAATGACGTCTATTTCAGGATATTCCCTTTGATAAACACCTCATTTTTCGAGATCTGTGTTTACTTCTAGAGACTTTCGATCTTTGTTCAAGCTGACCATCCCCTATTTCTTTATATGTTTCGTTAAAACGTATAAAGCAGGATATTGTCTTTAACAAACACCTCATTTCAAAGTGTTGTTTTCGCTTAGATCTTCTTGGTTAATCAGAACATTGCCCAATGTAACCATCCCCTTATTATTAGAACGTTTGAAAGCTAACAGCTTATATTGAAATGTTCATTGTCTGCGACAGACACCTCATTTCAAAATTTGATAATTCTTTATCAAATAGCTTGTTTCCCCTTCATAGATTAGAATACCCGCTTTCCCATCTCATATACATAATTGCAAAAAGAAATTTTGAAATTGGAAAATTGGACAACTATCTATTCGTTTTTTTACAATGGGATTAGTAAATAAGGAAGGACGTTTTAATATGGCGCTTTTGCAAATTGAAAATGTCACGGGTGGTTATACGAAAAATCCCGTGTTAAAGGATGTTTCATTTCAAGTAAATGAAAAAGAAATTGTCGGCTTAATTGGTCTAAATGGGGCAGGGAAGAGCACAACGATTAAGCATGTAATTGGATTAATGGAACCACATAGTGGAGTCATAACGATCAATGGCAGGAAATTCCACGAAGATAAAGAAGGATATCGCAGGCAATTCACCTTTGTCCCAGAAACTCCTATTTTATATGAGGAGCTGACGCTAGAGGAGCATTTAAAAATTACGGCGATGGCCTATGGGCTGAAAAGGGAAGAATATAAAGAACGGATGAATCGCCTTTTAAAAGAGTTTCGCATGGAAAAGCGTCTCAAATGGTTCCCAGCGCACTTTTCAAAAGGAATGAAGCAAAAGGTGATGATTATGTGCGCTTTTTTAGTTCAGCCTTCATTATATATTGTCGATGAACCTTTTGTTGGACTGGATCCTCTTGGCATTCAATCATTACTCGATCTGATGAAAAAAATGAAAGAGGACGGTGCGGGGATTTTGATGTCAACTCATATTCTTGCTACCGCTGAAAGATATTGCGATCGGTTTGTTATTTTACATGAGGGAAAAGTGAGAGCGAAAGGAACACTGGCTGAATTGAGAGTGCAATTTTCTATGCCTAAAGCAACTCTTGATGATATTTATATTCAGTTAACAAAGGAAGAAGATTATGTTTGATGAGAAGAATCTTTGGAAAGACCGTTTTAATAAAAGAATAAAAGAGATTTCACGCTACTCACGTTATATTTTTAACGGGCATATTGTCATTGTAATGATTTTTTTACTAGGAACAGCTGCGTACTATTATCAGGAGTGGTTAAAAACAGTTCCTGACAATTTCCCAGCTGCTCCGATTATGGCAATCATTCTTGCATTATTGTTAACATACAGTCCGATTTTTACGTTTCTTACAGACGCTGACCGTATTTTTTTGCTTCCGCTAGAAAACAAGCTTTCGCATTATTTTAGGCGATCGATCATTGTAAGCTTTTGTATGCATGTATATTTATTATTTATGGGTCTTGGTGTATTTATGCCAATGTATGCAAGGGTGAATGATGGAGATTTTAAAAAGTACTTGCCATTTTTATTCGCAATGATTTTGATGAAAGCATTAAATATCTCCATACATTGGAAAACATTATACTTTACGGAAACTAAGGTGCACCTATTTGATTCCATCGTTAGGTATGCAATTAATACGGTTTTTTTATTCTTGCTTTTTTCTGGTGCGGGAATAATGTTTCTTATGCCTGAAGTTGTTCTCCTATTGGTTTTATCAATTTTTTATGATCGGAATATAATGGAAAAAGGGCTAAAATGGGAGCGTTTAATTGAGTTGGAAGAAAGGCGAATGACTTCTTTTTACCGGCTTGCCAATTTGTTCACAGATGTTCCACAGTTGAGGAACGAGGTCAAGAGACGTAAATGGCTTGATTGGGTATTTGGGAAGCTGCCATTTGGTCAAAATGAAACGTTTAATCACCTTTATTTGAGAACCTTTTTGCGGGCAGGAGATTATTTAGGCCTTTTTATTCGTCTGACACTTATTTGTATCGGAGTAGTTTATTTTATTTCCTTCGGTTTAGGTCAAGCGCTTGTTGCTGTCCTCTTTATTTATTTAACCGGCTTTCAGCTCATTCCACTATGGAATCATCACCAAAGTAAACTTTGGGTCCTATTATATCCGCTCAAAGAGGAGTTTAAAGAAAAGGCATTTAAAAAGCTATTATCACAGGTTTTATATTTACAATCGTTCATTTTAGCAATCGCCATTTTTATGAAAGGCGATGGGCTGGCAGCGATTATCACACTACTCGCTGGATGTGGCTTTGCTTATATTTTTACGAATATTTACGTGACGAAAAAGCTGAAGTCTTAATTTGTAAAAAACTGAAACTATTTATGATAGAAGGGTGGGGGGGCAAATGAAAGAGTATGAATTAAAGGCATACGAAGAGATTGAAGAGTGGAAATATAAATTATTAAAAAAATCCGGGATATTAAATCGGCTATCAAAAAAGGCACAGTCTAAAGTAAATAACCTAATTCCAGAAAAAGCCCACCAGATCCTGACTGACAGTATTAAAAATATGGTTAAGGCCACACTTGTCGGCTCCAATCTAACAACAAGAAAAAACCAATTCTTAAGGCTCACGCTTGAGGAAAAGGATGAAAAGCTTGCTGAAAAACTATCGGCTTATAAAAAAACAGCCATTGTTGAAGGGGCAGGGACTGGAGCAGGGGGATTTCTGCTCGGTTTGGCCGACTTTCCTTTGCTATTAACAATAAAAATGAAATTTCTCTTTGAAGCAGCATCCATATACGGTTTTGATACAAATGAATATGAAGAACGATTGTTTCTTCTTCATGTTTTCAAGCTGGCTTTTTCAAGTGATGAAAAGAGGAAAGAAACATTACAGATTGTTGAAGAATGGGAAAAGAGAAAAGATGAGATTGTGGAAATGGACTGGAGAGAATTTCAGCAAGAATATCGTGATTATATCGATTTTGTGAAAATGCTTCAGTTAGTCCCAGGTATTGGGGCCGCTGTAGGCGCTTATGCCAATAATAATTTAATGGAGCATCTCGGTGAGACCGCGAAAAATGCCTATCATATACGTATATTGAAAACAGCCCCAAAGCTAGATTAGCTTGAGGCTGTTTTTTCTTGTCTAGCTCCACAAGGAACGCTTCGACAGCATAATCATCGCACGACCAAAAGTGAAGCTTTTGGTCGTGCGATGTCGCGTTTTTGTCGACCTCGAGGTTACAAGCCAAGCCTCCCAGAAAGGTAAAAAGCACCTTTCCGAGAGGCTCGTCTTGTGCTTGTCGGGGTGACCGAGGCGCTTTCGCTTTTCTACATTATTCGATTACACTGACTTTTTCTTCGGCATTATGTATTGTATGACAATGCATGGCGGCCGAACCTAGTGTTTTTGCTGCGATTAACATTGCTTTTTCATCAATGTCAAATCTAGGGTGGTGATGCGGGTAATTTTCATCAGTATTTTCTGGCTTCGCACCCGTAAAGAAGAATGTTCCTTTTACATGCTGAAGATAATAAGCGAAATCCTCTCCGCCCATTTGTGGTTCCGTTTCTTCAATGACCTTTACTTCTTCAATATTTTGTGCACATTGAATCAGGAAATCTGTTTCCTCTTCATGGTTAATGACAGCTGGATAGCCTCTTGCATACAGATAATCGTATGTGCTGTCCGCTGTATAACATGTTCCTTTTATTATACGTTCAATTTCCTTTTCAATATTAGCACGAACATCTTCATTAAATGTACGAACCGTACCGCCTAACTTTACTTTATCGGCAATGACATTGAACGCATTTTCAGCAACAAAGGAACCAACAGTAACAACCGCAGAATCGACTGGGTTTACTTTTCTGCTGACAATTTGCTGTAAGTTTACGACTAATTGGGAAGCGGTGACAATTGCATCCTTCGTTTTGTGTGGCTGTGCCCCATGTCCGCCTTTCCCTTGTATCGTAATTTCGAAGCGGTCTGCTGCTGCCATAATCGGACCAACACGATATTGTATTGTACCAGTTGGCTCAGATGCCCATAAATGGGTGCCGAATATAACGTCGACATCTTCTAAACAGCCATCTTCAATCATCGATATCGCTCCGCCTGGTGCATATTCCTCGGCATGCTGGTGAATCATTACGTATGTTCCTTCCAGCTCATCACGCATTTCATGTAGGGATTTGGCAAGAACGAGCAGTGTGGCAGTATGTCCATCATGTCCGCAAGCATGCATGACACCCGGGACAAGTGATTTATATGGCACATCCTTTTCGTCTTGAATTGGTAAGGCATCAAAGTCTGCCCTTAAAGCAACAGTTTTACCAGGCCTACTCCCGTATATTTTTGCGACAACGCCATTCCCACCGACATTTCCTCTAACGTCAATTCCTAGTTTTTCATAATAGGTCTTAATATAATTTGCTGTTCTAACTTCTTTAAATGAGAGTTCTGGATGCTGATGTAAATACCTTCTGATTGAAACCATTTCTTCATAACTATTTTCTAATTTGGCAAATAATTGATTAAGCATTAGCTTCTCTCCTCTCTTTTTGAACATTAATAATTATAGCACTATTCTTATATTAAATAGGAATGAAAACCCTCCGTGGTGCTTATGAAATTTTTAAAAATTGATGTAAAATAGGAAAAATGAAGAAATGAGGTTTAATGAAAATGGATTGGAGTAAGTCTAAAGCTGCTTATATATTTGTCCTATTAGCGGCGTGTTTATTTATCTATTTTTTCATAGTCGTTAAGAGAGGAGAGCCTTTACAATTTGACAGCAATGTTAGTCATTTTATTACGAGTGTATTTACTGAAGGCTCTTATCCATTTTTTAAATTGTTAAATAGAATTGGTTCGACAATTGGAATTGGGATGATCTCTTTAATCGTCATTGCTGGATTATGGGGGAAAAAGAGAGACTATGCAGGGATGGCTGTGTTCGTCCTAGGGATTGCAATTGGCAATCTGTTAAATATGTGGATAAAGGATTATATAGCAAGGCCCCGTCCGGAGCTCGAACATCTTGTTCACGTAAAAAGCTTCAGCTTCCCGAGCGGTCATGCGATGATGGGCATGATCCTTTATGTATTCATCGCCTATTTTATAATGAGTGCTTTGCAATCGAAAGGATTGAAATGGCTCGTTGCCATTGCAGCTGGAATTTTCATTCTATTAATGGGAATCAGCCGCATTGTTCTGCACGTCCATTATCCATCAGATGTGGCAGCTGGCTTTGCATTAGGCTTCTTTTGGGTATTCTTTTGCATCACTTGCTATGAAACGACAAAGGAAAGATTAAATAGAACGTAATAGTACTCTTGTATGAAAAATCAATTAGTTAATACATAAAAGTAAGCTGTCAGACAAATGGGTAAACCAAAAGTCGGACAGCTTTGTTTTTATTAATGTCTAGCTCCACAAGGAATGCTTCGGCAGCATAATCATCGCACGAGTAAAAGCGCTAGCTTTTAGGAGGAGCGCCTACCCCCTCGAGGTCACAAGCCAATCCTCCCAGAAAGGTAAAGCTCACCTTTTCGAGAGGCTCGTCTTGTGCTTGTCGGGGGTGAGCACTTAGGAAAGCCCCTTAGAATAATCTTCGCAGGAACAATCTGCACTTTGATTGTTCCGAAGGCGCTTCCGCTTTTCTATTCTTCAGCTATATAATATTTACTTACATAAGCTGAGCCCATAAACATTTTTGTTTGCGTTGAAATAGCTTTCGTATCTTGAAAGAATGATTGATATACTTGTGATTTTTCCCAGCCAATATAAGATTTTTCATCGATCCACAAGGTGAGAACGACATACATATTTGATTTTATTGGACGCAGCACTCTTAAAGCTGTGAAGCCTTGGAATGACTGAAGCTGTTTCGCATTATTTTTGAAACGATATTCAAAAGTTGGTTTGTCATCATCTGTTACGGGAATATGATGCAATGCGACAAAACCGGTATTTTCCAAATTGCCTATGCTTTCAATGACCTCGTAACGGCGCGGTGCACTAAATAAGGTTTTTTTGAAGGTTTCGTGTATAAGTACAGCTCCTTCATTATTTTGCATAAGCAGCATCTTTTCTTTCGGATATTTATCTTTTAATTTTTGCAAAAAGTCAAATGTGCCGTTTGTCATGTAAATATACATTCCATCACCTCTTTTTACTTTTTGAAAAAAGCTTAGCAAATTCGTCAAATTTTCGACATTTCCTATAGTTAACTATACAACAGCAGTAGAAAGGGATACAGTAAGTATGGATGAAAAGTTACCAGAATTTTTCTTATTATAATATATATATTACAATAGAATTCAGATAGTCTTTGAAAGGGGATTTTATTCACATGGAAAGAAAATTTAATGATACATTTTTACGAGCAGCTCGAGGGGAGAAAACAGAGCACGTTCCTGTTTGGTATATGCGTCAAGCAGGACGGTCTCAGCCAGAATATAGAGCAATTAAAGAAAAGTACTCCTTATTTGAAATTACTCATCAGCCGGAGCTATGTGCTTATGTAACAAAATTGCCGGTTGATCAATATAACAATGATGCAGCTATTTTATATAAAGATATTATGTCACCGCTTCCAGCTCTTGGGGTAGATGTGGAAATCAAGTCTGGAGTAGGTCCGGTCATTGCAAATCCGATCCGTTCGAAAGCAGATGTTGACCGACTTGGTGAAATCCATCCAGAAGAAGATGTACCTTACGTATTAGATACGATTAAAATTCTTACTCAAGAACAATTAAATGTGCCATTAATTGGATTTGCTGGTGCGCCATTTACTCTTGCCAGCTATATGATTGAAGGCGGTCCTTCTAAAAATTACAATAAAACGAAAGCCTTCATGTATGCCGAGCCAGAAGCTTGGAATGCCTTAATGGACAAACTTACTGAAATGACGATTACATATGTGAAATCCCAAATTAAAGCAGGGGCAAAAGCCGTGCAAATTTTTGACTCTTGGGTTGGTGCTTTAAATGTGGCGGATTATCGCCAGTTCATTAAACCGACGATGAACAAAATATTCTCAAGTTTAAGAGAAGAGAATGTACCGCTTATTATGTTCGGTGTTGGTGCGAGCCATCTTGCAATGGAATGGCATGACCTTCCATTAGACGTTGTAGGTCTTGACTGGAGACTTTCAATCCAAGAAGCGAGAGAAAGAGGCATTACAAAAGCGGTTCAAGGAAATCTTGATCCAGCGATTTTGCTTGCTCCATGGGAAGTAATTGAAGAAAGAGCGAAAGCGATTTTAGATCAAGGTATGGCTCAACCAGGATTTATCTTTAATCTTGGACATGGCGTATTCCCAGAAGTAAAACCAGAAACATTAAAGAAATTAACAGCTTTTGTTCATGAATACTCCGCTTCTAAATTAAGTAAATAAAGGTACATTACTCATACATGTATTAGATTTTTCAAGAGGTGATTGAATGACCAGGAAGAAAATGGGCTTACTTGTTATGGCGTACGGAACTCCATACAAGGAAGAGGATTTAGAGCGTTACTATACGCATATCCGTAGAGGAAGGAAGCCCTCCCAGGAGATGCTTGATGAACTGCGAGGGAGATATGAAGCGATTGGGGGCATTTCCCCGCTTGCAAAAATTACGGTGGATCAAGGGAAAGCTCTTGAAGCGCATTTAAATAAAGTTCAGGATGAATATGAATTTCAAATGTATCTTGGATTAAAGCATATTGAGCCATTTGTTGAAGACGCTGTGAAACAAATGAATGAAGACGGCATTCAAGAAGCTGTCAGCATTGTCCTTGCCCCTCATTTTTCTACGTTTAGCGTGAAGTCATACAATGGCAGAGCGAAGGAAGAAGCGGAGAAGCTGGGCGGACCAATCATTCATTCCGTCGAAAGCTGGTATGATGAGCCAAAATTCATCCAATATTGGGCGGACCGTGTGAAGCAAATTTTTGAAGGCATGTCATCAGAGGAAAAAGCAAAGGCTGTCTTAATTGTCTCAGCTCATAGTCTGCCGGAAAAAATTCTGCAAATGGGCGATCCTTATCCAAAGCAGCTTCAGGAGACTGCTGATCTTATTGCAGCACAAGCTGGAGTGGAAAACTATGCAGTTGGATGGCAAAGTGCCGGAAATACGCCAGAGCCGTGGTTAGGGCCAGATGTTCAAGATTTAACGAGAGAGCTTTATGAAAAGGAAGGTTATCAGGCATTTGTTTATACGCCTGTAGGCTTCGTTTCTGATCATCTTGAAGTTTTATATGACAATGATTACGAATGTAAAGTGGTTACGGATGAAATTGGTGCCAATTATTATCGCCCGGCTATGCCAAATGATCAGCCGGAATTTATTGAAGCAATGGCAGATGTGATTTTAAAGAAATTAAAATAAGCGAAACTAATGTAAAGAAGGGGAGAACCTTGTCGGCACAAAAGAAAAGTGTTGTCATTATCGGCGGTGGAATTACAGGCTTAACAGCTGCTTATTATTTGCAAAAGGAGGTACGTGAAAAAGGACTTCCTTTAGATGTCAAAATAATTGAAGCTACCCACCGGCTTGGAGGAAAAATGCAAACAGTTGTGCGCGGTGGCTTTGTCATTGAGCGCGGACCGGATTCATTCCTTGCCCGCAAGCAAAGTGCATCGCGACTTGCAAAGGAAGTAGGCATGGAGGATCAGCTTATTAGCAATACGGCTGGTAAATCATATGTATTAGTTAATGGGCGCCTCCATCCGATGCCTGGGGGATCGGTAATGGGAATTCCGACGCAAATGGCTCCTTTTGTGACGACAGGATTATTCTCTTTAACAGGGAAGGTTAGGGCAGCTTCAGACTTTATATTGCCGCGTTCGAATCCTGCGGAAGACCAGTCTTTAGGAAGGTTTTTTCGCAGAAGATTAGGGGACGAAGTAGTTGAAAATTTAATTGAACCTTTGCTTTCAGGTATTTATGCAGGTGATATTGATCGACTCAGTCTTATGTCAACCTTCCCGCAGTTTTATCAGGTTGAACAAAAATATAAAAGTTTAATATTGGGGATGAAGAAATTAACCCCGCCGGAGTCAAAAAGCAGGAAAGAAAAGAAAAAAGATAAAGGCATCTTTTTAACGATAAAATCAGGGCTGCAATCTTTTGTCGATGCCATTGAATCGAAATTAGAAAGGGATTCTGTCATAAAAGGCTGCAGAGTGGAAAATATACAAAAAGCGGAAGGGAAATATGTCATTGAGCTACATGGTCGGGAAGCGATCGCTGCCGACAGTATCATCATGACTGTCCCACATCATGTAACGCAATCGATCTTCTCTCAATATCAGTTTTTTAACTTGTTTAAGGAAATGCCATCGACTTCTGTGGCGACGATTGCCCTTTCTTTTCCAATAGAAGCGGTTGAAAAGATTGAAGGAACAGGTTTTGTTGTCTCAAGAAACAGTGATTACACAATTACGGCTTGTACATGGACACATAAAAAATGGCCACATTCCACTCCATCTGAAAAAGCTCTACTACGCTGCTATGTCGGCAGGGCGGGTGATGAAGCGGTCGTTGATTTATCAGATGATGAATTAGTTAAAGTAGTCCTAGAGGACCTGAACAAAACGATGAATATTACGATGGAGCCTGATTTTGCAGTTATTTCAAGATGGAAGGATTCAATGCCGCAATATACTGTCGGCCATAAAGAACGGATTGAAAAAGTGAAAGCACATCTGAAAGATGAGCTTCCCGGCGTATTTATTGCCGGCAGCTCCTTTGAAGGTTTAGGCATGCCTGATTGTATAGATCAAGGAGAAGCGGCCATTGATAAAGTTTTATCCTTTTTAGAATTGAAACAATAAGCATAAAGAATAAAAAGCTGGGCTTTGCCGGCTTTTTTTATTGATTTTTAATTGTCTATATGATATTTTATATTCGTACTAAATGACCGAATTGTTCGTTTGGTCATAATGTGAGGTGAAGAAATGGTGATAGACCGAAAGCAGCAGATTATTGAAGCCGCGACTCATTCTTTTTCTTTATTTGGCTATAAGGCGACAACGATGGATCAAGTAGCGAAAATTGCCAATGTAGGAAAGGGGACGATCTATACATTCTTTAAGAATAAAGAAGAATTATTCGATGAGATTATTCATTCCCTTATTAATGAAATGAAGCTGACGGCTGACGAAGTAATCGATCCATCTCTTTCTTTTCATGAAAATGTCCACCGTGTTCTTTATAAAATTTTGGAATTTCGCAGGAAGCATCAGCTGACGATTAAATTGATTCAAGAGGCAAGGGAGATGGGGACTCCAGCTGTCATGGAAGTAATGGAGAGATTAGAAGAGGCGATCATCCATTACTTAAAGGACAAAATTTCTCTTGCAGTTGAAAAAGGGAATATCCAGCCATGTGATCCTGAGTTGACTGCCTTTATTATGCTTAAGCTGTATTTTTCATTAGTTTTTGATTGGGAGAAACGACATAAGCCATTAGAGAAAGAAGAAATAGCCAGGATATTTGAACAATACATTTTTACAGGATTATCAAAAGGATAGTCCTTATTTTTTGGTGAATTATGACTAAATGAACGAAATGGTCAATATTTTTTTGGGGAGTGATAGTTTTGAAAAATAATCTAATTAAAAAGGAATTAATCGGCATTTTACGTAATAAAAAGCTACTTATTCCTATTATCGCGGTTATGCTTATTCCTGTCTTATATAGCGGAACGTTTCTTTGGGCGTTTTGGGATCCATATGGCCATCTCAATGATTTGCCTGTTGCGGTTGTAAATAATGACAAAGGAGCAGTCTTTGAGGGAAAAGACATTCGTCTTGGTGATGAGCTTGTTGCTAAATTAACCGATAGTCATGATTTTAACTACAAAATTCTTGATAAGGCACAGGCTTATCAAGATTTAAAGAATCAGAAGTATTATATGTTAATAGAAATACCAGAAGACTTCTCTACTAACTCAACAACCCTTCTCGATGAGAATCCGCAAAAGCTAAAGCTGATATTTGTACCAAATGAAGGCTTAAATTTTCTTTCTGCTCAAATAGGTAGTAAAGCAATGGAAAAAATTAAAGCTTCGGTTTCTGAAAAAGTCATCGAAACGTATTCTGAAACAATGTTTGACAAAATAAATGAGCTAGCTGATGGAATGGAGCACGCAAGTGATGGAGCGGCAAAAATCAGAGATGGTGCAGCAGAGCTTAAGAAAGGTTCTGCAACATTGCATGATAAGTTTTCATTGTTAGCGGAAAAATCAATTGAATTCAGCCAAGGAGTAGGGAAAGCCAATGCGGGCTCTAAACAGCTTGCTGAGGGTTCACAAACTCTTGCTGGCGGTTTAGAACAGTTGCAAGAGGGACATCAGCAATTAGAAACTGCGGCTAAGCATTTACAAGGCGGACATGAACAATTAGCTACTGGTATAAGTCAAACGAGGGAAGGATTACAAGCAGTGAATGAAAAGTTTCCTGCTATTGTTTCTGGGACTGAGCAAATTGAAACAGGTGCAAAAACACTATCTGCCTCTTTGCAACAATGGCAGTCACAAGCTGAACAAGTAAGTGATGGAGTAGACATTCTCCAGCAAAAGCTTCAAGGAGTCATTAGCCAGCTTCCAGAAAATTCTCCGCAAAGACTGGAGTTAGAAGGGGCTTTAAATCAGCTGAAAACGGGTACTACTCAGCTTGCTGGAGCAGCTGGAAAAATTTCTGCAGGCGGCTCAGAGCTAGCAGCTAATATTGGAAATTTAAATAGCGGTCAAAAACAGCTTCAGCAAGGAATAAACGAGCTGGCAAAAGGAAGCGTAAAGCTTGAAGCAGGGGCAAATGAGATAACAAAAGGTGAAATTGAGTTTCAAGCAGGAATGGAAACATTCGGCCAAAAGTTTGCTGAAGCGAGAGCAGGAGCTGTTGAGCTTGCGAATGGTGCCAATGTTTTAGCTGGCGGTTTAGGTCAATTGGAGAACGGATCAAGTGCGCTTAAAGAAGGGACAGATCTGTTGAAAGAAGGCGCAGGGAAACTTACAGAAGGGAATATAACCCTACTTGACGGAGCTTCTGAATTGGCTAGTAAGCTAAAAGATGGAGCCGATAAAGCATCTTCTGTCCACACAACCGACAAAACATATGAAATGATGGGCGGTCCTGTGAAAGTTAAGGATGAAAAGCTTAATAAAGTTCCTAATTATGGGACAGGAATTGCTCCATACTTCTTATCTTTAGGACTATTCGTTGGTGCCCTTTTATTATCGATTGTTTTCCCTTTACGTGAACCAGCAGATGTTCCACGCAATGGCGTTAGCTGGTTTGCAAGTAAATTCTTTACTTTAGCTGGAGTTGGTGTATTTCAAGCGTTAATAGCAGTCTTTATTTTGCTTGTCGGTTTGAAAATAGAAGTGCAAAGTGTGCCATTGTTCATCTTGTTTGCCATCATCACAAGTTTAACGTTTATTGCTTTAGTTCAATTTTTTGTTACACTTTTTGCAGATCCAGGACGCTTTATAGCGATTATTATTATGATTTTACAATTGACAACAAGTGCAGGAACCTTTCCGCTTGAATTGATACCAAAAGCTTTACAGCCAATTAATGCATTCCTGCCAATGACATACACTGTTTCAGGATTTAAGGCTATCATTTCAAGTGGTGATTTCAAGTTTATGTGGCATAATGCCGGGATATTAGGCATTTTTGTTCTCGTATTTACGACAGGAACCATTGTTTATTTCACAAGTATGTTTAAAAAGCGCTTTTCTGCTGTAACAGAATAGGATAATAAAATATTGGAACAAAAAAATAACCAGTCGTCGTTTAGACGGCTGGTTTTACTATTTTGATAGATTCATTTAAATGTCTTTTACACCTAAACAATGATCACATTTATTTCCATAACATTCATGCTGTTCAGCAATAGGCTTCTTACACTCAACACATTGTTTTGCCGGTAAATTTCTAAAAAAATCTAAAATGTTTTGGATCATTTTTTGAAGCCTCCTATTTTTTTGATTAGTTAGATTATTTGTTTTCATTGTATTATAACAGATGGTGTCTGTCAACAACTGTTTCAATACAAAATGAATAAAATGAAAAAATGGGCTTTTTCGGGTATATTAAAAATATTGGTAGGAATTATTTAGCTCCAGCGCCTAGCCATGATGTACAGGATGTACTAGTGTCGATAATGCGACTGGACAAGGCGCTTGCGCTTTTAGTTAAAGGAGGGATTTTTGTGAAATTCACAGTAATTGGCTACTGGGGCGGTTACCCGAAGGCGAATGAGGCAAGTTCGGGATACTTGTTGGAGCATAATGGATTCCATTTGCTAATCGATTGTGGTAGTGGTGTTCTTTCGAAGATGCAAAGCTTTTTTCAGCCAGAAGATCTTAACGGAGTGATTCTTTCACATTATCATCCTGATCATACAGCTGATATAGGTGTTTTACAGCACGCGAGGCTCATACAAGGATTCCTAGGAAAGGAAATGGACTGTCTTCCGATTTATGGCCATTCGCAAGATGAAGCAGAATTTGCAAAGCTATCATATAAAAACATTACAAAAGGGATAGCTTATGAGCCGGATCAAGCTTTAACAATTGGGCCTTTTACGGTACAATTTTTACTGACAGACCATCCTGTACCATGCTATGCAATGAGAATTGAAGCCGAAGGGAAATCAATTGTCTATACAGCTGATACATCCTATAAGGAAGAGCTTGTATCCTTTAGCAGCGGGGCAGATTTATTAGTATGTGAATGTAATTTTTATGGGAATCAGAATGGGAAGAATGCTGGACATATGACAAGCGTGGATGCAGGAACTTTAGCGAGTAAAGCGAATGTCCGTCAGCTCCTTCTCACCCATTTGCCTCATTTCGGCCAAATCGAACAACTGAAAGAAGAGGCAGCCACTAAATACAGCCGACTGATCTCCCTAGCTTCCTATCAATGGTCTGTAACATTATAAGGAGTGAATTTCGTGTTATTTATAGATAATAAAGGTATTACAGACCCAAGAATTAATCTTGCTATTGAAGAGTATGCATTAAAAAATTTAGATAAAGAACAAACGTATTTGCTATTTTACATAAATGAGCCGTCCATCATTATTGGAAAAAACCAAAATACAATTGAGGAAATTAATACAGAATATGTAGAAAACAAAGGGATCCATGTTGTCCGCCGATTATCTGGCGGCGGTGCGGTTTATCATGATTTAGGAAATTTAAACTTCAGCTTTATTACGAAAGATGATGGGGAGAGCTTTCATAATTTTCGTAAGTTCACAGAACCTGTTGTACATGCACTAAAAAAACTTGGGGTCAATGCTGATTTAAGCGGTCGAAATGATCTGACTGTTGAAGGCAGAAAAATTTCGGGGAATGCGCAATTCTCTACAAAGGGAAAAATGTTTAGCCATGGAACACTTCTATTGGATTCAGAAATTGATAGTGTCGTTTCCGCATTAAAGGTTAAAAAGGATAAGATCGAGTCGAAAGGAATTAAATCCATTCGCAGCCGAGTAGCAAATATTAGCGAGTTTTTAACAGAGAAAATCTCGATCGAAGAATTCCGTGAATTATTGCTAAAAAATATTTTTGGCGGGAAGGAAATACAAGAATATAAGTTGACTTCCGAGGATTGGGAGAAAATCCACCAGCTTTCAAAGGAAAGATATCAAAACTGGGATTGGAATTATGGCAAATCTCCTAAATTTAATTTACAGCACTCTCACCGCTTTCCGATTGGACAAATTGATGTCCGGCTTGAGGTTGAAAGCGGAATGATCAAGCACTGCAAAATCTTCGGTGACTTCTTCGGGGTAGGGGACGTTTCCGAGCTTGAAGGAAAACTAACTGGCCAGCGCTATGAAAAATCAGCTATTGAAAAGTCACTTGAAGATATTGAAATTAAATATTATTTCGGGAATATTACGAAAGACGAGTTTTTAAACTTAATCTACTAAGCTCATGAGCGTTTCTTACGGGAAACGCTTTTTTTATGGAAAAAGGTAAGGTCGGACAGAATTTGGTCAGAGTTCTGATGAAATGTCCGTTATCAAGGTCAGTGATGAATATATTAAGTAGTCTTATCGGAGAAGTAATGCTCTTTTCTTTTTTTATTTGAAAGGGTTTTCAAAGTTCCTAGCGAATTATTTAGAGTGTCTTAATGCTAGTTAATATCAAAATGAGGTGAGGCAAATGAGTACAATCGTTGTAGAGATAAAGGAGCATATTGCACTTATTACGCTCAATCGTCCAGATGCATTAAATGCCTTTAATTACGATACGTTAGCAGAGCTGCAAGCTGTTGTTGAGGGAATACGCACGAATCAAGACGTCCGAATTGTTATTTTTACCGGTTCAGGAGAAAAGGCTTTCAGTGTTGGGGCTGATTTAAAAGAACGAAAAACGCTGACTGAAACGGAGGTTCGCCGTAATATTTATAAAATTGGCGAAGTATTTTCCTTAATTGACCAGCTTCCACAGCCAACGATTGCAGCGATAAATGGTTTTGCTTTTGGAGGGGGCATGGAATTAGCGTTATCTTGTGATTTTCGAATAGCGGCAGCGGGAACATCCATGGGATTGACCGAAACGAGCCTAGCCATAATCCCAGGTGCCGGCGGAACACAAAGATTGCCAAGATTAATTGGCCAGGCAAAAGCAATGGAATTGATTTTAACGGCAAAACGGTTAAGCTCTGAGGAAGCGCTAGAATATGGACTAGTAAACAAGGTATCAGAAAAAGAAAATCTCTTAAATGTCTGTTTTGAACTAGCAGATCAAATGCTTGCAAACGGACCGCTAGCACTCCAGCAAGCAAAATTTGCTGTTAAACAGGGAATGAATGGTGATCTGCAGACAGGTTTGCAAATTGAAAGAAAAGCATACGAAGTCATTATTCCGACAGAGGATCGCGTCGAAGCCCTCGCAGCCTTTACTGAAAAAAGAAAACCAAATTTTAAAGGGAGATAAGAACATGGCTTTTGTGCTATGTTCTTTTCTATTGTCCAGCTCCAGCGCCTACCCCCTCGAGGTCACAAGTCAATTGTCCCAGAAAGGTAAAGTACACCTTTCCGAGCCAATCGTCTTGTGCTTGTCGGGGGTGACCAAGGCGCTTCCGCTTTTCTATTAATTTTTTGAAAATAGTAAAAAGTACTTGAATTATTACTATTAATAGAATTATAATTTAGTGAATAAAAGCGAAAAAGCATAAAAGCACCAAAGTGTTAAAACATAAGGGAGGAAAATAAATAATGTTAAAAAAGGTTAAATTACTCGCTGCGGCTAGTTTAGCAAGTATAGCATTACTAAGCGGATGCGGGAGCGATCAGACAAATACAGAGAGTAAAGGTTCTAATAAAGAAGCAGAGAAAACATATAAGATTGGAATTACGCAGTTTGCGGAGCATCCATCTTTGGATGCGGCGACAGAAGGATTTAAGAAAGCATTGGAGGATGAAGGCTTCAAAGATGGAGAGAACGCTGAATTCCTTATGCAAAATGCACAAGCAGATATGAATAATACGTTAACGATTGCTAATAATTTTGTAGGGGATAAAGTGGATTTAATTTTTGCTAATGCGACACCAAGTGCTGTCAGTGCATTAAATGCGACAAAGGAAATCCCAATTCTTTTCACTTCTGTTACTGATCCGGTTGGGGCAGGTTTAGTAAAAGCATTGGATCAGCCAGGAGATAATATTACAGGGACAACGGATAATCATCCAGATGGAACAGCAAAAACGGTTCAGTTTATGATTGAAGAAGTTGGTGCAAAAAACATCGGTGTCATCTTTAACTCAGGCGAGCAAAACTCTGAAGTGCAGGCAAAAGCTGTTCGAGAGCTTGCAGAAGGTTTTGGTGCGAAAGTTGTAGAAGCAACTGTTTCAACATCTGCTGAAGTAAAACAAGCTGCTGAATCTTTAGTTGGACGTGTCGATGCGATTTATGTACCGACTGATAATACTGTTGTTTCCGCATTGGAATCGGTTATTTCTGTAGCAAACAGCAAAAAAATTCCCCTTTTTGTAGGTGAGCTTGACTCTATGAAACGCGGGGCTGTAGCGGCAAGCGGATTTAATTATTTTGATCTTGGCTACCAAACTGGTAAAATGGCTGCGGAAATTTTGAAGGGAAATAAAAAAGCGTCAGAGCTACCAGTTGAACTGCCAAGCAGCTTAAAGCTAGTAATCAATAAAAAAGCAGCTGAAGAACAAGGCGTTGAAGTGAAGCAAGAGTGGGAAAAAATCGGTGAATTTTACGATGGTGAAAAATAAATAAATAAATAAATGTCTAGCTCAGCGCCTACCCCCGACGTACAGGACGTACTAGTGTCGACAATGCGACAGGACGTCGCGTTTTTGTCGACATCGAGGTCACAAGCCAATTATTCTAGAAAGGTAAAGAACACCTTTCTAAAAGGCTTGTCTTGTGCTTGTCGGGGGTGAGCACAAAGGAAAGCTTCTGCGATAAACATCGCAGGAACAATTGTCCTTTGATTGTTCCGAAGGCGCTTGCGCATATCAATTCAGAGAGGAAGATGAAGATGCCAACAGCCATCTTTGGCTCGATAGAAGCAGGTGCAATTTATGCATTAATGGCATTAGGAGTCTATTTATCTTTTAGAATATTAGATTTTCCTGATCTAACAGTGGATGGGAGCTTCGTTACTGGTGCTGCCGTGGCTGCAGTCCTTATCGTTGGGGGAACAAATCCATTTGTAGCTACGTTTATTGCAATCCTTTGCGGATTTGCGGCAGGGTGCATGACTGGCCTTCTTCATACGAAGGGGAAAATTAACCCTCTATTATCAGGGATCCTTATGATGATTGCCTTATATTCAATTAATTTAAGAATAATGGGGAAATCAAATGTTCCGCTATTATCGGAAGAAACAGTAGTCACAAAATTGACGGCATTTTGGAAAGGGTTAGGGCTGGATAATGGCATTCAAGCATTATTTTCAGCAACCGGCTTCGTTCCAAATACGTGGGGAATTCTCATCATTATGCTTCTATTAGCCATCATTGTTAAAGTAGTGATTGATCTTTTCTTAAAGACAGATTTTGGCTTAGCGATTCGTGCAACAGGAAATAATGAAACGATGATCCGCAGCTTCTCAGCGGACACTGATTTATTAAAAATTGTTGGTCTTGGCATTTCCAATGCTCTTGTCGCATTATCCGGTGCACTTGTTGCGCAATACAACGGCTTCAGTGATGTCGGGATGGGAATTGGAATGATTATTATTGGTCTTGCATCCGTTATTATTGGGGAAGCGATCTTCGGAGCAAAGACGATTGTCCGGGCTACATTTGCTGTAATTGGCGGAGCTATATTATACAGAATTATCGTCACACTGGCATTAAGAGTCGATTTTCTTGAGACGGGTGATATGAAGCTGATTACCGCCTTTATCGTTGTTTGTGCGCTGATTCTGCCGAAGATGCTTGATAAGCAGCGTGAAAAACAGCGTAAAAAACGGAGAATGGCTCAAGTTGTACAAAAAGCAAATGAGAGTGGTGAGCATATTGCTGCAATTAGATCAAATTCATAAAGTTTTTAATGAAGGGACACCTGATGAAAAAATAGCCTTGCAGCATATGAACCTACACTTAAAGCCCGGTGATTTCATGACTGTCATCGGCAGCAATGGGGCAGGGAAATCAACACTTATGAACCTAATATCCGGAAAGCTGATTCCTGATATTGGCAAGGTCGTTATTGACGGAAAAGACGTGACAGCCGTGAAAGAGTTTAAAAGGTCAAGGCTTATTGGCCGCGTCTTTCAGGACCCGATGGCTGGGACCGCACCGGCTATGACGATTGAAGAGAATTTAGCGATTGCTTATTCAAGAATATCCTCTCGCGGGTTAAAAAGAGGAGTGACGAAAGCAAGACGGGAATTTTTTAAAGAGAAGCTAGAAACACTTCATCTCGGATTAGAAAATCGTTTGGAGGCAAAGGTTGGTTTATTATCGGGAGGGGAAAGACAGGCCTTATCTTTATTAATGGCAACCTTCACTGAACCGAAAATCCTTCTTCTTGATGAGCATACGGCCGCACTCGATCCATCACGTGCGGAGCTGATTACGCAGCTGACAAAGCAAATTGTAGAAACGTATAAGTTGACAACATTAATGGTCACTCATAATATGCAGCAGGCGCTTGATCTTGGGAATAGGCTGATTATGATGGATAAAGGGCAAATAATTTTCGAAACGACTGAAGAGGAGAAGAAAAACTTAACCGTCGAAAAGTTATTAGAAGAATTCCAGCGAATTCGTGGAGAGAAAATGAGCAGTGATCGGGCAGTACTCATTTAAATTAACTTTCGAGAAAGCAGGCATATCCATGTGATATGCCTTTTGAAATTATGTCGGCGACATCCGGAAATTGGATCTATTTATTAAACAGGCGAAGACTATTGTGTATTATCTTGTACAAATATATAATAATAACCTAATAATATAGCAATATATCGAAAATTTTGTCTTTAAAAGGTGGTGCAGTCATGGCTGAACTGGCTATGAACAAATCCCAGTCAGAATTCAGGAAGGGATTACAATCAGGGATAAGCATATCCATTGGATATATACCAGTAGCGTTAACTTTTGGGCTGCTCGCTAAAACGACAGGTTTGTCATTTAGTGAGACAGTATTAATGAGCTTTGTTGTATTTGCAGGTGCTTCCCAGTATATTTCGCTAAGCTTACTCTCCCTTGGGACAGGGATCTTTGAAATTATTTTAACAACATTTATTGTGAATATTAGACATTTCCTTATGTCATCTGCTTTAAATGAAAGATGTGAAGATGACGATCTTGTTCATAAAGCAGTTTACTCATTTGGGATTACGGATGAATCCTTTTCTGTAGCAGCCATGAACGAAGGCAAGGTCACTACGGGCTATATGTACGGTCTCAATTTAATCGGCTATTTTAGCTGGGGGATCGCCACTGGTTTTGGCTATTTATTAGGAGCGAGTCTGCCGCAAACACTACAGGAAAGCATGACCATTGCCCTTTATGCCATGTTTATTGGATTATTAGTGCCATCCATGAAGAAAAGCGTGAAGGTTGTATTTTTGGCTGCTCTAGCTGCCTGCTTTAATACGATATTCACCTTAACGGAAACTCTTTCAACTGGCTGGGCAATTGTTGCAGCTACACTATTATCATCCGTTATCGTTGAGCTTATTGAAGGGATGAAGAATAAGCAGAGGAGGAAAGACGATGAGTAGTCACATCGTTTGGATGATTATTGGGATGGGAGTCGTTACATATATTCCAAGAATGCTTCCTTTTGTTCTCCTAAAAGGGAAGAACTTGCCGGCATTTTTGCAAAATGTTTTAAGAAATGTTCCGTCTGCTACTTTAGGAGCACTCGTTTTTCCAGGGGTTTTCTTTATCAATGATGATCTATGGTTTGGAATACTTGGCGCAGCTGCCGCCTTTTTTGTAGCGTACTTAGGGGTTAATGTTATTATTGTCGTCTTAAGCTCCATTGCTGTTTTATCAATCTATTCTTTCATGATGTAATCATTATTGGACCGGTTCAGCGCGGAACCGGTTTTTTCTTGTGAATTTTGTACATCCTAATCAAAGAATTGAGGAATGCTTGTATGAAGAAATTGTTCTAAATATTGATTTTCATACTAAACTTACATTGAAGGGTTGTACGAAAAGGGGGGAGTAAGATGGCAAGAAAAATAGGCTTTTACGGTGTCATACTTTATTGTCTTTATGGACTATTATTTTATTGGTATTTATTTTATTTCGCAGACACAAGCTTAAGCTTTGAATACGAAGGAACGCGGGCAGACCCTGCTACATTTTTGAATGGAAGGGAACTCATGCTTAGTGAGGAGTACTCGAAAGTAAGAAATTTATTATTTTTCTTGTCGACACCATTTGAATGGCTGTTCTATCTTTTTATTCTATTGCTCGGTTTGTCTAATGCATTTAAAAAATGGGCCGAGCAGTCAGCGAAATATAAGTTTGTTCAAAGAGCAATTTATTTAATTTGGCTTTCTTTCTTTGCTTTTATTGCGACATTGCCACTAAGTTATATAAGTTATTCTTTATCGAAGAGCTATAATATTTCAACGCAAACGTTTGGTGGCTGGATGAAGGATGAATTGATTGATTTCTGGGTTAATTATGGCACGCTATTAATTATTGTCACTGTTCTTTATTGGATCATTAATAAAAGCCGGAAAAGATGGTGGCTTTATGCCTGGTTGCTTTCCATCCCATTCACTTTATTTATGATGTTTTTACAGCCAGTTGTCATCGATCCGCTTTATAATGATTTTTATCCATTGAAAAATAAAGAGCTCGAAGCAAAAATATTAGCATTAGCTGATAAAGCTCATATTCCTGCTGAGCATGTTTATGAAGTTAATATGTCTGAAAAAACGAATGCCCTCAATGCTTATGTAAACGGAATCGGTTCAAATTCGAGAATCGTTCTGTGGGATACTACTTTGAACAGGCTAGATGAGCAGGAAATTTTATTTATCATGGCACATGAGATGGGGCATTATGTTGAAAAGCATATTTATTTTGGAATAGCTGGATATTTGCTTTTATCCTTGGTCGGTCTATATATAACAGGCAGGATGATGGAGATCATTATTAGCCGATGGGGGAAAGAGCTAAAAGTTCCTGCAGTCAATGATATCCGCTCTTTGCCGCTATTATTAATGATTATTTCGATGCTCATGTTTATTTCAAGCCCGCTTTCGAATTTTGTTTCCCGCTACGAAGAGGCGCGCGCAGATCATTATGCGATTAAACTGACAAAAGATACGGATGCTGCAATTAAAACATTTCAGGAGCTTACTCGTGCTGGGAAAAGCCAAGTTAATCCTCCGTTATTAGTGAAAATTTTCCGATATGGCCACCCAACCATGCTTGAGCGTATCTCTTCTCTGGAGGAATATGGACTTAAAAATCATTTAAAAAAACACGAGTAGCGCTACCTTCTACTCGTGTTTTTTTGTCTAGCTCCAGCGCCTACCCCCGACGTACAGGGTTTACTAGTGTCGACAATACGACAGGACAAAGAAGACTTAGACAGCGACACATCGCACGACCAAAAGTATAGCTTTTGGGAGGACGTCGTGTTTTTATCGACCTCGAGGTCACAAGGCAATCGGCTCAGAAAGGTAAAATACACCTTTCTGAGCCGATTGCCTTGTGCTTGTCGGCGGTGATCAAGGCGCTTCCGCTTTTCTATTTGCAAAAAAATAAATCTCCTAGCCACGCTAGGAGATCGTGAAAAAATTATGTTCCGAAACGCTTCGTTAATTCAATATATTGTTTAGATAAATGAATAAATGCCGGTTTATTTCCTTCTTCAAGGGAGTGGTCGATTTCGTCCATTAGCTTCTTTTTTTCCGATGTCAGCAGCACTTCAGAGAGAAGCATGTCGATGTAAAGATCCAAAACATAGGACTCTTTTAGCTTTTTCCTTTTCATGGCGTTTTTTTTCATTAGCTCTGTGTATGATTTTTCATTCATGAAAATCACCTCAACGCTTTTTACTATTATATGGAGCTCCTCCTCTTTATTCAACTCAATTTTTAAAATTTTTAGGAAATTTTGTTGGTATAAAATTTTAGATAGGAGTCTTAAAGCCCGCTAATCTCCGGTAAAAATTGTGTACAAATTAGGAACTTTTTGAAGAAAGTGAATTTTTCTAATAATATTTGGTATAGTAGAGGTAGAATAGTTTAGGAGATGAAAAAATGACTAATAAAATGCCGCCTATAATTGAAGAATATGAAATTAACCCTAATACGATGATTATTTTGCCATTTACATATGGATCGAAGATTTATTCGAAAATTTGGGAGCTTGAGGAAGAGTTTATTTCTCCATTTAAGCCTTTTGATATCATTAAGAAAAGCTGTTTTTTATATGGAAGCAGTTATGAGGGCAGAAAAGAAGCAACGAAGCACTTAATTGGAATTACCCACAAAGCACCAATAACTGTAGACTCCGCAAACTCCATTTATTTTTTTCCAACGACATCTCCGAGTAACTCAAAATGCATTTGGATATCTCAAGAACATATTCATTTACATCGGCGTTCTGATACCCATACCCAAGTAATATTTAAGAATAAGAAGCTTTTATCTATCCCGGTTTCTTATAACTCATTCCATAACCAAGTATTACGAACAGCCTTATTAAAAACGACGCTAAGCAGAAGAATTGAGAATACTGGACTCGGCGACTGGTATCTCATAAGCGGAAAGAAAAATCTCAATGCTTCTGAGCGTCCAGGCACATATCGAACAAGAGGAAGATGAATAGCATATTAAGCCCGAGGGGGATTGTCAGTTATGATAAGCCCTCTTTCTTGTCTTTATGTCGATCCTGCAGATGCCTTCTATATAAATAAAAATCTAATAACTCTTGAACTTTATTGCGAATGCGGGGATTGAAATAATTGTGATGCTCTTCATAGCCTTTATAGAGAAACATGAACATCGTAAAAGCTTCATCCCGCTTTAACTGTTCAACCTTCAACTTATTTTGATACATATATTGTTTCACTTCTTTTAATTCCTTTTGAATAACCTTCATTGTCTCTTCAATCAAATTTAAATAAGGCTGTTTCAGCTTAAAAGGGCTGTTGTTAAAGACGGTAAGATCTCGATTTAAAACAGTTAAAACCATTGGAAGATATATAGCCTGCTCGATAATATTGCGGTCCTCCTCAGGAATTCTTGTCATAATATCACCATTCTTTTTAAATTTAATTTAGTCGAATATCTATTTCTAGAACACCTGTTCTATTTCTATATTATAGCTAATTTAGATTTAATGCAAGAGCCGATAATGTCGAATCATGAGAATACACTTATTGTGTCCATATCGTTAATCTTTCGAGTGACATTTATAAATCTAAACTATAAAAATAAAGGAATTTTATTTCAAGTGTCGAAATAAGTTAGGAGCCAAAAGATGTCTAGCTTCAGCGCCCCCGAAAGGTAAAAGGCAACCTTTCTGGGAGGATCATCTTGTGCTAAACCTGAGGGTGACCAAGGCGCTTGTGCTTTTAGAGGAGGAATTTATCGTGAAAGAAAAAAGAACTATTAAACCAGAAGATCTGTTTAAGCTGAAATCTGTGTCCGATCCCCATCTCGCAGCGAATGGGAAGGATTGTATTTTCGTTGAAACGAAAATGCTCGAGAAGGAAAATAAATATTGCTCTAATTTATTTTACATAAATGTACAAGAAAAAAATCAGCCTGTTCAGTGGACCTTTGGCGAAAACAGAAATTATTCCCCACGCTGGTCATCAGATGGAACAAAATTAGCGTTTGTATCCGATAGAGAGGGAAAAGGGCAAATCTATGTAATGGATACAAATGGTGGCGAGGCCCGCCAACTAACAAAATGCCCAAATGGTGCAACGAATCCCGTTTGGTCGCCAGACGGCCGCAAGATCGCTTTTAATGTGGCCCTTAAACATGATGAAACATTAACCCAAACTGAAAAGCAAGAGAAAAAAGAAGATAAACTTCTTGTTCCGCTTGAAGTTGAAAAAATGAAATACAAATCAGATGCTTCAGGGTTTTGGGACGGAAAATATAATCAAATCGGGATCGTTCAAGTTGAAAGTGGTGAAGTGGAACTGCTAACCTCAGGTAAGCATGATTTTCAGCTGCAAAGCTGGTCACCAAATGGAAATAAAATTGCTGTAACTGCAGATTTAAGTGAGGATAAGGATATATCTTTCATTAGTGATGTTTTTTTAATTGATACTGAAACAAAGGATTATGAAAATATTACAAATGGTATTGGCTCCTTTGGCCATGTTACATGGTCCCCAGACGGAAAAAATCTTGGGATGTTCGGCCATGAACAAGAATTCAAAAATGCCACTCTTTCAAAGATTTGGCTTTACAATGTTGAAGTGAAAAATCTTACATGTCTAACTGCCGATTCAGATTTATTAGTAGGCGATTATGCGATTGGTGATTTTCAGCAAGGAGCAGTATCGCCAGGGATCTTATGGGGAGAGGACAATCATCGCTTCTATTTCTTAGCGACAGATCATGGCAATACGGTTGTTTATTATGGCTCACTAGATGGCGAACTTTATCCGGCTCACTTAGATCGCCAGCACATATATGGACTTTCAACTGGCGGAAAAATAGATCGTGCGGTTGTTGCCATCAGCAAGCCGACGAACCCGGGTGAATTATACTTATTAAGTGTAACAACGGGTGAATTGGAGCAGCTGACGAATGTGAATGAGGAAGTTTTAAATGAAGTTACACTTGCCGAACCAGAGACCATTCAATTTCAATCTTCAGATGATTGGGATTTGCATGGCTGGATCATGAAGCCTGTGAACTTCAAAGAAGGAGAAAAATACCCGCTCATTCTTGAAATTCATGGCGGTCCACACGCCATGTATGCCAATACGTATTTTCATGAATTCCAATGCTTAGCCGCTGAAGGATATGCCATTCTTTACATAAATCCTCGCGGGAGCCATGGCTATGGACAAGCTTTCGTGGACGCCGTAAGAGGCGATTATGGCGGAAAAGATTATGAAGATATTATGGATGCTGTAGATTATGCACTAGCTAATTATGACTTTATCGAAAAAGATCGCTTAGGGGTAACGGGCGGAAGCTACGGAGGCTTCATGACCAACTGGATTATTGGACATACGAATCGTTTCAAAGCAGCTGTAACTCAGCGCTCCATTTCGAACTGGATTAGTTTTTACGGAGTGAGTGATATCGGTTATTATTTCACCGATTGGCAAATCCAGAGTGACTTAAATGATATTACAACATTATGGAAACATTCGCCGCTAGCCTATGTTGATCAAATGGAAACACCGCTTTTAATCCTTCACAGTGAGAAGGACTACCGCTGCCCAATTGAACAAGCGGAACAATTATTTATTGCCCTGAAGCATCGCGGGAAGGCAACGAAGTTTATTCGTTTCCCGGAAGCTAACCACGAATTATCACGGAGCGGAAAACCTAATTTAAGAATGAAACGTCTCAATTATATTATCGAGTGGTTTAAAGAGTATTTAATATAAACTAAACGAAAAGCCGTAAGCCTTTAACAGGTTTACGGCTTTTCGTTTTTAAAAGAAATGCAACATTTACCAGCGAAAAAAAGAAACTTTTTTACGATATAATCAGTCTTATATGTTTGAAGGTCGAATGCTATTAACTTTTTTCAGCAAAAGTCTTCCACCGAATAGGTGGTTAGTTGTATGCAAATAGGTATCCAATTCAGTTGGGTTCAAACCCATGCTGAATAAAGTTACGCCTCCGGCGGATGCCTCAAATTTTTTAAAGGAATTTATCGAGCGAGCTCGATAAAAATTTGGGCGCAAATACGCCTAGGCGAATTTGATAAGAAAGGATTAGACATATGAGATCAGAAAGATATCAGCAAAAAAAACAACGAAAGGGGAAATGGAAAACATTTTTCCTTATTCTCATTCTTATTTTGGGTGGATTAATAGGTTATTCTTATTTTCAATATAAGCAAGGGGTTGCACTATCGAAAGAGAAGGCGACAATAAAAGCAGAGAAGTTTGAATTTCATGGCGACAAGGATCAGTATGGCGGTACGAATATTCTTCTTCTAGGCAGTGATGCCCGTGGGAATGAAAGATCAAGAGCAGACACAATTATGATTGCTCAATATCGTCCTGATAAAGGATCGTATAAAGTGATTTCAATTATGAGGGATTCGTATGTTAATATCCCAGGGCATGGAAAGAATAAGATCAATGCCGCATTAGCTTTTGGCGGTCCGGAATTATTAAGACAAACGATTAAGGAGAATTTTGATATTGACCTTAAATATTATGCAATCGTTGATTTTAATGGTTTTGTTCATTTAATTGATGAAGCATTTCCACAAGGCGTAGAAATAGATGTAGAAAAAGCAATGTCTACCAATATCGGAGTTTCATTACAACCTGGATTACAAAGACTAGATGGACAGCATCTTCTCGGTTATGTACGCTTTCGCCATGATGCTATTGGCGATTTCGGCAGGGTTGAGCGCCAGCAAAAGACACTAAAAGAAGTGGCATCCCAGTTTAAGAGCTTTCAAACGCTCGCCAAGCTGCCTAAATTAGTCGGTGTGATGACGCCATTCGTTAATACAAATATGGATACAGCGGACATCCTTTATATTGGTAAAGACTTTATTTCTAAAAGCATGAGTGATATTGACACTTTACGTGTACCAATAGATGGCTCCTATGAGAATCAACGAATAAATGGTGCCGGCGCCGTGCTAGCGATAAACCTTGAAAAAAACAAACAAGCCATTCAAGAATTTTTAGAAAAATAATATTCTTTTACCTAAAAATAGGTGTACAATGAAAAAGAAAGAGGTATAAATAAGACAAGTACTTCTCAGCTTAAGAATTGTCTAGATCCAGCGCCTACTGGACGTACTAGTGTTGACAATGCGACAGGACAAGGAAAGTTTCTGCGAATAATCATCGCAGGAACAATGTCCTTTGATTATTCAGAAGGCGCTTCCACTTTTCGCTTCAAGGAGTTTATAATGGATTTCGAATGGTTTAAAGATTGGTTTACAATGGAACACATAATGGATTTAATAGAAAAATATCGTTCGTTCGGCCCGTTACCAGGAATTTTGCTTCCGATGATTGAAGCTTTTTTGCCATTTTTGCCCCTCTTTTTATTTGTGATGGCCAATGCAAATGCCTTTGGATTATGGCTTGGCTTTCTATTTTCATGGATCGGTGCAACAGTGGGAGCTCTACTAGTTTTTTTAATCGTGCGAAAGTATGGTCAACGAAGGATTCTGCGCGTTCTTAAAAAACATTCACAAGTACAAAAACTAATGACATGGGTGGAAAGACATGGTTTCGGTCCGCTGTTCATTCTTTTATGTTTTCCATTTACACCTTCAGCCATAGTTAATATCGTTGCAGGTCTTTCAAAAATAAGTATATATCAATACATGCTTGCTGTTTTTACTGGGAAGCTCGTCATGATCTTTACAATGAGCTTTATCGGATACGATATTCAATCACTTATCACGCAGCCGATTCGAACTGCGATTGTAGCAATAATTATTTTTATCCTTTGGTATGTTGGGAAAAGAATAGAAATAAAAATGAACTTGAGGACGGCTAAAGAAAGGAATATTCAAGAGTAAGAGGAAGGAGAGAAAAGGTTGAAGGAAGAAATCAAAAAAGAAGGAATCGAGTGGATGAAGGCTTTTGCCATTGGCATAATTATCTTTGCCTTTATCCGAACATTTTTCTTTTCAAATTATATTGTCGAAGGCGAATCGATGGAGCCGACTCTTGAAAACGGCAATAAATTAATTGTCAACAAGATTGGAACACATATCGGAGAATTACACCGTTTCGATGTGATCGTCTTCCATCATAGTAAGGAAGAAGATTTCGTAAAGAGGATCATTGGCTTGCCCGGAGATAAGATTGAATATCGCAATGACGAGCTTTACGTCAATGGTGAAAAAGTAGATGAGCCATACTTAGACAAATATCGGAAAGAAGCAATAGGCAGCATGCTGACAGGAGAATTTACCTTGAAAGAGGTTACTGGAATGGAAATCGTTCCTGAAGGGAAGCTTTTTGTACTCGGTGATAACCGAGCGAAAAGCTGGGACAGCCGCCACTATGGCTTCGTTCCTATCGATCAAGTGGTCGGAAAGGTCAACTTAAGGTACTGGCCTCTTGATGAGATGGATGTTTCTTTCTAGTCTTCTTTAAAACATAATATATTTATGATTAGGACTCGATTTTTTCGAGTCCTTTTCTATGTCTAGCTCCGAGCGCCATCGGCGCTCTCCGCTTTTCATTTTCCCATTATTTTAACAAAGGTAAATGCAAACAAATGCTCTTATCTATGATAAAATATTAACTAGAATAAAGAACGGAAAGAGAGGGTGCATATGTCCATTCGTGTATTAATTGGCCGTTCTGGGAGCGGTAAAACAGAGTTTTGTCTAAATGAAATTCGCGATGAGCTTCGGAAAAATCCCGGTGGAGATCCGATCATTTACTTAGTTCCAGAGCAAATGACATTTCTGTCGGAATATAAATTGATCAATACACCTGAACTTGGCGGAATGATTCGCAGTCAAGTTTATTCCTTCACTCGCCTTGCTTGGAGAGTTTTACAGGAAACGGGCGGGATGAATCGCTACCATTTAAGCAGTGTCGGGATCAGCATGCTTATTCGAAAAATTATGGATGAAAAAAAGGACGAGCTTAAGCTGTTTCATCGTGCCGCTGATAAAAATGGATTTATCCAGCAATTGGAGCAAATGCTGACAGAGTTTAAAAGATATTGTATTCAGCCAGAAGAGCTCACAGAGAAGCAAGACCAATTGTCAAAAGGAGAAAAAACAAATAACGCCCTCCAAGATAAACTTCACGACCTTGAATTGATTTACCGAAATTTTGATGATTCGCTTCAAGGTAAATATGTAGATTCAGAAGACTATTTCCGTCTACTAACGGAAAAAGCTGCTGAATCAAGTTATTTAAAACAAGCTGAAATTTATATAGATGGCTTTTATAGCTTTACACCGCAGGAATATATGATTGTCGAGCAGCTAATGAAGCATTGTAAAAGGGTGACAATCACATTCACTCTTGATCAGCCTTTCAAGCATCATCCGCCTGATGATCTCCACTTATTTAGAATGTCGGGTGAAACATGCCAGACTATTTATGAAATAGCTGCACAAAATGGCTTGCCAATTGAAGAGATAATATTAAAAAAACAAAAAAAATGGGAAGAGCCATCTTTAACGCATCTTGAAGAATGGTTTGACTCACGTCCCACAAAAGGCTATGAAGGAGAGACTGTTGTCCATATTGGTCAAGCCGCCAATCGCAGGGCGGAGATTGAAGGAATAGCTAGAAAAATTAATCAGCTCGTGCGGACGGAAGGCCTGCGCTATCGAGATATCGCTATCCTCTCAAGAAATGGACAAGATTATTTCGATTTGATTGGCACAGTTTTTCAAGATTATCAAATTCCGTATTATATTGATCAAAAAAGAACGATGTTAAATCATCCGCTTGTTGAATTGATCCGTTCAACCCTTGAAGTGATTAACGGAAACTGGCGCTATGAGCCTGTATTCCGAGCAGTAAAAACTGAATTATTATTCCCGGCAAAATTGAATGCCGATCATTTACGAGAAAAAATGGACAGACTTGAAAACTACTGTCTAGCATATGGTATCCAAGGGGACAGATGGACGAATAATAAAAGATGGATATATAGGAGAATAAGTGGATTGGAGTTTGCATCCTCTGCTCAAACAGATGCAGAAAAGGAAATGGAGCAGGAGTTAAATGACTTAAGGGAAATGATTACTGGCCCAATTTTAAGACTCTCAAGACGCTTAAAGAAAGCAAGCACGGGTCGGCAATATTGTGAGGCACTCTATTTATATCTAGAAGAATTAGATATTCCAGCTAAATTAGAGCAATGGAAGCTAAAAGAGGATGAGAATGGGAACCTCGTAAAATCCCGAGAGCATGCACAGGCATGGACTGCAATTATGGATTTGCTGGATCAATATGTCGAAATGCTTGGAGACTCCTCTGAGAAAATCAGCTTGAAGCAATTTGCTTCTATTCTTGAGGCGGGTATGGAATCTTTAAGATTTACTCTTGTACCGCCTTCTTTGGATCAGGTTGTAGCCGCCGATATCGAATTATCCCGTCTATCAGATATTAAAGCTATCTTCGTTATTGGAATGAATGACGGTGTGTTTCCCGCTAAATTTTCTGATGATAGCTTGCTAGCGGATGATGATCGCGAACAGCTCTTAGTGAAGGGATTAAAAATTGCTCCATCAAGCAGAACTCGACTTCTCGATGAAGAATTTCTCGCTTATAAAGCATTTATGACCCCATCTGAGTGGCTATTTATTAGCTATCCATTAGCTAATGAGGAAGGAAAAGCATTAATGCCATCGTCCTATATCAATAGAATAGGAGATTTATTGCCTAATTGTATTCAGCACGCCTATTTATCTGACCCTGCTGAGCTGCCGGAAAAAGAACAGCTGGAGTATGCTGCCCATGTAAATACAACACTAGCCTATCTAACTTCTCAATTGCAGCTTAAGAAAAGAAATTATCCAATCTATGATTTCTGGTGGGATATTTATAATTATTATCTCAATCAAGAAGGGTGGAAGGGACAAGCTCTTAAAGTTCTATCTAGTCTAAATTACGAAAACCAAACAAAGCAATTAAGAGAAGAAACAAGCAAAGATTTATATGGTGATATGATTCAGGCGAGTGTTTCGCGAATGGAACTATTCCATGGCTGTCCATTTTCGCATTTTGCTCAGCACGGACTTAAGCTTAGAGAACGGCAAATATTCCGCCTTGAAGCCCCTGACATAGGAGATTTATTTCATGCTGCATTAAAATATATTGCTGAAACAGTCATGAACAAAAAGCTTGCGTGGACGGATTTAACTAGACAGCAATGTGAAATTCTTGCCCATGAAGCAGTAGAAATGCTCGCACCGAAATTGCAAAATGAAATTTTGCTAAGCTCAAACCGTCATTTTTATATAAAAAGAAAGTTAGAACAAATCATTAGCCGTGCATCTTTTATATTGAGTGAACATGCGAAAGCAAGCGGCTTTTCACCTATTGGTTTGGAACTAGGCTTCGGGCCAAAAGCAGAGTTGCCGCCGCTCACATTCCCGCTTAAAAATGGCACAAAGATGGAGCTTGTCGGCAGAATTGACCGGGTAGATAAAGCAGAGGATGAAAATGGCGTCTTTTTAAGAGTGATAGACTATAAATCCAGTTCAAAGGATTTGAATATAAATGAGGTTTATTACGGGCTTGCACTGCAAATGCTTACGTATTTAGATATTATTGTTTCACATTCACATACGTTGATTGGATCAGAAGCAAATCCAGCAGGGGTTTTATATTTTCATGTGCATAATCCGATGCTTAGCACATCAAAAATGTTGACATTAGAGGGCATTGAACAGGAACTATATAAGAAGTTTAAAATGAATGGACTGATTCTAGGGGAGGAAAATGTCGTTAGATTAATGGATCAGACACTTGAAACAGGTGACTCTCCGATTATTTCTGCAGGATTTAAAAAAGACGGCACACTTTCCAAACGTTCAAAAATCGCGAGCAAGCAAGAGTTCGATGATTTACGGAACTATGTCCGCAAAATCTATACAAAAACAGGCAATCAAATTACAGCAGGGAAAGTTGATATTTCCCCTTATAAGATGAAGGAAAAAACTCCTTGTACATTTTGTTCCTTTAAGCCTGTATGCCAATTTGATGAATCATTAGGCGCAAACGAGTATCGTATGCTCGTTCCACAAGGGAAAGAGGAAGTATTGAATTTAATTCGGAAGGAGGCTGAAGAAGGATGAAATCAATGATTCCAGCTAAGCCTGCGGACGTTACTTGGACAGATGACCAATGGAAGGCCATTATGGCAAAGGGACAGGATATTCTTGTTGCAGCTGCGGCAGGATCAGGTAAAACCGCTGTTCTTGTAGAAAGAATTATAAAAAAAATTATTTCTGATGATAACCCGCTTCATGTAGACGAGCTGCTTGTCGTTACATTTACAAACGCCTCTGCAGCGGAAATGAGACACAGAATAGGAGAGGCACTTGATAAGGCCATTAATGCGAATCCGAGATCCGCGCATTTACGAAAGCAGCTTAGTTTATTAAATAAAGCATCAATCTCTACATTGCACTCTTTCTGTTTGGATTTAATCAGAAAGTATTATTACTTAATTGATATTGATCCGAGCTTCCGAATTGCTGATGAAACAGAAGCGCAGCTTTTGAGGGATGAAGTGCTGGAAGAGCTTTTTGAAGAGGAGTATGGAAAAGAAGGAAATGATGCATTCTTTGCACTTGTTGATACATTTACAAATGACAGGAGCGATTCTGCTCTACAAACAATTATAAGGGATCTATATGATTTTGCCCGCTCCAATCCGTCTCCTAATCAATATCTCGATTCTATAATTGAGATGTATAATGTCAATGAAGAAACGAAAATTGAGCAGCTCCCTTTTATAAAGGCGTTGTCAGAGGATATTGATCTTCAACTGAATGGAGCAAAACAATTACTCGATCAGGGGCTAGAGCTGACAAAGCTGCCTGGAGGTCCGGCCCCAAGAGCAGAAAATTTCATTGCTGATCTCCATGTAGTGGAGACACTTATCAATGCGAAAAATGATTCTTGGGTCACTTTATATGAAGCGATGCAATCATGGTCATTTGGCCGGGCAAAAAATTGCAAAGGCGATGAATATGACAGTGAATTAATAGAACGGGCTAAGAAGCTGAGAGATCGGGCAAAGAAGATTATTCAAGATCTTGGGGAGGAGCTTTTTTCCCGCAAGCCTGAAAGCTTTATTCGCGATATGGCAGAAATGAAGCAGCATATAGAAACATTAGTTTATATCGTGAAGGAGTTTTCAAGCCGTTTCCATCAAATAAAGACGGAAAAAGGGCTAGTCGACTTTGCCGATCTTGAGCATTTTTGTTTAGACATCCTTTCAGAATCAGATAACGAAGGAAAGCTTAAGCCATCAGACGCAGCAATCGGATGCAGAAATCAATTTAAAGAAATATTCGTCGATGAGTACCAAGATGTCAACATGGTCCAAGAAGCGATTTTGCAATTAGTAACAATAGACTCTGAACAAACAGGAAACCTTTTCATGGTAGGAGATGTCAAGCAGTCTATTTACCGTTTCCGGCTGGCTGAACCTAATTTATTTTTAGGCAAATATAATCGGTTTACAAAGGACGGGGAAGAGACCGGTTTAAGAATTGACCTGGCGAGAAACTTCAGAAGCCGAAAAGAAGTGCTTCACGGAACGAACTATCTTTTTAAACAAATCATGGGCGTTTCAGTTGGTGAAATTGTCTATGATGAAGCGGCAGAATTAGTACCAGGGGCCCCATATCCAGAGGAAAATGTCTATCCGATAGAATTATCAATTATTGATCTAGAAGGGGCAGAAGATGAACCGCAAGATACGGAGCAGGAGGGCTTTGATTCTGCTGACCTTGCCCAATCCCAGCTTGAGGCAAGATTTATGGCTGCAAAAATTAAAGAAATTATTACGGAGCGGAAGGAAGTATATAATCCTAAAACAAAATCGGGCCGGCCGGCAGAATACCGTGACATCGTCATTCTTCTCCGTTCAATGACATGGGCTCCGCAAATTATGGAAGAATTTAAGCAGCAAGGAATTCCGGTTTATGCGAATCTTTCCAACGGCTATTTTGAAGCGACTGAAGTAGCGATTATGATGTCATTATTAAAAATAATTGATAATCCGTACCAGGATATTCCACTGGCAGCTGTGCTAAGATCACCGATTGTTGGATTAACGGAAGAAGAGCTATCACAAATTCGGATACATCATAAAAGGGCCACATTTTACGAGGCATTGACTTCGTTTTGTACAGACAAGCGACTTAAGCAAGAAGAGCTATTCGAAAGGGTCCAGCCATTTTTTAAGCAATTGAAAAATTGGCGATTAATGGCGAGGCAAGGCGCTCTATCTGAGCTTATTTGGCATTTATATCGCGAAACCGGACTCTATGATTTCGTAGGAGGCATGCCAGGGGGGAAACAAAGGCAAGCGAACTTGCGAGCTCTTTATGATCGTTGCCGGCAATATGAATCCACATCATTCAGAGGTTTATTCCGCTTTTTACGCTTCATTGAACGCATGCGGGACCGAGGAGATGATCTCGGTGCAGCCCGTGCCTTAGGGGAGAAAGAGGATGTTGTTCGTATAATGACGATCCATAGCAGTAAGGGGCTTGAATTTCCGTTTGTATTCATAGCTGGGCTTGACCGTAATTTCAATACGATGGATTTGAAGAAATCGTATATGCTTGATAAGGAATTCGGCTTTGCCGCAAAATATGTCAATGCAGAGAAGCGCATTTCATATCCATCCCTTCCGCAAATTGCTTTTAAAAGGAAGAAGAAAATGGAGATGCTGGCGGAAGAAATGCGAGTACTTTATGTAGCCTTAACAAGGGCAAAAGAATATCTCTATTTAGTTGCATCAGTAAAAAGTGCAGAGAAGAAGGTCGATCAATGGCAGCAAGCTACTGAAAACTTAAACTTCCTCCTTAATGAATATGATCGGGCCTCAAGTCTCAGCTTTCTTGATTGGATTGGCCCTGCACTTGTAAGGCATAAGGATTGTGAACAATTAAGAACAGACGGAACTAATTTAAGCCCGCTTATTTCTAGTGAGATTACAGATCACCCGTCATGCTGGAAAGTGCAAATGCTAAAAAGTGAAGAAGTAGCAAAGTTCCTTGATGAAATGGAAATAGAAAAAGATCTTTATTTGCAAATGGTGTACAACGGTGAAGCAGTGCCAGTGCAATCGCAGTTAAAAAGTATTGTAGAAGAACAGTTATCATGGAAATATTCATATACTAAAGCATCCCAACATCGCTCAAAGCAATCTGTTTCAGAAATAAAAAGGCAAATGGAGATCGTTTCACTTGAAGATAGCGGAGTGGAGTTTTTACAAAAGTTTCAAAAGCCAATATTTATCCGACCTCAATTTATGCAGGAAAAGTCATTGTCTCCTGCTGAACGCGGTACAGCTATGCATATGGTGATGCAGCATATTGACTTTAGAAATGAGACAACGGTAAAGTCGATCGAAGCAAAAATGGATGAGATGGTTTTAAAAGAGCTCTTAACAGAAGATCAGCGTCAAGCTATTGATCCAATCTTAATTGAGCAATTTTTCCATTCTGATCTAGGCAAAAGAATGGTAAAAGCAGAAGAAATCAAACGGGAAATTCCTTTTAGTTTTTCGTTTCCGGCGAGCGTTGTTTATTCTGATTGGAACGGGGAAGAGGAAGCTGTATTCATCCAAGGAATCGTTGATTGTCTATTTGAAGATGAACATGGCTTAATCTTAGTTGACTACAAAACCGATCAAATTAATGGACGTTTTAAAGGCGGTTTTGCTGAAGCGAAAGAAATATTAGAAGACCGTTATCGGGTGCAAATTGACATGTACACGAAAGCATTAGAACAAATTTTAAAAAGAAAAGTGAATGAGCGGTATTTATTTTTCTTTGACGGAGCGAATACAATTAAAATGTAATTAGAAAAGCGCAAGCGCCTTGCTCACCCCCGACAAGCACAAGTCGAGCCTCTCTGAAAGGTGTACTTTACCTTTCTGGGAGGATTGGCTTGTGACCTCGAGGGGGTAGGCGCTGGAGCTAGACAATTAAAAATCGGCAAGAGGCCCTAGAGGTCCCTTGCCGATTTTTAATTATTTCCGGCGATAGGCTGATCAATGAGGTTCGTATCGAGAACATTGGTTGCACTTAAACCATTATTCGTAATTACAAATCCCCCAATACTTAATGCCCCTTGCCCTGCAAATGTTTTTGTAGCTGATTTAGGTGAAATAAAAAGTGCATCCCCGAACTGGACGATACCTCCTCCAACATTAATAATTTGTACCGGACCGATAATAGCTGGCATATCAATCTTCCTTTATTCGTAAATTTGTGTTTCCTCACTTTGTCCTTCAGGGAAGTTTCTAGACTGGAGCTGTCTAATATGCTTGATCCTTGCCTCCATAGCGATATGCTGACTGCTGCCAATATGAACGACACTTGACGCAGAAACCCCATTAATATTAATGCTGTTCACTTTGATAGCGGGAGAAAGATTAACTGTCTGCATAGTAATAGCCTCATCAATGAGAGGAAATGGAATTGGTTTTGTATATGCTCGATAGGAAGCGAAGTTCCCTTCATTTCCAAAAAACGTATCTACTTCTCGGTGGACGGCTAAAGCCCGCGAAAAACCTTGGATAAAGGTTGAATCACCAATTTCGATAACAGATCCAATGATAAGCGTATCTACATGAAATTGATCTACAATTGATGTTCTGCTAAGCATGTGACATCACTCTCGTGTTAATGGAACAAAAGGGCCGATGATTAAGGATTCAGCAGGTGTATCAAAAACGGAGGCGAGCTGGATGGTTTGGGTGTCGCCGACCATTAATAGTGATGAGCTAGAAACCCCAATAACCCGTATATTGCCAACACAAATATCACGGTTATATACTTCATAGTTCATTCATTCTTCATTCCCTTCATATTTTCTGGGAGATTTTTAAGAAACGTTTGAACACCGTTTCTTATTTCTTTTTTTAATTGCTCAACTATGGGCTGATTTAAATCAGATTCTTCATTTTCGGGACTCTGTTCCCTTTTTGGTGCCGCCGCTTGCTGCTTAAGATAGTATTCGATGCGAATTGGCAGCTGCTTTTTAATATCTTCTTTAATAAAAGTTGTATATGATTCATCGACTGTAGTATTTAATGCTTGAGCTGTCTCCTCAATTACACCTTGTAAATCAGTTTCCAAATATTTATACATTTCCTCTTCAAGTTCCATCGTCCTTTGAAAATGAACCTTAGGCTGATTAGGAGTGTTGATACCTTTATTATTTATCGCAAAATCCTCAATCTCCTGAAGTTCAGATGGATTCAGACCGATATTCAAAGTTCCATCTAAAGTTTCAACCTTTAATTGGTCAAATTTATATTCAATCCTGTCAACTCGTATAGGTGGTCGTGTTTTCAATTCTCCTGTAAGCTTCTCTAATTCCTTTACCTTTTTTTCAAGGTAAGAAATTCTCTTCTCTTGGGCTTCTATAAAGAGGTGCATTTTTTGAAGGTAAGAGTATAATTCCTGATTCATACATACCACCCCACTTATTTCGAAACTTGAGAATGGTCTTTAAGTTATCTTCCACCTCCGCCTAATGGAACCGCTGGGGCTTCAATATATTCTCCTTCTGCACCAATACCGGGATGGAGCGCTTGAGGTGCGGGCCCAGTAAATCCGCCTGTATTATACAAATGCGCAGCAGGTTTAATAATTCCGGCACTGCCAATCTGCAGGACAGAGGAATTTGTGATCCCGCCAATTTTTATGAAATTAATATTAATGGATTGATTAATATAAAAGTTCATCATTTCACCCTACAATTAAGCATTTAATAATATAGCTTGATCTATTCCATCTGAATCATTTACGTTCGTACTGCTCTGCTGATTATAAATACTAAGGCCATCACCTGTATTAAAGGAACCAGCCCCTGAAAAGGTTTTTGCACTTGATACCGGCATAATCTTATAAACATCTCCAATATGAAATACTCCACTGCTTCCAATTGAAACGACCTGTGCAACTCCAACGATAGCTGGCATAATGACACCCTCTACACTTATTTCTCTTAATATCCTATGTGCCTAAATACAGATTGTGCCTAGAAAAACTTACCGCTCATTGAAAAAATGATTTTTATGATGTTTTTAATGTAAAAACTGGACAGTTTGCCTACTATTCTTCTATTATTATATATATTATTTACAAAATTTAGAAAAGGAGACGTTTATGAATCAACATTTAAGTCCGGTTTCGGAACGGGAAAGGATTCTCTCATTAGATATGATAAGGGGCTTCGCCATCTTAGGAATTTTTCTTGTTAATATGCTATCTTTTCATTCACCGTTTCCATTTATTGATCCTTATGAATGGTGGAAGGGACCGGTTAATCATACAGTATATCGGTTTATTGATATCTTTGTGCAGGCGAGCTTTTATACACTCTTTTCACTACTATTCGGTTATAGCTTAGTTATTTTTAGAGAAAAAGCGATTTTGAAGGGGCAGCATTTTGGCAAGATGGCGGTGAGAAGATTAACGCTCCTGCTCGTAATTGGGATCGTTCATGCCTTCCTCATTTGGCATGGGGACATATTAATTACATACGCATTAATGGGATTTTTATTTCTGCTTTTTATTAGGATGAATGGGAAAAATTTAATTCTTACGGGTTTTCTCTTATATGCGATTCCAAACATTCTTTTAATATTTTTATTAATTATTGCCGTCCTTTTTAGCCCAGAAGGGGATTTAGCTTTGATTGATCCGAAGATTGCAGAGGCGGCACTACAAGCATACCAGAATGGGAGTTTTTCAGAAATAATGGTTCAAAGATTCAGAGAATGGTCTTTTGCTAATAATTTAGAGACTTTACCAATTATGATTGTGTCAATTTTTCCATTGTTTTTAATAGGTGGGGGGGCAGCTAAGCTTAAGTGGCTTGAGAACGTAGAAAAGCATACGAAGCTACTGCGGAATTTACTAATCATCTCTTTATTAACGGGAATGTTTTTTAAATTGACCCCATATATATTTGGCGGAAATCCTGCGACAGATTATATACAAGACATTTTTGGGGGACCATTATTAGCTATTGGCTTTGCCATGTCCATTGCACTTTTAGCGCATAAGCAAAAGGTGAAAAAACTCCTTTACCCATTGTCCTATGTTGGCAGACTGTCAATGAGCAATTACTTATTCCAATCAACCATTTCAACTCTCATATTCTATCATTATGGTTTAGGTTTGTATGGAAAGGTTTCAGTCCTTACCGGAACGATCATGGTTATCGTCATCTACATATTTCAAGTAATTATTAGCCGCTATTGGTTACGCCATTATTATTACGGTCCGGTGGAGTGGCTCTGGAGAAGCTTTACTTATTTCCGCTTACCGAAGATGAAACGAAGCTAAGCTAAGAGAAGTGATGTAATTAGCTGATAAATCTTGCAATTCAATGTATAATTTGAAATGGCAGATAATTACGAAAAAATGAGGTGCTAATGTGAAATTTGTTACAGCTGAATATGCCGGAGAAGTTTTTGTAGGAGTTATTAATGAAGCAGAAACAAAAGTTTTGCCGCTTAATCATGCATCAGTAAAGAAGTCAGGAAGCAGAGAGTTTCCTGAAAACCTAATTGATTGTATTGCATTAGGAGATTCGTTAATCCAGAAGGTGCATAATCTATTAGATTATGCCGCTGCCCACGAAGATTTATTTATTCCAGTTGAAGCAGTGAAGCTAATGGCTCCCATTCCGAAACCAAGCAAAAATATTTTCTGCGTCGGTAAAAACTATGCTGAACATGCGATTGAAATGGGAAGCAAGGATGATATTCCAGAGCATGTCATGGTGTTTACGAAAGCTCCAACAACAGTGATTGGACATAAGGATACAGTTCTTAATCATCGAGAAGTAACAGCTCAGCTAGACTATGAAGGTGAATTAGCAATTATTATTGGTAGAACAGGAAAAGGAATTAAGAAAGAAGAGGCACTTAATTATATTTTTGGTTATACAATAGTTAACGATATAACGGCTAGGGATCTGCAAACTCGTCATAAGCAATTCTTTATTGGGAAAAGTCTTGATACAACATGCCCAATGGGCCCATGGATTGTCCACAAATCAACAGTAGGAAATCCAAATAAGCTCCATATTCAAACAACGGTTAATGGGGAAGTAAGACAAAATTCCAACACTGAAAATATTATTTTCTCTGTTGAGGATATCATCACTACCCTTTCTCAAGGAATGACACTAGAACCAGGTGACATTATTGCAACGGGAACACCAGCTGGAGTAGGTAAAGGGTTCAAGCCGCCACGGTTTTTACAATCGGGAGATCGAGTCGAAGTAACGATTGAGAATATTGGAACATTATCTAATCAAATTGAAATTTAAACTTTTGGGGTAATTCTTATATTTAGGAAATATATGCTAAGTATGATATGATGTAATCGATTTTAGTTAAGGAGGCTGCATTGATGATTCATGCACATATTACAACATGGGTTTTAGCACTTGTATTATTCTTCATTGCTTTAGGATTACATAAAAGCGGAAAAGCAAGAGGATTAAAAGTAGTGCAAATGATCTTAAGGCTATTCTATTTATTAATTATCGGGACGGGCATTTGGATTTTAAGCTCGCTAAATAGCATTAGCATGCTTTATATCTTAAAATCTTTACTTGGAGTTGCCGTTATCGGTTTCATGGAAATGATTATTGTCCGGTCAGTAAAGGGAAAGAAAACAACAACGTTTTGGTTATTATTTGTTGTAACTCTTATTCTCGTTCTCTATTTAGGATTTGTTAGACTTCCATTAACGTTTATGACATAGACAAAATTCGCCAAAAAACTATATATTCCTTAAAAAACTGCTGAATAGGCAGTTTTTTCTGTTTTTAGACATATCAACATTCCAGATTTTATGGTATTTTTATCTTATAAATACGTCGCGGAATTAGTGGGGGACCCCATGGCTAAAACATACATGTGTTTTTATGATGATAACGATCAATTAAATCATTTTATAGACAAACATAAACTAAGCGAATACCCGAACTTGCTTGTACAAATATTTACTGGAAATACAGATAAGACTTTTATACATAACCTACAGTACATTGTAAAAGAAAAGGCATCATTAGCCACTGTTATTAGCTGTACGACATCGAGTGAAATTTTCACAGAGAAACTAAGTGAAAATGTGCCTGTTATTTCCTTTACAATTTTAGAAAAAAAAGAATTAAGCTCTATATTACTTCAACGTGATTCTTTTGAAAGTGTCCAAGAGCAAAGCTATAAATCTCTTTTAGAAAAAATCACTGAATTATCGAATTTCGACCATGATACTGGCCTGCCGAATCGAATGAGATTCACTGAACAGCTTGGAGAAATGCTTCAGCTAGCCAAAAAGAAAAAACGGGTGCTTGCTGTCCTTTCTATAGATATGGATCGTTTTAAGCTCATTAATGACAGTTTAGGACATTATGCGGGCGATTTCATATTAAAAGAGATTGCCTATAGAATTGAAAAAGTATTGCCAAGCGGTTCGTATCTCGGAAGATTTAGCGGAGATAAATTTACTGTCATTATGTCAAGGGAAGTTCAAATAGAAGCAGTTATGAAAGTATCGAAGTCGATATTAATGGAAATTTCGAAGCAAGTATATCATAAGCATCAAGAGTACTTCGTAACTGCTAGTATTGGAGTCTGCTTTTACCCTGAAGACGGGATGGACGAGCATGAGCTTTTGAAAAACGCTGATATTGCAACGAATCGCTCCAAACAAAAAGGCGGAAACCAAATAACCTTTTTCTCTACTGAAATGAATGAGGAAGCAATAAGCAGGCTTGAATTAGAAAGCTATTTAAGAAAGGCATTGCAGAAAAATGAATTTTTCTTAATGTATCAGCCATTAATCGATTTAGGGACAGGGAAGGTTTTTGGCAGTGAGGCGCTCATCCGCTGGAACCATCCAAAGCTAGGTCTTGTTTCGCCAGCAGACTTTATTCCTTTGGCCGAAGAAACGGGGTTAATTCTCGAGATCGGCAGATGGGTACTGCGAACAGCTTGTATGCAAAACAAAAAATGGCAATCAATCGAGAATAGTCATCTTTCTGTATCAGTGAACGTATCAGCTTATCAGTTTCAGCAGCCTAGCTTTCTGGATGATGTCAAACAGGCTTTAAGCGAGTCCCAGCTGAAGCCTCAGTATTTAACGTTAGAGCTAACTGAGAGTACAATGCTAACGAACATTGAATACAGTATTTCAATTATGAAGGAGCTCCAAAAGATAGGTGTTAAAGTATCAATTGATGATTTTGGAACAGGCTACTCTTCATTAAGCTATTTAAAGGAATTACCAATTAATACGTTAAAAATTGACCGCTCCTTTATTAATAATCTGCGCGTTGATACTTATGATATTGCGATTGTCAAAGCGATTATTACGATGGGACACGGGCTTGAAGTAAAGGTAGTAGCTGAAGGCGTCGAAACAAAAGAACAAATTGATTTGCTAAAGGAATTGAATTGCCACTATGCTCAAGGTTTCTATATTCACAAACCATTAATGATTGCTGATTTTGAAAAAGGATTAAGGGAATTAGTCCGTAAACAAGATTGAATTAAAACGAGTAAGGGTGACTCAAAACGTGAGTCACCCTACTTTTTATGAAGAAATCTTTTCAATGACCATTCTTTTCCCACTGTTTAATGTAAATTCAAAACGGTCGTTCATTTTTTCGAAGTAGCTAAAATGGTGCTGGACATTGCAAATATGTTCCTGATTATCAAAAACGATGAAATTCACACCGCTTTTTCTTTCATTTCGGTCGAGAAAAGAGAGTTGATTATAACAATAAATACAATCGAAAATGGAAAACTCCAAGGAATTTAATGTCGTAATAAATTGGAAAAAGGCATCATCATTCATTTCCTCAAGCAATTTCTCTAAAGAAAACACAAGATGCTTACGTATGCGAACAGAGTCTTGATCTTTCAGAAGAAAGACTTCATTGTCTAATCCGACCTTACCTGATTCAAACAAAATCCCTTTTTTCCAGCGTTTAAATCGAAATAGCTCTACTTCCTGTTGGAGGAAATCTTCCAGTAATGATGCTTCGTCCGTTTCTTTATCAAAAAATACCCATTGATCATTAATGTATTCAATGATTCCTTCTGTGTATGACCGGGTTTGATATTCTATTAGTTTCGTTCGCTGCTGTCTATCCATAATAAACCTCCATCTGATTCCCTTAACAATCTTTTTAGACATTTTTCTTGATTTTTATAACCTTAATCAAAGAAAACCGAATGTCCTTATGGCAAAAAAGTACCTCCTATAAAAAGGATATTCTCATAAGAAGTATTCTGATATGGATGAATACCTAATTTAGTATCTAAATCTAGGTGTTTTTTTTATTAAAAATTTGACGGAACAAGGGATAAAGGGCTAATCTAAAGAGGTTGTATATGTATAGGAGGGGGAGGAGCGGAAATGGTAAATAGAGTATGGGCTTTTATCTTAATTCCGTTGCTTCTTTTTTACGCTCATCCAGTAGGAGCAGTTGAAAAAGAAGATCGAAAATGGCAGGATGAATCCATTTATTATTTAATGGTGGATCGTTTTTATAATGGTGATTTTAAAAATGATTTTCATGTAAATGTGAAAGATCCGCAAAGCTTTCATGGCGGTGACTTTAAAGGGATTGTCGATAAGCTTGATTATATTAGTGATATGGGCTTTACGGCTATTTGGCTGACACCTATTTTTGATAATGAGGAAAAGGGCTATCACGGATATTGGGTGAAGGATTTTTATAATACAGAGGAGCATTTTGGTACAATTGATGAGTATAAAACACTTGTTGCTGAAGCTCATAATAGAAATATGAAAGTCATTTTGAGTTTCCCGATTAATCAGTACAATCATGAGGTGAATGATCATTTAATCGATGCCGCTAAATGGTGGATTAGTGAAACGAAAGTTGACGGATACTTTCTTGCTGAAGTCAATAGCGCTTCAAAAGACTTTTTAACTGATTTTGTTCAAGAAGTGAAGTCGGTAAAGAACGACTTTTATATTCTTGGAGAGGTCAGGTCAAATGATCCACATTTTATTACTGAATATGAGGATACAGGAATTGACGGGTTCATCGATTTCCCGCTAATGGAATCTTTAAGACCCGCATATGCTCAAGTGGATCAGAGTTTAAATGAGCTTATAACTCGTAAAGAGGAATTACTGTCTACATATAAAGATCCATATTTAATGGGAACATTAATGGATGATGATAAAATAGAGCGATTCACTCGTGATGTCATTACAAAAAATCAGCATCCGGGCCCGAGATGGAAGCTTGCATTCACATATTTATACACGACTCCAGGGATTCCGATAGTTTATTATGGAAGTGAAATAGCGTTAGATGGTGGTTTGGGACCAGACAGTCATAGGATGATGGATTTCAGAACGGATAAGGATCTTATTGACTATATGACGAAGCTCGGTGAATTACGGAATAGCTTGCCTAGTCTCACTAGGGGAGATGTAAAGGTGCTGGCAGAGGAAAATGGCGTCATTGCTTATAAACGGACTTATGAGGGTGAAACAACTGTTATTGTTATCAATAATAGTTCAGAATCACAAAGTATTACGATAAGTGCGAGTGAACTGGCAGATAATAAAGAGCTTCGCGGCCTCTTAACAAATGACCTAGTTAAGAGTAATGATCAGCAATATCAGCTTTTTATTGATAGAGAAGAAGCAGAAATTTATGTATTAGCACCGAAATCAGGGATCAATATTCCTTACGTTGCGGCTACGGTTATTGTTTGGAGCGCTTTTATTGGCTTCGTTATTGCACTTTGGAGAAGATCAAAGAGAAATAGACCGCAACCGTAAAGATAAAGCCAAAGGAAGTTATAGCTTCCTTTGGCTTTTGATTCGTCCAGCTCCACAAGGAACGCTTCGGCAGCATAATCATCGCACGAGTAAAAGCGTTATTGTTCCGAAGGCGCTTCCGCTTTTGATATTATCTATAATTTACAAACTGAACTTCTACAGATAAGTCAGCTTCTTTAACTGCAGAAATCACCTTTTGCAGATCATCACGGCTTTTGGCTGTTACGCGAATTTGGTCATCCTGTACTTGGCTTTTTACTTTCAGTCCGCTGTTTTTAATGAGCGTATTGATTTTTTTTGCATCCTCTTTATCGATTCCTTGAGCAATTTTCGCTCTTTGGCGCACTGTACCGCCTGAGGCACCTTCAATTTTTCCGTAATCAAGGTTTTTAATTGGAATGCCCCTTCTAATCATCTTACTAATTAAAACATCTTTAAGCTGACCAAGCTTATACTCATCGTCAGAAATGAGCACAAGCTCTTCTTTATCAAGTGAGGCATTGCTTTTGCTTCCTTTAAAGTCATAGCGTGTTTGAATTTCCTTCATTGCAATATTAATGGCATTCGTTACTTCAGAGAAGTCAACTTTGGATACAATATCAAATGAACTTTCTTTTGACATAATTTCCTCCTTCAGGTTCATTTCATTTCAAAAAGTGCTATTGGAAAGACACCTTTTTGAAAAGAAGTTTTACTTTACTCATAATTATAGTAAAATATAGCAGTCCAAACAACTTTAGGAGATATAAGTTCACTTTCGAATAGATGAGAAAATATTAAATTGAATATGGAGGCTTAATAAATGTCTATAAATAATCATATCGGCAGGACTGTACAGCTTACCGTTGAGAGATTAGCGGAATTTGGCTACTTTTTATCGGATGGCCAAGAGGATGTTTTATTGCATAAAAATGAAACAGATAAGGTGCTTGAAGAAGGTCAAGAAATTGAAGTTTTTCTATACACCGATTCTAAAGGAAGAATCGCAGCAACGACGATGCTCCCAGAGATCACAACAGAATCTTACGGTTGGGCAACTGTTAGTGATGTAAAGCAGGGGATTGGCGCTTTCTTAAATATTGGCATTAAAAAGGACATGCTGCTAGGGAAAGAAGATCTTCCAGTTCATCAGTCTGTTTGGCCAAAGGAAGGCGATTTGCTGTATATTACATTGCGGGTTAACCGGAATAATCGCATATATGTTAAAGTGGCCACCGACCCGATCATTGAACAAATGTCGGTGAAAGCGACAAGGCAGGATTTTAATAAAAATATTCACGGCCATATATACAGAACGGCTAAGGTCGGGAGCTGGATTTATACGGCGGAAGGATTTAAAGGGTTTATCCATGAATCTCAGCGGGAAATAGAACCACGTTTAGGCGAAAAAGTTGAAGGAAGAATTATTGATGTGAAAGAGGATGGAACGATTAATGTTTCATTAATACCGAGAAAGCAAGAAGCGCTTGATCAAGATTCGGAAAAAATCCTCTCTTATTTAATATCTCGCAATGGTGCAATGCCTTATAGCGATAAAAGCGCCCCAGATGATATTCAAGACCGCTTCCAGCTAAGCAAAGCTTCTTTCAAACGGGCACTCGGCCGATTGATGAAAGAAGGGAAAGTTAATCAAGAAGAAGGCTGGACATATTTGAAGGAAGAAAAATGAGCAAGCGACTGCTTGCTCATTTATTTTGTCTAGCTCCACAAGGAACACTTCGGCAGCATAATTATCGCACGAGTAAAAGCGTTAGCTTTTAGGAGGAGCGCCTTCCCCAGCTGTACAGGATGTACTAGTGTCGACAATGTTGGGGGAAAGCACAAATGAAAGCCTTTGTGAATAATCCTCGCGGAAACAATCGTCTTTTGATTGTTCCGAAGGCGCTTCCGCTTTTCGTTAGAGATGATCTGTTTTCTTAGAATATTGATGCTTGCCTGCTTTGCGATTTTTCTCGCGCATCATATTCTTTTCATGTCTTAGTGCATTATTATCCTGCGCTTTTTTATCATTATCAGATGTGTGGGGCATAATAAAATTACTCCTTTCCATATTTTGCAGCAATTAGACTTGCGACTTTATTGTCTGTAAAAATGAATAGGAGTATGCGTTTTAGAGATGGATGTTCAGAATGAAAACAATCGGCTATTCGCCGATTGCTTATGATATTAATTTATTTAAGAAAAAGATAGCAATCGTGCCTGAACCAGTGTGGGAGCCAATAGTAGCTCCAATTGAGGAAATATAAACATCTTTAACATGAAATTCTTTCTTAATTAAATCTTTCATTTCCAGAGCGGTTTCTTCATCATCCGCATGGCTAATCCCAATGATCTGGTTTTCAAAGTTTGCGCCTCTTTCTTGCATTATTTCAATGATTCGGCGAAGAAGCTTCTTTTTTCCGCGATGCTTTTCAATAGGGACAAGCTTCCCATTTTCAACATTTAATAGAGGTTTGATGTTTAACAATCCGCCTAAAAAAGCAGATGCTTTCGAAACACGACCACCTTTAGCTAAGTAATCTAAATCGTGAACAGTAAATAAATGCTCCATATGTTGGCAACGGAAATTTATATCTTCTAAAATCGCCTCTTTGGACGCATTTTCTTTCGCAAGCTTTGCAGCTTCCTGCACAATTAATCCGAAACCAAGGGATGCACATTTCGTGTCAACAATCGTTAAGTTAAAGTCAGGATATGTTTCTTTTACTTGTTCAAGCATCATAACGGCCGTTTGGTATGTACCAGATAATTCTGATGAGAAGGCAATATAAATACCGTCCTCATTGTTTTTAGCCATTTGCGTAAAGACTTCTTCAAAAGCTACAGGAGAAGCTTGCGATGTTTTTGGAACTTTTCCTTCGCGAATTGCTTGATAAACTGTTGCAGGATTTATCGTAACTAAATCTTCATATTCAGTATCATCTAAGTGGACTTTTAACGGAATTAACGTTATATTATTTTCTTTATAAAAACTTAAAGGTAAATCACATGCACTGTCGGTTAAAATTTTTACTGACATACATATTCACCCACTTTCCAAACTATATATATTTTTAGTTTATATAAATGAATGTGAAAAGACAATATAAATACCATTTTTGGGTAATAATTAATAAGTTAGATAGGAGATCATCTATGTATTGGTTAAAATTTAAAAAATTTATCGTTGTTTTAATTGGCGCTCTTCTCATGGCAATCGCCATGAACTTTTTCTTAATCCCGGCAAATGTTTATGCAAGCGGATTTGCAGGAGCTGCTCAACTTTTATCGAGTATTCTAGGTGGAAAGATATCAACAGGTGTTTTTCTCTTTATACTTAATATTCCTGTTGCGATTCTTGGATGGAAAAAAATCGGGAAGTCATTCACCCTCTATAGCATTATTAGTGTATTGTTAATGTCTTTCTTTTTAGAGGTTATTCCAATAACAAAATATTCAGATGATATATTATTAAACGCTGTATTTGGGGGAGTCCTTGTTGCTGTTGGTGTTGGGATTACCTTGAAATGGGGAGCTTCAACTGGAGGATTGGATATTATCGCGATGGTTTTGTCGCGAATGAGTGATAAACCGGTAGGCACATATTTTTTTGCGTTAAATGCTATCATAATTATTACGGCGGGTGCACTATTCGGCTGGGAAAAGGCACTTTATACAATCGTTGCACTGTACGCCACTTCAAAGTTAATTGATACGATTCATACAAGTCATGTGAAATTAACCGTCATGATTATCACGAAAAAATCGCATGAAATGAAAAAAGCGATTCACGAAAATCTAGTAAGAGGGATTACGATATTACCTGCAAAAGGGTCTTTTACAAACGAAGATAAAGAAATGCTGATGATTGTTATCACTCGTTATGAATTATTTGATCTGGAGAGAATAATTAAAAGCGTAGATTCAAATGCTTTTACTAATATTGTGGAAACAGTTGGTGTATTAGGATTTTTCCGTAAGGATTAAATGACCATTGGAGTGATAAAATGCTGCCATTAATATTTTCATGCTTATTTATGTTTTCTTCCTTTTCCTCAATGACTGGAGAGATCCTTCATTATTTAAATAGTGGGGAAGAGGCTACCTTAATAAATGAAACATTTCGAGTTATGCAAGTAAATGGTGAAAATGGGAAGTATGTCGTAACTGGAGAATCACGAACAAAAAATGGGCATTTTTATTATGTAGTGGAAGATGGACATAATGAACTCGTTTCCGAAAAACAAGTTCACACAAAGGCAGTATTTCCATCTTGGTCAACATTTAGATTAGAGGTTAATATTCCGGAAAGGGATCTGCCGGAAAATGGGGCTGTAATTTTATATTTATTTGAGCGAAATAAAGAGGGACAAATAATAAATGGTCTTCCCGTTAAGTTAGAAACAATCCAACAAAGCTGACACGGCCAGCTTGTTGGATTTTTTAATAAGAAATGTCTAGCTCCAGCGCCTCCCCCTGATGTACAGGAAGTACTAGTGTCGAGAATGCGACAGGACAAGGAAAGCTTCGACAGCGTAATTATCGCACGACCAAAAGAGAAGCTTTTGGGAGAACGTCGCGCTTTTGTCGACCTCGAGGTCACAAGCCAATCCTCCCAGAAAGGTAAAGCTCACCTTTCCGAGAGGCTCGTCTTGTGCTTGTCGGGGGTGAACACCAAGGAAAGCTTCTTCGAAAAATCATCGCAGGAACAATTTGTTTTTTAATTGTTCCGAAGGCGCTTGCGCTTTTCTTAATTGCAGTTAAGTTAATTGATCAAGCTCTGCCTGCATTTCAGCAAGCTGGGCCTGTTCCGCTCTTGTTGAATTGGCATAGGCGGAGCTTAATGCGTTTTGGGCTACCGCAACCGCGCTTGCCTGCTCAGAAGGGAATGCACTTTTAGCCGAATTTACAAATTGTCTCGCCTCTTGAAATAGTCTATTCCCCATTTTATGCTCCTCCAATGGATGAATTTTTGACATTCGCCATCTTCTCTGCTTCGGCCTCAGCATATGTTAAATGATAAGGGATACGTTCTGCATGCTTAGTAACGGAATCTACTCCTTGCTGAACAAAGCGTTTCGATTTATTACGTCTACCCATTCGAATCCCCTCCAATTATTCATGAAACAGCTGAACTGCTGCCTCGTTTGTTAGTATGCTCCAAAGAAACATTTTAAAAAGGGGAAGATTTTGGGCTTTAAGCAGGCTTCACAGTTTTAAATTCAATAATTCATTTAAATAAGTAGCCACTCCATCTTCTTCATTCGTTAGTGTCACATCTTTGGCAACATTTTTGACAAGGTCAATCCCGTTGCCCATAGCAATGCCGTAACCCGCGTATTCAAGCATTTCCAAATCATTATCTTCATCACCGAATGCGATAATTCTTTCAGGCGGAATTTGAAAATAGTCAGCCGCTTTTTTTAGCCCAACAGCTTTATTGAGCCCAGCTTTGACAATTTCAATTACATGAAACGGTGCAGCCCAGCTGCGGTGGTCAATCACTTCAGCATGGAGATTCGATAAATGATCACGGATCGATTGCACATGCTCCTGGTCGGTATGAATTAACAAGCTTGTCGGAGAGGCATGAAGAAAATTGCGCAAATCACCCGTCGTTACTTGTGGCTCGCCGAAGCCGAAAATTTCCAGTAGTTTTTTATCCTGGTAATGAAAGTATACGTCATCAATGACTTCTGCAATGATATTATGGAAATGGAAAGAACTACAAGTGTCGACAATCTCTTTTGCAATTTTTACTTCAAGTGGGGTATGGTATACTCCCCAATTTTTATTCTGTGGATGGTGAACAAATGCCCCGTTGAAATTGACGATTGGAGTATCAAGATTCATTTCTCTATAATAAATTTCGCTTGATCGAAAAGGTCTTCCGGTTGCAATCATGACAATATGCCCCTCTTCACGGGCTTTTTGTATCACTTTTTTCGTTTTTAGGGAGATTGTTTTATCATCTCTTAGTAAAGTTCCATCGAGATCTAATGCTATCAAATGTTGTTTGGCCATAATTACACCTTCTTTACAGTATTTTCTATATTTAGAGTAGCCGAAATGTAGAAGCGCCTTAATTAGGGGCGACAAGCATAAAGCAGGCTGGCGAGAAGGTTGTTCTTTAACCTTTTTGACAGACTGACTTATGACCTCCGATGTTACCATAGGAAGTGGTGCATTTAGTCGGCGAGCCCCTATGCGCCCCTCATAAAAGCTAACGCTTTTACTCGTGCGATGATGCTGATGGAAGCATTCCTTGTGGAACTAGACAAAACTTTGGGAAAATAAAAGTCCGCATGGTACACTAAAATGGTTCGTGCTTCCTTTTTTACACCGAAATTTTTTTACTATATACACTATGTTAACAAATATACATGAAATTTGTAAAAAACAAAGCCGTATCCCAATCATATCATAATATACTGATTCTCTTATACGAGGAGGCATTCATTTGATAACCGTCGAACATGCTAAAATAAATAAAATCCCTATTCTGCATGTAGTAAAGCAAAATTTACGGGTGAAAAAACTGCCATTTATTATTTTTCTACATGGATTTACAAGCAGAAAGGAATTTAATTTACACTATGCCTATTTACTGGCTGAAAAAGGATTCCGTGTCATTCTTCCTGATGCTCTCTATCATGGAGAGAGGGCTGCTTCCTTGACTGAAAAGCAATTAGATCTTCATTTTTGGGAAATTATCATTCAAACGATTAAAGAGCTAGATATATTAAAGCGCTTTTTTGAAGCGAAGAATTTAATTGATCCCGCCCGCATAGGTGTTGTCGGGACTTCAATGGGCGGAATCATTACATTTGGTGCTCTCACACAATATTCATGGATTAAAGTAGCTGTAAGCTTAATGGGTATGCCTTATTATGAACAGTTTGCAATAAATCAAATAAAAAACTTGAGATTAAGGGGAGTGTCTATTCCTCTATCTGAGAGCGAAAAGTCCCAATTATTAACTAAATTAAGAGAGTTTGATTTAAGTGTCCATCCAGAAAAACTAAGGAATAGGCCCATGCTATTTTGGCACGGAAAGAAGGATCCCGTTGTCCCTTATGCCCCTGACTATCAGTTTTATGAAACGATCAAGCCTTTATACCACGAGCATTCAGAAAGGCTAAAATTTATTAGCGATGAAAATGCCGGCCATAAGGTTAGTACAGACGGTGTCATACAAACAGTGAAATGGTTTGAATCCTTTTTGTAAATTAGAAAATTATTTATTCTTATGTGATGCCTATCATTCATATTCCGGGTAATCTTTGGTAAGATAGCAAGTAGAGAATTAGTGAAGGAGTGTTGATTTTACATGGATCAAGAATTAAAAGATAGTATCATGGGTGCACTGGAGCTTGTTGTTGACCCAGAATTAGGTGTAGATATTGTAAATCTTGGCTTAGTTTATGATGTGAAAATGGATGAGGATGGGAAGGCAACAGTAGACATGACGTTAACATCAATGGGCTGTCCGCTTGCAGGGACAATCGTTGAAAACGTCAAAAGTGCCCTTGCAGATATTCCAGAAGTAAAGGATACAGAAGTTAATATTGTTTGGAATCCGCCTTGGTCAAAGGATAAAATGTCACGTTACGCAAAAATTGCTTTAGGTATTCGTTAATGGTGAGCTGTGATGAAGAATAAAGTTATATTAGTGACTTCAGATCAGCTTGGCAAGGGGGATAAGGAGCTTGGGGAAGGTGTCCTTGAAACTTTTTTCACTTTATTAAAGCAGAGAGAGGACTTGCCTGCAGCGATTTTTTGTATGAACAGCGGGGTTTTTACTTTAACGGATGATTCTTTTGTGTCTGTTCATCTAAAGGAACTTGAAGATAAAGGTGTAGAAGTCATCGCTTGTAAAACATGTGTAGATTATTACGAAGTGGAAAACAAATTAGCAGCAGGCAAAATTAGCGGTATGCCAACCTTTATTGAGTTAGCATCAAAATATGAAGTGATTACGATTTCATAACGGCAAGGGCTTAAAGCTCTTGCTGTTTTATTTTGAACTTATCGCGGATTAACGGGCTGTAAGACTCCCACTATAAGAAGTAAAGAAAACAAAAATTCTGAATTGGGAGATCCAACAGCCCATAAAGGCTGAAGATTCACTTTATGTGAGATAACTCTCACTAAGTCCTTTCAATATTTCACTTATAATACGATTGCATAATCATTTTTAGGTTTCGAAGTATTTAAATGAAATGGAAAAGTGAATGAGAGAGGAAGGTTCAATCATGCCCTTTAGCCGCGATTTTCAAAAGGATCCTTTTATCGTCATTTGGGAGTTAACGAGAGCATGTCAATTAAAATGCTTGCATTGCCGGGCTGAAGCTCAATATAGAAGAGATCCGCGTGAACTATCATTTGAAGAAGGAAAAGCATTAATTGACCAAATATACGAAATGAATAATCCGATGCTCGTGTTTACAGGCGGCGATCCGCTCATGAGAGGGGATGTTTTTGATATTGCCAAATATGCCATTGAGAAGGGCATCCGTGTATCAATGACACCTAGTGCGACGCCAAATGTGACAAAAGCCGCGATTGAAAAGGCAAAGGAAGTGGGATTATCTCGCTGGGCTTTCAGTCTAGATGGCCCAACTGCAGAAATTCATGATTATTTTCGTGGCACGGCAGGCTCCTTTGATTTAACGATAGAAAGAATTAAGTATTTGCATGAATTAGAAATTCCAGTTCAAATAAACACTGTTATTTCACGGTATAATATTGAATATTTAGATGAAATGGCTAAGGTCGTTGAAGAATTAAAATGTGTTTTATGGAGTGTTTTTTTCCTAGTTCCTACCGGAAGAGGACAAACAAGCGATATGATTTCACCGGTTGAACATGAAAAGGTATTTAAATGGCTTTATGATTTAAGCAAAAAAGTTTTCTTTGACATTAAAACAACGGCTGCCCAACATTATCGCCGAGTCGTTATTCAACAAAAAATGAGAGAGGAAAAAACGCGAAACGGCGATATACAATATTTAGATGCTTTAACACAGCAAGGGCTAACAGGCTCAATTGATGGGCTAGGACGGGCGCCAAAAGGAGTTAATGAACGGAAATGGCTTTGTATTCATCTCCCACATTGGTGATGTCTATCCGAGCGGACTTCTTCCTGTCAAAGCTGGGAATGTCAGAGAGCAACCTCTAGCAGAAATTTACCGGGAATCACCGATTTTCAAAAATTTGAGAAATCCAGATAAATATAAGGGAAAATGTGGAGTATGTGAATTTAGAAATGTTTGCGGCGCTTCACGATCTCGCGCCTATGCTATGACAGGTGATTATATGGAAAGCGAACCGTTTTGCGTTTATATTCCGAAAGCATTACGGAAGAAAACAACTTCATAATTGGAATTCCTATTTAGAAGGGTGGCTCATAGGAATAAATATACTAGTATAGATGTATATAACATATACTATTAAGTAACATCGTTAAGTCCTAAAGATAGAAAAACAATCCTATTAAGAAGTGTGCTACAATATGTGAAAGGAATCAATCTCGGTTAGGAGTTGATCGGATGGGAAAAACAATGATTAAAGATCAATTGAATCGGCCGTTAAGAGATTTACGGATATCTGTTATTGATCGCTGTAATTTTCGCTGCACCTATTGTATGCCCGCTGATATTTTTGGTCCAGATTTTGCTTTTCTTCCAAAAAGTGAGCTATTAACATATGAGGAAATCGAATTGCTTGCAAGAATATTCGTTGACCTAGGAGTCGAGAAAATTCGTTTAACAGGAGGCGAGCCGTTACTTCGCAAAGATTTGCCTATTCTTGTTAAAAATCTTTCTGCAATAGAAGGTTTAAACGACATCGCTTTAACGACTAACGGTGTTTTGTTGCCAAAGCTTGCAGGCGAGTTGAAAGAAGCAGGGCTATTACGGGTCAATATTAGTTTAGATTCGTTAAATGATGAGCTGTTTGGCAAAATAAATGGTCGAAATGTTAAAGTTCAAACTGTTCTAAATGGGATTAAAGCAGCCCAACAAGCAGAGCTTTTTGTGAAAATTAATATGGTAGTGAAAAAAGGATTAAATGAATCGGAAATTGTTCCAATGGCAAAGTTTTGCAAAGAACAAGGATTGCAGCTTCGGTTTATTGAATATATGGATGTTGGCAGTACAAACGGTTGGAAAATGGATGATGTCATTACGAAGAAAGAGATTTATGAAATTCTGAAAGAACATTATTTATTAGAGCCTGTCGATCCAGATTATTTCGGTGAGGTTGCAAAGCGTTATCGCTATAAAGGAACGCAAACCGATGTTGGCTTTATCCCGTCAGTTTCAGAATCCTTTTGCTCAAGCTGTACACGTGCGAGATTATCGGCAAATGGGCAAATCTTCACCTGTCTTTTTAATGGCAATGGCCATGATATGAAAGAACTTATGAGAAATGGTGCTTCAGAAGAGGAAATAAGACAACGCATTATCGATATTTGGAGCGGAAGAAAGGATCGTTATTCCGATGAACGGACAGAGGAAACGGCAAGATATCGGAAAAAAATAGAAATGTCTTATATTGGAGGATAAAAGGCCCTTGTCTAGATCGAACTAGTCAGGGGTTTTTCTATGGAATTGGCAGTAAAAGAAAATCGGCCTTTAAGCCGATTTCCTCCTGTTCATTTTAATATTTTATTATCATTCTTAAAAATATCTCGCGAATAATATATTGTTTTCTAAATGAACATGCATAAAAGTTTGTTCTTCGAGCATTTCAAGGCGTTTGTAAACAAGAGTATACGTTCCGCAAGCGTCAAGTGGGAGCTCATAATCAGAGGTTACTTCACGAAGAGACCGTAAAAGTTCCCCAACATGATCATGCTCCTTCTCAAGCTCTTGAATATAGCTAATCATCTCATTGCGGTTTTCCGTAGTAGGGTTTTCTAATTTTTCTAGCATCGGAAATACTATTTCTTCTTCCTTAGCTGAATGTTCAATCATTTTTTTCTTAAACTCATAAAAGAGCTCATATACCTTTAATAACTCAGGATGATGATCACCGTGAACTTTTGCCACCTTAGTCACATATGGGCTGAGCTGTGCTAACTCTTCTAATAACGGGCGATGATAATGAAGTTTTATATGATTGATGATTTCTTCAGAAGAACTATCAGTCCAGACTTCCATATTGTCTTTTTGATTTTCTTCATTTAAATAAACCTCATTTAATTCCGCCATTAATTGTTTTATATTAACAGATAGCTCGGTAGCTGCAGTAATTAATGGTGTATGTCCCCCACAGCAAAAATCTAAACGGTAACGTTTAAATACATCACTTGTTTTCGGCTGTTCATTCACAATATCTTTGACTAATGTTGTTTCAGAAAAAGGCATACTCATTTCGAAATCCTCCTTATAGTTAAACTTCATTTCGTATTAAGCATAAAGGATATTTCTTTTTTAATAGGTGACCTTTATCACACTTACTGCTATTTTTAAAAATTTCTATATAGAGGCTTCATAGGGGGCACTTTGAAGAGAAATCTAAGCTAAACTATCCGTTATCCCTCATTTAACGGTTAATATTTTTCACCCTTGCAAAATAGTGTGAGCTTTATAATGTTGAATCAGTTTCGATACATCTATAATATAAAGATAGAGTAGTCCCTAGAGGAGCTGATAATGATGGTAGAGAGAAGAAATCCCATTCCCGTTGCGGAGGCTGTCCAACGGGTCATGAAGTATCAAAAAAATGGCCAGACCGAATATGTCTCAATAAATGAAAGCTTTGGGAGATATCTTGCAGAGCATATAACGGCAACGAACGATGTACCTCACTTTGATCGGTCACCATATGATGGATTTGCTGTCAGAGCTGTTGATACGAAAGAAGCATCACAGGAAAATTCGGTTGAATTTGAAGTGGTTGACCATATTGGAGCAGGAATGGTTTCAAAGGAGAAGGTAGGAGCATTCCAGGCAGTGAGAATTATGACAGGTGCACAAATGCCTGCACAATGTGATGCAGTTATTATGCTTGAGTTAACGAAAGGATATGAGAAAAACGGAAAAACCTATATGTCTATTAAACGCCCATTTAACTCAGGTGATAATATTTCCTTTCGGGGAGAGGATGCCAAAGAAGGGGATATTCTCATTAAAAAAGGAATGAAGATTAATCCCGGAATACAAGCAATCCTTGCGACCTTTGGCTATGCAAAGGTGCCAGTAGCTAAAAAACCGCTCATTGGTCTCTATGCGACAGGTACTGAGCTATTAGATGTAGATGACCCATTAGAGCCGGGTAAAATAAGAAATAGTAATTCATATATGATTGCTGCCCAAATAGAACGGGCAGGGGCGGATGTAAAGTATTTCGGTAAACTCCCCGATGAATTTGAAACTTGCTATGAAGCGGTTAAATCGGCATTGGATCAAGTCGATATGCTTATCACAACAGGCGGAGTTTCGGTGGGCGATTATGATTATCTTCCCGCTATTTATGACAAAATGAACGCGGAGGTACTATTTAATAAAGTGGCAATGAGACCAGGAAGTGTAACTACCGTTGCCCAAGCAAACGGGAAGCTTTTATTTGGGTTATCTGGAAATCCATCAGCATGTTATGTCGGATTTGAGCTATTTACAAGACCAATTATTAGAAAAATGCTTTTTGCCGAAAAGCTGCATCTCCGAAAAGAAAGAGCGATTCTGACAGTCGACTTTTTAAAGGCTAATCCTTTTACCCGCTTTGTTAGAAGTACATTAACAGTGCAAGATGGGAAGCTAATGATCTCACCGAGCGGCGTAGATAAATCGAATATTGTCATGAGTCTTGCAGGAGCAAATGCTTTTATGATTTTGCCAGGCGGGACAAGAAGCTTTCTAACTGGCAGTGAAGTAGATGTATTGCTGCTTGAAGACTTTACTGGAAGCGAGTGGCCATGGTAAGTGCTCCATTCGTGTTTCAAGTAGCTGGGTATCAAAACAGCGGAAAAACAACATTTGTCAATAAAATCATAACTCGTCTTTCTGAACAAAAGTTCAGAGCTGCTACAATTAAGCATCATGGGCATGGGGGAAAGCCAGAGTTAAATGAAATGAAGGATTCTAGTCAGCATATTTCCTCAGGAGCATTCGCTTCAATTGTCGAAGGGGATGGAAGACTGATACTTCATGCTGAACAAACAGAGTGGACAGTTGATGAGCAAATTTCAATCCTAAGCCACTTTGATCTTGACTTAATTATAATAGAAGGACATAAGAAGGCTTATTATCCTAAAGTAATTATTTTAAAAGAACTTGAAGACGAAAAACTATTAACTCTAACCAATATTCAAGCAGTATTATATTGGAATAAAGAAGTAAAAGAATTAGAAAGTAGCTATCCGTCGGTTCCCTTTTTTGCTATTCAGGATATTGAAGGGGAAGAATGGATCATGGATTATTTAGTCAAAAAGGTATACAAAAATTAATCTTACAACCGTCAAAATTTGGCGGTTCTTTTTGTTTTATTGTGATATATTGCACTTAAATTATTAGATTGAAGCATTATCGTAATGTCTATTCAATTTATTTAGATACCAACAAAAAACGCTGAGTAAGCGTTTTTTTGTTGGGGAAAAAAATAAAAATAAAAAACTTTTACTAAAACTGTTGCTTTTATTTTCTTAACTTTCTATAATAAGAGAAATTAAAACTCATAAATATAAATAAAAATGTTTAAATATACAATTTGAAAAGTGAAAGGAGAAGCTATGAACGTTTCAATTATTGGGACTACTGGCTACGGAGGAGCGGAATTACTTCGCATTCTACATAGACATCCTGAATTTAATATACAATCTATCCACTCAACGAAAGAGGATCTCCCTATTTGGATGGAATATCCTCATCTCTATGAAATTATCGATGATCATTTGCAAAGCATTGATCCCGCTAAAATAGCTAAACAATCAGATATTGTATTTCTCGCTACTCCGTCCGGAATTTCCGGAAAATTGGCCTCTGAATTTGCGAGTGAAAATATTAAGGTCATCGATTTGTCTGGTGATTTGCGCTTACCTGCTGAGACGTATCAGCAATGGTATAAAAATGAGCCTGTTCATCCAGCTATTAGTGAGAAGGCTGTTTATGGATTATCCGAATGGCATAAGGAAGAAATCAAATCAGCTAATCTAATTGCCAATCCCGGCTGTTATCCGACAGCTGCTTTATTAAGCTTAGCGCCAGTTGTGCAAGAAAACTTAATTGATCCGAATAGTATTATTATTGATGCGAAGTCAGGTGTTTCAGGAGCAGGAAGATCTTTAAATCGAACGACGAGCTTCTCGGAAGCGAATGAAAACTTCAGAGCGTATAAAGTGAATGAACATCAGCATATACCTGAAATTGAAAAACAGCTTTTACGATGGAATGAGGAAATCCATCCAATTACGTTTACTACACATTTATTGCCAATCTCAAGAGGGATTATGACAACAAGCTATGTACAGTTAAAAGAAGCTTATCAAACTAGCCAATTACTAGATTTATATAAAGAAACTTATAAAGACAATTCATTCATCCGAATTCGTCCGGAAAATAATTATCCATCTGTTAAAGAAGTAGCCGGTTCTAATTATTGCGATATTGGTCTTCATGCTGATACAAGAACAGGGCGGCTAACGATCATCTCTTGTATTGATAACTTAATGAAAGGTGCTGCTGGGCAGGCCATTCAAAATGCGAATATTATGTGCGGATTGAATGAAACAACAGGACTGGATTTTATTCCGCTCTATCCATAAGGAGGAAGAAAAAATGCAAGTTACGTCACAAACAATTTCGATCAAGGAAATCGCAGGGGGAAGTGTCATTTCTCCAAAGGGGTTTAAAGCTGACGGGGTACATGCTGGTTTAAGATATTCGAAAAAAGATTTAGGAATTATTATTAGTGATCTTCCTGCGAATTGTGCAGCAGTTTATACGACAAGTCATTTCCAAGCTGCACCATTAAAAGTAACGAAAGATAGCATAGCAATGGAGCAAAAAATTCAAGCAATGATTGTAAACAGTGCCTGTGCAAACGCATGTACTGGAGAAAAAGGATTAAACGACGCATTTCAAATGCGAAAATGGACAGCTGAGAAATTCGGATTAGCGGAACATCTAGTTGCTGTTGCTTCAACTGGGGTGATTGGAGAGTTCTTGCCAATGGAAAAGATTGAACAAGGAATCCAGAAGCTGCACCCAGAATGTGATCCACTTCATTCTGACGCATTTCAAACAGCCATATTAACAACAGATATCGTCATGAAGCATTGCTGCTACTCGGCAATTATAGATGGAGTAACAGTCTCGATGGGCGGAGCGGCTAAAGGCTCTGGAATGATCAATCCAAATATGGCGACAATGCTAGGATTTATTACTACTGATGCAAACATTGACAGCACTCATCTCCAAGCGGCATTAGGGCAAGTGACAGATACCAGCTTTAATCAAATTACTGTTGATGGAGATACATCAACCAATGATATGGTCTTATGTTTGGCAAATGGATTGAGTGGCAATAAGCAACTTACACCAAATCATCTAGATTGGGAAGTGTTTGTCGAATTGCTTTCGAAAACTTGTGAAAGTCTTGCAAGGCAAATTGCCAAAGATGGGGAAGGTGCAACGAAATTAATTGAAGTGAATGTACAGGGAGCAGAATGTGATCTTGATGCCAGAAAGATTGCAAAGCAAATTGTAGGTTCAAATTTAGTAAAAACAGCCGTTTATGGCGAGGATGCAAACTGGGGAAGAATTATCGGTGCCATTGGCCAAGCGGACGCCCATGTGAATCCATATACCGTTGATATTGCTATCGGACCAATCGTGATGCTTAAGAATAGTGAGCCACAACCTTTTTCAGAAGAAGATGCGAGCGAATATTTACGCAATCCTAACATTCAAATTTACGTTGATCTTCATCAAGGAAACGGAACAGGGAAAGCATGGGGCTGTGACTTAAGCTATGATTACGTAAAAATTAATGCGAGCTATCGTTCGTAAGGGGAAAGAGCATATGAAAACAATTGTTATTAAATGCGGCGGCAGTGTGATGGATAAACTGACTCCTTCCTTTTTTGCTAGTGTAAAGGAATTAGAAAAACAAGGCTATCAATTCGTATTCGTTCATGGTGGCGGACCTGATATTAATAAAATGCTTGATTTATTTCATGTCCCTCATGAATTTGAACAAGGGCTTCGCAAGACGACTGCCCAAGCGATGGAAATTGTAGAAATGGTTTTATCGGGGCAAACAAATAGAAAATTAGTTGCTTTAATGCATAAAAATGGCTTAAAGGCCATTGGCTTAAATGGTAGTGACGGTGAGGTTTTGCAAGGAGAATTTCTTGATCAGGAGAAACTAGGCTTTGTTGGTGAAATAGCAGATGTGAATGTAGCAGTAATCAATATGCTTTTACAGGAGCATAATATTCCTGCCATTACACCGATTGCGATCACAAAGGATGGCACCAAACTGAATATTAATGCTGACTTTGCAGCAGCAGCTGTTGCCAACGCGCTGAATGCTGACCATTGTATCTTTGTTACAGATGTAGACGGTATTATGATTGATGGGAAGTTATTACCACAAACAGATGCAATGGAAATTGAGAAATATATTGAAGACGGCAAAATAACGGGCGGTATGATACCAAAAGTGAAATCCGCTGTAGCAACGATTGAAAAAGGACTTCAAAGTGTCATGATCGTTTCTGGCTTAAAAAGCTTTTTAAAAGGAAAAGAATGGATTGGTACAGAAATCACTGCAAAAGAGAGGATATTAAAATGAGTTACTTATTTCCAACATATGCCCGTTGGGAAGTTGAGCCCGATATGGCTGAGGGAAGTTACATCTTTGGAAAAGACGGCAAAAAATATTTGGACTTTACATCGGGAATTGGTGTGTGTAATCTAGGTCATCGGCCGACAGTTGTGCAAAAAGCGATCGCTAACCAGCTTGATCGTTTCTGGCATGTATCGAATTTATTTATACAAGGCGAGCAAGAAAAAGCTGCAGAGTTATTAGCAAAAGGTGCACGTATGGATTTGGTGTTTTTTGCAAATAGCGGTGCGGAAGCAAATGAAGCGGCTATCAAGCTTGCAAGAAAAGCAACTGGGCGAAAAAAAATAATTACGTTTACGAATTCATTTCATGGGCGTACGTTTGCCACGATGTCAGCAACTGGCCAAGATAAGATTAAAACAGGATTTGGACCCATGCTGGAAACTTTTATTTACTTGCCCTTTAATGATTTACAAGCCTTAAAACAGTCTATTGATGAGGATACTGCAGCTGTAATGCTAGAGATTGTTCAAGGTGAGGGCGGGATTCATGTTGGTACGGATGAATTTTTACACGGTGTTCAACAATTATGCAAAGAATATGAGGCTCTTTTTATAATAGATGAAATTCAAACGGGGATTGGACGGACGGGCAAGCCATTTGCTTTTCAGCATTTTCATCTGTCTCCAGACATCGTTACCTCTGCAAAGGGCTTAGGGAATGGCTTACCGATTGGGGCTGTCATTGGAAAGAAAGAATTAGAGCGAGTGTTTGGTCCTGGGAGCCATGGATCTACATTTGGGGGAAATCCACTTTCTATTGCTGCAGCAATAGCAACAATGGAAACAATTTTTCATGAGGAATTTTGTCAAGAGGTTGAAAGCATTAGTCAATATTTTCTGGAAAAATTAACAACTTCTTTACAAGTTTTTACCGAGGTAAAAGAAATAAGGAATCTAGGTCTTATGGTTGGAATTGAAACATCTATCGACTTGCCGATGCTATTAAAGGAACTTAGAGAAAATGACTTGCTAGCATTACCAGCAGGGACTAATGTATTAAGGCTATTGCCGCCTTTAACTGTGACAAAAGCTGAATTGAACAAAGCCATAAATATATTACAAACAGTCATTGGAAAATTTTCAAAAGCAGTCGTATAGACTGATTATTTTTTGAAACGCATGCATAAAAATTAATTATATTTAATAATTATGCAGATGTAGAATGAAAAACTATTGCTTGAGAAATATACTTTGTCGAATTATGGATAAATATTGAAAAGGAGTGATTGAATTGGCTATCTCAATTCAAACTGTCGATAGTAAGCTTAATATTAAAGGAAATGATTTTCTCACTTTAGCTGATTTTTCCCCAGAGGTTATTAACGGATTACTATTAAAAGCAAAAAAATTGAAAAATGCTGCTTTACTTGGCGAACATATAAACCCCCTTCAGGGGAAAATATTAGGAATGATCTTTGAAAAATCATCAACACGTACAAGAGTTTCCTTTGAAGCGGGTATGATCCAGCTTGGTGGGCAAGCATTGTATTTAAATAGTCAAGATTTGCAATTAGGAAGAGGAGAATCGATCGCTGATACTGCGAAAGTTTTATCACACTATGTAGATGCCATAATGATTCGAACTTTTTCACACGAAACAATAGAAGAGCTAGCCCATCATGCGACTATCCCAGTTATTAATGGACTAACAGATTTGTTCCATCCTTGCCAAGCGTTAGCTGATCTTTTGACTTTACAAGAAACGAAAGGAGAATTAGCTGGATTAAAACTTACTTACGTTGGGGATGGGAATAATGTTGCACATTCACTAATGATTGGTGCATCCAAGCTAGGTGTTGATTTTACCATTGCTGCGCCAGTTGGATATGAGCCAAATGCTGAAGTAGTGAAAATGGCAAAAGAATTTGCAGCTATGAGCGGTTCTAAAGTGGTGATAACAAATAATCCGTTTGAGGCAGTTCAAGGTGCTGACGCGATTTATACAGATGTCTGGACGAGTATGGGTCAAGAGACGGAAAATGAAAAAAGACTTCATGATTTTTTTGATTTCCAAGTAAATGGGAAATTAGTTGAAAACGCAAAGAATGATTTTACATTCCTACATTGTTTGCCAGCTCATAGAGGAGAAGAGGTAACAGGAGAAGTTATCGATGGGCCAAATTCCGCTGTTTTCCAACAAGCAGGAAACCGCCTTCATGTTCAAAAAGCATTACTTTCCGAAATTTTATAAATTTGCACAGTTTAGATTTCTGCTTAAAAGGCCTTCTCACATGGGATGGTCTTTTTTATTGTCTAGCTTTAGCACCTCCTTTCAAGGCGATTCCACTTTTTTATTTGGCGTGGAAAAAGATTCCTTCATGATGATTTTTTCCGCAGGAAATAATAATACTGATTCAATAATGAAGGAGGGCTATGAGTAATGGGGCAAAATCGCCAATTTAGAGCAGGGCAAAAGGCACCGAATAATGGGGTGTATATTGAAATTGGGGAGACAGGGAGTACTGTAAATAATCCACAAGTGCTTAAACTTAGAGCGGGAGATAAATTTCCAGAGAACTCTAACCATAATCGCGTGTGGACTTATCAGCGAAAACCGTAAGATAAAAGTCAGAATTTCACTAGGCCATCCAATTGTGGATGGCTTTACATATGCTATAATATTGTAAAAGGTCAAAGAAGGTCAAAAAAAGGAGGGGTCATTTTGGATCTTAATAAAATGACGGAACGGATGCAAGATGGATTAATCCAAGCGCAAAATATGGCGATAAAAGCTCAGCATCAAGAAGTAGATGATGCTCATTTGTTACTCTCCCTTCTAGAACAAGAAAATAGCTTAATTTCGTCGATTTTAAAAAAGCTTCAAGTACCGATTGATGCATTTAAGAATCATCTAAAGCAAGTTTTAAAGAAAAAGCCCCAAATTTCGGGAACTGGTGCTGAACAGGGGAAACTATATATTACACCCAATCTTCAGCGCACTCTTGCTGAAGCGGATGAAATTATGCAAACATTTAATGATGAATATCTTTCAGTCGAACATGTGCTATTAGCAATTACTTCGTCACGATCTGAGACGGCGGAGGCTTTGAAAAAGGAAGGAATCGATCGACAAAGGCTCGAACAGGCCATTAAAGAAATAAGGGGGAATCAAAGAGTGACATCGCAAAATCCAGAAGCAACTTATGAAGCATTAAAAAAATACGGGAGAGATTTAGTTGCAGAGGTAAAGGCAGGTAAAATGGATCCTGTTATCGGAAGAGATAGTGAAATTAGAAATGTCATTCGCATTCTCTCACGAAAAACTAAAAATAACCCAGTGTTAATAGGTGAGCCCGGAGTAGGAAAAACAGCAATTGTTGAAGGGTTGGCACAAAGGATTGTCCGAAAGGATGTACCTGAAGGCTTAAAGGATAAAACCATTTTCTCTCTTGATATGAGTGCCCTAATTGCAGGAGCAAAATTCAGAGGAGAGTTTGAGGAACGGCTGAAGGCTGTCTTAAATGAAGTAAAAAAGAGTGAGGGCAAAATTCTCCTTTTCATCGATGAGATTCATACGATCGTCGGAGCTGGAAAAACGGATGGCGCGATGGATGCAGGAAATATGCTAAAACCAATGCTTGCTAGAGGAGAATTACATTGTATTGGTGCAACAACCCTTGATGAGCACCGCAAATATATTGAAAAAGATCCAGCATTAGAAAGACGCTTCCAACAAGTCCTTGTTCAAGAGCCTAATGTAGAGGATTCCATTTCTATTCTTAGAGGATTGAAAGAAAGATATGAGATTCATCATGGAGTCAATATTCATGACAGAGCTCTAGTCGCAGCGGTAACTTTATCAGACAGGTATATTACTGATCGCTTTCTGCCCGACAAAGCCATAGATTTAGTTGATGAGGCATGTGCGATGATCCGGACAGAAATTGATTCCATGCCATCAGAACTGGATGAAGTGACAAGAAGAGTAATGCAGCTTGAAATTGAGGAAGCAGCATTACGAAAGGAAAATGATGAAGCAAGTAAGGCAAGATTGATTCTTTTACAAAAGGAATTGGCTGAACATAAGGAAAAAGCTGATGAAATGAAGGCTAAATGGCAAAATGAAAAGCAGAGCATCCAAAAGGTACAAGAAAAAAGAGAGCAGCTAGAAAAAATGCGCCGCGAGCTAGAGAAGGCGGAAAATGAATATGACTTAAATAAAGCGGCAGAGCTCCGCCATGGTCGAATTCCAGCCCTAGAAAAAGAATTAAAGCAGCTTGAAGAGGAAGTAAGCAAGACAGAAGGGGATCGTTTATTAAGAGAAGAGGTAACAGAAGAAGAAATAGCTGATATCGTTGCCAGATGGACGGGTATTCCTGTTGCTAAGCTCGTTGAAGGAGAACGTGAAAAGCTTTTGCGACTTGAAGGGATTCTTCATGAAAGGGTTATTGGACAGAATGAAGCAGTTGAGCTTGTATCTGATGCCGTACTTCGTGCTCGAGCCGGCATTAAAGACCCTAATCGTCCAATCGGCTCCTTTATCTTTCTTGGTCCAACAGGTGTCGGAAAAACGGAGCTGGCAAAAGCATTAGCTGCCAGTTTGTTTGATAGTGAGGAACATATCATTCGCATTGATATGTCAGAATATATGGAGAAGCATGCTGTTTCTCGATTAATCGGTGCTCCTCCTGGCTATGTAGGCTATGAGGAAGGGGGACAATTGACAGAAGCGGTCCGAAGACAGCCTTACTCCGTGATCCTACTGGATGAAATAGAAAAAGCCCATCCCGAAGTGTTTAATATTCTCTTGCAGATGCTTGATGACGGAAGGATAACGGACTCCCAAGGAAAAGCCGTTGATTTTAAAAATACAGTCATCATTATGACATCTAATATAGGCTCTCAATACTTGCTTGAACGTGTTAGCGAAGAAGAGAATATAAATGAAGGAACTAGAAATAAGGTGATGAGCCATTTAAGAGGTCATTTCCGTCCGGAGTTTTTAAATAGGGTTGATGAAATTATTCTTTTTAAGCCTCTCGCTTTAAAAGAAATAAAGGAGATTGTTTCAAAACTGATTAAACAGCTACAAGAAAGAGTATCTGATCAGCATATTCATTTAACTATTTCCGAGGAAGCGCGAGTCTATTTAGCTGAAAACGGGTTTGATCCTGTCTATGGAGCAAGACCGTTAAAGCGGTTCATCCAAAGAAAGATAGAAACCGTGTTGGCACGCAAAATCATCGCTGGGGAAATTAAAGATTTTAGCGAAGTGAATATTTCAATCGAAAACAATGAAATACAATTAAACATCAAATAAAAAAAGATTGACCGATAAATGAATTCCACTTATCGGTCAATCTTACATATTAATTCAATCGTTCTTTTTCTACTGGTCCTTCAGGTAAAATTGTTGTTACAATAAAAATGACAATCGTAGCGGCAACACCAAGAATGGATCCTGTTTTAAAATCAAAAGCAATACCAATCATAGAGCTTACAACATAGGTTAACATTTGAACAAGAAGAAAAGTCCAGAATAACGTCCAAAAGAATCTCATCTATTTCACCTCTATATATTAAAATCCCTTCTCATATTACCATAAGCACAATAATTAATAAACGAATCTAGACGAAATATTGTTAATAGGCTTTTTTCCTCTTATATATCATAACAATAGTTCGAGAAAAAAATAGGCTAATCCCCTTTCATTTCATGTGAAGCTTCATACATTAATATGAATATAAAGCAAAGGAGTTTTCTAGATGGAAAGCCGGAACTTTCAATTGGATACCGAATGGAATATGATCCATTATCCGCATAAGCCAAGTGGTTTCGGTATTTTAATTATTGGTGACGACAGACATTTTGTGAACGAACAAAAGAGCTTTTGGACGCAAAATGAAGGAAAAGCCATATTATTAACAAAGCTAAAAGATGAAGGCTATACGATTTTTTATTCAAATCTGTACGGAAAAAATTGGGGCAGTGCCCGAGCTGTTAGAATGGCAAGAAGTTTATATGAACATATCATCCGTACTGAAATAATAAATGGGAAAATCCATATTATTGCTGAGGGAATGGGCGCTTTAGCCGCATTAAATCTGATCGAGGAAATGGGAACGGAGCTGATTCGCACATGTATTTTTATTAATCCTATCTTTTCTCTTAAAGACCATTTAGAAATGGAAAAGGAACATAAATTTTTCTATAATAATTTATTAAAAGAGCTTGCAGAGGCTTATAATATCGATATTATGCAGGTTGAACATGAGGTAAGGAAAAGGAAGGAATACTTTAAAGATTCACTGAAGATCCCAATGAAAATTATATATATTATGACAGATAGGAGATCGTATAACCGGGCAAAACAATTAAAAAATCGAACTGTAAAATGGTTGGAAGAAGAGACCCAAACATCAATTTGTTATTTATTACCTGAAAAAAGGCAAGGAATGGAATTGCAAATTGTTGATTTTATGAAAAAAAATGAAAAGATATTATAAAACAACACCTATAAAATGTATTACTTTATTGTTCAGACCATTTAACTGTCTCGAATTAGTTATATTATTTGCCATTTCCTTCATACCAATATTATTCAGGTATTTTCCTACTGGAGAATACCTTTCTTACATAATTTAGCTGGAAAGTAATTCGCTAATTGTACACACTTTTAATCGGCTTTCAGCAGCGTGATTCAAAATAAACGGAAGTGCTGCAAGTGAAGATTTTGTTGGATGCATAAGAATAATTGAACCATTTTTTAACCTAGGGACAATTCTGTTAATAACCTCATGATGGTCTTCAATTTTCCAATCTAATGTATCTAACGTCCAAAGAATGGTTTTCATGTTTTCCTTCATGGCCGTTTCTAATACTCTTTGATCAAAATATCCAAAGGGAGGAGTGAAGAAGGCTGGTTTTATTTTTAGATGTTTTTCAATTACATCATTAGTATTTGTAATTTCATTTTTAATATCTTCAATTGAGAGCGTTATCATGTTTGGGTGTGAGTAGGCATGATTTCCAATCTCATGTCCAGCAAGCTTAATCATTAAAGCATATTGAGAATAGTTTTCGACCCATCTGCCCTCAAGAAAAAAAGTAAGGTGGATTTGATATTCTTTTAAAATCATTAACAAATCCTCTAAATATTCATTTCCCCACGCAACATTGACCATAAATGCGATTTTTGCCGAATTCGAATTACCTTGATGGATAGGTATGTTTTCCATATAATCTTGTCCTCTCTTCATTTATTTTAAATAAAATATGCTTCGTGATCTGAATTTGCTTGTACTAGTCGCCCGACTTTACATTCCACTTGATTTTTTAGTCACATAATCTATACAAATTAAAGTGTAAAACATATTGTAGATTAGAATGTGAAATAAAGCCTGTATTATTGAATGGGGACGATTCTATGAAGGAATTAGAGAGAATCGAGATTTACGTTGATGGTCTCCCTATAGTAGCCAAGTGCTACAATAGGAAAGCCACCTTGATGGTTCCAGCCTTATTATTTAAACGTTTCGGTGCTTATGTTGATTTGAATGAAGAAAATGAGTCGATTATTTTTCAAATAGGAGAGAAATCTTTTTCTCTATCTATCAATAAAGACAGCAAAGAAGCTAGTTATATGAACGGAAATATTTATGTACCTTTCCTAAGAGTAGCCAAAAAATTAGGCATGATTGTCGAAAGGTCTGAACATTTAATCAATATTAATACTCCCCCTACAAGTTGCCTTCCCGTCCTTTATAAAGGAGAAACCGAAAACAAAATAGTTGCTTTAACATTTGATGATGGTCCAGATGGCTACTACACGCCAAAAATATTAGATATTCTAAAAGAGAAAAATATTTCGGCTACTTTTTTTATTATCGGTGATCAAGTTAAAATGTTTCCTAATGTAGTAAAGAGGATCCAACAGGAAGGACATGCTGTAGGGAACCATACTTGGAGTCATCCCAACTTGTTCGAACTGACAACAACACAATTGAAGAATGAGCTCCAACAAACAGATGAAGTGATTTTTTCACATACAGGAATTAGGACAAGGCTATTTCGTCCTCCATACGGCTATTATGCAAAAAGTGATCTTCAAATAATTGACAAGCTAGGATACAAAGTGATTATGTGGTCGATTGATACTGTTGATTGGTCAGGAAAATCTTCGGAAGAGATCGTTTTAAAAGTAAACATGGAAGAATCACCAGGTGCGATTATTCTACAGCATTGCTTTGGAGCGGCTTCCGGCGTTTTAGATGGAACAGTTAAGGCACTTCCCGTCATTATTGAAAATTTATTAGAAAAAGGATATGAATTTGTCACAATGGATCAATTCGTATAAGAAGAAATAAGGAGTGACACAGTGCGTGTGTAATTTTTTGAATAGAAAGAGAAAATACGACTATTACACCATCTGTCATGGTGATACTTTTAGCCAAATTTCAAAAAAGTTTACAATTCCCATTAAGCAGCTTAAAGAAGACAATCAATTAAAATCAAATTATCTATATGCCGGTCAGCTTTTAAAAATAAAAAGAACAGTTTCGACAATGGCACTATCCATGCCCTCGGTATTAATTTCGAAAGGTTTTACAAATAAAAAAGACATTTCCCTAACTTTTGATGCAGGTGCGAATGCTGAACATACGGAAAAAATTTTAAACGTTCTAAAAAAGCACAATATCCGAACGACGATGTTTTTAACAGGAAAGTGGGTCGAAAAATTTCCGGAGCTTTCGCGGCGTATTATCGAGGATGGACACGAAATTGCAAACCATTCATACAGCCACCCAGACTTTACGAAAATTCCTCCAGAACAAATGGTAGAAGAATTACAAAAAACGGAAGAGTGTTTCGAAAAGGTTCTTGGGACAAAAGGAATACCGATATTTCGTCCGCCATTTGGGGCTTGGGATTGCTCTGTCTTAGAAACAGTAGGAAAAGTTAATTTTCCATATACCGTCTATTGGAGTATTGATACGATTGATTGGAAGGAAACGGATGTCGGTCAAATGGTCGAGCGAATCATGACAAAAGCAACAAGAAATGATATCGTCCTTGCTCATTTAAATGGAAATTTAACGGCAGAAGCTATCGACACTGTCATTCCAAAGCTTTTAAACAAAGGGTTTCAAATTGTTAAAGTAAGTAAGATGTTAAGAAATTTCATATGTAAGTAGGTGTTTTATTTTGCGAATTTTATTTTTAGAAAGTGATCCTATGTGGATATATGGGTTGCCTAACGGATTTGTAGACGCTGGGCATGAAGTGATGGTGTCCGGTCCACTTATGGATGGGACTTTAGAGGAGATGATTACAAGCTTTAAACCTGACTTAATTTTTACTATGGGACACACTAGAGAACATTCCGATGGTAGGAGATTAATAATCAAAAAGCATGTAGCTCATCTAGGTATTCCTCATATTTATTGGGCAACGGAAGACCCCGGATATACTCACATTTTCTCGCTCCCTCTTATTGAAACGATTCAACCCGATTTTATCTTTACCATTTGTCCTCCTCGTGTCAATTTTTATCAAGAAAAAGGTTATAAAGCTGCACATTTAGACTTTGGTTATCACTCAAAAGTGCATTATCCAACTGAACTAATTGTTAAATATGATGTTAGCCTAGCAATAGTGGCCAATGGCTACCCAATGCTTCATAAAAAAAACCCTCAATATTACAGATTTGAAGCATTAAAAAATCTTTTGAGCCCTTTTATTATGGAAAATCTTCGAATTGATTTTTGGGGACGTTATTGGAACTTAATGGGCCCTATTATTGGCAAGGAAATACCAAAACATTGGGACCATGGATTTTTACCATATACAGAGGCAAATAAAGTATACAGTTCTGCTGATATTCTTCTTGGGGTACAAAATCTGGACTCACAAGTGACACAAAGAACTTATGAAATTTTAGGTTCAGGAGGGTTTCTGCTAACAAATAATACGGCAAAAATTCGCAGTCTATTCACACCTGGTCAGGACCTTATTGTAACATCCTCCCCAGAAGAAACTATAAAATTTGTTAAACATTATGTAAACCATCCAGAGGAGCGGCTTGAAATTAAAAAGGCTGGCATCGAAGCCGTAAAGAAATATTCTTATGTAGAGCGTGCCAAATATATTTTAGAAACACTTACGAATGAGGGGCTCATATCTAAAGAGAAGGCTGCCGCTGGGAAAGGAAACTGGAGTTATTATCTGGACATATTAAATGAAAAATATGAAATTCATATGATTAATCCAAAAGAAAACCTTTGGACAATTTCGCAAAAATATGGGGTTAATATAGAGTATATTAAGAAACTAAATAAGCTGACAACAGATATGATTGACGTCAAAGATTACTTAATCATAAGAGAGAAGTAGAATGGAAAGGAGGAAGACTTATGCGAGTTCTTTTCATTGAAAGCGGTAATCTTTGGCCTCATACACTGCCAAAGGGCTTTCATTTAAATGGGCATGATATTATGATATCCGGCTCTATTTCTGAGGAAAATCTGCCAAAAATACTGGAAGAATTTCAGCCGGATCTTGCAATTACCATTGGTTGGGGACAGGAACATACATCAGAAAAACAAATTTTAATAAAGAAACAGATAAAAACTAGGAATATTCCATTAATCTATTGGGCCGTAGAGGATCCTGCCTACACTAATAATTGGTCTTTGCCATTAATCAAAAAAATGCAGCCAGATTTCGTGTTTAGCATTTGTAAGGATACTGTAAAGGAATATAAACAGCGAGGTATTCCATCAGCTATTTTAGATTTTGGCTTTGAAGAGAGTGTGCATTTCCCTACCCATAAATATGCGAAGTACAGTACCCAACTTGCCGTGGTTGCCAATGCTTATCCTGATATATTAAAGAAATATCCAGACCATTTTCGTCATGAAGCTATAAATCTTTTAATAAAACCACTATTAGAAAATCAATTCAGAATCGATTTTTGGGGAAACCATTGGGATCAAATGGGCTCATATTTAGGTTTTGACATCCCAAACGATTGGATCCATGGGCATCTTTCTTACACAGAGACGAATAAATTATATAGTTCTGCTGACATCATAATTGGCCTGCAAAATTATCCAGATTTAGTTACGCAACGCACATATGAGATTCTTGGTGCTGGCGGATTTCTATTAACATCCAATACACCAGGTGTCACCAATAGATTCAAACCTGGAACTGATCTTGTTGTATCATTATCACCTGAAGATACGATTGAAAAAGTAAAGTATTATCTCGAACATGCCGATGAACGAAGCCTGATCAAAAAACAGGGGCAGAAAACTGTACAAACTAATTCTTATAAAGTACGTGTCAAGAATATGATTGATATTATAGTCGAGGAAAAAGTAATTAATCCAGAAGCGGTAGCTTCCAGTGAAAATCCTTCATTTATCTATTTTCAAGACACGGTTGATCAGCAATATTTTATGTATAAAGTGAAAGCTGGCGATACACTATGGAAAATCTCCCATTCTTTTGAAGTTTCAATTGATAAACTTAAAGAGTTAAACTCACTCCCCAATAATTCAATTTATGAAAATCAAATTTTAAAGATAAAAAAGAAAGTACAAGATAAAATGAAATAAATATCTTTGTATGAGCATAGGATACAACGAGAATGGTTAGGGAGGCTGTAAAATGGACAGGGCGGTCATTATCGGTGCATTCGAATTTTTAGGTTTTCATTTTTCTAAGTCTCTGCTCGAGCAAGGGTTTGAAGTTGTAGGGATTCGATCTAATTATGACGGGGAAGATGCCTATCTCATAGAAAAGCGAATGGAAATCGGCAGGAACGGAAATTATTTTGAAGATCAATTATCTAATTGGCTTTCTCAAGGAGAAGTTAATGTCCCAACATTATTTTTCATCGATTATTACGGATTATCTGTCAATCAGCAAAGGGATTTGTATAACGAAGACAATATTATCGAAAGATTTCTTACCCAAAATGAAAAAAACATTACCGATACAAATAGCCAAATTATTGCTCTTTTACCTATCCAATGGTTGTATAAAAAGAATAAGTATTTTAATCGGATTATAGAAAATAAATTAATTAGTCACTCCTTCTTTCTCCCAGCGATTTACGGTCCTTGGCAGCCAAACTCCTTTATATTCCAACAATATTTATTACATTCTTTCAATCCCGAACGTGAAATTTCTTATGATGAAAGTGAGTGGGTTCACGACATTTTATATGTATCTGATATCGTGGAACCGATCTTGCATTTGGTTGAAACAAAATCTACTGAAAAATGTATTTTACAAAGCGACATTCAAGGGCATTGGCAAAAATGCGCTGAATTCCTAGCTATTTCAACTGATGTGATGGATAGCTATTCAAATAAAGAGCAATTTGAACACGGTGATATTCGTATAGAAACTGTGAAAAGCCAGACTTCTTTTTCAGAGGGCATTGAAAATCAAAAAAGGCAGCTTATGTTTTTAAATGAAGGAAGAAGTTAGCAGAATATGCAACAAGGTCTTTTCAAAACTTAGCTTGTAAGGGTAGAATAAAAATATTAGGGTATCATTCATAGATTATGTAAAAGGAAGTCAACAGGAAATTCCAAATATTAGTGGCTTTACAGAGAGGCGGAACAAAGGGAGTGCATAGCAGATTTGTACGATTTGGGATTCTTCTTTTAAGCCTTCTTTTATTGACCTCTTGTGGACAAGCGATGTCCTCGGGAAAATTAAAGAAAGCCGGTCTTTTAGTTCCCGATACAATAAATGACCAAGTTTGGGGAACAAAGGGCTATAAAGGAATGCTAAAGATTCAATCCCTTCATAATATTGAAGTATTCTATAAAGAGGGCATGAACACGGAATTAGTTGTTGAACGAGCGGTTAAAGAGTTTGACCAAAAAGGAGTAAATATTATTTTTGGTCATGGCAATGAGTATGCTGAATATTTTAATCACATTTCACCTAACTACCCTCATATTCATTTCGTAAGCTTTAATGGAGATGCTGAGAACTCAAATACAACGAGTTTAAACTTTGAAGGCTATGCCATGGGTTTTTTTGGCGGAATGATTGCTGGCCATATGACAAAGCCTAATAAAATTGGCATCATCGCGGCTTACGAATGGCAGCCTGAAATAGAAGGTTTTTACGAAGGTGCTAATTATGAAAATCAAGACGTAGATGTCATGATTGAATATGTCGGAAATTGGGATGATGGCAAAAAAGCGATAGAATTATTGGATAAATTAATGAAAAAAGGAATTGATGTTGTTTATCCGGCGGGGGATGGCTTTAACGTGCCAGTAATTGAAAGAGTAAAAGAAGCAGGTCATTACGCCATTGGGTATGTTTCCGATCAATCGGATTTAGGAGAATCAGCTGTTTTAACAAGCACGATTCAGCGTGTAGACTATTTATATGAAGTGGTGGCAGATCGGTTTGATAAAGGGGAGCTAAGCTCTGGAAATCTGTCATTTGATTTTCAAGATGATGTTATTTCCCTTGGAAAATTCAGTTCTGATGTAGATCCAGAATTTATTGTGGAAATCAATCATGATATTGAAAAGTATAAAAAAACAGGTAAACTGCCAAACGAGAAAGAATAAAAGAGGAGTTTAGATAGAAATGTATTCAACAAACAAAACAATGGAATTCATGCAAATTGCTATGAAATATATTCCAGAAGCAAAGCAGCAATTAGACGAAGCAGGAGTAGAGCTGTCATTAGAAATGATGCAGCCATTTATGAGCCTTTTTACAAAAGTAATGAATGAAGCATATGAAATGGGCAAAGCTGATGCATTAGCAGAAAAGGAATAAAGGAAACCGGTCTACTTCACTGGACCGGTTCTTATTTTTTGTTCAAAAATTGTGTAAAAAAGGGCGTAACTTTACTATATAGAGGCTTTAATTGTTTGGCAGAACTAACAAGTGTATCGATATTGTCCATAAGCTCCATAAAATCTATGTTATTGATAATATGATTAAGATGATCAGCAAGGGGAATATCACTCGTCCTTCCTCTAGAAGAGTGGTGAGGGCGTTCTCCAAACATCAAGTCATCAAAACGATTACGATGATATCGTTCATTTAAATTTTCATAATCAACTTCTTCGGTCTTGTCTTCAACTATTTTCGTCCCGTCACTAATTTCAATATTTCCGTCATCTTTCAAGTTAATAGTCGATGGCTGTTCGGATCGACCGAACATAAATTGTGTAAGCCGATCTGACTGAATATACTTTTTTTCACTTTCAAACTCTCTATCCATCGATCCCATCCCTTTTCATAATAAGTTCTTTCATATAATTTATGTCAATCATTTACCTATGTTTGGACAATTGCGGATAAAAACTTATTTATTGTAAAGGATAAATTCTTGCTAAATGGACTCTTTTTTTGTTAGAATTAGTACCAAGTCATAATAATTGATAATAATTAGGCGTTAGTATAGAAAATAAGGAGTGAAATCCATGAATGCAGGAATAATTGGAATTGGCAGATGCTTGCCAGAGAAAATTCTTACAAATGCAGACCTTGAAAAAATGGTTGATACATCTGATGAATGGATTCGTACACGAACTGGTATTGAAGAAAGAAGAATTGCGGATGATGACACTAATACATCTGACTTAGCGTATGAAGCAGCTAAGAAGGCATTGGCAGATGCTAAAATCTCCGCAGAAGATTTAGATATGATTATTGTCGCAACCGTGACACCTGATAATCCATTTCCATCTGTTGCGTGCATGCTTCAAGAAAGACTAGGAGCTGTTAAAGCTGCAGCGATGGACTTAAGTGCTGCATGTGCTGGATTTATGTATGGTATTATTACAGCAAAGCAGTTTGTAGAGGCTGGCGCATATAAACATGTCTTAATCGTAGGTGTTGAAAAACTTTCAAAAGTTACGGATTGGGAAGACCGAAATACGGCTGTTTTGTTTGGAGATGGTGCAGGAGCAGCTGTCATCGGCCCAGTTTCAGAAGGCAGAGGGATTTTATCCTTTGAGCTTGGGGCAGATGGAACAGGTGGTAAGCATTTATACCAGGATGAATATATCATTATGAATGGCCGCGAAGTATTTAAGTTTGCTGTCCGCCAAATGGGGGAAAGCTGTATAAATGTTTTGGACAAAGCAGGCCTTTCTAAAGAGGATGTTGATTTTCTCATTCCTCACCAGGCGAATATCCGCATTATGGAGGCTTCAAGACAGCGCCTTGACTTGCCTGAAGAAAAAATGTCTAAAACAGTCCATAAATATGGGAATACTTCTGCAGCGTCCATTCCTATTTCTCTTGTCGAGGAATTAGAGGCGGGAAAAATTAAAGACGATGATTTAATTGTCATGGTAGGCTTCGGTGGCGGATTAACATGGGGTGCGATTGCCATGCGCTGGGGAAGATAAAAATTCTCTAATTTTTATTGAAAAACGATCTTGTTAATAAGAGTTCAAAAAGGAGGACAAAAAGAGCCGAGAAGTTCAAGGAAGTGCAGCCTTCGAGCACCGGAACGTATGGTTTTAATACGTGAGGACCGGAGAAGCAAGCTGACTTCAAAAGGTGGAAGTGCCTTGGTCAGCCCCGACAAGCATAAGTCGACTTACGTAGTGGCTTGATCTTTAGCCACGCAGTAAGATGGCTTATGACCTCGAGGGGCTAGGCACTGGAACTAGATTAGCAGAAATTCGCCGGCTATTTTTCCCGGACTTTTTGAACAACCTCTATAACTATTAGAGTAAAGGAGATATAATTGAATGAATAAGAGAAGAGTTGTTGTTACTGGAATTGGAGCTGTAACTCCACTAGGAAACGACGTTGAAACAACTTGGAAAAATATTCTTGATGGTGTATCAGGTGTTGGACCTTTAACGAGAGTGAATGCAGACGAATACCCTGTAAAGGTTGCTGCAGAAGTCAAAGAATTTAATGTCGAGAGCTTTATGGAGAAAAAGGATGCCAGGAAAATGGACCGCTTCACTCATTATGCGGTTGCGGCATCATTAATGGCTGTGAAGGATTCTAACTTAACGATTAATGAAGAAAATGCTCATCGCGTTGGTGTATGGATTGGCTCTGGCATCGGTGGCATGGAGACATTCGAAAATCAGTTTGAAACATTTTTAAATCGTGGATACAGAAGAGTTAGCCCATTCTTCGTCCCAATGATGATTCCTGATATGGCAACAGGACAGGTGTCAATCACTTTAGGGGCTAAAGGCTTTAACTCATGTACTGTTACAGCATGTGCAACCGGCACAAACTCGATCGGTGATGCTTTTAAAGTCATTCAGCGCGGAGATGCGGATGCAATGGTAACTGGTGGAGCAGAAGCGCCGATTACGAGAATGTCCGTAGCAGGATTTTGCGCGAATACAGCTTTATCGACAAATCCCGATCCAAAAACAGCAAGCCGTCCATTTGATAAAAATCGTGATGGATTTGTCATCGGTGAAGGAGCGGGTATCGTCGTTCTTGAAGAACTAGAGCATGCCCTTGCCCGTGGTGCGAAGATTTACGCTGAAATTGTCGGCTATGGTGCAACAGGTGATGCATACCATATTACTGCTCCAGCTCCTGAAGGTGAAGGTGGGGCTCGCGCTATGAAAATGGCGATTGATGATGCAGGCTTCAAGCCAGAGGAAATCGACTATATTAACGCCCATGGTACAAGTACAGATTATAATGACAAATTTGAAACATTTGCGATTAAAACTGTATTTGGCGAGCATGCATATCAATTAGCGGTTAGCTCAACAAAATCAATGACTGGACATCTTCTTGGAGCAGCAGGCGGAATTGAAGCGATTTTCACAGTCTTAGCATTAAAGGAAGGCGTATTACCGCCAACAATTAACTATGAAACACCAGATCCAGAATGTGATCTTGATTACGTAACAAATGGATCAAGGAAGAAAGAAATCAAAGTTGCCATCAGCAATTCTTTAGGCTTCGGCGGACATAATGCAACGATTGCGTTTAAGAAATATGAATAATTATTTAATTAGAAGGTCAAATCTTAGGATTTGACCTTTTTTGTATTGATCGTGCTATAAGAACGTTACATAAATTAATACATAAACTAGAAGAAAATAGTGCGTATTAAGGCATGAAGCCTAAAAGGTGGCGAAGAAAAATGGGGTAGTCAGAACAGATAAATGGCTTGAGAAGGATTTCGATAATCAAGAGAAAATTGGTGCAATGCTTTCGAAAGCTTTTTCACAGGCCAAACCTGCAAACATAAATAAATACTTGGCGCAATTCGGCATGTACAAACCGAATAGGAAAAGCTTTGAAAATTTCAAACAGATTAAAACCAAAAATTATTGGGAAAAGACAGAACGAATCTTTCAAAAGTACAAAAAAGCCTGGAAGGGTCCTGATATTCCTATTTATATTTTTCCTATTGCAGCGGTGAATTCTATTTTCCAAAGAAGGAACTTTAAGAAATCGGGGGTAGCCTTTAAAGATAAATTATTTCTTTTTATTTCACCATTTGAAGATGAAAAGGAGCTCGAAGCTCTTTTCGTTCATGAATATCATCATACATGTCGAATTCATCGGCAAAATAAACAACTTTCGGAAGCAACTTTATTAGATTCAATGATATTGGAAGGGTTAGCTGAGCATACGGTTGCTGATTGCTGCGGAAAAAAGTATTTAGCCGATTGGTGTGAATATTATTCTAAGAAAGAAATTCTCTTCTTTTGGGAAAAGTTCTTAAAACAGAAAGGAAGTACTAAAAAGTTGGATAAGTTGCATGATGAAATCTTATATGGCAATGGAAGGTTTCCAAAAATGGTTGGATATGCTGCTGGTTTTGTAATCGTTTCCATATACAGAGATGAAAAAGATTATTCGCTGAAGGATTCATTTGATCTGCCGTCAGAACGGTTTATCTCAAGTGATTTTGCTTAAAAAAGATTGCAGAATGCTTTTTGTTTTGCTGGATTAAATTTTAATCCAGCTTATTTAATTTACTGGTGAAGTACAGTTAAAAAGTAGAAAAAATTGCTTTTTAATTTAAGGTGATTACGACAAAAAGTAGAATATTTTAAAAAAATATTGAATTCGTAATCTTTCTGTAATAATATACAATTAAATGGCCAGAAAATTTCGTTATTTCTAATATTTTTAAAAATTTTAAAAAGGTATTTTTATATATTAATAACTTTTGAATGACGATATGACGGAGGGTAATATGACAGCATTATTGGAATTAAAAAACTTAAAAACTCATTTTAAGAGAAAGAAAATAAATATTCCTGCCGTTGATGGTGTTGATTTAAAAATACATAAAGGTGAGACGGTAGCACTTGTTGGGGAATCAGGATCGGGTAAGAGTATTACATCTCTTTCGATTATGCGCCTAATTCCAAGCCCGCCAGGAGAAATAGTGGACGGCGAAATATTATTTGATGGAAAAGACTTAGTAAAGCTATCAGAAAATGAAATGTGTAAAATTCGCGGGAATGACATATCAATGATTTTTCAAGAGCCAATGACATCGCTAAATCCTGTATTAACAATTGGTGAACAGATAATTGAGGTTTTGATGTATCATCAAAAAATGTCAAAGAGCGTTGCAAGAAATCGGGCAATCGAAATGCTTGAATTAGTTGGCTTCTCAAGAGCACAAGCTCTTATTGATGAGTATCCTCACCGGTTATCGGGTGGGATGAGACAGCGTGTCATGATTGCTATTGCAATGAGCTGTAATCCAAAGCTTTTGATCGCTGATGAGCCGACAACTGCGTTAGACGTTACAATTCAAGCCCAGATCCTAGATTTAATGAAGGATTTAAGCCAGAAATCTGAAACATCCATCTTAATTATTACTCATGATCTCGGAGTCGTTTCTGAAGTTGCAGATCGGGTTGTTGTAATGTATTGTGGTCAAGTGGTTGAAGAAGCTAGAGTGGATGATCTATTTGATGAGCCAATGCACCCTTATACAATTGGGTTAATGGGTTCTATTCCTTCACTCGATGGGGACCTCGATCGACTTTATTCAATTGAAGGAACAGTTCCTCCTCCAGAGCACTTCCCAGAAGGCTGCCGATTTGCACCACGTTGTCCACATGCGTTTGATCGCTGCCATAAGGAAGCACCGTCGTTAACACAAATTAAGGGTTCGCGATCAGTACGCTGTTTTTTACACAGTGAGAAGGGGGCAACTCTATGAGTTCAATATTAACCAAAGTAAAGGACAGCCGATCGTATAAGAATGAATCGGATTACATATTAGATGTTAAAGATTTAAAAAAGCATTTCCCCATTAAAGCAGGTTTTTTACAAAAGACTGTCGGTTCTGTTAAAGCGGTCGATGGACTCACCTTTAATGTAAAAAAGGGAGAAACGATTGGAATTGTTGGAGAATCGGGCTGTGGAAAATCAACAGCAGGACGTACACTCATACGTCTGTATGAACCGACAGGTGGAGATATCATTTTTAAAGGTCGGAATATTTCGAAGATGAGCGAAGGAGAACTCCGCCGAACAATCAGGAAAGATATTCAAATGGTCTTTCAAGATCCATATGCGTCGTTAAATCCAAGAAAAACTTTAAAATCCATTCTAAGTGAGCCGATGATCACTCATAATCTATACGGTTTAAAAGAAAGGTCGGAAAAAATTCAAGATCTTTTAGATAAAGTTGGATTTAATCCGCTATTTATTAATCGGTATCCACATGAATTTTCTGGTGGACAAAGACAAAGGATTGGTATAGCCCGTGCACTAGCTTTGAATCCTGACTTAATTATTGCTGATGAGCCTGTATCTGCACTAGACGTATCCATACAAGCCCAAATAATTAATTTAATGGAAGATTTACAAGCAGAGTTAGGATTAACCTATGTGTTTATTTCCCATGACCTAAGCGTTGTTCGCCATATTAGTGATCGAGTAGGTGTCATGTATTTAGGAAAAATCATGGAATTCGCCGGTAAGAAGGATTTGTATGAGGATCCTCTTCATCCATATACTCAGGCACTAATGTCCGCCGTTCCTGTACCGAAGAGAAAAGGTGTACAGGCAAGGGAAAGAATCATTCTAAAAGGAGATTTGCCAAGTCCGGCCAATCCACCAAGAGGCTGTGTCTTCCATACTAGATGCCCGGCAGCTACGGACATTTGCAGCCAAGTGGTTCCAGAATATAAAGAAATTAAGCACGACCATTTTGTAGCATGCCATTTATATTAATTTCTTGTTATTAAATGCTTCGGAAAGATCCTTTTCATAAAAACAGGCATTTAGTAATAAATTTTTGAAGGGAGGCGGTACATTAACAAACGTTCTCTGTATAAAAGGATTTGAATAATAAAATAAACGTAAGGGGGAAGTTGAATGAAAAAGCCAGCTTGGTTACTAGTAAGCTTCATGCTAGTATTATCAATGTTTTTAGCGGCTTGCTCTGGTGGAAAGCCATCAAGTCAACCGCAAGAGGAAACGCCGAAAGGGGAAACGCCTGCAAAAGAAGAACCAAAAAATGAAGGCCCTGTACAAGGTGGAGATTTAGTTGTTGGTTCAACTGGAGCACCAACATTGTTCAACCCGTTATATTCAAATGATGCTTCAAGTTCTGATATTGAAGATATGATTTTTAGTAGCTTAATGGGTTCAAATATTGAACTTAATACTGTAAAAGAAGGAAATTTAGCAGAGACATATGAAGCTTCCGAAGACGGTAAAGAATTTACAATTAAAATTGTCGAGAATGCAAAATTCCATGATGGAGAGCTATTAGATGCGGATGATGTTGTATTTACATACAGCATTCCACTAAGCCCGGACTACGATGGCGTTCGTAAATCATATTTTGAAAACATTGAAAAAATCGAAAAAATTGACCAATACACTGTTAAGTTTACTTTAAAGCAAGTGGATGCCCAATTCCCAGTAGTAAGCCTTGGCTTTGGAATTCTTCCCGAGCATATTCTGAAAGATGTTCCAATTGCTGAATTAGGTGAGCACGAGTTTAACACGAAAAACCCAATTGGTTCTGGTCCATTTAAATTTGCAGAGTGGAAAGATGGCGAATATGTAAAAGTTGTTGCTAATGATGATTACTTTGATGGCCGTCCATACTTAGATTCTGTCACTTATAAGCTCGTTCCCGATGCCAACGCCATTCTTGCACAGCTTCAAGCTGGTGATATCGACTATTATGCTGGGATTGCACAACCGGATGTTCCAACAGTTGAATCATTTGCTGATGCTTCAGGTCTTCGTTTAGAGTCAGGTTTAGCACTTTCTTACACTTATCTTGCTTTCAACCAACGCGACGATAAGTTCAAGGACAAGAAAGTCCGCCAAGCAATTACACATGCAATTGATCGTGAAGCAATCGTTGAAAACGTAATGGCAGGACTTGGAGAGGTAGCACATGTGCCAGAAAGTCCATTAAGCTGGGCTTATAACCCAGATGTTCCGAAGTTTGGATATGATGTTGAAAAAGCAAAACAAATGTTAGAAGAAGCTGGCTGGAAGCCCGGCGCAGATGGCATCCTAGAAAAGGATGGAAAGAAATTCTCAGTTGAAGTAAAAACGAACCAAGGAAACAAAGTTCGTGAAGATATCGTCGTAATTCTTCAACAACAGCTTAAAGAAGTTGGAATTGAAATAAAACCACAAATCGTTGAATTTAGTTCTTTAATTGCTGATATCGATCCAGGGGTATGGAATTTTGAAGCAATCGTATTAGGCTGGAGCTTAGGTATTGATCCAGATCCAAGCGGCATTTTCCATACGAAAGAAATTGAACAAGGTCTAAACTTTACTGGCTACTCCAATCCTGAACTTGATGTTCTAATGGATGAGCAGCTGCAAGAACTTGACAAAGATAAACGTAAAGAAATGATTGGAAAGATTCAAGCGGGTCTTGCTGAAGATCAAGCCTATACATTCTTATACTATCCGAAAGAATTCCGTGCTCTTCCTGCTAATCTAGAAGGCTATGAATTCCATCCGAAAAACCAAATGTACAACATCCACAAATGGTGGTTAAAACAAGAATAGAAAAATGTAAAAAGTAAGGGATCGGGCTCTTTTCCCTTCCCTTGCTTTTATTATTTTACTAAAAACTGAAAACTCTACAGGTTAATCCAAATAGCCATGTATTTCAATAAGCAGAAACTATTTTAGAAAGGGAGAATAGACGATGGTTTCATACATTTTTAGACGAACATTTATGGCTATTCCCTTGTTACTTGGAATTACCATCCTATCCTTCGCAATTGTCAAAGCAGCACCCGGTGGACCTGTAGCAATGCTAATGGACCCGAAAATGAAGCCGTCGGATAAGGTTAAATTTGAAGAAAAATATGGATTAAATGATCCTATTCATGTTCAATATATTAAATGGCTTGGGAATATGGCAAAAGGGGACTTTGGCAATTCATTAATTAAACGCGGAATGCCAGTTAGTGAACTTATACTTAATAGGCTTCCAAATACATTACTATTGATGGTTGTATCGTTTGTGATTGCTGTGCTTATTGCTATTCCAATTGGAATTTATTCAGCGATGCGACCCTATTCGCCGCTGGATTACACATTTACTGTCGGCTCGTTTTTAGGAATAGCCACACCGAACTTTTGGTTGGGACTCATATTAATTATGTTCTTCTCAGTTAAACTTGGCTGGTTCCCAACCGGTGGGGTGGCTACATTAAATGCTGATTTTAGTTTATGGGATCGTATTCATCATTTAATTCTTCCGGGTTTAGTTTTGGCCACGGCAGATTTGGCTTCATTAACACGTTATACTCGATCTTCGATGCTGGACGTTTTGAAGCAGGATTATATTCGCACTGCGATGTCAAAAGGATTTAAAGAAAAGAAGGTAGTAATCAAGCATGGAGTAAGAAATGGGATGATCCCAATTATCACACTTTTCGGCTTAATGTTGCCATCCTTCATAGGCGGGGCAGCCATCACAGAAAAAGTGTTTGCATGGCCTGGTCTTGGGCAATTGTTTATTGATTCCGCTTTTCAGCGCGACTATCCGGTGATTATGGCTCTTACAGTAATTTCTGCTGTATTTGTTGTAATAGGGAATTTACTAGCAGATATTTTATACGCGATTTTTGACCCGCGTATTGAATATTAAGGAGGGGTTTTTTTGTCACAGATTAATGTAGAAGTTACTCAAGAAGATATTCAATTAAACCCCCATTTAAAAAGCAAGCCTGATACGTTAACGAAAATATTTTTCAGGAAATTCATGAGGAATAAGCTAGCTGTCATTGGTGCCATTATGTTGATTATCATTATTTTGGCATCCATATTAGCTCCGGTAATTGCACCGTATAAATTTGAGGATATGAATTTATTGGACAAGCTAAAACCCCCAAGCAGTGAATATTGGCTAGGGACTGACCGTTATGGAAGAGATATTTTTACTCGTCTTTTATATGGTGGACGAATTTCTTTACTAGTAGGGTTCGGTTCTGTTGCAGGGGCTCTCATTATTGGTGTGACCATAGGAGCACTTGCAGGGTATTTTGGCGGCATCATTGATGCCATTTTAATGAGATTTGTTGATATCGTCATTTCGATTCCAAGTATCTTTTTATTAATTACGGTTGTTTCTATTTTTAAGCCAGGTACCGGAAAATTAATTTTAGTTATTGCGTTAATTAGTTGGACAACTACAGCTCGTATTGTCAGGGGAGAGTTCCTAACATTACGAACAAGGGAGTTTGTCCTAGCATCGAAAACGATTGGAACTAAATCATATAAGATTATTTTTAGTCATATATTGCCAAATGCAATGGGGCCAATCATCGTTTCTGCTACATTATTAATTGGAAATGTGATTTTGACAGAAGCAGCTTTAAGTTATTTAGGTTTAGGCATTCAGCCTCCGACACCAAGTTGGGGAAATATGCTTGAAGATGCTCAGAACTATACAGTCATGTTAACAGCACCATGGTATCCTTTCTTTCCAGGGCTGCTAATTCTTTTAACAGTTATTTGCTTTAACTTTATCGGTGATGGATTAAGAGATGCATTAGATCCAAAATCACAAGATTAATGATAAAAAGTCTCCGCCTAATTATTAATAGGAGGGACTTTTTTTTATTATTGAAATATTTCCCTTGCACTTTCTAATTTAGGAATAATTTTACTTCCCTCTGCCCATACTGATTGACAAATAGCTTGATGAAGCGGGGGGTAAAAGATGTTATATCTTCATGATGTTTGGGTGAACTGGTTTGAAGGAGAAGAAAATGGATACAATGTGTGCCATTTTCATGAATGGCGCAAGGATGATGGCGTCGAACTTCTTGACCAAGTACCATTAATCAAAATTGATCCCATCCTATTTAATTACATTGAAAATGATTTATCAGAACTTCCACAACAACTATTAGACGACATTTATCAAAAAGCGTATTTAAGGAAAAACCATGAACGCATTCAATTAGACTATTGTTTTGTAGTTTCAGACGGATCAGGGATATTAGCTGTCGATACAATTGGCTATAATATTCCTGTTCGAAAAAGCAGACTCATTCCAAGGCAAGAGCAATTAGCCTACGAAATGCTCTCGAATCATGAGGAAGTCCATTATGCATTCAATGATCAAAGTGCTTTAAAAAACTTTCATATTTTATCACCATCACCAGATTTAATGGCTGGTTTGACAAGAAAAGAAAGACAATTAAAGCAATTAATGTTCATGGCACTTGATCAGTTATATTCATCTAAAAATGTAGCTGAAGTCCGTTACTGGTATACGGAATGGAGTCCTGAAAGCTATTCAGTTATTCAGCAAATGGATTTTGAAGAAGCTTGGCTCCAACTCTTCGAGCAAAGCAAGTATGAATGGACAAGCAAGCATGAACAATTCTGTGAAAACATAATTAAGGGACAGCCATTTTTTGAGAAGCTTTGGGAAATGGAGCATGGTCCAAAAGTGAATTAAAGGAAAAATAATAAAAAATCTATCACATTTGTGATAGATTTTTTCAATTTCTGCTTATCTTCTTTTTCTCCCAAGTCCCATCGCACTTTCCATTTTCTTCAGCATTTTATTTGCCACTAGAGCTGCTTTTTCAGCGCCTCGATCAAGAATTTCATCGAGTTCCTTAGATTCCATAAGGGCATGATACTTATCCTGAATCGGCTTGATTTCATTGATAACAACTTCAGCTAAATCTGCTTTAAAGTCTCCATAACCCTTTCCTTCATACATCTTTTCAATTTCATGAATTTCTTTACCTGAAAAAATCGAATAGATAGAAAGGAGATTCGAAACACCTGGTTTATTTTCCTTATCAAACTTTACAATGCCTTCAGAGTCTGTAACTGCACTTTTAATTTTCTTTTCAATTTGCTTAATATCATCAAGAAGAGTTATCGATGCTTTCTTATTTGGGTCTGATTTACTCATCTTTTTAGTAGGCTCTTGAAGAGACATAATCCGAGCGCCTACTTTCGGGATACGAACTTCAGGGATGGTAAAGATTTCACTGTATTTCTTATTAAATCTTTCTGCTAAGTCACGAGTTAGCTCTAAATGCTGCTTCTGGTCTTCACCGACAGGTACAAGGTCTGTATTATATAGAAGGATATCAGCAACCATTAATGGCGGATATGTTAACAATGCAGCCGATACTGCTTCTTTACCTGCTGATTTATCTTTAAATTGCGTCATTCTTTCCAGTTCGCCAATATAAGAAATACATTGCATCATCCAGCCAGCCTGTGCATGTGCAGGGACTTCAGATTGAATGAAGAGAGTTGCTTTTTCTGGATCAATCCCTACTGCTAAATAAAGGGCAGCTAAGCCGCGGATATTTTTTCTCAATTCGAGTCTGTCTTGTGGAACAGTAATTGCATGCTGATCAACAATACAAAAATAACAATTGTATTCATTTTGCAGTTCAACAAATTGCTTCAGGGCACCGATATAATTCCCTAGGGTAATGGTGCCGCTTGGCTGAATTCCCGAAAAAATAGTTTTCATTAAGTTTTCCTCCTTCAAATAGCCAAAAAAAGAATCAGTCCTATTAATAGTGGACAAAAAAAAGACCATTCATCCCTAATTAATAGGGACGAATGGTCCGCGTTGCCACCCTAATTACTCAAATTGAGTCACTTTGCACCATGCAAAATCGCATAGAAGCCTCTGTAACGTGAGGACACGCATAGGGCTCAAAAGTCCATTCGATTTACATGAATACCTGTTCACACCAGCCACAGGCTCTCTAAAATCCATCAGTAAATGTACTACTCTTTTTCTTAGCCAATTGCATTATTATATTTCATTTTATAATATATTAAATGAGTTGGAAAATCAAGATGTTCCTTTCATACTCGAAATAAAATCATTATATTCTGAAAATTATTTTTTAGAATATAATTTATATAAAATCATATAAAAAAAATATTAAGTAATCCAAAACAAAAAAAATTTTTATTCGTCTAAAAACTCATATTTTACAAGTATTTGTCGAATCTTGAATTAGTAGAATGTTAGAAACCTTATAAAACATACTTGCAATTCTTTTTTTCTAAATTTATAATAAATCTATCAAACGAATTCTTTACGAAATTTTTACAAGTGTAACAGGATATTTACAGAATATCTGACGGGGTTTTTACTATACTAAAAAAGTAAGTTTGAGCTATAATTAAAGATTGCTCTTACCCTATTCTCTGTTAAATTGTCGGAATTTAGGGACAACCATTCTTTAAAAGAGTAAAAACTTACTTTTTTTCTTTGCTTAAACTGAGTCACCTAACCATATAGTTTAAATTATCAGACTTTTTAAGTAATATACCCTATATGTACACTTGTCCATTTTGGGACCGATGTAAAGAAAACGTTTGCAGAAAAATATAGGGGGTTAATACCGTGAAAAAAAGATTATCAATCTTTTTTAGTATGCTGTTAGTGCTTAGCATGTTCCTTGCTGCTTGTGGCGGAAAAGATAATGCTGACAGCGGTGAAAAAGGCGGAGAAAAAGACACAGAAAAGTCTAATGTACCGCAAGAATTACGAGTAAACATTAATACTGAACCACCATCATTACACCCAGGATTAGCTACTGATAGCACTTCTGGAAACGTACTTCGCCAAATCTTTGAAGGGTTAACACGTATTGACCAAAACGGTGAGCCTGTAGAAGCTGCAGCGGAAAAAATTGAAGTATCAGATGACCAAACAGTTTACACTTTCACACTTCGTGATGCTGAGTGGACAAATGGTGACCCTGTAATTGCACAGGATTTTGAATATGCATGGAAATGGGTTTTAGATCCAAACAACCAATCTGAATATGCAGAGCAAATGTACTACCTTAAAGGCGGAGAAGAATACCATACTGGTAAAGGATCTGCTGATGATGTAGGGGTTAAAGCATTAGATGATAAAACTCTTGAAGTTACTCTTGCTAACCCAACTCCATACTTCACGGAGCTTACAGCTTTCTATACTTTCCTACCAATTAACAGCAAAGTAGCTGAAGCTAACAAGAACTGGGCTCACGATGCTGGAGAAAACTTTACAACTAATGGTCCTTTCGTATTATCTGAATGGGCTCACAGTGATAAAATTGTCCTAACAAAGAACGAAAAATACTGGGATGCTAACACAGTAAAATTAGACAAAATCGAAATGATCATGATCAATGATCCAAACACTGAACTTTCAATGTTCGATAATGGGGAACTTGATTGGGCTGGATCTCCAACTGGAGCACTTCCAACTGATGCTATCCCAGCTCTTAAAAAAGAGGGACGCTTAACTACGCAAGCAATTGCAGGTATTTATAACTACAAATTCAACACAACTGTTGCACCTTTTGATAACGTAAATATCCGTAAAGCATTCGCACATGCAATTAACCGTCAAGAAATCATTGACAACATTCTTCAAGCTGAACAGATGCCAGCGATGGCAATTGTGCCACCGACTATGTTCCCTGAGAATGAAAAAGGATATTTCCCTGATAATGATGTTGAAAAAGCAAAAGAATATTTACAAAAAGGTTTAGAAGAAATGGGTCTTAAAGATCCATCTGAACTACCGGCTATTACACTTTCATACAACACATCTGAAGGCCACCAAAAGATTGCTCAAGCAATCCAAGATATGTGGGTAAAAAACCTAGGTGTTGAAGTAACTCTTGATAACCAAGAGTGGGCAGTTTACCTTGATAAAGTTCACGGAATGGATTACCAAGTTGCTCGTATGGGCTGGTTAGGCGACTTTAACGATGCAATCAACTTCTTAGAAATGTACCGTAATGCAGATGGCGGTAACAACGATACTGGCTGGGAAAGCAAGGAATTCCAAGATTTACTTGCTAAATCAGCAACAGAAGGCGATGCTGATAAGCGTCAGCAAATGCTAAAAGATGCAGAAGCAATCTTTATGGATGACATGCCTGTTGCACCTATTTATTTCTACACTTATAACTGGGTTAAGGCTGAAAACTTAAAAGATGTTCATGTATCTGGTACAGGTGATGTACAATTTAAGTGGGCACACTTTGAATAAGTATAGCTAAATCAACTAAAGGTATATGGGGTGTACTCCCTATATACCTTAGTTTTCTGATTAAGACATGTATTAAATTGGAGGTGTTTGACAATGGCGAAATATATTGGAAAGCGCTTACTGTATATGCTCATTTCTTTATGGATGATTATTACAGCTACGTTTTTCTTCATGCGCATTGCACCCGGAAACCCATTTACATCTGAGAAAAGGCTGCCTCCCGAAATCGAAGCTAATTTGAATGCTCACTATGGTTTGGATAAGCCTTGGTATGAACAATACGGGGAATATTTACTAAGAATTGCAAAGTGGGATTTCGGCCCATCATTTAAATATAAAAGCCAAACAGTCAACGATTTAATCAATGATGGCTTCCCGGTTTCTTTCTTGCTTGGTATGGAAGCAATCCTATTTGCTGTTGCAATCGGAGTGCTATTAGGGATTATTGCTGCATTAAAACATAATAAATGGCAGGATTATACCGCTATGATCATTGCCGTAATGGGTATTTCTGTACCATCTTTTATTATGGCATCCGTTCTGCAATATGTTTTTGCGATTAAACTAGGCATATTCCCTGTAGCGAGGTGGGAATCTTTTATGCACACTGTATTACCAGCATTAGCATTAGGGTTAACTCCTATGGCATTTATTGCTCGTCTGACTCGATCAAGTATGCTTGAAGTCTTGAGCAATGATTATATTAAAACCGCAAAAGCAAAAGGTTTAAGCCAAGGGGTCATAACAGTAAGGCACGCAATCCGTAATGCGCTTTTACCGGTTGTTACGTATATGGGGCCATTAACAGCTGGGATCTTAACCGGAAGTTTTGTCATCGAAAAAATCTTCGGAATCCCTGGGCTCGGATCACACTTTGTAACAAGTATTGGAAACCGTGATTATACCGTTATTATGGGTGTAACAGTTTTCTATAGTATACTGTTACTCGTTTCTATTCTCCTTGTTGACATTGCATACGGAATCATCGACCCACGCATTAAACTTGCTGGCGGGAAGAAAGGAGAGTAAATGATGCAGATATCAAAGGATAAATTTCAACTCGTTGGATCCCAATTAGAAAATGCAGAAAAAATTTCAAAGCCAAGTCTTTCGTTTTGGAAGGATGTTTCCATTCGATTCCGAAAAAACAAGCTGGCTATGTTTGGGTTAGTCCTATTATTCTTATTAATTGTGATGGCGGCTTTTGGACCGCATATGACTGAATTTGATTATCGGACAAATGATTTAGCGAATAAAAACCAACCCCCATCTTCTGAACATTGGTTCGGTACAGATGACCTTGGACGCGATATGTTTGCTCGAACTTGGTATGGTGCAAGAATTTCTATCTTTATTGGGGTAGCTGCTGCACTTATTGACTTATTCATTGGTGTCATTTGGGGTGGAGTCGCTGGTTATAAAGGCGGACGCACAGATGAATTTATGATGCGTTTTGCTGATATTCTATATGGTGTTCCATATTTATTATTAGTTATTTTATTAATGGTAGTATTAGGTCAAAGCCTTTGGACGATGATCCTGGCAATGACGATTACGGGATGGATCAATATGTCTCGGATTGTCCGTGGACAAGTACTAATGCTAAAAAGTCAAGAATATGTCCTCGCTGCAAAAACACTTGGTGCGAACACATCAAGAATTATGGGCCGGCATTTAATTCCAAACGCAATGGGCCCAATTCTTGTTACAATGACGTTAACCATTCCAGCTGCCATTTTCACTGAAGCATTTTTAAGTTATTTAGGCCTTGGATTAACTCCGCCTCTTGCAAGCTGGGGAACAATGGCTAGTGACGGATTGCCAGCTTTACGCTATTATCCATGGCGTTTATTCTTCCCGGCTACATTTATTTGTTTAACGATTTTTGCCTTTAATGTAATTGGGGACGGATTACGTGATGCGCTTGATCCAAGACTCCGCAAATAATTAAACGTAGGCAAAGCAAGACAAAGGAGTTGAGAATATGGAAAAAATACTTGAAGTGAAAGATTTAGAAGTCTCGTTTCAAACATATGGTGGACAAGTAAAAGCTGTACGGGGGGTCAACTTTGACCTTCATAAAGGAGAGACTCTGGCGATCGTTGGGGAATCGGGTTCAGGTAAAAGTGTTACATCCCAAACAATTATGAAATTAATTCCAATGCCTCCTGGTAAAATTACTGGTGGACAAATTATTTTCAATGGTGATGACCTTGTGCCAAAAACGGATAAGGAAATGGAGAAAATTCGCGGAAAAGAAATTAGTATGATTTTCCAGGATCCAATGACTTCTTTGAATCCGACGATGAAGATTGGCTTTCAGATTATGGAGGGTTTAATCAAGCATCAAAATATGTCTAGGCAAGCTGCTAAAGCAAGAGCAGTGGAGCTTTTAAGTCTAGTTGGAATTCCAATGCCTGAGAAACGTGTTGACCAGTATCCACATGAATTTTCGGGTGGTATGAGACAGCGTGCAATGATTGCCATTGCGCTTGCGGCAAATCCGAAGCTCTTAATTGCTGATGAACCAACAACAGCTTTGGATGTAACAATTCAGGCACAAATTCTTGATTTAATGAAAGATCTGCAAAGCAAAATGGATACATCGATTATCTTTATTACGCATGATCTAGGAGTGGTTGCTAACGTAGCTGATCGTGTAGCTGTTATGTACGCAGGACAAATTGTGGAAATGGGCACAGTCGATGAAATTTTCTATGACCCACGTCATCCTTATACATGGGGACTTCTTGCATCCATGCCAAGCTTAGATAACGATGATAAAGCTGAACTTGCTGCTATCCCTGGCACACCGCCAGATTTAACAAATCCTCCAAAAGGAGATGCTTTTGCAGCAAGAAATAAATATGCACTTGCGATTGACTTTGAAGAGGAACCGCCAATGTACCAAATATCTGAAACGCATTTTGCAAAAACATGGCTTCTTCATCCGGATGCACCAAAGGTAGAACCGCCTGATGCAGTAAAAAAACGGATGCGCAAATTATCCTCCACATTTAAACAACCAGTCTTAGTGAAGGAGGGTAAATAATTATGGCTGAAAAATTATTGGAAATTAAAAATTTGAAGCAGCATTTCAATGTTGGCAGACCGAACATGGTTAAAGCGGTTGATGGGATATCCTTTGATATTTTCAAAGGGGAAACTCTTGGCCTTGTTGGTGAATCGGGATGTGGAAAATCTACAACTGGCCGTACAATTATTCGTTTGTATGATGCTACAGATGGACAAGTTCTTTTCAATGGGGAAGATGTTCATGGCAAAAAGTCTGCAAAAGAATTGAAGAAGTTTAATCGCAAAATGCAAATGATTTTCCAAGATCCATATGCATCTTTAAACCCTCGGATGACCGTTGCCGATATCATTGCAGAAGGCATTGATATTCATGGATTAGCGAAAAATAGAGCTAACCGGATGCAAAGAGTATATGATTTACTTGAAACAGTAGGTTTAAATAAAGAGCATGCGAACCGTTACCCACATGAATTCTCAGGCGGACAAAGACAGCGTATCGGTATTGCGCGTGCGCTAGCAGTTGAGCCTGACTTCATTATTGCGGATGAGCCGATATCTGCTCTAGATGTGTCCATTCAAGCACAAGTTGTCAACTTAATGAAAAAATTGCAGCGTGAAAAGGGGTTAACCTATCTTTTCATTGCGCATGACTTATCAATGGTTAAATATATTAGTGACCGTATTGGGGTTATGTATTTTGGAAAGCTAGTTGAGCTTGCGACTGCTGAAGATCTCTATAATAATCCAATGCACCCATACACACGTTCATTACTATCAGCAATTCCGCTTCCTGACCCTGATACAGAACGTACACGTAAGCGGATCCCGTATGATCCTAAGGTTCATAATTATAATGATGATGAAAAGCTTGAAATGCGCGAGATTACGCCAGGACATTTCGTCTACTGCTCTGAAAAAGAAGAGAAACAATATAAATCCCAATTCAATCATTAAAAAAAACGATCTCTTGAATGAGATCGTTTTTTACTAACTCTGAAAAATATCATTTATTTCTTTTTTCCGCCAACAGCATTCCAGCCTGTCTGGAATTTTGCACATTGATCAACAAATTCGTTTTTCTTTCTCCCACCAAACAGCCTTTCACCAAGCCCATTCGTAAAAACACCAAGTGTGGCAGTTAGTCCAATAATAAGAAGGGCTACAACAGTTAAATCAAATATGTATTCTTTCATTATAAACCCCCATTTCTCTTACTCTCCAATATTTCTGGTACTGGAGGATCACCTTACTAATATTGTAGTTGAAGTTATTCTTTATTAAAAGGGGAAAATCACAATAATTCAAAAAACTTTCACATAAATAATTTATGCGAAAACAGCTAAAAATTATAAAAAAAATGAAACTTTTTGTTCACCCATACGTCTTATATATAGGACAGGTAAAAGCTATTTGTTTAATAAATACTACATCTAATTTTAAAAAGATATACCCAAACAGATATTCTTGGTGTATAATTGATATAATTACTTAATTAAAGTAATTTTAATTTAGAGATTAGCCATATGTTCATATTAAACAAATAAAAAAACAAAATCGTTTATTATATGTCTAAATTTAAGGAGTGAATATGTAAAATGGTCACATTATACACTTCACCAAGTTGTACTTCTTGTAGAAAAGCAAAATTATGGCTAGATGAGCATGATATTGCATATAAAGAAAGAAACATTTTTTCTGAACCATTATCAATCGATGAAATTAAAGAAATTCTTCGAATGACAGAAGACGGGACAGATGAAATTATTTCAACTCGCTCAAAAATATTTCAGAAGCTGGATGTGAATTTAGAAACAATGCCGCTTCAAGATTTATTTGAGCTAATCAAAAGAAATCCAGGTTTACTTAGACGACCAATTATTATCGACGAAAAGAGATTACAAGTTGGATATAATGAAGATGAAATTAGACGCTTCCTTCCTAGAAAGGTTCGCACATTTCAGCTTCGTGAAGCACAGCGCTTAGTAAATTAAAGGAAAAGGACCTTCTTTCGATTGAAGAGGGTCTTTTAATATTTTGGGGATAAGTTTTTAAGTTTGTGTAAGGGTAAAAACTTTGCTAAAATGTTAGAACAACTTCACTTTAAAATGTCATTGCACATAAGATATGGGCATTTAATGGTTTTTTAAAAGTTGTGACATTTTCATTCCCTTTATTGTCTTTTTGTCATAAAATAAAAGTACAAGGTGCAATATCTATACCTTCTATAATAAATAATAATAGGTAATATATTGAATAAATGGGGGAGTTTATTCTCATTCAAGTGTATCCTATAAAAGGATGCTCAACCAACTCCAGAAGGGAGAGTTGCAAAATGGAAATCGAAAGAATCAATGATAACACGGTAAAATTCTATATTTCATATCTTGATATAGAAGAAAGAGGCTTCGAACGCGATGAAATTTGGTATAATCGCGAACGCAGTGAAGAACTCTTTTGGGAAATGATGGAGGAAGTTCACGAAGAAGAGGAGTTTACTGTTGAGGGACCATTATGGATTCAAGTTCAAGCATTAGATAAAGGGTTGGAAATTTTGGTTACAAAGGCTCAGTTATCAAAGGATGGTCAAAAATTTGAGCTGCCTGTTCCAGAAGAGAAATTTAATGATCTTCCTGTTGATGAAAGAATTGAAGAGCTTTTAGATAAGCATTTTCATCCAAATGCGGATGATGAATTAGAGTATGAGGAAAACCTTGATTTCCTTTTGACTTTTAAAGATTTTGAAGATATTATCTCTCTCTCTAAACGGACAAATTTAGACAATATTCCATCAAAATTATTTTCTTTTGAGGGAAGATATTATTTATTCGTGGAATTTCCGGAAGAGGATTTTTCTGAAGAAGATATAGATAATTTATTATCTATTTTATTGGAGTATGGCATCGAAACTCAAGTTACGATTCATCGTGTTGAGGAATATGGAAAATTAATCATCGCTGAGAACGTATTTGAACAATTGAGAGCTTATTTTAAATAATAAATCCGATTTCAGTGCTGAAATCGGATTTTTTTGTGGATTGCTAGTGGCAGGTGAGAGTATGAAAAACACAGTTCGAATAATTTTGTTTTTGATGATCATGGTTAGTGGAATTTATTTATATGATCGCTTTATTATGCAAACAGGCGGTTATCTAGGTTATATAAGCATTTTAATGTCGCTATCGGTCATTTTTATTGCGTTTGTCATATTTCTAGAGAATCGGCATCCAGCTCAAACATTGACTTGGATTGTCGTCTTAGGAAGCTTTCCTCTTGTTGGATTTATTTTTTATCTTTTATTCGGGCGCAATTATCGCAAAGAGAAGATGTTTAGAAGAAAACTCATTCACGATAAGCAAGCATTTTTAAGAGTAGAAGGCGAGATTGCTCCATTAAATAAAGAGAAAATGAAACGGTTAGGAGACCATCAAAAAAAGCTGTTTTATTTAGCACAGAATTTAGGCAATAGTCCTATTTCCTTTGCAACACAAACAAGAGTTTTAACAGATGGGGAAGAGACGTTTAAGGAAATTTTAAATGCTTTAAAGTCGGCTACCCACCACATTCACCTTGAATATTATATTGTTCGTCATGATGAAATTGGACAAGAGATAAAGGACATCCTTATCGAAAAAGCGAAAGAAGGGGTTAAAGTCCGATTCTTATATGATGCTGTCGGTTCTTGGAAGTTATCTAAAAAATATATTACAGCCCTTACACATGCTGGCGTAAAAGTGGCCCCTTTTGGACCAGTGAGTCTTCCATTTCTTAACAGTAAAATCAACTTTCGCAATCATCGTAAAATAATCGTCATCGATGGATGCACCGGTTTTGTAGGCGGTTTAAATATTGGGGATGAGTATTTAGGGCGTGTCGAAAGCTTCGGATTTTGGCGGGATACGCATTTAATGATCAAAGGGGAGGCGGTAAGAAGTCTGCAATTAATCTTTCTGCAAGATTGGTTTTATATGACAAATAAAAGTATTACCTCTGCCGAGTACTTATCACCAGATTTAGAAGAAAATATTCATGGAGGCGTTCAGTTAATTGCTGGGGGACCTGATAGTGAATGGAGTGCTATTAAGAATATTTTCTTTTCGATGATTACTTCTGCGGAAAAATCAGTTTGGATTGCCTCTCCTTATTTTATTCCTGACGAAGATATTTTTTCTGCTTTAAAAATTGCTGCTCTTAGTGGAATTGATGTCAGACTCCTAATTCCCAAAAAACCAGATAAAAAGATCGTTTATTATGCTTCTCGGTCTTATTTCCCTGATTTATTAGAAGCGGGTGTCAAAATTTTTGAATATGAAAAAGGATTTATGCATAGTAAAATTGTCATTGTCGATGAAGAGCTAGCGTCAATTGGAACAGCAAATATGGATATGAGAAGCTTTCATTTAAATTTCGAAGTAAATGCTTTCTTATTTCGAACAAGAAGTACGCAGAAGCTCGTTCACGAATATGTAAATGATCTCCAAAACTCAAGTCAAATTGATATAGAAAAATTCCGTAAAAGACATATTTTTTACCGAATCACTGAGTCAACTTCAAGACTATTATCTCCATTTCTTTAGAAGCTGTAAAGAGCGGTAGCTCTTTACAGCTTCTTTTTTTGTAGACATATAATGATTCAAGAAAAAGGATTATGGGACCGCATGTCGAATAGTACGTAAATATAGGGAAAGGAGTTGATTTTTTGCTTGTTTCAAAAACAAAGCAAGGCAATTTGTTGAATGTAACAGGGATTCGCAATCTTGATTACTTAAGGGCAATGAGACGTACAGAAAGTTTCTTTTGTCCTGAATGTGATGAACGAGTCATCCTCAAGGTTGGCACGAAGAAGATGCCTCACTTCGCCCATCAAAAAGGTTCAGCTTGTTCAGAAAGCTATGAAAGAGAGTCTGAATATCATTTAAAAGGTAAAATAGCTTTATTTGAGTGGCTGCAGGAGCAAGGGGTAGAGTCGTCTTTAGAGTCCTTTGATAAAAAAATAGCCCAAAGGCCTGATATCGGCTTCAACTTTGAAGGAGCACGTTACGCCATTGAGTATCAATGCTCTAGCATTCCTGAAGAACTCTTTATAAAAAGAACAGAAAACTATTTTAATGCGAATATTACACCTATATGGATTATGGCAGGTAAAAATATAAAGCGTCCTACCAATAATCGCGTCGCTCTTTCAAAATTTGATTTTTTGTTTTTAGCAAACAGTCATTCAGGAATGTCTATTCCCTCTTATTGTCCCATTATGAATACCCTCATTATCGTTCAACGAATATTACCCGTTTCCGTCAAAAATTCTTTAGCGCATTTTTCCATAAAGAGTCTAACAAAAGCATCTATTACAGATCTTATCCGTCCCACTCCTAATCGGCCGAACCAATTAAATGATTGGCTGAAAGAAATAAGAAGGGCAAAGAATATTACCATTCCTTATTACCAATCCACTCAAAATAAATTCCTTCAAGAGCTTTATTCCCATTCCATTATCCCATCTATGCTGCCACCGGAAATCGGATTGCCGGTTGCACATGCCCATTTCATTGAAACCCCTGCTCTTGAATGGCAAAGCTATTTATTGATAGATTTATTAAATAGGAGCCAGCCGATTCCAATTGACAAAATTATTTATGCATTCAAAAGAAGAGTGGGAAGAAATGAGATAAAGCTAAGAAATCTCCCATTAGCTAGAAGGGGCAATGCCTTATTAGCTGTTAAGGCATATATGAAATTACTTGTGAAGCTTAATATATTTCAGGCAGTTAGCCAAACTCATATAAAACGAATCAATCCAATCAGGACGCAAAATAATGTTGAGCGTCAGCTAGAATGGGAAACTAATTTTTATCGTAAAAATTTTAAAATTATTAATGATGGGTTAAAGTAGGACTTTTGAATTTTTTTAATAAGTTATCTTTTTTTGTGAATGGGTATGATAAAAATATAAAAATAATAATACATTGAGCTTAGAAGGATTTTTAGGTTAATAATCGAAATAATATATAGTATGATTTTTTTCCGAAGCTCGAAATAGTTGGATTGGAGGAAGAGAAATGGCAAACGAAACAGCCGTTAAAAAACTCCCAAGCAGAAGTGAGATTTCTGTAGAGGATACATGGAGATTAGAGGATATTTTTCAAAATGATGAAGCATGGGATAAAGAATTTAATGATGTGAAGGGATTAATTCCCGGTGCGGAAAAATATAAAGGGAAATTAGGGGAAAGTGCAGACCTCTTATATGTGGCATTGCAATATCAAGATCAGCTGTTAGAACGTCTTGGTAAGCTCTATACATATGCGCATATGCGTTATGATCAAGACACGACAAACTCTCATTATCAAGGAATGGATGATAGAATTAAGAACCTATATTCACAGGCAGCTAGCGGGCTAGCGTATATTGTTCCTGAAATTCTTGCCGTTGATGAAGAAAAAATCAATGCGTTCTTAGATGTGAAGAAAGAACTGCAACTTTACAGGCAGTCATTAGATGAAATTAATTTGCAGCGGCCACATGTATTAACAGCAGAGCAAGAGGCTTTGCTTGCGCAAGCGTCTGAAGTATTTGCTGCTTCAAGCAATACGTTCGGAATGCTTAATAATGCAGACTTGGAATTCCCGACCATTAAAGATGAAAATGGTGAAGAAGTAGAAGTGACACATGGCCGCTATAGCCGATTCCTTGAAAGTGATGATCAAAGGGTAAGACATGATGCATTTAAAGCTGTCTATGACACGTATGGCAAATTCCGTAATACATTTGCTAGCACATTAAGCGGAAACGTGAAAACGAATAATTTCAATGCAAAAATAAGAAATTATCAATCTGCACGCCACGCGGCTTTAGCTGCAAATAATATTCCTGAATCTGTTTATGATAATTTAGTGGAAACAGTCAATGATCATCTGCATTTATTACAGCGCTATATAAAGCTGAGAAAAAAGGTTCTTCGTTTAGATGAGCTTCATATGTATGATTTATACACGCCGCTTGTCAAGGACATCAAAATGGAAATAAAGTATGACGAGGCAAGGGAGCTTATTTTGAAAGGGTTGGCACCACTAGGTGAGGATTACTTAAATGTATTAAAAGAAGGCTTTGACAATCGCTGGGTGGACGTATATGAGAACAAAGGAAAGAGAAGCGGGGCCTACTCATCAGGTGCTTACGGAACAAATCCGTATATACTCATGAACTGGCAAGATAATGTAAATAATTTATTTACACTTGCCCATGAATTCGGTCATTCTGTTCACAGCTACTATACAAGAAAAAATCAACCATATCCGTATGGAAACTATTCGATTTTCGTTGCCGAGGTTGCTTCAACATGTAATGAAGCATTGTTGAGTGATTATTTACTTAAAACAGTGGACGATGACAAAAAGCGCATCTTTTTATTAAATCATTATTTAGAGGGATTTAGAGGCACTGTTTTCCGTCAGACGATGTTTGCTGAATTCGAGCATTCTATTTATCAAAAGGTGCAAAACAATGAAGCACTTACTGCGCAAGTATTAACAAATGATTATTATGAATTAAATAAAAAGTATTTCGGTGAGGAGAATCTTATTCTTGATGAAGAAATTGGCTTAGAATGGTCACGAATTCCTCACTTTTATTACAATTATTATGTATATCAGTATGCAACAGGATTTAGTGCAGCAACGGCATTAAGCAAACAAATTTTAGAAGAGGGGCAGCCAGCTGTTGATCGGTATATTGAATTCTTAAAGTCTGGAAGCTCCGATTATCCAATTGAAGTTCTGAAAAAAGCTGGGGTTGACATGACAAGCTCAAAGCCAGTTGAGGATGCATGTAAAGTATTTGAAGAAATGTTGAATGAAATGGAAAAATTATTAGGCTAAAAGACAAAAGTGGAAGCGCCTTGAACAACCAAAGAGCGGATTGTTCCTGTGATGATTATGCTGCCGAAGCGTTCCATGTGGAGCTGGACGTAAACAAAATTATTCTCAAAGTTATTCACTGCATACAAATTAATAATTTCCTAGACAACAAAAAAGGAGAATGTGGCAAAAGCCCATTCTCCTTTCAAAATCCTTTAAACTTCTTGCGATCATTTATTGACACGATGAACATGAGGAGGGAAAGAAATAAAAGCGGCGAGCTTATATAGATTGGGAACAGACTCATAAGGGCTAGGAAATTTAAACTGAAAGAGAAAAGAATCAATGCAAGCATTAGAATTAAAGGTAGCTTTTTCACTAGTTCATCCTCCCAAAGGGCCCGTTACTAATTACTTTGTACCAATATATTCTTCCAACTACAAATTATGATAAGGATTTGACAATATTGTGAAGACGCGCACAAACTTCTTGTTTCCTTGTTTATTTCGTGTTATAGTATAGACAAGAAGTTGATCACACAAACACATACCCCTTGTTTGACCGTGAAAGATTTCTCCCATCCCCTTTTTGTTATATAATAGAGAAAAAGACCATGCTACCGTTTGCATGGTCTTTTTCATTATCTTTTTTGAATAAATGGATATTATTCATCTTGCGAAATGAATCTCCAGAACATTCCATACTTAGCAGGAATTTGTTCCACAACTTGCTTTAACTGCAGCTTTTTCATTTCCCGTTCTACTTCATTGATCGTCATATTGTACACGACAGCAATTTCTTTAGAAGCGACAAATTTAAAATATTGTAAAAATAATTCTAATGGAGGAGGATTGGAGGGCTCCGGTTTTTCCACAAGCATTTCCTCTAAAATTTGTACATAAACCTCATATGGATAGTAACCTGTTACTTTTATCCCTTCTTCTTCAATATTTTCATTAAAAAAGACGAGTGTAGGTATTTCATGAACATCCATTTCTGCAGTGATTTTTAAATCACACTGCAAGGCTTTGGCCGCACTATCTGAATGAATATCAGAAATAAATTCAACTACATCTAAATCAACACTTTCTGCACACTCTTTAAGCACATCAAAGCTTGAAACATTTTGTTTTTCAAGGAATAGCACTTCTTGTAATTTCCGTAAAAAGCGAATTCCTGCTCTTCTTCCTTGCAATTCAGCCGCTTTGATGGCAACTGATGCAAGATGCGGGGAAGAAATCGGGTTTTCGAACCAAAGGTTTCCGTCACACGACATTCCAGATCGGCTAGCTGTTTTCTCCCAAAGGTCTGCCATGCTTTCAAAGCTTTGTTTTCTGCCAATATTTAATGTAGCCAATCTCCCGCTCAACACATGCTTTATGGAAAAATAACGGCCATATTCAATCATTAGCTTTTTTAAAATGGGCTCTAGCGCCCAGCACTCAGGACAAAGAGGATCAATGAACATGTACAATTCAAGCGGCTTTTTTACACTGCCATGACAATGAGGTGATGGCGGTTTTAACTCGAATGATTCTTGATTGCTCACAAGTTCTCACCTTTCATCATTTCATTTTCTGGTGTATTCACCATATGCTGAGCAGTTAAATAGAGTCTTGCATAAAAGTCTTCTTTAATTTTCCCTTCAAGCCCCACTTCATCCATTGCTTCTTCCATGCATGCTAGCCAATGCTTTGCGCGTGTTTGCGTTATTTCAAAAGGTAAATGCCGTGCCCTTAGCATCGGATGACCATGCTCTGATGTATAAAGTTGAGGACCTCCTAAATATTGTGTCAAAAATTGTTTTTGTTTTCTAGCCGTCTCAGTTAAATCACTTGGAAATATAGGGACGAGATCTGGATGTTTCCCTACGCGACGATAAAAGGCATCAACAAGCAGGTGGAGTTTTTTTTCTCCAATCACGTCGTATGGTGTATTCATTTTCTCGACCATTATGATAAATCTCCCTTTTTTGAGTTATATATATAAATTGTTCATTTTACTTATGTTTTCCAAAATAAAAATTAAGCTTTTAGAACTGATTCTATTTTCATTCTATCAATGTGTGAATTTTAACTCAAACAAATAGCTTACGGGAGATATTTTTTTGCAAAAAAATAGTCTATTGCTGAACAATAGACGAAAGTAGTTATTTATAATCATTATGATAGGAGTGCGCTTTTTATCTTTTGAACATAGTTCATCGTTTCTTTAAAAGGCGGGATTCCTTTATGCTTGTCTACATTCCCAGGACCAGCATTATAGGCAGCCAATGCTAAGTCAATATTTTCATGATATTTATTAAGCATTTGGCGTAAATATTTAGCCCCGCCTAATATATTCTCTTCAGGATCAAAAATGTTGCGAACACCTAATGATCTGGCTGTTTCAGGCATCAGCTGCATTAAACCTGAAGCTCCAGCCCGGCTAATGGCATTTGGATTAAAATTAGATTCCTGCTTAATGACTGATTTCAAGAGCTTAGCTGGAATTTCATAAAGCTCAGAAGCTTTTGCGATAATTTCATCAAAACTTTGATTCCCTTGGCCTGAAAGCTTAGTCAGTTTGAAGGGTGGTAATGCTGGGCCATTCAGTCCTGCAACTGGATGATTTCCATTAATTAATTCTTCTTCAAATTGGTGCTGTAGAGCACTCTCGGTAGTATCATTCAGCTTATTTTCCACTAAAAATTGGTTCAACACGTCCTGAAATAATCCGCTGTCATCACTAGGAGCCTGTGAGCTGTTGAAGTTTTTTAGCGCCTGCAAATCTAGTAATATTTTTAATTGGTCAACATTCATCGATGTATTTCTCCTTTAAGATTCGTGAGCTTTCTGCTTATATTTTTCATTATAAAAACGCTTTATTTTATTTTCGGTATTACGTATAGGAATATTTAATTTGGAAAGAAGGCTAGTAAATATCTCCTGACCTTTTTGCCTATTACTTACTTCATATTCTAACTCAAAATCCTCTTTATTTAAATAATGGCTATGATCTAAGACGATAAGTCCATCCTTATATGTAGTTTCTGCTCTAAAGGTTGTTAAAGAGCCAAAATATTGCATAAGTTGAGGATCAATATTCATTTCCTCTACTAAAGTTCTGATTGAATCAACCGCGATCACACCAGTTTTAAACATGTTTTCAGCCGTATTTTCATCAATTGTTTCATTTGTTTCCAACAGACCGTCTTTGTATGGCTGTTTAAGCGTGAGTTCATAAGCATTGTTTTTTTGTCTAATCCTCAGTGCACTGCCTGCTTTTTTTAAAGCGAAATCATTTGTATCAAAATAATGATTTTCTTGTTTAAAAAAGTCTGAATCATGAAATTGAAAATAGTTTTTCACTTGATTAAATTCTTGTTTTGTAAGAATATTTTTTAATTCTATTTCTATATTTTGTGTCAAGCTCTTCATTCCCTTCAAAGTTTACCTCTCTTATTATCTCCTTCTCTTTCCTTTGCTGCAATTTTTTTAATACGTTTCTGTTGATTCCCGCTACAGGTACTTAGCGATCGCGGGCGGTCCGGAAGCCTCCTCGTCGCATTCGCGCCTGCGGGGGTCTCCCTTTGATTCGCTTTTCCCGCTGGACATTGAATAAGCATCCGTGAATTAACACCGCACGAAAAAATGCGTATGCATTTTGAGGATCTCGTGCCTTCCGCTCCAATCAATAACAAAAAAGCAATATCAACAATAAGATTCTTTTAAATATCATGTAAGGGTTTTATTGCCTTTGAATCTGCGATAAAATAAGATAAGTTTGGAGGTTTTGATAATGAAAAAGAAAATTTCAATTATTGATGTACTTTTTAAAGAAATTGAGAAGGAAGTAGTTTTAACAGTTGAAGATGGTTTCTCGATTATTGACTTGAAGCCAATGGGGCAAATGTTAGTTGACTCTGATCATCTTTCATTTATTTACATAGCAGAAATTAATGATGAGTATTCATATTTAACTATCCCTCATTCCATTTGGTCACAGTTTAAACAGGCATTAGATTTAGGTTCAGCCGTTTATTTAACAGATCGTATAGAGCGCATTCAGCTTCCGGGATTTATGGAAGAACTGCGTTATCTCATTGAGAATATTAAGGAAAATAGTAATTATGGAGAGGAAATGGTTGCAAAAGTAGAAAGCACTTTTTAACCGCTAGAATAATCATCCGCCAATACATAATCTAACCTAATTCCTTTTAGGAACAGAAATTAATTAGACGAATAATATCGGATGAGGTGTTATGTGACGTGAAGAATTGGGATCAATTTTTAGCTCCATATAAGCAGGCCGTGGAAGAATTAAAGATTAAGCTAAAGGGAATGCGGAAGCAATTTGAACAAGAAGGAACTCATTCACCAATTGAATTTGTTACGGGAAGAGTAAAGCCCATTGCGAGTATATTAGATAAGGCCAATCATAAAAATATTTCACTAGATAAACTTGAGACTGAGATGCAGGATATTGCTGGTATGCGTATGATGTGCCAGTTTGTGGAGGATATAAAGAAAGTCGTTGAGCTGTTAAGAAATCGCAATGACTTTGAAATTGTTGAAGAGAGAGATTATATTTCTCATAAGAAAGTGAGCGGTTATCGTTCTTACCATGTTGTCATTGGCTACCCAGTTCAAACGATTAATGGGGAAAAGAAGATTTTAGCAGAAATCCAAATTCGTACTTTAGCAATGAATTTCTGGGCTACAATTGAACATTCATTAAACTATAAATATAAAGGCCAATTTCCGAAAGATATTCAGATGAGACTGCAAAGAGCAGCTGAAGCGGCATTTATGCTTGATGAGGAAATGTCGCTTATCCGCGATGAAATTCAAGAAGCACAGGCCTTTTTTACAAGAAATAAAGAGCAATAGCTAGGCAACTGCCTTGAAACATATCAAGGGTAAGCTTCATTGAAAGATTCTTCATATGCCTTGCGACGATCTGTACAAATCATCCTCGAATGCGCTTTGGCGCAGGAGCAATTTTTACGCTGAACGGAACCTAAACCAAGCTCGCAGGTCTATCGACGAAACTTTATTTTATAGTTATAAGAAAACATCCGTAAAGGAGAATAATGACGATGAAATTTGCCATTACCTCGAAGGGCGATAATAAATCAAATGCGCTTATGCATAAAATGAGAACGTATTTAATAGATTTCGATCTTACTTATGATGAAGAGCAGCCCGATATTGTCGTCTCAATAGGCGGGGATGGTACTTTATTATATGCCTTTCATCGCTATACAAGACGGTTAGATAAGACGGCTTTTGTAGGGATTCATACCGGGCACTTAGGATTTTATGCTGACTGGGTGCCAGAAGAAATTGAAAAGCTCGTCATCGCCATTGCTAAAACCCCTTTCCAAGTTAGCGAATATCCGTTGTTAGAGGTCATTATTCGCTATCAGCATGGGGGAAGAGAAACAAGATATTTAGCATTAAATGAATCGACCGTTAAGGCGGTTGATGGAACGCTCGTTATGGATGTAGAAATTCGCGGCCAGCATTTTGAAAGATTTCGCGGGGATGGATTATGTGTTTCAACTCCTTCTGGAAGCACGGCCTATAATAAAGCTCTAGGCGGTGCAATTCTTCATCCATCCTTATCTGCTATTCAAATAGCTGAAATGGCGTCAATCAATAATAAAGTGTTTCGGACAGTAGGCTCGCCTCTAGTCCTTCCTGCTCACCATACATGCATGTTAAAACCGGTAAATGGTCAGGATTTTCAAATAACTATTGATCATTTAAATTTACTTCATAAGGACGTAAAGTCCATTCAATACCGTGTAGCAGATGAAAAAATCCGCTTCGCCCGTTTCCGTCCATTTCCGTTTTGGAAAAGGGTTCATGATTCCTTTGTGGCGGACTAATAGAAAAGCGGAGAGCGCCCGCTTTAGAGGAACGCAGACTAAAACCGCCACGTCCTGTGGCAAGTCTGCATGACCCGCATCCTACGGTCCTCAAGCATAAGACGAGCCGGCGAGAAGGTTATACTATAACCTTCTTGAGGGATTGGCTTAGACCAAAGAGCCGATGGCGCTCGGAGCTAGACAAGGTGGGGCCCATGATGTCAAGATTTGAACTGCAATGGCAAATATCCACACAGGATGAGAATAAAAGCATTAAAGAATTTCTCTTTGAGAAAGAGATTTCGAAAACATCATTAACCGATATCAAATTTAAAGGCGGTTATATAACCGTAAATGGCAAGGAGGAAACTGTCCGTTACCTCCTTCAAAAAAATGATTTCCTTCATGTTGCGTTCCCTAAAGAATTACCGAGTGAAGGAATCAAAGGCGAGATCCTTCCGCTCCATATTTTATATGAAGATGACTTTATTATTGTCGTAAATAAGGAAGCAGGGATGAGTACAATCCCTTCCCGTGAGCATCCCTATGGAAGCCTTGCCAATGCCTTAATCGGTTATTATGAACAAATTGGCCTTCAAGCTACAATCCATATTGTTACAAGGCTTGACAGGGATACATCTGGAATCGTACTTGTCGCCAAACATCGGCATATTCATCATTTATTTAGTAAACAGCAGAAAAATGGTGGCATTCAAAGAGAATATGAAGCATTCGCTCAAGGTTTATTAGCGGAGAATGAAGGTGTTATCAAGGAGCCGATTGCCCGTAAAAAGGATAGCATAATTGAAAGAGAAGTGTGTCCAGAAGGGCAATATGCGTGTACGTATTTTGAAGTCATTCGCAAGTTTCAAGCATTTACCCATGTAACCTTAAAACTTGAAACAGGAAGAACTCATCAAATTCGTGTACATATGTCATATTTAGGCCATCCATTATTAGGGGATGATCTATATGGTGGAAGCCGGAACTTAATAACAAGACAAGCTTTACATTGTGGCAGACTCTCTTTCATTCATCCAATTTCGGAAAAGGAATTAACTTTTAAACAAGAGTTGCCAGTTGATATGCATAGCTTATTACAAGTTGAAGGGTGACTTTTTACGGTCACCCTCTTTAAATTTTGCGGAACTTTTCCTCTACAAGTGGCATACTTGAAGAAACAGAGATAATTTCCATACTTGGATACCTCAATGCAGTTAATTTATTTCCGAAGACAGCCCCTGTATCGATATTGTATGTATTGTTAACAATTCTTACTTCCTTAACGGGAGTATGTCCATATACAATCACGGCTTTTCCATGATATTGCTTGGCCCAATCTCTTCTTACAGGTGAACCGTCAGGATTTTTTTCTCCAGTAATATCCCCGTAAAGGACGAAGGTTTTTACTTTATTCGAATGTTTTCCAATATAATCCTCACGAATCCCAGCATGGGCAATCACTAGCTTACCCCCATCAAGCTCGGCATAAAGTGGTGCGTTTTCATATAAATGGATAAACTTCTCGCGAATATCCTGCTTTTGTTCATTGTTTAATGATTCATACTCAGCAGCGGTCGTTTCAAGGCCATGTGTAAGCTGAACTTTATTCCCAAGGAAGAAACGGTAAAGTTTGTTACAATGATTGCCAGGCACATAAAAGGCTGAATTCTCTTTCACGAGCTTATACACGGTTTCAATCACTTTTAATGACTGTGGTCCTCTATCTGTTAAATCTCCGACAAAGGCTAATTTTCTAATTCCGCTGTGGACCGGAATTTCATTTTTCCATTCATAGCCAAGCTGCATCGTCAGCGCCTTAAATTCATCAAAACATCCATGAATATCACCAATAATATCAATCTTCATCATTTGCTCCTTTTATTATTATCCTGTTTTCATCATATCATTTGTAGATGTCTTTATCTTATCCTTAATTTGAATAGTTAATAAAGAGATGTATGGGGTAAAGGTGGGTAAAATATAAATTTAGGAAAAAAGTTTAGAATCGCTAAAATGAAGCGACAAAAAAGTAAAGATTTGCTAGTATGAGGAAGTATTATATTTAAGAAGTTTTTGTTCCGGAGAGGAGGTAATGATAATGGAAGAGGCACTTAATGAAAAGGCTACGCATCACATGAATCAGGAATTGCTTATCCATTCTTTACAAAATGAAGATATCCAAATGTTTCGCGAAGAATTTTTAAAGCTGCATCCGTATGATCAAGCTTCATTTTTTAAAGAATTGGATGAGGAAACGCGGGAGAGGATTTACTATTATCTATCTCCTGAAGAAATGGCGACATTGTTTGAAAACCTAGAAATGGATGAAGGCTATCAAGATGTGCTTGCGGAAATGAATCCGAATTACGCAGCCGAAATGATTTCAAAAATGTATGTCGATGATGCCGTTGATGTCTTAAACGAGCTTGAAAAAGACCAGGTTGTCAGCTATTTGACGATTATGGATGAAGAAGCGGCTCAAGAAATTAAAGATCTTCTTCATTATGAAGAGTATACAGCCGGAAGTATTATGACGACGGATTTTGTTTCTATTTCTGCGAATCAAACGGTCAGGTCGGCGATGTATATATTAAAAAAAGAAGCGCCCAAGGCTGAAACGATTTATTATATTTACGTTTTAGACGATGATAAAAGATTAGCTGGTGTTATTTCGCTTAGAGATTTAATTGTTAATGATGATGATACGATGATCTCTGAAATTACAAATGACCGTATTGTGTCAGTATCTGTCGGGGATGATCAAGAAGAAGTCGCCCGCAAAATTAAAGATTATAATTTCCTTGCGCTTCCTGTCGTTGATTTTCAAAATCATCTTCTCGGGATTATTACTGTCGATGACGTGATGGATGTTATGGAAGAAGAGGCATCTGATGATTATTCAAAGCTTGCTGCGGTGTCCGATATGGATACGATTGACCGCAGTCCTTTATATGCGGCCAAAAAGCGGCTTCCTTGGCTGATTATTCTCCTATATCTCGGGATGGGAACTGCAAGCCTTGCTGCACGATTCGAAGAGACATTAGAAAAGGCTGCCATATTAGGAGCGTTTATTACACTCATCGCAGGTATGGCCGGGAATACGGGAACTCAAGCACTTGCTGTCGTTGTTCGCGGAATTGCGACGGGCGATTTAGAAAAAGAAAGTAAGCTCAAATTAATATTAAGAGAAGCGGGCACAGGGTTAATTACCGGTACGATCTGTGGAATCCTTGTCACGATAACCATTTTTATTTGGAAGGGCAATTTATTTTTAGGCATATTAGTCGGAATATCAATCTTCTGCACTTTAATTGTGGCAACGATCGCTGGAGCTTTCATTCCATTAGCAATGCACAAATTCAAAATTGACCCAGCAGTCGCTTCCGGTCCATTTATTACAACGATCAATGATATAATCAGTATCCTAATTTACTTCAGCATCGCCAACATGTTCCTCAGCTTCTTCTAGGGTGTCAGACACCCATCGTGGACAGTTAGGGTGGTTTATGTTTTTGGGGTGGACAATAATATAAGTGAAGGGGGAATTAGATGGAAGAACACGGCTTTTCGGTAACTTCTCTTGTCATTGTTATTATGATCGCCTTTTTAACGCCAATTTTATTGCATCGTTTAAAGCTAAACTTTATTCCAGTCGTTGTTGCCGAAATATTGATGGGGCTAATTATAGGAAAAAGTGGTTTTGATCTTGTGCATCCGGACATGTGGCTTGAGACGCTCTCCACTTTAGGCTTTATATTTCTCATGTTTCTTAGTGGACTGGAAATTGATTTTACAGCTTTCTCAGGTAAGAAAAAGCGAGAAAAGCTGCCGAGCGGGAAATTGGAGCCTAATTCCTTTGGCGTTTCGTCAGTCGTATTTGCTGGAATTTTCCTAGTTTCATTAGGACTTTCTTATTTATTTGTACTGGCGGGATTTATAGATAATGCGTTCTTAATGACATTAATCATTTCTACGATCTCTCTCGGCGTTGTTGTTCCGACATTAAAAGAAGCCCATTTAATGAAAACAACCATTGGGCAAATCATTTTGCTCATTGCTGTTATTGCTGATTTAGTTACCATGATATTATTAGCTGTCTTTGTTTCTTTATATGATGGCGGGGAAGGTAACTTATGGCTACTACTCATCCTTTTTGCGGCTGGAGTCATCTTATATTTCGTCGGCAGGAGATTCAAAAATCGTAAATTTGTTGAGGCGATGTCGACCGGCACCGTCCAAATAGGAACGAGAGCTGTCTTCACACTAATTATCGTTCTTGTAGCCGTATCTGAATCAGTGGGGGCAGAAAATATTTTAGGTGCGTTTCTAGCGGGTGTGCTCGTTTCATTGCTTGCACCGAATCAAGAAATGATTCATAAGCTAGATTCTTTTGGATATGGATTTTTAATTCCGATCTTTTTTGTCATGGTCGGTGTTGATTTAAATATATGGACGTTACTTAGCGACAAAAAAATGTTAATGTTAATCCCGTTATTGCTTATTGCTTTACTTATTTCCAAGCTGCTTCCTGTATACTTGTTAAAGCGATGGTACGATGTGAAAACAGTCTTTGCTTCGGGATTTTTATTAACATCGACCCTTTCTTTAGTTATTGCCTCCGCGACGATTGGAGAAAGAATTGGTGTCATTACTGCTGAAATGACCGGAACATTAATCCTTGTTGCTGTCATTACGAGTGTATTCACACCAGTTGTATTTAAAAAATTATTCCCAAGAGAAGCTGTTGCGGAAAGGTCAATTAATGTTGCATTTATCGGAGCTAATCAGCTAACCCTTCCAGTTTATCGTGAGCTAAATTCGCATCTATACAAGACGACTCTTTATCATAAAAAACAAGAAAAAGCAGATAAAAATATTGCAGACTCATTGTTTGATATAGTGGAGTTGGAACATTATTCGATTGAAACTTTGATAGATCAGAATATTCATAAAGCTGATATTGTCGTCATTTCCACAGGGGATGAAGAGCTGAATGCGACATTGGCAATTGCTGTTAAGGAGCAAGGAGCAGAACGCGTTATTTGCCGGCTTGAAAGCCCTGATTTACAGGAAAGTATTAAGGAACATAATATCGAAGTTTTCTCTCTGCTATTGTCGCAAAAGACATTGTTAAGAGCATTAATCGAGACCCCAAGTGTGATGAATATTTTGACAAATCAAGATAATGCTCTGTATGAAATTAAGCTCCTAAATGATCAATTCACTGGCATGACTTTGAGAAGGTTTCCTTTTACAGGGGATGTCATCTTTGTACGAATATTCAGGGGGCATGATTCTATTGTTCCCCACGGAGAAACCGAGCTGCAAAAGAATGATCGTCTCATTGTTACTGGAACGAAGGAATATGTCGATGAACTAAAGCGCGAATTAGAGTTTTGTGAATGGTGTTAAATTCATGTTGACTATCGTTAACTACAATTAATAAATTTATTCAATACCTGCTTCGCAATTAGAAGCAGGTATTTTTTGTGCACTTTGTTGATTGGAGCGGAATGCGAGTGCCTGTTACGGAATTCAAAAGTTATGCTTAATAAAGCTTTTTTAGTCATTTTGGGAAACGTATATACTTCCAATGCATACATATAAATTGAACCCTTATGTATTTGGAGGTATAGAACATGCAAAAAAAGAAACTAAAAGACCCTTTTTTTCATATTTCACAACCCAGTGGAAAAGTTCAGCAAGCTAATATGCAGGAGTTTTTCTCCACGAAAGTGGCAAAAAAGCAAAGCAAGGCCGAACCTGAAGCTCAAATGACGAAAGAAAAAGAAATAAAAAAAGAAACAAAAGAAGAAAAGCTGGAGGAAATAAAACTGAATGATATCCCAGAAAATCAAGTTATTGAAGAAATAATAGACAGCGATAAGGCGACAGAGATAATTGAAAATTACGAAGCTGAAAAAGTAGTGGAAGATGAATCTCCTTTTGTTTCACATTTTAAAAGAATGCCTAGCCCAAGCTTCAAACGTCTAAAGAGCTTTAAAGAAATGGATACGCTTGAAAAGCTAAATTATTTAGTTGAGTTTCCGAAGCAGCTTCCGCCAGTGCCATGTGTATTTGAAACAGAGGGAGGAGCCTTCAGAGGAATATTAGTTGAAAAAACGGAGGATGCGATTAAAATAAAGTCATTTGATGGAAAAACAAATACACTCAAAATACCATCAATCATAGAAGTAAGAATGATCGGGCTAAGAAAAAATAATTAAAAACTAAAATTTCCATAAAAATAGCCAGCCGATAAGAATGACTGGCTTTTTTTACATTTATTTTTATTCACAGACATCTAAATCTACGTCAGCGATACACTGTACAGCACAGAAGCATTTTAGGTCAACTGTAACGCAATCATTAGTTCTGCGGAAAAAGTCTACTTCGCAAACTGCTGATAAGTCCATGGTTCCATCTTTCACCATGTTTACTGTTTGAGCATTTTGCATCATTTGGTTCACTTGGTTCCCTTGCTGCCCTTTATTATCCCCACCTTTTATTTTTACCGGTTCTAGGACTCGAAGAACTGCGCAGCAGTTGTCAAAAACATCTTCAACACGGAAGAAGATTGATACGCAACCGTTGTTTTTTTTGTTGTCTCCTTGACCTTGACCTTGCATTTGCATAGTTCCTTTAAAAAATGCATGGAATGGCGTGCCGTCATCTGAGCTTAGAACGATTACGCGTGTATCCGGGCGGCTTTGTCTTCTGCTAGAAGGCGAGATGGCTCCAAGCGGCTCTAAAAAGCAGTTGGAAGGACATCCGCAATCCGGGTCGGATTGATGGTCTTGGATATCTTTTATCGCACGGACTACTTGGCATACACAGTTCATATGCCCTTTGAAGTCGTCATTTTTTCCACAACTCATGTTTAGTTTCCTCCTTAGTTTAATTCTTGTGATACTACACTAATAACATATTGCCGAAGTGCCCTATGGGTTACGGACAAACGCCTTGTTTTATTAAAAAATAGGCATTTTTTTTATGAAAGGTGATGCTTTTAATGGAAATAACATTAAGTGAGCTAATGATACTAGCCTTGGCAAGCTTTCGACTAACAAGGTTAGTGGTCTACGATAAAATTACGGAATTTTTGCGGAGTCCATTTTTTGATGAAATTGAAGAAAAAAATAATGACGGCGAAAGTGAAATTTATTTAATCCCCAAAAAAGGGGGCATTCGCGGATTTTTAGGAGATCTGCTTAGCTGTTATTGGTGTACAGGAATTTGGTCAACTTTATTTCTATATATTGTTTTTATTTACTTTCCCAAAGTAATTCCTATCATCGTGATTTTAGCCGTGGCTGGCATTGCAGCAATCATTGAAACGGTTGTACAGAAGTTTATAAACGAATAAACAATAATTTTTTTAGAATATCAAATTCTTCCTGTAGGCTTCTGATTACACAAGCTCAGCAATCCATCATACATTATATGAAGAGGTTTATTTTGAAGTTCTTTCTTTTGCATTAATGCAAGCTCTAGTGCGAAAGAACATATAATGAAAAAGGAGTGATTCCGATATGTACAAAAAATATTCATATCCTACAAAGGTTCAAACGACTCAAACTCCTAAGAAGAAAAAAGATTGTGGATGTGGAAATAAAACGAAGAAAACCAAGGAATAACAGTCGGGAGAACCGGCTGTTTTCTTTTGAAATCAGATTCCATAATTTGGCTAATTAAGTATTTTAACGTTCATTCATAATTTTACTTTTTTTCGAGGACAATATGAAAGACATGTATGGATGATAAAGCAAGTAAATTTGAAGATCGATTGAGGAAGGGAAGTTTATGAGGACAACACTTTTTATTTTAATGATCATCTTAGGAGCTGGACTGACCGGATGCGGAATGGGAAAGGACGGGCCAAAAGAGAGTGAGCTTGCTTTAATTCAAACAACCAATCCAAGTCCAGCGCTTTTAGAAAAAAATACAAGAGCGAATCTTGATTTAATGGAAAGAATTAAAAAAGATGTGACTGACATGAAAGAATTATATGATGTTGCAATTGTCAAAGGAAAGAAAGATATATTAGTGGCCTATAAAGTGAAACACCGATACCGATTTCAAATGAAAAAAATTGAAAAAAAATTAAATGACAAATTAGAAAAAAAATATCCTGATGAAAAATTTACAGTTTCAAGCGATTATAAAATTTTTCTTGAAGCAGTCAAGCTGAATGAAAAAATGAAAGACCCTGATTTTTCAAATGAAAAGGCCAATAAGGAATTGAAGGATATTATCAAGCTAAAACAAGAAATGACATAGAAAGGAGAAAATTATGGGGAAGAAACAACAAATGCAAAAACTCACACCAGAGCAAGTAAAATACCAAACCCTCCAGCAAAAGCATGAGCTAAAACGCCCCATTTTAATAAACTGCCTAAGAGCTTTTTGGGTAGGGGGGGTCATTTGTGCAATTGGCCAGGCAATTTCCTATTTCTACATATACTTTTTTAATTTTACTGAAAAAACAGCCGGGAATCCTACTGTTGCGACAATGGTGTTCTTGTCTATGCTTTTAACTGGTTTTGGAATTTATGATCATATCGCTCAATACGGCGGGGCGGGTACCGCAGTCCCTGTAACAGGATTCGGAAATGCCGTTATTTCTGCGGCGATTGAACATAAAACAGAAGGCTTTGTTCTCGGTGTAGGAGGAAATATGTTTAAGCTCGCAGGCTCAGTCATTTTATTCGGGGTATTTTCAGCATTCGTTGTTGCATTAATTAAAACGATATTAATTCAATGGGGTGTTTTGTGATGCTGAAAGGAAAGCAATCTTGGGTATTTCAGAATCGCCCTATTATAGCAGCAACTGGCGTTTCTGGTGGACCGTTTGAAGCCAATGGGAAGCTCGCCAATGATTTTGATATTCTTCATGATGATTTATGGATGGGGCAGGATTCATACGAAAAGGCCCATCGAGTATTAATTGAGGAGGCTTGTGAATTTGCTTTAAAAAAAATCAATCTTCAAGAGTCTGATGTTCATTTCTATATTGCAGGTGACTTAATTAATCAAATAACTCCGACAAGCTTTAGTGCAAGAACAAATCAGATTCCTTACTTTGGAATTTTTGGAGCTTGCTCCACTTCGATGGAAGGACTGGCCCTTGCCTCATTCATTATTAATAACCATGGAGCTAAATATATTTTGACAGGGGCAGCGAGCCATAATGCTGCTGCGGAACGGCAGTTTAGATATCCGACTGAATATGGTGGGCAAAAGCCGCCAACAGCTCAATGGACAATTACAGGAGCGGGAATGGCTCTAGTCAAAGTAAATGAAGGGACCCACGAAAATCTTCCATATACGACTTCGGCGACAATCGGAAAAGTTGTTGATATGGGAATCACAGATCCATTTAATATGGGAGGTGCGATGGCTCCTGCTGCAGCAGAAACGATAAAAGCCCATTTTAAAGATTTACAATTAGATCCATCCTACTATGACTTAATTGTAACAGGAGATTTGGGGCAGATTGGACAAAGTACAACTTATGAGCTTTTGACAAACGCGGGTTTAAAGATTGAGAAGGATAAATTTCAAGATTGCGGACTGATGATTTATAAAGAGGATCAGCCAGTAAGATCTGGTGGAAGCGGAGCAGGGTGTTCAGCGACAGTCTTGTACGGGCATTTGCTTAATCAAATGAAACTAGGTGTTTATAGACGAATTCTTGTTGTTGCAACGGGTGCACTTTTATCTCCATTGACCTTCCAGCAAAATGAAAGCATTCCATGTATTGCTCATGCTGTTTCAATTGAGATGAATGACTAATGAGGGGAGGAATAGGTAAATGCTGCCAATGTTTTTTTGGGCATTTGTCGTAGGGGGATTTATTTGTGTCATTGGCCAATTGTTATTTGATGTTGCTAAATTAACACCCGGACATACGTTAAGCCTCCTTGTTGTAGTGGGTTCTGTTTTAGATGGATTTGGTCTTTATGAACCGTTAATTGATTTTGCTGGAGCAGGTGTAACTATACCAATTACAAGCTTTGGAAACTCCCTTGTTCATGGAGCATTAAATGAAGCGGAAAAGCATGGTATTATTGGAGTTTTGACCGGTATGTTTGAAGTAACAAGTTCAGGTATTTCCGCTGCTATCATATTCGGATTTATCGGTGCACTAATCTTTAGACCTAAAGGCTAATAACAAAAAAATATAAAAATGGGACGAAGCTAGGGGCTTGCCTACACATCATGTTATTTTCTTACATATTGTATAAAAGAATAAACAAAGTGAGGTGAGTAGGTATGTGCTTTGGTTTCGGTGGCTGTGGATTCGGCGGAGGATTCGGTGGAGGATTCGGATCGCCTTTCGTTTTAATCGTTGTATTGTTTATCTTATTAATCATTGTTGGAATGAGTTGTATTAGTTGCTAATTATCTGAAATAACAGGTGAATGTTATGGAGTAATATTTGCCTGTTTTTTCTTTCACATTTTATGCCCACTCTCATACTATATACAGTAGCTTATGAAGGGGCGTGATCTTTAAATGGATAATAATTTCTTTAAAAATATTGAACAGAAAACAGGCGTGAATATGAAAGATGTGTTTGATTTAGCCAATTCATTGCAAAATGCAAACTTCAAAGATGAAAAAACTGTAAGAGGCGTTATTAGAAGAGTTTCACAAATAGCTAATAGACCAGTGCCAAAAGAAATGGAAGACCAAATTGTAAAATCAATCATTAATGACGGGAAACAACTTGATTTCAGCACCATTTCAGAAATGATCAATAATAAGAAATAAAAAGGAATAAGGGGGACCCGGTATATAACCAGGTCCTTCATTCGTTATTCAAAATGTTTGTTTAGCAATAGAAGAGAGGAATCTTGAAGGATAGGCTTGTCTTCCACGCCTATTCCCAGGAACAGAGATGTATAAAAAATCCATCGATCTTGTAATCGCTACATACAAAAGCCTTCGTTCTTCTTCTAATGATGAAAAATCACCATTACGATACGCATCTAATGCATAATCGTGAGGCAAACTGCCATCAACGGCGCCGATAATATAAACTACTTTATATTCTAGCCCTTTCGCACGGTGTATCGTACTTAATGTAATTGCATTCGAATTATTTTTACTCCATTCCTTCATTTCCTTATTCATTGCCCTCATATGGTCGGCATGGTTTAAAAGCTCCTCAATAGTTGCAAAGTTTTTAGCGGCAACCTTTAAGTCTTTCAGGTCATCGGAACCTTTCTCCATTTTATTGCCATCGCCGCCGCGCTTTTTGATAAAGTCTTGAAAACCAAGTTCCTTTTCAATCATTTCAATCGCAAAGACAGGGGACTTTCCAGCTAATGAACGGGTAACCGATATAACTTTTTTTAATTTGCTTTCTTGAAAGGCAAATCCTGTTTTTATATATTTTAAACATTCAAGTAATGAGCAGTCCTTTAAAATGCTTTCTGCCTTCAAATCTTGTATAACCGTTTGCTTGACGAACAGTGCAGGAAGGATATTTTTAATGGCATTTTGATCATCTTCATTTAGTGATAATTGTAAAAACGAAAGCATGCTCTTAATAATAAAGCGATCATAAAAGGATTCGGCATCCTGTTCGATTCGGAAAGGGAGGCTAGAATTAGCTAAACGTTCGAAAACAGCACGACTTCCTGTATTCGTTCTGAATAAAATGGCGAAATCCATCGGTTCGAAGCCTGTTGTAATTTTCTCATGAATATCAGTAACAATGGCTGTTGCTTCCTCTTCTTCATCATATGGATAAAAAAGCACGGGAGGCTTCTCTCCGGTAAACTGTGCCTCCATTTTTTTAAGATGACGCTTTTTATTTTGAGAAATGACTGTATTGGCAGTCGATACAATTTCATGAGATGATCGATAGTTATTGCTTAATGTCACGATGTCTCCTTGCGGAAAATCAATTTTGAAATCAAGAAGGTATTGTGGGTTGCTCCCTCGAAATGCATATATAGACTGATCATCATCCCCGACTGCACATACATTCTCTGTCTGCGCAGACATCATCTTAATTAATTCATACTGAACTTTATTAATATCTTGAAACTCATCAATTAAAAAATATTGAAAGCGATTTTGATACCTGGAAAGAATGGCAGGCTCATTTTTAAATAACTCATAGCAGCCTAGAAGCATATCATCAAAATCAAATAATTCATCTTTTTCCTTTGCTTGTTCATAATGATTGTATAAAAGAGCCACTTGCTCCTCCCAAGCAGATTCCGGCCTTACCATTTCCGGAGATAACATCGAATTTTTCCAAAATCCAATTTGCTGGAGGGCAAGGTCATAGGCAAATTCCTTTTCATCTAAGTTCAACTCTCGTCCAGCCTGTTTGATGAGCTGATCCCGCTGCCAGCTTTTGCTCAATAGTTTATTTGCCGCCCATTTCTCAGGTGAATGGAAGACGAGTATACGATAAAACAGACTATGGAAAGTGCCCGAAACTATTTGCTGGATTTTCCTTTGTTCCATTTTTGGATAAGCAGACAATCGCTTTTTCATTTCCGCTGCAGCCTTTGCTGTAAAAGTTACGAGCATAATCGATTTAGGGTCAATTCCGTGCTCACAAATCATATAGGCGGTTCTTGCTGTTAAAACTCGAGTTTTTCCGCTGCCTGCTCCCGCAAGAACTAAAAGTGAGCCTTCCACATGTGTAACAGTTTGAGTCTGATAACTATCGAGCAAGATCCCAGCTTGTGCTAAATCATGTAAGTAGTTTGCTTGGGCGTTCGTTTGAATATGAATAGGTGGGGTAAATGGATTGGTAACCTTTACAGCTTGGGCCTTTTTAAAAGGCGCTTCGGGTTCTTTAAGGGCAGTTATCGTTCGGGAAACTGGAATTCGAAAACCATTTTGTTCCTTGTAAAGTGTTACATCTTCAGATTTTTCACCTTTGATATCAATAGGATCCAGACAAGTTTTATTTTGCATATTTATATGATAGAAATGTGGTTCCTTTTCAATGCCAATGTAGAAACGGACTTTTTCGCCGCAATCAGAACAATATAAAATTCCCTTTTTGCCATTTTCGTAAAGGGATTGATAGGTTTCTCTATTTATTTTTTCAATGTTAATGATTTGATTATTTAACTTCGCTGTTTTCATCTTTGTAATCCTCAACTTTGCCTTTAATTAGAGCAAATTCTATCATATCAAAAATAAAAACCTTACGTAACATATTTCTAAAAATGGGTCATAAACGGCAACATGTTCACGTAATTCTATTAGTGAAACTTCATTCAGTGGAAGTCTTACAGCCCGTTAATCTGCGATAAAAACAGAAAAAGGAGGATTTATGTGGGATATATTGCACCGGTTAACCAATATCAATATCGCCATTATGCAGAAAGGGAAAGGCTTAATAAATATGATCCCTATCGATTTGTACCAATAAAACGAATTAATTCAACTATTAATCCTCCCGAGAATGAGCACATTTTGCAGACAATTCCTCCTCACTCCAACAAAAAGTCAGCCCCAAAAGTTCAGCTAATGCCAATGAGTCATATAGACAGAGTATACGGAGAGATCACAGGTATTGGTCAGAATTACAGCAGCTATGCATAGACTTTGGTCAAAATAAAAAAACTTCTGTCAAAGAGACAGAAGTTTTTTACATTAGTTTTTGCATTGTGCGATGAGGGATACCTGCATCTAAAAATTCTTCGGAAATAATTTCATAGCCTAATCCGCTATAGAATGGGATGGCATGTGTTTGGGCATTGAGCTTTAATACAGGAATTTCATGTTTTTTAGCATATTCTTCAATTTTTTGCATGATGGCTTTCCCGGCGCCTGTTTTGCGCTTTTCCTTTATTACGCAAATTCTCTCAACTTTTCCAACACGATCAATCGTGCGGAATCTGCCGGCACCAATTGGTTGATTTCCGTCATATTGAACGAAATGAACAGCTGTATCATCGAATTGATCCATTTCTTCTTCTTCTGAAACCTTCTGTTCTTCGATAAATACTGTTTTTCGAACGGAAAATGCGTCTTGTAATTCTTGTTCGTTTTTTACTACTTTAACTTCCATAATTGATCTCTATTCCCTTCCGAGGCGAAATGTTTCATACACAGTCCATGATCCATTTTCCAGCTGATATAATAGATGGAAACGATCAACTGTGTCTTCAAGATTAAACTGGTTCATTCTTAATGTTCCGTATACATCTGAGTGCTCATCGTCGGAAAGCTTTTGTCCAACGGAAATATGAGGAACGAATGCATATTCAGGGTTATCAATATCAATTGTCTCATTTAATTTTTTTTGCAGCTCACTTAGTTCATCGCAGGAATCAATCTTTAAATAAATTACATTGTTAACAGGCTTGAATGAACTGAATTTAGTTGATTGAATTTGAAATGGTTTGTTACTATTTGAAATCTCATTTAATTTTATCGTCAGCTGTTCCATGCCTTCATCTGGTACAGTGAATGCAGGCTTTAATGTAATATGTGGAGGAATTAAGGAATAATTTGGGTCATACCGTTTTCGGTAAGAGTTAGCAAAATCCTGGACTTTTTTGGACGGAAAAATAACAATACCTAATTTCATCATATTACCCCCATAATCAAAATTATAATGTTGACCATTAAATAAAAAAAAATGGTAAAAACAAAATATTTATATGATTATAACAAATTTTCTAACGATAAAGTATATAAGAAATGAAATTACGGAAAAAGTCACATTTCTTTAACAATCAATTTACGAAAACATCATTTTCAGTGCACGTTTAACATCCGGCTGCCAGTATTTCCACGTATGATTTCCTTCAAATTCATCATAAAAATAAGGGAATTTATTATCTGAAAATAACTTTGATAATTTTCTATTTGGTGTTAAGAAATCCATTTCCTCTTTTGTAGTCGTTTCAACGACAGTCTCTTCTTTGCCGATTACATGATAAATTTCAAGAAGATGGGGACCAGTTGCATTCTCAACAGTCTTAAGAACCTCTTCATTCACCATAGGAGATTGAAGAATAACTTTGCCAAATGTATGAGGGTACTTCATCGCTGCCATTAAAGAAACTGTTGCTCCAAGGGAATCGCCAATTAAAGCCCGTCCCATCCCCATTTGGTAAGTTGGGAATTCAGCATCTAAAAAAGGCACAAGCTCATGAGCAAGAAAACGGATATACGCCTGATACTGATCTCCATTTGGATAATATTTCTTTCTGCGATCTTCAACATTTTTATATGGAATTCCTACAATAATGATATTTTCGATTTCTTGCTTTTCTAATAACTCATCTGCCGAACGTCCGATGCGGCCCAGCTGAAAATAATCCCGGCCATCCTGTGCAATAAGCAGTGAATACTTATAAAGTGGAGAAAAAGATGGTGGTAAATATATTAAAAGCTGCATGTCTTCGCCTAGCTCTTTACTAGAAAATGTAATATCTTTGATTGTTCCTCTAGGTCTTTCCACTGGTGAACCCTCCATTTAATCATTGATAGGCTTATCAAAATATAATACCACATATAGTTAAAAACCAAAAAAAATAAGAAAGTAGTATTAGCTAATAATTCGACAAAAATTTTGATAATTTACTAGAAATTGTTTACTAATCATCTGAATATATGTAATATAGTCTTATATTTAGAATTGGATGTCTTTTCAACGAATGGGGAATTGTGTGAATTTTAATAACTTGCTAATATGTTACATACATATTACAAAGGTCATAACGGAGGAATGGTATGATACGGTTTGATTCTGTAGACAAATATTACGGAGACTTTCATGTACTTAAAAATATTAATCTAGAAATTAATAAAGGGGAAGTGGTCGTTGTTATCGGCCCCTCCGGTTCAGGGAAAAGTACGATGCTTCGCTGTATAAACCGTCTGGAAACAATCAGCAAAGGAGAATTACATGTTAATGGCGTGAAGGTCAATGATAAGAAGACGAATTTGAATGAACTAAGGCGGAATATCGGAATGGTCTTCCAACACTTCCATTTATATCCGCATAAAACAGTTCTTCAGAACATTACGACCGCTCCAACCATGGTATTAAAACAATCCAAAGAGGAAGCGGAGAATATTGCAAAGTATTACCTTGAGAAAGTAGGAATACCTGACAAGGCAAATTCCTATCCATCCCAATTATCGGGAGGGCAGCAACAAAGGGTTGCCATTGCAAGGGGACTCGCTATGAAACCAGAAATCATGCTTTTTGACGAGCCTACATCTGCACTAGACCCCGAAATGGTTGGCGAAGTGCTCGATGTTATGAAAACGCTAGCAAAAGAAGGGATGACCATGGTTGTCGTTACTCATGAAATGGGCTTTGCGAAAGAAGTAGCGGACCGAATTATCTTCATGGATCAAGGACAAATTGTTGAGCAGGGAGTACCGGCTGAGTTTTATGCGAATCCAAAGGAAGAAAGAGCTCGTGTTTTCCTTAGCCGTATATTAAATCATTAAAAAATAAAGGGGGATTTTTATGTTTAAAGGTAAAAAAAGAAAGTTTGCAAGTATTCTTCTAGCTACATCGATGCTTCTTGCCGCATGCGGAAGCAAGGACAATGAAACAGGAAAAGAAACGACTGGTTCAGGGGCTAAAAATGCTCTTGAGCAAATTAAAGAAAATGATAAAATTGTTTTCGGAGTTAAACATGATACGAGATTGTTTGGACTTAAGAACCCAAGTACTGGGGAAGTAGAAGGCTTTGATATTGATATTTCGAAAGAATTGGCGAAAGAAATTCTTGGCGACGAGAATAAGGCTGAATTTAAAGAGGTTACTTCCAAAACCCGTATCCAAATGTTAAACAATGGCGAAATTGATGCGATTGTTGCAACAATGACAATTACAGAAGACCGTAAAAAAGAAGTAGATTTTACAGACGTCTACTTTGATGCCGGACAATCATTGTTAGTTAAAAAGGGAAGCGCTATCAAAGGAATTGAAGACTTAGGTAAAGGCACGAAGGTTCTTGCAGTTAAAGGATCAACTTCATCGAACAATATTCGCGAAGCAGCTCCAGATACAACCGTTTTAGAATATGAAAATTACGCTGAAGCATTTACTGCATTGAAAGCCGGGCAGGGAGATGCTCTAACAACGGATGACTCTATTCTTTATGGAATGGCTGACCAAGATTCAAACTTTGAATTAGTTGGCGGAACATTTACAGAGGAGCCATACGGAATTGCTGTTAAAAAAGGTAGTTCAGAATTAGTTGATGCTCTTAATGAAGCTTTAAAGAAGATGAAAGAAAACGGAAAATATGAAGAAATTCATAACAAATGGATCAAAAAGCATTAATAAGAAATGATGTCAGGATGGGCATATACTGCTCATCCTGACTACCTTTTAACAAAGGAGGGGAGATCAACTTGATTGATTTTTCTATACTTATAAACAACTTTGATCAGTATTTAGAAGGTTTCAAGAATACAATATTCGCAAGTATTTATGGGCTTATTGGAAGCTTTATTCTAGGGGTTATTGTAGCAGTGATGAGAATTGCGCCAATTAAACCACTCAATTGGATTGGGACTGCGTTCGTTGAATTTATAAGAAATATTCCACTGCTTATTATCGCATTCTTCTTCTATGTCGGTCTTCCAGCAGTTGGTCTAACTCTAACTGGATTTGTTGCAGGAACAATTGCTCTTTCCATATATACGGCCGCTTTTATTGCAGAGGCGGTTCGAGCGGGAATACAGTCTGTACCAAAAGGACAGATGGAGGCAGCAAGGTCATCTGGTCTTACTTATATACAAGCAATGACCACGATTATTTTGCCCCAAGCAATAAAAATTGTTATACCTCCGATTGGAAACCAGTTTATTAATCTAGTGAAAAACTCTTCGATTTTGGGAATGATCGCTGGTTTAGATTTAATGTACTTCGGTGATCTTGTTTCAGCCCGCACATTCATTGTATTTGATGTGTATATTTTTGTAGCCATTTTTTATCTCATTTTAACCATCCCATTAAGTCTTGGCGTTGGTTATCTTGAAAAACGTTTGGCTAGAAGTCGTTAAGGAGGGAAACCATGGATTTTGCAGGAGCTCTCAAAGTCGATCATTTAAAATTCCTCGCAGATGGCTTTATGATGACACTGTATATTGCATTTATATCTATTGTATTAAGCTTTATCATTGGAATCATATTAGGAACATTAAGGTATGCGAAAATCCCGGTCATTTCTAAGATCGTGGCAGTCATTGTAGAAGCCACTAGGAATACGCCACTTTTATTAATCATTTTCTTTACCTATTTCGCTCTTCCGGAAGTAGGGATTAAGCTAGATAAACCAGTAGCAGCCATAACGGCATTGACGATTTTCACATCAGCGATGCTATCTGAAATTGTTAGAGGTGGCTTGAATTCAATTGATAAGGGACAAATGGAAGCGGCGAGGTCGTCGGGGTTAACTTATACACAAGCATTAACAAGGATCATTATGCCGCAAGCTCTACGTAGAATGGTGCCTCCGATCGTTAGTCAGTTTATTTCATTATTGAAAGACACCTCATTATGTGTCGTTATAGCCTTGCCAGATTTAATGCGTAATGCGCAGATCATATACGCTCAAAATGTTAACTATATTATTCCGATCTTTATTATGGTAGCATGTATGTATTTTATTGTTAACTATGGTCTGTCTTTAATTGCTCGCAGACTTGAAAGTAGGCAAGTATGACATCTTTGAATTATCTCCGTACCGATTTTCTTATTAAATAAGAGAATCGGTTTTCTATTTGTCTATAAATAAAGCTTAATAAGAAGTCGATTATATTAGTTGTTTTCTTGCAAAATGGCTGTATAAGAAAAAAAGAATCAAAAAATGATTGACATTTCGTCCAAGATTAATATAATAAGATATATACTTCAATATTCGATCTGATAGTTCAGCGGGAGAACACTACCTTGACAGGGTAGGGGTCGGGGGTTCAAATCCCTCTCAGATCATTGGGTGCCAAACCCGTAGAAACCCTTCGGAACAAAGGGTTTCCGTATAAAAGACCACTTCTTCGGAAGTGGTCTTTTTCATCGCAAATAAAGTAACTCTGTTAAGTTGTTTTTGAAAAGTTTGTTGCTTTATTAGTTAATTTAACTACTGAGTTGATTGGAGCGGAGGGCACTTGACTCCTCCAAAATGCATACGCATTTTGTCGTGCGGTGTCCATTCAAGGATGTTAATTCAATGTCCTGCGGGAATAGAGGGAAGCGGGAGACCCCACAGGCGGTAACGCCGAGGAGGCTCCCGTCCCTCCCTGCGGAAAGCAAGTGCCCGCAGCGGAAATCAACGGGCGAATTTCGAAGCCTTAATACAACAATAAATAATTGCAAAATGAGCCATATTATCAAATTGAATAAAGAATACATGCACGACTCTAAATGTATATTCCTTGAAGTAAATTGGTCGGTTTAGTAATATTGGATATTAATAATAGAAGTAAAGGAGAATCATCATGACAAGAAAAGCTTACGAGGCAAAGAGTGCAACGGCATCAGGCCCATATTCACATGCAATTGATGCGGGAGAATTTATTTATTTTTCAGGACAAACAGCAATGAACTCCGTTTCAGCGCAAGATTTGACTGGTGATATTGCCGAACAAACAAAGCAATGCTTCAAAAACTTATATGAAGTATTAGAGGCATCTGGCCTCACTTCTGATGATGTTGTGAAAGTAAATGTGTATCTAACAAATATGAATAATTTTGCAGCTATGAACGAAGTATACGCGACACAGTTCTCTAGCCCATTTCCTGCTCGGACTTGTATAGCTGTTTTAGCTCTTCCGCTTGGCGCTGAAGTAGAAATTGAAATGATTGCCAAAAGACCATAATAAATAAAAAGGAGTGTTCCATCGGGGCGCTCCTTTTTATTTTCCTCTGTTTTCCACCTTGTTTATTAGCCTAATAGCACAAAATGAGTATATTAATTGTGTTATTCGCATAAACCAATCAATATAAACAAAACCGTCAATCCTTCTCCTTATTGGATTTTGATTAGTAAATAACATGCTATTTAATTCAATTTGTTTAAAGTGTATAAAAGATTGTTCAAAAGGAATGTTATTTTACAATTGTTTATGCATCGTATATAGCTTGTACTCGTTTTTTTTGTTTAATAGATATAAAGACCTTGTTTAAAAAGCTTTGTATAATAAAAGCATATTAACGCCGAAAACGTTTTCGATTAGGGGATGAGAAAACGATACCAGTAAGGTACACTTCGGGTTAATGGACTTGTTAATAATCTTAGTAAAAACGGCATACGAAAGGGGTATGATTATGTCTGCAAATATAGAAACACTTGATGCAACTGCGACACAAATCCAAGAGACAACAGGGATCGATGAATCATTAATGCCGACTACCGCCAAGGGGAGAACGGTAAGAGCGAAAGATTACATTTTTATGTGGATTGGGGACGGCGTCAATCTAGGTAATATGACGCTTGGGGCTAGTGTAATTGTAGCAGGAGTGGCAACGTTAAATATCTTTCAGACAATTTTAGCAGCTATTATTGCGATTGGTATTATTTCAACTGTTTTTGCACTAAATGATCGTCTTGGCTACAAAGAAGGAATTCCATATGTTGTACAGCTTAGAATGTCCTTTGGGATAAAAGGTACAATTATATCATCGCTATTAAGGGGGATTCCAGCAATTGTTTGGTACGGGATTCAAAGCTGGATCGGTGGAACTGCCTTAAATGAAATTGCGAAGATTGTTACAGGTGGAACCTTTGATAATGTTGTAGTTTGTTTTGTAGTGCTTCAATTAGTTCAAATTGTACTATCGCTATTTGGCTTCCATGCTATTAAATGGGTAGAAACAGTAGCATCTATTATTTTCATGCTAGCACTTATTTATGTATTTGGGATTCTACTATCATCCCATAGCGCGGAAATTGCACAAAACTGGGTACAGTCAAAAGGTTCATGGGGTCTACCGTTCTTTGGACTTATCATGGTATTCCTTGGTAATTATGCAGGTATCTTTGTAAGTGCGGCAGACTATTCTAGAGAGCTTAAAACAGGTATGAGTAATGCGAAACGGGGATCATTATACTTTATTCCAATAACTTTGGCTTATGGATTTGTCATTGTAATTGGAGCAATGCTTGCGTCTGTAACTGGTGTTACGAATCCTGCAAAAGCATTGCCGATGATTATCGATAATCCGTATATCTCATTAGGTGTATCTGCATTTATTGTAGTTGGTGTTATTGCAACAAATATGGTTGCTAATATTATTCCGCCAGCATATGTCATTACATTACTAACGAAATTAAAGTATAAAGCTTCTGTAACTATTACAGGATTGCTTGCACTAGGTGCGTTTCCGTGGGTGCTTATTCAAGAGTCATCTGCTAAAGGTCTTAACATGTTTATTCTTATCTATTCCGCATTCTTAGGACCGGTAATTGCGATTCTTTTAGTCGAATACTATATATTAAGGAAGCAAAAGGTAGATGTTGCGGACTTATATGATGAGAATGGATCATTTGCAGGCTTTAATCCAGCGGGATTAATCGCAATGTTTATCGGAGCAGGTGCTGCATTCCTATTAGTAGATCTTGCATGGATCATTGGTGTAGTAGTGGCTGGTATCTCTTACTATCTGCTCTCGAAATATGCATTTAAAGATTCAAGCTTCAAAAAAGGAACTATTTTCGAAAAGTAATTATCTTCTCAAACGAGAGAAAAAGATTGTATTACAGGATGTTTCCTGTAGTACAATCTTTTTTAATATTCATTATATTTCGTCGCAACAGCTTTACAAACCTGTTTTGCGTTTGGTCAAAGTGCATAAATGGTTGTTCAAAATTAATATAAATTTATATATGTTTATGCATGATTTATGAAAAGTGATAGTTATTTTGTTTAATGAACATAAGGACCTTCTATTAGTTAAAATGTATAATAATCATGGCAGATCAGATATCGCTATAAAGAATAATCGGGGATTATAAATATTGTTTTAAAACATTGGACCAAAGATCCTCATTACAATTTTTTTATAGGGAACAATAAAGTAAAAATTAAGTTCAATTGGCGTTTGAACTTAAACAAAAAGGTCTCAATGGTTATTTTTTAATTATAGAAGGGGGAAATCCTTTTGGGTCAATTTAATAGAGATCAGCATAAAGCTGCTGGTTATAGTGAAGACGTGTTGCCAACAAAAGAACAGGAAAGAAAATGGGGCATCGGGAACTTTTTTACTGTTTGGATGGGATCCGTTCATAACATTCCAAACTATATTGCGATCGGCGGTCTATTTGCTTTAGGATTGTCTGTTGGTCAAGTTTTTGCTGCCATTATAGTTGCTTCCGTGATTATTGCTGCAATGCTCGTTCTTAACGGTCATGCGGGATCAAAATATGGTTTGCCATTTGCGATGCTTCTTCGCCTATCCTTTGGAACAAAAGGGGCAATGATTCCAGGAGTATTAAGGGGAGTTATTGCGGCCATTATGTGGTTCGGTTTTCAGACTTACGCAGGTAGCCAAGCGTTATCAATCTTAATTGGCAAGCTTTGGCCAGCGTATTTAACTTTAGGCGGAGACTGGAACTTCCTTGGATTATCACTATCCGCTTTAATTTCATTTTTACTGTTTTGGTTATTTAATGTTGCATTAATTTTTGGAGGAATGGGCTTTTTAGGGAAATTCTCAAATATTCTCTCACCGCTTGTATACATCGTTTTTGGCGGTATGGCCATTTGGGCTATTAACTTAGCAGGCGGAATCGGGCCAATTTTAGCTCATACCGGCCATGGAGTTGCAGGTAATAAAATCTTATTGTTCTTTGCTGCTGTAACAGCTGTAGTTGCTGCTTGGGCGGCTCCAATTGTAAACGTTTCAGATTTCACAAGAATGGCAAAGTCTACAAAGGCCCAAGCTATAGGACAAACAATTGGGCTCGTTATAGCGTATTTATTATTTGCAGTAGCGAGTATTGCGATTATTGTAGGATCTGAAATCGCATTTGGAACGCCAATTTGGAACGTACTAGATGTTGTAGCTCGCTTTAATGGAACATTTGCTGTTGCTATTTCCGTCCTTACATTATCTTTAACGACTTTATCAGTAAACGTAACAGGAAATATTGTTCCTGCTGGCTATCAATTAGCATCATTGTTTCCAAAGAAAGTTACCTTCAGATTAGGTGCTATCATTGCGGCAATCATTGGAATTCTCGTTATGCCGTGGAAGTTGATGGAAAATGCAACAAGTATTTTCACTTTCTTAAATATTGTTGGCGGAATATTAGCTCCGGTAACAGGCATCATGTTAGCTCAGTATTTTGTTGTAACAAAAACAGAATTCGATTTAAACGAGTTATACGAGAAAAAGGGAAAATACAATTATAGAAATGGTTTTAATTTAAATGCCATAATCACAACGATTGTTGCAGGTGTTCTTTGTCTGATTGGTAATTTTGTTCCATTCTTCAAACCGCTTTATGATATTTCTTGGTTTGTTGGTATCATTACGGCATTTATTCTTTACACATTGCTTGAATGGCCGCATTTAAAAGGATCTTTGTTTGAAAAGACACCAAAACTAAATGAAGAAAATAGTTAATTAAAAAAGAAGACATCTCTCGTTAACTGAAAGGGGATTTTCGTATGACATTTGATTTAGTAATTAAAAACGGTAATGTTGTTTTACGTGATGGGGTTTACAAAGTTGATATTGGCATAAAAGATGAAAAGATTTCTTGCATTGCTGAGCAAATAACAGGTGATGCAAAGGAAGTAATTGATGCAACTGGTCAATATGTTATGCCGGGGATGATTGATACACATGTTCATATAAGTGAACCTGGTCGTACAGAATGGGAAGGCTTTGAAACAGGCTCTAAATCATTAGCGGCTGGAGGTACAACAAGTTATGTTGAAATGCCGCTTAATGCTCTTCCGGCAACAATTAATAAAGAAGCTTTAGATCTTAAATTGGAAGCAGCTATTCATCAAAACTATGTTGACTATGCTTTTTACGGTGGTCTTGTACCAGAAAATCTAGACAAGCTAAAAGAATTATCAGATGCGGGTGTCCTAGCATTTAAATGTTTCTTATCTGATATCACTAGCGATGTGCCAGGGGATTTCACAAACGTGGATGATTACACATTATATAAAGGCATGCAAAAATTAGCTGAATTAGATCAGCTGCTATGCATTCATGCGGAAAATCCATCGGTTACATCTGGACTGTCTAAAGAATTTGCGAGAGAAGGCAAAAACTCAGGAGTGGAATATGCTGAATCACGCCCTGTTTTTACAGAAGTAGAAGCTGTTCAACGTGCGATTCTGTTTGCTAAAGAGACTGGTTGTAAATTGCATCTTGTTCATATTAGTACTTCAGAGGCAATACAGACGATCTTGAAAGCACGTGCAGAAGGTGTAGATGTAACGGTTGAATCATGCCCTCACTATTTTGCCTTTACTGCCGAACAAGTTGATGAAATTGGTCCTAGAGCAAAATGTCAGCCTCCAATTAGAAAAGCTGAAGATCAAGCAAAATTATGGGACGAGCTGCTTAACGGTAATATCGACTGGCTAACATCTGACCATTCGCCTTGTACTGAGGACTTAAAGCAAGGAAATCTTTGGGAAGCATGGGGCGGAATTAGCGGCGCGCAGAATAATGTCGATTTAATGTTTGATTTAGCAGTAAAACAGCGTGGTTTACCAGTTCATAAGTTTGTTGATTTAATTGCAACAAACCCTGCGGAACGTTTTAATATTACCTATAAAGGTGAAATTGCCGTTTCAAAAGATGCTGACATTATTTTAGTGGATCCTAACCAATCATATGTTGTGAAGAGAGAAGATCTTTACTACAAAAACAAACATAGTGCATATGAAGGTAGAAAAATCGATTGCCGTGTAACAAAAACAATTGTTCGCGGAAATGTTGTTTTCGATTTAGAAAAAGGAATTGTTGGAAGCCCTATCGGAAAGCTGATTTCAGCTAAATAATTTCTAATAAGTTCCTTGAATAAAAACCCTTTGCTGTTGTCGGCGATCGACAATGGCAAAGGGTTTAAAAAATTATCTGGGGGAGAGAAATATGGCAAATTACGATGTAATTATTAAAAACGGAACTATTGTAACAGCCGATTCAATCGTGCAAGGTGATATTGCAATCAAGGATGGCAAAATTCAAGAAGTATCTGTTGGTAAATCAATTGATGTAGCTGCAGAGAAAGAAATCAATGCAGAAGGACTACATATTCTGCCTGGATTAATTGATACACATGTTCATTTTAATGAGCCTGGAAGAACAGAATGGGAAGGTCTTGAAACGGGAAGCAGAGGTCTAGCTGCTGGTGGCGCAACATCTTTCTTCGATATGCCATTAAACAGCACGCCTCCAACGATTAATAAAGCAAATTTAGATTTAAAAAAGGCTTGTGCTGAAGAAAAATCAATCGTTAATCCTTATTTCTGGGGCGGTCTCGTACCTGAAAATATTGCTGACCTTAAAGAGCTTCACGAAAACGGCGTTATTGGCTTTAAGGCATTTATGTCTCCAAGTGGAATTGCAGATTTCAATCATGTTGACGATGAAACGATTTTTAAAGGCATGAAAGAGATTGCTTCTTTCGGATCTTTACTTGCTGTTCATGCTGAAAGCACAGTAATTTGTGATCAGCTTGCAAAAGAAAAGCAAAGTCAAGGCAAAACTTCTGCGAGAGACTTTGTAGAATCAAGACCGATTATTTCTGAAATTGAAGCAGTTAGAAGAATTATCTCTTATGCTGAAGCGACTGGCTGTAAGCTTCATGTTGTTCATGCGAGCAGCAGAAAAGTAGTAGAAGTTATTACAGAAGCAAAACAAAGAGGCGTCGATATTACAGTCGAAACTTGCCCACACTATCTTGCATTAACTGTTAAAGATTTAGAAGAAAAAGGCGGATTGGCTAAATGCTGCCCTCCATTAAGAGACGAAGATGAGGTAGAAGATCTATGGGCGGCTGTTGCGAACGGTGAAATTAATGTCATCGCATCTGACCACTCGCCAGCACCAGCATCTATGAAAACAATTACAGATAACTATTTCGAAGGCTGGGGCGGTATCTCTGGTGCGCAATCAACATTAAATATTATGTTGACTGAAGGACATTTCAAACGTAATCTTCCTTTAGAGAAAATTGTTGAATTAACAGCGACTAACCCTGCTAAATTATTCGGTCTTACAAATAAGGGAATGATTGCAGCAGGCTATGATGCGGATTTAGCTATAGTTAATTTGAATGAAAGCTTTGAACTAAAGAATGAAGATCTATTCTATCGTCATCAACATTCACCATATGTTGGTATGACTTTCGAAGGAAAAGTTACAACTACTATTGTTAATGGTGAAATTGTATTTGAAAATGGGAAGATTATTGCAGAAGGAAAAGTGAATGCGTAAGTAAATAAAAAACCAAAACCCAATTGGGTTTTGGTTTTTTTATCTTTATTCCTTTTCATTCAAAAGCTGTTCAATGATCAACGCAACTCTTATACGCAGTGAATCGGCAGGGTCACGGAAGGAGCAGTTAAGTAAATCTTCTGCTTTCTCAATTCGGTATTTAACTGTGTTTCTATGGACAAATAATCTTCTCGAAGTTTCGGAAATTTCACATTGGGAATCAAGGAAAACTTGGATCGTTTTTATTAATTCTTGATCTTCCTTCGTCTTCGGATAAGCAAGGGACTTTAACGTATTTTCGTAAAGAGCCTTTAAGTCTTTTTTCGGGATTACGTTTAGCAGTTCTTCAAGCTCTTTTGTTTTATAAAAGTTAATGAAACCTAGTTTGTTCATTTCATATCCGCTCATAATGGCTTCTACAGCCTCGTAGAATGCGGTAGGAATATCCCTGAGAGAATGAACAGCATTACTTACACCGAATGAAATAGAATAATCTAATTGTAAATTTTGCTGACAAACATTGATAAATTCAGTAACCTCATTCAAATCGTCTTCATTAAAATTTGGGAATTGCAAAATTATGACAAAATACTTTTCTTTTGTAAATAAAATTCCGTCCATATTGCCGTGAATGATTTCATCCTCTAGTGTGTCATAAATGTTATTGAATAACTCTCCGACTTTTCTTTCGTAAAGTTGCAAAGCTTCATAATTTTGTCCTTTTGGATCAACCGTACAAACAATACAAATATTATTCATGTTCTCTTGCAAGCCATAATAATTTGCCCGGCTTAATATTTCTTCATCAGAATGAATTCTTTTTTCGATTAAATCATCAAAGAAATTATTTTTTAATAATCTTGAATTTTCTTCGATAGCCTGTTCTTTAATAATCGTAAAAGAAATGACGTTGCCTGCCTGTTCAATGGCCATCTGTGAGGAAGGATACGGCAAAGTTAAAGAATCAAAAATCACTAACATACTTGGGTGCTGTCTCTTTGTTTGCACTGGAAAGGTGGATATAGATTGGTGTTCTCTCGATGGTATTTTAAAAGTGCTTCCTTCACGGGCAGCGACTAAATCTTCTTTTATTTTTCGTATAATTTCTTCTTCCACAATTTTCATTGAATCCATGCGAAAATCATGACTGTGGGCAATTTTTTCTCCCCTATGATTTAATAAAAGAGTAGGGCGTGTTAAAAAATGACCTAATTGTTCGATAAGTGCATTTAAACTATACCCTTTAATCATCATATCTGAAAACTCTTTTTGAACATGCAGGGCATAATAAAGCTGCTCGGCTTCATGGTCATTTAAGTAATTCAAAATATGGCGGGAGACTTCACCTAATGTATGCTTAGTAGGAAGGTCGATAATAGGAAAAGCTAAATCATCAGCTAACAGCTTTACTTCTGTCGGTAATTCCTTTAAAAAGCGGTTGATTTTTATAACCATGCCCGAACAATTTAATTCGTGCATCTGTTTAATCAATTCACACATTAGTTGAATATTGTCATTGAAGGCATAGCCAGTAGTCAGGAGTAAGTGATTCCTGTCCAAAAATTGGATAATGTCGGGTGTATCTGATATATTAACAAATTGAACATTTCGGGTCAGTCCTCGATGACCGGCAAGGACGACACTTTCTTTCATTCCTTCTAAAATAAATAAATCATTCATTGTTTTCATATTTTTATCCCTCATTTTAAGCTTTGCATAAGTAATTTTACGTTAAAGATTAACAAAAAGCAAAACATTTTTTGGTTATTATGAACAATGACAGTTCGCTTATTTATCACTTACACTAATATAGTTAAAGGAATATGGTATTTTAATAAGAAAGCTTTTGTCATTTTAAAGCATATATTATAGTTTTGAGGTGAATTGGTTGATTTATTCAACAGGAATGAATAACTATGATAATCAGCTGTGGGTTGCACATGCTTTAAGTGATGAAATTTATCAAATCATTTCTAAGAACCCTAAAGGTTGTGTCCACAGTATTTTCAACAATAGCTTCAACTTAAGCTTCGGAAACCACCTTGTTCATATTGGCGGAGTGGAAAATGGTATGGCGCCATTTGGAATTGCATTAAATGAGAAACATGCCCAGCTGCTTACTCGACAAATTACAGCCAACCAAACTGTTTTTTGGGATGAGTCATCAAATAGACTTGTTTTCACAGATGAAATTTCTCTTACCTTAACGCAGGCAGTATCGATGAATCATGCCATCAAATCCAAAATGTACAATTTGCATAACTTAAAAAATAATGTCCAAGTCGTTGCGAATAGACTTCTGCAAAATGATTGGCGAATAGGCCTGGCAGAAACAAAGGAAGATCAAGCGACTATAATTCATTATTTAATAAATTCCGATTTTGCAAATGCTAATAAGGATAATGTTATGATCCAACAATTAGATACATTGCGAAAACTGGCAAGTGGTCATGAATCAATAAACGCTAAAACAGTTTTTGATTATTGGATTGGAAGGGGCCTTGGCCTTACACCAAGTGGCGATGATATTATTACTGGAATTTGTGCCGTTCTTTCTTCTTTTGAGGGAACAAACAAAGTCTTTCTTGAACAGCTGAAACAATATTTATTAGAATATGGCAGGAAGAGGACAACACATGTTGCCTTCGAATATCTCATTTACGCGGTTGAGAGGAAATTTCATTCACATCTTATTCAGATGTGTGATGTAATTGATCAATCGGAAGGGCCGAAAATATCACATGCCCTTGAAGAAATGAAACAAATAGGTCATACTTCTGGAGCAGATACGTTGGCCGGTATTTTATTAGGTATTAAAGCTGCAGTCAATTAAGGTATTTTTTTATTAATTTTAGAGAAGGTGATTATTATTAAGGAGTTATTAAAATCAAGTAACTGGATTTCGGGCTTACAATGGCTCTTTTTTATTTTTACGAACATAGTGGTTATACCGATTACAATCGGAGCAGCTTTTGATCTTTCACCAAGCAAAATTGTTAATCTATTGCAATTATCATTCATAGTGACTGGTCTTGCTTGTATCGTGCAAGCCTTCCTTGGCCATAAAAGGGCGATCATGGAAGGGCAATCTGGCCTATGGTGGGGAGTCATTTTAACTCTTAGTACGACTGCCGCTGCACAAGGAATGCCTCTTGACGTTCTAGGAGGAAGTTTAACTGTTGGAGTTTTAATTACCTCGATTTTGACATTACTTATTGGTATTACTGGAGCGGGTCCACATTTAGCTAAACTATTTAAACCGGCAGCTATGGGTGTGTTTATGTTTTTGTTCGGCTGCCAATTGATTGGGATCTTTTTGAAGGGGATGCTTGGAATTCCATTCGGTACACAAACGCAAGGTGCGCAGATTGATTTAGGCGTCTCATTATTATCAATTATTACCGTTATTCTCATTATTATTATAAGTGTAAAGGCACCGCCAAGCTTACGAAGATATGGTTTATTAATCGGAATCATTGTTGGATGGGCTGTTTACGCACTTGTTTTCAATACACCAGAATCTGTTGAGCAAGCATCATCCTTCCGCATTGAGCTATTTCCACTAGGTAAGCCGGCATGGGATATGGGAATTATCGTTACAACTGTATTAGCTGGTTTGTTGAATGCATCCAATACATTCGGGTCTCTAAAAGGGACAGAAAGTATGTATAATATTGTCACAACGAAATCTGAGTATAGAGCTTCGTTTACAATTACAGGGATTTTTACATTAATCGCTGGCTTGTTTGGGCTTGTACCATATTCGCCATACGTATCTTCCATTGGGTTCCTTAACCAAACAGGGATTTATAAAAGAATGCCATTTATTCTTGGCGGGTTTATGTTTTTAGTAATGGGTCTCATTCCGCCAATTGGTCATTTCTTTTCTAAGCTGCCATTAAGTATTGGAAGTGCTGCATTATTTGTATCGTATTCACTATTGCTTATCTCCTCATTGAATTTCTTTAAGCAAGTTGAATTTAACACATTGAATGCGTATCGCTCAGCAGTGCCATTATTTGTTGGAATTATTATTATGACATTGCCTGCTTCTTATTTTGTTAGCATCCCGAGTGTTATTCGTCCGTTCTTAAGCAGCGGATTACTTGTAGGGATTATTTTAGCGTTAATATTAGAAAATTTATTTGACTGGGATCGTTACGGTACCACAGCAGAAAGCAAAGAAGAAAAAAAGGAAGATAAAGTAAAGATTAAATCATACTCAATTGAAACAAAATAAACAAAAGGGCTTGAGAATTTCCTCTCAAGCCCTTTTGTTTAAATTAAATGGGATTTTAAAAAATCTAGTACGTCAGTAAAGGCTTGCTTAACGATTGGACTATTCCACTCTTCGTCAAAAACATGTTTCCCATCTGGAATCGTAATTAATTTATTATCCACACCAATTTCTTTTAATTTCTCAGCCATTAATACTGACTGTTCATAAGGGACATCTTCATCATTCGTTCCATGCAAAAGAAGTGTAGGAGGGAAGTCAGCATTGGCTTGATGAAGCGGACAGAATTGGGAAAGCTTCTTTTTATCTAAAATATGATGGAGGCCGCTAATTTCGTTAATCCACTCGCCATTCTGTCTTGCATACATGTAAATTGCATACCGCTTCTCAATTGGACCTACAGAAATGACTTGATCTGATACAAGCGATTTCACCAATTCCTTCGGTACATTCGTCATTGTTTGGTAATGTGGGCTAGGTTGGATCGCCCAATTTCCGGTGATATCCCCATATCCGTAAAAGGAAACGATGGCCTTTGGTTTATTTTCGAAAAGTCCAGTCAATAAGGAAAGGAATCCTCCAGCAGATCCCCCCATCACAGCAATCTTGTTTGCATCATAATCAAATTGTGCAGTTCCTTCATTTTCAACCCATGAAAGGGCATCGATAATATCAGATTTTATTTCATGCAGTTTTGTTTCAGGCGCCAATCGATAATCAATCGAGAATATATTAAAACCAGCTTCGTGAAAAAATTCAATCTGTTCAGCTTTCATATCCTCGCGGGAACCCCAAAATAATCCGCCGCCATGTATATATATAATAATTGGAGCTGTCTTTCGTTCTGATGGATACAAGTCACCTTTAAGCTCAAAATTATTTCCGACTTTATAAATCACAGTAGTTTTATTCATGTTGTAACTCACTCTTTCTAAAAAATTTAAAACGACGTTTTTACCGTAGATTAGGGCTGTGAGACTCTCGCTTTGCGGGAGATTCAACAGCCCGTAAAGGCCCGACGACGGACAGGATGTCCTAGTCAGGCGAAAGACACAGGACGTGGCGCTCTTGAGCGTGATAAGTTTAACTAACATTCAGTGGGATAAAGCACCACTGAATGAAGTTTCACTTTATTGTATAATACAATTATAGGATTTTAAAAGATTATTCTCTGATGAATAAAATGTAAAGGACTAATACTGATGGAATTAAAGGAATTTAAAGTAAATGATCTATTAAATATACCATCTCTCAAAGATGCAGTCGTTCTTGGTGGACACCGATTCTTAAAAAATAATATTAAAGGTATTACTATCATGGAAGCCCCCGATATTGTGCAATGGATTAAGGGCGGGGAAGTTATTCTAAGCAGTTTATATTCGATTCGTTTTTTTAATGAAAAAGAACAAGCTGAATTTTTGGGCAGATTAGCGGAAAAAGAAGTAAGTGCACTCGTTATAAAAAAGTTGGACGTAGAAATTTCTAGCTCGTTCATTCGGGCGGCAGAGAAGGTTGGATTACCGATAATCCAGCTTCCAAAGGAAATTCCATTCGTTGATGTAATGTATCCTGTTATGGACAAGCTGTTTGATAAGCAAGTGAAAAAGCTGCAGTATTATCAAGAAATCCATGACCGCTTTACAGACTTATCCCTTGCTGATAAAGGACCAGAAGAAATCATTCTTACGCTCGAGAAATTAATTGGCAATCCGGTTGCACTTTTTGATCGAAATTTTCATTGCATTTTTTCAACCGAACCGTACCTAGCAACTTTTGAAATTGTCGAAAAGGTTCATTTTTTTGAACAAAATGCGGGAATTAAGTTTCCTCACTATCGTCAAATCGTCAAGTATCCAGAATTAGAAAACATAAAGAGCCATCAAATTGTTGTTCCGGTTGAAACGCTTAACCATGTTAAAACATACTTGCTCATTGGAGAGATGAATAAATCATTAGAAGAACTCGATTTAATCGCAGTAGAAAATGCAGCTACCTCTCTCTCACTTGAATTAGTCAAACAATTTGCAGTTGCTGAAGTAGAAAAGAAATTTAAAAATGATTTAGTAGACGAACTGATCAGTGGGAAAATACAATCTTTGCAGTCTATGTACGAAAAGGCGAATTTAATTGGGTGGGATTTTGAAGGCTCTTTTGTTGCTGTCGTATTCAAAATAAATACGGAAGAAAAGGTAAAGATAAAAGAAAATAAACGGGGAATTTCTGATCGCAATCATTCTTTAGTTTATGAAGCTGTCCATCATTATCTTCCAAATGGAATCATTACAAATAAAAGCAACTTAGTAATCGTCCTTTGGAAAGTAGATGATAATGATAAAAATAATGATTTTGCTTGGGTGACGAGAATTAAAGAAACCTCAATGGAAATAAAGGAATTTATTAAAAAGCACAATAAGGACATTGTTGTTCAGGTTGGAATAGGCAATATAGCGAAAACGGTTATTGATATTCAAAAAAGCTATAAAGAAGCTAGTGACGCATTGGAATTAGGGGAAACAATTAATGGAAACGAATCGATAACAGCTTATTCGGAGTTAGGTATTTTTAGACTTCTATGCCATTTTAAAGACCCGGCAGAATTGATTCAATTTATCCCACTATCTCTAAAGAAATTGCTGGATTACAAACAAGCTAACCAAACCGATTTACTAAAAACATTGCAAACCTTCCTAGACTGCCAGCAAAATGCTGCCAAAACAGCAAAGGAATTGTATATACACAATAAAACAGTAGTCTATCGCTTAGATAGAATTAAAGAAATAACGGGAATGAACTTTGATGAAGCTGAGGAAATGCTATCTGTTCAAGTTGGTTTAAAAATTATTAATTTATTGCAAAGAGAATATCAAGCTGACTAAAAAGACCGCCAATAAATGGCGGTCTTTTCCTTTTAAGAACAAATTTGTCTTCTTTCTCCAGGTTTTATCTTTAAGGGATAAAAAAAAAACTAAACTTTATCCACTTAAGCTAAAGACTAAACGTATGTAATCTAATAGTATTAGTGATGGGTCTTATAAGAATAAGCACCTTTTATCAAGAACTAATAAATATTAAATGTAAGCAGTTGCATAGGAAGATGTTACATAACAAAGAATACTATAAGTCATTATAGAATGTACAAAAAATGCAAACTGCTTACTTCATGTAAGTTATATTAACGCTCCACATAAATTAAGGAGCATCATCCAAGTTCCAAGAATTAGACAGAAAGGATGAACAAAATGGCTGAAGGAACAAAAGAGAAGTCAATGAACTTTGACAAACTGCCAGAAGAAGCTGCTTCTAGACTGGACTGGTTAGGAAGCTATGGTGAAGACCCTGAAGGGGGAGTATCACGTCTCCTTTATTCAAAAGCTTGGGTTGAAGGCCAAAACGCTTTAAAAGGGTGGATGGAAGAAATCGGCCTTGAAGCTAAATTTGATGAAATTGGCAATTTGTTTGGAACCCTTAAAGGGAAAAATACGAATGAAACGGTTCTGACTGGTTCACATGTTGATACGGTAAAAAATGGCGGTAAATATGATGGTGCATATGGCATTATTGCTGGAATTTTAGCCATTAAGTATTTAAAAGAAACTTACGGTGAGCCACTTCGCAATATTGAAGTCGTATCAATGGCTGAAGAAGAAGGAAGTCGTTTTCCTTACGCGTTCTGGGGCTCTAAAAATATTGTTGGGCTAGCGAAACGTGAAGAAGTTGAAAATATTAAAGACTTCGAAGGAATTCCATTCGTCGAAGCGATGAAAAATGTAGGCTTTGGTTTTAGAGATGAATCCAAAGGGATGCGTGAAGATTTAAAGGCTTTCGTAGAAGTTCATGTTGAACAAGGTAGCGTTCTAGAAACTGAAAAGATTCCAGTAGGTGTTGTTAATAACATCGTTGGACAAAGACGCTATACAGTAGAAATTACAGGCGAAGCTAATCATGCGGGTACAACACCAATGGGCTATCGCAAAGATGCGATGTATGCTGCAAGCCAAATGGTTTATGAAATCATTTCTATGTGTAAAGAAGAGGGAGATCCACTTGTAACAACAGTGGGTAAAATCGAAGCTCAGCCTAGTATTGTTAACGTAGTTCCTGGTAAAGCAATCTTCACAATTGATGTACGTCATACTGAAAAAGAGGCAATTGTTTCTTTCACTGAAAAAATGACTGCACGAATGGAAGCAATTTCTAAAGAGCATGGTGTTGAAACAAACATCGATCTTTGGATGGATGCTGATCCTGTTCCTATGGACCAGAAGGTTGTTGAATTAATTGAAAAACAATGCAAAGAGAATGGTTTGACTTTCAAACTAATGCACAGTGGGGCAGGCCATGATTCACAAATTTTTGCTCCAGCTGTACCAACAGCTATGCTTTTCGTTCCTAGCTTAAAAGGAATTAGCCATAATCCAGCTGAGTTTACTGAACCAGCAGACTTGGCTGAAGGTGTGAAAGCGCTGATTGGTGCCCTTTATGAATTAGGGTATAAAGAATAATTTATATCAGCAAAGTATAAACAGGTTTTTTACCTTTTATAATAAAAAAGAGACGAAGAGGAGAATGTATCGATGGGTTATCCAAAAGATTTACTTTCAAGTAGATCCATTATCAAACATGGTTTATATGCTTTAATCGCACCTGAAGGTCTTGTAAATAATGTTATTCCTGGATTTGAAAATTGCACAATGTCGATTTTAGGATCTCCACAATTAGGTGCAACCTTTGTTGATTACATCGTTACAATGCATGAAGGCGGAAAGAATAGCCAAGGCTACTGCGGACAAGCAGATGTTGAATGCTTCGTATACGTTTTAGGTGGAAAAGTAAAAGCAAAAGCTGACGACCAAGAATTTGTTCTAGAGGAAAGCGGCTATTTATACTGCCCACCAGGCGTTACTATGTACTTAGAAAACATGGAAGCTGGCGATTCTCGTCTATTCCTTTATAAACAAAAACACAAGCCACTAGAAGGCCGTAAGCCATGGGTTGTTTCTGGTCATTCAAACGATATTGAATACAGAGACTACGATGATATGCACAATGTTCATATTAAAGATTTATTACCAATGGATATTGATTTTGATATGAACTTCCACATTTTATCTTTCGACCCTGCGGCTAGCCATCCATTTATTGAAACACATTATCAGCAGCATGGTGCATACTTACTTTCTGGTGAAGGTATGTATAACCTTGATAATGAGTGGATTCCAGTTAAAAAAGGCGATTACATTTTCATGGGTCCTTATGTTCATCAAGCAGCTTATGCTGTTGGAAGAGAACCATTAACTTATGTTTACTCTAAAGACTGTAATCGGGATCCAGAATTATAATTAGCAACTAAAGAGGTGTCACGATGAGAATTAGTCAAGAGGATTTAAAAGGTCTTATCAAAACAAAGCTGCATAATGCTGGTCTAAAAGAAGACCATGCCGAAACAGCAGCAGACGTACTCGTATTTGCAGACGAAAGAGGAATTCATTCTCACGGTGCAATGCGTGTAGAGTATTATGCTGAAAGAATTGCTAAAGGCGGAATTAATACAAATCCTGACTTTAGATTCGAGAAAACAGGTCCTTGCTCAGGGGTTTTCCATGCAGATGGCGGGAATGGTCATACAGCTGCTAAATTAGCAATGGATGAAGCCATCAAAATGGCTAAAGAAAGCGGCATTGCTATTGTTGGTGTAAGAGATATGTCCCATAGTGGTGCAATTTCTTACTTTACACATCAAGCTGCAGATGCAAATCTGATTGGGCTTACAGTTTGTCAGTCCGACCCGATGGTTGTTCCTTTCGGCGGAGCAGAGCCTTATTATGGCACGAATCCAATTGCGTTTGCTGCACCAAGTGCGGAAGATGGCAAATTCATTACATTAGATATGGCTACAACTGTTCAAGCTTGGGGGAAAATCCTTCATGCAAGATCAAAAAATGAATCGATTCCAGATACATGGGCAGTAGACAAAAATGGAGAGCCGACAACTGATCCGTTTAATGTGAACGCATTATTACCGATTTCTGGACCTAAAGGTTACGGCCTCATGATGATGGTTGACGTTTTATCAGGTATTTTACTCGGCCTTCCGTTTGGAAATAAAGTTTCTTCAATGTACGAAGATTTAACAGAATACCGCAAATTAGGTCAGCTTCATATTGTCATTAATCCGGAGTTTTTCGGTAGTCTAGGCAATTTCAAGAAAGATATTTCGCAAACAATGGATGACTTAAATCAAATTAAACCTGCTCCAGGCTTCTCAAAGGTTTTATACCCTGGACAAAATAATGATGTCGTTATTGCTGAATATAAGGAAAACGGCATTGAAATTGTTGATGACATTTTAGAGTATTTACGCTCTGATGTGATCCATAACAATCAATATGATCACAAAGATCCATTTGCAAAGTGATTTTAAAAGATATAGGGACGAATCCAAAGGGGTGAGAGGGAATGAGATTATCAAAAGAGCAATTGCACGAATTAATTGCTACGAAGCTTCATAAAGCTGGATTAACAGAAGATCATGCAAGCGGAGTAGCGGATGTACTTGTTCATGCGGATGCAAGAGGTGTTCACTCTCATGGGGCAATGAGAGTGGAATATTATGCCGAAAGAATTGCTAAAGGCGGTCTAAATAGTAATCCCGAGTTCAAGTTTGAAAAAACAGGTCCATGTACAGCAATTTTTGACGGGGATAATGGAGTTGGCCATGTTGCAGCAAAGCTTGCCATGGATGAGGCCATTAAAATGGCTAAGGAAAATGGTGTAGCAGTAGTTGGCGTAAGAAGAATCGGCCATAGCGGTGCGCTTTCTTATTTCGTACAACAGGCTGCAAATGAGAATTTAGTTGGGATTTCAGTTTGTCAATCCGATCCGATGGTTGTTCCTTTTGGCGGTTCTGAGCCTTATTACGGTACGAACCCGATCGCTTTTGCAGCACCAGGCAAGGACGGAGAACACATTACTTTTGATATGGCGACAACTGTTCAGGCTTGGGGAAAAATTCTTCATGCAAGATCGAAAAATGAATCCATTCCTGATACATGGGCTGTTGATAGCAATGGGGAACGAACAACTGATCCATTTAAAGTTAATGCGTTAGTTCCTATTGCAGGTCCAAAAGGATACGGCCTTATGATGATGGTTGATGTTTTATCAGGTATTCTTCTTGGCCTTCCATTTGGAAACAAAGTATCTTCTATGTACCATGATCTCACTGAATACCGTAATCTTGGTCAGCTGCATATTGTCATTAACCCTGAGTTCTTTACAGGAATCAAAGGCTTCCAAGAAGATATTGCAACAACAATGAAAGACCTTAATAACATCAAGCCAGCTCCTGGTTTTGATCAAGTTTCTTATCCCGGACAGCGCAGTGCTGAAAGAGAGAAGAAATACGAAGAAAACGGCATTGAAATTGTTGACCATATTTATGAGTATTTAATTTCAGATGTTGTTCACAACAATGCGTATGACAATAAAAGCCCTTTTGCAAAATAACAGATGAAAGAGTAAGATGGGTGGTCACTGTTTAAGTTGCCACCCTTCTTCCATGGGCGTAAATTGTTTTAATACAATTACTTTATAAAAAGTAAGAAAAAAATAAAAAGAGGTGCTTGAAACATGCTTTATACAATCGTTAAACAGAATTCATACCAGGATTCAGTTAACCTAATGCTTCTTACAAATAAAATTTCAACAATGGAAGGCGTAAACAAAGTCCAAGTTATGATGGGTACGCCTGCTAACAAAGATATTTTCAAAACTGCTGGTCTTTTCACTGAAGAACTTGAAGGTGCTGCATCAAATGATATGTGTATCGTTGTTGACACTGATTCAGAAGAAAAAATTCAAGAAGTTCTTGATGAAGTAGATAACTATTTAAGCAACCAAGCAATCAGCAACGCTAAAGAAGCTTTTGAAACTGTTCGTTCTTGGGATAAAGCGACAAATGCATTACCAGGTGCGAATCTTGCAATCATTTCTACACCAGGTCAATATGCAGCTGAAGAAGCAGAAAAAGCACTTGATAGAGATATGCACGTTCTAATTTTCAGTGACAACGTAACAACTGAAGATGAGCGTCGAATTAAAGAAAAAGCTCATGAAAAAGGTCTTCTTGTAATGGGTCCTGACTGTGGTACAGCAGTTGTTTCTGGTGTTCCTCTTGCATTCGCAAACGTTATGAAAACTGGGAAAATTGGTGTAATCGGTGCTTCTGGAACAGGTATTCAAGAAGTTACAACTGAAATTGACCGTTTAGGCGCTGGAATTAGCCATGCAATCGGTACTGGCGGCCGTGACCTATCTGAAAAAATTGGTGCGATTACAATGTTAGATGGTATTAAGGCATTAGCGCAAAATAGCCAAACAGAAGTAATCACATTAATTTCAAAACCACCAGCTAAAGAAGTTCGTGACGAAGTTGTTCAATTACTTCAAAGCGTTGGAAAACCAGTTGTTGCGATTTTCCTTGGTGAAGAGCCACATAATCATGAAGGTAATATTTACTATGCAAACACTCTTGAAGAAACAGCTGCTATCGCTGTAGATCTTGTTAAAGGCAACCCAATCAAGCCAAATTACAACAAACTAAATGCAGAAGTTCCTGCTGTAGAACTAAAACCAGAACAAAAAACAATCAAAGGTTTATATTCAGGCGGTACCCTTGGTTATGAAGCAGCTACTCTTATTAGCAGAGGTCTTAACCTTGGTAAAGCTGATCATCATGAAGAAGGTTACCTTCTAAATGCAAACGGTTTTGAAATCATCGACCTTGGTGATGATATTTATACGCAAGGTAAACCGCATCCAATGATTGATCCTGATACAAGAATCCAGTTCTTCCAAAGAGCTGCACAAGATGAGTCAACAGCTATCATCCTATTTGATGTTGTTCTTGGATATGGTTCTCATGAAGATATGGCAAGTGCTCTTATCCCTGGAATCGAAAAAATTCAAAAAGAAGCACAAGCAAATGGCAGAAACATTTACTTTGTTGCAACTGTTTGTGGTACTGATCAAGATCCACAAAACATGGACGATCAAAAAGCAAAACTTAAAGAAGCTGGCGTTATCTTAGGCGATAGCAATAACCAAGCAATTCTTACTGCGTTAGCAATGCTTGATATCCAGATTGAAGAAGTACAAAAAGAAGTAGTTCCAGCTAAAGAAGTGGCAAAAGCAGAAATTACTGTTTCAGAAGCAATTGAAAAATTATTAACTGAAAAACCAAACGTAGTTAACGTTGGATTAAAGAAATTCACAGAAGCGATTACTGCAAACGGCGGAAGAGTTGTTCAGTATGACTGGCGTCCAGTTGCTGGCGGCAACCCAAGAATGCGTAAAATCTTAAGTGTACTTCGCTAATCGAAAGAATTTATTCAAATTTAAGATCACCGAATTACACTACCAATGAATTTTCAGGAGGAAAGCATAATGTACGGACAATTTAAAACAATTGATGAAGCAAATAGAGCGGTTATCGATAAAGTTGTATCAGGCGCACCATTTTTAGAGGATGTTGTTGAAGCTAGATCAGTTATTAAAGAATTAAATGGGAAAGTATTACTTCATGCTGGACCACCAATTAAATGGGAAAACATGACAAGCCCAATGCAAGGTTCTTGCGTAGGTGCTACATTATTTGAAGGATGGGCTTCTACTCCTGAAGAAGCATTTGAAATGCTTAAAAATGGAGAAATTGAATTCATTCCATGTCACCATGTGAATGCAGTTGGTCCAATGGGTGGAATCACATCTGGAAGCATGCCTGTTCTTGTTGTAGAAAATCGTGACGGCGGAAATCGCGCATTTTGTACAATGAATGAAGGAATTGGAGCAGTTCTACGTTTCGGTGCATATTCTCAAGAAGTAATTAACCGTCTAGGATGGTTCAGAGATATTCTTGGTCCAACCCTTTCTAAAGCACTTAAAGTTAAAGGTGAGGGCTTAAACGTAAACGTTATGATGGCAAAAGCGATTACAATGGGAGATGAGTTCCACCAACGTAATATTGCTGGTTCCCTTATTTTCCTTAAGGATATCGTTCCTTATATTTTACAAACAGATGTATCTGAAAAAGACAAGCAAGATGTTATTCAATTCTTAGCTGATACAGATCAGTATTTCTTAAATATTGCTATGGCATCAACAAAAGCAGTTATGGATACTGCAAGAGAAATCCAACATGGTACAGTTGTAACTGCAATGTGCCGTAACGGACATGAGTTCGGAATTCGTATTGCTGGTATGGGTGATCAATGGTTCACTGCACCAGTTAATACACCACAAGGTCTATTCTTTACAGGATATGACCAAGATATGGCTTGCCCTGACATGGGTGACAGTGCAATCACTGAAACATTCGGTGTAGGCGGTTTTGCCATGATCGCTGCTCCTGGTGTTACACGTTTCGTAGGTGCTGGCGGTATGGACGATGCAATTAGCACAAGTAATGATATGATTGAAATTTGTATCGATCACAACCCTAACTTCTCAATTCCTACTTGGGATTTCAAAGGTTCTTGCCTTGGAATCGATGCTAGAAAAGTAGTTGAAACTGGAATCGAGCCTGTAATCAACACTGGTATTGCTCATAAAGAAGCTGGTGTGGGCCAAATCGGTGCAGGTACTGTTCGTGCTCCATTAGCATGCTTTGAAAAAGCAATCGAAGCTTATGCAGTGAAGCTTGGATTAATCGAAGCAGAATAATGAAATCTTCTTGGAGAGGGATAGTTTTTTGCTAGTTCCTCTCCTCCTTTTTTGAAAGGCTCACTTTATTGTTGATTGAAGCGAGTGCCTGCAGCGGAAATCAACCTTTCAAAAAATGATATTTTTTTGAAAAAAATGCTTGCATAAAAAAACCGAAAAAGTACATAATCGGTTAGGAAGTTATATTAAAAGGAGTGTTGTTAATGAGTAAGATTGTTTTAGCTATCGGTGGAAACGCAATTATTAAAGAAGGTCAAAAAGGTACACTTGAAGAACAACAACAAAATATTAATGAAAGCTGTGAGCCTGTTCTTGCTTTAATCGAACAAGGTAACACAGTAGTTATTACTCATGGTAACGGACCACAAGTTGGTAACTCATTAATCAAAAACCAAATGGCTGAATCAGTAGTGCCTGCTTATCCACTTGACGTTTTAGATGCAGAAACACAAGGGAACTTAGGATATTTAATCCAGCAAGCATTTAGAAATAAGATGGTTGAACGCAATATCAATAGATCAGTTGCTACTATTGTTACTCAAGCGGTAGTTTCTAAAGATGATCCAGCATTTGATAACCTAACGAAACCAGTTGGACCATTCTATACAAAAGAAGAATTAGACAAAATTCTTGAAACTGAAAAAATCTCTTACATAGAGGACAGTGGTAGAGGATACAGACGTGTTGTTGCTTCTCCAAAACCAGTAACAATCGTTGAGAAAGATGCAATTCAAGCGTTACTTGATAAAGAAATTACTGTTATTACAGCTGGCGGCGGCGGTATCCCTGTTATTGAAGAAAACGGTATGTTAATAGGCACTGACGCTGTAATCGATAAAGATTTCGCAAGTGCATTATTAGCTGCAGAAATCAATGCTGACTACCTATTTATCTTAACTGGTGTTGAGCAAGTTGCGATCCATTTCGGAACTCCACAACAACAAAACCTATTTGAAATGACAGTTGAAGAAGCTTTACGTTACATGGATGAAGGTCATTTCCCTAAAGGAAGCATGGGACCAAAAATCGAAGCTGCTATTCTGTTTTTACAAAAAGGCGGCAAAAACGTTATCATCACGTCTATGGATAAACTTCAAGATGCTCTTGAAGGCAAAACTGGTACACGTGTAACTCTATAATAAATAAAAAAAGACGGCGCTCGCCGTCTTTTTCCTTTTTAAAATTATCTCATATGAAATTCACTTGGCTTTGGACCTTTACGCTCATCGCGATTTAGGTTATTAATTTCATCCATTTCATTAGTAGACAGCTCGAAATCAAATACATTGAAATTCTCTTCAATGCGGGATGGAGTAACCGATTTAGGAATAACAATTGTATCCTTTTGCAAGTGCCAGCGTAAAACGGTTTGAGCAGCTGTTTTCCCATGCTTCGCTGCGATATTTTTAATCGTTTCATTTTGCAGCACTTCTCCGCCTTGATGAAGCGGGCTCCATGCTTCTACAAAAATCTCATGTTTCGCACAAAATTCTTTTAACTCGTTTTGCGCAAGGAATGGATGACATTCAATTTGATTTAATACTGGCTTAATTTCACATTCTTTTAAGATGCGATCAAGATGTTCTAGCTCAAAATTACACACGCCAATCGCCTTTACCCGGCCGTCTTTATAAAGCTGTTCCAGTGCTTTATAAGTTTCTACATATTGATCGAATTCAGGTGTTGGCCAATGAATTAAGTATAGGTCAACATAATCAAGCCCTAGTCTTTCTAAGCTTTCATCGTAAGCGCGTAATGTGTTGTCAAAGCCTTGATCGCTATTCCAAACCTTTGTCGTAATAAAGAGCTCTTCTCGAGGAATCCCTGACTCTTTAATTGCTTTTCCGACACCATTTTCATTCTTATAAATCATAGCTGTATCAATTGATCTGTAGCCTACTTCTAAAGCTTTTGCGACTGATTCAGCTGCCTGTTCGTCTTCCACCTGCCACACACCATAACCAAGCTGAGGCATTTTTAAGCCGTTATTTAACGTTACAAAATTCATCTTTCACATCTCCCATCTGTATGTACTATGTTAATAAACATTATATAAATCAAAAGATCTTATCCTTATTGTAAATTAAATAATAATTATTTTCCAATATTTTCACTATGAAGGTCAAAGTTAATGCTAGTTTAGGCTATTTTTCCTTCTGAGGGGCAACACAGCCTTTGACTTTTTAAAATTACACCTATTGACAACTTTGAGGCAATGAATATATGAAAATTGTAATTGATATTATTCAAAATAAGTCGTATAGTAGTTTTGATGGTGACTGAGGGAAAAACCGGATGTATATTTAGTAAAACTCTGGTACTAATATTATTAGGTTTGTTTTCTATACTTACTTTTGTGAAATATCACACAAGACAGAATTTTCCTTCGGTTTATAGTAAAATATTTACATAAAGGGGAAGAGGACATGACTGCAACGCTTACTCAACCAAAACCTGAACAAGAACTTGTGTCGTATCAAGATAAACTCGATATTCTTGATCAGCTTTTAAAGCCTGAGGTACAAGATTCCTTAACAACATTAGTAGAACAGCTGCCAAAATTAACTGAGCTCGTGACGATTTTAAACAAGTCATATGACTTTGCTCAATCTGTGGCAACTGATGAAGTATTAAAGAATGATACAGTAAGCGCAATTACTGAAATTGCTAATCCAATTAAGGACACTGTTAAGCAAATCGCTGCTACGGCTATCGAAGCAAAAGATCGTGCGGATGAAAGCCATGAAGTTATTGGGTTATTCGGAGTATTAAAGATGCTGAAAGACCCTCAAGCACAGAAGCTTTTCCGTTTCGTTAACGCTTATCTTCAAATCACTTCAGAGAAGAATAGCCAACAATAATTCTTTTAATACAACTAGTTAAGGACGGGATAAAACATGTCAAAACATATCGTGATCATAGGGGCAGGTTATGGCGGAGTACTATCAGCTTTAACTGTTCGTAAATATTTAAATAGTGATGAAGCATATGTAACTGTAGTTAATCAATACCCAACACATCAAATTATTACAGAGCTACACCGTCTTGCAGGGGGAACAATCTCTGAGAAGGCTATTTCTATGCCTTTAGAAAAGCTATTCAAAGGCAAAGATATTAATGTAAAAATTGCTAAAGTTGAATCATTCTCTGTTGATCAAAAGACAGTTGCGCTTGATGATGGTTCAACATTAACATATGACGCTCTTGTTGTTTCTCTTGGAAGTAAAACAGGCTACTTCGGAATTCCTGGCTTGGAAGAAAACAGCATGGTGTTAAAGTCTGTGGATGATGCGAATAAAATTTTCAATCATATCGTTGACAGAATTAAAGAATACAGCAAAACGAAGAACGAAGCAGATGCGACGATTGTTATCGGCGGCGGTGGCTTAACTGGTGTTGAGCTAGTTGGGGAAATCGTTGATAATATGCCAAAAATCGCAAAAAGCTATGGCGTAAATCCGAAAGATTTAAAAATCAAGCTTGTTGAAGCGGGTCCAAAGATTCTTCCAGTATTGCCAGACCATTTAATCGAGCGTGCAACTACTAGCTTAGAAGGTCGCGGAGTTGAATTCTTAACAGGTCTTCCTGTGACAAATGTTAACGGCAATGTAATCGACCTGAAAGATGGTACACAAATTACAGCCAATACATTTGTTTGGACTGGCGGTGTTCAAGCTCTTCCAATTGTTGAACAATCTGGACTTGCTTGTGATCGCGGCCGTGCAACTGTTAATGAATTCCTTCAATCATCATCTCACCCTGACGTGTTTGTTGCCGGTGACAGTGCAGTGGCATTCCCTGAAGAAGGTGGCCGTCCATATGCGCCAACCGCTCAAAATGCATGGCAAATGGGTGAGCTAGTAGGCTACAACTTATTTGCATACTTCCAAGATAAAGATTTTGAAAAGTTTGCCCCAGTTAACTCTGGTACACTAGCTAGTCTTGGCCGCAAAGATGCTGTAGCGACAATTGGTGCTAACGAAACATCACTAAAAGGACTTCCTGCATCTCTTATGAAGGAAGCAAGTAATGTTCGCTATTATACACATATTAAAGCGTTATATACTTTGGCATACTAAAAAAAAATGCGGAAGCGCCTCGATGGAAAAACATCGACTAAAAGCCGAGACGTCTTGTACGTCGGGGATAGGCGCTGAAGCTAGACAATAGAAAAAGACAGCAGGCAGAATTTATCTCGCCTGCTGTCTTTTATTTTAATTATAAACCTTCTCCCTGTTCTTCAAACAGCTTTACAATATTAACAATGACACTCACTGCTTTTTCCATATTATCAACAGAAATATATTCATACTTACCGTGATAGTTTTCGCCACCAGTGAATATATTTGGGGTTGGCAGTCCCATATAGGAAAGCTGTGAGCCGTCTGTGCCGCCGCGAATTGGCTTAATAATTGGGCTAATATCTAACATTTCCATTGCTTTGTGGGCAATGTCGACAATTTCCTTAACAGGTTCAATTTTTTCCTTCATATTGTAATATTGATCATTCATTTCAAGAATGATATTTTTGCTGCCATATTTATTCTGCAGCTCATTTACGATTTCTTGTAAATTGTTTTTTCTAGCATTGAATTTTTCTTTATCGAAATCACGAATAATATAGCTTAGCTTTGTTTCTTCAACATCACCATTTACAGAGAGAAGATGATAGAAGCCTTCATAACCTTCTGTCAATTCAGGTGCTTCGTCGGCAGGCAGCTTTGCGTTTAATTCCATTGCAATTTTGGCTGAATTCACCATTTTGCCTTTCGCGGTCCCGGGATGAATATTATTCCCCTTTACCGTGATTTTTGCAGCCGCAGCATTGAAGCTCTCATATTCAAGCTCGCCAAGTGGTCCGCCGTCCATTGTATAAGCATATTTTGCATTGAAGGCTGCGACATCAAATTTATGTGGGCCTCTGCCAATTTCTTCATCAGGAGTAAAGGCCACTCTAATTTTTCCATGCTTAATTTCCGGATGATTAATTAAGTATGCCATCGCCGTCATAATTTCAGCAATACCAGCTTTATTATCCGCTCCAAGCAATGTGGTCCCATCAGTAGTAATTAGAGTGTGCCCTTTATATAGGCTCAAGCTCGGGAAGTCACTTGGGGAAAGAACAATATGTAAATCTTTATTCAAGCTAATTTCATTTCCATCATAGTTCTCATGAATTTGCGGTTTTACATTCGCTCCAGTAAAATCAGTAGCTGTATCTAAATGAGCTAAAAATCCGATTGTCGGAACGTTTTTATTTGTATTAGCAGGCAATGTTGCCATCACATATCCATTTTCATCGATTGATACTTCTTCCATGCCAATCGCTTTTAACTCATCAACGAGTAAATTCGCCAAAGTTAGCTGCCCTTGAGTTGAAGGACATGTTTCATTTGCTTCATTCGATTGTGTGTCAATTTTTACGTATGTAGTAAATCTTTCAATAATTTCTTTTTTCATCTCTACAGCTCCTTTATATGGTACTATTACTATTTTATCATAAATGAATAAATCTTACTTCTATGCTTAAAAACCTCTTCATTCCTACATTATATACTAGTTTGTGTCCAGTTTGAAAATAATGACAAATAAACAAAATCCATGTATCTTAGTGTATAATTGTACAATATCGTAACTTTTTCAGCGAAGGGGATATACATAATGAATCAAAATCCAATTTCCTATATTGATGAAAAGCGAGAAGAGATTCTTCGAACGTATCAGGAGCTTCATCAGCTTGCCGAGCCAAGCTGGGAGGAGAGGAAAACGTCGGCTTATATTCGTGAGAAATTAACAAATGCAGGATTCCATGTAAAAACATTTTCGGAACATTACGGTTTGATTGTAGATATACAAGGAGAATCAACAGATGTAATCGCTCTTCGTGCAGATATGGATGCTTTAATACAAGAAGTGGATGGGGAAATTTGCGCAAATCATTCTTGTGGCCATGACGGTCATAGCACGATGGCCCTTTATACGGCTCTTGCTTTAGCACAATCAGGAAAGTCCTTTCGTCATACTGTACGATTTATTTTTCAACCTGCAGAAGAAAAAGCAGAAGGGGCATTGAAGATGATTGAAGCCGGTGCACTGGAAAATGCAAAGTTTCTTAGCGGCATTCATGTGCGCCCAGCTTTAGAAATTCCTTTTCAAAAGGCCGCACCTGTCATTCTTCATGGATCTACAGCAAGCATCCAAGGGTTTATTCAAGGGACCCCTGCCCATGCGGCAAGACCCGAAGAGGGGAATAACCCGCTAGAAGCAGCTGCATTTTTAATTCAGGCCATTCGGCAAATCCGCTTAAAGGATAATCATAAATATTCGATAAAAATTACCGAGCTTCGTGGTGGAGAAGCATCCAATTTAATTCCCGAAAAAGTTCAATTTACTTTTGACTTAAGAGCTGAGACAAATGAAACGATGGATCAGCTAATAAAGAAAGCGGAACACACGATTAAGAAATTGGCTGAACTTACTGAAACAAACATCGAATATAGTCTTGGAGAATATTCACCTGCAGCCGTTCGTAACGAGAAAGCGATGGAGCTTGGGAAGAGCGCTATTTCCGCCATTCTTGGTGAAGAAAACTTTGTGCCAGAATGTCCTTCACCTGGAGCCGAAGATTTTCACTTTTATACTTTAAAGAAAGCAGATCTTTCAGCAACAATGATTGCATTAGGCTGTGACCTTAAGCCGGGACTTCATCATCCGAAAATGACTTTTAATCAGGATGCGCTAATATATGGGACAAAAATTCTAACTAGTCTTTTGCTAGAAGCTGATAAGAAGAAGTGGTAAAAAGGATTTTAATGAAGACCTCCAAAAATAATAAAAAAGGAGGTCTTTTTACTATGTGGAAAAAGAATTAAAATTGATTAAATAGAATTTGGGCGAAATGAGGGATTTAACCCTTAACAGGTTTCGACTTTTTTCTTATAAATGCAATTAATAATAGAAGCATCGGTATAAGCGTTTGAATAATAAATGCATAAAAGGGAAAGTAAACGCTACTTTCATGTGATAATGCCATCATGTTTGGAATGGACCAAAAACTAAATTCAACTAATAAAATTCCTATTGGCCAAACTATTGACCGATAATCCGAAAGATTTAACAACTGTGTGGTACTTAAAACCACTGCGTAATAAAATACAGTGATTTTGATAAAAGCTCCCAAAATCCAAACAGCCATGGTGATGGCGTCTAAGTTCTCAAAGAAATCAGCATAGCTGATATATCTGCTTACATTCATTAAAGGGTATACCTTTGTGGATGTTGTCGTACCTAATACAAAAAGAACGGTTAAATTCAAAATAACTAATGTAATCATCACCCAAAAAACAGTCATCATTCCGTATTTATAGGCCTTCTCCTTATCAGTTAGGTATGGCAGTAGGAAAATGATTATGATGATTTCACCAAACCATCCGCTTGTTGGGATAGCTCCTTTTATAGGCGATATCATTCCCCGCTCTAAGATAGGTAAGATATTTCCTAGTTCAAATTCTGGGCTTAGCAAGACAATTAACAAGATAAAAGGAATGACAAATATAGGAAAAATCAATTGACAAACTCTGCTTATTACTTCTAGACCTGCATGAACAGTAAAAGCACTAAGCAGCACCATTGATGAAATAATAACAACAAGAGGAGTTTTAAATAAAAAAGAGCTAACAATGAATTCGCCGTAATCCCTAATAATTTGACCCGTTGTTAGGATAAAATAAAGTAAAAAAATGAAACTAAGTACTTTTCCAAGGAATTTTCCAATAATTAGTTCATTCATTTGAATGATTGTTTTGTCAGGAAAAAGCTTGTGAAGTTTATAAATAACGAACATCGTAATAAATCCAATGATTGATGCTAAAATAGGAGATAACCACATATCTTGTCTAGCATAGTTTGCAGTAGTGCTTGGAATTGAAAGGATGGCAGTAGCCATAATAGTTGGATACATTAGCATGGCCATTTGCAAGGAAGATATTTTGATATTTTTCATCATACTGATAACTTTCTCCTTTCACTTCACAATAATATTACTTTTCCATAAAAACGGCTATTGGCTTTAATACATGCTCAATCCACTTAGCAGGTCCACCAATATATAAAAGATCAAACATTGATAGAAATAATCCTATAAGAAGAAGTCCAATGAAGGCGCTAATATCCCTTTTCGGCTTTTTTTTCAATTGTGGCCATTGCAAATAAATGATGACCATTATGATAATCGCTGTAGCAAAAAAGGTTCCCCATTTCATAAGATTAATCTCCCTCTTCAACAGTTAATTTAGTTGGTTTTGTAATATATCCTTCTCTGCGAATATGTCCTTTAAAATCATAGTTTAATTTTATGTTTGGGAATACCTCATCCCAATGCTGGCTTACTTTATTCCACTGTTTTGGATACTTTCTATGGAACTTCTTGGCAAAGCCAACGACATCAGCTTCTAGCTCATTCTGAATTTTCGGAAGCACTAATTCAATTCGTTTTTTTATCTCATCTGTTAACGCTTTTTCCACTAATTTTAAATCATTTGGGTTTGCAAGATTAAAATTTGTATTGTTTTGTATAACTGTACCCTCAGTTTCAATTTTTATTTTCATTATCCAATTTTCCCCTCGTATATATGGGGTTAAATCTACTTTCGCGGTTACTGGATATATTGAGAGAATTCCTTTTCTATTTTTCCCCTCAATAGTGACTGTGTAATTTTTGATTTCATTCCTTAACCAGAGGATACCTCTAGTCTCTTTTACGGAAATGTCCCCAATCATTTTATCTTTTTTAAAGATAGCTGACCCGGTAATTTTAGGATATGGATAGGACTTCTTTTTAATTTTTTCTGTCGCTATTTTTAAGTAAGGCAGGATGGCCGTTTGGGCATCGCCATTAAGCATTTCGTCCAGGTCTTTTAATGTAACTTTTATTCCAGAATCAAATTCAACTATTTCCTTAATTGTATCTGCTGAATCTCGTTCAAGATTTGGCTGTAATTCAAGAATTTCTTTTGCTTTTCCTTTACTAACAAATACGTAAGATCTTTCTCGTGGCTCTGGTTGGCGAAGAAGGAAATCTAACTCATCTAGAATGCCTTCTTTTGCCCTTTTTTCGCCAAATATGAATACTTTGCATTGTCCCCAAAAGATTTTTCGAGGTAAATCGGCTTGGAGCTTCGATAATGCATCTGCCAAATTAATTCCACTTTGAGATACAACCATAGTTACAGGATTTCCACTTGCGCCCCCGCCCCCGCCTCCTCCTTGACCGCCGCTGCTAATAGATTTAGGAATAAATATTTGGAGTGAAATTTCAATATTCTTTTCCTTATTATCGATGGCTGCTGCAGTAACGATCGCTAAGTCATTAACCTCCACGCGATCCCAGCAACCGCTTAATAGAAAAAGCAGGGAGGTGAAAAATATGATAGAAAGTAGGAGCTTGATAAAAAGAACTCCTTTTTTAAACATTTCGATCAACTTCTTTCATTAATTTTTCTATTCACCTTCCCTTTGCGGACCTGGTTTTTGGTTAGGAGCTTGTCTATACAGATTCGTTTCTCCGGTTAAACGGGGACGTCTATTCATCATCCATAATGGGGATTTCCAAAGTACATCCTTTAATTGATGACCTTTCAGTGGTGCAAGTGTAGATAAATAGGGCACACCAAAGGAACGTAGGCTGCAAAGATGAATAGCTATAGCAAGGATTCCCATTACAATACCAAGCAAACCTAAAGAACCTGCTAAAAATATGATTGGAAAACGAATGATTCGAATGGCCATACCAGCAATATAACGAGGGACCATAAAGGAAGCAATCCCCGTAATGGCTACCACAATGACCATTGGAGCGGAAACTAATCCCGCTTGTACAGCCGCTTGGCCGATTACTAATGCCCCAACAATACTGACAGCAGCCCCAACTTGCTTCGGCAATCGAATCCCTGCCTCACGAAGTGCTTCAAACGTACTTTCCATTAACAGTACTTCTACTAGGGCAGGAAATGGAACACTTTCCCTAGCGGCAGCAATACTTAGCAGTAAAGCGGCGGGCACCATTTCTTGGTGGTATGTTGTAACAGCTACATACAATGATGGAAGTAGAAGGGACATGACCAAAAAGAGATAGCGTAACCACCTTATTAAACTGCTTATAAAGAATCTTTGATAATAATCCTCTTGCGATTGCAGTAAGGAAAAAAAAGTAATTGGGGCTACTAGACAGAAGGGCGTTCCTTCAACCAAAATAGCCGCACGACCTTCTAATAAATTCGCACATACAACGTCTGGACGTTCTGTTGACAAAACTTGTGGAAATGGAGAATAAGATTGATCCTCAATCATTTCCTCGATATACTCACTTTCCAAAATTCCATCTATCTCTATTCGTTGTAACCGGTTTGTCATTTCTTCTATTAGAGTTTTGTCCGCTAAACCCTCAATATAAGCAAGTGCAACAGTCGTGTTCGTATAAGTTCCAATTTTCATCGTTTGCATTTTAAGAGCAGGGCTCTTAATAATTCGTCGTAACTGTGAAATACTTACCTGCAAAGATTCTGTAAAGCCTTCACGCGGTCCTCTTATTCCTGATTCTGCCGTCGGTTCCTCTATACTTCGCTTTTCCCATTTAGCCAACCCTAAGGAAAAGCCATCATTTTCTCCTTCATACAAAAGAAGTGGATTACCAGATGAGATCGATTCAATGCAATCCTTCAATAAATGGATTCTTTTCACTTTAGAAACAGGAATTTTTTGTTCAAGTAATTCGTGGAACACTTGAGATGAATGATCTGTTTCCTGCATAAGAGGGGAAAGAATATATTTTTCAATTCCATCATTATCAGATAGTCCCTCAATAAAAATAATCAAAGCTTTTTTCTTTCCAAAAAGTAAAAAGGACCGAAAAACGACATCTGAACAGTTTTCATAAATTGTGCGGAGAATAATTTCATTATCACTGAAATTTTTGAGATGGGAATCCTTATGCACGGTCCCTTCATTATTAGCTACCGTTTGATTTTTCTTTGTTTTCGTCTTTCCTAATAATTTTTCAATGCTGCGAATCAAGAGGGATCACCCCGCTATTCCAAAAGTGCTATCCTTATCTATGTTTCTTTATTTTGGCTTTTTTATGCAGGGGAGGTCTAAATGGTTATTATTCATTTTTAAAATGATCCCCAAATCATGCATCTTTATTAAATATGTAAGGAAGAATGTACATATGGCCGAATCTTATCTGGGTTTCATTTGAACCTTGGGAAAGTAAGAAAGCGTAAAGGCGCCAGACAATAATTAAAATGTCAATGGCGCCTTATTGATAAATCTGTTTGGCAAATTGAGACAAATATTTAGTACTTAATCTGCTATGTTGGGAAATTAAATGGGCAGATCTTGTTGCGTTTTTTCTCCTTAATGTATTAAGGTCTTCAATCATCCCTTCTTCTGTTTTAATGCCAATTCCATGCCCAAAGTATTGGCCATTTCCAAGATAAACGGCATTTTCCCCCATCCATACTGGATGGTTATAATCAGGATTATAAAAGTAAACAACATCTCCAGGTATAAAATCATGGCCTTTCTTCGTCACAATACTTAAATCTTGATCATGGTTCCAATCCCAAAGTAACAATCTTTGAAATAAAGTATTAAAAAAACTTAATGGAATTAAATCAAGCACAGCTTTATAAAAAATAATAACAATTGCTGTAGAACATTCAAATGCATATTCTTGGCTGTTGTTAAAAATATCCTTAATGCCATCTGAAGCAAATATATCAGGATGAAGTAAATACCCATATTTAGTTTTCGTCCAAATTTCTGGATTAAATTTAGAAGTAGAAAATGGGGTGAATTTTGCCTTGCTTTTACTTAGATCCTCTGCTGCTAATATAATATGCTCCCTTAAATCTATATCAAATAGCAATTCCTGGAGTGAGTCATATTCAAATATTTCAGGACTGCTTTCTAATGCGATAAATATGTCTCTTTGAATGCCATGAAATCTGCTGGGATCTGGCTTCATTTCGTAATTAGCAATAATAATCAAGTGCGTAAAACCTCCTTCATAAATAAGTAATGAAATGTTCATAATAAATTTCTTTACAAATAGAACATATCAATGCTAATTTATTTAAATAATATGTTTGTTAGAATGGGGGTATGAGTAATGAGAATGGATAAAGAAATTATTAAATTTATTCGTAAAAGCTATGAGATGAATCAACGTGATTTCGCAAAAATTGTCAGCTGCAGTTTTTCATTAATTGCCCTTGTGGAAGTCGGTAAGCGAAGAGTAACGGCGAATTTAGAAGAAAAAATAAAAACGGCTTTTGATTTAGATGATCAACAAATACAGTCCATCGCCTCACTCGTATCAGAAATTAGCAAGGGAGTACCACCGTTTATGTAAAATAGCCTTCATGTTTTATGTAGCACGAACTGAAAAGTTTGACTATATGACAAACCCCGTAATAGTCTACATAAATTGCTCTAATTAACCCAAATATCACCACATCGACTTTTCTTTAAAGTGAATCGAGCGCTCAAGCTTCGGTTACATTAAAATAGAGCAAGAATACTTGCTCACAAAAAAATCGTGGTGGGAGTGATGTATCATGGCAAGAAACAAACTTGTGGTTCCCGGTGCTGAAAATGTATTGGATCAAATGAAAAATGAGATCGCCAATGAGTTTGGAGTTCAACTTGGTGCAGATACGACCGCGCGAGCAAACGGTTCCGTCGGTGGCGAAATGACGAAACGTCTCGTCGCTATGGGACAGGAACAATTGAAAAACCAGCAGGGATAACTGCTAATAAGGGACCCTCCTTTGAGGGTCTCTTTATTTTGGACAAGTTTTTTCGTTAGATTCATTAGTGAAACTTTTCTTCTTTAGGCTAATATCCAAGAATACATGTAGGATTTTACATACTATTTATTGGGTACGAAAATATATATAAGATAAATGCGGAGGAAATGAACGGCTACGGTACCCTCATTATCCATATTATTATTCAAATGGCTATTGGTATTAATAAAAGGCAAAGCTCTACATTTCAGTGTGCAGAGCTTTTTTATTCCTTCCAATCTTTATAAATGACTACTCCACCCGTTAACTCTAATGTATTTCGCTCTCCTTTATAGAAAAGCTTGCCATCTTCATTCACAATTAAGTTTTCATAAGTGAAAATCTGATTTCCAGTCGGCAAATGAATAATGACTTTTTCGCCGAGATCTTTTTTGGGTGCCTCTATTTTAATTAAGCTTTGGGAATAAAAGTATAATACGGTAAGTAAAGCTATACATAGGAAAAAGAGCATAATAAAACGGTAGCTAATTGCCCTTTTTACTTTAGCCGAATATCTCTCAGACCTTGACATTGCTTTTGAATGCCCTCCTTGCATAAAAAACACGAATCTTTGAGTATCGTATGCGTGAAGAAAGCATGTGATGACTGAAAAAGATGACAACTAATCAAAGATAGGAAAAATTCATTAAAATTTTTGTAAAAAAAATATAAAAATTGAAACATTTATGTATGTTAATTCGTAGTTAAGCTATAGCAGGTAAAGAAAATTTAAAGGAGGGATAAAAATCTGATGGAGCTATTCGGCATTCCAATTCAAACCGTTTATCTGTACACACTTATCATTTCTGGCAGTTTAATTATTTTGTACTTATTTTTCGGAGATATTATCGAAGGAATCTCTGAAGCTACTAGTTTTCTTAATCCTGTTCTTGTACTTGCCTTTCTTACTTTTTTGTCTGCGATAGGCTATTTACTTGAAACTTTAACTGAAATGAATAGTATCCTCATTATTGTTATTGCCGCAATAGTCTCGCTTATTTTAGACGCATTGCTCAATGTCTTTGTTCTTATACCTTTAGCTAATTCTGAAGAATCTCTTGTCTATACGGAAGATTCATTGAAAGGGAGATTAGGAAATATCCTTATTACAATACCCGAGGATGGATTTGGTGAGGTATTAATTGAGAGTATTAGCGGCAGAATTTCAAAGCCCGCTGCAAGCTTTGATAATAAAGCAATTGCAGAGGGAACGAAGGTGCTTGTAGTTGATGTAAAAGACGGGGTTCTATATGTGGTGCCACATAATCAATATTAGATAGGAGGAGAGTTTATGCTCACCACTTGGATTATTATCGGAATTGTTGCTTTTTTATTAATTGCATTATTAGGCGTATTTATCACGAAATACCGCACAGCCGGACCTGATGAGGCGTTGATTGTGACGGGAAGCTATTTAGGAAGTAAAAATGTTCATGTTGATGAATCAGGCAATAAAATTAAAATTATTCGCGGTGGAGGTACATTTGTTCTTCCGGTATTCCAGCAAGCCCAACCATTAAGTTTATTATCTAGTAAGCTAGAAGTTTCTACACCTGAAGTATATACAGAACAGGGTGTTCCTGTCATGGCAGATGGGACTGCGATTATTAAAATCGGGGGTTCTATCGGGGAAATAGCGACAGCTGCAGAGCAATTTCTTGGAAAATCGAAGGAAGATCGCGAAAATGAAGCAAAAGAAGTACTGGAAGGTCACTTAAGATCCATTCTTGGCTCAATGACTGTGGAAGAGATTTATAAAAATCGTGATAAGTTTTCTCAAGAGGTACAAAGAGTTGCTTCACAAGATTTGGCAAAAATGGGGCTAATTATCGTATCATTTACGATAAAGGATGTTCGCGATAAAAACGGCTATTTAGATTCATTAGGAAAACCAAGAATTGCCCAAGTGAAGCGTGATGCTGATATCGCAACTGCAGAGGCAGAGAAAGAAACACGCATAAAGCGCGCTGAAGCTGATAAAGACGCACAAAGGGCAGAGCTTGAAAGAGCAACAGAAATTGCTGAAGCGGAAAAAGAAAATCAAATGAAAATGGCAGATTACCGCAGAGAGCAGGATATTGCAAAAGCACGTGCAGACCAAGCTTATGATCTTGAAACAGCCCGTGCAAAACAAGAAGTTACTGAACAAGAAATGCAAATTAAAATTATTGAGCGCCAGAAACAAATTGAATTAGAAGAAAAAGAAATTCTTAGAAGAGAACGCCAATATGACTCTGAAGTAAAGAAGAAAGCGGATGCGGACCGCTATGCAGTCGAGCAGGCTGCCGAAGCAAATAAGAAAAGGCAAATGGCTGAAGCTGATGCGAGTAAATATTTGATCGAGTCTCAAGCACGTGCTGATGCTGAGCGTGTACGAGTGGACGGATTGGCTAAAGCGGAATCTCAAAGAGCACAAGGGGAGGCTGAAGCTGAAATCATTCGCTTAAAAGGTCTTGCTGAAGCAGAAGCGAAGCGAAAAATCGCGGAAGCATTTGAGCAATATGGGCAAGCAGCTATTATGGATATGGTTTTAGAAATGCTTCCTGAATATGCGAAGCAAGTGGCAAGTCCGCTTTCTAATATTGATAAAATAACTGTTGTTGACACAGGAAGTGACGGAAAAAATGGCGGTGCTAATAAAATCACCGGCTATGCAACAAACTTGATGTCTACAATGCAGGAAAGTTTAAAAGCTTCTTCTGGAATTGATGTAAAGGAGCTTTTGGAGAACTTCTCTGGTAAAGGAAATATACGTCAAAGCATAAATGAACTTACACATGAATTAACAACAAACAAAGATAATCAAGAAGCTGAAAAAGAATAATACAGACTCGTAAACAAGATGCTGATCTTATTGATTAGCATCTTTCTTTTTGTTTAGCTCCAGTACCTTGAGGCGTTGGAGCTTTTTCTGTGTTAGGCCTGTACTAGTGAAACTACCCAAAAATTGTGTATTTGTCTATCGCACAAACTTAAGTATTTGAATAGGATATATGGAATCAAATAAAGGAGGTATTCGATTATGGGAGATGGCGTTGGATTTGGATGCGGTGGAGGTTTTGCTCTACTTGTCGTATTGTTCATCTTATTAATTATTATTGGTTGTTCTTGCGGCGGTGGATTTGGCTTTATTTAATAGTTAAACTACCGAAATCGTAAAGGAGGAGATAGCATGTTTGGTGGATTTGGCGGTGGCTTCGGCGGTGGCTTCGGCGGTTGCGGTTTTGGCGGCTTCGGCGGATGTGGTTTTGGCGGTAGCTTCGCATTAATCGTAGTCCTATTTATCTTGTTAATTATTGTCGGTGCATCATGTTTTGGTTTTGGAGGTTGCTGCTAGTTAGTGAAGGCAAGAGAGCATACCTCTCTTGCTTTTTGCTGAGCTTTAGGAATAATAGCACTTTTTAAAAACAGGCCCATTTTAAAAACAGGGCCCGTCTTTTGTTACTTAATTTTCTACACTTTCGCTTTCTACCTCACTAGCTTCTTCTTCAAGATTATTTTTTCCTTTGTTGCCTTTTCCATTGTTATCTTTATCTTTTTTCTTTTTTTCATTAATATATAGCTTGCCAGCAGCAATTTTACGAGACTCATTGCCATAGCCATCAGTTACTTGCACTTCTATTTCAGCGCCAGGTGCTTTTACATTAGAAGTGGCTGTATAATAACCGACATAATGTCCTGGTGAAGTTTCCATCATTGGAAGTGAATTAGCATCAGCAAGCTGCCCGCCAGTGTTTGTTAATGGCATTCTAATTGCAAAAGTTGCTTTTAGGCCAGGTTCGCTGTCAAATTCAATTTTTACGGATTCGCCCTTCTTCAATTCCTTATCCTCTGTTGGAAGAAGATTTTCGATTACTGGTGCTGTATATTTTGCATTAACGGTAATTGACTTCTCAGTAATATTTCCAGCCTTATCTTGTGCGATAACTGTGATTAGGTTTTCACCTTCATTCAGAAGAATACGAAGTGAGTATTTGCCACCAGTAATATTTGCATTTTGTCCATTAACCTTGACAGAGTCAAGATTTTCATCCGCAACTGTTCCTTCAACTGTTACGGTTTCTTTGTTTGTTTTTGATTTATCCACAGGAGCTATAATAGATAGTTCTGGGTTCGTTTTATCGAAGATGATTTTTACAGGGCTCGAAGCATCAGTGGATCCTAGAGCTGTTGTTACCTTGGCAGTCAATATATTTTCTCCTTCTGTCAATGCAACGTTGGCAGAGAATTTTCCAGTGTCGGTTGCTTCAGCGGTTGCAACTTCTTCACCATTATTGAAAATAGTGACCGTAGTAGATGGGGCTGTTGTACCTTCTACCGTTACTGTTCCTTCATTTGTAAATGTACCTTCTGCTGGTGTCGTTATCACAGGCGCAGTGACCTCATAATTAACAGTGGAACGGATCATATAGTTCCCTTCATCTTTAGGTGAAGGTGTCCAAGCTCCTCCAACTAGCTGCCAGCTTCGGTTCGCATTTGGTCCATTTTCATCTGTAGCTAAGCCAGGAGCATTTGGATTCGGAGCAGTTTGAATGTACACCATGTAGAAATCGCCGTTTACCATAATGCCATGCTCACTTAAGTCAACATGTGTCCATTCACCATTTCTTAGGGCAGTGGCATCAAATGGTCCTGCTAATTTTTTACCCGGAGCTCCGTCTTTTCCGCTTGCATCGTATACTTCAACTTTGAAAGCAGTACCGCCTGGGACTGGCCATTCTGTATCCCAGAATCGGAATAATCCGCCTGTTACCATTGCATTTTTATGGCCAGCAGCAAGGGACATTTTTACAGCCCATCCATTGCCGGCATCGTAGAATACGCGGGCATTTTCCGCTGTGCCATCATCATACCCAATTTCGCCTGGGAAACCGATGAAAGGCTTTAACTGTATATTTTTTTCTAAAGGAGTATCACTAATGCTGATAGCAATATCTTGGCTATAGTATGAAGGTGCCATCACCTTTAAAGTGTACTTTCCTTCATAAGCTGTAATTGAATATTGACCGTTTGCATTTGTTTCTACAGGCTGAACGGCAGCATCCTCTACTAAAAGAAGTGTAGCGTTTGCTACAGGCTTACCAGTTGCCATATTTGTTACAGTACCAGAAACTGTACCTTGCGGGATTGGCTCTAATACAAAATTAGCTGTCACTTCACGGTCTACCGGAATATGAACACTCTGTGCCTGTGAACGATATCCGTAAGCCTCTGCTTGCACAGTGAAGTCTCCAGAAGCATGTGTAAATTCATATGTGCCATCAGATGGTTTTGTAAAAACGGATCGGCCTGATTCTAAAATACTTACTTCAGCGGTTAAAGGAAGGAGAGCAGGGACAGGCTTTGTTTGTGTGCCCTTATCTTTTTCCACTTTATCTTTAACAGGTATAATTTTATTTGGATCGACCTTTTCTTCCTTTAGAGCGGGAGTGGAGTCATCTGTAGCTTCAGATGGATTTGTAATGCCATTCTGATTTTTAATAGCAGACTGAAGTGCTGTGTTTGATAGCCTTACATCATCAATGTACCAGCCAGGTCTTTGGACAGAAGCATCCGTTGTTACATTGAAGCCTATATAGATTCTTTGGCCGGAAAATTCGCTTAAATCTACTTCACCATCAATCCAGGCAGAAGTAATATCAGTGATGCGAAGCTTTTGTGTCCAGTTCACCATGTCAGTTGAGACTAAAACATGGCCAAAATCCCAGTTCCTTTCAAGGTTATACCATTGCTTGAACTGTAAGTATGCATTTCCTTCTGGGAGATCAATTGGCGGCATTACTAATGTCATATTGGCACTATTATCGTAATTTCCTGCAAGATTGGTAGCGTAAACCTTTTCTCCTGATGCAGCTTTGCCAGGTCCGGAGGTCGGCACTCCCCATTGCCAGCTATTCTTTACACCGAATGATGTCCAGCCAATCGGCTCGGATTCAAAATCCTGTGAATAGCCTATGGTAATGCCAGGCTTAACAGTAACTACGAAGTTATCTGTTATCACTTCATTTCCTCCAAAGTCATTGACCTTCCATTTATATGTGATGGATGGTACAGAAATCTCGTCTCCAGGTATCTTTACCTTGTAAACTCCATCTTTATAGTTTCCAGCTATTCTTTCCCCTTGAATAGAAGCCCAGCTACCGTCCGATTTTAAAAATTCAAGTTCAACGTTTAATACACTAACATTATCGGTTGCTCTTAATTCTAAGGAAAGATCCATTCCGGCGTATGTTTCTTGCGGAGCTTGGTGTGTCACTTCAGGTGCTTCACTATCGTTGCCTTCCTTAGCCACTTGCCCTTTTATTTTTCCTAGGCCGGAAATGACTGATGATACGGCATCATAAGCATTGACAAGACCATGCCCAAAGCCGTTATTTGGTGAATCTGGATACGCTCCATTCGTTAATGGGGTAGCAGATTGAATTAGTATTTCCTCAATATCCTCGACAGATAGGCTTGAATTGACTTGACGAAGCATGGCCGCAACTGCAGAAACATGCGGTCCCGCCATAGACGTTCCATTCCAACCGCCTTCATAGCCGCTTCCTGGAACGGAAGAACGAATATTTACACCTGGTGCAGAAATGTTAGGCTTAATTTCTCCATATGGTGATGGTCCTTGAAGGGAGAAGCTGCCTAATCCATTGTTAATGTCAGTTGCTCCTGTAGCAAAGGATTCGGGATAGTTCGCAGGATTAGCGATGGATCTTGGTCCCCCTGGATTCCCTAATGTTGTATTTCCTGCAGAGAATTCTGGGAAAATCTCGGCTGCACGCCAGGCTTGCACCATTGGGCGATACCACTCATCAAGACCTGGACCGCCGCCCCACGAGTTATTTACAACGTCAGGAGCTTTATCAGGATGTGGATTTCCCGAAGCGTCCTTCGGTGCTAATATCCACTCCCCTGCAGCAATGAGATTTCTATCTGAACCGCCAGCCGCCGTAAATGCTTTAACAGCAATCCATTTGGCACCAGGCGCTACTCCTATTTTGTTGGCTCCGTTAGGTTCAGAACCGACCATTGTGCCAGTTACGTGAGTACCATGGCCAATATCATCATATGGTGCGGATCGTCCAGCTGTTGCATCAAACCAGTTAAATTCATGTGTTGGAGTATTAGAACTGGCTGGATTATAGCCGCGATATTGTTCCTTTAGTGCAGGATGATCCCATTGCACACCGGTATCAATGGATGCAACTACTGTACCGGACCCATCAATTCCCATTTCCCATACAGCTGGTGCGCCCACTCTCTCAATATTCCATTCTATTGAATTCGTTTCTGCTTTAGGTTCTGTTTCTAACTGAGGGGAAGGGGGTTCGGCAACTTTTTCTGGAATATGAAGCTGTCTAATTTCATTAGGGAGAATTTTATCTACTTCAGGGAATGCTGCGATTTGTTCCATGACTTCCTTTGTAGCAGTAGCAGCTATGGCATTGACGATATAGAAGGATTCAACATCTGTTGCATTTCCTGCATTTTCCTGCTTTTTGAGAAATTCTATAACAGGACCTTGCGTTTCAACAGCAGTAGATCGTAAGGAGGAAAGGACGGCAGATCGTTTCATGTATTTTACTTTAGCAGGAGAATCTTTACTTAAAGCATTTTTCTCTGCATTTTTTGCTGCTAATGCAGTGTCAGCTTGTTCCTTGAACTTAATTAAAAACGTGACTTGTTCTTGATTGGCAAATTGTTCTTGTAATTTGCTGCTAATTTTACTTTTTGTAGCCTCTGGAGATGTTTTCTTTAATGAAGTATGCGGAGAACCATTTGTTTCCGCCTGCCCCATTTTCGGGTACATAAGTGGAAAGATCAAAAAAGCAATGCAAATAATACTCAGCCAACGGAATCGGGTAATTCTTTTTTTCTTCAAAATATTCCCTCCTTGTAGTGGTAAATAAATGCGCTAGCTGATTCTAAATGAAAATAATCACCTCCAAAAATGGGCCAAAAGGAAAACCCCTTGTTAAAGAAACTTTAGCTAATGAAAATAAAAAATGATGTCGAATAATCAGGGAGGAACAGGGCGTTAGATAAAAATGAGAGGAAGGGATTAGAGGAAGTTAACTTAACAAGATAGAAGGTACCAATAAATCCTCGGTCTATTGGACTAGAAGTAAGATGATTTACATAGAAAAAAGACATTTTAAAGATGAATTTGGAAAAAATAAGAAGAAAGAAGGTGCGGTCGGATTAACCGAATGGTCCTATAGTGAAAAAGGAAGGGTTTTTTAGATGTTGAGACTATTATCACGCTGGTGATTTACTAGAAGAAAAATTGACTAAAAATAGTGAATTAATCATGTGTGATAAATGATATTTTTTTCATTATTTAAGGCTTTGAAAAAACAACTGCCATAAAGTACTAGTAATTATGAAATCATTCTTTTTTCCTTTTTAATAGTAATAATGCGGGAGGAAAGATATATGTTTCAATAAACTTAATTTTCCTGCTTATCCCATACATTCCATGGAAAATATTAAGGTGTGGTGAATATAAACAATCCATGTTACGGTAGTATATGTTGATTGTGCACAATAGATTATTCAAATTAAACAATGGTTTTTAGAAAGATGGAGGAGATATGATGAAGAAATTTGCAGTAGCAATGCTAGCAGGACTCATGATGCTCTCATTCCAATTTACTCAATCAAAGAATAAACGTGTTTATGCTGAAACATTAGATCAGGTTGAGATATATACTGTTCAAAAAGGAGATACCCTTTTTGATATTGGTTTGAAAAAGGGAGTATCAGAGCTTGAGTTAAGAAATATTAATCATATAAAGTCAAATAAACCTCATTCAGGTCAAAAGCTTATTTTACCAAAGACGATCTCTAAGGCTGAAAAGGAATTGCTCGCACGGCTCGTACATGCCGAAGCAAAAGGTGAGCCTTATAAAGGTAAGGTAGCGGTCGCATTAGTTGTCTTAAATCGAGTGGAAGATCATCGATTCCCAGATAATATTAAAGATGTGATCTACCAAAAAAGACAGTTCCAGCCTGTTGATAATGGCTCAATAAATGATGCAGCTGATCATGATTCGAAAAAAGCTGTAATGGAAGCTTTAGCACTTGAGGGCCAAGATAATGACTCAGTTTATTTCTTTAATCCCGATAAAACTAATAGTAAATGGTTAAGAAGCAGAACAGTTACAACTGTGATTGGTAATCACCGTTTTGCAAAATAATATTTGCATTATGGGCGCATTTAATTTAAGCTTTTTATAAACACCCAGTATTTATAGAGGGTGAAATTCTCTATCTCAATAGAGAAGGGGTGGAAGTCATGTTATCAAATATTGGTTTTCCTGGCTTAATCTTAATACTTGTTCTTGCCCTTATCATTTTTGGACCGAAAAAGCTTCCGGAAATTGGAAGGTCATTAGGTGAGTCATTAAGGGAATTTAAAAAATCAACAAAAGGCATTATGGATGATTCAGAAGATAATAACACAAAAAAATAGTGTAATTTAAATAAAAAGATGAGGATCATTTGTCCTCATCTTTTTATTTAATCTCACTTTTCTCAATATATTCAAATAAAAAAGATTGCCCATTTCGATAAAACCGCGGGTCATATAAGCCGAGGCGATCCTCGTTATTGACGAGAACGACAAATGGGGCCCATTCATAAAGTGTTTTTGCCTCGGGACGTTCCTTAAATAATTGGTCTAAATTAGTATCCCCGGCGGACTGTAGAACATATTGGACTTTTGGGCCTGTGAATACAGTATCTTGAAAAATCATTACTTCATCATTTTTTTTTGTAATAACAGAGAAAGTCCACGGAATAAAGGCAGCAGACAGAGCGATTTGATCATAATCATTCTCATATTGCTTGTAAATAAAATACCCTTGTGATGTTTGAATGATGAGATGAAGAGCAATGAAGACCCATGCCATTTTATAATAATAAGGCGCTTTTGCTTTCTTTTTCTTCGATAAAATGAAAGCTATGCCTAGAATAGCCCAAAACACTAAATCGACGATAGGAATTGTTCCGAATGTAATCCTCTTCAAGGAAAAAGGTTCAAAATAGCCAGTTCCCCAAGCATTGAAAAGATCACTTGTATCATGGATAAAAACCGCCAGCCAGCCAAGTAGAAATAGTTTATAATCTTTTACATTAAAAAGCCATATACAAATGAGATAAAATAACAGTGCCCAAAAAGGTGTTAAAAAGATGGAGTGGGTAATGCCCCGATGCCACATTTGGTAATGGCCAGCTGTGTCCCAAAGCTTAGAGATCACATCAATATCAGGAATAAGGCTTGCTCCAACTGCTGTTACAAGATAGGCCTTTTTGTATTTTTTATCCAAATTTGTTTTATCGACAGTTCCGTATAATGCAAGGCCGAATAAGGTATGAGTAATCGAATCCAAATGGTCACCTCCAGCACAATTGTGAATTGTCCTTTCATTATAGAGACATTCTACCATTAAAGCTATTTTCAGTTAATAAAAAAGATCGTTCAGACAATATTTACAGTCTTGCAATCTGTTTTTTTAAAATGATAAAATTAAAGGTATGATTAAATTTGAGAGTCAGCGAGGAATTAACATGGGCAATCATTTAAAAGAAGAAGTTTTATCACGCAGAACTTTTGCAATTATTTCTCACCCAGATGCAGGTAAAACGACATTAACAGAAAAGCTCCTTCTATTTGGAGGCGCCATTAGAGATGCTGGGACGGTAAAGGGAAAGAAAACCGGCAAATATGCAACGAGTGACTGGATGGAAATTGAGAAACAGCGGGGGATTTCTGTTACATCTAGTGTTATGCAGTTTGACTATAACGGATCTCGTGTTAATATTTTGGACACACCAGGGCACCAAGATTTCAGTGAAGATACGTATCGGACATTAACAGCTGTAGACAGTGCGGTTATGATTATCGATTCCGCTAAAGGGATTGAAGAACAAACGTTAAAGCTTTTTAAAGTATGCCGAATGAGAGGCATCCCTATTTTTACTTTTATTAATAAATTAGACCGTCAAGGAAGATCACCCTTAGAGCTTCTTGCCGAGCTCGAGGAAGTAATGGGCATTGAATCATATCCGATGAATTGGCCGATTGGCATGGGGAAAGAATTCCTCGGCATTTACGATCGCTTTAACAATCGGATCGAGCAATTTCGTGTCGATGAGAAAGAACGCTTTATCTCATTAAATGAAGACGGGGAAATCGAAGGGGATCACAGTTTAAAGGCATCAGGGCTTTATGAGCAAACTCTTGAGGAGATTATGCTGTTAAATGAGGCTGGGAATGAATTTTCTGTCGAAAAAATAAAGGAAGGGGAACTTACTCCCGTTTTCTTTGGCAGTGCTTTAACGAATTTTGGCGTGCAAACCTTTTTAGAATCTTATTTGCAGTTTGCACCGCCTCCACAAGCCCGCAATTCAACTTCAGGTGAAATTGATCCTTTATCCGAAAGCTTTTCAGGCTTCATTTTCAAAATTCAAGCGAATATGAATCCTGCTCACCGTGATCGTATTGCTTTTTTAAGGATTTGTTCGGGACGTTTTGAAAGAGGCATGTCAGTCAATCTTCCACGGCTTGGGAAGCAAATCAAGCTTGCACAGTCAACGCAATTTATGGCAGATGACAGAAGCACGGTCGATGAAGCTGTAAGTGGTGATATTATTGGAATTTATGATACAGGAACATATCAAATTGGCGATACGTTAACGTCCGGTAAGGACAATTTCCAATTTGACCGCCTGCCGCAATTTACACCAGAACTTTTCGTTAAAGTTTATGCCAAAAATGTCATGAAGCAAAAGCATTTCCATAAAGGCATTCAACAGCTTGTGCAAGAAGGGGCAATTCAGCTGTATAAAACCGTTAGAACCGAAGATTTATTATTAGGAGCGGTTGGGCAGCTTCAATTTGAAGTGTTTGAACATAGAATGAAAAATGAATACAATACGGAAGTCATTATGGAAAGAATTGGTTCGAAAATTGTCCGCTGGGTTGAAGGCGATGACGTGAATGAGAACCTTTCAAGTTCACGGAGCATGCTTGTACATGATCGTTATGAAAAGAAAGTATTTTTATTTGAAAATGATTTTGCCCTACGTTGGTTCCAAGAAAAAAATCCAGATGTGAAATTATATAATCCAATGGATTCAGAACATTAATAAGAGCATAAATAAGTAATTTTAAAAACGGTTCTCTTATGGGAACCGTTTTTAATTTATTTTGTCTAGCTCCAGCGCCTAGCCCCTCGAGGTCATAAGCCAATCCATCAAGAAGGTTAAAGAACAAACCTTCTAGCTGGCTTGTCTTATGCTTGTCGGGGCTGAACAAGGCGCCTCCGCTTTTCTAGTTGACACAGTGTGAGAATAATATTATATTAAAATCATAATATTACTTTAGTGCTAAAAAGCGTTTAAGCGAAATAGTGCGAATAAATCTATTTGAATGCCTCAAATATCTAAGGAGTGTCACATCATGAATGAAATACAACCGAAAATAACGCTCAAGCCTGTTGAGGCATTGATCATTACGGTTATTATTCTCGGCGGAATAAGCAGTGCCATCATCTTTGCTGGTGTTGTACCTCATATTCCGATTGTTTTAGCCATTATTTGTCTATTATTATATGGACTAATAAAAAAAGTGAATTTGAAGGAATTAGAAGAAGGTTTAACAACTGGAGCGAAATCTGGGCTTGGAGCTGTCTTCATCTTTTTCTTTATCGGTATGCTAATAAGCAGTTGGATGGCAAGTGGTACGATTCCAACTTTTATCTATGCTGCGCTAGAAACAGTTGATGGCAAGTTTTTCTATGCGATTGCTTTTATTGTTTCTTCCATTATTGGAATAAGTGTGGGAAGCTCGTTAACGACGGCTGCAACGATTGGTGTTGCCTTTATGAGTGTATCCAATGCACTCGGTTTGTCAGATGCAATTACAGCAGGTGCTGTTATTTCTGGAGCATTCTTCGGAGATAAAATGTCTCCACTTTCAGATACGACTAGCTTAGCGTCTATGATTGTCAAGGTGGACTTATTTGACCATATTAAGAATATGGCTTGGACGACTGTTCCAGCCTTTGTCTTGTCAAGCGTCTTGTTTGCACTATTATCTCCTTCAGAAGCTTCCCCTAATTTTGCTAAAATCGTGCTTTTAAAAAATACGTTAATGGATCAAGGATATGTCCATTGGTATTCTTTACTGCCATTAATTATTTTAGCTTATTTAGCGGTGAAAAAAGTGTCGGCCATTATGACGCTTTCTGCGAGTGTCATCTCGGCTTTATTAATAAGCTTCTTCGTACAAAAAGATTTTGACATTACTATGATGATGAATCTTCTATATTCTGGCTTTCAATCAAACACTGGAGTACAAGATGTTGATTCTCTCCTTACAAGAGGAGGGATGGAAAGCATGATGTTTTCCATTTCGTTAGTCTTGTTAGCTCTTTCCATGGGAGGTCTTCTCGTTAAGTTAGGAATATTGCCTGCATTATTAGAAGGGATAAAGAATTTTATTAACAATATTCCGGTATTAATATCCTCAACAGCAGGAACGGCAATCGGTATTAATTTTCTGCTTGGTGAACAATACTTATCCATCTTATTAACCGGGAATGCATTTCAGGAGGCATATGAAAAAGCTGGACTCCATCCGAAAAATCTTTCTCGAGTATTAGAGGACGCTGGAACCGTAATTAACCCGCTTGTCCCTTGGAGTATTTGTGGAGTCTTTTTAACAAGTGTTTTAGGTGTTGAAACGATTCAATATTTGCCTTTTACTTTCTTTTGCTTACTATCACCAATTATTACTGTTTTATATGGATTGACAGGCCTAAAAATTACTAAAAAAAGTGAAAAAGCGGTTGCGTAATACCGCCTTTTCACTTTTTTGTCTTTGTATGTTCAGCTCGTGTCAAAAGTTGCAGGAAATTAATTGGAAATTATTTAGGAAATGAAAATATTTATCTTCAATTAAGAGCAAAATATAATATCGATATGTGGTTGGTGATGGGAATGAAATCTCTAACTAAACTGGAAGCGATATTATGGAGTATCGCTCTGCCCGGGTTTAGTCAGTTATTATCTGGACAATTATTTAAGGGAACTTTATTTGTCCTGCTTGAAATTGTGATTAATGTATATAGTAATTTTAATTTAGCTATCATATATAGCTTTATGGGAGAAATCAATCAGGCGATTGAAATTACGAATTTTCAGTGGTTGATGTTCTATCCATGTTTATATATGTTTGCAATGTGGGATTCTTATCGAACTGCTATGGATGAAAAAGAAGAGTTGTCCTTTCTTCCTTTCGTCTTTAGCGCCTATTTTATAACGGTCGGTTTAATGTATTCAACGAAAGTAACGATATTTGGAATATTAATTGGACCTGTTTTTTTCCCGATGCTTTTCTTAATTCCAGGCTTGTTCGTTGGATTTTTATTAAGGTGGCTTATTTTGTCCATCTTAAAACAACGGACCATTTAAAAATGATACATACTTAGTTTATTGGCTTTAACAAAGGAAATTGTTAAGGCTTTTTTCGTTTTTTAAAACTTTTTATTATTAAACCCCCAAAAATCGCCTATCCCTATCCGTACAGTTGTAGTGAAATACAGCGGCCGCTATTTAAAATACTACGAGGTGAATACGGATGAAATTTCTTTCTAACAAGGAACTAAACAAAGTGGGAAAGGCCACTTTAGCATTAGTATTAGCAGGAACATTTACATTTTCTACAATTCATGCTTTAGCAGCCGAAGATACAACTGACACCAAAAAATTCGCAAGGGTCAACCTTGAAAATTTAACACAAGAAAATACTGTACAAGCAGAAAATATAGATTTAGATATAACGACTAATGAACAAAAAGATGTGGAAGATGTAAAAAAACCTTCCCTTTTACCAGGCAGCTTTTTCTACTTTGCAAAAATTACTTTAGAAAAAGTTAAATTAGCCCTAACATTAGATCAGGAAAAGGAAGCAAAATTACTAGCAGAATTTGCCTCCGAACGTCTAGCTGAAGCAGAGGCCCTTTTAGTAGATAGCAAAGAAGAGGAAGCATTGAAAGTTATTGAAAAGGCTATTGAAAATTTAACAAAAGCTGAAAAAGAAGCGAATGACAATAAAAACGATACAACTAACGAGGAACCTACTAAAGAAGACAGTGAAAAAGATGAGCAAAATTCAGAACAGAAAGCTGTAACTGAAGAAGAGCCTTCGAAAGACAAAGTAAATGTGAAAGAAAAGGTTACAGTTGAAAATTCTGATGATGAATTACAACAACTTATTTCACAAAACATTATTGCTTTAAAAGCAGCTATGGAAAAAGTGAAAAATCCAGTTGCTAAAGCAGCACTGCAAAAGAACATTGAAAAAAGCTATGCAAAATTAGCTAAAAAGATTGAAAAACTTGATAAAAAGTATACAAAGGAAGAAAAGTCATTAAAGACGATTGTTGAAAAAACAACAGCAGAAGTTCAATTGATCAAAGACGAATCCGCAGTTAACTCAACTACCGAAACCGTAGAGAATAAAGTAGCTAAGGATGAAAACGCTACTGTTCCTGTGAATACAGTTAAAGAACAGGCGAAAAAACAAAAGCAAGAGAATAAAGCCAAGGCGGCTGAGCAGCATGCTGAAGCTAAAAAAGCTCATGAGTTAGCGAAGCAACATGTAAAGCAAATACGTGAGGAAGCGAAAACAGAAATAAAACAAATACGTGAAATTGCAAAACAAGAGGCGAAGCAAGCCCGTGAAGAAGTTAAACAACAGAAAAAGGAAATAAAAGAGGCTAGAATACATCAAGAACCAAAACAAAAAAACAAGGGTCATGAGGATATAGAAGATAAAGGAAACGGGAAAAACTAAGCAAAGAATCTTTTACTTTCAAGAACAACATTGAAAAGAGGACTTTAGTGAAAGGTTCTCTTTTCCTTATCAAATAGCTATCCCCCCTAAAAAACGTTCCTCACCAACGTATGATATAATGTGTTTTGGATAAAGAGGTGAGGCTATTGCTAAGCATGTTGTTCATGGTAAAAAAACGAAAAAGGACAATGGAAGAAACAGTTCATTTAATCCAGCAAGGTGATACAAAACTGCAAAATGAACTTATCCGTTCTTATAAACCATTTATAGCAAAAACAGTGTCATCTGTCTGCAAAAGATACATACATGAGTCAGATGATGAATTTAGTATTGGGTTGATTGCTTTTAATGAAGCGATACAAAAATATTCTCCCGAGAAAGGAAGTTCATTAATTAGCTTCTCTGAAGTAATTATTAAGAGAAGGGTTATTGATTATATTCGGACTCAGGCTAAGCATCAAAATTTTAAAATTGATTATAGCTCCACTGATAATGATGAAGATCAGAACAATGCTTCGATTGAAAATGAACTCTCAATTGATGATTTTAAAAGGAAGACTGATGAAGAATTAAGAAGGGAAGAAATCCTTCAATTTAACGAAGTTCTTGGACAATATGACCTTTCCTTTTCAGATTTAGTTCAGCAATCACCTAAACATGCTGATGCGAGAAAAAATGCCATGAATGTTGCGAAACTAATAGCAGATAATGAGGAATTAAAACAAATATTACTTGAAAAGAAAAGACTGCCAATCAAACAAATTGAGAATTCTGTTTCAATTAGTAGGAAAACAATAGAGAGAAATAGAAAATACATTATTGCCATGTCGCTCATCTTAATTGGTGATTATGTTTATTTAAGGGATTATATAAAAGGGGTGTTGGAAACGTGAAAACAGGCATTATTATGGAAATTAACGAACGTTTTTTAACACTATTAACTCCAGAAGGTGAATTTCTAAAAGCTCAAAAGCTTGACAGACCCTATCAGCTTGGTCAAGAAATAGATTTTTTTCCTCTTAATCATGAAGAGATAAAAAAGCCGTCATTATTATCCTTTTTATCAAACTTAAAAGGAAAGGCAGCTATTGCTACGGCAATAATGATCATGTTAATTTCTTTTACAATATTTCCAATGAATAAAGGTAATGAAGTCTATGCATATATGTCAATCGAAATGGAACCGAGTATTGAATTAGGTGTCAATGACAAGTTCCAAGTGATTGAAATTCTGCCTAACAATAAAGATGGGGAACAAATAGTGAATCAAATTCATAATTGGAAAAAGAAAAACATTCAAGAAATTACTAACCAGATTATGGAAGAGGTAAAAAAGCAAGGATTGATTAGCGAGCAACAAGAATTAGTTATTGCGACGACAAATGTTCAAAATGAGAAAAAAGAGCTAGAAGCCAAATGGGAAAAAAAGATAATTGGAATTAAGGAAGAGATTCAAAAAAAGAATATAGCAGTAAAAGTAATGGCCGCATCCCCTGAAGAGAGGAAGGCTGCGAAAGAAAAAGGCGTTTCCATAGGAGACTATAAAGCCAATCAAATAAAAAAAGATTCCAGAAACGAAAAAAATGGGAAGCAGAAAAATGGCAATAGCAATGGCAGTGGCAATAGCAATAGCAATAGCAATAGCAATAGCAATAGCAATAGCAATAGCAATAGCAATAGCAATGGCAATGGCAATAGCAATAAAAAGCCAACTAATGCCAATCATCAAAACAACACTGGAAACAGTCAAAGCAATGGTAATCATGGAAATCAGGATAAAAATCGCTCCGTCATTCCACCTGGCCAAGTGAAAAAAGAACAACAAGTCAATCAAAAAAACGAGATAAATAAGGCAGTTAAGAAACAGGAAATAAAAACAATCCCTCCGGGACAAGAAAAGAAAAAAGAACAATCCGGCAATAACAATGGCTTCCAGAATGGCAATGGAAATGGCAATGGAAATTCGCAATTTAAACAGCAACAAAATGGGAATAAATCTTCCGATTACGAAAATGGGTATGAAAAAAAATCCCCTTCTCAAAATGGACAGGAGAGAAATAATCAACCTGAGACTGAAATGAATGATCAAAACGAAAATAAACATTGGAAAGATACACAAGATAATCAGAATAATCAAGATAAGCAGAATGATCATAAAGGAAGAGAAAAAGACAACAAGTGGGATAATGAGGATTGAAATATTTATAACCATCAACAAAAGTCCGGTGTATGTAAACCGGACTTTTTTGTAAATGTATTTAAGACTCTTTACCAGCCATTTGTGCTTGTGCTTGTTTTACTAATCTTTTTGTAATTTCCCCGCCAACGGATCCATTTGCACGAGATACTGTATCTGAACCTAAATGGACTCCGAATTCTTGGGCAATTTCATATTTAACTTGGTCTAAGTATTGCTCAATTCCTGGGACTAATAATTTATTACTGCTGTTAGGCAAATCTTCTCAACTCCTATCCGATTTATAACAGAGGATCATTTGCTCTGTAATGGTAGTATGTTTTAAAATGGTTAATTCATAAGTGGAAATATTTTTACTTTAAGTATGAATTAAGCAACTACAATTAAATTATTGTATAAAGGGCGAAAATTACTTTCATTATTAGGGCATATTCTTTATGATAGAGGATATGAAAAAAAATGAAGGGATTTCTAATAAATGTGGAAAAATGTACGAAATCGGCTGGAAAGGCTATCACCCGCACAGGTTATATCAGGATATTATTTATTGGCAATTACTATTTCAATTTTATTATTTAGTATTCCAGCTGTCCGGAAGCCTGGGGTCGAAATCGCTTTTATTGATACGGTCTTCACAGCTGTTAGTGTAGTAAGTGATACTGGTTTAAGTGTATTTAATGTCTCGGAAACTTATAGTGTCTTTGGCTATTTTGTCATCATGCTCGTATTGCAATTTGGCGGAATTGGTATTATGGCAATAAGCACATTTTTTTGGATGCTTCTAGGCCGAAAAATCGGATTGCGTGAACGACGGCTTATCATGGCTGACAATAATCAATTCTCTTTATCTGGACTCGTTATATTAATTAGAGAAATAATCAAAATTATTCTCTTCATTGAGCTAATAGGGGCACTCATTTTTGGATTTCATTTTTTGCAATATTATCCGACTTGGAAGGAAGCGTTTCTTCACGGTTTATTTGCATCAGTAAGTGCGACAACAAACGCTGGAATGGATATTACAGGGGAGTCTCTTGTTCCTTTTGCTGGCGATTATTTTGTCCAGCTCATAACAATTATTCAAATCATCCTTGGGGCTATTGGATTCCCTGTATTAATAGAAGTAAAGGCTTATTTATTTAGGAAAAAAGAAGAGCTTGAACATCCGTTTCGCTTTTCTTTATTTGCAAGGTTAACAACATTCACTTATGGGATTTTACTCATTATTGGAACCATTCTTATTTATTTATTTGAATTTCAACATTATTTTAAAGACATGACCTGGCATAAAAGCTTTTTCTATGCTTTTTTCCAAGCAGCAACGACGAGAAGCGCAGGGGTTACAACATTGGATATTAATGAATTTACGACACCAACGCTTTTGCTTATGAGTCTTCTTATGTTTATTGGTGGATCACCTAATTCTGTTGGTGGAGGAATAAGGACGACGACATTTGCATTAAATATGTTATTTCTATATCATTTTGCAAAAGGAAATCGTGATATCAAAATATTTAATCGAGAGCTGCATCCAGATGATATTATGAAATCATTAGCTATTACCCTCTTAGCTGTTGTCATGTGTTTTGTTTCGATTGTCGCATTAAGTATATCAGATAGTCAGCATAAGCTTATTGAGATTTTTTTAGAAGTGTGTTCTGCCTTTGGTACAGTTGGCCTATCTATGGGGATAACTTCAGATCTTAGCGTCTTCGGAAAATGTGTTCTAATGATATTAATGTTTATTGGCCGAATTGGACTAACCTCTTTCTTATTTTTAATTGGTGGGAAAAGTAAGAAAGCGAATTATCATTATCCAAAGGAACGTGTAATTATAGGTTAAACAAAGAATCCGGGATATCCCGGATTTTTTGTTTGTCTGGCTTCATAAGGAACGCTTCGGCAGCATAATCATCGCACGAGTAAAAGCGCTAGCTTTTAGGAGGAGCTTCTAATCAAGGCGCTTGCGCTTTTCTTGTTAATCGGTACCCCTGCTTACATCATGTGTAGGGTGCATAAAGGGAACAGATTGAGGCTTCTTTTTCTTTTCAAGCAAATCCTTGTTTTCTGCTGTATTCCACCCAATATCGTTAGTGGGATGGACCCATTGATCACCAGCCATAATGGAAGGATCTGTTTCATCACTCCAATTTTCCAGTGGGGAGTTTTCAGATGCGTAGAAGCTATCTCCGATAATGACCCCATGCGAATTTTCAAAAGGTGCTTCCATTTTGATCCCTGTGCCTTTGAAGCTAGGCGCTTCGATTTGATGAGGCAGAGTTTCGTCTATACTAATTTTCTTCCCGGTCAATTCTTTATTTTTCTTCATCCATTTCACTCCTTTTTTAATTAATGATGAATTGCTTTTATGTTTTGTTTTATTAGATGTATTATTAGCTATTTACCTTTGAAATTTAAGGGAATATTAAGCATGAATGAAAATAAGCAGAAGGAAAACAATAAAGTGAAACTTCATTCAGTGGGGGGCTTCCTCTCCCACTGAATGTTAGTTGAACTTACCACGTTCAAGAGCGCCACGTCCTCCCAAAAGCTATGCTTTTGGTCGTGCGATGTGTTGCCGAAGTATACTTGTCCTGTGGCTTTCGCCTGACTAGGACATCCTGTCCGTCGTCGGGCCTATATGGGCTGTTAATCTCCTGCTGGGCATTTTTTTCAACTTCTTAAAGTTGGTGTCTTACAGCCCGTTAATCTGCGATAAAAACGTACTATTCCTTAGGAGGATGAAAATGGCGAAACGGAAAGCACAATTTGATGCCGCATTAAAACATACGAAAACCCCAAAGAAAAACTTAGAAGAAGCGGAGTTCTCTGCAGAGTTTAGTTATGGCGAAAATCCGATGAAAGGGGCAAATCGGAATTCAAAGCATGGGAGAAAGGGAAGATCATAGTGCCAAAAAATAAGGAAGCAGATCATAAAAAACAAACTAATGCTGAATTCGGTATGGAGTTTGGCGATATAAATGCCAGCAAGTTATTTGAAATTCCCTTTATGAATAAGGAAAAATATAAAGAAAAGAACCATAAATGCAAAGAGGAAAGCTCCCGATAATTGGGGGCTTTCCTTTTGTCTAGCTCCAGCGCCTACCCCCGACGTACAGGAAGTACTAGTGTCGACGATGCGACAGGGACGTCGCGCTTTTGTCGACCTCGAGGTCACAAGCCAATCCTCCCAGAAAGGTAAATAGCACCTTTCCGGGAGGATTGGCTTGTGCTTGTCGGGGGTGATCAAGGCGCTTCCGCTTTTCTATTAAAACTTAATTTTCAGCTGCAGTAAAAATAAGGGCTTTTTCGTTTTTGGCATCAAAATAAGTTAAGGAGGTTGTAGCTTTTTTCTCGATTTCACCTAACGTTAAATATTTATTTAGGTCAAATGTGAATTTATCAACTAAAGTATGCTTATAAATATCCTTTTCATTTAGTCCGAGTTGAACAAAATCTTGACCTAAACGGGTTGGGGCTTGGATAATTTCTTGATAAAATTTAGATCGATCTGCTTTTTCAATGCTGGATGAATTATCCCACCATGGTTTTCTAGGCTTATACTTTTGTTTTGATAAATAATCATATTTCATTAAGCCTTCAACGATATCCAAGTCTGAGATCTTTTTACTTTGAAGAAATTCGTAAAGGCGTTTAAATAAATCCTCTAACTGATGCCCAATTCTAGACCAGCCTCTCTCTTCCCAATAGCTTCCGAACTCTTGGAAGAAATCGAAAGGAGAAGTAAATACTTCTGACACTAAATATTCAACGGTAAAATCCATGCGATGGTCATTCCAATATTTCTCTAGGACATCCTCCACTTGCTTGATGCGAATAATGTCGTCAAAGGAAAGAACATTATTGCTAAGCATTTCGTATGGGGAATGGTCCATATAAACATATTTATGCTGCTCAGCTCGGATCCGAAGTCCTGTCCCTCTTAATAGTTTAAGAAAGCCAAGCTGCAGCTCTTCTGGCCTCATTGCAAAAACATCATTAAAGGTATTGCGGAAAGAATGATAATCTTCCTCAGGTAATCCAGCGATTAAATCGAGATGCTGATCAATTTTTCCGCCATCTTTAACCATTGTGACTGTACGTGTAAGCTTTTCAAAATTTTGCTTTCTCATGACTAGCTCATTCGTGAAATCGTTTGTTGATTGAACACCGATTTCAAAGCGAAATAAGCCTGCTGGAGCTTTTTGATTTAAAAATTCGATAACCTCTGGTCTCATAATATCTGCCGTTATTTCAAACTGGAAAACAGTCCCTGGCAGATGCTCATCTATCAGAAATTGAAACATTTCCATCGCATAGCTTCGACTAATATTGAATGTGCGGTCAACAAATTTGATCGTTTTCGCTCCGTTTTTCATTAAGTAACGAATATCATCCTTAATTTTTTCACGATCAAAGTAGCGCACGCCAACTTCAATAGATGAAAGACAGAATTGGCAACTAAACGGACAGCCACGGCTTGTCTCGATATACGTTACACGCTTAGAGAGGTGAGCTATATCCTCTTCAAAACGGAAGGGGGTAGGCAGCTCCCGAAGGTCAAGCTTATTGCGCTGCGGATTAATTTTGATCTCTCCGTCTTTACGAAAAGCAATTCCAGGAACTTCTTCAATTTTTGTTTCTCCTTGCAAACCAGATAGCAATTGCTTAAAGGTTTCTTCCCCTTCGCCAATGACAATATAATCAAAGTCTTTAACTTCCTTCATCCAGTCTAAAACATCGTAAGAAACCTCTGGTCCACCGACGACGATATGAATTTTTGAGTTGATTTTTTTAATCATATTAATGACTTTAATGGTTTCTTCGATATTCCATATATAACAGCTAAAGCCGATAACATCAGGATTTTTTCGAATTAAATCAGTCACAATATTCATGACTGGATCTTTAATCGTATACTCGGCAATTTCAATCGAAAACTCTGGAGCTGCAAATGCCTTTAAATAACGGATCGCTATATTAGTATGAATATATTTCGCATTCAAAGTGGAACAAATAATTTTCATATAGGTAACTCCTTTAATTAATGAAACAACAACATATTATTATAACTTATTGTTGACAAAATAGATAGAAGCGAAACCCTTCCATATATTAAATGGTAGAAATAGAATAAAATTAAGAGTAAAATGAGAAGAAATAATATTCAGACAAGGAGCAGTTTGTTATGAAGGTAAGTCTATTTGCTACATGTTTAGTAGATATGTTCCAAAGTAATGTGGGGAAGGCAACAGTAGAAGTTCTTGAACGGCTCGGCTGTGAGATTGATTTTCCGAAAAATCAAGTTTGCTGCGGTCAGCCCGCGTATAACAGCGGTTATGTTAAGGAATCGAAGGAAGCGATGAAAAGGATGATTGAGGCATTCGAAGGGTCTGAGTATGTTGTCTCACCATCTGGATCATGTGCTTATATGTTTCATGAATATCCGGCCATCTTTAAAGGAGATCCAGTCTGGGGCCCTAAAGCAGAGGCACTGGCTGAAAAAACATATGAATTAACACAATTTATTGTTGATGTGTTAAAAGTCGAGGATGTAGGAGCAAAACTGCAAGGGAAGGCTACTTACCATACTTCCTGCCATATGACGAGATTGCTAGGTGTAAAGGATGCGCCTCTTAAACTATTAAGTCATGTAAAGGGGCTTGATTATACTGAGTTGCCAAATAAACATAATTGCTGTGGCTTTGGAGGGACATTTTCTGTGAAAATGGCGCAAATATCGGAGCAAATGGTGGATGAGAAGGTTCAGCATATTGAAGAAACAGAGGCTGAATATATAATCGGTGCAGACGGCGGGTGTTTAATGAATATTGGCGGCCGTATTAACCGAAAAGGTAAACCAATTAAAGTGATGCATATTGCTGAAGTATTAAATAGCCTTTAAAAGGGAGAAAAATGGGGAAGAAAATCTAAGACGTCCCAGGCGAGATTCGAACTCACGACCTACAGCTTAGGAGGCTGTCGCTCTATCCAGCTGAGCTACTGGGACCTGAAAATAATTATAAACTTTCCTATCCAATGCAGTCAATTAATTAACTTAAAGAAAAAACGGACGCAAACTGGCGTCCGTTTAGGTTAATTTAGGAGCTTGTTTCTATAATATCGCATAGTGGCTATCGCTCTGATTCGCAGATTTTTCAGCTTCGTTGTTTTTAATTCGATCAACGGCTGGGCAAATGGAATCGCTATTTTGCTGGACAATAAAAGGGTAAGAAGGATAGATATTCCCGCAAGCAACAAATAGTTCTCCGGCTCACTAAAATAATCTTGGACACTGCTAACCCTGAATATGCGGACAAAGAATCCGTGAAGCAAATAAACATAGAGTGTATTTTTCCCTAACGTCGTAAAGAAATATTGGCCTTTTGGAACAAGAGTGAAAAAGCTAAATACCATTACTAAGCTTAAAAAATAAAACCCTAATCGTGTCAGCACTGCCTCAATCGCAGCTGCGCCCATTACCGTATATGGCTTTGATCCAAGTAACCATTCATGATTAATATCCGGAAACATATAAAAACCGATAAAAACAATTGCGAAAATGTTGATGGCGATAATTCTTATCTTCGCTGAATTAAGATAATAAAAATGCTCTCTCTTTATATAATATCCGATTAAAAAAAGTGGAAAGAACACAAAAGTTCTTGATAAGCTTAAATAATTTGTGATCCAATCAAAATAGCCCACTAATATCCCAATTGTAAAAGCAGCAGAAATCGAGAAAATAGGTTTATATTTTGTAAAAAGCCTAAGCATTAAATTCCATGAAAACAAGCTGATTAAAAACCACAATGACCAATGAGGCTGAAGAGGATCAACCTGAAAGGACGATTCTTTATTAAGAAAGTAATAAAATACTGAATAAATTACTTGGAAAATGAGATAAGGCAGGATTAATTTTCTCGTAATTTTAGCTACATATCCGTTTTTATTAAAGCCTTTTGCGAAATACCCTGACGCTAAAATAAACGCGGGCATATGAAAGGTATAAATGACTTTATATATCGTATAAATGGTTTTGCTATCTGCAATAAAAGATTGCAGAAAGTGACCAAAAACTACTAAGGAAATTAAAATAAATTTTGCATTGTCAAAGTAATACTCGCGCTTCTTCATATAGGCCTCCTCTTTTTAGACCCCCTAAAAAGATTCTTACTATATATACCCACCCTATCATAAATAAAACCTAAAAAATACGTGGAAATGACAGGGATGATTGCCTCATTTCCCCTCAATATGAATATTTACCCTTGAAAGCCTTTTTGTTTATACTATAATAAAATAATGAACTAGTAATAATGGTTTATATGAATACATAACTATTGGCTCATTAAATGATTGCAACTCATTAGACAAAGGAGGATTATATAGGATGAAAGGTGTGTTTATGACCCGTATAAAGAAAAAGGGGAAAAACAAAAAGGTCAAAAGAAATATTGATAAAAAGTTAAATAAAGCAATTTCCTTATTAGCAAAAATTCCTTTATGGAAAAAGTTAAAGCTTGGTCAAAAATATGGAGTCGCTTTGTTTATTACGATTGGACTATTTACCATCTCTACCTTAATCACATTCGGTTTTCTGTCTATTGCTAACAGCAAAATGGAGACGGTCAAGGATACAGGCGAAAAGGCGATTTTGTTTCATGACGTTGTAGCCATTTTTCATCAAAAAGGCACAGCCATTGGTAATTATATTATTGATTCTAATCCTAAGCATTTAACAACGTTTGATGGTTTATCAGAAGAGTTTAATAAATTGAAGAAAGAAATTAATCCGACCTTAACGACGGAAGAATCAAAGAAAATATTTACTGAAATTATCGAAAATGATAAAGAAATAACGAATATGTTCCACTTCACAATTAAACCAGAAGTAAAGCTTCAACATGTGAGAGAATATCGTCTTGGTAAACTAAAAGCTGATAATATTATTTCGGAAACGGTGGATAAATTGGAAGCATTAAGTACTATGCTGAAAACGGAACAGACAAAAGCAGTTGGCTCGGCAAGGTCTGCATTAATCTTAACATTAATCATTCTTGGAGTTTCTATTGTTGTTTCTGCAGCTCTTGGTATCGTAAGTATTCTCATTATTGGTAATATTATTTCGAGACAGTTTGGTCAAATCGTCCACCTTTCCAATGAGGTTGCTAGCGGAAATCTGAATATTGATGCAGTTGATTATGATGGAAAAGATGAAATAGCGGAATTAGGAAAAGCAGCAAACTCAATGAAGGAAAAGCTTCAGTCAATGATCCAGGAGATTTTAGCTGTTTCAAGTTATGTAACAGAAAAGAGCGGAGAATTAAACCTTGCCGCCAATGAAGTAAAAGCCGCCAGCCAGCAAGGAGCCTCAACTATACAGGAGTTATCCGGAGGAGCGGAGGAACAAGCTAAATCGGCAACATCATTAGCAAAAATGATGAATGATTATGTAGTTGATGTCGAAAAAGCGGCAGAAAGTGGATCAATGATATATAAGGCATCAGAGGAAGTCCTCTCTTTAACAAAAACAGGTGACGCCTTAATGGAAGAATCTAAAGCGCAAATGGCGACGATTAACGATATTATGAAAACATCAGTAGAACGAGTGAATGGATTAGACGAGCAAACGAAGCAAATTTCTAAGCTAGTTCAAGTTATTCATGATATCGCCAATCAAACGAATTTGCTTGCATTAAATGCCGCTATTGAAGCGGCACGTGCGGGGGAGCATGGCAGAGGATTTGCCGTTGTTGCTGACGAAGTGCGAAAGCTTGCTGAGCAAGTTTCATCATCTGTATCTGATATTACTAATATTGTGAAAGGGATCCAATTTGAATCTAGTCATGTCGTTACATCATTACAGGAAGGCTATTCTCAAGTTGAAAAAGGAACAGGGCAAATTCAATTAACTGGGGAAACGTTCCGAAGAATTTATCAAGCTGTCAACTTAATGTCAAACAATGTGAATGAAATATCTATGAATCTTGATAAAGTATCAGAAGCTACAACAATTATGAATCAGTCCATTGAAAATATTGCTGCTGTTTCAGAACAATCCGCGGCTGGAATTGAACAAACAAGTGCGGTCATTACCCAGACAAATCATTCGATGGAGGAAATTTCGGATAATGCCCAACACTTGTCAGAACTCGCTGATCAATTAAATGCAATGATTACTAAATTTAAACTGTAAATACCTAAAGGGGATCCCAATATTACTTGGAATCCCCTTTTTCAGTTCTAACAAAATATCAAAGAACTGTCACCTTGTTCCAGATTAAAGGAAGGGTTTTCTCCCAGTTTTGTAGAACTATGTATGTATGTTTAAATCCCAGCGGGAGGGAAAGAGGAAGTGAATATAGACAAGAATATACAAGCAGATATTCATATAGATCATCAAAATGAGAAAGAGAATGAAGGAAACAATTTTGCAAACATATATCGTAGTTTATTTGAAGAAGCACTAGAAGGAATAATTTTTTGGAAGGGCAAGGGGCAAATTATAAAAGCAAATAAGGCCGCCTGCCGAATTTTTGAATGTGATGAAGAAGTGCTCGTTACAAAGAGAATTCAAGATTTTATTTATTCGAATAAAGAAAAGTTTTATCAAATCTACAATAATATGCTTCAAAATGGCTCTATTCGGGATGAACTTGTGTTTCTGATGCCTAATGGACAAAAAAAAGCATTAGAATTTACGAGTAAATTACATACGGTCGAAGGCTTCCATATGACGATTTTTCGAAATGTCAGTGATACTCGCAAAATGGAAAGAGAGCTTAGAAAAAGTGAATTGAAATTTAGAAGGGTTTTTGAAGGTGCCTTCGAAGGGATGATTATTTGGAACAATGATTTTAACATTGTTGATATTAATCATGCTGCAGAGAAGATGCTTTTTGTCTCAAAAGATGATTTAATTGGTCATTCATTTAAAAACTTATTGTTAAAATTTCAGCTAACAAATGAAGAGATCATCGGGTATTATAATCATCTCAAAAATAGCGGCCAAACAAAAGGCACAGTTATTATTACCGGTAAATCTGGAGAAAAAAAGCATATTGAGTTTGCGGCTAAATACAATGTTTTTTCTGAATTGAACTTAGTAACATTTAAAGATATTACAGAAAAACTAGAGATTGAAGCTCAGCTGAGGAAATCCGATACGTTGCATGTAATTGGTGAGCTCGCTGCCGGAATTGCTCATGAAATTCGTAATCCAATGACAGCTTTAAAAGGCTTTATTCAACTTTTAGAAGACTCTGTGAAAGATGATCATTCTATGTACTTTAATATTATTACATCTGAATTACAGAGAATTGACTCGATCATTAATGAGTTTTTAATTTTAGCAAAACCGAAAGCAGTCAAATTTATTGAAAAAGATATTACGAAAATTATGTGGGAAACAGTTGAATTTTTACATGCTCAAGCTGCCTTACATAATATTCAGTTTCAAACAGCATATGAGAAAGACTTACCTCCTATTTATTGTGAACCAAATCAAATGAAAAAGGTTTTTATTAATCTATTAAAAAATGCAATTGAAGTTATGCCAAATGGTGGTTTTATCGATATTTCCATCAAATCTACAAAAGATGACTATATTCAAATATCCATTAAAGATGAAGGTACAGGAATCCCGAAGGATAAAGTTGAAAAACTTGGGCAGCCTTTTTATACGACAAAAGAAAGAGGGACAGGGCTCGGTTTAATGGTCACCTTTAAGATTATTGAAGAACATAAAGGAAGAATTGAAGTTGAAAGTGAATTAGGAGTTGGTACGATTTTTAATATATTCCTCCCATTAAAGTAATAATTAGTATAGAAAATGTCGAGAAAACTTTGATGGTGAATGCTGTCTAATTTTGCGAAACTATTTACTTTTTTAGTAATTCTTGTAATAATGCTAGAGGACACTATCTAGCAGAAATGAAGAGAATTGTATGAATAGATAGGATGGGGGAAAAAGGTTGGGACATATCTGTAAAAAATTATTGCTCCAAATTCAAGAAAAAAGGGAGAATATGATAAATTCTGCTAATAAATATGGCTACACGAGTGAAACCACCATTCGCTGCAGTCAAGAATTGGACCAATTAATTTATGAATATCAATTAAATATACATTTTAAGGACAAGCAAAATCAAGAAACTCATTATCCCTTTAAGAAAATGTTTCTCGTTTTTCCGGATGAATATAATGACCGGAAATACGAAATAATGACTTAACATAATTCCTATGGCGTTAATTCCCGCTATAGGTTTTTTTTTTGCTTATTTTTGTATAATCCAACCTCATTTGCCGGATTTATTTTCTTCAATTGTTAGTACTATGCTTGTGCCGGAAGTCATATAACGTTAATATATAGCTTTTTTAGAAAGAATAAAGGGAAGCGTTTTCAGGAAAAGGAGGGAGTTCAATCATGCACATTGTTGTCTGTGTCAAGCAAGTACCAGATACAAAAATCATTAAAATCAATCCAAAAACAAACACACTCGACCGTAGAAGTGCTCCGGCGATTTTAAATCCATATGATGCACATGCAGTCCAAGAAGCTGTGAGAATAAGAAGAGAACTAGGTGGGGGAACGATTTCTGTCTTGTCAATGGGGCCTCCACAGGCAACGGCAGTCATTAAGAAAAGTATTGAAATTGGGGCAGATCAAGGCTATTTAATATCTGATCGTGCCTTTGCAGGGGCAGATACACTCGCGACGAGCTATGCCTTATCGAAGGCATTGGAGCGAATAGAGAAAGAACAGTCTATTGATCTAATCATTTGTGGGCTGCATGCGATTGACGGGGATACTGGACAGGTTGGCCCTGGTATCGCAAGAAGACTAGACATTCCTCCAATTACGAATGTCATTGAAGTGACAAGTTTTAATACTTCAGAAAAAACAATGATTTTAAAACGGAAAATTGCGGGTGGATACCAATTAATAGAAACACAAATCCCGAGTTTATTAACAGTAACAAAAGAAATTAATGATATCGAATACCCGCCAATGCCTAATATGATTAAAGCAGCGCGGTATGAGCCTATCATTTGGACGGTCAATGATTTAGAAAATGTCGATCGAACCCAATTAGGGCTTAAAGGGTCCCCGACGATAGTCGGTAAGATGTTCACACCACCAAAGCCAGAAGGCGGGAAGAAGCTTGAAGGCAATGCGGATGAACAAGTCGCACAGCTGCTTGCTTTATTGGAGGATAAAAAGGGTTTGCTATTCGATAGCGTATAAAATATATTCATTTTTTTTAATAAAGGAGATGTCCTAATGTTTGAAGCCTATCGTGGTGTATGGGTGTATATAGAGGTTAATGAAGGGAAAATTGAAGAAGTTTCTTTAGAGCTGTTAGGAGCGGGACGGAAGCTTGCTGACAAACTGGATGTGCCATTATCAGGGATATTATTAGGTTATGACGTTAAAGGATTGAGTGAAGAGGTTATTTTCTACGGGGCTGATCAAGTATATGTCATTGATCATCCTGTATTGGCTGATTATCGGACAGAATCATATATGAAGGGCGTGATTTTTCTAGCGGAAAAATATAAGCCGGAAATTTTCCTATATGGAGCAACTTCCAATGGAAAAGATGTAGCAAGTGCGGTTGCAACAGATTTAAGTACCGGATTAACGGCAGATACAACGATGCTTGATGTAGATTTGGAAAAAAGATTACTTGAGGCAAGCCGCCCAGCATTTGGCGGCAATATTATGGCTACAATTCTATGTAAAAAGCATCGGCCGCAAATGGCAACCGTTCGACCAAAGGTAATGAAAGCACTTGATAGAGATACGAAAAGGCAAGGAAAAATTATTGAAGAGGAAATTTCATTAAAAGAGGAAGACATGAGAACGAAGGTGCTTAAAATTGTGAAAGACGTCACAAAAAAGGTCCGTTTAGCTGATGCCCATGTTGTTGTTGCTGGGGGCAAAGGGATGGGCGACTTGAAAGGATTTCAGCTTATACATGAGTTAGCGGAAACGATAGATGCAACAGTCGGCGGCACAAGGGATGTCGTTGAAGCTGGCTGGCTTCCCCATGAACAGCAGGTTGGTCAAACGGGAGAAACAATTACTCCAAAAATCTATTTTGCTATTGGCATTTCTGGAGCCATTCAGCATATCGTTGGTATGAAGAATTCGGAATTTATTATTGCTATCAATAAGGATCCTAATGCGCCAATTTTTGATGTTGCTACTTACGGGATCGTTGGCGATGCTTTAGAAATTGTGCCAAAACTAATTGAACAGTTTAAAGAGCTGCGCAAAGAGAAGGGCGGTGAAGTCAGTTATGTCTGAAAAATTTGACGTCATTGTAGTAGGTGCAGGACCAGCAGGAACATCATGTGCCTATACTTGTGCGAAAAATGGTTTAAAGGTTTTACAGATTGAGAGAGGAGAATATCCAGGCAGCAAAAACGTAATGGGCGGTGTGTTATACCGTAAACAGATGGAGGAGATTATTCCTGAGTTTTGGAAGGAAGCTCCATTAGAAAGACCGGTAATTGAACAGCGATTTTGGATGATGGATAAAGAATCGACAGTTACATTCGGCTATAAGGGGCTTGAATGGGGAGTAGAGCCTTACAATAACTTCACCGTTTTGAGGGCCCATTTTGACCAATGGTTTGCTAAAAAAGGGGTTGAACAAGGAGTTCTCCTCATTAATGAAACGGTCGTACTTGAATGTATTGTTGAAAATGGAAAAGTAGTCGGAGTGAGAACCGATCGTCCAGATGGGGATGTATATGCGGATGTGGTTGTACTAGCCGATGGGGTGAACTCTCTTCTTGGGAAGCAGCTTGGCTTCCATAAGGAGTTTAGGCCAGATGAAGTCGCACTTACTGTCATGGAAGTCGTGAATCTACCAAAGGAAAAAATTAATGATCGCTTTAATTTAGAAGATAACCAAGGTTGTACCATTGAAATATTTGGGGACTCTACTAAGGGGAATTTAGGAACAGCATTTATTTATACGAATAAAGAAAGCATCAATATTGGGGTCGGAACAACGCTTTCCAGTATGATTAACGCCAAGCTGCGTCCTTATGATCTATTAGACTATTTAAAGACTCATCCAGTGGTTAGACCATTAATGGAAGGAGGAGAATCTGCTGAATATTTAGCCCATCTTATTCCTGAAGGAGGATATCATTCTGTTCCAAAGGTAGCCGGAAATGGAGTACTCGTCGTAGGGGATGCTGCACAGCTCGTTAACGCCATTCATCGGGAAGGCTCCAATATGGCGATGAAGTCGGGGCAAATTGCTGCTGAAGCTATACTTCAAGCGAAAAAGCGCAATGATTTCAGTGAAGCGAGCTTAAATCATTACAGGGAAGCTCTGTACGAAAGCTTTATTATGAAGGACTTGGAAAAATATAAAGATGCTACACATGTTTTTGAACACTATCCACAATATTTCAAGGAATATGTGCCGTTAATGAATAAGGCAGCAAGCAAATTTTTTACGGTCGATGGCACTTCTAAAAAGGAAAAACAAAAACAAATTATGAAGAGCTTCACTAGTGAAAGGGGTACGATTAAGGTCTTCAAAGATATGTATCGCGCATGGAAGGCGGTGAAATAAATGTCAACGAAGAATATTGAAGAAAAACAATATTTAATTCGTTTTAAGGCGGACACGAAGTCACATTTAACCGTTATGGACCATGATATTTGTATAACAAAATGCCCTGATAAAATATGTACGATTTTTTGTCCAGCTGAAGTTTATAAATGGGAAGGATTAAGAATGCAGGTTGGCTATGAAGGCTGCCATGAATGTGGAAGCTGCCGGATCGGCTGTCCCTACCAAAATATTAAATGGGAATATCCGAAAGGCGGCCATGGAATTGTATTTAGGCTCGCTTAATTCCAAATTAGTAGAAACAAATTATAATAACTAATAATCATCCGTTTAATAGTACGGGTGATTTTTTTTGACTTTTAAAATATTTAGTAGGTATATTGATGTGTATTTGGATCTGAATCCTCAAAAAATATTTTTATTAATTGTCCTACTTTTAAATCTCTTAAATATATATATTAAAAGATTTATATTTTTAATAAAAATTAGGGGGGACAACATGAAAATTAAGAGGTCTTTAGCACTATTGTTAACAGGAGGATTAATAGCAGGTATTTTAGCTGGCTGTGGTCCAAAATCAGAATCTGGAAGTTTAGGTGAGAAAAACGATTCGACCGTCATAAAAATTGCTACACAGACTCCGCTCTCGGGTGGAAGTGCAACGATAGGAGAAGCCATTAAATTAGGTGCACAGCTTGGATTAGACGAACAAAAGGCTAAGTTTAAGGAATTAGGCTTTGAGTTGCAGCTTGTCCCATATGATGATCAAGCAGATCCAAAAAAAGGGGTGGCAAATGCACAATTAATAGGTTCGGATAAAGCGATTCTTGCTGTGGTTGGTCACTTTAACTCAGGAGTCGCAATTCCTTCTTCGGAAGTATATGAAAAATACGCTATCCCAATGGTTTCTCCAGCCAATTCTGCAACAGATGTTACTGATAGAAGATTAAAAACTGTAAACCGTATCGTTGCTCGTGATGACTTTCAAGGTCCAGCCGGTGCTGAATATGCAATTAACAAATTAAATGCTAAGAAAATCTTTGTTGTTCAAGATAAAACAGCATATGGCTCTGGTTTAGCAGAGGCTTTCAAAAAGGCAGCGGAAGAAAAAGGAGCTGAAATCCTGGGTTTTGAAGGGATTACGGTCGGAGAAAAAGATTTTAATGGTGTTCTTAACCAAATTCTTTCCAAGAAGCCTGATTTGGTGTTTTTTGGGGGAATCTATTCCGAAGCAGGATTGTTAATTAAACAGGCCCGCGAAAAAGGCATTGATATCCCATTTATGGGTGGAGATGCACTTGATGCTTCTACATTAGTTGAGATTGCTGGAGATGCCGTTAAAAACACGTACATTACTTCTTTAGCGGGAGATTCTACTAAATCAGAAGAAGGTAAAAAGTTTATCGAAAAATATAAAGCCGCATTTAACAAAAATACGGAATCCTACTCAATTTATGGCTATGATACGATGGGTCTTGTTTTAAAAGGAATTGAAGATGCGATTAAAGCAAATGATAATAAATTGCCAACTCGTGAGCAAGTAAGAGATGCCGTTCGTGGAACGCAAGACTACCAAGGTGTGATGACAAAAGTTAGCTTTGACGATAAAGGCGACAATGAGTTTGCTAAAGTGTTTATTTTTAGTTTCAAAGAAGCTGCCTATCCGGCTGAATTTGTGGGCGAAGTTGGGCAATAAAGAATGAATTGGATGAAAAGGGTATATCCCATTATATGGTGAGAATACCCTTTTTGTCTATACATTTGGGACAAGGAGGTAACGTATGCTGAATGAAATGATACAAACAATCCCTCAAGTTTTAATTGACGGCCTGACTTTAGGAGCTGTATATGCTGTTATTGCTTTAGGGTATACGATGGTTTATGGGATATTAGAGTTAATCAACTTTGCACACGGTGAGATCTTTATGACAGGTGCTTTTATCGGTACAGCGATTCTCATCGTTTTGACGGGAATAGGGTGGGTTTCAGCAGTGCCGGCAATTGTTATGTTGATTACGGTACTTTTATTAACGGCTATCCTAACTGGCTTAATAGGGATGGGGATTGAACGAGTAGCGTATCGACCGTTACGAAAAGCACCTAGATTAATCCCCCTTATTACAGCGATCGGTATTTCATTTTTATTACAAGATATTGTGAGATTCATCGCTGAATTAAAAAAAGGGAATTTTATCGTAACAGGACCGAGTCTTTTTACAAATCAACTTTCAATTAAAGCTTCCTCCATTAGCTCTATTTTTAACGACGCATCTATTAAAACATCATTTGTCATTGTGCTTGTAACGGCGGTTATTATGATGATTGGGCTTGACTTCTTTGTTAATCGAACAAAATGGGGAATGGCAATGAGGGCTGTAGCTCAAGATCGGGAAACAGCTTCCTTAATGTCAATCAATGTGAATAAGGTTATTTCAATTACCTTTTTTATTGGATCTGCTCTTGGCGGAGCAACAGGAGTACTATTTGCCGTCCAATACGGAACGATCGATCCTTATATTGGGTTTATTCTTGGATTAAAAGCATTTACAGCGGCAGTATTAGGGGGCATAGGAAATATTCGCGGTGCCATGCTGGGAGGGCTACTCCTTGGAGTAATGGAAATGTTTGCATCTGCCAATTTAACATTATTAACAGGTGGGATATTCGGTGCCGAATACAAAGATGTCTTTGCCTTTGCCATCTTGATTATCGTGTTGCTTTTTAAACCGGAGGGTCTACTTGGCAAACCTCAGCTTGAGAAAGTGTAGGTGAGAAGAATGAAAACTCTATGGAATAAATATAAACAAAACAAAATGGCACATGGGATCTTTCTTTTAATTTACATCTGTGTTTCATCTCTAAGTTTATTTATGGCACAAAGGTCAGTTACTGCATTCCTGCTATTATTATCTTCATTGTTATTGCTATATTTTACAAACTTCAAAAATCTTACGAAGTGGTTGATTGCGGGAATTGTTCTTGCGTTTTTACTTCCATTTACAGCAAGTCAAGGAGATGCGTATCAATCCTATATGGAAGTTGCTACACTCGTTGGAATCTATATTGCGATGGCTCTTGGATTAAATATTGTCGTTGGAATGGCTGGTCTTCTTGATTTGGGATTTGTCGCCTTCTTTGCTGTTGGAGCATACACATATGGGATTTTTGCTACAGCACAAGCTTCGAATTTTATGCCTTTTGGTACGTTCCCTCTTTCGGGAGAAAGCTTTTGGATATTTATTATTTTTGGCTGTTTAGTTGCTGCATTGTTTGGAATATTACTTGGAATTCCGGTCCTTCGAGTAAAAGGGGATTATTTAGCAATCGTTACATTAGGGTTTGGTGAGATTATTAGAATTATTTTTAATAACCTTGACCGCCCAATTAATATAACAAATGGTGCAATGGGAATTCCTTCAGTCACTCCGCCTCGTTTGTTTGGAATAGATTTTCTTTTTCCAAGTCAATTTTATTACATTGTACTCGTCATCCTGCTATTTACAATTTTTACTGTCCGACGTTTCGAGCATTCAAAAATAGGCCGTTCATGGAAAGCGGTTAGAGAAAATGAAATTGCTGCCCAAGCGATGGGTGTTCCTTTAGTTCGAACAAAACTAATGGCCTTTGCCATCGGTGCATCCTTCTCAGGGATGATGGGTGTTGTCTTTGCTGCAAAACAAGCCTTTGTCGATCCTACAAGCTTCACTCTCCTTGAATCCATCACAATTCTAGTTATGGTGCTCTTAGGCGGGATGGGCAGTGTCCCAGGTGTTATTCTAGGTGCAGCTGTGATGACGATTCTGAATCTTCAAGTATTAACTGAAATAACAAATTGGTTAAATCAGCTAAGTATGTCCGGGGCTATTTCAATCCCAGACGCACTTTCACCGGCTAAAATGCAAAGATTAATATTCGGTCTGCTATTAATCTTGTTTGCTTTATATAGACCACAGGGACTTTTGCCAGCGAAAAATCGTATCTATGATGAGAAGGTTTTACAAGAAGGAAGCGGTCAAACAGTTTTAGGTATTGCAACTGAACAATCACAAAATGAGAAGCTTAATGTTAAGGAGGTGTAGGTGCATGTCTATTTTAGAGGTACAAAATTTAACAAAGAAGTTTGGCGGACTCACAGCCAATCAAGATGTATCGATGACAGTTGAAAAAAACTCAATTACAGCAGTAATAGGACCGAACGGGGCAGGAAAAACAACATTTTTCAATATGATAACAGGTGTATATCAGCCAACATCTGGCAGTATTTTGCTTCAAAATCAAAAGATAAATGGATTAAAGCCTCATGAGGTATCAAGAAAAGGGATATCACGAACCTTTCAAAATATCCGGTTGTTTAATGAAATGTCAGTTCTCGAAAATGTTCTTGTAGGCATGCATACACATTTAAAAGCAGGTCTTATGGGGATTTTATTTAATCTCCCGGCCATTCGCAAAGAAGAAAGAGCATCTGAAATAAAAGCGTATCAATTATTGGACTATGTTGGACTTGCTCCTCTTTTAAATGAGAAAGCATGTAATCTTAGCTATGGTGCGCAAAGAAGATTAGAAATCGCAAGGGCTCTTGCTGCAGATCCAAAGGTCTTATTATTAGATGAGCCTGCAGCAGGTATGAATCCAAAGGAAACAAACAATCTGACTCAGCTTATTACTAGAATGAGAGAAGAGTTTAATTTAACGATTATTCTAATAGAACATGATATGAAATTAGTCATGGAAATCTCAGAACATCTCGTTGTATTAGATCATGGAGAAAAAATTGCAGAAGGGAGGCCAGAAGACATTCGAAACAATCCAAAGGTGATTGAAGCATACTTAGGGACTGGGGCCGTGCAGGCAGGATAGGGGGAAGTCGATGCTGCAATTAAGAAATGTTGAAACTTATTATGGTGGGATACAGGCCCTAAAGGGGATTGATGTTTTAGTAGATAAAGGAGAAATTGTCACCCTTATAGGCAGCAATGGAGCTGGAAAATCCACAACATTAAAATCTGTAAGTGGACTTGTAAAAATTCAGAATGGATCCATTGTTTACAATGAAACAGAAGTTTCAAATAAGCCAGCACATGAAACGACACTTTTAGGGATTGCTCATGTTCCAGAAGGCAGGAGAATTTTTCCGAAGCTATCGGTCAAGGAAAACCTATTAATGGGAGCTTTCTCTGTAAAAAATAAAAGTGTAATTGATCAAAGAATGGAAAAGGTTTTCCGATACTTTCCTAAGTTGAAAGATCGTTTGGAACAAAAGGGCGGTACGATGAGTGGCGGAGAACAGCAAATGCTTGCGATCGGACGAGCTCTCATGATGGAACCGAATTTATTAATGTTAGATGAGCCTTCTATGGGTCTTGCTCCAATCATTGTAGAGCAAATTTTTGAAATCATAAAAGAGTTAAATCAAGAAGGTATAACTATCTTACTTGTAGAACAAAATGCCTTTCAGGCTCTGCAAATTGCCCATCGAGGTTATGTTATTCAAACAGGAGAAATTAAACTGCAAGGAAAAGGCAATGAATTGCTTAATAATGAAGAAGTCCGTGAAGCATACTTAGCATAAATGACCTCAGAAGTACTTCTCCTATGTTAGCCATGAAAATGGCTAACATATTCTATTATTAAAATCATTTTTGGCGGATAATTAAGGAACAGAATATGTATGTATTTTCACAAATATAAGTAAAAAGGGAATTGCTAGATGAATGGGGTTCGGAGAAATTAACCTGCGCTTTCTTGTATTTGTATGGAATGCAGCTTGTCGTTTTTACTGCATTTTTCTAGAGTTTTTGCTTGATCATAGGCCTTATGAATTGAGTCATATATTGGAGAGGAATAGTAGGGGGTGTTCCATGAAAAGCTGCCGTTGGAATCAGATGGATAAATAGTCACTTTCCAAATATAATACTCCACGTCTGGACTTTTTAAATTTCCTTCTAACGCAATAAGCCAATGGGAGTGCTTGCAAAAATCGCAAATCTCCATATTCTTTAAGCAATTTAAATCATTTTGCCCAATCGGGATTAATGCTTTCTGGAAAAAATCTTTATAATTCGATCCATACACACTTCTTCACTCCACTCTTATAAGTTTTCTACATTCGATCTTATACTCATTATATGGAATGAAAAAGCAAAATTGCGCTTAATCAGAAAATTTACTCAAAAATTCAAATATTTGTTCATAAAAAATAGGAGGACTTTATGTCCTCCAATTTAAGCGTTCCATTCATTAATTTTTTGATCAGATGGAAGAAGCAATGTAATAATTCCGAGCAATGGTAAAAATCCGGTGAGAATCATTGTGTGTGTAATTCCGATTAAATCGGCTAAGTAACCAATTGCCATCGATCCAACAGCTCCCATTCCAAAGGCGAGACCGACTGTTAACCCTGCCATCGTACCAATTTTACCAGGTACTAGCTCCTGCGCGTATACGACTGTAACCGAGAAGCTTGACATAAGAATAAAGCCGGATAAAGCAAGCAAGCATATTGCTGCAGCTGGAGGAGCGAATGGAACTAATATCGTTAATGGAGCAGAGATAATCATTGATAAAAAGATAACGGTCTTTTTGCCGAATCGATCAGCCAGTGGACCACCGAAGAAAGTCCCAACTGCCCCAGAAACTAAAAAGACGAACAAGAAAACTTGTGCTTGACTGATGCTAAAAGAATAATTTTCAATTGTATATAAGGTATAATAATTTGTCATACCAGAAACATACCAGGAACGGGCAAAAATTAAAAACAGAACAAGTAAGAGTGCTATCTTGACCGATTTTGATAAACCTTTTTGATTCACATTGGATATTTTGCTTTTTTTCTTAATTAAGCTTTTGTTCATTCGTAGTTTTGCTGCATACCAAAAGGCAATATAAGTGAGCAGCCCAACAGCAAGGGCAGCAACTATGGTAAACCATGCAGCCCCACGTTGGCCTAGAGGGACAAGAACGAGTGCGGTAATAAGAGGCGCCATTGCCTGCCCACTATTGCCTCCTACTTGATAAATGGATTGAGCGAGACCGCGTCTCGTGCCTGCTGCCATGTAAGCAACCCTTGAGCCTTCCGGATGAAAAACAGCTGAGCCAAGTCCAATAAAAATAACAGAAATAACGATCAACTCGAAACTTTGCGCAAAAGCTAGTCCGAATACGCCAAGCATGCTCGATGTCAGTCCAAAAGGCAAAGCATAAGGCATTGGCTTCTTATCTGTTGCCATACCAACAGCAGGCTGTAAAACAGAGGAGACCATATTTAAAGTGAAGCCAATGATGCCAAGCTGTGTGTAGGTTAGCCCCATTGACTTTTTCAAAATTGGAAACATAGCCGGAATTATGGCCTGAAGGGAATCATTTAATAAATGACAGAGGCCTATGATGATTAGTATTTTATAAGATGTTCCAGTACTATTTTGCAAACTTTTGGCTGTTGCCGCCACATTACTCATGCTAAGGACTCCTTTTGAAAAAATTTAAATATTCCTAATTAAATATAATACATCATTATTAAGGTTTCCGAAATACATTATATAAAAATTGAGCAGCCGTTATCGTCTGCTCCATCTTTTTAAAAAAACTTATGAATTAGTTTGAGATGGTAAAAAAATATCTACCGTTGTTCCGCTATTTACTTTACTCGAAATTTTTATTTCCCCACCAAATGAATGAAGGATTCGTCTGCATACAACCAATCCAAGTCCAGTACCAGAATCTTTAGATGTATAGAAAGGCTGGAAAATTTTCTCGAGATTTTCTTCCGAAATTCCTGTTCCAGTGTCCGTTATTTGAATATGACACTTATTTTGATCATTGAATAGATTGATGATCAAATCTCCGCCATTTTGCATAGATTCTAATGCATTCTTTGATATGTTTAAAAGCACCTGCTTTATTTGGTCCTTCGTACAGTCAACTAAAATAGGGATTTTCGGGAGAGTTAATTTATAGTTAACATTATTTAAATTTGCCTCTGATAAAATCAGCGGCTCAAGCTCCTTTAAAATAACTCCAATATCAATAATCTCCGTTTTCTGTGCTGTCGGTTTGCCAAGTATTAGAAATTCGCTCACAATTTCATTAATACGGTTTATTTCATCATTAATGACTGAAAAGTAATATTTGTCCTCGGTTTTTGTATATTTTTCACTTAAAAGCTGGATAAGGCCTTTAATTCCAGTTAACGGATTTCTGATTTCATGGGCGGTACTTGCTGCTAAAGTACCAACCAGCTCTAGTTTTTGCAATTCATTTTCCTTTTTCTCTCTTGCTGTCTGCCTTTTAAGCATGACATACTTAATAAAGAGAAACAAAATATGAAATATGAAAATATAAAGAAGCAAAGCTTTTGAGACACTTTGGAAAATGGCTCTGTAATCTTTTGGCGGAATTTCTACTTTTATACTCCATGGAAGCCGGTCAATCGGCAGAGTCATAAAATTTTTGTTTGAAAATTCAGGTGATTTATTCATATTAATATCCATTATTGGTGTATCAACTGAATTAATAACAGATAGTTTTGTGTCAGGCGTTAAAAGCCTCATAATATTTTGCATATAATCCATTCTTAAATGGGCGACAATAATATATTGTAATTCCCCATTTTCATTCAAAACCGGTTTTCCAATGCCAATTACTTTTTGGCCATTCTTTAATATTTCATAATTGTCAGAGATAATAATATCCTTTGTTCGCATAATGTCATTCACATAGTCTTGATTCGATAAGTTTGCATCTTTCAATAATAGGTTAGAACCTGTAATAATAGTTCCAGCAGCATTGAGTAAATATATTCCACCGTACCGCGGTTCTTTGCTTTGCATGTTTTTCAACAGCAACTCGAAGCTTTGTGGTGAATCTATTGCGGATTCGATAATTAAAGAGAGTGTATCAAGGGATGTAACTGTCTCCGCAATGAATTGATCAAAGCTTCTTTGGTGAACAGACCCTGTCCAAATGGCTTCTTCCTTGCGATCTTGATAATCACGATTAATAGCATCATTTAAATGGTAGAGGACGCCAATGAGAATTGGACAAATAACAACAACCATATACAGTATGTAATTTTTGATATGATTCTTCATTAATTAGGACTCCAATATGTAATAATTGAACATTAATTAGTATACCATTTAAATAGAAATTCGTTTATCTTTAATAAAAATGAGCAAGTAAATCACAAATTGACATAGTACAATTGTTCTTTTATAATTTATTTAGATTTCAAGATAATTATAAAGGATTGAATAAAGTGAGTTCTGAACAAACAAAACAATCATTGAAATTATTTATTGTACTTTCAAGAGCGTTTCGTGCCATAAATGAAGATGTAAATAAACTAATTCAGACGTATGGGCTAAATCCGACTGAATTCGCAGTAATGGAGCTGCTATATCATAAGGGTGATCAGCCATTACAGCAAATTGGCGGGAAGATTCTACTAGCTAGTGGAAGTATAACATATGTAGTTGATAAACTTGAGCAAAAAGGATATTTACGAAGAGCGGCATGTCCGAAAGACAGACGAGTCACATATGGACAAATTACAGAAAAGGGAAAAGCATTTATTGAAGATATTTTTCCAAGTCATGAGAAGCATATCGATTCGTTAATGTCTGAACTTTCCCCAGAAGAAAAAGATATCGCTATTCATTTATTAAAAAAGCTCGGCTTATCAATTGGCAAATAAAAACGGTCCAATCGGATCGTTTTTATTTTGGTTTAAAAGGAATTAATAAACATTTGGCGAATTAGAATAAGGGTTGTATTCAAATCAAGGGGGCAATTATATGAGTTTTGAAAATTATACATACACACGTCCAAATTTAGATGAAATAAGTAAAAAGTTTGAAGATGCGTTAAACAAATTTAATGAAGCCAAGTCAGCTGATGAGCAAAATTCAGCAATGAAGGAAATTAACGATATTCGAAATGATATTGGTACAATGTTTAACCTTTGCTATATTCGCCATTCTGTTGATACAAATGATGAGTTTTATAAAGCAGAGCAAGATTATATGGATGAGATTCAGCCAGAAGTAGAAGGGTTTGTGACAAAGTATTATGAATCACTCATTAAATCCGATTTTCGCCAAGAATTAGAAGAGAAATGGGGAAAGCAGCTTTTTGCATTGGCTGAGGCACAATTAAAAGTATTTTCTCCGGAAATTGTTCCTCAACTGCAAAAGGAAAACAAACTTTCATCTGAATATACGAAATTGATTGCCTCTGCCAAGATTCATTTTGAAGGCGAAGAGCGAACTTTAGCACAAATGGAACCATTTACACAGTCAATAAATCGAGATGTGCGCAAACAAGCTAGCGAGGCTCGTTTTGGCTTTTTAGCGGAAAATGAGGATGAGCTTGACCGCATCTATGATGAGTTAGTAAAGGTGCGAACAGAGATTGCTCATAAGCTCGGCTATAAAAACTTTGTTGAGCTTGCTTATTTGCGTATGCAAAGAACAGACTACAATGCCGACATGGTCGCTAAATTCCGTGATCAAGTGAAGGAATTTATCGTCCCAATCGCAACGAAATTAAAAGAGCGCCAAAGAGAAAGAATCGGCGTTGATCAACTGAAGTATTATGATGAAGGCTTTAATTTTAAAACAGGCAATGCGACGCCAAAAGGAAGTCCAGAATGGATTATTGAAAATGGACAGACAATGTATAATGAGCTGTCAAAAGAAACGGGAGAATTTTTCTCTTATATGAGAGAGAAGAACTTAATGGATTTAGTGGCGAAAAAGGGGAAAGCTGGCGGCGGTTATTGTACGTATATTGAAAACTATAAGTCGCCATTTATTTTTTCTAATTTCAATGGTACTTCAGGAGATATTGATGTGCTCACACATGAAGCAGGGCATGCTTTCCAAGTATATTCAAGCCGAAAATATGAAATCCCTGAATATTACTGGCCGACGTATGAAGCATGTGAAATTCATTCAATGAGTATGGAATTCTTTACATGGCCGTGGATGGATAAATTCTTTGAAGAAGATACGGATAAATACAAATTTGCTCATCTCAGCGATGCGCTCCTGTTTCTCCCATATGGCGTTTCTGTTGACGAATTCCAGCATTGGGTGTATGAAAACTATACAGCAACACCTAAAGAGAGAAAGCAGGCTTGGAGAGAAATTGAGAAGAAATATATGCCACATAAGAACTATGATGGCAATGAATACTTAGAAAATGGTGGCTTCTGGCAGCGTCAAGCTCATATTTATAATTCTCCATTCTATTATATTGATTATACGTTGGCACAAATTTGTGCATTCCAATTTTGGAAGCGTTCTAGAGAAGGTCATGAAGCAGCCTGGAAGGATTATGTACATCTATGCAGCTTAGGCGGCAGCCAAGCATTTACAGGTTTAGTTAAAGAAGCAAAGTTAATTTCTCCATTTGAAGATGGATGTGTCGAGTCTGTCGTAGGAGAGATTGAAAGCTGGTTAAATTCAGTAGACGATAAAAGCTTATAAATACAAATGTGGAAGCGCCTTGATCACCCCCGACAAGCACAAGACGAGCCTCTCGGAAAGGTGAGCTCTACCTTTCAGGATTGGCTTGTGACCTCGAGGTCGACATAAACGCGACGTCCTGTCGCATTGTCGACACTAGTACATCCTGTACGTCGGGGGTAGGCGCTCCTCCTAAAAGCTAACGCTTTCACTCGTGCGATGATTATGCTGCCGAAGCTTTCCTAGTGGGGCTGAACGTAAACAAAAGGGTCGGTTTCGTCCGACCCTTTTAAATAATATTATTTAGCAGTTTTTATCATGATTTCATTATTATCTAGAAGGGCTTGTAAGTTCTGCTCACCAAGTTGATCGATAATAAAGTCTGCTAGGCGATCTTCAAGCTGATCTTGAATAACTCTTCTTAACGGACGAGCTCCAAATGCAGGATTGTAGCCAAGCTCGGCTAACTTTCCTTTTACTTCATCCGAAACAGTCAATTTGATATTTTGTTCGCTTAAAGTATTCATTAAATCGTTCAGCATAATGTCAACGATGTTTAATAAATGCTCTTTTTTAAGTGATTTAAACTCAATAATATTATCAAAGCGGTTGAGGAATTCTGGTTTAAAGAAATGACCAATTGTATCTAAAATACTCACTTCTTTCATAGCCTCATTTGTGCCAAACCCAACGTGGATTTCCTTATGTCCAACACCCGCATTACTTGTCATGATAATAACAGAATCTTTAAAGCTGACTGTTCGGCCTTGGCTGTCTGTTAAACGTCCATCTTCAAGAATTTGCAGGAACATATGCTGAACATCAGGATGTGCCTTTTCAATTTCATCGAGCAAAATAATGCTGTAAGGATTGCGACGGACTTTTTCTGTTAATTGACCAGCCTCTTCATGACCAATATATCCTGGTGGAGAACCAATAATTTTTGACACACTATGCTTCTCCATATATTCGCTCATGTCCAGTCTGATCATAGACTCCTCAGACCCGAATAATTCTTCAGCAAGCGTCTTCGTTAATTCTGTCTTTCCGACCCCTGTTGGACCAACAAAAAGGAAGGAACCAATTGGACGATTTTTTGCTTTTAGCCCAGCGCGGCTTCGGCGAATTGCTTTTGCGACTTTTTGTACGGCTTCATCTTGACCAATGACTTTTTTAGATAAATTCGCTTCAAGCAGCTTCATTTTTTTCTGTTCATCTTCCATTAATTTGCCCACTGGGATACCCGTTTTCTTTTCAATAATTTCTTGAATGTGATGGGTTTCTATTAATGGCCGGCTAGAATGATTATTAGTATTTAATGCATTTTCTAATTTTAATTCTTCGTCTCGCAGTTTGGCAGCTTCTTCATAATTTTCGCTTTGTAATGCTTTATCCTTTTGTTTATTGATTGCTTCTAAGCGTTGTTTAATTTCTTCGGATGTTGTGTAATCAGACTGTAAATTAATTTTTGATCCAGCTTCGTCCATTAAATCGATGGCCTTATCTGGGAGGAAGCGATCTTGAATATAACGGCTTGATAATTTCACACATGCTTGCAATGCTTCCTCAGTGAAAGTTACTTCATGATAATCTTCATATTTAGCTTTAAGGCCTTTAAGAATTTCAAGTGCTTCATCAGCAGATGGCTCCTGTACATGAACAGGCTGGAAGCGGCGTTCTAGAGCCGGATCTTTTTCAATCTTGCGGTATTCTTTTATAGTAGTTGCACCGACTAATTGCAATTCACCTCTTGCAAGCGCAGGCTTCAGAATATTCCCAGCATCCATAGAACCTTCTGCTGAACCGGCACCAACGAGTAAATGAATTTCATCAATAAAAAGAATGATATTTTTTCTTTCTTGTAATTCAGTAATAATTTGTTTCATTCTCTCTTCAAATTGACCTCTAATTCCTGTATTTGCTACAAGTGAAGCGACATCTAGCAAGTAAACTTCCTTATTCAGGAGTTTTTTGGGAACTTTGCCTTCAGAAATAAGCGTAGCTAAGCCTTCTGCAATCGCTGTTTTTCCAACACCAGGCTCACCGATTAATACAGGATTATTTTTATTTCTTCTATTTAATATTTCAATTACGCGATTTACTTCTTCATCTCTGCCAATGACAGGATCAATAAGTCCCGCTTTCGTAAATTGGGTTAAGTTTCGGCCGAATTGATCAATAAATCCGCCACGGCCATTATTTTTATTGTCCTTATTAGGAATAGGTTGTTTCGTAAAAGGATTTTTTGATGCGTTCGCATTTTTAATTAGCTCATCAAATGGAAGCTGATGAAAACCAGAAATGCTGCTAAAAGATGGTCCAAAGGAGGACCCGATTTTTGCTTTTTCTTCTTGATAGCAGCTTTGGCACAAGATAAGGATTCTTTCATTTCCGTTGACACTTACTTTAAATTGAATAATTGCTTCTTTTTCATGACATTTTTGACAAAGCATATGGAATACCTCCTATTAATCAATTTGACTTTGACTATATTTGACCTTTATAACTTTATTATACTTTGACCTTTTTTGACTTTCAAGTTTTCTGCTATATTTTTTTCTAGTGAATTTTTGGTAAATAAGATTCGTTTATTAAATGATAATGCTCGTCTTTGTTTGTCCTTTCCTTCATATATTGAAGGGAAGGAGGAGATCTCGTGAAGACAAACTGGAGTGCGGCTTTTCAAATTGCAGCCGTTTATGTAGGGACTGTTGTCGGAGCAGGCTTTGCAACAGGAAAAGAAATTGTTGAATTTTTTTCCCGTTTCGGTTTTATCGGATTACTATCGATATTAATGAGTGGATATATATTTATTTTTCTTGGCTCAAAATTAATGCGAATTGCTGCGCGCATACAGGCGACATCTTATCAAGAATTAAATGAATATTTATTTGGCAGGTTTATAGGATCTTTAATTAATATAATTATGCTTGTTATGTTATTAGGGGTTTGTGCTGTGATGCTTTCCGGAGCGGGAGCTGTTTTTGAAGAACAGATCGGTCTATCAAAATATACTGGAATCTTCGTGACTATTGCACTTTCGATTGTAGTTATGATTTTAGGGACGAAAGGGTTATTTGCTGTAAATACATTTGTCGTTCCGATGATGATTGCTTTTAGCTTCCTGCTTTTGTTTATTTCCATGAAGCTTCCAAATTTTACGGAGCAAATATTATATATCCCTTTTGCAGAAGATGGATGGAAATCAGTAGCAGCGCCTTTCTCATATGCGGCACTGAATTTAAGCTTGGCACAGGCTGTTTTAGTTCCTATAGCGTCAGAAATAAAACATGATCAGACAATCAAGTGGGGCGGAATACTAGGCGGTGTAGCATTAACGCTTATTCTCATATCAAGCCATCTTACTTTAGTTATGCTTCCACAGCTTGAAACATATGCCATTCCAATGGCTGTCATTATGAAAACTTCAGCTTCCTCTTTATTTTGGATATATGTTTTCATCATTTATGGAGAAATTTTTACTTCTGTCATCGGGAATGTATATGGGATTGAACGTCAAGTAAGAAAGTACATTCCCATACCAACTACGATAACCGTTTGTTTTATTTTTATTATTTGTTTCTTTATTAGTTTAATTAACTATGGAACATTATTAGCTTATTTATATCCGCTCTTTGGTTATATAAGTGTAATTTTTATCGTATTATTGTGGATGAAGCCATTTAAAGGGGTAAATTGAATAACGAAAAAAGACCCGATTATTCGGGTCTTTTGTAAACTGTCTAGCGCCAGCGCCTACCCCCTCGAGGTCACAAGCCAATCCTCCCAGAAAGGTAAAGAACACCTTTCCGAAAGGATTGGCTTGTGCTTGTCTGGGGTGAACAAGGCGCTTGCGCTTTTCTGATTTATTCTGTTTTTAATATGGATTTGCCCATTTGTAGGAAAGCATCCTTATAATCGAAATCCTTTTTTGTAAAGATTGATAATTTAAGTGGCTGATCTGGATTTTTAATTAAATAGGTCGTTACAACGTCATCTCCATTCGTTGCTTCCATTGCAACGGAGTCTTTAAAAAAGTCATCAGTTGGGACATCGATTTCTTGAATTTCATTATCTACCGCTTGTAGCTGTGCCTTTGTATTTTCCTCTACCATAGCCCAATCTGCATCTGCTGTAAGCAGTTCAATTCTCATAAAGATATGATCGTTATCAGTTAAATATAGAATATCCTTATTTGGTTCTTCAGCAGTTAACTCAAATTCTGGAAGGACATACAGTGAAAAAGGCTGATTGTCGCTAGTTTTAAGAAAAGCCGTTTCTTCTTTTGATTCTCCATTTACATGATACTGCAGGTTTTGTTCAGGGATACGGACAACTCCATCTTTTTCCTGCTCTTGTTCGTCATCCTTAACTTGTTCGTCATCCTTAACTTCACCAGTTTCATCGGAAGTTTGTTTATCTTGATCCTGCTTATTATCTTCATTTTGTGTTTGGTTCGATCCATCTCCATTGCTCTGGACATTGTCGCTTGTGCCGCAGCCCGATAAAATAAGTCCAAGCAATCCGAATAGGACTACCCATTTTGATGAAAATTTCATCCTGCTTTCCCCCTGTAGTGAGCTTTTGAATGTTCATTGAATTAGACGTAAATTTCTACTTGTAGTTACAAGTTATTCCTACAATACCATTTCTCAATTAAACGTACAATTATTTAACGGAAAATAAGAGAATAAGCCCATTTTATATTAAATCTGTGTTAAAGTTGTTGATTTTCACTCCAGGCACTTAGCGATCGCAGGCAGTCGAGGAGCCTCCTCGTCGCTAACGCTCTTGGGGGGTCTCCCTTGGACACGCTTTTCCAGGACAATGAATAAACATCCTTGGATTAACACCACATGACAAAATGCGTATGCATTTTGGAGGAGTCACATGCCTTCCGTTCTAATCAACGAGTGTAAAACTCAGCATTGTGCTTTAACAAAATCTACTTAAAAGGCAGAATGATAAATAATAATAAATCAAAAATTAAATGGGAAACAATTAATAATGGCATGCTTCTTTTCCACGTATAAAGCCATCCCCAAAAAAGACCATCGATTAATGCGGCAAAGGCAAGAATCCAATGGGGCGAGTATAAATGGACTGATGCATATAGTATCGCGGAAACAATAATACCTGTTGGCATATTCGTATACTTTAATATTCTTTTTTGTACGAACCCTCGCCAAAAAATTTCTTCACCTGGAATAATGATTAACATTAGAACGATGTAATGCCACAACATGGATGGCGAATAACGTCCATATAGCTTCGTAATGTGTTTCATCCATGGTAGATTTAATAAATCGATTAAATGATAACCAGTCCAAAAAATGGCATAAAGGACTAGCCCAGAGCCCACTCCATATAAAAGGTATGAACCAAAGGAAGCTTCATCATTTAGCTCTTCATTTAAAATAGAATAGCTAATTAGAAATAAAAGAGAAGCTGAGAAGATGTACCAAAAAACAGCTTTATCCTGAAAAGTAAAATTCATTAAAATATGAGCAAAAACTAGCCCAAAGATCAGGCGAAAATCAGTTAATAATTTCTTCAAACTTACAAACTCCTTTCTGCAAACAATTCTATTTTAGCAAAAAGCAGTGTCTAAATGGAATGAAAAGATTTCATTTCCAAATTTGAAAATAAAATAGGCAAAATTGATTATCCTAAAAATGAAAGCGGAAGTGCTCGTTTACCCCCGTCAAGCACAAGTCAATCTTCACGAATTTTTGGGAAGAGTGGCTTGTGACCTCGAGGTCGACAAAAACACGACGTCTTCCCAAATGCTACACTTTGGGTCGTGCGATGATTACGCTGTCTAAGACTTCCTTGTCCTATCGCATTGTCGACACTAGTACGTTCTGTACTTCGGGGGTAGGCGATGGAGCTAGACAGACAGTACGAAAGGGGTGAAAGGAATGACGAAAGCCAAAAGAGAAAAAGAGCGGGCTTGGGCAGTTCGAAAGCAGGATCAAAATCCGCATGGGAAAGTAAAATCCTTAAAAGAGCTAGCTCAGGACAAGGAGTAATAATCTGTATGAAATAAATAAAAAGCAGTGAAAGCTGCTTTTTATTTATTAATCTTTATTCTAGTTAGTAATCAATTTTACAAAACAGATTCTTTTACAATTTTATAGTTTTTATGATTCACTACGGTTCTTTGTTCTAAATCAAGGTCCCGATAGTTGCCCATATAGGATAAGTCTACGATCACTGAGTTTTCATTTACCTTTTCGACGATTCCTTGCAATCCGTCACGGAATTCAACAATATTTCCCACTTCTGCTTTTTTCAAAAGCCTCGCCCCTTTTTTGCAAGATTTGAAATCAAATGCGCCTTGGCGTATTTGTGCCCGTTTTTTTTCGAGCTTGCTTGAAAGATTTCCTTTAAAAAATCGTGGCATCCGCCGGAGGCTTTAACTTTATTCAGGAGAGGTTTAACCCCCGCTAAATTGGGTACAATTTTTGCATTCATCCCACCACTTATAGAAGTTGGGGACTTCTGCTGAATAAAGTTAAAAGATTAATAACAGTTTGCACTACTTTTTATTTTTCGTAAAGTAATATGTTATAATTTCGATGAATTTCCTGTTTATACCTCCCCTTCCAATGTTTGTGGTTTCATTTTATGGAATGGCAAGTTGGTCTTTGTTCATATATGATTAGGATAGAAAAATTTGATAAGGATGTTGAATAATGCAAGATGAACATATCCAAGAAATGCTGGAAAAATTAAAAAGCGGCGAATTAAGCGAATACATTGTAACAAAAGACGAATTTTTAAATGTGCGTAATGTTATCGTCAAAAGAGAGGACTTTAAGCATTTTCGCGGCATTGCAAAGCGGGGTGGTTCCGTTCTTTATCAATATTTAGAAACAGCTAGAAGTTAAACTAGCTGTGTAATAATGATGCTTGAGTATTTTTACAAGCGTCTTTTTTTATTTTTATAAACACTTAGTCCTACAGTCTAAAGTCGGGTTTATGCTCATATTCTTTATCATTACTATGATATTGCAAGAATGGGGGTGAGGAAGATGGGAATTAAGCTAATTAAAATTTCAGCCCTTTATTTTGCCATTGGTGTATTAATTGGATATTATATGTCTATTTCTCATTCATATGTGTTTACACCTGTACATGTTCATATCAATTTACTTGGATGGACAGCTCTAACATTGGCTGGAATACTCTATCATCTCTTTCCGAATCTCGCGGCATCGAAACTAGGAAAATGGCATTTTTGGCTGCATAATCTTGGCTTGCCTATCATGATGATTTCATTAGCAATTATGATAACTACCCAAAATGATGCACTTGTTCCTTTTACAGCTACAGGTGCTACACTCACATGTTTAGGGGTACTGCTCTTCGTTTGCAATATATGGAAAAATTTAAAAAGCACCAACTAACGTCTGAATTAGCTCAATTTGCAACTTAAAAGGGTCGACTCCCGCCAAATTAGGCTGTGGAGCCGATCTTTTTCTGCGTTACTAACAATGTTGCTATCTAATTAAATGATTAGTCTGCCAATTTTTCTATTATCATTTTAAAAATAGTAGAAATTGCTATATATTAATGATAATGGTAAATCTATTAAACTTCGTATAACAGGAGGACGTATGAAAGAATTAGAGCTGCTTCAATCAGAAATTAGCAAAGTAATGATAGGAAAGGATAAAGAAGTAGAGCTTCTCACCATCGCATTATTATTTAATGGTCATATATTAATGGAAAGTGTTCCTGGAACAGGAAAGACGATGCTTGCCAAAACATTTGCCAAATCAATTAATGGTTCATTCTCACGTATTCAATTTACTCCAGATGTACTGCCAAGTGATGTGACAGGGATCCAGTTTTTCAATCCGAAAAAACAAGAGTTCGAGTCTAGACCGGGTCCAATTATTGCAAACATCGTTTTGGCTGATGAAATTAATCGGGCAACCCCTCGCACACAATCAAGCCTGCTTGAGGTCATGGAGGAACGGCAAGTGACAATTGATGGTCATACGATTCCTGTTCCCGATCCATTTATGGTGATCGCTACACAGAACCCAGTAGATTCTCAGCAAGGAACATTTCCTTTGCCAATAGCCCAAATGGACCGCTTTTTCATGAAACTATCTATGGATTATCCAAACCTTCAGGAAGAAAAAGAGATGATGCGAACTGCAAGAGGGCTGAAGGAAGGCAGTGAAATTGAAGCAAAATTGTCTACATCTGTCATTGAGAATTTGCGAAATTCAGTGAAGGCTGTCATGTTCACGGATGAAATGGAAATGTATTTAATTCAAATTATTAGAAAAACAAGGGAGCATCCTGCAATCGACCTTGGGGTAAGCCCGAGAGGAACACTTGCATTAATGAGAGCTGCACAAGGAAAAGCCTTTCAAAATAGGCGATCATTTGTTGTTCCAAATGATATTAAAGAAATGATTCCTTACGTAATAGGCCATAGAATATTTTTAACTGCTGAAGCATCCCTTACGAAAACAGCTGAAAATGTTTTACAAGACGTGATTGAATCCATACCTGTACCAGTCGAAGCAGAGGTTTAATCAATGGAATGGAAAAAATATTCTATTGAAGACACGTCTTTAGGAATAACGGGGGTACTTGCATTATTTTTATTTTTTGCCAGTTTTTATTTTAAGTCTTTCCTTATATTTTTTACAGCAGTGTTTCTATTACTTTTTATTTTCCTCAATTCATTTTATTTAAAGCATGTTGGAAAAAAGCTATCTATTGAAAATAAAAAAATAAGAAATAAATTTTTTCCAAATGAAAATGGGGAATGGGTTTTAACTTTTGAAAATAAAGGATTACCGATAATGAAGGGCACTCTAAAAGTCTTTTTTGATGATCAAGTAGCCCCTTTAGATGGCTATGGTGAACAACGCCTGGCAAAGTATGAAGTAAACCTCCCATTTTCAGTAAGTTATCAGCAGAAACTCATTGTAAAAATACCTTTTAAAACAATAAAAAGGGGAACAGCAAAAATTCGTTCCATTGAAATGTCCATTCCGCACTTCTTCGGTTTAGGTGAAACGGTGCTTGAATATAAGTATCTATTTCTGCAGGAGGCTCTTGTCTACCCAGTGGCAATCACAGTAATGAATAAGAGCTTGTTTCTTTCTGAACGATTGGGAGAATCAAATGTGAACCATTCCTTAAATGAAGATTTTTTTTCTCCTGCAGGAACGAGGGATTATGTATATTCTGACAGCTTTAATCGCATTAATTGGAAAGCCAGTGCGAGAGCACAAACTCTTCAAACGAAACTGTTTGACCATGTTTCTGAAACGGGGTGGAATATATCTTTAAATGTCGCCAACGGGCATTCTCTTGCAAGTCAAGCGGAACAATTAATTAGTAGTGCAGCAGAACTAGCTTATTATTTAACAAAGCATCATATTCCTTTTTCTTTATGTATTAATATTCGCATTGCTGGAACCGTTCCTTTTTATTATATTCCGGCTGGGGGAGGGAAGGAGCAGTTGCAAAAAGTTCTTGAAGTATTAGCCCTAATAGACCCGAATTCCTTTACTTACCCTTATGAAAAAATGCTGTCTTTTTATAACAGGCATTTGATGAATCAGCCTTTTTTCATTCATGGGGGTATTAGATCAGACGCTTCCGACAGCTTGCTCCATTCCATCAAACAAAAAGGGACGAGCCTTTTTGAAATCCATTTTGCAGAAGAAGAGAAAGCGTCTCTTTTACCTATGACATTCGCTAAGGATGTGGTAGAAAAATGATAAGGCAATTTTGTAACATCATGTATTTGCTTTTAATCGAAATTATATTTGGGGCATATGGTCTTTTGTTCCTCTACTCTATTGAAAAAAAGGAAGTCCCGCTATTTTCCTATTTTGCTTTTGTGATGTTTGGCAGTATTTCATTTTCGCTGCTGCTCCTTAAATTTAGAGAAAAGGCAAAACTTTTATTTCTCATTTTCATTTTACCTATCCTTTATTTTTTAGGGAAATGGCTTGGGTTCGATCCCTTTGCCAATTTACTTATTGCTTTATTGATTTTCTGGAGGACCCTTTCCCATTTTAATGAACAGGATAAACAAAATGAGGGGAAATGGATTTTATTTACGATTTTAACAGGTATTTTTCTCATATATTTCTCAGGATTAACTTCAGAGAAAAATATGAAATTAATTGGCGCGATTATGATTTTGCAAGTGGGCTTTATCATTATCGGCGGATTTTTCCACAGATGGCTAGATATGAATGTGAAAATCAGACATAAAAAGCAATTTTTCCTGCCATTATTAGCGATTGTTAGTGGAATAAGCGTGATAGGGTTTATCTTAGCTTTAGGGATGAAATTGTATGAAAAATTATTCTTCTCATTCCTAAGTGTTATTGTAGCGATCATTGCTTTTATTTCTTCACCATTTTTTAATTGGGCGGAAAATCAAGATTGGTCTGAGAAAGTAGCATTTTTAAATAACGATCAAGTACTTCAAGAAGAAACTGCGGATCCTGATGTTCTAGAAGGGTTGGGAAGGCAAGCAGCTATCGATCCCGCAATCATAGGCGCGATCGTATTGGTAGTTAGTTCTATCTTCATTTTTATCTATATTTATAAGCGCTATAAAATGAAACGGGCTGAGGATTCTATTGAAAGAAACTCGGCATTTTCTACTGAGTCATTTTCTCTCAGTAGAGATGGACTATTTTTTCAAAAAGATACAATGAAACCTTCAGCTGATTCAATTCGAAAGGAAATTTACACTTTTGAAAAATTTGCTAAGAAACGTAAATTAGGCCGTTTTCCATTTGAAACATTATCTGATTGGTTTAAGCGAATTGAAATTTCTGATTATAATGAAATTAATACCATTTATGAAAAGCTCAGATATGGATTGATTCCATATACGGATAATGAGCTGAAGTTAGTAAAAGAAAAGCTGCAATTAAAAAAGCAGGAATTACGGGAAAAGGAAAGAGAATTAATAAGACATAAAAATAACTAAGTTTGAATTTTTCCGGAAGGGCCAAAATAAAAAGTATAGTCACATTAATGGGAGGCGCACAGTTGGTAGAAAAGCAATTTAAAGTAACTGCGAATACAGGCATTCATGCTCGATCAGCCACGATTTTGGTCCAGGAAGCAAGTAAATTTAAATCTGATATTCATTTAGAGTTTAAAGGAAAAAAAGTAAACTTAAAGTCAATTATGGGTGTCATGTCACTAGGTATTGGCCAAAATGCCGATATCTCCATTTTGGCAAAAGGTGAGGATGAATCAGCAGCCATTCAAAGTTTAGCAGAAACTTTGAAAATGGAAGGGCTAGCTCACTGAGAATAGGAGACTTTAAAAGCTAATTAATTCAATATGAATCATTAACCGGCTAAATAATGTTAGCCGGTTTTCTATTTTTGAGGTTTAATAACAAGTGGTTAGGGTTATGGTAGGAAAAAGGAGGAAATCACGATGAAACGTCACTTTTTTTTACTGCTAATCGTACTCTCATTAATGCTAACGGGCTGTTTGCATGCAGGATCAAGTAAAGCGATCATTAACAGCCATGCAGAAGCTTTATTGACGAAAAACAATGAACTGCAGTTTCGGTTTAAAATTAATGACAAAATTTTAAACGGAGGAGAGCTGTATAAAGTCAAGGTATCGATACATAATGTTAAACTAGCATCAGCTTTAGGCACAGATGAAATTATTTATGGGGCTGATTTTAATTATTCAGGGGAGTACATAGAAGCGAATAACGAGAAGGACCTTTTTATTTTTATGAATCCCATCCCGTTATTAAAAGATTTGCATGTTTTTGAACTTGAAGAGATGATTATTAATGAGGAAGCAGTTTCAATAGAAGTTTTTAATGATAAAGAAGTCATAGCGAAAGCTTTTTTAACTAATTTTTCTTCACAGCTTTAAAATCAAAAATAATAATAATCAAAATGGTGATAATAAAATAAGTACATAGAAATTGGCGATGGCTAGGCAAAACTGTCTAGTCTTTTCTATATGTATTGTGTAGCGCTCCTGTTGATTTCAGCTCCATGCACTTAGCGAGCGCAGGGGGTCCCGGGAGCCTACTCGTCGCTTTCGCGCCTGCGGGGACTCCCATTGACTCGCTTTTCCCGCAGGACATTGAATAGTCGTCCGTGAATTACCACCACACGAAAAAATGGGTATGCATTTTGAGGATCTCGTACCTTCCGCTTCAATCAACAACAAACTAACGATTTCATCAATCTTATTCACCATAACTAGCCAAAGGAATTCTTTTATTTGAATAATTAGAGTAGAATAAGTATATACAATATTTTTACATAGTTTAAGAGAGGGGATTGGTTATGGCAATAAGAAATAATACTGTTATTGGCTTTATTGGTACTGGTGTTATGGGGAAAAGCATGGCAGGGCATTTGCTTCATGCAGGTTATCCTGTAGTTGTTTATTCAAGGACAAAGTCAAAAGCGGAAGATTTAATTACTAATGGAGCAGAATGGACAAACTCGCCGAAAGAAGTGGCTGAAAAATGTAATGTCATCATTACAATGGTCGGTTACCCTTCAGATGTGGAAGAAGTATATATAGGGAAAAATGGGATTATTTCTAATGGGAATGCCGGTACTTACGTAATTGATATGACAACGTCCACTCCGACACTGGCAAAAAGAATTCATGAAGAGGCGAAAAAGAAAGGCATTTTTGCCCTTGATGCGCCAGTTTCCGGTGGGGACATCGGGGCCAAGGAAGCAAAGCTGTCTATTATGGTCGGAGGAGATAAAGAAACCTTTGACGAAATGGAGTCAATTTTCCGTTTGCTCGGGACTAATATTGTGTATCAAGGGGAAGCGGGTTCAGGACAGCACACTAAAATGTGTAACCAAATTGCAATCGCATCAAACATGATCGGTGTTTGCGAAGCGATTGTCTATGCTGAAAAGGCTGGACTTAATCCAGATACAGTTCTAAAGAGTATTTCATCCGGAGCTGCTGGAAGTTGGTCATTATCAAATTTAGCACCAAGAATGATTAATGGAAATTTTGAACCGGGATTTTATATAAAACATTTTATTAAAGATATGAACATTGCTTTCCAAGAGGCAGAAGCAATGGGGATGGAGACACCAGGTCTTGCATTAGCAAAGAAAATGTATGCGCAGCTGGCTGAAGCCGGGGAAGAAGATAGCGGTACACAGGCACTCTATAAATATTGGGAACGATAATGAATAAATGGATCATCCTAAATGAATAATAATGTTGATTATTATTAAAAGGGGGTTCTTCAATGGCAAAAAGAACGAAAAAAAATGATCCACAACAAAAAAATAAAAAAGGTTTCGATTCCGCTGTATTAAATACAGAATTTGCCCATGAAATGGGAAGTGCTGTCACAAACAAGATTCACAAAGATAAAGCAAAAAAAGAAAAAGCTCCGAAAAATAATGGTAAATTTGACTAGAAAGGTGAGCCCTTGTTGGCTCACTTTTTATATTTTTTGTGAAAATACCTAAAATAGTATTTAAGTAGTGTTAAATATTTCAAGTTATTGAATATAATATTAATTGTGTTTAATATAGAAAAGGTAATAATTTATTGATATTTTCTTACAGAATTTTATCAAACATACTTTGGAGGTAATTATTTGGAAACAATCTTAGAAAAACAGCATTATGATGAACAGAAGGAATATGGTGGGTTCTGGATTCGCTTTGCGGCTTACCTTATCGATTCAATTATCATTGGGGTGCCATTATTAATTATATCTACCATTATTTTTATGATCTTTTTCGGTTCAACAGGTGCATTTGAAATGATGATGGCAGACCCATATTCCGCTGAAATTTCGGATGAACAGGCACTTATGTTTCTAGGTTCCTATTTAGGAGCAGTTGGAATAACAGGGTTAATTAGTATCATCGTAGCTGTTGCTTACTTTGCGGGACTGCATTCATCGAAATGGCAGGCAACAATAGGTAAAAAGCTATTAGGATTAAAAGTAACAGACTTAAAAGGCAACCGAATTTCCTTTTGGCGTGCACTTGGAAGATATTTAGCGATGTCCTTTTTATCGGGAATTTTGTTAATTGGTTATATCATTGCAGCTTTTACAGAAAAAAAGCAATCACTCCACGATTTAATTGCAGGGACTGTCGTTGTCAAGAAATAAAATAATTATTAAAAGTTGCACTTTTCATTAGTGCAGCTTTTTTTAGGTTTGCTTTGTGAAACTTTTATTCACTAAATCTTATAAAATATTTCAAGAATAAAGTCCTATTCATGTTATAGTAGTAGGTATAATTGATCATTTCATAGATAGGAAGGGCGAAGTTTTCGTGGCGCATAAAAAAGGAATATTATTGGAAAGTGGAACAAATGAATTGGAAATTGTTGAATTTGGTATCGGAAAAAATAAATTTGGCATTAATGTGATAAAAGTAAAGGAAATTATTAATCCAGTTTCTGTAATTCAAGTACCGCATGCTCATAAAAATGTGGAAGGCATCATTGAATTACGAGGAGAGGTACTTCCAGTTGTTAATGTGGCAACAGCATTAGGTTTTCCGCCATCGGAAAATCCAAAATCAGATAAATTTATCGTTGCTGAATTTAATAAACAAAAAATTGTTTTCCATGTACATAGCGTAACACAAATTCATCGAATTTCTTGGGATCAAATTGAAAAGCCGTCAGAAATGTATCAAGGGCCCGATAGTCAAATTATTGGTGTTATTAAGCTGAACGGCGAAATGATATTATTATTAGATTTTGAAAAAATTGTTGTTGAAATCAATCCTGAGACAGGCATCAATGTTCAGCAAGTTCAAAAGCTTGGAAAACGGGAGCGATCGAATAAACGACTTATTGTTGCCGAGGACTCACCATTATTACGCCAGCTTTTGCATGATACGTTAAAGGAAGCAGGGTTTCAATTTATCGAGTTCTTTGAAAATGGGCGTGATGCATTAAACTACTTAGAAGATATTGTTCAATCAGGTAAGAAAGTTGAGGAAGAGGTTCAGCTTATTATAACCGATATAGAAATGCCGCAAATGGATGGACATCATTTGACGAAGAGAATTAAGAGTAACAGTGCATTGTCTAAAGTTCCAGTTGTCATCTTCTCTTCATTAATCACTGATGATCTCCGCCATAAAGGTCAAATGGTTGGAGCAGATGCACAAGTAAGCAAACCGGAAATTGCTGAGCTTGTCCTCCTAATCGACAAAATCGCTTTATAATATAAAAAAGCTAGGCATCCGTTATTTAAATGGATTCCTAGCTTATTTAATTCTATAGGGAAATATAATTTCCTATGAAGTGTGTAACTTTGTATTTAATTTATCTTCGTTCAGCTCCAGCGCCTACCCCCTCGAGGTCACAAGCCAAGCCTGAAAGGTAGAGCTCACCTTTCCGAGAGGATTGGCTTGTGCTTGTCGGGGGTGAACAAGGCGCTTCCGCATTTGTATTCTAAAAATAACTTTCTCCTAGTTTTTTGAAAACTGGTTTTTCGTATTGGCGTTTTTGATGAGTTGAGAATTTATCGATCTCTTTTAATCCCGTGAAGGAGATTAAAAGTTTTTTCGCCTGGTTTAAGGAGAGAGAGGATCTCGGATTGCGAATATGTTCATTCAATTTACCTAAATGCGGTAACTTAGCAAAGTCTTCTTTAGATGGAGGCAAATGAAATGAATAATCTCCACATACAACTAGAACATCTGACTGTTGTTGACTAAATTTAGGATTGCTTGAGAAGTGAAGACCTACCTTCTTTGCTTTTCCTTCTTTAATTAGCTTTTGCAATGCAGCTTGCTTAAGTTTGTATAAAAATTTTGGATTTGGTGCCGTTTTTGCATGGCGATTAACGGTGAAGATTGCTTGTGAGAGGTTTTCAACCGTTGGATGTAAATAATGAGGATTGTCGCTCTTTTCAGAATTCAATAGTATGACTCCTTTCAAATATTTAGGGGTATATTACTATTATACCCCTTTTTGCAAAAAAATGAAAATAAATTAGTTGAAAAAAGCAGACGCTCAAAGAATGCTTCTTTTTCCTTCCCATCAAAATTATCCTTGTGTCGTTACGTATCTTTCTTTAATTAACTGATGCAATGAAAGTAACAGACCCATGCGCAAGTTCATTTTGTTTTGCAAAACGACAAGTATCTCCTAAATCGGACAAACAAGCTATGCCTTTTGGGATGTTTTGTATTATAATGAAAAAATAATAGGTGAATTTTGTAAACAATCTCCTTCATAATTTTTTTAATTATATATAGTCTCACAGTTTTTATTTGGCAAACTTTATTTGAGAATGGGAAAAAGTATAAGGATGATTTAATGGAAAAGTTACAGGAAATTTTAACTACACAAATGAATAGTCCGACAAAGAAGGTTGAAGGTATCATCCTAGATATTATTTTTCAACATATTAATGATATGGTTTATATAATGAAGGTTGAAGCGGGAACCAAGTTTAGCTATCTTTTCGCCAATAAACCAGGACTAGAGCATGCAAACTTACCGTCTAATTACAAAGGAAAAACATTAGAGGAAGTTCTTCCGTTTAATATTGCATATTTATTACAGCAGGAATATGAAAAAATACTCAAAGTAAAAAAGACAATTGTGTTTTCAGATGAGGTCATCCTTCCTAATGGAGAAAAAATGATGGGTGAATCATTTTTGACTCCAGTATTTGACGAAAATAATGAGGTGCGCTATGTAGTATCTGTAACTCGGGATATGACTGAAGCGATAATAGAAAAGCAACGCTTAATTGAAAGTGAGCAAAGATATCGATCAATTGTTGACCATAATTTAGACGGAATTCTCACAATAAATTTAAAAGGTATGATTCTAGAAGTTAATCCTGCTTGCAGTAAATTAACAGGTTTATCCGAAAAACAGCAAAAAAATCGCTCTATTTTTGATTTAATTCCAGAGCAGGATGTTGCTGCTTTAAAATCTCTCATTCTTAAAACGACAAAAGGATTTCCTATTGAAACATTAGATTGCCGGTTTGTTCACCGAAAAGGACATTATTTAACAGTTCATATTAAGACTGCACCAGTTGTCGTAAATACAGAAATTGTTGGCATTTACGTGATAATCCGTGATATTTCCGAACAGGCAAAAAATGCGGAAACGATTAAATTCATGGCGTTTCATGATCAATTGACAGGCTTATATAATAGAAGGGCTCTATTAGGTGATTTAGATAATCATATAATAGAAGCAAAAAAAGAAAGAAAGAAATTTGCTCTATTATCGATCGATTTAGACCGATTCAAATATTTAAATGATACATTGGGGCATATCTTAGGCGATGAAATTTTAAAGCAGGTTGCCAATAGACTTTCTGAATTTAAACATTGTAAAGTTTACCGGCAAGGCGGCGATGAATTTATTATCCTTCTGCCAGAGACGGACAGACAAAAGGTTAGCCGGTTTGCGCAAGGGATTTTATTGAAATTCTCTAAATCCTTCTATTTAAGCTCACAGGAATACTATATTACCCCAAGTATTGGAATCAGTATGTATCCAAATGATGGGAATAATGCGGAAACACTTATTAAAAATGCTGATGAGGCATTATTTAGGGTGAAAGAAAAGGGGAAGGCCCATTTTCAATTTTACCGCTCAGAAATGAATTCCATCCTTAAAAATGTTGTTGAGATGGAAACGTTGCTGCGGAAGGCGATTGAAAGGGATGAGCTTTCCCTCCATTATCAGCCACAAGTAGATTTACTGACGAAAAGAGTGAATAGTTTTGAAGCCCTTCTTCGTTGGAATAATCAAGTTTTAGGACCGATTTCTCCTGGAGAATTCATTCCATTAGCTGAGGATACTGGCTTAATTATTCCGATTGGAAACTGGGTAGTTGATACTGCCTGTAAGCAAATACATGAATGGTCTGAGAAATATAAGCAAGATTTAAGAATTGCGATTAATATTTCTCCTAAACAATTTCAGCAGTACAACTTACTGAAAATTATTCAAAAATCAATCGAAAAATATCGAATTAATCCAAAATTATTAGAAATTGAAATTACTGAAGGTGCTATGCAGGATACGACGGATACAGCGCCCATTTTGTCCAGATTAAAGGACCTCGGAGTATCCATTTCTGTTGATGATTTTGGCACCGGATATTCTTCATTAAATTATTTAAAGCAATTTCCGATTGACGTTCTAAAAATAGACCAGTCCTTCGTTAAGGATGTTCTAACTTATGATAAAGATGCAGCAATCACGACAACAATTATCCATCTAGGGAGGAGCCTTGGCGTGGAAGTGATCGCTGAAGGGGTTGAAAATGAGGAACAAGCCCATTTCTTATTAAATGCTAAGTGTCATAAAGCGCAAGGGTATTTATATTCAAAACCGCTGCCACCAGCCGAGATTGAAAAAAACTTCCTTGAGGAGTTTTATATTAAATAAAATGAATAACTTGACGAAAAAAAGGAAAAGCAGCTGCTTTTCCTTTTTTTCGTCAAGCTTTATTCTGCTACTAATGTAAATACAGTTAGTTCGGGTTTCGATAAAAATCGGAATGGCAAACGAGTCGTGCCTATTCCCCGATTCACATATAGTGTTAAGGGTAGCTGGCCAATCTCATAAAAGCCTTCATGATATTTCTCTGCAAAAGGGGGTTTAACAAGGGCGCCAAAGAATGGAATCTTTATTTGGCCGCCATGACTATGGCCGCTAAGCTGAAGCTGGATAGGATAATTTGACGCTTCATCTGCTAAATCAGGTGCATGGGATAATAGGATCTTAAAAGAATCTTCTGGAATCCCGTGGAGAGCCAACTTTAAGTCTGGTTTCCCAAGCATTGCATCATCAATGCCGATAATATAAATACTGCTGCCATCCATTAATTTCATCTGTTGATTACTATTTTGGAGCAACGTAAAGTCTGCATGCTCAATAATAGATTTATAAATATCCGATCCATATCCGCCATGGTCGTGGTTGCCGTATATGGCAAACTTGCCGAATGGAGCATGAAGCTTTTTTAGAATCGGGATAATCTGGTCACCATCTGGGTATTGATTAGGAGTGTCCATTAAATCACCTGTAAAAAAAATTAGATCAGGATTAAGACTGTTTATTTTATTGACAAGAGCAGATAATTGCTGTTTTTCATACTGAAATCCAAGATGGGTATCACTAAACTGGACTATTTTAAATTGATTGAAACCTTTCGGAATCGCATGATTACTTATGGAAAATCTATTAATATCTAATAACCTTGGTTCAATGTGCCCTGCATAATAATATCCTCCAGCACTAAGCCCTGCGATTGAAAATAGCGAGCCAACTACTCTTTTCAAGAAGGATCTCCTCGTTACTTTTTTCGGCATGATTATTACCAACCAATCTAAGTCTTTTTCATCAAACATGCTCGTACTAATATAGATACCTTCTAATACTATCAAACTCTTAACTTAAAAAGAAGGGAGAAAAACTGGTATGAATGAAAAGAGCTATCCACATAATTCTTTTTTTTATGATTTTCGGAAAAATTTATTAAAAAGTAGTATACTAAACGTGAGGGAAGCAAGGTCTTCCCAATCATCAATTAATATAGTGCTTAGGAGAGGTTAATGTGAGTACATATCGTGTTGAAAAAGATTTTTTAGGGGAAAAACATGTTCCAACAGAGGCTTATTACGGAATTCAAACATTAAGAGCTGTTGAGAACTTTCCAATAACAGGTTATAAATTGAATAAAGATTTAATTATTGCTATCGCAATTGTAAAAAAAGCAGCAGCGATGGCTAACTCAAATATTGGGCGTCTATATAAAGGGAAAGCAGAAGTCATTTGCCAAGCAGCTGATGAAGTTATTTCCGGAAAATGGCATGATCATTTCATTGTTGACCCAATCCAAGGCGGAGCAGGAACATCGATTAATATGAATGCAAACGAAGTGATCGCCAATAGAGGATTAGAGCTTTTAGGAAAAGAAAAAGGTGAATACTTTCATTTAAATCCTAATATTGATGTGAATATGGCCCAATCAACAAATGACGCATTTCCGACAGCTATCCATATTGCTGTATATAGAGCTTTGGAATCGTTAATAGTAATGATGAATGAGATGAAAGAAGCCTTTAATAAGAAGGCGATTGAATTTGATTCAGTTATTAAAATGGGAAGGACACATATGCAAGATGCGGTTCCTATTCGTCTAGGACAAGAATTTAGAGCTTATACGAATGTCATTGAAAGAGATATTAAAAGAATTGAAAGATCGAAAGAAAATTTATTAGAAGTAAATATGGGGGCAACTGCTGTCGGTACGGGTCTGAATGCTGATCCTCTTTATATTGAAAAGGTAGTTCAGTATTTAGCTGAAGTATCTGGCATTCCTGTTGTTCCAGCCAATAATCTTGTTGACGCAACCCAAAACACAGATGCTTATACTGAAATTTCTTCAGCATTAAAAATTTGTATGATCAATATGTCGAAAATCGCTAATGATCTTCGGTTAATGGCTTCAGGCCCAAGAGCAGGTTTATACGAAATTAACTTGCCGGCACGCCAACCAGGCTCATCGATTATGCCTGGAAAAGTAAACCCAGTTATGCCGGAAGTCATTAATCAAATTGCTTTTCAAGTTATTGGTAATGATCACACGATTTCACTCGCATCAGAAGCTGGCCAATTTGAATTAAATGTCATGGAGCCTGTTTTATTGTTTAATTTATTACAATCAATCTCCATTATGAATAATGGATTCCGCGTATTTACTGAATTCTGTATTTCTGGAATTACAGCTAATGTTGATAGGCTAAAAGATTATGTCGAAAAAAGTGTCGGTTTATTAACAGCTGTCAATCCGCATATTGGCTATAATGTTGCTTCTGAGATTGCGAGAGAATCCATTGTGAATGGTAAGTCCATTCGTGAATTATGCTTGCAATACGATGTACTGAGTGAAGCTGAGCTCGATCTGATTTTAGATCCTTATGAAATGACGAAGCCTGGTATATCTGGAGCATATTTACTTGATAAATAAGAAATTGTAATATAATGAACTTAGGACAAAATACCGGTATCAATATCGGTATTTTGTTTTCCCTGAGTTCGGTTATAAATATTATTTATGTTTGGGGGTATGGAAATGGATGCCCTGGAAATCTTAACGGATTTGGATAATGTCTTCCCATTTTTCCAACCAATTTTTAGTGCTGATGAGCATCGAGTAATAGGCTATGAAATATTAGGCAGATATCTTAGTGGAGACGGGATTATTAGTCTCGGTCCATTATTTCTTGATGAAAATATTCCTGAAGAGTATAGGCTTGAGATCGATCATGCTGTATTGAAAAAGGCATTAGAAAAAGCCCTTTCTCTTGAGGACGACGTATTACTATTTATTAATAAAGATGCAGACTTATTAATGTATGAAAATGCCGAATCGTTTTTATCTATTCTTTTTGAATATCAAGAAAAGGGAATCGAACTAAGGCGGATTGTCTTAGAGTCAACCGAGCGAGTGTATAGAGGTGAGGTAGAACAGCTTGATCACCTATTAAACTATATTCGTACATACGGGATCAAAATTGCCATTGATAATAAGGGAAACGAACGCAGCCATTTAGATCGGATTGGCCAAATAGCACCTAATATATTGAAGGTGGACTTAAACGAGCTTCGTTCAACGAATTCCGCTCATGTCTTGCATGATATTTTGTTCTCTATTTCCTTATTAGCACGAAAAATTGGTGCAACCTTGCTTTTTAAAAATATTGAAATGGTTTATCAGCTGCAGTTCGCATGGAGAAATGGCGGGAGATATTACCAAGGGTTTTACTTGCAAAAGCCTGCCGAAGAGTTTGTGAATCGGGATATTTTGAAAGAAAATTTAAGGGATAAATGCCATCAATTTATGAATTATGAGAAGAGAAAGCTGGAAGCATTATATCGTGTGACTGAAGAATTTAATGATCGGCTTACTCTTTTTCTACAAACAAAAAATCGCAAAATGCTACCATATGAAGAACTGATTAAAGAGCTTTCTCTCCATTTAAATGATGTTGCTTTTCGGCTTTATATTTGTGACGAAAATGGATTTCAAAAATCAGCTAATATTTTTAAAGACGAAAATGGGTGGAGAATCCAGCCGGAATATTTACAGAAAAACTGGAGCTGGCGCCCATACTTTTTAGAAAATATTATGAAAATGAAAAAGGAAAAGAAGGGAATCATCTCTGATTTATATAGTGATGTGGAAACGGGAGAATCGATCCGGACCATCTCTTATCCTCTTAATTCAATTGACTATATTTTTATTGATCTTTCGTATAATTTCCTCTACGAACACGACGGATTACTATAGCTTGTCTTTATTAAGGTCTCAATGCTTGAGGCCTTTTTTTTGTCTAAATTATGTCAGAAAAGACCCTAGATATGGAAAATTTATTGCAGATTTTAGATGTGTGATTCACTTCACTTCAATGAGAACCTTTCCCAATTATTATGAAACTATAAAGAACAAAAGGAGGTTGTGTACAGATGGGAGCAGCCAAACAAGAAAATAAATTAAAGGAAAAAGAAACACAATTTGGGACAGTTTTATCAGTAACGATTGTTGGAGCAGTTATTCTTGTTACTTACTTTGTACTATTCGGTTTATATATGGTGAGAGTATAGGAGGGAAAATCATGCATCGCGAAGAAAAGATTTGGCTTACATTAAGCTTTGGAATGATAATGATATTCATGCTCATTACTGGTTATCAAGGATTTGCTTTAGGGATGGCACCTCCGAGTCATAAAGAAACGATTGATCCACAAAAAGTAGATGAAACGGCACCATTCAATGAACCAGGTATTAAGCAAATTAGCGAAAATGAATATGAAGTTGTTATGACCTTACAATTATTTAGTTTTACACCTAGTAATATTGAAATCCCAGCCGGTTCGACAGTTCATTTCACATTAACTTCGAAAGATGTCGTTCATGGATTTGAAGTGGCAGGGACAAATATCAATGCAATGGTTATGCCGGGTTATGTACAAAAAATCACACAAAAGTTTGATAAACCTGGCAGCTATTTAGTTTTATGTAATGAATATTGCGGCGCTGGTCACCAATTAATGAGTACGACCATTACGGTTAAATAAAGGAGGGAAGTACAGTGGAAATAGTAATCCCACAAACAGGTAAAGTAAAAGCAATTCAGGAAAAAGCAAATAAAGTTTTAGGCATAAGCCTAGAGGATGCTCGCATTTCCAAATCATATATTGCAGTTGCATTTATAGCATTATTAGTTGGAGGTATTTTAGGTTTACTTCAAGGGTTAAATCGTGCAGGCCTTTTAGAGCTGCCAACATGGTTTAACTATTATCAAGTCTTAACAGCACATGGTGTCATATTAGTGCTTGTACTAACAGCTTTCTTTTCAATTGGGTATTTTTACGCGGGACTTTCTCATACATTAGGCGGTCTTCTACCTAAAGTGAGGATGATGGCATGGATCGGTTTTTGGACAAAGATTGTCGGCTTTGTCATTGCAGTTATTCCGATCTTAATGAATGAAGCATCTGTCATGTTTACATTTTATCCTCCGATGAGAGCTAATCCTTGGTTTTATGTCGGTCTTGCCTTAATTGTCGTTGGGGTATGGATTCTTGCCTTTGGAGCCTTTATTCAAGTAGCAAATTGGCGAAAAAATAATAAAGGAAAAAATATACCAATTTTATCTTACTTTGCAACGGGTGTTTTTGTCCTATTATTCTTTGGCAGTGTTCCAGTAGCGATTGAAGTAATCGTTATGATCATTCCTTGGGCATTTGGTTGGGTTGAGACAATTAACGTTATGGTTGCTCGTACACTGTTCTGGGCTTTTGGTCATACACTAGTTAACATATGGTATTTAACAGCCGTTTCTGCTTGGTATGTAATTGTACCTAAAATTATTGGCGGCAGACGCTTCAGTGATCTATTAACACGTATCGTCATCATTGGCTTAGTTATTATGAACATTACAGGTGGATTCCACCATCAAATTATTGACCCAGGTATTTCAGAATCAGTTAAGTTTATGCACGTATTTATGAGCTTAGCGATCGGATTCCCATCATTAATGACGGTATACGCCATGTTTGCAGTATTTGAACGTACTGGAAGAAAACTTGGCGGAAAAGGTTTAACAGGCTGGTTTAAAAAATTACCATGGGGCGATGTTCGCTTCCTAGCCCCTTTTATTGCAATGGCTGCCTTCGCACCAGCAGGAGCTGGCGGAATCGTTCAAAGCACGAACCAGTTAAACCAAGTTGTTCATAACACAATGTGGGTTGTCGGACATTTCCACTTAACCTTAGGGATGTCAGTAGTAATGACTTTCTTTGGTATTAGTTATTGGTTAGTTCCATATATTTCAAAACGTGTATTAACACCGCAAATGAATAAATTAGGTATCATTCAAACGATCATTTGGACTATTGGTATGGTCTTTATGTCTGGTGCTATGCACTATGTAGGCTTACTCGGATCACCTCGTTGACTTCTTACTCCACTTATGGAGATCATGTAACAGCGCTTGGCTGGGATCCATATTTAATGTTATTAGCTGTTGGGGGAACATTCTTAATTATTGGGGTTATCCTTCAAGTGTATGCAGTATTTAATATGATGTTCTTTGCACCTAAAGGTGAAACAGCATTCCCAATTGCGGAAGAAGAAGAAAATGCATCAAATACTCCATTTTGGACAGAGCGTTGGAGCATTATTATTGTAGCCATGCTAATCTTCGTTTCTATGGCTTACGTCATTCCATTAACCGAATTTATCGTCAACGCACCACCGGGATCACCGCCATTCAAAACTTGGTAAACGAAAAGCGGAAACGGCTCATTCAGCCCCGATAAGCATAAGCCGCTCTATGAAAGAAGGCGTTACTTTACCTTCATTTTTTTAAGCATTAGCTTCGACCCGGAAAGGGATGATCCAACCGTATTAAATAGATATAAAGATTCCTTTCATAGTGACGGAGAAACTTGGAGAATGGCAAGAATTCCGGATCCAGCCGAGCTAATTTCATTGCTCGAAAAATTCGGGGTCATTGTCATACCTGATGGAACTGGCAATTTCACACATAACTCGGCGTTTTATTTAGTGGATAGGAACGGCAAACTCGCCCAGGTTTTTGATTAATTAAAGATTTACGAAACTGCAAGCTTTGTAACAAACATCCTTGAAAATGAAAAGAGGGTAAAGAAATGAATAAATCCTTTTACGGGCTATTGTTATTTATTTTCTTAATTGTCCCTCCTGTCGCTAACTTGATGGAATCAGTTATGATTATTCATATGCATATGCAAATGCCGATGCTTGTCATTGCTGGATTCTTAATGGCGCGATATTTTCAAGATAGGTTTCCACAGTTTTTCAGCAAATGGAATAACAATGGTGTACCAGGGATTTTCTTATTTTCTATCATTATTGGTTATTGGATGCTACCTCGGGCAATGGATGAAGCGTTATCCAATGAAGCAATTGAAATATTTAAATTTATCAGCTTGCCATTTCTAGCTGGAATTTCACTGCGTGACAGTTGGAAAAAACTCGGGTCGCTTGGGAAAAATACTGTTTTTGTCATTTCCACACTCAGCTTTATTGCGATGGGGTGGTTATACATTAATGCTCCTTTACAACTTTGCAATAATTATTTACTCATTGAGCAAATAACACTTGGCTGGGGATTTCTTACTACGGCAGCGTGCATCGTCATCTATTTATTATATAACTTTTTTATTGATCCATCTGAATATGAATAATGGTGTCCCTGGGCCCCATCTACAATGTAAAAAATACTCAAGATCCAATTGCAAGTTTTACAACATTGGATTTTGGGTAGTTTTTTGTCTAATGAGGAAGGTTTTTGCGAATATAAGAAATTTTAGTCAAAATCTGCAGTAATTTTACGAACGAAAATGTCATTATCCTAGATTAATTGTTGGTAAAATAGGAATTATTAAGCAAAGGGGAGATCATATGGACAAGTTATTAAAATTAATACTACCCGTTGTTATTGCTCTAGCTGCTATTCAACCAACATTAACGAAAGCTGATGCAAATATTTCCAATGAAGAGTTATTTGCATTTGTACAAGCTGCTTTTCAGGCTCAAGTTTCTCTTAGCGAAAAAAGCAGATCATTGGATGAAGTGAACGAAATGCTTATTCCGTTTTTTACCAAAGAAACAATAAATGTTTTTTCAGAGGAAAATCTCTTCTCAGAAGACGGCCTTTTTATTACTTATGGAACTGATTTTCCACAGTATTACATTCCATTTTTTACATATACAGATGAAACGAAGATCGTTAGGCAGGGAGATGAGATTTTTCTCTATGAATTTTTTCCTGAAAGTAATGATGGTCCAGTATCATATGAAAGCCACTATGAAGGTATCAAGCTTGTGAAAAGTGGAGAGAAGTGGAAAGTCGCCGACTTTTTATTTGATGTTCCTGAAGAATTGCTTATACAAGAAGAAAAAGAGGTAACAGGATCACTGCTATCCTCTAAAGAATATCAAAATAAAATCAAGCAATCTTCTCTGTGGATTAGTTTATGTATGAATCCAGTAGAATTCTTTTTTAAATATGGCAGTTATGTTCCTCAGAAAAAATTGCCTGTCAATAAAGTTTTATTCGGTAATTTTTAAAACTTCCTTTAAGCGGCCTAAATCAAAGCCAGTAATTACCTCTTCACCGATAACAATGGTTGGCGTCGAAAAGGATTGATATTTATTAATCATTTCATTTCTTGCGATTGCATCTTTTTTAACATCTTTTATTTGAAAGGAAAAACCGAATTCGGTTAAGAACTTTTTAGCAATTTCACAAGGCGGACAATCTGGCTGAGAATATATTGTGATATTGTTCATAAATGCACCCTCTCTTTCATTCTCTCTTATCATACGATTAAAGCTGGTAGAAATTCAATGATCAATTTGGGAAAGGGCAAAATAAAGAATATCTCCTTAATTTTCACCCTTTTCAAACAAATATCCAAGCTTTAAAAAAACGCGAAAATAAATATTTTTTTCTTGTATATTTGGCTCACATTAATTTATGCTGTTAATATTGGTATGAATCGGATCGGAACCTGAATTTTCCGAATTTAATCAATTAGGATAGAAACATGCCAAAAGAGAAACCTAAATGTAATATTTATGGTTTTGTGAAAGGAGAGGGAGCATGTCACAGCTTCAAGGAATATTAACACGTCTAAAAAACTTACAAGAACAATCAAATGGTGGAGAACCGATGCAAAGGTTTTTCGAAGTGAACGGTGAAAGGAAATGTCAAGTAACTTATCAGCCAAAAAGTGAAATGTTCGAGTTAGAAGTGTACAATGATAAAGAAAAACCAAAAAGATATCAATTTGATAATATTGATATGATTACGATTGAGATCTTCGATTTAATTCAATAATTTTCATGATGGAGCCATTTTGGTTCCTTTTTTTTTTACATGATTTAACTATTTATCGCAAACGATAAAATATGAGGTGAATTTAATGCTTCCGACTGTTAAATGTCCTAATTGTTTAGCTGAGGCAGAAATACTTAATGTCCTAACTGCTCAATCGAATCAAAATGTTATTTATACATGCCCGCAATGTCATTATGAAATAAAGGATATTGAGACAAGCAAAGGGTAAATTTAGTAAGTAACGGCGGTAAAAATAAACTTAAAAGAAGCGTCTAAGTGAAAATTATGTTAAACTAAAAGAGATAGATAATAAAATTTTGAGGAGTTTCGGCGATGATAAGTCTTTACAGCGGGGAATTTCTAGAAAGAAATATCCGAAGTTTTATGATACCTTCAGAACGGGTGGCTCATGTTCAAGTGGGCAATAATTTAGAGCATGCATTGTTAGTGTTAACAAAAAGCGGCTATACGGCTATTCCTGTACTTGATCCGTATTATAAACTACAAGGCTTAATAAGCACCCCTTTAATAATGGACTCAATTCTAGGGCTTGAAAGAATTGAATTTGAACAATTAGAAAAAAAGCGAGTAGAAGAAGCGATGAATCGGAAAATTCCGAGATTAAACATTAATTCATCTATTCAGGATTCAATAGCCTTTCTAATCGACAACCCATTTTTATGTGTCGAGAATGAAGACGGATATTTCGAGGGTATTTTCACACGCAGAACAATATTAATTGAGTTAAACAAGTTAATACGCAAGGCTAATAAAAATTAACATTTATGCTCCCTAGCTCGGGAGCTTGATTTTTTTATTTTAGTATTAAAAGGTTTATAAAAAATTAGGAGGAAAAAGCTTGGGACATGTTTTAGAAAAATCATACATTCATAAGGAGAAGAGACAGACAAAAAGACCATTTGTCCTTGCTTCTGTCATGCTTGCCATGTTTATGGGAGCTATTGAAGCAACAATTGTATCAACGGCTATGCCTGTCATTGTTGGTGAATTAGGTGGATTCTCTTTATATAGCTGGGTATTTTCCTCGTATTTACTAATGAACGCCGTTACTGTACTTATTTATGGCAAGCTGTCTGATTTATTTGGAAGAAAGCCAATCATCATCATCGGAATTATTATCTTTTTAATTGGCTCAATATTATGTGGGTTTGCCAGTTCAATGACAATGCTGATTATTTTTCGATTAATACAAGGTCTAGGTGCTGGTGCAGTATTGCCAATTGCTACTACCATTGTTGGAGACATATATACGATTGAAGAAAGAGCAAAAATACAAGGGTATTTATCAAGTGTATGGGGAATCTCAGCTGTTATGGGGCCAGCTATTGGCGGGCTTTTAGTTGAATATGCAAGCTGGCATTATGTATTCTGGGTCAATATTCCATTAGGCATTTTGGCGATTTTTGGAATAGTGAAGTTTTTGCATGAAGATATTGAAAAGAAAAAGCCGCAGATTGACTATTTAGGTACAATTCTTCTCACAGTTTCAATCTCTATATTAATGCTTGTGCTAGTTGAAGGTGGCACAAGATGGGCCTGGACATCTCCAATTGCTATAAGTTTATTTGTTATTAGCTTCATAGCCTTTGTATTCTTTGTTTTTCAAGAAAAAAGAGCTCCCGAGCCGTTGATGCCTTTTAATATTTGGAAAGTACGTTCTATCCTTATTGCCAATATAGCTTCCTTAACGACAGGTGTCATGCTTATTGGGATTTCAAGCTTTCTGCCAGCATTCGTTCAAGGAGTAATGGAGCGATCTCCAATTGTAGCTGGTTTTACGCTTACAACTATGTCAATCGGTTGGCCTTTAGCTGCATGGTCAGCAGGCCGTTTATTATTAAAGGTTGGATTTAGAACAACTTCCATCCTTGGCGGCGTTTTTCTCATTGTAGGAAGCATTATGTTTGCGACACTAACCCCTGAAGGCGGTCCTCTTTGGGCTGCTAGTGGCTCTTTCCTCGTCGGGGCAGGAATGGGATTAACATTAACATCCTTTATTGTTTCAATCCAAAGTACAGTTGAATGGCAGCAAAGAGGCATAGCGACTGCATCAAATATGTTTATGCGAAACTTAGGTAATACAATCGGTGCTGCTTTGCTTGGCGGGATATTAAATAATAGAATGATGCATTATTTTCGTGAAAATGGTCACAGTGATTCAAAAGATTTAAGTATTGATTCCACAAATATTCTTTTAAACGAAGATGAAAGAAATAAACTCGCTGGTGGACTGAAGGTATTGCTTCAAGATGGCCTAACCTTCTCATTACAGTCTGTTTATTACACCGTTCTTATTTTTGCGATTGTTAGCTTTATTTTAGTTCTTTTATTGCCGAAGAAAGACCAAAACTCTGCTATATAGCAGGGTTTTTTTATACTTAAGCAATCCAAAATGAAATGTTGGGATTTTTAAGTTATAGTAAGAAGAAAGAAGGAGTGAAAGTATGTCGTCATTATCTGAGTTTCATTTTCTTTCGGTCCTTGCCCAGGAAATGAATATGAGGAAGGCAGCAGAAAGACTATTTGTGTCTCAGCCCGCTCTGTCTCAACGTTTGCAAACAATTGAAAAAGAATGGGGAGAAAAGTTATTCGTTCGTTCCCAAAAGGGACTATCATTGACTCCTGCAGGAGAGCTGGTCATTAAATTTATTAATGAAGTCATTGAAAAAGAAGAAAAAGTAAGAGAATCTATCCATGCCTTGAACTCTGAGGTTCACGGAACATTAAAAATCGCTGTTGCCTCAATCGTTGGTCAAAATTGGCTTCCGCAAGTATTAAAGAAATATGTCACCCGTTATCCTCAAGCGAAAATATCGCTTTTAACGGGCTGGAGCAGTGAAATATTAAGATCATTATATGAAGATCAAGTACATATCGGCATTATTCGCGGAACACCCGATTGGAAGGGAATAAAAATTCATCTTTTCAAAGATCCTTTATATTTAGTTGATACTGAAATTACTTCTCCAGAACAAATACTGAATACAGACAGACCCTTTATTCAATTTAAAAGCGACTCCAATTATTTTCAGGAAATCCAAGATTGGTGGCTAAGAACCTTTAAAACTGCACCGAAGAGAACTATAGTTGTCGATCAAATTGAAACCTGTAAACAAATGACTTTCAACGGGATTGGTTACGCGATTTTGCCTGCAATGACATTAAATGGCGCAGAAAAAAATATTTTTAAAGTTCCATTATTAGACGAAGATGGTCTTCCTTTAAAACGGGATACTTGGTTACTCGGTTATGAATCTGCTTTCCAGCTAAAACAAGTTCAGGCTTTCGTTGAACTAATAAAGGAATTTATAGAAGAAAAGGGACATGAAGATCACAGTAGTGATCTGACAGAATAACATGATGTGGCCAAGCAATGCTTGGCCATTTAAATTTGAAAATAAATCGTCGTTGGATTTAAAATTTCTGAATGCTGTGAAAATTTTAAAAAATAGGTGGAAATTTATTTCGAAACCCGTTATATTTAGTAATACGGTCTGTTGGAAAGGTTTTGAAAATCGTGAAAGGGGGCAAAAACTTTTGGATACTTTTAAAAAGCTAAAGAGCTACTACTGGCCTTCTAAAAACTATTTTTTTTTGTCTATTGGTTTTTTGTTAATCGTAACCGCTATAACGGTAGTCTATCCAATCATCTTGCAAATTACAATTGACGACGTCGTGATGGGAGGAAAAAATCATTTTATTCCTTATTTAGCATTGGGATTTATTGGCCTCATGCTAATTAAAGGTGTTGCAACTTATATTCATCAGTATACAGGAGATTTGTTCGGTATCTCTTCAGTATATAAATTAAGAAATGCCTTGTATGAGAAACTGCAATACTTATCATTCCGAAATTATGATAATGCAAAAACAGGGGACTTAATGTCGCGGTTAACTGCTGATGTGGAAGGGTTCCGCTTTTTTCTATCATTTGGATTTTCGGAATTAATCCGTTTTTTTCTTCTTATTATCATTAGTTTTTCAGTCATGTTTCACTACTCCATTCCTTTGACAGTTGTCACTTTAGTGACTTTGCCGTTCTTAGCCTTCATCACTTTAAAATTCGATAAAGCCGTTCATCCTGCCTTTAGAGATATAAGAAAATCCTTTGGAAAATTAAATACAAAGGTACAAGAAAATATTAGCGGAATTAATACAGTTAAGTCCTTATCAAGAGAAGGTTTTGAGATTAATAAATTTAATGATTCAAATAATGATTATAAAGAAAAATATATTTTTACAGCTGATATATGGGCTAAGTATTTTCCGTTAATGGAGTTTATGGGGAATTTAAGTGTCGTTTTACTATTATCTTATGGTGGTTACTTAGTCATAAGTGATCAATTAAAATTGGGTGAACTTGTAGCATTTTATAGCTTAGTCTGGTATATTATGTGGCCAATTATGAACCTCGGATTTATCGTTAATTTATTTTCACAATCAAAAGCTTCTGGGGAAAGATTATTAGAAATTCTAGATGCCGACAATGAAATAGAGAATAACGTGGATGCTATTGAAGCAGTAAGATTGCGGGGAGAGGTTGAATTTCGCCATGTCACACTACGGTATACGGAAGAGGATAAAGCTGCATTACATAATATTAATTTCCATGCCTATCCAGGGAAAGTGATCGGTGTAATTGGCTCAACGGGCTCAGGAAAAACAAGCTTAACTCAATTAATGACAAGATTTTATGAGCCAGCTGAAGGAGAAGTGCTCATTGATGGGATCAATGTCAATGAATATTCATTACATTCTCTTAGGAATAATATTGGCTTTGTCTTACAGGAATCATTTTTATTCTCATCATCCATTAAGGCAAATATTTCTTATGGGACACCAAATGCAACGATGGAAGAAATTGTGGAAGCTGCTAAAAGAGCTCAGGCTCATGACTTTATCATGGAGCTCCCTGATGGGTATGACACGATGCTTGGAGAGAGAGGGATGGGGCTTTCTGGCGGTCAGAAACAGCGGATCGCCATTGCAAGGGCCATTTGTATTAACCCGAGCATATTAATTTTAGATGATGCTACTAGCGCTGTTGATATGGAAACAGAGTTCCAAATTCAATTGGCTTTAAAAGAAGTCATGAGAGGCAGGACTACATTTATCATTGCTCATCGAATATCCTCATTAAAGCATGCAGATGAAATTCTTGTACTTGAAAATGGGCAAATAGTTGAAAGAGGAGCACACCACATCCTTACTCAACAAAGAGGCCCATATCAGCGCATTTATGATATTCAATATAAAGATTTAGAGAAAATTACTGGACTGCAAAGGGGATAGGAGGAGGGTGAATTGAAAAAAGAAAATGTGAATGAAAAGGTTTTATCAAGATTTCAATATACAGCCGATGAAGTAATTGAAAAACCATTTAACTGGAAGCAAATGTTGCGGCTTTTCAGTTATATGAAGCCTTATCGTAAAAACCTTCTGCCTTTAGCAATATTAATGGTATTGATTAATACAGGAATTAGATTACTCATTCCGATTCTTATCGGGGTATATACACTTGATAGAGCATTGGTGGAAAAAGATAGCAATTTACTATTCGTGTTAGTAGCTGTTATTGCAGGTTTGTACCTAATCTCCTATGCGGCCAACTTCTTTCGAATAAAATGGATGAATATATTGGGTCAAAGCGTTATTTATGATTTAAGAAAGCATTTATTTACTCATGTCCAGACTCTTTCTCATCGCTTTTTTGATCAGCGCTCGGCAGGCTCAATTTTAGTAAGGATTATGAACGATATTAACTCCCTTCAGGAATTATTTACAAACGGTGTTATCAATTTATTAATGGATATCGTTTTGCTCATCGGTATTTGTGTCATCTTATTTTCATTAAGCCCAGAACTGACATTAGCGATCATGATCATTTTGCCGATTATGTTCTTCATTTCAACATCCTTGAGAAGAAATATTAGGAGATCGTGGCAAGTAGTTCGGTTGAAGCAGTCTAAACTTAATTCACACTTGAATGAGAGTATACAAGGAATTAGGATCACTCAATCCTTTACACAGGAAAAAGAAAATATGGCTTTTTTTGATGGAGTTAATACAGAAAACTATGAGAGCTGGCGATCAGCCTCGCAAAAAAATGCCATGTTCAGACCGCTTGTCGAGCTGACTAATGCGTTAGGAACCGCCGTTTTAATCTGGTATGGAGCCCATTTAATCCAAAGTGACACGATATCGATTGGATATTTTGTATCCTTTGCTTTTTATCTTGGGATGTTTTGGGAACCAATATCACGGCTTGGAATGGTTTACAATCAATTATTAATGGGGATGGCATCATCCGAGCGAATTTTTGAATTTTTGGATGAGCGTCCAAATGTCGGTGAAAAGGAAAATGCTTTTCGTTTAGAAGAAATTCAAGGACATATTGAATTCAAAAATGTGGAATTTTCATATGATCAAAGACGTCCCGCACTGCAAAATATTAATTTAGAAATTAAGGCTGGGCAAACAATTGCTTTAGTTGGTCATACGGGATCTGGAAAAACGACGATTGCTAATCTTATTAGCCGCTTCTATGACCCGACTGGAGGAAAGGTAAAAATTGATCAATATGATTTAAGAGAAGTTTTATTAGCAAGTCTTAGACAACAAATTAGTATAGTGCTTCAAGAAACATTTATTTTTTCGGGGACCATACGTGATAATATCCGATTCGGACGGCCAAACGCGAGTGATGAAGAAGTTGCGGCGGCGGCAAAAGCAGTCGGAGCGCATACATTTATTATGAATTTAGCAAATGCCTATGAAACGGAGGTAGAGGAGCGGGGGAATATTTTATCTGTAGGTGAAAGGCAATTGATTTCCTTTGCTAGAGCTTTGCTCGCGAATCCTAGAATTCTCATTTTAGATGAAGCGACAGCGAGCATTGACACAGAGACAGAGGTTAAAATCCAAAAAGCCCTCAAATCCCTTTTGAAAGGGCGAACTGCGATTATCATTGCCCATCGCCTCTCGACCATTCGTGAAGCTGATCATATTTATGTACTTGATCATGGAGAAATTATTGAGCAAGGAAATCATGATGAGTTAATGGAACGGCAAGGGGAATACTATCATTTAGTTAAAGCCCAGTTTAATACGCTGAATGTTGGATAATAAGCCTCTTTTTGAGGCTTATTCAAATTTTCTACATTATTGTCTTGACCACTAACAGGCTGCGATAATACAATATGAAGATTAAATCAAACGTTGTGTTACAATAAAAGCTAAAGTAATTATTGTAAAAAGCCTGGAGGAATGATTTGTGAAAAAGGAATTTGCTGTGATTGGACTAGGACGATTCGGTGGAAGCATCTGTCGAGCGCTTGCTGAAGAAGGTATGGAAGTCATGGCAATTGATGTCGATGAGGATCGTGTAAACCAATTTTCAATGATTGCATCACATGCAGTAGTAGGGGATACAACGGATGAGTCAGTCATAAAAAGTCTAGGTCTTCGAAATTTTGATCATGTAATCGTTGCAATTGGAGATAATATACAGGCGAGTATTTTAACAACAATCATATTAAAAGAATTTGGTGTAAAGAAAATAACTGTAAAAGCACAAAATGATTATCACGAAAAGGTATTAAGAAAAATTGGTGCAGACCATGTCGTTCATCCTGAGCGGGATATGGGGAGACGAATTGCTCATAATATCGTTTCTAATAACGTGCTTGATTATCTTGAGCTTTCTGATGAACACAGTATTGTGGAAATTGTTGCTAATGATAAATTAAGCGGCCACACTTTAATTGATCTTGATATTCGAGCTAAATATGGAATTAATATTGTTGCGATTAAAAGAAAGAATGATATTATTGTTTCCCCGATCGCGGGTGAAGTCATTCAGCTGAACGATATTTTAATCGTTATTGGGGCAGATGTCGATATTAACCGATTTGAGAAGAAGGTAATGAGCTAAGTAGAAACGCGACGTCCTGTCGCATTGTCGACACTAGTACGTCCTGTACGTCGGGGGTAAGCGCTGAAGCTAGACAATAATAGAAAAGAGGAAGCAAAAAAAGCTGTAATTCGGATGAATTACAGCTTTTTCTTCTTAAACTTCCATGATAATTGGTAATATCATTGGTCGGCGTTTTGTTTTTTCGTAAAGGAATGGCGCCAAAGTATCTGTTATTTCATTTTTGATTTCTGACCATTGGGTCGTCTTTCGCTCCATAACTTTGCTCAAATGTTTCGTAATAAGAGCTTGGGCATCATTAATTAAATCTCCGGATTCTCTCATATAAACAAAGCCGCGCGAAATTAAGTCAGGTCCTGCAGCGATTTTGAAATCCTTCATATTAATGCTAACGACAACGACGACTAAACCTTCCTCAGAAAGAATTCGGCGATCCCTTAAGACGATATTGCCAATATCTCCGATGCCATTACCATCAATATATACAGAGCCAGAAGGGATTTTGCCTGCGACTTGGGCAGAATCTTCACTTAATGCTAATACCTCACCATTATCCATAATAAAGCAGTTTTCCTCATGGACTCCACAATCAACAGCAAGCTTAGCATGCATTTTTTGCATTCTATATTCTCCGTGAATTGGCATGAAGAATTTTGGCTTCATGAGTCTAAGCATTAGCTTTTGTTCTTGCTGTCCACCATGACCTGAAGTATGAATATCGCTTAATTTACCATAAATGACATCCGCACCCGCACGAGCAAGCATATCAATCGTTCTGCTCACACTAATTGTATTACCTGGAATTGGTGATGATGAGAAAACGACTGTATCACCTGGGTTAATTTGAATTTGACGATGTGTTCCATTAGCAATTCGAGAAAGGGCTGCCATCGGCTCACCTTGACTTCCAGTACAAAGAATTGTTACTTGGTTAGCTGGCAGGCGATTAATTTGCTGTGCATCGATAAAAGTATCCTTTGGAGCCTGAATATAGCCAAGATCTTGTCCGATATTAATGGCTGCTTCCATACTGCGTCCAAAGACAGCAATCTTTCTGCCGTTCAAAACGGCTGCTTCAGTTACTTGTTGTAATCGATGAATATTAGATGCAAAAGTCGCAAAAATAACACGGCCTTCTACTTTACGAAAAATGTCATTGATACTCTCGCCAACACGACGTTCTGACATTGTAAACTCGGGAATTTCGCTATTTGTGCTATCTGATAATAAGCAAAGAACTCCTTCTTTCCCGATTTCTGCCATTTTCGTTAAGTTAGCCGGTTCGCCAACAGGAGTAAAGTCAAATTTAAAGTCTCCTGTATGAACGATTTGGCCTGGCGGAGTTTTAACGACAATCCCGTATGAATCAGGAATACTATGGGTTGTCCGAAAAAATGTCACAGATGTTTTTCTGAATTTAATAATATCGTCTTCTTTAATTTCGTGCATTTTCGTTTGTCTTAGCAGACCATGCTCTTCTAATTTATTTCGCAGTAATCCAAGCGCCAGTTTTCCACCGTAAATTGGGATATTTACTTCTCTTAAAAGATAAGGAATTCCGCCGATATGGTCTTCGTGTCCGTGCGTTATGAATAGCCCTTTGATTTTGTCCTCATTTCTTACTAAGTAAGAATAGTCAGGAATAACATAATCAATTCCGAGCAGCTCGTCTTCAGGGAATTTGATACCCGCATCAATTAAAATAATTTCATCCTGAAATTGAACCGCATACGTATTTTTTCCGATTTCGCCAAGTCCACCTAGAGCGAAAACGGCTGTCTGGTCATTTTTAACAAATTTCATAATTTATCCTATCTCCAATACATTAAAGTCTTCATGTTGTTTTTCGAATTCTAAAAATGCTCCTCTTACTCCCGTGATATACTCGATATTATATGGTTTGTCCGCTAATTTCAGCCGTATATCTCTTTCAGATTCTCCTTCAACATAAATCGTTTGTGTTTTTTCACGCACAGGTACTTCCTTATTTGATGCTTGATAAAAAACTTTAAAAATCATAAAAAATCTCTCCTTCTTCCGAATAACTTTTTCTATTATATATAAAATTAACATGATTTTCATGTTTTTTCTTATTTTGTACAATTTTACTGTATGTAGGATTCCTTGTTTTAATAAGGAAGGAGCCCTTCGTTAAAATGAAGGGCTCAAAAGGTAATTTTAAGCAATAGTTTTTTTGCGAAGCATATCTCTCCACTGTTTTAAGAGCTTTTTTTTAAGCTTCTTTAACATTGTGGATCAACTCCTTACTTACTATTTTAAACAATCCTTGTCCAAAGTAAAGTAGTCAATGGTGGATAATAACGATTTGTTGTTTTTATTTTTATTATATGACAAAATTAATTTATATATCATGGGTAATTTTGGATTAATTTTAGAAAGGAATGTACGATTAATTGGGAAAAATTGTGTTTTTTGATATAGATGGAACCTTATTGGATAGTGATAAACAACTGCCGCAAACGACAAAAAAAGCATTACAACAATTAAAAGAAAACGGGGTATTTGTGGCCATTGCCACCGGTCGTGCTCCTTTTATGTTCGATAAATTACGTCAAGAGCTTGATATTGACTCTTTTATTAGCTTTAATGGGCAATATGTTGTTTTTGAAAATGAAGTCATTTATAAAAATAGTTTACCCGCAGCAGAAATTGACCGTTTAGTAGAATATGCAAACAAGAAGGAACATGCCTTAGTTTTTTTAAATGAAAAAGAGATGAAGTCCTCCGCTCTCGAAAATAAATTTATTGAAGAAAGTATTGGAAGCTTAAAATTCCCATACCCGGATAAAGATATTCATTTTTATAAAGAACAAGAAATATATCAAGCTCTCGTATTTGCGGAGGAACATGAAGATAAGGAATATGAAAGGAATTTTCCTAATTTCCGATTTATACGCTGGCACCAATTTTCAACAGATGTATTGCCTGCTGGAGGCTCTAAAGCTGAGGGGATCAAAATGATGATTGACCGTCTTGGCTTTGAAATGAAAGATGTGTATGCTTTTGGTGACGGATTGAACGATATTGAAATGCTCAAAACCGTTGGAACCGGAATTGCTATGGGCAATGCCTTGGATGAAGTGAAGTTAGCTGCTGATAACACAACGACTTCGGTAGAAAGCAACGGAATATGGAATGGTTTAAAAAGTTTAGCTTTAATTTAATGAAAAAGACTGAACACGGTTGTTCAGTCTTTTTATGTAAATTATTATTTTTCAATCGGCATCGCATTGTCCGTGATTTCAAAAGGGTTATCTTTATTTATATGGTCATAGAACATAATGCCATTTAAATGGTCAATTTCGTGCTGGAAGACAATGGCTAGCATCCCTTTTAGTCTTAACTTAACTTTCTCACCTTCTAAAGATACACCTTCTACAGTTATCCTAGCGTATCTTGGGACGTAACCTAAAATTGGTTCATCAACTGATAGGCAGCCTTCCCCTGATGTTAAATAAGTTCGTTCAACAGAGTGGCTTTTTATTTTTGGATTAAATAAAGCGTAATTGTGAAGAACGCCTTTTTCGTCCTTAAAATAGACTGCAATCATTCTTTTTGAAATATTAATTTGTGGGGCAGCTAAACCGATGCCCGCGCGGAGCCCGTATTTGTTAGCAATATCCGGATTTTGGCTGTTTTTCACAAATTCTAATAGGCTTTTTAATACTTCTTTATCTTCTTCAGATGGTGGAAGAGACACCTCTTCTGCAACCAATCTTAAAGTTGGGTGTCCATCTCGTATAATGTCCTTCATTGTTAACATGTGTTTCACTCCTGTGGCAAGTATTGCAATATTCTCATTCGAGAACGGTACAAGGCGCTTCTTCTTTTCTATAGTCTATCAAAGTAGAGATGAAATGTTAAATAAAAGAGAAGGTGCATTTTGCACCTTCTCGAAAAGTGTTAAATAAAGCAAGAACATCCTATAATGATGAGAAGAATGAACAATACAACGATTAGCGCGAAGCCCCCAAAGCCAAAGCCTACGCCACAGCCACAGCCTCCAAAACCGTATCCGCCATATCCGAACATGAAGGATAACCTCCCTAAAGTAAGATTTTCGTCACCTATAATATTTTTCTTATCGGACGATTAATACAGCCTATGTAGGAAGGTTTTTATTTGTGTAGGCCGCTGCCTAAAGACATAAATGAAAAATAAAAAGAATAGATTACTTAATAGACAAGCTTCTAGCGTATTGTAAAAAGACTTGGCAAAAGCTATAGTTAAATTGTTCTAATTAAGGAGGTCTCTCGCGTGTCGATGTCTAATAAAAGCAGTCTATTGCTAGTTTGTATGATTGTCGTTTTTATTTTATCCGGATGTTTAAACGAACAAAATCCTATAGAAAAAGTGTATGAAGTATTGGAAAAGGTTGTAGAATCGGAACAAGCATTTGAAGAACAGCAAGAACCGCTTATCGAGTTAGAAAAAAAGGAAAAGAAGATTTATGATCAAATTATTTCACTTGGAATGAAAGAGTTCCCTGAAGTTTCAAAGCTTTCCGACGAAGCAACTGTAATTGTTGACGATAGAAAAAAACATATATTGAAGGAACATGAAAGCATCAAAGCTTCAGAAAAAGAATTTCGAGCATTAACGGAAATAATTGACGAAATTGATGAGCCAGAACAGAAAGAAAAATCGCAAAAACTATTTGATATTATGATAGAAAGATATGCGATTTATGATGATTTATTTCAACATTACTCGAAAGCACTTGAACTGGATAAACAACTATATTCCATGTTTAAAAACAAAGACATCAATTTAATGGACATAGATGAGCAAATTACAAAAATCAATGAAGTATATGGAAAAATAATAGAAGCAAATGAAAGATTTAATGAAAAAACGAAGGAATATAATGATACAAAATTATCCTTCTATAAAGAATCAGGTTTAAATGTAAAATGGAAGGAATAAATGACTAGGGTAGCATTCAAGGAATGCTACCCTAAAGTTTTTTTGCGAAAAATGTTTTTAGTATAATATTTTTAAATTATCTGATATGTGTTATAACACACTTGTGATTTTCACGCTTTTTATAGAACAGGATTTTATAAGAATATAATACAGATTAAAATAAAAAAGAATATAAAAAACGTGAAAACGCTGTAAAAACAAGTTGAAAGTTCATTGACACAAGGAAACTCATGTTTTAAACTTAAATCATAATCAAAAGTGTGTATCAATTATGTTGCAAATTTTACTGATACAGAATAAGATAGATTATGGGTTAACAATCTTAACAATGTTTTCTATTATTACTTTGTTTTGGGCAACCTAAATAATGTATGAATATTAATGATGACGTCTTTTTAAAAGAACGGAAAGGGTGATTCGCATGGCTTCTAAAACAAGATTGGCACAATTAGATGTCAAGAATAAGCTTGAACAAGTTGAAGAACAATTTCAAACGTTTCAAATTCTGAATGAGGAAGGTAAAATCGTTAATGAATCTGCGATGCCGGATTTAAGTGATGAGCAACTTCAAGAATTAATGCGCCGCATGGTGTATACACGTATTCTTGATCAACGCTCTATTTCATTAAATAGACAAGGAAGACTTGGATTTTATGCACCTACAGCTGGTCAAGAAGCTTCCCAATTAGCTTCCCAATTTGCTTTAGAGAAAGAAGACTTCATTTTGCCTGGATACCGTGATGTTCCGCAAATGATTTGGCATGGCCTGCCGTTATCTCAAGCCTTCTTATGGTCAAGAGGACATTATGCGGGAGGAAACATTCCAGAGGGTGTAAATGTAATCGCTCCCCAAATTATTATCGGTGCTCAATACATTCAAGTAGCAGGGGTTGCGCTTGGAATGAAAAAACGCGGAACGAAAGCAGTTGCCATTACTTATACAGGTGACGGCGGAACATCTCAAGGTGATTTCTATGAGGGAATCAACTTTGCGGGTGCTTATAAAGCTCCAGCTATTTTCATTATTCAAAATAATAGATTTGCAATCTCGACACCAGTTTCTGCGCAAACAGCGGCTAAGACGCTTGCTCAAAAGGCAGTAGCAGCAGGGATCCCTGGTATTCAAGTAGATGGTATGGATCCATTGGCTGTTTATGTTGCTGTTCGCGAAGCTCGTGAGCGTGCGATCAACGGAGAAGGACCTACTTTAATTGAGACTCTAACATACCGTTACGGTCCTCACACAATGGCAGGGGACGATCCAACACGCTACCGTACATCTGACCTTGATAATGAGTGGGAAAAGAAAGATCCGCTTGTCCGCTTCCGTAAGTTCCTAGAAGATAAGGGAATCTGGAATGAGGAAAAGGAAAATGAAATCATTGAAAAAGCAAAAGAAGATATTAAGGTAGCTATTAAACAAGCAGATGATACACCAAAACAAAAAGTAACAGATCTCATTTCAATTATGCATGAAGAAGCGGGAATGCCTTATAACTTAAAAGAACAATATGAAATATATAAAGAAAAGGAGTCGAAGTAAGCCATGGCGCAAATGACTATGATTCAGGCAATTACTGATGCTTTACGCACAGAGTTGCAAAATGATCCGAATGTATTAGTGTTCGGAGAAGATGTGGGCGTAAACGGCGGGGTATTCCGTGCAACTGAAGGCCTTCAAAAAGAATTCGGCGAAGAACGCGTATTTGATACGCCTTTAGCAGAATCTGGAATCGGCGGTCTTGCGGTTGGTCTTAGCTTACAAGGCTTCCGTCCAGTACCTGAAATTCAGTTTTTTGGATTCGTCTATGAAGTAATTGATTCAATTTCCGGTCAGCTGGCACGTATGCGTTATCGTTCTGGCGGAAGATATAATGCCCCTGTAACAATCCGTTCACCTTTTGGCGGCGGCGTACAAACACCGGAAATGCATGCGGATAGTTTAGAAGGCTTAATGGCTCAACAGCCTGGAGTAAAGGTTGTTATTCCATCAACACCGTATGATGCTAAAGGACTGTTAATTTCAGCTATTCGTGATAATGACCCTGTTATTTTCCTTGAGCATATGAAATTATACCGTTCGTTCCGTCAAGAAGTGCCTGAGGAAGAGTACACAATTCCATTAGGAAAAGCAGAAGTGAAACGTGAAGGTAATGACTTGTCAATCATTAGTTATGGTGCAATGGTCCATGAAGCATTGAAGGCTGCCGAAGAGCTCGAAAAGGAAGGTTATTCTGCAGAAGTAATTGATTTACGTACTGTGTCACCACTTGATATTGAAACAATTATCGCCTCTGTAGAAAAGACAGGACGTGCGATTGTTGTTCAAGAGGCTCAAAAACAAGCTGGTATTGCTGCTAATGTTGTAGCAGAAATTAATGACCGTGCTATTCTAAGTCTTGAGGCTCCTGTACTACGTGTTGCAGCTCCAGATACTGTTTATGCATTTCCACAAGCAGAAGCAGTTTGGCTGCCAAACTTTAAGGATATTATTGAAACGGGTAAAAAAGTTTTAACTTTCTAAGACCGAATAAATACTTTTACATGTGAAAGGTGAGTTTGAATTAGAAATCGGCCTATCGCCGATTTCTTCCATTCCAACTTCTAATCTCTCACAATTAGAATGGAGGATGATTCTAAATGTCATTTCAATTTAAATTGCCTGACATTGGTGAAGGGATCCACGAAGGGGAAATCGTGAAGTGGTTCGTTAAAACAGGCGATAAAGTACAAGAAGATGATGTATTATGCGAAGTACAGAATGATAAAGCAGTTGTAGAAATTCCTTCACCTGTTGCGGGAACAGTCGAAGAGATTTTAGTAGGAGAAGGAACCGTGGCAACTGTAGGGCAAGTCCTGATTACATTTGATGCACCCGGCTATGAGGATTTAAAATTCAAAGGTGACGAACATGAGGAAGACAAGCCTGCAGAACAAGCTGCTGATAAACAGGCTGAAGCTGCTGTGAATCAAGCCGATAATCAAGCAGAAGTTAAACCGGATCGCCGTATTATAGCAATGCCTTCCGTTCGTAAATATGCTCGTGAAAAAGGTGTTGACATTCGCCAAGTAGCTGGAAGCGGAAATAATGGGCGTGTCTTAAAAGCTGATATTGATGCTTTCTTAACTGGCGGAGTTCAGGCTCAGCAACCTGTGGCACAAGAACAGCCATTGGTACAAGAGCAAGAAGTGGCAGTACAAGAACAAGTTGCATCTGTGGAAGTTAAAAAGGTTGTCCTAGAAGGACAATATCCTGAAACACGTGAAAAAATGAGCGGCATTCGCAAAGCAATTGCAAAAGCAATGGTGAATTCGAAGCATACAGCCCCTCATGTTACTTTAATGGATGAAATTGAAGTGACGAAGCTTGTGGCTCATCGTAAGAAGTTTAAAGAAGTAGCTGCGAATAAAGGAATTAAACTAACATTCCTTCCATATGTGGTGAAAGCATTAACGAGTGCTTTACGTGAATATCCGGTGTTTAATACGTCGATTGATGATTCTACTTCAGAAATCATTCAAAAGCATTATTACAATATCGGAATTGCAGCCGATACCGAAAAGGGCCTTTTAGTACCTGTTGTAAAAGATGCTGATCGTAAATCTATCTTCGCCATTTCTGATGAAATTAGTGATCTAGCGACGAAAGCACGTGACGGTAAGTTAACTTCAGAGGAAATGAAAGGTGCTTCCTGCACAATTACTAATATCGGATCAGCAGGCGGACAATGGTTTACTCCTGTTATCAATCACCCAGAAGTTGCGATTTTAGGCATAGGCCGTATTTCAGAAAAGCCAATTGTTAAAGATGGCGAAATTGTTGCAGCCCCAGTATTAACTTTATCATTAAGCTTTGACCATCGTATTATCGATGGAGCAACAGCCCAAAATGCGCTAAATCATATTAAACGTTTATTAAACGATCCAGAACTATTGTTAATGGAGGCATAAAAAATGGTAGTAGGAGATTTCCCAATCGAAACAGATACAATTGTCATTGGCTCAGGTCCTGGCGGGTATGTTGCTGCTATTCGTGCAGCACAGCTTGGTCAAAAAGTGACTATCGTAGAGAAAGCAACTTTAGGCGGAGTTTGCTTAAATGTTGGGTGTATCCCATCAAAAGCATTGATTGCCGCAGGGCACCGTTATGAAACAGCTAAGCATTCTGATTCAATTGGGATTACAGCTGAGAATGTCAAAGTTGATTTTTCAAAAGTACAGGAATTTAAAGCCGGCGTCGTGAAAAAACTTACTGGCGGAGTGGAAGGTCTTTTAAAAGGAAATAAAATTGATATTGTCCGTGGCGAAGCATATTTTGTTGATGCCAACACTTTACGTGTTATGGATGAAAACTCAGCGCAAACATATACTTTTAAAAATGCGATCATTGCAACAGGTTCACGTCCAATTGAGCTTCCAACTTTTAAATATTCAAAGCGTGTTCTAGATTCTACAGGGGCACTTTCTCTTCAGGAAATTCCTGAAAAAATCGCTGTTATTGGCGGCGGGGTAATTGGAATTGAACTTGGCGGTGCATATGCGAATTTCGGAACACAGGTAACAATCCTTGAAGGCGCAGATGATATCCTCCTAGGTTTTGAAAAGCAAATGACGGCACTTGTAAAACGTAATCTTAAGAAAAAAGGTGCCGAAATCATTACGAAAGCACTTGCAAAAGGTGTTGAAGAAACTGAAAATGGTGTCACTTTGAAGTATGAGGTTAAAGGTGAAGAGAAAACTCTTGAAGCTGATTATCTCTTTGTCATGGTAGGAAGACGTCCAAATACTGACGAATTAGGCTTAGAGCAAGTGGGCATTAAAATGAGTGACCGTGGCGTTATAGAAATTGATAAGCAATGCCGTACTAATATCAGTAATATTTATGCAATGGGTGACATTGTTCCTGGTCCTCAATTAGCTCATAAAGCCTCATATGAAGGGAAAATTGCCGCTGAGGCCATTTCAGGACATAGCTCAGAAATTGACTATTTAGGCATTCCTGCGGTTGTATTCTCAGATCCTGAACTCGCTTCAGTAGGGTATACTGAACAGCAAGCGAAGGAAGAGGGCATTGAAGTAAATGCGGCTAAGTTCCCATTTGCAGCAAATGGCCGTGCGCTAGCATTGGATGCAACTGACGGGTTTGTTAAGCTTATTACTCGCAAAGAAGACGGTTTAGTTATTGGTGCTCAAATTGCTGGTGCGAGTGCATCAGATATGATTGCTGAATTAGGCTTAGCTATCGAAGCAGGGATGACTGCCGAAGACTTAGCGATGACTATTCATGCGCACCCAACATTAGGGGAAATCACAATGGAAGCTGCAGAGGTTGCACTTGGCAGTCCAATCCATATTATTAAATAAATGCCTAAACAAAAACCCTTTCTCATTGGAAAGGGTTTTTGTTTGTCTAGCTCCACAAGGAACGCCTCGGCTTTTCTATTATGTACTAATTTTTTAATGCCTCAGCTAACGGTTTTATTATTTTCTCTGTTGAAGTATTCCCGTTAATATTTACGAGTACTTTGTCTTTATAAATTAATAAGATCGCGGGACAGCTTTGAACATCAAATACATCGTAATATTTTTTAGCGTTTTCAGCCGTAATTATTTTCATGTTTTTAATTTCGGCTGGAAAATCCCTCTTTAACTCTATAATAGCATCATAATAAGATGCTTCCTGTTTATAATCCTTTTCATTCGAGAAAAAGACGATTTGTTTGCTGTTTTTATCAAAAATTAGCTCTTCATTATGTTTAATTTTTTGACATGAGGTAATAAACAAGAGAGATGCTATGAATAAACATGGCAATCTTTTCACATTCCATTCCCTCACTTTACCATTTCTTGTATTTAACAGGATTTTATCATAAAAATTTGAATAATTTGACTTGTTACTTAAATGTTACAAAAATGAAAAATAAGATTGGCTGGTCCTACATATATATGTAAGACATACATTTTATCTTAAGGATGATTATTATCAATAAATTAATTCATAAATAAGAGTATGAAAAATTGATCAATCTGGTGGTGAGAAAATGAAGGTATATATCGCAATGCTTCTCCAGCTAATGATTTGGAGTGGCTACACCTTTATTGAATGGTTATCGAAATACGATCAGCTTCTTTTTAAAGTGCTGATGTTCTTCGTATTTTTTTATTTAGCCATCATCATTGGAAATTATATTATGAAATCTATAAGAAAGACATGTTTTGTAACAGCCTTAAGCTTGTCCTTATATGGTTCATTGCACTTAACGATGTCATTAATGGGGGTATGAGGAGAAATTAGGATGGGGAGTGAAAAGAGCCATTAATTAGGCTCTTTTTCCTTCCTTCCAATGAATAATCTTATAATAATACTGTAAAATGCGAATAAGAGCAGAAAGAAACAAATAAAAGAAAAAAGAAATGGGGTAACTTTAAAATTTGTTTCTGTCTCAAATGGGGACATAAATTTTACTTCTAAAGGATATTGCTCTTCATCCTGTGGAAGGGTAGCTTTTTGTACGGCAAAAGGGAAAGGTCCGCCGAAAACTAAACTTTGATGTAAGTCTGCAGGCTTTTCTTCAAAATAAGAATAAAAAATAAATGGAGATACCACCGTAATAGTTAAAGCTAAAATTCCAAATACGATCAACCTATTTCTTAACAAAATATTCACCTCATAAAATAGCAAAATAGAAGAACAGCCTGAGCTGTTCTTCTACATATTAATTTGGTTACTTTCTTGGATAAAAATACATGATTCTACCATTAAACAAATGCAATTCACCTTTAAGTTTCTTAGCCAAAAATCGGCAAAACTCATTTGCTTTTCCCTTATCCCCAAATGTAGCTGAGTCTGGTAATGTTATTTGAATATATGTTTGATTCCGTTCTGACCCATCTTCTTCGCGAACTGTTTCTTTATCAACCCCAAGTAAAATCGCATGATAACGGTCATGATCGGAGTGAAGGTAAAACCACTTTCCCTTGCCCTCAGGCTTTTCTTTAATTTCATACGGGAAAGCAGCTTCGTTGTACTTCCAATCGACTTGTGTACCTGTTTTTAAAGTGATTTCTTTAAAATAATGAAATAACTCTTTTACTTCATCTGTTGATATTATTTCTTTTTCTGATGAAGGCACAAGTTTTATGTACGCATGGCTCGCCAACATCCATCCCCCGCTTTACTTATTTGTCTAGTTCCAGCGGCTACCCCCGACGTACAGGATGTACTAGTGTCGACAATGCGACAGGACGTCGCGTTTTTGTCGACCTCGAGGTCATAAGCCAATCAGCCAAGAAGGTTAAAGAACAACCTTCCTGTCTGCTTGACTTATGCTTGTCGGGGGTGATCAAGCCACTTCCACTTTTCTTATATTCTATTCTCATTCTAGCATTGAATAAAAACGAATGACAGCTTAAAAAAAGAATTTTCACAAAGTCATTGTAAAATATGAAAAAATGTTTTATAATAATATTCTAAATATTAATAATATTAAAGGAGGAGTTATATGAATCAATTTGAAAGGCTCTATGATGAGCATGAGAATGTTAAGGTACGATTCGTTGGATTTACAACAGAGCACACAAGGTATGATTTTGGAATCGTATACACAAATTTATTTTTCGGAAAGCCTCTCGTTGTTTGCATGCAAACTGGCCGCTCAACCCTCCTCGACCCTAAGGACCTCGAAGATCCTGAACATTTACAGCATGCTTTCAAAATTGAAAATCACCTACAAGCAGAAGATTTATGTGAATTCTTAAAAATCACTTTACCAAGTACTACTTTTCACACTCAATACGAATGAATGGAGCAGGCTAATTTTAGCCTGTTTTATTTCATTTTTATACGAAAAAATGTGTCATACTAAAGTGTTCACTTTTTAATTAAGCTATACAATTGACCCTTGATAAAACAATAGTGTTATATTATTATGTAGTTAATGATGATAAAGCGTTTACAAATCATTTATCTAAGTGATAAAGGGGAATGAAGGATGGGTACAATAGTATGCCAAACATGTAATTCTACAATTGATTATTTTGAAGATGAAAAAGTAACAGTTTTATACTCTAAAGGTGAGTGCGGCTGTTGCGAAGAGAAGCACCAACTAGAAGAATTAAATTAATCATTTTTTATACACTAAATCCTTTCCCTTCAGAAAGGATTTTTCTTTAGCTAAAGAATACTTTATAAAAAAACTATGCAGCCATCTGGACTGCATAGTTTTTTACTGGGCAACTTTATTTCGCGTTTTATCTGATCGCTTTATATTCTTTAATGACGCGAAGATATTTAAAATCATAATCCTCTGGTCCTTGAACAGGGAGTCCAGCTTCCATATTTGTTTTTATATAGGTTAAATTTTCTTTTGTAATGATTTCACCAGGAATAAATATAGGGATTCCAGGCGGGTAGACCATAATAAATTCTGCAATAATTCTTCCTTCCGATTTGTCAAAAGGAACTAGTTCCGTCTCTGAGTAAAAAGCATCACGTGGAGATAGAGCCAAAACAGGGATATCTGGCAAAAGTACCTGTGTTTCACGTTTCTCCGTCATCCCGTGTCTTTCATTTGATAATTCTTGAAGCGCCATAACTAACATATCAGCTTCGTACTTTGTATCACCAGGAGTAACGATACAGAGGATGTTATAAAGATCTGACATTTCCACTTCAATATTATATTTTTCCCGAAGCCATTTTTCTACATCGAATCCACTCAAGCCTAAATCTTTAACAGAAATGATCAATTTTGTCGGATCAAATCCATGTGCTGCATCTGTGCCGATAATCTCTTCTCCAATACAATGAATATGTTCAATTTCATTAATGCGACTGCGAATCGATTGTGCTAAGGAAATAGCATAATCAATTAGCTCTTTTCCTTCTGTAGCAAGACGCTTTCTTGCGACATCTAAAGATGCAAGTAATAAATAGGAAGTAGACGTGGTCGTCAACATACTTAAGATGGATTGCACTCTTTTTGCGGAAACAAGATTGCCTTTCAGATTTAAAATGGAGCTTTGAGTCATTGAGCCTCCAAGTTTATGAACACTTGTAGCTGCTAAATCAGCACCAGCTTGCATCGCAGATAAAGGGAGTTCATCATGAAAATGAATATGCACACCATGGGCTTCATCAACGAGAACAGGTACATTATAGGAATGAGCAATTTCAACTATGTTTTTTAAATCTGCAGCGATGCCGAAATAAGTTGGATTGATAACTAAGACGCCTTTCGCATCTGGATGCTGTTCAAGAGCCCTTGAAACGGATTCAGTTGTAATCCCATGAGATATACCAAGATTTTCATCAATTTCAGGATGAATAAAAATCGGGGTTGCACCTGAAAAAACAATCGCTGACATAACAGATTTATGAACATTTCTTGGAACGATAATCTTTTCCCCAGGGCCGCATACAGCCATAACCATTGTCATTATTGCTCCGCTCGTTCCCTGAACAGAGAAGAAGGTTTTGTCAGCACCGAATGCCTCAGCTGCCAAGTCTTGAGCTTCTTTAATCATTCCTTTTGGCTGATGAAGGTCATCAAGGGGACCGATATTAATAAGATCGATTGAAAGAGCATTATCACCAATGAATTCTCTAAATTCAGGATCAATTCCTGCTCCCTTTTTATGACCAGGTATATGAAATTGGATTGGATTTTTTTTTGCATGTGCCAATAAGCCGCTAAATAACGGTGTTTCTAATTGTGACAATTTATTTCCACACCTCTTTAATTAATAATAAGACTGTTTTAAAGCTTAATGTTAATATTTGTACTTGTTGATTGTAGCGGAAGGCGCGAGCCTCCTGCGGGAAAAGCGTGTCTAGATGAGGCTCCCCGCCCGCCCGCGGAAAGCGAGCGCCTGCAGCGGAAATCAACAGCTACGTTTAACATAGCCAATAATATAAAAAAGTCATAAAACATTTGAATTATAGCACTATTCGTTTTCTTTGCATAGAAAATTTCTAGGCAATTCGGCAAATATTTTTTAGATTAAATTCTCATGTTTATTTAGTTTGAGATGTATACAGGAAAATATGACAGCAAAATAGAAGTAAAGATAGTGATGGCATTGTGAGGGAGGAAAATGATTTGAATTGGAATACGAGAGTGACAGAATTATTAAATATTAAATACCCAATTATTCAAGGAGGATTAGCTCACCTGGCATATTCAGATTTAGCTGCAGCAGTATCAAATGCAGGGGGGTTAGGACAAGTAACAGCGATGTCATTAGAAAGTCCGGATGCGTTAAAGAAAGAAATTCGTAAGGTAAAGAAATTGACAAGTCGTCCATTCGGCGTGAATTTTGCCATTGGTCAGCACGGAAGACTGTTCTCTCACTATTTAGATATCGCAATTGAAGAGGAGGTTCCTGTTATTACGATGACAGGCGGCAATCCTGCTCCGATTTTTGAACAATTAAAGGGTGTCAATGTGAAGAAGCTCGTTCTTGTAGCTGCAAAAAGACAGGCTGTGAAAGCAGAAGAGTTAGGTGCAGATGCAGTCATGGTCGTTGGGCAGGAAGGCGGTGGACATCTAGGAAAAGACGATGTAGGAACCTTTGTTTTAACACCTCAAGTTGTTGATGCTGTTTCAATACCTGTCATTGCATCTGGCGGAATAGGCGATGGCAGAGGCTTAATGGCAGCACTAGGTCTCGGTGCGGAAGGAATTGAAATGGGGACAAGATTTATCGCTACAAAGGAGTGTGTTCATGCCTCAGAAGTTTATAAGAGGAGATTGACAGAGGGAAGTGAAAAAGATACGGTTATCATAAAAAAATCGATTGGAGCACCTGCTAGGGTCATAGCGAATTCATGGACAGATAAAATTTTAGAAATTGAAAAGAACCATGGAGGCTATGAGCAACTAAAGGACTTAATAAGCGGGCAGGCTAACAAAAGATTTGCTAACGAAGGGAGAGAGGAAGAGGGATTTGCTTGGGCGGGTCAAGTTATGGGACTCATAAAAGATGTTCCGACCGTTCAAGAATTATTTGATAGGATAATTTCGGAAAGCGAAGCCATTCGCAAAAAATGGTCCATATAATTAAATGACAGCATGATGAGGTGACAGAAATGGAATACCAGTATCCAATTGACCCAGATTGGTCAACAGAAGAAATCATAGATGTGATTCATTACTTTCAGCAAGTAGAAGAGGCATATGGCAAAGGAGTCAATCGTGAGCAATTTTTGAATGCTTATAGAAGATTTAAGGAAATCGTGCCAGGGAAAGCTCAAGAGCGAAATATTTGTAATGAATTTGAAGAAGTGAGCGGCTTTTCAGCCTATCGGACGTTAAAAATGGTAAAGGAATTAGAAACAGGTTTAGTCGTAAAGATGCGGAAATAATCTATTTTAGGCAAGAAGTTTTAGACCATACAGAACTATTTGCTGATCTGTATGGTCTAGCTAAAATGGGCTGCTATTCTCGTTTAATATAATTTATAAAGGGGTAATAATGTTTTAAAAACAGATTCTGCTTTTTCGAGAAAGCTTTCAGAAGTCATTTCAATAGCTTCATTTCTAGGAATATGTAATCCGCATAAAATCTCCGCCTTCTTTACCTGCTGCAGCCGAATAAACAACGATTGCAATTCTTCTTCCGTCATTTCACCGTGTGCTTTTGCAGATGGCTTCATATGATCACCAGACCAAACAAAGTTTGTTGGAATTTGCTTATAAATATAACCTAAGTTTTTTTCTAATTTCTTGCCAAAATCCTCTTTATTAGGAGCTTCATATATGAGGGCAAACCAAATAAATACATGTGTGTCCCAAAGTCCTATTTGAAAATGAGGAAGCATCTTATAACCTCTAGAATTACTTGCAAATGCTACCCAAGTATCTTTTGGAGGGTTTACTGTACGCCGGGCATGTTTAGCTACATGTGGATAGATTTCATCCCCTGTCTCAACAGTTAGCATCGGGGCAAAGTGTTTTCCTAAGTCCTCTAGTTTTGGACGAATATGAGTAATTAAGGCATCCATCCGACTTTCGAGCCCTTCAATTTTAAAGACATCAAAATCTGTATGTGTAAAACCTGAAAATGACATTAGTTTCCTCCTACAAAGCTTTTCAAATATTTTAGCATACGGGAAACTAAACCTGAACTGTCAAGCTCCGGATTAGAAATATATCAATTAGGTATACACACAAATTTGTTGCATCTAACTCAAAATCCTCATATTATATTAATAAAAATAATCAGAATAGTTAAACGGAAAATTTGAAAGGGGTGATTTTTGATGAAAAAACTGGTTAATACAGTTAAAAATCAAGTAGTTGAAAAGGAAAGAACGGCCGTGCTGAGGTTGGAGTTAGATTATGAACTTGCGACTTTATTTGATGCTATGAATGAAAATAATGAGGACTTAAAATTAAAAAGCAAACAAAGATTAGAAAAAATAAGGCAAGAACTTCTGCGACTGAAAGCACTATAAATTGACTGACGAGTTAAAGGAGAAAGAAATTAGAAAATGTATATTGAAATAAGACTGAGCCAATAAGAACGAACTCCATCAAAAAATATAGGGAGTTCGTTTTGTTTTTTTGTATGTTAACAGAAAATGTTGAAATTTTGATTGGAGCGGAAGGCACGAGACTTCTACAGGAGAGCAAGTCAACGGGAGACCTCGCAGGAGCGATCTTCGTCGAGGGGGCTTCCGGACCGCCCGCGGAAATCGAGTGCCTGTAGCGGAATTTAACAGTAACGCAGAGCATTATTTATTAAAATAAATAGGTTTCTCTCTGTTGTGAAAGGCTAAAGCTTGAAGTGCCATTCTTTTTCCATTAAGCTATTATTAAAATATTCCTGTTGGCGTAAAAGTTGAAAAAGCCGGGATCATGCGGAGGGTTCAAATAATGAATTGGACAGAATTAAATGAACAGGCGAAGGCATGGATAAAAGAAGCGGGCGAAAATATTAAAAGGAGCTTCAACAAAACACTAGTCATCCAAACAAAAACAAATGCCAATGATTTAGTCACAGATATTGATAAAGGAACGGAGCAATTTTTTATTAAAAAAATTAAAGCAAAATACCCACATCACAAAATTCTTGGCGAAGAAGGATTTGGCGACGATGTAGATAATATGAATGGTATTGTTTGGATCATTGATCCAATTGATGGGACGACGAACTTTATTCATCAGCAAAGAAATTTCGCCATTTCCATTGGAATATACGAAGATGGAATTGGAAAAATTGGACTCATTTATGATGTCGTGCATAATGAGCTATATCATTCGTTAAAGGGAAACGGTGTATATTTAAATGATCTACAGCTCCTTCCACTTGCAGAAGTAGCTGTATCGGAAGCGATAATCGGAATGAATGCAACATGGGTAACGAAAAATAAACGCATTGATCCGTCCATATTATCACCTTTAGTGAGCGATGCTAGAGGAACGCGTTCTTACGGTTCAGCAGCATTAGAAATGGCCTATATAGCTGCAGGTAGACTGGATGCATATATTACGCTGAGATTAGCCCCATGGGACATTGCTGCAGGAATAATCATCGTGGAAGAGCTTGGAGGCGTGGCGACAAATTTGCGGGGAGAGCCTTTAAATCTCCTTGAGAAAAATACGATCTTTATATCAAAGCCAGGGCTTCACAAAGAAATCTTGGCAAAATATTTGAAAAATGGAAAATGGTAAAAAAAATGACCGTCAATCATTCTGGCGGTCATTTTTATTGCTTATAATAAATTATTTTCCCTCATTTTCTTTTTCGTTTTAAATCCGAATCCCATTACGAGAACTAATAAAATAATTGCACTCAATATCCCTAATAAACTTCTTTCTGCTATAGCTACTCCAATTCCCATCATGCATAGTGCAGCGGCAAAGGCAAAAGCTAATAACGGCCATTTAATTTGTTTCATGAAAGCTAACCTCCCATTTTGGGTGTCTATTCCATTTTTGAATAAATATTTTCTATTCTAATATTTATTTTACACAAAAACGTTTTAAGTTTCCACTTTATTTGTGATATAATGTTTCAGTTGTAGATAAGGACAAAAAAATTGATGATATTAATCTGTTAAATACAGGTAGGAGGAACTTACTTGAAACTTAGAGAAGACATACGTAATATTGCGATCATTGCACACGTAGACCATGGAAAAACAACTATGGTTGACCAGCTTTTAAAACAGGCTGGAACTTTCAGATCTAATGAACATGTTGAAGAACGTGCGATGGATTCAAATGACATTGAAAGAGAGCGCGGAATTACTATTTTAGCCAAAAATACGGCTATTCAATATAAAGATACAAGAATTAACATCCTAGATACTCCAGGGCACGCAGACTTTGGTGGGGAAGTAGAGCGAATCATGAAAATGGTTGATGGCGTTCTGCTTATTGTGGATGCTTATGAAGGGTGCATGCCACAAACACGCTTCGTTTTAAAGAAAGCTTTGGAACAAAATTTAACTCCAATTGTGGTGGTTAATAAAATTGACCGCGATTTTGCTCGTCCTGAAGAAGTTATTGATGAAGTGTTAGATTTATTTATTGAGCTTGAAGCGAATGAAGAACAGCTAGAGTTCCCAGTCATCTATGCATCAGGCATTAATGGTACAGCGAGCACAGATCCGTCTAAACAAGATGAGAATATGCAGGCACTTTATGATGCAATCGTCAATCATATTCCAGCGCCAGTAGATAATCGCGATGAAGCTTTACAATTCCAAGTATCATTACTTGATTATAATGATTATGTCGGTAGAATTGGTATTGGACGTGTTTTCCGAGGAACGATTAAAGTTGGCCAGCAAGTGGCTTTAATGAAATTAGATGGCTCCGTGAAACAATTTCGTGTAACGAAAATATTTGGGTTCTTTGGCTTAAAGCGTCAGGAAATTGAAGAAGCTTTTGCAGGAGATTTAATTGCGTTATCGGGAATGGAAGATATTAACGTTGGTGAGACAGTATGCCCTATTGAGCATCAAGAGGCATTACCTGTTCTTCATATTGATGAGCCAACTTTACAAATGACTTTCCTTGTTAATAATAGCCCATTTGCAGGGAGAGAAGGAAAATATCTCACTGCAAGAAAAGTAGAGGAAAGATTGCGTGCACAGTTGCAAACAGATGTAAGTCTTCGTGTTGATAATACAGACTCTCCTGATGCATGGATCGTATCCGGACGTGGGGAACTGCATTTATCTATTCTCATTGAGAATATGCGTCGTGAAGGTTATGAACTGCAGGTTTCAAAGCCAGAAGTTATTGTAAGAGAAATTGATGGTGTTCGTTGTGAGCCAGTTGAACGGGTACAAATTGATGTGCCTGAAGAACATACAGGAGCCATTATGGAGTCAATTGGTGCAAGAAAAGGCGAAATGCTTGATATGATTAATAATGGTAGTGGGCAAGTACGGTTAATTTTTAATGTGCCAGCCCGTGGTCTTATCGGTTACTCAACAGAGTTTCTTACGATGACACGCGGTTATGGGATTATCAATCATACTTTCGATAGCTATCAGCCAATGGCACAAGGTCAGGTTGGCGGAAGACGTCAAGGTGTTCTTGTCTCAATGGAGAGCGGAAAGACGTCTACTTATGGTATTATGCAAGTAGAAGACCGAGGAACGATTTTTGTTGAACCAGGAATTGAAATTTACGAAGGTATGATCGTTGGGGAGCATAATCGTGAAAATGATCTTACTGTAAATATTACGAAAGTTAAACAAGCAACTAATGTTCGTTCAGCAACGAAAGATCAAACGACGACGATGAAAAAGCCGCGTATTATGACACTTGAAGAAGCATTAGAATATTTAAATGAAGATGAATATTGCGAAGTGACACCTGAGTCGATCCGTCTCCGTAAAAAGATTCTTGATAAAAACGAACGTGAAAGAATGGCGAAGAAGAAAAAATATGCGGAAATGAGCTAAGAGGTTTCCTCGAAGGGAAGGGGGAGTAGTTGGGAATTGGTTGATGTAAATGAACGCTTATCTTTTTTTGCTGCATTATTTAAAGTACAAGAAAACTCTGATCTCGGCATGTGGCTCTTATATTTGACGATTATTGCGCTTTGCATTATCGTGTTTAAACTTGGGTTTGCTAAAAAGTTGCCAATTGCAAAATCAATGATTATTTATCTCTTTCTTATTTTAGGATGTACAGTGTTAACCTTTTTCGCCGTGTTCCTTCCGATTACTGAAGGACTAGTTGTCGCCGCGTTAATATTAATTATTTATAAAATCCGGCTTCATCAGTCCAAAAAGCAGGAAGGAAAACAAATGTAGGTTGGGGATGACAAAATGAAATCATTGCAGGATACGTTGTATAATTGGCTAACGATTAAAATTGTCAGTTTGGAGCGACCGGATGATACGGCAGCAGTTGAAACAGAAGAAATGTTTGCTGCTATGCTGAGGGATGAACACGAGCTTTCAAATATTGAAATAGAGAAAGATGACGTAATGTATTACGTTCATTATGATCAAAACGGTGAAAGAAAAAAATCCCGCTTTCCGAGAGAGCTTATTGAAGTAATGTTGAATCAAATAAATTCTGAGCCTGAAAAATATGTGAATTACCCAGAAGACTAAAAAAGAGGGAGACGATTGTCTCCCTCTTTACTTTTCACCATTCATCTTCTTCTACCTTACTTTGATATAATTTAAAGTTCCCTGTCTCGATTCTCTTTTGGGTTTTTTCTGTAATTCTTGATGAACACTCTTTGCACATATAAGTATGAATCGGACGGTTTCTTAGCCTTTTTGCTTGAAATGATTGATCTTCAATCGCTTCAATTTTATCACATAAAACACATTTTACTTTCATTTTCGACACCTCATATAAAAAACATGATTATTTTCATGACTATATATAATTATATATGATAGGTAGCTTCCTTTCGACTTTCTTTTTATTAAGGTTAATTTGTAATAGTTGAAAGTTAAGGATAAGCATACTATGATGAAGGATAAAGGAGTGATAATTATGGCAAATCAAGTAGAGCCTAAGCTAATTAAACCACTTATGGATGCTTTGCAGCAAGAACGGTTTGTAACATTGGCTACGATTGATCATGAAACAGGTGGACCGAATGTTAGTGCCATTTCATGGGTGCTGGCTAAAAATGACGAAACTATTTATTTTGCCGTTGATAATCGGTCAAGAATTGTTCAAAACATTAATAATAACAAACAGGCTGTTATTAATTTAATTGCCAATGAATCTACATATTCCATAAGTGGGAATGCCTCAGTAAAGGAAGAAAAATTAGAGGGTGTTCCACTAAAGCTTGCCCTAATAGAAGTTGTTATTAACGAAGTACGAGATGTGATGTTTTACGGTTCAAAAATTGTTGCTGAACCACAATATGATAAAACGTATGATAAAAATGCGGCTACGCGCTTAGATAAACAAGTAATGGATGCAATGAAAAAAGCTTAGTCCACTCGACTAAGCTTTTTTCATTGCTAATCAAACTTATTTCTATCTTTTAAATGGTTTGATTGCTCTTCCTGTTGATTTTCGAGCTTTTGCTGTTCAGATGGATTGAGCTTCTTTTTTGGTACTTCTGGCGCATTTCTAGGAGTTGGTTCAATAATGTCGGCTGGTACTTCTGGCATGAGCCGGCCTGCTATATCTGCTAATTCATCCATTATGCCTCGAATTGGCTTACCATCCCGTATGTCGCCCGCAATTTCTCTTAAGCGTGCATTCATATCCGGATCAGCAACAATAATTGCTCTTGCACCATCAGGGTCATGCTTCAAACTTTCCGCGACTGAATATTTAATTGCCCCAACCTCTGATCTTTCTAATTTATCATTTACATCGATACCTACAATGGCATATCTTCCTAACACGACTGCTGTTGCGTCATTTACATTAGGAATGCTCGTTGCAAGATTGACTAAGCGTGCAGCAATTTGCTGCCCAGTTGTTCGATTCACCTCCTGAATCGCACTATTTTTTACATTAACTAAGTTTTGTTTTTGGCTAGGCTTTTCCTGACTTTGATTGTTCATTCCAGTACAACCTGTCATAAAAATTATTGCTAGTACAAATGGGCACCATTTCTTCAACGTTATCATCTCCTATGTAAAGGCTGATTTTCTGAATGTGGGTGATGAATTCCAGAGAAACACAGGTTTTTTAAAGGATTCATTATCGATTATTGTGCAATTTTTCGTCTATCTTTATTCTGAAAAACATATATTTAAGCAAAGTTCCATTCGTTCCACTGTTTTGATACTTAAGAGGAGCAGGAGGCATAAGATTGAGTAAAATATATGTGTTAGATACAAACGTCTTGTTACAAGACCCTCATTCGATTTTTTCTTTTGAAGAAAATGAAGTAGTTATTCCAGCCGTTGTGCTAGAGGAAGTGGATTCAAAGAAAAGATATATGGATGAAATCGGCAGGAATGCAAGACATGTATCAAGACTGATTGACAGCTTTAGAGGTAATGGAAAACTTCATGAACGAATTCCTCTTGAAAATGGCGGAAGCTTGCGAATTGAATTAAACCATCGCTCATTTCAGCAACTACAGGATATTTTTATTGAAAAAACGAACGATAATCGAATATTGGCAGTAGCAAAAAATCTTTCTTTAGAAGAAGAAACGAAAGAAGATGGAAAAACAGTCATTTTAGTTAGTAAAGATGCACTCGTAAGGGTTAAGGCTGATGCAATCGGACTATTAAGTGAAGATTATCTAAGTGATCGAGTGATTGAGAATGATCATGTTTACACAGGATTTTTAGAAGTGTATACGGCGAAGGAAACGATCGATCGTTATTATGAAAAGGGTGAAATCCAGGCTTCGGAAATCGTTACCTTTCCATTGTTTCCAAATCAATTTCTTGTTATGAAGGATGCCTTAGGATCTTCAGCTTCAGCGATTGGAATTGTAGATAAATCCCGGAAAAAATTAAAGAAGCTCATATTTGATTACGACCATATATGGGGGATCAAACCGAGAAATGTACAGCAAACAGCCGCTTTCGAGCTTTTATTAAGAAAGGACCTTCCGCTTGTCACGTTAACAGGAAAGGCAGGAACAGGAAAAACGCTTCTTGCTTTGGCATCGGGTCTATTACAGACAGAAGATCATGGAGCATACAAAAAACTTCTTGTAGCACGTCCGATTGTACCGGTAGGAAAAGATATAGGATTTCTTCCTGGAGAAAAAGAGGAAAAGCTCAGACCGTGGATGCAGCCCATCTATGACAACTTAGAATATTTATTTAACGTAAAAAAGCCTGGAGAATTGGATGCTATTTTGGCAGGAATGGGTTCGATTGAAGTGGAAGCATTAACTTATATTCGAGGCAGAAGTATTCCAGATCAATATATCATTATTGACGAAGCACAAAACTTAACAAAACATGAGGTCAAAACAATTCTTACACGTGTAGGGGAAGGAAGCAAAATTGTCTTAATGGGAGACCCTGAACAAATAGACCATCCTTATTTAGATGCTTATAACAATGGATTGACATACGTGGTTGAGAGGTTTAAAGACCAAATGATTGCCGGTCATGTGAAGCTGATTAAAGGGGAAAGGTCCGGACTTGCTCAATTGGCGGCTGATCTTCTTTAGAGGGCAAAAGGGGCGAAAGTGCTCGCCCCTTTCCGGGACTTACTGAATTTTAAATGCCTTTACTTTTTTAATCGGTTGATGCTTATTACTTCCGTCTCCAAAATATACATGGACAGGCCCATCTTCTTTTAAAGGTTTTCCGTTAATCGAGAAACCAAGGATAATTTTTGTAGCATCACGTAGTGGCAAGCTGATTTCTCCCTCATCTTCGCAATATATAATAAGGGTAGTAGCGTTCTCATTCGGCTCAGCATTTTTGATAAATGGCGCCAAGGGGATACCGAAAGTTCCATTCAGCACTTTTTCTTTTTCGAATTTCTTTTCTGTTTTTAATGTTGGAGGAAAAACAGCCCCCTCCATAATTTCTCTATCCCAATGCTTAGAAATTGACCTCGTATATTCCTCCAATCCATCACTTGAATTTTTTTCTGATTCAAAATATGATAATAAATCGACTCGTCTGTCATCAAAAATCCATACTCCAGGATCGAGCGTAATTGCATATTTTACATTTCCACTTAATAAAATAATATTTTCCATATGAATTCCTCCAAAAGGGCAAAAAACTTCACTTCAAAGGTAAGTATACAGATTATTAATTGAATTGTCATACATACACCCAAATGTTAGAATTAAATTCTAATTTTAAACCAAAATATTAAGAAAATGTTTGGGGGAAGTTCTCTTGACATGTCAAACCAGTGATGAATTGCAGTCTATTATAAATGAAGTTCATTCTTTAGCAGAAGAGGGGAAAGTGGCTGATTATATTCCAGCTCTAGCAAAAGCAAATAAGCAGGACCTCGCTGTTACCATTTACAAAAGCAATAATGAGTGTCTCTATGCAGGTTCTTATACAAAAAAATTCACTTTGCAAAGTATCTCAAAAGTGCTCGTTTTAGCACTTGCCCTGCAAGATCGTGGAATTGATTACGTATTTAAAAGAGTAGGTATGGAGCCAACCGGGGACCCATTTAATTCGATTTCCAAACTTGAAACGTCTATCCCGTCAAAACCATTAAATCCAATGATTAATGCCGGAGCACTTGCGGTTACAAATATGATTAAAGGAGAAAGTTTGCATGAGAAATGGGCGAGAATCCTTAATTTCGTGCAATGTTTATCAAAAAAGAATCTTACATATGACATAGAAGTTGCAAATTCAGAGCTTGAAACAGCATGGCTAAATCGGTCACTCTGCTATTTTATGAAACAGCATCAAGTGATCACTGGTGATGTAGAGGAACTAATGATGCTTTACACGAAGCAATGCGCAATTGAAATGGATTGCTTTGATTTAGCAAGGATCGGGGCGGTATTCGCATTAAATGGAATGGATCCTGAAACTGGAGAGAGGCTTTTGCCAATACAAATTGCAAGGATTTGCAAAACCTTTATGGTCACTTGCGGAATGTATAACGCATCAGGTGAATTTGCAATTAAAGTAGGGATACCGGCGAAGAGCGGTGTATCAGGCGGAATTCTTGCCGTTGTACCAGATCAATACGGAATTGGTGTATTTGGCCCGTCTCTAGATGAGAAGGGTAACAGCATAGCCGGTATTAAATTGCTAGAGGAACTCGCAAAACGATTTGATTTTAGTATATTTTAAACGTATGCAACCCTCATTATTTCTTGCTTTTTTCTTATCTTGAGTTTAAAATTTATAGATAGGATGATCGCTCGGAAATGGGGGATTGAAGTTGGCTTCAGAAATGATTATCGATCACAAGGAAAGAGCTAATGCCTTATTAAAGGCTGATGCTGCTAAAATATTAAAACTTATTAAAGTCCAGATGGACAATCTTACTATGCCGCAATGCCCTTTATACGAAGAGGTACTTGATACGCAAATGTTTGGGTTGTCTCGGGAAATAGATTTTGCCGTTCGTCTCGGCTTAATTGAACAAAAGGAAGGAAAAGCAATCTTGGCAGAATTAGAAAAGGAACTTTCAATTCTTCATGATGCTTCTGTAAGAAAATAAAATTGAAAAGCGTAAGCGCCTTCGGAACAATTACGGAACAAATTGTTCCTGCGGTGACTATTCTAAGAAGCTTTCATTGTCCTTCTGCATTGTCGACACTAGTACGTCCTGTACGTGTAGCTAGACATCATTAAATAAAAAAACTCAAACAATCTTTATTGATTGTTTGAGTTTTTTTATAATTACATTAAGCGGCTAAAAATGTATGTGAAAAATAGAAGTTGTTTAATAAATTTATTAAATAGTATAACATAATTATAGATTTTTCATAAATAGTGTGTTACATTTAAAACAACTTTTCTTCCATGCAGGTATTTTAACGCTTTAGTCGAATAAAAAACTTTACATTGAAGATAAGGGAAGAGGATGGATGTTCAAAAAAATCTTAAAATCATATGATTATTCTTTAATTATTGCTGTAGTACTTTTATCTATTTTTGGCTTAATTATGGTTTACAGTGCAAGCATGGTTTGGGCTGTACAGCGCTATGGGTATGAAAGCGATCATTTTTATGATAAGCAAAAGCTTAATTTAATAATTGCTGGAATAGCCTTTGTTATTATGGCATTATTCCCATATAAAGCGATGCTAAGCAATAAAATTCTTGTGCCAATGGTATTTCTTTCATTAATCGGCTTGTTTGCTTTATTTATTTTTGGACATGCTGCGGGAAATGCGCAAAGCTGGTTTAAATTGGGGGCTCGAAACCTTCAGCCATCTGAATTCGTCAAGCTGACTGTAATTATTTATTTGTCAGCTGTTTATGCAAAGAAACAATCGTATATTAATGAATTCAACAAAGGGGTCGTTCCACCGCTCGTTTATTTATTTCTTGCTTGCTTGTTTGTAGCAATCCAGCCTGACTTTGGAACAGCAGGGATTATTTTTGTCATTGCAGTGATGATTATTTTCGCTTCTGGCATGAGTTATAAAAATATTTTTAAGTTAGGTTTTACTGGAGTATTGATTGTTTTGCCCATAGCACTTATTATGAAAGATAAAATATTCACGAATGTTCGTATTGGGCGGCTTGTGGCATTTCAAGATCCATTTGAAACCGAATTTGGCTACCATTTAGTTAATTCATATTTGGCATTAGGAGCAGGCGGGCTTAAAGGGTTAGGTTTAGGTCATAGCATTCAAAAGCTAGGATACTTACCTGAGGCACATACTGATTTCATTATGGCTGTAATTGCCGAAGAATTAGGTGCTTTTGGTGTATGTTTCGTCTTACTGCTTCTCGGTTATATCGTTCTGCGGGGATTATACATTGGATTAAAATGTAAAGATCCTTTTGGCAGTTTACTAGCGATAGGGATTTCTAGTATGATAGGCATTCAATCCTTTATTAATCTAGCGGGAATTTCTGGGGTTATACCATTAACTGGAGTACCGTTGCCTTTTATTAGCTATGGGGGATCATCACTCCTGCAGCTTTCCCTTGCAATGGGAATTCTTGTTAATGTGTCAATGTTCGTCACGTATGAAAAGAAATATAAAGGTACCTCTAATAAGGTAAAGCAGGAGCCTATTCATAATGATACAAATCGAGTTCTTAACTTCCGTAAATAAGTGTCAGTCATTTCTGCACTTACAATATATTCAATTGCAATCGGCTAACATTAGCCATTGCAGATTGGTAATTTCCAGAAAAATCAATAAAGTGAAGATGAGGTGTTTTTGTTGAACCAACGCATCGAGAAAGTGTTAGTAGCAAACAGAGGCGAGATTGCCATTAGAGTATTTAGAGCATGTACTGAATTAAACATTCGTACAGTAGCCATTTATTCAAAAGAGGATTCAGGATCCTTTCACCGTTATAAAGCTGATGAGGCATATTTAGTAGGAGAAGGAAAAAAGCCTATTGATGCCTACTTAGATATCGATGGCATTATTGAAATTGCTAAAAACAGCGATGTAGATGCCATTCATCCCGGATATGGCTTTTTATCAGAGAATATTCACTTTGCTAAACGCTGTGAAGAAGAGGGGATCATCTTTATTGGCCCGAAATCTACTCACTTAGATATGTTTGGGGACAAGGTGAAAGCAAGAACACAGGCACAGCTAGCTGATATTCCTATTATTCCTGGGAGTGATGGGCCTATAAATGGCTTGGAAGAAGTCATTAGCTTTGGTAAAAATTATGGGTTCCCGATTATTATTAAAGCTTCTCTTGGCGGCGGCGGAAGAGGTATGAGGATTGTCAATAGCCTTGACGAAGTTAAAGAATCTTATGAACGGGCAAAATCAGAAGCAAAGGCCGCATTTGGCAATGATGAAGTTTATGTTGAGAAATTCATCGAAAATCCAAAGCATATTGAAGTGCAAATTATTGGTGATAAGCATGGGAATATTGTACATCTTTATGAACGAGATTGCTCCGTCCAACGCCGTCACCAAAAGGTAGTAGAAGTAGCTCCTTGTGTATCTTTATCACCTGCACTCAGAGATGAAATTTGTAATGCGGCCGTAAGACTGATGAAAAAAGTAAATTACATTAATGCGGGAACAGTTGAATTTTTAGTTTCAGGAGAAGAGTTCTACTTTATCGAAGTTAACCCACGAGTGCAAGTAGAGCATACGATCACTGAAATGGTTACAGGAATTGATATTGTCCATACGCAAATTCTTGTAGCAGAAGGGCATACTCTTCATAGTAATACAGTCGGTGTTCCAACCCAAGAGAATATCCATGTGAATGGATATGCCATTCAGTCACGTGTAACAACAGAGGATCCATTAAATAATTTCATGCCTGACACAGGCAAAATTATGGCTTATCGCTCAGGTGGAGGGTTTGGCGTTCGTCTTGATGCTGGAAACGGTTTCCAAGGCGCGGTGATTACACCATACTATGATTCGCTACTCGTAAAATTATCAACACAGGCGATGACATTTGAACAAGCTGCCGCAAAAATGGTTCGGAACCTTCAAGAATTTAGAATTCGCGGCATTAAAACAAATATTCCGTTTTTAGAAAATGTCGTTAAACATGAGAAATTTATTAAAGGAGAATACGATACTTCCTTTATTGATAAAACACCTGAGTTATTTTTATTCGCGAAACGAAAAGACCGTGGAACAAAAATGCTTTCTTACATTGCTAACGTTACAGTCAATGGATTCCCAGGAATTGAAAAAGTAAAGAAGCCTGTTTTTGATGAGCCAAGAATTCCACAATTAAGCAATGATATGCCATACAAAAATGGAACTAAACAAATTTTAGATCAATATGGTGCAGAAGGACTTGTTAAATGGATAAAGGATCAAAAAGAAGTGCTTCTAACTGATACGACATTCCGAGATGCTCACCAATCACTATTAGCTACACGTGTAAGAACAAGTGATATTACGAAAATTGCTGAGCCAACAGCAAAGCTGCTTCCTGGCTTGTTTTCATCAGAAATGTGGGGAGGAGCAACCTTCGATGTTGCCTATCGCTTCCTGAAAGAGGATCCTTGGGAAAGATTGCTTACGCTTAGAGAGAAAATGCCGAATGTTTTATTCCAAATGCTATTAAGGGGTTCCAATGCAGTTGGCTATGCGAACTATCCTGATAATGTTATTCGAGAATTCGTAGAAAAATCTGCACATGCAGGCATTGATGTTTACCGAATTTTTGATAGCCTAAACTGGGTTAAAGGGATGGAAGTGGCCATTGACGCTGTACGCCAAACGGGGAAAATTGCTGAGGCGGCCATTTGTTATACCGGAGATATAATGGATCCAACGAGAACTAAATATAATATTAACTATTATAAAGAATTGGCAAAGGAATTAGAAAATCAAGGTGCACATATTTTAGGACTTAAAGATATGGCAGGATTGTTAAAGCCACAAGCTGCTTATCGCTTAATTTCGGAGCTAAAAGAAACGGTTAATATTCCAATTCACCTTCATACACATGATACGAGCGGAAATGGCATCTTTACGTATGCGAAGGCCATTGAAGCGGGAGTGGATATTGTTGATGTGGCAGTCAGTTCAATGGCGGGGTTAACATCACAGCCAAGCGCTAACTCCCTCTATTATGCATTAGAAGGAACAGATCGCAAACCAAATATCGATATTCAAGCTTTAGAACAGCTATCATATTATTGGGAAGACGTTAGAAAATATTATCATGATTTTGAAAGCGGCATGAATGCTCCTCATTCTGAAATATATCAGCATGAGATGCCTGGCGGACAATATAGCAATCTGCAACAACAAGCTAAAGGTGTCGGGTTAGGTGAGAAATGGGATGAAGTGAAGGAAATGTATTCCCGAGTAAACCAAATGTTTGGTGATATTGTGAAAGTAACCCCATCATCTAAAGTTGTTGGAGATATGGCATTATACATGGTTCAAAATCAATTAACAGAGGAAGATGTCATTGCTAAAGGTATGACTCTTGATTTCCCAGATTCTGTTGTTGAGCTTTTTGAGGGATATTTAGGTCAGCCATATGGAGGCTTCCCAAAAGAGCTGCAAAATGTAATCCTAAAGAATAGAGAGCCAATTACTGTACGCCCAGGAGAACTATTGGAAGATGTTGATTTTGATGCAATGAGTGAAAAGCTATTTAAAGAGCTTGGAAGACAAGTAACTAGCTTTGATAAACTTGCATATGCCCTTTATCCAAAAGTATTTATGGACTATATTAAAACCGTAGAAAGCTTTGGAGATGTGTCAGTTCTTAACACTCCTACCTTCCTGTTTGGAATGCGTCTAGGCGAAGAAATTGAAATTGAAATTGAGACTGGTAAAACATTAATTGTGAAGCTCGTTTCGATTGGCCAGCCGCAAGAAGATGGCAATCGAGTCGTTTATTTTGAGTTAAATGGTCAACCACGTGAAGTCATTATTAAAGATGAAAGTATTAAAGCGACAGTTGTGTCTAAAATAATGGCTGATCCGCATAATGAAAGTCATATCGGTGCTTCTATGCCTGGAACAGTTATCAAGGTTTTAGTTAAAAAGGGAGAAAAGGTAGTGAAAGGTGATCATTTAATGATTACTGAAGCAATGAAAATGGAAACAACAGTCCAAGCTCCTTTTGCCGGTACGATTGAAGACATTTATGTTGCAAATGGCGATGCCATCCAAACTGGTGATTTACTAATTGAAATTACAAAATAATAGACAAGAAAAAAGAGCTGCAGATTCGAACTGCGGCTCTTTTTTTGATTATTGTACGGTTACCGGCGGTGGGGAAGTCAATTGCTTTTCTTCCTTTGATCCCTCTAATGCAAGTGCATTTTTCTTGCTTCTGGAAGATAAAAGTATGAAATAACTTAATACTCCAAATAGGCAAGAAATAAAGAAGGCGTGAGCAAGGGCGATATATAAATTTAATTTTGATATTACAACTAAAGCACCTGCGATTACTTGTAAAGCAACAAGAACAAAAGAAATAATCCATCCCCAGTAAATAACTTTTTGATATTTGTAATGTTTAATAGCAATGAAAGTAATATAAGCAATCCACAAGAAAATAATGCCAGCTGCAGCTCGATGGCCCATTTGCACCCATTCATACATATTCGTTGGCAACGCGAAATTATTGTTAATACAAAGCGGCCAATCCCTGCAAACTAAACTTGCATTGACATGTCTTACTAGTGCACCAGTATAAACAACTAAATAGCTGTAAATTGAAACGCCGATAATATGCTTCTTCATTCTATCATCAAGAACAATTCTTTCAGCTTCAAATTTCTTATCAACTTCAAAAACTAAAAGCGTAAGAAGCAGAACTGTAGCAAAAGAAATTAAAGAAATTCCAAAATGTAAAGCAAGAACAAAGTCAGATTGTCCCCATTTTACTGCAGCCGCACCAATTAAGCCTTGAAGGACAAGAAATAAGAAGGAAGTAAGCGATAAAAACTTAGTTTCTCTTATATGTCCGATAGAACGCCAAGTCCATATCGATAGAATAAGCACCATAATTCCTACTCCACCCGAAACGACCCGATGGGCAAGTTCAATAATTAATTCAGGTGTAATATTTTTTGGCAAAAGCTCACCATGACAAAGTGGCCAAGACCTGCCACATCCCATACCGGAATCTGTTTTTGTGACAAGAGCTCCCCCTAATAAAACAAGCAGCATTCCAATGGTTGTAAAAACGGCAAACCATTTTAATGATCGTTGCAAATTGCGTCACCCTTTTCTTAATAAATCAATGATTGAAATTTTCAGATTAACTATTTAAAATTGATGTGTCTGAAATAGATAAAAATTCCATTTTACAAAAGTAATTCCAATGACTGCCTTCTCGATAGTACCTTATAAAAGCTAGTTTTACAATTATTAATCCAGTATTACGGTCTTATCATTGATAATAATATGTAGTTTTCATGTCTTTCTATTAAAAATGGACAAAACAGTGTAAAAATCCTAATTAAATATTTTGGTTAAATTATAGAAGTCATCCCTTATATTATGGCAGAAAAACAACAATTCTTTAACAAAAATAATACGCCGACACAAATTATTCATATTTTATTCGAAAAAAGTTCACAAAAAAACTAAAAAGTGTGATTTAATAGACAGTGAAGGATGACTTTTCCATGGTAAATGGTTAACAGTATTATTACAATTATAATAGTAGAAAACTATTGAACTTCACGTTTATTTGGAATGCTCTTCGTTTTTTATTGCAAATATAGCATTGTAAGCTAGTATGCTTTATAGTTGTAGTGTCATTGTCGTATTTGTGATAGGGGATAAAGGAGGAAAAAAATATGTCTAACTCAAGGGCTTTCGTTAATGCTGGTTTAAAAAACAGCGAAGGAAGCCTGGAAAAAGAAGTGCCAAGGACTACTGCTTGGAAGGAGTTTTTATCATTAATTAAGATTGGAATTGTTAATTCTAATCTAATTACAACCTTTACCGGTCTATGGCTAGCGCTTCATTTTACAGGAAAAGGCTTTTTGAATCATTTGGATATCATTCTTTATACAATAATTGGTTCTTCCTTAATTATCGCCGGCTCTTGTGCCCTAAATAATTATATTGACCGAGATATTGATCCTTTTATGGAAAGAACGAAGAGCAGGCCGACTGTAACTGGGAGAATTTCACCAGCATTCGTTGCGGCAATAAGCTTTTTATTTATCGGTGTTGGTACAATATTTCTTCTGCTTACGACAGTAACTGCAGCATTAATTGGTGTAGTTGGTGTCTTTAGTTATATTGTTCTCTATACCATTTGGTCAAAACGAAGATATGTATCAAACACGATTATTGGAAGTATTTCCGGTGCAGTCCCTCCCCTTATTGGCTGGGCCGCTGTTGATGCAAATCTTGATGTTATGGCTTGGGCATTATTCTTAATTATGTTTATTTGGCAGCCCCCGCATTTTTACGCACTTGCTATGAGAAGGTGTGAAGAATATCGTGCTGCAAATGTTCCAATGCTACCGGTTGTAAAAGGATTTAAAAGAACAAAACTTTCCATTTATTTATGGGTTGCTGCATTGTTGCCGCTTCCATTTTTACTTCCGGAATTAGGGATGCCATTTATGATTCTTGCAACACTATTAAATATTGGCTGGATTGCTACCGGAATATATGCAAGAAAGTTTAAAGATGATATTAAATGGGCCACATTAATGTTTGTATATTCACTACAATATCTGACTATTATGTTTGTAGCTATGGTTATTATCACATTAATCTAAACTTCTTAGGTTATAAAAGGGAAGGGCAGTGGAAATCCACTATGCCCTAATCCCATAATAATATTTTGGCTGCCTTAATATTGGATGTTTCAATATTAAGGTATAATACATACTTACCTTTGTTAGGAAATTCTTTCTTTTCCTAAATGTTAGAAAGAATTTATTTATAATTTTTTCGATCAAACATTTCAAACAAATCATACGAAAGAGGGGTTTGATTAAGCTATGAAAAGGCTTGCAAAATGGCGTCTTGCTTCGTTATTTGCGATTGTTGCGCTCATTCTTTCTGCATGCGGTAATGCGAATTTATCGGCTTTACAGCCTGCAGGTGAAGTAGCGCAAAAACAATACGATTTAATGGTGCTAAGCACTGCTATCATGGTAGGGGTAATTGCAATAGTAGCAGTGATTTTCGTTATTGTTTTGGTAAAATTCCGTCGGAAGGACGATAAAATACCAAAGCAAGTAGAGGGAAGTCACGCATTAGAAATTATTTGGACAGTAATTCCAATATTATTAGTTTTTGTTCTTGCTATTCCAACTGTTTCATTAACATTTAAATTAGCTGACGTTTCAGCAATGGATAAGAAGAACGAGGATGGAAAAACTGATGCACTTGTTGTTAATGTGCGTGCCAATTTATATTGGTGGGAGTTTGAATATCCGAACGAAGAAATTATTACTAGTCAGGATTTAGTCGTTCCGACAAATGAGAGAGTTTATTTCAATTTAATCGCTTCAGATGTTAAACACTCATTCTGGATTCCTGCTGCAGGTGGTAAGTTAGATACGAACGTAGATAACGTAAATAAATTTTGGCTACAGTTTGATAACGACAAAGCAAATGCAAAGGATGTTAATAACATATTCTACGGTAAATGTGCCGAGCTTTGTGGTCCATCCCATGCCTTAATGGACTTTAAAGTAAAAGCGGTTTCACGTGCCGAGTTTGACCGTTGGGTAAGTGATATGCAAAGTGTGAAAGAGCCAATGAAGCCTGACACTCCATTAGCACAACAAGGTCAAGATATCTTTAATCAAAGCTGCATCGGCTGTCATGCAGTTACACCTGCAAATACGACACCTGAAGCAGCAAGATTAGCACCAAACTTAACGAACTTTGGTGAACGTGAAAAGATTGCTGGTTTTTTAGAACATACAGAACAGGATTTAAAGAATTGGTTATCTGATCCTGAAAAATATAAGCCAGGCAATAAAATGACGAACACTTATGGTGACCTTACACCAGATCAGCTTGATGCCTTAACTGAATATTTAATGGGATTAAAAGTTCAAGGGAAATAGTGTAGTTGCTAAAAGGAGGTAAAATTGTGAGTAGCATTGCTCAAAAACAAGGTTTTGGTGCAGTACTTTGGGATTATCTTACAACAGTAGACCATAAAAAAATTGCACACCTTTATCTTTTTGCTGGCGGATTCTTCTTTCTACTTGGTGGAATTGAGGCTATGGTTATCCGTATTCAGCTAATTAAGCCAAATAATGATTTTGTTAGTGCTGGATTATTTAATGAAATGTTAACGATGCACGGAACAACAATGATATTCCTGGCAGCCATGCCATTGTTATTAGGATTTATGAATGCTGTCATGCCGCTTCAAATTGGGGCTCGTGACGTTGCATTCCCTTTCATTAACTCTTTAGGATTCTGGTTATTTTTCTTTGGCGGAGTTTTCCTTAACCTTTCATGGTTTTTAGGCGGAGCGCCTGATGCTGGATGGACTTCTTATGCATCTCTATCATTACACTCTCAAGGTCATGGAATTGACTTTTACTTATTAGGATTACAGATCTCCGGTTTTGGAACGTTAATGGGGGGAATTAACTTCCTAGTAACGATTATTAACATGCGAGCACCAGGGATGACTTATATGCGTATGCCGATGTTTACATGGACAACGTTTGTTGCTTCATCTCTCATCCTTTTCGCATTCCCACCATTAACTGTGAGTATCTTCCTAATGATGTTTGACCGTATGTTCGGAGCTAACTTCTTTGATGCATCAATGGGTGGAAATACAATTATTTGGGAACACTTTTTCTGGATCTTCGGGCACCCAGAAGTATACATTTTAATTCTACCTGCTTTCGGTATTTTCTCTGAAATTTTCGCAGTGTTTGCACGAAAGCGTCTGTTTGGTTATTCATCGATGGTATTTGCTACCGTATTAATCGGATTTTTAGGATTCATGGTTTGGGCTCACCATATGTTTACAACTGGATTAGGCCCAATTGCTAACGCCATCTTTGCTGTAGCAACAATGGCGATTGCTGTACCGACTGGAATTAAAATTTTCAACTGGTTATTTACACTTTGGGGTGGAAGTATTAAATTTACAACGCCAATGCTTTATGCGATCGCATTTATTCCTTCCTTCTTAATGGGTGGAGTAACTGGGGTTATGCTTGGAGCAGCAGCAGCGGACTATCAATATCATGATACGTATTTCGTTGTTGCACACTTCCACTATGTAATTGTTGGTGGGGTTGTGTTTGCTTTACTAGCGGGCACACATTTCTACTGGCCGAAAATGTTCGGTACAATGTTAAATGAAGTACTTGGAAAAATTACATTCGTGCTATTTTTCATCGGATTCCATTTAACATTCTTTATCCAGCATTTCTTAGGACTATGGGGAATGCCACGACGTATATTCACATTCCTTCCAGGTCAAGGACTGGAAACTGGTAACTTCATAAGTTCTATTGGTGCATTCTTTATGGCTGCAGGAACAATTATTCTATTAGTCAATATTGTTATAACAAGTGTGAAAAACGAAAAAGTCGGGAATGATCCATGGGGAGATGGACGTACACTTGAGTGGGCTATTGCTTCACCGCCTCCATACTATAACTTTAAGCAACTTCCGTTAGTTCGCGGTCTTGATCCTTACTGGATTGAAAAAATGGAAGGGAAAAAGGGTATGGTGCCTGCAGAACCACTTGGTGACATTCATATGCCTAACAATTCCTTTGTTCCATTTGTCATTTCTTTAGGACTGTTCGTTGCTGCATTCGGTGCTATGCATCATGCGGATCAAGGCAATACTTGGGGCATTCCAGTATTAATTCTTGGATTAGTAATTACCTTTGGTTCGATGCTTACTCGTTCTATTAAAGACGATCATGGATATCATATTCATAAAGAAGAGTTAATGGATGATAATGATATTGATAAGGGGGCTAAGGCATAATGCACGCAGAGGAAAAAATGACTTTAGAAAAATGGCCTGCTTCGCCTGAAGTACAAACCCTCGAGGGAAAAAATAAGTTTTTAGGTTTCTGGTTATTCCTAGGTGGAGAGACTGTTCTCTTTGCCTCCCTTTTTGCAACTTATCTAGCTTTAAAGGATTCAGTACCTAGCAGTGATATGAAATTAGCAAAGGATCTATTTGAGATTCCACTTGTTTTTGCAATGACAATGATTCTTTTGACAAGTTCTTTAACAAGTGTTTATGCTATGTACCATATGAAGAACTTTAATTTTAAGAAAATGCAATTATGGCTTGGAATTACAGTCGCGCTTGGCTTGGCGTTCTTAGGATTAGAGATTTACGAGTTTAATCATTATGTCCATGAATTTAATCATACATTTACAAGCAGCGCGTTTGGATCTGCCTTCTACACGTTAGTCGGGTTCCACGGGGCTCACGTTGCTTTCGGTTTAGGCTGGATTATTTCATTAATGATCCGTAATGGCAGACGTGGGTTAAGCTTATACAATGCTCCGAAATTTTATGTTGCAAGTCTTTACTGGCACTTTATTGACGTAGTATGGGTATTTATTTTTACAGTTGTATATTTAATGGGAATGGTGGGATAAACTGATGACAAATGAACAGTTAAACTCAGGTAACCCTCGAGTCGACATTGAATATCGTCGTAGAAAAAATGCTGAAGAAATGAAACACCATATTATTTCTTTTGCATTGATGATTTTCTTAACACTAGTTGCTTTCATTGCAGTTGGATATGAAGGATTTTCCGGATGGTTTATTATTCCGTTCATTTTAATCCTTGCAGGGGTTCAAGTGATTTTTCAGCTATATTATTTCATGCATATGAGTAATGACGGACATGAAGGGCCTAAATTGTTTATGTACACTGGAATGCTCATAGCTTTCGTAACAATTCTGACATATACAACAATTATTTGGTGGTAATAAAAGGAAAATCGGCTATTTGGCCGGTTTTCTTTTTATGTAGACGAAATAGTGGTAATATTGGAATTTCTTTATTGTGGTTGTATCTTTGTGTATAATATGTATTAATCCGCAAGTACGTTTAACTACTAACAGTTATATATATTTTGTCTAATTTGAAGGGGTGGGTATGCAGTGGCGATTCAAATTTTTGGTTTTCAAGCATTATGGAGCCCATACTTTTTTATATTTTTAGCGCTTGTATTGTTTAGTTATTTTTTAATAACTATTAAATATAGAAAAAAGTTCTCAAATAGCGAACCGTTAAAAGTTAGCCAAGCAATCAATTTTTCAATTGCCATTCTCCTGTTATACATTATTAAGGGGTCCCCAATTGATTTGATGGGGCATCTTATGTTCTATGCACATATGATTCAGATGGCATTCCTTTGTTTAGTTATTCCTCAGTTTTTTATTGTTGGAATTCCTCCCTGGATTTGGCGTTCACTCCTTAGTAAATCAATGTTTAAAAAAGCTTTTAATCTAATGACTAATCCAGTCATTGCTTTACTATTATTTAATGGGATGTTATCCATCTATCATATTCCTTTAGTGTTTGATATTGTCAAAACAAGTATTATTCTTCATGCAGCCTTTACGAGCTTATTATTTTTGATGGCTATAATTTTTTGGTGGCCACTAATTAATCAATTAGAAGAATATCAATTATTAAGCGGTCTTAAGAAGGTAGGATATATTTTTGCAGCAAGCGCCTTGCTATTACCTGCTTGTGCATTAATAATTTTTGCAGAGACTCCAATGTATGCTTCGTTTTCTGATCCAAAGGCATGGGCTAAATCATTAGAGCTTTGTGTTCCAGCTTCAACACTTGCTGGATTAACATTAAGCGGTCCAGAAATGTTTAGTTCACTAACCCTTATAAATGATCAGCAGCTTGGTGGAATCATTATGAAAATGATTCAGGAAGTCGTTTATGGGGTGACATTAGCCCAAATTTTCTATCAGTGGTATCGTAAAGAACAACAAGTAACTGAAATTGATGAACATCATACTTTGAATCCTCAGCCGATTGAATAAATTCAAGTATATAAAATTGGATAACTCCCAATGCTCTGGATCAGAGCTTACGGCGTCCATGGCCTTTGAATTTATGATTAGTAAAGCGAGAATAGAGAGGGAATTATTATGAGTTATTCGTTGCCGATTTTACCTACAATTAGCACGACATTTATTGTTTTGAGTGCAATAACTGTAGCAATTGGATGGTCGCAAATACGTCAAAGGAATATTGAAGCACATAAAAAATCGATGATGTTAGCTGCTGTATTTGCGGTAATATTTTTTATTATTTATGCAAGTAGAACAGTGTTTATTGGAAATACTGCCTTTGGCGGGCCAGATTCAATTAAAATTTATTACACCATTTTTCTCATATTTCATATCACATTAGCAACGATTGGTGCGATATTTGGAATTGTGACTTTAATTACTGGATTTAAGAACAATTTATCTAAACATCGCAAGCTTGGTCCAATTACAAGCATCATCTGGTTTTTCACTGCCATTACAGGAGTTGCTGTTTATTTATTACTTTATGTATTTTATCATGGCGGAGAAACGACATCGGTTATTAAAGCGATTTTAGGGCTATAAACGAATGAAAAAGGACGCATATTGACATGCGTCCTTTTCTATTATTATTGTCTAGCGCCAGCGCCTATCCCCTCGAGGTCACAAGCCAATCCCTTCAGAAAGATAAAGAACAACCTTTCCGAGAGGCTCGTCTTGTGCTTGTTGGGGGTGATCAAGGCGCTTCCGCTTTTCTTATTTCACTGCAAATTTTTCAATTTCTGCGTTAATTTCAGTAAGGATTTTTTCACATTGGCTTACTAGTGATTTCGGGAATACTTCATCTTCCCCGTATTCCACACCGTGTGGATAATAGTACTTACCTAGTACTGGTGTCAGTAATTGGATAACAGCTTTTCTAGTATCAACATCACCCTCAACTGAATAACCAAAAACACGTAAGTAATATGTTCCTTCTTTTAAATCAAAACGACGATCATATGTAACCCTTTCATAGTCCCATTGACCTTCACGTACTAATCCTTTCGAAAGCATAACTTCATCTAAGCGTGTAACAGCCGCTTTGTTTTTTTCAATTCCCGTATTTGCAAATTTCATAATTGCCCCTCCTAAAAACGATCTATCGTTAGCTTTATTATGTATTAAGATCAAATCTTACAAATACTATCCATGTCTAATAATAGTTGAAATAGCAAGAAGATGCAATGTATAGATGCAAAGAAAGCTCTTAAAATTCTTGTTTTTCATAATTTGTTAAAATATTCGATACCGCCAATTATTTCTGTTGTATTGGGGAAAATAGTTATGATTGCAAAAGTAGGAGGTTATCGATGAAAAGGCTTTCACTTTATATCGTTTGTGTTTTACTTACTTTTTCTATAACAGGAAGGGCAGCTGCAAAAACGGAATACATTGTTCAAAAAGGGGACACTTTTTGGGAAATAGCTTTAAGCAACAAGGTTGAACTTGACATACTTATTCAAATGAATTCCCAAGTTTCCAATCCGGACATCATTTTTCCAGGCCAAAAAATATTTATTCCGGGTGGGAAAAGGATTGTTAATATTGTTCCATTATCACCTCTAGAAAAAACATTATTTGATTTGACTAACGCAAAAAGAAAGCAAATAGGCTTAAGGCCTCTCTTATTAGATCAAACATTATTATCAGCAGCCAGACAAAAATCACTAGATATGATGAAAAATGAATATGTCTCACATATATCTCCGCGCTATGGAGATTATAAAACTATGTTAAAGGCATTGCAGATACCGTTTGAAAATGTCCGAGAATGCATTGGGGCTGGAACGAATTCAGCTGAGGAGATATTGCAAACATGGCTGAGCTCTTCTGTTAACAAAGCCAATATTTTGGATAAAGAATCTAATCAAATAGGTATTGGTTATGCAAAAGGCGGGCTTCACGGCCATTATTGGACAGTCTATATTAATCAAAAAGCAAAAGGAGGAAATTAAATGGATAAAGTTCGCGATATTATGACTGACAGTGTAGATAGCTGTTCGTTGTTAGACAATGTATTTGAGGTTGCCGTCAAGATGAAGGATTTAAATGTAGGAGCAATCCCAATCGTTGATAATGAAAAGCTCGTTGGGATGATTACAGACAGAGACATTGTGCTGCGCTGTGTAGCAGAGAAAAATCCGCCTTCTTCAAAAGTTGAAAAGATTATGAGCAAGGATATAGTGACAATAACGAAAGATATGGATGCCCATGAAGCAGCAACCCTTATGGCTAATCACCAAGTTAGACGCCTGCCTGTTGTGGATGGAGATAAATTAATTGGCATTGTTTCATTAGGAGATTTTGCAGTTCATCACTTAACAGATCAAAAAGCCGGTGAAGCTCTTTCTGAAATATCCGAAACAAATAGCCATGTACAACATTAATTGCAGAACACCTATTGAGGTGTTCTTTTTCCTTTTCAATTAAAGAAATGAACTCCATCCTCGGAAAGACCTAGTTAAAATTAATTAGAATCTTCTGCCCCTTCTATTAAAAAGAATGTATTTGGTGATATACTATTTGTAGAAGTTATCATATATATTTAATAATATAATAGAAAGGAGGCAACCCTCTGCGTACCCTTATTCGAATTTTAATTATTATTTCAATAATACTTGTAATAGGACTTTATTTTAATTTTGGCACAGATGATACAGAAGAGCATTTATTACAGGAAGTAAGTACGAAGCCAAAGGTAGATCAGGATTTAGAGGGCAACCCTGAAAGTGCCTCACATCTAAATATGCCAGAGGATGGCATCGTTAGTTTAATGGGCAAAACGTCTGCCGATTTAGTGAACCAATTTGGAAAGCCTGTACGAATTGATCCCTCATTATACGGCTATGAGTGGTGGATTTACGCAATTAATTACGATCAATATTTTCAAGCCGGAATAAAAGATAATAAAGTTGTTACACTCTACGCAGCAGGATCGGAAGTGCATATTCCACCATTAAAAATAGGACAATCGGCGTCAGAAATATATTCTAAGATGGTTTTTGAAACAAATATTAGTTTAGATCTCAATGATAGTTCATATAAATTTGAGCTTTCAGAAGATGATTTAAACACTCGTCCGCTTATGATGATCGGTAATGTTTTTGCGCAACTCTACATAGATAAATTTTCTGGCACTCTTTCTAGTATTAGGCTAATTGACGCAGAGACTTTAATAAAGCAGCATCCTTATGAAATGGTTTATAAGGGTACGCTTCTTGAAGTTGTTGATGAAGCCTTAATAAATGAAGAGGAAGTGGAGAGAGGAAAGGAAAGGCAGATTTTCGATATTACAAATGTATTTCGAGTGCGCAGCCATTTAGAGCCGCTGGAGTGGGATGAACAAACGGCCCAAGTTGCTTGGGCACATAGTAAGGACATGTTTGAAAGTGAACAGTTTTCTCATGTTTCAAATGAATTTGGGGATCTAGCGGATCGGCTAGAAACAGGAAATGTATTTTATCAGATTGCTGGCGAGAATATTGCAGCTAATTATATGGATGCTCCAGCAGTCATGGAAGGTTGGCTCAATAGTAAGGGTCACCGGGAAAGCTTATTGAATGAACAGTTTACTCACCTTGGTGTCGGAGTATATAAAAAACATTACACACAAAATTTTATTGAAAAATGGCAAGAATAAAGCAATCATAAAGTGAAACTTCAATGTGGGGGGGTCCACTGAATGTTAGTTGAACTTATCACACTCAGAAAGCCACGTCCTCCCAAAAGCTCTGCTTTTGGTCGTGCGATGTAGAGCTCTACCTCAGTATTCCTTGTCCTGTAGCTTTCGCCTGACTAGGACATCCTGTCCGTTGTCGGGCCTTTACGGGCTGTTGGATCTCCCACTTAAAAATTTTTGTTTTCTCGTCTTCTTGATGTGGTAGTCTTACAGCCCGTTAATCTGCGATAAAAATTATTTCAAGGAGAGCATGTGAAAGTTACAAGCTCAAAATTTTTTTTCGATACGATTGACAAGAAAATAATCTTGTTTCCAGTTACCAAAGGCGCGTATCGTTTCCCCTGTTTTTATTTGCGGAATTTCAACTTCATGTTCTATAGGAATTACTTTTTTTATATTTACAAATGAATAATCACTTTGAACTTTCATTTCTAGCACATATACGAACCGATTGTATGAAAACCTCTGTTTATTCCCGCTTAATTGCATGATTGTTCCTGATATTATAGCTTCTTCAGGGACATTTTTTAACTGCAGCCATTTTTCATGGCTTTCCCGCAATTCCTTTTTTGTTACCCAGAAAAAATAAATGCAAATGATTGGAATCACAATGGCCGTCACCAAATTAAGCACCACCTGACTATTTTTTCCGTATAATAAAAAAGCTGCCTGAAGCTTTAGCTATTTTCTTCCCATCTGATCGATGTACATCTGCGGAAATAACCATTGTTTTTGTTCCTTTATGATCAATATGTGCTTTGCATTGTAGGTAGTCACCTTTTCCTACTGATAAATAATGAATGTTAAGTTGAGATGTAACAGCGCCGAAGCCATCAGGCAAAATAGAATTAGCTAATGTGCCCATAGCAGAATCGATGATCGTCGCAGTAATGCCTCCATGAACAATCCCTAAGGAATTATGCAGCAGAGGGCTAATAGGCACCGTTAATTCACAATATTCTTCTTTGATCTTTCTTTCCATATGGAGTAAACCGCCAATATATGAACTGTTTATATTTTTTTGTTTCTTTTGAAACCCGCGTAAAACGGTTTCGAGTATGGCTAATTCTTCTGGGGAGGATGAAGCTAAGCATTCTTCGAAAAGCTCTTTCACTTGATTGTTCATTCTAAGTCACCTTTCAAACTTTAATTCTACTTTCATTTTATCATTTTTCGGATAACAATAATATTTTGATTTATTTCAAATGTGGTTATTATTCACCTTTTTATAAAATGATCATAAAATATTCTAGGCATTTGTAACAAACCGAGGTGAATGAGGCAAATGACTAAAAAAAAGCTCCACCCGAGCGTTGAACAGTTTAAGGGGTTTGTGAAAAAAAACCCAAAAATTATTCAAGAGGTTCGGGCAGAAAAAACAACATGGCAGGCATTGTATGAGGAATGGTATTTATTCGGTGAAGATGATTCCAGGTGGGATTCATTTCGAGCGGAAGGGCAAACGCCAGTGAAAGAAAAAAGCGTTTCAGAGGATACGAAATCCGATTGGATGACAAACGTCATGAATTCTTTAAAAAAGATGGATACAAATCAAGTGCAAGGGTATATTAATAATCTTAATCAGGCGTTGACTGCTGTTCAAGGAGTAATAGCGCAATTCCAAGGTGGCAATCAAGTCAGTCAGACGAAAAGTATAAATAATCCGCCTTCAAATCCTTTTATGTTTAAAAAAGATTAGCAAAAAGGAGAAAAAAATGAGAAAAGAAATCATTGATTATGTAGGTCAAAATAAAGAGTTGCAAAGATTTATTAGAGAGCAGCCAGTTTGGTATAGGCGTTTATCACGTAACCCTCAAGATCTTCAGGCATTAGAAATTGCTTCATTGCATCATTATCGCAAAACGATCCCACATCAAGTTGAAAAGTTTACTAATAGCGTCCAAATGGCCTCTATGATGATGAGTATGTTTCAAGCGATGAAATCGCAAACATGATAAGGCTTTCTCCTAAACAGAGAGAGCTTTTTATATTTTACACTTAAATAAAAGCTTCATTCGAATGAGAGTAAAAAAGATTAGGACAGCAAACAATAATTACATGATTGCAGTTTCTCTCAAGGAGTGAAAGCTAATGAAACGAATTGTTTATTTATATATTGTCTTTTTATTATTTGCTGCAGGCTGCCAAACGAATAAGCCAAAGCCGGAAACGAAAATGCTTATAAAGCCAGTAAATATTTCTCAAGAGGAAAATGCAGTTCCTGTTACAACTAAAATGGATAATAAAGATTTATTTTATGTCAACCATCAAGTACAAGGGAAAAATGTACTTATTGAATGTATGGTCCATGGTGTAACTTTCAGAGACACGAATTCCTCCAATAAAGGCAAAATTATTTTATATGTCGATGGAAAAAAGAAAGAGGAAATTTCATCAGCAGCCTTTATTGTTAAAGGCTTATCTGCTGGGACACATCGAATCAAATTAGAAGTAATGAAAAAAAATAATCGAGCTCCCATTATGCAAAAGGAATTTTACGTGAGCATTCCATAACTTTTGATTTCCACTGTTTCATGGTAAAATATGAAACGGAGGTGAGCTTATTTTGCTTGCTACAATAGAAGGTGTAGAGATTCTAGAGCTAGCTGACACACTTGCATTAATGATTATCAATTCAGTTGAGGCAGATAATTATCGTCAATGTTTATATAGATTAAGAAATAACAAAGAAACTCAGAGGAAAATCAGTCAATTTGTCAAAATGAAGGAGTTATATGAAGAAGTCCAGCGTTTTGGGAAATATCATCCTGATTATAAAACAGTTATGATGTCGATCCGAGAATTAAAAAGAGAGATGGATATGGATGTTTATGTTGCTGAGTTTAGAAAAGCAGAAAATGATCTGCAATCTATATTAGATGAAGTTAGTGTAATAATTGGACGCACAGTATCTGAACATATAAAAGTTCCAACTGGAAATCCGTTTTTTGACAGTTTGTCAAGCTGCGGCAGTGGCTGTGGAACTGGAGGAAGCTGTGGCTGTTCCTAATGGTAAACGGCATTGGATGATGTAATCCATGCCGTTATCTTTTTGCAAATGATGGGCAAAACTTCGTATATGCCCATTGAAAGACATTGTTTTTTTATGCTAGACTAGGAAAAATAGTTGTTTTTAAAGGGGATATTATATGCTTGGGCAAAGGCAAGGGATTATTGTCTGGCTTTATTCATTAAAGCAAGTAAAAATGTTAAGAAAATTCGGAAATGTGCATTATATTTCTAAAAAACTAAAGTATGTCGTCATTTATTGTGATCTCGTAGATACAGAAGAAATCATGGCCAAAATAAGTGCTTTTTCTTTTGTTAAACAAGTGGAGCCATCTTACAAACCATTTTTAAAAATGGAGTTCGAAAATTCAAAGCCAGACAAAGCAAAGGAATACGATTATAAAATGGGTATTTAAAGGGAGAGGGCATAGCTCTCTCTTTTTTCGTCATTTTTCATCGAAATTCATGTACGGAAGCTCCATGATTTGCTATGGTTATAATAGGAAAGAAAGTAAAGGGGATTTGTATGTGGAAAACGTTTGTTCTTATGACAATCGTATTTACAACGGTTATTAGCGGTATGTTGTTTTGGCAATGGAAGGCATATTCAAAGCAAAACGATCCTATCAATGAAGTTTTCGAAAAAGCTGTTCAAGAAATTACTGTTAAATCAAAAGAAAATAAACTGCATGTTACACAGAGGATACATGGATTAACGAAGGATATGGAATACACGGTGATAAAACCTGACAGTCTTTATGGCTGGTCATGTAAAAATATACATAATGAGCCTTGTGATTCAAAGGATGAAAATCCGGAAACTTTTTTGCCAATTGAAAACGAATTAATTTTTGAATATATCATTCCTATTGAAGCGAAAGAACAAGCCTTTTTATTAAATGAATGGACGACAGTCATACCAAATGTGAAAATTTCGAGCACCTCCATAATCATTGTTGATTCCTATCGTAGAGGTGGCACATGGGTAGCTGGGACTAAAATTAAAGGCTTTAAAGAAATGGATATTATTGACTATTATTATTTTGAAGGCGTTGGAGCGGCTCCTTCATTGTATTGGCAACTTGAACCTCTTCTAGTAGGAGATGAGCTCAGCAAGATTCATTTATACAACAGCTTAAAAAAACCCGAAATAAACATAAATAAAATACCAGATCTAACAGAATTTCCATATGTTTCGATTGTTTTTACCGATCTGATTGCCGAACAAAGCGGGAATGGGATTATAATTTCTAATCCGAATATAGCTGGGGATGCTTTTATCCGTAAATTACTTACTTATTATTATGAACAGAAACTAAATCCTTCAAATAAACAGAAATGGATTACCGATGTGTTGACTTCGATTTCGGCTCAATTACAAGCCGAGACAGACAAAGGAAAAGAAGTCTTGGAGGAAATGAAAAAGAAGCTAACAGAAGAGGAATTATTAAGCTTTATTAAGTTAGTAAGTGGCAGCTCTGAAGAAATTACCTTTCAACGATTAGATCAATTCGTTACAAAAGTAAAAGGATTAAACACCCGTTTTTTTACAATAAATGCTAAGAATACCCAAATATCTGTTCCACTTATGTTTTATGATACTAGAAAAGTCATTGTAAATGGGATTCATCATAAAGAATTAGAAATTCTCTATGATGAAGGAAAGAGTTTATTTCCTTTTATCGAAACAATGAAAGCGCTTGGCTATGAAGCTAGCAAGCTTGAAGATGGGGAAAAGATTTTAGTTACAAAAGGAAAAAACACATACCGTTTTTTCCTTAACCGTAATATTTTTATTTATAATGAGGATGATTATGGATTATTTGAAAAACCGTTAACAAACATAAACGGACAAGTTTATATGAACAAGCAATGGCTTGAAAAGCTTTTTAACATCACAATCGATAATGATCATAAAATTTCCATTTCAGGATAATTAAAGGGCTTTTGGCTAAAATAAAAAACCCTGCAGATAACTGCAGGGTCCTTCTATATCCTCAAGAAGGATAGAAGGCAAAGGGAGAGGAGAAACCGGAGGAAGAACTTATGGGGAAACGTAAGTCTTCTCCGCGGTTGGCAACAACATCCTCGAATAGATGCTGTTAATAACATTATTTCCACAATAACTTTTGATATACACTATATCGGATATTTTTTTCCAGTATCAATATTTCCTGAAACGTCTATATAGAAGAACATGAAGGCAGAAGGAAAACAGTTGGCGGTAGATATTTAATTATGGTAGGATAGGAAGGAAAAAATGATAAACAGCATAGTTAGTGGTGATTAATATGAGAGTCGTTTCAGGAAATAAAAAAGGAATAAGTCTTAAGGCTGTCCCAGGGAGCTCAACTCGGCCAACGACAGATAAAGTTAAGGAAGCAATCTTTAATATTATTGGTCCATATTTTGAAGGTGGCATGGTTCTAGATCTATTTGCTGGCAGTGGAGGGCTTGGAATAGAGGCTTTAAGTCGTGGAGTTGATCAAGCGATCTTTGTCGATAAAGACGGGAAGGCTATTCAGACTATTCATGATAATGTAAAAATATGCGAACTGGCGGATCGGGCAGAAATCTACCGAAATGAAGCTGAAAGAGCGTTGAAAGCAGTTATTAAAAGGGGAATCGCAGTTGACATTATTTTCTTAGATCCTCCCTATAAAAAACAACAGCTCTTAAAGCTTCTTGAAATAATAAATTCAGCCAATGTTCTTGCCTCAGGAGGAACGATTGTTTGCGAGCATGGCTCTGAATTTCAGTTACCTGACAGTGTAGGAAAGCTTGTGAAAAGAAAATCAGAAAAATACGGCATTATTTCAATTAGCATTTATCAGATGCAAGTATAGGGGGATAATTATGGGAGGTATAGCTGTTTGCCCTGGAAGTTTTGATCCAATTACTAATGGTCATTTAGATATAATTAAAAGGGGAGCAAAGGTTTTTGAACAAATTCATGTAGTAGTATTAAATAATTCTTCGAAAAAACCATTGTTTACGGTTGAGGAACGATTGGCCTTAATTAAGGATGTAACAAAGGAAATACCGAATGTGACAGTTGCATCCTTTCAAGGGCTCTTAGTTGACTACGCAAATCAAGTAAATGCAAGCGCTATTATTCGGGGTCTTCGGGCGGTTTCAGATTTTGAATATGAAATGCAAATTACTTCTATGAATAGAGTCTTAAACGATAAAATTGAAACCTTTTTCATTATGACAAATAATCAATACTCTTTTTTAAGCTCAAGTATTGTTAAAGAAGTTGCGAAATATAATGGGAAAATTTCAGAGCTTGTGCCCCCATCGGTAGAAAAAGCATTAATAAATAAATTTTTAGGATGAAATAACGAGCACAAACCATTTGTGCTCGTTCATACATTCCAGTTATTTTTCAAGTCTTTTCGCAAGTAAAATTGTATAGCTAAGCAAGGCGAAAATCGTGATTAATGGACCAGCCTTTGTCATGATCATAAAAGTTTCCAGCAGCCAAGATCCTTCACCAAAGAATGCAACTGGTATTGCATTTGATGGCTGTTCTGTATTGTAAAAGCGTTCATAAAGCGGCTTCCAAAGAAGAGCTGCATATAGTGCGGCAAAAAAACCTTGAAAAATTCTCCCTATAAAGAAAGGTTTAAAATTTATATCTGTTTGCGCCAAAATACTGGCCACTTGTGCCTGAACACTAAAGCCGCTAAAAGCTAAAATGAAACTTGTAATTACAGCTTGCTGCATAAGTGTAGCCTCTTGTACTTGGCTTGTTAATTGACTGCCAAGTGTGATTTCAAATATACCTGAAATAAACGGGGTGCTTAATTCAGTTGGCAATCCGAAGACACCTAATAATATTTCCAGTCCCACGGCTAGAAAAGAAGTAATGCCTATATGGTAAAGCAATTTATTAATAACCGAAAAGAGTATGATAAATCCGCCAATCATCAATAAAGTTCGGATGGAGGACATAACTGCATCACCAAGTAGTTTTCCAAGTGGCCGATTATCATTAATTCTTGTACGGTGAAGGACAGAGAGAGCATATCTTAAGGAGGGCTTTCCACGTTTTTCACGTTTTGTCGTTTCATAATTTCGGCCGTGAAATCTCATCATTATACCTACTGTCAAATTACCTAAATAGTGGGCCAATGCTAGAATTAAGCCAAGTTTTGCATTATGGAAAAAGCCGACAGAAACAGCACCGAAAATAAATAAAGGATTGGAGCAATTCGTAAAGGATACTAAACGTTCAGCTTCAGTTTTTGTAATTTGCCCTTCCTGCCGAAGTCTCGCTGTTAATTTTGCACCGGCTGGAAATCCTGATGCCATGCCCATTGCCCATACAAATCCGCCAACACCCGGCACATTGAACAATGGGCGCATGAGCGGTTCAAGCAAGACACCGATAAACCGAACGACCCCAAAACCAATAAGCATTTCTGAAACGATAAAAAATGGTAACAGGGAAGGAAAGACGATTTCCCACCACATGTTCAGCCCTCTAATAGAAGCATCTACAGATTCTTGCGGAAAAGCTATAAGTGATATAGCCATCATCATTACGGATAAAGCGAGAATAATTGTTTTAAATTTGGAACGTAACACGGGCAGTGCCTCCCTTAGGAAGATGAACGGACCAAGCTTTCTATGAAGTTGCCAAATCGCATTTTTTACAATTAATGAAGCCATTCAAACTTGTCCTCTATAAATCAATATGCTCATAGAACAATAAAATAGACCATAAGATTGAACATGAATTGTTTACTTTGCCGATCTAATAGAAATACAGTTTATTAAGCCAGATAAAATTCCAGTATACTAAACTTGAGGAAAATTGCCTCGAAGGAGGAGTTCTTTTTGGAAAGGCCGAAAGTAGGTTTGGCGCTCGGTTCAGGAGGTGCACGCGGGTTTGCCCATTTAGGTGCCATTAAAGTATTTAAGGATGAGGGAATCCCTATAGATTTAATCGCTGGCAGCAGTATGGGTGCGATGGTTGGATGCTTTTATGGGGCAGGACTTGATATTGATCGGCTTTATAAATTGGCAAAAGCTTTTAAACGTAAATATTATTTGGACTTTACTGTTCCAAAAATGGGTTTTATTGCAGGAAAAAAAGTGAAAGAGCTTATTCGAATTCTTACACATGGAAAAAATATTGAGGAATTAGATTTGCCGGTAAGGGTGGTCGCAACGGATTTAGTTACTGGAGAAAAGGTCGTTTTTGAAAAAGGATCGATTGCTGATGCGGTCCGTGCGAGCATTGCAATTCCTGGGATTTTTGTTCCAGAAAAACTTAACGGCCGGATTTTAGTAGATGGTGGTGTCGTTGATCGAGTACCGGTTTCTGTAGTGAAAGAAATGGGTGCAGATATTGTTATTGCTATCGATGTCTCACACGTAAAAACAAATTCGGAGATCACATCCATTTATGATGTTATTATGCAAAGTCTTGATATTATGCAAATGGAATTAGTTTCCCATAGGGAAATTGTTTCCAATTTTATGATTAAGCCTAGGGTAGAAATGTTTAGTTCGAGAGCCTTTACGAATATTGAGGAAATCATTCAAATTGGAGAAGCGGAAACTAAGAAATATGTGGCACAAATAAAAGAATTAATCAACAACTGGGAGGAGCCTATAAGCTGATGAAAAAAAAATATTATTTACGTTCCTTCATAATCGCAGCAACGATCCTAATATTAAGCTCCTTTTATAATTTACCCTATTATGTATCAAAACCGGGTTTAGCGAAAGAACTTAAGCCGATTATTCAAGTTGAAAATGGTTATAAAGAAGAAGGCAATTTCATGTTAACGACAGTAAGGATGGGGAAGGCAAATATATACTCATATGCTCTCGCAAAATTAAATCCTTACCATGAACTTTATAAAATTAATGAAATAAGAAGGCAGGATGAAACCGAGGAAGAATACAATGTCCGCCAACTGTATTTAATGTCTTCTTCTAAGCAAGCTGCTATTGAAACAGCATATAAAAAAGCAAACATTCCACTTAAATATCATTATAAGGGGATATTTGTATTAAATGTAAAACCGAATATGCCTGCCGCAGGAAAATTAAAAGCAGGCGACCGGATTTTTAAAGTGGATGGACGGGAATTTGAATCGTCTGAACAATTTATAAAGTATGTTGCTGGGAAAAATGAAGGAGATAAAGTTGAATTTTCGATTGAGCGTGGGAAAAAAATTAGTGATGTCGAGGTTTCCCTGCAGAGAATTGAAGAGACTGGGAAAGTTGGCGTAGGGATTACTTTAGTGGATGATAAAGAAATTGAAGTCAAGCCAAAGGTTACTATTAACAGTGAGGATATTGGCGGACCATCTGCCGGTTTTATGTTCTCTCTAGAAATATATAATCAATTAGTGGAAGAAGATTTGACCCGTGGATATGAAATAGCTGGCACGGGAACGATTGATTCAGAAGGCAATATTGGAAGAATCGGCGGCATTGAACAAAAAATTGTTGCTGCCGATCGAGCAGGTGCTGAAATCTTTTTTGCCCCTAATGATAATGGAGCGAAAGATTCCAATTATAATGCGGCTGTAAAAACAGCTAAAGATATCAGAACGAAAATGAAAATCGTCCCTGTTGACACATTTGATGATGGAATAAAATATTTATCCAAATTAAAAGCAAAATAGCGGCAATATGCCGCTATTTTTAATTTATTATAATTGGAGGCTGCTTAAATTCCATTTCAAGCAGACGTTGTTGGCTATCCTTATTTGTACCAATAGCATATATGCGTGATGCTTTAATATCTAAGGACAGCTGTGAATGAGGCTCTGAAGGGAGCTTCGAAATTAGAGGTAATTCTAAGCTTGATTTATATTTATTTAAATATTGTCTTCCTTTCATTGTCATTCCTAAAAGCCGTAAATAGGCTGCTTGTGTCATCTGTGCATCCATTTCAGCTTTTTTCGTATTAGTTAAAATATGTACACATGCTCTTTGCAGTCTAGTCCAAGTATAGCGTTTCGTTTTTATTTTATTCATAAACTGATTGAAATCATTAGATACTAATGCGCTTGCTAATATGCGGTTCTCTAGGCCTTCCTCAATTTCATACATGTTTCTAAGCTCTTCAGGGTTAGATTGAATAATTCGATATTTTAAATATGGCCAGTAATTCTCCCAATCATGAAATAGCCCAAATTCGGCTTTGTACTCAAGAAGGGCCTGATAAGACGTTTTAGGCATGTATTGCTGAACAGACGTTATTTTCTCCTTCTCAGCAAATAATGCCTTTCTTATACTTGTTGCACTAGCAATTGTCTCGGAGGAAAAATGCGGATCATGATAGTCTGCATTTTTTCGTGATACTGTCAGTAGCTTCATAGAAGCATTTTGCCGTTTGACAGCTTTAACATATTGATAACCTAAAATATTATTTGGTTTTGTTAAATCAAGTAACTGTTCATCGGGAGAAAGATCCGTATAGGCTAAAGATGAAGCCTTTGGATAGCTATTGCCGAGATCGATATAATATTTCACTCGATTTTGATATAATTCATTATTGTTGTTAAGGAAGGCAAGAGTCCTTTTAAAACTGTCAATGCTTCCAGATTCACTTCCAAAACAAAGGAACCGACATCTGGCAGCTTCTAATATAGATACTGCTCCGCTAGCAAATGTAGTTGCCTGCTGTGTGGCAAATGCATATGGCAGCTCAAATACAATATCAGCTCCAGCCTTTAATGCCATCTCCGTTCGCTTCCATTTTGAAACGAGGGCTGGTTCTCCGCGCTGAAGAAAATTGCCGCTCATTACGGCAATAACGACCTCTGCATCCGCAAGTATTTTTGCTTGCTCAAGATGAAAGGCATGTCCATTATGAAATGGATTATATTCTACGATTACGCCAACTGCATTCATTGATATGATCTCCTTGTAAAAGTTTAAAACGGGGCGAGTGTATGATGAATAAAAAAAATTATAGAAGATAAGGAATTAAATAATCTGATAATGATCACATTATACTGTAAAGAAATAATATTGACAAATAATTATTTGAAAGCTATAATTACCTTTGTTGCCTTGGGGTGATTGATATGAAATGGACTTTAAGTCAGTTACAAAAGTATCGAAGCAAGGATCTGCTCATTGATGAAATGGTGCAAATGGATGAGATTAAAAAGCTTGATCCATCTATTAGGGCTGTATCGCCAATGAGTATTACCGGACGAGTGGATATTGACTCCGCAAAAGTGACTTTTCATTTAAAAATTGAAGGTCATTTAATCCTTCCTTGCTCACGAACGTTAGTTGACGTAAACTTTCCAATTAATGTAGAAACTACAGAAACTTTTCTCATAAAAGGTTTAAACTATGAAACCGATGAGGAAGTTCACCAAGTAAAAGGTGATGTGATTGACCTAATACCGGTTATTCATGAGATCCTTCTACTAGAGGTTCCAATGCAAGTATTCTGCGAAGACAGCAGTGAAGAAGGGGCTCCTCAATCAGGACATGATTGGGAGGTCATTCAAGAGCAAGATAAAAAGGAAAAAATCGATCCTCGTCTTGCTGGACTTGCTCATTTTTTTGATCGAAATGATCCTTCTTCCGATTCATAATCGGAGGAAAAACTACACTCTCTAAATCTCTGTAAGGAGGTGCTTTACATGGCTGTACCTTTTAGAAGAACTTCTAAAACTGCAAAAAGAAAGCGTCGTACCCACTTTAAATTACAGGTACCTGGTATGGTAGCATGCCCAAACTGTGGCGAAATGAAACTTGCTCACCGCGTTTGCAAGGCTTGCGGAACATACAAAGGAAAAGAAGTTGTTAACAACTAATTTCCAAAAAGCACAAAAGCACAAGAACATTATGTTCTTGTGCTTTTGTGCTTTTTGCGGTTTATTTTAAGAAGGAGATTTTTTCAAATATTAATCAATGACGGAGGAAATGATGAATCCTTATTTAATTAAAGAGTATGACGACGGATTATTACTATTTACCATCAACCGGCCAGAAAAACGGAACGCTATTAATTATGAAATAATGGATGGGTTAGAAGAAGCGCTGTCAATAGCTAATCAAGAACATATTAAAGTCTTAGCCATAACGGGCGAGGGTGATAGGGCTTTTTGTTCTGGCGGTGATCTCTCGGTATTTCATCAATTAAGAACGGAAGAGGAAGCCTATGAAATGCTTGCTAGAATGTCCAAAATACTAGTCAAGCTAAGTTTGCTTCCTAAGCCAACTGTCGCCTTCATGAATGGAACTGCAGTTGGAGGAGGATGTGAGCTCGCGGCTGCATGTGACTTTCGCATTGCTGGCAAACATGTGAAGGCTGGATTTATTCAAGGCACGCTTGCGATTACAACTGGCTGGGGAGGAGGAACCTTTCTTACCGAAAGGCTGCTCCCTGCTAATGCAATGAAAATGCTCATGGAAGCGGCTTTATATAATGCAGAGCAATTAAAGGAGCTCGGCTTCATTCAAGCAATAATTGATGGAAATCTCATTGAAGGCGGTCGAAAATATTTACAGCATATTCTTAAATTAAATGGAGATGTTTTAAAGGCATATAAGCAAATATATTTACATAAATGGAATGAATCTAGACTTCAAGAGCGGGTAAATGCAGAGGTTCGCCAATGTGCCAAGCTATGGGAAAGGGAAGCGCATCATGAGCAAGTAGCTAAGTTTTTAGAAAAAGGCTAAATTACTGTTTGTCGCAGATTAACGGGCAGTATAACCCCCACCTCAAAACTATGATGAATCGGAGAAGTTTAAGTATGAGATCAACTGCCCGTAAAGGCCCCACGACGGACACGATGTCCTGGTCAGGCGAAAGTCACAAGACAAGGAATACTGCGACAGCTATACATCGCACGACCAAAAGCAGAGCTTTTGGGAGGACGTGGCGCTTTGAACTTTATAAAAAACATGCTTTTCTTTATTGAGATTCTTACATATATCAGTCTATCTTTTCTAGCATACGCATATGTATAAATAAAAAACACTAGGAGGGATAATCTGATGTCTTCAACCCGTCAAGATGCTTGGTCCCATGATGAAGATTTACTTCTTGCTGAATTAGTTCTTCGCTATATTAGAGAGGGAGGAACACAGCTGCAAGCTTTTGAAAAGGTAGGAAAGAAGCTGTCTCGTACTGCAGCTGCGTGCGGGTTTCGCTGGAATTCCTATGTGAGAAAACAATATAAATCAGGGATAGAACTTGCAAAGAAGCAACGAAAGGAAAGAAAGCAAAATCCTGAGATAGCTGAAACAGAAAATCAGGAAGATACCGATCAAGTGTCTTCAAATATCGAAATTTCCTCTATAAGTAGGAATGACAAAATGATGTTGGAATTTGAAGACTTAGTAAACTTTTTGAAAGTTTTATATGACAATGCGAAACAGTCAAGTTTACAAAGTGAAGATATTAAAATAAATGAAATAAGAATTCAGGAGCTTGAGAAGCAATTGTATTATTTGGCTTCCGAAAACGAAAGATTAATAAAAGAATTAAACACCATTGAGAAGGATTATAAGTCATTAATAGAAATAATGGAACGAGCTAGGAAAATGGTTGGGGGAAAAAGTGAGGGCAGCCAGCAAAAGGTATAAATGAGAAGCGGACAATTTGATTGTCCGCTTTACATTTTTAATGATTTTTCTCTTTGACACCTTCAGGAAACCAAACTAGAGGGTTTTCACCACGGTCTCTGTCCATATCATAGTGTACAGATGAGAAGCCTATTTTTTGCCAAAACTCAGCAGATTTGACTCTTGGATTTGTTTTAATTGGAAGGCCAAAGCTTTTCGCATAATTCACAAGCGCTGTGCCAAAGCCTTTATTTTGATAATCAGGAATTACTTCAAGCTTCCATAGCTCCAAATAATCTTGAGCTGGCTCAAAGTAGCGGTCAAATTTCTCTTCGACTTGATAAAGACTCATTCTTGCCACTAATTTATCTCCAAAGTAAATGCCGAAAAATGGAGATTTGCTATCATTTTCAATGATATTGGCTTCGAGATCTTCTAACATTGAGAGCTCCTGCAAGCCATACTCTTTGAATTTTTTAAATTCTTCAAGCGTTTTGTAATTAACAATTAACTTTTCAACTTTATAGTCCATGCCGATTCCTCCTCGAAACTTCCTCTATATTAATAAATAAAATTGTAGGCGCTTTCTACTACTAAAATTATTATATAACAATAAACAGAAAATTGTAATTAACTGAGCCTTTTTCACGAAAATATCGAAAGCGTTTACAAAATAAGAAGGAAAACGACAGAGGATTGTAGAAATATAATAAATTATGGGACAATTTTTTGATGTTGATTGGAGCGGAAATCAACAGAACGTATAGCAAAGCTTCCAAAGCTTATAGAGAAGTATGATCTTATTTTGAAAGGGAGCGAGAAAGTGAGGAAAATATTAATTGCTAACAGGGGAGAAATTGCTTTAAGAATAATAAAAACATGCAAGCGTTTAGGCATCGAGACTGTTGCCGTATATTCTGATGCAGATAAAGATATGCCATTCGTCAAACAGGCTGATTATGCATTTAATATTGGAGAAGCGCAAGTTTTTAAATCTTATTTAAGAGCTGAAATCATTCTTGAAATAGCTAAAAGTGAAGGAGTAGATGGAATTCACCCAGGATATGGATTTTTGTCAGAGAATGCGGCCTTTGCAAAATCTGTTCAAGAGGCAGGAATTGCCTTTATTGCTCCAGACCCAGAAACGATTGAATTAATGGGAGATAAAATCGTTTCAAGGCGAACGATGATGGAAGCAGGGGTGCCGGTAGTTCCTGGCAGTGAGGAAGGCACGTCTACTCTTGAAGAAGCAATTCGGCTTGCGGAATCAATGGGTTATCCGGTCATGCTTAAAGCGAGTGGTGGCGGAGGAGGTATTGGCATGGTCCGCTGTGAAAATGAGCAAGCGCTCGCCAAATCCTACGGTTCAACAAAAGCACGTGCAAAAGCTTATTTCGGTTCTGAAGAAGTCTTTGTTGAAAAATATATCGAAAATGCACGTCATATAGAAATTCAAGTTTTTGGTGATCATCATGGAAATATTGTCCATTTATTTGAAAGGGACTGTTCTATTCAAAGAAGACACCAAAAAGTGATTGAAGAGTCGCCATCCCCGTTCTTATCAGAGGATGGGAAAAGAAAAATGTATGAAACGGCCTTAAAAGCAGCCGCTGCCGTTAACTATAAAAACGCGGGAACGATTGAATTTATTGTAGATGAGCAGGAGAACTTTTATTTTTTAGAAATGAACACTAGGCTTCAAGTGGAGCATCCAGTAACTGAACAAATTACTGGTCTTGATCTTGTAGAATGGCAAATTCTTGTCTCCCGCGGTGAGAAGCTCCCGAAACTTCAGCCGGATATTAACAGTTCAGGCCACTCGATTGAATTTAGGCTGTATGCAGAAGATCCAAAAAGCTTTCTCCCTTCACCAGGAAAAATAGAAGTTTTTAATTGGAGCAACTTTGAAGGTGTCCGTGTTGACTCTGGATATGAATCCAATTCCACTGTCACCCCTTATTATGATCCAATGATTGCTAAGTGTATCATTTTCGGTGAGACGAGAGATGAGTCGATAAAGAGGTCTGATCAATTTTTTAATGAATTAAAAATTGAAGGGATTAAAACAAATGCCCCTCTATTTAAAGAAATATTAATGGATGAACGGTTTAAAAATGGTACTTACACCACTGGCTTTCTATCTAAATAAAACATTCACTGTTTAATGGATGAATAATACTAAGAATAATTTATTTTTTGTAGCAGTTATGATCATGAAAGAAATTACATCTTCAATGGCTGGAACAGTTTTGAATGTTTTGATTGGGACTGGCGATGAAATCACCGCATGCTAGGAAGTAATCATATTAGAATCTATGAAAATGGAAATCCCGGTTGATAGCCAATTTTCAGGGAGGGCAATGGAAATTGAGGTCCATATTGGTGATTTTGTAAACGAAGGCGATGTTCTTATAGTAATTGAATAAAAAGTTAGCGATAATACGAATTTACTTTTAGGGGGAGAAGAATGACGACCGTTAATTCTTTAGTTGAAAAATTAAAAGAAAAAAGCGCGGAAATTGAAGCAGGTGGACATCCAAAATATCATGAAAAGCTGCAAAGTCAAAATAAATTATTCGTTAGAAAGAGATTAGAATTACTCTTTGATCATGGAACATTTGAAGAAGATGGCAAGTTCGCTAATTGCCATGAAAAAGATTTACCTGCAGACGGAGTCGTCACCGCCATTGGAAAAGTAAATGGCCAAACTGTCTGTGTTATGGCGAATGATTCAACAGTAAAAGCAGGCTCCTGGGGTGCTAGAACTGTCGAGAAAATTATTCGTATTCAAGAAACGGCCGAAAAATTAAAAGTTCCTTTATTGTACTTGGTTGATTCTGCAGGCGCTCGAATTACTGATCAGCTGGAAATGTTCCCTAATAGAAGAGGGGCAGGGAAAATCTTCTACAATCAAGTGAAATTATCAGGGATGATTCCGCAAATTTGTTTATTATTTGGACCATCGGCGGCAGGCGGAGCTTATATACCAGCTTTTTGCGACATCGTCATAATGGTTGATAAAAATGCCTCCATGTATTTAGGGTCGCCTCGAATGGCTGAAAAGGTAATTGGAGAAAAAGTAACATTGGAAGAAATGGGTGGCGCCCGCATGCATTGTACAATTAGCGGCTGCGGCGATATTCTTGCTTTCAGTGAAGAGGAAGCCATTGATTTAGCAAAAAACTATCTTGCTTATTTCCCAACAAGCTTCAAGGAAAAACCGAAGCAGCTTGAAGCGATTCAACCAAAAGCTGGCCGAGATCTAGAAGAAATCATTCCAAAAAACCAAAATGCTCCTTTCGATATGTACGAATGTATTGACGCCTTAATTGATGAGGGCAGCTTTTTTGAGATTAAAAAGTTATTTGCCGCTGAAATCATTACGGGACTAGCTAGAATTGGCGGCAGAACTATTGGAATCATTGCTAATCAGCCGAAAGTGAAAGGTGGAGTACTTTTCGTTGATTCAGCAGATAAAGCGGCAAAATTCATCCAGCTTTGTGATGCCTTCCATATTCCGTTACTATTCCTTGCAGATGTACCTGGATTTATGATCGGAACGAAGGTTGAAAGAGCCGGAATCATTCGCCACGGTGCAAAATTGATTGCCGCCATGAGTTCAGCGACCGTGCCAAAAATCTCTGTCGTTGTCAGAAAAGCATATGGTGCGGGCCTTTACGCCATGGCTGGCCCAGCTTTTGAACCGGATTGCTGTATAGCGCTTCCTACTGCGCAAATTGCTGTTATGGGGCCAGAAGCGGCAGTGAATGCCGTCTATTCAAATAAAATTAATGAAATTTCAGACCCAAAAGAAAAAATAGCATTTGTTCAGGAAAAGCAGCGTGAATATAGTGAGCATATTGATATTTATAAGCTTGCTTCTGAACTAATTGTCGATGATATCGTCTCTCCTTATGACTTAAGAGATGTACTTATTGAAAGATTTGATTTATATGAAACAAAAGAGATCATCTTTAGTGTCCGTAAACATCCAGTCTATCCAGTTTAAATCCTTTCTTCCCTTTTTCGAAGTCCGAAAGAGGGTTTCTTTTTACACGATAAGAAAGGATAAATTGTCAGCGAAGAAGTTGATTCGATGTAATCGCCAATTTCAGGAATTAAGTACGACGGACAGGATGTCCTAGTCTGGCGAATGCCACAGGACGTGGCTTTCATGAGCGAGATAAGTGCAACTACGCCTCTGTCTTCGCCTTTCCGAGGCTCGCCAATCGGCGAGTTTTCTTTATAATTTACCCATCATTCTTACCCCCTCATTTCATTTTTCTGTTAAAATATGACTAATTACATATTTAGAAAGAGGATATTATGAAAATTGCAATCATTGGCGGCGGTTCATTAGGTCTGCTTTTTGCTCATTACTTAAGTAAATTGAATGATGTCCATTTATATGTGCGCACAAACGAGCAAAAAAATAAATTATTAACTGAAGGACTCCTTTTTGAAAAAAACGGACAAATCATGCACAATTTTATTCAATCTTCCCTGTTTACTGAATGGAAGGGGAGTGAAGACTTAACAATAATCGCTGTAAAGCAATATCATCTGCAAAATGTATTAAAGCAAATGGTACAAAGCGCTCCTTTTTATCATGGCTCCTTATTATTCATTCAAAATGGCATGGGTCATTTGAAATGGCTTGATATAATGCAAACGGCAAATATTTATATAGGGTCTGTTGAGCATGGAGCAAATAAAATACATAACAATCATGTGATCCATACCGGTAAAGGAATAACGAAACTAGCGAATTATAAGAGTAATTCTCAATTTATTTTGAAAGAGTTAGTTCAATTCACTGCAGAAGATTTTCCCTTTATGATTGAACAGGACTATGAAGAAATGCTCGTTAAAAAACTAGTGGTAAATGCGGTTATTAATCCATTGACGGCAGTTCTTAATGCCCAAAACGGGGAGCTTGTGTCTAATCCGCACTTTTACAAAATCTTTAAGCAATTATTTGCGGAAATTAGCTTAACATTAAAGCTTAACGAGAAAGCAGAGACACTCTCACATATTGAAAACGTATGTAAAAAGACAGCCACAAATCGCTCGTCGATGCTTCAGGATCTAGATGGTAATCGGCCGACTGAAGTAGATGCGATTCTTGGCTATATATTAGAAAAGGCAGATGAACTGGGAATGCATATTCCTCTAGCTGCAAGTTTTTATGAAGCAATTAAAGGCAAGGAGTACAAAGGAAGGAGGGAAATGTGAGTGAGTACATTTTTTTCTTCTATCATTGCTGCATTTGTTATGATCCCGTTATTAGGGTATGTACTTGTTTTCATCATTTGTAAACAAGTAACGAAGCAGCATAAGAAAGCTGTTCATATGGCACTTGATGTGAGTACATTATTATTTATCGTTTCTGTACATTATTTAATTCTAGCCATTTGGAAGCAATCCTTTTTATGGATTATATTTTTATCCTTACTTATTATTGCTATTATTTTTGTTTTGCTCCACTGGAAAATCAAAAATGAAATTAATTTTGCCCTTGTTATCAAAGGGTATTGGCGTTTTAATTTTCTTTTATTTTTTACGGCGTACGTCGTATTAATGATGTTCGGATTAATTCAAAGTGTGAATGCTTTTGTTGCAGGAGGGCTGTAGCTGCAGTCTTTTTTCGTAAAGTTTGTTGCTTTATTAGTGTGAAATTAAATTAACAATCTGAGTTGATTGGAGCGGTGGGCAGTTGACTCTTCCAAAATGCATATGCAATTTGTCGTGCGTTGTCCATTCACGGATATTTAATCACTGTCCCTCCCCGCGGAAAGCAAGTGCCGCAGCGGAGATCAATGGGCAAACTTTGAAAGCTTAAGCAAAGTCTTTTTCTTTTCAAATGATACAATGCTATACTCGTATCATAACTTTTGAAAACTGTAAGAAGAAAGGAAGTACATAAATGGAGGTTGTCAATCTCTCCTTACCGGCTACTAACCGGTTTGCTACGGAATATATTGCCCAAACACCTGAAATTCAAGCATTCTTTCATTATCGATATAATGAAAAATTAGAATATGAAAGACGATATGATGAATTAATAAGCCGTTCCTTTATGAGACAAGAGCTTGCTGCTCATATCGAACAATATATGTCTAAATATCCAAGTTCTGATATGATTCAAGCCTCTCTGGAAAAATTAAGACAAGAAAACAGTTCAGTCATTATTGGAGGCCAGCAGGCTGGAATATTAACAGGGCCGCTCTATTCAATTCATAAAATTATTTCGATCATTCAACTAGCTAAGGAGAAGGAAAAGGATTTACACATTCCTGTTATCCCTGTATTTTGGATCGCGGGGGAAGATCATGATTATCCGGAAGTGAATCATGTATTTATTGAAAACGACAAAAAGCTTGAGAAAAGAGTTTATCCTGAAAAAATCCATGACAAACGAATGGTTTCTGATATTAAATTAAATCGAGATCAGTGTTTAACATGGGTAGAAGATGTAATCCAATCATTAGGCGAAACGGAATATACGAAGGATTTGCTTTCCATGATGGAAATTTCGATCCAAAAATCAGATACATTTGTTGATTTCTTTGCTCATTTAATTATGAATCTATTTAAGGATACAGGGCTTCTCATTGTTGATTCCGGAGATAAGAATCTTCGCAGGCTAGAAAAAGAGTTTTTTGCAAAGCAAATTGACAGCTGTGAAGAGATTACAAATGCTGTCCTTCGCCAGCAAATGGAACTAACAAAAGATGGCTATTCGAAAACAATTGACATGAGCAGCCTTGCAGCTAATTTGTTTTATTATGATGAAGAGAATTATGAAAGAGTTCTCCTTGAGTATGATGGAAAATTCAGTGGAAAAGATGGTTACTTTCAATTCTCTAAACAAAACTTGCTTGAGCTCGCTAAAGAATTTCCGGAAAAACTAAGTAATAATGTAGTAACGAGGCCGATGATGCAAGAATGGCTTTTCCCAACTCTCGCTTTTATCGCAGGACCTGGAGAAATTGCTTATTGGGCTGAACTTAAGCAAGCATTCGAACAGTTTGGACTGAAAATGCCACCAATTGTTCCGCGGCTTAATATAACATTCCTTGATCGTACTGTGGAATCAGATATGAAAGAGCTGAATCTCAGTTTGGAAGAAGTATTAATATCCGGCAGTAATAAGAAGAAGGATGAATTTCTTCATTCCATTCGTGACAAACAGCTTACAGAGCTTTTTGTGAAATCTAAGCAGGATCTTCTGAAAAATTATGAGGAGCTTGAGGAACATTTGCGAGTGAATGACAAAGGCTTAGTCCCATTGCTCAAAAAGAATGAAGGCTTGCTGCTGAAGCAGTTAGAATTTATGGAAATAAAGCTTGAACAAGCTCAACAATTAAAATATGAAACGGTTATTAGTAAATATACAAGAATTGAGAATGCATTGAGGCCGTTAGAGTCCCCACAGGAAAGAGTTTTAAACGTACTATTTTATTTAAATCAATATGGATTAAACTTCGCCAATAACTTATTGGATTGCACCTATACATTTGATGGTACCCATAAACTTATCAAAATTTAGGCTCAATCTGAATGTCAAAAAAAGACTTTATCTTCCAGGATATAGTCTTTTTTTGTTGAAGAAAAGGAATGGAGTTAAAAAGATGCAAACTATTGTAAGGAAAAGACGAACGAAAAATGGGTAAGAAATTAAATTTTCTAAAGGGTTTTTTCACGAGTGGTAGAAATTAAAAAATAGTGGAGGAAAGTGGGGGGATGTGGTACATTGGAGTAAGAAAGTGGGGTCAGTGGGTATGTTCATGGGGGAGTACCATCATAACATTGATAATAAGGGCCGTCTCATTGTTCCCGCCAAATTCCGTGAAGGCTTAGGAGAAACTTTCGTATTGACTCGCGGTTTGGATCAATGTTTGTTTGGCTACCCAATGGATGAGTGGAAACAGCTTGAAGAGAAGCTGAAAGGCTTGCCGCTCACGAAAAAAGATGCTCGCGCATTTACCCGTTTTTTCTTTTCAGGTGCTACAGAATGTGAAATCGATAAGCAAGGAAGAATTAATATCACTTCCCCGCTAATGTCATATGCAAAATTAGAAAAAGAATGTGTAGTCATAGGTGTTTCAGGACGGATTGAAATATGGAGTAAAAACCTATGGGAAGATTATTTCTCAGATTCAGAGGAATCTTTTGCTGAAATTGCAGAAAATATGATTGGGTTTGACATCTAATGAGATATTAAAAATATGGAGAGCAAACTTTAGGGAGAAACATGGCAGGAATGAAAGAAATGGGCGATTTGACCAATTACCTCAAATCTAAACCCTTACTCCCATATCTAGGAAGGTGAACAGCATGTTTGAACATACGACAGTATTACTGCAAGAAACAGTAGAAGGCTTGAATATTCATCCAGACGGAGTATATGTCGATTGTACGTTAGGTGGAGCAGGGCATAGCGAATTAATTTTGTCCAAGCTATCGGAAAACGGAAAATTATATGCTTTTGATCAAGATGATACAGCCATTCTGCATGCAAAAGAGAAGCTGAAGAAATATGGTGACAGAATTACATTTATTAAAAGCAATTTTGAACATCTACAAGAGGAATTAGAGAAATTGGGAGTAGAAAAAGTGGATGGAGTCCTTTATGACTTAGGTGTTTCATCTCCTCAATTAGATACTCCAGAACGAGGCTTTAGTTATCACCATGATGCTCCATTAGATATGAGAATGGATATGGATGCGAATCTTTCTGCTTATGATGTAGTAAATCAGTGGAGTTTTAACGAATTAGTAAAGATTTTCTTTAAATATGGTGAAGAGAAGTTTTCAAAACAAATAGCCCGAAAAATTGAGGCGGCGAGAGAAACAGCGCCAATTAATACAACTGGCGAGCTCGTTGAAATCATTAAAGATACAATCCCGGCTCCGGCAAGAAGAAAGGGTGGACACCCGGCAAAGAGGATATTTCAAGCAATCCGAATTGCGGTGAATGATGAGTTAGGAGTATTTGAAAGATCACTTCAGCAGGCAATAGATATATTAAAGTCTGGCGGAAGGATTAGTGTAATTACATTCCATTCACTTGAGGATAGAATTTGTAAGGTGACATTCAAAAATGCTAGTGAAACCCCAAATTTACCTCCGGGATTACCGATTATTCCAGATGAATACAAACCGGTGATTAAACTAATTACGAGAAAGCCGATCGTTCCATCGGAAAATGAACTTGAGGCAAATAATCGAGCACGGTCAGCAAAGCTTCGAATAGCGGAAAAGTTATAAAGAAAACTCGCCGATTGGCGAGCCTTGGAAAGGCGAAGACAGAGGCGTAATTGCATTTATCACGCTTATGAAAGCCACGTCCTGTGGCATTCGCCCGACTAGGACATCCTGTCCGTCGTACTTAATTCCTAAAATTGGTATCTGCATCGAATCAACTTCTTCGCTGTCAATTTATCATTTCTTAACGTATAAAATAGAAAAAGGCGAGGCCACTAAATAGGAGGGGTAAAAATGGGGAACTTAGCGAGGAAGCTTCAGCATGAGCAAAGATATGAGCAGCCAAAACAGACAGTCCAAGCACCAAAAAAAGTAAAAATCAGAAGTGCATGGCTTTCGCCAGGAGAGAAATTATTAGGCCTTTTGTTTACGGGTGTTATCTGCTTCGGGGCTGTAAACATGGTATCGAATCAATCGGCCATCTATGAAATCAACAAAGAAATTCAAGACACAAAAATCGCGATACAAGAACAAACGAAAGTAAATGGAGACCTTGAGATGCAGGTAAGTGAACTAAGTACATATGAGCGGATTTGGGAAAAAGCAAAGGAGCTTGGCCTAAAATTAAATGAAAATAATGTTAAGGTTGTGCAAGATTAATGCTAAAAAAACAGCCGAATATTAACTTTGGAGCAGCGATATTATTTGTAATATTTGGCCTGCTCTTTTTTGTCTTAGTTTACCGCTTTATCTCCATCCAGATTACAGGTGAAATTCGCGGACATGTTCTTGCCGCGGAGGCACAGCAAAAATATGAAAAAGAAAAAACAATTGAAGCAAAACGGGGAACGATTTTTGATCGTAATGGAGAAGTCATCGCGACAGATACGAATTCCTACAAGCTGATTGCCATTTTAGATGAAAAAATGACATCAAATAAGAATAAGCCACGGCATGTAGTGGATCCCGAAAAAACTGCAAGGGAACTTGCAAAGGTTATTGATATGAAAGAATCAGAAATTTATAGAATATTAACGAAGATCAACCCAAAAACCAATGAGAATTATTCCCAAGTTGAATTCGGAAAAGCTGGACGTGATATATCAAACCAAAAGAAACGAAAAATTGAGGAATTGAAGCTGCCTGGCATCACTTTTAGTAAAGACACAAAGAGATTTTATCCAAATGGGGTTTTTGCTTCCCATTTAGTCGGCTATGTTGAAAAGAAAGAAATTGGGCAAAACAAAACAGAAACAGTTGGGAAGCTTGGATTGGAGCAAAGCCTTAATGATATTTTGACTGGGAAAAACGGAAAGGTGAAATATGAAAGTGATATATGGGGGTACCTTTTATCTAACAGTGAGGAGCATGTGACCCCTGCGGCGAATGGTCAAGATGTTTATTTAACGATCGATAAAAAAATCCAAACCTTTCTAGAGGATTCAATGAATAAGGTGGCAAGCCAATACAAACCGAAGAAAATTATGGCTGTTGTAGCCGATCCGAAAACAGGAGAAATTCTTGCGATGGGCCAAAGACCTTCGTTCCATCCGATTACGAAAGAAGGCATCAATGAAACATGGCATAATGAAGTCATCGAAAACTCTTTTGAACCAGGCTCGACAATGAAGATCTTCACTTTAGGAGCTGCAATTGAAGAAGGCGTCTTTAATCTGAATGATACATTTCACTCAGGTCAATATGCTGTGGATAAAAAATCTAGAGTTCGCGATTGGAATGAAGGACGTGGTTGGGGAACGATTTCCTATTTAGAGGGAGTTCAACGTTCGTCCAACGTAGCTTTTGCCAAACTAGTAAAAGAAAAACTAGGCTATGATGCCTATGAAAAGTATTTAACAAAGTTTGGTTTTGACCATCCAACAGGGATTGAATTGCCAAATGAAACAGGCGGAAAAATCGTCTATAATTGGCCATTAGAAAAAATTACGACAGGATTTGGACAAGGTACCGCTATTACACCGATTCAGCAAATTCAAGCGGCTACAGCGATCGCAAATGGTGGAAATATGATGCAGCCGCATATTATTAGCAAAGTTGTCGATCCGAATAAAGTAGATGAAGTTGTTAAAAAGACAAAACCAAATGTTGTCGGAAAACCTATTTCAGCCAATACAGCAAAGCAAGTGCGGGATATTTTAGGGACAGTCGTTTCTTCGCCTAAAGGTACAGGGTTCAATTATTATAATATTGAAGGCTATGAGGTTGCTGGGAAAACGGGCACAGCGCAAATTCCAAAACCGACAGGCGGTTATTTAACTGGCCGTCAAAATTATGTATTTTCATTTTTAGGAATGGCACCTAAAGATGATCCAAAATTAATCGTTTATGTTGCCGTGCAGCAACCGGAAATTGACATCTATACGAGTGGTTCTGTGCCTGTCGCAGAAGTTTTTAATCCAGTTATGAAAAGCAGCTTGCAATACTTGAATATTGATCCGGTAATTCAGAATAAAGCCCATTCTGAAACGATTCCAAACGTTACTAGCGTATCAACTGAAGAGGCGATTAAACAATTAAGCGAGAAAGGAATGGAGCCAGTCGTTATCGGAAATGGAAGTAAGATTATCCAGCAGTTGCCTGAAGATGGAGCAACTTTGCTTTCTGGAGAAAAGGTAATCCTTCGAACCGATGGAGACTTATTTATCCCGGATATGCTTGGTTGGTCATTACGGGATGTCATGAAGATTGCCAAGTTGGGTAATTTACAATTAAATTCCGTCGGCAATGGATATGTGAAGAAGCAAAATATGAAACCTGGTACTTTATTTTCGGAAGGTGAATATTTAATCGTAGAACTGGAACTGCCTAAAGAGAAATACAAAAAAGACGATGAAGAAGAATCTGTAGAGGAAGAATCTGTAGAGGAAGAAACGATCGAGGTAAGAGATTAAACCGCAATACTTCATATTCCCTTGTCTTTTAATTCTTTTTTAAAGGGTACAAGCATATATTTGGAACGAGCCATAATCTAAGGAGGTTCGTCCGTTCATGCGTGTTTCCAATGTAACAGTTCGAAAAAGGCTAACGATCGCTTTAATTGCTGGGATATTAATATTCTTCATTATTGATATTCGACTCGGATATGTCCAATTCTATTTAGGCGAAGCTTTAACAGGCGGGGCAAAGGAATTATGGAGCCGTGATATTACCTTTGAACCGGAAAGAGGGAAAATTACCGACCGGAATGGTGTGGAGCTTGCAACAAATATCAGTGCGCCGACAATTTATGTAGTTCCACGGCAAATTAAGGATCCGAATGATGCTGCTGAAAAACTGGCAGCTGTTCTCAATGCATCTAAAGAAAAAATATTTGCCCAAATTACTAAAAATGAGAAAGATGTAAAGGTAAAAGAGGGCAGAAAAATTTCCCACGAAAAGGCAAAAGAAATAAGAGCACTGAATATTGATGGTGTGTATCTTGGTGAAGATTCAAAAAGACATAATCCATTCGGTAATTATTTATCCCATGTGCTCGGTTTTGCTGGGATCGACAATCAAGGACTGATGGGATTAGAACTTTTTTATGATAAGGAATTAAAAGGAAAAAAAGGCTCAGTCAAGTTTTATGCCGATGCAAAAGGCCGGCGAATGAATGATATGGCAGATGATTATGACCCGCCTGAGGATGGATTGGATTTAAAGCTTACTATTGATTCTAAAGTGCAAACGATTATGGAGCGTGAACTAGATATTGCTCAGGCAACATATAATCCTGATGGGATTATTGCTATTGCTATGAATCCGAATAATGGCGAAATTTTAGCTATGTCAAGCAGACCAAACTTTGATCCGGCAAACTTTAGGAATGTCGCTCCTGAAATCTATAACCGAAATTTACCGATTTGGAGTACATTTGAACCAGGGTCTACATTTAAGATTATTACACTAGCTGCTGCCTTAGAAGAAGGTAAGGTAAACTTGGAGAAAGATCATTTTCATGACCCTGGCTATGTGACAGTTGGCGGGGCAAGATTAAGATGTTGGAAAAAAGGCGGTCATGGCAGTCAGTCATTCCTTGAAGTCGTGCAAAACTCCTGTAACCCTGGCTTCGTTGAACTGGGGGAACGGTTAGGAAAAGAAACTTTATTCAAATATATTAGAGATTTTGGCTTTGGACAGAAAACAGGAATCGACCTTCAAGGAGAGGGAACCGGAATATTATTCAAATTAGACCGGGTTGGACCTGTTGAACAAGCGACGACTGCATTTGGACAGGGGGTATCTGTAACACCGATACAACAAGTAGCTGCCGTTTCTGCCGCAATAAATGGTGGAACATTGTACACCCCTTATGTGGCAAAGGAATTGATTGATCCAAGAACAGGCGAAGTTGTTATGAGAAAAACCCCGACAGCCAAAAAGAAAGTCATATCAAAGGAAACATCAGATCAAATTAGATACGCTCTCGAAAGTGTAGTGGCTCAAGGATCTGGGGGTAAAGCATTTATTGATGGTTACCGTGTCGGCGGAAAAACAGGAACAGCCCAAAAGGCACAAGGCGGAAGATATCTTGAAAATAACCATATTGTTTCTTTCATAGGATTTGCTCCAGCAGATGATCCGCAAATAATTGTCTATGTTGCCGTAGATAATCCGAAGGGCACTTTGCAATTTGGAGGTGTAGTTTCGGCGCCTATTGCTGGGAATATTATAGGCGATAGCTTACGCGCCATAGGAGTTAAACCTAGAAAAGGCCAAATTGAGAAGGAAATTAAATGGCCAGATGCCCCAATGGTTGAAGTGCCAGATTTAGTCGGAATTACGAAGAAAGAGCTTGGCGAGTTATTCATTAATTTAAAGATTGATGCAAGTGGAGAAGGAAATATAGTCGTTAAGCAAACACCCGAACCGGGTATAAAGCTAAAAGAGGGTTCTACGATTAGACTTTACTTTGATAAAGAAGAATAAATACTTCATTTTTAGAGGGCGGCTCCTATGACGCCGCCCTTATTCATCTTTAGGCGACAGCGATAGAGCCCTCTGAATTTCTGTATTTATCTTTGCCCCAATTAAGGCGTTACCTCATTTTTAAAAACAAATAGCTAAAACTCAATTTTTCATGTAAAATGAAAATCGTTATGAATTTTGGCTGTTTAAAATTGCTTTAAGTCGTATGTATGTTAAGTTGAATGTAAGGGGATGACGAAATGAAGTTACATACGCTATTGCATAATTTGCAGCCGTACATGGCATATAGCGGGGAAAATCCAGACATCTCTTCAATCGAAAATGACAGTCGGAAAGTCCAAAGCGGCAGCTTGTTTATTTGTATAAAAGGCTTTACTGTTGATGGCCATAATTTTGCCGGGTCAGCTGTTCAAAATGGGGCAGCTGCCATTATTTCTGAAAAAGAAATGCAACTTCCAATTCCGGTCATTGTTGTGCGAAATTCTAGGCGTGCTATGGCGATTTTAGCAGATTCATTTTATCATCAGCCAAGTAAGAAGTTTCACTTAATTGGAATTACCGGGACGAATGGGAAAACGACAACAAGCCATTTAATTGAAAAAGTTCTTTCCGACTTTGGCAAGAAAACAGGGCTAATCGGTACAATGTACACAAAAATCGGTGATAAAAAATCAGAAGTCAAAAATACAACCCCAGATTCTCTTACATTACAGCGAGTTTTCAATCAAATGGTCAATGAAGGTGTTCAGTCAACTGTCATGGAGGTCTCCTCACATGCTCTAGATGAAGGCAGAATTCATGGCTGTGATTTTGACCTAGCCGTATTTACAAACTTGACTCAAGATCACCTTGATTATCATAAATCAATGGAAGAATATCGAAATGCAAAAAGTCTTTTATTTTCGCAGCTTGGCAGTGCATACGGGCAAAACCCTCCAAAATTTGCTGTCCTTAATATTGACGATGAAGTAACTGATTATTATATTAAAGCAACTGCTGCCCATGTTTTGACGTATGGGATTGATAAGCCAGCAGACTTACGGGCAATGAATATTCAAATGACAGCGGCAGGAACAGCTTTTGAATTGCAATGCCCATATGGACTGTATAAAGTCTCAATTAAACTACTTGGCAAATTTAATGTCTATAATGCACTGGCTGCGATTGGAGCAGGAATCGCATTTGGAGTACCAATCGAAAATATTATTCAGTCTATTGAAGGAGTTAAAGGTGTTTCAGGGAGGTTTGAGACAGTTAATGCAGGCCAGGATTTCTCTGTCATTGTAGATTACGCTCATACACCAGACAGCTTGGAAAATGCCCTAAAGACTGTTGGGGAATTTGCGAAAGAGCGTGTCTTTGTGATTGTAGGCTGTGGCGGTGACCGAGACCGTTCAAAAAGACCCCTTATGGCTCAAATTGCATGCCGATTTAGTACAGATGCTATATTCACATCTGATAATCCGCGAAGTGAAGATTTGCTTGATATTTTGCATGATATGGAAGAAGGCGTAAAAGGCCAGAAATATAAAGTAATTGCCAATAGAAAAGGAGCAATATACTATGCTGTTAACAATGCGGCTGAAGGGGATGTTATTTTAATTGCTGGTAAAGGACATGAAACATATCAGCTCATTGGAAATCAGGTTTTCGATTTTGATGACCGTTTAGTCGCAAAAGAGGCAATAGAGGAGCGATAATAAATAATGTTTTTAACATATAATGATTTAGCGAATCTATTTCCGAAAGTAATAGGAATAAAGGATCCACATCTTCTTTTTCATACGGTCACGACCAATTCTAATATGCAGCAGTATAGAGGAGTGTTTATTCCTATCGGGGAAGAATCTGGTGAATTGAAAACTGCGATTGAAAATGGAGCAGTCGCTGTTCTGTGGCAAGAGGGGAAGGAAATTCCGCGATATACACCTAATCATTTTCCAATATTTTTAACAAATGACTTATTGAAAGGCTTAAAGGACATGATGGAATTATATATAGAAAAAATTTCAAAAAATCATTTAGTAAAGAAAGATGGAACTAATTTCCTTTTTTCTAATGACATTATTCTTAAAGAAAACGATGCTACATATGATATTGCATTGAAACTTGAAAAAATACGTGAGATTAAGCAGCTCCAAGATGGAAAGGAGGGAGCAAAATGATGGAGAGAGTTATATTTTTTACGATATTAATGGGTTTCTTAGTCACAGTATTACTTTCTCCCATTTTTATTCCCTTCTTAAGAAGATTAAAATTTGGGCAAAGCATTAGAGAGGAAGGGCCAAAATCCCATTTAAAGAAAACTGGTACACCTACAATGGGCGGAATTATGATCCTTTTTTCTGTTGTTATAACGACACTTGTGATGACTGGAAAATTCTCCGAACCAACGATAAAAACTTATTTGCTATTATTAGTAACAATAGGGTTTGGGCTGCTTGGTTTTCTTGATGACTTTATTAAAGTTGCTATGAAGAGAAACCTTGGATTGACATCAAAGCAAAAGCTATTAGGACAAATCATCATCTCGGTTATTTTTTATTTTGTTTTACAGCAAAATGATTTTTCAACAGTCATTCATATACCGTTAACAAATCTTTCCTATGATTTAGGATGGATGTATGTATTATTTATCATTTTTTGGCTAGTTGGATTTTCCAATGCGGTGAACATTACAGATGGGCTTGATGGGCTATCATCTGGTACTACTGCCATTGCCTTTGGCGCATTTGCTGTTTTGGCATGGAGTTTATCACAATTTGAAATTGCGATTTTCGCTGTCGCTGTAGCCGGTGCAGTTCTTGGATTTTTAGTTTTTAATGCTCATCCTGCCAAAGTATTTATGGGTGATACCGGATCACTAGCATTAGGTGGAGCAATTGCTGCCATTGCAATTTTAACGAAGCTTGAAATCATTTTAATAATCATAGGCGGCGTGTTTGTTATTGAAACGTTATCGGTTATTTTACAAGTTATTTCATTTAAAACAACAGGGAAAAGGATTTTTAGAATGAGTCCTTTGCATCATCACTATGAATTGGCCGGTTGGTCAGAGTGGAGAGTCGTCGTAACTTTTTGGGCGGTAGGTTTATTATGCGCAATTCTTGGAATTTATATTGAGGTGTGGATGTAATTGAAACAGATCAATCACTTTCGTCATAAAAAAATATTAGTATTAGGATTGGCAAAAAGCGGGGTTGCTGCGGCATCTCTTTTACATAAACTTGGTGCATTTGTGACTGTCAATGATTTCAAGCCTCTTTCTGAAAATCTCGAAGCACAGCATCTTCTTGAAAAGGGGATTACTGTGATTTGCGGGGAGCACCCTCTAGGACTTCTTGAAGAGGGATTTGAATTAATCGTAAAAAACCCAGGGATTCCATATACTAATCCATTGGTAAAAGGGGCACTTGAAAGAGGCATTCCTGTTATTACTGAAGTGGAGCTTGCTTATCTGATTTCAGAAGCTCCTTTTATTGCAATTACAGGAACAAATGGGAAAACGACGACAACTACGCTCGTTTATGAGATGTTAAAAGCGGGGCAAAAGCTGCCATTAATTGCGGGGAATATAGGAACAGTTGCATCCGAGGTGGCACAAGAGGCATCAAATGAAAATACAATTGTCATCGAGCTTTCTTCGTTTCAATTGATGGGAATTGGCGAATTTAATCCAAAAATTGCAATCTTAACAAATTTATACGATGCCCATCTTGATTATCATGGAACAAGAAAAGATTATGTTCAAGCGAAAGCAAATATTACTAAAAATCAAACAGAACATGAATTTTTTGTTGTTAATGCTGATCAAGATGATGTGATGAAGGTTGCTGCTGGATCTAATGCAAAAATAATCCCTTTTTCCACTAAAAAAATTCTAGATGCCGGTGCATATATAAACAATGGCTGGATTTATTTTAATGATGAAAAAATCATGGAAACAAAGGATATTGCTTTGCCAGGAATGCATAACTTAGAAAATATTCTTTCCGCCGTTGCGGCTGCCAAATTATCATCTGTAGATAATGAGGCGATATATCAGGTGCTTCATACATTTAATGGTGTCAAGCATCGACTGCAGTTCATACTGGAGCATGATGGAAGGAAATTTTATAATGATTCGAAGGCAACGAATATTTTGGCTACTCAAAATGCCATTTCTGCCTTTGAAGAACCTATTGTTCTTCTTGCGGGCGGATTGGACCGCGGGAATGAATTTGACGAATTAATTCCGTATTTTAAAAACGTAAAGGCAGTTGTTACATTTGGGCAGACTGCTCCAAAAATTGAACGGGCAGCTGTACAGGCAGGAATAAAAACGATTAAGCATGTCGATAATGTGGAAAAAGCCGTTCCTTTAGCCTATCAGTTATCTGAGCAAGGTGATGTCATTTTATTGTCACCAGCTTGTGCAAGCTGGGATCAATACAAAACTTTTGAGGTTAGGGGAGACATTTTTATACAAGCGGTGCATATGCTTAAGTGAGGGCTTGTTCGCTTTAGTTAATTAACATCACGGGAGTCATCCAGCGGAAGAAGTGCAGGTTATATGTTCTTTTATAAGCCCTAAAACTTGCATTCGAGGTGTTTTCGTGTTACCAACAAAAAGAACGACTCCCGATTTAATTTTACTTATTGTTACGCTAACATTGCTTGCAGTCGGTTTAACGATGGTATATAGTGCAAGCGCAATATGGGCAGACTATAAATTTAATGATTCATTTTTCTTTGCTAAGCGGCAATTGCTCTTTGCAGTCGTGGGAATTATTGCGATGATTTTTATTATGAATGTCGACTATTGGACATGGAGATCTTCGGCAAAAATAATCGTGATTATCTGTTTTGTCTTATTACTTTTAGTACTTATTCCAGGAATCGGAAATGTTCGGAATGGATCTAGAAGCTGGATTGGAGTAGGTGCATTTTCGATTCAGCCTTCTGAATTTATGAAGCTGGCGATGATTGCTTTCCTTGCTAAATTTTTATCTGATCGGCAAAAGCTAATTACCTCCTTTACGAAAGGGCTCGTGCCGGCATTAGGTATTGTATTCCTAGCCTTTGGATTAATTATGCTGCAACCGGATCTTGGAACAGGGACCGTCATGGTCGGTACTTGTCTTGTCATGATATTTATCGCAGGCGGAAGAATTAGCCATTTTATTGGTTTAGGTTTGCTAGGATTAACAGGATTTGTTGCATTAGTGTTATCTGCTCCTTATCGGATTAAACGAATTACCTCTTTTTTAGATCCGTGGGAAGATCCTTTAGGAAGCGGCTTCCAAATTATCCAGTCACTATATGCAATTGGACCCGGTGGCTTATTCGGACTAGGGCTTGGTCAAAGCAGACAGAAATTTTTCTATTTGCCTGAACCACAAACAGACTTCATATTTGCCATTCTTTCAGAAGAGCTTGGATTTATTGGCGGATCCTTCGTAATTTTATTATTTTCTCTTTTATTATGGAGAGGCATAAGAATTGCCATCGGAGCTCCAGATTTATTTGGCAGTTTCTTGGCCGTCGGAATTATTGCGATGATAGCCATTCAAGTGATGATCAATATCGGTGTTGTTATCGGACTTATGCCAGTCACAGGAATTACCCTTCCATTCCTAAGCTACGGAGGATCGTCTTTAACACTAATGCTTATAGCAATTGGGGTATTATTAAATATAAGCAGATATTCCCGATACTAACTTTTTTTGACCCTGCTTGCCAGGGTTTCTTTTTGTTTTAAAAATAGGTTGTGTTAAATAAAATTGTTGAATTGTTTATTTGTTGTTGATTTGAGTGGAATTCAACAGGTAAGTATACCCATTAAAAATGTTACGAAGAGATAAAAATGAATATAATCAACAAATTTTTATTACAATTACATGTCATTATGCTCACTCGTTCTAAACTTGGGTTTTTATATAGTAGAATAGGGTTTAGTGTATGGGAAAATCTCATGTATGAATATAAAAAATGAAAACACTCTGCTTGAGGTGAGAACATGAAAATAGTAGTTAGCGGCGGCGGAACTGGAGGTCATATCTATCCGGCTTTAGCGCTTATTCGAGAAATTCAAAAGGATACGAAGGATGCAGAGTTTTTATATATTGGAACGGAAAAAGGATTAGAAAGTAAACTTGTAACGAGAGAAAATATTCCATTTAAATCAATACATATTACAGGGTTTAAAAGAAAGATTTCAATTGAAAATGTAAAAACAATCTTGCGTTTTTTTAAAGGTGTCAGAGATAGTAAAAAAATGCTAAAGGATTTTAAAGCAGACGTTGTCATTGGAACGGGCGGGTATGTGTGCGGACCGGTCGTTTATGCGGCAGCAAAGCTCGGAATTCCGACGATTATCCATGAACAAAATAGTGTCCCAGGATTAACGAATAAATTCCTAAGCAAATATGTAGATAAGATTGCTGTCTGTTTTGATGAAGCGAAAAAGTTTTTTCCGCAAGAAAAGGTTGTATTAACAGGGAATCCCCGAGCTTCTGAAGTGCTTGGTAACGATGGAATTAAAGGAAGGCTATCTGTCGGCTTAAAAACTAATTTACCAGTTGTTTTAATCGTTGGCGGGAGCAGGGGGGCCAGACCGATAAATGAAGCAGTTTTAAAATCCTTAACTGAACTAGGCAGGAAGCCATATCAAGTATTGTATGTAACAGGGGATGTTCATTTTGAGGAAGTTCAAAAAGAAGTGGAGTTAATTGGAAATCCCGAAAATGTCATCATAAAGCCCTTTATTCACAATATGCCGGAAATTTTAGCCGGAACCGATTTAACGATTGCAAGAGCTGGTGCAACTACATTGGCTGAACTGACATCTCTTGGGATACCGAGCATTTTAATCCCGAGTCCATATGTAACGAACAACCATCAAGAAAAAAATGCCCGTTCATTAAGCGATCACGGTGCGGCGGAGCTTTTATTAGAAAAAGAACTGACAGGTAAAAAATTAATTGAGCATATGGATCAAATATTAATGGATGATTTGAAATTAAATGAAATGAAAAAAGCAGCGAAAAAGTTAGGCATCCCTGATGCAGCAAATAGGCTTTATCATTTAATGGAAAAACTTGTAAATTCAATAGGGAGCAAGTAGCCCAATTATTTTAATTGCATAATATATTAGATCAATTCTTCATTTCAGATGAGAAAGGGAGGTTTATATGAACGAATTGATGAACAAACTTCGAGAAGCAAATATTGGAAAAATAAAAGAAAATGAACCGTTAGCGAACCATACAACGATGAAAATAGGCGGTCCGGCTGATTTGTTTATTGAGCCTTCATCCGTTGAAAATATTATTAAAACGATCGAGATTTTACATGAATATCAAGTAGAATGGACTGCTATTGGCAGAGGTTCCAACTTATTAATTTCCGACTCAGGCATAGCGGGTGCGGTTATAAAGCTTGGCGCAGGTCTCGCTCATATGGAATTAAACGGATCGGAACTATTAGTTGGTGGAGGCTATTCACTCGTTAGTCTTTCAACACAAATAAGCAGAAAGGGACTATCGGGTCTCGAGTTTGCAAGTGGTATACCGGGATCAGTCGGTGGAGCAGTTTATATGAATGCCGGTGCTCACGGATCGGATATCTCCAACATTTTAAAGAAAGCCCATATTCTATTTGCAGATGGAAAAGTGGAGTGGCTCTCAAAAGAGGAAATGGAATTCTCTTATAGGACTTCTGTTTTGCAGAATAAACGTCCTGGAATTGTGATCGAAGCCGCATTTCAATTGCAAGCTGGTGACAAAGATATTATTTTTGCTGAGATGCAAAAAAATAAAGAGTATCGGAAAGAAACGCAGCCATGGAATTTCCCTTGTGCTGGCAGTATCTTTAGGAATCCGCTTCCGAATTATGCAGGGCGTCTTATTGAAGATGCTGGCCTAAAAGGCTTTTCAATTGGCGGAGCTAAAGTATCAGATATGCATGGAAACTTCATAGTCAATACTGGAAACGCAAAAGCTGCAGATGTATTGGCACTCATTCAGCATATAAAAGATACTATTTATGACAAATATACTATTAAAATAGAAACTGAAGTGGAAATAATCGGTCGAAAGTAATAGGAAATACAACTTAAATACTTTGTGGTTTGTGTTATAATTATTCTCTAGGACTATGGTCCATAAAAAAGACAATAATTAGCACTTTTCATAATAAATGTGAGATGTATGCAGTGATTGCTCAGATGACCTTCAATTCTGCATTAACTCATAATAATGAATGACGGCATGTCTATTCATGCCGTTGTTTTTATCGATTTTTAGATGAAAAATAAAATGAGAATAGAGTGGGAGATGGGACAAGCTCCCTTTTATTAGTGAAATTTTTAACATTGGAGCTTTTTAAATGAGGTGAATGAAATGGAAAAAGGGAAGGTTGTTTCTATTGAGGATCGAATTCCGAAACTTAAACAACAAAGGCGAAAAAAAGCTAATAGAAGACTTGTTTTTTTGCTGCTTTTATTTTTCACGCTTATTTCATTTATCATTTATTTCCAATCACCATTAAGTCATGTGAAAAATATAGCAATTAAGGGGAACTTTACATACAATTCTGAGGAATTAATTGCTCTATCAGCGCTTTCCGAAAAAATGAATATTTGGAAAGTTGAAGAAAAGGTGATTAAAGAAAAACTAGAAAAGCTTCCAGAGATAAAATCTGCAAAGGTAAAAACAATATTGCCGAATACCGTAGAAATTGAAATAAATGAATACAAACGAATTGCCTATATTATGAAAGGGAAAAGCTATTTGCCAGTTCTTGAAAATGGGGGAATTTTACAACAAGGGAAAACGGCAGAGATCCCCGCTATTGCTCCTATTCTAATTGGGTTTTCTGAAGGAAATGAATTAAATAAAATGATTAAAGAGCTAGAAAAGCTCCCGGAAATGGTTTTGAATTCTATTTCGGAAATCCATCATTCACCGAAAAAAACAGACCCATATCATTTGACGCTGTACATGAATGATGGATTTGAGGTTAGTGCAACGGTCAAAAGTTTTTCTGCAAAAATGTCGCATTATCCTTCTATTATTAGCCAATTAAATCCTGATAAAAAAGGAGTTATTGATTTGGAAGTCGGCTCTTATTTTAAAGCTTATGAAGAAGAGGGAGCTGAACAGTTTGAGGAAGAAGCTGAAGGTAACGGGTAACCATGTTGTATTTTCTTTAGTTTTTCTTGTTTTAGGATACATCATCGCTTTTTCATATCATTTAACGCAAAGTGATGCTGAAAAAGCAGCAATAACTGGAAAACAGTGGGAAAGAGATATAGAACTTCGTAATCAATTAGTTGGACTAGAAGAAAAAAATCGTGCATTACAAAAGGAAGTGTATGAAAAACAAGAAAGAGTCCGTGAGATTGAGAAGGAAATGTCTCAAGAAGCTCAAGTTTACTTTAACTTGGCTGAAGATGCCGAAAAATATCGCATGTATTTAGGTAAAGTTAAAGTAAAAGGGCAAGGTGTGGAAGTCACACTTTCAGATGGTGATTATAACCCTAATGAAGTGAATGTTAATAATTACATTGTTCATGAGCATCATGTGTTTAAAGTTATTAATGAGTTATATATATCTGGTGCGCAAGCCATTGCCATCAACGGACAAAGGCTATCCCATAACTCCTATATTCTATGTAACGGACCCGTTATAGAAATTGACGGCTACCAGCATCCTGCGCCATTCGTTATTAGTGCTATCGGGGATACAGATGTATTAGCCTCTGCACTGAATTTAACGGGAGGGGTTAAGGACTCATTAGTTAATGAGAATATCCAGTTCACACTTGAAAAAAAAGCTGAGATCATGATGGAACCTTTATTAGGAAGCTAATCATTAGCCTATTTTCCCAAAATCGTCCACAATTTATAAGAGTAAGGAAAGTAAGGTGGAAAAAGGTGGACAAATTCAAAAAAAACATCACTTTTACATTAATAACAATTGTCATTGGTTTTATGGTTGCTATTCAATTTCGAACGGTAAAGGAGCCAGTTGTGCGAGACACTCGTGATACTTGGCAAATAAGAGAAGATATTATGAAGGAAAATGAGCTTCAAGGTAAACTAATTAGTGAAGTGCGTTCCAATGAAGAAAAGATCGCTAAGTATGAAACAGAACTTAAAGAAAGCAAAGAAAAGCTTTTGCGGGAAACACTTGAGGAGCTAAAAGCAGAAGCGGGGCTAACAGAGGTTACGGGAAACGGAATCATATTAATGATCGAGCCCGTTTACGAAGAACTATTAATTGGAACACCTATTTCAAGCGTTTCTCCTGATTTATTGAAAAGACTTGTCAATGAACTGAATATGTATGATGCCAAGTACATCTCAATCGACAACCAAAGGTTAATTAATACGACGGTCATAAGAGATATAAACGGGGAAACAAAAATTGACGGTCATTCATTAAATCGATTGCCGATCGAAATTAAAGTAATTGCTGAAAACTCTAAGGCAGCAGATAAGCTTTTTAAAAGAATGCAGGTTTCTAAATCCACTGATGAGTTTTTTATTGATAATTTACGAGTCAAAGTAATGGAGCCAACGGGGATGATTACGATACCTGCCTATGAAAATACAATTCGAATAAGGGATATGGAGCCTGTAAACTCTGACAAAGGAGGCAAATCATAATGTGGCTTCCGGTTCTAGGGTTAATTATTGGTGTTATTCTTGGTCTTCTAACGGAATTTAAAATTCCAGACGAATATTCAAATTATTTATCCATCGCCGTCCTTGCTGCCTTAGATACATTATTCGGGGGAATACGCGCACAGCTCCAAAATATTTATGATGAAAGAGTATTTGTTTCGGGTTTCTTTTTTAATATTCTACTTGCAGCATCTTTGGCTTTTCTAGGTGTCCATCTTGGTGTAGACTTGTATTTAGCAGCAGTTTTTGCGTTTGGTGTAAGGTTGTTCCAGAATATTGCGGTGATTAGAAGAATTTTACTGACAAAATGGTCTTTTAGCCGCGAAAAAACAGAAAAAAATTAAATTTTATAAAGGGAAATTAATAGTTTTGACGAATTATTTAGTAATAACATTATGAAAATAAATTAATATGGATGCATCGGTAACAAAAATTCACGAATTAAGAATAATGAATTGTTACTATCTCAATTCAAAATTGAGAGCAGACTTTAAATGTTTATAAATAATATTAAGCCAAGTGCTCAATAAAAAGTGGAAAAAGCAAAAGGAGGTGCCACAGAATGAACAACAATGAAATATACGTAAGTCTTGACATCGGTACATCCAGCGTAAAAGTAATTATTGGGGAAATGGTCAATGACTCTTTAAATATTATTGGTGTCGGCAGTGTACAATCTGAAGGTTTAAAAAAGGGAGCCATCGTAGATATAGACGAAACTGTTCATTCAATTAGAAAGGCAATTGAACAGGCTGAGAGAATGATAGGGATGGAGATTACAAGTGTAATTGTTGGGATTTCCGGCAATCATGTAATGCTTCAGCCCTGCCATGGCGTAGTAGCTGTTTCAAGTGAGAATAGAGAAATTACAGATGATGATGTGGCAAGGGTTATTGATGCAGCCCAGGTAGTATCGATTCCCCCGGAAAGAGATATTATCGATGTCATTCCGAAACAGTTTATCGTTGATGGATTAGCTGAAATAAGCGACCCGAGAGGAATGATTGGAGTACGTCTTGAAATGGAAGGCACCATTATTACCGGATCTAAGACCATTTTACATAATTCATTACGTTGTGTTGAACGTGCAGGGCTAGAAATTATTGATATTACGCTGCAGCCATTAGCTGCTGGTGCTTACGCCTTATCGAAGGATGAAAAAAATCTTGGTGTAGCTCTTGTAGATATTGGCGGTGGCTCAACAACAATCGCGGTTTTTGAAAATGGCAATTTAAAGGCTACAAGTGTTCTCCCGATTGGAGGAGATCATATTACTAAGGATTTATCAATAGGTCTTCGCACTTCGACAGAGGATGCGGAAAAGATAAAAACAAAGTATGGATATGCTTTTTATGATCATGCATCTGAGGAAGAGGTATTCAGCGTCCCGATTATTGGCAGTGACCAGCATCAGCAATTTAATCAGCTGGAAATCTCGGATATTGTCGAGGCACGTATGGAAGAAATTTTTGAACTCATCCAAAACGAGGTTAAGAGGCTTGGCACTCAAGATTTACCTGGAGGCTATGTTCTAACAGGTGGAGTTGCTAATACTCAAGGAATATTAGAATTAGCCCAAGTCGTTTTTCAAAATCGGGTCAGAATCGCCAGTCCAGATTATATTGGTGTAAGAGAGCCGCAATTTACGACTGCCGTCGGACTAATTAAATTTGCCTATAAAAACGCAAAAATTCAAGGCCGTAAAATGGCAATGAGTGGAGCGGGTCCTGAGCAAATACAAGAAGTGAAAGAAAAGCGCGTTCCAAAACAATCGCAACCAAAAAAGCCGGAAAAACAACCGGAAGAAAAAATTACATCAAGAGTGAAGAAGTTCCTCGGATACTTTTTCGAATAGCGATTCACAATTCGCTAATTGAAAAAGAGTGTTCTCTGGGATATCGACGAATTAGGAGGATTTGTCATGTTGGAATTTGATACTAATTTAGATTCATTAGCAACGATAAAAGTCATTGGCGTTGGCGGCGGCGGTAATAACGCGGTTAACCGAATGATTGAACATGGTGTACAAGGTGTAGAATTTATTGCCGTGAACACGGATGCCCAGGCACTAAACCTGTCAAAGGCAGAAGTAAAGATGCAAATCGGAGGAAAGCTTACCCGTGGACTTGGAGCGGGTGCAAATCCTGAGGTAGGAAAAAAAGCCGCAGAAGAAAGTAAAGAACAAATTGAAGAAGCGTTAAAAGGCGCAGATATGGTATTCGTTACTGCAGGAATGGGTGGCGGAACTGGTACTGGTGCGGCTCCGGTAATTGCCCAAATTGCTAAAGATTTAGGGGCTTTAACTGTAGGTGTAGTAACGCGTCCATTTACCTTTGAGGGACGAAAACGTTCTACGCAAGCTTTTGGCGGAATTGCTTCAATGAAGGAAGCGGTTGATACTTTAATTGTAATTCCTAATGATCGACTTCTTGAAATTGTTGATAAAAGTACACCAATGCTTGAAGCATTCCGTGAGGCAGATAATGTTCTACGACAAGGTGTACAAGGGATCTCGGATTTAATAGCGACACCGGGTCTTATTAACCTAGACTTTGCCGATGTTAAAACAATTATGTCCAATAAGGGATCAGCACTTATGGGTATTGGTGTTGCTGCTGGTGATAATCGTGCAGCAGAAGCGGCGAAAAAAGCTATTTCTTCTCCACTACTAGAGAAATCAATCGATGGAGCCCAAGGTGTTCTAATGAACATTACAGGCAGCTCAAATTTAAGTCTATATGAGGTTCAAGAGGCTGCTGATATTGTTGCATCGGCATCTGACCAAGATGTAAATATGATTTTCGGTTCTGTTATTAATGAAAGTCTAAATGATGAAATTATTGTTACAGTCATTGCAACTGGGTTTAATGAAGATATTCCTCAAACAAAGCCAGCTGCTGCTAGACCTACAACAACAACAACAACATATGGACAGCCGAAGCCTGTCGTAAATACAGTTAAACGTGAACCGAAAAGAGAAGAAGTTTCTCATGAACCAGTTCGCAACAACTATACTCAGCAACCTGAAGATGCTTTAGATATTCCGACATTTTTAAGAAATCGTAATCGTAGAAGATAATAAAATGTATTACAAATAAAAGGCATGTCCTCATTAATTAGGGACATGCCTTTATTTTTATTGTTGATTAAACAGATTGTGGCTCTTTTAATTCCATAGCCGGACCAAAGAATTCATAACGGATGTTTTCTTTTTTGAATCCTGCCTCCAATAATGCTCCATACATTGCTTGCATAAATACTACAGGGCCGCACATATAGACAATACATCTTTATTACTAATAAGTTGATTTAGCCAATCAGCTGTAATATATCCTTCTTTTTGATCCAAGCTCCAATGATCTCATCTGTGGCAGCCTCACCTAAAACGGCTTTAATTGCTAAAAGCAAATGCTTTCCGACAATCGGATAATGTTCTGGTAAAACCCTAATGAACGGTGCTTATGGGCAATTTGCGTGACTACAGGAATGATTGCTTCCAGCTGATCGATATATTTGGCTGCAGCATATACCGTATTTGCTAGCGCCTTCTGCTGGCGGCCTTGTTTTTGATTCGCATGATTAAAAATATTTAATAACTCCGGATGATTGCTAAACATTAATTCATAGAATTTCTTAGTAATTGCTTCTCCATGCTGTTCTAATACTGGTACAGTGCTTTTAATAATTTCAATGTTTTTTTGTTCTAACATTAAGCATATCTCCTTTTAGCTATTTTCACTATAATTATAGTTTATTGTAAAAGTTGCTAATGTGATTTAAATCACATTTGTCATAAAATGGACATGTCAGAATAATGATAAATAATGACAAAAACTACAAAGAATAGTGAAAATTTCCCCTACTTTCATTACAGAAAGTGACACACTTTCTGATAAGCAGTACGCTATACTTCATTTAACAGATTAATAGTCACCGTTGTTCCTACCAATCTGTAAGGAGGAAAATGATTGGAGGTTTATGTAGATATTATATGGATTTTAAATTTTTTATTTGATAGTCTCCTCCTATACTTAACCGCCATCATCTTGAAACGGGATATACGTCTATGGAGGATAATATGTGGAGGGCTTATTGGCTCCGTCATTATCCTATTATCATTGACGCCGTTGAATACTTATTCAGCACATCCATTAACTAAATTATTATTTTCAATTTTTATGGTATTAATGGTATTTGGCTATAAAAGGCTTCGTTATTTTATAAGCGGGTTATTGACCTTTTATTGTACGACTTTTCTAATTGGCGGAATGCTCATAGGGGCTCATTATTTTGTTAAATTTGACCTTCAGATTTCTTCCTCGCTTATGTTGGCCAGTGTGAAAGGCTTTGGGGATCCGATTAGCTGGTTATTTGTTCTCCTTGGATTTCCAATAGCCTGGCATTTTTCTAAACGCCATATGGAAGAAATTGAAATGACAAAAATTCAGTATGATTCTTTATTGAACGTCATTATTTCTATGAATAATAAAACCTATATGTTTAAGGGCTTAATTGATAGTGGAAACCAGCTTTATGATCCCATTTCAAAAATGCCTATTATGTTTGTATCAATAAAAAATAGAGAAACCGAATTTCCCGAGGCTTTAGTAAAAATCGCACAAAATCCCGAAAAAGTCATTTTAGGAGAAGAGTTGGCACCGTCGGAATGGGATAGTAAATTGAGGATTGTTCCTTGTAAAGTCGTTGGACAAGAACACCAGCTAATTATTGCAGTAAAACCGGATGCCGTTATATTAGAAAAAGAGAATGAATTCATAAAAGTGGAAAGAAGTCTTATCTCATTTTCATTGCAGCAGCTTTCCGCTGATGACAAATTTCAATGCATTGTTCATCCCAAGATGCTGACCTCGACGAAAAAGGTTCATCCGGCCAATTTTATAAAGCATGCATAAAAACTTATTCATCATTAGAATGGAGCGGTGTTGTTGATAAGTGACAAAATGAAAACTTTTAGGGGGAGGATGTCTTATGAAACGCTTAAAACTTCGCTTATCGTACTATTGGTACAAATTATTAATGAAACTTGGATTGAAAACGGACGAAGTATTTTATATTGGTGGAAGCGAAGCGCTGCCTCCTCCTCTTAGTAAAGAAGAAGAGGAAATATTATTAGAAAAACTTCCGAATGGTGATAAAGCAGCAAGGTCGATATTAATTGAAAGGAATTTAAGGCTCGTTGTTTATATCGCGAGGAAATTTGAAAATACCGGCATTAATATTGAAGATCTCATTAGCATTGGGACAATTGGGCTAATTAAAGCTGTCAATACGTTTAATCCGGAAAAGAAGATCAAGCTCGCTACATATGCCTCAAGATGTATTGAAAATGAAATATTAATGTATTTAAGGCGTAATAATAAAATTCGTTCAGAGGTGAGCTTTGACGAACCGTTAAATATTGATTGGGATGGGAATGAATTGCTTCTTTCAGATGTGCTAGGAACGGAAGAAGATATCATTACAAAGGATCTTGAAGCAAATGTCGATAAAAAACTATTATCAAAGGCATTGCATCAGCTATCTGATAGAGAAAAGCAAATTATGGAGCTTCGATTCGGGTTAGGAACCGGGGAAGAAAAAACACAAAAGGATGTTGCAGATATGCTCGGTATTTCCCAATCTTATATTTCAAGATTAGAGAAGCGAATCATTAAAAGACTTAAAAAGGAATTTAATAAAATGGTTTAACTTTATTCAGCAGAACTCCTCCGCTTCAATAAGCAGTGGGATGAGTGCAATAAGAGGATCCAAATTAGTGGGGGTTCTAAACCCTGCTGAATAAAGTTAAAGCCTTCGGCGGATGCCACGATATTTAAAGGGAATTTTCGAGCGAGTTCGTAAGTATAGGGCGCAAATACGCCAAGGCGTATTTGATTCGAAAAAATTATTTTACAAAATTATTTTTTCGGAAAAATCATGTTTTAAAGCTTGAAGCAATCAGTTTTTTTCCTATATTTGTGAAAATGGCAAATTATCGCCGTGCATATTTTTCCTCCTCAAGGAAATACTGTTTTTTGTACAGCAGCTCCTGTGAGGAGGGAAAAGAATTGACTCGAAATAAAGTAGAAATTTGCGGTGTCGATACATCAAAGCTTCCAGTTTTAAAAAACGAAGAAATGAGAGAACTCTTCAAGCAAATGCATATGGGGGATATAACCGCACGGGAAAAACTCGTCAATGGAAATTTACGCCTAGTTCTTAGTGTTATCCAGCGCTTTAATAATAGGGGTGAATTTGTTGATGACCTATTCCAGGTCGGCTGTATCGGTCTAATGAAGTCTATTGATAATTTTGATTTAAGTCAAAACGTTAAGTTTTCCACTTACGCTGTTCCAATGATTATCGGCGAAATTAGAAGATATTTGCGTGATAATAATCCAATTCGGGTCTCAAGGTCTTTACGGGACATCGCTTATAAAGCCTTGCAAGTTCGCGAGCGTCTAATGAGTAAAACATCAAGGGAACCTACGGCAGCAGAAATAGCCAAGGAGCTTGATGTGCCGCATGAGGAAATTGTGTTTGCGTTAGATGCAATTCAAGACCCTGTCTCCTTATTTGAACCGATTTATAATGATGGTGGAGATCCAATTTATGTGATGGACCAATTGAGCGATGAAAAAAATAAAGATATTCAATGGATTGAAGAAATTGCCTTAAAGGAAGGCATGAGGAGATTGAACGACCGCGAGAAGCTAATTTTAAGAAAGCGCTTTTTTCAAGGAAAAACACAAATGGAGGTTGCCGAGGAAATTGGTATATCCCAAGCACAAGTTTCAAGACTTGAAAAAGCTGCCATTAAACAAATGAATAAAAATATTCAAAGCTAAGCTGCCAAATTGGCAGCTTATTCTTTTGCACGTTAAGAAAGTATAAATTGTCAGCGAAGAAGTTAATTCGACGCAGTTGCCAATTTTAGGAATTAAGTGTAAGTGCAACTACGCCTCTGTCTTCGCCTTTCCAAGGCTAGCCAATCAGCGAGTTTTCTTTATCTAGCTCCAGTGCCAAAGCTTTTCTTATTTCTTTAACGATAATTTATAAAGGTGAATCATATATTTAAGTAAAAGGAATTTGAACGGGGTGGGGAAATGATAAAAATTTCAGAGTTTCAATTGAAAGACGTCATTAATGTGGCAAATGGAAAAAAACTTGGCAATATTGGGGATATTGATATTAATGTTCAAACTGGGAATATCAATGCGATCATTATAGGCGGATCAGGAAAAGTTTTAGGCTTTTTCGGCAGGGAGGAAGATATTATAATCCCATGGAAAAATATTTTGAAAGTTGGGGAAGATGTTATTTTAGTTCGTTTTCAAAATGAAAACTTGATGAAAGATGTCGAGGAAGAGTAAAATATGCCTTTTTAACTGTGAAGAGTGCGTTGTGTATGGTAAACTATAGTAAAATTAAAAATGTGTGATCCGTCTTGTCAATACTGTAAAAAAGACGTAATTGAGGTTTGTTAAATGGAACCATTTATTTTGAAAAAAAACGAGTATTTCGTCATTCAGGAATGGGCTGAGAAGTTTCCAGGCTTAGTGGCTGGTTTTACAACTAAGAATGGAGGCTTTAGTGAAAATGACTTTTCCTCCATGAATCTCGGACTCCACGTAAATGATAAACAAGAATCTGTTAGACAAAATCGTGAACATATTGCAAAATGTGTAAGTTTTCCTCTTCATACGTGGGTGGCAGCAGAACAAACACATGAAATACACATTGAAAAGGTTATGAAATCTAGTGGTGGAAAAGGGTCAATAGATTATCAGGATGCATTCAAAGCAACTGATGGTTTTTTTACGATAGATAAAGGTTTATTATTAACATTATGTTATGCCGACTGTGTGCCACTTTATTTTTGCCACGAAGAGACCGGGGCTATTGGAACTTCCCATGCTGGATGGAAAGGAACCGTTAATGGAATTGCTAAAGAAATGGTTGTCGTGTTTAAAAATGAAGGCATGGACATGGAAGGCATTCATGTGGTTATTGGGCCATCTATTTGTCAGCAATGTTATATCGTTGATGGCAGAGTGATTTCATTAATCGACAAAAACTTAAATGAATCCGATGAGAAATTTTATAAGCAAATAGCGGAGAATCAGTTTCAGCTTGACTTAAAGCAATTAAATCGGCATATTCTTTTAAAATCTGGGGTCCAAGATAAAAATATTAAAGTGTCAAATTTATGCACCAGCTGTCAAAGTGAACATTTCTTCTCCCATCGCAGAGATAAAGGGAAAACGGGAAGAATGATGAGTTTTATTGGCTGGAAGGAGGATTTATAGTTTTAAATGAAAGTTACTGAAAATCTTAAAACAATTCAGCAAGCGATAAACGAAGCATGTGAAAGGGCTAATCGAAAAGCCCAAGAGATCAAAATCATCGCAGTAACAAAGTATGTTTCAAATGAACGGGCAGAAGAGGCAATAAATGCCGGCATCGTTCATTTAGGTGAAAATAGAGATGATGGCCTTTTAGAAAAATGGAATTTCCTAAAGGACAAGCCGGTGTGGCACTTTATCGGTACACTGCAAACAAGAAAGGTGAAAAATATCATTGATAAAGTGGATTATATTCACTCGCTTGATCGATTATCGCTTGCAGAAGAAATCGATAAACGTGCAAATAAACAAATTAATTGCTTTGTTCAAGTTAATGTTTCAGGTGAGGAATCGAAACAAGGAATCCAGCTTCATGAAGTAAGGGATTTTATTACTCAATTGGAGAAGTATCCGAATATACTTGTATGTGGGTTAATGACGATGGCTCCATTTACTGAAGAGGAATCTATTTTACGATCATGCTTTCAGAAGCTTAAAGGGCTGCAGACAGAAATTCAACAGCTGAGAATGGATCATGCACCATGCAATGAGCTATCGATGGGCATGTCAAATGATTTTGCAATCGCCATTGAAGAAGGGGCAACAATGATTCGCATAGGCACTGCTTTAGTAGGAAATGACGAATAGGAGGTTAATTTATGAGCATTAAATCGAAATTCAAAACATTTTTCTTCTTAGATGATGAATTTGACGATCGAGAAGAAGAATATCATGAAGAAGCAACAGAACCACAAAAACAACCTCAATCGCAAAAACAGCCTGCTCAGAAAAATAATATTGTAAGTTTGCAAAGTGTGCAAAAGTCTTCAAAAGTTGTTTTAATCGAACCGCGAGTTTATGCAGAAGCTCAAGAAATTGCCGATCAATTAAAAAATAGAAGAGCGGTAGTTGTCAATTTACAAAGAATTGATCGAGATCAAGCAAAAAGAATTGTTGACTTTTTAAGCGGTACAGTTTATGCAATTGGCGGAGATATTCAAAAAGTCGGCACCGACATATTCTTATGCACTCCTGATAATATTGAAGTTTCAGGTAATATTTCACAAATTATGCAAGATCATGAATACGAAAATCCGAGGTGGTAATTTTTAATGTATCTATTATTTAATTTTTTAACATCATTAATTTCCCTTTATTCTTGGGCATTAATAATTTATATTTTAATGTCTTGGTTTCCTAATGCCCGCGAGACAGGGATTGGGCAATTTTTAGCAAGAATTTGTGAGCCGTATTTAGAACCATTTAGAAGGATCATTCCACCGCTTGGAATGATTGATATTTCACCAATCGTTGCTATTTTAGTACTAAGATTTGCAACAGGGGGATTACATCAATTATTCCTTTGGATGGCATAATTTCCAGAAAAAATGGCCTATTTAAGGCCCTTTTTCTTTAATACTGTTATTAAAAGGTCATCTCTGAAGTATACAAAAGGGGAAAAGTAAAATGTCGATTTACCAGCATTTTCGTCCTGAAGAAAAAGATTTTATTGATCAAGTTTTAAACTGGAAACAGTCTGTTGAAAACACGTATGCCCCTAAATTAACTGATTTCCTTGACCCGAGGGAACAGGAAATCGTTAAGCAGATAGTAGGTAGTCATCATGAAGTGAAGCTGGAGTTATTTGGTGGGATACCTTCGGCTGAACGGAAGCGAGCATTGCTTTTTCCTAATTATTTTCAATGGGAGGAAGGGGACTTTCAACTAACACTGTTTGAAGTGGAATATGCCAAAAAATTCATTACACTTGAACATCCCCAGGTGCTCGGCACCCTTATGTCACTTGGTTTGAAGCGGGCAAAATTTGGCGATATTATCCTTTCTGATGACAGAATTCAGTTTTTTGTTGCGAAGGAAATTGAATCATACATTTCTTCGCAAATAGAGTCCATTGGCAAAGCTAGTGTAACTTTAATAACACAAAACTTGGATCAAGCAATTCAATTAAATGAAAGCTGGCTAGAAGTGTCAGTTACAGCTTCCTCACTTCGTTTAGACACAGTTGTTTCAGCCATTTATAATATTTCTAGACAGAAGTCTCAAACCCTCATCCAACATGGCCAAGTGAAAGTGAATTGGACATTAATCGAAAACCCGGCATTTGAAGTAAGAGAAAGCGACATTATTTCTGTTCGAGGGTATGGACGAGTAAAAATGTTGGCACTAGAGGGCAAAACAAAAAAAGAAAAATGGAAAATTACTGCTGGAAGACAAAAATAATTAGTAAAAATGAAGGAATTTGATGCAAGTTGTCGAATTAATTTTTTATAGATTGTATTATTAAATATGTACATATGGATAAAGATTTAAATTGGGAGGTGGCCAAGATGCCATTAACACCGTTAGATATTCATAATAAGGAATTCAGCAAAGGATTTCGAGGTTATGATGAAGATGAAGTAAATGAATTCCTTGACCAAGTAATCAAAGATTATGAAATTCTTATTCGTGAAAAAAAGGAATTAGAAGAAAGACTAAATGACCAAAATGAAAAAATTGGCCATTTTACAACAATTGAAGAGACATTAAATAAATCAATCGTTGTTGCACAAGAAGCAGCTGAAGAAGTAAAAAGGAATGCACATAAAGAAGCAAAACTAATTATTAAAGAAGCTGAAAAAAATGCCGACCGCATTGTCAATGAGTCATTATCTAAAGCAAGAAAAATTGCACTTGAAATCGAAGAATTGAAAAAGCAATCGAAAGTGTTCAGAACTCGCTTTAAAATGCTCGTTGAAGCTCAGTTAGATTTATTAAATAATGATGATTGGGATCATTTGCTAGAATATAAACTTGATGCTACAGAATTAAAATCCGCTCAAGAAGAGGATTCCTTTGCTTGACGAATGCATCACTAATCGCATATAATCTTTAAAAAGAATGTAAATTAAGATAATTAAACTGTGACAGGGACAGTACAAATTTTCATAAGCTTATTATCAAAGCAGCTATGCAATGTTAGCGACCAGGGAAGGTGAAAGCCTGGATAAGCGGAAATTTGGAAGATCACCCTTGAGTTCCCTTATTGAACCTCCTATTGGATTATTAGATAAAGGCGAGTTATTCACGTTAAGAATGTTAAGCGGATAGAATGTGTCTTCTTTTCTATCTACAAGGGTGGTACCGCGGGAATCCAAAACCTTCTCGTCCCTTTTTGGGATGAGAGGGTTTTTTTGTTGTTTTAGGCTGTTTTAGTATAGTTTGTTGCTTTATGAGTGTAATTTTAATTTAACTATCTGAGTTGATTGGAGCGGAGGGCACTTGACTCCTCCAAAATGCATACGCATTTTGTCGTGCGATGTTCATTCAAGGATGTTAATTCAATGTCCTGCGGGAAATAGAGGGAAGCGGGAGACCCCGCAGGCGGTAACGCCGAGGAGGCTCTCGTCCCTCCCCGCGGAAAGCAAGTGCCCGCAGCGGAAATCAACGGGCAGACTTCGAAGGCTTAAAATAACAATATATGCGAAAAGAACCTTGTTTTAATACATTCAAAAATGGTAAACATGGAGCTAGTGAAAGTTACAGGAGGAAAATGAAAATGGATTACAAAGATACTTTATTAATGCCAAAAACAGATTTTCCAATGCGTGGAAATTTGCCTAATCGTGAGCCGGAAATCCAGGCTAAATGGGAAGAAATGAATATTTATGAAAAAGTTCAAGAACGTACGAAAGACCGTCCAATGTTTGTATTACATGATGGTCCTCCATATGCAAATGGCGACATTCATATTGGGCATGCGTTAAATAAAATTTTAAAGGATTTCATCGTCCGTCATAAGGCAATGAGCGGTTATAACGCTCCATATGTTCCTGGCTGGGATACTCACGGTTTGCCGATTGAGCAGGCCCTAACAAATAAAGGTGTCAAACGTAAGGAAATGACAGTTGCAGAGTTTAGAAAGCTTTGCGAAGAGTATGCATATGAACAAATCGATAGTCAGCGCAGTCAGTTTAAACGCTTAGGTGTTAGAGGAGATTGGGAAAATCCATATATCACTTTAAAGCCTGAGTATGAAGCACAACAAATTAAAGTCTTTGGTGAAATGGCGAAAAAAGGCTATATTTACAAAGGCTTAAAGCCAGTTTATTGGTCTCCATCATCTGAATCAGCACTTGCAGAAGCTGAAATCGAATATAAAGATAAGCGTTCCCCATCTATTTACGTTGGTTTTAAAGTAAAGGATGGTAAAAGTGTATTAGATGCTGACACACAAATCGTTATTTGGACGACGACACCGTGGACAATTCCAGCAAACCTTGCGATTGCTGTACACCCTGAACTAACATATGTTGTCGCCCACGAAGCAGGCAAAAAATTTGTTGTCGCCGAAGATCTATTAGCTGCTGTTGCAAAAGAAGCTGGATGGGAAAATCCTCAAGTTGTCAAAACTGTTCAAGGCTCAGAGCTTGAAAATATTATCGCAGTTCATCCATTATACGAACGTGATTCACTTGTTGTTTTAGGTGAGCATGTAACGATTGATGCAGGTACTGGATGTGTTCATACCGCCCCTGGTCATGGGGAAGACGACTTCTATGTTGGACAGAAATACGGATTAGATGTTCTATGTCCTGTTGATGACCGCGGTTACATGACGAAGGAAGCAGAAGGCTTCGAAGGGTTATTTTATGATGAAGCAAATAAACCAATTACAGAAAAATTAGAAGCAGCTGGTGCATTATTAAAGCTAACATTCATTACTCACTCTTATCCGCATGATTGGAGAACGAAAAAGCCGGTTATTTATCGTGCGACAGCTCAATGGTTTGCGTCTATTAAAGATTTCCGACAAGAGCTATTGAATGCGATTAATGAAACGAAATTTGTCCCTGCATGGGGTGAAACGCGTTTATTTAATATGGTGCGTGACCGCGGAGATTGGTGTATTTCCCGTCAGCGTGCATGGGGCGTGCCAATTCCGGTATTTTATGCAGAAAATGGTGAACCTATTATTACCGACCAAACAATTGATCATGTATCTAATTTATTCCGTGAACATGGATCAAACATCTGGTTTGAAAGAGAAGCAAAAGACTTACTGCCTGAAGGATTTACTCATTCAGAGAGTCCGAATGGAAAGTTTACGAAAGAAACAGATATTATGGACGTTTGGTTTGACTCTGGGTCATCCCACCAGGCAGTTTTATTAGAGCGTGATGACCTGCAAAGACCAGCTGACCTTTATTTAGAAGGATCTGACCAATATCGCGGCTGGTTTAACTCATCTCTTTCCACAGCTGTTGCTGTAACTGGCAAAGCGCCATACAAAGGAGTTTTAAGTCATGGCTTTGTTTTAGATGGAGAAGGACGAAAGATGAGTAAATCAATCGGTAACGTCGTCATCCCTGCAAAAGTAATGAATCAATTAGGTGCTGACATTTTGAGACTTTGGGTGTCATCAGTTGATTATCAGGCAGACGTTCGTGTGTCCGATGCAATTTTAAAACAAGTGACTGAAGTTTATCGCAAAATTAGAAACACATTCCGCTTCTTACTTGGAAATCTGTCTGATTTTGATCCAAATACGAATGCGATCGAGTTTGAAAACTTGCGTGAAGTCGACCAATTCATGCTCGTAAAATTAAATAAGTTAATTAAAACTGTTCGTAATGCTTATGATAATTACGAGTTTTCCGGTATTTACCATGCTGTTAACAATTTCTGTACACTTGATTTAAGTGCCTTCTATCTCGATTTTGCTAAGGATATTCTGTATATTGAAGGAAATGATCACCAAGATCGCCGTGCGATTCAAACCGTTCTATACGAATGCTTAATTTCCTTAACAAAACTAGTTGCACCTATTCTTTCTCATACAGCTGATGAAGTTTGGAGCTTTATCCCGTTTGTAGCGGAAGAAAGTGTACAGCTTACAGATATGCCTGAATTTAAAGAGCTGCCGAATGCTAAAGGGCTTGAGGAAAAATGGACATCATTTATGAAGCTTCGTGATGATGTATTAAAGGCTCTTGAAGAGGCTCGTAATGAAAAAGTAATTGGAAAATCATTAACTGCGAAAGTGACGATGTTCGTCGATGAAAAGGCAAAAGCCCAGCTTGACTCTATTGATGAAAGTGTTAAGCAGCTTTTCATCGTCTCTGGCTTTGAAGTTGCAGGAAAACTTGAAGACGCACCTGATCATGCCCATAAGTTTGAAAATACTGCTATTGTAGTATCTAAAGCAGATGGGGAAACTTGTGACCGCTGCTGGATTGTCACACCTGAAGTTGGGCAAGTGGAGGAATATCCAACATTATGTCCTAGATGTGCAGATGTGGTAAAAAGCAATTACAGTCATTTAGTTTAATTTTTATATAAAAGGGTCAGATCACGCAAAAAATTTGCGGGGTCTGACCCTTTGTTAATTGTTGTACTCAATGTAAAAACTTACACCGATTTTAATAACAGCTCGCGGAAATAATAGCTATAAATAAGAAGAACGGAGGAGCATAAATGGATGTAAAAGCAGAAACCCTTTATTCAGAACTCCGTAAAACGCGAAAGGAACTTATCGAAAGATTGGAGGAGGAACATGCCTCCCCGCTCATAAAGCCGATTATAAAGGAAGAATTATTAGATGTAGAAGACACATTAAATAAAATTGAATTAGGCCTTTTTGGAAAATGCGAAATTTCAGGTGAACCGATCCCTGAAGAGCTTTTAAATATGGTACCAACAATTAAATCTTTAAATGATTATGGAGAGATAGATCGTTTTTTTCGCAAGGGATTGTTTCATTAAAGAAGAGAAAACTGTGTTTTTTTAAAAGAATGTGCTAAAATGCAAAGGTAAATAATGAAAATATGGGGGTTGCCTTTGTGGTTTTCTACATAATAGCCTTATTAATTATTGCACTTGATCAATTTACGAAATGGCTTATCGTTAAAAATTTTCAGCTCGGTGAAAGCGTCGAAGTAATTAAGAATTTTCTATATATTACATCGCATCGTAATAGAGGTGCAGCTTGGGGAATTTTAGAAGGGCAAATGTGGCTATTTTACATCATAACATTAATCGTTATCGTTGGAATTATTTACTATATTCGAAAAGCAGCTAAAGGAAAATGGCTATTAGGCGTCGCATTAGGATTCATGCTCGGAGGAGCAATTGGTAATTTTATTGACCGGGTTCTTCATCAGGAAGTCGTTGATTTTATTAATACTTATATTTTTGGCTATGATTTCCCTGTCTTTAATATTGCTGATTCTGCCCTAGTAATCGGTGTGGCGATGCTTATGATACAAATGCTTTTAGAAGAGAGAGCAATGAAAAAGGAGAAAACGCATGGAGAAAATGGAACACATCATTCCTGAGGAGCAGGCGGGTGAAAGAATCGATAAAATTCTTACTGCTTTGAATCAAGAGTGGTCGAGAACACAAGTTCAACAATGGATTAAGGATGAGCATGTGCTCGTCAACGGTCAGAAAATTAAAACGAACTATAAATGCAGTTTCAATGATCAAATCACTATTCAAATTCCAGAACCAGAGGAATTAAATGTTGTTTCGGAAGAAATGGACTTGGAAATTTATTATGAAGATCAGGATGTTTTAGTTGTTAACAAGCCGAAAGGAATGGTCGTTCATCCAGCTCCAGGCCATTTAACAGGAACACTTGTAAATGGATTGATGGCACATTGCAAAGATTTATCTGGCATTAATGGAGTAATGAGACCTGGTATTGTTCACCGCATTGATAAAGATACGTCTGGGCTATTAATGGTTGCGAAAAATGACCTTGCCCATGAAAGTCTTGTTAATCAGCTCGTAGAAAAATCTGTAACGCGAAAATATAAAGCGATTGTTCATGGTGTCATCCCCCATGATTACGGTACAATTGATGCACCTATTGCTCGTGATCAAAAGGATCGCCAAAGTATGGCTGTCTCTGATAATGGAAAAAAAGCCGTTACTCATTTTCAAGTTCTAGACCGTTTCCAAGATTTCACACTCGTTGAATGTCAGTTAGAAACAGGAAGGACTCATCAAATTCGGGTTCATATGAAATACATTGGCTATCCCCTTGCAGGCGATCCGAAATATGGACCGAGAAAGACATTAGACATTGGCGGTCAGGCGTTACATGCAGGAGTACTAGGCTTTATACATCCAAGGTCTGGGGAATATTTAGAATTTGAAGCTCCATTACCTGATTATTTCGAGAAGCTTATCGAACAGCTGAAAAAATAATGATTGACATATGCCTTTATGTGCAATAAAATGACAATAGTTAAATAAGTCCTTTAATAACAGTCCCGTGAGGCTGAGAAGGAAGCGGATAAGATTCGAGGCATTTATGCATGTCTTGATTACTTAATGTACTTCCATACTCTCTCGCCATAACGGTGAGAGAGTTTTTTGTTTAATCTGTAAAGAGGGTGGTTAACATTTCACAGAAAGCAATTGTTTTAGATGAACAAGCAATCAGGAGAGCATTAACAAGGATTGCTCACGAAATTATTGAAAAAAATAAAGGAATTGAAGGCTGTGTTCTTGTCGGTATCCGTACGAGAGGCATTTATTTAGCAAATCGCCTTGCGGAAAGAATTGAACAAATTGAAGGAACAAAGGTTGCAGTCGGAGAGCTCGATATCACACTTTATCGGGATGATTTAACAAAAGTAACAAATAATCAAGAACCGCTAGTTAAAGGATCAGATATCCCTCAAGATATTAACAACCAAAAGGTCATCCTCATCGATGATGTGCTTTACACAGGAAGAACGGTTAGAGCTGCTTTAGATGCGTTAATGGATATTGGTAGACCATCATCCATTCAGCTGGCAGTTCTTGTAGACCGCGGACATCGTGAGTTACCAATTAGAGCGGACTTTGTCGGTAAGAATATTCCCACATCAAGCTCAGAAAGAATTGTTGTTGAATTAAAGGAAGTCGATGTAGCAGAGCAAGTAAGTATTTTCGATAATTAAATAGCCCTTTTTAAAAGCAGTCCAGAGAGGCTGACAAAGGGGGAGTAACTTAAAGTTTACAGTCTATCACTGTATACTTATACCCTCTTTGTGCCAATAGAGCAAAAGAGGGTTTTTTTATGGGGAATTGTGATTGATAAATAGAGCAAAAATATTAAACACAGATCCAGTAGGAGGGGGATAATATGAATAAGCCAGTATTAGACATAAAGGATGTACCATCACCATCGCATTGGTTAACATTAAGCTTACAGCATTTATTCGCCATGTTCGGTGCAACAGTATTAGTTCCATACTTAGTCGATTTAAGTCCTGCCATCGCCTTAATTTCAAGCGGATTTGGAACACTAGCTTTTCTTTTTATCACTAAATGGAAAGTTCCTGCATATTTAGGCTCGTCATTCGCGTACATCATACCACTCACTGTAGCAGGTAGTACTGGTGGAATCGGCGCCATGATGATTGGCAGCTTTATGGTCGGGCTTTTATACGGAATCGTTGCATTAATCATAAAAAAAGCCGGCTATCGCTGGCTGATGAATCTTCTACCGCCAATCGTTGTCGGACCGGTCATAATGGTAATCGGATTAGCATTGTCGGGAACAGCCGTAGGAATGGCAATGAATGATCCGGTCACAAGCGAATACAGTGTACTGCACTTTTCAGTCGCACTTGTCACGTTAGCTGTAACGATCATCTTCTCAATTTACTTTAAAGGAATATTAAGTATGATCCCGATATTAGCAGGTATCATCATTGGTTATCTTTATGCCTTGGCAGTAGGAATTGTCGATTTTACCGGAGTACGAGAGGCTAACTGGATTGAAATCCCTGATTTTGTTTTCCCTTTCGCTCACTATGATTTGAAAATTACCTTAGATCTGATGCTCTTAATGATTCCAGTCGCCATAGTCACAATCTCAGAGCATATTGGTCATCAGCTCGTCTTAGGAAAGGTTGTAAACAAAGATTATATTAAAGACCCTGGACTCCATCGTTCGCTTTTAGGAGATGGAACAGCTACAATGATCTCCGCTATCATGGGAGGGCCGCCAAAAACAACTTACGGCGAAAACATTGGTGTACTGGCAATAACGAGAATTTACAGTGTATATGTGTTAGCCGGAGCGGCTGTCATCGCCATTATATTCGGTTTTATCGGAAAAATCTCAGCACTAATCAGCTCCATTCCGACACCAGTTATGGGTGGAGTATCCATCCTCTTATTTGGAATCATCGCATCATCTGGTTTAAGAATGCTTGTTGACAGTAAGGTAGATTTCGGTGAAAAGCGAAATCTAGTCATCGCCTCAGTCATTCTAGTCATCGGCATTGGTGGAGCACATATCGATATTGGCCCATTACAGATTCAAGGAATGGCACTAGCAGCAATTTTCGGAGTAGTATTAAACTTGATTTTACCTGGCCGGGAGCCGGTAAAGGAAAATATTTCTGAAGTAGCATAATATATAACGCCTTTTAAGTAAGTCCAGAGAGATTTGTAAGGGTGTTGAAGTGATTCGGTTGCGGGGCTAGTCTCCTTGTGCCCAAAATGTCTCTTCAACTCTTCAGCACCCTGACAATAATAAGTCAGGGTGTTTTTTAGAAGAAAAAGGAGGATATGAAAATGAAAAATTTACTTACGACAACAGAATTAACGATTAGTGAAATTAATGAAATTCTTGAAGACGCGCAATACTTCTTAGACGGGGGTACTTGGTCCCTTAAGAAAAATCTGTTTGTTGCCAATCTATTTTTTGAAAATAGCACAAGGACGAAATGCAGCTTTGAAGTGGCGGAAAGAAGATTAGGAATAGATACGATTCCATTTGAAGTAAGTACATCAAGTGTGCAAAAAGGCGAAACTCTTTATGACACAGTTAAAACGCTTGAAGCGATTGGAGCAAATGCAGTCATTATTCGCCATAGTGAAGATCGTTATTTTGACGAGCTTGAAGGAAAAACCGATGTGGCCATAATTAACGCTGGTGACGGATGTGGACATCATCCTACACAATCCTTGCTTGATTTATTAACGATCAAACAAGAATTTGGGGGCTTTAACGGATTAAAAGTCGCAATAATTGGTGATATCAGACATAGCCGAGTTGCAAGATCGAATGCCGATACATTAGTGAGACTTGGTGCAGAAGTTGTATTTTCCGGACCAGAAGAGTGGTTTGATGATGAAATACTTGAAAATGGAGTACGCTTTGAAGATATTGATACAGCAGTAGCAACTTCAGATGTTGTCATGCTCTTAAGAATTCAGCATGAACGCCATGAAGTAAAAAATGATCGGACAGCAGAGGAATATCATCAAGCTTTTGGATTGACTGTGGAAAGAGAAAGAACAATGAAGCCAGGGAGTATTATTATGCATCCGGCTCCAATCAATCGGAATGTTGAGATTGCTGATTGTTTAGTAGAATGTGAACGTTCTAGAATATTTAAGCAAATGACAAACGGTGTTTATGTAAGAATGGCGGTCCTAAAAAGGGCACTTGAACAATCTGAAAGGGGCGGAAAAGATGTCAACACTTATAAAGAATGGGCAGTTGCTAACTAATGAAGGAAAATTCATTAAAAGAGATATTTTAATAGAGGCTGGAAAGATAGTTGAAATTAGTGAAGGGATTACAAAAAAAGCAAAGGAAGTCATTGATGCTTCGGACTTACTAATAGCTCCGGGATTTATTGATTTACATGTTCATCTTCGTGAACCCGGCGGAGAAAAGAAGGAAACGATTGCGACGGGTACAATGTCAGCAGCTAAAGGCGGATTTACTACAGTAGCTGCTATGCCAAATACGAGACCTGTCCCAGATTCTAAAGAGCAGCTAGAGAAGATAAACAAACGTATTGAAGAGACAGCGGCTGTTCGTGTCCTTCCATACGCCTCGATAACGATCCGCGAAATTGGTGAGGAGCTAACTGATTTTGCTGCACTTAAAGAAGCCGGAGCCTTCGCTTTTACGGATGACGGTGTCGGTGTTCAATCAGCTGCTATGATGCTTGCTGCTATGAAAAAAGCAGCAGAAATCAATATGGCAATTGTCGCGCATTGTGAAGAAAATACACTTATTAATAAAGGATCAGTTCATGAAGGAGAGTTTTCAAAAAAGCATGGCTTGAATGGAATTCCTTCTGTATGTGAATCTGTACATATAGCGAGGGACGTTTTGCTTTCTGAAGCAGCCAACTGTCATTATCATGTGTGCCATATTAGCACAAAGGAATCGGTTCGAGTTGTAAGAGATGCTAAAAAGGCGGGTATTAAAGTAACTGCAGAAGTAACGCCCCATCACCTGCTTTTATGTGAGAGAGATATTCCAGGATTAGATACCAATTATAAAATGAATCCTCCTTTAAGAGGAGCCGCAGATAAAGAAGCTTTAATTGAAGGACTTCTAGATGGAACGATTGATTTCATTGCAACTGATCATGCTCCGCATACGGCAGAAGAAAAGGCTGCCGGCATGAAGCTGGCTCCATTCGGAATTGTCGGATTAGAAACCGCGTTCCCGCTCCTTTATACTCATTGCGTTGAAAAAGGAGTATTCACATTAAAACAATTAATTGATTTCTTAACGATAAAGCCGGCTGAAACGTTCGGCCTCTCAACTGGAAAAATTGCAGTTGGAGCAGAAGCGGATATCGTATTACTAGATTTAAATCATACAGAAAAAATCGATCCTGAGCAATTTTTATCAAAAGGCCGGAATACGCCATTTGGGGGCTGGGATTGTAAAGGCTGGCCAGTATTAACAATGGTTAATGGGGAAATTGCCTGGAAAAAAAGTAGTGTCACAGTTTAAAAACAACGAGGCATGGAAAAGTCCAAAAGGTGGTATTCGCATGAAGAAAAAAGAATTATGTCAAATTGTTTCCCAAGAGAAAATTGCAGATCAGATTTTTGAGCTCACTCTAAAGGGGGAGCTTGCCTGTGAAATGAATGAACCTGGACAATTTGTTCACTTGAAGGTATCAGATCAGCTTGATCCTCTATTAAGACGGCCTATTAGTATCGCGGCGATAGATCAACAACGAAAAGAGTTCACAATGATTTACCGTGCAGATGGGAAGGGTACTAATATTTTGTCCAAGAAGACAACCGATGAAATCATTGATGTTCTAGGACCTTTAGGTAATGGCTTCCCATTAGCAGAGGCAAATCTTGGCGATACTGCTCTTTTAGTTGGAGGTGGTATTGGGGTTCCTCCTTTATATGAATTATCTAAGCAGCTTGTAAAAAGGGGAGTTAAAGTCATCCATGTTCTTGGCTTTCAATCTTCGAATGTCGTTTTTTATCATGAAAAGTTTTCAGAACTAGGTGAAACATATATTGCGACAGTAGATGGCAGCTACGGAAAAAAAGGCTTCGTAACGAATGTCATTGAAGATGAAAAACTAGATTTTGATATTCTTTTTTCTTGTGGTCCGACCCCGATGTTAAGAGCACTTGAACAAGCCTATCCTCATAAAAAAGTTTATCTTTCATTAGAGGAACGCATGGGCTGCGGAATTGGGGCCTGCTTCGCATGTGTATGCCATACAGGTGATGATCCAACAGGATATAGTTATAAAAAGGTTTGCAGTGATGGGCCGGTTTTTAAAGCAGGGGAGGTTGTCCTATGAAATCATTACAAATAAGCTTGCCAGGTTTAGAACTGAAGAATCCAATCATGCCGGCATCAGGCTGTTTTGGGTTTGGCAGAGAGTTTAGTGAGCTTTATGATTTAAACTTGTTAGGTGCGATAATGATTAAGGCAACAACCTTGGAGCCACGATTTGGAAACCCAACACCGCGTGTGGCTGAAACGTCATCAGGTATGCTTAATGCAATTGGCTTGCAAAATCCCGGTTTAGACAAGGTATTAAATGAGGAGCTTACGTGGCTTTCGCAATTCGATGTTCCGATTATTGCAAATGTTGCAGGATCATTGGAAGAAGATTATATTGCAGTTGCAAAGGAAATTTCGCAGGCTCCAAATGTACATGCTCTTGAATTGAATATTTCCTGTCCGAATGTAAAGACAGGTGGAATTGCTTTTGGAACAATCCCTGAAGTAGCAAAAAGTTTAACGAAAAAAGTGAAGGAAGTTTCGGCAGTCCCTGTTTATGTAAAGCTTTCGCCTAATGTAACAAATATTGTTGAGATGGCAAAAGCGATTGAAGACGGCGGGGCTGATGGTTTAACGATGATCAATACATTAATTGGCATGAGACTTGATCTTAAGACTGGAAAACCAATTTTAGCTAATCAAACTGGCGGCTTATCTGGTCCTGCGATTAAGCCTGTAGCTATTCGTATGATTCATGAGGTGAGCCAGCACGTTTCTCTGCCAATCATTGGTATGGGTGGCGTCCAATCAGCTGCAGATGTCCTTGAATTTTATTATGCAGGGGCAAGGGCTGTAGCTATTGGAACAGCCAATTTCGTAGATCCCTTTATTTGCCCAACTATCATTGAAGAATTGCTGGAGCTTATGAATAGCTTAGGCTTTGAACATATATCAGAGTGCATCGGAAGGAGCTGGAATAAACGTGGATAAATCACTCATTATTGCGTTAGATTTTGCCGAAAAAAATGAAGTTTTTCAATTCCTGGAGGCTTTCGGTGAGGAAAAACTATTTTTGAAAATTGGCATGGAGCTCTTTTATCAGGAAGGTCCGAGCATTGTTCATGAATTAAAGAATCAAGGACATGATATTTTCCTAGATTTAAAGCTTCATGATATTCCTAATACTGTAAAAAGTGCCATGAAAGGTCTTGCTCGACTAGGATGTGATCTTGTGAATGTCCAAGCTGCTGGTGGAAAAGAAATGATGGAGGCCGCTCTGGAAGGATTAGATGCGGGAACTCAAAGCGGTCAGGTAAGACCAGCTTGTATCGCTGTTACTCAATTAACTAGCACGTCGGAGGAGCAAATGAAAAAGGAACAGCTCATCCATGTTTCGTTAGAAGAGTCCGTTCTTCATTATGCAACATTAGCGAAAAGAGCAAAACTGGATGGAGTTGTATGCTCGACGTACGAGGCTAAACCAATAAGTCAGTTGCTTGGGCAATCATTTTTGACAGTTGCTCCTGGTATTCGTTTACAAACAGATGATGTACAGGATCAAAAACGAGTCGCCACACCAGAGTTTGCAAAGTCTGAAGGAGTTTCGGCAATTGTTGTTGGCCGTTCAATTACACAATCAAAAAATCCGTTAGAAAAATATTTACTGTTCAAACAAACATGGGAGGGTGTATCTCAATGAAGCGCCAAATTGCAGAAAGCTTACTAGAAATAAAGGCAGTCGCCTTAAAGCCTAACGAACCTTTTACGTGGTCATCCGGTTTACGTGCTCCGATATATTGTGATAATCGCCTAACATTATCATACCCTTCTGTGCGTAAAGAAATTGCGAATGGGCTTCGGGAAATGATTTTAACAAAATTTCCTGAAGCTGAGCTTATTGCCGGTACGGCTACAGCAGGTATTCCGCATGCAGCATGGGTTAGTGATTTGCTTGATCTCCCAATGTGCTATGTTCGTTCAAAGCCAAAGGGTCATGGACAAGGAAATCAAATTGAGGGTAAAGCAGAGGCAGGTCAAAAGGTAGTCGTCATTGAAGACTTAATTTCAACAGGAGGCAGCGTCATTACGGCTGTTGAAGCATTAAGAAAGGCTGGATGTGACGTATTAGGAGTAGTAGCAATTTTTACGTATCAGCTGCAAAAAGGAAAAGAGCTCCTTGAAAATGCCGGTATTACAGCTTATACTTTGACCGATTTCGAAACATTATCTGAAATAGCAAAAGAAAAAGGCTATATTCAAGCTGAAGATATGGTAACGCTAGCTGAGTGGAGAAAAGACCCTGTCGCTTGGGGATCACATTCAACTGAAGTTATACGGTAAGGCATACAAAAGGCAAGCGCTAGCGCTTGCCTTTTATATGTTTAGTTTTTCCTAGCTAGAACAGCATCCTCATCAGGTGTAACGTACACTGTTTGTTGATGATCATAAATGACGAATCCCGGCTTTGCTCCGCTTGGCTTTTTGACATGTCTAATTTGGGTGAAATCTACAGGAACGGAGCTTGAATTCCGTGCTTTACTGAAATAGGCGGCGAGCCCAGCAGCCTCAAGAATTGTCTTTTCTGAAGGTTCTTTACTGCGAATGACGACGTGGGACCCAGGGATATCTTTTGTATGCAGCCAGATTTCATCTCTGCCAGCAAGTTTATTAGTTAAGTAATCATTTTGTTTATTATTTTTTCCGACTAAAATTTCCGTTCCGTCTGTTGAGGTGTAGCGATCGAGAACCGGCTTCGCATTTTGAGTTTTTTTATTTTTTCGCTTCTGCTTATCTTTTAGATAGTTTCCTTCAATAAGCTCTTCACGGATCTCCTCAATATCTTTAGGTGACGCCGACTCAACCTGCTGCAGTAAGTTCTCAAAATACGCTAGCTCTTTTTTAGCTATCTCGATTTGTTCCTTTACGATGCTAATCGAATTTTTTGCCTTCTGATATTTTGTAAAAAACTTCTGTGCATTTTCCGATGGTGTTTTTTGCGGCTCTAAAGGAATCGTCACCGTTTCTCCATGTTCATCGTAATAATTGATGACCTCAATTTCCTTCATCCCTTTTTGAATGGCATATATATTTGCTGTTATCAGCTCGCCATAAAGCTGATGAATGTCTGCATTTTCCGCATCCTTTAAAGTAGTTAAAAGCTTTTCAATCTTCTTTTCATTTTTTTCTTTTTCATTAATAATAAATCGTTCAAGGCCGTGCGCCTGCTGTTTCACACGGTCACGTTCAGCTTTGCCAAAATAAAAGCGATCAAGCAGTGCACTTAAGCTGTGAAACTCTCTAGCCTCACCTTGCAAATAATGCAATGGAAACAGATAAAAATTCTCCTTCGCTTCACTAATCGTAATAGCTGGCTGTATGTCATGCTCCTTTACTTTTTGCAAGATCGATAAAAAAGCTTTTGGTAAGGTGGCTCGATTAGCTATTCCTGCCTGAAAGATAGCTTCTTTAGCGAGAAGCGGTGATATCCCTGCGAAGGCTGAAACAAGCTGCTTATCTAGCTTACCGCTATTAAAATCCAATTGTCTTAATACGGCAGTTTCGTCTGCATCAAAAGGATTTAATTTATTTTGACTTGGCGGCAATATGTATTCCTGGCCAGGTAAAATGGCTCGATGTGTGTTTACGGCAAAGGAAACATGCTTAATACTATCTAGAATCATATTTCTCGCTTTATCGACTAATGTTATATTGCTATGTCTACCCATAATCTCAACGATAAGCTGTTTATAGGATGTATCCCCGATTTCGTTTCGCCCTTTAACTTCAAAAATAATAATCCGATCCGTACCAACCTGCTTTATTTCTTCCAGAAAATAACCTTCTAAATGTTTTCTTAATAGCATACAAAACATTGGAGGCTCAGAAGGGTTATCATATGCTTCATTTGTCAGCTGCACCCTTGCATTACTAGGGTGAGCAGACAAGAGCAACTTATGATTTTTTCCATTTGCTCGTATGATTAGAATAATTTCATTTTTATAAGGCTGATGGATTTTATTAATCCTGCCGCCTTTTAATTCACGGGTCAGCTCTTCAGTCATGGCCCGCGAAAATAATCCGTCAAATGACATATTGGAACATCCTTTACTTAATATATTGTGTTTAATCGCTTGCGTAATTAACATTTCCGCATTTCGCAATCATCTATAAATATTCTAGCATTTTTTTGCCCAAGGCTGAATAAGCTTTCTTTGAAAAGACTGTTTTCGCTAGTTTGTACAAGCACGGGCTTTTTTACAAGGTTAGAAAAGCGAGGCGACTGTACAGCCCCGACAAGCATAAGGCAATCTTTCATGAAGGTTGTACTTTAACCTTCATGGGAGATTGACTTATGACCTCGAGGTCAACAAAAACGCGACGTCCTGTCGCATTGTTGACACTAGTACGTCCTGTACGTGGGGCTAGGAGCCGCAGCTAGACAATAAGGAGGAAGCGTGATGTCCGTATGAAATTTCATGAAATGAATGAAACAGAAGTTGAACAGGCACTTAATTCTAATTCGACAGCCGGTTTAACTGACGACGATGTAAAAAAACGAAGAAAACAATTTGGTTATAACGAACTGGAAGAAGGAGAAAAACAGTCTGCCGTACTCTTGTTTTTTAGCCAATTTAAAGATTTCATGGTTTTAGTATTATTAGCGGCAACGCTTATTTCTGGACTGCTTGGCGAATACATAGATGCTGTTGCCATTATTGCGATAGTGATCATAAATGGACTGCTTGGATTTTTTCAGGAAAGAAAAGCGGAAAAATCATTAGCTGCCTTAAAAGAACTTTCCGCACCACAAGTGAGTGTGCTAAGAAATAGAGAATGGGTAAAAGTTCTTTCAAAGGAAGCTGTAGTTGGGGATATCATTAAATTTTCAAGCGGCGACAGAATTGGTGCCGATGTTAGAATAATAGAATCCAATAGTCTTGAAGTGGAAGAGTCGGCACTGACCGGAGAATCCTTGCCTGTTTCGAAAACAACTGGCTCGATAAAAACGGCTAATCCTGGCATCGGTGACATGGAAAACATGGCGTTTATGGGCACATTAGTTACAAGAGGAAGCGGAGTCGGGCTTGTCGTTGCCATCGGGATGAAAACAGCAATGGGTCAAATTGCTGATCTGCTGCAAAAGGCTGAGTCCATGACAACCCCATTGCAACGAAGACTGGAGCAGCTTGGAAAAATCTTAATTACAGTAGCATTGCTGTTAACTATTTTAGTAGTTGCTGTCGGTGTTTTACAAGGACATGATCTATACACGATGTTCCTTGCTGGTGTTTCATTAGCTGTTGCAGCTATACCAGAAGGTCTCCCGGCTATCGTTACGGTTGCCTTATCGCTAGGTGTCCAAAGAATGATTAAGCAGAAGGCGATCGTTAGAAAGCTGCCTGCAGTTGAAACGCTTGGATGTGCTTCTGTTATCTGTTCCGATAAAACAGGGACAATGACACAAAATAAAATGACCGTTACTCATTTATGGAGCGGCGGCGATGTTTGGACAGTCGATGGAGTTGGCTACGAACCGCAAGGAAAATTCTATCAAGCTGGGAAGCAAATACAAGTAAAGAGTGAGAAGCCTCTCCAGCAATTACTTATGTTCGGCATGCTTTGTAATCATGCGGAAATTAAGCAAAAAAATAAAGAATTTATCATAGATGGCGATCCGACAGAAGGTGCCTTACTTGTAGCAGCAATGAAGGCAGGGTACAACCGCAATACATTATTGGGGCAATATCAAATTATTAAAGAATTCCCATTTGATTCTTCTCGGAAAATGATGAGTATTGTTGTGAAGGACCACAATGGAAAGCAATTTATTGTTACAAAAGGGGCACCAGATGTATTGGCATCCGTATCAGGTAGTGTTCTTTGGGAAGGCCGCCGTCAATTTATGTCCCGTGATGTGACTGCTAAAATCCAAGATGCGATAGAAGGTTTAGCATCACAAGCTTTAAGAACGATAGCCATCGGCTATAAAGAAATCCCAGCAAAAACTGTAATTTTACATGAAGATGAAGCTGAGAAGGATTTAATTTTTATTGGACTTCAAGGGATGATCGATCCTCCAAGACCGGAAGTAAAGGGAGCTGTGAAGGAGTGCAGAGATGCAGGGATAAAGACTGTCATGATTACAGGTGATCATGTCATTACTGCAAAAGCCATTGCTACTCAGCTTGGCATTTTAACGAAAAACTCTAAAGTGCTGGATGGGAAAGCCCTTTCGGAAATGGATGTTCAAGAACTGGAAGAAGTGGTTGAAGATGTGTCCGTCTTTGCCCGTGTCTCGCCAGAACATAAATTAAAAATTGTCAAAGCTTTGCAAAACAAAGGCCATATCGTTGCCATGACAGGAGACGGGGTAAATGATGCCCCAGCGATTAAAGCTGCCGATATCGGGGTGGCGATGGGGATTACAGGAACAGATGTGGCGAAGGAAGCATCGGCATTAATCCTCCTAGATGATAACTTCGCTACAATTAAAGCAGCGATCAAAGAAGGTAGAAATATTTATGAGAACATTAGGAAGTTCGTCCGCTATTTACTTGCATCCAATGTCGGGGAAATTCTTGTTATGTTATTTGCGATGCTGCTTGGCTACCCGCTTCCATTAGTACCTATTCAAATCCTTTGGGTCAATCTAGTTACAGATGGCTTGCCTGCCATGGCTTTAGGACTTGACCAGCCTGAGGATGACGTGATGAAGAGAAAGCCAAGAAATCCAAGAGAAGGGGTTTTCGCAAGAGGGTTGGGCTGGAAAGTGATCTCTCGAGGCTTTTTAATTGGGGTCGTTACTCTAATAGCCTTCATCATTGTTTATAATGAAAATCCCGATGAGCTTGAATATGCACAAACAATTGCATTTTCTACATTAGTAATTGCTCAGCTTATCCATGTATTTGATTGCCGCAGTGAGAAATCTGTTTTTGCGAGAAATCCATTTGGGAATAAATTTTTAGTTTGGGCAGTTCTTTCTTCCTTACTATTACTGTTTGTTGTCATCTACTATCCGCCTTTACAGCCGATTTTTCATACAGTTCCAGTAAAAGCGAATGACTGGTTTATGATTGCAGGACTAGCTGCAGTACCAACTTTTTTATTGGCCGGTTCATTTTTGGCAAGAAAAAGAAAATAAAATATGTTATAATGCAAAAGGTAATAGAGCATTCTATTACCTTTTTTACATACATTTTTCTTTATTTATGGTAAAATACGAACTAATTGTAGTAAATAGGACGTGTTTGATATGGTCGTAAGTATGACTGGCTTTGGCAGAGGAAAAAAGGAAGATGGTTCCCTAGCTGCAATAGTCGAAATTAAATCGGTTAATCATCGGTTTGCTGAATGCCAAATAAGAATGCCGAAACAGCTTCTATACTTGGAAGATAAAATAAAGAAAAAAGTAAATAAATATGTCCAAAGAGGACGTGCAGAAGTTTTTATTTCTATTGAAGGACAAAATCTTGTTAATCGGCATGTTGAAATAGACTGGACACTTTTAGACGAATATGTAAAGAATATAACGGCGATTAAAGATAAATACGAGATTAAAAACGAAATGACCTTTCAGGATTTAGCGAGAGAAGAGCTTATATCAATCATTGAAAAAGAAGCTACAAATGAAAATCTCGAAAACATATTGCTAATGGCTGTTGAAGCGGCGTGTATTCAATTATTGCAAATGCGAAGGTTGGAGGGAGCAGAGCTTGAAAAGGATTTAACTTCAAATCTGAGCAAAATCAATCAGCATGTAATAAAGCTAAAAGAATATGCACCAATCGTCGTACAACAATATAAAGAAAAATTGTCTAAACGAATGTTAGAATTTACGAATGGGCATTTTGATGAAATTAAACTTTTGACAGAAGTAGCCATTTTCGCTGATAAGATTGATATTAACGAAGAATTGATCCGTTTAGATAGCCATATGAATCAATTTGCACAAACGCTGTCAGCGAATGAACCGATTGGCAGAAAACTAGACTTCATTCTTCAAGAAATGAACAGAGAAGTCAATACAATAGGTTCGAAAGCAAATGATTCGTCCATTGCTGCCCATGTAGTAGAAATGAAAAGTTTGCTTGAAAAAATGAAAGAACAAGTACAGAATATTGAATAACTACTTTTTAGTGTGTGTTCAAAAAAGAGGACAAGACTTTTTGAACATCCTCGTTTAGAATAAGGCTCCCGGGGCCAAAATATATAACTGATACTTGGAGGAACCAAATGGCTATAAAATTAATAAATATCGGTTTTGGCAATATTGTATCTGCCAACCGAATAATCTCTATTGTTAGCCCCGAATCTGCCCCAATAAAAAGAATTATTCAAGATGCTCGTGATCGCGGATCTTTAATTGATGCAACATACGGCAGACGGACGAGGGCAGTCATTGTCATGGACAGTGACCATGTCATTCTTTCGGCAGTACAGCCAGAAACTGTTGCACACCGTTTAGATGACAGAGATGAAACTATTGATGAAGGGTAAGATTAAATAATGAAGGAAAAAGGTTTATTAATTGTTTTATCCGGCCCTTCTGGTGTTGGAAAAGGGACCGTTAGAAAAGAAATATTTTCACATCCTGATACTGCATTTGAATATTCTATTTCCATGACGACTAGAGCTCCTAGAGAAGGTGAGGTAAATGGAGTAGACTATTTTTTCAAATCACGTGAGGAATTCGAAGCTTTAATTAAGGAAGAAAAGCTTTTGGAGTATGCTGAATTTGTAGGGAATTATTATGGTACTCCTGTTGATTATGTGAGAGAAACTCTTGAAGAAGGCAAGGATGTCTTTCTGGAAATTGAGGTCCAAGGTGCTCGTCAAGTGCGAAAGAAATTTCCAGATGGGTTATTTATTTTCCTCGCTCCGCCCAGTCTTTCCGAATTGAAAAATAGAATTGTGACAAGAGGGACGGAAACGGAAGATGTCATCCTAAACCGGATGACTGTAGCAAAAGAAGAAATTGAAATGATGAATTTATACGATTATGTCGTGGAAAATGACGAAATCGAGCGGGCTTGTGAAAGAATTAAAGCGATTGTCGTAGCTGAACATTGCCGTAGAGAACGAGTTGAACCACGATATATTAAAATGCTGGAGGTAGAATAAATGCTTTATCCTTCTATTGATTCTTTAATGACAAAAATTGATTCAAAATATTCACTTGTATCGGTCGCTGCTAAACGTGCCCGTATGCTTCAAGTCGATGCTAAGCCTCAGCTTAGTAAGTATGTTTCACACAAAAATGTCGGCAAAGCATTAGAGGAAATCAATGCGGATGAGCTTCATTACAGACTTGCTAAAAAGCAAAAGGACGAAGCTTACGAATAAGACATCAAATAACAACCTTTAACAAGGTTGTTATTTTTATTTTTGACTCGGTAAACAGTGTAGATTGTTATTTAAAGATGAAAAAAACTAGTTCTTCTTGCATAATAAAGATAGAATTTCAGTGACAAGAGTGGAGGTCGAATGATGCTAGGCGGAAAAAAGATTCTTTTATGTGTAACAGGCGGCATCGCTGTCTATAAGGCAGCGGCTTTAACTAGTAAACTTACACAAGCAGGTGCAGATGTAAAAGTAATATTAAGTGAATCTGCACAAAAATTTGTTACACCCCTAACATTTCAAGCATTATCACGAAATGATGTCTATACAGATACATTTGATGAAAAAGACTCGAAGGTGATTGCTCATATTGATCTCGCAGATTGGGCTGATTTAATCTTAGTTGCTCCTGCGACAGCTAATACAATCGGAAAATTGGCAAATGGCATTGCAGATAATATGATTACAACAACCCTTCTTGCGGCGACCGCACCTGTATGGGTAGCCCCCGCCATGAATGTTCATATGTATCATCATCCGGCGGTTAAGAAAAACATGGAAACTTTGCGCTCATTTGGCTATCAATTTGTTGAACCTGGAGAAGGCTATCTTGCCTGTGGGTATGTAGGAAAAGGCAGATTGGAAGAGCCAGAGACAATAACAGAAATGATTATTACTCATTTTCAAAAATTAACCCAACCAAATCTTTCTGGATATAAAATCATCATTACAGCCGGACCAACTAGAGAAAAAATTGACCCTGTCAGATATATTACGAACCATTCCTCAGGAAAAATGGGATATGCAATCGCAGAAGAAGCTGTACAAGCAGGTGCGGAGGTTGTACTCATTTCTGGCCCTGTTTCATTGCCGGCACCGATGGGTGTTCAGCTCATTCGTATAGAAAGTGCAGAGGAAATGTATGAGGCAGTCATGGCTGAGTATCCAAATGCAAATCTTGTTATTAAAACAGCAGCGGTAGCTGATTACCGTCCAAAAATTGCCTATGATCATAAAGTGAAAAAAAAGCCCGGTGAAGAAGTATTAGAGCTTGAACGAACGAAGGATATTCTCTTAGAGCTCGGCAAAGCAAAAAAACAGCAAATTTTAATCGGATTTGCTGCAGAGACAGATCACATTGCTGATTATGCTCAAGCAAAACTGAAGAAAAAAAATGCGGATATGATTGTAGCTAATAACGTAAAAGCAGAAGGAGCTGGCTTTGGTACTGACACAAATATTGTGACATTATTCAAACGTGACGGTTCTTCTATTGAGCTGCCGCTAATGTCAAAGCAGGCAGTCGCTGCCAAAATAATTGAGGAAGCTTCTAACTTATTAAGGAATGAGCAGAAATGAATATTGCCAGCGTAATTGTTGATGTACCCGCAAGGCAAATCGACAAGACGTTTGATTATTTAATACCTGAGCATCTCTTAGGTGTGATTCAAATTGGTATGAGAGTCATCGTCCCTTTTGGTCCAAGAAAAATCCAAGGATTCGTCACAGCAATTAAGGGCGAATCAGCCTTTAAGCAATTAAAAAAAATTATCGAGCCAATGGATCTAACACCTGTATTAAATCAGGACCTTCTTGCCCTAGGGGATTGGTTAACAGAAACAACACTTTGTTATAAAATTTCGGCTTATCAAGTTATGCTCCCTGCTGCTTTAAAGGCGAAATATGAAAAAAAACTTCGCATAACTAAGGCGGCTAACCTTGAGAAACTTTTTGACGATATTCAAGGGATTTTCGCAAATCGCGATCATATCTTGTGGCAGGAAGCTGTTGAAAAGGGATTCTTGTCTGTTTTACAAAAAGAAGTAACAAAAGGGAATGTCGAGATTATATACGAAGTGAAAGAACGAGTGAAAAAGAAAAAGCGCAAAGTGGTTTTTACAAAAATAAGTAGAGATGAGCTTATTTCAGAGAAAGCGGGCTTAACGGCTCAAGCAATTAAACAACAGAAAGTATTAGATTTTTTTATTCAATATGGAAATGAGCCTATCGATGTACATGAACTTTTGGCTAAACTAGGGGTTACTTCCTCCGTCATAAATGGATTAATGAAAAAGGGAATTCTATTGCAAAAAGAAATAGAAGTATATCGTGATCCATATGAGGATAGAACATTTACAAAATCGAATCCGCTTCCTCTTACTGCGGATCAAGAAAATGCGATCAAGCCAATACTTGCTTCTATTCAGGGACATGAACATGCTAATTTTTTATTATATGGAGTTACAGGAAGTGGAAAAACAGAAGTCTATCTGCAATCCATTCAAAAGGTATTAGAAAAAGGAAGAGAGGCAATTGTACTTGTTCCTGAAATATCTTTAACTCCGCAAATGGTGAAAAGATTTAAAGGAAGATTTGGCGACCAAGTAGCCGTCCTTCATAGCGGTCTTTCAATTGGTGAAAAATATGATGAATGGCGAAAAATTCAACGACAGGAAGTTAAAGTTGTCGTCGGAGCGCGCTCAGCGATATTTGCCCCTTTTCAAAATTTGGGCATTATTATTATCGATGAAGAGCATGAGACAAGCTATAAACAAGAGGAAAATCCAAAATATCATGCCCGTGATGTGGCAATACAGAGAGCAGCCACTCATCGATGTCCCGTTATTTTAGGCAGTGCAACCCCTGCTCTTGAATCATTTGCACGAGCGCAAAAAGGGGTATATCAACTTTTATCAATGCCGAAAAGAATGAACAACCAAGCACTTCCTGCAGTGAAGATCATTGACATGAGGGAGGAGCTGAGAGAAGGCAACCGTTCCATGTTTTCGCGAATGTTGCTTGAAAAAATAAAGGACCGTTTGGAAAAGAAAGAACAGATTGTGTTGTTTCTAAACAAGAGAGGGCATTCTTCCTTTGTCATGTGCAGAGATTGCGGGTATGTAGTTAACTGTCCAAATTGCGATATTTCTCTTACGTATCATCGGTTTAATCAGCAGATGAAATGCCATTATTGCGGATATGAGGCACATGTTCCCGGGCATTGCCCTGAATGCCAAAGTGAGCATATCCGTTATTTTGGTACAGGTACACAAAAGGTTGAAGAAGAACTGGCAAAAATCCTGCCTGAATCAAGAGTCATTCGGATGGATGTTGATACGACGAGTCGAAAGGGTGCACATGAAAGACTGCTTGATCAATTCCAGGAAGGCCATGCTGATATTTTGCTCGGTACACAAATGATTGCAAAAGGACTGGATTTTCCAAATATCACTCTAGTCGGCGTGTTATCAGCTGACACGATGCTTCATCTGCCAGATTTCCGATCGTCAGAGAAAACATTTCAATTGTTAACCCAAGTAAGCGGCCGGGCTGGCAGACATGAGCTTGAAGGAGAAGTTGTTATCCAAACATACACTCCTGAGCATTATAGTGTCGAGCTTGCGGGTGATCAGGATTATCGACGATTTTATGAACAGGAAATGATGGTAAGAAAGCTTCACAAATATCCGCCATTTTACTTTATTTCCTTAGTAACGGTTAGTCATGAGGAATTAATGAAGGCAGTATCTGTAACAGAGAAAATTACCACCTATATTCAGTCCAAGCTATCTAGGGAAGCAATTTGTTTAGGACCAGTTGCTTCTCCGATACCTCGGATTAATAATAGATATAGATATCAATGTTTGATAAAATACAAACGGGAACCAGGTCTAGGTCATGCCTTGAAAAAAATGTTAGACCACTATCAACAGGAAATGAATTCAGGGGGATTGCAAATCTCGGTTGATGTGAATCCATTTATTCTTATGTAACGAGGGACAAATGCGCAAGCGCCTTGCTCACCCCCGACAAGCACAAGACGAGCCTCACGGGAAAGGTGTTTTATTACCTTTCTGGGAGGATTGGCTTGTGACCTCGAGGGGGTAGGCGCTGGAGCTGAACGAAGGAAAATCTACATCTAAAGTTATGAACCAAATAAAATTGGTTGAAAATAGATGAATAAGTAGTCATTGGAGGAACTAGATTGTCAGTCAGAAAAATAGTCACTTATCCTTCTGAAATATTAGAAGTAAAGTGTAAACAAGTGAAGATTTTTGATAAAAAGCTTGTAAAAGTATTAAACGATATGTACGATACAATGATTGAGTTTGACGGTGTTGGTCTTGCAGCACCACAGATTGGCCTTGATCAGCAAATTGCTATTGTCGATATTGACGATGATAGTGGCACAATTGAAATGATTAATCCTGAAATTCTAGAAACAAAAGGTGAACAGTTAGGACCAGAAGGATGCTTAAGCTTTCCTGATTTATATGGGGAAGTAAGCAGACCTTTTTATGTAAAAATCAAGGCTCAAGACCGAAAAGGGAGATTTTACACATTAGAAGCGGAAGACTTCTTAGCGAGAGCGATTTTACATGAAATCGACCATCTTGAAGGGATTTTATTTACCTCTAAAGTATCGAGATATTTAGAAGAAGCTGAGTTGGAAGGAGAGGGTGTCGAATGACGAAAATTGTTTTTATGGGGACACCGGATTTCTCCGTTCTAGTCTTGCAGCAAATCATTAAGGATGGATATGAGGTCATTGGCGTTGTGACACAGCCGGACCGCCCAGTAGGAAGAAAACGGGTGTTAACACCACCTCCTGTAAAAGTAGAAGCGGAAAAACACGGAATTCCTGTTTATCAGCCGGAAAAAATTCGCCAGAGAGCAGATCTTGATCAAATATTGGCTTTAAATCCTGATTTAATCGTGACAGCCGCATTCGGTCAAATCTTACCTAAGGAGCTATTGGACGCTCCTAAATTTGGCTGCATAAATGTTCATGCCTCACTATTGCCTGAATTAAGAGGCGGCGCGCCGATTCATTATTCAATCATTCAAGGTAAGAAAGTGACAGGCATTACAATCATGTATATGGTTGAAAAGCTTGATGCCGGTGACATCCTTACTCAAGTGGAAGTCCCGATTACAGAAACAGACACGGTTGGCACTTTGCATGATAAACTAAGTGAGGCTGGTTCTAAGCTATTATCAGATACTTTGCCGAAACTGCTGAATGGGGAATTGCAGCCGATTCCTCAAGATGACTTAAGCGCAACTTTTGCTTCAAACATCAAACGTGAACAGGAAAAAATTGATTGGTCGAAAACAGGTGAAGAGATCTACAACCATGTACGTGGATTAAACCCTTGGCCTGTCGCATATACAAGCTTGAACGGATCAGTTATAAAAATTTGGTGGACGGAAAAGGTAAATATTGATGCAAACGAGGCTCCAGGTACCATCATAAAAATAGAGGATGAAGCTCTTGTCGTCGCTACAGGCAATGACACAGCCATTAAGATTATCGAGCTGCAGCCTGCTGGAAAGAAAAAAATGACTGCTCAGCAATTTTTACGCGGAGCTGGGTCTCAAGTAACGGTTGGAGAACGTTTAGGAGTTGAGCAATGAAAAAGGAAATAAAGAAGAACGTTCGAGAAACGGCAATGGACTTATTAGAAATGATTGAAAAAAATCAGTCTTACAGCAATTTGCTTCTCAACAATTTTATTAATAAAAATAAAATTGATGCTAAAGATATTGGTTTGTTGACAGAATTGACTTATGGAACGTTACAAAGAAAAATGAGTCTTGATTTCTTTATGGCTCCCTTCCTAAAGGGGAAGAAAAAGATTGAGAGCTGGGTCATACAGTTATTGCGGCTCACACTTTACCAAATGATCTATTTAGATAAAATTCCAGACCGGGCTGCCATTTATGAGGCTGTTGAAATTGCCAAAAAGCGCGGTCATAAAGGAATTTCAGGTATGGTGAATGGCATTTTGCGCAGCATCCAAAGAGAAGGGGTACCATCATTTGAAGAAATTGCCGATCCATTGGAAAGACTAGCTACTGAAACAAGTCATCCGGTTTGGCTCGTTCAAAGATGGGCAGACCAACTAGGATTTGAAAAGACAAAGCAAATGTGCGAGCTTAATTTAACAGCACCGCTACAAACTGCAAGAGTTAACCTGACGAAGACGACAACGGAAGAATGCTTGGGCTTTTTAGAAGAAGAAGGGTTTCAAGTTGAACAAAGTCCTGTCATAAAGGAAGCAATCAAGTGTTACCGTGGAAACCTAGCCAATTCTAAAGCCTTTAAGGCTGGACTGATAACGATTCAAGATGAAAGTTCTATGCTTGTTGCCTATGCATTAAATATTGCCGAAAATGATAAGATACTTGATGCGTGTGCAGCACCAGGCGGGAAATCTACCCATATTGCAGAAAAGCTTGCAAAAACAGGTCAGGTCATTTCTCTTGATTTGCATGAACATAAAGTAAAGCTTATTAAGGAAAATGCGAACAGATTAGCATTAACAAATATAGAAGCAGCGGCTCTTGACAGCAGAAAAGTTCAGGAGCAATTTTCTAAAGAATCATTTGATCATATTTTATTAGATGCACCATGTTCAGGCCTTGGCGTCATGAGAAGGAAGCCAGATATGAAATATACAAAAAAGGAAGAAGATATTAATCATCTGGCAAATGTGCAGAGAAACTTATTACAAGCTGTTGCCCCTTTATTGAAAAAAGGTGGTAATCTAGTTTATAGTACTTGTACGGTTGACATGGAAGAAAATCAACATGTCGTCTCATCATTTTTAAAAGAAAATGCGGACTTCGAAGGTGATTTTCTAATGAAGGAGCGGATGCCTGAAGCGATCCGCCCGCTCATTACAGGATTTCAGCTTCAAATTTTGCCGCAAGATTTTGGATCGGATGGGTTTTTTATCGCCTGTCTAAGAAAGAAGGTTTAATATATTGGAACAAGCAACTACTAACAAGGAAATAAACATAGAACAAAAGCCGTCCATTTATTCTGTACAGCTTCATGAGTTGAAAGACTGGTTAAAAGAAAACAATGAAAAGGCGTTTCGTGCGGAGCAAATCTTTGATTGGCTTTATACGAAACGAGTGACATCCTTTGATGAAATGTCGAATTTATCAAAAGGATTACGCGAAAGATTAGCGAATTCTTTTACTTTAACAACATTGAAAACAATCATTCAACAGGAATCGTCAGACGGCACAATCAAGTTTCTATTTGAACTGCATGATGGTTATTCGATTGAAACAGTTCTTATGAGACATGATTACGGGAATTCTGTTTGTGTTACGACTCAAGTTGGATGTCGAATTGGCTGTACATTCTGCGCTTCCACTTTAGGCGGATTAAAGCGTAATCTAGAGGCAGGAGAAATTGTTGCTCAAGTCGTAAAAGTACAGCAGGCACTAGATGAAACAGAAGAACGCGTCAGCTCCATCGTTATTATGGGAATTGGCGAGCCATTTGATAATTATGACCAAATGCTATCGTTTTTGAAAATAGTTAATCATGATAAAGGATTAAATATTGGTGCCCGTCATATTACCGTTTCCACAAGCGGGATCATTCCAAAAATTTATAAATTTGCCGATGAAAATATGCAAATCAATTTTGCCCTTTCCCTTCATGCACCGAATTCGGAGCTTAGAAGCCGACTTATGCCAATTAACCGGGCATATAAATTGCCGGATTTAATGGAAGCGATTCGGTATTATGTGAATAAAACGGGCAGACGTGTAAGCTTTGAGTATGGACTATTTGGTGGGGTAAATGACCAAGTCGAGCATGCAGAAGAGCTAGCAAGATTAGTTAAAGGAATAAAGTGTCATGTCAACTTAATTCCCGTAAACTACGTCCCAGAAAGAGACTATGTAAGAACTCCGAAGGAACAAATTTTTAATTTTGAAAAAACATTAAAAAATCAAGGTGTAAACGTTACGATTCGCAGAGAGCAAGGTCATGATATTGATGCAGCATGTGGACAACTTCGTGCGAAGGAGCGAAAAGAGGAGACGAGGTGACGAGATGAAGGCTGTTTTTAAGACAGACCGAGGCAGAGTTCGTCAGCATAATGAAGATAGCGGCGGTTTTTTTCTTAACCAAAGCGGTCAACGCCTTGCCATCGTAGCAGATGGCATGGGCGGTCATCGTGCTGGGGATGTTGCAAGTGAAATGGCTTTGACTAATTTGCAGAAGCTATGGGGAGACACAACTGTAATTTCAACGGCTGACGAGGCTGAAGAATGGCTGAAAGTAAGTATTGAAAAAGGAAATACAGAGATTTACGAGCATGCACAAAAAAGCTCTGAATGTGAAGGCATGGGGACAACACTTGTCGCCGCTATTTGCACGAATCATTTTGCAACGATTGCCAATATTGGTGATAGCCGCTGTTATATAATGAACGATACCGGTTTTCAGCAATTAACAGACGATCATTCACTCGTAAATGAACTAGTCCGTTCTGGTCAAATTTCCAAAGAAGATGCTGAACATCATCCGATGAAAAATGTTGTTTTAAGAGCACTCGGAACTGAAAAAACAGTGAAAATAGATATTAAGACAATTATGTTTGAAGAGGAAGATCTCCTCTTGTTATGTTCGGATGGCCTTTCTAATAAAGTGACAGAAAAAGAGATGATCCAAACTCTAAAAAGCAAGCAAAGTTTAGAAGAAAAAGCTGTTTCGTTAATAGATTCAGCCAATAATCTTGGCGGGGAAGATAACATTACGTTAGTCATTGTTGAGTTTTTGGATAGTGAGTCTGGTGAAACCTCATGATGATTGGAAAAAGAATAAGCGGAAGGTATAAAATTCTTGAAATCATCGGCGGGGGCGGAATGGCTAATGTGTATTTAGCCCATGATATGATTCTTGATCGCGATGTAGCTGTTAAAATGCTTCGTCTCGATTTTGCAAATGATGAAGAATTTATTCGTCGTTTTCACCGAGAGGCCCAATCAGCAACTAGTCTAGCTCATCCGAATATTGTTAGTATTTATGATGTAGGGGAAGAAGATTCACTTTATTATATTGTCATGGAATATGTCGATGGACAAACATTAAAGCAATACATACAGCAAAACAGTCCGGTTCGAGTGGAAAAAGTAATTGAGATCATGAAGCAGCTCACATCAGCTATAGCACATGCTCATCAAAATCATATCGTTCACCGGGATATTAAGCCCCAAAATATATTAATAGACAGGCATGGAAATGTAAAAATCACCGATTTTGGCATTGCTATGGCTTTAAGTGCAACTAGTATTACACAAACAAACTCAGTAATGGGATCGGTTCATTATTTGTCGCCGGAACAGGCAAGGGGCGGCATGGCTAATCACAAGTCTGATATTTATTCCCTCGGCATTGTGATGTTTGAAATGTTAACGGGGAGACTGCCATTTTCAGGGGAATCTGCCATCTCAATTGCATTAAAGCATCTGCAATCTGAAACACCATCATTAAGAAGATGGAATCCATCCATACCGCAAAGTGTGGAAAACATTGTTTTAAAGGCAACAGCAAAAGATCCGTTTAACCGTTTTGAAACAGTTGAAGAAATGGAAGAAGATTTAAGCTCATCTTTAGATCCAGATCGCTTAGATGAAGCAAAGTTTAATATTCCAATTGATAATGATGCAACGAAGGCGATTCCAATTATTACAGATGAAGCTTCATATCCGAGCCATGATGAGACTGTTGTCCATGGTAAAGAATCAAAACCCGTAAATAATATCGGAGAGGTCAATCCGAAAAAGCAGGATAAGAAAAAGAAAGAAAAGAAAAAGAAGGAAAAGAAAAAGCGAAAAAAATGGCCAATCGTTTTAATTTCTACTTTTTTTGGTCTTCTTATATTAGCAATACTTGTGGTCTTTGTTCTGCCAGGGTTATTATCAACAAAAGATGTTACAGTTCCTGATTTAACCGGAGAAGAAATTGAAAAGGCCAAAGCTGAATTAGAATCAGCTGGGTTCAAAATTAATGTAACCAACCGCATAAACGATGAAGAAATTGCTGAAGGGCTAGTCATTAAAACTGAGCCAAAGGCTGGAAAAGCCGTGAAGAAAGGCACATCCATTGATATTTATGAAAGCTTAGGAAAAGAAAAGTTTGAATTAGCAGACTATACAGGCCGTCCATATGATGAGGTTGTACGATTATTAGATCGCGAAAACTTTAAATTTATTACGAAAAATGATGAATATGACGAGAGTAATCCTGCTGGTACGATAACAAAACAAAACCTCTTAGAAGGAGAATCAGTTGTTCCAGAAGAGGAGGAACTCATATTTACCGTAAGTAAAGGGCCAGCACCAATTAAATTAAAGGATTTAAGGGAGTATAACAAAAAAGCATTACAGGAGTATGAAGAATCAACTGGTTTGAATATTATCACATCAGAGGATTATTCAGATAATGTGTTAGAAGGGCATGTAATTTCCCAAGACCCTGCTCCGGGATCGGAAGTTTCAAAAGGAAGTAATGTAAAGGTAGTGCTTTCAAAAGGGAAAAAGGCCATTCCTCCGAAGACTAAGATGATAGAAGTCATGGTTCCATATGAACCTGCGGAAGAAGGTCAGCCACAGGAGGTTCAAATTTATATTCAGGACATGAATCATGTAATTGATGATCCTGAAATCATCGATTATATTACGGAAAATAAGACGTTCCGGTTTGAATTAATGATTGCACATGGTGAGCATGCTATATACCAGATTATAAGAGATGGTAGGATCTTTGATCAGCAGGCAGTTCCATTTGAATAATCATTAAGTAAGGATCGTGTAAACTATAAAATAAAGGCAAGGAGTGTGGCTATGCCTGAGGGCAAAATCATAAAGGCATTAAGCGGTTTTTATTATGTTTTAAGCGGAAATGAAACTGTGCAATGCCGTGGACGAGGAGTGTTTCGCAAGAATAAAGTGACTCCTCTAGTCGGTGACGAGGTTGTATTTCAAGCAGAAAATGATAAAGAAGGCTATATTTTAGAAGTAAAAGAGCGAAAAAATGAGCTTATCAGACCGCCGATCGCAAATGTAGATCAGTCCATCCTTGTATTTTCGGCAGTTGAGCCAAGCTTTAGTACAGCACTTTTAGACCGGTTTCTCGTATTGGTGGAATATAATCAAATAAAACCAATTATTTGTATTACGAAAATGGACTTAACGAATAGTGAACAATATGATGATATACAATCATATGCAAATGATTATCGACAAGCAGGCTATGAAGTCCTATTAACTTCTTCGGAAACGGAGGAAGGGATTAAAGATTTGTATCCATTTTTAGAAGGCGAAATCTCAGTGTTTGCCGGACAATCAGGGGTCGGAAAATCATCACTGCTAAATGTATTAAGACCGGATTTAGAATTGCGGACAAATGATATTTCTACACATTTAGGTAGAGGCAAGCATACGACAAGACATGTTGAGCTAATAAAAGTGGGCGACGGACTTGTTGCAGATACGCCTGGCTTTAGCTCACTTGAATTTACCGATATTGAGATGGAAGATTTAAATTTCTGTTTTCCCGAGATTCAACAAAAAAGCGAGGAATGTAAATTTAGAGGCTGTCTCCATTTAGCTGAGCCAAAATGTGCGGTAAAACTAGCAACTGAGAATAAAGAAATACCTGTTTATAGGTATGAGCATTATATTACTTTTTTACAGGAAATTAAAGAGAGAAAGCCGAGGTACTAGCAATGGTGAAAGTAGCACCTTCGATATTATCAGCCGATTTTTCTAAACTGGGTGAGGAAATAAAAGATGTTGAAAGAGGAGGAGCCGATTATATTCATGTCGATGTGATGGATGGGCATTTTGTCCCTAATATTACAATTGGTCCACTTATCGTCGAGGCAATCAGACCGGTTACAGATCTTCCTTTAGATGTTCATTTAATGATTGAGAATCCCGATCAATATATTGAGGCATTTGTTAAAGCCGGTGCCGATTATATAACGGTTCACGTAGAAGCATGCCGTCATTTGCACCGAACAGTTCATTATATTAAATCATTTGGCATTAAGGCTGGAGTAGTTCTTAATCCGGCAACTCCGGTAAGTGCCATTGAACATATTATTGAAGATGTAGATATGGTCCTTCTTATGACGGTGAATCCGGGCTTCGGTGGACAAAAGTTCATATCATCTGTCCTGCCGAAGATTTCCGCAGTCAAAAAAATGGCAGATGAAAAAGGATTAAATATTGAAATTGAAGTAGATGGCGGCGTAAATGTTGAAACAGCCAAGCTTTGTATCGAAGCAGGTGCAAATGTGCTTGTTGCAGGCTCTGCTGTGTATAATGAAAAAGATCGCGGAAAAGCAATTGCCGCAATAAAAGGAAATCTTTAATTATCTAAAAAGGGCTGACTCATTTCAAAAGGGTCAGCCTTTTGTCTAGCTTCAGCGCCTACCCCCACGAGGTCACAAGCCAATTGGCCCAGAAAGGTAAAGTACACCTTTCAGGGCCAATCGTCTTGTGCTTGTCGGGGGTGACCAAGGCGCTTACGCTTTTCTAATTTAAAATAGGTGGTTACTATGAATATTAATATTCTTGGAGGCGGACCAGTTGAGTTGCTGCCAAATTTAAATAAGTTTAATCATGATGATAATATTTGGGTGGGGGTGGATCGAGGAGTTTTTACACTTATAACGAAGGGCATCCTACCAGCGATTGCCTTTGGTGATTTTGACTCTGTATCGCAGACGGAAATGGCAGTGATTGAGGAAAACACACGCAAAATAAGGCAGTATAGGCCAGAAAAAGATGAGACAGATATGGAGTTAGCTTTAAACTGGGCCATTGACCAAAACCCAAAATTGATTCGGATATTTGGTGCAACTGGCGGAAGACTGGACCATTTTTTTGCCAACATCCAGCTTCTCATTAACCCGACTTTGCATAAAAAGGATATTCAAATTGAAATGATTGATCAGCGAAATATTGTCTTCGTGAAAGGACCTGGTACGTATTCAATTAAGAAAACTCAAGAACTTAAATATGTTTCGTTCCTTCCAATTACCCTTGAAGTCAGTGATCTTACGCTTAAAGGGTTTAAGTATCCATTAAAAGATAAGCATATTCCAATGGGTTCAACGCTATGTATTAGTAATGAACTTATTAGCGATAATGGGAATTTTTCATTTTCGAAAGGCATAATAATGGTTGTAAGAAGTAATGATTAAGATGAAAAATTATTAGTACTTATCTTTTTTATTTGAATAAGATGATAATGGTGAAGGATAAGATGTCTGTGTAAGATCGTGAGGAGGGACGCGTGATATGAGATTTTATACAATTAAACTGCCAAGGTTTTTAGGTGGGCTCGTACGTGCAATGTTAGGAACCTTCAAGAAAGACTAAATAACAAGTAAGTGAAATGAAGGAGCACCTAATTAAAGGTGCTTTATTGGATTAAAAAAAGACATCCTAAATTTCGGATGTCTCATTTTTTGTTTAGCTTTGGCGCCTAGAAGTTAACTAAGTCGCCGAAGCTTTTTTTAGTTAAACGCGTTCAACCTTACCGGATTTAAGCGCTCTTGTAGATACCCAAACACGTTTTGGCTTACCGTCTACAAGAATACGTACTTTTTGAAGGTTTGCACCCCATGTACGCTTGTTAGCGTTCATCGCATGGGAACGTGCATTACCTGTAGTTGTTTTTCTACCAGTGATTACACATTTGCGTGGCATATTATTTCCCTCCTTACACATAACCTGAAGCTATTTTTCATGCTTTCATTGCCATGTTAGATGACCATTTTTAATTTAATGTCTAAAAGAATCTAGGCATTAAAAGATACTTTAATAATTTATCATACAACCCTTGATATTGCAATAGGTGTCTGGCAAGAAAAAATCCTTGACATATACTTATGACTATTAAGCTAAAATAATGGGGAGGAGTAGCGCTTTCAAAATGTATTTGTATATAGTAAAATGTTTTTTAGAAAGGGAGAATTTCCAAGGGGGGAATAAAATTGTCCATCGAATTAAAAACGAAATTCGGTCAAATTGATATCTCGAATGAAGTTATCGCAACAATAGCTGGCGGTGCAGCAGTTGATTGCTATGGAATAGTTGGCATGGCCTCCAAAAACCAATTAAAAGACGGTTTAACAGATATTTTACGGAAAGAGAATTTTACTCGCGGTGTCATTGTTCGCCAGGAACAAGACGATGTACAAATTGATATGTATATTATTGTTAGCTATGGAACGAAAATATCCGAGATTGCTCACAACGTGCAATCAAAAGTAAAATACATCCTAGATAAAACTGTTGGACTTAGCACGGACTCGGTAAATATTTACGTTCAAGGGGTTCGTGTGTCGAACCCGTAGTGAGGAGGAAGACTTGTGTCAATTAAAGCAATAGATGGGAATCGTTTTGCAGAAATGGTTATTGCCGGAGCAAATTATTTATCCGCTAACGCCAATTATGTAGATTCATTAAACGTTTTCCCTGTTCCTGATGGTGATACAGGGACAAATATGAATTTGTCTATGACGTCAGGCGCGAAGGAAGTAAAGAGCAATATTCAAAGTCATATTGGAAAAGTCGGCGTATCGCTTTCTAAAGGCTTGCTAATGGGAGCACGCGGAAATTCTGGTGTTATTTTATCTCAGCTATTCCGCGGGTTCTCCAAAGCAATCGAACAAAGAGCCGAAATAAATAGCATGGAATTTGCTGTAGCCCTTCAAAGTGGTGTAGAAACAGCTTATAAAGCAGTTATGAAGCCTGTCGAAGGGACGATTTTAACAGTAGCGAAGGATTCTGCCAAGAAAGCAGTTCAAGTTGCAGCAAATGAGTCTAATCTTATTGCACTAATGGAAGCTGTAGTAAAAGAAGCAAAGGCGTCATTAAATCGTACTCCTGACTTGCTGCCTGTCTTAAAAGAAGTTGGGGTGGTCGATAGTGGCGGTCAAGGTCTTGTATTTGTATATGAAGGATTTTTAGCTGAACTTAAAGGGGAAAAGCTCCCTGATTCTCCTGTTGCTCTTGCGAAAATGGAAGACTTAATTAGTGCAGAGCATCACAAAAATATACATAGCTTTATGAATACGGAAGATATCGAATTTGGATATTGCACGGAATTTATGGTGAAATTCGAAGCGGACAAGCTTGCAAAAAAACCATTTTCTGAAGAGGCTTTTAGAATGGACTTAAGCAAATTTGGCGACTCATTATTAGTAATTGCCGATGATGAACTTGTGAAAGTCCATATACATTCCGAACAGCCAGGCGAATGCTTAACATATGGCCAGCGCTATGGCAGCCTTATTAATATGAAAATTGAAAATATGCGCCAGCAGCATACTAATTTAATTGAAGGAACTGCTGAACCTGCAAAATCAGCGGCAAAAGAGTTAAAAGAATATGGAATTGTAACAGTCTCCATGGGGGAAGGAATTGTTGACCTTTTCCGCAGCATTGGCGCAAATGCTGTTATTGAGGGCGGTCAAACAATGAATCCGAGCACGGAAGATATTGTGAAGGCGATCGAAGAGGTAAATGCCAAAAAAGTATTTATCCTCCCAAATAACAAAAATATTATTATGGCAGCGGAGCAAGCAGCAGAAGTAACTGATTTTGAAGTTGTCGTGATTCCTTCAAAAACAGTTCCTCAAGGAATGTCTGCCTTACTTGCTTTTAACCCAAGTGCTGGCATTGATCAAAATAAAGAAGGCATGACAGAAGCTCTTCAGCATGTAAAAACAGGTCAAATCACATTTGCTGTTCGTGATACGAGCATTGATGGCCTTGAAATCGAAAAAGACGATTTCATGGGCATTGCTGAGAGTAAAATCATCGTAAAAAATAAAGATAAAGTCCAGGCAGCTAAAGATCTTCTTGCAAACATGCTTGATGCTGATTCAGAAATTTTAACGATACTAAAAGGTGAAGATGCTTCTGAAGAAGATGTTGAAGCAATCGTTAGTTTTGTAGAAGCTGAATTTGAAGATGTTGAGATTGAATTGCATGATGGGAAACAACCATTATATGCATTCATTTTCGCTATCGAATAAAATGTAATCGCAACCTCTTATATTGTGTGAACTTAATACATCGAAACAATGAAAAGGAGGGGGCCATGAGGGGGCCCCTTCTTTTTTGGCTCGCTGGAGGTGAACTCTTTGTCAAATCAAAAAAATATATTAAATCAACTAAAATCCCTTCCAGTTACGGCTATTAAAGGGATAGGAGAAGAAACGGCTGAAGCTTTGACAGAAATGAATATTAGAAGTGTCACGGATTTATTAGGATATTTCCCGTATCGCTATGAGGACTATCGCTTGAAAGATTTAGCAGAGGTTAAGCATGAAGAGCGGGTCACAGTGGAGGGGAAGGTACATAGTGAACCTTCTCTTATGTATTATGGAAGAAAGCGTTCAAGATTGACTTTAAGAATTCTTGTTGGGAGATATCTCATTCAAGTAGTTTTGTTTAATCAGCCTTATTTAAAAAATAAAATCGCTATAAACGATACAGTTACGGTAACGGGAAAATGGGATCAGCATCGTCAAACGATTACAGCAAGTGAAGTAAAGATAGGTTCTTATACAAAAAGCAAGGATTTTGAGCCTGTATATGGCATTAAGGGGAAAATCACTGTCAAAGGCTTAAGACGATTTATTAATCTCGCTTTTTCTCAATTTGGAGCCGAAATCCAAGAAACTTTACCAGATGTATCTTTAACAAAATATAAGCTTATGAATAGAAGAACTGCGTTGCATATTATGCATTTTCCAACCGATCAAAATGAACTTAAGCAAGCGAGACGAAGGTTTGTGTATGAGGAATTCTTCTATTTTCAATTAAAAATGCAAGCTTTGAGAAAGATTGAGAGAGAACAGTCGAAAGGCATCGGTCAGCTATATAACCTTGAAAAGCTAAAAACATTTATTCAGTCCTTACCTTTTTCATTGACGAATGCCCAAAAGAGAGTCGTAAATGAAATACTTTCTGATATGAAGTCACCATATCGAATGAATCGGCTTTTGCAAGGTGATGTCGGCTCAGGGAAAACAGCTGTTGCTTCGATTGCTTTGTATGCAAGTAGAACTGCAGGTTTTCAAGGTGCTTTAATGGTGCCGACGGAAATTTTGGCGGAACAGCATGCAGAATCCTTAAAACTAATGCTGGATCCTTTTCAAATAAAGTGTGAGCTTTTAACGAGCTCGGTAAAAGGAAAAAGACGGAAGGAAATATTGCAGCTCTTAAAAAATGGGGAAATTGACGTCATCATTGGGACACATGCTTTAATTCAGGATGAAGTGGAATTTCAAAAACTTGGGCTTGTCATTACAGATGAACAGCATCGCTTCGGAGTTGAACAGCGCAGAGTTTTAAGAGAGAAAGGTGAAAGCCCAGACGTTTTATTCATGACTGCTACTCCTATTCCTCGAACATTAGCCATTACCGTTTTTGGCGAAATGGATGTTTCTGTTATTGATGAAATGCCTGCGGGAAGAAAAGCAATTGAAACGTATTGGGCAAAGCCTGATATGCTTGATCGTGTTCTCGGGTTTGTAGAAAAAGAACTGCATGCGGGCCATCAGGCTTATGTGATCTGTCCTCTTATCGAGGAATCAGATAAGCTTGATGTTCAGAATGCGATCGATGTTCATGCCCAATTAACTCACTATTTTAATGGCCGCTATCAAGTCGGCTTAATGCATGGGAGATTACATTCGGACGAAAAAGATACAGTCATGAAGGAGTTTAGCAATAATAAGCTCCAAGTGCTCGTTTCAACGACAGTCGTTGAGGTTGGAGTGAATGTTCCAAATGCAACGATGATGGTCATATATGATGCAGAGCGCTTTGGTTTAGCTCAGCTTCACCAGCTCCGAGGGCGAGTGGGGCGTGGCAGTGATCAATCCTACTGTATTCTTCTTGCCGACCCGAAATCTGAGGTAGGAAAAGAACGGATGAAAATTATGACTGAAACGAATGACGGATTTGTCTTAAGTGAGAAGGATCTTGAGCTTAGAGGACCAGGCGACTTCTTTGGCAAAAAACAAAGTGGACTTCCGGAATTCAAAGTCGCAGATATGGTACATGATTATCGTGCATTAGAGACTGCTAGAAACGATACAGCACAATTGATTCAAATGGAGCAATTTTGGGAAGCGCCAGAGTTTCTCATGTTAAGAGAGTATTTAAGGGATTCCGGGGTATTAGAAGGCGAAAAACTTGATTAAGGGCTTTGGTACAGTTACTGTGCCAAAGCTTTTTCCTTTGTTCAGAGCAGTCGCCTCCACTTTTATGCTTGCAATCTCGAGTTCCTAATCATATACTACTATTAGTACCTAGTCTTAATATCTGGGGCGGTGTAGATGATGCGAAGAAGTAAAAAAGAGCGGCAGGCGTTATTAACGCAAACGATAAAGGACAACCCTTTTGTTACGGATGAGGAGCTAGCAGAGAAATTCTCTGTAAGTGTCCAAACCATTCGTTTGGATAGGCTAGAATTATCGATCCCTGAATTACGTGAACGGATCAAGCATGTAGCTGAAAAAAGATTTGATGACGAAGTGCGCTCCTTGCCAATTGATGAAATTATCGGTGAAATTATTGATATAGAACTAGACAAAACAGCCATTTCTATTTTAGATATTAAAGAAGAGCATGTTTTCAAGCGGAATAAAATTGCTCGGGGCCATCATTTATTTGCACAAGCGAATTCGCTTGCGGTAGCATTAATAAATGATGAGCTTGCCTTGACAGCTAAAGCGAATATTCAATTCACTCGTTCTGTGAAACATAAGGAAAGAGTGATTGCAAAAGCAAAGGTTGTGAGCATTGACTCTGAAAGTGGCAGAACATTAGTACTCGTTTCAAGCTATGTGAACAATGAATTAGTTTTTAAAGGGGAATTTGATATGTATCGTTCCCACAAAATACAATAAAGGATGAATACCAGCATGAAAATAGCGATAGATGCAATGGGGGGCGATCATGCTCCTAAAGAAATCGTACTTGGAGCTATGAAAGCTGCTGCTGAATTTAATGACATACAAATTACCCTTGTCGGTAATGAAACAAAAATTAAAGAATATTTAACGAATCAGGAACGGATTGAAATTTTACATACGGATGAAGTGATCTTGCCGACTGATGAACCAGCTCGAGCAATACGGAGAAAGAAGAATGCTTCTATGGTACTCGCAGCTCAGCTTGTTTCTGATGGAAAAGCAGATGCGTGTATTTCGGCTGGTAATACAGGGGCATTAATGGCGGCCGGACTTTTTGTCGTAGGACGGATAGAGGGCATTGAAAGACCAGCCTTGTCCCCGACGCTGCCAACACTTGACGGAGAAGGATTCATTCTACTAGATGTGGGTGCCAATGTTGATGCAAAGCCTGAGCATCTATTACAATATGCCATTATGGGTTCTATTTATGCCGAAAAGGTTCGCGGCATTCCCAATCCTAGAGTAGGCCTACTTAACATAGGAACTGAAGAGAAAAAGGGCAATGAGCTTACGAAACATGCATTTGCGTTACTCCAAAACGCCAATGTAAATTTCGTGGGAAACGTTGAGGCACGTGATTTGCTCGATGGCGTAGCAGATGTTGTCGTAACAGATGGTTTCACAGGCAATATGGTTTTGAAATCGATCGAAGGCACAGCTCTGTCTGTTTTTAAAATGTTAAAATCAGCATTAACGAGCAGCTTCAAAAGCAAAATGGCTGCCGCTGTTTTAAAGCCAGATCTTGTCCAATTAAAAGCTAAAATGGATTATTCGGAATATGGCGGCGCTGGTCTTTTCGGATTAAAAGCACCAGTCATTAAAGCACACGGCTCATCAGATGCCAATGCTATTTATAATGCTGTTAGACAAACACGGAATATGGTTATGCATAATGTTTCGCAAACGATAAAGGAAGTCGTTGAAAAGGAAACTACGCAAGTAAAATGAAGTGAAAAAAGGAGAATTGCTATGGGCAAAATTGCATTTATTTTTCCAGGTCAAGGATCGCAAACCGTTGGAATGGGACTGACTCTTGCCGAAACGGATTCAAAAGTAAAATCTTATTTTAGCAAAGCGGATGAAAAATTAAATTATCCTCTTTCAAAGCTTATCTTTGAAGGACCGCAAGAAGAACTGACGTTAACAACGAATGCACAGCCAGCGTTGCTGACAACAAGTATCGCAGTGTTAGAGTTTTTCAAGCAATCGGGTATTCAGCCTGATTACGTTGCAGGACATAGCCTTGGAGAATATACAGCTCTTGTCGCTTCTGGAGCGATCTCATTTGAAGACGGTGTTTATGCTGTTCGAAAAAGAGGCGAATATATGGAAGAGGCTGTTCCAAATGGGGAAGGCACAATGGCTGCCGTTTTAGGATTAGACCGAGATATCCTAAGAGCTGTTACAGATGAGGTGACAAACGAGGGGAATTCAGTCCAGCTTGCCAATTTGAACTGTCCGGGTCAAATCGTTATTTCTGGTACGCGCAAAGGCGTGGAAATTGCGTCGGCAAAAGCGAAAGAAGCTGGTGCTAAGCGTGTCATGCCACTTGTTGTAAGCGGTCCTTTTCATTCAGAATTAATGAAGCCAGCGGCAGAAAATTTTAAAGGAATCCTTGATGAAATTGAAGTGAAAAATGCACAAATCCCAGTCATTGCCAATGTAACAGCTGACGAAATTACATTAGCAGAAAATATTAAGGAAAAATTAATCGAACAGCTTTACTCCCCTGTGCTATGGGAAGATTCTGTGCAAAAAATGATTGATTTAGGTGTTGATACTTTTATTGAAATTGGCCCAGGAAAGGTTTTATCTGGACTTGTAAAGAAAATCAATAAAAACGTGCGTATTTTTGCTGTTTCAGACCAAGAGACTAGCACAGCAGTGATCGAGTCCTTAAAGGAGGAAGTACAATGAAGCTAGAAGGAAAAATAGCCCTCGTAACAGGGGCGTCACGAGGCATTGGCCGAGAAATTGCGCTAGAATTAGCGAGACAAGGGGCCGATATTGCTGTTAACTATTCGGGAAGTGAAGAAAGAGCGAATCAAGTCGTTGCCGAAATAAAAGAAATGGGACGAAACGCCATTGCGATCAAATGTGATGTATCTAACAGTGAGTCAGTTGCTAATATGGTGAAAGAAACAGTTGACTCATTTGGTAAACTTGATATTCTTGTTAATAATGCTGGAATTACGAGAGATAATCTATTAATGAGAATGAAGGAAGACGAATGGGATGATGTAATGAATATAAATCTTAAAGGTGTCTTCCTTTGTACGAAAGCTGTAACAAGACAAATGATGAAGCAAAGAAACGGGCGGATTATTAATATTTCATCCATTGTCGGTGTGAGTGGAAATCCTGGACAAGCAAACTACGTGGCAGCAAAAGCAGGAGTTATTGGATTAACAAAAACATCGGCGAAGGAATTGTCTACTCGCGGAATTACAGTTAATGCTGTAGCGCCAGGTTTTATTACGACAGACATGACTGAAAAGCTTCCTGAAGATGTGAAAGAGCAGATGTTAAAACAAATTCCATTAGCGCGCTTCGGTGAGCCAGCGGATATCGCAAATGTTGTTGTCTTTCTAGCATCAGAAGATAGCCGTTACATGACGGGCCAGACCCTTCATGTAGATGGCGGAATGGTCATGTAAAGCATTAATTATTTGGTTGAAATACAATTGAAATAAAAATTGTTCATCAGAACATTTATTATTTCTTTAAAATAATTTATAATATCTTGAGGGGAGGTGAACAAGCATGGCAGAAGTATTAGAAAGAGTAACAAAGATTATCGTTGACCGCCTTGGTGTGGAAGAATCTGAAGTAAAGCTAGAAGCTTCTTTCAAAGATGATCTTGGTGCTGATTCCCTTGATGTAGTAGAACTAGTAATGGAATTAGAAGATGAGTTTGATTTGGAAATCTCTGATGATGACGCTGAAAAGATTGCAACCGTTGGTGACGCTGTTAACTACATAAGTGCAAAGCAATAATTCATCAGATGAACTTTTAAACAATCCTTTTTTCAGTGGGCCCCCAGTGGGCCTTTCTGAAAATGATATTTTCTGTATTTTTTGTCCGTTGTTACTTGATAGCCTATTAGGTAGTTACGGACAGAAAATACGGTACTACTCTAAAGCTCCGTTTCATAACGGGGCTTTATTAGCTTTTTGCATCTTGTGATTTTTTTCAGTAAACTAGGTATTTAGTATATAAAAAATTCGTTATATAACTTATAAAAGGTGAGTCAATTATGCACAGTGTAGGAAAAGACAGAGATAAAAAAGGATTTCGCACAATAGATAAACGCTTTAAAGAATTTCAGAAAAAGATTGGCGTAGAATTTCAAAATGAAAAATTGCTTAAACAAGCATTTACTCATTCTTCTTATGTGAATGAACATCGTAGAAAACCGAATGAAGATAATGAAAGACTTGAATTTTTAGGAGATGCCGTCCTTGAGCTGACTGTTTCTCAATTTTTATTTCTTAAATATCCATTAATGAGTGAAGGAGAATTAACTAAATTACGGGCTGCGATTGTTTGTGAGCCTTCTTTAGTTTCTTTTGCTCACGAATTATCCTTTGGTGATCTTGTTCTTTTAGGTAAAGGTGAAGAAATGACTGGAGGCAGGGAAAGACCGGCATTGCTTGCGGATGTTTTTGAATCATTTATTGGCGCGCTTTATTTAGATAAAGGACTTGACACAGTTATTTCCTTTTTAGAAAAAATTGTATTTCCTAAGATCGATGCAGGGAAATTTGCCCATGTTATGGATTACAAAAGTCAGCTTCAAGAATTGATTCAACGTGATGGAATTGGCTTAATTGAATATAAAATATTACTAGAAAAAGGACCGGCTCATAATCGGGAATTTGTCTCAAGAGTATCTATGAACGGTAAAGAATTAGGGACAGGTACAGGCCGCTCAAAAAAGGAAGCAGAACAGCATGCCGCGCAAATGGCACTTGAATTTTTAAAAGGCAAAATGAACTAGAATGACAACATAGATTGAAACATATACGATTAGGGGGAGCAGCAGTTGTTTTTAAAACGGTTAGATGTAGTTGGCTTTAAATCGTTTGCGGAAAGAATCATGGTTGATTTCGTACCAGGTGTCACTGCTGTTGTAGGTCCGAATGGAAGCGGAAAAAGCAATATTACTGATGCAGTTCGCTGGGTTTTAGGTGAACAATCAGCGAAATCATTACGCGGCGCCAAAATGGAGGATATTATCTTCTCTGGCAGTGATTCGCGTAAACCGCTAAACTTTGCAGAAGTTACGTTAACACTTGATAATGAAGATCAGCGCTTGCCAATTGATTATAACGAAGTCAGCGTTACTCGCCGGGTATATCGATCTGGTGAAAGTGAATATTTAATTAATAAACAGGCCTGCAGGCTGAAAGATATTGTAGATTTATTTATGGACTCTGGATTAGGAAGAGAAGCCTTTTCAATTATTAGTCAAGGCCGAGTAGAAGAAATCTTAAATAGTAAGGCTGAAGAACGGAGAACGATCTTTGAAGAGGCAGCCGGTGTCCTGAAATATAAAAACAGAAAAAAGAAGGCAGAAGTTAAGCTAACTGAAACGAAGGATAATTTAAATCGCGTTAATGATATTGTCTACGAACTGGAGAGCCAGGTTGAACCTTTAAAGATCCAAGCATCCATTGCGAAGGACTATTTAGAAAAAAAGGAAGAGCTCGAAAAAATTGAAGTGGCATTAACAGTTTATGAAATTGAAGATTTACATGCGAACTGGGAACAGCTATCTAAAAATCTAGACATGCATAAAGAAAATGAATTAAAGCATTCAGCGAATCTTCAGCGTAAAGAAGCGAAAATTGAAGAATTAAGGGATCATGCACTTGCCCTTGATGAATCGATTAGCGATTTGCAAAATGTTCTCCTTCATGCTAGTGAAGAACTTGAGAAGCTTGAGGGCAGAAAAGAAGTATTGAAGGAAAGAAAGAAAAATGCTTCCTTAAATAAAGATCAGTTGCAAAAAAATCTTGAGGAATTTATCAATAAAGAGCAAGAATTGACAACTCGAAAGGAAACACAATCTTCTTTATATGAGAATCTTGCATTAGAAGCGAAACAGCTCCAAAACGAATTAAAACAACAACATGATCAATTAAAGCGGTTTAATGAAAGCACGGAAGAAAAGATTGAATCGTTGAAAAGTGATTATATCGAATTATTAAGTAAACAGGCGGCAACCAAAAACGAACTGCAAAATATTGAACAGCAGTTAAGTCAAATTGATATAAGAAATGGCCGGCTTGAGCAGGAAAATAGTAATTTTATTGAAAAAAGGAAAAGCATTCTTGAAAAGAAGGTAAAGGTTGAAGCTGAACTAATTTCTGTGCAAAAAGAATTGGATGATCAAGTAAAAGGATTCCGTGATGAGCAAAAAACCCTTGAAATCTCAAAAGGGAATTATCAGAAGCAGGAAACGACTCTCTATCAAGCTTATCAATATTTACAAAAGGCGAAATCGCGTCAGGAAATGCTTGAAGAAATGGAAGATGATTATTCAGGATTTTTCCAAGGTGTTAAAGAAGTACTAAAAGCCCGTGGCGGAAAGCTCCATGGAATTGAAGGTGCGGTCGCTGAATTAATCCAAGTTCCTAAATCATTTGAAACAGCGATTGAAACGGCTTTAGGCGGCGCAATGCAGCATATTATCGTGCAAACAGAGCAAGACGGAAGAAGTGCAATTCAATATTTAAAGCAGAATAATTTCGGGCGCGCGACCTTCTTGCCGTTAAATGTAATTAAAGGAAAAAGTTTGAGTGCGGCACAGATTCATTCTATTCAGGAGCATCCTTCATTTGTTGGTGAAGCAGCGAAATTAATTCAATTTCATGCGAAATATAAGGAACCAATGGAAAGCTTACTCGGAAATGTTGTCATTGCAAAAGACTTAAAAGGAGCGAACGAAATCGCCAAGCTTCTCCAATATCGTGTTAGACTCGTTACGTTAGATGGCGATATTGTGAATCCTGGGGGCTCTATGACGGGAGGAGCGTTAAAACAGAAATCGACTTCGATCTTGAGCAGAAAAGGGGAGCTCGAAGAATTAAAAATAAGAATTGCAGATATGGAGTCGAAAACAGCCGGGTTAGAATCACAGGTGAAAATGCTTAAAGCGGATATTCAAAAGCTTGAATCGAAAATTGATGAGCATAGAATGACAGGTGAGGAACTTAGATTAAAGGAACAGTCCATCAAAAGCGATTTTCGTGAATTAGAGTTCGAGGAAAAAAGCTTGAATGAAAGACTATCTCTTTATGATATTGATAAAGCGCAATTCACAGAAGATAAAGAAAGACTTTTAAAAAGAAAGTTAGACCTACAAGCTTTGCTTAATGACTTTCAGTCACAAGTTGTTGCATTTGATGAAGAGATTAAACAATTAACAGAGCAGAAAAATCAGCAAAATACTTCAAAAGAAGTTCTTTTAGGTGAAATTAACGAGCTAAAAGTGAGCTTTGCTGCGAAAAGTGAACAGTATAATCATGCGAAAGATAAATATGATGCCATAGTCAAAGAGCTTGCTGAAATTAACGAGAAACTACACATTTTTAAAGAGGATTTAGAGCTTCTATCCTCAGAAATGACGAATAATTTTTCAGGCGAGCAGCAATTAGAAGAAGCGGCTAAAAAGAAGCTCCATGATAAAACAGCAACGATCAATTTAATTTCTTCAAGAAGAGAAGAGCGTATGAAGCTTCAAACAGTCTTAGAGGATTTAGAGCTTGAAACGAAAGAGCTAAAACGCCAGCATAAAGGCATGGTTGAGGCGTTAAAAGATGAAGAAGTAAAGCTAAATCGTTTAGATGTGGAACTTGAAACCCGATTAAGTCATTTGCGGGAAGAGTATTTATTGAGCTTTGAAGCCGCAAAGGAAGAATATCCACTAACTATCGATGTAGAAGAAGCAAGGAAAAAAGTAAAGCTCATTAAATTAGCCATTGATGAGCTGGGAACAGTAAACCTCGGTGCGATTGAGGAATATGAACGGGTTTCAGAGCGTTATGAATTCCTATTAGAGCAAAAAAATGATTTGCAGGAAGCAAAGGATACTTTATTCCAAATTATTGATGAAATGGATACGGAAATGAAGAAACGTTTTCAGCAAACCTTTGAAGGCATTCGCTTCCATTTTGAGGCTGTATTCCAATCATTATTCGGAGGGGGCAGAGCAGATTTAAAGCTTACCGATCCAAATGATTTATTGAATACAGGTGTCGAAATCGTTGCTCAGCCTCCAGGGAAAAAACTGCAAAACCTTGGACTTTTATCAGGCGGGGAAAGAGCTCTTACAGCTATAGCACTTCTCTTCTCGATTTTGAAGGTCCGTCCTGTGCCATTCTGTATACTTGATGAAGTGGAAGCGGCCTTAGATGAAGCCAATGTCACCCGTTTTAGTCAATATTTAAAGCGATTTAGCACTGAAACACAATTTATCGTTATTACTCATCGTAAAGGAACGATGGAGGAAGCCGATGTATTATATGGAGTAACGATGGAAGAATCAGGTGTTTCTAAATTAGTATCAGTTCGTTTTGAAGAAACGAAAGAATTAATTACACAATAAAGTGAAACTTCATCCAGTGGAGTGTTTTTTCCTCACTGTATGTTAGTAGAATCACGCTCATAGCGCCAGATCCTCCCAAAAGCTCCGCTTTTGGTCGTGCGATGTATAGCTGCCGTAGTGTTCCTTGTCCTGTGGCATTCGCATGACTAGGACATCCTGTCCGACGTCGGGCCTTTACGGGCTGTTGGATCTCCACTTGAAGTGGGAGTCTTACAGCCCGTTAATCTGCGATAAGTGAATATCGGAAGCTGACTTTACCGGTCAGCTTCTCATACATATTGAAATAATGAAAAAGGGAAGTGACGAGAATGAGCTTTTTTAAAAAATTAAAAGAAAAAATTACGAAACAAACAGATAGTGCTACAGAAAAGTTTAAAGACGGTCTTGCAAAAACGAGGGATAACTTTTCCAATAAAGTAAACAATCTAGTGGCCAGATACCGCAAAGTGGATGAGGATTTCTTTGAAGAGCTAGAGGAAATTTTAATTCAGGCAGATGTTGGCTTTGATACAGTAATGAAGCTTGTTGATGAGTTGAAATTAGAGGTGAAGAGAAAAAATATTCAAGAGCCTCGAGAAGTACAAAGTGTCATTTCTGAAAAACTAGTGGAAATTTATGAAGCTGGAGGCAATGCTTCATCAGAACTAAATATTCAAGCAGACTCCTTAACAGTAATCCTCTTTGTTGGTGTAAATGGTGTCGGAAAAACAACGACTATAGGAAAGCTTGCACATAAATTCAAAAACGAAGGCAAAAAGGTGCTCCTAGCAGCGGGGGATACGTTTAGAGCTGGGGCCATTGAGCAGCTGGAAGTTTGGGGAGAAAGAGTCGGTGTTGATGTCATTAAACAAGGGGAAGGATCTGACCCAGCTGCTGTTATGTTTGATGCGATTCGTGCTGCAAAATCACGACAAGCAGATATATTAATCTGTGATACAGCAGGCCGTCTGCAAAACAAAGTAAATCTTATGAATGAGCTTGAAAAGGTCAAACGTGTGATCGAACGTGAAGTTCCGGGTGCACCGCATGAAGTTCTTCTTGTACTTGATGCAACAACTGGACAAAATGCAATGATTCAGGCAAAGACATTTAAGGAAGCAACGAATGTAAGCGGAATCGTGTTAACAAAGCTTGACGGAACGGCTAAAGGTGGGATTGTTCTTGCTATTAGGAATGAACTAGATATTCCGGTTAAGTTTGTTGGCCTTGGAGAAAAAATGGATGATCTACAGGAATTTAATGCTGAGCAATACGTATATGGTCTATTTGCCGATCTAGTAGAAAAAGAAGAAGTTGAATAATAATGAAAAAACAGCTGAAATGAATGTTCAGCTGTTTTTTTATTATTATTTTAATTGACAACATTCAATATTGGTGTAAAATTACACTAAAATAACTAATGTTTGGACGGGGAAATTTTTCATTTTTAGAAAACTTTCCTCATTTTTATTCGTCTATTAATTAGAATTAATTTGCTGGGGGAGATTTAATGTACAAAAATATGAGGTTAGCTATCGGGATTATTATTTGTTTCTTTTTTACAATCGGCATCTTTCTTCCTTCTGCTAAAGCAAATGCAGAGAACATTTACATAAAACTAGATGCAGGCTATAACGGAAAACTAAAAATGGGGAAAGGTTTTCCTTTGACTCTTCATATTGAAAACAAAGGAGAAGCATTTACGGGGGATTTATTGCTAAATTTTCATCCTTCTTGGAATACAGGCGGTACCATGTCAATCAATGTAGATTTACCTGCAAATACGACGAAATCATACCAAGTTTCTTCACCAGGTTTAACGGACGATCATCCTTCCGCCAATCAGAATCTTCCTTCCATTCATCTTTATAAAGGAGATTGGAGAAACGGAAAAAAAGTCAATTTTGCTGGCGAAGATAAAATCAAACCGAAATACATTGATTTGAATGAAGATGTAATTGGGGTGTTAAGTGAGAATTTTGACCGTTTAAAAGAGTTAAGAATACTCCCTTTCACTCAAATGCAAATGATCGAGCTAAAAAAGGAACAGCTTCCAAAGCAGGCATTAGGTTTGGAAATGATTGATTATTTACTGATTGATGAATATCCGCTGTCACAATTAAATGGGGAACAGCAGGATGCAATCGTAAAATGGGTTGAGGGCGGAGGAATCCTCATTGCAGGAGGGGCTCCAAATGGAAGCCAATCATATGGACAACTATATTCATTATTGCCAATGAAAATGGATAATGAGTTAACGGTTCCAGTTAAATTTTTGCTCCAAGCAGAAAGTGAAAAAAATCCCGGATTTAATGAAATACAAATATTTACCGGCCCACTAAATAAAAATGCAATGGCAATCGATGAAAGTGATTCAGTAAATATTACAGCAAAGAAAAGAGTTGGAGAAGGAACGATTTTACAAACAGGATTCTCTTTAGGTGATGAACCGCTTTCATCTTGGAAGGGTTATAGTACATGGTTCGCGAAGTTTATGAATGAAGCCGAAAAGACGAATAATACCAACAGTAACTATGGGCCTAATTTCTATGACACGCTTTATTGGGAGCTTGCGGATGTAAATGAATTTTTCCCTGCGAGTAGTTTCTCTATCGGACAGCTTATCGGAATATTAGGCGGTTATATCATTATTATTGTACCAGTTCTTTATTTTGTTTTGAGAAAAATGGATAAAAGGGAGCATTCTTGGTGGATTATCCCAACGGTAGCTATTTTAATGGCGGCTATCGTTTTTGGAATCGGGGCAAAAGACCGGATTGCTAAGCCGCAGCTGAATCAATTGGGCGTTTATCAAGTAAACGATCATCAATTAACAGGTATACAAGCAGCCACACTTTTATCGAATAAAAGCGGTACTTATACTTTATCGGTCCCAAAAGAACAATTCAATGCAATAACAAGCACGCAAAATATGAGCAGCTATGATCCGTTAAGAGGGGCAATTTATGAAGATAAGCGCAAAAATATTAATATTGTTTTTCCAGAAGTGGGCTATTGGTCATCTAAAACTATTTTTGGAAAGGCAAACCAAGTGACAGATGGAAGTTTTACTGCTGATCTCAAGGTAAAAAGCAACCAAATAACGGGAACGATTTACAATGGATTTGCCTATGATTTTGAAGAAATTTTTATATGGTCTGGCAATGAAAAAATAAAACTTGGTCCAATTAAGAAAGGAGAAACGATCCAAGTTAACAAGCAAACGAAAAATTCTTTGTTAACTAAACCGTATAATTATGGTGGTCCAAACTATCAAAATACAGATCTCAATAAAATGAAACGAGAAAGATTAGAATATGCGGCATCAAATTTTATTTTTACGAACGGGACTGAAAATAAACCAGTCATTGGAGGATTTACAACGGATGCGGTTGTAGACGTACAAATCGTTGGGAAAAAGGAAAAACGGGATACGATCAATCTTATTTTAGATTCATTTGAAGCCGAACAGCAATTTGCCGGAGCTATAACAATTAGAGATGAAATGCTAGTTTCTCATCTAAACGTTATAAAAGGGCAGATTTTTGAAAAAATGGTGAATGGGACTAATAAGGAAACCACTATTGATGACGGAGAATATGAATATATTGTCCAGCTGCCAAAGGAACTAGTGCAGCATTCGATAAAAGTAAATGAAATATTAATTAGGACGAATCATCCATCAATTCAATATTCTGTTTTTAATACAGCTTCGAGTGAGTGGCTGCCAATAGAAGCAGATAAACGCAGTCTTAGACTTAATAACGACAGTGATGTTCAGCAATACTTATCTAAAGCAGGCGAAATAAAACTAAAATTGATAAAAAATGCTAAAAGTGATCCATATGTTCAATTACCGGCGATCACTATTAAAGGGGAAGTGGCACCGTGATTGAAATAATCGAATTAACAAAAAAATACGGGAATTTCACAGCGTTAAACTCACTTAGTTTGCAAATTGAAAAAGGAACAGTGTTCGGATTTGTCGGACAAAATGGGGCGGGAAAATCAACAACCTTTTCCATTTTGGCTACATTGCTGGCTCCAACTTCCGGAACAGCGTATATTAATGGCTTTAATGTCCAAAAGGAACCGAAAAAGGTAAGAAGACAGCTTGGTTATATGCCAGATTTCTTCGGTGTATATGATCAGCTAAAAACAGTTGAATATTTACATTTCTACGGCGCCAGCTATGGGATTCCAGCATATGAAAGGGAAAAACTCATCCCGCAATTGCTTGATCTCGTGAACTTATCGCATAAACAGGATTCATATGTAGATTTATTATCTAGAGGGATGAAACAGCGATTATGTCTAGCTAGGAGCTTAATCCACGATCCTGAGGTATTAATTCTTGACGAACCTGCTTCAGGTTTAGATCCGAGAGCACGTGTGGAAATGAGGGAAATATTAAAAGAGTTGAAGAATATGGGGAAAACAATTTTAATCTCCTCTCATATTCTCCCTGAGCTGGCTGAAATGTGCGATACGCTTGGCATCATTGACCAAGGCCGGCTCATCGCTGAAGGCTCGGTTTCGGAAATCCAAGCGCGTTTAAAAGGTGAGAAGCTAATCATTGTAAAAGCTCATGGAGATTTCAGTAAAGCTATTGCATTTTTTGAAGATGACCTAAATGTTTCAAAATTAACTAAGGGCGAAGAGGAAAACGCCTTACAATTTATATTTAGGGGCTCGGATCTTGAGCAATCGGAGTTATTGAAAAAAGCGATACTCAACAACATCGCTATTTCAAGTTTTTCTGAAATTGAGTCAAATCTTGAAGATGTATTTATGGAAATAACGAAGGGGGTAGAGCTGTCATGAAAAATATCATAACGAACCCTGTTCTAAATAAAGAGTTTAAGCTGCGCTTTCGTTCTTTCAAAAGCTTCCTAGGCATTCTCTTTTATTTGCTTGCTATTGGGATTATTATAGTCGGTTTTGTCTTTATTGAGTCTTTGTCGAATACACAAGGATTTTTTAAGCCGGCTCAAAGCCGCTCCATATTTATTATGCTTTCTTTTTTGCAGCTCGCTCTTATCTTGTTTATAACACCTGGTTTGACGGCAGGTGTCATTAGCAGCGAGCGTGAAAGGCAAACATTGAATATTATGCTGACAACTACTCAAAGTTCAGCAAGCATTATTTTGAGTAAGCTTATATCATCAATTTCCTATTTGCTTTTATTAATCATTGCGAGCTTGCCTCTTTACAGCTTTGTTTTTTTATTCGGTGGGATTTCACCGGGGCAAGTTTTAACAACTATTTCTTTTTATATTTTCACGATGATTGCCTTTGGCAGTGTCGGTGTGATGTTTTCTACTCTTATTAGAAAAACGATTGTTTCCATGGTAACTTCCTATGGTGTGACGTTATTTATGGCCGGTGGGACAGCGTTTTTGACCCTAATTTTTATGCAATTGGCTATGCGGTATGGGTATTCAGGAACGCCATCGTCAAATCCGTTCGTTTACTTTATGGCAATGCTTAATCCGCCCATCATTCTTCTAAGTACGTTCGAACCGGAATTTACGAAGGAAATCGCTACAAACTCAGGGATTAATATACCGCTTTGGATTTCCTATTTAATTTCTTATACGGTTATAATTATCGGCGCTGTTTTCATCAGTATTAAAAAGCTTCGTCCAAATATGAAAAAAGGATAAGGGATATGCAATGGAAGAACGCAAACAATTTGCCCGTCTGTTAAAGCCTGTTCAAAATCAATTACTTTTCCAATTGGTTATGAAGGAAATTCAGCTCTTGCTATTATTTGCGGGAGCTCTGTCACTTGCATTGCTTTTGCTTGCCAGATTGATAGTGATTCCGTTTATTAACTACTATTTCATCACACTAATTTTAGTTTTATTTGTCATTACTATCATTCGCATTTGGATGAATCGTCCGACTATGCATGGTGCGGCAGTGATATACAACAAGTACGTCCCTGATGATCGGGTCATGACTGCTTACAGCTTTTTAAATGCCGAAGGAATTATTGCATCTCTTCAGCTTTCTGATGCACTCGTGCATATGAAAAAATCAAGTAATATCGTTTATAAAAGAAAAAAGAATTATTTTTATCCGAAATGGCTTCTATTATTTCTTACGCTCACAGTGGGAGCATGTTTTCTATGGATGTTCCCGAATGAAAACATCCAATTGGCAAAGCAGAAAGAAAAGGAAATTAAGCTAGTAGCCGAAACAAAGAAGAAATTAAAGGAAGAAATAAAAAAAGAAAAAGATCCTGAAGTGAAAAAGGCACTTCAAGAGGCAAAAGATAAACTTGGCGAAATGAAATCAGCTGAAGAAGCTTTAAAAGAGTTAGCTAAACAGAAAAAAGAATTGGAATTAAAGGCACTGAGGGAAAAGGAAAAACAAACGGCACTGGAAAATTGGAAGACTCAATTAAAAAATAATGGCATATCAGATTTAGAAAAAATGCTTAATCAGAAAAATTTAGCTGCAATTGAAAAGGAATTATCTAAGTTAAATGAAAAATGGAATGAGCTTAGCGAGGAACAGAAGCAAGCCCTTAGTCAATTAACCGAGAATGAGGGCCAACTGTCTGAAGAGGAGCTTGCTAAATTAATGGAACAAATTGAAAGTGCACTAAATTCAGAGGAGTTTCTTGCACAGCTTGCCGCAGCACAGGGAGCTTTGCAAAAAGTCGGCTTATCGATGCAAAATCAAATGGCCGCAAACGGAATGCCCTCCGGTCAGCTCGCCTTCAGCACACAAAGCCAATCAAATCAAGGAAATACTTCTGGCAACAAGCAAGGCGGACAAAATAGCAATGGACAGTCACCAAATCAAAATAATCAAAACACATCTGGCGGAAACGGTTCAGGGAGCGGGCAAGGAAGTGCAGGAGGAAATGGAAACGGTATAGGTTCCGGAAGTGGCTCAGGCTCTGGAGCTGGTTCAGGTGCTGGCGGCCCGGGAGCCGGCAAAGGGCAAGGAGCTAGAGAGTTTTTAACAATTCCTGAGCCGATTGAAGGACAAACAAATATTGAGACAGATACCGGTCAACTAGGGGAAGGAAGCCCTGTTCACCAAACGGAAGGTCCCGGTCCAGTCCTAAAAGGATCTATTAGACCATATAGCGAGGTTTTTGAAGCTTATGAAAAAGCGTACAGACAGAGTACGGATCGCTACAAGCTTCCAGCTGATTTAGAGGAAATCGTGAAAAATTACTTTACAACTATCGATCCGAATGAGGAGTGAAGACATGTCAGCAATGACAGATAAGAAGCAGCAATTTATCGTGGCTTCTGAAACAATTGCAAAAGTGAAAGATGAAATTCAATCTTTTATTGTCGGTCAAAATGAAGTGATTGACCAAGTATTATGGAGTATATTTTCGGGTGGCCATGTTCTTTTGGAAGGGTTGCCTGGATTAGGGAAAACGATGCTAATCAAAACAATATCTGAATGTCTTGATCTAAAATTTTCGCGCATTCAGTTTACTCCGGATATTATGCCATCAGATATTACAGGAACGATGCTCCTTCAGCCAGATGAAACGGGGCGGCAAAATTTTATTTTTCATAAAGGGCCATTGTTTGCCAATATTATTTTAGCTGATGAAATAAACAGGGCAACTCCAAAAACACAAAGTGCTCTTCTGGAAGCGATGGGAGAAAAAACGGTCACGATTATGGGCAAGACAAACCAGATGGAAAGTCCGTTTTTTGTATTAGCGACGCAAAACCCAATTGATATGGAAGGAACTTATCCGCTTCCGGAGGCACAAACGGATCGCTTTATATGTAAAATCCATGTTCATTATCCATCTAAAGAAGAGTTAAAAGAAATTGTCATGCGGACGACAGGAACGCAAACGATTCAACTAGAGAAAGTGGCGCAGCTTCAGGACGTAATTGCCCTCCAACAGCTGACGAAAGAAATATTAGTTTCCAATGACATGATTGATTTTGCCGTAAGCCTAATTTCAGCGACACATCCTGATGGGGACGATTCAACAGAAATGGTTAAGCAGTTTGTTCAATATGGTAGCGGTCCCCGTGGTCTTCAAAGCTTAATCAGCATGGCAAAAGCTAGAGCATTGTCGCTTGGGAGATATCATGTCTCAATGAGTGATATGAAACAAGTTGCCAAACCAGTTTTAAGACATCGCCTCATTTTAAACTTTGAAGGGGAAGCGAATGGCATTACCGCTGATCAGATTATCGAACATATATTAGACCACCTTGGACAGGGAGCAAGAGGCTAATGAATAATCAGCAAGCTCTTCTATCTAAATTACAGAAAAAGAGACTCAATGTTAAGACGAGAAAAAGAGGTTTTCATAAAGGCTCTCGGCAATCCAATCGGTTTGGCTCTTCACAGGAATTTTCCGATTTTCGGCTTTACCAGCCTGGTGATGATGTTAGGCAAATAGATTGGAATGTATATGGGAGAACGCAAAAGCATTATATAAAAAGGTTTTTAGATGAGCAGGAGCTTTCCATCGCGATATATCTTGATGCTACTTCGTCTATGAAAAAAGTCAACAAAAAATGGGAATTGGCGAGAACGATCGCTGCAGCGCTAAGCTATATTGTTTTAAATAGTGAGGACCGGTTGTTTTTTTCGGCAATATCATCATCGGGAGTTCAGCCTATTAAAAGGAAAGGCTCTGTGTACAGCCGAAGAACATTCGTAGAAATTATGCAGCTTAATCAACCTGAAAAGGCTGGAGAGTTTATAAAAAACTTAAGCAAGACGGCAGAGAGGAAACAGCAGCTGTCCATTATTATTACCGATGGACTGGAGCCGTTAAATGAAATGGAAACGGTGCTAAAAAAATTGGCCGCATTTAAGCAAGAGGTATGGTTTATTCAAGTGCTTGCCACTGAAGAAGCACACCCGAGCTATTCAGGGGACGTGAAACTAGTCGATAGTGAGACAGATTCAATCGTTAATGTTAGCATCAGTCCATCTATCATCACAGAATATGAAAAACGTCTTACAGAGCATAATCGTCAATTAGAAACCATTTGTAGGCGCTTTGGCGGACAGTATGTGTTTGCGAAAGAATCCCGCGATGTTCAATCGGTTTTATTTCATGATTTATCTGGGAAAGGGTTAATTAACTGAGGTGAGGCAATGCAATTTTTGAGTCCGGCGTTTTTTCTATTAAGTATTTTTATCGCTGCCGTCATTTTATTTTACTTTTTCCGAAAGCAATATATGGAAAAGACAGTCTCCTCTAATTATCTTTGGGAGCAAGTATTAAATGAATGGCAGGCTTCCCCTTGGTTAAAAAAACTGCAGCAAAATCTCTTATTTTGGCTGCAGATTGTAGCCCTATTATTATTAATGTTAGCCCTTGTTCGTCCATATTGGTTTGAGAATGCGATAAAAGGTGATCATATCATCATCGTTATTGATCCTTCAGCTACCATGTCTGCAACGCTTGATAATAGTACTCGCTTTGAAATGGCAAAGAAGGAAATACTTCATCTCGTCGATCAGTTGGATGATCAGGAGGTTACGCTAATTAAAGCAGGGAAAAAGCCCGAAATCCTTTTGAATGAAGAAAGGGATATGACTGCTGTTCGTAAGCTCGTGAATGGCTTGAAATTAACATATGAGCATGAACATATCGATGAAGCAATGAATTTAGCAGCCTCACTCTCATCTGGGAAAGAAACGTCTATTCATATTTTTTCAGATCAAGTATCTAAATCACAAGTTTTAGAGGCATTGGAAGATCAATATGTTGTCGTTCATAATATTGGTGAAGACTTAGACAATATTTCGCTGCTGTCATTCGGAGTGGCACCTATTGATGGGGAAATAATGGGTGTTGCTTTAATCGAAAACCAAGCCTCCGCTAAAAAAGAGATAGATTTTTCGGTCAAAAGTGATGGAGAGATACTGTTTGAGGAGAAGTTTGTCATTGAGGGAGAACAGCAATTAGTTGTTCAAATTCCGTCATTGCCAGAGAAGCCATATTATGAAGCTTTGATTGTTAATGATGATGGTTATTCAGCTGATAATCAATTAACCTCTATATTTTCGGATGCTAATCCAAAGGTTTATTCAGTAGGAAAAGTAAGCTCTTTTGCAGTCAAAGGCTTTCAAACAATTGGAGCAGATGTGCTTCAAACTGATAATGAAAAAACTGATCAATTAAATATGAAGGGAATCCTTTTAGCTGAAGGAAATTCTTTTAGTAATTTACTAGGTCAGCCAGCCATTTTTTTTAATACGAATAATGACAAAGTGAAACTGTCAGAGTCATTCACAGCTAAAGAAGATCGTTTATTGCAATATGTTGATTATAGAAAGATTTATATAAATGAAGCATCGAAAGCGATTGCTGGTGAATGGGAAACGGTATTAAACAGCGGAGACATTCCATTAATCCAGAAAGGTCAAGTTAATGGAGTGCCAATAATAATTGTAAACTTTTCGCTCGCTGATTCTGACTGGCCTTTGCAGCCCAGCTTTCCAATCTTCTTATATAATGCATACCAATGGCTTTCATTACAATCCAATTTTCTTGGCTATTTCGAACCTGGAGAAGAAAAATGGCTTAATACGAATGAAGGGAACCGCCACTGGGAGATTTTTAATCAGCAAGATAAAAACTTATATTCTATTGATTTGACAAAGGAAAGCTTTAAAGCGCCGTATGAACCTGGTACTTATCAGGCTGTATCGGGCAATACGATCTCTTATTTTTCCGTCTTGCTTGATGAACGGGAAAAACATCCAAAGACAGAGCCAGCTTTCACATTAAATGAGCAAACTGATCAAGAAAAGGGCAAGAAGCAAAGTCCGAACGACAAATTATGGTTTTGGCTTGCCTTGTTGGCCTTTGGATTTATCGTTATGGAGTGGGAGGTATATCGAAAGTGGGCATAGAGTTTGCATTTCCCATTCTATTATGGTTATGGATCCCTGCTGCGATACTCGTCTTCCGATTTATTAAAAAGAAAAAGCAGCTTAGTATTCTTGAAGCCTATTGGTTAGCAGGAATCAGACTAGTTATTTTTACTTTACTGATTTTAGCATTAACCATTCCACAAATTTTACTTCCGGCAAAAGGGGAAACCATTATCTTTCTTGCTGATCAGTCCGCAAGTGTAAATCATTCTGAGAATGAAGTGTTAGAATGGATTGAAAAAAGTGTTAATTATAAGCAAAAAGAAGATACGTATGCTATTGTCACATTCGGTGAGGATGTATTACTTGAACAAAGTAAAGGAAGTAAGAATAATACGATCCCACAATTTAATGGAAAGATCAGTAATAAAGAAACAAATATTGAGGCGGGCATTCATTTTGCTTCTTCATTAATTCCGAGAAATTCTAGCGGGCGAATTGTCCTTCTTTCTGACGGCAATGAAACGATAGGAAATAGTGGAGAGGCAGCTAACCTTTTAAAAAATCGAAACATTGAACTTGATTATGTTCTATTAAAAAATCAAGTCGGTGAGGATATGTCGTTATCTGAAATGCATGTTCCTCCTTCACTTTATAAAGGAGAAGAGGCGCTTATTTCCTTTATCATTCAAAGCAATGCCCATAAAAAAGCTCATATAAGGCTATCAGTGAACAATAAAGAAATCTTGAAGGAAATCGTTGATGTGAAGGATGGAAAGAATGTTTATACTTTTTCTCATAAAGTTGATACATCTGGTCTTTCTGTTTATAAGGGTGAAATAACTGCCGAAGATGATACATTCATAGAAAATAATATTTTGCATGCTGTAACGAATATAAAAGGGACACCGAAAGTCCTTATTGTTCAAGGCAAAGATGCAGGCAGTTTATCATCCATTTTAGCTAATACAGGTGTTGAAGTGGAAACGATCCCGCCTGAAAAGCTGCCAACTGTCCTTTCGAGCTATCTTCAATATCAATCAATCATTTTTAATAATGTTCCTGCAACCGTCATGTCGGAAAATCAAATGAATATGATTGAAAAGGCAGTGAAGGAATTCGGAACGGGCTTTGTAATGGCTGGAGGAGAAGAAAGCTTTGGGCTTGGAGGCTATTTTAAAACACCCATCGAAAAGCTTTTGCCGGTAGAGATGGATATTAAGGGTAAACAGGAAATGCCGTCTCTTGGGCTAGTCATCGTTATGGACCGCTCCGGCAGTATGGCGGGGTCAAAGCTTGAGCTTGCTAAAGAAGCAGCTGCAAGATCTGTTGAATTATTGCGTGAGGATGATACGCTTGGCTTTATTGCGTTTGATGATCGACCATGGGTCATTGTCGAAACAAAGCCTCTGAAAGATAAGAAAGAAGCGGCAGATAAGATTCGATCTGTCACACCGGGCGGCGGAACCGAAATTTATTCGTCGCTTGAATTAGCCTTTCAAGAACTGGAAGATTTAAAGCTGCAAAGAAAACATATTATTTTATTGACGGACGGGCAAGCTCCAGGTGGAGATTATGAAGGTTTAATTGAAAGAGGGAAGGAGAAAAATATTACGTTATCAACGGTTGCCCTTGGCAGTGATGCAGATCGCGGACTATTAGAAGAGTTAGCGGACATGGGGTCAGGGCGGTTTTATGATGTGACTGATTCATCCGTCATTCCTAGTATTCTCTCAAGAGAAACCGTGATGGCGACTAGAACCTATATCGAGGATAATCCATTTTTTCCACATATTCGGCCCTTTACTGATTGGTTAAAAATGTTCCAATCAGGTGTGCCTAAAATGAACGCATATATTGCCACCACACCGAAGCAGCGGGCGCAAATTCCAATGATGAGTGAAAAGGAAGATCCGATTCTTGCTGAATGGCAATATGGACTCGGGTCTACGATTGCCTTTACTTCTGATTTTTCGGGGAAATGGTCAGGAGATTTTGCCCGCTGGGAAAACTGGCCGTCCTTCATCAATTACATGGTAACTAAAACCCTTCCCCAGTTTGAAAGTGAACCGTACAAGATTGCTTTATCAAAGGAAGATGGAGTTCCGAAGCTCACGCTTGAGTCCTCAAGAAACCAATCCTTGCCGATTGAAGCTTCGCTAGTTTCGGAGAGCGGGGAGTTAATAAACACAAATTCAAAGCTTGTGGCACCGGGTAAATATGAGATTTCTTTGCCAAATCAAGCGGGAATGTTCTTTCTGAGCGTCAAGCAAACGGATCAAAATGGTGATATTCAGACATATCAAACAGGGTTTACCATTCCGTATTCTAACGAATATTTATTACATGGACCGAATGAAAATCTATTAAAGGATTTAGCGAACAAGACTGGTGGAAAAGCATTGGCGGCTGAAAAGGAAGCTTTCCGTCCTTTGCAAACGAAAACATATCGAACTCAGCCGATTAGCCAATGGTTAATATTAGCAGCTTTTCTTCTGTTTTTTCTAGAGATTGCAATACGGCGCTTTGGGCTTATTGCATTAATCGGCCATTCTTTAAAGAAGGAGCTACCGAAGCGTGAAAGAACGCTGGAAGGTGCACATAGAATTGAGCAGCTATTAGCCATGCAACAAACAGATTCTGCTCCGCAAAAGCCGGAGAGCCAACTTGAAGAAGCTAAAATCACTAAAGTCAAAAGGGATCGTAACGCGGCCAAGAGTAATAAGGTGAAGAAAAGAAAAGAGGAACAAGTTACACAAGAAGAACGTGCTGAAAGAATGAAAAGACTGCTTGAAGCTAAAAATCGCAAGAAATAAATGATGGAAAGTTACTTATTTAGAATGAAGTCTCAGAGAAAGAAATCGGCCCTCAAGCCGATTTCTTTCTTCCGACCTATGCTTTCTTAGTTTGTAAAGATATTTTCTTGACATATTCTATCGTCCTAGGTAAACTGTGTATGTAAAGGCTTTTCACTTAACAAGGGGGAGTAGGGATGTTAGAAAAGACAACGAGAATGAATTATCTATATGATTTTTATCAATCGTTGTTGACTCCTAAACAGCGAAGCTATATGTCCCTTTATTACTTGGATGATTATTCACTTGGAGAGATTGCGGACGAGTATGATGTTAGCCGACAAGCCGTGTACGATAATATTAAGCGCACGGAAGCAATGCTTGAAGAGTATGAAGAAAAGCTGTTATTACTTCAAAAATTTCAAGAGCGAAGCAAGCTTATTGCTAGTATGAAGGATTTGTTGAAAGATAATCCTGAGTTGAATAATGTCATGCTTTCAATGATTGCTGAACTTGAGAAATTAGATTAGGAGGCGGCAACATGGCATTTGAAGGTTTAGCCGACCGACTGCAGAATACAATCCAGAAGATCCGCGGCAAGGGGAAAGTAAATGAAGCGGATGTCAAAGAAATGATGCGAGATGTACGTCTTGCATTATTAGAAGCAGACGTTAACTTTAAGGTCGTAAAAGAGTTTGTCAAAAAAGTAAGTGAACGTGCTGTTGGCCAAGAAGTAATAAAGAGTTTAACACCTGGACAGCAGGTTGTAAAAGTTGTTAAAGAAGAATTGACTGAACTAATGGGTGGCGAGCAAAGTAAAATTGCCGTTGCTAACCGTCCGCCGACTGTCATTATGATGGTTGGATTACAAGGTGCAGGGAAAACGACAACAACAGGGAAGCTGGCGAACTTGCTTCGGAAGAAATACAACCGAAATCCATTACTAGTTGCGGCAGATATTTATCGTCCGGCGGCAATTAAACAGCTCGAAACACTTGGCAAACAGCTAAGTATGCCTGTTTTTTCATTAGGAGACAAGGTAAGTCCTGTTGAAATCGCCAAGCAAGCTATTGCAAAGGCAAAGGAAGATCATCATGACTATGTCTTGATTGATACAGCTGGACGTTTACACGTAGATGAAGCGTTAATGGATGAGCTCAAACAAATTAAAGAGTTGTCCAATCCAGATGAAATTTTTCTTGTCGTTGATGCAATGACAGGTCAGGACGCTGTTAATGTGGCACAAAGCTTTAATGAGCTGCTTGGATTAACAGGTGTCGTTTTGACAAAGCTTGACGGTGATACTCGCGGTGGAGCGGCTTTATCGATCCGGTCTGTCACGAATACCCCGATTAAATTTGTTGGTCTTGGTGAAAAAATGGACGCTATTGAGCCGTTTCACCCTGAAAGAATGGCATCAAGAATTTTAGGCATGGGGGATGTTCTTACCCTCATTGAAAAAGCCCAGGCAAATGTGGATGAAGAGAAAGCAAAAGAGCTGCAGGAAAAATTCCGTACAGCTAATTTCACATTTGACGATTTTCTTGATCAATTAGGCCAAGTTCGCCAAATGGGACCGTTAGAGGATCTCCTGAAGATGATGCCTGGTGCTAATAAAATCAAAGGATTGAATAATCTACAAATTGATGAAAAGCAAATTAAGCATGTCGAAGCGATTATTCAATCTATGACTAAGGATGAAAAGATTCATCCAGAGACGATCAATGCAAGCCGCAGAAGACGGATTGCGAAGGGGAGCGGAAGAACCGTTCCTGAAGTAAACCGCTTGCTTAAGCAATTCGAAGATATGAAGAAAATGATGAAGCAAATGACAGGCATGCAGCAAAAAGGTAAGAAAAAAGGCGGATTTAAGTTTCCGTTTAATCCTTTTTAAACCCAATTAGAAAGTTTTTTCTATACTGTAAAGAAAAAAACCTTTACAAACTATTTAGGAATCTGATATTATACTATCTTGTGTGAAACTATTCGGAGGTGCTTTAATAATGGCAGTAAAAATTCGTTTAAAACGTATGGGAGCAAAGAAAACTCCTTTCTATCGTATCGTAGTAGCTGATTCTCGTTCACCACGTGATGGACGTTTCATTGAAACAGTAGGAACTTACAATCCGGTTGCTGAGCCAGCTATCGTTGATATCAATGAAGAGTTAGCTCTTAAATGGCTTCAAACTGGTGCGAAACCATCTGATACAGTTCGTAACCTATTCTCAAAACAAGGCATTATGGAAAAATTCCATAACGCAAAAAACGGTAAGTAATTTCTAACAAGATGAAAGAGCTTATCGAAACGATTGTTAAGCCCCTTGTGGATTTTCCGGAAGAAGTACATGTGAATGTACTTGATGAAGAAAACCGCGTAACCTATCAGCTTTCTGTCAACAAGAATGACATGGGGAAAGTAATTGGGAAGCAAGGGCGCGTTGCGAAAGCAATACGAACTGTTGTCTATGCAGCAGGATCATCACAGCAGAAGAAAGTTTTCTTAGAAATCAGTGAGTAATGCTTTTCAAGAGTATATCAACCTGATTATACGAAACATCAAAAAGGAGGGGTCCCTTTAGGTCCCCTCCTTTTTTCCAATTAGCTGTTTTCTAGGAAGATTATTGTTATTAAAAAGGCTTGTTAGTAGTTGATTAGAGCCTTCTTATTACATATTTTTCAGTCACTTCATTAGAACTCTTCACGATTAAAGCCTAGGGAGGCAATATAGATGAAAATACTTCAATCTGTCGTGGTCAAACAAGTTCTTACGGAAACGAGTAAAAGTGAACTTTTAAATAAATATCATAGAAGTAAGCTCCTGTTGCAAAAAGAGTGTGATCAGCTTCGATTCGAAATGAAAAAACAAGAGCGAGCAAAAAAACTCCCACAAGCAAGCGTAAAGAAGCATTATGAAAAAGAAATTCAAAGCCGTAAGGAAAAAATAAAGCTTATCGATTTTCAAATTGAACAATTACATATACTACCGCTAGGAAGCGAGCTAAAAGAAAAAGAAGTAAATGCAATCGTTGAAATTGAAATAGGCGACCGCTGGGATGATATTCAAAACGGGAGAACAATTATCATAAAGGATGGAATTGTAGAGGATATAAGGTAGAGGTGAAGAAATTTGGAAAAATGGTTTAATGTAGGAAAAATCGTCAATACCCACGGAATTAGAGGGGAAGTAAGAATTATTTCAAAGACTGACTTTGCAGATAAACGATATAAGTCCGGAAATAAATTATTTTTATTTATGCCTCAATCAAATACACCTATTGAATTAACAGTAAAATCACATCGAACACATAAAAATTTCGATTTAGTTACCTTCGAAGGTCATGATAATATTAATCAAGTTGAAAACATGAAGGGCGGAATATTAAAAGTGTCTGAAAGTCAGCTTGGCGCCTTAGAAGAAGATGAGTATTATTACCATGAAATTATCGGCTGTACGGTAACTACTTTAGCAGGTGAGGAAATTGGCGAAATTCGTGAAATTCTTTCGCCTGGGGCAAATGACGTATGGGTAATAAAGGGAAATGGCAGCAAGGAAATATTAATCCCATATATTGAAGATGTCGTGAAAGAAGTAAATATTAAAGACAAGCTCATTAAGATTGACCCGATTGAAGGTCTATTATCATGATGAAAATTGATATACTTACACTCTTTCCTGATATGTTCTCAGGAGTATTTGGCCAATCGATTTTAAAAAAAGCGGCTGAAAATCAGGCAGTTGAATATAATGTCGTTAACTTCAGAGATTATGCTGACAATAAGCATCAAACGGTAGATGATTATCCATATGGCGGAGGCGCTGGAATGGTCCTAAAGCCACAGCCGATTTTTGATGCAGTTGCAGATTTGCGTGAAAAGGGACAAACGTCACCAAGAGTGATCCTCCTTTGTCCACAAGGCGAAAGATACACGCAGAAAAAAGCTGAAGAGCTAGCTAAATTAGATCATCTGATTTTTGTGTGCGGACATTATGAAGGGTATGATGAAAGGATTCGAGAGCATGTTGTAACCGACGAAATTTCGATCGGCGACTTTGTCTTAACGGGAGGAGAGCTTGGAGCTATGGTAGTTGTCGATAGTGTAGTCCGACTTCTCCCAGGTGTGCTTGGCAGTGAGGAATCTCACCTGAGGGATTCATTTAGTACAGGGCTTCTTGAGCATCCTCATTATACACGGCCGGCAGATTTCAGGGGAATGAAAGTGCCAGATGTTCTTATTTCCGGCAATCATAAGTTAATTGATGAATGGAGAACGAAAGAGTCTTTAAGAAGAACATTTTTACGCAGACCTGACTTATTCGACCATATCCAATTAACAGATATGCAGAAAAAATGGCTCGAAGAAATAAAAAATGATCAGAAATAGCATTGAAGTTATACTTTAATTATGATAAAATACTTTTTGTGACTTAGGCTGGACTTATTCAGTTTTTGTCTTATAAAGATGTTCCGCTGCAATGGAAAGACTAGATGTGCATGAGCATCTGTTGGAAGGAGTTGAAAACGATGCATAAATTAATCGAAGAAATCACACAAGAACAACTTCGTACGGATGTTCCTGCGTTCCGTCCTGGTGATACTGTACGTGTACACGTAAGTATTGTTGAGGGTACTCGTGAGCGTATTCAGGTTTACGAAGGAGTCGTGATTAAGCGTCGTGGTGGTGGAATCAGCGAAACTTTTACAGTTCGTAAGATTTCTTACGGTGTAGGCGTAGAGCGTACATTCCCTGTTCACACACCAAAGATTGCGAAGCTTGAAGTTCTTCGCCGCGGTAAAGTACGCCGTGCGAAACTTTACTACCTACGTAACCTACGTGGTAAAAAAGCTCGTATTAAAGAAATTCGATAATCAGTGTAAAAGAAAGGAGCTTGTGATCACAAGCTCCTTTTTCTTACTACATAAATAAGCGTTCTCCACATTTGCACTAATACTACATAAAATTATAATAACTTCTTTCTTTCGTTTAATAATATTACATAAATGTTAAATAATAAAATTATAATTAGATTTTATCTATAAAGAAGGATATGAAATTTTGTACAATAAAAAAGCGGATGGAAAAATGTTCTTCAAATGAACAGACTTTGACTTTTTACTTAAGATTGGTGGGGAAATTTATGACGAAGAAGAAAAATGAATTATGGGAATGGTCTAAAGCTTTAGTGATTGCCGTTTTGCTGGCAGCAGTAATACGCTATTTTCTATTTGCGCCTATTGTTGTAGACGGCTTATCAATGATGCCCACACTGCATGACCAAGATCGGATGATCGTAAATAAATTCAGCTATAAAATTGGCAAGCCTGAACGATTTGATATAATAGTATTCCATGCTCCAGAGAATAAAGATTACATAAAGAGAGTAATCGGTCTACCTGGGGATCGAATTGAATACAAGGATGATATCCTTTACGTGAATGGGAAAGCATATGATGAACCATATTTAGATCAATATAAGCAACAAATTATTGATGGTCCGCTTACAGAACCGTTTACTCTTAAAGAAAAGATCGGCCAGGATACTGTACCTGAAGGTCATCTTTTCGTTATGGGTGATAACCGGAGATACAGTAAAGATAGCCGTCATATCGGAGCAGTGCCGTTGGAGAAAGTGCTAGGCAGCACAGGTATTATTTATTGGCCAATCGAAGACATCCGGATCGTAAAATAGAATTTTAACTTTATTCAGCCGATCCCGGCTAAATTTAAAGTTAAAGACTCCGGCGAGCCTTTCGACTTTTTAGAGGAATTTATCGAGCGAGCTCAGGTAAATCTGGGCGCAGATACGCAGAGGCGTATCTGATAATATAAGAAGGAATTGAGTATCAATGACAATCCAATGGTTTCCAGGGCATATGGCAAAAGCCCGAAGAGAAGTAACAGAAAAGCTTAAGCTAGTCGATATTATATTTGAACTAGTCGATGCAAGAATCCCTTATTCTTCACGCAATCCAATGATTGACGAAATTATTCAGCATAAGCCGAGAATTATCCTTTTAAATAAAGCGGATATGACTGATAAGGAAGTAACAAAACAATGGATTAAATATTTTCAAGACCACAAAATGAAAGCCATTGCTATTAATTCGCAAGCAGGACAAGGCATGAAAGAAATCGTAGCAGCTGCGCAAGAGATTTTGAAAGAGAAGTTTGACAGAATGAGGGCGAGAGGTGTGAAGCCTCGTGCTATTCGTGCGATGATTGTCGGCATCCCAAATGCAGGGAAGTCTACGTTAATCAATCGACTAGCTAAAAAGAATATCGCCAAAACGGGCAATACGCCTGGGGTGACAAAAGCCCAGCAATGGATAAAAGTTGGGAAAGAACTAGAACTCCTTGATACGCCAGGTATTCTATGGCCAAAATTTGAAGATCAAGAGGTCGGCTTAAAGCTGGCTCTTACAGGGGCAATTAAAGACACAATTTTAAATCTACAGGATATTGCAATTTATGCTCTTAAGTTTTTTGAGGAAAATTACCCAGAGAGAATGAAGGATCGTTATAAGCTTGAATTCATTCCCGAAGATATTGTGGAATTGTTTAATAAAATTGGCAAATTGCGTGGCTGCTTAATGGGTGGCGGAGAAATTGACTATGATAAAGTGACAGAGCTTGTGATTAGGGAATTTCGTTCAGAAAAATGGGGGCCAATCTCACTTGAACGTCCACAAGATTTGTTAATAGACACAACTATCGAAGATTAATATCAAATAAAGACACTAATTGCCCTCCTTTTAAGAGGGCTTTAGTTTTTTCTCGAGAAGCCGATATGAACACTATAGATACTAGGGGAGTACACCATGGAAAAACTAAAAATACGGGAAATTGAGGAACGATTGGCAAATGAAACCGACCGGAACAGTGATTTTATTAAATCATTGCCCAATGATGAGCGAAAAGGTGTTCAGCTTCTTTTAAAAAAGTGGCATAGCAAGTTAGACCTTGAAGAAAAAGCATATGAAAAACATATCGAAATGACATTTTTTGAAGAAAAATATCGCTCAGAAGGTTTTAAATTGATTGCAGGTGTAGATGAGGTTGGTAGAGGTCCGTTAGCTGGGCCTGTTGTAGCTGCTGCTGTCATATTGCCTTCAGATTTTTATTTGCCGGGACTGGATGATTCGAAAAAACTATCAGTTCAAAAACGTGATGAATATTATGACGTGATTATCAACAAAGCATTAGCCTACAATATTGGTATCATTGAAGTTAAAGAAATTGATCAGATAAATATTTATGAAGCAGCTAAAAAAGCAATGCTGACAGCGATCAATGGTTTGAAGATGAATCCTGATTACCTTCTAATTGATGCGGTCGCACTCAACACGCCATATCCCCAGGAATCAATTATTAAGGGGGATGCAAGAAGTGTGTCAATTGCTGCTGCTTCGATCGTAGCAAAAGTGACCCGTGACCGGATGATGATCGCTTTAGGAGAACAATACCCGGCATATGGATTTTGTAAAAATATGGGGTATGGGACGAAAGAGCATTTATCAGCCATTCAAGTAAGTGGCATTACTCCTCATCATCGAAAAAGCTTTGCCCCTGTGAAGGAATATATTGCTAAGTAAGAAGGTGATGATTTGCAGCCTCTGAACATCATTCAAGCCTTATTAAAGCAAGAAAGTTTAATAGACAATTTAGCCTTGGCATTAAAGCCGGGGCAAATCATTAGCGGAAAAGTGATAAAGCATTTTCCAAATAATAATGCCGAAGTTTTAATCGGGTCTAATAAAATGATTGCCCGTATTGAAACACCATTATCTGTGAATCAACGTTACTGGTTTCAAGTTCAGCCGGGTGAAGGCCAAGTGCATTTAAAGCTGTTAGATACAAAGGGACCCCAGAATCGTAACGACGGCATGATAGGGTTAGGGAGCCGATCAAATACAAAAAGCCTGTTAAAGGAGCTTTCTCTCCCAGTGTCAAAAGATCATGTTTCATTAATAAAATTTTTGTTGGCAAAACAGCTTCCAATAACGAAAGAGTCTCTGCAATTATCAGTTGAATGGTTAAAAGACAAAACATTAACAGAAGGTCTAAAAGTAATCGAGTTAGCAATGTCGCGGCAATTGCCGCTGACGAAAAATGTGTTGAATGCTTTATATACGATTACAGAGGACGAAGCCTTTTCGGAAATGTTAAGCAAATTGCAGACTCTATTAAAAAATCAACCTGAATCTCATACGGCTAATCGCATAATTAATCTCATTGACGGGCTAAAGTTATTTAAGAGTGTGGATGATTCGGTCGCTGTACAAAATAAGATTTTGGAAGATTCAAGCATAACGAAACATGTAATTAGAAACTTAATTTCAACAATTGGATTTTCGTATGAAAATGAAGCAATTCAATTATTAAATGGTTGGCAAAGTGGAGATGAGAAAAATTCTAATGCTCTTAAACCGCTCTTAATGCGCTTATTAAGTGAAGAACCTTCGAGTCCTATAGAAGAGGCTTCAGAAAGATTATTAAACAAAATAACTGGGTTCCAAGTCCTCTCACAGGAATCGGGTCCGTTACAGCAATTGATTTTTCAAATCCCTTTGTCTTTTTGGAATCGGAATACAGATGTAACAATGCAATGGAGCGGGAAAAGAACGAAAGATGGTAAAATTGATCCGGATTATTGCCGGATTTTATTTTATTTAACTTTAGAGCATTTGAAAGAAACAATCGTTGATTTACATGTCCAAAATCGGGTGATTTCGATTTCCATCATCAACGTTAGAGAAGATTTAAAAAATATGACAAATCAATATGTTCATGAATTAAAGAAAAACTTGAAGAAACTCGATTATCACTTAACATCTGTCCAATTCGAAAAGCCAGCAGTGAAGAATCATTTGGAGGAAGGAAATAATGGGGCTTTGCCAAACCTAAAACCGCCAATTTACTATAATGGGGTCGATTTTCGAATATGAAAAATGAAGGTAAAACTATCCGCAAAGAAGCTGTAGCTTTAACATACGATAAAAACGGTTTGGATGCTCCCTATGTTTCTGCTAAAGGAAAAGGATTAATCGCTGAAAATATACTCGCTAAAGCAAAGGAGCATGATATACCCGTTCAAGAGGATCCAAGCCTTTTAGAGCTATTAGGAAAGCTGAATATAAATGAGCAAATTCCCGAAGAACTTTATGAGGCAGTAGCAGAGGTTTTTGCGTTTATTTATAAGGCTGATCAAGAAGCGGGAAAAATAAATTTTAAATAGCAATAATATTTCTGAATAAAGGTGGACAAGGTTTGTGTCATTATATAAAATGGAATCGCAGTCTACTTTTATGAAAAGCTTTTCGAGGAGGATGGAAATGAATATACATGAGTACCAAGGAAAAGAGGTCCTCAGTCAATATGGGGTATCAGTTCCAAACGGAATAGTTGCTTTTACAGTGGAAGAAGCAGTGGAAGCCGCAAAAAAATTAGGCACAGAAGTTTGTGTAGTTAAGGCACAAATTCATGCAGGGGGGCGCGGTAAAGCTGGCGGTGTAAAAGTCGCGAAAAATTTAGATGAAGTTCGTACATATGCAAGCGAAATTTTAGGTAAAACACTTGTTACCCATCAAACGGGTCCAGAGGGTAAAGAAGTGAAGCGTTTGCTAATTGAAGAAGGCTGTGACATTAAGAAAGAATACTATATTGGTTTAGTTTTAGACCGTGCAACTTCACGTGTCGTTTTAATGGCATCTGAAGAAGGCGGTACTGAAATTGAAGAAGTAGCGGAAAAGACGCCTGAAAAAATCTTTAAAGAAGAAGTTGATCCAGTGATCGGTTTAACAGCTTTCCAAGCTCGCCGTATCGCTTTTAACATTAATATCCCGAAAGAACTTATCGGACAAGCAGTTAAGTTCATGATGGGCCTATATACTGCTTATGTTGAAAAAGACTGCTCTATTGCGGAAATTAATCCGCTAGTTATTACTGGTGACGGAAAAGTTATGGCTCTTGATGCGAAATTAAATTTTGATAGCAATGCGATTTATCGTCAAAAAGATATATTAGAATATCGTGATCTTGATGAAGAGGATCCAAAAGAAATCGAAGCATCCAAATATGATTTAAGCTATATTTCATTAGATGGAAATATTGGCTGTATGGTAAATGGTGCTGGTTTAGCGATGGCTACGATGGACATCGTTAAGCATTATGGCGGAGATCCCGCTAACTTCCTTGATGTTGGCGGCGGTGCTACCGCAGAGAAAGTTACTGAAGCATTTAAAATCATCCTTTCTGATCAAAGCGTAAAAGGTATTTTTGTAAATATCTTCGGCGGAATAATGAAATGTGATGTCATCGCAACAGGTGTAGTAGAGGCTGCAAAGCAAGTTGGATTAAGCGTACCATTAGTCGTTCGTCTAGAAGGTACGAATGTAGAGTTAGGTAAGAAAATTCTTGCTGAATCTGACATTGAAATTATTGCAGCTGAATCTATGGCTGACGGTGCACAAAAAATCGTTTCATTAGTGGGGTAAATATAAAAGTGTGCCGGCCGAAAACGATCATTATATGATCTATAGGCATACGTGAAAACCAGAAAGGGGAATAATCGTGAGTGTATTTATTAATAAAGATACAAAAGTAATTGTTCAAGGGATTACAGGATCAACGGCCCTATTCCATACAAAACAGATGTTAGAATATGGTACAAAAATTGTTGCTGGAACTACTCCTGGTAAAGGCGGAATGGAAGTAGAAGGAGTACCAGTATTTAACACTGTATCTGAAGCGGTTAAGGCAACTGGCGCCAATGCTTCTGTTATTTATGTTCCTGCCCCGTTTGCAGCAGATGCAATTTTAGAGGCAGTTGATGCCGAGTTAGACCTTGTGATTTGTATTACTGAGCATATTCCAGTATTAGATATGGTAAAGGTTAAACGCTTTATGGAAGGTAAGAAAACTCGTCTAGTTGGTCCGAACTGTCCGGGTGTTATTACTCCAGATGAGTGCAAAATTGGTATTATGCCTGGCTATATCCATACAAAAGGCCATGTAGGCGTTGTTTCACGCTCAGGTACGTTAACATATGAAGCAGTTCATCAATTATCACAAGCAGGAATCGGTCAATCTACAGCTGTAGGTATCGGTGGAGACCCTGTGAACGGAACAAACTTTATCGATGTTTTAAAGGCATTTAATGAAGACCCCGAGACTTACGCAGTCATTATGATCGGTGAAATTGGCGGTACAGCAGAAGAAGAAGCTGCTGAATGGGTAAAAGCTAACATGACAAAGCCTGTTGTTGGCTTTATTGGCGGCCGTACAGCACCTCCAGGAAAGCGTATGGGTCATGCGGGCGCAATCATTTCTGGCGGTAAAGGTACAGCTGACGAAAAAATCCGCGTCATGAACGAATGCGGAATCGAAGTAGCTGAGACACCAGCTGTAATGGGTGAAACATTAATTAAGGTCATTAAAGAAAAAGGCCTTTATGAAAAGTGTAAAACTCATTAATAAGAATAGTAGATATTATTTGAATAGACCCCCCTTTTTAGGGGGGCTATTCTGCATGAAAAACTTTTTAGGAGGATTTAAATGGATAATTTTAAGTTGAAATTAACTCTCCTGCATCATTGCAAAGGGATAGGGTGGAAAACAATTTTTAGAATTTTGAAAAACGATCCTGAACTAAAGAAGCTTTACGAACTTAACGCTAATGATTTATCTCTTCGTCAATCAAATACCACGACGTACTCCATTCTCCAAGATCTTCATTCTGAACATATCCACGAGCAAATTCGCCAATACAAATTAAACGGAATTAAAATCATAACTATTTTTGATCAAGAGTATCCAAAATTATTAAAGGAAACGTATCAGCCACCATGGATTCTTTATGCTAAAGGTGACTTGTCATTATTGAATAATCATTTGCATTTGGCTGTTGTTGGGTCTAGGCAGCATACAGAGTATGGCGAAAATGCCATCAATTACTTTTTCCCTCAATTAATCGAAAAAAAAGTAGTTATCGTGAGCGGACTAGCATCAGGAATTGATACAGCAGCACATCAAACAGCGATTCGTTTAGACGGAAAAACAATCGGTGTCATTGCAGGTGGCATTTACCACATTTACCCTCAAATGAACAAAAAACTTGCGATAGAAATGATGAAAAATCATTTAATTATTTCAGAAAATCCCCCGAATACTAGACCTACCAGATGGCAATTTCCAATGAGAAATCGGATTATTAGCGGAATATGCAGAGGAACATTTATTGTACAAGCGAAGAGTAAAAGCGGTTCATTAATTACAGCGAACTATGCTGTCCAAGAAGGAAGGGAAGTTTTTGCGCTCCCAGGAAATATGTTTAGTCCGTATTCGATTGGGCCAAATGAGCTGATCCAGCAAGGAGCAAAACTTGTCAATTCTCCTGATGATATTTTAGAAGAGCTGATATATTAAAATATTATGTATTATTTTGTTAATTTTGTTGTATAATTCTAAAAAACAAATTATTCGAAAAAATAATTATCATAGAAAAAATGAACTATTTTTGTTGAAATTCGTCAAAAGGCTTGAAATTATTTTAGAACTGTTATACATTTTGCAACAGATGTTCGAATTTAAGAATGGAAATTTCCATATTTAAATAATAGATAAAAAATGAAAACGTTTTAAAAGGGTAATTTTATTTGACAAAGAAGAAAGAGATATACAATAATACCTAAATAAAATCCCCTCTCAAGGAGGACTATTGATGTCAGAGTTTTTAGTGATCGTTGAATCGCCAGCAAAGGCGAAGACGATTGAGCGTTATCTTGGAAAAAAATATAAAGTGAAAGCTTCCATGGGGCATGTAAGAGATTTGCCGAAAAGTCAAATGGGTGTTGATATAGAAAACCAATATGAGCCTAAATATATAACGATTCGCGGGAAAGGCCCTGTGCTTAAAGAATTAAAGACTGCCGCAAAAAAGGCAAAGAAAATATATCTCGCAGCTGACCCCGATCGTGAAGGGGAGGCGATTGCTTGGCATTTAGCACATAGCCTCAATATGGATATCACATCTGATTGTAGGGTTGTGTTTAATGAAATTACTAAAGATGCAATTAAAGAGTCTTTTAAACATCCGAGACCGATCAATATGGATCTTGTCGATGCCCAGCAAGCAAGAAGGATGCTTGACCGACTAGTTGGATATAATATAAGCCCATTACTTTGGAAAAAAGTGAAAAAGGGTTTAAGTGCTGGCAGGGTGCAATCAGTAGCCGTTCGGCTTATCATTGATAGGGAAAAAGAGATTAAAGCCTTTGTTCCTGAAGAGTATTGGTCCATTGAAGGCGAGTTCTTAAAAGGAAATAACAGCTTTGAAGCCGCTTTTTATGGTGTTGGGAATGAAAAAGTAGAATTAACCTCAAAAGAAGAGGTAGAGAATATTTTAAGCAAAATGAATGGAAATAAATTTAAAGTAGCCTCTGTTACGAAAAAAGAACGAAGAAGAAATCCGGCGGCCCCGTTTACTACATCATCACTCCAGCAAGAGGCGGCAAGGAAATTAAACTTCCGTGCGAAAAAGACGATGATGCTTGCTCAGCAGCTGTATGAAGGGATTGATTTAGGAAAAGAAGGAACAGTTGGTCTCATTACTTATATGAGAACTGACTCTACCCGTATTTCTGACACGGCAACTGCTGAGGCATCACAATTTATTGCAGATTCATATGGCATCGAATATATCCAAGCGGAAAAAAAGAAAGAAAAAAAGAAAGCTAATACGCAAGATGCCCATGAAGCAATACGTCCAACAAGCGTAATGAAAGAGCCAGCAAGCTTAAAAGAATTTCTATCCAGAGACCAGCTACGGCTTTACAGGCTAATATGGGAGCGCTTTGTTGCTAGTCAGATGGCTTCAGCAATCATGGACACGATGAGCGTTGACTTAAAAAACGGCGATGTTATCTTTAGAGCGACAGGATCAAAAGTGAAATTTCCTGGTTTCATGAAGGTATACGTGGAAGGCACGGACGACGAAACAGATGAAAAAGATAAAATGCTTCCAGATCTTAATGAAGGTGATGAGGTGCTGAAAAAAGATATTGAACCTAAACAGCATTTCACGCAGCCACCTCCAAGATACACTGAAGCCCGCCTCGTTAAAACACTTGAAGAACGGGGAATTGGACGTCCATCTACATTTGCGCCAACATTGGATACGATTCAAAAGCGCGGCTATGTTGCGTTAGATAATAAAAGGTTCGTACCTACTGAGCTTGGAGAAATTGTACTCGAGTTGATACTAGAGTTCTTCCCAGATATTCTGGACGTAGAATTCACTGCGAAGATGGAAAAAGACCTCGACTATATTGAAGAGGGAAAAGTGAATTGGGTACAGATTATCGACAATTTCTACAGTGAATTTGAAAAGCATCTTGAAAAGGCAGAAAAGGAAATGCAAGAAGTAGAAATCAAGGATGAGCCCGCAGGCGAAGATTGTGAACTATGCGGCCATGAAATGGTATTTAAAATGGGCCGGTTTGGCAAGTTTATGGCTTGCAGCAATTTCCCAGATTGCCGGAATACGAAACCGATTGTTAAAGAGATTGGTGTAAAATGTCCAAAGTGTAATGAAGGAAATATAATAGAAAGAAAAAGTAAAAAACGGCGGATTTTTTACGGGTGTGACCGTTTTCCTGAATGTGACTTTATTTCTTGGGATAAGCCATTGCCGAGGAATTGTCCGAAATGTGAAAACCTTCTCATCGAAAAGAAGCTGAAAAAAGGTATCCAAGTACAATGTATCGAGTGTGACTACAAGGAAGAAAAGCAAAGTTAAGGGTGAGCTAACTGCTCACTCTTTTCTAATGGAATAAAGATTTTTATTAAATTTACGATTTTATGAATACTATAATTGCAAATTGATAACGATTAGGTGTAAAGTAATAGAGCTATGTTTTTAGGACGTGGAGGTTTGGAAATGAAAGAATTAACAGTAAATGTAATTGGTGCTGGTTTAGCCGGAAGCGAAGCTGCCTGGCAGCTTGCTAATAGAGGAATAAAGGTCAATTTATATGAAATGCGCCCGGTGAAACAAACACCTGCCCATCATACAGATCAATTCGCTGAACTAGTTTGCAGTAATTCCTTGCGTGCCAATACACTGACAAACGCTGTCGGGGTTTTAAAAGAAGAAATGAGAATATTAAATTCTATTATCATTGAATCTGCCGATGCTTCTGCTGTTCCAGCAGGCGGAGCTTTAGCAGTAGATCGACATGAATTCGCGGCACGTGTTACAGAAAATGTGAAGAATCATCCGAATGTGACTGTAATACATGGAGAGGTAACCGATATTCCTGAAGGACCGACAATCATTGCAACTGGCCCATTAACGAGTGCATCCCTTTCTGCGAAGCTTAAAGAATTATCAGGTGAAGAATATTTATATTTTTACGACGCTGCTGCGCCAATTATTGAGAAAGATTCGATTAATATGGACAAAGTTTATTTAAAGTCACGTTATGATAAAGGGGAAGCGGCCTACTTAAACTGTCCAATGACGGAAGAAGAGTTTAATACATTTTACGAAGCCTTAATTTCAGCAGAAACCGTTCCACTAAAAGAATTCGAAAAAGAAATCTTCTTTGAAGGCTGTATGCCAATTGAAGTGATGGGCACAAGAGGAAAGAAAACAATGCTGTTCGGACCAATGAAGCCAGTTGGTTTAGAGGATCCGAAAACGGGGAAAAGACCGTATGCGGTTGTTCAGCTTAGACAAGATGATGCAGCTGGAACACTCTACAACATTGTTGGTTTTCAGACACATCTGAAATGGGGACCGCAAAAAGAAGTCATTCAATTAATTCCCGGTTTAGAGAATGCAGAAATTGTTCGTTATGGTGTAATGCACCGCAATACATTCATTAATTCACCAAAAGTATTAAAGTCATCATATCAATTCATCAACCGCGATGATTTATTCTTTGCAGGACAAATGACCGGAGTTGAAGGATATGTTGAATCAGCTGCAAGCGGATTAATTGCCGGAATCAATGCCGCTCGCTTAGTGAATGGAGAAGAACTTCTTGAATTTCCTTATGAGACAGTCATCGGAAGTATGGCAAGATATATAACAGCCGCCAATGAAAAGAACTTTCAGCCAATGAATGCCAACTTTGGATTGCTTCCAGATTTGCCTGTAAAAATAAAGGGCAAAAAAGAACGGAATGAGGAACATGCTAATCGTGCATTAGAGACAATTCAGAACTTTGTGAAAAATAAGGGAATTTAATTGCAAGGGCTTCTAAAATATGATACTATTTAGAAGCCCTTGTGAGGTGAATTGAATGGATCCATATGTGAACAATTCGTTAAAGATGTTTGTTGAATATTTACAAATTGAAAAAAATTATTCACAATATACAATTGAGCATTATCAATATGATATTAACGAATTCTTTATGTTCATGTCTGAACAGGCGATTGGGAAAATAGACGATGTAAATTATTCGGATGTCCGTATTTATTTGACGAAACTTTACGAAAGACAATTTGCCAGAAAATCAGTAGCACGCAAAATTTCTTCTTTGCGAAGTTTTTATAAATTTTTGGTTAGAGAAAAAATGGTTAAAGAAAATCCTTTTGCACTTGCCTCCATTCCAAAGCTTGAAAAAAAGCTTCCGGAATTTTTTTATGAGGAAGAATTAGAGAAGTTATTTAATGCGTGTGAAACGGAAACTATATTAGGGCAGAGAAATAAAGCATTATTAGAGCTCCTATACGCTACAGGGATGCGTGTAAGTGAATGCTGTCAAATTCGATTAAAGGACCTTGACATGTACCTTTCAACCGTCCTAGTTCATGGGAAGGGAAATAAGCAAAGGTATATTCCGTTTGGAAGTTATGCACATGATGCGATTGCATTCTACATAGAAAATGGTCGAAATAGCTTACTGACAAAGGAAGCGCCTAATGATTATTTATTTTTGAATGCCCGCGGAAAACCATTAACACCTAGAGGGATAAGGTATATTCTCAATAAGCATATTGATCAATCATCTTTAAATGGCAAAATCCATCCGCATATGCTAAGGCATACATTTGCCACACATTTGCTTGCAAATGGTGCTGATATGAGGACGGTCCAAGAGTTGTTAGGTCATGCCTTTTTATCATCGACACAAGTATATACACACGTTACAAATGATTATTTAAGAAAATCATATTTAGCCCATCATCCGAGAGCATAGAATATGCAATAAGGTTATCGATTATGGCATAGTTTATCGCAGATTAACTGGCTGTAAGACTCCACTTCAAGAGTTAGGGAAAACAAAGACACTTGGCGGGAAATCTAACTGCCAGTTAATGCCCGATAAGTTCAACTATCATTCAGTAAGGGGTAAAAGCCCCCTACTGAATGAAGTTTCACTAATATATTAACGGCTATTAGAGGAGTGAAGATATGTCTCAATTCCACGCAACAACTATTTTTGCTGTCCAGCATAAAGGAAATTGTGCAATGGCTGGAGATGGTCAGGTTACCTTTGGGAATGCAGTCGTGATGAAACACACTGCACGAAAAGTTCGAAAGCTGTTTAATGGTAAAGTGATTGCCGGTTTTGCAGGCTCAGTTGCTGATGCATTTACTTTATTTGAAATGTTTGAAGGAAAACTTGAAGAGTATAATGGGAATTTGCAGCGTGCTGCCGTGGAACTTGCAAAGCAATGGAGAAGTGACAAAGTTCTGCGTAAACTAGAAGCGATGCTAATTGTCATGAATACAGAAAGTATGCTTCTTATTTCGGGAACTGGTGAAGTAATAGAGCCAGATGATGGAATTTTGGCTATTGGTTCAGGTGGACATTATGCTTTGGCTGCGGGAAGATCATTAAAACGCTATGCTGGTGATCATCTTTCTGCGAAGGAAATTGCTAAAGCCTCACTTGAAATGGCAGCGGAAATATGTGTCTACACTAATCACAATATAGTTGTGGAAGAACTTTAAGGGAAGGGGTTTTGATCGATGGTAAAGGGAACGAATTTAACACCCCGTCAAATCGTAGAGAGATTAGATCAATTTATTATTGGCCAAAAAGAAGCGAAAAAGGCAGTAGCTGTTGCTCTTAGAAATAGGTACCGCCGCGGCAAGCTCGATGAAAAGCTTCGTGATGAAATCAGTCCTAAAAACATATTAATGATTGGTCCAACAGGTGTAGGGAAAACGGAAATTGCGCGCCGCATTGCGAAATTAGTTGGAGCACCTTTTATAAAGGTTGAGGCAACGAAATTTACTGAAGTCGGCTATGTCGGCAGAGATGTTGAATCAATGGTTAGAGATCTTGTTGAAACGTCTGTAAGGTTAGTAAAAGAAGAAAAAATGGCAAATGTAAAGGAACGTGCCGAAGAAAATGCTAACCGTATTATCGCAGACTTTTTAGTACCTTCGAATAAAAAGACTGTTAATTATAAAAATCCTCTTGAAATGCTTTTCGGTGGCGGGAATGATCAATCAGACCAAGACCAGACAGCTTCAGAAGATATGAATATTCAAGCAAAACGAAAAGTGATGAAAGAGAGACTTGCTTTAGGAGAGCTTGAAAATGAATATATTACAGTTGAGTTAGAGGAGCAGCCTCCATCCATGTTCGATATGCTTCAAGGTTCTGGCATGGAGCAGATGGGGATGAATATGCAGGATGCTCTAAGCGGATTAATGCCAAAACGCCGTAAAAAAAGAAAGCTAACTGTAAGTGAAGCAAGAAAGGTATTAACAAATGAAGAGGCACAAAAATTAATAGATATGGATGAAGTAACGCAGGAAGCTGTTTTCCGCGCTGAGCAGTCTGGGATTATCTTTATTGATGAGATAGATAAGATTGCAAGCCGCAATAATAGCGGATCCTCCGCGGATGTATCACGCGAGGGTGTGCAGCGGGATATCCTGCCTGTCGTCGAAGGATCGACTGTCGTAACTAAATATGGCACTGTCAAAACGGATCATGTCCTATTTATTGCGGCTGGAGCCTTTCATATGGCAAAACCTTCAGATTTAATTCCTGAATTACAAGGGCGCTTTCCAATCCGTGTGGAGCTTACAAAGTTGACAGTTGAGGATTTCTTTAATATCTTAGTAGAGCCTGATAATGCACTTATTAAACAATATCAAGCATTATTGGAAACTGAAGGTATACAAATTGAATTTTCTGACGATGCTATTCGTAGGATCGCTGAATTTGCTTTTGAGGTGAATCAAAATACTGATGACATAGGAGCGCGCCGCCTTCATACGATTATGGAAAAGCTGCTTGAAGACCTATCGTTTGAAGCTCCTGATATCACGATGGAAAAAATTGCGATTACTCCGCAATATGTTGAGGAGAAATTAGGGGCAATATCCCGAAATAAAGATTTAAGTCAGTTTATATTGTAATTGTTTTGTAAAAACTTTTATGAACAGATGGACAAATAAGACTATTATGTTCATGATAAAAAAAGAATAAGGCTTTATTGTTTAAGCAAATTGGAGGAAAATTTAATGGATTTATTATCAAGAACAAGAAAAATTAATGCGATGCTGCAAAGAGCTGCAGGAAGACCGGTTAACTTTAAAGAAATGGCAGAGACTTTAAGTGAAGTTATTACTGCTAATATTTTCGTTGTAAGCCGTCGTGGGAAATTATTAGGATTTGGTGTAAACCAGCAAATTGAAAATGATCGAATGAAGCAAATGCTTGCTGATCGCCAATTCCCAGAAGAGTATACAAATAATCTGTTTAACGTTCATGAAACATCACCTAATTTAGATGTTGATAGTGAATATTCTGCATTCCCAGTGGAAAATAAAGACCTTTTCAAAACAGGATTAACAACAATTGTTCCTATTAACGGCGGAGGCGAGCGCCTTGGCACATTAATTCTTGCAAGACTTGATGGACAATTCCATGACGATGATCTTATTTTAGCTGAATACGGAGCTACTGTTGTTGGGATGGAAATTTTACGTGAAAAATCAGAGGAAATTGAAGAAGAAGCCCGCAGCAAAGCTGTTGTACAAATGGCAATTAGTTCACTTTCATACAGTGAATTAGAAGCAATTGAACATATTTTTGAAGAATTAAATGGTACTGAAGGATTATTAGTAGCTTCAAAAATTGCAGATCGTGTGGGAATTACAAGATCAGTTATCGTAAATGCTTTAAGAAAATTAGAAAGTGCCGGCGTAATCGAATCTAGATCATTAGGTATGAAAGGTACTTATATTAAAGTTCTAAATGACAAGTTTTTAGTAGAGCTTGAAAAATTAAAATCTTAATAATTCCTTTTTTGACCCCCTTCTTATGATAAAGAAGGGGGTTTTGTTATGTTTTAATGACAAATATTAAAATCTCATGAAATGAAAAATTATTTTAGATGTCGAAAAGACAAGGTCTTTATACCTATAAGTTGCTCGGTTATTTAAATTTAGTTCGGAAATTTGTAATTATTAATAATGAATTCGTGTTTTCCTGAAAAGTTTTCCATTTTATAATTAAAAATGGGAAGAAGGTCATGTTAAAAGTATCCTAAGTATCATAGACATATTATTTCATTTTCATTACAATAAAAGGTAAGCGACATATAATGTTCTTTTTCTTCAAAATTCTACAAAATACTCATAAGAATACCAATTAGATCTTTGTGTTAATGGGGTGCCTTTAATGAAGTTATTTTCAAGTACAATAACAACGCTAGAAAATGGTCTAAATTATTCTTCTCTTAAGCAAAAGGTTATTTCGCAAAATATTGCGAATGAAGCAACGCCCGGCTATAAAGCAAAGGATGTTAGCTTTAAGGACTCTTTGCACGAGGCAGTTGAACAATCGATACATGCTAATCGAACGGATTATCGGCACTATAACTTTAAGGAAAGGCAAACTATAAGTGCGGGAATCGTTACTAGGAAAAATGTATCCTATAACCATAATGGGAATAGCGTGGATATGGATAAAGAAATGACAGATTTAGCAGGTAATCAAATTTATTACAACGCCCTAATTGAGCGAGTGAGCGGGAAGTTTTCTAGCCTACAAACTGTTATTCGAGGAGGGAAGTAAGCATGACAATATTTCATAGTATGAACAACACTGCTTCCGCTTTAACAGCACAGCGGCTTAGGATGGATGTTATTTCGTCAAATATGGCTAATGTTGAATCAACGAGAGCTAAATTAGTAAATGGTGAATGGCAGCCATATCGTCGTAAATCGGTTGTCCTTGAACCGAAAGAAGGGCAATTTGCTAATTTTCTTAACAAGGCAATGAACCGATCGGACACTTCATCTGCCGGAAATGGTGTAATAGTAACGAGAATAGTTGAAGATCAAACACCATTTAAACTTGTATATGATCCAGAGCACCCTGATGCGAACGTAGATGGCTATGTTGAACTCCCAAATGTTGATCCGCTAAAAGAAATGGTAGACCTCATAAGTGCGACTCGATCATATGAAGCGAATGTGACGGTTTTTAATGCAACAAAAAGTATGATGATGAAAGCATTGGAAATCGGAAAATAAAGGAGTTATTAAAGTAATGAGTAATATGGGACTATCTGCTGTTAACCAATTTTTAAAACCGCTGGAAACAAAAAAGACTCATACATATACACCATACGAAGCACAAAAGAATTTTGCGTCCGTATTAAAAAAATCTATTGAAAATGTTAATGAACTTCAAAATCAATCAGACATAATGACAGAAAAGCTTGTAAGAGGCGAAAATGTTGACTTGCATCAAGTTATGATAGCCTCCCAAAAAGCAAGCATTACCCTGCAGGCTACACTTGAAATTCGCAATAAAGTGATTGAAGCATATCAAGAAACGATGAGAATGCAAGTGTAGTGAAAAATATGGATTAAAGCTAAAAACTACCGATTTGCGGTTATTAGCTGCCAAAGAAAGAGACAGAGTAACCGGGGGATAAGAATGAAAGAAGTGTTCCTTAAATATAAAGAAAAAACACAAGAATTTTTACAAACCCGAACAAGGAAGCAGAGAGTTTTGCTTTTTGGTTCAGTACTGTTATTTATTATCGTTGTTGCAAGCCTGTCCTATTTATCAGGAAGAACTAATTTAGTGCCGCTATATAGCAATCTTTCACCATCTGAAACAGGGACAATTAAAGAGAGTTTAGATGGAAGAGGCATTAAATCTGAAATTGCTAATGGTGGAACGACGATTAAAGTACCAGAAGAAATGGTAGATACATTATTAGTTGAGCTTGCTGCTGAAGGGTTGCCTAAATCAGGTAATGTGGATTATTCGTATTTTTCCCAAAATGCTAGCTTAGGCACAACAGAAAATGAATTCAATATGATCAAGCTAGATGCAATGCAAACAGAGTTAGCTAATTTAATTAAAGGCATTGATGGGATAAAGGACGCAAAGGTAATGATAAACATTCCTGATAAAGGAATCTTCGTAAAGGACCCTTCCGAAGAGGCCTCTGCTTCAATTGTTCTTAATACAAAGCCTGGTTATCAATTTGAGCAGTCGCAAATTCAGGCACTTTATCATTTAGTTTCAAAAAGTATACCTAATTTACCTACTGATAATATCGTCATTACGAACCAATTTTTTGAGTACTTTGACTTGAAAAATCAGCAAAATTCTACACCAGGCTCGATTTTCGCCGAACAGCATGATATTAAAAAGCAAATTGAGCGAGATGTTCAGCGTCAAGTTCAGGGTATGCTTAGCACTTTAATGGGGCGAGATAAAGTTGTTGTATCAGTAACAGCTGATATTGATTTTACTCAAGAGAACAGGGAAGAAAATCGTGTAGAACCAGTTGATGAAGAAAATATGAAGGGGATTGCGATAAGCGCACAAAAAATCACAGAAACTTTTACTGGAAGTGCCGATCAAGCTGGTGGTCTTGCCGCCGCTGAAGACCCTGCAGATGTACCGGGTTCCTCTTACTTAGAAGGAAGCGGTGCAAATGGCGATTACGAGAAAATAGAAGAAACGATTAACAATGAAGTTAATAAAATTCGCAAAGAAATCGTTGAGAGTCCATATAAAGTAAGAGATCTAGGAATCCAGGTAATGGTTGAACCGCCCCAAAAGGACGACCCGAATTCACTTCCACAGGAGAGAGTGGATGATATTACAAGAATCCTGGCTACAATCGTTCGTACAACAATCGATAAAAAAGCAGGAGCTGATTTAACAGAAGCAGCGATCAACGACAAAATCGTTGTTTCAGTACAGCCATTTGATGGAAAAGAAGAATTCGCAACTGATGTTAAACAAGTATTGCCTTTCTGGGCTTATATTGTTGGCGGAGTTCTCCTAGCAATTATAGTTCTATTAATCTTCTTATTTATGAGAGCAAAAAGAAAGCAGAAGGAAGAAGAGGAACTCATGCTGGAAGCTGAGGAAATCATTCATGTTCCAGATGTTAATGAAACACAGGAAACGGAAAGTACGATGCGTAAAAAACAGCTTGAAAAAATGGCAAAAGAAAAACCAGAGGATTTCGCAAAACTATTACGTACTTGGATTGCTGAAGATTAGGAGGTATGGAGAGTGGCAAAAAAAGAACAAAAAGGGCTATCTGGTAAACAAAAGGCAGCCATACTTCTTATCTCATTAGGACCTGATGTTGCTTCTTCTGTTTATAAACATTTAAGTGAGGAAGAAATTGAAAAATTAACACTAGAAATTTCTGGAGTTAAAAAAGTAGACTCACTTGCTAAAGAAGAGGTTCTAGAAGAGTTTCATAATATTGCTTTAGCGCAGGATTATATCTCTCAAGGAGGGATAGGGTACGCAAAAACTGTACTTGAAAAAGCGCTCGGGAATGAGCAAGCAGCCGTTATCATTAACAGACTAACTTCTTCTCTGCAAGTAAGGCCATTTGATTTTGCCAGAAAAGCGGATCCGGCACAAATATTGAATTTTATCCAAAATGAGCATCCGCAAACGATTGCATTAATCTTATCTTACTTGGACGCAGCTCAAGCAGGACAAATCTTATCTGAGCTCCCTCAAGAAATGCAGGCAGATATTGCGAAAAGGATTGCTGTCATGGACAGTACAGCTCCTGAAATTATTAATGAAGTGGAACAAATACTGGAAAGAAAGCTTTCAGCAACTGTTACCCAAGATTATACACAAACTGGCGGTATTGAAGCAGTTGTGGATGTTTTAAATGGAGTAGACCGATCAACAGAGAGAACAATTTTGGATGCATTAGAAATACAAGATCCAGAGCTTGCAGAAGAAATTAAGAAAAGAATGTTTGTGTTCGAGGATATTGTTACTCTTGATAATCGTGCGATTCAGCGTGTGATTCGTGATTGTGAAAATGAAGATCTTATGCTTTCACTCAAGGTTTCTAGTGATGAAGTTAAGGAGATCATCTTTAAGAATATGTCAAAACGTATGGTTGAAACATTTAAAGATGAAATGGAATATATGGGTCCAGTCAGACTTCGTGATGTAGAAGAAGCGCAATCAAGAATTGTAGCTATCATTCGACGTTTAGAAGAGGCAGGAGAGATCGTCGTCGCTCGAGGCGGGGGAGATGATATCATTGTCTAGATTAATTAAGGGGCTCACCTTTTCAGATGGTCAATTACAAAGTGACAAAAAAATTATCTCAATCAAAGTTTTTAAGCCGTTTACAGAAGAGGATGAAATTGAGAGCCCAGCCATTAATTTGGATGTTCAGGCAGAAGAAATAATAGAAAATGCGAGATTGGAAGCTGATGCCTTAATAAACAATGCTAGGCAAGAAGCTGAATTACTGCGTCAGCAATTAGAAGAAAAGCTGCAATCGTTTGAAGCAGAAAAAGAACAAATTACACTTCACGCAAAAGAAGCGGGATATAATGCTGGGCTTGAAGACGGGCGACAGAACGGTTACTTAGAATATCATGAGATCATCCAGTCTGCTCAAGCGATTGTCGAATCGGCAAAAAAAGATTATCGAACGCATGTAGAATCTTCAGAGAAAGAAATTTTGGAAATCGGCATGAAGGTCGCACAAAAAATTATCGGAAAAATGATTATAGATAATGAAGAAGATTTCTTATCCATTGTCAAACGAGCATTAAAAGAAGCGAGAGAACATGAAGAAATCCAGCTGCACATACATCCTCTTCATTATGATTTTCTACTTGCTAATAAATATGAACTGAAGACGCTTTTTCCAAAGGAAGTAGATTTATTTATTTATCCAGATGACGAATTGACAGAATCAAGCTGCATAATCGAATCTGTCAATGGAAGAATTGATGCAAGCGTAGATAGTCAGCTCGACGAAGTCAAACAAAAGCTAAATGAATTACTAGAAGGTGAGCAGCAATGATTCTTCCCCAAGTCATTAAACAACTTGATCAAATAGATTCATTTAAACGATATGGCCGGGTTAAAAGAGTCGTTGGGTTGATGATCGAATCACAGGGACCGCCTGAAAGCTCAATTGGTGATGTTTGCTATATTCATGTTGGTCATAAGCGAAAAAGGACAATTCCTGCAGAAGTAGTTGGTTTCAAAAATGAAGAAGTGATCTTAATGCCATATACGGCATTGAATGACATTTCACCAGGTAGTCTAGTGGAGGCAACAGCTAGGCCATTAGAGATCAAAGTAGGTACCCAATTAATTGGTTCAGTTATTGATTCTACTGGTCTTCCGCTTGATGGAAGCTCCTTGCCAAAAGGACTTTCATCCGTACCTACTGAGCAAGACCCGCCGAATCCAATGCAAAGACCTCCTATTTCTTCTTCAATCGAAGTAGGAGTTCGGATGATTGATAGTTTATTGACAGTCGGCAATGGGCAGAGGGTCGGCATATTTGCCGGAAGCGGTGTTGGAAAAAGTACTTTGCTAGGGATGGTTGCAAGGAATACAAAGGCAGATTTAAATGTCATAGCACTAATCGGTGAGCGTGGAAGAGAGGTCCGTGAATTTATTGAACGGGACCTAGGTCCTGAAGGCTTGAGCCGTTCAATTGTTGTCGTAGCTACATCAGATCAACCGGCATTAATGAGAATTAAAGGTGCGTATACAGCGACAGCCATTGCCGAATACTTCAGGGATAAAGGCTTAAACGTCATGTTGATGATGGATTCGGTCACAAGGGTAGCAATGGCACAAAGGGAAGTAGGGCTTGCGATCGGTGAGCCGCCGACAACGAAAGGATATACACCTTCTGTCTTCGCCATTTTGCCGAAGCTGCTTGAGAGAACTGGCACAAACGAAAAAGGATCTATTACCGCCTTTTACACCGTTTTAGTCGATGGTGATGATATGAATGAGCCAATTGCAGATACCGTTCGCGGGATTTTAGACGGCCACTTTGTTCTTGACCGTTCACTTGCAAATAAAGGTCAATATCCCGCAGTAAATGTTTTAAAAAGCGTGAGCCGGGTTATGAACAATATTGTTCCTCATGAACATATTAGAGCTGCAGAAAAATTAAGGGAAGCATTGAGCACATATATGAATGCTGAGGATTTAATTAATATTGGTGCCTATAAAAGAGGCTCTTCTGCTGAAATTGACGAAGCAGTGAGGCTTTATCCGAGTATTATTTCTTTCTTAAAACAAGGAACACATGAAAAGGTTTCCTTTCAGGAAAGTATTGACCAATTATTTAATCTTGTCGGGAAAGGAGATTAATTTTCATGCAATACCAATTCAAATTTGAAAAAATCCTCTCGATTAAAGAGCGAGAAAAGGATGAAGCCTTTAATATTTATAACCAATCGGTGAAAAGATTTGAAACGGCTGCTGAAAAATTATATGAACTCCTTAAAAAAAAAGAGGATTTAGAAGCTTATCAATCTTCAAGACTAGTAAATGGGCTAGCTGTTCAAGAAATTAGACATCATCAGCATTTCATTCATCAATTAGAAAAAACAATTGAGCATTATCAGCAAATTGTAATTAATGCTCGAAGTCATATGAATTTTCAACAGGAAAAGTTTTTGGAGAAAAATGTTGAAGTTAAAAAATATGAAAAGATTAAAGAAAAAGACTTGTCAAATTATGCTGAAAACGTAAGGCTGCTTGAGGGCAGGCAAATGGATGACATCTCGATCCAGCATTTTATGAATCGGGGAAATTAGGTGGTAAAGTGGACAAAGCAATAGAAGAAAAAGATGCGCAAAAAACTTCTAGGTTCCAAGGCTTCATATATATTATTCTTATTCCGCTGTTATTTGCTATTACAGTAGTTCTTATTGTGATGACCATTCTAGGGGTGAATATTTTTGAAGTGGCAAAGGAATACGGGCAAAAAGTTCCGTTTGTTTCTTCTATGTCTAATGAAGAAAATCCGAAATCAATCGAAGTTCTCGAATCAAAAATGATTGATTTAGAAGCGGAGATAAAAGACAGAGAAGCGAAAATAACGAAGCTTGAATCGCAATTAGAGAGTAAAGACGAGGAAATTACGCAAATTCAATTAGAGATGGAACGGCTAGAAGGGGAAATTATCGAATTAACAGCAATGAAAGAAGAAAATAAACGCGCCTTCAAGGACATAATCAAAACTTATGAAACCATTTCGGCAAAAAAAGCTGCTCCAATTTTATCGCAAATGGGTGAAGAAGAAGCGCTCAGAATTTTATCAAGCATTAAGTCTGACACCCTAGCTGCAATCATGGAAAAAATGGCGCCAGAGGATGCAGCTCGATATACGGAGCTGTTAACAACAAGTGATGAAGCGGGTCAATAAATTGGCTCCTATTTTTAAGCAGCCGAATAGAAAGGGGGTGAAAATATGCAGGTAGGAGTAATTAATTCGATTGTTTCAAAAGTTGGAAATTCCGCTCTGAATAAAAAAAGTGCAAATGGATTTGCTTCCTTAATATCAGGTTCCATGGGGAGTGGAGCGAGTCTTCAAAATGTAATGGTTAAAAGTGAAGCTTCGAAAGAATTATCGAATAATGAGCTGTATGAATTACGGCAATTTTTGCAAATAAATAATATTTTCGACTTAGATAATGGGATGGAGCTTTTAAACGAGTCCGCAAAAAGTGATGCTGACATGATTAATCTTATTGCTGGACAATTAAATGTATCCCACGAAGAGCTTTTTCAGCTACTCAACACATTTTATCTTAACTTTGATAAGAGTAAGCAAAATGATATACCAGAAAACGTTAGCGAAGATGATCCAAATGCTATCTCATTAGAAATGGTTCTTTCCTTATTTCAATCAATTACTGCTGTTCAAAAGCAATATATGAATATTGAACCGAATGCAGATTTTAGAAATGCAATGAAAGCTATTAAGCTTTTTGAATTATTATCAGCACAACATGACTCATTGCCAAATCAATTAAAGCTGAAAGAATTTATGAGAAACATGAATGAACAGCTTGAAAGGGCATTAGATGGTTCGAGTACATTTGATCGAGGAGAATTCGCTAAGAAAACTTTTCGCGACCTTGCAGCCGAATTGAAGGGAAATCAATTAGCAGGTACTGAAAAGTTAGGGGAACATATTGCGAAATCGTTAAATAAGACAGAACCTATTCATCATCAAGGATTTATCCAATTTCAGCAATTTACCAAACCTGAACAGCTATCTTTATTATCTAGTTCCGGCAGGGCTGTTTCAGCTGAGCAACTTTATGAGCAATTTGAAGCGATTCTCTCTAAAAGTCAATTCATGAAAAGTGGTGGGACGCAAAGGCTGTTCATTAAGTTAAATCCAGAGCATCTCGGATCATTAAGAGTCGAATTAATACAAAAGGATGCAACCATTATTGCACGTATTCTGACATCAACATCAAACGCCAAGGAAATGATGGAATCTCACTTGAACGGTTTAAAACAAGCATTCCAAACACAAAACATACAGGTGGAAAGAATTGAGATTTCCCAAGCATTAGCCCAACAGGAACGCAACTTAAATCGTGAGCAGCATCAAGGTCAGGAAAGGCAGCAGGAGAGGGAGGAACAGCAAGAAAAAAACTCTGCTGATTTTACCCATTCGTTCGAAGAAGCACTTCTTAATACAGAAGCTTAGGTGTGATATTAAATGACAAATACGATTGATTCAACTTTAATGCTATCAAGCTATCAAAAAGAACAACGGAAAACAGGATCGGATATTTTAGGAAAAGATGATTTCTTGAAAATCTTAATGGTTCAGCTGCAAAACCAGGATCCAATGAACCCAATGCAGGATAAAGACTTTATCGCACAAATGGCCACTTTCTCGACTTTAGAGCAGATTACAAATATGGGAAAAACAATGGAGAAATTTGTGAAGGTCCAAGAGGAAAGTCAATTAATCGCCTACAATCAATTTGTCGGCAGAGAAATTACATGGCATAAAATATCTGATTCAAAGGAGTTTGGACAAGCTCCAAAAATTGAAGAAGGTACGGGAAAAGTAGCATCTATTCAATTTAAGGATAATAATGTGCTGTTTATTTTAGAAGACGGCACGAAGCTAGAACCGGGCAATATTTCGCAAATAAATGAAACTTCTAAAGAAAATGCAATGGTTCAAGCAAGTATGATGATTGGTCGGTCAATTACATACCTAGCCGACAAAACGGAAAAAGTGGCGATTGTCAAGTCTGTTTCATTCAAGGACGGAAAAGTCCTTTATCAATTAGATGATGATCGGACAACAATTACGGCATCACAAATAACAAAAATAGAATAATGAGAAGGTGATTGAATGGATAAAATGATGTTTCATCCGCTTCAATCAAAAGCCGTCATAAACCCTAAGGTTAGACCATTAAAACAACAGATACAAAATAATCATAAATTTGCTACGCATCTGCAAACGGCATTGCAGCCAAATGGAAAATTAGTTGTGAGTAAACATGCGCAGGAGCGGATACAGCAAAGAGGTATACATATTAATGAAGCTCATTGGAAGCAAATTGCAGATAAGGTTCTCGAAGCCAGACAAAAGGGTGTAAATGAATCACTTGTATTACTTAAAAATGCTGCATTAATTGTCAGTGCAAAAAACAATACAGTGATCACAGCCATGGATCGAGAGGAAGCCCGAACACAAATCTTTACGAATATTAATGGCACGATTTTACTAGATCAATAATAAGGCTGGACCTTCGTAAGGAAGCCTACGCTGCGGAATGAATGAAGCAGCTACATACGAAAGGAGCAATTTTTAAATGCTACGTTCAATGTATTCAGGAATTAGTGGAATGAAAAACTTTCAGACGAAGCTTGATGTTATCGGCAATAATATCGCTAACGTAAATACAGCGGGGTTTAAGAAGGGGCGTGTGACGTTTAAAGACACGATGAACCAAATGGTAGCAGGTGCTAGTGCTGCGACTGAAAATCGTGGAGGAACAAACCCAATGCAGGTCGGTCTCGGGTCTACATTAGCAACTATTGATACCATTCATACAGGGTCTAGTTTACAAACAACTAATCGTACTCTTGATTTAGGAATTGATGGAGATGGTTACTTTGTTGTTAAAGATGGTCAACAAACATTTTATACAAGAGCTGGAAATTTTTATTTAGATGATAATGGAACTCTTGTAAATGCAGATGGTCTAAAAGTACAGTCTTATAATAAAGGTTTACTTGAAGATATTAAGGTAAATGTGAATGCAACCCTACCTCCATTGGCAACAGATGAAATAAAGTTGGAAGGTAGTCTGCCTAATCCGGTAGATGTTTTAGCTGGTGCAACAAGTGATGTGCAGCAAATGAAGGTTGTAGATTCTAGTGGTGTTGAACATACATTAGATTACCAATATGTTGAGAACAGTGGGGCTTGGGAAATTCATTTTTCAAACCAAATGGCAAACCCGCCTGTAGGAGCACAAGTTATTCCATTAACTTATACTGCAGGTAATACACCACCATATACAAGCAATCCTCTTGATTTGACAACGCTTGGACTTCCAACAGGGACTGTCAATATAAATGTGGAGAATTTGAAACAAGAGGGCGATTCTATTACAGCCCAAGCAAGTCCTAATGGAAATTTATTAGGGAAATTAGAAAGCTTTAGTATTGGTCCTACAGGCGAAGTAAATGGTGTTTATTCAAATGGTTTGATTAGAAGTCAAGGTATTATAGCGTTGGCGAAGTTTAGTAATACTTCAGGATTATTGAAAGCTGGTAATAATTTATTCCAAGCAACAATAAATTCGGGAACTCCAAGTATTAATGTTCCCGGAGACGGAAGAGGGACAATCGCACCAGGTACTCTTGAAATGTCCAACGTCGACCTTTCCGAAGAGTTCACAGAAATGATCACCGCCCAACGCGGTTTCCAAGCAAACACAAGAATTATCACAACATCAGACGAAATTTTACAAGAATTAGTTAACCTAAAACGATAGGCAAGGGAGGGACAGGGCCTTAAACGATTAAACTTAAGGCCCTGAAAATAACTTGATTAAGGTAACTCGGCTAAATGGCAAGCCTTTTACACTAAATGCAGTGTTTATCGAAACAGTAGAATCATTTCCGGATACGACAATCTCCTTAACAAATGGGCGGAAATATGTTGTGAAGGAAACAGAGGATTTTGTTTGTAAGCTCGTAAAGGAATTCTATCAATCTGTCAGCCTTCTCGGGCAACAGCAAATGGGAGAAAGAGAGAATGAAGAATAATAAGCTAATCATGATTATGTTAATTTTGCTTGTTGCCATCACCCTTGTTGGTGCTGTTGCCGTTATTATCGTCAAACAGCTGAATGATCAATCGGGAACAAAAGAGCCAACAATTGATGAAGTTTTAAAGGCATCATTGGATGTTCCACAAATTACTACTAATTTAGCAAGCAATGATTTTATTCGTATTTCATTTAAAATCCAAACGGATAGCAAAAAAACAAAAGAGGAATTAGAAAAAAGAGATTTTCAAGTGAAAGATATTATTATCCAAGAATTATCCGAAATGAAAGCTGAAGATATTCAAGGAAAAGACGGCCAAAGCCAATTAAAAGAGGATTTAAAAGCGAAAATAAATCAGATTTTACATAAAGGCAAGATAGAAAAAGTATATATTACTGAAAATCTCCTCCAATAGAATTCAATATTAAAATAAATAGTCAATAAACGGAGGTGAGATTTCATGTCGGCAGAAGTTCTATCACAGAGCGAAATAGATGCTCTTCTTTCTGCATTATCAACTGGAGAAATGGATGCAGACGAACTGAAAAAAGAGCAGACTGAGAAAAAGGTAAAGGTTTATGATTTTAAAAGGGCTCTTCGATTTTCAAAGGATCAAATTAGAAGTTTAACGAGAATACACGAGAACTTTGCTCGGCTGCTGACAACCTTCTTTTCAGCTCAATTGAGAACTTATGTGCAAATAACGGTTGCATCAGCGGATCAAATTCCTTATGAAGAATTTATACGATCAATCCCGAAAATGACGATTTTAAATGTTTTTGAGGTGCCTCCATTGGATGGAAGAATCCTAATGGAAGTTAACCCGAACATCGCATATGCCTTATTAGATCGGATGATGGGCGGGAAAGGCTCAAGTATTAATAAAGTTGATAATTTAACAGAGATTGAAACAAAGATCATGTCAGCTACTTTTGAACGTGCATTCGAAAATTATATGGAAGCATGGAGTACGATTGAAGAAATTGATCCAGAGTTAATGGATTTTGAAGTAAATCCGCAATTTTTGCAAATGGTTTCGCCGAATGAAACAGTTGTTGTGATCTCATTAAATACAACAATTGGAGAAACGAGCGGCATGATGAATATTTGTATTCCACATGTCGTTCTAGAGCCAATCATTCCAAAGTTATCAGTCCATTATTGGATGCAAACGGAAAAAAAAGAAAGAGTTCCAGAGGAATTAGAAAGATTAGAAAAGCATATTCAGCAAGCAGAAGTTCCGATAATAGGGGAACTTGGTACGTCCGAAATTAGCATTCAAGATTTTCTTATGCTAGATATTGGCGATGTCATTGAACTAAATAGGCTGATTGAGCAGCCTCTGCTAATCAAGGTTGGTGACATACCAAAATTTATCGGACAGCCAGGCAAAGTAAACAAAAAGCTTGCTATTCAAATTTTAGACACTGTGAAAGGGGGAGATGACGATGATGAGCGATGATATGCTTTCACAAGATGAAATCGATGCTCTATTACGTGGGGGAGACGATGATGATCTTGAATTAATAGATGATAATCTAAACGTTGAAGATTACTTATCTTTAATGGAGCAGGATGCTTTAGGAGAGGTCGGAAACATTTCATTTGGAAGCTCTGCAACGGCATTGTCTACCTTACTTAATCAAAAGGTAGAAATTACTACACCATCTGTTTTAATAATCCAGCAAAAAAGACTGCAGGAGGAATTCCCGCATCCATATGTTGCGATTCAAGTTAGTTATACAGAAGGATTTTCAGGAAGCAATTTACTTGTAATTAAACAATCAGATGCTGCCATTATTGCTGATCTTATGCTTGGAGGAGATGGAGAAAATCCTGCTGACCTAATGGGAGAAATTCAGTTAAGTGCTGTCCAGGAAGCAATGAATCAAATGATGGGATCAGCGGCAACATCTATGTCCACTATTTTTAGTAAAAGAGTCGATATCTCTCCACCAACGATTGATATCTTAAATGTTTCACAAGGTGAAGGAACTGATCGAATTCCAGGTGAGGATATTCTCGTGAAAATTTCCTTCCGCTTAAAAATTGGTGAATTAATCGATTCAAATATTATGCAGCTTTTGCCGCTTCAGTTTGCCAAAAGTCTCGTCAATGAATTGTTAAATCCAAGCGAAACAACTGAAGAAATTAATAATAAAGTAGAAACTATCTCTGCCGGGCAAGATCACTTTGCAGCAATGGCGGATAAACAGCCTATACCTGCAAATTCAATGTCACAGGAATATGATCAAATGTCCCACTCATATCCAGAAAGGGAAATGGTTTTAGCCCAAACAGCTCAACAAGCTTATTATCCGCCACCGCAAAATATGAGTCATCAGGGACCACAGCATTTTGGCTCAACAATGCCTGGCGGCGCACAGCCGACTGTACAACCTGCAGTATTTTCGAATTTTGAACCATATTCACTTCAGGAGTCTGAATCAAAAAATTTAAATATGCTGCTAGATATTCCGTTACAAGTTACGGTTGAGCTAGGGCGTACGAAACGGTCTGTGAAAGAAATACTTGAACTATCAACTGGGTCTATTATTGAGCTGGATAAACTCGCGGGTGAGCCTGTTGATATTCTTGTAAACAATCGCCTAATTGCGCAAGGCGAAGTAGTAGTGATTGACGAAAACTTCGGAGTAAGAGTTACAGACATTATTAGTCAAAGTGACCGCATTAAAAAACTTAAATAAAAGTACGGAGGTTATTAAAATGGCCCATAAAATTTTAATTGTAGATGATGCTGCATTCATGCGAATGATGATTAAAGATATTCTTTCAAAAAATGGCTACGAGGTTGTGGCGGAGGCAGCGGACGGAGCCCAGGCGGTTGAAAAATATAAAGAAACACAACCAGATTTAGTGACGATGGATATTACAATGCCTGAAATGGATGGGATTTCCGCTCTTAAAGAAATTAAAAAAATGAATCCAAATGCAAAAGTTATTATGTGCTCTGCCATGGGACAACAAGCGATGGTTATTGATGCCATCCAGGCCGGAGCAAAAGACTTTATCGTTAAACCATTCCAAGCGGATCGTGTTCTAGAAGCGATTGGGAAAACATTAGGCTAATAAATTCTCATTAGAAGGTGCAATAAATTGCTATATGTAAAGCGGACAATTCTTTCTTTTGTGATTATTTGCATTGCTCTGCTAGGCTTTAAAGGACAAGCCTATGCAGAGCAAGTTAATAGTGTGAAAGATTGTATAGAACATCCAGAGTTATGCAAACAACAACAGCTACCCCAAACACAAGAAACAAAAAAATCTAAATCAGCTGAAACAGTCAATGTTGGTTTGACAGCATGGGATTTTATAAAAATGATTTTTGCAACAATCTTTGTCGTAGCGCTTTTATACTTCTTGCTAAAATTTATAAATAAAAAAAATAAAATGTATAAAAGCTCTCAGCTTGTTGAGAACTTAGGTGGTACTGCACTAGGAACAAATCGTTCCGTTCAATTAATAAAAGTTGGGAATCGAATATTAGTTGTAGGCGTCGGTGAGAATATTCAGCTATTGAAAGAAATTGAAGACCCGGAGGAGTATAATCACCTTATTTCAGAATATAACGACAAAATAGAGCAACTTGTAGATCCAAGCGATATTATGACAAAGGTGCTTCAAAGAAGAAAGAATGTTCACCCTGAGAGAAAAGGGAATCAATTTCAGAGTTTACTTAAACAGCAATTAGAAGACATTTCAAAAGGAAGAAAGCAATTATATAAAGAAATGGAGAAGAAAGGGTCAGACGAGCAATGAATGAATTTATGGAGTTTTTTAACAACAGTTCGCCTGCCAATGTTTCAACATCTGTGAAGCTAATCTTAATGCTCACCGTTTTATCATTGGCGCCAAGTATTCTCATCTTAATGACCTGCTTTACTAGAATTGTAATTGTTCTCTCCTTTGTCAGAACGGCGCTTGCAACACAGCAAATGCCTCCAAATCAAGTCATAATCGGATTATCTTTATTTCTTTCATTTTTTATCATGGCACCAACCTTTCAGCAAGTAAATGAGGAAGCACTGACGCCACTTTTTAATGATGAAATCAATCTTGAACAAGCATACGAAAAAGCGGCTATCCCATTTAAAGAGTTCATGAGTGCACATACGAGACAAAAGGATTTAGCATTATTCCTAGATTATGCAAAAGCTGAACCACCGCAATCGATTGAGGCTATCCCTTTAACTGCACTCGTTCCAGCATTTGCGATAAGTGAAATAAAAACAGCTTTCCAAATTGGATTCATGATATTTATACCTTTTCTTGTCATTGACATGGTTGTAGCAAGTGTCCTTATGTCAATGGGGATGATGATGCTGCCCCCAGTAATGATTTCATTACCTTTTAAAATATTATTATTTGTGCTTGTTGATGGCTGGTACCTTGTAGTGAGATCTCTCTTACAAAGCTTTTAGAGGATGTTCAAAAAGTCCGGGGAAAATTCCTCGAAAAAGAAAAGCACTTTTTCTTCGTGCGATGTCTATTCGAGAAGATTATTCAATGAGCTGTCGAATTTCGGCGTCAGCTTGCTTCTCCGCTTCTCACGTATTAAAAGCATATCCTCGAAAAAGAAGAACGCTTTTTCTTCGTGCGAGGAGAATGCTCCGAAGCGACCAGCTAGCGTTCCGGTGCTCGAAGGCTACGCTTCCTTGAACTTCTCGGCTCTTTTTGTCCTCCTTTTTGAACACACACTTATAAGCAGGTGAATTAACATATGACACCAGAATTGGTAATTACGATAGCAAAGCAAGGAATAATAACGGTTTTATTAATATGTGGACCGCTTTTACTCCTTGCACTTGTTGTAGGTTTAATCGTTAGTATATTTCAAGCAACAACACAAATTCAGGAACAAACATTGGCGTTTGTTCCCAAAATCGTTGCAGTCTTAGCTGGCCTCGTTTTCTTTGGGCCTTGGATGCTAAGTCACATGCTTTCATATGCAGGAGAAATTTTTTCGAATTTAACTAGGTTTGTAGGATGATATTATGGTAGATTTCTTACCGGCTTTCCCAGCTTTTTTACTAATATTCGTAAGGGTAACGTCTTTTTTTCTGATGATGCCCCTTTTTTCATATCGGTCCATTCCAACGCCGGTAAAAATAGGCTTAGGATTTTTTATGGCCATGATTATGGTCTTTACAATCGATACACCATTAATGGAAGTTGATAGTCTCTATTTTTTATTAATATTGAAAGAAGCTCTCGTTGGTCTGATGATTGGCTTTATTGCGTATTTAATCTTATCAGCTATTCAGATAGCTGGAGGGTTTATCGATTTTCAGATGGGTTTTGCGATTGCTAACGTCATTGATCCGCAAACGGGTGCACAAAGCCCGTTGATGGGACAATATCTATATACAATTAGTTTATTTTTCTTATTAATGGTAAATGGTCATCATCTTTTATTAGACGGCGTTTTTTATAGCTATCAATTCATTCCTCTTGAACAGGCGTGGGTTCCGTTTGGGAGTGAGAATATGGCGGAATATGTAATAAAGGTATTTAATTCTATGTTTATTATCGCCTTTCAAATGGCAATCCCAGTAGTTGGAAGTTTATTTTTAGTGGATATAGCTTTAGGCATCATAGCCCGAACAGTTCCGCAGTTAAATGTTTTTGTTGTGGGACTCCCAATAAAAATTGGAGTGAGCTTCATTGTCATTATTGCGGTAATGAGTATTTTGCTGATGGCCGTTTCCCAATTATTCGAAACAATGTTAGGCGCGATGCGTGGTCTAATGGAGATTATTGGGGGAACTTAACGTATGAAACAATTAATTATATTGGATTTGCAATTGTTCGCTGGTGAAAAAACGGAAAAAGCAACCCCAAAAAAAAGACAGGATTCTAGAAAAAAAGGACAAGTTGCCAAAAGTCAGGATGTTAATACAGCAGTCGTCTTAATTAGTGTTTTTTTATTTCTTTTATTCGGTGGTCCATATTTAATAGATATTGTTTTTAATATAATGACCCATACTTTTAATCAATTTATGCTAATGGAATTGTCAGAAGCAAATGTTCAAACACTTTTTTTAGCCATTTTAAAGGAAGTTGTCTTATTTTTAGGCCCCATCATGCTAGTGGCAATGATCGCGGGAATAGCCGCAAATTATATGCAAGTCGGCTTTTTATTTTCGACAGAAGTAATTCAGCCAAAATTGGAAAAATTAAATCCCATTAAAGGATTTAAGCGAATATTTTCGATGAGAGCGATCGTTGAGTTATTTAAATCGATTTTAAAAATTGGCTTTGTCGGGATTGTAACTTTCGCGGTCTTATGGAGCCGGATTGATGAGATTCTTGTTTTATCGCAAAAGTCGGTTGGAACTGCATTAGTTACGTTAGGCAGCCTAACTGTACAAATGGGATTGTTTGCATCTGGGGCATTATTATTTTTATCGTTATTAGATTTTTTATATCAAAAATATGATTTCGAAAAAAACATTCGAATGTCAAAACAGGATATTAAAGATGAACATAAAAACATTGAAGGCGATCCTTTAATCAAATCAAAGATTAAACAGAAACAACGGGAAATGGCGATGAGAAGAATGATGCAGGAAGTTCCGAATGCAGATGTTGTCATTACAAACCCCACTCATTTTGCCGTTGCTTTAAAGTATGATGAGACAAAATTGGACGCACCATATGTCGTTGCCAAAGGGGTCGATTTTGTCGCACAAAAGATAAAATTGATTGCGAAAGAACAAGATATTATAACGATTGAAAACCGGCCTCTTGCGAGAGCTTTATATAGTCAGGCAGAAATTGGCGATGCGATTCCAGAAGAGTTTTTCAAAGCAGTCGCCGAAATTCTAGCCCATGTTTATAGAATAAAGAAGAAAATTTAGCTCTTTTCAAGTAGAGATGTCTAGCTCCAGCGCCTACCCCCGACGTACAGGAGGTACTAGTGTCGACAATGCGACAGGACAAGGAAAGCTTCGTCAGCGACACATCGCACGACCAAAAGTGGAACTTTTGGGAGGACGTCGCGTTTTTGTCGACCTCGAGGTCACAAGTCGATCCTCCCAGAATGGAAAGTTCACCTTTCCGTGCGGCTCGTCTTGTGCTTGTCGGGGGTGATCAAGGCGCTTGCGCTTTTCGTTTAGGAGAGAAACATATGTCAGGAAGAGATTTATCCGTATTAATAGCTGTCATTTTAATTGTAGCGATGCTTATTATCCCTTTTCCATCGTGGCTTCTAAGTATACTAATTTTAATTAATATTACATTGGCTCTCATTGTCTTACTGACGACAATGAATATGAGTGAGCCACTTCAATTTTCGATTTTTCCATCGTTATTGTTATTACTGACATTATTCCGTTTAGGATTAAATGTTTCGACAACACGTTCGATCCTTTCAACTGGTGATGCGGGCGGAGTAGTACATACTTTTGGTACCTTCGTTGTCGGTGGAAATATTGTTGTCGGACTCGTTGTGTTTTTAATATTGGTTATTATTCAATTTATTGTCATTACAAAGGGAGCTGAACGTGTTTCTGAGGTAGCTGCGAGGTTTACCCTTGATGCGATGCCTGGGAAACAGATGAGTATTGATGCAGATTTAAATGCTGGAATGATTTCCGAGCAGGAAGCTCGTACACGTCGTGAAAAGGTGAGTCGAGAAGCGGATTTTTACGGTTCAATGGATGGAGCAAGTAAATTCGTTAAAGGGGATGCAATTGCAGGAATCATTATTGTCTTAATTAACCTGATTTTTGGGATTGTGATTGGTGTGATGCAGCTGGGATTGTCGGTAGCTGATTCTGCCTCAAAATTTTCACTTTTAACAGTTGGGGATGGTCTAGTCAGCCAAATTCCCGCCCTTCTTATTTCAACTGCAACGGGTATCGTAGTAACAAGGGCAGCGTCTGATGGGAATCTTGGAAAAGATATTACAACTCAATTATTTGCTTTTCCAAAAATGCTATATGTAACAGGGGCAACTATATTTTTATTAGGGCTATTTACCCCTATAAATGATTTACTTACGATTCCAATTGCTGCGCTACTTTGTTTGGGAGGATATATGATAAACCGTACCCCTGAAAATGAAAAAGAGCAGCTTCAAGAAATCGATGAGGAACTAGATGCAGGCGAGATGAAAAGCCCTGAAAATGTCGTGAGCTTATTGAATGTTGACCCGATTGAATTTGAATTTGGGTATGGTCTAATTCCTTTAGCCGATGCTAATCAAGGCGGTGATCTTCTTGACCGGATCGTGATGATTCGCAGACAGCTAGCGATTGAGCTAGGGTTAGTCATACCGGTTGTAAGAATAAGAGATAATATTCAGCTTCAGCCTAATGAATACAGACTAAAAATAAAAGGTAATGAAATGGCAAGAGGAGAGCTGTTGTTAGATCACTATTTAGCTATGAGCCCTGGTATAGAAGATGATTCAATTGAAGGCATTGACACGATTGAACCTTCATTTGGGCTACCAGCTAAATGGATCACAGAGGACATGAAGGAACAAGCTGAAATATTTGGCTATACAGTTGTTGATCCGCCCTCAGTCGTTTCTACCCATATAACAGAAGTAATTAAAGCGAATGCCTATGACCTAATAGGACGTCAAGAAACGAAACAGCTAATTGACCATCTCAATGAAAGTTATCCAATATTAGTGGAAGAAGTCACGCCAAATCCGCTTTCAGTCGGTGAGGTACAAAAAGTATTAGCAAAACTATTAAAAGAAAATGTTTCTATTCGAAACCTACCAATTATTTTTGAAACATTAGCAGATTTCGGCAAGGTGACAAGTGACACAGATTTACTGACGGAATATGTCCGTCAATCGTTAGCGCGGCAAATTACCAATCAATTTTCACAAGCGAATGATTCGTTAAAAGTTGTCACACTTTCTGGGAAAGTGGAGAAATTAATTGCTGACGGGATCCAGCAAACAGAACATGGCAATTATTTATCAATTGATCCAACAGATTCACAAAATATATTGGAATCTATCGCCTCACAGGTGGAGCAATTATCGTTAATCGAACAAACGCCAATCGTTTTATGTTCCCCAGCAGTTAGAATGTATGTCCGTCAATTAACTGAGAGGTATTTTCCGCAAATACCGATTCTTTCATATAATGAGCTTGAAGCAAACGTTGAAGTACAGAGTGTTGGGGTGGTGAATTTAGATTGAAGGTAAAAAAATATACTGCCTCTTCCATGGCTGAAGCAATGAAACAAATACGTGTAGAGCTTGGAAGTGATGCCGTTATATTAAATTCGCGAGAAGTCCAATCAGGTGGATTTCTTGGCCTTTTTAAAAAACGAAATATTGAAGTCATCGCAGCGGTGGATCACGGGGCAGCCATCCTACAAAAACCAATGACGAAACAAAAGCTTCCAATACATGAAGTAAACCGAATTGATCACCGAGAAAAATTGGTTATCGATCATACGACATATGAGAAGCAAAGTCAAAACGATAAATTGAAGGCCGAATTAAAAGATCTAAAAGAAAAGCTGCTTACAATGTCCAATACCAACTCGGGACAAGGTCCTCATTATCCTGATCAATTAAAGCTTATGCAGCAATTATTAATGAATCATGAAATCGAAGAAGCAATTCAAAGTTCATTATTAACCTCTCTTTTAGAAAAGTGGTATGTGAGTGGGGCAAATGCCTCAATTGATGAAGTGCATTCATGGTTAATAAAAGCAATGAAAGACCACATATCTACTATTCCTTTTGGAGGGATATCCTTTAAGAAGAAATATATAAATGTTGTTGGTCCAACAGGGGTCGGAAAAACGACAACTCTTGCAAAAATAGCAGCTGAATGTGTGATCAATCATAAAAAGAAGCTTGCTTTTATAACAACAGATACGTATAGAATTGCCGCTATCGAACAACTAAAAACGTATGCAAAAATATTAAATGTCCCAATGGAAGTGTGCTATACAATTGATGATTTTAAAAAAGCTGCTGAAACCTTCCGCGATTATGATCTCGTTTTAATCGATACGGCCGGCAGAAATTTTAGAAATCAGCAATATGTTGAGGATTTAAAAAATGTTATTGATTTTGATCATGATATCGAAACTTTTTTAGTCCTTTCATTGACATCGAAACAGCGAGATATGGAAGAGATATATAAACAGTTTTCTATCATTAATATTGATAAATTTATTTTTACGAAAGCGGATGAAACGTCCAGCTATGGAGCGATGTATAATTTGATCATAAAATTCAACAAAGGTGCTGCCTATATGACGAATGGTCAAAATGTTCCTGACGACATGATTGAATTCAAACCAGATTTTATAGCCAAAATGATTATTGGAGTCGAATGAAATGAAAGACCAAGCAGAAGCTTTACGAAAACGATTAAGAACAGCTGGATCAAGGAAGACTCCAAGAACTTTAGCAGTTGTTAGTGGGAAAGGAGGAGTTGGAAAATCGAACTTTTCCTTGAATTTTTCGATTGCCTTGTCTAAAAAAGGCTTTTCCGTTCTTCTCTTTGACATGGATTTAGGGATGGGTAATCTTGATATTTTAATGGGGAAATCATCCGAGTATTCAATCGTTGATTATTTTGATAGAAATGTTTCATTAAAAGATATCATCATGAATGGTCCGGAAGGGCTTCGCTATATTGCAGGTGGGTCCGGGCTTTCCGATTTAGTTCATCTAGATGAGCGAATAATTGAAGCATTTACAGAGGATCTTTCAACTTTATTTATTGAATATGACTATGTGATTTTCGATATGGGGGCAGGGATAACGAATGAATCTATTAAATTTATTCTGTCTGTTCAAGAAATTGTTTGCATTACGACCCCAGAACCTACTGCAATTACAGATGCTTATTCGACATTGAAACATATTCATTTAGTAGACTCGTCTATCCCATTCTATCTTGTCATTAATCGTGTGCAAGATGAAAAAGATGGGCAGCAAACATTCAAACGAATATCGAAGGTTTTGCAGAGCTTTCTTGGCAGGGAATCGTTTTATCTTGGGATGATACCAGATGACCGATCCATCCAACAGGCTGTTAGAAGGCAAATCCCATTTATTTTATATAATGAAAGATCTCAAGCATCAAAATCAATTCTCACACAGGTCGAGCGATATAGAAACAAGCATTTTAATGAGAAAAAGGCAGCAAATGGTTTTCCATTTATTTCGAATCTTAAGCGATTTTTATTTGAAAGGAAGGGGGAACACCATGAGGAAAATTAATGTGCTTGTGGTGGATGATTCGGCCTTTATGAGAAAGCTTATTTCTGACTTTCTATCTGAAAATCCCGAAATTACTGTTGTTGCAACAGCGCGGAATGGCGAGGACGGATTAAAGAAAGTAAAGGAATTAAATCCAGATGTTGTAACGATGGATATTGAAATGCCTATATTAAATGGGTTGGATGCTTTGAAGCAAATCATGCATGAGCATCCAGTCCCGGTGATAATGCTTTCTAGTACGACGGGTTCGGGTGCTGAAAATACGTTAACAGCCATTCAATATGGAGCCTTTGATTTTATTGCCAAGCCATCAGGTGCAATTTCACTTGATTTACATAAAATTAAAGAAGAATTAGTCGAAAAAGTAATTTCGGCAAGTAAAGTAAGTAAGAAACATTTGATAAATTTAGAAACAAATAGAAATACACCTATTAAACAGGAAGAAAGATATAGTAAAATAGAACCGATTGAAACTATAAATCTAGTTTCGCCGAAAAAGGAAAATAATAAGAAGAAAATAATTTGCATAGGGACTTCCACAGGAGGACCAAGAGCATTACAAAAGGTCCTAACAACATTGCCAGAAAATATTGACGCTGGAATTTTAATCGTTCAGCATATGCCAGCTGGCTTTACAAAATCGCTTGCTAATCGTTTAAATTCTGTTTGTCATATTTCGGTTAAGGAAGCCACTTGCGGAGAAATTGTTCAAAAAGGAACTGCCTATATTGCTCCAGGCGGATTTCATTTAAAAGTAAAGGAATCTGGCAGCAATCTTATGATCCAATTAGATCAAACAGAGGCGATATATGGACATCGGCCTTCTGTTGATGTCCTCTTTGAATCTCTTAGTGAGATAACGGAATACAAAAAGGTAGCAGTTATTATGACGGGTATGGGTTCAGATGGGAAGAAAGGCCTTATTGCATTAAAAAATACTGGAAAGACTGCTGCCATTGCTGAATCAGAAGAAACATCAATTGTTTTCGGGATGCCTAAAGCGGCTATAGCAACAAATTTAGTAGACGAAATACAAACTGTTGATAAAATTGCAAATACTATTTTGAAATTCCTTTAACTTTATTCAGCGGTGTCACCCTACATGGCGCGAAAGGAAGTAATCGGGCATCTCAATCTAGTAGAGTAAGCGAAAGGCTGAATAAAGTTAAGCCTCTGGCGAGCCTTTTGATTTTTCAGGGGAATTTATCGAGCGAGCTCAGGTAAATCTGGGCACAAATACGCCAAGGCGAATTTGATTATTGAGGGGTGAAAGCTAATGGATATGAATCAGTATTTAGAAGTATTTATTGAAGAAAGTAAAGAGCATTTACAGGCATGTAATGAACAGCTGCTTGAGCTAGAGAAAAACCCAGATGATATAAATATTGTGAATGAAATTTTTCGCTCTGCTCATACACTCAAAGGAATGTCGGCTACGATGGGCTATGAAGATTTAGCAAAACTAACTCATCAAATGGAAAATGTACTTGACGCCATTCGTAATCATAAAATTACGTTCAACCCAGAGATTCTTGACGTCGTTTTCTTAGCAGTTGATGATTTAGAGGCGATGGTGCAATCGATTGCTGCTGGCGGGGATGGAAAAAGGGACGTATCTGATGTCGTTGAAAAGCTACTAATAATAGAAAAAGGCGAAAAAATTAGTCAAATTGCAAAATCCGAAACAGCTGTTACAGTTACTGACGAGCCGCCAGCAGTAAAAAATGTTTACGATGAATTTGAAATGACAGTCATGCAGCAATCTAAGGAGCAAGGATTTGAATCATTCGAAATTACGGTTAGTTTAAGGGATGATTGTTTACTCAAGGCGGCAAGAGTATTTATGGTGTTTGAAATTTTAGAAAAAATCGGTGAAGTAATTAAAGCTAATCCATCGGTCGAGCAATTAGAGGAAGAACAATTTGATAATGAATTTACCGTTACGATCATTTCAAAAGAGACTAAAGAAGATATACATAAGAAAGTAATGAGGGTTTCCGAAATTGAGAAGGTGACTGTAAATGTTTTATCACTAGAGTTCCTTCGTCATTCTGAAATAGATGTAGTGGTACATAGTAATAATGAGGAAACTGCAGGTATTCAAAAAGATATACAAAAACAAAGTAATACTGCAAAGCAAGAAGAAAAGAAAGAAAGTTCATCATCTTCATCCTCTAAAAATACGAGCAGCAAGACGATTCGGGTAAATATTGAAAGACTTGATATTTTAATGAATTTATTTGAAGAATTGGTTATTGACCGTGGGAGACTTGAGCAAATTTCCCGAGACTTAAATAATCAAGAGCTTCATGAAACAGTCGAACGGATGACTAGAATTTCAGGTGATTTACAAAATATTATTTTAAATATGCGGATGGTGCCTGTTGAGACAGTGTTTAATCGCTTCCCACGTATGGTTCGTCAACTAGCAAGGGACTTAGATAAAAAAATTAATCTTGAAATTATCGGCGCGGAAACAGAATTAGATCGAACGGTTATTGATGAAATTGGCGATCCTCTCGTTCACTTAATTAGAAATGCTCTAGATCATGGTGTGGAAACGCCTGAAGTTAGAAAAGCAAATGGGAAGAATGAAGAAGGCACAGTCATTTTAAAAGCTTATCATAGCGGCAACCATGTCTTTATTGAATTAGAAGATGATGGCGCGGGTATAAATCGTGAGAAAGTTCTTGCAAAAGCAATTAAAAATGGAATTGTTTCTCCACAAGCTGCTTCCACAATGAGTGATAAACAAGTTTATGAGTTAATACTGGCATCTGGTTTCTCAACAGCTGACAAAATTTCTGATGTATCCGGACGCGGAGTTGGTCTTGATGTTGTAAAAAGTACGATTGAATCGTTAGGCGGGACCATCTCAATTGATTCAACATTTGGAAAAGGTTCAGTTTTTTCAATCCAGCTACCACTAACATTATCCATCATCTCAGTCATGCTTACTGAAATTCAAAATGAAAAGTTTGCGATCCCTCTATCTTCAATCATTGAAACAGCGATTGTGAAGAAATCTGAAGTTTTAAATGCTCATAATCAAAGAGTCATTGATTTCAGAGGAAAAGTTGTCCCTCTTTTATTTTTGAAGGAAATTTTTGAAGTCCCTGTAATTGAAGAAAAGGATGAATTCTATTCAGTAGTTCTCGTAAGAAAAGGGGATAAAGTAGCTGGCCTTGTTGTCGACTCCTTTATTGGGCAGCAGGAGGTTGTCTTGAAATCACTAGGAAACTACTTAACAAATGTCTTTGCTATTTCTGGAGCAACTATTCTCGGTGATGGCCAGGTTGCATTAATTGTAGATTGTAATTCATTAATTAAGTGAATTTTTCACAAACTCAATAGATTGAAGGAAGGAGATTGGTATGACAGAAGCGGTTGCTGCTAATATTAAATTAATTGTTTTTCAGCTAATAGACAAGGAGTATGCCATCCCAGTAAATCAAGTCCGTTCCATTGAAAAAGTTGATCATATAACAAGAGTGCCTCGAACTGCCAAATTTATTAAAGGGGTCATAAATCTTCGTGGGGTCATTACGCCAATTATTGACTTGCGAAGCAGATTTGGACTTGAGGAAATAAGCTATTCAGATAGTACAAGAGTAATTATTGCTGGATTTAATGATTTAGAGGTTGGTTTCATAGTGGATTTAGCGAATGATGTTATAGATATTCCAGTTCATTCAATTGAACCGCCTCCGGAAGTAGTTGGAGTGTCGGAGGTTGAGTTTATTAATGGAGTTGCAAAGGTAGGAAGCCGTTTATTAATACTCGTTGACCTAGAGAAGATTTTAAACTGTGAAGAATCTATAAATATGCTAGGAACTGAAGGGTAATATATGAGCTTTATTGAAAAAATTTCATCCATGCACCTCGATGTATTGAAAGAAATCGGCAATATCGGGGCCGGCCATGCTGCTACGTCACTGTCAAAATTATTAAATAAAAAAATTGATATGCAAGTTCCGGACGTCCGCATTGTTTCATTTGATGAAATGATGAATATGATGGGTGGGGCTGATCATGTTGTCGCTGGGGTATTTCTTAGAATTGAAGGAGACGCCCCTGGCAGCATGATTTTTGTGCTTCCTATTCAGCAAGCCTCCCAATTCATTAGGGAAATGATAGGCGATGACAGCTTTAGTTTTGATACCTTGCCACATAACGAAATCGCATTATCAGCTTATCAGGAGCTGGGAAATATTTTATCTGGATCTTATTTATCTTCTCTTTCAGATTTTACGAATTTATCATTATATCCTTCTGTTCCTGCACTAAGTATTGATATGGCAGGCGCAATTATGAGCTATGGATTACTTGAATTGTCACATGTAAGTGATTATGCCATTGTCATAAATACGGCACTGAATGATGAAGTCGAAAATAAGGAAGCGGTTATGGGTCACTTTTTCCTGCTGCCTGACCCAGATTCATTTCAAACAATTTTTCAATCATTAGGAGTTCCACAATATGATTGAATGTAAAGAAGTGATAAAGGTTGGAATTGCAGATTTAAATATAGTAAAAGCCCCGCATACGATACGGACGTCAGGGCTCGGTTCGTGTGTAGGTGTTGTTATTTATGATCAGCAGCGGGAAATTGCAGGGCTTGCTCACATAATGCTTCCTGATTCGACGTTGGCGAAGGCTGGGAATATTAATATCGCAAAGTATGCGGATACAGCTATTAAAGATCTCGTTGCCAAATTAATTGCGAATGGAGCAAAGGCTTATTCATTAAAAGCGAAAATTGCCGGCGGGGCACAAATGTTCCAATTTTCTTCAGGAAGTGACATTATGCGAATCGGTCCAAGAAATGTAGAGGCAGTTAAATCAGCTTTATCTGCCTTTAAAATTAGCATCATTGCCGAAGATGTCGGTGGCAATAATGGAAGAACGATAGAATTTGATCCACGTACATGTATTTTAAGTATCCGTACAGTGAATAAGGGAGTTCAGGAAATATAAAGTGAAACTTCAATCAGTGGGGGTTTTTCGACGCACAGGACGTGCTAGTGCCGACGTTGCCACAGGACGTGGCATTTTTAGTCGGCCCCATCCCCACTCATTCTTCATTGTTTTTGCTTGAATCATTGAAGTGGGGGTCTTACTGCCCGTTAATCTGCGATAATCAGAATCTCTTAAAATGAGAGGGCTGTTTTTTCCTTCTTGATTTACAGCCTGAGCTTTCGACAAGTAAAGGTTATTTTTAATCGTTTATAGAATTGATTTGAGGAGGATGACCATGGCGATGCAAACGACAGAAGAGCATAGATATTGGCAAAGTTGGGTCAACTCACGAGATGGTCAAGCTGGAGATTTTCTTGTGAAAAAGTATTTGCCGCTTGTGAGTTACCACGTCCAAAGGATTTCCGTAAATCTTCCCAAAAATGTTTCACGGGATGATTTACGTAGCCTTGGAATGTTAGGTCTTTATGATGCCTTGGAAAAATTCGATCCAAATCGGGATTTAAAGTTTGATACATATGCTTCATTTCGAATTCGTGGTGCTATTTTAGACGGATTAAGAAAAGAAGACTGGCTCCCGCGTAATACGAGAGAAAAGGCAAAGAAAATCGAAGCAACGATGGAAAAGCTGGAGCAACGGTTAATGAGAAATGCAACGATCGAAGAGATTGCCACCGAACTAAATATGAGTGTTGAAGAGGTGCAATCTGTTAGCAATGAACATTTCTTCGCCAATATTCTATCAATAGATGAAAAGCTAAATGACAAAGAGGATGAAGGCCATACTCATATGATTAAAGATGATAAGGCCGACATTCCGGAAGCCAAAATTCTAAAAGATGAAATGATCCGGGAGCTCGGAGAAATGATTTCATTATTAAATGAAAAAGAACAGCTCGTTATTAGCTTATTTTATAAAGATGAATTAACCTTAACAGAGATTGGTCAAGTTATGAGCCTTTCAACTTCCAGAATATCACAAATTCATTCAAAAGCTATTTTTAAGTTAAGGAATGCATTAATAAAGGTACTATAAGAGGAGGAAGCAATATGGAAAAGCATTTTCGTATTATCATAACTAAGGATCGTCTAACCGCAAAGCTTGATCTGATAGCAAAAATTGAGAATAGCTTTTCCATTGAGATGCAGGATGTTTTGCAGCTTCTTTCAAATGAAAAGGTTTCCGTTGGCATCAAAAATGACATTTTATTAAAAATTTGTGAAAATCCAAACTCCATAAATTATCCTACAACTATTGCAGAAGGCATACAACCAAAAGACGGAATGGATGCATATTTACTTAATGAAATACGGAGTTCTAAGAAAGAAAGCCGCGAAAAATTTAATTTTCGAAATGTCCTGCAAATTCCATCTGTTTCAACTGGTCAACTGCTCGCATCCATTGTACCGTCCACCCCTGGTACAGACGGAATGGATGTGCTTGGAAACAAAATACCTGCAAAAAACGGCAAACCTCTTAAAATAAAACCGAGTAAGAATACGATATTGAGTGGAACAAGTTTTTATTCAACATTAGAGGGACAATTAAGCCTTACCAATCACTTTATATCTGTAAATCCAATATTTGAAGTGAACGGAGATTTGGATTTAAAAACAGGCAATATTGATTTTATTGGAAATGTCATTATTAATGGAAATGTTCCAAACGGGTATAAAATAAGAGCTGGCGGAGATGTTAGAATCTTTGGCTTAGTGGAAGCAGCTAATATTATTGCAGGGGGAAACATTATTATTTCTGGCGGAGTGTCTGGCGGGAATAAAGGGGTTTTAACAGCAGAAGGTAATATACAAGCAACCTATTTAAATCAGGCTATTGTAAACGCTAAACAGGATGTCATCGTTGAATCTTCTATCTTACATAGCAGAGTTCAAGCTGGCTCTAGCATTCAATGCAGTAAAGCCATAATAATTGGCGGTATTCTTATTGCTCATAAAGAGATTCATGTTAAAGAAGTCGGTAACCAATTGTTTACTAAAACAGACATGCAAATGACTATAGATCTGTCATTAGTAGAAAAAGAGCAAGCGTTAAAGATAGAAAAGGCGGAATTAACTGATAACATAAGTAAATTAATTAATATTGAGAAGAAGTTGAACGAAGTTGCCAAAAAGTCAGGTAGCCTAACTCCTAAACAAAGAATTACTATATTAAAGCAACGATCTACAAAACAACATATTGAAAAGCAGCTTTCTCTAATTAATGAAGAGCTGTGGCAGCTTGAGGAAGTGAAAAAAGAAGCTGAGCAATTGTCCATCTATATTTATGAATCGATTTATCCAAATACTTCATTCCAATTTGGCAAATATGCATTAAAGCTGCAGCATAAGCAATCAAAAGCTCGCTATTTTCTGCAAGACGGAGAAATCATCTCTAAACCTATTTAATAGATACTTTTTAATAAGCTAAACAGAAAAGAGTGAGGGGCTAATGAGTTTGAAATCGATTGAAATGCAAGTTGCCTTACCAAGAACTGTGGAGGTAGGCAAAATTCAGGAGCAATTGCAGCAACGAGGACAAAATATTCAAGACTTTGCCAATGAAAGTACCTATAAAGAGGAAAAAAAGAAGCGGGATTCCGTTATTAAAAATGAGCATAAAGCGAATGTAAAGTTTACGAATGAAGATGGAAGTGATCGATCTTCCAATTATGATGGAAATCATCCTCCAAAAAAGAAGAAAAGGAACGATGTCAATAAGGAGATGCATCCTTATAAAGGAAATGTGATTGATTACAGTGGATAGAGGGATGTTATGACCACTTTTTTTATAATATTGAGTTTGTTTTTAAATATTCTTGCCCTTTTTTCTATTATTATATTATTTCTGCGGCAAAATCGCTTTCTACAGGCTGAGAAGAAGCAAGAAAAGATGTTACAGGAAATGGAAGATATGATTTCCTCATATCTCATTCAAATGAAGGAAGAAAATGAAGACTTTATTAACCGAATGAATAAAGTTAAAAACACTGATATTCCCAAGCAAAAGCCAATAAAGATGGAAATTAATGAACAGAAAAGGAATGATTCTAACGAAAACGATTTTCCGCTTCAAAACCGCGTGGGGAAGGCAAATGTAAATAAAGCGGTAAAAGCATATAAACAGAGTGCTGACACTTCTGTCTTACATTCGGAAATGGATCATCTCCACCCGTTAGATGAAATTGAAATGCCTAAGCTTGAAAAGGAGAATTCCACGGAATATTCTCTTCTAAATGAAGTTCTTTTTTTAAAAAAGCAAGGATTAAATGAGACAGGAATCGCTCAAAAACTGAATAAAGGGAAAACAGAAATTGAGCTTTTGCTGAAATTTAATCAAAAAAGCAAGGATTAGCTTGAAACATCAACTTCTTTATGCTATATTAACCAATGGTGTTAAAACACACGCTTATTGATTTGGTCGGATGGTGCTGAAATGATCAGTTCCCGATTGAAAATGAAATAAGCGGAGGAAATCAAACCATTAGGAGGAAAAATCAATGTCAGTTATTTCAATGAAACAATTGCTTGAAGCTGGTGTACACTTTGGACACCAAACACGCCGTTGGAACCCTAAGATGAAAAAATATATTTTCACTGAGCGTAACGGTATCTACATCATCGACCTTCAAAAAACAGTTAAGAAGGTAGAAGAAGCTTATAAATTCGTTAAAGAGCTTGCTGGTAACGGCGGTACAATCCTTTTCGTTGGTACAAAAAAACAAGCTCAAGATTCTGTAAAAGAAGAAGCAATTCGCTCTGGAATGTACTATGTTAACCAACGCTGGTTAGGTGGTACTTTAACTAACTTCGAAACAATTCAAAAACGTATTACACGTTTAAAAGATATCGAAAGAATGTCTGAAGATGGAACTTTTGAAGTGCTTCCTAAGAAAGAAGTAGTTCAATTGAAAAAAGAGCAAGAGCGCTTAGAAAAATTCTTAGGCGGAATCAAAGATATGAAGACTCTTCCAGATGCTCTATTTATCATTGACCCTCGTAAAGAGCGCATTGCTGTAGCAGAAGCACATAAATTAAACATTCCAATCGTTGGTATCGTTGATACAAACTGTGATCCGGATGAAATTGATGTTGTAATTCCAGCAAATGATGATGCTATTCGCGCTGTTAAACTATTAACTGCAAAAATGGCTGACGCAATCCTTGAAGCAAAACAAGGTGAAGAGGTTACAACTGCCTAATTAAGGCGAAATTTAAAAAGGTGATTAGAGGGCGCACCCTTTATCACCTTTTTTTAAAGAAATGGCCTAGAGCTGTTTGTAAGTAGAAATATAGGTAAAAATATAAATACATACCTTATTAAGGAGGATTTTCATAATGGCTATTACTGCACAAATGGTTAAAGAACTACGTGAAAAAACAGGCGCAGGTATGATGGACTGCAAAAAAGCACTTCAAGAAACAAATGGTGATATGGATCAAGCAATTGACTTCCTTCGTGAAAAAGGGATTGCAAAAGCGGCTAAAAAAGGTGACCGTATTGCAGCTGAAGGTCTTACAACTATTAAGGTTGAAGGAAATGAAGCTGTTATCCTAGAAGTAAACTCTGAAACAGATTTCGTTGCAAAAAACGAAGGATTCCAAGTTCTTGTTAAAGAATTAGCAGATCATTTAATTGCTAAAAAGCCTGCTTCAGTAGAAGAAGCTATTGGACAAACTATGGATAATGGTGCAACTGTTGAAACGCATATTAACTCTGCAATTGCAAAAATTGGAGAAAAAATCACTCTTCGCCGTTTTGAAGTGAAAACAAAAACGGATAGCGATGCATTCGGTGCATACTTGCATATGGGTGGCCGTATTGGTGTTCTTTCAGTTCTTGAAGGAACTACTGATGAAGAAGCTGCAAAAGATGTTTCAATGCATATTGCTGCTCTAAATCCAAAATACGTTTCACGTGACGAAGTATCTGCTGATGAAGTAGAACGTGAGCGTCAAGTTTTAACACAACAAGCGCTTAACGAAGGTAAACCAGAAAATATCGTTGCAAAAATGGTTGAAGGCCGTTTAAGTAAGTATTTTGAAGAAGTTTGTGTAAATGATCAAGCGTTCGTAAAAAATCCTGATCAAAAAGTTGGCAAATTTGTAGAATCTAAAGGTGGAAAGATCCGTGAATTCGTACGTTACGAAGTTGGAGAAGGCCTTGAGAAGCGCGAAGATAATTTCGCAGAAGAAGTTATGAGTCAAGTGAAGAAATAATAAACTATCATTGAATAGTTTTTGATCAGGGAACACATTGTGTTCCCTATTTTTCAAAGTTTGTTTAGCTTTAGCGCCTTAGAGTAATCATCGCAGGAACAAACTGCTCTTTGATGGTTCTTATGGCGCTTATGCTTTTCATTTTTACATATTGGAGGTCCTTATGAATAACCCAAAATATAAACGCGTCGTCTTAAAATTAAGTGGAGAAGCTTTAGCAGGTGAACAAGGCTTTGGAATTAATCCTGCCGTCATTAAATCAGTTGCTGCTCAAGTTAAAGATTTAGCAGAATTAGGAGTAGAGGTAGCTGTTGTTGTCGGCGGAGGCAATATTTGGCGTGGTAAAATTGGGGAAGAAATGGGGATGGACAGAGCAAATGCCGATTATATGGGTATGCTTGCAACCGTAATGAACTCATTGGCATTGCAGGACAGCCTTGAGCAGCTTGGTATAGAGACAAGGGTTCAAACCTCAATCGAAATGAGACAAGTGGCAGAGCCGTATATTCGCAGAAAAGCTATACGCCACTTAGAAAAACAGCGTGTTGTTATTTTTGCTGCTGGAACAGGTAACCCATATTTCTCAACAGATACGACTGCGGCATTACGTGCAGCGGAAATTGAAGCAGAAGTTATATTAATGGCGAAGAATAATGTCGATGGTGTGTACTCTGCTGATCCGCAAATTGATAAAAATGCAAAGAAATACGAAGAGCTTTCTTATTTAGACGTATTAAAAGAAGGCCTAGCTGTAATGGATTCGACAGCCTCTTCTTTATGTATGGATAATGATATTCCTTTAATTGTATTTTCTATTATGGAGCCAGGAAATATTAATCGTGCAGTTATGGGCGAAAATATCGGAACAATTGTCAGGGGGAAAAAATAATGCCAAAACAAGTTTTAACCAATGCAAATGAAAAAATGACAAAAGCGATCCAAGCATATACACGTGAACTTGCATCAATTCGTGCTGGGAGAGCAAATGCATCATTACTCGATCGCATTACTGTAGATTATTACGGGGCTCCTACACCAATTAACCAATTAGCAGGAGTTTCTGTTCCTGAAGCACGTTTACTAGTGATTCAGCCTTATGATAAATCAATTCTAAGTGATATTGAAAAAGCCATTCTTAAATCTGATATCGGCTTAACCCCATCAAACGATGGAAATATTATTAGACTTTCCATTCCTCAACTTACAGAAGAACGCCGTAAAGAACTTGTAAAACAAGTTAAAAAGGAATCAGAAGAAGCAAAAATTGCAATTCGAAATGTTCGCCGTGATGCAAACGATGATTTAAAGAAGCTTGAGAAAAATGGTGAGATCACGGAAGACGATTTACGCGGCTATTCTGATGACATTCAGAAATTGACAGATGAGCAAATTGCTAAAATTGATACAATTACAAAAGATAAGGAAAAAGAAGTACTAGAAGTGTAATCTAGCGCTAAAATTTTTCTAGGATATCATAAACGATAAAATAATTACCCTCTATCACTAGGGGGTTTTTTCAATCTTTATATTTTTGATTAATAACAAAAACATTTACATATAAGCATATTCTTATTTTACTCATCAATACATACCCTTTTATAGAGATAACTTTCTTTATTTTTGGTATGATAATATCATGCGGAAAAATGAACTCTGTCTTGTCCTTTTCAAATTTTTTAATCGGCAAGTTTTCTTTTCGGAGGTAAGCAAACCTATCTTAAAGGAGCAATCTTATGTTAAATAAAATGAAACTATGGAGGAATCAGAATAGTTCTAACGAACTCCGAGAGAGAATCTTGAGAATTCAAGAGCTCCAAGTTCCTTCCCATGTAGCAATTATTATGGATGGCAATGGAAGATGGGCGAAGAAAAGAGCGCTTCCGCGTGTGGCGGGGCATCATGAAGGAATGAAAGTCGTTCGGAAAATTACTAGGCTAGCCAATGAACTTGGAATAAAAACTTTGACTTTATATGCATTTTCAACTGAAAATTGGAAAAGACCTAAAATGGAAGTGGATTTTTTAATGAAGCTGCCTGAGGAATTTCTAGGATCATTTTTACCAGAGTTAGTTGAAGAAAATGTGCAAGTTCAAATGATGGGCTATAAAGAAATGCTTCCTAACCATACTAGGAAAGCTATTGAGAAAGCTATGGAAGACACGAAGGGGAATACGGGGCTTACATTGAATTTTGCCCTCAATTATGGAAGCAGAGCAGAAATTATTGAAGGAATCAAACTTGTCTTAAAAGATTGTAATAGTGGTATAATAGATGAAAATGATATAAATGAAGAAGTTTTTTCAAAATATTTAATGACGAAAGATCTGACCGACCCAGATCTATTAATTCGTACAAGCGGTGAAATACGTTTAAGCAATTTTATGCTTTGGCAGCTTGCTTACACAGAGTTCTGGTTTACGGATGTTCTGTGGCCTGACTTTAGTGAGGAGCATTTCATTGAAGCAATTGAGGTTTTCCAAAACCGGCAAAGACGGTTTGGAGGAGTATAAAAAAGGTGTGAAAAACTTAGATGAAGCAAAGAATTATAACAGCAGCAATCTTTGGTGCAATATTTTTGCCCATCATAATATATGGAGGGATGCCCGTTGTTATTCTTGCCTATGCAATGGCATCCATTGCGCTCTATGAAGTTTTAAAAATGCGCAAATTAAAGCTCTTTTCAGTACCGGGGCTTATTTCATTATTATTGCTTTGGGTCATTCTATTACCTAAACATTTACAAGATGTACTTGACGTACTGCGCTATTCAAAAATTGAATTTGTTTTACTTGCCGTGTTAATCTTTTTGACTTATACAGTTGCAACAAAAAACGGATTTACTTTTGATGATGTAGCCTTTTCCATATTAGCTACTCTTTATGTAGGTATTGGCTTTTATTTCTTTATTGAGACTCGTGAATCAGGATTAGTCTATATTTTCTATTCATTATTTATTATTTGGGCAACTGATTCTGGAGCCTATTTTATTGGACGTGCAATGGGAAAGAACAAGCTATGGCCTGAGATAAGCCCTAATAAAACAATTGAAGGCTCAATAGGTGGAGTTGTTTGTGCTCTTATTGTGGCAGTCTTATTCATTCTATTTACAAATATTAATGCAACTTTTTGGCAGTTAGCCATCATAACGATTGTCCTTTCCGTATTTGGACAAATTGGCGATCTCGTTGAGTCTGCATTGAAGCGTCATTATGATGTGAAAGATTCGGGTAATATTATGCCTGGACATGGTGGCATATTAGATCGTTTTGACAGCTTGCTATTTGTATGGCCATTATTACATTATTTTTATTTAGTTTAATTTGATTTACTATTAAAGCTTACGTTTTTTATTCCCCGCTTTATCCAACAGGAGTTGAGTTTGTGAAAAAAATTAGTTTAATGGGTGCCACAGGTTCAATCGGGACCCAAACTTTAGATATAATTAGGGAGCATCCTGCCGAATTTCATCTAGTAGCGATGGCAGTAGGGAAAAACATCGATCTTACTAGGAAAATTATTAATGAATTTCGTCCTGAGCTTGTCTCTACATCTGATAAATCGACAGCACAAATTTTAAAATCGGAGTTCCCTCATATTACTTTTACATATGGAAATGACGGCTTGTCAGAAGTAGCCGTTTATCATAAAGCAGAAGTTCTTGTGAATGCGGTAACTGGAAGTATTGGATTAATGCCTACTCTTCAAGCAATAGAGGCAAAAAAAATGATTGCAATTGCCAATAAAGAAACACTTGTAACAGCTGGACATCTCGTTATGGAAGCGGCAAATAAAAATAGTGTTACGCTTTTACCAGTTGATAGTGAGCACTCAGCCATTTTTCAGGCATTACAAGGTGAGAAGGATAAAAATATCGATAAGCTCATCTTAACTGCTTCTGGGGGCAGTTTTAGAGACCGCACTAGAAAAGAACTTGAAAATGTTACCGTTCAAGAAGCTCTAAATCATCCGAATTGGTCAATGGGTGCAAAAATTACGATTGATTCGGCGACAATGATGAATAAGGGGCTTGAAGTTATTGAGGCACATTGGCTATTTTCAATTGATTATGACAAAATTGAAGTATTGCTCCATAAGGAAAGCATTATTCATTCGATGATTGAATTTCATGATAGCAGTGTCATTGCCCAGCTTGGAACACCTGATATGAGAGTTCCAATTCAGTATGCATTAACTTATCCAGATAGACTTCCGCTAAACTCAGCTAATCGGCTAAACTTAGCAGAAGTCGGAAAGCTTCATTTTCAAAAGATGGACTTGGACCGTTTCCGATGCTTAAAATTTGCTTATGATGCTGGAAGAACGGGGGGAACAATGCCAACTGTTCTAAACGCTGCAAATGAAGCGGCGGTTGCTGCCTTTTTAGATGGGAAAGTGTCTTTCTTACAAATAGAAGACTTGATTGAGAAAGCATTGAGTAATCATATTAATATCTCAAATCCTAGCCTTTCTGACATACAAGAAGTTGATGCGGAAACAAGAAATTATGTTTACTCATTACTAAAAGCAGAAGCACCTTGATCAGGTGATACTGCTTAGATAGCTTTTAAACTCCGGAAGATAATAGCTTATTATCTTTTTAAAAAAGGTGGGTATATTTTGAGTACAGTTATTGCCTTTATTATCATTTTTGGGGCTCTCGTATTTTTTCATGAATTAGGGCATTTTGTATTTGCCAAAAGAGCGGGTATTCTATGCCGCGAATTCGCCATTGGCTTCGGTCCAAAAGTTTTTTCTCATAAAAAGGGAGAAACTGTTTATACGATCAGACTTTTACCAATTGGCGGCTTTGTTCGAATGGCTGGCGAAGATCCTGAAATGATTGAAATTAAACCTGGATTTAGAGTTGGCTTATTATTTAATGAGTCAAATCAAGTATCCAAAATTATTTTGAATCAAAAGGAAAAGTTCCCTGATGCTAGAGTCATTGAAGTAGAAGAAGCGGATATTGAGCATAAGTTATTTATTAAAGGCTATCTTGAAGGAGAAGAGGAAGAGAAGATTCATTCATTTTCCATTAGCCCAAGTGCCGTTCTTGTTGAGAATGGAATAGAAACTCTCATTGCTCCGTATGATAGACAGTTTGCTTCTAAAACGCTTGGTCAAAGAACAATGGCGATTTTTGCCGGGCCAATGATGAATTTTATTCTAGCCTTTGTAATCTTTGTCTTGATCGGCTTCCTACAGGGGATTCCGACAAATGCTCCCGAGCTTGGTAAGTTGACTCCTGACGGGGCAGCAGCTGAAGCGGGGCTAGAAGAAGGGGATATCATTCATAGCATCAACGGGGCTGAAATCTCTAGCTGGTCGGATGTTGTAGAGATCATTCGTAAAAATCCAAATAAAGAGCTGCAATTTTCACTAGATCGAAGCGGTGAAGAAATGAATATTCCTGTCACACCGAAAGTGCAAGAAGCAGATGGTGAAAAAATTGGCATCATCGGTGTTTTTAGTCCAATGGCAAAATCGCCAATAAAAGCGCTAACTAATGGAGCTTTAGAAACTTATAATTGGACTAAAGAAATTTTTGTAATGCTCGGCAAACTAATAACAGGACAATTCTCGATTGATGCATTATCCGGTCCAGTCGGAATTTACGTTTCAACTGATACTGTTGCTAAATCAGGGATTTTCTATTTAATGAAATGGGCCGGTATTTTGAGTATAAACCTTGGTATCATGAATTTATTGCCAATTCCTGCACTTGATGGAGGGAGATTGATGTTCTTTGCTGTTGAGGCAGTTAGAGGAAAGCCAATTGATCGCCACAAAGAAGGAATGGTCCATTTTATTGGGTTTGCGTTATTAATGTTATTAATGCTAGTTGTAACTTGGAACGATATTCAAAGATTTTTCTTATAATGAATAATCTTAGTATCTAGGGTCACAATCTCTTTATATTGAAAAGCGGTCAAAAGACCTGCTTCTCGCATATGATTAGAGGTTGGCCCTTTCTTTTATTATTAATATTTAGGGGTGCACTTAAATTGAAACAAAGCATGACACTTATTCCAACACTAAAAGAAACTCCAGCTGATGCGGAAATTAAAAGTCATCAATTATTACTAAGAGCGGGATTTATTCGCCAAAATGCAAGTGGGATTTATAGCTATCTGCCCCTTGCTCAGAAAGTATTAAGAAATATTGAAGCGATTGTCCGAGAAGAATTGGACAATGCAGGAGCAGTTGAACTATTAATGCCAGCAATGACAGCTGCTGAATTATGGCAGGAATCTGGAAGATGGGGTTCATACGGACCAGAATTAATGAGAATGAAGGACAGGCATAATCGTGATTTCGTGTTAGGACCGACTCATGAAGAAGTCATAACAAGTTTAGTGCGAGATGAAGTGAAATCCTACAAGAAATTACCTTTAGCTTTATACCAAATCCAAACAAAATTCCGGGATGAACAGCGTCCACGATTTGGCATATTGCGTGGCCGTGAATTTATAATGAAGGATGCTTATTCCTTCCATGCTTCAAAAGATAGTCTTGATGATACATATGACAGGATTTATCTGGCCTATGCAAATATATTTTCCCGCTGTGGGTTGAACTTCAGAGCTGTTATTGCTGATTCTGGTGCCATGGGTGGGAAAGATACTCATGAATTCATGGTATTATCAGAAGTTGGTGAAGATACAATTGCTTATTCTGATACGTCCAGCTATGCTGCGAATATTGAAATGGCTCCAGTTACCGCGAAGTATGAGAAGAGTACTGAAAAGCTGCAAGAATTGGAAAAAGTCTTAACTACTAATCAGAAAACAATCGATGAAGTTTCAACCTTCCTGCAAGTAACAGCTAAAGAATGCATTAAATCTCTGTTATTTAAAGTGGATGAAAAATACGTTTTAGTTTTAGTACGCGGTGACCATGAAGTTAATGATATTAAATTAAAGAATCTATATAATGCAACAAATGTCGAGCTTGCAGGAATTGAGGAGACGAAAGAATACTTAGGATGTTCAGTTGGATCTCTTGGACCGGTAAATCTTGCTGATGTTGAAATAGTGGCTGACTTTGCTGTCGAAGGACTAGTGAATGCTGTATGTGGGGCTAACGAGGAAGATTATCATTTCGTTAATGTTAATCCGGATCGTGATTTCAAGGTTAGCCAATATTCTGATCTTCGCTTTATTCAAGTAGGAGATCCTTCACCAGATGGACAAGGCTCCATTCTTTTTGCAAAAGGAATTGAAGTTGGCCATGTATTTAAATTAGGGACCCGTTATAGTGAAGCAATGGGAGCAACCTATTTAGATGAGAATGGAAAGAGCCAGCCGATGATTATGGGTTGCTACGGCATTGGTGTTTCGCGCACGATGGCATCCGTCGTCGAACAATTTCATGATGAAAACGGGATAATCTGGCCAGTTTCCGTTTCACCATTCGACATTCATTTAATCCCTGTCAATATGAAAGATGATACTCAAGCAGCAGTTGCTAATGAGTTATATGCTGAATTAAAGACTAATGGCTATGATGTCTTAATGGATGATAGGCAAGAAAGACCAGGAGTAAAATTTGCTGATTCAGATCTTATTGGCTTGCCAATTCGCATCACTGTAGGTAAAAAAGCCACTGAAGGATTAGTTGAGGTAAAGGTTAGAAAAACTGGTGAAATGCAAGAGGTTCATAAAGACCAATTAGGCGATTGTTTATCCCAGCTTTTAGCGTCTCTTTAAAAAGTTAATGAAAAACGGATTCCGATTAAAAGGAGTCCGTTTTTTATTCAAACATAACAAATTCTTGTTCGCATAGAAAGTAATACCTTTGCATACATACAAACCACATAAAGAAAAGTTCATGTTATAATAGTCTTCGTCTGTATATGATTTTACTAAAAAGAATTTATTGATATAAACTTATTCTAACTAAAGATTTTATTTTTTGAGATTGTTGATATTGCTATTTTGTTGTTGATTGGAGCGGAAGGCACGAGACTCCTGCGGGAAAAGCGAGTGCCTGTAGCGGAAATCAACTGGAACGCTATTTTTTATAATGAAAATTAATAGATGGGAGAGAGGTCAATGGAAGCCCTAGGTACGAAAGAGAGATTCCAACTCTTGCTCCAACAGCTGCAGTTAACAGATGATTCAATCGTGCAGCATTTTAACCAAGCAGAAATCAAAAAAGTGGTAATCGGTAAAAAGGAGAAAACATGGCACTTTCATTTTGAATTTGAACAAATTCTGCCTATTGATATCTTTAACCTTTTTTCCACACAGCTTGCTAAAGTGTTTTCCCATATTGCCAAAACTTCTTACTCGATTGAAGTTAGAAATAAAGTTTTTGAAACCCAATTGATTAAAGATTATTGGACATATTGTATTCAGGAATTGGAAGGTATGGCTCCGCCGTTAATAAAGCTTTTAAATGAACAAATTCCAACTGTACAAGGAAATAAAGTAGTAATAAGTGTGAGGAACGATACAGAAGGGCTTTCACTAAAAAGAAAATATGCTGATGTCATTTCTCGTGTATATGAAACATTAGGCTTTCCGATTTTATCAATAGATACTGAAATCTCTTCTGAGGCCGCAAATGATGAGTATCAAAGGTTTTTAGAAGCAAAACAGAAGGAAGATCAAGAGCGTGGCATTCAAGCAATGATTGAAATGCAGAAGAAGGAAGCGGAAGCAGAATCTAATAATGGAGTTACTGTTCAAGGTCCGTTAATGATCGGTTTAACGATTAAAGATGACGCTGATTTCAGAAAGCTCATTGATATTGTCGATGAAGAGCGCCGGGTTGCAATTGAAGGTTATGTTTTTGCTGCTGAAACGAGAGAGCTTCGCAGTGGCCGAACATTACTAACCTTTAAAATAACAGACTACTCAAGCTCGATTATGGTCAAAATGTTCTCCCGTGATAAGGAAGATGCAGCGCTATTCCAGCATGTCCAAAAGGGTATGTGGCTTAAGGTGCGAGGCAGTATTCAAAACGACACCTTTGTCCGGGACCTCGTTATGATTGGAAACGACATTAATGAAATTAAGCCGATTGGGAGGCAAGATACAGCACAAAAAGACGAAAAACGGGTAGAGCTCCATCTTCATACACCGATGAGTCAAATGGATGCCGTCACATCGGTTGGTACATTAATCGGGCAGGCAAAGAAATGGGGGCATCGAGCTATAGCAGTAACCGATCACGCAGTTGCTCAATCCTTTCCAGAGGCCTTTAGTGCGGGAAAAAAGAATGATATTAAAATATTGTACGGTGTAGAAGTAAATTTAGTTGATGATGGTGTACCGATTGCTTACAATAGTGCGAAACGCAAGCTGACTGAAGATACTTATGTAGTATTTGACGTTGAGACTACAGGTTTATCAGCAGTGTACGATACAATTATTGAGCTTGCCGGAGTAAAAATTCATAACGGTGAAATAATTGACCGTTTCGAATCCTTCGCCAATCCGCACCATCCGCTGTCTGCAACGACGATAAACTTAACGGGTATCACAGATGATTTAGTGGAAAATGCTCCTGAAGTAGATGAGGTTTTGCAGAAATTTTATGATTGGACAGGAGATTCAATTCTCGTTGCCCATAATGCTTCCTTTGATATGGGATTTTTAAATGTCGGCTATAAAAAAATCGGTCTAGGTAAAGCTGAAAATCCTGTTATTGATACGCTAGAATTAGCGCGTTTCCTTTATCCCGAAATGAAAAATCACCGCTTAAATACATTAGCGAAAAAGTTTGATGTCGAGCTAACACAGCATCATAGAGCCATTTATGATGCGGAAGCAACCGGCTATCTGCTATTGAAAATGTTAAAGGACGCGGCTGATAAGGAGATTGAATATCACGATCAGTTTAATGATCACATGGGTGAAGGGAATGCTTATCAAAGAGCACGGCCTCAACATTGTACACTGCTGGCACAAACTGAAGCTGGCTTAAAGAATTTATTTAAGCTTGTTTCTATTTCACATTTACATTACTTTTACCGTGTTCCACGAATTCCAAGATCCCAACTGCAGAAATATCGGGAAGGAATACTTGTTGGATCCGGCTGTGATAAAGGTGAAGTTTTTGTAGGGATGATGCAAAAGTCACCTGAAGAAGTGGAAGATATTGCAGCATTCTACGATTATTTAGAAGTTCATCCAAAAGAAGTTTATGCCCATTTAATAGAACTTGAGCTAGTTAAAAATGAGAAAGCCCTTGAAGAAATCATTGGGAATATCGTTCATTTGGGTGATAAGCTTGAGCTGCCAGTTGTTGCAACAGGGAATGTTCATTATTTAAATCCAATTGATAAAATCTATCGTAAAATTCTTATCAGCTCTCAAGGCGGGGCTAATCCGCTAAATCGCCATAAGCTTCCAGATGTTCATTTCCGAACAACAAATGAAATGCTTGACGCTTTTTCATTCCTTGGAAGTGAAAAGGCGAAAGAGATCGTTGTAACAAATACGAATAAAATTGCCGACATGATCGACGTGATTAAACCGATAAAAGATGATCTATATACACCAAAAATTGAAGGCGCAGATGATGAGATGCGTAATATGAGCTATGCGATGGCCAGAAAGATTTATGGTGAGAATTTACCTGAAATTGTTGAAGCCCGAATAGAAAAAGAGTTGAAAAGCATTATCGGACACGGTTTTGCTGTCATTTATCTTATTTCTCATAAACTAGTGAAAAGGTCATTAGACGATGGCTATTTAGTAGGGTCTCGTGGTTCGGTAGGATCATCATTTGTCGCAACGATGACAGAGATTACCGAAGTTAATCCGCTGCCGCCACATTATGTATGCCCTGATTGTAAGCATTCTGAATTCTTTAATGATGGATCGGTCGGTTCTGGCTTTGACTTGCCTGATAAAGATTGTCCAAACTGTGGAGCGACGTATATAAAAGATGGACATGATATCCCCTTTGAAACCTTCCTAGGGTTTAAAGGAGACAAAGTTCCCGATATCGACTTAAACTTCTCGGGAGAATATCAGCCGCGTGCCCATAATTATACGAAAGAATTATTCGGAGAAGATTATGTGTATCGCGCAGGTACAATCGGAACGGTTGCCGATAAAACAGCGTTCGGCTATGTGAAAGCTTACCAGCAAGATCATAATCTCCAATTAAGAGGTGCAGAAGTCGAAAGATTGGCCTCAGGCTGTACAGGAGTAAAAAGAACGACTGGTCAGCATCCAGGCGGAATTATTGTTGTTCCTGATTACATGGATATTTACGATTTTTCGCCGATTCAATTTCCGGCAGATGACAGAAATTCTGAATGGAAAACAACTCATTTCGATTTCCATTCCATTCACGATAATTTATTGAAGCTTGATATACTTGGTCACGATGATCCCACCGTTATTCGTATGCTTCAAGACTTAAGCGGTATTGATCCGAAAACGATACCAACTGATGATCCTGAAGTAATGAAAATATTTAGCGGCACTGAATCACTCGGTGTTACACCGGAACAAATTATGTGTAAAACAGGGACACTTGGTATTCCAGAGTTTGGTACGAGATTTGTCCGACAAATGCTTGAAGATACAAAGCCAACTACTTTCTCTGAGCTAGTGCAAATTTCTGGACTTTCGCACGGAACCGATGTTTGGCTTGGGAATGCACAAGAACTTATTCATAATAAAATTTGTACACTGAGTGAAGTTATAGGCTGCCGTGACGATATTATGGTGTATTTAATTTACCAAGGACTAGATCCTGCGTTTGCCTTTAAAATCATGGAATCTGTTCGTAAAGGAAAAGGACTCAGCGATGAAATGGAAGAGGAAATGCGGAAAAATGAAGTACCAGAATGGTATATTGATTCTTGTAAAAAGATAAAATATATGTTCCCTAAAGCCCATGCTTCCGCCTATGTCTTAATGGCCGTAAGGATCGCATATTTTAAAGTGCATAATCCGCTTTTGTATTACGCAGCGTATTTTACTGTTCGTGCAGAAGATTTTGATGTTGATGCAATGGTAAAAGGCTCTCAAGCCATTCGAGCACTTATTGAAGAGATAAATGCTAAAGGTCTTGATGCTTCGAATAAAGAAAAGAACCTTTTAACAGTTATGGAATTGGCGCTGGAAATGTCTGAACGCGGATTTAGTTTCCAAAAGGTAGATCTATACCGTTCTAGTGCAAATGAATTTATCATCGATGGAAATTCTCTTATTCCGCCTTTCAACTCAATCCCGGGACTAGGGACGAATGCGGCTTTTAATATCGTAAAGGCTAGAAAGGAAGGAGAATTCCTGTCTAAGGAAGATCTTCAGCAGCGTGGAAAATTATCAAAAACGATTATCGAGTATTTAGATAACCATGGTTGCTTAGGCTCGCTTCCCGAACAAAATCAGCTTTCACTATTTTAGGAAACAAGCATGAAAAGGGATAAAACATTGAGTAAATCACTTGACATGGAAGCTATTCCATTTGCATAAAAAAAATGGTTATGGTATAGTCTAAATGGAAATACTATTAATAACTCTCGTCAAAGAAGAGTGGGGCAACCCACTCTTTCGTGTTGTATACGTTATTTTTAGTTACAACTTTTATAAAAAACATTTGCAAATCACACTTTTGGAGCGAGTTTGTAAAAGGAGGGATACTATGAGCAAAGTGGCTGATACAGTTGGAAAATTAGTCACACCCATATTAGATGAGCTTAATTTAGAATTAGTTGACATTGAATACGTGAAGGAAGGAAGAGATTGGTTCCTCCGTGTATTTATTGATAAGGAAAATGGGATTGATATTGAGGAATGCGGTCTAGTTAGTGAGAAATTAAGTGACAAGCTGGACGAGGCAGATCCTATTCCTTATAACTATTTCTTAGAAGTTTCATCACCTGGAGCTGAGCGCCCTCTTAAAAATGACAAGGACTTTGAGAAAGCAGTTGGCAAAAATGTGTTTATCAAAACATATGAGCCTATTGATGGTGATAAAACTTTCGAAGGAATTCTAACTAAGTTTAATGGTCAAACGGTCACAGTTGAAATCACAATAAAAACAAGAAAGAAAAGTATTGATATTCCATATGAAAAAGTAGCTAATGCTCGTTTAGCTGTTGTTTTTTCATAGGTTTGCGCTTTTCATTAAAAAGGGGGAAAGATTCACATGAGCAGCGAATTATTGGATGCTCTTACATTACTTGAAAAGGAAAAAGGCATTTCACGTGATGTTATTATTGATGCCATTGAAGCCGCTCTAGTATCTGCCTATCGCAGAAACTTTAACCAAGCACAAAATGTTCGGATTGATTTAAATCTTGGCAACGGAACAATGAGAGTATTTGCACGAAAAGATGTGGTAGAAGAAGTTTTTGACCCAAGATTAGAAATTTCTATAGAAGATGCACAAAGAATTAATCCGAATTTTCAAGTAGAAGACATTGTCGAACTAGAAGTGACTCCAAAAGACTTTGGACGAATTGCCGCTCAAACAGCAAAACAGGTTGTTACTCAGCGTGTTCGTGAAGCTGAAAGAGGGATCATCTACACCGAATTTATCGACCGTGAAGAAGATATTATGACGGGAATTGTTCAGCGTCAAGATTCAAAGTTTATTTATGTGAGTCTCGGAAAAATTGAAGCGATTCTACCAACAAATGAACAAATGCCAAATGAGCAATATAAGGCGCATGACCGTATAAAGGTCTTCATAACAAAGGTCGAAAAGACAACTAAAGGACCACAAATCTTTGTTTCTAGAACTCATCCAGGACTGCTAAAAAGATTGTTTGAAATTGAAGTTCCAGAAATTTACGATGGCACAGTGGAAATTAAATCCGTTGCTCGGGAAGCGGGAGATCGATCGAAAATATCCGTACATTCAGATAATGAAGAAGTCGATCCAGTTGGTTCATGTGTCGGACCGAAAGGAACACGTGTCCAAGCGGTTGTAAATGAACTAAAAGGTGAAAAAATTGATATTGTAAAATGGTCTCCAGATCCAATTGTTTTCGTTGCTAATGCTTTAAGTCCTTCTAAAGTCCTTGATGTTATCGTAAACGAAAATGATAAAGCTACAACTGTTATCGTTCCGGATTATCAGCTATCTTTAGCAATTGGAAAGCGCGGACAAAATGCAAGATTAGCTGCAAAGCTAACAGGGTGGAAAATTGATATTAAATCCGAATCTGAAGCGAGAGAATCGGGAATATATCCACGAGAAGAAACATTATTAACTCACGATATAAACGATTTTGAAGATGACGAAAATCTTGATTTCCAAGATGATTTGGATTAATAGGGGTGAATGATTGTGAACAACCGTAAAAAAGTTCCTATGCGGAAGTGTATCGCAACCGGTGAAATGAAACCGAAAAAAGAACTCGTTCGCATCGTTCGCTCGAAGGAAGGGGAAGTATTGGTTGATCCGACAGGTAAAAAATCTGGCCGGGGTGCCTACCTTTCTAAAGATATTGAGGCTGTTTCATTAGCCAAAAAGAAAAATATATTAGCAAGCCATCTAGATGTTACAATAGATGATTCTATATATAATGAGCTTTTAGAGCTTATAGAGAAGGAGAAACGACTATCCAAATGAATTCAAATCAATGGATGTCATTGCTTGGCTTAGCGAATCGAGCACGGAAAATTACTTCGGGTGAAGAGCTTACTATCAAAGAAATTAGAAACGGTAAAGCGAAGCTCATATTGCTATCAGCAGACGCTTCTGTTAACACGACTAAAAAAGTAACTGATAAATGTAAATCCTATCAAATTCCATATAAGCTTGTTGAAAGCAGGGAAATCCTTGGTCAGGCTATAGGGAAAGACGCTAGGGTTGTTGTTGCTGTTTTAGATGATGGATTTGCAAAAAAACTGAAGTCGTTGCTCGATTAATACTAGCGGGGGTGAATGTATGAGTAAAATGCGCGTTTACGAATATGCAAAAAAACAAAATGTATCAAGTAAAGACGTTATTACAAAATTAAAAGAAATGAATATAGAGGTTTCCAATCATATGACAACTATCGAAGCTTCCGCCGTACAGAAATTGGACGGATTATACGGCAAGAAAGAAGAAAAACAGCCCCAAAAGCAGAATAAGCCGGCTGGACAATCACAGCAAAAAACGAATCAAGATCCTGTTAAACCTAAAGCTACGAAAAATGCTAATTCTGAGGATTTTGCTGGAAAAGAGAAAGTAAAACCTGCACCTAAGCAAGGTGAAGGAAAGAAGCACTCTCAAGAAAACCAGCAGAAAGATAACAAGGTGTTTAACAAGAATAAAAATAAAAACAATAACAATAACAGCAACAATAGAAATAGAAACAATCAAAAAGGAAAAAACAGTCACCAGGCGCAAGCCCCGCAAGCGGTTAAAAAAGTAAAGGAACTTCCAGCAAAAATTACTTTCAGCGATTCTTTAACAGTTGCAGAACTTGCGAAAAAACTGCATCGTGAACCTTCGGAAATCATTAAAAAGTTATTTATGCTTGGTGTAATGGCAACAATTAATCAAGTGTTAGATAAAGATGCCATTGAATTAATTGCTGGTGATTATGGAGTTGAAGTGGAAGAAGAAATCCAAATCGATGTGACTGATTTAGAAGTTTATTTCACGGATGATGAAGCGGCGGAATTAGATGAGCGTCCGGCAGTTGTAACGATCATGGGGCATGTTGACCACGGAAAAACAACAACTTTGGATTCGATTCGGAATACAAAAGTAACTGCTGGAGAAGCAGGCGGAATTACTCAGCATATTGGTGCGTATCAAGTAGAAGAAAACGGTAAGAAAATTACATTCTTAGATACTCCTGGACACGCAGCCTTTACGACAATGCGTGCCCGTGGAGCAAAAATTACGGATATTACAATTCTTGTCGTTGCTGCTGATGATGGTGTAATGCCACAAACGATTGAAGCAATCAACCATGCAAAAGCTGCGGAAGTACCGATTATTGTTGCTGTGAATAAAATGGATAAAGAGTCCGCAAACCCAGATCGTGTTATGCAGGAGCTAACGGAATATGGTTTAATTCCAGAAGCTTGGGGCGGCGATACAATTTTTGTTCCAATTTCAGCTATTAAAGGAGAAGGCATTGACAATCTTCTTGAAATGATTCTTCTTGTGAGTGAAGTAGAAGAATACAAGGCTAATCCTAATCGTAATGCCGTTGGGACAGTGATTGAGGCGCAATTAGATAAAGGCCGCGGGTCAGTTGCAACACTTCTAGTCCAAAACGGAACATTAAAAGTTGGTGACCCAATTGTTGTTGGAAATACATTTGGCCGTGTCCGTGCAATGGTCAATGATTTAGGACGCCGAGTGAAACATGCTGAACCATCAACACCTGTTGAAATTACTGGCCTTAATGATGTACCACAAGCTGGGGATCGCTTTGTCGTTCTATCTGATGAGAAGTCAGCTCGCCAAATCGGAGAGTCTCGTGCTCAGCAAGCTCTTCAAGCACAGCGCAGCGAAAAAACAAAAATCAGCTTAGATAATTTGTTTGAACATATGAAGCAAGGCGAAATGAAGGAGCTAAATGTTGTTGTAAAGGCAGATGTTCAAGGTACTGCAGAAGCACTTACAACAGCATTGCAAAAAATTGATGTTGAAGGTGTAAATGTTCGTATTCTTCACACTGGCGCTGGAGCTATTAATGAATCAGATATTACACTTGCTGCAGCATTTAATGCATTTGTTATCGGATTTAATGTACGCCCTGATAATAACGCAAAGCGTGCGGCAGATGCTGAAGGTGTAGATATTCGTCTGCATCGCGTTATTTACAAAGTAATTGAAGAAATCGAACTGGCTATGAAAGGTATGCTTGATCCTGAATTTGAAGAAAAAATTATCGGTCAGGCTGAAGTTCGTCAAACTTTCAAAGTATCCAAGGTTGGAACAATTGCTGGTTCTTATGTAACAGATGGAAAAATTACTCGAGATAGCGGTGTTCGCTTAATTCGTGATGGCATTGTTATTTTTGAAGGTGAAGTAGATGCCTTAAGACGTTTTAAAGATGATGCTAAAGAGGTAAGCCAAGGATATGAATGTGGTATTACTATTAAAAACTACAATGATGTTAAAGAAGGAGATGTAATTGAAGCCTTCGTTATGCAGGAAGTTGAGCGTAAATGATCATTGGGCTTGCAGCTTGTGAATGTATTATATACGACACGCATTCTTTAAAAGAAAAACGAGCTGTTTTGCAAAGAATTCTTACCAGGTTAAAGCAGAAATTTAATGTTTCTGTCTCAGAGGTAGAATATCAAGATGCATGGCAGAGGACAAAGATTGCTATCGTAGCAGTTTCTTCCTCACGTGTATCAACGGAGCAAGAATTACAAAATGCCCTTAAATTTATTGATTCGTTTCCAGAAATCGAACGGGCAATTACAGATGTAGAGTGGCTTTAATGAAGAGGTGAATGAAATGAGCCTTCGTGCAAATAAAGTTGGAGAACAAATGAAGAAAGAACTTGGTGACATCATCGGCCGAAAAATCAAAGACCCACGTGTTGGATTTGTAACAGTAACCGATGTTCAAGTGACCGGAGATCTTCAACAAGCAACTGTATTTATCTCTGTTCTAGGCGATGAAGAACAAAGAGAAAATACGTTAAAAGGTCTTGCGAAAGCGAAAGGATTTATTCGTTCAGAGATTGGACAGCGAATTCGCTTACGTAAGACTCCAGAAATCTTCTTTGAATTTGATGAATCTATTGATTATGGCAACCGTATTGAAACATTGCTTCATAAAATCCATGATGAAGAACGTTCAAAGGATAAAGAAGATTAATGAATTTATAGATGATGGATAGACACTTTGTCTATCCATTTTTTAAATAGGAGGATATTATGGAAGGGATATTGCCGTTATTAAAACCAAAAGGAATGACCTCTCATGATTGTGTATTTAAATTACGGAAAATCTTAAAAATGAAGAAAATTGGTCACACCGGTACACTTGATCCCGATGTAACAGGGGTTCTGCCTATTTGTCTAGGGAGAGCAACTAAGGTTGCGGAATATATTACTGATGCAGGAAAAGCGTATGAAGGAGAAGTAACGATAGGCTTTTCAACTGCGACTGAAGATTCGTCAGGGGAAATAGTAGAAGAGAAACAAGTAACAAGTACTTTTTCAAGAGATCAAATTTTAGATGTACTTGCAAGCTTAACGGGAGAGATTACACAAACCCCGCCTATGTATTCTGCTGTAAAAGTAAATGGAAAACGCCTTTATGAATATGCAAGGCAGGGCATTACTGTTGAAAGACCGTCAAGAAAGGTGATGATATATTCTATCGAACTCCTTGATGAACGGGACATATTTAGTGGGAGCTTGATTCGGTTTCGATTTCGGGTTTCATGCAGTAAAGGGACATATATTCGAACATTAGCAGTAATGATCGGGGAAAAGCTTGGCTACCCAGCTCATATGTCAGAGCTTGTTAGAATTCAATCAGCTGACTTCACCTTAGAGGATTGTTTGAAATTTGAAGAAATTGAAAAAAGGCTTCAAGACGGAAATCTTTTAGAGAAAATAAAACCACTAGAATCCGCGATTTCTCATTTGCCCAAATATACGATAAATGATACAGTAGCAGAGAAAGTAAAAAATGGTGCTGTCCTAAAGATTCCTGGCTATTTAACTAATGAAGATGGACCTATAGCCGTTGAAACTGAGAACGGTGTTGTCTTAGCTATTTATGCACAGCATCCAGAGAAGCCAGGATTAATGAAGCCAGTTAAGGTGCTTCGAAACGAAACATAAGGATCATTAGCTCGAAATAGAAAACAGGTGAACCATCATGGAAATAATTACAATTAGTTATCCGCATGATTTTACTAGTATGGAAAATCATCCATTAGCGATGGCATTAGGCTATTTTGACGGTGTTCATCTTGGCCATCAGGAAGTCATATCACAGGCAAAACGTATTGCGGAAGAGAACGGATATAAGAGTGCTGTTATGACCTTTGATCCTCATCCGTCAGTCGTATTAGGGAGAAGTGTCAAGCATGTTGAATACATTACGCCTCTCCGTGATAAAATTGCGTTAATTGAAAAACTTGGCATTGATTATTTGTTTATCGTTCAATTTACTCGTGAATTCGCAAACCTTTTGCCTCAAGAATTTGTCGATCAATATATCATTGATCTGAATGTTAAGCATGTTATTGCCGGATTTGATTATACTTATGGCAGGATGGGCAAAGGAAATATGGAAACACTTCCCTTTCATTCGAGAGAAAAATTTAATTTTACTGTCGTGCCCAAATTAGAATCAAATAATCAGAAAGTTAGTTCGACACTTATTCGTTCATTCATTCGGGAAGGTAAAATGGAAGAAATCCCACCTATCTTAGGCCGATACTATTCCACTACGGGTATGGTGATCCATGGTGACAAAAGAGGAAGAACAATAGGGTTTCCAACCGCAAATATTGGACTAGTAGATGAATACTTAATACCACCATCGGGTGTTTATTGCGTGCGTATTCTCGTACATAATAAGTGGTATGAAGGGGTATGTAACGTAGGCTATAAGCCAACATTTAATAAAGAAAAGTCGGAAAAACCATCCATTGAAGTTCATATTTTTGAATTTGAACAAGAAATATATGGGGAAAATGTATTGCTAGAATGGCATTTGCATTTAAGAAATGAGCAAAAATTCTCTGGGATTAGTGAACTCATTGCTCAAATTGAAAAAGATAAACAAAAAGCTCTCGTTTACTTTGAAAAAAACAGTGTTTAGCCTTGCATTTTGTCATAAAAAGTTGTATTCTTATTAACGTATCAAAAGAACCTTTGCTTGGCAAGTCGAGTCACCGACGCTTGCTCGGTAACAGGGGATTATTTTAGGAGGTGAAACGGATGGCAATCACTAAAGAACGTAAAAATGAACTAATCAACGAGTTTAAAACTCATGAGAATGATACTGGTTCTCCAGAAGTTCAAATCGCTGTCCTTACAGAGGAAATTAACACATTAAATGATCATTTACGTACTCATAAGAAAGACCACCACTCTCGTCGCGGGCTTTTGAAAATGGTAGGTAAACGTCGTAACCTGTTAACTTACCTACGTAACAAAGATGTTCAACGTTACCGTGAGTTAATCAACAAATTAGGTTTACGTCGATAATTTTAGAAAAGCGGGGATTTTTCCCGCTTTTTTATTAGTCAAAAAAGAACACATGTTTACATACATAAATGCTCCATTTTAACATGTAATAAAACTGTACATACTATTAATACGCATAATTCATACTACAAATGCATTCATGCTTTCGATAAATTTAGGTTTAGGGTTAAGCTCTAAAGTCAATTCGCTAAACCTCTAATGTGAAAAGGTAGAGAGGGGTTACAAAATATGGGACAAGACAAACATATTTATTCTATAGATTGGGCTGGCCGCAAACTAACAGTTGAAATTGGCCAGTTAGCTAAACAAGCAAATGGTGCTGTGTTAGTCCGCTATGGAGATACGGCAGTTTTAAGTACTGCAACGGCGTCAAAAGAACCAAAAAACTTAGATTTCTTTCCACTGACAGTTAATTATGAGGAAAGATTATATGCTGTTGGGAAAATTCCTGGGGGATTTATTAAAAGAGAAGGCCGCCCAAGTGAGAAAGCAATTTTAGCTAGCCGCTTAATTGATCGCCCGATTCGCCCATTATTTGCTGAAGGCTTCCGTAATGAAGTACAAGTAGTCAGCATGGTTATGAGTGTGGATCAAGATTGTTCAACAGAAATGGCAGCTATGTTTGGCTCATCATTAGCATTAAGTGTATCAGATATCCCTTTTGGAGGACCAATTGCTGGTGTTAGTGTTGGGCGGATTGATGGTGCGTTTATTATTAATCCAACAGTTGCTCAAGCAGAAAAAAGTGATATTCATCTCGTTGTAGCTGGAACAAAGGATGCTATTAATATGGTTGAAGCTGGAGCATATGAAGTGCCAGAAGAAACGATGTTAGAAGCAATCATGTTCGGGCATGAGGAAATCCAACGTTTAATTGCTTTCCAAGAAGAGATTGTTGCTGAAATTGGCAAAGAAAAGCTTGAAGTCGCTTTATTTGAATTAGATAAAGAATTAGAAGCAGAAGTTCGGGCTCTTTGTGAACAAGAAATGATTGCTGCTATACAAGTTCAGGAAAAACATGCTCGTGAAAATGCAATCAAGGCTGTTAAGAATGATGTTGTGGCAAAATTTGAAGAAAAAGAAGTCAATGAAGCCGATCTTAAACAAGTAAAATTAATACTTGATAAAATTGTTAAAGGTGAAGTGCGTAGACTTATTACTGAAGAGAAGGTTCGTCCTGATGGCCGCGGATTAGATGTCATTCGCCCATTATCTTCAGAAGTAAGCATACTGCCTAGAACACATGGTTCCGGTCTTTTCACACGTGGACAGACACAAGCATTAAGTGTATGTACTTTAGGCGCTCTAGGCGATGTGCAAATTCTAGATGGTTTAGGAATAGAAGAAGAAAAACGCTTTATGCATCATTATAACTTCCCGAACTTTAGCGTAGGGGAAACTGGTCCGATGAGAGGCCCTGGCCGACGTGAAATTGGTCATGGTGCATTAGGAGAACGTGCATTAGAGCCTGTTATTCCATCCGAAAAAGACTTTCCATATACTGTTCGCCTCGTATCTGAAGTGTTAGAGTCTAATGGATCAACTTCACAGGCAAGTATTTGTGCAAGTACACTTGCTATGATGGATGCAGGTGTGCCAATCAAAGCTCCTGTTGCAGGAATTGCCATGGGGTTAATTCAATCAGGTGAACATTACTCCATTTTAACAGATATCCAAGGAATGGAAGACCATCTAGGAGATATGGACTTCAAAGTAGCTGGTACGGCTAAAGGTGTTACAGCTTTACAAATGGATATTAAAATTGAAGGGCTTTCCCGTGACATTTTAGAAGAAGCACTTCAGCAGGCAAAAGTAGGCCGTATGCAAATTTTAGATTCGATGCTAAGCACAATCACTCAACCAAGAGAAGAGCTTTCTAAATACGCTCCAAAAATCTTAACATTAAAGATCAATCCAGATAAAATTCGCGATGTTATTGGACCAAGCGGAAAACAAATCAATAAAATTATTGAAGAAACTGGCGTAAAAATTGACATCGAGCAAGATGGAATAGTGTTCATTTCGTCAACAGATGAAGAAATGAATCAAAAAGCTAAGAAAATTATTGAAGACATCGTTCGCGAAGTGGAAGTTGGACAAATGTATCTTGGCAAAGTAAAACGTATTGAGAAATTCGGTGCATTTGTCGAAATTTTTAACGGTAAAGATGGACTTGTACACATTTCTGAACTAGCAGAAGAGCGTGTTGGCAAAGTAGAAGATGTTGTATCGATTGGGGACGAATTACTCGTTAAAGTAACCGAAATTGATAAACAAGGCCGTGTTAATTTATCACGTAAAGCGGTTCTTCGTGAACAGCGCGAGCAGAATGAAAAAGCGCAGCAATAAAGTGAAACTTCATTCAGTGGGGTGTCTTTCTCCACTGAATGTTAGTTGAACTAATCGGGCCTTTACGGGCAGTTGATCTCCCACCTAAACTTCTCTGATTCAGCTTAAGTTTTGAGGTGGGAGTCTTACTGCCCGTTAATCTGCGATAAACGATTAGTCAGGGGGAATCCCTCCCTGACTTTTTTCATATACATACAAGTTTAAAGGCGTTCTACCTTGTCCTCCTTAAACATATTGTTTAAGGAAGGAGGCATGGGAAATGAAAAAAATGATTCATTTTAGTTTGATTTTTATTTTAGCTTTTCTTTTTGTCAATAATCCTTTAACTAACGAATATGTTTCGGGGCTAAAGTCTGAATATATACCTGTTACAAACCAAAAGGATCCTTTATTTAAAGAAATTGCTTCTAGGGCAGTAGATTATTATATCCCTCCACAGGACGCAAAGATTGACCGAGTATGGAAAGCCATCCCTGGACTAAATGGATTACAAGTAGATATAAAAGCATCATATAAAAAAATGCATGATGAAGGCGAATTTAAAGAAGAAAAACTCATCTTTGAACAAGTCGAGCCTAAAATCCAATTAAGGAATTTGCCTCCATCTCCGGTTTATAAAGGTCATCCGGAAAAACAGATGGTCAGTTTCATTATAAATGTCGCTTGGGGCAATGAATATTTGCCTGATATGCTTGCTACGCTAAAAAAACATAACGTATCGGCAAGTTTCTTCGTCGAAGGAAGATGGGCACAGAATAATCCAGAATTAGCAAAAATGATTGAGTCGGCTGGACATGAAATCGGCAACCATTCATATACTCATCCAAATATGGGAACAATATCTTCTAGTAAAATAAGAGAAGAAATTCGAAAAACAAATGAAGTGATTAAAGCAATTACAGATAAGCCAGTTCAATGGTTTGGTCCGCCGAGCGGAAGTTATCGGGACGAAACAGTACAAATTGCCGCGGAGGAAAAGCTAGGTACCGTCATGTGGACAGTAGACACTGTAGATTGGAAAAAGCCATCCCCTGAGCAATTACTAAATCGAGTTTTGAGTAAAGTGCATAATGGTGCCCTTATTTTAATGCACCCGACTGATCCGACAGCTAAATCACTTGACCAGTTAATCATTCAGCTAAAGCAAAAAAATCTTCAGATTGGTACCGTTTCCGAACTTTTAAGTTCAGAAAGGACTATTGCTCATTCTATTGGAGAAGGCAATAACAACTAAATCATCGCAGCTGTGCAAGAGGAACAGGAGGAATTCATTTGATTAAGAAGTATACATGTCAAAATGGTGTAAGAGTCGTATTAGAAAATATTCCCCACGTTCGTTCCGTAGCCTTAGGGGTTTGGATTGGAACTGGTTCAAGAAATGAGAACTTAAAGAATAATGGGATTTCACATTTTTTAGAGCATATGTTTTTTAAAGGCACGAAAACACGATCTGCCCGAGAAATTGCTGAATCATTCGATAGTATTGGCGGGCAGGTGAATGCCTTTACATCAAAAGAATATACATGCTATTATGCTAAAGTTTTAGATACTCATGCAGATTTTGCGCTTGAAGTTCTAGCTGATATGTTTTTTAATTCTACATTTGTCGAAGAAGAATTAAATAAAGAAAAAAATGTTGTTTATGAAGAAATAAAAATGTATGAAGACACACCTGATGATATCGTTCATGATTTACTTAGTAAGGCGATATATGAAAATCATCCATTAGGCTATCCAATTTTAGGATCAGAAGAAACACTTGATACTTTTAATGGTGATACATTAAGAGAATATGTTCACGATATGTATACTCCTGAAAAGGTAGTCATTTCAATTGCTGGGAATATATCAGATACATTTATTAGTGAGGTAGAAAAATATTTCGGATCATACGAAGGCGGAAAACATGAAGGTGCTGAACAAAAGCCTTTATTCCATGCTAATCGAAATGTTCGTAAGAAGGATACTGAGCAGGCTCATTTATGTATTGGTTTTGAAGGACTTCAAGTTGGCCATCCAGATATGTACAATTTAATTGTTCTTAACAATATCCTTGGAGGCAGCATGAGCAGCCGTCTTTTCCAAGATGTAAGAGAGCAAAAGGGATTAGCTTATTCTGTCTTTTCCTATCATTCAGCATACGAAGATTCAGGGATTGTTACACTCTATGGCGGAACAGGCGCAAACCAGTTAAATCTCTTGTTTGATACGATGCAAGAAACATTAAATAAACTAAAACATGATGGAATTACAGAAAAAGAACTAACGAATAGTAAAGAGCAACTAAAAGGAAGTCTTATGCTTAGCCTGGAAAGCACAAATAGCCGAATGAGCAGAAATGGCAAAAATGAACTTTTATTGAAACGTCACCGCTCTTTAGATGAAATTCTTGATCAAATTGATTCTGTATCTAAACAAGCTGTTGATGACATAGCTAATTCTATTTTTTCTGACAACTACTCAATTTCATTAATTAGTCCGGATGGGGAGCTCCCAAAAAACATCTAGTATTTGATATAACAGTCTGCTTATAGCAGGCTGTTTTTTTTATCCGGCCTTCAGTAGTCTAAATTCCCCCTTTCATTGATAAATTATAATGAGAGGGGGAAAGGAAATGAGGCTGAGTGAACTGAGCGGTAAAGAAATTGTTGATGTGAAAAAGGCTGAAAGATTAGGTGTTCTCGGTCAAACAGATTTAGAAATTAATGAGAAAAGTGGACAAATACAAGCATTGGTTATTCCATCATTAAAATGGTTTGGGTTGAAAAGGCAAGGAGATGAAATAAGAGTTCCTTGGAGTCATATTAAAAAAATTGGATCTGATATGATTATTCTCGATATGCCTGATGAGGAAAATACAAATTAGTAAATATAAATGGATTGGCGCAGCCAATCTATTTTTTTTTGCTTGGGTGGAAAACTCACCTATTTAAACTAACATACATAGGATGTTGAAGTAGTGAAATAAAACAATACCTGTACACTCTTTAGAAGAAGGTGAGGGTTTCATGCTAACAGATATACAAATCGCTGTTATAGGCGGTGATGCAAGGCAACTAGAAATTATCCGAAGATTAACAGAGCTAGATGCCAAACTTTCCTTAATCGGATTTGAACAACTAGATCATGCTTTTTCTGGAGCCGTTAAAGAAAAAATCGATGAAGTCGAGTTTGCAAATAAAGATGTGATTCTTTTACCTGTACCCGGAACGGGACTTGACGGCCAGATTGAAACGATATTTTCAAATGAAAAGGTGTTTTTGCGGAAAGAAATGCTTTTAGAAACACCATCGCATTGTACGATTTTTTCAGGTATTAGTAATGCATATTTAGATAGTATTACAAAACAAACCAATCGACGCCTCGTCAATTTATTTGAACGTGATGATGTCGCTATTTATAACTCCATTCCGACTGTGGAAGGAACCATAATGATGGCCATTCAGCATACGGATATTACCATTCATGGATCAAATATTATGGTGCTAGGTCTTGGCAGGACGGGAATGAGCGTTGCAAGAACTTTTGATGCACTAGGCGCTAATGTGAAAGTTGGAGCAAGAAAGAGTGAACATATTGCAAGAGTTACAGAAATGGGTTTAAAACCTTTTCACTTAAAAGATTTAGAAGATGAAGTAAAAGATATAGATATTTGTATTAATACGATCCCCTATTTAATTGTTACAGCTTCTGTCATTGCCAAAATGCCTGTTCATACACTTATTATCGATTTAGCCTCTAAGCCTGGAGGAACTGACTTTAGGTACGCAGAGAAAAGAGGAGTGAAGGCATTACTTGCCCCTGGCCTCCCTGGAATTGTCGCTCCTAAGACAGCTGGGAAAATATTAGCTAGCGTTCTTTCCGAGCTAATCAAAGAAGATATGAATAACCGAAAGGGGTTTAGATAAAATGAGTTTAAAAGGAAAGCGTATCGGTTTTGGATTAACAGGATCTCATTGTACGTACGATGCGGTGTTCCCGGAAATAGAGAGACTTGTAAATGAAGGAGCTGAAGTGCTGCCCGTCGTTACATTTACAGTAAAAAGCACAGAAACAAGATTTGGAAAAGGTGAGGATTGGGTTCAAAGAATTGAAGATTTAACAGGAAATAAAGTTATTGATTCCATTGTGAAGGCAGAGCCGCTTGGACCAAAAATCCCATTAGATTGTATGGTCATTGCGCCATTAACAGGTAATTCAATGAGTAAATTTGCAAATGCCATGACAGATTCTCCAGTTTTAATGGCGGCTAAAGCTACATTGAGAAATCAAAAGCCTGTAGTCCTTGGTATTTCAACTAATGATGCACTAGGGTTAAACGGAGTAAATTTAATGAGACTAATGGCAACGAAGAATATTTACTTTATTCCATTTGGTCAGGATGACCCAGTGAAAAAGCCAAATTCCATGGTAGCTAGGATGTCTACCTTAACAGATACAATTGAGGCTGCAATAAATGGGAGACAATTCCAACCGGTTCTTGTTGAAAGATTCAAGGATGAAAACTAAAGTGAGGCCCCTAGGTTCCGGGGTCCCCTATTTTTCTAGCAAATGTTTATCACTTTAAAGAATGAATATGTTAAAATGAATGGTATTATAAGAAAATTCATTTTGTTTCTTAATTCATCTTTTGCTAGAAATTTTTATTTTTGAGAGGGGACATATCAAATGGAACAGAACAAAGGATTTCATGTAGCAGTTTTAGGCGCAACAGGAGCAGTAGGGCAACAAATGATTGAAACGCTTGGGGAAAAGAACTTTCCAATTGAAAAGTTGACTTTACTCTCATCAGCACGTTCAGCAGGGAAAAAGGTTCACTTTAAAGGTGAAGAATTAGTTGTTCAAGAAGCAACGCCTGATAGCTTTGCAGGGGTAGATATCGCTTTATTCAGTGCGGGTGGCGGCGTATCAAAGGAAATGGCAACACACGCAGTTTCGCATGGAGCGGTAGTAGTTGATAATACGAGTGCATTTCGAATGGATGAAAATGTACCACTCATCGTTCCAGAAGTAAATGAAGAAGATATGCATAAGCATCAAGGGATTATTGCAAATCCAAATTGCTCAACCATTCAAATGGTCGTGTCTCTTGAGCCAATCCGACAAAAATATGGTTTAAATAAAGTAATTGTTTCGACATATCAGGCCGTATCTGGTTCAGGTGCAGCTGCAGTCGAAGAGCTCAACGAACAAACGAAAGCAATAATGAATAATGAACCATATGAACCGGCAATTTTACCAGTAAAAAGTGACAAAAAACATTATCAAATTGCCTTTAATGCCATTCCGCAAATTGATAAATTCACTGAAAACGGCTTTACATTTGAAGAAATGAAAATGATTAATGAAACAAAAAAGATTATGAATCATCCTGATCTTCAAGTAGCAGCAACATGTGTGCGTTTACCAGTAGCAACAGGCCACTCCGAATCTGTTTACTTTGAAATAGGGGAAGATTTCGTCAGCGCAGAGGAAATTAAAGAGTTACTAAAAAATGCTCCGGGAGTTGTTTTGCAAGATGATCCGGAGAATCAAATCTATCCAATGCCTGCTGATTGTGTAGGTAAGAGCGATGTATTCGTTGGGCGTATTCGTAAAGATTTAGATAATCCGAAAGGTTTTCATATGTGGGTCGTTTCCGATAACCTTCTTAAAGGAGCAGCATGGAATTCTGTGCAAATTGCAGAAAGCTTAATTAATCTTGGTTTAGTAAAGTAAAAAGGACTTTATATTATTTCTTTTCTTACAATAAGAGCATAGCCAAGCCATACTAATATATTTCGCATTGAACATTATAATATTTTAACCTTATCGTTACACGAAGTTGTAAAGCATAATTCCGGTATAACATTAGAGCTAGACATTTAATAGCTCTTTACGTTATACCTCTTCATTTTGCCGCAATTGGCTTGAGCTCATTACAATGAAGAGTTTTATCGAGGTGTAACTATGAAAATAATTGTTCAGAAATATGGGGGTACATCGGTTCGAAATGCCGAATCGAGAGCTTTTGCCTTAAAGCATATTAAAAAAGCGCGGGCTGAAGGATTTAAGTTAGTTATAGTTGTTTCTGCAATGGGGCGAAAGGGCGATCCATACGCGACCGACACACTCCTTTCTCTCGTTGAACCAGAAAACTTGATGATTAATAAAAGGGAAAGTGATTTATTACTCTCATGCGGAGAAATCATCTCGAGTATTGTTTTTACAAATATGCTGTTAGAGAATGGGATAAAGTCAACCGCTTTAACCGGTGCTCAAGCAGGATTTCTCACAAATAATGAGCATACAAATGCAAAAATCATTGATATGAAATGTGAAAGGTTACTTAAAGAGCTAGAGGTTCAGGATGTTGTTGTTGTTGCGGGATTTCAAGGCGTTGCCAAAAATGGCGACATCACAACAATCGGAAGAGGGGGGAGTGACACATCCGCTTCGGCCCTAGGTGCGGCTTTAAATGCTGAATGGATCGAAATCTTTACCGATGTTGAAGGAATTATGACAGCAGACCCCTCTATTGCAGAAAATGCCCGTCCCCTGCCGATTGTTACTTATACAGAAGTGTGCAATATGGCGTATCAAGGAGCAAAGGTCATCCATCCTCGAGCAGTTGAAATTGCCATGCAGGCAAAGATTCCTATCCGAATACGTTCAACTTATACTGACGGTCTAGGTACCCTTGTGACAGCGATAAACAAGGAACGGCTAGGAATAGATTTTAGGGAACGAATTGTTACAGGCATTGCACATCTCTCTAAAATTACCCAAATAAAAGTTCAGGCTAAAAAGGATCAATATGATTTGCAGGCTGAAGTTTTTAAAGCAATGGCTAATGAGGGGATTAGTGTAGATTTTATTAACATTTATCCGAATGGTGTAAACTATACAGTATCGGAAGAGATGACAAAAAAGGCGATACAAATTTTAGAAGATTTAGGCCATTCTCCGAAAGTAGAAAAGGATTGTGCAAAGGTTTCCGTTGTGGGGGCAGGTATGCAAGGTGTGCCTGGGGTAGCATCAAAAATTGTTACTGCATTATCTGAGCAGGAGATTAGAATTTTGCAATCGGCGGATAGCCACACCACTATTTGGGTACTAGTCAAACAACAAGATTTAACTAAAGCGGTAAATGCTTTGCATGATGCCTTTCAGTTAGAAAAGGATTATGCTTTAACGAAGAATAAGGATATGTGGAAAATAAAGGGAGTGTAATGATGATTCAATTAGGCCGGGTTTCAACAGCGATGGTGACTCCATTTGATAAAAAGGGGCATATTGACTTTTCAAAAACTACTCATCTTATTAATCATTTAATCAGTAATGGTACGGATTCTTTAGTTATAGCAGGAACAACTGGTGAGTCACCTACATTATCAAAAGAAGAAAAGATTGCTCTATTTAAACATGCCGTAAAAATAGCAGACAAAAGGATCCCAGTCATTGCGGGCACTGGCAGCAATAACACCTATGAATCAATTGAATTAACGAAAAAGGCTGAGCAAGCGGGTGTCGATGGGATTATGGTTGTCGCCCCTTATTATAATAAACCGAATCAGGAAGGACTCTATCAACATTTTAAAGCAATTGCCGAAAGTACTGACCTTCCCGTCATGGTTTATAATGTTCCAGGCAGAACAGCTGTAAATATTGCCCCAGACACGATTATTCGCCTTTCTGAAATTCCAAATATTTTTGCAGTAAAGGAAGCAAGCGGTGACTTAAATGCAATGGCGAAAATTATTGCAGGGACGGATGAATCTTTCCAGTTATACAGTGGGGATGATAGCTTAACTATCCCAGTAATGGCAATTGGAGGGAACGGAATAGTATCTGTTGCCGCTCATGTAATCGGGAATGAGATGCAGGAAATGATTCAAGCCTTCATGCATGGCGAAATTGAAAAGGCTGCAAAGCTTCATCAAACACTCCTTCCAATTATGGAAGGGCTATTCGCCGCACCAAGCCCTGTACCGGTAAAAACTGCCTTGCAGTTAATCGGCCTAGACATTGGTTCCGTCAGATTACCGTTAGTTCCTTTAACAGAACAGGAAAGAAGTAAACTTTCCGGCTTATTTAAATAAAGTAATATCAAGCCAATCAGATAAGCCTGATTGGCTTTTCTTCTTGTCAGTGTTTTCTTTCTTCAAGTATAATATTGGTAACTGATCTTAGGTCGGGTTAACTAAAAGTGGGAGGATTTTTAAATTGAACATAAGAAAGAATGAGAGCATCAAGATAATTGCACTGGGAGGGGTTGGCGAGTTCGGCAAAAATATGTACCTCGTAGAAGTAGATGGAGATATATTTGTACTAGACTCAGGACTAATGATACCGGAAAATGAAATGTTCGGAATTGATATAGTGATCCCTGATTTTACATACTTAATTCAAAATAAAGAAAGGGTCAAAGGAATCTTTTTATCACACGGTCACGAGGATCATATCGGTGCTATCTCTTACATTTTAAGAGAAATGAATGTTCCCGTATATGGTACGAAATTAACTTTGGCGCTCGCCAAAGCAAAAATGAAGGAACAGGATTATAAAGGGCCGACAAATTTTGTTGAAATCCAATCCAGTGAAATAGTAAATTTTGATTCTGCGGACGTATCTTTTTTTCATACAACCCATAGCATTCCGGATAGTATTGGAATTTGTATCCATACTTCAGAAGGGAGCATTGTTTATACAGGGGATTTTAAATTTGATCAGGCCGCATCCTCCTTTTACAAACCAGAAATAGGGAAAATGGCAAGGATTGGTGAAGAGGGAGTTCTCTGTTTACTTTCTGATAGTACCGAGGCAGATAAACCTGGATACACCCAATCAGAAGCAAAAGTTGTTAGCCAAGTGACAAATGCTTTTTATAATGCTCCAGGCAGAATTATTGCCGCATCCTTTGCCACGGATTTAATTAGAATCCAACATATTTTTGATGCTGCATTTGAGAGCGGAAGAAAGGTGGCAGTTGTGGGAAGGGCTTCACAATCTGCATTTGAAATCGCTCTTCAGCTTGGATATTTGGCTGTACCTGAAGATTTACTTATCCCTCTTGCTGAAATAAGTCAATATTCAAATGATGAAATTGTGATATTAACAACTGGATCGCAAGGGGAACCAGTCGAAGTTTTACAAAAAATGGCCAAACAAACACATAAACAGATAAATATCCAAAAAGGGGATACAGTACTGCTTGCCGCTACTCCTTTAAGAGGGAGCGAAGTCATCATCTTTAAAACGATAGACATGCTTTACCGAGCAGGGGCAACGGTTATTTCAGGAAAAGGGGCTTTTAATACTTCAAGTCACGGAAGTCAAGAAGAATTGAAATTTATGATTAATCTTATTAATCCAAAATTCTTTATCCCTGTTCACGGTGAGTTTCGCATGTTGAAAGCACACGCAAAAGTGGCAAAAGAATGTGGGATGAGCGATGAACATATTTACATTCCGGAAAAAGGGGAAGTTATCGAAATAAAAGATAGTCGAATTCGCCCAGCTGGCCGAATTCCTTCAGGCAATATTCTCATTGATGGAAGTGGCATAGGTGATGTTGGAAACATCGTATTAAGAGACAGAAGGCTACTCTCCCAAGATGGCATATTACTCGTCGTTGTTACATTAAACAAGAAGGAAAAGAAAATTTCCGCTGGACCTGAAATAATATCGAGAGGCTTTGTTTATGTAAGAGAATCAGAAGAGCTGCTCGTGGAAGCAACAAAAATAGTCCGTGACATCGTAGAAAAAAGTATTTCAAAAGAAACCTTCGATTGGTTAGGAATAAAACAAGATATGCGCGATGAATTGAATCAATACTTATTTGAAAAGACAAAGCGCAGACCAATGATCCTTCCTATCATTATGGAAGTATAATTAAAATGGCATAGCTTTTTAGCTATGCTATTTTTTATCCTTTCTTCTTCTTTTGCTAATCATGAACCTTGAATGAAATTACTCCCAAAGACCATACTATTCTCATATGGTTTTACCGCACATGAAAATGGGCATGAAGGGGGATTATTTAATGAACAATGATTTGAGGAAAAATAGCTATGAAAATGAAGAGCAAGCTCCGCCAAAAGAAGATCAGCCATCAGGTATTATAGAAAAAATCCAGCAGCTCGGACAAACAAATGTCCCGCAGCTTTCCCAAGATTCGAAAATTCACTGTTTAACAATCGTTGGACAAATCGAGGGGCATCTGCAGCTTCCTCCGCAAAATAAAACAACAAAGTACGAACACTTAATTCCGCAAATTGTCGCAATAGAGCAAAATTCTAAAATCGAAGGATTATTAGTCATTTTAAATACTGTGGGTGGTGACGTTGAAGCGGGTCTTGCGATTTCTGAAATGCTTGCATCTTTATCAAAGCCGACTGTTTCAATCGTTCTTGGCGGTGGACATTCTATTGGAGTTCCAATCGCTGTGTCGTGTAATTATTCGTTTATTGCCGAAACGGCTACAATGACGATTCATCCAATCAGGTTGACCGGACTTGTTATAGGTGTGCCGCAAACCTTTGAATATTTAGACAAAATGCAAGAAAGGGTTATTAATTTTGTCACAAAGAATTCAAATATTTCGGAAGAATACTTTAAAGAGCTAATGTTTGCAAAAGGGAATTTAACGAGAGATATCGGCACAAATGTAGTAGGAAAAGATGCAGTGGAGAGCGGTCTGATTGATAGTGTCGGAGGAATTGGCCCAGCTATGAAGAAGCTAAATGAACTAATTGAAGTAAATAAAAACAAGAATGAAGGAATGGTTCAATGATCCTTTATACGATGATGCCCCAGGAGCTCATATACGAAACAGATGCAAGTGATTTCGAAAAACAGAAAATAGTAACTTATGATGGAATTCCCTTGCTTGTGAGTATGGATCAAGGACAATCAGGCACAGTGATTCGAATTTTGAGCAGTGACCCTGCACATTTCATGAATGAAGCATGTTTTCCTGGTGCAAAAATTACATTATCATAACAGTGTTTTCAAGCAATGTGCTATAATGGAATTAACTTTAGGGCAGCCAAAATATGGCTGCTTTCTTCTTTAAGAACAAATTTTTGTGAATGTTATATTCTCAACACATTTGTTTAAGTGATAATTATGTAGAGAAAAATAAGGTGATAGTTATGGCCAAAAAAAAGCGTCGACAGACGAGAAAAAAAGAAAATATGAAAAGAACGATTCAGTTTGAATTAATTGCACTTGCCATTTTGGCTTTTGCCGCCATAGGAATGGCGAATCTTGGAGCCGTTGGAAAAGCTACCGTATTTTTCTTCCGCTTTTTTATGGGAGAATGGTATATGCTGAGCTTAATTGGCTTAATTATTTTTGCTGTTTATTTAATGTGGAAAAGGAGTATACCGTTTTTCCTGAATCCAAAATTAATTGGCATTTATTTAATCGTAAGTTCGCTTGTCCTATTAAGCCATATGACACTTTTTCAGCTATTATCAAATGGCGGGAAGTTTCAAGACCCGAGTGTTATTGCTAACACATGGGAGTTATTTTGGATGGAAGTGAATGGGGAAACGAGTACAACAGATTTAGGCGGTGGTATGATTGGAGCCGTTTTATTTGCCCTATTTTATTATTTATTTGATGAAGCGGGTACGAAAATAATCGCCTTTGTACTCATCATTATTGGTTTTATCTTATTAACCGGGAAAACCTTTGGTGAGGCAGTCGGTAAACTGTTAGTTGGTATTGGGAACTTTTCGAAAAAGCAATGGAACGGTTTTCAAAATGATATGACAGAATGGAAAGAGTCTAAAAGAGAGAAAAAAGCAAAAAGGGAAGAAAGAAGAGAGGAAATAAATCAAGCTAATGAACAAGCAGTGGAGCCGACTATTAAAATTAATAGTGCAAGTGAGCAACCGGGGGAGCCGCCACTGCCAGAACCGATTATTTCAAGCTTTGTTGAGCGAGCCAATTACGAGCAAACTAAAAATGTAGAAGAGGACAGCATAAAAAGTTCTACAAAAAAACAAGACAGTGATTTGGAACCGCCTATATCATTTGCCGAAGTTGAAAACATGGATTACGAACTTCCTCCAATGAGTCTTTTAAAGCTTCCACGGCAAACCGATCAAAGCGGGGAATATGAGTTAATCCACGCAAATGCTGCAAAATTGGAAAGGACCTTTCAAAGCTTTGGTGTAAAAGCGAGAGTCACTCAAGTTCATTTAGGTCCAGCGGTAACAAAATATGAGGTTCATCCGGATGTAGGGGTAAAAGTAAGTAAAATTGTCAGTTTGCATGATGACTTAGCTTTAGCACTTGCGGCCAAAGATATTCGGATTGAAGCCCCGATTCCTGGGAAGTCAGCAATCGGCATTGAAGTCCCTAATTCAGAAGTTGCAATGGTCTCTCTAAGAGAAGTAATCGAAGCAAAACAATATGAAAATCAAGACGCAAAGCTATTAATCGGTCTTGGTCGTGATATTACTGGAGAATCGGTTCTTGCTGAATTGAATAAAATGCCTCACCTTTTAGTTGCTGGTGCAACCGGAAGCGGAAAAAGTGTGTGTATCAATGGGATAATTACAAGTATATTAATGCGGGCGAAGCCTCATGAAGTAAAATTAATGATGATAGACCCGAAAATGGTTGAATTGAATGTTTATAATGGAGTTCCTCACTTACTAGCTCCCGTCGTAACAGATGCGAAGAAGGCATCACAGGCTCTTAAAAAAGTAGTCAATGAAATGGAAAGACGTTATGAGCTATTTTCACATACAGGTACAAGGAATATAGAAGGATATAATGATTATGTGAAAAAACATAATGCAGAAGAAGATGGTCAGCAGCCTCTGCTACCTTATATCGTCGTCATTGTGGACGAGCTGGCAGATTTAATGATGGTTGCTTCTTCCGATGTTGAGGATGCTATTACCCGACTCGCACAAATGGCCCGTGCAGCTGGAATCCATTTAATTATCGCTACACAGCGCCCGTCTGTTGATGTTATCACGGGTGTCATCAAGGCGAATATACCTTCTAGAATTGCCTTTGCCGTGTCATCTGCTACCGACTCAAGAACGATTTTAGATATGGGAGGAGCCGATAAGTTATTGGGTAGGGGAGATATGCTCTTTCTTCCAGTAGGGGCCTCAAAGCCTGTCCGGATCCAAGGTGCATTTTTATCAGATGAAGAGGTAGAAGATATTGTCAATTTTGTGATTGAACAGCAAAAAGCACAGTATCAAGAAGAAATGATTCCAGATGATCTCCCAGAAACTACCGGAGAAGTGGCCGATGACCTCTATGATGATGCAGTTGAATTGATTTTAGAAATGCAAACAGCTTCAGTTTCTATGCTTCAGCGGAGATTTAGAATTGGATATACGAGGGCAGCTCGATTGATAGATGAAATGGAAGCTAGAGGGATCGTTGGCCCATATGAAGGAAGTAAGCCAAGGGTGGTTTTATTAGGTAAACCATCTGAGGAAGCTAGCTCATAGACCTTTTTCTGAAAGACTCGTTTTGCTAAAACGAGTCTTTTTGCGTAGAAAATAAGTTTTGCGTAAAATGTGTTATACTAATATAATTATAATTTGATGAGGTTCTACCTACTACTGACGCGTTTTTTGCTTTTTTTTTAATAATTTCTATTTCTTTATTACCTAAAAAGTGATATAGTATTTTCGATTAGTAGGAAAGATTGAACATCAGATGTCTGATGTCTCCTTAGAAAATTGGGTGGAGGAACCTGCATGTCAATTAAGTCAGATAACCGGCATTTATATTTACAAGTGATTGATCGCTTAAAGCAGGACATCGAAGAAGGGGTATATAAAGAAAAAGAAAAGCTGCCTTCTGAATTTGATCTTGCAAAGCAACTTGGCGTAAGCCGTGCTACTCTTCGAGAGGCGCTACGTATTCTCGAAGAAGAAAACGTTATCATCCGAAGGCATGGTGTAGGCACATTTGTGAATGCAAAGCCATTGTTTACATCAGGTATTGAACAGTTGAATAGTGTCACTGATATGATTTTGCATGCAGGAATGACGCCGGGAACAATTTTCTTAAGCTCAGTAGCAATTGGGCCGACTGAAGAGGATATTCGACGTTTTTCATGTTCTGCTGACGAGGAGATTGCCGTGATCGAACGGGTAAGAACAGCTAATGGTGAGCCTGTTGTGTATTGTATTGATAAAATACCTGTGAAAATAACTGCTGATACGATTTTTCATGAACAGGAATCTTTATTAAACAATCTAGAAGCTAGGGCAAATCGTAGAATTACGTATGCAATCACTGAAATTGTTCCCCTAGGCTATCACGAAAAAGTTTCTCCAATCTTAGAATGTGATCCTGAAACGGCATTGCTTGTTCTAAAGCAAATGCATTTTGATGAGGCGGATGAACCAATCCTTTACTCAGTCAATTACTTTAGAGCTGATAAATTTAGTTTCCATGTCCTAAGAAAAAGGTTATAGTTTGGATTTGGAAAAATAAAGTTATAGTGTCTCTAAGGATTTTCTACTATCATATTAATTAACTAATAGGGGGTTAATACAATGAAAAAGCGTAAATTTGGTTTAGCTTTATCTCTTGCTTTAGCAGCTGGAACAATTCTAGGTGCATGTGGCAAAGCTGATGAAAAAAATAATGCTAATAATGCTAATGAAGAAAAAAATGAAAATGCTTTCACTGTGGCAATGGTTACAGATGTAGGCGGGGTAGATGATAAATCATTTAACCAATCAGCGTGGGAAGGTCTTAAAGAGTTCGGTGAAAATAACGGACTTAAGGAAGGTAAAGGTGGATATAACTATCTGCAATCTAAGTCTGATGCAGACTATTCAACTAACTTAAACAAACTTTCACGTGAAGGGTTTAGTGTAGTATTCGGTGTTGGGTTCTTAATGGTAGAGGATATCAATACAATTGCTCAGCAACAAAAGGATACTAACTTCGGAATTATCGATGGTGTAGTAGAACAGCCAAACGTTGTAAGCGTATTATTTAAAGAGCAAGAAGCTGCATTCCTTGCTGGTGTTGCTGCAGCAAAAGCTACAAAATCAAACAAAATCGGCTTTATCGGCGGTATGGAAATTCCAGTTATTGAGCGTTTTGAATCCGGTTTCTTAGCTGGTGTTCAAGCTGTAAATCCAGATATTAAAGTAAATGTTCACTATACTGGAGCATTTGATAAAGCTGAGCTTGGAAAAACAACTGCAGCACAAATGTATTCTTCAGGTATTGACGTAATTTTCCACGCAGCTGGCGGTACTGGTAACGGACTGTTTACAGAGGCGAAAGACCTTAAGAAGAAAGACCCGGCACGTGAAATTTGGGCAATTGGTGTTGACTCCGACCAATCAGGCGAAGGTGTCGTTGATATCGGCGGTAAAAACCATAACGTGATTTTAACATCTGCAATGAAAGGTGTTAAACACGCTGTTGTAGATATTTCTGAAAAGGCAAAAGCTGGAGATTTCCCAGGCGGTCAAACTTTAGTTTATGGGTTAGCTGAGGAAGGTGTAAATTTAGCACCAATCAATGATGAAGTTTCTACAAAGGCTGATATTGAAGCAGCGGTTAAAGAATGGTCTGAAAAAATTAAGCTTGGTGAAGTTAAAGTTCCTGGTACAAAAGACGAACTTAAAGAATTTAAAGTTCAGTAATAATAAATTAGAAGGAATAAGCGGGTCTTTAGAACCGGCCCCTTATTCCTTTTAACATTCTCTTTAAATAGAAATTTAATTGAAGTATAGAATGAATGGTCTATATTTCACTTAAAGTTTTATTGAAAGAAAGTGTATTGAATATGGCTTTATTCACTACATGGGTCAAATTTTGAGCGAATGCTCTGAAAGGTCCCAATCTTTAAGACTATCATTTTATTGGTAAAGGTCTGACATCTTACTACCTAAATCTTCCTTTTATTTTTGACCAAGGAGTGAAAGAAATGGAATATGTAATTGAAATGCTCAATATCCGTAAAGAATTCCCTGGAATTGTCGCGAACGATAACATAACCCTGCAACTAAAAAAAGGTGAAATTCATGCACTGCTAGGGGAAAATGGTGCTGGAAAATCAACGTTAATGAATGTCCTTTTCGGATTATACCAGCCAGAACAAGGAGAAATTCGCGTGAATGGGAATCCTGTCAAAATTACGAATCCTAATATTGCGAATGATCTTGGGATCGGAATGGTACATCAGCATTTCATGCTAGTTGATCCGTTTACTGTCACTGAAAATATTATTCTCGGAAAAGAAACAACATCCGGGGGAAAGATTGATATTAAAAAAGCGGAAAATGACGTGCGAGAAATCTCTGAAAGATATGGACTAGCTGTCGATCCGCAGGCGAAAATTGCCGATATTTCCGTCGGTATGCAGCAAAGGGTTGAAATCCTAAAAACTTTATATCGCGGGGCTGAAATTCTCATATTCGATGAACCGACAGCCGTTTTAACACCACAAGAGATTCAAGAATTAATTCAAATTATGAAGGCTCTAATTAAAGAGGGCAAATCAATTATCCTCATCACACATAAATTAAAAGAAATTATGGAGGTTTGTGACCGAGTTACCGTTATCCGCAAAGGTGTAGGAATTGGTACGGTAAATGTAAGTGAAACAAATCCAAACGAGCTTGCTAGTTTAATGGTAGGTCGTGAAGTAACTTTTAAGACGGACAAGAAAGAGGGACACCCGAAACAGGATGTTCTAGTTATAAAAGACCTTCATGTGAAGGATGCCCGTGGACTCCCAGCCATAGATGGTTTAAATCTTTCTGTCAAAGCAGGAGAAGTTCTTGGTATTGCCGGAGTTGACGGGAATGGACAAACGGAATTGCTAGAAGCAATTACTGGGCTTAGAAAGTCTGAAAGCGGTTCAATAAAGCTTAATGATAAAGAAATGAGAAATTTGCAGCCTCGAAAGGTAACAGAGTCAGGGGTTGGCCATATCCCTGAAGATCGCCATAAGCATGGTCTTGTACTCGATTTTCCAATTGGAGAAAATATTGCTTTACAAACGTATTACCAGAAACCTTTTTCAAAAAATGGCGTTTTGAATTTTAAAGCAATTTATAAAAAGGCAAAAAGTTTAATAAAGGAATATGATGTCCGGACACCAAGTGAGTTTACACCTGCCCGAGCGCTTTCTGGAGGAAATCAGCAAAAGGCTATTATCGGCCGTGAAATTGACCGAAATCCGGATTTACTCATTGCAGCACAGCCAACAAGGGGACTTGACGTTGGGGCCATCGAATTCATTCATAAACGTTTAATTGAGCAGCGTGATAATGGTAAAGCTGTATTATTATTGTCATTTGAACTGGATGAAATATTAAACGTTAGCGATCGCATTGCCGTTATTTATGAAGGGAAAATTGTTGCAGTTGTTGATCCAAAACAAACGACTGAACAAGAATTAGGATTATTAATGGCTGGATCGAACCGTAAGGAAGCAGGTGAAGTAGCAGATGTCTAATCGCTTGAAAAATATGATAGTTCCCGTGCTTGCTGTCATTTTAGGAATGCTCGTTGGGACCATAATTATGATTGTTACTGGGTACGATGCAGGAGCGGCATTTTATGCACTTTGGGACGGTGCGTTCGGCGATATTTACTATACAGGAGAAACGATCCGACAAGCTACACCTTATATACTTGCCGGATTAGCCGTTGCTTTTGCCTTTAAAACAGGATTATTTAATATTGGTGTAGAAGGACAGCTGATTGTTGGCTGGTTAGCGGCAGTTTGGGTAGGAGTCGCATTTGATTTGCCAAAAATCATTCATTTGCCGTTAGCTGTGTTAGCAGGAGCAGCAGCCGGTGCATTTTGGGCATTTATTCCTGGTATTTTAAAAGCTAGATTTCGAGTTCATGAGGTTATCGTAACCATCATGTTAAACTATGTTGCATTACATGTGTCGAATTATTTTGTTCGTTCGGTCCTATCTGAAAAGAGTGACCGGACACCGAATATTCCTGAAACAGCATCATTAAGATCTTCTCTGCTTGAAGGTTTGACAGATTATTCCCGTTTACACTGGGGGATCGTCATTGCACTTATTTGTGTTTTCTTAATGTGGTTTATTTTAGAAAAAACAACTCGCGGCTTTGAATTAAGAGCCGTTGGTTTAAACCAGCATGCTTCTGACTATGCTGGTATGAATGTTAAATCGAATATCGTTCTATCCATGGTGATTTCCGGAGCATTTGCAGGTTTAGCCGGTACGATGGAGGGATTAGGTACCTTTGGATACTCTGCAGTAAAAAGCGGCTTCACAGGTGTTGGATTTGATGGGATAGCCGTTGCTTTGCTTGGTGGAAATGGTCCAATTGGAATTGTTTTAGCTGCTTTACTTTTTGGCGCTTTAAAGGTAGGAGCATTAAATATGCCGCTTGAGGCAGGCGTTCCGAATGAACTTGTTGATATTATTATCGCGTTAATTGTTTTCTTCGTAGCAGCTAGCTATATGATTCGTATCTTTATTGATCGCATTAGTAAAAAGGGGGCGAAGTAAGTGGGCATCTTAGATATTTTAGCAATCGTCATACCCTCTACAATGCTTTGGGCAGCTCCACTTATTTTCACAGCGTTAGGCGGAACTTTTTCTGAGCGTTCAGGAGTGGTTAACATTGGACTTGAAGGATTAATGGTCATTGGTGCTTTCACAGCAATCGTCTTTAACCTAACATTTGCAAGTACATTTGGAGAATTAACTCCTTGGGTTTCATTATTGGCTGCAATGGTTGTAGGAGCAGTTTTTGCGATATTTCACGCTGTTGCTTCCATTACCTTTAGAGCAGATCAAGTTGTGTCAGGGGTTGCGATCAACTTATTAGCTGTTGGTGCATCATTATTTCTTGTTAAATTTATTTATGGAAAAGGTCAAACAGATATCATTCAAAAAGGCTTTAATAAAATTGATATTCCTGTCTTAAAAGATATTCCAATTTTAGGAGATTTATTTTTCTCCAATACGTATTACACTTCGTACGTAGCAATTATTGCTGCTTTTATCGCGTGGTATGTCATTTTTAAAACGCCATTTGGTCTAAGATTGCGTGCAGTTGGCGAACATCCAATGGCTGCTGATACAATGGGGGTTAATGTAACGAAAATTCGTTATATCGCTGTCATCCTTTCTGGAGCTTTAGGTGGAATTGGCGGGGGAATTTATGCTCAGTCGATTACATCTGATTTCAGCCATGCAACAATTAGCGGTCAAGGATTTATGGCGCTTGCGGCGATGATTTTTGGGAAATGGCATCCGCTTGGTGCAATGGGTGCAGCATTATTTTTTGGATTTGCACAAAGCTTAAGTATAATCGGATCAAGTTTACCATTCTTGGAGAATATTCCAAACGTGTATTTATTAATTGCCCCATATGTATTAACCATCCTTGCCTTAACAGGATTTATTGGACGTGCCGATGCTCCAAAAGCATCTGGTGTTCCATATATAAAAGGATCACGGTAAAACCAAATGCGCAAGCGCCTTGATCACCCTGACAAGCTCAAGCCGAGCCTCTCGGAAAGGTTGTCATTTACCTTTCTGGGAGGATTGGCTTGTGACCTCGTGGTCGACAAAAACGCGACGTCCTGTCGCATTGTCGACACTAGTACGTCCTGTACGTCGGGGTAGGCGCTGGAGCTAGACGTAGACTCAAAGACCTCTTTTTCTCGAAGAGGTCTTTTTTCTATGGTGGTAATTACTTGAAATGTGGAAAATGGGCAAGTTATATTTATAAATAGGATTTGATTCAGAGAAGTTTGAAGAAAATAACCTATACGAAGTTACATATGATAGTAAAGCAAATAATAAATCTAATGGATCGGGAGGATAGTGTAAATGGATATTTTATCAGAATCGGTTAAATCAATGAATGGCTATGAGCTGCATATTGTAAAAACTGAGAAATTTAAAACAAATACTATAGTTTGGAAAATGAAGGCGCCACTGAATAAAGAAACGGTAACAAAAAGGGCTCTTCTGCCATACGTATTACAAAGCAATAGCGCTAATTACCCAACTACCGGTAAACTGCGTTCATATTTAGATGAGCTTTATGGAGCCACATTTTATGTCGATTTGGCTAAAAAGGGAGAGTATCATATTATCAGCTTTTCATTAGAAATTGCTAATGAGAAATTTTTATCAGATAGTACCCCTCTTTTACAGAAGGCTTTTCAATTTTTAGCAGAGGTTTTAACGAAACCAAATGTTCAAGGAAATTCATTTGATAAAGAAACGGTGGAAAACGAAAAAAGAACGTTAAAGCAAAGAATTCAATCTGTTTATGATGATAAAATGCGTTATTCTAACTTTCGCCTTGTTCAAGAAATGTGTGAAGGTGAACCATATGCTCTTCATGTTCATGGCGAAAAGGATGCTGTAGATGGAATTACACCTGAAAGTATTTATCAGTATTATCAAGAGGCGTTAGCTCAAGATGAATTGGATCTGTATGTGATCGGCGATGTAGATGAAGGGGAAGTAGAAGCTGTTGCTCATGAACTATTGCAATTTGAGGCGAGAACACCCAGTAGTGTACAATCCTCTGCGTATGAAAATAAAAATGATGTTGCTGAAGTAATTGAAAGGCAAGAAGTGAAGCAAGGGAAATTGAATATTGGTTATCGGACGAATATTGTATATGGAGACGATGACTATTTTGCCTTGCAAGTTTATAACGGTATTTTTGGCGGATTTTCTCATTCGAAGCTTTTTATTAACGTAAGGGAAAAGGCGAGCCTTGCCTATTATGCGGCGAGCAGATTAGAAAGTCATAAAGGCCTACTAATGGTTATGACAGGCATTGACAATAAAAATTATGATCAAGCGGTTTCGATTATTAAAGAACAAATAGAAGCGATGAAAAAGGGCGATTTTAGCGAGGAAGAGCTTGTACAGACGAAATCTGTTATTAAAAATCAGCTTCTAGAAACGATTGATACAGCGAGAGGCATTGTTGAAGTGCTATATCATAACGTCGTTTCTAAAAAAGAGGTTTCACTTCAAGAGTGGATGGATAAAATGGATCATGCGACAAAGGATGAGATTGTTGCTGTTGCGAAAAAAATCACATTAGATACGATATACTTTTTAACTGGAAAGGAGGAAGGGAAATAATGGAGAAAATTACTTTTGACCAGCTAAAAGAAGAGTTATATTTTGAAAAGCTAGACAACGGTCTTAATGTGTACATTTTGCCGAAAGCAGGCTTTAATAAAACCTATGCAACCTTTACGACGAAATATGGATCCATTGATAATCACTTCCAGCCTCCTGGGAAATCGGAGTTTGTGAAGGTGCCAGATGGGATTGCCCATTTCCTCGAGCATAAGCTTTTTGAAAAAGAAGATGGCGATGTTTTTCAACAGTTTAGTAAGCAAGGGGCGTCAGCGAACGCATTTACATCTTTCACAAGGACCGCTTATTTATTCTCAAGCACTTCCAATGTCGTAAAAAATCTTGAAACATTAATTGACTTCGTTCAATATCCTTATTTTACAGAACAAACAGTCGAAAAGGAAAAGGGAATTATTGGGCAAGAAATCACGATGTATGATGATAATCCGGACTGGCGCCTTTATTACGGATTAATTGAAAATATGTATAAAAATCATCCTGTAAAAATTGATATCGCTGGAACAATCGAAACGATTTCCCATATTACGAAAGACATGCTCTATGAATGCTATCAAACTTTCTACCATCCGAGCAATATGCTTCTTTTCATCATTGGACCTGTAAGTCCGGATGAAATCATGAAGCTTGTGAAAGATAATCAGGCTGCAAAGAATTATAAGGAATTACCAGAAATAAAACGAGAATTTGCGGAAGAGCCGCTAGAGGTAGCGAACAAAAAACAAGTATTAGAAATGAATGTGCAAACATCAAAATGTTTAGTTGGAGTGAAGGCTAAACATGTTAATCAGTCAGGGAGAGAAATGCTGAAGACAGAGCTATGTTTAAATGTGATGCTTGATATTATGTTTGGAAAAAGCTCTGACCATTATAGCTCCCTTTATAAGCAGGGACTAATTGATGATACTTTTTCATACGATTACACGCAGGAAAATGGATTCGGATTTGCGATGGTCGGAGGGGATACGAGGGATCCAGACTTGCTTGCAGAATCCTTAAAACAAATTTTATTAAAAATGAAGGAAAAGGGAACTTTTTCAGATGAAAGTTTAGAGCGGACAAAAAAGAAAAAGATAGGTGCATTTCTACGAGCCGTTAATTCTCCTGAATACATTGCTAATCAATTTACAAGATATGCCTTTAATGAAATGAATTTATTTGATGTCGTTTCGACACTTGAAGAAATTAAATTAGCTGATATTGACATTCTTGCCAATGATTTTATTGCGGAAGAGCGATTTTCCGTTTGTCAAGTGATTCCAAAAGGTTAATAATAAGGAGAAAGCGCCCTTTTGGCGCTTTCTTCCTTTCTGAAATGAATTTGAGCTATAAGCATGGAGTGAAATTAGATGAGAAAATACGCATTAATTACAGGGGCATCTGGAGGAATTGGAGAAGCGATTGCAGTGAAATTAGCGGAGGAGGGCTATCATTTATATTTGCATTACTATGAGAATAAAAAAGCCATTGAAATGCTTTTAGAGCGGCTCCAGCCTTTTGGCGGTGAATATATTCCGATCCAAGCCGATTTATCTTCCAAAAATGGCTATAAAAAGGTCGTTAAAAATATTTTTTCTCTTGATGCCATTATACATAATTGTGGAATTAGCCATTATGGTCTATTAGTTGATCTTGAAGATAGTATGGCCGAAAAGCTAATCAATCTTCATGTTACGACACCTCTTTTGCTGACGAGCCATTTGCTGCCAAAATTATTATCTAAAAGTGGCGGCAATATAATTGTTATCTCTTCTATTTGGGGGCAAACAGGGGCTGCATGTGAAGTTGCCTATTCTACCGTTAAAGGAGCACAGCTATCATTTGTGAAAGCTTTAAGCAAGGAGCTCGCTTTTAATGGGATTAGGGTTAATGCGATTGCACCAGGGGCAGTCCAAACAGCGATGCTCGAAGGATTTTCATTTGATGAGCTTGAAGCGCTCAAACATGAAATTCCGATGGGAAGACTTGCTTCCCCTGAAAATATTGCTGATTCGGTTTCCTTTCTTTTATCAGAAAAATCCTCTTATATTACTGGTCAAGTGCTTGCTGTCAATGGCGGATGGTATACTTAATACGGTATTTGAACGGAATACTGGATGAATATTTTCTCATTGCAATAAACAAAATAACTATGTACAGCAGTGTACAACATAGTTTTTAAAGGAGGAAAATATTCATGTCTGTACTTGATAATTGGCAGCAATGGAAGGAATTTCTTGGTGATCGTCTAGATCAGGGACAGCAGCAGGGAATGAATAAAGATACTGTTAACCATCTTGCTTACCAAATCGGTGATTATTTAGCGAAGCAAGTTGATCCGAAGAACGAACAGCAGCGAGTTCTTTCCGACCTATGGTCAGTTGCTAATAAGGATGAGCAAATGGCTATTGCGAATGTAATGGTTAGACTTGTTGAGAATAACGGCACACAACAATAATAGATGATTGAGAAGAGAGGAGCCTCCTCTCTTTTTTTTGATTGAAAAACCTTTTATTTTTATAAGTTTAGCCTAGTTAATTCTTTCATCTTTTTACAAAATCATTTATTATATAGATGCGCATTCTTTATATATGATAAAAATCGTGTAATATCAAAAAGCAAATGTGCCGAGGAGGTATTTAATTTGAGTAAAACAGAATGGTATTTAGAGTATGAAATACAGAAGAACCGCCCCGGTTTGCTTGGTGATATTTCTTCCCTTTTAGGGATGCTATCCATAAATATTGTTACAATTAATGGTGTTGACGAAGGTCGAAGAGGACTGTTAATTCTTGCAGAAAGCAATGAACAGATTGCGCGCCTAGAGTCAATTTTACATACAATGGACACAATAAGGTTAATTAAGCTCCGAAAACCTAAATTAAGAGACCGCCTAGCTGTTCGCCACGGAAGATACATCCAAAGAGACGCCGATGATAAAAAGACTTTCCGTTTCGTTCGGGATGAGCTTGGACTATTAGTTGATTTTATGGCAGAATTATTTAAGCAAGAAGGGCACAAACTAATAGGAATAAGAGGAATGCCGCGTGTCGGAAAAACTGAATCCATCGTTGCTTCAAGTGTCTGTGCGAATAAACGCTGGTTATTCGTTTCCTCAACTCTTTTAAAACAAACGATTCGTAATCAACTAATTCATGATGAGTATAACGAGAATAATCTATTTATTATTGACGGGATCGTTTCTTCTAGACGTGCAAATGAACGTCATTGGCAGCTCGTTCGTGAAATTATGGCTATGAATGCAGTAAAAGTAGTTGAGCATCCGGATATTTTTATCGAAAACACAGAGTATTCGATTGATGATTTTGATTATATTATTGAGCTTCGTCATGACGCTGAAGAGGAAATAAAATATGATATTGTCGACAAAACAAAAATGATCTCCGAATCCCAATTTGGAGGCTTTGATTTTTAGTAAGTTGGAAGGTGTTATTAATTGTCAGAACTAGGTAACAAGCTTAAAGAAGCCCGCTTGGCTAAAGAATTAAGTCTAGATGATTTACAAGTAGCAACTAAAATTCAGAAACGGTATTTGATTGGAATTGAAGAGGGCAATTATAGTTTGATGCCTGGCCCATTTTATGTACGGGCATTTATTAAACAGTATGCTGAAGCGGTGGGGCTTGAGCCAGAGGAACTATTTGAACAATATAAATCTGAAATTCCCTCTACTATTAATGAGGATATTCCTGAAAAACTATCGCGTGTACAATCAAGAAAGAACCTTAATAACAATGGTTCAAAGGTATTTGATATTCTTCCCAAAATATTAATTGCCGTGTTCTTAATTGCTGCCGCCGCTGTTGCTTATTATTTTGTTGCGAAAAAAGGGGATGGGAATGAAGCTTTAGATCCCGCTAATAAAAGCGGCAGTGAACAAGTAAATCTAGAGGAATCAGAAGGCTTTGCCAAAGACGATGGCAAAGCATTAGAAGAAGAGCCAGCAAAAAATAATGAGGAAACTGGAGTAAATGATAAAACTCAAGAGGAAACGCCTGAGACGAAGCAAGAAATATCTGTTGTTGAATCAAGTGGCAAAAATACGACTTATGAAGTGAAGAACGCCGATAAGTTTGAATTAAAAGTAGTATCAACTGGGGAGACCTGGGTTAATATCTTAAATGGAAAAGGTACTTCTTTTTTTCAAGGAACACTTAAAAAAGGCGGCATAGAGAGCCAAACGCTTGATTTTTCTAAAGAAACAGAAGCAAAGATTATCGTAGGGAATTCATCACAAACAGAAATTTATGTGAATGATGAAAAAGTAGAATTCGCCATTGACCCAGCTAAGTCTGTTCGGCAGGATATTACAATCCGCTACTTACCAAGCATCGAATAGTCATCCTTGGATGACTATTTTTCACTTTTTCGAAGAAATTATGTTAAAGTCAAATGATAAGAATTTATAAGCAGTAAAATTTAAAACTTAATTTGTATTAAAGTATAATACAATATAGAAATAACTTTGTTTGATGAAATATGTGGAATAATATATATCTTCAAGCAAAATTATTAAATGGCTTCACAATTGAATTGGAGGTAAAAAATGAATCTGCCTAATAAAATTACTATCTCAAGGATTTGCCTAATCCCGCTATTTTTGATTATTATGCTCAGTGGTTTTTCGTGGGGAGAGGTAACAATCCTAGGAGCTACCCTTCCTATTACTCATCTTATCGGTGCTTTAGTATTCATATTTGCTTCAGCAACTGACTGGGTGGACGGGTATTATGCTAGAAAGCTTAATCTTGTAACAAACTTTGGGAAGTTTCTTGACCCCCTAGCGGATAAGCTGCTCGTATCTGCAGCATTAATCGTTCTTGTTGAATTAGGTTCTGCCCCATCATGGATCGTTATCATTATCATTAGCCGCGAATTTGCTGTAACTGGATTGCGTCTTCTCCTTGCAGAAGGCGGAGAGGTCGTTGCGGCAAATATGTTAGGTAAAATCAAAACATGGGCACAAATTGTCGCTATTTCCGCATTGCTTTTACATAACATTATATTTGAATTATTTTCTATCCCGTTTGCGGATATTGCTCTTTGGATTGCAATGTTCTTTACCGTTTGGTCTGGCTGGGATTATTTCATAAAAAACAAACAAGTTTTTTCAAATTCTAAATAGATTGGTTTGTAAAAATCAACTTAATGATGGTGGTGGCTGAATGAATGCAGAAATCATTGCTGTTGGGTCCGAGTTATTGCTAGGTCAAATTGTGAATACGAATGCTCGTTTTTTATCACAGCAGCTTGCTGATTTAGGAATCAATGTATTTTACCATACAGTCGTTGGCGATAATCCGCAGCGCCTAAAGGCCGCAATCGAAATGGCCGAAGGACGCTCTGATTTTCTTATTTTCACTGGCGGATTAGGTCCAACAAAAGATGATTTAACGAAGGAAACGATTGCGGCTCATGTAAAAAAGCAGCTTGTTATGGATGAACAGGCACTGGAGCAAATCACACTCTATTTTGAACGATCGAATCGCACCATGACTGAGAACAATAAAAAGCAGGCAATCATCCTGGAAGATTCTCACGTGCTGCCGAATGAGCATGGCATGGCGCCCGGAATGCTATTAAATATCGAAAAACATATGTATATGCTTCTTCCGGGACCTCCGAAAGAGATGGAACCAATGTTTTTAAAATATGGTTATCCTCTGTTGCGTTCTAAGCTAAATGAAGATGAGACAATTGTTTCGCGAGTTTTAAGGTTTTTTGGGATCGGGGAGGCGCTACTTGAAACCGAAATTGAAGATTTAATCGATTCTCAAACGAATCCGACGATAGCGCCGCTAGCCTCAGATGGTGAGGTTACGTTAAGATTGACTGCTAAGCATAAGCAAAGGGACACAGCGCTTCGATTATTGGATGAAACGGAACGAGTGATCCTCTCGCGTGTAGGCGAATATTTTTATGGATACGATGATACAACCCTTATGCATGAGGCTATGAAAATAATTAAAGAAAAAGGTTTGACGATTAGCTGTGCCGAAAGCTTAACAGGAGGAATGTTTCAGCAAACCTTTACAGCCATACCCGGTGCTGGAGCTTACTTAAAGGGTGGCGTTGTTTGCTATACGAACGAGGCGAAAGCTAAAGTTTTACATGTTCGTGAAGAGACCATTAACGAGCAAGGAGCCGTTAGTGCACAATGTGCTTCCGAATTAGCTGAAAATGTATCGTCTTTAATGAATTCTGATATAGGGATAAGTTTTACTGGTGTTGCGGGTCCAGATGAACTAGAAGGACATCCGGTTGGGACAGTATTTATTAGTATTTTTATAAAAGGCCAACATGTACAGACGCAAAAGCTGCATCTAGGGGGAACACGTGAGGCCATACGTATTAGAACTGTAAAATATGGCTGCTATTTTCTCATAAATTGCTTAAAGAAAATTAAGAATGTCCATTAAGAGGCATTCTTTTTTTAATTTCTGACAATGGGGTAATTTTTAATTATCACGGCTTAATTCCCTTTGAAAATACTATTTTCTCTTAGGGAAAACATCATTTCTAGTAAAATTTCGAGTTGAAAAAAGACGAATGAATGTTCGAATTTTTCCTCGACAAACTATTGAAAAACAGTTATAGTAAAGATAGGTTTTGAGAACATAAAAAACAAATAGATTTTGGCTGTAATAAAGGAGGAAGTATCATGAGCGATCGTCAAGCAGCACTTGAGATGGCATTAAAACAAATAGAAAAGCAATTTGGTAAAGGCTCTATTATGAAACTAGGGGAGCAAACGGACCGACAAATATCTACTATCCCAAGTGGTTCACTAGCATTGGATGCTGCACTTGGAGTAGGCGGCTATCCTAGAGGGCGAATCATCGAAATCTATGGACCTGAAAGCTCAGGTAAGACAACTGTGGCATTACATGCAATTGCAGAAGTACAAGCAACGGGTGGACAAGCGGCATTTATTGATGCGGAACATGCTCTTGACCCTGTTTATGCACAAAAGCTTGGAGTTAATATTGATGAATTGCTACTTTCTCAGCCTGATACCGGAGAGCAAGCATTAGAGATTGCTGAAGCCCTTGTACGTAGTGGGGCAGTCGATATTCTCGTCATTGACTCAGTTGCTGCTCTTGTACCAAAAGCAGAAATTGAAGGGGAAATGGGCGATTCTCATGTCGGCTTGCAAGCGCGATTAATGTCTCAAGCATTGAGAAAACTATCAGGCGCTATTAATAAATCAAAAACAATTGCTATCTTTATTAACCAGATCCGTGAAAAAGTCGGAGTCATGTTTGGAAATCCTGAAACGACTCCGGGTGGACGCGCTCTTAAATTCTACTCAACGGTCCGTCTTGAAGTACGGCGTGCTGAACAATTAAAGCAGGGCACTGATATAGTAGGAAATAAAACGAAGATTAAAGTAGTCAAGAATAAAGTTGCTCCACCATTCCGAGTGGCTGAAGTGGACATTATGTATGGTGAAGGGATTTCTAAAGAAGGCGAAGTTATTGATTTAGGTTCTGAGCTGGATATTGTGCAAAAGAGCGGATCTTGGTATTCCTATAATGAGGAGCGTCTCGGACAAGGTCGTGAAAATGCGAAGCAGTTCCTAAAGGAAAATCTAGATATTCGTAAACAAATTCAATCGCAAATTCGTGAACACTATGGTCTTGATGATGTCAGAGTAATTAGTGATGATGAGCAAGAGGACTTTCAATTGGCCGATTAATACTATATGTAAAAAAATAAGAGCAAAGCCGTTATAATATATGGCTTTGCTTTTTATATTCATAACTATAATTAATGAAAAAAAATCCCCGCATATATTAAAGAAGGTAAAAAGGCACATTAATAAAAGGCTGTACCGACAAAGCCTTGACAATGAAATTCCACACCTTTACAATTAAAATTGTATATTTTACATTTTATGATGAATGAAAACGTTGAAAAGCCTTTGTGCTGTATGTTTGTTGAATGAAACAATATACATGCCGACACTTTAGAAACGTAACACAAAAGTTCATAGCAAGAGGAGGTGAAATGATGGAACATTTACCAGCAATCATCATCTCCAGTTTGCTTGGCCTATTCGTCGGTGCAGTTGTTAGCTATTTTGTTAGCAGGTCCATAGCTCAAGCGAAGATCGCAGGAGCCAAAGATTCTGCAGAGCAGATATTAGAGGACTCAAAGCGGGAAGCAGAAGCTTTAAAGAAAGAAGCTTTGCTTGAAGCAAAGGATGAGATTCACAAGCTTCGCACAGAAGCGGAGCGTGAAATTCGTGATCGAAGAAATGAGCTTCAAAAACAAGAAAATCGATTACTGCAAAAAGAAGAAAATCTTGATCGTAAAGATGAAACGTTAGATAAACGTGAAGCACTTTTAGAGAAGAGGGACGATTCTCTTAACAAAAGACAACAGCATATTGAAGAGATGGAAAGCAAAGTGGACGAGATGGTACGAACACAACAAGCCGAGCTTGAACGCATCTCGGGCTTAACTCGTGAAGAGGCTAAGTCCATCATTTTAGAGCGAGTAGAGCAGGAAGTGGCTCATGATGTCGCTCTAACGATTAAAGAGGGCGAAATACGAGCGAAAGAGGAAGCCGATAAGAAGGCAAAGGATATCTTGTCACTGGCAATCCAACGATGCGCAGCGGATCATGTAGCGGAAACAACTGTTTCAGTTGTAAACCTGCCAAATGATGAAATGAAGGGGCGGATTATTGGTCGTGAAGGCCGAAATATCCGTACATTAGAAACTCTAACAGGAATTGATCTTATTATTGATGATACACCAGAGGCCGTCATTTTATCAGGGTTTGATCCAATTCGCCGCGAGACTGCCCGTTTAGCTTTAGACAAGCTTGTTCAGGACGGTCGTATCCATCCTGCACGCATTGAAGAAATGGTCGATAAAGCTCGCCGTGAAGTCGATGAACATATTCGGGAAATTGGTGAACAGACGACTTTCGAAGTGGGTGTACATGGACTTCATCCGGATCTCATTAAAATTTTAGGTCGTCTAAAATTCCGGACAAGCTACGGTCAGAATGTATTAAAGCATTCCATGGAAGTAGCACAGCTGTCAGGCTTATTAGCAGCAGAGTTAGGACAAGATGAGGTCCTTGCTAGACGTGCGGGCTTACTTCATGATATCGGGAAAGCGATCGATCATGAGGTTGAAGGAAGCCATGTTGAAATTGGGGTTGAGCTTGCAACAAAATATAAAGAGCACCCAATTGTAATCAACAGTATTGCTTCACATCATGGTGACACTGAGCCTACTTCAATTATTGCGGTTCTAGTAGCTGCAGCAGATGCGCTTTCTGCCGCAAGACCTGGAGCAAGACGAGAAACGTTGGAGAATTATATCCGCCGACTTGAAAAGCTTGAAGAGATTTCTGAATCTTATGATGGCGTTGAAAAGTCATTTGCTATCCAAGCAGGACGAGAAATTCGTATTCTCGTTAAACCAGAGCAGATTGATGATTTAGAAGCTCATCGTTTAGCAAGAGATATTCGCAAGAAAATTGAAGAAGAGCTTGATTATCCTGGACATATTAAAGTAACGGTTATTCGTGAAACACGAGCCGTAGAATACGCAAAATAAAGCGGTGCTGAGCATCGCTTTATTTTTTTCCAAAGGTCAGGCGTATTTTTGATTAAATTCAAAATGGAAACGGAAAAATAAGTATGAGTTAACTTACTTAAAGTAACGTATTGTAAAAAAGTTAAAAGAAGGGAAAGTTATATGAATATATTATTTATTGGGGATGTAGTAGGCTCGATGGGAAGGGATATGATAAAAGAATATGTCCCAAAGCTTAAAGAAAAATACCGTCCTCATATTACTATTATAAATGGTGAAAATGCTGCAGGAGGAAAAGGAATTACAGAGAAAATTTACCGCGGCTTTTTGGAAGCAGGTGCACAGGCAGTTACGCTTGGCAACCATTCATGGGACAATAAAGAAATATTTGATTTTATCGATGAAGCGAAGTATTTAGTGCGCCCTGCAAACTTTCCAGAAGGAAATCCCGGAAAAGGAATAGTTTATTTGAAATACAATGCAATGGAAGTTGCCGTTATCAGCTTGCAAGGGCGAACGTTTTTACCGGCTATCGACTGTCCCTTTAGAAAAGCTGATGAATTAGTAGAAGAGGCTAGAAAAAGAACCTCTGTTATTTTTGTTGACTTTCACGCAGAAGCGACAAGTGAAAAGCAGGCACTAAGCTGGTATTTGGACGGAAGAGTTTCGGCAGTCATTGGAACACATACACATGTGCAGACAGCTGATCATCGTATTTTGCCTGATGGTACCGCCTGCATGTCAGATGTTGGGATGACAGGACCTTATGATGGTATATTAGGGGTTGAAAGAGAAGCTGTATTAAAAAGATTTATAACAAGCTTACCTGTAAGATTTGAAGTCGTCAAAGAGGGCCGTACCCAATTAAGTGCAGTCCTCATTGAAATAGATAATCAAACTGGAAAAGCCAAAAAGATCAATCCGATTTTAATAAATTCTGACCATCCTTTTTATTCTTAAACAAATAACTGTGTCTTTTGTCCAATGGCAAAAGATGCAGTTATTTTTTTTTTGCAAAAAATGCGAAAAGGAATATTTCATAATTTTGTCCAAGCCGGAATATGTGAATTAAGACTTGAATATAGTAGCAATGGAATGATCTATACCTGATATGTTCATTTCCAGACTATTCATAAGGTGATTATTGGTCATGAACATGCGGGAGGGGAAAACAAGGAGGAGCTAGGAATGGAAATATTAAAAGTTTCAGCAAAATCTAATCCCAATTCTGTAGCAGGTGCGCTTGCAGGTGTTCTGCGTGAAAGAGGCGGCGCTGAGATCCAAGCGATTGGTGCCGGTGCACTAAACCAGGCGGTAAAAGCAGTAGCTATCGCAAGAGGATTTGTCGCGCCTAGCGGAGTGGATTTGATTTGTATCCCGGCATTCACAGATATTAAAATTGATGGAGAAGAGCGGACAGCAATAAAACTTATTGTTGAGCCGAGGTAGAACGAAAAGCGGAAGCGGCCAAAGCGAGGAACATCGACTAAAAGCCGCCACGTCCTGTGGCGAATGTCGATGTCAGCACTTCCTGTGCAAGTCCAAGAAAAACAAACGAAGAAAGACCTGTTGCTAATTAGCAAACAGGTCCTTTTTGTGTGTAGACTATCTACAAATGTGAAATTTCCATAACTATTTATTATATTGATTAAAAAACTAAAATATTCAAATTTCAACCAATAATTGGTGTGAAAGGGTTGCTTTTTTATGAAACTAGGTCTAGAATTGAAAGCGTTTAGTACCTTATCAAAATCAAGTAAAAACTGCTAAAATAACGGTGAAAAGTATTGAGATTGATTGAGTACTAATCTTTTAAAAAAATTCGTTTTTATACTTTTTTAATGTAACCAAAGGGGTGTAAGACATGATCAATCAACTTTCGTGGAAAGTTGGAGGGCAACAAGGGGAAGGTATTGAGAGTACGGGAGAAATATTCTCAGTCGCATTAAATCGTTTAGGCTACTATTTGTATGGATATCGCCATTTTTCTTCGCGAATTAAAGGCGGTCATACAAACAATAAGATTCGCGTAAGTACTACTCAAGTAAGGTCTATTTCAGATGATCTTGATATTTTGGTTGCATTTGACCAAGAAACAATCGATTTAAACTACAAAGAACTTCATGATAAAGGCGTCATCATTGCTGATGCAAAATTCAAACCTGTTAAACCTGAAGATACGAATGCCGCAATGTACGCAGTTCCATTTACTGAACTGGCAACGGAACTTGGAACATCCCTAATGAAAAACATGGTTGCGGTTGGTGCAACTTGCGCAGTACTGAACTTAGATATTAACGTATTTGAAGAAGTAGTTCAAGAGATTTTTGGACGAAAAGGTCAACAAGTTGTTGATAAAAATATGGAAGCCATTAAAGCTGGCTTTGATTTTATGAAAGAAAATCTAGAGGGTACAACAGAATTGATGGAGCTTGAAAAGGCTGATGGCAAGAAACGTTTATTCATGATTGGAAACGATGCCATAGCTTTAGGTGCACTTGCTGCCGGTTGCCGATTCATGGCAGCTTATCCGATCACTCCAGCTTCAGAAATTATGGAATATTTAATTAAAAAGCTTCCACCACTTGGCGGGGCTGTGATCCAAACAGAAGATGAAATTGCTGCTGTTACAATGGCGATTGGCGCTAACTATGGCGGTGTTCGTGCTTTAACTGCGTCTGCAGGTCCAGGACTAGCTCTAAAGATGGAAGCAATTGGGCTAGCTGGAATGACTGAAACGCCGTTAGTCATTGTTGATACACAACGTGGAGGTCCGTCTACAGGTCTACCAACTAAACAAGAACAATCTGACTTAATGGCGATGATTTATGGAACTCATGGAGAAATTCCAAAGATCGTCATGGCGCCAAGTACTGTTCAAGAAGCATTCTATGATACAGCAGAAGCATTTAACCTTGCTGAAGAATACCAATGTCCAGTTATCGTCCTATCTGACCTTCAATTATCATTAGGAAAGCAAACAGTGGAACCGCTTGAATTTGATAAAGTTGAAGTGCGCCGCGGTAACCTGCAAACTGGGGAATTACCAGAATTGGACGGTAAAAATTACTTTAAGCGCTATGAATTAACGGAAAATGGCGTTTCACCACGCGTCATTCCTGGCATGAAGCATGGTATTCACCATGTGACTGGTGTAGAGCACGATGAAACTGGGAAGCCATCTGAATCTGCCGTAAATCGTAAAGCACAAATGGATAAACGCTTCCGTAAAATTGAAAACATCAAATTTAATACACCTGTTCATATAAATGCTCCTCATGAGGAAGCAGACCTATTAATTGTCGGCTTTAACTCAACACGCGGAGTGATTGAAGAAGCAATGGGACGTCTTGAAAAGGATGGTTTAAAAGTAAATCATGCACAAATTCGTTTGATTCATCCGTTCCCAACTGATGAAGTACTGCCGCTCGTAAAATCTGCTAAAAAGATCGCTGTTGTTGAAAACAACGCTACTGGGCAATTGGCAAATATTATGAAGATGAACGTCGGACACGCAGATAAAATTCACAAAATGTTAAAATACGACGGAAATCCATTCTTGCCACATGAAATTCAGACAAATTGCAAGGAGTTGTTCTAAATGGCAACATTTAAAGATTTTCGAAACGATGTTAAACCAAACTGGTGCCCAGGCTGTGGAGACTTCTCTGTACAAGCGGCTATCCAGCGTGCGGCAGCGAATGTTGGGCTTGAGCCTGAAAATTTAGCAGTGATATCTGGTATTGGATGTTCAGGGCGTATTTCAGGATACATTAATTCCTATGGTTTCCATGGTATTCATGGCCGTGCCCTTCCTATTGCCCAAGGGGTGAAAATGGGAAACCGTGATTTAACGGTTATCGCTTCTGGAGGGGATGGAGATGGATTTGCGATCGGTATGGGTCACACGATCCACGCCATTCGCCGTAATGTAAATGTTACGTATATTGTTATGGATAACCAAATTTATGGTTTAACAAAAGGACAAACTTCACCACGTTCGGCAACCGGTTTTAAAACAAAATCAACTCCTGAAGGATCAATTGAACAAGCTATTGCTCCAATGGAAATGGCTTTAACTGCTGGTGCAACCTTTGTTGCCCAAAGCTTTTCAACGGATCTTAAAGATTTAACAGCTTTAATTGAAGCTGGTATTCAGCATGATGGCTTCTCTTTAATTAACGTGTTTAGCCCATGTGTCACTTATAATAAAGTGAATACTTATGACTGGTTCAAAGAGAATTTAACGAAGCTTAGCGATATGGAAGGATATGATTCTTCTAATCGAGAATTGGCTATGCAAACATTAATGAAGCATAATGGTCTTGTTACTGGATTAATCTATCAAAACACTGAGCGTAAATCATATCAAGAGTTGTTAAAAGGCTACTCTGAGAAACCGTTAGCACAAGCGGATCTAACTTTAGATCAGGCTCACTTTGATAAGTTAGTTCAAGAATTTATATAAGCTTCTAAGGAACCCAATTTTGGGTTTCTTTTTTTGGAAAAAAAGTGATTGAAATCACATCAAAAAAGTAGTCTTTATATATGATTAGTAATTGCAGAACCAAAATGTTTTTTACATAATAGATCTCCAAAGCTGTATGGGCTTCAAATCAGTATATCTGTTGTTTTCAAACTCTAAAAGCATTATACTATACTAATGTGTATAGATTTATTCTATACATTGAAAAAGCTTTTTAATAAAAATAATCACATGAAAATGAAATTCTTAAACCCAGTTATTTAGAAAGGGGATTATATATGAACGAAAAACAAAGACTTGAAGGACAACAAGTAGTCACAGCCAATCCAACGGACAAAAAATCCGAAAAGGATTACAGTAAATATTTTGAAACAGTTTTCACGCCGCCATCATTAAAGGATGCGAAAAAACGTGGAAAAGAAGAAGTTAAATACCATAATGACTTTAATATTCCGGAAGAATTCCTTGGTATGGGGAAAGGCCGTAAGTTCTATATCCGCACATACGGCTGCCAAATGAATGAACACGATACAGAAGTTATGGCTGGAATTTTTATGGGGCTTGGATATGAACCGACCGATACAGTAGATGATGCAAACGTCATTTTATTAAACACATGTGCCATTCGAGAAAATGCAGAGAATAAAGTATTTGGCGAGCTTGGACATTTAAAGCACTTAAAAAAGGAAAAGCCAGATCTTCTTTTAGGTGTTTGCGGCTGTATGTCTCAAGAGGAATCTGTCGTTAATAAAATCTTGAAAACTTATACACAAGTTGACATGATTTTTGGAACTCATAATATTCATCGCCTGCCTAATATTTTGCAGGAAGCTTATATGTCAAAAGAAATGGTCATTGAAGTATGGTCTAAAGAGGGAGATGTTATTGAAAATCTTCCAAAAGTACGCCAAGGCAAAATTAAAGCATGGGTTAATATTATGTACGGCTGTGATAAGTTCTGTACGTACTGCATCGTCCCTTATACAAGAGGGAAGGAGCGCAGCCGCCGGCCAGAAGAGATTATTCATGAGGTAAGACAATTAGCGGCTCAAGGCTATAAGGAAGTTACCCTGCTAGGACAAAATGTTAATGCATATGGAAAAGACTTTGAAGATATTAAATATGGTTTAGGCGATCTAATGGATGAGATTCGTAAAATTGATATTCCGCGTGTCCGTTTCACGACAAGCCATCCACGTGATTTTGATGATTATCTAATCGATGTGCTTGCAAAAGGCGGAAATCTTTTAGAGCATATTCACTTACCTGTTCAATCAGGTTCAACAGAAGTGTTGAAAATTATGGCTCGTAAATACACGAGAGAACAATATTTAGAGCTTGTACGAAAAATTAAAGCTGCCATCCCTAATGCAACCTTCACAACGGATATTATTGTTGGTTATCCGAATGAAACGGAAGAACAGTTCCAAGAGACGCTATCATTATATCGTGAAGTTGGATATGAAGCAGCCTATACATTTATATATTCTCCACGTGAGGGCACACCGGCAGCTAAGATGCAAGATAATGTACCGATGGAAGTCAAAAAAGAACGTTTACAGCGACTAAATGCAGTTGTTAACGAATTTTCTGCTGAAGCAATGAAGAAGTATCACGGCCAAACGGTTGAAGTATTAGTAGAAGGCGAAAGTAAGAATAATCCGGATGTGTTAGCGGGCTATACTAGAAAAAATAAGCTTGTTAACTTTATCGGTCCAAAAGCTGCCATTGGTCAAATTGTAAAAGTAAAAATCACAGATGCTAAAACTTGGTCATTAAACGGAGAAATGGTTGAAGAACTAGATGCGGTAGAGGTGGAGTAAGATGGTGAAGTATACGAAGGATGATATTGTTGCCCGTGCAAAAGAGCTTGCACAAATGATTGCTGAGACAGAAGAGGTTGCCTTTTTTAAAAGTGCTGAAGCGCAAATTCATGATAATGAAAAAGTAAGTGCAACAATTACTAATATTAAAGGTCTGCAAAAGCAAGCTGTTAATTTACAGCACTTTGGAAAAAAAGAGGCATTAAAAAAGACTGAAGATAAAATTGAATCACTGCAAAACGAATTAGATGAAATTCCGGTCGTTCAGGAATTTAAGCAATCACAAATCGAAGTCAATGAACTGCTTCAAATAGTGGCATCCGTTATCTCGAATACAGTCACAGATGAAATCATCACCTCTACAGGCGGAGATCTTCTAAGTGGGGAAACAGGTGCAAAAGTTAATAAGAGCAGCTGTTCCCATCATTAATTAAAAAATCCAACCCCCTTATTTGAATGGTTTACTCAAATAGGGGGTTTTTTATTGTTCAGGTTGAGCGCTTGGGCGGCTGTTTTCATACATCGTGGGCACACTCATTCGAAAAAAGCATACTATGAATTATGCTAATACATTTACCTAACATTCATCAATAAATATCGCACACTAGTCTAATATCCCGCATAGGATGAAATGAAAATGAAGGAGGAGGTTCGCTCGCAATGGGAGAATACAGAGAGATAATAACCAAGGCGGTCGTGGCGAAAGGACGAAAGTTTACCCAGTCCAATCATACGATTAGTCCTAAACATCATCCAACTAGCATTCTTGGCTGTTGGATCATAAACCATAAGTACGATGCGAAAAAAGTCGGGAAAACAGTCGAAATAAGTGGCTCATATGACATTAACGTTTGGTATTCCTTTGACAATAATACAAGAACTGAAGTAGTTACAGAATGTGTCGAATATAAGGATGTCATAAAGCTAAAATACCGTGATCCGGACAGTATAGATGACCACGAAGTAATTGCACGCGTACTCCAACAGCCTAACTGCTGTGAGTGTGTCATTTCACCGAATGGTAACAAAATCATCGTCCATGTAGAAAGAGAATTCCTTGTTGAAGTGATCGGAGAAACGAAGGTTTGTGTAGCTATTCATCCGGATAAAGTCGAAAGTGAAGATGATGACGAAGCATGGGGATTAGATGTCGATGATGAAGAATTTGAAGATTTAAATCCCGATTTCTTAGTTGGTGACGAAGAAGAATAATAATTAACTAGGAGGTTTTGCTTCCTAGTTTTTCTTTTGTTAAAAAATATATTTTTAAATCTTTGAACTTGTTATATAATATAAATAATTTATCGTGGCTGAAGGAGGAATAATCATTGGAAAACTATTGGATTTTTGTCGTGATGTGCATAATGTTAATCATATTGCCAGGTCCAGATACGGCTCTTGTTACGAAAAATTCCATCTCGAAAGGAAAAAAAGCGGGTTTGCATACGGTTTTTGGCACACTTGTTGCTCTTCTTATTCATACTTTAGCTACTGTGTTGGGGTTATCCGCTTTAATTGTTAAATCAGCTTTCTTTTTTTCGATATTAAAATACATTGGTGCAATTTACTTGATATATCTTGGTTGTAAATCAATCATGTTTATTATGAAAAAAAGACCAGTAAGTGACAATGAAAATAAGAATAAAATGCTCAAATTTGAAAAAAAATCATATTTTCTTCAGGGATTTCTATGTGATATTCTAAATCCGAAAGTGGCAGTATTCTTTCTGACGTTTTTACCACAATTTACTGGGTCTAACAGTAATGCTTTTTTAGGATTTTTAGTATTAGGTTTAACTTATACACTTTTGACTATGATCTGGTCTATATTTTATATTTATTTAATTAATTATATTAGCGAATTTATGAAAAAGCCATCTACCTTAAAGACTGTTGAGGGGATAACCGGAGGAATACTTATTCTTTTCGGGATCAAATTAGCTTTAGAACAAAGGTAAGTAGTACAAACACTAGTGATTTTTCTAAGAAACTACTTAATTTGTATTTTCAAATATTTGAATTTATTTATACACTTTATACAGGAGCAAATCTTCTTTTCGATAGAATAGAAAAATAATAATATAAACTTAAAAGCTATGCATTTCTATTAGAGATGCATAGCTTTTTTCTGCTTCTTTTAATCGTTTGAAATTAAGGAAATTAATTTTTTGGCAAATTTCAACAATAATATATTCGAATAATATTTATTCTATAAATTTTGATAATTTATTGAAATTTATAAAAATAGATATTGTATGTCAGAAAACTTTATGTATAATAAATATTATAGTAATTAAAAAATCATTATAGTGATTTATCAGACTTATATGTAAGCGTTTCCTTTCGGATTGTCTGTTGTAATTTATAAATTTAAGAAAGGAGGTGGATTAAAACGAGATTAATTATTCTCATTTTAGAAGATTAGGAGGTGTTTTATTACGTAAAGTACACAATGATGTATTCTATATAATCCTCTTACTGTTGAAAGGAAATTATTCTTTCCTTTTAAGATTAATGAATGAATTATTTATTAGTCTAATCACTTTTGTTAGTAGAGATAAAAGATTCTAATATTAATATTTAGTACTTTTCAAGTATTTATTAGGAGGATGTTTATGGAGGATTTTATTAACAGTATTAATGGAGTTTTATGGGCAACTCCTGTTATTTATATCTTATTAGGTGTTGGATTATTATTTTCAATTTTAACCCGCTTTCTTCAGGTTAGACATTTTCCGGAAATGATTAGACTGATGTTCGACGGAAAAAGTTCGGAGGCAGGAGTATCTTCTTTCCAAGCTTTATCAATGTCACTTGGAGGGCGAGTTGGGACAGGAAATATTGCAGGTGTTGCTACAGCAATTGCATTTGGTGGTCCCGGTGCTGTTTTTTGGATGTGTGCTATCGCTTTCTTAGGTGCATCGAGTGCTTTTATTGAATCCACATTGTCACAGATTTATAAAGTGAAAATAAATGGTGAATATAGAGGGGGGCCATCATTCTATATTGAAAAAGGGATTGGCTGGAGATGGTTTGCTGTCCTATTTGCTTTTGCCTCTATGTTAGGAATGGCCTTGCTTTCTGGTACTCAATCAAATACTACAGTAGTAGCGATAAAAAATGCTTTTGGAATGAACCATTATCTTTCAGGCGCAATTTATGTTGGAATATTTGGTCTTATTATTTTTGGAGGAGTTAAAAGAATTGCAGGTTTCGCTCAAATTATTGTTCCATTTATGGCAATAGGCTACATCTTGATGGCTTTAGTCATGATGGTTCTAAATATTTCTGAAGTACCGGCTGTCATTACATTAATTTTCAGAAGCGCCTTTGGATTAGAACCCGCATTTGGCGGGATAGTCGGAATGGCAGTAATGTGGGGAGTAAAACGTGGAATTTTTTCTAACGAGGCTGGACAAGGTAGCGGTGCACATCCTTCAGCTGCAGCTGAAGTTTCCCATCCTGCGAAACAAGGTTTCGTTCAAGCATTTTCGGTATATATTGATACTTTACTTGTGTGCGCTGCAACAGCGTTTATGATCTTGACTACAGGTATGTACAATACTCAAGCTACCGACGGCTCTTACATTGTGAATAATATAGGCGAAGTCGAAGTTGGTCCAGCGTATACACAAATTGCCATTGATAGTGTTATTCCTGGATTCGGAGCTGGATTTGTGGCTGTTGCCTTATTATTCTTCACTTTCACTACACTTGTTGCATACTATTACATTGCAGAAACAAATCTTGTCTATTTAACTCGCGGTAAAGATATGAAATGGGCTTACCATCTATTACGGTTTATTATGATAGCTATTGCATATTATGGGGTTGTAAAATCGGCTGCATTAGCCTGGGCATTAGGGGATGTTGGAGTAGGGATCATGGTTTGGATCAACGTCATTGCAATATTAATTCTTGCCAAACCAGCATTAATCGCATTAAAAGACTATGAGCGTCAAAAGAAACTTGGGTTAGATCCAACTTTTGACCCTGTCGCATTGGGGATTAAGAATGCAGATTATTGGGAAGAAAAGATAAAAAAAGAGAAAGAGCTGGCTTCCTAAAATGATTACTTTTAATCTTTGATTGATAAAGATTAATGAAGGTAATAAAATGATTTCTTTTAAGAAAAGGGAGGCATTAACAGTCTTCCTTTTCTATATAATTTCATTAATTCGTTTAGATTTTAATAATGAGGTTGATATAAATGGAACAAGACCGATTATTGAATGTTTATAAAAATTTAGTCGAAAATTATCAAAGGCATACTAAGCTTCAAAATTGTCCAACGAGTATTGATCTAACATTAGTTCCAGATTTTGTTGATGTCTTAATAAAAACACTGTTGCCAGAATACTTCTATTCCAATCTAGACAATTCTCTTACATTAAACAATTTGACTACTCTGCAAAGGCAAGTTAAACAATTAATGTCATATATTGATGACCCGGAATTAATTCAAGATAAATCATTTGAGATTCTTGAAAAAGTACCCGCATTACGTATAAAAGTATTAAAAGATGTGGAAGCTGCTTATCTAAAAGATCCTGCAGCAAAGAGCTATGAAGAAATAGTACTTACCTATCCCGGAATATTTTCAATCATTGTGCATCGCATCTCTCATGAATTTTATAAAATGGGCTTTTCACTTATTGCTCGTTCGATTTCAGAACATTCTCATAGTAAAACAGGCATAGATATTCATCCAGGTGCGACAATTGGGCATAGTTTTTTTATGGACCATGGTACAGGAATTGTAATTGGTGAAACAACAGTAATTAGGAATAATGTTACAATTTATCAAGGTGTAACACTTGGAGCATTCTCATTTGATAGAGATAAAAATGGAGAGATAATAAAAGATGGGAAACGGCGACATCCTGTTATTGAAGACAATGTTACAGTTTATGCAGGAGCCACAATATTAGGTGGAGAGACGATTGTAGGGAAAGACTCAATAGTTGGAGGAAATGTATGGCTTACAAAAAGTATCCCAGCAGGTAGTAAAGTGGTATCAGAAATTCAAAATCGAATTATTTAATAATGCATTTAATTTTTTCATCTGGCAAGTAAACGATTGAAAATTATTAAATCAGCCTTATTTGCAGCTTAAAGATTTTATAGTCTAAATTTCAAGGGGGATTTAATGGAAACACCTATTGTGATTAGAAATAGAAATAATAAAACATTAGTAGGGATGCTTCATGTCCCTGAGTCTAATTCTTCAGGACCAATGGTCGTATTTGCACATGGGTTTTTAGGTATTAAATCTGCACCACACCGAATATTTATTAAAATGGCTAGACAGTTAGCAAATCATGGAATTGCATCTTTACGGTTTGACTACTTTGGAAGCGGAGATTCAGAAGGTGAATTTGTGGATGCTACTATTTCCAGTGAAGTAGCCGATCTAGGAGATGTATTAAATTTTGTTACCAATTTAGAACATTATTGCGTTACCAATGTTGGACTAATTGGGTATAGCTTAGGGGGATGTATTGCCTCCCTAGCCTTATCTAATTCTCCTACTCCGATTTCAAGTATTGTCATGTGGGCACCAGTTTCTAATCCTTTTTGGAATTTTGTTCACATCCTTGGTGAGGAGAGAGTAAATAAAGGTTTAAATGGGCAACCTATCGAATTTGAAGGAGAGCAGATCGGTTCTCAATTTATTAAAGAGCTACTTAGCATTGACCCAATTGTTAGTATTAATCATTACAATAATCCGATTCTAATTATTCATGGTGAAGATGACAAAGATGTTTTATTAATAAATAGTTTAGTTTATCAGCAAGTTTTTCAGCATTCTTCAAGCCAAGTGATTATTCATAGATCAGCTGGTCATCTGTTTGGTACACGTGAAAGTGAAAATGATTTAATAAGCCAGACACTAGACTGGTTTAAAAATATTTTTCACATAAATGAAAGCCAGACTATCGCATTACAATAGTTCATTTCATACTGAACAAATCAATAATAGGAGAAATAATTCTATTTGTTGGGGTACCGGTCTATTTTAGATCGGTACTTTTTATTTACTATAAAATTCTTAATATAAATACTTAAAGATCGCTTCCCTTGCGTTTTATACATTTATTATCTTCAAATGATTCCTCCAAATAAGCACATTCCACTTAAAAATATCATTATAATGAATTTTTTGAATTGACAAATACTAAAAACGCCACTATAATAATAATTAATTCATTATAATGAATAAAACAACCACTTAAAGAAAATGAGTGATTTCCATTTTAGTGAAAGGGGTGACGTAATGGCTATGAAATTAATTGAAGATTGGAAAAAAGAATACCCTATTATCCAAGATATAATGCGTTATAAAGAGGTCTTTTGGAACAATGATGCCTATGAAGAAACAAAATATGCTCTCCAGAAACTGCATCTGGGTGAAAAAGATATATTTGAAGCAGAAGCAAGATTAAAGAGGTTTGCCCCATTTATTGCAAAAGTTTTTCCCAAAACGGCTGTAAGTAATGGCATTATTGAATCTCCGTTGGAAGAAATTCCTTTTATGAAAATGGAGCTAGAGAGAATGTATGGGACTTGTATAGAAGGCTCCTTGTTACTAAAACAGGATAATCTTCTGGCTGTTTCTGGTTCAGTGAAAGCCAGAGGTGGAATCTATGAAGTTTTGAAAATAGCTGAAGAACTAGCCCTAACTGCTGGGTTAATGCAGCTTGAAGATGATTACAGTAAATTGGCTGATTCTGAATTTAAAGAGTTTTTCTCAAACTATTCGATTGTTTGTGGGTAACCGGGAATCTAGGATTGAGTATAGGAATAGTAAGTACAATATTAGGTTTTAATGTAACAATTCATATGTCAGAAGATGCTAAACAGTGGAAAAAGGAAATGCTCAGAAGTAAAGGTGCTGTTATTGTAGAGCACGCTAATGATTATAGCATGGCCGTTGAAGAAGGAAGAAAGCAATCACTAGCTGATCCAAAAAGTTATTTTATAGATGATGAAAATTCTGAAGCGCTTTTTTTAGGATATGCGGTAGCAGCATTAAGGTTAAAAAAGCAATTAATAGAAAAAGGTATTAATATTGATGAAAGTAATCCGCTATTTGTCTATTTACCATGCGGTGTGGGCGGCGGTCCCGGGGGAATTGCATTCGGGTTAAAAATTGTTTTTGGGGACAATGTTCATTGCTTCTTTGCTGAACCCACTCATTCTCCTTGTATGCTTCTAGGATTAATAACAAAGGAGCATAATAATGTTTCTGTTCAGGATTTTGGGCTAGATAATCGAACAGAAGCGGACGGATTAGCGGTAGGCAGGCCTTCAGGATTTGTAGGTAGACTTCTAAATGAATTGATCAGCGGTGTTTATACCGTTTCAGATGATTGTTTATTTGTCTTACTTAGTACTTTAGCTGACAGTGAAAAAATAAAACTTGAGCCCTCTGCTCTGTCAGGAGTATTAGGACCTGTAAAGCTATTCAAATATCAAACTCAGTATATCACAAAACATAATTTAGAAACATCAGTAAAAAATGCTACTCATATTGCTTGGAGCACTGGAGGGAACATGGTGCCTGAGGATGTCTGGGTTTCATATTACAAAAAAGGATTGTACAAATACAAAGAACTAGGTATTTCATCTATTTCGAATTAAAACTATTAAATAATCACTTAAATATTTTTGGAATTTTGTGATTGGAGGAAAGAAATATGAACACAGCAAGAAGCAGTGTAGTTCTAGAAGAAAGAAGGGTTAGTAAATTAAAGAATCGTGCAGTCCTATTAATTACTTGTCCTGAGGATCTAGACGTTATTTCAGCTGTTTCTAATTGCCTAGTATATAATAAAGCATCCATTTCACAGTTGGACCAACATACAACTGATCCTTACGAAGGAATGCTTTTTATTCGTTTTGAAATAGAACTGGATCCAAACGAAAAAGCAGTAAATCAACTAAAAATTGATTTACAAGAACTAGCGATTAAATACAACATGAATTGGAAATTGAAAACCGATACTGAGATTAAGCGTATGGCTGTTTTTGTTTCCAAAATGGATCAGCATTTATTGGAACTAATATTAAGGGCACAAACAAAAGAAATTCCAGTTGAAATCGCATTGGTAATTAGTAACCATCCAGATTTGAAAGAAACTGTAGAATATTATGGTATTCCTTACTATCATATTCCAATAACTCCTGAAACAAAAGCGGAAGCAGAATTTAAAGAGCTTCAGCTTTTAGCAGAAGCAGAAGTTGATTTTATTGTCCTTTCAAGATATATGCAAATTTTAAGTCCATATTTTATTTTAAAATATGAAAATCGCATAATTAATATCCATCATTCATTATTGCCAGCATTTATTGGGGCTAGACCATATGACAGAGCATATGAGCGTGGTGTTAAATTCATAGGGGCAACTGCACACTACGTGACAAGTGATCTTGATGCAGGACCGATTATTCATCAGGATGTGCATCGTGTTAGTCATCGTCATAGAGCAAAAGATCTAAAGGTGATTGGCAGTCATGTGGAAAAAAGTGTACTTGCTCAAGCTGTTACCTTGCACGCTGATGATAGAGTTATCGTTCATGAAAATAAGACTATTATTTTTTGATTGAATTTTCTAAAAGATATTAATTTATTTATTATACAAAAAATTAACTGGGGTGATTGCAATGTTAGAAGCAACTAAATTAGCAGATGAAGAATTATATCATATTGTCGCAGGCGAGCTTAAACGCCAAGAGAATAATATCGAAATGATTGCATCAGAAAGTACTGCTCCAATTGAAGCGTTAGAGCTATCTGGTTCTGTTTTTACAAATAAAACCCTTGAAGGCTATCCGGGAGCACGTTTTCAGTCAGGAGCGGGATTTGCTGATCAAATGGAAATATTAGGTGTTGAAAGATGTAAGGCTCTTTACCAAGCAGAACATGCTAATATTCAGCCAATATCAGGGTCAACAGCAAATTATAGTGTATATGCTGCAATCTTGAAGCCAGGAGATACTGTGCTAGCAATGCGCTTAGACCAGGGTGGACATTTAACACATGGAAGCCCTGCAAGCACAACGAGTAAATTTTATAATTTTGTTTCATATGGAGTTCATAAGGATACAGAGCAAATTAATTATGAAGAATTAGAAGCACTAGCGATAGAGCATAAACCAAAGCTAATCGTATCTGGTGGCAGCTCTTATCCACGATTAATTGATTATGAACGAATTGGAAACATTGCCAAAAGCGTGGGCGCTTACTCGATGGCTGATATTGCCCATGTCTCTGGATTAGTGGCAGCAGGTATTATCCCGAGTCCGGTTCCGTGTACAGACTTTGTAAGTTCTTCAACAACTAAGACACTATGTGGACCGCGTGGAGGAATGGTTTTATGTAAAGCAGAGCACGCAAAAGCACTGGATAGAGGGGTATTTCCTCGAACTATTGGCTCTATGCATTTACAAGTTATGGCTGCTAAAACTTTTGTGTTAAAGCGCGCAGCTACTGAAGAATTTAAACAAACGATGATTCAAACTGTTAAAAATGCTCAACATTTAGCAACATGCTTAGAAAAGCATGGATTCCGAATTGTAAGTGGAGGAACAGACAATCATCTTGTTATGGTTGATCTTCGACCTAAAGGAATAACGGGAAAAGATTTTCAGGATGCATTGGATTATGTCGGAATTACAGTTAATAAGAACATGATCCCTTTTGATACAGAGAAACCGTCTATTACGAGTGGCGTACGAATTGGTACAACAGCTATCTCTCAAAGAGGATTAAAAGAAAATGAAGTTAAGCAAATTGCAGATATTATGAACAGAGTGGCTCAAAATATTCATAATGTTGAGGTTTTGGAAGCTTGCAAGATCGAAGCAATTGAATTAATTAGTAAATTTCCATTGTATAAAGAAAAATTTGATGTAGTAAGCATTTAAAAAAAATGATAGAAATCTAGAAGGCAGGTTAGATTCAGAGTCTAAGCTGCCTTCCATATGTTCAAAAAAAATAAAGCCAAAAGAATGACACATTCTATGGAGGATGATCTAATTATGACGGCAGAGCTCATTAAAGGATTCGAAATTGCTGAAAAAAAACGAAAGGAAATAAAAGAAAAGGTAATTAAATTAAAGGAACAAGGTATTACGCCTGGTTTAGCGGTGATTCTAGTTGGAAACGATCCCGCTTCCCGTTCTTATGTGACAGGAAAAGGCAAAGCAAGCAATGAAGCAGGTATTCACTTCGAATTGATTGAGTTTCCCGAAAACATTACAGAGGAGCGTCTTTTGCAGGAAATCAACCGAATAAATCAGGACGAAAACATTCATGGTCTTCTAGTGCAACTTCCTTTACCAAAGCATATCCATGAAGAGTTTGTAATCGAGAGGATTTCTCCTGAAAAAGATATAGATGGATTTCATCCTATAAGCATTGGCCGAATGATGACAGGGCAGGATACATTTCTTCCATGTACTCCACATGGAATTATTGAGCTTATTAAAGAAAAGCAAATCGATATGAATGGGAAACACGTAGTAGTTATCGGACGCAGCAACATTGTTGGGAAACCGGTAGGGCAGTTATTCCTAAACGAAAATGCTACAGTCACTTACTGTCATTCAAGAACAACCAACTTAAAGGATTTAACAAAGCTTGCTGACATTTTGGTTGTTGCAGTTGGAAGAGCAAAGCTTATTACAGCCGATTACATAAAAGAAGGAGCAGTAGTAATCGATGTTGGTGTAAATCGTTTGGATACAGGCAAGTTATGCGGAGACGTAGATTTCGAGGATGCATTAAAAGTGGCTAGCTATATTACTCCCGTGCCGAAAGGAGTAGGACCAATGACGATTACAATGCTTTTACACAATACAGTTCGTTCTGCACAGCGAGCAAAAGCAATAAGCATACATTAAGAGTTATACTATTATCTACTAGACAGAATTTATGAGATGGCAAAAAAGTAAAAACTGACTTCCTCTAAAAGGAAATCAGTTTTTTACTTTTTACCATTTATTTTAAAAGGAAGGTGGAGTAACTACCCATAGACTAATACAATCTTCGTTTCCAATATTTTTATAATAATGAGGGATCGAGGAGTCAAAATAAATAGAATCACCCTCTTCTAATACATATGAATTTTCCCCGATCTTGTAGAATATTTTCCCTTTTATTATATAGCCGAAATCTTCTCCTACATGGCTATGAGGAAATTCTCCTGAGTTAGCACCAGGTTTTAGTGTTACCAGCATTGCTTCCATTGATTTATTCTGTGATGGGGAAAGAAGTTCATATACAATTGAATTATCTTTTGATTTAATAATAGTCACTCTTTCATCCTTACGCACGACACCCGTTCCATCATGTTCATCTTGGAACAATTCAACAAGTGAAATGGATAGAGCATCTACAATTTTTCGCAAAGATTCAATTGTTGGGCTATTTAGATTACGTTCGACATTGCTTAAATATCCGTTAGATAATCCTGTTTTTTGAGCTAAATCAGCGATTGTTAATTTTTGCTTTTTTCTAATTTCTTTTAACTTTTCTCCGATATTCATCGTTACATGGCCCTTTCAGAGAGTATTTACCACTCCAATTGTATTGAAAAAATTTATGCGGAGTCAAGAAAATTAATAATTTACAGGGCGATTCAGCTGAATAAGCAAGTTTGCTGAATAAAACACGTCTCTAAAATGGGGTTATTGCTTAGTAATTCGTTCTAGTCCATTCATATATGGTCGTAGAATTTCTGGAATGATGACGCTACCGTCTTCTTGCTGATAATTCTCTAAAATTGCTGCTACAGTTCGTCCAACGGCCAATCCAGAACCGTTAAGTGTATGGGCAAACTCCGTTTTTCCATCTAATTCTCTACGAAAACGGATATTTGCGCGTCGAGCTTGAAAATCTTCCAAATTACTGCATGAGGAAATTTCTCGATAGGTATTATAGCTAGGCAGCCAGACTTCTATATCATATTTTTTTGCAGCAGTGAAACCAAGGTCACCCATGCACATATTAAGTACTCGGTAAGGTAAGTTTAGTAGCTGAAGTACTTTTTCAGCCTCAAGCGTAAGTTTTTCTAATTCATGATAAGATTCTTCAGGCCTAGTGATCTTTACTAACTCAACCTTATTAAATTGATGCTGTCTTATTAAGCCTCTAGTATCTCTTCCTGCTGAACCAGCCTCTGAACGGAAACAAGAGCTTTGTCCGACATAATAAATTGGAAGTTGCTCCAGAGATAAAATATCATCACGATGGATATTAATTAGTGGGACCTCTGAAGTCGGAATAAGGAAATAATCTTTTTCGTCTAATTTAAATAAATCCTCTTCAAATTTTGGCAGCTGTCCAGCAGCAATTAGACTTTCCCGATTAACAATATAAGGAGGAATGACTTCTTCATAGCCATGTTCCTCAATATGTAAATCGATCATAAAGTTAATTAATGCTCTTTCTAATTTAGCCCCTAAGCCTCTATAAAAGACAAATCTGCTCCCTGTTACTTTAGCAGCAGATTCGAAATCTAAAATTCCGAGTTCTTTGGCAATATCCCAGTGTGGTTTAGGTTCGAACGAGAACTTATTAAGGGTTCCTACGTGACGAACAGGTACATTATCTTCTTCAGTTAGTCCTGTAGGCACACTTTCATGTGGAATGTTTGGTATAGAGTACATAATAGTTTCTAACTGTGATTCAACTTTTCGAATTTCTTGATCGTATTCTTTAATCTGATTTGAGACAATTTTCATTTCAGAAATTAATTCGGCAGTATCTTGTTTTTCTCGATTCAAAATGGCGATATTTTCTGAAACTTTATTTCGTGTTTCTTTTAGATTTTCACTCTTAAAAATTAGAGATCTTCTTTTTTCATCTAATTCAATAAATTTATCAATTTCGTTTAATTTTTCTCCTCGATTAGCTAAAGCAGTTTTCACACTATCTAAATCATTTCTTAACCTTTTTATGTCTAACATTATATCCACTCCTAATTATATAGTTGAAAAAGAAATGCTTGTATAAGAGATTACAACTGAAAAAAGTTCTATATATGTGCTACTAAAGAGAGTCTTATTAAAATAAGCTCTAGTAATTCACTATAAAAACTTTTTGTTCACTATAATTTATTATACAATAAAATTTGGAATATTCAACCTCGTCATTGAGAGCGTTTGTAAGTGAAATGGAAGTTGTTTTTCATACATTAATATTGAAATTTTGTATTTCTGGCATGAATATGAGAGATTCAATTTATGTTATAATGAAACGTAGGTTTTTTGTTTTGAACCAATAGATATAAATGAATTTTTGGAGGATATTATGGCAGGTTATACGCCTATGATACAGCAATATTTAAGTGTAAAGGCAGATTATATGGATGCCTTTTTATTTTTTCGTCTTGGTGACTTTTATGAGATGTTTTTTGAAGACGCGATAAAGGCTTCAAAAGAGCTTGAAATTACCTTAACGAGCAGGGAAGGCGGATCGGAGGATCGCATTCCGATGTGTGGTATACCATATCATTCCGCTCCCCAATATATTGAACAATTAATAGAGCGTGGATACAAAGTAGCTATTTGTGAGCAAACAGAAGATCCGAAACAAGCAAAGGGTGTTGTAAGAAGAGAAGTCGTCCAGCTGATTACACCTGGAACAATGATGGAAGGTAAGGGTCTTCACGAAAAGGAAAATAACTATATCGCATCAATTACAGATTTTGATGATGGCACATTTGGATTTGCTTATAGCGATCTTTCAACAGGTGAAACGAAGGTAACGATGTTTAGTTCCGGTTTTGACGAAGTGTTAAATGAAGTTTCTTTATTAGGTGCAAAGGAAATGGTTATTCCTTCTACTTTTAAGGAAGAATGGCAGCAAAGAATGAAAGAGCGGTCTATTATGGCTTTTTCATTTGAGGATGATAATACCGGGAAGAGTGAATATCATCATCTACTTGAGGACATTAATCAGGATAAATTTTGCGAAACAATATCAAGACTATTTAACTATCTATACCGGACGCAGAAGAGGAGCCTTGACCATCTACAGAAGGTTTCCACTTATCAAACCCATCACTATATGAAAATTGATTATTTTTCCAAGCGGAACCTAGAGCTAACAGAAACGATTCGCTCAAAAGGGAAAAAAGGATCGCTGCTCTGGCTGCTTGATGAAACACAGACGGCAATGGGTGGAAGACTATTAAAACAATGGGTAGATCGACCTTTAGTTAATGAGCAAGAAATTATCGATCGGCAAAGTCTAGTAGAAACTTTAATAACGGCCTACTTTGAACGCGAGGAACTTAGGGAAAAGCTGAAAGAGGTTTATGATCTCGAGCGCCTTGCGGGGAGGGTAGCCTTCGGGAATGTTAATGCTCGCGATTTAATCCAGCTTAAACGTTCTTTAATGCAGATTCCTTATATAAAGGATTTACTGACAAAGCTTTCAAGTGAAGAGGCAATGACACTTTCAGATCGCCTTGATACTTGCGGAGAAATTGTTGATCTATTAGATAGCGCAGTTATCGAAAATCCCCCATTATCTATTAAAGATGGAAATATCATTAAGGATGGCTATCACACTGAATTGGATCAATTCCGTGATGCCACACGAAATGGAAAGACTTGGATTGCTCAGCTTGAGAAACAGGAGCGGGAGAAGACTGGGATCAAATCCCTTAAAATTGGCTACAATCGTGTGTTTGGCTATTATATTGAAGTAACTAAAGCAAATCTTCACCTTTTACGTGATGGACAATATGAGAGAAAACAGACATTAACAAATGCCGAGAGATTCATTACTCCAGACTTGAAAGAGAAGGAAGCCCTTATTCTTCAAGCCGAAGAGAAGAGTATAGAGCTTGAATATGAGCTATTTACAACTCTTCGGGAGCATGTGAAGGAGTTCATTCCAAGACTGCAAGCATTAGCTAAATCCATTAGTGAATTGGACGTGCTGCAATGCTTTGCAACAGTGAGTGAAGCGAGGCATTATGTGAAGCCAACATTTTCGAAAGAGCGCAAAATGGTTATTAAAGATGGCCGTCATCCAGTCGTTGAAAAAGTGATGAATGCTCAGGAGTATGTCCCGAACGACTGTTTTATGGATGTTGACCGAGAAATGTTCCTTATTACTGGACCGAATATGTCAGGGAAAAGTACGTATATGCGCCAAATTGCCTTAACGGCCATCCTTGCGCAAATTGGCTGTTACGTCCCGGCTTCAGAAGCCGATCTCCCGATTTTTGATCAAGTTTTTACAAGAATTGGGGCGGCGGATGATTTAATATCCGGCCAAAGCACATTTATGGTCGAAATGCTCGAGGCTAAAAATGCGATTGTCCATGCCACGCAAAATAGCCTTATTCTTTTTGATGAAATTGGCCGGGGGACTTCTACCTATGATGGAATGGCATTAGCACAAGCAATGATTGAATATATTCATAACCGAATTGGGGCAAAAACTTTATTTTCGACTCATTATCATGAATTGACAGTATTAGAAGAAAGCTTGTTGAAATTAAAAAACATTCACGTAAGTGCGATTGAACAAAATGGAAAAGTTGTATTTCTTCATAAGATTAAGGAAGGTGCAGCTGATAAGAGCTATGGGATTCACGTTGCCGAGCTTGCCGAACTACCTGAAGAGTTAATCAGCCGGGCAAATGAGATTTTAACAAGCTTTGAGCAAAAAGAGTCTGTTCACATTTCGAGTCCAACGAATAAGGAACCGCAAAAGCAAGTGGATTCTGATGCACAGCTTTCCTTCTTTGATGAACCAATGACGGTAAAAGAAAAAACGTCCAACTTTAAAGAAAAACATGTTTTAGATAAGGTGAAATCACTTGATATTTTAGATATGACGCCAATGCAAGCATTGAATACACTTTATGAGCTTCATAAAAAGCTGAGAGCAAATTAAAGTTTCAATAATGGAGGTGATACTATGGGGAAAATCATCCAGCTTGATGATGCACTTTCAAATAAAATAGCCGCTGGTGAGGTTGTCGAGAGACCTGCATCTGTCGTGAAGGAACTAGTAGAAAATTCAATTGATGCCGGAAGTACAATTATTGAAATTGAGACAGAGGAAGCTGGTTTAGCTAAAATCCGCATCATTGACAATGGCGATGGGATCGAAGAAGAAGATGTATTAACCGCCTTTCAGCGTCACGCTACAAGTAAAATTAAGGACGAAAATGATTTATTTCGCATCCGTACGCTCGGGTTTCGCGGGGAAGCATTGCCGAGTATTGCCTCTGTATCTAGAGTGGAAATTAAAACCTCCACTGGAGAAATTGGAACTCGGCTCGTTGTTGAAGGAGGCAAAGTCGAGACGATAGAAAAAGCACCGGGAAGAAAAGGGACAGACTTAACTGTCTCTGATCTTTTCTTTAACACACCGGCACGCTTAAAGTATATGAAAACGATCAACACTGAGCTTGGAAATATTACGGATGTTGTCAACCGTCTAGCATTGGCACATCCTGAAGTATCTGTTCGTCTTACTCATAATGAGCGCAAGCTGCTTCATACGAATGGAAGCGGTGATGTCCGTCAAGTTTTAGCGGCTATTTACGGGATGAACATCGCGAAAAAAATGATTCCCATTCAAGCAAGCTCACTTGATTTCAGAATAAGCGGATTTGCAGCTCTTCCAGAAGTAACTAGGGCCTCTAGAAATTATATTTCGACGATGATCAATGGCAGGTTCATTAAAAATTACGCTTTAGCAAAAGCCATTCAAGAAGGGTACCATACACTTTTACCAATTGGCCGCTACCCAATTGTGCTAATCAATATTGATATGGATCCAATCCTTGTCGATGTAAACGTCCATCCTTCTAAAATGGAAGTACGATTAAGCAAAGAGCAAGAGTTATATGAGCTTATGAGCGGCACGATTAAAGCGGCTTTTAAAGAACAAGAGTTAATTCCAGCTGGCTATACGCAACCAAAAGCAAGTCAACCAAAGCCGGAGCAGACTTATTTAAAGCTAGATCATCTACCCGCAAAAAGCAATTTTGAGGAAGAACGGTCTGAAATGCCAAAGTTCCCAACTTATGTTCGGGAAAGTCGAGATACTACTGAAGCAATTACGGTACAGCCAACACAAATCTTTGAAAATAAGTCCGTACAGGTGGAAGAGGAATGGTCTTTCAATGAAAATATGGAAATGGATGAACCTCCTATTCATTCACAAATAGAACAGAAGGAAGGCTCTCGGATACCTCCCTTTTATCCAATCGGACAAATGCATGGAACGTATATTTTTGCCCAAAATGAAAAAGGTCTGTATATCATTGATCAGCATGCAGCACAAGAACGAATAAAATATGAGTTTTTTAAAGAAAAGGTAGGCCAGGTAGCCGCTGAACTACAGGATTTACTCCTGCCGCTGACATTTGATTATTCTACTGATGATTGTATTAAAATTAATGAATACAAAGAAGAATTAGAAAAAGTCGGTGTATTCCTTGAACCATTTGGTCATAATAGCTTCATTGTCCGTTCGCATCCACAATGGTTCCCTAAAGGGGAAGAACAAGAGATTATCGAGGATATGATCGAACAGCTTCTATCGATGAAAAAGGTTGACATTAAGAAGTTAAGAGAAGAAGCGGCGATTATGATGAGCTGTAAAGCGTCAATTAAAGCAAATCATCATTTAAGAAATGATGAGATCCGGGCCCTGCTTGATGAATTGCGACAGACTACGGACCCCTTTACTTGTCCACACGGCCGGCCAATTATCATCCAATACACTACTTACGAGTTAGAAAAGATGTTCAAGCGTGTGATGTAATTTTAACCATTGAAGAATCCTTGGTATTATAAGATTCTTCAATGGTTTTTTGTATTTTGACCACATTAAACCCCTCTATTGGTTTAGAAGTTGGATATGATCGAAAAATGTCAGATTTTCATTTTCCTAAACTCAAAGAAGTGTCGGAGGGTATTTTGTTCGATGAATTTGACTTGTTGTATTTCTATGCATTGCAGATGCGGAATCCAGTGAAAGTAGCGTTTACATATATAAATAATTGTGAAGGTTATGTTGGAGAAAATATACAAGAAAAATGTGTTTTTACATTTTATTAAAAATCCTAAATATGAAGAGTTTTAAACAAATTGATAGTTCTGTTCAATTAATAGGCAAAAAAAAAGCTTCTTGAGAAGCAAAAAATAAAATTTTATAAATAGCTATATCCAAATATATAGGTTTCTTTCAATTAGTTCATCTTCTATTTGTCTAATGAATGATGATGAAAGCTTCAAATCACACGCTAGATGGTAAGCATTTAAGAGATCATTATTAGACAATATTTCTATTGAAACCAAAAGTACCACCCCTTTATTAAAAGATTTATTATAAATTACCCTTTGTTAATGATACTAAACTATTAATTAAAAATTTGATTAGGAGGAAAAGTTGATTGAAAGATTGGCAGAAAATAATGGAATGAATGGCACAAATGATATGAAATTTATTGATCATCTTTCTTCTAAAGATTAACAGCAAATGAAAAACATCAAGAATAAAGATAAAACCACCAGTAATAAATCAAATCAAAAGCTATCGGATCGTGACCTTGCTGAGTTGATGGGGACTAATAGGACTACTTAACGACGAATAAGAGGTGCGATTAGGAGAAATTAACAAAGTGTTGCAGGAATTTGCTAAAATCTCCCGAATAATGTATGAAAAAAGGAGATGAGGCAATGGAGCGGGTTATTGAAAAATGGATTTGCTCGAATTGCAGCATAGAGATTACAGATGAACGTGAGTACCTAGATAATAGTGGGGTATGCGATGACTGCTACAGTATCCCGATAAAGAAGAAACTAGGACTAAAATTATGAAGGAAAACATACCTTTGAAGAGATTTTGCTACTGTTTGGGAAGTGTAGCTACATTGGTGAAGTAACACAATTAATATGGTCATCTAATCCTAAATCTATAACCAACTCTTCTAATAATGAAAATGTTGAATCCATATGAGTATCATAGGAAAATGAACACATGACATTAGATGACCACACAAATGACCACCAATGCTCCATTAGGATGAGAAATTATACGGAAAAATAATATTGGTAAAATATAAAACTTGTAATAAATCTACAGAAACAAATGTTCGTGAAATTGTACGAAAGTTGCTTTTTGAACTCGTAATGTGACAACCATTATTTTAGATAATTATATTATGTAAACAAAAAAACCTAGTGCAAATGATTACTAATGTTTGCGCTAGGTTTTTTGTTGTTAGCAAATTTCAAAGTGTTATTTAACAGCTGTTTGCAGTTTATTGATATATTTCAGTGCTTTTCCAGTCCCGATAGCAACTGATTCAAGAGGATTCGGAGCTAGATGGACTGGGACATAGATTTCTTTTGCTAACCATTCTTGTAAGCCGTTAATTAAGGCTCCGCCCCCTGATAAAATAACCCCTCTGTCTACAATATCGCCGCTTAATTCAGCTGGACTTTCTTCTAATGTTGCACGTATAGCTTCAAGTATATGAAGCAATGATTCTTTCATCGCCTCTCTAATTTTATAGGAGGATAATGTAATAGTTTTTGGCAATCCTGTTACAAGGTCACGTCCACGGATTTCCATTTTTATCTCATCATGGTCAATTAGTGCATAGCCAATCTCCATTTTTACTTGCTCTGCTGTTCTTTCTCCAATTAACATATTGAATTCCTTACGAACATATTGAATAATATCATCATCCAAACGATCTCCGCCTACCCGTATAGAGTGACATGCCACTACGCCTCCATAGGAAATAATGGCTACCTCAGTTGAGCCCCCGCCAATATCAACAACTACATTGGCAACCGGTTCATCTACAGGCAAGCCAGCTCCAATAGCAGCTGCAACAGGTTCTTCTATTAAATGAACATTTTTTGCCCCAGCATGACGTACGGCATCATGAATCGCTCTTCTTTCAACACTTGTAGAGCCGGATGGGGTACAAATGACTACATTTGGCTTTCTTAACGAAAACCCTGCTTTTTTATTAGCTTTAGCCATTACATAACGCAGCATTTCAGTAGTCGTATCATAATCGGCAATCACACCGTCCTTTAATGGACGAATGGCCACAATTCTCCCTGGTGTTTTCCCAATCATTTCTTTTGCTTCTTTTCCTACGGCCAAGACTTTCTTCGTGTCCGTATCGATGGCGACGACAGAAGGTTCGTTAAATGTAACTCCTTTATTTTTACAATAAACTAAAATATTGGCAGTTCCTAAATCAATGCCTAATTCAGAAGATGTAATCATATATATAACTCCCACCTAATCTTTTACTATAATTTATATCTATAAATATTCTTCTCCTAAATTATCATGGCTTAGGGGGTAACAAATTCATTGTTATAAAATCGTTATGAAATTGTAATCTTTGATGAAAATATCACCAATTTTGATAGTATATTTTTCCTGTTATAATGAATAAGATGAGAATAGTTGGTGAATAATGGGTAAATATTGAAATTCGCACATATTCTATAAAGCCTAATCACTGAAAGTATTGAAGGTTTATGGTACGATAAGGGAACATAGTCCAGTAAACGATAGGGCAATGACATGTAGTCCGAATAAAGGCAGTGTGAAAAGTTTGATGGAGAAAGAAAAGCTTGTTATTCTAATCGGTCCAACAGCAGTAGGAAAAACAAAATTAAGTATTGAGCTTGCCAAAAGTTTGAATGGAGAAATCATTAGCGGCGATTCGATGCAGATTTATAAGGGGATGGATATAGGTACTGCAAAAATCAAAGAGGCTGAAATGGAGGGAATTCCTCATCATTTAATTGATATTAAGGATCCGGAAGAGCCTTTTTCTGCAGCAGAATTTCAAGAGCTTGTCAGGGAGAAAATTACTGAAATCACCTTAAGAGGAAAACTCCCGATGATTGTTGGCGGTACCGGTTTATATATACAATCCGTTATTTATGATTATCAATTTTCCGATGCCCCTTCAGATAGTGACTTTCGGCAAATGCTTGAAAAAAGGGCCGCTGAAGAAGGCAACGAAAATTTGCATCTAGAATTAAGTAAGGTTGATCCTGAAAGTGCGGAGAGGATTCACCCCAATAATGTCCGGCGGGTAATAAGAGCGTTGGAGGTATATCATTGTACTGGCAAAACAATCAATGAGATACAAGAACATCAAGTTCCGGAGCTAATGTATAATTCAGCCGTAATTGGGTTAACAATGGAAAGGGAAAAATTATATCATCGAATCAATCTTCGAGTCGATTTAATGATTAAAGAAGGACTGCTTTCCGAAGTGGAGAACTTATATAAACAAGGAGTATGGGATTGCCAGTCTATACAAGCGATCGGCTATAAAGAACTTTATGATTATTTTAACAGCAAGCTTTCCTTAGATGAAGCAATTACTCTATTAAAGCAAAATTCAAGGCGTTATGCGAAAAGGCAACTGACATGGTTCCGCAATAAGATGAATGTGGATTGGTTCGATATGTCGGATGTTAACAGCCAAAGTACGTTTGAAAAAAAACTTACGGAAATTTCAACACATATTGAAGGAAAGCTGCAAATAAAATCGAATACATAGTATTAGAGATAAAAGAGGAGGATACAGGATGAAAACATCTATTAATATTCAGGACCAATTTTTAAATCAGCTTCGTAAGGACAATACTAATGTAACGGTGTTTTTATTAAACGGTTTCCAAATAAGAGGTCAAATTAAAGGCTTTGATAACTTCACAGTCCTATTTGAGTCTGAAGGAAAGCAGCAGCTTGTTTATAAACATGCTATTTCCACTTTCGCGCCTCAGCGAAATGTTCAAATTGATATGGATAACCAATAAGAAAGAAAAGTTTTCAAGGGGTTCCGCTTCTAACGAAGCAGGACCCTTTTATTTTTGCTTTGTAAGATAGTTTTACGTCATGAATGCTTTTACAATTAATTGAATACATATAGGTTAGACATATATTCAACATAAAGCTCAACCTCATTCAGTGGGGGCTTCATCCCCCACAGAATGTTAGTTGAACATATCACGCTTAAAAACGCCACGTCCTCCCAAAAGCTCTGCTTTTGGTCGTGCGATGTAGAGTTGCCGTAGTGTTCCTTGTCCTGCGGTTTTCGCGTGACTCGGACATCCTGTCCATCGTCGGGTCTTTACGGGCTATTGGATCTCCCGTTTAGAAATTTTTTCTCATCTTCTTGGTGTGGGAGTCTTACAGCCCGTTGATCTGCGATAAAAGTTTGCAATGAAAATGGGCTTTTGTCACAATCTGAACTTCTAGGCGTATACTGTTTTTGAGAACGTGAGGTGAAAGCTTTTGGACCAGCCAATTCGAATGAAGAACAACGGGCAGATTAGTATTGTCCTAAATTCGCAAAAACGTGAAACTTTGACGAAAGATCCACCTGAATCTCAAATTATCCCAAAGGTGATTCCGCCAGAGCATACAGCTTTAAAAGATATAGAAGAGGAATTAAATGCACTTGTCGGAATGGAAGAAATGAAAAGAATGATTAAAGAAATTTACGCTTGGATATATGTGAATAAAAAAAGAGAAGATGTGGGCTTGAAGGCGGGAAAACAAGCGCTTCATATGATGTTTAAGGGAAACCCTGGCACTGGTAAGACAACGGTAGCAAGATTAATCGGCAAGCTTTTTCAAAAAATGAATGTTTTATCAAAAGGTCATTTAATCGAGGCTGAGAGGGCAGACCTTGTAGGTGAATATATTGGCCATACTGCACAGAAAACGCGAGATTTAATCAAAAAAGCAATCGGCGGGATTTTATTTATTGACGAAGCTTATTCACTTGGAAGGGGCGGGGAAAAAGACTTCGGCAAGGAAGCGATTGATACGCTTGTAAAACATATGGAAGATCGTCAGCATGAATTCATTCTGATCCTAGCTGGATACTCGCGTGAAATGGAATATTTTCTTACGTTGAATCCTGGTTTGCATTCACGCTTTCCGCTCGTGATTGATTTCCCAGACTACTCCATAACCCAGCTTTTAGAAATTGGCGACAGAATGTTAAAGGAGCGGGAATATTCATTAAGCCATGAAGCTGAGAAAAAGCTCCGTGATCATTTGCAATGGATAAAAATCCATTTAAATCCATTAAGCTTCTCAAACGGAAGATATATACGAAATGTAATTGAAAAGTCAATCAGGGCACAAGCGATGAGATTATTAATGCAGAATAGCTATGAACGGCATGAATTAGTCACATTAAGAAGCAATGATCTTGTTTTTGAAGAAGATTAGTTTGAAGGGATTCCCATTTAGGAATCCTTTTAATATTTTGGTCGAACTTCACGTCATAATTAGAGTTACATAATCATTTTTGTTATGATAGGATATAGTGGTTTTCGTGTGTATTAACAGTACTTAATGGAAAGTAGGAAATTGATTGGTACATAAAAGTGAGTTTGAGAAAGTGATCCTCGTTGGATGTCAAACGAATGAAAAAGATCAACAGTTTGGCTATTCGATGGACGAGCTGGAATCTTTGACCGAAACTGCTAAAGGAATGGCTGTAGCAACTTTAACACAAAAGCGTGATCGCATTCACTCAGCTACATATATAGGGAAAGGCAAAGTGTCTGAATTAACTGCATTGCAAGAGGAATTAGAAGCGGATTTAATTATTTTTAATGATGAATTATCACCAAGTCAAGTACGCAATCTTGCTGCAGAGGTAAATGCAAAAATTATTGACCGTACACAATTAATTTTAGATATTTTTGCCGGGAGGGCACGTTCTAAAGAGGGGAAACTGCAAGTAGAATTAGCCCAGCTGCAATACTTATTACCCCGTTTAACAGGGCAAGGGATACAGTTATCAAGGCTTGGAGGCGGGATCGGTACTCGAGGTCCTGGTGAGACAAAGCTAGAATCAGATCGACGGCATATTAGGAATCGTATAAATGAAATTAAAAATCAGCTTTCCGTAATTGTCCAGCATCGCGAACGCTATCGTGAGAGAAGAAAAAAGAATAAAGCTTTTCAAATTGCGATCGTTGGCTATACGAACGCAGGCAAGTCGACGCTATTCAACAGATTAACAGAGGCAGAGTCTTACGAGGAGAATCAATTATTCGCAACGCTCGATCCGATGACTAGAAAGCATATTTTGCCAAGCGGCTTTACGACACTTCTAACAGATACAGTCGGGTTTATACAAGACTTGCCAACAACATTAATTGCTGCTTTTCGCTCAACGCTCGAAGAAGTAAATGAGGCGGATCTTATTCTTCATGTTGTTGATAGTTCAAGTCCAGATTATTATCAGCATGAACAGACAGTAAATCATCTATTAAAGGATTTAGAAAACGAACAAATTCCGCAACTTACAGTATATAATAAAAAAGATGTCAAACATCCAGATTTCGTTCCCGTTGCAAACACGAAGTCTATTCAAATTAGTGCCTTTGATGAACAGGATCGCCACCATTTAAAATGTACGATAGAAGAAATGGTGCTTGACATGATGAGTTTTTATCATGTTGAAATTCCTTCCTCTGAAGGAAAACTGCTCTCACAGTTAAAAAATGAAACGATTTTAAGGGAATTATTTTTCCATGAAGAAAAGCAAATCTATGTTTGTAAAGGTTATTATCTAGAGAACCACCATATTGCAGGACAGTTGCATAAATTTAGAATATAGATAGGAGAACATCATGTTTCAACAGTTATCAAATGGGGAAATGCTGCAGCCAATTGTAAATGAAATTGAGCAGCAAATTGCTGATGTATTAAAGAAAATCGATAATAGAATCGATGAAAATCAATTTCGCGTTTTAAAAAGCTTTCAAAATAATAGAGTAAGTGACGCTCATTTTATCCCAACAACGGGGTATGGGTATGATGATATGGGCAGAGATACGCTTGAAAAAATATATGCTGAAGTATTTGGTGGGGAAGCGGCCGTTGTCCGTCCTCAAATTATTTCAGGAACACATGCCATTTCAATCGCCTTATTTGGAGTGCTTCGTCCTGGCGATGAATTACTTTATATTACAGGGAGACCGTACGACACGTTAGAAGAAATCGTTGGTCTTAGGGGAAATGGTGTTGGTTCTTTAAAGGAATTCGGCATTACATATAATACTGTCGACTTAATGTCTAATGGGAGTGTGGATTTTGCTGCTGTAGCTAAAGCGATTAAGCCCAATACAAAAATGATTGGCATTCAGCGGTCAAAAGGTTATGCAACAAGGCCATCCTTTACCATTGCCCAAATTAAAGAAATGATCAAATTTGTTAAAGAAATTAAATCAGATGTCGTCGTGTTTGTTGACAATTGCTATGGTGAGTTTGTTGAAGAAAAGGAACCTTGTCATGTGGGGGCAGATTTAATGGCGGGCTCGCTTATTAAAAATCCCGGCGGAGGACTTGCTAAAACTGGGGGATATATCGTGGGCAAGGAGAAATGGGTAGAGGCATGTTCCTATCGAATGACTTCCCCTGGAATAGGTGCAGAAGCAGGTGCATCACTATACAGCCTGCAAGAAATGTATCAAGGTTTTTTTCTAGCGCCGCATATTGTTGGACAAGCGCTAAAGGGCGCTGTATTTACTGCAGCAATGCTTGAGCGTCTCGGAATGAATTCCTCGCCGAAATGGAATGCGGTCAGAACAGATTTAATTCAATCTGTTCAATTTGATGATCGGGAAAAAATGATCGCTTTCTGTCAGGCCATTCAGTATGCTGCTCCGATAAACTCACATGTAACCCCTTATCCAAGTGCAATGCCAGGGTATGAGGATGAAGTCATAATGGCAGCTGGAGCTTTCGTACAGGGCGCGAGCATTGAGCTTTCCGCTGACGGACCAATTAGACCGCCATATGTGGCATACGTTCAGGGGGGATTGACTTATTCCCATGTAAAGATCGCAGTTTGTACTGCAATAAATGGATTGATTGATAAAGGATTAATACAAATATAATTCACAAAAAAGTGCAGCTTATTTGCTGCATTTTTTTTTTTTTGAAAATCCATGTGAGGAAACCTAACATCATATTGACAAGAAATCTAACATTCGGTTATATTTATTTTAGAAAATAAGAAAAGGAGGAGAAATAAGTGACTGGAAGCAAGATTCGCCGTTCCATGCCGCTTTTTCCAATTGGGCCTGTCATGCAGCTTACCGATTTGACTGCACGACAAATTCGGTATTATGAAGAACACCAATTGATTTCTCCAGCTAGAACTGATGGCAATCGCAGAATGTTTTCGTTAAATGATATTGATAAACTTCTTGAAATTAAAGATTTAATTGATCAAGGCGTAAATATTGCAGGGATCAAACAGCTTTTTTCCATTAGTAATCAAGGACCTGAAACTTTATCAAAAAATAAGAAAACAGAACGAAGGCTATCAAATGATGAAATTAGAAGGCATTTACGCAAGGAAATCGTGCAGGCAGGAAGATTTAACTTACCATCTATGAATCAAGTAAATATGAACCGCTTTTTTCATTAACGGTTAGTTTAACAACTAAGGAGGAACCAAAATGGCAAAATTCACTAAAGAAGACATTAGAAGAATTTCTGAAGAACAAAACGTAAAATTTATTCGTCTCCAATTTACAGATATTTTAGGAACGATTAAAAACGTTGAAATTCCAATAAGTCAATTAGAAAAAGCGCTAGACAATAAAATGATGTTTGATGGTTCTTCCATTGAGGGCTTTGTTCGAATTGAGGAGTCAGACATGTATTTATTTCCTGATCTGAATACATGGGTTGTTTTTCCTTGGACGGCGGAAAAGGGAAAGGTTGCTCGCCTAATTTGTGATATTCATAATGCGGATGGTACACCATTTCAAGGCGATCCAAGAAATAACTTAAAGCGTGTATTGAAAGAAATGGAAGAAATGGGCTTTACAGATTTTAATCTTGGGCCTGAGCCGGAATTTTTCTTATTTAAATTAGATCAAAATGGAGATCCATCACTTGAACTAAATGATAATGGCGGATACTTTGACCTTGCTCCGACAGATCTTGGTGAAAATTGCCGACGGGATATCGTACTTGAGCTAGAGGAGATGGGCTTTGAGATTGAAGCGTCTCACCATGAGGTAGCTCCAGGTCAGCATGAGATTGATTTCAAATATGCAGATGCCCTTACTGCCTGTGACCAAATTCAAACCTTTAAACTTGTAGTAAAAACGATTGCCCGTAAACATGGTCTCCATGCTACATTTATGCCAAAGCCTCTTTTTGGTGTGGCGGGCTCAGGGATGCATTGCAATGTATCGCTTTTTAAAGAAGGGAAAAATGCCTTTTTCGATGAAATAGGTGATTTGCAGCTAAGTGAAACAGCGCGTCAATTTATTGCAGGTATTCTTAAACATTCAACTGGCTTTACAGCGGTGACAAATCCGACTGTGAACTCTTACAAACGATTAGTACCAGGCTATGAAGCACCATGCTATGTTGCTTGGTCTGCACAGAATCGTTCACCACTTGTCCGAATTCCGTCATCAAGAGGTGTGAGCACACGTGTAGAGGTGCGCAGTGTCGATCCCGCAGCAAACCCATACCTTGCCATGGCCGTATTATTAAAAGCAGGTCTTGATGGCATCAAAGATAGACTTGTCCCGCCGGCTTCAGTTGATCGCAATATTTATGTGATGAGCAAAGAAGAAAGGATAGCGGAAGGAATTGATGATCTTCCATCTACACTATCAGAAGCATTAAATAAATTAAAAGCAAATGAAGTCATTGTCTCAGCTTTAGGCGGACATATTTTTGAACATTTTTGTGAAGCAAAGGAAATTGAATGGGAAATGTTCCGTACTCAAGTCCATCCGTGGGAGCGAGAGCAGTATATGACGATGTATTAATCCGTAGAACCCTTGATACCATTGGTATTGAGGGTTTTTCTTTTTCGGACATTTTTATAAAATTGTTGGAAGAAATCTAACTGCCCGAGAAATGCCCGGATTTTATTTCTTAAAAATTATTCGAGAACATTCTTCATGTATTCCTCGAATTTATCCATTCTGTCTATTTCAATCTTTTTGCTTATGTGCGAATAAACAATAGCAGTAGTTTGCATACTTCCATAGCCTAAACGCTCCTGAATGTATTTCATATCCGCACCAGCTTCTATTTGTAGAACTGCGTGAGTATCCCTTAATGAGTGAATGGGGAAAAGGGAAATCCTGCTTTTTAAAAAATTCTTGAAAAGGAATTGAATAGGATAGACTTCGGCATGTAATTACCATCATTGCGGCAAAGCACTAGGTTTAAATCGAATCATTCAATACTATTTTATTTTGATTTTGGTATTTCTTATGGAAGTGCGCATCGTTCGAAAGAGATTGACTTATAGTGATAATTCGCTTGGAACGATACGTTTTCGTATCTCCTATAATTTCTTCGGGATTATTTGCTCTGCTTTCTTTAAAATCTAAAGCTTTAGAGCTGTGAAGGAAGGGCAACCAATATTGGAGATAAAAAAAAGCACCGATTATGGTCGGTGCGGAAGGAATAAGAATTATGGCTAACCAATCCTAATTCTTATTATAAATAAATTGTATTTTATTTGTCGTAATTTGTCGATTATTGTTTTATGGTAACAAAGGTTAGTAATTACTGAATTACCATTTATGACGCTATTTTTGAATTATGTTTCCTGAAGATTAATAAATAGATCCATCAAATTATTTAATGATGGATCTGCATGCAGGGCAGTTAATCTCCTTAGATTGTTTGAATTTTATATTTTTTAGATCATATCGGGTGAATGTGGCAAATGGGTTATATTTTTTTCCGCACTCACAGTGGTTTTTGTCTTTTACTGCATGTCTTACTTTTGTATTGTTACAAAAAAATGTTGGATAAAATATCATTTTTCTCCCTCTTAATAAAGAATTAGGCAAATTAGAAAGAGATCCAATATCAGATAGAAATACAAGAAAAATTCTTGGCAACCCGGCTACCATGACAATCAAATGATGTTTTAGGCCCGTGGCTTTGCGTCTTTTACTTTCGTAAAATTTGCCCTTATTAAATTTAGCATATTTTGTTATAAAAGGGTGGTATATGTCGAAAACATTAATGAAAAATTTACAAATTAAAGTAATGAATAGGTTTTGAAACTAAGGAATTATTAAGTTTACTAATAAAAAAGAAAGAGTCGTTCACTCTTCCTTTTTCCCAAAATTTAAATAATCTAATTTAGTTGATATTTCTCTTAGCACTTGATTTCTTTCTCTCTGTGCTTTGATTAGGCTAATACAAAACCAAATAGAGAAGCCTATAATAGCTAAATAAATTAATAAGGGTATAATTGCAAAAAATCCCATATTCATAAAACATGACCACCTTTTTATATGATTTCCTGATTATAACATGTTTATGACTTTTCATAGTTTATGATTCGAATTACGATGCAAATCGATTTATTCCGGGAAATCATTGTAGATAATTTTGCTGGTGGCGGCGGAGCCAGTACGGGAATTGAAGAAATAGCAATTAATCATGATCCAGCTGCCATTGCGATGCAAGGCGTTAGAGATTTTTATGTTTCTTTTTATGAAGACTCCGAGGTTTTCTAGAAACTACTACTAAAGAAATAATAAAGCTAATTGCTAAGATTACTGATAATGTCCATACAAAAAGTTCAAGTTGTGTCATTACTTAATGACCTCCTTCTTTGGGTTTTATCTAAAAGTTATGCTGACATACCTGTTAATATCCCTAAATAGCAAGTATTAAACAAAAGAGTCATCCAGTTATTTAGGGGGATTTAAAATGGCGATATGTAGTTGTTGTTGAAAGATAAATCAACAGTTGATAGGAATTCATTTGATGGAATGTGTGCCGAATGCACAGACAAGGCATTGAGTGATACTTCAGTTTCAGAACGAGCTGAACAAAATAACAAACTTCTAAAGGAGAAAATTCAATGAAAAGATGGGTCAAAACATGGTCAAAACATGGGATGAATTAACCGAAGAATAACAAGAACGTTGGGAAGAAATCGGCAAAGCTATAAGCGAAGTAAAGTAAGCAGGAGTTAACTAAGGAGGACTATAAATGTCTATAGGAGAGTGATGCTCTAGTAGTCTTTTTATTCCAGGCAAAATAACCTATTATGATAAAATACATGCTATGAAATTTACTTGTAACCAAAAAAAATCCCCGCTATTCTTAAGCGAAGAAAAGTATTGAATTAATCCTTTTATTACTCATCTTTTTGACGGGTTTTTACCAATTCGAGAAATCTAAGCAAACTGTCACCGCCAAAACCGGCAATGATGGAAAGGGCAATTACTTTTAATGCTGAATCAGGTGCTGAAAATATGACCAAACATGCAGCAGTAAGTCCTCCTAAAATAACCTCTTCCAAAAAGCCTAAGTAAATAAACTTTTTAGTTTTTCTAGGTTTAATAATTCTGCCTTCTTTTTTAATATGGCCAGCTACACCGACAAGTCCACCAATCAAAACAGCGAAGAAAATGTTCAAATACATTTGGACTTCACCTCCTAAAGTCGAAATTTTTAATGCGACCTTAGGTTGATTCTGGGTGTAATACCATTTTATATAAATTTGAGAATAATAGAATGTGTATAAATATCCAATTTTCAGAAAATTCAATAGTAAAGAATTCACATTTTTTGTAAGAAATGATGTTTTTTAAGTTTTTAGGTGTAAAAAAGGAAAAAGCAAGCTTATTGCTGCTTGCTTTTACTCATTATTGAATATGACGATAAACACCGATCACTTTTCCTAAAATTGAAACATTACGAAGAATAATTGGTTCCATAGTAGAGTTTTCAGGCTGAAGTTTTATATAATCCTTCTCTTTGAAAAATCTTTTGACAGTAGCCTCATCGTCTTCGGTCATTGCAACGATAATATCGCCATTATTAGCTGTTTTTTGTTGTTTAACAATAACATAATCTCCATCTAAAATACCCGCTTCAATCATACTTTCACCCATGATCTCTAGCATAAAAACTTGTACATCAGCTGGAACAAGCCGCTCGGGAAGCGGGAAATATTCCTCAACATTCTCAATCGCTGTAATTGGCTGACCTGCTGTTACTTTTCCGACAATTGGGACATTAATAATTTTGTAATCAGGAGTTTGCATAGAGCCTTCTAATTCTAAAATTTCTATCGCGCGTGGTTTAGTAGGATCTCTGCGAATTAATCCTTTACTTTCTAATCTAGCAAGATGGCCGTGTACAGTAGAGCTAGAGGCCAATCCGACTGCTTCTCCAATTTCTCTAACTGATGGAGGATATCCTTTTTGTCTGACTTCATCTTTTATAAAGTTTAATATATCCTGTTGCCTTTTTGATAATTTAGCCATCATAATTACACCTCTTATGATTTTCTTTCCTTAATTATAGCACCTTTTCCAATATAGTACAAACATAAGTTCGAATATTTGTTGACACAAAACGAATGTTCGTATTATAATAAAAATATCAAAGCGAACATATATTCTCAATGAGGTGTTTTATGATGAAAAAATTGTGGAAACAACATTCATATGCTATTATTCTATTCGTTTTAAGTATATTTACTGTATTTATCATAATGAATCAACTTGGAGATGCTGAAAGTGAAAAGTATTTGAAGATTACAATCAATGATGGTGATACGCTGTGGCAAATTGCTGAAGACTTTTCAGCTGAGCATAAGTTATCACCAATTGAATTTATTAAATGGGTGGAAAGCAATAACGGGATAGCTGGTGAAAGAATCTTTCCTGGTGATGAACTCGTTATACCTGTAATAAATAATAGTGTGAACACTAGTCAAAAGGAATTAGCGAGTTCCCAGTAGTAAAATGATATAGAAGGGAATTTTATATGAAAGCAATTATTTATTGCCGTGTTAGTACGACAAAAGAGGCACAAGAAACGTCTCTTACAAGACAAGAAGAAGAATTAAGAGAGCTAGCTAATAAAAACGGCTTTGAAATAATAAAGGTAATTCGGGAACAAGCAAGCGGTTATGATTTGGACAGGGATGGAATTGTTGAGCTTCTTTCGATTATTAAGGAAGAGGAAGTCTCCTACGTACTCATTCAAGATGAAACAAGATTAGGAAGAGGTAATGCCAAGATGGCTCTTCTTCATTGTATTATGAAAGAAGGAGTATCACTTTATAGTATTTCACATAACGGAGAACTTCAGCTGTCTGAATCTGATTCAATGGTCTTAAATATTGTTAGTATCGTAGAGGAATATCAAAGGAAAATACATAATATTAAAATTAAACGTGGAATGAAAAGAGCAGTCCAAAATGGATACAAACCCGAAAAAAACCTTATAAATAAGGGGATCAATTCCGGAAGGGACCGAATAGAGGCTCCAATTGGTGAAATTGTAAGGCTAAGGAAAAATGAATTAACTTTTTCAGAAATTGCTGCGACATTAAGAGGGTTTGGCTATAAGATTTCAAAAGCAACAGTACATAGAAGATATCAGGAATACATAGATTCGGAAAAAAGTGAAAACCATTGATCATTTAATGTTCATCAGAGCTCTATCATTTTTTGGATATAGTTTTTAATGTCTAGCTCCAGTGCCTAGCACCGACGTACATGACGTACTAGTGTCGACTTAGCGATGCGTCGCGTTTTTGTCGACCTCGTGGTCATAAGCCATTCCCCACAGAAAGGTAAAGAACACCTTTCCGAATGGACCGACTTATGCTTGTCGGTGTGTGATAAGGCGTTTGGACTATTTGTTATCAGTACGCCATTCTTGTCAAAAGAGTACTTTTTTAGTAACATGACATTTGAAATCAAAGAAAAATAAAGGAGCTAAAGTATGCTACCAAAAGATAAACTAGATCGAATTAATGTGCTTTCCAAAAAAGCAAAAGAGGCTGGCTTAACTGAACAAGAGGCGAAGGAACAATCAGCTCTTCGCAGGGAATATTTAGAAACCTTCCGTTCTTCCATGCTAACAACACTTAAAGGCGTGACCATTATAGACCCTGAAGGTAATGATGTTACTCCTGCAAAACTAAAGGAAATCCAGAGCAAAAATAATCTTCACTAAGACTAACATTATTTTCAGCGGAAGGAATATTCCTATATTCTTTCCATCTTTACATATACAAAGACTTACAGGTCATCATATTAAATAAATAGTTTTTTTATTATAATTCATATATTTGGTTGTATAAAAAACTCACTCACCTTAATATAGAAGAGTGTGTTCAAAAAGAGCCGAGAAGTTCCCAGAACGTATGCTTTTAATACGTGAGGAGCGGAGATGCAAGCTGACGCTGAAATTCGAGAGCTTTTTGAATTATCTTCTCGAAAACACATCACACGAAGAAAAAGTGCTTTTCTTTTTAGAGGAATTTTTCCCGTACTTTTTGAACAACCTCCAGAAGAGTAATAATAACTTGAAGAAGGGATGTATCACATGTTTGATCAAAATGATGCTTTATCCATAAACTCCATTCGAACTTTATCTATTGATGCAATTGAAAAAGCAAATTCGGGTCACCCGGGTATGCCGATGGGGGCTGCGCCAATGGCATATGCTCTTTGGACTCGATTTATGAACCATAATCCTAAAAATCCGCAATGGTTTAATCGTGACCGCTTCGTTCTTTCGGCGGGACATGGCTCGATGCTGTTATACAGCCTTCTGCATCTCTCTGGCTACGATGTGTCAATGGATGATATAAAGAACTTTAGACAATGGGGAAGTAAAACTCCTGGACATCCTGAGTTTGGCCATACACCTGGTGTAGATGCTACAACTGGTCCGCTAGGACAAGGGATTGCAATGGCTGTTGGAATGGCGATGGCAGAGCGCCATATGGCAGCTGTGTATAACAAAAATCAGTTCAATCTTGTTGATCATTATACATATAGTATTTGTGGAGATGGGGATTTAATGGAAGGTGTTTCTGCTGAAGCAGCTTCACTTGCAGGGCATCTAAAGCTTGGAAGATTAATAGTCCTTTACGATTCAAATGATATATCTCTTGATGGAGATTTAAATAAGTCTTTCTCTGAAAGTGTAGAACAAAGAATTAAATCATATGGTTGGCAGTACTTAAGAGTGGAAGATGGAAACGATCTAACTGAAATTGCTAATGCTATTGAAGAAGCAAAGCAAGATGTGAATAAGCCAACACTTATTGAAGTGAAAACCGTTATCGGATATGGATCACCAAATAAGTCCGGCAAATCCGATGTCCACGGGGCTCCACTAGGTGCAGACGAGTTAAAATTGACAAAGGAAGCGTATAAGTGGACTTTCGAGGAAGATTTCCATATTCCTGAAGAAGTGTACGAGCACTTCAAGAAGCTAGTTGCTGAGCAAGGAGAAAAGAAAGAGCAAGAATGGAAAGAACTATTTTCTCAATATAAAAATGAATTCCCTGAACTTGCTAATCAGCTTGAACTTGCAATCAATGGAGAACTTAAAGAAGGATGGGCGAGCGAGATCCCTGTTTATGAGGAAGGTAAGAGTCTTGCAAGCCGTGCATCATCAGGAGAAGCGTTAAATGCAATTGCAAAAAATCTGCCATCATTTATGGGCGGATCAGCTGACCTTGCTGGTTCGAACAAAACAATGATTAAAGGTACTGCAGACTTTACACCAGAAAGCTTCGATGGAAAAAACATCTGGTTTGGTGTTCGTGAATTTGCAATGGGAGCAGCATTAAACGGAATGGCTCTACATGGCGGAATAAAAGTATTCGGTGGTACATTCTTCGTATTCTCTGATTACTTGCGTCCAGCTATCCGACTTGCTGCGTTAATGAAGCTTCCAGTAACCTATGTATTTACTCATGATAGTATTGCAGTTGGTGAAGATGGACCGACACACGAGCCAATTGAACAAATAGCAGCATTGAGAGCAATGCCTAATCTTTCGGTGATCCGACCAGCAGATGGAAATGAAACAGCAGCAGCATGGAAGCTTGCTGTTGAATCCACAGATCGCCCGACAGCTCTTGTCTTAACACGTCAAGATTTACCAACATTAAAAGGTACCAATGAAACAGCATACACAGGGGTTTCAAAAGGGGCCTATATTGTCTCTCCAGCAAACAAAGAAAAAGCAGATGTTTTATTACTTGCTTCCGGATCAGAAGTTAGCTTAGCGGTTAAGGCCCAAGAAGCTTTAGAAAGTGAAGGCATTGCAGCATCTGTCGTAAGTATGCCGTCATGGGATCGTTTCGAAGCGCAATCTAAAGAATATAAAGAAAGTATTATCCCTAAAGATGTGAAGAAACGCTTAGCTATTGAAATGGGTGCTTCTTTAGGCTGGCACCGATATGCAGGAGATGAAGGGGATGTTCTTTGTATCGACCAATTTGGTGCATCCGCTCCTGGCGAAAAAATTATCGAAGAATACGGCTTCACGGTTGAAAATGTCGTTTCCCGAGTTAAAATGCTTTTAGATAAATAATTAGTAAAGAAGGGCGAATTCGCTCTTCTTTTTCTATGGATTCCTGAAATACTTCGAGATTCGACAAAACTAGCGAATGTTTTTGACGGATTAAGACAGTATGTTCAATTCGTCATCATTATAATAAGAAGGAAAGGGGGTTGTCCCGGAAGGAGAGGTTAGGATGAGATCCTATCAGCTATATTTAATTGAAGATGAATTTGCCTCCCATTATTTTGGCAGGGAGAAAATGTTTTTTCAGTTATTTCATGAATTTGAGCATGCGACTGGCGCTTTGAAATCCATCCTTGCTCGACAAATTCAATTTATCACAAAGCCGATACCGGGATTAAAGCTTCATCAATACATAAATCAGCAGATGTATAAAAATAAAGATTTTCTGACAAATAAAGGTGTATACTATATAGAAACAGGAAAAAAGAGCAGAGCCAGGCTAGAAATTAAAGATCAATGCTTAATATTGGAATCTAATGGTAATTATGATGCGGAAGCGAGCTTTTTTGAAATACTAAGGAAAAGCGAGGCTTCATTTTTGGCCATTGATATTAATCATCATCGTTATGGCTGGCTAAAGCCAATAAAAGAAAGAAAATTAGTTTAAAAATATGATACAAAACACAAGCAAATATTGTATAATAGCCTTTGGTTTAGTACACTGTATGTAGACAACATGAAGGAGGAAACAATATGCCTTGGTGGGGATATTTATTAATCGTAGTGGCACTGCTTGTTGGTGTTGCACTAGGATTTTTCATTGCTAGAAAATACATGATGAGCTATTTAAAGAAAAATCCGCCAATTAATGAACAAATGTTAAAAATGATGATGATGCAAATGGGTCAAAAGCCTTCGCAGAAAAAAATCAATCAAATGATGAACGCCATGAACAAGCAAACAGGCAAATAATGGCGGACAAGCACTCAGTAATGGGTGCTTTTTGTTTTTTTAGAAAATGGCTCTTATAGTAATAACATTATATATAAATCTTCCTATTTTTTGTAATATTTGATAAACTATTAACGCCATCCATATATGGTCTAAAAGTATGCCTCGAGACCAATTTTTAAGGAAAAAGACTTTGAGCTATTTTACAATCTTGGAGGACAAAATATGAAAGTTTTTTTAGATTTAATGTGGTTTTTTAAACAAGAAAAAAAAGCGTATTTAACCGGAATTTTAATGTTAATATTTGTAGCTTTGCTGCAGCTCGTTCCTCCAAAGGTAGTAGGTCTATTTGTTGATCATATTCAAGATCAAACATTAACTACAAACACTCTTTTATTTTTAATCGGCCTTTTAATCACTTCAGCCCTTATCATGTACATATTGCGTTATTATTGGAGAATAATGATTTTTGGCTCTGCTGTTAAATTATCAAAAATTTTAAGAGAACGCCTGTATCAGCATTTTACAACAATGTCCCAATCTTTTTATCAGAAGAAGCGGGTTGGTGATTTAATGGCACATGCAACAAATGATCTACAAGCCATTCAACAAACTGCAGGAGCCGGTGTATTAACATTCGTTGATTCAATTACAACTGGGGGCTTTGTCATCATCGCAATGGCAGCAACGATTAGCTGGAAGCTGACATTAATCAGTTTAATTCCGATGCCTATTATGGCCGTTTTAACTAGCTGGTATGGGAAGATGCTGCATAAGCGCTTTCATAAGGCACAAGAGGCTTTCTCAGCGTTAAATGACAAAACGCAGGAAAGTGTGACGGGAATAAAGGTTATAAAAACCTTTGGACAAGAAAACGAAGATATTGAAGATTTCCGGAAGCAGTCTGAGGATGTAGTGCAAAAAAATATTTCTGTAGCAAGAATTGATTCTTTATTTGATCCTACTATATCAATTATTGTCGGTATCTCTTACTTCCTTTCTATTGCATTTGGGGCAAAATTTGTGCTTAATAACGAAATGACAATTGGTGAGCTCGTTTCATTCACCACTTATTTAGGATTGCTTATATGGCCAATGCTAGCGTTCGGCTGGCTTTTTAATATTGTTGAAAGAGGGCGGGCTTCCAATGACCGTGTAACCGCTCTTTTAAATGAAAAAGTTGATATATTTGATCAAGCTGGTGCCATTAGTTCGGTTCCTAGCGGACATATCGAATTTAATATTTCCGAATTTGCCTATCCAGAAGCTAAGCCCTTATTGAAAGATATTTTCTTTGAATTGAAAAGAGGGGAAACGTTAGGAATTGTCGGTAGGACAGGTGCTGGGAAAACAACTTTATTAAAATTATTAATTCGTGAATTTGAAGGCTATAAAGGGAATATCAAGTTTGCCGGCAAACCATTAAATGACTATCAGCTTGATAAGTTAAGAGAAGCAATCGGTTATGTCCCTCAGGATCACTTTTTATTTTCAGCTACTGTTAAGGATAATATAGCCTTTACAAAAACTGATGCAATATTAGAAGAAATTTATGCTGCTGCACAGCTAGCTAATATACATGAAGATATTTTACTCTTTACTGACGGCTATGAAACAGTTGTTGGGGAAAGGGGAGTATCCCTCTCCGGCGGGCAAAAACAGCGAATTTCAATTGCTCGTGCGTTATTTATGAATCCTGAAGTATTAATTCTTGATGATTCATTATCAGCTGTTGATGCAAAGACAGAGGAAGCCATTTTAACAGCGCTTAGAAAGGAGCGAGAAGGGAAGACGACCATTATTACAGCTCATCGACTAAGTGCCATTCAGCACGCTAATCTTATTATTGTGCTTGATGAAGGGAAAATTGTTCAAAGAGGCACCCATGAGCAGTTAATGAGAGCGGATGGCTGGTATCAAGATATGTATTTGCAACAGCAGCTAGAGGAACTTGTTGAGCATGGAGGATAAAATGATGGATCAAATAAAGGGAATCAAAGGGGAGGAGCAGAGAAAAGTTCTTTTTCGACTTCTTTCTTATACGAAGCCACATATGAAAACAATGGTTTTAGCTTTCGGCCTTCTACTAGTGACAACCATTGGGGATATTCTCGGACCAATCTTAATTAAAATTTTCATAGACGACTATTTAAGGCCGCAAAATCTAGTTTTCGAACCTCTGTTTACATTAGGGGCAGCTTTTATCGGGATACAGATTATGAATGTCCTAGTATCCTATTTTCAATTATTGAAATTCCAAGAAATTGCTTTGAAAATCATACAGCAGCTTCGTGTTGATGTATTTACGAAGGTACAGAAACTCGGACTAAAGTATTTTGATAAAACCCCTGCAGGCAGCATTGTTTCGAGGGTGACAAATGATACCGAAGCAATTAAAGATATGTTTGTTAGTGTCATCGTAACCTTTATTCAAGGAGCATTTTTGCTAACAGGTATTTTTATCGCGATGTTTATCTTAAATGTAAAATTGGCTTTATTTTGTTTAGTTATCTTGCCTATCCTTTTGTTCATTATGCGGACTTATCGAAAGTATAGTTCGGTATTTTATCAGGATATGAGAGAGAGACTTAGTCAACTTAACGCCAAGCTTAGTGAATCATTGCAAGGGATGGCAATGATTCAAGTTTTCCGGCAAGAAAAGCGGCTTAGGCAGGAATTTGGCGAGATTAATGATCTGCATTATCATGCAGGGATGAAAAATATCAAAATTGATGGTCTTCTATTGAGACCGGCCATTGATTTAGTTTACTTTTTTGCATTAATTTTGATCCTCAGCTTTTTTGGAATCACGTCTTTCAACAGTCCTATCGAGATCGGAGTTATTTACGCGTTTATTAGCTATTTAGATCGTTTCTTTGAGCCAGTCAATCAAATGATGATGAGGCTTTCAATGTATCAGCAGGCCATTGTTGCAGCATCGCGAGTTTTTAAACTAGTTGATGAAACAGAACTTGCTCCTAAACAGCCTGAAGATGCAAAAAGCGAGATTACTTATGGAGAAATTGAATTTCATAATGTCAGCTTTTCGTATGATGGGGAAAGGGATGTATTGAAGAATATTTCCTTTACCGCAAAGCCGGGAGAAACGGTTGCCCTTGTTGGCCATACAGGAAGCGGGAAAAGTTCAATCATTAACTTAATGATGCGATTTTATGAATTTGAAAGAGGCGATATTTTAATAGACGGTCAGTCACTAAAATCGTATAGGAAAGAGGAATTAAGGAAGAAGATGGGCCTAGTGCTCCAGGATCCTTTTCTTTTTTTCGGTACGATTAAGGATAATATTCGACTCCACAATGATCGATTAAGTGATCAAGAAATTATAGATGCAGCTCAATTCGTCCAGGCCCATACATTTATTGAAAAATTCGAGAATGGCTACGATGAACAGGTCGTTGAAAGGGGATCAACCTTCTCTAGCGGCCAAAGGCAGCTAATTGCCTTTGCAAGGACAATCGCGGCCAATCCGAAAATTCTTATACTGGATGAAGCAACTGCCAATATTGATACGGAAACAGAAGAAGCGATCCAAATTGCCCTTAAGAAAATGCGGAAAGGGAGAACGACTATCGCAATAGCCCATCGACTATCAACGATTCAAGATGCGGATTTAATAATAGTTTTGCATCAAGGTGAGATTGTAGAAAGAGGGAACCATCAGGAGCTTTTGGCGAATCGCAGTTTATATCATAAAATGTATTTACTGCAAAATAGTTCTTCTGAAAAAGTCAGCGATGTTGTATAACTATAAAAACATACGAATCCCGGAATTTTTATTTTTTCATACAAAAGAAAATCCAGCAGAGGAATTTTAACCTAGGCTGGATTTTCTTAATGGGAAGCTATTTTTTTAGTATGTTTTCGGTAGTATTCATTTAGTAAATTGTCAAGCTCTTGGCTAAATTTTATAGCTGTAGATGAAGCCAATCCATCTTTCATCGCTACTTGTATGAGTTCGATTCGCTTTTGTTCAATTAACAGGAGTAAATCTTTGTTAGACAATGTAAGTTATCCTTTCAGAATAAAATATTTCCACAAAAAATATTATAGTTGTCCTGACAACATGATAATATATGCAATAGTATAGCGAATTTTGGGAATAAATTCAAAAGAAACTTATATTATATTTATTTTATTTTATTTTATTGAACAAACGGCCTGGTTAAGTATTATAAAGGAAAGGACACAAATTGTTCAAATCTAAACATTATCATTTTATAATAACATTTGTTAGAATAAATAGTGAATCGTTTTGAACAGGAGATGTTATGATGACTGATTTAAATGTGTTCATTGCGTTAGGTGCAGGATTTTTAAGCTTTATTTCACCTTGCTGTTTGCCATTGTATCCCGCTTTTTTATCTTATATTACAGGAATGTCAGTGGGGGAACTCAAAGAGGAGCATGCGATGCTTCAAAAGAGAAGCATGTTGCATACATTGTTTTTCTTAATCGGATTTTCGCTTATTTTTATCGCTCTTGGCTTTGGAACTTCATTTCTAGGGCGGTTCTTTGCTGATTATCAAGATTTAATTAGGCAAATTGGTGCAATTTTTATCTTTTTCTTTGGTTTAATGGTTGTTGGTATTATTAATCCAGAGTTTTTACTTAAAGAAAGGCGGTTCGAGTTTAAAAACCGGCCATCCGGCCTTCTCGGTTCTGTTTTGATTGGTATGGCTTTTGCTGCGGGCTGGACGCCATGCATGGGCCCCATATTAGGTGCTGTTGTTTCCTTAGGTGCTACAAATCCTAATTCTGCAATGATTTATATGATTTCCTACATACTTGGTTTTGCTATACCGTTTTTCATTCTCTCTTTCTTTATTGGAAAACTTAAAGGGATTAGAAAGTATAGCATAAGGTTTATGAAAATCGGCGGTTATATCATGATGGCCATGGGTGTTGTGCTGTTCTTTGATTGGATGACAAAAATTATTAATGTTTTCCAAGGGCTATTTGGCGGATTTACTGGTTTTTAAAAACTTATCAAAAATACTGATGTTTTTATAAAATAGAAGGATAGGCGAAATTTGTCGTTCTCTTTAAATTGAAATTTTGTACATTTTTGTCTATATTTGAATATGTGCTCTTTTTCGCATGAGATGAAAGAAAAGATAGATATATTCTCTCTACATTATAGAAATGATCCAATTATTAAGTGATATTAAAGTTTCAATGCAGTATTCGAGGGGGAAACGGTGATGGCTAGAATACTAATTGTAGATGATGCAAAATTCATGAGAATTACATTATCTAATATTTTAAGAAAAGCTGATCATGAAATTGTCGGTGAAGGGGAAAATGGGAAAGAAGCTGTCAGGCTGTATAGCGAATTGTTGCCAGATTTAGTGACTATGGATATTACGATGCCAGAAATGAGTGGTCTTGAGGCAGTAAAGGAAATTAAAGGGAAGTATCCAAGTGCGAAAGTCATTATGTGTTCGGCGATGGGACAGCAAAAAATGGTAGTTGAAGCTATTGAAACAGGGGCTAAAGACTTTATTGTCAAGCCATTTGATGAAGGCCGGGTATTGGAGGCTGTCAATCGGGTTTTAAGTTAAACTTGTGCAAGCTGACTCAATTGGTTCTCTAAATAGGAATAATCCTAATTAGAGCTGAATTTGAGGCAGCTTTTATTCGTTTTCTTTCCTTTCCTTAAAATGATGGATATAATACCGTTATAAAATTAAAAGATAAGGGATGTAAAAATATGAACTTCGTAATTATTTCATCGGTTGGGGCCATTTGTATGGCAATACTCGCCATGTTCATCCGTATGAAGGCTGCAAAAAAGCCGGCATCTGCAAAAAAAATCATCTTGCCACCGATTTTTATGAGTACTGGTGCCCTTATGTTTATTGATCCTTTTTTCAGAGTTACGCCTCTTGAGATCGTAGAAGCTCTTCTAGTAGGAATGCTATTTTCAATTTTATTGATAAAAACCTCGAAGTTTGAAATAAGGGACAATCAAATTTATTTAAAGCGATCTAAAGCATTTATTTTTATATTAATTGGTTTATTAATTATTAGGATCACAGGTAAGCTTATTTTGAGCTCTACTATTCATCTTGGGCAACTAAGCGGTATGTTTTGGATACTGGCTTTCGGTATGATTGTTCCATGGCGAGTAGCGATGTATAGGAACTTTCTTAAAATGCAGCGTGAACTGCAATAAATTTTATTACTGTAAAATTAAATCATGTGCTTGCCGCTTGAAACTCGAATTTCAGCGGCATTTTTTAAATATTAAAAAGTCATTCCTAATATAGGAATGACTAAAATAAGTGCTCATATGGAGCCATATTGATTTCTTTTTCGGATAACCTCTTTCTCAAAAATTTATGGTCTCTTTTTGGCGTTGCGACAATATATCCCCTAATAATTAAATCTTCATTTATAGAAGAAACTTTTTCCTTAAGTGCAAGCTCGCCAATCTTTCCAGCAATTTTATGTTTTGCTACATCACGGAAAAGCTCAGGGACAGGACTAACTAGCTCTTCAAGGAGAGTTGTTCCTTCTTGATCCCATAGATGCCTAGATTGGTTGACAAAATACTCTTCCCAATCCATATCTGATTTTCCATCTTCTTTAGGCATTTTTTTCAGAAATTTACGGAACATGAAAAAGCCGCCAATTGCAAATGATCCCGTTAGAACAACCACCCAAAATAGAATAAACCATAGAAACCATCCATCTAGCATATGTACTCACCTACAAATAATTTTTCCTTATTTTATTATAAACTCTTGACAGTATACAGACAAGCTAAGCGATTACACTTTATAATTCAGACAATTCACTTGCCCAATATATTTTAAAATACTATAATAAACATGTCCATATATGGGGCTGAATGGGGTACTGGTGTCCTCCGTAGTCTTCAAAACTATCTGTGACCACCGTGTGTGGTCAGCTGGGTTCGATTCCCAGGCAGTCCCGCCATAGTATCCTAGACAATTTGATTGAACTAAGTTAAACCCTTGATATAAAAACGTTTGTGGCTCTTTTGGATTTTCGCAGAATCCTAAAGAATCATATAGATTTAGAAATAATTTTGCATTTATTTTGCACAATAAAGTTCTTCCATGGTCACGTCCACTTGGCGTGATTCTTTTTGTTCCATCTCGTCCATTATATGAGAATAGGTCTGTAGAGTTGTCACGATATCTTTGTGCCCAAGCCTGCGGGAAATATATTTAATGTTCACGCCTTTATAAAGCAACATAGATGCGTGGGTGTGCCGTAAACAATGGCATGTTATTTCTTTTGCACCAACTTTTTTACATAGAGATTTTAAGGTTTTATTGACAGCGTTGTTTGTCACTAACTCTAATTTGGTGTTAACAAAGCAAAGGTTCTTTTTATTCCTTAGTCCTGTTTTGACAGCATTTTTGTTTTGTTCATTTTTTAATATTCTTAAAAGATTGCACGTATCTTTATCAATCGTAATTGTCCGCTTTGAGGAGTAGTTTTTTGTATCTCCGAAACCCTTGTTATCTCTGCTCCATGTTTTGTTGATAGTGATAGTCATATTTTCAAAATCCACACAATCCCAAGTCATCCCTAATATTTCTGAAAATCGGGCTCCTGTTGCAATAGCAAACAATATAATAAAACGGGATAAATATCGAGAGGTCATTTTTTCTCTGATTTCTGCTACAAGTCTTTTCAACTCCTCAAAATTGAGATATTTCATATCTTCTTCTTTGGTAGGTTTCAGTCCTTTTACTACCGCTTTGTATGTCGGATTCTTGCGGATTACTTCATCTTCGAGCGCATCTTTCAGGCATAATTTGATGTACAGATGCCTTTTTCTAATGGTTTCCTGGGAATATTCAGGACCGATCTTATTAAGAAAATCCTGATAGATGTCCCTGGTCAAATCTTTCATACGAATTTCAACAAAGTGTTTTTTTACTAGTAAAACTGATCGCTCAATATCTTTTTCGTGTTTTTCGTTTTTGTGTTTCCCCTTATGGTAAATATTAAACCAATTTCTCATATAATCTGAAAAAAACTGTTCGCCAGCATCGATGTTTTGACCTCTCTTAAATTTACTCTCCAGTTCAGCAGCTGCGATGGATGCTTCCTTTTTGGTCCGAAATCCACCTTGTGTTTTTGTTTTATACTGCACTTTTCCGTTTTTATCCAACTCATTACTTTTGTAAGAAACTCGGTATTGCCAGCTCTTACCTACTTTTTGAATACTGGCCACTTAATGCTCCTCCTATAAAAAAAGGCGGGAGCTACCCACCTATAAATTTTAAATTACTAACGTTAGAAATTTAAAACTACTTTTTTAAGTTTTCCTACTATTTTTATCTGTTTGTTTTGCTCAGGATTGTATATGATTGGAGCGTAATTAGGATTTTCACTTTGAAGAACAATAGAATCATTTGACTTAAATACTCTTTTTAGAAGTGCTTCGTCCTCGACAACAACTGCAGCTATTTCTCCGTTCTCTACATCGTCTTGTCTTCTTATTAAGAGTAAGTCGCCTTCATGAATCCTGGCCCCTGTCATGCTGTCACCTTTGGCTCTAAGGTAGAAATACTCTCCACCATTAAGCCAATCCTTTGGGGTGGTCTCATAAGTACCAGTCTCTTCATATAAGACAGCTCCAGTTCCACAGCTAATGTTACCGTACACCGGAAGAATTATTGCATCCCCAGTATTGCCTAATTCTTCTACATCGAAGAAATATGTAATCGGCTTGTTGAACAACTCAGCTAGAACGGTTATCTTATCCATTAAAGGCCTATTGTGATTCCCCTCCCAAGCCGATACCGCTGTAGGTGCAACACCTAGTTTCTTAGCGAGATCCGCTTGCGTTAACCTTTCTGCTTTTCTCAATTCCTTTATTTTGTCGCCAACCTTCATTTCTTGTTTCACCTCCTTTTATTTAAAATTATACACTATTTCTGTAGTTTTATACAGTTTATCTGTATTAACAATTAATAAAAATAAAAAATTTACAGAAAAACTGTATTTTTCTCTTGAAACTACAGAAAATCTGTAGTAGAGTTGTAATCAAGAAGGAGGTGGGCTCGTTGAAATACACCATTGAGCAAGCAAGAATACTGGGAGGATTTACACAAGTAGAAATAGCGAAAAGGCTTGGCATGTCTGAAAAAACGTACATCCAATACGAGAAATATCGCAAAGTGTTTCGGATGGATACCGCCATGAAATTTGTTTCATTAACAAAAGTAAAAATAAACGAAATTATTTTTTTTAAGGATCAACTACAGAAAATCTGTAGTGGATAGGAGGTGAACCATGGAAAAAATTTGGTGGACGATGAAGGATTTAGAGCAGGTCACCGGGTACAGTGATGACTGGTTAAAGGAAAACATTCTGCTCCGACCGACATATAAGAGGTTACTTGATTTAGAAAATGGTGGGTTTGTATATTATCCTGAACGCCGCGGAGAGAAGTGGATGTTTATAGCATCGCAGATGCAGGAATTTTTAGAGAGGAATTTTATTCAGATTTTTGGGAGGGGGAGTTAAATGATTCGTCTTCTGTGGATTTCAGAAAATGGTAAATACAAAGTTCTAGCTCGCCACTTTGAAGGCGATGCTGTCCACTGGTTGGCTACTGGAAGCATCAATCAAATGGGAATTATAGAGCTGTAAGATATGTAGATCTGCCTTATTACGTCTTAGAGAAATTTAATGAGTTAAAGTCACAAGTGATGATTAAGGCTGAATGAGCTTTCTCTTTTTACCCACTTTGCAGAATTTGATGAACGAAATCATGAATAAAAATTTGAAAACTGAATAGGAGGGCAAACGCGGCTGAATCTTTTCTCTTTTTTGGAGCCCCATTATTGGTAGTCGTCGGGATTGTGATTGGTGATTGGAACTTTAAAAGAGGTGATGAGAAATGAAGATTAAAGCAAAACATTGGTTGGCGTTAACCTCGGAAGAGCGTATTAAGCTATTGGGTTGGGTGTCAAACAAAAAAGAACGGAGGTGAATATAATGCTTGAGCATCCAATGGTAACACAAATCAATAAAACCGGATACCCAAACATAGTCGCACAACCAGAACACTCGGGAACAGATATATTTGGAAATGAAGTCCTGGCCGGTGACAGTGAAATATTGCTGCCAAATGGAGAAATGGTACTTGAGGATAGTTTAGAAGATTACTTGATTGAGTTTTTAGGATTCGAATTTACAATAGCAAAATAGACCCCTGCTGCAACAGGAGTCCAAAAGTAAAACAATATATACATACATCTTAGACGATGTAACAGCTAGAAATCAATAACAGGAGGGAAAAAAATAATGCCTTATTTTGATTCGAAGGAAAGAACGGTTTTCAGTCCACAAAATGAAAAGTTGGAGCCGTTTTATAAAATCCTTGAACAGTATCATCTAGTGATAGGCGGGAGCAATTTGTTTGATGATCTAGTAGAAACCTATGAATATCTTGATCAAGTTTTTAAGGAAGATCAGGGTGGAACTTAAATCAAATATTCAAAGTTTAATATTTTCCTATATAAGGCATTGCTTCGATGAATACGGGATATTACCGAACGAAGATGATGTGTACTTGAGGTTTCAAATTCATTTCGATAATGGAGTTCCCTTTGAAATAGCTGAAGAAGAAATGAGGAAATTCGCCAGATTTCATGATTTAACTGATATTGATATTCGCTGGGAAGGTGAGTTAGATGGAAATAATTCTAGACGAATTGAAGCGCACCCTGAAATACCATAAAAGGCAGCATGGGGATAACTTGATTCAAATTAAGAATAAAGAAGAATCGATCAACATGCTGAAAGAGGCTAATGAAAAGCATATTGAAACAATTGAACAAATTGAAGCCTTTATTAAAAAGAATGAAGATGAGGTTAATAAAATACTTCCATTATTTTAATTAGAAAGGAGTGAGTTAATTGGAATTCACAAACGGTGCTCAAATTACAAAAAGCAAAAAGGCAAAAATCATCATCTATTCAAAGCCAGGTGATGGTAAAACGACCGTTGCTGGATTGCTACCAGGCAAAACTATAGTGCTCGATATTGATGGGACTAGCCAGGTGTTACAAGGTTATTCAAATGTAGATGTCGCGAAGATCAATCCAGCCGATCCGCATCAAAGTATTTTAGACTTTTACGCATTCGCAAAAGCAAATATCGCAAACTATGACAATGTTTTTGTGGACAACCTTACTCATTACCAAAAGCTTTGGTTGATGAATAAAGGCGAAAAAACGAAAAGTGGTATGCCGGAATTAAAAGATTATGCTCTATTCGACAATCACTTGCTAAAGGTTGTTGAAACATTCAACGGATTAGATGCCAACGTCATTTATACTGCTTGGGAAACTACACGCAACATCATCCATGACGATGGGCAGCAGTATAACCAATTCATCCCGGATATTAGGGATAAAATCGTCAATCATGTTATGGGGATTGTACATGTAGTCGCTAGACTGCTTAGAAAGGCAGATGGTACGAGAGGATTTATGCTCGAAGGTAATCAAAGCATCTTTGCAAAAAACCATTTAGATGATCGCAAGGGATGCGTACAAGAAGAACTAATAGTGTCATCCACAAATTAAAACCAGGGGGAAATAAACAATGTCATTCTTTAAATTTGATGAATCAAACGCAAGCGCAGGATTTGAATTAGTAGCAGAAGGTAAATATGAGGCTGTTATCGTGAACGCTGAAGCAGGAAAAACTCAAGCAGGCAAACCTAAATTATCAGTAGATTTTGAGATTCGTAGTGATGTTCCGCAAAACCATCAAGGTGCAAAGGTTCTTTACAACACTTTCACATTTGAACATGAAGTTTCAGTAAGGATCGTCAACTCATTAATTAAAGCTTGCGGATTCCCAAATGGTCATCCATTTAGCTCCCCGGATGATATGTCAAAGCAGCTTATCAATAAAAATCTAAAAATCACTGTAAAACATGAAGAATATGAAAAAGTGGTTGATGGTGAGAAACAAAAACGGACTGCTGCTAAAGCAAAATATTATGATGTGTCCGATGTAAATCCGATTATGTCAGCTGGTGCAATCAATATCGGGGATGATGATCTCCCGTTCTAAAAATAACTAAATAGAGAGGTTGGTTTTTGCTGGCCTCTCTTTTTTATACCTAAAAACCTTATTTGGAGGGCGAAATGAAAGAAAATCCGCACAATTTTAACGAAATCCCTGCTGAATTAAAAGCCCTTCCTCAATGGATTTTGTGGAGATCGGAAAAGCGAAATAACAAGCCAACAAAGGTGCCATATCAGATAACTGGGGAAATGGCGCAGGCAAATAATAGACGTACCTGGTCAACATTTGCAACGGCAGTCAAATTCTATTTGGAAGGTGACTATGACGGTATAGGGTTCGTTTTTAGCAGACAGGATAACTACATCGGAATTGATATTGATAACTGTGTTGTGGATGGAAAGCCGAATACTTTTGCTAATGAAATTATTGATTCATTAGACAGCTACACTGAATTTTCTCCAAGTGGAAAAGGCATTCACATCATCATTCGAGGCAAACTTCCACAATCTGTTTTAGGGACTGGCCGTAAAAGTACAAAGCACGGTTTAGAAGTTTACTCTTATGGCCGTTATTTTAGCTTCACCGGGAATCGTGAAAATTCTAATGATGTTTATGAACGGACAGAAGAGCTGGCGGAAGTATTCGAACAGTACTTCGATGATAGAGACATTCAAGGCCGCGTGAACTTAGCAGATTTTGAAAAAGACGAAATTAAGATTTCAAACGATGCTTTATGGGAAAGAATTTTTCGCAGTAAAAATGGTGATGAAATCCGTTCCCTGTATAACGGCCAATTAATCAATGGTGATCATTCATCAAGTGATTTAGCGCTATGTAACCATCTTGCATTTTGGACAGGTAACTCAGCAACTCGGATGGATACGATGTTCCGAGAATCAGCTCTCATGCGTGATAAATGGGATGTAATCCATTTTAGAGATACGAATGAAACATACGGAGAAAGAACCATTGCAACTGCTATTTCTTCCACTTCTACAACAATATTAGATAACAAAGAGCAATTCGCGGAATTTTCCTTTGACTTCCACAATGTTGAAGAAGTTGTGGAGGAAAAGCCGAAGAAGAAATTCCGATTAACCGAGCTCGGAAACGCAGAACGGATCGCCTATGAATATGGTCATGTAATCAAGTATGTCAGCGATATGAGTTGGTTAATATGGGACGGCAAACGTTGGAAATTAGACACCAAAAAAGAAATTGAAAAAATTACTGCAAAGGTGATCCGAGGTCTATATAAATCCGATGATGAAGCAGAGACAAAATGGGCCCGTATGTGTGAACGAAGAAATATTCGAATGAATAGCATTAAGGACCTCATGCCATTGGTTCCAGGAGAACGTGAAGACTTTGATCGACATAAATATTTGTTCAATGTCGAAAACGGCATCGTGGATTTGAAAACAGGTAAGCTGCAGCAGCATGACCGTAATTTGCATCTTACTAAGATCACCAACATTGAATTTGATGAAAACGCGAAATGTCCAGAATGGATCAACTTCTTAGATCAAATTTTTCAAGGTGATCAAGAGCTTGTCGAGTACATGCAAAGATTAATCGGATATTCTCTAACTGGAGAAATCACAGAGCAAATAATGGTCTTTCTAATCGGTGGTGGATCCAATGGTAAATCAACTTTTATAAACACCATTAAGGACCTAATGGGCGAATACGGTAAGCAAGCTAAATCAGATACTTTCATCAAGAAGAAAGAAACTGGCGCCAATAATGACATTGCTAGATTAGTAGGCTCCCGCTTTGTTTCTGCAATCGAAAGTGAAGATGGTGAGCAACTATCGGAAGCATTTGTAAAGCAAATAACGGGTGGCGAGCCGGTACTCGCGCGGTTCCTTCGACAAGAGTATTTCGAGTTTACACCTGAATTCAAAGTGTTCTTTACAACAAACCATAAGCCGGTAATCAAAGGTGTCGATGAAGGTATCTGGCGTAGGATTCGCTTAATTCCGTTCAATCTACAGCTGCCAAAAGAAAAACGAGATAAGAGGCTCCCAGAGAAACTAAGTTTGGAAATGCCAGGCATTCTGAATTGGGCGATTGAGGGGTGCTTGAAGTGGCAGCAGTCGGGGTTAAATGATCCAGCAATCGTTATGAAGGCAACTGGCGATTACAAAGAAGAAATGGATATTCTCGGGCCATTTATGTTCGAATGTTGCTTCAAACAAGAAAATGCACAAATTGAAGCGAAAGAACTCTATGAAGTTTATGCAAATTGGTGTTTCAAAAATGGCGAACATCAATTAAAAAATCGAGCATTCTATCGAATTTTGGAATCGCAAGGTTTTAAACGAGAACGCGGTAATAGAAACAAGTATTTCATTCATGGTGTTACTTTGATAGAGCGAAAAAATACTTTTTTTCAGCAAAAGTTACTAGAAAACGATGAGAACAGAGAAAGTGTTACTAAAAATAACACATTTAAAATTACCTAAAAGCCTTATATATCAAGGGTTAGAGATACTTTTAAGTTACTTTTGTTATTTTTGTTACTAAATATATATATAAACAAAAAAATAAATATATATATAAGTACTTATTAGGAGCGCTTATACCTTTTTGAGGTAACAAAAGTAACCGAAGGACTCAAACCCCTTGGGGCTGTAGGGATTAGCGTTGTTACTAATTAGTAACACGTGCTATTTTTAACCGTTTTTCCGTAACACTTTTTAGTAGTTTTGAATAACAGAGGTGATAGATTTGCAAGTTTTAAAAATTCTAAGCCTAATTTGGAAATCGGGTGCAAATATCTATCTTGATAAAAGCGATGATCGAATTGCGATAGAAAATCAAAATTTAATTCCAGCCCAAGTAATGCAAGCTGCTGAACAAAATTTTAAGTCAATCGATGAATGGTTTAAATCATGGAAAGATGCCAGCTCGGAGAAAATCACTCTTATGAAAATGGTCCATCAAATCTGTGGCTGGCAGCATAACGAAAAAATAAATGATTGGTTATGCGTTGAAGTAGATTCACTAGATTTATTCAATGACTGGATGATCGTGCTTGCGAAGAATGGCTGGAAAGACATATACGACGATTACCGTGAATTTGAAAATGATGAATCTAATGCGTTGGCTAAAGAACTATACAACCGTGCTATTACATATGCCAAAACTCAAAAATAAAGAAGGTGTTAACAATTGATTTTTTATCATTACACGGATACGGAATTAAATAAAATACTCAAAACATTAACGATAGTTGTTGATACTCGAGAAAATGTAAATGGCCATATTCTTGATTATTTGCGCCAAAAGGATATTCCAGTAAATATTCAAAAGATAGACACTGGAGATTATGGCTGCATGATACCGAAAAATGAAGAGCTAGGAATTGCTCGTGATATATATTTAAGCAGTCGAGTGGAACGCAAGGCTCACATAGATGAAATCACAGGGAATCTCCAAAAAGATACGGCAACAGCATTTGAAAATGAATTGATTCGCTCAAAGGACATTCCCTTCACTTTAATTGTGGAAGATCTCCATGGTTACGAAAAAATGCTTAAAGGTGAGTATCGTTCAAAATACAATCCATTAGCTTTGCTAGGGCGGCTCAATACATTCAAAGCTAGATACAATTTCGAGATTGTGTATTTAGATCAAAAATACAGCGGTAATTGGATATATCACCATTTTTATTATCAAGCGAAACACTATCTTAAAACTGGAATTATTTAAAAAAAGAAAGAGGGTAAAAAAATATGACAAACATTAAATTAAACGTTCTATTCAAGAAAATGCAAAAGGATGATAAAAAAGAGGTCCTAATGTTCCATGTAGTTAGCAATGAACTGCCGCATGCTGATGAATTATTAAAAATGCCTGGATCAATTACTCTTCTAACTGTGGAAGAAAGCGAAGTCGAAGCAATTGGAGCAGAGTTTGTTTCTATCCAACGTGATAATAAGAAAACTGTATTGAAGTTTAATGTTAAGAACGATGCAGAAGAAAAGGTAAATCAGCTTTATCCTTATGCTGGTGAAAATGTATCTCTAATTCTACAACCTTCTCAAATGACGATTGAAGAATTCTATGAAGATGGTCATGAAGGCATTAAATATTCTGTGGACGGTAATGGAAATGTCTCGGTTCCAGATGGTCAATTGTCTATTGATGAAGATGCAGAAGAACCGAAATTGAAGGTAGTTAAATAATGGCGAATATGAAAAAACGTAAACGTCGGTTGGGCAAATCTCTTGCCCGCCGTTGTAAAGAGTTTGATAAATATCGGACGGAGAAGGCTTGGCGAAATATATTTGTGAAAGCTGGGGTGTTAAAGAATGAACATCAACTTTGAAGAACTACCCAAATATGATGTGTACAATATGCATTTAACAGATGATGATTACAAATTAGCAGAGCAAAACGGAATATCTCGTCAAACTGCATACCATCGCTTCTACTCACTTGGTTGGAGTGCTGAAAAAACAGTTAATACACCCCTTAATAAATCGTCCAAAGATCGCTCTTTATGGCGAAAAAAGTGTGATGAAATTGGGTTGAAGTATAGCACGTTTCAAAAGCGAGTACGTAAAGGGATGAAGCCTGAAGATGCTTTTTATCTGCCGCGTAAACCAAAGTTGAGCTTGAAACAAATTGAAATTGCATCGTCAAATGGGATCGGTATGAACACAGTCATGAATAGGGTGTATAACCAAAAATGGGATGTTGAAAGAGCGATTACTGAGCCAGTTGATAAACGTAAAACTAGAATATCGAATAGGGGGATAGAAGATGAATTTACAACCACTTTATGATGTGCAACGCAATGTAGATTTAGTCATCGCCCGAAATACACGATCGGACATTAATGAGCTAGAAAATATCCATAAACGAGTAATCGCATTTAAAGTCGAGGTTGCTGAGTTTGCGAACGAAATTTCATTCTTTAAATACTGGAAACAATCGCATGAAATGGATAAAGCAAAGACTTTAGAGGAGTTAGCCGATTGTATGGCCTTCCTACTATCCATCGGAATATCAAGGCAGTTTGATCGAAAGGTTTTAGAGATTAATCCGCATGAATATAAAAAGGTGCCAATTCTGTATTTGTTCAATTATCTGTTTAAGAATGAATTGAATACTAAAGATTATTGGCAAGCTGCATTTGAAAATTTGATATGCATTGGTTTGAAACTTGGGCTTTCAATCGCTGAAATGGAAGTTGCTTATTATACAAAGTCGGGCGTAAATATTGAACGTCAGAAAGCGAGGTATTGAAATGAAACTCGATGCCTGGGAAAGAGAAAAAATGATTTCTGTCCTAGAATGGCGCACAGGGTTTCTGAGAGAATATTTAATCACCTTGTCAGATGAAAAGCTCGAGGAATTATATAAGGAGCGTGTGGGATAAATGAAGTGTCCTGTCTGTGGAGCAAGCACCAGAGTTAATGACAGCAGGGCTCATGATAAATATGTACAACGTCGAAGGGAATGTAAGGATTGTTTTACAAGGTTTACGACAACAGAACGATTAATACTCAATTCAATCGATAAGCACGTATTGGACCGAATCTTATGCAAGTAATCATTGCTGATGATCGTAAACCTTGGATGATCGAAGAGGATAAGAGAGCAGTGTGTGTGCGCTGTTCTCTCTTTAAAAGATGTTCTTCTCGGTTTGGAATGGATTGTAAGAGGTTGGGTGGGTCGGAGATCCCTAGGATAAAGAAATAGATTTTGTATTATGTTTCCTTGATTGTATGCATGAGGCTATGAGAGAAAAGTAGGGAAAAATATGAACTAGTATGTTACAGAAATTGGGGCGATCTATTGTTGGGTAAGAAGGTGGATGCAAACATGAAGGAATAAGCCGGAGTGTTAGATTATTAAACAACAAAAGAAGTAATATAGATCAACCTATTACTCCAGCATATCAAAGATTATTAATTTTTCTTAAAAGATATTAATGCTACTAGTAAGGAACCAAACGAAATTATTAATAAGATAATTTCAAATGAATTTATACTATCTGTGATTTTACTAAATGAAGCTTTTTCAATACCAAAACTTATAATAACACTAGCTAATCCAAGAATTAATGCAGAACTGTTAGTTAGCAGGGTACTTTGTTTATTTTTAATAATATTATAAATCTGTTTTTCAAAGGGGTTAGAGTCAATATCATTTTCAGTTTCAGTTTTAATTTCATTTATAGAGGATTCTAAACTTTCAAGCTTCCTGCAATATTGTATTTTGTCATTATAAGAAAGAAAGCTTGAATCCATAATTTCTTTAATTAGGTCAAAAATTATCAGGCTAAGTGAATCCAAATCTTTTTGTTTAACACCATATCTTTTAGAAGTGGCTAAGTGTAAAGCACGAAGACTATATATGTTTGGTAATGTATCTTCAGGTACACATAGTTTCAAAGTGTTGAAAACTTCTTTGTTTGCAAGTTCAACAGCTCGAATATAGTTCTTTTTTGTTCTAAAATTTTCCCAAATTTTTGTTATGGAATATACGACTAATCCAGTCAAAAAACTGATTACCCAAGAATTAGTGAAGAATAGTTGAAGTTGCTCCATCTCTATTTACTCCTAATTTTTTTAGTTATCAAAATTGTACCATGTAAGAAAATACATTGTTATACAATTTATTAAAAAACTAATAAACAAATGAATTATTAAGTTTACTAGATTGGAAGTGAGCCAATGAAAAGCATCGAGTTATTCGCAGGTATTGGAGGAATTGCCCTTGCAGCTGAATGGGCTGGAATCGAAACGATAGCCTTCTGTGAACGTGAACCATTTTGTCAAAAGGTCTTAAGAAAACATTGGCCATCCGTTCCGATTTTCGATGATGTTTGTACTTTGAATAAACATGTGTTGGAAGAAAGGGGTGTTGATGTTGGAACAATTGAGCTTATTTCAGGAGGATACCCTTGCCAACCTTTCAGTTCTCCCGGGAACCGAAAAGGCGAAGAAGATGACCGTCACCTCTGGCCAGAAATTAAGCGACTACTGCAAGAAATCAGGCCCAATTGGTTTGTTGGTGAAAATGTTGCTGGGCACATCACATTGGGTCTCGACACAGTACTTTATGACTTGGAGAGCATCGGTTACACCTGGCAGCCGTTTGTTATACCGGCTGCATCTGTCGGAGCCAATCACGAAAGATACAGGGTATTTATTGTTGCCCACGCCAACGGCAAGTCAGAATTACAAACCAATCAGAAAGTTAGCTCCATCAGAAAGAAACGGATCACACGGGAAAACACTACCGGGAGGAATTGGAGAGAAGTACCCAGAGCACATTGGATATCACATCAACCCTCAGTACGTAGAGTGGATGATGGGGTTTCCAGAGAATTGGACAAGAGTAGATTAATCGCGTTAGGAAATGCTGTTGTTCCGCAGCAGATATATCCGATTTTTAAATATATCAAAGAGATTCATGACATGGAAACACAAGAGTAAAAATGTTTATTAAAAAAAAGCAGGGAGTTATCCTGCTTTAAGAGCTAATACCGCCAGAAAAATCATCTGGTAGATTAATTTCATACTTTTCGTCAATTTTATTTCCTTCATACTCTTCAATAATTTGATTTAACTGATTTTGCATGTGGTTTAACTGTTCAGTAGTTGCATTTGATTGGTATTGTGAAATTATGAAGAAAATAATTGGTAGAATTTGATTAAAAAACAATTTGATATAATTTTCGATCGAAATAGATTCTTGCTCATAATTAGGGCGATGCTCAGCGACTGTTAATGTGGCAGAAATATTAGACTCACCATATTGAATAGGTCTAGATTGGTTATATAGAGATATAAGCTTCATAATAATCTGTAAATCTAGTTGACTTGTAAGGATTGGTGTAGAAATCATTACTTTCAAAAATTTATCTGCATCTAACTCAGGATAAAGCTTATTAAGCTGAGCCTTTGATTTTTGATGAACAGAAGCGAATTTAGATATCGTTTTTGAGTAATCTTCAGGAATATCAATTTTTAATTTAAGTGTATTAACTTTTTCTTCTAGTTCTTTAATCTTTCTGTTAATTTCTTCAGTTGTCTTTGGATAGAATTCAGAGTCTAGGGTAATTTTTAACAAGGAATTTAATTCTGTAGTCATGTTGATTTTCTCCTCTCATGAATGGCTTGCAATACTATTATTCTACAAGTTTTTATAAATTCCTTTATAAAACAAGATTGATAGATCAGTTGATTAGGAGGGGAAGATGATGAAAACGGTAGAGGTAGAAGTTGAAGTAATCAAGGATGCGTTATGGCTTATTCGGAAATTAAGCGGTTCTTTAGGTATTGACCTTTCCGAACTAGAAGAACATTATAACGATTCTTATAACAGACTTGAAGAAACTTTGAATGAGTAAGTAAACAAAAGGTAGGATCTGTTAGATATAATTAATATGTGAATTTCGTGGAAAAAGGTGGAGATAAGCTATGAATCTATTGAAACTAAATACAAAACAGTCAATATTTGCAGTAATTTTTATGTTGATTGTAGTAGTCATTGTAAGTTATATAACACCATGGAATGAAATTAAAATGTATTATATGCCATTTGTCGCTGCTTTCTCTGCTTTAATTGGAAGTCTAATTGCTAAGAAAGTTATTAAAGTTCCTAATCAGTAAGTAATAATATCGTCTATTAAGGAAACAAAAGTTAGAGACAGTTAATTAAGGAGTGATATTTTGTCAAAACGAATGAAAAACGAGCCTGTTCCAATTTTAAACAAACAACTACTTGAAAAAGAAAAGACTCGTTTACTTGCAGCTTTAGAAAAAATTAAGGATATAGAATTAAAAACTAAGAAGGACGAAGAAGCTAAATGATCTTCTTCATCCCGCAATTACTACATTTTCTTATTAATTTGCCTTCGCTTATAGAGCTTTGGAAATGGGTTTTGTCGCAGTTATCGCAACGGCCATTATTTTGTCTGGATACTCGATAAAGTCATAAATAGTGTTTAAATCAATATGTTTGTCTATGAAATGTTCACGCCTTTCACATGAAAAAAGCCAGGACTTCTCCCGGCGCGCTCAATTTTATTATAACACTAGGGAGGGATCCTTGTGCATAGTCAAATGTCATTTATACTTCCTGAAATAGATAGAGAGAAAACAAAGCAGGCTGTGGAAGCAGCTCTTGAGAAATATCGCTTTTACTTATTGACTGTTCCAGAAGAACAGCTGCCAAAAGTAACAGTATCTTATTCAATTGTTCCTCCTGCTTTTTCTAATGAATTTCATTCATCTACAGAAAGTGTAGTTATTGATAAAATGGATTTTGAAAGGGAACGAGAAGAATACATTGAACGGATCCGTAAGGCAGTAAATCGACTAAATTATAAAGAAAGAGAAATCATAATAAAAAGGTACCTTGAAGATGAAGAGATTTTTGATTATGAGCTTTATAATGAAATTGGTTACAGTGAAAGAAGGTATTATCGACTAAAAGCGAGAATATTTTATAAGCTTGCTTTACTGCTGAAGATAGAGGTTTATAAAAGTGAGCATCCTTAATTGGGTGCTTTTTCATTTTGTGTGTTTCATATGTACATTCATAAAAGTAAATGATAAAATTTACCTAGAAAGTGCAAATTTTCTAATGTTTAATATAAAATAACGGCACTGATAGGTGGTCTTATGGGAAATGACCGATTTTGATAGTTTGCGTGAAGAAAGATATAGTATAACTAAGCGAAGATATAAGATAAAACTTGAGGATAAAGATTTAGAAGAGAGAAATAAAGTAGTTGAAGAAGAAATGATTCAATTCGGATTATTTTTCTTCACTAAGGATAGAAGAGAACAAATGATTGGGATTGCAAGGAAAGTAGGGCTTTCTGCTAGTTTTCTACAAGAGGTTGAAGAATGTCATTTTAACTGGGAGAAAGAAATTACTGCGGATTATGTTGAACTTTTTGATAAATTACAACGTCAATTAACAGATTACAATCATATTAATGAAGTTAAGCCCTTTGATAAACAAGAAAAGAAAAAAGGATTTACAGAAAAAATAATGGGAACTCGACTAGGTAGTTATTTCTTTAAGGATTAATTTGCAAAAAAAAAAGTAAATAAAATAATTTTTTATAAGGGAGTATTGCCAATGTTAGCATTTTCATTGGTCTTTAATGAGACAAAGCAAAAATACTTAAAAGAAATAACTGAGCAATTTTTTAATTTACAATATAAACGAAATAAGAATAGTTTTGATGCATTTCAATTTGAAAAAAACCTTTCTGTTACTATTTATGAAGAGAATATATATTTTTCAATTGTTACAAAAGAGGAAGGCGAAGTGAAAAATACCCTAAGTGTTATTACTAATTTTATATTAGAATATTTTATCAATAAAACTATAGGTATTCACTACCACCAAAACGATTTTAATATAAAATTGAATGGTACGAAGGGTGTTAGGTTAATAGATTTCTAAAGGGGATAATTAAATAATGGAAATTTTAGAGAAAATAGAGAATATTCTAGACGAATTAGAATTAAAATATAAAAAAGACAATGAAGATCCAGCATTTATTGTAGGTTTTGAACTAGAAAAGGGTAAATTCAAATTAGTAATTTTTGTAGATGAAAACTTAGAGAGAATTTCGTTCATGTTTCATATAAATAAAAAAATAAAAGATATTGAAACAGCAAAAGAACTCATATTTTTAGAGAATAGTAATCATGTAGTATATGGAAGTGTTGGGATTTTTGAGAATAGTGATATACTTATGTATCAAAACAATGTGTCGATTGTAAATAGAACAATTGATGTGGGTGAATTTAATGATTACATTATGTATTCAAATTATTTATTTGAAAAATTATACAATTGGCAAGTGTTTGAATAATGTTTAATCTATACAATAAAATATTTCAGGTAGTAATATTATTAGTATTTATAGGCTTATTTATTAGTAAAGCATTTCAAGGTAATGGATTTAAATTAATGAATGATATGAGTGTAATTTCTTTGATTTTGGCAATATCAATATTTTTTATTAGTATAATAACCAGCATTTACAATTCTGATTTATATGATAAAACACAGGAAAAATATTTAAATAAGTGGAAGTTAATATTAGTTGTTTTCTGTATCGTTGTAATCCCCGCGTATGTTTTATACAGAATATCTAATTCAATACCTCAGTACATAGGTGATTTGTGTAGTATTGCAGCATTAGGACTTTCCTTTTCAAATAACTTTTTGGTTGATATTTATAAACATTTTTTAAGTACAGAAAAAAGATTACAAGTAAAAAAAAGAATCGCAAACTAATTAATAAATGGCAGGATTTTGTCAGGAAGAGGGCAGAGCATTAGGAATTATATATGTTAAATTTATAGCATAGCAAGTTTATCAAGACGGCGCTCATATTGGAGTGTCGTCTTTTCTTTTTGTTTAATAGGTAAATAGTTGCAGGGGAATATCTCCTTTTGTCGAATTGAGTAGATTGAGGGAGGTGGTAATAATGAATAGGGAATTTGATTTAATGTCAGACGAGGAAAACGAAAAAGAGGAAATGGACTTTCGTGGTGTATGGAAAAATGTAAGTAACATCGGTTCTGTGTCTTATACTTGCGGGTTCTGCAACAACGATGTTGCACCATCCCAAGGATATTATTCTACAACTCAAGACTATATGTTTAGAGACATTACATCTGGTATATTAGCAATTTGTCCTAAATGCAATCTGCCTACATTTATTAATAAAATAAATGATAATTTGCAAACGCCACAGCCGAGATTAGGAAAAGATATTCCATTTCTTCCGAAAGAAATTAAAGAAATCTATAACGAGGCAAGAAATTGTATATCAGTACATGCATATAACTCTGCTGCATTATCATGTAGGAAGTTACTTATGAATGTAGCTTTTTCTAAAGGGGCTAAAGCTGGAGAAAAATTTGCAGTTTATGTAGATTTTCTTGATAATAATCACTTTATTCCACCAGGCGGTAAAGGTTGGGTCGATCATATTAGAAAAAAGGGAAATGAAGCTACTCACGAAATACCTAACCTGAAAAGAGAAGATGCTTTGGAGCTTTTAGATTTCACTGAAATGTTACTTAGAAATGTTTTTGAAATGCCAGGCAAGATGGCAAAATACCAATAATTAATAGAATTGAATTTATTGAGCATTCCTTCGGGAGTGCTTTTTTTATTTGCAAAAGAAGGTGATTAAATTGAAGTTCATTGATCATTCATCAAAGAACGATATTCGGAAGTTTAATCAGCTTAGAAGATCAGAAAGAGATATAGAACAGAAGGAAGTTAAACCATCAGCTAAACCTGTAATTAAGAAGAAAAAGAAAGAGGCTGCATTAAGCAGAAGAGACATTGAGGACTTGATGGGAGCAAGAAGAGATACATATAAATGTGTTGGAGGTGCGATAAGAAGAAAATAGTAAAATAGTTGCAGGAAAACATCTCCTTTTGTCGAATTAATTAGGCGGAAGGAGGTGCATGATAATGAGTATAGAGATTAATTCAGAGGAACTAATTAAAGATTTTGAGGTTGTTCATGAACACTATGAAGCAAATAGGAAGAAGATTGAAGAATTATTAGAAGCTCAAAAAAATTTATTTTCTAAAACGATTGACCAATTAAAACCAGCTATTGATTGGGTAAGAGAAAAACAACTTACTTTCACTCACCCTAGAATTAAATATCAATCTGGTAGAGGACCAATTGTTGGTTATAATTCTAAAGACAATTTACTATATGTTCTAGAAGCAGATAGAAAATGGGTTATCAAAGTTGATTTATACTCAAAAGAAGAAAAACAACTACCTGTGTGGAAATTTATTGAGGAATCTTCATTTGAGGATGCGATGGATGGTCTCTTGTATATTAAGAAAATGATTAATGAATATAATAATCAACTATTGGTAAGTATTAATGAATTAGAATCTCAATTAAAAAAATATTAGACTTTAAGCATTCCTTCGGGAGTGCTTTTTGTTATGGGTATTGTCATAAATTGACGAACGATAGTGTTTGTCCAGTTGGTTCCTTTTTCTCATAATTGAGAGTGGAGGAGGTGTGTGGAATGGGGTTTAGATATGACATGCAAAACAAAAGTACACAGGCGCAAGCCGTAGTTAGGCAAAGAGATCGTGAAGAAAAAATTAGAGAAGAAGAATACAAGAAAAAGAATGTAGAGGAAATTAAGTGTAATAGGACTGTGAAAAATGGAGATTATGAAGCAGTCTTATTTACGAAAGGTAATAAAAATCTACTAGAATTAAGGGTTTCTGGATCAGCTATTCAAAACGGTCCTTGTGGATTAATAGATGAAGAAATAACAAATTGGTTATGTAAGACAGGGAGTAGTTTTATCAATCAAGTAAAAACGTTTGAAACTTTAATAATAACTTCGAATGATGTTGTTAATAAGGAACTTATCACAAGTTGGAAGAATTTAAGAAAAGAAACACAGGCATCCGAATAATCGGGTGCTTTTAATTATACTAGGAGTGATTGAATGACTATAGCGATTTTGACATTACTTTCAACATTTTTAGGAACTGGACTAGCCGGTTTTATTACACATAGAGCGACAAAACAACAAATTGAAAATGATCGTTTAATAAGGGAGACTACATATCTTGAAAGACAAACCAAAGGGTATGTAAGTCTGAGCTGGATACTTTATCAAATGTTATTGTTAGTAGACCATCTAGAATTCTTCATTATGGAAAGGGGAAAGGGATTAAATATTTATGAGGTTAATTACGATGAAGAAATTAAAGAAAATATAGCTGAGTTAATTAATTTAAAGAAACGATTAGAGCAGCTAGATGTTGATTTGTTTTCATTAGAAGTTTACGAAGTGATAAATAAATTCACTGGATTCATATTCAATCTACAGTTTATCACTAAAGTTATTGTTAGAGATAAAGTTAATAACGAATTTCAATTAAATAAGTTCAATAGTGACGTAGCCTTATTAAGAGAATTATATAAGGAATATAAAAGTAAAATAAATAAAATAGAACAATAAGAAAGTTAGAATATTCTTAAGAGCATCTTTCTAATTTGAGAGGTGCTTTTTATTTTGGAGAAAGCAGGGTGAGAGAAATGGAAATTGATTATGAAAAGCTATCTCAAGCAATTAAGGCATTTGCTGAAGTTTGTAGACCTTTAGTTGAACAGATAAAGAAAGCATGGAGCGTACTTAAGTCTTTAGCTAAAGATTATATTCAACATTTACCTAAGTATCCAAAGTTGATTCATCCAGCTGTAAGTGTCAAGCAGAGTGATTATAATCGTTTGCGATCTCAGGTGCTGATCAATAAGCCTATGAGGGTTAGAGCGAGGACTTGTTGTTAGTATGATGGAATATAAAACTAAAGAACAAAAGAAAAAGTTCTATAATGGATCTGCTTGGGATGAATTAAGGCAGCAAGCATTGGGACGGGATAACTATGAGTGCAAAGAGTGTAAGCGTCAAGGATTAGTTCATGTGGATTCCGTAAAGGAAGAGGGTGAACGGAAGAAGGTTGAGTTAAACGTCCATCACATCAAAGAGATTGAACATCATCCAGAGTTTGCTCTTGAATTGGATAACCTTGAGACACTTTGTATATATCATCATAATCTGATTCACGATAAAGGATTTAAACCAATAAAGGAAAATAAATGGAATGACGAAAAGTGGTAATGCCCCCCGTCAAATAATTTTGCCATTTTTATTTTGGCTGCAGACCGGTCGCGGGGTCAACTCTCTGAAAATATTTAAAATAAGTCCTTCACATTAGGGGTGATTGGGGGGAGGGGTAATATGGAAAAAGTAAATTTTAACGAATTAAAAAAACAATTATTAGCACGTATCGATACTGATGATTTGCTGGAAGTAAAGAAAGTAAATGATTTAATTCGGCTGAATGAATTAGATGCAGAATGCGATAAAGTGATTGATCGTGACGGAGTAAGTATTGTCATCGAAAATGGCTCTCAAAAATTCATAAAGAGTCATCCTAGTATGAATGAGAAGATGAAAATCAATGCTCAAAAAATCGCATTGGAAAAATCGATTAAATTCAAATTGAAAGCAGCTCCTGCCCCTGCATCATCATCTGTGGAAGGCAAGCCGAAGCGTGGTAGTTTAATTTGATTAGTTATAGCTATATCAATGAATATATTCGTCAGTGGCGAGAAGGCGAAATCACTTTAAATAAAGAGCGAATTATGCTCATCGAATGGTTAGAACAAGACATCTTGATGATGCGGGATATTTATTTTGATAGTGGACAGATTGAAAATTTCATTCAGTTTGCTGACAAATGGTATTTCTCATTAGAACCATTCCAAAAATTTTTAACGTGCTTCATTTTCTTGCGTTATAAGGATTCAGATGACTTAGTTTTTGATGAATTTTTTATTTACATGGCTCGTGGTGCTGGTAAGAATGGTTTTGTTTCAGCGCTTGTTAATTATTTTATAAGTGAACTCCATGGCATTGATTTTTATAATGTATCAATTGTGGCCAATAGTGAAAAACAAGCAAAAACATCATTTACGGAAGTTTATAATGCGATTGATATGAATGATGCTTTGAAAGAATACTTCAAACATCAAAAGGCTGTTATCGAATCAGTTGATACAAAATCAATCTTTCAGTTTCATACCTCTAATGCCAGTACGAAAGATGGTTTGCGTGATGGTTGTGTAGTTTATGATGAAGTGCATGAATATGAAAATAATGACGTAGTTGATGTATTCTCGGGTGGTCTTGGTAAAGTTGAAGACAGCCGGGAATTTTTTATTGGTACCGATGGGTTTGTTCGCGATGGCTTTATTGACCGTTTAAAAGAACGCGCATTGAGTATTTTGAAGCGTGAGATATCGGTAAAAGAAGATTCATTATTCCCATTTATGTGCTGCATCGATAACGAAGATGAAATGCACGATATGAACATGTGGCAAAAAGCTAATCCAATGTTCCATCCGTCATTATCTACTTATGCAAAAACGCTTTACAAAAAGGTCTTGAAACAATATCGCAAACTTCAAAACGATTCTTCAGGTTATGAAAACTTCATCACGAAGAGAATGAATTTACCGAAAGTCGATTTAGAAAAATCGGTAACATCATGGGACAAAATTGAAGCGACAGATCAAGAATACGATTTGGAGAAATTAAAACAACGTGAATGTATTGGTTGCATTGACTATGCTTCTATTCGCGACTTTGTAGCCAATGGTTTGTTGTTTGTGGAAGGCGATAAATTCATCTTACCAAAAGAATTAACACATTCATTTGTGTGTAAACCTTTTGCTGATAAGCATTATGCATATAGCGGCAATAAAGCGGAAGGTAACAATAAAAAAGACCATCGTAAATTCGCACCTATTAAAGAATGGGAAGAGCAAGGATTTTTAACAGTCCTCCACAAAGATACGATGGATCCACATTTAATTGTTAAATGGTTTGTTGATAAAAGAAACGAAGGTTGGAATATCATTAAGATTGTCGGCGATAATTTCCGGATGGAGATTTTGAGACCATTATTTGAGGCAGAAGGCTTCGAGGTTGAAATCATACGTAATCCAGATGCGGCAAGTGCGTTGTTAGCTCCAAAAATTGAATTAGCATTCGATAATCATAATGTTATTTTTGGAGACAATCCAGTAATGCGATGGTATACAAACAATGTATTGGTTGTTATTGATGGTAAGGGCAATAAGTTATATCGCAAAAAAGAACCAGTCAAACGCAAAACGGATGGTTTTATGATGTTTTTATATGGTGTATGGGCATCTAGAGATTTAGATAATTACGATGCTTCAGATGCCTTAGATATACTAGATGCACTTAACTTTTAGGGAGGGGGTGAAAATGTGAAATGGGATTTTTAGATAGCGTATTAAGACGCAATAAGGAACTTGAATCGATGTTTGATCTTGATTTATTTTCCGAAAACGTTCCACATCGAGCTTATTTAAAAAAGATGGCTTTAGAAACATGTATAAACTTTATCGGCCGGACGATAAGCCAATCTGATTTTAGATTTATGGAGAATGGAAAGCGACAGCTAAACGATTGGCATTATTTGATGAATGTTAGGCCAAACACAGATCAATCCGTAGCAGATTTTTGGCAGAGGTTTATTTATGAATTAATACATGAGAATGAGGTTCTAGTCATCTTATCAGATAACAATGATCTACTGATTGCTGATGATTTTACCCGAAATGATTATGCAGTTTATCCTGATGTCTTTACTGATGTTACTGTCAAAGACTATACTTTCAAACGCTCATTCAAGATGGATGAAGTTATTTACCTTACCTACAACAATGAAAAATTATCAAAATTTATGGAAGGTATGTTTGAAGATTTTGGTGATTTGTTTAGTAGGATGATTGAAACAAGCAAGAGGGCAAATCAGATCCGCGGTACTGTAAGTATTGATTCCACACAATCCCTTAATGAGGAAAATCAAACCAAGTTACAGAATTTTATCGATAAATTGTTCAATGCATTTAAGAATAATCTGGTTGCCATCGTCCCGAAATTAAAAGGCTTTGATTATAACGAGGTCTCTAAGGGTGATGTTAACGGAAAATCCATCGAAGAGATTATTAAACTCAAGAAATCCTTAATTGATGATGTTGCAGATATTTTGGGCATTCCTAATGCTCTGATCCATGGGGAATTATCGGAGTATGAAACTAGTATTAAGGCATATGTGAAGTTCTGCATTGGACCATTAATAAAAAAAATCTCTGATGAGTTGAATGCAAAGTTAATTGAAAAAGAGGATTATCTTAACGGTACAAAGGTAGAGGTCCGAGGTGTTACTGATATGAATGTTATTGAGAATGCTGAAGCAGTAGATAAACTAGTTTCTTCTGGAGCTTATACTCGAAATGAGGTTAGGGTGAAATTTGGTGATGAACCTTCCGATAATCCGGAATTAGATAAGTTTGTCATCACTAAAAACTATCAATCTGCTGAATCTGTGGAGGGAGGTGAAAACGAGTGAGAAATATGACTAAAGAAGATTTCTTTAAGTTATTCAAAAATCAGTCGTATACTGAACAATTAAAAGAAATCCCACAAAAGTTTAATGTCGTCCACAATGAAGAAACGAAAACTAGTGAGATTACAATTTACGGTGTTATCGGTACATCATGGTGGAGTGATAGTTTTTCCGCAAGTGACATGGACGAGGCTTTAAATCAAGCTGGTGAAAACGATATTAAAATTCATTTAAATAGCCCAGGCGGCGATGCCTTTATGGGAATTGCTATTTACAATCGTTTGAAACGTCATGAAGGAAAAGTAACAATTTTTGTAGATGGATGGGCTTGCTCAGCTGCTTCAGTTATTGCAATGGCAGCAGATGAATTAATCATGGGTCTTGGATCGATGATGATGATTCATGAAGCAAGCAACATTGTGTGGGGTACTAAAACTGAAATGAGAAAAGAAGCTGACATTCTAGATGAACTAGAAGAGGGTATTATTGATATTTACATGACAAAAGCAAATGTTAGTCGTGAGGAAATTCGAGAGAAGGTTGATGCTGAAACTTGGTTCAGTGCTAAAAAGGCTGTTGAAATCGGCTTTGCTACTGAAGCAAAGGGTACTGCATTAGACGATGATATTACTGCAAGTAATTCAGTTTTAGGTGATGAACAAAAACGCCAAATTATGAACGAATTAAAGAATATTTTAAAACCAAATAACCAAGAACAAGAACCTTCTCCAACTGCCACAACAACTGTGGAAAATGGAAAAGGTTCTTTTAATTTATTAAAAAAATGGAGGTAACGAACTATGGTTATGAAATTAAAAGGCACAATGAAAAATTTTAAAGAAAAGAAACAAGCGTACATGAATGTTATGAAAGCTGAAAATTCAACTCCTGAACAGTTGGAAACAGCATTCGATGAAATGTTTACTGCCCTTCAATCAGATTTAACTGAACAGATTACAAATGAAGCTCGCAATGAAGTACATGATGCTCAAATTTTAGCTGCTCGTGGCCAAAATGTATTAACGTCAACAGAGCGCACATTCTTTAACGAAGTTATTCATAGCGGTGGCTTTGCAGAAGATACGATACTTCCAGTAACTACACAAGAGCGTGTGTTTGAGGATTTAGTATCTCAGCATCCACTTTTAGATGTAATCGGATTAAAGGATTTAGGTGCAATTACTCGCTTTATTTATTCTGATCCGACTAAAGCATACGCATGGGGCGCATTGTTCGGAGACATTAAAGGTCAAGTGTCTAGCGCCTTCCATGAAGAGCAAATTGGACAATTAAAGCTTACTGCATTTGCTGTTATTCCAAAGGATATGCTTGAACTTGGTCCAGAATGGGTTGAGCGTTATGTTCGTACACTTTTAGTAGAATCCTATTCTGTTGGCCTTGAATATGGACTTGTAAATGGTCGAGGACCATCGAAAAACGAGCCGATTGGACTTATGAAAAATGTTAATAAAGATACAGGTGCGGTAACTGATAAAACATCTAGCGGTACATTAACATTCGCGCCATCCCAATTTGGTGAAGTTGTGGCTGGCGAATTACACGATGTAATTAAGGCGCTTTCTGTTGATGCTGATGGTAAAGCACGCAAAGTGTTAAATAAGGTAGTAATGCTTGTTAATCCAGTTGATGCAATCAGTGTGCAGGCACGTAACACGATTCAAACAGCCAACGGGCAATGGGTTACTTCTTTGCCATATAATGTCCAGGTTGTGGAATCAGAAGAAGTGCCGGAGAAGAAGGCGCTATTTTTCGTAAAAGACGCTTATTTAGCTGCTATTGCTGGTGGGTACAAACTTAACAAATTTGACCAAACTCTCGCGATTGAAGACGCAATGCTTTATACGATTAAACAGTTTGCTAATGGTAAGCCAAAGGATAATAAGACTGCACTTCTATATGATTTAGATATTAATTTCGCAGCAGGAACTCCGGCAGTTTAATAGGAGTGGTTAAATGTATAAAGTAATCAATGAATTTATAGATTTACAGAACGGGAATATCCACTATAAAGTAGGGGGTATTTATCCAAAGGGTGATTATAAACCTACAAAAAAACGTATTAGTGAGCTTTCTAAGGAGCATCCGAAATACAAATGTAGGTTTATCGAAAAAGTTGAGGAGTGATGTTTATGAGCATCACTGATACTATTTTAGAAGAATTCAAAGAGAGGATGCACTTGGGAGATCATGAAGATGAAAACCTAAGACGCATCCTTTCTGCGTCTAATGCTGACCTTAAAAGAATCTGCGGGGCTTATGACATTAATATAGATGAAGTGTTCAAGGAGCTTGTTTTTGAACGTTCCCGGTATGTTTATAACGATGCTCTAGAATTTTTTAATAACAACTTTTTGAGCCAGATTTATAGTTTAGCACTTGAGAAGGCTCTCAAAGAAGGTGATTCAAGTGAAACCATTTAAGTATAATCCTAAGAAAAATTCTGGGCGCTTTAGACATCGAATCAGTATACTCAAAGCACCTGGTCCCGATGATGTGGATGAAGTAGGACAACCATTAGACGATTGGATTCCTATTGCAGAAACATGGGCGGCTATTGAACCATTAAGGGGTCGAGAGTTGTTTACGGCTCAACAGGTAAACGCAGAGGTTACGGCAAGAATAACTATTCGTTATCGAACTGGAATTGATCGTACTATGAAGGCGATTTATAACGATAATGAATTTGAATTCTTGTATGTAATCAACACTAACTATGCAAATGAAGAATTGCAGATTATGTGTAAGGAGCGTCAATAATGGCTAGGCGAATGAGACAAAATAGCAATATGAGGATTCGAGTCGATGGGGTGGAGGATATTATTAGAGCTCTACAACGAGCTGACGAAGCGCTACAAAAAGAGCTGCATGATCTTATCTCGGAATGCGCCGAAATCGTCTTTCGTGAAGCTGATGCACGTGTACCTATTTTATCCGGTAAGGCAAGAAACACTTTGCGAATTGAAGTAGGTAAAAATGACAAAGGTGTTTTCTATGCTAATGTTGTCGTCGGAAACGGTACGGGAAAAACCGATCCATATTACATCACATTCTACGAGCTCGGTACATCGCGCCAGGAGCCTAGACCATTCATGAGACCTTCTTTAGATAAAAGCAAATCGAAGATAAGGGCTCACCTTATTGCAGGCTTGAGAGCAGCCATAGCAAGGCAAGGGAGTTGATAGCTTGCTAGAAACTGATTTAGTTAATTATCTTAAAAACTACCAGCCATTAAAGGATTTAGTTGGTGGTAGAATTTATCCCGGTGTTATACCTGAAAATGGAACGAAACCAGCTATAGCATACAACGAAATATCGGCACCAGGTCATCATGACATTGATGTAGCGTTCCCGCGTTTTCAGTTTTCTTGCTTTTCTACTAGATACACAGAGGCGAAGCAAGTTAGAAAAGAAATTGAAAATGCTTTAAAAAGATTTAAAGGTAAAATGGGCAACACTCGTGTAATTCAAGGTGTTTCTGCAGGTAAATACATGTTATACGAAAAAGATACAATGTTGCACAATGCAATTATTGATATAAAAATTATTTATTGGGAGTGAATGCAATGAGGAATATGACAACGGTACAACAGAAAAGTACAATCCGTTTTGGCTCAGCAAAATTCGAAGTAGGGGAAACAGAGGAAACACTCATTGACCTTGGTGCTATGAGAGGAATATCTTTCGAAGAATCATGGGATGAAATCCAAGTGAAATCTGATAACGCTGGAGTAATCACGGCAGGAATCACGAATCATACAGCCAAGATTGCGGGCAACTTGATGGAGATTAATCTTAAAACACTCCATGTACTTCGTGGCGGAATCGATAAATATGAGGAAGTAGCAGCGGATTCTCAAGCGGGTAAAAAGGCGGCTATTAAACTATTGTCTGGCGGTCTTAGCACTTTCCAACCTAGAATTGTTAAAATCACTAACTATAATGATAAAAATGAAGCATTTAGCATCAAGATATTCAAAGCGAATGCGGCAAGCGGTTTAAATATCACCTTCCCTGAAGCTGACGGAGAAGATCCAGCAATGACTCCGATTGAAATGACAGGAACTTTAGATGCAGAGCGTGATCCGGGTGAGCAACTATTCGAAATTTACGACGAGCAAGGAGTAGTACCAACAGTTTAAGCACTCATTTTATGGGTGCTTTTTTATATTGAATTGAAAGGATGGAATAAAAATGGCTCAAGAAATTCTTGATTTAGATAAATTAATCCCCGAACAGCGCATCATTCGACTAGCAGGAAAAGAAATCGACGTTTCAAAAATTCCCTCTCGAGTAACATTAGAAATTGCTAAGAAATCGGATGTTTTAAAAAGTGGTTCAGAAGAAAGCTTTCCTGTTCTATTAGATTTAGTGGTCAAAATATGCAAGCCGTCACAACCAGATATTACGTCTGATTGGATTATTGACAATACTAGCCTTGATCAACTTCTGGCATTAGTTGAATTTATTCTTAAACCAATTAAAGATCGAACTGATGGTGAGGGAAAAAACGAGGCAAGCCCCAACCAATAGAAATGGGGCGTATATTAGCGAGAGTAGGCAGTATGTTTGCTTGGGCAACCCCGGATTACATGCTTGATTATATGTCCTTAGATCAAATTTTCATGTATTACGATTTCGGCCTGGAACATGAAGAAAATAAATCAATCATCTTGGTCAATCGCATTGCGGTTGGCCTTTTTGGTGTTGAAGAAGAGCCGAAAAAGCAGAAAAAGGACTACAATGATACACCGGACCGGGAAGCTTTTTACAAATATTATGGTGATCGTATTAAACGTCCAGAGAAGCGAGGTCAACCATGAGTTTATTAGGTAATTTAACCGTTGGGATATTAGGGAATGCGAGCGGAATGTCTAGCACATTTACTCAAGCTCAAAACCAAGTGAGGCAGTTTGGTAGACAAATGCAAAACATCGGAAGCGATTTAACAACTATTGGTTCAACTCTCACTGCTGCAGTTACTTTGCCTATTGTCGGTTTAGCTACTGCATCGGTTAAATCAGCAATTGATTTTGAAACAGCATTTGCAGGTGTTCGAAAAACCGTGGATGCGACAGAAAAGGAATTTGCTCAATTTAAGAAAGAAATCCTTGAAATGTCCAAAACAATACCTGCAGCGGCTACAGAAATTGCCATAGTTGCCGAAGCGGCCGGACAATTAGGGATTAAAAAAGAAAATATCATGGGATTTACCCGGACTATGGTTGACCTGGGCGTTGCAACAAATATGAGTAGTGATGAAGCAGCTACTGCTCTTGCGAGGTTAGCTAACATCACACAAATGCCACAGGATCAGTTTGATAGATTAGGAGCAACGATTGTAGACCTTGGAAACAATTTAGCTACAACGGAATCCGAGATTGTGGCTATGGGATTAAGAATTGCTGGGGCGGGATCACAAGTTGGGTTAACAGAAGCACAGATTTTAGCCTTTGCAGGAGCACTATCTTCTGTTGGTATTGAAGCGGAAGCAGGAGGAAGTGCTTTTTCACGAGTAATGATTGAGATTGCAAACGCATCGGCAAATGGTGAGGATGCAATAAAAGCTTTTTCAGACGTTGCCGGAATGTCAGCAAAAGACTTCCAGAAACTTTTTAAAGAAGATTCTGCAGGAGCCATTATTGCTTTTGTTGAAGGTCTCGACAAAATGAGTAAGGAAGGAAAAAATGTTTTTGGAGTCCTAGAGGATTTAGGTTTATCAGAGATTCGAGTTCGTGATGCATTGTTACGTGCCAGTGGTGCAGGAGATTTATTTAGAGAATCTCTTGAAATTGGTACAAAGGCTTGGGAGGAAAATGTAGCACTAACAAAAGAGGCTGAGGAAAGATATAAGACCACAGCATCACAATTTCAGATCTTGTGGAATCGAGTTAAACTCATTGGCATCACAATAGGAGATGCACTTATTCCTGCTTTATTGTCCACTTTGGATGCGATGTCACCTTTGTTAGACATGTTAGAACAGGCGGCAGAATGGTTTAAGAATCTTGATCCAGCTATCCAAGTGATCATTATCGCAATTGGTGCTATAGCAGCAGCCATTGGCCCTGTCTTAGCTACATTGGGATTAATGATAACCGGAATTGGTTCTGCTATAACTGCTTTTGCAGGACTAAGCGGAGCCATTGGAGGAGCAGGGGGAGCAATCGGGATATTAACTGGACCAATTGGAATAGCAGTAGCGGCAATAGTCGGACTAGGAGCTACCTTAGTCGCATTGTGGAAGAATAGTGAGACATTTAGAGATTCAGTGACAAATATCTTTAACAAAGTGAAAGATGTTGCCGTTCAAGCCTTCGGGATTGTCGCTAGTTTCATAGGTGAAAAAATTGCTCAGATTAAGCAGTTTTGGGATGAGAATGGAACGCAGTTTTTAGCTGCATTCGAGAATGTATTTAATGGAATTATGGCGGTTGTGGACTTTGTTATGCCAGGAATACTCTTTATTGTTGATATGGTGTGGACTGCTATTAAGCAAGTAATTGATGGCGCGTTAAATGTAATCATGGGCTTAATTAAAGTGTTCAGCGGGCTGTTTACCGGAGATTTCGGCAAAATGTGGGAAGGGATTAAACAAATATTCTTAGGAGCAATTGATTTAATCATTGGCTGGATGACCCTAACCTTTGTGGGAGGTCTACGCACATTACTTACTAATCTAGCTAAATTAGGAGTCAATCTTGTAAAAGGTATGGCTGATGGTATTGTAGGACTCTTTAAAGCTTTCACCACTTCCGGACAAAATCTAGCAAAAGGATTTGTAGATAGTGTAGTAGGGTTTTTCCGGAACTTTGTTGATGCGGTGATCACTCTCTTCAATCTTTTTAAAGCAAGAGGGGCGTCCACATTTGAAGCATTTAGCGGCGTTGTTAAGTCTATATTTACCTCCCTAGGAAATGGATTAAAAAGTTTGTGGGAAGGCTTAATTAGCTTTTTGATAAACGGCGCAACCATGATAAAGAACGGAATAACGACTGCTTTTAATGCCATGTTAAGCTCAATCAAGTCGATTTGGGGAACTGTCAATACAACCATTCAAAATCTTTGGGGAAAGGTCATGGCTTTCTTCCGTGGCATTGATCTTCGTCAAGTCGGTAAAGACATCATAACAGGACTTGTCAATGGTATTGGATCAATGGCTTCAGCTGTGTGGAATAAAGTGAAAGAGATTGCTGATGGAGTTAGTAAAACCATCAAAAAAGTTCTCGGAATTGCTTCCCCATCCAAAGTTACTACAAAGCTAGGAGAAGAAACTGGAAAAGGATTCGCAGATGGGATTGGTAAAAAACAAAAAGAAGTGGAAAAGGCAGCCAAGAAAAACGCACAAGCCGCAGCCAAGAACTTTAAAGAAGCTCTAGATGCTGCTAATTATCGTTTTAAAATCGGAGAAGTTGATGCTGTTGCTCACATTAAATCGCTAGAAAAAGTACGTGCTAATTATGCAAAAACTCCCGATCAGGTACGCAAAGTAAATCTAGCAATCCTAGACCTTGAGAAAAAGTATGTGAAAGAACTCGAGGCTCTTCAAAAAGAAAAATTCGATTCATCTAAGAATTGGATTGATAAAAAGAAGCAAATGAATGAGTTGCCTCTTGCTGAGGAATTGGCAGCATGGGAACGAGTCCAGGCTCGATTTAAAGTCGGTTCCAAGGAACGTGAAGAAGCGGAGCAAAATATTTATCGAGTGAAGAAGGAAATCCACGATAAACTCACAGCTCTAAATGATGAATACGTAGGCAAAATGCAAGAAATCAATCAAAAGTTGATCGAAGGTGAAAGAGCTCTCAATGATGAGTATAGAAAAGCTGTTGAGGACCGCACAAGGTCATTGTATAGCTTCGCAGGAATATTTGATGAGATCAAAGAAAAGGCAGATGTGTCTGGCCAGCAGTTAATTGAGAATCTTCGCGGTCAAGTTACTACGTTTGCAGAGTGGTCTGCCAATATTAAAACTCTCGCTCATAGAGGAATAGATGAAGGGTTACTTGCTGAATTACGCGGTATGGGTCCACAAGCTGCAGCAGAGATTGCTGCTCTTAACGGTCTAACTGACAGCCAACTTCAAGAGTACACAGAGCTTTGGAGAACAAAAAATGAGATGGCTCGTCAACAGGCGACAGAAGAACTTGAAGGTTTAAAGAAAGATACTCAAAAGAAAATTGAAGAGCTTCACGCCAACTCAGCTACACAATTGGAAAAACTTCGGGTTAAGTGGGATTTGAAAATAAAGCAAATTAGACAGGGGAGCGTTGGCGAGTTTAACGCTATGAAGTCTAGTCTTACTCAAATTGGTAAGGATTCAATCAATGGGATGATAAATGGACTTTCTTCGATGGAAGGTGCATTAATGGAAAAAGCTAAATCAATAGCGGATGCTGTAGCTGCTACAATGAGAAGCGCTTTACAGATTAAGTCTCCATCAAGAGTTATGGTGCAAATCGGAAACTTTGTGGGAGAAGGACTTGTGATTGGGTTAGATGATATGGTTTCAATGGTTACTAACTCTGCTAAAAAACTTGCTTATGCAACGATTCCTAACGTCCCTAATATAAAAATACCAAAAATCAATGCTTCAGGTGGAGTGAATGCTGGTTCAGGACATACCCCGTTTACAGGAGGAGGGCTTATCCAAAATATCACAATAAATAGTCCAAAACATCTTTCACCAGCTGAAACAGCACGAAGGAATCTACAAGTGTCACGCCAATTAGCAATGGAAGCGGGGCTCTTAAGATGATAAAAGAAAAATTCATATTCATAAATTCGAAGGGGCAAAGCGTTGAACTTGGAAACGCAGCCCCTTTTATACTGCTTAATCATGAAGGTACTGGGGGAGCAAGAACTGATGTACAAATGAGAAAACTAGCTTTTCAAGATGGACAGACATTCACAGGTGCAAACTATTCAGAACGACCAATAACTTTATCCTTCTTAATTAAAGCTCAGTCCCAGGAAGAGCTATTTAGGAATAGGGCACTTATTTCTCAAGTATTGAATTCGATGCTAGGACTAGGCACTTTACAATATGATTTTGGATCAGGGATCTTAGAAATAGATGCTGTTGTAGAGAATGGACCAACATTTCCTTCTGGTGAAAGCAATAGAGATAACACCTTTCAAGTAGCTGTTGTTGATTTAATTTGCCCATCACCTTTCTTCCGAAAGCTTGAAATTCAAAAAACAGAAATAGCTTTGTGGGAATCAAACTTCGAATTTCCTTTAGAGATACCGTTAGATGGGATTGAAATGGGGATTCGATCTCCTTCACTGATTGTTAATGTGCAGAATGATGGACAAGTACCTATTGGATTGATCATTAAATTTAAAGCACTTGGTACTGTAAGAAATCCTTCCTTATTTAACGTCAACACAAGAGAATGGTTTAAATTGAATCGAATAATGACAGCTGGTGAAGTAATTACAGTTAACACAAATCAAGGAAAAAAGCGAGTGGAGTCAACCAAAAATGGAGTGGTTTCAAACATCTTTAACAACATGGTTTTCGGAAGTAATTTCTTGCAATTAGACATTGGAGACAACTTGTTCCGATATGATGCTGATGAAAACCTTGATGCTTTAGAAGTAGATATTTATCATACTCCACAATATGCAGGGGTGTAGCAATGGACATCTATGTGTTTGATAAGTCATTTAATCTACTAGGAATTATCGATAGTTTTGAGTCGTTAATTTGGGATAGAGAGTTTTATAAAACTGGCTCATTTAAACTGCATGTAACTCTTCCTGATTTAGATAAGTTTGCTGCGGAAATAATATCACTTCTTCAAAAAGGCAATATAATCATGAAGGATGATAGTCCAGAAGAGGCAGCCTACATCGAAGACATAGTCCTTGATGATGAAGATTCCGAAACTATAGAAGTCAGCGGTTTCTTCATAGATAACTTTATTTCAGAACGGATTGTGTGGGGACAACAGTCCTATACAGGAAACATTGAAGAAGTTATAAAGCTGTTTGTAAAAATGAATGCAATAACTCCAATTGATCTTAATCGGATTATTCCAAATTTAATGTTATCTCTTAACAGAGGAATTAGTAAGCCAGCAAATGAGGTTAACTCTTACGGAAATTTAGCTGATCTAACAGAGGAACTTGCTCTCAAATATGAAGTTGGCTGGCGTGTTCTTTTTGATTTAGAAAATAAAAAATTTTTGTTTGATGTATATGAAGGGAAGGACTTATCCGTTAATCAAACTGTAAATCCTCAAGCAATCTTTTCACTTGAATATGAAAATATACTTAAACAATCATTCAAGGATTCTTATGCGGGATTTAAGAATGTGGCCTTAATCGCTGGTCAAGGTGAAGGCGCTGAAAGGAAATTGGCTGTAATTAACAACAATGTAACTGGCTTTGAGCGCAGGGAGTTATTTGTAGATGCTCGTGATATTTCGCTTGAAAAAGAGGATGATACCCCTATTCCTGAAAACGAATATGAAGCTATGCTCGTTAGTAGAGGGGAAAGTAAACTAGCTGAACTACAACCCATTCAAACATTTGAATCGGGTATTTCTGTATTGTCTAATCTTATTTATAAACAAGACTTTGATTTAGGGGATAAGGTGACGATACAGAACAACCGGTGGGGAATAACACTTAATACAAGAATTACATCAGTAAAGGAAATTTACGAGAAGAACAATAAGGATATTCAAGTCAATTTCGGCAGCAATATTCCTACATTAATAGATAGAATTGCACAGAAGATGAGGTGATTTTTATGACAATTAAAAGCGGAATTTTTAACAGTGTGAATGGTGATAGGCGATATAAAGCCCAGGACTTTGCTTCCTATTTCGCCATGTTTATTGCTAACGGTGTTTTTCCCAATCCTTCTAACGGATTTCAAGTTATGGCCAATAACATTATGACCGTAAGTTTAAAAGCAGGAAAGGCATGGATTAATGGTTATTTTACTACAAATGATTCTGACTATAACTTATCAATAGATGTAGCAGACGGAGTTTTAAACCGAATAGATCGCATAGTTTTACAATTAAACTATTTTAATCGAGAAATAATTCCCGTTGTTAAAAAGGGAACTTTCGCAAGCACTCCAGTAGCTCCAACGTTAAAAAGAGATGCAGATGCTTATGAAATAGCTCTGGCTGACATTTATGTTGGTAAAGGGATAACGAGCATTACACAATCCAACATAGCTGATCTAAGGCTAAACACAAGCCTTTGTGGAATCGTCCACGGTACTGTTCAGCAAGTTGATACAACAACCTTGTTTAATCAGTATCAAAGCTGGTTTGGCGAGTTTACTACAGCTAAGCAGGCAGACTTTGTTGCTTGGCTTGCTACGTTACAAGATATTTTGAGCGGAGATGTAGCTGCTAATTTGGCTTCGCGAATTCAAAGTTTAGAGCAAACTATCAATTCCCATTTAGAACATTTTACGCAGCTAAAAGAACAGGTTGAAAACATGGAATTAACCGCAGAAAACGTCACTACAACCGCAGGAAGCAATGTACAAACGGAACTTGATAATTTAAAGTCCGATACTGACAATAAGATAAATTCCGTCCGTGACGCTATTGTCAGTAAAGGGGGTGTCGTCACGGGCAATCCACCGACTGCGGCACAGTTGGTGGCAGGGGTGGATACTCTTGAATTGGCTTATTCTCCAAAGGCATCTATTAATGTACTTGCTTTTCAAAGAGTGGATGGAAGGTATACATCTACTAAAAATGAAGAATTTACAAACTTTTGGAAAGCTACTATGAGAATGAATGGTAGTATAAGAGTTCGATTATTTGGGACAAGGTTACAAAATTTTTGGTATGATTCGACCCCTACACAATACGGGATTGTAGCACTTTATCTAAATGGTGTTTCGGTTGCCGGTCCACCTGCAACTGGTTATACAGCTTATGTAGACATAGACCTCAACATAAAATCGGGGGATGTATTAGAGGTTCGAGGGCGTTCCATTTATGGAACTTTGTCTTATGGACAAGCGAGATTTGAGCAAATCGATATAAGGGTCGAAAAGCCTGTACCTATATTTATGGATGGAGTTGAACCTGTGTGAATCTGACTATTCAATATGAAACTGATGTACAAAGGGAAAACATTATTAACGAAAAAACTTCGGATGGTTTGTATTTTATAGGTGAACAAATAAACTTTGATGATAAGTTTCTTGTATTTTCACCTAATCCTTTAGTGATTGAAAAAAGGATTGTTTATACAGAAGTTCCAAAAGAAGAGTTTGATTTATTGAAAGAGGAAAACACTTTATTAAAAGCACAAAATCAAACACTTACGGATAGAACGGATTTTCACGAGGACTTAATCGCTGAAATGGCGATGCTTGTCTATTCATGATAGTCCGTTTTTTAATACAAATTTTAATAAAAATAATTGGAGATGATTTAATGATGGCATTATTATTTGCACAAAGAGTAATTTTAGGAAAAACAGCATTTGAGGATGTACCAAACAGTTTAAAACCACAAGTTTATGAGCACCTAAAAGATAGCGGTGTAGAGTTTTTAGCAGGTGATTATCAACCACCGCCAGAACCAATCAATGGAAATTAGAATGAAAACAACAACATTAACACCCATCGTGGTGTATTTTTTATGCAATAAAACTGGTATATAAACACTTACCTAGCAAGTAATTAAAATGTAAAGTGATTGTAATCGGGATACCCTTGCTGTTAGGATTTTTTACGTATAAACTTTACCTACTACAAGGAGTGGTAAAGTTGACAGAAGTAACTATAGACAAACTAGCATTTAAGAAAAGTTTATCAATAATTGAACAAATGAAACTGAAAGATTTCATGTTTAAGTGGCTCGGTAGACCAGAGGAAGGAATAGATAATATTCTTCCGCTTGAATACACACAAACTGTCTTTGCAAAGATGGAGACACCTTCGGATACAAACTTTATGACCGAAGGTAATGAAACTTTAAGGTATGTCACAATAACTGAAGATAATCAGATTGTCATAGGGGTCTTAGATGCCAATGACGAGTTGAAATTTAGAATATTATATTTAAAAGATCAATAGGGAACATTACCTTTATAAGAATTAAAAGCATTAAAAGTAATTGTGTATAAAGAGTTAAATTAATAAATGTGTGGGGACTGAGAAATTCAGTCCTCTTTTTATTTTGTAAATGGATGGTGAGTTATGACGGTAAATATTGGTATATTAATAACTGTCATAGGTTTTGTTTGCACTATTCTAGGTGCTGTGATTGGTATTTTGACATTTGCCAGAAACCGGGACAAAGATGTTAAAAGCGATGCTTCAAGAAACGCTGTAATAGAGACTAAATTAGATAACATTAATCAATCTGTTAATACGATTGTTTTAGACTTAAAAACAAGTGAGCTTCGCTGGGCAACTACAGATAAAGAGGTTGTTCGAATAGATGAAAGCGTAAAATCCGCGCACAAAAGAATTGATGCTTTAGAAAAGGAGAATGATAAATAATGTTTGAGATTACAATAATCATAGCTGTCGTTTTAGCACTAACAGAATTAATTAAGCGACTAGGTTTTATGCCAGTAAGATACTTACCTGCAGCATCCGTTTTACTTGGATTGCTAGCGGGTATTATTAATGTAGACGTGCCGACTTTGCAGGAAAAAATTATGTTTGGTTTAATGATTGGTTTGTCTGCAGCTGGCTTGTTTGATCAATCAAAAATTGTCACTAAAAAATAAGGTGGTGATCCAGATGATTAATATTTTTATCGATCCAGGGCACGGTGGAACGGATCCAGGGGCAGTCGGCAATGGCTTGCTCGAAAAAGTGCTAACCTTAACGATTTCTAAAAGAATTAGGGATATACTGACTCAATATGAAAACGTTCTGGTCAAATTAAGCCGAGAAGACGATCAAACATTATCACTTAAACAACGTACTGACATGGCTAACGCTTGGGGAGCTGACTATTTGCTATCGGTGCACATCAATGCTGGAGGCGGAACAGGATATGAGGACTTTATCTATCCTGGATTAGGTGGAGCAACTGCAGTATTCCAAAATGCCATTCATGAAGAGATTATGAAACAAGTAGATTTTTTCGATCGTGGAAAGAAGCAGGCAAACTTTCACATGCTTCGTGAATCAAAAATGCCGGCTTTGCTAACTGAAAATGGTTTTATTGATAACTCATCGGATGCTGCTAAATTAAAACAGGCTGCATTTATTGATAAAATTGCACAAGGTCACGTAAATGGTCTTGATAAAGCATTTGGATTAAAAAAGAAGGAGGAAACAAAAGTGGAGGTTGCGGCTGTGGTGGAACCTAATGCAAAAGTATTGTTCAATGACAGTAATCCAATACCGGCCATTATTAAAGATGGTAGGACATACGTGCAAGTTAGGGAGTTTGCAGAGCTCTTAGGTTTAAAAGTTATCTATAATAACGAGAGCAAAACTACAAAATTATATACCGTTAAATAAAAATAAAAGCCCTTCTCACTTGAGAGGGGCTTCTTCTCGTACTGCCTTTTTAGCCTTTGCAATTGTCTCCTTAAATTTCTCGCCTTTAGCATGCACTGTAAATGTTTTAGTCTTGGCGATAACTGTCACTTCTTTCTTTGTAGCAAAAATATGATATGCAACCCCGTTCTTTTTAAATGCAAGCACCCATATCCCTCCTGCCTAAGTATTCGATACCCAGGAAGAAAGTCCTTGTGACAAATTTATGAATTCAATCGTTTATATAAATAATGTTCAAGCAGCTCATTCACCTTGTTCCGGATCCGGGGATTAAAGTAATTATGCTGCTCCTCATAACCTTTATAGAAAAACATAAATTGCGTAAATGTATCATCACGGCCGGTCTGCTGCAGTTTCATGTTACCTTTGCGCATATTCTCCTTTGTAACTTTAAAATCCCTTTGTACGGCCTTAATTGTTTCCTCCACAAGATTTAGATATGGCTGCTTTAGCTTGAAAGGTGCTTTATCAATTATAAGGCGGTCCTTTTCGAGCACAGTTAGTACCATTGGAAGATACATTGCTTGCTCAATTATGTCTCGATCATCATTTGGAATCCTGGTCATTTAAATCCTCTCCGCCCCAGTAATATTACCAATCATTATTCGTTCATTTCTTCCTTCGATTTCTAATAGTATGTACTTCATTAACTGATCCACCTTGCTTACCACTCCTGAATGATATTTAAAATAACCCTCCTGCCAAACAGTTAACTTAATTTGTACTAAATAATTCAATGATTCCATAACGATTACGCCTATTTCTTCGAATTCCTGTTCATCAATTACAGGCTTCTTCAATTTCTTTCCGTCCACATAACATTTATTTAGCATTGATATATGTTCAGGCATGAAGAACCCTTTCCATTTTTTTAATCCACGGTCACGAATCATTTTATTCATCTCCTTAATTTTATTATACAAACATTTGTTCGAGAATCAACTTGAAAAGGAACGTTCGTTCGTGTATGGTTTTAATAAATAAAGGAGGATTGCAGCATGAATCGATTACTCATAAGAGCTTGTGAAGAGAAATTCCCAGTCGAAATAATCTATTGTAATAAAGACAACGTATTTTCAAAAAGAACCATATCGGTAAGAGCTATTAATGATAGCTATATAAAAGCTTTTTGCTTAATTAAAAAGCAAACAAGAATCTTTAGGGTTGAGTCGATTCTTGCTGTTGCTCTATTAAAGCAAAAAGGGGATCGATATTATGCATAAGGATAAATTAACAAAGAGGCAGTTGGAGATTTTTGCTGCAATAAACACATATGTAGATGAACATGGTTATGCTCCTTCAGTTAGAGATATTGGAAAAATGGTTAATCTGGCTTCATCATCCACAGTTCAAGGATATTTGGAAAGATTAAAGTTAAAGGGTTATATAACGTGGCTTCCTGGGCAACCAAGAACACTTAGAATAATAAAAACCGCCTCTTAATGAGACGGTTATTTTTCACTTTCTTCAAACTCCATAATGGCTTTATGGGCAGCCATGGCCATGTCACCATTATTTACTTACTGCTGGATGCTCCCAATATTCATCTGCAATATTTGGTATCTGATTATAGACAAAGTTTTTAAAGTTTATTTTATCAAGAGTTTCTTTTGAGATTTCAACTTTTGCAATTGTGCCATCTTCGGAATTTCCGTACTGATCAACTAGCGGAAAAATAATCATGAAGAAAATTGTTTCAATCTCGTTTTCATTTTGCAACTCTTTCAATGTAGATGTAATGCTATTCAGCATGGTTGTTTTCATTCCAATACTATCCTTGGCATAGACCTTTACGTTGACCCGGGCAGATTCATCCACACCTTTTATTGCTTTAATTTCCTGCACACTATCCTTATCATTAAACTTTTTACCAAAGCCTTTGTGTAGCGCGGCAGTCACTTTATCCTCGAGCGTTAACTCTTTTTTGGGTTCTTCCTTCTTTATCTCCTCAACTTTCAGCTTTTCTTCCTTTGGTTTATTAACTGGTTCCCCTCCGGAGTATTTTTGGCATCCTGTTAAAAGGGCGGCTGCCATTAATAAAAGTAATAACTTCTTCAAATTCCTTCCTCTTCCTCTCCATATATTAACTGATCAACTGTAATTGATAGCTCTTTAGCTATTATAGCCGCAGAATCTAATTCGGGCTGGGTTTTATTTTTCCTCCACTTCGAAAAGGTTGTTTCTGATACTCCGCAAAGCTTTGCGATATGCTTATTTTTCATTCCTCTCTTTTCCATCCAGTAGTCGAGCTTATTCTCAAACATATGTATCCTCCAATCCTTAAATAACCAATTCCACAAGATTGCTTAAAAACCTTTCAAATAATAATTTGATAAAAATTTAATTTTTCTTTGATGGACAGGCAATATCACGAAATTATGGGCATAGGCTATTAACACGAAAGCTACACAGTATCTATTTAGTACCAACCTAAGTTAATTTAAAGTTTTTACACAGTAGCTACTCAGTAACATAACCTCGGTTGTACAAGAAGAAATCAAATAATCAAGCCAAAAACAAAATTTGTTAAGAGGGAGGCGAAGCCGGAAGGCCTGAAGAGGGGGTCCGGGGGAGATTGAAAATATTTATAGGGGGTGATAGTCATGAATGTTTGCAATGAATGCGGAGAAATTGCATTGTGGTTAGATCCTGATTGTGGTTGGTGCAGAGATTGCAACGGAGCTTGTGTGGAATGTACGAGAATTTACCAAGTGGATATAAATGGTCTGATGAAGACTTAGAAGAAATGGAGGAATGGTAATGCACACATGTGAAAATTGCGGAGAAGAAACCTATCGTATACATGGGATTTATAGTAATGCCTTTGATGGCTGGCTTTGTTTTGATTGTTACGATGAGTTGAAGGGGGAAGAATAATGTTTTCAGCAGGCTTATTATTATCAGCTGGGACAACGGTAGTCATTGCAGTAACAGATAAAGTATTAGAGGAAACAGGGATTCATTGGTTAGGAACTATTTTAAAAATAGCTATTCCCTTAACAGCTATGGCGCTTGGGGTTTATTTTCTTGAAACTAATGCGTTGTTGAGGTGGTTAAGGTGAAACTAATCCAAACCCTAAAGGCTCGAAATAAGCTCATTAAAGCATTTAAAGAAGGCGGGATTTATAAAACCGTTGGAACTGATGAAAGAAAGATATTCCCTAAAATTCATCAGATTCCTAATGGCCAATATGACTATTATGTTTTTACCCTTCCTAATGGTGTGGATCCAAAGTTGTTAAAAAAGAAATTCTATGTCTTTCAGCAGATATTCGGTGATGGGGTTTATCTGGATGGAGAGTTTAAAAAATTTACTTTAAGCATTAAGGAAAGCAAGAAAATACCTGAAATTATTTATGACTACCCTAAGCTTCTCGAAATCATCAAAAAAGAAAATATCTTGCTGCCAATAGTCTGTGGAGGAGATGAGAACGAAAAACTTAGGATTTATGATGCAACCAATAGCCCGAACCTTTTGATATACGGTGAACCAGGCAGCGGCAAAAGCTCCATCTTACACGTTATCTTGTCTACTTTAATTCAATACTATTCGACTGATCAGATTCAATTGTATTTAGCTGATTTCAAAATGAGTGAGTTAAACCTATATGAAGGTGTGGAGCATGTAAAAAGCATCAGTTATCTTACAAAGGATTTTGCACCAGCTTTAACCCATTTAAAAAAGGAATTAACTAAACGTGGCCAATTACTCAAGGACCACAAAGTAAGACATATTAACAAGCTACAAGATGGACAGAAACCGCCCTATATTGTTCTTTGTGTGGATGAGTTTGTAATGATTAAAGATGACGATATAATGACTGATTTGCTCCAGATTGCAAGCCTAGGGAGGGCTTATGGTATTTATCTAATCTTATCTATGCAGCGCCCTTCACACCGTATTCTTTCCACAGAGGTAAGAGGCCTGTTATCAGTGAGAATGGGTTTTAGAACTGTTGATAAGCGTAATGCATTGATTGGGGAAACCCCGGGAAGTGAAAAAATTAGTAAGGATCAGCCCGGAACATTTCTTTTAAACCTAGATGAACTAGCAGAACTAAGAGCGCCATATCTAAACGAGGATAAAACAGAAAAAATTCTTATGCCATACAAAAAGGCTGATTGGAAGAACCACAACTATAAAAAGCAAGAAGTGATTGAACGGCCAGAGGAAACTAAGCAGCAACAAGCATTAACTGAGAAGGACGTGTTTGCAGATGTCATTGACCAATCGTGACAGAACAATAATTAAGGACCTCAATAAATTTCGTGTTATGGATAGGGATAGTATAGCAGAGATTTATTTTTCAAAAACAAAAGATCCCAAAAAGTCGGCCAATAATGTTTTATTAAGATTGTTACGAGATGGCGAAATCCAGCGGTCAACAGCGTTTACTCCATACGTTTACTTTGGACCCGATGTCAGTATAAAACAAAATTCACAAAAGATAGGGCACTTCCTGGCTATCTTAAATGTCTATAAGGAAATAAAGCGGCTGGGCAACCTTGGAACATTTTTAGTTGAACCTAAGTATGGAAAGAAGGGAATTGTGGAACCGGATGTATTCTGCCAATATAGAAAGACTAATTTCTTCATTGAAGTTCAAAGGACCGTTTACTCAGATAAGTTAATGAATGAAAAATTAGATAGATATATCGATTTATATAATAGCGGAATAATGGCAGCGCCTTTTCCACATGTATTGATTCTTAGTGATCAGCGCTACGGAATCGATGGAGAGTACCCATTTCAAGTATTCCAGGCAGAAACATTTACTCAGTTTATTAACGGTTTGAAAAAAGAAGAGCCAGCACCGATAAAGATAAAAAGTGCTGGCTTGAAATTAAGGATAGGTTAATTTTATAAAAATAATTTTGCACAAATTTTGCATAGTTGTTTAGGATACATACGCATAATGCTGGTGTGCCAACGTCTTCGTTTATTTGGTTCGATTCCCAGGCAGTCCCGCCAAATTATCAATTGAAACAGTTTATAGTTATAGAGCATTTCCTTGTAAAGGGGAATGCTTTTTTATTTTTCTAAAAAGGATAATTCTATATCAATAACAATGTGAAAAAAAACAATATTGCTTGAATAACAGAGGCAAACGAAGTATTTGGGCTGATAGGCAAGTTACCAAAACCAGCTTCAGGAAATAAGCTACCTATATAAGGGGAATGGAGTGAAAAAATGAGTAGACGAATAAATCATAATTCACGTGACGTAGAAGAGTTAGCGAGGCTCATGCTGGCGGAAGCGATCGGCGAAGGAGTTCAGGGGATGAACATGGTAGGATCGGTTGTGGCCAATCGGGTCGAGGCTGACTGTGCTCCGGACTTCAGAGGGTTGCGCAATATCAGACATGCGATCTATCAAACCATACCTGGAACGAATATTCCTCACTTCGAGCCCGTCTTAAATGGAACATTGTATACACAACGTCCTAAAGAAAGTGACCTCCAGAGGGCCAGGAATTTGTTGAATGGCGATAGGGAACCTCGGGCCAGAATGAATTTGTGGTTTTTTAACCCCAGTCCGGGGAAAAAGTTCCGAGCTCCTTGTACTCCAACTATGCCAAGATCACCCATGACTACGTTCGATTTTGCACACAAGAACCATTGCTTTTATGTCGCGGTACCGGGCTACTGCCCAGAGTTTTATAGATAAGATAAAAAGGAGCTGATCTTCTCATGACTTGTGGAGATTCTACTAATTATCCAACGAATTATTATCCTGCTTATTATCCAGTTTCAATGCTGCATAGCAGCGGTGCACAACCTGCTGACTTTCTGATGGCTAGACACTCTGGACCCTCGTATGCCGTCCCGACGGTCCCAATGGGGACCGCGCAGCAATTTCAGGGAGGTGCGATAGAAGAATCATTTATCGAAAATATCTTACGCTTCAACAAAGGTAAGGTTGGTACATTCTACTTTACTTACCAAGGTAACAACAAATGGAATTCGATGGTTTACCATGGGCGCATAGAAACGGCTGGTCGTGATCACATCATCATCAGTGATCCGTCCAGCGGCAAACGCTACCTGCTACTAATATCAAATCTTGATTGGGTGGAATTCCAGGAAAAAATTAACTATCCTTTCAAGAAAATCAGTCCAGCTGTCCAATCGACTCTTACGACAACGAACTGATTTTGGAGTACGCTTAAAACCCGCTTATTTCTTTTTTGTGAAAACGAGCGGGTTTTTAGTTTTGACCACATATCGAATGAAAATTCGAAAATAAATAGAAGTGAGTGTTTTCGCTTCTTAGGTTGTATTAGGACTAATATGTAACTGATACCTGTCCCTCCGGTGCGATTATGCATCTTGGGCCAGGTGTTTTTATTTGAAATTGATCCTACACAGTTTTCTAGGTCTTCCCTTCATTTTTGGCCTTTTTTAGAACATCCGCTTAGGGAACTAATGCTCTATCTGCTGATTTATTCAATAAGCATTATTATTGACTTGGCAAAATGCTTTTAGTAAGGTTTTTATTGTAATGTTCCGATTTTTTAGTCGATCATATTGAAACAATAACTTTTTCGTTAGCTAGTTTGTAAATTATAAGTGAAAGTTTAGGAGGTTGTACATATGAAAGTTGTAGCTATTGTTGGTAGTATACGTAAAGAATCATATAACTTAAAGCTTGCCAAGTTTATTCAGGAAAGATATAAGGACCGATTAGACATTGAAATTTTACCAATACGAGATCTACCATTTTATGATCAGGATATGGATATTGAAATGGATCCTCCAGAGGCCGTGAAAGAATTCAAAAGCAAAGTTGCTGCGGCAGATGCTGTACTTTGGGTTACGCCTGAATATAATTACTCCATCCCTGGTGTTTTGAAAAATGCTATTGATTGGTTATCTCGAGTGGAGAAAGTAATGATAGGGAAACCGTCATGGATTATGGGTACTACAATGGGAACATTAGGAACTGTTCGTGCGCAGCAGCATTTGCGTGAAATTTTATTCTGTCCAGGAGTAGGATCGCCACTTATCCCAGGAAATGAAGTCTACATTGGTGTAATCCATGAAAAAATGGATGAGAGGGGTAGCATCACGCACGAGCCAACAATAAAGTTTCTAGACATAGTAGTCGATAATTTTATTAACTGGATTAATGACCGACGGTATATAACTGCAAAGTGATCCTAACCAAAAACCCTCATTATTTAGAAATTAAGTAATGGGGGCCTTTTCTTATAGTCATGCTCTTAAAGTAAATCGCTGAATACATTATCCTGAATGAAAAAATATCGGGAGATGAATATTCGATGAACTCTATGGGCAATATGCAGCCAGACACACTTTGCCAAGAATTTGCGGAGATTCTTGGAGCAACTCCTTCGGTTATTAATGGTGTATGTACCGCAACTAGTTTTCGAACGAATCTACATCCTGTCGTATTGGGCAGAAGAGCTGAGTCTTTTATGTTTGTTCCACAGGCTTTTTCATTTGAGCACCTTGATCAAGAAGGTAAAGGATTATGCTTAGGAGAAACAGTTATCCTTCAAAATGAGATTAATCCATTTATCTCAAGTTTGCGTGAAGATGAAATTATTGTTACAGCACTTCATAATCATTGGTTATTTGATGAACCACGCTTAATGTATATTCATTTCGAATCTGTGGAGGAGCCCTTATCATTTGCAAGGAAAGTTAGAAGAGCTTTAGATTTATTAACTACAAGGAATATCGGCCGTTCTAAACGTACTACAAGACAAGGAGCAACTAAGCGGGAAGAAGAGCTTTGCGAGGAGTTTAATAATATATTAGAAGGTTCAATGCACACCTTTGAAAATGGTGTTTGTACAGTTATGAAATCCCGAACAAATATTATGCCACGTGTGCTTGGTAGGCGAGGCAGGTCTTTCCTTTTAATACCGCAAATGTTTACTTTCGAATCACTCACATCTGATGGCCGAGCATTATGCAGTGGTGAAACAGTGATTTTAGAGGAAGAATTAAATCCATTCATAAGCAGGCTTCGTGAACATGACATTATTGTGACAGCTTTTCACAATCATTGGCTTTTTGATAATCCAAGATTGATGTACATTCATTTTGAAAAAGTCGATCATCCGATCAAGTTTGCAAATGATACTAAGGATGCTTTAATGGTTCTAATAACTAGAAAAATCCGACCTTCATAATTGAATGAATTTATACTTCTTAAATAACCAGCACTGATTTTATAAAAATAATGAAAAAGCGGAGGGGATTGTCCAAGCGATTTCGCACATTTTTAATAAGATAATATGGAAGATCTCCTCCCTTAGGTCTTTGTGAACTACACTTTGCCGTTCATTTATACGATGAACGGCTATTTTTTTGATTTTTATTGTTCTTTATTATTTTTAATTGAATTGTTACCTAATAAAGTTTGTTTAAACATTTGATGGCCTAATACAGCCACACCTGCTGCGGTAATTCCGTTAACAAGTCCCTCTATTGAGAATCCAAAAGCTATGCTTCCAATGGTAATGGAGACAAATAAGAGTATCCAAATAATCATCCAATCCGGAATAGCTGGTGTATGTTTTAGTGCGAAGCCTAATACCCAAAGGGCTGGTACAAGCATCATGTAATTTTGGTTTAAATAATCAATTAAGTTCATTCCTATCACCTCACTGTTCTTTATTACCATCATTTTATGTAAAATCCGTCATTTGGCTTGTTTAATATCCTATGAAGAAGATGATTAACTACATAGAAAGCTGAAAAAATGACAAATTGAAATAAGTAGGGAGGTCTTATGTCCTTTTTTTCATCCCAGGTATATATAGGAAGTAAGAGGAGGTGAAATATAATAATACGAAAGAAAGGAGCGGATGGTAATGGAAGATTTCTTGCCATTCATAAGTGAAGTAGGTTTCCCCATCGTTGTGACTCTATTTTTGCTGCACCGAATAGAAGCCAAGCTTGATGTCGTAGTGAATTCCATCCAAGACCTGCCCAACCGTTTAAGGGAGTAAATGAATTTCCATTGATTGACTTTCCTTTCCAATAATGCTAAATTAAAGTAAGCCGTTATGCATCGTATTATATTTTTTGCAAGTAATTTTCCGAAGAATTCGAATATTCGGATGAGTGATGATGAGTAAAAGCTATAATCGTTGTAAATGGTGAATTAACACGTGGCTTACAAGCCTATAGGAGGATTTTTTTCATGAAAAACGGTAAAGTTAAATGGTTTAATGCTGAAAAAGGTTTCGGATTCATCGAAGGAGAAGACGGAAACGATGTATTCGTACATTACTCTGCAATCCAAACTGAAGGATTCAAAACATTAGAAGAAGGTCAAGAAGTATCTTTCGAAGTTGTAGAAGGTGCTCGTGGGCCACAAGCTGCTAACGTTAATAAACTATAATTATTAAACTGATAAACAGTCTAGCCAATGGCCGGACTGTTTTTTTATTTTCTATTAAAAAGGAATAATATAATCCTTTCTATTGAATTTTATTAAAACATATATTCGCGTTTAGTTATTTCTACTATTTACCCGAACCGATGAACAGACTATCTTTGATATAATGGTTATACTCAATCTAGGAGAATATAAAAAATAGAAGATGGTGGTAGAATTGAAATTTATTCATACAGCCGATTGGCATTTAGGGAAGCTTGTGCATGGTATTTATATGACAGAGGACCAACGCCATTTCTTGAAGCAATTTGTTGAACTTATTGCTGAAGAAAAACCAGATGCCGTCGTCATTGCAGGAGATTTATATGATCGTTCTGTCCCTCCAACAGAAGCAGTTGAACTGCTTAATGACATTTTATTTAAGATAAATGTTGAATTGAAAACTCCTATAGTTGCTATTGGAGGCAATCATGATAGTGCGGAAAGACTGTCTTTCGGAAGTTCATGGTATCGTCAAAGCCAGTTTTATTTATCGGGAAAGCTTGAGAAGGAAGTTCAGCCGGTACGAATTAATGGCGTGAATTTTTATCTCGTTCCATATGCTGAGCCTAGTATGGTTCGTCAGCTGCTTGGAGATGACTCGATCCATACTCATCAAGATGCAATGAAAGCTGTCATTGGCAGAATAGAAGATTCATTGAATCCAAATGAACCGAATGTTTTCGTAGGACATGCTTTTGTAATCGGGGGAAAAACAACTGAATCAGAAAGGACACTGTCAGTCGGAGGATCAGGCTGTGTAAATACAGACCTCTTTGAACCATTTTCGTATACAGCACTTGGGCATTTGCATAGTCCAGACGCAATCAAGCATGAGAAAATCCGTTACTCCGGTTCACTTCTAAAGTATTCCTTTTCAGAAGCCAATCAAGAAAAGTCTGTTACTATAATTGAGATGGATAATAAAGGTCATTTCCAATTAAGAGTACGCACCCTAACCCCGAAAAAAGATATGAGAGAAATAGAAGGCTTTCTTGATGAGCTAATGGATCCAAGTTTTTACGAGAAGCAAGTGGTCGATGATTATTTGAAAATCATTTTGCGTGATGAAGGAGCCATCTTGGATCCGATTAATAAACTTCGGCAAATATACCCAAACGTATTACATCTTGAGCGAAAAATTAACATGACAGATATGAAGAAAAAGCAAGCTTTTACATCAGTTAAAGATGAAAAGAAATCAGAAATTGAGCTCTTTCAACAATTTTATCAAGAAATGACTACGACAGAATTTACGGAAGAGAAAAGTGCAGTTATGAATGAAGTAATTGAGAAGGCTTTGAAGGAGGAGGCGTTAATTTGAGACCTTTAAAGTTAACGATGCAAGCTTTCGGCCCATATGCGGGAAAAGAAATGATCGATTTTACACAACTAGGAAACAGAACGATGTTCGTTATTTCCGGCAAGACTGGGTCTGGAAAAACCACTATTTTTGATGGGATTAGTTATGCTATATATGGGAGAGCAAGCGGGGAAGACCGTAACGGTCCCGATCTTAGAAGCCAATTTGCTAAAGATGATTTGTTAACTGAAGTCACTTTAGAATTTGCCTTAAGGAATAAAACATTCATTATTTCTAGGTCTCCTCAACAAGAAAAGAAAAAAGAGCGTGGGGAAGGGTTTACAACAATAGGTGCCAAAGCTGAACTATATATGGTGAATGAGATTGGCCAAAAACAGTTAATTGCCTCTAATACACGTGATGTCGATGAAAAAATAAAAGAAATTATGATTATAGACAGTAACCAATTTAGGCAAATCCTCATGATCCCACAAGGAGAGTTTAGAAAACTACTAACATCTGATAGTAAAGAAAAAGAAGTCATTCTGCAGCGTCTTTTTCATACGCAAGTGTATAAACGGATTGAGGAGAAATTAAAGGAAGAAGCAACAGAATTAAAGGTTTCGGTAGAAAAACAAATTGAAAACCGGAATCAGGCTATTCAGCAAATTCATTCCTTATTTAATGAGGAATTAAGTACGTATTTACAAGCGGGAAGTATGAATGATCATATTATCATACCTCTCCTAAAAGCCGAGATTGATCAAATGAATGATGAGTTGTCTAAACTTGCTGATCAATTGAAAAGCAAGCAGGAGACAAGAGACAATATTCGGCAGAAGTTATTTGAAGCGGAAGCTATTGTTAAACAGCTAAAAGCTAAAGATGATTTATGGATACGAAAAACGGAGCTTAAACATGAACAAGAAAAGTACATTCAAATCGAAAGAAGTATTGAACTTGCTCAAAAAGCAGCAGTGCTTGATCAGCAGGAGGAGCTTTGTCATCATCTTAAAAAGGATCTAGACGAGACTAATAATGAACTTGAGAAAATGAATTCGTTCATTTCTTCGCTAGAAAAGCAATTAACAGTTCAAGAGTTCCAATATGAAAAAGAAAAAAATCGTGAAGAGGAACGGAGAGCCCTTACTGAAGAAATTAGTAGACTTAACAATATGAAGGATGATATTCACTCCTTCTCAAAAGTAAAGAATGAGGTTCTGTTGCTTAAAATGGACCTTGAAAAGAAGACAAATGAAAAAATTAGACTTGAAGAGACACTGAAAAACTCAGAACAAAGATTCTTAATACTAACGGAAGAAAAACAAAAGATCGAAAGAGAACAACTTACCTTTTTGGAAAATGCCCGGGAACTTGAAAAATTAGCTGCAGAACTTGAAAAAATGAGTAATTATGAAGAACTTATTATTCGGTTTAATCAGGCTAAACAAAACTTTCAAAAGCAAAAAGGAATTTTTGAGAAAGCTTTTTCTCGCTTAGATGATGCCAATGCAGTTGTCAATCTGCTTGAACAAAAATGGCTGCATGGACAAGCTAGTTTACTTGCTAACAAGCTTCATGACGGTAATGCTTGTCCTGTTTGCGGGTCCACTCATCATCCAAATCTAGCCATTGCGGTAGAGACAATCCCTGATGAACATGATTTAAAAGCGGCAAAAGGGCAGAAGGAAGAGCTTGAAAAGGAGAAAGCAAGGGCTGAATCTGCATATTATGACTCACTATCTATAATGAATGCATTAAAAGATACAGTAGAGTCAAATTTTGCAGAATTGCAGAAACAAAGGAAAGACTTAACTATTGAAGCTTTACCATCTATTAAAAAAACGTTAATTTTGAACCGAGATGATCTTCAACAAATACAAACTGCACTATCGAAACGCCAAGACAGACTGCCAGTGTGTATAAACGAGCTAAAGTTTCTTGAACAGGAAATACAGAATTATAAAAATCATCTTCAACTAATTATTGAGGAAAGTAATAGTACAACCATTCAATATACTGAAAAGAAAACCAACTTTACAAGAATGATTGAAAATATTCCACCTGAGCTCCGATCTGTAGAAGCGTTTGATGAATCTTTAATAAAAGCAAATAAAAGGTACGAGGAACTTATTCAAAGGCTAGAAAAAGCTCAAGCTAGTCTTCAAGATACAAAAGGAAAATATCTTGCTGAATTAGCGAAGAGTGAAACGATGGAAAAGCAAGTTGAAAGAATTAAAGAGCGCCTAACTAATGAAAGACAAGCGTTTATTACTAGAATGAAGGAACAAGGGTTTGAATCTTACGGAGATTATAACGGAGCAAAGAAGTCGGAACAAGAAATTGGATTACTTGTTAAGTCGTTACGTGATTATCGGGAGGAGGTTCGTTCTGTTAATGACCGATACGAAGAATTGTCACAGATATTAAAAGATGTGGAAAAGCCTGATTTGGAAAAACTTAATAACTCCTTTAATGAAAACGAAAGCCAGATTCGTTTACTGCAAGACGAGTATACAAATTTATATATTAAAAAAGGCCAAAATGTTGAAATAGCCGAAAAAATAATTGGGATTAATGAGCAAATAAAGGCTTTGGAAGAAAGATATAAAATTGTCGGTCATCTGTATGAAATTACGAAAGGCCAAAATACGTATCGTATTACATTCGAGCGCTTTGTATTAGCAGCTTTTCTTGATGATATTTTAAGAGAGGCAAATGGCAGGTTAAGAAGAATGACGAGTGGCAGATTTGAGTTATTAAGGAAAACTGACCGCTCAAAAGGAAATGTACAAAGCGGTTTAGAATTACTTGTTTTCGATCAATATACGGGGCAGGAAAGACATGTAAAAACACTCTCCGGTGGTGAAAGCTTTAAGGCAGCACTTGCCCTTGCTTTAGGATTAGCAGATGTTGTTCAGCATTACGCGGGCGGCGTTTCATTGGAAACAATGTTTATAGATGAGGGATTTGGAACGCTTGACCCAGAATCACTTGATCAAGCGATTGAAGCATTAATGGACATTCAAAGCAGCGGCAGACTTGTAGGGATTATATCTCATGTTCCGGAGCTAAAGGAAAGAATCGATGCCCGCCTTGAAGTAATTGCTACGCAGACAGGAAGTAAAACAGAATTTCAATTCTTGACTTAATTTTATATTAAGAAAGGATAAATTTAAATCATTGGATTTAATCCTTTCTTTTTACATAAAACAGTAAAATTCATGGTAAAATTTGAATAAGTAAAGTGAAGGATGATTGTATTGAAAAAAAGAGTGGCTTTATCGTGGAGCGGTGGAAAGGATGCCTGCTTAAGTTTAGATACATTAATTCATAATGGGATTGAAGTAGTTTGTTTAGTAACAACAGTACCGACCGAGCTTGGAAGAACTTTCGGACATGGGGAAAAATTAGAATTAGTAAAACTCCAAGGTGAAGCGCTAGAAATACCCGTTGAATTTATTACGACGTCATTCAATGAATATACTGAACGCTTTATTGAAACAATAAAAACTTTGAAGGAAAAATATGATCTTAATGGCATTGCCTTTGGCGATTTATATTTGGAAGATCATCGGGAATGGGGAGAAAAATTAGCAGTTGCTGTAGGAATTGAAGCGTTATATCCACTTTGGGGGGAGAAAGAAAATTCATTACGAATGCTTAAAGAATTTTTATACTCTGGTTATAAGGCGACAGTTATTCGAGTAAGAGAAGATGTATTAGATGAAACATGGCTTGGCAGACAGTTGGACCACACTTTTTTTGATGATATACAAACGAAAGATTTGTGCCCAATGGGTGAATCAGGTGAATATCATACATTTGTATTTGACGGACCTTTATATAAGAAGAAAATAGTCCTCGAAGACTCTGAAATTATTCAATTAGAGACTACGAAAAAGTTAGAATTTAAAAAATATATTCTACAAGCAAAGTAATATCCAATAAAATAATTCAAAAAAGTATTTCAGAGGCAGGTGACAGCTGTGAGTAAAAGATATTTCACGATTGGGATGGCAGGTCACATTGACCATGGAAAAACCACCCTTACGAAAGCGTTAACAAATGTGGATACAGACAGATTAAAAGAGGAAAAAGAAAGACAAATATCAATTGAGCTAGGGTTTGCACCTCTTTATGAAGATCAAGAGCTGCAAATATCGGTTGTCGATGTTCCAGGACATGAACGGTTTATTAGACAGATGATTGCAGGGGTTGCTGGTATCGATCTCGTAGTGCTAGTAGTAGCTGCGGATGAAGGGGTCATGCCGCAAACACATGAACATTTGCAAATACTGGAATTATTAGGTGTTAAAAATGGTATTATCGCGATTACAAAAATTAATCGAGTAGAAGAAGAGTTTATCGACTTAGTAAAGGACGACATCCTTGAAGAATTAAAGGGGACTGTGTTCGAAAATGCACCTTTTATGCTTGTCGACAGTATTACCAAGCAAGGAATTTGTGATTTAAAAAATATGATTATCAACGATTTAAAAAAGCTTGGACAAAGGGATATTAGAGGAGCATTTCGATTGCCTATTGATCAAGTATTTACAGTTAGAGGGCAGGGAACCGTTGTAAGAGGAACTGTTTTTGAAGGAACAGTTGAGGAAGGTCAAGCATTAATGATCATGCCGAAAGGATTGGAAACCCGCGCCCGCCAGCTCCAGGTTCATCACAAACCAGCTAAGCATGCCTTTGCCGGACAACGGACAGCAATTAACTTAGCTGGAATAACGAAAGAGGAGCTCCAGCGAGGAGATGTACTAGTATCTTCTGAACAATTTATTGTATCGGATACGATTGATGTAGCTCTTCAAGTTGTGAGCGATTTAGATTACATAGTGAAGCAGCGCATGCCAATAAAATGCCATATTGGGACTGCTGAGGTGATGGGCCGGATTGTATTTTTTGATCGGAATGAAGTAAAGGATGAGGAAAGGGAAATCCTTTGCCAAATTCGTTTAGAGGAAGAAATTGTAACAAAAAGAGGAGATCGTTTTATTATTAGGCGCCCAAGCCCTCAGGAGACAATTGGGGGCGGCTGGGTCATCGAGCCGAAAGGCGAAAAGTATCGGTTTGGGAATAATACGGTTGAGGAATTGGAAAGAAAAAAGGAAGGTACACCAACAGAGAGAATTTTGGCAGTGTTAAAAGAAGCTAAAAGTCTGTCGAAACAAGAGCTTTTGAAAAGAGCCTCTATTACTGGAGCAGAACTGGAAACATGCGAACATAATAATGAGATTTATTTCTATGGAGGAAAAGAATTCACTCTTTTCTCCATTTATGAAACGATAAATCAAGAAATAGATGAAAGATTACAGGATTTCCATAATAAATATCCTTTGAAGCAAGGTATGAATAAGGCAGAGCTAATACAATTAATAAGTAAAGGGTATCCGAGGAAGCTAGCTGAGTTTGTATTAGAACAAGGAATTGATGAATCCGATTTCGGAAAGATAGACCAATTTATTTTTGGCAAAGGCTTTTCTCCTTATATACCGAAAAATTGGCAAAAGCGTGTAGAAAATATGCTTATTGATATGAGCAGGGATGGATATAAAGTAAAATATTTAAATGATTATTTATCGAAAGCGGGCATCCCTAATGATATGGTGACAGATTTAAAGAGGTTTTTAGAAGAAACGCATGAAATTATTTCATTGGATGCGCAATTTTATTGGTGTATAGATCACTTTACGGCCGCGGTAGAAAGGGTGAAAAGTGAAACATCGTTAGAGTTTGAAATAGGGGAAGCAAAAGACATTCTTAACCTTTCGCGAAAATATATGATTCCATTTTTAGAAAGGCTTGACGAATTAGGATATACAAAACGTGTCGAAAATAAAAGGCTCTGGCAGCCAATCGTAAAGTAGCTAACAACATTTAAGTCAAAAAGAATAAAGCCAAGCACAGAAAAGCGCTTGGTTTTATTCCTTAAAGAACCATTTTTGATAAAAGATAATGGTAGAGCAGTTTTGCCGTATTTTCTAGCGATGATTTATGAGTTCTCTCAAAAGCGTGAGATGAATCAATCCCTGGACCAATAAGTCCATGTACAATATCATGACCAGAACGGATGGCGGCAGATGCGTCGGAACCGTAATAAGGATAAATATCTAGCTTGTAATTAATTTCGTGATCAATGGCTAGTTGTGTTAATCTTTTTCTTAATTCATAATGATAAGGGCCACTTGCGTCTTTAACACAAATAGATACGGTATATTCGTCGGTAGATTGCCCATCTCCAATTGCTCCCATATCTACAGCTAAATATTCAACAGTTTCTGGAGTGACGTTAGAGTTTCCTCCATAACCGATTTCTTCATTATTAGAAATGAGAAAATGGGTTGTATAAGGGAGTTCTATATTTTCGTCTTTCACTTGTTTCATTAATTGGAGAAGAATAGCTACACTTGCTTTATCATCTAAATGTCTCGATTTGATAAACCCAGACGGCGTGATTTCAACTCTAGGGTCAAAAGAGATAAAATCACCTACTTCAATTCCTAAAGTTCTAACATCTTCTGCATTATGTACAACTTCATCTAGGCGAACTTCCATATTGTCTTGGTTTCGTTCAGCTTTGCCTGCATCTTTGTATACATGAACCGATGTTTGATGCATCAAAATAGTGCCTGTGAATTTTTTACCCGAAGATGTTTCAATCTCGCAATATTCACCTTCAATGGAGTTATACTTAAATCCGCCAATTAGATCAAGCTTCAACCTGCCACTTGGCTTAATTTCCTTAACAATGGCACCGAGTGTATCTACGTGGGCAGTGAGCATCCGATGATTACTGTCATCCTTGCCTTTAATGGTAGCAATTAATCCGCCTTTTCGATTTCTTTTTGTTTCGATATGTAATTCGTTTAAGTAATTTTCAACAAAGGAAATTACTTCATATGTGTTTCCGGATGGACTTGGGATTGATACGAGTTTCTTAATTAACTCTAAAGTTTTATCACTATTTCCGTAAGACATACGCACAGCTCCTCTCTTTAATCAACATACTTTTATATTATACTTCTTTTTCTACTATTAAATAAGAGACATTGGAATAAACAGTCTACTCCAATGCCCCATTATTATTATTTTATTTCCTTAAGTTCTGATGTGACTGTAAATTCTTCTGTTTCTGATTCATTAGAAATAAATTCTTGTTTAACCTTTCCGAAATTAGGAGCCCAGTAGCTTCTTACAGTTGACTTGTTTTCGTCATCTTGTTGCTCTAATACAATAATATTTTTTAATTTCCCAATTGGAAGATCCAATTCGGCATCGATCGCGGTGATATTCCAATTGTTAAATGAATTGCCTTCCTTTAACGGAGTTTGGAGAATCGGAACAGGATTAAATTTACTTTTTAAATCATTAAATGATGGGATCTTTTCGTCATAAAATTCTGGTTGTTCATAGACAAGATTAATACTGTTATTTGTTAATTGATAAATTCGTAATAAACGCGTTCCGCCATTTTCGACAATGGAAGGAAGATAGCTATCTGTTTTATTATAAAAAGTTTCTGAATATGTAGCATATTCATTTCCTTCACCGCGAAACATATAAGTTTTATTTTCCTTAGGAAAGTAGTCTTCGATTGCTATGTCTACTTCAGGTGTAGTTTCTTCTGTCGGTGTTCTCTCTTCGACAGGTGCAGCTCCCTTATCAGGCAAATTCGGTTCAGACGGTTGGAGGTTTTTCTCAGTACAGCCTGTTAATAAAAATAATCCAAATATTAGCAACCATTTTTTCATGTATTTAACAAACCTCTTTTTATTCATTTATTTGTTTGACGGATTCAAGAAATAAAAGTTACAAAAACAACGTAAAAAACCAATATGTAAGTGGGAGATCAACTAAGATCTCCCAGATTTACTATTTGCCGATTAGTGCTTTGATCCCTAGATAGAGTAATGCTAAAGAGAATACGATAATTGCTATTCCACCTACAATACTGAAGAAGCTTGCGATTCCGGCAGTAATTACAGCTGATACAGGTACTTTGATTAACGCAATCCCTGCCAAAACACATGCTAAATATAGAATTACTAATGGATTCATTTTTTATCCCTCCTTTTCTATAATTTATGTGAAAAAGAGGACTTTTGATTGGATAGATATCTTATTTTATTGAAAATATTCAAGGATAATGCTAGAAAAATCTAATGTTTTTATAAAAGAAATTTCTTATTTTTTGTAGAATTATGAAGAAATAATACAAAAAATATATTGATTGTATCTGTTTAATTTTGTTATTATATATGTTATATTATTAAGCGTTCATCAACTCATTTAATTTTAATTGCATATAAATCCATTTCCAAACTTAGCGCTTGCTAAGTTTTTCTGATTTTTTTAATAAGAGGTGTAAATTAATGAATAAGCTTAAATCAATAACAAAAGATTTGATGAGGGAAAAACATTTAAGAATTTTCTTTTTTATAACGATTTTGCTTTGGTTGAAAACGTATGTCGCTTACCGTATTGAATTTAGTTTAGGAATAGATAATAAACTCCAAGAATTTTTATTGTTTTTAAACCCTTTAAGTTCTGCATTGTTCTTTTTAGGAATTGCTCTTTTGTTTAAAGGAAAACTTCAATCCGCTCTTTTTGTAACGATCAACTTTTTGATGTCTTTTTTATTATATGCCAATATCGTATATTATCGATTTTTTAATGACTTTATTACAGTTCCAGTTGTTATGCAGACGAAAACAAATGGTGGTCAGCTAGGAGACAGTGCTCTTTCATTAATGAGTCCGTTTGATATTTTTTACTTTATTGACACAATCATTCTTGCTGTTTTCGTCATTAAAAAATGGTACAACCCAAGTAAAACAGTTAGCAGAAAGCCGGCAAAATATATTCTAATGGCTGCAATCATTACGTTTATTATTAATCTTGGACTTGCTGAAACAGACCGTCCGGAATTATTGACTCGTTCTTTTGACAGAAACTATCTTGTCAAATACCTTGGTGCTTATAATTTCTCTGTTTATGATGTCATTCAAAACGCGCAATCTGCAAGCCAAAGAGCTTTAGCAGATTCAAATGATATTACTGAAGTTGAGAACTATATTAAAGCCCATTATGCAGCGCCAAATCCGGTTTACTTTGGTAAAGCAAAAGGGATGAATGTGATTTATATTTCATTGGAGTCACTGCAAACCTTTATCCTTGATTACAAACTAAATGGTCAGGAAGTAACACCGTTTTTAAACTCGTTAGCACATGATGGAAAAACCTTCTACTTTGATAATATTATTAACCAAACAGGACAAGGGAAAACATCCGATGCTGAATTTATTATGGAAAACTCTTTATATCCGATGTCACAGGGTTCTGTCTTCGTAACGAAAGCGCAAAATACGTTACAGGCATCACCAGCTATTTTGAAAACGCATGGATATACTTCAGCAGCTTTCCATGGAAACTATAAAACGTTTTGGAATCGTAATGAAATGTATCGTTCAATAGGGTATGATCAATTTTTCGATGCGGAATATTACGAAATGAGTGAAGAAAACACGAAAAACTATGGCATGAAGGATAAGCCGTTCTTTACTGAATCTATGCCATTACTGGAAAGTCTTCCACAGCCTTTCTATACGAAATTTATTACTTTATCAAACCATTTCCCATTTAAGATGGATGAAGGGGACACTGATTTTCCAGCAGCTGAAACGAATGATAAAGTAGTGAACCAATATTTTCAGTCAGCACATTATATGGACCAGGCAATTGAGCAATTCTTTAATGACCTTAAGAAATCTGGATTATACGATAATACCGTAATTGTTATGTATGGAGATCATTACGGAATTTCAGAAAATCATAATGATGCGATGGCTGAAATTATCGGAAAGGAAATTACTCCATTTGAATACGCGAGAAATCTACAAAGAGTTCCTGTATTTATTCATGTACCTGGAGTGGATGGCGGAGTGCAGCATCAGTTAGGCGGCCAAGTAGACGTCCGTCCAACATTATTACACTTATTGGGAATTGATACGAAGGATTATTTAGAAATTGGCTCTGATTTATTGTCTAAAAATCATCGTGAAGTCATTCCTTTCCGTAATGGGGACTTTGTTTCTCCAAAATATACGCAAGTTGATGAAAAATGCTATTTAAATGAAACAGGCGAGCTTGTAGATGGGGCAGCATGTGAACCATTAGCCGAACAAGCGAAAACTGAGCTGCAAATGTCCGATAATATCGTGTACAAAGATTTGCTCAGATTCTATCGACCTGATGGATTTGTTCCAATCAACAGAAACGATTATCAATATATAAAGAAAGCTGTAACTCCTGTTAGCGGAGCAAATACAGGAAATGTTGAATAAAGTATGAGGGCGAAGACATGTTCTTCGCCCTTTATTCGTATGCATGGATGAAATATATACTATAATATTATTATGTAAACTAGATTCTTCATTATTAGACTAACCTTCCTTCTCATAGTAAAATGAATATGATCATCCAATGAGCGGGAGGTGATTACATGAGCGAATGTAAATTAGATCACTCACATGATGATGTAAAACAGAAATACGAGCAGCAAAAAGAATTTTTACCAAGTGATATGGGTCCATTATTTGAAGCATTTTTCAAGGAGCACCATACCCAAGACATTTTGAATGAAGTATTTCATTTATTAAAAAAATATGACTTAGCTCCTGAAGATGAGAAAAAGAGTAGAGAGAACCGTTTATATTTAGTATTGAAAAATGTATAAAGATGACAATGCCATGACATTGATGATGTTATGGTATTTTTTATGGCTACATTCGTGAATGTGTTATTCTAAGTCATAGGTCATATATGTGCGGGTGGACGGGTTTTATTCGGTACGAAACTCGCGTGAACATGAACGCATATGGCGGTTTAGTACGTTAACAATTTATAAGGCTTACAATAATTTTGTAGCTATTAAAATATTATTTTAACTACAGCTAATTTGTGATAATATTAATATAATAAGATTATAGAAGGATTGAAGGATGTGGGAGAATTGAAGGAATCTCATCGCCCCATATTTGATTTAGCAATTCGCACAGCGGACATGCTTGTGACTATGTTTGGTGCGCGTTGTGAGGTGGCAGTTCATGATTTCTCAAATTTAAAAAAATCACTTATTCATCTCGCAGGAAGTGTAACGGGCAGGAAAATTGGATCTCCTATTACAGATCTTGTATTAAATGAGCTTGCTAAGAAAGATCAAGATATAGAAGACATCCCGAGTTATAAAACACAATCAAACAAAGGGAATATAATGAAATCAGCAACGATTTTCCTTCGCGATATGGAAGGAAAGGTCATCGGTGCCCTATGCATTAACTATGATATTAGTCTATTAATGCAATTTAGCGGTGAAATTGAAGAGTTTATTAACTTTGATGAGCAGCATACAAAATCTGAAAACTTCTTTTCTTCCGTGCAAGAAGTTATCCATGAAATGGTTGAACAAGTTCTGCTCGGGTTTAAGAAGGCGCCTTCATTAATGACTCTTGAGGAAAAGGTCGAGTGTGTCCGTCAGCTTGAAGAAAAGGGTACTTTCCTTATAAAAGGGGCGACCGATTATGTTGCTTCGGCACTCGGTGTTTCAAAATTCACTGTCTATAATTATTTACAAAAAATAAGAACCCTTAATGAATTTCAGGCAGAAGAGCTTGCTGAGCATTAGTAATTTTGACGTTTAATTAAGAAAAAAGGAGCAATTGCTATGAAATATAGATCTGCGTTTGATATTATCGGTCCGGTTATGATCGGCCCTTCTAGCTCCCATACGGCTGGTGCGGCGAGAATTGGCCGTGTAGCAAGAACGTTATTCAACCGTCTACCAAAAAAAGCGGTTATTTCCCTATATGGTTCATTTGCAAAAACGTATAAAGGTCATGGAACGGATGTTGCTATTGTTGGCGGACTTTTAGATTTTGATACGTTTGATGAACGTATTCCTACGTCATTAAAGCTTGCAGAAGAAGCGGGGATGGAGATTGTTTTTTCCGTAGAAGATATGGTGCCAGATCATCCAAATACAGTGAAGATTAATCTTTATGATGATAACGGTGATTTAGAGGTTGTTGGGATCTCGATTGGCGGAGGAACGATTGAAATTACGGAACTTAATTCCTTTAAGCTAAAATTATCTGGTGAGCACCCTGCGATTCTAGTGGTACACAACGACCAGTTTGGTGTTATCTCAGCTGTTACACAGATTTTTGCTAATCATGAAATCAATATTGGCCATATGGAAGTATCCAGAAAAGAGAAGGGGAAAATGGCGCTAATGGTGATCGAGGTTGACCAAAAAATTCATCAAAATGTTTTAGCAGAAATTGAAAAGGTTCCGAATGTAACTCAGATTATTAGAATGGTTGATTAATATAAACAGCATGATTTAGAGGTGAAATGGATGATTTTGTTTAGAAATGTAGCTGAACTCGTTGAACTTGCTGAAAAGAAACAAGTGAAAATAGCCGAAATCATGATTCAGCAAGAAATAGAAGTAACAGGTCTTTCAAGAGAAGAAATTATTGCAAAAATGGACCGAAATTTAACTGTCATGGAACAAGCTGTCGAACGTGGATTAAAAGGAGTGACATCGGTCTCTGGCTTAACAGGCGGGGATGCAGTTCTTCTTCAAAATTATATGAAAACCGGAAAAGCATTATCGGGTAATATTCTGCTTGATGCAGTAAGTAAAGCGGTTGCAACGAATGAAGTCAACGCTGCGATGGGAACAATTTGTGCCACACCGACAGCTGGCTCTGCAGGTGTTGTACCAGGGACATTATTTGCCGTGAAGGAAGTATTGAATCCAACGCGTATGGAAATGATCGAGTTTTTATTTACCTCAGCAGCTTTCGGATTTGTTGTGGCAAACAATGCATCTATTTCAGGTGCTGCTGGCGGTTGTCAGGCTGAGGTTGGCTCCGCAAGCGGAATGGCGGCCGCTTCAATCGTAGAACTTGCAGGCGGTACACCTAGTCAAGCTGCTGAAGCGATGGCGATTACTTTGAAAAACATGCTTGGATTAGTTTGTGATCCAGTTGCTGGTTTGGTAGAGGTTCCATGTGTAAAGCGTAATGCAATGGGGGCTTCCAACGCAATGACTGCAGCCGATATGGCCCTTGCTGGCATTAAAAGCCGGATCCCATGTGATGAAGTCATTCAAGCGATGTTCTTAATTGGTCAGTCGATGCCATCTGCCTTAAGAGAAACAGCAGAAGGCGGTCTTGCTGCAACACCTACAGGACGTAGATTAGAAGCTGAAATTTTTGGTAAAAAAGAATAAATTCAAAAAACCTGGATTCTTACAAGTCCAGGTTTTTTTATGCCTAAAATATTTTTATGATCGAGTCGAAACATATTGCAACTATGGAGGGAAGGGATTATGATTACGTAAGTAAAATGTTTAGCATATCGAAATACATACTTTTCTAATAGGGGAAGAGAAAAAATGGCAGAGTCCTTTAGCACTTTAAAATTAAATGAAAAGCTTAGTATTCGGAACGGCATTGCTACAACAGTTGTCTTAAATATTTGCAATAATTATTTTCCATTATTCGCAATTAGTGTACTTGGAGCGACGAATTATCAAGTTGGCTTAATTAGTTCATTGCCTCAGTTTATCGGAATGTTTGCGATGCTTCTTGGCTCGCTCATATTAAGCAGATTGGAAGAAAAAAAGAAGTTTACTGCCTATTCCTTTCTTGCTGCGCGATTGTTTTTAATTGCCATGTTTTTTGTTATTTATTTGCCTATTGAATTTCGAAGTTGGGTATTCGTTCTTTTAATCGGATTTATGAATCTCCCAGGCTCATTTGCCAATTTAAGCTGGCAATCCTTTATTGGAGACATCATTCCAGATGAAAGAAGGAGCGGCTTTTTTAGTGAAAGGAATAGAGTAATGACGATAGTTGGGATGATATCGACGTTTATGATTGGTATTCTTCTCCAGCAATCCGAAACTAGTAATCCTGTGCCGTTTCAACTATTATTTCTTGTTGCATTTAGTTTTGGTCTTTTGGAATTTTATTATTTAATGAAGCATATAGAAAAAAAGAATGATAAGAAGAAAGTAAATAAGAAATTCAATCTTGGATTATATGTGTTTAAGAGTAAACCATTCGTATATTTTTTAATTTGCAGTTTATTTTTTAATTTTGGCTGGCAAATGGCCTGGTCCTTGTTTAGCATTTACCAAATTAAATATGCAGGGGCGACAGCCTTTTGGATTAGTCTATTTACAGTATCGAATCAAATCGCCCAAATTGCTAGTTTTAAATGGTGGGGAAGAATGGCAGACAAGCATAGTAATGCAAAAATGCTCATTTTCGCATCATTAGGAATGGCAAGTACTCCTATTTTAACAATGCTCTCAACAAATTTAGTGTATTTAGTCATTGTTAATGCTTCATCAGGTTTATTTTTATCGGGCATCGTATTGCTTTTATTTAATCATCTTTTAGAAGTAACAAATGAGGACAACCGCAGTACTTGTATTTCGAATTATAATATTTTGTTAGCCCTCATCGCGTTTATTGCTCCTCAATTTGGAGTGTTTCTGCTTGAATATACGAATATGGATATTGCCATGATTGTTTCCGGAATATTAAGAGGTTCAAGTGCGATCTTGTTCTTCTTCATGTTTTTATATTTGAAAAAGAGGGAAGTATACTCTATTCATGAGAATATATAGTTAAACGAAAAGACGCCATTTGATCTCGGCGTCTTTTCTTATTATAGTGAGTTTTCAAGTTCATACCAATAATAACAAAGTGTGTCTAATCCTTTGTCGAAGTTTTCTAGATGGAAATGTTCATTAGGTGCATGGAAATTTTCATCTGGAAGCCCGAATCCCATTAACACGACCGGTAGCTTTAAAATTTGGTCAAACGCTGCAACAATGGGAATCGATCCGCCCATTCGTGTATAAGAGGTTGGAACGCCATATACCTTTTCATAAACGCGACCAGCTGCTTGAATGGCTGGGTGATCGAATGGGGTAACAAATGGTGAGCCTTTATCAAATAGTGAAACTGTAACCTCAACACCTTCTGGTTTATTTTTTTCAATGTGCTTTTGCAGAAGGCTAACAATTTCATCAGGGTCTTGATCTGGAACAAGTCGGCAAGTAATCTTGGCGGATGCCTCAGAAGGAATGACGGTTTTTATTCCTTCCCCTTGGAAACCGCCGTAAATTCCGTTCACCTCTAGAGTTGGTCTGACCCATACTCTTTCAAGGGTTGTAAAACCTTCCTCACCGAATAACTCGGAGGCGCCAGCTTGTTCCTTAAAGCTTTCATCACTTATGTTCAAATTTGCATATGCTTGTTTTTCTTCATCTGTTAATAGCTGAACTCGATCATAAAAGCCATCGACAGTAATTTTTCCATTTGCATCATGAAATGAGTTAACTAGCTGAACAAGGGCGTGAATTGGATTTTGAATAGCTCCGCCGAAAAGTCCTGAATGTAAGTCTCCTTTTGCTCCCTTAACATCAATTTGCAGACCGCATAAACCCCTTAATCCATAGCAAATTGCTGGTTTTCCTTTTTCCAACATACCTGTATCTGAGATGACGATGACATCAGCAGCTAGTAATTCTTTATTTTCCTCAACAAATGTTGGAAGGTTAGGGCTGCCAATCTCTTCCTCACCTTCAATGCAAAATTTAAAATTGACTGGAAGTGTGCCTGTTGATTGTAAAATGGCTTCAACGGCTTTTAGATGCATGAATACTTGCCCCTTATCATCGGTAGCTCCGCGAGCATATATTTTCTCATCCCTTATAGCTGCTTCAAAAGGTGGGGTTTCCCATAAATGAAGCGGATCCACTGGCTGGACATCATAGTGGCCGTAAATTAGAATCGTCGGTTTTCCTTCTGCTTTCAGCCACTCTCCGTAGACTACAGGATGACCTTTCGTTTCATACACTTTCACTTGCTCCATTCCAATTCTTTCAAGTGCATCCGCAGTCCACTCGGCGGCTTTTTGCACATCTCCTTTATGATCTGGAAGGGCACTAATGCTTGGAATTGATAGGAATTCAGAAAGTTCCTTTAAATAAATTTCTCTTTTATCTTTAAGATAATCCAATATGGCTTGTTCCATTTTGATCTTCCTCCTTTTTCTCCATTATTATTTCTCCGTAATCACGACATGTTCCTTCTAAAATACAAATGTTATTTAAATATAGCATAAGGTGAACTCATTTGAAAAAGTACAAATTCGAGTGTAATACATAATTAAATAACAATATAAAATTTTCTGAAAATGGATTGACTTTTTCCGATCTTCACGGTATCTTTGTCTTAAACATATGACACATAATATATGATGCGGTAAATTTACGTTATATAAAAACGGCCATTATTGGGGGTGAATGATTTGACGGAAACTTTAAATAATGAGCAACAAGCAGATGAGGAAAAATATCGGGATTTTATGATACGGATTAACGCTGGAGAAAAAATTGAAGCTGATGATTGGATGCCGGATGACTACCGAACGACATTAATAAAATTAATCTCCATGCATGGGATTAGTGAAATTATGGGGGCATTGCCGGAAAAAGAATGGGTCCCTAAAGCTCCTTCTTTAAAAAGAAAACTAGGTATTATGGCAAAAGTACAGGATGAGATGGGACATGGGCAATTACTTTTGAGAGTAGCAGAAGATTTAATGAAGCCATATGGGAAAAATCGTGAAGATATTATGGAGGATTTATTTAGTGGAAAGCTAAAGTTTCATAATGTTTTTCATATGGAAGCTCCTACTTGGGCGGATGCGGGGCTAATTGGCTGGCTAGTTGATGGAGCGGCGATTATATCGCAAACAAATATGCTTGATGCTTCTTACGGACCTTATGCAAGAGCGCTCAAAAGGATTTGTGCAGAAGAAGTGTTTCATGCACAGCATGGTGAATCGATTATTATGGCACTTGCAGAAGGAACGAAGGAACAAAGAGTGATGGTTCAAGATGCTATTAATCGATGGTGGGAAGCACTTCTTATGTTTTTCGGTCCAGCTGATGCATCGACGACAGGAACATCGAAACAAGATACAACGATTAAATACCGTATTCGGACAAAAACAAACGAAGATCTAAGACAGGATTTCTTCTCAAAATACATTCCAAGGGTTTTATCGCTTGGATTAACGGTTCCTGATGAAACAATGCATTTTGATAAAGAAAAGGAGAAATGGGTATATAAGCAGCCTGACTGGGGCCGATTTAAAGAAATCATACGGAATAATGGTCCGAAGTCTCAGGAACGGCTGCAATTACGGCAAACAACGTATATTGAAAATCACTGGGTACGTGAAGCTTTAGCGGCAGCAAAATAAAGATTCTTTAGATGGGGGGAGAACATTTGAGCAGTAGAGGATTTTACGAGGAATTCGAAGTGTTTAGTAAAAGAACGGATACATCTCCGTTGCAATATCAATTTTCCCTGCTTGCCCCAAACGATGAAATCGCTCTTGTGATGGCTCAGGAAAACTTTATGAGGAGAGAGCCAGTAGCAGATATTTGGGTGATTAATCGTTCTCATATTCGGAAAATGTCGCCTGAAGAAAAATTAGCATTGAAGCGGCTCGATAATAAAGAGTATCGCAATACGAAAGGGTATGGATATTTGCGGAAAAAGTGGCGGCAATACGAACAAGGGATGCTTGATGAAAAGGAAATTCTGTCGTGGGGAGGGATAAAAAAGAGTGAACAAGATTGATATTTCATCAATGGATGATGCGTTTAAAACAGCTTTAAAAGCTTTGTTATACCAGCTGGCGGATGATGATTTCATTCTCTCCTATCGAGGTTCTGAATGGCTTGGGCTTGCTCCGCATATTGAGGAGGACGTAGCTTTTTCATCCATTAGTCAAGATACGATGGGGCATGCAGCTATGTTTTATCAGCTTCTTGAAGATCTTGGTGAAGGCAAGGTCGATGAATTAGCCCATGCACGTTCAGCGAAGGAGCGTAGAAATGCCGTTTTGTTGGAAATGGTTAATGGTCCTGGGCATTATTTAGCAAAGCCGCAATATGACTGGGCATTTGCAGTTGTCAGAAACTTTTTTTACGTGCAGGCAAAGAAAATTCGTATGGACTCCTTAAAAAACTCATCTTATACTCCCCTCGCGCACATAGCGATCAATGTGAATATGGAGCTTTATTATCACCTCCTTCATTGGAGAACATGGTTTGTGCAGTTAGTGGATGCTGGCGGGGAGGCAAGAATAAGAATGGAAGCAGCTGTAATTAAGGTGCTGGATGACTTTGAAGGTGTCCTAACTCTCGGACCATTAGGGGGTGAAATGGCGAATTTATATTTAATTGAAGATGAAGAAATGTTGAAACAAAAATGGAAATTGGCTATGCGGCCAATCTTTGAATCTGTCAATTTATCATTACCGGAAAATTTCGGAATGAAGAATGGGAATGGCCGGCTTGGTGAACATGCAAAGGATTTAGAATCAGCATTAGCTATTCTATCCGAAGTATATAATGTGAATCCTGCCGCAAGCTGGTAGGAACAAAGGATTGATTTTGTATGAAGAATTGCCAATCGATGAAAGACAAAATTATTGAAGCTCTTCATAAAGTTAAAGATCCGGAAATCGACACCATTTCAATAGTCGATTTAGGAATGGTTGAGAATGTTTCGGTTCACGATCATGATGTAACAATTGAATTATTGCCAACCTTCATGGGCTGTCCTGCTCTTGACATCATAAGAAAAAACGTAGAGCAAGAAATGAATGACCAATTTAAACTGGACAAAATCAATGTGAAATTCATTTACGATCCACCTTGGACTTCTGACCGTATATCAGCTAAAGGAAGAGAGGATTTAAAGAAATTCGGTATTGCTCCTCCTCCATCACAAATCCTCGATACGGGAGAATGGTATGTGAATTGCCCATACTGCGATTCTCCCTATACATCTTTAGACAATCTTTTCGGACCTACTGCCTGTAGAAGTATTCTTTACTGTAAGACATGTAAAAATCCATTCGAAGCGATGAAACCAGTTTCTACAATATAAAAATATGAATATGAAGGGAAGAAAATGAAATGGCAAAATTAATTGCATTATATAAACATCCTGAAAACAAGGAGGCATTTGATAAGCATTACTTTGAAACTCATGTGCCGCTTACCGAGAAGATTCCTGGACTAAGAAAAATGGAAGTTACAAGAATTATAGGGAGTCCGATGGGCGGAAAAGGAAAATATTATTTAATGTGCGAAATGTATTATGATAGTTTGGAGGCGCTGCAGTCTGCTATGAGAACGGATGAAGGAAAGGCATCGGGAAAGGATGCGATGAAGTTTGCTGGGGATTTAATCACACTCATGATCGGTGAAGCAGCGGATGAATAAAAGTGATTAATTTATAGAAGCGAAAGCCGAACTTTAAGGAAGCAGAGGGGGATTAATCTTCAATGTTTGAAACAGTCAAATATGAAATCCGAAATCAAGTTGCCTGGATTACGTTAAATCGGCCAAATAAATTAAATGCTTTTACTGAGCAGCTAAATTTGGAGCTTAAGGAAGCGATAAAAAATGCGAGCAAAGACTTAGATGTTCGCTGTCTTGTCATAACTGGTGAAGGGCGTTCCTTCTGTTCAGGCCAGGATTTAGAAGATATACCGCAAGATTTGGACTATGGGGAGGTTCTTCGAAGCAGATATAATCCTATGGTTATGGAGCTTCACAAATGTGAAAAGCCAGTGATTGCAGCTGTGAATGGTGTAGCTGCAGGTGCGGGAATGAGTCTAGCTTTAGCATGCGACTTTCGCCTCTTATCTGAAAAAGCTAGTTTTGTTGAAGCTTTTATTCATATTGGACTAGTGCCTGATGCTGGTAATCTTTATTACTTGCCGAGGCTTATTGGCCATGCAAAAGCTTTAGAGCTAGCTGTGCTTGGAGAAAAGATTACTGCCAAGGATGCTGAAAGGTTTGGTCTTGTGACGAAGGTTATCCCTTTAGAGGAATGGACTGAGCAAGTTACTGCTTTTGCTGAAAGGCTTGCTTCCATGCCAACAGCGGCCATTGGCTTGATTAAGAAAAATCTAAAATCAAGTTGGGTAAGCACTCTAGAGGAAGGTTTAGAAAAAGATGCACAGGCACAGCGGCTTGCCGGATTGACAGCCGATCATAAAGAAGGTGTAAAGGCTTTTATGGAAAAACGCAAGCCTGTATTTCAAGGAAAATAACTCAGATTGCGAGCACTTTGTATTACGAGAGTGCTCGTCTCTTCGTTGAATTACTTATTATAGGCATGCAAATTTCCATCTATGAAAAGATTATGAAAATTTCGTTTTATATAGTAGAATTACATAACGTATATTTTTCGACAGACTATATAAATGGAATGGGGATTGGATTCATTTGAACACAAGATCAATGATATTTACACTTTATGGAGATTATATTTCCCATTACGGCAGTAAAATTTGGATTGGCAGTTTAATTAGATTACTGAGTGAATTTGGCCATAATGATCAATCTGTTCGTGCGGCTATTTCAAGAATGAATAAACAGGGGTGGGTTCAATCAGATAAAGTTGGCAATAAGAGCTATTATTCATTAACAGAACGCGGTCAAAAGCGGATCGATGAAGCGGCTAAAAGGATTTTTAAGCTTATACCGGAAAAATGGGATGGACAATGGAGAATATTCATGTACACCATTCCAGAAGAAATTAGGACAGTTAGGGATGAGTTAAGGAAAGAACTTGTTTGGAGTGGGTTCGGCTCTCTATCTACTAGCTGTTGGATTTCTGCCAATAACTTAGAAAAACAAGTGTTTGATTTAATTGAAAAATACGGTATCGGTGAATATGTTGACTTCTTTATTTCCAAATATGCAGGACCACATGAGAATATTAGATTAGTTGAAAAAAGCTGGGACCTAGAGGAGATAAATGCGAAGTATCAAGCCTTCATTTCCGAATATAGTCAAAAATACATTATTGATAAAAATAATATCCAAAAAGGGCAAATGAGTGATGCGGAATGTTTCGTAGAAAGGACAAAGCTTGTCCACGAATACCGAAAATTTCTGTTTGTTGATCCCGGTCTCCCAGAAGAGTTGCTTCCTGAAAAATGGTTAGGCAGTCATGCTGCATCCTTATTCAGTGATTATTATAAGGAATTAGCTGAGCCAGCCTCTCGATTTTTTGAAATGATTTTTAGGGAAGGCAATGAAATCAAGCATAAGGATGCCAATTATGATGTGCTTGATCACCCGTATATTGTGGAATAAAACAAGCTTTATTGATATGGAATTTAGTTAATAGGCGGGGATATGGTGAATGAACTAACAAGCCTTTTAAATGTAAAATACCCAATTATACAAGGCGGCATGGGGAATATTAGCAATGCAATATTAACCGCTGCAGTATCGGAAGCGGGAGGGCTAGGGATGATAGGCGCGGGCACGTTAAGTCCTCCCGAGGTTGAGAAAATCATTGTAGAAACAAAAAAGAGAACATGCAGACCTTTTGCTGTAAATATTGCACTTAGCGTTTCCCCATATGTAAAGGAAATCCTTTCGTTAGTTGTGAAACATAAAATACGTGTCGTGTCACTATCCGCAGGTAATCCTGTGCCATATGTTTCGCTACTTCAGGATCATGGGATAAAAATCATTTCTGTTGCATCTTCAGTCCGCCAAGCGAAAAAAGCAGCATCGGCAGGTGTTGATGTTATCGTTGCTGAAGGGTATGAAGCAGCAGGAATTAACTCTTCTTTAGAATTAACAACACTTACCCTAATTCCTCAAATTGTCCGCGCAGTTACAATCCCTGTTGTCGCTGCTGGAGGGATTGGAGATGGCAACGGTCTTGCTTCCATGCTGGCATTAGGAGCAAGCGGTGTTCAAATGGGTACAAGATTTATCGCTACAAAGGAAGCTCCTTTCCATGATGAATATAAAAAGAGAATTATGAAGGCAAATGACAATGATACCGTAATTGTAGGTCGTTCCATTGGACGAATTCGGCGTGTATTAGCGACCGAGTATGCCCAAACATTATTAGAATATGAAAAAAAGGGGATCACTCCAGAGAAGTTCCATCAATTAACCTCTGAGGATTTTCATATAATCGGCGCGATTAAAGGGGATGGCGTTGCTGGCTTTATGAATGGTGGACAAATCTCTGGTCTAATTAATGATATGCCCTCTGTTCAAGAACTTTTGGAAAGTATGATCAAGGAAGCAAAGCAAAGTTTACAACATGCTACTTCTCTATTTAAATAATTTAAATGAAAGCATACAGAAAGTGATCTGACCCAAGAAAGTTAGACATAAGTACTTAGGCTGCTTCAAGGACCTGAGTTCGGTATTCCACCGGGCTTAGGTCTTTTAATTTTGCCTTCATACGTTTGTTATTATAATAGTAAA
>NZ_WBOS01000030.1 GCF_008923245.1 Cytobacillus depressus
AGGATTTCTCCACCAGTTGCCTGTCAGTTACTGAGCGTCTTGGCACTTACTCAGGTTGGACTTTCACCAACTAGCAATTAACGGCTTGCTGGGCACGCCTTCAATAAGAAAAAGCCATTCTTCTTCTTGAAGAATAGCCCCCGTTAGCCATCCATGAAGCGCAAAATCAGCGCTTCACCACAGAGAATGAAAATTGACCTCTATGTCGATAATGTTTTATTAGCTGGCGAAGAAGGTCGTTGAACTATGGTGCCTTTGAGCCCATCCGTTAGTCTGACTCCGACGACCACGGTGTACCACCGACTGTCGCGCCCTTTATGGGTAGCACTTATGGGATATTAATCCTTTTTTGGTCATCGCGCTAGCATCTACCTAATTCGCTATGATTGGAGGTTTTTGTTTAACGATTTACCAAACTCAATCTGATCACTCATAAGGCTCAGCCTTTTTTTAAAAAGCGTTTTTACTGGGTCTATTTTGTTGTGGCTTTTTCTGGATTTTGAGCTTTTTTTATTTTCATGGGAGTTCATTAAGAAAAGGTTGCTTCAACAACCTCCCTTATTGATGTAAAGCACGTATTCCCTGACTTTCTTTGAGTGTGGGGTGTTGAGAAAGTATCTTGCTGAAAAGATCGAGACTTATCTTTTTATTCAGCTACCTAAGCCAAGTGAGTATCCAAATGTTTTAAAAATTTCTGCTGGAGATTACTGGTGTATCCAAAATAACGGCTAGTCTATTGATTCTGCTACTGAAATTTTTAGTGAGGAATGGATATCTGATGACGAGTTTTTTGTCACCGAATCTGAAATTTATGGGAATAATAAACTCTATCATCAATTGAAAAAAGAACTTCGAATAAGAAAAACATAGGGAGATTTTAGTCTTCCTATGTTTTCATTCATATTATTGATCTGTTTGTTTTTGCTTCTTTTTCAAATACTCCGCACGTATTTTTTCAAGTTGCTGCTTTTTATCAAATTTGGCGGGCTTGTGTTTTTCATGATACTTTGTCACAGCTACCTGACTTTTGGTATCCAATTGATATTTTCCCACTTTGTTCACCTACTTTTCTTGTCTTTAAAGAGAATCTATTCAACAAATATAATATACCTTATTTTACTGAAGTAAACCTTATTACTTTATTAGTGTACTGCTAACTTTGCATATATCAGTAAAAACATTAAAAACTTAGTAAAATAATTCATCGCCAAATGGTATTCATTTCATTGCTATAATCAAAATAAAATGCCTTGACACTCTGCATAAGCCTCAATAATTCTATTTCTTGTTTGTTCAGCTCTCTTCTAAAGGTCCAATTGTTCGGTAAATAAGGTTTAAAATATTAAAACAATCTAAGTCTACTCCATCTTTTAAATGGTTCTTAATGCTAATAACCATTACGTTCTCGATGATTTCAAATTTAGGTTTCTGAGGGGAAATATTGTTTTTTTTTGCAAAGTCTTTTTACTACTTGTTTAAAAAAATCTACATCCCCAATATTTTTCTCCAAAAAATCACACCTTGTTATTAACTTTTTTATTCTATCTATCTTAATCCAAATATTACCTTATTCAACTAACCTGCCCCTTTAGTTTAAGTACATTTCTTCACAACCTCACATAAATATTCAGTTTTGTTTAAAGTCTTATTCCATTAAATGGCCCTTTAACTGAAGATGATTTAACAGTATTAAGAACCTTTTGTAATATCCTTGATCAATGACGTACCAATTACATTTCAGAAGCTTTCTTTCTCTATGTTTCCTTTAAGTTAGTAGAGAAAGTTATCTTCTATTATTGTTTTGGTATTGTTCTCCCAGTCTTCTCTTATCATTGCATACCCAACAGAATCAAATAATTGTCCGCTTTGTCTCCAGGATCTACGGTTATAAGATTCTTTTACAAATCCGCTATTAAAGAACGTTTTTCTCATCGCAAAATTATCATATCTGGTATGACCTTCGATTCTAATTATATGAGTGTATTTATTAAATACATAAGTACTTAACCAATTAAGAATATGCTTTGCTATTCCTTTGCCTCTAAACTTTTCTTTCAATCGCAAATCGAATAAACATATGGGATCTTCTAAATCAAAAATTCTTATTAAACCAATCTTTGTATGATTATCCATGATCCAGAATGTTTGGTTCCCGTTTTCATTATAATTCCCATTGGCTAAATTTTCTCTTATAGACTCCTCAGTAGGATTCTCCTGTCCATGAAAACTCCAGGTTTCTGATGTTAAAAATTCTACTAATTCATCAGCCATTTTATTTTCAAACTCTAAATATGTGTACATCATTCTCCCCCTTGAATGGCTACCTTCAATTAATTAAATCCACATATATGAAGTTATTTCACCTATATTATAACGTTTCCTTACTAAATCAACCTTCATCAATTAGTTTAAGTGAAATCTTGACAATTTTAATGATAAATTCAAACTCGAATATTCTAATTGACTAAAAGTTCTTCAACAATCTGGCCCTTTTCATGAAGAAAGACACTTTCCTTATTTCAGAAAAGCGCCCTATAATTGAATAACGGTCATTTTTGCTATTTATGTGAACCAGATCATTTTATTGTTATTGCATACGTCACACCATCAAGTTCCAATTCCACTTTGTTGTCCCAGTTTAAAAATTCTTCACAAGTTATTAAGAGTTTATTTTCATGCCAATTATGAAATTTTATTCTATCCATTTTTATTGGACTATCCAGTGGTACTTTCTTATTTAATGTTGAGTATATGATTTCAATTTCATAATTATCAGCTACTATAAACTCTCATGAAGGACTAACTGTTATGTGTTGGTATTGAGGTTGGTCTTCATATTCAATTAATTCTCCATTATTAGCGTTAAGTCTAAATAAATAATCAGAAGTTAGGACAAGAACGGCATCATATTTACTTGATACAGCAACACCTTTAGGAAAGCCTCTAAAATTCCCATACCATTCAGTTGAATTTTCGTTGGTGAATTTTATCCAACTCCAGCTTTGAGAATTCCAAGGACTTGAAATATCATAAACCCTTTCTATGTATTCTCCTGAATAAGGTTGATTTATTATCTCTGCTTTGACTATCATATTTATCCTCCAATAATGGTACTTCTTCTACGATCCTGCCCGATTGTTTAAGTATATCTTTCACAAACACCATACTATCATTACCATAAGTATTCAATTTTTCTTGATATTCTTCCTCCATTAAATGGCCATTTAATGGCAAAAGCACTTTCCTTATTAAAGAAAAGTGCCCGTTAGTGGAACAAGGGGCACTTTTGTTAAGCCTATAAATCTTGAGATAAGCGAATCATATCTCTACACTGTATACCATTCTTAAAAATTTCTTCTGGATAATGCTTAATAAAAAAGTCCATATCAACACCAATAATTCTAAAACCACATTTTTGATATAGATGCAATTGTCCTATACTTGAATTTCCGGTACCAATTTCAATTGTTTTATAACCTTTTGTCTTGGCTACACGTATTGCATCCATCACTAACTGTGTCCCTATACCTCTACCATGCTGCTCCTCTAAGACTGCAACATTCACCAACTCCACTGTCTCAGGTCTTGTTGGAAGTAATACATAAACTCCAATGAGTTGCTGCTCACTTTCGGCTACGAAACATTCACCCCTTTTGATATACTCCTCAACAATATCTTCTGAAGGATCAGCCAATAACAATAATTCCATTGGAACTTTTTCACCTATGTTTAGTTTTCTAATATTCATTCCTATTTTCCCTCGTTCGCTCAATAAACCTAACTCCATTAAATGGCCCTTTTCGTGAAGAAAAAAAATGATCCTCTTCAATCTGGCCGTCTTATCATAAAAAAAGGCGAAAATCCTTATTCCGGATATGCGCTCGATTGCGGAAAATATTTGCATGCCTTATTGAACAAAAGCTCCCGCTAACTTACTAAGGAATCGTATAAATTCACCTTGATTTTTTTTCTTCCCAAACTTTCATTAAGTTTTTGTGATATTCCTTTGGCTTTTCGATTAAAATCCAATCAATTGAATGTGCAGTTGTTGGCATCCATTTCTTTCGACGGATTCTAATTTTTTCGTGATTTGTATAGTGTGGATAAATCACTGTGGATTTCATACCTCTTACATTGTAATATTTAATATTTTCTATCTCATTCCATAACACCTTATTACCTTTTAAGTCGATTAAAACGCCTTCATCATCCCAATAAAATCCTTTACCTTCACTTCTTTTTAGCCAAAGGTATATTGAATATCCTACCGTAAAAATTGAAAATATCAAACCTAATATAGACACAATTGGGGCAGCCATTAAAGCCATAATGAACCCAAAACACAATAATATTCCAAAGATCATAAAACTCAATATTAATAACAGAGATATTTTATACAATCTCACTTGTTCCAAGTGAAACAACACCTTTTTAGATTTGATTTGTTGTTATTTTATCAGATTTTCTTAATTAACTAAATGCACCGTTAGTTTAAGCACAAACCTTTACAACCTCTTCTAAGCAATAACAATGACATCTTATTTTCTTGAAAGGTTTTGTTCCACAATCTGACCCTATAATGAAAATAAGCGCTGTTCCTTTTTTACAGAAAAGCGCCCGATTGTTGAAGATCATAAGTACATGTCTTATTAAACTAACGCACCCATTTGATTAGTCCCAAGAAAAAAACTACATATAGGAGTACTCCGTTTGATAAAAAAGTTGGACGAAAAAAAGTTTAAACCAGTTTATACATAAGTATATCATCTACATATAAGTCATCACTAAACTTAACTTCTTTAATTTTACGTCCTTCTTCAACAAATCCCATACTTTTGTACAATTCGATAGCTCGTTGATTTGTTGATAAAACACCTAAACTAACTTTCTCTATTAAAGGGTTACATTCCGCCCAGTTTAAAAGTTCTTTTATCAGCAGTTTACCAATGCCTTGATCACGGTACTCTATTTTTACCATTGCCGTAAATGAACCAGTGTGAGAAAGCCTTTTAGTACTTTTTGAGCGAAAAACAATCAAACCGACAATCTGTCCTTTGCTTTCTGCCACGATTAGCTTTTCTCTTTCATTCTTTAAGATTTTCTCAATCCAGTTTCTTATTTGCTTCGATGTTTCTTCATACTCTTCTATTATCGAAATCATAAATTCACTTTCTGAAAGAACTTCCTTTTGAAGTTCTAACACAGCTTCTGCATCATTTATGTTTCCTTTTCTTAGGGATACTCGGATATTTCTTTTCGTCATATTTATCCTCCCTTTACCTTTGCATATCTTGATAATAATTCTACAAATATAAATGAACTCCTTCTTACACAAACTGCCCCGTTACTTTAAGTACAAAGTTTCACAAACTCGCCAAAACTTTCACCTAGATATCTAGGTGTTATTCAACAATCTGGCCGATTGCAAAATGATATAAAATCCGGATAAATCGGTACATTTTCCCTTGACGTTCAAAAAAGGGGTCTGTATAATTTTAAATCGTAACAGTTACGATTTAAAAAAGGAGTGTTATAAATGAAGATTTCATTTGCAAAAGGGGTAAGCATATTAGCTATAAGTTCACTACTAGCAGGGTGTCAGACTTCAGGTTCATCCGAAAGCGAATCTGTTAATGTAACAGCATCATCTTCATCAGTTGTAGAAGGCTCTTCTGAAACGCAGGAGCAAACATCTGAAAGTCACACACATGAAAGTGAACACGATCATAGTCATGCACATGATGAAGAAACAGAACGAATTTATAAAGGCTATTTTGAAGACAGCCAAGTGAAGGATCGGCCACTCTCCGATTGGGAAGGAGACTGGCAATCTGTATATCCATATTTACAAGATGGTACGCTTAACGAGGTATTTGCTTATAAAGCGAAACATAAAGGTGATATGACTGCTGAAAAATATAAGGAGTATTATAATGAAGGGTATCAAACAGATGTTGACCGTATTGTGATTCAAGAGGATACTGTAACGTTCTTCAAAAATGGAAATGAATATTCTGGTGAGTATTTCTATGATGGGTACGAAATATTAACATATGATGCCGGAAATAGAGGAGTAAGATACATATTTAAATTAGCAGAAGAAGCTAAAGGACTTCCTGATTATATTCAATTTAGTGATCACAGAATCTATCCGAATGAAGCTGATCACTACCACCTGTATTGGGGTGACGACCGTAAAGCTTTATTGAAGGAAGTCCTACACTGGCCTACCTACTATCCATCAGAAATGGATGGACATGATATTGCCCATGAGATGATGGCGCATTGAATTAGGAGTCATGATGATTATTACATTTCCAATGTATTTATGATTCAAAAGTTATAAATCCCTATTTACAGTTAAATATTGTTGGATACCCTCAATTTACACTGTAATATTGCCATAAGAAAAGCACCTCCAATTGTGATCTGACCCCTGTCAAGTAGACACAAAAAATAAGCGCAGTTAAGAAACCTGGCTTCTATATTCGATAGGAGTCAGGTTGTTTAGTTTGTTTTGGAACCTTTCGTAGTTATAAAAGTGAATGTAGTCTTTAATTGCCCTTCGAACTTCTTTTGAACTTTTAAACGTATAAAGGTTAAAACATTCTGTTTTTAAATGACTGAAAAAACTTTCCATACTGGCGTTATCCCAACAGTTTCCCTTTCTAGACATACTAGCTTTCATTTTATATTTTATGAGTAGCTGTTTATAGTTATGGGACGTGTATTGGTATCCTTGATCACTATGAAGGAGGGTTCCTTTTACATTCCTTCCTTTTATGGCTTTTTTAAACGTATCCAAGACTAGTTTATAATCATTGCGCCTACTAATTCGGTAGGCAACAACTTCATTATTATATAGGTCGTTGATGGCAGACAAATACAGTTTCTGTCCATTAAAAATGAGATACGTAATATCAGTTACCCACTTTTCATTAGGGCGAGAAGCGTAAAAGTCTCTATTTAAATAATTATTCGAAATAAGATAAGGTTCTTTCTTATCGTAATAAATTCGTTTCTTCCTGATAATAAATTTAATACCTAGCTCACTTAGTAACCGTTGAACTTTTTTGTGATTTACGTGAATATCATAGGTCCTCTTTAACCACATTTGTATTCTTCTATAGCCATAGATTCCCTTATATTTCTGATGGCACTCCATTATTTTCTGCTTTAGTCTCTTATCCTCTAGCTCCTTTTCCGAAGGGAATGCTTTACGCTTTACCCACTTGTAGTATCCACTTCTTGATACCTTAGCTAGATAACAAAGTAGCTGTATGGAATGAGCTTGTTTTGATAAATCATTAATGATTTGAAATAGAATACTAGGTTTTAGATCCATTCCCCCTTTCACATCTTTAAAAGCTTTTTTAACAGTTCATTCTCAGCTTCTAATCGCTTTATTTTCTATTGCCTATTTTCAAAGGTAGATGAAGAGACTCTACTAGACCCACTTTTTCTGCCGCGTTTTTCTCTAAGACCAACCATCCCATCTTCACTAAACTGTTTAACCCATCGTTGTATGTTTTTTCGATGAGTGTTTAATTCTCTGGAAACAGCTGCAAAATTCTTCTTTTGATGATATAAATCCACTGCTTTTTTCTTAAATGATATATCATAAGTTTCTGCTTTTTTCTCCATAAAAAAATACCCCCTCCTAGTAGACAGATTAATGCGCTTTTTTAAACGTGTCTACTATAAGGGGAGCATACCAGCACTGGAAATGCGCCCAAATTTCATAAGAAAGATAATTACGTTTTAAAAGGCAAAGTAAACATCGCTATTGATTTTTTTTAGATTTTTTAATGGCAAAGCCCCAACCAAATATGCCACCTGCAGCAATTCCAAATATAATCTTTGAAGCCATATTGTCAAACAAAAGAAAACCAACGATTGTCATCATTACAATAAATATAAAAAACCAATACCAATTTACTTTCCTCATTTACTCCACCTCCTCCTTAATAAAACTCAATACACTTTATGATTTTTGCATAACTTTATTCAGCAATATGGCCCTTTTCATGAAGAAAGACGCTCTCCTTATTTGAGAAAAGCGTCCTTTAGCTGAATTAAGGTTAATTTACATTTTTCTAAAGAATGCTGGATAAAAAAGCTATGCACGAAAGTTCTAAGAAATATTCGTATCAATCGGCGATTCTGTTTTCCCTATTGATACATTTTTTCTGGTAGTAAGTACGAGCAGACTCGTAATGACTAAACAAAGGCTTAGGAAGAATAGTCCGAATTTCATCTCGCCCGTTACCTCATTTAAATACCCGAGCAAATATGGACCAACAAATCCTCCAAGATTCCCTATCGAGTTAATCAGCGCAATCCCCACAGCAGCCGATGCCTCTGCCAAAAAAAGCGCGGGCAGTGCCCAGAACGGACCGAAAAAGCTGTATATACCGATAACCGCTATGCACATCATAAAAACAGAAAGATATGGATTGGTAGTCATCCCAGCACCAATCAACCCTATTGCGCCTAATATAGGAGGCAGTCCAGTATGCCACTTCCGCTCTCCTGTGCGGTCTGAGCGTTTTGCCCACCAAATCATAAAGATTCCACCAGCGATGTAGGGCAACATCGTAATAAGTCCAACTTGAGTGTTTGACAGCGTCGAAGATAGTGACTTAACGATTGTCGGCATCCAGAAGCCAATGCCGTACAAGCCGATTACAAGCGAAAAATAAATGAAAGATAATCTCCAAACTCGTGGATTAGCGAGCACCTCACGTGTCGTGTAACGTTTAATGCCAGCCTTTTCTTCATTTTCACGTTTAATTTCTTCAATTAGCCACGTCTTTTCTTCAGTAGAAAGCCACTTTGCTTCTTCAGGGCGATCCGTTAAATAAAAATACGTTACAATTCCAAGTACGACAGCAGGAATCCCTTCAAGAATAAACATCCAGCGCCATCCCTGCATGCCGGCCCACTGAATGTTATCCATAATCCAGGTGGACAGCGGAGCCCCGATAATATTGGAAGCCGCAAGCGCTGTCATAAATAGCGCTACTGCCTTGGCTTGATCCTTTGCCCGGAACCAATAGGTAATATACAAAATCACTCCCGGAAAAAATCCTGCCTCCGCCACACCTAGGAGAAAACGAAGAATATATAAGTGCGTGGTATTTTGTACCCATGCAGTCAAAATGACGACCAATCCCCAGCTCAAAATAATGCGGGCAATCCACTTCCTCGCACCCACCCGGTGCAAAACTATATTACTTGGTACCTCAAAAAGGAAATATCCGAAGAAAAAAATACCTGAAACCAATCCGAAGGTGGAACTGGCGATTGCCAGGTCTTTGTTCATATCAAGCGCCGCATAACCTAGGTTAACGCGATCAAGAAACGCCACAATGTACAACAAAAAAATAAACGGAATAACCCTCCAAAAAACCTTACGGGACGTTCGCTCTCCAATTGATACAGAATAATGATCCATAAAAAACTCCCTTTCCCCTTGTTATTTATCATTTTCAAAAAATAAGAACCCTGTATTCTAATTCTTATTCTACTTAGTCAATTTTTTTCGTATGTTGTACAACTTTTTTACACTATTCAGTTTCTTATATAAACAAGCAGAATAAATTTAAAAATTGAATAGATAAAAATTCTGTAGTTCTGTAATTCTTTAAAATAAGGAATTATGAAATTGAATCGAGTAAAAACAATAAAAAACTTTTTCCTTTTAGGAGAAGTTTGATATGAAGCGGAAGTGTAATCATTATGGTTATTCCATCACTTGGAACACTTTCGATATCAAACTTTCCGTTCATGGTTTGGACTTTTTTCAATACAACCATTGACCTAAGTCCATTATAAGGTCCTCTGGAGTTAGTGCCTCTGAAATAAGTAACCGGGTCTCATCTTCTGCGAAAACACAACCGGCTCTGCGAAGCTTGTTAACTATACATTTTTCCGTTTTATTATTCAAAAGGAAATTTGTTTTATTTTCTATGTTATCTCCCCACTTTTGATAAAGTTTGTTTGTAATTAAGAATTCGTAAAAAATAGCCATTATCCTTCTTCAATAATCTGGCCCTTTTCATGAAGAAAGACGCTTTCCTTATTTCAGAAAAGCGCCCGATTGTTGAATATTGTTATTGAAGTAAAGCACCCCATTAGTTTAATAAGAACAACGACGCTTCTTCAACAATCGCGCCCTTTAATGGCATAACTAAGATATGTCTCAATTCCGAAATCACTGAATTGTTCTTAAACTAACGCCCCTCATATGTTCAAGGAGCTTCCATTTCGGTGTTGAACAAGGAGGGGGTTGGCACTCCTCCAGTTGCGTGTCAATTAAAACAATCGTCTCTCAGCACTAGGTCTAGCCAGGCTTTCGCCTCATTGTACAAAATCGGATTGTTTTGCGGCGTGTAGTAAGCGAGGATTGCGACTGCCTGTGATACGACCCATCCGCGGGCCCTTGCCCATGTAGCGTCGTCCATCGGGAGAGCCTTACGGAACGCATCGCGTGCCACAGGCGAATGCAACTTCCATGCGACCATCACATCGCACGCAGGATCGCCAATGCCCATTGTTTCCCAATCAATCACACCGCTGATACGCTTATCTCGTACAAGCCAGTTACGTACATCTAGATCGCCGTGATGCCAAACAGGAGGGCCGTTCCACCGAGGCGCAGCAAGAGCCGACTCCCACACAGCAGACACCGCTGGGTCGCCATCGAATCGTGCCAACCAGTATCGGAAGTCCTCATCCCTTTGGGCCAAAGGAATGCCGCGTCCTAACGGCCCTCCCGATGAATCGACTTGTTGCAGCGCTGCGACGAACGATGCGAGATCACGCGCTGCCTGAACCTCGTCAATCGCCTCTATCGGCACCGTCTCGCCCTGAAGCCACGTATGTACCTCCCAAAACCATGGATATTCATTATTGGGACGCCCCTGAGCTATAGGCACAGGGATTTCAAGCGGAACCAAGGGTGCGAGTTTTGGAAGCCATGTGAGCTCGCGACCTCCCGGTGTCGTCGGTCCTGCCCTCCGTGCGAGCCGAACGGAATATTCGTCGCCAAGTCGGAAAATGGCGTGTACTGTTCCAACTGGCTCGACCCGCGACAGGGGCAGTTCTGCCCAGTGGGGGAACTGATCGACAAGCAAACGACGCACGAGTCGCTCGTCAATTTCTAATTCGTCAACGTGCATTTTCTCGCCCATCGAAATATCCCCCCTCGGTTGCTGTGACGTAAAATTTGCGATCGCCACGTCTAGCACAAATGTCCTGACATTTCCATCTAGTTAAATGCATTACATTGTATCCCCCTCGTGTCATTAGATGTTACACCTTAGTTTTTGGTGGAATCTTATGGAGCATTGCTACCCATCAAGAACATTCGTTCGCAATCTCGTATCAAATTTTAGATGAATCCAACTTCGTTGGAAGTCTTATTCCACTATTTGGCCCGATTGTTGAACACAAGTTAAACATCATTGTTGAATTAACCTGCCAGTTACTTTAAGTACAAAGTTTCACAAACTCTCCTAAACTTTCACTTAGATATCTAGGTGTTTTTTTCAACAATCTGGCCCTTTTCATGAAGAAAGACGCTTTCCTTATTTCAGAAAAGCGCCCGATTGCTTAACATTTGGAGAAATCTGTAAAAGCCGAACGAAGTACTAGCGGTAGATAGTAAGAAGAAGGGGATTAACCCCAAAAACATAAAGATCTGAATGACCAATCCAACAATACTGCAAATTAAGCCCAAGGTTGCCAACCCTCTACCATTCTCATTTGTTTTTTCAATTTGTTTTACAGCCTTTCTCGAAAACGCTATTCCGACAATACCCAGGATTAAACCAATAAAAGGTATTAATAAGGACAGAATGCCAACAGTTAAAGAAATTACCGAATTACTATTCGTCCGGTTTTTTTCAGACATTTACAACCTCTCCCCCTGATAAGTAATAACAGGTATTTATTTATCTTTAAAAACAGTTCCCTAGGAATTTTAAACAATCTTGGCCCTTTTACGGAGATCAAAAAGCAAATGGACTATTTGTTTTTCAAATTAATCATTTCAATCGTCGATACTAAACCTTAACCATGGCCTTGGCAATAAATTCTGGAGACACTTTGCGATAGTAGATTTCCCGGAACTCGATCCACCATTCAGAATAATTAAGTCTACCATAACTTTAACCTCTCTTTTGAACATAAGCTAAGGGCTTCTTAAATCACTATTCTGCCTTTTAAATAATTATGTCAAATTACCATCACTTTCACAAAGAGTTATGCCACAATCTGGCCCTTTTCATGAAGAAAGACGCTTTCCTTATTTTAGTAATGCGCCCGATTGCTGCACTAACTCTATTAAACTCCAATCCCTCCAAAATGGGTTTCCTCACCATTCTTAAAAACTTTCAGGTACTCATAGTCCCCTTTGAAATTGATTTTGTATAACTTATATGTGCCTGCTCCCCTCCCAGAAATAGAAATATCGTTCAGGAAAATGTTAATCGAATTTTCGTCCGTTTTGATATCTATATCTCCAAAACCTCTTCCATCATCCAAAAAATCTTGATTAAGATACAGATAGCGTTGATTTTTAGAATCGTTGTATATATAAATACCAGTTTCTATACCTTTTTTATCATTTTCTACATTCTCAATAAAACTTTTCACATTATCATTTACGTTTTCTAAATTAATTTCTGAAATGGTTACTTTATTTCCACCGCATCCAGTTAGAATGCCGCAAACCATTAAAATTAGTAATAATATTCGCTTCAAATTTCTCCAACTCCTTTGTTTGTTTTACCGCAACCTTTTCACAAAATGGCCCTATAATGCAAATAAACGCCGAACCTTGTTACAGAAAAGCGCCCTTTAATAGAATAACTAGAATATAATATCAATCATAAAATCACTTATTCCATCTTTCACTAAAGCACCCGTTAGTAAAAAAAAATAAATCACATTTTCTTCTTAATTAAATCTATCAGATAGTAAATTTGAGCAATTAAAAATGAAATTAAAACGATAATTATTGTTCCTACTGCATGAACTGCTTCCTCTGCGGGATTCCCCCCATTCATATACACAGGAGCAAATATAAAAAATAGGATTACACTTACGAATATAACTAAGAAAAAAACACTAATATATTTTTGCATATAACTTCCACCGACCTTAACTTTTAAAATAATGGGAACTATCGCCTTTTATAACATTATGTTGATAATACAAAGAGCAAGATAGCTATACTAAAATATCCTAAGAAGCGTTCTTTATCCTTCAACTTCTTTTCAATTAAAAAATATAATATAAGTGCGACCATAACCGAAGCAAATAGATTTACATACAATAATCTAACTCCCCCTTCCTTAAAATTAAAACAATTATTCAGCTATCCTGCACGTTAGTGGAATAAGAAAAAGGCTCCCCAAGCCCCGCTGTTCAACTAAAGCACCCGTTTGAAAAATAAATCTCCATCATCTTTGCAACCAGATCTCTCAGAAAAACGATTAATAAGGATTTGGTAATGTGTTTTCTATAGTTTATGATAAAAGACTTAGATGTCCTTTTTCTTCTTTTTGTTGACATAAAATTCAATGATAATGACAGGAAGAACTATCAAAACGAAAAGGATACTAAATACAATATTATACTCTTGTTCAATTGGTATAAGAGTTTTGATTAACAAAAGTAAAACTGCAATAATACAAATTATTTTCGCATTCTTAGCAATAAACTCCATTTTAATCCCCTATTCTAAGTTTAGATTTATTATTTAGTTTCAAATAATATTTCTATGATGATAAGTGCAAATCCTTCCTGAACTATCCTGCCAGTTACTTTAATAAGAAAGGCCGCCTAAATTTCTTGAGCTAAAACAAACAATTTCTTCCCTAACTACTCTAAAAAAATGGTAAAATAATGTTAGTTTTTCATCGAACGGAGGGAATTAACCTGGGAGACCCCAATGTACTTTTAACAGCAATTATTACGATTAGCGCCGGACAAGGGAAAATCAGTGAATATCAGCAAGAGATTAAAAGAATAAATGAAAAAATTGATGAACAAAATAAAGAGCTGAATGAAATAGATCTTAAGTGGTTTAGCCAAAAAGCTTTTTGAAACAATGACTTCCATACAACCCCACTTAGCGAGTTAGTAGAAGATGAATTCATTAATATTGGTAAACGAACAGAAGAAGAATTGAAACCTATTTATGAGGATATCGTCAAAAGAAGAGAGAAATTTTTTGAAGGCGCTCATAAGATGGACTCAAAAGTAAAAGATGTATTAAGTAATATAAAACTATCAGACTTAAACCTCCCTTTTTCCACTCCTAAGAAAACTGAAGAGGAATTGGAAAAAGAAAAAGAGCAAAAACGCGCTGCTGAAAGGATTAATTACCATACTTCTCGAAAGCTACATCTTGATGTAATAAAAGAATTAGAAAAGGAAAAAAAATACTGGAATGAAAAGTAGAGGATAATCAATTATTACTGAAACACATAGGGAAACCTCGAGGCATTGTCGGAGGAATTGTTTTTATTGGAATGTCAATTATTTTAGGAATTGTCACATCCATTTGTTATTTACCCATGGAGTCCGGTGATATGAATGAAAGCATGAGATATGTTTTTCTTGGTAGACTGTTTGTAATATTACTTTATTTTATTATTTATCTAGTTGTACTTGCTGCTGATACGGACCAGTAAAAAAACATCCGGGTATTACCCGGATATTTTATTTTACTCGGATAGTAGTTCCGGCATAAATGGTGCATTTGCTGTCTAATTTGTTCCAATCCTTAATTTGCTGATGTAGCTTTAGAATAAAGTTTGATCATTTTTGGGTAAGTTTCTTGAACATTAGCGCCCAATATAAGGTTAGCCAGATATATAAAATGTATCTGTCCTTCTCTGTTTACCATCTATGACCCGGCTATTTTTTCTCCCTTTGGCTGGCTGCTGTTGGCGTCCGGTTCGACAGTGATGCCGATTTGATCAAAAGTCTGCCCTTCTGCGAGCTGGTAGGTCAGTATTCCGGATCCGTTTTCGTCCGGCTTGAATATGCCTCCATTTTCCCTCGTGCCGTTTTTCAGCAGCCAAACCTGGTAAACCTGTGTACCTTCGACGCCGGGCAATTCGTGAACCTGCACCACCAAATTTTTCTCTGATCCCTGCTGGACAATATAGGCGATGCCGTTTGTTCCCGTGTGGCTTTGATTGGCTGCTTTTAAGGGAATGGCCGTAAAAATTTCAATGGGGATATTTTCGGCATGGAGATTTTTTTCCTGTACATTTGCTATTCCAAGGCCAATAATCACTAGCAACAAGACGGCCACAATACTGGTTGAAACTGGAGTGAACTGGCTTTTGAGCATCATGGCAAGCTTGCTCATCTTAGCCATAAATGTTTCTGTATCGCTTTTCCTCTTGTGATCAAAAACAAACCCCAGCACCTCGCCTTTTAGCGATTCAGGCACCTCGATTTCGGTATAATCAAACGGCAAAGCATGCCAGGCCTGAGACAATTCCTGATATTCTTTCTTACACTCCGTACAATTCTTTAAATGTTCAACAAAGGCCATACGTTCGCTCTCCTTGAGCTCATTTGCTATATATGGAATTAAATGATCACAATCCCTTCTCATTTTATATCCTCCAGTTCTAGATGCTTTCTCAATCCTTTAAGAGCCTGATGAAGCCTGCTTTTAATCGTGCCGACCGGCTCTTGTTCCAGCTTGGCAATCTCTGAAAGAGAATACCCTTTCCAATAAAGCAAATCGATTAATTTTCTATGCGCCGTCGGCAACTTGTTTTTCGCTTTCGCAATATCATTCGTATTTACTCGTTGCTCGATTGCATTGGCAGGGTCAGCGATCTCTTCATGTTCCTCTTGATGGTGTTGCGTTTGCCTCTTCTCTTTGCGGAGGTAGTCAATGCAAATATTGCGGGTAATCGTGAGGAGCCAATTTACAAAGCTGCCTTGAGAGGGATCATAATGGCTGTTTGTTGTCCATAGCCTCAAAAAGACCAACTGAATAATCTCTTTCGTCTTATCCTCATTTCCATTGCAAAACTTCATAACGAAGCCGTAAACAAGCTTTATATATCGATCATAAAGCTCCTCTAATGCGTGACCGTGTTTTTCGTTTACCAATCTCATTAATTCCGCATCATGTTTTTCTTTCATGTGGCACTCCCTGCTATTGGATAAAAATGTATTGCCCCATTATACTATTTTAAAAGTAAGGATGGGAACGACCACGACTGATCGTTCCCTGGGCAGGCTTATTCAAATTCTGTTGCGCTGTTTACGACAAACCATACACCTTTTACTCCTTGTCCGTTTACATCCCCTTCTTGCTGGTCTTTTGCAAAATAATAGAGAGGAAAGCCTTTGTACGTGACCTGCTTATCCCCGTTGTCTTCTCTTGTGATCGTATCGAAATCCTTTTTATCAAAACTTTCTGGGACGGCGAAATCCTCCTGAGTAAATGCCGGCCAGTTTGCCAGGCAGTCTCCGCTGCAATTGCTTTTTCCTGCGTCGTCTTTTTTAAAGTAATACAGGGCTCTTCCCTGTGAATCCGCCAGGTATTCTCCAGCTTTCTCATTCTCTAAAAGCTGGAGGCTATCAGCCGGGGGTTGTTCCGTTTGGGCTTGATCAGGTTGATCCGCCTCTGTTTTTTCCTCAGTGCTTTTTCCGCAGGCGGCCAAAGCAAAAATAATCGAAAGTATTGCGAAAGTGAAAATTCCTTTTTTCATGTATGTTCCTCCCAATTTTTTAGATTTAAGGCTCTTCCTTACTTCCAGCCCCATTTTTGAAAGATTTGGTGAGATTCTTCCGTTCTTAAATAATCAATAAATTGCTGTGCCTCTTTTTTCTGATCGGTGATTTTCGTCAGGACAATCGGTGTTCCACGATAGAGCTTTTCTTCTTCGGGCAGTTCGATCAGGTCGGTCACATCCTGGAGCCGGTAATGCCACGATTCATAGGTAATCCAGGCGTCCAGGCTGGGATTCGATTTCCATCGTTCAATGGCTTCGGCACTCGACTTTACAGAAAGGTTAATATTTTGGGAAATGCCTTCAATTAGCCCTTTTCTGCCTGCCAGGTCTTCCCACAGGCCAAGCTGGCCAGCCCCATTCACATCGATTATTTTTACTCCCTTTTTAGTTAAATCCTCCAGACTTTCAATCTTCTTAGGATTTCCTTTCCTCACCAATATTCCTGCAGCACGCGGGTAAAGCTCCATACGTGATTTAGTGTCGATCATTTCGGGGTGGTTAAAGATGAAGTCCTGCAGCATATACTCGGAGCCACCGAAAATAATATCTGCATCTTGCTTTGCCTGGCCGATCCAATTGCCCTCTGGTCCGGCTGTTACTTCCACCTTGATTCCCGTTTCAGCTGAAAAATGTTCAGCAGCTTCCTTGATCGGTCAGAGTGGTCCGCCCGGCCCGTACACCCGGATGACATGATCACTTTGGCTGTAATTTGGTGTCGCTTGGGACGCTGGCTTACGGTCCATTTTTGCATAGGCTGACAATCCGGCAGCCGTAATGACAAAGAGCAGTAGAGCTGATAGGAACACAGTCTTCTTCATGAACTTCCTCCATTTCATACATGATTTTTACCGGTACTATTAAAGGAAACGAAGAGAGGCTGTAAACGGTTTGATTATAATTGCAAAATAGTTAGAAAGTTTCATAAATCTATTGAAAATTAGTCTGGTGAAGAATAATGAACTTCGTGATGAAGTATCTGAACTTGATTGGGCTGTCGCTTTACAGCAATTAAACGAGCTTCTTGAAGATACCCTAAAAAAGACAAACAAGAAAATCCAAAAACTAATCAAAAGTCAAATTCAGCAATGGATCGCCAGCCTTCCCAATTATATCAAGGCTTATTTGCCGATTTCAGTCTGCGAAGTTTGAGTTGTTATTACTATACAAAAGTATAATTTCTCTATAAGCTACCACTTAACCTTCTTGAAGTATTCCCCTTCAATACCCTTAGACAAAAATTATCTAAGAGAAAAAGTATCGCAACATTTTTATAAACGTCGCGACTTTATTTTAAACATCGCATCTTTTTTACAAACATCGTGATTCTATTTCAAAGCCACAGCTGAATTGTACTTTTATAGATTATTGCTAATTGGCTAACCGTATCTCCAGTAACAACTTTATGATAAATGCTTGTTTCTGTCTTCCGAGTGGCACCGAAATGGCAGCCGGAACTTAAATATGAACAGTTAAAAGCCCCTTACTTTTGTAGTAAAGGGTTCCGTTTTGAAGTGCATATCATATAAATGACAATAAAAATGGCTTGCTAACTGACATCAGTTTTGGCGAGCCATTTTCTGGTTTATATAATCTTTTTGAATGCATAAAATACAAATGTCTTATTCACTTTCTAATCCCTTTTTACCCTCATGCTCAACTGTCACTTGATAACCTTCATATTCAAGCTCTATCTTTAAAACACGAGCAATTTGAGTCTCATCCTCCACTACAAGAATATGTGTTTTCACTCCTCACTCCTCCTCCCTTAATACTTTTCCATTGCAATTCTAAACATTTCAAACAACAAAAAGTTAAAGAATATCCAAACACCGCCATATACATATCCGCCCACAATATCACTTGGAAGTGTATTAGTCGATGCTATGTTTACAACGGCTATACCAGTTAATATTATCAGTACCAATATAGAAGTATATATTGGCGTATAACTTTTTTTTGAATGACGAACAAGTAAAAATAAACATGTCCCGTAAATAATGAACATAACAAAGGCATTCATATCAGGAAAATTTGCTGAGTGAAATTTCCCAAAGAAACCGAATGATTGAAGGTAAGAAAATGTCTTACTGATTAAATCATGAAAAGGTTTTGCTCCTATTATTGAAACTCCAAGTAAAAGAAACTCCAGTAACCTATTCTGTCCCTTACTCCAAATACGGATCATGGTTATTGCTAAAATGGAACTCAGTGCAATTGGGGATTGGAATACAACAAACCCTCTCATCCAGCTCGTAAATACGATGGTTCCGACCATATATTCAGCAATATCGTTGAACTGCCTAAACTCATCATATAAATAGTCTTCTGCAAGCCCAAGCATTAAGCTAACCATTCCGATTAAAACTAAAGTAAGGAAAATAAGAAATATTTCTGTTGCTCTTATTGTTTTTAATCGTTCAGTCAGCCGTTTTAACAGGAGAATAATAAAGTTTTTAATTTGAATTTTATAAAATCGGTACGCAAAAAAAACTGCTAACAAAACTGCAAGAACAATAATGAAAACAACGAAATATTTACTTGCTGCTTCATGAAAAGCCTTCCACTTAGGTCCCAACACTTTTCCCAGAGAGATAAAACATAATCCCCATAAAAATGCACCTGTATAAGCAGGAATGATAAATTTTCGAAAAGGCATTCTTGAAATTCCGGATATATAACCAGTAAAATGCCTAATCCCTGGAATAAAATAAGCAAAAACTAATAATTTACTGCCTGACCTTTCAAACCAAGCAGAGACTTTTTTATATCTTTCAGGTCCAAGATGGATATATTTCCCGTATTTTTCAATTAATTTATAACCACCTGCCTTCCCAATCCAGTACGTTACTGTAATTCCGGCACCCCCTGATACAAAAACTGTTAGGAGCGCTAAAATGTAATTCATTTTCCCCTGATAGACAAAATAACCAGCGTAACTCATTAACAATTCACCAGAAATGGGAAGTGCCATGAGTTCAAGAAAAATACCTAAGAATAAAATCAGATAACTGTGTTGTTCAAATAAACTTATTAAATATGACATATAAATGCCTCCATTTTTATCAAAAAAACTACTACTGATGGAAAATAACCTTCAATTTGGTTCTATTTAAATACAATCTATCACGATAAATGAATAACATTTTCCATGTTAATGAATTCTTAATTATGAATTAATAGAAAAAATAGGTTTATGGATAAAAACAAAAAAGCTATTCCCTTTGGAATAGGTCACTAGCTATTTCGCATGGAATCTAAATTATAATTTTTTCACTCTAAAACTTGTTCCTCCCGACGTTATCGATTTCACCCATTTAATTAGCATCTTCTATATTATCTTTCGTTATTCTTTCAACGACATTTTGCATTTTAATGAAATCTTAATGTTTTATTAGAGGAATATAAAGGTTTATTTTTTATCATTAAGTTGCCCAATTTGATTGAGGTAACACTCTTTATTTCACAACAAAAAACGATAAAGTTATTTGGGTTAAGTTTATATAAACTTGGGGGAGGAACAGCAATGAAAAGACTCGTAGAGGCAACCATGCAAAGAGCTATTCTTATGATTGTGTGTGTTGTTATTATCTTGGCTTATGGGAGGTATATCTGCTTTGACCAAAAAGCGATTCAAGACAAAGGTGTACAAGTTTCAGACATTCTAACAGTGATTAATCGTTACATGTCCTCATCCAAAGATGCAACGATTATAGTGGACCATAAAGCACTTCCTGTGGACCAATATTTAGATCAAATAGCAACAGGAGCATACTCAAGCATTACGTTAAACGCAACTGCCGATGATGTTCTTGCTTCTCTTGCCGGTGAAACATTAAAAGGTAATAATGGTGAAACGATCCGTTTTGACCAAATTGCTAAAATTTCAAAAGATACTTCTGCTTCTACCATTAGTGAACGAGATGGTCAGCCATTCTCTCTTGTTACAGTCCAGATTACATCAAATGATATTAGCAAAGTGTCTAGCCAAGCAGAGACAGCTCTAAGCAGCATCAAACTTCCTAAAGATGTAACATATTCATTGGGAGGAATTTCAGAACAAGTAAAACAAATGATTTTCGATATGTCTGTTGCAGTTGCATTTTCTATCCTTTTAACGTTACTCATCACTTCTTCAATCTTTAAAGGATGGAGAGCACCATTAGCTGTACTATTAAGCATTCCACTTGCTTTAAGTGGTGTAGTAATATCATTAATTCTTTTCCACGGAGAATAGAATCTTGCAGCTTTAATTGGTGTTCTAATGCTTACAGGTATCGTGGTTACAAACGGTATTGTTTTAATTGATAAAATAGAAAGAAACCGAAAAGAAGGAATGCCTGTTAATGAGGCTGTATTAAATGGTAGCCTTTCAAGGATTAGACCAATATTAATGACAGCAGCTGCAACAGTCCTTACGTTATTACCACTTGCATTCTCGCATAATGCGGATACAGTTATTTCGCAAACACTCGGTATTGTCGTAATTGGCGGTATGGTAACATCAACCATTAACAGCTTTATTATCATTCCAATTATTTATGAATGGTTGCATAAAAAATCATCAACAAATGTATCTTTAAATACAAAAAATATCAGCTAAATTAATAAGGCTTGGAGGACATCCAAGCCTATTTTTACTTTTATTGCATTTAGGGCTCTTGTTATTCAAAAAAGCATTCATTGCCTCTAAGGATGGCGCCCTATTGCGGAACAAAGAAATGTAAGTTGCTTTATTTAATCCACTTTAATATTAGTTTTCCAGCTTTTTTGTAGTTTCCGAATGTAAACGATTTGTCCAATGTGGTAGGCGTTATGCGTGGACAAATTTCCTAGAACTGCCCACCACTTTGCGGTCTCAGGGAAACCATTCACATCATCTTCTACCTGTTCTTCAGTAAGTAGGTCTTGCCATTGAAGCAGGACTGCTAAGAGGCACTTTTTTAAGTCAGCAAACGTTTTATTTTCTGTAATAATAAAGCTTTCATTATTGTCACTTATGGGCGCAACAGCATTCACATGAGATTTTTTGTATCTCTTTTGCCAAGTTTCATTCCAGTAAAGAAGATGTTGTACAATTTCTGCAATACTGTTGCTTTCATCATTAGGTTTCCAAAACGCTTCTTCCTCTGATAAGTTTGCAACTGATTCCGAAAACGGAACGTACCAGCTAAGGTCGTTCGCATTTGCTAACAATTGATCTGTCAAAACATCTTTAACGTGAGACATACCAATCACACTCCTTCTAATTATAAATTTTCTATTTCGACGCCCTTCTGAAATTTCCTGCACTATACCGTTAAATGGCCCTTAAATAAAAATGAGCGCTTAACCTTGTTCAAAGATAGGGCTCGATTCTTGAAAAACGTGATAGATAATGGTTATTACTATTTACCAAAATATCCAATTCAAAAAGTAATATTGTAATGTATAATTAAAATAAATCATTAACATAAATAGGAGGCTTATTATGCCATTATCATCTTTAAATCCATACGTTAGAAAGCCTGTTTCAACATCACCACCACCAGTTACTCCTTTAAACACGCTTATATTTACAACAGATTAAGAATCTGCGAAATATAAGCTGTTTCGCAGATTCGAAGGAGTAGACGATGAAATCTAACATTCAGTTTATATTATCAATGATTATTTTCGGTACTATTGGTTTAATTGTAAGATACATTGACTTATCTTCGAGTGAGACAGCTTTACTAAGTAGTTCAATCGGATGTCTATTTTTAATGTTCGTATTTTTTGTGATGAAAAAGTCCATTCCTTGGAAATTAGTGAGTGCTAATGCTTCCATCTTATTTCTTTCGGGTATTGCCTTAGGAGGGAATTGGATTTTTCTGTATCAATCCTACGATTATACAACAGTCACGAACGCAACATTAGGATATTACTTTGCACCTGTGTTTGTCATGATTCTCTCACCAATGATCCTTAAAGAACAATTACCTATCAAAAAGATTGTTTGTATTGGTGTAGCGATTTTAGGAATGTTATTGATTGTTGGAAATGGCCTAAGTGCATCCGGAAAAAGTGATCTATTGGGGATCTTTTTTGGATTAATTGCGGCTGCATTTTACGCTGCATTAATGTTACTAAATAAATTTATTCAAAACATGGCCAAGTTAGAGATTACAATCATCCAACTCGGAGTAACTGCTTTACTTCTATTGCCATATGTTCTTATTACGGAGGGATTCGGTATCTTGGACGTATCAAGATCCTCCATCCCCTTTATAATCCTGTTAGGAATAGTTAACACTGGTATTGGATTTTGGTTATTTTTCTCAGGGATGCAAAAGTTAAAGGGGCAGAGTATTGCTATGCTAAGCTATGTAGATCCATTTGTAGCTATCGTGATTTCAGGTGTAATCTTAAAAGAACAAATGACAATTATTCAAATGCTAGGTGGCGCGCTCCTTTTAAGCTCTACCTTTGTTAGTGAAACTAAATTTATTAGATTATCAAAACAGAGCAGCAATTTGAAATAGTAAATAGAGCAGTGGGTTTTTCGCCACTGCTCTTATTTTATGTTATCTAGGGTACCATCAGAAAAACGCATGAATCTATACGAAGTAGTTTTTAATGCACTAAATGTTTTTTCATTTTTTTAAGAACATTAGATTCAACTTTGTCTAAATGTTTTTCCTCAAGGTAGTTTAAAGGTTGAGGATTAAACCATGTAATCTCTCCATTATGATAAAGACCTTTAAATTCATTTCCTTTAACATCTAATACAAACTGATATCTTTCAGAGAATTGGTTTTTAAATAATGTTTTTTCGATAGTAAAATTAGTCAACAAAGTAAACAACCTCCCAATTTTTAATGTTTATATATATCATGTAATGTCTTTTTTTAAGTTATTATCTTGTTCCTTGATTCATATGATAGACTCCTTAAATGAGACAAACATTATAAGAACATTAAAATTTGATGAGATGATAACGTAATAACAACAGCAATATACAAAGGTGCATTAGAAATTTTCAGTTAATCAACTTTAAAATTGTCCCTATATAAGTTGAGTTTCTATCACTTTATTTTCCTGTATTTCCTATTACTTTAAGCTTTTCTACTTCTTCTTCCTGCAATTTTCGCCGAAGAATCTTCCCAACCATTGTTTTCGGCAGTTGTTCCCTGAACTCAATCAAACGCGGGACTTTATATTTTGCAAACCGTTCATTGCACCATTCTATTATATGTTCTTCTGTTACATACATCCCTTTTTTTAGAACAATGGTCGCTTTAACAGTTTCACCACGATAAGGATCAGGGATTCCAAAAACACAAACCTCTGCCACCGCTGGATGCTGATAAATAACATTTTCTATTTCAATTGGATAAATATTAAAACCACTGGCAATAATCAAATCTTTCTTTCTGCCTACAATAAAGAAATACCCCTCTTCATCCATTGTGGCAATGTCACCGGTATAAAGCCATCCGTCCCTTAAAGCAGCGTTGGTTTCTTCCTGGTTGTTCCAATACCCTTTCATCACTTGCGGTCCTTTAATGATTAATTCTCCAGTATGACCTGGTGGTAATTCTTCTGACCCACCTTCCAAATCAACAATTTTGGCATCAGTATTGGGATATGGAATCCCAATACTTCCAGGCTTCCTCTGACCAACCACTGGATTCCGATGAGTTGTAGGTGCGGTTTCGGACATTCCGAAACCTTCGGAAATTTGTATACCGAAGTTCTGTTCAAATTTATAAATAACTTCTATAGGAAGAGGTGCTGAGCCACAACTGCAGTATTTAAAGCATTTTAAGTCTTTCGCTGTTAAATCAGGATGATTTAATAATGCGATATACATAGTCGGAACACCCGGAAAAATGGTTGGCCGGTGTTTCCGAATCAAATCTACAACCTTATTTATTTCAAATTTTTCTATCGTAATATATGTGGAGGCTGCAAAGACAGCACTATTCAAACGAGCGTTTCCAAATACATGAAATAAAGGTGTCAATCCAAGCATCCGTTCACCTGGTGTTTGAAGGTTAAGAGCATTAACTGTGAATGTAAAATCTTGAACGACATTTGAGACTAAGTTAAAATGAGTGAGCATAACCCCCTTTGATCTTCCTGTTGTTCCTCCAGTATATTGCAGGACTGCAAGATCTTCTTTAGGGTTAATATCGATTGTTGGAGGTTCATGATTCTTTTCTGCGATCCAGGAATAAATGTTTTCTTTACTCACATTTTTCCTGTTAGCTGAAACAAAAGTAAGCTTATCGGCAAATCCACTTTTTTCTATCTTTTCTATTTGGTGATCGTGGCCAATCATCCATGTGGCTTCAGAATCTTGTAAAATATATTCTAATTCGGATGACTGGTATACTGGATTAACTTGAACAACAGCCCCGCCTAAACGAAGGATTGCATAATAAGAAATAATATATTCTACACAATTGGGCAGCATAAGGGCTATTCGCTCACCCTTTCCTACTCCTCTAAGGTATAAAGACGCCGCTAAACGATCAGATGCCTTTTTCAGTTCGGAGTAAGTTAGTTCCAGATCTCCGTCAATCACCGCTTTACGGTTAGGATAATTTTGAGCCGAACGTTCCAATAAATCGTATAATGACAATAATGGAAACTCAACTTCATAAGGCGTCTTCTTCGGATAAAATTTATACCAAGGTCTGTTCACTTTTCTCACTCCTTATTTAATTATTTAATAGGAGACTTTCGAATCTCGAAATAAATGAGTTTGTTCAGGACACATTTATTTTTTGTTTTTACCCTATTCTCCGATAAAAACAGGCTTACGTTTTTCTGCAAATGCATGAATTCCTTCTATACCATCTTTCGTATTAAAACAAGATTGAATAGCTGTTATCTCTTGTTTTAATATGGTTCTCAAATCAGGATACGTACTTTCTGTTAACAATCGTTTCGATAGAGTTAATGCAATCGGAGGACCTTCTGCCAGATTTCGTGCAAATATCATGACCTGCTCATAAAATTCATCGCTAGGAAACACACCATTTACGAGTCCAATTCGTTCTGCTTCATCAGAATTTATATCACGGCCTGTAAAAATCAACTCGGATGCTTTTGCCTGTCCTACAAGTTTAGGCAGAAAATAACTCATTCCACCATCAGGGCTCAATGCTCGACGAATATATCCAGTGGTGACACGCGCACTCTTAGACATGAACCGTATATCGCACGCTAATGACAGTGCGAACCCCGCTCCGGCAGCGATTCCATTAATTGCGGCAATCACCGGTTTATCACAATGAACAATTCCCAATGCTTGACGGCCAACCCACCTCAATTCATCTAAACGCTCGGATCGAGAAATCGAAGAGGTCTCTTGGTTTTTTCGTTCAAGCAAATCTAGGCCCGCGCAAAAGCCTCGTCCTGCTCCAGTTATCACCACCACACGAACATCATCATCTACGGCTGCTTCTGATAGTGCCTGTTCTAATTGCAAATGAAGAGAAGGAGTAATCGCATTAAGCCTCTCAGGACGGTTTAAGGTTAATGTTCTTACACCATTCTGTGTTTCAACCATCAGTTCTTTCATTCCTTTTTTCCTCCCTTAATTCAAGGTCTTCACTTTGAATGGCGCTTTAAATAGACAGCCTCCACAGGCACAGTAATTTCCTATTATTATTCATCGCGGATAAGCTTAAATGTTCCGATTCCTTTTGCAATTATATTTCCATTCAAATCCTTTATTTCCCCCTCGGCAAAGACATTTTTGTAGCCTTGCTTAAGGATTTTTGCTTCAGCAAATATTTCTCCATCTGATAGGCTAGATAAGTAATGGATGGTTAGGCTTGTTGTCGTAATCTTTGTTTTTGTCACGGAACGAATAACCATTCCAAGAATAGTATCAATCATGGTTGCATGAACACCCCCATGCAGACTTCCATTTGCATTAAGTAAATACTCTTTGATATTTAACTTTAAAACTACATTATTTTCTTCAAAATGAACGATTTCGAACCCTACATGTGAAACGAAAGAATTACTCTCAAAACTTTTTCGAACGTCTTCCACTGTAACAGGCATGTAACCCCTCTCCTATTCTAATTGCCTTGATATTGGATATCTTTCTCCGTTATTCCTCTTTTTCTATAATTGCAGCTATTCCCTGGCCGCCGCCAATACAAGCTGTTATAAGAGCATGCCTTCCGCCAGACCTCTTAAGTTCATAAAAAGGCTGGTAAAAAGAATCGCCCCAGTGGCACCTAATGGATGACCATGAGCAATCGCGCCTTCATTTCCATTCGCTTTATTTGCATCCATTTTAAGCTCCCGATCACAAGCAGATTCATTTCTCCATCCACTCTTTTTTGTATAGATTTCTGGCTGCCACCTATGATAAGTCATTCGTCTTTTATTAGGGGAACTTTCCGGCTCTATAGAAGTGATCGTTCAATTATTTTAAACGAGCTTATACTTTGGCATTTGATTGATCATAGATATAAAATCCCTTGCCTGTTTTTCGGCCAAGTTCTCCTTTACGGACTTTTTCTTGAACGATTTTAGCTGGCATATCCGCCTCATTCCCACTTTCCTCATATCTTTGCATGCGAACAAGGTAGTTTACATCAATACCGGTTAAATCCATTAATGCAAAAGGACCGATTGGGTGTTTCAGTGCTTTCATACAAACAAGATCAATTTCTTCGTGATCAGCGTAGCCGTTTTCTAGTAAAAACACAGCCTCATCCATTAACTTTCCTAAAATTCGATTTGCAATAAACCCGGATATTTCTTTTTTCAATAATACCGGAACTTTTTGTATGTCCTTTACAAATTCTACTGCTATTTGAGCTGTTTCCTCTGACGTATGCGGACCACTCACTACTTCAACTAATTCCATAATAAGAGCGGGATTGAAAAAGTGTACGTTACAAACCTTTTCGGGACGATTTGTTACATCAGCTATCTTTGAACTAACGATTGTCGAGCTATTCGTTGCTAATATTGTATGCTTTGGTGTGATTTCATCTAATCTTTTAAACAATTCACGTTTTACCTCAAGCTTTTCCACAATGGCTTCGATTACAAAATCAACGTCCTTTAACTCTTCAAAATTTGTAGTGAAATTTATTTTACTAAAGCCCTCGTTAACTTCCTTTTCACCCAATCTACCCTTCTGCACTCTACGATTCATATGCCCTTGCAGCGATTCCTTAGCCTTTATGAGATTATTGTTTTCAATATCATACAGGACTACAGAGTAACCGGCTAAAGCGCATACCATGGCAATTTGTGATCCCATCGTCCCCGAACCAATAACAGCTACTTTATTAATGTTATGAATTTGCACTAGACTTTTCTCCCCTCTCAAGTTCCACTTTTAAAAGTTCCTTTTTTTTCCAACAGTATTTCTTGGAAGTGATTTCTTATCTCAAAATCCTTTGACACTTTATAACGCGTAATCTTTTCATAACTCTTTCTGATTAGTAATTCCTCTAACATTCTGCTAATACATTCCTAGCAATAATTAATCGTTGAACTTCACTTGTTCCTTCATAAATCTTCGTAATCCTAGCATCCCGATAAAAGCGTTCAACCGGATATTCTGCCACATAGCCCATACCGCCATGGATTTGTACAGCCTTATCGGCTACCCGATTAAACACCTCCGAAGCAAATAGTTTAGCCATAGAAGCTTCCTTTATCGCCTTTTTGCCTTCATCAATCTTTTGAGCCGCCATCATGGTTAACGTTCTCGCAGCTTCTGTTTCCGTTGCCATATCCGCAAGCATCCATTGAATAGCCTGGTTATCCGCAATTGCTTTGCCAAATTGAATACGCTCTTTCGCATATCTGGCAGACAATTCAATCAATTTATCACATGAGCCAACCGCCCTCGCTGCCAACCCTACCCGACCTTCACCTAAAATTTTAAGCGCTGACATATAACCCATGCCCACTTCACCAATTACATTTTCCTCAGGAATGATGCAATCCTCAAAAATAATTTGGGATGTATACGAACCTCTTAATCCCATTTTCTTGTCCTTTTTGCCGACAATTAATCCCGGAAAATCTCTTTCTACTAAAAAGGCAGTAATTCCACCTTTTGCACCCTTATTCTTATCCGTCAAGGCAAATACCGTATAAACATTCGCTACCGGCCCATTTGTAATAAAGTGTTTTGTTCCGTTCATCACCCAATAATCGCCTTTTTTCTCCGCTCTTGTTGCCAAATTGGTCGCATCCGATCCTGCTCCCGGTTCTGATAATGCAAAGGCACCAATTTTCTTGCCTGATGCCATATCTGGCAAGTATTTATTTTTTAAATAATCGGATGCTAGCTTTACAATACCGGTGCTTCCGATTCCTGTATGGGCACTTATCAGCGAAACAAAGCCATTATGTGTTCTACCCAACTGTTCTAAAATCGCTGCCTTTTCCACTGTATTTAAACCAATTCCACCATATTGTTCAGGGATGCTCATCCCAAATAGTCCAAGCTCCTTGGCCTTTTCAATCAGGTGTTGCGGGATCGCATCTTCCTCCTCAATTTGCTGCGCATATGGATCCACTTCTTTTTCAACAAAATTACGAATCATATCCTTCATTTGCTGCATCTCATCTGTTAAAGTTATAGTCATTATTCTTTCTCCTCCTATAAGTATTTTCAATTAATTTACATTGCAAGAACTGTACTATTTTAAAACTCATTTTTTTACTTAGCGTCAGAAAATATTAAATCGGAGTTATCTGTTGATCCTTTATTCATCATATTCTTGTCTTTTGATGAAGACGGTTTAACAAAAATGGCAAATAGAATACTAAAAAGTAAAACGATAGCAGCTATAAACAGAATGGAAAGATTATAACCATAAAGCTTACTCCCGCCTGCTACACTGATAATGAAGCCTGTTAAAACGGGTGCAATAATCCCTGCAATATTCCCGGATGATGTTAAAATGCTCGTCATCAAGCCGCCGCGTTCACGTTTTTCATTGATCATAATGGTTGGACCAATTGGCAAAATGGCATAAGTAAGGCCCTTTGCAAAACACAGTGCCGTAACTACCCAAATTGGATTTTGAAAAACAATTACTGAGGCTAAAAGTATTGCGCCCAAAACCATTGATGAGGCGACAACGTATACTCTTGATAGGCGCCAGTTTTGATTTTTTTTAAATAAATAATCGGATAACATCGAAACCCCCGTATAAACAGCGACGGAAACAATTCCTATGACCATCACGCTGAATCCCATTTGTGCAGCAGGCATGTTTACAGCTTCCATTAAATAAATCGGCAGCCAAACTGGAAACCAAACAACTAGAGTATATGCAGAAAAATAAGCAAGTGTTGTAAATAAAGCGGTAGGTGATGCAAGAAGCAAAAGAAAATCTTTTAAATTTATTTTCTCAAGCTTTTCTTTCTTTTTCTTTCGCACTTCTTTATACACATCAACCGGACTTTCCTTTGTAAGTAATTGGAACAATACAGCCCAAACTAGACTCGCTAATCCAAGGAGGGCGAAGGCTATTTTCCATCCAAATATCGTTATTAAGGAGACAAGGATTGGCGCAACAATCATCGCACCTACTGTGCCACCGCCAACCACGACGGAATTAGCAAATCCCCTTAATTTAGGAGGGAACCATTTGTCCGCATGACTGTATGCTATCGGACTATATGGTCCTTCAAAAGCACCCAGTAAAACTCTATAGACAATCAAAAGTGGTAATGCAGCAATTGCAATAACACCAAATTGCAAAATGGTCCAAGTCAGCATGAGAACTCCAAGTATCTTTTTTGCTCCGTGGCGATCCGCCAATGCTGCTCCAAAAATACCTGTTATCGGATAAAGCCAGTAATAACTGCTTCCGACGAGCCCCCACTCCGTATAGGTTAGATTAAATTCTTTCATGATTGGCACAGCCGCAAGTCCGATGATAGATTTATCCGCAAAGTTAATGACTGCACCGAAGAATAAAAGTACAAGGACAACCCAACGCATAATAATCTCCTCTATTGTTTTGTTTTTTTAAGACCATTCATTTAACTCATTTTTACCCATCTATGAAGGGGGTTGTATAAATTTCTGCAGTCAACTTCCTCCACCTGTTATTAATTCCGCTTAACACTTTATTCAAATTAATTTGTAATATTTTCATCCCCTTTCTTTTTGAACCTATTTTCATTAATGCAAAATACGTGCCAACAATTTAATCACGGAATATTCAGTTTCCTATGGGTCTAAAAATTCCGTTAATTCACTTTTGAATTTTACTGTAACTTTTTTATTTCCTTCAACGATTCAAATTTGAATTAAAAATACATTTATGAATTAATTTTTATTAAAAGGAGGAAAAAATGAAAAAGAGTGATGTAGGTTAGTTATGAACTTTAAGTGTTTGTCCCCTAAGATAGTAATATTGATATTCCATCTTGGATGCATGACCAAGTTATTATTCACATCAAATTCTAACGCAATATGAATCTCATCACCCTCTTTTATCAGATCTGTATGTCTCTACTTGTGTTATTTAATTATACAAAAAAGCACCCTATAGAAAACACTTTTTTAAAGTGTCTCCTCTATAGGGTACTTTTTATGTTCACCACTGCTCTTATTTTATGCTATCTGGGGTACCATCAGAAAAACGCTGAATCTATACGAAGAAATTTTTAATTCACTAAATGTTTTTTCATTTTTTTATGAACATTAGATTCAACTTTGTCTAAATGTTTTTCCTCAAGGTAGTTTAAAGGTTGAGGATTAAACCATGTAATCTCTCCATTATGATAAAGACCTTTAAATTCATTTCCTTTAACATCTAATACAAACTGATATCTTTCAGAGAATTGGTTTTTAAATAATATTTTTTCGATATTAAAATTAGTCAACAAAGTTAACAACCTCCTGATTTTAAATGTTTATATATATTCATGTAATGTCTTTTTTTAAGTTATTATCTTGTTCCTTGATTCATATAATAGACTCCTTAAATGAGATAAACATAATAAGAACATTAAAAATTAATGAGATGAACACGAGCAATATTAAAAAGCCCAACTTCTCTGAAATGAACTGCACCCCAATTATTAGACACAAAATCTAATAATTGGGGTGTATTTTTATGTCTAAATTTACTTTAGAAGAAATAAATGAAGCTGTTGAACATTATTTTAATGGTAAAGAAAC
>NZ_WBOS01000031.1 GCF_008923245.1 Cytobacillus depressus
TACTATAATACAAAACGGATGAAGGCGAAGTTAAAAATGAGCCCGGTACAATACCGAACTCATTTTGAGCAAGCTGCCTGATGAAATAACCGTGTCTAACTTTTTGGGGTCACTTCAAAAATAGAGAAATTGGGCTTTTCGATTTATTCTTTAGTTGCAGAAAGACCTGCACACTTACTTATAAATATTATTAGGCATAGATTTTTCCAAAGCTAATTTTAAAAAATCAATATATACGAGAAGCTCTTCTGGCAAAAACACATCGGTTCGTTTTACTAATCCAACTTGAATCAGATTGCTTCCTTCCAATGGGATCGAGATAATATTGGGGTTCATGTAATTATTCACGATGCAGCCTGTTCCCAGATTATAACTGTCCGTATTAGACAGGAGATTATTCATGGCACCTCTATCCTTGAGGTAGACAAGTTTCCCGATATTGTCTATATTAAGGGCTTCTTCTGCAAAATGTAGCAACATGTCGTCCTGCTGGTAGGTTAAATAAGGATAGTCCCTTAACTGCTCCAAGGAAATGCATTCGAGATAAGCTAAAGGATGCTCTTTTCGGAGAAAGACGTGCTGTTTCAGTGAAGCAAGGGGCGTAAACATAAGTGATTTTGAGATAAAATAGCGCTCAAAAAAGTGCTTGTTCATATCGGTCAGCGATAAAATCCCAAGAATACTTCTGCTTGCATACACGTCATCAATCACATCGGTTGTCTTACCTTCTCTAATCGCCAGCTCGTACTTCCGCTCAGCAAAATAATCCATTAGATTCGCAACTGCCTCAATAGCAAAGCCATAATGTTGAGAGGAAATAGCAAACTTGGTTACGTCCTTTTTTTTCTCTTTGTGAAAATGATGAACGACAGACTCCATTTGTTCTAGAAGCATTTTAGCGTAAAACAATAATTCTGTGCCATCTTTTGTAAAGACTACCCCTTTGTTCGTTCGATCAAGAATCGTAATCCCTAACTCAGCTTCTAGATCACGCACGGCTTTACTGATACTAGGTTGTGTCACGTAAAGTGCGGCTGCCGCTTTACTGATCGAATTATGCTTAGCGATCTCCACCATATAACGAAATTGCTGGAGCGTCATGCCGTCACCGTCCCTCTATAAACTGATTTGCCATAACTTTAGTCTATAGCAAGCGGTTAAAAAGTTCAATTTTACGTTTTGCATGAAGCATTCTAAAATAAATAAATAAAAGCACATATGAAAGGAAGAAAAAAATGATAAGAGAAGCCACTACAACAGATTTAATGGATATTTTACATATCTATAATGATGCCATTCGCTATACTACTGCTGTATATGCCTACAAACCCCAAACGCTTGAAAACAGACAAATATGGTATGAACAAAAGAAGGTTGAAGGTTATCCGATATTAGTATGTGAACAAGATAATCAAGTCGTTGGATTTGCGACATTCGGTCCTTTTAGAGCATGGCCTGCTTATCAATATTCCATTGAACATTCTGTTTATGTAGATAAGGAATATAGGAAAAAAGGTATTGGCACTTCTTTAATGAAGGAATTAATCGCTATTGCCAAGGAAAGAGAATATATGACCTTAATTGCTGGAATTGATGCAGCAAATGAAAAAAGCATTGCTATGCATAAAAACTTTGGCTTTGTTCATTCAGGTACCATAAAAAAGGTTGGTTATAAATTCAATAGATGGCTTGACTTAGCTTTTTATCAATTAGAACTTAATGGGCCGAAAAATCCTACAGAAGAAGAATAAAAATATTCGTTACTATACTAATAGTGCGTATGCTGAAAGGAGAAATCTATGATTGAATGGAATCTATCCGCTAAAGATAAAAATCATTTGGTAAGTCATTCAGAGACCATAATAGGTTATATTTATACCTTCTTAGCCTACTTACTCTGGGGATTTCTAGCATTATATTGGCACGCCCTTGATGCAGTCTCCTCAATGGAAATTTTAGCTCACCGAATTCTGTGGGGATTTATATTTGTGGTTATGATCATGATCTTTCAGCCTAAAAAGCGTATAGCCTTTTTTAAGCTACTTAAGGAATTTAAAACAAACTTCAAACAATTCTTCTATATCTTTGTAGCCTCTCTTGCTATAAGTGCAAATTGGCTAACTTTTATTTGGGCAGTTCACTTTGGTTATATCATGGAGGCAAGTTTAGGACTATATATTACGCCTATTGTTAGTATGATTTTAGGCGTCCTTATCGTTAAAGAAAGAATACAAACAGGCACGATGATATCGATGGTAATAGCTATTTTAGGGGTACTGATCATTACGTATGACTATGGCAAAATTCCATGGGTTGCTATCTCTTTAGCTATTACTTCTGGAATTTATGGATTAACAAAAAAGTTTATCCAGACCGATGCGCTAGTCGGGATGTGTATAGAAACATTGATGGTCTTCCCTTTTGCCCTACTCTTCTTAGTGTTTATACAACAAAATGTGTTTTTTGGTTCAGACATGCATATAACTTTATTATTAATTTTTGGAGGAATCCTTACTGTTTTACCGCTGCTATGGTTCGCAGAAGGTTTAAAAAGAATTTCTTTAGCAACCATTGGATTTTTTCAGTACATTACACCAACTATCACTTTTCTTCTTGGCATATTCATATTTGAAAATACAGTCACTTTGATGCATTGGATCTCTTTTAGTTTTATTTGGTTATCGCTTGCTGTTTTTTCTTTTTCAATGCGTAAAGGGAGAACAACATCATGAAGATAGATTGATTATGCTTCTTGAAATCACAGAAACATATTCAATATTGATTTAAATGTATGAACGGAATTCAACCAAGTTGTGTATTAAGACGAAGAATAATAGATTGCTCAATATTTCACATATATGCTCAAAAAATAATTATTGATGCAAGTTCCCGCCTAATTTACATCTTTTTTCAATCATTCTTGTTTGTACAGTAATTCCATTCTCAAACTCCCAAACGTTTTTTGCAAATCTCCATAATCTAGTAAATAAGTTTTTTACATTCATGTTAATCACACTCCATGTTTATTTTATTTTACTTGCTCAACATTTCACAAGCAACTTGTTATTGTTACTGCACTTATAGTATAACATTATTTCACTAACTGCCAAGGACTTTGTTCACAACTTCACAAAGTCACTATGAAATTTTGACGGAATTGTGAACGGAGCTGCCGTTGTTATAAGGAAGGGCTAGTCTGAATACAATAGTTACTTTTTTTGCTACCTAATTAACGGGAATAGTGCACAAAGGTTGGTCAAGGGGTATTAAGTTTGTAAAGTTTCTTTTGAGTGCCTCTCTTGAAAAAAGTTAACACACTTTGCGTACGCGAAGTAAGCACCCCTTGACTAACTTACCAAACAACCGCGTCCTATTTCTTAAGAAAGGTTATTATTTACCTTCTTTAACTCTATTATATTTCCAATAACCCCTATAAAACCCGAGACTGAAAATAAGATGGGAATGAATAATGAATGATCAGTAGATGGAACTTCAACCACTAAACGATAAACGCCAAAAAGACAAATAATAAGACTACCTATAAGCCCAATCATCACTTTTGTTTTTTTGTCCATATAGATCCCCCCTAATATATTATTCTATCTTACTATTTATTTTCCATTTTTTCAAAAACCTACTCACCATTCGTACAGAGAAATACTCAACAAAACAAATCTATTTATCAAGCTTTTTACAAATGAGACATCCCCTGGACTATCAAAAAAATAAAAAATGATCTCTTGGCGACAATACTTTCCCAAGAGACCATTCTTATCTAACTTTTTTTTCACAGTTCAGACATCTGCCATACACAAATGAATGTAAATCTTACCAAATTATTTACCCTGCTTTATCAAAAGTAAGTGATTTTTCTTTTGTTTCCTTCACTAACATCATACATGAAATGGAAATAATGCTTGCGACAACTAAATAAATTGAAATTGGGATGGAGCTATTAAATTTATTGAGCAGACTTAGTGAAATTAATGGCGCCAAGGAGCCTGCTAAAATGGGTGCTACTTGATAACAGAAAGACAAAGCTGTATATCTAATATGAGTTGGAAATAACTCTGTCATTAATGCGGAGTATGGTGAATATGTCATCGATTGGATGAATAATCCGATCGTAATGGCAGACATAATGAGCCAATCATTTCCTGTATCCATCATTGGAAACCCGATGAATCCCCAAAACGCGGTTAAAACGGCTCCTGTCAGATAGATGGGCTTCCGTCCCCAAACATCACTTAAATGGCCCATTAATGGAATAAAGAAAAAGTGAATGGCATGGGCACCAAACATTAATAATAAAATTTGTGTAGTATCTTTATTGACAACAAGCTTTAAATAAGTAATGGAGAAAGTGACAACCATATAGTATAGAATGTTTTCGGCAAAACGAGCTCCGATACCAGCAATAATTGCTTTTTTATGATATTTCAACACTTCAATTATCCCTAATTGTTGTTTTTCTAATTGCGCTTGTTTTTCTTGAGCCTCTTTGAAAATAGGGGCATCATCTACACTCTTACGAATCCAAAGACCAATGAGGACAACAACAGCAGAGAACCAAAAGGCTACGCGCCAGCCCCAGTCCATAAATTGCTCAGGGCTTAAATTTTTCGATAGTATTAAAAGAATAATAGTTGCGATTAAATTTCCTAGTGGAACACCTGCCTGCGGCCAACTTGCCCAATACCCACGTCGATCACTAGGGCTGTGCTCAGATACTAAAATAACCGCTCCTCCCCATTCTCCACCAAAAGCAAATCCTTGAATTAAACGTAAAGTAACGAGTAAGATAGGAGCCCAGTAGCCGATACTATTGAATGTCGGAATACATCCCATTAAGAAAGTCGTAATCCCAACGATAATTAAACTAAGCTGTAATAAATTTTTTCGTCCAATTTTATCTCCATAATGGCCAAAAACAAGTCCGCCGATCGGTCTAGCTAAAAAGCCTACCGCATAGAGGGCAAATGCAGCCAGAATACCATCAATCGCACTCCCCGTTTGTTGGAAAAATAATTCTCCAAAAACGAGAGCGGAAGCAGTACCATATAAGAAAAATTCATACCATTCAGCTACAGATCCAATCATCGATGCAGCGACCACTTTTTTTAACTGCTTATTTTCTGCTTTCGCCATATTTACTCCCCCAAAATGCCGATTCAAATTATTAGGAATGAACGTACCAAATTACTTTTGTTTGCACATATTGTTCAAATGCTTCTAATCCGTTGTCTTTGCCGCCAAAGCCTGATTGTTTAAAGCCACCAAACGGAGTTGTGATATCTCCTTCACTAAAGCCATTCACAGAAATGGTTCCAGCTTTAATGGCACGTGCCACGCGCATCGTCCGCTGGACATTTTGGCTATAAAAAGAAGCAGCTAAACCGTAAGACGTATGATTAGCAAGGGCAATCGCTTCTTCTTCCGTTTCGAACGTACTTACCGCTAAAATCGGACCAAAAACTTCATTTTGGAATAAGGTCATGTTAGCGGTTACATTGTCAAAAATAGTCGGTTCGATGTACCATCCGCTGCCTATATCACTATGGATGTTCCCCCCGGCAACTAAGCGTCCCCCTTCTTGTTGTGTTATGCTCAAGAACGATCTCACCTTATCAAAATGGGCCTCCTCAACCATAGGACCTATGGCAACTGACTCATCCATTGGGTTCCCTACTTTCCAGTTTGTTAAGCCCGTCTTTAGTTTTTCTAATAATTCCTCCTTGACTGATTCATGCACGATCAGTCGTGAACCACAACTGCAATTTTCACTCATATTCCAAAAAGCAGCCGAGAGAATATGTGGAACAGCTGCATCCAAGTCAGCGTCTTCAAAGACGACTTGCGGGCTTTTGCCCCCACACTCTAAAACAATTTCTTTCAGATTACTTTCTGCGGAGTATTTTAAGAAATACCTACCGACTTCCGTTGAACCTGTAAATGAGACGATGTCCACATCCATATGACGTCCTAATGGTTCCCCTACTTTTTCACCTAATCCACACACTAAGCTTAAAGCCCCTTTTGGGACACCTGCATCATAAGCAAGCTCGATCATACGGTAAGCGCTCAGTGATGTTAATTCAGCCGGCTTCACAATAACGGAATTCCCTGCGGCCAAAGCAGGAGCCACTTTCCAAGCAAACATTTGCGCAGGGAAGTTCCAAGGCAATACCGCACCAACAACACCAATTGGCTCTGTGACGATCAAGCCTAAAGCATCTTTACCTGTAGGAGCGACTTTACCGAAGAGTTTATCTATTGCTTCAGCGTACCAATAAAAGGTATCGATCGTCGCTGGCATATCGGTGTTCAAACACTCGGTAATCGGTTTCCCAGCATCGACGCAATCTAAGGCAGCCAATTCCTCGCTATGTTCTTCGAGCAGTTGCGCCCAGCGAATCATTATTTTCTTACGCTCATTCGGTGATAATTGACTCCAAATTCCCTCTTCAAATGTATCTCTCGCTACCTTTACAGCCGCACTCACATCCTGTGCATCTCCGTCGGCAATATAGCCAATGATGCTGTTGTCGATAGGCGTGCGATTTTCTATTTTTCCAGCAGTACTCGTAAAACCATCAATTAAATTGCCTGCCCACAAGTTTCCTTCTTTAGCTTGGGCAAAGACTTGTTCTTTTGATAGGGCCATTTGTCTCTCCTCCAGACTATTATTTAAAGAAGGTTAAAAATTCCGCTTTTTCTTCTTCTGATAAATCAGATAACGGGAGACGTACTGTGCCAACATTGATCTCACCTTTCATACAGCCTAATTTCGCTTTTTGGTTGTAATTACCAGACTCCATTGAATGAATAGCAGGATAGATCTCACGCATGATTTGTCGAGCCCTGTCCCAGTCCCCCGCTTGCGCCGCATTAAACATGGCCACTTGCTCTCCTGGGAACACATTTCCTGCACCGGCAATCCAGCTTTTCGCACCCCAAAAGAAAAAGTCTACTGGTTGATCATCACACCCACAGATTACTTCAAAATTCTCAAATGGGGTTTGCAACAGGCGTAAAGCGCGGCTAAAGTCGCCACTACTCTCTTTAATAGCAACGATATTCGGATTTTTCGCTAGATGCACTACAGTGTCATACTCAATTTCAATGCCGATGCGAGCAGGAAAGTTGTACATGATAATCGGTAAATCAGTTGCTACTGCCACTGTTTCGAAATGGGCAATCACACCCGTCTGGTCAGGCAAACTATAAGGAGTTGGTGATAGCATCAGGCCTTCATAGCCTAATTCTTTCGCTTGCTTCGCGCGATTTACAGCTCCTTCGGTTGATAAATCATTGATGCCTGCAATTAAAGTGATTCGCCCTTTAGCCACTTCTGCCACCGTTTTTAAAACGGTTTCACGCTCTGCTTCGTTTAAGGCGTAATATTCGCCAGTCGTACCACATACCACTAAGCCAGAAACACCTTTGTCAATAAATCCGTTCGTTAATCTTTTTAAAGTATCTACATCTAAGCTTTTATCGTTTTTAAATGGGGTCACCAATGGAACTAAAATACCATGAAAATTCATCTTCATTCTCCTCAAGTGTTAAATTTTTTTGTGATTGATTACTTCAATATAAAATTAGTTTTGAAGTGCTACTTCAATTATTTATGATAATAACACACTGAATTTTCATTGTAAATGTAATTTTTCGAATATTTTTTAAGGATATCCTTCTTTTTTAAGCTGATATCCCTTATTATTTAAGTGGCACTTCATTTCAAAATCAGTTAGAATTTTGGTTGGTAGGCAAATTTTGGAACATCGATTTCTTGTAATCGTTCTTTAATTAGGACGATTGTGATATTCTTATGAACATCTGCTCCTTATATTGGGGATTGGGATAGAAGTACCAACCTCGTTATAAGGAGTTTTATTATAGCTAATCAAACCAACATAGATAAATTAATGATTCTTTTTCATAGTGAGATGACTTCGTGCATCTCACTACATAAACTTTCCTAGAATAGTAAATTGGAAGAATATCATAACAGGAGTGGAGAAAATTGAACGATTTAATTGGGGTAAAAATAAAGAGTTTACGAAAAGAGCGTAAGTTAACATTAAAACAAATTGCTGATCAGACGAATCTATCAATCAGCTTTATATCACAAGTCGAACGAGCAAAATCATCCATCACTCTTGAATCATTGAAAAAAATTTCTGAAGCACTTGGAGTCAATCCGAGCTATTTTTTTTCAGAGTCCGATAAGCAAGTTGCACCAGCGGTAATGAGAAACATTATTAGTAAGACGAACACCCTACATAACCAGTTTTTTTATAGAGATTTAGCGGGAAACATTGAAAATCCATTATTTAATCCGATTTTAGTCTTGCTGAATCCAGGTGCTACAAGAGAGGAAACTTATTCGCATTCGGGGCAAGAATTTCTTTATGTTCTAGAAGGAAAACTGACAATCATCATTGACAAAGAGGAGCATGATTTGAATCCCTTTGACTGTATTTTCTTAGATTCAACAACGCCGCACAATTGGAGGAATAAAACAGATTCGACTGTAAAATTCCTTTGTATTTCAAGTATTCCTTTATAGGTTGCAAACATGATCTTTGATTGAGGTAAAAAAATACTCACCGTGCTCATCGCACCGTGAGTATTTTTTATTCATGAAGACTATTTGAAAAAGCATGCCTCCATTGGTAATCTGAAAATCTTGTCCATAATCAAGGCCGCTAATACATCTTTTGATTGCTCATGATGCTAATTTTTCAATGAAGTTAATAACCGTCTTCAACTTACTTGATAATGAGTTAACTCTATGTCAGTTCGTTGCACCCTTCTTTACTTTCAATTTCTTTTCTTGTGAAACGGACCGTTTTATAAATAATGAAACGATCCATGCGATGGCTACTAGTCCGAACGCAAGTAAGAACGCACTTTTCATTCCAACGATCATCGCTAAGATCTGTAATGTAGAGTCATCTTCCTTAATCACTGTTGTTTCCATAAAACGAGTAGAACGATTGGTCATGATTGATACAAGTAATGCTGTCCCGACAGCGCCAGCCACCTGCTGGAGAGTACTAATAATAGCTGTACCATGTGGATATAATGGAGGTGGCAATTCGTTTAAAGCGTTGGTCATGATCGGCATCATCACCATTGAAATCCCCAACATTAATAGCGTATTGAAAATCATAATCGTGCTGTAGGGTGTTGACAAGGTGATAGAGGCAAATTGCCACAGCGTATTTGCTATTAACCCCAATCCAATAATTGCAAGCCACTTGGCTCCAAATTTATCGAATAATCGACCGTTAATTGGTGACATGATTCCCATGACAATGCCACCTGGCAACATGATCAAACCTGCCTCCAACGGACTGTAACCTAACGCATTCTGGAGAAAAATCGGCAACAACATCATCGCTGAAAACATCGCCATCATGACAATCATCATAATCAGTGTCGACATCCTAAAAATATTGTATTTAAAAGTTCTTAAATTTAGCAACGGTTGTGAAATCGTCAATTGCCTCCAAGTAAATAGGACTAATGAAACAACGCCGATTGCAATAGGAACAAGGACTTCATTGCTCGCCCAGCCCCCATGTCCTTCACCAGAACTGCTGAATCCATATACAATCCCCCCAAAGCCTAAGGTTGAAAGTAGAAGAGATATCGGATCAATCTTCGGTTTAGTCGTCTCTGTCACGTTTTTGAGCTTCAAATATGCAAATATAATAACAATCAATGCGATCGGCAGAACGCCGTAAAAGAGAATCCTCCAACTGAAATGCTCTACAATAATCCCTGATATAGTAGGTCCAATCGCAGGTGCAAAAGTAATGACAATTCCAATCGTCCCCATTGCCGAACCCCTTTTTTCCATAGGAACGATGGAGAATACCACATTAGTAAGTAAAGGAAAGAGTAGCCCAGTACCCGACGCTTGAAGCAGCCTTCCGATCAAAAGCACTTCGATCCCTGGTGCGATAGCCGCTACGAGTGTTCCCACTGTAAACAAGCCCATAGCTCCAAGGAACAAGCTTCTTGTCGTGAACCGTTGAATTAAATAAGCTGTAACTGGGATAAGCACACCAATTACTAGTAGATATCCAGTTGTCAACCATTGCCCGGTACTCGGCTCGATTCCGAAGTCATTCATAATTTTCGGTAATGCTACGTTAAGTAGCGTTTCATTCAAAATGGCAACAAACACACCTAGAATCATAATTATGACTAACAAAAAGTTGTCTCTGCTCCCAAATGTGCCGCCGTTTTGAGTCTGTTCATTTTGATTATTCAAATTCTTTCTCCTTTCGATTTGTAAAATACCTAATTTAAATATGGCTATATCAATGTTAGGAAAGTATCAACGATTCGTTATTTTACGCGATTTATTTAGCAGTAACAATTAGCTTTCCTCCGAAGACAGCCTCTAAATTTATCACAGTTTCTCATTTTTAGCAATGTAATTTACACGAATATCGCTATGAAAGATTATTATGGTGGAAAATTTATGGAGGGGAAAACCTTTTTAATAGACAAACAGTTAAAGCTTGTTTTGAAAAAAGATGAACTACCCCCTGTCAAGTAGACAGGAAGAAACCCGTCAAAAGCAAAGGAGTAAATCCGGAGGAAAAGTACCGGAGAAACCGGGCAATTATTTATTTGCTTACTTATGACGGCCTTCGTGTCGATGAGCTATCTAATCTATTCTTCCGTTTCAAATTCAGAAATTTATATAATGGTTTTTAAGCTAGAAAAAACAGACAACCCCCAAATAGGTCCACTTTTTTTAAAAGTGGACCTATTTGGGGGTTCAGTTCAATTAACGATAAAATTCTCTTTACTTTATATTAAGTTTGTTTGCTTGGAGCGTAATTGAAGGAGAGGTAACATGTTCTTTCTTGATAGTAAAGACAAGCAAAAAGCAGATGAATAGGACTAAACTAAGAAAATATAAACCCATTTCTACACTACCTGTGGCATCCTTTACATAACCAATTACATACGGGCCGATAAACCCGCCTAAATTTCCAATCGAACTAATAAGCGCAATTCCCACAGCAGCTTCATATTCAGAAAGGAATAAAGAAGGGATTGCCCAAAACGGTCCAAAAATACTGTAAATGCCAACAGTAACAATAGACATCATCACAATAGATACAACGGGATTAGTGGTTAACCCACAACCGAAAAGACCAATTGCACCTATAAGCGGTGGAAGGGCAGCGTGCATTTTTCTTTCACCAGTACGATCGGAATTGCGAGCCCATAAAACCATCCCTATTCCACCCAAAATATAAGGAATCATTGCGATCAAACCTACTTGGGAATTTGATAATATATCTGAAAACCCCTTGATAATAGTAGGCATCCAAAATCCAATACCATACAACCCAGTAACTAGAGTAAGGTAAATAAAGGATAATCTCCAAACTCTTGTACTTGCAAAGATATCTTTCAGCTTATGGTTATTGTTCGATGTCTTCCTTTTGTTTTCATTTTCAAGTTCTGATATGAGCCATTCTTTCTCCTCTTTTGTTAGCCACTTTGCTTGATCAGGACGGTCCGTTAAATAAAAGATGGTTACGATCCCTAATATGACTGCAGGGATTCCTTCGAGAATGAACATCCAGCGCCATCCTTCCATTCCTGCCCAATTTATATTATCCATAATCCAAGTACTTAAAGGAGCTCCAATAATATTAGAAACAGGCAATGCTGCCATAAAAAGAGCTACTGCACGGGCACGCTCCTTCCCGCGGAACCAATATGTAATATAAAGGATAACGCCGGGAAAAAATCCAGCTTCAGCGACTCCGAGTATAAATCGCAGGATATAGAGATGATTCGCATTTTGGACCCAAGCTGTTATTATGACAACAATACCCCAAGAAATCATAATTCTCCCAATCCATTTTCTTGCTCCTATACGGTGCATGAGCATATTACTTGGTACTTCAAATAGAAAATAACTTATGAAGAAAATACCCGAAATTAACCCCATAGCGGTTGCTGTTAAACCAAGGGCCTTATTCATATCAAGAGCAGCATAGCCAATGTTAACTCTGTCTAAGAAGGCAATAATATATAAAACAAAAATATAAGGAATAATTCTTCTTGATACCTTTTTTAGGGTACGTTCTTCTAATTCAGATTTTTGCATAATAACAAACTCCTTTGTTTTTTGGATAATATAAGAAGCGTTTTTGTTATTCCAATATTCGAATAATTCATTCAAAGATGCTTTAAATATTCAAGTTCCCTAATACAAACAATTCGAATAGCCACTTCTTTTTGGCTATTCGAATTGTTTTTTACTCTCTCTATGCATCCTGGGAAATCTCTGAGCCAACTGCAATACACAGTAGTTCATATACCTGCATCTGGAAGACTAGTACTCTTGCAATCTCAGTTCAGTGCCAGATATGCTTAGAAGCTTCAAACAGTGCAGACTAGTTTTGATCGATCCATTCGATCACTATTTCATCACTATTCTTCCGTTTTTCAACCCGTTAGTTTATAAGGCATAGCATATCTTTATATACAGCTTGTCATTAAGATATTAAACTTATATGCTCTTCCTGTGTAAGGCTAACATCGTCAAGGTTACGGAATTCATGCAACAGTTAAATCGCGGTTACGTGGACAGCTGGTCGCCGCCCGTGGTTCCATTTTCCATTCAGTGCTCGCTCAATTTGGGCTCCTAATTGCAGAAGCAATCCATCATCTCCTTGCCGTGTAAGCGCGTGAATCCCTAGTGGCAGCCCGTTTTCAAGCTCAGCCATCGGCAACGAGATGCCGGGAAGTCCGCAGAGGTTGGCGATTGGAGTATAAGAGAATATACCCCAGAGGTTCTCGAACCATTCGTAGACGGAGAGATTATCGCTGATTGTCAGATACTCTTTCGTTCCAACTAATGGTGTGGGTAAGCCCATCGTTGGGGTAAGGATAATATCCCAGTCTCCAAAGAAAGAAGCTAGCCTTCGGGAAGTGTCGTTAAACACCGCCTGCATTTTTGCACGTTGCGTATAGGAGTAGGAACGGCCTTCTTCCCAGACCCGAATGCACATAGGTTCAATAAGACCAGCAGGCGGCTTTTCCAAGCCTTTTTGGTCCAATAGACCTGAAATTGTTTGTGTAAAATTCATGATATAGCACTCGGTTTGTGCCTTATAGGCGGCATGAAAGTCAATGTCGGGGATAATCCACTCGACGTGATGGCCGAGCGCCTCGAGGAAGCTAGCCGCCCGCTCCAATTCAGCAACAATGTGTGGTGTGGACCGGTAATCGCCCCACTCATGTGAAACGGCGATACGAAGTCTTTCTGGATCCCTACGGATGAGCTCGGAGTAAGGCTGTGGCGGGAACCAATAAGGCATGAACTCGCCAGGAGCTCCACCTCTGCAATTGTCCACAAAGGCAGCGGTGTCACGAATGGTCCGTGAGTGGCAGCCCTGAGCAGAAACCACGCTCATCAAGTCCGAACCGTAGGGGGCTATCGAAAAGACACCACGGGACGGCTTTAGACCGATATTGCCGTTCACACCCGCGGGAATTCGAATCGAGCCACCACCATCAGTTGCATGTGAGATGGGAATGATGCCGGCCGCAACCGCAGCTGCTGTCCCAGCAGAAGAGCCGCAGGTTGTATAGTCAAGATTCCATGGATTTCGCGTAACATAAACTTCTGGATTCTCAGCTGAACTACAAAGCCCAAATTCTGGCGTTGTCGTCCGCCCGATGATGTTGAGACCAGCTTGACGGATGCGCTCAGTTAGGAAGCTATCAGCCGTCGAACGATTTCCGCGCATCAGCAGAGACCCCATCTCCTGTAGGCGCCCTTTGAGAGTGGGTCCTACATCCTTCATCAGATATGGTATTCCCGCGAAGATCCCGGCAGGGTTTGTTCCGTCCTTCACGGGATCGCTGACCGCATCATCGAAGACCTCGATGATGGCGTTGATCTTAGGATTTAAGGCGTCAATGGCGAGGGCAGCCTGTTGGGACACCTCTTGCGAAGTAATCTGCCCTTTGCTTACCAATTCGGCGAGGCCGATGGCATCAAGGTTAGCCCATTCATCCCAGGTCATCAATAATGGCATGAATTTTCACTCCTTCATATTGGTTCGGATTGATATTTTATACAGTGTTTGAAGACACGTCATGCGACTCCAGGTTTTAAAGGCTCGCTTAGCCACGTCTACCCCCAGATATACCTTCAATGCCACCTTCCCGTCCTATTCCACTTTCTTTCATTGGCCAAAACTCATGTTTTTACTTTTTCTTTGTATTCCAGAAAACGTTACCTTGGAATTGAACGTCATAACCTTCTATCGTTTTTGAGTTATACATGGCATATTCATAATATGTTCCAATTTTCGATGCAGGCATATACTCCCAAGCGTATCCTTGAGCCTCTTGCCAAATCTCTTGTGCTTCTTCAGCTGATTTAGATGAGTTTATTTTTTCAATATACTCTGTCAATTTAGGGTCGTCCGTCCAGCCTGGCCAATCTTTACTCATGAAAAGATTTTGGGTAGGTGTTAGAACTGTAGGGAACCCTGTAAAGAACATATCCCACTCACCTGGTTTTTTTCGAGTTTCAAGTAATGTTGGCCAATCCGTTACAATAAGATTCACTTTCACTCCAGCCTTTTCCAATTGTTCCTTAGCAATAATGGCTGAGTTGTATAAGATGTCATAGTCTCTAGTTGTTAAAATTCTTATTTCCTCGCCATTATATCCCGCCTCTCCCAAATATCCCCTTGCCTTTTCAACGTCATTTATATCGTAGTACTCATTCCCAGCTTCGCTATACCAGCGTTCCTGCTCAGCAGGCATATAGCTTGAATCCATTTTGTAGAACTCTGGAGTAGACTGTACACCAATTAAAATAGACTCTTTATCGAATATTGCATTGACAGCATGTCTCATATTTTGATCTGCAAATATACCGTCTTTTTTGTTCAAAACAGCGAATAATGTTTTAACATCCTTTTTTACTTCTAAATCTGGATTGCTTGCTTTTAACTGATCATAGCTATCAATTGGAAGCATCATGGCTGCATCATATTCCCCAGTCGTTAAACCAGCAACACGTATAGATTCGTCTGGAACAATATAATAAACTAATTCATCAACAAAGACTTCCTTTTTACCAGAAACTCCATCTGCTGGTGTATCTAGAGATTGATAGTCTTGAAACTTTTCTAGTTTAATATATTGATCTTGCTTCCATTCTTTCAATTTGAATGGACCAGTTCCAATAAACTCTGTCGCTCCCATCGCTGTAGCGCTTTCTGCTATTTCCTTAGGCATAATCCCGGATAATTGCCCATTATCAGCAAGTGCCTCAATGACTCCAAACATTACTTTTGGAAGCTGCATGACAATTGTATAATTGTCTTCAATCTTAAATTCAGCACCATCAAACAATGCCTTTTTTGAATTTACTTCAATCCATTTTTTCAATGATGCTACTACGTCTTCAGCGACCATTTCATCACCATTGTGGAATTTAACACCTTTTCTCAAATGAATTGTATACGTCGTGCCATCTTCGCTTAATGCATAGGACTCTGCAAGCATTGGCACCGGTTCGTATGTAGCATTTAAAGCAAATAATTGTTCATAAATATTTCTGCTTACCTCTGATGTAACAGCCGCTGTATTCATATGGGGATCTAGAGTTGCCGGGCTTGAAGTTATTGCTGTATTAATAACTCCTCCGGTACTTTCTCCTGGGGTTTCTTCATCTTTTGGTGTTTCCGTTGCCGTTTTTTCCTCTTTGGAAGAACACCCTACTAATAAAGCAATCATTAAAAAAAATATGGCAAAAAACTTTTTATTCATACCTTTCCTCCTCCGCCTTAATCTTGTTTCCTTAGGGAACCAACAGCTTGCAGATCAATTTAGAAAAAACTTCCGTTTAAGCAAATCCTGAATATTTATATACTCATCTTCAGTGTGGGTAGTGGCCAGTATACCGGGACATATATCACCAGGAAAAATAATTATTTTAGGCAGCTTACCAAAGACCTACTCATGACACTCGGAAATTGCAGAAACTATTAGTTCCTCGGGGCTAATGGCTGTCCTGGAATCGTTAGGTTCTTTGGTCAGAGTGTAGTTGGTATTCAGGTCGCTAGCCCTTAGATCCTTAAGTACAGCATGATATCTTCGTATACCTCCAAATAAAAAGCGATATATTTACATAATATTCTGATAGTTTTTTCAAAGATGCTTTAAATTTGTTAAGTTCCCTAATTCAAACAATTCGAATAGCGACTTCCTTTTGGCTATTCGAATTGTTTTTTAATCTCTCTATGCGTGCTAGGAATCTCTTCATCTAACAGCTAAAAACAGTAGTTCATATCCCCGCTATTACTACCTTTGTACACCTTTAATATTTCAGCGCCACGTTCTTGACTTGTGTATAATTCCGTAGTGCCTCTAGCCCTTTTTCTCGCCCAAAGCCGCTTTTTTTATATCCACCGAATGGCTGGGCGATGCCTCCGCCGGCCCCATAGTGGTTGATGAAAACTTGGCCGCATTGGAGCTGGCTGGCAATACGATGAGCACGGCCAACGTTTTCAGTCCAAACGCCTGCAACGAGTCCATACGGTGTGCCATTGGCTATTTCTATTGCTTCTTCTTCTGTTTCGAAGGTGGTAACTGTCAATACAGGACCGAAGATTTCCTCCTGTGCAAGGTGGTGACTCGCAGGGACGTTATCTAAAATGGTTGGATGCAAATAATAGCCTAATTCAGATCCCTCTACTAATTTACGTTCTCCGCCTGTCGCAATTCTAATACCGTCTTGCTTTGCTAGTTCAATAAAGCTTTGAATACGCTCAAATTGCTTTTTCGATAGCACAGGGCCTAGATCATGATTATCAATTCCAGGACCAATCGAGAGTTTTTCCATCATGACTGAAAGCTTGCCTACAAAATCTTCCTTAATTGACTTTTCAATTACCAATCGGGATCCCGCAGAACAAGTCTGACCTGCATTTTGCACGATAGACTTAAGAACCCACTCAAGAGCCTGCTCCTCATGACAATCAGCAAAGACGATATTTGGCGATTTGCCTCCAAGCTCAAGCGTAACAGGAATTACATTTTGTGCAGCGGACTCCATCACTCTTTTTCCAGTCTCTACCGAACCTGTAAAAGTAATATGGTTAATATCAGGATGAGCCGAAAGCGCAGCACCCGCTTCAAAGCCGTAACCTGTTACAACATTCACAATCCCCTTCGGTAGCCCTAATGGCTCCATTAATTCAACAAGTTTTAGCGTCGTTAAAGGTGTATCCTCTGCAGGCTTCAGGACTGTTGCGTTTCCAGTTGCTATAGATACCGCAATGCTTCTTGCTGCAATTTGAAGCGGGTAATTCCATGGGATAATATGGCCAACAATCCCAATTGGTTCGCGAACAGTGTAATCAATAATTCCCGGTTCTACTGGTATCGTTTCTCCTAGGATTTTATCCGCGATACCTGCGTAATATTCAAAATATCGTGCGGCAATCTCTACATCTACAGCAGCCTGGCCCAGTGGTTTTCCGACATCCAACGTCTCTAATTTTGCTAATTCCTCTTTATTTTCACGGATGATTTCCGCAACCTGATAAAGCAATCTACCGCGATTATAAGGCTTAAACATTTTCCACTCTTTTGATAGAAATGCTTTTTTCGCAGCTTTTACCGCAAAATCAATTTCTTCTTTATTCCCTCTAGGAACAAAAGCTAAAACAGAGCCGTCCGCTGGATTCTTCACTTCTATCAATCTCGCTTTTTCCGGAACTAACCATTCACCGCCTATATAACATCCTCGAACTTGAACATCAACCGCCTTCACCTGTTATATCCCCCTTCCGCCATCTACATTGAAAATAGAGCCTGTCACAATGGCTGCTTCCTTCGAACACAGATACACAAGAGAATTGGCAATATCATTCGGATTTATTAATCTGCCCAATGGAACACTTTTCTTGAAAATAGAATCCTTCGTATCTTCAATATTCGCATCCTTCGCTGTAAATTGTCCAAGCATACTCGTATCTGCCGGACCTGGATTCACCACATTTACCCGGATTCCGTACTCGGCTAATTCAATGGCCAAAGCTTGCGATAAAGAAACGGCGGCCCCCTTTGAAGCGATATAAGCATTCAAGCCAGGACGAGGTCTTACCATGGATATAGAAGCAATATTTACAATGACACCATTCCCTTGCTTTTTCAGATAAGGGACGGCGGCACGGCATGTTAAAAATGGAGCTGTTGCGTTTACACGCATAATTTTCTCCCAATCCGCCAAGCTTACTTCTTCAATCGGTGTTGCAGGCTGTGCAATGCCTGCAATATTAACTAGCCCGTCTATGCGATCAAATTTCTCAAATGCTGCTGAAAAAACCTTCGCAACATCTTCTTCCTTTGTTAAATCCGCAGCAATAGGTAAAAGACGATCGGTTTCCTCAACACCGTCCACATTTAGGTCAACGGCTGCAACAAAAGCTCCTTCTTCTAAAAATCGTTTCACTGTTTCTTTTCCCATTCCGCCCTGCGCACCTGTAACAACAAACACTTCATTTTCCAATCTCATTTTTATCGCCCTTCTTTCACTAATAGTAATTGTTGTATAGCATCACGGATCGCTGTTCCCATTTCGCTTGTCGTCGCATTTCCGCCTAAATCAGGTGTTTGTACTTCTTTTTGTAAAAGAACCTGTTCAATTGATTCCAAAATGACGATAGCTAAATCCTTTCTTCCTAAATGCTCAAGCATAAGAGCCGAAGACCAGATCTGTGCAATTGGATTGGCGATTCCTTTGCCCGCAATATCAGGAGCTGATCCATGGACAGGCTCAAACATAGAAGGAAACTCCCCATCTGGATTCAAGTTTGCGGATGGGGATAGTCCAAGCCCTCCTACAACCGCAGAGCCTAAGTCACTTAAAATATCCCCAAACAAATTGGAGGCCACAACAACCTCAAAATCCTCTGGTCTAGAAACGAAATATGCAGCAAGGGCATCGATATAGTAGCTTTGCAGGTTAATTGATGGGAATTCTTGTCCAACTTTATGTACAGCTTCATCCCATAGTTTCATTGAATGGATGATCGCGTTGGATTTTGTCGCGCTTGTGACCGTCCCTTTTCCATGCTTCTTTGCATATTCAAACGCAAATTTTGCAACTTTTTCAGTACCTAATCGCGTAATAATGGTGTTTTGAACAGCAATTTCCTGCTCAAGACCCTGATACAATCTACCGCCGCTATTGGAATATTCACCTTCAGCATTTTCTCTGATAATGACAAAATCAATATCTTCACCTGTAAACCGACAATCCACTCCCTTTAGTAATTTAACCGGCCGTAAATTAATATATTGCTTAAACTTCTTACGAATTGGCATAATCAGATCCCATACGGTCACATCATCAGGTACACGTTTATCTCCTATTGCCCCAAATAAAATCGCATCATATTTTTTTAATGTATCTAAGGCGTCTTCCGGCATCATTTTCCCATGACTTAGGTAATAATTGCTGCTCCAATCAAACGTATCAAATTCGATTTCAAATGAAGGATCCAGCTTTTTGAGGAGCTCTAGCACTTTAACTGCCTCATTCACTACTTCTGGGCCGACTCCATCCCCAGGTATGACAGCAATTCGATGGTTATTCATATTTTTAACACCCCTTATTTTTTGTTTTAATCTTCAATTTCATTTTGGGTTACAGCTTATAGACGCCAAAACGCAATTTATCGTATTTTGTATCAGGATAAATTAGAAATCGCCCAACACATGAAGAACTTCTTCATCACCGGTTTAATCATGTGTATTCGACAAATGGGGCTCTTTCATAGTTAAAAAATGATAATCGCTTGAATTAAAATAAAACGTTTACAAAATAGGGAAAATTAAAAGGCATTTTGACAAGAAGTTAAAACTTTTCCTTACTCAATTTTCAGATTCAGCTATTTTTACCGAAAAAACCTTCTCTGGTAATTCAAAATGGGTACGCATAATAAAAGAAGCCTCGCTACTATTACCATTTAAAATGTGATGATATATACTTTCATGCTCTTTTAAAACTTTTTCAATAATGCCTGGAATCTTGAAAAATTTCGATACCTCTGCACGATAACTATCAATAAGAAGCATAATAATTTTTTGTAGTACTTGATTATTTGAAGCTTTAGCTATGGCAATGTGAAATTCCACATCCCACTTAGCAAAGTTTTCGTAATCGTTTAAGCTTTTCTTCATTTCATCAATCGCTTTTTCTATTTCTAAAATATTTTGATTTGTTCTGCGTTTTGCCGCTAATGAGCTTGTTTCTCTCTCAACGATTTGTCTCGCTTCCACGATTTCAAGAAGGTTACTGATATTATGAAAAATTAATGATGAAAAGTCAGGTGACACAGACGTTCCTTGATCTGACTTTTTTAAGTATGTACCTTTTCCTTGGTGGAAACTTATCATCCCTACCGCAGATAATTTTGTAAGGGCTTCTCTGATAACAATTAAGCTGACATTATAACGAGTTGCCAATTCCTTTTGAGAAGGCAACTTTTCACCATAAGTGTACAAGCCTATTTCCACATCTTTTAAAAAGAGATTAACAACATCATCAACAAGGGATCTCCGCTTTAATTTCAAATTCTCCACCTCCCCCTTAACTCTTCATATGATATGTTAACTTAAGAGTATTTTACGAGGAACATTCCAAATAGTCAATAAAATCATAATTATTACATAATTTTTTTGGAAAATGGGACTAATACAAAGAGGTTTGAACTACTACTTAAAAAGCCCAATTTCTTAGTAATCTTGAAGTGACCCCAAAAAGTTAGACACGGTTATTTCATCAGGCAGCTTGCTCAAAATGAGTTCGGTATTGTACCGGGCTCATTTTTAACTTCGCCTTCATCCGTTTTGTATTATAGTATTC
>NZ_WBOS01000032.1 GCF_008923245.1 Cytobacillus depressus
TGCCTGTCAGTTACTGAGCGTCTTGGCACTTACTCAGGTTGGACTTTCACCAACTAGCAATTAACGGCTTGCTGGGCACGCCTTCAATAAGAAAAAGCTATTCTCCTTCTTGAAGAATAGCACCCCGTTAGTGAAAGAAGGAGATCTTTGGCTATAGCCCTTTTTTCGTTACCTTCCTCCACTAACATTTATAATTTCTCCTAATATGTAATTTGAAGCATCGGAAGAAAGGAAAGCAATTACCTCTGCTATTTCCATTGGTGTTGCAGCCCGTTTAATAGGTACCGATGAAACCATACGCTCAAGACGATTATCGTTTGGAGCAAATTTCTCGTGAAAAGTCGTTTCTACCATTCCTGGTGCCACTCCATTCACGATAATTCCATATTCAATTAGTTCTCTGGACATACCAATGGTCATTGTATTTACTGCTCCTTTAGTCGATGCATAGTGAATACTTTCTCCTGCACCTCCAATTCGAGCTGCCGCCGAAGATACATTGATGATTTTGCCATTCTTCTTAGGAATCATATGTTTTAATACGGCTTGAGAGCATAAAAGAACACTATTTACATTTAATCTAAACGTTTCTTCCCACAGTTCTTCACTCATATCCATAAAGCTGCTTTGACGGATTCCACCTCCAGCATTATTAACCAGAACATCTATCGTGCCAAATGAAGAAAGAGCTTGTTCAACCATTGAGTTCACTTCTTCTTTTTTCATAACATCAGCTTGAATAGCAATAGCGTCTCCGTCTTTTTCTCGAATAAGTTGGACAGCCTCCATTGCCCCTCTTTCATTTGAATGAAAATTAATAATAACTTTTGCCCCTCTAGATGACACTAAATGGGCTGTGGCAAGCCCAATCCCTGAACTTGCTCCAGTAATAAGAATCACTTTGCCTGATAAGTCCTGCACAGCTTTCCTCCTAATAAATTTGGTTGTAATAGTAATTCTACAATTTAAGTCCTAATCCTTTTATTATTAAAATGACGTTCTAGTTAGGTTATTAGCTAGCTTAACCAGTATTCCTTGTTGAACTAAACTGCTTCGTTAGTTTGAGTACAACCTTTCACAAACACCATACTGTTCTTACCATAAGTATTCAATTTTTCATGATATTCTTTCTTCATTAAATGGATTATTTAATGAAGAAAGACACTTTCCTTATTTCAGAAAAGCGCCCGATTGTTGAAGATCATAGTACATGCCTTGTTAACTAATGCACCTGTTTGTTGAATAAGAATCTATCTTGATAAACCCAAGAAGAATTGTCTTATATCTTCTGCAATTCTTCAACCCCAAGAACTTTTAATCTTTCAGTTCCTGGCGAAGTCATAATTACATAAGATTTTTCTTTATACTCAAATAGAGTAAATTGAGCTAGTCATATCTACTGATTTATCTTGAATATAGTCAAAATCTTCTTCTGTAAAATTGTCTTCATAGCCATCTAATAAAAGTTTTTGTACTTCCTCAAAGTTGTCCGCAAAAACTAATTCCTGATACAATTCAGTGAGTATTTAGGTGTAAAGAAATATACAAAATATAATGAACCACCAGCCATTAAGAAGGCTAAAACTAAGAATATAATCCATTCTTTTAGTGTTTTTTACTTTCTAACCATTTGAATTTCCCCCCTCTTCTTCTTACACTATCCTCCTCTTTACTTTAATAAGAAAGAGCCATTCTTCTTCTTGAAGAATAGCCCCCTTTACTTTAAGTACAACACTTCACAAATTATTGATATTTTAATAAAATGGCCCCTTCTTTTTTCCTTTTTTTGCATATAATGATTACATAATGAGAACATACATCTGTATTTTTTCTTGTGATGATAATATAAATATTAGCAATGATGATAATGTTTTGGGGGTGATTTAGAATGAAGAAATTGAAAAAGTTTGCTGTTGCTTTTGGGATCGCTGGAATGCTGGTTTCAGGTGTGGGAGCTGCAAATCCTGTTGAGGCTGCATGGTCCAATGTTGAACAGTCTCATTATGAAAAAGGGATTTTGATTGGGTGGGCTGATGGCAATTCTTTTGAAGTGAAAACATCTTCCGGTAAGTATATGGTTTTTAGATCATCTAATGATTGGTATAAAAAGAATTTAACCTCAGGAAAATCGTACACCTATTATTATTACACAAATAAATATGGGCAGAATATCATTAACAAAATTCAAAAGTAAATATAGAAAAAGCTTTGGGCATAAGAACCCAGAGCTTTTTTTATGCTCAAAAAGTTCTCAAAATGTGTATTTTCTGCTGACAAAAAATCAATAGCGCGTTTCATTGTCCCCTTAAATATATAAAGTGCTGTTTTTTTGAGTAATTGCCCAGTTATCAAACGCAATACGCCGTTCTATGTCATTATAATGCGGACAAAGACTGCCTTTTAACATACCCAAACCTCTAAATTCTTCGTATTCTTCTTCATTTTTTTCTCTATAACAAGTTTCGAACCAACACATCGCTCCTGCGCTTATTCCTGCTAAGATGACACCGTTTTGGTATGCGTTTCTCACTACATTGTCGAAGCCTGTTTTCTGCCAAATTTTTAGCATATAATGAGTATTCCCACCACCTACATACAGAATATCTAAAGCATTTATAATTTCTTGTATGTTTGGTGATTCAAAATTCCTAATTGTAATATGGCTTGGATGTTCTGTGTTAAAAGCCCCATAAAAATTATCAATATAGCCTTGTGCATCATACTTGCTGTAGCAATAAATCAATTTTTAATGGCTCCTGTGTTCTCGGGATTTTCAGTAAATATTCATTGATGTAGGCTTTTTCTTTTTTAGAAAAACCACCACCAGATAATGCGAGGATATTTCTTTCCAATTGTTCTGACTCCTTTGCTGCCTTATTAACTGAAACTTTTCTTTGAAGAAGAAGTATTCTACACTTTTCCCATTCTCTTTCTTCAACTATCCTGCACCGTTAGTACAACAAGAAAAAAGATGCTGCCGCTGCAGCACCTTGTTTAACTCTTGCACCAGTTAATTTAAGTACAATACTTCACAACCGATTTTAAAATATTTTCAATTAGATTTTTACATTCCTAATCATTTCAGTCATTCAAATTGTGACGATTGGGCAATTATATATCGGAAATTTTCAAAATACGATTCTTTCAATTGCTCTACTCGGCGTAAATGGTCGTAAAAGCTATTGGAGAATTTAAAAACGTGACCATAATCCCATTCTTGCTTACTATAGTCCTTTTCCCAAAATTTAATCTCAGTCGGAAGCTCGTTCCCTCGTTTTGCTGGCTGTAGAGGCAAGCGGTCGATAGGCGAAACCAACTTGATTGAATCCTCATGTTTAACGTTTCTAGTAATCCTTAGAACTTTAATCAATTTAAGAACAGGCAGTAATCCTCGCTTGAAAAATGAGGTATGTCCAAGGTCAAACAAGATGTTTAACGCGTGTGAAAAAGTTAGCATGTGTCCTATCAAATCATGATGCGATTCGGCTCGATAAATGATAGGGAACTGGGCTAATTCTTCCAGAACAAGTAAGGAAAGCTCATTCGGTTTTGATATGTGCGGAAATCCGTCTTCCTCCGTAATGACCATCTTTTTTACTTCAGAAGCAGTAAATCCGATCCATGATCTTCCAGGAACTGTCCTTTCAAACGATTGAATGAGATTAGTTATTCCAGCAATATCCTCAGCACTTCCCCAGCCTTCAAGTTCATTTATGGCCAACAAACTCGCTGCGGTGTATATTACGTTATGTCCAACCCAATGAAGCTGATCGATCGTTTTATCGAGTGCGTCAAGTATAGCCGATATGGAACTGTTCTCATCGCAATAGGAAGGATTTCGTTTGCTGCTCCTCTCAATTATCTTATTAGCCATCGATTCGGCTTGAGTAAAGACAAGCTGGGCAAGTTCCTGACTTAGATTATGATTATTTTTAACAAAAAAGTAACTGCCGATAGCTGCCGCACCAAAATGAGCCTGCCAAATGTCACCTGTTTGTTTTTTACATAACGAGATGATTGCTAACCCATCTTCCAATACGGATGGATTTAACATATTATCCAGCTCTCCCATATCAAATATCACCCCACTTAGAAAAATAATTAAATTGTTAAAATACTATAAGACTATTTCGAAAAACATAGGTTGTATTCCTTTTTCAACTATCCTGCCACTTTAGTACAATAAAAAGTGACCGCCTAGTAGACGATCATACTCCTTTTAGATTTAATTCAGAAAAATGTATAAGCTTAACATTATGGGGTCTTCTTCTTCTTTAATTAAATCAAGACGACTTTCAATATCCCTTTCATTATCAGGTAATTCCAAGTGAATTTTCGTTACTTCTCTAAATTAAGCCGTTGCTGTTGGTTACGTATTTTTCTTCTAATGTCTTCTTTAATAATAAAGCTACTTCGAACATTCCGTATTTTCCAGCTTTTGCTTCTGCATCAGGATTATAGTTCGTGTTTGTATTAATATCGTAAGTAAAAATTTCACCTTCAGCATTTTTGATAAACTCGATTCCAGCAACTTGAATTTTATTACCAGCTAGAACCTTTTTATATTTTTCTAAAATTTCGTCCTCAAAACCTTCAATGATTTGAAACTTAGGCTTCTCTTCTACCTTTTCTCCTACCGGGCAGAATAAATCGCCAATTTGGCACGCGTCCGCTGGGCAAAGTTCAAATCCTTCCGAAGTATCAACTCTTACGGCATAAACAAAGCTTCCTCCTACAAACTCACAACGGGTTATGTAGCTTTCAGGAGATTGAATGTATTTTTGAATAAGTGTAATTCCATCGACCGGTTCTTCGAAAGTAGGTCCTTCCACATAAGCTTTTAGAGCTTCTATACTATGGAATAATTGAACACCTAAGCCTTTACCGGCACGGTTATGCTTGGTAATAAAGGACTGTCCTTCAAATGCTTCGGCTGCCTTTAAAATGTTTTGTTTTCCAACCGCTGCAATCGTTTTTGGAGTCTTAACACCATACTTGTTTAGCTCTAAATATTGTAAAACCTTACTAACCTCTAACTTTAGAGCATTCGTTCCATTTATCACCCTACGTCCATGTCCTTCAAGCCAAGCCAATACTTGCCCAGAAAATTCAGCTGCAAAACGATGATCACGTGTATGAGAAGATGCACTCATTCGGCTAAAGAAGATTCCTTCTGGTGGCTCTATTGATAAATCTAGCGTTCCTTCGTCCAAATGCCATTCTTCATAAGGAACACCAAGTTCCGCTAACTTTTTTGTTAAATGGACTGTCCACTCACTATTTTCATGTAACACATATACCTTGCTCATCATTATGTCCCCTCTCTAGTTCTTTATTAAACTACGTTTTTGTTCAATTAATGGCATAACCTGCTTTGCAAAGCGTTCCATCTCCTCTAATTGAGGTGAAAATTGCAATAACAATAAGTCTAAGCCGGCCTCTTCATATTGTAAAATTCGATCTGCAATTTGCTCGGGTGTTCCTACTAGGTTCGGTCGTAGGCCGCGATTGGATACAGAGTAATCCTGTAATTGGATTTGTTGCTCTAATTGTGATTTAGTAGTGAAATCTTTAAAGCCAACATATCCGCTAGTGTCTTTCACAGTCGTAATTTTTGCAAGCTCAGCCAGAGCCTCTTCTTCTGTATCGCGGCTAATAACATAAGCAGCCATACCAAATGAACTAAATGGCGCACTGCCAGTTTGTTCACGGCGTGCCCTCATATCGGTTATTTTTCGATAAATCTCTTCAACTGTACCACCGTGCATAACATAAGCATCACATTTTTCTGCTATGGTTTGCTTACCTTTTTCACTTTCACCGCCTGCATAAAGAATCGGGTTTGGTCTTTGAACAGGTTTCGGTGCAAGCTTCGCATCCTTTAATTCGTAAAATTGACCAGAATAATTGAAGGTTTCTTCTGTCCATAAACCTTTTAGTACATCAATAAACTCTTCGGTACGAGCGTAACGCTCATCATGTTCTGTAAAAATACCCCCATATTGACGTGCTTCTTCTGCCCACCAAGCAGAAACAACGTTAAGAGTAAAACGCCCATTACTGATTTGATCAATATTAGCTGCCATTTTGGCCGCTACAGCAGGATTATGAAAACCAGGGCGAATCGCAGTCATAATTTCAATTTTTTCCGTCACTGCTGCAAGGGCTGCTGCTGTAGACCAAGCTTCAAGAGAGTCATGCTCCGGTCCTTTAATATCATTTAAATATAATTCAGCTATTAAGGTAGTCGAGTATCCCCATTTTTCAGCAGATTCTATTACTTTCTTTGCATAATCAAAGGTAGGCGGCATATTTTCATTCTCCACATTACGTAACCAGCCTCCAAAAATCGGTAACCAAAAACCATATTTCATTTGTATTCTCTCCTCTACTATTCTAAATCCATAGTTTCCCTATTACTTAAGTTGGATTTGTGTATAAATTAAAAACTCTCTTCCTAAGAAGAGAGTTTTATTACCCTCTTCTCATCTTTCAAGCGATGTGCTTGATGGAATTGGCACAGTATTCATAAGAACCTGCTGCCGAGGCTTCAAAGGGCCAGTCCCTCCACCTCTCTGGATAAGAAGAAAAATGTACATTCAATTTTTTAATTAACTAAAGTGATAATAGTTCAAATTAATCAAATTGTCAATTAAATATTTCTAAACTCTAAATAACAACTTATAAACACGGTAAAAGGAAATTCTATCATCCAATCAGTTTCAGTCTGAAGTTAACTTTTTAAGAAATTATGATACATCCCAGGGAAAATTATTAATGAAACATATTAAAAAGAAGGCTTCTGATATTTCAGTTGCCTTTCATTTCTATCTCATAAACAAGCCCTTTTTCAACTAAACTGCCCCGTTAGCACAACAAGAAACAAAATGCTGCCGCTGCAACACCTTGTTTAACTCTTGCACCCGTGAGTCTAATAAGAATTCCTTTAATTGTTAATTATAAGGGAAACTTGGAATGGAGGATTTTTATGGGAAAAAGCCTTTTCATATTGATTGCCAGCCTAACTCTTTTCTCTTATTCACCTGTTAAAGCTGAAACCGTAACTAAAAATGATGTACAGTTGCGTGATGACTTGATTTTCATTATGCTTTATCCATCGATTCAACAGGAATTGGAGAAGCAATATGGCGAAATTAAACAAAATGAGTGTGGTGAAATTATCCAAATTAAAAGGCTGCCAATAGGCACTTACTTATTTAATGTTACCGTGCAGGTAAGAACATTTGAAGGTGCTCACGATCCTCCTAATGATTTAGTGACAATCACTTTTAGTAATGAAAAATCCCTAGAGTGGCAGGCTATTGATTTCAAAAGAATAAGGTTAAAGCCCAATGAAATAACTAAATGCAGGCATCCTTTGTAAAAAGGGTGTTTTTTCTTCGGGTATTCTTCAACTAAACTGCTCCGTAAGCTTAAGTACAATTTTTCACAATCTTCTCTAACTAAAACAAAATATCCAATTTTCTTATAAAGTGTTATTCCACATTCTGGCCCGATTGTGGAATAACATATACATTTTGTATTTCCATTTTAATTATATATAGTTAGGAGAATTCGTTAGCTGGATAGAATTACCTTTCTTTTAAATAGTCTCATTTATGATATGTTTATATCAACCCATATTGGACAAACTAAAAAAAGTTATGTTCGTCTTATTTCTGAACATAACTACCTAGGACGTATGCCAATAATCTCCTATACCGATCCTATAATTATCGGAACCAAACGATAAGACAAACATTCGACTATCCTAATATATATTATGTAAACTAAAATTAATTTACGCTATATATGGTGTAATCCCCTATAGTTCCTATAATTGACGAGTGACTCAATTATACTTACAAAAATGACATAAAGATACTGAAACTTAGATAATGTCCAGCATCTTTAGATCGTTTTAATGCAATTTAATTTAATTATTTGCTCTTATAAGCTTTCTTAAAATCAGATTGCAACAAGAAATTAAAAAATGACACAATAATACTTAAAAAAAAATTACATAAAATACTAAATATCGTGTAAACCTCTGTTATACCCTCAGAAATATACACTTGCTGCTCATTAATCTTTTGGCATATTGAATTTATTAATTGCTGTTATTAGATCTTCGTTTTTAATATGAGTATAAATCATGGTCGTTTCATGGGTGAATGTCCCAATTGCCGTCTTAGCTTTGGTACATCATTTATTTCAGCGTGATATCTTGTAGCAAACGAATGGCGCAGCTTATTTACAGATAAAGAAGGTTTACCGAATGCTGTAGCGTATTTTACTCTAATTCTTCATTTTTTCCTAAATCCTTTGTACATTTGTTGCTGTAAAATACCATAAATCCCCAGGATAACGTCTCTTGAGGATCTATAACCTTCGTGCTTTTGAGTAGCTAAAGTTACATATAACTCCTTTCCATACTTATTTGTAAGATTATATTTTTCTTTTAGTTTCCTGATACTTTTTGCACTACCATCTTCAGCTATGATAATACCTCTAATACATCTTCCTAATACAATTTTAATTCTGTATGACAGTCATAATAATCCACGCTTGTTGTAATGAGATCACTTTCCTTTGATAAACTAAACAACCAATTTAACATATTTTAGAATCAAAAAATGAACGCCAAAAAGCTCATAAGTTCAAGATACTCCTATGAGCTTTAAATAATGGCGCTGGCGAAAATATATATAGTTAAACGGAATTCATATTCTGTGTTCATAAAATTCTACTGCAAGGTAGATGGAAAGATACTAGTTCTCGCTCGAGAAAAAGTGGATAAAAAAATTAAAATAATAGCGGAAACGAAACAGAACAAAGGCAATGTCCGAAACAACTCTCAATTCGTTTCTCTGTTGGTTCTGAAAGCTTTAGTTCCATTCCCTTTCTTAAGTTTGTTCTCTGATGAATGGGTAATAGCTCTATTTAAGTACCTTAGCATGGTTGCTTTATGTCTTAAGTGCTTCAAATTCATCAGGAACCTCTTCTCTTCATCTCGAATGCTGATGGAAATGATAAACTCTCTAATGGATAAATGATGACCGTTAAATGAGATGTTTCGATCTAAATCCTCCCCCATCTGATATCTTTAATTTCATCCTATTCACAGCATGTGTCAACTTCCCTTGATTCGTAAAATGGATCTTAATATTTTGAACCGCAAATTAATCGTAAAGTTCGTCAAGAGCTCTATTTGCGCTTTTATAGAAGTTTTTAAGAGTCGATAACTACAACAAACCATCCATTGTTCTCGCAAAGTCGTTTATCCTTTCAGATTGCTCTTAACCAAGCAATATAGAATTTATTAAAGCCTTAACTTACCTAATCTCTAAAATAATTTATGCTGCCTTCGCCTTCATCAATTGAATAAATTATGATTATTTTCATTTTTCTTTTCCTCAACTCTTTTCTGATTTAGGGAAAATAAAAAGATGAAGGCTTCATATAGACTCCTTTTTTTATATACTCACATTCCGACATTTTACTCACTAATATGTCGATTGGCAAAATAAAAAAGCCTGTCCTAATCCTGCGCTATCTCTTTGAAGTTTAATTGCATGAAGTATTCCTTTAAAAATTTCTCTGCATCGATTACCAGAGCACCGTCTCATTTGCTTCTCATTTTAAATAACATCGGCTCTTTTGTAGGCTTATCAAGTATTGCGAATCGCATCTCTCTTTGATATTCGAAGAACGATATCTTCAGCTTTCCCAAAGGGTCAAGCTCCATATTGCTATCCTTGTCATTGTCGGCGCTTCTTTCTCTTCTAACTCTTTAATTGAGGATTGTAGATTAAAAGTGTTCAACAATCTGGCCCTTATCATGAAGAAAGACGCTTTCCTTATTTCAGAAACAATGGAATAACTAAAATATGGTCTCAATCCTAAAATCACTTAATAAAGAAGTCCTTCAATGCCACGCATTGTTGGGCTTCTTTTTTACTTTACTTGTTGTTACTATTTGACGCTGGTCTAATACTAGGTTTTGCAATCGGTGGTTTCGGCATACTAGAAATTGGTTGTGGTTGAAAACCTTTACCAATAGGTTGGTAACCAAAATTTCCTTTAGGCTGATAGCCTTCAGATATTGGTTTACGATTATCCGACACATTATTCACCCCCTTTTAAGAACTCAATTGCACGAATATCTGTACTTGCAACCCAAATACCATCTGAATTATTTTTCTCTATCCAATTTCCTTCATCGTCAATGTCATAGACCTTTTCTAGATATATGTCTCTCTCTCCACTCTTAGAAGAGGCAAATGATAGGCTGCTGTATAAGCCACCTATACTGCTACCATCAATATAATAAACAATTACATAGACGTAATTCTCAATTCTATTAAACTGATAATCCCAAGAGGTAGGAATTACATGCATGGGGTTAAATCCAATTCTATGAAGGAATTTCCTTAGCCAGCCTTTAATTACAAAGATACTTATTAAGAAACCTAAGATTCCTGGCCCAATCAATACCAAGAATCCTGAAATTACAAAACTCCAATTTGGATATCTCGTATGGAAGTCATTTAAAAAAATTAAATAGATCAACGGAAACCAAAGAATGAAATTTATAAAAGTAAACAATAAAAAACGAATTATCGTATATTGGCCTGTATCTTCTCTTTGTGGATAACAATACCGATATACAGAGTCCGTAATAAAGCCTGGAACTACAAATAGTAAGGTATAAAATACTATTTCTAAACTTTCAATTGTCATTGCATATCACCTCATCGTGTAGTTTTATTTTTAATATTAGTATATTCCATCGCCGCAGCAGCAACTGGAATCCCAAGTGTATAATAAGCAAAAGCCCAAAATAGGTTTTGTCTAATATTTTCGATTGTTTTTTTACTCATGAAATTAGCGTCGCCAATACTATTTAGATATCCGCGGATTAATGTAATATCCGCCGCTTCCATCGCGACATCTGTTCCTGTTCCGATCGCCATCCCAATATCTGCTATGGCAAGGGCTGGCATATCATTGACTCCATCACCAACCATCGCTACTTTCTTACTTTTCTGTTGAAGCTACTTCACTTCTTCTGCCTCGCCTATGGGGTTAACATATAACTGATAATCGTTTACTTTAATAAAACTAATTTTTTCAGTTTCCATAGTGACCTCCAACAATTGTTATTATTCTATTTCTTCATTTTTGTGAAATTTCCTTTTATTGTTGAGAGTTACTCAAGAATGTGGCCATTAACATAAAGAAAGAGCACAATTCCTACTGTAGAATCGCGCCCTATAATTGAAGTGTTAATATTATTTTGTCGCCAGTTTTATAAATTAGGTTACAAAATGACTTTACAAACGGTATTAATACACCCAAGATTGATAAAAAGTTACCGGTGTATATGACATTACGTGAGCTTCAAAAACTTTTCCACTATCTAGATGATAATGACAGTTCTAGATTAGGAAAATGAAATAATTTGATGTATAAGGTTTTGGGCACAACGGGAATGCGGAGATCTGAACTTGTAGATATTACTTGGGAACAAGTTGATTTATCTAATGGTACGATTCGAATAATTGGTAAAGGGAAAAAAGAACATCTCCCCCTTTACAGCCCATTGTATTGCCTTTATTTCAACCCTATATGGATACTTTACAAGCCCATCAACTTCATGACACTGAGCCAGTTTTTTTAAATAAACATGGTGAAAAGTTGAATCCGCGTGGCTTGCATAAAGCTTTTAAGGAAACTCTGGAAAAAGCTGGGTTAGTGCAATCTATATGCCAAGTCAAGATACCTTTTAAAAAGGTATCTTGTTGTCTTGAATTCCAGGAAATTAAGGGTATTACATATTACAATTAAGAAATTGAACAAGCGGGAGGCGGCATCCCGCTCTCTCTCTCCATTACATAAAAGTTAAAAAGCCCGCTCCTGGCATGAACCAAAGGAGCGGGCTTATAATTAACCACATTGATTTTAAGTATTAATTCAGCCATTTATAGATCTTCTTTTTATCAAACCGTTCTTCTGCGTTTTTGTTAGATAAAATATAAATTCCCCAAATAAATAATATTAAAAATACAAGGAATAAAATCAGTGTAAAATCAGATAATGGATATTTATAAAAACATAAATAGAAGGCTAATAATGCTGCAATAATTGCCAAAAATCCTGTAGATAAAATAATCATATTTAATGTTCTGTATTGCGGTCTTATATCCATCTTTTCAGATATGAATACGAAGCCCCAGCCTTTTTGATAAATAAATAAGGCTACAAGAGTAAAAACCACAAATAAATAAAACTGAACAGTGATAGTAGAAACAAACTCATTAGCCATTTCCTTTACTTCAGCAATCCCTATTACGGAAAGAAAAAATAAAAATATTCCACTAACCAATGATCCTGTAAAAAAGATTAAAAAAGAATGCCAATAAGAAGTTTTAAAGGTCACCTTAATTGTCAGATAGGAAACTGCAGCTACGATTATTTCGCAAGTAATAAAATGAAGATCCCATACATCATAAACTAGGGTTGCTACAATAGATACTACCGTTGATGCTGCAATGAGGTGAATCAGATAGGAACGATAAGGAAACCTGAATAACGTAATAGATAATAAAAGTTGTCCGAAAACTTCCAATACCCCGAATGCAGTACTAGTTGCAAGAGTGAGCAAATTCACGATTTAAAGACCTCTAAAAATCCTTTCAATCCTTTTGTTTCCTTTTTTTGTTCGAATTCCAAAGTTGTATTATTATTGTGAGAAATAAATCTTTTTAGTATGACCGAGATTAATTCGTATTTCGTTTTTGCTACGGTAGCAAAAATGCTGTTTGGATTAGGATTTTCCTCAAAGTACACTTTTCCATTTTTTGAATCAAATTTTTTTATTTTTAGTAAGTTTACTAAATTAGGACGGTCCAAAGGAATGAAACCCTCAAGTATTTCGCCCAACTCAGAAATATTGGTAATTTGAAAATAGACCTGGTTATCTATATGAAATCGGATTTTTCCGTTATCACTATCAATAAAATTTACTTCATCAAGATCGATACATGTTAATATTTTTTCTCCATCCTGAGTTTCTTTTATGACAGTCATATGACGTCTGTTTTTTAAACTCATTTTCCTCACTCCTATCAATTCAACCAACCAACAATAAGCATTATAACACTAATTAAGCTAAATTTGTTTGGCCCTCTCTCCTAATATATAGATCGGGCTCGCTTCGAACGGGATACAGGAGCGGGTCTGCGACAGTCTCAGGATTTTCAGAAACATCATTAAACTCAATTTTTGCCATAACATTTCTCTTAATATAGGGATCTAATTGACTAGTCTCAGCAATATTCTGTAGGTAATTAAATAAAGACTTTAGAGAGGATAGTTTACGATTAATTGTGATTTCTCTATTGTTCAATTGAAACTTTAAAAAACTAAGAAAGTCTTCAACTTGCTGTACTGTTAATGTCTCAAATAACGATAAAGGGATATCGGTTATTGCTCCCTTATTAAAACCTTTAGAGGTTAACCAACTAAAAAGATTTTAAAGTCGTGACAATAATTAAGTAATGTACCAGGAGATACCTTAGCACAAGTACAGCAGTCACCCAATTTATCTCTCTTTACTTTTAATGAACTCTCTTCCTGCTTAAGAACTGGAGAGGGTTCTTGTGTTTATATGCATCAGTAAATGCCCTTCTCAACAGTTTGTTATAAATGAAATCCTCAATAACTAATACCCGCTCCCTTTTCCTAAACAGATCCATTATCTTTCTCTATTATGCCTATCTGTCCATTATAAAAAGTAGACAAGTCTAATGAGGGGTAAATTTACCCCCTATTTAATCTTTTATCCCTTTCAGAGCCTACTTTGAGGTTCTAGGTAGCTTTACAGCATAAAGTGAATACACAGACTCAACAAATAAATAACCCGCTTAACTGATGTAATCTGGAGCGGGTATATATTTTACTATCTTAGAATAAAAAAATGAACGCAAAAAAAGCTCATAAGTTCAATCAAATATTTCAAGATAATGAAACGATTGATACTCCTATGAGCTTTAAATAATCGCACTGGCGAAAATATATATAGTTAAACAGAATTCATATTCTGTGTTCATAAAAAATCTACTGCAAGGTAGATGAAAAGGTACTAGTTCTCGCTCGAGAAAACGTGGATAAAATTAAATAATAGTTATGCTTATATTATAGCATGCTGCTTCAAAATATCTCTACTAAAGTGTAGTCTAATTTACACAAAAAGACGAACAATAGACGAAAAGTATCGAATAAATTTCGTGTTTGATCACAAGAAGTGCGTATCGCTCACGAGCCAGACACATTCCTGAAATCCCTAAACACGAACAGTTATCAAAAGTCTTTCTCACCCGCTCCTTTCCAGAAACGAAAGAGAACAAAGCAATGTCCGAAACAACTCTCAATTCGTTTCTCTGTTGGTTCTGAAAGCTTTAGTTCCATTTCCTTTCTTAAGAGAGAGTCTGTTCTTCAATATCTTGCCCAGAAGCATCTTCAACTATCCTGCCATTTACTTTAAGTACAAAACTTCATAATCTCTTCTAAACTCTAACATACCTATCCAATTTTCTTTAAAGTGTTTATCAATTAAATGGCCCGATTGTTGAACAAAAGTTAAACAAAACTATTCGACTAACCTGTACGTCAGTTAAAAACGCGTTGAACACTTAAATAAATTTTATCCGTTCCTCCCCTTTTTTACTGAAAATCCCCAAGATTAGAACTATAAGACCAATCAAGAATATAACCGGGAACTATACCCCCATTAGTACCATTAGGAACCGCATGAGATATATTCTTCATGCGGTTAATTTCAAAAAGGTATTTATTTCTCGAAAATCGTTCCTTTTTTGAAGCTGGAACCCTTAAATGCATATTTCGATAGAAGGTAGTAGGCTATTCCTGCTACTACTACGCCAATAATCCATGACAGGTCCACCTCTATAAACGCAGCGGCTGCACCGATAAGCATCGCGGTTAAACCTGCCGGATTATATCCGGCATAAGGACCTTCTTCATTGTATAAATCAGTAATATTCACATTCTGTTTTCTTAAAATATAATATTCGACTACGAGTATTGCAACAACCGGCCCTAAAAATGCCGAGTAGATGAGAACGAACATATTTAGACCAGTAGCCGATGACTCCTGTATAAGCAACCAAGGGAATGCAAACAGAGCAAGCAATCCTGTTATCGTTACAGAAACTCTATATCTTAATTTTGTCAGTAATGTAATGACATAAGTTGGTGGAATGACGTTTGCCACCATATTTGTCGCAATTACTGTTATGACGATAAATGCAGATACACCTACAGAAATATAAGGATTATCTATTACCATCGGGAGTGCTATTGCAGGATTCGTTACACCCGTTGCAGAAGCTAGCATTGCCCCGATGATAATAACAAAACCGTATGCAATCGTGATGGGGATAAAGTATAATGCTCCGCGCTTCTTATTGCTTAGACCAGTTTTCAGCTCTCTGGAATAGTCTGCTGCACTTACAAAGATACCTGCATAATTCCCTAATAAGACCATAATTATCATAAAGAACGTTAATCCCCATGAGCCATCTGCTTGTACCCAAGTTTGGACAATCTCAGTGCTATACGATGATACAAGGATTACAAAAACATAAATAAGTCCTATCGTGAAAACAACAGATGCAACCGTCTCTACCCATTTAATCGCATGGAAGCCGAATAGAGATAGTACAATCTGGAATAATTGAAGAGCTATAAAACAGATAAAAATATTATCAAAAGATCCATTAGTAACGATTATCGCTATTTCATTCAATGCAGTTCCGCCAATCCAGCTTTGAATACCGTACCAGACGATGGCCGGTATACCGCGTAATAATGATGATATGATTGTCCCTTTTGTTCCGAAAGACATTCTAAGCTGTACAACGTATGGAATACCTTTTTTATAGCCTAGTCGATCATTTAATGCAAAAACAGTTGAAATGATTGCAATTGCAAGCAAAGCTGCAAGGATTGTCTGGTAGATGTTTAACTTTGCCACTCCCGCTACAATTACACTGGCTCCTAACGTCATATTCCCTATGTTAACCCCATCGCCAATCCACATGAAAATATAATCTCTTGGCTTGACGGTCCTATCCTGATCGGATTTCGGATGAAGTGATTCATCCATTGCAGTGACATGTTCAATTTGCTTCGTGTTTTTATCGTCGTGACTTTTACTTGTTATAGACATATCTGCACTCCGCACTCCTTTTTATCGTACCCATTGTTGTATGATGTTTTTAGGGCTAAGTTTTTTTAGCGGATAAATAAAAGTTTAACCTGTTACCTTATAATTATCCCACTATACATAGTCTTTGCATTTGGAATGATGATTTTCTGCCTATAATTAGGTATTTTCACTTTAATGCAAAAGTATTCTTGCATTAGTTCTAGATATAAAAGTAAACGAGCTGTACGTCCATTTCACATCCATTTCTTGTTGAATACCAGGAAAAATAGCATTTGTTGGTTTTATTATAAAGTTTGATTAGAAATGTCAATTGAATCTGGATTTTAAGGTAAATTAAAAGAATCCATTTTGAAAAAAATTGATCAAAATAGATTCTTATTAAGCATATTTAAGACCTCTCTCCCTAATACGTCTTAGAAATCTTATTTCATTGTAAATAAAATTAACAAAAAGGAATATTCTGATCTTATAAAGTTCAACATTCTCGCATTGTCCAAATGTTCACTAGTCGATGTTATTTGAAAATGTATCATCATCTCAGTTTCTTGCTCTCTCGACTAAATTTATCAACACCAACCTCCTCCATCTTCACCTCTTAGACAGTCAATGTCTTCATTTGGCTTAAAAAAATAATTAGCCTAAATGTAGAAGGTCGATATAATGAATTTTGCTTAGTTTTTTTCTAAAATGCCTTCTTCCACTAAACTGCCATTTAGTAGAGTAGAAAACTGATTTCATAGGGATAGCTTACGCTATCTCTTTTACTTTCAGTTTCCCCTCATCAAACCGTACGTGAAGTTTTCCCTCATACGGCTTTCCGATGTTC
>NZ_WBOS01000033.1 GCF_008923245.1 Cytobacillus depressus
GTAGTCTAGTGGCGATAGCGAAAAGGTCACACCCGTTCCCATCCCGAACACGGAAGTTAAGCTTTTCAGCGCCGATGGTAGTTAGGGGCTGTCCCCTTGTGAGAGTAGGACGTCGCTAGGCAATCTAAAGAACATCTAAATGATGTTCTTTTTTTGTGCAATTATTTTTTAGCAGAGACTTTTATAGTAAAGTAATTGAATGTTCGAAGAACAAGTGGTTACTTATATAAAACAAGAAAATATTAAGAAAGAAATCTCCGAGGGTTTGAAGAAGCAAGGAGATCAAGGAAGCAAGGGAGTGACGCCCGGAATGTGCGATGCACATGAGGACGGAACAAGTGCAGCTGACGCAGAGATCCGCCGCTTATTCAAAGCCGAGGCCGAACACGGAAGTTAAGCTTGAGCGCCGATGGTAGTTAGGGGCTGTCCCCTTGTGAGAGTAGGACGTCGCTAGGCAATTTAAAGAACATCATTTAGATGTTCTTTTTTATGTGCAATTATTTATAGTAAAAATTTTAATGCAATAGAGAAGGACATCATGGAGATGTCCTTTTTGTGTTTCAAAACAACTTTTCTAATGTATCATTACTTTTTATTGGTTAGGAATTGATAAGTTAAAAATGGCCCTTTCGTAGAGGTGATATTTAAAAATGACTGTATAAATGGATAATCCTGATTAGGCATCATTTTAATTAATTCACTCCACCACTCTGTTTCATAGCGGGCAATCATACTTAAATTATAGAGTAATAAATAATGAATTAACAATTCCGGAAAAGTATTTAAGATGTCTTTCCTTCTAGGGAAGCAGAGCTGATTATTTTCTAAATTAAATTTAATGGGGAGCAAATTAGTATGATCTTGCTTCGTAATAGAAAAATGAATATATTGATCATCCTGCTCTTGAAGCTCAATACTTAATGATGTCTCACCTATCCAGTATTCAATAAAGCGAGGCTCTGTCATATGATAGCAATCTAATATTTCTTTTGATAGAGAGTAGCCGTTTTCTTGCTGTTTAATTGGTAAAAACGTGCTCTTCCCCTCGGTTTGAACGAATAGCTGATTTAGTTCAGGAATCTGTGAGAGCAGCTCCTTCATAGTTGTTTTTTCACCTTCCAAATGTTTCATGTGAAACATTCTCTCCCCCATATATGGAAAGAGCCCGCTCTTCTGAAACTTTACTTCATCTTGAAAAAAGTGATATTGCTGCTTCTTTCTTTTTCTCGTTGAAACTCCGTGTGCAAGGACGGAGGTTGTCTCTGGATAGTTAGGATCAATCGTTAAGATGCATGCCTTTATTAAATGAACAAGGCCGTAGAAGAGCAAGATCGGCTGAATCATTAATGGGGCGATTTCGGCTTGTTTGTAATAAATTTGTCCATGTTCAAGATAATATATAAAAGGGTAGCTATTTTCATAACTTTTTTGTTCAGCTGAATCAATATTTAGCTGCTGGTAGCATTTTTTTAGAAAGGATTGTGAAGAACTGGCTGAAAAAAAATATAAAAAAGAATCCCAGCTTTTAAAATCATGCATAAAATGTACCTCCGAGTTTTTAGAAAAATCTAACATATAGAAGAATCCTTGACAGTATTTTGCCCAATTGATAACCTACTAATAATATTTTCATGAATTGGGGGTCAATAATATGTGGGAAAATAAGTTTGTAAAAGAAGGGTTAACCTTTGATGATGTATTGCTCGTTCCTTCAAAATCAGAGGTTCTCCCGCGTGATGTAAGTTTAAGTGTTCAATTAACGGAAAAGATTAAGCTAAATATCCCAATCATTAGTGCGGGGATGGATACTGTAACTGAAGCAGAAATGGCTATTTCAATGGCTCGACAAGGCGGCTTAGGGATTATTCACAAAAACATGACAATCGAGCAGCAAGCCGAGCAAGTGGATAAAGTAAAGCGTTCTGAGAGTGGTGTTATTACAGACCCGTTTTTCCTCACCCCGGAACAACAAGTATTTGATGCGGAGCATTTAATGGGAAAATACCGTATATCTGGTGTACCTATCGTCAATAACCGTGAAGAACAGAAACTTGTTGGTATTCTAACAAACCGTGACCTCCGATTCATTTCGGACTATTCAATTATTATTTCTGATGTAATGACAAAAGAAAATCTTGTTACAGCTCCAGTTGGCACAACTTTAGCTGAGGCAGAGAGCATTTTGCAGAAGCATCGTATTGAAAAGCTTCCTCTTGTTGATAACGACGGTGTCTTAAAAGGCTTAATTACAATCAAGGATATTGAAAAAGTAATTGAGTTCCCTAATTCGGCTAAAGATGAGCAAGGTCGCCTTTTAGTTGGAGCAGCCGTTGGTGTAACAAAGGATACAATGAAGCGCGTAGAACTGCTAGTTAAATCCCAAGTCGATGTGATTGTAGTAGATACGGCACATGGGCATTCAAAAGGGGTTATCGATACGGTTCGCGATATCCGTAACGCATACCCGGAGCTTGCTATAATCGCTGGAAATGTGGCTACTGCAGAAGCGACGAAAGACTTAATTGATGCTGGGGCAGATATAGTGAAAGTAGGTATTGGACCAGGTTCCATTTGTACGACTCGCGTAGTTGCCGGTGTAGGTGTTCCACAAATTACAGCTGTATATGATTGTGCTACAGAAGCAAGAAAGCACGGAAAAGCGATCATTGCGGACGGAGGAATTAAATATTCCGGAGATGTCGTTAAGGCGCTTGCTGCTGGTGGACATGCTGTTATGCTAGGAAGTCTATTAGCGGGCGTTTCTGAAAGCCCAGGTGAAACAGAAATTTTCCAAGGACGTCGTTTCAAAGTTTATCGTGGCATGGGCTCAGTTGCTTCGATGGAAAAGGGTTCAAAGGACCGTTACTTCCAAGAAGATAATAAGAAATTTGTCCCAGAGGGAATTGAAGGCCGCCTTCCTTATAAAGGCCCGCTAGCAGATACAATTTATCAGCTTGTTGGCGGCTTACGTTCGGGTATGGGTTATTGCGGAACGAAGGATCTTACAGAGTTAAGAGAGAATTCGCAATTTGTCAGAATGACAGGTGCCGGCTTAAGAGAAAGCCATCCGCATGATGTCCAAATTACAAAAGAAGCGCCAAACTATTCTAAATCATAAAAGTAAAGGGCATATTGTTGCTCCTTTCAAAAGCAGAGAAAACATTTCGTCTTCTCTGCTTTTTTGTGTGTAATACTTTAGTGAGATTGTAAAAAATCATGAATTTTTTTCGTGGTAAAAGTTGGTGCTTAGTAATAGGTCAATCCTCTGTCTATTTTTTAAAGAAAATATATGATAAAATATCAAAAGTGTACTAAAATGGTGGAGGGCTTTATATTGAAAAAATTTCGCAAATATGTTGCTAGTATTCTTGCATTAGTGATGGTTATAGGACTTTTTCCAGGCTTAAATAGAGCTTATGCTGAAGATATTTTAAATGTTAATGGCGATGCTGCTATTTTAGTAGAGGCGGAGACAGGCAAAGTATTATATTCAAAAAATGCCGACCAAGTTCTTGGCATTGCAAGTATGACGAAAATGATGACAGAATACCTCCTTCTAGAGGCAATTAAAGAAGGAAGAGTCAAATGGGATCAGGAATATTCGGTTAGTGAATATGTTTGGAAGATTTCACATGACACGAATTTATCCAATGTGCCTTTACGCAGAGATGGAAGATATAATATTCGTGAATTGTATCAAGCGATGACAATTTACTCAGCCAATGCTGCGACGATTGCCATTGCAGAAACGATTGCGGGTTCTGAAGAGAACTTCGTAAAAATGATGAATAAAAAAGCAGGAGAACTTGGATTAAAAGATTATAAGTTTGTTAACTCAACTGGCTTAAATAATAAAGACTTAAAAGGCTACTTCCATACTGGGACGGAAGATGAAGAGAACGTGATGTCTGCTAGAGCAACGGCGAAGCTGGCTTCTCATTTAATCAATGATTACCCAGAAGTGTTAGAAACGACAAGCATTCCAAAAATGACATTCAGAGAAGGCACTGAAGATGCCATTGACATGCAAAACTGGAACTGGATGCTACCAAGCCTTGTTTATGGAATGGAAGGCGTAGACGGGCTTAAGACGGGTACAACGGATTTTGCAGGCTTTTGCTTTACGGGTACTGCTATCAGAAATGGTACTCGTTACGTTACAGTTATTATGAATGCGAAAGATGATAGCGGAAAAGGAACATATAAATCCCGCTTTGATGAAACGAAGAAAATGCTTAATTATGCGTTCAGTAACTTCAGTAAAGAAGAGCTTGTTCCAGCCGGATATCAGGTAAAGGGTCAAAAGACTTTACCAGTTGTTAAAGGGAAAGAAAAAGAAGTTAAAATTGAAACAAAAGATCCACTCACACTAATTGTGAAAAATGGAGAAAAAGAAAACTATAAACCGAAGCTTATTCTTGATAAAGAAAAATTAAATGAGAAGGGTGAGCTTACGGCTCCTATTAAAAAAGGGGATAAGATTGGAACTTTAACAATTGAATCCTCAAACGAAAGTGACTTACAGTTCCTATCTGAAAATGGCAAAAGTAAAATTCAAGTTGATGTCGTTGCTGCTAATGATGTCGAAAAAGCAAATTGGTTCGTGCTAATGATGCGTGGAATCGGAAGCTTTTTCGGAAATGTTTTTAGTGGCATTTCATCAACTGTCAAAGGTTGGTTCTAATACAAAGGGGGTTCCTGTTTTGACAGGAAACCCTTTTTGTTATTTAGTTTCATTATAGGAAAGGAAATAATTCGCTAGAGCGATTGTGGAAGCAACAACACATTATCAAGACTACAAATTAATTGCTGAGCTTTCAAAAGAGCTAGGAACACCAATGAAAGGGATTGAAATCTCATCATTGGCTCCAGAAGCTCGTATGCAAGAACGCGGCTGGTAAGGGGAAGCATCATGGTAAAGGTAGGAGTTCTTGGACTTCAAGGAGCTGTTAGAGAGCATGTCCGTTCTATTGAAGAATGTGGTGCGGAAGCCGTTGTAATTAAGTGCAAGGAGCAATTAGACGAGATGGATGGGTTAATTCTTCCTGGCGGGGAAAGCACAACTATGCGCCGTTTAATAGACAAGTATGACTTTATGGATAGCCTAAAGACGTTTGCTAAGTCAGGCAAGCCGATGTTTGGGACTTGTGCAGGGTTAATTTTACTAGCGAAACACATTAAAGACTATGATGAACCGCATATTGGGGTTATGGATGTTCATGTCGAAAGAAATTCATTCGGACGCCAGAGAGAAAGCTTTGAAGCTGAATTGGCTGTTGCTGGTGTTGCTGATAATTTCCCAGCTGTGTTCATTCGTGCTCCTCATATTGTACAAGCAGGGGAAAATGTTGAGGTTTTAGCGAAGCATAATGAGCGGATCGTGGCAGCACGTGAAGGCCAAATTCTTGGATGCTCCTTTCATCCGGAATTAACAGATGATCACCGCTTTACCTCCTACTTTATTAATATGGTAAAAGAAGCAAAGAAAAATTAATTTGCATAATATAGTTGCAAATCGTTTATAATTGTAGTACATTATGAATTACAAAATTTCCAAATAATTTAAAGCAATGAGAGGAACTAGTAGCAGGAACTTCATTCTTAAGAGAGCCAATGGCTGGTGAGAATTGGCGGGTGATGCTTGTGAATCCATCCTCGAGCAAAGTATGGAACGCTAAAAAAGTGCGGATCATAGAACACTCTTTTGGTAAGTAAATACTTTCGGTTAAAACCGTTATGAATTTAAGGTGGAAGGCTTATGCCTTCAACTAGGGTGGCAACGCGGGTAACTCTCGTCCCTTTTTAGGGACGGGAGTTTTTTGTGTTTCCCCTGAAAAATTTTAAGGAGGGTTTATTTTATGTTAGACATTAAGTTTTTAAGAGCAAATTTTGAAGATGTAAAGAAAAAGCTTGAGCATCGCGGAGAGGATTTAACGGATCTTGGCAAGTTTGAAGATCTTGATACGAAACGCCGTGATTTAATTGTTAAGGCTGAGCAGCTGAAAAGCAAACGGAATGAAGTGTCTCAGCAGGTTGCTATTTTAAAACGGGATAAGCAGGATGCTGATCACTTAATTGCCGAAATGAGAGAAGTAGGCGATCAAATTAAAGAGCTTGATGATGAGCTGCGCGCAGTTGAAGAGGAATTGGACCATTTATTGCTTAGCATTCCGAATATTCCACATGAAAGCGTGCCTGTAGGAGAAACAGAAGATGATAATGTGGAAGCATGGAAATGGGGAGAGGCTAAACAGTTTGACTTTGAGCCGAAGCCGCATTGGGATGTAGCTGATCAGTTAAATATTCTTGATTTCGAACGTGCCAGCAAGGTTACCGGCAGCCGCTTCGTATTCTATAAAGGGCTGGGCGCAAGATTAGAGCGTGCTTTATTCAACTTTATGCTTGATCTTCATACAGATGAGCATGGCTATAAAGAGGTATTGCCGCCATACTTAGTCAATCGTGCAAGTATGACAGGCACAGGCCAGCTTCCGAAGTTTGAGGAGGATGCATTCCTCATTGAAAATGAGGATTATTTCTTAATTCCAACAGCTGAAGTACCGGTTACGAATATGCACCGGGATGAAATTATGACTGCGGAGGCTCTTCCAATTAATTATGCGGCATTTAGTGCTTGCTTCCGTTCTGAAGCAGGATCTGCAGGACGTGACACGAGAGGCCTGATTCGCCAGCATCAATTTAATAAAGTGGAGCTCGTTAAGTTTGTAAAGCCTGAAGATTCTTATGAAGAGTTAGAGAAGCTGACAAAGAATGCGGAGAAGGTTTTACAGCTATTAGGACTTCCATACCGTGTTATGAGCATGTGTACGGGTGATCTCGGCTTTACGGCTGCGAAAAAGTATGATATTGAAGTGTGGATTCCGAGCTATAACACATATAGAGAGATTTCTTCTTGCAGTAACTTTGAAGCGTTCCAGGCTCGCCGTGCTAATATTCGTTTCCGCCGCGATCCGAAAGGGAAGCCAGAGCATGTTCATACATTAAATGGTTCTGGTCTTGCTATTGGCCGTACCGTTGCCGCTATTCTAGAAAATTATCAGCAGGAAGATGGAAGTGTCGTGATTCCAGAAGTACTCCGTCCTTATATGGGCAATAGAGATGTTATTAAGCCAGAATAATTTAAGTTAAAAATGTAAATATTATAGGTAAAGTATTCATTCAAAGGGCGGGGTCATTCCCGCCTGAAAAATATTTAATTCATGTTGACAGCGGTTTAAAAAAGTGATATATTTTTTCTTGTCGATACGGAGGAATACCCAAGTCCGGCTGAAGGGATCGGTCTTGAAAACCGACAGGCGGGTCAAACCGCGCAGGGGTTCGAATCCCCTTTCCTCCTCCATTATCATTGACATCTAACACGCGCATAAATTGGAGATAAAAATCGTTACAGTAAATGTAGCGGTTTTTTTTTGTATATAAAGAAAACAAAAATAGTCGCCTGGCTGGCGACTATTTTTTTAGCAATCGAGTATGGTGGATGAAATCAGAAATACGCTCAACAATCGGCTCCACTGAACTTTCATCGTCCATAATGTCATAATCATTTATATTAATCCGCAGCACAGGGCAGGCATTAAAGGAGTTAATCCAATCTTCATACCTCTTATGCATTTCCTTCCAATAGTCCACTGGAGTCTGCTGTTCCATCGGACGTCCTCTTTCATTAATGCGGGAAAGGATATCATCTAAAGAGCCCTCTAAGTAAATGAGCAAGTCTGGATGCGGAAAATAAGGCGTCATCACCATTGCTTCAAACAGGCTTGTATATGTTTCATAATCAACCTTCGACATCGTGCCTTTTTCATAATGCATTTTGGCAAAAATCCCGGTATCTTCGTAAATGGAGCGGTCCTGGATAAATCCGCCGCCATATTCAAAAATCCGTTTTTGCTCTTTAAAGCGTTCCGCTAGAAAATAAACCTGTAAATGAAAGCTCCAGCGTTCAAAATCAGCATAAAACTTATCTAAATATGGATTGGAGTCCACTTTTTCGAAGGATGTACGAAAATGCAGTGCATTAGCAAGGGCATTCGTCATAGTAGACTTTCCAACACCCACAGTTCCTGCAATCGTAATGACTGCATTAGAAGGTATGCCATATTTGTTTCTTAACTTCATGATTGTATGCTCCCTTTAATGAGTGTTTTTGACAATGTATCGATCATAAATTGAAGATCAGCTTGATTTTTCACAAAGTCTAAGTCATCGCCATTGAAGCGAAGCACAGTGACTTCTGGATGCTGAACCTCAAATTCACTAATTGCCTTATCGTAATCTATTGAAAGCTGCTCCAAATAGAGCGGGCTAATATTCTTCTCAATCTCTCTACCTCTGCGCTTAATTCGATTTAATAGCGTTTCAAGACTAGCGTGAAGATAAATCACTACATTTGGCTTCGGCATATCGACTGTTAAAATATCATAAATACTTAAATACTTTTTGTATTCTTCTGCATTTAACGAGCGGCCAGCGAAAATTAGGTTTTTTAAAATATGATAGTCGGCAACGACCGGCTTATTATTTTTTATAAAATGGTTGTGGATATCGGTTAGCTGCTTATAGCGATTGCAGAGGAAAAACATTTCTGTCTGAAAGCTCCACTCTTCAATGTTTTCATAGAATTTACCTAAAAACGGATTTTCATCGACAATTTCCTTCAGTAAAGCAAACTGAAAATGGTCAGAGATGGCTTTCGCCAATGATGTTTTCCCGACGCCAATTGGTCCCTCAACCGTAATAAAAGGGGTTGCTCCCATGATAGTCCTCCTACTCCGTACTGCTTTTCTATATATAGAATACTTATTAGCTTGTTCTTAAAATGACACAAAGGTTATTTTATCATAATCTTATAGGAAAATGGATGGAAGGATTTAAAAAAACTATGAGGAAAAACTGTTATTGCGATCCAATAAAAAAACAGCTGAATAAAGGATCAGCTGTTCTTCACATTTATGGAGCTATTGTCTTTTGACAACATCAAAATTTCCCGTAATTAAAAGCCAGTTTTGCGGAAACGAGAGCCCGAGCTTCCAATAGCTCATCCCCCTTAGCTTTAATTCTTTTATTAAATCGAACTTTGCTTGAATAGAGCGGGCATCTTCGAACCACACTTCATGTTTTTTACCCGCCTGGTCTGTATAAGTAAAGAATGGAGCTTGAGCCTTTGTGTCATACTGGATAGCAACTTGAACATCCGCTGCAAGCTGTATGGCCTGCTGCGGACTAACAGCGCGTGCAAACGATCCTTGAACAAATGGCAATGTCCAATCATACCCATATAAATTTTGCCCCATAAGGATTTTGGAAGAAGGGATTTCTGTGATGGCATATTCTAATACCTTTCGAACAGGACCAATCGGAGAAACCGCCATGGCTGGGCCTCCGCTATACCCCCACTCATAGGTCATGATGACAACGAAGTCAACAATCTGTCCGTGTGCTTTATAATCATGCGCTTCATACCAGCGCCCTTTTTGTTCGGCGCTTGTTTTCGGAGCAAGGGCGGTCGAGAGCAGCCAGCCCTCTTGCTGAAATCGTGCTTTTGCTTTCCGCAAGAAACGATTGTATGCTTCACGGTCCGCTGGGCGCAAATACTCAAAGTCAAAATGAATATCTCTAAATCCGTATTTTTTCGCTGTAGCTACAATATTATTTAAAAACTTGTCTTGAATAGGAATATCGTTTAATAGAATACGCCCAAGTTCATCACTGAACTGATCATTTTCCTGATTCGTTATCACCATCATTAACACATTGCCATTAGCGCGGGCAATAGCTGGGAAATTATTTAAAAGCGGCTCCTTCAATGACCCGTCGCGCAATGCTCGAAAACTAAAAGGGGCAAGATAGGTTAAGTAAGGTGCGGCTTCTCTTGCACTTGATTCAAGATTGGGAGCAACTGTTGTCCCTCTTGGTTCAACATAGGCATTAAACTCCCCGCGTGATTTTGGGCCTTGAGGAATATAAAGCCTGAATCCGACTTGAAGCGGGGTATTCACAGAAATATGGTTTACAGAAGCGAGCTCTTGAAAGGAAAGGCCAAACTTCCTAGAAATCGAATAGAGGCTATCCCCACTCTGAACCGTGTAAAAATGGCCGACAATCGGAATGACCAACGTTTGACCGATGACTAAGTTATTCGGATTAGGAATTTCATTTGCTTCAGCGATATCCTCGGCAGTTGTTCCATAAGCCCGTGCAATGGTTGTCAAGGACTGGTTTGCTTGAACTACATGTATTTGCAAAATGACTCCTCCTTTAACAAAGGCACTATTTTTTATATAAATAAATGAGAAACTTGCTTCCATGAAAATAAACACTACCACCATTTTATGAAACCGAAATTAAAGTCATGATATAATTTTGAAATGGAAAAATATAAGGGATGGGAATTATGTCTCAAAAAATGGATCAGACAGATGAAATATATATGCTTGAAGCAATCAAGGAAGCAAAAAAGGCTGAACAAATAAAGGAAGTTCCTATCGGCGCAGTCATTGTTTTAAATGGCGAAATCATTGCCAGAGCCCATAATTTAAGAGAGTCAAATCAAAGCGCAATTGCTCATGCAGAATTGCTTGCTATTGATGAAGCATGCAAGAAGCTCGGTACATGGAGACTTGAGGATGCTATACTTTACGTAACACTTGAGCCATGTCCGATGTGTTCTGGGGCTATCATCCTTTCGCGAATCAAAAAGGTCGTTTATGGCGCAAAGGATCCGAAGGGCGGCTGTGCTGGAACATTTATGAACCTGTTACAGGATGAACGATTTAATCATCAGAGCGAGGTTGTTACGGGAATCCTTGGAGAAGAGTGTGGAGGGCTTCTTTCTTCCTTTTTCAGAAGCTTGCGGGAACGCAGAAAAGAAGAGAAGAAACGCAGGAAATTATCACAGTTGGATAAGGATACAGAAATTGTCAGCGAATAGGAATTGATTTTTATCAAAAAGATTAGTATACTTAATTATGCGTCACATACGACGCAACTAAATACGGTTTCAACTTTGCCGTGCTAGGCGGGGAGGTAGCGGTGCCCTGTACTCGCAATCCGCTCTAGCGAGGCTGAATCCCTTCCCGAGGCTGGTGTCCTGTAGGGCCTGCCTTAAGTAAGTGGTGTTGACGTCCGGGTCCTGCGCAATGGGAATCCATGAACCATGTCAGGTCCGGAAGGAAGCAGCATTAAGTGGACCATCTCATGTGCCGCAGGGTTGCCTGGGCCGAGCTAACTGCTTAAGTAACGCTTATGGGCGCCAGTCGAAGGAAGGTGCACGGCAGTTTAACTATAATAAATGAAGCTCATCTCTTATTGAGATGAGTTTTTTTGTCTAGCCCCAACGGCTAGCCCCTCGAGGTCATAAGCCACTCTATGAAGGAAGGCAAAGTACACCTTCCTCCATAGAGCGACTTATGCTTGTCGGGTCTGAGCGAGCCGTTTCCGCTTTTCTAATTTAGTTTTGTAAATTTTCATATGAATAAGGTATAATAGTCGGTAAGAATACATAGGAAGGGGGGCGTGACAATGAGTTATCAGGCTTTATACCGAGTTTGGCGTCCTCAAAGCTTTATTGACGTTGTTGGACAGGAGCATGTAACAAAAACATTGCAAAACGCCCTGCTTCAAGAAAAAACTTCGCATGCTTATCTGTTTTCAGGGCCCCGCGGAACGGGAAAAACAAGTGCGGCAAAAATTTTGGCCAAAGCAGTCAACTGTGAACGAGCGCCGGTGAATGAGCCGTGCAATGAATGCCTGACTTGCAAGGGGATTACAGATGGTTCCATACAAGATGTCATTGAAATTGATGCTGCATCAAACAATGGTGTCGAGGAAATCAGAGACATTCGGGATAAAGTAAAGTATGCACCGAACATAGGCAAGTACAAAGTCTATATTGTCGATGAAGTTCATATGCTATCCATTGGAGCCTTTAACGCGTTATTAAAAACTCTGGAAGAACCGCCCAAGCATGTGATTTTTATTTTGGCGACAACCGAGCCTCATAAAATTCCGCTTACGATCATTTCAAGATGTCAGCGCTTTGATTTTAAACGCATTACCGCCCAAGCTATTATTGGCAGAATGAAGCTGATTATTGATGAGACAGGCGTTGAATGTGAAGATCAAGCATTGCATGTGATCGCAAGAGCGGCAGAAGGCGGAATGCGTGATGCGTTAAGCCTGCTAGATCAGGCAATTTCATTCAGTCAGGATCAAGTCACTGTTGAAGATGCTTTGACAGTAACGGGAGCGGTTTCGCAAGGGTTTTTAAATAAACTTGCCCAGGCAGTGATGGAAAAGAACGCTGCTGCAGGTTTGGAATACTTGGAGGAATTGCTTTTTCAGGGAAAAGATCCTGCACGCTTTGTCGAGGACTTTATTCTTTATTATCGAGACATGCTTCTATTCAAAGCGGCTCCTAAATTAGAGGAATCACTGGAAAGAGTCATGCTTGATGAAGAATTTCAAATGCTTGCGGAAAAAATCAATCCAGCTGAGCTTTATGAGCTTATCGAAGTGTTGAATAAAGCACAGCAGGAAATGCGCTGGACGAATCATCCGCGAATTTTCCTTGAAGTTGCGATCGTGAAGCTTTGCCAGCTTGAACGAAAAGGCGCACCGGCAGCATCGGCAGATCTTCAGCCACTGCTCCATAAGATTGAAATGCTTGAGCAGGAAATCAGCCATTTAAAGAGCCACGGTGTCAGCGTTCAAGATGAGGCCCAGCCTGTTGCGCAGAAGAAAGCACAAAGAAGCTCCCGCAAAGGGTTCCAAGCTCCAATTGGAAAAATTAGTGAGATATTAAAGCAAGCGACAAAAAATGATTTGATGGGTATCAAAAGCAACTGGGGCGAAATGCTGAATAGACTCGTTCATAATCAAATGCGGTCTCAAGCTGCTTTACTGAATGAAGCTGAGCCTGTTGCGGCATCCTCAAATGCTTTTATAATAAAATTCAAGTATGAAATTCATTGTCAAATGGCGATGGATAATACGAGATTTCTCGATACATTATCCAATACAATATTTGAACTTTTAGGCAAACGTATGCAGATGGTTGGCATTCCTGACGAGCAATGGCAAAAAGTCAGGGAGGACTTTTTACAAAACCAGCAAGATGGTGATGCCGGTGAAGAACGTTCAAACGCCGAAGAGCCATTAATCGCCGAAGCAAAAAAGCTATTTGGTGATGATTTAGTAGAAATAGTAGACTAGTATGTGAATATATGGAGGGATTTCAAATGCGTGGAATGGGTAATATGCAAAACATGGTTAAACAAATGCAAAAAATGCAAAAGAAAATGGCGGAAGCACAAGAGAAGCTAGGCGAAGAAAGAGTAGAAGGAACAGCTGGCGGCGGGATGGTTACAGTGATCATGTCTGGCCATAAAGAAGTTCTTGAGGTAAACATTAAGGAAGATGTAGTAGATCCTGAAGATATCGACATGCTTCAAGATCTTGTGCTAGCAGCAACGAATGACGCGCTTAAGAAAGCAGATGAACTAACAAACAACACAATGGGCCAATTCACAAAAGGGATGAATCTGCCAGGAATGTTCTAATACATTCCATTGTCTTAGCGGAAGCGGTTTGAGAAATCAAGGCGCTTCCGCTTTCTATGTCTAGCTCCAGCGCCTAGCTCCTCGAGGTCACAAGCCAATCCTCCCAGAAAGGTAAAAAGCACCTTTCTGTAAGGCTTGTCTTGTGCTTGTCGGTGCTGCCCAAGGCGCTTCCGCTTTTCTAAATAAGGGGGAATTAGTATGCATTATCCTGAACCGATATCTAAGCTGATCGACAGCTTTATGAAATTGCCAGGTATCGGCCCCAAAACGGCCGCACGTCTGGCATTTTTTATATTAAGTATGAAGGAAGACACCGTTCTTGATTTCGCTAAGGCGCTCGTCAATGCAAAAAGAAATTTATCCTATTGCTCTATTTGCGGTCATATTACAGATCAAGATCCTTGTTATATTTGTGAGGATCAAAGAAGAGACCGAACGGTTATTTGTGTAGTTCAAGATCCTAAAGACGTGATTGCCATGGAAAAAATGAAAGAATATCATGGGTTATATCATGTTTTGCAAGGCGCTATTTCGCCAATGGATGGAATTGGGCCGGAAGATATTAATATTCCCTCGCTTTTGAAGAGGCTTCAGGATGATACAGTACAAGAAGTGATCCTTGCCACAAATCCCAATATTGAGGGAGAAGCGACAGCCATGTACATTTCACGGCTTTTAAAGCCATCTGGAATTCGGGCAACCCGAATTGCCCATGGATTACCGGTTGGAGGAGACCTCGAATATGCTGATGAGGTGACACTATCTAAAGCTCTTGAGGGAAGAAGAGAGGTTTAACTTTTAGATTTTGTCAACTTTCGTAAAGTTTGTTGCTTTATCAGTGTATTTAAATTTAACTATCTAAGTTGATTGGAACGGAGGGCACTTGACTCCCGCAGGAAATAGAGGGAAGCGGGAGACCCCACAGGCGGAAACGCTGAGGAGACTCCCAACCATCCCCGCGGAAGCAAGTGCCCGGATCGGAAATCAACGGGTAAAGGCTTGAAGCAACAATAAAGAGCCTAGATTTTAAACGGCAGATTTGCATTTGCTTTTACGGGGGCGGAGATTATGTTATTTCGCAGAAAAGGCTGGCTGCGTAAGGAATTTGACGAAAAACTGATAAACAAAGTAAATGAATTAAGAGACACATGGTCGAATCAGAAAATCCTGGTTGAGAAAAGCTTTGATCCAACTGCAGAAGTCGTTACTCAGGCAAAGCTTGCTGAAGCAAAATATTTTACTCTATTTAAAGAAGTAAAAAATAGAAGCATTTCATTACGAAAATAAAATTAGTTTAAATCCTTCTCTGACGGTCTTTTTTGTACATCGATTTCATAAATTGATAGTACAAGTTTCCTGAAGGGAGGATTTTTTTATTGGAGCCAGCGATCGTAATCTCCATTTTAGGTGGCTGCATATTATTGTTATTGATAATTGGGACGCCTTTAAAGCCTGTTAAAATGGTTGGACAAGGTATAATTAAGGTATTAATTGGCGCACTTTTTTTATTCTTTTTAAATACCTTTGGAAATCAATTTGGTATCCATGTTCCCATTAATTTAATTACTGCCACTATTTCGGGCTTTTTAGGGATTCCTGGTTTATTTACATTAGTAGCTATTCAAACATGGGTCATTTAAGACACTTTAAATAGATAGAACAGTTGCAAGGAAAAGTCGCTGTTCTATTTATTTTTGAAAAATAGTTGACGCCTCTATTAGATGGTGATATTATAGTTAAAGTCTTCACAAAACCTTTTCAAACAACGAAATTTTAAACAAAAAAAGTTGTTGACAGTCGGTTGTGAAAATGATATATTTAAAAAGTCGCTTCTGGGCGACAAGATAGTTCTTTGAAAACTGAACGAACAAAACGTCAACGTTTTAGTCTTTTTATCAAAAAGACATTATGAGCTAATCAACTCACAATTTATTGGAGAGTTTGATCCTGGCTCAG
>NZ_WBOS01000034.1 GCF_008923245.1 Cytobacillus depressus
AGAAAGAAGAACATCGGAAAGCCGTATGAGGGAAAACTTCACGTACGGTTTGATGAGGGGAAACTGAAAGTAAAAGAGATAGCGTAAGCTATCCCTATGAAATCAGTTTTCTACTCTACTAGATGGTAGGTTAGTGCTACAAAATAAAGAATTATTTTTTGATTTATGAGGTGCGAAATGAAAAGGCTTGTAACGGTGGTACTTTCTGTTGCTTTATTTGCATCAATATTCTCTTGGATTTTTTATGTACCTGTTTCTCTAAGGGAACCGAATGTTTATTATTCGGGCTTTTTAGAAACGTTTATTTTTGTCATTATTTATGCTGGTCCGATTTACCTTCTTGCTGGATTACCTCTTTCAATCTTTATTGATAAATTAATTGAGAAATCTAACAGAAAGTCAAAATGGGCAAAGTGTTTTTTGGGATTAGGTCTATATTCGTTATTTGGGATATTTGTTGGTGTTATTTTTCTTTTTTTATTTATTGGAAATATATATTCGCAAGAGAATTTCACAGTTTCAATATACGGTATTATAGCATCTAATGTTTACTATCATTTGTTAATATTGGTTTCAAAGATAAGTAAAAAATAAGAGTTTAATCTTGAACTACCGGTTGCGTTAGTTTTATAAGACTTGTATTTATGATCTTCAACAATCGGGCGCTTTTCTGAAATAAGGAAAGTGTCTTTCTTCATGAAAAGGGCCAGATTGTGGAATAAATATAATTATTTTAAGATTAAGGACGGAGAACCGTATCACAAGTAAATAAGGTTTTTATATAGAGCTTAGAAGTGGGGCACAATAGTGCTTCACTTTTTTCTTTTCCTAAAGACTGACCATAAGAGCAAGAATGAGGACGAAATGGTGGCCGATTACTTGTTAAAATGGGTTCAACTAAACATTTGGAGGGAATTAAAGTGAATAAGATTCAGGAATTCAATGAGCTGCATTTTTCAGAGGATCTATAATTTCTAGGAAACTCCTTGGATCTGTTTTCTGCCTTAACGCTTGAAAAAGCAGGATTTAAAGCAATTGGTACAACTAGTTGGAGAATTTCTAACTCACTAGGGTATACAGATGGAGAATTAATTGATTTTAATAGACACTTAGCAATAATAAAAACGATAACAGGGAATGTAAAAATTCCTGTTTCCGCGGATATCGAAGCAGGGTACAGTGAAGACACTAACAAGATTATTAATAATGTTTTAAGGACGGCAGATGTGGGGGTAGCTGGCATAAATATTGAAGATTTACTGAAAAAATCAAATGGATTGAGAGAGATTTCGCAGCACTGTAAGCTCCTAGAAAAAATAAGAATAACTTTAGATCATAATGGTTATAAAGATTTTTATTTTAACGCTAGAACCGATACTTATTTTCAAAGGCAAAACCCTTTATTGGAAGCATTAGAACGAGAAAAAGCATATGTTGAGAGCGGTGCTAGCGGGATTTTTGTCCCCGGCTTAAAGGAGGATGAAGAGATTAAAGAGTTCACAATGAATGCTCCACTAAATGTATTATCTTTACCTGGACTAACAAATTGTAATAAGCTTAAAGAATTAGGTGTAAGACGTTTTAGTTTTGGAAATGCCCTATCTGATAAAGTGATTGCTTATTTAGAAAAGAAGGTTTCCAAATTATTGGAGTTTAAGGATACATCCCTTTTGTATGAGAACGAGCGCTAATGTGAAAGGTAGTGGGTTAAATGGTGTCTAATATCAATCTTTCATTTGAAGAGATGTGGGAGAAAATTATCGCTTGTGATCGAAAATATGATGGGCTATTTTTTACTGCAGTAAAAACAACTAAAATATACTGTCGCCCTTCCTGTAGATCAAGGAAGCCCAAAAAAGCGAATGTAGAATTTTACCATGACATCAATGAAGTTGAAAAAGCTGGTTACCGTCCTTGTAAAAGATGTCAGCCAGAGGTTGAGCAATCCCCATATATTGAGCTTGTCAGAAATATCATTACGTTCCTAGTCAATCATTATAAACAAAATTTGATATTAAAAGATATAGCGGATCATGCAGGTTTAAGTCCCTTTTATTTGGAGCGGTTATTTAAACAGGAAACATCTGAGACTCCACGTACTTATTTAGAAAAAATACGTATCGATAAAGCAGCCCACCTTCTTAAATGCTCAACCTTGACGAATCTTGAGATTTGCTATGAGGTAGGATTTCGGAGCCCCTCCAATTTTTACAAGGTCTTTCGTAGCTTAAAAAACTGTTCGCCTAGTGAATATCGAAAGGAACTCCTAAATGAAATGGATTGATCATGAATCTTATATTGAGATTTATCCTCCAAAGGAATTTAATTTTGAGGAGTGTTTAATCTTCTTGGGCAGGTCCAATCAAGAAGTGCTTCATCAGATTAAAGAGGGGTCTTTATATAAACTAATAAAAGTTAATGAATCTTTGATTTTATGTAAAATAGGATCCATCAATCATTCCATAAAGGTTGAATTCCCAATAAGCTCCCCATCGATTGACTCTCGCAAAAAAGTGGCAGAGTATATTTGGGAGTGGTTTGATTTGGATCAGGAATTAGGGGGATTTTATCAATTGGCTGGTCAAGATAAAGTTTTAAAGACACTGGCCCATAAATATTATGGCTTACGTATTTTGTGCATTCCGGATTTATTTGAAGCGCTAGTATGGGCGATTATCGGACAGCAAATTAATTTAACATTTGCTTATACATTAAAGAAACGCTTCGTTGAACAATATGGCGAGAGTCTAACTTTCGAAGGAGAAACGTTTTGGTTATTCCCCTCATTTGAAAAAATAGCTTCAATAAATGCTGATGATTTAAGAAAACTTCAATTTACGAATAGAAAGGCTGAATATATCATTGATATCGCTAAGGCTATGATAAATGGCGGATTAACCAAAGAATTATTGCTTCAGAAGAATGATTATCAGCAAATACAAAAATCATTAATGATGATAAGAGGTATCGGAGCATGGACAGCAGATTATGTAATGATGAAATGCTTACACCAAGCCTCTGCCTTTCCAATTGCGGATGTCGGTCTTCATAATGCCTTAAAGAATCTATTAGGTCTTAAGGAGAAACCGACTATAGAAGAAATAGAGGAATATGCAGAAAATTGGGGAGGTTGGCAGGCATATGCTACCTTTTATCTTTGGAGGTCATTATATGACAAAAAAATATAAATTAGACTATGAATCACCAATCGGTGTAATCGAAATAATCGGCACTAATGAAGCAATCAGCTCGATCTTATTTTCTGAAAAGGATAAAAAGGAGAATTTTTTACAGGCCGAAACTCCTCCAGTTTTAACAGAATGCTATAACCAATTTGACGAATATTTTAAAGGCGATCGCCATGAATTTACATTCCCATATCAATTTGAAGGGACAGACTTTCAGAAAACAGTGTGGGGAGCTTTAATAGAAATTCCCTACGCGGAAACAGGGTCCTATAAGGATATTGCCGTTTCCATTGGGAATGAAAAAGCAATAAGAGCGGTAGGAAGTGCGAATGGGAAAAACAAGCTAAGCATTGTCATTCCTTGTCACAGAGTAATCGGTTCCAATGGAAAATTAACCGGATATGCAGGAGGTCTGTGGAGAAAAGAATGGCTGCTTCAACATGAGAGGTCTTCTAATAAGGGACATAAGTAGATGTTAAGAACCCTAAAGAACCTCATTAAGATCTATTACGGTGAACCGTATCACAAATAGTGGTAAAGCGAAGAGTAGAAATCAGCATGAATAGGGAACTAATTCGAGAACCCGGTTAACCGAGGAGATTTCCCTTAAATTTTTTTTGCTTTTCTGTCACAAATCATATCCCTTGCCCGTCATACAGGTAAAATTTGAAAAGGATGATGAGTGATGCAAAAGGTTGATGTGGTCGTGGTTGGTGGAGGTATTGCGGGTTTAACCGCTGCAATTTACGCAGCCAAAGCCGGGAAACAAACGGTGGTCATTGAAAAACAGAATCGCTTAGGCGGCAGAGCCATTTCCAACAAGAAAAAAGGAGCTTACTTCAATCTGGGCGCGCATTCCTTGTATAAGGGAGATGCGTACGCGACTTTCCGGGAATTGGGGCTGACCTTGCAAGGAAAGCGGCCTTCATCGTTCGCTTATGGCGTTTGGAAAGGGAAATTGAACACTTTGCCTTCGGATATGAAATCCTTGTTTACGACCCCGCTGTTGTCTTGGAAAGGAAAGATGGAGTTTGCTTCCTGTCTTATGAAACTTTCAAAAGCGGATAATCGTCAATTTGACCGGATCAGTATCCGCGAATGGGTAGAAGGGAATTTGCGAGATCCCATGGTGCGCAATATCTTTTATTCGTTACTTCGTGCGGCCAGTTATGTGGTCGGGCCGGATTTGCCAGCCGCGGGTCCTGTATTGAAACAGCTGCAGAATGCCCTTAAAGGCGCGTTGTACCTGGATCGTGGCTGGGGCGAATTGATCGAGGAATTGCACAAAAAGGCATCCGATCTGGGAGTGCGGTTTTTAACCAATATCAAAGTCTCGTCCATCGATACCCGAGACGGGATCGTACGACAGGTTCTCTGTAAAGACGGAACGAAAATCGATACGCACTATGTTATCCTTGCCACATCGCCTTCTATCGCAATTGAGTTGGTGCCCTTTGCAGAAAAAACCGCCCTTCATACCTGGAAAGAACAAGCGATTGAGGTCACCGCGGCTTGCCTGGATGTGGCCTTGAAACGACTTCCCAAGCCTAAACAACAATTTGCTTACGGGATTGATCAGACCGTGCTTCTTAGCAATCATTCGCGTGCGGCTTATCTAAGCGACGATGGCGCGCAAGTCATATCGCTCATTAAGTACCAAGGGAAAGAACCGGACCCGGATAAAGATTTGCAAGAACTGGAAGGCGTGCTGGATTTGATGCAGCCGGGATGGCGGGAAGAATTGATTGTCAAGCAATACCTTCCTAAAATGACGGTTTGTCACGACTTTATGCATATGAAACGTCATGAGAATCCCGGACCCGCTGTCCCGGAAATACAAGGATTATATGTAGCAGGAGAATGGGCGTCGCACGGTGAAGTATTGGTTGATGCCGCGACAGCAAGCGCCAAAAGAGCCATACAACATATGCTCTCCCTTGAGGGGAAGGAGAGGAATGCCTTTTATGAGCACAGAGGAATTATATAAACGATATAAAACGGAGCTGTTTTCGTTAGCCTATCGAATGCTCGGCAGCGTCATGGATGCGGAAGATATCGTACAAGATGCTTTTTTGAGCTACGACGGACTGTCTGACGTCGGGACAATCCGAAACGAAAGGGCATTTTTATACAAAATAGTAACGAATCGTTGTATTGATCTTTTGCGTTCGTCGGCCAAAAAACGGGAAATGTACGTCGGTCCATGGCTTCCGGAGCCCCTGATTGAAAAAGGGGCCTCGGACGACGATCCATCCATTAGATATTTGCGGTCGGAGTCGATTTCTACGGCTTATCTTCTGCTTCTGCAGCAATTGAGTGCAAAGGAAAGGGCGGTTTTTCTTCTTCGAGAGATTTTTCATTATTCGTTTGAAGAGATTGCCGATATAGTCGGGAAAAGCAGTGTGAATTGCCGGCAAATTTTCCACCGCGCCAAAAAAAGCATCCATTTCGACCCGGACCAACAACCGCCGGTTTCCATTGCGGAGGATAAGATTAAAGAGTTTGTGAATTCACTATTGCAAGGAAATACGACGAAGCTTCTTGAACTGGTTAGTGAGAATGTTGTGCTCTACTCGGACGGCGGAGGCAAAGTAAGCGCGGCACAAGTGCCTGTTGTCGGGTTTGAGCAAGTGCTGAAGCTTCATCAAAAAGTGATCAACAAGCATGCGGGTAAATTTACGTACTCGTTCCTCATGGTGAATGGGCTCCCCGGAATCCGCCTTCGTTTGGATGAAGGGATTCAATATGTTTATTCTTTTGCTTATCGAGATCATAAGATCGAAGCGATCTATAATGTCGCAAATCCGGAAAAGTTAAGACATCTATAGAATTACTACTTAAAAAGAGCTCGAAAGGAGCTGCTGAGGCACTCCTTTCGTTTTTTTCGCCGTTAAACCCGTTAAGCTGAACCGTACCACAAAGTGACAATAAAATCCTTTAAGAACGCCAGTCATGATATTCTATTAAAGGGCGCTTTTCTGAAATAAGGAAAGCGTCTTTCTTCATGAAAATGGCCAGATTGTTGAATAACACCTAGATATCTAGGTGAAAGTTTAGGCGAGTTTGTGAAAGTTTGTACTTAAAGTAACGAAGCAGTTTAGTTTTAGTTCAATAAGGTTGAGGGATAATAATAAGGGCTTTTTTATAATATTTGAAAATATGGAGAAAATTTTATGGAATGGGTCAAATTTTTTGAATTAATATCAGTTATATGTTGGCTTGGAGCATTAGTTCAAGTATTACGTTTTAGTAAAGAATTAAGAAATATTGACAAAGACCAAGAACTGACTGACGAATGGGCAAAAAGGTGGAAAAGACTTCTTTATTGGGTCGTTGTTTTGGTAGTATCAGGTTCAATATTTAGTGGTGCAGCGCTGATCTTGCGCTACATGATTGGCTAACGGGTGCGATTGTTAAATAAGAGCAGTCGCTTTTCTTGTTCCGCTAACGGGAGAATAGTTGAATGTGGTTGATAAAAAAAAAATATTTGGATGTGATAACTGTAGTGGATTTAAAACAATTGATTTTCCTTTTTACCCCAATAATCATATATCTTATATATGTTATGTTATTTTCGAAAAATAACAAGAGATTAAAAATACTTCTTTTAATTGTAATCATCGGTGTTTACAGTGTTTACTATTTTATAGGTTACCTGTTTCATACAAATATTTTAAATGCTATTACTTTCCATAGACACGGTTTCACAATCAATTTTATTGGTTTAGTTTTAGTAGTTGCTACATCTGTTTTAGTTCTATATTTTATCCAAAAATATATGGACAAAAGAAAAAATAAGTAGACCTTTTTCAACTAAACCAGCTAATAGTTTGTCAATATTTTCCAATAAAAAGTTTAAAAACCCCATGATATACTAAAAATGTTCATGCCAAATAACCTTCCGATATATTACTTTTGGAAGGTTTTGTTTTATTTAGTTAGATATAATTTTTAAGCTATATTTCGGAGAGTAGATTTGCTTTTTAGTAAGGCGTAAATCCTATGTAAGAGCTTATTTGTAGGGGGTGCAGTTTAGCTGACGGGATTAAATCCCACGGGTGCGACGTTCTACCCCGACTACCGTTATTATAGGACCATAAACAAAAAGGTCAACCAGAAAAATCTGGCTAACCTTATATTACGAACGGGTGCTTAACTTCAATAACAATATTCAACAATCTGGCGCTTTTCTGCAATTAGGAAAGTGTCTTTCTTCATGAAAAGGGCCAGATTCTTGAATAAATCATGTAGAAATATTGGAAACTTGATATGATTATTAGGTTAGTTAATGACCTGTTACAAAAGTCCATTTTTCTTGGTATTAAAGGGCTAGATAGTGTAATAAACTATCCAATAATCCTACATTGCGAGGTGTAAAATGATATATTTAGAAACATCGAGATTGCAAATACGCGACTGGGAAGAAACAGACTTAGGTCCATTTAGTCGATTAAATGTGGATGAAAAGGTTATGACATATTTTCCTAAAACTTTATCATCCGCAGAAACAAATGCTTTCTATAAATCAATTATATCCGAGATTAAAGAATATGGATTTGGGTTATATGCCGTGGAAGAAAAGGAGAGCAAGGAGTTTATAGGGTTTATAGGATTTCATAGGACAACGTTTGAGGCTGATTTTACACCGTGTATAGAAATTGGATGGCGACTTAAAAAAGAAGCTTGGGGAAAAGGGTTTGCAACTGAGGGGGCGACAGCCTGTTTACACTATGGATTTACCGAATTGGGTTTTAGTGATGTTTATAGCTTTACAGCCGATATTAATAAGCCTTCGAAAAACGTAATGAGAAAAATCGGTATGAATTTTATTAAAACTTTCGACCATCCAAAAGTTAAGGAAGATAGTCCATTAAAGAAACACGTTCTATTTCATATAAATCAAAAATAAATCAAGTTAACGGGAAATATTGTTAAATTAACAACCCTTAAGTGGGTGATTTTCTGTAGTTATTCAAGAATCGGACGCTTATCTATAATTAGGATCAGCGCATATTTTCATTTAAGGACCATTTAATAGGTGCTTGTGAATGATTGCACTTAAACTTCCATGAAAATAAACTTTTCTAACTTCGAAAAAAGGCAATACCAAAGAGACCCTTTATCCATCGTTAAAAAAAGTGGAAAGAGCTACAATTTATTGATCTATGGAATGGGTTGACTGGATTAAGGTCAGTATCAGTATTGGCGCTTCCTAACTATTTTCATACTCTGTGGTGCGGCACTGCTTTTGTGCTGCATGGAGGGCTAACGGGGAGTTTAGTGAAAAAGGAAATTCCATGAAGTCGACATTAGTTTATTATTTCTATACAATAGTATGGGTCACTGAAAGGATGTTATTTATTGCAATATGCTTGTTTAATAACCGAGTAAAATGACCAAAACTAACCAGATAGGTAACTCAACCTAGAATAATAATGGAGTGATTTTATGAGTAAAGCTAAAGGAAAAGGTGGAACAGGGAGAGGAACAGATAAGAAGGGTTGGAATCGTTGGCAAGCTAGTGCAAACAAAAAAAAGAGTGCAAAACCTTATATAAGTAAAGGTACAAAAAAAACGGATGTTGAAAATGGCCCCACGAGCAATAGATAAAGTCACTTATCCGAAATATAGCGAATGCTGATTAAATACAATTATTTAATGACCCAACGTGTGCGAGCTCCTTTAAAGGAGTTCGCTTTTTTCTTTTTCTGCTTGGGCAGGTCAGTTTAATAATTGTCACAATTTATTTTTCTAGGTTTTTCATAAAAATAAACGGTTCTTTTTTAATGTGAAATCGCTCTTTTAAAAAGCCCCTTAAATTTCTCCCTATCTTCTGATGTAAATGGTTTTGGCCCCTTTGTACGCTTTCCGCTTTTTCGAGCCATTGCACTCAAATAACGTGTTTGTAATAATTGGTCAATGTTTTCATTTGTATAGCTAGACCCATTATGGTGAAGTACTACACACCCTTTTGCTAAACCTAGCGAAGCAAGACCATAATCTTGCGTAACGATTATATCTCCTTTTTCTGCTAACTTCATAATCCGATAATCAGCTGCATCTGCTCCAGAATCAACATAAATGGTTTCCACTCCTGATGGTTGTTCCGCATTAGAAAAATGAGAATAGCTAGTAACAAGGATAACAGGAATTTCAGCACTCGTACCTTCAGAGATAATGATATCTTTTACCGGACAAGCATCTGCATCAACATAAATTTTCATCTTTACCTCTCCCAATAAGTAAGCTTGAGTTGATAATAATGGCAAATTTATCCTTTGTCAAACGATAAGGATGGTTTACTAAAAATCAGTAAAAAACAGTATTTCTATTAAAGGACGCGTTTATTTAGGAACGTGTCTTTTTTATTAATGGTCAAAGTGTTTAGGAACGCTTTGTAAGATAAAAGGATACTGGGAAGAAATATAATTACGCTAACTTTGCAAGTTTCTTCAAGAAGGAAAGTGCCATTTTATTGAAGTAGGGAATATAAGATTTAAATAAAATGAATATATTATTTATGTAAGGAGATAACTTTTTGGTGGTTAATCTATTGAAAAACAAATTCCAAATCAGAGTAGAAATTCTGCTCTTTCTTTATGTATCGGGCGCTTTTCTGTAAAAGGAACAGCGCTTATTTTCATTATAGGGCCAGATTGCTGAACAACTTTTTTAAGGGGTTCCACCAACATTTAGGAATTTTGTACACTAAGCAGAGTTCAACCTAAAACAGTCGATTCCTCCTGTATGATTAAGGAATCGACTGTTTTAATTTGTCTTGTTCAAAGGCTCTCGTTAGTTAAACAATATTAATATTTTGTATGACATTTATAAATTGCAATTGTGATTTTTAAATAAAGCTTGATTATAGATAAGATACATTAATACATGGATGTCTTATTGACTTTAATGATAGGATTTAAACGAGAGTGGATTGTATTTCTTTTTTTCACACATATCGATTATATAAGTTGCTAATTGTTGAATACCGAGATTTATCTTATATTCATTTACTTGTGAAATGCTTAGTCGAATTGCAGGCTGATTGTTTTCAGCTAAGTACATTCTAGAAGCGTTGTCTACATAAATATGTTTTTCATGTAATAGGCAAATCAATTTATCGACATCTATATGTGAAGGCAAAAAGATGGTGAGATAAAAACCACTTTTTGGCTTTGTAAATTGTACATAGTTCGGTAAATACAATGAACAGGCTTCTAATAATGTTTTCATTTTTTTTATGTATAACTTTTTTACGCTTTCTAAATGATATTGAAACATCCCGTTTTTTAAATAGATTTCTAATGCTCCTTGTGAAAGTGGCGATGTATTGAAATCAGTGCTAAATTTATAGCGTACGAAGGTGGGAATCATTTTTTCAGGGAGTACAACAGTAGCAATACGTAGCCCTGGCAAAAATACTTTCGAAAAACTCTTTACATAAATGACTCTTCCATTGGGTTCATACGCAAACAAAGGGTCTGCTTTTGAATCTGTATCTAATTCTGCTAAATAATCATCCTCTACAATGTATACATCATATTTTTTTGCAAGAGCAACGATTTTTTTCTTTTCTTCATTTGTATAATGATGCCCAAGTGGATTATGGCATCTTGGAATGATGTAAAAGAATTTAATATTATTGGTTCGAAATAAGTGCTCAAGTCTTTCAAAATCAATACCCTCCATTGTTAATTCAATTCCTAACGTTGTAATCCGGTTTAACTGTAAGGTATCTATCATACCAAAGTAAGTAGGTTGCTCAATTAATACATTCTTTTTCCCATTTGGAAACGGCATGACGGATAGAATATGAAGCGCTTGTTGTGAGCCAGAAGTAATGACAAGTTGATCAGGTTTCGTGAATACTTGTAAATGTTGTAAATACTTCGCAAGCTCCTTTCGTAAAGAAAAAAGCCCCTGCTGGTCACTATAAGTAAATAATTGCTCTTTATAATGGTCAATCGCCTGGTTGATACAGTGCTGAAAGTCTTCAAAAGGCATGATACTTTTATCTGGACCAGCAGATAAAAAATCAATATCATTTTCATATGGACTAGATGTTTGATAATAATCAACAACGTAATAGCCACTTTTGGGTTTAGCATAGACAATATGCTGTTTTTCCAATTCAAGTAATGCCTTTACAACCGTATTTTTACTACATTGAAATTGTTCAGCGAGCAGCCGAATAGATGGTAATTTATCTCCTGTTTTTAACTGCTCATCCTCTATTTGTTGTATCACCCATTCTAAAATACCTCTATATTTTGTTGTCATATATATTCTCCTTAGTATCTGTCCTATGACAGATATGGAATTCTCCTGTATTAAAAAGAGTTGATATTAATTATAATCATGTTTAATTAGCAGCTTATTCCTTTTAACTGTGATTATGGAATACATTTGTATGCTTGTGAAGGGGGAATTTGAATGGAAAACAATATAAAAAGAGGAATGCTACTCGGCTTTATTGGCATACTTTGTTTTAGTCTTACATTACCAGCTACAAGTATCGCTGTCCCTTATTTTGGTGCGGCAATTGTTGGGTTGGGTAGGACAGTTATTGCAGCAATAATGATAAGTATCATTTTTATCATAAAAAAAGAATCATTACCTAATAAAAAACAATTTAAAAGCTTAGGTATTGTTGCTGTTGGTGCTGTACTTGCCTTTCCGTTATTAACAACATTTGCAATGAAATCACTGCCTGTATCACATGGCGCAATTGAGCTGGCATTACTGCCGCTTGCGACAGCTGGTTTTGCTATGTGGCGTGGAGGCGAGCGACCTTCAAGACGCTATTGGATTGCGAGTATTATTGGTGCTGTAACAGTGCTTCTTTATGCCGTATATTTAGGTTTAGGTCAATTACAAAAAGGAGATATTGCACTAATTGTAGCTGTCTTGCTACTTGGATTAAGTTATGCAGAAGGTGGAAAACTATCAAGAGAGCTTGGTAGTTGGCAAGTCATCGGTTGGGCTATATTAATTGGATCCCCGTTTTTTATTATTCCTGTTGGTTTAAACATATCAGTTGATATGTTACAAGCGCCTATCGAAGCTTGGATAAGTTTGTTCTATTTATCTGTTGTAAGCCAATTTTTAGCATATGTCGCTTGGTACGGTGGGATGTCTTTAGGAGGGATTGCAAGAGTTGGACAGATTCAATATTTACAGCCCTTTTTAATGATTGGTTTTTCTGTATTGTTCTTAGGAGAATCGATTACATGGCTAACGATTGTTTTAGCAATTGTTGTTGTGATTTGCGTAATAATTGGAAAAAATGCACCTGTGATAAAGAAGGAGTCACATCATAAAAATAGTGTACTTAGAAGTAGATAAATATTATATAAGAGGCACAATTTACGATTATTCGCCTTCCGAAATAATGTATGATAAATAGCCAAAATTTTGATCAAACTTTGTTCAAAATAGGAGCTATAATTTTTTATTAATAATCAGCGTTTGCCCTTGCATTACAATCAAACGTTAGTATTAATCAACAATAGTTCATTTGGGTTTTATTATATTGAGCCTTAATCTATAATCTAATTAAAGAAGTGAGATTTATGGAATATAATTAATATGAGTGTTATTGAACTGGCAGGTTAGATAATATTTTACTGACATCTAAAACTATTATTAATCTGGTAATACACAAAAAAATAAATGCTTAGTTAAATTATTATCAGAAATAATAATTTTTTTAAGATGTGAAACAGGATGTACATACCTAAACATTTTAATATCGATGATAAAGATATTATTTATGACTTTATTGAAAAGTACAGCTTTGCAACTTTATTTTCTCAGCATAATGGAGCACCCTACGCAACTCATATTATACAAATCTGAGAATTCTTATATGGTCATTTTGCACGACCGAACGAACAATGGAAGGATGTTGTAAACCAACAAGTTATTGTTCTCCATTAAAATTTACGGAGAAGCTGGGCTTTAGTTTTGGATTTCCTTATCGTTTCGTAGCAGGTATGATCTGAATATAAAGTGAAAGGAGGTTCTAACATGGAGTTTGTCATGGCAATTGCACCTATTGTAATAGTAGGAGGGATTGTAGTATATGTAATTGAAAGACTTAAACATAAATATAACCAAGGCAACCTAGGTAAGAAAAAATCAAAAGGTGCACAAAATTTATTAGATAGTTTAATACCAATCGGAATGCTTTTTGGTTGTGCACTCGGTATAATTTCTGGCATGTTTTTACCGATCCCCTCAGCATTTACAGTTAGTTTAGGGGCTGGAATAGGCTATTTATTTGGATTTTTTGCTTATGAAATTTATAGCAAGAAAGGAAACAATTATTCTTAAATTACTATTCCAGAAACGGGCGCTTTCCTTAAGTAAAGAAAGTGTCTTTTTTCTTGTATTTCAATGAGCAAGATGATGAGGATTTCTGTTTGTTTATTACGGAAAGAAGGCCAAACAGGCGTATGAGTATTGATAATCTGAGATATCTTTAATCGAAATCGAGGCGCGCATATAAAAGAGTTCTGAAAATAAAGCAAGTATTTGGAATTGGCGGATTATATCAGTTAACATTGAAGATGTTTCCTTACTATGGTGCCCATTATGGGTTATGGGGAAGATGAGGTTGTGATCAATATAAGGGGCGAATTAATAAGTTATAAACACTTGAAAACATATCATTGAATATTAGCAAACGGGTGCGTTTCTTAAGTAAGAAGGCGTCTTCTTTTATCGGGTCAGATAGTTGAACAAGGTTGGCAAAAAAAATATTTGGATGTGAAATAACATTATGGGTTTGTTTGATTGGTGTTTTCTTGTAATCATAGCTATTATTTATGTTATAAGGTCTAAAGATAAGAAATTAGCAATACTTGTTTTATTAGTAATTTTATCTGTTTACTATGTTTATCATTTTATAGGTAACTTTTTTAACGTTAACAATCTTACTGGTTTTATTTTAACATTCGCTGCTTTAGTTATAGCTCTATATTTTACGGAAAAAATATATAGACAAAAGAAAAAATAAGCAGACGTTGTTCTACGGTAGCTTTTCTTCAATAAGATCTTTGAATCTATCTTCCACAATCGGGCACGTTTATTTAGGAACGCGTCTCTTTTTAAGGCTCTGTTAAATTTTAATGTTGATATAGCATATAATTAAGGGAAATCCATATATCAGGATTTCTCCAGTTTGTGCAACTAACTCTATCCTTTAACAATTATCACTTTTTTTCTATCGATTTCATTTTTTGAAGGACTCTCTTAATTCTAATTCGATTATATCTTTGTAGAAAAATTGGATATATATTTGATATGACATTCAATAAAGTAAAGAATAAAAGAAATAAAACATCTAAAATTCCTTCCAAAAAAATAATAATCCTGAACTGATAAAATAAGATTATTATTGCTATAATGACGTGACTTCTTTCACTTTTTTTAGATTTATTCTCAAATTCGATTATTCCTTCTATTGACAGTTCTTTTAAAAAGTATCCATTAAATGGGACTTCGTTTTTTCTACTCCTTGCTATTCTAAGTAGTAACCTTTTAAACCATTTTATTCCTAAAATTTCATATATTTTACCTTCCCGTTCAAAGTGTTTAATACTGTAATATTTATCATTAAATATTCTGTTTAATAATTTCAATATTTCTTTTTACCTCCTAAGCCATATTTTGAAGATTATTAACAAGTTGAGGTGATCGTGAGGGTTTGAAATAATTGTATTTAACAAAGGGGATATGTATGTTATTAAAAAGGTATAACTGAACAGGAAAAATATTAGCCTACATAGGAATATGGGCTACTGCTATTGGAATTTCATTTAATTAGACATTAGGGGTTCCAAACACAAACATTCCAGAACTACTTGCGTCATTTTCAGTCCCTTTGATTGTAACAGGTGTATTACTATTAATCGTATCGAATTTCTTCAAGGGAAAGTAAAGGTCAAACATAAAAGTCCTAATACCTTGTTCCATAATCGGGACAATTATTGAGTAATAAAAAAGCCCAATTTCTCAGTATGAACTGCACCCCAATTATTAGACACAAAATCTAATAATTGGGGTGTATTTTTATGTCTAAATTTACTTTAGAAGAAATAAATGAAGCTGTTGAACATTATTTTAATGGTAAAGAAACTG
>NZ_WBOS01000035.1 GCF_008923245.1 Cytobacillus depressus
TAGTCAATCAACCATCCAACCACCAACATACCAACCACGGCAATTCATGTGTCCGACCCGTTGCGAGAACATTATTTCAGCTACAACCTTTTTTAGAAGACTTATATTTTACTTTGATGTCCTTTTAGTCAATCAACCATCCAACCACCAACATACCAACCATCATAAAACTCATGATTAGCTATAGTTTGTAGGCGGCCTGCGCAAAGTCATAACTTCAAAAGTCTCTTATTCATCGGTTTTTTCTGATAAGGCCAAAGGCAGGTATATCCGTCACGTTCAACTCGATGTCTATATGCATGTTGTAATTCTAGACGCGCGTCCCGAATCCCTTCTTTTGCAGGTAGTGTTAGCTTTGCTTTGCTGAAATCTCCTGTTCAGTAAAGCACCATGAGGCCGCAAGCATTGTCGCTTCTGCTTCAGATGAGGAGTTAAACATAACTTTTGGATCTGTGATAAACGTGAATTTAAAAGAGTAGATTTTAGTAACAAGAATTTCTTCATTGAAACCAATATTCGTTTTTTCATTCTCTTCTTGTTACTTACGTTTTTTTAAATAAGATGTATCTCTTTTTATTAGTTTGTAAAATAGTACAAATGTTCTTTTAAGGGTATATTAGTCTTATACTAAATCAAAGGAGTCTTGCCTAATGAGCCAAAGAGTTTCTTACTATGAAACTGCACCTGATGGTATGAAAATTATGATGGATATGGAGAAGTACACGAAAACGACAGCAATCGAACGAAAACTTCGTGAGCTTATTAAAATTCGTGTTTCTCAAATTAATGGCTGTGCATATTGTTTGAATATGCATACAGCAGATGCTCGCAAAATGGGTGAAACAGAACAAAGAATATACTGTGTTAGTGCTTGGCAAGAGTGTGAATTCTATACAGAAGCAGAAAAAGTAGCATTAGAGTTGGCAGAGCACGTAACATTAATCCCGACAAAACGTGTTCCAGATGAGCTTTATCAACGAGTGAGTGAACACTATGACGAGAAGCAGTATGTTGACCTTGTTCTAATCATTAATCAAATTAACAGCTGGAATAGAATTTCTATTGCCATGGGGAATATGGCAACTCAAAAGTAAATATTAGGTTATTGAGGTTTACGGGTTAGAGGATGGATATTTTCGTAAAAAAGAAGCATATGGAAAAGAGCAAGAATTAAAAACCTTTGTTTTTCCTGATTTAGTCATAGAAATAGATGCCGTATTCACTAAATAAGATTATGGAAAGGATGGTTGAACATTGGAGAAGTTAGAGGATAAACAAAAACTCTGGAAATTTGCTCTAAATATTAATCAAATAGATGGTCCATATGAGCCAAGTTTATTACTTTCTAATATGATGGAACAAGAAATTCGTGGTGCAATTTCTTCAGATGAAATAGTGCAAAAATTAATGCTCGCATACAAGCAAGAGGATTAACATGAAGCATCCATATGTCACTATAAATTCATATGAAAAGGATAGAACACACCAACACACCGTGAACTCCGTCCTAAGTACAGTCGGGAGATCCCTTCCGAATCACTCCCAGCCCGTTCGAGACCTGGTTCACCACCTTTGAATTTAACATTTACATTAATAAAGACAAGGAAAATAATCACAGTGCTCCCGCGCCGTGATTATTTTTTATGAACAGGACTCATGAGGCTTACTCGAAGAGAAACTGAATCCCCAATTAGATATTAAAAGAAAGGTTTCTATAAATCTATTAACTAAGGAATAAATAAACGTTTCTTCCTAGAAATATTTCTTTTTTATTAATACCTTCTATCGATATCTACAATGTTTTATTTTTCTAAGCTGCATCTGCTTTCTAGTACATGTAAAGCTTCTGTGAATATAGTGAATTTAGGTGACGCTCGAATGAGAATTCAAAAGATGATTCGGAAGAGAGCAGAGTGTGGCCCCAAGTTTCATTATGATAGTACTGAAGGAGCTTTTAAAGTTGAAAAGAACAAAAGAAGAAATAAACGTTCCTTTGAAGGTTTATTTATTATTATCTATCCAGGCATCGATAAGAATATACTTTTTCGAGCTACATTTTACATGATTACACACTTGCTAAGTGTGCGATACTGATGAATTTACGTAAAATTATACTGAACAAGTTACTGTACATTTTACAACAAAACTTGTATACTTTTCTTCAAATGAACGTATACTGAAGGGAGATGGAAGGAATGGCGGTGGATGTAATGGATAAGCCTCGTTTTAATGTAGACCAAGTGATTCCAGCATCAGTAGCATCTAGACGTTTTGGGGAAGTGCGCAAAAATGCCAAAACACTCCCGCAATTTATTTCTGAAAATAACCGAATTGACTCTGTTATCCTCGATTATCATCAATATGAAAAAATGTACAGAGAGCTTGAAATGCTTCGTGAACTATCTTGGGAAATGAGTATCGCGCAACGACTAAAACAAGCTGACGCTAATCCGAATCATAGACATAGCCTCCAAGAAGTGATGGGGGAAGAAGAATTTGAAGACTTCCGTAAAATCGATCCAAACTCGATTTCTGATGAAGATTTATTTGAATAATTACTTATGGAAAAGAAATTTGAAGTAGTCTTTATCGAAGAAGCAAAAAAGGAATATCGGAAGCTTGATGGTTCGGTTAAAAAGTTAGTCAATGTCGCACTCGCAAAGTTAGAAGTACGTGCGGATGAATTGGGTGAAGATCTAACAAGTAAGCACGGAATTAATTTAATCGGATGCCGGAAGATTAAATTTCGTAATGCGGGTATTCGCATTGTATATCGGATTGTGGGCAATAAGACAGAAATTGCAGAGATTATTACCATTGGCAAGCGCGAAGATAATGAAGTTTATAAAATAGCTGCTAAGCGATTAAATATACCAGAAAGTCAATAGTACAGAAGAGAGGATGTATAAGTGACATCCTCTTTTTGAAATTCTTTTCCCGAAACAAGGTCTGTAGTTTCAATTTCTTAATGAAATCCGTCTATAACTAAAAGGGTACTATTCTCCCGTATATTCTTTTCTTCCTTTCTTGTTTCGTTGATTTCTTTATTTAAACCAACGTTCGTTTTTTATTCTCTTCTACTACTTGCCTTATTTGAAATTAAGTCCTAGATGTGAATCTGAAAACTTGATCATAAGCAAATTTGAAAATTAGAGTTAAAAAAACGAATAGCAAATGCTACTCGTTTTTTCATCATTATTTATCTTCCTTCAAATAACTCTCCAAAGCCTCTTCAATCAAAATGTAAATATTCTTCTCCTGCACTAACGCCTGCAGCTTTAATTCTTTATGTAAATCAGTCCGTAAATCAAAGGATACGCGCTTTCTTTCCACTTTCTTTTCTTCCTTTCTTGTTTCGTTGATTTCTTTATTTAAACCAACGTTTGTTTCTTGTTTGCTTCCTTCTCCTACTACTTCCGTTAATGCTTGTGTAGGAGTGATGACTCTTTGCTGACGTTTCATGTTCTTGATGTCATTGACCTTTGACACGTGCAATCAACTCCTTGTAAAAACTTTTATATTGATCTAATGCTTGTCTTAGTTCCGGATTCTCATTAAAGCCGTATAAAGCCAGTCTGCCAGTTGGCGCTTTACGTGTGATCACAGTTTGAAACACATCATTCGGATAATCCTCTTCAATCATTTCATTAAACGCCTTCGCGTCGGTGCGCCTCACATCGTTTAACGTTCGAAGAATCCCAATTACTTTCGTATCGCGATTTCCGAATTCATTTGCACTCACAACTGAGTCCATAAAGTTCGGGATGGCAGAGTAGCACCAGTTGGAGCTCTCATATAAGACAACCACATATTCGCTTGCACAAAGTGCGTTTGTAGTTTGTTCGCTCAGTGATGGCGGCGTATCAATAATGATAAAATCATAATCATCGCGCACTTGCTCAAGAACTTGATCTAAAATTAAGCTCGGATTTCCGCTGAAAGGGATCGTCTCTCCCGTGTAAGTCTTCCCAGTGTAGATCCAGCGTGGCAATGTCGCTAAGAAGTTGGTTGCCGGAAGTAAATCAAGGTTCTCACTTATTGGCACGATGTAACTTTTCACATCGTTATACTGCATCGCTTCTAGCACGGATTTTTCTATAAACTCATTTGATGGCTGCTCGGATAAAAGCTCCGTTAGGTTGCCCTGGGAGTCCATATCAATGGCCAACACCCGGTAGCCGTCTTCTTGTAATAAATAAGATAATATCCCAGTGGTAGTAGACTTTCCGCAGCCTCCTTTTTGAATTCCCATTGTGATAGTAATAGCCATTCTTACCCACTCCTTTCTTCCAACGTTGATTTCTTCTTTTCTTCATTCCTTTATTCAATATTAAACTATTAAATTGATAATGTTAAGAGATTTGCTATAAATATCCAACATTTAAGCGAATAACTAGAAAATACACTGAATATTCAAACCTACGATGTAGCCTATATGGTATGATAAATAGATAGCTTTAATAAGTGATTTATTATGAATATTTGTGGCGATATCCGCAGAAAGGAGTTACGGATAGTATTTATAGTATTGAACATACCCATTCCTGATTGCTTTAACGAAGCACCCTAGATAACGAATTTAAAGAGACTATCACCGCGCATTCTTATTTAGATGTCAGGGGATCATACGTTAAAAGGAATAAACCATCTTAGATTTCTTCCAACGTTGTTTTCTTCATTCTTTTAATCTTTTATTTCTTTGCTACTATTTAGTTATTCAACACCAAAACAACAATCTTTTTAAGTAGAACGACCACTTGGCCAAATATTTCATACTTTGCGTGTTTATATACTTTCGCTCTCCAATCAATAAATAGGCATGCTTTTTTGCACAATTTGGAGCGTTTCCGCCTATTTTTCAGGGTTACGGGATTGCAAGGCAAGTAGTCAATATTATAAAAGATGTTTATTTTGTACTTGTAGTGTTTATAGAAAGGAATGATTTTATGAACTGGAGCAAAATCGAAGCGTTTTTAACGTCAGGCCAGGCATTTATCCCTGTAAACATCGAAAACAAAGGCGATTCGATCGAATTCTACATGAAGGATGGCACGATTGAGATTTTAGATATTCCATGTGATAAGTTCCTAAAAATGCTTCTATATTATTTCGGCACGAGCATATCGGCCAATAAAAGGCGCTACGGGAAACTAGTTGGAAAAACAAAGCTCGTTCCAATCGTTCTTTCATACGGAATCACACTGGTTCCCTACTTTGTAAGAGAATCAATTGGACATCAAACACGCATAGGTTGGTTCATAGCTAAGGAGATTTCGGGTTTTGCAAAGGAATCCTCTCATAAGACAATCATTCAGTTTATGAATCATGAAGTGAGTGTCTTTCACTCGGAAAAGTTTTGTTTTGAGCAATTAAAAAATGCTAGATGTATGGAGCTATGCTTTGGCGAAATACATGAACCACATAGAAAGAACTGGCTTTTTTCGACAGGGTAAATACCTGTCTTTTTTTGTTTTTGGCTATGTTAAAGATAAAGGTTGATGATGATAAACATTAACTCGCTAATCATAAGATAACGGGTTCGGTTTTGAGGTGCAAAATTGTAATTTGCGGATAAATAATATTAGCTTTCGAATAAACTAGATACACAATAATTGGCATTAAAATTGCTCAGGGCATAAAGCTCTGAGCGTTTATTAAATATACAATGGATTATTCAACTAACGTCACGTTAATCACTTAAATATTGCCAGGATGGATAGAAAAATACATAAAACGGCTGAAGTAAATAAGATGACAGAAGTTACAAGATTTCTCCTAAATTTAATAGCATATGCACAAAAAAAGATTGCCGCAGCTAATTTGGAGCAGCTTTGAAAATAAGCATTATTAGAAAAAAATGAACTGCTAAAAATAATTGAAATAAGTAATGTTGCAGAAATTAGTAGTTTAAACCACAAAGGCTCTTTTAGGAATTGTTTAATCATAAATTTTATCCGCCGCATAACGGTATAACTCCCTTCAGTACACCTTCATAAATAAATATATGATGTATTCTTGAAAAGTAATACTTACCTTTTGCGATGGTTGTAACATATGTATTAACAGCGTGATATGTAAAAATCAGGTACATGAATGATCAAATGTTATTTCTCGTAGTCTCAATGTTTTAGCAGTTTCCCACGTTCCGAAAACTCTTAGACTAAAGTGCTCTTCTTTCGGTCTCGTCTATTAAAACGCATACTTGTTCATTAGATATACCTCTTTTAGTAGCGGAGCCACCACGTTTCCTATATATATACGATGTGAAATAACGTTCTAAGAACTCTCCCGAAAATAGGTCTCATCCACTTCAACAATTCCTTCGAATGAATTAATATCTTCTTTCGCTAATGCCGATAACACCTTATGTCTCCCAACGTCTTGGTCATTAGGAGGTGCCCCTTTTGTTAAAAAGGAATTATTCAAAATCAACCAAGAACTTTAACATAGCCTTGTTTTTTAACTTATCTCATTCCAACTGCCACTAAAATAGGAAAAATCGATATAAAATGGGCAAATTCTTATGTTTCGGGTGTTAACCAGTTTATTAACCATTTTGATAGACCCATAGATGAAGAGATATAGTGACGATAAGAAAGGAGGGAATCTCAATGAACCGTGAATCATTGATCAATAAAAATCTCATTGTGGCTATTGAGGAGGGTCTGGATGAAAAAGGGAAGCCGATTGTAAAGCGTTACACCTATTCAAACATCAAGGACGATGCGACACCTGCAGATCTATCTTTAGCTGCCAATGCCATTGCGGATTTGTACAACGGATTGCCGTACCAATTCAGAACTGTTAACACCAATATCTTAGTTTAATAAGAAATCGGTGGAAAAAAGAAGAAAGGAGGATGATCTAAATGGCTAAAACATTAGAGTTACACTTTGATGGAGAAAGAGGACTGGTGAAAGTCGCTATTCGAAACCCAAAGGATCCTCTTAGCCCAGCAGAAATTAAAGCTGCGATGGAGAAGATGGTCCAAGCGAATATTTTCACATCAGCAAATGGAGATCTTGTTGGTGTAAAAAGTGCTCGATTAGTCGACCGTAATACTCAAGATATTGAGTTGCTTTAACTTTATTCAGCAAAAGTCTCTTCTTCTATAGCTGCTGAGTTAAGTACTGATGGGCATCTAATTCAGAAGGGAGTCAAGCCTAGGCTGAATAAAGTTAAGCCTCCGGCGAGCCTTTCGATTTTTAAAGGAATTTATCGAGCGAGCTCGATAAAAATCTGGGCGCAAATACGCCAAGGCGAATTTGATTGGGTAACGGAAGGTGCTTGACCTTCCGTTTTAACGTTTAAGAAGGGAGTGGAAGTAGTGGAGAATATGGATTGGGTTACTATGATAGGCCAATTAGGCTTTCCGATTCTAGTAAGCTTATATTTACTGCATCGGATGGAAAAGAAGCTGGATCAGCTGTCACAATCCATACATGAACTGGCGATGTCCCTTAAGTAAATAACATTAATGGAGGGAAAATGATGGATGTGAACACTCTTTTACAGAGATCTGAACCTAAGCTATCTGGCGTTCATACGACTATTGCAGATAAGGGCAGACAGCTTATCAAAAAAGTTCATTCGGAGGGCATTTTTATTATTATCACGCAAGGGTTACGAACGATTGCTGAACAGAATAATCTATATGAGCAAGGCCGTACTAAGCCAGGAAAAGTTGTGACAAATGCCCGCGGGGGGTACTCTTATCATAATTTCGGCCTTGCCTTTGATTTCTGTGTATGTGATATCGTTAGCGGCAAATTAATACCGAACTGGTCCGTTGATAATAGATGGAAGCGAGTAGGGGAATTAGGGAAAGCACTCGGCCTTGAGTGGGGGGGTAACTGGACAAGCTTTAGAGATTACCCTCACTTCCAGGAAACGTTTGGTCTTTCACTAGCACAATTACGAAATGGGGTGAAACCTGCAGTGGCAAACAAAGCTGTAACAAAAAAATACCGTCTTTGGACCGGAACATTTAACAGCAAACAAGAAGCCGAAAAGGCAGCCGAAAGATTAAGAAAAACTTTTGGTTGGCTTGTCTATGTTAAAGATGCTTAACCCGCCAAAATTGGTGGGTATTTTTTTCACAAAAATTAAATCTGACACAAGCAAGTTATGTCAGATATTTAATTCAGAGAAGAGTGTTGGTACATAAGGAATTGGCGAGCAATTAGCACATATCAAATTTTCATCGAAAATCTATTGTTTTCCTATTAGGAGAAGGAGGTTGTCGGATTTATGAATACGGTCCAGCCGATTCGCGATAAAGAAAAAATCGAGGCGATGAAGAAGATCCTACGTGCTTCATCGTTAAGAAATGAACTTCTATTTGTACTGGGTATCAATACGGGACTGCGTATTAGCGACCTCCTATCTCTTCTTATAGATGATGTTTTGAAAGAAAAGAAGGTTGTCGATCGGCTTGAACTACGGGAAAAGAAAACTGGAAAGCCTCGTTATATTGCATTGAATAAGAAGATTATTAGATTAATAGGAAAATACATAGAAAAAGAACGGACTCATGCTAGTCCTTCTGATCCCTTATTTCTAAGTCAAAAAGGAGGGGCCATAAGCCGGCAGCATGCATACGAAATTTTGAATAAGGCTGCCCGCGCGGTCGGCATCAAGGAGCGAATTGGGACTCATTCCTTACGTAAAACATTTGGTTATTTTGCATATAAGTCTGGAGTTGATCTTGCTATGATTCAAAAGTTGCTGAATCATTCAAGCCAGACGGAGACATTAAGGTATATTGGGATTACACAGGAGCAGATGGATGAGGTGGTGTTGAGATTGGATTTATAGGTTAGCTACTGCAACTAAACATCAAATAAACAATACTTATATGTTAATAGTTTTGTATCGTGGAGATAGTATAGAAAAAAATATGAATTTAGGTATTGATTTTTTAAGAATATGATAGTAATATAGTAAATCTCACCACGAAAAAGTAGTGAGAAATTATTTTTTAAAATAAATTATATTTATTTGTTGACATTAGATAAGGAATGCTGTAAAGTATATTCTTGTCGCCACTAAAATAAAAAATTATTTTAAAAAAGTGATTGACAGTTTAAGAGCGAGATGATATATTAATATCCTGTCTCGAAAAAATAGTTCTTTGAAAA
>NZ_WBOS01000036.1 GCF_008923245.1 Cytobacillus depressus
AGAAGAACATCGGAAAGCCGTATGAGGGAAAACTTCACGTACGGTTTGATGAGGGGAAACTGAAAGTAAAAGAGATAGCGTAAGCTATCCCTATGAAATCAGTTTTCTACTCTACTAAAGGGGCAGGTTACTTAAAGAATTTAAAAAGTTTAGAAGGGAGAGATTTGTTATTATAAAAAATAATTTGCTATTACTATCACTGTTGGTTTTATTCTTGGGAGGATGTTCAAACAGTATTTTTGAAAATGATACTACAATTACAAGTATTGAGATTCTGAAATTTGCAAGCGCTTCACCAAGTCCTGAAGAATATAGCGAGCAAGAAGGGGAAGTTATTTCAGTCATTAAATCGAAAGAAGAAATTAAGCGAATTATTAATTCGATTGAAAGAGCAGAACAAAAAAGTACCGAAAGCATGAATATTGCATTGCCAAATCATTTAATTATATTTAAAGAAAACGAAAATGTAATTTTAACACTTGGTTATTACCCCAATATTAGTAATGAGAATGATGAATTCCTTGATTTAGACAAAGACAAAATTTATATAACCAACGCACTGAATTTAATTCAAAAATGATAAATATTATTACCATCTTGTTGAACTAACGGGGTCTTTAGTTAAATATGATTTGTTGTTAACATATAGAAGCCAGTTAAAAAAATGGGGTGTTATGATGATTCTTTTAAATGGGGTAAGTGGGTTTAATGGTCCTGATGGACAAATAGTAGATGGTAGCCAGTTTAAAAGATTATGTTATGCAACAGTTTTGAATTTAGGTGGAAGTATATTATCTTTTAAAGAGCCAGAGGTAGCACAACATTATTATTATACAGAGATAAAAATCTTTGGAGAGAATTTATATATTTTACTAAATGGACAATACCCTTTTATCGCATTTGCTTCATTTGTAATACCTGGTAATATCACATTTATTGATAATGATAAATTGTCTAAATGGTTTAGTCCAAATTATAGAATATTACATTCAAATGAATTAAACGAGCCATTAATGATTAGACAAGAAAAAGGAAAAATGATTATCGAAAATGAAAATGAACTGAATGACGCAGAACTAGCAAGCATTAAATATTGGCGTTCTAAACGAGTAGGAGATATTGTATTCAATTACTGGGATTAGTTAATATCTTCACTTAAACTACCATGAAAATAAACTTCTCTAACTTCGAAAAAAGGCAATACTAAAGAGATCCCTTATCCATCGTTAAAAAAAATGGAAAGAGCTACAATTCATTGAGCTATGGAATGGGTTGACTGGATTAAGGTCAGTATCAGTATTGGCGCTTCCTAATTATTTTCATACTTTGTGCTGCATGGATGGCTAACGGGGTGCTTTAGCACAATAACTAAGGTGTTTTTCTTGCAGCTTTTTCTCATTTTCCACTATTCAACAATCGGGCGCGATTGTGGAACAAAACAAGTAGAATATGATTAAACTTTTTTATAAGAACTATATTCAAATCTCCAAAAGAGTAATCCATTTTGATCAAACTATTTTTCAAAATGGATTATTTTAATTGCCTTAAAATACGGGTTCGAGCGGAGAATCTTCGAATGCATCCCATAAAAAATCAATATTCAAAATTCTAGAAATGCAGATTTCACTGCACTGTCTTTTTTGCATCCAGGGAATCTATTGCAGAACCGTTGAATCCTTTAACGATGAGCCATACTGCTAAAATCATTTCATTAGCTGCTACAGGTAGGGCCAATAGACCACCTAAAATAGAAATTTGTTCAATAACACCGAACATGACTAACAAGGCACAAATAAAAACACAAGTTGCCCCTGTCATACCCAAGATGGAGATAAACCTGGGCACGAGCTTGGATTTATAAAATAGATAACTGTACATCATCGTATTGATACCCAGCATGAAAAGTGGCCCAAGCAGAAAGGTCCAGTCATGTACTGCTTTTAATGAAATACCTGAAGCTTGAAAAGAGGTGCTATCCGGGGCTCCTGCTGTTACAAATTCCCGGCTTAAGGTCAACAGGGACAGAACACTGATTACACCAACCGTAATGATAACCGCTTCAAGAAATCTGAAGCAAACATGCCAAAGAGCAATCGTTTCATTATATTTTCGTAAAATTGGAAACATGGCCGTTGCCGTACCAACCACTGAAACGACAAGAATTAACTCCATAAGCGCTCCCAGTATCACTTGGTTGGCATGTTCGCTACCTTTAATCAGGTAATCGGGACCGTTTAGGATGGGATCGTATAAAGTTAGACCTATTATTGCCGTTACGGCTGCAAGTATAAATAGTACTCCCACAATTTTTGCCGCTTTTTTGTTTGAATTCATTTTATCTCCGCCTTTTAATAAATTCATAAACGTTAAAGCTATTTCTTAAACTTTGGTGTTGTCCCCATAAAAGAATACCTCTTCCAAAGGTAAGTTAAAAGCATAAGCAATTCGAAAAGCCAATTCTAAAGACGGGGAGTAGTTTCCCTTTTCGAGAGCCACAATCGTTTGTCTTGTTACTCCCGCCTTGTCAGCCAACTGCTGCTGGGTCATTTCATCATGGTTGAATCGTAATTTTCGAATATGATTGCCGACAAGATTTTTGCCCACTCTTACACTCCTCTCCGATAGTGATAAAATTTCGTAATGGAGCCGGTCACATCGGAAATGAATCCTGAAATGATCAGGATAATGAACATTACCTGTAACGGCTGATAAATGATCAGTGATCCCATTGCAATAAGAAAGCCGAGGATAAACACAAAAAAAGAATTTCGGAACGCTTTCAACTCAATCAATTTATCCAGTTCATCCGCAAATCTAGGTTCCTTTTCTCTCGTCGTAATTCTAAAAACAATGTTAAAAATAATGCTGATAATGATGTGCGCAACTATGGAAACTAGAGTTAAGATGAGGACGAAGGATCCCCAATAGCGAAAGGTTTCAATCGACTCCAGACCCTCTTCAGGATACTGAGGGTACATGTACAAGCAATAAGATACGAAAATAAGTATGGCGCTGATCAATGATACGATACTTTTCTTTTCTTGATAGGTCATGACTTACACCTCCTGTATGGTCGATTTTACATCTTGTAATGCATTGTATTCATAATGTAAGGGAAAGTATACAATAAGTTTTGTGAATTTTACATCAATTTATGAAAAATTTGTAAAAAAACAGGCTGATCCCCTATTAGGGAGTTTTCCGACCATCTGGTGACTCAACTTGTTAGCTGAGTTTTAACATACGAACAACGGCATAACCTGTTTTCTGAGCTGGAAATCATCAACAAAAAGCGGGTGATTTTCCTAAGTTTCCACTTTATCTTATATAGTAAAAAGGAAAAGAAAACCTGAATTGAAATATCGTTTAAGGAATTGTTAAGTGTCAAAAAGTTGTTCTGTTAAGGGGCCAGATTGTTGAATAAAACCTAGATATCTAGGTGAAAGTTTAGGCGAGTTTGTGAAACTTTGTACTTAAAGTAACGAGCAGGATAGTTTAATAAGCATTCACAAAAAACCAACCGTAAAAGAAGGTTAGAGTATTAATATTAAAATTGGTATTAATTTCATTTAATTGCTAAAGAGGCGACGTGTATGAAAAAAGTATTTATTTTTATGTATTGTATTGTGGTGCTTTTTGTAATGATTGTGAGTAGCAAGAGTGCTTCGTTGCTAACTTTATTGTTTATGCTCTTTTTCTTTCTTGGAGTTTTCTTTACTGCTCTGGTAGTTTTAATGTGGGTACGCTTTTCTCAGACGAAATCGTGAAGATTAATTGCAAAAGAAAACGGGTAGCTTTAGATGAACAGCGGGGTTGCGGCGGCGATCCTGTTTTTTATTGAGCTAACGGAGCAGTTTAGTTGAAGAGAGATTCAGGCTAAAATTACCTGATGTAATACATAAAAATAACAACTATTATTGATTAGAAAACAAAGTATAAAAATGGATGTGAAACACACATTATGGATTTGATTGATTTTGGTTTTTTAATAATAATAGGAGTTATTTATGTCACAACATCCAAAGAAATGAAATTAGCAATATTTGATTATTTATTAATGATTATACCTTTTTACTGTATTTATTATTTAATTGGTTTCTTGTTAAATATCCATAGAGATTTTCGTGACACTATCAGTATTATCGTGTGGTTATTAATGATAAATCGTTTCTTTAAGATAAGTTCAAAAATCAGAAAATATAAAGTCAAAAGAAAAATGAGTAGACGTTGCTGAACTAACGGGGCCAAGAGTTAAACAAGGTGTTGCTGCTGCGATCCTGTTTTTTTTGGAGCTAAAGGGGCAAGTTAGGTGACGATGAGAAAATATAAAAAAGGTCTTTTCCAAAGCTCTTAAAGGAGTAATATCAGGTAGACAATTAATTGTTTCAAGGGTGGGAGGATATTAAAAATATCTTATCAATTATCAGGAGGATTTATGGAGTGAAGAATTGGGTAATTCGAGTTCTAGTTATTATTGCAGGGTTACTTCTATGGGCTGTTTTGAGAATTCTATTTCATTATCCTTATTAAACTAAAGTGTGCAAGAGTTTAAGGTCTTGCTGCTAGCAACGGCAGCTATTCTTATTGCTCTAACAAGGCAGGGTAGGTAACAAGAGTGAGGGTTAATTCCTTATAAACGTAGAAGTGAGGGTACAATATGAAATACTTATTTACTGTATTCAAAGCCGTTTATACTCTGTTTTTAATTTTAACAATTGGGATGCTTGTTTTAGCGATAGATTTATTTGGTAGAGGTGGTACCATACCTTTTGCACGTTACTATAGTATTATTTATTTAGTTGTTCTGTTAATTACAATATTGACAATGATAATAAACGTTGTAATTGCTTTTTCTATTTTAATAAAAAAAGCGGGAATATTAAAAGTTGTAAAAAGAGTAGGTCTCTTTTTTATTATCGGAGTTGTCATTGCAATTATTGTGTCTTTAATAAAAAATAAAATTTTTTTTCTTTGGAATATTTATTTTTGCCTATCTCTTTCTCCTTTGCTTCAATTATCTTTAGCCATAAAGAAGCATAGAAGAATCTAATTCTTTATTTAGCATAATATACGAAGGTTGTGAAGGATTGTACTTAAACTATTGGGGGCTATTCTTCAAGAAGGAGAATAGCTCTTTCTTATTGAAGGCGTGCCCAGCAAGCCGTTAATTGCTAGTTGGTGAAAGTCCAACCTGAGTAAGTGCCAAGACGCTCAGTAACTGACAGGCA
>NZ_WBOS01000037.1 GCF_008923245.1 Cytobacillus depressus
AGGATTTCTCCACCAGTTGCCTGTCAGTTACTGAGCGTCTTGGCACTTACTCAGGTTGGACTTTCACCAACTAGCAATTAACGGCTTGCTGGGCACGCCTTCAATAAGAAAAAGCCATTCTCCTTTTTGAAAAATAGCCCCTGTTAGTTGAACAAAAAGGGATTAGACTCATTATTTTTTACTTGCCTTTAAATTTCCTCTCCATAAACATCCAATATGAAGTTCCGAAAATAAATCCGCATATCATAAAGATTATTATACTCTGAATCATTGTCGTAATATTTTCATTCCAATGTGTCAAAATCGAGTAAATTATACCCACAGGAAGTCCCCATCCAAGAACACCACGAAGTAGTATAAATCTCATCTTCCCTTTTTGAACGTATTTTTACCCACTGCTCATTTTGTTTATTACTCATAAATTCCACCCATTAAGTGATTATAGTAGTAAAACAATAATATCTTAACTTCCCCAAACCTTGTTAAACTAACCTGACCGTTAGCACAACAAGAAAAAAGATGCTGCCGCTGCAACACCTTGTTTAACTCTTGCACTCTTTAGTTCAATAATCAATTTTATATTTTTTTTAGTAATTTAAAGAACGCTTGGATTATTAGACGTGCCAGTGGTGTAGTCAACGGAAGCATAATAAAGGCATAAATTGTTCCCCAAATTAAAACACCATCTTCATTAACACCTGTATACCCACCTGCAGTATAGGTTCTAAGGCTTCCTCCCCTTACAACATACTCTCCAAATAAAACACCAATAGTTCCACTGTATAGTGAGATGAATAATGCCGATATTAAGCTTAATAACCAAAGTTTTTTGTTCGAAACGTTTTCTCGTTTCGTGAAATAAAAACCTAATATCCCAAAGGTTAACATAAAGGGAAAAATTGCTGCGTAATATAGCCAACTCTCGCCAAATAAAGATGTAATGCCACCTGCCAATCCCTGTGCACCCAACATAAACATAAAGGAAATAGAAAACGACATACCAAACCCAAAAATAATTCCAATCACAATTCCTTTTTTATATTTCACGACCATGCTTTACCCCATATTAAACTCTAACGATGCTAAAATTATCCGTTTAATTACTACTTCTACGTCTTACTAAAGAAACCTGCTACTTAAACTAAAATTGTCCGTTAGTTTAAGTACACCATTCACAAACACCATACTATCATTACCATAAGTATTCAATTTTCCAATATTCTTCCTCCATTAAATTGCCCTTTCAAAAAAAAGACGTGTTCCTAAATAAACGCGCCCTATAATTGAAGATCATATAACAATAATTTTAGCTAAATAGCTGCATATGACATCGTACAAAAGCACCCGTAAGTCAACAAGAAAATATACCTTAACTCGATTTTATACTCCTGCCATAATTCTTATGTAGGCGTTCCTTGCATTCCTTCCAATTAGGAATCTTATCATATTCCCAATTAATCTTTTCTAATTTGTCCGCAATTTTCCGTGATATTTTTATAGCCTTTAAATGATTACCCTTATCTCTATACTCTTTCATACATTCTTCATTTTCCCAAACAGTTAGTGTCCAGTATGTGCTCCAACCTTCCTTTTACGAATGAAGAATGTACTAAACCTTCTGCTTTTTTTGATTGAATGACTAATTTAAATGTGGAAAAAAAGATAGGTAACATACGTTTTCCTCTTAAATGTAATCTGGTAACAGAAATCAACATCTATTACATCCTTTCAAAAATAATTTAACATAAATATATTCTTATCTTATTTAAGATACCGTTAGTTAAATACAAATCCTTACCATACCCTCTATATTTTAATATAATTATCCAATCCAAATTTTGAAGTATTATGCAAGAATATGACCCTTAAATGAAAAATGAGCACCTATCTTTTTTGAACTGCACCCTATTGTTGAATATAAACTAATCATATAGATGCCCTTTCAGTGAAGTTACACAGTCTCAATTAACCAAACATTTACTACAAGAGTAGCAAAAGGAATGACAGTTCTGTTTACGAAAGTAAAATGAATATAGCAAAAAATGTTAAGTGCGAATATCCGTTTGCTGTTATAGTGGATGTAGGGTAGGTGAAGGGGTTTGGATTATATAGTTTGTATACAACGAACGCTTGATTACATTGAAGAAAACCTGCATGAACAAATTACTCTAGAGAAATTAGCAGAAATTGCTTGCTTTTCTCCATTTCATTATCATCGGGTCTTCCAGGCAATAGTGGGAGAATCTGTGATGGATTATGTAAGAAAAAGAAGGCTTACAAATGCATCAGAACGTTTATTCTATACAGATGAAAAGGTGATTAATATTGCAATCGATGTTGGTTTTCAATATCAAGAATCTTTCAACAGGGCGTTCAAAAAGTTCTATGGTGTTTCCCCAAAGCAATACCGAAACGCAAAGAGAATATCAGGGCCCTTACGTGGAAAAGCCTACCTGAATACAAAACTATTACCAGGAGGACTTAGGATGGAACCAAAATTAGTCACTAAACCTGCTTTTCACATCATTGGATACGAACTAAAAACAAAGAATGAAGACGGCCAGAACAATAAAGACATTCCTGAATTTTGGCAGCAGTACTTGCGAAATAAACTGGGGTCTAAAATTCCAAATCCAATACACAAAAATGTGGAACTCGGCATTTGCACCAATTTTAATCCTGAAACAGGTGAGTTCGTTTATGTAATTGGAATGGAGGTAAGAGAGGAAACTCAAGCACTTAAAGGAATGGTATACAAAAGTTTCCCTGAGCTAGAATATGCGGTGTTCACTACGCCAAAGTCAAATGATGGAACGTTTACTTCTTCTATTCAGTCCACATGGAATTATATTTTTACAGAATGGTTTCCACAATCAGGTTATGAACATTATGGATCAGTTGAATTCGAACTGTATGACGAAAGATGCTACGGTTCAGAGAACAAAGAAATGGACATCTATATTCCTGTAAAAAAACAAACCGTTAACACTTAAAAGCAAGAATCACATTTATTCATTAGAGGAATAGCGTCAGGAGAATACGATTTACAACATTCGGATATTCCTATACAAAAGCCCTATCTCATATTAATACTGAAGTGACCCCAAAAAGTTAGACACGGTTATTTCATCAGGCAGCTTGCTCAAAATGAGTTCGGTATTGTACCGGGCTCATTTTTAACTTCGCCTTCATCCGTTTTGTATTATAGTATTCT
>NZ_WBOS01000038.1 GCF_008923245.1 Cytobacillus depressus
AAGGGCGCACGGTGAATGCCTTGGCACTAGGAGCCGATGAAGGACGGGACTAACACCGATATGCTTCGGGGAGCTGTAAGTAAGCTTTGATCCGGAGATTTCCGAATGGGGGAACCCACTGTTCGTAATGGAACAGTATCTTTACCTGAATACATAGGGTATTGAAGGCAGACCCGGGGAACTGAAACATCTAAGTACCCGGAGGAAGAGAAAGCAAACGCGATTCCCTGAGTAGCGGCGAGCGAAACGGGATTAGCCCAAACCAAGAGGCTTGCCTCTTGGGGTTGTAGGACACTCTACACGGAGTTACAAAGGAGCGAGGTAAATGAACAGGTCTGGAAAGGCCGGCCATAGAAGGTAAAAGCCCTGTAGTTGAAACTTCGTTCCCTCCAGAGTGGATCCTGAGTACGGCGGGACACGTGAAATCCCGTCGGAAGCAGGGAGGACCATCTCCCAAGGCTAAATACTCCCTAGTGACCGATAGTGAACCAGTACCGTGAGGGAAAGGTGAAAAGCACCCCGGAAGGGGAGTGAAATAGTTCCTGAAACCGTGTGCCTACAAGTAGTCAGAGCCCTTTAACGGGTGATGGCGTGCCTTTTGTAGAATGAACCGGCGAGTTACGATTACATGCGAGGTTAAGTTGATAAGACGGAGCCGCAGCGAAAGCGAGTCTGAATAGGGCGAATGAGTATGTGGTCGTAGACCCGAAACCAGGTGACCTACCCATGTCCAGGTTGAAGTCCAGGTAACACTGGATGGAGGACCGAACCCACGCACGTTGAAAAGTGCGGGGATGAGGTGTGGGTAGCGGAGAAATTCCAATCGAACTTGGAGATAGCTGGTTCTCTCCGAAATAGCTTTAGGGCTAGCCTCATGTTGTAAGAGTCTTGGAGGTAGAGCACTGTTTGGACTAGGGGCCCTCATCGGGTTACCGAATTCAGACAAACTCCGAATGCCAAAGACTTATCCATGGGAGTCAGACTGCGAGTGATAAGATCCGTAGTCAAGAGGGAAACAGCCCAGACCACCAGCTAAGGTCCCAAAGTATACGTTAAGTGGAAAAGGATGTGGAGTTGCTTAGACAACCAGGATGTTGGCTTAGAAGCAGCCACCATTTAAAGAGTGCGTAATAGCTCACTGGTCGAGTGACTCTGCGCCGAAAATGTACCGGGGCTAAACGTATCACCGAAGCTGTGGATTGACATCTACGATGTCAGTGGTAGGAGAGCGTTCTAAGGGCGTTGAAGCTAGACCGTAAGGACTGGTGGAGCGCTTAGAAGTGAGAATGCCGGTATGAGTAGCGAAAGATGGGTGAGAATCCCATCCACCGAATGCCTAAGGTTTCCTGAGGAAGGCTCGTCCGCTCAGGGTTAGTCGGGACCTAAGCCGAGGCTGAAAAGCGTAGGCGATGGACAACAGGTTGATATTCCTGTACCACCTCTTTTCCGTTTGAGCAATGGGGGGACGCAGGAGGATAGGGTAAGCGCGCTGCTGGAATAGCGCGTCCAAGCAGTTAGGCTGCAAGCGAGGCAAATCCCGCTTGCGTGAAGGCTGAGCTGTGACGGCGAGGGAAATTTAGTACCGAAGTTCCTGAATCCACACTGCCAAGAAAAGCCTCTAGCGAGGAAAAAGGTGCCCGTACCGCAAACCGACACAGGTAGGCGAGGAGAGAATCCTAAGGTGAGCGAGAGAACTCTCGTTAAGGAACTCGGCAAAATCACCCCGTAACTTCGGGAGAAGGGGTGCTCATTTGGGTGAATAGCCCGGATGAGCCGCAGTGAATAGGCCCAGGCGACTGTTTAGCAAAAACACAGGTCTCTGCGAAGCCGCAAGGCGAAGTATAGGGGCTGACGCCTGCCCGGTGCTGGAAGGTTAAGAGGAGGGGTTAGCTCACGCGAAGCTCTGAATTGAAGCCCCAGTAAACGGCGGCCGTAACTATAACGGTCCTAAGGTAGCGAAATTCCTTGTCGGGTAAGTTCCGACCCGCACGAAAGGCGTAACGATCTGGGCACTGTCTCAACGAGAGACTCGGTGAAATTATAGTACCTGTGAAGATGCAGGTTACCCGCGACAGGACGGAAAGACCCCGTGGAGCTTTACTGTAGCCTGATATTGAATTTCGGTACAGCTTGTACAGGATAGGTAGGAGCCTTGGAAGCCGGAGCGCCAGCTTCGGTGGAGGCATTGGTGGGATACTACCCTGGCTGTATTGAAATTCTAACCCGCGCCCCTGATCGGGGCGGGAGACAGTGTCAGGTGGGCAGTTTGACTGGGGCGGTCGCCTCCTAAAGAGTAACGGAGGCGCCCAAAGGTTCCCTCAGAATGGTTGGAAATCATTCGAAGAGTGTAAAGGCATAAGGGAGCTTGACTGCGAGACCTACAAGTCGAGCAGGGACGAAAGTCGGGCTTAGTGATCCGGTGGTTCCGCATGGAAGGGCCATCGCTCAACGGATAAAAGCTACCCCGGGGATAACAGGCTTATCTCCCCCAAGAGTCCACATCGACGGGGAGGTTTGGCACCTCGATGTCGGCTCATCGCATCCTGGGGCTGTAGTCGGTCCCAAGGGTTGGGCTGTTCGCCCATTAAAGCGGTACGCGAGCTGGGTTCAGAACGTCGTGAGACAGTTCGGTCCCTATCCGTCGTGGGCGCAGGAAATTTGAGAGGAGCTGTCCTTAGTACGAGAGGACCGGGATGGACGCACCGCTGGTGTACCAGTTGTCTTGCCAAAGGCATCGCTGGGTAGCTATGTGCGGACGGGATAAGTGCTGAAAGCATCTAAGCATGAAGCCCCCCTCGAGATGAGATTTCCCATAGCGTCAAGCTAGTAAGACCCCTGAAAGATGATCAGGTTGATAGGTTTGAGGTGGAAGCGTGGCGACACGTGGAGCTGACAAATACTAATCGGTCGAGGACTTAACCA
>NZ_WBOS01000039.1 GCF_008923245.1 Cytobacillus depressus
TAGTAGAGTAGAAAACTGATTTCATAGGGATAGCTTACGCTATCTCTTTTACTTTCAGTTTCCCCTCATCAAACCGTACGTGAAGTTTTCCCTCATACGGCTTTCCGATGTTCTTCTTTCTTTAGCATTACGGATTCTATCTACTCAATTTCACCAAAATATGGTCAACTTCTCTCCTGACATCCTTCAAGTTCCCATGCTTTTTAAGATTGTTTCTTTTCTTGTTATAAAATAAGGTGAGGCGTTCTAACACATACCAATCAATTTGTCTAAGCCAAATTTTCGAGTGTCCAGAAATTTGATAGTAATTTTTGAACCCTTGTAATTTCCTGTTTAGTCCTTTTACGAGTTCTCGAATGTCCAAATAGAGTATATTTCTTGGCTTTGTATATGCCTTTATTTTTGCACGCATCTTTTTCATTGCGTTCTTTTTCGGTATATGTGACAAATAGAAAAATATTTTTCCACCTTTTCTTCTGTAAGGAAACTTTCGATGATGGAAACCTAGAAAATCGAATCCATCACAATCATTCCAGAGTGTGACTAATCTAGATTTGTCTCGGTTGATCGTAAGATCTAACTTTCCCATTATAGACTGAATGATTTTGATACTTTCAAATGCTTGTTGTTTGGTCTTACACATGATAACAAAATCATCTGCGTACCTAATAAGTTCACCTAGATGTTTAAACCTCTTTTCCCAAAGTCTATCCATTGTATTTAAATAGATATTAGCCAAGAGAGGTGAGATTACACCACCCTGTGGTGTGCCAGTAATTGGATTTCTTAAGTTTCCTTCCTCCATAATTCCTGACTCTAGCCATTTCCGAATAAGCTTTAGGACTCTTCTATCACTTATTCTTTGTTCAAGCAATCTTATCAACTTTACTTGATTTATATTATCGAAGTATCCTTGGATATCGACGTCGACTACCCAAAAACATTTCTTACTGGCTTTTCGTATTTTATCTATTGCTTGGTGAGCATTACGTTTGGGACGAAAACCAAATGAACAATCATGAAAATCTGCTTCGAAGATAGGTTCTATTACCATTTTCGTTGCCATTTGTGCCACTCTGTCTTTTATAGTAGGAATTCCTAGTGGACGTTTCTTCCCATCTTCCTTCGGAATATAGGTTCTAAGGACAGGACTAGGATTATAACGCTTCCCTTTTAATTCTAAGTAGAGTTCGTTCATAAATTTCCTCTCCCCATAATCCAAAACGATTTGTTCAATCGTCTGTCCATCGACACCGCCACTACCTTTCTTACGTTTTACACGTTGCCATGCCTCCCATAGAATATCAGGACGATAGATTTTGTCATATAAAGCATGAAATCTACGAGTTGGATTTTCCTTGGCACAAAGATATAACGTCATCCAGAGTTCTTGAGCTTTTTCATTATTGGTGTAGTTAGTCATTTTCTTGACATTCACTGACTCTTACCTCCTTCAAACGTTTGAACAAAGTAGGGGTCCTTTCCTAAATAACGTTATGTTTCGTTATTATCATAGGTACTATTACCCCCTCCGACTCCCTCTCGCCCATCCACCATTTCGATAACCTTATAGGCTTCTGCTTTACTTTCATAAGAAAGTGACGAGGAGGGTATCCCCAGTTCCATTAACTACTTTCCTAACATGTCGCTCCCCTTACCCCGAGAGATTCTTCGGTGTTGCTGATTCCAAGGTCTTCACACCTTCCATGGTCTTCGCCCATTGAAGCAAGGCTCAACTTCTCTTTGGCCACATTGGTGGGTTTTCTTGACGAGACGGCAGGATTCACTTTATGTTACAACCTGTTAGTTCACTCGCACTCCGAAGGAGTACTTTGTCACAGGGCTTCAACCTTAGGATTTCTCCACCAGTTGCCTGTCAGTTACTGAGCGTCTTGGCACTTACTCAGGTTGGACTTTCACCAACTAGCAATTAACGGCTTGCTGGGCACGCCTTCAATAAGAAA
>NZ_WBOS01000003.1 GCF_008923245.1 Cytobacillus depressus
TAATGGATGTCCTATAAAGCTTCGTTAAAGGACAAAGATTATTGTATTCTCCTAATGGATGTCCTATAAACCTACGTTAAAGGACAAAGATTGTCGTATTCTCCTAATGGATGTCCTATAACCTTGGTTAAAGGACAAAGATTGTCGTATTCTCCTAATGGATGTCCTATAAAGCTTCGTTAAAGGACAAAGATTATTGTATTCTCCTAATGGATGTCCTATAAAGCTTCGTTAAAGGACAAAGATTGTTGTATTCTCCTAATGGATGTCCTATAAACCTTCGTTAAAGGACAAAGATTGTCGTATTCTCCTAAATGATGTCCTATAAACCTTGGTTAAAGGACAAAGATTGTCGTATTCTCCTAATGGATGTCCTATAAAGCTTTGTAAAAGGACAAAGATTGTTGTATTCCCTAAAACAGTGTCCTTTAATTCCAGTTAGGTAGTTGATTAAAAGCTTAAAGAAATTAAAGTTAAGAATAAACGAAATAATCAGATAAAGTTATTGACCGACTAAACGATATGCGATATATTGGTTTTGGGCGTAACTTTGCCGGAACAGCTCTGAGTAACATGAATGGAAAATAGGAACATGCACCAAATCATCGGAATGTTGTGCTTTTGTAACCGTAGTAAACAAGATTACAAATTTAGGAGGAATTTAAATGACTTCAATTACCACAACGACTGAAAATTATGATGTTCATGACTCGAAGGTATTAGACTGGGCAAAGGAAATTATTGAAAAAAGCTCATCTGCAAGATTAATCCAAAAAGAAATTATTGATGCGGTTGATCGCAATGCGATTTGGCGAGGGCAAGAGTGTCTCAATTTATTGGCTCCTGAGGCGCCGACAAGCCCGACAGTTAGGCAATTATTAGCATCTGAAGTAGGTACGAGAGCGGCGGAAGGGCATATCGGGCCTACACAAAGATGGTTTTCTGGAACAAAATATATAGATGAAATTGAATCTTTATGTGTTGAATTGTTAAAGAAGGTGTTTAACAGTAATTATGCGGATCATCGTCTTGTAGCGAGTATGATTGGAAATATGGCGGTCTATGCTGCGTTGACGAAGCCTGGGGATAACATCTTAACGATTGCTCAGCCATTTGGCGGACACTCGAGCAATCGCTATGACGGTCCAGCAGGGATTCGCGGTCTGAATATTTATGATGTTCCGATGGATCCCGTTGATTTAGTCGTGAATATTGATGAGTTCGCAAAAGTAGCGCGAGAGGTTAAGCCAAAGCTCGTTACGCTCGGAGCCTCGATGACGTTATTCCCATTCCCACTGAAGGAAATGTCTGAAATTGTGAGCGAATGGGGAGGGAAAATCTTCTTTGACGGCGCCCATCAGCTTGGCTTGATTGGGGGCGGGCAATTCCAAGATCCTTTAAATGAGGGAGCCTGCGTTATAACAGGATCAGCGGGTAAAACATTCAGCGGGCCGCAAAGTGGAATTATCGTCTGGAATGATCCTGAGCTGACGAAGCCAATTTGTGATACCATTTTCCCAGCCCTTGCTGCGACTCACCAAGTAAACCGTGTGGCTGCCCTTGCTGCATCAGCGGCTGAATTCCTAGCGTTCGGGAAGGAGTATATGGCACAAATTGTCGCAAATGCGAAGGCGTTAGCAAAGGCATTGCACGACCGTGGCATCACTGTACTTGGCGCACATAAAGGATTTACAGAAACGCACCAAGTTATCCTGGATGTGAAACAATTTGGCGGCGGGCTGGATGTAGCTCATAAATTGGCGAGAGCAAATATTATCACGAATAAAAATCTCATTCCAAGTGACAGACCAGAAGATTGGGATTACCCGAGCGGCCTAAGAATTGGCACAATCGAGATCACCCGTCTGGGCATGAAGGAAGCTGAGATGGAAATTATTGCCGACTATATTGTGAGTGTATTAGAGGACAGAGAGTCAGTAGAAAATATCCGAAAACAAGTCATTGACATGCGCTCAGGTTATCAAAAAATTCATTATTGTTTTGATTAATGAAAGGTATGGCCATATAGGTTCATGCGGTTTGTACGTTATAAATTTATAAAATAGCTTTAAACACCTATAAATAGTATAAAATAATTGGAAAAGGTTATCGTTAATAAAACGGTGGCCTTTTTTATTTTTGGAAGTAGGGATTGTACGTTTTTAGTAACCCAAATTATTTTTTGACTGCTCTTGCCACCTATACTATAATTATAATGTTATGGACTTATCGCAGATTAACGGGCAGTAAGATCTTAAAAGTTTAGATGAATTTGTGAAGTCTATGTGATAGATCAACTGCCCGTAAAGGCCCGATAAGTTCAACTAACATTCAGTGGGGAAATAGCCCCCCACTAAATGAAGTTTTACTATATAATGAACGTTCAATTTTTTAAAAATAGATGGCTCGGAAAAAATGATCCGAAATGTTATAGAAATTAGAGGTGAAATGCTGTGTTTGATCGTCTTCAATCTGTAGAAGATCGCTATGAAAGATTAAATGAGCTTTTGAGTGATCCGGAAATTGTTAATGATCCAAAAAAATTACGTGAATATTCGAAGGAACAGTCAGATATTCAGAAGACTGTTGAAGCTTATCGTGAATATAAGGATGTTCGTGAGCAGTATCAAGATGCGAAAGCAATGCTTGATGAAAAGCTAGATGCGGAAATGCGTGAAATGGTAAAGGAAGAGCTTGATGAGCTGGAAGACAAGGTCGAAGAATTAGAAGCTCGATTAAAGATTCTTTTAATCCCGAAAGATCCGAACGATGATAAAAACGTTATTATGGAAATCCGCGGAGCAGCAGGCGGAGATGAAGCGGCCTTATTTGCTGGAGATTTATATCGCATGTACAGTCGCTTTGCAGAATCACAGGGCTGGAAAACAGATGTGATTGAAACTCATTCAACTGGAGTGGGCGGCTACAAGGAAATTATTTTTATGATTAACGGAAACGGCGCTTTTTCAAAATTAAAGTTTGAAAATGGCGCTCACCGTGTACAGCGTGTACCGGAAACAGAGTCTGGCGGCCGGATTCATACGTCTACTGCAACTGTTGCCGTATTGCCTGAAGCGGAAGAAGTAGAGATTGAAATTCATGATAAAGATATTCGTGTTGATACATTTGCATCAAGCGGACCAGGCGGACAGAGCGTTAACACGACGATGTCAGCTGTTCGTTTAACACATATTCCAACTGGAACAGTCGTGTCCTGCCAAGATGAGAAATCACAAATTAAGAATAAAGAAAAAGCGATGAAGGTTTTACGTGCCCGCGTTTATGATAAATTCCAGCAAGAAGCACAAGCGGAATATGATCAAGCACGTAAATCGGCTGTCGGTACTGGAGACCGCTCGGAGCGAATTCGTACGTACAACTTCCCGCAAAACCGCATAACAGACCACCGCATTGGTCTTACTATTCAAAAGCTGGATCAAATTCTCTCAGGGAAGCTAGATGAAGTGATCGATGCATTAATCCTTGAAGAACAATCGGCGAAGCTTGAAAGTGCATCAAATGAGTAAACCAACGATGAAAGTATATGAAGCCCTCCAATGGGCTTCTTCTTTTTTAAAGGAAAAGAATCGTGATGACAATGCGGGAGAGTTATTGCTGCAGCATTTTATGGGAATGGAGCGGGCAGCCTTTTTGGCCAGCCTGCGTGATGAGGTTGAGCCTTTTGTCCTGGCTGCTTTTCAAAAAGCGGTCCTTCATCATTGTGAAGGAAAGCCTGTGCAATATTTGATTGGACTTGAGTCTTTTTATGGGCGTCGCTTTAAAGTGAATGAGGATGTGCTTATTCCTCGACCAGAGACTGAGGAATTGGTTTATCATGCTTTACAGCGGATTGAGCAGCTTTTTACGGAAAAGGGTAGTTTGAAATTAGCGGATGTCGGCACTGGGAGCGGGGCCATTGCGATTACGCTAAAGCTAGAGAATGAAAGTTTAGATGTGACGGCGACAGATATTTATGAGCCGACGCTGCTTTTGGCAGGGGAAAATGCTCGGAATCTTGGCGCTGATATTCGCTTTTTGCAAGGGGACTTGTTGCAGCCTTTTATGGAGAGTGGAGAAACGTTTGATATCATTATTTCCAATCCACCGTATATTCCTGAAGGGGATAAGGAATGGATGTCCGAGGTTGTAACGGAGCATGAGCCGCATCGGGCGCTTTTTGCAGGCGTTGACGGATTGACGATTTATAAAAGATTGGCGGAGGAGCTTCTGTCCGTTGTTTCCGAACGCGCACTCATCGGCTTTGAAGTCGGTGCTGGCCAAAGCGCAGCTGTTGCCGAGTTGCTTAGACAAGCCTTTCCACAAGCGAAAGTGGATGTTGTTTTTGATATTAACGGAAAAGACCGAATGGTATTTGCTGAAGTTGGTTTTTAAGTAAAGAGGGAGCTGCTTTAATAGTAGCTTCTTGAAAAAAAGTCCGTCATGAGGGGCATGACGGGCTTTTTTGCATATATTTAACGGCCGTGACTGGCTCATGGAACGCGTTTTCCATGGCCCTCTGTCAAAACAGTTGTTATGAGCGCTTCATGGAACACGTTTTCCAGTGTCCTGGGTCAAAACGGTCATCATGAGCGTTTCATGGAACGCGTTTTCCAAGGTCTCTAGTCAAAACGGTCACCATGAGCGTTTCATGGAACGCGTTTTCCGATGTCCCTAGTCAAAACGGCCGTCATGAGCGCTTCATGGAACGCGTTTTCCAGTGTCCCGGGTCAAAACGGTCGCCATGAGCGCTTCATGGAACGCGTTTTACAAGATCCCAAGTCAAAACGGTCGCCATGAGCGCTTCATGGAACGCGTTTTACAAGATCCCAAGTCAAAACGATCGCCATGACCACTTCATAGCACGCATTTTTCAAGATCTCCGTCAAAAACGCTCCCCATAAAAGTAAATCAACCGTTCAACGCGCCCCTCATCACTCCGGTATTAATATTTGCCCCACTTTCCCTGTTTTCGACAGGGTTTGGTGGATGGATTTGGAAAGTTCGCTTGGTTTGTAAGGCTTAATTAAATAGCCTTCAGCACCTAGAGATATGCCTTTTTCTTTTTCGTCTAGGGCGGTGGAGATGATGATCGGAATATTCTTTAGCTTGTCGCTTTCTTTCATCTCCTTCATGATGGCCCATCCGTCCATATTTTCCTCGAGCAAGATGTCGAGCACGAGCGCATCGGGGGCTTCGGCTTGAATATGCTTTAGCGCTTCTTCCCCTTTTGTGAAGCTAGTAACGTGAAAGCCGCTTTCGGTTAATTCATTATGAATGAGCTCGGCAAGGTGTTGGTCGTCCTCAACAACCATTACATTGAAATCCGCGCGAAGCAAGGTTGATGGACCGCTAATCGGCTGAGCGATTTTGACAGAAGGGAAGGAAAGGCTGAAGGTGCTGCCTTCTCCATACTTCGACTGTACATGAACCTCTCCGTCATGCGCCTTCACGATTTCCTGTACAATCGCTAGACCTAGGCCTGTACCGCCGATCGTGCGCCGGTCGGTGTTATCTACCCGGAAAAACTTCGTAAATAATTGATCTAATGCTTCCTCTGGAATGCCAAGCCCATGATCCGTAACATCAACTTTTAAAATCGAGCCATCACGATAAACGCGAACGTCAATTTTCCCGCCATTTGGTGAATATTTAATGGCATTGCTGAGAAGATTGGTGAAAACCTGTTCTACTTTCGAGCGGTCTCCCATTATTAAATCGTGATCGATCGAAGGGTGGAGCTCAATCTGATGAAGATCGGTTTGAAATTGCTGGTTTTCGATGACCTTTTCAATAATTGGAACAAGCTTAATAAATTTCTTTTCGTACGTTTGTCTGCCGGATTCCATTCGCTGAACGTCTAAAAAGTCATTAATTAGGGCGGTCAGCCGCTTTGCTTCATTGTAAATAGTCGTTAAATATTTCGTTTTCTTTTCTGGCTTTAGCTCTCGATTTAGCAGTAATTCTGTAAAGCCTAGAATACTTGCTAATGGTGTTCGTAATTCATGGCTGACCGTGCTGACGAACTCAGATTTCATTTGGTCCACTTCGAATTCCTTCGTAATGTCGCGATGAACGAGCACCGTACCAAAGCGTTCTTCTTCTAAACTCAGCGCTTCGTAGTACATTTTAATCACTTGTTGAGAGTGTTTCATTTTATACGTGTAAATATGCAGCTCCGCCGAGTCAGATGCGTTTGTCGTGCCAAGGGCAGATGTTAAAAACTGGACAAATTCATCCCCGTCCTCGACAAACTCCTTCATCTCATTCGTCCATTCTTCCCATGGAAGGCCAATCAAGCTGTCCAAGCCTACTTCTCGATGGAAAAGATCATTTAATTGATTATTAATTTGAATAATTTTTCCATCTGAATCAATGAGCTGAATACCTTCTTTTACCGTATCCATAATATGCTGATTTAATTTGCGATTTTCCTCAGATGACTCGTATAGGCTAATTTTTTCAAGAGAAATCCCAATTTGCTTGGCTAATGCCTCATATTCCTCCATTTGATTCTGTGGAAAAGGGGAGCCAAACCGGCAAAAGACCATGATGGCCTCAACCTCATTTAGAGAGGAAAGGACAGGCATATATAAATCATAGCCGTAGGATTCAACCGTGTGAAAGCCTTTTTCCTCCGCTTGAAGTTCTCGTCTAATCGTAAAAACATTTTTCGTTTTCTTAAGGCGATTATGCAGGCCGTTATCGATATACTGTTTAAATTGCTTGATGCCCGCTTCTGAAATAGCGAAGGACGCGGACGCCTCCTCATTCAGCATGGCAATAATGCCGCGATCTGCTTCTAGCACTTCACACATATTTGTGACAATGCTTTCTAACACTTCCTGTTTTTCGAGGGAATTCGAAATTCCATGTGTCAATGTATTCCTTCGCTCAAGCTTTCTTTCATTTGCCTGAACAGCTCCAAGCATCGACTCTAGTTCATTTTGCTGGGCTTGAAGCTCATCCTGCTGCGCTATGAGCTCTTCATTTTGTGCGAGTAGGTCCTGTTCCTTGTCTTGTATGCTCGTAATCATTTTTCGAAAAGCAACGGATAAGGCGCCAAGCTCATCTTCACGATCGGCATCGACTTTAATAACCGCGTCTTTTCCCATAGCAATCTCATTGGCCGCATGGGCGAATTGGGTTAATGGCTGACCAATCTGTCTCAAAACTACTCTGATCATGAGAAAAAGAACGAGCATGAGGAGGATTAAGAAAACAACAAATACCCCTTCAATAAATACTTGCTTCTCTGCCAAGCCAGCCGCTTTATTATTTAATTCATTTTGAATTCCTTTTAAATAACTTTTTGAGAAGTCCTGAAAATGAGTCACCCGATCAAATCCGATCGACCTCACATTTTGAATCAATTCATCTTTCCTGCCATCCTCAAGGTAGGCATTTATTTCTGGCAATCGATCGATTATAAAATAATCAATGATTTCATGCAGCTCTTTCGCAAACGCCTGATCCTCTTCTGTCACAGACGTTTTTTCAAATTCATTGTAAAGCTTATTCAGAACGGGCTGCTGATTCATAGCCGCTTCCTTGAATTCTATATCTTCAAAAGCGATGTAACTGCGGATATTAAGGAGGAGGCTATTAAAAGAATCATCAATTTCTTGTAAAAGCACTTGTTTTTCAACGAGCGCTTTTCGCTCCTCGTAATACGTTTCATTTACATTCTTCTGGGCAATAAAAAAGCTAAAGGCACCTATGATTAAGAAAAGGGCAAACAATCCAATCAGTGCAATAAATTGCCTTGTTAAGCTTTTTCTTATATATTGATTAAGCTTCATCGAGAATCTCCTCAACTTTATTTAAAAGTTGGAGAGGGCTGAATGGCTTTGCCATGAAATAATCGGCTCCAGCTGTTAATACACGATCCTGCTCAAATTGCTGACTTTTGGCGGAAAGCATAAGAATTTTCACATCCTGATTATTTGCACCGGCACGAATCTTCTCGATTACCTCCAAGCCTGTTTGAACGGGCATCATATAATCGATAATGACTAAGTCATAATGATGTTGAGAAAATAATTCCAAAGCTTCTTGGCCATCAGCCGCTTCGTCAATTTCATAATCTTCATCCTCGAGCGTATCGAAAATAAGCATGCGCAGAATTTCTTCATCTTCTGCTAATAATATTCTTTTCATTAGAGTCCTCCATTTGAGAATGCCTTATATTTAATGGTTTTGAAAAACTTCCTTCATAATCCAATAGGAATCTTTTAATCTTTCATGATAGGCAGGCTGATCCCAGTTATCCCATGTATAGGTCGCAGTATCTTCTGCCAGCAGCATTCCGTTTGTCATTTTAGGAAAACTAGTCATTTTTCCATCTTGGTCTGTCATCACAACAGCTAATCTGATTCCTTTTATTTTTTCACTGCTAGTTAAGCCTTTTTCCCATAGATTTCCGATTACTTCCTTTTGGCTCGGATCCTTCATATTTAAAATCGCCCAAGGGAGGCGAAGCTCAATTGTTTTTCGATCTTTGCTGATACTAATATCGGTTAATGAATCGAAATCTTGATGCAGGGGATTGCCATTCCCAAACATTAATTTTCCTGTTTCATACGAAAGGAAAGGCTGCTTTTCCCCGGTGGATGGAATCGTCAGCTCCTTATTTAAGGCTAACCGGATTGGGTGGAAGATCCCGTTGTTTTTTTGAGACGCATAGTCAACCTTAGGAATCATCTTTAGCAGATTTCCGTAATGATAATAAAAGCTATCATAATAGCTGTCTATGAGAATACGTGATTGTGTTCGATCAGACAGGCTGATATGAAAATCTACTCCAAAATTAGTTCTGATCTCTTTACCATTTTGGAGAGAAAGGCTAGTTTGCCCTTGATCGTGAATAGTATCAATGAGAAAATCCGTATTGATCTGATTAGGATCGATCGGCTTTTGAGAATCTAGGCGAATAAATAAATCTTCCTCATCTGAAGTAATATACATCGCATTGGAAGGATCCTCATAGACGGGTTTAGCCCGCATTTTCTCCCAATCGGCTGTGTCGCCGTCGACATAAATTTTCGCTTCAAACGCTCCCGGCTCAAAGCTAAGCAGGCCAAAATGCTGTTCATTCGTTTGTCTGTTTGACCAGAATGGGCGGCGGTCGGGATTATCATAATCCATCGTATTCCATGTTCGTTTAAACCATTCATCTTGCCAAGAAAAGACGAGCCCGCCCGCAGCGCCTTCAGAGACAATGGACTCAAAAAGCCGCTTATTGATTTCGCCCTGTTCCTTTTCCGAATGAAAGCCTTGGTCCATTCCATCTACGTTTACATGTGTCAGTCCCCTTGATTCTGGCACACCAAATTCAGCGATGAGAACGGGCATTTCATGGGCGGAAAGAAGATCGTGTAAATATCCAGCATAATTATTCTTTTTGCCTTCGGAATCGATGTACTCAGTATATTTCTTTTCATAGTTCAAGAAATCCGGGTAATAGGGGTACACATGATAGGACGCGAATAAGCCCGCATGAAAATTAGTTGTTCTGATAATATGATTTGGGTCGACAGTAACCATGTCTTCATTTTCACTAGGTTCGGCAGGGTGGGTGAGCAGGTCGGTCGTCACCCAATTTGTGAAGCTCATCGAATGCTGCCATTGATATGTTTTCATTCCATAGGCCGTTGTAAATTCCATTAATTGAGTAAGCCATATTTCAAATGGCGACGCATCATGAGTCCGGAAAAATTCCCCTGCAAATGCCTTCATCCCTTTATGTTTCTCGTTCGTGCTCACAACAGCCTGAGGGTCCCACTCGATGCCGATAATAAAACCAAGGACATAAGGCGAAATATTATACTTGTATTCGCCGGAAGCATGACCGGGTCTTTCCGGAAGTTTGGCCTGTCCGTGGACAATATCAATGATGTGCTTGATTTCTTGTTTAAAATCGTCAGTGACTTCCGGATGAAAGGCATCTTGATAATGAACGAGATTTTCCTCATTTACCCACGCTCCGTGAAATAAATAAAGCGGCTTTTCCGCAATCAGATTATATTCATAAAACGCTTCGTAAAAGGCAGGGGGATGGATCGTGTAGACGCGAATGGCATTGGCATTCATCGCGCCGATCGCCTTGAACCAGCGGAAATATTCATCCTTCGTAATGCCAGTTTCACCTGGAAATGTGCCAGGCTTGGCGATCCCCATATTGACGCCCTTCACAAGGATGTTTTCCCATTGGCCGTTTTTTTGAATTTGAATGGAGTTCTCGTTTGTTCGGCTATTTAGCTGTACTCCATCGATTTGCATAATCTCAACCTGTTTTTGATCTTTCCGAAGATCTAGTCCATTGGCCAGCAGCCCTTTCATCATCGGAACATACGCCTTCCAATAGAAAGAATCGTCAGCGGCCATATGCTGCTTCCACCATGAAATCCCTTTTGTTTGATAGATTCCTGGGGCATCAGCTTCCACGGAAAAATCGCCGGCGAAGTAGTAGGACGTATATTTTGCTGTTTGCTGGAGAACGACAGCTGGAAATTGCGCAGGTAAGCCAAGACTTTTCAGACGGGCTTTCGCTTCCTTTGAAACGGGCATTTGATAGACAGCAGCCACTTCATCCTCATCCCTTGCCTCTACAAGTTGAAACCAGCCTTTGTAATCAGCCGCGAGCTTTGAACCGAGAAGTTTTTCTCCTTTTTTCGTATATTGAAAGGAAATGCCCTCTCCGGTTAAATCCTTTTGCTCGATAACGATGACAAAGCCATCTTGATTCACTAAAATAATCCCCGAGCCGTTAAACGTCCATTTCCCCTCGTAATTTTTTTTTACCCATGAAGGGATTTCGGCGCTTGCCAGATCGGAAAAATATTTGCCAGCCCAGCCGTTCCAGTTTATATTGAACAGATTCTTTACTTTTTCACTTACAGGACCAGTTGAAGCACTCGCGAGTGTGCTGTATTCAGAGATAACCGTCTTGCCACTTGAATGAATAAGCGCTTTTTCCAATTCGCTCAATTGCTCTTTGTTTAAGGAGCCTTCGTGGTCAGCTAAATAATAGACATCATAATTTGTAGAAACACGCTGATCATTCGGCAAAAATGAAAACTTCTTCGCTTTTTCATGATTGAATAGCCAAGCGAGCCCTTGATTTTCCGAGTCATTCCCTAAGATAAGCGTGCTAAAAGGATGATTCGCTTTTAGCTGCCAAAGCCAAAAGGGACTTGTCACCGCAAGCAAAAGGAAAAAAATAAAGCTAAATACAGCCAGCTGAGATTTTGTTAGTAATTTATTCATTCGGAAACACCTTTTCTCTTCATTTCTCCCCAGCTTGTATCTCCCTTGATCAGCTGCCAGATGCCTTCACATCTCCATAAAACAGTAAGCGGGCGATACCAGAGTGTTTCTGTCAGCGAATAGAAGAATAGTTTAACTAAGTCCGAAACGTGCGGGTATTTTCGCAGGCTCCATTCCTCTAAAAGTACAGCGGCCATGGAAAAAATCGAGCCGTATAAGCAAGAAAGCAAAAAGATTAAAATGGCAAATTCGATATATATGCCGCCTAAAAATAAAGACAAAATGACAAACAGATAGCCCATTAATTCCACAATCGGCCCGAAAAATTCTACAATCCAAAAATAGGGGAAGGACACCCAGCCGATCGCCCCATACTTTGGATTAAAGGTAAGCTTCCGATGGGACCATAGGCTTTCGAACAATCCCCGATGCCATCTGCTCCTTTGTTTTCGTAAAAAGGTTATGCTCTCAGGAACCTCGGTCCAGCAAACGGGATCGGGCACATACACAATTCTTTTATTAAGCTTTCTTTCCTTTATAAGCCGATGGAGCCGAACGACAAGCTCCATATCCTCGCCGACTGTATCGGTTTTATATCCGCCAGCCTCTAAAACCCAATGCTTCGAGAAGACACCGAAAGCACCCGAGATGATCAGCAATAAATTATGCCGGCTTAATCCAATCCGTCCCATTAAAAAGGCCCGCAAATATTCAATGATTTGCATAATGACGATTGGCTCCCGCGCCAACCCAACCTTTATGAGATTTCCGTCCCGGATTTGGCAGCCGTTCGCAATGCGGATACTTCCGCCGGACGCGATCACTTCCTCATTGGAATCAATAATTGGCTTCATCACCTTTAGGAAGGCATCTCTTTCAAGAACCGAATCGCCATCTAATGAGCAAATATACGGGTAATGGGAAAGGTTTAATCCCGCATTGAGCGCATCTGCTTTGCCGCCATTTTCTTTATCAATCATAAATAACTTCGGTAGAATTCTAGATTGATAGACATTTTTAATCGTCTTTGTATTAATTTGTTTCCGTATCACCTTGTCAACGGGCTTCATGTCATACTGTTCGATCATTTTTTTCACAGTGTCATCTTTTGACCCGTCATTGACAACAATAATTTCAAATTGCGGATAATGAATGCTTAGCAGGGATCTTACACTTTGGACGATTCCCGCACTTTCGTTATAGGCGGGCACGATGATGGAAACCGGCTTTGTATAAATTTCATTCATATAATCCTCATACGTCTGCCCGTAATCTAGCAAATAGCCTTTACGAATTTGGAAGAGGGAAATACATAAAATAATCGAATAAAAGGCGATGATGATACACATATAAACTGCAATAAACCAGCCGAAAAAAACAATAATATCTGCCCACATTTCCTGTGTACCCACTCCTTTTTAATGATTCATCCATTCCCGCGCCATATCCTTCGCAAAGCTATCATTCGAGGTTTCGAGGACGTTTCGCAAAGCTTCGATTCCGTTTGGCTGCATTCGTATCGACTGTGCTGCTTGTGAACGAACATACCAGGAGGAATCATGCAAAAGCTCCACTAATATGGGCAGCAAGGATGGCTCCTTCAAAGCACCGAATAACTTGGCCGCCACCATTCGTTCCTGCCATTGCTCGGATTGGCTTAAAGGCAAATAAGGTTTCGCATCCTTTACATAACCAATTGCCGCTAATGCTTTTACAGCCCGGAGACGCACTTCTCCTTCGTAAACAGCGAATACTTTCTCAACAAAAGTGGTGTAGGAAGTCTCCCTATAGATGGCAATACAATCGAGAATGCCCCATTGTAAGGCATCATGGCAATGGTGGAAGCTAAGAATAAATGGCTCAAACTCCTTCTGCTGAAGCCGCATTAAAATATTGCGATATTCATAGTCTGATAACGGCAGCTGCTCTTCTAATAAACTGTAAAGCTGGCTGAATTGGAAAGAAGCGAGAATGCGTAAGGCATGAACACGTTCATCCTGAGACGAACGAGGGTTTCTAGCGATTTTTAATATTTCCTCCTGCAATCCGAGCAAGCCAAAATCTTCTATATGATAGAGGGCATTCATTCGTTTACTCCATCTTCGGCTTCTTAAGCTTTTTAAATAATACGCCCGAAAATTCAGGTCAGCAAAGGTGTAGAGATTCTTTTTTTCTTGTTCTCCTTCGAGAATAGCTGAATAGCTGGAAAGCACTTCTTCAGCTGCCTTCAGCTTGAGCTCCGAATCTATCCGAAGATCCCTTGCTACTTTTTCCTCTGTAATAAAATCAAGGAGCGGCACGCTAAGCTTTTCTTTTAAAAGATTGATGTTCTTCCGTTCTCTTGTTTCAAAGATTTTCCGAATGATTAAGTAGGCTAATAAAAGGACGAGGAGACTAAAGATAGAGCCAGCTGCAATAGAGAGGACCTTTAGTTCATTCGTTATCATATTAATTCAGCCTTTGAATGAGACGATGAATTCTCGCTTCTAATTCTGTAATGCTGAAAGGCTTTGTCATATAATCATCCGCACCAAGCTTTAACGCTTCTGCAATATCGAATTCGCTTTTTCTGCCTGTAAGCATTAATACGGTAATATCCTTCGCATTCTTTGCCTGCTTCACTTTTTGCAAAACTTCTAAGCCATCCATCACAGGCATCATGCCATCAAGAATGAGGAAATGCCCGCCTTTTTCGTCCACTCTTTTTGACTGGATGAATTTCAAGCCATCTTCGTACACTTGAACATTTAACTCAAATTGATCAAATTTCATATTTTGCAAGATTCTCATTAGCATCGTGCGGATAACGGCATCATCATCAATAACCGAAACATGCAGCGTCTTCTTCATTTGTGCTACTTGAATTTTATTTGCACTCTCCACTCTTGCGCGGCCATTTTTCTTCGCCTCATAGAGGGCAGAGTCTGCGATTTTTATCGCATCAGGAATCGCAATTTCCGAATCTATAATCATATAAACTCCCGCGGAAAAAGTGACTGAAAACTGGGCGTCATTTTCGGAAAACACGATCTTAGAAAATTCCTGCAGCAATCTTTTCAAAATTTCTTTTGCTTCTATATCGGTTGTTGCCGGGAAGAGGATAATAAATTCTTCCCCGCCAAAGCGAAATAGAGTGTCTGTACTGCGGATGTGATCCTTCAAAAACTGAGCGAACCCAATAAGGACACGGTCCCCAGCAAGATGCCCATATGTATCATTCACCTTTTTGAAAAAGTCGATGTCCATAACGGCAACCGTAAAGGATTTTCCATTCCGCTTCATTTCATCTAAGCTTTTTTGCATCGAGTCTTGTAGGAACTTCCGATTATACACTTGAGTTAGCTCATCAATAAGGACGGATTGGTCGAAAATTTTCTTTCGATCTAAATGTCTTTCCATACGAACAAGAAATTCCTCTAAATCAATCGGCTTTTCAATGAAATCATCTGCGCCCATTTTAAACGCTTGGATCCTTGTATCGCGATCATTTTGAATGCTAATCATAATTTTAGGAATAAATTTTTTGTTTGCATGTTGTTGGATTTCCTCTAATAATTGGAATCCATTTTTATGCGGCAAGTGAAGATCGATAATTAAGCAATCTGGCCGCATATCGAAATACTGCTCCGCCGCCTTAATCGGGTCCGAATTCGCCAGCACCATCCAGCCCTTGCTCTCCATCGCATCTTTTAAGAGAATCAGCATGGAAATATCATCGTCAATTAATTGAATAACCGGAACATGTTCCTTTCTCGTGTCCGCGATCTTCTCCTCCACCTCATGAAAATGCTCATATTCATAGCTGAACTCAATGAGATCATACAAGAAATCCCGAAGCTCATTCATTGGCCAATGCTCACCTTGTTTATTTTCCACCTTTATAAGAAGGGAAGAGGCAATCTGCTGCAGTCCGCCAAGCTGAAGGGTGCCGGCCGTTCCTTTCAACGAATGAAGGAAGCGGTGCACTTCACTATTTAAAATGGCTTCTTGCTTATCTTGTTCAAACCATTCCGTAAGCTGGTTTTTTATTTTTTGAAAAAGCAAATCTTTATATTTTTTTAAATTCATATCGTTTCACCTCATTATGTAAAACTAAAAAAAGCCAGCCTGTGTCATTCCGGGCCGGTTCTGTTAGTTATTAGCTAATGTAGAGACCAGCAATCATTGTGTATCCTATAAGTATGTGATTGCATGACTAACCATTCGTCTCTCATCATAGGGCAATAGACTCCTATTTTTCAATGAATCTATCAACCAAAATATAGTACCATAGTGGACATCCGTCAATCATTATTCTCTTGGAAAAGGTAATTTGTCAGCCGAATGTCACAAACCTAGCTAATGACAAAAGCTCAGACCGCGAAGCTGCAAATTTTTTTAATTTTAATAGTTTAAGAATCCGTCCCTTTGTTAACAATGTTAGTGAAAGGGCGGGGGAGAAAAATGAAAACAAAAACTGCGGTAAAATTATATATAATTATATTATGTCTAGGAACGATTTTGAGTTTATATATTCCACAAAATGAAACGCTTGCTAATGACGAGCTTGTCATTCCGAATGAAGCCATCCGTTTAAGAATACTAGCGAATAGTGACCGAGAAGCTGATCAGGCGCTGAAAAGGGAAGTAAGAGATGCGGTCAACGCGGAAATTACAAAGTGGGTCGGGAATTTAACCTCTATTGAAGAAGCACGACACTTATTACGTTCGAAGCTTCCAGAAATTCAGCAAATCGCTGAGCACGTTTTAGCGAAAAGCGACTCTGACCAGAAGGCGAAGGCTAATTTTGGCAAAGTCGACTTCCCAACGAAGCTATACGGACAATTTCTTTATCCAGCCGGTGAATATGAAGCGATCTTAATCACTTTAGGCGAGGGTCAAGGAGCTAACTGGTGGTGTGTATTGTTCCCGCCTTTATGCTTTTTAGATTTTTCTAATGGGGTAGCAGTCAGCGATGGATTTGAGGAAGATGGGAAGAAAGATGAAGTAGTTGCAGCGAAAGAAAAGGAGGAGCCGGCGCCGCCAATTTATACAGCGGAAGATGAGCAGCCTGTTAAAGTGAAATTCTTCCTAGTTGAACTTTGGGAGAAAATTTTCGGATAGACGGTTCTACTCTCTCTATTTTTTCATATGAATATAGTAAATCACTTAATAGATATGAAAAAAGAGGTGGAGTAATGGCAGATTTCATACGTTATGCAGGAGCAGATGATAGAGAGAGATTAACTATCTTTTTGGATCAGGCAAAATTAAACACAGACGGCTTAGAGCATTCAATTGATTACTTTTTAATAATGGAAAATGAGGAGAGAGAGGTCAGGGCGACACTAGGGATTGAGCCACTAGGAAAAGTTGGGCTGCTCCGCTCTCTCGTCATGACAAAAGAAATGTCCGAAAACGATCTCTTTATTCTATTTGAGCAAATTTTACGATTGGCAAGGGAAAAGCAGTTGCAATCTCTTTATTTATCCTCAAACAAAAGAGCATCGATCGCGTTTTTTCAAATGCTTGGATTTGAAGAGGTGGACAAAAAGAGTCTTCCTGAGGAACTGTACGTATCGGATCACGTAAAACACATCTTAACTGTGGATAACTCATTCTTTTTGAAATTATCCATCTGAAATGTGGATATATCAGTAAAGTTATGCACAAAAGTGGATTATCTATCCACAAATTGTGGATAGTACTTGAGTTATCCTCCATCTTCTTTTATACTTTCAAAAGTAATTAGCATAGAAATCAAGGATTAATCAATAAAATTCAAGGTAGTAAAAGAAGGTGGAACCTTATGAATACAAAAAGGTGGACAGTGGATAAATTTGTGGATGATCTTCATAGTTATCCACAAATTGCACAGGCCGCTAATCTTTTAATAAATAATGAAGTTGTTGCCTTTCCGACGGAAACAGTTTACGGGCTAGGCGGAAATGCGGAAAATGATGAAGCGGTAGCGAAAATATTCGCGGCGAAAGGCCGGCCGAGTGATAATCCACTTATTATCCACATTGGGGAAGAACGCCAGCTTCATGCGTTTGTGGAGGAAATCCCCGATCAAGCGAAGCAGTTAATGAAGGAATTCTGGCCAGGCCCGCTTACCCTTATTTTTAAAAAGAAAGAAGGGAAGCTTTCCGATCAAGCAACGGCTGGCTTATCTACAATTGCCGTTCGCATGCCTGATCATCCAGTTGCGTTAGCGATTTTAAAAAGCTCGGGCCTTCCAATTGCTGCTCCAAGTGCCAACCGTTCAGGCAAGCCAAGTCCGACAACGGCAGACCATGTATTCGAGGACTTGAATGGTAAAATTGCCGGAATTGTAGATGGCGGCCCAACTGGAGTCGGGGTAGAATCGACAGTTTTGGATTGCACGGAGCCCGTTCCTGTTATTTTAAGGCCCGGTGCAGTGACAAAGGAACTGCTCGAATCGGTTATCGGCAAGGTGGAAATCGATGCTGCTCTGCTAGATGCGGATCAAGCACCGAAATCCCCCGGCATGAAATACCAACACTACGCCCCAGACGCGCCTCTTCATTTAGTAGATGGGTCAAAGGAAGTAATCCAGAAGCTTGTGGATAAAAAGAAGGAAGAAGGATTATCAGTTGGTGTGTTGACAACTGAAGAAAATAAACCGTTTTACCAAGCAGATTATGTCTTTGCTTGCGGACAAAGAGCGGATTTAGAATCTGTTGCGAGCCATTTATACGATGCTTTAAGAACATTTAATAACACAAATGTGGATATCATTTTCAGTGAAATGTTCCCATATGAAGGCGTTGGTACTGCTATCATGAACCGCCTCATGAAGGCCGCAGGACACCGTGTCATTATAGGATAAGCCGTCTCCTTGTGAGATGGTTTTTTAATGTCTAGCTCCACAAGGAACGCTTCGGCAGCATAATCATCGCACGAGTAAAAGCGCTAGCTTTTAGGAGGAGCGCCTACCCCCGACGTACAGGACGTACTAGTGTCGACAATGCGACAGGACATGGAAAGCTTCGTCAGCGGCACATCGCACGACTCAAAAGTGTAGCTTTTGGGAGGACGTCGCGTTTTTGTCGACCTCGAGGTCATAAGCCAATCAGTCAAGAAGGTTAAAGAACAACCTTCCCGCCTGCTTGTCTTATGCTTGTCGGGGGTGACCACTAAGGAAAGCTCCTAAGAATAATCTTCGCAGGAACAATCCGCTCTTTGATTGTTCCGAAGGCGCTTACGCTTTTCCCTTTTTCCACAAGTTATCAACAGGTGTTTTGTGGATAATGTGGGTAACTTTATGTGTGGCTTATTTTTTCGGCTTCTGATTTGTAAAAGAACCTTAGTAACAGGAGGAGAAGCCCTTCCAGCAAGCTGTAAATCTTTGCGCAAGTTTGCTAAAACTTATCCATTGAAATCAATGATCGCCGCACGAACGGTTGTCCCTTTTCTCTATTTTTCCCATTCTAAATCCACTTGGACGTGCATATGTTGAAATTAGCAAGTCCAAGGAGGAGAAGAAATGACAGGAATGTACGGAGAAATTGTAACACTCACTTTAATGGCATTCGCCCTAGCGATGGATGCTTTTTCAGTGGGACTGGGGATGGGAATGTTTAATCTCCGCCTTAGACAAATATTTAATATCGGGCTTACCATCGGAATTTTCCATGTGTGGATGCCCCTCTTTGGAATCCTTGCAGGGAAACTATTATCTGTTCAATTCGGTGCCATCGCAACGTACGTGGGCGGAGGGCTGCTTCTCATATTAGGTATACATATGTGCATGTCAGGCTTCAGTAAGGAAAAAAACAGCATCATTACGCCTGCCGGATGGGGATTAATGATATTTGGCTTTAGCGTAAGCTTAGACAGCTTTTCAGTTAGTTTAACCCTTGGAATTTACGGTGCTAAAACTGCTTTAGTTCTTACTTGCTTCGGGATCACCGCAACGATTCTCACATGGCTAGGGCTCCTCATTGGCAGAAAAGTCCAAGGCTGGCTAGGCTCATATAGCGAAGCCCTCGGCGGCTGCATTCTCTTTGCCTTTGGACTGAAGCTTTTACTGGGATAGGAATGGACAAGGAATCTGTCCTCCTATCCCTTTTGGTTGTTTTGGGAAAGTTTGATTAATTTTAATAATTTTTCACATTGACTACTATTGAATCTAGGAGGTTTGTCTTATAATGGGAAGAAAGGAGGCGTTAACTTGACTCGAATCTTATTTGTTTGTACGGGGAATACGTGCAGGAGCCCGATGGCTGAGGCCATATTAAAAAGCATGGGGATTCCTGGAGTTGAGGTGAAGTCTGCAGGCGTCTACGCTCAAGATGGAGGCGACGCGTCGGAAAATACACGAAAGGTTCTTACGGAAGAAGGAATTAACATCGATCATCAATCATCGATGTTAAACGAAAGCTTAATCAATTGGACAAGCTGTATTTTAACAATGACTGAAAGCCATAAAGCTGCAGTTATTCACATGTTTCCACAGGCAACAGGAAAAATATTTACACTGAAAGAACTAGCTGGCACAACAGGGGATCAGGACATCTCAGACCCATTCGGAGGACCGCTCGAGGTTTATCGAAAAACTTTCATTGAAATGAAGGCGGCAATAGCCGATATAATCAATAGAATATAAAATGGGGTTTTTATTGTGATTTAAGCAATATCTGTTCAGGGGGATAACAATGGGAGAGAAGCATAAGTACAAATTCGGTTTGCGAAGGAAGCTCGTTTTATTTATTACGATTTTAGCCGTTATTACCTATTCAACAAGTGCGTTAGTTATTTACTTTTTATATCCATATATTAAAGATTCCTTACATATAAATGAAGGTCTATTTACAACCATAACATTAAGTTTGGGGATCATTTGGTCTTCCATCCTAGCCTTCTTCGCTGCGGGTTTCATTTCGAAGCCGCTGCAAAAGCTGGAGAAAATGGCTTTGAAAGCTGCGCAAGGGGATATTCAAGAGGATGTAGAATTAGCAAAATCGGATGATGAAATTCGCTCTCTTGGTGTTGCGTTTAATGAAATGCTCGGAAATTTAAGAGAAATGGTGCATCAGATAGATGAGAACTTCCGAGAAACGAATGAAAAGGTCATTGCTATCTCAAAGGAATCCTCCTTTGCCGCTGAGCAAGCCAATTCAATTGCAAGAACGATCAACGAAATCTCCATCGGGGCTGACAACTCTGCCATCGCGATTCAATCAACAGCGGAATTGGTTGAAGATGTGATTTGCATGGCTGAAGATGTACAAACGAAAGCGAAGGCATCAGAACGTGTTTCGAGTGAAATGGTCCAGGATCTTCACGACTCGAAGAAAATTATCCATTCCCTCGTTTCCGGCATTGAAAGACTAGCAACTGAAAATCAAAAATCACTGCAAACGGTTATTCGTTTAGAAGAAAATGCAAGAAAAGTAGAACAAATTATTCAGCTTGTCGGTGATATTGCTGCTCAAACGAACTTGCTTGCGTTAAATGCCTCCATTGAAGCCGCGCGCGCAGGAGAGCATGGCAAAGGCTTTGCTGTCGTCGCGAATGAAGTAAGAAAACTCGCTGACGAAAGCGCCAAAGCCGTTCAAGGCATCTCTGAATTAATTGCGAACATCCAAGATGAGGTACAAAATGTCGTCAAGCAAATCTCAGAGCAAGTAGAAACGGCCAATAGCGAAGCGAAAAAAGGCACAGAAACGAATCAAGTCATCGAAGAAATGACGAAAACAGTCAATGAAATGGCCTCATTCGTTTCCGCCATTACAGACTTAGTCGACCGCCAAATGGAAAGTATCCAGCATACATCCACCCAATCTCAGGAAGTAGCAGCCATTGCGGAAGAAACATCGGCCGGCGCCCAAGAAGTCGCAACTGCCACCGACCATCAAAACGAAGTCATGTCCAACGTCGAAACGCTCGCCAACGACTTGAAAGAGCAAGCGGAAAAGTTGAAAAATACGATAACACGATTTCAGATTTAATAGGATTTATGGAGGGAGTCTCTATTGAGAGGGGCTCTCTTTTTGATTTGGATGGAAGGCTTTTGGGACGAATACTATGGAATGTTCATGGAGCATGTTTCCGATCGATGCCTCGTAAAACGCTCACTATGATTTTAACCTTTAATCGCATTTTTAAAAAATCTTACAAAGGTCATGCTTTTGCTCACAACAATATTATCGTCTGCTTGCACACTTCTCATTCTTTATGCCAAAATAAAGGCATATTCAAAAATAAGTATTGTTTATCAAATAGGAGGATTAACAATGAAGGTTGCAATCGCTTCGGATCATGGTGGCGTGAATATTCGTGAAGAAATTAAAGGGCTTATGACAGAAATGGGCATCGAGTTTGAAGACTTCGGCTGTGAATGCGGAACATCTGTCGATTATCCGGATTATGCATTACCTGTCGCTGAAAAAGTAGCGAATGGTGAATTTGATAAAGGAATCCTTATTTGTGGCACGGGCATTGGCATGAGCATCGCGGCAAATAAAGTAAAGGGCATTCGTTGTGCGCTCGTCCATGATATGTTCAGTGCAAAAGCAACGCGCGAACATAATGATAGCAATATGCTGGCGATGGGAGAACGTGTCATTGGCCCGGGGCTTGCTCGTGAAATCGCAAAAGTATGGCTCACAACTGAATACGAGGGCGGACGCCACGAAAATCGTGTGGGCAAAATTAAAGAATACGAAAATCAATAATGATCGGGTGTTGCTATTATTTCGGCTGCAGCCAAACATCCGAAGCTTCCGAAAGGGTGAGCTTTTATGTCAGAAAATATTCAAGAATGGCAAGAGCAGCTAAACAAGATTATTCAAGAATTTGGCGAGCAGGTGCCATTAAACGAGCGGCAAATTCTTTTAGTTGGCTGCAGTACAAGTGAGGTTGCAGGGAAGAAAATTGGCACAGCAGGTACCGAGCAAGTAGCAGAGATGATTTATACAAGCCTAAAACGTTTTAGTGAAAAAACAGGCGTTGCTCTCGCTTTCCAATGCTGTGAACATTTGAACAGAGCTTTAGTAATCGAGAGAGCAACAGCTGAGGCAAAAAATCTCGATGAAGTTAGCGTAGTTCCCGTTCGTACAGCCGGCGGTGCGATGGCGACTTATGCCTTTGGACACTTCCAGGATCCGGTAGTCGTTGAACATATAAAGGCTGATGCGGGAATCGACATTGGTGATACGTTAATCGGAATGCATTTAAAACATGTAGCCGTCCCAATTAGAACAACGCAGAAAATGGTCGGAGAGGCGCACGTGACTCTTGCTAAAACAAGACCAAAGCTAATCGGCGGGGCAAGAGCGGTCTATGAGAGAAAGATAGAAAATGAATCTTGCTAGAAAAGCGGAAGCGCCTTGCTGGGAGAACATCGACTAATAGCCACCACGTCCTCCCAAAAGCTATACTTTTGGTCGTGCGATGTGTCGCTGACGAAGCTTTCCTTGTCCTGTCGCATTGTCGACACTAGTACATCCTGTACGTCGGGGCTAGGCGCTGTAAGCTAGACATAGGATAGGAGGAAAGCCCTGCTTAATGTAGGGCTTTCCTCTTTTAAATCAGTGATGAATATTTTCTTCTTTTCACTAGCAAAACGTGATAAGATATAAAAGAATTTTCAAAATTGGACTAATTACATTTTTTTGAAAATAGCTGTAGGAAAAAGGGAGGCAAATAGGATGAAGCATTTAGCAAAACAAGATGAGCTCGTTTTTAAGTCTATTCAAGATGAGCTTGGGCGTCAAAGATCAAAAATTGAATTAATAGCTTCTGAGAACTTTGTTAGTGAAGCGGTTATGGAAGCACAAGGATCTGTCCTTACAAATAAATATGCAGAAGGATATCCTGGCAGACGTTATTACGGCGGCTGTGAGCATGTGGATGTTGTGGAAAACTTAGCTCGTGACCGTGCGAAGGAAATTTTCGGCGGAGAGCATGTCAATGTACAGCCACACTCTGGTGCACAAGCGAACATGGCTGTATATTTCACCATTTTGGAGCCAGGCGATACAGTTCTCGGCATGAACTTATCTCATGGCGGTCACTTAACACATGGCAGCCCTGTAAACTTCAGTGGTGTTTTATATAACTTTGTTGAGTACGGTGTAGATGAAGAAACTCATTTGATTGATTACGATGTTGTCCTTGAAAAAGCCCGCGAGCATAAGCCAAAGCTAATCGTAGCTGGAGCAAGTGCATATCCACGTGCTATTGACTTTAAACGTTTCCGTGAAATTGCTGATGAAGTCGGAGCCTATTTAATGGTCGATATGGCTCATATTGCTGGTCTTGTTGCAGCTGGCTTACATCAAAACCCAGTTCCTTATGCAGATTTTGTTACGACAACAACACATAAAACCCTTCGCGGCCCACGTGGCGGTATGATTATTTGTAAAGAAGAATTCGCGAAGAAAATTGATAAATCGATCTTCCCTGGCATTCAAGGCGGTCCTTTAATGCATGTCATTGCTGCGAAGGCTGTTTCATTTGGAGAAGCTCTTCAAGAAGAATTCAAAACATATGCTAGCGATATCATTTCAAATGCTAAGCATCTGGCTGAATCTCTTCAAAAAGAAGGTATCAATCTAGTTTCTAGCGGCACAGATAACCATTTACTATTAGTAGATTTGCGTTCTCTTGGCCTAACTGGAAAAGTAGCTGAAAAAGTGCTAGACGAAGTCGGCATTACTGTTAACAAAAACACAATTCCATTCGATCCTGAAAGCCCATTTGTAACAAGTGGAGTCCGTATTGGTACGGCAGCTGTGACATCACGCGGATTCGGCGAAAAGGATATGGAAGAAATTGCAGCAGTCATCGCGCTTACATTAAAAAATCATGAAGACGAAGGCAAGCTGGAAGAAGCAAGAAATAGAGTAGAAGCTTTAACAAGCCAATTCGTTTTATATCCAGAAAAATAATAATTTTGTTAAGGTCAGTTCCCGTTTTGACGGGGGCTGGCTTTTTAGTTTTTTAACGAAAATCCTTTCCATGCCGTCTCCATGATTCCCCCAATTAAATTTCTTTTTGAATATTCCTTAACAATTTACAAACTAAGTTGCTCTGTGAAAAGTTTTTCTGTAAAATTAGACGAAGTGCAAGCTGAAGAAAATGGTCGAAAAGTAGAATAGCTTCTTTATGGAGGCTAATCCTATGGAGGAAATGAGCAGATTTTTTAAGGGATTACTAAGTGATTTCGAAAAAATCCAGGCACAAATAGCCAGGGGCGACTTTAATTAATATGATGAGGCTAGTCATACATTTTGAAAGAATAAAAGGAGAGATTTTTACATGGCAAAGGTATACGTATTTGATCACCCGCTGATCCAGCACAAACTTACATACATTCGTGATAAAGAAACAGGGACAAAGGATTTCCGCGAGCTTGTTGATGAAGTAGCCACTTTAATGGCATTCGAAATTACGCGCGATATGTCGTTAGAAGAAGTTGAAATCGAGACACCGATCGGCTTAATGAAATCAAAAGTTTTATCAGGGAAAAAGATCGGAATTATCCCGATTCTTCGTGCGGGAATCGGCATGGTTGATGGCATCCTGAAGCTAATCCCTGCAGCTAAGGTTGGTCATGTTGGATTATACCGCGATCCAAAAACTTTGCAGCCGATTGAATATTATGTGAAGCTGCCAAGCGATGTGGAGGAAAGAGATTTTATCGTCATCGATCCAATGCTAGCAACAGGCGGCTCAGCTATTGAAGCTATTAATTCCTTGAAAAAGCGCGGCGCCACACATATTAAATTCATGTGCCTTGTTGCTGCTCCAGAAGGGGTTAAAGCACTTCAAGATGCTCACCCAGATGTTGATATTTACATCGCTGCATTAGATGAAAAGTTAAATGACCATGGCTACATCGTTCCAGGACTAGGAGATGCTGGCGACCGTTTATTTGGTACGAAGTAAGGTTGTTTGTTTTAAATAAATTAGCTATGCTAGTAGTTGCTGTTAGTATATAACCTAATTTTCGACGCACAGGACGTGCTAGTGCCGACGAAGATATCAGGACGTGGCGTTTTTAGTCGGCCTTCATTAACCAACTTTAGCCATATGCGTACATATAAACGGGTTTTATTCCAAAAAAAAATGTAGAAAACAAGTACCCATATCGCAGGCTGTACGACAGCAAAACTTTTATCAGAAAAATAATCACCCAATTTTAGCCAACAAGCAAAATGAGGGGGAGGATGGTGTAGAAATGAATCGCCCAATTAAGGTGATGACAATTTTCGGTACAAGGCCAGAGGCAATCAAAATGGCTCCTCTTGTACTTGAATTGCAAAAGCACCCTGAACATTTTGAGTCAATCGTTACAGTAACGGCCCAGCATCGGGAAATGCTAGATCAGGTTCTGCAAATTTTCGGCATTACGCCAGATCACGATCTGAACATTATGAAGGACCGTCAAACATTAGTTGATGTTACGACTCGTGGTCTTGAAGGTCTTGATCGTGTAATGAAGGAAACGAAGCCTGACATCGTGCTGGTCCATGGGGATACAACAACAACCTTCATTGCAAGTCTAGCGGCTTTTTACAACCAAATTGTTGTTGGCCATGTTGAGGCGGGACTTAGGACATGGAATAAATATTCTCCATTCCCTGAAGAAATGAACCGTCAGCTGACTGGTGTAATCGCCGATTTACACTTCTCACCGACAACGAATTCGGCTGAGAATTTATTAAATGAAAATAAACCAAGTGAACATATATTTATTACTGGAAACACGGCGATTGATGCGCTGAAAACAACGGTTAAAGATGAATATCATCATGAGGTTCTTGAGAAGATTGGCACAGACCGATTAGTGCTTCTCACTGCTCATCGCCGTGAAAATTTAGGCGAACCGATGAGAAATATGTTTAATGCGATCAAGCGTTTAGTTGATGAGCAAAAGGACATTCAAATCGTTTACCCAATGCATCTTAACCCATCTGTTCGTGAAATTGCACACGAAATCCTTGGGAATGATAACCGTATCCATTTAATAGAACCGCTAGATGTCATTGACTTCCATAATTTTGCTGCTAGAGCCCATTTAATTTTAACGGATTCAGGCGGTATTCAAGAGGAAGCACCAAGCCTTGGAGTTCCAGTTCTCGTCTTGCGTGATACGACGGAAAGACCTGAAGGAATCGAAGCGGGGACATTAAAGCTTGCTGGCGTCGAGGAAGAACCTATTTATGAGATGGCGACTCAGCTTTTAACCGACTCAGCCGAGTACGAAAAAATGGCCAAAGCCGTGAATCCATACGGAGATGGAGATGCTTCTAGAAGAATTTGTGAAGCGATCCGCTTCAATTTCGGCCAAATAAAAGAACGTCCAGAAGAATACAAACCACAATAAAGTGAAACTTCATTCAGTGGGGGGCTTTTTCCCAACTGAATGTTAGTTGAACCAATCGGGCCTTTACGGTCTGTTAGATCCCACACTAGAAGTGGGGGTCTTACAGACCGTTAATCTGCGATAAAAGTGAGAAAGCTGATCCTAATAAAGGATCAGCTTTTTACTTGTCTAGCTACAGCGCCTACCCCCGACGTACAGGACGTACTAGTGTCGACAATGCGACAGGACGTCGCGTTTTTGTCGACCTCGAGGTCACAAGCCAATCCACCCAGAAAGGTAAAGTACACCTTTCCGTGTAGATTGTCTTGTGCTTGTCGGGGGTGAACACTAAGGAAAGCTCCTTAGAATAATCAACGCAGGAACAATCCGATCTTTGATTGTTCCGAAGGCACTTTCGCTTTTCTATATCTCGCATATTTTTCCTCTAAAAAGAAAACCCTATGAAAAAAAGGGTGATTTCCATGAGAAAAAGAACCATCATCATAACGCTGATCCTCTTATTTTTTCAATCAACCACCTATGCTGAAACACTCAATCACCCTCCCATTCCAAAGGAATCTTCAAATACGGAAAAAGTATCGATTATTGTTTTAGAAAAAGCAAAAAGCGAGCAAGAGATAAAACGTCTCGTAAGTAAGAATCCAAACCTGCAATTAAGGCATATTTACAAATATGCTTTTCACGGGTTTTCCGTTAAGGGGAAGCAGACGGATATTGATCGGCTGTCCAAAATGGTCGGTGCCTCGATTGCTTCCCCGGTCAACACTTATAAGGTACATGCCGAGGAAAGTGTCAAAATGATCGGTGGGATGGAGGCGAGAGGTTTATTTGATGCGAAAAATCAGCGCTTGACGGGAAAAGGGGTGAGGGTTGGCGTAATTGACACAGGAATCGATTATACCCATCCCGATTTAAGAGTGAATTATGGCGGCGGCTATGATTTAGTTGATCAGGACGATGATCCAATGGAAACCGTTCCTTCTCAAGGGGATAGCACTCTCCATGGAACACATGTGGCGGGCATTATTGCAGCGAACGGAAAAATTCAAGGCGTCGCTCCCGAGGCGACCATCATTGCGTACCGGGCTCTCGGTCCTGGCGGGAGCGGGACGACAGAGCAAGTGATTGCCGCGATTGATCAGGCGATTAAGGACAAGGTTGATATTTTAAACTTATCGCTCGGCAATAATGTGAATGGTCCCGATCTTCCTATTAGTATGGCTTTGAATAAAGCGGTAGAACAAGGAATTACGGCTGTCACATCCTCGGGAAATTCCGGTCCGAATAGCTGGACGGTCGGTTCCCCGGGCACTGCCTCAAAGGCGATATCAGTCGGCGCCTCCACTCCATTAATGAATATTCCTTATGTCGATGTGGCAGGGCAAAGGTTAAGGCTGGAACCGCTGCAGGGATCTGTGGAATGGGATTTTACAAAGCCGTATGAAATCGTCTTTGCGGGGTTAGGAAAAAAAGAAGAATTAAAGAATGTGAAGGGGAAAATGGTGCTGCTTGAAAGAGGGGAGCTTACCTTTACTGAAAAAGCACTGAATGCTCACAAAGCCGGAGCGGAGGCGGTATTAATTTACAATAATACGAAAGGGACTTTTTTCGGCAATTTAGAGACGGATGTGTCGATTCCCGTAACCGCCTTATCTAAAGCGAACGGGGAAAAGATAAAGAAAGAACTGGCAAATAGCAGACTATTTGCAAGAACACTATTAATGGAAGAAATGGATGTGTTGGCAGACTTTAGCTCACGCGGCCCGGTAACCGCAACTTGGGAAATTAAGCCGGATGTCGTCGCCCCTGGTGTTGCCATTAATAGCACGGTGCCCGGCGGCTATTTGCCCTTGCAGGGAACAAGCATGGCTGCCCCACATGTGGCGGGAGCATGTGCACTCATTAAGCAAGCTCATCCAGAGTGGGGTCCTGAAGAAATAAAGGCTGCCCTTATGAATACAGCCAAGCCGATTGTGAATCGGAAAGGTGAGCGCTATCGATCATTCGAGCAAGGTTCGGGAAGAATTCAAATTGAAAAAGCATTAAGAACCAATACACTCGCCATGCCTGCTTCTCTTCAATTTGGCAAGTTCCAACTCGCAGACCGTATGCATGAGCATAGCGGCTTTGTAACGATTAGAAACATTAGCTCTCAAGGCCAAACCTACTCATTTTCTTTGCCGTACGCGGAAAACGGGCTCAGATGGAGATTCCCCTTATCGTTTTATTTACAACCAGGGGAGCAAAAAAGAGTAGAAATCAAGCTTTCCGTCGATCCAAAGCAGTTAAAGAAGAAAATCTATGATGGCAGCATAACATTACAGGCAGGATCACAAACAATCTCCTTGCCTTATCTATATGTTTTAGAGGAGCCGAATTACCCGCGGGTGATGGGATTTGGTCTCGGAAAAGGTGATAAGAAGGATTCCTATCGATATGAAGTGTATTTGCCTGGAGGAGCAGAAGAGTTTGGGATCGCGATGTTTGAAGTAGACAGCCTTCGATTTATCGGATTTATAGATTGGAAAAGAAATATCGGCAAAGGACAGCTGCTGGAGGAAATAAATAATGACCAGCTTCCAGAACCTGGCATATATATTGTAAAAGTATTTGCCAAAAAAGCAGGAAAAGAGGATTCTATTGAATCGTATTTGTTCATTGAGCAAAGTGGACAAATCACTGTTCAAAGTAAATAAATAAAATTAGAGCATAGCAAATCTATGCTCTTTTTTCAATAGATTTGCCACTTTTTAATTGTGAAAAAAGTGTGAACATACCACATTTCCCTCTTTTTGTTAGTGACTATTTTCACTATAAACACGTTGACATTGACATGCCCCTATTGTATGCTTACAAAGGATATAATGATAGGGTTTTCAACACAGTTTCCCAGTTATTTTATCTGTTATATAGCATGATAAAACAGCCCTATTTTGTTCTCTTTTTGATGGAGAGGATGTGTTTTCATGCGTCAAAAAAACCACAGTCCATTCGTGACAATGGGCTTAATGTCTGCTATTCTTTCCCAATTAGTAGGATCGATTTTAATTGGTGTTTTTTCTGGAAGATGGCTAGACAGCAAGATGGGTACTGAGCCGCTATTTCTCATTGTCGGATTAATGCTCGGTTTGACTGTGGGAATCATTGCTATGCTGAAATTAATCCAACATTTTTTTTCAGGAGAATAACACCATGCCAGAATTAAAATTGATGTATATCAGGCAACGGAAATACATGTTTTTGCTGCTATCCGTCTATGTTCTCGGCTGGGGATTTACTTCTTATCAATCTATTTTTCTCGGCCTTATTTTAGGAACAGCTTTGAGCTTGTTCAATTTATGGCTGATGGCCAGAAAAGTAGACCGGTTTGGAGAAGCGGTAGCAAAAGGGGAAAAGGTGCATTCACTTGGGATGATTTCGCGAATGGCTACAGCAGTGCTTGCAGTCATGATCGCAATGAAATACCCGGAGAAAGTTCACCTTATTAGTGTGGTTATAGGATTAATGACATCCTATATTGTCATTATGATAGATTATTTTCTTCACTCCATTCATTTACATAAATAGCGGGAAGAGAGGTGAATACTATTGCATCATGAAGCTCCTTTAGTAGATTTTATGGGCTTAACCTTTAACTTAGCAAATATTTTGATGATCACAATTGCAAGTGCTATTGTTTTCATTATCGCCGTACTTTCCACTCGTCGACTGTCCATGAAACCAACGGGAATGCAAAACTTCTTCGAATGGATAATGGACTTTGTGAAAAATATTGTGAATAGTACGATGGATTGGAAAACAGGCGGCAGATTCCATATTCTAGGAATCACATTATTGATGTATATTGCTATTTCCAACTTTTTGGGGCTTCCGTTCTCAGTTGTCATTGATGATAAATTATGGTGGAAATCACCTACAGCTGACCCGGTCATTACCCTAACATTAGCAACGATGGTTGTTGCGCTTTCACATTTTTATGGAATTAAGCTGAAAGGTATTAAAGAATACGGCCGTGACTATTTAAGACCAATGCCGTTCTTATTTCCTTTAAAAATTATTGAGGAATTTGCCAATACCTTAACACTTGGCTTACGTCTTTACGGGAACATTTTTGCAGGGGAAATTCTCCTCGGTCTTCTTGCTGGAAGTCTAGCAACTGGGGTAGGCGGAACCATTGCCGCAATTATTCCAACACTTGCATGGCAAGGATTCTCAGTTTTCGTCGGTGCCATCCAAGCATTTATCTTCACCATGTTAACAATGGTTTACTTGGCGCACAAAGTGAGTCAAGACCATTAATATATACCTGTTCATTATATGAACAAACACGATTAAACAATTAATTATTTATACAATTTTAAGGAGGAACACAATAATGGGTCTTTTAGCAGCAGCAATCGCAATCGGTCTAGCAGCACTTGGAGCTGGTATCGGTAACGGTCTTATCGTATCAAGAACAGTAGAAGGTATCGCACGTCAACCAGAAGCTCGCGGTATGCTTCAAACTACAATGTTCATCGGGGTTGCGTTAGTAGAGGCGATTCCTATCATCGCAGTTGTTATCGCGTTCATGGTAATTGGCGGTTAATAACTGGTAAAAAAAATGTTCCAAAAATGGCGAAGATCATTCAATAAGAACCTTCGCCTTTCCTTTATGTCTAATATTCCTTAATAAAAGTTAAATATTTATATGACAGTTAAAAAGGGGCAGAGAAGGTACAATGCAGAATTCGGCTAACCCGCCAATTTTTGCGAGTCTCACTTCCACCTCTGGCCTCTAGAATGAAGGGAGTGAATCGATCGTGTTAACTAGCAGCTTAGTATTAGGTGTGAAATTTAACGGCGGCGATATTATATTCCAGCTTGTTATGTTTGCTGTATTGCTTGTCTTGCTTAAGATATTTGCTTGGGGTCCATTAATGGGCATCATGAGACAGCGTGAAGAGCATGTAGCAGGTGAGATCGAAGCAGCTGAACAAAGCCGTCAAGATGCGAAAAAGCTATTAGATGAACAAAGAAATCTATTAAAAGAAGCACGTGCTGAGGCACAAGGCTTAATTGAAAGCGCGAAGAAGCAAGGCGATCTGCAACGTGAGGAAATTATTGCAACAGCAAGACTTGAGTCTGATCGTATAAAGGAATCTGCGAAGCTTGAAATTGAACAGCAGAAAGAAAAAGCGGTTACAGCCATTCGCGAACAGGTGGCTTCTCTATCTGTGTTAATTGCATCTAAAGTAATCGAGAAAGAATTAAGCACAGAAGACCAAGATAAGCTTATTAACGAATACATTCAAGAGGCAGGAGAAGTGCGATGACAGGCTCCACAGTAGCAAAACGCTACGCGTTGGCTCTTTTCCAGCTTGCAAATGAACACCAGCTTCTTGATCAAATAGAAGAAGAGCTTCGTGTAGTTAGAGAAGTAGTAAACTATAACTCCGAGTTAAAAGCAGTGTTAAAGTCTCCTAAGCTTCCATTAGAGAAGAAGAAAGAGATGATCAAGGATGCTTTTGCATCTCTGAACACATATGTGTTGAACACACTAATGATTTTAGTAGAACGCCATCGAGAAGATTATATTTCCGATGTAGTCGATCATTTTATAAGCCTTGCAAATGATGAAAGAGGCATTGCAGAGGCGACTGTTTATTCCATCCGCCCGTTATCTGGGGTGGAAAAAGAAGCTTTATCTGCAGTATTTGCAGCTAAAGTGGGCAAGCAAACACTTCGTATTGAAAATATTATTGATTCTAATTTACTCGGCGGCATTAAGCTTCGAATCGGAAACCGAATTTTCGACGGCAGCCTGCGCGGGAAGCTAGATCGTCTAGAACGTCAATTATTAGGCTAAGATTCGTAGATAGGGGTGAAACTCATGAGCATCAAAGCTGAAGAAATCAGTGCGCTGATAAAAAAGCAAATCGAAAACTATCAGTCGGAAATTCAAGTGAGTGATGTAGGTACAGTTATCTCTGTTGGTGACGGTATCGCTCGTGCTCATGGCCTCGACAATGTCATGGCTGGAGAACTTGTTGAATTTTCAAACGGCGTTATGGGTATGGCGCAAAACCTTGAAGAAAGTAACGTCGGTATCATTATTTTAGGGCCTTTCACAGATATCCGTGAAGGCGATGAAGTACGCCGTACAGGACGCATCATGGAGGTTCCGGTTGGGGAAGAACTAATCGGACGCGTGGTGAACCCTCTTGGACAGCCAGTTGATGGCATGGGTCCAATTAACACAACAAAAACACGTCCTATTGAAGCAAACGCTCCTGGTGTAATGGATCGTAAATCTGTACACGAGCCGCTTCAAACAGGAATTAAAGCGATTGACGCATTAGTGCCAATCGGACGCGGACAACGTGAGTTAATCATCGGTGACCGTCAAACAGGTAAAACATCTGTAGCGATCGATACAATCCTTAACCAAAAAGATCAAGACATGGTTTGTATTTACGTAGCAATCGGACAGAAAGAATCTACTGTTCGTAATGCAGTAGAAATGCTACGTAGAAATGGTGCATTAGAGTACACAATCGTTGTGACTGCTTCTGCATCTCAGCCAGCTCCATTATTATTCCTTGCTCCATATGCTGGGGTAACAATGGGTGAAGAGTTCATGTACAACGGCAAGCACGTGCTTGTAGTATATGATGACTTAACAAAGCAAGCGTCTGCATACCGTGAGCTTTCACTATTATTACGCCGTCCTCCAGGCCGTGAAGCTTATCCGGGGGATGTATTCTACCTGCACAGCCGTTTACTAGAGCGTGCAGCGAAATTAAGTGATGCAAAAGGTGCTGGTTCAATCACAGCATTACCATTTATCGAAACACAAGCAGGGGACGTTTCTGCTTATATTCCAACAAACGTAATTTCCATTACTGATGGACAAATCTTCTTACAGTCTGACCTATTCTTCTCTGGTGTTCGTCCAGCGATCAACGCAGGTCTTTCTGTATCACGTGTAGGTGGATCCGCACAAATTAAAGCGATGAAAAAGGTTGCAGGTACACTGCGTCTTGACCTTGCTTCTTACCGTGAGCTAGAATCATTTGCCCAATTCGGTTCTGACCTAGATAAAGCAACACAAGCGAAATTAAACCGTGGTGCCCGTACAGTAGAGGTTCTAAAGCAGGATCTAAACAAGCCGTTAAAAGTTGAGAAACAAGTAGCCATTCTTTACGCTCTTACTCGCGGCTTCCTAGATGATATTCCTGTTCACGATATTCGTCGTTTCGAATCTGAGTTCCATTCTTGGTTAGACCATAACCGCAAAGAGCTGTTAGACCAGATCGTTACAACTAAGGATCTTCCTGCTGATGACGATATGGCTGCTGCGATTCACGAATTTAAGAAAACATTCGCAGTATCTGAATAATAGAGTTTAATTTAGTCCTCGATTTTTTTAAAACGAAGGCGTCTCTATAATAAGGTCTGACAATAGGAAAGCAGCAGTGCCTAGAAAGTTCTAGGTGCTGCCTGCTTGACATTCTTTGAAAAAGGGTGGTGAGAACCTGTGGCATCATTACGCGATATAAAATCTCGTATTACTTCAACGAAGAAAACGAGTCAAATTACGAAAGCAATGCAAATGGTATCTGCTGCGAAAATGAGCCGTGCAGAAATGAATGCAAAATCATTCGTTCCCTACATGGAAAAAATTCAAGAAGTTACTGCCTCTATCGCACTTGGAAGCAAGGATGCAGGCCATCCGATGCTAACAAGCCGCCCGGTGAAAAAGACTGGATACTTAGTCATCACGTCTGATCGCGGATTGGCTGGTGCTTTTAACAGTAACGTTTTAAGGCATGTATACCAAACGATTAAAAGTCGTCATAAATCAAATGATGAATATGCAATCATTGCCATCGGCCGCAACGGACGCGACTTTTTCAGAAAGCGCGGCATGAATGTCATTCTTGACATTGTTGCTGTCCCTGATCAGCCTGAATTTGCGGAGATTAAAGACATCACGAGCAAAACAGTCGGCATGTTTACAGACGAAACATTTGATGAATTATATATGTACTATAACCACTATGTCAGCGCAATTCAACAAGATGTAACAGAGAAGAAGCTCCTGCCGCTTACGGATATCTCGACTTCTGGCAAGCTTACATCTTATGAATTTGAACCATCAGCTGAAGAAATTCTAGAAGTATTGCTCCCTCAATATGCGGAAAGCTTAATTTATGGAGCCCTTTTAGACAGTAAAGCATCTGAGCATGCTTCGCGGATGACGGCAATGAAAAATGCCACGGATAATGCGAATGAGCTTATTAACTCACTAAGCCTTGTCTACAACCGTGCCCGTCAGGCAGCGATTACGCAAGAAATTACTGAAATCGTTGGTGGAGCAGCTGCGTTAGAATAGTTTTAAAGCTTAAATATATAACCTTGAAATGAGACAAATGTCTAGCATAGGCGCCGGCATAATTGATCAATCCTCCCTGAAAGACAAAGTCCAGCTTTCCGAGAGGTTTGTCTTGTGCTATGCCCAACGTTGGAGCTCAAAGGAAAGCTTCTCCGAAAAGACATCGCAGGAACAATAGTCTTTTGATTGTTCCGAAGGCGCCTAGCATTTCTTTATTAGGAGGGAATAAGATGAACAAAGGACGCGTTCTTCAAGTCATGGGTCCAGTTGTTGACGTAAAGTTCGAAAGCGGACAACTACCTGAGATCTATAATGCATTGACAATCCATAATCAAGCGCGTAACGAATCTGAAGTTGAAATCAACTTAACCCTTGAAGTTGCCCTTCATTTAGGTGATGATACCGTTCGTACTATCGCGATGGCTTCTACTGACGGCTTAACGCGCGGAAGTGAAGTAATCGACACTGGTGGTCCTATCTCTGTTCCAGTTGGGGACGTTACACTTGGTCGTGTATTTAACGTATTAGGTGAAAATATTGACCTAGATGCGCCAATCCCAACAGATGCTCGTCGTGATTCTATCCACAGAGAAGCGCCGAAATTTGAGCAGCTTTCAACAGAAGTTGAAATTCTTGAAACTGGAATTAAAGTAGTAGACCTTCTTGCTCCATATATTAAAGGTGGAAAAATCGGTCTATTCGGTGGTGCCGGTGTTGGTAAAACCGTTTTAATCCAGGAATTAATCAATAACATCGCTCAAGAGCACGGCGGTATTTCCGTATTCGCTGGTGTTGGAGAGCGTACACGTGAAGGTAACGACCTTTATCATGAAATGACAGATTCAGGCGTTATTAAGAAAACAGCAATGGTATTCGGTCAGATGAACGAGCCGCCTGGCGCACGTATGCGTGTTGCTCTAACAGGTTTGACAATGGCAGAATACTTCCGTGATGACCAAGGACAAGACGTTCTTTTCTTCATGGATAACATTTTCCGTTTCACACAAGCAGGTTCTGAAGTTTCTGCCCTACTAGGCCGTATGCCTTCTGCGGTAGGTTACCAGCCAACTCTTGCTACTGAAATGGGTAGACTACAAGAGCGTATTACTTCAACAAACGTTGGTTCTGTTACATCGATCCAAGCGATTTACGTTCCAGCCGATGACTATACGGATCCGGCTCCGGCAACAACTTTCGCTCACTTAGATGCAACAACTAACCTTGAGCGTAAGCTTTCTGAGATGGGTATCTACCCAGCTGTGGATCCGCTTGCTTCAACTTCTCGTGCATTGTCACCTGAAATTGTTGGAGAAGAGCACTATCATGTGGCTACTCAAGTACAGCAAACATTACAGCGTTATAAAGAATTACAAGATATTATCGCAATCCTAGGTATGGATGAGCTTTCTGATGATGATAAGCAAACGGTTCACCGTGCGCGTCGTATCCAGTTCTTCTTATCACAAAACTTCCACGTTGCTGAACAGTTTACTGGTCAACCAGGTTCATACGTACCGGTTAAAGAAACAGTTAGCGGTTTCAAAGAAATTCTTGAAGGAAAATATGACCACCTTCCAGAAGATGCGTTCCGTCTTGTTGGACGAATCGAAGAAGTTATCGAGAATGCCAAGAAAATGGGCGTAGAGGTCTAATTTCGGTCAGGAGGGTAAAAAATGAAGACGATTAAAGTCAGTGTTGTTACTCCCGATGGCCCGGTGTATGAATCAGATGTGGAAATGGTAAGCACGAAAGCGGGAAGCGGTGAGCTCGGTATTTTACCCGGCCATATTCCAATGGTTGCACCGTTACAAATTGGAGCCGTCCGTTTAAAAAACGGCGGAAAAACAGATTTCGTAGCAGTGAGCGGCGGCTTTCTTGAAGTTCGCCCTGACAAAGTCACGATTTTAGCACAATCAGCTGAACAAGCAGACGCCATCGATATCGATCGTGCCGTCCGCGCCAAGGAACGCGCCGAACAGCGCCTAAACGACCAAAAGCGCGACAACGTCGACTTCAAACGCGCCGAACTATCTCTTCAGCGTGCCATCAATCGTATTAAAGTTTCGGAAAAACATTTTTAATCACAAACACCCCTCAGTGGAATGCTGGGGGGTGTTTTTTTAGGTTTTGGAGTGAACAGTAGCACGGGGAGGAGGGGCCAAGAGCTCGTTTTGGTGAGAGGCGATGGAGAACGGTAATATGAGAGGTTCATGGAACGTGTTTTTGTTATAGTTGATGGAAAATGGTAACTATGAGAGGTTCATGGGCTACGTTTTTGTTATAGTTGATGGAAAATGTTAACTATGAGAGGATCATGGGCCGCGTTTTTGTTAAAGCAAATGAAAAATGGTAACTATGAAAGGTTCATGGAGCGTGTTTTTGTTAAAGTACGTGGGAAATGGTAGCTATGAGAGGCTCATGGGCCGCGTTTTTGTTAATGTACGTGAAAAATGGTAACCATGAAAGGTTCATGGAGCGTGTTTTTGTTAAAGCACGTGAAAAATGTTAACTATGAGAGGTTCATGGGCCGCGTTTTTGTTAAAGCAAGTGAAAAACGGTAACCATGAAAGGTTCATGGACCATGTTTATGTTAAAGCATCTGAAAAACGATAACCATGGAGGGTTCATAGAGCTCATTTTTGATAAAGTCCATTAAAACACTCGTCATGAAGTTTTAAAGATCCTCTCAGTAGCAATTATAAAAAGTAATAATTTATCATATTAACCGTTTTGCAGGATTTCTTAAAAAACTAAAGAATAAAGTAACAATATAGTCTATTAAAGTACAAAGTATGCAATGATAATAAGAAATAGCTATGTTTTAAAAGGAAGGAGAATGCAAAAATGACTTTTGACGAAATAATGAAAAGGCTTGAAGAACTTGCTACGGAGTCAACGAAAAAAACACTTATGCGTCACGGGGCGAAGGAACCTTTATTTGGTGTTAAGGTTGGGGATATGAAAAAACTTGTTAAATATGTGAAAAAGGATCAGGATTTAGCGTTGGCTCTATATGACTCTGGGAACTATGATGCTATGTATTTAGCGGGCCTTTCGGTGAATCCCAAATTGATGACAAAGGAAACTTTACAGGAGTGGGCGAAGAAAGCTTCTTGGTATGGGCCTGCGGAGTACACTGTTGCCGGAGTGGCTGCGGAGAGCGACTATGCTTTGGAATTGGCGAGGGAATGGATAAAATCTGACAACGAAATGATTGCGGTTTGTGGATGGAATACCTATTCTAACTTTTTATCCATTACTCCGGATGAAAATATAGATTTGAATGAAATTAGTAACTTACTAAACCAAGTAGAGACAACCATTCATGAAGAAAGAAACCGGGTGCGTTACGTGATGAATGGTTTTGTTATTTCCGTGGGAACTTATGTCCAAGCCTTATCGAAAGCGGCCAAAAAAGTTGCAGCACACATCGGTAAAGTACATGTAGATGTAGGAAATACGGCGTGTAAAGTTCCGTTGGCTACTGAATATATTAAAAAAATTGAAGATAAAGACCGTGTAGGAATGAAAAGAAAGACTTGCATTTGTTAAAAATTTCGGCCTTGCTATTTGGAGCAGGGCTTTTTTGGTTAATTGGAAGGTAGATTAAATTTCAAAATCACAAAGAAATATGAAGGCTTTCAATAAGATTCAGAGTGATTGATTTTAGTTACTATTTTTGCTTGACAATTTTATAATTCGTTTTAGAATAAAGGCAAGTTAACCCCAAACCTACCCCCAAAAAAACTATAGCTAAACATCCAACCTATGTAAATTATTTTTCCAAAACTTCTTAATTTATAAGATCTTAAACGAGTGGATGTGTGCGGCATCTAATATTCATGATGTCGAATGTCCTAACTGTTATCTATTTTAGAATCCATTTTAAAAGATAATAAGGAATGGAGTGTGAGAAGTTGTTACTTAAAATTCGCAAGGAATCAGTAGAATTAATGCTTCATAGATATTTAAATCTACGATCGAACTTATCAGAAAAGGAGCAGAATTATTATTTAAGTCTTGAAAAGGGATACCAAGGGGAGTTAATGTTTGATGCTTTATCAGAGCCCCTCTCAGCAAATTGGCTAATTATTAATGACTTGATGCTCGAATTTAATCATACCGTTTTTCAAATAGATACATTACTCATTTCTTCCGAGAAAATATTTATGTTAGAAATAAAAAATTATGAGGGTGATGATTTTGTCGAAGCTGATAAGTGGTATACATTATCAAAAACAGAAATAAGAAATCCGTTTCATCAGTTAGAACGATGTGAATCACTTCTCCGGAGGCTGCTTCAGGAGCTTGGAATTACCTTCCCCATCGAAACTTGTCTCATTTTCGTAAACCCCGAATTTTATTTATATCAGGCACCATTGAACCATCCTATTATTTTTCCACCCCAGCTTAATCGCTTTATAACGCATCTAAGCAAAAACAAGGCAAGATTTAAAGATAAGCATTTAAAGCTTGCTGAACAATTAGTATCTATGCATGTTGAGAAGTCACCTTATTTACGTTTACCAGACTATAGATATGACCAACTGGAAAAAGGTATAAACTGTGTCAGTTGTCATTCGTTTAATGTTGAGCTTAAAAGCAATGTATTGGTTTGTAAGGAGTGTGGATATAGGGAGGGGATTACCTCTACAGTATTACGTGGTGTGGAGGAATTTACATTTCTATTTCCAGATAGAAGAGTCGCCACAAATGAGATGCTAGAATGGTTTAAAATTATTGAGTCTAGGAATACCATGAGAAGGTTGCTTCAGCAAAACTTTAAACAAATTGGACACGGGAAGTATTCGCATTATGTGAAACTATAAAGCTTTTTATATCACGCGGTCGCTATTGGGTTTATGGAGCGGGTTTAGTAGAGTACCTATGGAAAACGCGTACTATGAAAGGTTCATGGACCGCGTTAGGGAGAGCACTCATGGAAAACGCGCACTATGAAAGGTTCATGGGCCGCGTTTAGTAGAGTACTCCTTGAAAACGCGCACTATGAAAGGTTCATGGACCGCGTTTAGTAGAGTACTCCTTGAAAACGCACACTATGAAAGGTTCATGGGCCGCGTTAGGGAGTGCACTCATGGAAAACGCGCACTATGAAAGGTTCATGGACTGCGTTTAGTAGAGTTTTTATGGAAAATGCGCACTATGAAAGGTTCATGGGCCGTGTTTAGGAGAGCTCCAATGGAAAACGCGCACTATGAAAGGTTCATGGACCGCGTTAGGGAGAGCACTCATGGAAAACGCGCACTATGAAAGGTTCATGGGCCGCGTTTAGTAGAGTTCCCGTGGAAAACGCGCACTATGAAAGGTTCATGGACCGCGTTTAGTAGAGTACTCCTTGAAAACGCGTACTATGAAAGGTTCATGGACTGCGTTTAGGAGAGTTCCGATGGAAAACGCGTACTATGAAAGGTTCATGGACCGCGTTAGGGAGAGCACTCATGGAAAACGCGCACTATGAAAGGTTCATGGGCCGCGTTTAGTAGAGTTCCCGTGGCACTATGAAAGGTTCATGGACCGCGTTTAGTAGAGTACTCCTTGAAAACGCGTACTATGAAAGGTTCATGGACTGCGTTTAGGAGAGTTCCCATGGAAAACGCGTACTATGAAAGGTTCATGGACTGCGTTTAGTAGAGTACCTATGGAAAACGCGCACTATGAAAGGTTCATCTAGCACGTCAGAGTATTTCTTAATCAAGGGTCGCTTTTATAAAAATAAATGCTCGGTTATTTTTTTTACTATTGCTTAATAAGAGTAGTAGTAAGGGAAATTAGGTTTTGAAAATCAATACGAGTTGAATTGAATGATTTTTCTCACTGAAAATCAAGTTATTTTCATGTTTAATGGATATTGGGAAATAATCTAGGGTGTGTTTGGATTGGGGGTAGGGGTGTTTTATAAAGGCAATTTGGAAATTGGGCGGAGCTTGCACGCTTTAGAGCTGATCCGGAGAAAAAGTTCTTATTTTCAAAGATTGATTGATTTAATACGGGGGAGAGTTCGCATTTGCGTCATCCTTGATGAAGACTCGGGGAAGATTATTCAGGGGATGATGCAATGCTCAGGGGGAGGGGATTGTGTCGATAAAGGGGTTTGGCATTCTGGAAATTCTCTCTCTGCGATGTTCTCTCACAGCTCTGGTATCAGCTATCGCTTCCGCCCCCACAGAACAAAGCCTTTCCGCTTTTGAGAGCACGCTCTTAACGCTGCAAAAGCTTTGTTCTGTGGTCGAGAGAATTTCCAGGAATATCGACACAATTTGGTAAGAATGCTATAATGATTACGGTTACAAATAGGTAGAGAAAATTCAATAAAATTGGAGGGGATGGACATGGAGATGCTAAATTTATATCAAAATAACTATTTGATTGTGTTTGTGTTCCTATGTCTAGGAATTTTATTACCTGTGGTAGCTTTGTTTTTGGGGAAACTGCTGCGGCCGTATAAGCCGTATGAGACGAAGTATACCACGTACGAGAGTGGGATTGAGCCGTTCCATGATTCGAGGGTGCAGTTTAATGTCCGCTATTATATTTTTGCGCTTATGTTCGTCATTTTTGATGTAGAGACCGTTTTCTTGTATCCGTGGGCAGTTGCGTATGAAAAACTCGGAATCTTTGCATTAATCGAAATGTTAATTTTTGTGTTCATGCTTGTCATTGGCCTTATTTATGCATGGAAGAAGAAGGTGCTAAAATGGACTTAAAATTGGAAAATATCTCACCTGAAGAAATGGAAGAACTGCAGCGAAATGTATTTATGGCAACTTTGGAACAAATAAAAGCTTGGGCACGGAGTAATTCATTATGGCCAATGACCTTCGGGCTTGCTTGTTGTGCCATTGAAATGATGGGGGTCGGCGGAGCGCACTATGATTTAGACCGCTTTGGATCGTTTTTCCGGACATCCCCTCGTCAATCTGATGTCATGATCGTTTCCGGCACGGTTACGAAAAAAATGGCGCCAATTGTACGAAGACTTTATGATCAAATGCCCGAGCCGAAATGGGTCATTGCAATGGGTTCATGTGCGACTGCGGGAGGTCCTTACGTGAAGTCCTATTCGGTCGTGAAAGGTGTCGACCAAATTGTGCCTGTCGATGTTTACATACCGGGGTGTCCGCCAAATCCGGCTGCATTAATATATGGAATTAATAAATTGAAGGAAAAGATCCGCTATGAGGCTAAAACTGGGAAGAAGGTGATCTAACCGATGAGCGGGGAAAAAGATCTTGAACAGTTAAAAAAGGAGGCCGCCGCAAAAGCGAAAGCCGCCGCATTAGCGAAAATGAAGGCGAAGGAGCAGGGGGAAACGAAAGAAGAGGCTCCGGCGCCAACAGAAGATATAGACATAGCGAAGCAAAAAGCCGCCGCCGCCGCAAAAGCGAAAGCCGCCGCATTAGCGAAAATGAAGGCGAAGGAGCAGGGGGAAACGAAAGAAGAGGCTCCGGCTCCAACAGAAGATATAGACATAGCGAAGCAAAAAGCCGCCGCCGCAGCGAAAGCAAAGGCTGCCGCATTAGCCAAAATGAAGGCGAAGGAGCAAGGGGAAACGAAAGAGGAGGCTCCAGCTCCGACAGAGGATATAGACATAGCGAAGCAAAAAGCCGCCGCCGCGGCGAAAGCGAAGGCCGCTGCATTAGCGAAAATGAAGGCGAAGGAGCAGGGGGAATCGCAAGAAGAAGCCTCAGCTCCAGCCGAAGACTTGGATTTAGCGAAGCAAAAAGCCGCCGCTGCGGCTAAAGCAAAAGCAGCGGCTGCCGCTGCCGCAAAAGCAAAAGCCGCTGCACTAGCGAAATCGGAAGGTGGAGCAGGGGACGACGAAAAGGCGAAAGCCATTGCCGCCGCAAAAGCAAAGGCCGCAGCAGCCGCCAAGGCCAAAGTTGCCGCAGCCGCAAAAGCTGGTGGTGGAGCGGGTGATGATGAGAAGGCGAAAGCCATCGCTGCCGCCAAAGCCAAAGCCAAAGCCGCAGCCGCTGTAGCCGCGAAGGCAAAGGCAGCAGGAGGGAAAACTGCTGCTGCACCTGCTGAAGAAAAGCAGCCATCGCCAAATCAGCCGTATCTTGATAAGTATGTGAAGGTAATTGGAGAGCATCTTGGACAAGAAGTGCTAGAAGATTCGTATATTAATAGTTTATCGAAAGATGTGCCAACATTGGTGGCGAAGAAGGATTCCTATTATAAGTTGGCACAATTCCTCAAATATAATGAACAACTCGGATTTGATTATTTATCTGAGATTCATGGAACCGACTTTGAGACGCATATGGAAGTGTATGCACATCTATACTCATATAAAAATCGCCAATCGGTTGCATTAAAAGTGAAAATTGACCGGGATCATCCAACGATTGAATCGCTTGTGCCGTTATGGGCTGGAGCGAATTGGCCTGAATGTGAAGCATATGATTTATTAGGCATTCGTTTTACAGGGCATCCGAACTTGCATCGTATTATGCTTGGTGAAGACTGGATTGGCCATCCGTTAAGAAAAGATTATGAACCGTATGATGTGGAGGTGTAACCAATGATCCGTACAGAAGAAATGCTCTTAAACGTGGGACCTCAGCATCCAAGTACACATGGTGTATTTCGCCTCGTTGTCAAAATTGACGGAGAAATTATTACAGAAGCGAAGCCAGTCATCGGTTATTTGCATCGTGGAACGGAAAAATTGGCTGAAGATCTGCAATATACACAAATCATCCCATATACAGACAGGATGGACTATTTGTCAGCGATGACGAATAACTACGTGATCTGTCATGCGGTTGAAACGATGATGGGCATTCAAGTTCCTGAGCGTGCCGAGTATTTGCGCGTCATGGCGATGGAGCTTGGGCGAGTTGCCAGCCACCTCGTGTCGTGGGGGACATTTTTGTTGGATCTTGGCGCAACAAGCCCATTCCTTTATGCATTCCGTGAACGGGAAATGATTATTAATATGCTAAATGAGCTTTCGGGGGCACGTTTAACCTTTAACTATATGCGTGTTGGCGGGGTAAAATGGGATGCACCAGAAGGCTGGATTGAAAAAGTAAAAGAATTTATTCCTTATATGCGTGAGCAACTCGTCGGCTATCACCAGCTAGTAACGGGAAATGAAATTTTTATTAACCGTGTAAAAGGTGTAGGGGCCTATACGAAGGAAGACGCCCTAAACTATTCACTAAGCGGACCGATGCTTCGTTGTACGGGTGTCAAATGGGATTTGCGTAAAGATGAGGCATATTCCATCTATGACCGCTTTGATTTCAAGGTCGTTACCCGTGAAGAAGGAGACGCATGGGCGCGCTACCATGTCCGCTTAGAAGAAATCGAAGAATCGCTGAAAATACTTGAACAGGCATGTGAACAATTCCCGGCTGAGGGAGAGATCATGGCCAAAGTTCCGAAGATCATTAAAGCTCCAAAAGGGGAAGCGTATGTCAGAATCGAATCTCCTCGTGGAGAAATTGGCTGCTATATATACAGTGATGGCAAAAAAGAACCGTATCGCTTAAAGTTCAGAAGGCCTTCTTTCTATAATTTACAAATTCTCCCGAAGCTGCTTGAAGGAGAAAACATGGCGAACATGATTGCTATTTTAGGAGGAATTGACATTGTCCTCGGGGAGGTGGACGGTTAATGGTAGAAGAACTTTTACATTCTAGTCCCGGATTGCTGAATTTCGGAATTTTCTTCTTACTAGCCGTCGTTTTACTATTAGTTGTTTTAGGCTTCGTCACATATGCCATTTTAGCAGAGCGTAAAGTCATGGGATTTATGCAAATGCGGCATGGACCGAACCAAGTCGGTGGACGCTGGGGATTATTACAAACGGTTGCCGACGTTCTAAAGCTTCTTTTAAAAGAAGACACGATCCCTAAGCTTGCGGATCGGCCGTTATTTATTCTCGCACCTGTGATAGCGTTCGCACCGGCGTTCATGGTATTAGCGACCATTCCTTTTACCGATAAGTTTCAGTTTGCAGATATCGGGGTGGGCCTGCTTTACTATATCGCTGTATCCGGCATAACGACAGTAGGTATTGTAACAGGCGCATGGGCATCTAACAATAAATATGCTCTCCTTGGGGGAATGCGTGCCGCAGCGCAAATGATTTCTTATGAAATTCCTCTCGTTATGTCTGTTGTAGGAATCATTCTCCTGACAGGAAGCTTAAACTTAAATGATATTGTTGAGGCGCAAAAAAATGGCTGGTTCATCCTTTGGCAGCCAATAGCCTTTATCGTTTTCTTTATTGCATCCGTAGCCGAATTGAATCGTGTTCCATTCGACTTGCCGGAAGCAGAATCTGAGTTGATTGCCGGATTCCATGTTGAATACTCTGGTTTCCGCTGGGCATTCTTCATGCTGGCAGAATATGTGTATTTCTTTGCGATGGCGGCGTTAACAACGGTGCTTTTCCTAGGTGGATGGCTACCGCTGCCGTTCTTAGGATTTATTCCAGGCGCTGTCTGGTTTGCCCTTAAGTTCACATTAGTTGTCTTCGTGTTGGCGTGGTTCCGTTCGACATTCCCGCGTGTACGTGCAGACCAATTGATGGAATTTGGCTGGAAGGTACTCCTGCCAGTTGCGTTAGCGAATATTTTCCTAACGGCATTATTAAAAGAACTGCTGAACATATTTTAAAGAAAATTTGCCGAGGAAAGCGACCTGGTTGCTGCTTTTCTCTAAAATGTTCAGCCACTATCAAGCTATCTTCTGCTCTGACCAGTTATATATTCATAAAGTGGAAAAACCATTTCTAAAAATCAAGGGGTGAACAAACATGCTTGGATTAGCGAAAGGTTTATCATATACCCTAAAAAACTTGACCCGCAAAAAGGTCACATATGATTATCCGAATGAGCCGCTTCCGCTTCCAGACCGGTTCCGCGGCATTCAGAAATTTTACCCGGAAAAATGTATCGTCTGTAATCAATGCGCGAATATTTGTCCGACTGAATGCATTCAGCTAACAGGCAAAAAGCATCCGGACCCGGCGAAAAAAGGGAAAATCATTGATACGTATGATATTAATTTTGAAATCTGTATTTTATGTGATTTATGTACAGAAGTGTGTCCAACAGAGGCGATCATTATGACGAATAACTTTGAACTGGCCGAGCACAGCAGGGATGAGTTATTTAAAAACCTCGAATGGTTAGATGAAAATGATGAGAATATACGGAAGGTGAATAAAGCATGACGTTATCAGGAGAATTTCTTGCGTTTATGTCACTTGCGGTAGTTGCAGTCATGGGCGGCGTGCTGTTATTAAACCTTACCAAAGTTATGCATATGGTTGTGGCGCTTGTTTTTACCTTTATCAGCATTGCGGGGATTTTTGTTTTACTATCAGCCGAGTTTCTTGCTGCGGCCCAAGTGCTGCTTTATTCCGGAGCCGTTACGATCATTATGTTATTTGGAATTATGTTGACCCGTCATGATGATGAAAGTGAGCCGAAAACAGGACGCTTGCGCAAAGTCCTTCTGTTTTTGGGTGTGCTAGGATTTGCATTTGCAGTCTATATTGGCATTTACAATCTTGATTTCGGCCAATTGCCGAATGCTTTGCATGAAAGGAATACAGAACAAATCGGAGTAGCGCTTTATTCGAAATATATCATTCCATTTGAGCTCACTTCCGTCTTATTATTAGCTGCACTTATTGGTGCCATTGTTTTAGCAAGGAAAGATGATGAGAAGGGGGCGGAGAAGGAATGAGTTCGGTTCCCATTTCAGCCTATTTGGCGCTTGCTTTAATCTTATTTTGCATCGGTCTATATGGGGCTTTAACGAAGCGAAACACAGTCATTGTCTTAATTTCGATTGAATTAATGCTGAATGCCGTGAATATTAACCTTGTTGCCTTCAGTAAATTTGGTATAGTGCCTTCAATTACCGGTCAAGTCTTTGCCCTATTTGTCATGACAGTTGCCGCAGCAGAAGTTGCTGTTGGAGTAGCGATCTTGATTGCTCTTTACCGTAATCGCAAAACGGTTCATATTGATGAAATAAATACAATGAAGCATTAAAGGTTCAGCATGAATACCGCAAGAGGATGGATGTTATTTTAGGAGAAAAAATGGGTTCTCACCGAATTTTTTCACCTTTCACCTCCACCTCTACAAACTAACACGCTCACATTACAGAAAGATCAAACGTAACAGCGTGTTCAAAAAAGGGGATTGTGATATTGATGGAGAATGCATGGATCATACCGCTTTTCCCGCTAGTATCGTTCTTATTCCTCGTCTTTTTCGGCAAACGGCTTAAGGGTGCAAGTGCGTACATAGGAATTCTGCTTTCGCTTGCATCATTTGTCTACTCCTTGTTGGTGTTGTTCGAAAGATTTACATCGCCAACATTTAAGGCAGAAGCTGCTTGGCTCGCGATTGGGGATGTTCAGTTAACAGCGGGTTTTGAAGTCAATCAATTAAATGCATTAATGCTAGTAATCGTCTCACTCGTCAGTTTCCTTGTTCATACGTATTCAAAAGGATATATGCATGGCGATAAGAGACTTCATGTTTACTATGCTTATTTAGGCTTATTTACTTTTGCAATGCTGGGGCTCGTTCTTTCGCCAAATTTACTGCAAACATATATTTTCTGGGAGCTTGTCGGCTTAGGCTCATTCCTATTAATCGGCTTCTATTTTTATAAGGACGAAGCAAAAAGGGCTGCGAAAAAAGCGTTTGTGATGACGCGAATTGGGGATGTCGGCCTTCTAATCGGAATGATTCTCTTATTCTGGCAAGTTGGCAGCTTCGAATATGATGAAATCTTTGCAGCGGTAGCAGCTGGATCGATTTCACCAACGATGATTACATTAACAGCGATTTTAATCTTTGTCGGGGCGATGGGAAAATCAGGGCAATTCCCGCTTCATACATGGCTTCCAGATGCGATGGAAGGTCCAACGCCTGTATCGGCCTTAATCCACGCCGCAACAATGGTAGCAGCAGGGGTTTATTTAGTAGCGGCTTTATTCCCGCTTTTCTCAAGCTCCGAAACCGCATTGCTGACAGTTGCTGTCATTGGCGCAATTACTGCGATTTTTGCCGCGAGTATCGGGCTTGTGCAAACAGATATTAAGAGAGTACTAGCTTACTCAACGGTTAGCCAACTCGGTTATATGATGCTTGCGCTTGGGTCGGCTGGCTATGTCGCTGGTGTATTCCATTTGATGACACATGCTTTCTTTAAAGCTTTGCTTTTCCTAGCGGCAGGAAGTGTCATCCACGCCGTTCATACGCAAGACATTGAAAAAATGGGCGGACTATGGAAAAAGCTCCGTGTGACAGGTCCATTGTTCTTAATTGGCACATTAGCAATCAGCGGAGTGCCGTTGTTCTCAGGATTTTTCAGTAAGGATGAAATTCTGATAGCCGCTTGGGCAAATGGAAATACGGTATTGTTCTGGCTTGCTGTTGTGGCAGCATTCTTTACCGCCTTCTATATGTTCCGCCTATTCTTCATGGTGTTCTCGGGCGAATCCCGCAGCAATATGAGTCACGTGAAGGAGTCGCCAAGCGTGATGACTGTGCCAATGATGGTTCTCGGTGTCCTTGCAGTTGTCGCTGGATATGTCAATACGCCATGGTTTGGAACATTCCTCGGGGATTGGCTGACAGAGGGCAATGCCGCGCTTGGAGATGGGCATATTGCTGGTCCAGCTTGGATTATGATAGTGGCAACAGCTGTTTCCTTGCTCGGAATTTTCCTTGCGTGGATGATTTACAGCAAGCGTTCGCTATCACGCGACTGGCTTGGAGCAGAAACGGTGCACTCGATTTTATATAACAAATATTATGTTGATGAATTTTACGAGCTGACCGTATTAAAAGTAACAAGCTTCTTCAGCATCTTCCTTCGTTACATCGAAACCTTCCTTGTTGAAGGAGTAGTTAAAGGCGTATCTGGAACGGTAGTCGCCCTCGGAAAATTAGGCTCGAAGTTCCAGGACGGACAGGTACAAAGATACGGAACGGTTGCCTTTGTCGGTTTAGCTATTTTAGTAGTCGTATTTGCAGTGACAGGGGGGTATTTGAAATGAACTTAGCTTATTTCTTATCAATCTTAGTTTTCTCCCCTCTTGTTGGTGTGTTAGTTTTATCCTTCATTCCAAATACGAAGGAATCGGTTATTAAGCTAGTCGGTTTCTTAGCAACATTACCGGCGCTGATTTTGTCTCTCGTAGCCTTTTTTCAGTACCGGGCTGGAGCTTCGCTTGCGCAATTAAGTGAAAATGTTCGCTGGGTTCATTTCGGCGACCCTAATAGATTAGGAGATATGTTTTCGATTGATTATGAGCTCGGTGTCAATGGATTCTCCTTGATCATGATTGTGTTGACCGCGATTCTATCGACGCTTGCTGCTATTGCTTCGATGTATATTAAAAAAGAATGGAAAGGCTATTTCATGCTGTTCCTTCTATTAGAAGTTGGCATGCTCGGCGTGTTTGCGGCAGAAAACTTAATTTTATTCTTCGTCTTTTTCGAAATTACCTTAATTCCAACGTTCTTCCTCATCGGAAAATGGGGGTATTTTGAAAAAGAGAAGGCTGCATTTAGCTTCTTAATTTATAACGGATTAGGATCGGCTGTCCTGCTGATTGTAATTATGGTGCTGTTTGCCCGCACAGGAACGTCTAATATTGCTGCACTAACGGCGATTTTAGCGGCAGACACAAATAATATAGCCTTCTCGGCAGGGACGAAAATGGGCCTGCTCATTGCATTATTAATTGCGTTTGGCGTCAAGCTGCCGATTTTCCCATTGCATAGCTGGATGGTTCGCGTTCACGTGCAGGCGTCTCCGTCTGTTGTCATGTTGCACGCAGGGATCCTCCTAAAAATTGGGGCATACGGGATCATTCGTTTCGGAATGGGCCTTTTCCCAGAGCAATTCGGTAGCTTAGCTGGATTAATTGCCGTTCTTGGCGTCGTGAATTTGCTTTACGGAGCTTTCTTGGCGCTGATTCAAACCGATTTCAAAATGGTACTTGCTTATTCATCGATTTCCCATATGGGAATTGTCCTAATCGGATTGGGCGCAATGAATGAGGCGGGAATTCAAGGAGCGATTTTCCAAGTCGTATCACACGGTCTGATCGCTGCGCTGCTATTCTTCCTTGTCGGCGTATTTTACGAGCGACTGGACACATCCAATATTCGCAATCTTGGCGGATTGGCCAAAGGAATGCCGATTACCGCAGGCTTCCTTTTAGCAGGCGCAATGGCTTCACTCGGTATGCCGGGTATGTCCGGATTCGTCAGTGAATTTATGGCGTTCCTTGGATTATTTAAAGAAATGCCAGTTTTAGCAGCGGTCGGGGCACTTGGCATCATTTTAACTGCTGTTTACCTGCTGCGCGCTGTTCTTGGCATTACGTATGGAAAAGCCCATCGTGAATTTGACGGCGTGCTCGATCTGCGGAAAATTGAGTGGGTTCCGGCGTTAGTTTTACTAGGAATTATTGTGTTAATTGGTGTGTACCCAAGTGTACTAAGCGAACCGCTAACATCCACACTTGAAATGATCAGCTTTAAGATAGGAGGGTGATGAAGGATGGATCTTGCAGAACTATTATCGTATAAATGGAGCATCATGACACCTGAGTTCATCATCCTAGGTGTAGCTACGTTACTATCATTATTAGATTTATTTATGCCGAAGACGGTAAACCGAAAGCTTCTAGGCTGGCTCGGGTTTGCCGGGGTGCTGGCGGCATTAGCTTCATTAATCAGTTTGCTAGGCCAAGGGGCAGAATCAATTCTTTACGATACATTTAGGTTCGATGCATTTGCAAAAGCTTTCAAGCTATTATTGTTGATGGGAGCGGCGCTCGTGATGCTTCTTGCAACGAGCTATGAGTCAAAGGACGGCCTGCAGGAGTATAGAGGCGAGTTTTTCTATCTTTTCCTTGCTGCCTTGCTCGGCGCGATGATGATGTCTTCGAGTGGAGACTTAATTACGCTATTTGTCGGTCTGGAATTACTGTCAATTTCGTCGTATATTTTAGCAGGCATCCGCAAGCAAAATATTCAATCGAATGAATCTGCGATGAAATACGTGATTAACGGCGGAATTTCAACTGCGATTACGCTCTTCGGGATGAGCTATGTGTACGGCTTGACGGGAACAACGAATTTGCTTGAGATGGCTCGCGGGTTAGTTTCCCTTACCGAACCTCAGCATATTTATTTAATGGGTCTCGCTTTATTCATGGTTTTTGTCGGCTTGTCCTTTAAATTGGCGACCGCTCCATTCCATATGTGGGCGCCTGACGTGTACCAAGGGGCACCAACACCAGTTACGGCTTTCTTGAGCGTCGTTTCCAAAACAGCTGGGTTCATCATTCTTGTGCGAATTATGATGGTTGTGTTCTTAAGCACTCCGTCTTCATACATGCCAAATTCGATGCCGCTGTTAATAAAGGTACAGGATTACATCGCTGTTCTGGCGGCAGTCACCATGATTGTCGGAAACGTCGTCGCATTAAGACAAAAAAACATCAAGCGACTTTTCGCTTACTCAAGTATTGCTCAGGCGGGCTATCTCCTTGTCGTAATAGCCTCCTTATCAGTCTTTATTTTTGACACACTGTGGTTTTATCTAGGGGCTTACCTGTTCATGAACTTAGGTGCATTCGCGATTATTCAGCTAATCACGCAAAAAACGGGATCAGAGGATGTCTCCGAATTTGCCGGATTATACCGCAAAGCACCAATTTTAGCAGTAGCGATGGCTATCTTTATTTTAAGCTTAGCCGGAATTCCTGGAACCGCGGGCTTTATCGGAAAACTAAACATCTTTATGGGGGCGCTCGCCATTGAGCCAGCCCGTTATGTATTAGTTTCCATTATGATTGCGACTACAGTCGTATCTTACTTTTATTACTTTGGTGTTCTTGTACAAATGTTCTTCCGCCCAGCAGCAGAAGAAGGGAAAATCAAGCTGCCAGCTGCCCTCGGAATCGTCATCGGCGTCTGCGTCTTTGCAACAGTGTTGTTCGGAGTCGCACCGGGTATTGCCTTTGACTTCTTGCACGGAAGCTTTAATCAGTTTAATGACTTTTTTCAATAAGGATTACCGAATTATTTGGGGTTAAATAAAGGTTTAAAATGGAAGGGGGATTCTGTCCCCTTTCTTTTTTTTGAGCATCTAGGGGTACTTTCAAAATAAAGGGGCAATTTCCTATTATATAATAGGAAAAGATGCTATGATTATAGGCGGATTGTGTGTTTTTTCACAACATCGAACAAATGAACCGCTTAATATCCATAAATACTAAAAACAGCGAAATCGAGCCTTCGCCACAGCAAGGTCTCATTCTTCTAGCTGGCAATTGAGAAGGGAGTTGAATTATGATTCCAGGATTTGGGCCACAGGCCTTGCTTAGCATTGTCTCGCATTTAGTTTTTATCGCGGTCGCTTGGTGGGCACTTCAGGCCATCCGCATTGATCAAATTTTGCGCCCCAATCATGTTCTGCAAGCAAGAGTACTATACATACTGTTATCGATTGCGATTGGGTCATCAGTAAGTAACTTTTTTCTTGATTATCTTTCATGGTCGAGACAACTGCCACAAATTATACAAATGGCTTTTTAAAAAATTGGTTTAAAATAGGTTAAATGGGTCTTCGTACATGTTTTCATTTTCAGCGCTTTTAAGTACAATTCTATTTGTTGTGCACTAATTTTTATAAATTTGAATCCCGAATTTTGTAAACTTGAATAGGATAGTAAAAATTGGGCAAAATCTCCGCTTTTCTAATGTCTAGCTACAGGCGCCATCGGCTCGAGGTCATAAGTCAAGCCGCCAAGAAGGTTAAAGAACAACCTTCCTGACGCCTTGTCTTATGCTTGCGGCCCACAGGATGTGGGTCATGCAGACGTTGCCACAGGACGTGGCGGTTTTAGTCTGCGTTCATTTAAGCAGGCGCCTTCGGCTTTTCTATCATGTCAAAAAGTGACGAGATTTCCCAAGTATGCTCTTCTTCTCCTTGGTAACAATGGTAGTAAGGGAGAGGAAGCAGACATGAAATATATACAATCTATTTTAGCAATTATTGGGATTTTTAGTTTTATTGTTTTAAACCTTGGGAATAAAACGACTGTAGCCAATTCAGAACTCGACTTAACGAAGATAGCCTCAATTTTACAAGACGAAAATATTTTTATCACAGAATGGTCTTTATATGCAAGAGAAAATATGGAAAATCTTCGAACCCTCGAAGATGTTAACACATACATCGAAGTCCTCAAGAAACAATACCCAAATTGGTACTGGACGAGTACTTCCTCAGAACAACATCAGGAAACAGTGGCGGTTTTAAAAAGAAATGCACAAAAAGAGACAATAAAAATCCTTTCGACCCCCACAAAACAGCAAGTCCAAACGTATGTCATTTATGAAGTGAAAGGGAATGGTTGGAAAAGCGAATTAGAAAAAGACCTTAATCATCTTTTGGTAAGCAGAACTTCCGACATATTCCACAAAAATTCCACAATTTTCTCTTGTTTGAAGGGTGAATTCAATGATAAGATTGAAGAGTCTTTGTCTGAAGAAATAAGCCATTTATTAGCTGTTTTTCATGCAAAAGAAGTGGAAGGTTTAAAAGAGCAAAATTTTATATCTACATCAGCCTATTCGACAATGTTCGACAATCCTGTCGAAACGAATGGAAAGGATATGAATTTGCAAATCGGTATTAGAAATCAAGGATTGGGCGAAAAGACTACCCTTGTAGTTGGCACACCCATCATCACGATTGAATATTAATATAGAGAAATTGGACGCGGAGGGGAATACACTTTGGAAAAAATCATCGTCCGCGGCGGAAATAGGTTAAGCGGTATTGTCAAAGTAGAAGGAGCAAAAAACGCTGTTTTACCGGTTATCGCCGCAACACTATTAGCAAGTGATGGCAAAAGCGTAATTCGTGATGTACCGACACTCTCCGATGTATACACCATCAATGAAGTATTACGCTATTTAAACGCCGAAGTGGAGTTTAATAATAATGAGGTCACTGTGCATGCATCACGAGAGTTAAGGGATGAGGCACCTTTTGAATATGTTCGTAAAATGCGTGCTTCTTCTTTAGTAATGGGATCACTTCTTGCACGAAATGGTCGTGCGCGCGTAGCTTTACCTGGCGGCTGTGCGATTGGCTCACGCCCGATTGACCAGCATTTAAAGGGCTTTGAAGCGATGGGTGCAACTGTGAAGGTAGGCAATGGGTTTGTAGAAGCAGAAGCAGCAAACGGCCGTTTACATGGCGCCAAAATCTATCTCGATTTCCCAAGCGTGGGAGCAACAGAGAACATTATGATGGCTGCAACCCTTGCTAAAGGAACAACGATACTAGAAAACGTTGCTAAAGAACCAGAAATTGTGGACTTAGCGAATTTCCTAAATAAAATGGGTGCAAAGGTTAGAGGTGCCGGTACAGGTACGATTAAAATTGAAGGCGTCGATCAATTATTTGGAACGGAGCATCAAATAATTCCAGACCGAATTGAAGCGGGCACATTTATGGTTGCTGCCGCCATTACGGGTGGAAACGTACTTGTAAAAGGTGCTGTGCCTGAGCATTCTACATCGTTAATTGCAAAAATGGAAGAAATGGGCGTTACTTTTATGGAAGAAGCCGATGGAATTCGCGTCATTGGTCCTGAGCAGTTGAAGGCTGTTGACATTAAAACGATGCCTCATCCTGGCTTCCCAACAGATATGCAATCCCAAATGATGGCTTTATTACTTCATGCGAACGGTACAAGTGTGATCACAGAGACAGTTTTCGAAAATCGTTTCATGCATGCTGAGGAATTCCGCCGAATGAACGCAGACCTTAAGATTGAAGGTCGTTCTGTTATTATGAATGGTCCATCCAATCTACAAGGCGCCGAAGTAGCCGCAACTGATCTGCGAGCTGCTGCAGCTCTCATTTTATCTGGTTTGGTTGCAGATGGAGTCACAAGAGTAACGGAATTAAAGCATTTAGATCGCGGATATGTGAACTTCCACGAGAAGCTAGCCGCTCTAGGTGCAGATATTGAACGAATAAGTGAAGTTGATGAAACAACTTTAATAGAAACATACATTAAAGATATGAATGCATAATTTTTTGCGAAAAGCGTGGGATCCACCTGTCAGATATCTGACAGGTGGATTTTGTGTTTTTTTATAGTTTTTTTGCTCAAAGCGATTGTTTTGAAAGAGAGCTTTTAAAAAACGCAAGCGATGATTACTTCATAATGCTTGTTTTCGATGGGGCCTCACCAAAACGCGAGTCATGAATGGTTCATAGTGCTCGTTTTAAGTAGGTCCTCATCCAAACGCGAGTCATGACCCGTTTATAGTGCTCGTTTTTGCTGAAGTCTCACCAAAACGCGAGTCATGAGCGGTTTATAGTGCTTGTTTTTGGTAAATCCCCATCAAAATGCGAATCATGACCGGTTCATAGTGCACGTTTTCGTTAGATCCTTATCAAAACGCGAGTCATGAGCGGTTCATAGTGCACGTTTTCACTGGATCCTCACCAAAACGCGAGTCATGACCGGCTCATAGTGCACGTTTTCGCTGGATCCTCATCAAAACGGGATCCATGAACGCTTCATAGTGCACGTTTTAAGTAGATCCTCATCAAAACGCGAGTCATGACCGGCTCATAGTGCACGTTTTCACTGGAGTCTCATCAAAACGGGATCCATGACCGCTTCATAGTGCACGTTTTAAGTAGATCCTCATCAAAACGCGAGTCATGAGCGGCTCATAGTGCACGTTTTCACAGGAGTCTCATCAAAACGCGAGTCATGACCGGCTCATAGTGCACGTTTTCGCTGGATCCTCATCAAAACGCGAGTCATGAGCGGTTCATAGTGCACGTTTTCACTGGATTCTCACCAAAACGCAATCCATGACCGGCTCATAGTGTACGTTTTTGCTGGATGCTCATCAAAACGGGATCCATGAACGCTTCATAGTGCACGTTTTAAGTAGATCCTCATCCAAACGCGAGTCATGACCGGCTCATAGTGCACGTTTTCACTGGATTCTCACCAAAACGCAATCCATGACCGGCTCATAGTGTACGTTTTTGCTGGATGCTCATCAAAACGCGAGTCATGACCGGTTTATAGTGCTCGTTTTCACTAGAACCTCATCAAAACGTGATCCATGTCCGGTTCATAGTGCACGTTTTCACTGGATCCTCATCAAAACGCAATCCATGACAACTTTATAGTACTTGTTATCACTAAAGCCTTCACTAAAACTACAGGTAATTTCTTGTCATAATAGCCTGTCCAATACCATAAGAATGAAAAGAGACAGGGCTCATCTAGTCACAGAAATGCGGAAGCGTCTTCGAAACAATCAAAGAACGGATTGTTCCTGCAAATGATTATTCTAAGGAGTTTTCCTTAGTGGTCAGCCCCGACAAGCATAAGACAGTCCGGCGGGAAGGTTGTACTTTAACCTGACTGACTTAGACCTAAGAGGTCGACAGAAACGCGACGTCCTCCCAAAAGCTACACTTTTGGTCGTGCGATGTTTCGCTGACGAAGCTTTCCTTGTCCTGTTGCATTGTCGACACTAGTACGTCCTGTATGTCGGGGCTAGGCGCCGAAGCTAGACAAATTAGATTACATTTTTATGGAGGCATATTCATGACAAAATTCAAACCTTTCATCGCACTAGCCGCACTGCTATTTTTCATTACGCTTTTGATCCCTTCCTTGCTCGTTCTCCCTTTTAAAGAAGAAAAGGTCACTGGAAGGCTTGGAGAGCATTTGAAAAAGGAAGGAGCTCCAATCCATACAGCAGAAACGTCAACTGGACCTTCAGTCGAGGTGGCTGTATTCCGAATGGGAAAAAAGCAGGTGGAGAAGCTTCCCCTCGAAGAATATGTTGTCGGTGTTGTTGCATCGGAAATGCCAAGGGATTTTGAAAAAGAAGCTTTAAAGGCGCAAAGCTTAGCTGCAAGAACATATATTGTGAATGAAATGATAAATGGAAAGCATTCTGAGCTTCCAGGAGGAGCGCTTGTCACGGATACCATACATCATCAGGTTTATAAAGATATAAATGAAATCAAGAAATCCTATGGTTCGGACTATGAGTGGGGTATCAAAAAAATTACCGAAGCTGTTAATGAAACAGCAGGCCAAATTATTGTGTACGATGGATCTCCTATAACAGCAAGTTTCTTTTCGACAAGTAATGGATATACAGAAAACTCAGAGTCTATATGGTTAAGTGCACTTCCTTATTTAAAAAGCGTTGAAAGCCCATGGGATCTAAAGTCCCCTAAGTTTAGCGATCAAAAGGTTTTTACGATTTCAGAATTTGAGAAAAAGCTAGGAGTAAAGCTCTCGAATAATAATACAATTGGCACCATTACCGAAAGGACAGCAGGAAAGCGCGTAGGCAAGGTAGAAATTAACGGCAAATCGATTGAAGGAAAAGACATTAGAGAGCTTCTGGGGCTAAAATCTACAGATTTCACATGGGAGCGCAAGGGTGAAAATATCATTATTAATACAAGAGGATACGGCCACGGAATTGGCATGAGCCAATATGGAGCCAATGGTATGGCAGCAGAAGGAAAAAACTATAAAGACATCATTTCCTACTACTACAAAGGCGTCGAAATCGCCGACTCCCAAAACTATCTAACTAAATACACTGCGAAAAAATAGGGTGTCAAAAATAGGGTGTCAGACACCTCTTGTGGACATTAGGGGGAGTTTGTCTTTTTGAGGTGGACAGTAAAAAAGGCGTCAAACACCGTCTTTGTTTGGTAATTGCATAAAAAAACAGAGAGTTACCGAGAATTAAGGGTGGCTCTCTGTTTATTTGCTTTAAACACCCCTTAAAAAATATTTTTCAAATCCATGCATAATCTTTTCTTTTTTGTCGAAAGATAATCTAAAAAAATATTTTTAAAGAAATGTATATAATTGTTCTAATCTGTTCAGAATGATTGCTGAGGTGATGATAAATGAGAGAGGAAGAAAAGAAACGATCTTCTCAAAATTCCAGCTTTAAGCGCTTTTTAAAGAAGCGTTGGGCATTCCCAGCTATCTACATTGCAGCAGCAGCAATCATTCTAACCGGAGTTCTTTGGTATCAAAACGCATTTAATAATGCGGCGGATACAGACAATGTGGATTACAATGCTACTGATATTCCGGGGAAAAAGTACAATGAGCCAGCAGTCGAAGTAAACCGTTCTATGGAAAACATTTTGTCTCCTGTTAAAAACGCAGAAGCAGCCGAAGTTAAAAGAGATTTCTATAACATGAATGGAAAGTCTGAGGAACAGGAAGCGGCTCTTGTATTCTACAATAATCAGTATCATCCAAATACAGGTATTGATTATGGAATGAAGGATGGCGAAACCTTTGATGTGGTTGCATCATTAAGTGGAACTGTTACAAAGGTCGATGAAGATGTGCTACTGGGAAATGTTATTGTTATTGAACATGACAATGGAATTGAAACACTATATCAATCAGTAAAAGATATTAGTGTCGAGGTTGGCGATGAAGTTAAGCAGGGCAACGTGATTGCAAAAGCCGGAGAAAGCATATTCGACGAAGAAACAGGTGTACACGTTCATTTTGAAATTCGCAAAGATGGCCAAGCTGTTAACCCGAATGACTTCTTCCAAAAACCGTTAAGCTCGCTACAAGAGTTTAAGCAAGCTGATGATACGAAAGCAACAAAGGAAAAAAAGGTTGAAGAAGATAAGACTTCTGAAGATAAATCAGACAAAGACTCTTCAAATGATGAAGAAAAGGATTCCGAAGACAAATCTAATAACGACACAGAAGAAAACTCAAAAGAATCCTCAAAGGAATCCTCAAACGCATAATAGAAGGCCCGCCGATTTGGCGGGTTTTATTTTTCGGGGGTTAGCGTATTATTAATCTATAAACGAATAAATTTAATCTCAAATAATCCCCGTAAACAATCAAAAATTAAATACGACCACTAATTTGATCAAAAAATGTAGGGAACTCCATCAATCGACAATTTCTCGGGAAATATCTAATAAAATTCTAATTTCCACCATATTACCTCCTTATTTTTCCCCAAAAAATCTTATAGCTGCAAATTTAAAAAAGAACCAAAAATAATAAAAAAACAAATTTTCAAAAAACTTTCGCAATACCTTGTCCCTATTGTCTTTTTTGTGCATATATCAGCAACCAAGCTAATAGACTGTTACAAACCTACAAAGAGAGTGGTTGAGGTGAGGAGTCGTTTTGCAGACAGTAGCGAATGTGCCTTAGGACATGTTTATTCACCGTAAGCTCAGAAAGTATCATCTTTCTGCCGCAATGGATCAAATTCAAGGCCCCAAAGGGTACTGATCATGCGGAATAGAGTATAGATCAAAGCGAAAAGCGAGTCTCATTTCACACTCCTCACATCCAATTTAGGGAGGGCGAGTGGTGTGCACGATTACATCAAAGAGAGAACTATCAAGATTGGAAAGTATATCGTGGAGACGAGAAAAACAGTTCGCGTTATAGCGAAGGAGTTTGGCGTATCCAAAAGTACAGTCCATAAAGACTTGACAGAAAGACTACCTGAGATTAACCCTGAACTGGCGAATGAAGTAAAGGAAATTCTAGATTATCATAAATCAATCCGACACTTACGCGGGGGAGAAGCGACAAAAATGAAATATAAAAAGGAGGAAATGGAGGAAGAGGTGATAAAATTAAAATGAACCTTCATTCAGTAGGGGTTCCAACGCACAGGACGTGATAGTGCCGCCAAAGACATTAGGCGGTGGCGTTCTTAGTCGGAGTTCATCCCCCATTGAATGTTAGTTGAACTTATCATGCTCAAAGCGCCATGTCCTCCCAAAAGCTCTGCTTTTGGTCGTGCGATGTATGGCTGCCGCAGTGTTCCTTGTCCTGTGGCTTTCTCCTGACTAGGACATCATGTCCGTCGTCGGCCTTTACGGGCAGTTGATCTCCCGCCTAAACTTTTTCGAATCATCTAAGTTTTAAGGTGGAAGACTTACTGCCCGTGGATCTGGGATAAAGTGAGAAAATGGACATAAATCTACGTAAAGCAATCAGCAAAATGTCGCTGGTTGCTTTTTACATGATAGGATATTGAGCCTATCCCAATAGGAGAGCGGTTCTCCCATCAGAATGTTCTATCTTCCGACAAAATTCTTCAAAAACCCTCACAATTTCTGACAAAAAATTATTTAATTTATATAGAGTGTGGTAGAATAATGAATTAGGATAGAACTTGATTCGTAAATCAAAAATGTTTACAACTAGCTGAGATAAGGTAAGTAGAGTGCTTCGTTTACGGAGCAATTAATTAAAAATTATTTATAGCGAGGTTCGCTTTATATCGCTAATAGCATAAGAAAATGTATTGGGCTTTTTCCTGCCCGGTGCTTAATTTATGCCCAAGAGGGAATGGCGGACAGGGCCAGTAGTCAGGAGGAAAGAAGAGAGAATGTTTGCAAGGGATATTGGGATTGACTTAGGGACGGCGAACGTACTGATTCATGTGAAGGGCCGCGGGATTGTTTTAAATGAACCAGCAGTCGTAGCGATTGATAAGAATACGAATAAAGTACTAGCTGTTGGTGAAGAAGCACGCCGAATGGTTGGACGGACACCGGGGAATATTGCTGCAATACGTCCGCTTCGAGACGGAGTGATTGCAGATTTTGATGTAACAGAAGCAATGCTGAAGCATTTTATCAACAAGTTAAATGTGAAAGGCTTTTTATCGAAGCCGCGGATATTGATTTGCTGCCCAACAAATATCACAAGTGTAGAGCAAAAGGCGATTAAGGAAGCAGCAGAAAAAAGCGGCGGTAAGAAAATCTACTTAGAGGAAGAGCCAAAAGTTGCTGCAATCGGCGCTGGCATGGACATTTTCCAACCGAGCGGAAATATGGTCGTTGACATTGGTGGAGGAACTACAGATGTTGCAGTTCTTTCAATGGGTGACATCGTTACAGCTTCTTCAATTAAAATGGCAGGGGATGCTTTTGACAGCGAGATCCTTCAATATATTAAACGTGAATACAAATTATTAATCGGAGAAAGAACAGCCGAAAATATTAAAACAAGCATTGGAACGGTATTCCCAGGCTTAAAGAGCGAAGAAATGGAAATTCGCGGACGTGATATGGTTTCCGGCCTTCCAAGAACGATTACTGTTCGTTCAGACGAGATCGAACGTGCATTAAGGGAATCTGTTTCCGTTATCGTACAGGCAGCAAAAAGCGTTCTAGAACGTACACCACCTGAATTATCAGCAGATATCATTGACCGCGGTGTCATTCTTACAGGCGGAGGAGCGTTACTGCATGGCATTGATACTCTTCTTGCTGAAGAACTTAAAGTGCCTGTCCTTATTGCTGAAAATCCAATGGATTGCGTGGCGATCGGTACCGGCGTCATGCTTGATAATATTGATAAGCTTCCAAGACGCAAGCTAGGATAATTTTAGAACAGTGGAGATCGAGTGTAAAGCCGAAAAGGGTTTTCGCTCGGTTTTTTTATACTTCAAATAAATACGAATGTATGTTCCTGTATAGATGATAACAAATATTCGAATAAATAACAAGCCTCCCCTCCATAAAGTTTTAAAAAAACAAAGTTTCTACAAATATCTGCTATTTCTTTCAAAATCTAATGTATATTTTGCAGATTTTTTCTATAATAGGGGTAAGTGAAAAATGACGGATGATACATAGCTATTTTCAAAAGTATTTTAATGAGGTGGACTTATGTTCAGAGGGTTTTATACAGTTGCGTCCGGGATGGCTGCTCAGCAGAGACGAACCGAGATGTTAACAAATAATATGGCTAATGCGAATACTCCAGGCTTTAAAGCCGATCAATCCACATTAAGGGCTTTTCCAGAAATGTTATTGCAGCGGTTTGACCAGCAAAACATCCCAACGGAAAATGGGCTTAAACTGCCTTTTAATAAAAAAATTGGCACTCTCAATACGGGAGTTTATTTGCAGGAAGCCATCCCTAACTTTATTCAAGGGGATTTAAAGGAGACAGGCCTGCAGACAGATTTGGCTTTATTGAACGTCTCCATGCCAGCTAACGGCAGTGTTTATTTCACAGTTGCCGGCGCAAATGGAGATCAGCAGTATACGAGAAATGGGAACTTTACCGTTGATGGAGATGGTTTTCTTACAACAGCAAGCGGTCACTTTGTATTAGATGAAACGGGAAATCGCATTCAGCTAGCGAGCGATCGGTTTACTCTTAGTGAAGACGGTGTGCTAACAGGAGAAAATGGCAAAAGAGCAAGATTGGGTGTTGCGTTTGCAGAGGATTCAAACCGCCTTATCAAGCAAGGAGATGGGTTCTACCGAACGGAGAATGGAAATACCCTTCCGACTGCTTATAACGTGGCAGGTGCTCAATTTAAGCTTCAGCAAGGGTTTATCGAGCGATCCAACGTCGATGTTGGCAAAACAATGACAGAAATGCTGTCCGCCTACCGTGCTTTTGAGGCAAATCAGAAAGTATTACAGGCTTATGATCGCAGTATGGAAAAAGTGGCGAATGAGGTTGGACGAGTCGGTTAATTCTTAATGATTTATCTAGGAATCGGGACCCTATTACATTTGGAGTTCAAGAAAATTAACCGATAAAGGGAGATAACGATGAATAGGACAATGATTACGGCGCAAAATACATTAACTCAGCTCCAAAAGCAAATGGATATTGTTAGTCATAATATGGCAAACATCGATACAACAGGCTATAAGCGGAGAGAAGCAAGCTTCACAGATTTGCTTTTCCAGCAATTTAATAACCAGACACTTCCTCAATTAGAGACGAATCGCTTAACGCCAAATGGCATTCGGCAAGGGGTAGGGGCTAAGCTGGCCCAATCACAAATGGTAGGGAGCCAGGGAAGCGTGAAAACGACCGAACGATCTCTTGATTTTGCTTTTACAACTGAGGGACAATACTTTAAAGTGCTAGAGCAAGGGGAGAACGGGTCTTCCATTCGCTATACGAGGGATGGGGCATTTTACTTAACACCCTTATCGCCAAATGAAACGATGCTTGTTACAGGAAGTGGCCATCCGGTTTTGGATGAGAATAATAATCCGATTACCATTAACGGCCCGATAAAGGAATTTTCTTTACAGGACAATGGCCGTGTATTGGTTTCAATGAATAACGGTAGTACGGTTGAGTTCAATCTAGGAGTTGTCCAGGTCAAGAAATCTCAATTCTTTGAGCAAAAGGGTGAAAACCTCCTTGGACTTCCGGAAAATTTTGCGGAATTAAATACGTCGATGGATGAAATTTTAACAGAGTTAAATGGCCCTTTAAGAAATCAAATTGCCATTCAGCAAGGCGCACTTGAGCAATCAAATGTTGATATGTCTAAGGAAATGCCAGAATTGATTACTCTTCAGCGAGCCTATCAGTTTCAATCGAGATCCATTTCAATTGCTGACCAGATGATGGGACTTATCAACGGAATTCGTTAAAAGGGGTTGTTCAAAAAGTCCGGGAAAAACTCCTCGAAAAAGAAGAACACTTTTTCTTCGTGCGAGGAAAATGCTCGAAGCGACCAGCTAGCGTTCCGGTGCTCGGAGGCTGCGCTTCCTTGAACTTCTCGGCTCTTTTTGTCCTCCTTTTTGAACACATACTAAAGGGGAATAAACATGTCATTGAACAACAATAATCAAGAAGCAGCGAATACGCGTGAACAACTAAAGAAAGAACGCAAAATCAAAACGGAAAAAATACGTAATCGCCGCATACGGGTGCGTTTAATTCCGATTTGGCTGCGGATTATCATTGTTGCCTTTTTAATTTGTATAAGCGGGATTGCTGGCGCTGCCTTCGGATACGGCGCTATGGGCGGTGGCAATGTGAAGGAAATTTTTAATAAATCCACCTGGACGCATATTATTGATCTTGTGGATAAGGACTAAAAAGGGACCCTAGTTCCCTTTTTTATTTTATTTAACTTTGCAAACGTTGAATTTTTCTAATAAAATAGGTTATAACCTAATGTTAGGAGGAGGTACTAATTATGTTAGATACTACACAAATTAAAGAAATTATTCCTCATCGCTATCCATTTTTACTTGTTGACCGTATTTTGGAGGTTGAGGAAGGGCATAAGGCGGTTGGAATTAAAAATGTCACAGCAAATGAAGAGTTTTTTAACGGACATTTTCCTGATTACCCGGTAATGCCAGGAGTCCTTATTGTTGAGGCGCTTGCGCAAGTGGGAGCGGTTGCGATTCTTAAAAAGGAAGAAAACCGTGGACGTTTAGCGTTTTTTGCCGGAATTGATAAATGCCGCTTTAAAAAACAAGTAAAGCCAGGGGATCAATTACGTTTAGAGGTGGAAATCACTCGTCTGAAAGGGCCAGTCGGCAAAGGAAAAGCCATTGCTACCGTTGACGGGGAGTTAGTCTGCGAAGCAGAAATTATGTTTGCCTTACAATAATATTTTTTGAACGAAAGCCAGCAAATGAATGAAATGCTGGCTTTTTTTGTTGAATTGTAAATTCCAAATTTTCCTAGTGAAAGTTATAGCTGTTTTTGGGAAATATAACAAAAGACCCGTAAAAACGGTCACTCAAAAACAAAAAGGAAAGGAGCTTTTTCTAATGAATAAAAAGCTTTTAAACATGATTGGAGGCTCTGTTCTTGCGGCGTTGCTACTATCCGGCTGTGCAACTACTAAACAAGAGCCGCCTCCTCCAACCACCAATGATAACGTCAATCAACCTGGAGTCAATGATAGAAACGATAATATCACCCCGGGTACGAAAGACCATAACGGTGTCAACAATCAAGACAATATGAACAAGAAAAGATAACATTTTGAAAAAAGAGCAGGGGGAACTCTGTTCTTTTATTTTTTTTGGATAATCGGCTTCATTCTTGCTAATAACAACTAATATCATGGATAAACTTCCCATTTATTTACTCGATTATTGTATTTTTTTTTAAAACTATGATAATGTATTAATATTAAGTTTGGCTTGATATTTGTTATTAACTGGGGGGTACTCATACTAGAATGATGTTTAAAGACCTTTCACAAGGAATAAAAATAAGTATTGCTCGTTCGATTACGACTTCGTTTGAACAATATATGATCAGTATTGAGTGGGATGAAAAGCGATTTAGTATGCAAAACTTTGTAAATGAGTGGCGAGATTATATCAATAATCACTCATCTTGGTTCAATCAAATTAGTGATGAAATGAAGGAAAATCCTCAGTTTCACGAAGAGCTGGCGGATAAAATTAATGTTGCTATAGAAAAGATTTTTACTGAGGAACCGACTGAAGCTCAAATCGAGGAAATTAACAGCCTACAAAAAGAGCTTAAAGCTGAGGTTAGCTATTCCTGTAAAATGGAAGCAAAATATGTAATCGATAAAATGAAAGAACAGCTAAAAAAAAAGCAGAGCAATTAAGGCCTGCTTCTGAGAAAGAAATTAAATTGGCTTCTATTTTATATTTCCATGCTTACGGACATGATCTCCCGTTGCGGGATTACCGAAAGCAGGATATCGAATATATTATTCAGCAACTATTGAGCGTGGAGGAAGAAGGGCTCGATCCTTTTTCGGGCCAGCTTGTCCATTAATTCACATAGATAAAAAAAGAGTCAGACTATCGAGTCCTGACTCTTTTCGTGTTTTTCTATTCTTTTTTAGCGGCGGTTAAATGAGGTTTTCCGCGAAGGATCGTCTTAAATTCCTTCATAAGCTCCTCGCCTGCCAAACCTTTATCAATCAGCTTCTTCAAAACAACTTCCGCATAATCATCATTGTTTTTCATCAGCTTACCTTCCATAAGAATACTCATATGATCTTTCAGATGTTTAATTGTTATAATCCTTGATTGCAAAGCAGCCGGGCTATTTTCCTTTTTCGTAATGACCACTTGAACAATAAGCTCCTTGCCTTCCTTGAAAAGCTTTTGGAAATAATCATCATAGGATTTGTTAATATAAAATTCCAGCAACCATGTGTTTCGCTCATTTTCTTGATTAATAATTAAGCCATCATTCAGGTCAATCTCTACCAATGAATCATCCTCGACTACTTGTAACGAGATGAGCTTAAATGTCTTCATCCTTTTCCTCCCGTCGTCCAATATTCATTTGGCGAATGCCACAGATTTTAGAGGTTGTTCAAAAAGTCCGGGAAAAATTCCTCGAAAAAGAAGTGCACTTTTTCTTCGTGCGAGGAGAATGCTTCGAAGCGACCAGCTAGCGTTCTCGTGCTCGAAGGCTACGCTTCCTTGAACTTCTCGGTTCTTTTTGTTCTTCTTTTTGAACACACACTTTTTGAGGAATTATCAAGCTTAAGTCAATCTGGGCGAAAAATACACCAAGGCGAATTTCATTCAATCTTAATAAAATTATAGCACAGTCACTTTAGGGAATCGAATTTAGCTGGGACCACTATTGATTGAAAAATGTTCATTTAGTATGAGTCAAGCGAAAACGCCTTTTGTCGAAAAATCTTTACCGAAATGTCTAAAATTGATATTTTGAATTGGTTTTCAGCAAAAATACGACCTTTTTCCTGTCGGAACTGTCAATATAGTTCTAAAATCCCTTTAGAAATTCAATTTTCGACTTTTTACTTTTTCCCCACAAAGCGATTATGATAAAGCCAATGAAGAGGAGGGGTGATCAAATATGATAAATCAAGTAACGTTGGTGGGAAGGTTGACGAAGGACCCTGAGCTAAGAAGAACGATGGAGGGAACGCCAGTGACAGGTGTGACGTTGGCAGTAAATCGGCACTACCGAAATCAACAAGGAGAAATTGATGCTGATTTTGTCCAATGTACTCTTTGGAATAAAACCGCCGAAAACACAGCGCGCTATTGTCAAAAGGGTTCATTAATCGGAATTACTGGCAAGATTCGAACGCGCAGCTATGACAATCAAGAAGGCAAAAGGGTGTATGTAACTGAAGTTTTAGCAGATTCAGTACGGTTTCTCGAGCAGAAGCGGGCCGAAGAAGTTTTCTCTAAAGTAGGGGGAATCAAGTGAAAAAAGAGAAGGAATTGGAGAATTTAATTGAAACACTTATACGAATGCTTGGCAAATCAAATGAAAAGGTAAGTGACTTAACAAACCGCGTCAACCAGCTTGAGGTCATCCTTCGTGAATCATTGATGCCTATGTATCATCCGATTCAAGAAGCGGATGATAAAGTGAAACTTCATTCAGTGGGGGGGCGCTTTATCCCCCACTGAATGCTAGTTGAACTTATCGGGCCTTTACGGGCAGTTGATCTCCCAGCTAAACATCTCCGATTCATCTAAAGTTTTGAGGTGGAGTCTTACTGCCCGTTAATCTGCGATAAAGTTGATTACACAAAATATCCTTCATAAAGCTTTCCTCCATATTTTCCAATCCCTTTTCCCTCATACAAAGAATCAACCGTATCCCCATTCATCCCCAATTTTACGAGCCGGCGCGAAATGCGCCGGATTTTTTTGCTATTAGGACGTGCTGTAGTGCCCTTTAACCCAATCAGTGTCCCACTGAATATGTGAAAAATAATCACATAATGACGAAAAAGAGCGAATTTACTGGTTTTAGGGCAGGAAATAGTGGAATGCTGTCGAAGTAATATATAGGATAATAGTCCTAATATACTTTTAACGGAAATGGAGCGATTAGATGTGTTGTTTAAAGAGAAAAGTAACTTAAAGACTTCATTTTATTTTCGCGGTGAAAAGGTGGATGGAAAACATCTTAACATCAACCATCAGCCGGGTTTCTTCGATGCCCTCGAATTATTGAATCCCCGCAAGCCTAAATCCTATCGTAAAATTCCTCTAAGGAAAAAGACAAGGCTTCGTTTTTACTACCTAGAAAATAACATCAAAAAGCCAATCCACTATCAATTCAATTTGAAAAAGGGATTCATCGCAATCAATAAATCCGCAAAAGCCGGAGATCATCGCTATTTATCTTGTTTTTTAATAAAAGAAGGCAGCAAAGTCTCATATATGGTCAACTGGCCGAATGAGAAAGAAAAAGTGCCGATTAAAAAACAGCCCACGATTCTTGAAGGCGGCAAGACGAAGAAGGTTGAAGTGGGGATTGGAAAGTAGGTGGAATGATTGGGGAAGAGAACCCGTACCGTGAGCTCATTATGGTACGGGTTTTTTAAGGGGAAAATTGGAATACGCGTGACGTGAGCTCGTCATGGACCGTGTTTTACAAAATAAAATAGAAAACCTTCGCCATGAACCAGTCATGGAACGCATTTTTCCGAAAATAAGAGAAAATCCACTCCATGAACTAGTCATGGACCGCGTTTTTTGAAAATAAAGAGAAAATCCACTCCATGAACTAGTCATGATACGCGTTTTTCCGAAAATAAAGAGAAAATCCACCCCATGAACCAGTCATGGACCGCGTTTTTCCGAAAGTAAAGAGAAAATCCATTCCATGAACCAGTCATGGACCGCGTTTTCCCGAAAATAAAGAGAAAACCCCCTCCATGAACCAGTCATGGACCGCGTTTTTCCGAAAGTAAAGAGAAAATCCATTCCATGAACCAGTCATGGACCGCGTTTTCCTGAAAATAAAGAGAAAACCCACTCCATGAACCAGTCATGGACCGCGTTTTTCCGAAAATAAAAGAAAACGCGTATCATGAGCACCTCATGATACGCGAATTTACAAATCTAACACTACCCCTAACTCAAATACACCAAATTCCGCAGATCTTCCGTCGAGAGCTCCGTAATCCAGCTTTCGCTTTGGATGATCTGGTCATTTAAAGATTGCTTCTTCTCCAACATGGCGTCGATTTTTTCCTCGAGTGTGCCGGTGCAGATGAGCTTGTGGACGTGGACAAAGCGTTTTTGTCCAATCCGGTAGGCGCGGTCGGTTGCTTGGTTTTCGACAGCGGGGTTCCACCAGCGGTCATAGTGGATGACATGGTTCGCTGCGGTTAAGTTCAAGCCAGTGCCGCCTGCCTTCAGTGATAATAGAAAAACAGGGAACTCATGATTTTGGAACTTCTCAATCATCCGATCGCGTTCGTTTTTCGGAACACTGCCATTCAAAAACGGAACGTCCACACCGAATTTTTTCTTAATCATGGACCGGATCATGTTGCCCATCTCAATATACTGAGTGAAAATCAGGCAGCTTTCTCCTTGGTCCAATACAGAATCAACGAGCTCGCTCAGCTTCTCGAGCTTAGCGGAGCGCTCAATCATCTTCGCTGGCTTTTCTTCTTTTAAATAAAGTGCAGGGTGATTGCAAAGCTGCTTCAGACGACTCAACATTTGCAAAATCAAACCTTTGCGCTCAAAGGCAGACAACTTTTCGATCTGCTCAAACGTGTCTTTAATCAGTTGTTCATATAAGGAGGCCTGCTCAGCTGTTAACGGGCAATATTCCTTTTGCTCGAGTTTGTCTGGAAGATTGAGCGCTACTTCATCATCCTTTTTCGTACGCCGCAGCAGGAAAGGGCGAATGAAAGCTTGGAGCTGCTGCACTTTTTCCTTATTGTCATCTTTTTCAATTGGGAGGACAAACCGCTTTTGAAATTGCCCCGTGCTGCCTAAATACCCGTGATTCGTAAAATCAAAAATCGACCAAAGCTCGGCTAAGCGGTTTTCCATGGGGGTGCCGGTCAAGGCAATATGATGCTTGCCCTTTAGCTTCCGAACGGCTTTTGACTGCTTCGTTTGCGCGTTTTTAATATTTTGCGCCTCATCAATGCTGATCGAGCTCCATTCGATCCCAACAAAATCCTCCTCATCCATATGGGTGAGGCCGTAGGAGGTGAGCACAACATCGGCTGCCGTTACTTTTTCTGTAAACTCATCGCCTTTCGCGCGATTTCCTCCATAATGAAGATACACATTCAGCTTAGGTGCAAACCGCTCAATTTCCTTCTGCCAGTTTCCTAACACAGAGGTCGGACAGATAATCAACGCAGGTCCGCTGTCTTTTTCCGTTTCTTTTACTTTTAAAAGATAAGAAATGAGCTGAATCGTTTTCCCGAGTCCCATATCATCGGCTAAGCAAGCGCCAAACCCATATCTTCGCAAAAATAGCATCCAGCTCATGCCGAGTTTTTGATATGGACGAAGCTCTCCTTGAAAAGAAGCTGGCACTTCCTCAAGCGGAATGTCCTTCACGTCCCGAAGCTGCTTCACCATTTGCTTCCACTGGCGGTTCAGCTCAATTTGGATGCGGGCAAATGCTTTCGGATTTTCCAAATCGTCCTCCGCCTGAGATTCATCGGCCATTAGCTCCTGCTCAATTAAATCACGGACATGGAGTCCTTCTTTTTCCGCCTTTTTCATTAAATCCTGGATTTGCCGAACGAAGGCAGGGTCGAGCTTAATCCAGCGACCGCGAATATAAACGAGACGACGCTTTTCCTCGACCATGCTGCGGAATTCATCCTCTGACAAATCCACTCCGTTCATCGATATGCGCCAGTCATAATCGAGCATGGCCTGTAGTCCAACGAAGGAAGGGCGATGGCTAGTGGATTGCCCCTTTAACCGCGCTTTCACACGTAAGCTCGCATTTTTCATCGCTTGCCACCAAGAAGGCAACAGAATTGCAATCCCAAGGGAGAGAAGGGTTTCACTTGCTTCGGTCAAAAATGTCCAGGCTTCATCCTCCGTTAAGCGTGTCGAAATGCCTTTATCGCCTTTTAACCAAGGAAAAACATTCAGCCATCTTTCCTGTTCCTTTTCGATTGCATCCTCGTACTTTTTCCAGCCGCGTGGATAGTTCGCGTAATCATGGGCATCCACAAGCAATTCGGGATTTTTTTTCCCGCGGAGAAAAATGCTTAAATCCCAATTTTCATCTAAATCCGCAGGCTCTTCCAGCTTCAATCCAATCGTAAAAGGAACGTCGTTTTCCTTAATGCCTATCCATTCCTGCCAGCTTTCTTCATCGAAATAAGCGGCGAGATCGCGAGGGGAAAGATCGCTCGTTCTTAGCGTATTGATTTTTCCGCTTAAATCCTCACGCAGCTTGCTATTCCGCCCGAAATACGCGTCCAATGCATGGTGAAATAAATCGCCGGTAAATGTTTGAACAGATTGCTCTTCAATCACTTGCTCCCAGAAGGAAGAACCAAATTCCTGTACAACGCGGTCTGGCAATGCCCAGCGGAACTCGCCATTTTCCCAGGCGGAGAAATCAGGTATCCATTCCTTTTCCGAAATTGCCTCATATATAGGAAGGGAAGCGGCTAAGCAAATTTGCGCTGTCTCATCCCAATCCCACTCGATAAAGGAGTTGAACTGTTCCTTGGCAAATAATGTGACAAGCTGCCAGCCGTTTAGGAGAATATCTGTCTCCTCGGCAGTCTTGTCCGTTTGAAAAATCGTTCCATAGAAGCTTTCCTCATGTCGATGGAAAAGCAGTTTCACCCAGAAATCGGGATCGAAATAATGGCCATCATCGTCCAGAGCCGAAAGTGCATAGAGATCCGTAGTAATATGTCGAACATGAATGTTTATTTTTCTAATATCAAGCATCGATCAGCTTTCCCCTTTTACACTCTTCCTGAAAGGCACGGAGACGTTTTGTTTTTTCCAGCAATGCCTCTAGGAAAAATGCCCAATCATCTTGTCGTTTCAATTTTTTATATAAAGTCCTTAGTTTTTTCAATTTGCGCACAGCTTGGCGGTAATGGTCCCGGCCTTTATGAGCGATATGGCTTTGGACCGACTGGTGGTAGAGCGGTAGAAGTAAAGACGGTTCGGCTTTTTCAATCACTTTGATCCGGCTTTTCGGAAGCATGTCGATATCATAATTCAGCATCGCCTGCAAATCCGTCCAGCGGGCAAAATCCTCATTTTCAAAAAGAATATCCTCATATTCACTAAAGCTGTATGGCAGCAATTCAAAGAGCGCTTTTTCATAGAGATCCTGTCTGCCAGCCTCCGTACAATACGGCTGAATTGCCCGAATCGCCATATTCGTAAAACTGCGATTCGCGTAGTGGTTATCTTCAATATGAATATATTCCCGCAGCTTTTTGATGAATTCCTCCACATAGGGGCCCATGCGTTTCCATTCCTTATGACTTGTAAAAAGCCCGAGCCAGTAAAGAAAATACGGGGTTAGCCATTTATCAGTACCGGACAGCTGATCAAGTGCGATTTCATCGTCACCTAATAGGATGTGCTGATGAGTGATCCCAACGGAAATCGGAAAATTTTTGTTTTCAATCGCTCGAAGTTTTGCGACCTCCTCTTGACACCAAGCCTTCTTTTTGAAAAACTTCGCCCATAATAACCGGTATATTTGAATTTGTTCAAAATCAAGCGTGAATTCACCCATTAGAATGTCAGCAGAATCCGCCTTGAATTTTTCAATGAATTCATCAAAGGCAAACGGAAGGGAGTGAACGGAAAGTTTCTCCGTCGCATCCACAATATCCTGAATTAAATCTTCGAAAAGATGAAGGTAGTAGCGGTTAATGATCTCACGCGAATGGCCGAGTTCGGTGCTTAGCTTCATTAAATATTTGAAAGAAAAAAAGTAGCCAATTAGGTGATAAAGGAGCTTCCATTCCTGCTCGAACGGGGCGTTTGCCTTCCACTGCCTCGTATAAATGTGAAAAAGCTCGGAAATAGTGTAAGGTTTCGGCTCGCCATTTCTTGTCATAATCGCGGTGAAGCTTTCATGGAAGGCCGCTACCCATCTATCGTAATCGGGTTTTTGTCTGCTCGAGCTTGTTAATAAATCCCTTGCCGTTTGCAGTCCAAGCAGTTGAACTGCCTTACTCTCTTTTAGTGGCTTTCTCCAATCAGCGGCCCAGTCCATCACACTCGTTGCCTGTGAAAGCAGCTGGAAAAACACAGCAAGTTGATGACGGCAAAACCCATCCGCCGGACAAGAGCATTCGCTTAAATTGATATAATCAAGATCCAGCAACACCCTTGCCGGCATCACATCTTGAACAACACCCGATATGTTAGTCCCATCAAAGCGAATTTGCGAAACAAGCCTCTGCCGAAAAAGCAGCAGCCCCTTCTGCACCAACCGTTCATCCTCCTCAATTCTAGGACTTAACATATCCTTCAATTCACTCGCCGCAAAATCCAACGGCTCCAACAAATGCTCCGGAATGCTCGACATAGAAAATACCTCCTTTACGGTGTTAAAGCGGTTTTTGGTGTCAGACACCATTCGTGGACAATCCTAACTTTTTTCTCCCTGGTGCGGACACTCAATGGACAGTTTATATGGTTTGTCCTTTTGAGGTGTCAGACACCTTAAAAGGACAATGTGGGTTGTTTGTGTTTTTGGGGTGGACATTTATCGGTTGAAATATGTCCGTATCATAGGTATCGGTATATTAAAAAAATCCATTCCTATATTATACCATTATGGAGGATGGCGTTAAAGGGGAGAGGGCTTGGCGTGATTATGAAAACATTTCTTGAATTTATACGAGAAATTCTGAAGGGAATGGTGCGTGAAATATTCGCCTATTTCTTTCGGAAAAATGTACTAGAACGCAAGAAAACCACCCGACGCCGTCGAAAGCAGGGTGGCCGCTGAAAAAATAAAAACAAATAGACAACTACCACTCTTACTGTAACAGTTGCATTGAGAAGTGTTACTAGCACTTCTCTTTTTTATTATATTCTTATTGCACACGAAATAAACCATGTGATAAAGTTCCCTCCGGTAGAGCTTTAGATTTTTAGAGGAATTAATCGGGCAGCTTTATTAAAAATCAGGGAAAAGAGAATGTGATTAAGACTCATTATCTCGGTGCATTATTAGCTTCGGATCAACCATTTATTTCCTTTTAAATTTTAAATAAATATATTGACCAACAGTATTAATTCGTGGTATATTAATAAATTTGGTAAAAATCGCTGCATGTGTTACAATATAAATGTAAGTATATGGAGGCGATGATATGTTTCAAATTGGCGACAAGGTTTTTTATCCAATGCATGGGGCAGGCATCATTAAGGCCATAGAAGAACGTGAAGTTTTAGGTAAGAAAAGGGAGTATTGTATCATAAATATCCCATTAAATAAGATGGATGTTATGATACCATGGGACACTATTTCAATATCTGGCGTCCGGTCCATTGTAGATCGGAAAACAATGAATGAAATATTGTTTGATTTTCACAATGTGGAGTCCGATTGTTCTCTCCCCTGGAAGGAAAGATTCAAATCGAATACAGAGAAATTGAAGACGGGAAGGATGGAGGAATCGGCTGAAATTGTTCGAGATCTCCTGCATCGCAATAAGGAAAAATCACTGAATACAAGCGAGAGGCAAATGCTCAATCAAGCACAAAGAAATATCATAAGTGAGCTTGTTTTAATTAAAGATATTACCGCGGACGAAGCAGCTGATTTATTGAAGCAGACTAGCTAGCAGGCATCGTGAACTTCTAGGGAGCTAACGTGAACGTAGCACCCTTTTCTTTCGGAAAATTGTACTAACACGAAATATAAAAAAATCAGACCCCGCAAATATGTAGGGTCTGATTTTTTTATTGATAAACCTTAATCTTCACCGTTTTCTTACCCCATTGGATCGCTTGCTGCTTGGATGGGATAAAAACATCGATTTTGTTGCCTTTGACGGAGGAGCCTTTATCTGCAGCGATGGCTTCGCCGTAGCCAGGTATGTAAACCTTTGAGCCGAGCGGGATCACTTTTGGATCAACTGAGATGACTTTTGCGTTTGGGTTCTTTTTCAAGTTGATTCCAGTGGCAGTGATGCCGCTGCAGTTTGTGCAGCTTGCTGTATAGGCAGTAGCGGTTACTGTGATCTCTTTGTAGCTTGCAGACTTCACAGCAGGTGCAGCTGGCTTCGCTTGTGCTGCGTTGGGCGAAATTATTAATACTTGTTTAGGCTTGAGTGTTTCTGATTTAAGATTATTCCATGACTTTAATTTCTGCACAGAAACATAATGTTTTTTTGAAATTCCCCAAAGGGTATCTCCTTTTTTGACTTCATATGTATTCCCTGCGGCTAGGGATGAATTTGAAAAACCAAATAGTAGTAAAACGGAAGTAGATAGACAGAATAGTAGTTTCTTCATAACGAGATTCTCCTTTTCTTTTCTCTGTAAAAAGAATAATAACAGAGGAAGATAACAGGAACGTTGCAAAATATTACTATTTTCATTACAAAATAAACGACCTTTGTAATAATTCGAGAATTATTACTGTTCCAAATTGGAAAATTTTGTTGAAACTTGACGATTTAGGGGGTATACTTTTGAAATACATATTTCCAGTATTCAGCAATTATTGCATGTAAAAGTACTAAGTTTCTATAAAGGGACATTCAGGATGTAAAATCCGTATTGCTACTTTTTTCATAGAGTAGCCTTTTTTACGTTTAGCGAGAATTATTACAAAAGAAAGAAGGTTATCATGAATATGAACAACAAGAAAAAAACAAAGAAGAAAAAATTTTTTACTTTTACAATTAGAAAAAAGCTAATCTTATCGTTTCTATTCATTTTGCTCATTCCATCTATTACAATTGGGCTCTCTTCTTATATAAACGCCTACAATAATATAAAGGAAAAAATCCAGCTTAGCTCAAGTGAAAATATTCAAGTCATTGATAAATTCATTACGAGCTTTATTGATCCGAAATTAAATGATGCGGCCTATTATGCCAATCATTTTAATCAAAACTCTTTTTCTAGTACGAACCGTCAGATGACAATCGAGGATTTAATAGAATATCAATCGCTGCATCCTGAAAGTGTTACTGCTTTTGTTGGTTCCGAGGAGGGCGAATTTATTCTTTACCCTAACCACAAAATGCCGGATGGCTATGATGCTAGAAAAAGAGATTGGTATACGCTGGCAAAAGCGGCAAGTGGAAGAACCATTGTTACGGAGCCATATAAGGATGCTTTTACAGGCGATATCCTTGTGACAGTTGCCCATGCACTTGAAGATGGGACAGGGGTATTTGGCATCGATCTTAGTTTAGAGGCATTAAGAAGTTTGACAGAAGGAATTAAAATTGGAAATAAAGGCTACCCGGTGATCTTGAGCGCGGATGGAAATTATTTAGTACATCCGGAATTCGAACCTGGAACAAAGGCAGAGGGCAGTTGGGTTCAGCCTGTTTTGGAAATGATTGAAGGACGTGTAAGCGATCAGGAAAACCAGTTCGATTTTGCAACGAATGGGAAAACAGGATTGAAAATTGCCGGCGTCATGGCATTGGACGAAGTGAATCAAGATGCTAAACCGATATTAATGACGACTGTATGGATAGTCGGTCTTTTTATCCTAGTTGGTGTGATTCTTACTTATTTCGTCATTCAGTCGATTACAAAACCTTTAGACGAGCTTGTTACTGCAACGGAAAAGGTCAGTGAGGGCGACCTGACGCAAACCTTTAAGTGGAAAAATAATGATGAAATTAGTCGTTTAGGCATGAGCTTTAATCAAATGGTCGCATCTCTCCATGAGCTCATTCAAAGTGTCGAGGAAAAAGCTGAGCTCCTTGCCGCTTCTTCTGAGCAGCTCATGGCAAGTGCAGAACAAAATAATATGGCGACTGAGCAAATTGTAGAAGCCATTCAAGAAGTGGCATCTGGAACGGAAAAACAATCTTCGATGGTCGAGGAAAGCAATGGAATCGTTAAAAATATGGCAAAAGAAATGGAAGTGATGATCGGCCATTCGCAAACCGTTCGTCATACTTCGCTTGAAGCGGCTGCGAGCATATCGAATGGAAATGACGCCATTCAATTAACAACCCAGCAAATGTCCAGCATCCATCAGACGATTGCTAAACTTGGCACAGTTGTTGAAGATCTTAGAAAACGCTCGATTGATATTAATCAAATCATTGATGTGATCTCTGGAATTGCTGACCAAACGAATCTTTTAGCATTAAATGCGGCGATCGAGGCGGCAAGAGCGGGGGAGCATGGCAGGGGATTCGCGGTCGTTGCAGATGAGGTGCGGAAATTGGCGGAACAGTCCTCTAAATCAACAGAAACAATTAGAGAATTAATCTCGTCCATTCAAATCGATACAAGCGACGCGGTCGAATCCATGAACAAAGGCTCCGTGGAAATTGAAAAAGGAATGGAGCTTGTGCAAAGTGCAGGGGGCGCCTTCCGTGAAATCAAGCAATTCATCGACGAGGTAAACGCCGAAATTCAAGTGATGTCTGCGTCAATAAATGAGGCTTCAGCTGGAACCGAGCAAGTGGTCGGGATTGTCAAGGGCATCGAAAATATTGCTCTAAAAACAACCTCCGACAGCCAAAATGTATCCGGCGCCACTGAAGAACAACTAGCTTCCATGGAGGAAATCACCGCTTCGGCCTCATCCCTTGCTTACATGGCAGAGGAGTTGAAGGGGGTAATTGGGAAGTTTAAGATGTAGGTCGTAACGGACATTTTGGAGGAAATCGACTGTGGGAGTGTCCGTTATAAGTGGAATAACGGACACATTGAAAGAAGTCGAGAGTGGAAATGTCCGTTATAAGCGGGAATAACGGACATTTTGATAGAAAGCAAGAATTGAAGTGTCCGAAACAAATCTCAAAAAGACCGGCTTTGCATTTTAGCAGACCGGTCTTTTCCCAATTATTCTAATTCATACGAAGTCACATTCCGCTCAATGACCCTTGCTTCCCTAACCTCCACAAGAGAGCCGTTCATCGTTTCGAATACATCGGCTGCAATAATTTGCTCCATCGCCTGCTTAACGGCAATTGGATCAATCGGCTCCTTCGGGTTATCCACGGAAAGCCGTGAAAGCTTCCCGATATCAGTGACAAACGTCAATTCTAATGATTTAGCCATGAGAATCATCCTCCTTTTTTCACGTTAAGAAAGTATAAATTGTCAGCGAAGAAGTTAATTCGACGTAGTCGCCAATTTTAGGAATTAAGTAGAAGTGCAACTACGCCTCTGTCTTCGCCTTTCCAAGGCTTGCCAATCGGCGAGTTTTCTTTATTCGAAAAGCTCACTGGGGAAGGCTGGGCCTAGCCCCAGTTTTGGGATTAACCAACAATATCAAAGCTGTCGTTCCTTACAACGGATGCTAAAAGGTCGTTGCTTAAAGAAGCAATCGCTTGAGCCGCTTGATGAAGCTGATCAGCAGTCGCTGTATTCTTCACATTTCCAAGAGTTTTCGTTTTGAAAATTGGCTCACCTTTATCGTTCAAACCAGTTTCAAACCTTAGACGAAGCTTCGTATCGATCATTAACGCTTGTGCCATGTTTCTCACCCCCTCTCACCCTTTATATATAAGTGGGAGCGAGAGAAGGACAGGGGGAAGGAATATTTTTTGAAGAAGAATAATGGGCATGAAAAAAGCGAGTGATTTAGGTGTCATCACTCGCTTTGCTTATGTATATTCATAGAAGATATTATGTTATTAGGCTAGATCGGAACCGATACGATGTTTAGTATGGTACTATACAAGATCCTTATTTCCACCCACGCTATGTTGGGAAGGATACCAAGCAAGCTTCTTATCTCCACCTACACTATGCTGGGAAGGATACCAAGCAAGATCCTTTGCTCCACCTACACTATGTTGGGAAGGATACCAAGCAAGATCCTTTGCTCCACCTACGCTATGTTGGGAAGGATACCAAGCAAGCTTCTCTCCTCCACCTACGCTATGTTGGGAAGGATACCAAGCAAGATCTTTTACTCCACCCACGCTATGTTGGGAAGGATACCAAGCAAGCTTCTCTCCTCCACCCACGCTATGTTGGGAAGGATACCAAGCAAGATCCTTTACTCCACCTACGCTATGTTGGGAAGGATACCAAGCAAGCTTCTCCCCTCCACCCACGCTATGTTGGGAAGGATACCAAGCAAGTTCTTTCTCTCCACCTACACTATGTTGAGAAGGATACCAAGCTGTTTCTGAAAGGTTGGTACCAGCAGCACCTACACCTAGAATAGAAAGAGATAGGATAGAAATCTTTAATAACTTTTTCATATTCTCACCAACTTTCACAATTTTTTCAATAATGATAAGTAAATTGTATCAGGACTTTAGTATTTTATCAATCTCACTTTTCATTATTCTTAATAGATTGGTTTTCCCTTCCAGCTCTAATAAGTGAAGGCACTCATCTAAGTAGTACTTTCCTTTATCTAATTGGCCCATTTTTACATAGTTTTCACCTATCTGATAGTGAAATTCATTTAATAGAAAAAGCAATTCCTCATTTATACACAGATTCAAACCTTTTTGGCTGTAAGAAAGTGACTTTTCTAATTCTCCTAGTTCGGTTAATGCTTGAGAAAGTCCGAAAAGTATTCTTAGTTTTCCTTTTATATTTAAAATATGTGGGAGTTTTTCAATGTTACTTAATGCTTCCATGAAAATAGTAACTGCGCTTTTAAAATTGCCAATTTCATTAAAGATGCTTCCAATACTAGTTAATATTTCGATTTCTCGTTCTGATAGTGACACGCGTTTTGGATTAGTAACAGATATCGCCTTACTCAACAAATCCAAAGCCTGATCCGCATTCCCATTTAAATAGTAGGAACAAATCCCCTCATGCCACAGCAAATACTGCTTCAATGATTTCTGGCTAAACAGCGGGTTTTCCTTTTCCTGTTGGATAATATTGTGGATGGCTTCGTAATTCCGCTCTCTTTTGTATTTTTCAATGAGTTGGATAACGGCATTTGGGAAGTGGACCGTTGTTTTGGATGCAATGTCGAAGAAGTAGGTTAATTCCATATCAAGCTTTTGGGCGAATTGGTAAAGAACATCAAGGGTAGGGTAGGATCGTTCTTTTTCGAAAGAGATTAATTCATCGACTGTGCAGATGCCTTCTGCTAATTCCTCTACTGATAAATTTTTATATTGACGAACGGATTGGAGGATTTCTCCAAATAAATACTTCTCTAGTTTCATCTATATCCCTCTTTTCAACAATCGCTAATTCGATAGTAACATATATTTCATGCTTAAATACAGAGAAAGGGGTCCTATATTGAGAAAATTCAAATAGTTATCCCGATAAAAGGAACCGTCTTCTTTCAATATATAATATAACGGTAAAAATAGCATGTTTTTATCGTTTAGTGTGCGAAAAAATTACACAAAAACCTATAAAAAGAACTAGAAATAAGTAAAAAAACGGATATTCAACACGCGAAATGTCGAAAGTTCCTTGTGGGAATAAATGTAGAAAAGTAGGGGTGTAGCATTATATTGTGATAAAACAGCAATGTGATTTCTACATTTTTAAAACATAAGTAAGGGGTGATTAGACCTATTGGCTCACTGGATAAAAGAAGATAATCTTGATTAAATGGAGAGATTTGGATTGAAGTAGAGAAAGAGTGTGTCATTTGTGCTATCGGCATTATTTGCTGAGTGCGTCGGCTCAAACAGCATTTGCTACTGAAGGACAAGCTAACAACCTAAATGTCAAAAACAGTACAAATGTATTTAAAGTCATTAACACGGAGGAAATTTACAAAAAATTCGCTAGGGAAAAGGATTTAAAATTGGATCCTGTTTATCATGAAAATGATAAGGTTCGTATTATTGTAGAGGTAGAAGGGGAGCGCCCAATAGAATACGCCACTAAGAAAAACACCTTCTTTATCAAGAGCTGCCACAAAAATATAATATAACCTTCATAAGTCAGTTTCAGTCAAAACAAGATAAAGTCCAAAGAGATAATCAAAAGGAATTAACTTTTTGAACCCCTTCAAAACTGCTGTCAATGGTTTCGGTAGTGACTCTGTTATGGGGAAATTGAGGGAAAAAGTAGTGTCGGGGAGTCTACAAGAATATTAAAATTTTCAAACGATACACCTAAAAGAGAAATAATATGTTTAAATGTTTTCAAAATTTTTGTAGGTATGAAAAAAGGGGGAAAAGTTGATTGAAGGGTAAGAAGATTATTAAATTCTTTAGTAGTTTACTAGCTTTTGTGATGGTTCTATCCTTGCTGTCTCCATTCCAGGCATCAGCGAATGAGCAAGGTACGAATTCATTCAAACCTAATGGCCAAAGTGAAAGTAATATGAAGTTAAAAGCGGCGGTCCTCGAACAATTAAATCTGTCAGACGGATTACCGAAGCTTCATAAAGAATTACAGGATTTATCTGGCGATGAAGAAGTGGCTGTTATCGTTCATCTATCAGAAGATCCTGTTGCCCTTGAAAAAGGAATTAGCCAATTAAAAGGCAAAAAATTGACGAGTTCACAAGAAAAAGCAATTACGGATAAAGTAAATCAGCAACAAGTAACTGTTAATAAAGAAATGGTTTCGAAAGGAATATCGTTTAAAAAGGGCTATTCCTTCAATACTGTTTTAAACGGCTTTGCAGCAAAGGTAAAAGCCGATGATCTTGATAAACTACTTAAGGTTAAAGGGGTTACTTTAGTAGAACCAGATGTTACAGTCTATGCTTTGCAAGACTCGAAAACTCCTAACAATACATTAGAACTTGAAAAGATAGATAAAGTGGAAGCATCAATGAATACGAGTATTTCCTTCTTGGGCATTGAAAAGCTATGGAAAGAGGGATATGAAGGTCAGGGCATTAAAGTAGCAGTTCTAGATACGGGAATCGATACGAAACACCCGGAATTTGCTACGAACCTTAAAGGCGGTAAGAACTTTGTTCCTCATGGGAATGATTATGCTCGTCCGCGTGCTGATGATGATCCATCTGAGACGTCACCGCTGGACCGCCCGGCGCATAGACCCAAGTTTGATGCAAGTGGAAGATCATTCTACACAGATCACGGAACGCATGTGGCAGGAACAATTGCTGCAATTGGTGCAAATGAGTATGGAATTAAAGGAATCGCGCCAAAGGTTGACCTTTACGCATACCGTGTTCTAGGTGCATATGGCAGTGGGGAAAATTCAGGTATTATTGCAGCTATTGACACAGCTGTTAAAGAAAAGATGGATGTTATCAACCTTTCACTAGGTGGGGGTTCAAATACGGAAACAGATGCTGGTTCCTTTGCGATTAACAACGCCATGATGGCGGGGACAATCTCTGTTATTGCAACTGGAAATTCAGGTCCAAATCGTGGAACAATGGGGATTCCTGCAACTGCCCGGCTTGGAATTGGGGTTGGTAACACAACAAATCCAGAAACAAGCTACAATGGCAAAGTTCATGTGAAGGCTGGCGACTATGAATATTCGAAACAATTAAATTTAATGGGAACGACCTTTGGTCAAGATCTTGCTGCTCAACTTAATGGTGAGTTTGAATTAGTAGCTGTTCCTAAAGTTGGGGAAGCAACAGATTACAATGGAATTGATGTAAAGGGTAAAGTAGCGCTCATTTCTCGTGGCGAAATTGCCTTCGTTGACAAAATTGCATTCGCAAAGTCAAACGGTGCCATCGCAGCGATTATCCATAACTTTGATGGCGGTACGAATGCACCAAATGAATCAGGAATTTTCCTAGGTGATGGCTTTACCTTCATCCCGACATTTGATATGTCAGTAACAGATGGAGCGGCCATTCGTGAAGCACTTCAGAATGGTTCAGGCACAATAAGTTTTAGTGATTTTGATTCATCCCGTACGCTAGGTGATGAAGTAAGTGACTCAAGTTCACGTGGTCCGTCCACTCCGAACTTCGATATCAAGCCTGATGTGACAGCACCTGGAACGGACATTATGTCTTCTGTACCTGCTTACGGAGCTGACTTCCCAGACGCAGATTACAGTCAATCCTATGACCGTTTTACTGGAACATCTATGGCCACTCCACATATTGCTGGGATTGCTGCACTTGTGAAACAAGCCAATCCAGATTGGACTCCTTTCGATGTAAAGGTAGCTCTATCAAATACCGCAAAACTGCTTAATACGAAAAAATATGATGTGTTCTCGCAAGGCGCTGGACGAGTAGATGCTTATGCAGCTGCGCATCCTAGAGTACTTGCTTATGCTTTAGACACGGCTAATAACGATAGAGAAGTAGTAGAGAATCTAAAAGGAACTGTTACATTCGGCCATCAAAAGCTTGATAAGGACATTTCTGTAACGAAACAAATCCTTGTGAAAGATTTGAAAGGCAAAGGTGGAGAGTTCAATGTAACCGTCGACATGACCAAATCCTTTGGTGATGCAAAAATTGTGATTGATAAGCCTACATTTACATTAGACGGAGAACAATTAATCAATGTTACATTGACTGCATCCAAAAATGCAAACGCAAAACCAAGCGCTGAGGCTCTTGGATATATCCACATTTCAACTGGGGAAAATGATAACACCGTTACTTCACTTTCAGTGAACGAGACGGATATCGCACTTACGACTGATGACACGAAGCAATTAAAGGTAACAGAAGAGGAAACAGTAATCGAAGGGGATTATTTAGATATTTCGCTTCCATTTGCTGCTGAATTAGGCGGAGAAGCGCCAGTGGAAATCCGAAATTTCCAAATTACGGAAACAGATCTTTCTTTTAATGGTGACGGAATAAAGGATAGTGCGTTGCTCACATTCACTGTTACTGGAGATTTAGATACTAACTATATTGAAATTTGGGATATTATGAATCCGGAAGGCGGAGCATATGAGGATGGCTATATCGGTTATCTTCATGCTGGATCATCACTAGCAGCTGGCTCATATAAACTGCCAATAACAGGATTATATAGATCATGGGAAAAACAGGATCCACCACAAGAAATTCCTGATGGGCTCTATACAATTGATATGAGTGCCTTAACAAAATCCGGGAATCCGCGAATGGTTGAAGCTTGGGTTGGACCAATCGTAGTCAAAAAGACAAAACCGGAGATTGCAGCAACATTTGAAAAAGAGAATTTGACAGGAAATATTACAGATAAATACTTAGATTATAATGATGAATTAGCGCAATACGGCCTTGACTATAATATCAATGAAAAGCTTCATGCGTCTTATGTTCTAACGACAGATGATGATACAGGAGAAGAGAGACCTTTCCAACTTGAACAAGATGGATCATTTGAGCTTGAATTAGGTGCACTTACTGAAAATGACACCGTTAAAGTGGTGGTAGTCGATGCAGCAGGCAATAAGGCCGAAGCAACAATTCAAGTACAAGGAACCGCTAATCCAAATCCACCAATAAATGAAGATGAAAATGGGGAAATAGATATAGAAGGAGATGCCTCTGAGGAAGCAGCCGAACCACAAGCAGGTGAAAATAAAGTAAAAATGGCATCTACAGAAGCTGAAGCTCTATCTGAATTAAAATTAATTTCAAAAATTGATAATAAAATGTCCAACGTGCCTAGCGTATCTAAAGAGGGCCCGGTTCGTTACCTTGCCACGGATGAAGAAGATGCTGGCAAAGATGTTACAAATGAGGCTTCATACACAGTCGAGGACGATAGTATTGTAACGGTTTCGGATACGGGTTTAATCACTGCTAAAAAGGCAGGTAAAACGAAAATTACTATTGAGTATGGTGGAAATGGGGAAACCGTAAATGTAACTGTATCAGATCGGCCAGTTGTTAGTCCGCCTGATTCTAGTATACCTGGACCAGTGACACCATCAACTCCTACTCCTGTGAGTATTGATAAAGGGAATATTACAGATCAGGTAAACGATCCTGATAAGAATGAAGTAAAAGTAGAGATTCCAGGTCTGACTAATTCACAGCCGAAAGTAAGTGCACAAGTTCAATCAGATACGCTGGAAGTGTTAGCGAAATCATCTAAGCCGCTTGTTTTCCAATCTGGAAATGTAGAAGTAACTGTCCCGAATAAATTGTTGAAAAATCTTGCCGGAAATACTCCAGATAGCGCAACCATAACTATAGGGGTGACTAAGTCAACAGATATAAATGGTGCAGTATCCGCTATCTATGAGTTTACAATTACAGCTGTAAAGAATGGCCAAACACTGGTGGTTTCTCGATTCTCAGAACCTGTTCAATTATCTGTACCAGTAACAAATACAGTGAAAGATCCACGTAAAGTTTCCGCTTACTATATAAACGAGTCAACAAAAGGTCTTGAATATGTTGGTGGTAAGTATGAGAAAAACAAACTTGTGTTCAAAACAAATCATTTCTCAAAATTTGTTGTTGTTGAAAACGCCAAAACATTTGCGGACATTCAAAAACACTGGGCTAAGGATCCAATTGAAGTATTAGCTTCCCGCACGATTACGAGCGGTAATACTGATACAACATTTAATCCGGAGGGGAAAGTCACACGTGCAGAATTTGCAGTATTAATGGCACGTGCCTTAATTCTCCCAACAGAAAGCTACAAGGGAACATTTAAGGATGTTAAAGAAAGCAAAGCATGGGCGTATCCGGGTATTGAAGCTGCCTACCGTGCTGGAATTGTAACTGGTAAAGCTAAAGACATGTTTGATCCAGACGCAATCATCACTCGCGAAGAGATTGCCACGATGGTTATGCGCGCTGTAAACTACCAAAACGCTTCCCTTGGCAAGAATGTAGATACGTCTACAACATTTGCTGACGATCATTCAATTGGGTCGTTTGCAAAAGACGCGGTTAAACAAGCGGTTGGATTAGGAATTATTATAGGAAAACCTGGTAATAAATTTGATCCAAAAGCAAGTGCGACACGAGCAGAGGCAGCAGTACTTTTATATCAAGCTCTAGACAAATTAGGTGAGTTCTAAAATATGTCAATGAAACAGAGAAGCGGCGGGGCAAGAGTCCTGCCGCTTTTTATAGTCAACTACTTAAAATCCTTCTCCAACAATACATTTCTACTCCATTCTAAAAAGTCATCGCCTTCTCTTAACAAAAAAACTTGGAACGAGTTCCCAAAATACCATTTCCCTTCCACTCAAACTATGATAATATAACTATGTCGTAAGGACCAGATTAGAAAAAGCCTACACCGAAAAAGAGTTCATGTAAATTTCCGCAAATCTTTACATATTTCATCTATAGGTAAATCTAATCCCCATATTCTAAGAAAAAAGTGACCAGCCTCGAAGCTGGTCTTTCCTATGTCCATATGGAGCGTAATAATATTGATATTGTCCACGAGCGGTGTCTGACACCATAATGACACCATAATTATGATAATTTTCCTTGAAAAGGTAGAGATAGGTATTAAAACCCGTTATAATGGGCTTAGCGAAATTTGTAATAATACCAAAATATATGCAAATATATAGAAAAATTTGTAGAATAATAGGTATTTAGGAGGAAGTAATGGAAGAGACAATTAGCCTTAAAGAACTGTTTCAAACGTTGCGCAAGAGGATGTGGCTGATCCTGTCGCTAACAGTAATCGCAGCCTTAGCAAGTGGGATTATTAGCTTTTTCGTTTTAACCCCGGTTTACTCCGCCTCAACCCAATTGCTAGTGAATCAGGCAAGAGGGGAACAGCCGATGTATAACCCTTCGGAAATTCAAACCAATTTACAGTTAATCAATACATATAACGTCATCATCAAAAGTCCGGCCATCCTTGAGTTAGTTCAACAGGAACTAGACTTAGATTCTAGCGTAGAAGCTCTAAATTCAAAAATTTCTGTCGGCAGTCAAAAGGATTCTCAAGTCGTGGCCATCACGGTGCAGGATCCGGATCCGTATATGGCTGCAGATATTGCGAATACGACAGCAAGTGTGTTCAAAAGGGAAATCACGGACATTATGAGTGTAAACAACGTGAGCATTCTAGCGAAAGCAGTTGTTAAAGAGAATCCAACCCCTGTTAAACCGCAGCCTCTACTTAATATTGCGATTGCGATCGTTGTCGGCTTAATGGCTGGGGTAGGTCTTGCATTTTTACTAGAATACTTAGATAACACAATTAAGCATGAACAAGATATTGAAAGAATATTAGAATTGCCTGTGCTCGGGGCCATTACGACGATGGAAGCAGAAAAGCATAGCCCGAGAAAGCGTAGAGAGAAGGCAGAAGTAAGAGGTGAATCCATTGGTTCTCAAGGCTAAAAATAAAAAACAAGTCTCCAATCAACGAAACCTAATCACAATGACGGATTCCCGTTCTCCTGTGTCAGAGCAATATCGGACAATCCGCACGAATATTCAATTCTCATCTGTCGATTCGACGATTAAATCACTAATGGTTACTTCAGCGGGTCCAGCAGAAGGGAAATCAACAACAGTAGCGAACCTTGCCGTCGTTTTTGCCCAACAGGAAAAGAAGGTCCTTTTAATTGATGCAGATATGCGGAAGCCAACCGTTCATTATACATTCCGGGTTCATAACAATCGCGGGCTTACGAATGTCTTAACGAAGCAAGCAACATTGGCAGATGCGATTAACGAGACAGACCAAGAACATCTTTACGTTCTGCCGTCCGGCCCGATTCCACCAAATCCAGCTGAGCTTCTTGGCTCGAAGGCAATGGATGATTTCTTGTCACAAGCATATAAAGAGTTCGATATCATTCTATTTGATACGCCGCCTGTGCTAGCTGTAACTGATGCACAAATTCTTGCGAATAAATGTGATGGCACCATTCTCGTCGTTAGCAGCGGAAAGACAGAAATGGAAGCGGCCACGAAAGCGAAAGAGCAGCTGTCAGCAGCCAATGCTAAGCTGCTAGGAGCGGTTCTAAACCAGAAAAAGGTAAAGGACAGCCATTACTACTATTACTACGGTAGAAACTAGACAAATTTCGACAAGAAAACCCCGTTTCTATATTTATAGGTCTATGGTACTATAAGGCTAATATTGTCTAAATATAGTAAAGAATGAGGGGAGAGATTTGCGTTGATTGATATACATTGTCATATTTTAGCGGAGGTTGATGATGGTTCCAAGGACCTGAATGATAGTCTTGCAATGGCAAAAGCCGCTGTAAACGAAGGGATCCATACGATCATTGCAACTCCTCACCATAAGAATGGCGCCTATGAAAATACGAAAAAGCAAATTTTACATAAGGTTGAAGAATTCAACACAGTCCTGAAGAAGGAAAATATCCCTCTCACCGTACTCCCAGGGCAAGAACCACGAATATATGGTGAAATATTAGAGGATTATCAAAAAGGAGACATCCTCACTTTAGCTAATGGAGGCCAGTATTTATTTATTGAGCTTCCCTCTGGGCATGTTCCACGATACACGGAGCAGCTTCTTTACGAAATCCAAATGGCTGGATTAATCCCGATTATTGTTCACCCTGAACGGAATTCAGAAATGATCGAAAACCCTGACATCCTTTATCAATTAGTCAAGCGGGGTTCGTTAACCCAAGTAACCGCTTCTAGTATTGCAGGCTATTTCGGGAAAAAGATCAAGAAGTTTTCTCTACAATTAATAGACGCTAATCTTACTCATTTTGTTTCATCTGATGCCCATAATATTTCAAATCGATCATTTAAAATGGCTGAAGCCTTCGATGAGATCGAGAAGAAATATGGCATCGATATGATTTATCTATTTACAGAGAATGCCGAGCTCCTTCTAGAAGGAAAGGCCATCTATAAAGAAATTCCATCAAGAGTCAGAAATAAGAAAATCTTAGGGATCTTCTAATATCCAGCGACTACAACGGAATGTCAGTGCTTTCCTGACCGGTGATGCCTCCTAACCGTTAGCAATGGAGGCACTCGGTCATGCTGTGGGGAAGTCATAAGCTTTAACCTTAGGTGCAAGTCATCAATAGTGTGGCGTGAGGGTGGGTTAAATGCCCGTTATTTTTAATTTAGATATCTAATGCTAGAACAGGAGCTTCCTTTTGTTCTAGCATTAGGTATTTATTTTTTTGCCAATTACATAGGTAGATTAGACTATTAAAAATGTCATAGAAGGGGGTTGTAAGATTGACGTATCAAAAACGGCTGACATTATTGTCAATTTTGGATTCATTAATTGTGTTATCGGCTATTTATATTAGCTTGATGACGCTTCATCCAACGACGCAAATATTCCAATCAGAAACAGCTTTGCTTACTTCGATTACCTTGCTTATTAGCCATCATTTTTTTGCTTCTATTTACCGTCTTTATAACAAAGCTTGGGAATATGCGAGTGTCGGCGAACTGATTGCGATTGTGAAGGCTGTTAGTCTTTCAATCATGACAACAGCGATTGTGCAGCAGCTTGTCCTTAATCATGTTTACTTTCGGGCACTGTTAATCGCTTGGATGCTGCATGTATTACTGATCGGCGGCTCACGTTTCTCATGGCGTGTGTATCGTGACCGGTATATTAAAACCGAGATTGCTCAGAAGCGAGCATTAATAATCGGTGCTGGAGCAGCCGGAACGATGCTGGCAAGACAGCTCCTGAAGAATGCCGATGCCGGTATTAAGCCGGTCGGATTCATTGATGATGATGCAAGAAAGCAGAAACTTCAGATTCTAGGACTGCCGGTCATAGGTGATTCAACAAGAATCGCAAAAACAGTTGAAACATTGAAAATCGATAAAATCATTATCGCGATCCCTTCTCTGAAAAAGGAAGAAATGAAGCGGATTTTCGGGGAATGTTCTAGAACGAAAGCAAAGACGTTAATCATGCCAATGATCGAAGACGTCATGCTTGGAAAAGTATCCGTCAGCCAATTCAGAGATGTGCAAGTAGAGGATTTACTAGGCCGCGAGCCAGTTGAACTCGACATTGAAAGTATTTCGAAGCAGGTAAATGGGAAAACCATTCTTGTCACAGGGGCAGGTGGTTCTATTGGTTCGGAAATTTGCCGCCAAGTATGTAAATTCCAGCCGGGAAAAATCATTCTCCTTGGGCACGGTGAGAACTCTATTTATCTAATTGATATGGAGCTTAAGAATACATATAAAGAAGAAATTGAAATTATCCCTATCATTGCAGACATACAAGATCGTCACAGAATATTTGATGTCATAGAACAATATAAACCAGATGTTGTCTATCATGCGGCAGCCCACAAGCATGTCCCGTTAATGGAATACAATCCGAAAGAAGCGGTGAAAAATAATGTGCTTGGCACAAAGAATGTAGCGGAAGCAGCAGATACATTTGGCGTTGGGACATTTGTGCTCGTTTCCTCTGATAAAGCGGTCAATCCAACTAATGTAATGGGATCGACGAAGCGGATTGCAGAGATGGTTATTCAGCAGCTGAACAAGCATAGCTCTACGAAATTTGTAGCAGTAAGGTTTGGCAATGTGCTTGGGAGCAGAGGAAGTGTCATCCCTTTATTCAAAAAGCAAATTCAATCTGGCGGGCCTGTAACCGTCACACACCCAGATATGACACGCTATTTCATGACGATTCCAGAAGCATCAAGGCTTGTATTGCAGGCCGGATCACTCGCTCGTGGAGGGGAGATTTTTGTGCTTGATATGGGTGAGCCGGTGAAGATTGTCGACTTAGCGAAAAATTTAATTAAACTGTCGGGTTATTCAATAGAAGAGATCGGCATTCAATTCTCAGGCATTCGTCCTGGGGAGAAGATGTTTGAGGAATTATTAGGTGAAAAGGAAGTTCATAAGGAAGCTGTGTTTCCGAAGATTTTTATTGGGAAGGCTGTTTTGGAGCAAGAGGAAGAGGTTCAGTATTTGATTGATCGGTTTGATCAGATGAGCTCATTAGATATAAAAGAGTTTGTGATTAATTTAGCAAATCGGAGGAAGAATGGTATTTATTCGATGGCGAACTAACCGATAGTTATTAAACCCTTGCCCAATAATTTGTAATTATTGGGCAAGGGTTTTGTTTGATGCGAAACTACTGATTTAATTTGGTGGGTTAGTAGTTAATCGGACGGTCCAAATTCCTATTAAGTACTAATCTACTAAAAAATCACCTAGCAAAGGAAGGAAGTCAAGAAGATGGAATTGACAAAAGCAAGAGAAAGAATATTTCTCACTTCACCACATATGAGTGATGAAGGTTATGAAATGGATTACATTAAGGAAGCGTTTGATACAAACTGGATTGCCCCACTTGGGGAAAATGTTAACGGATTTGAAAGAGAACTAGCAGAAAAGGTTGGTTCTAAATCTGCTGCGGCACTTTCTTCTGGAACAGCTGCCATTCATATGGCTCTGAAGGCAGCGGGAGTAGGAGAAGGAGATATTGTTTTTTGCCCAACACTGACTTTCTCTGCAACTGCTAATCCAATTATTTATCAAAATGCAATTCCTGTTTTTATAGATAGTAACTATGAAAGCTGGAATATGTGTCCGAAAGCATTGGAAGAAGCATTTGAGAAATATCCAGAGGTAAAGGCAGTTATCGTTGTTCACTTATACGGTTTGTCTGCAGATATGGATAAGATTATGGACATTTGCAAGGAACATAATGTTGCGGTTATTGAAGATGCAGCAGAATCTTTAGGCACTTACTATAAAGGCAAACATACTGGCACTTTTGGTGATTATGGCATTTTCTCTTTTAATGGAAACAAAATTATTACTACTTCTGGTGGTGGGATGCTTGTTTCTGATAATGAAGAGAGAATTGATAAGGTGAGATTTTGGGCTACTCAATCTAGGGATCAGGCAAGGCATTATCAGCATAGTGAATTAGGGTTTAATTATCGCATGAGTAATGTGCTTGCAGGGATTGGTAGAGGGCAGCTTAAGGTGCTGGATCAGAGAGTAGTAAAGAAGAGATATATTTTTGAGTTTTATAAGAAAGAGTTGGGGGGACTTGAAGGGGTTGAGTTCATGCCTGTTAATGAATGGGATGAGCCGAATTATTGGTTAAGTTCGATGGCTTTAAAAGGTAAGATTAGACCGATTGGTGTAATGGAAGCTCTTGAAAGAGAAAATATTGAGTCAAGACCGGTTTGGAAGCCGATGCATATGCAGCCGTTTTTTGAGAAGTATGATTTTGTTGGGGCAGATATAGCAGAGAAGTTGTTTGAGAATGGGGTTTGTTTGCCGTCGGATACGAAGATGCCGGATGGGGATTTGGAAAGAGTTTGTAAGATTATTAAAGGGTTGTGGTTAAAGTAATGAAAAACTCTAAGGGTGGTATTTATAGAAGGTTTATAAAAAGACCGATGGATTTTATTCTATCTCTTGTTGCCATTATAGTACTTAGTCCTTTATTTTTAGTGGTTGCTATTCTTGTAAAAACGAAACTGGGGAGTCCAGTGCTTTTTAAGCAAGAGAGGCCGGGACTGAATGAGAAGATTTTCCCGATGTACAAGTTCCGGACGATGACGGATGAGCGGGATGAGAATGGGGAGTTTCTGCCAAACGAAATAAGACATACTAAGTTTGGTAAGTTTTTAAGAAGTACAAGCTTAGATGAATTACCAGAATTATTTAATATTGTTATAGGAGATATGTCAATAATAGGGCCTCGTCCTCTATTGGTTGAATATTTACCACTTTATAACTTTCATCAAAAGCGAAGACATGAAGTTAGACCGGGTTTGTCCGGGCTAGCTCAGGCAAAAGGTAGGAATTCTTTGTCTTGGGAGGAAAAATTTGATTTCGATGTGGAATATGTAGAAAATGTTAGTTTCACCAATGACATCAAAATCATTCTTTTAACTGTTAAGAAAGTATTTGTACGTGAAGGAATTAATTTTAATAGTGATATAAAAGATACAAAATTTAAAGGTTCAAAGAAAACGTCATAGTCAAATGAGGCTGAAAATGAAGAATATGGTAGTTTTTGGAAGCGGCGGTTTTAGTAAACAAGTAATAGAAATTATCGAACAGTTAAATTTAATTAATCAAGAGTATAAACTAATAGGAATCATAGATGATAATAATAGCTTAATTGGCACTGAAGTTCTAGGTTATGAAGTAATCGGAAACACGGACTTTATTAACCAGTACTCCAAACAGAATGAAATACTTGGTGTTATAGCAATTGCAGATGGAGAAGTAAGAAAACGGATTTCAAGAAAACTGAATGATGTTCAGTGGGTAAATTTAATACATCCAAGTGCAATAGTTAGTAATTATACGAAAATTGGAGAGGGAAACATCATATGTGCAGGTGTTGTAATTAATCCAGATTTTCAGATGGGTAATCATTCTCATATTAATATAGGATCGACTTTAGGCCACGATGTGTCAATGTTAGATTATGTAACTGTTATGCCTGGAAGCAGGATATCAGGGAATGTCACATTAAAGTCAAACTCCATGGTTGGAACAGGATCGACGATCATACAAGGATTAACTATTGAGGAAAATGTAGTATTAAGTGCCGGGGCTGTAGTGACAAAAAATACTGAACCCAATTGTTTATATGTTGGAGTTCCCGCAAAGAAAAAGCTTTAGCTAGTTTACTTTAATTATAAACTATATCTTTTTTAGTAAACTCGAAGCAATTAGGCTATGCAAACTAATAAAACTAAGGTAAGAATTATGTGATTCGAGGGATGAAAAATGTCGGGAAAAGGGTTTAGATCATTAAGTTATTTTGCTCTGGATTATTTAAAAGGAAGTAAAATAAGAAAAAATTTGATAGATATTGATGAAAAAATGAATGGTAAAAGAGATAGTCTTAATGAATTACCAAACTTGTTAAAGTATGTGAATGAAAATGTTCCGTATTATCAGGATATAGATGAAACTAATTTATATAATTTTCCCGTAGTAAAAAAGAATGATATCATGGAGAATTTTGACGCATTTCAGTCTAAGGAAAATCCCAATGCTGATTTACATTGGGTATCAACAAGTGGTTCAACTGGTGTTCCGTTTAAGGCAAATCAAAATGCCAAGAAAAGAAACCGGACAATTGCAGACTTAATATATGTTCATAATAAAAATGGTTGGCACTTAGGTGATAAGTATGTGTATTTAAGGGCATGGGTATCTAAGTACACAGTATCAAAACTAAGGGTGTTTCTTCAAAATTATATTGCTGTGGATATTGTTAATTTTAATGATGAACAGAAGGAATCATTTAGGAAGCTATTAAAAAATGATAAGAAGATTAAGGTTGTTCTTGGATATGCATCAGCAATGGAAAACTTTGTTCATTATCTTGAAGAAAAAGGTGATGACGAAAGTATGTTTAATATAAATGTAATATTTACAGTTTCAGATAATTTATCAGATTCTTCTAAAGAAAAACTTGAAAGAATGTTTGGGTGCCCGGTTATAAATCGTTATTCTAATGAGGAACTAGGAGTGTTGGCTTATACACCTGCCTATTGTAATACCTTTACATTGAACACAGCTAGTTATTACTTCGAATTACTTAAACTGAATAGTGATGAGCCTGCAGAACCAGGGGAGATCGGTAGGTTAGTTATTACCGATTTATATAATCGATCAATGCCATTTATAAGATATGATACTGGGGATTTAGCAATCAGTCATGATCAAGATAGAAATCATATAACTCATCTCACTAGTTTTCAAGGTAGGATGGCTGATGTAATTCAAGATGTGAGCGGTAACATAATTACAGCACCGATAGTAAATAATTATTTAGCGGATTTCCACGATATAGGGAAATACCAACTGATTCAACACGGTGAAATGGAATATGAACTTAAAGTTGTCTGTAATACTGATTTATATAATGTAGAAGAATATAAACGTGCTTGTAAACAGTTTCTAGGAGGAAAGGCAATAATTAATGTTAAGCATGTTGAAAATATCCCTGTGGAAAAAAACGGGGAGTATAAAACTATAATTAATAGATGTACAAAAGCCATTTGATACTTGTAAGAGTATTTAATATTTCATAGTTTAGCCTGAGTGGTCAGAACCCAGTATGTAATATATATAATAAAATTAAGATATAACTGAGGGGTTTAACGTGAAGAAGAAAATATGGATATTTATCCATTATACAATAGGTATGTAAGTTAGCATTACTAGTTTGTGGAAAAAATTCGAAAAGTAGATAGGATTCCAGTATTTTTTCGCTAATACTGGAAATAAAAAAGTGAAGTTTATTAAAATGTAGAATGATAGTATACGAAAAAATAATAGAGTTTATTTCCTATACTTTTATTAAAATGGTATTTTTACTATACTATCCCGAATAAAAAAACATACTTGAGTATGAAGTTGTGTTCATTTTAGTGGGATGATGACTCCTTTGATCCTTGGATAAGGCATAATAAAATTATTAGCAACCACAAAAATGGGAAGTTCAAAAGGTGTAATTATATGTGGAAGAAATTTAGTGAATTAGGAAAACAATTTAGCTGGTCTTTATTTGGGAATCTTATTTATGCATTTTCGCAATGGATAATCGTTACTATGATTGCAAAAATTGGTCCTCCAGATGACTTGGGAATATATACTTTAGGCTTAGCTATTACTGCTCCGATTGTGCTCTTTTTTAATTTTCAATTGAGAACTATTCTTGCAACCGATAGTAAAAATGGGTTTGCATTCACTCAATATTTTGGCGGGAGAATTATTCATTTAACTTTAGCTTTTATAATAATTATTCCCGTTGCGTTTATTTATAGTGATAATGTTAGTACGTTTGCAGTTATTGTATTAATGGGGTTAGTTAAGTTTTTTGAATCTTTAAGTGATATTTGTTTGGGATATTTACAGAAAAATAATAGAATTGACATAATTGGAAAATCGCAATTTTACCGCGGTATATTAAGTATGATATTTGTTGGAGCAATATACTATTTCACGGGTAACATTGTATTCTCCGTAGCAGGTTTATTAATTGTTATGATTATTAGATTTCTGTTTTATGATTTAAAACGTACCAGCAATTTCGGAGAAATTAATCCTACTTTTGATATAAGTGCAATTAAATTAATTAAATTGGCATATCCACTTGGGTTCGTTGCATTAATAAATTCACTTAATGCGAATATACCTAAATATGTTCTGGACCATTTTTCTGGAACATATGACGTCGGTGTCTTTTCTGCTTTATCATATATATTAATTGCAGGAAATATGTTGATTTTACCGATTTCCTTACAAGCTGCACCGAGATTAGCAAATGCGTATGCTCAAACGAGTAAAAAATACTTTTTTAAGATTAATATTCAGTTATCTGTACTATCAATAATGATTTTTTTAATACTTTTAGCAATAATTATATTTCAAGGTGATATTATTCTAGGTATTTTATATGGAGATACCTATGCTAAATATCATACTTCTTTTGTGATTATTTGTATTGCATTACTATTTAGCTTTCTGACTACATTTTATAATCTATCAATTGTGGTTACTAGATATTTAAAAATGCAGCCTTTGGTAAACACTTTGGTTACCTTGATAACTGTACTTTCAAGTGTTTATTTTATTAAGTCATTAGGCATACTAGGTGCATCATATTCAACACTAATATCGATGGGTTTTCAAACTCTTTTAAGTCTAATATTGTTGTTAGTCTTAGTAAAAAAGAAGTAGGGCTATATTTAATTAAGTTTATGATTTTTTTGCCTGAAAGAAAATAAAAAATTTATATTAAGGTGTGTATAGTGATTTTAAATTATACAAATAATAAAAGTAACCAGACCTTTTCTATTTATATTTTATTATTAATACTACTCTCATCATTTTTAAATCAAACATATATTGTTTTTGGCATAAATAGTTCAATTGCAGATACTTTTTTAATTTTTGGATTGTTGTATCACTTGGCATCGAATAATATTCAGATTCCAAAGCCTCATCTTATCTACTTTCTGTTACTTTCAACATCTATCTTAGTGATTGCAACATTTTATACAGGGTACAAATTTTCGGTTAATATTAATCATTACTCTATTATTAAAGATTACACGAAAATAATTATAGTATTTCTTTATTTTACTCTGGGTTTCAATGTAAATAAGAATGAATATATTTATATAGCGTTAAAATATTTCTCATATACTGCTGTTTTTATAGGCCTAATAGGAATTATCACAAATATGTTAAATATAAACACGGGTCTATTTTACATGGAATCAAGATTTAAAGGATTGATTAATGATCCAAATTATTTCTCGGTAATTCAGGTGGCTGCATTACCATACTTTTTCAGCAATTCATCTATTAAATATAAGATTGTTCCAATCTTAATAATTATATATTCAATCTTATTATCAGGTTCGAAGACTGGATTTGTAGTGTTGCTCCTTTATTTGATGGTATTCCTTCTATTAAATGAAAAGGTTGTTTGGTGGAAAAAGGTTTTCATTTTTATATTCTTACCGCTATTCCTTTATTTATATAGTCAAACGATATTATCTATAATGAATAACATAGCCGCAATTATACCGGTTGCAGAACGCCTGAATTTATTTATTCAAGATTTGCTATCCTCGAATGTAAATAATGCACTAAATGATGGGGGATCTTCTAGGGGAGGTACGTGGGAAATTGCCCTTAAGATTATTTCTATGGTCCCTTTAACTGGTATAGGTGTAGGAACCTATACTAAGGTGGCAGAAGATATTAGTGGTATAGGAGTATTAGCACATAATACTTATCTCCAACTATTTTCAGAATGGGGAATAATATTTGCAACTATATTTTTTATCTATATTTTTTGTGTAATATTTAGTCCCTTAACTACAAGGAATTCAAATTCATTAAAATTCATAGTTGCGAGTATAATATTAATTCTTTTATTAGGGTCATTTTCAATTTCTATTAATAATGCTAGAATGTTTTGGTTCTTCCTTGGGATTCTTGCTTCAATTAGAAATACATCTTTAAGGAGTAAACAATAAGTTCTAATATGGCTTTTCTACATTAGTAAAATTTTTATAATAACATTTGGAAGTGCTTTTTGTAAAGATATGTATACGTGAGAATTAAGTCATATAAGTTTAAATGTTGAGCACTTCAGTTCGCATTCAATGTTAATGACTCTTTATTAGAGTTATTAAATGCAAAACCTGTCATTTTAATTATGATGTTATAGACATTTCAGAGTGGAGTTATTATAGAAATATAGTGGTTTTGCGGTAACTTATATTAAAGAATTGTAGTACAGGAAAAGCTAAATGTCTATTCGTTAAGAAATCCCACTATAAAATATAAATTATCTACTCATTCCTTATTAACTTGGAAGTATCTAAATTATATTTAAGTTATCTACTTATAGATAGCTTTTTTTTATGTTTTTGGGGCTTTTATAAATCTATTAGCCAAGAGTTAATATAATAATCTTATAGAAAAGAGGGGATTACTAAATATGAAAACTATGATAGCGGTGGAGACTGTGTTCTTCAAAACTAGTGATGGAAAAATATGGACTACTGGTCAGAACGATTATTTCTTTTGGAAAAGATACTTAATATATTTTAAAGAGGTATTGGTAGTTGCAAGAGTAAAAGAAGTAACTAATAAAAGTGAAAAATGGATAGAGTCTTCAGGGAAAAATGTTACTTTCATAGAAATCCCATATTATAAGGGACCTTTTGAATATATTCAAAAAGCTAATGATATAAAGAAGGTAATTGCAAATAATGTATTAAAAGCTGATACGTTTATTTTAAGAGTTCCTGGGCGTATAGCTTCTATATGCTGGAGTGAATTAGTTCGCAAAAATATACCTTATTTCTTAGAGGTATGTGGGGATCCATGGGAATCCCTAAGAAAAGGTAATGTGAAAAGTATTGTTAGGCCCTTTGCTAGAGTTCTCTCTTTTATTAGACTAAAGCGTCAATGCTATAATGCAGAAGCTACTTCATATGTAACGAATTATACCTTACAAAAAAGGTACCCGCCAAATCCAAATAAACTAAGTTTTTCAATTTCTGATGTAGTATTAAATACTTCCCTTTTAAATGACTATAAAGAAACGAAATATCAATTTAATAAATATAAGCCTGTAAAAATTATTAATGCTGGATCAATGGACACTTTTTATAAGGGACATTTAACTCAAATTGAGTCAATTAATATCTTAAAAGAAAAAGGATATAATGTGAAATTATATTTTGCTGGAGATGGGCAATATAGGCAAGTATTTGAATCTAAAGTTAAAGAGTTATCGCTAGAAAAGGATGTAATATTTTTAGGGATGATACCGGGTAGTGAAAAACTGCAAAAAGAATTAAACAATTACGACCTATTTATTTTGCCGTCCTATGTAGAGGGTATGCCACGTGTTTTAATTGAAGCGATGGCTGTTTCTTTACCTTGTATAGCAACAAATGTTGGAGGTATACCAGAGGTATTAAACACAAACTGTTTAGTTGAACCAAGGAATCCTAATTCGTTGGCAGATAAGATTATTGAATTGATTACTGACAATAATAAAATGAATAATTATTCGCGTGAAAATTATTCAACAGCTCTAAATTATTCAGAAAAAGTACTCAATGAAAAGAGGGCACATTTTTATTCTTTAGTATTAGAAAAGGGGAACAATTATGAATAAGATAATAATAGAGAGCAAAAAAAAAGTATTATTAGTTGCTTCAGTATACAGCCATTTTACAGCATTCCATGTTCCCTATATTAAATTTCTTCAAAGTATAGGATATGAGGTTTGGATTGCGAGTAACCATAGTAAAAGAGTAAATACTGCAAAAACTGAATTAGAAGAAGAAGGGGCCAAATGTATAGATATAGATTTACCTCGTTCTCCATTTACTATTAAAACAATAGAAGGACTTAGTCAAATAATCAAATTGTTAAAAAGCCATGATTTCTCAATGATACATGTGCATACTCCTAATGCTGCATTTATTACGAGATTAGCTAATTTTTTCTCGGAAAAGATTCCTTTAATATATACTGCTCATGGATTTCATTTTTACAAAGGTGCTCCATTAATAAATTGGTTAATTTATTTTCCCTTAGAATATATAGCTAAATATTGGACGGACAGAGTAATAACGATTAACTACGAAGATTATTATAGGGCATTAAAAATGGGATATAATGAAGGATCGGTTAAATATGTCCATGGAGTCGGTGTAGAAGAAGATAACCTAATTCTAAACGAGGATGATAAAAAAAACTTTAAACACACTTTAGGCCTTAACAATGATTCAGTCGTCATATCATATATAGCAGAAATCAATAATAATAAGAATCATAGGTTTTTAATAAGGAATTGGACAAAGATAAAAGAACAAATTCCAGAAGCAGTACTGTTATTAATAGGTGATGGCAATTTGCGTTCTGAAATTGAAAATATGATTATAAGAGACGATCTAAGGGATATATATTTATTAGGGTATCGTAAAGATGTAAATAAAATTTTGAGGATTTCCGATATAGTCAGCCTATTATCACGTCGAGAGGGACTACCAAAAAGCATTATGGAAGCAATGGAGAATAAACTCCCTTGTGTTGTAACAGATACCAGAGGCCTTAGAGATCTAATAACACATAACAGTAACGGATACGTCATTGAACTTGAAGATGATAATGGTCTGATTAATGCATTTGTAGATTTACTAAAAGACCAATCTTTACGAAAAAAAATGGGGAACTCTGCATTTAAGAGAGTTCAGCCATATTTAATAAAAAATGTTTTAAATGAGTATATAGAAATTTACAATGAAATATTAATTGATTAGTATGGTATAACTGATACAAATTTGTAATTCAAGAAGGAATTTCAACTAACTCGGTTAAAGTGCCTGTTACTACTTGAGTTTTTTCGGTATCTGTAGATTGGTAGTACAAGTACATGATTGTGGATATATTTATCTCTTATTCAATTTGGAGGTCTTCTATTTTTTATTATTGGGTTAACGAATAGAAATAATTATTAGGAGGATATAGTGGGAAATCTGGGGTTAGGGGCGCCTGCTCAGCCAAAGTGTCCAGCTTTACTGTGTTAAAGTACTGGTCCCTCACAAAAATGTGGGTGCTTGGTATACCATCCAATTTAATGGAAGTATAAGAGATAGATGGGATATTTCTAAATATACACTGTGAATTAAAATAATATTAATAGTCGGAACAAAATTTCACAGATTAAATATTAAAGTTCGGGTTAATAAAAAGGTTTAGCTATTTATAAATAGCTAAACCTTTTTATTATTTTTATACCTTTTCCTCTGGGTTATTGCAAGAGAGAAAGATAAATAGTAAATGAAAGGTGTGCTTCACTTAAATGGCAATATTAATAACAGGCGGTGCTGGTTATATTGGTAGTCATACAAGCGTAGAATTGCTGAACGCTGGTTATGAAGTTATTTTACTTGACAATTTTTCAAATAGTAAACCCGAGTCATTACAAAGGATAAAAGAGATATCAAGTAAAGATTTTAAGTTTTACGAAGTAGATTTACTTAATAGAAATAATGTAGAACAGGTGTTTTTGAATAATCATATTGAGGCTGTTATTCATTTTGCGGGATTAAAAGCAGTTGGAGAATCTGTATCAATTCCACTACATTACTATCATAATAATCTCACAGGGACATTGATTTTATGTGATGTGATGAAGAAATATGGGGTGAAAAACCTGGTGTTTAGTTCATCAGCAACTGTATATGGGGTACCAGATCAGGTTCCTATTAAAGAAAATTTCCCGCTTAGTGCAACAAATCCATATGGTCATACGAAACTAATGATCGAAGAAATTTTAAGAAATTTATATGTAGCGGATAATGATTGGAGTATCGCTTTATTAAGATATTTCAATCCAATAGGCGCACACGAGAGTGGAAGGATTGGTGAGGATCCAAACGGTATTCCTAACAATTTAATGCCTTATATCACTCAAGTAGCGGTAGGGAAATTAAATGAATTACAAGTGTTTGGAAATGACTATCCTACAATAGATGGGACAGGCGTAAGAGATTATATTCATGTAGTAGATTTAGCATTAGGCCATTTAAAAGCTTTAGAGAAAGTAATGTTTTCTAATGGTATAATGGCTTATAATTTGGGAACCGGTACAGGTTATAGTGTATTAGAAATAGTTGCAGCCTTTGAGAAAGTTACGGGTAAGAAAGTGCCCTATCGAATTGTTGATAGAAGAACAGGAGACATAGCTATCTGTTATGCGGACCCATCAAAAGCAAAAGATAAACTAGGATGGGTTGCTGAAAGAGGGATTGAAGTAATGTGCCAGGATTCTTGGAGATGGCAGGAGAAGAATCCGATGGGATATGAGAGTAAAGTGATGATTTGAGAATTATATATAAGGATTCAATAACTGAGCGCTGGTCACCATCCAGAAAAATAAAAACATATCAATACTTTATGAGAAAGGTTATGTGGAGTGTCTACGAGCTATTCTTTTTATGGATCGGTGCCTAGTCACGCCCAGAAACCCTAGGGCCCGTCCCCACAATCGATAAAGTTTTAACGTACTAAAGCAAAAACTTTTGGGAGATTAAAAGAAAAAACATATTTTCATTGTTGGTGGTGGATAAATTAGTATGTGCTGAAGTCAGGTGACTGTCCCCCATTAGGCTGAACTTTTACAGATTTAATTGACTAAAGGATTTAGATTCAACTTAATAAATCCTTCATTAATAAATCAAATGCTTGACCTGCGTAATTTAGGGGAGAGGTAATAAACAATGAAGACCTATTGCTTCAGATTTGAATTGATAGAGTGATAAGTTCGCGACAATAGGAATAAACTCCCCGTTTTAATTAAATTGATAGAATAACAACGGAATTTATTTTCTGAATATTAGAACCCCTAATATACTCAATCCAATTTATTTTTGATAAAAAAAGGAAAGGGTGGTGATCAGAAATGGATGAAGTAACTAAGCTTACACCAGAAGATTTACTAAAGATTCAAACCTATACAGATGAAGCCATTGCGATGATAAAAAAATTTGCTATTCAGTATAAAGGGAAAGAGCACTATGACCATTTAGGCGCAAGTTGTGTTATGTCAGCAACCAAAACAGTTGATACAATTATTGATTCAGCCCAATATCTTAATGGAGCGTTCATTATGGCAGATGCAATTCATGTTGAACGTTTGGTTGATTGGTTTGTAGCAAATAGAAACTTTCAGTGTGATAGATTAGTTCTTACTTTTTACTTTGCAAATTATGTTAAGTGGAAAATTAACAATTTATACCAATCCATCAATAAGAATGAATTTGCGACATCTTTGACCATTATGGGGAATAATGGAGCGAGTAAAGAGTATAAAAAGCAATGTCGTCTTCGTAAGAAATTAGGCGTTAAAATAATTCGCCAATAGCACGTTGTCTATGTAAATGATTCAGTAGAGGTTAATGCATTTGAAAACTGATGCAAGACCTCACTAGGATAAGGTGTCACAGTTTTAATTGTTTAAAGGATTTAGATACAGCATTATCATGCTCGATAATGATATCAAATCGTTGTCCTATGTGACTCTGGGTGGCATTAATCAAACGATTGATTGATCTGTTTGTTCACATTGGATGAGTAGTCGTGATAAAGTGCTTCTATTTTAAACAAACGTTTGATTGAAAAGGCTGAAATGCTTGCCCTGCTTGGCTTAAAGGGGATTTAATCAAACGATTGATTAATATAAACGTTCGCCTTTTGCGGTGTTTTTTGTGCTTGGTGGTCAGGAACTAATCAATTGTTTGATTAATTTTTTTAGACTTTCAGATGCCTTTTGGTTAGATACATAAGGCCATCTCAAAATTTTCTATAAACGTGTATTGATGCTTGCTGCTGAATATCGTGTCGTTTGGATTGTTCAAGATCATGAAGCACGTATCTCCTGTCATTTCTTCTAACTGTTCGGCTTGCTTCAATTTGTCGTTGAAGGAGGATAGCTTTGCTGGGATGATTTTGTTTTTCCCGTTACTGTACATGATGGATGTTTTACGGTTGAGGCTTGACGTTCTCTTGATGTGGAATGGGTTAAAACAGACGCAATCTTCGTGCTTTGCTGATTTATTATAAAAAAGATTTAAGTCATAAATCTGTCACAAGGACTTTTTACCCAAACAACTAATGAATAGGTAGGAGGGATTGCAGATGGATTATAGAACACTAAACGAACATTTAAAAAATGTTAAAAACGAGGAACAGTTACATTTTCTCTTGATTAAAACAAAGAAGACAAAACTAACTGGAATCTTTCATGGGATATCCGTTGATACTTTATCTATTATAGATGGTTATGCGCATTACACCTATGATAAGTCAAATATTAGAGGTATATGCAAACTTGAAAAGCTACATCAATATGTTACTTTTAAGCCCCTACTCAATGAGTAGGGGCTTTTTATAATTTGTTTTTTCAACAAATTATATAGCCGTTGCATCATTACCCACAGTTCTTCACGTGTAACAGCATCCTTTGGTCTAGTTCCATCCGATAATTTATTATCGATAATAAATTTATGAGCATCTTTTGCCCATTCACTTACTGTTTGATCTTTTGAGGCTGTTGCCACTTTTACCTCTTCCTTCTTTTTTAATCCAAATACATTAACAAGACCGTTTACATGCCCCTGTGCAATTCTGTCAATAAATGTGGCTTGCTTTAGTTTAGCTGCATCCCCAGCATGATCTATAAACCCATTCTCTGTGAGTAATGCTGGCATATTTGATTCACGAAGCATGTGAAAGTTTGCCTGCTTCTTTCCACGATCGGAAAAATCTACTTGTTTCATAATCTCTTCATGAATGGCATTTTGGAATGCCGCAGTTGCTCCACCTAAGCCGGGATAAATAAAATCTTCATAACCATAACCGCCCGGTGTAGCATTAATGTGGACAGATAATAAAAAGTCAGCTCCCCATGCATTAGCCATATCGGTACGTTGTTTGAGGATAATGTTCGATCGTCTTCTCGGCTTAATTTGACAAGTACATTTTCATATTGGTTCAGCATATCACGAATGCGTTGCGAGATTGTTAAGGTTAACATTTTTTCAAGCAAGCCATTACCGACCGCTCCTGGAACCGTTCCACCGTGCCCTGGATCGATAAAAATTTTAATCATTTCTTATCATCCTTCCTTTGTTTTATCCTTAGCACTTGATAATATGTTGACGATAAACCTAGGAATTGCCGCTCCTATTTTTACTCCGTTTTCTGCAATACTAATTAGCTCAAGTACACATAGTGCAATGGCATTAATCCTTCTAAAATCTTTTGTTATAAAATTAGAAAACTGATGATAACGAAAAAACACATCTGAGTGTAAAAGGCTCAAGACGTGCTCACATTGGAAAGTGATCTCATTTGTTGATTCGTTTTTAATGGTTCTTTTTGGATTAACAATAAACTTCCCAATGTACCTGTCATGATCGTATAGTTCAATAAAATACTTTGGTTTGATGTATACATTCTTTTTATCCTTTAGCACCATCGTAAATTGACAAGTCCACAAGTTGTTCTTTATTTTGGTGTAGCCGATTTTATATGCTGTATCAAGTACAGCCACTAATTGATTATTTATGTCCAATACCTTTGGGTACAATTTAATCACCTTCTTTCAAACAAAAAAAGAGCCCTGGAAGTAGCCCTTAATCGAAAATGCTTTTTCTCTTTTTTATAACTCTAGCCAATCCATCTAAATCGGGAAAAATTGTAAAGTCATTAACACCATTCATGTGTAAGTACGATATAACGTCATTAAAAATATCAGCACTTAAATCTAATTTAGTAAGGATATCGTCATGATATTCTACCGTTTTAGAGAGCTCCTCTTTTAAGCCTTCCAAAATGTTTCCTTGAAGAGTAAACTGCCCCTGTTGAGCTATTAACCGTTTTGAATTGTAAATTGGAGCAATAGCTCTAGAAGACAATCCATTTTTATTTATATATTTAAAATAATCACCAGTCGGTAAGACTAGATGATTATCTCCAATTAAGGCCTTATTTAATTTTGCTGGATTCAGCAACCAAATACAGGGAGTATTCTTGTCTGGATTCCATTCGCGAGATGCGAAATACAATGCAGTTGAAAGTGAAGTTGTCCAATCCAACAATCTCGTAGGCACACCATGATGTTGCATTGTATATAACAAATCCCACTCATTTTTAGATTTATGAATACTATATCCCTTTGTCATAAATTCATATATATAATTATTTTCTAACCTATTAATATACTCTAAGTCGTTATAAAGTCTAAAAAGAGTAGATTCTAATTTATAGTCTACATGATCACCATCTACTCCAATATTGCTATGACCTCTAAACCAAATATTTCCTTGGCTGTATATCATAAATTGATTTATCCGACTAAGTAATGTTTTAAAATGTTGGCTAATAATTGTCATCAGTAGCTTACTCCTAATATTTTAAAATTACTATCATTCTAAAATAATTATAATTTTTTAAAATGCTAAATTTCCACATGAAAATATCATCCAAATATAAGACTACTTACTGCACAGTAACGTCCCAAAACGCACAAAAGACACCCTGTAAGGATGCCTTACTTTACAATTAATTAGTAAATACTACTACTAATCTTCCAATTTTTATTTTTTCTCTTTATATTGAATAACAGCTCGTTTTGTTGATAAAACATTGATTACTTCAATGGATTTACCTTCTTTTATCAGTTCATCTATTTTTTCATTAATTTTTTCAGCAAACAGAGCTTCCTTGTCTTCATAAATCGCTACAACTCTTAATTTCATTTTTGGTTGTGTCAATTTTTCTAAATCTTCTTGTATTGGCTTGCTTATTGTGTAGAAAAAGGTAGCAGTTCCAATAGCAGCTATTAGATTTTTAGTAATAAGATAAGCAATTATTGCAAAGCCCACGATAAGAATAGCTAACAAAAAAGAAACAATGTACTTCAAAATATACTTTTTCATAATACATCTCCTCTTATAGTATTTCGGTAATAAAAAGGAATGTTTTAGTATTATTCGACACAAAAAATAACGTATCTTATGTCGTAACCTATTTTATAGAGAACTTAGACATAGAAAATACACCTCATTAGGTGTTATCTTTGTTGCACATTATCGTCCTACTATACTTCAATTAATAGTTTTATGCTTTAGGTTTCCTTTATCGATACTACTATACATTATAGTTGCAATATTTCTTCCTATATTAATTGAAGGTTTTTCTATAAATATATACGACAGTATTGTTAATACAGATTTCTTTTCCTTGCCTTTTACTTCATTCAAAAAGAGCAATAATCTATTCAATGCATAATCACGATGATTTAACTAAATATTTGAAAGATTAATCATATTTGATTAATATATAATCAAATATGATTAGGGGGTTTGGGCATGAATTTGAATGAACACGCTTACAAAATTTTAAATCAAATATTAGAACATTCTTTCGATGAAATCTTTATTACCGACGACATGGGAAACGTTGTATATGCTAGACAATCTACTGAAAAATTATTTGGAATTCCACACGAGAAAATGATTCGTCAGAATGTCTTTAAGTTAGAAAAAGAAGGTGTTTTTTCCCCGTCTGTTATTGTAAATGTGTTAAAAAATAAAAAGAATGAAACCCTTATTCAAGAAACAAAGAATAAAAGAAAGCTGATTATATCGGGATATCCAATAGTTGACGAGACAAATAAAATGATCGGAGCAGTCAGTTTTTCCAGAGATATTACAGAATTTGAATATCTTAAAAAGGAAAATGAACAGGTGGCAATAGCCATACAAGCATACCAGGAAGAAATAGCAGAGTTGAAAAAACAAGCAACCCAACCCTTTTTCCTAAAAAGTAAAACAACAGAAAAGCTGCTTGACATGGTGTCAAAAGTTGCAAGTTTAGGGATTACTATACTTTTGGATGGAGAGTCAGGAGTTGGAAAAAATCATCTGGCACATATGATTCACCAAATTTCACCAAGAAAAAGTGAACCATTCATTGAAATAAACTGCGGCGCCATACCTGAATCCCTGATTGAATCTGAATTGTTTGGTTATGAGGATGGAGCTTTTACGGGGGCAAGAAAGGGCGGAAAGAAAGGATATTTTGAAAGTGCCGGGGGAGGAACTCTCTTTCTGGATGAAATCGGTGAACTGCCAATGAATCTTCAAGTGAAATTATTATCCGTTTTACAAAACCATTTATTCATGAGAGTCGGTGGAAGTAAAAGAATTGAGATGAAATGCAGAATTATTTGTGCAACCAATAAAAACTTGGAAGAAATGATCCATAAACAAAAATTTAGAGAGGATCTGTATTATCGCATTAACGTAATTAAATTGACGATTCCGCCTCTAAGAGAGCGCAAGGAGGAACTGATACCATTAATTTATGAAATGACGGAAGAATTCAATACAAAGTACGGAATGGATAAGCATTTTACTCCGGGGATGATTGCCTGGCTCAGCCAGCAGGAGTGGCCGGGAAACGTCAGGGAATTACGAAACTTTATTGAGAAATTAATTGTAACGACAGGAACAAAAGAAATTGACCTTGAGATCGTTGAGGATATAACATACGGAGAGTCATCCAAGAAGAATAAGCAAGATATGACTTTGAATGAATACTTAGATAGCGTAGAAAAAGAGTTTATTGTAAAGATGTTCAAGAAATATCCCAGCAGCACTAAATTGAGTAAAAAATTGGGCATTAGTCAATCAACCGCAAACCGAAAAATACAAAAATATGTTGATAGGATATAGTCAATTTTGACTAACAAAACCTATTTTTCTTAGATTTTTAGCTGGCATGATCCTTGCAAGTAAATAAAGTGAAATTTCGAAGAACAAAAAGGTGGGATGAACGAATGTAAATGAAATTGAAATAAATCAAAAACAGCGGAAGTCATAATGAAGGCATTGGACATAATGATGGACGAATAAAACAAACAAGTTAGAAGATGTTTTCGCAAGAAAGGTACTTGGTTAATGAAGGGAAAATGGAAATCTAATCAAAAAATGAAAGCGTTTTAATAGGTTGCTGTGCACTTCGTTTTGATTTTCTATAAACTCTACAAACTAGATTTCTATAATGGAGGGATATGATGGAGGGAAAAAATCAAAGCACTAATATATTTATTGTCGGCATCGTTCTTGCTGTCCTTACATTTTGGCTGTTTGCACAATCCATGATTAATATTATCCCAGCAATTCAAAAAGATTTAGGGGTTTCGTTGGGGATGTTAAATATTTCCACAAGTTTATCTTCATTATTTTCTGGCCTCTTTATTGTTGCGGCTGGCGGACTTTCTGATCGGGCAGGACGTAAGAAGTTAACTTATATTGGGTTGACTTTGAGTATTGTCGGCTGTTTGTTGATTATTTTTTCACAAAGCGCCACATTATTAATTATCGGCCGTGCGATTCAAGGGATTTCAGCTGCTTGTATTATGCCAGCAACCATTGCACTTGTTAAGTCAGCCTTTGAAGGTAAAGACAGACAGCGGGCTCTTAGTTATTGGTCCTTCGGATCATGGGGTGGTGGTGGATCAACCGCATTAGTCGGTGGTGCCATTGCTACATATATGGGATGGAGATGGATTTTTGTCGTTTCCATTGGCATTGCTCTATTGTCGATGTTTTTACTAAAGAATATTCAAGAGAGCAAAGCAGATGAGCAAAGTAAAGAGAAATTTGATTTCACCGGTTTTTTTCTCTTTATCATCATGATGTTGATGTTCAATATGATTGTGACACGCGGTCAAGACTTTGGATGGACAAGTCCGTTAACACTCGGCCTCATTGGTGGTGCATTAGCAACAATCGGCATTTTCTTTGCAGTTGAACGAAAAAAGAAGCATCAATTTATTGAATTTTCCCTCTTTAAAACAAAAGCATACACGGGAGCTGTTGTATCAAACTTCTTGCAAAATGGAATTGCAGCCACTGTCGTTGTCGCCAATACGTATATTCAATTGGCACGGGGATTTACCTCTTTTCAAACAGGATTACTTACGATCGGAAACGTCATAGCAGTAGTTGTGATGATTCGAGTTGGAGAGAAAATGCTTCAAAAAATGGGTGCAAGAAGGCCAATGCTTATAGCAACTTTCCTTGCCTCGTTAGGCATGAGTATGACAGCTATGACATTTTTACCGGATTTAATTTATATCATTGTTGTATTTGCAGGCTTTTTAATTTCTGGGATTGGCCTTGGAATGTACGCAACGCCTTCGATAGATATAGCGGTCATGAATATTCCTGAGGCCAGAGTGGGTGCAGCTTCCGGAATTTATAAGATGGCAAGTTCGCTTGGATTCTCTTTTGGAATCGCCATTACGACAGCAGTGTACGGTGTACTGGAAGCTGTAGGCAGTATCCACGTTGCCGCATCAATCGGGATTTTATTCCATTTAGTTTTTGCCATTCCAGCAATGATTTTCGTATCGAAAACCATTCAACCGGATGAAGGGAAGGAAAAGTCCGTACAAGCGATCCAAGTAAATAAAAAACTTGTTGTCCAGCAAGATTAACTCTTTAATAGTTTGATATTTCAGAATTCGGCAGGGCGGTGCCATGTAGAAGCGAATATTTAATCTTTTCTTAAACTTTTTTAAAAATAACTAATTAGTTGGTACAAAACTTGCATTAATAATTTTGTAGAATTTGAGATTATAAGGAGGAAAAAATGATGGTAAAACATGATGAAAAACAAATTTTGAACTTGCCTTTTACAGGAATCTCTACTTTTGGAAAATATCCAGTATGCCCTGATCTTGATCAATTGGATGCGGATGTAGCAGTAATCGGAGTACCTAATGATATGGGTACACAATGGAAGTCTGGAGCAAGAATGGGTCCAAGAGGAATTCGTGAAGGTTCTACATTGTACAGCTTCGGTCTTGATGGTGCCTATGATATTGAAAACGATATCATGTATCTTGGCCCAGATTGGAAAGTTGTGGATTGTGGCGATGTCGATATGGTTCATGGGGATCTTATGCAATGTCATGAAAACACCGAAGAGGCGATTCGAAAGATTGTTTCTAAAGGTGCCATGCCAGTCGTATTAGGAGGGGATCATTCCATCACAGCTGCAGTTGGAAAAGGATTGGAGGAATTAGGACCATTCCATGTCATTCAAATAGATGCCCATTTAGACTGGGCTGATCACCGTTCAGGTATGCGTTATGGCCACGGAAACTGTATTCGCCGTTTGTCTGAGTTGGATCATGTACAGAGAATATTCCAGTTTGGGATTCGTGGTATTAGCAGCAGTAAAAAAGAAGATGTTGATGCTGCAAGAGAATATGGAAGTGTCATTTTATCTCCACGCCAAATGAGAAAAATGGGCTTGGAGCAAGTGCTGGAGCAAATTCCAGCAGGTGAAAAATATTATGTAACCATTGACATTGATGGTATCGATCCTTCCATCGCGCCTGGAACGGGAACACCATCTCCTGGTGGCCTACTTTATGATGAAGTGAATGAGTTGTTGCAAGGAATTGCGAAAAGAGGCGAAGTAATCGGGTTTGATTTAGTTGAAGTTGCACCACCTTATGATCCTACTGGTATGACTGGACAAGTAGCTGCCCGTATCTCATTGGATTTACTAAGCTATGTTTTAAAAGAAAAAGAGAAAAAAAGAGAAAAGGAAAAGACTCTTTCTTCTCATGTATAAGTAGATAGAACGATTAACTCACTAGCTCTCTGCAGTAGCTTAATAGCCTTTGCAGGGGGCTTTTTTATGTATCAGCTATTCTCATACCCTTACCTACTGGTAGCTGACATTTGGCCTTCTCAAGTGTTTTTATTAATCAAACGTTTGATTGAATATGAATAAACCCTTAAGTTAATTGGTGTCTGGCCCCCGTACTAAGCACAAAAGTTTACTTTGGGAGTGACAGTGCACTCCCAAAAATAATAAAAACTAGCTATGTAAACGCGTAATTACTCACGCTGGTGATTCGCATCGTTTAGATTATGAAACCCTATTTTCTCTTGTCATATTTTCTAGCTGTTCCGCTATCTGCAATTTGCTGTTGAAGGAGCAAAGCTTCGCTCGGATGATTTTGGTTTTACCGTTACTGAACGTGATAAATGTTTGGCGTTTGTGGCTTGTGGTTCTCTTGATGTGGTTGGGGTTAAACCAGATGCATTCTTCATGTTTAGCTGATTGAGTAGGAAACAAGACAATTCTCTGAATTGGACAGACCAAAACAGGGTGATGATAGATATTGCCCAGTAGCCTTTTCGAAGTTTCCATGGCGCCTTTTAAATTATACCCAATTCTCACTATACTATCGTCGATTATTTCAAGAGGTGATTTGTCGACCATAAATGTCTTTTCCGTTTCCTTAACGAGGGTGCATAACTTCCCGTGTCGATCACGATATCCTTTCATGTACTTGAAATCTTTGTTAATGGTATATTGACTTCGCATAAACAAGTAAATCGGCTCCTTTATGTAAATTATTCTAATGAACAATTGGCTTACTCGGATTTCTTTTTACCCATCCGTGCTCGGTGCACATCATTCTCAATTTCTTTCACTCAATAAAATGTCATGTCAAACGCTGTTTTAAGAACGCTGAGGGTGATTAATCGTGGGTTTGGGTGTTGCTTTCTAACACACTGTTAGTTTTGAATTGAGCTGACATTCGAAAACTAGGTTTTTCTATGTACGCAGCTTTAATTATTCGGTATCTTATCTTTAATCTGATTTGTACTGGATTGCACTTTTCTCTAATATCCTCCTTTCGAACTATATATAATATTAGGATACCATTTTTAGTGGTTAAAAGGTCCTTGAATATTTCTTTTTGTAAAGGAATATTCAAAAGGGTCATGATATTTTGTAGAATCCAGTCGTATTGATCAAGGTAAATGATCAAAAAATCCTTATTCTATAAGGTTTTCAGAATAATTAGATAGTAAAGGGTAATTGTGAAATCAAATTGTGAAAAATTTATGAATCTTTTATTTTTTCGTAGGAATCAAGAGAAAACTTCTCTTGATTCCCATTAAAACTTAAAAAATCTGATTTTCTTCCCTAGCTTTTTTAAACTTTTTCTTTGCGGCGGCCCGCCAGTTTTTCACAGCCGATAAAGATACTTGTTCCATAGCAGCGATTTCTTTAACAGTGAAGCTCTTGAGAAAGGTATAGAGAACCCACTTTGTCTGCTGCTCTGTCAAGCCGCCCGCCTGGCAATAGGCAAGCAAAATATCCTCCTCCAATGGGCAGAAGCTGAGCTCATCCTCAATATATTCCCAAAATTCCTCTTTGACGATGACGGCCCTGTCTGTATGCCGATTCGATTGGTTCATCTCTGTAAGCAGTCTTCCTTTGATAAACGTATAAGCGTAATTCATGAAATTCCCTTTTTCCGGATCAAACCGTTGATGAGCCTCCCATAAACCAATTAGACCGATCTGGAAGAACTCATCCTTGTTCGTATAAATGTTCAACGACGAAATAATCTTGTGAATCATTGGCGTGTATTGACTCGATACTTGCTCAAAGCTTTCCATCCTAGGGTTCCCCTTCGGAAAGCGCGCTTTACCATGTATTCCCGGGTACCTTCACCATAGAGGAAAGCAAATGTTCCATCGAACAGCCAAAAATCCAATTTGGAGCGAAAAAACACCCTCAAACATTAAAAATACGCATCAAAAAGGAACATCGACCCCAAAAACAGCAAGTTAAGACAATTATCAATCAAAAGGTGTCAACATGGTGTCTGTCAACAAGGTGTCAGACACCCGCCGTGGACAAACCGTTAATTTTTCCATTGTGTAAGGACACTGTTTTGGGACAGGTTCGTTGTTTCGAACAGCTTAAGAAAAGTCGATGCATGGGACGAATGCCTTGAGCTTTTTCCTTCTGTAGAAAAGCCCATGTCAAATAGCTCTTCAAAATAGAGCTCCTGTAACTTTTTATGTAAGATTCCATAGAAATAAGCGGTTGGTTTAGCAACTCTAACACTTGTCTTCATTTTGCGAATCAGCTGCTTAAATGAATGGATAGCAAGTGTCGTTAGCTGGCCTAAATCATTCTCACAATTATGGCGATAGGCAGCAATTGTTGCCATTCTCCAAAATTCTTCTATCTTTTTAGCATGAGGAAAAAAGCACTTCACGACTTGAATGAATTCACTAGGAATACGATCACTTGTATACGTATCGTCTAGCGATTCGTTTACGATACGTTTATTTTTATTTTTAATATTAGTTTTAGAAAGATTGCTAGTTTTATTATGGTGGTCCATTTTTTCCTCTTTAGGTAGTTCACTCTTAGGGAAACGATTAAATACGTACAGATTGCTCGATTGAGAACCATTTTTCCTTTCCGTTTCATAGACCGTCATCATGCCAAGCTCTGCTACCTTGGCAAGCATTCTTTTAAATGTGGAGCGGGAAATGCCGTTTCCGTTGTATTCCTCATGAATAGCTTTTAACATCGTGCCGATTTTTGCATTGCACACACCTGGGAATTTTGCGGCAAAGCGGATCAGTCGCTTAAGTCCAACCAATTCGCTTTTCGTGAACTTGTCCTTATGAACCGCCATCCACATTTCAATATGCGTATTAAACTCCGGAAGACTCTTAAACCGCGAAAAAGACGCAAACTCTTTGATATTGCCTGATTTTAAATTCATTTAAATGCACCACCCTTTACTTGCTATATAGGTGGTTAGGGTGGGAAAGGACAGGGGGGTGGAAGATTTGTCTCGAGGCGGGGAAAATAGTTAATCAAACGTTTGATTGAAAAGGCTGAAATGGTTGAGCCACATGGTCTTAAGGGCTTTAATCAAACGTTTGATTAATATGTATGTTCGCATTGGTTTGGATGGTGAAGGCAGTTAAATATGGATGTAGTGGTGTTTACCATAAACTAGTTTTTGCGTCTCCTATATTTTCAAAGTCACTAATTATACGAAGAAGCTCTTAGAAAGCACAATTTCTAAATTTGCGTTATCTATGACAGCCCTCCATACCAGGACTGTTTTATTTTTGGTGTTTGGCAAACGTCTAATTAGGGTATTTACAAGGATATTACTGTTAGATTGTACTTAATTGAGTACTATTAGAAAAGTGTTATAATCGGAAGGGTCAAATGCCACTTTTGTTAAGGGAGATTCTTCTTCTAAAATGGATAATTTACGAAAGTGAGTAACAAATTATAATTAATAAAATACATATAAGATTTCCGCACGATAAGAAAGGTAGGCAAAGATGAAAGAGATTACTTTTGAGAATTTGACAAATATGGTTGAGGTTTCATTATCGGATTCTGAACTCTTTGTAAACCGCGTCAGGTTAACAAATGCCAAGAAAATACAATTCAAAGATATTGAATCAATGCTGATTAAATTAAGTGTTTTAAACGATAAGGATGAGCTTATAGCAAGTTTATCTGTTGGAGCTCACGAGAGATTACTGGTGAATGAAGGGTGGAGTTATATTGAGCGGGTTTAGAACCCTTGTAACAGTAAAATGAATAAATAAATTACTTCATATCTAATTGAATATCACGAATGAATGAGCAGTAGACATCATCTTTTCTAATAAAAGAATAGCCCTTCTTACTTTGTAGTATTAAAGATAAGTGAATGTATGTTTTTATTATGAAAATACTTACTTATCTTTAATGTCACACATAATATAAAATTAGTACATCACTTTATTAGTGGTGTACTTTTTATTTATTAGCCCTCTTATATGACCTCATTTACTACTACAACATCAAAGTTTTCACCACAAAAACACAATAAATAGCATTTGTTTCTTCAACAAACGGGCCATTTAATTGAATAACACTTAAAAGAAATTTGGATATGTATGTTAGAGCTTAGTAGAGATTGTGAAGGTTTATACTTAAACTAACGAGCAGAATAGTTAAATAAACATTATGGGTTTTTATGGTAATATAAGATAGAGTCGAAAGCTTTGGAGGATGAATATGGAAGGGTTAGATATATACGATTGGTCAAGGTTAGTTTTTATCACTTTTATAATTAGTTTAATTGTTGTGGCCATTATTTTATTGGTACAAAGAAAACGAAACATTGTTAATGGATTTACACTGGCTATTCTTGCGGTAACTTCTATAATTGCTTCTGGTATTAATCTTATTATCCTAGGATACATAGCTGATGAATTAGGTTTAGGCGGAGATATTATTTCTTCATATATGTTTCTAATAATTTTGGGGTTAGTCATACTTAATTGGATTATTTATGCTAAAAATAAAGACAAAAATATTAGTGATTAATAACGGACTTAATGATATAAAGAATTGCTGTTATTCAAGTAACAGGTGCAAGAGTTAAACAAGGTGTTGCAGCGGCAGCATCTTTTTTCTTGTTGTGCTAACGGTGCAGAATAGTTCAACAATCATTAGGAAATATGTGGTAGTCTGTATTAAGGGGGGAATAGAATTGAACGATAAAAAAATAAGATTATCTTTAACTGGTGCAATAGTAATTTTAAGTATATGCATATTAATTGCTGCTTCAAATATTTCAAGTGCTATAAGATATTTAGGTGATAACACCGCAAAAAATAATAATGATTACGAATTAAACAGATTTAATGATAATTTTGAAGAACTGATAAAAACTCTTAAAGAGAAACACGAGGATGTTAGTCGATGATTACTTTAAGTAGTCAAAAAAATAGAATCGCCTTTTTCTTATGTCCTCATTTTAAAGAGAGGAAGTTCCTAAATTGACTACTACTATGCTAAAAATTATCGCCTTAATTTTAATGGTACTTGACCACATTGGTTTATTTATTCCAAATACCCCCGAGTTACTAAGGTGGTTAGGACGAATCGCTGCACCGATTTTCATTTTTGGAGTTGCTATCGGATTTAAACATACATCGAATCATAAGAAATACTTATTCCGTTTGTATGTCGCGGGATTTTTAATGTCCTTTATCAATTTATATTTTAATAGTATCAATGCTCATACAGGGGTTGAAATTACCAATAACTTCTTTACAACACTTTTCCTGTTAGCTTGGCTTCTTTTTTTAATTGAACATAAAAAAATAAAATACTATGTTTATTTTCTATTATGGCAAATCGTTAGTACCATTTTCTGTGTACTTTTTTCGGAAATATTAGTTATTTACACAAGGGCTTCTCATTATTTTTATGGCTCCATATTTGGAAATTTATTTTTCGTTGAGGGCGGAATAACTATTATCCTTTTAGGAGTGCTTTTTTATTTATCGAAAACTAAGATACAACTTAGTGTAAGTTACTCTGCTTATTGTTTATTCCTGTATATTGCTACTGAAAGATGGGGTGGAAATCCTGGGGCAATTGCATTTTACCTTTTCCCTTTCGCTAAATATCAATGGATAATGATTTTCGCATTACCAATTATGTTACTTTATAACGGTAAAAAGGGAGTTGGAATGAAATACTTTTTTTATTTGTTCTATCCTATACATATCATTGTCCTCTATTTAATTGGGATAAGTTTAATATAGTAAAAAAAATATAGAGTATAGGGTTAATGACAAAACCTTTTCGCTTAAACAGGTTTGTGAATAAATGTACTTAAACAAACGGGTACGTTAGTTAATTAAGAATTAAGTGATCTTAAGTTTGAGAACTTATAGCTATTCCATTAAAGGGCGCAATTCTTGAAGAGGAATTGTGCCTTTTTCAGTAATCGGGCCAGATTGTGGAATACATGAGATTTTTGACACAGAGTAGTTAATCTATTTCATGAAAATGGTATAATTTATTGAATGCAACAAAAACTTTGTGGCCTAAGCAGTTATAGCTAAATATTATTATATCAAAGGTGATAGTAAGTGTTTGAGTGGATGGGAAATCATAAGAAATTGACCATATTAGTTATAGTACTTTTATTTTTGTTTTTTATCATAATAATGCCATTATTTCTTAATTGGATATATTATTTGAATACGCCATGGGACTTTTTTAAAGTAGGGTATGATATATCAAATATACTAGGGTATTATGGCGCTGTATTGACATTTTTAGGTACAGTGAGTTTAGGCATTATAACAGTATATCAAAATTATGTGTCGCATCAAAAAACAGATGAAATAAATAAATTAACGCTAGAATTACAAAAAAAGAGTATGGCAATGGCAGAACAGAGATATGAGAAGGAAAAGCTAGATGAAATTAAGAAAAACACTCCAAAATTTGAATTGAAAAATAGTAGCAGCAACGGAAATTATATGAATTTGAGAGCAGAATTAAAAAATGTTTCTGATTTTATTGTCTCTGGGATAAAGTCAATTTCATTTGAAGTATTTGATGAAACTAATGCTATTGTAACAACTTCACATAAAGCCCAAAGTAAGGAAACTTCACTTTCACCAGGTGATAGCGCAATAATAGAATTTCATAATGATCAGCTGAGATCAAAAACTTCTAAAGTTGAATCTGGAAGCAACATACCTGATACCTTGAAAAATTTAACAATAATATGGAGTTTTCAATGTGAGGACCAATTTGGAAATACACATTATTTAAAAGCAAAATTAGATATAGAAGATAGTAAAAATTTTGTTGGACATCCTTGGGAAGTACAAAAAGTAGGATGAAAAAATATGACTTATCAACATAGCACTAATGCGAATTATTAATAACGCTCTTCCGCAATCGGGCGCTATCCTTGAAGAAGAAGGATAAAGCAAATTTCGATTTAAGGGCCATTTAAGGAACATGATGAAGGAAAAGAAATCTATCCATTAGTAGGTTTATGAGGGGGAAATCAATGTTTTGGAGCATTGTAGCTGTATTATTTATCTTATATGTCGTATTTAGCCTTTCGACAATTAAATATCAATTAAAACAGATTTCAAAACATCTAAATATCAAAGATGTTGGAATACAAAGGGTAAGCGATGATGAAATTGAGAAAGAATTAGAAGATAATTCAAAAAGGTCATAAAATATTGTTCGGTGGATATTGAAGTAGCTAATTTAATAGTCGGGCGCTTTTCTGTAACAAGGAACAGCGCCTATTTTCATTATAGGGCCAGATTGTGGAGTAAGGGAGGTAATCAGATGGTTCATCTCGAAATTGTAAGTTATGCCAAAACAACACGCCGCAAATGAATATTGACCAAAGGGATTATCTATTAAAAGGGATAAGATTGGAGGGAATAGAAAATGGATGTAAGGACACTTTTGTTACAACAATGGGCAAGCTGCTTAGATAAAGAAGACTGGTTTCCACCACTTGAAAAAGTACTAGAGAATATTACTTTGGAACAGGCAATTTGGAAACCAGTTGAGGGGGCACATTCCATTTGGGAATTAGTTTGTCATTTACTTTTCTTTGAAAAGAGAATTCTGTTACGCTTTCTTGGTGAAACAGCAAATGAACCAAAGGCAGAAAATAATGACGCTACATATCGATTACCAACTGAGACCTTTCAAAATTGGAAGGAAACAAAACAAGAATACTTTTCTGTTCATCGTGAACTTGAAAAAATACTAGCAAAATCAGATCTAGAAGATTTGTATAGACCGATTCCTGATGACAATCCATTAGTGCTTGAACTGAAGAGTTTAGCAATGCACAACGCATATCATATTGGGCAAATTGTATTCCTCAGTAAAATGCAAGGAGCTTGGGCAGGTAAACGCAGCTTTTAAAAAAGCTTCATTAGCTTTATAGTTATTCCATTATCGGGCGCTTTTCTGAAATAAGGAAAGCGTCTTTCTTCATGAAAAGGGCCATTTAATGGAATAAGACCTTTAAAGGAAACTGGATATTTATGTTAATATATAGATGGTATTGTGAAGAGGTTACTTAAAAAACGGTACTTTGTTCAAGATGAGGTGAGGGGCTAAAATAGGTATGGGATCGGTCTTAATAGGAAGTATAATTTTAAATCATTAAGCTCATATGAGTATCTGTTCCTCTATTTTTGTTATTCCATTAAAGGGCGCTTTTCTGAAATTATGACGAACCCACTTTTTTGGTCATCAATAAGTTGTTGGATAACATTTATTGAAACTGTTTTAGCCCCGTAATCGTGGTTACAACCTGATATAAATAGTGATATACTAAACGCAACAAAAGCCATTTTAATTAGCTTCACTGTTGAAATCATCCTTAACAGGTTTATTTATAAATTTTTACAATTCATCTAATGTTTTCTAAAATCTGTAGTCACACACATGGTCATTTATTTGGTCATGAGAGATTATGAAATCATTTGGCGGTATTTTCTGATTTTCTTTGAAACGTTGATTTTAATGGTTTTTTTGTAGCTATTTTCGAGGATTTACGTGGCGAGCTTATGGGCGGCATGATGTAATAAACATCATAATTCATTGATATATGGGGGTTTTTAGGTAAAAGAAGTTTAAACGCTCATATATTTGCTCATAGTTAGCAAAAATGCTCATTCTTTTTCACAAAAGCTAACTATCAGAGAAGGTCTTTCATCAGTTTACTGAACTGGTGGGAGGCCTTTTCTTCCATATTGGCTGTCATATGAGCGTAAATGTTCATGGTTGTGTTAATGTTCGTATGCCCCAAACGTTGCTGAATCTCCTTTACTCCTACACCCGCCTCAATCAAAAGGGATGTGTGAGTATGTCTGAGTGAGTGAGGAGTAATATTTCTTTCAATACCAGCATTTTTTAACAAACGTTTTAGTCTGGTTTCTACAACCTTTCTTAATTGTAGTGGATATCCATCGTTACGTGCAAAGCTCGGCTAATCAAGCTAATCATCAAGGAATTTTCTTTGATGATAGATTTAATTATTATAGTCCAATGTTAACCGTAAGAAGAGATGCTAAAACTCCTCCTGAATTAATAACGCTACTAGATGAACAAATGAAGAATAGTAATTCTGTTTCCTATCGATTAGATGCCACACTTAGTATTGAAAGGGATAACTATAAACCATTTTATAGAGAGTTTGCAGAAGTATGCCATGGCAGAGAAATTAACCTTGATGATATTCAGTTTCCGCTTCATCAAGGGAAAAATGAATATTTTTGTGTTTTTAATCCAGAAACCATGTAGAAAATCCAGTTTAAAAAATCACATCGGGAGGACTCTGAACGATTGAAGTTGAGGAACTTTGGGACATTCGGGGAAAGGAAAATCAAGAATATTTTTTGACCAAATATTTATATTCTACTTATATAAATAAGTTTATTCATGTAGATGGCTCAACGCTATTTAATGAATGAATCCGTTCGATGAGAAAAAACAGGGACTTGTAATTCAATTGAATGGGGCTGTCCAGAAGGTCATGTTTTTCCACTTTATGGACAGCCCCAATTCTGTCTTATTAGAAAGGAGCATGTTCAATCTTAATTTAAACTTCAAGAGCAGCATTATTTTCTTTTCGGTGATAAACTATTTTTGATAGAAAAATGCTACATTCATACAGAAAGAGCAATGGGATGGCGACAAGAATATCTGATAAAAAATCAGGAGGAGTAATAAGCACTGACGTTAATACTAAGACAAAATACGCATATTTTCTAACTTTTTGTAAGCGGTAAGGGTTTAGTATTCCAATGCTTGTCAAGAACATAATGACCACTGGCAGTTCAAATAATAAACCGAAAGGAATCGTCATATTTATTAAAAACCGAAAATATTTCTCTACCGTAAAGAAATTCATAAACATTTCATCCGATAATGAGAGAAGGAAGTTGAAAACAATCGGAAAGATGAGAAAGTATCCGAAGCATATTCCTAAAATAAACAATATAAATAAGGCGGGAATGTAAGCCAGGGTTACTTTCCTCTCGTTTTCGAATAAGGCCGGCCTGACAAATAGCCAAATTTGGTGAGCAGCGACTGGTATCGTTCCAGCAAGTGCAACAACACAGGACAACATTAAATAGACCCATAATATATCACTGGGACCCAAAACGGCTAGTTGTATCGGAATGTCTTGAACAATCCAATGATAAATGTCTTTCACATAAATAAACGCCAAAATGAAAAAAACGATAAAGGCACCCAAGGTAACAATTAAACGGCTGCGCAATTCGTCTAAATGGCCGATAAGATTCATTTCTTTTTTCCTCATTGTTAACACCTCCATTTAAAAAATAAGATGCAAGTTAAAGGAGCTACTCACATCTTACAAGTTAATGTTATCTACAGGCTTTTTTCTTGCTTCTTATCCAATTGCTCTTTTTCCTGTTCATCATCAGAAACCAGTTCCCGCGTTGATTTTTTAAATTCCTTTAATGTCGAACCAACTGCCCTACCCAGTTCAGGCAATTTTGACGGTCCAAAAATGATCAATGCAATAACTAGAACCAATATTAAGCCTGGAATCCCAATATTTTGGAGCATAAAGTGTACCTCCTGTGTTAATAGCTTATTAAATTAAATGATTAATGGACTATTCCTTGCTTCCAATAGTGAATGTAGCTTGTGCTACAGCGTCATATCCGCTGCCGTAGAAATAAACAAATTTATAAGTGGAACCTTCCTTGTATCTTGAAGAACTGCTTCCTTTATAAGGGAATGTCAGTGTCCCATTTGTCGGATTCGTGTACATCCACCAAATTGAAGCAATATCCCCGGGTTTTTCATTTACTTCATATAATCCGATCCAGTCACTTTTCGGGGCTCTTACATTTTCAACCGTAACTTCTAACGAGTCTTCTACTCCTTTTAAAACATCTTTAGATAACTTTATTGTTGGATCTTTTACTTCACCGTCAAGTGTTTTCCCTAATACTTTTAAAGAATTAGCACTTATATTTTCGAATGCATCCAGAGCATGTACCTCAATATCATACGTAGTGTTAGGCTTTAATTCCCCGATTGTCAATGTTAAAGGGTTAGGCACAGGATCTTTGTAGAATTCCGAGAATGCAAGAAACTCATTGGCTACTTCCCCAGTTTCGGTATTTCTCGCCACCACTCGATAGTCATGTACAAGAAGATCATCTTTTGCTTGACTCAACATAATAGTTAAGCTTGTAACTGCCGTCTTTTCATGATCGATGGAGATCATTGCATCCTTGGCAAAGAAAGGAGCCTTCTTGTCCCGGTCTTCTGTATATTTAAATTTGTTCTTTTCAGCGGGATAACTAATTTCGAATGGCTCTCCTGTCCAATCATTGTTATGAATATCACGGCGTTTAATGATTAATTTATTGTTATACACTTCTACAATCAAAGCTTGATTTAGAAAATCAGCTCCCGCAGGTACTTCACCTTGAATCCTTCCACTATCAAGCCACAAGTATGCACCTGTAGAGGTTCCAATAGAGGTGAAATCTTTTTGGTGAATGATTTTTGGATCATCCAGCGGATAATGTGTGTGGCCGGAAAATGAGACAACTTGCGGATATTTTTTTAATGTATCGTAAAATAGGTCCCTATTTTGAGAGAAGCCCCATTCGCTTCCATATACGGTTCCTTTGATAGGCTGATGATGGAAGACGAAAATCGGTTTTTTCGGGTCGTCAGCGTTTGCCATCTGTAGCTGTTCACCCAGCCATTCAATTTGCCTTACAGAAAAGGTTCCTTCAGTTCTGCCATCTTCCGATCCCAGAATGATAAAATGATAGCCTTTTACTACTTTATGAAAGTAAAGTGTTTCCATCCCGGTTTTCTCAAGGAATCGCTTTTGCGCATTAATTACAGATAATCCATTCCAGTAGTCATGATTACCAATTGCAAACATGGAAACTGCTTTTGGTTGTTTTCGTTTATTATAAGTGGACATAAACTTATCGTATTCTGGTTCAAATCCATTATCTGTTAAATCGCCTACAGCCACAAAAGCATCTTGCTCAGGAATTAATTGATTTAACTGATCTAATGTGGTTATAAATTTTTCTAAATTTGCAACGTTTTGATGGTGAATATGTATATCACTGATAACTGGAAAAACCAAATCTGGTTTATTTCCATTTGTAACCGATGAACTGGATACGGCACTGACAGGTATGCTACTCAGCGAGCCTACCAATGTTAATCCAAAAGCAGCCCCGGCAACCTGCGAAGTCTTTCTAAAAAAATCACGGCGATCCATTTGGTCATTAAAAACATTAGTAGACAACGATTTTCCTGTTTCCTTTTTTGATTGGTCTGTCATTGACTTTCTGCCTTCCTTCCTCAATGAATATAGGTAATAATTGATTCCTAAATGGCAAATATAATTTCCTGTAAGCAATAGAGAGTGCCTTTCATACTATTGTTTTTTTGTTAAATTAGGTATTTAACCCCTTTATTTCAAAAACCATCCTTTCACCTAAAACATTACAATATCATTGTTAAAAGCATGTTAATGCTGTGTAAAAGAATGTATTTTTACATTAAGGAAACAGTTTCATGGGATGTGGCTGCGAAAAATGTGTTATTACCATGCTTTGATAATCTATTAAAACATCAATATTGTGTTTAACAGAATTTTATATAAAAAAGTGTATTTGATGCTTATAATTTTGCTTATACAGTTTTTTATTTTCAGTTTAAGATTATTATAGAATCATTGTAGAAAAGCCGATAAAACAACATCTGTTTTAATGCCATTTTTCCCCATTTTACACCTACATGAATGGGCGGCATGATGTGATGACCGCAAAAACCCTTGATAAATAAGGGTTTTAAAGCGATTTGCTAACAAAATGCTAACATCAGGTATATAAAAGAGGCTTCTCATAAGTTGATTAAACTTTTGAGAAGCGTTTTTCTGTTGTTTACGATAGAAGGTGATGCATTTATTATCATTGATAATAATAGCCTAATGATCTACTCCATGTTTATTCTTATTGCTACTTCTAGTTGTATTCAAATCCGCAATGGCTAATCTACTTACCATCTCTGTTTTTAGTTGGTCTTTGATTACAGCCATTGAAATATACCAATATACTACCTACGACATAGCACTTATTCATTAATTGACAAAAAGTATACCAAACATTGATAGACTATTTACCACTGTAAACCTTCTGATAATTAAAAATGGGGGGGTAACATGAAATATGGATATGCGAGAGTGTCGACAGTTGGACAAGATTTAGAAGGGCAACTTCAAACATTAAAAAATGAAGGCTGCGACAAAATTTATTCCGAAAAATTTACTGAAACAAAAAGGAACGTGTAGAATTTCAAAAATTGCTTTCTATCTTAAGAGAAGGTGATACATTAGTAGTTACCAGCTAGATCGTTTCGCGCGTTCAACGGTGGATGGGATCCAAACTGTAAAAGCTCTATTTGAAAAAGGTATTAAAGTCCATGTTTGAATATGGGATTGGTTGAAGATACACCCTCAGGAAGGCAAGGTTATTGCAAACCAGCGTGATGACTTCCGAGAAGGCAGACCGAATAAATACAACAAGAAACAGATTGAACACGCTCTGCAGCTCCTAGAAAGCAACTCATATACGCAAGTCGAAGTGTCACTTTTGGAGTTATTTTGCACCAATTTTAAGTGCTATTTTGCACTATAAATAAATATAAAAAGTCCAATTTCTCAACATTAAAATTAGAGCAGCTACCCTGTCACTAGGCCACTTTAAGGAGAAGTCGAAAGACCGTTTATAAGATTGAGGCAAAGAATAGCGAACTAAAGTACAGACACAGGTAGAATGTGGCTACATCCTTGGGTCTAAATACAAGTTGGTCGTCATCTACACGGGGAACTGTTTCTGTAAGAGGGGTATGGTAATTGATTCGAAAAAAGGGATCTTCAATCTAAGATTCTTTTTCATGTGCCGATAACCTCTGATTATGTTGAGTGAAAAATTAGAAGTTTTTTAAACATCTAATTCTAAAAAGTTCTACAATAAACACAAGTTAAAATAAATTAATCGGTATTCAACAATCGGGCGCTTTTCTGTAATAAGGAAAGCGTCTTTCTTCATGAAAAGGGCCATTTAATGGAGTAAGCTATTTTGAATTAAAGAAGTTAGATAGTGGAACAAAAAGATATTTATCTAAAAATTCAGTTCGTTTTTATTTTCCTATGGTAAAATATGTAATACGTTGAACTAGGGGAGTGGTTGGGTGAAAACTTAACAATTATTTTTTTGTTAATCTTTATCGGGGTTTCATGAAAATATTAAATTGTAATGGGTGGAGGGATTTTCAATGGATTTGTATTATGAAGTTAATGGTAATGGTCATCCTGTGGTTCTCCTCACTGGTGGTGCTGATGTACGGAACTGGACATTTTTCGCATCTCTTTTAGCGAAACACTACAAGGTCGTTGCTTTTGACTTACGTGGGACAGGGAAATCACCGTCCCCATTAGAAGATGTCAACCATGTTGAAGATTTGCTGTCGCTGCTTGATCATCTAGAAATAAATCAGGCGACACTTATCGGTCACTCAATGGGTGGCCAAATTGCCACCGAATTCACTCTGAATTATCCTGAAAGGGTTTCTAAACTTGTTTTGCTTGCACCTGGATTATCTGGGTTTAGGTATTCAAAGGTATTTGAAGAGAATATGAAGAAGATTCATGAAGCTGCCCCCGATATCGATAAGATGGTTGGGCTTTTGCTCAGTAATCCATCGTATCGTGTTGTAACAGTGAGTCCTCACAGGAATTTGATGGTTCAAATGCTCCGGCACCATATGAATCGAATGTTTGAATGGCCGGCAGTTAAATTGATTTGGCCGGAACCACCGGCCATCGAAAGATTAGGAGAATTGACGGCAAGAACATTATTGATAATCGGTAAGGAGGATTCACTCGATAACCTTGGTGTTGCCAATTACTTTCGAAAGCACTCAGACGCTCGAATCATAGAAATTCCAGGTGCAGACCATATGGTCAATCTCACCCATCCCGAGAAGCTGTATCATCAAATAACTAGTTTTATGAAGGAATGAAAAGTTTACTATGCAAAGGACTCAGGGAGAGAGAGAACGGATTCGTGGCAGCCAAAGAAAACATTCGAAATGCAGTTTCCTATTCAAGAAATAAAAGCTCAAATCATTCGTCAGTTTTGTAACTTAATTAATTTATAAAACGGGCGACAAAATAATATTAATAGTTCAATTATAGGGCGCAATTCTGCCAGCAAGAATTGTGCTTTTTCTTAAGGTTAATGGAGGATTTTATAAATGAAGTAATTACAGTTGGGGATTTTGAACGTGACTATTTAAGAACATTTAAAAACGAAACAGAAAGAATGGATAACACGCTATTTGAAATCTTAAACGGAGCTTTTGAAGCAGTGGATTGTTATTGGCACGAATGCCCACCTGGAAAAGAAACAGCCTTTGAAATATCAGAAAAGCAACTAAGAAAAGAAGTAAGTGAAGCGTTGGTAAGATTAAATAATTTATTGAAAAACTTTTAAGTTTTCTTCACTATCGGATGCTTTAATTTAATAACGATATTCAGCAATCGGGCGCTTTAATTGAACAAGAAGCTAAAAGGATCTTCCAACTGAAGATCCTTTTTCAGTGCCTATAAGGACTTTATGTTAACTAGATTTGTATAGATGTTGATTTGAAAGAAAGTTGTACTGTTTATAAAAAAGTCGTACCGTTTATAAAAAAAGTTTAACCGTTTATAAAAAAGATGAACCTTTTCCAAGAGTCATTTGTTTATAAAGTATAACGTAAAGAAAGGAGTGCCTTGGATTGACAGAACGAGAGTTATTCAATTCTTATAACAAAGATGTGTATCGTACATGCTATTACATGCTGAGGAACGCACAAGATGCGGAAGATCTTTGCCATGACGTATTTGTCACCATTTTTCGCCAGGAATGGAGAAGCGTTGAGCATACACGTGCCTGGATCATGCGTATCACGATGAATCATTGTTTAAACCTGCTTAAAAGGAATCAGACCCAACGGGAAAAACAGAGCCAGGTCCAATGGCTCCATGAGCAGACCACAGCATCGGTTAAATCCATAGACACCATCGTATTGGAAAAAGCAGCTTCCGTGGAATGGGAGAAACTGCTGAATCAGCTTCCGGTCAAGTTGATGGCGGTTGTGACCCTCCGCTATATCGGTGAGTTGTCGATGGCGGAAATCTCCGAAACTTTGAAAATTCCTGTGGGCACCGTGAAGTCGAGACTTCATAAAGCATTGAAAATCTTGCGCAAAAAACTTGAACACAATCACAACTTTTTGTTGAAGGGAGAGAACCAATTTGGAACGCATTGAGAACAATTTGAAAAACAAAATGAAGGAATCAAATAATGTGTCTTATCCTGATTTTGACCGGATGTGGAGCAGTATCCAGCAGGACGAACTGAAGGTTGCCAGCGGTGAATCAGTTGCGCCTCGTCCTCGAAAACGAAAGCGATTTGCTGTGGTGGCAGGGCTATCCTTAGCTCTGATGGCTACACCGGTCTATGCAGCTTTGATTTATGATTGGTCCAGCATCCTTTCCTATAAAGCTGGTATTCAGTCCGTATTAGAACAGGGACTTGGCCAGACCATTGAGCAATCCATTACGAAGAATGATGTTACGTTAACCGTACATACAGCGTTTATTGACGACAACAGGACCTTCTTACTGTACAGTCTGAAACCTGGCTCATCATGGGCTGGAAAGCAAGTGAGCTTTGATCTTATCGGACTTAAAGATCATAAAGGCAACTTCATCGAAGGTAATTATGAACACAAGTGGAATGAGGAGCTCGGTGTATTCCAAGGTTATTTTGAAACAGACTGGGTTGCTAATGGGCAAAAAGTCGATGTCGAGTTTACGATGAAGAATATCAGCTACATAGGCGATGGGAAACAGTCCATCAACTACGACCCTCACGACTCTAAAACTCAAGTGTTTCAAATCCAGAAGGATGGGATTGACAGTGTGACCCTGCAGTCTTTCGAACAATCTGAAGATCGAATGCTACTTCAATCGTCCATTACGTTTACGGATCCTGAAATAAAGAGCAGAAGTTGGGTGCGTATCCAAGCCATCAATGATAGGAATAAGCTTATTCAAGAAGCTGAAGTTCCTGTCTTCGGAACCCCGGGAGCCTCTGGAGAATATTTAGGCCAGCAAATATTCAAGTCTGAGTCCTTACATGTTGAAGGCACCCAGTTCCAGCTTGCTTACGATCACACACTAGGAACCGCTGAAGGTACTTGGAGCTTAAAATTAGCTCTATCCAAAAAACAATTAAAAAATGGGTCATTTAAGGAAATGCTAAATATTCCTCTGAATCAGGTGCTTAACGGAACAAAAATCTATGAATGGACGGTTACACCAACCCAAGTCCGTCTGATTCTTACTCATGAACAGAACTACACCCGTTTTCCTTATATGGAATATCAACTAGACGTAGGTGGGACTTTGTTAAAGGGAGGCATATCGCACCTGTATGTTCCCGGGCAACCCAACAAAACGGAGCTGCGCTTTGAAATGGCCGGACTGGATTCAGCTTCCTTGGCAAATCAACCCGTAACCCTAATCGCCAAACACCGCGTCGATGAAATTGCAGGCGACGACAATCCGATTCGCTTGTCTGGCATATCGACTAAACATCAAGGCTTAACTACTCACATCGCGGGGTATCCAATCTCATGGACTTACTATATGAAGGACAATAACCTCTATGTGGAATCTTTAAGCTATGATCCAACGTTTGGTGGAGTCAATCAAACCTATTACCTAGACGGTAAAGATCGAAGCTATGGAAAGCCCGCTATGATGGGACTACTTGGCGGTGGAAATAATAAACATATGGACGTGTATAAGAATTTCGATAAGAATGAGCTCGACATTTACATTTATAATTATACTACCCATAATCGAAATGATGAACTTCGCGTTCAACTTTTGCCTGGAAAATAACATGCTTTAGGGACATCAGTATAGCTGTAAATCTCAGCAAGAACTTAAAGTTATCAATAATCAGCTTTTTATAAAAACACGACCATATAAATTTTAAACCCATCTATTTTGATCAAAGTTTATTTAAAGTAGATGGGATTATTCTATTTATTAATTTAAAATTTATAGCATGCTTTTTAATCAAGCTTTATTTCAGACTAACACATTCTGAATCTTTAAAACAAAATTAGACTATTGTAATAAAGTTGCACCGTTTTGAAAAATATTTAAATGTTTTTAAATAAAAAAGATGAACTGTTTTTTTAGGTCTAGAATGATAATTGTTAAAGTCCGATCAAAAATCCTGTTATATGCAGGATTTTTTCTTATACAGCAAAACCAGCTAATAGAAGCTAATTAATTATTCCATTAAAGGGCCAAATAATGGAACAAGAGGTCATAATATCTCCCATTTTTTATACAGCCTTCAGATGCACTTGAGAGTGCGGAATCGTTGATTTAACGAAGTTCTATAATATCCTGAATACGATTAATACAAAAAAATGCTAATATCTTGTGTGCCAAGGGATTCGCGTTTTTCGTACATCCTAAAATGTGCAATTATTGTCAACTAGCTTTGTATGGAATATATAAAGAGGAATACTCTTTAACTGATGCGAATCTATTGTAAGGTAAGTAATAATAAATTCAATCTAACCTTGTATACAGAGGAGTGAAACTATATATGTCAAATATTTCAAAAAGTACATACCAAATAGACACATTCACTCAATCAACACTCACATCACAAGATGGTACAGTCATTAGTTATCAAAGTATCGGTCAAGGACCCAGTCTTATTCTAATCCATGGTGCATTAAATGATTCGAGGGACCTTAGCAAGCTTGCCCAAGAATTATCGGATTCATTTACAGTCCACATCATTGATCGAAGAGGACGAGGGATGAGTGGACCTCAGGGAAGTGAGTATTCTATTAACAAAGAATGCGAAGATATTCAAGCGCTACAAAAAGTAACAGGTGCAATTTATGTATTTGGACACAGCTATGGTGGACTCGTAGCTTTAGAAACTGCACGTACGTTTCAATCATTTACCAAAATAGCTCTCTATGAACCTGGAGTTTCTAAAAGTTCGTTATCAACAGATTGGGACTGGATATTACAATATGAAAAGGCCATGAACCAAAAAGATTTTAGAGAAGCATTTACTAGTTTTGTAAGGGGTGCAGGCCATAGTCCTTTAACAAGAATGCCAAACTGGTACGCAAAACTTATCTTACGTATGGTAATACGTGGAGATCATTGGATTAAAATAAAAGAATTATTACCATCAAACTTATGTGAGCATAGGGAAGTAAAACGCTTAGAAGGCACTTACACCAATTATCAAATCATTAATGCAAATTTATTATTAGTTTCTGGAGAAAAAAGTCCAGAAACAGTGCACCATATGATTCGAATATTAAGTCGAACAATTCCGAAAACACAAACATTAATACTTCCAAAATTACATCATCTTTCTCCTTGTAATGAACATAATCCAATTGAAGTTGCAAGACACATAAAGCAATATTTTCTTAGTTAAGATCTATATAATATTTAGAAAATTCAACATATTAAAATCACTTTTTTAACTACCGATAACCCTTGATTAGAAAATGGTGAATTTAATATGTACCCGTAATGATACTAATTATTATAAATTTAGATCTTCCACAATCGGGCGCTTTTATGAAATAAGGAAAGCCTCTTTCTTTATGAAAAGAGCCAGAGCCGCAGAATAACACTTAACGGCAAAATTGGATACTTATGTTAAAATGAATGAAGAATTGGTAGAGTAACATATATATATAATATTTGAAATATATTTTCTAAATTCAGGAGATGTTTTACATGGAAAGTTTGACAAGATCCCTAATTTTTGGGTTAATCGCTGGAGCCATTTTATTTATTACCAAATCTTTTAATCTAAACCTACTAATGGTAATTTTAATTATTTTTATATGTACGTACATTGCAGATTTGATTTTTCTAAAAATAAAAAGAAAAATTAATTCATAGTTTATTCTTACATTAGCAAGTAAGGAAAAAGGTTGGCGCCGTTGAGTCAAAACATCTTAATTATCATCATTCTTATTCAACTAAAGGGGCTTTACTTTAATAAAGTCTTTGAAACAAGGAATAGCGCTTATTTTCATTATAGGGCCATTTAATGGAATAAGACTTTAAACAAAACAGAATATTTATGTGAGATTGTGAAGAAATGTACTTAAACTAAATGGCAGATTAATAAATCAACGCCTTAGAAAATTCGAAAATTATAATGGAGGTTATTAGCTTTGCAAAAATGCGAGAAATGCAATGCACATTTTAGTTGGAGTAAAATCTATGAATCATTCTGGCTAGGTTATAAACCTATTAAATGTAACCGATACAACACATAAGATAACAATACCAAGCAGGTTAATTTTTGTCTCTTTTACTATTCTTCCAATGCTCACCTTCGGTTATTTTCTGTCTCCTTTTAACAATGGTCTTGTGACACTTGGCATAGCTATTTTTATTTTAATAATTGGTTCTTTATTGGCACCTTTTCTTGTCACTTATAAAGAATCTTTGTGAACTAATGTACTTAAGCTAACGGGGGCTTTACTTCAATAACAATATTCCACAATCGGGCGCGATTGCGGTACAAAGGTTTTCAGGAATCGGGCAATTTTGTTTAACAAGGCATATTGCATAAGTGAAAGAAACTTCCAACTAAGGGGGTGTTTGATATAGGTATCTTTTTTCAAGATGAAAAAGGGAAAATTACAAAGTCGATGATAATAGTTAGAGTTGTAATCGCAATATTGACGGCAATAATATTTATTTTTGGTATTATCAACGGTTTTGATTTCGCCTTAATAAAATGGGCCTTCATACTGGCTGGGATCAGTTCCGTATTTTCCGGTATTTCTAAATATCTCCATAAGGATTTCAGCAAAATATATCTTACCGAATTCGGATTTGCCCTATTCTGGTTTGCGTTAGCATTTACATTTAGTACATTGTGAATTGAAAATGTTGTGCCAGAAAAGGGCGCTTTAATTGAATAAGATTAAGAGGTATCCATCTCAAACGAGATGGTATTTTTTATTTAAATATTTTGAATGAGACACAATGTAACTGTGTTCCATTAGCTTCTGTAATAAGAACATAAATCAACATGTATTTTGGAAATATTTTGAAACAAAAATTACTATTCAAACGTAAATTAATTAAGAAAGGAGGAATGTGTCGTGAAGAATTCGAACTTGGCATTCTATTTTTGGAAAATACTTTGGTTATTAGGATTAATCGTATTAGGAAATGTATGTTTGAATTTTAGAAATCAAGTTGAACAAACTTCGAGGGAAACATTTGATATGATTCCTTTTGTGTGGGTTGAATCATTGATCCCGTTTATATTCGGTCTCTATATTTCTCTGCTTTTCGTGAAAAAATGGACCTTTAATATCAATCCATCTTTATTATGGTGTGTATCTATTCCTTGTATAATATTTTCCTTTGGCTTGCCATTATCGGTTTCATTTTCAGTCCTTAAAGTGTTTCCAGAAGAATTAGCAATTTCCATCAATTTTTGGCTATTGAACATTTCCTCATTGGGTGTATTGGGAATTGTCGCAGGGTTAACATTGATTCTAAGTTTTTTTAATACTCACTCAAACAATGAGATGCAATAATTTATTCTTAAATAGAAGTATGATTTAATAGTGGACTTAAAACCGACTCGGATTTTACACAAGTTAAACCCATGCTTGTTATTCCACAATCGGGCGCTTTTCTGAAATAAGGAAAGCGTCTTTCTTCATGAAAAGGGCCATTTAATGGAATAAGACTTTAAACAAAACTGAATATGTGAAGAAATGCACTTAAACTATATGGCAGATAAGGTGAAGAAGGTATTTGAATTATTAAAAGAGAAATATATAAACTTGGAGCATTAGGAGGGGGAAAATGGGATATATATCTGAGATAAGAAAGCTAATTGGTACTAGACCAATTATTAGTGTCGGAGCAACCATACTTGTGGTTAATGAGAAAAAGGAAATTCTTTTTCAACATCGTTCAGATACATTAGACTGGGGTTTACCAGGCGGCTCAATGGAACTTGGTGAAACATTAGAAGAAGTTGCTTTTCGTGAACTGAAAGAGGAAACTGGGCTAATATCGAATCAGTTTGAGTTATTAGGTGTTTTCTCAGGTCCACGTTTTTATTTCCGTTATCCAAATGGGGATGAAACATACAGTGTAATTAACCTTTATCGTGCCATAAATGTAAGCGGGAAATTAGAAATGAATGATGGGGAGAGTATAGATCTAAAGTATTTTAGTAAAGATAACCTTCCAGAAAATATTGAAAAAAGAGCAAAAGAAATATTAGAAAGCTTGGGAGATAGATTTTGGGAATTAGATAGCTCATTTGTAGATATGACTTTTAGGTGCAAGTGTTAAAGAATGAGGTCCCGTGACAGCTCAATTTCTTTTTGTGCTAACGGGCAGAATAGTTCAACAAGGTTAATGGTTATTAAAGGTGAAAAGAAGAGGGAGGAAAAATGTATGAAAACAAGAGTAATTTTAGGGATAGTGTTGACTCTGACGCTAATAGGATGTTCCAACACTACCAAGATTGCATCGGAACCTCCAGCCACTTCAACAAGTCTAGATCAACAAGAACCAGATATGCCATACACCAAGGATGACGCAATCGCGGCATTCAAGAAGGACAAGGATTATAGCAACTATGAAATATCCGATTATGTATTGGTGGAAGATGATAAACTACCACTGTTAAAGGCGGTCATTTCCTTTCATGACCATGAAGCGAACACAGATTCCAATCTTGCTTTTGTTTACGGTGATACGATTCTACGAGTAGGTTTTGCAACGAATGAAGTAGATGGTGTAAAAACTTACGAAATTGCGGATAATAGTCAATTAACTTATGTCGGGGATGGTGCCGTAACAACATCAATTCGTAAAATAGAAACAAATGAAGTAATAGACTATAAAATTACCTTCTCATATGATGAGTCAACATCAACAACGAATTTTAAGGTTGTAGCGGAGAAACCAACAAAATGAGTGGAATGAACTTAAACTAACGGGTGCGTTAGTTGAACAAGACTTGTATGTATGATCTTCAACAATCGGGCGCTTTTCTGAAATAAGGAAAGCGTCTTTCTTCATGAAAAGGGCCATATTGTTTAAGAAGAGTATCGAAAACTGCTATTAATTCTTTGGATCCTATTTACTATTTTCAAAAAGTTTAAAGGTATTTGTATATGCTTTCTAGAAAGGAGTTTATTGAAAAATGATAAATGTAGGAGGGAATGGTAATGAATAAACATATCAGAACAAAAATTTCAATGTTTTTGGTGTTTGTTTTAGTATTTTCATATTCAACATCGTCACTTGCTATTTCGAACGAGAATCCTATACAGGATTTTGAAAAAATGAGTTTAGAGGATTTCGGTAGTTTTGAAGATATTCCACAAGAACTGTTGGATCCTGATTATTATGCAGAAGATGAAATTATGTATATACCTGAAGAATACTTAAATCCATATCATCCTGATGCGATTGATACAACGTTTATGTATGGAAATACAGGAAATGGTGAATTTCAAACTTTTGCTTTTGCAATTCCCGCTGCTGCAGGTGTTTATTTCATCCCGGGTATTGGTCAGATTGCAATAACAGCTACTGGTGTCCTTATTATTGGGGGGGCTACTATTGTAGCTGGGTCTTGGCTTTATAATAAAGTTGCTGCATATTTTGCTGAGAAGGCATATGAAAAAGCTAAGAAAGATGGGGCGAAAACAGCGAATCATTCAACTCAATCAACCTCTACAAAATCATCTTTACCTACAACAGGCAAAGCCTTGTCTTCAAAGGATTTGAAGGATAGTAAAGGGGTAAAGCAAAGAAGATATTATGACAAGAATGGGAAAGCAGATGTAGATATAGATTATCGACATGCTGGAAATTTTAAATTTCCACACAGACATACTTGGACCAATGGCGTGAGGAGCGGACATTAAAGAGGGGTGTTTTTATGGATAATCAAAGGAAATTTGATGATGTTCCAATGGGTGAAGGCATTAGTTATGAGCACTTTTTATTTTATTTGGAACAAGGTAGGGAAATTGAATTTGTTTATAAAGGGAAAGAGTATTTTATTTCTCGTTCTTTAGAAGGAAGGTCTGTATGGGATGGACAAACAAAGGTAGGTGAGTGTTTTGGTGAGTTCCATCAGGATATAGTAAATACCACAAAAATAGATGGGGTTACTTTAGCGGACCTTATTAAACAAAATAAGATTAAAATTACTACTGTTTTTTAAGGGGAAAGAGGACATTGGATTATAATTTAAGTTTAGGGAATGTATTTCAACAATCGGGCGCTTTTCTGAAATAAGGAAAGCGTCTTTCTTCATGAAAAGGGCCATTATATTGAATAACTTATTGTGGAAATTATGGAAATTCGATATGATTATTATTAAGTTAAAGGGCAGTTTAGCGTGGCCACCGACCAACTAAGTGGGTGCTTACTCTCAATTATTGGAAGGGAAGTTTTATCCTTTCGCGAATTCATTATACATGCCGAAATTACGAAATTCGCAAAAAAATCGCGGTAGAGCATTGGAAAGAGCATTTTAATTTTCTATAACTCCATAGAGAGGTGATTACGCATGAATCAAAGACCGTCAGAAGAAGAATATGCCGGGGACTTCGGAGAGTATATCCGGTTGGTGCCGGAAGGCAACATCATCGACATTCTGCTCGCCCAGGAAAAGCAAATGACCGAGCTGCTGGCATCGTTGACCGAAAGCCATGGCGCGTATCGGTATGCGGAAGGAAAATGGACGCTGAAAGAAGTCGTGGGCCACATCGCAGACGGAGAACGCGTCATGACCTACCGCCTGCTCCGGTTCGCAAGAGGGGACCAGACGCCTCTGTCCGGTTTCGACCAGGAATTGTTCATGCCTCCTTTCGGAAGCTGGACAACCGCGCAATTGGCCGAAGACTACCGGGCCGTACGGCAATCGACGATCACACTGCTGCGCGGGTTACCGGTGGAGGCGTGGTCCCGCAAAGGCACAGCCAACAACGCAAGCATTACGGCGCGCGCCCTCGCGTACGGCATCGCAGGACACGAGATTCATCACATGGGGGTCATCCGAAATCGGTATTTGAGTTAGTTGTCCGGAAGATCGGGACGGAAGCTGCGCGGAAAACGTGGCTTCCGTTCTTTCTTTATGGCAGCCTTCCCTCCCCGTTCATAGACTGATATGAAGAGAGGACAAGACGGGTTGAAAAAAGCAGCAGCGATTGGTTGCAGACTGGATTTTGTCTAAAAATGAAAAGCAAATAATAATCTCAAACAAGAAAAAATGCCTCTTCGTTAAGCTAACGAAGAACGAGAGCTCAATACATCATACGAATGACAAACAAGGAATGCTGGTTATTCCGCAAAAGGGCGCTTTTCTGAAATAAGGAAAGCGTCTTTCTTCATGAAAAGGGCCATATTGTTGAAGGGGTATTTTAGATAATGTGGAACCTTATAATGTAAATATCACCAAATACCAAATAAGAGGGCTATATGAAACGTCTGCTCTTTATTATCACGCTTTTACTGTTAGTCGTTGGCTGTAATACTCACAACAATTCTCAACAAGCATCACCACCTTCTTTGTATGAACAAACAAACATGGCGGAAATACAAGAAGGAGACTTTAAGTTAGTAGTGAAGTCAAACAAAAGTGTTTATGAGAAGGATGAAGAGATAAAAGTTATTGCATACATTGAATATACAGGGGAACAAGGTAATGTAGAAATTGTTTATGGAGATCCACTTATTTCTTTATCAAATAGCGATTCGCATAGTTTTAATGAACCCCGAAATACACTAACACTTAGCCAAGAAAAGAAGAGTTCATCTGAAACTGTTAGAACATTTAAGTTAGATTCAGGAGAACATAAAATATATGCTTTAGCAGATTTTTCAGTAGATAATAAAGAATATAATATTTCGTTAGATTCATTAGAAGTTGAGGTTAAATAACACTAACAATCTTCAGCAATCGGGCGCTTTAGTTGAGTAAGGATCATAAAAGTTATCAAACTTTTTTATTAAAGGATGATTCAATTGAATTTAGAAAAAGCGTGTTTTGATCTTTTCAAAACATGCTTTTTCTATTTGCTTTATATCAAGGTTTATTAAATTAAATTAAATTAATCAAACTTTGTTCCATGGTTACACTAAGGTATTTCCTAGTGCCTTTTTTCCTTTAAGGACTCTTGAGATTCCTTTATTTTTATAACAGAATCCAAGGAACCCTCCTGTGTTATAGTGAGCTTTTTTAATTAGCGATACAATTTTTAAATTGCTGCTCTAATTCTTCTTTGTTTAAATCTTTACCAATAAAGACTAATTCACTTTTTCTTGTTTCATTTTCTTTCCATTTACGGTCTACTCGTCCTGCAAAAAGCATATGAAGTCCCTGGAAAACGAGCCTTTCATGTATCCCTTGGATATTCAGAATCCCTTTATAGCGTAATAAGTCTGCTCCCTTTACTTGAACTAGTTCACTCATCCATTGATTGACCTTTTCTAGATCCAGGGGCCTTTCCTCTAGAAAAGCAATAGATGAAACCTTATCATCATGATCATGATGGTGATGGTCGTCTAAGAAGTGAGGATCTACTTCAAGCTTGTGGTTTACATCAAACGTGTGTATCCCTAAAATATGTTCCATCTCGATATTGCAGTTTTCGGCATAAAATCTTTTTGCTGTTGGATTCATTTGCCTAATTCTTCGATCCAGCTCACTCAGGGTTTCTTTTGATACCAAATCCGTTTTATTTAAAATGATGACATCGGCAAAGGCAATTTGCTCTTGTGCTTCATCATGATGATTCAAATGCAATGCAATATGCTTACTATCGACAACGGTTACAATACTGTCCACTTCAAATTTTTCGGACAGTAACTCATCCATAAAAAAGGTTTGGGCAACTGGAGCTGGATCTGCTAAACCAGTTGTTTCAATAAACACTCGGTTGAACGTCTTTTTGCCTTGTTCCATAGAAAAAACAAGTGTTCGCAAGATCCGAATTAAGTCCCCGCGTACAGTACAGCAAATACAGCCATTGTTCATTTCTAAAATTTCTTCATCTGCCCCCACTACTAGCTGATTGTCTATACCAACTTCTCCGTATTCGTTGACAATAATGGCTACTTTTTGGTTATGCTCTTCCGTTAGAATACGGTTTAAAAGTGTTGTTTTCCCTGCGCCTAAATAGCCTGTCAGAATGGTGACAGGGATTTTTGGGGATTGTAATACAGTCATTTTTTTCTCCTTTTAAAGTATTTTTGAAACTTTGCTTACTTTTACTTTGTCTTTCTGTACACCGGTGACAACTCCGTCCACACGTACAAATCCGGCACCATTGTATGAATGGCTTACTTTTTCTTCAAAATCCTCACCGTTAAGAAGGGAATCAATGAAGACAGGGGCATCCTCCGGTTTTAAATCTTTATACCAAGTACCGGTCGGATAGGAGATGATAACGCACTTATCCTGACATCTTCCGTTACAACGAGTACGCGTTGTATGGATGACATCGTCTGCCTCTCTACTAGAAATTTCTTTCCGAATGGCTTGTGTTAATTCTTCTGCTCCAACCTGGCTGCAGCTGCTACCATTACAAATGAGAACATGATGGGCCGTCCGACTTAAATCCCATGTAGCCATACTGAATCATCCTTTCCTATTTTTGTTTTATAAAACGTAATGATTACGATTTGCGTGGTGTTATTCTAACCTATGTTTCACCGGGATGCAACATTAATTGGTTAAACATGGTTAAATTATTAGTGTGATAGGAACAAATAAATGGAAAAATAAAGAAATAGGGGGTGTTTTAAATATTTTCGCAAAATGAACTTGCTCATTGGATGAAATAGTGATAAATTAGCAAATATTAAAATATAAATCGGAATGATTACGATTTATTTCCAGATGTATATAATTGAATAAAAGTGGGAGGTATTAGATGGTGATTCTTTCGGATAAGACCATCTTGAAGAAGTTAGAAGAACAAGAGTTAGTGATTCAGCCATTATCCAAGTCACAGGTGCAGCCTGCCTCTGTTGATTTAAGGCTGGCCAATCATTTTTTAACAGTTGATGAAAATACTGTTCCGCTTATTACAATTGATCAACCCGCAGATTATAAAGAATTTTATAAGGATCGCATCATTATACCTCCTCAATCCTTTATATTAGGAACCACCCTTGAGTGTATCAGCCTGCCTAATAATATGACAGCTTTTGTAGAAGGGCGAAGTTCCATTGGAAGGTTAGGCCTGTTTATTCAAAATGCAGGCTGGGTGGATCCAGGATTTGAAGGGCATATCACTTTAGAACTTTATAATGCCAACCGTGTTCCAATTGAGCTAAAGGAAGGGAGAAGAATCTGTCAGCTCGTTCTTGTAACTTTGGATCAAGAAACAACTCCCTATATTGGAAAATACCGTTGCCAAAACAAAGCCACTGAAAGCAGAGTCTATTTAGATAATGAGGTAGAGGAAGTATATATGATGCAGAAACAGAAGTTTAAAGAATTTGATTAACTTATTACATAATAGAGGGATTAGTTTTTGTAGAAATTATTTTTTCTTTACTAAATTTTGAAGGAGTTAATATGAAGAATTTGAATCTTCCCCCAAAGAATGAACGATTAAAGCTATTTGGTTCCATAAAACCTGGAATAAAAACGAAGCCGAGCGATAAAGATACTATGCCAGATTTACAAAATGTGAAAAGCAACTTTTTGTTTAGGCTAAATTCCGTCGGGATTACAAACGTCAAAGCGCCTGTAACGGTTATCTCAACGATAGAGCCGAAAACACAAACTTCCATTGCTACTTTTACATTAACGTCTTCTATTCCTCATGATGTAAAGGGAACAAACATGAGTCGCTTTACTGAGCAATTAGAGCTGTATCGCAGAAAAGGATTTACTTTAACTTTTTCACAGCTATCTGATTTTGTGAAAGAATTATCAGAACGTTTGGGTCAAAAAGATGCAAGACTGGAAGTAAGCTTTCCTTGGTTTTATGAGCAGCAAGCCCCTAAGTCTTTTTTGACAGGATTGAACTATGCTGATGCAAGCATTGTAATATCGTATCAGCATGGACAAATAGTAGAAAAAACGGTCGAATTAACCTGTACTGTAACCACCTTATGCCCTTGTTCCAAGGAAATTAGTGAGTATAGTGCTCATAATCAACGGGGTTATATAAAAATGAAGGCATGGCTAAATGATCTTTATGATGAATCTTATGATTGGAAAGCTGTCCTTTTACATGTAGCGCAATCAAACGCCAGTGCTATCATTCACCCTATTTTAAAACGCTCTGATGAAAAAATAGTGACGGAAACAGCGTATGAAAATCCTCGCTTTGTTGAGGATATGATCCGTCTTGTTGCTTCAGATCTATATGAAGTTTCCTTTATTAAATCTTTTAAAGTCGAATGTCGGAATGAAGAATCTATTCATCTTCATGATGCCTATGCCTCTGTAACATTTGATAAAACGAATACTGATTGGGAGGACGAGCGAGACTAGTATTACTTCATGGAATGAAGGTGGATAAACAATGAGTATGATTCCTGTATATATCCTTTCAGGATTTTTAGGCAGTGGTAAAACCACATTGCTGTCGCGGATGCTGCAATATTTTAAACAAAAGGATAAGAAAGCCGCTGTTATTATGAACGAGATAGGGGATGTCAATATGGATGGTCTTCTCCTAGAAAATGACGTACCGGTGGTGGAAATGCTTAATGGGTGTATCTGTTGTACTATTCGGAAGGATTTATGTTTGACCTTGTCTAATATCTACCACGAAGTTCAACCGGATCTCATTATTATTGAAGCAACTGGGGTCGCCAATCCACTTGAGCTTATTGAAGGCATCGCCAGTGCTTCTTTAGATGTAAATATTGAGCTGAGACTTGTCACAACAGTTGTTGCAGCACCCCATTTTCTTTTAGTAACACATCGTGCAAGAGGGAAAACGAGGCGCCTCATGGAAGAACAAATTCGTTGCGCCGACTTGCTTCTGTTAAATCAAACGGACCAACTCGTAGGTGATTATATAGAAGAAGTAAAGGATAAGCTTGTGACGTTAAATCAGCATGCAAAGATGATTGAAACAGTACGTTGTGAGATAGATATGGACCTCATGTTTCAACCTGTCCCAGGTGATTTAGAACCTTTCGACGACATGGAAAAACAGCAAGAGTCCTTAATTGAAAATATGAACCAGCATGTACATCATCATACGCATCAGCATGTCATGACCTATACCCATCGATTCGACGGAGGCGTTGATCGTCAGGGATTCGAGGAACTATTTCGCCGAATACCTAATGAAGTGTATCGCGCTAAGGGGATTGTTAAATTTACAGGGGACGATAAGTTTTATTTGTTTCAATATGCCTTTAGAGAAATGGAAATGGTAAAAATTAATCCGCAGCATCCAGTAGTACCAGTAGCTGTATTCATCGGTGAGCATTTTGATAGAATTCAGGTTCAGGAATCTATTCAGAATCTAACGGGTACTTTACTTCAAAATAATATTAAACAATCGGGCGCAATTCTTGAAGAGGAATTGTGCTTTTTTCAGTAATAGGCCATTTTGCGGAACAAGAAATAAATTTATATTAAAGGGAGATTATTCATGGATAAGGTACACCAATTTGGGAACGATTTTTGTGTAGCAAATCATAAGGAAGGGACGGAATATAAAGGTGCATTTCCATTTGGAGCCTCGGCTGATTGGTTAGCAGATTTAGTTGTTGAGGGAAAGAAGACAGCGACAACTTCGGGTTTTATGTTTTATGAGTTAGAAAAAGAAGCTATACCCCAAGCAGGCGAATATTATATTGTTCTAAATGGTCAAGATGAGCCTGTTGCAGTCATTCAAATTCAATCTGTCGAAGTTGTTCCGATGAATGAGGTAACAGAAGATTTCGCCTTAGCAGAAGGAGAAGGGGATTATCAGTTTTGGTGGGAAGATCATGAAAGATTCTTTACCGAAGCATTAAAAGAATATGATAAAGAATTCTCGCCCGAAATGTTAGTTGTATGTGAGCGTTTTGAAAAAGTATATCCAAAATAAATAGAAAACAATCGGGCGCTATCCTTCAAGGATAAGCGTTCATTTTTCATTTAAGGGCTAGACTGTGGAATAGCCCTTATCGTTAAAAAATCTGTATTGGTATTAAATAAAATTGAATCTTTTTTGCTAATTACATTCTCTAATTAGTGAGGAGGGAAGATTAAGTGCCAGAATATGAGAAACAGGTGAAAAAGGCAATAATGGGCGATAGAAGTGTACTTCAGCACTTACTTAAAACCGAAAAAGATAAATTATATCGAGTTGCTTTTTCCTATGTAAGAAATGAAGAAGACGCAGTTGATGTTTTTCAACAAACCGTCTTACTCGCATTAGAGTCGATTCATCAGCTAAAAGAGCCTAAGTACTTTTCAACTTGGTTGACGCGGATTTGTATCAATCTATCTATAAAAGTATTACGTGATAATCAAAAAATAATTTCAATTGAAAATACAAGTGCTGAAAATGCTGTTGGAGGAAACGTGTCTGTCGAAGAAAAAATTGACTTACTAGATGCAATCTACAAACTTGATGAAAAATACAAGACCGTTCTCATCCTTAGGTATTATCATGATTTAACAATGGAACAAATTGCAGAAAATATAAATAAGCCTTTAGGAACGGTCAAAACGAACATTAGGAGAGGGTTAGAAAAACTAAGGCCATTTTTAAAAGGGGTGTATGAAGATGAAAAAACAAGAGAATCAAATTAAAACGACATTGAATCAAATTTCTGTCCCACACTCAACATTGGATGCAATTATCGATGATGCCTTTCAAGGGGAAAAGGTTCGGAAAAAGAAATGGATAATTCCTGTCGCAAAATATACAGCAGCTATTGTGTTGGTTAGCATACTTACATTCTCATCGACCTTGGCATCCCCAACCTTTGCTAAATTTGTTACACAAATCCCTGTGATTGGCAGCGTATTTAATTATTTTGTTTTTGAAAAAGCTTACTACGATGCATATAACGATCTTAGTACAGATATAGGAATAGTAGAGGAAAGTAATGGGATAGAAATGATCATTGATCAAGCGATTTACGATGGAAATATAGTGACTCTCTCTTTTATCATTCGGTCAGAGGGGGATTTTGGATCTCTACCAAATTTCGGAAGTATACCAATTGTGCAAGGACAGGTTTTTAGTAATACTGGCTACGATGTAGAGTATGAAAAAGGCGTTGGTTATGTAGGGATTATGAGATTGGCAATGTTTGAAGAAAATAGAGAAACAGTCAATATTTTATGGGAACCGAAGTCAATATCATCCGATAATAAAACAGTAAAAGGAAACTGGACATTTAAATTCTCCCTTAAGGAAATCCCAAAAATCAATATTCCCATTAATCAAGAGGTAAGCAATAACGGTATAACAGTTCGATTAATTGATGCAATCAAAACGGATATTAATTTCTCTATTAATTATTCTCAATTAATAGACACTAAGCTCATAGATAGTTCTGAATACGTCGAAGCAGAGTTATTTGCAGTCGACAATATTGGTAATGAATACGAGGTTCCTTATAATGGGGGAAAAGGTATTGTTGGCAGCGCCTCCCGCGAGGATATTCTGTGGAATGCAACAATCCACGGGCTAGACAAAGAAGCTACGTCAATTACTTTTTACCCGTTTGCCCACGTATCAAACAGCAGAGTTGATTTTGACCCTATTACAGTAAATTTAAAATAGGGGACACGAGAAATCTTGGATAGTGTTTGAAGGATAATGTTCAACAATTGGGTGATCTTCTTCAATAAGCATAGCTTAATGATACTCAATAATCGGGCGCAATAGTGGAGCAAGAAACCGCGCCCCTATTACGTATAAGGGCCTTGTAGGGACAGATTGGGGTGGGATATGGAAAAAGATACAGAAAATCAAATCTTAAATGAACTTAAAAATATAAATAAATCATTACAGGATATAAACAAAAGAGTGGATAATATAGACAGTGAAAGTGAACGCCCTTTTGGTATATGGGATGTATTAAAATCCCTGTTAATAGGGGTTTTAATTGTAGGCCCTGCAATAATTGTTGTGATAACAATTTTTCAAATTGCAGGGACTTGGGTATTCCGTTAACGGGCCAGATTGCAGAATACGATTATCAACTCAGATGGTATAATTTAGGTAATGGTTGAAAATGAAGAGTAGGAAGGAGTTAGTATGGGATATTCTGAAATTGCAGCAATGCTACTAGTTTATAGTGGACTTATGACATTTTTTTTAGTCCCTTTTCAAAATCGAGTAAACTCAAAAGATTACCAACAGAATCAAGGGTTCTTTAAAGAAATTTTTAAAGGTAATTTATTTAACTTGGTTTTTCATAAAAAAGCTATTTTAGCTTTAATCTTATTAGGATTTACGTTATTAAGCATTTGGTTGGGGTATTCTGGTATAGAAGAACATTATAATTCTCATAGTGGTTATCCTCCAATAAGCACAAATTTAAAAGCTTTATATTCTATTTGCGGTGTACTTGTATATACAGTAGTTCTTTTATTGTTCCTCGGATATGTGAGGACATTAAAGATTGTAAAAAGCGCACGCCAGTAAAAATTGAAATTAAAACCTTATTCAAGAATCGGGCGCGTTTATTTAGGGATGCGCCTTTTTTATTTAAAGGACCTATTGTGGAATAAGTAGTAATAAAAACAAAGGTGATTACGACCAAATTGTAGAATACAATTCTTAAACAATAAAAGGGAGTTTCATAAAAAAATGATTGAAAGAATATGCTTAAAAGTTAGTGTCATTGAAACATCAAGCGATTGGTACCGAAGAGTTATTAGGGTTTAATGAGGTTTTTAAGGGTAAAGACTGAATCCCTAAAAGAGAGGTGGAATAAATGGAGATTATAAGAGCTAAACGAAGCTTTGATTTGGATGAATTCTTAAAGAAACCATTATTTGCTCATCTATCGACGGCTTCATCCCAAGGACCAAGGGATTCCCCAGTGTGGGTTTTTTGGGAAGATAAATGTCTTTGGATTATAGGAACTCCTGGAGATACTTTTCCTTTAAGAATAGATAAAAATCCAAATTGCGCCATCGGTATTGTTGATTTTGATCCGGCTACAGGGAAGGTATTGCATGCAGGTTTCAGAGGAAAAGCAACCGTAGAACCATTTAACTTTGACTTAGCTAAACGGTTATTTACTAAATATTTGGGTTCAAACGAAAAGGACTGGGATTCTAGATTCAAAAATCAAGATCCTAATAATGTCTTCATTCGTTTTGTACCTGAAACCGTAGTTGTTAGGGATCAATCATATAACGTCAATAGATAATATTCAATAATCGGGCGCTTTTCTAAAAATAAGGAAAGCGTCTTTCTTCATGAAAGGGCCAGATTGTTTAGTAATGATCAGTAAGAGAAATGGAGATTGTGAAGAAATGTACTTAAGCTAACTGGCAGGTTAATTCAAAAAAGACCTTTTTGATTAAAGGTCTTTTTAATATATGGTTAAAGTCAATCAACCTCTTTAAGAATGTTTTCAATTGTTGTTAATCTTTTATTAAGTTCCTGAATTGATTTTATCTGTTGTTGCTGGAAGGCTATATTTTCAGTATCTAATTTTAATCTTGCTTCTGCTCGGCGTTCAGTACGACGAATAAATCGGATTATGTAAATGAACAAAATAATAAAAAGCAAAATAGGTAGGATATTTATGCCAAATGATAAAAGAAATAAAATGCCTCCAGTGTCTATGTTAGTCATCATTTTAGTGGTACCAACCTTTCATTTTTTTGCGAAGGGAAAGGATTCATATTTAATCCTTTCGCTTTTTAATACTTAAATTCTCTGCTAAATCAGCAATTATTTGTTCATTTAATACAATGTTAAATGAATTAAGTTCATAATATTTCATCGCCTTACCAGTTTCTGAAATTTCGTGATGCCCTTTAATTAGTTCCACCTCCTCTAATTTTTGTAAGTGTAAGTAAAGTAAGGGTCTGCTTATACCTAACTCTCTTGCTAATTGACTAACGTATTTCTTTTCTTGGTGCAGTATTGCAATAATCTTAAAACGAAAAGGGTTTGACAATGCATCTAATAATTTTATTAAATCGTTACCACTCAATATTTGTTTCATATGTAATAATTATATTACAGGTGTAAAAACAAAACAATAGATTTTATCTTTTTACAATCAACATACGCAAAATGCATTTACTATTTAATAAAAAGAAGATATATAGACGGATAATCTTTAGTATGTGAATAATTACACTTAAACTAACGGAGGCGTTAGTTTAACAAGACAGGTATTTAATGATCTTCAACAATCGGGCGCAATTCTTGAAGAGGAATTGTGCCTTTTTCAGTAATAGGGCCATTTAATGGAATAAGACTTTAAACAAAACTGAATATTTATGTGAGATTGTGAAGAAATGTACTTAAACTAAAGTGGCAGTTTAGTTTAACAAGGATTTTTGGTTAATTGTGGTAAAATATCATTAAGGGGGGGATATTATTGGACTCATTTTTTTACTTCAATATGTATAGAAATATAATTGCTACTTTTTTTCAAGATAGTATTTGGGTAATCGGCTTTTTTTACTTGTTAATTAAGACATTTGAAAATGATAGACTTAAGCATTTTTCTAAATATGTTGTAGGTATTGTTTTGGCAATATTATTTATTTATTCAATACGAGTAAGTATATAAACTTTCATCTTATTCACACTAACGGGTGCGATTGTTCAATAAGAGCCGTCGCTTCTTGTGCTAATGAAGCAGGTTACTTTAATAAAAGGGAAGCCTAATATGACTTCCCTTTGTATTATTCTGCTCCTTTTAATAGTCCTAATTCAACTAAATCTTTACCCATTCCTTCAATTTTGTTAGTTATTTTCCAGTTTTGTGTTGTATCATCAAAGTTCAAAATATATATATTGTTGCTTCCACTAAGTTTCTTTTCTAAAACATAACCTTTTTTCTTTTCTTCGTTCAGATAAAACAACGGAGCAAAATCACCTATAATTTGTTCGTAATGGATATTCCTGAAAATTTTTGATAAAGACTTTTGTTGAATAGTTAAACCTGTCCTATTCCAAGCTATTTCCTTGTTATGTAAAAATTCAAAACCGTCTAAGTTTACTTTATGTGTATCAACAAAGTCATTAGTAACGGTTTTTATTATATATTCTTCAGTTAATTTTGCATTTGCATTTGGTAAGTAAACTGTAAAAGAAAATATTACTACCATTATTAAAAAGATTACTTTTTTCATATCTCTATTCACCTCGATTGTTTTCCTTTAGTTTTCCATAAAACCTAACTTTTACTACAATGATTTCTTATTCAAGTAACGGGTGCTTTCCTTAAATATCGAGGCTGTCGATTTGGCAGCTTTTTAGTTGTACTAACGGGGCAGGATACTTTAAGAAGGAATAACGCACTTTTTATGTCTTTCTATTAATCGAAACAATTGTAAATGAGGGCAATCATTGATATTAATAAGAAATTAGATAAAATTAATAAATTATTAAATGGGGGAATAGCCATGATTCAGCAATTCAGAATTAAAAGGGCAGAAGGTATGTATATCCAGAACATTAGCTTTGACCATGAGAGTAAAGAGAATTCAATTATCACATATACAGAAAACAAGTGTAATTCTTTGGTGATATCTGAGTTAGATATGTCAATATACCAAAAATTATTAAATAACCTTATTGGAAACGGTAAATATTCAATTGAGCAAGCTAATGATTTGGATTAATTAATATATTTAGTGACTATTTACGAGTTTTTTAAGTTTTTATTGAACAATGGGTGCTTTAGTGAAAGAAGAATTTATTAAATTTAAAGACTGAGACCATGTTTTAGTTATTCCATTATAGGGCGCTATTCAGGAATAAGATTTTGCTAAGGTAGCCTTTTCTTTTGCAACTATTGGGGTTATAAAACGCACTAAAAATGAGTTTGGGAACGTAGCAGTTATTTTGAGCTATCGTCCATTCCGTTCGTTATACGTTAGGCGTTAGATCATAAAGCGTGAAACGAATCCGTTCGCTACACTAATTAAAAAAGATTAAAAACTTTGTTACCCACAAAGCAAAGGGTCGCTAACACTTCCCAACTCATTTGGTACATAAGCACCCATGAAGGTATCTGAGCAATACCCTCAAAGCTACTTATGCCTCTAAATACTTATTAGCAAGTGGAACTTCAATTTCAACGGTATAATTTACTTTATCAATACGGCTAGATAACAATTCAACTTGACGAGTTATTTTGTCAGCCTGTTTTTTGAATTCAGCAGGGTCAAATAAAGCAATTTGTTCCATTATTGCGCCTGAGTGGTGATGAACATTGTATTCTCGCTTCTTTGTAGTGGCAAGTGTTTTGAGAAGATTAAGTCGTTCACGTTGCTGCTTCGCTGTTTCAATCGCGCGAATCATCGAGATTGAGATGCCATCCCATTCAACCATATTGTTTAAATTAGCTTGTTGGATGATTTCTTTTAGCTCCAATATGTCACGCTGAACTTCGGATAACTCTTGCAACACAGTTTCAACTGTGACTTCATATGGAGTGTAAGTTTCTCCTTTTGGAACCTCAATCACATGAACATTAAAAAATTCACCCTGTAATTCCCTAACTTTTTTATGAAGGTTAGAAAGAAGATTAATGGCTTGTGCTAATGTTATTTTCATTCAATCGATCCTTTCTTCAAAACCATATGAACTATCTTAACATAAATTTGAAATTACTTGATAGTTGCATATAATATAGGGCGCTTTTCTGTAATAAGGAAAGCGTCTTTCTTCATGAAAAGGGCCATTTTCTTGAATAAGAGAAGGAATTATTCGTAAGAAAATCGAAGCTAATCAAAGGAATAAATGTTCAAAGCACTTTTGAAAAAATATTCGTCTCCACCGTCATACTGTTGTCAGCATTAAACGTTTACAATAGCTATTGGAACAGCAATAGTTGTATTTGTTTATCCGTACTTTATTGTCACTCATTAAATTCAAAATTTCATTTTTCTAAGGAATTAATAATCAATGTAGTTCGTATAATCGATAAGTGAAAACATAAAAAAGGTGGGAACACTTCTATGTTTAAACCAAACCCAGTGAATACTGCAATTGTTATTACTGACCCTCAAAATGACTTTTTGTCTCCAGGCGGAAGAGGATATCATTTGACAAAGGCTAACATTAAACAAAATAATACTTTAGCCAACTTGGAACTACTATTAAGCACTGCCCGTAGTAAAGGTTATCAGCTCTTTGTTTCCCCGCACTTTTTATATCCACATGACTATGATTGGCAATTTACAGGGAACGAACAAGAGATGTTGATTAGTTTGCGTGTTTATCAGAAATTAAATCAATATAGTCCTCCAACTCCGGAAGCCGATTATGTTCCAACTTTAGCTCCGTATATCTGGGACAAAACAAGCGTCATTGCAACACCGCACAAAGTGGCTAGTCCTCAGACGAATGATCTGGTCTATCAACTAAGGCAACGGAGAAAAGAACAAGTAATTTTGGCTGGAGTATTATCAAACGTATGTGTTGAATCGCATATGAGAGATTTAATCGAAAATGGCTTCAAGACAGCTGTTGTTTACGATGCAACGGCCACGATTAGTGAAAACGATTTTCATGCTGCTGTTACGAACTACCGAGCTTTTAGTAGCGCTACATGGACAACACGAGAAGCCATTTCAAATATGTAAAAGGGCGCTTTAATGGAGTAACGAAAAAGCTAAATTTCTCAGCGTTAAAATTGAGAAATTTGGCTTTTTATTTTTTGTATTTCTTCTACGTTCTAGATATGCGTTTTGAACTTTTTATCCATTTTGTTACATGAAATTTTTACTTAAGGCACAAAAAAGGCACCGGTTTAATTCGATGCCTTTTAAACATTTTTACTTGGTATATCCAACTACTTTACCAATAAATTTATCTTCTTTTAATACCATCATTCTGCCTCGCAACCAATCGTCACCGATTAAATAGTATTCATCATCAGAAAGTTTAATTTCTTTCCTACTGGTTTCGAAAACTTCCATCATATCTCTTTTATCGTATTCACTTTTCTCGTTATCCATCTGTTCAAAATAACTTTCTCTGTCTAAACCAACCCTATGTGCTGTTCCGTAAAAAGTATTTAATTTTTTACCGTTAACATAAACCTGACCCTTAGTAATTTTAGGGGGCACGGGTATTCTTCCTTACCTAAAGGGAAAATTGAACCCGATGATTTTAGTAAGGGCTTGGTTGGTTTAATGGACCATTTGAGAATAAAATCAGCCTTTAATATTAAATTCATTGTGATGATAATCTGAGCAGGCGAATATAATAGTTTATTTAATAAATATCTTCTAAATCACCAATTGAAGACTAAGGAGGTCTGCAGGATGAGAATCGGAATTAATCTCCTCAATCTATCTCAAGACCGGTTTGGAGGGGTTGAACAATATATAACGCATTTAATTGGCCATATGGCTGACAGCCGGGAAAACCTTACCCTGTTCCTTTTTCTTAAGCGGAAGCTGAAAAACATTTTTCCCCAACATGAAAAAATAAAAACAATTCAGTTCCGGAAGTTAATGGATTCTGCTGATGTTTATGATGCCATCAAAAATTGCAAGCTGGACCTTTGGTTTTGCCCATTGCATAGATCGTATCTCCCAAGTGTCCCTGTTCCGACTGTGGCAACGATTCATGATGTACTTCATACGGAATATCCGGACTTTGTCCCCGGCGGATTAGAAGAGAATAATCGCTATTATGAACAATATACGGCTTCGTTCGATGCTGTCATTACAGTCTCGGATTTTTCCAAGGGTGCCATAGCCCGTCAGCTCTCCATTCCAGAGAGAAAAATTCATGTCATTCACCTAAATGCACCAGCCATATTTGATCAAGCACCAGCGAAGAACACAATGAAAGGAGTGATACAAAAATATCAATTGCCCGAAACATACGCCATATATCCTTCAAGCTATAATCCACACAAAAACCATCTGAATCTTCTAAAGGCCATTCTAATCCTGAGGGAAAAATACAATACCACCATACCGCTTGTCCTGACAGGCTATGCAGATAAAAGCAATAGAGTTTATCAATCTGTTTTGCAATTTATAAGAGAACGTTCTTTAGAAAAACAGGTGTGGGTTCTGGGATACGTTCCCCCTGAAGAAATGCCTTCTCTTTATTGGAACTCCAGCTTTTTGGTCTTTCCTTCCCTATATGAAGGATTTGGCATTCCCCTGGTGGAGGCGTTTAAAACAAAAACACCGATCGTTTGCTCAAACAAGGGAAGCATCCCTGAAATCACAGACAACGCGGGTCTTTATTTTAATCCTGAAAATCCTGAAGAGATTGCTTTAAAAATGATGGAGCTGTTAAATCCTTTAATAAGAAAACAGCTTAGCGAAAAGAGCAGTCTTCGGTCACGGCATTTTTCCTGGAAAAAGACTGCCGCAGAAACGATGAAAGTTTTTCGGGGTGTGACCCGGAACTAATGAAGAGGAGGGGAAATGATGAGAAAAATACTTGTCCTTAATATTTTCCCAACGGTTTTCCCGCCGGCAACCGGAGGCACATTGAGGTATTTTCATATTTATAACGAATTAAGCCATTATTATGAAATTACTCTTCTATCCCAAACAAACAGTAAAAAGGGGAAGGTCATAAAATACTCTTCAAGCTTTAGAGAATTCAAAGTTGAAAAGGATCCTCTCTACTCGCAAATAAGACAGAAGCTTCATAATGCTGCTTCAGGCTATGAACTTCCTTTAATTACGTATTTGGAGCTTGCCAATTATCCTGCCTTATACAAAAAGTATTTTGAGAAGCTCTACCAAACAAGCGATATCATTATTCATGAAACCCCTTATTTACTGGATTATGACTTCCATTTCAACAAAGATCAAAAGCCAAGAATTTATAACAGCCATAACCATGATTACTCACTGGCAAAGCAAATTTGGAAGGATGGAAAGGCGCGAGAATACCTTCCCCGGCTTTATGAAGCAGAACAGCGATTAACTTCACATGCGGACTTGATTTATGCCACATCCGCAGCGGAGAGGGAGGAATTTATTAAAGATTATAGGCTGGATCCTCAAAAAATTATGCTTGCCCCAAATGGAATCAATCCAGATGAATGGCTTCCGCGCAGAAAGAAGCCTGCCGGAAGGCCAAAAGCTCTGTTTATTGGAGCAGATTACCCACCTAACATTCAGGCAGTGAAGTTTATCATTATGCAACTTGCCGATAAATGTCGGGATATCGACTTTATTATTGCAGGCGGATGCTGCAGACCTTTTCAAGAGCTTAAGAAAAATAACGTAAAATTACTGGGCAGGGTTCAGCACAAAAAAAAATTAAAGCTATTTGCTGAAGCTGATATCGCTATCAATCCGATGTTTAGCGGTGCAGGAGTCAATTTGAAAACGCTAGAATTTTTATCAGCAGGGATTCCCCTGTTTTCCACTTTATGCGGTGTCCGGGGATTAGAACTCATTGACCGCAAGCACTATATCCATGCTGAGGCAGAGGATTTCGCGGATAAGCTTAACCAGTTCAGCTGCAGACATAAATTTATTGAGGAGATAGCCGCATGCGGGCAAAAACATATTAACAGCCGTTTTTCATGGAAAAGTATAGCTAAAAAGATCCATAATGATATAGAAGAGATTTTTTCTGTTTAAGAAATAATCTCTTCTATAGCCTTTTTCAATAAAATTCCGGCCTTATCCCAGGTAAGATTCAGCATATCCAATCTTCCTTGTTGGCCTTTCTGTTTACACAGCTGCGGATTTTCATAGGCCAATCTCATCTGTCTTTTTGTATCCTCCAGATCGGCTTCAGCCCAAAGATGGTCCTCATGTATAAATAAGCGGGGGTAAAGCTTCGATATGGCACTTTTGCTGCCCATGCTGTCTCTTGGATTCTCCAGCTTGTAATCTATTAAAAAGGAATTTTGTCCATTCAAAAAGTCCATTTGTCCGCCCCAGCCTGTAGCTATGACTGGGATACCGCTTGATAATGCCTCAATATATGGGAGACCTACCCCTTCTCCCCTGGTGGGAAGAATGAATGCAGTGCCCAGCGTATATAAACCTTTAAGCTGCTTTTCCGGTATAGTGCCCGTTATTACATGCAGAGGGGCAGTTTCATTTGTAAACCCAAGACTTCTTTTATATTGCGAAATAGACTCTAATATTTTTTTACGCTTGCTGCCATATGTTTTTATGACCAGCAGCACATTGTCTTTAGAAGTGAACTCGCTCCAATAGGCTTTCAGTAAAGTTTCAGGATTTTTCCTATGCTGAAAATCAAAAACCGAAACAAAAACAAACTTCCCTTTTGCTTCCTTTAATGAAAGCTTTTTGTTTCCAGGGTAAAATGCTTGTGTATCAGCCCCATGAGGAGCCAGAAACATAGGAACATTCACACCGCCTTCAATCATGGCATCCATGTTTTGAGAGCATGGTACGCATACCCCATCACATGCATTAATAACTGGAAGCCATGGACTCGGAATCTTTTCTGTTTCCCAAACAGTATTAAATAGGATCCGGTCAAAATTTTTTCTTTCTTTTTTGATATCATCAATATTTCCAGGCGGACAATGATAAATTAATATTTTTTGTTTGTTTTTTTGGAATGGCTTTTCAATTAACTGCAATAATCTCTTTTTCTTGTTTTTATTGCTAAAATCATAGGGAAAATTCCAAGTATACGGCTGGATTATAAGATCAACACCAAGACGGTCTAATGCAAGAGCGTATTCTCTGCTTGCAATTCCATATCCGCTTGCATCAAGAACCGGCCCTCTCCAAATTACTTGATAATATGTCATTTGTACGCCTCCCCTCCACCGCTGACAATCTGTTTTACCATATTAAAGTCACTGGTTCTGCTTACGGGAGCAGATTTTCTTATCAACCTGTCGTTGTCAGCAGTCCATGTATGATGTCCTTGCTGCGAGATTCTCAAGCAGGCATAATTATTTTTGTCACCAGAGTATATTTTAAGCTTATTTTTGTTGCATCGCTTTAAGAAGTAGGTATCTTCGCCCAAGTTCATTTTCGGAAACCGGACATGATCCATGATTTCCTTCCTGAAAACCAGGGTAGCTCCCTTTATTCCATGTTTGGCAAACCGGTTTTCTTTGCCAGGCTTTTGGATAGCCAGCAGCTCCTCTTTTTGAAAATACATGTAAACAGTTCTTTTCCCTACTATATCTGCCTTTGTTTTCTCCAGAGTTCTGATAGACTGAGCCAGATAGTTTGGAGCATAAAAATCGTCATCATCGAATTTTGCAATTATGTTATAACGTGAATTTAGAATGGCAATATTCAGGCATTCCCCAAGTGTGACTTCTTCGCGCAATTGAAAAACAGTTACATTATGAGACTCTTTTGCCCTCTTCTGCCATGCGGCTTCATCCATCTCATCATTATTTAAGATAATGATTAATTCTTTTTCCTCCCAAACCTGATTTTCATAGTTTTCAAACACGTTCTCCATATAGTCCTGACGCATTGTACAGCAGATGATAGAGACCATCTTTGCCGCTCCTTTATGATATTCTTAACCGTCTCTTCCCAGGAAGCAGAAATACGAATAATATCCTCTTCCTGCACTTTTTCGCCCCATTGGACTTCTATAATTTCCAGAGGGGTAATGGCCTTTACAGCATGTTTTGCACCGACCGGAATTTGAAGGACATCTCCTGCTTTAATATAGACAAGGCGGCCATCCAAAATAAACTCCCCTTCTCCAGAGATGATTGTCCAAGTCTCCTGTCTGAACTGATGAGTCTGGTAGCTGATATTTCTGCCAGGCAATATTTTAAGCAGCTTGGAAAGGGACTCCATTCCTTCGCTAGTATAAGAAAAATCCAAAACTTTATAGATGCCCCATCTTTTTTCTTCATACATAAGCCGGGCTGTTTCAGCCATATGCTTTATAGCATCGCTCTTCTGCTTATCGGCAACCAGAATCCCGTCCGGGCTGGCAGCTATGATGCTATTAGAGATTGAAATGGCATGAATCGGAATGGACAGTTCATTGACAATCTGTGTATTTTTAGAGTCCTCTGATAGAGATCCTTTGCCGGAAACTGAACTCTCAAGCTGGTCGCTTAATGTCTCCCAGCTTCCGAGATCCTTCCATAAACCAGAATAGGGAATTACAATCGACCTGCTGTTTTTCTCAGCGATCTCATAATCAAAGCTGATTTCAGGCAGAAGATCATAGTTTTTCAGCAGCTGGCTATAAGAAGTGGAAAGCCCTATTTTATTTAAATACTCAATCATAAAATTCAAAGAAAATCCAAATACACCGCAATTCCAAAAAGCATTCTTTTCTATCAGCCGCTGGGCTGTTTCTGTATCTGGTTTTTCTATGAATTGATCTATTGGAAGGCAGCCTATTTCCTCTTTTTGACCCGGCTTAGGGAGGATATATCCAAACTGGTCTGACGGAAACTGCGGCACAGCACCTAGCAGAGCAAGCTCAGCCTGCGATATATGCAGAATATCCGGAATGCTTTGCAGTAGCTTATAAAACAGGGGTTCCACATAGGAATCCACCGGCACCACACAAATGGTTTCCTCAGGACCGGCATAGTTATTGGAATGAAGGTACGCACAAGCTAAAGCAATAGAAGGAAATGTACCTCTTTGACTCGGTTCGCAGATGACGGGAATCTGAGTGTCTATTTGGTTTTTTATAATCTCCAATTGATTCTCACAGGTAATAATATATGTTGATGATAGAAGCCCAGCATCATCCAGCTGTCCGGAGACCCGCTGAATCATGGATTCAGGCTTCCCATGCTGTGTAGGCAGCAGCTTTAAAAACTGCTTGGCCCTAACTGAATTAGATAAAGGCCAAAGTCTTCGTCCCGAACCTCCTGATAGCAATATAATTTTCATATCTCAACCCCATTTTTAAGTAAATATAAAGCTGGTACTAGTATTCTATGGGTCTAATACAATAGTGTTATGGTCATACGAATCAAATTAGCTTACTTTTTAAGGTTCGGCAGAGCTTTTTTGGAATGCGCCCTTTCTCGAACAATCGGGCCAAATAATGGAGGTACTTATGCGATTATTATCAATGATTCTTATATTGCTCTTAACCCCTTCTATTTTGGCAGGTTGCACAACAAGTCCTGGACAAAATAAGGGGGGATATTTAAATAAGACACAAGTATTAAAGCTAAGTCCGGACGCAGACATCTTTGAACTTGATGGGAAAGTTTATAAAACGGATATAGATTGGATTGAGAAGGAGGAATTAACAAAGGAGGAACAAGTAGGAGAAATAACTGAAGATATGGCTAATAAATTACCTGTTGGGGCTAAAATCTTTGCACCAAAAGAAAGAAAAGACATTTTGATTGTTGAGTATGATGGGAAAGGAAAAAGGTATTTGCTTCAAGTTGGAGAATAAGGTTGTTCTTCTTCAACAAACGGGCCATTTAATGGAGGAAGAATCTCAAGAAAAATTGAATACTTATGGTAATAATACTATGGTGTTTATGAAAGATTGTACTTAATCTAACGGTGCAGAATAATTAAGAAAAGTGTAGAAGGAGGGCGAATTAATTTGAAACGTGAAGGAATTGTAAAATGGTTTAAAGAAGAGAAAGGTTATGGCCGTATAATGCTTGATGGGGAAGATGGAAATCATGTCTTTGTGCATTTCAGTTCAATTTTACCCGATAAAGTAAGGTTTCCGGATGAATTCCGATACCTTAAACAAGGACAAAAAGTATCTTTTGATTTAGTTGAGAAGCCAAAATCTATTGACCAGAAGCTAGTTGCAGAAAATGTAATCATTACCTCTGACTAAAGAATTACTTTTTCAGCTAACAGGGGCGTTAGTTAAAGAAGAATTAAGTGATTTTAGGTTTGAGAACTTATTATAGTTATTCCATTAAAGGGCGCAATTGTTGAATAGGTGTCTCTTTCTTATTCAATTAACTGCCAATTAGTTGTATGAGAAAGGACATAACATATTAGTCATATAAAATATGTTATGTCCTTTAATTTATCTATACTTTTTTAATTTAGGTCTTGATAAGTTTTAAAAATTCGATTATTTATAATAAAGTTTGATTAAAAATCCTGTGTTGATGACTGAAGATATTCCAAAGCTACATCAAGAAAAATTAACACAATAGATAAAAAAGTAGCCCTTGCTCAAGGAAGCAAAGGCAATTCAATGGAGAGTAGTTAATACTGGATATTTAATCTTCTTGGGAAGTAGTAATAAAAATCCCATCTTTTGTAACAGCAATTGTATGTTCATATTGAGCAGAGAGAGAACCATCCCTCGTGCGGGCAGTCCAGCCGTTATTATCCATTTTGGTTTCGTAACCTCCGATATTTACCATTGGTTCAATCGTGAAAACCATTCCTTCTCTTATACGAGGTCCTTTTCCGGGCAGACCGTAATTAGGGACTTTAGGATCTTCATGGATCGTTGGTCCGATTCCATGACCTATAAAATCACGAACCACAGAAAAGCCTTGAGCTTCCACATACGTTTGGATAGCAAAACCAATATCACCGATTCGATTTCCTACTTTGACTTGGTCGATACCTTTATATAAAGCTTCTTTAGTGACATCTAAAAGTTTTTGCGTTAAGTCACTGACTTTTCCGACAGGATAGCTCCAGGCTGAATCAGCTAAGTACCCATTTAAATTGACAACAGTATCAATGGTGACAATATCGCCTTCTTTTAGCGAAGTTTTTCTTGGGAAACCGTGGCAAACTTCATCATTGATACTCGCACAAATTGCGTATTTGTAGCCTCTGTAACCTATTTGTTCTGAAATGGCTCCATGTTTGCGTAAATAACCATCTACAAACTCTTCAATTTCCCAAGTTGTGACACCCGGCTTTATCATTTTAGCCACTTGTTTATGTGTGTCAGCAAGCAATTGGCCTGTTTTTGTCATCATATCGATCTCGCGCTGCGATTTTAAGGTAATCATGTTTATCTTCCTTCCTTAGTAGCATTTACATTATCCCTAATTTTACATAGTATTTCGAAAAAGCGCTCTTGTTCCTCTTGAGAAATACCATGCATAGCGCTTTAGTAAAATTTCTGGGAAGTTATTCTTGTGTCTATTTCGCATTTTCAATATTCCGTAATCGGGCGCTTTTCTGAAATAAGGAAAGCGTCTTTCTTCATGAAAAGGGATAGTTGAAAGGAATTAGTTACGAAGGCATAGAAATATTATGTTAATGCAGTCAAAATTCAGTAATTAGGGAGGGAAGGGTATATACAAACTCAAAGAATTTTTTAAAAGATTATTTGTTAAATGGGAATTGGTTTACTCGACACAAGACGCTAATAAGTATTTTACAATACTTGGAAGACTTAATAATAATGGGATTAAATATAAAATAAAAACAATTAGCTTGGGAGGAGGCTCCGATGGAGGAAGAGGATACTCCATATATCATATATATGTTCACAAAGACACCATAAATAAGGCTAACGAAGCTATTCATCATTCGAAATATTAGGATATATTAATTAAAACTATTTCTTCATCAACTAACGGATAGCTTCCTTTAATAACGATATTCAACAATCGGGCGCGTTTGTTGAAGAAACAAATGCAATTTATTGTGTTTTTGTGGTAATAATTTGATGTTGTAGTAGTAAATGGAGTCATATTTTGTACAAAAAGGATAGATGCAAGCAGGTATAATTCCTGTTCATCTATCCTTTTCCTTTTACCTAATAAAATGTGTGACATTATAATTGAATATTTAATTTAACTTGGATTCTTATTTACCAACACAAAATCCCACAGAAAAAAAGGCGCAACTTCCGATTGTCCGCTAGAAATGCCTGTCCTTCTTTACCATATAAGAACACAAAATAATAGGTTGAAATGGTGTAATTAAAAGAATAGATGAAAGTGTCTAAAAATGGCGAAGAATATTTCTTTTTTGTAAAAATAGGTTGAAATAGGTTGAAATAAAGTTTATATTATTAAAAACAGATTTTATTGTAGGAACAATCAGATAATAAGGAGATGAAATCATGGAATCTATTAAACTAATTGACGTCCATCGCGGAAAACAGATTGAAAGTACGCATCAGGGACATGTGGCAGTCGTGAATGCAAACGGAGAGTTGCTTTATTATGCGGGAAATCCATATAAAAAGGTTTATGCAAGATCTTCGATGAAACCTATTCAAACCATTTCGGTTGTTGAGACAGGTGCTGCAGATCATTATGCTTTTTCTGATGCAGATTTATCATTATGCACGGCATCACATAATGGCGAAAGTATGCATACAGATCGAGCACTCGCCATGCTTAAAAAAGCTAGCTTAGCAGATTCAGCTCTACAATGTGGATGTCATCCCCCTCGTTGGGAAGAAACATACAAGAATTTAATTCTAGAAGGTAAAGAGGTTACACCGCTCTATAATAATTGTTCTGGAAAACATACTGGGATGCTTGCAACTGCAAAGCATATGAATGAACCAATTGAAACCTATTATTTACTAGAACATCCAGTGCAACAAAGAATTCTTTCTGTGGTTAGTGAAATGTGTGAATATCCAAAAGAAGAGATCGAAATTGGTATTGACGGATGTGGTGTTCCTGTTCACGGGTTGCCGCTTCATAAAATTGCTCTTGGTTATGCCAATATGGTTAATCCAGAGAAATTAAGTAAAACAAGGCAGGATGCCGTTAATCGAATTACAAACGCTATGACAGCTGCACCTGAAATGGTCGGGGGTACAGACCGTTTTTGCTCAGATTTTATGAAAGTCGGAAAAGGACGATTCATTGGAAAAGCTGGAGCTGAAGGGGTTTACTGTATTGGTGATAAAGAAACTGGCTTAGGAATTGCGATTAAAGTTGAAGACGGAAATGGGAGAGGAATCAATCCTGTTGCGGTTGAGGTTTTAAATCAGCTAGGATTACTCGATGCTTCTCAAGTAGAAGAGTTAATGAACTATTATAAACCTAAATTATTCAATTGCAGAAAAGAAGTAATCGGTCAATTAATTCCTAATTTTAAACTGTTAAGTTAGGTTCACAATTAACGAAATAATCAGTGTTAGATTTAAAAGTGCTAACCATGCACTTTAAATAATTTTAATCAAGCTGAAGGAGGAAAAAAGATGTCTAGAAAAAGACTAAGTGCAATGCTAACTATATTTTTCGCTGTTAGTATTGTCCTGATGGGTTGTTCAGGTTCTAATAATGAGAAAACTGAGTCCTCAAATAAAGAACAGCCAATAGCAAAAAAAGAGGGGAAAGACATTACGATTGCAGTTGCTAGTGATTTTATCAGTATGGACCCTCATGACACAAATGACACATTGTCTTATTCTGCTCAAAAAACAATGCTAGAAGGATTAGTTGGCTTTGACAAGGATATGAAGGTTATTCCTGTTCTTGCAGAAGAATACTCAGTAAATGAAGCAGCAACTGAATTCACATTTAAACTTCGCCAAGGTGTTACATTCCATGATGGAGAACCATTCAATGCTGAAGCGGTAAAAGCAAATATTGATCGCTTGGCAAATCCAGATAATAACTTAAAACGCCACAGCTTATTTTCAGTGGTGAAAGAAACACAAGTAGTGGATGAATATACGGTAAAAGTAGTTCTATCCGAGCCTTTTGGACCAATGATTAACAACTTTGCCCATCCGGCTGCTATGATGCTTAGCCCGAAGGCGATGGAAACTTATGGGAAAGAAGTATCTCGTAATCCAGTTGGTACCGGTCAATATATTTTTAAAGATTGGCAGCCTGGTGACCATTTGACAGTGACAAAGAATGAAAATTATTGGAATGGATCCGCGAAGGTTGATTCTATCACATTTAAGCCATCACTTGAAAATGGATCACGTGTTGCGATGCTACAAGCAGGAGAAGCAGATTTTATTTATCCAGTTCCTTCTGAACAAGTGAAAGCGATCGATGGAAAAGATGGAATTGTTGTAGAAAATGGACCTTCCATTATCACTCGTTATTTATCTATGAACACGATGAAAGAACCGTTTAATGATGTTCGCGTTCGTCAAGCGATCAACTATGCCATTAATAAAGAAGCATTCTTAGGTGTTGTCATGAATGGCTATGCATCAGAATTAAAGTCAGTCATTGCACCGAATACACAATTTTATTCTGAACAAGAGTCTTACGGTTTCAATGTTGAAAAAGCAAAAGAATTGTTAAAAGAAGCTGGCTATGAAAATGGCTTTAACACAAAAGTTTGGGGCCAAAACAACTCTCAAGCCGTTAAAGGGATGGAGTTTATCCAACAACAGCTTGCTCAAATCGGTATCAAAGTAGAAGTCGTTCCAATGGAAACAGGTACCATGACTGATAGTATCTGGTCTGTAACCAATCCGGAAGATGCAGACATTGAACTTTATTATGGCGGTTGGTCACCTTCTACTGGAGATGCTGACTGGGGGATTCGTCCATTAGTAGGCGGAACAGAGGCATTCCCTCCATCCTCTTACAATACGGCATACTACAATAATGAAGATGTGAACCGTTTAATTAAAGAAGGTCTTGCAACGGCAGATCCAGAAAAGCGTAATGTTGCTTACAAAGAACTTCAAGAAATCGTTTGGAAAGATGCTCCGTGGGCATTTTTAGCATCTGATGACACGCTATATGGAATGAAAAATTATTTAGAAGGTATTTACCTGCTTCCAGATGGTTCATTAAGTTTAGAAAACATAGAAATTAAACAATAATTATAAGGTCTGAGCGCTATAGTTCGTATAGCGCTCAGGCTTATTATGGCAAGGGGTGACATCATTGCTAAAGTACTTGTTAAAAAGACTCATAGGAATCATTCCGATTCTATTATTAGTCTCTATTTTTATTTTCTTATTTGTTCATATGATTCCAGGTGATCCTGCAAGATTAGTAGCTGGACCAGATGCCGCTCTTGAAGATGTAGAGATGGTTCGTAAGGAATTAGGGTTAGATAGACCGATATATGTTCAGTATTTTGATTTTGTTACAAATATTTTTCAAGGTGATTTAGGAAATTCTTTAAAAACAGGAAGACCTGTGTTGGAAGAAATTTCGATGAGATTTATGCCGACATTTTGGTTAACCGTTTGGAGCATGGCGTGGGCTATTGTGATTGGCTTGTTGGTTGGTGTGATTTCAGCAACTAATCGAAATAAATGGCAGGATTATGTAGGGATGTTTGGAGCGATTTCAGGAGTCTCTTTTCCATCCTTTTGGTTAGGGCTGATGCTCATTCAGCTTTTTGCCGTTCAATTAGGCTGGTTCCCAACGGGTGGGAATAGTTCTTGGCAAAGTTATATTCTTCCTTCCTTAACATTAGGAGCCGGTGTTGCAGCTGTTATTGCAAGATTTTCTCGGTCGGCCCTGATGGATGTTTTAAAAGACGATTATATCCGTACTGGGCGGGCAAAAGGATTAAGAGAAAATAAACTCGTCTGGGGACATGCTTTAAGAAATGCTTTAATTCCAGTTGTGACGATGACAGGCTTACAATTTGGCTTTTTACTAGGGGGATCGGTTGTTGTTGAAACGGTGTTTAGTTGGCCTGGATTAGGTCGATTATTAATTGATTCCGTTGCGTTTCGAGATTACCCAGTTATTCAAGCTGAAATGCTTTTATTTGCTTTAGAATTTATCTTAATTAATTTAATTGTAGATGTTCTATATGGCGTTCTTAATCCACAAATTCGTTATAGCTAATGTGTAGTAAAGGAGGTTTGAAAATGGCTGAGTTACAAGTGAATGAAGAAATATCATCACAGGCACAAGTAAAAGGAGATGCAAAAAAGTCACCTTTAATAGAGTTTTGGCGGAAATTTAAAAAACAAAAAATGGCATTAGTTTCAGCTGTTTTTATCCTTTTTCTCTTCTTCGTGGGAATAGCTGGACCTTTTATTGCTCCTTATTCCTCTGAAGAGCCAGACTATGAGAATGTTTTGGCAGGACCATCACTTGACCACCTAGCAGGTACAGATGCCTACGGTCGTGATATTTTTAGTCGTATTTTAGATGGAACAAAGATTTCGTTATTTGTTGGCTTGTCCTCTGTGCTGATTGGCGCAGTTTTGGGAACTTTTCTTGGACTGATTAGTGGATATTATGGGGGATGGATCGATAGTTTGATCATGCGAATTTGCGATGTGTTGTTCGCATTTCCTGGTATTCTCTTGGCAATTGGAATTATTGCCATACTTGGTCCGGGTCTTGGAAACGTAGTGATAGCCATTGCGATCTTTGGTATCCCTACTTTTGCTAGAATTGTTCGAAGCAGTACACTTGCATTGAAATCAACCACTTATGTCGAGGCGACAAGATCGATTGGTGCGAAGCATAAACGGATTATTTGGAAACATATTTTCCCTGGTACGATGTCAAGTATCATTGTCAATTTTACTATGAAGATTGGTTCATCCATTTTAACTGCCGCAAGCTTAAGCTTCTTAGGGCTTGGTGCGCAACCACCAACACCTGAATGGGGAGCTATGTTGAGTTCTGGTCGTGATTATTTAAGTACAGCTCCGCATATTACGTTTTTCCCAGGTTTGGCCATTTTCCTTACCGTTCTAGCCTTCAACTTTTTAGGTGATGGATTACGTGATGCGCTAGATCCAAAAATCAAGGATTAATTTTCTATGAGAGGAGTGTCATGATGGCTGAAAAGATATTAAACATACAAGATTTAAGAACGTATTTCTATGGAGATGACGGTGTTGTTAAAGCTGTAGATGGTGTAGACATTTCCATTCATAAAGGAGAGACTGTTGGTATCGTAGGTGAGTCTGGGTGTGGAAAAAGTGTAACTTCTCTATCGGTCATGCGTTTATTAAAAAACACACCGGGAAAAATAGTCGGCGGTTCTATTGAATTCGAAGGAAAAAATTTAGTGGATTTATCGGAAAAAGAAATGCGCGAAATCAGAGGAAATCAAATCGCAATGATTTTCCAAGAACCCATGACATCTCTTAACCCAGTTTATAAAATTGGCAAGCAACTTGGAGAAGCGATTGAATTGCATTTAAAATATGATAAACAGCAAGCAAAAGAGCATGCGATTGAAATGTTAAAGCTTGTTGGTATCCCTCGAGCAGAAGAAATTGTTAATGAATTTCCACATCAGTTATCTGGGGGAATGAGGCAACGGGTGATGATTGCCATGGCCATGTCCTGTAACCCTAAATTATTAATCGCTGATGAACCGACCACTGCATTAGACGTAACCATACAAGCTCAAATCCTAGATATTATGAGGAACCTCCGTGAAGAACGCGGAACATCCATTATGATGATTACCCATGACCTTGGTGTTGTTGCTGAAATGTGTGATCGTGTGGTTGTCATGTATGCGGGAAGAGTAGTCGAAGAAACAGATGTATACTCTTTATTTGAAAATCCAAAACATCCGTATACAAAAGGTCTTATCGGCTCTGTCCCAGTATTAGGAGCAAATGCCGATCGGTTAGCTTCTATACCAGGAAATGTTCCGACACCAAAGAATATGCCAAAGGGTTGTAAATTTGCCCCTAGATGTTCTGCTGCTATGAAGGTATGCTGGGAGCGGGAACCAGAATTATCTAAAATTGAAGAAAAACATAGTTGTAGATGTTTTCTATATGAGAAATCAGAGGCAATGGAGGTATAGATAATGAGTTCGCCATTACTAGAAGTAAAGGATTTAAAGAAATATTTTCCGATAAGTAAAGGATTATTAGGGAGAAAAAAGTCGTATGTGAAAGCGGTAGATGGCGTCTCTTTTACTATTAATAAAGGAGAGACACTTGGCCTTGTAGGAGAGAGTGGCTGTGGGAAATCAACAACAGGACGAATGTTAATGAAGTTAATCGATTCGACTGAAGGTCAAATCCTGTTCGAAGGAAAAGAGATAACGAATTTAAACGATGATCAAATTCGTGACACAAGAAAAGATTTTCAAATGGTGTTTCAGGATCCGTTTGCATCTTTAAATCCTCGTTTGACGGTTAGAGAAATTATTGAAGAGCCTCTCATCATTCATAATTACGATAAGTCAAAAAGAGCGCAAAGGATTGCGGAATTATTGGATGTTGTAGGTTTAAATGCCTATCATGCGGATCGTTATCCACATGAATTTAGTGGAGGACAGCGACAACGGATTGGAATTGCTCGTGCACTTGCTGTAAATCCCAAACTAATTATTGCAGATGAACCTGTTTCAGCATTAGATGTTTCCATCCAATCACAAATTTTAAACTTGTTAAAGGATCTCCAAGAAGAGTTTGGCTTAACCTATCTATTTATTGCTCATGACTTAAGTGTTGTGGAGCATATTAGTGATCGGGTAGGGGTTATGTATCTTGGGAGAATCGTTGAATTAGCTGATAAAAAATCTTTGTATAGTGAACCGTTACATCCATATACAAAAGCCCTATTATCTGCAGTCCCAGTCCCAAATCCGCGTTTGAAAAGAGAACGAATTATTTTAAAAGGGGATATCCCAAGTCCATCTAATCCCCCAACAGGATGTACTTTTCATACAAGATGTCCATTTGCCATTGATAAATGTAAGAGTGAAGCTCCGAAGTTAACTGAAATGAAAGAAGGACATTATGTCTCTTGTCATCTATACTAGAAACATAATATTTTCACAATTCTCTAATTTGTCTAGCTCCAGCGCCTACCTCCGACGTACAGGATGTACTAGTGTCGACAATGCGACAGGACGTCGCGTTTTTGTTGACCTCGAGGTCATAAGCCGTTCCGCCCAGAAAGGTAAAGAACACCTTTCCGTACGGACCGTCTTATGCTTGTCGGAGGTGATCAAGGCGCTTGCGCATTTCTTAAAAGGAGGTGTTAAGAATGACGAAAAAAAAGGTTCATATTATTTCCATTCAAGAAACTTATTTAGAATCGATTTCAAAACAAGTAAAAGAAGTCCTTGGAGATAAAATTACCATTCAATCAACGACCCTAAAGGATTTGCAGAGTAATACTGTAAAACCAGGAGAAATCGTCCTTCTTTCCCATGATAAGATTAAAGGCATCGTCTCACAATTGATACCGAAAGATTGTTCTTGTTTTGTGGCCAAACGTGATATTAACTTTGCGAACACGAAAGAATTATTGAATTTGCCTTCTGGGCAAAAGATTTTAGTCGTGAATGATACAAAGTTAAATACAAACGAGACTGTTGAATCGTTACGTGAGACGATTTTTGAGCATCAATATATTCCTTATTCTCCAGACGAACCCATTCCAGATTCGGTTGATTATATTGTCACGCCAGGCGAAAGAGATTTGTTACCATCAAGTCTGCCAAATGTGATTGATATTGGATCACGGTTGTTAAACCTTGAAACATTTGTTACGCTCCTTTCCTATTTAGAAATGGAAGAGTACAATTCAAGCATGTTGAGAAGATATGTGAAATCATTAATATCTCAATCGACACCGAATCAAAAAGCTGAACAAACCGAAAAAGTAAGCATATCAAAAGATATACGAAATATTGCACAATATACTTTTGAAGATATCGTAGCTGTAAGTAAGTTAATGAAAGAAACCCTTGAACAAGCTAGAGGATTAGCAAATATAGATCATCCTATTTTTATTCAAGGGGAAGACGGAACTGGGAAAAACATGCTCGCTCAAGCCCTTCATAATGAGTCTAACCATGCTGATCGGCCATTTATTTCAATTAATTGTTTATCAAGAGATGTTGATATTATTGAAAAAGAACTTTTTGGGTTTGAGGATGGCGGTTCCATTTCAATCGGATTTTTAGAACTCGCCAAGGATGGAACTATTTGTATTGAAGGAGTCGATGATTTTCCTCTTCCTCTACAAGTAAGACTCCTAAGTGCCATTCAAAAGAAATCCTTTTATCGCTTAGGTGGGAGCAGGCCTATTCCATTTAAAGCTCGCTTGATTACAACAAGTACAAAAGACATGAAGGAACTTGCATTAAAGGGGAAATTTCATAATGAGTTATGCTATTTATTAACGAGTTTTCTTATCTATATGCCGCCATTGTGTGAAAGAAAAGAGGATTTTATCCCTCTGATAGAAGACATAAAGGCAAGATTAAAACGACCGGACTTAACATTTTCAGATGAAGTAATGGGGATATTTATTAATTATGAATGGTCAGGAAATATTAAGGACCTATATAACGTCATTTCTTATCTATCTGCCTTAGCTGAACCAATCATTTCTCTGCAGTCACTTCCTTTATCTATGCGTTCGAGTGAAAAAAGTGAAGGATTTGACACCTTTATTCAATCAAAAATGAATGCGGAAGAAATAATTAAGAAAATAGAAGCGCACGGTTTTCTAGAGGAAAGTATTGAGATTTTATTGGCATTCGAGGAAGGAAAGAAAAATAGAGAAGCATATGGCCGGTTAAAAATTAAACAAACTTTAGAGAAACAAGAGATTTATTTATCTGAGCAGCAGCTTCGAATGAGGATCGAAGTCTTACGAGAATTAGGCCTATTAATTGTAAGACAAGGGAGAGCAGGTTCAACTATTTCAAGTAAAGGCGAAGACTTTTTGCGGTACATTTCCTTAGAGAACGCTAACGAGGTTATATCGTAAACAAGGCGGAGGTGAAAAGGTTTGAAGCTGTATATTTCTGCTGATATTGAAGGGATATCAGGAGTGGTTGATCCAGAACATACAAGAAGAGACGGGCGTGAACATGATCGAGCACGTATCTATATGACAGACGAAATTAATGCTTGTATAACGGGGGCAATTGAATCAGGTGTGAGTGAAATCGTTGTTAATGATTCTCACGGTACAATGAGGAATCTATTACTTGAACGACTTCATCCGGAAGCACAGTTGATTAGCGGGGCCCCTAAAAAGCTAGCAATGGTCGAAGGCATTGATCAAGGCTTTGATGCTGCTATTTTCCTAGGATATCATACAATGATGGGGACTAATGGTGTTTTAAACCATACCTTCCATGGCGGGGTAATAGGGGATATTCGCATAAATGAAAAATCTTATGGTGAATTTGGCTTAAACGCAGCCGTTGCAGGCTTTTATAACGTCCCAGTTGCAATGGTCAGTGGCTGTAATCTTTTAGCAGAAGAGGCAACACAATTGATTCCTGACATACAAACAGCCATTGTTAAACAAACGATTAATCGTGTAACTGCCTTAAATCTTAGTACGCAAAAATCTCAAGATTTGATTAAGAGTAAAACAATGTTAGCTTTAAAAAATAAAAGTGCGATCAAACCTTTTACAATAGAGTCCCCCTTTATTGTAGAGGTTTCATTTCTAAATACAGGACTAGCAGATGCAGCAGAAATTTTACCAATTGTATCAAGAATCAATCCAAATACTATTCAGTTCAAATGTAGCAATATTATAGAAGCTTATCGATATATTAGAAGTCTTATTATGATGGTGGGGTAGAAATAAGGGAAGCAAGGGGACGGTCTCGTGCTTCTTTTTTTTCTGATTTGCGGAAGAACCGTCATGCTTCAAAGGAGGAATCACTTTGCAAAATAATATGCCTAAGAAAGTTAGGGAAAGAGGAATTGTCATCGGTCGCCTCCCTGTTGGTACGAAAAACTGTATTACAGATGTTGAGGGAGTTCAGGTTGGTCATGTGACACTTGATCATCCTCTTGAGGATATTGACGGAAACGTAAGGGATTATGCATGTACTGGTGTGACAGCCATATTACCGCATGGTGGGAATGTATTTAAAGAAAAAGTAACAGCGGCAAGTTATGTATTAAATGGCTTTGGAAAAACAACTGGGCTTGTACAGGTAAATGAATTAGGTGTAATTGAATCTCCAATCATGTTAACGAATACATTCGGGGTTCCAGCAGTAACTCAAGGGACATTAAAGTACATGCTTGAGGAAAGTCCCGAGATTGGGGATACAACAGGAACGATTAATCTAGTTGTTGGTGAGTGTAATGATGGCCATTTAAACTCGATCCGCCGTTTGCCAGTTCAACCAGAGCATGCGATTGAAGCAATTACAAAGGCATCTAGTAATGCTGTACAGGAAGGAGCAATAGGTGCCGGGAAAGGTATGGTTTGCTTTGGTTATAAAGGAGGAATCGGTTCCTCTTCACGATTAGTAAAGGATGAAGAAAGTGGTCTTTCATACACTATTGGGTGTTTAGTACTAAGTAATTTTGGTAAAGAAGAAGAATTTCAAAAGTGGAAATATAAACTCAAAGAAGATGGGGATGTTCCACATCTATCTAATACAACTGATGGATCCATTATCATTGTACTAGCAACAGACGCCCCCGTTAGCAGCAGACAGCTGCTTAGAATTAGCAAAAGATGCGGGATTGGTCTTGGCAGAACGGGAAGCCACTTTGGCCATGGTAGCGGTGATATCGTCATTGGCTTTTCAACTGCTCATAAAATTCCACATTTTACGAATGAAATGATAGAAACACGAATGCAACTGAGGGAAGACCATCCGATCATGAATCAACTTTTTACCGGGGCTGCAGAGGCTGCTGAAGAAGCGATAATAAACTCATTATCACAAGCAGTATCGACTACAGGTCGAAACGGGCATGTCGTTCATGCCTATCCATTTGAATAGAGAAAAGTCCCCGAAGTATTGAGCTTTTGGGGACTTTTTTGTGCCTATCAGATTGGTATTTTTAAGGCTGGTCGTATAAGTAAAACGATTCATTTGAGAGTATTTGAGATTAACTATGTAATTAATATTAAAATAAGTAATGAGATACAATGCTGACAAAGGTTTTTTCACTAATTAATAAAGCACGCTCATCAAAATCAAATTTGGGATGATGATGAGAATAGCTGGTTGATTCATCATCATTTTGTGATCCAACCCTTATAAAAGTGCCTGGCTTTTCAAGAAGGAAATATGAAAAGTCTTCGGCTCCTGTTGAGGGCTCCATTTCAATAATATTCTCTTCAGAAAATTGCTCAGATAGTAAGGATTTTACTGTCTTTGTCTCTTCTGGGTGATTATATACAGCGGGGTATCCATTTTCATAATCGATCGTATAAGTAGCGCCGAATGCAGTTGTCACTCCGTCTACAATGTTGTGAATTTGTTTTTCAACTAGTTTTCGTGTGTCCTCATCATATGTTCGAACCGTTCCTTCTAAAGTGGCTTTATCAGCGATGGCATTAAATGTACTACCTGCCTGGAAAATGCCGACGGATACAACAGCTGTTTTTAAAGGATCAACGTTACGACTGACAATCTTTTGTAAGGAATTAACAATATCACTACCTATTACAATAGAATCGATTGATTGATGAGGTCTTGCTCCGTGGCCGCCCTTCCCTTGAATGTGAATCGAAAATTTATCAACTGCCGCCGTTTTATATCCTTCACCTACAGCAACTTTTCCTAAGGCCATTTGGGAATTTAAATGGATACCGAAAATATAATCCACACCATTTAAGACACCGTCTTCAATCATAAATTTTGCTCCTCCAGGTAGAGCTTCCTCGGCTGGTTGGAAAATAAAAATCACTTTTCCTTTAATATGGTGGCGAAATTGACTTAATGCTTTTGCAGTCCCAAGCAATGCAGCTGTATGTCCATCATGGCCACAAGCATGCATCACTCCAGGGTTTTGTGATTTATAAGGCACATCTTTTTCATCATTGAGTGGCAAGGCATCGAAATCTGCTCTTAAAGCAATTGTTTTTCCTGGTTGATCTCCTATCAATATACCAATTAAACCATTTCCCCCAATATTTGTTTTTACTTCTAAACCAAAACTAAGCAGCTTCTCTTTAATGTACTGAGCGGTTTTCACTTCTTTAAAAGATAACTCTGGGTATTGATGCATATGCCTTCTCCAGTTAACCACATCATGGTAACCTGCAGTTAACGTTTCGAATATGTCATTAATTAGCCTTTCACTCGTTTTCAATCTCATCTACACTCCTTAAAAATGAATTTTGCGAATAAACAATCATATATGAATTATACTTCTTGGTTATCGTGCCTGTCACTCCTGGGGCACTAATCTCGGGGCCAATTCCCCGCACCGATTCAAGCTTTGTAAAGATGGAAATGATGAATGTGAAAGTTGTTTTTAGAAGGAGAAGAGGAAGGGAGAAACGACGGTCATCTTGAAGGTGAGCCAAAGATTCACGTCTGCACGGAAGTAGAAGGAGACCGGTTTTTAGAGCATTTTCTTAGTAGAGTCGTATAATTTAACTTGGATTCTTTATTTACCAATAATAAATCCCACAGAAAAGCAGGCGGGTCCGCTATTTCTGTGGGATTCTCTTTTTCTGTTCCATTTTATGAGTCTATATCCGGAAAGTCGCTGACGTAAAGAATGCAGGGCGAAAAAGAAGCATGGAGATGTAGCTCCAGCTTCTCTTCTCATTAATTTAAAATTCGAGCCATCAACCTTAATTCCAATATGGTTCTCCAACAGTAAGGAAATATGGATGGTCAGATTCTTTTTCCCCGTTGGTTTGAACATATACATTATATTTATTAAATTTATATACCATCTGTAGATACATACCGTCTTCAAATTCGTAATTATTACCGAATACATTAATGATATCTTGATTTGTTGTCGACTTCGGCAGCATGATGTGTATGCTTCTCACTACTGGGAAATGTAAATAATCATGTCCGGGTCCCCCCGAGTAATACAGTAAATAATCGCCGTACGTCATAAAAGGAATATCATCCGATTCGGGAGTTCCATCATGCCTTGCATCAGGAAACCCATACATGTTGGCAATTTCTGCAAGGCTTTTTCCCGTTTGGGATGCGTGAAATGGTCCTAGTTTTCCATTGCAAAGATCTTCCAATAGGTCCTTATTCAAGTTCTTTTTGCTAAAAGTAAAATCCACATCCGTAAATTTTCCTTCATTAATGATAATTATCCTAGTCTTCCCATCCCAAAACACTTTCTTTCCACTTGCCTCCGCAACAAAGCGAAGTGGCACCAACGTTCGACCGTTTAAAACAGTAGGCACTTGTGACAGAATCACCTTTTTACCATTCACATAGGCAGTTTTGTCATTAATCTTAAGCTTGATTGTTAGCTTATCTTTTGTACCTGAGATCACATTCGTTTTCTGATCCCAATGAACCTCCATACCAAGCATTTCAAATACTGGACGTAACTCTATCATTGTAGTTCCATTCTTTATAATGGGGTCGTTTCTAAGGACTGGCTCTTTTCCGTCAACAAATACATAAATTGGCCCATGCTTACTGAAAGCATTGGCTCTCCCAGGATCAAGGGTAAAAAGGGCCAATGCAAAGAGAACTATGAACCCCAACATCATCCTCTTTTTCAATACATCACCTCATAAAAATTAGATATATTAAATGAGTATGCTTATTGTGGGGAGATATTCCTACATAGATATAAAACCAAGAATCAACGCTTCAAGGTCTTATGCGTTTAAAATATGTATTCTTTTGTGTCAATTTATAACCAAGGAATCCAATGGAACCATTTACCACAATGCAATCGAATGAACACCAAAGTATAATGATGAAAGACATAATAAATGGAGGAAATATTTGTGAAACGTATTATCTTTATGCTTGCATTTACTTTTTTTGTTTTTTCTTCTCAAATGATCGTTCATGCGAATAATCAAGCACCCATCACTGTTTTTATTGATGGAAAGAAACAAACCTATGATCAGCCCCCGGTTTTATTAAATGGTAGGACAATGGTGCCGATGAGGGGCATATTTGAAGCTTTGGGGACCCAAGTATATTATAATGCTAGTACAAAAACGATTTATGCTGACAATTATGGCATGCAGATAAAAATGCCACTCGGAAATAAAACAGTTAATGTTAATGGCAAGTTAATCACACTTGATGTAGAACCAAGGATATTAAATAATCGAACGTTGGTACCACTTCGATTTGTTTCTGAATCTTTAGGGGCTGATGTGGATTGGAATAGTGCAAACAAGACAATCCAAATTAAGACCTATTCCAATAATCCTGTTGAACTCAACAAAGCACTTGTAGCTGGGAATTTCCCTTTGATGGAAAAATGGGTAAAGGGAGGGACGGATCCTAATAGTGCATTAAATACAGCACTAGAAACTGGTAATGTAGAAGGGCTACGGAACCTTTTCAAATTAGGGGCGGATTCTTTAGAAATAGATCCCTTATATCCTTATTTAAAAGATCCTCGTTATCGAGAAGTTATTTTACCATACGCTTTAGGAGAGAGATTAGAAGAGTATGGACCAAAGCGAAAACAATTTACGACTTATCAAGACACGTATTATGCTGGAGTACCAGAGTCTACCATATTAAAAACAGAAGCATTTCAACTTGCTGCACTTACGCAAATGAATATACAAAATTTAAGTACTGTTGTTTTTACTTTTCCTAAAAAAGTCCAAGGTTTCAATTTATATCGAATGATGGATGAGAAACATAAAGGCGTTGGGATTGCCATGCCTACAGGATACGTTTTTCAAGATCCAAGAGAAACAAACTGGGAGTTCCGTTCGAATAATGAACAAGAGTTAATGGCTTATTTCACGTTATACTTAAATGGCAAGACTGCTTTCGGGGTCAGAAAAGCAAAAAGAAATACGGAGCCACTCTATGTTCAGTCCGTTCGAGAAAAAAATGCCTATCAAATTGAAATGGTTTTAAGTGGCAAAGCAACTGCTGAAACCGTTCTGAACAAAGACCATTATATGATCATGAATCAACAAGGAGAAGAACTCAGAATTAAGGATATTACCTATGAAAAGGCCCAATATGATGAGGTTGCTACATTCACTTTAGAACAGCCTTTAATAGGAGAAAATAAGCTATATTTTTATGTAAATGGTTTAGAGGACAGTAATCAAAATAAATTTAACAGCTATCAAACTTTCTTTTATGTGAATGATACGAAACGACCAGAATTCGCACCATCCATTCAAGTACCAGCAAAATCGTTTGAGGTTACGGATGGTCATATCACCTCGATGACATTAAGATTCACTGAACCGCTTAGGAACATAAACGTTAGAATAGATGGAAAAGTATATGAGTATCAAATTGATGGAGCTAGTTCAGAAGTGAAAATCGATAACCTATGGTTAGAATCAAACCCTGATAATTCATTTTATCTAGAGTGTTGGGATGGAGCAGGGAATAGATCCTCTATTGTGACACCCTTCGTGGACAAATGATCATTTTATCCACCCAGGGCGGAATTCTTGGTCACAGCCCGAAAATTGAATCAGTTGAAAATGTTGCCCCGCTTGGTTAAGCGGGGTTTTAATCAAACGTTTGATTGATAGGTATGTTCGTATTTGATTGAAATGATTTCAGAAGCTAGCTTTTAGTAACTAATCGTTTGATTTGTTACTAGCGGGATAATCAAGATAGGCTGCCCGATCGTCACTATGATTAAGCAGATGAAGAACACGACTAGTTCTCCACTTGCCAAAATGATCAAAAGCTGACCTGTTTGTCATCACCCTTATATACAAGTTTTTCATAGGGTTAGTTACATTTGGAAACAAGCAGTTCTTTGTTTCTCGTTTTTGCAAACTTAGATGAAAAATACAGGAGCAACAAAGGACAGGGACGGTTCTCGTGCTTCCTATGAAACTAGGAAAACCCCCTTAAATGAGCGGAAGGGGGTAATCTTTCGATAATAATAAACATCCTAACCAGCAATATTAATCATTGTGCTAGGTTCTTTCCTTGATTTAGCTACAATCAAACCGATTAGAAATCCGATTAGGCCTGTGATAATCCATCCGGCGCCATTTTCAATTAATGGGATGAATCCAAAGATGCTATAAATGGCTTCTGGTGCAATAATGCCATCTTTTAGAGCATCGAGAATGGCGACAAACCCAACGCCGATCATTGTTCCAATATAAACGGATTGATGACCTTTAAACAAATTATTTGTAAATATTAAAACGATTAAAGCAATGGCTAAAGGATAGAGTAATAGCAAAATAGGAGATGCTAATGTTAGAATTTTGTTGAGACCAAAGTTTGTAATGATTAAGCTCAAAATGGAAAAGAGAATTAACCATATTTTATATGAAATAGAAGGAATGATTCTTTCGAAATATTCGGATACAGCTGCTAAACAGGCTACATTGGTTGTGATCCCTGTTAAGAATATAATGGTCCCGATGATATAAATGCCGATCTGCCCGAATAGAACTTTAGAGCCTTGTGCTAACACTTCTCCGCCATTTTCCCTAAATCCAATGGCATCAACACTTGAAGCACCAATCCATGCCATTGAGACTTGTAGTCCTACCAAGCCGATAATGGTCACTATTCCTGCCTTAATAAATAGCTTTGATACTTCCTTTTCAGACTTGATCCCTAAGGAACTAATTGATTTAATGAATATTCCTCCAAATACAAATGCAGCGAGAACGTCCATTGTGTAGTATCCTTGTACAAACCCTTTCAAAAATGCGTCAACGCTTTGAATATACTCTCCTTGAGGTTGTCCAATCTTCCCCATCGGTGTAAAAATCGACTTTCCAATTAGCAATAATAATAATATTGCAAAAATAGGAGTGATTATTTTTCCGAGACGATCGACAAATTTTGTTGTATTCCATGAAAGCAGGATCGTTAGAACGATAAATATAACAGAGAAAATAAACAAATAAAGACTGCCATTTGATTTCGTTTCGATTAACGGATGTATAGCAATTTCATATACGACTGAAGTTGTCCTCGGGATTACATAAATCGGCCCAAGACATAAGAATAGTAAAATTGAGAATATCGTAGCGAACACGGGGTGAACCCTTTCTGTAAGTTTTTCAACTGTTCCTCCACCGCGTGTTAAAGCTATGATCGCTAGTAAAACTAAACCTACACCCGTAATTAAAAATCCACCCATAGCAATCCAGATATTTGTTCCAGCCTGTTGGCCAACCATTGGAGCGAATATAACGTTTCCGGCACCTAAGAACATAGCAAAGAGCATGAAACCAATTGCGAGCACTTGTGAAAATGATAACTTCTTTTCCATTGAATTTCCCCCTTATTCTATAAATTGAGGATGACTTTTAATAAGGAGGGATGGATATGGGCCATCCCCTTTATTAAAAATATTATAGTAGTATTACAGCAAAGTCATCTTCATTTTTTCACCATTCATTTTTTGCTTAATCTTCCTAATAAAAAGGCACCGGCCCCTAGTCCAATGAGCATATTTGTTTTTTTCGTAAACATCTGTTTTGCAACGAGATTGAGATTTTGTGGACGTTCAGCTAATCGGCGCATGAAATAGCCATACCAATCATTTCCGAATGGGACATATGTGCAAAAATTGTAGCCTTCTTTTGCAAGCTTAAGCTGTAAATCCTTTCTGAATCCATACAGCATTTGAAATTCGAACTTTTCTTGCGGAATATTATTCTTTTTCGCAAATTTTTTCACATGATCAATGATATGGTGGTCATGGGTTGCAATCGATGTAAATTTCCCATTCATCAAGTGATATTCAATTAACTTGATGAAGTTTCGGTCAATATCGTTTTTGTCTTGATAGGCTAAGTTTTCAGGCTCCTTATATGCACCTTTTACAATTCTTAAGCGATAGTTTTCATATTTCTGCAATAATTCTTCAGATTGATAGAAGTATGCTTGAATGACAGTGCCGATATTATCATATTCTTTCGAAAGCTCATCAATTATGTCAAAGGATGGCTGCAGATGACCGTAATCCTCCATGTCAAAGTTAATAAAGATGTTATACTCGTATGCTTTTGCAACGATTTCCCTTAAGTTCTCCAAGCAGAAGCCGTATTCAATATCTAAACCAAGCTGGGTAGGCTTCAAGGAAATATGGGCATCCAATTTATTTTCATGAATGGCATTAATCACGCCTAAAATTTGATTCGTGGCCTCCGTTGCTTCCGCTTTTTCAAATACAAATTCACCAAGATTGTCGATTGTTACAGAAATACCAACTTTATTTAATTCCTTGACGCTTTCTACCATTTCCTTAATATTCGTTCCAGCAACAACAGACTGTGCGCCTAGTTTTAATCCCCATCTTTTTGCCCCGCTATTAAGAACCTTATTTTGTGATAGCATCATAAAAAAGTCTCTAGTTAAACTCATAATAATGACCTCCATTTTTTTGTTTTTGATATAGTCTCTTTTCCGATGTTAAATTATTTTAATAGAAATCCTTCCGTGTAAGGATCAGTCTTATCTAATAAGAATTTATGAACACCTGTTACCCATGCAGATCCGGTGATTTTTGGAATGATTGCTTCATATCCTTTTACACTCGCAAAATCAACGACTTCACCTTTAAACTGAGATCCAATAATACTTTCTTGAATAATTTGCTCATTACGTTTAAGGTTCAAGGTTGCTAGTTTTGCGCATGTTCCTGTTCCGCAAGGAGATCTGTCAATTTGGCCATCTCCAAAAACAACGGTATTTTTATAATGATTTTCATCTAGCTGAAGACTAAGTTCTACCAGGTCGATGGTCGTTATTTCCGGAATTTCCGGATGCTGGGTAACCAATTGCTCATTCGCTGCTTTTCTGATGGCCATGCCAATTGCTGTGATCTGATCTTGTTCATCAATGTTTAGTTTCAAATTAAATTGTTCTGCATCCACTATGGCAAAAAAACTTCCGCCAAACGCAATGTCCATCTTAATTAATCCGATGTTTTCTACTAAAACGCTTACATCTTCTTTATATAAAAAAGCTGGAACATTAATAAAGGAAATTTCTTTCACCTTATCGTTTTCGTAAGCTACATGGCATTCCACAATTCCAGAAGGGGTATCAAGGAATACCTTGTCCTTTTTAGCGATGAGGCCATTATCTATTGCAATTGTGACAGAGGCAATTGTCCCATGACCGCACATGTTCAGATATCCACCGCTATCCATAAATAAGACACCAAGGTCACATTCAGGATTGCAAGGTGGTGTTAAGATGGCACCGAACATATTTAAATGACCTCTTGGTTCATGCATAAGAAGTTTTCGTATATGGTCCAAGTTAGATTCTACATATTGTTTCTTTTGCATCATTGTATTTCCTTGAATCTCTGGAATACCCTCAATAATAATTCTAGCGGCCTCTCCCATCGTATGGGCATCAATCGTTTCAATATAATTTCCCAAACTTAACATAAAGTTTGCATACCTCCTGATGATATAAATTTTGACTTATTAGCTTAGATGCAAATATTGTGCCAATTTATAAAATTGAGGGTAATTCTAATGTTGTAAACGTTTTTGAGCCATTGTACAATTGGGGGTGTTCATTAAGTTTACACTATTGTAAATACAATCTTTACACTTACAGTATGGCCAGCAGGGGGTGCAAGGAATGGATGATTGGTCACTTGAACATTCCTTCTATTATTTAAATGCATTAATTGAAACAAGTTCAGATGCTATAACGATTATTAATACATTAGGGGAAGTGCAATATTGGAGTGCACAGGCTGAGCAAATTTATGGAATCCCGCTTAAAGATATTAAACAGAAGAAAATAAACCAGTTTTTTAAACAAGAGAATTTGAAATTACTAGAGATTTTGGAAACGAAGAAAGCGGTTTTGAACGTGTATCATCAGCCAAGGCCGGGGATGCATGTATTGATTAGCTCATCTCCTATTTTTGATAATAAGGGAAATTTAATCGGAGCCATCTCCATCGATCAAGACATCACAAATATTGTGAAATTAAATGAGAAACTCACGTTAACGACTACCCAATTACAAAAAATCAAGCAGCAGTATCATTTGCAGGAACAAATAGGTCCCTTATCGGAAATTAAAGGGCATAGTGATGCTTTACAAAATGCAAAGGGCTTAGCTCTCAAAGTTGCAAAAACGGATGCCACCGTATTAATTCAAGGTGAAAGTGGAGTAGGGAAAGAACTTTTTGCTCAGGGCATTCATGAAGCTAGTTTGAAAAAGAAGCAGCCTTTTATTCCGATTAACTGCGGCGCTATTCCAGATGCACTTTTTGAAAGTGAGTTTTTTGGCTATGAGAAAGGTGCTTTTACAGGTGCTTATAAGGATGGGAAAGCGGGAAAAGTAGAGATGGCTGACGGCGGTACGTTATTTTTGGATGAAGTAGGTATGCTTCCACTTGATATGCAAGTGAAATTATTAAGGGTTCTTCAGGAAAGGGAAGTTTATCGCATTGGCGGAAATGCTTCGATAAAAGTAAATATTAGAATCGTAGCAGCGACCAATAGCGATCTTGAAGATATGGTTAAACAGGGGACATTCCGAGAAGATTTATATTACCGTTTAAATGTGGTTACATTGAAAGTTCCGCCGCTTCGAGAAAGAAATGATGACATTCCGGAGTTGGTTAATACTTTCGCGGGGGAGTTTGCTGCTAAATACTTAAAGGAAATCCCAACACTTATGAATAGCGCAATGGAAGTGTTTACGACCTATCAATGGCCTGGAAATATAAGAGAACTTAGAAATGTTGTAGAAAGAATGATCATCTTTATCGATAAATCTACGATTACTGCAGAAGACGTAATCAATATATTTCCTACTATTCAACACGAAAATATGAACAAAGAAGGTTTAGCCCAAGAGAAAGCTTCATTAGAAAAGGATCGAATAAAGGAAGTCCTTATCGAAACATATGGCAATAAAAGCGCCGCAGCCAAAAAATTGGGGATTTCCAGAGTAAGCCTCTACAATAAAATAAAACAATATGATATTAAGCTTTGAGTCCATGATTGTCACTCCCACATTAGCGGATGGTGGATGCTTCATGGTTCATGGAACGGGTTTTAGTTAAAGTTGATGCAAAACGAGAGCTATGGATGGTTCATGGAACGGGTTTTAGTTAAAATAGATGCAAAACAGGAGCTATGAATGGTTCATGGAACGGGTTGTTAAAGCTGATGAAATACGGAGGCCATGAATGGTTCATGAGACGCGTTTTAGTTAAAGCTGAAGCAAAACGGGAGTCATGGACGGTTCCTGGAGCGGGTTTTAGTTAAAGCTAATCCTGACCGGAGGCCATAAATGGTGTCAAGCACAGGGCGGTTCTTCTGCCTCGCCATTACTTCATTCAAGTAGGGAAAAGGGCCATAAAGAAAACCCTTGCGATTGCAAGGGTTTTTATTCGAAAATTTTCCCTGGATTCAATATACACTTTGGATCCAATACCTTTTTTATATCTTTCATAACATCCAATGCTTCTCCGTGTTGAAGGAGCTGGTATTTCTTTTTCCCTAATCCAACCCCATGTTCTCCTGTACACGTACCTCCACATGCCAAAGCGTAATGGACGATCTTTTCATTAAATTGATTTGCTCGTTCCATATCTAGAGGATCATCAGTGTCAATTAAAACTCCAGCGTGAAAGTTTCCATCACCGATATGACCGATGATGTCACCTTGTAATCCTGATTCATCTATACATTTTCGGGTATATTCTACCGCATCTGCTAGATTGGACAATGGAACACAAACATCCGTATTCATGACTTGTTTCCCAGGGTTCTCGTGAATAAGCGCATATAAAGAATTATGTCTTACTTCCCATAACTTTGCTCTTCCTAATGAATCCGTTTCGAATTCAAACTCATAACAGTCAAATTCATTGAATATCTCTTTCGTTAGTTGAACGTCTGATTCCACACTACCTTTCGAACCGTGGTATTCTAGAAAGAGAGAAGCACCCTCTGAATAAGTTGTACCATATACTTTATTCATATATTGGATTGTTTCCCCTTCAACCAACTCAACTCTGGCTATCGGGACACCAACGTTTAATAGAGCGATAGCAGCTTGAATTGCTTGGTTTACAGATGGGAATACGGCACGTGCTGCGATAATAACTTCTGAAATGCCATGAACCTGAAGCGTTATTTCAGTAAAAATACCCAATGTTCCTTCTGAACCAACAAAAAGTTCAGTTAAGTTATATCCTGAAGATGATTTTTTTGCTTTTCCGCCAGTTCGAATAACCCGACCATCAGATAGAACGATCTCCAAATCTCTTACATTATCTTTCATTGCACCATATCTAACGGTTGTTGTTCCGCTTGCATTTGTAGAAGCCATTCCTCCTAGTGTAGCATCAGCACCGGGATCAACTGGAAAAAACAACCCATACTTTCCAAGTTCCTTATTTAATTGCAGTCTTGTCACACCGGGTTGAACACGAACTAGAAAATCATCTGGATTTATCTCTATTATTTTATTCATTTCTTGAAAATCAAGAGAGATTCCTCCTTTTAAAGGAATCGCAGCCCCCTCAAGACCTGATCCGACTCCAAAAGGGGTCACAGGAATTTTATGTTCATTTGCAAATCGTATAATGGCAACAATCTCTTCTTTATTTCGTGGAAAGACGACAACATCAGGAAGGCTTGCTGCATGAAATGATTCATCTTTACTATGATTTAAACGAACGGTTTCATTCGTACTGATACGATCATTGGGAACAATTTGTTTTAATTTATCAGCAAGCGTCATGTTTTATCTCCTCATATTTTGATGCTTCAATACTAAATTCCAACTGGGATCGATATTATTTAACCGCTTTAATAGAGTGTAAAAAACGTTCAATTCCATCTAAACCTTTTACTAAATCCTCCATCGATTGGGCATACGATATCCGAATATATCCTTCACCATAATCAGAGAATGAACTTCCAGGTATAACAGCGACTTTTTCTTGTTCAAGGAGATTCATTGCAAAATCCATTGATGATAGCCCAGTACTTTTAATCGATGGGAAAATATAAAATGCCCCTTTTGGTTCGACGACTTCTAAACCCATTTCTTTTATTCTTCTATAGGCGAAATCTTTTCGACGTTCATATTCTTTTTTCATTGCTAATACTTCTTCCGTATACGCACCTTGCCTTAATGCCTCAACGGCAGCATATTGGCTAATAGTACTAGGACAAATCGAATTAAAAGAATGTATTTTATAAAATTGGTCAATTAAGTAAGAAGGAGCAAAAGCAAAACCTATGCGCCATCCTGTCATAGAATGTGATTTTGAAAGACCGTTTATGATAATCGTTTTATCCTTTAAAGTTGGAATAGCTCCGATTGAAAAGTGTTTTTCATCATAAATCAACTCACTATAAACTTCATCTGCCACAATAAATATCTTTTTATCTTCAAGCACTTTAGCAATCTCAAGCACTTCTTTTTCAGACAAGATCGTGCCAAGTGGGTTGCTAGGATAAGGGAGAAGTACACAACGAGTTTTTTCGGTAATATGCTCTTCTATTAACGAAGCAGTTAATTTAAAATCACTATTTGTTGTATCAACATAGACAGGTACTGCATTACATAACTTGATTAATGGTTCATACCCAGGATAAATAGGAACAGGTAAGATAACTTCAGATCCTTCCTCAAGAATCGTGCGAAATGCAAGATCAAGAGCCTCACTTGCCCCAGTTGTGACGATAATTTCATCTTCCGGACGATACGATAAATTATAATTATCACGAACATAATTACATGCTGCTACTCGTAATTCATATAGTCCAGCCGTTTCTGTATAGGCATTTTGATTATCAATAATTGCTTTTACGCCGGCTTCTTTTACATATTCAGGAGTAGGGAAATTTGGTTGGCCAAATGTCAAATTTATGATGTCTGGTGAACGATCGACTTTATTAGCGATTTTACGAATACCTGACATTTCGATACCTACTACATTTTTATTTAGTAGATTAATCATTTTAAATCATTCCTTTCATTAATTAGCTCTTTTTCGTTCGAGACCTAGGGACGAATTCTTTTAGATTAATAGCTAAAAGGAAAAAGTATTTTATAAGAGGTAACCACCACCCTTGATTTGTTTTGCTTCGTAAGAATTTCAGTTTTTAATGCCCATTTTCCACGAAATTTTGTTTCCTGTATTTATCACTTCATCAATAATTCCCTTTAATGTTTCATCCTCCAAATTCGAGATATTCAATTTAATACTGACAGCACCAATCACCCCGCCGTAATGATTTAGGATAGGAGAAGCGATAAAAGAGATACCGTCATTTTGTTCGTCTTGAAGCAATTCATATCCGTCTATTTTTATTCTATTTAATCGTTGAAAGAAAGCAGTTCTTTCACCTTCTGGAACGGATTCAATCACTACTTTTTCTACAAATTCAGGCGGCATATGTGCTAGCATCGTTAAATTAGCTGCACCCTCGTATAACGGTGTCCTGAGTCCTAACTTGTCATGTACTCGAATTGTTTGATTTATACAGTCGATTCTTTCAATAATGATAGATTCCGTACCTATTGGCTTGCTCAAATATACGGTTGCTTCAACAGTCCTCATTAAGTTTTCTAATTCAGGTCGAAGCACACTAACATAATCAAGCGTGTCGTAAACAATTAAACCGTATTCAAGCCACATATTACCAAGCCCATAAAGTTTGCTTTTGGGATCCTGTTGTATCATTTCATGTTTGATCATGGCATTAAGGTTACGATGCAGGGAACTGGCAGGAAGTTTACATTCTTTAGCCAGTTCAGTGATAGAGAATTGATTCGGATAATGTTGAATTAGGACTTTTACTATATGCATTGCGCGATCAATTGATTGCAATAAAATCCCTACCTTTCCATTCAGAAGTAGACAAGACAGCGTGATAGGCCAAATGTTTATTCATTTTAAAAATATTTTATTAGAAAATTTGCAATTGACAATAATCTCATTTTTCATTATATTAAAATCAATTACCGATAGCAAGAATGAAATTCCACTTACCGGAAAGGTTGACTAAAAATGATAGAAACTTTGCAATACTGCAGTTCAATGTTTAAGAAATTGGAGCATGTTATTGTAAAACATCCAAAGGATGCATTTATTAGCCAAGAGCATCTGCATCAACAATGGAAAACGTTCAATTATATTGAGGAACCAAATTATGAAGATGCTGTAAGGGAATATGAAGAATTTATTGCGATCCTGGAAAAATATGTGAATAAAATCGATTATTTACCGTCATCTAATAAAACAGGGATTGACTCTTTATACGCACATGATCCAGTCAAGTTTACAAAACATGGGGCAATCATTTTAAATTCAGGGAAAAAACTAAGACAGCCTGAAGCAGAAGTTTATAAAGAGTTTTTAAAAGAAAAAAATATACCGATTATTGGTGAACTTACCGGTGATGCAATAGCAGATGGAGGAGATATTGTTTGGCTTGATGATCGTACTTTGGCGGTGGGGCGAGGTTACAGGACAAATGATGAAGCAATCCGTCAATTAAGAGAAATAACAAAATCTTTAGTTGATGATTTTATCGTTGTACAGCTTCCGCATGATCAAGGAGAAGCGGAGTGCTTGCATCTTATGTCGTTCATTAGCATAGTTGATCAAGATTTAGCAGTTGTTTATTCCCGTTTAATGCCTGTATTCCTCAGACAGTTATTAGTAAATAAAGGTTTTCAATTGATTGAAGTACCTGAAGAGGAATATCACAATCTCGGTTGTAACGTTTTGGCACTTGCACCAAGAGTTTGTGTTATACCATTTGGAAACGATTACACCAAAAGAGAACTTGAGAAAGCTGGAGCAACTGTCTATGAATACAAAGGAAATGAAATCTCTTATAAAGGAACAGGTGGACCTACATGTCTCACTGCCCCTGTTGTAAGAGTATAGGTGAATGGGCAAAAAATAGATTACTTGTTTAGTTGTATGTAGTTTTTAGAACGTATCGGATTGGGAGGGGGTTATTGCATGGTTTTAGGCAACAGTTTATCCATTGTCAATGCTACAAAGTATTATAAGAAATTTAAAGCAGTTGACGATGTAAATTTGGAAGTAAATCAAGGGGAGTTTCTCACGATATTAGGGCCGAGTGGTTCTGGGAAGACGTCATTACTTAAATTAATTGCTGGATTTGAACAATTAAATCAAGGGGCAATTGTTTTGAATGATCAAGATATTTCGAAGAGAAAACCGTACGAGAGAGATATCGGGATGTTATTTCAAAATTATGCCCTTTTCCCTCATATGACGATTTTTGACAATATCGCATATCCCCTTCGGCTTCGCAAAATACCAAAGAAGGAAGTTCAGGAAAGGGTAGAAGCCATTTTGAAACTTGTTCATCTAGAACAATTTGGATCAAGATATCCAGAACAATTAAGTGGAGGTCAACAACAAAGGGTAGCTTTGGCAAGAGCAATTGTCTTTAATCCACCACTCCTTCTTTTAGATGAGCCCCTTGGAGCACTTGATAAACAATTACGAAAGAAAATGCAGTTGGAAATAAAGCATATTCAAGAACAAATCGGAATCACGACCGTTAGTGTGACACATGATCAGGAAGAGGCATTAACCATGTCAGATAAAATTTGTGTCATGAACAACGGAAGGATTGAACAGGTAGATAGCCCTGAAAACTTGTACAAGCGGCCGAAGAATCGATTTGTAGCTGAGTTTATAGGTGAAATCAACTTAATTAAGGGCAATGTTGTGAGTGTAGACGAAGAAAAAGCAAAAGTAAAAGTAAATGAGGGATTTGTAGTTGATATCGGAGTAGATTCTGAATTAGACATCAAGAATCAATCGATGTTGATTGCTCTACGTCCAGAAAATATTCAGATTGCTAAAGAAGAGTCCGAATTTCATAACACGATTAAAGCCAAAGTAATTGAATCCATTTATGTTGGTGAGGCCTTTAATATTAAAACAAGAACGGAAACAGGAGAGGAAATTACAGCGAAAATTCCTGCAAATGTATCTGAATTACCATTAAAAGATAAAGATATTTTTCTAGGATGGAATTGTAAGGATGCTTGTTTAATTCATGATGAAACACCTGCATAAATCAAAAATGTTAAAGGATGAAAGAGGAGGCAAGATTTATGCCAAAGAAAATAGTAGTCTTCTTATTTACAATATTTGTGGCTGTTATTGTAGCGGGTTGTGGAAACGGGGCCACAAATGGTAAAGAAAACAAAGAACTAGTAGTTGTTGATTGGGGTGGCCCTTATACGGAAATTCATAAAGAGGTTGTCTTTAAACCATTTGAAGAAAAATATGATGTCAAAGTGAAGGTTGTCACACCGCCTGATGTAGGAAAATTAAAATCAATGGTAGAAAGCGGAAATGTTGAATGGGACGTTGTTAGTGTTGGTGATGATTTTGCCATTCGAGGTGGGAGAGAAGGTCTATTAGAGAAATTAGACTTTAATGTGATTAAAACAGATGGGCTTCCTGAAGAACTTGTTCACGATTATGCTGTTCCTGAAAATACATTTTCAACAACGATTTCCTTTAATACGGATACATTTCCTGTAGGGAAGCATCCAACAACATGGGCTGAATTTTTTGATACAACAAAGTTCCCAGGAGATCGTGGATTATATAATGATCCAATGTGGACTTTAGAAGCTGCTCTATTAGCTGATGGAGTAGATCCGGAAAATTTATACCCTTTAGATGTTGACCGTGCATTTAAAAAGCTTGATGAAATAAAAGATCATGTGAAAGTTTGGTGGTCAGCAGGTGCACAACCACCAGAAATTTTAGCTACAAATCAAGTTCCATTAACGAGTTCGTGGGCTGGTCGTGTGATAGCAGCCAAAGGTGATGGGGCAGCGGTTGATGTAGATTTCAATCAAGGACTTATTTTATCAAACTCTTGGGCAGTACCTAAAGGAGCGCCTAATAAAGACTTAGCAATGAAATTTATTGCATTTTCTTTAGAACCTGAACAACAAGCAGCTCTTTCAAATAAATACGACAACGCACCTGCTAATGCCAAGGCAATTGAGTTGTTAACTGACGAGTCAAAAGTCCGATTAGGTTTAGATGACTCTTCAGATCAATTGCAAAAACAAATATATATTAATACCAAATGGTGGGTTGATAACTATGAAGAGGTTAATGAACGCTTTAGAACATGGCTTCTAGAATAAATGGAGGTGGAAAAATGATCGAAGTTAAAACTGAGACATGGGTACCTGATAAACAGGTATCCTTCTCCCACCGTTTAGCAAGAATATCAGGATTACAATGGCTTCTGTTGATTATCCCATTGGCATATATCTTAATTTTAATGTTCTTTTCGATGATCGACTTTTTTAAACTTAGTTTTTTTAATGCTGATGGATTTACATTAAAATATATCAAATCCTTTTTTTCTACTCCTGTTTATTTGAAAGTGCTGTGGTTGACATTAAAAATCGCTCTGCTCGTCACGGTATTTTCATTAGTGATTGCCTATCCGCTTGCATACTCATTAGTGATAACAAAATCAGAACTATGGAAAAAAATTATTTTTTCTGCTGTGTTAATTCCATTTTGGATAAGTCTACTTGTTCGTACATTTGCTTGGACAATTTTACTTCGAAAAAATGGTGTCATTAATATCATTCTAATGAAACTAGGGATCATCGACCAACCGCTTGAGCTGATCTATAATACGACTGGAGTTGTCATCGCGATGACTCATATTCTTCTGCCATATATGGTCTTAAGTCTATATTCTGTTATGGCAGGGATTGATCAAAGGCTGCTTCAGGCAGCACAAGGTATGGGAGCACGACCTTGGAAGGCTTTTTTACAGGTCTTTTTCCCATTATCCGTTCCAGGACTGCTTTCTGGTTCTCTATTAGTCTTTGTCATGGGAATTGGGTACTTTATTACGCCTGCCTTATTGGGCGGACCAGACACAATTATGATTTCGATGTTAATCGAAAGTAATATTAACACAACATTGAATTGGCATTTAGCGTCAGTTCTAGCTCTAGTATTATTTGTTGCAACTATACTTTTGTTATTAATTGCTCTTCTTATAACAGGAAAGAATCCTGTATTGAAGGAGTTGGAATAAGATGTGGCTTAGAATATTGGTAGGTATGATTATCTTTGCTTTAATCTCGCCTATTTTAGTCGTGGTTCCGATGTCTTTTTCTTCAGCTAGTTACTTTGAGTTTCCAATTCCGGGTTACTCTTTGAAATGGTATCTTAACTTTTTTAATAACGAAGAATGGGTAATAGGGTTAATAAGAAGTCTATTCATCGCATTTTTTACTGCGATATTATCTACTATATTAGGAATTATGGCTTCACTTGCAGTCTCAAGAATAAACTTTTGGGGTAAGAAGTTGTTTATGTCATTAATGGTCGCACCGATGATCATTCCTGTCATTATTACAGGTGTTGCCCTCTATCATTCCTTTGCTCCACTTAAACTGACGAATAACTTTGTCGGCTTAGTTTTAGCCCACACAATTTTAGCTATACCTATTGTTTTTGTAACGGTGACAGCTAGTTTGAAGGGGATGGACCGTAACCTTGAAATGGCCGCAATGGGGCTAGGGTCAACCCCATTTGGAGCTTTTTTTAAAGTGACACTTCCATTGATTCGACCAGGTGTCTTATCAGGTGCGTTATTTGCTTTTATTATTTCTTTCGATGAAGTTGTCGTAACCATCTTCTTAGGAGGAGCAAATACAAAAACATTACCTATCGCTATGTGGGAAAATCTGCGTATCCAAGTGGATCCAACAATGGCAGCTGTCTCTTCTATTCTTATTGTCATAACGATTGCGTTGTTTATTACAGGCGAATTTTTTACAGCACGTAAAGGCCGGAAAGTTAGTAAAAATTAATAAGAATATAAAATTTGCCTAGTTTAGGTGAAATAGAACCAAAACTAGGCGAATCTCGAAAATTAGCATTTTTCTACAAGACAATAAGGGCGATAACGGACATTTGGATGGGTATTCGGAGTAGAAGTGCCCGTTAGGAGAGCGATATCGGACATTTGGATGGGTATTCGGAGTAGAAGTGCCCGTTAGGAGAGCGATATCGGACAGTTGGCTGGTATTCTGAATTGAGGTGTCCGTTATAAAGTTCAAGAATCTCTTAAGCCTATGTGTAAGAAAGAATTTGCACTTTTAATGAGGGGAATGGTCTTCATGAAAAGAAATGTTAATAGAGTTGCAATCATAGGTACTGGTTTTGTTGGTTCAAGTTATGCTTATGCATTAGTTAATCAAGCAATTGTAGAGGAAGTCGTATTAATTGATATGAATCGCGAGAAAGCCGAAGGAGAAGCCATGGACTTAAACCATGGGAAATTGTATTCTCATTCTCCAACACAGGTTTGGCAAGGAGAGTATAGCGATTGTAAAGATGCGGATATTGTATGCATAACAGCCGGAGTAAGCCAAAGTGAAGAGGTTACAAGATTAACGGTAGTTGAAAAAAATACAAAGATTGTAAAAGCAATTGTAGAACAAGTGATGAATTCCGGTTTTAATGGGATTTTTCTAATTGCGTCAAATCCAGTTGATATCATCACATATGCCACATGGAAATTTTCAGGTCTGCCGAAGGAAAGAGTGATTGGCTCTGGAACCATGCTGGATACAGCCAGATACCTTTTTATGTTGGGAGAGTATTTTAACGTCGATTCCCGAAATATAAATGGATATATTATTGGCGAGCATGGCGACTCACAGATAGCTGCTTTAAGTACTGCAACCATTGGTGGGAAATCAATCATCGACATTGTAAATTCTAATCGTAAATATTCAATTGAAGATCTAGAAGAGATTGCTGTGAATGTACGTGATGCAGCCAATCATGTTGCTATACGTAAAGGCGCAACATACTATGGCATTGGGATGTGCTTAGCAAGACTCACAAAAGCAATTTTCAAAAATGAAAATGTAATTTTGCCTGTATCTGCTTACTTAGATGGCGAATATGGATTTAACGATGTGTATGTCGGTGTACCGGCGGTTATTAACAGACAAGGGTTAAGAAACATTGTTGAAATGAATTTAAATATGGATGAAAAAGAAAAACTAACTACTTCCGTTACGATTTTGAAAAATACGATGGAACCAGTAATCGATAGTTTAATAACTTTAAAGTAGGTTTAGTGATAATAGCTTGGAGTACCAGTATTTATATAGGGAAAATGAAAGTGAGTTCTCGTATGAATCGTGTCAAATAGCAGTTTGATTTTTTTGCATAGTGGAAATTTTTTTGATATACAAAAAAATATTTTGGAGGTTTTTTTATGTTCAAAAATATTATTGTTAAGAGACCAGCGGAAACGTTAGTGAATGGATTAACTACTTCAGATTTAGGAAAACCAATATTTGAAAAGGCGCTTATTCAACATGATGCTTATATTGAGGCCCTGAAAAAATGTGGGGTTGAGATTACCGTTCTTCCGGAAAATAGTGAGTTTCCTGATTCAACTTTTGTTGAGGACACTGCTGTTCTAACAGAGGAATTTGCGGTAGTGACAAATCCTGGAGCAGAAAGTCGTAATAGGGAAATTGATGAAATGGAACCAGTATTGAAGCGTTTTTATAAAAAAATTTATTATATTGAGGCCCCGGGAACACTTGAGGGAGGCGATATTTTACAAATTGAGGATCATTTTTATATTGGAATTTCGACTAGGACTAACTTAGAAGGAGCAGAACAATTAAAGCAAATTCTTGAATCTGAAAACTATAAAGCTACTATTGTAAAGCTAGAGAAATTTTTTCACCTAAAAACGGGTGTTACCTATATAGGGAATGGCACAGTACTTGTGGCAGGAGAATTTACAGATCATGATGCATTTAATTCATATTACAAAATAATCGTATCAGCTGAGGAAGAATACGCGGCAAACTGTATTCGTGTCAATGATTATGTCATCATTCCTTCGGGTTATCCAGAAACAAAGAAAAATATTGAAAATGCTGGCTATCAAACGATTGAAGTGGACACTTCTGAATACCGTAAAATAGATGGGGGACTAAGCTGCTTGTCATTACGATTTTAAGATGGAATATGAACTAAGAATCCCTAATACCGGATGAAATAAAAAAAGAAGGCTCGTTATTTATTAAGTATTTCAGTTTTTGTGGAGAAACATGATAAAAAGCATACCCATAAACAAATCAATTGATATGCTATTTCATTGATATAACAACACTTTTAGTTAAAGTATATGTAAATTAGCATAGGAATTAACAATGTGACAATAACTATTGTCATTCTGTGGAGTATGGTGTTAATTGCTATTTTATTTTTAAGTTTCATTTTAAAAAGAAACAAAGAAAATTATCATTTTATGATAAATTACAAGAATAAGGAATATTCCGGTGTAGAGAGCATAACTCTTAGTATATGGCTGTTTTCTGCAATGTTGCTGCTGTTTAACGAATTTTCATATTGATGTTTCGTCAGTTAAGGAGGAAATCATATGGATTGGTATATATGGTTCGCAGTAATTATTGCTACAGTTATTATAATTATTGGGCGTAATGGATCTAAAAAGAAATAATCCTTGTTAAACTATCGGGGACTAAGATAAACAAGCGTACACATCAAAGTAAAACCACTTGGAATAGAATCCAAGTGGTTTTTTTGCAAATTATATTGTTGTTTAACTAACCTGCTAATTGGCTTTTTCTCCACATTATCTGAACTACTTAGTTATTTATGTGCCTTCTTTTTGTGACTTTCTTCTAATTTTCGCCTAACTTCCCATCTGCCATGGCCGGCTAATCGATGGCTTTTTTCTGATTGGCGTACTATTTTTTCCTAATTCATCTCGCGTCATTCGCCGTGGTTCCATTCCTTTTTCAATTTGTGATTTCAGCGGCTTTGACATAGAGGAAAGGTTCGGTGCGAAAAAAACACGTGCTGATTCATTTTGACATTGTGGGCAATCTGCCTTTTCTTTATTGCCGGACATTGTTTTGAAGAATAATGTAAATTCTCCGCAATCCTGACATTGAAATGTGTAACTAGGCAAGGAAAAGCCTCCTCAACGATTATTTAGGCAATATATCTTTATCAAAGATTTGTGTAGGGATAGCGACCGTACAGCATGCATTTGGAATATCTACAATTCCGGCAACCCGGCCTTCCACAGGTGCAGAACTTAATAGCATATAGGCCTGCTCACCTGTATAACCAAGTGTTTTCAGGAATTCAATTGCATTCAAGCACGCATTTTTATACGCCATATTGGCATCTAAATAGTGCTGTTTGCCGTTTAAGTCATTGACGGATACCCCTTCAAATACAATGAAATCTGTATATAAAGGATCGACTGGACCTGGCTTGAAGGCAGGGTTTGTTTTAATCTTATATTTTTCCATTCCGCCTTTAATTACATCGACCTTTAACTCAATCCACCCAGACATTTCGATGCCGCCGCAGAATGTAATTTCGCCGTCACCTTGGGAGAAGTGGAGATCACCTACGGATAATTTAGCTCCATCTACAAAGACAGGGAAGTAAATCTTGGAGCCTTTTGATAGATTCTTAATATCGCAGTTTCCGCCATTTTCTCTCGGGGGAACCGTTCTGGCACCTTCACTTGCAATCCGGTCAAACTCGGCACCTTTTACTGTACCTAATACAGCTGATTCAGGTGTTGGCAAGTTTGCGAGAGGTGGGACACGTTCTAGATCCTGAGCCTTCAGTTCTCCCTCTCTTCTGTTCCATTCCTGTAAAAGCTCCATAGATGGCGCAACCCCGATTAGTCCAGGGTGGAGAATTCCAGCAAATTTAACGCCAGGAACATGTCTTGAAGTCGCGAAAATGCCTTCAAAATCCCAAATAGATTTAGCTGCTTCCGGAAAATGATCCGTTAAAAAGCTACCGCCATTTTCCTTAGCAAAAATCCCGTTAAAACCCCATTCTGATTCCTGGAATGTTCCGATATCTAATATATCAACAACAAGCAAATCACCTGGCTCAGCTCCATTTACATATACTGGCCCACTTAGAACGTGTACGCGCTCAAGGTCAACCTTACGGATATCTTCCGCGCTGTCATCATTTTTTATTTGACCATCTGTCCACTCTTTGCATTCCATTCGAAATGCAGCGCCAGGCTCCACGGAAAAAGCCGCTGGAATATCCGGATGCCATCGATTATGACCCGGATGTGCCTGCTCCTCCATCGGTTTACTTAAGTCGAGCCTAAACATTGTTTTTGGCATTCAAATTCCTCCCCAATGATTTTAGTCCTGGTGTAAAAATATGTATGCGGTACCATTATATAGACAAGCAGTTCGAATTATTACAAAATATTGACTATTAATCAGAGGGATGCTTCTTTTGCTTCTGTGTGGGGTGGAGTTATAAGGATATTTTAAACAAACGATTGATTGAAGTGTCTGAAAAGGTTGTCCCGCTTGGTTTAGAGGGGATTTAATCAAACGATTGATTGAATTGAATGACATCCATGATCGCCGCGATTTGAGTAGCAACTTTTTCTTATTCAAACGTTTGATTGAACTGTCATAAAAGGTTGCCCTGCTTGGCTTAGGAGGGATTTAATCAAACGATTGATTGAATTGAATGACATCCATGATCGCCGCGATTTGAGTAGCAACTTTTTCTTAATCAAACGTTTGATTGAACTGTCAGAAAAGGTTGTCCCGCTTGGGTTAGCGGGGATTCAATCAAACGTTTGATTGATTTTTTTATGAGTTAACCAGCAAATCGGAAAGCGCGCTTTACCATGTATTCCCGGTACCATCACCATAAGGGAACACCACATTTCTAGCGAATCACCCAAAAGCCAATTTGGAACAGAAAATCACGGTATAACATCAAAATCCAGCATCAAAACGAATTTTGTAGGGTGTCAGACACCTTACGTGCATCAGTCGAAACGAGCACTATGATGTGAATGAAAGGGGAAATTCTAGTAGTTTCAAAAGAGAGGCAGGGGGATCGTCCCTGCCTCTGTCATTAGTTTGTTTGTTGCTGATTCATTTCTAAATGATTTTGCAATTCTATTTTAATATCATCGAGGGCCTTCTCATCTAGTTGATAATAATAGGCCCGATTTACATAATAATCACTTCCAGCCAATGTTAAAGAGTCGATTGAAATTCGTTTTTTAATCCCGAATTCGCCTAGATATTTGATTTCATCAAAGGCTAAATCGGTTTTCATATTCGAACCTACTGCTTTGAACACATCATCCAATTTCGATATGGATTTCAAGGACATTGTTTTTTGAATAATGGCTTTAATGACTTCCTGTTGACGTTTGCCGCGCTCGATATCATTATCAGGCCTTGTTCGTGCAAAAGCGAGTGCCTCTTCTCCATTCAATGTCTGAAGTCCTGGCTGAAGACGTATCGCCCCAGCGCGATCCTGAGAATTTTGTTCAGAGAATGCAAAGGGAACATCTACTTCAATGCCGCCTAATGCATCAATGACTTCTAAGAATGCTGTAAAGTTCACCCGGACATAATAATCGACCGGAATGTTTAAAAGACTTTCCACCACATCAATGGTCGCCTTTGGACCGCCATAAGCATGTGCGTGATTGATTCGCGTTTTATGCCCGGCCTCAGGGATATAAACATATGAGTCTCTAGGAATGCTTAGCATTTTTGCGGAATGGTCGTTTTGATTTACTGTTGCCATGATTAAGACATCCGAGCGGGACTGCTCCCCAAAGCCCCTTTCTTCACTGTCATCTACCCCAATCACAAGCATGGAGAAATGATCATTTTCGATTTCAACAACTTCTTCTCTTTTCGATGATAGATCTCGTCCTTCAATTTCTTCATATGAATTTACCATAGACTTCTTAAATTGATTGTAATAGTGTGTGCCCCATGCAGCAGTGGCGAGCCCAAGCACTAGGATGGGCAATAAAATCAACAAAGCGATTTGCTTTTTTCTTTTTTTTTTGTCTATTGACCTTCTGTGTCTTCTTTTAAGCATTTGATAGCTCCCCTTTTCGAATGTATAATTCTATCATTTTAGTCATATTATACCAGATGGAAACCCGTTCTATTTTACTATTTTTTCTCTTTTAGGGGAAGTAGGAGATTCACTGTTTGTAAGGTGTCAGACACCTCACGTGGACATTTTGATTATTTTTTCGTGTGGGATGGACAGATTTGTTGAGATTAGAGTTTTCATTTACCGATTCGCTTAATAAAAGCCAGTAATGGGGAAAGCAAGATGTTTCCATTTCCTGTGTCACTCAGAAAAGGCCAATAACGGTAAAAGGAAGTCGGTTTCATTTCCCGATTGGCTCAGAAAAGGCCTGGGACGGTAAAAGGAAGTCGGTTTCATTTCCCGATTGGCTCGGAAAAAGCCTGGGACGGTAAAAGGAAACAAGCTTCATTACCCGTTCCACTCAGAAAAAGCTGGTGACGGTAAAAGGGAACCGCCTAGACCCGACCAAAGGATAGGATGGTTACTTTCTTTCTCTAAGCATTTTATTTAAATGGGCTGTAGCTTCCCTATTTAATTCATCAATTTCAATACTTTGTATAGTAATTGATGGAATCGTTTTTTTGTTTACTAGCTATCCATTTATTTGGATGAAATAAAAAAGCGGAGAGGTTTGGTCTAAGGGAGCTCCTATTACTTTCCTATATTATACTATTAACATTTTTATGCTTTGCCATATTTAATGATATCTTTGTTTACGCCAATCAAGTACTGTATTAAACCCTTTAGCCGTAGCCTCAAAATATTATATTGACAAACGGAATAAAGTATCATAATATGTCAAATAGCATTAATTATCAGTATATTAGGAATAGAGGGGATCATATGAAAAAGAGAATGCTTTTTATGTTTTTGTTGGTTTTTGGATGCGTTTTTATAATAGCGGGTTGCAGTTCTTCAAGCAAATCTGATTCAGGGAAATTGGTCGTTCACGTTGGGACAAGCCCAACCTATCCTCCATTTGAATCAGAGGAAAATGGGGAGCTTGTCGGTTTTGACATTGCCTTGATCAAGAAGATAGCGGAACAAGAAGGTTTTGAAGTTGATATGTCTACTATGCAATTTGATGGCCTTGTTCCAGCGTTGAAAGCGGGGCAAATAGATGTTGTAGTGGGTGCGGTGACTATTACGGATAAACGGATGGAAAGTGTCAACTTTTCAAATGCTTATTATGAGTCGGGGCTATCTATTCTGACAAAGCCAAATGCTGAAATTAATAGTTTTGAAGATTTAAAAGGCAGACTGATTGGTGTACAGAAAGGTACTTCTTCTTACAATTATATGGTAGCAAACGGGATTGAAGATCAAAACATCAAACAATACGCTGATATTAGCACTGCTTATAGCACGCTAGAGAATGGCGGGATTGATGCAATTTTATATGACAATCCATCAAACATTAATTATCTTAATGTACAAAAAACAGATGCAATCATTGTCGGTGACATATTAGCAGGTGAACATTATGGAATTGCCGTAAACAAGAAGAAAGAGGACCTGCTTAAAAAAATAAATGACGGGCTAGCCAAACTTCAAGAAAATGGCGAATACGAGAAGTTATTTGATGAGTATTTAAATGGCGAGAAGAACGGTTTAGTAAAAGGTGTTAAAAAACCTGAGGATGTTGTCATATCTGTCAAATAACATATAAAAAAATATGAAATGTAACGAAGTTTTGAATGAAAAGAAATTGGCTAAATCGCCAGTTTCTTTTATTCGCTCTTCCTAACCTGTAGGGGTTATTTAATTGCAAAGATGAAAATATGATTTTTAAAAAGGAGAGCGATGAAATTGCAAGTGATTTGGGATAACTTTCCGCAGATTATGGAAGGTCTTAGATTAACAGTCTATTATTCGATTGTAGCTATTATACTAGCTGTTATTTTCGGTTTGATAGCCGCCTTGATGAAATTGTCGAAATCCGCGACTTTACGCGGACTCGCTACTGTTTATATTGAAGTATTCCGTTCTACTCCATTACTAGTTCAGTTATTCTTTATTGTTTTTGGTCTAACTGGTGTATTGCCATTAAATGAATGGTTTGGTCAAAAGTTCTACCCGATTATGGCTGCAACAATAACTCTCGCCTTACATGAAGGTGCGTATGTTTCAGAAATCATTCGCGCTGGAATTCTTGGGGTAGATCGAGGACAGAAGGAAGCAGCGGCAAGTATCGGGATGACTGAATTTCAAAGAATGCGTTATATCGTATTGCCTCAAGCTTTTAAACGGATGATTCCGCCACTTGTCAATCAATCTGCACAGACGATTAAGGATACATCGTTGCTCGCCCCTATTGGGATCATTGAATTGGTATATAGAGGCCAGATCGTTATTTCTTCCACATTTGAACCATTTACCATTTGGGTTGTTATCGGTATTTTATATTTTATTATAATCTTCTCTGTCTCACAATTTGCAAGCTATCTTGAAAGGAGGATGCAACTTGATAAACGTTGAGAACCTTCACAAGTCATTTGGTGAGCTCGAGATTTTAAAAGGAATAAGCGCTCAAATTGCTAGTCAGGAGGTCGTCGTTATCATTGGACCTTCTGGAAGTGGCAAAAGTACATTCTTGCGTTGTCTTAATGGGCTTGAGGAAACTACAAGTGGAAAGATTGAAATTGCTGGTATGGAATTAACAGATCCGAAAACGAATATTAACCAATTAAGACAAAATGTTGGCATGTGTTTTCAACAATTTAATTTATTTAAACACTTAACAATTATGGAAAATATCACAATTGGCCCTATTAAGGTATTAAAGAAAAGTAAATCAGAAAGTGAAGAACTGGCACGTGATTTGCTGAAAAAGGTCGGATTACACGGTAAAGAAAACAATTATCCAGACCAGCTTTCAGGTGGCCAGCAGCAACGAGTAGCCATTGCTCGTGCATTAGCAATGAAACCGAAAGTAATGCTGTTCGATGAACCCACATCTGCACTTGATCCAGAAATGGTCGGCGAGGTTCTTAATGTTATGCGTGATCTAGCTAATGAAGGAATGACAATGGTTGTTGTTACTCATGAAATGGGCTTTGCACGCGAAGTTGGTAATCGGGTACTATTTATGGATGGAGGTTACCTTGTTGAAGAGGGGACTCCTGCAGATATTTTCGGTAACCCAAAAGAGAAACGAACCCAAAGTTTCCTAGCTAAAGTCTTATAGAGGTCAAAACCTTTGAACTTGCACCCTAACTGTTAATCACAATAACAATTGGAGGTGCTTTTTTTTGTGGGAAAATTGCAGCCTGATTCCGTGCCTTTCACTCCTCGAATGAATTGAGTAAGAATTCCCCATTTTACTTTTATCCCTAGCACTTGCAAGGGATCGAAAAGGCGAGGTTGGGGGTAGTAAGGATAGGCTTAGCTAGCCTGTGATTTCATTTTGCGAATAAAGTGAAGACATCATCTGTCGCTTACATTTCAAAAATTTAAAATTTTTTGAGAGAATAGAAGGAAAATTGATTCGGGCATCGAATAAATTATGTATTAACGGAATTGATAGGGAACTTTTCCTTAAATGGTTATGAGGGGGAGATATTGTTCATATGAATACTTTTGTGGAAGAGTTGACGCCGTATCTTGTTAAAAAGAGAAGAGAGTTTCATCAGTATCCGGAAGTTGGCTGGACGGAGTATGTGACTACTTATAAGATTGCGACAGAACTTTCGGCGCTTGGATTTTCATTGGCGATAGGGAAGGAAGCCATTAGAAGCGGTGAGCGTTTAGGTGTTCCGGCCGATAGTGAATTGGAAGAGGCTGAGGAGAGGGCAAGGCAGTTTGGTGTACCGGGGGAGTTTCTTGCTAAACTTAAAGGCGGTTATACGGGTTTAGCTGCAAGTCTAGACACCGGCAAAGTCGGAAAGCATATGACGCTGAGGTTTGATATCGATGCCTTGCCAATTAAGGAATCAAAGGATGCACAGCATCTTCCTTCTAAAGAAGGATTTGCTTCTGTAAGAGAGGGGGTTATGCATGCGTGTGGACATGACGGTCACATAACAATCGGCCTAGGGGTTGCGCATTATCTCTCGCAAGTAAAAAATGATCTTTCTGGTCGTTTTACCCTTATCTTTCAGCCTGCTGAAGAAGGAGGAAAAGGTGCGAAGTCGTTCGTTGAAAATGGTTGGCTTGATGGAACAGATTATTTCATTAGCGGTCATATCGGTATTCATTCTCTTCCTGTAGGGGAAATTGCTGCGACGACTGATAAGTTTTTATCAAGTACAAAAATTAATGTTGAGTACAAGGGAAAGTCGGCGCATTCGGGGCTTGAACCAAATAAAGGGAAAAATGCGTTGCTGGCATCTGCTGCGGCTGCACTCCATCTTAATGGAATTACTCGTCATATGGACGGGGCAACAAGAATTAATACCGGCAAGCTTGAAGCAGGAAGCGGCCGAAATATTATCGCTGAGTATGCAAGAATGGAAATCGAGACTCGCGGTGAAACGGATGAGTTAAATGAATATATGACAGGAGAAGCTCTGCGAATCATCCAAGCTAGTGCGGGTATTTATGATGTCAAAGTAGATACTGAAATCGTTGGAACAGCTCCGATTGCACTGTGTAATGAAGAGTGGGTGTCTATCGCTAAAGAAGCATCCGAAAAAACAACAACTGTCACAAATATTATTCCTAGCTTGCCACTAGGTGCCTCAGAGGACGTAGCTTATATGATCAACCATGTTCAAGCTCAAGGAGGCTCAGCATCCTATCTCATTTTTTGTTCTCCGTTAGCTGCTGGCCATCATCATCCAAGCTTTGACTTTGATGAACAGGTGCTGCCAACTGCTGTTGAAATGATTTCACGCATGATCGAGTTACTCCAATCAAGGTAAGAGCTATTGCGAATAACTACAGCACCAATTTTTTACGGAAACAAGCAGGTGATCAGATGAAAATACGGATTGGCGTTATTGGGCCTAAGGACTCGGTTAATCAAATCATGAAAACAGGAGCCCAGATGGAGGAATTAGAGCTAATTCCCTTTTTCTATGAAAATATTGAGGAAACGCAAGGGATTATCTTAAACAATCAAGATCGCATTGATCAATGGTTTTTCTCAGGTCAGGCCCCTTATTACTATGCACTAGCAAAAGGGTATATGACGAAAGAGGCGGGAAGCTATATTCCTTTAAATGGCTCGAGTTTATTGAGCACTTTATTAGAGTCCTTTGTTAAAGAGGGAAAGATTATCTATCGATTTAGCTTAGATAGCATTCAGCAGGATGAAATGGAGAAAGCTTGCGGGTTTTTCAATCATCAGGATTTTACAATCTATACGAATCCATATCATGGATATATGCCTGCGGAAAAAATGATCGAGTTTCATAAAGAATTATACGAAAAGGGGCAAACAGACGTAGCAATAACATGTTTGAATGCTGTATATACGAAGCTGAAAGAGCTTGGCATTCCTGCATTCCGTGTTGCCCATTCTGAACTAGCGATCCAACGGGGACTAGATTTTCTTATAGCAAGGGGTCGTGCCAGCTGGTACAGGCAGTCTCAACTTGTTATTTTGGGCGTTGAGGTCATCTATCCATCAGCTGTTCAGGAAGGCTATAACATGCCATTTAAATTAAAACATCAAGAATTAGATTTGATGCGAATTTTATTGCATTTTGTTGAAGAAATTAATGGCTCACTTGCAAAAATGGGCAACGGTTTATTCTTTATATACACGACACGTGGAGATTTAGATTATTTGCAAAAGCAAAGGGAATTACAGGCTTTAATAGATGAAATCCGAATAAACAGTGAACTACCAGTAAGAATAGGAATCGGCTATGGATATACTGTGCTCGAAGCAGAGCAACATGTCAGGATCGCTTTCGAACAGGTAAGAACTTACAACGAGCCAGTTATTATTGCGGTCAACGAGAACAAAGAAATAACCGAAGTGATTGGACAAAATAAACAACTAACCTTTCAAACCCGCAATCTCGGAACAAGGTGGGAGGAGCTATTCAAGGATGCAAATATTAGTTCAGCCCATGTAATGAAAATTAAATCGTTTGCTCATCATCACCGCCAAACAGACATTACAGCACAGGAATTAGCTAGATGGTTAAAAAGTACAGAGCGGAATGCAAGAAGAATACTATCTGAAATGGAGCAAATCGGATTAGCAAACGTAATAGGTGAGGAATCGACTGGAAGAGGAAGGCCGCGGAAGGTGTATGAGCTCCAATTTCATAGACTTGACTAGTTATAGACTATTAATTTCTAAGTCTGAATATTAAAAATTAGAATTGGGAGTGAAGCTATATGGAAATAACAATAGATCATAAACTAAACCACTATTTAAATGTGCACACTGCCACTCAGCCAAAAATAATACCTAATAGCCATACGATTACATTTATAACGAAAAAAACTGGTATTCCACAAGTTTGGACATTGGACATGCAGTCAGCTGAAATTGAACAATTTACCAATTTAAATGATCGTGTCCTCTCTGTCTATCATTCTCCAAGTGGAAAAAAGGCGATCATAGGGATGGACCATCACGGAAATGAAAAGCAACAATTTTATATAAAAAGAGCCGAGGGCACCGTTTTTGAAAAATTAGTTGTCTCTAATGAGCATTTCCATAATTTTGGCGGTTGGTCACCAGATGAAAAGAAAATTGCCTACTCAAGCAATAGAAGACATCCAGGATATTTTGATGTATTCGTCATGGATGTTGAAACAATGCAGGAAGAGGCTGTGTATGAATTTGATGGGAATTGCACCCCGTTGTTGTGGCTTAAAGATGGGAAACAGATCGTCCTTCGTGTTCAAGAAACGAATATTGACAGCTCTTTATATATTTTAGACGTTGAGAAAAAAGAGCTCACTCGTATTGGCGATTCGACTGTTTATGCGCGCTACCAATCCCTTGTTGTAACGAATGACAAGAAAGGCGGCTATGTGTTATCAGATATTCACCACGACACATTGGATGTTTATCGTTTGAGCTTTGATGTGCCTGCAGATCTGCAAAAGGTATTCTCTGTTGACCGATGGGATGTAGTGGAGATTTCCTTATCACCTAATGAAATGAAGCTTGCATACACGGTTAATGAAGGAGGGATTTATTCACTCCGCGTCTATGATTTAGGAACAGGCGAGCATACTGAAATATACGGAATTCCGAGTGGAGTAATTGAATCAATTTCATGGCTTGATGAAGAAAACATGATTTTCTGCCTGAAAACCCCAACCGTGCCTGGTGATATTTGGTCTGCCTCTATAAATGATAGCGTGATAGAGAGACTTACTTTTCTTAGTAAAAGTGAGGACATTGAGCATTTGTGGATGGAGCCTGAATTATGTACATTTTCTTCATTTGATGGGTTAGAGGTTCCGTACTTCATCTATGGGAAAAAGGAACAATCTCAACCAGTAGTTGTCTATGTTCACGGCGGACCAGAGTCGCAAATAAAGGCTGAATTTAATCCAGTTATTCAGTACTTAGCGGGAGAAGGCTATGCTGTTGTTGCTCCAAATGTCCGCGGCAGTATGGGATACGGCAGAAATTACGTTCAATTAGACGATGCGCGCAAACGGATGGATGCGGTAGCTGACCTTTCGTGGCTCGTTCAAGATTTAATTAATAATAGAGCAGTCGATAAAAATAGAATTGGAATCATGGGCCGCAGCTATGGAGGATTTATGGTATTAGCAGCCTTAACTCATTATCCTCATCTTTGGGCTGCTGGAGTCGATATTGTCGGTATTTCTCATTTCCGAACTTTCCTTGAAAATACGGGTCCTTGGCGCAGGAGATTACGCGAATGTGAATACGGTTCTTTAGAGAATGATAGTGAATTCTTTGAAGAAATAGCGCCGTTAAACCACACAAACAAGATTTCTGTTCCTTTACTAATTTTCCACGGCCGTAATGATACGAGAGTTCCAGTTACAGAGGCTGAACAACTAGCAGCAGATCTTCGCAGCCAAGATAAAGAAGTAGAACTTGTTATCTTCGATGATGAGGGACATCAAACAGAAAGAATAGAAAACCATATCAAAATGAATTCGATGATTGTTGCCTTCATGAACCAACATCTTAAGGGATAAAGTGAAACTTTAATGAAAAAAGCAAAGGGAACCGCGAAAATTGCGGCTCACCTAGCTCAAATCTATTCGTTCATTTTGTTATCATAGACGACATTTCCGTCAATAAAGGTCTGAAGAACGGAGCTTCGTTGATCAAATGGGTCTCCATCCCAAATAACAAAGTCAGCATCTTTGCCGCTTTCAATCGAACCAACACGATCCTCAACACCTAGATGTTTAGCGGCATTTAATGTAATTGCCTGTAGTGCTTGCTGTTCGCTAAGGCCATTTTTTACAGCATGAATAGCACTTGTTATTAAATATTCGATGCCGACAACTGGATGATCCGTTGTAATGGAGACCGGAACACCTGCATTGACTAAAGCAAGAATGGTATGCCAACCTTTATCAGCTAATTCGATTTTCGATTTAGTAGACATCGTTGGACCAACGGAAACACGGACATCGTGTTTAGCGATAAAATCGGCAATCTGGTGCCCCTCCGTGCAATGCTCAATCGTAAGGTTGATATCGAATTCCCGCTTAATGCGAAGCACAGTGGCGATATCATCGGCTCTATGTGCATGCACGCGAAGTGGGATTTCCTTCTTTAATACTTTAACTAAATTTTCTAGTCCAAGCTTACGTTCTTTAGATTCACCTTGAAGGTAATTTTGCGCTTTAATCAGCTCTTCGCGGAGTTTAGCGGCAACACCCATTCTAGTAATTGGCATTCTGCCCTTTTCACCGTGAAAACGTTTAGGGTTTTCGCCTGTAGCTGCTTTCATACCAGATGGTTCTCTTATAATCATTTCATCAACAACGTTTCCGACAGTCTTAAGAGTGACCATTTCACCACCAATGACGTTAGCACTCCCGGGCATAATTTGCACGGTTGTCACACCAGCTTTGCGGGCATCTGCAAATCCGGCCTCCTGTGGGTTTATCCCATCTATAGCCCTAACCTCAGGAGTAATGGGACTGCTTGTCTCGTTAAAATCGTGTCCTTCTTTGCCAATGCCTTCTTCGTGGACACCAAGATGGGTATGTACGTCAATTAAACCAGGTGTAACCACTTTTCCGTGAGCATCAATTACACGGTAATCATTTGGGATGTTATGAGCTGATTCTAGAATACGATCAAATTTCCCGTCTTTAATAAGTAAAGTGCCTGATTCAATCACCTTGTCAGTACCGTCATAAATCTTTGCGTTAGTAATAGCTAACATCATTATCACTCCAATTCGCAAAATAATCATTGATTTCTGAAATATTTTTATTTATAATACCTTTTAATTCCTTATTTAGATAATAATTTATAATTTGAATATTGTAAACGGGTAGTTTTTTTTGAAAAATGTTTGTATTCCGTTAGTAATTATACAAATTAGTATAGGAACGAGGTATGAGATGAAATATGAAATTGATGAATTGGATCGTGGCATTATAAAGCATTTATCGAAAAATGGGAGAATGTCTTTTGCAGAATTAGCGACATTACTTAATGTGACAGAAAAGACCATTAGGCTTCGCTATAAAAATCTAGTAGATAAGGAAATTTTAAATGTAGTAGGTGTAGTTAATCCAATCGCACTGGGACTAAAGGCTGGTGCTATCATTCTGTTGAAGGTACAGCCTGACTCGATAAAAGAAGTAATCGAACAGGTCAGTTCCATTCCAGCCATTCGTTATGTGACCGTAACGTCTGGAGAGTATCCTCTGCTAGTCCAAATTACGGTTGAAAGTCAAGAGGAAATTACTGAAACGATTTATCAGTTAAATAGGATTAAAAATATCACTTCGCTCAATACAATTGTCCAGCTAGATGTTTACAAAAATAGCTTCGAATATATTTAGCTAGTGGTTATGAAATGTTAGAAAAAAATGTACAAAATGGGGGACTAGACAATGAAACTATTTATTTCTGCTGATATGGAAGGGATTTCGGGAGTTGCTACCAATCAACAATTAAAAACAACAAGTGAATATCAGCGCTTTCGAAAATTAATGACAGCTGATGTGAATGCAGCAATCGAGGGGGCTTTCAATGGAGGGGCAACTGAAGTTGTAGTAGCAGATGGGCATGGAAATATGTCCAATATCATCATTGAAGATCTTGACGAGAGAGCAAGACTTATCTCTGGAAACAACAGGGTCATGTGTCAACTTGAGGGATTGGATGAAACGTTTGACGGGATTATGTTTGTTGGCCACCATGGTCGTGAGGCAGGATCAGATCGAGCCGTCATCAGCCACACCTTAGCAGGTATATGTGTGAATGAAATGAAGATTAATGGCAAAGTCGTTGGCGAAACAGAGATGAATTCTTTCGTAGCTGGTGCCTTCGGAGTACCGCCAATCTTTATTAGCGGCGATGATGCTTACGTGAGTGAAGTGTTAGAAACTTTACCTGAAGTTGAAACAGCAGTAGTCAAGCGGGCTGTTGATCGCTTTTCCGCTGAGTTGCTTCATCCTAAAGTTGCGCAAGAGCTTATTCGTGAAAAAGCAGAAAAAGCTGTAAAGCAGTTAAACAAGTATCAGCCTGTAACCTTCACGGGGCCAATCACATTTGAAATCAACTTCAAAGGGCCTCAACAAGCAAAAATGACAACAACCTTGCCAACAGTAGAACTGGTTAGTCCGACAAGAATACGTTTTACATGCGACGATATGATCACAGCTTATAAGCATATGTGGGGTTGTGTAATCATTGCTATGACAGCAACTAACGGTGTCCTTGGAAGTGTCAATGCGTAATTCGGTAGTATTATGGAAAGTTTCCAGAATTTTTTTAAGATAAGGCGCTTGCGCTTTTCCTAAATGGAGGTGTTGTTTATATGTATATAGTGAAGCGGTTTTTGACGATGATCCTAACCATTTGGGTTATTGCTTCATTAACATTCGTTATTATGAAATTTATACCTGGTGACCCATTCGCATCCGATTCTGATGTGTTGCCACCAGAAATATTAGAAAATATGCGCGCCAAATATAATTTGGACAAGCCGATACCAGTCCAATATGTTCTCTATATTAAGAATCTAGCGATGCTAGATTTGGGGACATCCATACAATCAGAGACACGTACGGTTAACCAAATTATCTCTGAAGGATTTCCTGCTTCAGCCTTATTAGGAATTCAGTCTATTATAATCGCGCTCATTTTTGGAATCATGCTTGGGATTATAGCGGCCCTTAATCATAATCGATTTTTGGATTATGCCTCCATGGTTATAGCCATTATCGGGATATCGATTCCAAGCTTTATCTTAGCACCATTTTTAATGAAGTTTTTCGCTGTTGATTGGGGCCTCTTCCCAGTCGCATCATGGGGGACATGGCAGCATTCAGTTCTCCCATCCTTAGCACTTGCTACAACACCATTAGCCGTTATTGCGCGGTTTATGCGGTCGAGTATGCTGGAGGTTATGAATCAGAACTACATAAAGACGGCAAATGCGAAAGGTTTATCCACGACAAGCCTCGTTATGAAACATGGGATTCGCAATGCGATTTTACCAGTCGTAACGTTCATTGGCCCATTATTTGTCTCACTTATAACAGGTACATTTGTTATTGAGAAAATATTTGCGATACCAGGAATAGGCCGCTACTTTGTGGATAGCATTTTTAACCGTGATTATCCAGTGATTATGGGAACGACTGTATTCTTTAGTGCGCTCCTTGTCGTTACTCTCTTTTTGATTGATATCTCATATCGCTTTATTGATCCAAGAATTAAGCTATCGAGTAAGGGGGATTAATATGATAGAAAAAAGTGTGGATCAATCCTTATTTCGACCTGTAGACCCCAAAAGGAAAGAAGTTGACCCGATACAAAGACCAAGCTTAAGTGTTTGGAAAGAAACCGTAATAAGTATTATGAAAAATAAGCTAGCTTTATTTGGTCTATTTCTGTTGATGGTTATTGTATTCTTTTCGATCTTTGGACCAATGATGGTTCAGTTCACTGCTTCCGAGCAGGCGTTAACGAAAGCTAATATGCCGCCTTCTAATGAGCATTGGTTCGGGACGGATGATCTTGGGCGTGATATGTGGGCAAGAACATGGATGGGAGCAAGAATCTCCCTAACAATCGGATTGGTTGCTGCATTAATCGACCTCATCCTTGGATTAGTAGTAGGCGGTTTGTCTGGTTACATGGCTGGCCGGGGGAAGCTCGGAGATAATGTCGATGGTTTCCTAATGAGAATTGTCGAAATACTATATGGAATTCCATACCTTTTAGTAGTTATTCTTCTAATGGTTATTATGGACCCAGGTGTCACAACGATTATTATTGCCCTCTGTGTAACTGGATGGGTCGGAATGGCACGAATAATTCGTGGACAGGTTCTGCAATTAAAGTCACAAGAATATGTAATGGCAGCAGAAAAGCTCGGAACGTCTCATGCAAAAATCATTACTCGCCATTTATTACCGAATACGATGGGAATTATCATTGTAAACTTAACCTTTACCATTCCTAGCGCGATATTTGCCGAGGCCTTTTTAAGCTTCCTTGGATTAGGGGTTCAGGCTCCATTTGCAAGCTGGGGAACGATGGCAAACGATGCATTAGGAGTCATCTTAAGCGGGCAGTGGTGGAGATTATTCTTCCCAGGATTCTTAATATCATTGACGATGTTTGCCTTTAATGCCTTTGGTGATGGATTACAAGATGCTCTTGATCCACGAGCCCGAGATTAGGAGGGATAAAGTTGAGCCATTTGTTAGAAGTGAAAAATTTAGAGGTTAATTTTAAAACATATGGTGGGGAAGTAAAAGCGGTACGCGATGTTTCTTTCCATGTGGATAAAGGTGAAATCTTAGCGATTGTTGGGGAAAGCGGCAGCGGAAAAAGTGTGACTGTTCAATCAATTATGGGGCTGATCCCAACACCTCCTGGAATCATTAAAGGAGGAAGTATTCACTTTAAAGGACAAGACCTGCTAAAGCTGTCAAAAAGAGAAATGAGAAAAATTAAAGGTTCGAAGATTAGTATGATCTTTCAAGACCCGATGACTTCTCTTAATCCTACGATGCGAATCGGAGCACAAATTGAAGAGGGGCTCATTCTTCATCAAGGGCTATCAAAACAGGCTGCCAAGGAAAAGGCGATTGAAATGATAAAGCTTGTTGGAATCCCAAATCCAGCTGAACGATATAATCAATTTCCGCATGAATTTAGTGGTGGAATGAGGCAAAGGGCCATGATTGCGATTGCCTTGGCATGCAGTCCGGAATTATTGATAGCAGATGAACCTACGACTGCGCTCGATGTGACGATTCAGGCGCAGGTGCTTGAGTTGATGAAAGATCTTCAGAATCAGTTAGAGACTTCAATTATTTTAATTACCCATGATTTGGGTGTTGTTGCAGAAACGGCTGAACGTGTCATCGTTATGTATGCAGGAATGATGGTTGAAAGCGGCACTGTTACGGAGTTGTTTGAAAATCCAAAACATCCTTATACTTGGGGTCTCCTTGAATCAGTCCCAAAAGTGGAAGATGGTGAAAAACAACCTTTGATCCCAATTGAAGGCTCGCCGCCAGATCTCTTTTCCCCGCCAAAGGGATGTCCTTTTGCCCCGCGGTGTAAATATGCCATGGAGATTTGCTTAGAAGAGGTTCCTCCAGGATTTGAATTTAACGATGGACATGTAGCAAGATGCTGGCTAAATGATCCACGCGCACCGAAAGCAGAAGATCTTATTGCAGCGGGAAGGGAGGATGTTTAATGGAGGAGTACATACTTGAAGTTCAGCAATTAACAAAGTACTTTCACATCAATAAAGAGAAAACGGTCAAGTCTGTAGATGATATATCCCTATCCATTAAAAAAGGGGAGACTTTTGGATTAGTAGGGGAAAGTGGAAGTGGTAAGTCTACACTAGGTAAAACGATTGTTGGCCTGCAACCAGCTACTTCAGGAAGTATTTTTTATAACGGCACAGATGTCGAAAAGCTTGATAGAAAGATGAAAAAGACCGTCAATCGTGAATTGCAGATTATCTTTCAAGATCCTCATGCATCTCTAAATCCAAGAATGCAGGTTGGAGATATTATTGCAGAAGGAATTGACGCCTATAAGCTGGCAAAAGGGAAAGAACGCCAAGATCGAATTTATGAATTACTTGAAAAGGTTGGATTGCGTCCAGAACATGCTAAGCGGTACCCGCATGAATTTAGTGGTGGGCAAAGGCAGCGTATCGGTATAGCTAGAGCTTTAGCTGTACAACCAAAGTTTATTGTGGCGGACGAGCCTATCTCCGCTTTAGATGTCTCCATTCAGGCTCAAGTTATTAATCTATTAGATGATTTGAAGAAAGAGGAAGGGCTGACGTATTTGTTTATCGCCCATGATCTCGGCATGGTTAAACATATTAGTGATCGGATTGGAGTCATGTATCTTGGGAAAATGATGGAGATGTCCGGCAGTGATGAGCTGTTCGCAAATCCACTTCATCCTTATACACAAGCTTTATTGTCTGCAATCCCTAATTTGAACCCTCGTGCCGAAAAGCGAGAGCGGATCGTTCTTGCCGGTGATCCGCCAAGCCCTGTAAATCCGCCGAGTGGATGCCGTTTTCGAACACGTTGCCCACACGCAATGGAAATTTGTGCAAAAGAGGTTCCAACATGGAAAGAGGTTCAAAAAGAACATTGGACAGCTTGCCATTTATATTAAATTTTTTATTTAAAAAAGGAGAGAAAGAAATGAAGAAGCTTCTAGTTTTTTTGATTGCTGTTCTAACGCTTTCAACTATCCTTGCTGGTTGTTCCGGCGGAGAGAAGACGAGCAGCGGGGACGCTAAAGACGCAAAAGATGTTAAGCAAGAAATGGTGGTTAATGCGAAGACAGAACCACCTGCGATTGATCCAGCAAAAGCAACAGATACTACATCTGGATGGATTCTTGATCACATTTTTGAAGGATTATACACCCGTGACAAAGAAGGTAATCCTGTATTAGGCGCAGCCAAGGATGTTAAAATTTCAGAAGATGGGAAAACATATACGTTTACATTAAGAGAAGACGCAAAATGGTCTGATGGCAGCCCTGTTACTGCTAGTGACTTTGAATATGCTTGGAAGCGCGTCCTTAACCCTGAAACAGGTAGTGCATTTGCATTCTATCTATATTACATTAAGGGAGCCGAAGACTATAATAAAGGCAAAGGTTCTGAGGGAGACGTAGCGATTAAAGCAGAAGATGACCATACATTTGTTGTAGAATTAAATTCACCACTAGGATATTTTGATAGTTTATTAACATTATGGACTTTCGATCCAGTGAAGAAAGACCTTGTGGAAGGCAACAAGAACTGGTCTGCAGATGCTAATAATTATGTAAGTAATGGACCTTTCAAAATGACTAAATGGGAACATGATAATCAAGTGATTATTGAAAAGAATACAGAGTACTATGCGAAAGACGAAGTGAATCTAGATAAAGTAACATTCAAGATGGTAGGGGAAGCGACAACATACTATCAAATGTTCAAAACAAAAGAATTTGATTTAGTTATAACTTTACCGACTGATGTCATTGATGCAGAAAGAAAAAATGATGAATACTTAGAAGTTCCTTATTATGGAACATATATGTATATGTTCAATACTGAAAAAGAGCCGTTTAACAATCAAAAAGTTCGTAAGGCATTTGCTATGGCTATTGATCGTGAAACATTAGCAAAAAATGTTTCAAAAGCAGGTGAAACACCAGCATATAGCATGGTGCCACTAGGCGCAGAAACTCCTGAAGGTGATTTCCGTAAAGTTGGCGGAGACTACATTGAAGAGAATTATGATGAGGCTAAAAAGCTCCTTGAAGAAGGAATGAAAGAAGAAGGTTGGGCGACATTGCCTGAGGTTACATTAATGTATAACACTGATGAAAACCATAAAAAAATTGCCGAAGCTGTACAAGAAATGATTAAAGTGAACCTTGGCGTAAATATTAAGCTAAATAACCAAGAATGGGCAACATACTTAGATACAACAAAACAGCATAACTATCAAATGGCGCGAATGGGCTGGATCGGTGTGTTCGTTGACCCAGTTGTTAACCTAGATTATTACTTAGGAGATAGTCCAAATAACCGTACTGGTTGGGTAAATGAAGAATTTGATAGAATTATGGCAGAGTCGAAAGTAGAGCAAGATCCGGAGAAACGTTTCCAATTGCTTCATGACGCAGAAGAAATCTTGATGACTGACCTGCCGTTCATGCCAGTATATCACTATACGAATAACTACCTTGTATCACAAAACTTCGAAGATATTGCTTACTATGTGAACCGTTACCCTGCATTAAAGTGGGCGAAGAAGGTTTCGCAATAATGCATTAGGCAGAGAGGGCATCGTCCTTCTCTGCTGCATTCATATTTGGAGGTACTTCATGATGAAAACAAAGTTTATTTTTCCATTGCTAATTTTAATCACTTGGTTAGGGTTAATTGTTGCTTTTCAATGGTCGCTTATAGAATGGATTAATATTACCTTTTTGGTAGGGCTCCTGTCACTTCTTGCTTTTACCCTTGTAAAAATCACAGAAACTGGCTTTTTCCAACTCTTCACAAGCGGTTTCAAAAAAATCAATATCACACTAATCCCAAAATCCAGATCACACCAACGAATAGACGACCAATTAAACAACGACCCAAATTTACAGCAATTCAAAAAAAACTACCTCAACTTCCTAAACAACATCACATTCAAACTATCCATCACCACTATGCTGCTCTCCCTAATCGGATTAATCATATTCTATCAATAAGGAAGCAAGGGGGCGGTTCTTTTGCTTCATGAAAGAGTTAAAAACTATAAAATTGTTTTGGTCTTTTGACCGAGCGTTCGCAGCGCTCGGTCATTTTTAAATAACTTTCGGGGGAAAAACTGCTCTAGAAGTACAAATCTATTGAAGGATAAATGTTCTAATACTAGGAAAAAACGGCTTTTGTCAGCAAGAATAGAACAGAAGGGGCAAGTAAGCAACCTAGGCCAGTATAGAAAGTGGCAGTAACTGCTCCATAAGGAACAAGTTTTGGATCTGTCGCGGCTAGTCCACCTGCTACACCGCTAGTCGTACCCATGATTCCGCCGTATACCATTGCAGTTCGTGGGTTATTTAATCCGATATATTTGGCAACAAAGGGGGTGCCAACCATCGTAAGTATGGATTTTACAAGCCCTGCAGCAATACTAAGTGTTATTACTTCAGAACTAGCTCCAATTGCAGAACCTGTTACTGGGCCTACGATATATGTTGCTGTCCCGGCCCCAATTGTTGTTAAGCTAATAGCATCTCGATATCCAAATGCGAGTGCAATCATTACACCGACAACAAAAGAGAGGAAAACGCCTATAAACAAGGATAATACCCCAGTCAGACCAGCTTTCTTTATTTCACTAAAATTTGCTCCAAAGGCAGTGGAGACAATAGCAAAGTCTCTAAGCATTCCGCCGCCCATCAGGCCGATTCCAGTAAAAAGACTTACGTCTGCGAGTCCTTTTTCTCCTCCTGTAACCACTCCGCCAATGTAAGCAAGGACAAGCCCAAGAATAATCGCAATCGCAGAACCATGGAGACGCCCTTTTGTTAACTTATCAGAAATAAAATATGAAAGATACATAGTCACGCCGACAATGGCAAAAGCAAGAATTAAACCGTTATTTTTCAGAACATTACCTAGTATTTCTAACACGCTGCTTGCCCCCATTCATATCCATTTCAATAACATTATTTACCGTATTGTTCTTATTGCCCTTTTTGCCCCCGCTTAATAGAGGAACAACTGCCCAACTGATCAAAACTACCGCTACTCCAGCAATAATAGCCAAGATCCCTCCATCCAGTGCTGCAACCACATTTTGCTGTGCTGACATAGCGATAACAATTGGAATATACATAGCACTCCAAAAAGCGAGTCCTTCTTGCGTCTGTTTGTTTAGCTTATCTTTCTTTTTCAAGTACTCTACAAGTAAAATCAGAAAGAGCATAGCAAAGCCAACACCGCCGACATTTGCGTTAATTCCCAATATTTGTCCTAAGAGATCACCAAAAAACACCCCGGATAAAAAGCAAATAGCTAATATTGCCACCCCAAAAATAACCATGCCATTTCTCTCCTTTTCAATTTTTTCTTTAAAAAAAGCATTAAAACTGAAAGCAAACAGAACGATTGTATGTATGTCTGCACTAGGAAGAAATTTTAATCAATTGACAAATGTTTAGAGAATCAACAGTCGACTGTATTCTTAAAGTCCATAATAAAGCGCGGGAAAACATAAAGTCAATATCTTTTTAATATTCTAAAAATATTGAAATTATAAAAATCAGCCGTTATAATTAGAATCGACAGTCGACTATTTTAATTTTATTGGAGGAGACTTTGTCATGAAAACGAATAAATTTACGCAAAATGCATTATCAAATCATATCGCTGAACATATTACAGAGCAAATTATTAAGGGGGAATTAATCCCCGGGGATAAACTAATCGAACATATTTATGCGGAAGAGTACGGAACGAGCCGAGCCCCTGTAAGGGAAGCTATATATCTACTTTCCATTGAAGGCCTTGTAGAAAGAATTCCAAGAAAAGGGGCAGTGGTAAAAGATTATACGGAGAATGAAATATATGATCTTCTTGAAATACGTAACATGCTTGAAGCTATGGCCATTGAACGCATTGGCCGCAACGGAGTAGATCAAGCTTCCTTGCAAAAAATGGCTGATGTTTTGAACGAAATGAAGGATGAGACAGTAATTCATCAATATACCCAATTAAATCACACTTTTCATATGACGCTTGTGGAAATGAGTAAAAGTGAGACCATTAAAACTATGTATTTAAGGCTTGGATGGCCGCTCTTAAGGATCCAAAGCCTTTCGTTTGCGAATAATGGAAATATCGAAAAGTCTGTGAGAGAGCATCAAATGTTAATCGACCTTCTGAGAGAAGGAAACATCAAGGAGGCAGCCAATCTATTGAAATGTCATAACGATGATGTCATTTTAAGTATGAAAAACAAGCTAGGTTCTAAAAATAAATAAGTTTTTAACAAGATTATAAGAGTAGTTGAGTTTTCAAACAAGGTGGTGAAAGTTGTGAAGCTCGCATTTTTATTCCCTGGTCAAGGTTCTCAAAAGCCAAATATGCTCCAAGAACTTCCGGAACATCCTGCAGTTGAGGCAGTTATGCAAGAAGCAACGGATACACTTGAGGAAAGTGTTTACAACTTTGACTCCAAGGAAGCATTGGTATCGACGGTCTCTGTTCAAATTAGCCTGCTTGTTTCCTCGGTTGCTATCTTAAGAGTATTTGAAGCTGAAGGGATAATTCCAGATATTGTGGCAGGCCATTCGGCAGGTGCTTTTGGTGCAGCCGTTGCATGCCAATCCATTGGATTTGCCGATGCTTTAAGAATAATAAAGCTTAGAGGGCAGCTAATGGAGCAGGTCTTTCCCAGTGGTTATGGAATGGGCGTCATCACAGGAATAGATGAAAAGACGGTAAAAGAACTAGCAAATTCTTGTTTTACAGAAAAAGAACCTGTATACACGGCAAATGTGAATGCGCCTGATCAAATGACGATCGCAGGTTCTGTTGCTGCTATCAACAAGGTGCTTGACCGTGCCAAACATAGAGGGGCAAGAACAGCTGAACTGCTGAATGTTAGCATACCGTCCCATTGCTCGTTGTTAAACCCAGTTTCTAGATCTTTACATGAGGAATTGTCAAAAATTAAATTTAGACAGCCAGTTATTCCATATGCTTGTAACCGGACGGCAAGGCTATTAAGATTGCCGGAACAAATTAGGGAGGATCTTGCCTACAACGTATCTTACCCAGTTAGATGGCATGATATTTCTTCCATACTTTGCGAGCATGGGACAAGGCTTTTTATTGAGATGCCTCCAGGAAATGTTCTTGCCAGCTTATCCAAAAAAGCACTGCCTGGTGCCCGTTCTCTTTCTGTAGATGAAAACGGGTTTGAAAATTGTTTAGTACTGGCTAGGCGTTTTTGTGTGACATCTTAAGTATTGGCTGTGTTAAAACTGAGTTTTTTACACTTGTTGCTTGTAATGAAATCAACAACAACGATAACAGAACATAGGTATTAAAGATTGATAGGGAAAGGGGATAGCAGGAAATGCAGGCAATTAAAAATCAGTCTTGGAAAAAACGATTAGAGGCAAAAGAAAAGAGAATTGAAAAAATGAAAGACATAACGAGCAGCCGAATTATCCCTACAAACAAAATTGTTCAGGCGCTTGAAACCTTAATCCAGTCTGGAGACCGCGTCGTTCTAGAGGGAAATAATCAGAAGCAGGCATCCTTCCTATCGGCAGCCCTTGCAAAGGTCGACCCGGAAAAAATCTATCATTTGCATATGATTATGTCGAGTATTTCCCGACCGGAGCATTTGGATCTGTTTGAGTATGGCATCGCCAATAAAGTAGATTTTTCATACGCAGGGACACAAAGCCTTCGCATGGCCCAAATGCTAGAAGACGGAAAGCTTACCATGGGAGAAATCCATACATATGTGGAGCTATATGGAAGGCTGTTTATTGACTTAATTCCGTCGGTTGCGCTAGTTGCTGCTGACAAGGCTGACGCTGCCGGTAATTTATATACAGGGCCGAACACCGAAGAAACTCCGACCTTGGTTGAAGCAGCAGCTTTTCGTGACGGGATTGTCATTGCGCAGGTGAATGAATTAGTGGATGAACTTCCGCGAGTGGACATACCTGGTTCCTGGATTGATTACGTCGTAGTTGCTGACAAGCCTTATCAATTAGAACCTCTCTTTACCCGGGATCCGCGCCATATTACAGATATTCAAGTGCTTCAAGCCATGATGATTATTCGCGGTATATATGAAAAGCATCAGGTGAAGTCGTTAAATCATGGGATTGGCTATAATACAGCTGCTGTGGAATTATTACTTCCCACATATGGAGAAAAGCTTGGTTTAAAAGGGAAGATCTGCAAGCACTGGGCTCTAAACCCGCATCCTACACTGATTCCCGCGATCGAAAGTGGCTGGGTAGAGAGTGTCCATTGCTTTGGGGGAGAAGTTGGAATGGAAAATTATGTGTCCTCAAGGCGGGATGTGTTTTTTACAGGGCGTGATGGTAGTTTGCGCTCGAACCGGACATTATGTCAGTTGGCAGGTCAATATGCAGTTGATTTGTTCGTAGGATCAAGTCTGCAAATTGACGCTTACGGAAACTCCTCGACCGTCACCCGCGGAAGGCTTGCGGGGTTCGGTGGTGCACCAAATATGGGACATGACCCAGGGGGCAGGAGACATTCTTCCGAAGCATGGCTCGATATGAATACAACAAACGATCCGCTCGCACGTGGGAAAAAGCTGGTAGTTCAAGTAGTGGAAACATTCCAAAACGGAAATAAACCGGTGTTTGTTGAATCGTTAGACGCATTGGACGTAAAAAATGATGCAGGTCTCGCAACTGCACCAATCATGATTTATGGTGAAGACGTTACACATATTGTTACAGAAGAAGGGATTGCCTATTTATATAAGGCAAACAGCATGGAAGAACGCAGGCAGGCGATTGCGGCAATCGCAGGTGTGACTCCGATTGGGCTTGAACACGACGCAAGAAAGACGGATAAATTGCGAAGAGAAGGACTGATTGCCCTCCCAGAGGATCTTGGGATTAGAAGAACCGATGCAAAGCGTTCCCTGCTTGCTGCTAAAAATGTAGAAGAGCTTGTGGAGTGGTCTGATGGTTTATATGAGCCACCTGCTAAATTTCGAAGCTGGTAACGGGGTGTGGTAAATGGAAAAATCACTTACCTATACAGAAAATCTTGCAATGTTAGCAGTGCGAGCGCTGATCGAGGAAGCGGAACTAACGCCGAAGCCGGGGCTAGTTGACAAAGAAAGCGCAGGTTCCCATCACGATATGTCGATTGAATTAATGATTAAATCGGCTAAATCATTAGAGCCGGCGTTCTCAGAAATTGCCAAGGTAAGCTATGGAAGGGTCCCGTCTCAGGAATTAAGGGAAGAGATAGCTGCTATTGGACGCCAAGGGGAAAAGGATATGTTCCAAGCTACAGGTGGTGTCAATACGCACAAGGGAGCTATCTGGGCATTGGGGCTGCTTATTTCAAGCGCCGCCATGAACCCGAAAGAGACATCTTTGGACCAGATTGCTTTAACGGCAGGAAAGCTTGCTCTCTTCCCGGATCGGAACTTGCCGCAGCAAATAACAAATGGTCAAAGAGTAAAAGAAAAATATGGGGTGAATGGAGCACTAGAAGAAGCTCAGAAAGGATTTCCGCATATAAGAGAAATAGCTTTGCCTGTTCTTTATGAGTCGAGGAGCAGGGGCATAAAAGAAGAACTGTGTAGGTTGAATACCTTATTTTCACTTATCGCTAGTCTTGACGACACTTGTATTTTACATCGGGCAGGGTTTGCAGCATTGACCGCTACTAAGGAACTTTCTTCTGAAATCCTCCTATTAGGCGGAGTTTGTACAGAGGCAGGATGGAAGGTTTTGGAGGAACTCAGCCATTTCTTAAATATGTGCAATGCTTCACCGGGTGGGAGTGCTGATTTGCTGGCGGCTACAATATTCCTTGATTATCTCTATGAAACTAACAAAAGTCCTTTATGGGGGTTAAAAAAATACTCGCTCATTTGAAAGTAAGGAGGGGACCAATTTGGAAAAATTAATGTTTCGTTTTCCTACAACAAAAGAATTACTGTCGAAATCACATGTAGGAGTAGTTGGATCTGGAGATTTGGAAATTTTGATGGAACCTTCGGAAGGGGACTATGCAGAAGTTATCGTACGTACTGGTACAACGGGGTTTAAAGAAACATGGAGCGCTGTTCTGGAAAGGTTTTTTTCCCAGCACGATGTTTCAGCAATGATTAAGATTAATGATTTCGGTGCAACACCAGGAGTTGTAACATTACGATTATCACAAGCATTGGAGGTAGCTAACGATGTGGGTTACGCAAAAAAATAGCTTTGTGGAATGCAGCGGGCGCGAACGGGCACGGGCATTGTTGGATAAATCCAGTTATAGAGAATTACTTGACGCATTCTCAGGAATAGAATCACCACATTTAGAACCTCAGGGAGTTGTACCACAAAGTGATGATGGTGTTGTGATTGCGAGGGGAGAACTGCGTGGTCTTTCTTTATTGGTCATTTCTATAGAGGGGAATTTCCAGGGGGGAGGAATTGGTGAGGTCTCAGGTGCTAAAATTGCGGGCGCACTCGAACTTGCCTTAGAGGAAAATAAAGCGGGTGGAACAGTGTACCCAGTCATTGTATTTGATACGGGGGGAGTAAGGCTACAGGAAGCAAACTATGGCCTATTGTCAATTGCAGAAATCGGGGCTGCCATCGTCGCGCTTAAGGAATATGTACCAGTTATCGGTATTATTCCCGGCAAGATTGGGGCATTTGGCGGGATGTCCATTACCGCTGGATTATGCAGCACCATAATTATGAGCCGTGAAGGACGGCTTGGTCTAAATGGGCCTGAGGTGATTGAACAAGAAGCCGGGATTTTGGAATTCGATTCTATGGATCGTCAGTTAATTTGGAATACAATTGGAGGAATTCAAAGGGAAGCAATGGGATTCGCCGACCTAGTTGTGGATGATGATATTGAAGCTTTTCAGCTGGCCATTCTTTCATCTGTCAAAAAAGCAGTTAGTAATCCCTCACGAAGCACCCATTTTGAAAGGTATCTTACGTTTTTACGATCGGTCAATACTTCAGAATCAATTAACTCGGAAAAAGTACGTCAGTTATGGGAACAGTCCGAGCAAAATATTCTACCTGAATATAGCGTTGAGAGATCTATTGAAGAAAGTGGGCAAGCCGGCCGAGGGCATAAATGGTTTACTCTCTTAACGAATGGGTCCCCAACGATCAGTTCTATCCCATCTGTTCTTTGTGCAGATTCCTTTATCGGGAGCGTACCGGCGCGTTTTCTTGCAGTTGTACCGGATAGATTTAATCGCTTTCCAAGAGCAAGAAACGGTGAATTCGGACTTGAAGAGGGATGGGTGATCGCGAAGCATATACGTGATGTGATCGAAGAGGATCGATATCAGCAGAAGCGGGCAATTATCGTAATTGTTGATGTGCCAAGTCAAGCTTACGGTTATCGTGAAGAACTGCTGGGAATTCATCAGGCATGTGCGGCAGCCGTTGATGCTTACGCTTCCGCTAGATTAGCAGGACATCCAGTCATCGCCTTTATACCGGGAAAGGCCATTTCGGGTGCTTTTCTTTCCCACGGAATGCAAGCCAGCCGTCTAATCGCCATAGAGGATGAAGGCGTAAATGTTCATGTTATGTCCAAACAATCAGCAGCAAGGATTACACAGCGTTCTCTCGAAGAATTGGAAGAAGCAACAAAAAAAGTGCCTGCCATGGCCTATGATATTCGTTCTTTTGAAAAACTAGGTGCACTATTTGCCCTTATGAGTGGTATAAATGCAGATTCCCCAGAGATTTCAGACCGTGAGGTAGTAATCAGCAAATTAGCTGAAGCTATTGAAGACACAAAAAACAGTCCAAGGGATCTTAGCAGCAGACTCAACACTTCTTTTGCCCGAGAAGGTGGCAGGGCAGCATCAATACTTGTACGGGAAAAGCTTGCTGAACAATGGCGCTAGAACCACATGACTTACTAAAGATCAATCCCAAAGATATTATCAGCCACTCTCTCATCCCAGCCTGGGTGGTACATTCTTTGGAAAAAGCACCCTTTGTTGTGGTCCGCAGGGTACATGCACCAAAAGGGCAGGTATCCATCGGTATTCGGGGCAAGGAACGAAACGAGAGATTTGGGGCATTTTTACCAGAACATTGTGTTATAAAACAAATAAAGCCTGAACATCTTACCGACAAAGATAAGTGGAAAGATAAACAATCACAGGCGTTCGCAGCTATGGAGTTCGTTGAAGACATATTGAATGGTCACGGGTTTACATGGGGGCCTGGAGGAAGTGTCGGTTTTGAACTTGCTAGCGGAGTGGAGACAGTGACATCGAAAAGTGACTTAGATCTTATCGTCCGTGCACAAGAATTATTGCCGGTTTTTATTGCGAAAGAGATTGTGGAAGAAGTAAAAAGAAGTCCGGTAAGAGTAGATGTTCAAGTAGAAACCCCTGCCGGCGCTTTTTCTCTAATAGAGTATGCAAGAGGTACTGGTCCGGTTTTATTAAAAACAATGTTCGGTCCAAAGCTGAGCCACAATCCTTGGGATGAATCTAATGTTTCTAATTCGGTATTTGGCCCCCGCTAGAACAAAGTACTAATTTGGCATTTTCCTAGCAACAGTGTTGACGGCAGCTGTTGCAATTATCGTACTTGTTATCAATAGAAGAAAGAAGTAATCGCCCACCGCTCCGACCAAAGAGTAGGGTAATTACTTCTTTTGATATACCTTCATATTTCTGTTTTCACTTAATATATACCTCATTTGAAAGTTTTTTGGCATGCTTGCCGAGTTCATGAATCACATGACAAGTACATTTAATCCCATTTAAAAAATAATCAATTTCTATATTTTCATTAGGGGAATGATTTTTTTGATCAAAATTTGCATAAGGCATGATAATAGATGGTACTTCTAAAATTTTTGTCCAGACATAATCAGGAAGCGAGCCGCCAAGGCTTGGCTGAATAAGGGGTTCCTGCTGATAGGCATGATGAATAGCATTTGTTACAACCTTTACGATTTCAAGATCTGCAGAAGTTCTTGATGGTTCCATAGATGAAAGGTACGTTACTTCAATGTCAGGATCATGTTGTTGGACGTGCTGACAGATTTTGTTGTAAATATCCATAGGATCCTGATCAACTACTAGACGAGCATCTATTTTTACTGTAGCTGTAGCCGGAATAATCGTCTTTATTCCTTCCCCTGTGTAGCCACTTTGTATCCCATTTATATTAAATGTTGGTTCCATTGTTAACTTGTGATAATACGTTTCACTATCCATATGTAAATGAGGATAGCCAATTTTATTTCCAATATCTTCAGCATCGAACGGCAATGTTTGAAGTAATTCTTTTTCGTGCTTAGAGGGTGGACGAATATGATCATAAAATCCTTCAATTAACACCTGTCCATCTTGATTACACATGGTTTGCAATAAATTTATTAGCTTCCAAGCTGGATTTGGAAGAATATTTCCTGTGTTGCCTGAATGATTATCCCAATCAGCTAATTTTGCTTTTAGTTCAAGGCAGAGCGAACCTCTTACACCTAATAAAATAAGGGGAGAGCCACTATTATGTGAGGATCCATCAGCTGTATAAACAAGGTCTGCATTTAAAAGTTCTTTATTTTCTTTTACAAAGGAGGATAAATTGGGACTCCCATTTTCTTCTTCTCCTTCAAATAAAAACTTAATGTTAATAGGTAAATCGCCGAAAATATTTAAATATGTTTTAACCCCAAGAAGTTGGGCCATTAACTGCCCCTTGTTATCTCCTGCTCCTCGACAATAAATTCTTCCATTTCGAATAGTGGGTTCAAAAGGAGGAGATATCCAATCATCAATTGGCTCTGGGGGCTGGACATCATAATGGCCGTAAATAAGCAATGTGAAGAAATTTGGATCCTTGATTATTTCACCATAAACAACTGGATGGCCATTTGTTTGCATGATTTGTGTCGATATCCCAAATTCCTCCATCATTTTCTTGAGCAATTCTGCACATTCAGCGATCCCTTCATTTTGTGTGCTAATACTCTTCTGACGTAAGAGAATAAACAACTGTTCTAGGTATTTTTCTTTATTGTTTGCGATTATTTCTTGGACTTTCCCCAGTGGCATACACATTCCCTACTTTCTTTAAATGAATGAATTGGTGCGAACGGTGTTTCAATATATTCGATATAGAATACTGTCGACTAAGTTATTACTTAACAGTTCAACCCTATGTTTTTTCATTAATAAACAAAAATATGACAATTTATAAAGTATCATAACACAATATTTGTTCGGTTTGTGTTAAGATAATTGAATAAAATTAATATTTTTAATTATTAATTATTTATTTGGCTTCATATTTCTATTAGTTAAAAGCAAGTAAGATTAGAAGGTTTTTAGTTTTATGAGATCTAAAAAAGATAGACTTCATTTTTTGGTACATTACTTGCAATGAATATCTATTGTTTATGCAAAATGAGTCGTATCAATATTAGTAGCATCAAAAAATCATTTTAGAGGAGAGAATGAAATGGTAAAAGATTGGTTTAAACAAATTGAAGACATGTATGGCCAAATGGTAGAGTGGCGAAGACATATGCATCAACATCCAGAACTATCCTTCCAGGAAGTAGAGACGCCTAAAATGATCGCGTCGATCCTTGAAAGCTTTGGAATTGAAGTGCGTAGAAATGTAGGCGGAAGAGGAGTAGTCGGTACCATATTTGGAGCCAAGCCAGGAAAAACAATTGCGTTGCGCGCCGATTTTGATGCGCTGCCTATTCATGATGAAAAGGATGTTCCGTATAAATCGAAAATAGACGGTGTCATGCATGCGTGCGGGCACGATGGCCACACAGCAACATTATTGGCTGTAGCAAAAGTTTTACAAGAAAATCGGAATCACCTTTCAGGAAATGTTGTCTTGATCCACCAGCATGCGGAAGAGTTACTTCCAGGCGGGGCCATTGCGATGGTTGAGGATGGTTGTTTAGAGGGAGTTGATGTTGTATTTGGCACACATCTATCAACAGAACAACCAACTGGTGTGTATACATATAGGGAAGGTTATTTTATGGCCACCGATACCGATTTTACCATTAAGATTCAAGGGAAAGGCGGTCATGGTTCTGCCCCGCATCATACGGTTGATGCCATTGCGATTGGTAGCCAAATTGTCAATCAGTTACAGCATATTGTTAGCCGTCAAATGAATCCATTAATACCTGCTGTTGTGTCCGTTGGTTCTTTCCATGCAGGAATGGCATCCAATGTCATAGCCGATACAGCTGAACTTACCGGTACGATCCGAACGTTTTCGGAAGAAGTGCTCGATCAGATTGAAAAAGAAATTAATGTCATCGTCAACGGAATTTGCGCTGCCTTCCATGCCACTTGCGAGGTCAATTGTGTGAGAGGGTACCCTGCTGTTTACAACCATGAAGAAGAGACGAAACAGTTTGTCAAAACGATTAAGCAACATATAGGAGAAGAAACGCTTGTTGAAATTGACCCGATGATGGGGGGAGAAGATTTTTCTTACTATGTCAAAGAAAAGCCTGGAATGTTTTTCATGACTGGGGCAAGGAATGAAGAAATCGGAGCAGACTTCCCGCACCATCATCCGAAATTCGACTTTGATGAACGAGCGATGGTGATGGCCGGAAAGGGTTTGATTAGTCTTGTTCATCATTACCTTGTTTCCGAAGCTCCTAAAGGAGAGTTAAAAGCTGAGGCTACATCTTGATTGTAGCTTATTGAAGGGAGAAAGGAACTTCAATGATCTTTAAGTGGGAAAACCAATGTTAAGACTTAAACGGTGTCTTGACGATGGCTTACACTTTAATCTTCAAAGTCTGTGGGGCAAGGGATCAGATTTCGTGTTCCACTGTGTTCCACATTTCTTTTGATTCAATACGAAAAATCATTTAACCTATTAAAAGGGAGTGTGAGAAATGAAAATCATGAAATTTTTTATCATCACTGTCATTTTATTAGGTGTCATTGGTTATGGTGTTTATCACTTTGGTACGAAGGTTGCTTCCGATAAGTTAGTTGAGACGATTTCCGCTGAGCTAGAGAACAGCGGAGATTCAGAAGAAATTAAGAAAATGATTGAAAGCGACCCAGAGCTAAAATCATTTATTGAAGAGGCTCAGACCGCTGACAGCAGCAAATTGCCATTTACTACAAAAGAAGAGGCAACAAAAGTATTAATTCGAAAAGTAGGTATTTCTGAATTAAATGATATTAGGGTGCAAGTGCAGAATGGATCCGTTTCTAAGGAAGAGATCCTGCAAGAAATCCAAGGGAAATTGACAGAGGAAGAAATTTTGGCATTAAAGGTAATTGCTTATAAAGAGTTGTATAAATAAGGTGTCAGACACCTTCCGCAAAATAGGGTGTCAGACACCCTTCGTGGACAAATTAGGAATTTTTCCATTGGGGAAGGACACTGTTTAAAAAGTAGAGAGACGTTTTCATTTACGTCCTAAAAGTATTTGATTTCATACCGAAAGTTCAAAGTGTGTAGTCCATATGCAAAAGACCTTGGAAAACTAACTCTTCAAGGTCTTTTGCGTTTACAGTATGTGTTCTAGCGCCAGCCCCTGCTAGAATAAGCTTTGCTTTGACAAAAGCTTTAGGAAGGGAAGTAGTTGTATTTTAGAAGAGGTAAAGTAAGTTTGAGGGGGAAATGGTGTTTTAATCCGTTTCCCTTATTGACTTTTAGGAGAAATAGTCTTCTGATGATCAAAACAATAGATTTTTCCACTGAATTTTTTATTTGCTAAACAATACGACTTAACTTTCTCTGAAACAGGGGTATTACATAATGCACAAGTATATAGTTGACTTGTTCCTTCGACGGAGCCATTCATTTTTAACGTACGGCTATGATCTTCCCTAGTTTTGGGATCAGTAATATTTGCTTTTGAAAAGGCACTATATATTGTTGAGATGTCTTGTTCATTTAGTAGAGGCTCTTTGTGTTGAATTTTCAAAACGGAAATTTTCCGATGAATAAATTCTGATAATTCAATGTCATATACAATAAGTTCATTGGAGGCTATTTTCCGATAATCTAAATCCACTTTAAAAGTACAGCGTTTCGTAAAAGATACTATAGAGATAAATAAATCAGAAAATCTCTTATCTATTAATGCTGTTAATGCTTTGGTATGCCCGTAATTTTGTACAAAAGGGTTCATCATTTTAAACCGCCCATTAATCAACCATGTTTTTTGGCCTTTTCCTCCATAAATAGTGCCCTGATAGTTTTTAGTTTCAATGGTAAAAATCCCATATGGAGTTATAACAACATGATCGATTTGCGAAAATCCAGATTTTGCTTTTGGATTTGGCACAAGTAGGTCGCTTAAAAATCTACAACTTTTTGGTAGTTGTTCAAGTTGGATATTAATCTTGTATTCGCCTATTTCGCCTTTTCTAGCAGCAACCTGTTCGGTTGCCTTCTTTGATTCTGCAGAGGCTATTTTGGGTTGTTCAGATTTGTTTTTATCTTTTTTCTTCTTTAAAAAGTTTAGGAATAATAACATGATCTTCTCCTTGTCGGTAAATTATACTATTATTGTATCTTTTGATAGTAGGGCTGCCAATATCAAGTGCGATACCCTTGCTTATCCACTTTCTGTTCTTTTCTACTTTGATATATTTCACCTAACTGATATACTTTTTGACATAGATTAATAATTTTTGAAAGTTTTTCTAGAATTGAAACAAGGGTAGGCTCGTGTTTCTGCAAAAGATCAAAACCCAGACCGGAGATTTGAAATACCTTGACGCACTGGGTAGAATAGGTCGGGATTTCCTAGTAAGTTGAGGAAAGTAAGTTTTTGATATAAAAGGAGTAGTTCAAACATGAAAAAGTTTTTAGGAAAAATCACAATTATATTATTGGGTGCATTTATCGTATCGATTAGTCAAACGAATAATACGACCAACGCGGCAAGTCCGATCAAACTAGAAGTAGACGGTTGGGTATTATATACAGACGTGTCCCCGCAGATTGTTAATGGACGTGCATTAGTTCCTATACGAGTAATAAGTGAGCAGCTAGGAGCTTCTGTACACTGGGAAGCTAAGACGAAAAAAATTACCATAAAAAACAACTCACAATCAATTAGTCTAGTAATAGGTGAAAAGCAAGCAATCAAAGTAAACGAAGTTGTTGCTTTAGACGTTTCCCCTCAGATAAAAAATGGCAGAACCCTAATTCCAATGCGTTTTGTTTCTGAAGCATTAGGTCAATCGATTAAATGGGATTCAACCAAAAAGGCTGTTGTTGTAGATACATCTATTACACCAAAATCAGAAATAGCTGAAATAGAAAAATTAGTTGCAGAACGAGAAAAAGCAATAGCCATGGATTTGAAAGCACCGCAAGGGCAAAAGCTGTTTGAACCGAAATATTATGACGTTTTATTTACTAGATATGTTTTTCCAATGGGTAAGTATTCCATGTATGCGTATGTAAGTCAAGATGTTGCTACCTTTGTACAAAATGGAACGATTATTGGCCAGCAACGTTTTAAAGATAAAACAATCACAGAACAATGGGGTAAAGTCTTTAATATTCAAGATCAAGCTGTTTTTTTCCACAACTATATTTTTGGTGTAGGATTCGGTTTAACTTATGGAACAATTCAAAATGGGGAAATGAAAATAATTGATACGCTAAGAGAACCTGATATTACTCGCGATGATCGCATTGTTAGGGTTGAGGAAGAAGAGAACCTTTTAAAATAGAATGAGTTTCTAAAAATTAACGTTGTTGCCATTCATGCAGCAGCGTTTTTTTGTTTTTAACATCGGGTGTCAGACACCTTCCGTGGAGAAATTGGATAGTTTTCCGTTTGGAGAGGACAGTGTTTGGGAGTTGAGGGATATTGTCTTTAACTCGAAGAGCCGTCCCCATGCTTCACAAACCGGAAGCCATGTTTATTAGAAAAAGAAACGGCCTCCCAGCGAATTTTAAAAAAGAGGTTGAATATAATGTATAAAAAGTGTAGAATTACACTAATTTGTACAAAAAGTTAATTGATTCAAATGGGGTGACTGTATGGTATCTCAATCAAGGGAACAGCAAAAGCAGCTTTTCAGGAGAGAGTTACATTTATTGAAAGAAAAAGAGTATATTTCAGTGCAGCAATATGAAGAGACATTGAATGCGCACGTCCAATTTTACGCTGATATAGAAGCGGAACAAGAAAAGAACATGCTGGTGTCTAGTAAGGAAAATCCAGTTTTACAAAAGCCTGTTTCTCCAGTGAAAAAAGTGGAGAAGAAGAAATTATCAGCAGAAGAAATGAGAGAACGCAACATCTCGTGGTCCTTAAATATAGGAGTTATTTTATTGCTCATTGGCGGGTTATTTGTTGCGACAAGCAATTGGGAAACGATGGAGAACTGGATGAAGAGTGGAACGATCGCTTTTGTTTCCTTGTTGTTTTATGGAATGGCTTATGTGTCAAAAAGAATGTTGAGGATCGAACGAACGTCCTTTGCTTTTATCGTACTAGGGAGTTTATTTTTGCCTATTTTCATATTATCGATTGGTTGGTTCGAGCTATTAGGGCCATACTTGTCATTTTATGGGGAAGGAAGATACATACTTGGGATGTTAGGGAGCTTTCTTCTTGTACCGATTTACGGGCTTTTCGCCCGAAAATTACGGTCGCGCCTATTTGTCTGGTTTTCATTTATCGCCCTCACTGCCGGAGCGGACTATTTTTTCGCGGCCTTTCAGCTTGAAAGAGATGGGTTTTACTTATGCATGACATTATTTAACATCGGGATTGTAGCAAGTTATCATTGGTTGAAAAAGCTGGAAAAATTCGAGTTCTTTTCGAAGGAACTTGTTTATTTTTCTCAATTCAATCTGATTCTATCAACTTTCCTGATGCTTGTTTTCTTTAATAACCATGTTTTTTACAGTGTTAATATTTTGCTTACAGCTGCGGTTTATTTATCAATAGTGTATGTATCCGGTCGGAAGGAGTACCATTATGCCTTCAGTGTGATGATCGTTTACGGCGTTTATCAGTTGGTCGAACATTCGATTCTTGATTCGTTTGGGCCTGTTATATATGCACTTGTTGGAATCGGCTTTTTAGCTGTTCCGAAAGTGATGTCGGGCGAAGGATATTGGGAAAAGATCTTCAGGTTCACGAGTGCTGCCGTCTCATGTCTTGCTTTTCTATATGTGAGTGTTGTAGGCATTTTACTCCATATGAGTGAACCGTCGTTTGCACTTTTTCTTGCTTACATGATTATTGCCATCCAATTCACTTACTTGGCAAAGGTCATGGAAAATGGACTATTCTCATATTTGAGCCCCGTCTTTTTGGCATCTGCTCTTTATGAGATTGCTTTAGCTGTGGAACCATTTTTCCGCTTGGAAACGATGACGATCCCTATTTTCATCATTGGATTTTTGATTTGTCTATGTATCGGGTATTGGCTAAAGCATCCAATGATCAAAACAGTAGTGAACAGTTCGCGGGATGTTGGGATGATCATCATGATATTGGCCATATTTATGGGTCTCGTCCATTATGCTTGGTTCAATGTTGGCTTCATGCTGCTGCTATTGAGTGTTGGATTGGCCGTGGCCGATCGGTTGGAAACAAGGCAAGAATATATAGTTGTTATTCCTTGGGCCATCCCATTGACGATCGGATTCGCTTTGCTTAGCTTTGGCGAGGAAATGCGAACGAGTTTGAGTTTTTACAGAAATAATTTAGGGCTTCCAATGAATGCGGTGTTATCAAGTGCTGTGCTCATTTTTATGCATTACTTATGGAAAATCAAAGAGAAAGTGGTTTTAGCGAGAAACTCCTTCTACTTGGCACAAGTTTTTTATACGATTGCTATATTAGAAGTGTCTATTTTCCAAATAAATGGAGTATGGATGCGCCCGGCTGTTCTATTGGCTGGTGTTGGAATGTATGTGGCGTTCTATAAATTTACAAAGTTCAAATGGGTCCCATACTTGACGGCACTAGTGGCCATGGTTGCTTATTTTTCCGTATTATCTGCAATTCGCTTAAAAGGATCGGTTCCTGAGTTTTTCAGCTGGATTCAGTTCCCATTCGGGGCGTTTCTATTGTTAGCTGTCGCTTATTTTCTTATTAAAAAGGACCTGGTATTGGCTAAAGGTTTTGCTTGGGTAGGGCATGTATTCTTGCCATTGTTATTACTGATGTCGAGCATAGTGTATCAAGAACAGGCATTTTGGAGCTTGGGTGCGTCCGTGATTGTTTATTGGATTAGCTCAAGGCTAACTGCTCGGGAATGGAAAGTAATGCTATTTTTATATAGTTCCTTCTTTACATTATTCATTGTCATCGTGAATCGGATTTTTGATCTATTTGGCGGAGAATATGAGAAATATTCCTTTATCATCACAAGCAGCTTTGTTTTCATTTATTGGCTGCTTGCGAATAAGGCTGATCGAAAAAGAACGGTATACTTTCTTGTGCCATTCTCGCTCATTGGCATAGCAGTGTTTATTGCTTCCGGTCTTTTTGGATGGCTTTCATTTGTGGCCATGACTATTTATGCGATCGGGCTCATTGCTTTTCTTCATATGATTAAAAAGGACATTTTCATTGGTTTACCATTACTGCTGTTATTTGCCGGAACATTGTCATTCCTTTTCATGAGTGGAATGGGTACATCTGATAAGTTGTTGATTGTTGGTGGATTTGGAGTAGGCCTTACTTTATGCGGACAGTTTTTTTATCGTTATTTAATAGAAGGAAATATGAAAAAAATTGATAGCTATTCATTAGCAGCTCTCCTCTTCTTTCTATCGATGTATGTTTTTCAAACTGATCGTGTTTGGATTCAAGTGATGCCAGGACTGTTCATTAGCTGTTTACTTTTCATGCAGAGAAAACGAATCCATTCAGCTTATGCTTGGATTCCTCTATTCCTTTCGGGAGTATATTTATTGCAGCCGTATTATACAATTCTTGGGAGTATCGCCATTCCAGATTTAATCGAAAAAGAAGTATATGTTCTCCCATTTGTGGCTGTCATTATTTTTGCTCGTTTGTGCTTAAAAGATCGCTATAGAAGCATCACTGGGTACATCCAATGGGGAGTATTAGTGGCGGTTTCCCTCGTGCTTATAGTGGATGCTCATGCCAGTTCAACAGTGTATGACGCTTTGATTATCGGGACGCTTGCATTGATCTCCATGATCTCTGGCATGTTCTTGCGGGTCAAATCGTATTTCTTTGTCGGCTCTGGCGTATTATTGCTAAATGTCCTGCTGCAAACGCGGCCCTTCTGGGGCAACATGCCATGGTGGGCCTACTTGTTAATTGCCGGCTCCATCCTCATTACGGTTGCCAGCTATCACGAATGGAACAAGCAAAAAACAACAAAAGGGGAGAAAACCTTCCTTTCAAAAATAAAACAAAACATCCTCACCAAACTAAACGACTGGGAATAAGGTGTCTGGAATAAGGTGTCAGACACCGTCCGTGGACAATTCGGATTTTTTTCTACCCAGGGCGGACAGTTATGTAGGGTTAATATTTCGCAAGGGGACGCTTTATGCCGCAAGCATGTGGGGGCATTAAGCGTCCTTTTGCTTTTTTGGTATAAGAAAGTGAAAGGGAAACTTCTTTTGACTGGATGATTCGAATCATGTAGCTAACAAGAATAATAAATTATTTGATAGAAATTGAGATTGTCTGATCAGGACGTTGGCAGCACTTCACATTTTCCAAATAATAGACGGGGCCAAATAATTTGGGACATAGTTTTTTTCTTGGACAAATATGATTTATCAGAAGGCCGTAAAAAATATAGTTCCTACTGAACAGGAGGCGAAAGATGCTAAAGGCAGTCCAAGAATACTTCTCCATTGAAACGGTGATTTGGCTGTTACCTGTCATTTTTATGTTTCATAATTTAGAGGAGATCATAACAATTGAGAGCTTTATGGAAAAATACAAAAACAAAGTTTCAAAGTCTTTCCTCGCAAAGCTTGTGTTGGATGTTAGAAGAATATTAGGTGCAAAATCAAATCATTTTTCTGTTACCACTACTTGGATTTTGTTTATTTTATCACTGATTTCTTTTAGGTCTGCCTATCTTCTGCCAATCGAGGGGAACTTTCTTCTATTTGTTGCCGCATTAAATGTGTTTTTTTTACAGGCGTTTTCCCATATTAGCCAAACTATTATTTTCCGGAGTTATACGCCCGGTGTCATAACAGCGGTATTCGCTGTCATTCCTTATTCTCTTTTTACATATGCTTATTTGTTTGAAATGGGTTTCATAAATGGACACTTATTAATTAAAAGTATTCCTATTAGCATTACTATGGTGCCGATTTTTCTTATCGGGGGGTATTTGGGGCGGAGAATAGTTCATCCTCTAATTGATTGATGGAGCACGTTTCGGAAGATGATTATATAAAACGCGTTCCATGAAAGGTCCATCAAGGCTAGGGTCCGATAACATATATGAGTGCTTGTTCGTTTTACTAGATTTTGTATTTGCGCAAAATTAGTAAAATGTATTTAATAATTAGTAGATTCGGAGTATGATAATATTAAAAAAGAAAGAGGGAGTCATATGAATTCAACATTGTCATCGACACAAACAGCTAGAACAAAAGCTTTAGTCATCAATGCACTATTCATCGCACTTACCCTTGTAGCTACAATGTTCATCAACATTAAGCTCCCGGTCATGGGTAACGGCGGCCTCATCCATCTTGGCAACGTGCCACTTTTTATAGCGGCCTTAGTTTACGGCAGAAAAGTTGGAGCCATTGCAGGCGCTTTCGGAATGGGTATGTTCGACCTTATCTCTGGTTGGGCAGCCTGGGCACCATTCACATTTGTTATTGTAGGTGCCATGGGCTATTTTGCTGGACTCCTGTCCGAAAAGCTACCTGGTAAAAGAATGCTTGTAAACACAATGGCAGTTGCTGTTGCACTGATTATAAAAGTCGTAGGCTACTATTTTGCTGAGGTTATCATTTATGGTAACTGGATTCTGCCTTTCGGCTCCATTACGGGTAACATTTTGCAGGTTGCGATAGCTGGTTTCATTGTTATTCCACTAGCGGGGCGTTTAAAGAAAATTATAGGATAAATAGTAGGTTAGGTTTACAACACTCCTTGAAACTATGCGCCTAGATATGGTGTCTAAGTCCTACGTCCCAAAACAAATATATCGATGAGCCGAAAATATGCAAGCTTTTATTCACTGCTTGTATATTTTCGGCTTTTTGTATTCAATAAACTTATTGTGATAATTTCAATAGTGCCGAATACAGTAAAGGCTTTGTTCCAACCATCTAAATTATAGAAAACTGGTGTATGTATTGTTCATGGAGCTCGTTTCTGAAGGTGATCAAGGAAAACGGTAACTATGAAGCGTTCATGGAGCTTGTTTCTGAAGGTGATTAAGGAAAACGGTAGCTATGAAGCGTTCATGGAGCTCGTTTCTGAAGGTGATCAAGGAAAACGGTAACTATGAATCGTTCATGGAGCTCGTTTCTGAAGGTGATCAAGGAAAACGGTAACTATGAATCGTTCATGGAGCTCGTTTCTGGCGGAGATCCAGGAAAACGGTAGCTATGAAGCATTCATGGAGCTCGTTTCTGAAGGTGAGACTGTAAAACGCGTCCTATGAAACGTTGATGCATTTAATACTAAGAGGCCCATCCAGTCAAAAACACTGGATGGGCCTCTATAAATTAGGCTAGCCACGATTCCCGCGACATGCCGCTCTACTCATTCTCCTTAAAAATCTCCCCAGCAATCCCCATTGCCTGAATGGCTTTTGGAAAACCGACATAACCGGTACAGTGGATGATGAGTTCGATAATTTGTTCTTTAGATAGTCCGACCTTCAGAGCTGCCTGAAGGTGAACTTTCAGCTGATCGAAAGCTCCTTGGGTGATGAGCGTCGTCAGTGTGATTAGTTCCCGTTGTGTGAGGGAAAGAGTTTCTCTTGAGTAGAGATCGCCGAAGCCAAAGGAAACAGCCATATCCCAGAGGTCAGGAGAAACATTTTTTAGTCCTTTCATGCCACTACGCACTTCTTCAGGAAATAATTCTTCCATTACGCGCAGGCCGGCTTCGTGTCGCTTGTCATTTTCCATATTATTGCCTCCCCATTGTTGGTGGAATTTCATTTTCATCAACTAATACTTCAATCACGATCGGTTTGTTCGTTTCTTTCAACATATGTAAGGCTTCTTTTATTCGATCGGATAAATCGTAAGGGTCATGACATGTAAATGCTTGCAGTCCCATCGACTCTGCAAACAGGGCTACATCAAGCGGAGTCTCATAAATGCCGCCGATGGATGTGCCGATCATTTTCCGCATTCCTTTTTCCACCATGTCTAAACGTCCATTATTTAAAACAATAAATAGGACAGGGGAGTCATAATTGTATGCGGTCGAAATCTCCGTTCCATGCATGAACATGCAGCCATCCCCAACTAAGCAGACGATCGTTTTTTCGGGAGCTCCTAGTTTCGCGCCTATGGCATAGCCGATTCCGTTCCCCATGGCACCGAAAATATCGTCGAAAAAGAAGGTTCCTGGCTTGTAAATATCAAAGTGCTTAATCCCGTAGAAGGAGTGGCTTCCATCATCGCCAAAAACAATGGCGTCATCTGGAAGTGCGTTACGCATCGCCCGTAATGCTTGGACTGCCGACATTCTCTCACCCGGACTATTTCCCTCAAGCGGCAACATTTCCGGCGTTGACAAAAATGCTTCACTGCTCGTTTCCGGTATATCCTTCAGTATTGTTTTCAAATTCGATTTGATATCGCCAAGCACTGGTGTCGTTGGTACTTCGATGGATTTCCCGATAAACGTAGAGTCATAATCAAAGTGGATGACGTGCTCTGGATACATCGCTTCGGATAAGCCAGCTGTTGACATATCACTTAATTTAGACCCGATAACGATTAATAAATCTACTTTTTTATGGAAAAATTCAGTCGCTTCCGGGGTACCGCCTAATCCAAATGCTCCTAATGAGAGCTTGTGGTTAGATGGAAATGTTCCTTTTCCTCCCGGTGTGGTGATGACCGGAATGTTCCAATACTCAGCGAGATGCTGTACTTCCTCGTAGGCTTTGCTGGAATGAACGCCTTTTCCTAAAAATAAAAGGGGGCGAACGGCCGAATTTAATTTTTCGATGACTTCCGCCGTTTTGGGGGAAATCATCTCATAGGTCGCTGGGAGATCCAGTTTGAATGGTTCGATCTCTTCTAATAAAATATCAAACGGGATGGCCAGATGCACAGGCCCTTTTACACCTGATAAAGCTTTCTCAAGTGCGTGCTGCAAGTACCCCTGCAGCATATCCCCGCGCTCAACCCGTGCACTGAACTTCGTGACGTGTTTGAACATATTCACGAGATCGGTGCCAAATGTGCTGGAGTCCTGGCCCATTGCCTTTCCCGTATCTCTCATCGAAGGGTGTCCGGTGATAATTAATAGCGGCAGATGGGAGGCGAACGCCTGGCCAGCAGCTGTTAGTAAGTTCGTCCCACCAGGACCAGACGTACCAATTGCGACTCCAACTTTCTCATTCATTAAGGCATAGCCGGCAGCTTCAAACCCGGCAGCTGCTTCATGTTTACTTAAAACAAAATTAATATCCTGGTTTAAAAGTTCAAAAAGAATAGGGGATATCGCCTTTCCAGGAATGCCAAATATATGCTGAAGTCCCCAATGTTTAAAATTTGCTGCTAATACAGAAGCGGTAGTATTCATTTTTAAAAACTCTCTCTCTATTATTTTCGTTGTAATAAATACTTTTCTTCAATTTCGATAGCTGGCAGTGGTTTGCTGAACAAATAGCCCTGTATGAAATCGCACTTTTGTTTTATAAGAAAATCAAGCTGTTCCTTTGTTTCAACGCCTTCTGCAATGACTTGCATTTGAAGATTGTGTGCGAGTGTGATGATTGCTTTGATAATAAAGGTATTATTATGATCAATCATGATTTCATCGACGAATGTTTTATCAATTTTGATGTAATCAATTGGAAAATTTTTGAGATAATTCAGCGAGCTATAACCAGTCCCGAAATCATCAATGCTGATGCCAATCCCGATTGCTTTTAACTGTTTCAAAACCTTTAGTGAGTAGTCATACTCCATCGCCATATACTCAGTGATTTCCACGACGAGATATTGTGGATCAAGTGCAGTACGCTCTAACGAATCCTTCATAAAAGTAACGAGGTCTTTCGATAGAAATTGCTGTGTGGAAAGATTAACGGACACTTTAATCGGTTCCATGCCAGCATCCTGCCATTTTTTATTTTGGGAGCATGCCTCATTAATGACCCACTTGCCAATTTGGGTGATCAATCCGTTTTCTTCAGCCAATTTTATAAATTTCCCCGGAGGCAGCAGACCTAGCGTAGGATGCTGCCAGCGAATTAACGCTTCCAATCCAACGACTTCACCCGTTTGATGGTGAATCTGCGGCTGATAGTGAAGGACAAATTCATCATTCTCTAATGCTCTTCTTAAATCTGCTTCGAGCCTGTATTCATATGTCATTTCCTCTAATAATTCGGAAGTATAAATACTATAGCGGTTTTTACCTTGAGCTTTTGCCTGATACATTGCATTATCCGCATAAATCATGAGCTTCTCCATCGAAATGGGGTATTCGGGATAAATCGCCATTCCGATACTCGCGGTCGTATGCAATTCGTCACTGCCGACATAAAAAGATTCATGAAATAGATTTTGGACTTCTTCCGCTTTTTTCTTTACATATTCAGGATCATCAAAATCTTTAAGCAGGAAAATAAATTCATCGCCACCCATTCGGGCGAGTACATCGTTTTCCCCAAGGCAACTACATAAACGCTGGCTTACCTTTTTAAGGAGGATATCACCGTAAGAATGGCTAAAGTTATCATTAATAATTTTAAAACGGTCGAGATCAATGTATAGAAGGGCCAATGTCCTCTTATTGCCAGCTTTTATTTCCTCAATGATCGCTTCAATTTCCTTTTGGATATATCGTCGATTTGGAAGATTGGTCAGGTCATCATGATAGGCTAAATAGTTATATTTTTCCTGAAGAAAGTGACGGTCTGAAATGTCCCTGAACTGGCCAAAGGCACCGATCATTTTCCCATCTTCATAGATTGGCTGCGCGTCGAACAGGCAGACGACAAGTTTGCCCTTGACGTCGATAAACTGTAATTCTTCATCCGTAAATATTTTTCTTTTTTCCAGTACTTCTTTAAAATATGTTCCTGTTATGTTGGATTCGCAAATATTTCTTCCAATCACAGACTTCCTGCTGTTATTCGAAATTTGTTGCGCAAAATCGTTAAACTCGGTAGTGATTCCGTTCTCATCTGTAATGACAATGCCATTTCTAGTTCTGCTTAACATAATCTGATTCATAATATTAAGCTGCTTATTCTGTTTCCTTAATAAGAGCTCCCTTTCAATCGAATCAACCGCCTGCGTTAGCATCGTCAGGAAAAGTGGATTCTGACATTGAATAGGCATCATAATGGACACACTGCCAAGCAGGTTATTTTCATCTGTATAATGAAATCCCGTTCCATAACAGGCAATCTCATGAAGAAATGTATGATAATGCTGGTCGCCGATAATACTGATCGGGTGCTTTTGCTGCAGGGCAAGACTAATCACATTCGTCCCTGTATCTTCCAGGGTGAACAGGCTACCCGGTCTAATCCCAAATTGCTTGATCGTCTCTTTTATTGTTTCATCTCCTTCAATTTCAAGCAGATAACCGTTAGCATCCGAAACGACAACTAATATCGGCGTGCCTCTTAAGGAGTCTAATAGCTTATTAGAGAAAAACCTTACAACTGATAATATTTCACTATACGATTTTCTTTTTTCCGCAAGCCCCAGTTTACTTAGAAAGTGTTTCGGTCTGGATACCTCATTCGGGTTCATTCCGGCCTCTTTGCAAAATCTATTCGACTCTATAATATAAGAAGCGTCATTTCTCTTCATATTTTCCTCCAAAATCTGTGCATCTAATGATGTTCAACTATTTATATCGGTTGTTTGCAAAAATCCTTAAAGAAAAAACTAACCGTCCTGCATGACCAATGGATTGATTAGTTACTTATTATTCTAATCTGCTCGGTCAGCCTATCTTATGCTATGCCTGAGAGTGACCGAGGTCTTCGCACTATTCTTATTTAATAGATTAATTATAAAGTTTGTACTTTTGGAATTCAATTTGTTTTGGTGGATCGTGTCGAGGTGTGTCGCATCTTATTCAGTACATACTTAAATGAAAAAATAACACAGTCAACAGCACCGTGTTATTTTTCCTTTTGCACTATAAAGGTTTATTTCCACTAGTTTCTTCTATATTATACTTCGATCGTTTTTTCTCCTAATGTCCAATCCATCGGACACATGCCGCCTGTTTGCAATGCTTGGAGGACGCGTACCGTTTCGGCTGCACTTCTTCCGACATTATGGTTGGTCATGGTTGCGTACTGTATGTATCCATTCGGGTCAATAATATACAGGGCACGATAGGCTGCACCTGACTGAGGATCCAGAACATCGTAAGCTTTTGAGACTTCTTTCTGATAATCCGAAGCGAGCGTCAGCTCAATGTCCCCGATCGCAATTGGATGGTCGGCCTTCAGCCATGCACGATGCGTAAAAATACTATCCGTGCTGATGGCCAGCACCTCCGTATTTAATTCAGTAAATGTAGGAAGATAACCATTCATCACCTTAACTTCAGTCGGACACACAATAGAGAAATCAAAAGGATAAAAGAAAAGAATGAGCCATTTACCTTTATACTGCTCAAGTGTCGTTGGGATAGGCAAGCTTGAAAACGCAGAAACCGTATCCATTTTAAAATCTGGCGCCTTCGTTCCGATATTTAACATATTTATGTAATCCCTTCTGTCTGTTATATTCGTACTATCAAGATTATACTGAAGGGCTATGATACTTACAAAATATAAGTCTTATTACCTAATGAGTGAACGAATGAATGAAATGTTTTGCATTGGGGGAGAGAATCGGATTTTCTTTAATCAAACGTTTGATTGAAGTGTCTGAACTTGTTGTCCCGCATGGTTTAGAGGGGATTTAATCAAACGTTTGATTGATAGGCATGTTCGTATTTGATCGCCTTTGTTTGAGGGGTCTAATTTTCTTTAATCAAACGTTTGGTTGAAGTGTCTGGACTCGTTATCCCGCATGGTTTAGAGGGGATTTAATCAAACGTTTGATTGATAGGTATGTTGGTATTTGATCGCCTTTGTTTGAGGAGTCAAATTTTCTTTAATCAAACGATTGATTGATGCATCTCAAATAGCTCCCTCCAACTTTTAATAAAAAATACTTGTTGGTAAAGATTTGACAAATGAGATTTTGTGTTAAATAATAGTAAATTAGGTAGATGTTTCTCGTTACCAGAAGGGGATATTTTCCTAAAAACCTTATTAGTTAGTAGACTTCTAGATTATTCATCATTGCTACTCTAGCTATAAAACATTGAGATGGAGAGGAGCTTTGAAGGAATGAAGAGAATGATAAGAGGGGCGTTTGCAGGATTTTTTACCTTCGTTCTGATGTTAACATCGATCGTACCCGCCCTAGCTGCTGAACCGAAAACACCCGAAATTAGCCAATGGGCGGTAGGGGAATTATCCGAAGGTGAGAAGTATGGCATTTTCCCGATGGAATGGTACTACGATAGCTTTAAAGCTAAGATTACCAAGGAGCGTCTGAATGTCCTATTAGCGCAAACGAAGAAAAAAATTGCGGCACTAGGACTTAAAAAGAATGACGACTACACTTCTACAGCCGTTAACCTCAATATTTCACGAGGAAATGTGATTAATGAGCTTTATAAAATCGTAGCTCAATATGAGTTACCAGTAGGTGATTCTGCAGTTGCTTATATGCAGGATCGGAAAATTTTAAAAGGTTCTCAAAAAGGATTACAATTAGATAGCAATGTTACTACTGAGGAAGCTGTTATTTTTGCAACACGACTTGTTAAGGATACATACTACCAAGCTCAAGCTGGTTCTAAAGGCATGGCCTGGAAGGTTGAAAATAACGGTAATAAAATTTATTTACTAGGTTCTATCCATGTAGGTACTCCGGAACTGTATCCTATTCATGAAAAATTAGTAACTTCTTTTAATGAAGCAGATGCTTTATTAGTTGAAGCCGACCTTTTTGATGCGGAAGGCCTTCAATATTTCACTGAAGCTTCAATGTTTCAAGATGGTTCAACAATAAAGGATGTTGTTAGTAAGGAAACCTATGAGAAGCTGCTTAAAGTTCTCGCAAAATATGAACAGCCTGAAGAAGCTTTTATTCATTTCAAGCCATGGAGCCTGGCAAGCTTTGTTTCCAGCCTATTATTAAGTGAATCTATCGGTTTGCCGCCTGAACAAATGGCAAATTCAGGAATAGATATGTACTTCCTTTTGAATGCCTATCTTTCTCAAAAACCTGTTATTGAGTTAGAGGGAATGAAGGCACAAACGGATATGTTCGAGGGACTTTCTCCTAAAGCTCAGGAACAATATTTAGTAGAAGCACTTGATAGCATTCTAGACCCAGATGCAAAAAAGGTTGATGAAAGCAAGCTAGTAAAAGAATGGTTCGATCATTGGAACAAAGGTAATATTAAAGGCTTTACAGAAAGCTTTAATGCAGTAGAAGGTGAATCAAGTGAATTCAATGACATGTTATTCGGTGAAAGAGATAAAAACATGACTGAGAAAATCGCTCAGCTTCTAGAATCAGAAGAAAAAGGCACATATTTCCTTGTCGTTGGAGCTGGTCACTTTGTAACTCCTAAAAGCATCCTTTTCCACTTAAAGGAAAAAGGGTATAAGGTGGAAGAATTTTGGGGGACAGAGGGTTAGACTTGGAGGCTAGAGGCCCGCTGCGAAAAAGCGTTTTCTAGTGGGATGTTAATGAATTAAAAGCATAGTTTGTGAATATAGACAGTGATGATCCCTTCTGTGTAGGCGGTATGTAAAAGACATACTGAAACACAGGAGGGATTTGTTTTGGGGAAAATAGGAAAGAATTTATGCTGCTATTAAATTAGTGTATATGGGATTGCTTAGCACTTGGAGACAAGGATTTATCTTATAAAATATAAACAAAAAATAACACAGTCCAGAACTGTGTTATTTTTCATTTTGCAATATAAAGGTTTGTTATCCGCTATTTGGACTGTAATACTCACAAAATATTAGTCTTATTACCTAATAAAGATACAATGTACGCGCCCGACCCCAGTCGACCGTAGCGCCAATGGACTCCGAGATAAAGCGAAGCGGGAGGAGTGTGCGACCATTTAAGATTGTTGGCGGCACATCGAGTTCAACTTTTTTCCCATTAACCGTGGCAGTCTTTGAATTAATTTTCATCTCAATAAGTATGTCTGCTGAATTGGCTGTAACGGTTTTGTTTTTCTGATCCCAGTGAAGTGTTAGGTTTGCTTTTTCTGAAAAGGATCTAATCGGCACGAGCATTCGGCCATTTTGAATAACGGCTTCACCCTGGCCTAAAGGTATAAGGTCTTGATTAAAGCTCGCTTTCAAGGTTGGAGATTGACTTACTTTAACACTAGAAAAAATCGGTGATAATTCTTTTATTGAATCCGTTGCTATGTACGGTTGTCCGTCTTTGATAAAGAGATTCGAATTTGTGCTCATTTCCAAATCATTTACATATAATTTATTGGTAAATGGAAAAATATTCATTGTAGTTCTCTTATCAATCATCTTACTTTGTTTTGCTTGAATTGCATTTACTAGATTTTTAGTGTCTTTATAGCCTTGGTCCTTTTCCCCACGAAGCAGGACAATAATATATTGGCGCTTACCGATTGTGGCAATACTCACAAGATTATAGCGAGCCTCACCTGTGTAGCCGGTTTTTCCTGCTTTAATAGAAGATAAATAGAAGGGAGTCGAAGTTTGCACGAGCTTATTTGTGTTTTTCCACGTCTTCGTTATCGTTTTACCTTCCTTACTTTTATAGGTAGCCGTGTAGGTCGGGGTACCGGTGATCTTTAAGAAAGCTGGATTTTTAGCTGCTTCCCTTACGATAAGTGCAAGATCCGATGCTGTTGTATATAAATTCGGATGATGATAGCCGTGCGGATTTGTAAAAGAAGTATTCATTGCCCCAAGCTCTTTAGCCCGATTATTCATCATCTTCACAAATTGATCCACTGAACCTCCAATATGCTCAGCGACTGCAACTGCAGCATCATTGCCCGATGGAAGCATGAGAGCATAGAGAAGCTGTTCAAGTGTCATTCGGTCGCCAGGTTTCACGCCTGCCTTCGAGCTATCGAAAGGGACCGTTGCGACACCTGATCCAATCGTTACCGTCTCTTTTAAATCCCCATTTTCAAGGGCAAGCAGCATCGTCATAATTTTTGTAGTGCTGGCTGGGTATAATTTTTTTTGCGCGTTTTTAGAAAATACCGGTACACTGTTATTCCCGTTCTCAAGGACGATCCCTGCATATGTGCTAATTGCCGGGTTTACCTTCAAAGCGTTTGTTGATTCAATTGGCTCCTTCGGTAAGGCATGTGCATTTTTATTTAGCGAAATCGCTGGACTGCCTGATAAATATATATTTTCGGAGCTTGATCCAAAGGTCAAACCTAATAGATTCGAAACGTCTAACAAAGGAATATAAGTTTTTCCATCGTAAGTTATAAGCTTTCCCTCTGCCAGTGATTCGTTCCCGTTATAAGAAATAAAATAGGGCTCTTCAAAAGCTTGAATCGTCTTTGGCTCATTCATTGCCTTTACGGTTGCAGATGGAAAAAGAAAAGCAGCTGCCACCATGAAGGCGAGGATGAATTTTATTTTTCGCATATGTTTTAACTCCTCTATTAAAATACCAAACTGCCCCCATCATACCATAAATTAGGAGCAATATAACGGGTATTTAGTTATAGAAATCTAGATTTGAAAACTTTAATTCGATAATAAGAGAGTCTTGCAGGAAAAATGATCCAATTTATCTAAGTATAGAAGACCATGAAACGGGGAGAGGTTTGGGATGAAAAAAATCTTCATGCTATTATTTTTTTTACTTATGTTTGGCCCACAATTTGCTCATGCCAGTGGGAATCAATTAATTATTATTAACAAAGCGAGTAATGAATTGGCGTTTTATGAAAAGGGAGAACTTGTAAAAACTTTTCCTGTGGGGACAGGGAGAACTGAGGGGCTAACACCAGAGGGGACTTTTCCCATTGTAAACAAGATTAAAAATCGTCCATATTACACGGGAGGGATTCCCGGGGGAGATCCTAAAAATCCATTAGGCAATCGCTGGCTGGGGCTTGAGGTTTTAGGTACATATGGGACCACCTACGCCATTCATGGGAACAATAACCCTGATTCAATTGGAAAATATGTGAGTGCGGGTTGTGTGAGGATGCATAACGAGGATATTCGTTGGCTATTTGATCGGGTGGAATTGTATACAAAGGTTTCCATCGTAAACTCCAAAAAATCATTTGACGAAATTGCCAAGGCTAACGGCTATCAATTAAAGCCGCCTGTTAAGGTCCTAGTTAGCGGGAAAGAACTTAAATTAGACGTTAATCCTGTTATTGAAAATAACCGTGTTTTAATCCCGATGCGTACCATTTTTGATGAATTGGGTGCTGCTGTTCAATGGGAACACACAAGTAAGACTATTGTTGCCACAAAGAATAATCAATCCATCAAACTCAAGATTCATTCAACCCAGGCAACTAAAAACGGACAATTCATCACTCTAGACACTGCTCCAACCATTCGCCAAAACACAACCTTTGTCCCGGTGCGCTTTGTCAGTGAAGCACTCGGAGTTGAAGTGAAGTGGGATAGTAATAAGAGAATCGTATACTTGGGTAAATGAAATGCTGGCCCCCTGTGGAGTGAACTCTGTAGGGGGTATTTGGATTTGTGTTTATTTTGTATAAAGGTAGGGGGAAAAGTGGGGAAGGGTCCAACTTTACTAGAGATTCTATGAAAAATCGGAAAGAAGAAGAATCAATTGATACTGATTAATGAACATGACCAGCAATGATATTGCTTATGTAGCAAGAGGGAGGTAGCTCACCAAAACTATAGGCTAGTCCCCGAAATTTCGTCAGTTAAAAAGGCCATGAAATTCCGAGGAATATCATTCCATTTCTAATTAGAATCTGGGTTCATTTGTTATAATCCCATAATATCATCCAGTCTTTTTTTACCCGCACCACAAAGACCTCCTGATGCAATGAAAAATTCCCATACTTTCCTTTGAAAACTTGAGTGACTGGCACCTTATATACGATACCTAGATCAAATTCTTCACTAGGTGGCTGCCAATTTTTCAGCTTCTTGGGCTTTCCAAGTGAATACGTGAAAGTATCCACCCCGAAATGATTCATAAACACATGCGCACGATCCTGCAAATAATGCCCTTTTGTAAACTTCAGTTTCATATATGGATGGAACATCTCCCACGAACCGGAGAAATTCCCCTCTTGCTCATACTTATAAAACGCATCTACCGCTTTCAATGCATGATCGCCAGACGAAGAGAAAAGGCCTCTCGAAAGCAGTATAAAAACAGCAGAAATTATAAATAAAAGAATAAAAACCGACTTTTTATGTACATGCCGCCTTCTCAACAATAACCACCCCTTGGAATAAGGCTGCTTTTTAAGAGTGTATTCTGTAGGGGAGTTGTTTAGTATGGATTTTGGGACGGTGGATTGTACAAAACAAGGTGTCAGACACCGTCCGTAGACAAACGGATAATTTATCCGTTGAGGGTGGACACTCCTAGGGAAAAACACTACTTAGTGAATCGGATAACCTGTTTTATTGGGAAGTGAGATACTGATAATAGGCCTTAAGTTTGATTTTATATAGGAATTATTTACCGAATAATGTTTTTGTGGTATAAATATTCTGATAATAGCACGTAAATCGTACGAAAAGGGCAAAATCATCGAAAGGTGATGACGCAAAGCTACAGGGGCTAAAGTGTAAAACCATGCCAGCCAGATTCCGAATACAACTCCTACGATTTATCGGTGAAAGAGGAGGAGCCAGCGTGTTTAAGTTTTTTTATTATGCAGTTCATAAATGGCATGTATTTCAACAACGATATAACGAATTATTGATTGAGGACTGCCTTTGTGAGAAATTGAAAGTCCAACTATTGGAGAAGGCTTACTACCATGAGTATAAAGCTCTTTATTTTGAAAATATGAAACTAAAGTGTGAGATAAGAAGACAGGAAGCGTGTTCTAGCAACTGAGCAAGGGACGAATGGGACGGCTTTTAGAGGGAAAAATAGATTTACACGAAGAAAAAGGCACAACTAGCAGAGTATTGCTGGTTGGGCCTTTTAATTTTTTATGAAAAAACTCCAATTGGAAGAAGTGTCCACCTCTTGTGGAAAAACAACCAACTTGCCCACGGATGGTGTCTGACACCTATTGGAGGCAACTTTTAGGAGGCAACGGGGCCGTCTCCCTGTTTTTGCTTTTTCTGCGGTTTTTTCTGCAAGTTTACGAATCGAATACTTAAACCTACGAGTACAAGCCCAACAATGAGTCTATAAGTCACAGTTTCTCGTAGGAAAATAACTCCGAGGAGAACTGCCACTATTGGGATGAGAAATGTAGAGGATCCGACTTTGCTTGCTTCACCAGCACTGACCAGTTTGTAATATAGGATGTAGGCGAGCGGGATGCCAATGGTGGCACCGAACACAAGTCCAAGTTGATATTGTGGTCGACCCCATTCGATCGCAGACCAATCTTCGAACATGGATCCGAGCCCTAAGAGGGAAATCCCTCCGATGATGCATTGCATCGCCACCATCCAAAACGCATCCACTTCTTTGCTTATTTTCTTTACGTAGATGACACCGAACGCCCAGCTAATCGCAGTAAGTAACCCGAGCGTCACTCCGATTGCTGAAATATGGACGGTCAATCCATCCACACTGACGACCACGATTCCTGCAAATCCAAGCAGCAACCCAATTATTCGGATGGGTGATAAAGATTCACCAAGTAGGAGCCAAGCGAAAAGGCCAAGTAAAATTGGTTGAAAATAGACAAGAACTGAAAACAATCCACCCGGTAAATAGAGCAATCCTGCCGTTTGAAGCCCGAAAAAAAGGATAGAATTGAAGAAAGTCGCTATGAAGTATTTTTTCCAGTTGTTCCGCCAATTGATCGCCTTCCGTGTTTTCCAAATAATTAGAGTCAACAAAATTCCGCCTAAAAGTGCACGCAGTCCTGCATAAAGCAGTGGCGGTGAATGCGGTACTGCTATTTTATTGATGGGCCAGCTTGCTCCCCAAATCAAAATGAGCACGAGAAGCATAGCAGTTGATTTTGTAAACACGTTCTCCATCCCCTTTTTAACGACTAACAGGCGTGTCAAAATTAATTCCGAAAATTTCAAAAAGACGATGTACGGATCCATCGTCTCATGAAAGTAAAATAATTTCCACACTCTGCTTATAGATTTTTTTAAAATTTGAGTAACAGCACAAGGGCTGTCCCTTTGAACTATCTCCAGTGTGACAGAAGTGTCCACCCTCCGCGGAAAAAGTAATGATTTGTCTACGAGAGGTGTCTGACACCATATAGCAGACACCATATTGTATGCCTACCTTATAACACGCTTAATTTTTCATCCTTTATGTCACTGATAAACATACACCCTGGTGCATGTGTAATCATGATGGCGGGTTTGCTTTCCATGGCGACGGCTTGAGGGGTGACACCGCAAGCCCAAAATACGGGAACTTCTCCGTCTTTTAATGTGACCGCGTCTCCGAAGTCGGGTTTAGAAATATCGGCAATGCCGATTTGGCTTGGGTCTCCGATATGGATAGGCGCACCGTGGACGGCAGGGAAGCGCGACGTAATCTGAACGGCGCGGATGGCGTCCTCTGGTGACATTGGTCGCATGCTGACGACTGTCGGTCCCTCAAAAATCCCAGCTTTGTTACATTGGATATTTGTTTTGTACATTGGAACGTTACAGTTTTCTTCGATATGGCGAATTGGGATACCACTTTCAAGGAGTGGCGTTTCAAAGGTAAAGCTACAGCCAAGCAGGAAGCCAACCATATCATCTTCCCAATAATCCGTAATATCTGTGACTTCTTCTGTGAAAACTCCGTCTCTGTAAATCCGATATTTCGGAATGTCTTTACGGATATCCGCATCACTTGCAATCATAGCAGGAACAGGAGAGCCAGGCTCCGTCACGTCCAATAATGGACATGGCTTCGGATTCCGTTGGCAAAATAGCAAAAAGTCAAAGGCGTGCTCTTTTTTTAAGATGACTAAATTCGCTTGTGTATAGCCTTTGGACATGCCTGCTGTCGGTCCTGTAATCTCTTGATGGCGAATTAACTCTCTTATTTTACTAGGCCCCATATTTTCATAGTTTCCCAACATTCATCACTCCAACTTGTCCAATTTTTAAAGAAATGACTAAAAAAGCTGGGGGAGTTGCCAAGTCCATGTCAATTCGCACGAATACCCCGACAAATCCCCCGAAATCGATTATTTAAAAAGCTGAGGTAGTTGTTCGATCAAAGTTTGGATACTCAAATACCCCATGATCACAACAACAATTCCACCTGTAATCGTCAACCATAGAGGATGCTTATACTCGCCAACAATATTTTTCTTGTAGACGGCAACTAAAAGTGTCCCTAAAGCTAACGGCAAAATAAGTGCATTTAACGCACCAACTAGAAGCAAGATTGTAACTGGTCTTCCGACAAGGGCGAATGTCACTGTTGAAACAACGATAAATCCAATAATGATCCAGTTTTTGTGTTTCTCGATCGCTGGGTGAAACGAGCGGATAAATGAAACAGACGTATACGCTGCTCCGACAACAGATGTAATGGCTGCCGCCCACATGATCACACCAAACATACGAAATCCAATATCACCTGCTGCTAGTTTGAAAACGGAAGCTGGCGGATTCGCTGGATCAATCGCTAAACCTTTTGCTACAACTCCAAGAGCAGCTAAGAAAAGAGCGACACGCATAATGCCTGTAACAGCAATCCCTGTAACAGAGCTTTTCGTCACTTCTGGCAATGACTCAACGCCTTTGATTCCTGCATCTAATAGTCGGTGTCCCCCGGCAAATGTAATATAACCGCCTACTGTTCCTCCAACGAGAGTAACAATAGCGAAGATGCTAATCTTTTCTGGCATAATCGTATTCTTAATCGCTTCTCCAACAGGCGGGGATGTCGTGAAGGCCACGTACAGCATGAGAAGGATCATGACTCCTCCTGCAATTTGGGCGAATTTATCCATCGCTTTACCCGCTTCTTTTACGACAAAAATAAAAATCGCAACCACAGCACTGATAATAGCACCTACGATGGGGTCCAAGCCAAGCATCGCGTTCAGACCCAATCCTGCACCCGCTACGTTTCCGATATTAAAAGCTAATCCACCCATGACGATCAGGATGGCTAGAACTACACCGAGGCCAGGCAACACTTTGTTGGCAATTTCTTGTCCGCGCAATCCTGAAACCGCAATGATTCGCCAAATGTTTATTTGCGCAACAACGTCTAATAATAATGAAATTAAAATAACAAAAGCGAAGCTTGCTGCCAACTGCTGTGTAAAGACAGTCGTTTGTGTTAAAAATCCAGGGCCAATCGATGAGGTCGCCATTAAAAAGGCGGCGCCGAGCAGGACACTTCTAGTTGCTTTCTTTTTCCCAGAAGTTTTGTTGTTTTCTTGTGTTGCTTCCAATTTAGGTACTCCCATATTACGCCTCCCAGTTGCAGATTGCTGATACTTTAATATTGTTTTTTGCTAATCTTTCATTAATATACTTAGCAAAGTCTAGTGCGTGTTCACCGTCTCCGTGAATACAAATCGTATCTGCACGTAACGAAACTTCTGTATTTTGCTGGGACACTACTTTTCCTTCTGCTACCATTTTCACTACTTGTGCAACCGATTGTTCTTGATCAGTAATCAATGCATCAGACTGTGAGCGAGAAGTCAAAGAGCCGTCCGCTTGATACGTACGATCAGCAAATACTTCATGTGCTGTTTGAAGACCGAGCTTTTCTCCTGCTTTCGTCAATTCACTGCCGGAAAGTCCAAATAAAATTAATGAAGGTGAGACATCATAAACGGCTTGCGCAATCGCTTCAGCAAGCTTCGGGTCTTTGGCAGCCATATTGTACAGGGCGCCGTGGGGTTTTACGTGCTGCATTTTTTCATTAAATGTTGATAAAAATCCTTGCAATGCTCCGATTTGGTACACGACCATGTCATAGCCTTGCTGCGGGGTAATCGCCATTTCTCTGCGCCCGAATCCGTTTAAATCTGGCAATCCGGGATGGGCGCCAATTTTGACCCCATTGGCAATGGCCATCTTCACGGTTTCTCTCATCACAGTTGGATCCCCGCTATGAAAACCGCAAGCAATATTGGCTGATGTCACGTATTTCAATATTTCTTCCTGTTCGCCGAGCTTGTACCGGCCAAAGCTTTCTCCTAAATCACAATTTATATCGACTTGAAACATGTTCTCCCCTCCAATATTATATTCTTAGTAAGCGTTTACACTGTCGTTGTTTCGATAAACGGAACTTCAGTTTTGAAACGTAAACCAATTCTAGCATAATTATTTTTTCTTGAAAAGATATTTTACGAAATTGTATGAAGAGTGTAATATATTGTCGTTTTCTCTATATTCCCATTTATTTTTCGGCTTAAACAAATTATAATGTGTATATTATCCGCTTAATAGAACAGGATTACCGAAATTCGAAACTTTGAGGAGCTGTTTACGATGCCACATGTTAAAAAAAGTGTACAGATTAGACCTCTAGGGGATTCTGCGCTAGTGGTCCAATTAGGCGAAGGAATCTGTCCGGCCATTCATGAAAAAGTGAAAAGTCTATCTAACGTGTTAGAAAAAAATCCGTTTACAGGGTTAATAGAATCCGTGCCGTCTTATAATAGTTTGACCGTTTACTACAACCCTGTTGCTATTTATATGGAAGGGAATCAAAGTCCTTTTAAAAAAGTGAGCGCTTTCATTTTAGAATTAATGGCGGAATTAGCAGTTGATGAACAATCAGAACCGCGGCTCGTCACGATCCCAGTTGTATATGGGGGAGAGTTCGGCCCAGATCTGGAGAATGTAGCAGAATATAACGGACTTTCTGTTGAAGATGTTATTGAAATACATTCGGCAAACGATTATTTAGTGTATATGATAGGCTTTGCGCCGGGGTTTCCTTTCATGGGGGGAATGGACGAAAGAATTGCCACTCCAAGAAAGGAGTCTCCACGCCTCGCTATTACGCCTGGATCTGTTGGGATTGCTGGGAAACAGACGGGCATATACCCACTGGAAACGCCAGGAGGCTGGCAAATTATCGGACGCACCCCGCTTGATTTATTTTTACCCGAGGTTTCACCGCCAACATTGTTACAGTCTGGAGATCGAATCCGCTTTGAGCCGATTTCTCTTGAAGAGTATGAGACGTATAAGGAGATGAAACGATGAGTGTTCACGTGCTTCACCCTGGATTAATGACGACGATTCAAGATTTAGGGAGATTCGGATCACAGAAATTTGGAGTACTCGTAAGTGGGGCGATGGATCCTCTTTCCCTTCGGATTGCCAATTTACTCGTCGGCAATGATGAAGGGGAGGGGACGCTTGAAATTACCCTTCTCGGGACCACTCTCCGATTTGACAGTGATCAGTTAATTGCCATAACAGGTGGTGATTTACAGCCAACGATTGATGGGGAAGAAGCCCCGATGTGGCGGCCAGTCCTTATGCGGAAAGGATCGATTTTAAAATTTAAATCCGCTATTAATGGGTGCCGGGCATATGTCGCTTTCGCGGGCGGAATTGAGGTGCCCGAAGTCATGGGAAGTAAGAGTACATATCTTCGTGCGGCGATTGGCGGGTTTCACGGACGAGCGCTGCAAAAAGGGGATGTGTTTGAGTGTAGGAGCTTAAATTCCTTCAGTCAGGCAATCGTCCAGCGGTTGGAAAAAATGACTACACATTTTACATGGTCCGTTAACTATACGGAGTTTCTTACATTTGGTAAAAAACAAACGATTCGAGTATTGCAGGGGGCTGAATTTAAGCGATTCGATTCGGCTAGTCAACAGACATTTTTTTCAAAGCCCTATAAATTAACAACGCAAGCAGATCGGATGGGCTATCGATTGGAAGGGGAAGCGCTCAGCTTAGCGGAAAAGTTTGAGCTGCTGTCAGAAGGGGTTACGTATGGCACGATTCAAGTTCCTTCAAATGGGCAGCCCATCATTTTGATGGTGGACCGGCAAACGACAGGCGGATATCCGAAGATCGGTCAAGTCATTTCCGTAGATTTACCTCGTTTGGCACAGCTGCAGCCGAACGCTAGCATCCAGTTCGAAGAGACTTCTCTTGAGCAAGCAGAGTCGGAATTGATAAGACAAGAGGAGATGCTTCGTAAATTGGCAGCGAGTATTCGTTTGAAAGTGTAATAAAAGAACGGGAAGGTCTCTTTGAAGAGAACTCCCCGTTTTATTTTGTATAGCCTAATCTCATGGAAATTTCCTCAGCCACTTTTTTTGCCTTTTCCGCAAAGATTCCAATATTTTCGCCCTGATAATTTGCTTCAATCCCCGCGATACTAATGCCTGCAACGACTTCACTCTTATGATTAAAAATAGGGATTGCAACGGCAGAAGTATGGTTTTCTAGTTCGGAGTGGCTAATGGTGAATCCGTCTATTCGCGCCTGTTTAATAGATTCATAAAGTTTTTCTTTATTCGTTATTGTACCGAGCGCAAACGACTTGAGTTCCGTTGACTCAAGATAATCTTGTATTTCTGCATCAGGCAAAAATGACAAAATCGCTCGTGAACAGGCCCCGGCATAAAGCGGACTTTTCCTTCCAATAGCTGTATACAAACGAACCTTTTGTTTCGTATCAATTTTCTCAATATAGATGGCCTCATTGCCATCTCGAACAATTAAGTTAATTGCTTCTTTTACATCATTGTGTAAATCATTCATCAACGGATACGCAATCTGACGTATATCCAGCCGAGATGAAACAAGATGGCCAAATTTAAGAAACAAAAGTCCCAATCGGTACTTCAAATCTCTCCCTTTTTCCAAAAACTCCATTTCCTCTAACGACTGGAGCATTCGATAAACCGAAGTCTTCGGAATCCCTGACAAATCAATAATCTCCTGAAATGATAATTCGGGATGCTCAATAAATAGATTCAATATATCCATCGAACGCACAACTGTTTTGTTCTTGTTATTCATATTATTGTAGCCTCCTTTGTGTTACCACTTCACAATCCTATTGCTAAGTTCTTAACTCTATCATAATTTACTTTGAGCGTTTTGTATATTGTGGAAGTGGAGGAGGTGGATTTCTAATTGGCTGACAACCTGCCAACCCAGCTGTTAAACCTATCAAACTCACTATCAAATCATAAAAAAACTTAAACCTTTTTTCATTTGTTATCTTTCAAGAGTATTTTAATAATTTCACTCATTTGAATGAAAAATTATCGACAAAGGGAACGGTTTCGTAAAGACGTGATTTTACTTCTTGGACGTGACACAGCTCCAAACGGATTGATTATTGAAGTTCTCAATAATTATGGAAAATGAATAATGCTTCAAAAGTGAGAGTGGAGACATTTCCTTTATATGAAGCAAAATTTCTAGTGTCCATTTCCCCCCTCACTGATTAGCTTTGGGATATTGATAATCGCCGTTCTGTAGTTTAGAGATAAAGATAAGAATTCTTGAACAAGCTGAAATAAGGCGTGTTTTTTTGAAGAATAGAAGCAAAGGGAGGGTCCTCATGCTTCATTCTTCGCTTGTAGCGTCTTTATGCTTTGGTTGGGATATAAGTAGTATCAAAGAAAGTACAAAGGTGCGATGTGAAAATTTCGAATCTTCCGTATTATTGTAGTTGCAGAATTAAGACAAATTAAAGAGGAGATGGTGTCTATTTAACAATTAGTCAAACAGTTTAGATCCAACCCAATCAAATAATTTTTCATAAGGAGTGACAAATGATGAAAAAGAGTTTAGTGCTGGTGATTGCCTGTTTGCTATTGCTTACAACGCCCTTAGTCTACACGGGCAATGCCGCTGGAAAACCGGAGCCTTCACAGGAGATTAAGGTATCTGGTCTTGAAAAATCAGCTGAAATACTGATTGACCGCTGGGGAATCCCGCATATTTATGCATCTTCAAAAGACGATGCATTTTTCGTGCAAGGGTTTAATGCCGCTCGTGACCGCTTGTGGCAGATAGATTTATGGCGAAAGCGTGGACTGGGACAGCTGTCGGAAGTGCTTGGTCCATCCTATGAGGAACAAGATCGAGCGACAAGGCTATTTTTATATCGCGGGGATATGGAAAAGGAATGGAAAGCATATGGGCCAGATACAGAAAGGGTTGTTGCTTCGTTTGTGAATGGAATTAATGCCTATGTTGAAATGACAGAAGAAAATCCAGATATTCTTCCAGAAGAATTTAAGCTACTGGGATACAAGCCTACCAAATGGGAGCCTGAGGATATTGTTCGAATTCGCAGCCATGGCTTAACCCGAAACATAAAAAGTGAAGTTGCACGTGCTATTACATTGCGCCAATTTGGGGAAGAAGCCGAAAGCATCCGCCAGAGGCTTGAACCAGATTGGAAAATAAACATACCGAAAGGACTCGATTTATTCGATATTCCTGAGGATGTACTCGATACTTACAATCTAGCGACGAAAGAGGTCTATTTTGATAAAGCTGAATTAACGGTAAAGTCTGAATCCTTGAATGAGCAAATTGAATTTGAATCGGGACTAGGAAGTAACAATTGGGTAATCGCTCCTGAAAAGTCGAAAACGGGACGGCCCATTTTGGCTAATGATCCGCACCGGACTTTAGCGGTGCCTTCGCTCCGTTATATTGCCCATTTGTCTGCACCTGGATTAAATGTGATTGGGGGCGGTGAGCCTGTTTTACCGGGAATTTCGATTGGACATAATGGAACAGCCGCTTTTGGCCTAACTATATTTGCAATCGACCAAGAAGATCTTTATGTTTATGAAACCAATCCCGAGAATCCTTCCCAATACTTATACAAAGGACAATGGGAGTCTATGAAGACTATATCAGAGAAAATTGCAGTAAAAGGTAAACATGACCAGTTAACGGAACTGCAGTTCACTCGTCATGGACCAATTATTTATAAAGATGAGGAAAAAAATCGTGCATTTGCTGTAAGAGCAGCATGGCTGGAGCCGGGAATGGCCCCTTACTTAGGAAGTTTGTCATACATGGGAGCCGAGAACTGGGAAGATTTCAGCAAGGCGATGAATAACTGGGGATCTCCTTCTGAAAATCAGGTTTATGCCGATACGAACGGAAACATAGGATGGAAACCAGGAGGGTTGACACCAGTCCGTGATAATTGGGATGGACTACTGCCTGTGCCGGGCGATGGAAGCTATGAATGGGATGGTTTTTTAAATCAAGAAAACCTGCCATTCGAATTTAATCCTGAACGAGGTTGGGTGGCATCTGCAAACGAAATGAACTTACCGGAAGATTATGCTTATGAAAAATACAAGCTGGGGTTTGAATGGAGTTTTCCATTCCGCTCACAGCGAATTGCTGAAGTTTTAAGCAGCAAGAAAAAAGTTGGGATAGATGATTCGCTTCGCCTGCAAACTGACTATTTATCCATTCCGGGCCGCCGTGTTACAAGCCTAGTGAGTAATCTTGAATCGAATGATAAAAAGTTAAAAGAGGCCTTGAAAATGCTGAGAAAATGGGATGGGAATTTAGACGTGGATTCTTCTGCGGGTGCCTTGTTCGAAGTATGGTATCAGCACCATTTGCGTCAAGCTGTTGTCGGTCAAATATTATCTAAAGAGGCAGCAAAAAAGGTTGGCTCCGGGGACCCTGTTGTCCTGCTGAATCTTTTGGAAAATCCCGATCAGCGTTTTGGAAATGAACCGAAAAAAACGCGAGATGAAATCCTGTTAAACAGCCTAAAGGATGCTATCAAGCATGTGGAAGAGCTTCTTGGTCCGAATATGAATCGCTGGAAATGGGGAGATTTGCACCATGTTTATTTGGAGCATCAGCTATCCAATTTAGTCGATGACAAGCTAAGGAAAAAACTTAATGTTGGTCCAGTTCCTCGCGGTGGGAGCGGAGACACTGTCGGAGCTGCGACGTATAATACAACTAACTTCCGGCAAACGAGCGGAGCTACCTACAGAATGGTCTTAGATGTAGGTAATTGGGATAATTCAATTGCTGTGAACAGTCCAGGACAGTCTGGCGATCCGAGAAGCGAACATTATGCCGATCTATTCAACAAATGGGCTAACGATGAAGCCATTCCGTTATTATACAGCCGTAAAAAAATTGAAGGTGCAACGAAAGAGCGTATTATTTTGCTGCCGGGCAAATAAGGTGAAAAGATGGATTTATAAAGCTGCAAGCGTAAAAGATTTTAATAATAAGATTGATTGAACGGAGAGTAGCGAAACTGCTCTTCGTTTTTTGTTCTTAATAATTATCTGATTACCCAAGGATGGTTAAATGCTGTCATCAATCTAACGAGAACGAATAAAATGTTTATCCGAAAAAAGAAATGAAATAGAAGCGCATGGACGGTCCCTCTACTTCTAAAGTAGAAGAACCGTCCATGTGCTTTTCTTAAATTAAAACCACTCCCCTAAACGCCACATCCCCAAGAATTTGATAGACATGAACATTTGGCAAGAGGATCGCAAATATGGTCTCTTCTGGTGCTCGAACAATTAACACATTCGGATCAATTCTTTCAATCACTTCAATAGGGGAAGGGAGAATCGAGACATTCACATCACCGCTAATTGCCCAAAAGGAAAGAGTAGGAGCATCATTTTCTTCTGGCTTTTGTTCGGAATATCCACGAGCTAAATTATTTTTATTAATATTTGCCAAGTCCTCTATTATCGCGGTTGCTGTCAGAAGCATGCCTGCACCTGGACCTTGAAGGCTAATATTTCCAACAATATCCCCGTTAATGGAAACAGCATTTTGGACACCTTCTACATGGTAGAAAAGATGCTGTTCATTCACAAGCACAGGCTTTACGGTGCATTGAATTCCACAAATATTTCGTTCAATCAAAGCGACGTGCTTAAATCGAAACCCTAATGATGAAAAGATTTCGACTTGTTCGGGGGTGATTCCACGAATGCCCTCTCTAATCGGCTCATCCCAGTTCGGGGCCTCCCAAAATGCAAGCTCGCTTAAGATCACTGCCTTGTAGAAGGCATCATAGCCGTCTACATCATTCGTCGGATCGGCTTCGGCATAGCCTTTTTCCTGAGCGAGCTTCAATGCTGATGCAAATGGCAAGTTTTCTTCTCTCATTTTTGTCAAAATAAAATTTGAGGTTCCGTTAAGAATGCCTTGGAATTTGTCTACATTGTTTACATTTAACAATTGTTTTAGTGTTTGGATCACGGGAATTCCGCCAGCAACCGTTGCCTCAAAGCCAAGCGAAACACCATTTTCACTTGCCAACTGTTTTAATTTCCCCCCATGATGGGCAAACATTTCCTTGTTAGCCGTTATAACATGACAGCCGAGTTTAATCGCCTGCTACAAATAGGTAAAGCATGGGTCTTTTCCAACGATGGCATCAATCACAACATCCAATTGGTCAAGAGTAATTATTTTTTCGAAGTCATTTGTTAAAAGAATATCTTCATCCGGCTTGGTGTGCTTATTTATATTTCTCACAAGAATTCCAACGATTTTTATCTTCTTTTCCAAGAAGAGCCTGAAGCTTCTTCTGATGTGATTGAATGGTCTTATATACACCCTTCCCAACGGTTCCGTATCCCAATAATGCAATGTGAATGGCTGACATGTATTTACTCCTCCACTTATTTTTGTTGGTCAATTTGCTTTGAACAAGGATATGGTCAAAGGTGAAAAAATAAAAAACCCCTTCTGCATACAAAGACAGAAGGGGAGCAAGAATAACATAACATTATCCGTTCCAGCTTCTCATTTACCATTGTCAAAATATCACTTTCCGCTTACAAAATATCCCTTTCAACCCGAATAACGATTTGTTCGGCTGTCTTTTGTGCTTAAGTAATAACAGCTGGTTTCATCAATAGTAAGGATTTTTCTATTTTCCATTATCCTAAATTAATACAATGATTCATGAAATATCCCATATTAGTGTCATATATTGGAGATTTTGGTGGAGGTTAAGAGGCTTCCTCCGTACCCCATAGACCTTCCTTAAATCAATCATTGTCCGCCAGGGCAGAAACATAATCAATTTGTCCACGGATGGTGTCCTACACCGCTTTGTTTACAAAAATAGTATTCTAGTATAATCTTGCTCTATATATATTTATTTAAAAATTAGGAAATTAAGCAATACTAATTAAACATTCCATAGCAAAAAACTTTGCTTTTTGCGAAAGTCATAAAATTTTTTTTAGTCACCATAAAATATTTTTAATTTCTCATTAGATCCACATTCCCTTATTATGAATTCACAGAGTATTCTCGTTAATTGTTAATTATGAATTTGGAAACCGGTTACATTTAGCGGAAAGGGAGTGCAGAAGTGAGTATAAAAAAAGAATTGTTATTTCATTTAATCGAAGATATGAAGGAGGAGTTGTTTAGTCTAAGCTCTTACATTCATTCCAACCCTGAGTTGGGAAACCAAGAATATAAAGCGGTTGAAGCAATTACAGCAATATTAAGTTCGAATGGCTTTGAAGTAGAATCAGGTATAGCTGGTCTGGAAACAGCTTTTAAAGCCAGGTTTACAAAAGGAACAGGCGGTCCTACGATCGGGATCCTCTGTGAATATGATGCCCTGAAAAACTTAGGTCATGGATGTGGGCATAATCTTCAGCCTTCTGTCGCTTTAGGGGCAGCCATTTCCCTATCGAAGCTCGAGGAGACTCCCCCTTTTACTATTGAAGTCTTTGGTACACCTGCTGAAGAGACAACTAGTGGGAAGATTCCTTTAACGGAACGGGGTTATTTTGACCATTTGGATATTGCTCTAATGATGCATGCAGGAGATCGGACAACTGTTGATGGAAGATCGTTAGCTCTTGATAGCTTTGAATTTGTTTTTGAGGGAAAAGAGTCTCATGCTGCTGTTGCGCCAGAAAATGGAATTAGCGCGTTGGATGGAGTGCTCATGACCTTTAATGGGATTGAATATTTAAGAGAACATGTCCGTTCTGATGTCCGCATTCACGGAATCATTACAGACGGCGGAATTGCTCCCAATATTGTACCTGGAAGATCAGCAGCGAAATTCGCAGTTCGTGCTTCGGACAGACCTTATTTGAACCACGTATCAGAAAGAGTATTAAATGTAGCAAGAGGTGCTGCGTTAGCTACAGGTACAAAGGTCGAGATTATTAGACATAAATCATTGGAAAACAAGTTAAATGTCCAAACTTTAAATGATACTTTATTAGAAAACGCTAAGCTAATTGGGGCAGATAATATTACACCGCCAAGGGAAAGAACAGGTTCAACAGACTTTAGTATTGTCACGCATCGCGTACCTGGAGCTTGTATAAGAACTGCTTTTGTTCCAATAGGCACGTCGAATCATACAAAGGAATGGGTTCAAGCATCCAATAGTCCTGAAGGCAATAAGGCTATCATGACAGCCGCTAAAATTATTGGATCAACTTGTTTAGACATTATCTATTCAAAAGAATTGTTAGAAAAAATTAAGCAAGATTATTTAGTGGAAAAAGAAAACCAAAAAAATCTTGTTGTGAACTAAAAAAATATTAAATAGAAAATGGGGGACGAAGGGTGAAAAGGAATTTTTTTTACGCTATTATGCTATCAATCATGTTGATCATTACAGGATGTACAACAACAACAAGTAAAAGTGAAGGTTCAAAAGAGGAAAAAAATATTTTAAATATTTCTGTTGGTCCAGACATGTTGACTTGGGACATTCATAACCATACGAATACGTCAACAGAAGTCATTCACGTGAACGTCTTCGATTATTTACTCATGAGAGATACTGAAGGTGAAATTAAACCACATCTAGCCAAGAGCTGGGAAAAAGTTGACGACACCACTTATCAATTTGAATTAAATAACGGTGTAAAGTTTCATAATGGGGATGAACTCACGTCTGAAGATGTTAAATTCACGCTTGAAAGAGTGGCAAAAGATGAGACACTTAGAAGCTATGGAGATTTTAAAAGCATTAAGGAAGTAAAAATAATTGATGACTATAATTTTCAAATTGTAACAAACGAGCCAGATCCAATGTTTTTAAGCAGAATTTCAAGACAGGCATCAGGTATTTTACCGAAAAAGTACATAGAAGAAAAAGGATGGGATGAATTTTTAAAGTCGCCAATTGGATCAGGACCTTATAAATTCAAAGAATGGAAGAAAGACAATCAAATTGTTTTAGAGAAAAATGAAGATTATTTTGGGAAATCTAGCGATTGGGATGAAGTCGTATTTAGAGCAATTCCCGAAGACTCAACAAGAGTTGCGGAACTCCTAACGGATAATATTGATCTAATCGCCAATGTACCTCCAAGTGATTGGAAGCGAGTGAATGACTCAGAAAATAATACCATCGTTACTGGTCCTTCTAATAGAACGTATATGTTGTTCATTAGAACACAAAAAGATTGGCCAACATCAGATTTAAAAGTACGACAAGCTATTGATTACGCAATTGATGATCAGGCATTAATTGATAGTTTATTAGACGGGAAGGGAACGCCAACTTTAACGAGAATCAACCCTGGAAATTTAGGGTTTGAAGAAAGTTTATATAATAAATATAACTATGATGTCGAGCGTTCTAAAGAACTATTGGCAGAATCAGGGTTTAAAGATGGTTTAACTATTGAGTTATCAGGTCCGACTGGCAGATATATTAAGGATAGAGAAATTTTACAAATGGTTGCAGGCATGCTTGAGGCAGTTGGAATTAAAACTGAAATGAACATTCAAAAATGGAGCACTTTCTCTGAGGCGATTGATCAACAGAAGTTTAAAGACGGCTATTTAATTGCACTAGGTTCGTCGTTTTTCGATTCTGGTCAATCTCTAGATTATTATGGATCGGAGAGAGCCTCCACAATTAATGGCTATAGCAATGAAACAGTTGATCAACTACTGAAAGAAGCTAAAGTATCTCTTGATGAAAATGAAAGAACACAAAAATACCAGGAAGTACAAAAAATTGCAAGTCAAGAACTGCCAATTATTCCATTGTTCCAAATCGATCAGTTCTTTGGAGCGAGTAAGAAAATTGAGTATCAGCCAAGACTAGATGAGTTAATCTACGTTCCAGATATTAAAAAGAAGTAGTCAAATAGTATTTTTAGAATTAGAGGAGACGAGATCTCCTCTAACTCTTACCCAAATTTCATTTTATTTAAACGGAGAGGATACCATTGTGGAGATATTTTTCATACAGGTTATTACAGATTCCATTAGTTTTGCTCATCATTTCCCTAATGATCTTCGTTTTAGTGTATATTGCGGGGGACCCTGTTGCGTTAATGCTGCCAGCGGAGGCTACCCAGCAAGAAGTTCAGCAGCTTAGAGCTGCATTGGGATTTGATCAGCCTTTTTATATTCAGTTTTGGAATTACATGATTGATCTGATTAAGGGTGATTTTGGCGAATCTTATAAATACGGTGTGGGAGCTTTATCTTTAGTATTGGAGAGAATGCCTGCTACTTTTGAATTAGCTACCGCTTCTATGATTATTGCAGTTGTTATTGCGGTCCCTCTTGGGATTATTTCAGCGATTAAGCCAAATAGTATTATCGATTTGTTCGCAACAAGTTTATCTGTGCTAGGAAAGGCCATTCCAAACTTTTGGCTTGGTATTATGTTAATACTTGTCTTTGCGGTGAATTTAAAAATTATGCCGGTTTCTGGTACAGGAAGTTGGAAACACATTATCCTTCCAGCCATTACATTGGGAACTGCGGTATCCGCACAAATTACGCGATTAGTACGTTCCAATATGTTGGAAATTCTTCAGCAGGATTATATCCGAACGGCTAAAAGTAAGGGACAGAAAAAATCAGTAATTATTTTTAAACATGCATTTAGGAATTCATTAGTTCCTGTAATCACGATTACATTACTTCAATTGGCATCATTGGTTGGGGGCGCTTTAATTACAGAAATGATCTTTGCTTGGCCTGGGGTTGGCCAGCTCATTATTCAAGCTGTTTATGATAAAGATCTACCAATCATTCAAGCTGCTGTATTCGTAACTGCCGTTATTATTTTGTTTATGAATTTATTTTCGGATATTCTATATCGTTTCTTAGACCCTAGAATTAAATTTAACTAAGAAAGGATTTGTGTAATATGGAATCCAATGCTCAAACGGAGCCTGCTATCTATAAAGCAGATAAATATGATAGAAGTATTAAAAGTAATAATAAATTGATCATTTTGCTTACGAAAATCTCTAGGAGCAAAACAGGATTGGTCGGTCTGATCACCGTTTTATCTTTAATCATTGTCGCTGTTTTTTCACCATTCATTGCCCCTTATGATCCGATAAAAATCGATACATCTAAAATTCTGCTCCCTCCCTTTTGGTTAGAAGGAGGAGAGATTAGCCACATATTAGGGACCGATAACTTAGGTAGGGATATTTTAAGCCGATTGATCTACGGCTCAAGAATTTCATTAGTTGTTGGTGTATTGTCCGTAATCGTTGCTGGAGCGATTGGTGTATTCTTTGGCTTAATTGCGGGCTATTATGGCGGAATGGTTGATAATATTATCATGCGATTGGTGGATGCATTTTTATCAGTGCCAACTATTTTGTTTTGTATTGTGTTTTTAACGGTTTTGGAACCAGGGTTGCCGACACTAATTTTGGTTATTGGCGTAACAAGCTGGGTTCTATATGCAAGAATGATTAGAAGTGAGACTCTTAGCTTAAGAGAACGAGAATATGTGAAAGCGGCAAGAACGATGGGTGTTTCGAATATGAAAATCATCTCACGCCATATTCTGCCAAATGTTATGTCATCAGTGATTGTCATTTCAACTTTAAGTGTTGCTGGAACAATCATTACAGAATCCTCATTAAGCTTTTTAGGCTTAGGAATTCAACCGCCTACAACATCATGGGGCATTATGCTTAGTGAGGGGAAAGAGTATGTCGCTACTAGCTGGTGGCTCGCGACTTTCCCTGGGATTGCCATTACGATTACAGTACTGGGAATTATATTCTTAGGTGAGTGGTTACGGGATTTACTAGACCCACGCTCGCAAGGGACAAATTCTTGATGATTGGAGAATTAAAGAGATGGCAAAATTACTTGAAGTCAAGGACTTAAAGACATATTTTTACACACAAAATGGAATTGTGCCATCAGTTGATGGTGTTTCTTTTTCAATGGAAAAAGGTCAAACTACTGCCCTCGTTGGGGAATCTGGATGCGGGAAAAGTGTGACATCGTTTTCCATCATGCAACTTGTCGGTGCTCCGGGCAAAATTGTGGCCGGAGAAATCCACTTTAAAGGGCAAAACATTGCACAATATAGTGAGAAAAAAATGGAAAAATTACGCGGGAATGAAATATCGATGATCTTCCAGGAGCCGCTGACGTCCCTAAATCCCGTATTAAGAATAGGCGATCAACTTGATGAAGTGTTATTGCTCCATCAAAAGCTTTCTAAAAAGGAAGCTAAAGCGGAAAGTATTAAAATGTTAGGTAAGGTGGGTATTCCTAGACCTGAGAAAATTTATGATTCATTTCCACACGAATTGAGCGGTGGAATGAGGCAGCGAGTGATGATAGCGATGGCGCTTTCGTGTAGCCCTAGTCTATTAATCGCAGATGAGCCAACGACCGCACTCGATGTAACAATTCAAGCTCAAATCCTAAAGCTAATGCGAAACTTAAAAAGTGAATTCGATACCTCAATACTATTAATTACACACGATCTTGGCGTTGTAGCAGAGTTGGCTGACCGAGTGATTGTTATGTATGCAGGACAAGTTATAGAGGAACGCGATGTTTTTTCTCTTTTTGATGATCCGAAGCACCCGTATACCCAAGGACTTATTAGTAGTACTCCAAAAATTGAGAGTCAGGAAGATGAGTTAATGTCTATTAAAGGGAATGTTCCAGCTCCAAATAATCGTCCTTCGGGATGCTATTTTCACCCTAGATGCCCAAAGGCAAAGGATATTTGTAAATCTTCCATGCCGGAATTAAAAGGGTTTGAAGATGGCCAAGTAAGATGCTGGTTGTATTAGTGTGAAAGGAGGTCTAATGCCAAATGATTAAACTTGCTTCAACTACAGAAATAACAAACGATGATCTTTTAGTAATAAAAAATTTAAAGAAGCATTTTGAAGTTAATAGTCAATTATTTAAGAAGAAAAAAGATTATTTAAAAGCAGTAGATGGGATCAATTTAACGGTTAAAAGAGGAGAAACATTAGGCATTGTGGGGGAGTCAGGCTGTGGGAAATCAACGCTTGGCAACTTAATCATCGGATTATTACAGCCTACAGAAGGTGAAGTTTTTTTTGATGGAACGGAAATTTCAAATATGAAAGAAAAGCATCTGAAAAAAATCCGGCCTAATTACCAAATGATTTTCCAAGATCCTTTTTCTTCATTAAATCCGAGAATGCGACTATTCGATTTAATTGCTGAACCAATCATTACGCACGAAAAACTGTCAAAACAGGAATTGGAAGATAAAGTTTATGAATTAATGCAAGATGTAGGCTTAGATCCTTCCTATTCTCAACGCTTCCCGCATGAATTTAGCGGTGGGCAAAGGCAAAGAATTGGAATTGCAAGAGCATTAGCGCTAAAGCCAAAACTCATTATTTGTGATGAACCTGTTTCAGCGCTAGATGTTTCCATTCAGGCACAAATATTAAATTTACTAAGCGAGCTACAAGAAAAGTACAATCTAACCTATATTTTTATTGCACATGGACTGCCCGCTGTGAAACATATTAGCAATCGAATCGGCGTGATGTACTTAGGAAATGTGGTTGAATTAGCAGATAAAGAAGAACTATTCAGACGCCCGATGCATCCATACACGAATGGGCTGCTAGCTTCCCTGCCGATTTCCAATCCCCGCTTAAGACGAAATCCGGAAAATGAAATCATTTTGGAAGGGGATATGCCTAGTCCCGTTAATCCGCCTAGTGGCTGTAAGTTTCACACACGTTGTCCATATGCGCAAGAAAAGTGTAAAACCGCCGTTCCTGAATTTGAGGAAAAAGCAGACTCTCATTTCGTTGCTTGCCATTTTCCTTTAATGGGTTAGAAATGATTTTCTTCACTCGCCTTCATTTTCATAAAGGTTACAAAGTTGTTAACTGATGATAATTCCAAAGTAGATTTACGGAATATTAGCCATGTCTTTCTGTTAATTAATTTATTTTTATCATTTTTTAAATCGTAAGTATAAAAGAAATCATCTTCTGTTAGACAGGATTTTGGAATAATGGAAAAACCCAAGCCATTTTCAACCATAGCTTTACAAGTTTCAACCTTATCCAATCTCATTCTAATGAGTGGAGCAATTTTATAATTCTCTTGCCACCAGTTCTCTATTGTTCGAGCTAGAGGATTGGTAGGTTCTGGAGTCTGACCAATAACTCTGTTCGGCTGATAATAAATCATAGGTAAATAAGGAAGCTCCTTTATATCAAGGGGCTTTTTGGAAATAATTGTAATCGGATCCTCAGTCAACAATATCTTCTCGTCATACCAATTGTAATTCCCTGTTACAATGCCAATTTGAATCTCATTTTTTTTGATTAATTGAATGATTTCTGAACTCCAGCCTGTATAAACGTTCACTTGTGTTTGCGAATGGATTTCAAGAAATCTTTTAATGAGCGGCGGCAATTTGTATAGGGCAAAATTACTGGAGACGCCAAGGTGGATCGTCCCTTTCGAATCTTTTTTTAACGTTTTAATATAATCCTCCATTTTACTCAAATCAAACAGCATCTTCTTCGAGAACTCAACCAGGTATTCGCCTTCCGAGGTGAAAAATAGCTTATTCCCCTCTCGGTGGAAAATCTTAATATTGTATTCTTCTTCAATCTTTTGCAGTCTATAAGTCACAGCAGGCTGTGAACTAAAAAGCTTTTGAGCAGCCTTCGTTATATTCTTCTCCTCATGCACCGTCACTAAAATAATATAATCTTGCTTTTGCATACTTCAGAATCCCCTTTACTGAAGATTAATTCTACTTATGAATATACCATATTAGGGGTGTTAGACACCCTTCGTGGTAAGTCGATTTAATGGAGAGGGCCTACTACCAAGTATAAAACTCTCTATGATGAAAATAACACTAAAGACGCGGTCAATTTTCTAGTTTACAAAGGTTTCCTAATTTTTTTTATTTTCCTATCATTCGATAAGAGGGTACACTAATGAGTAGAAGAAATCATTTAATTGAGGTGAGCTAATGAAAAAGGAATACACAGCTGTCGGTTGCTTTTTTATAGCCATATCTGCTTTTTTGTACGCTTTTAAAAAACTTACTGCAGCTATTATGTCTTCATACATCAATACCTCAGAAGTAACTTATTATGAAGGTGCACACAAATTAATTGGCTTTGGCATGACATTTTGGATATTCACTTCATTTCTTGCAGGGATCATCTTTCTGCTAATTGGCATGTGGCCTCCGATACAAAAGCTATTACAATCTAAAAATACAAATATAATGAAGAAGAAATGAATAAACCTATGAAGCATAAGGCTGTTTTTCTTACTTTTGCAGGAGCAGAACCGTCCCTGTGCTTACGCATTAGGCTTCCGATTTAAGCATGTTGCTTCCATTCATAAAACAGAGAACGGCATTACATGTTCTGTCAAGCCTGTCCTAGTCAATGAGTCACATCCATTTTACCAGATTGAAGATGTGCAAAATGCGGCATCCATTGATAGGGATATTGTCGGCAATATTAGTCTTCAAGGCCCTGGAGCGGGCATGTTTCCAACCGCAAGCGCAATCATCGAGGACTTGGTTCATATAAATACAATGGAAATCAAACGTGCACACTTGGCAAACAAAGCAAGCCCGGACGATCAAGCAGTATTGTCTTATTGGGCAATTGGAGGGGGTGTATATGCATCCACTTTACCTACACCCATTCAGGTGATTGAAAGAATTCACCCGAATGTGCTAATCGTTCAAGCCCCAGAAGAGACAATTTATGCGGTTCACTTCCCAAATGTTCATATCTATCAAATTCTAGGGAAGGTTGTTAAAAAGGAAGTGTTGGTTATTCAATAAGAAGCAAGGGGACGTTTCTCTTGCTTCAATTTCCGCTCGATTTTGAAATTCGAATGAGTTTGCTCAGTATAACTTGAAATTGGCTGACAAACCCGGTAACTGGCTAACAACCTATTAAATTGGCTGATAAATAAATATTAACAACCCATTGAGGTTATTGTGTCTGACTACAATAGGGAAAAAAAACCCCCTCTGCAAAATCAAAACAGAGGGGGACAAGAATACCTTTTTCAAGGTTATTAAAAACTCCAAAGAAATCCGTTTCTTAAACCTAATTACCCAAACACCGGGGCCACATACGGCATTGTTTTTGCCAAAAGCCAAACGAGTATAAGGACAACGGGTGCGTGGAAGATTAATTGTAAAATAGAATATCCAGCAAGATCTTTTGCTTTGACTCCCAAAACGCCTAATAAAGGCAGCATAAAGAATGGGTTGACCATGTTCGGAAGTGCTTCCGACGCATTATAAACTTGCACAATCCAGGCCATGCTGACATTTAATTCTTTTGCGGCTTCAAGCAAGTATGGCGCTTCTACAATCCATTTTCCGCCGCCTGAAGGGAGAAAGAGTCCTAAGATAGCCGAGTAAACTCCGGCAATGAACGGAAATGAATTTTCTGTAGAAATGGAAAGGAAGAACTCCACTAATTTATCATTCAGTCCAGAGTTCATTAAGATCCCGAAAATCCCTGCATACAGAGGGAATTGAATGAGCACACCGCCAATAGCAGGTACCGAATTTGCAACTGAGTTCAAGAAGTTTCTGGGTGTCCAATGCAAAAGCAAACCGATCATTAAAAGCATAAAGTTATAGTTATTAAGATTAAGTGCAGCAATCGGTCCTGTTTTTGAAATAACGTTAATAATATAAACGGATCCGATCGCAACTAATAATAGATTTAAAATAGGGCTGTACTCTAGCCACTCACCAGGGCGCTCTGCCTTCTTCTTCGTCTCATCAAGATTTCCTATTCTTCCATAATCAATTCCAGCCATTTCGGCAGTTTTCGCTTTGTCTTTTCCCGGGGCAGAAACAAACGCAATCCAAACAGATAAAACAATAAGAACAACGATCATGGTCAAATTTTGCCATGTGAAAATGGTCTCTGACATGGAAATCGTCCCACTAATTTCATATAAAGCGGGAGGAATCGATGCCTTCGTTGCCATCAATAGAGCTGCTGAAGAGGAAAGTCCTAAAGCCCAAACACTTCCAAGCCCTAGGAATCCCGCGGCGCCCATGGCCCGGTAATCGACACCTTTCACCCGTTTGCTAATTTCTTTAATAAGAATTCCGCTAAAAATCAAGCTAAAACCCCAGCTTAGGAGAGAGGTAGCCATGGAGAAGAAAGCGACGAAAGCTACGGCTCCTTTAGGCGATTTAGGGATTTCAGAAAGCTTAGCAATGAGTTTATGAACAGGTCTAGAAGAAGCGACTACATAACCTGTAATGATGATAAAGGCCATTTGCATGGTGAAAGGGATTAAATCCCAATAGTGAGTCCCGAAATCAACTCCAATTTCGACAGGAGTCCGTCCCATTAATAAAGCAATAATTGCTATTAAAACGACTGCAACCGCAGCGAAAATATAGGCATCAGGGAACCATCTTTCACTCCAATTCGCGAGCGAAAAACCCATGCGGGCTAAGAGGCCTTCTTGCTCTGTATTTACTTTATCTTTCTTCATTTAATCTACACCTTTCATAAAAAACTTATTAATTTACCTTTTCCAGCTCGGGTAAAACTGTAAACCGCGCTTCTGTCTTTTCTCTCACTTCATCAACAGTGACGCCATCCATCGTTTCAATGAGGACCATGCCATTTTCTGTGAAATCAAACACAGCCAAATCAGTAATTAAACGGTGGACGACACCTTTCCCTGTGAGAGGCAGTGTACATTCTGTCTTAATTTTTGATTCGCCGTATTTATTCACATGCTCCATCACGACAACGACCCGTTTCGCTCCATTCACAAGATCCATCGCGCCGCCCATTCCTTTGACCATTTTCCCTGGAATCATCCAGTTAGCGAGATCCCCATTTTCGGCAACCTCCATGCCGCCAAGAATGGCCAGATCGATGTGCCCGCCACGAATCATCGCAAACGACTCAGCACTGTCAAAAAATGAGGAACCAGGCACGGTTGTAATGGTTTCTTTGCCCGCATTGATTAAATCTGGATCCTCTTCACCCTCCACCGGGTATGGCCCAATGCCGAGCAAGCCGTTTTCAGATTGTAATAAGACGTTAAAATCAGCCGGAATTTCATTAGCGACAAGTGTAGGCATTCCAATGCCTAAATTCACATTCATGCCATCTTCAATTTCTTTTACAGCTCGTTTTACAATGGTTAAACGTGTATCTCCCATTATGATTCGCTCCTTTTCATTTGTTGTTGCCGATAAGCGTATTTCAGTTTTTATTTCTTAAAATTTTCGTTCTCGTCCTTATGCCTTAGCCACTGTCCGGCGTTCAATTCGTTTCTGATAATCTGTTCCAAGCAATAGCCGCTGTACATAAATGCCAGGTGTATGGATTTCATCTGGATTCAGCTCGCCTGGCTCGACAATTTCTTCTACTTCTGCAATCGTGATTTTCCCTGCCATAGCTGCAAGCGGATTAAAGTTGCGAGATGTTTTCCGGTAAACAAGATTGCCAAGAGTATCAGCTTTCCATGCTTTTACAAGGGCAAAATCACCAATGATTCCTTCTTCTAATAAATATGTTTTGCCATTAAATACTTTCGTTTCTTTGCCTTCAGCAATTGGTGTCCCAACACCTGTTGCTGTATAAAAGCCTGGAATTCCTGCTCCTCCCGCTCTCATGCGCTCAGCAAGTGTTCCTTGAGGTGTCAACTCTACTTCTAGCTCGCCACTTAAAAATTGCTGTTCAAAAATTTTATTTTCACCAACATAGGAGGACACCATCTTCTTAATCTGTTTATTCGCTAACAGAAGGCCGAGTCCCCAATCATCGACTCCACAGTTATTGCTGTAAACCGTAAGATCCTTCGTTCCTTGTTCACGAAGGGCTTCAATCGCCTTCTCTGGAATCCCACATAATCCAAATCCGCCAACGATCAGTGAGGCACCGTCTTTTATATCTGAAACCGCTTCCAAGAATGAGTTCATTACTTTATTCACATCATTACCCCCTCATACATTCTCACATAAAAATTTTACATTTAGATTGAAAATTAGTAAAATTCATAAATAGAATGAAGATTATTCCAGTTTAGAATAAATAAGGAGTTTAATTATTATGGAGCTTCGTGACATCAAGTCTTTTATAGAAGTAGCGAATCATAGTAGTTTTACGAAAGCAGCAGAGCAGTCATATCTCTCTCAGCCTTCATTAAGTAAAGCGGTCAAAAAATTAGAAGAAGAGCTACATGTTGAACTTTTTGATCGTTCAACACGGCATCTTCGTTTGACTGACGCGGGAAAAATTGTCTACAGGCAAGGTCAGCAAGCCCTTGATTCGCTGGATGAGCTCCCAGCCTTACTTAAGGAGCTAATGAACATGGCAACTGGGGAAATTAAATTCGGGATCCCTCCACTAATCGGGACACTATTTTTTCCCCATCTTGCTCGTAAATTTCACGAACAGTATCCAAATGTGAAACTAGAGCTTGTAGAGTTAGGGGCAAAAGTGATTGAACAGCTTGTTGAAGAAAGCCAGATTGACCTCGGTTTAATTGTGCTGAGGGGGGATGAATCCATATTTAATATTTATCCATTTTTTACTGACGAATTTGTTCTCTATATTCATCATGAGCACCCGCTGGCCAACCGAGAATCTGTCGATTTATCAGAATTAAGAGATGAGCAATTTATCATTTTTTCAAAAAGCTTTACCTTGCATGACTATATGATTAATGCATGCAAAGAAGCGGGTTTTAACCCGACGATTTCCTATGAAAGCTCACAATGGGACTTAATTTTAGAGCTAGTTGCTTCCAAACTAGGAATCACTTTATTACCCAAAATACTAATAGAAAAGCAAAGCAACTCAAGCGTCAAAACCATCCCGCTGCAAACACCATCTCTTAAATGGAAGCTAGGCTTCGTAACGAAAAAAGACGCGTATCATTCATTTGCATTGAAAAAATTTCTGGAGATGTTTACAGGGTGAAGCAAGGGGATAGTTCTCTTGCTTTATATGAGTACGTAAATAATCAGGTACAAAATCGATTCACAGAGGATAAGAGTAGCTAACTGATGTTCGTTTTAATTGAGTAGTTACTCTTCTCATTGTATAAAACTTTCTTAAAATGATCAGCCGCTCTTCATGCGGCGTGTAACTGCGTTAACTGACTCTTTTATTATATAAATTATTGCTTCTTCTGTTTTCCTTGTCTTTTTAAGGCAACAGGAAACATAGGAACCGCACCTAAAATAAATTCTGAATATTCTTTATTATATATAATATATTTACAGATAATTTTCATTATTGTAAAATCAATTCCCGAGGGGGACCCAATTTGAAGAAATATTTTGTAAGCCCAAAATCATTAAAAGTACAGTCTTATGAAGTCATTAAAGAAGCCATTATTAAGGGGGTGTTATCTGATAATGAAGCTCTGACTGAGGTTAAAGCGATGGAGTTATTTGGCATTAGTAGAACCCCATTTAGGGAAGCAATTCAAAGATTAGAGGCTGAGGAATGGGTGATTGCCATTCCGTATAAGGGGACTTATGTAAGCCCTTTAACGATGAAAGATGTAGAAGAAATCTTTCAAATTCGCTTAATTATTGAAACCGCCACAGCTAAAAGTGCAGCGGAAAATATGACAAGCGACAAAGTAGAAAAACTTGAAAACATCATAGATAAAATGAAAACGATCTCATCGATTCAATCAGATTATGAGTTTACTTTAATCGATCAAGAATTTCATAAAACAATTAATCAGTTTGGCGGCAATCGGAGACTTATAACGATGAGTGACCAAGTTTACGATATGATGCGAAGAATTGCGATGACCGTCTTAAAAAGCCCGATTAGAAGAAAAGAAGTAATCGATGAGCATTTGAAAGTGTTAGAAGGATTAAAAACAAATAATGTGGAAAAAACATTGGTTCATCATTATGATCGTGTGAAATTTGAAGCACAAAAGTATTTTTCAGCTTTATAAAAAAGTAAAAATGTGTGTTCAAAAAGGAGGACAAAGAGAGAGATTGGCAGAAATTCGACCGCTATTTTTCCCGGACTTTTTGAACAACTCTAAAAGAAAGGTTAGGTGTTCAGATGAAGCAAAATTACCGTTATCAAATTATGTTAATGATGGTGCTGATGGTAATCATCAACTATATAGATAGAGGCGCCATTTCGTACGCACAAAAAGACATTATTGGCGAGTACGGTTTTGACCCTATTTCTTGGGGAGCTGTCCTTGGTTATTTTGGATTTGGTTATTTATTTGGCTCTCTTTTTGGAGGAATGCTAGCTGATAAAGAGGGACCGAAATTTGTTTGGATCATTATTGGAATTGGTTGGTCTGTTTTTGTTATTGCCACTGCTTTTGCAGGTGATATCGGATTGGCATTATTCGGCGGTTCTGCTCTTACTGGATTTGCCGTCATCCGTATCTTATTTGGCTTTGCTGAGGGGCCGACATTTTCAACCATTAATAAAACAAATGCAAACTGGGCTACACCAAAAGAACGCGGCTTTGCTGTATCTATGGGTCTATTAGGAACGCCACTTGGAGCCATGTTAACAGCTCCAGCGGCGGTCGCACTTTTATCCGTAACTAACTGGAAAGTGATGTTTATTATTCTTGGGAGTTTGGGAATCGTATGGGTTTTCATATGGGCAAAAATGTTTACCGATTTACCGGAGCAAAATCCAAAGGTATCGAAGGAAGAGCTTGAAAAAATTCGTTCTGTAAAGGATTTATTGCCAAATGAAAAAGTAGTTGGTGAACATGATGATTCGATTAAGTGGTATCATTTCTTTAAAAATCCAACACTTGTATTTAATGCTTTAGGCTATTTTGCTTTCCAATATATCAACTTCTTATTACTTACGTGGACACCAAAATACTTACAAGATCAATTTGGCTTTCAATTATCTTCTCTCTGGTATTTAGGAATGATTCCTTGGATTGGCGCTTGTTTTACCGTATTGCTTGGCGGGAAAATTTCGGACTATTTACGAATGAAAACAGGAAATCTACGTATCGCAAGATCAGGGCTAGCTGTTGTTTCATTATTATTGACTGCCACATGCTTTATGCTGATTCCTACTGCAGACACTATTGTCGGAGTCATGGTCTTAATGTGTATTGGGAATGCCTTTAATTCTCTTCCAAACTCTGTTTATTGGTCAGTGATTATAGATACAGAACCAAGTCGTGCAGGCACATTTGGCGGCATTACGCATTTTATCACGAATACAGCAACCATTATCGCCCCAATATTAACTGGATTCTTAGTTGTGAGCTTTGGTTACTCTTCTATGTTTGTCGCAGCAGGTATTGCGGCGGCCTTTGGAATGATAGCTATGCTCTTTGTTAAACCAGGTCAAAGACAAGCAAATAAGTTTAAAAGAGTGAGTGCTTAATAGATAGAACTATAAATATTAAATACTGAAAATAGGGATTATTATGTATTCTATCAGTGATAATATAAAGGTTATTTTCAAATTAAAACTATTATTTTTAGAGGAGGACAAATTAAGATTTCTCCTCATGCTTTTTTGAAAAGAGGGATTGGATATGAAAAAAATTATTTTATTAACGACTGGTGGAACGATTGCAAGCAAGGTGAATCCTGATACAGGTTTACTTTCCTCAGGAGCCTTAACAGGGGATGAGCTTGCAAGCATGTGCAAACTGCCAAGTAAAATCGGCGTGGAAGTTGAATCTGTTTTTCAAATTCCTAGTAATCAAATGAATGCTGAAAGATTATCTCAGTTGAGAGAAAGAATCGGAGTTTTATTATCTGACCCGCAAGTGGATGGAGTGGTGGTCACCCACGGTACCGATACGTTAGAGGAGACTGCCTATTACTTAGATTTGACAATCGCTAATGAGAAACCAATTGTCATAACGGGATCGCAAAGAGGACCGTTTGAGCTTGGTACCGATGCAATGATCAATATTCGCCAGTCTATATTGGCTGCTGCAAGTGATGAGCTGAAAGGCTTTGGAACAGTCGTCCTGTTTAACGAACGACTTTTTTCAGCCAGATATGTCAAGAAAGTTCATGCTTCTAATGTGGCTGGATTTACTTCTGAAGGATACGGATATTTGGGAACGGTGGATCAGGATATCGTGACAGTGTACCAAAAGCCTCTTACTCGAGAGGTTTATTCTCTGAAACACGATTTTCCAGTTGTTGATATTATCCCATTCTACTTAGGGGTTGATGATCGATTTATAAGAACATCCATTTCAACTGGGGCAAAAGGGATGATTCTGGAAGGCTCCGGAAGAGGCCATATGGCACCTGAAATGTCTGCAGCGATTGAGGAAGCTTGCAATCAAGGCATCATCGTCGTATTAACAACTAAAGCGGGCGAAGGAGAAGTACGTCATGTATATGACTTCCCTGGCAGTGTTTTCGATTTAACCAACAAGGGTGTATTAATAGGAAAAGATTATGACAGCAAAAAGGCTAGAATCAAATTAGCTGTCTTATTGGCAGATGGTGCGTCTAAAGAAGAGATTCAACGTGTATTTTTAAAATAATTGAAAGAGAAGATACGAGAACTAGTTTTCTATCATTTTTAGGAGGATTAAAACATGAAAAAATGGGAGATATCCGTTATTCCGGGGGATGGGATCGGGATTGAAGTCATGCCAGAAGCCACCAGGGTGTTAGATAGACTTGCTGAGATTCATGGCGGTATTGCTTTTTCGTATAGGGAATATCCGTGGAGCTGTGAGTATTACCTTGAACATGGTGTGATGATGCCAGAAGATGGGCTAAAGCAATTAGAGCAGAGTGACGCAGTTTTTCTAGGGGCAGTTGGAAATCCAAAGCTCGTTGCGGATCATATCTCTCTTTGGGGCCTGCTTGTTAATATTCGAAGGGGGTTCGAACAAGTCATTAACGTTCGTCCTGCAAAACAAATGAAGGGAATTGCCTCCCCGCTTGTTAATCCAAAAGAATTTGATTTCATTGTGGTAAGGGAAAACAGTGAAGGTGAATATAGTGAAGTCGGAGGGAGAATTCATTCCGGTGAGGATGAAATGGCGATTCAAAACGCCGTGTTCACAAGAAAAGGGATTACTCGTGCGATGGACTATGCATTTGAACTAGCTAAAACAAGAAGAGGCCATGTGACGAGTGCGACCAAGTCGAATGGAATCGTCCACTCGATGCCATTCTGGGATGAAGTATTTCAAGATGTATCGAAAAGGTATGAAGATATTCAAACCCAATCCGTACATATTGACGCCTTAAGTGCCTTCCTCGTTTCAAAGCCTCATACTTTTGATGTCATTGTAGCGAGTAATCTGTTTGGCGATATTTTAACCGATATAGGAGCATCCATAATGGGAAGCATCGGGATTGCCCCTGCAGCCAACATTAATATTAATGGGAAATACCCATCCATGTTCGAACCTGTACATGGCTCAGCACCAGATATTGTCGGCCAAGGAATCGCTAATCCAATCGGACAAATTTGGACAGGGAAAATGATGCTTGATCACTTAGGTGAAAGAGAGCTCGGTACGCTATTACTAGATACTATTGAGGAAGTATTGCAAGACGGAATCAAGACCCCAGATATAGGTGGTACTGCTTCGACAATAGAGGTAACGGATCATATTTTCAATAAATTAAATTGCGGGCATAGCTGGTGTCAGGCACCATCCGTGGACAAATGAGGGATTTATCCATGGAGGGTGGACACATCTTGGAGCAATTCGAATAACATCATTTTGGGAAGACACTAGTATATTTTTTACTTTTAAAAGATCAATTCCGCTCTACTATTCCCTTTTAAACAGCTTAAAAAAACCCCAACTCACAAGAGAAGGGCTTTAAGCTGTTTACTTATTAACTTTTACATTATTAAATCGATAATTTTCAAAGTCAGCGCTTAATACGATATTAATTGTATCAGAAGACACAGGCTTAAAGAAAATAACAGATTGTTCGCTAACGCCTGGCTCGATAAAATAGTCAGCATGTGGAACATCTTTTTCATACCAGCGTTCAAAGTTAAAATCAGAATCAAAAGAATATTGCTTTCCATTTGATACAATTTTCGCTAAACTGTCGCCAGTCATGACTTCTTTATTCGTTCTATTTACATATGTAACGTAAATCTTTAATGAATCGGAGTCTTGAACTACTCTATCAATTGTGACTGTAACACCATTAATTGTTTGGGACATATTAGTTGGAGCAGTATTATTGTTCTTTTTATCAACAATTGTAACTGTTTTTGTATTATTATCCCAATTAACTGTGGCACCTAACATTTCAGAGATAGCTCTTAATGGTACATATGTAGTGCTATTAATAATTTTCGCTTCAGCATTTTTTACTTGGCTTCCATTTACAATGAGTTTAATAGATGGCGCAGCATAGACTCCCGCTGAAAACGACATCAAAACTGCTAAAATAATAATAATTTTCTTCTTCAATTCATGCACTCTCCATAATCAATTTTTCCTAGATAATTTCAATACTCCTCCTAATAACCTTCATATTATACCGGTGATAAATGGAAATTTCATTACACAATTTTTGGACATTGGGTGTCAGAGACTACCAGTGGAAAATAAAAGCGGCGATCGGATAATTCTAAAAAAAGGAATAAATATTGAAAGAATTGTCGAATTAACTGACCTTTCCATTAAACAAAAAGTTACTAAAAAAGGGTATACCAAAATAACCCGATATTATTGGTGTTTGCTCCTAATGCAATGTGGAGCTAGGCATTTGAAAGTTTGAGTCAAGGAAAGTTGGAAACTTATTCTAAATTCAAGTCTGAAGCGAAAAATATCACTTTACAAATAAGATATTTGGTTGGATTTAGAAATATCTATACTAATTTGCTCAGCCGTTTTTAAGAGTAGCGGTATAAAGCGTTCTTTTTTTACTTTATCTCGAATTCGACTAGCGTGGGCTGAAATGTTAATTGCTGCAATAACTTTACCTTCTGCATTCCTTATTGGGGCTGCGATTGAACTAAGCCCTTCTTCTAGCTGTTGTTCCACGAGAACCCATCCACTTTCACGGATTTGATTAAATTTCTCTATCAGGTCCGATTTATCAACTATAGTTTTCCTTGTGAAAGACTCTAAACTTACATCGGAAAAATAATGTTCCAGTTCAAGAGTGGAAAGATGTGCAAGTAATACTTGTCCCATCGAAGTAGCATACGCGGGTAATCGAGATCCAATACCTAAAGTAATCGTCATTATTCTTTTCGTTGGGATTCTCGCAACATATACAATTTCCGTACCGTCTAAAACCGATATTGAAGTAGATTCGCCTGTTATATCAACTAAACTTTTCATGTGAGGATGGGCAATTTCCCAAATGTTCTTTGACGAAATATACGCATAACCAAGAGATAGGACGCGGGCGGTTAATGAAAAGTGTCCCTTTTTTGATTTTACATAACCTAACTTTTCTAACGTAAGAAGGATTCGGCGTATCGCCGGCCGACTGAGGTTAGTAATTTTGCTAGCTTCACTCACGGAAAGTGTTGGATGTTCATTCGAGAAAGCCTGGATAACAGATAATCCCCTCGCTAATGATTGTATAAAATCTTCATTCTTTATTGAATTATCGGAATATTCTATTGACATTAAGCCTTCCTCCATGGATATAATAGTATTGTACGATGAATGAACTATTTGTACGTATATCGTACAATATTAAATTGAGTTATGCAACTTTAGTTACATAAGATATTTCTAATTTAAAAAAATGTTAATCTATGATGTTGATTTTTAGCCTGATGTGTATACGTAAACGATTTTATTCGATATGAAAACAATCGTGAACGTGTACGCATCTGGTGGTATAAGATCAACATTAATTTTTAACAGCGCCAATTTAAAAGGAGAGTAAGCGCTGTCATACTACTAAAAAGAGGGTGAAGGTGTGAGTTTGAATGGAGTAGGAAAAGGAATCTTACGTGTTGTACAAAATGCCGATGGAGTAGCGAAGCAGGGCCACTGGTGAAATGAACAAAGACTTATCCTTACATTTTTTAAATAAATATTAGAACTGGAGGACGATCCAAAATGAGAGTGAGTAAAAATAAAATACTTTCTTTTATTCTACTAGTATTGATGCTTGTGATTGTAGGATGTAGTTCGGAAACATCGAAAAAAACAAAAGAGAATAACAACAATGAAGAGGGAGAATTACGGATAGCTTTATCTGTCCAGCCGCCCTCACTTGATCAGCCAGCTACTTCCGTTGCTGTTGCGCGTGATCTATCGAGATTAATTTTTGAAACCCTTGTCACTGTAGATTCAACTTATCAAGTTGTGCCTAGTTTGGCTGAATCATTCAGTGTAAGCGAAGAAGACAGTAAAAGGTACATATTTCATTTGCGAAAAGGGGTAAAGTTCCATAATGGGAAAGAGATGACTGCTGAAGATGCCGTTGCTTCTATGAACCGATGGGTAGAGAAGTCTTCGGCAACGAAAGGTATTTTTGATGGTGCTACATTTGAGGCGGAAGACGATTATACTGTAGTCCTGCAGTTAGCCAAGCCCTCTGCGCTTACTTTAGATACAATGGCTTCTACCAATATGGCTGCTGCTATCATGCCAAAAGAGGTCATTGAGGCGGCGGGTGATAAAGGGGTATCTGAATATATCGGAACGGGTCCATACAAATTTGCGGAATGGAAGCAGGATCAGTACATTCATTTTACTAAATACGATGAGTACCAATCTCTAGATGGAAAACCGGATGGATTGTCTGGGAAGAAAGAAGCATTGATAAAAGATATTCACTTCGAAATCGTCAAGGACGCTACTTCTCGATTGGTAGGCTTGCAGACGGGAGCCTATGACTTTGCTTATACCATTCAATATGATAACTACGATCAATTGAAAACCGATTCGAATTTGTATCCTGTTTTTGATCCTTATGGCCAACTTCTTATCTATTATAATGAAAAAAATGGCCCAGCATCTGATGTCAAAATGCGACAAGCTATTAACACTGCTTTGAATATCGACGAAGTCATGTTTCCGACTTTTACGGATAGAGATTTATACACATTGAATTCCGGATACATGTCAATGAATATGAAGAAGTGGGACAGTAATGCGGGAAGTGAATTTTATAATCAGAATAATCCTGAGAAAGCAAAAAAAATATTAGCTGAAATAGATTATGATAAAGAAGAGCTCAAGATTATGACAACACGCGACTACCCTCATTTTTATAATGCGGCTGTTATTGTACAAGAACAATTATCACAGCTTGGTATGAATGTGAAGTTGGAAGTCTATGATTGGCCAACCATTATGGACAAACAAAGTACTTCAGGGGATTGGGACTTATTAGTTGCAGGATCCGCATACGTCTCTACGCCACCCCAACTTTTATATATTAGTTCTACTTTTGCAGGGGGAATTAATGATTCAACGACGGCAGAGATGTTAAAGTCCATTGTGACATCAAATTCTGAAGAGGAAGCAACGCAATTATGGGATGAATTGCAAGGTTATGTATGGGAGGAGCATGTTCCCGTAACAATATTAGCAAGCTACAATACGTTGTATGGGGCAAGTAATAACGTGGAAGGGGTAGGGATATTCGCAGGTCCTTTATTTTGGAATACTAAATTGGTGAGATAAAGTGAAACTTCATTCAGTGGGGGTCTTCCGACGCACAGGACTTACTAGTGCCGACGTTGCCACAGGACGTGGCGCTCTTAGTCTGCGTTCTTTCAATCGGGCCTTTACGGGCAGTTGATCCCCACTTATTCTTCATTGTCTATACCCGAATCCTTGAAGTGGGGGTCTTACTGCCCGTTAATCTGCGATAAACAGGAATCTAGTTATTTATTAGTTCTGTAAAGGATTCTATATAAGGAAAAAAGAATCACCGTGTTCCAGCACAGTGATTCTTTTTTGTTGCAAACATTGTTAAAAATGCCTTTAAGCACGGATTGGAAATGATTGAAGGGGAGGAAAAATTTTCAATTAAATTATACTTTCGCTTGGTAAAGAAAAGAAAGCACATGGACGGTTCTCCTGTTTTGTGAAGCGAGAGAACTGTCCACATGTTTCTTTTCTCTAAAAAATCTCATCCAATTCCTTATATTCGTTATAGCCATTCTCTATACTTTTAATAGAATGCTTGAAGTGGTTTTCTAAGGCTATTTTTAATTCCGCTTCCTTTTTTTGCTCCAGCAAGCTTAGTATATAACTGTGTTCGCTAGGGCTGTAGGGTTGTTGTTCCTTATTATTAAAAAATTCATCATACAGAATGAGATAAATATTGGTTTGAATGATGAGTCGTTCGATAAATTCGTTTAAGAATTTATTGTTGCATTTTTCGGTTATGGCAACATGAAAGTCTTTATTTGCCTTAACAAAGGTTTCCGAATTTTTATCGGCTAGAGCCTGCTTTTCCTCCTCGATGATTTCCTTAATGGCAGAAAAGTCTTTTTCCGTAAAATACTCCATTGATTGCTGAGCTGCAATAAATTCTAATTTTCCTCGGAGTTCATATGCTTGGGTGATTTCGTCTAATGTGGGACTCGTCACGAAGGCTCCTTTATTCGGTACGATATCTACTAATCCTTTAGCTGCTAAATTTTTCAACGCATTGCGAATCGGGGTTCGGCTGACCTTCAATGTGTCAGAAATTCTATTTTCAATGAGCTGTTTACCAGGTGCTAACTTCCGCGCTAAAATGGCTGTTTTAATATGGGTGTAAACATGATGTTCGACTGAGTTTTTTTTCATACGTTCTCCACCTTTTCGCATTTCTATTGTAAAAAATGGTTTATATGTTTATTTTAAATTTTCTAAATAAATTGACAATGGTATTTACCTTAATATACACTAAAATAAATTGTAGTACAATTTGGGACAACAATGAATATTCTTCATAGCCTTTTTAAAATAAAACGGAAGGAGATTAACACTTAAGGTAAATGAAAACGTTATCATCGGAATTTAAAGGGGTTGTTATGATGAAGAAATTGTTTATATCTTTAATGGTCATTTTATTAATCGGAACGATGGTCGGTTGCAGTGGCAGCCAAGGAGCGGGAGGAAAAAAACAAACGGTTTTAGAAAGAGTTGAAAAATCGAAAGTTTTAAAGGTGGGCTTTGAAGGGACCTACCCTCCATTTAACTTCATAGATGATAAGCAAAATTATATCGGATTTGATGTGGATGTTTCGAATGAACTTGCGAAACGATTGGGAGTCGAGGCTGAGTTTATCGCAACAAAGTGGGACAGCCTGATTGGCGGAGTAAAGGCTGATAAATTTGATATTATCATCGCCCAAATGACGGTAACAGATGAAAGGAAAAAGAGTGTAGATTTCACTGATCCATATGTTGTGACTGGATCGGTTTTGGTCACGAGAGAGGGTACAAATGATATAACTAAGCTCGAAGATATTAAAGGGAAAAATGTTGGGGTAGGCGGCGGAACGACATTTGAGGAAGTGGCCAAAAGTGTGGACGGAGCAAATGTTAAATTATATAAATCCGTAGGTGATTATATCCAAGACCTGCAGAACAAAAGACTAGATGTGATTATCAATGATCAATTATTGATGGGCTACAACATTAAGGAAAATAAATTACCCATCAAAATTACGAGCGAAATTTTAAATAAAGACGAAATTGGGATGGCAATCAAAAAGGACAATGAAGATTTTGTGAAAAAAATAAATGAAACGCTGGCTGCTATGAAGGAAGATGGTACCTATGACGAGATTTATAAAAAATGGTTTGGGGATAACAAATTATAGAAAAAGAGTTTTCTAGACTGAAATGAAGTCTCAGAATCTACGGAAAAGTGAAAAGGAGGAATCCGATATGCGGGCAGTCGTTTTAGGAACCGGAATGATTGGAACGACAGTAGTGAGTGAGTTAGCAAAATTTCCAAATATTAAATCCGTAACAGCGGTCGATGGAATCGAGGCTAGTATCGAGAAATGCTTAGAAATTGCCGCAAATCCAAAGGTTATTGGCCAAGTGGCTTCACTAAAAAACGAAGACGATATTGCAAAGGTGTTAAAAGATGCAGACGTTGCAGTAGCATGTTTGCCACACTCCTTAAGCTTGCCAGCTATTAAGGCAGCGATTTCAGTCAAATGCCACCTTATCGATTTAGTTGGATCAAAGTTCGAAGAGAAGATGGAACTGGATGAGGCGGCAAAAGAAGCCGGCATTATTATCATGCCCGGATGCGGTGTGGCGCCGGGAATCACGAATTTTTTAGCGGCTCAAGGAATTGAATTATTGGATGAGGCGGATGAAGCGGTCATGATTTGTGGCGGAATCCCTAGGTTTCCGGCCCCTCCACTTTGGTACCAGGTTGTTTTCCGATTGGAAAGTGTATTAGGTCTATATAAACGGCCGGCGTTAGCTGCAGAAAATGGCGAGCTTGTAAAGTTGCCTCCACTTTCAGGCTTAGAAAAACTAACATTCCCCGAACCTGTTGGCCATTGTGAAGCGGTTATCACGGACGCTCACAGCACAGCCTACACACTTAAAGATAAAGTGAAAAAATTATATGAAAAAACGGTTCGGTATGAAGGCCACTGGGATAAGATGGGGGTTTTAGCCGAGCTGGGATTTCTAGATGACGAACCTTTAGAAATTGATGGGCATTCCATCACTCCAAGAGCTTTTGCCGAAAAAGTGCTAACACCAAAGTTACAGGGAACTTCCAAAGAGGATATTACAGTTGTCCGAGTTGAGGTTAGCGGCGTGAAAAATGGCAACCCGACAAAGTACACATGGGAAATGGTAGATTTATATGACCATGAAAGAAATATTACTTCCATGGCAAAAACTACGGCATTGCCAGCTATGCTGCTGGCCAATTGGATTGCACTAGGAAAGATAGACGCTGCTGGCATTGTGCCAATTGAAAAGGTCATTATTAATGAACATTTTGATCCGTTTATGGAAGAGTTAAAAGCGCTAGGGATTGAAATAGGATTTAAAGAAGAAGTTTTAGTTTAAGGATCTAATTTAGGCTTTGTTAACTAATTTAACAAAGCCTAATTACTAGCTATATTTGATGATTGCAAGATTGGAGGAAGCTTAATGAATGTATCCATTATTGTTGAGTCCTTGCCAACTTTACTAAATGCAACTTTAATGACTATTTTTTTAGCGATTGTTTCTATTATTATCGCACTCTTTCTAGGGTTTTTCACGGCATTAGCAAGAATATCTAAAATTAAGCCTTTGGAGATCATCGCAAGGACGTATGTGTCTATTATTCGTGGAACTCCACTTTTAGTACAGGTTTTTGTTATTTATTACGGATTGCCGCAAATAAACATCGAGCTGGATCCCATCCCTTCAGGCATTCTCGCTTTAAGCTTAAATGCGGGCGCCTATTTATCAGAGTCCTTTCGGGCTGCGATTCTATCCATTGATAAAGGGCAGATGGAGGCTGCTGTCTCGCTTGGTATGACTTACGTGCAAGCGTTGCGCAGGATTATTCTTCCACAAAGTCTTCGGATTGCTATTCCAACTTTGTCCAATTCCTTTATTATCCTAATTAAAGATACTTCCCTTATTTCGGTCATTACGGTGACAGAATTATTGCAAATGTCCTCCCTAATCATTGCTAAGACATTCGAACCATTAACGATTTATTTAGTAGCTGCCGCCATTTATTGGGTTCTTATTACTTTTTTAACAGCTTTGTTGGACAAGATGGAAAAGCGCACGTCTCAACATATAACACTTTAGAAAAAGGGAGATGGGTATGAGCATCATTCAGTTGAAAAACCTTAAAAAGACATTTGGAACGAATGACGTTCTTCGGGGAATTAATCTTTCTGTCAATAAAAGTGAAGTCGTCGTTATTATGGGGCCGAGCGGATCTGGAAAGTCGACATTATTGCGTTGCTTAACATTTTTAGAAGAACCAACCGAAGGCGTCATTCAAATAGGAAATCATGAAGTCACTGCTGGAGAATTAAATCGGAAACGAAAGAATGATATACGAGAATTAAGGAAAACGACAGGCTTTGTTTTTCAAAATTTTAATTTATTCCCTCATAAAACAGCCATTGAAAATGTAATGGAGGGTCCAATTGTTGTCCAAGGAAAAAGCAAGGAAGAGGCAAGTCAAATAGCTAAAACCCTTATTGAAAAAGTAGGGCTTGGAGAACGCTGTGATCATTATCCATCCCAGCTTTCGGGAGGCCAGCAGCAAAGAATAGCCATTGCCCGGGCACTTTCTATGAAGCCGGAGGTCATGCTTTACGATGAACCGACCTCTGCGCTGGATCCAGAACTCGTTCGGGAAGTACTCCAAGTAATGAAGGACCTAGCGCAAGAAGGGATGACGATGATCGTCGTCACCCATGAGATGAACTTTGCAAAAGAAGTGGCGGATCGCGTTATTTTTATGGACGGTGGCGTCATCGTCGAACAAGGAACGTCGGAGGAAATTTTCGATCATCCTAAGGAAGAAAGAACAAAGAGGTTTCTTTGGAGTGTAAGTAAAGGGGAGGAATAGATTGAAAGTTGATCTTATTGTTCAAAATGCATATATACTCACGATGGAAGGAAAAGGTGTAGGATTTATAGAAAATGGTTCCATTGCAGTAGAAGGGAACTTGATTCAAGAAGTTGGACATGCCGATGAAATCAAAAGAAACTATCAAGCTGAAAGAATCATAGATGCAACTAATAAACTAGTGATACCTGGTTTAATTGATGCTCATATCCATACTGGTCTTGCGATATTTCGAGGCGTCGCTCAGGATATGTCAAACTGGATGCAAAAGGGTCTTTGGCCGTTTATGAAGCATATGAAGCCTGAAGAAAGCGTGAAAGGTTCCATGGTCAATATAATTGAAGGGATTAAGGCTGGAACAACAACCTTTTGCGATTTCGATGGAAGAATGGACTTAATTGTTAATAATTACAAAAAAATAGGCGCTAGAGCGCGACTTGCGGAACTCGTCAATGAAATCCCGGATAACGTTGGAGATTTACCTGTTGGGGAGCTATACCCTTTCAATCCATCTATCGGAAATACAAAGCTGAAAAGAAACCTCGAATTATTTGAAAAGCATCACGAGAGTGAAAATGGCAGGATTACAGCGATTTTAGGTCCGCATGGTCCTGATATGATGAGTTTGGAATTATTGAATGAAATCAAAGAGTATGGAGAAAAATTCGATACTAAACTTCATATGCATGTTGCCCAAGGAGATCGAGAAATTGATCAGATGAACAAACGGTATGGCAAAAGATCAATTGATTTCCTCGAAGAGCATGGATTTTTAAATGAAAGATTGATTGCCGTCCATTTAACGGAAGCTACAAATGAGGAAACGGAAAAGGTGGCTAAAAGCGGTGCTGGCATGATTTACTGTTCCGGCAGTATTGGAATCATCGACGGTCTCGTACCTCCTGTTTACCATTTTTTACAGTCAGGCGGAGTGGCTTGCTTAGGTTCCGATCAAGCTCCAGGCAATAATTGCAATAATATGTTTAATGAAATGAAATTTGCTGCGATCTTAAACAAAGTTAAACTAGCTGACCCAAGAGTGTTTAATGCTACGATCGCCTTAAGAATGGCAACCATCGAAGCAGCAAAAGTAATGGGAATTGATCATGAAGTTGGCTCCATCCGAAAAGGAAAAAAGGCGGATCTGGTCATTATTAATTTACAAGATCCATCCTTCTTCCCTCTCTATACGAAACCAATTAGAAATATTGTTCCCAACCTAGTCTATTCAGCACGAGGACATGAAGTAGAGACATCCATTATTGATGGACAAGTGATTATGGAAAATAGAAAAATCCTTACGATTGACGAAACTGCTGCTATTACCGAAGCACAAAAAGCGGCGGAACAAATTGCAGTAAGGGTTGAAAAGGATATTTTACAAAACTTAAAGTGATATTTTAACAATGGTGAATGGAAGATTACTATGACGCAATGAAGGATCTCTATTTTTATAGGGGTCCTTTAATTTTGCTTCGAACAATTGGCAGATAACCTGCCAAAACAGGATTTCAAACCTTTTGAACTCCCAGACAAGGTGTACAAACCTTATATTATGTGATTTGATAGTTTAAAATATAGTAAAAGTGTAACGTATTTCAAGAAGAGGGGCAACGGACCAGACTCCCTGTCCTTGAAAGGGGAATAGCAATGTTTCGTTTTTACTCCACAATGACGGTTGAGGAGGCCATCTCGCATTATCCTATCGATCATAATGAAGTGGAAGTTTATAATCATTTAGAGGAATTTGTTGGATATCTTACTTTAGAATCCCTTTCGGTAGCCATCCATCAGGGAGAATTAATACGGCCTATTATTGATTTTGTTCTTTTGCAAGCACCCGTTCAAAGTTTTGCTCACCATTCCATTCCCGATTCTGATTTTCATACTTTTTTTACAAGTGAGCTTTGCCATATTGCGTTTAATTCCTTATACGATGGTGTCTATATAACAGATGGTTCAGGTGTCACTCTGTTTGTGAATGAAGCCTATCAAAGAATAACAGGTATTAAGGATGAAGAAGTAATAGGACAGCATATGAGTCATTTGGTAGAACGAGGGATTATTTCCGCATCAGCTTCTTTAGAAACGATCCTGAAGAAAAAACCTGTCACTGTCATCCAAACGATACGAAATGGGCGGCAAACGATCGTTTCTGCTACTCCTATCATGTCTTCCTCGAACGAAATCATGTATGTGGTTAGCAGTGTAAGGGATATTACGGAGTTGATTAAATTAAAGCACGAGTTAGATAAGCAGAAGCTTATGTTTCAACGGCTCCCTCAAACCATGCCTGCACTTGAGCATTCTAGCTTTCATAATCTAGTAATTGGTCCTTCTACAACTTCGCTATTTCAGCTTGCAGATAAAGTAGCGAAAAGCGATGCGAAAATATTGCTGCAAGGTGAAACCGGGGTTGGTAAAAGTATGATTGCCAAATATATTCACACTAGAAGTAACCGCAGCAATGAGATTTTTATGGAATTGAATTGCAGCGCAATACCCAATCATTTAGTAGAGTCAGAGTTATTTGGATATGAGCCCGGGTCCTTCACTGGAGCATTAAAACAAGGGAAAATTGGCATTCTTGAAAAATCTCATGGAGGTACTTTGTTTCTCGATGAAATTGGGGACTTGCCTCTTGAGCTGCAAGTCAAACTATTAAAGGTAGTAGAAGAAAATCGATTTATGCGTGTTGGTTCAACTGAAATGAGGCAAGTCGATGTTCGAATCATTTCAGCCACACATAGAGATCTCGCAGAAATAGTGCGAAAAGGAGAATTCCGTGAAGACCTTTATTACCGACTAAATATTGTTACTTTAAATGTACCGCCTTTAAGGGAACGAAAGGAAGAAATCATTTCATTATTAGAGGTGTATTTGAAGCAATTCAATGACAAATATCATGAGAATAAAAAAATGACTCCCGAATGCTATGAATGGTTAACGAATTATTCTTGGCCAGGTAATATTCGTGAGCTGGCTAATTTAGTGGAAAGATTGGTTGTGACTACTTTCCATGATGAGATTGACGTTTCCGATCTCCCTTCTTTTATCCAACCGGTTTTTCCTAATAAAGAGCCGGTCACATTAAAAGAAACAGTTGCTCAAGTTGAGAAGTCTCTTATAAGTAAAGCGATGCAAAAATATGGAACGACGAGAGTGGCTGCTGAAGCATTGGGAATTAGCCAAAGCAGTATCGTGCAAAAAATGAAAAAATACCAATTGTGAGTAGAAAACGAATCAAATACAGACGTTTGATTCGTTTTCTACTCATTTTCATTTATTGGAATCTTACATAATAGAGTGAAAAAAATGAATTATCTCGTAAAAAGTCAGTCCTTCACACAATATTTACTCTTTCTATTAAGTTTTGGCATGATACTTGCAACAATATTTCATGATAGAAAGGGGAGAACAAAATGAACATTTCGAATTTTTCAATGGCCAACAAATTAATTACGGGTCGTGATTCATTAATCCAATTACCAGAGGAAGTTGCACGATTAGGGATGAAAAAACCGCTTATCGTAACGGATAAAGTCCTTATAGAAGCAGGGGTAGTGAAACAAGTTCAAGATTTACTTTCGATAGAGGCTGGGATTTTTTCAGATGTGAATCCAGAACCGGAAGTGGAAATTGTTGAGCATTGTGTAACCGTTATCAATAATGGAAATTATGATGGTTTAATCGCTGTGGGTGGAGGAAGTGCTATTGATATTGCGAAAGCATCTGCGGTCATGGCGACAAACAGTGGCACAATCGATCAATATTTTGGTACGAATTTGGTCCAAGAAGCGGGTCTGCCTTTAATAGCCATTCCAACTACGGCAGGGACAGGCTCTGAAGTTACCAATATATCAATCTTATCCGATTTAAAAGAGCAAGTGAAAAAGGGAATTGTAAGCCCTTACTTATTGCCGAATGTGGCGATTGTTTCACCGATGATGACTCTGACTTGTCCTCCAAAGGTGACAGCAGCCAGCGGGGTCGACGCGTTAGTTCATGCGGTTGAAGCTTATATTTCAAAATTTGCTTCACCTGTTACTGATGCCCTTGCGATTGGGGCAATGAAGCTGATTGCTAAAAATTTGCCAAAAGCATTTGCTAATCCAGAACATATCGAAGCGCGAGAAGCGATGATTACGGGAAGTTTAATGGCGGGGCTTGCTTTCGGAAATGCTGGCGTTGGTGCTGTTCATGCCTTAGCCTATCCGCTTGGAGGCCGTTTCCATATGGCTCATGGGGTTAGTAATTCCTTATTGCTGCCGTATGTAATGAAATGGAATAAAATCGCCTGCTTAGAAAGATTCCGGGATATCGCTGAAGCGCTTGGTGAAAAAACAGATTCCTTAAACGATGATGAAGCGGCAGAGGCAGCAATTCAGGCGATGATTCGGATTTGCCGGTATGTAGAAATCCCGCAATCGCTTAGAGAGTTTGATATTCCAGAAACGGCCCTACCAGAATTGGCACAGGAAGCTTTTAAACAAACAAGGCTTTTGAAAAATAACCCGCGAAGCTTAAGTCTTAAAGATATTGAAAGCATTTATCACGCCGCATATTAAGGAGGAAAAAGCATATGAAGTGGAAAAATCGCCCGCATGGCTCTGAAGCACCTTATATTCCTGCAGGTCCTTTTAAAATTCGTATTCCATTTGTCCATTACCGGTTCGAATGGCCTGACTACGTTCAAGGTCTATTAATGTGTGCGGTTGATTTAGGGGCTATTACTCTATTAGCCGACTATCTAGGGATGCCATTTGAAGTTGCCTTAGCGGTTGTTATATTAAATGGCTTGCTCTATTTACTGCATCATATATTAGGTGATCCTGTCATTCCAGGCTGGGTTACACCGGCTATTCCACTCATCGTCTTGTTTGTTAAGCAATTTGAGGAGGGACCTGATCGAGTTTATGCGCTGATTGCTTTTCAGTTAACATTAGGTATTTTGTCTATTATTCTTGGTCTTACCGGCTTAGCTAGTAAAGTTGTTCATATGGTGCCAAATGCCATTAAGTCAGGAATCATTCTTGGTGCTGGGATTGGAGCGATCGTTTCCATCTTTGAAGTAGGGGGGAAATTCGAATTATTCCCGCTCACTGTTACGATTTGTATCGGTTTTGCCTTCTACCTTACTTTTTCAAAGCATTTTGAACAAATCAAAAAAAGGAACAAAGCATTGGCTCTATTGGGGAACCTTGGAATTCTCCCAGCTATTTTGCTCGCAGTTATTGTTGCTCCGCTAGCTGGAGAAGCTAAATGGCCCGTAATTCAATGGGGATTCAGTCAACCGGATTTTGCCACACTATGGGCAGAATATACCGTTTTCGGATTAGGCTTTCCTGCACTCCTCTTTTTTGTAAAAGCAGTACCTGCTGTGTTAGCTACCTATTTGGTGGTTTTCGGTGATGTTCTTAAAACAAAAGCATTGCTTTCTGAATCAGATGTTGTAAGAAAAGATGAAAAAGTGGATTACAATCCAAACCGGGCTCATTTAATTTTCGGTGGGAGAAATATGCTGATGAGTATAATTGGCCCAGATATTACAATGGCAGGTCCGATGTGGGCGGCTATGCAGGTTGTAATTGTTGAACGCTTTAAAGAAGGAAAAAAAGCGATGAATTCCTTTTTTGGAGGCGCAGGATCTTTCCGCTGGGGTACGAATACCGGACTATTATTATTACCAATTGTCAGCTTAGTTCAACCGATCCTAGGGGTAGCTTTAGCTCTGACATTGCTTGTCCAAGGTTATGTTAGCGTTCGAATTGGTGTTATGCAGGCAACAAGTCAACGTGATTTAGGAATCGCAGGTGTTGTCGCTGCTATTCTTGTAATTAAAGGTGCAACTATGGCATTTGCAGCAGGAATATTACTATGTTTCCTTCTCTACGGAAAAGACTTCTTAAGAGGGGAAGATGATAAACTCTTTACACAGCATTCAAGTGAAAAAGACAAAAAGGAGAAAAAAGTATCATGACAAAAAACACGTTGGATTTCGGTTTATATATAAATAGAGAGTCTATTGATACAGCCGACCAAATTCTTGTGCAAAATCCAGCAACTTTTGAGACTGTCGGATCTGTTCCAAATGCTACACAAAAGGAAGCAAAGCTGGCAGTTGATGCAGCCTATTCAGCATTTAGCAGCTGGTCCAAGACAACCGCATATGAAAGAGCTGAATTATTGGAAAAATGGTTTGCGGTGATTGAAAAGCGAACAGATGAAATCGCGGCTGTTTTAACAAAAGAACAAGGAAAGCCTTTATCCGAAGCAAAAGGCGAAATGAACTATGCGAATAGCTTCTTGAAATGGTATGCCGAAGAAGCAAAAAGAATTTATGGAGAAACGATTCCTGCCTTATCAGGAAATAAGAGAATACTTGTGCAAAAACAGCCAGTTGGGGTTGTTGCTGTCATTACTCCATGGAATTTTCCTGCTGCGATGATTACAAGAAAGGTTGCTCCTGCACTTGCTGCTGGATGTACAGTTGTTATTAAGCCGGCAGAACTTACCCCGCTTACGGCGTATCTACTTGCTGATTGTGCGCATGAGGCAGGTATTCCTGCCGGGGTGATCAATGTGGTAACAACGAAAAACCCGGGTGAAATGGTTGACGTATGGATGGAAGACCCTCGAGTCAAAAAAGTCACATTTACTGGGTCAACACCGGTTGGAAAGCTTTTAATGAGAAAAGCTGCTGATACGGTAAAAAAAGTGTCGCTTGAACTTGGCGGTCTGGCTCCGTTTATTATTGCCGAGGATGCAGATATAGAAGAAGCAGTAAACGGCGTCATTCAGTCGAAATTCAGAAATGCGGGACAAACTTGTATTTGTGCAAACCGAATTTACGTCCATGAATCGATTAAAGATGAATTTTTGTCTTCATTCATTGCAGCGGTTAAAGGGTTGAAAGTTGGAAATGGACTTGACGAAAATGTCAGCATTGGTCCGCTCATCGATGAAAGAGCAGTGGCCAAAGTCCAAAAACAAATAGATGATGCCGTAGCAAAAGGTGCCGTTTTGCATGAAGATTCCACCATTCACACGGACAAGGGATACTTCATGAAACCTGTTGTTCTTTCAAATGTGACGGATGATATGCAATGCATGCAGGAAGAGACTTTTGGTCCCCTCGCACCTATAAGCACTTATCGCACCGACCTTGAGGCGGTCGAAAGGGCAAACGCTACACCATTTGGTTTAGCTGCCTATGTGTATACACAGTCACTAAAAAAGGCATTTTGGTTCTCCGAAAACTTGGAATACGGCATCGTCGGTGTGAATGATGGAGCTCCTTCCGTTGCCCAAGCTCCTTTTGGAGGCATGAAAGAAAGTGGACTTGGCCGAGAAGGCGGGCACTACGGATTGGATGAATTCTTGGAAATTAAGTATGTTTCGATGAAGGTTTAGGGCAGGGGGACGGTTCTTTTGCTTCAGTAGGGCGCGGGAACTGTCCCTTTGTTTCTTTAAAGCTATGAAAAAGAGGATGAGCGTTAATGGCTCATCCTCTTTTTCAAAATGTTTGGAGCTGGTTGTACGTAATCTTAATAACTGGGACGATGAGTCTTTCTCAATGTCCCCCTCGCTTCATGCAGGAAGCAGAAGAATCGTCCCCATGTTTCCTAGATTTTAAGAAGCAATAGAACCGTCCCCATGCTCCACTTCTTGCTTCATTTTTCCCGTCACAAGACTAACCACAATCATAACAATCAAGTTCATAACTAATGCAATAACCCCAACGTTTAAATCCTTAATAAATTGTGGTAGTGAAGGGAATAGGGTACCGATGGTTGTGTGGCTGATCGAAATGTAGGCTACTGTCGCAACACCAACGGCGATTCCTGCGAATGCTCCTTGCTTTGTTACGAAATTCCTTTTGCTTAAACTAAAGACTAATGGCAGGAATAATTGTGTCACTAAGCTGTATCCCATCAATAGTATAGTAACGAGTGTATCTCCGCCTTGGAATGTGAAATATAGAGCGATCATGGCGACGACTGGAACTAAGCTCTTTGCTAATTTGGCAACCTGCTGATCGGTTGCATTCGGAACGAAAACCTTGTATATGTTTTTGGAAATTAGCGTAGCAGATGCCATTAAGATCATCGATCCCGGAACAATGGCCGTTAATAATCCAGCAGCGCCAATTAAGCCGACTACCCATGGATCAAACGTTTGGATAGAAAGTCTTAAAAGTGCAAGGTCACCTTCTGCTCCATCTAAACCTTTCACTTGTAAAATAGCAGCAAATCCAACAAAGAAAACAAACAATAAAATGAGCTGGTAAAGCGGCATGACAATGGCGTTTTTGCGGAACACTTTTTGGTTTTCCGCAGAATACACTGCACCGAAGTTATGCGGCCACATATAGTAGCCAAGTGCCGTTAATAGAACCGTAGAGATGAACCAAGAAACACTTAATCCACTTTCCGGAAGGACTGAATGTCCCGGTTTTGCAAGTTCTACTGCTTCGAACATTGGCTGAAGCCCACCATAATAATGGAATGGCAAATAAAGTCCTAGAAATACAACGACACCAAGAACCAAAATATCTTTTATAATCGCTGTCCACGCTGATCCGTGAATCCCTGAAATCATGACGTAAACCGTTACAGATAAAACCCCGATCCAGATGGCTGCCGTCGAAGAAATGGTCCCGTAAGATGCTTCGGAAACGATTATGCCAAGTCCTTTAATTTGCAGAACGAGGTATGGAATGAGGGCCACAACCCCAACGATGGAAACAAACACACCGAGGTATGGGCTTTTATATTTGCTAACAAAAAAATCTGATTGTGACATTAAGTTATGATCTTTTGCATATTTCCAAACTTTAGGAAGTAAAAAGTACGACATAACATACGCTAAACACCCGTAAGAGAGGATATAAAATGCAGGGCCGCCTTTGCCGTAAGCCCAGCCGCTGCCGCCTAGAAATGTAAAGGTTGTGTAAATTTCCCCAGCCATTAAAAGGAATACGAGAAGCGTACCAAAGCCGCGTCCGCCGACAGACCATTGTTCAAGCGTCATATCTTTTCCTTTTTGCGCTTGGATTCCTAGAAAAATAGATAATAGTAAAAAGCCGAATATAATAATTAATGCGATATTCATGTTTCTTCTCCTCCCTTATTCTTGGGGTCAAGTTTATAAACGATAGCCATAATTCCTGATGTAAGAAAGACCCACAGAACAAGATAAAAGAGGATGAAAGGCATCCCTAACACATAAGGTGTTACTTTATTGGCGAAAGCAATTCCGCCGAATATTCCGATAAAGGGGATTAAAGCAACGAAGTGATGCAGTTTCATAGTTGAACCTCCAATTCTTAAGATGATTTAGATGGGTTATTGGTAAAACGTTGAAAGTTGTCCAATAAACCAAGTAATTTGGACAGGCTATTAGAAAAAGCCTGAAACCTGTCCAGTAAGCCAAGTAATTTGGACAAGTTATTGGTAAAATCCCAAAACCTGTCCAATCTCCTGTCATTTCTTACCCTAAAAATTTAAATGTCGCATGGAGGAAAGTTTTAACACCGATTTCCAATGCGTCTTCATCAATCGTAAAGCGGGCGTGATGGTGAGGATACGTAATGCCTTTTTCCTCATTGCCAGCTCCAACGTAGAAATAGCAGCCAGGTGCTTTTTCCATGAAGGCAGAGAAATCTTCTCCCCCCATATTTGGTCTCATCATATCAATCGCTACCTCGCCGAATACTTCACGAACGGTTTCTTCAACGACACTTGTTACTTCTTCATGATTAATAACTGGACGATAGCCAAATTGATATTTGAAGTCATAAGAAGCTTCATGCGCTTCCGTGATTCCTTTCACAATGCGTTCCATTTTTCCAGGAATGGATTCACGAAGATTTGGATCAAAGCTGCGGACTGTTCCGCAAATCTGAACGGATCCAGGAATGACGTTATGTGTCGTTCCGCCGATAAATTGTGTGACCGAAATAACTAGGTTATCAAGCGGGTCAGTATTTCGAGAGACGATATGCTGAAGATTCGTTACCACTTGAGCGGCGATTGCGATCGAATCAATCGTTTGATGGGGCAATGCGGCATGTCCGCCTCTGCCGTTCACCGTGATCCAGAACGTGTCAGGTGCAGCCATCATTGGCCCATACACAATGCCGACTTTCCCGAATTCGAGTGGAGACCAAAGATGAGTGCCGATAACAAGATCAACGCCATCCATCACTCCAGCTTCCACCATTTCGTCAGCCCCGCCTGGGAAAAGCTCCTCTGCATGCTGGAAAAGGAAACGGACTTCTCCTTTTATTTGGTCTTGCAATCCAGAAAGAATCTTAGCTGTTCCGAGCAGCATCGCCGTATGTCCATCATGACCGCAAGCATGCATAACACCTGGATTTTTTGAAGCAAATTCAAATGTATTTTCCTCTTGAATCGGCAAAGCATCCATGTCTGCGCGAATTGCCAATGTTTTTCCCGGCTGAGCACCGATCAGGCGTGCCATTACACTTGTTTTCGTCGGACGAGAAAGCTCCAAATTGCCGAACGACTCTAACGTTTCATATACATATTGAGCTGTTTTTTCTTCGTGAAAAGAAAGCTCTGGATGTTGATGCAAATGTCTTCTCCAAGAAATTACCTGTTCCTTTAAGTCACCTGCTAATTGATTTAAATTTGTATTTACACTCATTCATTACAACTCCTATTTGAAGCAAAGGGACGTTTCTTCTGCTTCCTATTTAACCGTTTTGCTAAATAAATTCCTTGTATTTGCAATTATAAAACTTATCGGAAAATATAATATGTCCTTTTCAACAAAAATTTCACCAAACAACTTGTGAAAAACTACAAAAAAAGACTCGTTTCTATCTAAATCCTTAGCAAAATACACATTTTTTCAATATAATTTGTTAAAATAACAAAAACTTCGACAAAAAGGGAGAGGTGAGCATTGAAAGAAACGTTAACTCATCGGCAGCTTCAATCATTAATACATGTTTCCAATGTGTTGAATTCGTCCCTCGACATTGATACGATTATTCATTCAATCATGGTCCAAACCGTTTCCGTCATTGATGCGGCCAACGGTGGGGTTTTATTGCTCTATGATGAAAAACAAGGGCGCTTAATTCCGAAAACAGAGAGCAATGTCAATGGGGAAATGATTAGTCAAGTGCGGCTGAAGCCTGGTGAATCTATGTCTGGCAAAGCTTTTTCAGCGGGGAAATGTTTAATTTTCCGCAATAGAGCAGAAGTGGAAAAAGCGACTGCGGATCTATCCGAAGAAAACCTTCATTATATGCTAGAGGCCATTCCAAACTTGCCGTATTCTTCGATTGCTGCTCCAATTTTTCTAAAAGGGAATTGCATCGGTGTTATTACACTGGATTCATTTGAACCTTCGCTCGAATTTACTTTAGAAGATATCCATCTTTTAACAGCGATTGCTCATCAAGCGGCAGTAGCGATTGAGAAGGCAAAGCTTTATCATGAGCAGGAAGAAGCTGTAAAGCAGCTTGAATATTTGAATGACATGATCTCTAAACAGAATCATATGCTCTCCCGTTCGGTTGATATTCATAAAAGACTTGCCAATCTTGTGCTTCACGGAGAAGGGCTCGATTCAATTATCGCCTACTTACATGAGAAGACAGGCCATACCGTTTTGTTATTTGATGATCTTGGAGAAATGATTTCCTATGCCTACTCCCATCATATTGACAAAGAGGATTTGTTATTGATTCGGAAAAAGGCGCAGGAATCGATGCATTCACTGAAAACGGTTCACACTTTAATAGAAGCGGATTTGCGGGAGAATCCATTTTTAACGATCTTGCCGATTGGGGCAAAGCCAACGCTTTTTGGCACACTTATTATTGCTGCCCCTGAAGAAATTCGCGATGTGGATGTGGCGGCATTAGAGCACGCATGTACAGTTATTTCGCTTGAAATGGTGAAGGAGCAGGCGATTTTTGATGCACAGGAAAGGATAAATGGGGAATTTATTGATGTTTTATTATCGGGGAAAATGAATAATTCCATTTTGCAAAAGGCAAAACAGATGAATTTTGACCCGATGGCTGACTATTTGACGCTTATCATAAGAATGGACGAATTGGATCAAAAGCATAAGCGGAACAGCATTATTCGCCATCTCGTTCAATTATCGAATCGGCTGTTTGTAAATAATCAGTTAAATGGCATTACGGTCGGCGGTCATGATCAAATTGTGCTTCTTTTAACCTTTCAGCAAAAGGTATCCAATACTTATGCGTTCCATCAAGTTAAACAGCTCGTTTCAAACTTTCAACAGGAAATTCATTTAAAAAATTGGGGAACGACCATTTCCATTGGAATTGGACGAATTCATTCGACCTTATTGAAGGCAACGAAATCGATAGAGGAAGCGTCAAAATGTCTGCAATTCCTTCATAGTTATGGGAAAAAAGGGGAAGTCATCAGCTTTAAAGACCTCGGTGTCCAAAGGCTCCTTTTCCAAAATTCCGAAGAGGATCTCCTGGATTTCCTCGACGATGCCATTGGTCCGCTGATCGCTTATGACCAAACCCGAAAAGGCGAACTGCTCCCGTCGCTTTTCGCCTATCTCGAACACAATCAAAATGCCAAAGAAGCGGCCGAAGCAATCCATGTTCACACCAACACATTAACCTATCGCTTAAAGAGAATCGAAGAAATTCTTTCAATCAGCCTATCTGATAGCCAGCAGTTTCTAAATATTCATTTGGCTGTGAGTTTGTATCCGTTTTTGAAGGGTAAGAAATAGGGTGTCAGACACCGTCCGTGGACAAATAAGTATTTAATCTACTGAGGGTGTACATTGTTAGGGGGCCGAAGTGAATTTAATGGGGTAAAAACCAATAAATGTGAGATTGTGAGTGCTTTTTTAGAGTTTGTCATACTGGAATGGAATGGTCACTTTTTAAAAATAGAAAAGCTCTACAGAGAGCTTCTTCTCTCCATAGAGCCTTCGATTCCGTTATATCCAAAAAATATCAAGTCATGTTACTTATCAGAGGATATCCCATCATACATCGGGTTGTGTTTGTTCATCAGCTGGCAAGGTATCTTCGTCTTTAGCTGGTGGCGGCTCAACCTCTTTGATAGGCGGTGAGATGATATAAACTGTGCTTGTTGCCCCATCCCAACTTACATAGGCACCGAGGGCTTCGGACACCGCACGCAGTGGAATTAATGTTCGATTGTTGATTACTTGTGGAGCAACACCAAGGGTAATTGATTTACCATCAACCAACATTAATTTAGAACCAACTTTTAACTCAATATTGGTTGAGCCACTTTTTGCACGAATTGTATTTGTTGCTTGTATCCATTCAACTGTGGCGCCAAGATGTTCAAACACTCCTCTAATAGGTACGAGAGTACTTCCATCCATTAACAAAGCGGATTGGTCAAATTTGATTAACTGAGAGTCGATGTTCACACTGACTTCTTTAGGTTTTGGTTTTCCGCCTCTTGCAAGATACAGCTTGTTGCTCTCGCTCGCTGCGTATAATCCCATATATTTATTCTGATTCCAAATTCGGTCAAATTCCGATAATGGGACATTCGTGTCTCCTGCATATCGACCTAATTCAGGAGTAACACCCGGCCTTTTATATTTAGCAACAAACCAGTCAGCATAACCTCCGCCTGCCGGATAAGGGCCAGGCTTAACAAGACTATAACCAGTAAGCTGGCTAATCTTCTTTGCTTGTGCATAATTTCTTTCGTAAACCCGTTTGTGGTGGTAATTCCAATAAAGAATTTCACCACTTGTGTGATAGGATATGGTCATTTCAGGATCTATTTCTTTTGTGAATTTTACGAGAGCTTTTACCTCAGAAGCTTGCTCCGGGGCACTTCCCTTATAGTTTTTCCAGCTTGGAGAGCTTGCATTGTTTTTGATATTGGCCCAATCCACATTATATTGGCGGTTTAGATCAATACCCTTTCCATTCGCTTTCCATCTTTTAAAATTGGTACTGCCCATATTCATTTTTATTAATGAGCTATGGACATCCTTTGGAAATTTGCTCAGTCCAGATTGCTGCAATGTCACCCCATCTGGATTCACCATCGGAACAAACCAAATCGTAGTATTCCCCAATAAATCTTTTACATTGTAACCCCCATAGGTTTGATTTCCTTCATACATTTTTACATATTGCTCCAGCATATACATATTTAAGTTTGTAGAAATCCATTCGCGAGCATGATGGGAGCCGTTAATGAAAAGGTTCGCATCTCCAGTTCCTAGTGAAACGGCATAGATTGGTCTTCCGTATTCGCTGCTTCCAATTGTTTTATAACTAATCAAATGAGGGTATCGAGCGGCTAAAGCTTCAATATCCCGAACCATGACCTCGTATGTATAGATTTGTTTTGGATTGACAATATTTGCAGCCTGGCTTTCAGAGGGATTGACGATAAAAATAACGATAATAATAGCAAAAGAAATTAACAGTTTCTGAAACTTCACTTCATCACTCCTTAATAAATGAATCTAGTAGTCTAATAATATTTTTAAAGCAAAAAACCCTTTCCTATATTCCCATAATTTACGAGAAAAGTATAGAGGGGTGTCAGACACCCGCCGTGGACAAATGAGGGGTTTTTCCGCCGGGAATGGACAATCTTGAAGTAGGTGGAGAGAAGGAAGGCATACCAATAGGGTTCAGACACCTTTTGTCCGGATTACTTAGGAGCTAAGTAGTATTATCACTTATGCATTCGCTGCATAAGAATAAAGGTGAAAGCAAAAATCACCTTCTTAGGGAGGAGAAAGAGATTTTTGTATAGTATTAGATATGTAGTCACTGAAACGAGGTGTAGCCGTATGGAAAAGATCGTGAAGTTTTTAAAAGAAAAAGAATCAGAGATGGTAGATTTATTAAAGCAATTCGTTGAAATGGAATCACCCTCACAGGAAAAGGAAATGGTAGACAGGCTCGGTGAAAAGATTAGGGAAACTTTTATCCGATATGTAGGGGGCAAGATTGCGATTATTGAAAATGCGCATGCAGGGAATCATCTTCGCGCAGAGTTTGGTGAAGGTGATGAACAAATTCTTTTATTAATGCATATGGATACGGTTTGGCCAAAGGGAACCGTTGACACGATGCCATTTTGCATCGATGGGGACAAAGTGTTCGGACCAGGGACTTTTGATATGAAAGGGGGCATTGTTCAGGGGATCTTCGCTCTACATGCCTTACGTGAGATGGGGGTATCCTTGAATACGAAAGTCGTCGTGCTTATCACGTCCGATGAAGAGAGCGGCAGTGAAACTTCGAGATCTTTAATCGAAGAGGAAGCGAAAAAGAGTAAGTACGTTTTAGTTCTAGAATCAGCCAGCTCTACATCAGGAAAATTAAAAACATCACGAAAAGGCGTTGGCATGTTTCATATTAAGCTAACTGGCCGTGCCGCGCATTCCGGAATAGAACCTGAGAAGGGGATTAGCGCCATTGAAGAGCTTGCGCGGATTATCCTATATTTACATAGTTTATCAGATGTAAATAAGGGCATTACCTTAAATGTAGGAGTCATAAATGGCGGAAGCGCATCCAATGTCATAGCAGCCGAAGCTGAAGCAGAGGTAGATTTACGTGTAACGAATCAGTCACAGTTTGATGCGATTCTTCCTTTCATTTCAAACCTACAGCCATCTAAAGAGGGGCTTACGATTGATGTGACAGGGGGCATAAACAGACCTCCTCTTGAAAAAACAGCAGAAATCAAAAAGATGTTTCAGTTAGCCAAGGAGTTTTCTAAAACTTATTTAGATTTCGATTTAGAAGAAGAAATGAGCGGTGGAGGCAGTGACGGAAGCTTTGCCTCACAGTTTGCCCCAACTCTTGATGGCTTAGGTCCTGTCGGGGATGGTGCCCATGCAGGGCATGAACATTTACTAATTTCTCAAATGCCTGTTCGGAGTGCGTTGGTGGCTTTATTGATTTTGGGATTAGGGAAAAAGCTATAAAACAAGGGGGGGGCGGTTCTTTTGCTTCGTGCTTCATCTAATTTATAGAGAAGCACGAGAACCGTCCCCGTGCTTTTCTTAATTTAAAACCGCTCCTCTAAACGCCACATCCCCAAGAATTTGATAGGCATGAACATTTGGCAAATGAATCGCATATTTAGTCTCTTCCGGTGCTCGAACGATTAACACATTCGGATGAATTCTATCAATCACTTCAATAGGGGTAGGCAGAATCGAGGCATTCACGTCACCGCCGATCGCCCAAAAGGAAAGAGTGGAAGCATCATTTCCTTCTGGCTTTTGTTTGGGAAATGCCTCAGGTAAGTTCTTTCTATTAATATGTGCTAAGTCCTCGATCACCGCGCTTGCAGTCGGAAGCATGCCTGCACCTGGACCTTGAAGACTGATATTCCCAACAATATCCCCGTCAATGGAAACAGCATTTTGGACACCCTCCACATGGTAAAAGGGATGCTGTACATTCACAAGCACAGGCTTTACGGTGCATTGAATACCACTAACAGTTCGTTCAATCGAAGCGACATGCTTAAATCGAAAACCTAATGATGAAAAGATTTCGACTTGTTCCGGGGTGATACCACGAATGCCTTCTCTGATTGATTCATCCCAATTCGGTGCCTCGCCAAATGCAAGCTCACTTAAGATCACTGCTTTGTAGAAGGCATCATAGCCGTCCACATCATTAGTCGGATCGGCTTCGGCATAGCCCTTTTCCTGAGCAAGCTTCAATGCTGACGCAAATGGTAAGTTTTCTTCTCTCATTTTTGTCAAAATAAAATTAGAAGTTCCGTTAAGAATGCCCTGGACTTTGTCTACGTTGTTGACATTTAGCAATTGTTTTATTGTTTGAATAACAGGAATTCCGCCAGCGACCGTTGCTTCAAAGCCAAGCGAAACACCATTTTCACTTGCTAACTGTTTTAATTGTCCCCCATGATGGGCAAACATTTCCTTGTTAGCCGTAATAACATGGCAGCCCCGTTTAATCGCCTGCTGCAAGTAGGTAAAGCATGGGTCTGTTCCAACGATGGCATCAATCACAACATCCAATTGGTCAAGAGTAATTATTTTTTCGAAATCATCTGTTAAAAGAACATCTTCATCCGGCTTGGTGTGCTTATTTATATTTTTCACAAGAATCCCAACGATTTTCACTTCTTTTCCAAGAAGAGCCTGAAGCTTCTTCTGATGTGATTGAACGGTCTGATACACACCCTTCCCAACCGTACCGTATCCCAATAATGCAATATGAATGGCTGACATGTTTTCATTCCTCCTGTTATTTTGTTAGTCAATTTGTTTTGAACAAGGCTATGGCCACAGGTGAAAAAATAAAAAACCCCCTCTGCATATAAGACAGAAGGGGAGCAAGAAAAACATAACATTATCCGTTCCACCTTCTCATCTTCGGAATTGTGATTATTCCTCTGAAATTGGCACCGTGCATTTGAATGCTGGTTGCCGAGGCTTCGCAGGGTCAGTCCCTCCACCTCTCTTGATAAGAAGATTAGCAATTATGAAATTATTTATAATCATAACTATTTTGAAGGGCTACGTCAATACAATAGTTGGTTTTGTTTGGCAATCGTAAAAGCTTCGTGCTAGTTTGCTTGACTCTTAAGTTTTTACTATAAGGGCCTATTTTTAATTGCCTTACAGCCTATGGAATTTTCCTTAGTAAATACAGCTGCAATTGGCATACTAATAACGCATGAACACAACAATGGAGGTGACCTTCATGGATGAAAGACCGATCGAAATTACAGGGGACCAACTCGACGAGCGAAACACAATAACAGGTCCAGACGAAGACAAGGCTTCGTTCCCAAGACGCCCGAAAAAAGTAAAAATTCAAAAGGAAAATTCGCATTCTAGACAATAGGTATCGGATTGGATATTTGATGAGTGGCTCTTAGCAGGAAATTTAATTAGCAAAGACTGCTTGGGAATAAACATTTTCCTCCAAAAACAACTGCCCGCTAGATGGATCAGGGCAGTTATTTTATTTCTGCTAAATTCAGTAAACAAAGTTGTGAATGACCTATAAAATTATTAAATTGAAAAACTGTCTCTCTGTTTTTATCGTGCCATGCTTCCCATGTCCCTAGAAGGAAAACATGGTAAAATATAGGTTGTGATTGATCATACATGACGAGAGGGGGAACTATTATGACAAATAAGCTATTATCGCTAGTAAGTACGATTGGGCTCGTGACGTTAAGTTTTACAAGTACTGCTGAGGCTGCTATGTCAAAACCAAATCAATATCGTGAAACGCATTATTATGACCAAGGTGAGCAAATTAAGAATCAATCGCCTCTTTGGACGAAAGATAAGAAGGGGACCGTACTCACAGGAGAGCAAACCGTTTTTATTCAACAGAATGATGTGCTTCTGGCGTTGGATCCAACTAGTGGAAAAGAAAAATGGCGTTTTTCTAAAGGGGCTATTGATTATGTAGAAATTATTAATCAGCAGCTTTTTATTCATCAGAAATCTGGTAATCTATCGATTTTGCAAGCTACGACAGGCAAGCTGATATCAACGATTAAAACAGGCAAGAATATAGTTTCAGGGATTGATGCAGATAAGAGTCTTGTGTATCTGATTGCTGGAGAGTATCCAAAAAAGTCGATTTTGGCCTTTGATTTAAAAAGCGGGCAGAAAAAATGGGAGTATCAAAGGGATGAATCGCGCTATCAAAAGATTGAAGTACGTAATAATCATCTACTCGTACACACGGTTGAATCCGGCGCAATAACACAAGGGTATTTATATGCTCTCGATTTACAAACTGGAAAAGCACTTTGGGCTCATAGTGGTACAAATGATCTTATTTATGAAACGGATCAAAACTATTATTTTGAGTATTCGGGTTTTATGGGTTATTTAGAAGATGATATGTTCGTTATAAACGTAGTTGACAAGAAGACAGGGAAGATAGTGGAAACCTATCGTTATAAAGATCCAAACTACCTATCCAAAAATGGAAGGATCTCATATCCGGCGGTAGACCGCGCCGTTGTTAAGGAAAATTATTTGTATTTAGGTAAAGGACCCAAATTATACCAATATGATCTCACAAAGAATCCAAGCTCATCCGCACCTTTTATATATGGCTATAATGTAGACGATGGAGCTTACAGTGGCAGATATGAATTTGTTTTAGGACCGTATAATGGAAAGGCCTTTTATTTAAGTGGCGAGGGATTAGTAGGAACAGTGCTCGGAAAAGATTTTGTAGGGGTAGGTTACGAAGGAATCTCGAATCCAATTACGACGATCGATGCATACGACAATGGCCTTTATGTCGGAATGACAGATCATCAATTTGTCGCTTTAAATGTAGAAACGGGAAAAGCGTTTTTTAAATCAAAGATGAACGAACAAATAAAAGGGACAACTGTGGTAGGGAATTCAATTATTGTCGAAACCGAAAATCAAGTAAAAGCCTTCCCGGTGCCGAAAGAAGCAAGTAAAGCTATCGACCAAAAACAGCCTCTATTACCAGGCTTCACAAAAGCAGATGCGAAAATCTCGATTAATGGAAAATTATATGATTTAAAAACAAAACCAGTCTTTGTAGAGAATAAAATGTACCTGCCGTTCCGTGAGTTGTTTGAACTATTACAAGCTAAAGTCGATTACAATGCGCAAACAAAAAAGATAACAGCGACAACTGCTAAAAGCACGATCGTCTTAACTCCTAATGAAACAAAAGCACTTCTTAATAATCAAGAAGTAACTATGGAGAAAATGCCTTTCATACATGAAGGTGTCACCTACGTACCGCTAAGGGCAGCTGCTACCTTATTAGGAGCTGAAGTTAAATGGGATACAGGAAAAAGAACTGTATTCATAGAAATGTAGAGGGTTTCCACGAATGGTGTCATACGTATGGTGTCAGACACCGTTCGTGGACAAATCAACTTTTTTTCTATCTAGGGTGGACACTATTGATGCCTCTATTTATATTTTCACTACCTTCAGCGGATTAAGAGCATTCGTATTGTTAATATAAACAAAAGCATCATACCGCTCCGATATCCGGGACGGTACATAGTTCCCATGTTCATACATCGGGCTGTAAACGACCCCGATGGCGCGATGGCCAATGGTTTCATTAAACATTACTCTATTTTCATCAGTAAAAATTAAGATTTTATCTTTTGACCCGGCTTTATGCATCAGGTCTTCCCAACTGCCAGCTTGAGCGGGAGGGGTCATCATTTGTTTAAAATTATTCCCCCAGCTATCCGCGGCTATGACGGATCCCCGATGTGTGCCAAAGCCAATAATAGTGAGGTTTTCGTTCCCTTCTTGTTCTCTTAATAGCTGCCCAACGTTTACGATTCCTTCATTCGCCATGTCTGTCGCCCGGGCATCGCCAACATGAGTATTATGTTCCCAAATAATTCCCTTTGCCTGATTGCTGAAAAAGGACATGATGCGATTTAGCACCTCAACCATATGACGGTCGCGAATATTCCATGACTCGGCATCATTGACGATCATCGTTCGGTAATAATTTTCCGCATTGGCTGCTATAAGCGCATTCACTTCCAGATTTAAGCCGCTTTCTTCATTATCCAGGTAGATGTTTCTTTTTAAAGAAACGTCCGTTAACAGCTTAACGACTTCATCATGACAGTCTTCTCCGTAAAAGGCAGCAGATACGCCATATTTTTCGGCTTGGCGATGGAAGGGCTCGAAGCAGGCAATTGCTTCTCTTGCCGCCTCGATATCGGGAGAGTTCGTTTCCTCTAAATATTTAATTATTTCATCTAATGATTCCCAGAGACTATAAATATCGATTCCGTAAAAACCAACCTTTTTTTCCCGAGGCTGATTTTGATTATACTCCTTCAGCCATTCGATCAAATCTATGATTTCCTCATTTGCCCACATCCATGTTGGCCAACGATTGAAAGCTTTGAGGACCTCCCGGGCATTGGCGCTTTTTCGGTCCCATCCTTTAATGTACTCGTTAACCCTCTGACAGGCTGGCCAGTCACCTTCAACAGCTATAAAAGTAAACCCCTTATCAACAATCAGCCGCTTTGTCAGCTCCGCCCTAATTTGATAATACTCAGAAGTTCCGTGTGATGATTCTCCAAGTAAAACGTACTTTTCTTTATGAATTCTCTTTATTAACACATTCAAATCCCGTAGGTCATCGAATGGCTTCGCATATTCCTGAATCGCCTGAATGAGCTTCTCGTCCATTTGCATCCCTCAAATTCTATTGCAGCTTCGATAAATTAATATTCGAGGATATTGTGTCCTTTCAAATTGGTACTATACAAGGACATGGGAGATGCTCTCGTGGTTCTAGGGCAGAAGAACCATCCTCGTGCTTCGTAAGTAGGAATTCCGCCCTGCAATTGATAAAAAAGTAATATACTACCAATAAATTGTATATATAATTCAATAATGATTCAAATTGGCTAATTCCAATCAGGGAGTGTCTGTGCAGTTATGAAAAAATTCTTATTCGGAATAATCGTGATTGCTGTAATTTTGTTCGTTATGTATTTGGTTATGTTTAAAAATCAGCATGAAACAGAGAAGGGTTTTAGCCTTTTAACGGAGGATACAAACATGGAAAATATAAATTCAACCCTGTTGGAGGAACAAGCAAATAAGACCCAGGACGGTTGGTATCTGGTGTGGGAAGATAACTTTGACGGGAAGAGGCTAGACCTAAAGAAGTGGAATATCGAGGAATGGGCTGCTGTGAAAAATAATGAATTACAATACTACGGTTCGAAAAATGTAGATGTGGAAAAAGGCTATTTAAAAATTATCAGCAAAAAAGAAAATAAGGGAGGGAGAAAGTATACTTCCGGGGCGATCCATTCAAAGGATAAATTTAGTTTTTTATATGGAAAAGTTGAAATGAGGGCGAAGCTGCCAGGGGGCCAAGGGATTTTTCCCGCCTTCTGGATGATGACAAACAAGGATCATATATGGCTGCCGGAAATCGATATTATGGAAATGCTTGGGCAAAAACCCGACGAAATTTGGATGGTGATGCATCGTTTAGGGGAAGACAAGAAATTAAAGAGTGTATCAAGCGTGTATAAAGGTATAGATTATACTAAGGATTTCCATGTTTTTGGGATTGAATGGACTCCAAACAATATTACGTGGTTTATCGATGGGATAGAAAGATTTAAAATCGATCAGTTTATTCCACAGGAAGAGATGTATTTATACCTAAATACAGCAGTTGGTGGAAATTGGCCAGGAAGTCCCGATCATACAACGCCATTTCCCGCCATTTTTCAAGTTGATTATGTAAGGGTTTATCAGAAAACAGAAGAATAATTTTTTTCACTCATTGTTCTATATATCGATAAAATAACATAATTTCTAATCTTAAAAAGAACGATAAGGATTCCCATTTAGGACTATCGACTGTCTGATACAAGAAATATGGAGGAGACCGAAATGATATTAAAGATTACGATCGTCCTTTTTTGTGTATTTGGTTTGTTTCATACCATTTATATCTTTATCCCTCTATATACTAACAAAACGCAAAAGCGAACTGAACACATTCAGGAAGCAGGCATGAGTTTGCTTATTCCAGCTTATAACGAAAGCCTTGTCATAAAAAATTGTCTGATGGGCATTCATCATGTGAATTACTCAAACTTAGAAGTTTTATTCATTAATGATGGTTCTACTGACAATACATTTGGCATTTTAAATGAACTCCTTATACTTAAGAAAACTTCCAGAACAAAGATTGGTTTATTAAAATATAAAAAAGTAAACGGTATTTATTACTCGGAAAAATTCCCCAACATATTTGTTATTGATAAAGAAAATGGAGGAAAGGCAGATGCGCTAAACGCGGGCATTGAATTTGCCAAAAAGGAAATTATCATTACGCTGGACGCTGACAGCATATTGGAACCAAACTCTTTAAATGAAATGAACAAAGCATTCTCAAATCCAAAGGTTGTCGCTGCCGGCGGATTGGTGAATATTATTCAAGGTTATAAAAATGAAAGGAAAACCCTTCTTCCGTCCTTTCGCATGTCGGGACTAATTCGCTTTCAAATTCTTCAATATTTAACCGCCTTTTATTTGCATAAAACGACCCAGGCTAAATTGCGAGCCATTACTGTTATAGCTGGCGCTTTTGGAGCTTTTCGAAAAAATGTGCTGCTTATGGCAAATGGCTATCGGAAAACGGTTGGGGAAGATATGGATATCACATTGAGAATTCAAGAATTGATTGGAACAAAAATGAAAGGAAAGCGTATCGTTTTCGTACCAGAAGCGGTTTGTTTTACAGAATGTCCCGAAAGCTTCAGAAATCTATTTAGGCAACGAATAAGATGGCAGAAAGCCTTTGTTGATTGTGTGATTACGCACCGTAAATCCTTTTATCGAAAAATGAACTTTGGAGCCTCAACTTACCTTATATTTGACTCTCTTTTATTGGGAACTTTAAGTGCTTACTCGACTCTTCTCGTTCCTATAGTTGTCTTAATGACGATGAGTCACTTGAAATTAGCCTTTCTTCTGCTGTGTATATCAATCTCACTCGCAATCTTACAGAATATCGCTACATTAATCGTTTCTGGGAGATATGGTCACAAGTATGCGAGAAAAGATTTAATCTCTCTATTATTTTTTATTCCTTTTGAGGTCATGTTTTACCGTTTTACTGGATTATTATTTGTATCCATAGGGACAATTTTATACTTTTTTGACAAAGAGGGATGGAGTCGATCGGAGCGGATTGGAAAGCAGGTTGTTTTTAATAACGAAGGCAATGTGACCGAAAATATGGGAGGATAATGGAGTGAAAAAATATGTTGTATCCAATATTGTATTTACAACACTTTTTTTAATAATTATTTTCCCTCTTTGTTATTTATTATATGACTATATCATTCATTATGGAGTAGCGCCTGCCGTTGCAAAGGAACCACTAAATGTATCGGAGACGATTTACAATTCTGAGATTCGAGATTTCACTGGATTGGAGGAATATGCTAGCCAGGTTCCGGTTCTCATGTACCACCAGGTCATTCCAGAGGGAAATTTGAAAAAGCAACACTATCAAGAAAATGGAGATTTAGAAGAAACGATCGTTACGCTTGAAAACTTTACATTACAGATGGATTATTTAAAAGAGCAGAACTACACCGTATTATCATTAAAGGAATTTGAGCTTTTTCTGCTTGAGGGCAAGAAAGTCCCCGCCAAAAGTGTGTTAATTACCTTTGATGACGGCTTTAAAAATGTTTTTGAATTTGCCTATCCGGTATTAAAGGGTCACGGGTTTTATGCGGTACACTTTCTGATTACTGGATTAATTACACAGGAAATGGTCTCATACAAACCGGCTCTTCATCAATATGCCAGTATTAAGGAAATAAGAAAAAGCTCGGATGTATTCGATTATGGGAACCACACAAACCTGTTCCACCAAAAAGATGTTCAAGATGTATCATTCGTCGTCGCATTCGACAGGGGAGAAGTGAAGAACGACATTATTCAAGCAAATGAATGGTTAGGTCAATCAACCGCTTTTGCTGCCCCGTATGGAGAATACAATGAAGATACCATAATAATGTTAAGGGAACTATATACGAAAATGGCTTTCACGGTTCAACCGGGATATGCAGAACCATCCGGGTCTCCACTGGAAATCCCGAGGTGGCAAGTGTCCCCTAAGTTTACTTTGAGTGAATTTATGTATATTTTGGGGAAATAGGGACGGTCCTTTTGCTTCAGAGGCAGAAGAACTGTCCCTATTGTTTTACCGGCTTACTTCGATAACCGTACCAGCCTTCAATGTATTGGATGCCTCATCTCGAATGGTGGATTTAGCGGTTGTTTGGATGGTAATATTTCCTTTTTAAAATGAAATTTCTTTTTCAGGTTGAATGATTAATTCCATTTGATTTAACCCTTTTTTATTGAATAGTTACTCGGAGAATCGGCGAAAGCTGTCCGAAAAATTGGTTAAAGGACAAGAAACGGGGAAATCGTCGAAAGTTGTCCGATAAAGTGATTTTAAAGGACAAGAAACAGGGAATCCCGCGAAATTTGTCCGATAAAGTGGTTTTAAAGGACAAGAAACGGGGAAATCCGCGAAATTTGTCCGATAAAGTGGTTTTAAAGGACAAGAAACGGGGAAATCCGCGAAATTTGTCCGATAAAGTGGTTTTAAAGGACAAGAAACGGGGAAATCCGCGAAAGCTGTCCGATAAAATGGTTTTAAAGGACAAGAAACGGGGAAATCCGCGAGAGCTGTCCGATAAAGTGGTTTTAAAGGACAAGAAACAGGGAAATCGGTGAAAGTTGTCCAATAAAGTGATTTTAAAGGACAAGAAACGGGGAAATCGGTGAAAGTTGTCCGCTAAATTGGTTTTAAAGGACAAGAAACAGGGAAATCCGTAAAAACTGTCCAATAAACCGCCTTTTTTGGACAAGAAATCTAGAAAACCAATACTTCTGTCCTAGAAGTGAACTTCAAAAAGCGACCGGCCCCCAACAGGACCCACCGGCCCTCCTAAGAACACTCGAGCCACTAGAGTAAACCTATTTCCCCCCACCTTTTACCTAGACAAAGTACACCCCCTTATGCCCTTTAGATCATTTTCCTATTCCGTGCAGGGAAATATCTCTAGAGATGGAATCCTTCCTTATATTCTTTTAAAAGGAGGAGAAAAGTATGGGGTTAAAAATGCGCAAATTTTCAGCATCACTTTTAACAGTAGCTTTAGCAACTAGCTTGGCCGTTCCTGCAGGATTCATTTCGACAAGCAAAGAACATGCAGCCGCGGAAAGTACCATGAATTCAAATGTTTTGCAGCTGGCGTTTGAAAGAGCAGCGGAAGAATTTGAAGTACCGCAAAGCGTTTTGATGGCGGTCGCTTACAATCAATCTCGTTGGGACAATCACAAAGGTCATAGTGAGGTCGGCGGGTATGGGGTAATGAATCTCGTTCAAGTTGATGGAGACGAGCAGTTACACGGAAAGGGAGAGAATATGGAAGCACATGGTGCGGACAATTCGGCCATCAACACACTAGACAAGGCCGCAAGCCTATTAGGTGTTAACCCTGAAGTTTTAAAAAATGACCAAGAACAAAACGTCCGCGGCGGTGCAGTCTTGCTAGCAGAATATGCTCTCGAAACATTTGGTGAGATTCCAACAAATCCTTCTGATTGGTATGGAGCAGTCGTTAAATACAGCGGTTCGGAATTCGATGCCGTTGCAAAAGATTTTGCCGATGAAGTATATGCTACCATCCTAGAAGGAGCGGACAGAATGACCATTGATGGTCAAAGAGTAACCTTGAAGGCTGAAGCAGTAACACCAAATATATCTACAGCAGACTCCATCCCTCTTCGCAATGCAAAATTCACTGGTACAGACTGTCCGAATGGACTTGAGTGCTCTTACATCCCAGCTTTATACGAACAATTCTCCAGCAGCACTACCAATTACGGCAACTATGACATTGCCAATCGTCCGCATGACGGTCTCGACATCCGCTATATTATCATTCACGACATTGAAGGCAGTGCACAATCTGCAATTAACCATTTTAGAAACAGATCATTCGTAAGCGCCCATTACATCCTAGATTCCGATACGGGAAAAATTACACAGATGGTTAGACCGGAAGATGTTCCGTGGCATGCAGGAAATTGGTATTTTAATATGCATTCCATTGGCTTTGAGCATGAGGGATTCGCCGCAAAGGGGACTGATTGGTACAGTGAGCAAATGTATCGTTCCTCTGCAAAACTAGTAAAATACTTAGCTGAAAGATTTAATATTCCTATCGACAGGCAGCATATCATTGGCCATGATGAAATTCCTGGATTGACACCTGCTAGACAGGCAGCAATGCATTGGGATCCAGGCGCATATTGGGATTGGTCACATTTCTTTAATCTTCTTGGCGAGCCAATTAACCCGAGTAAAGGGGATAAGAAAAGCGGCATTGTGACCATTAAGCCGAATTTCAACACAAACAAACCGTCCTTTACCTATGGAAATCAGTTCCTGGAACCTCAATCTTCCAGTCTCATTCATTTGTATACGGAACCGAGCTTCGAGGCTCCGCTTATAAGTGACCCGCATATTTACAGAAGTGGCGGAAAGGGCACAGCGAATCTCAATGACTGGGGCAACAAAGCTGCGATTGGACAAAGCTACTACCAAGTAGATCAACAAGGTGACTGGACTGCCATCGATTATGGCGGAAAAAAGGCTTGGTTCTATAATCCAAACAGCAAATATACAGTACCAGGAAATGGAGTTCTTATCACACCTAAAAAAGGACTAGATTCCATCCCTGTCTATGGTGCAGCATTCCCAGAACAATCAGCTTATGAAGGTACAGGGATTGAACAATGGGCAAGGGGAGTAGCGGAGCCATTGTATCAAATCCCTAATGGTCAAACCTATGTCGCAACTGCACCGATCCAATCGGATTACTACCATGCAAAATACTTTAATGATCCTTCAACAAACCAAGTTGTAAAAGGGGAGGATGAGTATTATCAAATCTTCTTCAATCATCGTTTGGGATTTGTGAAGAAGAGTGATGTGGAGGTGGTGAATAAATAAAGTGTCCACCAAGGGTGTCAGACACCGCTCGTGGACAAATGGACATTTTTTCCGCGGGTGATGGACACTCTCTTGGATTGGGTTTCACGTTAAAAATGGAGAAAACGAAATTAACAGAAAACTCTAATTTATTCTAAAATGAAATTTTCAAGAATATAGGAAACCTATCGAGAGGGGGTGAGGTACATTACGAAGCAATAATAAAACTAATAGAATCTGGGTATACGAGACAAAGGGGAGAAATCGGTGAAGAAATTATTGGCGAGTCTATCTATTTTTATTTTAGTAATGGCTGGTTGTTCAAATGCAAAAGAAACCGGACAGGAAAAGCCTGTAGAAAAAAATGGGTCGAAGACACTCATAATTGCTAACGGTTCAGATGTTTCATCTTTCGATATTCATAATCACAATTCAACCAGTACGGAATCTGTACACGTAAATATGTTCAACTATCTCGTGAAAAACAGCGGTGATAAGGGTTTTTTACCTGACTTAGCCGAAAGTTGGGAAAACAAAGATGAAAAAACGTGGACATTCAAGCTTAAAGAAGAGGTCAAGTTCCATAACGGAGAAGACCTAACTGCAGACGATGTGAAGTTCACTCTTGAACGTGTGGCAAGAGATGAAACCTTACTTGAGAATGGGGCATATAAACAAATTAAAGAAGTAGTTGTAAAAAATGATTATGAGTTTGATATTGTTACTGAAAATCCCGAACCCGCTTTACTAAACAGACTTTCACGTATTGGTTCGGGAATCCTGCCAAAAGACTATATAGAAAAGGAAGGCTGGGATGTATTCCTCAATCATCCAATCGGTTCCGGTCCGTATAAATTTAAGGAATGGAAAAAGGATGATCGTCTCGTATTGGTGCCTTTTGAAGACTATTTTGGAGACGCTCCGAAATGGGAGGAAGTAATATTTAGAAGCATCCCTGAAGATTCAACGCGCGTTTCAGAAGTAATAACGGGCGGTGTCGATATCGCATTTAATATTCCGCCAACAGACTTGGAACGGATCGAATCGACAGAAGGAGTTACAACGAAAAAATCGCCATCCCAGCGTGTTATGCTGCTAGTTCTTCGTACGGATGATGGTTATGCTACCTCGGATCCGCGAGTCCGGGAAGCCATCGACTTAGCCATTGATAAACAAGCGATTGTAGATTCCTTGCTCGGAGGCTCGGCAACAGTAACCCGGACGAGAGTTACGCCGGGTAATGTTGGTGCCAATGAGGATTTATATGGAGTGACATTGTATGACCCGGAAAGAGCAAAGCAATTATTAGCTGAAGCGGGTTATGCAGATGGCCTCACTATATCATTCAGTGCAAATAATGGAGCCTACTTGAAAGATAAGGAGTCTGTTGAATTGATGGCTTCGATGCTTGCGGAAGTAGGTATTACAGCTAAATTGGAATCTATGGAAGCCAGTGCGTTTAGAACTAAATATCATGATCGTGCATTTGGGGAAATGTTTTTAATTGGATATGGAAATTCTATGTTTGATGCATCGCTTGCGCTTCAGCGTTTGCAATTTGATCAAGCAAAAGGTGAAACGGATTATGACAATCCAAAGACAGAGGCGTTATTGAAGTCCGCTGAATCAAACATGAATTTGGAGGAACGTGTCAAGCAATATCAAGAAGCACAGGAGATAATTGCCGAAGATCGACCTCAGATTTACTTATATCAACTGCAGTCAATTTATGCTGTGAATGAACGACTTAATTTCGAACCCCGATTGGATGAAATGTTTTATGTGGATAACATCACTTTGAAATAAAAAGAACTAACTGGACAATGGGCTACCTAAGCGTTGAACTCAATCACGCTAGGCAGTCTTTTTGATGTTTATGGATAATTTCCTTTAATAGTTCTTTATAACTATACTTAAACAGAATAATTGAAATATATTAAAAAATCAAAATAATAATTGACAGAAAAATAAAATACAGGTAAATTAAAGAAAAAATAATTTTGGTTATTTTCCGAAAAGGGTGATAATTGGAAAATGTTAAATGAAATCTATGAGTATATCGAACAAAGAAGAGATGATTATTTAGGTTGGTTAACTGAATTTTGTAAGATTCCTAGTGTTGCCGCTCAAAATAGGGGGATGAAAGAGAGTGTTCAGTATCTCGGAAATCTTTTCGAATCAGCGTTCGAACAATCTCCGGAAGTTTTGGATACAGGCGGATACCCGGTTGTATTCTCTCATTTGAAAGGAGACGCTGACACGATACTAAGCTTCTATAATCATTATGATGTGCAGCCAGAGGAACCGATCGAGTTATGGAAAACACCGCCTTTTGAACCAACTATTGTGGACGATAAGATTTATGCCAGGGGAATTGCAGATAACAAGGGGAATTTAATTGCAAGAATGGCAGCTGTCCATGCCATTAAAGAAGTCGCAGGCAGATTACCAATTGATATTAAATTCATCTTTGAGGGTGAAGAAGAGATTGGGAGTATCAATCTCGGAGCTTTTGCTGAGAAAAATCAGGGAAAAATCCAATCCGATGGTTGTGTATGGGAGTTTGGCTATCGTGATGCGGATGAGCGGCTTCAAGTTTCGCTTGGGGTTAAAGGAATGCTTTATGTAGAACTGTTCACTAAAGGGGCTAAAACCGATCTCCATTCTGCTCAAGCTTCGATTGTTGAAAGTCCCGTTTGGCGATTGGTCTGGGCTTTGAATCTATTAAAGGATAAAAACGAGCAAGTATTGATACCAGGTTTTTACGATGATATTGCCCCGTTGACAGAAGAAGATAAACAACTGATCCAGCATTATCGATTGGAAGAGGATAATTTGAAAAAGCATTTGGAAATCGATGCTTTTGTGAACGGATTGACAGGTGACAAGCTGAAAAATAAACATATTTTCGAACCTACTTGCAACATATGCGGAATCCATGGCGGGTATACGGGAGAAGGCTCGAAGACGGTTCTGCCATCCGAAGCGTTTGCAAAAATAGATTTTCGGTTAGTGCCGGGCCAAAGCCCGCAAAAAATATTGGAATCGTTGCGGAGTTACCTCGATGACAACGGTTTTGATGATATCGGAATCCGTGTGTTCGGGAAAGAAGATGCCGCTCGAACACACCCATCTGAAAAGATTGTTGAAGCGGCTATCGAAACAATTGAGTCATATACGAAGCAGAAACCAAATACTATTCCGAATACTCCAGGGACAGGCCCGATGTATGAATTGTGTCAAAAGTTCGGGATTCCTTCTGTATCTTTTGGAGTCGGGCACTTTGCTTCCTACACACATGCCCCGAATGAAAATATTCGAGTAGAAGATTTTATTGATGGCATAAAGATGATGGCGGCACTTGTTCTCAAATTCGGTGAGAAAATGCAAAAAGTAAAGGAGAGTTCGCATGGTGACGGGACTAATGAATAATAAGCAATTCAAGAAGCTGAAAGAAGTGAATCCGGTATTATTTAAAACGGTAACATCTCTATTTGACGAGCTTGTACAAATACGAAGAGATTTAAGGAAACATCCGGAGTTAGCATTTCAAGAAAATCGTACGTCTTCCATCGTCGCAAAGTATTTGAAAAGCTGGGGTTATGAAGTGCAAGAAGGAGTCGGTAAAACCGGTGTCATCGGGATTTTAAGAGGCCAGGAAGAAGGCAAGGTCATTGGGCTAAGGGCTGATATGGATGCCCTGCCAATGCCGGATGAAATCGAAGAGGAATACAAGAGTATTCATGAAGGAGTTGCACATACATGTGGCCATGACATACATACGACAAATCTACTTGGAGTGGCAAAAGTTTTTTCGCTCATTGGGGTAAAAAAAGGCACTTTAAAACTTATTTTCCAACCCGCGGAGGAAATCGGTGATGGTGCAAAAGCGATGATTGAGGATGGTGCACTTGAAAATCCCCGAATGGATATGATGGCAGGGTTACACGTGGCGCCTTCGCTGCGTGTAGGGGAATTTTCAGTTTCTAATGCGGAATATAGCGGCGCGGCGGTCGACATCTTTAAACTCGAGGTATCAGGAAAAGGCGGTCATGCTGCCCATCCCCACCTAGCAATCGATTCAGTCATGATTACAGCACAAATTCTTGTCGCCCTCCAACAAATCGTAAGTAGGCAAATTGACCCACTTGATTCTGTTGTATTAAGCATCGGTCAAATCAATGGAGGAACGAAAGGAACCATCCTCCCTGATACTGTCACTGTAAATGGGACGGTGAGGACTTTGAAGCCGGAGACAAGAAAAGAAATGGAGGAACGGATTAGACAAATTGCTGATAATATTGCTGCTGCATTTGGAGGGTCTTGCAAATTGACTTACGACTATTCATGCCCGTCAGTTAAAAATGACGATGCGGCTAAGCAGTTTTTCATCGAAACGGTTACTGATATTTTCGGACATGAGGCGATTCAATATTCCAACCCATCCATGGGCGGTGAAGACTTTTCTTATTTCTCCCAAGAGGTGCCAGCTGTCTTTTTCAGATTAGGGACGAGCTCGGGGGAAGCCACATCGTACAGCATCCATAATACAAAATTTAATGGAGACGAAAAAGCGATGTTATATGGAGTCGCGATCATGAGTTGTTTAGTTCAATCATACTTACAAAAAGAGGAGTGGTAATGGAATGAAGAAGAGTTTACTGATATACATTTTCATTTTAATCTTCGTTATTGCAGGTTGCTCGAATAATAAAGGGGAAAAAGCTGTTGAAGGGAAACCAGTGGAACAAAGTGATTCGAAGAGACTTGTCATTGCAAATGGAACGGATGTCACATCATTCGATATTCATAATCACAATACGACGAGCACTGAAGCCGTACATGTCAACATGTTCAATTACCTTGTGAAAAATGCAGGGAAGGACGGCTTCAAACCCGACTTGGCTGAAAGCTGGGAAAACATTAATGATACGACCTGGTCATTCAAGCTTAAAGAGGGTGTCAAATTCCATAACGGGGATGAACTAACTGCAGATGATGTCAAATTCACTCTTGAACGTGTTGCAAAAGACAATACGCTCCTAGAATACGGAGCATATAAACAAATTAAAGAAGTTGCTGTGAAAGGCAAGTATGAGTTTGAGATTATTACTGAAAATCCGGAACCAGCGTTATTAAACCGGTTATCACGAATCGGTTCCGGCATTCTACCTAAAAGTTACATTGAAAAAGAGGGTTGGGATGTATTTTTGAACAACCCTGTCGGTACAGGACCATATAAATTAAAGGAATGGAAAAAAGATGATCGGCTTACTTTAGTTGCATTTGAAGATTACTTTGGTGAAGCGGCAAAATGGGAAGAGGTCGTATTCAGAAGTATTCCGGAAGATTCGACACGTGTTTCTGAATTGCTAGCAGGAGGCGTTGACATAGCAGTAAATATCCCGCCGACTGATTTGCAGCGGATTGAATCGACAGACGGTGTTTCTTATAAGACATCACCTACTCAGCGAGTCATGATGCTTGTACTCCGCACGGCAAGCGGTAATGTTACTGCTGATCCTCTTGTCCGGGAAGCCATTGACCTAGCGATCGATAAGCAGGCAATTGTCGACTCATTAATTGGCGGTGCAGGTAAAGTTACTCGTACACGTGTAACTCCTGGAAATGTCGGCGCCAACGAAGATCTTTACGGAACTACGTTGTATGATCCAGAGAAAGCCAAGGAACTTTTGGCAAAAGCGGGTTATGCGGATGGACTTACACTAACACTAAGTTCCCCTAACGGACGTTATTTAAAAGATAAAGAAACTGCGGAATTGATGGCTGCCATGCTTTCTGAAGTTGGAATCAAAATTGAACTTGAGCTTCTAGAGTGGAGTGCCTTCAATACGAAGTATCAAGAAAGATCATTTGGTGATATGTTCTTCATCGGATACGGAAACTCAATGTTTGACGGATCCCTTGCATTGGACCGCTTGAAATTTGAAAATGCTGCTAAAGAAACAGATTATAACAATCCTGAAACAGAAACGCTATTGAATGCAGCGGAGTCCAATATGAATCCGGAAGAGCGTGTGAAGCAATACCAAAAAGCTCAAGAGTTAATTGCGGAGGATCGCCCTCAGGTTTACTTATATCAATTGGAGGCCATTACCGGTATGAATGACCGAATTGACTTCCAGCCACGACTAGATGAAATGTTCTATGTGGATGACATAACATTGAAATAAAAGAGGGAGCTTTTTCCCTCTTTTTTTCATAAGAGGAGGCATATTTGCATGAAGTATTTATTTCAAAATCTATTAAAGACGATTCCAGTTCTTCTCCTCATTACAATCATAGTTTTTGTCCTAGTCCGAGTAACAGGTGATCCTGTATCCTTGATGCTGCCTGAAACAGCTACGGATGAAGAGCGGGAGTCGCTGAAGGAAGCTCTTGGATTTAATAAGCCGTTACCTGTTCAATACATATCTTATTTAGGTGATTTGGTGCAAGGGGATTTCGGTAACTCATTTCGCTATCAAACGGATGCGCTGGCCCTCGTATTAGAAAGGCTTCCCGCGACATTCGAACTAGCTATTGCTTCTATGATTGTCGCCATTCTAATCTCGATTCCCTTAGGTATACTTTCCGCCGTTAAACGTAACAGTTTTATGGATCTGTTCATTACGGGCGGTGCCGTACTCGGAAGAGCAATGCCAAGTTTTTGGCTGGGAATTATGCTTATTTTGTTATTTGCGGTCAACGCACATTTTTTTCCGGTTTCCGGCAGGGGTGGTTTCCTGCATCTTGTCCTTCCCGCCCTAACGTTAGGTACGGGGATAGCCGCAGAAATGACAAGATTGATCCGTTCAAGCATGTTGGAAATACTAGGACAGGATTTTATCCGAACAGCACGAAGTAAAGGATTGATGGAGGCCGTCGTCGTCAATAAACATGCGTTTCGTAACGCGTTAATACCGGTAGTAACCATTATGGCATTGCAAACATCGACATTAATAGGCGGAACATTAATTACAGAAACGGTTTTTGCATGGCCGGGTTTGGGGCAGCTTCTAGTGCAGGCGGTCAATTTACGCGATATGGCTGTTGTCCAGGCGGCAACATTTCTCATTGCCATTTTTGTGATCCTAAGTAATTTAATCGCGGACCTTGTGTATAGACTACTAGATCCAAGAATCAAGTACGAGTAAGGAGGGACCTATATGAATGTAGTAACTGAGAAAATTGAGCCTAAACTTAGTCGGAAGAAGAATGGGCAAATGAATTATATCATGAGAAGACTAATCAATAGTAAAACTGGCATCGTCGGATTATTCATTGTCATATTTGTGACAGCTATGGCGATCTTTGCTCCATTCCTAGCGATGTATGACCCCGCAAAAACAGATATCGTCCATCGTTTAATCCCTCCTTTTTGGATGGAAGGCGGAACGATGGATTATCCGTTAGGTACGGACAACTTGGGTCGTGACGTGCTGAGCAGGATCATCTTCGGATCTAGAGTCTCTTTATTGGTTGGAATTAGTTCTGTAATATTGGCAGGCATTATTGGCATGTTTTTCGGATTGGTCGCAGGATTTTACGGTAAAGTATGGGATTTTATTATCATGAGGACGGTTGATTCATTCCTTGCGATTCCTAATATTTTGTTTATGCTAATCATTCTTGCTGTTCTTGGACCAAGTGTGACGACGTTAATTCTTGTCCTTGGAGGAACGTCTTGGGTTGTTTATGCAAGGATGGTGCGAAGTGAGACTCTAAGTGTAAAAGAAAGAGATTTTGTCCGTTCTGGCAGGGCGATTGGTGCAAAAGATTATAGAATTATTATGAAGTACATTTTACCAAATGTCGTTTCTTCATTTATCGTAATTGCAACTTTGAATGTAGCATCGACGATCATTTTGGAAGCAAGCCTTAGTTTTCTCGGTCTTGGAATCCAGTCACCGGACGTTTCATGGGGCCTTATGCTGAGTGATGGGCGGGAATATGTGGCAACGAGCTGGTGGGTAGCTACATTTCCGGGTATCGCCATTACCATTACCGTTCTAGGAGTAATATTCCTTGGTGACTGGTTAAGAGACGTACTCGATCCTAAAATTAAAGACTAACTGTGAGGTGGGAATATGAGCAACACACTTTTACAAATAGAAGATCTCAAAGTCCGTTTCAAAACCGAGGATGGATACGTTTCGACAGTTAATGGGGTTACTTTCGATATGCAAGAGGGCGAAACTTTGGCTATCGTAGGTGAGTCGGGAAGCGGGAAAAGTGTCACTTCACTTGCTTTGATGGGGATACTCCCACCTAACGGTGAAGTGTATGAAGGTGAATTGACGTTCAAAGATAAAAACTTACGCAAGATAAGCAAAAAAGAGTACCGATCTCTCCGCGGCAATGAAATGTCGATGATCTTCCAAGAGCCGATGACGGCATTAAATCCGGTTTTTACAATTGGGTATCAGTTAAGGGAAACGTTAATCCTTCACAATAAAATGACGAAGGTCGATGCACAGAAAAAAGGGATCGAAATGCTCGAGCTTGTCGGAATTCCTGATGCGGAAAAGGTGATGGGCCGTTTTCCTCATCAGCTATCTGGTGGCATGCGTCAAAGGGTTATGATCGCGATGGCATTATCTTGTAACCCGAAATTATTGATAGCGGATGAACCTACAACTGCCCTCGATGTAACCATTCAGGCACAAATTCTAACGCTAATGCGCAATTTAAAAGAAAAAGGAAAAACAAGTATTTTAATGATTACGCATGATCTAGGAGTTGTGGCGGAAGTGGCTGATCGGGTCATTGTTATGTATGCCGGGGAAGTGGTTGAGCAAGCTCCAGTCTATGAGCTGTTTGAAAACCCTATACATCCATATACGCGCGGACTGATGGCTTCGATTCCGAAAATTCATGACGTTGTCGATGAGCTTTATTCTATAGAAGGAACAGTGCCGAATCCGGCTCAAATGCCATCTGGCTGTAAATTTCATCCGCGATGTCCATTTGCGGACGCGGAATGTTTGAGAATTCATCCCGAGCTGGAATTTGTTAGTGAATTCCATGCGAAACGCTGTATCAAAGTATAGGAGGCGAATTGGATGGAATCAGTGAAAGAGAGAAACGAAATAGAAAAGAAAATCATTATGGAAGTCAGAAATCTAAAGAAACATTTTGAAATAACGAAAGGCTTTATAAAGAAAAATACCTCCTTAATTCGAGCGGTCGATAACCTCAGCTTTGAAGTGTATGAGGGGGAAACGCTTGGGATTGTCGGTGAGTCGGGCTGTGGAAAGTCGACAACGGGTCAACTCATGCTTGGCTTGCTGGATGCAACGGATGGCCATATTTATTTTAATAATAAAGACATCGCGGCACTAAGTCAGGAGGAGTTAAGAAGGGCAAGAAGGGACTTACAAGTCATCTTTCAAGACCCTTATTCTTCTCTGAATCCAAGAATGACAGTAGAAGAAATTATCGGTGAACCGCTAGTCGTTCATAAGATTGCATCAGGAAGGGAATTAAAGGAAAAGGTAATCGAATTAATGGGGTTAGTTGGGCTTGGCGAACATCAGCTGAAAAGATATCCTCACGAGTTCAGCGGAGGACAGCGACAGCGGATCGGAATTGCTAGAGCGCTAGCATTGAGACCTAAGGTGATTGTGTGTGATGAAGCAGTTTCAGCACTTGATGTATCGATTCAGGCGCAAATATTGAATCTCTTAAAAAAGCTGCAAAAGGAGCTGGATCTTACTTATATTTTCATCGCGCACGGCTTACCAGTAGTCCGCCATATTAGCGATCGGATCGGGGTCATGTATCTCGGCAGAATGGTCGAGCTTGCAGATAGGGATGAAATATTTGAAAGGCCGCTTCATCCTTATACTCGCGCACTCCTTGACTCGGTTCCAGTTCCAGATCCAAGGCTTAGAAAGGAACATCAGCTGATCGAAGGGGAGATTCCAAATCCGAGCAATCCGCCGACAGGCTGCCACTTCCACCCGAGATGCCTGTATACAACTGATTTATGTAAAACAGAAGGTCCCGTTTACCGAGAAGTCCTGCCGAAGCATTTTGTAGCATGTCACTACCCTTTACTTAATGAAGATACGAATGTCCTCCCGACGATATTTCCTGAAAAGGCTGAAGATCATTGAGAATAAGAATAGGTGCAATCGGTCCAAGGGATTCTTTGGATAAGATAAAGGAAGTGGCGATAGAGGATTCACGTATTGAGTTAGTCGAATTTGAATATTTTCATAGTGATGAGCTTGAGCATTTAATACAAAATAATCGGTATGATGTAACACAGTGGATTTTCTCGGGACAAACGCCGTATTATTATGCTCTTCACAACGGATGGATTACGGAAGAGGAAGGATATTACCCTCAGTTACATGGCATGGGGCTTCTAGGCACGATCTTGAAAATTTTCTTGGAACGCGGAGAAGTAACAACAGCGTTGAGCTTAGATAGTGTTAATGAACATACAGTCCAGCTCGTATCAAGGGAATATAATCTGAATTCACTCCACTTTGAGCTATTGCCTTATAACCAATTTAGAACTTATGAGGAAATAATTGATTTCCATATGCAGAGCTATATTAAGAAGAAAACAGAAGTTGCGGTAACTTGTTTATTAACTGTTTATGACGAGTTGAAAAAAAGGGGAATTCCTTGCTACCGGATTGTTCCATCCCATTTGGCTATTCAAAATGTATTTAACTTGCTTGTCTCGAGAGCGAAAAGCCAAATTTATCAAAAATCCAAGGTTGCTATTATGGGATTTGAACTTGCGGATCCTACCGCGTTAGACTCTCGAAATGTATATGAATCTCGTAAAAATAAATTGATAGCGGAACTAGAGTTAGTGAGCGTTGCTGAAAAACTGAATGGTGTTTTATCCGAAGCCAAGGATGACCGCTTTCATATTTACACTACATATGGGGATGTCGAGTTATTTAATTCGAGTCAGTCGTTAAATGATTTAGTGAAGGAATTCGAATTGAAGACATCGTTAAACTTGAAGGTGGGTATCGGTTCCGGCTATACGATTGACAGTGCGATGGAACATGTAGGGCTTGCGTTTGAAAGCCTTGACAGTTTAAGTAATCATAGCATTCCCTTCGTCAATCAGGAGAAAAAGGTTATCGATTTATCTAAAGAAAATACAACCTATTTTACAGTGGAAAATCTGCCTGATTCATGGAAAAAAGTAATGAAAGAAAACAATTATACCCCGACCATCCCGGCAAAAATCTATCATTTTATTAAATTGAAACGTATTGAGCATTTCGATAGTGATTTGATTACAAGTCTTTTAAAAAATACTGATAGAAACTCACGGAGAATTTTAAACGAACTAGAGCAGATGGGCTTGCTTCAAGTATGTAAAGAAGAATCTACGGGAAAACCGGGCAGACCGAAAAAGGTTTATACACTCATGTTATAGAGTTATTTATGAAGAGGAGGATACTAATGTTTAATGAAACAGTTGTGAAAAAACCAATCATTACTGAAAGTGTTGAACATGTATATAAAATGCTGATTTCCAATTCACAAGTGGAGAAATGCCTTTCTTTTTTGAAGGCTGATAATGATCATACAACTGAAGAGCAAATTGAACTTACTGCTATTGAAGCACCTACCTTTTTGGAAGAAAAAAGAGGGAATTATTATAAAGAGAAGCTGAAGGCCCTTGGAATTCGCGATATCGAAGTAGATGAGGTTGGAAATGTATTTGGGATTCGTCCCGGAAGCGGAGCTGGTCCAAGATTAGTCGTATGTGCCCACCTTGATACTGTATTCCCTGAAGGAACAGATACAAAAGCAAAGATCATTGATGGGAAAGTACATGCTCCCGGAATTGCGGATGACGGTAGAGGATTAGCGGTTGTTCTTTCCCTAACTAGAGCATTAAATGAGGCAAATATTCAAACAGTAGGAGATTTGATTATTGGTGCAACTGTTGGGGAAGAAGGTCTGGGGGACTTACGAGGTGTAAAGGCTTTATTCAAAAATAGAGACGATATTGATGGGTTTATTTCGATAGAGCCTGGAGAGCCAGATCGAATTACTTACCTTGGTACAGGCAGTAAAAGGTATAAGGTCATTTATCATGGCCCTGGTGGTCATAGTTTTGGAAACTTCGGAACGCCAAGTCCCATTCATGCAATGGGAAGAGCCATTAGTAAACTAGCAAATATCGAGACTCCTTCAAATCCTAAAACAACATTTAATGTTGGCGTTATTAGTGGTGGAACATCTATTAACACTATTGCTGAAAAGAGTGAAATGCTTGTTGATATCCGTTCAAATTCTCAAGAAGAGTTATTAAAATTAGAAGAAAAAGTATTAAATATTATTAAACTTGCTGCAGATGAAGAAAATCTCCGTTGGGAAAAATCGAATGACATAACTGTAAATATTGAACAGGTCGGGGATCGACCAGCAGGCTCTCAAATGCCTAATTCAATAATTGTACAAGCAGCCGCTGCAGCAACATCAGCTATTGGATTTGAGCCGGTTTTAGCAGAAGCTTCTAGTACGGATTCCAATATTCCGATTCATTTAGGAATTCCAGCAGTAACTCTTGGCGGAGGGGGAGCCTCAGGGGGATACCACACATTAAATGAATATTTTGACCCGAAAGATGCCTATCAAGGAGTACAGAAAATACTTTTAACCGTATTAGGTCTTGTCGGATTAGAGAATGTTTCAGAGCCTCTTTTAAAGAGAAGATCTTATTAAAGAAAAGGTGTCAGACACCGCTCGTGGACAAATGGCAAAAAACGGTGTCAGACACCGCTCGTAGACAAATGGCATTTTCCTCCGCCCAGGGTGGACACTTAATAGAACAAAAGAGGCGCAAACACCAAAATAATGCAGGTGTTTGCGCCTTTTTCTTAGTAAAACCGCTTAAATCCATCAAAATGCTTCTTATAATATGCTTCATTGAGATTCGCGATTTCAACGCCATTTGTAGGGCCGGCATGAATAAATTGCTGATCCCCGATATAGATCCCCATATGGGAAATCCCTGGTTTATATGTATCCGCAAAGAAAACTAAATCCCCAACCTGAGGCGTGTCAACATAAAAAGCACGGCTATAGTACCCTTCAGATGAAAGTCTATTAACGGAAATCCCCGCTTTATTAAACACATAGTAAATAAATCCGCTGCAATCAAAGGCAGCTGGAGTGGAGCCCGCATATAAATAAGGAGTTCCTAGCAGCGCCATTCCCTCTTTTATTAAAAGATTATTAGATGTTTGTGCATCCTGAGCTTTGTTTTCGCTTGGGCCGGCATTACCGCCAGTAATCGTTAATTTTTGACCGACAAAAATTAAATCTGAAGTTAAGCCATTCTTTGCTTTTACTTGGTCAATCGTCGTATTGAACATTGACGCTATTTTTGACAAGCTGTCCCCGCTTTGGACGATATATTCGTCTTGGCTAGTTGAGGAGGCTGTTTCTTTAGGTGTAGCTGGTGTTACAGTTACCGGCTTGGTTGGTGCAATGGCAGTTGGCTTTGAAACGAGTAATTTCTGACCAACAAACAGACTATCATTCGGCAGGCTGTTCCATTGTTTTAGTTCAGACACCGTAAGCTTGTAGATGTTGGCAATTTTCGTCAGGTTGTCACCTTTAATGACTGTATATGTATTTTGTGCGGCCGCTGGATTTGATACGTTATTTTGCGAGGCTGCCGAAGTTGTCGGCTTTAAATTAAGTGTTTGATTGACAAATAACGCATTAGACTTTAAGTTATTCAAAGTTTTAATCTCTTTAACTGCTACATTCTGCTTTTTTGCTATCGCTTCAAGCGTGTCACCCTTTTTAACTATGTATGTAGATGCTAACGCATTTGTCGTAAAAGAGGTTGATAGAATGACAGCTGTTGCAATAGAAGCAGCGACTTTTATCTTCATTTCTCGTCCCTCCCTCCATTAAATGGCTAATAATTGTATCTATTCTATCATATATAGGAAGATTTTGTAGCATAAAGATATTAAAATGGTATGATTATCCTATGTCGAAAATCGCAGACTGATGTCAAAAAAAGTATTTTATAGGCTGTTAGTGAAAAAGCATGCTATAATACGTCGAAAAGGAATATAAGTAGGTGTTGAAAAATGTTAGGGAAAAATGGATCTGATGCGCTTCTTATGGAAAAATTTGCGGAGCTGCTACATGAGTTTTACATATCTGGCATTACAAATAACGATATTTCCATTCATCAATATTTAGAAGAAATTACAGAGAAATTAGAGAGTCTTATCTTTGAATATGCTTAAATCATTTCTGCGAATATGGTTTCCGATGCTGGCCGTAGGGGGCCTTATTTTTTATTTCTCGTCCCAGCCTTATTCGAATCAAAGCTTAATACCATTATTGGAGAAATATATTGAAAAGGATAGAGTGAATGCATTCCTTGCGGATATTTCTTTTCGGTATAGCGGGAAGGAAATTAGCATCGGGACTTTAGGAACCTATCATTTAATTGAATTTTTTATTAGAAAAGGCGCTCACTTTATTGTTTTCTGTTTGCTGGGCTTTTTTACGCTAAGAGCATTTAGTAAAATAATGAAAGGGAGGAGCGCGATTATCATTACACTTATATTAGTAGGAATCTATGCTTCTTTTGATGAGTACCACCAAAGCTTGACGGGAGGAAGAACTCCATTAGTTGAGGATGTCATGCTCGATTCTTTAGGTGGAATGTTTGGTATAATAATAGGCACCATTCTTTACTATATTAAAAAGTAGAGAACGGTGCCTTTCCTGTGTAAAACTAAATCGTCGTCGGATTCGGCAGAACTTGTCCTTGATGTACGAAGTAATCACTAGCCGCAATGAAATGAAACCGACGACATTCACATCTAAGTTAAAATCGCAAAAACATGAATGATTTTATAACGCTTCTTTCGCTTTATTTAAAAGAGCCGACTCTCGTGCAGATTTAGCTGCCTCGTATTCTTGCAAGAAATCTTTAGCATGAGAAGTGCTGAAATCATGCTTTTTTAAGTCATCCTGCAGTGCTTGATAAATAATTTTGAATGCACCGTCCGTTTTTTCCTCTAAAGCTTTACCCGCACCGGTATATTTCTGATAGAAATAAGCAAATGAAATACTTTCGCCATTATTCTTTTTTGATTTATATTCGCCATAGGCCGTGTCCACAAGGGAATCAATCTTTGCGTTCGCCTGGTTTTGCAGACTTTCAAACGAAGGCCTATATTTATTTTTTATGGATGCAACTGTAACGGAGTTTTCCGTGTTATTCGTTGCTGGACCTTTGTTTTCACTACCTTTTTCAGGAGAGTTTGATGGATTTTCTGAACTTAATCCGTTTTCACCAGATGAGTCCGTTCCTGTTTCCGCACCCGTTTCCGTTCCGGTGCTCGTTTCAACAGACTGTCCTTCGGAATCAACAGCGTTTTCTACTGTTTCCTGATCACCAGGCAAAACAATATCGTATTCCGAGTCGATGATTTCTTCTACATTTTCATCGGCCACATCATACTCCTTCATTTCAAAAAAGTAATAAATCGTCCCTCCCGCAACTAATAACAAGAGAACGACTATCGATAGAAATATTTTCCATTTCTTTTTCATTGAGAGAAAGTGCTCCTTTCTACCTAGTTAGCATATTTTGTCTATAAAAATATATCATACAAATAGTAATTGTAATAGATAAGATAAACTAAAGTGGGAAATAATTGAGAACTTTATAGATAAAGAGTAATAGGTAAAAAAACCTGGTTTATATTGAATAAGTTTTAGATATTTGGTATTCTGATGGAAGAATCGGAGAAAATTTTGGTAAATGTAAACTTGGTAGTAATTTACATACAAAATTAGAGTACATAAAATCATGAGGTGACACAATGAAAAAGTATCCATTTAGTAACAAAGCAATGAAAGCAATGCTAGCTGCTTCTATTGCCCTATCTCCATTTGCAGCAAGCGCGATTTCGGCGCCGGTGAAGGTTGAGGCTTCTGATCTTACAGATGCAGAAACAGATTTAATTAACGAATTAAATGCTATTTATCAGAAACTTAAGCCTGAACAAAAAAGTGCGTTAAGAACTGCAAGCCAAAAATTAAATGATGGAAGTGCTATTAATACAGATACATGGAACAAACTTGCCGACGAACTTTCGCGGTCAGGTAAGGCAACTGGTGATGAAAGAGATCTTCTAGTTGCATTAGCAAAGCTATTTGCAGATGCTAGTCTAGGTGGTTTAGGAGACTTCCAAACTACTCTTTCTAATTTTAAAGATGCACAACGTGACAATGTAGCCACTGTATTTAATCAGAAAATTACTGTTAACCAATTAGCGGATTTCATCGTAAAAGTAGAATCAGATTATATTAAAAGAGTAAAAAAGTTACCAAGCAACGCAACTAATGAAAAATATTATGATGAATTTTATAATTCATTGGAAAGTGAAGCGATTAAAAGTCTTGATGTTGCTATAGCCCTTTTTAAAATAATAAATGAAGACAATGCAAAGTCAGTAGTACAACAAATCGTTAATGCAGTTGATAAAGATAAGACTGCACGTGAAGCATTTATTGCTGGAATTAAAGAAGCTAGTAAGGATTCTGGTACTGGCGGTGGCGGTGGTGGTGGCGCTATCGTTGAATCACCAATCGAACTACCACCTGGCTCAACAACTATTGAAAACCGTGGAAACGATGTAGTAACACAAATCCTTGCTGATAAAGTTCAAGCAATCGTGAACTTAATTACAGCAACAAACAACGTAATTCCTGTTAAGCTTGAAAAAGTATCAGGTGATAAAAAAGCAGTTGCTGAGATTCCTGCATCTCTATTTACAGAAGCAGCTAAGAAAAACAGCAAAGCTGTTGTTTCCATTGAAACAGATGCAGCAGTGTACAAGCTGCCAGTTTCAGAGATCAATGTTTCAGCTCTAGCTCAAAAATTAGGTGTTGCTGCTGGTGATGTGAAAATTGACATTTCTGTTAATGTTGTTTCTGCAGACGTGAAAAACAAAGTTTCAGAAGTAGTAGAATTCCAAATTTTCGCTGTTGCTGGTGATAAGAAAGAAGCAATCACAGCATTTAGCACATATGTTGACCGTGTGATCATGGGCTCTAAAGATTTCAGCAAAGGAAACTCAGTTGCTGTTCGTATTAATAATGATGGGTCGCTTACTTCTATTCCTACTATCTTTAATGGCAAAAATGCAACAGTTAAATCTCTTACAAACTCTAAATATACAGTTGTTGAAAACAATATATCTTTTAAAGATGTTACAGATAAGAGCTGGGCAAAAGGTTATATCGAAACACTAGCAAATAAATTAATCGTTAAAGGTAAAGCGGCTGACAAATATGCTCCTGCTGATCATATGACTCGTGCTGAATTTACAGTATTACTTGTTCGTGCTCTAGGCTTACCTGCTGAAAAGTATGACGGCACATTTAAAGATGTAAAAGGTACAGAATGGTTCAATGAAAATGGCGAAATTATGGCCGCTGTGAAGCATGGTATCATCAAAGGTGTGAGCAGCAATCAATTTGCTCCGCAGAACAAAATTACAAGAGCTGAAGCAGCTGTAATGATTGAGCGTGCGATGAACCTTTCATTTGTAAACTATGATAATTCTCAGTTAGATAGCAAGAAAACTGTAGCTGACTTCAAAGATGCTAGCAAGCTTCAAGATTGGAACAAAAAAGCAATTGAAGCAGTTTACCAAGCAGATATCGTATCTGGCCGCGATACGAAAGAATTTGATCCTAAAGGCTATACACAACGTGATGAAATGGCAAAAATCCTTGCTAATTTCTTAAAATCTGCTAAATTAATGAACTAATTTTTTAAAAGGGCTGTTTCTTAAGTCGTCTATTCGGCTAAGAGGCAGCTTTTTTCTATGTAAAACTAATTGGTCATCGGATTTATTGAACAAGCCTTCATGTACGAAGTAATCACTAGCGAAGTGGAATAAACCCGATAACATTTTACTGCAAGGTTGAATGCAGTTATTCACTATAACAAAAACTACCAAATCCCAATAATGTAATAGTTTGTTAAACTCCCTGTAAAAATGGTAATATAAAGAAGTTCAGATGATTGGTAGATTTATATTTTTTTTACCCTTACTTCAAGAATATCTTAATAGAAATATGGAGGTTTAACTGTTGAAGAAAACTAGAAGTTCCATTAGCAGCTTGCTCGCCCTTGTTCTCGTGTTTAGTTTGTGTATTCCTTTTAACCAGGCGGAAGCCGCGGAAAAGAAGTCGGCGATTACGGTTACGTTAGACGGAAAGAAAATCAATTTTGATGTTCCGCCAGAAATTAAGGATGGCCGTGTGCTTGTTCCGTTTCGAGCCATATTCGAAGCATTCGGTGCTTATGTGCAATTTGATCAATCGACAAAAGTAGTCAGCTCTACAAAAGATGATCAAATGATTGAATTGAAGGTCAACTCAAAATTAGCTTATGTAAATGAAACAGAGCAAAAGCTAGATGTTCCGCCACTTATTCTTAATGGAAGAACACTCGTGCCATTAAGATTTATTGGGGAGAATTTCAATGGTCAAGTAGATTGGAATAGCTCAACTAAGCAAGTAACTATTCGCACGAATAGCAGCAGTCAGCCTAAGCCTGAACCACCTTCGAAGCCGGAAAAAGTAATTCCTGTCTTTTTAAACAATGTGGAGCTATCCCTTGATACTCCGCCAATTAACTTAAATAATCGGATCTATGTTCCGCTCGAGTCTTTCTTAGACGAGATGGGCAACGATATTGAGAGGGCTAGATATGATGACGAAATCTATATCACGATGGATGGAGCAAGCATCACCATGTTTGTCAATCAAAATCATGCTGAGGTTAATGGGAAATATGTAACGACAAACGACTATCCAATTTTCCACAACGGGACGATTTACGCACCTGTTCGTTATATTACAGACCTCTTCGGTGGCTCGGTGAATATTACTCCCGGTACATCGGAAGTCCGAATTACAATCAATCGATCAAAGCTTAGAAGCTCGTTTCTTGAAAAAGAAGCCGTTGACATTGTCAGACCGACGAATGTCGCGATTGCTTCCTTTAGCGGCAATAGAAGGCTGATGGTGAGCGATAATCCCGAGAATTTAAATTCAAATACGATCGGCTTTGAAAATGCGACGATTTGGGAGGATCATGTTGATACATGGGAAAACCAAATGGATCATCGCGTGTATGGCTGGCATGTGAATCAGCTAGGGAAAAGAGTGAAGGTAGGCATTACGATTGAGAATTTATCACAGACAAATAATTTAGAAGTGTTGAATGCAAAAGGGATGGCACGTTCCGGATCGAGCAGTTGGTCTCATACTGATGTTGGTTTACCACTTGCGGAAGCGTTGCTAAGCAATAAGCTGCCATCAATCAATATGACATCCCCGATTGTAAAAGCAAATGAAACCGTGGTTATTAAAGATATGTGGGTTGAAAACGATTTCTTACTCGGTTTCTTAACCGATTTTACAGTCAAGAAAAGCTCTGGTTCAGGCAACCTTTCTTATAAAGTGAGAGTCGTAGTTTCACAGTATGGGGAAGATGTAACCGATATTAAGCTTCCTCCAGTACCGACTGACAAAATTAACTCACATCCGCGCGGCGTTTGGAAAAGCTCGCAGATTGTGACAGAGCTTCCTGTGTATCAGGCTGGATCTGCGGAAGTGGCCTATAGCATTTCAAATGGGGCAACAGATAATTTATTATCTGTAGAACAATCCCTCGGCCAAGGAAAATATGATGTTGTCAAAAACCCTGGTCATTATGGCGCGACTTATAAAGTGAAAATTCCAATTGCCAACTATACAGGAGAAGCGAAAACAGTGAGAGTTCGCTTAGGTGCACGCGGCGGAATGTACAACGGTGCGGTTAAAGTAAATAACGATAAAGTGTATATGATTCCGATGATCAATCCAGGATCAGAAGTAGCGAATGTCGGCGACTTCACAATCAATGGTACAAGCGAAACAATCGAGCTTGAATTGATGCATAGCGGCGGTTCGGCACTTCCTGTTGCGATTGATATATTGACGCTAAATTAAGAAAAAATTTAAGTGGGCTGTCCTAGTCAGGTTGATCTGGCTACTGGACAGCTTTTTTTATTTTCTTACCTTAAAGAATGTACGTTATGGATATGAACGGATTCATGGAGCGCGTTTTCAGAAGCTGTTAGCCAAAATTGTCGCCATGTCCTATTCATGGCACGTGTTTTCTAAGACCTTCACTCAAAACGATCGCCATGAACGCTTCATAGCACGCATTTTCCGAGCACGCCACTCAAAACGATCGCCATGAACGCTTCATAGCACGCATTTTCCAAGCACACCACTCAAAACGAACACCATGAACGCTTCATAGTACGTGTTTTCCGAGGCCATCACTCAAAACGATCGCCATGAATGCTTCATAGTACGCATTTTCCGCACCTACCACTTAAAACAATCGCCATGAACGCTTCATAGTACGCATTTTCCAAGACCGCCACTCAAAATGATCATCATGAACGCTTCATAGTACGCATTTTCTGAGCCCGCCACACAAAACAATCGCTATGAACGCTTCATAGTACGCAATTTCCGCGCCCGCCACTCAAAACGAACGCCATGAACGCTTCATAGTACGTGTTTTCCGAGGCCATCACTCAAAACGGTCGCCATGAAAGCTTCATAGTGTGCATTTTTCGAGCCCGCCACTCAAAACGAACGCCATGACCGCTTCATAGCACGCATTTTCCACGCCCGCTACTCAAAACGATCGCCATGAACACTTCATAGCACGCATTTTCCAGTCTCCGCAAACAACCTTCCACACGAGCCTAAATCTAGTAAAATAGTAGTGTTTTTGATGGAAATATTAGGTATTACAATAAATAACTAGTTAAAATGGTCGAATTTTGCTAGATTAGTAAGTAGAAAACTATAAAAGGAGCGTCGTCATGAAACGATTATTATTAGCGGTTGTTTCTGTTTTTTTACTCCTCATCCATGTTCCAAGTACATATGCGGCTTCGGATGACATTACTGGCCATTATTTTGAGAAAGATATGAGAGTTCTGATTGCCAAAAATATTTTAGGCGGGTATGGCCCAGGCGTTTATAAGCCGAATCAGACAGTGACTCGTGCGGAGTTTGCTGCTCTTGTCGTAAGAACACTAGAATTGCAGCCTGTCGAAGCAGCTGAATTTTCCATTGCTTCTGCGGCAGAGCCTTTGTTTAAAGATGTGAAACCAGGCGAATGGTATTTTGCTGCTGTTGATGCCGCTGTGAAGGCAGGGATTGTTGGCGGATATCCTGATCAAACATTTTTACCGAATAAGGAAATTACTCGTCAAGAAATGGCTGCAATGATTATGCGTGCCCTTTCGACAAGATCTGTCTATTCAATGCCAGCGACTTTAGATTTCAAAGATGTTGATAAAATAAATCCTATTTTCAAAGATGCGATTCAGAGATTAGTATTTTTAAATATTATGTCAGGGAACGCTGATCAAACCTTTGGTCCGCAAACGAAAACTACACGTGGCCAGACGGCAGCTGTTTTAAATCGAATGGTCAATGTGCTGAATCCGCCGAAAAACCTTGAATATAAGGTGGCAGTTATCGGCGCTGATGGCACACCAGTTGTTCTTAGAGAATTTAGTGATTTTAACCAAGCGAAAAGTAGTGTAGTAGATAACCAGGTTGTTTTAAGAGGAAATGCAATTGCTTATATTAAAAGTGGACTGGCAGTAGCCAATAAGATGGCAGTTATCTATGATAAACCGGATTTATCAGGAGTGAGCAGAACGTATGTGGCAACTGGTACGGAGTTAAAGTACTATGATGCAACTGAGAAGTCTGTAAAGGTATTAATCGCGAATACGGAAGGTTATGTTGCCCCTGATGAAGTGAATTTAATCCCGAGCTCGCTCGTTACTGGACGCTCCTATTATAAGCAGGTAGGTGGAGAATTAGTCCATGTTGTATATAATCCACTTACAAAGGCATCTACAGAAACATTAATTGGCAAAGCTCCTTCATTCATGACAGCTGGTGCAAAATATTATAGCTGGGATGGCGTGAATTATTACAATGAAAGCGGGACGAAGGCAGGAGAAGCCTATACGTATTTCATAAACCTCCCGCTTCACACGAAAACACCTTATACAGCAGAGGATCTTGACCGCTTTTTAACGGAGCAATATCCAGACGCTTACAAAAAGAATTTCCCTGACAGTCCATTAGCTGGAACGGGCGTAGTCTTTAAAGAGATGGAAGCCAAATATGAAGTGAACGCACTTTATTTAATGGCGCACGCGATTCATGAAAGTGCGTGGGGAACGAGCGCGATTGCTCAAGATAAGAAAAATCTATATGGTATGAAGGCTTATGATTCTGATCCATATAATAGTGCTGCAACTTACCCTTCCTTCGCTGAATCCATTGAGGCCGCCGCGAAGTATGTCTCAAGTTCTTACCAATCACCAAAGGGTGCGTATTATAATGGAGCAGTTGTTGGGAATAAAAGTTTCGGCATGAACGTGAAATATGCTTCTGATCCATATTGGGGTGAAAGAATTGCTGGGCATATGTACCGTGCGGATCGCTTCCTAGGCGGCAAAGAGAATAATCTATATCCGTTAGCGAATAACGCTGTTGAATCATTGAAAGTTCGCTCTGGCTATGGCACAAGCAATCCGGTGGTTTACGAATTAAAAACTGTCGGCATTCCATTTATCTACACAGAAAAGGCCCAAAAGGATGGAGCGATGTGGTATCAGATCATTTCAGACGATATCAATAATCGAGTGGGCCATGTGTACGGAAACGGCTCCCTTGGCGAGTATGTGAAGGAAATGCCTCTAGCAAAATAAATAACGATTCCTTGTAAAAAAAGAAGTAGCACATATAAAAGTGTTACTTCTTTTTTGTTGTGTAGGTGTTTTTTAGAGTTTCATTACCCGTAAAAGTGAAAAAGGTAGTCCACGGTAAAAGCACTCTACTTCCATTTCTCGTCCAAAGCAAAAAGCCTCTCTATTCCCTTGTTGAAGAGTGAAACTTTATGTCGGTTTATGGTATATTAGAAAAGAAACTTTTTCGTGAATAGGAGTAAAATTATGACTTTAAAGTTTGTGGACATTTTAGGTGTTCCTTTTATAAATATGAATCAATCTCAGTTTGTACAGCAGCTGAATAGCCATATCCAAAAGAATGAAAAGACGTTCGTCGTGACGGCTAATCCGGAGATTGTGATGAAAGCGGTGGAGGAGCCAGATTATATGGAGCTAATCCGCAAAGCTACCTATATTACTGCTGATGGCATTGGCGTTGTGAAAGCGGCAGGCCTATTGGGACAGCCGTTGCCTGGGCGAGTAACTGGCTATGATACAATGATTGAATTGCTTAAGATGGGCAATGAACAGGAGCTCAAAATCTATTTGCTTGGTGCCCAGCAGGAAACGCTTGAAAAAGCGGTGGCCAACATACATAAAACCTATCCACGGGTACAAATTGTCGGCTCACATAATGGCTTTTTCGATTGGGAAAGTAATGACATCCAAAAGGAAATCCAAGAAACTAAACCAGATCTGATTTTCGTTGCATTAGGTGTACCTCGACAGGAAAAATGGGTTGCGGAAAATCTCCCTCAATTCGATAAAGGGATTTTTATCGGTGTCGGTGGAAGCTTTGATGTTATTGCGGGAACGGTTCAAAGAGCACCAGAAATTTGGCAGAAGGCGAACTTAGAGTGGTTCTACCGTCTCCTTAAGCAGCCGAGTCGTTTCGGACGCATGCTTGCATTGCCAAGATTTGCGATCAGAATACTTAAAGAGAAAGCAATGAAAAAATAATGAATAATACATTTGTCAAAAGCACCCTTATTTTATCCATTGCCACATTAGCGTCGAAAATTCTTGGGAGCATCTTCCGGATTCCGCTTCAAAATATAGCGGGGGACGAGGTCCTTGGAATTTTCACGCTCGTTTATCCTGTATACATGGTGGCGTTAATTCTATCGGTTGCAGGGATTCCGATTGCGATTTCCCAGCTGATTTCTGAGGCTGCCGCTCATAAGGATGACAATCGGATTTGGAAAATTTACCGTACTGCTACGATTCTTGCGATCTTATTTGGGATTACGAGTTTTTCATTAATATTTGGATTCTCTCACCAAATAGCAGAAGTTCTCGGCGGGCAGAGTACGAGGCTAGCTCTAATTGTCGTGGCAGCCACCTTGCTGATTGCACCTTATATGGCTGTTTACAGAGGATATTTCCAAGGATTTCAAAATATGAGTCCGACTGCGGTTTCGCAGGTGCTTGAACAGCTGATCAGAGTAGGGATCATTTTGCTATCGGCCTATATTCTCGTGCAGCAAAATCGTTCCAATGAAGTCATCGCAGGGGGGATCATGATTGGTTCCTTTGTTGGGGCTTTCCTTTCAGCTGTTTACTTGCAGTGGCTATTTCACCGCTCACCTTTGAAGCCAAAACGGATAAAAGAACGTTACACGTTCCGCGACTTCAAAGGGATGAGCAAAGATATTTTATATATTTCTTTACCGATCTGCATCGGAGCTATTACGATGGCTCTGTTAAATTTCGTTGACTCCGTCACGATCCCATCGAGTTTAAAAAATGCCGGGGAAAAGGCGAATGAAATTACTTATTTATATGGGATTTATGGAAGAGGATTATCGCTCGTCCAAATTGCGACGGTGTTTTCTTCATCGATTGTTTTGCCATTAATTCCGTTAATTACAAAGACTCTTGCTGAGCAAAAACAGAAGAAAGCAAGAGATATTGTTGAGCGCACACATTTTCTGACACATCTTGTTTCGTGGCCGGCTGCGTTTGGCCTGTTTGCCTTGACACTTCCTATTAATTTGGCTCTTTTTACCGACCTTAAAGGCAGTGATGTCCTTGGCATTATTGGACTTAGCTCCGTATTTACCTCCTTATCCATTTTAGGGACTGGAGTTCTGCAAGGGATGAATTTAGCGAAGCAGGGCGCCTACATTATCGTTGGCGGCGTGCTCGTCAAAATTGTGACCAATATTGTCCTTGTTAAATTTTTCGGATTAGTTGGCGCAGCTTATTCGACATTATTTGTGTATATCCTTATTTTTATCGTGAATACTTATTTTATTTGGAAAACCATTCCTTTCGCTTTTTGGGGAAGAAAGGTCACTTCCATCGTTCTGTCCTCGGCTGTTATGGGACTGGCCATCGGTTTGCCGACGATGTATTTTCATATCGACCAATGGGGCAGAAAAACAGCATTGCTTTACACAGTGGCGGCCATCGCCATCGGAGCAGCCATTTATTTCATCATGTTAATTTTGACAAAAGGCTTCAGCATAGCGGAGCTTAAAGGGCTGCCGGTCGTGTCAAAGTTATTTAGATCATCCACTAATCAACCTGCAGATGCAGTAAATAAGAACAACCTCGGGAAAGGGGGAAAAAAGTTGAAAAAGTTTTTATGGGGACTTTTAATTGCCTCGCTATTATTGGCTATTCCGGGGATCGCCCAGCGCTATCAGGCGGAATGGAAAAATAATGCCTATGAAATGATTATCCCATACGGAGATATTGAAGACACGTCTTTACACGGCACAGATCTTCCTGTTGAGAAGATTCTCAAGCGTCTAAAGCAAGCAGGTTTGCAGGCCGTAAGTATTGAACCTGAAACTTTAAACAGCTTAGAGAAAAGCGGCTATGTGACAGCCATCACATCCGAAAGAATGAAGGAAATTGCTGTATTTGATAATAACCTTGATCATTTTGATGCAACAGAGGGACTTTATGTCTTTATTAATAAAGAAAATGAATTGACAAAGGAGCTTGCCGATCATTTTCCTGATACGGATGTGAAGGCGGTTCACATTCAAAACAAGGAGTTCCTCTTTATTCCAGGAATCGCGAAGAAAACTGAGGAAAATCCTTTAGGCTATTTGCCTGAAACCGTTAGCCAAATTAAACAAGCCGGTCTTTCCGTAATCTTTAGAATGCCGAACATGGGTGAACTAAAAGATGATCTTATTTTTAAACAATTAGCTGAATTGACGGATGAGGAGAGTAACCGCGTTTTATTCCTTGGACAAGAGGTGGCGGGATCCCCAAATCCTCAGGAAATCAAGGCTTATGCTAACCAGTTTAAAGAGAAAAATATTGCTGTTTATGGCATTGAGTTTGCCGATCAAAAAGGCTTTTTCACATTGGCTAATCAAATGGACATGAATGTGATCCGTTTGCATAGCTTAGATTTGAATCGGGTGGACAGCCCTCAAGAGGGAATTGATCGTGCCATCCGCGCTGTGAAGGAAAGAAATATTCGCGCAATCTTCCTAAGAATGGAACATAATATTGGCGGAGAAAATTCGCTTATTAATATGGAGGGCTTTATCACGGATGTTCATCATGACATGCCATCCATCTTCCATCCTGGGAAAGCTGAAATGTTTAATAAAATTACGATTCCAGCATGGAGTTATGTCGCAGCATTCGCTGCCGCGATTTTCTTCGTTTCATTAGCAGCACTAAGTGTTTTTGGCAACCGCATACTATTCCTGCTGGCCTTTGTCGGCATGCTCGCACTTGCTCTCGGATATGCCGTATTGCATAAAACGCTGCTCGTTCAAGGAACGGCTCTTTTAGTAGCGATTATTGCCCCTGTTTTTGCGATTTTACCAGTTTCGGAAAATAAGGGCATGAAGCATATTATTGTCGCTTATATAAGGGCAGCGCTCATAAGTGCGATGGGCATAGCCATTGTCGTGGCGCTATTAAATGGCAATGAATACCTCGTGAAAGTAGAAGCATTCAGAGGTGTGAAGCTCATTTACGTATTCCCGATTCTGTTCATGTTCCTATATGCGATTCGTACGCAAATAAAGGGGCTGTTAACAACAAGAGTTGAGTATTGGCATTTAGCCTTTATTGCTGTCATTGGGGTCATTGGCCTCTATTATATTAGCCGAACAGGCAATGCAGGTTCTGTCTCAGATATTGAATTAGTTCTAAGACAAAAGCTCGAGGAAGCTATGTACGTACGACCAAGAACGAAGGAATTTCTCATTGGCTTGCCATTTTTCGTCCTTGCCCTGTATGTCATCCCATACTATAAAAAGCTTGGCTTCTATTTACTAATTCCTGGAGTTATCGGCTATTTATCGATCGTCAATACGTTTACACATTTGCATATTCCGTTATATGTTTCGATTTTGCGAACGGTGTATAGTTTAATCCTTGGTCTAATCATTGGCTGGATATTCATTCTTGTATACAAAAAAGGCCACGCGCTCTTTATGAATAAAATTAAGCCGAGGTGGTTCGCGTGAGAATTGTCATGTCAGGCTATTACGGTTTTGATAATGTCGGCGATGAAGCGATATTGTTTTCGATCATCCAAGCATTGAAGGCTGCTGAACCGGGGGTCGAAATCACTGTTCTTTCGAATAACCCGGAACAGACAAAAGCCACATACGGAGTTCAAGCGGTGAATCGCTGGAAGTTGGGAGAAGTGCTTGCCGCTCTGAAAAATTCCGACGGCCTCATTAGCGGCGGCGGAAGCCTTTTGCAGGATGAGACTGGATTTAAGTCAATCCCATACTATACGGGGATCATGAAGCTGGCCCAAATGGTTGGAAAAAAAGTGTTCATCTATGCGCAAGGAATGGGCCCAATTCACAAATCTTATAATAAAAAAATTGTGAAGCATGTTTTGAAAAAAACACAGATAACAATTCGGGATGAAGCATCAAAAAAGCTTCTTGAAGAGATAGGTTTGAAGAATTCGATGGATATCGTTCCTGATCCTGTTCTTGGTTTGCGCATTTCTAGTCGTGCGAACAAATGGTGGGAAGAGCAAAATTTTCAAGGACGAGTTCTGACGGTTTCAGTTCGTGATTGGCCAAGCTCTGTTGATTTTAAAAAGAAAATCGCAGAAACTCTAGATAGGGCAATAGAAGACGGGATGGATGTTGTCTTTGTACCGATGCATGGGGAGCATGATGACAAGACATCAGGAGAAGTCGCTTCCCTCATGTCGGGTAAAGCCTATATCTCACCTTTTGACCATTCAATCGAGGAGAAAATTGCGATCATCGGCCAATCGAATTTGCTCGTTGGCATGAGGCTTCATGCTCTAATCTTCTCATCGATTATGCACACACCTTTTGTGGCGCTCTCTTATGATCCGAAAATCGACGCATTTGCGGATATTTGCAGCCAGCAGGTGGCTGGGCATGTCAACGAGGATACTTGGAATGCCGCCTTTCTTTATGACTGCATTCAGCAAGTCCTCCGTGATGAGCCATTAGCTGTTGAGAAGCTGAAGGAAAAAGTCGAACCACTGCAAAGAAGCGCAATGGAAACGGCGGAGCGGTCTATTGAGTATTTTCGCTCGTGAAAATGCGTAAGGTCTAAAATCTGAAAATTAGTAGTCGAAGTGTCCGTCATTGTTGTAATGACGGACACTTTTTTTGGAGTAAAAGTCTTACTAAGGTTAAAAAAGGAAGCTGCCCGCGGTATGTACCCCAATTCTATTCCTTAAAAGTAAATCAAGCCAAAAAAATGCTCAGAGCACAAAATGATATGCTCCCCTTAAGGTAGACAGGTTAAAAAATATAACATGTTTATCTTAGGGGGATTTTTTGTGTCTAGGAGTTCATTTTCCAAAGATGAAAAAATAGCTATTTTAAAACTTCTTAATGAAGATAATTATTCAGTCAATCATCTAGCCTCAATGTATAACGTTGATTGGTCAACTATTAGGTCCTGGCAACATAAGTATGAAACTTTTGGTGTAGATGGTCTGAGGGAATCCGAAAAATGGAAATCTTATTCTAAAGAATTAAAAATAGCGGCTGTACATGACTACATATCTGGGGAGTACTCATTAAGAGAGATTATAAGAAAATACGATATAGCTAGTGATTCTTCCTTGAGAAAGTGGATAAAAGAGTATAATAGTCATAGAGAATTAAAGGATACGGGGAAAGGTAAAAGTGGCTCTATGACTAAGGGAAGAAACACAACATTAAACGAACGAATTGAAATTGTATTGTACTGCCTAGAACAAAATAAAAACTATCAATTGGCTGCAGAAACTTATGAGGTTTCTTATCATCAGGTTTATCAATGGGTTAAAAAATATGAAGTTGGTGGAGAAGGAGCTTTAAAGGATCAACGTGGCAGAACCAAAGAAGAACAAGAGTTAACACCAGAAGAAAAGTTCAATCTTAAAATGAAACGACTTGAACGGGAGAACGAACGGTTACGTGCAGAGAATCTATTCTTAAAAAAGTTAGAGGAAATCGAAAGGAGGCGAAAGTAAGCCAAATTCGTTTCGAAGATAAGTATATAGCGATCCAGGAGCTTCATAAGGGAGAAAATCTAAGTATTATCTTACTTTGTGAAATCGCTGGTATTTCTCGAGCTGCTTACTATAAGTGGCTTAATCGTGCACCATCTACTAAGGAACTTCAGAATGAAGAAATTATAAAAGAAATGAAGGCACTCCATGAAAAAGTAGATAGTTCCTTTGGTTACCGTCAAATGACATTACATATGAATCGAAAGTTTAAGGAGAAAATCAATCATAAGAGGATATACCGATTAATGAAAATCTCAAAACTACGGTCCGTCATTCGAGTAAAGAAGAAACAATATAAACATTCACCCCCTCAACATGTAGCAGAAAATGTGTTAAATCGCCAATTCACAGCTGAAAAGCCGAATAATAAATGGGTTACAGATGTTACAGAATTTAAATATGGTCGGTCAAAAAAGGCATATTTAAGTGCTATTCGGGATTTATATGATGGATCGATTGTTAGTTATGTTCTTGGGCATTCAAATAATAATCAGCTCGTCTTCAAAACACTTGAACAAGCGATATCAATTTTGACTGTGGAACGTCCAATTATTCATAGTGACCGTGGCTTCCAGTACACTTCACATGGATTTAAACGAAGGATTGATGCCGCAAAGATGACACAGAGTATGTCGCGGGTAGGTAGATGTATAGACAATAGTCCCATGGAATCGTTCTGGAGTACGCTCAAATGTGAGAAATATTATTTGAGTAAGTATGAAACATTCGAGGAACTATCTTTTGCGATAGATGAATATATACATTTTTATAACCATAATAGATATCAAAAACGACTAAACGGCCTTAGTCCTATTGAATATAGAACAAAGGCCGCTTAGATTCTTTTTTATTATTTCCGCTGTCTACTTGACAGGGTGCAGTTCAAAAGCTCTGAGCATTTTTCAATATCCTAACATCACGGCTAATTATTAGTACTATTCAATTTCCTGCCTACTATCATTCACTTCCAAATGATTTTGCATTTCCGTTTTTAATTCTTCAAGCGCTTTTTGATCCAACTGATAATAATAAGCGCCGCCATTCATATAAGAATCGCTTCCTTCTAATGTTAAACTATCAATGGAAATCCGATTTTTAATCCCGAATTCAGCTAAATACTTGATTTCGTTAAAGGTTAAATTTGTTTTCATATTGGAGCCGACCGCTTCGAATAGATCATCCAATTTTGATAGGGATTTCAAAGAGGCAGCTTTTTGGATTACTGCTTTTATGACTTGCTGTTGGCGTTTGCCGCGTTCAATATCATTGTCAATATGTCGTGTTCGGGCAAAGGCTAGTGCCTCTTCACCATTTAATGTTTGAAGTCCTGGTTGAAGAGTAATCGCTCCGGCCCGGTCTTGGGAATCCTGCTCAGTAATGGTAAAAGGAACATCCACTTCAATGCCGCCTAATGCATCAATCACTTCTAAGAAAGCATGGAAGTTGACGCGTACATAATAGTCAACCGGAATATCTAATAATTCCTCCACCGTTTCAATTGTCGCTTTCGGACCGCCAAACGCATGGGCGTGATTAATTCTCGTATTGTACCCAACCTCAGGGATATAAACGTAAGAATCCCTCGGAATACTAAGGAGCTTTGCGGTATGATCATTTTGATTCACCGTGACGAGCAAAAGAGCATCAGAGCGTGACGTATCCCCGAATCCTCTTTTTTCGCTGTCATCCACCCCGATCACGAGCATAGAGAAGTGATCCTTTTCAATTTTGACAGCGTCATTTCTTATCGGTGATTTTTCTCTTCCTTCAATTTCTTCATAGGAACCGGCAACGGATTTTTTGAATTGGCTATATAAATGTGTGCCAAATGCTGCTGTCGCAAAGCCGAGCACAATAATCGGCAAAACGATAAACAGGGCAATGCGTTTCCGGCGCTTTTTCTTTCTTTCAACCTTTATCTTCTGCAGTCTATTATGCATATTTTAGCTCCTCAAATATAATTTCTCGCAGATTAACGGGCTATAAGACCCTAACTGCAGGAATATTTAGCAATAAAAAATCAAAAATAGTGGGTCAACAGCCCGTAAAAGCCCGATCGGTTCAACTAACAATCAGTGAAAACCATACTGATTGAAGTTTCACTTTATATCATTCTATCAGTTTCGACAATTTGCCTCAAAATTTGATCATTCCTATTCTACTATTTTTTTAATTTGAAGGAAAGTGGAACGATACATCAAAATCGCTAGAATGAATACAAACGAATGAATTCGACTAAGGATCATATTAATTTGTCAAAATATCTTCATTAAATTGTCAAAACTCCATACAAAATGTATTTCGAAATTGTTTGATTAATAGAAAAGGAAGTCTTAATCTTTATATAAGATAGTTAGATAAAAATGGAAGACGAGGTATATCCTATGAAAAAACCATTTTTCAAAGTCGTTTCCGTATTGAGCTCAGCATTTATTTTAGGAATGGGTGTGTCTCAGCCCGCAATGGGACAAGCATTTACGAAAAGCGGCAGCGTCGTTGCCCCTGTGAACAAGCAGTTAGAACGGCAAACTGAAAAAGAGCAGGTGCCTTTATTAAGTGATGAGGTTTTAGTCGTCAAGTACAAAACACCATTAAGTCAGTCAGAATTGCAAAGATCGGGCCTTGTGCTCATGAATCATTTTCCTTCTTTGAAAACCGCTGTTGTGAAGCTGAAGGACAAGAAGAAAATGGATACGGTTATTCGTTCGTTAAGTAAGCAGGACCATGTTGTGAGCATTCATCCAAGTGCTCGCTACAAGACGCTTGGCTCCGGAGATCCGAAGGCAGCGGAGCAATATTACTTGCAAATGCTTAATATGGACAAGGCTCACTCTTTAGCTGGTAAAAACAAGGTGAGAATTGCTGTCATCGACCAAGGAATTGATATGGATCATCCAGAATTAAAGGGGAAGCTTTTGCCGAGCTATAATGCAGTGAACCCGATGAGTGCGGGAATGGCAGACTTTCATGGGACACACGTAGCCGGAATCATCGCCTCAGAAAAAGGGAACGGAATTGGCGGTTACGGGATCAATCCGAATGCGGAAATTTTGCCAATCGATGTATTTGATCGCAGCTACTGGGCATCCGATTATGCCCTCGCCCAAGGAATTCTTCATGCGATTGAAAAGAAAGCGAAGGTTATTAATTTAAGCTTAGGCGGCCCTTATCCGTCGCAATTAATTAAGGACGCTGTGAAAAAAGCGGTCGATCAAGGAATTGTCGTTGTCGCTGCGGCGGGAAATACCGGTGACGAAACGCTAAGCTACCCAGCTTCCTTTGAAGGCGTTATAAGTGTCGGAAATATTGATGAGAAGAAAAAGAGAGCGTTCGATTCATCTTACGGACCAGCCATTGATTTAGTGGCGCCGGGTGAAAATATTTATAACGCAATCTATGAGTTTGAAAAGAAATCGAGCTTTAGGAAGATGAGCGGCACATCGATGGCCTCTCCAATTGTCGCAGGAACTGCTTCCTTACTATTATCCAAAAATCCTTCTTTAAAGCCGGCGGAGATAGAATATATATTAAAGCATTCGGCAGATGATCTAGGTCCGAAGGGATACGATATCGAGTACGGCTACGGATTGGTGAATCCAGTGAAGGCACTGCAATTTGATCCGAAAAAAATCCCCGATTACATTAGAAATGGGAATTTTGCCCGTGATAAAGCAATCGAGAAAGCAGAGCTCATTGATGTTCAGAGTAAAAAAACTATCACTTCTGAATTGACGAAGCCACAGCAGGAAAATTGGGTGAAGATTCAAGTGAAGGCTGGCCAAACATTGCAGCTGCAATTATCTGGCGGGGACCAATTTGATTATAAGCTCGTCGGAAAATGGCTGAATAGTAAAAAGGAAGGCTTTGAGTTAAATGAAGTTAGGCACGGCCTGCCAGAAGGATCGGTACTTCATATTGAGGAAGACGGTGTTTTAGCGCTGGGAGTGATGGATGTTCATGGCCAATACGATGACACTGGAAACAAGAAATCTACTTACGGATTAAGCATCACTTTAACAGATAAAGTGCCGCAAGAGGAATCAAGTATAACAAATCCGACCGTTATCTCGACCCTGCCGGCAAAAATAACAGACCATACGTTATTTGCTCCAAATGGTGAAAAGGATGAAGATTATTACTCATTGAAGGTAACAGAACCCCAAACAGTAAAGATTTCCATTGGCGGTTTACCTGGTGTGGATTCTTCTATCAAGGTGTACCAAAAAATGAGCGCTACCGAGCTCCCGGCTGACATGCAACCATCCGACTCTTTAGTTCCGATCAAATATGAGAATCGGAAAGGAAAAAGTGAAGGGGAAACATTATTATTTGCAGCCGAGCCAAATGTTGAATACGTCGTACAGATCTCCAATCAGCCAGACTTTGTTTTCGGCTACTATGAATTTTTTATGGATCCGAGCTTAATAGATAATCAGCAAAAACCAAAGTCATCGCTAGATCCATATGAATTACGAGTAGAGGGCTTTGTTTTACCAGAGGATGAGGACCAATTCTCGATGGGAGCTTTCCTTGGCGGGGAGCAATCAGGCCTTGCGATCGAGCAAAAAATGATGGATCCGGTCCAATCTTATTTGGAAATGGAACGAAACTATACAGAGATGATTAAATCCATCGCCATTCCGGTTTCTTCTGGAATTACTAGCGGTTACTTGCAAGTAGAGGGAGATCAGGATTGGTATCAAGTAGTGGCGGAAGCAGATGGACTATATAAGCTTGATCTATCGAAAGGCGCTTTAAAGCCTGCTGTTGAAGTTTCGCAAATCATGACCGAAAAAGTGAAGGATGAGGAATATGAATATTTCTCCTATATCGGTAATAATCATGACTGGTGGACTTGGAAGGTAAAGGATGAAATCTATTTATCACTGGAAAAGGGAAAGACCTATTATATTAGAATAGAAGCAGATTATTGGAATAATAGCGGAATTAGCGTGGACCCATATCAATTTGAGCTAAAGAAAATAGCTGATATTAAGAAAGACTCCTATGAGCCAAATGATACTTATGAAGAAGCGAAGGATATTAATACTACGAGAATCACTGCTAATTTCGGCAAGGCCAATGATACAGATATTTATTATTTTAAAGCGAAGGAATCAGCTGTCTACGGATTGTCGGTGAATCCGCTTGAAGTGACAAAACAGCTAAAAGACCAATACCCTGAAAGTGTGCTGCAGCCATTTAATAGTTTCGCTGTCATCTACGAGGATAAAAATAAAAACCGCAAACTAGATGAGGAAGAAATGGAAACTGCTCAATACTTTCAAAAAGGGATTTATTTAGGCAAAACATTTGGTTCCTTTAAAGCGAAGAAAGATGCGCATTACTTCATAGCTGTCTCAGGCTTCTTCCAAAGTAATACGAATTTTTCACTACGACCATATGAACTCACAGTTCAGCCGATCGTATCTAAGGATGAAGATCCGTATAATACAGGTGTCAGTCTGAATAAGATTAAGCCGATGAAAATGACCAAGGAGTCGAATACGAAATTTGCAGTAAAAGGATATTTCAATCCTGTCGACTACGGAGATGAAGATTGGTATGCATTCACGATGCCGAAGAACGGCAAGGCTTCAATTACACTAGAAGTTCCGAAAGAAATTGACGGGCAAATTGAAATCTATCAAAATGGCAAGCTCCTAAAGAAAGCAGATTACTATCCGGAAGGAGATGCCGAAGTCCTTCATATGAACCTCAACAAAGGCGAATATTGGATTAAGCTAAAAGAAGCATACAACCAAACATCAATTGAGCCATACAAATTAATAGTCCAAATACAATAGGATGATTATTGAAGGAAGAATCTGAGTGATTCTTCCTTTTTCTATGAATATAGTTAGATTTTTAAAATCCCGCCAAATTCCTCCGCAAAATGTGATACAATATGACAGAATATACTAAAAGAGGATGTTCAAAAAGTCCGGGAAAAATAGCTTTCGAATTTCTGCTAATCTAGCTCCAGTGCCTAGCCCCGACGTCATAAGCCATCTTACTTCGTGGCTAAAGATCGAGCCACTACGTAAGCCGTCTTATGCTTGTCGGACTTGCACAGGATGTGCCGACATCGACGTTCGCCACAGGACGTGGCGGTCTTTAGTTGATGTTCCTTTCCAAGGCACTTCCGCCTTTTGAAGTCAGCTTGCTTCTCCGCACTTTACGTATTAAAACCATACGTTCCGGTGCTCGAAGACTTCGCTTTCTTGAACTTCTCGGCTCTTTTTGTCCTCCTTTTTGAACACACACTAATAGATTGCAGGGGGAATCAGGGCAACAATGTTTAAAAAAGTACGTTATCAAGTTTGTATTCTAGTCGCCGTGTGTATTATGGTCATTTCGATGGGCGGTAAAGGGCTTGCAGCAACATTTAAGGATGTCCCTGATAAATATTCATCGGAAATCTATTATTTAGTCGATCGCCAAATTATTACCGGTTACCCTGATGGCACCTTCAAGCCAAAGGCCAACGTGACAAGAGACGAGGCCATCACGATGGTGGGCAGGGCAATTAAATTAAATGGCGAAAAGCGCGCAACTTCATTCAAGGATGTAAAAGTTGATTCCTATGCATCAGGTTATATTCAATCCGCTGTTGAAAGAGGAATTCTTTCTGCAGAAGCCAACTTCAGACCGAAGGATAAGATGACTAGGGGAGAAATGGCTCTATGGCTGGAAAAGGCATTTCAATTAACGGAAACGAGCAATACCTTTTTCTCAGACATTCCGACAAGTGGATCGTTACAGCAAGCTATTGATCGGATTGTAACAGAAGGAATTGCCAATGGTTATCCAGATGGCACATTTAAGCCGAATAATGCGATTACTCGTGAAGAGTTCTCACTACTAATTGCTAGAGCAATTGACCCAGCTTTCCGGGTTTCTTCTAACTTAACACCGAGTGGAAAACGAGTGGTAACAGCAGATAGCTTGAATGTCCGAAGCGGCCCTGGCACAGATTACGCTGTATTAGGAGCCCTTCCATTAGGCACAACTCTAACAATCTACTATGCCAGTGGTGATTGGGTATATATGAGCTATGGAAATCTGACAGGATTTGTTCATAGAGCTTATTTAAAAGACCCAAGCCAAGCCGCAAAAAGAGTCATTGCCATTGATGCGGGCCATGGCGGCAAAGATCCTGGTGCAATGGGAAATGGGTTACAGGAGAAAGAAATAACTTTATCTATCGCTTTAAAGGTGCAGAAAATTTTGGAGCAAAAAGGCGTTCAAGTGGTCATGACACGTAAAGACGATACATATTTAACATTAGATGAACGTGTGAATGTAGCGACAAGAGCAAATGCAGACACATTCGTAAGTATCCATGTCAATAGCAATACAAGCAGCTCGCCGAGTGGAACGGAAACTTACTTCAGTACTGCAGCCGTAAGCCGTGCGGAACAGAGTAAGCAGCTTGCTACTTTTATCCAGAACAGACTGTATCAAGCACTTGGCACAGCAAACCGAGGCGTGAAAAATGCTAATTTCTACGTGATATACCAAAATCCACTACCTTCTGTTCTTATTGAAACTGGATTTATCTCGAATGCAGCTGAAGCGAAAAAGCTAGGTTCAGATCAATATCGAAATTTAGCAGCAGAGGCTATTTCTCTAGGGATACTAGATTACTATAATTGGAAAGAAAAGTAAAAACGGGCATCTGTCCGTTTTTCTTAATATATGGAAAGGATTTTATTTTATGAAGAAACATACTTTAATTGCCTTCGTCCTTTTCTTATTCCTTTTCCCTTTCAAAGTAGACGGAGAGGAGTTAACAGAAAGAGTCATTGTTACCTTCAATGAACAAGTCGATCAGCAGATTGTTGAAAAATATGCCTTAGATGTGCATTATGTATTTGCTAACTTATCGGCTGTGTCTATGACAATCGCAGACTCGCAAAAACAAGCGCTATTAGCTGAAAATAAGATTAAGAGAGTAGAAGACGACTCCAAGGTTCAAACAAATGGTCAAATCGTCGATTGGAGCTATGAAAAAGTTCAGGCTCAGAAATCCAAATCTCTAGGATTGACGGGGAAGGGAGTCAAAATCGGCATTATTGATACGGGGGTCAGCACCAGTCATCCGGACTTAAAGGTAGCTGGGGGCGTATCCTTTGTCGAGAGTTCACCTTTCTACAACGATGATGAGGGGCATGGGACACATGTTGCTGGAATTATCGCTGCCCTTGATAACGAAATTGGGTCAGTCGGACTGGCCCCTGATGCTGAAATATATGCAATCAAGACATTGAATTCATATGGTGAAGGTAATCAATCCGATGTTATAGCAGGAATTGAGTGGGCTATTCAGCATAGAATGGATATTGTGAATTTAAGCTTTACAGCTCCTGAAGGTTCACTTTTATTAAATGAAGCGATTAGAAAGGCTTACAACAGCGGAATGATTCTTGTTGCTGCGTCGGGGAATTCGGTGCAGCCGCTGACGGTAGGCACAGATGTGTTATTCCCTGCCCGCTATCCGGAAGTCATTGCTGTTGGAGCCATCGGCGATAATAATGAATTAACCGCTTTTTCTTACTTTGGGAAAGGGTTAGAATTTGTTGCTCCAGGTATGAGAGTGTACAGCACATATAATGGATACGTGGATGGCGTGTTTAGAGAATATGCCTATATGAGCGGGACGTCTATGGCTGCTCCCTTTGTAACAGGAGTTGCTGCTTTATATAAGGAAGCCTATCCGACTTTAAGTAATCACAACATTCGCTTGCTTATGCAGCAATCTGCTCTAGATTTGGGGGAGCCTGGGAGAGACAATTTGTACGGCTATGGATTAGTTCAGGCGCTTGATACGCTCGAAAAGTCTGAAGTTACATTTCCCGATATAGCCAAAACGGCTTATTATAAAGAAGAAATTGCATACTTATTAGAACACGAAATCATTACAGGCTACCCGGATGGAAGGTTTTATCCGAATGCAGCGGTTACACGTGCGGAAGCCATTACGATGATCGGTAAGGCATTAGGGATGGCGGGGGAGATTCAGCCAACGAGCTTTTCGGATGTACCGAAGGGAAATTTCGCTTCAGGCTATATCCGCAATGCAGCCGACGCTCAGATTGTTACGGGCTTTCCAGATGGTACATTTAAACCGAAAGCAGCGATTATTCGCGGAGATGTAGCGGTTATGTTACAAAAAGCATTTGGCTATGACCCTGGGTTAGAAAGTGCGTTTACGGATGTAGAGGCAGCTAAATATTACTCTCCTGCAGTCAACTCGCTCAAAGCGGAAAGAATAACGACAGGTTATCCGGATGGAACATATAAGCCGACAATAAACATTACACGTGCGGATTTTTCTGTATTGCTGGCTCGAGCTTTAGATGAGAGCTTTAAATAAAAAATGGTTAAATGATAAATGTTGTCGGTTTCATTTTACTGGTGCTGGTAATTATTCCGTACATCAAGGACAAGTTCTGCTGACAACTAATTTGACATAAAAAGAAAGAAGCGCATAGACGGTATGCGCTTCTTTCTTTTTATGTATTATTCACTCAGCACTCTTCTTGCACCCGCATAGCGCTTGCCCCAATAGTATGGATCATTTAATGAATCGATGCGAATTCCATGTGAGGTAGTAGATGAAATGAACTTGTTGCTTCCTATATATATACCTGAATGAGACACGTTTGATTTGGGTGTGTTTTTGAAGTAGACGATATCACCAGGTTGTAAATCTTCTTTTTTAACTGCTTTACCCGCAGTTGCCTGATCAGCTGATCTGCGTGGCAAGGAAATATCAAACTTTTTAAATATGAAAAGGACGAATCCAGAGCAATCAAATCCAGCTGATGTTGTTCCACCGTATTTATATGGTGTCTTTAAATAGTCTTGTGATATTTTAACGAGACTGGCTCGTGTGTTTTCTTGAGCTTGTCCATTCGGAACAGCGAAACTAAGCAGCGCGCAAAGAGCAATAAATGTGCAAACGATCTTTTTCTTCATCATTCTCCTCCAGTTGCTATAATTCGACCAAATTTTCTAAATTTATTGTAACATGATTTCTACAAAACTTATTTTACAACTGTGTAACAAAATGATCTCTAATTAGTGGAACATAGTAATATTTCCGCATATTTAACATAGAATACTAAGGTTTGAGTTAAAAAAGCCGAAATAATACGGATAGTAGACAAAAAAGTCGTAAATTACAGCCTGCATTACAATGTAATTACGATATAATTACAATTGTTTCCTGTTGAAAAAACATGAAATTGAGGTAAAATTAGATTCGGAAGGGAATTAAATCATATTTTACAAGAATTTTAGTTATGTTTACACAAAAAAGTTGACGCACCAGAATATGTCACTTATACTAGGTCTTGTATTGTAAATTTAATTTCTGTAACTAAACTAGCTTTTGATTATATACATACAAACGAGTAAGGCTAAACATATTAGATACTTATTCTAGTAGACATCCAAGCTAGTAAATAAAAATAGTTAATTATATTTAGGGAGGAATATTGACTTATGGCTAACCAATCTTCAAAGCACCGTAAGTTTTTAGCAACATCATTAACAGCTGCAATGGTAGCATCTGCAGTTGCACCAACAGCTGGTTTCGCAGCTGAAGCAAAAAGTTTCAAAGACGTTCCAGCTGATCACTGGGCAAAAGCATCAATCGACTATTTAGTAGGTAAAGGTGCGATCGATGGCCGTCCAGGTGGGACTTTCGATCTTAAATCAGACATCACTCGTGGTGAAGCTGCTAAGATCCTTTCTATCACTCTAGGTCTTAAAATCGATGACGAAGCAAAGGCTAGCTTCAAAGATGCAGCTGACCACTGGGCTTCTAAATACATCGCTGCTCTTCAAACTCAAAAAGAAGGCGTAATTAACGGTTACGACAAAGATACTTTCAAGCCAAACGCTAAAATCACTCGTCAAGAAATGGCGAAAATGGTTGTTACAGCTTACGGTTTAAAACTTAACGAAAATGCTGACGTGTCTTTCACTGACAACAACGGATGGGGCGCTGAGTTCGTAAACATCTTAGCTAGCCTTGGAGTTGTTGAAGGAGTTGCTGCAGGCAAATTCTCACCAAACGAACTGTAACTCGTGCACAAACTCCAGTGTTTGTACACCGTGCGGAAGTTGAAGAAGTACGTAAGGAAGTTCCTGTTAAGAATGTTGCACCTAGTGTTGTTAGTGTAAGTGCAATTAACGGAGGACAATTATTAGTTAAATTCAGTACTGAGGTTGATAAAACTTCAGCTCAAACAGAAAGTAATTATGCTCTATCTGATGGTAAAACAGTATCTACTGCCACTCTTTTAGATGATAAGAAATCAGTTCGCCTAACTTTAAATAATGCTTTTGATAATAAAGCTGCATACAAAGTTGCTGTAACTGTTCAAAACGTAATTATTGATGGTACTGTTGATACAAAATTCCCTGTATTTACTCAAGTAATTACAGTAGAAGATAAAGTAAATGCTGAAATTTCAAGTGTAAAAGCTGTTACAAAAGATGATTCAACAAAAGAAGTTGAAGTTAAGTTCTCTGAACCAGTTCAAACTGGTGCAGCATACAAAATCAATGGTGTAAGTGTAAGTAATGCTGTATTAAATCCGGCTGGAACTACTCTTACTCTAACTGCTGCTAGCAATTTAGAAACTGGAAAAACATATAAAATTGAAGCAATTAACCTAACTGATAAGTCAGGTAACGTTAATTCAGTAGCAACAAAAGAGTTTACAGTAACAAAAGATGCTGTAGCTCCAGTTGTTCAATCTGTTGTAGCACATGGAGATAATGCTCTATTAGTTACATTCAGTAAAGATATGAAGAATGATGCTGCAGCATTAGCAAACTTAAAAGCTAATATTAAGGTAAAAAGTGATGTTTATGAGGATGTAACAGTTGGTAGTGTAACACAACTTGATGGGGATTCAGAAACTCAATTTGTTGTTCAATTACAAAAAACAGGAGCAAATTCCGCAGCTGGTTTATTCTCATCTTCTAAAACATCTCATAATGTAACAGTATTATTTGTTAATGATGCTATTGAAGACTACTTAGGGAATAAATTGGTAGGAATTTCTAAATCTGCAACTCTAACAAAAGACACTGTTGCGCCTGAAGTAACAGGTATTACTTATAAAAAGAATTCAGCTGGTAAAGTAACAGCTCTTGTAGTGAACTTTAGTGAAGGTGTAAAAGCTAATGCTTCATTAGCGTTCCCAGCTAACGTTGTAAATGAAAATGGTGTTGTTGTAACTTCAGCATCAGTATTTGGAACTATTGGTAATGCTAACGTTGCTGAGGGAGCTAAAAAGGCTACATTTGCTATCACTAGCGGTACTGAGAAAGAAGTTACAGGAAAGTACTCATTTACACTTACTACAGGATTTGTAAAAGATTCTTCTATTGCTGAAAATGAATCAAAAGCATATTCTGCAGTTGTTGATTTTGGATCAAGTCAGACTTCAGGTGATTACACAGTTACTAGCGCATCAACAACTACTACTAACGTGATCACTGTTAAATTCCCAGAAGCAGTAAAAGGTGGAGCTGTAACAGGTTCTGCAACAGATCCTTCTCGTTACACAATTAACGGAAGCTCATTACCTTCTGGTACAACTATTACTTTAAATGCAGAAGGTTCTCCAACTGCTACTGATAAAGCACAAACAATTGCTACAATCACAGTACCAGATGGAACAATGAATGCAACAGATGGAGCTGCAATTTTCACAGTTAATGGTGTTCAAACTTTAACTGGAAAAACAAACAAGCCATTTACAACAACTGTTTCAGTTACTGATAATATTAAACCAGAACTAAAAAGCGCTAAAGTGTTAGACAATAAAACTATTGAATTAACATATAATGAAGATATGGTTACTTTAAATGGTGCTTTCGTAGGTGATGAGTTTACTATTTATCAAGGATCATCTGCTGTAACTCTTGCAGATGCTGAATTAGTTGCTACTAGTGTATCTGGATTCCCTGCTAAAATTAAAATTGTAGTTACTAAAGGTGCTGATTCAGCAGGTGCTGCAGCTTCAACATTTGCAACAGCTACTAATTTAACTAAAGGAACAAATACAGGAACTGGTAACGTAACAGTTCTAGGTACATTTACTGGAACAGCTAATGAGACTGTAACTGTTAAGAAGACTGCTACTGGTTATACTGTAGATGGTACTAATGATGTTGTACTAACTGGTTCAACATTCACATATAAAGGCTTAACATTTAGTGTTGCTGACGCTGATGCAAATGGAGTAGCTACTAATGATACATTTACTGTAAGTCTAACAGCATATGTTGCAGCAACTTCTACTACAACTCTTGATTTAACTAAATCATTATCAGTTGAAACAAAAGTACCTGCTGCAGGTGGAACAACTGCTGATGTATTAGACAAAGCTAATAATAAACAAAAAGCTTCTGTTAAAGTCGACGTAGCTAAGTAATCTTTTATGATGGTGTTCTAAACACTATGAGAGATTGATAGACATAATGTCTTACTTGGAAAGCTCTGTGGAGAGGAATCTCTGCGGGGCTTTTCTTTTTGGTATTTTAGAATTGAAAAGAAAAGCAGAAATCTTGGAGCCTGACCCTCATTAGGGTAAAATACTAAAGTGTAGGAGAATTTTCATTATTGGTTTCTCATTCATATAGAAATTCAAGGTGAGAGAAATCCTCGTTTTCAAAGAGAATGTTTTATTATTATTATCGAATTTTTGATAAAAATAACAAAGATATTGTTGCCATCTGATTATTAACTGATTCCTCTAAAAAATTCCGGCGCCTAATATGTATATTCATTAATCCTATGAAACAATCATAAAATATGAATATTATCTGTATAAAAATATCGATCAAAATGAAAAGGGCTTGCTTAATTCTAGTATTCCCTTTGCCATCGATATATTAGCCGCTAACTATGTGAAAGAGGCAAAGAATGATGATATGAAGCGTTATCGATTCAAGCGCGTATTAATCCGTCTTCTTTTACAACGAAATAATGATCCCCGAGAAGATTTATGCATCTATTTGTCTACACTAATCTACTTCATGACTATTTATTGCAAAAACTAAGAAATGAAATTCCCCTTACAAAGGAAGGGTCCTCTTCCATGCCTTTAGCTCTTTTAATCTTGATCACTTCACTGAATTTTGATGAACGATTTATAGGGAAGAAAGGAATATATTTCAAGTCCTCTCTTCCCTGTAATAAATGTTTTATTTTAAAACTATCAAGCCGTTGCCGAAAGATTTATAGTTTTTTCCCCAAGGTACTATTTTAAAATACTAACTGTCTTATTTTTATTATCCCACATTATTTCAGCATTGAAGACCTCACTTACAAACCGTAGAGGAATGAGTACATTTCCATTAACAATTTGTGCTTCTACATCCATTAGAGTAGGTCTGTTATTCACTTGGACTTGTTTTGCATAAATAGGAATAGAGACGGTTGTTCCGCCCTTTGAAGCGGTCACTGTTTTATTATTTTGATTCCAATCTACTTTGACACCTAAAGCTTCAAAGGTCTGTCTCAGTGGGACTAGCAATCTCCCATCTACTAATTTAGATTTTTGATTAAAAACGATTATTTGGTCACTATCCTTACTTTTGATTTTAGTCGTAATCGTTATATTGTTTTCATACTTTTTTATGTGATGTTTGTGAGTAATTGAGGCGATATTTGCAATTACTGTCTGGGAATGATTATATTCCAGATTCTTTGTTGTTACTGCTAGCACATATGGGTTTTCATCATACACAATAGCAATATCATTATAAATTAAATTCATCGGAATCATGCCGACTTTATGGGCAACTTCAACACCTTTTATTCCAGCGGGGATCGTCGTGCTGTAAATGGTACTTTTTAAGTACTTTACTAACTCTTTTCCATTTGCACTCTTCTGGGAGAATGCATAAAGCTTAGCCGCATAAAGAGTTAAATCTTTCGCAGATGTGATGCTTTTGCCTTGCGGATATGTGTAGGTCCCACCAAGCTTTTTCATGTAATTAATTAAATTCCCTTTTCCGACCTTTTCCATCAACATGATAAATGCAATGTTATCACTATAAATCATGGATCTCTTTACCAGTTCCCGGATGGTATACTTGCTCCCAACCTTTTCATTTTGAATAATCCCGCTTCCGCCATAGTGGTGATGGGATCGATAGGTGAGCTGCTCATCTAAGTTAATTTACCCCAAATCCGCTAACTCCATAATATACAGGGCTTGGGGTAACTTTAACGTACTGGCAGCAGATGCGGCATTGTTCCCATTGTATGAATAGCTTTCGTTTGTAGTTAAGTCCACATAATGAACGGTTATGACTCCTTTTTGTCCTTTAATATAAGCTGCTAGTTCTTTATTGATCTCTTGTTGGAATTGCAAATCTGCCGCTTTTGCCAAATGCACATTCAAACTTGAACTCAATGAAAATATAAGTATAACCAATAATATTAAAATTCTCTTAAGCATGGATTCTTCTAACACTCCTTTTAGTAGTTTAGTAATAAGTCTTTTATATCATGTTTAATTATTATTAAATAGAGTTAATTAGTAAATATATGTATGAATTGTAAAATTTATACCCTTAGATAAAAAACCAGATGTTTATGGCTCTTGAAAAATATAGAAATATCAAGTTTCAAACCTTATCACTGAATTCTGATATCGATTGATTTATGAGCTATGATTATAAATGAATGGGGAGAATAACAGGATTTTTCGCTTTATATTCTCTATTTGATGGTGATTTTGAAGTAGCTACGAAGTTTTATAACCAATAATGCCAACATGCTAGCATTTTACGATAAATAAAAAGAATCCATTTTGAAAAAGGTTAATCAAAATGGATTCTTATTTTGTAGAAATAAGGTTGGTTCTAATTTTCGTTCCGCACGATTATCCCGATAAAAATACCTTAAAAAGCGGAAGAATATAAATATCCAATCATATGATTCTTTTTTTACTTAATTACTCACACAAAAACAAACATGATTTCTTAAATCTGTCATGATCAGTTGATACGAAATACCAGTGATTATCTATTTTCTTATAATCGCTATAGTAATCAAACTCTTTAGCAGTTGGAAATTTACCTGTGGATGAATAAATAAAACCTTCCTGTAAACCGACAAAATCCATAAAGGGTTGTTCAGCTGATTGAAAATAGACAAAAAAGTTATCTTTTGAATGCATTCCTGCTCTTATTGTGTCGGATTTAACTGCATCTATATATTGTGGTGGAGTGTAATACCAGTAAAAACCTTTACTTCCGTATCTATCTGCTTCTTTTTTTATTTCCCCATTGGCTAACATTCTAATGATCTCTTCTCTATCATCTTTATAAAGATAAAAATTGACTTCCGTTCTAATCAATGGTGGCAATACAATCACTATGAATAGTGTTATTAGTTGAATAGTGATTGGAACCCATTTTTTTTTGAATAAATAAGTGATGGAAAAAATAAAGCTGACCGTAAATAACCCATATGATACGAAGGCCAACTTAAAAGATCCATTTCCGACAAGCTTAAACACTGTATAAAACAATAATAAAATACTACTACCTAATACTAAGATGGTTATATATTTTTTCATAATTGTTATCCTTCCTAAAATGTAAATTATTCCTTTCCAAACGACCAATGGCCTAGAAATAATTGCTTAATATTCCTTTTTTATTTTAACATTACTTATAGTAATAACAGGATATTATTGCAAAGGATGACAAGTTTCATTACTTATGGGTATGATGGTCTACGTGCGCTTCTTCAACAATAATTCATTTCTAGATCCTCATTTTCTAAAGGAAAAAAACCCCCATAAAATAAACCCCATTTAACGAATAGTATAAAGTATAGGAGAGCTTAAGGTGAGTGTGGCAATTTTGTCATGCTTTATTTTTAATAAAATTACATTCTTATCGGGACTTACCAATCATTCCCTATATAGCTAAAAATAGCGTCCATTAGGTAATTAAATGAAAAAGTACCAAAGTACTATTTATTGAAAATTTCTCTGCTATACTTTATTTATAACCCCTTACCTAGGTAAGGGGAGCAGGAGAAAATTCTGCAACTTTTATTAACTAGTTTGATAGAGTTACCAACTTAGAGTATAAAGTCATACATACAAAAGTCTGTCAACTAGATTCCATTGTACAATTTTAGGAGGATACTATACATGGCTCAACAATCAAAAAATTACAAAAAGTTCTTAGCTACTTCAATGACAGCAGCAATGGTTGCTTCTGCGATTGCTCCAACTGCTGGATTTGCAGCAGCTAATTTCAAGGATGTTCCAGCTGGGAACTTCTATTTTGATTATGTATCTGCACTTGCAAATGCAAAAATCATTGATGGCCGTCCTGATGGATCATTTGATCTTGGCGGAAAGATCAACCGTGCTGAAGCTTCAAAAATGATTGCAAACATTCTTAAATTAGATACGAAGAAAGCTCCTGCAGCAGACTTTTCTGATGTAGACCAAACGAAATGGTATGCAGAATTCATTAATGCACTTTCTGCAAAAGGTCTAATCAACGGTAAAGGCCAAGGCAAATTTGATCCAACTGGTACATTAACTCGTGGCGAATTTGCAAAAATGGTTGTAGAAGCTTACGATCTAAAACTTAAAGCTGACGGCCCAGCTGCAAACTTCAAAGATGTTGATGCCAACAAATGGTATGCTAAATACGTGACGATTCTTTTCTCACACGATCTAGTTACTGGTACAACTGCAACAACTTTCTCACCAGATGCACAAATCAAACGTGCTGACTTTGCAAAATTATTAACTGAAACTGATTGGGCTAAAGGTTCTACATTAGAAAAGCCAAATGCAGCTGCTCCAGCAGTTGAAAGTGTAAAAGCAGTGAATGCAAAAACAATCGAAGTGAAATTTACTAAAGCTGTAGATGCGAAAACTTTAAAAAATGCTTCTGATGCTGATGTAATTACTGTAGTAGCAGGTCAAGGCGCGAAAGCAGCTGGCGCAATTACTCAAGAGTTAAGTGCTGACGGAAAAACTTTAACTTTAAAAGCTACTAACTTCTTCAAAGGCGACTACACAGTAAAAGTTCCTTTCGAAATCGTGAAGGATGTTGACGGTGAGTTCGTTAAAGCTGTTAACGCTAAAGTAACAGTTAACGATACAACTGCACCAGTATTAGCTTCTGCAACTTCAGTAATTAAAGATACAAAAGATGCGATTACAAAAATCACTTTAACATTTGATGAAGAAGTAACTTCTTTAGATGCTGTGAAAATTGATGGCAAAGGTCATGACTTTAAGCGTGAAGGAAACAAGGTAACTGTTGAAGGTTTAAGCCTTGATGCAGCTAAGTCACACGAAGTAACAGTTGTAAACGCTAAGGATGTAGCAGGTAATGTGAAAGATGTTCAAACTGCGCCTGTACAAGTTACAGTTGATAATGTAGCTCCATCTGTAGTAAGTGTTGTAGCAACTGGTGAAAACACAGTGAAAGTAACTTTGGACGAAGAGCTTGCTGAGTCGTTAAAAGTGACTGCTAAAGTTGGTAGCTTTACAGAAAATATTGTTAAAGAAATAACTAAAGTAAATGAAAAAGAATATATCGTTACATTAAAAGAGCAATACCTATTTAAAAATGGTAACTCTGATGCAGTTACATTAACATTTGCAAAAGGCGATTTAAAAGATGAAATTGGCAACACAAATGCAGAAGATGTAACTAAAACGGTAACTGTTTCTAAAGACATTGCTGCTCCTCAAGCAGTTAAGGTGGAAACTTCTGAAACAAACGGAAAGGTAACTGCTTTCTCAGTAACATACAATAAAGAAGTTGCTAATCCAACAGCAGCTAAAATTTCTGTTGTAAATTCAAAAGGCGAAATCAAAGCTCAAGATAAAGTTGTAAAAAGTGTTGCATTATCAAATGATAATAAAACAGTTATTTTCACACTTGTTAATGGATTAGCTGCAGATCAATATAGCCTTGAATTAGCTGAAGGCTTCGTTAAAGATAAAGCTCTTTCTCCAAATAACAGTGCGAAATATGCATTTAAAGTGGATGTAACAGAAGCTGCTAAACCAGTTGAAACAACGTTTAAAGTTGCTGGTGTAACTGTAGAGGAAAATGTAATCACTGTTGATTTTGGTGCACAAGTGAAAGCTGCTGGCACTGGTTCAGCTCTTAATGCTGCTGCTTACCAAGTAAATGGTGTAACTCTTCCAGAAGGAACTGTTATTGCATTCGGACAAAAAGAAGATAAGTCTCTTGATCAAACTAAAGTTGAAATTACTTTACCAGCTGGTTTTGTTAAAGCTGACGATTCTAAAGCAATCTTCAAAATCAATGACGTTCAAACTTTAGATAACAAAGTAAGCCAACCATTCACAACAACAATTGCTGTTACTGATAACACAGCTCCAGAAGCTCAATCTTTTGAAGCTACAACATTAACAGAAGTAACAGTAACATACTCTGAAGCTATCAAACTTGTTACGAAAAATGGAATTTCAGATGAAATTACTCTTTTAGATAACAAAGGTGCTGGAATTAAAATTACTGACAAGAAAGTAACAGCTGACGGTAAATTAGTTCTAACAGTAGCTGAATCTTCAGCAGTAGCGAAACTAGTTACAAACACAGTTAACGTTGAAAATGCAGATATCCAAGACGCAGCAGGCAACGCTCAAAAAGCAGGCCTAACAATCTCTAAATAAGGTGTCAGACACCCTTCGTGGACATTGTAAGATTTTATCCACACTAGGTGGACACTAGATAATAAGAAGAATGATCCGACATTTGTAAGCAAAATGTTGGATCATTCTTTTTCTATTAGGTGTTAGACACCTTCCGTGGACATTGTGAGTTTTTTTCCACGGCAGGTGTACAATAAATTATTGTCATGGAAATCAAAATAAATAGATAGATAAAAAACTCCCACTATATTTTTCCACAAATTACAAATTGAGTTTCTCTCAAAAATCTTTCATAATTTTAATGTAAACAATTTTATAAAGGTGGGGACATTAGTTGAAGGTTAAAAGTATCATAATAGCGGTTATCGCTTCATTTTCATTGTTCATTTCTTCACAATCAGCTTTAGCACATCCAGGCAGACTTGATGCTAAGGGGGGGCATAACTGCTCTGAACAGTCAAAAGCTGCGGGCCTTTGCACGGGCTATCATTATCATAACGGAACTGAAACAAGTCCGACTCCTTTTCCAGTTGCACCAGCACCAAAAAATTCAGCAGTAGCGGTGTACATAAATGGAACGAAACAATCATATGATCAGCCTCCGGTCATCGAAAATGGCCGGACATTAGTGCCAATGCGTGGGATCTTTGAAAGCTTAGGGGCAACTGTTGATTGGGACCCGCAAAGTAAAATCGTTAAAGCTGGCCATACGGGGACAACCATTGTATTAAAGATTGGCTCCAAGACACCAACAGTTAATGGAAAAGTTGTTCCGATTGATGTACCTGCAAAAATTACAAATGGGCGTACGCTCGTTCCACTTCGCTTTGTCGGTGAAGCATTAGGTGCAAGTGTGAATTATGATTCAGCAACAAAAACAATTACCATTGCCTCTAAAGTAACGGCTGCCTATCATCAATTAGATGGGGTCGTTACGAAGGTTGTTGACGGCGATACAGTGAAAGTTTCTCTTAACGGGAAAGAGGAAACAATCCGTTTGCTTTTGATTGACACTCCGGAAACCGTTCATCCGACTAAACCGGTAGAACCTTTCGGTAAAGAGGCAAGTGACTTTGCGAAACAACTTATGCCTCCAGGTAAGGCTGTTAAAGTGGAACTAGATGTAAGTGAGCGGGACAAATACGGGCGCTTACTTGCCTATGTTTATGCTGATGGACGTATGGTTAACGAGCTTTTGCTTGAAAAAGGCCTTGCTCGAGTTGCCTACGTTTATGTGCCAAACACCCGGTACGTCGACCAATTCCGTGAAATCCAAACCAAAGCTCAAAAGCAACAAATCGGAATTTGGAGTTTAGAGAACTACTAAGGTGTCAGACACCCTTCGTGGACATTGTAAGATTTTATCCACACTAGGTGGACACTAGATAATAAGAAGAATGATCCGACATTTATAAGCAAAATGTTGGATCATTCTTTTTATTTTACAGAAGAGTTATTTAATAAGGTGAAAAACTGCCACTTTTGTTTGTGGATGATCGTCCTATATTATAAGGAGTGATTTTGTGAAAAGTAAGCTTGGTATAACAGTACTATTGTTACTTTTTATCAGTGCATGCTCATTTCAAAAGGTTGATAATGTTAATATTTATGAAATGAAGAGTTTTTCCGACTTTAAAGAGAACTCACTGGTTGTGATTTCGGATTCTAAAGAGAAAAATGTCATTATAAAGGCATTTACAAATGCTGCACGTGAATCTGGTATAGTTAATATGGCGGATCCACATTATAAAGTTGAAATAGGGAACGAGGCATTTTTCCTGTGGATTGGTGATAACTCCGGAACCATCATGAACTTGAATGATACTCATACCATTTATACACTTTCCGAGAAAGCATCCAATCAGATCAAAAAGATAATAGAAGATAAAAAATAGTGGACCCCACCACAAAGAGGGTCCACTACCACTATTCCTTAATAAAAACTAATGCATTATTTAAACCTCTGCCGGGCTTCACTAAATATTGCCCGTTTAGATATAATCCTGAGGAGGCACCTCCGTCTAAATTCATTGCTTGAACTGCGCCCAATGATTGCATGACTTGAGCTAGTTTTTGGATCGTAGTAGTTGCGTTCATTAGGAGTATATCCCCTTGTGAGGTTACCCCAATGGCACTGCGACTAAGGGATTGTTTCAGAATTTTTGCTTCTGTAAATCCTTCACTAGCGGCATCAACGATCACTTTACCATCCTTTACTAAGCTAGGACCGGCACCAACTGCTGTCACCACATCGCTCCAATCAACTTCATTTCCATGATTATTTGAAAAAGACACTTTATATTCTACCTTCATTCCAATTGTAAAACGACTTGCCAAGTATTTTTCACTGCCATGAAGAGAGATAACATTTCCGTTTGGCGGGATGGACACATCTCCACCATTTGAAATCTTTGTCACAACCCCATTAGCAACTACAATATTCGTTCCATAATTAAAGCCTAAAACTTTACCCCATTTCGAAGTAAAGAGATATGATAAATTGCCGTTTTTCGAAGGCAAATGGTTGAGACCAAATGCGTACCAATTATTAGGATGTTGGTAAGAACCATTTGTTGCTCCTTTAATACTAATCTTAAGCTTCTCAAGCTTAACACTTCCATCCTTTGTAAAGCCAAAGGCCGATCCCGTATTACCGATATGAACAACTTCCCCATCGTTGATTATTTGATTCCATGGATCGGGATGTCCCCCATATGCTTCAAAAAATGTTCCATTTATGGCGGCGACGGCATTATTGGATTGAGCCATTGCTGCTAAACTTTGCGTTTTACCGAATTGTCCATTGGCTAAAACTATCTTAGGCAAATAGCCTGCGTTGGCAGGAATTTTTATACCCGTTACACCAACGCCATTGATTGTTTTTTTGAAGCTCGTCACTTTTTCATTTGTGACTTGATTTGAAATTACTTTAACTTGAATGGCTATTCCTGAGTATTTAATTGTGGCTATTTTGCTTGACTGATCCCATGTCACATTGGCCCCTAATGCCTCTGCAATAAAGCGAAGTGGTAGATAGGTAGTTCCGTTATGAATATACGGAGCGGTATCAAGCTGCTGCTTTTTACCGTTCACAACCGCTTGCTTGTTTCCAACCTGTAATACAGTATGAAATCCATCTTTCTTTAAAGTGATTTTTTTAGTAGTTTGCTCCCAATCAACCTTTACCCCCATGCTTTGAAAAACACCTCTAATAGGAATGGTGGCACTGCCATTATTCATTAAACCAGTGTAATTGTTATCTGCCAGTGTAAATGTTGGTAAAAGTAATGTAAGGAGGAAAAATACTAGTGTTGCATAGCCTTTTTTACCCATGATAATTTCCCCTTATTAGTTTAATGTCATATATTGTCATTATAGCATAATGATAGAAATGGTAATGGGGAAATTGGTAAATGTATACTACCTTTTACTCATTTCCAATATTTAGTGCAATATAAATCTCATCCTTATGAACCTCCATGTTAAGATAGTTTAGTATAATAGTAATTCAATGAAATAGAAGGGAGTAATGAAAAAATGAAAGTGTTACGCGTCGTAACATCCATAGTTTTAGCTTCTTTGTTATTTACTAGTCACTTGGAAGCTTCGGCCTCAGCGCTTGTAGGGAAAGGCCTATACATAAAAAGTAATGTAACAATTGAAATTAATGGAAAAAACATCAAAATAAAAGACCCGATCCTTAATAAGTCTGATCATCTTCTTTTACCGATGAGGGATTTATATGAGGCAATCGGTGCCAATGTGTCATGGGATACAAAATCCAAAACAGCGAGTGCTGTTAAAAATGGAAAAACCGTTGCGCTTAAGGTAAATTCCTTAGTGGCTCAAGTGAATGGGAAAAACATTTCTATGAACGTTGCCCCGTTGCTTTATCGGGACAGGACCTATATGCCGCTCAGGTTTGTGAGTGAAAATTTTGATGGCATTGTGCAATGGAATCAGGCGAAGCAAAAAGTTGAAATTACTTTAAATGATTCCATAGGAACTCCGACTCCATCAGAAGCGAACTATGTTCTACATATGAATAATAAAAGAATTATAATGGCTGACCCTGTAATGGTAAAGCAAGGCCGGACTTATATTCCGGCTGATTATTTTTATGAGCATTTAGAAAATGCCTCTGGAACGTGGGGATCCAATCAAGAATTTGAATTGCAAATTGCTGGCTTGAACTTTATTTTTGCAAATGGGAAAAATACCGTCCTTGTGAATCAGGAGCCTGTACAAATAGATGAGGTTCCATTCCTTCAATCAGGTAAAATGTATGTGCCGGTTCATTTTATTGTGAATGCTTTAGGTGGTAATTTACGTATGCTGGCGGACAAAAAGGAAATGTATATTTATCTTAGCCAATATATGTTCAAGAGTGATTTTATTGAGAAATCCTTTGGTGCCACGCCACGGCCAGAGCTTGTGCCAAGTGCCACATTAGAAGGAAACCGTAATTTGCTCGTAAGTGATAATCCGGAGACATTAACTCCAAGTCTCATCCCGAATTCAACTGCTACATTAGCACAGCATCCTGTTACATCTGCCGCTGAAACAAATGAACATCGTGTTTTTGGCTGGCATTTGAACAAGCTTGGGCAAAAAGTGACAATTGGCGTGACTATCCAAAATACGTCAAAGAGCAACAGCATCCAGATCATGAATGCGAAAGGTTACGCCAAAAAAAGCGGGAACAGCTGGCTAAATTATGATATCGGTTTGCCGATTGCTGATGCTGTTTTAAATGAAAGTCTGCAAGATTTAGAGAGTAAAGGTATCGTGATCCAACCTGGTGAAACGAAAATTATTGAAAATTACGAGCTGCATCCAGGCTATACGGTGGGCTTCCTACAAGATTTAGATATTCGTTCTCTAAATGGTGGAGAGAGCAGCTACACCATTCGAACTGTTTTGGCAAAAAATAATGAGAATTTGACACTCATCCAATCGGAGCCGGTTGCGATTGATAAGCTCGCTGCCCATCCAAGAGGTGTTTGGCCGCACTCTACAATTTCGGCAACGTTCCCAGCTAATACTGTAGGTTCAGCGCAAGTTGGTTATAATATTTCCAATGACAAAACAGATCATCTGTTGACTGCGCAAAATTCCTTATCCATGATAAACGGATCTGTCGGGAACCCTGGTCATTTTGGCATGGTGTATAAAGTGAATATCCCTATTGTGAATCCGACATGGGAATCTAAAACTGTAAGGTTAAAAATGGCGGGCAGAGGCGGATTATATAACGGGGCCGTGAAAATGAATGGACAGGTTTATTTAATCCCGACCCTTAAGCCTGGTACGGAATATGTTGAGCTTCCTGATTTTAAGATGAATGAGCAAACCGCCACGATTCAGCTAGAAGTGATGCATGCAGGAGGGGCAAGCTTGCCTGTTGCTATTTATGTCGAAACGAGATAGAAAGTGTTTCAGAAATTGCTATTTGGACATGAAAGATTTCCCGGAAAATATCAAATTATGTAGATAAATGCTGTGTGTAAATAAAATGTCGTCTGATTCGGAAGAACTTGTCCCTGATGTACGAAGTAATCATCAGTGCAGTGAAATGAAACCATGATATTTACATACTGGGTTGAGATTGCAAAATCATGAATGTTTTGTGTAAATAAAACATGTTTAATTGTAACCTTTTCTTTACCAATTAAGTCAAATTATTGGAGATAATACTTCGAGAAGAGGATTTGGTAACTGCAGGGGGGAATTATGATTAAACATTATCGTCTGGTTGGCGCTTCTTTTTTAGTTTTATTATTTGTATATGGAATCTATTTTTTACTTGGGCATCTTAAGAGCGCGATGGAGTATAAGGCTCTTGTTCAAGAATATGAGAAGCCGGTTTTGCCGAAAAAATTGGCAAGTCAATATGATGTGGTTGTAATCGGAGGCGAGCCTGAAGGGGTTGCGGCCGCCGTGTCTGCTGCTCGAAAAGGGGCAAAAACTCTATTAGTAGAAAATCGCGAGGAATTAGGAGGTTTATTTACATATGGCATGTTAAATTTCCTCGACATTCCTCGCGGCGAAAATCGAAAATCGGTAAGTGGGGGCATATATAAAGAGTGGCATGAAATGGTTGGCGGAGACGATGCTTTTGATATTTTAACAGCGAAGGCCGCTTTTAAAAAGCTTGTCGATCAAGAGCCTAATATTACTTTAGTTCCCGAAACCGAGGTGTTGGATTCAATTGTGGTGGATCATCGTGTTGTCGGTGTGAAACTCAAGAATAAGTATGGGAAATATTCGATTAAAGGACAGACCTTTATTGATGCCACCCAGGATGCTGAATTTGCCGTTCAGTCCAATGTTCCTTATTTTCTTGGAGGCGAGGACATCGGATTAAAGGATCGGAAAATGGCCGTTACATTAATGATGCATTTAAAGAATGTTGATTGGAAAAAAGTTAAAGAGGCAGCGAAATCCGGAGAATTTGGCGGGGCTCAAGTGAATAAGTCCGTTGTTTGGGGTTTTTCGGATCTTCATAATCTTTATGAACCGCAGGAGGAAGAAACCCGGCTGCGAGGGTTAAATTTAGTCAAAATAGGCGACGAATACTATATTAATGCGTTACAAATTTTTGGAATAGACGGGTTAGATCGATTGTCTAAACAAGAGGCCATTGAAAAAGGCAAGAGGAATACTAGTCATATTTTGGAATTTTTGAAAAAAGAATTTCCTGGCTTTGAACAGGCGGAGATTGCTAGTTACCCCGACGAATTATACGTGAGGGAAACGAGGCATATTCGCGCGGAGTACCAGCTTCCAATGGCCGATGTGTGGACGAACAAGGATCATTGGGACAGCATTGGGCTAGGGGCCTACCCTGTTGATGTGCAAGCGCAGACCCGGTTTGATTATGGTTATGTTCTTTCTGCGCCGAAGAAATATGCTATTCCTTTTCGATCCTTAGTCCCGCAAGAAATTGATGGTTTACTCGTTGTCGGGCGTTCTTCCGGTTTCTCATCGCTGGCGGCTGGGAGTGCAAGGGTGGTTCCGACTGGAATGGTAGCGGGGGAAGCTGCTGGAGCGGCCGCAGCTTTAGCGATTAACAAACGAGTGACGTTTAGGGAAATGAGCACAAGTAAGGATTTAATTGAGAGCTTGAGGGCTACTTTAGCTAATCAAGGGGCATATTTGAACCATTTCGCAGCTTCCTATCCATATGAAGGAGAATGGTATGATGGGTCCATTCAAATTTTAATGAACTATGGTCTCATTGTTGCCGGCTATAACAACGATCTAAAGGTCGAATCGATTGCGACTAATCTTACATTTGCCAATCTTCTTAAAGAAGTAATTCAACGGGCTAACCCTGGAGAAATGGAGCGGCTGAGAGATAAAGTAGATAGCGTTTATTATCGGGTGTATCATACAGGGAGTAATCCGATTACAAGAGATGAAGCAGCAGGATTTTTGACAGAAGTGATTTGGGGCCTATCCGGTCCAAACAGTTGGGAAACCCTAATTGAAAAAGGACTCATCACCAAAGAACTAGCCCAAAACATCCCAGACAACAGAGAACTCAAACTCAAAGAACTCTTCGCCCTCCAAGCCTCCCTCCTCAACTATATGGTGTCAGACACCTTACGTGGACAGGATGCTGATTTTTCCACTGTGGGTGGACAGTAACGCAAAAAGGTGTCAGACACCGCCCGTGGACAGTTGCGATATATTTCCACTGTATGTGGACGGTAATGGGTTAAATAAGTAAGGGTAGCTATTCATAAGTGAATGGCTACCCTTTTTAAATTGTTGCAAAGAGGAAGAGCTACATATTAACCAATGGCATATTAAGTATTTTTATCCAACCCCATAGCAAAAGAAACGGGATTAAGCATAAAATGATTAGAAAAAATGACAAGTGCTTTACTCATTCGGTTCCTTTGCATAAAATCCGCCCTTATTTATTAATGAAATAATTGTGCAGCATTAATAACAGATATTATAAACGGTTTTCTTTTTAATTGGCAGGGGAGGCAGTTTGTCAAATTCAAGAAATTTCAGTTTTGGTGTCTTTATGGGGCGGATCAAATGGGTGGAGTGTCTTTCTTTGGTGTCAGACACCATATCATGAAACTTAAGTTTTCGTTGAAACGTCTAAACGATAAGGGATGTAAATTTTTGTTTATTGAACCTTGATTTTCCTTTATAATTTAATCATTATGCATGGTAAGGGGGCCAAATTATGATTAGGAAAGCAATTAAGTTGATGGCTGTATTTGTTTTACTGCTAGGCTTGGCAATGCCTGCCTCTTCATCAGCGGCGGGTACGGAAATAAAGATTATTATTGATGGCAGGGTTATTAGTGTTGACCAGCCGCCAATCATTCAGAATGGTCGAACGTTAGTGCCGTTGCGCAGTATTTTTGAAGGATTGCAGGCGGTGGTTGATTATAATTCCAAAACAAAGGTCATAACCGCGCAAAGAGGAAGTACAACAATTGAACTGACACTTGGATCAAAAAGTGCAAAAATCAACGGCAAGTCGGTTCAGCTTGATGTACCGGCACAAGCTTTGAATAATCGGACTTTGGTTCCGGTTCGTTTTGTAAGTGAAGCTCTTGGGGATGATGTCTACTATGATTCCTACAAAAGAACAGTAGAAATTAAGACCAAAAATAATGGTGTTTCGAATTTAGCTGTTAAAGACATTAATGATTACGGAGATGGCCGCGATTTACAAGTTAGTTTTACAAAAGCAAAAAATGATGCTCAAATTGATCATTATCGTGGGATCGTTGTTAAAACATCGAATCTCTCGAATTTTAACGTAAATAAAGCAATGAGTTTAGCAGCAAACCGCTATCTTCTTTTCACGGGGGGAGGCCAAACGCAGCAGAAAACATTTACTTATTCTTCATTAGATTCGGATGGGGATAGCATCCAAAATGATATCGACTACACTATTTTTGTTATTTCAGTCAATAAGAATAATGTTATTCTAGGATATGAATCTGCGAAACTTACTTTAAAAGGAAAATATACTGTTAAGCCTGTAACAGGGCCCCGCTTGAAAGACGTGAGCGATTTCGGAGACGGCCGTGATTTGGAGGTTTCTTTTAATAAAATTGCTGATGAATATGATTTGCTGCTATACCAAGCGATTGTTGTCAGAGCAGATGAGGCAAAAGCTTTCAATTTATCCGCAGCGCTGGAGCTCCCGGCCGCCAATTATACGGCGATTTCAAAAACAGGCGCGAATATTAGTCAAAATCTATCCAGCTGGACGAGAGATAGTAAAGGGCGCTTGATCCAAAGCGGGATTGCTTATAATGTATTTATTCTTTCTGTTGGGAATCCATCCAGATCATTTAGCAGTGCTTTATCAGCTCCTTCCAATGCGATCACATTAAATAGTAATCCGGAAGAAATACGAATTTCAAAACTGGCAGTGAAGGATACATTTGATTATGGAGATGGCCGTGATCTACAAGTGAGTTTTACCGCACCTACCAATGATAGCCGAGTTTCAGAGTATCGGATATTTGTAGTTAGGGAGGCAGATGTAAAAAACTTTACCTTATCAAGAGCGGAAAACACTTCTTCATCCTATTATACTTCTGTGTCGAAAAGTGCCTATAAGGATATTTCGATCAATTTATCTGCTAACGCAAGAGATGTGAGTGGATATTATGTGCAAAATGATACGCCTTATAAAGTGTTTGTTCTTTCCGTAGGAAGCCTAGCAAACTCTTACAAAAATACCCTTTCAACGGCTTCCTCGACAATAAAACTGACAAATAACCAAATTGCGAACGCAGTGACAAACTTGGTTACCAAAGATGTGAGCGATTGGGGAGATGGAAGGGATTTAGAGGTTTCTTTTAATAAAGTTTCAGATGAATCAAAAGTTAGTGAGTATCGAATTATGGTTGTTAAATCATCTCAAGCGAGCAGTTTTAACTTAAATTCTGCCAATTCGACTAATTACTATACGAGAGTTCCGAAAACAGGAGCCAATATCAAGACGGTGTTAAATTCAAATTCTAGAGATGTTTATGGTGAAATGATTCGTGAGGATGTAGAATATAAAGTATTTGTCCTGACGGTATCGTCGGGGGGAAACAGTAGCAACAATGCTTTGTCAGCAGCATCTTCTATTAAACTAAGAGATAACACGACTACCCTTGCGGCTACGAATGTTATCGCAACAGATATTGGGAATTTAGGCGATGGCCGCGATTTAGAAGTGAAGTTTACAAAGGCTACAGACGAATCTGCCATTTCTGAGTATCGCATCATGGTTGTTAAATCTAGTGATGTACCTGCTTTTGACTTAGCTAAAGCCAATCAAGTATCAAGTAATAACTATACGAGAGTCGTTAAAACAGGAAAAGACATTACAGTGGTGCTTGGAGCTCATTCAAGAGATACTAGTGGGACACTTATTACAACTGGCCAAAAATATCGGGTTTTTGTATTAAGCGTATCGAGTACTGGTAAGAGTAATGCTTTATCCAATGCATCTGCTGAATTTAGCTTATCACACCCAGAAGTACAGAAAGCGAGCAATGTGACAGCTAATGATATTGCTAATAATGGGAATGGCTCTGATTTAGAGGTGAGTTTTACAAAAGCTGGAGACGAGTCGAATATTGCCTATTATGATATTTTGGTCGTCAATGAATCGAACGCCGGATCCTTTGATCTTTCAAAGGCAAACGTTGTACCTGTGGAAAATCGTACGAGAGTGAATAAGGATAGTTCAGGAAATACATTGATCAAAACTCTAGCAGCAGACGCCCGAGATGTAAATGGGCAAATCATTAGAAACGGGGTAAGCTATCAAATTTTTATACTATCCATTGCCGATGGAGTAGGCGCCTCCATCAACGCATTATCCACCCCAAGCACTAAGATCACCCTAAATTAGGTGTCAGACACCGCCCGTGGACTTTCCCCTGATTTTTCTTTGTGGGGTGGACACTTAAATTAAATCCCCCTCTTTGGTAGAAAAGTAGTTCTTTTACCAGAGAGGGGCTTTTATTTTGGTTAAAAACTCTTATAAAGTTCGCTATTTTTTTACATGTGTTTTTTTTGTAAAAATTATAGCAATACTTTTGAATTACTTTATAATAGAGTTGTATGTTTGTATATTTCATGACTACTATTAAAAGGATTTCTGAGGAGGACAAGTATAAATGAGCTATAATCCAAAGTCTTACCGTAAGTTTCTTGCAACGGCAACTGCTGCAGCTGTTGTTGCTTCCATGGCGGCTCCCGCTGCAAATGCAGCCGCAACAAAGGAATTTCCAGATGTAAAGAAAGATTTCTGGGCTGCTAATTCTATTTATAATTTAGTAGAAAAGGGAATTATTAACGGCTATGAAGATGGTACATTCAAGCCAAATAAGGAGCTTATTAGAGGTCACGCTGCTATTCTTTTAACAAAAGCAATGGAATTGCCAATTCCTGAGGATTTAACTTCGTTCTCGGATATTAATAGTAAATCTGGATTTGCTGAGGCTGCTGCAGCAACGAAGCAAGCTGGTATCTTTATTGGTTCCAATAATAAATTTGGTGGAACTGATATACTAACTCGTGAACAAGTAGCATCTGTATTAGTTCGTGCGTTTGACTTAGTCGGAACGGACGAAAAGGTTACTTTTACTGATATGGATAAAGTGAATCCTTCGCATAAGGACGATGTTATTATTTTAGCGCAAAATGGAATTACAACTGGAACGGATTCAGGTAAATTTGATCCGAAAGCTCCTGTTACGCGCGCAAGCTTCACAACATTTATCAATCGTATTTTGGAAAAGGAAACTTCTAACTTCAAGCTTTCAATCATGCACACGAATGATACACATGCTCATTTAGATAATGTGGCAAAACGTTCAACTGCTATTAAAGAAGTAAGAGCGAAAAAGAAGGATTCTTTATTAATTGATGCCGGTGATGTTTTCTCAGGTACACTTTATTTTAATGAATTCAGAGGAAAAGCTGATTTAGAATTCATGAATTATATGAAATATGATGTCATGACTTTTGGTAACCATGAATTTGATTTAGGAAGCAGCCCTGATGGCCATAAGGCTTTATCAGAGTTTGTCAAAAATGCAAAGTTCTCATTTGTTAGTGCGAATGTTGATTTCTCAAATGATGAGTTATTTAATGGGATTTATCATGGTGGAACGATTGCCAATAAACCATCTCAAGGTAACATTTACAGTGGAATCATTAAGGAAGTTAACGGGGAGAAGATTGGGATCTTTGGTTTGACGACAGAAGAGACTGCTGATATTTCAAGCCCAGGAAAAGTTAAGTTCCAAAACTATATTGAGCAAGCGAAGAAAGCGGTTAAATCCCTTGAAGATCAGGGTGTAAATAAAATTATCGCTGTTACTCATATCGGCTATGATGATAACCCAGAATACGATAATGACCTTGAGCTTGCTGCAGCTGTTCCAGGAATTGATATTATCGTTGGCGGACATAGCCACACAGAATTGAAAAAGCCAGTAGTCATCGATAAGGATAAGGATGGAAAAGCGAAGGATCCTACTGTTATTGTTCAAGCGTACCAGTACAGTGACTTCCTAGGTACATTAAATGTTGAATTCGATGACAAAGGTAGAGTTGTTGGACAAGCTGGGAAATTAATTAAAGTGGCTGATAAAACAGAAGATCCTGTTGCAGCGAAAATGCTAAAACAGTATTCTGATAAAATAAAAGAAGTGAAGAATACAGAAACAGGTGCAGTTTCTACAGTGGAACTACTAAATCCACGTGCAAGTGAAACATCATCTGTAAGTGTAAGAGCTAACGAGACAGCACTAGGTAACTTAATTACCGACGGTATGCTTGATAAAGCGAAGGAATTTAATAAAGATACTGTTATCGCGATGCAAAATGGCGGTGGAATTCGCGCGGCTCTTGATAAAGGACCGATTACTTTAGGTGATGTATTAACTGTTCTTCCGTTCGGTAACACATTAGCAACGATGAAATTAACAGGTGCTGAAATTAATGAAGCTTTAGAGCATAGTGTTAGCCAAACTCCAAAAGAGCATGGCGGCTTCCTTCACGTTTCTGGAATGAAGTTTACTTATGACAGTTCAAAGCCAGCTGGAAGCAAAGTTGTTTCAGTTGAGGTACAAGGTGCAGACGGTACTTATACAGCCCTAGATAAAACAAAGGAATATGTCATCGCTACAAATGCTTTCACAGCTAAAGGCGGAGATAACTACGACGTATTCAAAAAAGCATATGAAGCGGGCCGTGTAACAGATTTAGGCTTATCTGATTGGGAAAACCTTCGTGACTACGTAACGAAGCTCAAAACAGTCGAGCCGAAAGTTGAAGAAAGAATTGTCGACATCGCAAAATAAGGTGTCAGACACCGCTCGTGGACAAATAGACTTTTTTTCCGTCCCATGTGGACTGTTAAAGGAGACAAGACAAAGAGTTTAACTCTTTGTCTTTTTTTCGGTTTTGGAGATATGTGAGACTACTGAATATTAATATTATTTTGAAATATATAGCAATAATTTTGAAAGTATTGTATAGTGATAGATAAAGTGTTTTCCTCGCACTGAAATAGGTTCTTCCCCATCCACGACACCATCCTTCCATCCCAATTCCGTTTGCTATTTTCCCAAGTCCCAAATAATTCTAAGAATAGGAGTGATTTTTTTGGCTCGGAAACGACGTGTCTGGTTTCCAGGTGCAAAATATCATATTACTAGCAGAGGGATTAGAAAAAACGCTCTTTTCCACGATGATGCAGATCGAAAGCATTATCTCACCCTGCTAGCTAAGACGAAGGAACGCTACCCCTTTATTCTTCATTCTTATTGTTTAATGACCAATCACATTCACCTTCTTTTGGAAACCATCGACACCCGCACAGGCTTGATCATGAAGCATCTCCACTCAAATTACGCCAAATATTTTAATAAGCGCAATGATTTTACCGGGTATGTTTTTGAGAGACGCTATGGCGCTGAATGGATTGATAGTGCATCCTATGAGCTTGACGTTAGTAAATACATTCATTTAAATCCTTTGAAGGCTGGTATTGTAACAAAACTGGAAGATTACCCATGGAGCAGCTATCGCGCATATATGCTGAAAGAGGAAAATCCCCTGATAAGCACCGATCAAATCCTTTCTTATTTTCCCAAACCCCAACATAAAGAGTATGAAAAATATCTAAATGCAGGCTTTAGTGATCCGGAATTTGATGAACACGGGAAATATATTAAAAAGGAGCTAGAAAGAAAACAATTCACTGATTGGAATGAAAAAACGGTATATAAAATGATGCTCTAGTGGTGAAAGAAAGGTATTTTTTATAAAGGAGAATAAAAATGGCATCAACTGTACATAGCTTTACGCTCACAGGCATACACGGCCATCTTGTCGAGGTGGAAACCGATACGCTCATTGGGCTTCCTTCTGTTTCAATCGTTGGATTAGGAGATAAAGCCGTAAAGGAAGCGAAAGAACGGCTGGAGGCTGCGATTAAAAATGCCGGCTACCAATTTCCGCCGCAAAAAATCGTCTTCAATCTTGCTCCATCTGATATGAAAAAGACGGGCACCCATTTTGACTTGCCGATGGCCATTGGACTTCTAATAAAAACGAACCAAATCAAACCTCATAACTTCGCACAAACAGGAATCATTGGCGAGCTTTCACTAAATTCTCATATCCGGCCTGTTTCAGGGATTTTGCCAATGGTAATTAAAGCGAAGGAGCTCGGTCTTACAAAGTTAATTGTTGCTATTGAAAATATGCCTGAAGCCCAGCTTGTTAAAGGAGTAAACATTATTGGCTGCAAAACCTTAAAGGAAGCCATTTTTGTTGTAGAAGGAAAGCATCAGCCGGTGATAGAAACCGAAGCCAAAGCGGAAAATTTGCCCGAAGATGAAAACTACTCTGTTGATTTCAAAGATGTCAAGGGCCTTCAATCTTTAATCGAATATATTGGAATTGCTGCTGCCGGCGGCCACAACTTCCTTATGATTGGTCCACCTGGGTGTGGGAAATCAATGATTGCAAAGCGAATTCCGACGATTCTTCCAAAAATGATAGAAGAGGAGTCATTAGAAGTGATGAAAATATATAGTGTTGCCAATTTATTGAAGGATAAGGGCAGCCTCATCACCGATCGCCCCTTTAGATTTCCTCATCATAACGCCTCTATCAACTCCCTAATTGGCGGTGGGCCTTTCGCTATGCCAGGTGAAATTTCTTTAGCCCATCATGGTGTATTATTTTTAGACGAGATGGCTGAATTCGGGAAAAAATCTCTCGATGCACTAAGGCAGCCTCTGGAAGATCATTCCGTCACCATTTCAAGAGTGTGGGGAACGAATACATACCCAGCTAATTTTATGCTTGTAGGGGCGATGAACCCTTGTCCGTGTGGCTATCATGGGCAGCACCAATGCAGGTGTACAGATTATGAAGTTATTAAATACCGGCAAAGATTATCTGGACCAATCATGGATCGTATGGACATTCAAAAATTTGTTGGGGTCGTCGATTTTTTTAACAAAGAGGAAGAGGGAGCTAGTTCAAGCGAAATTCGTCAAAAGGTAGAACGAGCCCGGGCGATTCAGCAGGAGAGATATAAAAATATTGCTGGAGTGAATTGCAATGCACAATTAACCCCAGCCTTAATAAAAAAATTCTGTGTGCTTGATCGTAATAGTCTTGATTTACTGCAGCAAGCTTATCTCCGGTTTCGTTACAGTGGTCGTTCACTGGATAAGTTCATAAAGGTTGCGCGGACGATTGCAGATTTGGAGGGGAAGGAGCAAATAGAAGTCCAGCATATGAAAAAAAGCCTCCTGAGCAGGGATGTCGAAAAGGATTCATTATTATTAACGGGAGGATAAAAGATGGATGTATATTGGGTATGGTTAAGTAGATTGAAATATGTAGGACCCGTCCTGCAAAAACAGCTGATTGCTCATTTTCATTGTCCAAAATTAATTTATGAGGCTGGGGAAGAGTCGTTATCAGGGGTTCCGAAAATGACGAGAAATGCGTTAGAATCAATTGGATTAAATCGTAGTCTGAAGGAAACGGAAATGATTTTAATGGCCGCCGAAAAAAGCGGGGTTAGGCTTCTTCTGTATAATGACGTAAATTATCCTGATTTTGCGAAGGAATGCAAGGAGTCTCCGGTTGTGCTTTATTATCGGGGGCAGCTCAAGCCAATCAAAAATGCGGTGGGTGTAGTTGGAGCGAGGTGGTGCACATCATACGGCAAGAAAATAGCAAAGCAGATTGGGGAAGAGCTTGCGAGGTTGAATATTCCAGTGAATAGCGGTTTCGCAAAAGGCATTGACAGCTATGCCCAAGCCGCTTGCGCCCGTCATGGTGGGTACACGATTTCGTTTCTTGGCTGTGGGCCGGACATTTGTTATCCAACCGAGCAGAGGCAGCTCTATCATGAGTTTCTTGAAAAAGGGAATGTGTTTATTTCGCAATTTCCACCTGGTACAGCGCCGAATCCAAAGTTCTTTCTTTCAAGAAATGCATTAATAAGTGCCTGGTCCACAGAGCTTGTGATCGTGGAGGCAGGAGAACAAAGCGGAGCACTGACAACGGTTGATTTTGCTATAAAAAATAATAAACGCGTTTATGCAGTGCCCAATCATATTGGAGTACAAGAAGGCGTAGGAACGAATCGCTTATTGTCGGAGGGAATTTCCCCATATTTAGGTATCCAGAGTCTTCAATGTGTTAAAGATAAAAGGCCGCTTGATGTAGAATTGATAGAGAAAGTGAAACGCGAGCATCCAATTCTAAAGTTCCTTTCCGAATCCCCAATCACCATCCAACAACTTTCCCACCTAGCAAAACTTAGCGAAGACCAGCTCATGGATCAGTTACTAGATTTAGAATTAACTAAGGAAATTATTATGAGAGGAAACCTTGTTTACGGATTGCACTAGGATAAAGAAATTAAGTGTCCATATGGGAAGTAAAATAGACCAAAATGTCCACGAGAGGTGTCTGACACCAAAAAACACTCTACAAAAAAAGTGAAGCGCAAATGCTTCACTTTTTACACTGTCCATATACTGTAGACAAAATATCCATTTGTCCACGGAAGGTGTCAGACACCAATAGGTGTGACACCTATTGGTTGATTTTGATGATCCATTTGGATAGATCGGGTTGGTCTTTTTTGATGTTGTCTTTTGGGAAGATGAAGGTCCAAGGTTTAGATGTGTTGGCTTTCACTTCGAAATCGTTAAGTGTGAAGCCGCCTTGGGCTGCTACTTCTCCTGACGCATCAATTACTTGTAATGGTAGCTGTTCAATTTGAATGTCCTTATCTGTGCCATTACGGATAAAAATGGTTGTATGCAAGCTGCCCTCATCGTCAAGCTTGGCTTGCAGACCCATAATATTAATTTCTCCTTCTTTAGGAGGTTCTGTAGAGTTTACGATATTTTCCAGTTGCTTTTTCGCATCTTCTGAAAGGCCTTTTTGCCAGCTTTCTTCAAGGTCTAAAGAATGTTTTTTCCTTAGTTCGAATGCGAGTGTCCAGTTTTCTTTGCTGAACTCAGTAACCTTTAAGCTTTCTTGAGGGAAAACAAACACCCATGGGCGGCTGCTTTTTCCTGGGATTTCTCCTAATTCACTTAAGTCAAACTTATGTCTCGCAATAACTTGGCTCTCTTTATCCAGTAATAGAAGGGTGGCCTCCTCTAATTGGATCGCTTTTTGCAAGCTGTTTCGAACAAAAGCTGTTACTTCAATTCCACCTGAACCTTCGCCAACTTCAATGCCGGATAACGAGATTTGGTTCGGCTTCAATGGCTCAAGCTCATTATTAAGGAAGCGGAAAACATATTGTTGCTCCGCAGGTAAGTTCCAGCTAGGGTGAAAAGAAAGAGCTGTTTCAATTTCAGTTTCGGTCGTCTCTTCCTTTTCATTAATTAATTCTTCAGTGGAAAAGCTTTGGTCATTTCCTTCTTTTTTGATTTCGTCATTTTTTTTTCGTCGAAAAATAGAAAGCATCTCTTTGCTCCTTTTTCCTATTCAGCTTGCTCCAGCATCGCACTAATATAATTGGCAGCGTGAATAGAGATTTCTTTTTCAGTTTTTTGATAGAAGACAGTGAACAATTCTAGTCCATCATTTTGATATAATCTCATCGGATCCTCTTGTTGATAGGAACGTAAACCAATACCTTCTTTTAAACGTGTCATGTTTTCAATATGGGCAATCCAATTTGCATCAAGGATTGAAGTCATAATCAGCTTAATGTTCCCGCTGATTTCGTCCTCATATTTCTCCTTTATGACATCTAACTGATTCCGATACTTATCAAAAGCATTAAGAATCTCACTTAAAATTGCTTCTTTATCGTGAGTATCTATAGGCAAGGCGATAGTTTCACCTAATAAAATATGCTCCATCGTATTCTTTAAGGAATGGACATCCCAGTCCTCTGGAAGAATCTCGATTGAACAAGCCTTATCGACTTCAGCATCGATTGTCGACTTAACGATAGATTCCAGTAAATCTATCATACCATTTCCATCAAGAATTTTGTTTCTTAACGTATAAACGATATTTCTTTGTTCATTAATTACATCGTCAAGCTTCAGATTATATTCTCTCATCGAGTAGTTTGCACCTTCAACGATTCTTTGGGTGCGATCGACAAACTCGTGGATTTTCTTATACTGAACAATTCCGTCTTCAGAGTAGGTTAGGCTCTTCTGCAGCTTCTCCAATTCCTCTTTAGCAAAACGTCTAAACATATCATCTTCAAGCGAGATGAAGAATTGAGAGAAACCAGGATCTCCTTGACGACCAGAGCGTCCTTTTAGCTGATTATCAATTCTTCGGCTTTCATGACGTTCTGTTCCAAGAACATGTAATCCTCCAAGTGCTTCCACACCTTCACCGAGCAAAATATCGGTACCACGCCCAGCCATATTCGTTGCAATCGTAATATGTCCTTTTTGTCCAGCTTCTGAAATTAAGCGAACTTCTTGTTCCACACTTTTTGCATTTAATATTTCAAAGGTTAAGCCTTCCTTTGTAAAATATTTGGCGATTTCTTCCGACTGAAGAATAGATGTGGTTCCTACTAATACAGGCTGACCTGTTTCGTGTCTTGCCTTTACTTCTTTTGTAACCGCCGTATACTTTTCTTCAACGGTTTTGAACACTTTATCCAGCATATCTACGCGGATTTTTGGCTTATTCGTAGGGATTTGTACGACTTGCATCCCGTAAACTTGGACAAATTCTTTTTCTTCTGTTTTTGCTGTTCCTGTCATTCCAGATAGGAAAGGATACATTCTGAAATAGTTCTGAATCGTAATAGAAGCCTGAGTTTTATTCTCGTCCGTCACCTTAAGCCCTTCCTTAGCTTCAATCGCTTGATGCAAGCCATCGCTAAGTGTGCGACCTTCCATAATTCGACCGGTAAACATATCGACAAGCATAATTTTGCCTTCTTGGACGATATAATCAACATCTCGTTTGAACATGACGTGGGCACGAACGGCCTGAATGACATAATGGTATAGCGTTTGGTGCTCTAAATCATAGAGATTGTCTACACCGAAAGCCTTTTCAACCTTCGTAATTCCTTCTTCTGTCAAACTTGTAGCTTTTGTTTCTTCGTCAAAAGAGTAGTCAGTATCCTTTTTAAAGCTTTTTGCCAATCTTGCAGCAATATAGTGTAAATCAGAATTCGACTGCATTTTTCCTGCAATAATGAGAGGGGTTTTCGCCTCATCTATTAACACACTATCTACTTCATCAATTAGAGCAAAATGGTATGGACGCTGAGCCTTTTCCGCTGGACTATTTACCATGTTATCGCGAAGATAATCGAATCCGAACTCAGTTCCGACTCCGTATGTAATATCAGCAAGATAGGCTTGTTTTTTCATTAATGGATCCATCATTGGCAAATTCAAGCCAACTGTAAGGCCTAGGAATTCGTGAATTTGACCGATAATCTCTCTGTCCCTTTTCGCAAGGTATTCGTTCACCGTAATGACGTGAACCCCTTTTCCTTCAAGTGCCCGCAAGTAACTTGGCAGGGAGGCGACAAGTGTTTTCCCCTCGCCGGTTGCCATTTCAGCGATATTCGCTTCTGTTAGGACAAGTCCGCCAATCAGCTGCACATCGTAATGGCGCATGCCGAGAACCCTTTTTGAAGCTTCGCGAACGGTTGCAAAAGCCTCAACTTCGATATCATTAATCGTCATTCCTGATGCTAATTTATCTTTAAATTCCTGTGTTTTTTGCTTTAGCTGTTCATCTGTTAAAGCAGAAAACTCGGCCTCTAGGCTATTAATTTTTTCAACTAATTTATAATATTTTTTTAAACGACGTTCGTTCGTATCACCAAATGTGTTTTTTAGAAACGTAATCATCAATGGACGCTCCTTTTAGTGTGTGTTCAAAAGGACTTTTTCCCGTACTTTTTGAACAACCTCTTTAAAAAATCCAAACTTACTCCATTTAAATATCTTAACAAAAGTTAGGAAGAAATACTACTTAGATAGGAAACTAGCAATAATTTGTAACTTAATGAAAGTTTTTCCGTCGAATATAATAAAATTAAGTATAAAATTTGCTATTATGTTACAAAATATTAATTTGTACTAAAATGCGTTTCAATATTTTTATATAGGTGATATAATCAATACGGTCAATAAGAAGGAATTGGATATCACGAAAATACCGAAATTTACTTTCGTAATATTATTCGAAATTGGATAAGCTATTTTTGAGGAGGTTCTTAAATGGTTTACGTAACCTTGGCTCTTTGTTTTTTGGCATCGATTATTTTAACACCTTTGGTGAAAAAGTTTGCCTTTGCAATTGGAGCAACTGATAAACCGAATCAACGTAAAGTACATCAAAAAATCATGCCGCGTTTAGGTGGCCTAGCGATATTTATCAGCTTCATCATTGGTATATTATTTTTACGCCCGACAGATGAGTTTTCACTCCCTATTATTATCGGTAGCTTTATTATCGTAATCACAGGAGTTTTAGATGATCTGTTTGAGCTATCCGCTAAAATTAAATTATTGGGGCAACTTGCCGCTGCATTAACTGTTGTGCTTGCAGGCGTACAAGTTGAGTTTATTAATATCCCTTTTTGGGGACCACTTGAGTTTGGTTTCTTCAGTATTCCATTAACGATTCTTTGGATTGTTGGTGTGACGAATGCAATCAACTTAATTGACGGGCTTGATGGCCTGGCTGCCGGTGTTTCATCCATTGCTTTAATTACCATTTCAGGTATGGCAGTATTAATGGGCGATGTCTATGTTATGAGCATGGGCTTGATTGTTCTAGGTAGTACTTTAGGCTTCCTTGTTTATAATTTCCACCCTGCGAAAATTTTCATGGGGGATACAGGCGCGTTATTCTTAGGTTATATTATTTCCGTTTTAGCTTTACTCGGATTTAAAAATATTACCATCTTATCATTAATTATCCCGGTTATTATTCTCGGGGTGCCTATATCTGATACATTGTTTGCGATTATTAGACGTTTTGTTAATAAACAGCCTTTGTCAGCTCCAGATAAATCCCATCTTCACCATTGTTTATTAAAACTCGGCTATACACATCGTCAAACGGTGCTGATTATTTATGCGATTGCCGCGATGTTTGGCATTGCAGCTTTTATTTTCTCCAATTCAACTTTGTGGGGCGCCATCTTAGTCATTGGAATTCTTATCTTGGCTATCGAAATCTTCGCAGAAAAAATTGGGCTTGTTAACAAAGACTACAAACCTTTACTGAAAATGATCAGCCAAGGAAAAGGCCGATAATTCATCTATAAGCAGCAACCTAATATACACTAGGTTGCTGCTTTTTTATTACAAAAATTTAGTTGCTGTCGCTTCTTCGTTTTCTACTGTGTACACCGCAGAAAGAAAACTTTGCAAAATGTCCTTTTGAGGTGTCAGACACCTTAAAAGGACATTTTTGGTTTTTGTCCACGGTAGAAAGACAAGTGCCGGTCGATTCACTTCAATAGTGGAAGTGAACCGACCGGCATTTTATTGAGAATATACCATTTCGTATTTGGGAATTTTATTAATTAGCTTGATTAATACAAAATACGATACATGAATAATACAAACTGAAATCTATTTACAGATTCCTTTGGACGGAATGTTTTGTCCGGGAACCCTTCTGTAACATTATTTGCTAATAGGACAGAAATGGAGTCATAGCCAAAGGTTTTATTGTTCACATCCGTGAATGTGATTGGTGCACTTCCTGTTAATTTGAAGGCTCTGTGTAAAATGACAGCCATTTCAGCTCTTGTTAATGGAGCGGATGGATCAAAAATATCTGCAGCTTTTCCGTTCATCACTTTGTGGTTTGCGATTGCTGCTATTTCTTTATAGTATTTATGTGTTTTCGGTACATCCTTAAAATTAACATCCTGGACATTTGTTGTATCTAATTTTAAAGCCCGCCCAAGTAAGAGGGCAGCATCTAATCTCGTTAAAGAAGTATTCGGTTTAAAGGTTCCATCCGGATATCCGTTGATGATTTTGTCGTTCGTTAAAGCACTTATTTCTTTATAATATTTATAAGATGCAGGAACATCAGAGAAAGCTGTTTTTTCTGCAATAACTTTAATGGGCAGAATTTGTGTCACGCCATCATATTTAACCGTAATCGTGCCTTGACCAGCTTTTGATGGGATGACTGTATTTCCTTGGACCGTGCCTAAATCTGAGCTAATGGTTATTTTAGCCGGGTCTACTTGAATTGGATTGAAAAATTGGTCTAGTACATGGTTGACACTTACCGTAATAGGTGTGCCGATTTGAACTTCTCCGGAAACAGATAAGCCTGCACTCATATATTTAGCAGCTCCTAGAGGAGAAGAGTCAATTACTTGAAGGGTTGAGGAAACTGCACGTTCTCTTCCGTCAGATGGAGTATTGGTCAAGGACGCCAATTCTGTGCCATGCTTTCTGACTAGCATAGCTGTTGAGCCTCCGCCATCTAAATTAATGGCTTTGTTCACTCCGATTTTAACAAGATATTGCGCGAATTCATGCAGGGTCATGCCTTTGCTGCCTGTTAATCTACCATCAACAGTGACCATATAGGCCTTTGATCCAGTTTTATCAAGGGCAATCGCCGTTCTTGGAGCACGCTCTCTTGACCTAATATTATTCGGATCCATATTTACACTAACGACCCCGTTATTCACAAGCATAGGACCGCTCGCAAGCATAAACTTTGAACCCTTCCATTTACTATCTATATCAAGAGTGATTTGTACTTCATCACCAATATTCATACTTTCAAGAATCGCTTGTTTATCCCCGTGTGCTGAGAGGACAAATCCATCAGCGGGTATCGTAGTTGCCTTCGTATCACCAAACGGGCGAATCGCACTTACTGTCCCAGTGATTGTATCTCCAAACTGAAGGCTACGATTTTTTGAAGCATTTGTGAAAATAACTTCCACTCCATATTGATTAGCGCCTGTACCGCTCGTCACGTTTTCAGGAGTATAAAGGATCAGCTCATTTGCTTGACGAGCCTTGTTTAAGCTTGTGATATCGTAAGAGGTGCCTAGATGGTTAAGTGATAAATAGAGTTGATACTCATCAATTAAACCTTTTCCTGTGCTCGTAATTCCGAAAGCAGCTGGTTGATTCACATAATGCTCTCTCTCAAACTCTGTTAATCCAATATTAACGATTTGATTATTATAGGCAATTAAATACATAGGAACCTTCGTTGTCATGTCGAAAAAAGAACCATTAATGGCACCGACCACTTTATGGCCAGCATAGTAGCTTTGTTTCGCTTGATTTGAAGTGGTTGCTAATGAATTTAGCGGGGTTGGAAACGATAAATTCAGCTGTGTATTCGGATCTAGTAAGTTAATTTCTAATAGATTAATATTTTGCTGGTAAGAATTAATAATCTCTTTATTATTTTTATATTGGACCCCTGAAGAAACCGGATATTGTTGAATGGTTTCCGCAAAAGTCGAGGACTGTGGAATGCTGAAAAATAACAAAGACAACACGAGTGCAACGATGATCTGCTTTTTCTGTAACAAAGAATTGCCTCCTCAAGATGAATAGTTTTTGCCAATAAATGTTTCGCCTCTATAGTTCTACCATACTATAAAAATAATGTCGAATGAAAAAAAGACTAGATTATTAGTCTAGTCTTTTAATAAGAAGGCTACTGCAAGTGTGTCTTTAGTGAGCAAGCTTTACTTAGCTTTACTGTGCTGAAGTAATCACCACGCAGTATATTAAATCTGATGATATTAATTTTTAATGAAAAAATCCACGCACGATATATTTCCATTTAGATTTCAAGCTTTGCTTCAAACTTGATTTAGATAGTTCTTTTATTTTTATCGGTGTTGTAAATGGAGAGTGGGTACTGTATTTCACTTCTTCAGCGTTCGATGCAAACACATCCTCTTTATTCACACCTGAAATAACTTCTAGCTTTTGATTACTTTCAATCCCGGTTTGAATGGAACGCTTTTCGACCGTACCGGATGAAGATAAAACATTGATAAAAGTACCGCTCTTTTTCTTCTTGATGCTTGTTTCCGGAATGATTAGGGCAGGAGCAGCTTCCTCTAATATAATTCCAACATTGACATGCTTTCCGGCAATGAGATCATCGGAAGGATTATCGACCTGTATACGGATTGGATAAGTTGATTCCTGGTCAATTTCAGGTTCATTTTCCGGTAAAGGAGAGATGTCCGAGATTGTACCGATGTCAGCCTCTTTATTCCCGATAGACACCTTCATTCCTTCTTCAACTTTATGAATTTCCGTCTCACTCAAGCTTCCTTTAATGGAAGGCGTTTTCGAACTAATGGTTATGACAGGAGCAGATAAATCATATTTCACATTCTTTACATAGCCATCGAATTCACTTTCCACTACGATTGAATCTGGTTTTTCTTCTATTTTTCGAATTTGTTCTTGTATTCTCGCAGCTTCGCCTAAATAGAATTCTTTTTCAAGCTCTTTTTCGTAAATATTTGATTGAATGTTATAAACACTTTCTAATTCATCTTGACGCTCTTTTTCTTTTTGCCCGCTTCTCGCTTCATCTAGTAAAGCTTCTAATTGATCAATCGCGGTATCTACGCTGCTTGCTTTATTCTCTAACTCTGTTATTTCTGTTTCCAATTTCCCTATTTCGTCACTTGTATTAAAAGGAGAGTATTCAAACAATGGCGTTCCGATTGACACTTCTTCTCCTTTTTTTACATAGAATTGCTTAAATACTCCATGATTTTCGTTGAAGTAAACGTGGTATTCTTCTTCAGGAATGACTATTCCTTCGGTCAATAACGAATTTTTTAACTGCCCAATCTTCACATTCTCCCAATGATTAATTCTCTCAACTCTAGTAATCTTGCTCTCTTTTTTGACAATGAGAAAAAGATTCGCTGAGAAAAAGATAACTAAAAGAGCAATGATTATTCTTTTTTTCCAGTTTTTCAATTGAATCACCATCTTTATAATAACCCTTCGATATTAGTGTAATGAAGAAGTGTTGATATGATAAGCAGGAATAAATAAGCAACCATCACTAAACTAAAAATCACTCTTGGCTCTTTTTCTGTCATTTTCTTAATATATGTGTATTGTAAATAAATCGCCCAAATATGAAAGACTGAAATGGAACCAAATAGGGTAATCAGCAATTCATTGTTCGTTACATATTGAATAATTACACCGAGTGAAAGCGGTGAAGAAAATAGATCAATGCCTAAAAGCAGGGCAAACAATAGATGGACTGCTTTTCCAATTAGTAAAATAAATAGAATAAACGTTTGAGTCGATAGAAGCTTTGTATAAGGTATTTCCGTCACAGTCCAAAAAAAGAGAGCAGGAAGAAACAGCATAAATACCGCAAATAGCAGCCCCCAAAGAGTTTTTCCGAACGCAAACAAAAGCTTAATAGATTCAAAGTCACTGCTGGGGAGAGTCAATAAATCTTTTGAAAGTATTTCGTTGCCAATTCCAAAAAAGGCTGTTAAAAGGGCTAGAAAACCACTAGAGCAAATTAAAAGAATGATTCGCTTCCAGAGCCCCTGGATTTTTTCCGCTTGGCTTAGCTGATAGTTTAGATAAGAAGGGTAAACAATGCCTTTCACTAGCCGAAGTTTATAGAACATAAGGACCTCCACCATATATGATTGCTAGTTCTATTTTAGCCTATAAACATAGTAACTTGAAATAAAAACCAGTAACTTTCATAAATACCTACTAATTACATAGGTAGCTTAACGAATTCGACGACGATTTAGTTTTATATAAAAAACAACCGACACCAAAAATGTCGATTGTTTAGTATATTTATAGTTTAAGGATAAAAATACGTCATCTAAGGAGTAGTATCTTCCACTGAATGATGATCTGAAGCAACAGTACTCGAAACATCGAGGTGGCTTTTCAATGTTTGTTTAATCTCATTAAGGGAAGCGGTATCTAATTGATAGTAATAAATGCCATTGATGTAATTGTCTGCGCCGGCAAGAGATAAGGATTCAATATTTAATTTCGTACCAGCAGTCATATAGTCAATGAATTTTTTCATTTCAGTGAATGATAAGTCGGTTGTCATATTTTCTCCCACAGCCTCAATCACATCCGCATACTTTGTAACAGACTTCACAGAGGTTGCTTTATTCGCGATGGCTTTTAAAATTTCTTGCTGTCTTTTTCCGCGTTCGACATCATTATCTAGTTTACGTGTTCTTGCTAAAGCTAGGGCTTCTTCGCCATTTAGCTGCTGTAAACCGGCTTTTAGGTGAATGGCATTTTGCCGGTCATGTGAATCTTGCTCGCTAAAAGTATAAGGAACATCGACTTCAATGCCGCTAAGTGCATCGACAATGTCAATAAAAGCATTAAAGTTCACATTCACATAATAGTCGATTGGTATATCCAGTAAACCTTCTACCGTTTCCATTGTTGATGCGATTCCGCCTTTGCCGTAAGCGTGATTGATCTTGTCATTATAGCCTTTCCTTGGTATGTATACATAGGAATCCCGAGGAATGCTTAACAGCTTTACAGATTTTGCTTGCTCATTGAAAGTAGCAAGCATGAGGGCATCTGTTCTCGATCCACTTGAATAATTACGTGTATTACTATCATCAATTCCAACAATAAGAACAGAGATATTATCCAATTTGGGATCAACCTTCTGTTCCCGCTTTGTCTGTTCCCTAATAATTGGTTCATATGAGTTGTCCATGACGGATTGAGCTTTATTATATAATAAGGCGGCGTATGATGTAGCACCCAATAAAACAATTAGGAACGGGGTTAAAACAAAGAGAAAGACTTTTTTTCGTTTTTTGCTTTGCTTTTTAGCTCGATGGCTTTGTCTAGATTTAGACATGAGATCGCTCCTTTTAAAAAATAAGGATGTATTACAATTGCATCAGGTATATATACTTAATTTGCCCAATTATATTTTACAGTTTCCGTCCCAAAACGTAAATCTTATTTTTCCAGTTCGTCCTCCAAATATAACTGCTCGCCTTTCGTGATCACCCCTTGTCCATTCGTTAGTTCAACCATCCAATTCGTAAAATTGTCTGTCTGATCTTCTTCCACGAAGGTTTCGAATTCAACATTGTCGAGGTAATGGATTTCTTTCAAGGTGTATATTGAGGAGCGCAGTTCATTTTCGAGCTTGCCAAGCCAAGTGTAGTCAACTTTTGTGTGCATGATGCGCATGAGTTTTCTTTCGACAATGCCTGTTGTGTCAATCCCTTCGGAGGTGGCTTTGCCGTATGCGCGAATGAGTCCGCCAGCGCCTAGTTTGATGCCGCCAAAATAGCGCGTAATGACGACGGCTGTGTCTTTTAGATGTTTTTTCTTTAATACTTCAAGGATAGGGACACCTGCTGTACCGCTCGGCTCGCCATCGTCATTCGCTTTTTGAATTTGGTCATTTTCACCGATCATATAAGCGGAGCAATTATGTGTTGCATCCCAATGCTTCTTTTTAATTTGCTGAATGAAATCCTGTGCTTCTACTTCCGATTCTGCTCTTGTCACGTATGCGATAAAACGCGATTTTTGAATAACAATTTCATGTTCTCCGTATCCTTTAACTGTATAGTAACGGGGCAGCATATGACCGCTCCTTTCTGGTTTTTCTTTTTATAAAAATAATATTGGTTTTTGAAGTTAGAAAATGGTCTAGCTCCAGGCGCCATCGGCTCGCCGACTAAGAACGCCACGTCCTGTGGCATCGTCGGCACTAGTACGTCCTGTACGTCGGAGGTCATAAGCCAATCTGTCAAAAAGGCTAAAGAACAACCTGTCTGCCGGCTCGTCTTATGCTAGTTGCCGAAAGCTAAGCGCCTTGCGCTTTTCTTATTATAATTCGACACAATTTGAAACATCAAATATTAGGTGGAATTGTTTTTTTGTAATATAAAACCACATAGTTTTGTAATGGAATTTTAATATAGCATTTTAGGGTCCATGGTATAATAACACTAGCTCCATGGGGAATACACTTGTGTGGGCATATTGTTGGACCAGCTTTTATCGTGTTCATGAATACTTCGTCGTTGTCAATCGGCGTTTATAAGATACATATGAGACGTGTTATTATATAGGATATAAGACACAGGAGATAAACTCAAGCATAAGACTTTTTATCGAATTTTACTGAATATCGTCTATTTTCTTAGCTGGAATGATAGTATCTCTAATTAAATCAAGCTAAAATAAGGATTATAATTATAGGACTTCATTTAGATCCCAGATTAGCTTTTTATAAAAACTACTTTGAGGGCATCTAAACATTGGAGGTAACCTAATGAGTTTTAAGAAATTTGATATTAACACACTTGATTTTATATTAGAGAAAATGATTGACACAGTCGGATCCAGCAAGGATGAAGTGTTTCGCATTGGCGAGCAATGCCGAAAAGAGAGTTTAACCTTATCCGATGAATTAAAAGAAGTAAGGACGCTCGTCATAAAGGCAATTGAAGACGGGGACAAGCTTGACGCACAGACACGTTCTGCGAGAAAAAAGCTTTCGGAAGTCAGTATGCATTTTAAAGATTATTCTGAAGCTGAAGTTCGGGAAGCGTACGAGAAGGCGCATCGTCTGCAAATGGACTATTCGATGAATCAGCAATTAGAAAAGCAGCTCCGTGATCGCCGGGATGATATTGAAAGAAGGCTTGTCGGACTGACTGAAACGATTGATCGGGCCGAGCAAATCATTTCACAAATTTCAGTTGTCATGAATTATTTAACGAGTGATCTGAAACAAGTTGGAGAGATGCTGGAAAGCGCGAAGCTTAAACAGGAATTTGGCTTAAAGATTATTGAAGCGCAAGAGGAAGAACGGAAGCGGCTGTCACGCGAAATTCACGATGGTCCTGCACAAATGATGGCAAATGTGATGCTGCGTTCCGATTTAATTGAACGGGTATATAAGGAGCGAGGCGGGGCTGAGGCGATTCGAGAAATCCGTGATCTGAAGAAAATGGTCCGTAATGCCCTTTATGAGGTAAGGAGGATCATTTATGACCTGCGTCCGATGGCACTTGACGATTTAGGGCTCGTTCCAACCCTCAAAAAATACTTGCAAACGATCGAAGAATATCACAAACCGATCAGAATTGATTTCACTAGTATAAAAGAGGAAAAACGTCTTCCAGCTAAATATGAAGTCGCTCTATTCCGCCTAATTCAGGAATCTGTGCAAAATGCTTTAAAGCATGCAGAGGCTAATATAATCAGGGTCGGACTTGAAATCGATAAGTCGAAAGTTGTTGTTGTTGTAAAAGATGATGGAAAGGGCTTTGATCAGCAAGAGAAGAAGAATGATTCCTTTGGCATCATGGGCATGAGGGAACGGGTCGAGCTATTAGAAGGCCGGATATCCATTGATTCCATCGTTGGAAAAGGAACGATGATCCTTATACAGGTGCCATTAAATTTATAACGGATTGCTTATACATGATTTTTTCAAAAAGAGATTACATTATTTAGGAAAAATAAATAGAAAAATATAGATAACATTTAGGAGTATTGGGAGGGAATGCAATTGACTACAAAGATTGTCATTATTGATGACCACCAGCTATTTAGAGAAGGTGTAAAGAGAATATTAGATTTTGAAAAATCGTTTACGGTCGTTGCTGAAGGGGACGATGGATCCGACGCAGTGACGATTGCTGAGCAATATCAACCAGATGTGATCATTATGGATATTAATATGCCGACTATCAATGGGGTTGAGGCAACAAGACAGCTAATCGAAAAATTTCCAGACTCAAAAGTAATAATTTTATCGATCCATGATGATGAAAATTATGTTTCCCATGCGCTTAAAACTGGCGCGAGTGGATATTTATTAAAAGAAATGGATGCAGACGCATTAATCGAAGCGGTAAAGGTTGTAGCTGATGGCGGATCTTACTTGCATCCGAAGGTTACGCATAATCTTGTGAATGAATATCGCCGTCTTGCTCTTGAAGAGTCGGGAACAGCTGGCGTTTATAAGCAAAGAGTTGAAATTCGCCGCCCGCTTCACCTACTAACGCGCCGTGAATGCGAAGTGCTCCAACTGCTTGCAGACGGAAAAAGCAACCGCGGCATCGGCGAAGCCATTTTCATTAGTGAAAAAACCGTCAAAAACCATGTCAGCAACATCCTCCAAAAAATGAATGTTAATGACCGGACACAAGCCGTAGTTGTCGCCATCAAAAACGGCTGGGTCGAAGTCCGATAGGTGTCAGACACCTCGCGTGGACATTTCACTTTATTTTCTTTCTGAGATGGACACTTGATAAGTGCATAATAGCAGGGGCCATAGTGGTCTTTCTGCCATTATGTGCTTTTTTGTTGTTTATTTTACTAAAGCCGCAGCAATGGTTTGCAGAATTGATTTGCCTGCTGCGCCTCTTTTACGGGCGTATTTAATCATTAAAATGATTTCTTCAACTTCTTGAGGGGAAGAAATCTCTAATAACCAGTCCGCCAATTCATCTCCGCTAATGGAGTAATCAATATAAGGCACTTTTATCGATTTATATGTACGCAGTTCATGTTTTAAAAAATTAATTTTATAATCAGAAATCTTATTGATCTTAAACTCCCCTGAACTAGAGTTTAATAAAAATCCAGTTTTCATTAGTATCATCCTTTGCTCAAAAATCATTGATGGAGAATTCTGTCGAATAATGGCTATCTTACCATAGTTTACATGTGTAACCAAGCTGTCGTGAAATTTGCACTATAATAAAGAAAGATAAAATAATAGATTGGAACCTTTCATAGGACTATTGCCTATATCGTGAAATGATAACTCCAATAAAAGTAATGCATTTTCCATCTATTTCATATAAAATGGAGTCAAGAAAGTAGAATTAGGATGGTACATATATGGTAAAAACGGCCATTGTGACGGATAGTACAGCTTGTGTCCCCGATGTATCCCGTCTACGTTGATCAATATTATAATTAGAGGTGATATCATGAGATTTGCTCTTTTTGAAAACAAAGTGATGCCTGAAAAACTCCTAACATCCTCTGAAAAAACACACCGCATTTCCTTCATAGAAAGTATCCCGCATCAAGAGTTAAACAAAGCATTCTCCTACAATAAAGAACTCCAGCTGCAATTATCCGGAAAACAGCTCTTGCTAGATGACCTTAGCTTTCCTTTACAAAACATCCACGAACATTATGAAAATGGCTATCTCCACTATCGAAAAGGACTCACGACAGAGAAAAATAAGTCTATTTGCCAAAGATGCGGAAATCAAGACAAGCATTTTTTTGCCCGCTTTCCGTGTGCACGATGTGGGGAGGAGTGCGTCTATTGTCGAAAATGTATCATGATGGGGAGAGTGGGGGAATGCACGCCGTTACTAAGCTGGACAGGCCCTAGCCCTTACCTGGAATGTTCCGTTCCGCCACTTACATGGGATGGTACTCTTTCTGACGGTCAGCAAACCGCATCAAGGCGTGTGGTCGAAGCGGTTCAAAATAACACGGAGCTACTCGTTTGGGCTGTATGCGGAGCTGGTAAAACCGAAGTGCTTTTTGAAGGCATTAATCAGGCCCTTACCGCGGGAAAAAGGGTGTGTCTAGCCACGCCGAGAACCGATGTAGTACTCGAGCTCACTCCTAGATTCAAAAAGGTGTTTCCGAATATCCCGGTCGCCTCTCTATACGGCGGCAGCGAGGACAGGCATCTCTATGCACCACTCACGATCGCCACGACACACCAGCTTCTTCGTTTTTATCAAGCATTTGACACGATCATCCTTGATGAAGTAGATGCCTTCCCTTATACGGCAGATGAAACTCTCCAATATGCCGTTCGTCAGGCGCGCAAATCAACCTCTTCCATGATTTACTTAACTGCAACACCAAATGAAAAGTGGCAACAAGAATGCAGACAGGGGAAACGAGAATTCGTCACCATCCCTGCCCGCTTCCACCGACATCCTCTCCCTGTCCCTGAATTCCACTGGTGCGGCAATTGGGAAAAACAGCTCAAAAAAGATCGACTTCCTTCAAACATTAGCCAATGGTTACAAATCCGCCTCGACGCCAATAAGCAATGTCTTTTATTTGTCCCTAAAATTGAAAAAATGGAAAAAATCTTGCCTCTCGTTCGTAAATTACACCCAAAAATTAAAGCTGTCCATGCCGAGGATCCAAAGCGAAAGGAAAAGGTCCAAGCGATGAGAAACAAAGAAACTCCACTTCTTCTCACGACAACAATTCTGGAACGAGGCGTAACTTTTCCGAATATTGATGTGGCAGTACTAGGTGCGGAGGATCGGATTTTCACGGAAAGCGCTCTTGTCCAAATTGCAGGACGGGTCGGGAGAAGCTCACTGGCGCCAGGCGGCAATATTACCTTTTTTCATTATGGAAAAACAGAGGCGATGCTTCGCGCCAAAAGGCAAATTCTCAACATGAATGAAGAAGCGAGAAAGAAAGGACTGATCGATTATTGAACTGTCTCATTTGCTTTACGGAAATCACTCCTCAGATCAGCTGGTCAGCCTTATTTTCAAAGGAAGAGGAGGCACCGGTTTGCGGTTCGTGCAAAAGAAAATTTTCGTTTATTGAGAGGGAGGTATGTCAAAAATGTGATCGCCCCTTGGTACAGTTGGATGCTCAATTTATTATTGAGGATTTATGCACGGATTGTGTCCGCTGGGAAAAGGAATCGCTATGGGCTGGGGCTTTGGAGCGAAACTATTCTGCTGTTATGTACAATGATTTTGCAAAGGAAGTGATTGCACAATTTAAATATCGCGGGGATTATGTACTTGCGCATGTTTTCGCATCTCTCTTGAAAAAGAAGCTTGCAGCGATTCCGTTTGACTTAATTGTTCCAATTCCATTAAGTGAGGAGCGCCAATACGAACGGGGATTTAACCAATCTGAAGCTTTAATTCGGGCCTGTGGCTACGAACCTAGCAGTTTGCTCGCACGAACCCACTCCGAAAAACAATCGAAGAAATCACGCTCCGAACGAATTCATCTTTCTAAGGTTTTTCAAATTAAAGAACCAATACCCAATCAAAAGATCCTTCTCATTGATGATATTTATACAACCGGCTCCACCCTTCGGCATGCGGCTAAATGTTTGAAGAAAGCGGGGGCGCTTTCTGTGAGCTCGCTTTCTTTTGCAAGAGGTTGATGATTGATAGTGGAGCGGTATTTTTGCATGAGGCTATTAACTTCCGGGAAACTATCATTTCTTAAAACAAAAACATTGGCTATAATTGGAGAAAAAGAGATTATTCATCATTAGGGGGGCCGAGGGCCATGGCAGAGCTAATAAATTGCCCAAATTGCAGCAGTATTTTTGTGAAAAATCAATTCCGCAATGTTTGCGATCAATGCTGGAAAGAAGAAGAAAAGTGCTATGAAACTGTCTATCAATACATGCGCAAACGTGAAAATCGCGCCGCAACAATGAACCAAGTGGTCGAAGCAACAGAAGTAGAGGAAGAGCTCCTTTTAAAATTTATCAAAGCTGGACGTTTTAAATTAACTCAGTTTCCGAACCTAGGATACCCATGTGACAAATGCGGAGCGATTATCCGAGAGGGGAAGCTTTGCGATAAATGCACGGATGAGTTAAGAAAGGATCTGGCAGAGCATAACTTAGAGGAAGAGCGTCGGAAGGAAATTGAAAGAAGAGAAAAGCAGGCGACTTATTTTGCGGTGGATGAGAAGTTACGGAAGGGGTAGGTTAAAGGATAGATTTATAAACTTCTTTTGTACCAAAAAATTAAGCAAAAATAAAAAAGTGAATTTTCAAGGGGAGTTCCCCCTGAAAATTCACAAAATCTATTTATTCCTGAAGAATTGATAACGGTCCACTTTCGCGAAGTTACAATTCGGAACGAGTGGGTTTTTTCTAAGAAGAATGGCAAACTTATTTAGTAGCTTTGCTAGATTTAAGCGCTCATTCTCTTCGACTAAGAATTCTAGCCCATACTGATAAATACCGGCCTTAATTTCATTCATCCAAACTACGGACCCATACATTTTAATTGTTTCACCGAGGATTTCTGTTTCAAATTCCAAAATTATATCTCGATGAACGGATAACCTGATATCTGATAAAAAACGTAGACCGCCTAATCCGATGTCTTCAATCAATACATTAGTTTTCCCTAGCTCTACTTTTCTTCCGTAAATCCGAATTAGTGTCATAGAGGCTGATAATGGGAAATCTAGGTTAATTCTAAAATATTCTCGTTTATCTTCAAACTGATTTTTAGTGTCATGGGCGTGATTTCCTGACACTTCTATTTTGCCCTTTCCTAAAAGAACAGCAAATTCATCAGCCGGAACAGGCTTTGAGAACAAATAGCCTTGAATAGTTTCACAATTATAATGCTTCAATATTTGGAGCTGCTCTGTATTTTCTACTCCTTCTGCAACAACATTCATCTTAAGGTGCTGGGCTAATTCAATAATTGTTTTCGTAATAAAATTGGAGCCATCTGGGTCTTTCTCGCTTAAATCCTTAATAAATGATCGATCAATTTTTAATGCATTAATCCTTCCTTTAAACAGTTTTAGATAGGAGAGAGAGGAATAACCTGTGCCAAAATCATCTAAAGATATTCTAACCCCAATGCTTTTTAACTCATCTAAAGTAGACAAAACTACTTTCTCATTTTCTAGTACGGATGTTTCCGTTATTTCAATTTCTAAATATTCGGGATCAAGCTTGGTTTCTTCTAAAACACTAATAATATTTTTCACTAGGTTTTTTTCTAAAAATCGGAGAGGCGAGATATTAATAGATATAGGGATAGCCGGTAATCCTGCGTCTTGCCATGCTTTATTTTGAGAACATGCTTGATATTTGACCCATTTCCCAATTTCGGCAATTAGACCTATTTCCTCCGCTAAGGGAATGAACTCATCTGGAGATAACAATCCCCATTCCGGATGATTCCAACGAATTAAAGCTTCAACACCGACAATTTGATTTGTACGTGAACATACTTTTGGCTGATAATAAAATTCAAATTGATTCAATTCTATCGCATTTCGAAGTCCTGACTCCAAACTGAAGGTTTTGTATGTTTGAATATTCATAGATGAAGTATAGATGTGATAATTACTCTTACCGCTTTCTTTTGACTTATAAAGGGCGGAATCGGCATTCTTTAATAGTGTATGGATATCTTCTCCGTCGGTAGGATATATACTAATTCCAATACTGGTTGTAATGAACAATTGATATCCTTCTATAAAAAATGGGTCCTCTAAGGATTCTATAATTGTTTTTGCTAGATCAATGACCTGATCTGCGCTTTTTAAATCGGGGATGAGAACAGAAAATTCATCTCCGCCTAGTCGAGCTAATAGGTTTCTCTCTCCAAGGCATATTTTTAATCGTTTTGAAATTTGTATTAACAACTTATCTCCAACAAAATGACCTAATGTATCATTAATATATTTAAAGCGATCTAAATCTAGGTACATGATTGCAAACTTTTGCTGCAGCGTTTTACTGATAATTAATTCATTTTCCAATTTCTCATGAAAGAATCTTCTGTTGGGCAAATCCGTTAACGAATCATTATAAGCTAAATATTTGTTTAATTCCTCTGACTTTTTACGTTCAGTAACATCTTTTGCTATTCCGCTAACGCCGATAACTTGTCCATTAAATTTGGCAGGGATAAGTGTTAGATCAATCTGAACACTAATTCCCCCTTTTTGTATAAAAACAGTATCAAAATGTTTTACGTTACCAGTAAGGGCCTCATTAAATGATACTTTAAAAAATGGGAGCTCACTTATATAAATTATTTCTTCTATCGAAATGAATGCAATTTCATCTTCCGAATAACCAAGAATTTCAGTAAACCCCTTATTTGGCATAACAATAATTCCTTCTGGATTAAGAAAGAAAACAGTATCTGGATTGTTTTCAAATATTGCACGGTAAAATACATCGGGATCTGCGATTTCTAGATAAGGTTTAGATGGTGTTTTATTTGGATCCACTTTTTTGCTCCTTTTTATTGAATCAAAAGATACTTCTGCAAACTGATAACCATTTTTTTGATTAATCTTTGCCTGAAACATTACCTAATCAGCCATATTTATTAATGCTGGTTCTGAGGACGTGAATTTTTTCAGTTTAGATATTAGTCTCTTTTTGGTAGCCCTGCGAACATAGCAATTGCCATAGGCCTGTGGCTTTGCGTAATCGTTTTTCAACGAAATTGCCATTTTTGCGGCCTGAAATTATACATAATTCGACAAATTTCCCTACATCAGCATAATATAGCACTTTGTACTATATTCATAGTGAAAAAGGTTATTTTCCTCAAATTACCAAATCTCTAAATTTATATACAAGAAATGAAAGACTTTATGTTTAGTAAAGTTAGATAGTTAATAATTCATATTTGTGAGTTAATGACAGGATTAACAAGCATTTTAATGAACTTCTTCCTCTAATAAAAAAATGTTAAAAAATACACACTTTTAACCGATAATAAAAATAGAGAAAAATGTATCGGATAGAAAGTGAGGACCCATGATGAAGATAAATAATTTCGGACCATCAGGTGTGAATCCATATAAAAGACAAATGAACAAGCTTGAAAATACAGTAAAATCAGCGAACAAAGCAGCGGATAAAGTTGAAATCTCAACGACAGCAAAAGAAATGCAGCAAGTTTCCCAATATACTAATGCCCGCCAAGAAAAAGTGGAGAAGCTGAAAATCCAAGTAGAGAACGGAACATATAAAGTTAATCCAAAAGAGGTTGCAAAGAGCCTCATCGATTTTTATAAGAAATAAAGACAAGGAGGGAACATTTCATGTCCGCAGAGGTATTAACCGCATCGATAGAAAAACTGCTTAAGCTCCACAACAGTCTTTACGAGCTCACAGTCCAAAAAACAGACATCATAAAAACTGGGGACATGGAAGCCCTTGATCAACTATTGAAGGAAGAGCAAAAACATATTGCAGTGATTGGGCAGGTGGAAAAGGAGCGGCAAAAGGCGGTAAAGGAAATCGTTCCGAATATTGAACAGCCGGTCTTTTCAGATTGTATGGATGTTATTGATTCAACAGAAAAGGAAAAGCTTAAAGAGATGGGAAAGAAACTAGCCTTGCTGGTTACTAACCTCAAAGAGCAAAATTTTTTAAACCAGCAACTCATTCATCAATCACTGCAATTTGTTAATTTTTCGCTTGGATTATTACGACCAAAACCCTCAAATATAAATTATGGTCCGCCCACGAAAAATCAAAAACCTTCCGAACAGTATTCCTCAGGCATATTTAATTCAGAAGCGTAATAGAACGGAGGAACAAGAAAATGCGTTCAACCTTTATGGGACTTGAAACTGCCCGACGGGGTATGTTTTCTCAGCAAAGTGCTATATATACGACGGGACATAATATATCGAATGCAAATACGCCAGGGTATTCTAGGCAAAGGGTGAATTTTCAGCAAGCTTCCCCTTATCCTGCCAATGGAATTAACCGCCCGTATATGCCTGGTCAAATGGGGACGGGTGTAGAAGCAGGAAGCATTCAGAGAATCCGCGATAGTTTTATTGATGCTAGATATAGAAGTGAGAACAATAAATTAGGCTATTATGGATCAAAATCGGATGCATTGAGTAGAATGGAAGATGTCATGAATGAGCCTACATCAGAGGGATTATCATCTGCGATGGATAATTTCTGGAATTCGCTACAAACATTAGGTACAAATCCCATTGAAAGTGGAGCTAGAGAAAGTGTACTAGCACAAGGACATGCTCTTGCGGATACTTTTAATTATCTTTCGATCTCACTTAATTCCATTCGTGAGGATATTAAGCAAAGTATTAAAGTAAACATTGAAAAAATAAATACATTAGCTGTTCAAATTAATGGGATTAATCAACAAATAAGCCAAGTAGAGCCACATGGGGATTTGCCGAATGATTTGTACGACGAAAGAGATCGTCTAGTTGATGAACTTTCACAGTTAGTGGATATAAAGGTGACAACCCAGCCTAGTGGAGGACTACCATCACCTATTGCAGAAGGAATTTATAAAATTGAAATTATAAGTCCTTCTGGGACGAGCTTAGGAACACTTGTTGATAAAAATACAATAAACGGTAATCCAAACAAATTATCGTATATGACTGATAATGATGGTTACATTGAATCATTAAAAATCGGTTCTAGCTCATCAATTGAAATAGAGGATTTTGCAAAGGGCTCTCTTAAAGCAGATATTGAGTCGTATGGGTATATTAACAAAACAGGAAATCAAGATGGCCGTTACCCTGAAATGATCGATCAGTTGGATAAATTAGCTTTTACCTTACTGAAGGAATTAAATCATATCCATAAAGATGGAAAGGATTTAGACGGAAATGATGGTAAAGACTTTTTTAATGATTTAACTGATTATAAAGGTGCAGCTGGAAAAATTTCAATGGTCATTACGAATCCGAATGAAATCGCTACTTCTTTAAGAGGTAAAGGAAATGGAGATAATGGCTATAGGCTAGCAGATGTTCTCAGAAAGGACTTTTCTGCATTTGAAGCACAGTTGATTGATCCTTCAACAGGAAACCCGATTGATTTAAAGGATTTTACTCAAAGTAATTTGAAGATGAGTGGAAACATTAAATCCTTCTACGGCGGGTTAATTTCTTCCCTTGGTGTAGAGACAAGAGAAGCGAATGTATTAACAAAAAACACCTTAATTTTATTGGATACTGTTGATTTTCAGCGGCAATCGGTATCAGGGGTATCGCTGGATGAGGAAATGGCAAATTTAATCAAATTCCAGCATGCCTATAATGCCTCTGCAAGAAATATTACCGTTATAGATGAAATGCTAGATAAAATAATAAATGGCATGGGAGTAGTCGGAAGGTAGGGTAAATAAATGCGTGTTACACAATCAATGCTTACAAATAATATGCTACGTAACTTAAGTGGGAGCTATCAAAAGTTAGGGAAATATCAAGAGCAACTTAGTTCGCAAAAGAAAATATCTAGACCTTCCGATGATCCGGTGGTTGTTTTTAAAGGAATTTCATATAGAACAAGTGTAAATGATATCTCACAATATAAAAGAAATATGTCTGAAGTAAATGTATGGCTAGAAAATACTGAAGATGCACTTGAAAAGGCTGGTTCATCCATCCACCGGTTGAGTGAATTAGTCACTCAAGCAAATACAGGTACTGTAACTGATCCAGATCGAAAGAAAATAGAAGATGAAATTGAAGAAATTAAAAAGCAGCTTGTTTCCATAGCGAATACAAAATTGTCTGGAAAGTATATTTTTAATGGGTCTGATATTTATCATGCGCCAGTTTCTATTGATGCAGCAAATAAAATTCAGACGAATTACAATTCAGATGCTATTAATATTGAAGTTTCAGCCGGAATCAAGCTTCAAGTCAATTATTTGGGAGCAAATGTATTCGGTACAGAGACGAGCGGTTTGCTAAAAGATCTTGAAGATTTGCAAGATGCATTAAAAAACGGGAATGATCCAGATTTAAGTAATTTCATTGATGGCTTTCAAAACCATTTAAATTCGATTACTTCAGCAAGATCTAGTATTGGTGCTTCGATGAATCGTGTAGAGATGATTCAAGATCGCTTAGATTCTCAGGAGATTATTGCTACTAAAACCATGTCAGAAAATGAAGACATCGATGTAGAAAAGGTCATATTAGATTTACAAACACAGGAAAGTATTCATAGAATGGCACTTAGCGTTGGTTCTAGAATCATTCAACCGACACTAGTTGACTTTTTAAGGTAAGAATAAAGCTATCTGTATAGATAGCTTTTCTTTATAGGAGATAATACTATGCAAATACCTCAAATCCGTATCGAATCACAAGTAAGTAGAATTGGATTAACTATCAATAAACCAAATCAATCTATCGAGCAGCCTCAAGCTGATTTAAGCATTGAACAACCTCCAGCTGAAATGGAAATTAATCGCCTTCCTAGCAAATTAACGATTGATCAAACACTAGCAAAAGAAAACCTTGATTTAAAGTCTATTTTTAAAAGAGGAGATGAAAATTCTCAGCTAGGTTACCAGGCTTTTATGGATTATGTTAGCAAAACAGTTCAAGAAGGTGCTGAGCTAATGAGGATTGAAAATGGAGGAAATCCAATTGCGAATCAAGCAGAACGTGCGCTGGATCATGATATTGTATTCAATACAGGGAATACCCCTTCACAAAACAGTGTTAAAGTAGAATACACACCTTCGAAAGTAGAAATAGAATGGAAACGAAATAAGCCGAATATTCAAGTACAAATAAATCGCCCAATTCATGAATATACACCGGGTCGTGTAGATGTTCATATAGAACAAACTCCTTCATTAAAAATAGATTTTAAATTATAAAGACTGTATGGTGATAAAAATGAAAATCAATACAAGGTATCACGAAGAAATTGAAGTGAACGAAGAAGATAAGATTTATTTTGATAGAGGCATTCCAGGGTTCCCGCAGGAAAATGAATTTGTTATTCTCCCTCTTGGAACCAACTCGCCATTTAGTGTCCTTCAATCCGTAAACAATGAAGAACTTGGCTTTGTTGTAGCTGAGCCGTTTTCATTCTATAAAGAGTATGTATTCGATATTGAAGAATCAGTTATATCCCAACTAAGTATTCAGGATAAGACAGATATCCAAATCTATTCAATTATTACATTAGAAGATTCCCTTTCAACATCTACAATTAATTTGCAAGCACCAGTCATTATTAATAGAAAAAAAAATAAAGGGAAACAAGCGATACTAAATACCGAGATTTATCATACAAAGCATCGATTAACAAATAAAAATAGACAAATAGGTCAGGAGGGATAATTATGCTAGTTCTCACAAGAAAAAAGAACGAAAGTGTTATCCTGAATGAAAACATCGAAATTACCATTTTAGAAATAGACGGAGAGCAAATAAAGATCGGTATTAAAGCTCCAAAGGATGTCGAAGTCCTCCGGAAAGAAATAATCGTCAAAACGGAACAAGAAAATATCAATGCATTAAAAGGAAATTTGGACTTAAAAAAAATATTAGAGGAAAATACGAAATAAATGTAAAACCTACGAAAATCTTGTCGATATAATAGATAGTCACATAGGAATTTAGTCGGCCGGCAAATACTTATGTAATACTAACCACATGGAAGTGGGCACTTTCAAACTCAAGGAGGAAAATTAAAATGAGAATTAACCACAATATCTCAGCGATGAACACTCATCGTCAATTAACTTACAACAATAACGCTTCAGCTAAATCAATGGAGAAATTATCTTCAGGATACCGCATCAACCGTGCAGCTGACGATGCAGCAGGTCTTGCAATCTCTGAAAAAATGCGTAATCAAATCCGTGGATTAGACCAAGCAGCTGCGAACTCTCAAGATGCTATTTCTTTAATCCAAACTGCTGAAGGTGCGTTAAACGAAACTCATGCAATGCTACAACGTATGGCCGAGTTGACAACTAAAGCGGCTAACGAAACTTTAACAACTTCTGATACTTCTAAAATTCAAGAAGAAATTACTCAACTTACATCACAGATTGATAATATTGCTAGTCAAACAAAATTTAATACTAAGAATATCTTAAATTCATCATCTTCTTTAACGTTCCAAGTTGGAGCAAATAGTGGGGAAACAATTTCCTTAAACCTAGTAGATGCTACTTCGAGCACACTTGGTGTTTCTGGATTAACTGATTTAAGCTCTGGTATCGCAAGTACTACTGATGGTTCACTTAACAGTGTAGCAAAAGGAAACTTAGATAGTATCCAAGCAGCAATAAATACAGTTTCTCAAAATCGCTCTAACCTAGGTGCTGTTCAAAATCGTTTAGAGCACACTATTAATAACCTTGGAACAACTTCTGAAAATTTACAAGCTGCTGAGTCTCGTATCCGTGACGTTGACATGGCAAAAGAAATGATGGCTATGACTAAGAACAATATTCTTACTCAAGCTGCTCAAGCTATGCTTGCACAAGCGAACCAACAGCCACAAGGTGTTCTTCAACTTCTTCGTTAATTTAATTTATATTTTTATTCGTAGGATCTTAGTTAAACTAAGGTCCTTTTTGTTTTATTGTAATTATTACCAGTAACTTAACATTATTTCAGAATAACCGATATATTTATTAGAAACTTAGGATCCAAAAGGTGGCCGTTATGAATAATAAAACTGTATCTCTTTGTATGATTGTTAAAGATGAAGAATCTTATATAAAAAGATGTTTAGATAGTGTTTCCAATCAAGTTGATGAAATAATAATTGTAGATACGGGTTCATCTGATTCTACTTTATGTATTGCTGAAGATTATGGAGCTAAAATATTTAAATTTGCTTGGAAAGAGGATTTTGCAGAAGCGAGAAATTTCTCTATTGAAATTGCAAAATCGGAATATATTCTTGTGCTGGATGCAGATGAATATTTAGACCAAAATACAAATCTTCAGGAAGTCCTTAAAGAATTGAAGGACTATTATATAATTAATTTCAAAAATTATATGGATGGTGGATATATTACTAACCATCAAGCCATTAGGTTATTTAAAAACAATTTAGGTTTAAAGTATTTTGGGAAGATTCATGAACACTTGAATATAGATGATTTTGATAATCTATCTATTGCATTTGCGGATTTTTTTATACACCATGATGGTTATAAGAATGAAGTTTTTAATCAAAAGAATAAATTTGAACGGAATTTGAAAATTCTAGAGAAAGAAGTAAAGAATAATCCAACGGGATATAATTTATTTAATTTAGGTATTCAATACAAGGTTGGTAAAGAGTTTTTAAAAGCATTAGATCAATTCAAAAAATCCTATTCACTGAGTAAGAATCAAATTTATTTACCATTTCTTCTCTATTCTATGGGAGATTGTTTGTTACAGCTTGGAAGAAATAGAGAAGGAATTTATCTAATGAAAGATTCTATTGAATTATTTCCTAAATATACAGGGTTCTATTATTTAATGGGGTTGTTTTATGAAAAACAAAATTATTTAAAAGCAGCTGAGAAAGAATTTGAGAAATGTCTTGAACTAGGTGAAGTGGAGCATTTTCAGTCAATTGAAGGTGTTGGTAGTTATTTTGCTTATATTAAATTATCAGAAATACAACAAAAGCAAGGTAAACTGACTGCTGCATTAGACTCTGCCTTTTCGGCAGTAAATCAAAATAAGATGTTCCCTCCAGCGTTAAATCAGTATTTTTCGGTTATGAAATCAGCTGGAATAAGTGATTCTAATATTAATGATAATTTAAAAATGATATATCCTATTTATGAAGTAAAGTATCTTGAGATTTTAGTAAAAGTTTTTTATGTAAACCGTAGTCAACTTTTACAGCTATTTATTGAAAACTATAATTTAAGAGTAGAAAACTCAGTTTTAGCTATAGCAGCACTGTATAACAAGAAATATATTGAGGCTTGTTCAATTTGGATGAACGAAGAGAAGTTAGATCCTGAAGTACTTAGTGATATTATCTCATTATGTATGATAGAAAAGAATAAAGAGCTTTTTATAAAGATTCAAAATACCATGAATTTTGATGAACGAGAAAAGAAAATGATGATTTCATTAATAGAGAGAAGTGATACTATGGAAGCTCTCATGTCAACATTTCTTTTTGATATTTTTAAGAATAGTTGTTTAAAACTTTTAATATTAGGCGAAGAAAAAATATTTTTGAATCTCTATAAAAACATTAAATTTACAGATGACCAAAAAGAACACTTGATAAGTTTGTTAGTTGTACATGGGTTTCTCAATATTGCAGGTTATTTATTGGAGGAAGAAATAAAAGCCAATAAACTAAATTATCACTTAGATGGCCTTTTAGTAGATGTTTATATTAGACAAAATAAATTGAATGAGGCACTGACTATGTGCACTAAATTGATCGAAAAAACTGGGGATTATTCTTCATACAATAGATTATTTAATCTATATGAAAAGATTAATTATGAAGAGGAGAAATTATTAGTAGAACAGGCAATGAAACAGGTTTTAACAGTAGAATTAGCTTAGTATTTTAGTGGGTTAGAGGGGAATATCGAATGGTGAAATTAAAAAAAATATTAATTGGAAGTCCTATACATCAAAAGCCTCAAATCTTGGAACAATTCCTAATATCTCTGAGTGGACTAAAAAAGGAAACATTTGAAGCAAGTTTTTTATTTATCGATGATAATTGTAATAAAGAATCTAGCGAGATATTGGAAAGATACAAAAATAGTTTTACTAAAATGGAGATAAAGAAAAGTAGTGAGACTGATATATATTATACAGATGGATCAACTCATTTATGGACTGAGAATTTAGTATGGAAAGTTGCTGGATTTAAAAATTATATAATAGAGCAGGCATTAAAAGATGGTTATGATTATCTCTTCTTTATTGACTCTGATATTGTACTTCATCCAGAAACTATAGAACATCTAATCCAACAAGATAAAGATATAATTAGTGAGGTCTTTTGGACAAAATGGCAACCGGATAGCATAGAGTTACCACAAGTTTGGATTAGTGACCAATATACATTATATAAAAAAGACAGAAATGAAAATATTGATGAAATGGAAATAAATAAGAGAATAAATGATTTTATAAATCAATTAAGGGTTCCTGGGGTTTATGAAGTTGGAGGTCTTGGTGCTTGCACGTTGATAAGTAAGAATGCATTAGTAAAAGGAGTTAATTTTTCAGAGATTTCAAATGTAAGTTTCTGGGGAGAAGATAGACATTTTTGTATCAGGGCAGCGGCTTTAGGTTTAAAGCTGTACGTGGATACTTATTATCCGGCTTTTCACATATACAGGGAAACAGATTTAGACAGAATTCAAGAATTTGATAAATCGCTACTTCCTAATGGAAACGAAAAAGAATATAACGAATTAATTTATGTATTAAAAGAAGGTATAGAGGGTCTTGGAACATATATCTATATGACAGGTTATAAAAAAGATTGGAGTAAATATTTTTATGGTAGCCTCCTAAATGATTTATTAAAAGATGTTCTAGAAAACCAATCTAGATATGAAGATGCAAAATTGATAGTAAAAGCAAAAATAGAGGAAATCAATTTAAAAATTGATGATGATAATTCGGTTACATTCCAATTTATCCTTATTAACGAAGGAATAGAAAAAGGAAAAAGCTTTCATGAACAGATGCGGTGTGAAGCAACATTAATGAAAATTAACGGAACTTGGTTTATTACAGAATTTATTGTTAAAGAGTAATTTTGAGGGATTTGGAGGTAATGAAATGAGAATTGTACATACTCTCCTTTTCATGTTAAGAGAGAAATTCTATGAAGAAGATTTAATTATGGCAGGCAAGTGTTTTGAAACATTATCAAGATCTGATGAAAACACTGTTGTTATATATAATAAAGGAAGTCTGGATAATGCTACGTTAAAAGAATTTCTTAACCCATTTAATATAAAATATCATATCCTAGGTGATGGTCGAAATATAGGCATACCTCAAGCTAGGCAGAAATGCTTTGAATATGTGTGGGGGAAATATCCAGAAACACCTTATATTTCAGAAATTCATTTAGATATGTTGTTTCCTACAAATTGGTATAGTGAATTAATTCAATATCTTGAAAACAATGATGAACCATTAATATCACCAGGAATTATAACAGCTACTGGTGATGTTTTTCCAAAGGGAAATGGAAATTATGATTTACCAAAAGAGGTTAATGAGGTACTAGGATTACTAGAAAGAATTTCTGAAGATAAGGTAATTCAAGGATTCGTCCACCCAGTAATTCACAGAGTTTCTACATTAAAAAGTGTTGGAGGCTATGATGTCAATTTCCTAACAGGGATGCAAGCTTATGAAGACGATAGCTTACTACTTGGATATTTGTACTTTATGGGTACTCGAACTAACTGGTATCCAAAGGTGTGTTTTAAATCGTTCGTTTACCACGCGTATATGGGCCAAAGAATAACGCTAGAAAATATACAAGATGAGCATAGAAAAAATTTAGAGGGCTTATTTCATCAATATGGTGCAAAAGGCTTAAAACAACTTTCGAATTTACATATTTTGGATGCTAGGGATCACTTTAAAGAGTTATATGAACTTAATATATATGAAAAAAAAGATAACTGAAAAGGATATTTCTGTAGTAGTACAAGGTCCAGCAATAGGTCTACCCTCTGAAATTGTGGATAAAAGAAACACTTATAGGACATTAAAAAGTAAATTAATCTGATTACTATATAAATTAAGATAGATAACTATAAAACTAGTACTGAAAAAATCATTTTATTAAGCTGTGGACATTATTTTTTCCACAGCTTTTGTCTTTCCCATTGGAAGGGAATTTTTACTTAGATATCTCAAAAACATTTACAATAGTTGTTTTTGATACATGACCGTTTGAATTAAAGGAGAACAAAATGCCAAACATTTCTTTAGTCATGATCGTAAAAAATGAAGAGGTACACTTGGAAGATTGTTTAGATTCAGTAAAACATTATGTTAATGAAATAGTAATTGTAGATACTGGTTCTACAGATAATACGATAGAAATAGCAAAGACATATGGCGCTAAAGTCTATGGATATACTTGGACGAACGATTTTGCTGACGCCCGAAATTTTGCCTTATCTAAATCAACCTTAGACTGGAATTTGATTCTTGATGCAGATGAGCAAATTACCAGTTGGGATAAAGACAAAGTGAATAGTTTACTTAAAGACTTAAATTTTATTGGGAAAGTCGATATTAAAAGTAACTTTTTACAAAACAATGAAGAGCGGTTTTCACAGAATTTTATTTCGCGGCTTCTGCCCAAGGGAGCTTCGTATTTTGGGAGAATTCATGAGCAGGTAGTATCTGATCTTCCACGCATTGATCTGCCAATTGAAGTTTTTCATACTGGGTATTTTCAAACAGACAAGTCAGAGCGGAATCTCGCTATTTTAAATGAGGAACTTACTTGTTTTCCAAATAATTCATATATTTTATATCAGCTTGCCAGGCAATATAAAACAATGAATCTATATGAGGACGCCTTTAATTTTTTTAGGGAAAGCTTTCTGATCGCTGATCGTTCTGAAGGATATTTTACGGATTTGGTAGTTAATTATATTTATACATTAATCGAATTAAAACAATATTATCCCGGATTTGAAATTATTGACCAGCTGAATGTGCCATTGGGAAGTAGTCCTGATTTTCAGTTTGTTTGTGGAATATTTTATATGAATTTTGTTTTAAGCGATGTAGCAAAAAATATGGATTTTCTCCCACTTATAGAGAGAGCCTACTTAACTTGCCTTGTGTTAGGTGAACAAAAAGAAAGAGAAATTGTTGTAGGAACTGGTTCGTATTTAGCAGCTTATAATCTAGGTGTCTACTATGAAATGTTGAATCAGAAAGAAAAGGCAAAATATTATTATAATATTTCATCAGCACAAAACTATAGCCCTGCTGAAATAAGATTAAAACCCCTTAAATAATAAATATTTCGCAAAATAATCCGATGTAATAAATAGAACAATTAGTAGGGGGATGAAGATGGGCTCTGTTGATTCAATTTCCAGAACTTCAGTTGATCATATTAGTTTAGAAACTAATAAATCTTTAAGAGGTCGGGGGCAACAAATACACAACTTAGAACAACAGCCTGAGAATAATACTAATATAGCAATAAGAGAAAATGACTTAAAACAAGTAGTCACAGACATGAACCAAGTACTAGGAAATTCGCATACTTCTCTAAAGTATATGTACCACGAAAAGCTACAGAAATATTACGTAACTCTAATAAACGATGAAACAAAGGAAACAGTAAGGGAAATACCACCTAAGAAGCTGTTAGACATGTATGCATCGATGAAGGAGTATTTAGGTTTATTTGTTGATAACAAGATTTAATGGAGGTCTAAATGATTAATAATACAATGAGAATCACTGGATTTGCATCCGGCCTTGATACAAATGCGATTATTAGAGATTTAATGAAAGCGGAGCGGTTCCCATTAGACAAACTATTTCAGAAAAAAGAATGGCTTTCATGGCAACGTGATGCCTATAGAGATGTCAATCTGGAACTTAGCGCCTTTCAAAAAAAGGTAGACCAATTAAGATTTTCTAGTAGTTTTAATGGGTATAAGGCGACTTCCACTAATACAGCTAATGCATTAGCTTCTGCAAAAGGCAATGCAATACAGGGATCGTATGAATTGGAAATCAATCAATTGGCTGAGGTTGCTAAAATTAAATCAGGTTCTGCCATTATTAACGTAGATGATAAAGCTGCAAAGGGAATAGATAATGTATTACCACAAAATCAGGGTGACTCAACCTTTGAGATCAAGACTGCAAACGGAACAGCAACAATCACTGTTACTGAAAATGATACTTTCTCTTCCGTGGCTAGTAAAATCGGGGTAGCTACTGATCCCTCTGGAAAATCATTGGGATTAAGAGCATTCTTTGATGAAACAACAACTAGTTTTGTCATTACTACAAAAGATATGGGAAAAGACCAAAGTATTGAGCTAACACATATGACAGGTGCTACAGATGTTGCTTCATTAATTTTTAATGGATCATCACCTACTAACCCTTCTTCTCCTCCATTTAAAGCTGAGGGAAGGAACGCGGAAATTACATTCGATGGAACTGTAATTAATAATTTACCCTCAAATAAGGTAACCGTTTACGGTATTGATTTGACGCTTTTAAAAGTAGGAACTACTACAACAGTTAATGTCGAATCCGATACAGAATCCATTTTCAACAATATTAAAGACTTTGTTGAAAGCTACAATTCCTTGATCGATAGTTTAAATTCGAAAGTGAAAGCCCCTCGTAATCGTGATTATCAGCCTTTAACAGCTGAGCAAAGAGAAAGTTTGTCAGAGAAAGAAGCTGAAAAGTGGGATGAGAAGGCTAAACAAGGTTTGTTATATAACGATCAAATTATTAGAAATACTTTAACCAATCTTAGAGGGAAAATGTATAATGCTGTTTCAGGAATACCTAGCGGCCAGTTGAAGTTGCTTTCTGAAATTGGTATTAAATCTGCTTTTATGTCTGCGGATGGTAAGTTAGAAATCGATGAAGATATGTTAAAAGCAGCAATCGCTAACAATCCTAATGAGGTTGAAAAGTTGTTTACGAGCGATGATGGGATTGCTACGAGAATATATGATGAAGTGGGTAAATCAATAGAAAGTTTAAACAAAAAGGCAGGCCGCCCAAATACTGCGATCAATCTTGATATTAGCTCGCTTGGCGGTTCAATTAAAGAAGTTTCCACTCAAATGAAAACATGGGAAGATAAGCTAAAATTGATCGAAAATCGCTATTGGAGGCAATTTACAGCTATGGAACAAGCAATTAATAAGATGAACGCTCAAAGTAGTTCCATACTTGGGATGATCGGCTAATTTAGATCGCAGAACGTATTTTAGGAGGGAATTTTTAATATGCAGAAACCATTCGAGGCCTATCAACAGAACGCTGTTTTAACCGCTTCTCCTGGAGAATTGACACTAATGCTTTACAATGGGTGCTTAAAATTTTTAAACCATGCGAAAAAAGCTGTTCAAGATAAAAATATCGAAGCGAAGCATACTAATCTTTCAAAAGCACAAAATATTATTTCGGAGTTAATCGTTACTCTCAATTTTGATTATCCTATTTCAAAGGATATGAGAAAATTATATGATTATATGAATCGTAGGTTAGTAGAAGCAAATATTAAGAATGATATAGCTATCATAAGTGAAGTAGAAGGTTTAATAACAGAATTCCGCGATACCTGGAAGGAAGCTTTGATTATCTATCGTAAGAAACAATATAGTTCAAGTGGGCTTGTTTAATGGACAGCATAGACGAGCTATATGCAATTACAAATCAATTAAGATCTTCTATTATATTCAAGAAACATAATGATACGGATAAGCAAATTGAAGAATTAACCTTGTATCTAGATAAGCGTGGAAAGATATTGGATAGTGTGAATCGAGATTTATTGACAAGCGAAGAAAAGAAAAAGCTGAAAGAGATTTATATAATTAGCGAAGAGATCACGAAGTGTATGGAGAAGATTAAAGCATCCATTCAGCAGAATATTATACAGACAAAAAAAGGGCAGACAGCATTTAAAGGATATAATGATTCCTATGCACTTTCAGCTGATGGATATTATTTTGATAAGAGAAAATAAATTTAGCTTACGACCCTATTGATATAGGGATGCTAATAAAAAAAGAGTGTATCTAAATAACCTGCTTACTAAAAAGCGGGTTATTACTTTTGGGCAATTATATGAAATATTGTTTAGTCAATGTTAATCCTCTGTGCATCTTCACATTCCCCACTTCCAGCCGATAAAACCAGTAGAACAATTTGTCCGGAGTGATTTTCCAATGCAAGTAAACAATCTATTTATGGGACTACCATTACAAATCAACGATAGTACTTCTTCCTTTCGTGCTGGTGAAGTTGTACAGGCTGTAATTAAGGAAAGATTGGACCAAAATCAGGCAACCGTCATGATGAAAGGGCAGGAGTTTACTGCTAAGTTTGAGGGAAATATCCCGCCTACCGATCGGTTTTTCGTGAGTGTTGTTCGTTTTGATGAAAATGGACAGGTCATTATTAAGCCCAGTTCAGCTCCTCCTGCAAATAATTCAATAAATGATATGCTGAAAATGGGGGTAGATCCGGCTTCTCATCCAGAGTTAAGAGAGTCGATTCAATTTTTGACTAATAAAGGTTACCGCTTAGATAAGGAAGCAATTGCAAATCTTAAACAGTTTTTAGAAAAAAGTCCTGGCAGCTTTGAAGATAAATTGAAGACCATCCAAGGATTGGCGCAAAGGAAATTAGAAATTACAGTTGCACATCTTTCGGCTGTCCACAGCGCGTTGAATGGAAAAGGGGCAGTTAGTCTATTATTTAATTCTTTTCAAGACTTGCTAGAAGAATTAGGTCAGTTTCATTCAGATCAGGGAATAAATCTTTTACAAGCTTCAGAAAGTATTATCGATAGCCGGGGTTTAGACGTTCAAGTAGAATCTAACGACCTCGCTTCTTCGAACAACATGAAAACAGAAATAGCAAATGAGAATATAGAAGAGCCTTCCCAGCTTCAAAAGGGAGATACACTTATCGATGAGCGACCTATAATGGATGAAGTTGCTCAAACCTTAAACTTGGCCTCAAAAAATATACTAGTAACAGAGATTACGAAAAAGCTCTCTCAAATGACGATCAATTTTAACACGATGAAGCGTGATGCTGTAAAATTTTTAGACCATATCAATCACACATTCGTCGAGAATAAACCAATTCCAGCTGCACAAGTGAAACAGCTGCTTGAATCTGCGATAAACAAGCTGGACAATGCTATTTTAAAAGGCGATTACATGCTTTATACGGACATGGGTACGGAGAAAGAGCTGTTATCAGCGAGCTCACAACTTGCAAAGGCACGTGATCTAATTGCAAAAGGAAGTCATACAGAAGCTAATCAAATTGTAAAAGAGGTTAAAGCTTTACTCGATACGATCCATTTTAAGCCTGCCGTGTCAAAAGTGATGCATTTTGTCTCTGAGCAAAGCTTATTGCAAAAAGAGATGAATGCGTCAAGGCCATTAATTAACGAGCTCCAGCAAGTCATGAAGCCAATTTTTGAGCAAGAAAATTCCGCGAGGCATATGTTTGAAACAGTTAAGCGCATGGGACTTGTTCATGAGAATCAAACGGCGAATGTTTTAATAGGCAATTCAAAAGGGGAGACGGAACCGAATTTGAAGTCGGCTTTAATGAAGTTGATCCAACTAGAAGAAGGACAGCCTAGAACCGTCCAGCCATTGGAACAAGCTTTAACAAACTTAACAGGGCAGCAATTGCTAAATAAGCCTGATTCGTCAGGGATGCAAAACTTATTCATGCAGCTTCCTTTAATGCTTGAAAACAAAATGGAAAATGTGAAGGTTTTCGTTAATTCTCAGAAAAAGGGAAAAGGCATTGATTGGGAGAACTGCAGTTTATATTTTGTGCTGGAAACAAAAAAGCTCGGAGAAATTGGGATTCTCGTCAATGCGAATAATCGTAATCTCTCCATTACTTTAAAAACGAATCGTCAAGGCCTAGCCGCAAAAGCGGAGAAATTTATGGATGCTTCCATTGATCGGTTAAATGAAATAGGATACAAAGTAGGGACGATCCATTTTAAACCATTCGGGGATCAGGTGGAAGAGAATAAAATAATGACAGCACCTAAAGTAGAAACACAAACTTCCTTAGAGAGAGGATATGATTTTAAAGTATGATTCCTCGGCAAAATATTCGAAAACCATTCATTGGTCCATCTCTCGCAAATCCTTATAATAATGATGAAGAAAGAAATTCAACAAATGAAGCAGAGCAATTTGCTCAAAAAATGATTGATGCTGCGCAAAAAGGAAATATCCAAATTCAAGAGGATCCTACCTTACTTAAGCATTTAATTAAGGTAAACCTTGGCGATTCAGTCCCTCCGCAATTATACGGACTCATTTCCGAAATTCTTTATTTTATGAAAGAGATAGAGAAAGAGTAACAGTTCAGAAGGTGTGAAATGATGGAAGTCAACAGAGTTGGAAAAAATACAATTTTAAATAAAATAGGCTCAAATGCAAATGTGGCGAAAGGCTCAATTACCTTCCAATCAGTGATGAATAAAAATCAAAATGAGCAAGCATTAGAGCTCCTTCAAGCGAAAATCAAGGATATTGAAGAACAGGGGAAAAAGCTGAGCGAGCTGCGCACTGTTGACAGTCTTCGAGCCTATAAAAAAATGGTGAAGGACTTTTTGAGGTATGCAGTGGACAATGGGCTAGAGCTTCAGGAGAATTTCGGCTTTAATCAGCGAGGATCAACAAGAATTCATAGAGTGGTTAAGGAAGTGGATAAAAAGCTCATTGACTTGACTAATTCAGTTCTTGAACAGGAATCTGGCTCTTTGGATATTTTAAATAAGGTTGGCGAAATTAAGGGAATGTTGATTAATATTTATACTTAACTTTTGTGAACTAACTGTCTAAAGGCGGCTAGTTTAAGGGGTAGTAGTTTATTTCTCCTGCCCCTCCTAGTAATCAGTCCTTATCAAACACCAACAACCGGCTAAATACTATATCTAAATCAATTTTATATATATGAAAATAAGTCTGATCGAACAGTGTCATTTTTTTCATCAATAGGCCTTCTTTGCTTTCCCACTTATCCGTTCAATTAACCCAATCCTTCACACTTCCGATAAATTCCACAATCTTTTTTCCTGTACTAGCAGGAGTTTTATGGGGTAAAATAGAAATATAAACATATAGTCTTTTTAATAAGACTTAGCGCACTTTTAAAAGGTGCCGGTTTATTAAAGGGCAGCTCTTGAAAGATGTGCAGCATTTGTATATGAAAAGGAGGAGTTCGCTTATGAATTTTAACATTCGTGGTGAAAACATTGAGGTAACTCCAGCAATTCGAGAGTATGTAGAGAAGAAAATTGCTAAGTTAGAAAGATATTTTACTGAAACTCCTGAATCAACTGTACATGTTAATTTGAAGACGTATCAAGATAAATCATCTAAAGTAGAAGTAACGATTCCTATGCCGAATTTAGTTCTTCGTGCAGAGGAAGTTCACGATGATATGTATGCAGGAATTGATTTAATTACTGATAAACTTGAGCGTCAAATTCGCAAGCATAAAACAAAGGTTAACCGCAAGTTCCGTGAAAAAGGCAATGTTCCAGCCATGTTCGTTACGCTGGAGGATTCCGATAGAGCCAATGCAGATGATGAGCATGAGCTTGAAGTGGTTCGCCAAAAGAGCTTCGATTTAAAACCAATGGATAGCGAAGAAGCGATCCTTCAAATGAACATGTTAGGTCACAGCTTCTATGTGTTTACAAATGCTGAAACAAGTCTGACGAACGTAGTCTATAAGCGTAAAGATGGCCGCTATGGCTTGATTGAAGCACAATAAATAGTAAAATACGGAGCTGCGTTCAAGTGCAGTTCCATTGAAAATTGATATTTAAGGACAAAGGGGCATCCGTAGCCGAAGAAACGACTATCGGATGTCCCTTTTTTATATGCCTCCCAATTTTCCGCAAATCTTCTCCTAAATAAGCCCTTTTATAATTAAAATATTTTAATGATTTGGTATAATTGAAATTATAAAATTAAAAGGGTAATAATGGACACTTCGGCCGAAATCAAAAGAAGAAAAGGTCGTCAAAAAAGAATAACGGACATTTCAAGCGAACCCATACACGAAAATGTCCGTCTCACCGAATTTGCAATATAAAGGGGGACTCACAATGACATATTCTATCGTCGGTTTTGATCCAAAAGCAAAAGAATGGGGGATTGCTGTACAGTCTAAATTTATTAGCGTGGGCGCTGTTGTGCCGTTTGCGAAGGCTGGTGTTGGCGCGGTAGCTACGCAATCCTACGCAAATACTTCCTACGGTCCGCAGGCGCTTGAGCTCATGGCGCAAGGAAAATCAGCACAGGAAACAATGGACATTATCACGGAGGAAGATCCGCAAAAAGGTTTACGTCAAGTAGGTATTATTGATGCAAATGGGAACCCCGCGACGTTTACAGGAAAAGGCTGCTATGACTGGGCAGGCGGAATTACCGGTCCTCATTTTGCGGCACAGGGAAATATTTTAGTCGATAAAAAAACAGTACAGGCGATGGCAGATACTTTTATAAGAGTTGAAGGAACGCTCGCAGAACGATTGCTCGCTGCCTTAGATGCTGGGCAATCGGCCGGGGGAGACAGCCGTGGCCAGCAATCCGCAGCACTGCTCGTTGTCAAAGAGAAAGGCGGATATGGCGGATTTAATGATCGTTATATCGACCTTCGTGTGGATGATCATCCCGAGCCGATTAAGGAGCTTATTCGAATCTATCAGCTGCAGCAGCTTTATTTTTCACCAGCCAAGCCTGAGAAAATAGCTGTCATTGAAGGTGAAGTGAAAGAGACGATCGCTCAACAATTAATTCGTCTTCAGTATTTGAACGCCGATTATGACGAGGAGCAGCTTTTTAAAGCTTTAACGACTTTTATCCACACCGAAAACTTTGAAGCACGGGAGCAGTCGGAAGGGAAAATAGATCTAGATGTTTTAGATTATATGATCAAGCAAGGAGTATAGCGGTGGATTGTCCCCGCTATATTTTTTCGTCCTTCTATTCATTAATATAGATATCTATCCGCTGCCAGGCACCATCAACTCCCCTAAGTTGTCACTCCTTATGGAAAGTGGTAAGATTAATAGGTATAAAATGAGATTTCATGAGAGGATTCAGCCGATAAGAAGCACATCTTTTTTAAGCGAAATTCTTATGATCTGGCTAAATATAAATAAGGACTTTGCCTATTTTGCAGATTAAAGGCTTATGACCATGCCTCTCATATCCAATATAAAGGAGCGTTTTTAATGCTTGGAATTTTAAATAAAGTGTTCGATCAGAATAAACGCGAATTAAAACGCCTTACGAAAACTGCTGACCAAGTCGAGTCATTGGCTTCAGATATGGAAAAACTTTCAGATGATGATCTCCGCGGAAAAACGGAGGAATTAAAAGCCCGTTACCAAAAAGGTGAGTCTCTCGATGATTTACTTGTGGAAGCCTTTGCTGTCGTAAGAGAAGGGGCGCGCCGTGTGCTTGGGTTGTATCCATATCCCGTGCAAATCATGGGGGGAGCTTCTCTGCATGACGGAAATATTTCCGAGATGAAGACAGGAGAAGGGAAAACATTAACAGCTACGATGCCTGTTTATTTAAATGCGCTCTCAGGCAAAGGGGTGCACGTTGTAACGGTCAATGAATATCTTGCGAGCCGTGACGCGACGGAGATGGGGCAGCTATATGAGTTCCTCGGATTGACTGTTGGTTTGAACTTAAATAGTTTAACAAAAGAAGAAAAGCAGGCTGCATATGCGGCAGATATTACGTACAGTACGAATAATGAGCTTGGCTTCGATTATTTACGTGACAATATGGTGCTTTACAAAGAACAAAAGGTGCAACGTCCGCTGTTTTATGCGGTGATTGACGAGGTAGACTCGATTTTAATCGATGAAGCTCGAACACCGTTAATCATCTCTGGATCAGGGCAAAAGTCGACGGCGCTTTATATTCAGGCGAATGCATTTGTCCGTACTTTGAAAAAAGATGAAGATTTTACGTATGATGAAAAAACAAAAGGGGTTCAGCTGACAGAGGAAGGAATGACGAAGGCTGAACGCGCTTTTGGCATTGAAAACTTATTCGATATTAGCCATGTGACGCTGAACCACCATATTACGCAAGCGTTGAAAGCTCATACAAGCATGCATTTGGATGTGGATTATGTTGTTCAGGAAGGCGAAATTGTGATAGTTGACCAATTCACAGGCCGTTTAATGAAGGGGCGCCGTTATAGCGATGGGCTACATCAGGCGATCGAGGCAAAAGAAGGGCTCGAAATTCAAAATGAAAGCATGACGCTTGCCACGATTACATTCCAGAACTACTTCCGTATGTATGAAAAACTTGCGGGCATGACGGGTACAGCGAAGACAGAGGAAGAGGAATTCCGCAACATTTACAATATGAATGTAGTCGTTATTCCGACGAATCGTTCGATTGCGCGTGATGACCGTGCCGATTTAATTTATTCTTCGATTGACGGGAAATTCCGTGCGGTTGTGGAAGACATTGCAGAGCGCTACAAAAATGGTCAGCCTGTTCTTGTTGGTACGGTTGCGATTGAAACATCTGAAGTGATTTCTAAATATTTGACGAAAAAAGGCATTCGCCATAACGTCTTGAATGCGAAAAACCATGGACGTGAAGCAGAAATTATTGCCGATGCCGGTGAAAAAGGCTCTGTAACTATCGCAACAAATATGGCTGGTCGTGGTACAGATATTAAGCTTGGTGAAGGCGTGAAGGAATTGGGCGGTCTAGCTGTTATCGGTACAGAACGCCATGAGAGCCGACGCATTGATAACCAGCTGCGCGGACGTTCAGGACGTCAAGGGGATCCGGGGGTTACGCAATTTTACCTTTCCATGGATGATGAATTAATGCGCCGTTTCGGTTCTGACAATATGAAGTCTATGATGGAGCGTCTTGGCATGGATGATTCACAGCCGATCCAGAGTAAAATGGTTTCTCGTGCAGTTGAATCGGCTCAGAAGCGAGTGGAAGGAAATAACTTTGATGCTCGTAAACAGCTTCTCTCCTATGATGATGTTCTTCGTCAACAGCGTGAGATTCTGTATGCTCAGCGTAATGAAGTGTTAGAATCAGAAAATCTGCGCGAAATCGTGGAAAAAATGATTGTCACATCCCTTGAGCGTAATATTGAAGCCTTCTCTCCGAATACAGGGGACGAGGAAGAGTGGAATTACCAAGGGCTGGTCGATTATATTAATGGAAATCTTCTTCATGAAGGAGATATTACAATCAACGACCTTCAAGGCAAAGAATCCGATGAAATGATTGATGCGATTTTTGCTAAAGTGAAGGAACGTTACGATGAAAAAGAAGAAGTGCTTCAGCCTGAACAAATGCGTGAATTTGAAAAGGTCATCGTGCTTCGTGGGGTTGATTCCAAGTGGACTGACCATATTGATGCGATGGATCAGCTTCGCCAAGGAATTCACCTTCGTGCGTACGGTCAAATTGATCCGTTAAGAGAATACCAGCAGGAAGGCTTTGCGATGTTTGAGCAAATGGTTGCGGCCATTGAAGAAGATGTTGCGAAGTATATTATGAAGGCAGAAATTCGCAATAACCTGGAGCGCCAAGAGGTTGCCAAAGGACAAGCGGTGAATCCAAAGGAAGATGGCGAAAAGGTGAAGAAAAAGCCAGCAGTCAGACAAATTTCCGTCGGCCGTAACGATCCATGTATTTGCGGAAGCGGCAAAAAGTTTAAGAACTGCTGCGGAGTTTAATTAAAATATCAACGACTTTACTATAAAATGTTGAAATTGCCTATGGGGTATGCCAGCAAAATTTTGGTCCATCACTTTTTGAACGCGTGCCCCTTAAGCATTCCAAGGAATATATCTTTAAAAAGAGGCCGGCGAGCCAATCACAATAGCTTTGCCGGCTTTCTTTCGGTTTTTTTCGCAAATATAAGTCCTTTTGAGGTAAGAAAATTAGCGATTCCCATAATTTTTGTGTGAAATAATTGATTTGAAACAGTATAATTAATATCATGTTTTTTAAAAACTTAATGAGGTGACGTAATGGAATTAGCAGATATTCGACATGATTTAGAAAAAGCAGCTAAGCGATTGGCGGACTTTAGGGGGTCTCTTTGACTTAGAAAACAAAGAGGCGCGCATTGCTGGGCTTGATGATACAATGCTCCAACCTGGATTTTGGGACAATCAGCAGCAGGCACAGGTTGTGATCGCGGAGCTAAATGGATTAAAAGATCAAGTAAATGAGCTTTATGATTTAAATGAAACCTATGAAAATCTAGAGTTAACGTACGAGCTTGTGAAAGAAGAAAATGATCAAGAACTGATGGAAGATCTCGAAACAGAAATAGTAGAAATGACGAAGCGTTTTAATGAGTTCGAGCTTCAGCTTCTTCTTAGCGAGCCTTATGATAAAAATAGTGCTATCTTAGAGCTTCATCCAGGTGCGGGGGGAACGGAATCACAAGATTGGGGTTCCATGCTTCTGCGGATGTACACAAGATGGGCGGAAAAGAAAGGCTTCAAAGTAGAAACACTTGATTACTTGCCAGGGGATGAGGCAGGGATCAAAAGTGTGACGTTAGGCATTAAAGGACACAATGCATACGGCTATTTAAAGGCGGAAAAAGGGGTTCACCGTTTAGTCCGAATTTCGCCATTTGACTCATCGGGTCGCCGTCATACGTCGTTCGTCTCTTGTGACGTGATGCCAGAGTTCAATGATGAAATCGACATCGATATTCGTACCGAGGATTTGAAAGTTGACACGTACCGTTCAAGCGGAGCGGGCGGTCAGCACGTTAACACGACAGATTCGGCAGTCCGGATTACCCATATCCCAACTGGGGTTGTCGTCACATGTCAAACCGAGCGTTCACAAATTAAAAACCGCGAGCGCGCCATGAAAATGCTCCAAGCAAAGCTCTACCAAAAGAAAATTGAAGAGCAGGAGCAGCAGATGGCAGATATCCGCGGCGAACAAAAGGAAATTGGCTGGGGAAGCCAAATCCGCTCTTATGTGTTCCATCCTTATTCCATGGTGAAGGATCACCGGACGAACACCGAATCCGGAAATGTTCAAGCTGTTATGGACGGCGAGCTTGACCAATTTATTGATGCATTCCTGCGCTCAAAATTAAGCTAATAGGAAAAGCCTTTGCTCGATTTTAATATCAGCAAAGGCTTTTTTGTTTTTTGGAAAATTGGCGTTTGCCTATGTTGATATTGAGGCAATACTTGACGAGGTTTCTTCTTTTTAACAATTGTGTACTGTTTTTCCCATTGAGGTAGTTTGAATCAACGATATTTCCAATTAACTATCAGAAATAATTCGAAAAACTTCTTCATGCTGATCCAATTTCGATTCGATATGTTTGAAATGGCTTCTAAATTCCGTGGCATTATTGGTAACTATCTCTGTAAGATTATTAATGCTTTGATCCACGGCATCAAATCTCTGATCCACGGCATCAAATCTCTGATCCACGGCATCAAATCTCTGATCCACGGCATCAAATCTCTGATCAATGGCAACAAATCTCTGATCAATGGCAACAAATCTCTGATCAATGGCAACAAATTTTTGATCAACTTCATCAAATCTCCGGTCCACAGCTTCGATCCTTTGATCCACGGCATCAAATCTCCGGTCAACAGCTTCAAATCTTTGATCAATTGCATCAAATCTCTGGTCTACCGCCTCGAATCTTTGATCAATTGTATCAAATCTCTTTGAATGTCCTTTTAATTGATGCAAAATTTCATTAAGAATCTTTTCCACATTTTTTCCCCTCCTTATCGAGATTGTACCACAGAATCAATAGCAAAGCTTTAATGACTAAATCATAAATAGTTTAATTCAATAATCCACAATCTATTACAAAAGCGGAATATATTAAAAGGCAATTTACCCCTTTAATACAGCAAACTACTGGCATTTACACTTTAAAATTCGCATGCTATACTCACTGTCGGAAACGGGCGGTTGACAAGGATTTTGGTACCGTAGCAAGCCTATCGCAAAAAAGGAGAACATAGATGAAAAACAATAAAACGCATCCTTCAGAGCACTCAATTTTAGACATATTAAAAGAATACATATACATATTATTTGGCGCGGCGATTATTGCGATTACCTTTAATGTGTTTTTGCTTCCGAACAAGATTGCTTCCGGTGGTGTTAGCGGGATTAGTACGATTTTGGCGGCTGCTGTCGGCTGGGAGCCGGCGTATGTGCAGTGGGCTTTTAATATTCCGCTCTTCATTGCCGGCGTTATTTTTCTTGGAAAGCAGTTTGGGGTAAAAACGTTGGCAGGGACGATTTTTCTGCCATTCGTTGTCTTTTTGACGAAAGGGTTTGAGCCATGGACGAATGATCCTTTATTAGCTTCTTTATTTGGCGGGATTGGGGTTGGTCTGGGCCTAGGTATTGTTTTTAAAGGGAGGGCTTCGACTGGTGGAACGGACCTTGCCGCGCAAATCATTAATAAATATACTGGATTTACTTTAGGAACTTGTGTTGCCATCATTGATGGGTTAATTGTTTTAACCGCAGCAGTGGTATTTGATATTGAACGGGGGCTATATGCCCTGCTTGCCCTTTTTGTGACGAGCAAAACCATTGATGTCGTTCAAATCGGATTGGGCCGCTCCAAAATGACACTGATTATTACGGAAAAACAAATAGAAGTTCGTGAAGGAATCTTGAATAAAATCGATAGAGGTGTGACAAAACTAACAGCATACGGTGGTTATACTGATTATGAGCGCCCGGTTCTTATGTGTGTTGTCGATCAGACAGAATTCACAAAGTTGAAACAATTGGTTAGAACCATTGATCCGACTGCGTTTGTCGTTGTTACTGACGCATCTGAGGTCCTTGGTGAGGGTTTCAAACGGGGGTAGGGTTGGTATAATATAGCTGTAATATGTAATTTTTCCATAGGGGGAATAGCATTGAAAAAGAAGCTTCTTGCATTTTTAATGGGTACTTCGCTCGTTCTAGCTGCTTGTGGCGGTGGAACTGCGAAGGATAAGAATGAGCCAGCCACGAACAAAGGCGGCGGAGAAACGACAGCAGGTGCTGGGGATGCACAAAAGATGTACGATCAAAAATGCTCTAGCTGTCACGGCGCAAACCTAGAAGGTACAGTAGGACCAGCTCTGAACAAAATTGGTTCACAGCTTTCAAAAGAAGATATTGAAAATGTGATCGCCAATGGTAAAGGTGCTATGCCAAAAGGTCTTCTACAAGGTGACGAAGCATCTGCAGTAGCAGAATGGCTAGCTGCTAAAAAGTAAAAATAAAAACGTTCTGTGCTTTTTATGGCAGAACGTTTTTATTTTTGTCACAGGATGTTGCTGACGTCGATGTTCGCCACAAGACATAGCGGTCATTAATCGAATTTCCTCTTAACTGCGCTTCCGTACTTCTATTTGTTTCCTCCCTGAAAAGAAAATGTAATAATTTTTCAAGGTCATAGACAAGTTAAGATGTTATAATAATATGTATAAAATCGTTGAAAGAACTAGAATTATGTTGGATGGCTGTCGATTTTTATCGAAGAATATTGTTTTTATTGCGGATGAACGGGCTGTTAAAATCCCCCGTTTCACTATATGACACAAAAAAATTAGGTGATGTAAATGATAGAAATGCAGGAAGTATTTAAAAAATACCCGAATGGCGTCGTCGCTGCGAATGGAATTGACGTACATATTAAAGCGGGAGAGTTTGTTTATGTTGTTGGTCCAAGTGGGGCCGGGAAATCTACTTTTATTAAAATGATGTACAGAGAAGAGAAGCCGACGAGCGGAACGATTACGATTAATGGAATCAATCTATCAAAGCTGAAGGCGAGTAAGGTTCCGCTTCTGCGCCGAAATATCGGAGTTGTTTTCCAAGACTTTAAATTGCTGCCGACATTAACAGTCTATGAAAATGTGGCGTTTGCGCTGGAAGTAACGGAAGAGCAGCCTAAATATATTAAAAAACAGGTGATGGAAACGCTGGAGCTTGTGAGTTTAAAGCATAAAGCCCGCATGCTTCCGACTGAATTATCAGGCGGGGAGCAGCAGCGTGTCTCCATTGCGCGTTCGATCGTGAATTCTCCGAAGGTTGTGATCGCCGATGAGCCGACGGGGAACCTCGATCCAGAAACATCATGGGAAATTATGAACATCTTTGAGGAAATTAACACGAGAGGGACGACGGTCGTCATGGCGACTCATAATAAGGAGATCGTAAATACGATTAAGCACCGTGTAATTGCCATTGAAAGTGGAAAAATTGTCCGTGACCAGCAAAGAGGTGATTACGGTTATGAAGGTTAGAACATTACAACGACATTTACGAGAAAGCTTGAAGAGCCTGGCGAGAAATGGCTGGATGACCTTCGCCTCGGCAAGTGCTGTTACAGTCACATTAATTTTGGTCGGCGTATTCTTCGCCATTATGATGAACTTGAATAAAGTGGCAGCGGATCTCGAAGAACAAGTCGAAATCCGCGTTCATATTGATGTAGCTGCTAACGAACAGGATCAGAATCTTTTAAAGCAAAAAATTGAAAAAATTCCAGAAGTGAAATCAATTCGCTTTTCTCCTAAAGATAAAGAGTTGACGAACTTAATTGAAAGCTTTGGCGAAGAAGGGGAAGCCTACAAGCTGTTTGAGCAGGACAACCCGTTAAACGACGTCTTCGTTGTGAAAACAAAGGACCCAAATGATACGCCGATGGTTGCGAAAAAGATTGAAAAAATGGAGTATGCTGCCAAAGTTAAATATGGCCAAGGGAAAATTGAAAAACTCTTTTCCTTCATTAATATGAGCCGCAATGTCGGCATCGTGCTCATCATCGGTTTATTATTTACGGCAATGTTCCTCATTTCCAACACGATAAAAATTACGATTGTGGCGAGAAGAAAAGAAATTGAAATTATGAGATTAGTAGGAGCTACAAACTCCTTCATTCGCTGGCCATTTTTCCTAGAAGGTCTATGGCTCGGCATCCTTGGCTCCATCCTACCAATCGCGCTCATTGCGACATCCTATTTCTATCTCTATGATTTCTTAGCACCGAAGCTAAAAGGTAACTTTATCGAACTTCTTCATTTTAGCCCATTCGTATACCAGATTTCTGGTCTGCTTATCCTCATGGGTGCCCTCATTGGGATTTGGGGAAGTATGATGTCTGTAAGGAAGTTTTTAAAAGTATAATGATGGTGATGAAAGAAAGGAGCTACGGCTTCTTTCTTTTTTTGCGTTGGATTGTTGTTGATGAGTGACGTTTTGGGAGATTGGTTACAAAATCGGTCGTCATGCCGCATTCATAGCTCTCGTTTTCAAAGAGCGATCCCAAAAACACTCCCCATAACGAATCCATAGTCCCCACCCAAATAAATCCCTCATAACCTGTCCGCTTCCTTCATATATTGAATTATTAAAGCTAGGCGCATATGAAGCTTCAAAAAAAAACATTCATCAAGTATGCAGCAAGTGGGAAGGATGATGGGATGAATAGAAAATGGTTGGCGCTATTAATGACAGGCTCCCTATTAATGGGGGCAGGCGGCACATATGTTGGGATGACTTGGTTACATGGCGGTGTATTTATAGAAAGGCCTAACAAAAATGAGGCTCATATCGATGAAGGGGCCCCGCCATCCGCTATAGGGAATGTAGATTTAGGAAAAGTGGAGCAGGCCTATAGCTTGATCTTCAATAGTTATGTCGAAAAAGTAGAGGAAAGTCAGCTCGTCGAAGGGGCCATCCAAGGGATGCTGGCAACCCTTTCTGATCCTTATTCCGTCTATATGAACAAGGAGACGGTTAGGCAATTCAATGAGACCCTTGAGTCATCATTTGAAGGAATCGGCGCTGAAGTAGGCATGGATGACGGAAAAATCATTATCATCTCGCCGTTTAAGGAATCTCCCGCGGAAAAAGCAGGGTTAAAGTCGCGGGATCAAATTTTGAAAGTAGATGGGAAGAGCATCAAGGGGATGGATCTTTTCCAAGCAACGTCCAAAATCCGCGGAAAAAAAGGGACGAAGGTTAAGCTCGAAATTGCTAGGAGTGGTTTGAAGGAGCCTTTAATTGTAAATGTCAAACGGGATGAGATTCCGCAAATTACGGTGAATTCCGATTTAAAAATGCAAAATGGGAAGTCTATCGGATATTTAGAAATTACTTCATTTTCCGAAGATACAGCGAAAGAATTTAAAGAAAATCTAAACTCTTTAGAGGAAAAAGGGATTGATAGCTTACTTATTGATGTTCGCGGAAATCCAGGCGGGCTATTAGTGTCTGTAGAGAAAATTTTAAAAGAGCTTGTCACAGAAAAAAAACCGTATATTCAAATTGAAAACCGCCAAGGGAAAAAGAAGCCCTATTTTTCTAACTTAAAAGAGAGGAAGGACTACCCAATCGCTGTTCTGATCGATAAAGGCAGTGCCTCGGCTTCTGAAATTTTGGCAGGTGCTTTGCATGAGGCGGAGGGCTATGCGCTGATCGGGGAAAAAACATTTGGCAAAGGGACAGTTCAGCAGCCTTTTCCAATGGGGGATGGCAGCAATATTAAATTAACTTTTTATAAATGGCTGACTCCGGACGGCAACTGGATTCATAATGAAGGAATTAAGCCGACACTAGAAGTAAAGCAGCCAAAGTTTTTCCAGACACACCCGCTGCAAATTGAAGAAGCACTTGTGAAGGATATGAACAATGAACAAGTGAGAAATGCACAAGAAATTCTCGCTGGACTTGGTTTTTCACCGGGAAGAAGCGACGGTTATTTTAGCGAATCAACTGAAAACGCTGTTCGCGCATTCCAACAAGGGCACAAGCTCAATCCTACTGGAAAAATAGATAGAGAAACCGCCTCCGCACTTGAGCAGGCGGTCGTAGCTGAAATGAAAAAAGAAGAAAATGATATGCAGTTACAGCTGGCCTTGCGGTATTTGGCCAGACAATAGATTAGGGGGTCATCGTCTTTTATGGGCGATGGCTTTTTTTACGTCTTATGGCTTCGGTTTTAGGGGGAGGGAAAAACGATCACTATGCCCCTCGATTTCTTTTTTCAAAAATATAGCAATAGGCTTTAAGTGTACAATTTGATAGAATATATAGTAATAGACTTAAATAGTAATTTTCTACATTTTACATACATATACAAGATTTTAATCGGAGGTAGGTGGTTAGATTGGCTTATGCGTGGCTGATAGAAATAGGGAAAGGGATTGGGAAACTGTTCCTTAACCCGCTTTTATATTATCTTTTCTTTATTGCTGCTATTTTAGGTGTTTCCCGCGTGAAACGGGAGAGGAGAAATTTCCATATTCGAGCAGAGAATGCTTATTATGAGCTGAGACAGCTGTTCCCGTTAGGAGTAGTTGTTGGACTATCTCTGTCCCTAGTTTCCATTGCGGCAGGTCTTGTCATCCCGGTAGAGACACTCTTTTTTACAGCTGCATTTACAGTAATTTGGAGCTTAACGACAAAAATCCGCTGGATGGCTCCGGCTTACACGCTCGGATTTGCATTTTTTGTAACGATTTTTGCCGCTGATCAGCGATGGCAGCTGTCGTCGTTTTTTACGTCTCTAAAAGTTAAAGAGGCAACTATTTTTCCATCGATTGCGGTTTTGCTTGCCCTGTTAATTATTGGTGAAGGCATTTTGATCGTTCGGAATGGACAGAAGGGATCCTCTCCTAAGCTAGTAAAAAGTAAACGAGGGCAGATGATTGGGGTTCATGAGGTAAAAAGGCTATGGATGCTGCCGCTTTTTCTTATTATCCCGAGTGAGGCTTTGAAAAGTCCTTTTGAATGGTGGCCTGTATTTTCGATAGGAGGCAGCACTTTCTCGATTATCCTTATTCCCTTTGCCGTCGGATTTTTCCAACAAATTCAAGGGAGTCTACCTTCAGCAGCGGTGAAAGCGGTTGGCAGAAAGGTAATTGCGCTCGGTGTCTTTGTCACGCTCTTGTCTATTTCAGGCTACTGGTATCCGCTTGCGTCCATTGCGGTTGTGACGCTCGCGATTATCGGCCGGGAGCTGATTTCGTTAAGGCAGAGAGTGGCAGATGAAAATCTACCTTTTTATTTTTCAAAAAGAAATAATGGAGTCATGGTATTAGGAATCATTCCAGGCTCACCGGCAAGCAATATGGGTTTACAAGTTGGCGAGCTGGTTACGAAAGTGAACGGTCGAGCAGTTCATGACCGAAGCAGTTTCTATGAAGCTCTACTGAAAAACCGCGCACATTGCAAGCTTGAAGTACTCGATGTGAATGACCAAATTCGCTTTGCCCAAAGAGCTTTGTATGAGGGCGATCACCATGAACTCGGAATCCTCTTTGTCAAGGATGAGACGAAAAAGGGCAATGAAGCGGTATAATTATCGTGATTTTTTCCTATTTAGTTAAAATGTTTAAATAGAACACTCCACGATTGTTAGACTAATCTAACGATTATGGAGTGTTTTTTATGACCAAGCCTTTTTTAAAAGCTTCACACCTAACTGGATTTCCTCACAAGAAAGATTACTGAATCCAAGTTTAATCATTGGTTCATGAGAATGATTTTTTATGAAATAGATGGAAGTAGGATACACTTTAACCCCATTAATGGAAGCACGCTCGATTAACCATTCTTCTGAACGTTTTAGATGTACCTTGACTAATAAGTACAAACCAGACTGCTCCCCAATAATAGTTAAATTTTGTTTGAATTGGTCTTTTAATTCTGAAACGATACACTGCATTTTTCGCTTATAAACAAGACGCATACGTTTAATATGGCGATTCCATTCTCCTTCTTCCATAAATTTAGCCATTGTGAGCTGGCTAAGGAGTGAAGTGTTACTTTCGAAATGAAGAAATTGATTTTTATATCGGTCTAAAAGAAGCTGTGGCAGCACCATATAACTTAGACGGATTCCTGGAAGAAAGGACTTTGAGAAATTCCCTAAATAAATGACTCTAGTTGAATCAATGGAAGCGAGTGCTGGAAATGGTTGTTGCGTATAGCGAAATTCACTATCATGATCATCTTCGAAAATATATCCATCCCTCTTGTTAGCCCACTGAATAAGCATTTGCCTTTGTTGAATGGACATGCTTACTCCTATTGGACTTTGGTGGGATGGTGTTACATAGACTAACCGTGACCTCATTTGATCTAATCTTGATAAATCTGCACCGGTTTCATGAACTGGTAAAGTTTCAAACATTAAACGATGGAATTTAAAAGCTTCCCAAGCTAAATCGTATCCTGGGTCCTCTACGATAATGCTAGGGAAATTATCTTTCAGAACTTGTCCAAGATTGATCAACATTTGTTGGGTACTACTGCCGATAATAATCGCATTTGGATCAGTTTTCACACCACGAGATTGGAGTAAATATGTGGCGATTTGCTCACGCAAGCACACTTCACCGAATGGTTCCCCGTAACCAAAGCTCTCCTTTAATGTTAACACTTGATTGGCTATTCTCCTCCAGATTTTCAAGGGGAAATTGTCTTGATCTACTTCTCCTGCTCTGAAGTTAATTAGGACTGGTTCCACCGACTTTGTTTGCTTCTTATTAGAGAGAACTAAGGCATCTTGAAATAAATAAGGTTCTACTTCATTTACAAAATACCCTTTTCGACCTTCTCCACGAATATAACCTTCAGCCACGAGTTGCTCATATGCCATTAATGTCGTATTGCGGCTTACTTGAAGGGATTCCGCAAGTTGCCGAATGGAGGGCAATGGATCACCAGCTTGTATGTCGCCGTGCTTAATAAATAGTTTAAATTGCTCATAGATTTGTTTGTATTTGGGAGAGTTATCCTTAAAAGCAAAAATGGTATCTTTCATTTATAATCACTCCTGACATGTCAGTTTTTAAATAATTGTACCTTATCAGATGTCAGTTTGCATTATACAATACTGAATATTGAGATAAATCTCCTAATCTTAAGGTCAAAAGAAAGGAGAAATGGGCTCAGTTCAATTTTTGATTAAATGATTACGTTAGAAGGAGACGGTTGTATGCGTTATCAAGAAACAATGACAGCAGGAAAAGCGGTAGTGGAATGCTTAAAAATTGAAGGTGTCAAACATGTATTTAATGTTCCTGGAGAAAGCTTTTTGGCTGTATTAGATGAATTAGAGTCTCAAAGTGAGATTGAATTGCTCTCGGCTCGTCATGAAGGCGGGGCAGGCTTTATGGCTGAAGGTTATGCGAAAGTAAGTGGTAAAGTGGGCGTAGCCATGGCAACACGCGGTGTTGGAGGCGCCAATATTTCAATTGCTATCCATACGGCTTTCCAAGATTCCACTCCTATGGTTGTCTTTCTAGGTCAGGTGAAACGTGAGTTCCGGGAGAGAGAAGGTTTCCAAGAAGTAGATTTTGGCCGAAACTTTAAAGAAATTGCCAAGTGGACGGTTGAGATTAGCGACGCGAAAAGAGTTCCTGAACTTGTGCAAAGAGCCTTTCGTGTAGCACAAACAGGTCGACCTGGTCCAGTGGTCGTTTCTTTACCAGAAGACATGCTTTTAGATGAAGCACTTATGACATTTGGCCCTCCTACCCAAAAGTCAAAACCGGTACCAAGCCCAGAAGAGCTGAAAAAGTTCGAGGAATTATTGAGTAAAGCAGAAAGGCCTATCGTGATTGCCGGTGGAGGCATTCGCCGTTCCGGAGCAGAAGATGCACTAGTTGAATTTTTGGATAAGTACAAATTGCCAGTAGCAGCCGGATATAGACGACATGATCTGATTAATAACGAGCATGAAGCTTACATTGGGCAGTTTATATTAAGCGCCCCGCCTTCACTCATTCAACATGTGAAAGAATCGGATTTAGTCATTGCGTTAGGAACCCGTCTTTCGGAAGCAACTTCACAAGATTATTCGATATTGCCATGGGGCCAATCTCTCGTTCACGTTGATATAGAAGCAAGTACAATTGGCAAGGTCTACGCCCCGGATTTAGGAATTGTATCAGATTTAAATTCTGCTTTAAAGGCTTTTACAAAACTAGATCTCGATAAGAACTGGAGTGAATGGCAAGCAGTCTGTCGTCGATCTTTTGAGAAATTAGTAGAAAATCCTGGCGATGGCTCTATCTATAGTGAAATCGCGAGAGTTATCCACGATCAGTTACCAGAAGAGGCAATGTTAACAATGGATGCTGGGAACTTTGCTTCTTGGTTTAATACTGGTTTTCCTCTGCGTCGTTCGAATTCGCTCATTGCACCTACGAATGGTGCGATGGGGTACGGGTTGCCTGCTGCAGTCGGAGCTAAGCATGCAGTTCCAGACCGTCCCGTTATCGCGCTTTGTGGAGATGGTGGCGTAATGATGACGGTTCAAGAGATTGAAACTTCTGTTCGAAGTAAACGACCAATAGTTTGTATTGTTTTCAATAATGGAAAATATGGGACGATTCGTATGCACCAAGAGTTACATTATCCAGGTAAAGTCATTGGGACGGATATAGGGAATGTAGACTTCGCAAAAATGGCAGAAGGCATGGGGGCTGTTGGAGTTAAAGTCGAAAACAAAGAAGGTTTTGAAGGGGCGTTTAAGGAAGCACTTTCGCGTAATGTAACGACCCTAATTGATGTGAGATGTCATGATGTTGAGCATATTGTAAATGGTAAGACGATTAGAGATTTACGGAGCATTTCAGTTAGGTGAAAATTTAAGCTTTGAACAGAGAGAAACCTATTAGGATAGTTGGAGTGTCCGATAAATATCATCGCCCTTCATTGATGATTATTAGAAAGCGTGGATAGTAACTAATTTCCTTAATTATTATAGTTCATCTTATGCATAAGAGGTAAAGGCTACTGTAGTACTAATTATTTTATTTAAAGGAGCAAAATAAACATGTTCGGATCAAAACGTGTAGCTTCAGTTCCACCATATTTATTTACGGAAATAAATCGAAAAAAGGAAGCATTAATTGAGTCAGGAGTCGATTTAATTGATTTAGGAGTGGGTGACCCTGACAAACCGACACCTAAACATATAATAGAGAATTTATTCACAGAAATGAGTAATGCTGAAAACATGAAATATCCATCAGTAAATGGTTGTACTGAATTTAGAGTTGCAGTTGCAGATTTTTATCAACGTCAATTTAATGTAGATCTGGATCCAGATACAGAAGTACTTGCGTTGATAGGTTCAAAGGAAGGACTTGCTCATTTAATCCCATCGTTACTTGATCCAGGGGATTACCTTCTTACTACAGATCCGTGTTTTACTATTTATCCAATGGCGACATATTTAGCCAATGCTAATTTCCATGCTATGCCGTTAACAGAAAAAAACAACTATCAACCAAATTTTTTCAATATTCCGAAAGAAATATTAGAAAAGTCAAAATTAATGATACTCAATTATCCAAATAACCCTACATCAGCAACTGTTGATGTTGACTTTTTTAATAACGCGGTTGAATTCGGTAAGAAACATCGTATTCCTATTGCAAATGACTCTGCATACAATATGATTTCATTTGGTGATTATAAGGCACCGAGTATTTTACAAGCTGATGGGGCTAAAGACATTGCGGTTGAGATTGGTACACTTTCGAAAACTTATAACATGACTGGTTGGCGTATTGGATATATCGTTGGAAATAAAGATGTTATTGGTGCATTAAGAATCTATAAAGGCAATACGGATACGGGTCAATTTACCCCAATTCAAAAAGCGGCTGCATTTGCATTGCAAAGTGATCAAAGTTTAATTGATGAACAAAGTAAGTTGTATGAAGAACGTTTAGAAATGATGGTAAACACATTGAATGATATCGGTATGCCTACAAAAATGCCAAAAGCCACTGTTTTTGTTTGGAGCCAAATCCCCGAAGGATTTACATCAAGTCAATTTGCAGAGATGTTATTAGTTGAAGCTGGTGTACTTGTTGTTCCAGGTACTGGATTTGGTCCATTTGGAGAAGGATATGTCCGTATATCTTCAACTGTTCCCACAGAGCGTATAAAAGAGGCTTTAAAAAGGATGAAAGAATTATTAAAAAAAGATAAGCCTGATAGTAGAAATGCATATGTGATTAGTGAAGGAAAATAGTGTTGTATTTTCCCGTAGGAATGGTAAAAAACAACAATGTAAAGTTATTTTTACTATTTAATATAAAGGCGGTAAATAAATGAGAAAAACTGGTGGACAAATCATAGCTGATGTATTTAGTAAAGAAGGAGTAAAGAAAATATTTGGTGTCCCAGGTGAGAGTTATTTAAATGTCATTGATGCTTTATTCGAACATCCTGAAATAGAATATTTGACAACTCGGCATGAAGGGGGAGCTTCCTTTATGGCTGATGGATATGCAAAAGCATCGGGAGAAATTGGCGTTTGTATGGCTACAAGAGGGCCGGGGGCTACTAACTTATCAATAGGTATACATGCTGCAAAGCAAGACTCCACACCATTAGTAGCCTTAATTGGTCAGGTTGGGCGTCCTTTTAGTGGAAGAGAAGCGTTTCAGGAAATCGACCTTGTACCATTCTTTAGTCATTTATGTAAATGGACAGTAGAAATTGAAAGTGCAGAAAGAATTCCAGAATTATTGCACAGGGCTTTTCATATTGCCCGTTCTGGCCGACCAGGTCCGGTGTTGGTTTCTTTACCAGAGGATATGTTGAATGATGAAGTAGGAGATGTTACGAACGGTCCTTGTAAAGTGGCTCCAATTCAACCTGATATTGAATCAGTTAAGCTAGCAGCACAAAAACTAAGACAGGCAAAAAAGCCGCTTATTATTGCCGGTGGCGGAGTAATGATGTCTAACGCAACACCTGAACTTGTTCAATTGGCTGAAAAGTTACAAATACCGGTTGTTACCGCTTTTAGACGTTTTAGTGCTTTTCCCAACTTACATCAAAATTATGCAGGTGCATTGGAGTCGGCCCTTCCTGATAATCTATTGAATTATATTCAGGATTGTGACGTAGTTCTAGCACTTGGGACCAGGTTATCAGAAACCACAACAAGGGATTATACACTTTTTAGTAAGGGTACTCGGATTATTCAAGTCGATATTTCACCGGATGTTTTGGGCAAAGTATACACACCATTTTTGCCGATTGTTTCTGATGCAAAAGCATTTGTAACTGAAATTTTGAAGGTTATTGAACCTATGAATAATGAACAGCGCTTAAATAACCTAGTAGAAATGCATGATAATTATATTGAGTTTTCTTCTCCTGAACATAATGACTCCAAGGATTATGTAGATATGAATAGTGTCATGTATAACTTAGTTGAAGAACTTCCCAAAGATGCGATTATTACTAGTGATGCGGGGAATTTCAATACATGGGTTACTCGTTATTTTCGTTATGATGATGGAGGCTTTTATGTGGGCACTACTTCGGGAGCGATGGGTTATGGTTTACCTGCAGCAATTGGTGCCAAACTTGCTAACCCGAATAAAGTAGTAGTTTCCATTTCGGGTGATGGCGGATTTATGATGACAATGCAGGAGTTTGAGTTTGCGGTCAGACATATTATACCTGTCATATCAATTATAGTTAATAATAATATGCTAGGTACAATTCGTGAGTTCCAACAAGGTAAATTCCCTAATAGAGTAATAGGAACCGAGCTGACGAATCCTAATTACGCTCATTTAGCAGAGAATTTTGGCGGACATGGGGAAAGAGTGGAAAGAACTTCAGATTTTCCTATAGCTCTAAAGAGAGCGCTAACAGCAAGGAAACCTGCGTTAATTGAAGTAGTGACAAATCCAAATATACTCTCAGCAGATCATAAAGAGTGAATCGATAAAATGAATGGATCAGGAGTATAAGGTTTGGATGGCATAAATCTAAAATAAATCAGGAGGATTCTGAATGCTTTATATTAATGGCGAATGGATAAATACTGACAATCAAATGGATGTAATAAATCCAGCAACTGGCGAAATCATTCAAACAATTACAGTGGGCGGTAGAGCTGAAAAGAAGCGATTACTAGCGCAAGAACAGCATTCAAAACTTGGAAAAAGACAACTGGGAATGAACGTAGTAATTACTTAGAAAAAGTCGTCCATTTGATGAGAGAGAAAATGACTCAATTAGCAGAAACGATAACAAAAGAGAATGGTAAACCTTTAAAGCAAGCTACAAATGAAGTGAACAGTGCCATTAATTATTTGAAATGGTATGCAGAGGAAGCAAAACGAATTTATGGTGATACTATTCCAGCTTCACATCTTGATAAACATCTTATGGTCATAAGACAACCAGTTGGTATATGCGCGGCTATTACCCCTTGGACCTTTCCAATGTCTATGATTACAAGAAAAATTGCCCCTGCTATTGCTGCAGGTTGCACTGTAGTCCTAAAGCCTGCACTTGAAACACCGTTATCGGCAATTATGGTGTTTGAATGTTTTCATAAAGCTGGATTACCTAAGGGTGTTGTAAATCTAGTAATCGGGCCAGCAGAAGAAATTGGCCAAGAAATGACAAGTAATCATGATGTACGTAAAATTTCATTTATTGGAATACGAGATACCCAGTTGTAGATGGAGATAAAGATCATATTCTTGGTTTTATCAATGTGAAAGAGTTCTTAACGGCTAACCTTAAAAACCCCAAATTAGATGAAGGCTATAAATTAGAGCCATTTATAAATCCGGTTATTCGTGTAATAGAAAGTGTCCCAATTCATGACCTGCTACTAAAAATGCAAAAAGAACGTATCCATATTGCCATTCTAATGGATGAATATGGAGGTACTTCTGGTTTAGTTACCGTTGAAGATATTATAGAAGAAATTGTTGGTGAAATTAGAGATGAATTTGATGAAGATGAAGTACCAGCGATTCGAATGTTAAACGAAAACCATTATATTTTAGACTCTAAATTGCTCATTGAGGATGTAAACAATTTATTAGGAACTCATTTATCAGAAGAGGATGTTGACACAATTGGTGGTTGGTTCTTAACTCAAAACATCGATGCAGAAGCAGATTCAGAACTAGAATTTGAAGGTTATATTTTCAAAGTGCATAAAATCGATGGACATCAAATTCATTATTTAGAAGTAAAAAAATAATATTGAGTTTTTAGCAGAAAAACAATTAATAAATTTAATATAAGTAACAAACAACAAAAGTTCTTCTTTCCAGGGAAGAACTTTTTTATTTTTGGGTGAGTAAGCCGTATAAAGCAAATATGAAAGCTGTTCCTCAAAACATAGTCATCCTGTTGTTTCATATTTTTAGTGGTAATGACTGTAAGGTTCATACTTTGTTGATTTTTTATCAACACTTTTTATAATGCCAAGCACTTCTTGTCGATTTATTAAAAATAATAAAAAAAATTAGAGAGGGTTTCAAATTGTCTTGGCTAATCATCTTGGCTTTTGCTTTTTCATCAAGTATTGATAATTCAGGTGTAGCAATTTCTTATGGTATCCGTAATATTCAAATTCGCTTATATGTTAATTTACTATCTCAAAATAAAGTCGCGACGTTTATTAAAAAGTTTGATTAAAAATCCTGTGATTTGCAGGATTTTTTCTTATTCCGCAATCGGGCCAGATTGTGAGTAACTCGTTTTTGAAATAAATGGATATTTTAGAAGGGATTGTGAAGTTTTGTACTTAAAGTAAAGGACAGTTTAGTGGAATATTGTTCCTTGACAAAATGATAATTTTTCATGTGGGGATTTTTGTTTTATTCTGTCATAATGGTATTAGAAAAAAAATAAGTAAAGAAAGGTGGACAAATATGCCACTTAACGGATACAAATTTGTTTTTGTGAAAATTATTACTGCTATTGTATCTGCTATTGTATTTAGTCTGGCAAGTTCTTGGAAAGGGTACACACCAATATCCGAAAGGGGATCTGATATTGGGTATTATTCATTCGGAGGATTATTTGCATTCAATTTTGTTCCAAGTATCTTTACTTTTTTTATATTAGGAGCTCTTTTATCACCTATCGTTGATGGAATAGTTATTAAGAGATTTGAATTAAAGGGCATTAAAGGTATCTTAACAGTAATATTTGCTTATGTACTGTTGGGGGTTATTAGTGGAGTTTTAGTGTCAATTTTCTTCTTAGAAATTGGTTTTATCTTTAACTTTATTTTTATGGCAGTGGTAAGTTCTATGATTTTTCTTTTCTTTCAAACTGTATTGCAGTTTGGATTATTGAAAATAGCCAAACGAAATAAAATCTCTTATTGAACTACCTTGAAAATAAACTTCTCTAACTTCGAAAAAAGGCAATACCAAAGAGATCCCTTATCCATCGTTAAAAAAAATGGAAAGAGCAACAATTCATTGATCTATGGAATGGGTTGACTGGATTAAGGTCTGTATCAGTATTGGCGCTTCCTAATTATTTTCATACTCTGTGGTGCAGCACTGATTTTGTGCTGCATGGATGGCTAACGGGGGCGATTGTTAAACAAGAGTAGTCGCTTCTTGTGCTAACAAAGCATTTAGCTTGAAATAGATATTCAATAACTTAGGAAATCATAAAATTGAAAACTGCAAAACAAATTCAAATACCATCTTTGGGGATGACAAGGTGAAAAGGAAAATCTGGATTTATGGGTTTATTTTAATATCGGTAATTATTCTAATTAGTTACGGTATTGATACGAAGAATAATAAATTATTAACAATAAAAACTGCTGAACAATTAAGTGTAATAAATCTTTACGAGCAAATGGAGTTTACTAATAAGATTTTATCATCGAATGATTCCAAGTTATTAGCCAAAGTTCATTCAGTAGATTCTAATAATCAGTATTTCACATACTTAAGTCATTCTTTTGACCAATATTACATTAATATGGTCTCTTTGGGTTTAGTTGAATCACAGAATTTCCGTGAAGTTGAAGATGTTTGGCGTACATATCTTCGCAACATTGTAGATATTTCAGAGATAAATATAAAAGAAGCAGAAAACTTAGAAAAGCGATTACTTGAAATCAAAAATAATATTAACAATGAAGAAGCTAATTTAAGAAAGAAAATAGATAATACGTGGTGGAGGTAAAGCTCTTATTAAACTATAGGGGCTAGAGTTCAATAAGTACTAGCCATCTTCAGCAGCCACTGATCTTCAACAATCGGGCGCTTTTCTGAAAGAAGGAAAGCGTCTTTCTTCATGAAAAGGGCCAGATTCTTTAGTAACGCTAATGATTCACAATCCGCATTGTTTATTAAGAAGATGTTTGAACAATCTTCTATAACATTACGAAAGTTTTATAAAGAAACTTTGTTGGAAGTTTACAAAATTGGACAGGAAAAAGGTAAGCACTATAAAGTGCTTATCTAATAAACCTGTGGAGAAATTATTCTATGCTTTAGCTCCTTATTTAAATCTAAAATGCCTATTACGATTTGTTTATCTTCTGTTATTGTTACATATCTGAATTGTTCATCCCCATTAATAAGGAAAGTCTTGTCCTGTTTTGCCTCCAACTTAGCAAAGACATCTTCTGTGTAATCAAGTGGTAGAAAATCGTCTATTCCCTCTGTTGGTCGACCAACCCATTGAAACAGGAAATCTTTGACTACATATTGCTCAATCATCGATAAGTTTTTCTTGAATTTCAGCTTATTCACAGGTACTGTTTTCACTTAATCACTCCTCAAATTATAAGGTAAAGTTTATACTTTTTAATACGCAATCTTCAATGGTATTATTGTGACATAATATTTACATTTTGATTTCGATATAATGATAGTATATGGGTCCGCTGTATCGCTTTTATTCTATTAACAAAATTTGGTTATTTTCGACCTAATCTCTCTTCTTGAACAATTTTGATACAAATGAAATAAAAAGCATTATAGATAAAACTAACGATAATACTCCTGTTACTTTATTAAGATATCCACCAGTTGTATCAATAAAAATTTTATAGATACCTAACCAAAATCCTATAATTACTAGCATTAAACCAAATAAATCAAGTTTAATTTTAGTTCACCTCTATTGACTAATTGATTATTACTATAGTAATAATCTTCGAAATGATTATCTTTTCTTAGGGTCGAAAATAATTACATTTTGTTAACAAAATATTACATAGACAATGTATAAAAGGTAGGGGAAGATTAATTTGAAAGAATTTAATGTATGTTATACACTTGAAGCTGATATCAAGTTTGAGAAAATAAAAAAGAGACTAGTATTAGAAAAGAGGATGTTTTACAAGAAGTGTTTAAAAAAGTTGAACACTGTAACTATTTTATTATAAAGAGTGAAAAAAATAATCATGTTATCTACACTTCAAAAATACGGTATATAACTATTTTTGACTAATGCTATGTTTTAGTTATTCAATTAAAGGGCGCTTTTCTGTAATAAGGAACAGCGCTTATTTTCATTATAGGGCCATATTGTAGAGCAACTCCTTTAAAGAAGATTAGATCCCTATGCTAAATTTAAAGGAGATTGTGATATTATACTTAAAGTAAAGAAGCAGGTTTGTTGAATAGGAATGAGTTGCTGCGGCAGCTCTTTTTTATTTTTGGTTTAAACTAACACCCCATAATCCCCAATAAAGTTAAGGGTTCTTACGAACCTATATAAATAGGCTCAAGTAAAGTAACATCCAACTGTAGATTTATAGAGTTTGATCAACTTTGTAAGTTTTAAATGGGGGAGTTAGTATGAAGGAATTCATAGTTTGTTATACCTTAGAGGATGATATTAAACGAGAAAGAATAATGAAAAAGGCAGATATTGGTAAGGAACAAGTTATACAAGAAATAGTAGAAAAGATTGAACAGCGCAAATACTTTCTTACGAAAGGTGAGCATGGGTATTATTGGATCAATCGTTCTTCAATCCGTTATATAGGAGTTCATGAAAAAGATGACCCGAAATTTAATCAAATTAAACTATAATATCGACACAGGCTTTTTATCTTATATTAACTTTAATTATCTTTACATGGGAGAGAATATGAATGTCTGAAGAAGCGTATCAATCTCGTGAGGAACGAAAAAAAGCGGAAAAAACAAACCAAAATAAACAAAGAAGTATTGGTATACTGAAAAAAGGATCGTTGTTTAAAAAAATGGTCATTGTCTGTTTGGTACTCGGTCTTGTTTCAGCAGGAGCAGGAGCCATTACGTTCGCTTCAATGATTAAGGGTACACCTACCTTAGATTCTTCTAAGCTAGTGGATCCGCTTTCTACTAAATTTTATGATAAAGACGGAAACTTCCTTTATGAATACGGGAGGGAAAAACGGACAAAAATTACGTACAATCAAGTGCCAAAAGTGTTGGAAGATGCCTTTATTGCCACTGAGGATTCCCATTTTTACGAACATTTTGGGATCGACCTCAAACGGACAGCCAAGGCGATTTTCGTGAACGTAACCGGGGATTTCGGATCTCAGGGAGGTAGTACGATTACACAGCAAGTCATTAAAAATTCTTTTCTGTCTCCAGAGAAAACACTGAAACGTAAAGTGCAAGAATGGGACTTAGCGTATCAGTTGGAAAAAAAATATTCCAAGCAGGACATTTTAATGATGTATTTAAACAAAATCTACCTTGGAAACCGCTCTTACGGAGTGGCTGCTGCAGCTAAGAATTATTACGGTATTGAGTCCGATGATTTGAAAAAAATGACGCTTGCGCAGGCGGCGATGATAGCCGGACTGACACAGAGTCCGAACAATTATGATCCAACTATACCGGAAAACAAAGAAGCAGCCACGAAGCGCCGTCACATCGTATTAAGCTCGATGCATCGAGATGGCTATATCACGGAAAAACAAATGAAGGAAGCAGAAAAAGTTCCTGTAACAGAAGGTCTCGTACAAAAAAATACGCAACAGAGCATGCCATATGAAGCATTTTTGGATGCTGCTGTAAAAGAAGTAAAGGGAAAATTGAAGGATGTTGACATCAGCACGGACGGATTATCTATTTATACTACATTGGATCCAAAAGCTCAGGATTATGCTGACAAAATGCTGAACACAGATGAAATTATTGCTTATCCAAATCCAAATTTTCAAGGAGCCTTCGTCTTTTTAGATACAAAATCGGGTGAAGTTAGGGCGATTGGAAGCGGGAGAAACGACTTTAAAGCAGGATTTCTAGGACACAACTTTGCAATCGAGATGAAACGTCAACCTGGCTCCATATTTAAGCCAATTTTTGATTATGGACCTGCGATTGAACATTTAAAATGGTCCACTGGTCATTTAATCCATGACAAGGAGACATCGTATTCAACTGGTCAACCTATTTCTAACTGGGACCATAAATACCACGGAATCATAACTATACGGACAGCATTACAATACTCTTACAATATTCCTGCTTTACTCACAATGAGAGAGGTAGGGATGGAAAAAGCAAAGAATTTTGCAGAGCAACTCGGCATTACTTTTAAGAATAATCAGGTATATGAATCCTACTCAATCGGAAGCAATACCGTTAATCCTTTGGATATGGCTGGAGCTTTTAGTGCTTTTGGAAATGGAGGGGTATACACTCAACCACATTTTGTCCAAAAAGTTATTTCCCCTGATGGTAAAGAGGTTAGCTTTACTCAGGAATCAAAACGAGTGATGCAGGATTACACTGCCTATATGGTAACTGATATGTTACGCACAGTCATAAATGCTGGGACAGGAACAACTGCAAATGTTTCCGGACTGGATGTTGCCGGGAAAACAGGTACAACCAATTTTGATGAAAAAACCCGAGCTAAATATGGATACCCAAGCTCAGCTGCAAATGATAGCTGGTTTGCAGGATATACACCTCAATACACCATGGCTGTCTGGACGGGTTACACTCAAAACGGACAGGGTAACTATATGAGTGGAAATACGACGAAAATCTCACAGTTAATGTTTAAAGCAATGATGGAAGCTTTCGGAACGGACACAGTAAATTTTCAGCAACCAGAAAGTGTCTACAGAGTGAATAATGAACTTTATATAAAAGGAATTGATTCTGCAGAAGTTCCACCTCAACCTAAGAACGACAATGTAATAATTCATCCTAATAATGGCGGAAATAAAGAAGAAAAGAAACTCAAAACAGAAGAAAAGAAATTGAAAAAAGAGGAAGAGAAGCGTCAGAAAAAGGAAGAGAAATTGAAAAAAGAGGAAGAGAAGCGTCGAAAAAAGGAAGAGAAAAAGAAACAAAAGCATGATTAGATAGATATTTTTTTCTTACTATTGTTCCACTTCAATAATAGGGCGATTTCACTTATTAAGACAATAGATAGTTAATCGGAAAATCTCGTTGAATTCAAAATAAACTTTAACAGATTAAATACACATGACCCATTATTTATAGGTCTTTTATATGGAAGCATAATCCCCCAATTGTTCATGTTGCTTGAGAATGTGAAGAAATGTACTTAATGTGTAACGGGTGCGTTAGCACCATAAGAACTAGCGGTAAAGTATTGATACTTTTGATTACGGTCTTCCGCAATCGGGCGCATTTCTTGAGCAAGAAATGTGCCCTTATTAATGAATTGGACCATATAGTTGAACAATACATTTCAATGGTTTGTAGAGAAATAATACAAAAGTAAGTGAAATAAATATGATAATTGATTCTTAGATAAGCTGTTTTAAAAACATCCCCCTTCTAAAGGAAAAAAACGCTAGGAACTTGAGAGTTGGAAATTTTATTCTTCATCTTACCAATCTCAGGCTATGTCTACACTGTAGTCTATCAATCCTATCCAGCTAAAATAACAGCAGTCAAAAATATGATTTGTAAAATCGTTCGAGGGAAAAGAGGTGTACTGGGTCTTCCGCCAATGGTGATCCCTTTTCGTGCAGCGCGAATATTAGACGGGAACATAACAATAAGTAACAATGCTAAACTGAGTGAAGCAATATTGGAAGTGATGGGGATCAACAGGCCTATGGCACCAATGATCTCTAATATTCCAGTAGCGGTCACGATGAAATCTGGATTTGGCAGAGCCGGAGGTACCATTTTGATAAGATCCGGACGTCTCTTTCCCCAATGAGCCATTGCTGTAAATAAAAACATGAGAGCAACAGCGCTTCGTAAAGAAGTTTCCCAAACATCAAAATAAGACAGTCCGAAAAAACCAATCAAGCGAAAAATCAGGAATGACACGATCAGTAGGATAAACGGAACCATTCGTATTCCTCCTCTAATTTAAAAACCTTTGGTAATCATAAAATACAAAATAACAACAGGTAATAAAGTAGTGGTGATCCCGAAAATGGCCCAATAAAGCGATGCTTTCCGGTACGCTTTAGAAATAATGCCACTCTCTATCGATTCGGCGCTGTGGCGGATCATGCTACGCTGTACAGGCAGCAGCACCATCAACCAGAGGATGCCGGAAAGGGAAAACAGGATCATTGAGAGGGTGAGCCAATTGAAACCAGACATTGAATAACCTGCTTGTGCAGCCATTAGACTCCCGGTGATGATGATTAATATCAATCCTGGCAGCGTAAAAATAAAGTCGGCCAACATCACGTTTTTCACCGTGTTGTGAATGGGTGTAGGATCTCCCTTTATGTCGGCTCGAATTTTCCAATACGCTGCAGTTATAATGTTTCCCAAGAAAATAATCGACCCCAATAGATGCAAAAATAGTAGAAAGTTCAAATAGTTCACATCCTTTTCTCATTATTCTTTTTTGACCGCAGTAAGTCGGCGATGAAGTTCGAGAAATCGTCTGGGCCGAATGCGTAGGAGTCAGAAGAGATGGCACTTCGCATACGTACCCCATACGAAATCAATACAAACAATTCGGCTATCTTATCGGCATCGACTGTTAAGGAAATGACCCCTGCCTTTTGACCGGCTACAATCCACTGCTTCGAAAATTGGATCGCTTGTTCATAAAAACGACGGATCATCTCGCTTACGGCAGGTTGATCGTTTTTACCCAACAAGTAAATAAAGATTCGATTGGTGGGATCAAGGGGGTCTTGCAACGATGGCAATTTTTTAAGGGTTTCTTGTAGTGGCCCCTCCAGCTCTTTATTTCCTTTATTTACTTCAGCAAAAAAGCTGTCATTGATATCTTCGAGTCTTTCCTCTAACACTATGGCCAACAGTTCATCCTTGCTTTTTACATAATGGTAAATAGCTCCTTTTGAAAGCCTCGTACGTTCTATAATGTCGTTCAAGGTCATTTTGCTACAACCTTTTTCGCGTACTAATTCTTTGGTAGCATCCAAAAGAAGCTGCTTCGTCCGTTTTCGTTTTGATGCTCGATCCAAGTGTTTTCCTCCTTTTCTCATGTATATTGGCGGTTATCTTTGGTTTTGTTTGTTGATATTAATTATACATACCGTCGGTCGGTTTGTAAATAAACAGTATTTTGTTATTCAACAAAAGGGCGCTTTTCTAAAATAAGGAAAGCGTCTTTCTTCATGAAAAGGGCCATAATCTTGAATAGCACATGGAAGATAATTTTGATATTTATGTTAAAAAAATAGAGATTGTGAAAACGGTGTTATAATTAATATATTGAATATTCAATTAGGGGAGATATCTTTGACTAATTATGAAAAGGAATACCTTAGCATTGCAATTGGACAATTTAAACACTTTAAAGAACGTGCAGAAAAGGGAATACAGCAATTGTCAGAAGAAGAATTACACTGGAAGCCAAGTGAAGAGTCAAATAACATTGCAATAATTATCAAGCATTTAAGTGGGAATATGCACTCTCGCTGGGTGGATTTTTTGACTACTGATGGAGAAAAATCTTACAGAGATAGAGACTTGGAATTCGTTGATGATAATGAATCCAAGGAACACATAATGCAAATTTGGGAAGAAGGATGGAAATTACTTTTTAATACAATGTGAACCGTACCATAAGTAAATGAGGTTTCTATACCATTTGCACAAATTAGTCATAGAATACTTAAAGTTAGGTTATTTAAGGCTGAAATTAAGAATGAAATGAAGAACAAAAACCCCTTTGATCAATTTTTATATCAAGGGGGTTCCTGTTCTTATGATTTGGTGTGATATGTATAATCCACGAGCGGCATTTGAAATATTTCCGTGCCCCACAATAGCCTTTAAATAATCCGCCGCTAATTCTTTCATATATAAGATTCCACTTTCGTATAGGTAATTGGATATGAAATATAGCGCCATCCAGAAAACGATTTTCCCTGAATGATTCATGCCACAAAGTAGTGTATTCTAACCCCTATCCGTTCTTACCTGATCCCAACGGCGTGATCATGATACCATAGTGTTGCAGGCCGTTGGCAAATTGGATAATAGTAGACTTCATGTACAAATTTTGGTCCAACATTTTCAAAATTCTGTGTAAACCATGTGTCTGGATATCCGTCACTTTCCGGACTAGTCCGCCCTTCATGCAAATGGACAAATGTCCTTACAGAAGGTTTATCTGGTTATGCACCATGAACCGTTCGATCAACAGGCAACAGGTGTTCAAAAGGCAATTACTTTTCCACTTGACTTTAATAGGATGATTTCTCCTTGTTTCGAATGTCGAATTATCGGGGAACAGGCACCGTTTTCTATTGTTGCCATTAATGAAATACGTTTATGACGTTTTTTTCATTGGAATAATAGTATGATCTGATTGCTGTTTTTTGATTTTATTTCGATAGACGATTTTAGACAAGGTAACACTAAATTCATATAAAATGAATAGCGGTCCGATAACTAATAAATCTGACATAATATCAGGTGGAGTGATGAAAATAGCTATAAGTGTTAGTAAAAAGTAAGATATCCTTCTAGCTTTAGATAGAAACTTTGGATTAATGACACCAATTGAGGTAAGAAACATGGCAATGAGCGGTATTTCAAATAATAATCCAAACGGCAGTGTTAAGTTTATGATGAATTTAAAATACTTTTCGGCCGTAAACATGGTTTCAAACTGGCCTTTAGATAAGGATAATAAAAAGTTTAGAACAATTGGATACAAAACAAAATAACCGAATGAAAGCCCTGCAACAAACAAAGTAAAAAATCCCGGAATGTAGGCTAATGCTATTTTTTGTTCTTTCTTAGTTAGACCTGGTTTTACAAATAGCCACGTTTGATGGGCAGCAATCGGGATGGTAAGGGCGAAGGCACTCACTCCTGAAATCATAAAATATATTCGAAGGATGTCAGTTGGACCTAATACTGCTAAATCACGGTGGAAATCACGAATAAGCCACTCATAAATATCCTGAACAAAAATGAATGATCCAAATAAACATACGATAAAAGTGAGTAATGTAATGATTAATCGCTTCCTTAATTCCCCAAGGTGATGAACAAGCGTTAACTCTTGATTTTTCATACAAGGCTCTCCCTTTTTCCTTTTAGAAATAAGAGGAAGATGTAAGCTTTGAACTTACATCCTCGACACTCTTACTTAGAATCACCGCTATTTCCTTTTTCCTCTGACATTAAATCCTTTGCTGAGCTTTTAAATTCTCTTAATGTATTGCCAAATGCACGCCCAATTTCAGGTAACTTAGATGGCCCAAATATGATGAGGGCAATAATTAATATTAAAATTAGACCAGGTACTCCTATGTTTTGCAGCATATTGTTACCTCCATTAATAATATTATTTAACTATGGATCCGGATAAGAGCAACAACATTTATCCTTTCATCGCTTTTTCCTTTTCTCCATTATTTAATGGTAAAGGATCCATACTTTGATCGTTCGCAGTTAAATCAATTCCATAATCCTTAGCGAAAACCATATGGGTTTCTACAAGAACACCTTCTTTATTTTCATCTAAATTGAATACTCTCGCTCCACGAAGTCTGTTTCGATCAGCTCCAGAAAGGCCGTACGTTCCAAAACCTGTGTTACCAGAATAGCCAAGCAAAATTCCATAATAGTTGCCACAGTAGGTGTTTACATGATCATGTCCGCAGAAAACACCTTTAACGTCCCCTCTATCTAACATGGCTGAAAACAAACCGCCGTTAACCGGTCCCGGACATTCATCTTCATTTCTTTCTCCAACTATATTATGTTTTACTGCTGCAAGGTCATGGTTAGCTTGTGTTCTGCTATCAACACTTCCATACCACATAAAACGATGTTCCCATAGAGGGATATGAATGAATACAAGTGAAGGCACTTTAAAACCGTATTGCTTCTCAAGATTTTTGGATTTCTCATAATACCAATTAACTTGATTAAAACGAAGCCAGTCCCAAGTAGGGTACCCTTTAAAATCCTGTCCGGCAATTTGTGCTGGTGCATATCTTCCACTATCAAGAAGCCAGAGGTTGAATGCGGCATTATTACCTTTTGAATTTTTTATTAAAAGGTTCATGTTTCCTGTTCCAGTAAGGCCCTTTTCTCCAGGTTCATTCATATTATATTTGTAGTTCATGTAGAACTTCAGCATGTCATTCTCATACATTCCACTATTGGGGGAAGAATCTTCATCATGATTTCCAAATGTAACTGCCCATTTGATACCTCTATTTTCCATTGGTTGAGCTACATTATTTAAGGCTTGTTTCATCTCTAATTCCGTATCACAGCCTCCTGTAATATTGTCACCGTTAAGAACAACAAAATCCGGCTTCTCTGAGTCTAGAACCTTCTCCATAAGTTCAATTGTCCTACGATCAATTCGTTCATCATCCTGAGTGTCGTTAAATTGAATAACTTTATACTTTCCATCGGAGTTAAATTGTAGCTTAGCATTTCCTAATTCTTCGGCATGTACCTGGCTAGTAAATAAATCTCCAGGTAATCCAGTAGTCGCAAGTGTTAACGCGAGCGTACTCATTCCTCCGATTTTCATAAAACTCCTTCTGTCTAACCCTTTGTTTAGATCCTGATTACTCATGAAAATTACCTCCCAATTTTTTAAAAATTATTCCTGTCATCTACTATTACATCGTAGGATAAAAATATTGATAGAGTATTAATTAGGTTAGAAAGGTAAGTAAAATAAACAAAGAAAAAATAGAAAACAAATAAGCCAAATAAAACGGCCATATAGTCCTTTTTACAAAAATAATCAGATTACTCATAGTAGAAAAGATAGATGAAAAAGATGCTTTTTGATTTTGTTTTATTCTTCATTTTTGACTAATTTACAAAACTTAATATTTTCTTAGGCTTTTTGTTATATTCAGTTAATATAATTGGTTACAACAAAACAAATTAATTGATGGGGGCATCGAGAGATTTTATGAATAAGCATGTAATTACAGAAAGATATAGATTAATCATTAGGGAACTTGAGATGAAAAATAAAATTAATGTAGTAGATCTAGCCATTAAATTAAAAGTCACACCAGAAACGATTCGAAAAGATTTACGCGTGCTTGAGGAGAAAAAGAAACTGCGCAGAATTCACGGCGGGGCTATTCAATATTTTAGTTTGATGAAAGAACCTCATTTTAATAAAAAAATCGGAATCTCTTATAATGAAAAAAAAATGATAGGGGAAGCTGCCGCAACTTTCATTTTGGATGGTGAAACGATTGCTCTAGATGTAGGATCAACTACCTTACATATTGCAAGGTCAATTAAAAACTTAAAAAACATCACGATTGTCACCAATTCATTAGCAGCAGCAGAAATCTTAAATAATAGATTAGAAAATCAACTATTTGATGGCAGTGTAATCGTACTTGGAGGCACAACCAATCCACTGCAACAATCAATCAGCGGGCCATTAACCAATCAGTTATTAGAACATTTTTATTTTGATAAAGCGTTTATTTCATGTGGGGGAATTAGCAAAGATGGAATTTGTGATTTTAGTATTGATAAAGCAACTGCATCTACTATTATGATGAAAAGATCAAGAAGTGTTTATGTTGTAACTGATACTTCTAAAATGAATCAGAAGGCTCTTTTTCATATAGGGTCATTTTCATCAATTGAATGTGTGATTACAGATCAAGAAATGCCCGCTGATTGGTCAAAAGATGCTATGGTTAAAAACGTAAAATGGATAAATGCAGGTGTCATCCATGAAAATTAATTTAAAGGTGCCTTACCTCCGATGTACAATTTTAATGATCTTAGAAGATTTCTTTGATATTACCTTGGCAAATGCCCAGCGCATTAAAAACGTACCTGGAAGAAAAACAGATGTTTCGGATGCAGAATGGATTGTCAAATTATTAAGACATGGCTTAATAGAGAAAAGTTTTGTACCTCCTGAAGATTTTCGAAACCTACGGGATTTGACTAGGCTTAGAAAGAAATGGATTGGACATATGACATCAGAAAAGAACCGAATTCAGAAAGTACTAGCGACCTCAAACATCAAGTTAAGTACAGTTATTTCGGATGTCTTTGGGGTTTCAGGCAGGAAACTGTTAGAACAACTAATATCCAGTGGTTATATTGATCAGGAAGATGTCGAGCAAAAAATTCACGGTAGAATGGCCCATAAAAAACAATTGATTACGGATTCCTTGTTTGGTACGTTAAATGACCATCAGCTTTTTCTTATCAAACAATCGTGGAAACACATTGTCTATCTTGAAGAATTAATATTGGATATTGAATAAAGAGTAGACGAAATTTTGGAAAATTATCAGGAAGAATTACGACTTCTGATTTCAATGCCAGGAATTAAGAAAGATACAGCAGCCATTATCATTGCAGAAATGCAAAACCTCATTTAAATTTGTTACGGTGAACCATATCGCATGTAAGGTAATGGAAGAATTCAAGCAATCGTTTGCTATTCTGATAAAGTTGTTTAACATCGATTACTGCTCAGTACAACGATACTATTCAATAGAAAAATGATATTCAACAATCGGGCGCAATTCTGCAATAAGATTACTCTCTTTCTTTATGATAAGAACCAGATTGTGGAACAAAACCTTAAAGAAAATAAGCTGCCTAAGTTATAGCTTAAAAGAGATTGTGAAGGTTTGTATTTAATCTAACGGTCATAAGTCAGCTGAAAAAGGAATAATACTAAGCAACTCAATTTAATTACCTAAAAAAACAATAAAGAAGTTGTTCTCTTATTTCACAAAAAGATGAAATGTAATAAACTTTAATGATTCAAATAATTACAATATATGGTAAGATTTAAGTGAAAAGAGTTGTAATTTAGGATTGAATACTATAGACCTATGATTTAATTTTAACAACAGCCGCTTTTGGTGTTTCAAAGGAAAATAATACAAATTAATAGTTTCATTATAAGGGAGAGATCGTGTATGAAAGAAAAGGAGATTTCTTTAGAAGATACACATAAAGAGGAAATAAAATTCTCAATTATCATACCTGCCCATAATGAAGAAAAGTACATTGGAAAATGCCTGGAATCTATTTCAAAGGCATCAAAAGCATTTGAAAATCAGGTTGAAGTCATCGTAGTGTTAAATCGATGTACAGACAGAACAGAAGAAATTGCAAAATCATACAAATGTATAACGATAAAGAATAACGATAAAAACCTTTCTAAGATTAGGAACGCTGGTGCTGATATAGCGAAAGGTGAAATCATTGTTACAATTGATGCAGATACCCAGATGAACGACCATGTGTTGTCTAGTGTAGAGGAATACTTAACAACTGGAAAGTACATCGGTGGTGGAGTTACAGGGAAATTTGAAAGAATGTCTTTAGGCATATTTGTTTCAACCTTATTATTAATAGGCCCACTACTCCTTAAATATGGAGCAATATCCGTGGGAATCTTCTGGTGCTACAAAAAGGATTTTCAGTCGATTAAAGGATTTAATGAAGATATGCTTATGGCCGAAGATGCTGATTTTGCTAAGCGATTAAAGGAATGGGGAAAGAAGAATGGGAAAAAGTACGGGACGATTCAAAATGGAATGATCACTTCATCCAGAAAGTTTGATAAACATGGAGACTGGGCTTTACTGAAACGTCCGAAGATAATTTTAGCTTATTTAAAAGGAACTGATCAGAAACATGCGGATGAAGCATATTATGAAAATCAAGATAGATAACCATAACAGTACCATTACAATGTTCAGGACCTAAAGTTGGGTTTCAACAAGAAATAAAACCGAAAGTATATAGATTATGAAATAATGTACTTAAACAAAGGGTAGCTTTTATGTATTTTCATATACTGCTATTTATTGTTGTAAAATCTTCAATTAAAGGGCGCGATTGCTTAACAGATAATGGGGAAAGTAAGGTGTTTATTTGAAGAGGGAAAGAATAATAAAAAGCCTATTGGAAAGACTCTCAACAATGGCGCTAGCTGTTGTTTTATTTGCAGTAGCATTTTCTTGGGTTTCCTACGTTCCCAGTTCTCAACGGGAACCTAACACGTATTATTTTGGTTTCTTTGAAACCTTTGTTTTTGTCATTATCTATGCTGGATCTCTCTACCTTATTGCAGGAATGCCCCTTTCGGTCCTTATTAATAAGCTGATTAGAAAGTCCAATGGAAAGTCAAAATGGGAAAGGTATTATATCGGACTTGGTATGTACTCCCTAGCGGGGGCAATCGTTGGAGCTCTTTTTATTGTGTTCAGTGGGGATATTCATTGGAATGGATTTACGTTAGCCCTAATGTGGGGGTTTGCAGCATCTAACTTGTACTTCCATTTGTCATTGCTAATATCCAAGATAAATAGGGGCTCAATCCTCGAATAAAGGGCGCAATTCTTTAGGAATGAACTTATTTAACTCATGGCTCATGTATGTGAACAAGGTATTTACCCTGTTCGCAATTCAGGATATGCCCATGTGCTTTAGGTTAATAATTTTATGATTAATGTTACTTTATAGGAATATGT
>NZ_WBOS01000040.1 GCF_008923245.1 Cytobacillus depressus
CAATTTATTGGAGAGTTTGATCCTGGCTCAGGACGAACGCTGGCGGCGTGCCTAATACATGCAAGTCGAGCGAACTTGCGGGAGCTTGCTCCCAAAAGTTAGCGGCGGACGGGTGAGTAACACGTGGGCAACCTGCCTGTAAGACTGGGATAACTTCGGGAAACCGGAGCTAATACCGGATAATTCTTTTCTGCTCATGCAGGAAAGCTGAAAGATGGTTTCGGCTATCACTTACAGATGGGCCCGCGGCGCATTAGCTAGTTGGTGAGGTAACGGCTCACCAAGGCAACGATGCGTAGCCGACCTGAGAGGGTGATCGGCCACACTGGGACTGAGACACGGCCCAGACTCCTACGGGAGGCAGCAGTAGGGAATCTTCCGCAATGGACGAAAGTCTGACGGAGCAACGCCGCGTGAGTGATGAAGGTTTTCGGATCGTAAAACTCTGTTGTTAGGGAAGAACAAGTACCGGAGTAACTGCCGGTACCTTGACGGTACCTAACCAGAAAGCCACGGCTAACTACGTGCCAGCAGCCGCGGTAATACGTAGGTGGCAAGCGTTGTCCGGAATTATTGGGCGTAAAGCGCGCGCAGGCGGTTCCTTAAGTCTGATGTGAAAGCCCACGGCTCAACCGTGGAGGGTCATTGGAAACTGGGGAACTTGAGTGCAGAAGAGGAGAGTGGAATTCCACGTGTAGCGGTGAAATGCGTAGAGATGTGGAGGAACACCAGTGGCGAAGGCGACTCTCTGGTCTGTAACTGACGCTGAGGCGCGAAAGCGTGGGGAGCGAACAGGATTAGATACCCTGGTAGTCCACGCCGTAAACGATGAGTGCTAAGTGTTAGAGGGTTTCCGCCCTTTAGTGCTGCAGCTAACGCATTAAGCACTCCGCCTGGGGAGTACGGCCGCAAGGCTGAAACTCAAAGGAATTGACGGGGGCCCGCACAAGCGGTGGAGCATGTGGTTTAATTCGAAGCAACGCGAAGAACCTTACCAGGTCTTGACATCCTCTGACACTCCTAGAGATAGGACTTTCCCCTTCGGGGGACAGAGTGACAGGTGGTGCATGGTTGTCGTCAGCTCGTGTCGTGAGATGTTGGGTTAAGTCCCGCAACGAGCGCAACCCTTGATCTTAGTTGCCAGCATTCAGTTGGGCACTCTAAGGTGACTGCCGGTGACAAACCGGAGGAAGGTGGGGATGACGTCAAATCATCATGCCCCTTATGACCTGGGCTACACACGTGCTACAATGGATGGTACAAAGGGCTGCAAGACCGCGAGGTTTAGCCAATCCCATAAAACCATTCTCAGTTCGGATTGCAGGCTGCAACTCGCCTGCATGAAGCCGGAATCGCTAGTAATCGCGGATCAGCATGCCGCGGTGAATACGTTCCCGGGCCTTGTACACACCGCCCGTCACACCACGAGAGTTTGTAACACCCGAAGTCGGTGGGGTAACCGTAAGGAGCCAGCCGCCTAAGGTGGGACAGATGATTGGGGTGAAGTCGTAACAAGGTAGCCGTATCGGAAGGTGCGGCTGGATCACCTCCTTTCTAAGGATACATGAAG
>NZ_WBOS01000041.1 GCF_008923245.1 Cytobacillus depressus
TGAAGTGACCCCAAAAAGTTAGACACGGTTATTTCATCAGGCAGCTTGCTCAAAATGAGTTCGGTATTGTACCGGGCTCATTTTTAACTTCGCCTTCATCCGTTTTGTATTATAGTATTCTATATATTTTTCTAATTCTTGCTTAAAATGTTCTACATTTTCAAAGTCCTTATAATAAAGGAATTCGGACTTCAGTATCCCGAAAAAATTCTCCATAACAGAGTTGTCGTAACAGTTTCCCTTACGGGACATACTTTGTCTAATCCCTCTTGTTTGAAGCGCATGGCGGTATTGTTTCATTTGGTAGTGCCAACCCTGATCTGAATGCATCAGAAGTTGGTGGTCTTCTGGCAAGCACTCTAACGCCTTCTCTAACATCTCAGAAACAAGTGAATAGGTCGGTCTTGAGCCGATTGTGTATGTAATAATTTCTCCGTTAAATAAATCTAATACAGGCGATAAATACAGCTTTTCTCCAAATAATTTAAATTCCGTAATATCGGTCACCCATTTTTCGTTCGGGGCGTCGGCTGTAAATTGACGGTCTAAATGATTCGGCGCTATTTTTCCTACAGTACCTTTATAAGATCTATATTTTTTCAGACGTACAAGGCATTTCAAACCCAGCATCTTCATGATACGGTGAACCTTCTTATGGTTCACTTTCTTTCCACGATTCACTAGCTCATCACGAATACGGCGGTAACCGTAACGACCTTCATGTTCTTCATAAATTGATTTAATTTCAGCTTTTAAATCGGCATCTGAATCCGGACGATTCATACGTTTCACTAAATCGTAATAGGTACTACGTGGAATGCCAGCGAGCTTTACAAGTGCTTTCACCGGGTATTTATGCCTTAACTCATAGACTACGTGCGCTTTGTCTTGTTTGGTGATTTTTCCTTGTTTTGAACTAAGGCATTCAACTTTTTTAAGTATTCGTTTTCCATTTCTAGCTGTTTAATTCGCGCTTCAAGTGCTTCGACAGATCCCTCGGTTGGTATAATTTTTAGTTGTTTTTTCACTTCTTTTTTCAAAGTTGGACGCCCCTTTTTCTTTGACTGAAGAGCATCTATACCTTGTGCTTCAAGTTTTCTTTTCCAAGTTCTTATATTAGAAGGGCTTGGAATATTAAAGATCGCAGCGGTTTCATAACTAGACGTACCATTTTCAGTCATATATTTTAGTACATTTAGTTTAAACTCTAACGTATAGCTTGTATAGGGTTTAACATATACGCTCAAGCCATTGTGTTCATAATGTTTGATCCATTCGTTAAATGTAGACTGATTAATACCAAGTGACTTAGCAATATCCTTAGCAGTTTCTTTACCATTAAAATAATGTTCAACAGCTTCATTTATTTCTTCTAAAGTAAATTTAGACATAAAAATACACCCCAATTATTAGATTTTGTGTCTAATAATTGGGGTGCAGTTCA
>NZ_WBOS01000042.1 GCF_008923245.1 Cytobacillus depressus
TGATCTGACCCAAGAAAGTTAGACATAAGTACTTAGGCTGCTTCAAGGACCTGAGTTCGGTATTCCACCGGGCTTAGGTCTTTTAATTTTGCCTTCATACGTTTGTTATTATAATAGTAAATATACTCTGCTAGTTCATTCTCAAAATGCTCCATGCTATCGAACTCTTGTAGATAAAGTAGTTCAGATTTTAATAAGCCAAAGAAATTTTCTATGACTGCATTATCCAAACAATTGCCCTTACGGGACATACTCTGTCTGATCTTATGTTGTTTTAATGTTCGTTGGTATTGTTTCATTTGATAGTGCCAACCTTGGTCCGAATGAAGAATAACTTGATCACCTGGTTGAAGGCGTTTCAATGCTTGTTTTAACATATCATCAACTAATTTATACACCGGACGACTCATTACCGTGAAGGCGATGATTTCACCGTTACACAAATCTAGTACTGGTGATAAATAACGTTTCTCACCAAATAGATGAAATTCTGTCACGTCTGTGACCCATTTCTCGTTCATGTTTTTCGCTGTAAAATCACGTTGTAAGATGTTCGGTGCAATTTTCCCAACATTTCCTTTATACGAACGGTATTTTTTCATTCGTACTTCACATTTAATGCCCATGCCATTCATCAATTTATTAATAGTTTTCGGATCATGATAGAAGTCATATTTCTTTAATTCTTTAGCAATCCTACGATACCCATAACGTCCTTTATGTTCATGGTAAATGGACTGAATAGCAGCTTTCACATTTGCGTATTTATCAGCACGATTTAAACGCTTTTCCCAGTAATAGTAAGTGCTACGCGGAATATCAGCGACTTTGATTAATTCCATCACTTCATAGATTTCCTTTAGTTCATAAATTACTTGCGCTTTGATTTGGTTGGTAATTTTTCTTGCATTTGAACTAAAGCGTTTAACTTTTTTAAATACGCATTCTCCATTTCCAGTTGCTTAATACGTGTTTCAAGTTCTTCTATAGATCCTTCAGCTGGTGCAGGTTTCGTTGTTTTTTTCGTTTCCTTTTTCATGGATGGTCGCCCCTTTTTCTTAGAAACAAGGGCATCATAACCACCACTTTCAAACTTCTTCTTCCAATTTCGAATCATGCCTGGAGATGAAATGTTAAATATCGCAGCTGTATCGATTGAAGATGTACCTGTTTCGTTCATATAATTTAGTACACTCATTTTATACTCAGCCGAATAGTTTGTATAGGATTTTAAGAATGCCTCTATACCATTTTCTTGATAAAGGCGTACCCAGACACTGATTATCTGATAGTTAATACCAATATCTTTCGCAATTTCATTCATGGATTCATGTCCATTTACATATCGTTCAACCGCTTGGATTCTTTGTTCAACTTTTAATTTTGCCATAAAAAAACCCCCGTAAAAATTAGATTAGTGTCTAACTTTTACGGGGCAGTTCA
>NZ_WBOS01000043.1 GCF_008923245.1 Cytobacillus depressus
GGCAAAGCCCTATTAGGGCTATTTTTTTGCCTTAATTTTATAGTTGGCCCATTGGTCAAGCGGTTAAGACACCGCCCTTTCACGGCGGTAACACGGGTTCGAATCCCGTATGGGTCACCATTTATTTTGGCATACTAAATACGCAATGTATGCTCGTACGTCCTATACAACGGAGGATTAGCTCAGCTGGGAGAGCATCTGCCTTACAAGCAGAGGGTCGGCGGTTCGATCCCGTCATCCTCCACCATATTTTGCCGGCCTAGCTCAATTGGTAGAGCAACTGACTTGTAATCAGTAGGTTGGGGGTTCAAGTCCTCTGGCCGGCACCACAATTGTACGAGCCATTAGCTCAGTCGGTAGAGCATCTGACTTTTAATCAGAGGGTCGAAGGTTCGAGTCCTTCATGGCTCACCATTTTAAATATGCCGGGGTGGCGGAACTGGCAGACGCACAGGACTTAAAATCCTGCGGTAGGTGACTACCGTACCGGTTCGATTCCGGTCCTCGGCACCATTTAATTTTTTGTAAAAAATGCGCCCGTAGCTCAATTGGATAGAGCGTCTGACTACGGATCAGAAGGTTATGGGTTCGACTCCTTTCGGGCGCGCCATTATTTTAATTTAAATCTATATTTTGGCGGCGTAGCTCAGCTGGCTAGAGCGTACGGTTCATACCCGTAAGGTCGGGGGTTCGATCCCCTCTGCCGCTACCAAAGTATATTTTTTACACATGGAGGAATACCCAAGTCCGGCTGAAGGGATCGGTCTTGAAAACCGACAGGCGGGTCAAACCGCGCAGGGGTTCGAATCCCCTTTCCTCCTCCATTAGCTTAATAAATATTATTGTCGCGGGGTGGAGCAGTTCGGTAGCTCGTCGGGCTCATAACCCGAAGGTCGCAGGTTCAAATCCTGTCCCCGCAATATGGTCCGGTAGTTCAGTTGGTTAGAATGCCTGCCTGTCACGCAGGAGGTCGCGGGTTCGAGTCCCGTCCGGACCGCCATATTT
>NZ_WBOS01000004.1 GCF_008923245.1 Cytobacillus depressus
ACCTCATGAAAAACCCGCTCCATGAAAGGTTCATAGCACTCGTTTTCGGCAGACCTCATGAAAAACCCGTTCCATGAAAGGTTCATGGCACTCGTTTTCGACGGACCTCATGAAAAACCCGCTCCATGAAAGGTTCATAGCACTCGTTTTCGGCAGACCTCATGAAAAACCCGTTCCATGAAAGGTTCATGGCACTCGTTTTCGACGGACCTCATGAAAAACCCGCTCCATGAAAGGTTCATAGCACTCGTTTTCGGCAGACCTCATGAAAAACCCGTTCCATGAAAGGTTCATGGCACTCGTTTTCGACGGACCTCATGGAAAACCCGTTCCATGAAAGGTTCATGGCACTCGTTTTCGGCAGACCTCATGAAAAACCCGTTCCATGAAAGTCATGGCACTCATTTTTCGACGGAGACCATGAAGGCCCTTTTTTCAAAAAAACTATCCAAAAAGTCAGGAGAACCCAACTTCCCGGATAGCTGCGTAAAAATATTATCTAGTAATCTGTTTAATCAGCTTTTTGTTTCCTTTGTTCAGTATGTTCTCATAGTCGATGTATTCGTAAATATCATCTGCAATGTTTCCGCTGAACTTCGCTAATTCTTCGATTGTTAAATCTTCAATCGCTTTCTTATGCTCTTCGCAATAAATGATGATTTTGCCGACAATTTCGTGGGCATCTCTGAATGCTGTTCCTTTGCTTACTAAATAATCAGCAACTTCAGTAGCATTTAAAAATCCTGCTTTAATGGCTGCCTTCATGTTTTCTTCCTTAACATGGAGGGTATCAATCATTTTTGCCATAATTTCCAGGCAATCCAACACCGTATCAAGAGAATCGAAAAACTGTTCTTTATCTTCCTGCATATCTTTGTTGTAAGTGAGAGGCAAGCCCTTCAACGTTGTTAATAATGAGAAGAGGGAGCCGTATACTCTACCTGTTTTTCCTCTAATCAATTCAGCGGCATCAGGGTTTTTCTTCTGCGGCATAATGCTACTGCCAGTTGAATAGGCATCATCCATTTCGATAAACTTGAATTCTTGGCTGCTCCAAAGAATCAGTTCTTCGCTTAAACGGCTCATGTGCATCATCGTGATTGAGAAGCCGGACATTAGCTCAAGCATGTAATCACGGTCACTTACACCATCTAAGAAGTTGTCCACCGGTTTAGAAAAACCTAATAGCTCAGTTGTAATCTCTCGGTTGATATTATGTGTCGTACCCGCCAATGCGCCACAGCCAAGCGGGTTTTCATCTAAGATTTCAATAGCATTGGCAATTCTTTTTTTATCACGGCTAAACATTTGTACATATGCTCCGAGATGGTGACTAAATGTCACAACTTGCGCTCGTTGCAAATGGGTGTACCCTGGCATAATGACATTGTTGTCTGCAGCTTTCTGATTTAACGAATCAATCAGCTGTTGAAGTGCAGACATAACTTCGCGTGCTTTATTTTTTGCGTAAAGTCGCATATCAACAGCGACTTGGTCATTCCGGCTTCTTGCCGTATGAAGTTTTTTCCCGGTTTCACCAATTCTTTGTGTCAAATTCATTTCTACAAAAGAATGGATATCCTCGTATTGGCCTTCTACTTGCAATACACCAGACTCGATATCTTTTAAAATCGACTCGAGTCCGCTAATGAGTAATTTTCCTTCAGATTCAGTCAGTAATTCACATTTTACAAGCATTGATACATGTGCAATGCTTCCAGTAATATCTTCATAATAAAGTCGATGATCGACAGGCAGAGAAGTATTGAATTTCTCCATGATTTCATCTTCTCTTTTTGTAAATCGTCCGCCCCATAGTTTCACTTATACTTCAACCTCTTTTCTTTGAATCTACAATAAGCAGAATCAATTACTTACATGGCTATCGCCAAAATTAAAAATTATCCCACTCTTAACGGGCAGTAAGACTCCCCACTTTTGGAAGATTCACCTTAAGAAATACTAGAAATGCTCTCCTTTAATTCTTCAATATTTCCTTTTTTACGCATATACCAAACACCATTGAAAACCGCAAAATGATAAAAAATAAATCCTAAAACTGCGGCAATAATCGACATAAATGGTTCAGGAATCATACCATGTCCGCCAAAGTTTCCTAAATAAGAAAGTCCTACAAGCATAAAAATATAAACAACAAGGTAAATTCCGCCAATAATTTCAATCGTTTTGTATTTATTGATAAAGTGGGTAACTAAATACGCACCAATACCAATAATCAATCCTGTAATTGCAAGTTGTACTCTGCTCCAGTTCGTCCAATAAATTAAAAGCGTAGCAAAAACAAAGGCTGACGGGGCAATAATATGCATACCTGGAAGACCGTTGTTTTGCGTTAAACCAACTTTACGGAAAACCGTAACAGTGATACATGCAGAAGCATATTTAAAAATACCAATGGCTCCAACAATAGCGACAATCGCAGTCCAGCTTTTTAATGGAAATAAGAAAAGCAATCCGATAAAGAAATTAAGAGCAAGTGCACGAGTCGGAACACCAAAACGTTTGTTAATCGTTCCGAAATAAGACGGTAAGAATTTACTTTTTGACATTCCAAAGACATGTCTTGAAGTTCCGGCTGTATAAGTTAGTGCCGATCCGGTTGGAGAGACCATGGCATCAGCTGTAATGATCCAAGATAACCAAACCATATTTGCCATCATTGCTAAATTAGCAAAAGGGGAATCAAATTTAATTCCGCTCCAGCCATTAGCGAGCATATCTGGCGGAACCGCTCCAATAAATACGATTTGAAGCAACGCATAAAGGATGGCGGCAACGACAAGAGAGGTAATTAAAGCTAATGGAATATTTTTCCTAGGGTTAACGACTTCGCCACTCATCATGACGACATTCCCGAACCCAGTATAAGCAAAAAAGATACCACTAGTTAAAATTGCACTTAATCCAGCACCATAACCATTCGGTGCAAACCCTTGACTTGTGAAGTTTTCTGGATGAAAACCTGTCATAAAAAAGGCAATGATCGTTAGGACAGGAACAATAAACTTAATTGTAGTAATGACTGTATTTGTAATAGCAAATAATTTTACACCAAAATAGTTAAAAACGACAAAGAAGGCCATCAAAATAACCGAAGCTAAAATACCAGTCGTAGTAAGCTGCTCTTTTGTAAGATCATACAAACCTGGCCAAAACTGATTCGCATATTGGATAACACCTGCGGATTCAACAGGTGCAGTTGCACAGTATCCAAACCAGATGGAATAACTAGTCACTGTAGCAAGCATCGTACCATGGGAATAAAGAGGATAACGGCCCAGTCCGCCTGTTTCAGGCTTCACTCTTCCTAACTCTGCATAAATAAGAGCGATAAGTGTAATCGCAATAGCACCAATGATCCAAGACATAATCGCTGCTGGACCAGCTAATTTTGCCGCAGCCCATGGTCCAAAAAGCCAGCTTGATCCAATGATGCCACCGAGAGATAGTGCTGTTAGCGACCAAAATCCCATTCTCTTTTTCAAATATTGTTCTTGATTCATGATGTTTCCCTCTCTCTTAGAGTTGTATAGGTTCTACAATAATATCTCCGCAATAGCTAATCTTTTTATTTTTAACTACACGAAAGATTATTATTATTTTTTATCTGTTTTTGTATTTCCCGAACCCTCTCCCCTCAAAATAATTAGAATAATAAAACCATTGAATAATTATTCATAAATAAAGGTATATATACGATATTTACCCTAAAATAAATTATATTTAACGCGTTAAAGAAATGCAATAACAATTATTAATTTTTTGTCAATTTTAGTGCTGTTAATATTTCTAAAGAAAACTCGCTGATTGGCGAGCCTTGGAAAGGCGAAGACAGAGGCGTAGTTGCACTTATACTTAATTCCTAAAATTGGCAACTGCGTCGAATCAACTTCTTCGCTGACAATTTATACTTTCTTAACGTGCAAAAAAAAAGACTGTTGAGGGGGGCCCAACAGTCTTACATTACTTTATTTGCTGAATTTATTAATTTGTATACACGCCTTGGCCTTCCTCTTGCTGGAAATGGTTCCAGCCCAATGCATTCAGCTAATCCAGCATCACAAAGGCTTTCGATAAAACGCCTTGTATTTCTTTCATCCTTGGCAAGCTGAATGGAAATATCCTTGACAGTAAACTCTTTCACTCCTGACTTTTTTAATAAAGCAAAGATTTCAATATAATGCTTCACACTGATTTTTGCCTTTTCTAATGTATTCATGAAGTTTTTATCATTAAAATATGGAAAATCCGCCGCTTCAAAGCTTTCACTTTCCGCTTCTACGATTTTTCCATTTTCCTGCATGAGGATGATAGAGCCACTTTCTTTAGATTGTCGTAATGCATTGTTTGCATTTAATTCCGCCGAGAATATGGTTTCTCCATAGCCGATTCCAACGCCTGCTTTCAACCCAGACTCCAATATCAAGTTGTTTACTGTTTCTTCAATTCTTTGAATTTCTCGTTCACTATCCCCGCGAGAACTAAATATTAAATACCGTCCAAGCCCTTTTTCAATAAGGGAGCCATTTAAATGCTCGCTTAAGTTGATTAAAATTTCTTTTAGTTTTAATTCCATAAATTGCAGCTGATACGTTTGTTTCGAGCTTTTGAAATGATTTTCTAATTGAACCATTTCAAATACTAGGACGGCTACTTGGGAGTCCTGAAAGTATAAGGTTTTTATTTTTTCAGAGAGGATATTTAGAGTATGCATAATTTCTATATCACTTGTAGAGATCCTAAACGCAGGGACCCCCAGTTCTTTTAGCTGCAAATATACTTCCTCATAGCAGGTGATGGCGCCTTTCGTTTCACCATTTTTCCAATAATGATGATGAAAGTGGATTAAATCCTCTGCCTGCGTATCTTCAGAAAAGGTTTTGAGATAAATTTGTTCAGGCTTTATCGTGAGTTGGTTTAACGCGGTTTCCAGGTGGCTTCTTGATATTTCATCTATACTAAAATGATCAAAAAGAGTACCTGTTTGGTAAACAAATTCTATCAACCCTTTAAAAATTCCAGCTTCCGTATGATCGATAAAAATAAGGCGTTCTTTATTTTCAACCTCTTTACTTGCAATGATATAGGATATTCTCCCTGAAAAAATCCAAAAATCGACATTGTTTTGATTTTCCCTTATGAGATCTTCCGTTTCTCTAACCTTTTTATATGGATATGATAGAAAAATTACATCTAGGTGTAAGCCTTGTGCAATACGCAAGATTCTTTCAACAGTAGATAGCGGACCGACGATCCCCACTCTAAGCATGATAGAGCACCCCTTTTGACTTAACAATAACTATGAAACTACCATAATCATACTTTATTAACATAATGATGACTAAGGCAAATTTTATAAAAGTAATTTCTATTTTATAGAAGATTAACATCGCTACTGTCCGTGCTACGTGGAAAAACTGCGCGATTGTCCATCTTCGGTGTCTGACACCCTTTCCAGTTTATCATAAAAGCGTGAAAAACTTTATGACAGGAAGAAAGAAAAACAAGGTACAACGAGGGTCTGAAATCAATAATCTGAAGGGAGGGGGGGAATAGAATTTGAGTTTTGATGTTCTTGAACAATATATTCAGCCGGAAGTGTTTATTTTAATTCCGGTGCTTTATTTGATTGGTCTGTTTTTAAGACAGACGCCTTTTATTCCTATATGGCTTCACGCCTGGATTCAATTGGTTGTCGCAGATATTGCCTGTGCCATTATTATTGGTAATAATGTTAATGCCTTTATTCAAGCCGTTTTGGTTACGGGCGCTTCCGTATTTTTGAAGGATTTAATTAATCATACAGTTTATGGACTAAAAGGAGTGGACCGCGATCCACGGACTGGGCAGTATATAACCAAAAAAGATAAGGATCAATCTTAATCTCATATAAAGAAAAAGTCCTCCTTTGCAACGGAGGATTTTGCATTAAGTTTTACTCTTTAAAAAATAGAAGCCTTTCTAAAATACCATCAATTTGGCGTATTTCCCGATAAATGTTACTATCAATTTGGAACGTGTAAAAATAGTAAGAAATGAATGTTGGGTGAACGAATGAAGACAGAAGTTGTGATAAAAGTAAAATCTGCATTTGCGAAAAACTTCCAAGCGGGATCCCCGCTTATAACTGAAGAGGCCATGATCAAGATGCCTGTAGATTTAACAGAGGGAAGCATTATTAAATTGGTTGATGACAAAAATCAGTATGTGGCTACTGGTTACTTTGGAAGGCAAAATAAAGGCAGGGGCTGGGTTTTAACGAAAAATGAGCAGGAAATGATCAATCAAGTCTTTTTTGAAAAAAGGCTTTTAAAAGCGTTAAACAGCCGAAAAGCCTTTTTTGAAAATCCCGAAACAACTGCCTTTCGTGTTTTTAATGGAGAAGGGGATGGAATTGGCGGGCTGACGATTGACTTTTTTGCCGGCTATTATTTGGTTCATTGGTATAGTGAAGGGATTTATCATTTTAAAAATGACATCATCCAAGCGCTGTTCAATGTGGCAGATGTGAAAGGGGTTTATGAGAAGAAACGCTTTAATGTAAAAGGGACATATATTGAAGATGATGATTTTGTGGCAGGAGAACGTGCGTCGTTTCCACTTATTGTCAAGGAAAATGGCATTCACTTTGCTGTTTATTTGAATGATGGGGCAATGGTAGGCGTTTTCTTAGACCAGAGAAATGTCCGCAAAGCCATTCGTGATAAGTATGCAAAAGGGAAAACGGTATTAAATACATTCTCTTATACAGGCGCTTTTTCGGTTGCAGCCGCATTAGGCGGAGCGGCCAAAACAACGAGCGTGGACCTCGCTAATCGCAGCAAAAGTAAAACGATTGAGCAGTTTAGTGTGAACAATCTTGACTATGAGGCACATGATATTATTGTTGAGGATGTGTTCAATTATTTTAAGTATGCTGTTAGAAAGCAATTAAGCTTTGAGATGGTTATTCTTGATCCCCCAAGCTTTGCCCGCTCGAAAAAGCATACCTTTAGCGCAGCAAAGGATTATCCTGCATTGCTTGAGCAAGCGATACAAATAACTGCAAAAAATGGCATCATCGTTGCTTCGACGAATTGCAGCACCTTCAATATGAATAAATTTAAAGGATTTATCGAAAATGCCTTTAAGCAGACAGGAAGAAAGTACAAAATTCTAGAGGAATATAGTCTCCCAGAGGATTTTAAAACGATTAAGGAATTTAAAGAGGGAAACTATCTTAAAGTAGCGATCATTAAAGTGATGTCTTAAAGATTTTAATTTAACTATCTGAGTTGATTGGAGCGGAGGGCACTTGACTCCTGCGGGAAGTGAGGGAAGCGGGAGACCCCACAGGCGGTAACGCCGAGGAGGCTCCCGTCCCTCCCCGCGGAAAGCAAGTGACCGCAGTGGAAATCATCGGGCAAACTTTGAAAGCTAAAAACAACAATATATGTGAAAATAGTCTAAAAGAAAAATGGATGCATGAGAAAGTTCTCGTGCATCCATTTTATGTTTATGCTGATTTTTGTAGGTCAGAGATATACTTGTTTCCTTTTATGGAATCAAAACGGCCTTCCCACTTAGACATAACAATAGCTGCTAGTGAGTTACCGATTACGTTTACAGCTGTACGAGCCATATCTAGAATACGGTCGATTCCAGCGATGAAGGCAAGACCTTCAAGTGGAATTCCTACAGATCCTAAAGTGGCTAATAGAACAACGAAGGAGACTCCTGGAACACCAGCAATTCCTTTTGATGTAACCATTAACACAAGCATTAATGTAATTTGTTGTGTAATACTTAAATCGATTCCATACATTTGCGCAATAAAGATTGCTGCTAATGCTTGGTAAAGAGTAGAGCCATCTAGATTAAATGAATAGCCTGTCGGAATAACAAAAGAAACAACGTCTTTTGGACAGCCGTACTTCTCCATTTTTTCCATTATTTTAGGAAGGACTGTTTCGGAGCTTGCTGTTGAATAAGCTAATACAAGCTCGTCTTTTAAAATCTTCACTAAATGCATTAAGCTCGTACCAACCATTTTGGCAATCACGCCAAGTACGACAACGACGAAGAAAAGCATCGTCAGATAAACACAAACAAGTAATTTTCCGAGTGGAATTAAAGATTCAACACCGAATTTTGAAACGGTAACCCCGATTAAAGCAAAAACTCCAAATGGGGCAAACTTCATGATTTGATTCGTTACCCAGAACATCGCATCGGCTGTTCCTTGGAAGAAAGCAAGGACTGGTTTACCTCTTTCGCCGATTGCGGCAATTCCTAATCCAAACATAACCGCAAAGAAAATAATTGCAAGCATATCCCCATTCGCTAATGATTGAACAATGTTTGATGGAACAATGTTCACAAATGTATCAGCGAAGCTATGACTCGTTACTTCATTTGTTGTATCAACATATTTTTGAATATCACCTTTTGCTAGCTTAGACATATCAATACCAGCACCAGGCTTAGCAATATTAGCTGCAAGTAATCCAACAATAATGGCGATTGTAGTTACAATTTCAAAATAAAGAATAGTCTTTCCGCCAAGTCGGCCTAATTTCTTCATATCCCCAGTTCCAGCAACACCAAGAATTAATGTAGAAATAACAATTGGAACGACAATCATTTTAATTAATCGAATAAAAATGTCTCCAATTGGTTGTAAGTATGTTGAAACGGCAGGGTTTCCGTAAAAAATGGCACCAACAATGATCCCTACTGTAAGTCCGATAAGAATTTGGTAAGCCAAACTCAATTTAAACTTCTTTTTCATATAGTCACCTCTCTAATATTTTTGAAAACGCTTTCGAAAGAACTAGAATGTAATATAAAAATGATTATATGGGGAAATTGTCGAATCCTACAAAATCCGACATTGCTTTAATGAAATTTTTTCCGAAAGGCTTAGGTTTATATAAATATTGATGAAAAAACCAGCCTCGAAAATGAAGAGACTGGTTTTGGAAAGTGTCAAATGGATTTATCGCAGATTAACGGGCTGTATGATTCCCACTGAATGAAGTTTCACTTTATGATGGCTGATTGAATTTATCTAATGTTTCTACATACAAAACTTGCAGGAACTTTTTTATATTTATTTTTACTTTCATTGCTTCCTTACTGTCTGTTTCCATTTCTCTCATGCGCATTCGAATCTCCTGAAAGTCAAAAAATCGCGGAGCATAATATTCGAACTTAGGATTCGTGTAATCGAAAATGCCTAACGAAGCTAAGTTATTAAGTGCTGCTATGATGGCCCTGCGGATGCGCTGTTCAATGGATTTCATTTCTTTTTTCATCTGGGCGGGGTCAGCATGATTAGAAAGTGCGACTGCCTCGTATAAATCTTTTAAAGGTGGGAGTAATGCGCTGCTATTTTTTTGCTTCATTAAGAATTCCATCATCAACACCATATCTCCGCTGCCAGTTTCACCGATAATCCCCATATCATTCAAGATTGCTAAGACAACCTCTTTCACACTTGGCTGCTTTTTTGCCATCTTTGCCGATTCAATATGAGCTAATGATTCCCGAATCGTTAATAGAGATTGCTTGAGATGAAATTGTTCAGCTGTTTTCTTTAGAATGCTATGTACTTCTACTCGATTGATAGGCTTATGGATAAAGAATTCGACTCCTTTTTCATACGCTTCTCCGACCATTTCCTTATTCACTACTTGAGAAATCATAATAAACTGGCCATGGAACCCTTCTTTTCTTAACTGCTCTATCGTTTCAATTCCGTCCAGTTCAGGCATTAAAAAGTCAATCAAAACAAAATCTGGCTGCGTAGATAAGATCAGCTGAAGGGCTTTTTGTCCACTTTCTGCTTCTCCAATCACATGGCCAAGTTCTCCTTCGACAATGATTTTTTTGAGCATACTGCGGCTTGCTTTGTCATCGTCGATAATAAAATATCTCAGATTGGATCAACTCGCTTTCTAATGTTGTTCGTTGGAATTTGTATTTGGAAAATGGTCCCGTTTTTAGACGACTCTATTTTGATTTGGCCTTCTAGTGAGTGGACAATGTCTTGTACGTGAGAAAGTCCAATCCCAGTTGCTGCAACACCGTAATCATTATATTTAGTTGTATAGCCTGGTTCAAAAATAATCGGCAGATCCTCTTTTTCTATGCCTTTGCCTGTATCTTTTACAATAAATATCGTATTGGCAGACTGTTCAAACGTTTGAATATCAATGATCCCAAACTCCTCTATTGCTTCAACAGCATTGGCAGTTAGATTATTTAATATTGCCAGGAGCGGAATTTGCTGAACGGTCTCAAAGTCATTGGCTGTCTTTAGATCGAATGTAACTTTTTTTCCTAATAGCTCACTATATTTTTCATTCGCTATAACGACATAAGCGAGAATATCGGTAAGAAACAGGACATCGTTACTTTTTTGTGAGGTAATTTTAGAAAGACCGGACAGTATCCGCTGTGAATCTTTTTTTACTTCATGTATTTCTTGTGCGATGAGCAATGCCTGCCTACTTAAGTCTTTAAAGTTGGCCTTTCTTAATTTTCGATATAAATCATGGCTTGATGCCGTGATTTGTTCAATATGATCCATCGACTTTTGTAAATAAAGGGTTTCTGCATATAATTCGGATCCAACTTCGAGCATTTCCTGCATCCGCTTTTTTTGTTCGGAAATCGTAATGGAGCTATATAGTCCAACGACAAAATAGCTTCTAAGTAGGGCAACCCCACATAGCAATGACCATTCCTTCAAATTTAAGTTCATGTGAACGATTAGAAAATAGCGCATAATGTGCTCGGCGCTATTTCCGATCAGTTCGAAACAGGCAGCGAACGCTCCGAGAAGAATTGGTGAGGATTTGTATTTATTAATTTGAATGATACTTAATCCGATTGCATATAAGAAATAAAATAGAAAAGCTGGGAAATGACTCTTAAAGCTTATCCAAAATGGTATAGAGTCGAACATCAAATCTTCACAGATACGGAAAAAAATGACTGACATACCTGTAATGAAACCTGTACGAATGAATGAAGCGGGAGGAAGAATAAGAATCAGTAAAAAAAATGTAATACTGCCTAATCCAAATCGAAAATCCTCTCCATAGAAGGGGATTACCTTCACTTCGCTTAAAAGGGCGGTAAGGATAGCAGTAAGAAATAGTTGAACCCATTCTGTTCTGTAAAAATTACTTCTGAAAAATGTATATTTGGAATGCATGGAATTCTCCTAGTGTCGACTCACTATAATATAAAGCAAGTATTATTATAGTCTAATCCATCAACAAAAGGAATTTAGCAATGAAAAAAGGTGGATGCATTCGTATCACATAATGCATCCACCTTTTTCTATTATTATACTACACCCTGAACAATCATTGCGTCGGCTACGCGAATGAAGCCTGCGATATTCGAACCGATGACAAGGTTTCCAGGATAGCCATATTCCTCAGCAGCATTGACCGTGTTGCGGTAAATATTTTTCATTATCGTTTGCAGCTTTTCATCAACTTCTTCAAATGGCCAGGCAAGTCTCGCACTATTTTGGGACATTTCTAGAGCAGAGACGGATACGCCACCGGCATTAGCCGCTTTTCCAGGAGCGAATAAAATATCATTCTCTAGGAAAATATCGATCGCTTCTAAATTAGACGGCATATTAGCTCCTTCACCGACTGCATTCACTCCATTGGCAACAAGAATTTTGGCCGAGCATTCATCAATTTCATTTTGAGTTGCACATGGAAGAGCAACATCGCAAGGAATGGACCAGATTCCAGAACAGCCCTCAACATATTGGGCATGTGGATGTTCATAAACATATTCGCAAATACGCTTCTCTTCAACCTCTTTTATCCGTTTGATAGTTTCAAGATTCAATCCGTTTTCATCATAGATATACCCGTTGGAATCACTGCATGCAACTACTTTTGCCCCTAATTGCATCGCCTTCTCCATCGCATAAATAGACACATTCCCAGATCCAGAAGTAATAACCGTGCTACCTTGAAAGCTAAGGCCTTTATCTCTTAGCATCTCTTCTACAAAATAGACGAGACCATAGCCAGTCGCTTCTTTCCGCCCTAAGCTTCCGCCATATTCAAGCCCTTTGCCAGTTAAGACTCCAGCTTCATAGGCTCCACGCAGACGCTTATATTGGCCAAACATAAAGCCAATTTCCCTTGCACCAACGCCAATATCTCCAGCTGGCACATCTGTATCAGGCCCAATATGCTTATATAATTCAGTCATAAAGCTTTGCGTAAAACGCATGATCTCTCCATCTGATTTTCCCTTCGGATCAAAATCAGCACCGCCTTTTGCACCGCCAATCGGTAAACCTGTTAAGGAATTTTTGAAGATTTGTTCAAAACCGAGGAATTTAATGATGCTTGTGTTTACGGAAGGATGGAAGCGGATACCGCCTTTGTAAGGACCAAGTGTGCTGCTGTACTGAACCCGGAACCCACGATTGACTTGAACCTTTCCTTTGTCATCTGTCCATGGAACCCGAAATGAAATGACTCTTTCTGGCTCAACGATTCTTTCAAGAATATTTTGGTTCATATATTTTGGATGCTTGGAAAACACAGGTAAGAGTGAATCAAAGATTTCTTCAACCGCTTGATGAAATTCAGCTTCAAAAGGATTTCTGATTTTCACCTTTTCGAATACTTCATTTACATAATCAACGGCCACTTTGGATTCCTTCTTTTTCACTTCCTCTATTGTTTGCATATTTATCAAGTCCTTTCTGTATAAGATCAATGGAATAATAGGCTAAAAGTATATTATCTTTGAATATTTACCCTAATAAATGGATTTCCTCTTAAAGAAATTTTATAATGAAAAAATAATCTAAACAATATGAATTCTAGATAAGTTTAATGCCGGAATGAGATGAATCGGGTGAGGTGACGTAATTGGAATTAAGACAAATTCAATATTTTATGGAAGTTGCGAAAAGAGAGCATGTGACAGAAGCGGCGGATGCACTGCATGTCGCGCAATCAGCAGTCAGCAGACAAATTTTTAATTTAGAAGCGGAGCTTGGAGTTGATTTATTTATCCGTGAAGGAAGAAATGTGCGTTTAACCCCAATCGGGAAAATATTCCTCGAGCATATGGAGGAAGCGATGACTGTCATTGAAAATGCCAAAAGGGAGGTAGATGAATATTTAGACCCAGAGAAGGGGACGATTCGCATCGGATTCCCGAGCAGTCTTGCTGCCTATACTTTGCCGACAGCCATTTCTGCTTTTAGCCGCAGACATCCAAACGTGAAATATCAGCTGCGCCAAGGCTCTTATCAAAGTTTAATAGATGCAGTTAAAAAAGGTGAAATTGATATGGCACTTCTAGGGCCCGTGCCAAAGGATGAAAAAAAGGTGCACGGCACTATATTATTTACAGAAAAACTAGTCGCTCTCCTGCCTACAAGACATCCACTAGCTGATCGCAAATCCATAAAGCTTAGTCAATTAAGGGATGACTCCTTCGTCTTGTTTCCAAATGGGTATATTTTACGGGAAATTACCGTGAATGCCTGTCAGCAGCAGGGGTTCTTGCCAAATGTGACCTTTGAAGGAGAGGATATTGATGCGATAAAGGGATTGGTTTCCGCAGGTCTTGGAGTAACGCTTATTCCTGAAATCACATTAATTGATAGCTTGCCGCGGCAAACGGTAAAAACTTTGATTGAACCACAGGTGACAAGAACAGTAGGAGTAATTGTACCAACCGACCGTGAAATGCTTCCAACTGCCAAGCTTTTTCATGAGTTTTTAAACGAATTTTTCAACATGTTAGGTAGTTTTCAAAAATAACAAAAACGGTGTTCGAGCACCGTTTTTTTGTTATCTAGTCATCATATTTACTTTTTATTTTCCGCAAACTTTCCATCATTTTCTCACCAATGGTTGGCGCGAAATGAAGATCCACCCTTTTGAGCGTATTTCTCCATTCCAATTCATCCTCTGGAGTTAACTCATAAATTTGCATGCTAGTATTCTCTTTTAATTGTTGAAGATTGGCTTCATTCATGTCTATCGAGTATTGCCAATTCCATTCTGTCGCTTCCGCCATTGCCTCACGGATGATGTCTTGAATCTCAATAGATAATCCATTCCAAAATTCCCTATTCATCAAAACGGCGTAGCCTAAATACGCATGGTTTGTAATCGTCATGTATTTTTGTACATGATAATATTTTTTGGAATATATATTCGAGATTGTATTTTCTTCCCCGTCAATCGTTCCCTTTTCTAAATTATGATACGTTTGGTCAAAAGGGATTGGGCGGGAAGCTGCTTCGAGAACTTCGTATTGCTTTTCGATCACCTTGCTAGGCATGATGCGAAAAACTTGGCCCTTTACATCCGTTGGGTGAATGATCGACCCTTTCGCTGTCGTCATTTGTTTAAAGCCGTTATACCAAAATGCTAAACCTTCAATATTTTGTTTTTTTATATCGGCAAATAAAGCTTGTCCAATTTCGCCTTCATACGCTTCTTTCACTGCTTCATTTGAGGAGAAGGCATATGGCAAATCCAAAACGAGCCATTCAGGAGAGAGTGTTCCTAATTTAGAAGTTGATGGAGCAATCATTTGTACTTGACCAGTTTGGAGTGCATTAAGTTCCCCTTCGTCGGAAAAGAGCTCGGCGTTTGGAAAGACAACTACTTTGACGCGATTATTTGATTTCTTTTGAACAAGGTCAGCAAACCGCCCAGCCGCAAGTCCCTTAGGTGTATTTTCTGAAACAACATGACTAAAACGAATGACAATTTGCTCCTTCATTCCCGTCTGCTCATCATCAAAGGGAACTTCTTTCATGAAGTGAAGACCGCTAAATCCGAAAAGGTAAGCTGCACTAAATCCTGCTATAATAAAAAAGATAATTCCGAACAGCTTCTTCATCTATACACCTCGAATATTTTCTATTATTCTAATTAAATAATAAAAAGACTAATAGTACAACATTGTATGTCTTGAATAAGGGGGGAAGCAAATGTCGCTTAAGTGGCTGCCGATCCGTTCCAAAATTACATTATTATCATTCAGCATCGTCTTTTTTTCCTTATTGCTCGGCGGCCTTATCTTAATTGGGAATATTGTGGAGCTCGAGGAGGACGAGTATGGGAAAAGAGCGATGATTACGGCAAAAACCGTCGCTCAGCTACCAGATGTGATTCGCCATATTACAGAACCAAATGGCTGGAATGAAATGGATCCTATTATTGAAAAAATCCGGATCATAAATAATGCAGATTATGTAACCGTTTTAAATATGGAAAAGGTTCGTTACTCACATCCTGTAAAGGACATGCTAGGAACGGTTTCAAAAGGAGAAGATGCTGGTCCGGCTTTTGCAGAGCATTCGTATATTTCAAAAGCTAAAGGCGAAGTAGGAATGGCTGTCCGTGCCTTTGCCCCGATAAAGAATGAACAATTAGAGCAAGTCGGCGTCGTTGTTGTTGGGAATGTGTTGCCGACGATGTATGAAACATTATTTTCACTGAAAAATGAGATTTTAATGATTATGTTTTTGACTTTGCTGCTCGGTGTGATTGGGTCATTTTTCCTTGCCAAGCATATTAAACAGCAAATGTTTCAGCTTGAGCCTTATGAAATCGCCCGTCTTCTCGAAGAGCGCACGGCAACGTTTCATGCGATGCACGAGGGAGTTATTGCGATTGATAAGCATGAAATTATCACGATCTTTAATGATAAAGCAAAAAAAATGATGAATGTTCACGGGGATGTCATTGGGAAAAATATATGGGATGTGATTCCTGATTCGAGGCTGCCAGAAATCCTTGAACTAGATAAACCAGTATTTAATCAGGAGGTTCGAGTTAGAGGGAACGTCATTACGAGCAATCGTGTCCCAATTAAAGTGAATAAACAGTTAGTTGGAGCGGTCGCCATTTTTCAAGATCGTACAGAGACAACGAAAATGGCGGAAGAATTGACTGGTGTAAAGGAATTTGTAGAAGCGTTAAGAGTACAAGCCCATGAGCATTCTAATAAACTTCATACGATTGCGGGATTGATTCAATTAGGGAATAACGAGCAGGCGTTAAAATATATTTTTCAATTAGATGAGGAAAAAGGGAGTTTCGTGAGATTTTTAAATGAAAATATTCTTGACGATAATCTTGCAGGTTTATTGATTGGGAAAGTAAGCCGTGGAAAAGAATTAGGGATCGAGATAGTCATTGACCGAAAAAGCCATTTAAGTCGTTTTCCGCAGGATTTAGACCATCATGATTTCGTCGTCCTGCTCGGGAATTTAATTGAAAATGCTATGGCTGCTCTAAAAACAGCTGAACATCGTGAAAAAAGGATTGATATTAGCATTGAACAGGATGAGGAGCTATGTGCTATTCTTGTTGAAGATAATGGACACGGGATTAGTGAAACGAATAGGCAGCGGATATTTGAAAATGGCTTTTCAACGAAAAAAGGGTTTGGTTTAGGGCTCCATCTCGTGAAGCGGATTGTGGAAAAAGGAAAAGGGGACATGGATGTAGTATCCCAACAAGGGGAAGGAACGAGCTTTTTTATTAGTTTTCCAATGAATGGATTGGAGGAGGAAGAATGATCACCGTTCTAATCATTGAAGATGATCCGATGGTGCAAGAAGTGAACAAGCAATTTGTCATGAAAATGGAAGGATTTAAAGTAATTGGAGCGGCAAGCAATGGGGTGGAGGGTCTAGAAAAAATACAGGAGCTTTCGCCCGATGTCGTAATTCTTGACGTATATATGCCTGAGCAGGATGGGCTCGAGACCCTTCAGCAAATTCGCAGCCAGCAAGAAAGTGTGGATGTGATTATGGTAACAGCGGCGAATGACCATGAAACAGTTAAAATGGCCCTCCAAAATGGAGCCTTTGATTATATTATTAAGCCGTTTAAATTCGATAGAATCCAGAAGGCTTTAGAAAAATATAAAATATATCACTCAAAATTTAAAAATGAGAGGTCATTATCTCAGCAGCAGCTTGACGAGTTTCTTCATTCGCCATCTGCACCGAAGAAGCTTAATAATGTAAATGAACTGCCAAAAGGACTAAATGAAGTCACTTATAAACAAATAATTTCCTACTTACGTGAACAAGAACTAGCGAAGTCCTCTGAGGAAGTAGCCGATGGGGTGGGCATTGCTCGAGTGACAGCCCGACGGTACCTCGATTATTTAGTAAAATTAGGCGATATCAAAATTGAATTAAAATATGGCGGAGTTGGCAGGCCAGTAAATCGATATTCCATCATTAAACAAACCGACTAAAGACCAAAAAGACCAAAATGTCCAAAATGTTCAAAATCTTCTCATGTCCATTTGAAAACGTTATCATGGAAACACAATGATTGATACGTTTGAGAAGGAAAGCGGAAGCGCCTTCGGAACAATCAAAGGACAATTGTTCCTGCGATGATAAATCGCAGAAGCTTTCCTTTGTGCTCACCCCCGACAAGCACACGACAAGCCTCCCGGGAAGGTGTTCTTTACCTTTCTGGGAGGATTGGCTTGTGACCTCGAGGGGGTAGGCGCTGGAGCTAGACAGAAGGAGGAGAAAAAAGAATGAAAAAGGTCTTTAAAAACCTAACGGTTCAAGTAGTTATTGCCATCATCCTAGGTGTTATTGTCGGCTTAGTTTGGCCGGAAGTCGGAAAATCAGTGAAGCCATTAGGAGATACCTTTATTAAAGGGGTTAAAATGGTCATTGCCCCAATTATTTTCCTAACCATTGTCCTCGGAATTGCAAAAATGGGCGACATGAAAAAGGTTGGAAAGGTTGGCGGGAAGGCTTTTATCTATTTTGAAATCGTCACAACGCTAGCACTCGTTATTGGTCTATTTGTCGTTAATATTATCAAGCCGGGTGCGGGGCTGAATTTTGATAAAATGCAAAAAGGGGATGTCTCTCAATATACAACAGGTGACGGCGGAAAAATTGATTGGATCGACTTTATTACAAATATTGTTCCATCCAATATGTTTGATGCGTTTGCCAAAGGGGATATTCTTCAAGTTTTATTTTTCTCCATTCTTTTCGGGGTTGCTTTAACGGCACTTGGGGAAAAAGGCAAGCCTATTATTGATTTCTTTGATAAAATTTCACAAGTATTCTTCAATATTATCGGGTATATTATGAGAGCTGCTCCGATTGGTGCTTTTGGAGCAATGGCATTCACGATTGGAAATTATGGAATTGCTTCAATGAAGCCACTTGCGATGTTAATGCTATCTGTGTATGCAACAATGGCATTATTTATATTTGGAGTCTTAAATATTATCTGTAAAATGTATGGATTCAGCTTATTTAAGTATTTAAAATTCATTAAAGAAGAGCTGTTAATCGTTCTTGGCACGAGCTCATCTGAGTCCGTTCTGCCACGAATGATGGATAAAATGGAGAAATTCGGTTGTTCAAAATCGGTCGTAGGACTTGTCATTCCAACGGGATATTCATTTAATCTTGATGGAACTTCCATTTATCTATCTATGGCCGTTGTGTTTCTTGCTCAAGTTTTCCAAGTTGATTTAAGCATTGGTCAGCAAATTACGATTATATTAATCTTAATGTTAACTTCAAAAGGTGCCGCAGCTGTTACAGGAGGCGGATTTATCGTTCTTGCTTCAACGTTAACGGCGATGCAGATCATCCCGGTTGAAGGGCTAGCATTATTGCTTGGAGTGGACCGTTTCATGAGTGAAGGCCGCGCTATCACGAATCTAATCGGAAACGGTATTGCGACAATTGCTATTGCTAAAAGCGAAAAGGAATTCGATGAAACGAAACAACAACAAGCCCTTATTGAATTAAAAACGAAAAACAAAGTAGCCGTTTAAATAGTTATGTAAAAAGCCCTTGCAAATATATGCAAGGGCTTTTTGCAAGGATTATTGTAATCCCTGAATGATGATATTTTTAGCAGGCATAAATGCTTCTCCTGTATCTAAATAATCGACCTTCACTTTATCGCCTTCTTGAAGGTAAATGGCCATTGGGCTGCTTTCTGATGAAATGACATAGCTGTTTTTATTGTCTAACAGGAATGTCACAACCGTGAAATCCCCAGACTTTTCTTTATACACTCTAATAACCGTTCCGATTACTTGTTTTTCCTCCGCTTTTGAACTGCCATCTACCGTTCCTCCACCTCTTTGGAGAGCCGTTTTATACAGCTTTAAGGCTTCGTTTGGCGTATTACCATACGCTGAAATCTCTGGATTAGCAGCCGAAACGATAAAGTAGTTTTGGAGAAAACCGTTAGAATCAAGAACAGGGGTTAGCCAGCTAGCTTCTCCGTAGAAGTTGTAAATAACCGGCATTTCACCTTCCCATTTCTTTTCAATGAATTTCTTTTCAATGATTTGTAATGCTCCTTGGGAATCCATATAGGATTCTTGCAGATTGCCTGTATAATAGGTGGCTTCACCAGTTCTTGAGTTTGTTAGTGAATACCCAAGCATGGAATCCACGCCTTCTTTTGGACTCGTAAAATCGGTGAAATAATGCATATCGCCATTTTCATCAAAAATAGGGCTAACATTTGCCACTGTACCTTCATCTGAAGGGAGCTTCACATCCCTTTTGCCAAAGACACTATTCCAAAATCCATGGACATATTTTCCGAAATAACTATTTTGTAAGCTAACTGCTTCTGGAGAAACAGCCCCGTCAATAAACGATGGTACATTTTTCAGTAGATATTCTTTTGTATCTCCACTTTGAGGGTCGACAAGGACTATCCCTTTTACGACAAAACCATTTCGAGCGGACACAAATTGACCAAATGTACGGATGTAATGGGGCTTACCATCCTCATCAATCTCTAATCGTGGTTCGCCATAAAAAATATGCTTCGGATATTGCATCCGAATATGACGCTCCAAATTTTTATTAAAATAAGAAGAAGGTGTGTAGAACATCTCTGTATTAATAAATTTTGGATTCGCCGATGAATTAGTAGCACTAATGGTAAAATAACCTGGCGTCTTTTTGCCATTCACCCATTTAAACAAGCCCGAAAATTCAACTGGGGCAATGTATACGTAATCCCCATTTATCTTTTGAATTTGTAAATTTCCAAGCTCATAATAGCTTGTATTCGGCACTTGTCCGAAGGCTTTCCTCATTTTATTCCGTGCAAATTGCGGAGGGACACTAGCAGGTGTTTCCTTTTCATCAAAGATTTCAATCTCCATTTTTTCTTCCATTTTAGCCGTCGCATATTTTTCTTCGGCATTGAATAAGAAGGCGGTCAGGAAGTATCCTCCGATAATTAGACTGACAAGAAATAATAGTGCCTTTATCATTCTTTCCTTGCCCGAAGCAAAAAAAGCACCTCCGAGAGTAACGAGAATAGCTAAAAACCATAAAGAGGTAATGTTAAGGTCGAGATTGGTTAAATAATAGAAGGAAAAAACGACGAATATCGTTAGAATAATGGCTGCAATAAGGGAAGCGGAATTAGATTTATTACTATCTTTTTCTTTTGTTTTCTTATTGGAGAAAGGGATAAGAACCAGTGCTGAAGCCAACCCCGCAATAAGTGAAAATAGAATGATATTACCCATAAAATCACTTCTTTCAAAGTTTTGATATGTATATTTACGATTGATAGGATGGAAAGGTTTCATGGAATTCGTTTTGTATGGTTGCCATCTGAAACGGTCGACATGACCGCTTCAAATTAGCGTCTATTACTAGATGTTTCACTTACATCAACCGCTAGCACACAATTGTCAAATCAGCATTCTTAGCTGGGGCATATTCCTCCAAATATTTGTCTTCTGCAGGGAAGTAACGTTTATAATATTTAGCTCGTATCATTCTTTGGTCCCCAATATAAATATCCCTTTTTAATACTCTTGATAATCTTTCCTTTTTTGGAACATCGATAAAAACCACATAATCTAAAAAGGGCCTTATTTCCTCCCGCTGCAAAAATATTCCTTCTAAAAGCAAAACAGAATGATGATCGACTTTTAAAAAATGCTTAGAATACTCATCAATGTTTTTATCATATAACTCTATTAGTTTATTTATTGGCATTCCCAATTGAATAGGGGACAAAATTTCGGTTATGAGGTAATCATATCTCCACTGTAAATAGTAATAACATTCCCATTCCAATTTCGTATCATCATAGCGGGTTTTTCTCGGATGGATAAAATCATCCATATGTAAAATTATGACATTCGCACCTTCGTCCCGTAAGCTTTCGGCAAGCGTTTGAGTGAAGGTAGTTTTTCCAGCACCACCTAATCCATCAATTCCTAAAACAAAGATCCGATTCTTTTCTTTTACTGCTTTCAATATAGTCTTTGACAGCATTTTACATACCTGCCTTTAGCTCTGATAATTTGTAATTTGATCATACAGAAAAATCCTATGCTCCAAATATAACTATTTAAAAATATTAATTTAAATTAGCAGACAATAGATGAACTTGAATATTATGTTAACTATATAAGACTTTTGTAAGAAAAGTAAAATAATGTTTGACAGTTGTCCGTTTTTTTATTAAATTCTACTTATGTTCGAATAATTTCGAATATAAAAAATATGGGGGTTGGTGGAATGTCAAAACCAGATTACAAAGGTGCTAATAACGATCAGGGAGTAGATTTTGTAGAAATTGAACGGAGTGAAGCTTTTCAGGAGTTATTAACTGCTAAGAAGAAGTTTTTGGTTCCTACAATTAGTCTGTTTTTCGGACTTTATTTATTGTTTCCTATTCTAATTTCCTACACCAAATGGATGGATGCTCCAGCAATCGGTGATATTTCTTGGGCTTGGATTTATGCCTTATTATTATTTATTATGACGTGGACAATGGCCACTATTTACATGAGAAAATCAGCCGAACTGGATCGGATGGCAGAAAAAATTTGGGGTGATGAGTCATTAGATAGGAGGAAGGCGTAATGAATGCAACCGTTATTATTCTATTTTTATTAATTGTTGGAATGACACTATTAATCACTTATTATGCAGCAAAGAGAACGAATACTGCCAGCGAGTTTTATACAGCGGGAGGCGGATTAACAGGGTGGCAAAATGGTCTTGCGATTGCCGGAGACTATTTATCAGCAGCTTCTTTCCTCGGGATTGCCGGTGCGATTGCGTTAAATGGATTCGATGGCTTTTTATTTAGTATTGGCTATCTTGTTGCTTATTTAGTCGTTTTATTTATCGTAGCAGAACCGTTGCGTAATCTTGGGCGATATACATTAGCTGATATGATTAATGCTCGTTTTGATGCGAAGAAGATTAGAGCAACAGCGGCTCTAAATACGATTACTATTGTTATCTTTTACATGATTGCTCAATTAGTTGGTGCAGGTGCTTTAATTAAATTATTGTTTGGCATTGATTATTGGGTTGCTGTTTTAATTGTCGGTGTCATGATGACAATTTATGTTTTATTTGGCGGAATGACGGCGACAAGCTGGGTACAAATTATTAAAGCTGTGCTATTAATGCTTGGAACGATTATTATTTCCTTTATGGTGCTATCGAAATTTCACTTCAATATCCTTGAGATGTTTACAACGATGAAAACAGCCACTCCATTAGGAGAAGCCTATTTAAATCCTGGTGTTAAGTATACCGTTCCATTGGATACGATTTCACTCATGATTGCGCTCGTTCTTGGAACAGCAGGGCTTCCGCATATATTAATGCGATTCTTCACTGTAAAAGATGCCAAAACAGCGCGCAGTTCTGTCATTTGGGCGACTTGGATTGTTGGAATCTTCTATGTGATGACTATTTTCCTTGGCTTCGGTGCGGCTGCATTTGTTGGTGCTGAAGCAATTAAAGCTAGTAATGCAGCAGGAAATATGGCTGCTCCTTTGCTTGCTCAAGTATTAGGCGGCGATATTTTAATGTCATTCGTTTCGGCCGTAGCATTTGCGACAATTCTAGCTGTTGTTGCGGGTCTAGTATTATCTGGTGCATCTGCGTTTGCTCATGATATTTACGGTCAGATCATTAAAAAGGGACAAGCAACTGAAAAGCAGCAAATGCGTGCGGCAAAATATGCATCACTAAGTGTATCTGTCCTTTCTATTTTACTTGCACTTTTTGCGCAAAACTTAAACGTAGCCTTCCTTGTTTCTTTAGCTTTCTGTGTAGCGGCGAGTGCGAATCTTCCTGTTATTGTGTATACAATTTATTGGAAGCGCTTTAACACGGCTGGTGCCATGACAGGTATGCTTTCTGGTCTCATCTCTGCTCTCATTCTAGTCGCGATTAGTCCAAGTGTTATGTCTCCAGTCGAAGGAGCGACGCTAATTACAGGAAATCCGATTTTCCCGTTAACGAACCCAGCATTACTTTCTGTTCCGATTGGATTTATCGGAGGGATAATTGGAACTCTTGTATCTAGCAAGCAACAAGATGCTAAACGTTTTGCAGAAGTAAAAGTAAAAGCAAATACAGGTTATAAGACGTCAATATAAGATACGAAGAGGCTTAGCTCACTGAATGTGGGCTAAGTTTTCTCAGAAACCTTACATAAAAGAAAGTCAGGCACTTTGATAGAGATGCCTGACTTTTTTTATGTATTTACTCCACTTTATTAGGCATCCCACAGCTCCCATCCGTACAGCTCTCATCCTCCGTATTTTCTGCGGAAAGATCTTGTAATACAGGTGCAGCGGATTCTTCTTCCCAAACTTTTTGAAGAGCATTGGCAAATGTTTCAGGAGATTGGGCACCTGATATAGCGTATTTATTGTTAATGATAAAATAAGGCACGCCTCTAATCCCATATTGCTGGGCTAGGCTCTCGTCAATTCGCACATCATTGGCGTAAGCATTTTTATCTTGAAGTATTCTTAAAGTATCATTGCGGTTAAGTCCTGCTTGTTCAGCAATATTTTCTAATACCTCTACATCACCAATATCCTTTGAGTCTGTAAAATATGCATGGAGCAGCTTTTCGGTTACGTCTGCTTCTTTGCCATGTTCCTTCGCAAACTTTGCGAGCCTGTGGGCGTCAAACGTATTCCCTGGCTTCATCTCGTCAAACTGAAATTCCAGCCCTACACTTGCAGCTTGTTGACCGACCCCTTCGTTTGCCTGCTTCGCTTGTTCAATGCTCATGCCGTACTTTGCTGCAAGTACTTCGTGAATGCTTTTGCCATTATATTTCGGAGAGTTTGGATCCAGCTCGAAGCTTTTAAATTCAACTTCTACTTGATCTTTATGGGGAAATTGCCCAAGTGCATGTTCTAATCTGCGTTTCCCAATGTAACAAAATGGGCAAACAAAATCTGACCAAACTTGAATTTTCATAAAGGCCACCTCAATTTTTTATATTTTAGTTCATAGTAGCATACACATAATTAAAACTAACTAAAAGATGCTCATATTTTAAGACGAAAACGTTTACCTTAAAATTATAGCGGGAAAACTAAAAAAATGGGAAACCTTGTTCTAGTACTTCAATATACTAATAATATACGCATGCGAAGGAGTATATTATGAGGGGCCCCTTCGTTCACTTTATTCGAACATAATGTGGTGATTAAAGGTGATGTATTGTCAGGAAGAAGATTTAATGTTTCAAAATCTGCAAGAAAGAAATTTAACATTTGATGAGGTTTTTTCTAGAATACTTAAGTTTATTAATAGAAGCCCATGTGGAAATTACCGATTAATGGTCGGAACCGATTCTCAAGTTCATTATGACCGGACGATTTTTATAACTGGGATTGTCATTCAAAATGAAGGGAAAGGAGCTTGGGCTTGTATTAGGAAGCATATTATTCCTAGGAAAATGCTTCATTTGCACGAGCGGATCTCATATGAAACTTCTTTAACTGAACAAATAGTAGCCCTTTTTACATTAGAGAAGAAAAATGAAATCATCGATATTATCATTCCATATCTGTACCAGGGAGCAACTTTTACAATGGAAGGCCATTTGGATATTGGAATTGGCAAAAGAAATAAAACACGGGAGTTTGTTAAAGAGATGGTTTCAAGGATGGAATCAATGGGTGTCGAACCAAAAATTAAGCCTGACGCCTTTGTAGCGTCAAGCTATGCTAATCGTTATACAAAGTAATTCATTCATTAAACTCCAGAGATGGAGTTTTTATTTTTTGTTTTTTTTGTTCTATACAAACTATAACAAATTTGTTATACTTCAGATAGAACAGTATGGAGGGGATTATATTGATTATTCAAATCGAACCCCAGTCTGATATTCCAATCTATACTCAATTAACGAATCAAATTATTGAAGGAATAGCGAGGGGCTCTATGCAACCAGGGGATTCACTGCCGTCCGTACGAGTTTTGGCAGCTGATCTAGGGGTAAATATGCATACCGTAAACAAAAGCTATCATGAATTAGTGAAGAAGGGGATTATTCGTGTTATTCCAAAATCTGGTGCGGTTATTAATTCTCCCGTTGCTTCAAATGAAATTGTGGATCAGCTCTTGGGAGGGTTTAAACCGGTTATTGCCGAAGCTCTCGTTTTAGGGTTGAAGAAAGGGCAGATTCAAGAGCTTGTGACATCCATCATTCAGGATCTCAAAGAAAAATCTTAATGAAAAAGGAAAGAAAAAATTAAAATGGAATAGGAGGGGAAGTAGATGGACTTTTTGCTCTTTTTAATCATTATTGTTTTTTTAATAGGCTTTGAAATGGCCATTCCGTTTCTCACTAAACGAAATGTCGTATTTGGAGTGTATATACCGGATGAATTTGCGCGGGATCCAAAGTTATTAGCCTTTAAGAAAAGGTTCTCTTTGCTAATTTTCATTTTCGGTGTTATAGGTGTAGGTCTCTACTTGTTTTTGCTGACAAAAGTGAATTTGAATGAGTCAATGAATGCATTATTAGGATCAGCCATTCAATTTAGCCTAATCTTTATGAGCTTAGCCCTCTATTTTTATTATCATGCAAAAGCTTTACAACGGAAGAAAGCAATGCGGTGGGGTGAAAACGTAAAACAAGTAACAATCACGGATTTGTCCGTTCGCTCACAGGATGCCATGCTACCTTGGCATGTGTACTTGCTGCCGATCGCTGTTACTATTGGGGTTATGATCTATACACTTACTAAATTTAGCTTGCTGCCTGAACAAATCCCTATGCATTGGGGACCAAATGGAAAGCCTGATGCTTTTGCTGCCAAAAGCCAATTTTCGGCTATTTCATTACTGCTCATTTTGCTAACGATACAATTCATGTTCTTAGGAATTAATGAAATGACAAAACGCTCAGGATTTAAATTAAGTGCGACAAGACCTGAGGCATCTCGAATTCGCCAGCTGACATTAAGGAAATATTCAAGTTGGTTTATGTTTTTTACAAATGTACTCATTACGATGCTATTTTCTTTTTTACAATTGCAAATGATTCATCCCAACTTGGCAGATGGGGCTGTATTAATGGCTTTACCAATCATATTTACGCTAATGATCTTAATTGGTTGTCTTTATTTAGCGATTAAAGTGGGAACAGCGGGTGAAAGGATGGATCTGCATCCTGCGAGTGGAATTTCCGATCTTGATGATGATCAGTACTGGAAGGGCGGCCTCTTTTATTTTAATAAAAATGATCCTTCCATTTTTGTTGAAAAACGTTTCGGAATTGGCTGGACGCTAAACTTTTCCAACCCTGTCGGTTATATCGTCCTATTGGGGCCGATCGTTATTATCTTACTTATTTCATACTTTAGTTAATGAATCAATTGTGGGGGGCTTTTGATGAAGAGGTCATTTTACTTTCTTTTTATCGTATTTAGTATGTTTGTATTACTAATTGGCTGTAATAAGGATAACCAAAAAGAGAAAAAGGGAGAGAGTTCTATGGAAAAGATTGAGGGAAGATGGGAAGGGGCCATACAAATTCCGAATCTGGCACTGCCAATTATTATTCAATTTTCAACTGAAGGCGGTACCATTAGCATTCCTGTTCAAGGGCTAGAAAATTATCCATTGGCTAATGTGAAATTAACTGATTCTACTCTCATTTTTGGAATGGAAATTCAAGGGCAGCATATGACCTTTAACGGAGAAGTTGAAAATGAGAAGATTTCTGGAACATTTAAGCAGCAAGGACAGTCTTTTCCTTTTGAATTGAAGAAAACAGATGAGGTAGCGTCTGAAGAGGCTGGGGAGGCTGTACATGTAAATTTAGAGGACGGAGAACTGAAAGGGCTATTGCTTACCCCTAATGGTGAAGGGCCATTTCCAGTCATGATAATCATTGCTGGCTCAGGCCCAACTGATAAGGACGGAAATTCATTCGTACTTCCAGGAAAGAATAATAGTTTGAAAATGCTGGCCGAAGATCTTGCCGAACAAGGGGTTGCAAGTATTCGCTATGATAAAAGAGGCATTGGTCAGAATGCACGCTTAATGGAAAAAGAAGAGGATATTCGCTTTAATGATTATATTAATGATGCGGCAGCATGGGTTAAATTAGCAAAAGGGGATCAGCGCTTTTCCTCGGTCGGTATCATTGGTCATAGCGAAGGTTCTTTAATTGGCATGTCGGCAGCTAATGATGCTTCTGCAGATGCGTTTATTTCTATAGCTGGTGCAGGAAGACCGATTGATCAAGTTCTCCTAGAACAGCTAGATGGCCAGCTTTCTGCCAATTTACTACAGGAATCAAAGGACGTTTTAGAAAAACTCAAGCAAGGTGAGCAGGTAAAAGGGGTTAGCGCTGATTTGCAAAGCCTATTCCGCCCATCTGTTCAGCCGTATATGATTTCATGGCTACAATACAATCCTCAGGAACAATTGCAAAAGCTGAATTGCCCGGTTTTAATTGTAAATGGAAATCGTGATATTCAAGTACCAGTTAAAGATGCTGAGGCTTTGCATAATGCAAAAAAAGATTCTCAACTCTTAATCGTAGAAGGCATGAACCATGTGTTGAAGGAAGCACCGGAGGATCGGGAAGGAAATATGTCTGCTTATACGAATCCTGAATTGCCGTTAGCGAAAGGCTTGATCGATCATATTATTGGCTTTTTAGAATCAAACAATTTATTGGCTAAATAAAAAAACAAGAGCATTTCTCCTTTCCGGAGATGCTCTTGTTTTCTTTATTTTACTCGACATTTCCTAGGACATGTAAGAACACCCTTATCATAATAACTTTTTGCTCACTCAACGATAGGTCTTTTCAATTTTATCAGCTACCGCTTCTGTCAGTTCAGCAGTTATTTCCGGTAGAGAGGTGGTTAGGATCGAGTTAGCGATTTTAGCCATCATTCCCCCAGCTGTTATATCAAGGCAACCAGTCATTAGTACTTTTTCATTTCCGCGTTCTTCAGCTAAAAAATAGCCATGGCCTGTAAATTTTTCGTTTAACCCGACTAAGTTAAACGTTACTTTGTTTGGCTCTTCCCAGCTTGTAATATCTACTTTCAATTCAATTTTTTTCTTCATAAAGCCGAAATCAGTTGTAAAAGACCAGGTGGACTCAGTATCGCTTAAAAGCTGATGATCAATATACCCAGGAACAAGTGGTGCCCAATTATTTATATGGCTGACGAATTCCCACACATTATGAATCGGTACATGAACCTCAACTTCATGACTATAAACCGGCATCTTCAAACCGCCCTTCAAAATAATGATCTAAGAAGTCTACATAAAAACCTATTCAAACAACAGAAGGAGTATTCCAGGTGTCAGACACCTTAAAAAGACATTTAGGTATATTTGTCCGTCTTAAATGGACATTCGAGGAAAAATGACACTTTTCTCCTATTAACAATTGAGAAAAAAGACTCAAGGAATTTTTCTTATATTACAGAATATTCATACTGAGATGTGTTTCGAATCTCGGAATATAAGCAGGGGGGAATTTTTCGAAACAGCGTAACACGAAATTTTAAATTTATAAGGAGATGAAATGAATCGTGTCAAAAAGAGTAATTAAAGCATTATTCATTGCGCTAGTATTTTTATTAGCCTTTTCACCGATGGGGTCAGGAGCCGGTGCTGCAAGCAAATATAATAATAATGCAGCAGCTGATTTAGCCCAATTAGTTGGTGAGTTTAATTTATCGTCTTCCAATCGGACGAGTGTCATTGTTGAACTAACAGAGCCTTCACTTGTTGAAGCGAAGCATAAAGGAAAAAGCCAATCAAAGGCAAATCTTGCAAAAACTCGTAATCAAGTAAAATCAGAAGTTAGCAAAGCAGCCAAAAGCTTAAAAGTTAATCGTGAATATGACTATGTTTTCTCCGGATTTTCTGTTGAACTGGCAGAAAATGAAATACCAGCACTATTATCAGTGCCGGGAGTAAAAGCGGTTTATCCTGATGTCGAATATCACACTACTTCCTTAGGGGAAGGTGAAGTTTTATCAGCAGAGGAATTTAGCCCAAATATGCTAAATAGCGCACCTCATATTGGGGCAAATGAGGCTTGGGAAACTGGATATACTGGAAAAGGAGTAACTGTAGCGGTAATCGATACAGGAGTTGATTATACTCATCCTGATTTAAAGCATGCTTTTGGCAGCTATAAGGGTTGGGATTTCGTTGATAACGATAATGATCCGCAAGAAACACCAAAAGGCGACCCTAGAGGAGCTGAAACGACTCATGGTTCACACGTAGCAGGTACGGTTGCTGCGAATGGTCTTATCAAAGGTGTAGCCCCTGATGCAACTCTGCTTGCATATCGTGTGTTAGGTCCTGGTGGCCGTGGTACAACTGCAAACGTTATCGCCGGAATTGAAAAAGCAGTTCAAGATGGCGCAGATGTTATGAACCTATCACTAGGAAACTCTTTAAATGACGCAGATTATGCAACAAGTATTGCTTTAGACTGGGCAATGGCTGAAGGGGTAGTAGCTGTTACATCAAACGGAAACAGCGGTCCGAATAACTGGACAGTAGGATCACCAGGAGCAGCTCGCGATGCCATTTCTGTAGGGGCAACACAGCTTCCATATAATGAATATAATTCTTCTATCTTCACATCAGATGGTGTAGATTATCCATCAGCAAAAGTAATGGGCTTTCCAAATGACAAAGCTCTTACAGATCTAAACGGACAAACACTTGAATTTGTACATGTTGGTTTTGGTTCTCCTGAGGAAATTGCTAAGGAAGATGTAAATGGAAAAGTAGCCCTTATTAGCCGCGGAGCTGGGATCGCTTTTGTTGATAAAGCTACTGCCGCGAAAGCAGCTGGTGCTGTCGCAGCTATTATTTATAATAATGTTGATGGAGAAATTGTCGTTGTGCCTGGCACTGATATTCCAACTATTAGAACAACTGCTGCGGACGGCGCAAAATTATTAAGTGAATTAGAAAAAGGCAATAATCAAGTGACATTTAACATTAATTTCGCTAATCGTGTTGGTGAATCTATGGCAGACTTTTCTTCCCGTGGCCCAGTCAATTCCACATGGATGATTAAGCCAGATGTTTCTGCACCAGGTGTGAATATTGTAAGTACCGTTCCGACTTTTGATCCATCTAATCCTCATGGATATGGGGCTAAGCAGGGAACAAGTATGGCATCTCCGCATGTAGCGGGGGCGGCTGCTCTAATTCTGCAAGCAAACCCTAATTGGAGTGTAGCAGATGTGAAGGCAGCATTAATGAATACAGCAGAAAACTTAATTAATCCTGCGACAGGCAAAGATTACCCTTATAATTCGCAAGGGGCTGGAAGCATCAGAGTTTTAGAAGCAATTCAAACAAAAACACTTGTTACTCCTGGAAGCCATTCTTATGGAACGTTCCATAAGAATAGTGGGAAGCAAGTAGAAAAGCAACATTTTACAATTAAAAATCTTTCTTCTGAACGCCAAACTTATAACTTCGAAGTGAATGTAGGAGAGGGCGCTAAGGGGATTAAAGTTTCAACAAGCAATAATTTAACAGTAAATCCTGGTCAAACTCAAAATGTAAACCTGAATGTTCAAGTAGATGCAGGAGCTTTAGCACCTGGCTATTACGAAGGATCGATCACAATCAGCAATGGTTCTGAAAAGCTTCATGTTCCAACCATTCTTTTTGTTAAAGAACCGGATTACCCACGTGTCCAATATGTAGGAGTCGGTCAGCTTGGTGATGGGAAGTTTGAAATTGAAGGTTATTTCCCAGGTGGGGCTGAAGAAGTTGAACTATTTGTTTATCGGTCTAATAAAGACGGCCAGCCATTAGGATATTTAGGCGATATTGCCGTTTACAAAAATGTAAAAGCTGGTTATACGACCTTCCAATGGGATGGAAAGCTTGATGATGGAACTAAGCTACCAGGCGGATATTACAATATCTATGCATATGCCACATACCAAGGTCAATCCGATTTAGCTGGAGGAAATATTTTAATTAGATAAATATTAGAAAAAGGTCACCTTCCATTGAAAGGTGACCTTTTTGCAAGATTAAATGCCTGGAAGAATACTGAAAATAATTACCCATGAACAAATAGACATATGAAACGGGACCTTTGGTTCACGATATTTCGTGTAAAATGCTTCGAACATCCTATTTAGAATATACTGACTATTCTATATTATTTATTTAGGTTATAGAAATAATTTGAAGGAGTGGTGGCATTTGTTAAAGGTCCTATCAAGTTCAGCACTAGCATTATCATTAGTTGGAAGTACACTTTTTACAGGGGGAAGTGCTGATATAACATCAACAGAAAAGAATACATATAATCTGAATCTAGCACATTATGTCGGAGCCTCCCCAGAGCTTGCCGAGCAGGCTAAAAGACTTGGAGTAGATTTATCAAAGGTAGATCCTGCTGAAAGAGCGGCCAAGCAAGGATCAAAATTCCAACAAGCGGGAAATAATCATGTTGCCTATAGGAATGCAGAGGGAGATATTCCTGTTCTTGTTATTCTAGCAAAATATAAAGATGGGGATGAACCAATTGGGGATATGCCTGGACAGGTTCCTGCTCATTATTATGAAGATTTAATATTTGGAACGGAATATAATCCATATGAGCTAGATCAGTTCAAACAGTATGCTGAGTTTAACGGAGAGAAGGCACCAACTGACCGTACAATGCAAAATGTTTATAAGGAATCTAGTAACGGAAAGGTAAATCTTGTCCGTAAAGAAAATACTGAATTTGTTTGGGTTGAAATGCCAAATGGTGCTTCATATTACTTAGACCAAGAGGGCAATTATGCAGAAAGCGGAAAATATGTCCTTGGCAATGAAAATGGGGATGCTCATATAGGCGAATTTGTTCGCGATTTATTAAAGGCAGCTGACGAGCAAATCGACTTCTCACAATATGCCGAAAATGGCGAAGTTCCAAATGTTTTTATCGTCCATGAAGGAACTGGAGCTGAGTTTAGTAGTGACCCGGCGCAAATTTGGTCTCATAAATGGAATCTATTAAGTGCACTCTATTATGGGAAATACTATGAAACTGGGAAACCAGCTGATGTTCATGCAGGAATGAAACAAAGTGAGTGGATGAATAAAACAATGGCTGAAGATATGACGTATGATGGTGTAATCGTCAATAACTATAATATTCAGCCAGCAATTGGCGGTAATGTTTCCGGTTTTAATGCCGCTACTGGTCAGTATGTAGAATCGAATAAAACAGGTCCATTCCCAGCGCAAACTGGTGTCTACGCACATGAATTCGGTCATGCATTAGGATTGCCTGACTTTTATGATACTGCCTATTCTTCAGAGGGAACAGGGAACTACTCAATGATGTCTGGTGGCTCATGGATGCGTTATCCTGATAGTGCCGCATATTCTGGCAACTCGCCAACTCATTTTGACCCATTCTCAAAAATTTTCTTAGGCTGGGCAAATCCAATCGAAGTAACACCGGAAGATGGCGTACAGGAAATTACATTGCCTCCAATCAGCCAAGCTTCTGCTGACAATGGAATTGTAAAAATGGTTGTTCCTGGCTCAAATGGAACAGAATACTTCCTATTTGAAAATGTCCAGCAAGACGGATTTAATAAAGGGTTAATCCGTCAAGGCAAAGAAGCTCATGGCTTACTTGCTTGGCATGTAGATGAAAATATTATTAATCTCTATCAAACTGCAGGCTTCCGTCCTAATAATGTAGCGAACTGGATGAATAAGAGGTTCCAATCTAATCAATCGGCTGTAGCAAGTGATGGAACGATCGTTACCCATTACGGTTTATCTGTCATTCAGGCGGACGGCAAATACGATCTTGAGAAAAATGTAAACCGTGGTGATGCAGGAGACTTCTTCAAAACGGGAAGCAAGCTAACATCTGTTTCCGGAAATGTTCATACCGGTTCTTATTACTTCTGGAAAGGTCATAACTCAACACCAGGAGATTCTGGAATCCATGTTACAGACATAGTAGAAAATAAGGATGGCTCGATCACAGCAAAGTTTTACTATCAGTCAAATCAAGGGAAAAATAAGTAGTAGATAGCCTGATTCCAAATGCTGGAGTCAGGCTATTTAAATAATACCAACCACAATCTGAGATGAATTGACTAAGGCTTGCGATATTTTTTAAATTAAAAAATTAATTTTTTGGGGTGCCATAAAATTAACTACTAGGCGGAGGGATTACGATAGGGTTTGGTTTGCCTGTCCCGGATCCATTATAATATTGAGGTACTTGGCCAGGATAGAACCAGTCCCCGATTTTGACTTGGTTCGTTACGACAATAGGTTCTTCGATCAATGGAATGATAACGTTCATATTCACTTTTACATTTATATAAACCTCAAGATAAGTGTTGTTAATTCCTGTCTCAACAATCTTCGTTTCCAAGTTTGGAATCACATCCCCTAATATTTCTAACCTTACAGGAATTTCTGGACCAAAATTAGAAAGCAGGGTCATCTTCGTAGCCATCCCTAATGGAATATAATACACAATTCCTTTTGTGCTTTTCGTTTTTTCTGGATCAATGTTAATGTTATTCTTGAATTTTTCTAACTGCACCAAATCGCCAGCCTCGACTAAATTTAAATACTCTTGTACTCTAATGGCTAAATCGGAAATGACCTTATTATATAGGGGATTAAAGCTGTAGCTTGCTTCACCGGCGTTTTCGTGTTTGACAATTAATTCGTTCATATCAATACTTTCTGTTACTTCTTTTGCAATCGCATCATTGATCGCCTGAGCAGCGAATTGACGAGCTTTCGATTCCGCAATCCCCATTAATGTTGGCTCGATATTTTTATTGATCACAATAAAGCTAAAAATAGTTAGTAGAAGGAAAAAGATAAGTGTAATGAGAAATACATATTTAAAGGGAAGAGGCCCCTTTTTAACCTTCCATCTCCTTCTTCGCTTTATAGCCATACAAAACCCTCCCGTCCCGAGATGTTTGCGTTTTTCGCCTTTTTTACGAAAAAATGAATCGGGCTTTGTACAAATATATGTCCAAAGTAAGAAAATAAAACGAATCATATGAATTCTTAAAAGGGACAAGGGAAAAAATTCGGCTCTTCGAGAAGAATATTCAGATTCCAGAAAGTAAAAAACAGCCACTAGGGCTGATCTTATTTATCAAAATGAACTTCTTTATCTAAAATAATTTCTCTAGGTGGAAATTCCATTGGAGGCGCATAAGGAATTAATGAAAACTGTACCTCGTTTACGTCATTAGGCAAGGAAGGAGAAACAAGGAAACTCATTTGTGTATTTCCGCCGCCACCTCGTGAGCCATTTCTGTCAACCTTGTAATTGATCTGGCCTATCACTTCGAGCATTAAATGTGGCATAATATGGCCGATGTTTTCTTCGTCTTTCTTTATATAATTTATTTCTAAGGTGACGATGCTTCCGTGCTCATGCTGCATAGAATGGGTCAACATATATTCAAAATCATCAACCGTTGATTTCTGCATAATTTGAACAACGCCCAAAAGCTCCCCAGGTCCTTCTGGCATATAGAAAGGTCCGCTCCCATCATTCAATTGATGCATAAGCCAGCCGATTTCAGAAACCTTCATATTATATTTCTTTTCCCATTGCTCTTTTATTTCAGCAGAGGGTGAAAAGCGTTTTCCCTTCGCAGCTGCCTTTCTTTCTGTTAATAGCCTAATAATTTCTTCATCAATTTTTTTATAAAAATCATTGTATTCATTTTTAACTTTTTCAAACTCAGCCCATCCCAATGTAAAAACCTCCAAAGCATTATTTTTTTATAAGTTTAACAAAATAGGTTATTTAATCCAATTGTCAAGTCCTAGAAAGGAGCAAGGCGAAGGGGGAATATTTTCAATTCTAACAATTTAGAAGTATCATATGATTATACTTACATTTTTAGGAGTGATGGGGATGAAAGCAGTCATTCATGCAGAAAAAACGGGTTTGGCAGGCCTTACATACGGAGACATAGTAGAAATGGAACCAAAAGCTGGTGAGATTAAAATTAAACTAAAAACGGCGGGTTTAAATCATCGTGATTTATTTGTTTTGGAACGTCATAAGCCAACAGACCCGCCTCTTGTTATCGGTTCAGATGGAGCTGGAATTGTCGAAGCGGTTGGAGAAGGGGTAACTCGTGTGCAAGTTGGGGATGAGGTCATGATCAATCCCGGCCTTGGCTGGAAGGAAAAAAGTGATGCTCCGCCAGCAGGCTTTGAAATTGTCGGCCTTCCTTTTCACGGGACCTTTGGTGAATATATATTATTGCCGGAAGACAATGTGGAGCGAAAGCCAGAATATTTATCATGGGAAGAGGCAGGAGTGCTGTCATTAGCAGCCCTGACTGCATATAGAGCATTGTTTTCAAGAGGAAAAGTTCAGCCGGGGATGAAGGTATTTATTCCGGGTGTGGGCAGCGGTGTAGCTACCTTTTTAGTACAATTCGCGAAGGCAGTTGGTGCTGAAGTGTATGTAAGCTCCCGTTCAAAGGAAAAATGTGAGAAAGCATTAGGAATCGGAGCTTATAAAGCCATCGATAGTAATGAAGACTGGAATGCAGCATTAGATGGCGTGAAAATGGATCTCGTCATTGAGTCTGTCGGGGCGGCTACCTTTAACAAATCATTAGAGATTCTCCGAACAGGTGGAACGATCGTTACATTCGGCGCATCAGCGGGAGATGAAGTCAAAATCAATCTTCGTACCTTCTTCTATGCTCAGCAAAATCTTCTCGGCTCAACATTAGGAAGTGCAGAAGAATATAAAGAAATGCTGGAATTTGTTGAGGAGCATAAAATCCGGCCAATTATGGATAAAGTATTTACACTAGATCAATATAAACAAGCATTTACGAGAATGGATCAAGCAGATCAATTTGGTAAAATTGGATTTAGTATCAGCTAATTTTGTGTAAAATACCTCATGTGAATGGGGTGTTTTTACGTTGGCCCCAAAATAGAATATAATAAAGGAAGAAAAAACAACAAGTGAGGGGACAGAAACGAAATGATTGTTAAAAATGAAGAAGAATTAGCGGCGCTCAAGGAAATTGGAAAAATAGTTGCCGTCATCCGTGATGAATTAATTGCCCGGACAAAACCTGGTGTTACGACGAAGGAACTAGATGATTACGCTGGCGAGCTTTTTGAAAAATACGGTGCGATATCTGGTCCGAAAGGTGAATATGATTTTCCTGGATTTACTTGCATTAGCGTGAATGAAGAAGTGGCACACGGAATTCCTGGAAAACGGGTAATCAATGAAGGTGATCTTGTTAATATTGATGTTTCTGGTTCTAAAGATGGCTACTTTGCCGATACTGGCTTATCTTTTGTAGTTGGAAATACAGATGAGAAGCTGCGCCACCTCTGTGAAACAGCACAACAGGCATTTGAAGAAGGCTTGAAAAAAATAAAAGCAGGTTCGAAGCTAAGTTCAATTGGAAAAATAGTGAATAAAGTTGCCAATCAGAACGGCTATACTGTCATCAAAAATTTAACCGGACACGGAATTGGCAAATCTCTTCATGAGAAGCCAGATCATATTTTAAACTATTTTGAGCCGTGGGATTCCGCACTATTGAAGGATGGAACGGTCATTGCATTCGAGCCATTTATTTCGATGCAAGCAGAAGAAGTCATTGAACTAGGTGATGGCTGGACATTCGTAACACCAGATAAAAGCTATGTAGCACAATGCGAGCATACGATTGTCGTTACGAAAGGCGAGCCAATTATCATTACACGATAAAAACATTTGAAATGGAAGTAAACTTAAATCAGGGGGGGAATAACCTTCCTTTTCTGAGCTAAGTTTACTTTTTTTTTGTCTACAGGAAGAACAAAGGAAAAGCATTTCTTAAATAGAAACATATATGTTAAAAGGTAAAAAAGGTGTGATAAAAATGGATTTATCTCCCTCCATACAGAAATTCAGCATAAAAACAAATATTCACCTATTTTTATAGTGATTGGAACCTTTTTACATTAATTACGGTCTAATGAGCAGAAGGAGGGATGAAAAGTGCTTTCGGAAAATGATGTGCTTCTTGCTCAGAATGGCAATCAAGAAGCGTTTATTCGATTAATCAGAAGTTGTGAGTCATCCCTTTATCGGATAGCGAAAGGGATTCTCAAGGAAGATTTGGATTGCGCAGACGCCATACAGGAAACGATTTTAAAAAGCTATCATTCTATTGCAAAGTTAAAAAATCCAGCTTATTTCAAAACATGGCTGATTCGGATTTTGATAAATGAATGCAATGATATGCTAAAGAAAAAACAGAAAAGCATTTTATTAAATACAATTGAACATATAACGGAGCCGTCTATAGCAGATAATCAGTTTGATGAATTAAGAGAGGCTCTTTCAAAATTAAATGAGAAATATCGCTCTGTTGTCGTGTTATTTTATTTTGAAGATTGTTCTATAAAAGAAATTGCCCAAGTTCTAAAAATTAGAGAGGGCACCGTTAAGTCAAGATTAAATCGTGCTCGCTCGTTGCTTGCCTCCTGCATCAATCAACTGAATGAAGAAGGGAGAGGGGAAAATGGACCGCTCAAAATTTGATGATAGTATCAAAAAAATCATTCATGATAAGGAATTTGAAGTTCCTTTCGAAGTAAAGCATAAAGTTAGTCAAACACTTTCTAATTTGCCAAAAAGAAATAAAAGGCCATCCTTCACCCGCCCATTAAAGTATTTATTAAGTGGGGCAGTCAGTATTCTACTTCCGATCGGAGTCATTTATTATTTAACAAATGAAAACATTCTCTCGTTAAATGAAAGTCAACATGCAGGGGAAGAAAGAGGCAAAGAGGAGGATGTGGTTATTCACGATTATTTATTTACGGGTGAAAGTGAGCACTGGCAAGCAACATATGAGTTCTTTGGTAAAGGGATATTTTCCAAAACAGAGAATGGAAATCTTGACTATGAAAGTGAATCGGAGAGTTTATTTTATTTAGAGTATAAAGGAGATTTAACAGAGATTGAAGGAAAGCCGATAACATATAGATTTGAAACAAACACTGGGGCAGGTGATGGTTCATTAGATGAAATACATCAGAAATCATTTTCCCATCATTCAGGTCCAAACGGTGGAACGGCAATGATGCAAGAGAGTGAACCGGTTGAAGTGACTGTAGAATGGGATGGGAAACAGGATTCATTTCAGCTTTATTCTGATGGCACAAGGAACTGGCGTATTACACCCACTTTTCCGCCTCCATCTGATGATGGACACTACTCCAACCTAAGAGGTTTAAAAGGTAAAGCAGTGTACATTGATACAGGTGAGATGAAAGCTGGTGAAGCATATAAAACGAGGTGGTTTTTCTGGGGAGACGATTTAACCGAAAGTCCAGGTGAACAGTTAAAGATCACTGCCACTCAAAAAGATACAGGGAGAAGAGAAATCATTACCCGTTCTAATGGTTGGGAAATCTCGAATCCTCAATATAAAGATCTAAAGGAAGTTCTAAATGCCCAAGCTTCACAGCACGTCATGATGACCCTTCCATCTCCAGGTTTCTGGCGCCTTGATGCCCATATTGGCAATAAATATTATGCAAGTATTGTTATTGAGGTAAAAAAATAAGAAAAGAATGCTCCCATTATAGGGGCATTCTTTTCTTCCCTAAACTGGCTTCAGCCATTTGTGGATTTCTAAACATCGCTACTAACAAAATTGCACCACTTAAGATAAGGAGAATACTCGTAATAATAAACACAGCCGAAAAGCCAAAATAACCGGAAATCAATCCTCCCATCATTGGACCAATGATATTTCCAAAAAAGCGGAGGCTTGTGTTATAGCCTAGAACTTCTCCTTGCATGGCAATCGGCGCTTCTTGTCGAATATAAGCGATCCGAACGGGAATAATTCCACCAATCGTTACGCCAAGGGTAAAACGAATAACAACAAGCTGCCAGTAATTCGTAACGAATCCTCCGGGTAAATAGAAGATTCCAGCCATAAATAATAAAATAACGAGAATTTTAATATAGCCGTAACGATCGGCAATTTTTCCCCATTTCCGCGCCATTATCAAGTTACCAAGCCCGCCTGCTGAAAAAGCGACTCCGGCAAAAAAAGCGAGGTTTTCTGTTCCGCGAAGCTCACTCACATATAAGGATAGAATCGGCTGAATACTAAAATGGGCCATCTGAATAAGTGCAGAAATGAGTAGGACAGTTAAGAGAACTGGGTGCTGAATAATATGGAGAATGACATCCTTACTAGAGTAATTTGTTTTATTACCTTCTTTATTTTTCAATATTATTTCTTTAGTAAGGATTACGAGCAGTGCGGATAAGAAGATGGATATTGAGGTCCACTTAAAGGTATTTGCATAACCAAATAGATCGGCTAAGGCACCGCCAAGCATGGGCCCCATCAAGGAACCTGTAATACTCCCCGTTTGCAAAGTACCCATGACCTTTCCGGCAATATGCTTTGGAGTTTGGGTTGAAATAAAAGCCTGTGACATCGGAATGAATCCTGTAAAAACACCCATAAATAGCCTTAGCATAAAAAGCTGCCAAACCGAAGTGACATAGCCCATGAGAAAAATAGAGAGGGCCATACCGATTCCCGAAACAATGAGAATTTTCTTTCTGCCGTATAGATCCCCAATCCTTCCCCAAATCGGAGAGAAAATAAAGGCAGCAACGAACGTAATAGCAAATGTCCAGCCTGACCAATGCTGAACATATGTCGAGGAGAAATTTCCAAATGTTTCAATGTACAAAGAGATAAAAGGCAATACCATCGTCATGCTGCCGGCAACAAAAAAGTTGGCGAACCACATAATGAATAAGTTCCGGTTTGAATCATAGGTCATTCGTTTTAAACACTCCTTTCCGTATTTTATTTCGTTTCCCTAAATATAAGTATAACGGAAATTTAGAAAATATGAAGGAAAATGCAATGTGGGTAATTTTAGGAATTAGCTACTTTAATAAGCACAAGGACTCGATTCTATATTAAACTCGACAAAGCTCGGTATTAAAAACGCCGAGTATTGGGAAAACAGCTACCTAGAGGAAAAAGGGAAGGTAATAGACTTAAAAAGGGTGAGCACCTATTTATTAGGTATCACCCTTTTTTAATGTTATTCCTAAATATTTTGACATGCGATTTGTTTTTAGATGACTTTCAATCGTAAAGAAATATGTGTTATTTTCATCATCATAGATCATTACATATGGATTTCCTCCCGCAGGAAAAATGATATTCATTTCATCGGCAAGCGTGTGTATCCATTGATTTTGAACTTTTAGCGGAGGAATAAGAGGGATTCTAACAATAATACCCTTTGGCGGCAGAGGATTCAGTTTTTTATAAATACCATTAATGCTTTTTAAGTATATTTTTGCTTCTTTTTGAATAGCAGAAGTAGATGGGGTATCCTTTACGACTTTTCCCATTTCTATATTAAATACTTCTACCTTTTGATTTTGGGCCTGAATAGAGGGAGAATAAACAAGAAATGCTACAATTAAAAAGGCTACTAACTTTTTGATCATTCGATCCACCTCTATTTTAATATCCCACAAGCCTTTGACTGCTATTCTTTTTGCGTCCAGCTGCAGCGCCTACCCCCTCGAGGTCACAAGCCAATCCTCCCAGAAAGGTAAAGAACACCTTTCCGTGAGGCTCGTCTTGTGCTTGTCGGGGGTGATCAAGGCGCTTACGCATTTGTTTCTAAGACTAGACAACTTAAACGGGATAAGCTAGTATCATTAGCGGTACTTAGTATTCATTTCAATTTTTATGCAATAGTAATCATTAAGTATAGATGTAACTTCACAAGTTAAAGGAGCTTTTTATGACACAAACAATCATTAATGAATTAAAACCTTTTATACAAGAGGTATGGAAGAAATCAAACTTCAATCAGCCGACAACGATCCAATCAAAAGCGATTCCGGCATCACTTGAAGGGAAAGATGTTATTGCTGAATCACCAACTGGTACAGGAAAAACTTTAGCTTATTTATTGCCGGTTTTAGAGAAAATTGCAAATGACAAAAAGAGTATTCAAACGATCATTATTGCGCCATCCCAAGAGCTTGTTATGCAAATTTTACAAGAGATTCAAAAATGGTCAGAGGGAAGCGGGATTCGCGCGGCATCCTTTATTGGCGGAGCGAATGTGAAAAGGCAACTGGAAAAATTAAAAAAGCATCCTCATATTGCGATCGGAACGCCAGGGAGAGTACTGGAGTTAATTAAGCAAAAAAAGCTTAAAATGCATGAGGTAAAGACAGTCGTGCTTGACGAGGGAGATCAACTTCTCGTTCCTGAGCATTTGGAAACAGTTCGAAGCATTATTAAATCTACGTTAAGTGACAGACAAACTGTTCTTTTCTCCGCGACTTTGCCAAAAGAAATAGAAAAGCTGGCGCAGGAATTGACGGCAGAGCCTGAAATCATTAAGGTTGAAAAAGACGAAACGATCAATGCTGCTGCTGTTGATCATATATACTTTCATACAGAACAAAGAGATAAAATTATGATGCTTGAAAAAATCTCAAGATTAGAATCGATTAAAGCGCTTGTTTTTGTCAAGGATATTGGAAACTTAACTGTCCTATCAGAGAAATTAGCATATAAAAATATACAGACAAGTTCTCTCCATAGCGACTTAAATAAAATGGACAGGCAAAAAGCTTTAAAGGATTTTCGCACTGGTCAAACAAATATGCTACTGGCAACAGATGTAGCTGCTAGGGGATTAGATATAAAAGATGTGACTCACGTTGTTCACTTCGATTTTCCTAGAGATGTAAAGCAATACGTTCATCGCTCAGGTAGAACGGGTCGTTTTGGGGCGAGCGGAATGGTCATTTCCTTAGTAACGGAAAGAGAGGAAAGGGATCTTAAGAAATTTGCAAGGGAACTTGGTGCTCGAGCGGAAAAGAAAATAATGCGTGGAGGAAATATAACTGACCCAGCAGAGCAAAAATAATCCCGGAATAAAGTTAAAGCTATCGCGCAAACTACTCCTTAAATAATGAAAAGGAGTGGAGGCAACTATGGGCAGAAAAAAACAAGGAAACGCAAATGCGGAACGAAATAAAAATGCCAAAACAGGAAACAGAACAAGCTCGGAATTAGTTGAGTTTACAACCGGACATGATAATCCGCAAAAAAATCGCCGGCAAGAGTAAGGTTATACAATAAACAGCAATAAAAAAATCCTCTTTAATTGGAAAGAGGATTTTTTGCTGCTGAAAGTTCTGAAGCCTGTCAGGAACCTAAGTTATTTGGACGGTTATTGGTAAATTTCTGAAACCTGTCCAGAAAACTATGTAAAGAAGAAGTAGGCATTCGCCAATCTGAATTAACGAATCTCAGCCCATTCTAATAATCAATTTTTCGCAGTGGTCTTTTTGTCGGACCGTTTAGTACCTCACCATCATAGGTGTACCTTGACCCGTGGCAAGGGCAGTCCCATGTACGCTCCCCTTCATTCCATTCCGTTTCACAGCCCAGATGAGTACAGGTCGTGTCGACAAGATGCAAGTTTCCGTCTTTATCCCGATAAGCTCCCGCTCTTTTTCCATTTACAGTGACAACTGCACCTTCATCATTTTCCAAGTCATCCGGATCTTTAGGAGCAACCTCTAGTTTTCCTTTAATGAGATGGCCCGCTACATCTGTATTAATGGAGATCACTTTCTTTAGGCTTGGATCTGCTTGGAATCTGTCAGGATTGAAAAGCTCCTTGTAAGGATTTTCTTTTTCAATAATGATATCTTTAAGGAGCATAGCGGCAACTGTACCGTTTGTCATTCCCCATTTTCGGAACCCTGTCGCAATCAGTATTTTGGATCTGTTTTCTTTAATAGGCCCGATATAAGGGAGTTTATCTAATGTAATTAAATCTTGTGCCGACCAGCGATAAGGAAAATCTGTAATGCCGAAAACTTCCTCTGCAAAACCTTCAAGCGTTTCATAATGCTTCATCGTATTGATCCCTTGACCAGTTTTGTGCCCCTCGCCGCCTACAAGAATGAGCTTTTCCCCATTGAATGGCGTATATCGAAGGGAACGAGTTGGTTTATCTGCACTATAATACATGCCCCCAGGAAATTCTGTTTTCGTTTTTATACCAAGTACATAGGAACGGCTCGAATACATTCTTGCAAAATAAAAGCCCATCATATCGACAAATGGGAAATGGGATGCGGCAATGACATATTTACACTTAACACGGTGCCCATCTCTTGTAATGACAACCGGATGATCATTTTCCCCGACATCGACGGCAGTCGTATTTTCATACACAATTCCGCCACCATCAATAAATTCTTGCAATAATTTTTGTAAATATTTTAAAGGGTGGAACTGCGCTTGTTGATTCATAGCGAGTGTTGCTTTCGTTTGTATATTGAAAGGGATGCCATCTACTAAGCGTCCAATAATGCCAAGTTTTTTATACGCTTGCATTTCCGTTTCAATCTTTTTCGCGTATTCATCTGAAGTAGCATATATGAAAGCATCTTCTTCGCTAAAATCACAATCTATTTGTTTCTCTTGCACTTGATTACGAACAAAATCAATGGCACTTGTTTCAGCCTCGTAATAAAGCTTCGCCTTTTCAAGCCCGAAATGATTGATGAATTCATCATAAATTAAACCATGCTGGGCAGTGAGCTTTGCTGTCGTATGGCCAGTGGTTCCAGTTAAAATATTTCCAGCTTCTAAAATAGCGACCTTTAAGCCTTCTTTCATTAAAAGATATCCTGCGGTGATTCCAGTAATTCCGCCTCCAATAATGGCAACATCAACAGAAGTATTTTCATTCAGCTTCCCGAATGTTGGAAGGGGAGTTTCTCTCCAATATGATTCAGGAAACTGGGGCATTTTATGATTGGATGACATACCTTTCCTCCTCTAGGTTTTCTCATCCATAACTTTTCCAAACTATGTCATTTGTATACCAGATGGGATTTAGAATATAAAAAGCCAGCTACAAAATAATAGCTGGCTTCTCTCTTAAAAAAATATTTAATCTTCATCCACTTAATGAGAGCTCTTGTTTTCTTTCAATCCTTCTGTGTTAGGGATAGGATCAATCGTGTGTGAATCCTCTTTATTTAATGCTTCATTTGTAAAAAAGAACAGCAGGCTTCCAACAATTCCTAGTGAAATGATCATGCCGATTGTTGTAATAAGCAATAATACCATGAAATAACCTCCTCTTTGTACAGCAAATTCCAAGCAGTGCAGATGGTCTTTTCTGTTTAGCTGATGATAAGGTCACTTATTTAAGGTATATGCTCATGAACGGCAGTTTTTTACTAGAAAAAAGCGAAGAGGGAGCATCTCTTCGCTTTAGCTAATGAATTATTCTTCTTTCTTTTGAAACGGTACTTCCTCGTGCAGCATTTTGGAAGCGTTTGGAACGAAACGAGGTTCATATTCGATTTCATCGGTTGAAAATATCCGAATGATCATTTGACCGCCATATGCTTTTGCCTGAATTAATAAAGGAAAGCTGTATCCATTTTTGAAGCTGAAATCAGGTCCGTACCAGCTGACCGTTGCATCCCTTCCTGAAGGTACATATGGTACGCGTTTAGAATGAGAGTAACGTTCAAGGATTTTTAAGCCTGCACGATCGGCAGCATTGAAAAGGGTAGAAGAAACTTGGCAAATTCCTCCCCCGATATCCTCGGCCATTTCACCCCTGACGATAACAGGCGCGCGCATATAGCCCCTACCCTTCGTTCTTTTCCCAACTACTTGATTAAAGGAAAAGGTTTCACCAGGAAAAATAACATGATTGTTAATGGCTTCAGCCGCAAGGGAAATATTGTGAGAACGCGCCTTATTATTTGAATTAAAAAAAGTCACGTATCTTCCAATTTGCTTCACTCGAATATGTAATAATAAGTCCCGATCAACCCGAGGATGAATGGGAAGCAAGGGAACTTCAATATTGGAAGAATTCGTATTGTAAAAGTATGTATAAAACAAATCAGTGAAAGCCCTGCGATGTAACCTGCTGCCTACCTCTTCGTTTTTTACTCTTCCAGATGGATCAATATTTGCGTTTTTCGGCGCAATATATGTTTGTTTATCCAGTTTATCAAGAAGCTCATGATATTTTTTTACATCGATTAAAGGCATATTGGGAATGGGAATGGCATAGTCTTGCCGATCAATGGTTAGGATTGTTTCTCCTTTATTCTCAATCGACAAGCTGTCGGATTCTGGAATCGGATGGATAAAGAGTAAAAGTCCGTATAGCCAAGCAATACTCATTTATGGCACACCTCCTAAAACTAGTATGGGTTAGAGGGAGAAAATCATGTAAAGAGACTTACTAAATTTAAATTTGGAACCTTTCTCTAACTTCCGACTATCCACTGCTCGGTCTCAGGTCTTAGATGAAAATAAAGCTCTGGCTCGTTATGAGAAGCCGGAAATATAGGTAAGATGGAATCAAGAAAGGAGGAAACGAACATGAAAAAATTCGGTTTATTAATAGCAGGGGGCATTGCGGCGATCGTTTTATTGTCAAATCTAGGACCATTACTAGCATTAGGATTAAGTATCGTTCTTCTGTACTTTGTGTTTAAACAATTTTTAAAAACGGACTCACTACTTATGAAGATTGGCTGGGGTTTCATTGGGTTTATCGCCTTAATGGCATCGGCTTCTAACTTACCAGCCATTATTGGTATCGTAGCTGCATATGTCCTTTACCTTGTGTATAAAAAATGGAATCAAACAAAAACAGAAGTGAAAGTTGAAGAAAATGACCCATTCACTAATTTTGAAAAGCAATGGGCTGAATTTAAGAAAAACTAATCATTAAAGGAGAGAGGAAAAATGACAAACCTATTTACGCGTATTAAAAACACAGTATTAGCTGATCTCAATGAAGTGCTTGATCAAAAGGAGAAAAAAAATCCAATTGTTCTTTTGAATCAATATTTACGGGACTGTGAGAAAGAAACAGAAAAGGTACGGAAGCTGCTCGAACGCCAATATATGTTAAAGGAAGAGTTCAGTAGAGAATATCGCCAAGCTGAGGAGTTAGCAGCAAAGAGAAAACGCCAAGCGGAAATTGCTTCACAAGCGGGGGAGAATGAATTATTCTTATTTGCTACAGAGGAGCAAGTACAATTTGAGGGACGTGTAGCACGTTTAAAGGAGGCCCTTCATTCTGCAAACGAGCAGCTTGCTGAATTGGAAAGAAAGTATGAAGAAATGAAGCATAAGCTGAAGGATATGCATATTCGCCGGATGGAAGTAATGGGTCGCGAAAATGTAACACGGGCTCAAGTGAAAATAAATCAAGTGCTTGATCAGCAAAATGCTGCCAATCACTCCGGCTCACGCTTTCAGGAAATTGAATCGTATTTAGACCGATTAGAGAATCAAGTAAACAACTCATATTATCGCAGCACCATTGATGCACGCATCGTACAACTAGAAAAAGATATGAAAAAATCAGAAACCCATTCTATTTCATAAGAAAAACATGGTATTCTAAAAAGGCGTAGGACAACTGCGCCTTTTAGAAGTTTAAAATAAGGAGGGAGGAGGCCCTAAGACCAATGATAAATAGAGTAAAAAGCGAATATGTAAGCTGGATTTTGATAATAGGTATTGTTGTTCTTTTTTTAGAATTTTCTTTTTTTAACAGAGGGTTGATCTTCTCCCTCCTAGTTGAAGTGGGCATGATCTATATCGGGAGAAAATGGATGCCTCGTAAATCAGGAAAACTTCTATTCTGGCTTGGAATTATCTTTTTAATTATAAGTATTTTTAGTATGATCACTTTGAAGTTTTTACTGTTAGCGATTCTTATTCATTTCTTAATTCAATACATCCAGACGAAGCGAAATCCTGCTCATATTAAACCTGTCATCGTAGAGTCAAATCCTAAAATGGAAAAGGAAACTGTGGTTCGAAGCAGTCCGCTTTTTCTTAACCAATTATTTGGACAGCAAAAAACACCCGATCATGTGTATGAGTGGAGCGATATTAATATTCAGACAGGCATCGGGGATACCGTTATTGATTTGAGTTACACCGTTCTGCCAAAAGGGGAAACGGTGATTAATATAAGAAATCTTCTCGGGAATATTCAAATCCTTGTCCCGTATGATATAGAGATTAGTGTGAATCATTCTGTTTTAGCTGGCTCTGTTGAAATTTTGGGCAGTCAGGAGTCTAAAGTATTTAATCAAAATTTGCATATTCAAACGCCGGGATTTCATCAAGCTGAACAGCGTATAAAAATCATAACCTCTATCCCTGTAGGTGATTTAGAGGTGAAGCGCGTATGAGTATTGTTCAGCGTCAAGTTATTATAGGTGTTGCGGTGTCCGTCTTAATCTGTGGCTTTTTTATTCTTTCCTTTCTTTTTCGCTTTCCGCTTGTCGATTGGAAAGAGCTTTGGGATACACATGTGATGGATATTCCTTATGTTATTTTTGTGCCAAGTGTCAGCATTTTTATAGGGATTTTGTTCGGATTATTTTCGGGAATTCATTGGAAACGCCAAATTCAAACAGTCGATCATTGGCTATACCAAATTGAGGAGGGGCGTCATATAGATGCAAGGGAGTTAAGTGCATCACCTGATCTCCACTCGATTGTGAACAGAATTGGGAAAATTCAAAAGCAAATTGCCGAACAAGCTAAATTATCTCAGAAGCTTGCGACAGAAAAAGCGAAGGATATGGAAAGCCGTGTGCAGGAAGTAATCTCCCAAGAAAGAAATCGTTTAGCGCGGGAACTGCACGATTCTGTTAGTCAGCAGCTATTTGCTGCCTCAATGCTCATGTCGGCGATTAATGAAGCAAAGCCGCAGACGAGTGAAAGGGAAACGAAGCAATTAAAAATGGTAGAAGAAATGATTCACCAATCCCAGCTTGAAATGAGAGCACTTCTACTTCATTTAAGACCGGCTGCGTTAAAGGGCAAGTCCCTCCAAGAAGGAATGAAAGAATTGCTCATCGAATTATCCCAAAAGGTAACGATGGAGATAAAATGGAAAATAGAAGACTTCCCTCTCGATAAAGGAATCGAGGATCATTTATTCCGCATTCTTCAAGAATCTGTTTCAAACACCCTCCGTCATGCGAAATCGTCGATGCTCGAAATTGTCCTCATTCAAAGGGATGAGTTTGTGATTTTACGAGTAATTGATGATGGGGTTGGCTTTGATGTTGAGGAAGCAAAAGCAGGCTCCTATGGACTACAAAATATGCATGAAAGAGCGGTTGAAGTCGGCGGATCCCTTAAAATTATTAGTTTGAAAAACAGCGGAACACGTCTTGAAGTAAAGATTCCTATTATGAAGCAAGAGGGTGTAGGTAATGATTAGAGTATTATTTGTAGATGATCATGAAATGGTGAGAATTGGAGTTTCCTCCTATTTGTCAGCCCAGCCGGATATTGAGGTTGTTGGTGAAGCTGACAATGGAAAAACTGCGATTCAACTGGCATTAGATTTAAGACCAGATATTATTTTAATGGATTTAGTTATGAAGGAAATGGACGGGATTGAAGCAACTAGGAATATTATTGAACAATGGCCGGAAGCGAAAATTATTATCGTTACGAGCTTCCTAGATGACGAGAAGGTCTATCCTGCTCTTGAAGCGGGGGCTACAAGCTATATGCTGAAAACATCGAAAGCAAGTGAAATAGCCGATGCCGTTCGTTCAACCTATCAAGGGCAATCCGTCCTCGAGCCTGAAGTAACGGGAAAAATGATGGTTAAAATGCGACAGAAAAATCAGCAGCTTCCCCACGAGGAATTGACAAGCAGGGAAATGGAAATTCTTCTTCTCATGACAGAAGGAAAAACAAATCAGGAAATTGCTGATGAGCTCTTTATCGCCTTAAAAACCGTCAAAACCCATGTCAGCAACATTCTAAGCAAACTCCAAGTCCAAGACCGAACACAAGCAGTCATCTACGCATTTAAACACTCACTCACCAAGTAGGTGTCAGACACCCTCTGTGGATCTTTGGTTATTTTTTCTTTCTGGTGTGGACATTCCTATCTTTCATCCTCCTACATTTATTGTGGGAATAGTTGGACCGTCTGTTAATAGTTTTTTTGACATCTATGAAAGAGTTACAATTTTTCCACAAATGTTATGTTAAAATTCATTTAAGAGATTTTGATCAGAGTAGGTGGGAGATAGATGGGTAAGGATAAAGTATTATCGATATTAGAAAGAGAACTGGTAGTGGCGCTTGGCTGTACGGAGCCGGTAGCCATTGCCTTAGCCGGAGCGACAGCAAAGAGCTATGTGCAAGGTGACATTCAAGAAATTATTGTAAAGGCGAGCGGCAATATTATTAAAAATGCCAAGTCGGTCGGGATCCCTGGGATGTCGGGAAAAGGACTGGAATTTTCGGCAGCGCTCGGGGCTGTTGCAGGGGATCCTGATAAAAAGTTAGAATTGCTCGAAGGGTTAACGAAAGAAGACGAGCTTGCCGCTTTTCAACTGATTGAAGAGGGAAAGGTAAAGGCTGGTCAAACGGATTCACCCAAAAGGCTATATATTGAAGTCATTGTCCGAACAGATCAGCAAACATCGAGAGTCGTTATTTCAGATAATCATAGCAATATTACGTTAATTGAAGTAGACGGAAAGGCAGTTTTCCTTGGAGGCTGTGAAAATATCGGCATTCAAACAGATGAGGAAGAGCTCGAAAGTCTGACGATAGATGAGATCTATGATTGGGTTCTACAGGCGGATTTGGAAGATTTGGCCCTCGTTAAAAGAAGCATTGAATTAAACCGAGTAATTGGAAAAGAAGGGCTATCTGGCAATTATGGTTTAAATGTAGGAAAAACCATTAAAGAAAATGTAAAAAAGGGCATTCTGTCTGATGATTTAGCAACAGCCGCCATGTCACTTGCGGCAGCTGGATCAGATGCAAGAATGGCAGGATCGACATTACCGGTTATGGCGAATACTGGGAGCGGAAATCAAGGAATTGCTGTTACACTACCAGTTGTAGCCGCAGCGGAAAAGCTTCAAGTATCAGAGGAAAAAATGATTCGTGCAGTCGCATTAAGCCATTTAGTTACGATTCACATTAAATCAAAATTCGGCCGTCTATCAGCCCTATGCGGGGTAACGGCGGCAGGAATGGGCGCGAGCTCTGCTATTGTTTATTTATTGGATGGAAATCTCCAGCAAGTGAAGGCAGCGGTACAAAATACAATCGGGAACGTATCCGGGATGATTTGCGATGGAGCGAAGGCAGGCTGTGCCATGAAGGTATCTACTTGTTCGAATGTAGCTGTCCAATCCGCATTATTAGCGCTTAATCATCAAGAAATACAATCAACAGACGGCTTTATTCACGATGATGTAGAAAAAAGCATCGAAAGCTTCTGCAAGCTTGGCAATGAAGGAACGCGTCAAACAGATGAACTGATATTAAAATTAATGATGGAAAAATAAATGATCATTTTCGAGAAGAAGGTCTGTGCAAATTGCGCGGCCTTCTTTTTTATTTTTAGGCCTAATCGCGCGAATTACAAAATCTTTTGCATACCAGCCAACTTAAATAATATTCCCAAGACTTGTCTCATATCTTATACAGAATACGATTACTGCATTTTAATTAATTTCATTAGGCAGATGTATAAGGAGAGGCTAAATGAATAAATTTTTCAAAGGAACATTGTTGTTAGCGGTCGCGGCATTTGCAGGGGAATGCATCGAATTTCTCGTAAATATGGTATTAGCACGAGAATTGGGAGAAAGGGGACTTGGTCTGTACATGTCCATTCTTCCAACGATTTTTTTAATCGTTTTGCTGGCAAGCTTTGAGCTGCCCATTTCCATATCAAAGTTTATTGCTGAAAAAGATAAGAAATACCATTATAGTATGCTCAATCATGTGATTAAATGGACGATCATTTTTACGATGATCCTAGTCCCGCTGACAATTGTTATTATTCCTTTTATTTCTGTTTTTGATCAATATCATCCATATTTAAGGTGGGTGGTGATTGCCTTAATTCCGATCGTTTCGTTTTCCTCGATTACAAGAGGCTTTTTTATGGGAAAGCAGCAGATGGGGAAAATTGCTGTTTATAACTTTTCGAGAAGGCTTTTTCAACTTTTACTATTGGTTTTTTTGTATCAATTATTTCAATTTGACACGAAGACAGCGGTCTTAATTGCTTTTTGTACCTTTATTGGAAGTGAAATTATCGTCTTCTTTTATTTGCTTCATATGTTTATCCTGCAGTTTCATCAAGTGAAGAGAGCTCCGCGCGAAAAATTGGGAGGTAAGTCTGTTTGGAGGAGCTTGATGGCTGTATCCATTCCAACTACCGCTTTGAGGGTGTTTCATGCCTTGACACATGCGGTGGAGCCTTTTCTTATTAAGGCTGCTTTATTACGGGCTGGTGTAAGTGGAATGGTGGCAACAGAGCATTTTGGCATGCTAGCTGGAATTGCCATGACGATCGGGTTCTTTCCGGCATTTATTGCCCATTCCTTTCTGATCATGCTGATCCCAACCGTTTCCGAGGCGTATGCAGAAAAAAATAATGACAAGCTCCAACAAATTCTTCAACAAGTATTTGTCATCACTTGCTTATACGGCATTCCAGCTGTCACTTTCTTTTACTTTTTTGCTGAGCCGATTACGCGAATCTTTTTCCACTCTTCAGATGCCGCCATCTACGTGCAAATGCTGTGGCCATTTTTCCTACTGCATTATTTTATTATCCCAATGCAGGCCTATTTAATTGGTTTAGGGCTAATGAAAGAGACTTTCTACCATTTCGTTTGGTCAACCATCGTGTCTTTCTCCATTATGTTCGTGCTCGGATCCATGCATATATTTCAAATGGATGGCATCATCATGGGCATGAATGCAGGAGCAGTGATCTTATTCCTACTGCACTATTTAACGATTTGTAAAAAGATTGGTGTTAGCATTCTGCTTTCGCCAGTTAGAGGGAGTTCCCTTCAGTAGAGAATAAATATGTATAACGATAAAACAGCGCTCGGAAAATGGAGCGCTGTTTTTATCTTATATATACTTAAGAGCCCCTATTTACCCTCATAACTCTTCACTCGCTCTTCACTAGCCTTTTTCCGTTTTTTTCGTATTTCTGCACGTTCCTTTGCTGAGTCATATAAGCTCATTTCCTCATCTGTTTCTGGAATGACGGCTGGAACAGGAGTAGGTTTACCATCTTTATCGATAGCAACCATTGTTAAGAAGGACATGGCACACACATTTCTTTCTCCGCTTAATAAATCTTCAGCAATCACCTTAACAAATACTTCCATGGACGATCTTCCTGTGTAAGTAACAAATGCCTCTAGGCAGACTGCATCACCTTGTTGGATAGGATGCAGGAAATCAACTGAATCTGTAGAAGCGGTTACAATATTTTTTCTAGCATGACGCATAGCGGAGATTGCAGCCGCATCATCTATGTATGCCATTAATTTTCCCCCGAATAAAGTTCCATGAGCATTCGTATCTGGCGGCAAAACCATACTTGTTTTCATCACATATGATTCTTTGCATTTTTTTTGTTCTTGCATAATGTCCTCCTAAATAACACATCTGTTCTATCAAGATTCATCATAACAAAAAAAATTAAAACTGTGAAAATTTCACTTAGGAATACCTTTTTGGTCTCTAATAAGATTACTCTAATGATTAGTCCATATTTAATTATTATACCTATTTTGTTTCGCAATTATTGTAAACTGAAAGAAATTTGAAATGTAGCTTTTGGGAACAATCTACTCAAAAGGCTGTATGAACAAGATATTGGATAAACCTTAAACAATTTGAAGCCAGGAAAATTGTAAATAGACTATACAAAAGGTATATTTTTACATTCTTGTTGATCCCTTATTCATTACTTTCGAATTAATCATTGTAGGAGTTATTAATCAAATTTTAGTTTTTGAAGATTTAATTTTCTGATTTTTCCACTTATTTGATAATATAGATTTGAGGCTAATCATATTGAGGAGGGAAATGATGGAAAGATTGTGTAAAGCTAGTTTATCAGTTTTTTTTAGTGTTCTCTTAATTGTTGGAGCATTGCCTTTCAATGTTCAAGCAAAAGAGAAAAAGATTGACTACGGCCAATATAGTCAGGTCGCTGTTGGAACGGATGGGATGGTAGCAACTGCACACCCTTTAGCATCAGAAATTGGGGCTGATATTCTTGAACAAGGAGGAAATGCAATTGATGCTGCAGTAGCGATCCAATTTGCACTAAATGTAGTCGAACCAATGATGTCAGGCATTGGCGGCGGCGGCTTTATGATGGTGTATGATGGCAAAACAAAAGAAACAACGATTATTAATAGCCGTGAAAGAGCCCCACAAGGTGCCACTCCTGATATGTTCCTAGATAAAGCCGGCAAACCAATTCCCTTTGCCGAACGTTCGACTGGCGGTACGGCTGTTGGAGTACCGGGAACGTTAAAAGGACTAGAAAAAGCATTGGAAAAATGGGGAACGCGCCCGATTCAGGATCTAATTAACCCATCGATTAAACTTGCTGATAAAGGTTTTCCAATTGATTCAGTACTTGCTGAAGCTATTCATGACAATAAGGAAATGCTAGCACGTACAGCAGCAAAAGACGTTTTTCTTCCAAAGGGAAAGCTTTTAAATGAAGGAGATATTCTAGTTCAAAAAGATTTAGCTAAAACATTTAAGCTTATTCGTTCAAATGGAGCGGAAGCTCTTTATAAGGGTCCAGTTGCCAAGGCATTAGCTGATACTGTCCATAAATTCGGCGGGTCCATGACTGTAGAAGATTTGAAGAAATATCAAGTTACGATTGATAAGCCAATTTGGGGTGATTATCAAGGTTACCAAATAGCTAGTATGCCTCCCCCAAGTTCAGGCGGAGTATTTCTCCTGCAAATGCTAAAAGTTTTAGATGATTTTAACCTCTCACAATATGATGTGAAGTCTTGGCAGAAATATCATCTGCTAGCAGAGACGATGCATCTTGCCTATGCAGACCGTGCTGCATACGCGGGAGATCCGGAATTTGTTAATGTTCCATTAAAGGGATTGCTGCATCCAGATTATATTAAAGAGCGCCAGCAGCTAATTAGTCTTAATCAAGTAAATCCGAAGCCAACAGCAGGAAACCCGTGGAATTATGAATCTACTGTTGCAAATTACGAACAGAAAAATCAGCCAAATGACCGTAAATATGGGGAAACAACTCATTTTTCAGTAACAGATAAGTGGGGGAATGTGGTCTCGTATACGACCACGATTGAACAGCTATTTGGTACCGGAATCATGGTTCCAGGGTATGGAATTATATTGAATAATGAGTTAACCGATTTCGACGCAGTTCCTGGCGGTGCAAATGAAGTGCAGCCGAATAAACGGCCTTTAAGCAGCATGACCCCTACTATTGCATTTAAGGATGGGAAACCAGTATTAACTGTCGGCTCTCCAGGCGGTCCGACCATCATCACCTCAGTATTACAAACGATTATTCATGCGATTGAGTATGATATGGAGCTAAAAGCGGCTGTAGAGGAGCCAAGGATTTATACAAATAACCTAAGCTCCTACCGTTTTGAATCAGGACTATCAAAAGATGTCATCAATCATTTAAATAATATGGGACATAGATTTGGGTCTGAGCCAGTCACGATTGGCAATGTACAAAGCATCTATATTGATCATAAAAATGGTACGTTTAAAGGTGTAGCTGATTCCAGCCGAAATGGAGCTGCGATCGGGATTAATAAAAAAGGAAAGAAAAAATAATCGAATCAAATATACATCAAGTAATGAAAACCAGGTCTTGTGCCTGGTTTTCTGTCATTAATTTTATAGATGTTTTATAGATGTAAAACCATATGCTTTTCATCAAAATACGTTTCCCCGACTTTTAAAGCCTTTTTATCTTCTCCGTACACCTCAAATCCGAATGAAGAATAGAGCCTTATGGCTGGAATATTCGTTGCTTCCACTGATAAATAAATTTGTTCAATCCCGTTTAATTCTTTAGCCTTATCAATAGCTGCTGTCATCAACATACGGCCAATGCTTTTTTTTCGATAATCGGGAGAGACATACATGGCAACGATATTTGCACGATGCTTTAGCTTCAATTTCATTTCTCTAAGCAATGTTACGGACCCAATTAATGTTTCATTATCAAAAGCGCCAAATGTGAAAGATTCCTCTGATTGAAATCTTTCACCATACATTTTAGCAGGCCGGTCTTTTTCCTCCTCATAACTTGAAGCGAATGCTGCAGGGTGATTCTGTAAAGCCGTTAATCTCATTTCTAAATAGGCTTCTGCATCATTAGAGTTTAATAATCTTATATTCATTTTATCACCTCGAATATTTAATTTAGTCTAGTTTACTATAATTCCGAAGTTTTTCCATATTAATTTTGGGTATATTAGGAAAGAATAGATATACGAATATTTGCCTTTACAATATATATTGCATGGAGACTACAAGATGAGGAAGCGCCGTATTGAGTTTTTAATTGCTTTTATCCTGATTATTTCCTTCTATTTAATCCTATTCACTCAATTACCTTTGGAAATAAAGGCCGTGATTTTCCTTTTATACACTGCAACACTGATGATTAGCATCTATTCCTTAATGCTTGAAAACCGTTCTCCTCAGCACACCCTATTATGGATATATGTTCTCGTGTTTTTTCCGGTATTTGGGTACCTGTTTTACTTATTTTCCGGACAGCTTTATTTAAAGGGATATCTTTTTAAAAGTAAGCGCAAAAGGGATCGGGATGAATGGAAGAAGCTTTTGCAGCAGGAATCCCTCCCTGATTTTTCATTTCTACAAGATACTCAGCATTCCTTTATAAAATTCGCCAGTATTGCTTCTCCCACTCCGATAAGTACAGAATCGCGGGCTATTATTTTAAAAAATGGAGAAGAAACTTTTTCTGAAATTAAGAAAGGGTTAATGGAAGCGAAAAGCTTTATTCATATGGAATATTATATTTATCGGTCTGACCGCCTTGGCAAGGAAATTTTTAGCATCCTTATTGAAAAAGCCAAAAACGGTGTGGAAGTTCTATTTATGGTTGACGCGGTGGGGAGCAGGAAAATGGCTATCGAAGATATACAAGCAATGAAAAATGCAGGTATACAGGTTCAGTCGTTCTCTCCATTGAAGTACGGCTTTTTTAATCAGAAAATTAATTTCCGCAACCACCGAAAAATTATAGTCATCGATGGAAAGGTCGGATTTGTCGGCGGTTTGAATGTTGGGGTCGAGTATTTAGGTGAGGATGAAACAATTGGATTTTGGCGGGATACGCATATGCTCGTAAAAGGGGAGGCTGTTTATTCGCTTCATACTGTTTTTTTACTTGATTGGGAATATGTGAGCGGTGGAAAAGTGCTGCAAAAATATTCGTCCTTTCAATCAGATATTGATGAAGATGTCCTTGATGGGGCCGTTCAAGTTGTTGCAAGCGGACCGGATACACAGCAAGGGCTGATGAGTGATTTTTATTTTTCGATGATTGCGTCCGCAACGAAATCGATTTGGATTGCAAGTCCTTATTTTGTTCCAGATGAAGCGATTCGGACTGCTCTTAGAGTTGCTGCTGCGAAAGGAATAGAAGTGAGGATCATGGTTCCGGAAATCAATGATGGGTTTTTAACCCAGTACGCAAGCCGATCCTATTTTCCCGAGCTGCTTCGGTATGGGGCTGAAATATATGCTTATAAAAAAGGATTTCTGCATCAAAAAATTATAATCGTTGACGGAAATCTCGCTTCACTTGGTACGGCTAATATGGATATGCGCAGTTTTCACTTAAATTTCGAGGTGAATGTTTTTCTATACGGGACAAGTACAATCCGAGATCTAGTGGCCCATTACGAAGAGGACATGGAGCACAGCGAAAAAATCAGCCCTGTTCAATACTACAAAAGAGGTTTTATTGAAAGATCAAAGGAATCTTTTGCCCGGCTGTTCTCAGGGGTTTTATGATGGAACCCCTGAGGGAAATCCAATAGTAGTAAAAATAGGATAAACTTAGTATAATATAGTTGTTTGATGTTTCTGAATAATCAGTTTCATGAGGAGGGATAATATGCTATCAACGTCTGTGATTGAAGATGTTTTAACGGCCGCGCTCGAGACGGGTGGTGATTTCTCAGAAGTATTTGTAGAGGATCGCTATACAAGCAACTTGTTATTGCAAGGCGGGACGATTGAAAACAGTTTATCGGGGAGAGACTTTGGCATTGGCATCCGCGTTTTTAAAGGTTTACAAAGTGTATATACGTATACAACAGATGCATCGAAAGAAGGCTTGTTGAAGGCAGCAAGACATGCCGCTCATGCTATTTCCGGAGAGAAGATTATTCAGCCTCAACCACTTAATAAAGAAATGATTACATGTGCTCATCCCATTGCCATGAAACCAAGAGATATAGAGAAATTTCGTAAAGCTGATGTAATGAGAAAGGCTTATGAGATAGCAAAAGCCTATCATTCTAGCATTCAACAGGTAATGGTTCGTTATATGGACGAAGAGCAAAATGTCCTGATTGCAAATAGCGAAGGGAAATTTATCGAGGATAAGAGGGTAAGGAGCAGATTAGCCATTCAATCGATCGCTTCTGACGGCAATCAAATCCAGCCAGGCTTTTACGGGCCAGGTGCTCATAAAGGGTTTGAGTTTTTCGAGAATTTAAATCTTGAACACTATGCGGGTGAAGCTTCACGGATTGCTGTAACGATGCTTAGTGCTGAACCATGCCCAAGCGGGAAGTTTCCAATTATTATTGATAATGAATTCGGTGGGGTTATTTTTCATGAGGCTTGTGGACATGGACTTGAGGCAACAGCCGTCGCCAAAAATAACTCTGTTTTTGCTAATCGGATAGGTGAGAGGGTTGCCCCAGAAATCGTTACATATATTGATGATGGAACACTCGAAAATGAGTGGGGTTCTCTGACAATCGATGATGAAGGAGAAAAAACACGTAAAAATGTTCTGATTGAAAATGGTATTTTGAAAGGTTACTTGATTGATAAATTCAATAGCCGCAGAATGGGCATGGAGTCTACAGGTTCTGGGCGAAGAGAATCTTATCGATTTGCACCAACCTCAAGAATGACGAACACTTTTATTGCGGAAGGAAAGTCAACTCCTGAAGAGATTATCGCCAATACAGAGTATGGGATTTATGCAAAATATATGGGTGGAGGCTCGGTGAATCCAGCTACTGGCGACTATAATTTTGCGGTGATGGAAGCTTATTTAGTCAAGGATGGCAAGCTAGGTACGCCGCTTAAAGGAGCAACATTGATTGGAAATGGATCAGAAACTTTACAGCTCGTCGACATGGTTGGAAATAATGTCGCACACGGTCAAGGAATGTGTGGTTCATTGAGCGGTAGCATTCCAGCCAATGTTGGCCAGCCAATGATTCGAGTTAGTGAAATAACGGTTGGCGGAAGTAAGGAGGCTGAATAAACATGAGAATCCATGAATTTCAGGAAAAGCTTTTTATTCTTGGAGAGCAGCACGGCTTTATGGATTTGGAGCTTCATTATGAAAAGGAAGAGAAATTCAAGTGCAGCTTATTTAAAGGAGAAATTGATTCTTACGTCAGCTCCGAAATAGCCGGTGTTTCTTTTCGAGGGGTTATAAATGGGAAAATGGGCAGTGCCTATACGGAGAGATTGGATGAGGATTCAATCGAATTTCTCATTGAGAATGCAAAAGAAAATGCTGAATTGAATGAAGATCCGATTCAAACAGATTTATTTAAAGGTAGTAACACCTATCCTGAAGAATGCTTTTATTCGAACGAATTGGCTAAAGTCACCATACCGGAAAAAATTGCACTTTTAAAGGAAATTGAAAGTTGTATTTATGCGTATGATGAAAGGGTCACGGGAACAAATTATTTTACCCTTGAAAGTGGAGAAACAGAGCGCGCGATTATTAATAGCAAAGGACTCTCCCTTCAGGAAAGGCAGAACCATATTGGAATCATTATATCTGTTGTTGTTAAGCAAGGAGAAGAAATAAAAACGGGTTTATATATTAATGTGTCAAGGGATTTCTCTTCCTTCGTTTCTGAACAAATTGCCAAGCAAGCTGTAGAGGAAGCACTCTCCCAGCTAAATGCCCGTTCAGTTGAAAGTAAACGTTATCCGGTCATATTGCGTAACCAAGCGGCAGGAAGCTTACTTCAAACCTTTTCACCTATTTTCTCTGCTGAAAGTGTCCAAAAAGGCAGGTCCCTTCTTAAAGATAAGGAAGGTGAAACGATTGCTGTTCCATTCCTTCACATTGAAGATGATCCATTTTTAGAAAATGGGCTATTTAGTAAAACCTTTGATAGTGAAGGAGTAGCCACAACAAAAAAGGCAATTGTAAAAGATGGGAAACTCGTTACATTCCTTCATAATCGGAAAACAGCTGAAGAAGCAAAGGTGAAATCAACTGGAAATGCCTATAAATCTTCTTATAAAGGATCATTGAACGTTTCACCAACTAATTTTTATATCGTCCCTACTGATAAAAGTTTTGATGAGTTAATCTCATCAGTCGAAGAAGGAATCATCGTAACTAATTTGGAAGGTTTGCATTCTGGTGCTGATTCCGTTTCGGGTAATTTTTCATTAGCAGCGAAAGGTTATTTTGTAAAGAATGGAAAAGTCCAATATGCTGTTAAGCAAATGACCATAGCCGGCAATTTCTTTGAACTACTGAATAACATTGAACAAATCGGTTCTGATTTAGACTTTTCATTCTCGTTTGTCGCACCTGGATATATTGGTTCACCATCACTTTTAGTAAAGGAATTGGCTGTCACAGTAGAATAACAGATCAGGATGATAGGGTAATATTGCAAAAGTTCTCAATTTAAAGTTTTGGAAAAAGGTGTGTATAAATGGAGATTTTAGACGGAGATCGCATCATTTTACGTTCTCTTTCGCTAGATGATGCAGAAATGATTGAACGTTATGCCAGTGACTATGAATTGGCAAAAACGACTTTAAATATTCCCCACCCCTATCCGAAGGGCTCTGCGAAGGCGTTCGTCGCGAATGTTTTAGAAGAGGAAACGGAAGGAAGAAATGTCACATTTGCCATTGTCGGTAAAGAAGATCATAACTTAATTGGCCTTATTGGATTGCGTCCTGTTAAGGCGTATCGCCGCGGTGAGCTGGGCTATTGGATTGGCAAGCCGTTTTGGGGGAATGGCTATGGAACTGAAGCGGCAAAACTAGTTATTAAATATGGGTTTGAAGCATTAAACTTAAATCGCATTTATGCGGCCGCTTTTACAAGTAACCCTGGTTCATGGAGAATAATGGAAAAGTGCGGGATGAAGCATGAAGGCATATTCCGTCATCACGTAATTAAAGAAGGAAAGCCTCTCGATTTAACGTATTATAGTATTTTAAAAGAGGAATATTTTGGCTGAATAGTAAAAATCCCTCATCATAGGCGTTGTGCCTTTGATGAGGGATTTGTTTGTTACACTAGTCTCTGCTTCCAAGTATTCCAAAAATACGCAGGATACTTATGAACAAGTTAATAAAATCAAGATAGAGATTTAAAGCCATTAATGGCACTTCCTCAGCTGTAACACCGTAATGCTTCATACGGTTAAAATCAAATAAAACATATCCACTGAATACAAGTACACCAATAAAAGAGAAGGCAAGCATCCCTGTTGAACTTAGCGGCCAAAAAATGTTAAAGATTGAAATGGCAATGAGTGCAAATAGTGCAGCCATCAGCATTCCACCCAAGAAGGTTAAATCACGCTTTGTAGTTGTCGCATAAATCGCTAGCCCTGTAAAAACGGTGGTTGTAGTTGCAAGTGCGAGCAATACAGGGTTCGGACCGATCGTTGCAAGATAATGCGAAATGATCGGATAAGTGGTCACTCCAGAAATAAATGTGAAAGCAAACAGGAATGAATAGGACATCGCCTTTTTTCTGCGAATTAGAAATGCAAATAAGAGCATGCCAATTTCAAGAATAACGAGCGGCATAAACATAGCGGGAGGAACGAACACACCTGCCATTGTGCCGATAAAGGCAATCCCAAGAGAAATAGCAAATGTTCTTAAAACGGCGGCTAAATGACTGTGGTTTGCTGTTTGTTGTACATACATATTTTTTCACCTCATTGTGAGTCTTCTTATTTAAACTATACGTTTGTCCTGAAAAAGAGTTTCAAAAAAATTTATTTTTCTTTTAAAAGGTCACGAATTTCAGTTAGAAGAACTTCCTTTTTATCTACTTCAGCTGCTGCACGCTGCGGTTCTTCCTGCTTTTTAAAGCGTTTATTAATGATTTTCACAAAAATGTAAATCGAAAAAGCAATGATGACGAAGTCCAAAATCGTTTGAGCGAAAGCTCCAATTTTCACCTCGGCAGTGCCCACTGTGATGACGAGCTGTTTTGTTAAATCGACTCCGCCGACGAGAAGCCCAACGAGCGGCATAATAATATCCTCGACAAGGGAAGAGACAATTTTGCCGAAAGCAGCTCCTATAATAACCCCAACGGCGAGGTCTAAAACATTTCCTTTTAATGCGAACTTTTTAAATTCATTCAGCATAGTTTGAAAAAACACCTTTCTTACAAAATTAACGTCTATTATACTATGGAGCTCAATCAAAATGCTAGGTCATATAGACTTAAAAATGATGCCATTGACAGCCATTCGTATTTTCCTTATAGTAACTATGACAATTAAATGAATTCCTGTATATACGGGAGAGGTTCATAGCAGCACCCTCTATAAAAAACTATGGCTTTGATTGCAAATGTCAACCATATCCTATAGAGAGGATATGGTTTTTTTATGCAGAGCCTCTTCAATAGATTCGGGATCATTATGGGAGGTTTTTTTCGTGACTGGAAGAAAGAACGAGGAATTAACAGACTTAACGCTATTAGGTAATCAAGGGACGAAATATTTATTTGATTACGATCCAACGATATTGGAATCATTCGATAATAAGCACCCAAATCGGGATTACTTTGTGAAATTTAACTGCCCTGAGTTTACAAGTCTTTGCCCGATTACTGGCCAGCCAGATTTTGCAACAATTTATATTAGCTATATTCCTGATCAAAAGATGGTAGAAAGTAAGTCTTTAAAGCTGTATTTATTCAGCTTCAGGAATCATGGAGATTTTCACGAGGATTGCATGAATATTATCATGAATGATTTAATTAAATTAATGGATCCACGCTATATCGAAGTTTGGGGGAAATTCACACCACGAGGCGGTATTTCGATCGATCCTTATTGCAACTATGGAAAGCCAGGCACAAAATATGAAAAAATGGCTGACTACCGATTGATGAATCATGACTTATATCCTGAAACAGTAGATAATCGTTAATTGCTATCTATTTGTTCAACTGAAAAATACTCATTGAAAAAAGCAGAGAAAATCTGCTTTTTTTATTGAACAAATATACTTTCAATGGGAAAATTAGTAACAATGCAAGAATTATAAACTACATAGATAGGTAAAATAAGGAGGACAAAATGGACAAACATACCCATAAAAAAGATCCTCGGTTTAAAATAGCGGAAAAGGAAGCATGGATCGGAATTGGACTCGTTCTATTTAATTTTGTATGGTGGTTTGGATTTGCCTATGGAATGGGCTCTGGTCCAGTTGAAAAATACAAGTACATATTAGGTTTGCCAGCATGGTTTTTCTATAGCTGTGTGGCCGGGTTTATCATTATGATCGTACTTGTAATCATTGTTGTAAAGTTTTTCTTTAAGGATGTTTCGTTTGATGAGGAAACAGAAGGGGGGACATCTGCGGAATGAGCTGGCAAGTATTTACCCCATTAATTACTTTTTTGGTTCTGATTTTTGTTATCGGATTTTGGGCAAGTAAACAAGTGAATACATCTAATTCTTTTCTACAGGAATATTTTCTTGGAGGAAGGGAGTTTGGCGGATTTATTTTAGCCATGACGATGATAGCTACGTATGGAAGTGCAAGCAGCTTTATTGGTGGACCGGGGATTGCCTATACACAGGGGCTAGGGTGGGTACTGCTCGCCATGTCACAAGTTGTTACAGGCTATTTTGTCCTAATGGTTCTTGGGAAGAAGTTTGCGATCACGGCAAGAAGATACAATACAGTCACATTAACCGATTTTTTAAAAGAGCGTTATAAGAGTAAATGGGTTGTATTTCTATCTTCATTTAGTATTATTGTGTTTCTTTTTTCATCAATGGCTGCCCAATGGGTTGGTGGTGCAAGGCTGATTGAATCGCTGACAGGGCTTAGCTATCTCTCTGCTTTATTTATTTTTGCGGTTTCTGTTCTTGTCTATGTGGTTGTCGGCGGCTTTCGTGCTGTTGCTTTAACGGACGCTGTTCAAGGTACGATCATGTTTATTGGGACGCTCATTCTTCTGATTGGTGTAATTATTGCAGGGGGAGGAATTCCGAATATTATTAAAGATCTCGCAGCTGAAAACCCCAATTTAATTAGTCCGTTCGGTTTCGACAGAGGACTGTCTCCTAGTTATGTATCGTCTTTTTGGATTTTAGTTGGTGTCGGTGTTGTTGGTCTTCCGCAAATAACAGTACGTGCGATGTCCTATAACACTTCAAAGGCAATGCATCGGGCGATCATCATAGGTACAGTGGTTGTTGGGTTTATCATGCTGGGCATGCATTTAATTGGTGTTTTTGCTCGGCCCGTTCTTCCGGGGATTGACATTGGTGACAAGGTAATGCCTCTCATTGCTCTTAAGGTGTTGCCGCCATGGCTTGCTGGTGTTGTATTAGCAGCCCCAATGGCAGCCATTATGTCGACAGTAAATGCCTTATTGATTCTTATCAGCTCAGCTGTTGTAAAAGATGTGTATATTAATTATATCAAGCCAAGTGCTGATGAAGACACAATTAAGAAAATGAGCTTTGGTGTGACGGCTATTTTAGGTATCCTTGTGTTTTTGATGGCTCTGAGCCCTCCTGATCTCATTATTTGGCTCAATTTATTTTCCTTCGGCGGTTTGGAAGCTGCCTTTATTTGGCCTGTCGTTCTCGGATTATATTGGGAGAGAGGCAATAAATATGGTGCCATTTCCTCCATGCTGGTGGGGATAGGGTCTTATATTATTTTTCATATGTACTTTCCGAACCTCTTTGGAATACATACCGTAGTTCTTCCGGTTCTATTATCATTCATATCATTTATATCGGTTAGTTTATTGACAAACAACTATTCTTTAGAAAAAGTAAATATATAAGCATGAATATATAGGAGCAATAGCCTGATTAGGTATATTGCTCTTTTTTCTTTGCTTTTTATTTGAAAAATGGGTATATTGGGAGATTTGTAGAATCGCTGATGATTTGTTACACTCTTAACATACAAAATGAAGTTGAAATGTACGTCATGAAAAATTAATAAAATGATGCTTTAACTAACAGGGAGAAATGAATGAAAAATATTTTTTATATAATATCTTTAATTATATTATCGGGCACTTTATCTGCATGTTCAAATGAAACGATTGCTGCTAATGAAGAAGAGAAAACAAATAAACGCACTTCTTCATCTGAAATCATGGCAATATCTGAAACAAAAGAAATTAAAAATACCGATTTGCTTAAAGAAAAATCGCTTTACCAGTTTGAAGCAAGCGAAGGAACAAACGAATACATAGTGTTCGTCTATGCAGAGGATGAGCAAAGTTTGCTGCGGGAAGAAATTGGCCAGGGAGGGAAAAATCCTCTATATAAAGGGCACTACTCGATTTATTTGGCTGAAAAGGATTCTGCAGTGGCATATAAACAAGGTGAAGTGGGATCAGGCGGCCCATTCGTTTTTAATCAATCATCACATCAAGCCTATGCGATTAATTTAGGAAAGAATACAATTATTGCTATTCTTGAATCTGGAGAGCATGGAAATTCAAAGCCGTTTTTATATTCAATTAAAGATGGTGAACTAAGGGAAGTTTATACAGAAGGAAAATTTGCTGGAATTTTTGGAACGGAAATCAAAAACATTAACCATAAATACTTGCAAACCGCTCATTTGCAGGAAAATAACATATGGAAATTTATTACTTGGGAGTTTGATGAGGAAACGTTAGTGCTTAAGCTGAAGGATGAGACTGAATTAAATGCGGAAGAGGATAATAAAGGGGAGTACTGGTATAATCGTTGGCAAGAGAATAGTGAGTTTTATTTCCCGTTTCTTAATCTAGAATTAAGCAGTGATGTAGTTGAAAAGGCAAAACAAGGAATTCCATTAGGCAGTCCTTATCCAATTGGGACAAATATAGCAAATATCAAAAAATCAGAGCCGAATTATATGGAAGATGCCTTCTTAGAAGAACCGCCATATTTAATGTACCCTGATATTACTTATTATTATGACAAAATAACTGGAACGGTAACTGCTGTCTCCATCCCAGGCGAACGGGTTAAAACAACATTAGACAAGATCAAGGAATTATTCGGCAAGCCTGATCAAGAGGAGAGGGATGGTCATGGCGAAATGAAAGCAATTTATAATGCCGATAAATATGTAGTTGAGATTTTGTCTAAAGAGACTGGCGAAGTAGAGGATATTTATTTGCGGAAAAAGTAATGAATTATTTTGGCTGCCGACAAAGTCGACAGCCTTTCCCTGTTTGCGTCCAGCTCCAGCGCCTACCCCCGACGTACAGGACGTACTAGTGTCGACAATGCGACAGGACGTCGCGTCTTTGTCGACCTCGAGGTCGCAAGCCAATCCTGAAAGGTAGAGCTCACCTTTCCGAGAGGCTCGTCTTGTGCTTGTCTGACTTGCACAGGATGTGCTGACATCGACGTTCGCCACAGGACGTGGCGGTTTTTAGTCGATGTTCCTTTGCAAGGCGCTTCCGCATTTGTTCTTAAAACGCCCAATCTCCATTACGGAAGACAGGTTCTATTTTTCCATCTGTAGTAATTCCATCAATGTCCATGTCAGCAGAGCCAATCATGAAATCAACATGAGTGAGACTATCATTGAGACCATGCTCTTCTAATTCTTCACCTGACATTTCCTTGCCGCCTTCAAGGCAGAATGCGTATGCCTTCCCAATGGCAAGATGATTGGATGCATTCTCATCAAATAATGTGTTATAGAAAAGCAGGTTCGATTGAGAAATTGGCGAATTGAATGGAACAAGTGCCACTTCTCCAAGGAAGTGAGAACCTTCGTCTGTTTCTACTAGCTTTTTAAGAATTTCTTCGCCTTCCTCAGCCTTGACACTAACAATTCGGCCATTTTCGAAGGTGATTGTGAACTGATCAATAATATTGCCGCCGTAGCTTAATGGCTTCGAGCTAGAGACTGTTCCATTTACTCCTGTTTTTAACGGAGCTGTGAACACTTCCTCGGTTGGCATATTGGCCATGAATTCATGTCCTTTTTCATTTATGCTTCCCGCTCCAACCCATAAATGCTTTTCATGAAGTTCGATCGTTAAATCAGTACCAGCTGCCTTGTAATGAAGCTTTTTATATCGTTTGCTGTTTAAGTAGTCCACCTTCTCATGCAGGGATTCATCATGCTTTTTCCATGCTTCAACAGGATTTTCTAAGTCAGAGCGCGTGGCTTTGAAAATGGCATTCCAAAGTAATGGAACTCTTTCTTCTGCTGGTGCGTCAGGGAACACCATATTCGCCCATGCAGGAGATGGAGCGGCAATGACAGTCCAGCTAACTTTATCAGCCATCATCATCTTTCTGAAATCTGTAAGCGCTTTACCAGCAGCCTTTTGAAAATTAGTAATGCGCTCCGTGTTCACACCTTTCAGCAAATCTGGGCTTGCGGAAACGATGGACATGAAAGCAGCGCCATTCTTTGCTAATTCTTCTTGTTCCTTTGCACGAAACGATGGGTATTCGTGGAACGCTTCATCAGGGGCCAATTCGTATTTCGTTCTAGATACAACATCGTCATTCCAATTAACAACTACATTATGGGCACCAGCCTCATATGCCTTCTTAACAATGAGACGAACCAATTCAGCGGCATCAAGGGAAGTATTAATGGCAAGTGTTTGTCCTTTTTGAATATTAACGCCAACCTTAACAGCCAGCTCCGCATATTTCTCTAAATTTTTTTGAAAGTCACTCATTATGTAATCTCCTTTTTCTAAATCTTCACGATTATTGTATCTTTTTTGGCAGGAAAAAGAAACTAAAAAAGGAATCTTAAGCAGATCCCTTTTTTGCAGTTATTGTATTTGGTTTTTCTGAAATAGCAAACATCATCCAATACAGAATAGCGCTAACGATAGCAAGAACGGCAAGAATCAAGAATGTCCAATCATAGCCAATCCAAACCGTTAATGGAATCGAAAAGGGAGCAATGGTTTTGCCAATCGTAAAGCGTAGGCTTGCCGCAGCAAAATATTGTCCGCGCATATGCTCTGGAGCAATTTTTGAAACAAAGCTTTGCTGAACACCGGCAGTCATGAGCTCACCTAAAGTAAAGACTGCCATAGCTATGATTAATCCCCAGATCCAAGTCGTTTGCCCAAACATGAAAATGGCAGCTGCATATGTGAGGGAAGAAATGACAAAAATATTTCTTTCCTTATATCGAATCATAAACTTTGTAACGACAACTGTGAATAAAGCAACGAGAAAGCCGTTTTCTGACAGAAGAATGCCAAAGGCTTGTTCACCACTAATTGTAAAAATCCAATCTCCGATTTTTAGCAGTTGCTGATTGTGTATGAAATCACTCGTATAAATAGGAATTAATAGATCTAGCTGCATGAATGTTTGTGCTGCCAATACGCCAGCGATGATAAATAGAAGAAACGTTTTATCTTTAAAAATAATGCTATAATCATTCATCTGTTTGAGCAAAAATGAATACCATTTATTATTTTCTTGAAAGACAGGAGTCTGCTCTGGAACGGTCTCTCTCGTCATTTTTGCTAGAATTCCAGCTAGAATTATACAGATTACTCCGGCAATCAAAAGAAGCTGAGAGCGGTAATTTGTGTAAAAAATCGCTCCTAATACGGGGCCAATGACAACTGCAATATTAATAGATGTATAGAAAATGGCGAATACATGGCTGCGATGTTTTTCTTCGACGACATCTGCAACCATTGCCTGACTAGCCGGCCAATAAAAAGAGCTGAAAATACCAACAAAGGCAAAACAAATAAAACCAAGCCACGGGGAGTTCAACCAAGGAGAATCAGCAAGGGCAAATAGTAGAAAACTAATCCCTTGGCCAAAAGCAGACAGCACCATCATGGTCTTACGTCCAAAACGATCAGCACAATAGCCGCCCATTAAATTAGCTATGACTGAAAACACTTGAGAAAAAATTAGCAATAAACCAGCCTTACCCTTTCCGAACTCACTAGCAAAATAAATCGTTAAAAAGGGGAAAAACATCCAAAAGGTGATATTGATGGCCGCTTCTCCGAATAAACGTACCTTAAGATTCGAATCCCAATCTCTAATTCTCATGCTGCATCCCTAATTTCTGTTAGATTAACTTGATAATATTACCATTACTCGGTAGAGAGCACAAGATGAAAAAACAAGCACCCGCCGCAAAATTTTAGCGAATGCTTGTTAACTTTAGCTAGGCTTTTCAATCCCATATTTCTTAATATGGTATTGAAGACTCTGGCGGGTAATCCCGAGCTGTCTTGCCGCCTTAGATATATTCCAGTCTGTTTGCTCTAATGTTGTTTGAATAAAATGCTCTTTCGAATTGGCAAAAATCGATTTAATCGGCTTCTTCTCTAGATCTTTCATTTCTTTTGATTTATTTTTCGTATGGGAAAATATTTTTCTTCTAATATAGGTAGGGAGGTGATCGACTTCAATGGCTTCGTCTGTTTCAGTCACACGGATAATGATATTCTCTATTAAATGTTCAAGCTCTCTTGTATTTCCTGGCCAATGGTATTGGAGAAGAGTGGTATGTAATGACTTGGATAAATTTGGAACCACTTTATTGAATTTTTCCTGAAAGGATTCTAAAAAATATTCGATAAAGAAATGAATATCTTCAGTCCGCTCCCTCAAAGGAGGAATGAACAGACTCGTACGAGCAATACGGTAAAATAAATCCAACCGCATATTCCCTTCTGTAATCAGCTTTTCAGGATCCTCGTTTGAAGCACTTATGACTGTACATTGTACGGGTGTCACATCGTTTGATCCGACTCGTCTAACAAGACGCTCTTGTAAAACGCGCATCAGTTTCGATTGCAGTGTCATTGGCATCGAGTTGATTTCATCTAAAAACAGAGTGCCATCTTTTGCATGTTCAAATAATCCAATTTGATTAGTCGCACCGGTGAATGCACCTTTTACAGTTCCAAATAAAGTGCTCTCTAACAAGTTTTCTGGAATGGCTGCACAGTTAATGGCAATAAATGGGCTATTGGCTCTCGGACTATGATTATGTATACTTTGTGCAAACAGCTCTTTCCCAGTGCCGGTTTCCCCGACTATTAAAACATCGGTGTTATGAATGGCAATATTTTGTGCTTCTTTAATTAAATTTTTCAATGCAAGGCTGTTACCCTTAATATTTTCAAATGTATACGTAGTACCATTTTTCGTCTCTTGATCATTCTTTTCCGTAGTGGAGATCCTTCTCTTTTGTTCAATCGTTTGATAAAGCATGTCTTTCAGTCTATTTTCATTTGTGCTAACAGAGTAAACGGCGATTGTTTCGCCATCCTTTTGAATCGGAAAAGTGCTGTAATTTACATACTTTGGCACCCCTTTTATCGTAGAGTGGGCTCGGTACCGCGAAAAAATGGGCTTGCCTGTTTTAAAGGTGTGTTTGTGCTCGGAGTTTTGTGGATTATAATTATAGACTGACCAGAGGTGCTTGCCGATAATCTCATTCCTATTTAATCCTTCCATTTTTTCTTGAGCTAAATTGTATAAAATGATTTCCCCATCTTGGTTACTCATCATTATCCCTTCACCGAGGGATTCGATAATTTTTTCTAAGCAATATAAGCGCATTTGCGGATTTTTTAACAAGTCAGAAATATCCTCAATACAAAGAATAATATAAGGTTGATCGGCTGAAAACAACTTAACCTTAACGGAATACTTCCTTTGATTCAGTGAAATTGTAAAAGATTCATCATCAATAAATCGAACATCTTCACAAGGAATAAACTTCGAAATATGTGTGCCTGCTTCCACTTCAAATGTACTAATTTCACTAAGATCCTGCCAAATAACTTCGTAAGACTCATTGAGTATAACGACTCCATCTGCCTGACCTTTCAGTAATGAACCAAGTGATGCTGCAAACAAATCTTTCCCTCCTGACTTAAAAACAGATGTTATTTTGAATATAACATTAATTGATAATTTTTAAAATAGTCTGCATGCAGTATTTATCTGCATTCATGTTATTTGAATGGGATGACTATTGATAGTCTTATGATTCGAAGTCTTATTAAAAGGTGCAAAATCTGTCTGCGTTACCGATCGGAAAATTATTTTAAAAAGTGATCATTCCATTTACCAAAACGTGATTTTAATTGCCGTAAAGCTTGATCTTACACGTTTTTTATTTTGTTTTTAGTGGAATTTCCATGATTCAATTAAACTTGGCACACTCCTTGCATTATCTATTAATGAGTTTAAGTAATTAATTATTGTAGGAGGAACCACACATGACAAAACCAGAAATCCTATATTCCGTTAAAGCACAAAGAGGTCCAGAGCTTCGCTGTAAAGGGTGGAGACAAGAATCTATTCTAAGAATGCTAGAAAATAATATGGAAAACGCTGAAAAGCCAGAAGAGCTAGTTATCTACGGAGGAATCGGTAAAGCTGCCCGTAACTGGGAATCCTACCATGCTATTGTTAAATCTTTGAAAGAGCTTGAAGATGATGAAACATTAGTTGTACAATCTGGGATGCCTGTTGCGGTATTCAAAACACATAAATATGCGCCAACGGTTGTTATGGCAACAACAAACATCATGAAAGCCGATTGGCCGACATTCTATGATCTACAAGATAAAAACTTAACGATGTATGCGAACTATACAGCGGCACCTTGGGAATACATAGGTACACAAGGGGTTATCCAAGGTACATTTGAAACATTATCAGCAATTGCACGTCTTCATTACAATGACTCTCTTGTTGGAAAAATCCTTTTAACAGCTGGTGCTGGCGGAATGGGCGGAAACCAAACGAGAGCAATGACGATGCATGGCGGGGTAGCGATTCTATGTGACTCGAATGTTGAGATCATTAATCGCCGTATTGAAAAGAAATTTATTGATGTTTTAGCAGATTCATTGGATGATGCCATTGCTATGGCGAAGCAAGCTGCAGCAGAAGGCAAACCACTAGGCATTGCTGTCGTTGGTAACGCCGCAGATATCTTTGAAGAAGTTCTTGAAAAAGGCTGGCTGCCAGATATTACAACATCTATGACACCAGGTCACGATCCAATTTCTTACTTACCTGCTGGCTACACAGTAGAAGAGGCAGAAAAACTACGTGATACTGATCGTGCTTTATACTTAGAAAAAGCACGTGAAACAATGATCCGTGAATTAAAAGCGCTAATCAAATTTATGGACTTAGGTGTTCATTCATTTGAATATGGGACAAGCCATCGTAAAGAGTGTATCGACGCTGGATTTGATGAGAAGGAAGCGAAGCGTCTTCCAGGTTTCGTAGCTGAATATCTTCGTCCGCTATTCTGCGAAGGCCGTGGACCTTTCCGCTGGATCTGCTTATCTGGTGACCCAGAAGATTTAAGAAAAATTGATGAAATGATTTTAGAGAAATTTGCAGATGATTATCTAGTCACTCGCTGGATTAAGCTTGCAATGAAGCATATTCCGATTGAAGCACTTCCTGCTCGTATTTGCTATATGGGCTTCGGTCAGCGTAAAGCATTTGCATTAGAAGTGAATGACATGATTCGCCGCGGTGAGCTTTCTGGTCCAGTTGCGTTCTCTCGTGACAACTTAGACTCTGGTTCGATTGTAAACCCAACATTTGAGTCTGAAAACATGAAGGATGGCTCTGATTTAATTTCTGACTGGCCGGTATTGAACGGTCTATTGAATGCAGTGGGTATGTGTGACCTAATCGCACTTCAAGCGAACTATTCAATGGGTGAAGCCGTTCATACAGGCGTAACAATGATCGCAGATGGAACAGCTGAATCTGACATGAGACTAGAAGTAGCGATGACAGTTGACTCTGGAATCGGGGTTGTCCGCCACGCACAGGCTGGCTATGAAATCGCTCAAGATGTTGCGAACGGAAAAGGAAAATTAACGAAGGAAAGTATCCAAATCCCATTATGGTGGTCTCCAAAAGCAACATTCGGACCGAAGGATTTGGAGAAGGAAGAAGTTAAAGCATAATCATCACTAGGCACCCCTACCAACACTTATCTAAATAGTAAACAGCCTGCTATTCCCTTAGATGGAGAAGCGGGCTGTTTTTTGATGGAAAAGGCTTTTTTTGTAAGATTCTGTAGATAGCAGAATTTATCTGCATCAAGAAAAAAGGTTTATATATTTAGGCGGAATACTTGATATTAACAGTGTTTGCTTATTTGTTAGAAAAATTAAGTTAACCATTTACAGTACAACTACAAAAAGTCCGCCAAACCTATCTGCATATTATGAATGCTTCTAATTGAATGGATTATCATAAAACGTACTTTCTTATATTAAAAAAGCAAAATACATCTGCACTATAAAGTGTTATATTTTCTAGAAATTATGGAGTATTTCGTCTGCAAATGACTAGGACATCCGCATTAATTTGAATTTTTAGAATAAAGGGTCACCTTGGCACGGTTTTTGCAAAGATATTAAATGATAACTCAAAAAATGATCCGGGGTGATATTTCATGAAAAAAATGCTCTTTCTATTATTATTAGTCTTTTCTTTGATATTAACAGCTTGTAGTGCGGAAAAATCAGAAGGAAAGGAAGGCTCTAAGGATTCAAAAAAGAATAACCAAGATGCAATAAAAATTGGTTGGTTTGGACCATTGACAGGGCCGACATCAACTGACGGGCAAATCAGTTTAAATGCTTCACAATTAGCTGTTGATCAAATTAATGAAAATGGTGGAATTAATGGACAAAAGGTAGAAATAATTTCAGTTGACGACCAAGGTAAGCCGCAAGAAGCTGCAAAAGGGGTTCAAAAATTAATGAACAGTGATAAGGTAGCTGCCGTTATAAGCGGAGCTTATTCGGGTCCAACTTTAGCAGCGGCATCCTTGGTTCAAAAAGCAGGTGTACCAATGATTGTTTCCTATGCGAAACACCCAGAAGCCACAAAGGGCGGTGACTATGTTTCTAGAATGATCTATACATCCGATGTACAAGCAAAAGCTCTTGCGGATTATGCTGTTAATGATGAGGAATTAAAAACCTTTGCTATTGTATATATGAATATTGATTATGGTATCGAAAGCCAGGTCGCTCTTGAGAAAGAAATAAGTGAACTAGGTGGAAATGTTTTAGTAAGTAAATCATTTAATATGGGGGACACTGATTTTAATTCAGCTTTATCCGCAGTAAAGGAAAAAAAACCTGATGCTTTATTTGTTGTAGCCTACTACAATGAAGGCGCCTCCATCGTAAGCCAAGCAAGACAAATGGGGCTAGAGTCTAGAATAATCGGTATTGATGGTTTGGATGCACCAAAATATCTTGAATTAGCAGGTGAGCATGCTGAAGGAACAGTTATATCTACTTCATTCTATAAAGCAGATGAGAGAGAAATTGTTCAAAACTTTGTTAAAGCCTATAAGGAAAAATTCAATACCGAATTAAGCATTACAGCTTCTCAGAGCTATGATGCGGTTTTAGCGATAAAGGATGCAATTGAGCGTTCAAGTACTGATAGAGAGGACATTGCTAAAGCAATTAATTCAACTAAAGATTTAGAAGGGACCTCCGGTAGTATCACAATTGATGAAAATCATGAAGTCGTTAAGCCAATCGTATTCATGAAAGTTGAAAATGGAGAATTTAAATATCTACATTCAAAGACATATTAATTTAATAAATGGAAATAGAAGGGATTCAATATATTATTGTATCCCTTGTTTTCCTTTTAAACGGTAAAGGGGTGGAATGGCTTGATAGTTGAACAGTTGATTAATGGGATAGCATTAGGTTTTGTATATGTATTAATAGCGCTTGGGCTAACAATGGTATACGGAGTTTTAAAAGTATTGCACTTTGCCCACGGTGTTATATATATGGTCGGAGCCTTCTCAGCTATGGTAGGAATATTATATCTAAATCTTTCATTTATACCCGCTTTGATATTTGCCTTAGTAATTTCCGGACTGGTTGGTGTAGGGATTGAAAAGTATGCTTATAGACCTCTTAAAGATGTCCATCCAATCACGGTTCTAATAAGTGGTGTAGGAATAGCAATATTACTTCAAAATTTGTTTCAAATCATTTTTACTTCTGATTCTCATGCCTTCCCAAAAACGAATATTAAGGTACACAGTATTGATATTTTTGGGATTGCATCATTAACGAATATTAAACTTTATATGATCATCATCGGTCTTATTGTTTTAGCTGTGCTTTACCTGTTCTTGAATTTCACAAAAATGGGTATAGCTATTCAAGCAGTTTCCCAGGATCGAAAGGCAGCTGCGTTAATGGGGATAAATGTTAATAGAATTGTCATGGTTACTTTTCTACTTGGTTCTATGCTGGCCGCTTTAGCCGGCATAATAACAGCGTTAAATTATAATTCATTATCCCCAGCTATGGGAGATATTCCCGGATTAAAAGCTTTCTGTGTTGTTGTGCTAGGTGGTTTAGGTTCAATCCCTGGAACAGTCTTAGGTGGATTAATATTGGGAATAGCAGAAGCATTAAGTACTGGATATTTAGAAGGCATGCCTATTGATACGAATGCCATCGCTTTTATATTGCTGGTTGCTATTTTACTAATAAAACCTTCAGGATTATTCGGAAAGAATATAGAAAAAGTGTAGGTGATATCATTGTTGGATTTCATTAACCCATATTATATAGATATTTTAATATTTTTAGTGATTAACATTCTATTAGGCCTAGGATTGAATTTGACAACTGGGTTTGCAGGACAAGTTTCTTTGGGACACGCTGCATTCTATGGAATTGGCGCTTACACATCAGCCATATTATCTGCTAATTATGGTGTAAATGTTTGGATATCCATGCTAATTGCTGTTGTAGTAACCTTCTTATTAGGTGCACTTTTAGGACTGCCTAGTTTGCGTTTAAGGGATGATTTTCTTGCAATCACAACATTGGGCTTGGGACTTGTTGCACACTCCTTTTTTAATAATTCCCAACTAACAGGAGGGGCATATGGAATAAATTCAATACCTGCCCCCCTCTTTTTTGGGATAGAGGTAGAGAATGTAGGATATCTCCTTTTTGTTGTTCTTGCATTAATCGCAGCCATCTATATTATGAGAAAAATAACACGATCTAGAATCGGAAGAGCTTGGGTGACTATAAGAGAAGATGAAACTGTAGCTCAATCGATGGGAATCAATACCATGTATTATAAAGTGTTAGCCTTTGCAATCGGAGCAGCCTTTGCGGGAGTTGCAGGTGCCTTATTTGCTCATAAAATTTATTTTGTAAACGCTGACTCTTTTACATTTACAACTTCAGCAACTATCTTAAGTATGATCGTTATAGGTGGTTTAGGCAGTATAAGGGGAACTTTATTAGGTGTGACACTTTTGTACACAATACCGGAACTATTTCATATTTTTGATGTAGGAAATTTGTTGAACTTAAATTATTTAGATAATTATAAAATGATACTTTATGGATTGCTTATGGTTTTAGTTATGAGATATAGTCCTAAAGGCTTGATAGATATTAAAAATATAAAAACAAAAAAAATAAATCCGGCTGTGAAAAGTGGTGATCAGAATGTTGGAAGTTAAAAATGTTTCAAAATTTTTTGGTGGATTAACAGCTGTAAACAATGTAAGCCTGAAGGTACAAAAAGGTGAAATTTTTGGTTTGATTGGACCAAATGGTGCAGGTAAAACAACATTTTTTAATATGTTAACAGGAATTTATAGTCCTAATAATGGAGAAATAGTATTAGAAGATACTATGATTCAAAAGTTAAAACCATTTCAAATAGCAAGATTAGGAGTTTCAAGGACATTCCAAAATATAAGGTTATTAGGTAATGAGACTGTTGCAGAAAATGTAAAGATAGGAATGTTTCGAAAAACAAAGTCGGGTTTAATTTCCGCTATAATGAATAGTAAATCTCAACAGAAAGAAGAGAAATTTGTTGAAGAAAAGGTTAAACAAACATTAATGGAGGTCGGTTTAGAAAAGTATATGGATTTAAATGCAGGTAATTTATCTTATGGAAATCAGCGTAAGGTAGAGATAGCCCGCGCACTTGTATCTGATCCAAAACTTATATTATTAGATGAACCATGTGCGGGAATGAATGATACTGAGGTAGAAGAAATTAATTTTTTGGTAAAAAGAATACGTGACAATGGGACAACAGTGATTATTATCGAACATAATGTCCCTATGCTAGTAGTATTGTGTGATAATATGGCTGTATTAAATCACGGTGAGAAGATTGCTGATGGTTCTCCTGAAAAAGTTACTTCTGATAGCGCTGTAGTAAATGCCTACATTGGAAGTGAAGAAGAGGAAGTGATTTAATTGCTCACGATAAAAAATCTGAATGTTTTTTATAATCAAATTCACGCAGTGAAAGATCTCAATTTAGAGTTAAATAAAGGAGAAATAGTAACATTAATGGGATCTAATGGTGCTGGAAAATCTTCAAGTTTAAATGCGATTTCCGGATTAATAAAATTCTCAGGTTCAATACTTTTTAATGGTGATGAAATAAATAAATTAAGTCCGGATCAAATTGTAAAAAAAGGAATAGTAATGGTTCCAGAAGGTCGAAGGATTTTTCCTAAATTAACTGTTTTGGAAAACCTACTGTTAGGGGCATATACAAGAAACGTTACTAACAATATAAAAGCAAAAGAATTAGAAGAGATATTTGAATTATTTCCTAGACTTGAAGAGAGAAAAAGACAATTAGGTGGTACAATGAGTGGTGGTGAACAACAAATGTTGGCGATAGGCAGAGCATTAATGGGTAAACCAAAAGTTTTAATGCTTGATGAACCGTCAATGGGGTTAGCACCGATCGTTGTAAAAGATATTTATGAAACCATTAAGAAAATTAAAGGTCAAGGACTAACAATTTTATTAGTTGAACAAAATGCAAAAAAGGCATTATCTGTTGCTGATAGGGCATATGTTATAGAAAATGGACAAATTAAATATCATGATGAAGCACGAAATTTATTAGAGCAGGATGTTATCCAAAAGGCCTATCTCGGTGGATAATAATTGTTCTTTTACTTATAAACTCAAAGAAAGTGCCTAAACGTGTGTCGGGCAATTTCGAACTCATATGTGATTTTTAATAAATAGCCTACTTTTCTCTTGAGTGGAGAAGTGGGCTATTTCTATTTTTATGTGGATTTTTAGTAAGTAGATATTGTTCAGAATGCAAAAAACATCTGCAAGGATGGAGAGTTAGCCAATAATGGCGCAGATTCACATTTTTCAGCAATTATCTTTCATAATCTACAAAATATTATAAAGGTAGTCGGTTTTTTATTTTTCTAATGCAAAAGTAATCTGCATGATTAATGGATAGCAAAATAAAGGATTTAGACCAAATTAATTTCCTGGGAGCATAAAAGCAGCAAAAAGTATCTGCGGGATAATTTACTGAATTTGGCGAAAATAGGGAATATTTAGGGTGAACAAGACTTAAGATGCCCTAATAACGGAGGGATTAAGCAAATTAGTTATTTTGGCACAATCCTTGCAGAAGATTATTTGATAATAAAAATATTACAGAGAAGGGATTGATCATATTCCAAATCGTTTATTGTAAGCTGGAAAAATAGTTCCTAAGACCTAACGGAATCATGCGTGCAAATGGGTAGGTTTATTTAAAGAAAAAAATTTTTAATTCCAAGGGGGGCACGAAAAATGAAAAGGTTTACAATTTTTGCTATAGTAATGATTTTCTCACTTATTCTATCAGCTTGTGGAACGAGCCAAAAGACATCCGATAGTACAACTTCTGGCGAAGGAAAGAAGAAACTTAGGGTAGCCACAGAGGCTAACTATGCACCATTTGTCTTTTTAGATAAAGGTGTAATGACAGGGTTTGACGTTGACTTTATGAATGCCGTTGCAAAAGAAGCTGGCTATGAAATTGAAATGGTCAATGTCGGCTGGGATCCCCTATTCGTCGAAGTAAAGGACAAGCTTGCAGATATGGGTATTTGTGCGATTACGATCAACGACAAACGTTTAAAAACATATGATTTTTCCGTTCCATACTATTTATCGACAAATGAAATTCTTGTTCCTCAAGGCAGTGATATAAAGAGCGCGGCAGATTTAAAAAATGATAAAGTGGTCGCCGTTCTTGGTGGGACAACAGGGCAAGTAGCTGTTGAGAAAATTCTTGGGGAAAACAATAAAAATATCAAAAAATTTGATAATAATAATCTAGCTATTTTAGAGATGACGAGTGGCGGAGCAGATGCGGTTGTTGCCGACAATGCTGTCGTTCAGGTATATGCTCAAAATAATCCAAATGAAAATCTCTCTGTTATTAGTGATAAAGAGGGCTTTGAAAATGAATTTTACGGCCTTATGTTTCCAAAAGGTAGTGATCTAAAGGCGGACTTTGATGTAGCTGTGACGGAAGTTTTGAAAAATGGAACATATACAGAAATTTACAAAAAAATGGTTTGGTGTTGAACCAGATACAGAGACGATTTTAGCTGAGCAAAAATAAGGTTCAACTTCACTCAGTGGGGGGGCTTTTATCCCCCACGAGTGTTAGTTGAACCAATCGGGCTTTTACTGGCAGTTGATCTCCCACCTAACTTCTAAGATATACTAAAGTTTTGAGGTGGGAGTCTTACTGCCAGTTAATGCGGGATAAAATCATTCAATCAAAATTGCGTAACAAAATGATTCGTTACGCAATTTTGATTTACATAAGGGGGAAGGGTTATGGATTTTAGGTTTGACATCATAGTAGAATATATTCCTTTCTTTGTAGAGGGAACGTTATTAACCATTGGCTTGTCCATTGTAGGAATTATATTTGGAACCATCCTCGGTTTATTTATCGGTCTTGGGAAAATGACAAAAAATAAGCCGATCGCCTTTATTTTTAATTGCTATGTTATTTTTTTCAGAGGAACTCCTTTGTTTGTACAAATCTTATTAATCCATTTTGGTGTTGTCCCAATGTTTATTGGAAAAACGAATGGGATTGCAGCTAGTATTATTGCTCTATCTTTAATTGCAGGTGCCTATATCGCTGAAATTTTTCGTGCAGGCATTCAGTCTATTGATAAGGGGCAAATGGAAGCAGCCCGTTCTCTCGGTATGAATCATGTACAAGCAATGACTCATGTTATTTTGCCGCAAGCTTTTAAACGAATGATCCCTCCTCTTGGGAATGAGTTTGTTGTCCTTATTAAAGAATCCTCTCTGGCAGCCATCGTAGCGACTCCGGAACTTATGTATTACGGTCGTGCCTTAGCTAGCTCCACTTTACGCGTATGGGAGCCGTACCTTGCAGCAGCGCTTATCTATCTTGTGTTAACAACGACGCTTGGCTTCTTATTAAATAAACTGGAAAGAAGGTTGACTACGGAATGATTCAAGTAAAAAACTTAAAGAAAACATTCGGTCAAAATGAAGTGTTAAAGGACATAAATGCCGATATTCAGCCTCAAGAGGTTGTCGTAGTTATTGGCCCATCAGGATCAGGCAAATCAACTTTCTTAAGATGCATAAATTTGCTTGAATCAATTACAGGCGGGCAAATTACAATTGAGGGCGTCGATATAACTGATAAAAAAACGGATATTAATAAAGTAAGAACCGAAGTGGGAATGGTTTTTCAGCAATTTAATTTATTTCCTCATAAGACGGTTATTGAAAATATTATGCTCGCTCCAATGAAAGTTAGAAATATTTCATCGGCAGAAGCAAAGGCTACCGGTCTTGAACTGCTGCGAAAAGTAGGGCTGGAAGAGAAGGAAAATGTGTATCCAGATTCCTTATCAGGCGGGCAAAAGCAGCGCGTGGCGATTGCGAGAGCCTTAGCGATGAAACCAAAAATCATGCTTTTTGATGAGCCGACCTCTGCATTGGATCCAGAAATGGTTGGAGAGGTGCTTGAGGTTATGAAGCAATTGGCTAAAGAAGGGATGACAATGGTTGTTGTCACACATGAAATGGGATTTGCCAGAGAAGTGGGTGATCGTGTTTTATTTATGGATGGCGGTGTCATTGTGGAAGAAAATGCACCGAAAGAAATCTTTGAAAACCCACAGCACGAAAGAACGAAAGCTTTTTTAAGCAAAGTTTTATAAGACAAAAATATCGGCCGGTCCAAGGTCGATGTTTTTATTTGCGAAGATTTTCTTGCTGCTTATAAATCTGCATGCAAATTTCATCTGCATACAAAAAATGAAATCGTTTTCAAGGTTATAAAGCTAATTTTACAAGTTTAAACAAAAATCTGCAAAATTCATCTGCGATAGATTACTTGTTTTGAAATTAAAATGTAAGAAAAAGGAATGAAATGGATAGGGTTTTCGTGTTAAACGAGCGGAAAAACTACTATTTTCTAAGCCTTTATTGAAAATTATATCTTTTCCAACTAATTTGGCACATTACTTGCAACAGTATTAAGTTAAGAAATTTAAACCAAACATTCAGGGAGGAAACACACATGTCTAAACCAGAAATTTTATATTCCGTTAAAGCACAAAGAGGTCCAGAGCTACGCTGTAAAGGGTGGAGACAAGAATCTATTCTGCGGATGCTTGAAAATAATATGGAAAATGCTGAAAAACCAGAGGAGCTAGTAATCTACGGAGGAATCGGAAAAGCAGCTCGTAACTGGGAATCCTACCATGCAATTGTTAAATCTCTGAAGGAGTTAGAGGATGATGAAACATTAGTTGTTCAATCTGGAATGCCAGTTGCGGTATTCAAAACACATAAATATGCACCAACTGTAGTAATGGCAACAACAAACATTATGAAAGCGGATTGGCCAACATTCTATGATTTACAAGACAAAAACTTAACGATGTATGCGAACTATACAGCTGCTCCTTGGGAATATATCGGTACACAAGGCGTAATCCAAGGTACTTTCGAAACTTTATCAGCGATCGCACGTCTTCATTACAATGACTCTCTTGTTGGAAAGATCCTTCTAACAGCTGGTGCTGGCGGTATGGGTGGAAACCAAACGCGAGCGATGACGATGCATGGCGGAGTTGCGATTCTATGTGACTCAAATGTTGAAATCATTAATCGCCGTATTGAAAAGAAGTTTATTGATGTTTTAGCAGATTCATTGGATGATGCGATTGCTATGGCGAAGCAAGCGGCTGCAGAAGGGAAACCACTAGGTATTGCTGTCGTTGGTAACGCGGCTGATATTTTTGAAGAAGTTCTTGAAAAAGGCTGGTTGCCAGACATTTCGACTTCTATGACACCAGGTCACGACCCAATTTCTTACTTACCGGCTGGCTACACTGTTGAGGAAGCAGAAAATCTTCGTGATACAGATCGAACTCTTTACTTAGAAAAAGCACGCGAAACGATGATTCGTGAATTGAAAGCATTAATTAAATTTATGGACTTAGGTGTTCATTCCTTTGAATATGGTACAAGTCACCGTAAAGAATGTGTCGATGCGGGCTTTGATCCGAAGGAAGCGAAGCGTCTTCCAGGCTTCGTGGCGGAATACATTCGTCCGTTATTCTGCGAAGGCCGTGGACCTTTCCGTTGGATCTGTCTATCTGGTGATCCAGAAGATTTAAGAAAAATTGATGAAATGATTTTAGAGAAATTCTCAGATGATTATCTAGTCACTCGCTGGATCAAGCTTGCGATGAAACATATTCCGATCGAAGCACTTCCAGCTCGTATTTGCTATATGGGCTTCGGACAGCGTAAAGCATTTGCATTAGAAGTGAATGACATGATTCGCCGCGGTGAGCTTTCTGGTCCAGTTGCGTTCTCTCGTGACAACTTAGACTCTGGTTCGATTGTAAACCCAACATTTGAGTCTGAAAACATGAAGGATGGCTCTGATTTAATTTCTGACTGGCCGGTATTGAACGGTCTATTGAATGCAGTTGGAATGTGTGACTTAATCGCACTTCAAGCGAACTACTCAATGGGTGAAGCTGTTCACACAGGAGTGACAATGATCGCGGATGGTACAGATGAATCTGATATGAGACTTGAAGTAGCAATGACAGTTGACTCTGGAATCGGGGTTGTTCGCCACGCACAGGCTGGCTATGAAATCGCTCAAGATGTCGCAAATGGAAAAGGGAAGTTAACGAAGGAAAGCATTAAAATCCCATTATGGTGGTCTCCAAAAGCAACATTTGGGCCAAAGGATTTAGAGAAAGAAGATGTGAAGGCTTAATAAATGGTTAAATGATTAGGTGGCTCATAGGGTTAACCCTTTTGAGCCCCCGTTCTTTTAAAGAAGTAGGCCAAATTAACAGCTTGATAGACTTTAAGGAGGTTTTGCAACGTGTCTGAAACGAAGGTCAAGTTAAAAGTAGACTTAGTGATCAGCAATGCATCAGAGGTTATTACATGTATCGGTGAGGGTATGGAGGAAATTGGTATCCTGACTGATGCATGGATTGCGATTAAGGATGAAAAAATTGTTGGAGTTGGAACAGAGGCAGAGGTAAAAAGCAATTTCGATCTGGAAAAGTCCTCTATGATCGATGCCAAAGGTAAGGTGGTCGCTCCTGGCTTTGTTGACTCACATACTCATTTAGTTTTCTACGGAACACGGGTGGAGGAATATGCTGCTAAACTAACTGGAAAACCAGAAAAACTTCAACAACTTAGCATTACAACAGGCCCAAGCAGAACAGTCGAACTCACACGCAACGAACCAGAAGAGGAATTATTCCAGCAATCCAAAAAACGTGTCATGACAATGCTTGAGCACGGAATCACAACAATTGAAAGCAAAAGCGGCTACGGACTGACGACAGATAGTGAGATCAAAATTTTGGAAGTGGGCAGAAGGCTGGACAATGAAACACCACTTGATGTGTTAAATACCTTTTTAGGAGCGCATGGTTTTCCAGAAAATTTAACTAAAAGTGAGTATCTGGATGTCATCATCAACGAGATGATTCCTAAAGTCGGAGAACAGGGACTCGCGGAATTCTGTGATGTTTGGTGTGATGAAGGTTACTTTACAGCTGAGGAATCTGAATTAATCCTCAAAGCAGGATTAAAGTATGGAATGAAGCCGAAGATTCATGCGGATGCCTATTCCTATATCGGCGGTTCTGATTTAGCGGCAGAAATGAAAATGGTTTCGATTGACCATTTAAATTATACACCTGAAGAAGTCGTGGAAAAGCTAGCTGAAGCAAAAGTAACGGGTGTACTCATGCCGGCTTTAGATTTTGCTGTTGGTCATAAACAGCCTTTCGATGCACGCCAAATGCTAGACAAAGGAATGGAAATCGCGCTTGCGACTGACCTCTGTCCAGCTTGTTATACAGAGTCCATGCAGTTTGTCATTAATCTTGCATGTAGACTATATAAATTCTCAGTTGAAGAGGCAATCAAAGCTGCTACATATGGCGGGGCGAAGGCACTTGATTTAGATGACCGCGGTGTGATTCAAGAAGGAAAACTAGCAGACTTGCAAATTTGGGATGTCCCAACCTATAAGCATATCGCTTACGAGCTAGGAACAAATATCGTTCAAACGGTCATTAAAAAAGGAGAAGTCGTCGTTAGCCGCTAGGGGAAGAGATTCATAGCGCTCGTTTAGCTCGAGCACCAAAGGAAATCCATACTATTGGGAGGGTTCATAAATGACAACAAAGCATGCATCTAATGCTGCAGAATTTGTAAATGCCGAACGATTACAGGAACTATTTCTTGAGTTAGCAAAAATTAATGGCCCAAGCACGAAGGAACAGCTTGTCGCTGATTATTTAGTAAAAGCATTGCCAGAGCTTGGCTTTACACTAGAATTTGATGAGGCCCACAAAAATTTTGATGGGGAAGTAGGGAACTTAGTTGCCTGGCATGAAGGGACTGACCCGTCCATTCCGCCATTATTCTTCTCAACGCATATGGATACAGTCCTGCCGACAGAAGGGCTAAAGCCTGTTATTAAAGATGGTGTGATCCATTCTGATGGAACAACGATTTTAGGAGCTGACGATCGTGCGGCTTTAGCTGCATATTTGGAAGCAATGAGAGCCATTAATGAAGGTGGAATTCCACATGGTCCAATTGAGTTCATCCTAACTGTTAATGAGCAGCCAGGATTAGTGGGTGCCAGTTACATGGATTACTCGAAAGCGAAAAGTAAAACCGGTTATATTTTCGACAGTAGTGGAGATGTCGGCCAGATTATTCTTAAAGGTCCATACAGTTCAAGGATTTGGATGGAAGTAGAAGGAAATGCAGCCCATATTGCACTAAATGCAGAAGAGGGAAATAGCGCATTTCTAATCGCTGCAGAAGGTTTAACAAATATGAAGCTAGGCACCATTGATGAAGAGACGCTAGCTAATATCGGTATTATTAAAGGCGGGGAACTGACATCCATCATTCCTGGAAGTGTGACAGTGGCTGGGGAAGTTCGCAGTTTTTCAAAGGAAAAGCTGGATCAGCAGCTTGAGCATATGGCAGAAGCTATGAAACAAGCCGCTGAGAAAAAAGGCGGAAAAGTACATGTGAAACTTGAGAAGAAATACAGTGGATTTGATATCCCAGAAAACGATATTCTCGTAAGAAATGTAGAAGAAGCAGCAAGAAATATTCATGTAAAGCCATATTTAACAGAAACACTTGGCGGAGCAGACACAAATGTGCTGAATGAAAATGGTCTTACTTGCTTAACGCTAGGATTAGGCTTTCAAAATATCCATTCCTTTAGAGAATGCATTAGTATTGAAAACTTAGTTAATACGGGCCGACTAACAGCTGCATTAATTGAACAATGGTATAAAAATCATAAAGAGGCATAATGAAAATAAACATGAAAAGGCCATTAGTGACATGTGTTAATGAGAAGGAGATCCTACGTCCTGAACAAACATAAAAGTATGTTTACTGCCATCGTTTGGAAAAGTCAGATGATGGTGGTAAACAGCTATTTTCAAATAAAGAGGGGCGCTATTTGCATCGTAAGTAACGACTAAAGGGGTGTTAGTTTGGGAATTCCAAAGTCACAGTTACAACCAGAAATGGAGCAAAACGAGTCATCACATCATTTACAACAAAGGTTAAAACCACGCCATGTTACGATGATTGCGCTTGGGGGTACAATCGGTACGGGGGTTTTTCTTGGAACTGGTCCAGCCATTCATACAGCAGGCCCGGGCGGTGTGTTACTCGCTTATGGCGTTATTGGCATCATGGTCTATTTTATTATGACAAGTCTTGGAGAACTGGCCTCATTCATGCCGACAAGCGGATCAATTAGTACATATGCAACACGTTTTATTGATCCCGCACTTGGATTTGCGTTTGGCTGGAACTATTGGTTCTCATGGGCGATGACGCTCGCAGCGGAACTAGCTGCCTCCGCACTGATTATGAAGTTCTGGTTTCCCGAGAGTTCGTCATTATTATGGAGCGGGTTGTTTTTAGCATTCCTTTTCTTATTAAATTTTTTATCAGTTAAGGGATTTGGCGAAGGGGAGTATTGGTTTTCATTTATTAAAGTAGCAACCATTGTGATTTTCATTGCTGTCGGAATATTGATGATTTTTGGAATCATGAATGGAGAGCCTGCTGGATTTGAAAACTTTACTATTGGTGAAGCGCCGTTTGTCGGAGGATTTCTTGGGACGGTTAGCATATTTTTAGTTGCGGGATTCTCCTTCTCTGGAACAGAGAGTATTGGTGTCGCAGCTGGAGAAAGCGAAAACCCCACAAAAACAATCCCGCGTGCGATTCGTAGCGTTTTCTGGCGGATTCTACTGTTTTATATACTGGCGATACTGGTTATCGCGTTTCTCATTCCTTACACGAATGAAAAACTTCAAAGTGATGCAGTCATAAACAGCCCGTTTACCATCGTGTTTGAGAAAGCAGGGCTCGCATTTGCAGCTTCACTTATGAATGCAGTTATATTAACGTCTGTATTGTCCGCTGGTAATGGATGCTTATACGTGACAAGCAGAATCATGTATGCCATGGCTAAGGAGGGACAGGCTCCACGTTTCTTGGCTACGGTAAACAAACGAGGCGTTCCCGTTGTTGCACTTCTCGCTACAACATTGATTGGAATGCTTGCTTTTTTAGCTTCCATTTTTGGAGATGGAACAGTGTATATTTGGTTGATGAATTCGGTGGGAGTTACGACATTTATTTTTTGGCTCGGTATTGCCATAAGTCATTATCGATTTAGGAAAGCATATGTTAAACAAGGTTATTCGCTTAAAGACCTTCCTTATCGTGCAAAATGGTACCCATTTGGACCGATATTTGCCGTTGTACTTTGCAGCTTCATTTTGGTTGGACAAAACTATCAAGGTTTTATTAGCGGACATATCGATTGGATAAACGTCATCGCCTCCTATCTTGGCATTCCGATATTCCTTTTGTTATGGCTTGGCTATAAATTTATCAAAAGAACAAAAGTAATTCCGTTAGAAGAATGTAAGATTGATTTGAATAAGCACTGAAATATCTTTGGCGTAATTGCCGCATTAGTTTTATAATAATTCCCAGAGTCTGAATTTTAGGTATATTTAAAAAGAGGAGTGGACAACTTATGAGCAACAGTGTAGTAGATTTAGATTTAGTAGAATTAGATGGTTTTTCATTAGATCGTCATAAAGTACAAAAAGTGGTTGATAGAAAAGCGACAGTATCAATTCCGGCAGAGAATCGATTAAAGGTTCAAGCTAGCCGAAATCGAATTGAAAAACAAATTAATGATGGAAAAATCGTTTACGGAGTCAATACTGGCTTCGGAAAGCTTAGTGATATAGAAATCGAGAAAGACGATATTGAGAAACTGCAATTAAATTTATTGAGAGCAGATGCTGTTGGTGTTGGTGACCCGCTTCCTATACCTGTTGTGAGAGCGATGATGGTATTGCGGGCAAATGCATTATCTAGAGGATTTTCGGGTATTAGAGAAGAAACTCTTCAACTGCTTGTTGATATGATTAATGAAGGAGTACATCCTGTTGTTCCGAGCAAAGGATCTGTTGGGGCAAGCGGAGATTTAGCCCCGCTTTCACATATCGCGATCGTGTTAGTCGGCGAAGGGAAAGCAGAATACAAAGGAGAAATTCTTCCAGGTGGGGAAGCATTAGAAAGAGCCGGATTAAAAGCGGTTACTTTACAAGCGAAAGAAGGATTAGCACTCATTAATGGAACACAATGTATGTCAGGAGTTGGAGTCGTTGCGCTTAACGAAGCCGAAAGAGTTGGCTTAGCTGCTGATATGGCGGCATGTTTAACAATGGAAGCTCTTCAAGGTGTGATTTCCGCTTTTGATAGTGAATTATTAGCTGTTCGCCCACATCCGGAGCTTGAATTTGTTGCTTCACGGATGAGAAAGTGGCTTGAAGGCAGTGAGCGCATCACTCGCCAAGGAGAAATTCGTATTCAAGATGCTTACTCAATCCGCTGTATTCCACAGGTTCATGGCGCATCATGGCAGGCATTTAATTATGTTGACGAACGCTTGAAAACAGAAATGAATTCAACAACGGATAATCCAATCGTATTAGAAAGCGGAGAAGTTATTTCCGGTGGCCATTTCCATGGTCAGCCAATTGCCCTTTCTATGGATTTCTTGAAGGTGGCAGCAGCTGAATGGGCAAATATTTCAGAGCGAAGAACAGAAAGACTTGTGAACCCACAGTTAAGCGGCTTATCACCATTCTTAGCACCAGATCCGGGCTTAGAATGCGGCTTGATGGTTGCTCAATATGCAGCAGCGGCACTTGTTTCTGAAAATAAAGTCCTTGCCCATCCAGCAAGCGTGGACTCCATCCCAACATCAGCTAACCAAGAAGATCATGTCAGCATGGGAACAATTGGTTCACGTCAAGCGAGAGAAATCATTCACAATTCTGCTAGAGTTATAGCGATTGAAATGATTTGCGCTTCACAGGCCATCTATTTAGAAAAAGCAGAAAGCCAGCTTGCCCCGGCAACAAGGGAGTTCCTAGAAAAAGTAAGAGCGATCTGCCCGCCGCTTGAAAGCGATCGAGCGATTTCTGATCAAATGGAAGAATTGGCTCAGTTTATTTTAAGAGAAGATGTGTTGAAATAATAAAATATGGAGAAGTTGTTCATTAATCGAATTCTATGATTAATGGATAACTTCTCTTTTTGTTAAGTGAGGGAAATGAAGGATAAAATAATTATAATATTGCCCGTCTAGAATCGTGAGCAGAGTCTTGATTTTTAAAAGTTCCTTGAGTTTAAGATAAACTGAAAAAGGTAGGATAAAATAAATAAGATTTTTAATAAGCATTGAAAGTGAGTGGATTTAGATTGAACAACCTTACGAAAATGACTATCTTAAAACCGGCTAATGAAGTGTTTGAAGCTTTCGTTGATCCTGCGAAAATCGGAAACTTTTGGTTCTCATCTAGTTCTGAAAGATGGGAAAAAGGCAAGACGATTACATTGAGATATGAAGAATATAATGCTCAAGGTGTTATCGAAGTAGAGGAAATCGAAATCAATAAGAAAATAGTGTTTCAATGGGGAGACGGGCATACAGTTACAATTACACTAGACGAGTTGGATGACTCGAGGACAATTATTGAAGTTAAAGAAGTAGGATTTAATGAAAAGGATGATGAGGTAATCAATCAATTGCTAGATAATAAAGAGGGTTGGGTTTATATGTTGACCTGCTTAAAAGGTTATTTGGAATATGGTGTTAATTTAAGAGCGGCGTTAGTCAAATAACTTGTCAAAAGCGGAAAGGTATACTGCATTCGAATGTACTGAATTACTGAATCCATTAGGCACGTATGCTATATTTAAAATACGGAATTTTGAAAGGATGTTTTAAATATGGCAAAAAGTGTTGTAATTGCTGAAAAACCTTCTGTTGCACGTGATATTGCGCGTGTGCTGAAGTGTAATAAAAAAGGAAATGGCTATCTTGAAGGAGATAAATATATCGTTACGTGGGCGCTAGGACACTTAGTCACACTTGCTGATCCAGAAAGCTACGATGTGAAATATAAAACATGGAATTTAGAAGATCTTCCGATGCTGCCTGAGCGCTTGAAATTAACAGTCATTAAGCAGACAGGAAAACAGTTTCAAGCTGTTAAAAGTCAGTTGATTAGAAAAGATGTCAATGAAATAATCATTGCTACTGATGCAGGGAGAGAGGGAGAGTTAGTTGCCCGCTGGATTATTGATAAAGTAAAGGTGAATAAGCCAATTAAACGGCTATGGATCTCATCTGTTACGGATAAAGCGATTAAAGACGGCTTTGCTAATTTAAAACCGGGCAAAGCATATGAAAATTTATATGCGTCAGCTGTGGCACGTTCAGAAGCGGACTGGTATATTGGGCTGAATGCAACACGTGCATTAACAACAAGATTTAATGCCCAGCTTAACTGCGGTCGTGTTCAAACACCTACTGTGGCCATCATTGCTACACGTGAGGATGAAATTAAAAACTTTAAAGCACAAACTTATTATGGAATTGAAGCACAAACAACAGATAATTTAAAGCTGACTTTGCAGGATGCAAAAGGGAATAGCCGCAGCTTCGATAAAGAAAAAACCGAGATGATTGTAAAAAATTTGGGCAATCAAAACGCTGTTGTGGCAGAAATTGAAAAAAAACAAAAGAAATCATTTTCTCCAGGTCTTTATGACTTAACTGAATTACAACGCGATGCGAATAAAATCTTTGGCTATTCGGCTAAGGAAACGTTAAATATTATGCAAAAGCTGTACGAGCAGCATAAAGTTTTAACGTATCCACGTACAGATTCACGTTATATCTCATCAGACATTGTAGGGACCATTCCAGAGCGTTTAAAGGCATGTGGAGCGGGAGAATATCGATCATTAGCGAATAAGATTTTAAATAAACCGATAAAAGCTACTAAGGCATTTGTTGATGACAGCAAAGTATCGGATCACCATGCCATCATTCCAACTGAGGGCTATGTAAACTACTCTGCGTTTACAGATAAAGAACGCAAAATTTACGATTTAGTTGTCAAACGATTTTTAGCAGTCTTATTCCCTGCCTTTGAATATGAGCAGTTAACGCTTCGTGCGAAAATTGGAAACGAGACCTTCGTTGCAAGAGGAAAAACGATTTTATCAAGCGGTTGGAAGGAAGTATATGAAAACCGCTTTGAAGATGATGAGGCAGCTGATGATTTGCAAGAACAAATTTTACCTCGTATCGAAAAAGGCGATACACTAAAGGTGAAGTTAATCGCCCAAACATCAGGTCAAACAAATCCGCCTGCACGTTTTAATGAGGCGACCCTGTTATCAGCGATGGAAAATCCTGCGAAATATATGGACACGCAAAATAAACAATTGGCAGAAACTTTAAAGTCAACTGGCGGACTAGGTACAGTAGCAACACGTGCTGATATTATCGACAAGCTATTCAATTCGTTCTTAATTGAAAAACGTGGCAAAGACATTCATATTACTTCTAAAGGCCGCCAGCTATTGGATTTAGTGCCTGAGGAGCTAAAGTCACCTACATTAACTGCTGAGTGGGAGCAAAAGCTTGACCAAATTGCTCATGGCAAGTTGAAAAAAGAAGTGTTTATTGGCGAAATGAAGGCCTACACTAAAGAAATTGTCGCAGAAATTAAAGGAAGTAATAAAAAATTCAAGCATGACAATATTTCCACAAAATCATGTCCAGACTGCGGAAAACCAATGCTTGAAGTAAACGGGAAAAAAGGAAAAATGCTCGTATGCCAAGACCGTGAATGCGGACATCGCAAAAATGTTTCACGCGTAACAAACGCACGCTGTCCACAATGCCATAAGAAGCTCGAACTTCGTGGAGAAGGAGAAGGACAAATCTTCGTATGTAAATGTGGATATCGTGAAAAACTATCCGCCTTCCAAGCTCGCCGCCAAAAAGAATCAAAAGGTAAAGTGGATAAACGCACAGTCCAAAAGTATTTGAAAAACCAACAAAAAGAAGAGCCTGTGAATAATGCTTTAGCAGAGGCATTAAAAGGGTTGAAATTTGATTAACAGGGACAAGGGGACGTGAACCTTGTCCCTGACTTGGTTTCTGGGTCATGAAACCTGTCGACATGTCCCCAAATACTTTACTGCACTAATAATCTAACAATCTAACTTGTTAAAAATTTACAAATTCTTATTGACATTGATTGTTATTCAAACATACAATTAACTATATTCAGAAAACTTTAGCGGGAATGATGATCATGATTCGAAATTTGAAATTAATGAGTATATCTTATAAAAAGGCTGTATTTCAAACGCTTGTTTGAAGTACAGCCTTTTTCTTTATCTCGCTAAAGTAATGAGGAGGAAATGGAAAATGGTAGTATTAACGGGAAACACTTTAACTTTAGAAGAAATTAGAAGAGTTTTATTTGAAAAAGAAAAGGTTGAGCCATCTAAAGAAAGTATGATGGCCGTTAAGGAAAGTCATGATGCGGTGAAACGAATTGTCGAAGAGGAAAGAGTCATATATGGAATTACGACAGGCTTTGGCAAGTTTAGCGATGTTCTCATTGATCAGAAGGATGTTAAAGATCTGCAGCTAAATTTAATTCGTTCTCATGCTTGCGGTGTTGGAGAAACATTTCCAGAATCCGTTTCCCGAGCGATGCTTTTATTAAGGGCAAATGCTTTATTGAAAGGTTTTTCAGGGGCAAGGCCGGTTGTTATTGAAAGATTGCTGGAACTTGTGAATCAGGAAATCTATCCAGTCGTACCCCAGCAAGGCTCATTAGGAGCGAGCGGAGACCTGGCGCCACTTTCCCATTTAGCTTTAGTATTAGTTGGGGAAGGAGAGGTATTCTATCAAGGGGAAAGAAGGCCGGCTGATGAGGTCCTCTCAGAGGTAGGGCTTGAACCACTCACTTTAGAAGCGAAAGAAGGATTGGCTTTAATTAATGGAACACAGGCGATGACAGCCATGGGTGTCGTGGCTTACCTTGAAGCCGAAAAGCTTGCTTATCAGAGCGAATTAATCGCAGCGGTCACGATGGAAGGCTTGAACGGAATTATTGATGCTTTTGATGAGAAAATTCATTTAGCTAGAGGATATAAACAGCAGGTTGAGACAGCAAAACGTATGAGAGAATACTTATCGGGGAGCCAATTAATAACGAAGCAGGGAGAAATTCGTGTTCAAGACGCCTATTCTATTCGCTGCATCCCGCAAGTTCATGGGGCTTCATGGCAGGCGCTTGACTATGTAAAAGAAAAGCTTGAAATCGAAATGAATGCAGCAACAGATAATCCGCTTGTTTTTGACGAAGGGGACAGCATTATTTCGGGTGGAAACTTCCATGGACAGCCTATTGCATTTGCGATGGACTTTATGAAAATTGCGGTTGCAGAGCTTGCTAATATTTCTGAGCGAAGAATAGAGCGACTCGTAAATCCGCAGCTAAACGATCTGCCGCCGTTCTTAAGCCCTGAACCAGGACTACAATCAGGTGCGATGATTATGCAATACTGTGCAGCAGCTTTAGTTTCCGAAAATAAAACTTTGGCCCATCCAGCAAGTGTTGACTCCATTCCATCTTCTGCTAACCAAGAAGATCATGTCAGCATGGGTACAATTGCGGCAAGACATGCGTATCAAATTATCCAAAACGCGACGAATGTTCTTGCTATTGAGCTCATTTGTGCACTGCAGGCAGCCGAATTCAAAGGGTTTGAAAAAATGGCGGAGAAAACAAAGAAATTTTATGTTGCGGCAAGAAATGTGGTCCCATCGATAACGAAGGATCGAATCTTCTCAAAAGATACAGCTGCTTGTGTTGACTGGCTAAAGGGACTCGATATGAAAAATCTGTAATTTAATGTGTAGTTACTCGAAACCAAGTATTATCGGACAGCTTTTCAAGAAATGTTAAAAAGCTGTCCAGCAAACTTGATTTATTGGACAGGTTTCCGGGAAAAGTTCAGAAGCTGTCCAATAACCTTGATTTATCGGACAGGTTTTCAGGAAAAGTGTAAAGCCTGTCCGAAAAACTTAATCTATTGGACAGCTTTCCAAATTATTTATCTCTAAACTCAGTTCCATCATGACCTTCAATTCGATTCTTAAATGCCTCTTGGACAACAAGGAATTCTTCGTCCTCCTGAGCCTCTGTTGTTTTATTTTCTATCACTGAGTTTTTTGGGAAATTCCCCGGGTGATTTTTATTTTTATGGTTGAAACCTACCCCACGTGCCATCGTACACGCTCCTTTCTAATTTCTTTTAATAGAATGCCCCCATTATAAAATCCTATGTAAAAAGCATTGTTTTAAAAAAATAGTCAAAAGCTCTGCGATAGCTGAGCTTTTGACTATTTTTCATCTAGATTCTTATTATGCCTTCCAGAGTCATTTCTACTAGACTGCCTTGAGCATTTTGTAGAAAATGGCCATTGGTATAGAAACTTTTCCATTCCTGCAGCAATCACTTCTTCAACTGCACGGCGGATATCGTCTTCACTGTAGACTCTCAAAATTAAATCGTCCTTAGTTTCATCTAGATTCTTATTATGCCTTCCAGAGTCATTTCTACTAGACTGCCTTGGGTAGATTGTAGAAAATGGCCATTCGTATAGAAACTTTTCCATTCCTGCAGCAATCACTTCTTCAACTGCACGGCGGATATCGTCTTCACTGTAGGCTCTCAAAATTAAGTCCTCCTTAGTTTCATATAGGAATTTTATCCTTTTTAAATATCAGATGTTTTCTTGCTTATAACATACGAATCTTTATTAGGTTTTGACTTAGACGAATGCTTATTTTATGAAAATGCGTGAAATAGGACTGTCACCCTCCGATTGTCTGTCATACCATTTAATAACGGCTCGGTTAGGGGAGATGTATTATGGAAAAGGAAAATATTCCTGTTTATAACTTATTTATCAATCCCAAAAGTCTCATGGAATTAAAGAAGGATATTTGGGCCAATAAATCTGTTACGGGGAAAATAAATATTCATAATAAAAAGCATGACATTGATGTTATTTATCGAGGATTTTATGTTCGGGAGTTAAAGAAAAAGTCGTATCATATTCACTTTTATAAACCATCGACATGGGAAGGGGCAAAAGAGCTGCACTTAAATGCAGAATATAAAGATCATTCTTTCATTAGAAATAAGCTTTCCTTTGATTTTTTCTCTAGTATCGGCGTCATGACCCCCTCTGCAGAACATGTTTTTCTTGTTTTAAATGGGAAAAAAGAAGGGGTTTATCTGCAATTAGAGTCAGTAGATGAATACTATTTCCAAAAGAGGGGTATTCCGGTACACTCCATTTTCTATGCGGTAGATGGAGACGCTAATTTTTCATTAATGAGTGAATATGATAATGCTCCTAAAAAATCATTAGGAATGGGATATGAAATAAAGTATGGAAAGGACGAAGAATGCTCGATCTTAGAAGAATTTATTTTTAAAACTAATACTCTCTTAAGAGAAGAATTTGAACAGGAGATAGGGAATTACATTGATGTTGAAAAGTATTTACTCTGGCTTGCAGGTGCGGTTTGTACACAGAATTATGATGGGTTTGTGCAGAACTATGCCTTATGCAGGAATGGAGAAGCAGGATTGTTCGAGATTCTTCCATGGGATTATGATGGAACTTGGGGAAGAGATGTTCATGGGGAAATTATGGAATATGACTTTGTTCGAATAGATGGTTTTAATACTTTGTCAGCAAGAATGCTCGATGTTCCTTCCTTTAGAAATTTATATTATAAAAACCTCCTTCAAATCCTAAACTCTCAATTTACAGTCGATTTTATGAAACCAAGAATACAGGAATTGCATACCACACTCCGCCCATTTGTTTTAAAAGATCCCTATAAAAAAGATTATATCGAACAATTTGACATGGAGCCGGAATTCATTTGTAAGTCCATAACGGATAGAAACAACTATTTAAGGAGTGAGTTGAAAAAGCGAGGATTTAGCTGATTTTGTTGTTATCAAAGAAAAAGTTAAGCCCATTTAAAAAATGGGCCATTTATTTTAGATGTTTGTCCACTCCAAATTTTCACTAAAACATAATCTATATTAGTGAAACAGAAGGGGGGGATGATGATGAGCTTTCAAACAGGAAGACGACGTATTAATGCAGAGGAAGTGAATATTCGAGCCAATAGAGTTAATATATTCAGCAGAACGGATTTTCGCAGAACAGATCGCCGCAGTCGCCGCAGAACATGTCGCAGAACATGTCGCAGAACATGTCGCAGAACATGTCGCAGAACAGATTTCAGAAGACGCTGCTGCTTTCCTTTCTTCTTCTAGTATTAAAAAACTCAAATGATCGACTTGGTCCACCTCCATCAGCCCATAACGGACTCACCTCAAACGGTTCAGGCATTTTCTAGTTAAACTAGTTAAATTATTTTTGAATCGGCAAAGTAGGAAAGAAAGACAGGGGTTCCATTCCTGTCTTTCTTTCTGTTAATGAACAAATAGACGACCATTTGATAGGTATTTAGTATCCTTTCGTTTTATGATGCTAGATTGTTAAATGAAATTAAAAGAAAATATTAAGTATTATTCCCTAAATCTTTAAGGAAATCTGTCGAAATAAGAGAGAGAAGGATTAAAAGATAGGTGAGGGCAAATGGATAAAACATCGTTAATTGGTATAATATTAGGAATTATCGCAATTGGATTTGGAATGGTTTTTAAAGGCGTTAGTTTAGCGGTAATAATTAACCCAGCGGCAATATTAATCATCTTGCTTGGGACTGCGGCAACTGTAACTATTGCATTTCCAACTAGCGAAATTAAGCGGGTTCCGAAACTATTCGGAATTATTTTCAAAGAAAAGCAGCAGATGAATCCAGTGGATTTAATTAAAACGATTTCTGACTGGGCGCAGATTGCTCGAAAAGAAGGCTTACTTGCGCTTGAGGCAAAGACAAGTGAAATCGACGATACCTTTTTAAAAAATGGACTATCTTTAGCAGTTGATGGTCAGAGTGCAGATTACATACGTGATGTGTTAAATGAAGAGATTGAAGCAATGGAGGAAAGACATTCAGCAGGTGCGCAAATTTTTTCACAAGCCGGCACATATGCACCGACCCTTGGGGTATTGGGAGCAGTCATTGGCTTAATTGCAGCATTGGGAAATATGAATGATACAGATACATTAGGGCATGCAATTAGTGCTGCTTTCGTTGCTACATTATTAGGGATTTTTACAGGATATGTTTTATGGCATCCTTTTGCAAACAAGCTAAAGCGGAAGTCTAAGCAGGAAACGAAGCTGAAGACTATGATGATCGAAGGTATTTTATCCGTTCTAGAGGGAGAGGCACCGCGCGTGATTGAACAGAAATTAGCTTCCTATCTTCCAGCGGGAGAAAGAAAGATATTTCTTGAAGAAGGCAGCGTGAATCAAGGTGAGTAGAAGGAAAAAGAAAAGCCATGATAAAGGTCATATTGATGAATCATGGCTGTTGCCATATGCAGATTTATTAACATTGCTGCTAGCCTTATTTATTGTTCTTTTTGCTTCAAGCTCTGTTGACGCTCAAAAGTTTCAGGCACTTTCAAGAGCTTTAAATAGTGCCTTTTCAGGCGGGACGGGAATATTTGATTTCCCAAGCCCTATGCCTGAAGGACAGATGCAGTCAACAAATGTAAAAGGTGATGACACAAAACATAAAGAGAATACGAAAGAAGCGATTGAACTTCTTGAGCAAGCAGAAAAGCGGGAGCTTGCCACGATTCAACAGAAAGTAAATTCCTATATTGAGATGAACCATTTAACTGAGAAGTTAAAAACATCATTAACCGACGAAGGATTACTCGTCTCTATAAGGGATAATGTATTATTTTCTCCTGGCAGCGCAGATGTAAGAGATAAAGATTTAAAGGTAGCAAAGGAAATCGGGGAGCTTCTTGTCATGGAACCGCCAAGAAATATTATTATTAGCGGTCATACTGACAATGTTCCCATTGGAAATGCTCCATTTGAATCGAACTGGGAACTTAGTGTGATGCGCGCCATTAATTTTATGAAAATCGTCCTGCAAAATGAAAAGCTAGACCCAAGCTGGTTCAGTGCGAAGGGCTTTGGCGAATTTCAACCAGTCGCTTCAAATGATACGAGCGAAGGAAGAGCTAAAAACAGACGAGTAGAAATTTTAATATTACCTAGAACTATTAACTAAACCGCAAAAAAAAGGGAAATCAGCAAGTTAGCTGATTTCCGCCAATTACACTTCTGAAGTCTTGCTACTAGCCTGAACGGTTTGGAGCAAGGCTGTTTTCTTTCCATGCAATAGATAATACCCGATCAGAGCAAGGAAAATGACTCCAACTAAAATGAAATATACAGTTGAAAAGCTTGTGTAGACTGCAACAATTCCAAGAACATAAGACCCAATGCCGATGCCAGTATCGAAAAATGTAAAGAATGTCGAAGTGGCCAATCCTCGTCTTGAAGGGTCAGAGTTTTTAATCGCGATTGTTTGTAAACAAGGAACAAGGCTTCCATATCCTAAGCCGATAATAGCCCCAGCAAGCAGGAATCCAAAAGTGGTAGTAGCTTGGCTAAGCAAAAACATTCCGATGGCAAATAAAATGATTGCCGGATAGACGATCTTATTTTCCCCATACAGGTCAAACCATCTTCCAGTAAATGGACGGGAAATAAGCATAGCAGCAGCATAAACAACAAAGAAGAAGCTAGCTGCTTCGATTAATCCAAGCTCTTTCGCATAAACAGAAATAAACGCAAGAATCCCAGAATAGCTGACAGCAAGAATTCCTGCCACGATTGAAACTGGGATTGCTTTCTTCTCAAATAGGCTTGCCATTGATAATTTTGGCCGCTGAGCTGTTGTTAGCTTGGAAGAATTCCCCTTTGGTAGCTGAACAGCGAAGGAAAGAAGTAATGCTAGGAAGGATAAAACCGAACATAAAATAAACAGCAAGTTAAAGCTCCAGTACTGAATAATGGTTAAACCAGCAAATGGTCCTAAAACCATGGCTAAATTCATAAACATCGAATAGTAGCCGAGTCCTTCCCCTTTTCTTTCATTAGGGACAATGTCAGCGGCAATCGCACCAGCTGCTGTCGTCACCATTCCAAACCCGATACCGTGAACGAAACGTAAAATTAGCAAAGTTGGAATGGTATTTGCCCAAAAATAAAAAATAGTGGATACAAAAAACAAGACCAATGCAATAAAAAGTATCTTTTTTCGACCAATTTCATCAAGCCACTTTCCTGATAATGGTCTGATGAGCACCGCTGCAATAAGGAAAACGGATGTAATAAGTCCGACCTGCGTACCGTCCCCCTTTAAATCATCCAATACATAAATCGGCAATGTCGTCAGCAAAATATAAAAGCCAATAAACATAAAAAAACTTGTAATGGAAATACTTAAAAAACCCTTTGTCCATAATGGTTGTTTCTTCATTGATGTCCTCCTAACTTAATCACAGAAAGTAACTGACATCTTTTTTAAAGTTGACAGCATTTCTGTGGTCTCTTGATCTGAAACATTTTTTAAAAATTGATCCTCGCATGTCCTTACAGCTTGATGCCAAGTTTCATACATACCTCTGGCTGCCTCTGTAAGAATAATCTGTTTTTCCCGTTTGTCTGTTCCGGTTACTTTCGATATCCATCCGGATTTTTCCATTCTGGCTAATGTCCGAGTCATAGTCGGAGCCTCAACCCCAAGATAACGAGACAAGTCCTTTTGCGTTGCTGGTCCATTCGTCTTAAGCAAATAAATTATTGTCCATTGAGCTGTGTATATCCCAAGTGGAACTAAAGCTTCATTCAAGGCTTTTGAAAAGTGCCGGCTAAATTGATTGATCGAATGAAAAAGATTATTTTGTATTGGATTCAAAAAAATCACCTTTCGAAATTAGTTACCTAGCTAATTATATTGGGTTTTATTGTATTTGTCCAGCAAGGATTAGCTTGTAATCTTTATTAAAATTGGGAAAAGTAACTTCAGGGCATGAAAAGTTTTTTATGAAACCTCGAGAAAAAATATTGCAAAACGCATAAACATATGTTTATAATATAGACAAAAGTTTAACTTTATTCAGCGGAAGTATCCTGCCGCTATAGTGGTGAGTTGAAGGCAAACAGTTATCCAATCCCGTGGTGGTTAAACTCGGCTGAATAAAGTTAAAGCCTCCGGCGGATGCCTCAGATTTTTTAAAGGCAATTATCGAGCGAGCTCGATAAAAATCTGGGCGCAAATATGCCAAGGCATATTTGATTAGATAAGGGCTGAATAGTTATGAATCAAAAAGAATCGTTAATATTGCAGCTTATTGAAGAAAATCCTTTTATCTCACAAAATGAAATCTCAGATAAAACAGGATTGTCACGGTCAGCAGTTGCCGGCTATATTTCATCTTTAACGAAAGAAGGAAGGCTTCTAGGCAGAGCATATGTGCTTCCGAAAAGGAAACATATCGTTTGTATTGGCGGATCGAATGTGGATAGGAAAATACAGACACTCAACACGCTCCAGCTTGGTACATCGAATCCTGCTGAAAGCTCGCAATCATTTGGCGGAGTGGCAAGAAATATTGCCGAGAACCTCGGAAGATTAGGTTGTGATGTCGCTCTTATGACTGCAGTCGGTGAGGATCGGGAAGGTGAGTGGCTGCTGGATCATACAAAATCCTATGCAGACATCAGCCCATCCCAAGCTTACTCGAATGCTGCTACTGGAACATATACTGCTGTTTTAGATCATGAGGGTGAAATGGCAATTGCTTTAGCTGACATGTCTATCTATGATTTGGTGGACATCGACTTTGTCGAGAGAAAATGGGGACATATTGCTTCATCTGATTTAGTTGTCATTGATACGAATTTTCCAGCTGATGTCATTAAGCAGCTAATCGTTCGTTGTCATGAAGCAAATATTCCAGTTTGTATCACACCTGTCTCTGCGCCAAAAATAAAGAAGCTGCCAAAAAGCTTGGCTGGAGTCACGTGGCTAATTGCCAATGAGGGTGAGGCTGAGGCCTTATCTGAAATGGAAATTAAGAATGCTGATGACTTTTTCAAGGCAGCAGAAAAAATCCTTGAAAAAGGCGTAGAAAAGGTCATTATCACTAGAGGAGATAAGGGGCTCATTTACTCCACACAAAATGGAGAGTCTGGAACAGTCCTTCCGCCAAAAATTCAAGTGGAAGATGTAACAGGTGCTGGGGATTCTCTTGTCTCAGGAATGATGTATGCCTATTTAAAAGGATTAGATATCGAAAATGCTTGTAAAATTGGAATTTCCTGTTCCATTATTACACTGCAATCTCACGAAACCGTTAATCCGAATTTAAATCAAGTTCATTTACAAGAAACATTTAACAAATACTTTAAATAAGGGAGTTTTGTCATTATGTTAGAAAACTGGTTAGAATATTCAGCTGAGGTTCAAGAAGCTAAGAAAGCAAACAAACCGATCGTAGCCTTAGAATCAACAATTATTTCTCACGGTATGCCATACCCACAAAACGTGCAAACAGCGAGAGAAGTAGAAGACATTATCCGCAAGAACGGTGCGGTACCAGCAACAATTGCCATTTTAAATGGAAAAATTAAAATCGGTCTTTCAGATGAAGAATTAGAATACCTAGGTCAAGCCAAGGATGTAGCAAAGGCTAGCCGCCGTGATCTAGCGTACCTAGTAGCGCAAAAGAAAAATGGTGCGACAACAGTTGCTACGACAATGATTTGCGCAGAACTTGCTGGCATTGAAGTATTCGTTACAGGCGGTATCGGTGGCGTTCACCGTGAAGCAGAAACAACTATGGATATTTCTGCAGACCTTCAAGAATTAGCACAAACAAATGTTGCAGTAATTTGTGCAGGTGCAAAATCAATTCTTGATATCGGCCTAACATTAGAGTACTTAGAAACACACGGTGTTCCTGTTGTTGGATATGAAACAGATGTCCTTCCTGCATTCTATACACGCACTAGCTCATTTGGATTACACCAACGTGTAGACACTGCTGAAGATGCAGCTGCGATTATCCGTACAAAATGGGAGCTTGGCTTAAACGGCGGTCTTGTGATTGCTAACCCAATTCCTGAAGCAGATGCATTAGAAGAATCATTCATCACAAATGTGATTGAATCTGCGTTAAAAGAAGCGAAAGAAAACAATATCGCTGGTAAAGAAGTAACTCCATTCCTATTAGGAAAAGTTAAAGAGCTTACAGAAGGTACAAGCTTAACAGCTAATATTGCTCTTGTTAAGAATAATGCTGAAGTTGGTTCAAGAATTGCTGTGAGCTTGCAGAAATAATAAATCTTTTTTAAAAATGCCAGGTCCGATCGGTTATTAATTGCCGAGGGGACTTGGCATTTTTAGTTTGTTATTGGATTTCTGTTCGATGTGCGGTTAAGACGTATCGATAAGGGGCATCGCCAATATATGTAAAGGGATAGCAGGTGGAGACAGTTAGTGTTTCATTCGGTGCAGTAGATTTAATGACTGTTGGATCATTTGCCTCAACAATTTGTGAGCCGGTAATTTCATAGCTAAAGGAACCGTAGGGCATAATGACTTGAAAGATATCCCCGTTTTTTAATTCTCCCATCCGGCGAAAAACGGTTTCACGATGGCCAGAAAGAAGAATTTGATCAGGCTGTCCCGGAAGAGCTGTACTGGAATAGTGGCCAACCCCTTTTTGCAATTCGTATTCGCTTGTGCCTTCAACAATGGGGAGTTCAGCTTGGAGTTTAGGGATTTCTAGAATTCCGATAACCTCACCCTTTTGAAAAGAATAATTCATTTCTTGGTTGTTTTGGGGATCGGAGAGAGGCTCCCATTGTGGAATATCTTTGCCGATTCGAACTTTCTTTTTAGCTTCTTTTAAAGATATTTCTGTATTTTTTTCAAGAGAATAAATATCATTTAAGGAGTAAAGGACAAGCCCAATCCCTGTGAAAATGAAAATAGAAGCAAAAATAAGAAATAGAAGTTTCTTTGTTTTCACTTATTCATGGCCTCCGTTCATTTTCTTAAATTTAATGAAATCTAAATAATAGGCAAAATCCTCCTTCGTGACTCCATTTTCAATCGCATGTTGAACGAGTTCCATCCATTCGCTATCGACATGATTAACATCAAAGTCATCACTATTTTTCCTTTGATCCAATAAATCCTCTACATCTGTACTAAGTGTTTTTGCCAATCGAGATAAAACCTGCAAAGACGGATTTTGTTGGATGCCTCTTTCAATGTAGCTTAAGTAAGATTTTGATACGCCTGCTTTTTCGGAAAGCTCATTAATGGAAAGCCCTTTTTCCATTCTTAATCTCTTAATACGCATGCCAACCATATATTTTATCTCCTTTTACTTAGTGTCTCATAAAATTCATTATAACGAACAATATATTCATTAAAAAATACAAAATATTAAGAAAAATAGAGTATTCCGAAGGGAAACAATGAAAAGTGTTCTTTAAAGTGAAAAAACGGTAAAATTCATTATTTTTAAAAACAGGAATTTTAGACTATGCTCGCATCAACGGTTCTGTAAAAAGAACAAAATAAAAATGCTCGGGTGGTGCTTATAATGTATCAAAAACACTGTGATCAATGTCATCGGTCTTCTTTCAGCAGCAGTGAATTAGGGGGATGGCTCTGTCCAGTTTGCGGAAAGGATTTAACGAAGTACCCGTTTTTTGATGCAATGACTCTAGAAAGAATTCATATAAAGGCAATTCCATACCATAAGAAGATAGAAAAATACACTTTTAAACATATAAGGTAATAAAGTCAAAGTATTTCTTTAAGGGGTAAAATCCCTTCGAAGAATACTTTTTTATTTTTGGTTACATGTCTGTTCTGTGAAAAGAACAAAAATGTTCTAAATAAATTACAAAATAGTTAGAAAATAAGAGTAATTCCAAGATAATAAGCAGAAAATGTTCTTTATATCGAAAAAACGGGCTTTTTTCGGGTTTTTCAATTTAAGATTTATCACATATACTCAGTTCATGAAGTTCGTTAAAAAGAACGACAAGAAAATAAAACGCATGTCTTTTAAAAGGAGGGATACCCATTCGATCTAAAAGAATGAAAAAATTTAAAAATAGAACGAAAACCTTATGGATCCCACTAAAGCTCTTTGCTGCATGGATTTTGCTAATCAATATTATGTCGCAAATAAGCGGATTCACAAATGCTGCCTTTAATGATGTGGAAACAATTGAATTCAGTATAAAAGCTGAATGGGAACCTGAAGAAGAACCTAGTTCAGGCGAAAATGAAATATGGGATAAAAGTTCTTTAAAGTTTTCTGGCGAAGTAGGATTTGATGGCCATAATATATTTGCGCAAATTATAAATGGTGGTTCCGACATGAAAATTGATGGAAGGTATGAGGTCTACTTTATAGACAGTGGGAACCCCAAAAATGGAGAACGATTGTTTAAAGGTACCTTTAGTCCACTTAAATCAAAAAATGATACTCAATTAACTTTCATTCCAACTAAAAGTGGCATCTATAAGTTTAAAGCTTTACAGCATGAAAAGCATCCAGGAAAAGGAGAACTTTGGAGTGAAAGTATCAAAGTTACTTTAACTCAACAACTTAATAATTTACCTGTACAACAACTTGAAGAAACTCCGATAGAAAAACAATTTGAAGAAGTTGAAGTTTCTAATCCAGTTACAGATCAATCAGATGAAATGATAAAAGATTCTGAGGAAGAAAATAAACAAGATGCTTCAAGTGAAAATCAAGCTTACTCAGAAGATAAAAATACTACAGAAGTAAATAATTCAAGTGAGAATTTGCAAGAAACAACTTCTGAAAATGATTAGGAGGGAACCCTTTGAAAAAGGTTTTAAAAATAATTAGCAATCTACTGACAATCGTTTTGTTTTTAAATTTAATTCTAATGGTCTTTCTAGTAATTTCTTCAAAGGCATCCGGAGGAGAGCCGCAAATATTTGGAAATCAGCTGAAGTCAGTCTTATCTGGATCAATGGAACCAACCTTTAAAACAGGTTCAGTCATAGCAGTAAAGCCAGTAGAGGATCCATCTATTCTAAAAGAACAGGATGTAATCACCTTCGTTCAAGAAGATGGCAGTCTTGTCACTCATAGAATTATGGAAGTAATCAATAATGGTGAAAACATTATGTTTAAAACTAAGGGTGATAACAACGGGGACATGGATACCCAGCCAGTCTTAGCCCAAAATGTGAAAGCTGTATACACAGGATTTACAATTCCTTATTTAGGATATTTTATAGACTTTGCTAAATCAAGCAAAGGAACTGCCATGCTACTAATCATACCGGGGCTAATGTTACTAGGATACTCTTCATTAACAATCTATCAAGCTATTAGAGAAATTGATAAACGTAGTTTGCCAAAAGAAGATGAAAAGCCAGCTTAACATTGATTGAATTCTTTATGGAGACATAGAGGTCAATATAAAAAATTACATACCTCGTAAACAACGAGGGAGAAACCAAGGAGGAAGAAAAAATGTCAATCAAAAAGAAATTAGGTTTAGGGGTAGCATCAGCAGCTTTGGGATTATCATTAATTGGTGGGGGAACTTGGGCAGCATTTAACGATATTGAAACTATGACCAACAGTTTTACTGCTGGGGTACTCGATTTAGGAATTGATGGTGCAGCAACAGGTCAAATAAATGTAAGTAAGCTGGTTCCTGGAGACAAAATCAAAAGAACGTTCAAAATTACAAATAATGGAAACGTCGATATTGATAAAGTTTACCTAACAACAGTAGCAAATTTCACTCAGGGGGCAAGAGGTGCTGATGGAGCAGTTCCTGGAAATAGTAATCCCAATGATTTTCTAAAACAATTTAAAATCACAGTCTATAAAGCAGATGGTACAGATTTATTAAAAAATATTACAACACAAACAACTGTAGGTAATCAAACATATAAGTCACTTTATGACTTTGCTGAAGCAACGAAAAGTGGAACAAAGTTCAACATTACAACTGGTAACGGATTACCTAATAAACCAGCTAGTGATCCAACAAGCCCAGATTTCGATGGTATTGACGCTGATGAAATAACAATGGAGCTTGAATTTTTTGACGATCAATCAAAAACTAATGGTGAATATAATCAAAATAAATACATGGGCAACGGTGTAGTATTAGACTTTACGTTTGAGGCTACACAAAAACAAGGAGTAGAAAGAACTAACGACTAAATCAATAATATAAAAGAAGGGTGGGTAATTTAACCCACCCTTTGAAGGGTTAATAAACTTTATCTGCGAGGGTAATTATGAGAAAACTAAAAAAGGTGCTCATATGGATTCTGGTGGTTTCTTTTGTTTTTCTATATCAATCTGCTGGAATCTCTGCTGCAGAAAAGAAGGAGTTTGATATTGAAGTATTACCTGATAGCTATGCTTTTAATATTTCAAAAATGGTACCAGGTGACTGGGCAACTAGAGTCCTTACCATCCAAAACCGGGGAGAGCATAATTTTACCTATAATACAAAAGCTAAGTTCTTGAACGGTTCCAAAAAATTATACAATGAGTTCCTTTTAAAGGTTTGGGATGCAAACGGGATTTTGTATGAGGGGAAGCTGCATGAATTTGAAAGGCTTCAGCCAAGGCGTTTACAATCGAAAAGCCAGGAGGATCTTAAGTTTGAGGTGAAATTTCCATATGAGCTGGGAAATGAATATCAAGGACTAGGTTTTGAGTTTGAATTAAAGTTTATTGTTGAAGGTAACACACCTACTCCAGGTCCAGATCCCGATCCAAACCCAGATCCGAATCCAAAGCCCGACCCTGATCCAAAACCAAATCCAGATCCAGATCCGAAGCCCGACCCTGTTCCCAACCCAAACCCAGATCCAACACCAAATCCCAATCCAGAAAATCCACAAGAAGAGCCATTAAAGCCAATTCGTCCAATCCCTAATGAGGAGTTGAATTCTCCCCCAATGAAAGGGCAAATTCTTCCGTCTACGGCAACTAATATGTATAACAATTTGTTAATTGGGATCATATTCATTATCACTGGGGCAGTATTATTCATTTTACAGAAGAGGAAGAAGAATAATTTTTAACCTTGATGGAGAATAATCTCTCAAGGTTCTTTATTTGGAAAAAGAAAAATAATAATAATGGGGGATTCAATTTGAAGGGGATTTTCCTGTATCTAGCAGTAATTAATTTTGTTGATGGCATGGTTACTTTTTTAGGTATTCGGTTTTCAATTATTGAAGAAGGCAATCCGTTTATGAATGCTCTATATCAAGCGAGCCCTCTAGGTTTCCTTGTGTTAAAAACGTTGTTATCATGTATACTCCTTACTTTTATTTTCTTCAAAAAATTACCTTCACGTCCTTCTATAAAAAATCTTGCACTTGCGGGGTCGCTCCTATACACAATGGTTTGTCTTCTTCATGGTGTTTGGATTGCCAAATTTCTTTTGATGAGTTAAATGTTTTTAGGAGTAAATTACTAGGAAAGACTTTTGTAAGAGAACTATTTTATCAACATTTTACAAAAAATGATTCGACTATTTACAACATAGTTATGTAACAAATCGTATTAAATGAAATTATTGTAAGAATTATTAAAAAAATACAAGCTGATATTATAACAAAATGCAATTAAATGTAGAAAAAAGTACAATGAAAATTTCATATAACAGACAAAATCCAACAAATTACCAGTTCGTGATCTATTACAATTAGACTAGATAATAAATACATAAGGAATAACTGCAGAAAAAGGCAAACCTATTGAAAGATAGGGACGCAAAGTCACAGGTCTAAAGTATGAACGTTCTTTTTGTAGATTGTTCTGCATAAAATCATTTTAGCAGCAGCTCTCTGAAAGGCATTTTCTATACTAAGATGGCTGGATTGCCTGGAATACGAATTGTATTTTGGGGGGAACAGAGTGGGAAATATTAAAACTCAGACAGAATTACTGGACAGAGAATGGATTCAGCTAATCATAAAAGCAAAAGGAATGGGGATCGAAAAAGAAGAAATAAGGAAGTTTTTATTAAAAAATGAGGTAAAAGAGCTAAAAGTAAAGATAGCTGAATAAATAATAGAAGAGAGATAGCAAAGTTAAGTATTCCTAAAGGGGAGTATCACTAATAGGAAATGCTTTTTATTTTTGCATAAAAAGACGCAAATCTCCATTAAGACTTTGCGTCGAGTTTCTATTTATTCTGATCAATTCTCCATTTATTAAATTCAAGAAACTCACGGAATTGTTCTTTGGAAACGCCAGAGTTCATTGCTTCTTGAACAATATCGATCCATTCCGAATCTAATTCATCAGTGTTTGGCTGCTCATGAATTAAATGGTCAACAGGGACTTGGAGGACGGCAGCGATTTTTTCAAGAAATTGAATGGAAGGATTTGTTTGCAGATTTCTTTCGAGGGAGCTTAAGTATGACTTGGCAACACCAGCTTGTTCGGCAAGCTCGGATAACGATAACTTCTTCTCTTTGCGCAAGGTTTTTACACGATCACCGATCATCCAATTTCACACTCCTTATCATGAAATATAGTTTAATCATATCAAAAAACGCTTATTGGTTCTATATTAAGAACGATTGGTTCTAAAAATATAATTACATCTTAACATAAATTTCGAACTAGTTAAGAAATTTATGTCCACTATTAAAGGAAATTAAAAAAAGTGCTCCTATCTTTTGACAAGAACACTCTTCCTTTCCAGTATTTTCAAAATTGCTACAACCGCTAAGTCCGTATTTTCCGCCTCGACATGGTGAAATTCCCCTTTATAATCAAGTTGCTTATGCGCATAGCGGGGGTCGTAATATTCTTCTAGCAGTAGTTGAATGACTAATTTATAATCTTCGCCAACAACGGCCTCATTAATTGATTCAATTAACTTAACATTTTTCATTCGCTTATAAATATATTTTAATCGCTCTAATACTTTTGGCTGGAACCAGTCTTTATGAAGATAAGGCAATACATATTCACGATAAATCCGTTCAATTCGTGAGTTCAATGAGGATTGCAAATTGATATTAAAGCCTATATGCTTTTTCTCTAGCAATTCATCAGGCTGAACGACTTTACCAATCCGTTTACTTTCTGCTTCTACTAGAAAAAATGGAGAATCTTTAATTTCTGTCAATGTTTGAAAAAGCAGTGAATCGAACGTTTTCTGGTTATGCCCCTCGAATAATCCAAATGTCCCGAAGATGGATCCGCGATGCCCGGCCATCGCTTCTAAATCGATGACGGGAATGCCTTTTTCTTTTAATTTTTCCAGCACTTCAGTTTTTCCGACACCAGTCATTCCATGGATTGAAATGGCCGAAGGGGGAATGAGTTTAGGAATTTCCTTTAAAATATATTCCCGATATGCTCTAATTCCGCCTATTAACCGTGGGACAGCCATTCCAGCAAAGGATGTAAATGTCGCGATTGATTGGCTGCGCATGCCGCCACGCCAGCAATGAATTATAGGTTGCTTGCCGTCCTCATGCAGGGCTTTAATTTGTCCCAAAATAGAAGGAAGCTTCGGAGAAACGACCTCCATCGCCCGCCACTTGGCCTCATCCGCTCCTTTTTGCTTATAAAGAGTTCCAATCATCGCCCGCTCTTCGTTTGTAAAAATGGGAATATTGACCGCGCCAGGTATGTTAAATTCCTCGAATTCTCCTGGTGAACGAACATCAACAGGGACAACATCTTTTAATGTGAATAATTGGTCGATACTGATCTCTTTCATTTTTCTTCCTCCGATTATGCATCGATAAGAATATTTTATCCATTTATAAACTTATTGAAAACCCGTTTCCATTTAAAAAGCAAAAAGCTTGTCTAGAACTTGATTTATTGGACAAGTTTTTAAGAAAAGCCAATAAGTTGTACGGAAAACTTGATTTATTGGACATGCTTTTCAAAAAAAGCCAAAAACCTGTCCAAAAAGGTTACTGTTCAATATCTAAAAATAAAAGCAGCCATCCAATCGGCTGCTTCAATACTTATTTATTTTTCCTTAAATTCCCCAGTTCTTCAGCTATAGCCTGCATTTCATTCGGGCTAAAACTATTCTTTTTCATCACAAGATCATAAATATCCTTTAATTCTTCATACATTTCTTCATCAAAGTGTGAAGGCTTAATCGCTCCAAAGTTTAAAACGTTCAGTTTCTCTTTAATTTTTTCAATCATAAATTCAACGTTTTCTACTGACTTTTGTGCCAAGTCCATCCGAATTCCCCCTCAAAAAATATGGCTATCTCTAGCAAGTATCCCCATCTTTCCACGATATGAATGAAATGTCAACTCCCGAAATAGTTGCAGAAGATGAAAATATGAAAGAAAATATGGACAAGGAGGGTATCACCATATGATTAATGTATTATTTGTTTGTTTAGGGAATATTTGCCGTTCACCAATGGCGGAAGCAATATTTCGTGATTTAGTAAAAAAGGAAGGGCTAGAGCAGCAGATTCGTGTGGATTCAGCCGGGACTGGGGATTGGCATATAGGAGCACAGCCGCATGAAGGGACAAGGAATATTTTAAAAAAATATCATATTCCTGCAGACGGAATGAAAGCAAGACAAATCAATGTAAACGACTTTCAAGAGTTTAAATATATAGTGGCAATGGATGCTTCCAATGTTCAGAATATCAAAAAGCTGAACTCGGACCAATCAGATACTCGTGTGATGATGTTGCTTGATTTGGTAGAAGAGGCGACGGACAAAAATGTTCCAGACCCATACTTTACTGGGAATTTTGAAGAGGTGTACGAGCTAGTCAAAAAAGGCTGTGAGCAACTGTTAAAAGAACTGCGTCAAGCCCATAATATATAGGAAGGTGAGTTGAAAAGAATGGGGAAGTCTTTATTTTTGAAAGGTGTGCTATTCGGAGCGTTGGCAGGCGGCGCTTTAAGCTTATTAGATCGGGCGACTCGGGAATCAGTCGTCTCCAATTGCAAAAAGACGACAAAAGAAGTCTCTTTTTATGTCAAAAATCCGAAAGTGGCCGTTAATCAAGTGAAGGATATGACAAATAAAATTCAATCGACGTTTGAACAAGTAAGTTCTGAGGTATCTTATATTATGGAAAAGGTGGAGGAATTAAAAGAAACGACACCAGAAGTTGTTGAGCTAGTGGAGGATACGAAGGAGGCTTTTTTTGAAAAGGATTCGGCTGATGAAGAAATTGCTGCAGCCAATCGTTAGTTTTCCACTTCAAGAGTGTTCCATTTTAAAAGTGAGGTGATGGGATGGGACAAGCCTTTGCGAATTTGTTTACGCAATTAAAGAAAAGAGTGATGGAAGATGATTTGTTTGGGCTTGCCGCTCAGTTAGCCTACTTCTTCCTATTATCTCTCTTTCCTTTACTCCTTTTTCTTGTGTCATTGCTTCCTTATTTGCCAATAACAACAGAGGATATTCTTGCTGTCATTCGAGATTTTGCCCCAAAGGAGAGTATGCGATTAATTGAGGCTAATATTAGTTCGCTTTCGCAAAAGAATGGCGGAGTGCTTTCCTTCGGGATCATAGCAACGATCTGGTCAGCATCCAATGGAATCAATGCGATCGTCCTTGCTTTTAATAAAGCCTATAATGTGAAAGAAACCCGCCACTTTATTGTTGCAAGAGGGATGTCTATCTTATTTACCTTTGCCATGCTGTTTGTCTTTGTCGTTGCCTTATTGCTTCCGGTTTTCGGAAAAATAATTGGGGGTTACTTATTTGCTAAATTAGGTCTATCCGGAGAGTTTATGACCATTTGGAACACGCTTCGCTGGCTTGTAAGCTCGATTATTTTGTTCATCGTATTTACTGGTTTATATTGGATTGCGCCAAATATTAAGCTCAAATGCGTAACTGTTGTACCAGGTGCCATTTTTGCAACAATAGGTTGGGAGCTATCATCGTTGGCTTTTTCATATTATGTGACCAATTTCATTAATTTCTCGGCGACTTATGGCAGTATCGGTGCCGTTATTGTCCTAATGCTCTGGTTCTACCTAACGGGAATTATAATCATCTTAGGCGGAGAAATCAATGCGATCTACAGTAAATATAAAAAGGAAGATTGTTAGAAGTTTCCTTTCATAATAAGCAGTCGATTTCAAACAATAAGACAGGGGAAAAAATATTGGTCTTTACTTAAGGAGGCTACTATTCATGACGAAGAAATCGAAGAAAGATGGCGGAACAAAGCAAAAGGGGAAGAACAAACCAAATAGCAAAACTTCAGGTTCGGCTAACGGACAGAATGGATATCATTAGGAATGTAAAAAAATCCCGGGGCCTCCCGGGATTTTTAATAAATCAAGACCTTAACAACCTTAAGCTATTCAAAATAACTAAAATCGTACTTCCTTCATGAGCGATTACTCCAAATGGCAGGTCGACAAACTGCAGGAAGTTGGATGCGATTAAAAGCATGATAACTGAAATAGAGAAAATGACATTCTGTTTAATAATCCGATTCATTTTCTTAGAAAGCTTAATCGCTTCGGCAATGCGCGGGAGGTCGTTTTTCATCAAAACAACATCCGCTGTCTCAAGGGCAACATCTGTGCCTTCTCCCATAGCGATTCCGACATTAGCTGTTGCTAGAGCGGGTGCATCATTTATACCGTCTCCAACCATTGCGACAGTTCCGTATGTTTCTTGGAGTTTCTTTAAATGCTCGACTTTATTTTCTGGCAGGCATTCGGCGATATAATCATCGACATGGGAAGTCTTGGCGATCGCCATTCCCGTATTTCGACTATCACCAGTCAGCATCAGCGTATAAATGCCCTCGTTCTTTAAGCGGTCTATTGCAGTTCTTGTTTCTTCTCGAACAACGTCTTGGAGGGCAATAATAGCAGCAATTTCTCCATTCTTTTGTACAAAAACAATAGTTTTTCCTTGGCTCGCCATTTTCGCAGCGGCGCCTTCACCAAATTGCCCAGCTGCTTCCAAGCCGACAAATGCTGCTTTCCCAATTTTCCATTCATCGCGATCAATAAACGCTTTGACACCCCAGCCAGATACATCCTCAATGCTTTCTGGGTTAATTAACGACCCATCTAGCTTTTCTTTTGCGAACTTCACAATGGCATTTGCCAATGGGTGGGTGGAGTGACTTTCAATCGAGGCGGCTTTTAATAATATCTCCGACTCCGAAAGTCCATCTGCAACAATAACATCTGTCACTTCTGGTTTCCCTTTCGTAAGCGTCCCTGTTTTATCAAAGGCAATGGCTTTTAAATGGCTTAAATTTTCTAAATGTACACCGCCTTTAAAAAGAATTCCGTGTCGCGCTCCATTGGAGATGGCTGATAAAGTTGCTGGCATAATAGATGCAACCAGGGCACAAGGAGAAGCGACGACTAGTAAAATCATGGCCCGATAAAACGTTTCCGTCCAGTTCCATCCTAAGAGGAAATGGGGGAGAAACATCATCAAAACAACGACTGATAAAACAATTTTTACATAGGTTCCTTCAAAGCGTTCGATAAATAGCTGAGAAGGGGATTTCTCACTTTGAGCAGATTGGACAAGCTGAATGATCTTTTGAAAAAGAGTTTCACTATTTGGCTTTGTAATTTCAACTGTTAGCGACCCATTTAAGTTAACTGTTCCAGCAAAAATAGCGTCGTTATTTCCTTTTGTAACTGGGATCGATTCGCCTGTGATGGCCGACTCATCGATTGTTGACTGGCCTTTAATAATTTTCCCATCAGAAGGTACGCGCTCACCGGGTTTAACTAAAATAAGATCGCCAATCACTAATTGTGATACATGAACTTTTTCCTCGATCCCGCCATTGATAAGTAAAGCCTCTTCAGGTTGAATTTCCATTAAGGCAGAGATTTCCTTATGACTTTTATTCATTGTATACGTCTCAAGCGCACCACTGACGGCAAAAATAAAGATAAGAATAGCGCCTTCAGTCCAGTACCCAATAATAGCAGAACCGATGGCAGCAAAAATCATCAGCATTTCTACATTTAATTCTTTATTGGCAATCGTCTCTTCAATACCTTCCTTAGCTTTTGCAAAACCCCCGATGAGGAAGGCTAAAATATAGGCGGTAACAGAGGCGGTAGCCAACTCACTTTTATCTAACATCCAACCAGCTGCAATGAGTACGCCACTTAATAATGCAGCGATCAATTCTGCATGTGGCTTCATCTTTTCAAAAAAGCTGTCTTTTTCATTTACTGTCCTATTTAACAATGCTCTTGCTTCTGCACTCATTTGTTTATCCTCCCTTATATTGAAATTGATTTTCAATTAATTTATCTAATTGAGAATTATAATCATATTATTTCTTTTAATATACTTCGTAAGCTGTCTTTTGGTTCTGAATTCTTTATATTCTCCTCCTTAATTGATATTAGTTTTCAATTACTTCACCTAATTGAGAAAAATAATCAGCATCAATACCCCTATTAAACGACGAAAGCTGCCACCTCTAAGGTGACAGCATTAAATCATGGTGTAAAAGTATAGGGTTTTGATGTTATTCATAGTTTACTATATAAGCTATGAAACGAAAAGTGATTTGTTCCATTTTTTAAAAATAATTATTAAGTAATAAGTTATATTAAAAAATCTGATGAAAAAAAGTCGATCATTCGTAACTTCCTTTCACAGGGGGCAAGCTTTTATACGTTTCATTTTCTTGGATCACTTGAATGATGTCATTTTTCATTTTTTTCATTTGTAATCCATGTTTGCTCTTATCGCATTCAGACCACTCAAAATGTCTTTCGCCACCATTAATCCACACGGTTAAGTCATAGCTTTCATGCGGCTCTTTATTACAGCTTGTAGTTAACTTTTTCTCGGCAAAAAAGTTGGCCAATATCATTGCTTTATAAATTTGATTTAATTCATTGCGGCCAAATTGAAAGTCACTAACAGCTACGATCTCTCCATTTTGAAGATCTTTGATTAGCTTTTGATTGACCGTATCTACTTCATTTTTCTTATTAAACCCGTATTTTAAGTGAAAGTCGAATTTGTCCTGTTGCTCGGTATCGTAATCAAAATGAAGAATCTCTTCCTGTTGCCCACCACAATCTAGTTCATATGAGGTTTTAGTTTCTGTTTCGATTTTACTAATGCTTTCACAGCTATATTTATCAATCTTTCCGACTCCAAATTGGTCAAGTGTATTATCGTATTTTGCTTGAATGATTTTTCCATCATATGCTAAATCCAATAAAATGGGGTCTCCTTCAATCGTATAATGAACAATACGTACTTCCGCATTTTTTTCACTTTTGACATGATTAACAAACTGATCAAGCTGTTCAATATTTTCGATACTGCCGTGAGTGTTGATGACATCTGACTTTTGTTTAGGATAATCGTTCGGCATGTGAATACTTTCATTCGTACATCCAAACAGAAAGAAAAGCATCGTTACTATAAATGGAAATTTCCCCAATCCGTTCACCTCATAGCAATTGACGCTAATTCAGGGGAAAAGTTACAAATAAGATTCCTTTTTAACTACCACTTGCTTTTGCCCAAATACGACTACAGTGAAGAAAATAAGCAAGAGCATCACACTGATAATGTTAAAAAAACTAATGGATTTAAAGTGCTGGATAAAAACACCTCCAAAAAATGGCCCCATCAAGCTCCCGATGCTAAACGCGACACCACAAAGCAAATTTCCAGTTGGCAGCATATTTTTTGGTGTCAAATCGGCCATATAGCTGATCCCAAGGGAAAAAGTAGAACCAACGACCATTCCTGCTAAGAAGAGACAGATGGTTAAACCAATCATGATTTCTTCCAAGAAGCTTGCTGTCATAAAACTAATAGATCCTATTAAAAGAATGATCATTAAAATATTTCTCCTGCCATATTTATCGCTTAACAAGCCAAGCGGCAGTTGAAACACAATGGCTCCAACGGCAAAAGTGGTTAATAGAAGCGAAACATTCTCAATCTCAAGCCCAACTCTGAGCCCATACACAGGGAAGCTTCCATTTAGTGATGATTCTAGAAAGCCATAGCCAAATGGAGGAAGAAAGGCGACCCAGCTATATTTGATTGCTCCCCCGAATCGTTTCATTGTCTCCCTAAAGGAATTAACGGCAATCGTTTGCTCAGGCAGCTCATTTTTTAACGTAAATAAGAAACACCAAGCAACTAAACAAAGAGCCGATGAAAGAATAAACGGCAACGATTCATTTACTTTTACAAGTGGTGTCATTAATGGTCCAGCAGCAAAACCGATTCCGAAAAATAGCCCATATAGTGAAATATTCCGTCCCCGTCTTTGTTCTGAAGAAAAAGACGTGATCCATGTTTGGGTTCCAAAATGCAGGGCATGATCGCCAATGCCAATTAATAAACGAAGGAAAAACCAAAACCAGAAATTTTTCCAAACGGGAAAAAGGATTAATGATAACACAACAAGCAAGCAACCGTAGACAATTACTGGTTTAAAGCCGTATTTTCTTAAGGGATACTCCATAAATGGCGATACAAGCAAGATGCCAATGTATAAACCAGTCGCATTCATTCCGTTTAAGCTGGAGGAAATACCGTCATTTTCAAATATAATGGCAATTAACGGAAGCAGCATCCCTTGGCTAAATCCCGAAATCGCAATAATACTCACTAAAATCCAAAAGCGTAAATTTTCTAATTTCATTTTCAATCCCTCTACATATCTATTGGCTTTATTAATGAATATTGTGCCGATCAAACCGCCACATGCCTACCTGCTCTTTACGTTTTCGTCCTGAATAAAACCCGTTCGTATGCATGCATATGGCTAGTAATCAACAATAATCACTAATAGCCTAACTATTACTAAAAAAATTCCTAATTATGATCGTATCAAGGAAAAAGAAACATTGGCAAGAAAAATAATTTTTTTCAAAATATGGGGGCAGAATAGGGTGGTATCCATTTTACGTAGTTAATGACATTCTTTTTCGAAGGGATGAACGATCGCAATGAATAAAGTTTTTTCGGTACTCGTTTTAGTTGGTGTACCTTTATCTATCATTGGTGCACTCATGCACTGGTCGAGTATTTTAATGTTTATCATCTATTGTTTAACAATTATAGCCCTAGCTAGCTTTATGGGGAGGGCGACAGAGAGCCTTGCCATTGTGGCTGGCCCAAGAATTGGCGGATTATTGAATGCCACGTTCGGAAATGCCGTTGAATTAATTATTTCGATATTTGCCCTTAGAGAAGGATTAATTGGAGTTGTTCTTGCGTCCTTAACTGGATCTGTCCTTGGAAACCTGCTATTGGTTGCAGGTCTGTCTTTTTTTGTAGGAGGACTGAAATACAAACGCCAAAAATTTAATGTTTATGATGCCAGACATAATTCTGGCCTGCTTATGTTTGGAGTGATTGTGGCCTTTGTGATCCCTGAAATTTTTACAAAAACGATGTCGAAAAGTGATACCCTTAACTTTAGTGTTGGGATTTCAATTATATTAATTGTTTTGTATTTGGCTGCGCTGCTATTTAAGCTTGTTACACATCGCGGGGTTTATTTGACAGACAATGTGGCTGAAGATAGACATGAAGAAGAAGAGCCGGAGTGGGGAAAATGGAAGGCCCTCATCATTTTAGCCATTGCAACGGTCGCTGTGGGGTATGTATCAGAAAAGTTAGTAGACACCTTTCATACAGTCGGGGAAGCCTTCGGATGGACAGAATTATTTATAGGGGTAGTCATCGTTGCGATCGTAGGAAATGCCGCAGAGCATGCTTCAGCTATCATTATGGCCATCAAAAATAAAATGGATATAGCCGTTGAGATTGCTATCGGCTCGACTCTACAAGTAGCCATGTTTGTAGCACCAGTACTTGTGCTCATTTCCTTAATGTTTCCAGTTTCAATGCCTTTAATTTTCAGCATGCCAGAGCTCATCGCAATGGTTACAGCTGCACTTCTCATGATTATTCTGTCAAATGATGGGGAAACGAACTGGTTTGAAGGGGCTACATTACTTGCAGCTTATTTAATTATGGGAATTGGGTTTTACTTATTGTAAATCAAAAAAACGACTCTGAAATTTCGCAGAGTCGTTTTATATACATTTTGGTTTTATAAAGGAATGTAAATCTACTCGCTATTAGGCATTGATCACCAACCTTTACGTTGTTTATTGACCATAAAACCTTATTGGGAATGATGACAACTTCCTATAAATAAAAACTTCATCCTCCTTTTTATTTTAGCGAATCGACTTAACGGCCCTCCTTTTGCTTGAAAGTAAGTTTATTATACAATTATTTTTGATTATTGTAAATATTCTAATTTTTACAATTATGTTACAAATGAAATGAATGTCATTGCTTTTTTTTGAAAATTTTTTTCAAAATGGATAATAAAGCTGAAGTCCGAAAAAACTATAATCAAACGTAATGAGTTAGTGAGTTGAAAGGAGTTCGCATCATGAGAAAATCTGTATCCATCGTCCTATTAGCTCTAATTTTCATGTTTTCTTTTCAGCAAAATTTTGAGGCGGAGCAAGGGGGCAAAAAAACAGAAAAAGCCCCTAACGTAATCACTGTGCCAAACTCGGTTTTAAAAATCGCTAAAGAGAATACGTATCCAAATCCAACTCAGGATATGCCTAAATTACAGCCAAGTGAACTAACACAAAGTCTCATTGATACATCAAAGATTAAAATTGAAAATCCTGATTTAATCCGAATGCTCAACGAAACAACAGTCAATAGCACTCCGTTTGCTGTTGGCTATCGAGCAATTATCTACCTTGGCCAATGGCCTCTAAATTATGAATCAGTAGAGACTGCTCCCAACTGGGAATATCAGAAAATAAATACGAACTACCATGACAACCGTGGTGGAAACGCGCTTTATTCCATCCACTATGTTCAGGAAGCACAAAAAATCATCAGAGGCGGACTAACCGCGAAAGTCCCTAACACAGAAGATGTGAAAAAGATGATGCTTTTAAAGGCAATGGAAAAATCCGGTCTACCACTTGCGTTCGAAACGATTGTCGGTGCCGGCACGAAAAAGGGTCATAAATACAATATCCCGCCGAGAAGGCTCGGCTACCTCTACGCCTATGCACCAGCTGTAAATGAAAAAGGAAAGGTCACTTATGGTGAGGTGTATTTAATGCTTAAAGGCAGTAAAAAAGTGATTATTATTAAAAATGTAACTTCTCAAGGGGTAGGAGCTTGGATTCCTGTTCAGGATCATGTCTCATTTGGATTCTTGGCATCAGAACGTCCGCGTTAATATAATGGCAATATAGAAATCATGCTATAAAAAAGTCTGTAGGGGATGCGAACAGAAAATAATCGTATCCCTACAGACGTATTTATTTTATAGAGCTCGTATATCGGATATCTCATCTCGAACGATCGTCATTAATACTTCATGGTGCTCGTTTATCGGATAGCTCATCTCGGACGGTCGTCATGAACGCTTCATGGAGCTCGTTTATCGGATATCTCGCCAAAAACGGTCGCCATGAACGCTTCATGGATCTCGTTTATCAAGGAACTCCCCAAAAACGGTCGCCATGAACGCTTCATGGATCTCGTTTATCAAGGAACTCCCCAAAAACGGTAACCATGAAAGCTTCATGGAACTCGTTTATCAAAGACCTCACCAAAAACGGTCGTATAAACACAACATGAGAATTTTTAGAGTTGAGTTATTCTAGATTTCAATTTACTAAAATCCATATCCCGATAATAACTATTTTTCACCAGAACATTTGGACCAAGGCAGCGAACTTCAGAACAATGACAATTTAAAGAGTGAGCTAGGCTTGTTTGAAGCCATTTGTCAAAAATGTCCGGGAGCTGATCAGTTTGGACATTCCCAAGAGGAGGTGTGTCACCAAAATCAGTAACAATGACATCCCCTGTGAAAATATTAATATTTAAGCGGGAGCGTCCATCCGGGTCGTTTCTTACCGTTACATTTTTCGCCGAATAGAGTCTTCGTAACAGTTCCAAATCCTCTTCATTCGCACTGCAAGCATAGAACGGCAGGGTGCCGAATAACATCCATGTGTTCTCATCCCGTATATCCAATAATTGATGAATGGCGGAACGAATCTCATCTAATGATAGTGTTTCTAAATTAGAAGCAAAGTCAGAAGGATACATGGGGTGAATTTCATGGCGTTGGCATTTCATTTCTTCTACGATTTGCTTATGGATTCCTTTAAGATAAGGCAAGGTACGCTTATTCAACATCGTTTCAGCCGAAACCATCACACCAGCTTTAACAAGCTCCTGACTATTTTCTATCATTCTTTAAAAAGTCTTTGTCTTTGCTCATACGTTGGCTTGCGTTCCATCATCGCAAAGCCGCCTTCTATGAATTCTTCCTCCGTTCCCCAATTATGTGAAATATGCAGGACATCTAAGTATGGGATAATCTCCTCATAGCGGGCTAATTCAAGTGTTAAATTGGAGTTGATCTGCGTCTTTACGCCTCGATTATGAGCATACCGGAGCAAGGGGACAACATATTTCTCAACTGACTTTTTAGACAGGATCGGTTCCCCGCCTGTAATACTTAAAGCTCTTAAATACGGAATTTCATCCAGTCTTTTCAGCAAGAGCTCGATTGGCAGTCCATCTGGATCCTTTGGTTGCAGTGTATAGCCAACTGCACAATGCTCACAGCGCATATTACATAGTACGGTTGTCGTAAATTCAATGTTTGATAGAGTAAGCTTTCCGAATTCCTCTAGATCACGGTAAGCTTCCCAGGCATCATTTTCAGGTTTAACCTGTAAAAAGTTTGAAATCATTTTGTTCTCCTTTAAAATAAAATCCTTTATCATTTTAAAGTAAATAGCTCTTAATTCAAAGATAGGCGTATATTTTTTTATATGCACAAAATTGATTGTTTATTTTTAAGTCTGTTTTCGTAAAGTTTGTTGCTTTATTAGTGTGATTTATATTTAATTATCTGAGTTGAGTTGAGTGAAGGGCACTTGACTCCTCGAAAATGCATACGCATTCAAAGGCTAAAAACAACAATATATGATAAAAGAGCCATTTTTAAAAATAAATTGACTAGATGCTTTGGACAGTTTATGATAACCGTATTAACGACTATATAACGACAATTGTTAATAGTCAAAAAACACGTTAGAAAAAACTAAAAGGGGAGATGAACGATGAAAAAGGAGATGACTTTCAAGCTTGCGATTATTCCGCTTGTAGTAATGATTATTGCCATGGCAGTAACGGTTATTAAACTAGATGAGGGACCACATATTCCACTTATAATTGGAACTTCAGTTGCAGCAATTGTCGCATGGTATGCTGGATTCAAATGGCAAGATATTGAAGAAATGATGTACAAGGGGATCCGTCTCGCACTACCAGCAGTCGTTATTATCATGCTTGTTGGCTTAACGATCGGCGCATGGATTGGTGGCGGAATTGTGGCAACGATGATTTATTATGGGTTAAAAATTATTACACCATCACTATTTCTCGTCGCGGTTTGTGTCATTTGCTGTATTGTTTCTCTTGCCATTGGAAGCTCCTGGTCAACAATGGGGACGATTGGAGTTGCCGGCATGGGAATCGGTTTAAGTATGGGTATTCCTGCGCCAATGATTGCTGGAGCGATCATATCTGGTGCGTATTTTGGGGATAAAATGTCACCGCTTTCAGATACGACAAACTTAGCTGCTGGTTTAACTGATACTGATTTATTCGTTCACATTAAACATATGTTATATACAACTATTCCAGGAATTACTATCGCTTTAGTTGCTTATGCAATTTTGGGTAGAAAATTTGCCAATGGGGCTATGGATGTACATAATATTGAGCAAATAATAAAGGTTCTTGAAGATAGCTTTGTGATTACTCCATTCCTATTAATTATTCCAGTGCTAGTTATTGTTCTCGTCGCTAAAAAAGTTCCCGCGATTCCAGCACTTGTTATTGGTATTTTGCTAGGATTTTTAGCACAGATTTTTGTGCAAGGCGGCAATGTGGCCGATGCGGTCGTGGCATTACAAAGTGGTTTTGTTATTGAGACAGGGAATGAGATGGTGGACAATCTCTTTAACCGCGGTGGATTGGATTCGATGATGTATACAGTTTCGATGACGATCGTAGCCATGACATTCGGCGGCATTTTAGAAAATACGGGAATGCTTGAAGCAATTGTAAAACAAATATTGAAACTAGCAAAAACAGCAAAAGGTCTAGTTGCTTCTACTGTTGTCTCATGTTTTGCAACGAATGCTACATGCTCAGAACAGTATATCTCGATCGTTATTCCATCTCGTATGTTTGCAAAGTCTTATCGGGAAAAAGGGCTGCATTCCAAAAACTTATCTCGTGCCCTTGAAGATGGCGGTACACTCACTTCTGTTTTCGTACCATGGAATACTTGCGGCGTATTCATCCTTGCGACCCTCGGCGTTCATACATTTGAATATGCACCATATGCGATACTAAACTTTGTTGTTCCGATTCTTTCAATCATTTTTGCGTTTACTGGCTTTTCCATTGTTAAGCTGACTGATAAAGAAAAGCTTGAGCTTAAAAGAGAAGATAAAATAGCACTATAAGGATAAAAATAAAAAGGGAAAGTTCACAAAATGAACTTTCCTTTTTTTATTGCCCAGTAGAAAAAGTTAGAAGACACATAGATTATTTATTCAAATAAAGAATAGATAAATATGAAATATTTCAATTTTATTTAATACATGGAATATTGGTATGATAAAGATACTCTATGAATAAAAATAAATTTAAAACAGGGGGAGAAAAAATGAATATTGTTGATCAATTTAAAGAAGTGCCAACAACCTGCATTTCTGATGCATTAGACGGAATGACTAATCTAGACGCTTCGATCAAACCTTTAAAAGAAGAGTATCGAGTTGCCGGTCGGGCATTTACTGTACAAATGCAAAAGGGGGATAATCTGGTTGTATTAAAAGCAATTCGTGAGGCGCAGCCAGGTGATGTCATTGTGATTGATGCAAAAGGAGATACGAATAGAGCCATTGCTGGTGACTTTATTCTTGGGATGGCACAAACATTAGGAATTAAAGGGATTATTGTGGACGGTGTCATTCGTGATATTTTAGGCGCCAAAGAGTTAGATTATCCTGTATTTTGTAAGGGGACAACAATAGCAGCAGGCAATAAAATAGGTAAAGGCAGCATTAATGTCCCTATTTCATGTGGAGGGGTAACGATTCACCCCGGTGATATTGTTGTTGGGGATGCGGATGGTGTTATCGTTATACCCCGTGAAAAAGAAGAAGAAGTATTGAAGCAAACACAAGATAAGTTGGAAAAGGACATTCAAAGAGAGAAGAAAGTGTCCAACAATAAGGAAGAAATCATTCAGTATTTAGATAAAATGTTATCATAATAGTAGTTGGGCCTACACTAGGCCCAACTTTTTATATGCAAAAATAAATTGTCGTCGGTTTCGTTGAACAAGCCTTGATGTACGAAGTAATCACCAGCGCAGTGAAATGAAGCCGACGACATTTACATACCTGGCTTGAAATTGCAAAATCATGAATGCTTTTTTGAAGAGGCTGTTACTGATTCCTTTATAAAATCAATAAATGCTTTCACAAAATTAAGCTCCTCAACACTTTTATGATAAACCATCCATGTCTTTTGGGTTAATGGAATACCTTCTTTTGTTTGTAATGGAACTTGATGGACGTGTGGACAATCCTTTAAAAAGAGGGAAGGCAAAATTGCATAACCAAGTCCGTTTAGAACCATTTCTTTACATGTATCCCCACGGTCAACTGTAATTCTTACATATGGCGGTTGAGGATACCTTTCAGCCCACCAATTATCAGTCATATGTTTATATAGAGAATCTGTTTGATAGTCGATTTTTGGCAAGCTGGGAAGTTCATCCATGTCAATCGGCTTTAAAGATGCGATACATAGAGATTCCTCAAAAACCAATTCTTTTTCCCCTGGCCAATTGTAGTCTCCTCGAATAAAGCCAATATGTATGTCATGATTGTATGCCATTTGATAAATCTGTTTACTGTATCCAGTTTCGACCTGGAATTCGACGTCAGGATATTGCTTTTCGAATGATTGTAGCCAGCCAGGGAGTTTATATTTACTAATAAAATTGGACACACCCAGCCGCAATGTCCCAACAACATAATGATTAAAATTATCGATGTCTTCCCTTGTAATTTGAAAAATATCCAATAATTCCTCGGCTCTTTTTGCTAAGTATTCACCTTCGGCAGTGAATTGGACCCCTTTTATCCCTCGGTTTACAATTTTGACACCGAATTCAGTTTCAATTTGTTTTAACCGTTTTGTTAAGGTTGGCTGAGAAATATAAAGGGCTTGTCCGGCCTTTGTAATGTTCTTTTCTTTATAGAGAGTATGCAAAATTAGCCAATCCCGATCATCCATACACGTTCCTCCCTTTTTTCTAAAATCAGTTAATCACAATCTAAGTGGGTTCATTCAAAATGGTAATTACCAACTATGAAATAATCCTATTTTTCTATAAACGAAATATTCAATAAAATAGAATTAAATAAATCGATGAGATTAAGGGGGGCAACAAATGGATATAAAAACATTCAATATGCGTTCAAAATTAAAAATTAACGATAAAGATTATATCTATTATCCTATTAAATCATTAATTGAACAAGGTTTTGAAAAAGTAAACAAATTACCGTATTCATTGAAGGTATTACTTGAAGCAGCCATTAGAAACTATGATGGGAAAACGGTTACGAAAGAACATATTAAAAAAATCGCTAATTGGACAGTTGAATGCAGCAGAAATGAGGAAATACCTTTTAAACCAGCTCGAGTTTTAATGCATGATACAACAGGGCTTCCTGCTTTAGTGGACCTTGCTGCTATGCGTGAAACAATCAGCCGGAAAGGCAAAGATGCTTCAAAGGTAAATCCGGTTATTCCTGTTGATCTTGTTATAGATCATTCTGTCGCAGTTGATTTTTATGGAACCGCAAATGCGGTAACGTTGAATGAGAAAGTAAATATGGAGCGAAATAAAGAGCGATTTCGTTTCTTAAGGTGGGCACAGAATACATTTGATAATCTAAAAATTGTTCCTCCAGCGACTGGAATCATGCACCAAATTAATATGGAGTATTTATCATCGGTAGTCATTGAAAAGGATGCTAATGGGCAAAAAATCTTATTTCCAGACTCGCTTGTAGGAACTGATTCGCATACTACGATGATCAACGGTCTCGGCATAGTCGCATGGGGAGTTGGCGGATTGGAAGCTGAAGTAGCTATAATAGGACAACCTTTGTATTTTGAAGTACCACAAGTTCTTGGCTTTAAGTTAACCGGAGAGCTTGCGGAAGGTGTGACAGCAACAGATTTGGCTTTGACGATTACACAAATGCTTCGAGAGTATGGGGTAGTAGGAAGGTTTGTTGAATTTTTTGGCCCCGGTGTTCAATCTCTGAGCGTCGCAGATCGTGCCACTGTTTCTAATATGGCACCTGAATATGGAGCGACAATGGGCTATTTCCCAATTGATATTGAAACTATTCATTATTTAAGACTAATTGGACGTAGTGAAGAGTACTTAAAACTTATTGAAACTTACTACAAAGAACAGGGGATGTTCATGGATGAAAGCAGCCAGGATCCAGATTATCCGGAGATCATTGAATTAGATCTTTCTAAAGTCACTTCCTCATTGGCAGGACCAAAACGCCCGCAAGACCGGATCAATTTAACCAAAATGAAGGAATCCTTTAATGAAATCATCCGGAAGCCAATAGTTGACGGAGGCTATGGACTAACTGAGGAACAATTAAATAAAAGAGTAACAATAACACATGAAAATGGTAAGAAAACAAGTATCATGAATGGTTCTGTTGTATTAGCTGCTATTACAAGCTGTACAAATACCTCTAATCCAACTGTGCTCATGATGGCTGGACTTCTGGCGAAAAACGCTGTTGAAAAGGGATTGAAGAAGCCAAGCTTTGTTAAAAGCTCATTAACCCCCGGATCCCGAGTTGTGACAGATTATCTGCGTGAATCGGGTCTCCTTTTCTTTTTAGAAGATTTAGGATTCCATATTGCCGGTTATGGCTGTGCAACATGCATTGGTAACTCAGGGCCGCTCCCAGCTGAAGTCAGTCAAGTGATTGAACAACATGATTTAACAGTGGCAAGTGTTATTTCAGGAAATCGTAATTTCGAAGGTCGTGTACACCCAGAAATTAAAGCAAACTATTTAGCATCTCCACCACTTGTTATTGCTTATGCATTGGCTGGAACGATTAATATTGATTTCGCAACTGAACCAATTGGTTTTAATGATCAAGGTATACCAGTCTATTTACGTGAAATTTGGCCATCTTCAGCAGAAATTCAGAAATATCTAGCCGATGCAATTTATCCAGAGCTTTTTAAAGGCCGGTATCAAGAAGTGTATACAGCGAACGAGGACTGGAACAAAATTAGTATCCCGGAAGGACTGTTGTATGAATGGGATCCTTCTTCCACATACATTCAGGAACCTCCTTTCTTACATGACATGCCTGAGAAGCTAATTCATATTCAAGAAATAGAACAAGCCAGAGTATTAGCTTTTTTAGGAGATTCGGTTACGACGGACCATCTTTCACCATCGGGAGCCATTACACCAAATAGTCTCGCAGGTGCTTATTTAAGTGAAATGGGAATCGATAAAAAGGATTTTAATTCATATCCATCACGGCGCGGAAATCATCATGTCATGGTTCGCGGTGCATTAGCCAATCACCGTATTCGAAACAGGCTAGTACCTGGACTTGAGGGAGGATTTACTGAGTACTTTCCTTCTAATGAAATTATGCCAATCTATGAAGCTTCAACAAAATATAAGGAAAAAAATATCCCTCTTATCATTATTGCTGGTAAGGAATACGGGACAGGGAGTTCAAGAGACTGGGCGGCAAAAGGTGTTTATTTACTAGGGGTAAAAGCGGTTATAGCAGAAAGCTTTGAGCGTATTCATCGCAGTAATTTAGTCGGAATGGGCGTTTTGCCATTGCAATTTGCAAATGGTGCAAGTGCGCAGTCACTGGGAATTACCGGTCGGGAGATATTTCGTACAATTGGACTATCCGACCATATTAAACCTGGGGAAACGATCCATATAGAGGCAATAAGGGAAAATGGCACTCTATTTACCTTCGAAGTAATCGTACGTTTAGATAATGTAGTGGACATTGAATATTACCAGAGTGGCGGAATTATGCAGAGAGCGGCAAGGCGATTAATTGGTAATCAGTAAATTTTGGAACCATTGTCTTATTAACATTGCTTTGCCCCATTTCATTATGGTGTACGCGGTACTAAGGGCCTAGACAATCGTAATAATTTCTGGATTACTGCTAATTCTGGCTTCATACATACTGAAATCCACTATTGCTAAACCTTTTATAGTCTGCTATATTTTGAATTTATGAATATATCAGAAAACTAGAGGTGCCGAACTATTATGTATTATCGTAAAACTGATGTCAGAAACCTCCATATAAAGCCGGACGTAATAGTTAATTTAAAAATAAAAATGATCCTTCTTATAGGCATTTTAATTATGGCAGTTGTTATTATCATTGGGTTTTTCATTGAATATTTCGTATCTGATACGCTTGAAGCCGAAATGGGGCAACGGGCGCTTAGTGTGGCTGAAACTGTCGCTCATATTCCTGAGTTGATGGAAGCATTTTCGGGGGAAGATCCTGCATCCATTATCAATCCGATGATTGCACCGATCAAAGAATCAACGGGAGCCGAATTCATTGTAGTCGGAAATACGGACGAGATCCGCTATGCCCATCCCATTCCAGATCGTCTCGGAAAGAAAATGGTAGGAGGAGACAATGAGAGGGCGCTGGTGTTCGGAGAATCATATGTGTCAAAAGCAGTTGGTTCATTAGGGAGTTCGCTAAGAGCGAAAGTGCCTGTCTATTCAGATGGAAAGATTGTCGGAGTCGTTTCTGTTGGGTTTTTAGCTGATGATATTCGAAGCATCACTCGTACATATAATGAACATTTTTGGATTGTCTTGCTGCTCATTGCGGGAATTGCGATCATCGGGGCGGTCGTCATTGCATCTTATATAAAAAAATTGCTGTTTGGAATGGAGCCTGAGGAAATCGCTCACTTATTATTCCAAAAAGAAACGATTCTACAATCGACCCATGAGGGAATTATCGCTTTAAATCAACACGGAATTATTACGATGTTGAATTCAACCGCTGAACAATTATTATTTAATAGTCAAATTTCGGCTGAACAATATTTAGGGAAAAAGATACAAACAGTGTTGCCGGAGCCTCATTTATTCGAGTACTTAAGTGACGCGAACGGACAATCTAATCGGGAAATGGTGATAGGAAACCACATTGTTTTTGTTAATTCAGTTCCCATTTATTTTGAACAATCATTTATGGGAACTGTGTCAACACTTCGCAATAAAACTGAAATTGAGTTGCTGGCAAAGGAATTGGATAGGGTTAAGCAATATGCTAATGCTTTGCGTGCCCAAACGCATGAATTTTCGAATAAGTTGTATACAATTGTCGGCTTACTGCATTTAGGAAAGAAAAGACAGGCCATCGATTATATTTTAAAGGAAAGCAATTTACAAAAAAAATGGGCGGATCTGTTAATCCAAAAAATCGCGGATCCGTTAGTGAGTGGCCTTTTAATTGGCAAGTTAAATCAAGCGAATGAACTTGGAATTGAATTATCGATCCATTCGGATAGCGTATTGAAAAGTCTATTATGTGAAAAGCAGAGCAAAGCGTTGTTGACAGCCATTGGAAACCTTATTGACAATGCGATGGACGCAGTGAAGATGAAATCTACCCGTACAATTACAATTTTTTTTACAGATATCGGAGATGATATTATTTTTGAAATTGAAGATTCAGGAGAAGGGATACCAGAAGAGCTTTCAATGAAAATTTTCGAACAAGGTTTTTCTTTAAAGGAAGGTAATCATCGTGGATTCGGGCTCGCATTGACGAAACAGTTGATATCTGAAGTTAAGGGAGCCCTCTTTTTAGAGGAAGGAGAGCTTGGCGGAGCTTGCTTTGTTGTTTCTATACCGAAGGATCTAAATAAGGGAGGGTGCAGAAATGCATGAAAAGATACAAGTGTTAGTTGTTGAAGATGACTTTAGAATTGCTGAAATAAATCGTCAGGTAGTCAATCAGATAGATGGATTTACCGTGCTTTATGCTGTGAAAACGGGTGAAGATGCATTAACTTACTTACGGAATAATAAGACGTTACCCCATCTTATTTTATTGGACGTCTATATTCCTGATACAGAAGGATTGAATTTATTCTGGCAGCTGCGAAATGAATTCAATGAAATAGACGTGATCATGGTAACCGCGGCAAAAGAGGTAGTGACCATAGCAGAAACGCTGCGTGGTGGCATTTTTGATTATATTGTCAAACCTGTAGATTTTGCCCGCTTTGAACAGACATTGAAGAGATACCGCAAACAACGCACTCTGCTAACGTCAAGGGAAGAACTTGAACAGGATGAAATTGACCAGCTGATCGGGCTACCAACATTGCCGCCGCTAATGGAAGAAGTAGCGGTTGAAATGAATCCGAAAGGAATCGACAAATTGACGTTAGAAAAAATAAAAAACGTCATGCAATTGTGTGGCGAGTCAGGAATTACTGCATTGGATATCGGTAGTAGGGTAGGAGTCAGCCGCTCAACGGCAAGAAGGTATTTAGAATACCTAGTGTCTATTAAAGAAGCGATAGCCCAGCTTAAATATGGGGAAGTGGGTCGGCCGGAAAGAAGATATTTTCTGTGAACAAAATGAACAAAATGCTCATAATGAATATTATTGTTTTTATTTCAACAATCTTTATTATCAATGTTGCTTGTGATAAATTTCTGACTATATAAAAAATTAGGAACACAAGGGTGGGTGTATGACCGGCAAATAATAGCTATTTATGGACAGCGAAGGAACTAGTTGCTGAAAGGAATTAGGACAAGCTTAAGCATCTCTGAAAAAATGTAACCGTTCTCATCAAGCTGTTTTAGGGGGGAATTATGAAACGCAAAGCAATCATAGTTAATGTGGATAAAAAATCAAAGGGGGAATTAGAATGAGATTAATAAAGTACATGGTGTTATTATGTGCAGTTGTTTTAGCACTAGTCGGCTGTTCAAGTGACAGTGCAGGTGGAGACGGCGGAACTAAGAAAGAGAAAAAAGGTGGAGAATTGAGAGTAGCAGTACCTTCAGAACCACCAACTTTGGACACACATGTCAATACAACGACTATATCTTCGAATATTGCTAGAAACATCTTTGAAACCCTTCTTACATTTAACTCCAGCGGTGAAATTCAACCGATGCTAGTAGAATCGTATAAAGAGGATGGAAATACAATCGAATTTAAGCTTCGTCAAGGCGTTAAATTCCATAACGGTGATGAGATGAAAGCTAAGGACGTAGTAGCGTCAATGAATCGTTGGATCAACGTTTCAAGTTCTGGAAAAGAAACATTCAAAGGAGCAAGCTTTAAAGAAATTGATGAATATACGGTTCTACTAGAAATGGCGCAACCGACATCGACAGCTGCACTAGTTCTTGCTTACTCTGGGGGAGAAGCACCTACGATCATGCCTGCTTCTGTTCTGGAAGGGAAAGATCCAAAAGAGAAAGTAGGAGAATATATCGGTACCGGACCATTTCAAATTAAAGAGTGGAAACAAAACCAACAGATTCATTTAACAAAATTCAATGATTATTCAAGTCGGGAAGAGGCTGGAGATGGATTAGCTGGAAAAAGAGAAGCGCTTGTAGATGATCTCTATATTCTATTTGTTCCAGATTCCTCCACACGCGTTGCTGGGATTTTATCTGGAGAATATGATGCAGCCATGGAGCTTCCAATTGATAGTGTGGATCAGTTGAAAGGGAACAAAGATATCGAATTGAAAAGTGTACCGAGAGAACTTCTTTTGCTTTATTTCAATAAAAAAGAAGGACTCTTCACGAATAAAGTGGCACGTGAAGCTGTGGATGCAGCAATCAATAAAGAAGATGTGTTAAAAGCGGCTTTCGTTAACCCTGATTATTATAAAACGAACCACCATGTTATGCTAGCAAATCAGGAATCACAATGGTACAGCGAAATCGGGAAAGATAAATATGATTTTCATGACACAGACCTTGCTAAGAAATTATTTGCAGAAGCTGGTTACAATGGCGAAGAAATTCGTTTAATGACATCAAGAGACTATGATCATATGTACAATGCATCGATCGTTGTTCAAGAGCAATTAAAGAAAGCCGGGATCAACGTTAAGTTAGAAGTTTACGATTGGCCGACGTTCTCAGAACGTAGAAACGATCCATCTGCTTTTGATATCACGATCATTACAAATAAAGGGAAAGTAGAACCAACTTCTCTCGTTTGGTCTCGACCGGACTATGTCGGCTGGACAGAAAGTGAAGAATTAAACGGAATTACATCAAAAATCCGTCAAGCACCATCACTTGATGAAGCCCGTGGTTACTACGATGAGTTACAAGCATGGTTCTTAGACTTTAGACCAGCGATAAAAATGGGAGATGGCGACATGCTTTTTGCAGGCCGTAAAACTCTTTCACAATTAGAAGATGTGGACGGGCTCATATTCTGGAACGTTTCAAATTCTAAATAAGGTGAAACTTCAATCAGTGGTGGTTTTCCACTGATTGTTAGTTGCGGCCCACAGGATGTGGGTCACGGAGACGTTGCCACAGGACGTGGCGCTCTTAGTCTGCGTTCCTTAAATCGGGCTTTTACGGGCAGTTTGATCTCCCGCTTAGACTTCTTTGAATCTTCTAAAGTTTTGAAGTGGGAATCTTACTGCCCGTTAATGCGGGATAATAATCCGGACCAAATAACGTCAGGTTTACAATGTTGAATACATAAACTTGGCGTTATTTTAATTAGAAGTATGTTCAAAAAGGAGGACAAAATTTCCGGACTTTTTGAACAATCATAGAAACCATTAGTTAGGGGGGACTCCTTCATGTGGGCTTATATACTAAAACGATTGTTTTCCTTAATCCCGGTGTTGTTTATAGTCTCGATTGTTATTTTTTCAATTATACATATGACCCCGGGCGACCCGACGTCCTATATGCTGGGAGAAGAGGCGACTGAAGAGCAAATTGCGACCGCCAAAACCCAACTTGGATTGGATTTGCCGGTTTATGAGCAATATTGGAACTGGATTAAAAAGGCTGTAGCAGGTAATTTAGGCGCTTCCTATCATATGAATATGTCAGTGAACGAAGCCATCATGAGTCATATCGGACCTACTTTATCTCTTGCGATTCTAGCTGAAATCGTTGCATTATGCATTGCCATCCCACTTGGGATCATTGCAGCCATTAAGAGAGGAACGGCTACTGATCAAACGGTTATGGGATTTTCATTATTAGGAATGGGTATCCCGAGCTTTTTGCTTGCATTGTTTTTAGTTTTACTAGTCGGTGTAAAACTCCAATGGCTGCCTGTAGCTGGTTACAGACCGCTTGAGGAAGGATTATGGAATCACATCAAATACTTAATTATGCCAGCCATTGCTTTAGGATCCATCCAAGCTGCTTTGATTGCACGGATGACAAGGTCATCAATGTTGGAAGTACTTAATACGAATTATATTAAAATGGCAAGAGCAAAAGGCGTAGTTGAAAAAAAGGTCATCTATAGTCATGCATTGCAGAATGCCTTTCTTCCGATTCTGACTGTAATCGGTATCACATTTGGCGGTTTAGTGACAGGAGCGGTTGTTACTGAAACCATTTTTAATATCCCGGGCATCGGGTCATTAATCATGAACTCCGTTTCAAAACGTGATTACACAGTCATCCAAGGAATTGTCCTATTTGTGACTTTCGTCTACGTGCTGTTGAACTTAATCATCGATATTTTATATGGAGTCATTGATCCACGCGTTAGATTAGAAGATAAGTAATCTTTAAATGACATAACTTTGATTCATTCATTTCGAAGTGTTAGGAGGAATAGTATGGAGGGAATCGGGAGCACGTTAACGTTGTCGCAAGCAAGAAAAAAGTTGAAAAAAGAGCAGAATGAACTTCTGAAAAAACGCTTCTTGTCCAATTATTCGATGATGATAGGAATCAGTATACTCGCATTTTTAGTATTGTTAAGTTTAGTAGGTCCGTTGGTAGTCGGCTATAGTCCATATGAAATGGTTGTCAATAACCGGCTGCAAGCACCTCATGCAGAGCATATTTTAGGTACTGATAACTTTGGCAGAGATTTGTTGACACGAATTATTTATGGAGCACGTGCATCCATCGGTGTAGGATTTTCGATTGCAATCATTACTTCAATTGTCGGATTAGCCGTTGGCTTATACGCAAGTTTTTATAAAAGTTTAGACCAAATTCTCATGCGGATTTGTGATGGCTTGATGGCGATACCTGGAGTCCTGTTGGCAATCGCTTTAATGGCTGCTTTAGGTCCGAAGGTTGAAAATGTAATCATCGCTTTGAGCATCGTATTTACTCCTTATGTAGCACGTATTGTTCGGTCTGCTGCACTGGTTGTTCGTGAGCAAACGTATATAGAAGCGATGAAATCTCAAGGTGCTAGTTCCACGCGCATCATCTGGCTTCATGTAGCCCCTAACGTAATTTCACCATTAATTGTCCAGGCAACATTTATTTTTGCCGATTCGATTATTACTGAAGCTGCATTAAGCTTTCTAGGAGCGGGGATTCCTGCACCTGCACCGAGCTGGGGGAATATTTTATATGATGGAAAGCTTACCATATTTAATGCATGGTGGATGACCGTATTTCCAGGTTTACTCATTATCATCGCAGTAATCGGTCTTAACTCTTTAGGGGATGGGTTGCGGGACCTTATGGATCCGCATTACAAAAAAGTTAAGAAACGTCGAGCTAAAGCAAAAGCGTAAGGAGGGAAAGGAAGAATGACAGACGTACTCTTGGAAATAAATAATCTGAAAACACATTTTTATACAGAAACGGGACAAGTGACAGCTGTCAATGGCGTTTCTTTTGCAGTGAAAAAAGGGGAAATCGTCGGTGTAGTTGGTGAATCGGGTTGCGGGAAGAGTGTGATGTCTCAAACTATTCTACGATTATTTGAAGAGGGTACCGTTGAATACGATGGAGAAATCAATTTTAAAGGCAATAATCTTTTGACTCTCAATAAAAAGCAGATGAACAAAGTCAGAGGAAATGAAATTTCGATGATCTTCCAAGATCCATTAAGCACGTTAAATCCTGTTCATACAATTGGTCGTCAAATCGCCGAATCGATTATTCTACATCAAAAAAAGAGTAAAAAGGAAGCCGAAGCCGAGGTCATCGAATTGCTGAAATTAGTCGGCATTCCATCACCAGAAAGTAGAGCGAAAGAGTATCCTCATAATTTATCAGGTGGAATGAGACAAAGAGCGATGATTGCGGTAGCCCTTGCATGCCATCCCCAATTGTTGATTGCTGATGAACCGACGACTGCGTTAGATGTAACGATACAAGCGCAAATTCTCGATCTCATGAAAAAGCTGAATCAAGAACTAAACATGGGAATTATTTTTATTACACATGACTTAGGTGTGGTTGCGGAGCTATGTTCAAGAGTCGTTGTCATGTATTTAGGAGAAATTGTCGAAGAAGCTAGTGTTGAAGAGCTATTTTCAAACCCTTTGCATCCTTATACGCAAGGTCTTATTAAATCGATCCCTCAATTGGATGGTGATCGAACGGCGCTCTTACATACAATTGAAGGAACAGTTCCTCCTTTAACAAGGGTGCCTCATGGATGCCGCTTTGCCTCTAGATGCCCGTTTGCAGATGAACAATGCACGGCATCTTCACCACCAGTTTTTGAAAATACGGCTTCTCAAAAAGTTAAATGCTGGCATTTTGAAAAAATACTAGCTGAACAGAGGGGTGCGTAAAATGTCTATGCCTATGACTAAATCAAGTAATGTACAGATCGAACCAGCAAAAGAATCATTGTTAGAAGTGAAGCAATTAAAAAAGTTTTTTCCAGTGAAAAAAAACTTCCTGCATTTAAATAAGGAAAAAACATTTGTTCAAGCAGTGAATGATGTTTCTTTTACTTTGTATAAAGGCGAAACTTATGGACTAGTCGGTGAGTCAGGTTGTGGAAAAAGTACGACAGGCCGTACAATCTTGAAGTTAACTGACCCGACCGAAGGCCAAGCAATTTATAATGGAAGCAATATTTTCAAACTCTCAGAACAAGAGCTGCGGAAAGTGCGGCAAGATATCCAGATGGTTTTTCAAGATCCGTATTCTTCTTTGAATCCAAGAAAAAGAATCGGTAAAACATTAGAGGAACCGCTGGTCATTCATAACATTGGAAATGCCCATGAACGCACAGAAATTGTCATGGAAATATTACATACAGTCGGTTTGCAGCTCGAACATTATTATCGGTATCCGCATGAGTTTTCAGGAGGGCAAAGACAGCGAATCGGCCTTGCAAGAGCACTTATTTTGAATCCGAAAATACTAATCATGGATGAACCGGTCTCGGCGCTGGACGTCTCAATTCAATCCCAAATCCTTAACCTGCTGAAGAAATTACAGTCAGAGTTAGATTTAAGTTTTCTTTTCATCTCACATGATATGGGTGTTGTTCGCCATATTTCTGACCGGATCGGCGTGATGTATCTTGGGAGATTAGTAGAAGAGGCGCCGACAGATGAATTGTTTTCAGCCCCGTTACATCCGTATACGCAGGCTCTTTTATCAGCTGTGCCGGTGCCGAAATTAGGAACGAAAAGAGAGCGGGTCATACTTAAAGGTGATTTACCTTCACCGATGAACCCTCCTTCAGGTTGTGTTTTTCATACAAGATGTCCGTTTGTCATGGAGAGATGTAAATCCGAAGTGCCTCAAAAGAAACATAAGACAATGGAGCATCATGTTGCCTGTCATCTTTATGATGAATAAGTAAGTAATTGATCTAGGGGCTCCTTCACAATTCGGGGAAGGAGTCACTTTGTATGAGGATCCTGTCTTTCATGTAGTGTGACATGAGAGATAAAAAGGACTGTAGGTTTTGGTCCACATGAATATGAGGCGAATAAATATGGTATTAAGAAATGTCTTGCTGATCGTTCTCGGATTTCAAATTGTAATTAACGCCACCCGTCCAATCATCACATTATCTGCATACGACATGAACGCTTCCATGTTTGAGATTGGGGTATTGACCGCATCATTTGCGCTCTTGCCGCTTCTATTCGCCATTAAAGCGGGGAAAATTGCTGATAAGATTGGAGACCGTCTTCCGGTCATTATGGGTTTAATCGGGATGGTCATCGGGATGCTAATTCCGTATTTGAATGAATCGATTATCTCGTTATACATGAGCCAGTTTTTTGTCGGTATTTCCAATGTCTTCATTGCCGTTTCCTTACAAAACGTCCTCGGACATAATGCAACAAAAGAAAAGCGTGATCACTACTATAGTATGTTTGGGCTTGCTGTTGCTGCTGGTGCATTTATCGGCCCGATTATGGGAGGATATTTGTCTGAGCATTTTTCTTACGCTGCAGGTTTTCTTGTGTCCATGATCATCTGTGTGTGTTTAATCGGATTTGCTTATACGATTCCGGTCGTTATAAAGGAGCAAGCTGCCGATAAAGTACGTTCTGGTTCATCGCTTCAGTTAGTGAAGAGTCCTCTAATTCAAAGGGCGTTATTTTCAAGTGCACTCGTGTTGTATTCAAAAGATATATTTGTTGCCTATTTCCCGCTCTATGCAACAGAGATGGGCATTTCTACTTCCATGATCGGTTGGGTCCTTTCTATTCAAGGTTTGGCGATGATGGTTATCCGTTTTGTTTTACCCCATTTACTACGGCGGTTCGAGCGAGAGCTTATTTTATTTACTTCTATTTTACTTGCTGGTGCGTCTTTTCTCATATTTGCCCTATCAACGAACGTGATTCTTTTTTGTATTATTAGTTGCTTAATGGGGCTAGGGTTAGGATGTGGGCAGCCCATTTCGATGACGACGACGTATAACGCCTCACCAAAAGAAAGAACAGGGGAAGTGCTGGGCATTCGCTTAATGACGAATCGTCTGTCACAGCTTATTGCACCGGTCTTTTTCGGTGCAGTAGGGGGCTGGATCGGTGTCGTATCTGTCTTTTATGTGAGCGGCGCCTTTTTAATCGGAGGTGCTTTTGTAATGAAACCACGCAAAAACCAAGATGAATCAAGGTCTGTCAAAACATCCTAGACAGATAGTTAATATATTTTTTAGTGTGTTCAAAAAGGAGGACAAAAAGAGCCGAGAAGTTCAAGGAAGCGAAGCCTTCGAGCACCGGAACGTATGCTTTTAATACGTGAGGAGCGGAGAAGCAAGCTGACGCAGAAATTCGACAGCGATTTTTCCCGGACTTTTTGAACAACCTCTTTTAGTGACTAATTCGAGAGATTGAGAGGTGTTCAGCATAGAATACGTTCTAATTTTTTTCATTGGGATCATTGCGACGACACTCGGTACACTTGCTGGAGGAGGTGGACTCATTAGTCTTCCGGCCATGCTGTTAATGGGGCTTCCGATTCACGGAGCGATTGGGGCGAACAAAGTATCAAATACTGTTAGTTCGTTTTCCAGCTTTTTCGTGTTGGTAAGGCGCAAGGAAATATCGTTTAAAGAATCGTACTGGATTATTCCAGTCAGTCTTGGTGGCGGGCTAACAGGAGGCTATGTTGCATCAATACTTTCGGAGAAAAATTTGTATTGGATTGCCGTTTGTTTACTCATCTTCGCATTCATTACTTCGTTTTTATCCAAAGGGAGCTTTAGCGGGGATAAACCTCTCCGCTTCTCAAAAGCTAGTGTACCAGGCTTATATGGAATTGGAATCTACGACGGATTATTCGGTCCTGGCCAAGGGACACTAATGCTCTATTTATTCGGTCATTTACAGGTTGCATACATCAAAGCGGTAGCGTATGTCCGGCTCGCTACATTTTCAAGCTGCTTCGGAGCAGCTATAAGTTATATTGCTTCAGGAAAGATTATTTGGCCGCTGACAATTGCTTTGCTGCTTGGTTCGGTTGCAGGTGCGCAAATGGGGGTGCGAATTGCTCAAAAGTTGAAACCCAAATTCGTTAAGCCAATTCTACGTATTGTAACGGTCGCCATAATCTTTCAGCTGATTATAGATAACATTAAGTAAAGCTTTGGATGATCCCTGGTATTTCAAAGGCTCTTTAACCGAATAGGTTGGGGGTCTTTTTTGTTGCGATTACAGAAAACGCGCCCGATTGTTGAAGATCATTGCTTAAATCTTATTCAAGATAGACACCCGTTAATTTAAGTGCAATTCTTCACAAATTCACAAATCGTAATTATTCAAAATAAAAAACTGCAAAAAAGCTCGTTTACACGAGCTTATCTTTTTCGGTACCTCTACAAAATCAAAGTTATTGGTGATATTAAACTAGTTAATAAAGAAGTATGAAAAAAAGTGATTGTTGCTATCATATCGTATGAGCTTAAATCACCCATAACTGCTGTGATGTTTAAGTTAAAAGCAATTATCGAAAAGTCGGACTGTATCAAGTTTGATTAGATATTTGAAAAAGTGCAACAAGATGATGGGAGAGTTTCAGGAACTAGAATAGATATGGTGGAAATCTATCTAATGAATCACACTATAATTGAATCTTAATTTTATAAGAATAGACTTATTGGATATCCTTAATGAAAGCACCTAACGGTTGCAACATTTCAATTAATCAAAGAATACTTTCTTCTTTAGTAGACTATTTAAGAGTATCATTACATATTTGAAATGGCTTCACGTGTTGTCCATGTAGCGCTACTGAAAGCTCGGTAGTTCGTAACAGCAGCATGAAAATCGTTTTCACTAATTGTGGCAGTTGCATCGTAAACAACAGCTGTCTTGAAGCCATTTTCGATTAAATCTCTCATATGCGATTCAACACATACGTTTGATAATACCCCAGCCAAAATTACTTGTTCTTTTCTGCGTTGTCTTAGTTGATAGACCAGATCATTTGTCTGAGGACTGGCCACCTTGTGCGGTGTTGCAATGATGGTTGTTTTGTCCCAGATATACGGAGCTAAACTTGAAACATAATCGGCTTCCGGAGTTGGAGGACTATATTGATTTAATTTCTGATAAACACGCAAACTAATCAACATCTCTTGTTCGTTCCCTGTAAACTGCCAATCATAGTCATGTGGATATAAAAAGTGCGGGGAGACAAAGAGCTGATAACCTTTACTACGGGCAGTGCTTAATAGCAGTTCCAAGTTGACTAATGTATTATTCTGTTTAATGTTAGCCTTTGTCAAATGATATCCTCTTCCTCCTGGAGACAAAAAGTCATTTTGAGGGTCAGTAATAACAATTGCAGTTTGGTTTAAACATAGAATTGTTCCCACCTTTTTTATGTTTTCACTTATCGATTATACGAAAGGACACTAATCCTTATTCCGGATATGCGCCCGATTGTGGAACAACAAGGTATGTCTTTATCTTGTGAAACGGTTCACCGTCACGTATATAAATGAGGTTCCCATTTATTGTGCATAGGTTAGTTCTAATATGTGTTAATACAATTTATGTAAGACCAATAAATTAACACGGGCTAATACAGTTGATTTGTATTAGTTTAACTCACGAATTTTTCCTTCTAAGCAACGATTTTGGATTGAATGACAGATATGAGATTATACGGGGAGTAGAAAAAAGCCGGTGACCTTAAGTAGGTGACCGGAGTTTCCATATTAGCGTTTCGGCATTTTGCTCTCATCCATGTACAGCAGGTTCCAGCGGTGACCGTCCAGGTCGGCAAATCCTGCGCCGTACATCCAGCCATCAATTTCACTCGGCTTGCCAAAGATACTTCCTCCGGCAAACTCTACTTTTTGAATAAATGCATCTACTTCTTCTCTGCTTTCAGCGCCAATGGAAAATATTACTTCTGCGCTATGGGAAGTATCTGCGGTTTTTGAACCTGTAAATTTCTCAAACGCCGCATCCGGGAACAGTAGAATCGTTGTTTGTCCTATGGCAAGCTTGGCTCTCTCGTTACCAACGCTCACCGCATGGAATCCAATCTCATTGAAAAAGGCAGTTGACCTCTCAACATCTTTGACCGGCAGGTTAATCCAAATCTCCTGTGACATGGCTGTAGCCTCCTGGAATATATTTTCAACTACTCCTACTATACTCTACTTCTGGCAAGAGAAGCGAATCTTATAAAAGAAACCGCAACATAAATAATACAAGTACCATTTACTCATTATCAAAGAAGTCGGCTGGGTAGGTTTACCAAATGATGGTGAGTTATTATTAAGCTAACGGGAATCGATAGTTCAATAAATGTAGAAAAGATGGTTCTTCCTGTAGAGTGACAATAAAGTTATTTAATTAAAAACCTTAAATAAGCATAACCCCGTCCTAAAATCAGAACGGGGTTAAAATAAAGTTGTTTAATTTTTGATGAAAAATACTTCACCGAACTAAAAAATAACAATAAAAGTCGTTTAAATCTAAGTTTTATGCAACAATCTTGCCCTTTTCAAGAAGAAAGACACTTTCCTTATTTCAGAAAAGCGCCCGATTGTTGAACATCGTTTTTGGCTATTTTAGATTACCCACGTGTCTTTCCAAATGCACGGCATGCCTAATCCAACTTAAACTGTAAGGATACCGGTTGTCGGTTGAATGATTTCCACTTTATCTTACTTTCTTTGACTCTTCGTGAAGTATAGCTCGACTGCGGGCTACAAAGTCAAAAAGAAATTTAATCTCCTGATCATTATATTTTTCGAATAGTTCTCTCATTGATTGGCTAAAAGAAGCGAAGAGAGGGAGAATCTCTTTCTCGACTTTTTGAAAATGTACATTAATCATGACCCTTCTGCGATCTTTCGGATCTTTATCCCTATACACATAACAAGCTTTTTCAAGCCTGTCAATCACGCCAGTAACAGTTCCTGTCGTAAAGCCAGTCATTTCGGCCAGCTTGCCAGCAGTCATCGGATAGTTCTGCAAGATAATATCCAGACATTTGTGATCTGTCGAATTCAAGCCCAGTCTTTCAGCTACGTTTTGATGGAACATGATGGTTTCCGTGCTGAAGTTCCTCAATTCCTCATTAAATAATTCTAATAATTGTTCCCTCGATAAATTTTCTTTTAACATTTTGAAAACCTCCGCATATAAATAATATATCTCACGAGATAAGATATTTAGTAAACGAGATAAGATTCTTGTTAAACATAATATATTCAAAAACTACAGTAATAGTTCAATGCATATGCACATTATTAGTAACCGTTAGACGCGGATGTCTTATATGAGTGAGAGAAAAAATAAATTGAGAGGTGTTTTTTCAATGAATTCACTGAAAGAAGTTCTTTCGCAAAATAAAGGGATTACTATTTATACGCTTGCAAATTACATGAAGCAATATACTCGGAATAATTGGAAATCCGTATTGCAAGAATATAAATCGGAGTTTCAGGATGCATTTGATAAGTCAGGGGAATTTGCCTATGGTATCTTCGGACGTAAGTTGTTCGGGCCTTTGATCAAAGAAATTGAGCGTGAAGGGTTTGTCTTGGAGTCTGATCATTTGGCTTCTTCCGTGGAGTATTGGGGGCCGCCGGAAGAACGGGAACGGTGCATGTGGCATATTTGCAAACAAGCCGATGGTACTCCAATAGGGAGCTTGGTCACCCGTGTCTTTCACGATCATACGCAGTTTCGTATACCTCGTTCACCTGATATCATAGCACTTGAGAAAACGGAAAAAAGCGAGATCGTCGAGGCGCTTTCCCGTGCTTCCAACCGCATCACCAAATATAACGAATTCACTGGTACATTTTTAACAGAAAAAATCGACAATGACGAACAAAAGGAGCAAGGTTGGGAATACAGTGTTGAGGTTGGATTGGGAGATTATCTTGAAATCGATAACCCCGAAATGAGCGAGGGGATGCTTGATCATGCTCTTTCTCTTTGGGGACACAATAACTGGGAACTAACGTCAGTTGTTCCTTATCAGGGACGTCTAGTTGCGTTCTTTAAACGTCCTATTTTCGGAAGAGAGTAGAAATTAAAAGTAAGCACTGTAGTTACCTGCCTTCTAAGGTGTAGTACCATGGGAATTAAATGACTCTGTTTGTTACTTAATCAATAAAAACGAGCGCTCTTGCTCGTAGGAAACTGCGAAAGTCATTTCGGTAAGCAGATTGCAGTTGATCACACGGTTACTGTTTCTACCTAAAATTGTAGCTAACCCCCTCGATATCTTCTACTCCTTGACGTATGGGTATCTTAGGGGTTCGCTTATATTTATTGACGTACATTTTACCCTAAAAAGCATTAATCCCTGTCAATCCTTTTTTAAGTAAAAGTCCACAATTTAAACACGTTATCTTCAACAATCTGGCCCGATTGTGGAATAAGAAAAATTCCTGCAAGTTGTTGTAAAAATGAGGTCATATAGAGGTCTAATAAATAAAAAGTACACCACTATTTTGATATGCTCCCCTTAAGGTAGACAGGTTAAAAATCACAAACGTTATCAAGAACGACTAAACGGCCTTAGCCCTATGGAATATAGGGCCAAAGCCGCTTAAATCAATTTTTATTATTTCCACTGTCTACTTGACAGGGAGCACTTCATTTATAAGTGATGTACTTTTTATTTAATGTGTGACATTAAAGACAAACATCTACTCTACACAATAAAAGGGTACATTCACTTGTCTTTAATTTTACAGAGTAGTAAGGGCTTTAACTAATACAAAAGCTATTTCTAAATTAGTGGAGGTCGGAGTGGGATTCCCCCCGACCCACCGATTTAAAAAACTATCGGGATATTCAAGTTATATAACGCACGGGGCCGTCCTTGCTGATAGGTCATTTCTTCGCCGACAATTTGGATATAGCCATGGTCAACGAGCTTTTTAATCATTCTTTCCGCTGTACGTCTTGAGACTTGAAGGTAGTCTGCTAAATCAGCGGAGGTGAAATGCTGCCACCCGCTATCCTTGGCAAAATCAATGATTTTTGCTAGATTTGCTGGACTCAATTTTGCTTTTTGAGCAATTAAATATAAATCCGGATGATCATTTACAAGTTTTTGTTGTTTTTGTGAGTGAGGAAAAGGCCCAAGCAAATCTTTATTTTCAGTTAGAATATAACAGGAATGATGATTCTTTTCAGCAAAGCTTAAAGCAACTAAGGCATTTTTTTCCGCTTCTTTCATGGTAGCGCCGTAGCCGAATCCGATGAAGATTTCCTGATTTTCTAAAAAACTAAAATCATTAGGGTTTAATGCTTCAATATCACCGCGAGTGCTGTACAAAACAAATAAAGAATCATTTCTTTGTTGGACTGTTGCAAAGATTTCATGGGCAAAAATATCAATGCTTTTCCGTTGCTCTCCATTGGATGAATTTACGGAAATGTACCCAACAGCGACTTGAGCGGACTGGCTTTTCACATATTCAGCTTTCGCCTTCGCTTCCTGCAGACCGCGAATTAATGTTGTTTTCGGGTCAGCCATCCGTATAACGGGTACACCGAGAGTAAATAATTGATCATAAACAGCATGCACACTCGTGATGGCTAAATCGATTTCTCCCTTCTTCCATAATGAATGATGAAAGGTCACAAGCTCGTCAAACTTAAATAGCTCACTAAGTAAAATATTTCCATAGTCCATAATGTGCAGAGGTCCAGTTTCAATATCAATAGCATCCAGCACGTTTGACACAATCGAAGAGTCAAATAAATCGATAGATATGCGCTCAAAGGGAATATTCTTATGGTATAATACCGCAAGAAGGGTAGAAGCAATTGTCATTTCATCCTGTGCCAAATAGACGACTGGAATGGGCAGCTGATCATGTAGCTTTTTTGTAAATAAATATGGCAATGTTCCAGAAAGGAAGATGACATCACAAGGCTTAATTTGTTTCAATAATTGTGAAGCTTCCTGCGGATTTTGATAAATATATCCGTCCAATTCAATATTGGAGACTTGATGAGACACAGATTGAATTCGATCGAAGAATTCAGCAGACCCTATAATAGCAATTCTCGTTTGCATCGTTCACCTCTATAGGAGAATTTTTATTTTTTTAATTAACGACTATTTAACGACAACTATATCAAAAAAGTTGAAAATTTTATACAGAAATGAGGAAAATTTATATGAAAATTACAGCTATTCATCTTCACGCCATTCATTTACCGCTTCATGTTCCTTTTGTCGTCAGCTATCATTCTTACAATGACATGCCATCATTGATCGTTAAGATTGAAACAGACGAGGGAATTATCGGCTATGGAGAGGGAGTGGCTGACGAGCATGTAACTGGGGAATCATTGCAAAGTATTTTTCAAATTATAAAACATACACTAGCTCCTGCTCTTATCGGTCAAAACCCAATGGAGATTGAGAAAATACACGATATTATGAATAAATCAATTTATGGAGCGCCAACTGCTAAGGCAGCAATCGATATTGCCTGCTTTGATATTATGGGCAAAAAAATGCAACAGCCCGTGTATCAGTTAATTGGCGGCCGTTATCATGACGAGTTTCCGATTACACATGTGTTGAGCATCGCTGAACCTGAAAAGATGGCAAGTGAAGCGGCTGAAATGCTAGAGCAAGGCTATCGTTCTTTTAAAATGAAGGTTGGAACAGATGTAAGAAAGGACGTTGAGCGTATTCAAGCTGTTCGTGAGCGTGTCGGTGAGGACATCGCCATTCGCGTTGATGTAAATCAAGGCTGGAAAAATAGCGCCAACACCATTGTTGCATTGAATCAATTGCGTGATTGTAACCTCGATTGGGTAGAACAGCCGGTTGTGGCGGATGATATCGATGGAATGGTTGAAATTAATCAGAAAACAACGATTCCTCTTATGATTGACGAGGGTCTTAAAGGTCAGCGCGAAATGTTAGAGATTATTCAAAAACGTGCGGCACATAAGGTAAATATTAAATTAATGAAGTGTGGGGGCATCTACCCTGCGGTCAAGCTTGCTCATCAAGCAGAGCTTGCTGGCATTGAGTGTCAAATCGGGTCGATGGTCGAGTCTTCTATTGGATCAGCAGCCGGTTTCCATGTTGCTTTTTCCAAAAAAGTGATTACAAGGGTAGAGTTAACAGGTCCATTGAAATTCTCAAAGGATGTCGGCAACTTGCATTATGATGTTCCGTTTATCCGTTTAACTGAAAAAGCGGGGTTAGGCGTAGATGTAAATGAAGAGATACTGAACGAATTAACTGTCTTACAGGATGTCGTTCGCTAGGGAGTGAGAGTGAATTGAGTAAACTATATGAAGGAACTCTAAATGTACATGGGCAAACAGTGCCATTTTTCGTACAGCAATTAACAATGCAACATTTAGGAAAAATATTAAAAGTGCAGGAGCAGGTTGTTGCCCACTTGAACGGAAAAAGTACGCTGCAGCCGCTGACAGAGGAAGAGTTTCGCTATATTTTAGAAGGAAATGGAATGATGATTGGCGCTTTTGATGGGAAAAAACTAATCGCGTTCAGAGCATTATTAGTACCTATTATGGATGAAGAGCATTTAGGGCTGGATATTGGTCTGCCAGAATCGGATCTTTCAAAAGTGATTTATCAGGAAATTTCAAATGTCCTTCCAGATTACCGTGGAAATCAGCTTCAGAAAACATTAGCTAAAGTGATTATGAAAGAGTTATCTAAGAATAATCACGGCTATCACTATGTTTGCTGTACTGTTGCTCCTTTTAATATTCCGAGCTTAAAGGACAAATTTTCTCAAGGCATGCGGATTGCGGCATTAAAAGAGAAGTATGGCGGGAGCTTGCGCTATATTTTTGTTATGGATTTGGCTGAGCAAGCTGATCTGGAGTGGACGGAGAGCACTTTCATTCCGATGGAGGATACTGCTGCACAGCAATTGAAGCTGTCTGAAGGCTGGAAAGGGATTCAAATGGAGAATCGGGACGGCAAGCTGTGGGTGGAATATAGGAAGTAGTGAGAAAGAGGTTATATGATTGCCATGAGCTGTCCATGGTAACCGTTTAAGGTGAGTCATTTGAAAAATGGTAGTCATGAGTTGTTCATAGTAACCGTTTATGGTTAGTCTTCCGAAAAACGGTCGCCATGAGCTGTTCATGTTAACCGTTTAAGGTGAGTCATATGAAAAACGGTCGCCAGGAGCTGTTCAAGACTACTCTTTAAGTAGAATCCCTATTTAGTTTAAACTTCTCTCTAATCCTCACCCGAAAAAAACGCAATCAATTGGTCATAATATAAACAAAAACAATTTGCGCCTAAAGGAATTTTTCGGTAGGATGGTAACGTAGTGAAAGGAGAGAGCTTTTTTGGGAAGTAATATACAAGATAAAAACAACCAAGTAGTATTTTTAAAACAACGATTAAATATGTTCCTTGATGTACTTGATGCAATTGAGCCAGAAGAGGCGGATCTTGAGGACATCGATCGTTTAATCGAAATTATTGACGATATTGAATCGAAATGCCGCGAATTTAATAATCGTGATGAATAAAGAGCCGTTTGGCTCTTTTTATTTTGTACAAAAAAATACCCAGCTAATTTAACCAAACATGTTCTATGAAATTCATTCCAGTTTCGTTATATATGTAAAGATTTGTTCATCTTCCGTTCACAATGGAGGTTTAGTCTAAGTTTGTCAAACGAGAATGGAGGAATGAATGATGAACCTTGCATGGAAAGAAATGAAGAAAAATAAAGTAAGATTTATGATTTTAGGTTCCATTGTTTTTCTTGTTAGTTTCCTAACTTTTATGATTTCAGGTTTAGCAAATGGATTATCACAAGACAACGCTGCCCTAATTAAAGATTTACCAGAGGGCCAATTTTACATGAGTAAAGATGCAGATGAAACTTATAATCTGTCCAAAATAGATCGCCGTACTCAGGATGAAATATTAAATACACAAAAAGATGCTGTAGCTTTTTCCATTCAAATGGGCTTTTTAAATGATACGACTGGCAAGCAACATAGCATTGCTTTCGTTACATCCACTGATTCAAAACTATTTAAACATGTGAAACACGAGGAAATCATACTAGATCGAACTTTAAAGGATAAAGGGATCAAGGTTGGAGATATATTAACGAATAATCAATTTAGCGGCAAGTTTATTGTAAAGGGTTTTGTTGATCAAAAGAAATACAGTCATGCCCCTGTTGCTTATATTAATATGGAGGATTACAAAGAAATTTACCGAGTGGAAGAAATGCAATTGATGTTCCTACCTGGAGGAGATTCTTCACAAGGATTCACGGGCTTACAATCATTTTCAAAGAAAGATTTTCTCCATACGATTTCAAGTTATAAAGCAGAACAGCTTTCTTTAAATATGATTGTTTGGTTTTTAGTTGTCATTAGTGGAATGTTGTTTGCTATCTTTTTCTATATGATGAACGTTCAAAAAATGGGTTTATACGGTATTTTAAAAGCAATTGGTCTAAAAACAAGTAAATTGTTCAATATGATGTGGACTCAAATGGTTTTCATTACAGTTACTTCACTTGTTATGTCTATTTTACTCAGTCAAGTCTTTCAATTAATTGCGCCAAAAGGAATGCCTTTTAGTTTACCTCTTGAAACAACAGCGCAGTTATCTTTCGTATTCCTAGTTATCGGATTTATTGGGGCTTCACTATCAGGGCTACAAATAAAAAAAGTCGAACCATTACAAGCGATACAACAGGGAGAGGTTTAATGTGGAAATTTTTACAATTGATAAAGTTAGAAAAACGTTTATAAATGGTGAGGTAGAGGAAGAAATATTAAAAGGAATTAATCTTACCCTGAAAGAGGGTGAGGTAACAGCATTAGTGGGTGCATCAGGCTCTGGTAAAAGTACGCTTCTTACAATCGCTGCGGGACTTCAGCCTACATCAGAGGGACAAATCATATTCGAAGGGAAAAATATGACTGTCATGAGTTCAGAGCAAGTTCGAAAAGTACGAGCAAGTAAATTTGGTTTTGTCTTTCAATTTGCCCATCTTGTTCCTTTTCTCACAGTAGCTGAACAATTAATGCTCATGCTAGATGTTTCTGAATCGAAATTAAAGAAACAAGAACAAAAAAGAGAAGTTGATCGCATTCTAAAATTAGTTGGAATGGACCATCGGAAAAATGCCTATCCATCTTCATTGTCAGGTGGAGAGAAGCAGCGAGTGGCCATTGCTCGTGCAATGATTCACAAGCCTAAAGTTCTCTTCGCAGATGAACCAACGGCAAGTTTAGATTCAAAAAGATCTAAAGATGTCATGTCATTAATCCAAGATTTAACGAAAACCCTGAACATTACTACCTTGATGGTTACCCACGACGAAGAGATGCTTTCTTATGCAGATCATATCATTAAAATGAGCGATGGTCTCATTCTGTATAATAAAGATTCAAACCTTGCACCAAAGGAAATGGCATAAAATTAATATTATTTTTTATCCAGTCCTGTCATATTGCGCGGGGCTATTTTTTTATATAGAGTTTTAGAAGAAAGGGTTTAATTTTTACTAATATAGGAGTAATCATGATGACGAACATTTTAATTGTTGATGACGATATCCATATTTTAAAGCTTGTACAAATTCATTTATCTGAACAAGGTTATAAAACATTCACAGCAAAAAACGGAATCGAAGCTTTGGAGATTCTTCATAAGGAAATATGTGATTTAGCAGTGGTGGATGTCATGATGCCTTTTATGGATGGCTATACTTTAACGCAAGAGATCCGCAAGCAGTGTAATATTCCGGTCATCCTTTTAACAGCGAAAAATCAAATCGAGGATAAGGAGCAAGGATTTCAGGCAGGAACGGACGATTATTTAGTGAAGCCTTTCGAACTGAAGGAATTAAGCTTTCGGATAAAGGCCTTATTACGGCGATATGATAAGAAACTAGATGAATCTATTGTTCGTGTAGGTAGTACAACCATGAATAAAAATAGCTATGAAGTGCAGATTGGGGACCGAACGATCCTTTTACCTTTAAAGGAATTTGAACTTTTGTATTTTTTAATGTCAAAACCTATGCAAGTGTTTTCCAGAGACCACTTAATTGAATATATTTGGGGTTTAGATTACGAAGGAGATGACCGAACAGTAGATGTTCATATAAAACGATTAAGAGCACGTTTTTCTAAATTGACAGATGATTTTCAAATAAAAACGGTTCGAGGGGTTGGATACTCACTGGAGGCAAAGCGGGAATGAAAACTCTTTATGTGAAATTTGTTGTCATTACGATTGGAATTATGATTTTAAGCAGTATTCTAGCTTTTTTCATATCCAACACTTATTATCAACAAAAATTAAAGCCTTATAACGATCAAAAAATCACCAAAATTGCTCAATCTATATCTGAATTTACTAACAAGCACCCGAATATAAATTTGAACGAATACTTAGAGAATATATCATCCATTGGATATCAAATTTATTTGGTGGACAACGCTGGAGAAGAGGCTACTTTTGGCAAACCATTCAGGGATAAAAGTCTTGCAGTTTCTACTAAAGAATATGTACTAAACGGCAATACTTATCATGGTATTCTTCATTTTCCACAACAAACGTTTGTAACAGGTTTCTTTGCAAATGAATTAAAGAATACTATTGGTGTTCCATTAGCACATGGTGGAAGAAATTATGCTCTTTTCATAAGGCCGGATATTAAACTTCTTTTTAATGAGATGCATTTTTTATTTGGATGGCTGCTTGCCCTAACAATTATTTTGAGCATTGTCATGGTCGTTATTAGTACAAAATATTTAGTAAAACCAATTTCAAAGCTAACAACAGCCACAAAATTACTCTCCAAAGGCGATTTCAATGTTGAACTTAATACGACTCGCCACGATGAATTAGGAGAACTTTCCCGAAGTTTTTTACGAATGGCAAGTAAATTAGAACAAATGGATGAAACAAGAAAGGAGTTCATTTCGAATATTTCGCATGATATTCAGTCACCTCTATCCAATATAAAAGGATATACGAACTTATTGGAAAAAGAATCATTAAGTCTTGAAGAAAGAGGCCATTATGTTTCAATCATTCATGATGAAATTAGCAGGCTTTCGAATTTAACTAAACAATTATTACTTCTTGCCTCATTAGATCGTAATGATGATATTGTGAAGAAAAAGCCATTCAATGTTGGTCAGCAAATGAAGGAATTGATACGAAATTATCAATGGCTAGTAAGTGAAAAGGGTATTATGCTTAGCTACTCCTTACCAGATACGAAAATCATCGGTGACTCATCCTTACTCAATACCGTATGGGATAATCTATTAACAAATGCCATTAAATATAATAAACCTGATGGCAGTATTGAAATATCAATTGAAGAAAGAGGAGAAACGATAGTAGTAACTTTCAAAGATACAGGAATAGGATTGAATCATACAGAAATAGAGAGGATATTTGATCGTTTTTATCGGGCAGATACCGCACGTACTAGAACAATCGAGGGAACAGGACTTGGTTTATCCATTGTTTGGACGATTGTTAAATTGCATGATGGTCATATAGATGTGAATAGTAAAGAAAATGAAGGAACTACTTTTATTGTTCAGTTACCAGTTAATTAGTAATTGTTGCAACTTGTCATTTATTGCCGAGGAAATAGTCAATCGGTATTGAATGACTCTTTTTTGTTTAAGGCCATCTTTTCCTTCGGCAGAATAAAAGCTTTATCTTTAATTACTTACCCATTAGGAGTATAATATAATCGCAATTAATAATTATTTTCAAAAAATATATCGTGCTCAAAGGGGAAGGGGAACGAGAATGAATATCGAAAAGTTTCAAGAGAGTATGTATCAGCTAATTGTTGAAACATCAACAAAGCTTCCAAGGGATGTACGCCGTGCGATTAAAGCAGCAAAGGAAAGAGAAAGTGCTGGTACAAGATCGGCGATGAGCTTAGCAACGATCACAAATAATATTAAAATGGCTGACGATAATGTTTCACCAATTTGTCAGGATACAGGTCTTCCAACCTTCAAAATCAAGACACCAATTGGGGCGAACCAGCTTGTGATGAAGGAAGCAATTAAAAATGCGATCGTACAAGCTACGAAGGATGGAAAGCTTCGTCCGAACTCAGTTGACTCGCTAACAGGGGATAATAGCGGGGACAATCTTGGAGCGGGCGTTCCGGTCATTAAATTCGAACAATGGGAAAACGACTATATTGACGCGCGCCTCATTTTAAAAGGCGGCGGCTGTGAAAATAAAAATATTCAATACAGCTTACCTTGTGAGCTTGATGGGTTGGGACGTGCAGGCCGTGACCTTGATGGCATTCGCAAATGTATTATGCACTCGGTTTATCAAGCACAAGGACAAGGCTGCAGCGCTGGCTTTATCGGTGTTGGCATCGGTGGAGACCGTTCTTCAGGCTATGATCTTGCAAAAGAACAGTTATTCCGTTCAAATGATGATGTAAATCCAAATGAAGATTTACGCAAACTTGAAGAGTATGTCATGGAAAATGCGAACAAGCTTGGCATCGGTACGATGGGCTTCGGTGGAGAAACAACTCTTTTAGGCTGTAAAATTGGGGTCATGAACCGTATTCCTGCAAGCTTCTTCGTATCTGTTGCGTACAACTGCTGGGCATTCCGCCGTTTAGGTGTAGCGATCAATACGGAAACAGGTGAAATTAACGAGTGGATGTACCAAGAAGGTGAAAATATCGACTTCGGTGCAACAGAAGCGGAAAAAGAAACAGCAGCAGCTTCTGAAACAAAAGCGGAGGTTATTACATTACAAGCGCCAATTACCGAAGAACAAATTCGTGGCTTGAAGGTTGGCGATGTTGTTCAAATTAACGGCAGAATATTCACTGGCCGTGATGCGATTCACCATCACTTAATGTCCCATGACGCACCGGTAGATCTAAATGGCCAAGTTATTTATCACTGCGGTCCTGTTATGCTGAAAGATGCTGAAGGAAAATGGCATGTGAAGGCTGCTGGCCCAACGACAAGTGCGCGTGAGGAGCCATACCAAGGCGATATCATGAAAAAATTCGGCATTCGCGCGGTAATCGGAAAAGGCGGAATGGGTCCGAAAACATTGGCTGCTCTTCAAGAGCATGGAGGAGTGTACTTAAATGCAATCGGCGGCGCAGCGCAATACTATGCAGATTGTATTAAAGACGTTGAAGGTGTGGACTTAATGGAATTCGGTATTCCTGAGGCCATGTGGCATCTTAAAGTAGAAGGCTTCACTGCAGTAGTCACAATGGATTCACATGGAAACAGCTTGCATGCTGATGTTGATAAATCTTCTTTAGAGAAGCTTGCTCAGTTTAAAGAGCGTGTATTTTAATAAAAGGCTATATTAGGGACCATTGATTACTAGCCTTATGCATGCATGCGAACGGGTTTTATTCGGGACGAAAACAGGTATGTATAAGGCGGTTTGATAGCCAACAATATTCATTAACAAAACCTAATAAAAAATGCTCTAGTCATTCCTTTAGCTAGGGCATTTTTTATGCCGTTTTTTGGCATCGATTGCTGTGAATGTTTTGCATGCTTACACAAACAATAAGAAAAAAATAGAGGAGGATTGCAGATGATGAAATGGTTCAAACATCTAAGCATTCTAAGTATTATTTTCTTCTTATTTTCATCAGCAGTCTATGCGTATTCCAACAATCCCATTCATTGGGGATTTAAAAAAGCCTCCAATGAACAGCCGGCTGATGCCGGAAAAGAATGGGATGAATTGCTCGAACGGCTAGGTGCCTACTACAAAGGGGATCCGACGAAAAAAGAGATATATCTAACTTTTGATAATGGTTATGAAAATGGTTACACAGCAAAAATTTTAGACGTATTGAAAAAAGAGAAGGTGCCAGCAGCATTTTTTATAACCGGTCATTATTTGAAAACCGCTCCCGATCTAGTGAAGCGAATGGCAACTGAAGGTCATAATATCGGCAACCACTCCTATCATCACCCCGATATGACGACAATTAGCAATGATAAAATCGCTGAAGAATTAGAAATGGTTCGCGCAGAAACGGAAAAACTCACTGGTATTAAAACGATGACCTACTTGCGTCCGCCCCGCGGCATCTTTAGCGAACGCACGATTGAAGTAGCGAAGAAGCATGGCTATACCCACATCTTCTGGTCATTGGCGTTTAAAGATTGGGTTGTCGAACAGCAAAAAGGCTGGCAATATTCCTACGATAATATTATGAAACAAATTCATCCAGGAGCCATTCTGCTACTTCACACCGTATCCAAGGACAATGCCGACGCCCTGGAAAAAGCGATTCAGGATTTGAAAAAGCGGGGATATACATTTAAAAGCTTGGATGATTTGATGATGAGTTTGGGCGTGGAGGAGAGAATGCTTTATTGAAGTGGGGGCTAGCGGATGTAATAAGGAAGTCGCCGATATAATAGGAATGTCGCTGATAAAATGAGAAAGTCGCCGATAAAACTAGGAAATCGCTGATAAAATGGGAAAGTCGCCGATAAAACCTGGAAGTCGCTGATATAATAGGAAAGTCGCTGATAAAACTGGAAAGTCGCTGATATAATGAAAAAGTCGCTGATAAAACGGTGGAACTGATCGATAAACAGCAGCACTGGCGGATATATTTGAATAGTTGCGGATATCTTGATGAAAGTGGCGGATATAATCAAAATCTGGCGGATATATGACCAAATCTGGCGGATATGCTAAAAATTAGACCCAATAACGGGTCTTTTTATATTTTCAAGATACAGCTTTAGTCAAAGCATAATGAAAAATGCTATAATTACGGAAAAATGGTTAAAGGACGGATCATTCTTGGAAACAATACAGATAAAAGGCCCTTACAATTTTGATCTTGTACTGGACAGGCTTTCCATCGACCCGCTTAATCAAGTGGATATAGCCAATCGATCGGTAAAAGTGCCACTGCTGATTGAAGGCGAACCGATTGTGGCAATAGTAAAAGCAATTGGAACAACTTTAGCTCCCGAATTCGAGATTGAAGGGACAGAGGGACAATATAAGGAAAAAGCCGATAAAAGACTAGCGGAAATTTTTCAATGGCATACTCCACTTGAAATGATTAGCGAGCATTTTAAGAATACAGATCTTAAAGAAATCTTTGAACAGCATCATGGCACACCCATTGTTCTCGATTTTTCTCCCTATAATTGCTTGCTGAAATGCATTATCCATCAGCAGCTAAATATGTCTTTTGCCCATACTTTAACAGAGCGGTTCGTCAAAACGTATGGATTTGAAAAAGAGGGCGTTTGGTTTTACCCGCAACCGGAAAAAGTCGCCAAGCTTACTGTAGAGGATCTTCGCGAGCTCCAGTTCAGCGGACGAAAAGCTGAATATGTGATTGGCATTGCAAAGGAAGTCATGGCAGGTAACCTTAACTTTGATGAACTAAAAACAAAATCAGATGAGGACATTTTTAAACAATTAATTAAACTACGCGGAGTTGGTCCGTGGACGGTTCAAAATTTCCTCATGTTTGGGCTCGGCCGTCCGAATCTTTTTCCAATGGCGGATATCGGCATCCAAAATGCAATTAAAAAATTATATCAATTAGAAGCAAAACCAGCTTTAGAAGAAATGGAATCATACTCAAAAGGCTGGGAACCTTACTTAAGCTATGCTTCCCTATATTTATGGAGAAGCATAGAATAATCTGGAGTGATCAAGCATCATGAAACAAGAACAAACAGCAAAACTCAAACTGAATCAAACTTTTCCACTAACTATCAAAAGACTCGGAATTAATGGCGAGGGAGTCGGCTATTTCAAGAAGCAGGTTGTCTTTGTCCCAGGAGCTTTACCTGGGGAAGAGGTTGTCGTCGAAGCAACGAAGGTGAATCCAAAATTTGCTGAGGGAAAAATAAAGAAAATCCGTAAAAAATCAGAGCACCGCATCCAGCCGCCATGTCCGATTTATGAACAGTGCGGAGGCTGCCAACTTCAGCATTTACAGTATAGCCAGCAGCTAAAGGAAAAACGTGATATTGTTATTCAATCACTGGAAAGACATACGAAGCTGAACCTAGACCAAATCAATATTAAAGAAACAATCGGCATGGACGACCCATGGAATTACAGAAATAAGAGCCAGTTTCAAGTCGGGCTAAATGACGGAAAAGTCCTTGCTGGCCTATACGGAATGAACTCCCACCGCCTAATCAATATTGACCAATGTGCAGTTCAGCATCCGCAAACAACAAAAGCAACTGTAACCGTTAAAAGGATTCTGCAAGACCTTAAAATCCCGATATATAATGAAAAAACAAGAAAAGGTCTAATTAGAACGATCGTGATAAGAGTTGGCATTCAAACAGGCGAACTGCAAATCGTCTTGATCACGACAAAAAAGGAACTTCCGAAAAAAGACCTCATCATCCAAGAAATTAAAAAGCGGCTCCCGGAAGTGAAATCCATCATCCAAAACATTAACGGACAAAAAACATCCTTAATTTTTGGTGAAGAAACAGTCAATTTGGAAGGAAATGACTTCATCCAAGAAACACTTGGCGACCTATCCTTCGAACTATCAGCCCGGACATTTTTCCAGCTTAACCCCGAACAAACCGTTAAGCTCTATAATGAAGTGAAAAAAGCGGCTGGCTTAACTGGGAAAGAAAAAGTAGCGGACGCCTATTGCGGAGTCGGAACGATTGGCTTATGGGTAGCGGACCAAGCCGCCGAAATCCGCGGAATGGACATTATTCCAGAATCCATCGAAGACGCTAAGAAAAACGCCGCCCGCCATGGTATCAAGCATGCCAAATACGTTGCGGGGAAAGCAGAAGTCTTGCTGCCAAAATGGGTGAAAGATGGATGGAGACCGGATGTAATCATTGTGGATCCACCTCGTACTGGGCTTGATGAACAGCTGTTAAAAACGATTTTAAAAGTGAAGCCGAAGAAGGTTGTGTATGTATCTTGTAACCCGTCAACATTGGCGAAGGATATTAATGTTTTGGGTTCTAGCTATAAGGTTGAGATGATTCAGCCCGTCGATATGTTTCCGCAGACAGCTCATGTGGAGTGTATCTCGCAACTCATTTTAAAGAAAGGCAACTAACCCACTAAACTGTACCCTATAGAGTAGACACTAAAAAAGGTCTGCCCTATAGGGTGCTTTTTTGTATAATGAACAAAATGGGGAATCGGAGAATAATAAAATGACCAAAATATATAGGGGTTTTCCAGAAGTTTCGCGACTTTTTGGAGACCTTTATTTCATAGCTATTTCAAGGGAGTGCAGAGAATAAAACTCCATTTTACCTCACGATAAATTGTGTTGTCAATAAAAAGTTTGTAATATTTTCAAAAAAGTGTTATAATAGTCTTACAATTGTTTTTTTAATCGTATTCCGAATTCCGCTGTATTTTTTTGCAGATAGAATTATGGATACGTTTTTTTAATATCCTTTTTAAAGTCGAAGAAAAATTCAAGCAATTGTGTGAGCTTTAAAGGTAAGTTAGTTGAATAAAATTATCAATTTACTGCTAATAGTAACCGAGTTTTTATTCTACAAGGAGGACTAGAATATTGAATCTAATCAATAAGAAAGTTACACACAAACGTTTTGGCATGGGTAGTATAGTTAGACATAATGATTCTAGTATTGAAATAAATTTCGCATCGGAAAATAAAAAGTTTGTTTTCCCCGATGTATTTGGAAAGCACCTAAAAATACATGATAAAAGTGTTGCTAATTCACTCGAAAAAATTTTACAAAAAAAGGAAATGGAACGAAAAAAGGAAGAATGGAAAAAGGAAGAGGAAAAAAAATTTCAACGAAAAAACCAGGAACTTCGCTTGGAACATGAAAAACTTATGAAAAATCATAAACTTCATCCCGAATCACAAATGGTTTTTTGGTGTGACACAGAAGAAAAGAATAGTTCTTTTTCAGAGTGGAAGGTTTTTTCAGGCGTAATAAAAAGTGGTAATAACAAGGGGAATCCAAACAAACCCATCCGTTTGCACCAAAATAGCGCTGTCCTGTTAACAGCAATAGATTCCAGCATGCCTGAAAAAGACAGGCGTATCTTAGGTGTCTATATGGTGAATGAAGATTTTATCGGTAAGCTTTGTGAAGATGGATATATTCCTGCTCATTCAAAATACAGACTCCAACTTACAGAACAGGAATCGGATCAGATGCTTTTCTGGGAATATTATGTAAATAAGAAATCCCCTCACAAAATGACATGGAATTCAGGTAAATACCGTTATTTGGATAATTCATGGATAGCTCAAATTTTGCTTGATATAGTTTCGTTGAAAAGTGACCCAAAGGAACGAGAGCTGGCACAACAATTTTTTGAACATTTTTGTAAAATGAATCAGATAGCAGATCAAGAGTTACCAAAGCCTAATGGCGCATTAATGCGTATTTAGACGTTAGCCCAAAGATAATAAGAATGACAAGGGACTGACACATTTTTCATTAGTAAAGTACCATGATCATTTAAGACTGCTGCTTGATTTTCAAGATCAATATGCGGAAGCACTGCCACGTTCAATCACAGGGCTTCATCGCTTTTTCAAAATTCATGTCAAAGGATTCCGTGGAGCTGGTGAATTAAGAAATCAATTGATGGACACGAAATTAACAGATGAAGTGCGTGCATTGCTTGATAACTTTGGAAAAGAATGTTGATGGGACGGGGACAGTGAAATGATGTAACTCTCAAAAAGTTAGAGAAAAGATGAATCACATCAACTCATGTGTACTTATTTTATTCATTTTTAAGTTCCTTTGCAGCAGGCAATTTTTGTTTTGAGAAAGTCTGCTTTCTGAAAGAAAGAATGTAATAAACGCACCAGCATCCTTGTGTTTCCACATACACTCTACGCACGTTGAGGCGGTTGCGAAGCTTGTATTAAGGTAAATATTAATTAAGCGTGCCTGTTAGCTCTGATCATTGTCATATACAATTGAAAAAATTCTAGGAGTGACAGGCGCTTTTTTTTAAAAAATATACCACCTAGGAAAAAGGGACAGTACCTTAATTTATCAAAGGTACTGTCCCTTTTATCGGCAAACATCGTACTTTAAGTGTTAATTATTAATTTCTGTTGAATTTGATGTAGACCCCATGTTCCATAAACTAAATACAGCTGTGATGATACCGAGGATTACACTTGACCAAACCACTCCATCTGATAATGAATAAATGAATGGGAAAATAATAAACCAAATTCCAGTTAAAAGGACAATCCAGTTTTGCCACGACCTCCAACCAAATTTATCATAACCGCACAATGCACAAATAACCTGAATAGCACCAAAAATTAGACTTAACCACAAGGCGCCTGATTGATCAGAAAAATCCATAACCCAAGGTGCAATAAAAAACCAAATACCAATTAAAGCATTTAACAAACTTCTTATTTTCATCATTACACCTCCCTTAAAATTAAGAAATCATTAGATTTCTTTGTTGTATTATATGATTGATATTAAAAGAAATTGACATTTTTAATTAAACAATTTAATATTTAAATTGTTTAATGATAATCTTATTAAAATATTAATACTAGGAGGAAAATGGGTGGATTTACTGGTAAATCGAATTCAAATTGCCCTTGAATTGCTTAAGCGCAATTTGGATTCCGATTTTCAAAATACGATTGAAACACCGATTACTAAGCCACAAATGTTTTTAATGTATGGCATTTATAAAAGAGGGAAATGTAAGCTTTCGGCTCTTGCGGAAATAATGGAAGTCAAACCAAGTGCCATTACAGTCATGATTGATCGATTGGAGAGAGAGGGCTATGTAAAAAGGTCCCATGATATTGTTGATCGTAGGGCAGTATTTGTTGAATTGACTCCCTTAGGGAAAGAAGTGTTGGAAAAGGTTCTACATGCGAGAAATAAAATATTAAAGTCTTATTTAGCCCGCCTTGAACAAGAGGAAATTCATTTGTTTACTGAGCTGTTGGAAAAAATGGTGATACCAGAAAGATAAAAATAAATGCTAAGGAAGTGTAGACCTTGGGAGAGCTGACACAAAAGAAAAAAGTGACCATTATGATGGCGATTATGATGGCGATGTTTTTCTCAGCAATTAATCAAACCATCGTCAGTACAGCTATGCCTCGTATTATTGCGATTCTTGGTGGAATGGATCATTACACGTGGGTTATTACTATCTATATGTTAACGTCCACGATTGCAACAGTTCTTGTCGGAAAATTATCAGATATTTATGGTCGGAAACCGTTTATTCTTGCTGGGATTGTTTTTTTCATGATTGGTGCATTTTTAAGCGGATTTTCTAAAGATATTTATCAAATGATCACTTATCGTGGTATTCAGGGACTAGGAGCAGGTGTTATTATGGCTTCCGCCTTTACAGCAGTTGGGGACCTATTCTCGCCCCGTGAACGTGGGAAATGGATGGGCATCATGATGGCTGTTTTCAGCTTCTCTAGCGTTATTGGACCACTGCTCGGCGGATGGTTGGTGGACCATATGGATTGGAAATGGCTGTTTTGGATTTTCCTTCCGTTAGGGATTGTCGCATTTGGGATGATCCTTATGTTTTTCCCGAAAGTTGAACGCAAGGAATCGGAGAAAATCGACTTTCTTGGGTCTCTCTTTCTTAGTTTAACGATTATTGCGATGCTTCTTGGCTTTTCATGGGCAGGTACGAAATATGATTGGGGATCCGTTGAAATCCTTGGTCTATTTTCAGCGGCGATTGTTTTCCTCGGAATCTTTATCCTGGTAGAGAGTAAAGCAAAGAGCCCTGTCCTCCCGTTATCATTGTTTCGCAACGATATTGTCACAATATCGAACAGCGTTGGGTTTATTATGAATGCGGGCATGATGGGGGCTCTCATTTATCTTCCGTTTTTCGTACAGGGAGTAGAAGGGATTTCACCAACTTATTCCGGCTATGTCACGATGCCGATGTCGATTGCCATGCTTGCAGTCAGTGCAATCACCGGAAATCTCATTACAAAAACTGGGAAATATAAACGCTTTGCGATTATCGGGATGCCGATTATGATTCTTGGGATGGTCATCATGGCGTTTATGAATAGTGTATGGATGGCGGTAGTTGCGATGATCGTTTTTGGACTTGGGCTTGGTACAGGAATGCCAGTATTTTCGATCACGGTCCAAAACGCTGTTAGTCCTGCCCAACTCGGTGTAGCAACGGCCTCCTCTCAATTGTTTCGGAATATGGGTGGGACGATTGGAATTGCCGTGATGGGTACGATCATGCAATCTAGCTTGGTAAAAAATATGAAAAATTTATCATCTGGTGGAGGATCTGACCTCACGAAGCTTGATCCGAAGACAGCGGAGCAATTGTCTGTGTTCAACAGTCCGGAAATGCTGCTCGATCATCCGAAGCTAGAACAAATGACACAAACACTTCCGCCTGACATTCAGACGGTTGTAACGCAAATGATTGATACACTCCGTGATGCATTAAGCGCATCCTTGACAACTGTTTTTCTGGCTGGGGCGGCCTTGCTTGTTGTTGCTTTACTGCTAACCCTTTTTCTAAGGGAAATTCCGCTTCGTACATCGAACGAAGTGCCACAAGAAGAAGCGAGTTCCGGCAATTTGAGCAAAGCGAGTCCTGGGGAACAACTTAAACACTAAATGGTAAAACTTGGGGCGATACGGACGATTTATTGTCCGATATCGTCCATGTTTAATTTGGAAGAAATTAGGGAGACTAATTTTTATTTGTTAATATTAAAGTGTATAATGATCAAAATTCACTATAGTTTGATAAAAAGTACTTAAGCATGGTATAAGTGTAAAATAAGCAGGGACATCTTTGCTTTTTATTTTGGGGACAAGGGTTTGACCTGGTGTCCCATAGTGAGAGGGATTGAATATGATAGATAATTTTTGGCGTGATTTACCGCGTCCATTTTTTATACTAGCACCAATGGAAGAAGTGACGGATGTTGTTTTTCGCCATGTAGTGAGTAAAGCAGCTAGACCTGATGTGTTTTTTACCGAGTTTACAAACACGGAGAGTTATTGTCACCCAGAAGGGATCCAAAGTGTGCGTGGGCGTTTGACTTTTACAGAAGATGAACAACCAATTGTGGCCCATATATGGGGGGATAAGCCCGAAAATTTTCGGCAAATGAGTATTGGTATGGCGGAACTAGGGTTTAAGGGTGTGGATATCAATATGGGCTGTCCTGTACCTAATGTGGCATCCAGAGGAAAGGGAAGTGGCCTTATCCTCCGTCCAGAAGTCGCTGCAGAAATCATACAAGCAGCCAAAGCAGGAGGATTGCCTGTAAGTGTGAAGACAAGGCTTGGCTACACGGATGTAAACGAGTGGCACGATTGGCTAACACATATTTTGAAACAAGACATCACTAATCTTTCTATTCATTTGCGTACAAGAAAGGAAATGAGCGAAGTAGATGCTCATTGGGAGCTGATTCCTGAGATCAAGAAACTTCGTGACGCGATCGCACCAGATACACTTTTGACGATCAATGGGGATATTCCTGACCGTCAAACGGGCTTGAAGCTAGTTGAACAATATGGTGTTGATGGGGTGATGATCGGGCGTGGTATATTTAAAAATCCATTTGCCTTTGAAAAAGAGCCGAAAGATCATGACAGTAAGGAATTGCTTGATCTCCTAAGATTGCATCTTAATCTCTATGATCAATATTCCAAAGAATTAGAGACACGTCCATTCACAGCTCTGCATCGCTTTTTTAAGATCTATGTCAAAGGATTTCGAGGAGCAGGTGAATTAAGAAATCAATTGATGAGCACAAAGTCAACAGATGAAGTGCGTGCAATGCTCAATAACTTTGGAAAAGAATGTTGATGGACGGGGACAGTAAAATGATGTAACTCTCAAAAAGTAAGAGAAAAAATGAATCCCATCAACTAATGAGTACTTATTTTATTCAGTTTCAAGTTCCTTTATAGCCGGCAACCTTTGTTATTGTTTGATTCGTGGCCTTTGCGTTCTTACCTTCAAAAAGGGTGGTTTATAAAAAAAGTATATTTTACTTACTTTTGATTATAGTTTGATCAAGTCTGTTTTCTGAAAGAAAAAGGTCTTAAGAATGTAATTAACCCACCAACACCTTGTGTTGCCACATGTACTCTGCACATTGTGAGGCGGATGCGAGGATAGTTTTAAAAGAAGACAAGGAAGCCTAATTAGGCTTCTTTTCTTTTGGTTCTTCTAACTTGCTTATTGTTCAAATTTTAAAGGGTAGTTTAGTACTTGTAGAGGTGAACCGTATCATAAGTAAATGAGGTTTTTTGAAATATTTGGATATTACATCAAAATGGTACTTGAATTTGTATCACGTTTTGTTTCAAAATTTGTACTAAAAAAGCAAATAGCTCAGCCTTATACTGTACTATTTGTCTGTTCAAGTTTCTTTTTTTTACTAACGCTTTACTTTATGTACATCTTTTCACAACATTATAAAACCCCATGCTTCTGTTGAGTGATAAAAGAGAAGAAACGAATACCAGGTTCTATAATGGATAGAATAAGTGGGAAAAAACGAGATAATGAGGTGTTGCTATGGAACATAAAGTTCTGCCAAGGAATGAATGGATTGAAGCGAGAAAGAACTTCTAAAGAAAGAAAAGGAATTTACGAAGTTACGGGATGAACTCACACAACAGAGACGAGATTTGCCGTGGGAAGCTATCAGTAAGTCTTACACATTTGACGGTCCCAATGGCAAGATGTCACTAGCAGACTTATTTGATGGAAGAAGTCAGCTGATTGTGTATCATTTCATGTTCAATCCTAGTTGGGATCAAGGCTGCAAACATTGTTCTTTTTGAGCGGATCACTACAGTGGGATGATTCCGCACTTAAATCACCGTGATGTCTCTTTTGTTTGTATTTCTCTTGCACCCTTAGAAAAGTTGGAAGCATTCAAAAAACGAATGGGTTGGACATTTCCTTGGTATTCATCAGGGTATATGGATTTTAATTATGATTTTAAAGCATCTTTTACCGAAGAAGAAGTAGAGAAGGAACAAGCATTTTACAATTATACACTACAAAATCCGATGAGTACTGATAGGGAGGGCGCAAGCGTATTTTTCAAAGATGAAGTAGGAAATATATTTCATACATACTCGACTTACGCTCGTGGCATTGACATGATGAATATCACATACCAGTTTCTCGATTTGGTGCCGAAAGGTCGACAGGACGATCGTGGACTACGGCATCATGATCAATATGTTCCAAAAATATAAAACCAGGCGGGGAGTACCTCGCTTTTTCGTGGTTTTATATAATTTTGTCAAACTGCCACTTAGTTGAATAAGAAAAAGGTTGAACAGCCTTACCTGGTTGAATTTAAGCAGATAAACCTATCTAAGCCTTTTCTAGAATTTCTTTTATTTTTTTTAGATCTTTATTGTTTGCTTTTTTCATCATCGAGGTCATAAAAGGTGTTAAAACCTTTGAGAATCCAGTCGGATTTCCTATTGTTAATGGCTTTGGAGTTAGCCATTCTACTGATTTAATATTAACATACCATTTAGGAGCATTATCTGGATTAGTTGCATATTCCGCGACACTTTCACAAGGGGAATTTATAATTATTTCAGTGAAAACATCTACCATATTTTTTAACTACCTTTATGTTTAATGTATTTGATATAAGTAACAATTCCCTATAGTATCCATTTTCTTCTTTTACTATTCTGCCCAGTTCGTATATAAGGTTAGCCAGAATGCTAAATATTTCTGGTTGACCTTATTTTATATGGTCTTATTATAACAGTAGCCAGGGTAGAACGTCTCAGAGACAGCCCTAGTATTTCACTAAACTGCCACTTTACTACCATAACTTAACCTTTATTAACACGAATATTTCTTCAATTATATTAATGGTGTTTTCTTTATAAGATTTATTCAAATTATCATAAAAATGATATACTAATTACAAGAAACTTGGAGGTGCTAGAGGTGAGATAGGAACAAGTACGTGAACAATATCCAGAGCAATGGGTCGTTGTTGAGGCTATTTCCGCCTACTCAAAAAATTCAATACGTTATTTTGATGAATTATCAGTCATTTCTTACTTCCCCGATTCAACTCAGGTATGGAAAGAATATAAAAAATTGCATTTAGCTGAGCCCACACGTGAATACTACATTTTTCATACTGACCACAAAACAATTGAAGTTAAAGAACAAAAATTTATTGGAGTTAGGAGACGACTTCAATGAAGATTGAAATGTGTGAAGGGTTACCTCTAGTCTCCGTTTTTTATTTTTATGTTAAATAGCACCCTATCGATTTGAGTAAGACGAAAAAACAAAATTAAAAAATTACAAGACTATTTTAATGCCTTTTAAATCTTTTTATTTTTCTTAAAGTCTTTTTATCACCCAGCAGACGAAATATGGCAAGACTAGGTGCATAGTTGGCTTCGAAAATCCAAATTTCCCCACTTTTATCAATCCCGATATCTAATCCAAAAATTCGATGTCCTGGGTAAATGCTCGATAACCTCGCGGCTGTAAGTTGGGTTATTGCTTCAATTCTTTTTATTAATTCATTTGGATTAATATTTTCTATATTTGAATTATCCAATGCGTCTTGAACAATCATTACTTTTTGAGCAATATTTGTAATAAAATACCCCTCACATGCTACTTTTGCTGCCTTCCCGGTTACCACCCATGATGCAACTTTTTTCTTTCTTTGAACCATTATTCTTAGATCAAAAGGAAAATCATTAATTTTTGCTAGATCAATAGCTTGTTGTACTATGTTTTTTCGACTAATTAAATTACTATTTACAGCTTTATAAGTTTCCATTCTTCCATGAATAATAGTTTTGAGCATATTCGAACGGAACTCATACAGGCCTGTATCGATCGTTTTTATTTTCAGTAACCCGTTTCCGAAACGCCCCATATTAGGTTTAACAATAACCTGCTGATGTCGATCCATAAGCCTCCAAAAGTTATCTTCAGTCAACAGCATTGTTTCTGGTAAAAACTCTTTTAATTGATCATCCAGAATTAGAGTCTTATGATTTGTCCACTTTCCGTAAGAGACATTCACCAAAGCTCACTCTCGTTTCCGTTGTTTTTTTATATGATATTCATTGTTCTTTCTCCCTCTTGTATTTGTGACTAAAAATAAATAATAAAAGGTGGTGTAAGAAAATGGAGAAATTCCTTTTTGCCCCGTGATGGCATTAGGTTAATACTTTCAAAGTTTGATAAGGGTAATGTTATTTCCTCGTCATAACAGTTTTTCTACGTGGCTATGATAATGCAATTTTAAATCAGATTGGTGATTAAGCCGTTTCAGCTTGTACATCTCTGAATATCTTAATACGGAAGTGCGATTCAAATGAAAAAGTAAGAAACAAAAAAAGAGATAGTTTATTGGGTATTGTATTTCAAAAATTTAAGGAGGTGAAAAATTAATGGGTGTAAAAAATTTCCAAATCTCTCTGTCTGCTACTCAAGTAGACTGTCAACCATTTACGCTTCATGGTGTATTTACGGAGAACGGCGTTGGAGTTCCAGGAGTTACAATCATGCTCACTATAACAGCTCCGGCAACGGTTTCTCCAGCTTTAGTTACAACAGGTGCAGGTGGTACGTTTAGCGCTACAGTATCTGGTACTCCACCTGGACAACCTGTCACCATTACTGCTACCTCAGTTGCTGTGGATGGAATTCCCTCCGTATCCACGAGTCATACTTTTACTTGCTCACTATAACTACTAAAAGAGATGTAAACAGCCTCTTTTGCGCTGGCCGCTGAGAAAGTTCTTTCTCAGCGGTTATTTTTTACTATTTAGTCCACTAGTGTTGCATAAATGGTGCCATGATTTTTAGTTTAATCAACTTCCTTGTTTAGAAAATGAGAAGAACCTCATTTAGATCTACTACGGGGAACCGTATCATAAGTAAATGAGGTATTTTTGATTGAAAAGAATGTTTATATAAAGAGTGATAACAATAACCTTTAAGAAATTGGCAGCAACCTAAAGCAGGATGCTGCTATATATTTTATATCGCTTTTAAAGAATTCAGCTTGTTCTTTCAAACAGTTCTCCCATTGGATCATCTAATTTTCGATAAACTAATGCAAGCAGCATTGAAGGAATGGTACAAATAATCATCCCGATAAAGGCGTATCTTGGCTCAATTTCATACAAGTAACCGCCGAAAATCGTGAATATCGCTGTGCTCCAGCTAAGTGCCAGTGCAGAATACATGCCTTGTGCATTCGGAATCTGTACATGTGGAATATTTTTGATTAAGTATTTCATAAAAGCATAATGCCCCATCGCAAATGAGAAGGCATGCAATGTTTGCGAGATACAGAAAACAATAATATTTGGAAAGGAAAATACTAGTATCCAACGCACGGTTGAACCCAATGCCGCAAGTGTTAGTAAGGAACCAACTGAAAATTGATGAAAGCGCCGATCTGCGATTAAAAAGAAAGTGATTTCTGCGATCACAGCAATATTAAGAATCACACCAATTAAATATTTGGGTGCATGGATTTCTTGTAAAAAAATATAGCCATAGCTGTAATAAGAAGCGTGTGCCGCTTGCAGTAAAATTACAATAACAAGCACCACACCAAAGTGTTTAATGCTAAATAATTGTAGCATACCGACTTCTTTTGTTATATTCGCTGATGGTTTTTTATTTAAAACATCAGGAGTGGGCATAAAATTAAGACACACGAATACAAACGTGCCGAGTAGCAAAGCCCATAAAATCACTTCATCTCCAAGTGCCCCTGTAAAGACAGTTAAAACCATGCCGGAAATAACAAAGCCAATGGATCCCCACGAGCGGCTTTTCCCGTAATGTCTCAATTGCTTACTTTGCGAAAGGACGCCAGCAGCGCTATCTAACGCAGGCATCAATGCTGGATAAAATAAATGCAAAAGTAATGTTGCCACCAGTAAGCCAGCAAAAGATTCCGCAGGGATATAACATAAAAGGGAAATCAGCGTGCCGATTGCCATCCCTTTTAGTAAGGTTCTACTACTAAATTTCCTTGATAAATAAGGAAATACTAATAATGTAGAAATGCCTCGTACAACCAGCCCTAAACTCATAATCAAACTAGCTTGTGGAACTGAAATTTCTTTTGTATAGATCATCCACCCTGTCCAAAAGGGTAGAAAAACACCCCATGTTATAAAAAAACTAAAAAACTGTCTGCTCATCCAGCGTTGTGAATTCATTTAATTCCCCCCATGTTTGCATAGTATCATGGGGATACGTACAATAATATGAGAAATCTCATATCAGGAGTAATATTATGGAAATTTATAAAGGCGAGAAAAGGCAGAGTTATTTGGAGAAGCATTCGATTGAGCATTTATTTTCTTTTACAATTGAAGAGTTTATAGAAGTACATAAATATAAACGCGATGAATGGATCATTCAAGAAGGTATGCGACCGGATTATTTATTTTATGTTATAGAAGGAAAAGCAAAAATTTATGTAACACATCAAAACGGAAAAGTATCCCTACTAAATTTTATTAAGGCGAACGATTATATTGGGGAAATGGAATTATTAAATCAGATTTACTATTCAAAAGGGATCCAAACCTCTACCGAGACCATTTGCTTTGCAATTCCTTTTCAACACTGCCGTACACAAATGCTGGAAGATGCGACATTTCTTCGTGAACTAACCAAATTTTTAAGTATAAAAGCAACACAAATGGCTGCAAAGTATTCACAAAGTCTCGCCTTCCCGCTAGAAAATCGGCTAGCAGATTTTATTTTGCAAACTGCTGATGAAGAGATATATAGGGAAAAACATGTAACGGTTTGTGATTTTCTAGGCGTATCCTATCGGCACTTATTGCATGTATTTGCACAATTTTGTGATAAAGGTTATTTGAAAAAGGAAGGACATCAGTATCGAATTCAGCAGCATGAGAAATTAAATGAGCTTTCAATGAAATTGAAGAATGAATAACTGATCTTTTACGGTTGTTTTTGCTCCTTCAATTCAAGATAAATAGACAAAAACCGCCGCTTAAAAAGGTGGGGTGAACCTTACCATAAGTAAATAAGGTTTCTTTAATAACACATGACCGACAGCGTATAAGAAAATTGGGTGTTTAAGTAAATTCATTATGATGAGAAATAGTGAACATGGACTTTAAAGTGAAGCACATATAGCTTCACTTTTTTGTTTTAAATCCAGACCATAAGAGCAAGAATGAGGACGAATTGGAGATCTGTTACTTGTTAAAATGTATCCAACAAACATAGGAGGAAAATAAAATGAACAAGATTCAGGAATTCAAAGGGTTGCATTCTTTATAGGGAATATTATTTCTAGGAAACGCCTGGGACTTACTTTCAGCCTTAACGCTTGAAAAAGCAGGATTCAAAGCAATTGGTACGACCAGTTGGGGTATCGCAAACTCACTAGGATTTTCAGATGGAGAATTGATTGATTTTGACAGACATTTAGGAATCATCAAAACTATAGAGAGAATGTGGAAATCCCTGTTTCGGCTGATATTGAGGCTGGATATAGCGAAGACACAAACAAGATTATTGATAATGTTTTAAGGACGGCAGATGTCGGGGTAGCAGGTATCAATATTGAGGATTCATTGAAAAAATCAAATGGATTAAGAGAGATTTCACAACACTGTAATCTTCTGGAGAAAATAAGAATAGCGTTAGAGCATAATGGTTATAAAGATTTTTATATTAACGCTAGAACAGATACTTATTTTCAAAGGCAAAACCCTTTCATGGAAACAATAGAACGAGCAGAGGCATATGTTGAGAGTGGCGCTAGTGGGATTTTTGTTCCCGGTTTGATCGAAGATGGTGAGATTAAAGAAATTACAATGAATATTAGTGCTCCACTAAATGTATCATCTTTACCTGGTCTAACAAATTGTAATAAGCTTAAAGAATTAGGAGTGAGACGTTTTAGTTTTGGAAATGCCCTATCTGATAAAATGATTGCTTTTTTAGAAAAGAATGCTAGCAAATTATTTGAGTGTAAGGATACTGCCCATTTATATGAGAACTAATGTAGAAAGGACAGTGGGGTACGATGGTGACTAATATCAATCTTTCGTTTGAAGAAATGTGGGAAAAAATAATTGCTTGTGATCGAAAGTATGATGGCCTATTTTTTACAGCTGTGAAAACAACTAAAATATACTGCCGTCCTTCCTGCAGATCAAGGAAGCCGAAAAAAATTAATGTAGAATTTTACCATGACATCAATGAAGTTGAAAAAGCTGGTTTTCGTGCTTGCAAAAGATGTCAGCCAGAAGTTGAGCAATCCCCACATATTGAGATTGTCAGAAATATCATTACTTTCCTAATCAATCATTATAAACAAAATTTGATATTAAAAGATATAGCGGATCAAGTCGGTTTAAGTCCCTTTTATCTGGAACGCTTATTTAAACAAGAAACATCTGAGACTCCGCGTACTTATTTAGAAAAAATACGCATCGATAAAGCAGCCCATCTTCTTAAATGCACAGCCCTGACGAACCTAGAGATCTGCTATGAGGTGGGATTTCAGAGCCCTTCCAATTTTTACAAAGTGTTTCGAAGCTTGAAAAACTGTTCACCCAGTGAGTATCGAAAGGAACTCCTAAATGAATTGGATTGATTATGGATCTTATATAGAGGTTTATCCTCCTAAGGAATTTAATTTTGAAGAGTGTTTAATTTTTTTAGGCAGGTCAGACCAGGAAGTGCTTTATCAAATTAAAGAGGGGTCTGTATATAAACTAATAAAAGTTAAAGAATCTTTGATTTTATGTAAAATAGGATTCATTAATGATTCCATAAAGGTTGAATTCCCAATAAGCCCCCCATCAATTCAATTTCGCAAAATAGTGGCAGAATATATCTGGGAATGGTTTGATTTGGATCAGGATTTAAGGGGGTTTTACCACGTAGCGAGTCAAGATAAAGTTTTAAAGAAAATTGCTCATAAATATTATGGCTTACGGATTATATGCATTCCAGATTTATTCGAGGCATTAGTGTGGGCAATTATGGGCCAGCAGATTAATTTAACCTTTGCCTACACATTAAAGCAAAGGTTTGTTGAACAATTTGGCGAATATATCACTTTCGAAGGAGAAAGGTTTTGGTTATTCCCTTCATTTGAAAATATTGCATTCTTGAATGTAGATAATTTAAGGAAACTTCAATTTACTGTTAGGAAGGCTGAATATATAATTGGAATTGCTAAGGATATGCAGAGGGGCAAATTAACAAAAGAACTATTACTTCAGAAAGAAGATTATCATCAAGTACAAAAATCATTAATGTTGATAAGAGGTATCGGAGCATGGACAGCAAATTATGTAATGATGAAATGCTTACACCAAGCCTCTGCCTTTCCAATTGCGGATGTCGGTCTTCATAATGCATTAAAGAATCTATTAGGACTTGAGAGTAAACCGACTATAGAAGAAATTGAAGAATTAGCAGCAGATTGGAAAGGTTGGCAGGCATATGCTACTTTTTATCTTTGGAGGTCATTATATGACAAAAATACATAAATTAGACTATGAATCACCGATTGGAGTGATAGAAATAATCGGTACCTATGAAGCGGTTATTTCTATTCTGTTCTCTGAAGAGAATAAAAAGATGAATTTTTTACAACCTGAAACTCCTCCGGTTTTAGCAAAATGCTATAACCAACTTGACGAATATTTTAAAGGCAATCGCCATGAATTTACATTCCCATATCAATTTGAAGGGACAGACTTTCAAAAAACAGTATGGGACGCTTTAATAAAAATACCTTACGCTGAAACGGGGTCCTATAAGGATATAGCCGTTTCCATCGGGAATGAAAAAGCCATCAGAGCTGTAGGGAGTGCAAATGGGAAAAATAAGCTAAGCATTGTCATTCCTTGTCACAGAGTAATCGGTTCAAATGGGAAATTAACCGGTTATGCAGGAGGTCTGTGGAGGAAAGAATGGCTGCTTCAACATGAAAGATCTTTTATAAAGGAACATAACATAAATAGAGATTATGAACTTTAATGCACCTCATTTAGATTAGTTACGGTGAACCGTACCATAAGTAAATAAGGTTTATTAATTCGTCAAGTAAGCCAGAAATAATAAATAATCTTATACTTGTTTGCAATGAATTGAAGAATTACTTGAAAGTAAAAGTTATTATCTGCTGGCTCAGACGAACGAGTAAAAATGATAGGTTTCTAACATAAGCTATCTTTATTTATCCGACAAAAGAGCCTGTAAACGTTTGTACTTTAGTACTTTGTCTACAGGCTGATCGTGTAAAACATTCTTGGAAGGTTTTACACTATTCACATGGTTGCATGGACTACTTCATGAGTAGGTTATAAATTGCCTGTGCTGCTTCCTCACGTAAAGTAATACCTTGAGGAACAAATAGTCCTGTTGGTCCTTGGATCAAGCCAAGCTCAGCAGCAGCTGTTACATTGTTTCGTGCCCAGGAAGCAATAAAATTAAAATCATTGAATGTAGCGTTTGAGTGTGAATAATCTAGCTGTTTTCCAGTCTTGAACTCGTAAGCTCGAATCAACATAGTCACCATTTCTTGACGCGTAATTTGGCCGTCAGGATCGAAGTGAGATTTGCTTTTTCCATTCACAATTCCCGCCTGCGCTGCACTGGAAATAGAGTCAGCATACCATTTATCAACCGTAATGTCTGAAAATGTAATCGTGCTTTTTTCGCTAATTTTTAACAATCTTACTAACATGCTAGTAAATTCTGCTCGAGTAACTGGGCGCTTCGGGTCGAATGTCGTTTCGCTTGTGCCGTTAATAATCTGTTTGGACGCCAGCTCGCCAATAACATGGTAAGCCCAATGCGTAGGAGGCACGTCAGCAAATAGCTTGCCATTATTGCTTCCGCCATTATTGCTTCCGCCATTATTGCTTCCGCCGTTATTGCTTCCGCCGTTATTGCTTCCGCCGTTATTGCTTCCACCATTACTATTATCTTGCTCTTCAGTAGGTGTTTCTTGTGATGGAATCGCTCTTAACTTTGGATAGTCATTTCCTTCTTCAATTTCCCAAATATGATCAAAATCCCAACCGACATAGGTTGATTTTTGCTTTAATTCTTCTGTTGTTTTGCTAATTCCGCAATCATCATTAGCTTTACCGTAACCGCATTCTTTAGGTGTTTGTCCAGCTTTGTCGATATTCCAATAAGAATTGAGGATATCTCCTGTAGAAATATCAGCTATGAATCCTCCAACCATTGCGTTCTCGCTCTTTGCTTTCACAGTTCCAGTATAATACGTTTTATCAATAGTAACGGGGATTGAACTAGAGCTGCTAAACAGATTTCCAACAAGTCCACCGACTTTATCATTGCCCGTTACATCTGCTTGTACATACGAATTAGAGACACTAACTCCCGTAGCACCAGCTAAACCACCAACATATCTGGAACCATTTACTTGACCAGTAACGAAGCTATTGCGAATAAATCCATTACCACTCATGTAGCCTACGATTCCGCCGGTGTAGTTTTTACCATTTATGTTCACATTTGTTAAACCGATGTTTTTGATCGATGAGCCCCAAATACCGTATCCAAAAAGACTGGAAAAATCTTCATTTGGTCGGTCTATCCAAAGTCCATTAATAATATGACCCTGACCATCGAATGTACCAGCAAATCTGGAATCAAGTTCACCAATCGGTCTCCAACCCTTGCCGTCTTCTCCTTGGAAATCAGTTAAATCGAGATTATTATTTAAAACATAATATGCATTTTTATCTAAGCGCATTTTTTCAAGATCTTGAACTGTTTTAATAGTGTATGGATCTTTTTCTGTACCCGAACCGGGCATTAGCTGCTCTTCACGGGTAATCTTAATTGTATACGTTTGAGTATTGATTTGATCAGCAGCAGTGACCTTGATTACAAAAGTGTTCTCTCCTACATTCAAGGTTGGGTTACCACTTAGTTCAACGGTCGCTTTTTCTTCCATCGTCATCGTCGTAATGTTAGCAGACGAGACACTGTAAGGAACAGTAACTTCATATAATTCCTTGCTAGGGGAAAAACCACTTACTAACTCCCCGTTAATTTTAATCTCAGCTAAATTTGAATTCGATGATGCAGGTGGCACCGACCCACTTAATAGAGGATAGTCCTTTCCTACATCAATTTGCCAAACATATGCAAAGTCCCAATCCTCATACGTTGCTTTCTGTTTCATCTCTGCAGTTGTTTTACCTGTTCCACCAGCACTAGAAGTTTGTCCGGATGTTTCAAGATCCCAGTAAGAATCATTTGTGTTTTCTGGTTTAGTAACACCGATTAAACCTCCCACTTCGCTAGTTCCAACTACATTTCCAGTAGAATACGTATTATTTACAGATGAATCGGCTTTCCCAAAAAGCCCCCCAACTTGCTCCGTACCCGTTACGTCCACTCGAGCAAAACTATCGGAGACGGGGTTTTGAATATGTCCGCCTAATCCCCCAACATACTTTATCCCTTTAACAGTTCCTGTAGCGTAGCTGTTTTTGATAAATCCACTACCTTTACTCTGATAGGAGACTAACGCACCAGCGAAGTTTTTACCCTCAACATATACATTTTCCAAAGCAACGTTTTTAATTTTCGCATTGGCACCTGTATAGCCAATGAGGGCATTATGATCGGTATCTGGTCGTTTAATTGTAAGCCCATTTATGATAAAGCCGTTTCCATCAAGTGAGCCCAGGAACCGAGTTGACGAACCACCAGTATTATCAATTGGTAACCAGCCTTTACCGTCTCCAGCGTCAAAAAAGGTTAAATCGATGTTTGCACCAAGTTGGTAATGAGCACTTGTGTTATTTCGAATGTTATAAAGATCCTGAGCTGTCAGGACAATATACGGATCTTCCTCTGTTCCAGCACCTTCCATTACAGCAGTAGGGTCTGGTTTAAGAACTCTAGACTCGATCGTAAAAGAGTCGACTATTTCTCCAAGATTACACTGCACATTTTCTTTTTTATGTGCAGGTCCACATACAAAATCAGCTTTGATTTCATCTTCTTCAAAAACAAGTTTTACTACTCCAAAATGAAAAAAGCGTTCCGCAGACCAAGGTGGGGAAGTACAGTTTTTAAATCCACAGTCCGAATCTTTTTCACTATAAAGATCAGAACCACCAGTACCAATTAGTACATGATGTACTCCAAACGTCTTGCTAACATCAGTTCGCTCGTAATGATGATCATGGCCCATCAGGTTTAGTACGAATTTCGGATGCTTTTTTGCTAAACCTTCCATAATATTGGCTAAGCTATCATTACTGCCATGTGACCCACTTGAATAGGTTGGTCTATGTCCAAAAGTGACAATAAACTTAATGTCGTTATTAGATTTTGCTGCTTCCATGATCTCGTCAGCTTCTTGGCCCCAATCAAGCCATGCAGCACCTGAATAAGGTTCAGGGTAAGCAATAAAGCGTGTGTTCCCATAATCAAACCAGTACCAATCTCCAGGAACTCCACTAGTCGGTCTATTTCCCAAACCTGGAGAAACTTTCGCATTTGGCAAATCGAAACGTCCGATATAATTAGTCAAGTCGTCGCCGGAGCTCTGCCATTCATGATTGCCCCAGATCGGCATAAAGGGTACTTCCCTACTCCATTTCATTACATCGTTGAAATAAACATTTACAGCATTCAGACCACTCTGATCAGCATAGGTAAAATCCCCAAGTCCCAAGAAGAGATCAGGGTTCAACGCAGCGATTAAATCATTGATTTCCCCAGCGGCAGGATAGACAACAGAATCACCGGTATCGCCCATAGTAACGATTGTAAATCCGGCACTTCCTTCAGTCGGTGCAGTGCGAAACGTATAATCCTGACCATCATCGATTGTGTAATGATAGGTCGTATTCGGTTTTAGACCAGTTATTTTCGCCTCGCGAAACACACCATCTGCAGGAGTCCTCGGTTTAACGATTGGCTCCCCAGCTTGGACAACTTGATCATAATCATTTGTTTCTCCGAATTGAATCGTGTCGGGACCGTAAACCCAATCAAAAGTGACTGAATCAGGTCCTGTAATCGAATAATGGATTTGCTCGGCTTTCTTTTCCACCTCATTAGCAGCTGCTGTAGGGGAATCATAAGGCGATACAAATCCCAAAGAGCTAACTAGGAAAATGAGGCACATTAAAATTCTCCCAATAAGTTTTAACGCATGTTTGTTCAAGATGCACACTCCTCCAATTATTTAAAATATGTAGATATCAAGAAAATATTAACACTAGAGTTTAATATTGGTATTACGCTATTGTAAATGTCTCGTTAATCTCAATTTCTTGACATCATATGAATCCTTGAAATTAGACAATGTTAGGGAATATAAAATATACAAATTAGCAAGAGAATGAAATCGAGATGAATATGAAACGGGACTATGAATCTAATCGTAAATCATGGCACTAGGAAAAAATGATTATTTTCAGGGGATTTACATGAAATTAACATGGAATTAACCTTCTATATAAATAACAAGATTATTATGGGGTCATATAGGAGGAGTGAAATTATGAGAAAACTATTTTGTAAAAGATTTATTAATTTACTAGTTATTGCTCTACTAGTTCTACCAATCTTCTCAAGTCTCGCCATTCGTGCGCATGCAGAAGATACAGTGTCGGTTAAATTACTTTCTGTAAACGATTTACATGGGAAGATTGATGTAACAGGAACAATTAATAATGTAAATTATGGACGTGCTGATTATTTGGCTACTTATTTAAAAGCCCGTAAAGCAACTAATCCAAATAACACGCTAATTATCCATTCTGGAGATATGATTGGTGGCAGTTCTCCGGTTTCAGCCTTACTTCGAGATGAGCCTACAGTTGAAATCATGGAAGCAATCGGATTTGATGTAGGAACTGTAGGTAACCACGAATTTGATAAAGGTACACAGGAACTCCTTCGGATGGTAAATGGCGGTGACCATCCAAACGGCACAAAAGGATATAAAGGGATGAACTTTCCGGTTGTTGCCGCTAATGTGGAATATAAAGATACTGGAAAGCTCATATTAGATCCCTATGCCATTAAAGAAGTAGATGGTGTCAAAATTGGATTTATTGGTGTAGCCACAGTTGAAACACCTAATATGGTGATGGCCTCAGGTATTCAGGATATTCGTTTCACGGACGAAGCGGCAGCTGTTAATAAATATACGGAGGAGCTAAAAGCAAAAGGAATTAAGGCGATTGTCGTTTTAGCTCACGTTCCTGGAAATCAAAGCGGTGAAACGGCCACTGGTCAAATTGCAAATTTAGCGAAGAACGTAGATGACGAGGTAGATGTCATTATTGCTGCTCATAATCATGTGAAACTCAATGCGATTGTAGATAACAAACTTATTGTCCAAGCTTGGGAGTATGGAAAATCCTTTGCGGATATTGATTTGAAAATTGATCGTGTTACAGGTGACATTGTTGAAAAACATGCGGAAATCGTTGATGTCATTCAAGAAGGTGCAACTCCTGACCCAGAGGTTAGTGCAATTTTAGCCAAATATAACGAAATGGTTGGACCAAAATTAAAAGAAGTAGTGGGTTACGCTACCACTCCAATGAATGGCGGATACCCTATCAAAGGCATCATTGGTGACAATGCTTTAGGAAACTTGATTGCAGATGGAATGAATTTTGAAATGAAGTCTGATTTTGCTTTAATGAACGGCGGGGGAATCCGTGATGTTCTGGCCCAAGGCGAAATTACTTGGGAAAATCTTTTCAATATCCAGCCATTTAATAACACACTGGTTACGGTCACCATTCCGGGATCAGCATTGGAACCTATATTAAATGCTCAGTTTTCATCCTATGGGCCGGACGTCTCCATTGGTGGATTCTCTTATACATGGGATAGTAAGAAAAATAAAGTAGTGAATATCTATCTTCCTGATGGAACACCAATTGATAAGAATGGGACCTATACGCTTACTGTCAACAATTATATGTATGAACATGGAACTGATAAATATAAAATTCGCCAATATAGCAAAGACCCAGTTCAAGGACCTGAAGATTTACAAGCCACTGTAAATTTCGTAAAAAGCTTTAATGGACCAATCCAATATGTAGCGGAAGGAAGAATCTCGGAAGACTTCAAGGCGCCTGAACTGGTGGATGCGGTATTACATGGGGCTGACTTGAAAGATGGATCGTATCTTCATGAAGTCAAAGTATCATTGGCAGCAACAGATGCAGGTATCGGGATTTCGCATATTGAGTATAGCCTAGATAACGGTGTCACTTGGAAACGTTATGATGAGGGGTTAACGATCAATAAAGCAGGTAAAAACTCTATTCAATACCGTGCGATTGATAAAGTGCATAATGTATCAGAGACGAAAACTCTTGAGGTATTCATTACACCTGCATCAATTGAAAATACGATTTCTTTAGTGAAACAAGCAGATGGGGATAAAGGAATTAAAGCATCGCTTATTGATCAGTTGGAAAATGCAATCAAAACTTTTGAAAAAGATAAAGAAGATAAAGCTTATCAATCTTTAGAAAAAATTTACTTGCATATTAGCAAGCTCTCAAATAAGCATTTAGGGGAAATGGATAAAAACGAAATCATGTTCATGCTTAAATACATCATTGAACATAGAACAGAAATTAGTCGGAATGAGTTACCAGCCTTATTAGCAAGTTAATTTTCGAATGTTTGTTATTAATAATAAATCAAAGGCATTAATAATTTTGATAAGAATCCCGCTAGTATTTTTATACTAGCGGGATTCTTTTGTTTATTGCGATAGGCCTATTTAATCTAACTCGCAAAGGCTCAATGCCAAACCGACTATCTTTCTGTCTGTTACATTACCTTTTCCATATTAATAGCTATGAGTCTATTTTTTTATCATTATTAACTGCAACAAAAGTATCGGAAAACCAATAATTTAGTTGCGTTTTCTATTTGTTCTCCTGGCTAATTATACCTATCTTAGCACCAGGAACTAGTTTTTTCTTACTGTTATTTACGAAAATTAAAATAATTCCAACTATTCATGTAAGTTAATTTCTATTAATCTATAATAAAATAGATGGAAAATAATAGGGGGTATTCATATTGAAGAAAAAGTTTATTATTCCTGTAGCTCTATCATCAGCATTATTGGTAGGTTCAATCCCAATGAATAGCGTATTTGCAAAGCTGGATGATTCGAAGGTGGTTAGTAGTGTACAAGCTTCTAAGAAGTGGAATGAGAAGGCAAGCGTTCCTGTTTTTGTGAAAGAGCGATTTGCAGAGAAATTTTCTTCTGGCACGCCTTCCAATGCAGTAAATTATTTAAAGAAAAACGAAGGTAAAACAGGAATTAAAAATCCGGAAAAAAATTTAAAAGTAAAAGATATTCAAAAAGATGAACTAGGTATGACTCACGTCCGCTTTAATCAGTCAATAAATGGAGTTAGCGTAGAAGGGGCGGAAATTATTGTTCATTTTAATAAGAATAATGAAGTAGAATCGGTCAACGGAAGAATCAATCAAATGATTGCGGAAGATGGAGTAGACACGACAGCTACCTTAAGCAGTGATACTGCGCTAAAGACAGCATTGTCCTCTGTCAAAGCACCTGAAGAGCTGACATATGAGCCAACTACTGAGCTTGTTGTCTATCCTTTTGAAGAGGAAAATCATACAGCTTATAAGGTAAATGTTAACTTCATGGGGGATGAGCCCGGAAACTGGTTTGTCTTTGTGGATGCAAACACAGGAAATGTAATCGATAAGTATAATGGCTTAATGCATGCAGATGAAATGAAAACACAAAAAGGTGTTGGAAAAGGTGTACACGGCGATCACAGGGAGTTACATATTTCCCATGTGAAGGAACCGAAATCTGGAACTAAGTTTGCGCTAGCTGATTATGCTCATGAGAATCTTGAAGGTATTTTGACATATGATGCTAAAAATGATACCGATACCCGAAATGATACTCTATATGTTGGGGATTCCGCTGCATTTTTAAGTGACTATGATCGCGCTGCTGTTGATGCACACTATAATTCCGAGAAGGTATATGACTATTTTTTAAATGAACATGGCCGTAATTCCTTGGATGGGAAAGGGATGGCTATTAAATCCTATGTTCACTATGGAAGCGATTACAACAATGCATTCTGGAATGGTGCTTGGATGACCTATGGTGATGGAGACGGCAAGTTCTTTATTTCCCTATCAGCCGGTCTTGACGTTGCTGCCCATGAAATGACCCATGGTGTTATCTCTCATACAGCAAATTTAGTATACCGCGATCAACCTGGAGCTCTAAACGAATCATTCGCTGACGTCTTTGGTGCACTCGTTGACGATAAAGATTGGGAAATAGGCGAGGATATAATGGCACCGGCAGCTAAAGCGGACGGTGTAACGAGATTGCGCAGCATGAGTGATCCAAACAGTGTAATAGTTAGTAATGCGCAAAGAGCAGCGTATGGCAGCGGAGTTTATCCGGCTCATATGGATGAGTTTTATTACATGCCACGTAATGTAGATAACGGCGGTGTCCATGTTAACTCTTCGATTACAAACCATGCCGCATACTTGATTGGACAAGAAATTGGAAGACAGAAATTAGGACAAATCTATTATCGGGCATTAACTGTTTATTTAACTCCAAATTCCGATTTTAGCGACGCCCGTAAAGCGATTGTACAGTCTGCGATCGATATTTATGGTGAAGGCAGCGCGGAAGAGGTTGCCGTTCATTCCGGTTTTGATGCTGTAGGAATTTACTAAAATAAATAAGCAGAAGCAGCCGATTTCCTTCCTCAGGAAATCGGCTTTTAAGATTCCATATATGATAATTAAGTACGTAAAAGCTGATAAATATCATCTTTATTTTCAATTAAGTCCTCCAATGTATATTCTTTTAAAACTTTAAGGAATGCTTGAAGGGCTTCGAATAGCACGTGCTTTAATTTACAGGTGGGTGAAATCACACAATAGTTTCCGCCTTGGCTGAAACAATCGACAATGTGAAAGTCTTCTTCTGTTTTTGAAACGACTTCCCCGATGTTGATGTCTTTTGGGTGCTTAGCAAGCCGAATACCACCGTTACGGCCGCGAATCGTTTCAATATAGCCCAGCTTGCCGAGCTCATGAGTGATCTTCATTAGATGGTTTTTTGATATATGGTAAAACTCTGCAATATCCTTAATCGTACCTAATTCATCATCTTTTTTTAAACCTAAATATATTAACACACGTAATGAGTAATCCGTATAATTAGTCAACCGCAATTGTGATATCCCCTTATATTTTCTGAGATCCTTTTCATTATAGCATTTTGGGAACAAATCCTCATGTAAATGTGACAATTTTTCAAAAGATGCATTACAAATATATCTTTTTATTCGATATTAGTATAGTCTTAAACATGTAAATTAAATATATGTTTAGGAAGGTGTCAACATATGTTATCTCAAAAAACAATTGAAATTGTAAAAAGTACGGTTCCTGTATTAGAAAAACACGGAAAAGATATTACAACTCGTTTTTATCAATTATTGTTTACTAACAATCCGGAATTATTGAATATTTTTAACCATGCGAATCAAAGACAAGGACGTCAGCAAACAGCATTAGCAAACGCAGTCTATGCAGCTGCAGCCAACATTGATAATTTAGGTGCAATTATTCCTGTAGTAAAACAAATCGGTCAAAAACATAGAGCTTTGAACATATTGCCAGAGCATTACCCAATTGTTGGGGAGAATTTACTTGCGGCGATTAAAGATGTATTAGGTGATGCGGCTACTGAAGAAATTATTGGGGCTTGGGCAGAAGCTTACGGAGTAATTGCTGATGCATTTATCGGCGTTGAAAAAGAAATGTACAAAGAAGCAAAAGAACAGCCTGGTGGTTGGGAAGGATTCAGAAGCTTTATCGTGGATAAAAAAGTGGAAGAAAGTGATGTTATTACATCCTTTTATTTGAAACCGGAAGATGGCGGAGCAATTGCCTCTTATCAAGCAGGTCAATATCTTACTGTAAAAGTAAAACCTGAGGACCAAGAGAATACACACCTTCGCCATTACAGCTTATCTGATGCACCAGGAAAATATTATTATCGTATAAGCGTAAAACGTGAAGACAAAGGGGTAGTATCTAATTACTTACATCAAACGATCCAAACAGGTGATGTTCTACTAATTAGCGCACCTGCAGGTGACTTTGTTCTTGAATCAAATAATAAACCAGCCGTTTTATTAAGTGGCGGTGTAGGCCTAACGCCTATGGTTAGTATGTTAAACACAATAGTAGAACAGCAGCCAGAACGTGAGGTTACTTTTATACACGGTGCGTTAAACAGCCGCGTACATGCGATGAAAGAGCATGTTGCACAGCTGGCAAATGAACATGCAAAGGTAAAAAGCTTTGTTGCTTATTCTGAACCGACTGAAGAGGATCGTGCAGCAAAAAGCTTTGATAAAGAAGGTTATGTAGATTTAGAATGGCTGAAATCTATCTTGCCGAATAATCAAGCCGATTTTTATTTCTGTGGTCCAACTCCATTTATGAAGATTATGTACCGCAATCTCACAGAGTGGGGTATACCAGTAGAAAATATTCATTTCGAGTTTTTCGGACCAGCAGCCGAATTAAAAGAATAGCCAGTTGCAATTGGCTAAAAACAGGGCTTTCGCTATTATTAGCGGAAGCTTTTTTATATTGGTTTTGAAAGTTACAGATGAAAAAGAAATAAAATGTCAATTAATAAAGACTAGAAATATTTCATTTTAGGATAATAAACTGTGAATCAAGAGCTCTTTTAGAAAGGAGGGCTTCTTTATTTGTGAATTTTCATATTTTCGGTAACGGGTATTTATTGAATCTAAGATACTAGAACTAGTAGCATTAATCCGACCATAATGAGACTCTTAAGTTATTCTAAAAGTGAACGTGCAAACATAAGTTTTAGTTTATAATACAGTTATTATTAAAAGGACGTGTTGGAAAAAGTATTAATAAATATTTTTTCTAGTTAATGGGTGCGAGTTTAAAAAAGAAGCCTATCCACTATAGATAAGGAGGAATAATTCTATGATTAAATTTGAAAATGTATCAAAAAGATACCCAGATGGAACAGTTGCCGTTGACTCATTAGAATTAGAAATTCAGCAGGGTGAGTTTTTTGTCATTGTCGGACCAAGCGGATGTGGAAAAACGACGACACTAAAATTGATCAATCGGTTGATTCCTCTATCAGATGGCACAATTCTCATTAATGGAAGAAAAATAAGCGAGTATGATATCCATGAGTTAAGATGGAATATTGGATATGTACTTCAACAGATTGCTCTTTTTCCACATATGACGATTGAGGAAAATATTGCGATTGTTCCTGAAATGAAAAGATGGGGAAGGGGAAAGGTTAAAACACGAATTCATGAACTTATGAATATGGTTGGATTAGACTATGAAACATACGCAAACAGAAAACCAAGTGAATTATCTGGCGGGCAACAGCAAAGGGTTGGTGTGATAAGAGCACTTGCAGCAGACCCTGAGATTGTATTAATGGACGAGCCGTTTAGTGCTTTGGATCCAATAAGCCGGGAAAAACTTCAAGATGATATGTTAGATTTTAAGGAAAATCTCAAAAAGACTACTGTTTTTGTCACCCATGATATGAATGAGGCATTAAAACTTGCAGATCGTATCTGCATCATGAAGAATGGGAAAATTGTTCAAATCGGGACACCTCACGAACTTGTTACAAACCCTGCCGATGATTTTGTAAAAGAATTTGTCGGGAATAAATATGAAAAATGGACAAGTGACATTAAATTGGATGATTTACTTCAACCAGTGAATAAAGATGAAATGCTGATAACTTCTTTTGCTACCGTACCTGTATCAGCTCCGTTAAGAGAGATATTGGAAATTCTATCCGAACATGAGCAACTAGTAATGGAGAAAGATGGTAATCCAATCGGCTATATTGATCGCAAGTCTGTTATGAAATATTTATCTACTATACTGGAGAAAGGGGTCTGACAAATGAATGATTTTACGCAAGTATTTCAAGATAGAAAAGATGAATTAGTAAGTGCATTATTGGAACATATCCAGATTTCGTTGATTGCCCTTTTCTTTGCAGTAATAATTGCTATTCCATTAGGAATTTATTTAACAAGAAATAAAAAGGTAGCAGAAGGGATAATCGGTATAACATCGGTCATTCAAACTATTCCTTCTTTAGCTCTATTAGGTATCCTGATTCCTTTATTTGGTATTGGGAAAGTACCTGCCATAATCGCTTTAGTTGCTTATGCTTTATTACCTATATTAAGAAATACATATACAGGAATTAAAGAAGTTGATCCTTCATTAATCGAAGCGGCAAGAGCGATGGGGATGAACTCAAGAAAAAGATTAATTAGGGTTGAAGTACCGCTTGCGATGCCAATTATCATGGCGGGAATCCGGACAGCAATGGTATTAATTGTAGGAACAGCCACCCTTGCCGCATTAATTGGAGCCGGTGGGCTTGGGGATATTATCCTTCTAGGTATTGATAGAAATAATACAAACCTAATTCTACTTGGAGCGATACCGGCTGCTTTACTTGCAATCCTATTCGATTTATTACTTAAAAAATTTGAACATCTATCATTCAAAAAAGTCTTGATTACACTGGGTACAATCGGGCTATTGGCTTTAGTTATTATCGTGACTCCAATGATTGGACAACAAAATCAAAAAATTGTTATTGCTGGAAAACTCGGTTCGGAACCGGAAATCTTAATCAATATGTATAAAATCTTAATTGAAGAGGAAACAAATCTTCAAGTGGAAATAAAACCAGGTCTAGGCAAAACCTCATTTGTTTTCAATGCTCTTAAATCGGGAAGTATTGATATATATCCAGAGTTTACGGGAACAGCGATTTCCGAGTTTTTAAAAGAAACAGCGAAGAGTACAGATCGTGAAGAAGTCTATCAACAAGCAAAAGATGGTTTGTTGAAGCGGTTTAATATGGTCATGCTGAAACCGATGCATTACAACAATACCTATACTCTGGCAGTACCAAACGATTTTGCGGATCAAAATGGGCTAGAAACCATTTCCGATTTGAAAGGCAAAGAGGAAAGAATAAATGCAGGTTTTACATTGGAATTTTCCGACCGTGAAGACGGGTATCTGGGAATTCAGGCACTATATGGCCTTCATTTTCCTCATCTCATAACGATGGAACCGAAATTACGCTATGCAGCAGTTGAATCGGGTGAGATCAATTTAGTTGATGCCTATTCTACTGATAGTGAGTTACGACAATATAATCTGAAAGTGTTAGAAGATGACCAACATTTATTCCCACCATACCAAGGTGCACCATTATTAAGAGAAGAAACCGTCAAAGAGTATCCGGAAATCGTGGATGCTTTAAACAAATTAGCTGGGAGAATAACGGATGATGAAATGAGAGAAATGAATTATCAGGTGAATGTAGAAGGTAAAAGTCCCAATGAGGTTGCTAGGAGTTATTTGGAAAAACAGAGTGTAATTAAAAAATAGAAAATTCCTAGATAAAGTTGTCATGATAACATTGTGGCTTGCCATATTCACTTTAAATCTTATATTGCAAAAAATCACTAAGGGCATTTTCCCGAAAATTAAGTAAGTAAATTTATTCAGAGTTATTTAAGGAGGGCGTTTCTACTTTTAGTGGAGACGCTTCGTGTGAAAAAGCAATACAACCCAAAATATAGACAGTCGTAGTCTTAAGGTGCCTGCCCCTCAATACGGTAAAGCTTTAGTATGTCGGGGTCAGGCACCTTTTTTGCCAACTAATTTAATATCTTGTCCATTTCAACTGGTGTTCCGTCTTCCTTCAGGCTACATTGCTGTTCTAATATTGTTTTAATATTCGCTTCGATTACCATCAGTTTGACAAAGTCATTTCCAAACCAGCTGAGATTCTGCAACTGGCAGTTTCATAGAATACTTGCCAGATTCGTTTGTGGCTTCACCCATAAATTTAATGCCACTATCAGGTGAAGTCGCATTTTGTGCGTTTAGAGAAGATTCAAATACAACCTCTACCTCATATGCAACAGGGGCAAAGGTCCAGTTTCCATCTGCAGACGGATCAATGGTTTGTTGTTCCTGAATATAATCAATGATCGCCTGGCGATTTTCATCTGGATACATTTCTACTGCCGTTTGATTTCTGACTCCTGGGAAATTGCCGCCTGCACGGTAGTTGTTTGTTGCAACAAGGAATTCCTGTTCTAGATCAATCGGCTGGCCGTTGTACTGTAAATTTTTAATACGGTTTGCCTCAGCATTAACAAGATTGCCATTTCTATCATACTTAGCCGGCTCTGTTACATCGATTTGATAAGTTACCCCATCCATTACATCAAAGTTATAGGCTGGATAGCTTCTATTAATCAATGGTTGCTCTTTATCTGAAGTTGGGTCAATTTGATTAAACTGCCCAGCGGACATTTCCAGCCATTCTTTTACATCTGCACCTGTAATTTTAACCGTGGCTATCGTGTTTGGATAAAGGTAAAGGTCTGCCACATTTTTAATTGCAATTGTTCCTGCTGGAATATAAGTATAGTTGCTTCCTCCTCCTGCTTTAAATGGAGCACCTGCAGAAAGAATTGGCAGGTTTTCATCAGGGGTACCCTTTACTTTTCTTTCCACATACCATTTTTGAGCATTCGTAACAATCTGGATGGAAGGGTCATCCTGAGCAAGGGCAAAATAGCTGTGAATATCAGCTTTCGTTGCTCCTACTGGCTGGCGGACATAATTAAGGGTTTCTTCGTGTGCTTTTTTAACAGCTTCTAATATTTCATTGTCAGGCTCGGCCAAGCTTGTTTTCGTTGTTTGATCATAAATGGCTCGTAACTCTGCCTCAGAATTTTTTACAACCCATTTCCCTTCTTCTTTCACAATTTTTAAATCAATGACACCAAGGTGGCTTCCCCAGCTCCCTGCCATTACAACAGGAACCCCGTTTATCGTCCCTTTTTCCGTATCTACTCCTGAGAGATTTCTATAGTTTCCTGGGAATGTGGAATGGCTATGACCAGAAATGATGGCATCGATGCCTTCTACCTTTGTCAGGTCGTATGTAGCATTTTCCTCCAACTCATTGACTTCTGCATCGCCAATTCCAGAGTGGGCTAGGGCAATGATCAAATCGGCACCATCTTTTTTCATTTTCGGGATTTGAGCTTCGACTGATTTTACAATATCTTTTGTGGTTACTTTACCAGCAAGATGTGCTTTATCCCATTGAGTGATTTGCGGAGCGACAGCGCCGACTACACCAACTTTAATCACTTGCGTTTTTCCTCTGTCATCTACTACTTTCTTCTTTAAAATGGTATAAGGTTTGAAGTAATGTTCATCATTTGATGGATCGTTATCGTGGTCATCCTTATACACATTCGCATTGACATAAGGCATTGGCGCATCGTCCAGTACTTCATCAAGGAACTCTAGTCCATAATTAAACTCATGGTTTCCAACAGTTGCAGCATCATAGTCTAATTGTTTCATTGCTTGAAAGACTGGATGAAGCTCTCCCTTCTCAAGCTTGTTCACTCTTGCTTTATAATCGCCAAGCGGGTTTCCTTGAATCAGGTCACCATTATCAAAAAGGAGAGTGTTTTTCACTTCCGCTCTCGCTTCCTTGATAAGGGTAGCTGTTTTGGCAAGACCAAATTCTAGCGTTTCAGCATCCTTATAATAATCATAGTTATAAATATTAGTGTGAATATCTGTCGTCCCAAGAATCCTTATGGATACCTCGTGTTTTCCAGTCTGATCCGGCTTGGCAGCCATCACAGTTTGATACGAAATGGGAGCAGCTAAGACGGATAATGCCATAGCAGTTGCTGATAGTTTCTTAACGGCTTTAACTAATGGTTTTTTCAACGGAAACAGCTCCTTATAAATGTTTTGTTTCAAACCAATTTTAATTATAAAGAGAATTTCCTATACATAAATGAGCCTGTAGGATGGAATATTCTTAATGCTTCGTAAATTTAATGTAAATAAACGGGTCTAAATTCCTGTAATGTGTAGCTGGAGAAGGTTCTTCATCTCAGTTTCTCTGAAAAGGGGCAAAAAATCAGGCACCTTTTTTTGGCATATATAAATTTCCTGCCCTTTTCTCTTTTTAATGAAGTGTTAGCGCTCCAGAGTACTAAAACAAATTGAACGCTAAAAGTAGAACTAGTTTTGGAAATTACTTTTACACTTGAATCCATTAAATTCTGTTAAAATGAGTAGTGATATTTTAATATTTTAGAATTGGATTGGTGAACAAGTCTTGAAAACATTCAAAAAAGTATATGTGGAAATTACAAGTGTATGTAATCTTGCTTGTAGTTTCTGTCCGCCGACAAGTCGAAAGGCGAATCTGATCAAGCTAGATGCATTTAATAATATTCTAGATCAGCTTAAACCTCATACGAAATATATTTATCTTCATGTGAAAGGGGAGCCTCTTCTTCATCCGAGAATTGATGAATTGCTAGATGCTAGTCATGCCAAGGGATTTAAGGTGAATATAACGACCAATGGGACATTGATAAAAAAGAATAGAGAAAAATTATTAGGGAAACCAGCGCTGCGCCAAATGAATTTCTCGCTTCATAGCTTCGATGGTCACGAGGGGTCAACGAATCGTGAAGGGTACTTGGCTGAAATTCTTTCATTTGTCCGTGAAGCGGCAAAACATAATGTGATTATCTCATTTCGATTATGGAATCTTGATCGAGATAATATGACGAGTGCAGAAAAGCGCAGAAACCGCGAAACTCTAGAAATTTTAGAGAAGGAATTTAACCTCGATTACAAGATTGAAGAAAAGGTCGTTCCTGGTAAAGGGATCAAAGTGGCCGATCGAATTTATATTAACCAAGATCATGAATTCCAATGGCCAAGTTTACTAGCTCCTGCAGATGATGGCAAAGGATTTTGCCACGCCCTTCGCAGTCAAGCAGCCATTCTTGTGGATGGAACGGTTGTACCTTGTTGTCTTGACGGAGAAGGTGTAATGAATTTAGGGAATATAAATCAGACTTCTTTCTCTGAAATTGTAGAGGGAGAGAGAGCGAATAATATTGTAGATGGATTTTCTAGAAGAGAAGCTGTTGAAGAAATGTGCAAGAGATGTGGATATAGAAGGAAATTTGGCGTTTAGAACCATGTGTTTTGTAGAGCATTTACTCTACGTTTGCAGCTGATTTTTAGTCAAGAAAAAGATTAAATAAAATCATGTTCTTTCATTTAAACTGCACCCCCAATTGGAGGTGCAGTTTTTTATGAGGAAGTTTTCATTTGAAGGTAATTTGAAGTCCATTCTGTAAACCTACCATGTAGGACGCATCCTCAATACTCTCACTTTCTACTCTTTAACAAAAATTAACACAAATCATCTTGTTTTTAATAAAATTTACAAAACCTTTACAAAGTTCATATCGAAAATTTACACTGAACAATTATTCTACTAAAAGACAATATACGACAAAAAAGTCGCTAACATTATCTTGGAGGAAATAAATGATCATTTTGAAAAAAGCAAAAATGGGATTAATGTTGCTATCTGTATTTGCTGTATTGTCAGCATGTACAAGTAATAGTGATACTGATACACAAGCGTCAAATAATAGTCATTCTACAATATCTATTTCGGGATCGACGTCTGTTGGGCCGCTTGCTGAAAAATTAGCAGTGAAATATAAAGAGAAAGATCATACGAAAATTGAAATAAATCAAATTGGTTCTTCTGCCGGTATTACAAACGCCATCAATGGTGTGTCGAAAATCGGTATGTCTTCTCGGGATTTAAAAGAAGAAGAAAAAGCGAATGGGTTGAACGAAATAGTTATTGCTTATGATGGAATTGTAGTAGTAACCCATCCAAGTAACAAAGTAAAAAATCTGACGATGGAGCAAGTCAAACAGATTTTTACTGGTGAAGTCACGAATTGGAGTGAGCTAGGTGGAGATGACATGGAAATTGTTGTTGTCTCTCGTGAGGATGGGTCAGGTTCTCGCGATGCGTTCCAAGAAATTGTCGGCTATCGCTCTGGTGAATTAATTAGAAACGCTATTATTGCAAGTGGGAACGGAAACATTAAAACAACCGTTGCGAACAATAAACATGCAGTCGGCTTTATTTCATTTGAATATATTGATGACTCGATTTCAACAATCGATATTGATGGCGTAGAGGCTACTGCAGAAAATGTTCTTCAACAAAAATACCGTTTGTCACGCCCGTTCTTATTTGTCTATAAAGATGGGAATCTATCAGAAGCTGGCCAACATTTTATTGACTTTATCTTAAGTAAAGAGGGTCAGCTTATTGCGGCAGAGGCAGGGGCGATCCCTGTAAAGTAATAAATTTTAAATGTAATTTTGGAGGAATACAGTTGTCTATCCCAATAAAGCACAATGTAGAAATCGGTAAAGCTAATAAAAAGAAGTATATGTTAGAGAAGGTATCAGCAAGAGTGTTCTTGATTTGTGCACTTCTTTCAGTCATCACTTTATTGTTAATCATTGGATTTGTTTTTTATAAAGGCTCACATCCATTTGTGGCTGGGAGCTATAGCTTTATGGACTTTATTCTCGGTACAGATTGGGTGCCAAGTGAAGATAAATTCGGCATCTTCCCAATGATTGTGGCATCTATTTTTGCAACCATTGGGGCATTAATTATCGGGGTTCCAATCGGGTTATTTACAGCGATTTTCTTAGCAGAAATCGCCTCAAAGGAAGTAGCCAAAATCATTTCACCTGCGATTCAGCTGTTAGCGGGTATTCCATCGGTTTTATATGGTGTTTTTGGTTTAGCAATTATCGTTCCTTTCTTGCAAAATACTTTCGGCTTAGTGAAGGGACAAAGCTTATTAGCAGTTATTCTTGTACTCGCAATTATGATGTTACCAACGATTGTGACCGTAGCAGAGACGGCGATCCGTGCTGTACCAAACACCTATCGCGAAGGGTCATTAGCTCTCGGAGTGTCACAAATTGGAACCATTTTCAAAGTTGTTGTTCCAGCAGCTAAATCAGGGATTATGACGGCGATCGTCTTAGGATTAGGCCGTGCAATCGGCGAAACGATGGCGGTTATATTAGTAGCTGGTAATAGTTTAATTGTGCCAACGAGCTTGGCTGATAGTGTTCGTCCACTAACGACAAATATTGCGTTAGAAATGGGCTATGCTGCTGGCACTCATCAAGAAATGCTGTTTGCAACTGGAATTATTTTATTCTCGTTTATATTAATCTTGAATTTTGTATTATCGAAAATTAGTGCGAAGGGCGGTAACTAAGGTGAGAGAATGGAAAGATAACTTGTTACGTGGATTTTTATGGCTTTCAGCTCTTCTTTCTGTTGCTGTTCTCGTAATGATTGTTGGATATATCTTTTATAAAGGGTTTCATTTGATTAACTTCGATTTCATCTTTGGCGATTATTCCCCAACTGGAGATGGTGGGATTTGGCCAATGATTGTCACAACGATTTACACAGTCGTTATTTCATTACTCATTGCCACGCCAATCGGGATATTAGCAGCCGTTTATTTACAAGAATATGCGAAGCAGGGACAATTAGTAAAAATCATCCGCTTTGCTACAGAAAGTCTAACAGGTATTCCTTCGATTATTTTTGGTTTATTTGGAGCGGTATTCTTTGTCACGACACTAAAATTAGGTATGTCCATTTTAGCTGCTTCGTTAACATTAACGATTATTGTATTGCCTGTGATCATTCGAACAACAGAAGAAGCGTTAAAAACAGTTCCGGGATCGTATCGTGAAGGTTCTTTAGCTCTTGGTACAACGAAGTTACAAACGTTATATAAGGTGATCTTACCTAGTGCAATGCCAGGAATTTTATCCGGTATCATCCTGTCGGTCGGACGAATTGTTGGTGAATCAGCTGCCATATTTTTAACTGCCGGAACAGTTGCTGCTATGCCAGAGAGTATTCTTTCATCAGCTAGAACCTTAACTGTCCACTCCTATTTAGTCACACAAGAGTCTGGAGACATTGAACTAGCTGCTGCAGTTGGCATTGTTCTAATCGTCATTATTTTGGCTATCAATCTATCAGCAACATTTCTATCAAAAAAATTAAACAAAGCAGACCAATAATTAAGGAGAATATTTATGAGCACAGCAGTATTGGAACGTAGCGAGACAGCGATTAAACAACAAATAGAGAAGGTTTTTACACAGATAGAGGAAGGCACAACGAAAATTAGTGTGAAAGATTTAAATCTATTTTATGGTACGAAACAAGCACTGTTCGGAGTATCTCTTGATATTTGTGAAAAAGAGGTAACTGCTTTAATTGGCCCTTCTGGCTGTGGAAAATCGACTTTTTTACGAACGTTAAATCGGATGAATGATTTAATTGATAGTGTAAAAATTAATGGTGATATTGAAATAGACCATGAGAATATTTATAAAACGAATGATGTTATTAAATTACGCACAAAAGTGGGAATGGTCTTTCAAAAACCAAATTTATTCCCAATGAGTATTTATGATAATGTTGCCTATGGTCCAAGAATGCAAGGCATTAAAAATAAAAAAGAATTGAACCAAATTGTGGAAGAGAGTTTGCGCGGTGCAGCGATTTGGGACGAAGTAAAGGACCGTCTTAAAACATCCGCATTAGGTTTGTCAGGCGGTCAGCAACAACGTATTTGTATTGCACGTGCGATTGCGATGAAACCAGAAGTGATTTTAATGGACGAGCCTACTTCAGCCCTAGATCCAATATCAACGTTAAAAGTAGAAGAATTAATCTCAAATATGAAGAAAGATTATACGATTGTCATCGTTACTCATAACATGCAGCAAGCGGCAAGAATCTCTGATAAAACAGCGTTTTTCTTAAATGGGGAAGTCATTGAATATGATGTGACTGATAAGATTTTTTCTATGCCAAAAGATCAGAGAACTGAAGATTATGTAACAGGTAGATTTGGATAAATTGTATTAATCATAAATCAAAGGCATAAATAAATTTAGAATTAATCCCGCTAGTAGTATAAAAATGCTAGCGGGATTTTTTAATTTTTAGTGTCAGATTCTTCAATTACAATTCTATAGCAATGTAATATTCTGAAGGTTCGCTGACCAGTTTTACTGGCCTGAAGAAAGTTGAACGGTAGAACGGTTGGATGATTCTAAAGTTAAAGTCATTTTCCACGAACCGATTCGTGCCATAACACCTGGACAAGTAGTTGTCTTCTATCAAGGAGAAGAATGCCATCAAGTGTACCGTGCCGACAAACGATAAACGTTTGTCGGGTAAAAAATGGCAATCACTAAAGTGTTGTAAATTTGACATATGACGCTGTGACATAATAAGGTATTATAATATGGATGTAGATAATTAAAGAAACTCATAAATTAATTAGAATCGGGCTTATCAATCGCAGCATTTAAAGGTAGGGGAATTGAATAAAATGAATGAAAAGAACTTCCCAAAGGATGCTTTACGTGTATTGAAAGAAACAAGCCGTACATTTTATATTCCAATTACCTTTTTACAAAAGGAGTTAAAACATTCGGTTGCATCTGCTTATTTAGTATTTCGAGCCATCGATGAAATTGAAGATCATGAAGATATAGACAATGATGTAAAATACACAACTTTAATGCAAGTGAGTGAATTATTTAAACAACCGTTCAATGAAGAGAAGTATTTACAAATTCTTGAGCCAGTAAAAGAGATATTGCCTGAAGTGACACTTCGTTTAGGTGAGTGGATCCAGGCGTGTCCAAAGAGTACTCTACAGTTTGTTATAGATGCTGCTAGTGAGATGGCATTCGGTATGGCTAAATGGTCAAAAGCAAACTGGCAAATCCATACACGTGAAGATTTAGATGATTATACTTATTACGTTGCAGGGCTTGTTGGTGTCATGCTTTCAGAACTATGGGAGTTTTGTGTTGGTGTAAAAACAGATCGAGCTCTTGCCATTGGGTATGGACGTGGACTACAAGCTGTAAATATATTACGTAATGAGAAAGAAGATTTAAATGAACGAGGAGTAAGTTTTGTGCCTAACGGTTGGACTCGCACAGAGTTATTTGATTATGCGGATGAAAACTTGGCGAAAGCGGACGAGTATATGAAGTCACTCAATAAGCGAAGTATTTTGTTGTTCTGCCGTCTACCACTGGCACTAGCACATAAAACCTTAAAAGCTATGAAAGATGGACGTGAAAAAATAACACGTGCAGAAGTAGAGCAAATAGTAGAAGAAATTCAGGTAGGGTAGCCATGTATAATGGTTACCCTTTTCTTTTTAAATATACAGCTATTATTAAACAACAAAATCATAAATGTAGAATTAAGAAAAAATGCATAAAGCATTGACCCACTTAACACGTAGAGTGTACAGTCCGAAGGTGCCTGACCCTCAGTATACCGGGATTAAGCACTTTATTTAAAACAAGTCATTAAGTAACATCTTGAAAAAGGAAGAATCCAAATATTGACGTGGGTTACCATAATAGAGTACCTGTTTAAATTGTGGATATATGGATTCGAATTGGATGAAGACGGAAGAATCCAGCAGCTGTGGATAGTAGCTGAAAACTGAGCGATCCCCATAAAAGATGGCTGTTAAGGCAAGTTTAGCTTCTTTCTGGAAGATTAAGAAGCGCTTTCTAGAGGAAGGTTCATCGAACTCTCCTCCACTTACATAGACTTTACCAATAAAAATAAATTGCTTATCTTTACGGAACCATTCCGCTAAAACTTCGTCACGGGTTTTTAAGTTGATGGCAGCAAGGTTAAAGCGATTTCCTATAGTTAAAAATAAATCCCCAGATGTATCAGAATGTGTCAATGTATATTTTCGACCATTAACAGGAAACCATTGGTTGGTAGGAGGTAAAAACTTAGTATACAGCTTTGAGGCACTAAACTGGCTAATCTTGATCACCACTTTCATTTTGAAAATGATTTTATGGAAGTATATGTAAAGGATTATAATAAGTACTTAAAAAGGTATATTAATAAAAAATACTAAATTGGGTAAATAATAGCTTGCTTACTATAAGGAGTGATTCATAGTGATAGAAAAAGATGTAGTCAAAACATTAAATCAATTTTTAAAGGGGCAATATATGGGGATCCATGCATATGAACACCATATACAAAAACTAACCGACCCAAAGATGAAAAGGGAATTTCAAAGGATACAACAAGATCATAAAAATCATGCCCTAAAAGTCGCGGAAAGAATTCAAAACCTTGGAGGAGTTCCAGTCGATGATGAAGGCCTGATTGGATCGGTCCAAGGATATTTTGGTCAATTTATGATCCCGGATACCACTGTAGGTATTATTGAAAGTTCATTAAAAGGTGAAGGTTATTATGGAATTCAAGTGTCTGAAGAAATCGTAAAAGGAGATTTGGATCCTGAAAGCCGGCAATTAATCGAAGAAATATTGGATAAAGACAGGGAGCATGTTCAGTTCCTGCAAAATTTGGTTCGTTAGTAAGATTGATTTTCAAGGATGCACCTTTTCCATAAACATGTTACATAATTTTAGTCACTTAAGGCAAAATTTTAGTAGTACTAAATGGATTTTAAATAAGGAGAAGGTGATAAATTGAACGGAAACCATTCTTATCATGCCGGAGATATTGTCTATGTCTTCTACCGGAATCCGCATACTCAGGATGTAGCAAATATACAGGCCGCTGCTGTGGTTAATCATCCAGAAAATCCTGATGAGCTTGCTTTATTTCTTTATGAAAACTATTATCCCTTATCAAGTGAAATGGCCGTTTATTCATCAGAAGAAGAGGCGAATCAAGCATTCAATTACTATTATGGAGATCTTTCAGAAGGGATTTTGGAATGAATAAACCATTTACACCTAAGCTTGTTTACTTTGAACCTGATGCTCTCAACTATCCATTAGGAAGAGAACTACTAGAAAAATTTGAAAAAATGGATGTCGAAATTCGATACACAACTTCCCATAATCAAGTAAGGAATCTCCCTGGTGAAAATGATTTTCAGCGATATCGGGTTGCCAAGTCTACACTGGTAGTTGGGATTAGAAAAACACTTAAATTTGATACCTCAAAACCTTCTGCAGAATATGCCATTCCTTTCGCAACAGGTTGTATGGGGCATTGTCATTATTGCTATTTACAAACGACGATGGGAAGTAAACCATATATCCGTACATATGTGAATGTTGACGAGATTCTCGAGGCTGCGGATAAATATATGGAAGAACGCGCTCCTCAGTTGACTAGGTTTGAAGCATCCTGTACATCCGATATTGTTGGAATTGATCATTTGACACATACATTAAAACGGGCAATTGAGCATTTTGGAGCATCGGAATATGGGAAATTGAGATTTGTTACGAAATTCCATCACGTCGATCACTTACTGGATGCCAAGCATAACGGAAAAACCCGATTTCGATTTAGCGTTAATGCTGATTATATCATTAAGAACTTCGAGCCTGGGACCTCCCCTTTAGTGAAAAGAATTGAGGCGGCGGGAAAGGTCGCGAGAGCGGGGTACCCCCTTGGGTTTATAGTAGCCCCGATTTATCTACATGAAGGCTGGGAAGATGGGTACTATCATATGTTTGAACGTTTAGACGAGGAATTACCTCCCGAGGCAAAAAAAGACTTAACATTTGAATTTATTCAGCACCGTTTTACAAAGCCGGCCAAAAGAGTCATCGAAAAAAATTATCCTATGACAAAATTAGAGTTAGATGAGGAGAGGCGAAGATATAAATGGGGTAAATACGGAATTGGAAAATACATTTATCAAAAAGAAGAAGAGGAAGATATAAAAAGTCATCTTTATGCCTATATGGAAAAGTTCTTTCCGGAAGCAAAATTAGAGTATTTCACATAAAAGGTCTTAGCAATTGAATAACATTACTTGAGTCTTGCAAGGGACCTCCAATACGGAGCCGCACGTACGGTGGTGTGAGAGGTCGGGGGTTAATCCCCCTCCTACCCGATTTAAATTATTTTTATAGAAAAGGTCAGCGTCTCTAGTGTTTTAAATATTCTTATATAATAAATACGCTTGTTTTATCTAATAATTATGATAATATTATTAAATTAATATATTTCTAAAATAATATATATCTAAGTTAGGAGGGAGACTATGGGCAAAAAAAACTTAAAGGTTATGTTAATCGTACTTCCTTTTGTCCTTATGCTCGGCGCAATACCTTTTGTAAATCGAATTCATCCTATAATAATCGGACTGCCATTTTTTCATTTTTGGCTGCTTTTAGGGATGATACTCACTCCAGTATGTACATTCATTATTTATCAATTAGATAAGTCAGAAGGGAATATTAAATGATGCAAGGAAATTTAACCGCTTTGTTAATTACGAGTTTTATTGTCTTAACAGTTATTATAATTGGATTTATAGCAGGACGGGATAAAGCGAGCAGAAGTTCTGTAGAGGAATGGTCTGTTGGTGGGAGACGTTTTGGAGCATTGTTAGTGTGGCTTTTAGTAGGTGCGGATTTATATACAGCTTATACTTTTTTAGGTTTAACAAGTCAAGCCTATTCAAGTGGAAGCCTTGCTTTCTTCGCGATTCCGTATACGATTATTGCTTTTTTTATTTCCTATTTTTTTCTACCAAAACTATGGAAAGTTTCTAAAATACATAAATTAACCACTCTTGCTGATTATGCAAAATTAAGATTTAATAGTAGGTTATTATCCCTACTAATAGCTGTAGTAGGGGTATTAATGCTCATTCCTTATATTGATCTACAGTTGGCTGGTATTCAAGATACACTAAGAGTAGCTGGTACAGGATATATTAATATTAATGTGGTAGTTATTCTATCATTCTTTTTAGTGGCCCTTTATACATTCTTTAGCGGAATAAAAGGACCAACCTATACAGCTATTATTAAAGACATTTTAATTTGGGTTATTATGTTATTCCTAGTTGTGTCCATTCCAATCATCCACTTTGGCGGGTGGGGATCAATGATCAGTAAAATTGTGACTGAGACTCCTGAATTGTTAACAATCCCAACAACTGGACCAAGAGGGATTCCTTGGTTTCTTACCGCTTCATTAGTATCTGGATTGGCATTATTTATGTGGGCTCACGGGATAACTGGGGTATTTACCGCTAAAAGCTCTGATGCCCTTCGGAAAAATGCAATCTATTTACCGCTCTACAATATTGTATTAATTCTTGTTGTTTTCCTAGGTTTTGCTGCATTTCATGTATTGCCAGAAGGCAGTGACCCGCGTTTCGCCTTACTAAATTTAATACAAGTTTCTTACGGTGGGGTCGTTCAAGGACTAGCCTATGCTACGATTGCATTAGCATCACTCATTCCTTGTTCAATCATGGCAATAGGTGCTTCCAATCTTTTTGCGAATAATATTTATCGAGATTTTATTAATCCAAAGGTTTCACCGGCAAAATTAACGATGATCACTCGTTCAATGGTATTTGTCGTTATTGGTCTAGCTTTAATCTTTGGCATGCTTTTCCCGACAGCTCTTGTATCCCTTCAGCTTATGGGGGTATCTGGAATGGTTCAAATCTTCCCAGCGATCGTCTTTAGTTTGTTCTGGAAAAACCAAACAAAAGAGGCTACTATTATTGGATTAATTGTTGGACTAGTTGTCACGTTTACAGCATCCGGAACCGGAATGACTTTCGGTATATATGAAGGCTTTTGGGGATTGCTGGCAAACGTTCTAGCCCTTATTATTCTGAATCCTATTTTTGTTAAAAGGGTTAAATCTAACATAGTAATGGACCAATTATTTACTGAACAAAATATAGAAGTTGAATTAAGAAAAAATGCATAGTTTTAAGGTGCCTGGCCCTCAATACGGTAAAGCTTTCGTATACTGGGGGTCAGGCACCTTTTTTTAAAGATGCTATAAGAAGCATACAAAGCGGTTGTTGCTTCCCTTTTATGCTAATTTCCTTTGTTTCTGGTCTAAATGATGACTAAAGAAAGTTAGCAGACTTGCACAGACTGCAACGATCCCACCAACCCATGTGACATTCATTAAATTCCCTTGATGGTATACGATTCCGCCTAATGCTGAACCGAAAGCGATACCTACGTTGCTCGCCACGGGCATAAGTGAAGCTGCAAGCCCTGTTGCTTTCGGCTGATAAATTCCGGCAAGGTCAATTAAATAAAGCTGAGTAGATGTTGTTAAGAGGATGGCCATTAACGACATCAAGCCAATGTTTGCCAGACCCATAATAAAATGATTTGTCGTCCAAAATAAACTTGTTAGAACAATTGCTTGCACGAGAAAAACAAAGCGAAGGCGACCGATTGGATTGTGGCTGGCGATTTTTCCAGCGAGAATGTTACTGAAAATCGAGATAAATCCGTAACAAAATAAGATTATACTAATTGATTGATTTGGTGCTCCCATTCCCTTCAAGATAGGGACAAGGTACGTAAAGACGGCGTAAGTTGCGCCAAATCCAAGAGCAGGAATGAAAAAAGCCATCAAAATTCGTGGCTTGGTCAATAAAGAAAACTGATCCCTTATCGAGCTCCGCGCTTGGCTAAGTCGATTAGGCAAGACGAAATAGGAGGCGATAAACGCCAATCCTCCAAGGATCGTCGTTAACATAAACGTAGCATTCCAGCTGTACCATTCGGCGATGACCGTACCAGTAGGCACACCAATAACATTAGCCATCGTGAATCCACCGAAGACGAATGAGATCGCGAGTCCGCGTTTTTGAATGGGCATGGTTTCACTTGCAACAATCATGGCGAGCGAAATTAATACGCCTGTCACAATCGCTGTCATCATCCGCAAGGCGAGGAGCATGATATAGCTCGTCGAAATGACACATAAAGCATTCAGGACGATGAAAGCCCCGATCAAAAACAACATCCATTTACGCTTTGGAAAATGACTTGTTGCTGACATCACTAGTGGTGTGGCAATGGCAAACGTAATGGCAAACGCAGAAACGAGTGTGCCTGCTTTTGCATTTGTCATATGAAGGCTTGAGGAAATATCGGTTAAAATTCCGACAATCACAAATTCGCTTGTTCCGAGAACAAATGTTAATAAAGTAAGTGTTAAGATAAGCAACCAATGTCGCTTAGATAATTTTGTGGTGTGCATAAAAACCTCTTTCTTAGATGAATGTAAAATGTGTCACATAGTAGAAATACAACCTAAACATCATACCATATTATATTTTGGCAAGAAAAACTCTTCTTATAAATAAATTGGTTATTCATGCTAAATTGTTTAGTAAATGAACGAAATTTTTTTTCATTAAAGAAGTATTTTTAAAGCACTCTTTGGGGCTGGGGGGATTTTAATTTGAAACGAAACAGTGAAGAGGAAATCCGAAAATTGCATAAGGCTCAAAGGGTAGCTTTGTATTGGTTGTTAGGACTAATTTATTCGGCATTTATAGGTTTACAGCTGGGAAGAGTCCAGGCAATTGCAGATTTCAATTATTCATTACATGAAATAATGTACGTACCACTCAATATAGCAATGTTTATTGTTCCCGTTCTCCTTCCCATTTATCTATATTTTTCAATTAAATATTTACGAAAAAGAGGAAGAGTAAAAGGAAATTTTAAAGCAACTATAAAAGCTGCTGTTGTAATAATCTCAGTCATTATAATTGTATCAATAGTAAATCATCAGTTTCATGAATTATCAACTGGAGGAGTATTCAAGCTAGAGGAGAAGCTTCAGGAGAAAGGGAAGTATTATTTGATATTCGATGATAAAAAAATAAAAGTTTCAATGAATGAATACAAATTAGTTAAAGTGAATGAAAAGTATCTAGTGAACTTTATTTGGAATTCAAAAACTCCTAATAAAGGTTCGCTTGAAACAATTGAACCTATTTATTGAAAGAAAAAGGAATTAAAAGGCGCATTTATTTGTAACGGGTTCTGTTTTGAAGTGCAAAATGTCAATTAACAAGCGAATTAACAATATAATACGCATCTTAATTAGCACAACATTTAACAACAAAAAAAACAGGGGAATCAGAATAACGGGTTCCCTTTTTAGGTGCAAACATTGCAAATCACATCCTATTTTTTGTCACTAATATCAATGCAATTCTCAATGGAATACTCAGAGCAAATAACATTAATAAACGCAAAGAAGGGATAGCTTAATGGCTATTCCTTAAATTCTCTATCGACTCCCACTAAATAAATTTGTTGTCTGTTATTATTGAGTGTCTTCGTCGCTTTTGTACTCCAAAATATCACCTGGCTGACAATCCAAAGTCTTACATATCGCTTCTAATGTTGAAAAACGAACCGCTTTTGCTTTCCCATTTTTCAGAATAGAAAGATTCGCCATAGTAATTCCAACCCTCTCCGAAAGCTCCGTTACGCTCATTTTCCGTTTTGCTAACATCACATCAATATTAATAATAATTGTCATATCCTCCACCTCAGACCGTCAAATCATTTTCTGATTTTATGTTAATCGCTTCTTGTAGAAGCTGTTGAAGGATAGCAGCAAAAACGGCGATAACCAACGAAGCAAAAATGATGATGAGTCCCATTAATCCAATAGGAGGGTCAACTTTTTTCGCTATAAAATGAAAGAGTGGCAAACCTAATACATACAAACCACTGATTGTAATCGAACAGCATTTTATGTTCTTTAACGCCTTTACAGATAATTCCGAGAACGCTGTGTTTTCGTCAATGTACCGTAAAAGGTTGAAAGCCTGATAGAGAGCAAAGTAAAAAGGCACAGCAGCTCCATACATCACGATGAAAACGAGATATTTCATATAAGCAATATCTGGATACAATTCTCCAGCAAAATTCCCGAACTTAGGCACCAAAAATATGCACAATGCAAGAACTGTGATTCCTATAAAAATAACAGCTAACTTTAAAAAGAATGTCGTAACTTGTTTCATAAAAAGCACCTCGTTATTCATTTTTTTGGTTTAATTCTAGGATGTTTTTTAATGGCTTTTGAAGTACGTCCACAATGGCTACGATGATACTTGTTGCCCAAATGCCCATTAGACTTAGTGATATTGGACCTGCTGCATCGTCACCTGTAACTTTAGCAAGCACGATTAAGCTTACTATTCCTAACAGAATGAGGAAAATGACTGTAAAGCAAACACCGCAATCCCAATCAGAAAAATAATTACCTTTAAGAAAGTGGTTGAACCTTGTTTAACATTCATTTAAAGCACATCACTGATTTAATGATAAAGTGACTTTAACACATAATTTATCGTTTTACAATAAACTAATATTGTTTTAAATTATATTATTATTGTTATTGATATATCTTTTTAATTTTTATGAAAATAAAAAGCATTTCATTACAAAGAAATGTTCTTACTTTAAGTTGTTAATTTTACAACTAGTTCAACAAAAAGTCTTTATCTTTTAAAAGATTAAGCAGAAACAAATCAACCACTTCGCTCTCACTGTATTGTGTATATTCCACATATGTTTTTACGATAGCTTGTACACGTTCCGATACAATCCAGTCTACATTGTCAGCATTGTTGTTTTTCGGCTTAATAAACTTCAATAATAATCGTCGTCCACAATCTAAAAATGACCGCTCAATTAACACCCCTTTTTAACACACCTTTTCGAGGCTGTCTGCCGTCCAGCAGATACTTGCTAATTAGTATGTTAATTGGTATGTTAATTTGATTGTTAAAACTGCAATAACCCTTTTATATCAATAAAAAAAACAGTACCAATTCTGATGCGAATTGTACTGCTAATTGTTTTGTTTTTTTGAGTTTTGTACTTCAAAACCGAACCCGTTAATTTATTTGGAAGCGTTTTTTAAAAAAGACCATTTAATACAATCCTTGGTTGTCAATGCTAATAATTTCAAAAATACAAAAGAAAGTATCGATAATCGATACTTTCTTTTGTTATTCAATCAATTATAACGAAGGGGAATGTATTTTAATGCAATAATTGTGCTTTCATTTTTTTATGAACTTGAGATTCGATTTTGTCAAAATGTTTTTCCTTAAGGGAATTTAAAGGTTGTGGATTAAACCACATAATCTCTCCATTATGATAAAGACCTTTAAAATCTTTGCCTTTATAATTTAATACGAACTGATATCTTTCAGAGAATTGGCTTTTAAATAATGTTTTTTCGATATTAAAATAAGTTAACAAAGTAAACAACCTCCTAAATTATGTTTATGTTTATAAATATTTAATTAATGTTTATGTTTATATATATTTATTTAATTTTTATAAGTTATTATCGTGTTCCTTGATTCAAATAATAGACTCCTTAAATGAGACAAACATGATAAGAACATTAAAATTTGGTGAGATGATAGGGTAAGAACAATTTAATCTCACTCTGAAAATAATTATATCCGCCAGTTAAAGCAGTAATATAGATGGAAGCGGCTTTTATTAGGTAGATACTAGAAACATAGACTTACGAACGAATAAGAAATTTGATATTCTATATAAATGAACCAATATTTATAATAATTGTAATTTATTGATAAAAGAGATTTGTTTTCATGGAATAACGATGAAATCCCAAATTTGTGAAACAAGTATCATCAACAAGGTGAATTATGTCCAAAAAGGGGGACGTGCTTATGATTCCAGCAAAAATAGATCCCATTTCTACGACTACAATAAGAGAAAAAGGCGTGGAATCCATCGTCGATTGGTTCGATCAGCATCAACAATCGTTTTATACACTTGGTTGGTGTTATCTGAGTAATCAGGAGCAAATGGAAGAGCTTTTTTACCGGTCCATTATTCAAGTCCAAAAGGAATGGCCTCGATTGAAAGGTAAAGCAGCATTCGAAACGTGGGTCACATCCATTTTCATCCATAACTGCCGAGAGCTTTCTCGTGATAGAAGTTTACCGGCCTCGGAAGAAAGTGAACCACGTCAAGGGGTATTTAAAGCACTTGATCAATTGCAACAGGACGAGAAAGATGCGATGGTCCTAACATATGTACAAGGATTCTCTCGGGAGGACGCAGCACATCTTCTCCAAGTTTCAGTGGGAAAGATGAAAGAGCTTTTGTTTTCCGGAATTCAGTCAATAAGAAATGAAATGTGGTCTGGAACAACCTTTCATGGCTGCAGGGAGTATCAAAAGGATTACCTCGATTACTTAGAAAGAACGATGGATCGGTCGAAAAAGATTGATTTAGAAGTACATATTTATCATTGCCAAGAATGTCAGGAGGATTTGGCGACCTTTCAGGAAGTCATGTTAACTATGTTGGATCTTCCTAATAATATTGAAGATGTGCCTGTGCTGGCTCGTTTCATGGAGAAAATTAAAGATAGGCTGAAAGAAAAGGAGAGGCATAAGCAAAAGCAGAACAAGAAACGTAAAAAAGTCAGAATTGCATTTGCTAGTGTTTTCGTATTATTGGTGGGGATCGGTTACTTTGCAGGGGCGTTTACGTACCTCTACTATGGATGGACAGAAGAAGATCCGCAATTGCGTGCCTTTCTACAGCAGGGCTATGGTCAAAGGCTGAACCTGGAAGCCGAAAGCGATGGGGTAAAAGTAAAGATTAAAAGTGTCATTGCTGATGATTTGCAGACTCTTGTTTATTATGAAATTGAAGATATAAATGAAGACAGCCAATATATGGTGGGCTATGGTGATGGAGTTTATGTAGAGAATGAATATGAAATTATGAACTATGAGACATATCCAACCTATTATCTTCCTGACCTAGAATCAGAATTAAATAATAAAGAAAAGAATGTGTTTCAAGGGAAGATGGGTTTAAGGCCACTTAAAAAGGATAATGGGACAATCAAACTCAAGATTACGAAGCTTCATAGATTGATTCGTGATTCATCTGAGCAGAGTCGGTATTGGGGTTTGGGGGATATTGAAATTAAAACAGGGGAGTGGAACTTCGAGATACCTGTAACAAAACAGCCTTCCATCGAATATGCATTGGGTGAAGAAACAGAAATAGAGGGGATTCCGGTTCGATTTGATAAACTAATCATTGCTCCTACTGCGACGATTCTTCAATTTGGTATTAATCATGAAAAGCCAGAGAAGCGAATAGAATTTCTTAATTTTAACAATCTAGAAGTGAACAATAACAAAGTGAAAGCACAAATGTATGGCAGCTCTTTTGTTGATTCACAGCAAGACATGAATTGGAATACTTTTCAAACAAACTTTGACCCTCTTTTTGGAGAAAAACCAGAAGAGGTTAACATTCAATTTGAATCTGCTTATTTAGCATTTGAAGACAAAAAAACCATCGAATTGGATGATACCCGAGAATATCCTCAAACTTTCGAATATGCAGGCAGCACAATCTCCATAGAAAAGCTGGAAGTTGGACAGTCTTTCGATATTGTCATAAGCAATCATGAAATTATGAATCGAGCATATGAATTGCTTCACTTCAATATTGTTAGTGAGGATGAAAAGGTACCTAGTGGAATGGAAATGAATTCTGAGGGCGTGCTCGTTGATAAAAACGGGGTAGAATACGCTATGAATAAAGCCCCTTTCTCATATGAAGAAATCGAACAGCCTCGTTATTTCCAAACTGTTCAAAGCATTCGGTTCCACAATAACGATGCGATCCCTAAAAATCTAGAGATTTATGGATATAATACAACGAGATATTTAGATGATGTTGTGAAGATTTCTTTGGAATAACAGGTGAAGCAGGGATTAAGTAAAGGCAAAAAGCGACAGAAAGAATTGGCGAAATTGATCATCTTTCTTGACTGTTAGCTGATCGAAAATTGAAGAGGGGTTCCTTTATGACAAATAATATAATGAATTCTAAAGTGGATAAATATTTAGCTGAGGGCTGCTGGCGTTGCCCACTAGGAGGTACTCTCGACTGTAAAGTCCACAAATGGCCGGAAGAATTAGAGAAATTACGAATGATCGTCCTTGACTGCGGACTGACAGAAGAAGTGAAATGGGGAGTTCCTTGTTACACATTTCAGAAAAGTAATGTAGCTATAGTAAGTGCATTTAACGAATACTGTTCGCTTAGTTTTTTCAAAGGTGCCCTGTTAAAAGATGCCTATAATATTCTAGAAAAACCTGGGGAGAATACGCAGGCGGCACGTCTAGTTCGGTTCACCAATGTTCAGAAAATAGTTGAGCTTGAACCTGTCTTGAAAGACTATATTAATGAAGCCATTGAAGTAGAAAAGGCCGGTTTGAAAGTGAATGTTAAAAAGAATCCAGAACCAATTCCTGAAGAACTTCAAAATAAATTCGATGAAATCCCTGCCTTGAAAACTGCTTTTGAGGCGTTGACACCGGGACGGCAAAGAGCATACATTCTTTATTTTTCTCAAGCCAAACAATCCAAAACTCGGGTGTCAAGGATTGAAAAACATATGCAGCAAATTCTTAATGGACAGGGATTAAATGATTAGTCTATTCGATGGGAAAATCAATTAAACAAACTTTAAGAAATTAGCTCACTTTGTCTTAATTGAATAAGAACGGATTCCAGAAGATCGTCATTTGAGACGATCTTTTTTCTTGCACGTTAAGAAAGTATAAATTGTCTGCGAAGAAGTTGATTCGACGCAGGCGCCAATTTTAGGAATTAAGTACGACGGACAGGATGTCCTAGTCGGGCGAATGCCACAGGACGTGGCTTTCATGAGCGCGATAAGTGCAACTACGCCTCTGTCTTCGCCTTTCCAAGGCTCGCCAATCGGCGAGTTTTCTTTATCACTGTTTCAGATAAAAGAGTTCCTATTTGAAAGCACGTTGGAACCCAATTCATAGTGATAATATTTTATGAATTGGAAAAAATACTGTATAGGAAAGGAGGGCTTGCGAATGTTTGTGAAAAAGGGATTAACAGGATTAGTAGTTTTGCTTGCGATGATTGTGGTTGTAAACACTGCAGGATCATTTGGCGTATTTGCCGAATCCGGTGTCGTAACACAACCTATGGAGACAGTGAAAGATATTGAGGTCGTGTTGAACGATGATTATTTTAATCCGGAAGTCATAACTATTTCCAATGAAAGAACGACAACATTGATATTGAAAAACAAAGGTCAGAAAGAACACACCTTCACGGTGGAAAAGCTCGGAATTGACGTCGAAGTCCAGCCGGGAAAAGAAAAAACCATTACCGTGAAACCGAAAAAGCCAGGTACATATGAACTGATCTGTCGGTACCATTTCAATGAAGGAATGATTGGAAAAGTAATAGTCAAATAACAAGCAGGGCCAATCGGGCCTTGCTTGTTAATAGGCAAAAATCGTAACTTGCTTATTAATAATGTTATGAAAAGGTCTATCGGCAGTAATGTATCGTAGGTATGAAAGTGATTTAATCATGGAACAATTTCAAAAACAGTACCTTGGTTAAAATCAGTTACTTTCATTGAGCCATAAACCCCTAAGTATAGTCTCGTTTGATCCGTATTCGTTCCCAAACTAACATAATAAGCCGACCCGGACCCAAAATCATAATTGGTTTCAATCACACTAAAATTATTTAATTTGCCATCTGATCTTACTCTGGTATAAGCTAAAACCCCTCTAACAGGAGACCCGGATTCTTCTTTTCGGGCAAGATCGGTAAACACAACGCTTCCTGTTAACGCGGGGATTCCATTCCCCATAAAAGCTTGCACTCCTGTAAGTGCCGTTCCACCAAACTTATCGGGGCGGGGATCTTTATGAAAATAACTAGTTAGAGGCGGAAGACGCTTCACAGAAGTTATTATTGCTTCATTGTAATATGCAATTGTTTTCTCATCCGAATTCTGATTTGCAGAGCAGCCCCTTATAATCGAAGTAGGAAAAGCGCCTTCCCACCCCCTCCAGCCAAAGTTAATAAATCCTTCTTGGTCAGGTTCGGAATTCATTAAAGAAGCTTGAACAAGCTGAGTCACCGGTATTGGTTTATAATGAACAAATGAAAAAATCGACTCTACCAAATCCTGTCCGACATTTCCCACATATTTGATATACTGATTATGAAACCTTTGAAATGAAATGCCCGGTATATTTCGAACCCCTTTGGCAATTACCGTAAGCGTCTCCTGAATAGGTGCGGGAAGTTCATTAAAACGTGTGACAACGGGTGGATGATTGATAAATGTATCCTTTGCTACGTCAATCTCAATGATTTTACCGGCTATTTCCATAATATCCTGGCTTAAATTAAATGGATCATAGCCTGCTCCACCATCTCCGGTTGTTAAAACAAGTTTTCCTGTTTCAGGTGAAAAGTTTAAGCTATTGACACCATTATGATTAAAAAATGGTCTTCTTAAGTTAAGTAATGTCCGTCGTTTTTGCGGTTGGCCATTCGATTGTAAAATCCATTCTTCAACTGTATCAATATGATTATATTGAGTTTCTCTATTTATCCACTTTAGGTTTAAGGTTCCGGGGTCACACGGGTCAGGTTTAAAATGTTTAGAAAGAGCACCTGGACCTTGTGTTCCAGCTACTGAATAATGAAGGTAAAATAGCCCGTTATAAGTAAATTCGGGATGAAACGCCAGCCCCAGCAATCCCCGTTCATCATATCCTGCACCAGAAACCCCTGGTTCAGAAGTACCTAGCTTTATGATTTGCGGGCGAATATCTAAAAAAGTCTTTATAGCCCCATTTCCTATGTAAAAGATCTCTCCCACCTGAGTGGCAATAAATAATCTTTCAATGGAGTCACCCGGAAGTATGGCTGTTTTTAAAACAGTGGGTAAGTTTAATTTGCTTACAAGGGGCCGTAATCTAACCTTAACTTTTACCAACTAACATTACACTCCTTCATATTGTTTTTATCGCGGATTAACGGGCAGTAAGCTTCCCACCTCAAAACTTTAGATACATCGGAGAAGTTTAGGTGGGAGATCAACTGCCCGTAAAGGCCCGACGACGGACAGGATGTCCTAGTCAGGCGAAAGCCACAGGACAAGGAATACTACGGCAGCGATACATCGCATGACCAAAAGCAGGGCTTTTGGGAGGACGTGGCGCTTTGAGCGTGATAAGTTCAACTAACATTCAGTGGCCACTGAATGAAGTTTCACTAATAAGAATATGATTAGAGCGGTTCTAATAGTATCAAATTAGGGACGGGAAATGTAAAAAGTGAAGGAGGAACTCATGAATTGGTTTAGTATTTTATCACCTGAATCATACAGGCTCCACTATTATTTTAAAACGTTCTCTTACTCTAAAAAGCTCGTATTAGCCGCGCTTTTTTCTGCACTTGCAGCTATCCTGCAGTCAACCGGAAACTTTCTCCCAGGGATCGGTTATTTAATCAGTCCTTTTGCCACTCTCCCAATCTTGATTTGTACCATTATATCTATTCCCTTTGGGCTTCAAAGTTACATATTAACGTTTCTTTTACTGATTCTGATCCAACCTGGCGAATCTTTTGTTTTCCCATTTACAACAGGGATCGTAGGTTTAGGAATTGGAATAGCTCTTCTTACTTTAAAAAGACGAATTGGCATTATAGTTTTTACCTCTATATTATTAACGGGTGGAATCTGTTTCCTTCTATATTTTTTTCATTTCCCTGTTTTAGGACCAATCGCCAGTACATCTCCTTCATTAAAGGTCATAGGATTTATTTATATTTTTTCTTTTATATATAGCTGGATATGGGGTGAATTAAGCAGGCTTATCTTTAAGAAATGGTATAAATTGATGGGAGATAGGTAAGCAAGTTTGAAATTTGGGGGCTATTCCCATAGTCCGGTAAAGTTTTCCCGAGCTGGGGGACTGGCACTTTTTATTATGATTTTAATCATGTAAAAACGCTTGGATTTATAGATCCAAGCGTTTTGTATGTTAATGTGTTGTACCGCCGATTACTTTTATATCTTCTCTTTCATTGGCTGCAACGATAGCAGCAGCTTTTAAGCCTTGTACAATCGTATCTAAACTTAAAGAAGGTGCTCCGTTATCAGTTGCTTGCTCAGGGATATAGGGAATATGGATAAACCCACCACGAACTGTAGGAGCATTACTGGTTAAATAGTGCATGAGCCCATAAAATATGTGATTACAAACGAAGGTTCCTGCTGTATTAGAGACTGCTGCTGGCACACCAGCTTTTTTCATTGCAAGTACCATATGTTTAACGGGTAAGGTGGTAAAGTAAGCTGCAGGTCCATCCGCGTAAACCGGTTCATCGATTGGTTGGTTCTGTTGATTATCAGGTATGCGGGCATCATCAATATTAATAGCAATCCGTTCAGGAGTGACTTGTGTCCGCCCTCCCGCTTGACCAACACAGATGACTACATCCGGCTGATGCTTTTCAATCGCTGTGATTACTACTTCAATCGATTTATGAAAGACAGTAGGTACCTCTTGTGCAATGATTTCTACATCATCAACAACGATTCCGTCCAATTGTTTGACAGCCTCCAGTGCTGGATTTACTGTATCCTTTCCAAATGGATCAAAGCCTGTTATTAACACTTTTTTTCCCATCTGTTATACCTCCAATTTAACTAGAAAATACATGAGTACGATATTAAATGCGAGCACACATAAAGCTGTAGGAATTTGAATACGAATCACATGGTTTTTATCTTTTAAATCTAATAATGCCGCAGGGACGATATTGAAGTTCGCAGCCATTGGTGTCATAAGTGTACCACAATAGCCGGCAAACATAGAGATGGCAGCAATATGATTTGGATTTGCGCCAAATTGATGAATCAAGAATGGCAATGCAATCCCAGCTGCCATGACTGGAAACGCTGCAAATGCATTTCCCATAATCATTGTAAATATCGCCATACCTAAACAGAATACTAACACAACCATGAATAAGTTATTTTCAGGAATGACCTTTGTTATGAAATCAGCGACAACCCCTCCAACTCCAGCTTGTGTAAAAATCGTTCCCAATGTGGCTAAAAGTTGCGGTAGTACGACTGCCCAGCCGATTGCTTCTAAAAGTCGTCGTGATTCTTTTACAGCTGTTACAGGTGTATTTTTTGTCATCACCATTGCCGTAATAATTGCGATGATACAGGCGATCCCTAGGGCAACTAAAGTTGGATTTGCCGGATCTAAAATGGCTAATGACCCAATATTTACACCTGCAAATCCTTTTGCTCCAATTACTGTGATGACGGGAATGAGAAGAGCAGGTATAAATAACTTTGAGCCTAGTCGTTTGCGACCTGATTCCTTTTCCTGATCCGTTGCCTCACCGTAAGAACCTTTGCGGAGGCCACCCATTCCTACAATGATAACCATGGCGAACACCATTAAACCGATATAAAATGGGGGTATCACTTTGCCGAATAAGATCGTAATGGAGTAAAGCAAATAGAATAAACCTGACAGATGTCTACGTGGGTTGGCTTTATCGGAGAATGTATAAATCGAGCAACATAATCCGATGATTCCCATAATAATATAAATAAATTCTACTGAAAAAATCATTTACTCACATCCTTTTTTGCTTGTGAACCTAGTTTGCGGTCAAGCCTTTTATCAAACATCCGGAGTCTGATTGAATGGACAATGAGGGCGAAAATAGCGGTTGGAAGTCCCCAAAGTGCCATCATAATGGGGTCAGATTCAATTCCATTTTGATCAAAGAAACCTTTCATTAATAAAATCGCTCCAACTGCAACGAAAATATCCTCACCAAAAAATAGTCCAATATTATCGGCCGCAGCTGCATGGGCACGGATTTCTTCACGTTCTTTTTCTGGAACTTCCCCATATTTTGCTTTTGCTGCTCCTTCAGCCATTGGCGCAAGTAGTGGACGAACAGTTTGTGGATGTCCACCAAGACTAAGCAAACCAAGTGCTGCACCTACTTCACGGGCAAATAGATAAATAGTGATAATCTTTCCAGCAGTAGCTGCTTTAATTTTTGAAACGAGATGTCCAGCCTGACTTTGCAAACCGCTTCTCTCCAAAAGCCCAATAACTGGTAATGTAACGATTAAAATCGACATATAACGATTCGTTGTGAATGCTTCACCAAACTGCGTAATAATGTCTATAATAGGTACTCCAGCGATCAAGCCAGTGACTAATCCAGATACCGTCACGACGACAAGTGGATTAAACTTTAATGCAAATCCGATGATAATTAAGGCAACACCAATTAATACCACGAAATAACAACTCCCTACTTTATTTGATATATAAATGATTATAAAAAAATATAAATTATTCTAACATAATATATTAGTAGCTGAAAAGATAGGAAATATGGTAAAAAGGCCATATTCAAATAGGAGGGCACTGAAAAACCTTCGATTTTCATGAGTTCACAACAGTACGTAATACTACAAATTTCCATTTAATAGCAATAAAAAAGTGGATAACCCTAGTGTTCATGGCACTGAGTTACCCACATGTAGTGTGATGATGTCTAACCTGAGTTAAAATATTGACCGAAAGGAAATTGGGAAAAAGAAGAAGTCGAAAGAGGATTAACTTCATAATGGATATGACTATAAATTGGAAGTATTCATAGTCTAATTCATTAATAAAACCGCTGAGTTTATACTCAACGGCCTTACTATTATTTTTTAGATTTTTCCTTTGATAAGAAATTATAAATGTTGGCTTCGCCTGCCCCGTATAATGGATCATTCCCGACTTTGCCAAAATCAATGGAACTTTGTCTAATGGCGGCTGCCACTTGGGAAGGATTATACTCAGGGTGAGCGGCTTTAATGACTCCAGCTACACCAGCGACTTTCGGTGCTGCCATGGAAGTTCCATGTAAATAGGAATAGCCATGCCATTGTCCGTCACTGAACTGTGTAGTTGCATTATTCCCACCTGCGACCGGATAAGTAGGGTAAGTAGACAATGTTCGATAAGTGTAATCACGTTTATCTAAATAGTTTCCGGCTGGGTTCTGACGATATAAACTATCATATAATGGACCATTATCGCCACCAGGACCGGCCACGTCGATGCCATTTCCGTAATTAGAGTAGAAGGCAATGCTCTTATTGGACCATTCATTTGAGGAAGATACAGTAATCACCCCTGGAATTTGGGCTGGTACGACACGAGATGGACCTTTAATGTCTAAACCGTAATTTTCCTTCCAATATGTCTGCATATCATGTAAATCACTCAAGTTTCTTGAGTCATTACCAGCAGACACCACAACAGTAACTCCTTTTTGTGTTGCGTACTGAACGGCACGGTGATAGGCTACCATTGAAGCAGAATCACCTTTCTCATCTAAGTTATGAGCCATCCAACGCCAGCCCCCAATTGACATATTAATCACCGCTACTCCATCGTTTGCAGCTTCTACAATTGCATCGGTAATCCATGCTTGTTGTGCTCCTCCGGTTGCTCCAAAAACACGGTATGCTCTGACTGTTAAATCTGGACCTACACCTTTAACTTTCCCGTTAGCTGCAATGGATCCAGCGACATGTGTACCGTGGCCATTTTGGTCCCAAGCATCTTTTGTACCTGGTACGAAGGTTTTCGAACCCGCTAAATCGGCATTTTCCTTCAAATCCGGATGGCTAAAGTCAATTCCTGTATCAATCACTGCTACAACCGTATCATGATTACCTTTATTTAAGTTATAAGAATCACCTTCATGTGTTAAACGCTGCATGTCCCATTGTTTATCCCAATAGCTTGCTGCGTTTGAATCTAAAGTGACTTTCTCCCCATTTGGGGTACCAGGAGTAAAATTCACGGCGTCATCCGGATCAGTTTCTAAGTATGCTTCAAGTTCTCTTCCAGCTGATTGAATGTTTGTATCTTGTTTCACCTTTGAAAGGAAGGTTGGATCTGCTGATGCTACCTCAATAATCCCAATTTCAGGTATAACTCTTTCAACAGCCCCTCCGGCCTTAGAGATTGTTTCTGAGAAATTACTAGGTAATTTCCCTTTATACGCTAATACATAATGCTCCTTTTCAGGTGCAGCCTTTGTTTTATTGGTTGGTAACCCAACGAGTAAAGAGAATGATAGAGCTGAACAAATAGATAGAACTGCTAGTTTCTTCTTCATTTAATATCCCCCTTATGATATGTAAAATATAAACAATATAATTATAAGCTATTAAATTTAATTTTTGGACAATATATCTGAAAATTTTAAATAATGCAACTAAATACCTAACTATAATTTTTCATCATTCAATTTCATAGCAATTATGTAGGCTCTTTTACTTATTACTAAAAGACTATGAATTTGTTAAATAAAAAAACCTCATCCTTTGTGCATTTGGTTATTTTTTAGTGGTATGTGAGCTTATTACTAGAAGGATATGGTCCTTATTATAAAATATGGGTATTTGTTTCTGTTTTTAATATATTTGCAGGTAGATTAAAATCTGTGTTGAATTTAACTCCTATATTCATTAAAGGAGGCAGTGTATGTTGATGAAGACATAAGAAGGGTATAGGTATCGCCATTTCTAGGGACGGAGAAAATTAGATTAAAATAGTTGAGAGTTCAAAGGCTTTAGAGCATAAAAAATCTAATTCATATCTTCCGGTTTTGTTGGCTCACCTTGGATTAACAGTAAATAAATTTAAAAAGGGGAGTACTGTAAACGGTGAAAAAAATTTGGAAAATGATATTGGCTTGTGTAGTTGTCTCTAATCTTTTTGTTTTTACTTCTCATGCTAAAACCGAACCAAATGGACCTTGGGTAACACCCGAACAAAAAGTAAGTCTTCAAAGAATGTACACTCCTGAAGAATTGGAAAAAGAGCTTAAGGATATTGAAGCTAGGTCTAAAGGAATGATGAAGCTGGAGGTAGCTGGTGTTACGCAAACCGGATACCCGATTTATGTTGCAAAGATTGGTGATAACGATCCACACAAAAAAGGAATCCTTATCCAATCGTCAATGCATGGAGATGAAGAACTAGGTGTCATTTCCTCAGTTGAATTAATTAAAACTTTAGCCACAGTTAATAGTAAAGAAGTTCAGAAGATGCGCGACAGCCTATCGGTATGGGTTGTTCCAATGTTAAATCCTGAAGGCATTGTAGGTAAAGTCGTAGATGGTAAGCGTAAACCAAGTCGTTACAACAAACAAGTTTGGAACCAAAGTGAGTTTGGTTTAGAGGCATCAACGGTCCCACCTTGGTATTACCGAAATCCTGGGTTTGACATTAACCGAGACTTTAATCCGGATTTAAATTTTGAATTAAATTCATCTACAGCTCATCTTTTGCCGGGACAATCGGTATCGGGATGGAGAGGGAGCGAGGGCTTTTTTGTAACTCCGGAATCTCGTGCGATGCGTGATCTATATAAAGCACTTGAACCAGAGTTATTTGTTGACCTTCATCACACATATCCAACCTATACAGTTTCTGAAGATAGTGATGAGATGTCCACCTTGGCCATTTTAAATGTACCGATAGCCGAAAAAGGGTATTATGATGCGAAAGGTGTGTTTTGGAAGGTAGATGATGAGGTATTAAATCTTTCAAAGCGGGTTGGTGCATTAGTATATCAAAAGCTCCAAAAAGGGCAATCACATTATGGTAATATCTCTCGTTATGAGGAATTGAATGTACCAGCGATGGCAATATCAACATTTGCTTTAAATGGGACACCAACCATGCTTTATGAAATTCGAGGCGGCTCTAACTATGATACGGGGCAAAAAGCAAGTGGAATGATGATTAAACAGACATATGAAGGACTTTATGAAACGTTAAAAGGATTTATTACAGGCGAAGTTTATCAGGCTGATCCTAAAGTGTATGATAATATCCCTGTATTCGGACCAGTCGTTAAAAATCCGCATAACTAATCTTGTGTTTCCTATGATGAAGAATCAGGCTTAAAATGGGTTTCTGTTCAAGGCTTTTATAATAAATAATATGATGGCAAGGAAAAAGACTAATGAGCTTTCGAAAAAAGTAGGATGGTAACTAGAATATAGGAACTGAAAAAGCAGATAGAGGCATGGTTTACACACTCTATCTGCTTTTTAATTTACCCTATCCAACGTTACGGTGAACCTCATCATAAGTAACAGTAAAATCTACGGGTATTTCAAATTATTTTATTCTCCCTTTCCTTCTCAAAACCTTGCGAAATTTGGAGCTCGTCTCTTTATTTCCCCCCTTAAAGCTGCCTAGTGAATAGATAAAATTCCAAACAAATTTTGACTAAATCGGAGTATAGGTAAAGTTCCTTTCGATACTCCTAAACAATTTTTCTCCCTTTTTTATAAAAAGTGCCCTTTTCTCGACCTAATCCATATATAACAGGTGAACGATTTTTGAAAGAGTTTTAAGAAAGGGAGAGAAACGATGGCAAAGTATCGCGTAGTTTACACTCAATTTTGGGATGATCCGAAGGTGGTGGAGGAAATGACACCGGAGGATAAGTATATCTTTCTTTATTTATTAACGAATAAAAATACGAGGCAAATTGGGGTTTACACGATCACGAAGAAGCAAATGGCGTTTGATACAGGGTATTCGCAAGAGACCATTCAAAGTATCTTAGAGCGCTTGATCGATAAGCACAAACTTGTGAAGTATAACCCTGAAACAAGGGAAATCGCGATTAAAAATTGGGGGAAATACAATTTTATTCGTGGCGGAAAACCGGTGGAAGATTGCGTGAGTGCTGAGTTAGAGAAGGTAAAAGACGTAAAGCTCATTCAGTATGTAGGAGAGCATATTAGAAATGGAAGGATGCGGGAGATATACGAGTCATATGTTGACTCTTCATTTGAGTTGTCCAAAAACGGGCCAGATGATCAACCGATTCGTGACGGTTTAGACGATACGTCCACGATACGGGGACAAAAAGAAAAACAAAAAGAAAAAGAAAAAGAAAAACAACTACTAGGTGGTCGGTGTGGTCAGGTGTTTGATTTTTATCAACAAAATTTTGGCATACTCTCGCCATTTATCGCTGAAGAAATTGGAGAATCTGTAGACGAATTTGGAGAACCACTCGTGATTGAAGCTATGAAAATATCTTTATCAGTCGGCAAACGAAATTGGCGGTATACATATGGGATTTTGAAAAGATGGCGTGACGAACAGGTGAAAACATTGGAAGATTTATGGGCGTTGGAGAGGGTGTTTGAACAGCAGAAAAAAGCCCTACCTATGACGGAAAGGTGTCCAAATGTACCAGGCATTTATCAGCATAATCCTTCAGAGGGGGAGGACCTGCCATGACTGTCGAAAAAGCGCTGCTTGGCTGTATGCTGAAAGAGAATTTTTACATAGGTGATAGTGTGATCCGGCCTGAACATTTTGAAGACCTTCGTCATCAAGCACTTTTTAGAGAAATGCGTCTTTTGCATGAAAAAGGCAGGATTGTTGACATTATTACGCTTACCACAACGGCAGATATGGAACCATTCGGAGGAATTTCCTATCTTTACGATTTACAATCATATGCCAATCCGAAAAAATTTGATGAGTATGAAGAGCTCCTTCTCGACCAATGGAAAGAGCGGGAGAAGCGAAATATTTTAACGCGTGCAAAAGAGGAGGATTGGGGAATCCAGCAAGTGATTCAGACGTTACATCTCATTGATGAAGCAAGAATGGATGACCATTTGTCCATTTCAACGGCATTGGCTGAGATTTATGAAGCACCATGGCAAGAAGGGGAGGAAACAAGAGGGATTCCTACGGGGATTAAGCGTTTGGATCAAATGACGAATGGCTTCCAAGCGGGTGAGCTCTCGGTCATTGCAGCAAGGCCATCCATGGGAAAAACAGATGTGATGCTCCATTTTGCCAAAGAAGCAGGCTGGCACGGATTTCTTCCCATTATTTTTTCACTCGAGATGCCTTCTCAAAGCTTGGTCCAAAGATTAATTGCCTCAACAGGGGGGATCAATCGCATAAAATTACGGAACCCGTTTCGTAGTCTTAGTTTAGAACAGAAGGAAGAATGGACAGACATTATCGGGCGTGTATCGAGGACAGATATGCAGATTTTTGATGGTGCCAGGCAAACAATCGCTGAGATGAGGGCGAAAACGAGAAAGCTGATTCATCAATTTCCTGACCAAAAACCGATCATTATGATTGATTATTTAACGTTAATTCGTCCAAAACAGGATTATGGCGGGAATATACATTTGCAAGTGACGGAAATTTCTCGGGATTTGAAGATGCTCGCCAAGGAAATGAACTGCCCCGTTATTTTGCTTGCACAATTAAATCGAGCGGTGGAGCAAAGGCAGAATAAGCGACCTTTAATGTCGGACATCCGTGAATCAGGGAGTGTCGAGCAAGATGCGGACGTCATCATTTTTCTCTACCGTGATACGTACTATGATCAGGCTTCTAACCAGAAACAGCTGGAGCTGATCATTTCAAAAAATCGCAATGGCCCAGTTGGTACCGTTTTTGCCAACTATAATCAATTTACGGGGAGAATTGACGATGTCAACGATTGAAACTCTATATGATGATGCTATTCGCTATGAAGAACATGTCCTGGCCCATTACATTTTGTGCTTAATTCAAGAGGGGAAAATTTCATTGGATGATGAGGAGTCTGTTTTATTCGAAGTTCAGCCTGATACTGTGAAACTGACAAAAATGATTGAGAATAATCATCTTGTTTTTTGCCAAATTCATATGTATGCCCTGAAGGTGGGGGAGCGGAAATGGGCTTTTATTTACGCCGTTAGCCCAGAAGAAGCGAAAACACATTTGTGGAAAATGACGGGGAGTAGGGCATTGAATTGTCGTGAAATGGCTCCGGATGAGGAGGTGTTGATCGGTAATCGTTTTCTAAATTTTCGGGAATGGAAGAAGGAACAGAAGGAGTTTCCTTGTTTGGTGGGGTATTGTTAAGGTGGTAGGGGTTCGTGATTGCCTTACGTTAAGGTTTTAACTTACAGGTGGAAGGGACTCCTGTTTATGAATTGGGGAATTCTACTTTATTAGATAAGATTCCTTCTTTTTCTATATTTAGATAGAAATTTTGTGGTACATTGATCCTGATATGATAGTTAAATTACATTAATGTTTGAAGCTATGATATTATCAAGTAATAAAATGGAAAATATGTGGGTAAGGAGTGGAAAAAGTGATTAAGAGATTGACTTTCGCATTAGTAGCCGTTTTTGCAATAACCATTTTCTTGGCGTCTAATAGTGCAAGTGCCAACGATGATATTAAGGTGTTTTTAAATAACGAAGAAGTAAAGTTGGATCAAAAACCTGTAATAAAGAATGGGCGGACGCTTGTTCCAATTCGTTTCGCAACTGAACGTCTCGGTGGAGAAGTGAATTGGGACCAGAAAGGGAAAGTAGTAACTATTAAAAACAATGGATATATTACTGCCTTACCAATTGGCCAAAAGACTGTGACTGTTTCACATATGGGTGAAGTAAACAAGATTCAATTAGATGTACCTGTTCAGTTAATAAATGGTAGGACTGTAGTTCCTTTAAGATTTGTGGGGGGAATTCTTGGAGTAGATGTTCGTTGGGATTTCCAATACAAAGATGTGTATTTGTCCAAGACAGGTATGAACTTAATACCATCAGATTTCGAAAAGAATATTTACAATAAAGAGTTGCGGAAAATTAAAGATTTTGGCAAGCCGACAGTCAATTATGAAAAATTCCTCGCTATGAATCTCGAAAAGGCAGATTCTATGGATAACAAATACCTATTTGCCCAAGAGCCTGAATTTGACTTTCGCGTAGACATTTACCACTTTAAAGATTTCCATAGAGGACTCTACGATTTTTCAAACAGTATAACAGTATTTAGTTATCCAACACGGGTAGTGTATTATGGAAACGATTTACCGAAATCAAGTTATCCGGGTGTTTCAGAGGAAAATTACGCAACGATTAAAGAAGGCATGACATATGAGGAAGTAATCAAGATATTCGGTGGACCAGGTGCAATGAATGAAAGAGGAAAGATGGCAGAGGGATACGTCTGGCTTTCACCTAAAAATGAAGGGACAGCGCAAATCTCCTTTATAAAAAAGGACAACTCTCTCCAAGTATCTTCAACTAAGTGGATAGATTAATAGTGACTGACATCAAGTATAGTACAAAAAATTAATAGATTTAAGTCAGGTGCCTGACCCCCAGTGCTGTAATACCTTAATACTGTGGGGGTCAGGCACTCTTTTTATATGGATCAATTGACGAACCGCTTTCAAGCGGGAGAGCTGGTGGTCATTACGGCTAGGCCATCGATGGGAAAATCACATGTGATGATGAGGATTCTGTTTTATTCGAAGTTCAGCCTGATCAAGCGAAACTAACCAAAATGATTGCAAATAATCATCTTGGATTTTGCCAGATTCATATGTATGCCCTAAAAGTGGGGGAGGCATCATTTCCTAAAGTTTGTAATATTATGAAAAGAGATTTACTATAGGAAACTAGAAAAGGATTTAGAAGTTTTTCGGTTTATCTACCAAAATAAAATAACTTTAAAGGAGTGTCTGGGATGATTTTTAATATGACTGAAAATGGTTTTGTAACAGAATGTGCCTATGGAGAACTTACTGTATCTGGTGATGACCAATACGGATTTCGCCCATATCAACTATTGGTTTCATCTATTGCCGTTTGTAGCGGAGGAGTTTTACGTAAAGTTTTAGAAAGAATGCGAATTTCCTTTCAAGATATTAAAGTGCAAGCCGAGGTAGAAAGAAATGAAAAGGAAGCGAATCGAATCGAAAAGATTCACCTCCATTTTGTGATTTTAGGAGAAGACTTAAATGAGACAAAAATAGAAAAAGCTTTAGTCGTCACTAGGAAAAATTGTGCCATGGTGCAATCTGTGAAAGATAGCATTGAAATTACTGAGTCCTTTGAAATAAAAGAGACAAAATAAAAACATGGTGTGTATTTTAGACAAGTCCCCCAGTTGGTAAGTGTTACCGAACTGGGGGACTTGTTCTACAACAACTTATATGCTGTAGGACGATTACTTATTTTTCTTGTTAACGGGACTTTTTCAGTGATTAAAGGGAACAGCAGAAGCGTCATGGTATTTCTTGTTCATCAAAAATTAAATTCCTGATTTAAGAAGGCACTTTTTTTCCTTTTCGGAGCTAAAAGTGTTTTTTTCTTTTTTAAGTGGTTTCCCCTTTTTTGTTAATCAGGGGACTACTTAATGGCGCACATGCTATCATAGTGGATATGGACTAATAATAGGAATTGAAATACATATGTAGCGATTTAAAAGGTAAAGGAGAACATTCATGTTTTCCTATGTTTTTAATTCAAAATCTTTTAGAGGTGATCATTATGAATGTGGCTATTATAGGGTGTGGAAATATCGCAACTTATGTTGTCAATTCAATTTTAAAAGGGGACATTAAAGGGTTAAGACTGCATTCGATTGTTGGCACGCCTCGCCGAACAGAATATTTAAAGGAAATTGCGGCTCATGCAGAATGTAATTGGACAACAGATGTTAGCAGTTTGAAATGGGAGGACATTGATTTAATTATTGAGGCTGCAGGACAAAAAGTGGTAAGGGATTATTTGCTTTCTTTTATTAATAGAGGCAAACATGTTTTGGTAATTAGTATTGGAGCATTAACTGATATAGACTTTTTCAAGACTGTTTATACAGCGGCAAAAAAATCTGGAAGCCAAATCTTACTCCCCTCTGGAGCCATCGGGGGACTTGATGCCATCAGAAATGCTGCAATGGGTGAATTAAGTTCAGTTGAATTAACAACAAAGAAACATCCTGACTCTTTAAAAAGCGCCCCTTATATAATGGAGAATGGAATTGACATGGATGATTTACAAGAGGATTATGAACTTTTTAGGGGAAATGCCCTAGATGCGGCAAAGGCATTTCCAGCGAATTTAAATGTTGCGGCTGCCTTAAGTCTCGCTGGTATTGGACCTGAACAAACAATGGTTAAAATCATTGCAAGTCCCCATATTGAAATGAACACTCATGAAATCAGGGCAACCGGAGATTTTGGGAACTTTTATTTTCAATTCGAAAACAAGCCTTCGCCTAGGAATATTAAATCTAGTTATCTTGTGAATTTAAGTGTTTTGAGGGTGCTGAGGGATTTTTGTGGAAATAGGGGTGTATTTTATAATTAGCTTTAATGATCAATAAAAAGAGTCCATTTTAGTTTAACGATGATGGGCTTTTTGACTCTAATCTATAACCCATAGGGTATAGATTAGAGTCTCTGTTGCAACGGTATTCTATTTATCTAATTGGATTTTGATTGTAATTGGTTCAACGTCCATTTGAACGTTTAATGCGGCGTATGATCCGACTTTGTCAATTCTGCCCCAGAACCCTTCTGTTTTGTTTGTTTTTCTAAAGGTAAATTTGAAGCCAATTCCTTTTTTGTCATCTTCCATGTCAAACCAAATGGCCTCTGCTTTTTTGGCCTCGTTATCGATGAGATCTTCAGTTAGCACCTTTTTTAATTTTTGCGCACCGAAGATATCGGTTGCCATTGGATTTTTACTATAGTATTCGATCCCTTTTGTCGTTTCGTGCTTTTTATTAAGTTCGAACGTACCGGCAGTTACGTTGAACCGGTCGCCTTTTTCCAAGTAGTGCATCGTTACATTGTTCATCGCAAAGCGCTTGCTCTTAGGCGTTTTCGCCTCCTGTAAATCGACGATTAATAAGCCGCTCTCACCAACAACTTCTATACTGTCATCCGCGCCGTAGTATACCATGGCAGAGTTTTCATCGATTCCAAAGCCATAACGTGTTTTATTATATTGAGTTGCCACGAGTAAACGTCCAAAACGACCGCGTTGGAGGAAATGCTGGTCAACGATTCCATGCGGAAAAAATCCGAAACCAGTTGTTAGAAACAGTTGATCGTTATCTACCTCTTGATCAAAGTTTTTAAGAAGATGAACCCCTTCAGTTAAGGCGCTGACGCTCGTTCCATTCGCAATCATCGGATTGCTCATAATCGCAGCACCTGCACTTGAACCGCCAAGGACCGCGCCGTTTTCGTATATTTTTCGAATGGCATTTAATACGACTGTATCTTTTCCATCTGGTGTCACTAACGTTTTAACATGGCGTAATTGGTCACCGCCGACAAACCAAATCGCGTCAACCTCTTCTATTTTTTTGGCAATCTCGGCACTATTCCCGTTATTCTTCCACGTAGATTCATCCACGTCCTTTGTCGAAGGGTCATCAATGACTGCGATTGGTGCCGTATAAACATTCTCTGCAGGGACACCGTACTGAATGAAATCTTCTTTATATGCATTAGCACTTCCAATCGGTTCAGCGCTAGCAGCAGGAATAATCGCAATCTTTACATCCTTTAGTGACTTTCCTTTATACTGTTGGGCTAAAGTTAAGTATTTCATGTAAACCGCCTCATTATCTGAATCTAGGGCACCACCAACAATGACGAGCGAACCAGCATTTTTAGATACATTTTTATTATTCTCAGCCGCTTCTACATCAAATGACGATATCGTTATGGCAAAAATCGTTAACACAAGAACACAAATAATGGATAATTTCCTCAATCTCAATCCCTCCAATTTTTTATTCAAATGTACCTTTTACAATTGGCACTTTATTTTCGACCATCACTTTCCCTTTGGCGATGACAGTGTCAATATCGAGCGTCTCTTTATCTAGTAGAACAATATCAGCATCTGTTCCTTCCTCAATGCGACCTTTGTATGAAAGCTTAAGCACATTCGCTGGATTTAATGTAATAACCTGAAGGGCCGTTTCTAATGAAATCCCCTCATTGATGACGGCATCTCTTGTTTCCTTATATAATGAGGAAACTTTTCCAACTTGAAGGCCAATTAATTCTCCATTTTTGTTAAAAGTCGGCAGACTGCCTTGGCCATCAGACGAAAAAGTAATATTCTCTAGCGGCACACCGGCATCAAGCATCTGCTTCAACCCTTCGCTACACTTCACTTCTCCTTCTTCAAAAAACTGTGGGACGGAACTCGTCGTTAAATCAACGTAACCACCGTTTTTGGCATACTCAATCCCGGCCATAAATAATTCTTCATTCCGATTAATATGGGTTGGGTGAAAGTGGGAAATAGGAATATTCGTCTTTTCAACGACTTCCTCGAGCAAAGCAAGCTTATCTGACCCATCACCGACATGAATTTCAACAAGGCCGGCCTTACCGGCTAAAATCCCGCCATTTCTGGCAGCGGCGGCAATTTTTGCAATTTCATCCACCGTTGGTTCCGATGACCGATGATCGGCAATGGCAATTTCGCCAACCCCGATAATTTTGTCAATAAAAATGAGATCTTCCTCGATTTTGTCTGTAATCGTTCTTACTGGCAACTGGTACGAGCCTGAATGAATAAAGCATGTCACACCTTCTTCTTCTAAGCCATTCGCTTTTGCAAGCAGGCTTTCCATTCGTCTCGTCGTCCCATCCGTACCAAGAAGTCCGACAACCGTCGTAATGCCTGCAGTGGTTAAATCACTTAACATCAACTCCGGCGTCCGGGTTTTAAAGCCGCCTTCGCCACCCCCCCCAATGATATGAACATGGGCATCAATAAATCCTGGAACAACGATTTTATCTGTAGCATCAATAACCGTAATCGGAACGAAATTATCGGGCTGTTCAATGGATTCTCTTACAAAACCGATTTTACTATCAACTAGCAATATATCTTTCTTGCCTAAATAATGAGGTGCATACACTTCCCCATTTTTAATTAAAGTAAGCACTATATTCTCCTCCTACGTTACACTCTAGATGTGCTCTTTTTAAAACGGACCATAATTGATAAAATGTGCGACAACAACTGCAATTAAGCCAATAACAAATTGGATGATCACTAACGGCAAGACCCACTTTGCCCATTTCGTCCATGGAATCCCAGCGATCGCTAACCCGGCCATTAAAGTACCGGCAGTTGGGAAAATAATATTTCCGATTCCATCAGCAAATGAGAAGGATAGAACAGCAGTCTGTCTTGTAATATCAAGTAAATCAGCGAGCGGTGTCATAATAGGCATTGTTAACATCGCGTGTCCGCTTCCAGATGCTAAAATAAAGTGAATCACCGTTTGGAAACTATACATACCGACAACACTGATCGTTCCCGGAACATGACTAATCGCTTCCGATACACCGTACAGCATCGGATCGACGATATGCCCTTGGTTTAAGACTACTAACGTCGCCCGTGATACCCCGATAATTAACGCACCGGTTATTAAAGCAGCGGACCCGCTCATAAAGTTTTTCACAAGATTATCAACAGAAAGTCTGCCAATGATGCCAATAACGATCGTTAAAATAATAAATAACGCCGCAATCTCAGAAAGGTACCACTCGTATTTGATTACTCCATAGGCCAGAACGACATAGGTTGTTAGAAATGCACCAAGAATTAATTTATGTTTTGTTGTCAATTGCACATTTGATTTCAGCAGCTCGTCGGCAACTGATTTGTCATAATTACCATAAAAACCTAATTCGGGGTTTCGTTTTACCTTCATCGCATAACGATAAACAAAAATCACAGAAACAAGATAAACAACAACAAACAAGATTAAGCGTAATCCAATCCCTGAGAATAATGGCAGTTCCGCGATCCCCTGGGCAATACCAACTGTAAATGGATTCATAACAGCTGTTGTAAAACCAGCAGCCGCACCAAGAAGCACAATCGCCATCCCCGTGATCGTGTCAAAACCAAGGGCAATGGCAAGCGGAATTAATAAAGGGATATAAGCTAGCCCCTCTTCAGCCATCCCCATTAATGAACCTCCAGCAGCAAAGAACAGCATCATAATTGGGATTAACAGCTTTTCCCGTTTCGCTAGTTTTTTCGCCATTGTAGCGATTAAGACATCAATAGTCCCAGTCGCTTTGAATACACCAAAAAATCCCCCAATGATTAAAACAAAGAAAATAATACCGCCGGCTTCCACCATCCCTTTATGAATGGCTTTCACCATATCGAATGGATTTACTGGTGAAGATTCCGTCCATTGAAATGAATCCGCCTCAACAACGGTTCTGCCATCTACTTCAACTCGGTTGTACTCCCCGGCTGGCAAAATCCACGTTAAAATCATCGCCACGACAACTACTCCGAATAGTAACGCAAAGGCATTGATTTGCACCGGCTTCTTTTTAGGCGCGGCTGCCGGTTCCACGTTCTTGCTCAATTGACTCATTAAACCATCTCCTTTTTAGACTTTTAATGAATGACACATAATTTATGTGCAATTATTGTGCCAGCTCGTGAGTTGTGCGGATTCTGAAAATTTAATTATTAAGGGCTTTATATTGGTTCTTTTTGGGTCATTTTGGTAGAATGAAAGAACCAAAATCGCACAAAAGGAGGGTGTTACTATCAAACAATCACTTACCTTAATTGCAGGCAGCAGGCAGACAAAACAAGTTTTGTATGAACAGCTGCAACAGTTATTGGGAGATTACGTCCAAATTGAGATTTACTCTACTGATGAAGGGCTACCAACGCAACTGACCGATGATTTCTTTTTGTTCTCATCAGAGGTGACAAGGCTAGAAGCGCATGAGGCATGTGAGATTAATGGCAAAGAAATGATGGTTGGAAAACGGACAATCCATCACCGATTCATCGGCCAGCTGTTAAAAATACCCGTTAATTCTGATGTTCTTATTGTCAATGATGATGATACTGCAACGATTGAAGTGATCGAATCGCTTTATCAGCTAGGTATTGATCATTTACGGTTCATCCCATATAAGAAGGACCAAATTTATTATGAAAATATCGATATCGCCATCTCTCCCGGGGAAACCCATCTTTGTCCGCCTTCTATAAATAAAGTCATTGATATTGGAGTTCGACTGTTTGATATGGCAACAATTTTAAAAGTAGTAGAATACTTTTGTTTAGGCGAAAAAATCTCGTCACTGATTTCAGAAAGATATATTCGTAACATCATTGATTTACAACGGGAGTTATCATTCGCGGAACAAAATGCAAAACAAATGAAGCAGCATATTCAAAACGTGGTCAACACTGTCGATGATGGCATTATTGCGATAAATAAACAGCATCGAGTAACCGTTTTTAATCGGCGTTTAGGGGCCTTGTTTCATCTTCCTGTTAATGACGCCATTAATAGGCAATTGGAGGAAGTGATCGTCCAACAAGATCTTATCGACTTTATCTTAAATGGTAATGAAGAAAGTAAATTTTTTACGATTTATGGTGTTGATCTTGTTATTTTCCGTCATCAAATGGAAACGGAAGATACAATCGTGGCGACTTTTAAAAGTATTCGCCAAGCGTTTGAAGTTGAAAAAATGGCGCAAAGGGAATTGAAAAATAAAGGATTTTACGCAAAATACGACTTTAATGACATCGTTGGGGACCACCCACTCCTCAAAGAAACGAAACAAATTGCCAAAAAGCTGGCCCTCTCCGAGCATCCGATTTTAATTCAAGGGGAAACAGGGACGGGAAAAGAATTATTTGCCCACTCGATCCATCTTCATTCAATGCGGAAAAATGGACCATTTATCGCCATCAATTGTAGTGCTTTAACCGAAAATTTACTTGAAAGCGAATTGTTTGGCTACGAGGAAGGGGCTTTTACTGGTGCGCAAAAAGGCGGAAAAAAGGGGTTATTCGAATTAGCGGATAATGGAACGATTTTTTTGGATGAAATTGGCGATATTAGTCTCACCGTTCAATCCCATTTATTACGGGTCCTTCAGGAGAAAGAATTGCGGCGCATCGGCGGAAGAAAAGTCATTCCAATAAATGTACGGGTCATCGCAGCCACAAATAAGGACATTCAACAAAAATCGGAAGAAGGCTCATTTCGTTCGGATTTGTTTTACCGCTTGAACGTTCTTACGCTTTCTGTTCCACCGCTTCGAGATCGAAAAACGGATATACCGTTATTGGTGAAACATTTTATTACGAAAAGCGGAAAATGGGTCAAGGTTGAAGAGAATCTCCCAGAACAGCTGCAAAATCACGAATGGTTAGGGAATATTCGTGAATTAAAAAGCACGATTGACTACATGCTCACCATCTGTGATGGAAATAAGATTGAACAGAAAGACATCCCTTACAACCGCTTTCAAAAAAATAGGAAGCAAGAGATTGTAACGAGCTATCCAATTCCCAACAATTTATTAGATATGGATGAATATAAATTTATCCTCGAAACGATTAAACAGTGTAATGATAATGGGAAGCCGGCAAGTCGACAGCATATTTCAATGGTTAGCGAGGAAACCGGTTCTTTTTTATCCCCGCAGCAAGTTCGCAGAAGATTGGATTACCTCGAATCCAAAGGCTTCATTACGAAAGGCCGGGGAAGATCTGGCACAAAAATTACCATGATTGGGGTAGAGTATTTACATCAGCTTGAATTACATGCAACATAACAACAGCCTGTAAATTTTAAAACTGCGCCTTTAGGTGTCCTTCATTTATTAATCCGACACGAGACCCTCAGTACAAATCCATTGAGGGTCAGGCATTTTTCTCCGCAAAAAAATCATATACATAGCAGTAAACGTTAACAGGGGTAGAAACCATTGGACGTACAAAAAAGTGGATTTAGATGGATTGTATTTGCGTCTGTTCTGTTTACCTATGTCATGATGTCGAGCCAGCGAACCGCCCCGGGATTAATTACCGACCAAGTGATGTTGGATTTTCAAGTAACAGCTACAACGATTGGGTTGCTGACAAGTATCCAATTTTTTGTGTACACTGGACTGCAAATTCCGATGGGGATATTGGCTGATCGTTTTGGGCCTAATTTTTTTCTAATAATGGGTGCCTTTTTGACAGGTTTAGGTACAATCATTTATAGTCTTGGCACGCATGCATTTGTCTTGTTTTTTGCTAGAATTTTGACTGGATTAGGGGATGCGACCATTTGGGTTAATATCGTATTAATTTTGAGTCAGTGGTTTAATGCGAAGGAATTTACCCGATTAATTGGTGTGGCAGCCATGACAGGTAGCCTAGGGTTCCTGTTAGCGACCGTCCCATTCTCCGCATTGATTGTCTTTCTTGGTTGGAGGGGAGCATTCTTTTCAGCGGGGCTGCTTTTATGTTTATGTAGTATCCTTCTATACTTTGTACTTGTAAGAAAACCTAGACAAATCCTTCCTAACGCATTGGAAGTTGTTAAAAAGGAAATACAGCGTGAAAAAACGTTGGTTTTGCTGCGAAGACTTTCGTCTAATCGGCAAGCATGGGCTCTATTTTTTTGTCATTTTGGGATTGTCGGAACGTATGTTGGATTTATCAGTTCGTGGGGAGTGCCTTACGGAATGAATATGTACGGAATGACACGTTCGGATGCAAGTCAGCTTATGATGATTGGTCTGATCGGGGCGCTTATTGGCGCTCCTTTTGGCAGCTGGATTTCTAGCCGGTTAGGAACTATTAAACGGCCATATATGGTTGTTCACATGATACTCTTATTGAGCTGGTCGGCCCTTCTGTTATTTCGTGGACATCCGCCAATTTCCTTATTACCGATGCTTTTTCTTATTATTGGCCTTGCCTATGGAGCAAATGCCTTAACTTTTGCTGCCGTTCGTCAATCTTTCCCTATTCATGAATATGGCATTGTCTCTGGATTTGCGAACACAGGTGGTTTCTTAAGTGCTGTATTTCTGCCAAGTATTTTTGGGAAAGTGCTTGATCATTTTCAGGCTGTTTCGGGCAGTGTAATGGATGGCTACTATTATGGATTCATTATTCCAGTTGTCTTCTCCGTGATTGGGTTGGTTGGAGTGAGTTTAATTAGGGAAAAGTGATGAATATAATTAGTGCCTGACCTCCAGTGTAGTATTACTTTCATACGCTGGGGGTCAGGCACTTTTTTACACGTTAGGTAAGTATAAATTGTCAGCGCAGAAGTGCATTCGACGTAGTAGCCAATTTTAGGAACTAAGTATAAGTGCAACTACACTTCTGTCTTCGCCTTTGCAAGGCTCGCCAATCGGCGAGTTTTCTTTAAGTATTATTGTGCTTATCCTTCATTTTTTGAAGTTTTTCAATCATGTAGTTATAGTCAATTTCATCAATATTTGGGTAAGCATCAATCGTTTGTTTTATATCCTTAAGCTCTTTGGGAAGTCGGTCATCTTTATTATCTGTAAAAATGGAGGCAACTGTTCCTGTTATTAAACCGATGATACCTATTCCCGTTAGCATCAGAACGCTCGCAATGATTCTGCCCACCGTTGTTTCTGGGGAGAGGTCCCCATATCCGACTGTTGTCATTGTAACTATTGCCCACCAAAGTGCATCGCTATATGAATCAAAACTCGGTTCAATGAACCTCATAGGCAAAGCAATAAGAAAAAGAATGGACATGACTGAAACAACAAAAGTGTCAATTTTGTATTTTTTCAGTAGCTGATCAAGGAAGGCTGTGCGTCTGTTCATAATCATTAACAGGCGGAGTATCCTGAAAATCCGAACAAACCGTGCAGTTCGGAAAAATTGATCTAATGGCAGAATGGCAATAAAGTCTAAAGGGTGGCTCTTAAAATACTCCCATTTATTATCACTTTTAAAAAGCCGAATCATGTAATCCAGAATAAAGATTCCCCAAATAAACCAGTCGAAAATCTCCCCTTCCTTTGAAGGGAGATCAAGGACAAGGGAAAGTATAACTAATGCAGCTAGGCAAAGCTCATATATGATGCCAAAGTAAATTCTTTTCATCTAATCCCTACTTTTTTAAACTACTTTTGCCATTTTAACATAGGGAATCTATTACTAGAGACTCATTTTAAAGTTAATACAGGGATTATTTAACTTCATGCGCTGGGGCTAGGAGCCTTTTGTTAACGCGATGAACTTTTCTTCCTGCTTACCACTCAATAAAACAGACAAAATACCTACCTTTGATTAGTTAGAATAATCCAAAATCATCATTTTATTTAAATATTCCTTCAATTATACTAGTGATGTATTTGAAAATAATGATAATTTGGGAGGTTATGTGTTGAAAAGATTGATGTCTTTTGTCGTAGTAATGTTCTTTGTGTCAGCTCTGCTTTCATCTCAAGCTAATGCAGCTGACACCATTCCTGGTGGTCCATCGACAAATGGAAACACGAGCATGGATAGTATGATTACATATGATGACATGATTAAAGAACTGAAGAAAATCGAACATGCGAGTAATGGGAAAGTAGAAGTATTTACGTTAGATGAATACGGAAAGAGTGAGCAAAACCGAAGCTTCTACGTAGCTAAAGTGGGTACAGGCCCAATTAAAATTTGGGTCCAAGCTCAAATTCACGGAGATGAAAAATTAACAACGGATGCCGTATTAGAATTATTGAAAACTTTTGGTAGTAATGGATCTAAAGATATTGAGAAGATCTTAAAAGAAACAACTATTTATGCTATCCCAATGTATAATCCGGATGGAAGCATCATGAACACACGAACAACTCTGCTTCATGATGAAAAAGGACAACCTAGAGTAGACAACAGAGGCCGTGCCATGACGATTGATTTAAATCGTGATTGGGCAGAAAACGGGTTTCAAGCAAAAGAATCACTTGTCTTCTACAAATACTGGGCAGATTTGAAACCAGATTTCGCTGTGGATCTTCACCATCAAGGATTTAAAACAGTTTACGGAACAAATGAATCCACATCCATGTCGCTTGGCGTATCATTAGCACCAAATGGACCGACTTTACCAAGTATTAAAAACGGCTTATACAATGACTTAACTCGCCAAATGCATGTCTATGTTTACGATGCATTAAAAGATTACGGCTATATGCATATTGATCGTTACCAAACTGGTAGTGGTGATAAGAGATACGAGATTGACATCAAAGGTGGAGTTGTTTCTGCTATGATGTTGGGCCTAAACTACAACAATATCAATCCAACAAATCACAGCAACCCAGCCATCTTCTTTGAAACGAAAGGAAACACAAGAGATGGAAATCTAGGACAAAAATCAAACGGGCATTTAATCAAGCAAAATTATCTTGGATTAAAAGCCTTACTTTACGGCTTAGCCACAGGTGAAGTTGAAAAGGTTAATCCAAACCGTTGGGATGAAGAGATTCCTGTTTATCCGCTAGCTGGTTATCAAACAGATACTGGGATTATTCCAGTAAGTTATTAAAAATATTAGTGGTGCCAAATCCCCAGTGCGTTAAAACATTGGGGATTTGGCACCTTTTTTTCGACTACACTAGCGAAGAGGCTTATATTTATTTTTTTAAAATGACGAAACTTTCTTTTCAATTTGCTGATTTCCTAACTTTCGTTTTCCACGCACCCAATAAATAATAACTGCTGCTATTAAGGCGAAGCCTAGATAACCAGTAATCGGATATAATGTTCCAACAAGCTTAGTAAATCCTACAAAGCTTGCTGCAAATCCAATAAATCCAAGGGCTGTAACTAATCCATTAAATTTCATCGTGCCAGGCTTCATCACGCGTACTGCAAATCCATAAAGCACACCTACCGCCGTATTGAAAATCATCGCTAAAAGAACGATGGACATGAAAATTCCAACAATAGGTGAAATTTCATTTGCCAAGTAAAGCATTGGAATATCTAAGCCGCCAATATCGTCTAATCTTGTGTACATCCCAACATTAATTAGAATAAGCATAAGACCCAAACCAATTCCGCCCAGAATCCCACCCATTCCAGCAATCTTTAAGTTTTTGGTTGTTCCACCCATTACTGCAAGGATCGGAATTGCACAAGTGATGTTAAATGAAACATACAATATACCCGAAAGGAACCAGTTAGAGGCAGCAGACTTTTGCCCTTGAGCTAAGTTATTAAGCTCCGCAAAACTAGTATCCATTGTGAATAGAGCATAAGCAGCTATAATCAAAACTAATACGATTAATGCTGGTGTTATACCCCCAATAATAGTAAGTACTTTTTCCACATTAAAGAAGCACGTTGCAATCGTCAGCAACACCATAATTAAGCTTCCAATCGCGCTTGGAATTCCAAATTGCTGTTCAAATGTTGAACCAGCACCCGCAAACATAATCACTGCCACACCAAATAAGAAGAAAGTAATGATAAAGTCTACTACAATTCCTAAGTATTTCCCACAAATACTATATACGACATTTTTATGGGAATCTGTTTGAAGACGGCTACCAATTTGAACAATATTCATTCCTAAAAATGCAAATAATAAGGTTGCCAAGATTGCCCCAATAAATCCTAACCATCCAAAACTAGTAAAAAACTGCAAAACTTCCTGACCAGAAGCAAAACCGGCTCCGACTACCGTCCCGATATATGCACCTGCCATTTGAATGCTTTTTTTCATAAATACCTCCAATTAGATTGAATTTTTCGGTAATTATTTTGATTAAGAGGGAAAAGGAAATACTCTCCTATTAAGCTTGAGTTAACGTTTTTTCAGTAACTGTAAATTGTTGAATTGTTAAGCGGTTTGGTACATACCCAATTTTGGGCTTGTCCGGTACGGTAATAAATTATTTTGCTACCTTTTGCTGTACCATTGAAAGCTTGCAATATTCTGACCTTTAAATTGAAATTTTTATCCGCTCACCTCCTTAACGTATGAACTCTGTTATTTTTAGTAGATCCCTTGCATCAGAACTTTCTTATCATTAGCAAACTGCTGTTTGTATGCTACTATCTTGCTTGTATTTACTTTGACCTACAATCCATCGCGGACATCTCAAGCGATATCATGAATTGAAACCCCTTTCATTTTTTTGCTCTTTAATAAAGTCCATTCTGTTTCCCATTAAAACGTTTAAATTAAATCCTTATAGTTGTTAATTATAAATTCTTTTTAACAAGTTGAGTTATAGAAGAAAGCTATTTCTGAATAGAAGATATCTATAGACTTAACAATTTAACAACCTATCAACTCTAGAACAAAAACAAACCGATTGAAAAATCAATCGGTTTGTTTTTGTTTACATATTTTATCTCTTAGGAAGTCTATAAAAACAGATTTGGGTCTCCCTTTTAAATAGATAAAATCAATACTAATATTAATTTTCACTGGAGGCGCCATTTCCACTTGGACCAATTCGCCGTTTTCTAATTCTTTTCTGACACAATGTTCAGGCAAGAAACTAATGCCCATCCCTTGTATCACTAAATTTTTCGCCGTTTCCATATTATCTACTTCTAAAGATATAGTCGGGTTTACATTATTACTTGAAAATAGCCGATGAATCATGAGCCAATCCATTGACCCATAATCAAAAAAGATAAGGGGTTGTTTACTCACATGTTCTATTGTTACTTTTTCTTCTTTTAAAAAAGTATGATTGCGGGAAACAAAAAGACCAATAGGGTCATTATAAAGACGAACTGATTCTACTTGAGGGTGTGTTTCTGTTCGTACGATCCCAAAGTCAACTTGTTTATTAATAACCTTCTGTAAAATGTCTTGCGAATGACCCGTTACAATTTTTATTCTAACATCCTTAAATTCAGATTTGAAACCGGGTAAAATTTCAGGAAGTATATTATTAGATATTGATAAGGCACTTCCAATTACCAAATCATATGGGATTGCCACTTGTTGTAACCCATACTTGGCTTCTTGATAAGATTGTAGGATTTTTTGTGCATGCGGGAAAAAATATTCTCCTTTTTCAGTTAAGGAAATCTTATTGCCGTTTCGATGAAAAAGCTTTATGTTAACTTCATGTTCTAGTGATTGAATACGTGCTGTTACAGAAGGTTGGGTTAAATAAAGAGCTTCAGCTGCTTTATTGAAACTACCAAGTTGGCAAACATAGATAAAAGCTTCAATTTTTTCAATATTCATGTCTAATGCTCCTAGCTCTTTATTATAATTTACACGCACATCGTATGTATTATAAAAAGGCGGCATACTACCGCATTCTCCGCTTTCAAATTTACACTTCTATTATTTCTTTATCTTTTTCATTAGCTATTTTAATCACTATTTTGGCTAAAATTTCTGTTGGATCAATGATGCAAATGTTTTCGGATGATTTCAATACAAGGGGAACCTCAGTGCAACCTGCTATAATAGCCTCGGCACCGTTTTCTTTTAATTGATTAGCAACCATCGAAAGATGTAAAAATCCAGCTTCCAAATTTCCACCTTTGATGGCAGATATCCCCTCCATCACTTTTTCTTGCAATTCTTTATCAGGCTCAATAACATCAATCCTATAATTCCGGCAACTGTTTTGGTATAGTTTCGACTTAATCGTCCCATCTGTAGCTAACAAACCTACTTTTTTAATATTGTTTTCTTGTACAAAACGAGTCGTTTCCAAAGGCATATGCAAGATTGGGATACTAACAGATTTTTCAGCTGCTTCATAGAAAAAATGGGCGGTATTACATGCAATAACAAGAAGCTCCGCACCTGCATTTTGAAGTCGCTGCGCTGATTGTACGATGTATGGAGTTGGATCTATTCCCTTACCCAAAATAGCGGTTGTCCGATCCGGTATTTGAGAATAGTTATCGGCAATGATATGGATATGATCTTGATCCTTCATTGCAGGTGTATAAGAAATAATTTTATTCATTAAATCAACGGTTGCCAAAGGGCCCATTCCACCAATAATCCCAACAACTTTTTGCATTTTGTTCACCACTTTTGATAATATTTTGAAAGCCAAGCCTTAATAAAATTTCCAGTATTTCTGTAAATGTATTTTGAATGATTTCCTTCATTATAGATTTCTTTTGAAGAGATGAATTATAGAAAGAATCTATACAACCATAGAAACTATGTATTGATAAGTAGTGCATAAGGGGATGTTGGTTAAGAAGAAATTTAGGTTTGCAAGGAGATGAAAAAGAAAGTTTTTGCTGAAGAATAAAATAGAAAGTGCCTGTCATCTATGTACATTAAGCACTGATTACGATGGCTGGCACACTTTTAAAAAATAAATATATTAATAGCTACTAGGCGATCTATTGCTTTTCTTCATTAACGATTAATTGAAACACATCTTTTCGTGCGTAATGTCCTACTACATCAAAATCAAAATGACCACGTGTAATGTCGTCTAAATCAAGAGTCGCAAATAGTATTTCTTCCTTTCCAAATACAGGCTCTACTAAGAATTTTCCAAGTGGATTTACTATACAACTGCCACCACGCGTCATTTCAAAAGGCATTTTTTGCATTTCCTCTGTTTCTAGTAAATCCTCTTCATACAAGTCCTTTGTAGAATATTGATTGCAAGATAAAACAAAACAACGTCCTTCAATTGCTATATGCTGCATAGAAGCAAACCAAGTATCACGCGCATCAGCAGTTGGTGCAATATAAATCTGAATCCCCTTTTCATACATAGCAGCACGTGCTAGAGGCATATAGTTTTCCCAACAAATTAGAGATCCAATTTTGCCAAAAGGTGTATCAAAAACAGGGAGCGTACTGCCATCCCCTTCACCCCAAATGAGACGTTCACTGCCTGTTGGTTTCAGTTTTCTATGTTTGCCCAGCAATTTACCGTCTGGACCAAAGAAAATCGTTGTGCAAAAGAGTGTGCCGCCACTTGTTTCTTGATCGCGCTCAATGACACCAATAACCGTATAAGCACTTGCTTTTTTCACAGCAGCACCTAATTGATCTGTTTCGGGTCCAGGTACTGTTATGGCATTTTTGGCATAACGTAAAAAGTCATTTCGACCATGATCCGAACGATTCCCAACCACTGTCCCAAAGCTCATTCCACGTGGATATGCTGGAATAAAAGCTTCTGGAAAAACGATAAGATTGGCTCCTTGTTCCCCGGCCTCTTCAATTAACTTAATTGCTTTGTCGATACATCTTTCTTTATTCATTACGATTGAACCCGCCTGAACAACAGCAACTTTACATATTGACATTTTTATCCCTCCTGTTTCCAAAAGTATAAGAGGATGCTTTTATAATGTACAATATATAATAATCATATTTAATATGCCAAAAGGGCATAATGGGGGAATTCCATGAATTTACGTGACTTCGAGGTATTTAAAACCATTGCGGAATGTGGAAGTTTTTCAAAAGCAAGTGAGAAGCTATTTATCGCACAACCATCCCTATCAAAAACCATTCAAAAGTTAGAGAAAAAGCTTGGTGTAACACTTTTTGATCGTTCTAATCGAATTTTTCGTTTAACCGATGAAGGGCAGCTTGTCTATAAAAGGGCAATTACAGTGCTTCAACATATGAAGGAGTTAAAAATAGAACTTGAGGATACAAATGAACATATACAAGGACACTTAAAAGTCGGGGTACCGCAAATTCTTGGGACCTTTTTCTTTCCAAAAGTGGCGAAAGCTTTTACGAGTAAGTATAAAGGGGTTACACTTGAAATTTTTGAAGAAGGAGGTCTGAAAGTAGAAAAACTCGTTGAAAAGGGTGAAGTCGATGTTGCCTTTGTTGTCATACCTACACAGAGCAAGGAACTAGAAGAACAGTTCATCTTTGAAGCGCCTTTTGTTGCCTGTTTACCAAAAAGCCACGCTTTAAAAAATGAACAGCAGATTGCACTTGCACAACTGCAACAGGATGACTGGATTTTGTTTGATGCTTCATTTGCATTAAGCCAAGTGGTTCTTGAAAGTTGTCGTAAAGAGAAATTTGTGCCGAATATTGCATATAGAACAACACAATGGGATTTCTTATTGGCATTAGTTCGTGACGAACTAGGCGTTACTATTATTCCAAGTCCATTAACCGAAACCTACTCACAAAACCTTTGTGTTAAACAAATCAGCAGCCAAAACATCTCTTGGAAAATTGGGATTGTCGTGAAAAAAAATCGTTATAAGACACGGGCTTTGAAGGCTTTTTTGCAAATAGTGTCAGATGTATACAAATAAGATGTGAAATGAAAAAATATCATAGCTGCTTTTAAAAGGGAGACTCAAATCTGTTTTTATTGACTTCCTAAAAGATAAAATATGTAAACAAACCGATTGATTGATCAATCGGTTTGTTTTTGTTCTAGAGTGAATAGGTTTGCTAAATTCATAGATATCTTCTATTCAGAAATAGCTTTCTTCTATAACTAAACTCGTTAAAAGGAATTTATAATTTCAATATATACAACTTCCCTTAAGCAATCTTAAAGTAGCGTAAATCAAAATAGTATATACAGAAGGAGAAAAGTATGACAGCAAACACAGAGGTAAATATAGAACAAAACATTCGAATAGAAAAAGATTTCTTAGGAGAAAAAGCAATTCCAATTACGGCCTATTACGGGATTCAAACGTTACGTGCGGTTGAGAATTTCCCAATAACGGGTTATCGCGTTCATGAAGAACTTATTAGAGCACTAGCGATGGTAAAAAAAGCAGCGGCTCTTGCCAATATGGATGTAAAACGTCTATATGAAGAGCTTGGCAATGTCATTGTCCAAGCTGCAGATGAAATCATTGATGGCGAAGGACACGATCAGTTCATTGTTGATCCGATCCAAGGTGGAGCAGGCACATCGATGAACATGAATGTGAACGAAGTTATTGCTAACCGTGCGCTTGAATTGCTTGGACATGAAAAAGGTTCATATGTTCATTTAAGTCCAAACAGTCATGTGAACATGTCACAATCAACAAATGATGTGTTTCCAACTGCCATTCATATTGCGACACTTAACATGTTAGAGAAATTATTAATTACAATGCAATATATGCAGGAAGTGTTTCGGGAAAAAGCTCAACAGTTCGACCACGTCATTAAAATGGGGCGTACTCATCTACAAGATGCCGTTCCAATTCGTCTTGGGCAAGAGTTCGAAGCATACAGCAGGGTTCTTGAACGCGATATCAAACGTATCAGACAATCAGGCCAGCATTTATGTGAGGTGAACATGGGGGCAACAGCGGTTGGAACAGGTTTAAATGCAGACCCACGTTACATTGAAAGTGTGGTTAGACATCTAGGGCAAATCAGTGACTTACCACTTATAGGAGCAGAACATCTTGTCGATGCAACTCAAAATACGGATGCCTATACAGAAGTCTCCGCTGCATTAAAAGTTTGCATGATGAATATGTCTAAAATCGCAAACGATTTGCGTCTAATGGCATCGGGGCCTCGTGCAGGGTTAGCGGAAATTACATTACCGGCTCGTCAGCCTGGCTCATCCATCATGCCTGGGAAAGTTAACCCAGTCATGCCTGAGATGATTAATCAAGTTGCCTTCCAGGTAATTGGCAATGACCATACTATATGCCTGGCCTCTGAAGCAGGCCAGCTTGAATTAAACGTTATGGAACCTGTACTTGTCTTTAACTTGCTTCAATCCATTAGTATTATGAATAACGCATTTCGAGCATTTACAGATTATTGTCTCTTAGGCATTGAAGCAAACGAAGAGCGTTTAAAAGAATTTGTAGAAAAAAGTGTAGGTATTATTACGGCGGTTAATCCTCATATTGGATATGAAATAGCGTCTCGGATTGCACGGGAGGCTACTTTAAAAGGAAAATCGGTACGCGAGTTATGTCTGCAATATAATGTGTTAACAGATGAAGAACTTGATCTTATTTTAAATCCTTATGAAATGACAAACCCTGGAATTTCAGGGGTTGCTCTATTTGACAGAGAATAAATAAGTTTTTGTAAGTGAGATGTTTAATAATTTTTAGAAAGTTATGGGTAGAGGGGGTTTTCCTCTTCTAATTCTACTAAATTTAATAATATTTGGAGGCAGTCTATCGTGATTCACAAAAACATCATTCGTACTTTCATGATCGAAATTCCCTCTACTCCAGGAAATCTTGGAAAAGTGGCAACAGTAATAGGTCTTGCGGGAGGAGATATAGGTGAAATCGAGACAATACAGGTGGGTCCTAATTATACAACGCGTAATATTACTGTCCAAGTCGAGCATGAAGAACAACTATCGGATTTGTTAGAGGCCATTCACAAATTAGAAGGCAGATTCCGAATCCACACTGTCTCTGATGAAGTCCTTCGTTCACACGAAGGCGGAAAAATTCACATGAAAAGCAAAAGGCCTATTGAATCTTTAGCTGACTTGAGACGAGTGTATACACCAGGAGTGGCAGACGTTTGTCGTGTAATAGAGGCTGAACCGGAAAAAGCAAGAATTTATACCAGTATTGGCAATACAGTGGCTATTATCACTGACGGAACTGCGATACTCGGTCTTGGAGACATTGGGCCAGTTGCGGGCATGCCGGTAATGGAGGGGAAAGCAGCCCTCTTCGACAAATTAGCTGGTATCAATGGAGTTCCTATTCTTTTGGATACGAAAGATCCTGAAGAAATCGTACAAACAGTAAAAAATATTTCCTTAGGGTTTAGCGGAATCCTTTTGGAGGATATCGCTTCCTCACATTGCTTTGAAGTAGAAGAACGCCTGAAGAAGGAGCTAGACATTCCAGTAATGCACGACGATCAGCATGGAACAGCAGTAGTAACCCTGGCTGCAGCCATTTCTGCCTGCAAAAGTGCTGGAGTTGACCTGAGAAAAGCACGGGTGGGGCAAATTGGTCTAGGGTCGGCAGGATTGGCTATCTGTCGGATGCTGATGGCTTATGGAGTAAAGAGTGTTATTGGGGCGGACAAGTCCCCAGAGGCAAAGACACGTTTGGAGAATTATGGTGGTCATTCTGTTAATAGCATCGAAGAACTTATGGAATGTAGTGACATTGTCATCGCCACTACTGGTGTTCCAGGACTTATCAAAAAGGAATGGGTGCGCCAAGGTCAAGTAATTCTGGCTTTGTCAAATCCAAAACCAGAGATTGAACCTAAAGACGCCCTGCAGGCAGGGGCTGCTTATGCTGCGGATGGACGCTCTGTAAATAATATCCTGGGGTTTCCTGGAATATTCAGAGGGGTATTGAATGCGGGATTTACCCAGATTACTCATCCGATGCTAGTCGCCGCAGCCGAAGCTATCGCCGCCTGCACGAAATCAGGAGATTTGGTACCTCATCCACTAGATCCAAACGTCCATGAAATGGTGGCTAAAGCTGTGGAGTGTACTTGAAAGGAAGTTCCTAGTGCTGTGATGATTGCAAGGTGCTCTTCCTTGCATGCTGCAGCATTCGAATGATTAGATAAGGTGCCAGACCCCCGCCACGGTAATGCTTTAAAACACCAGGGGACAGACACCATATTTAATTCCACATCCATGTCGCTTGGCGTATCATTAGCACCAAATGGACCGACTTTACCAAGTATTAAAAACGGCTTATACAATGACCTAACTCGCCAGATGCATGTCTATGTGTACGATGCATTAAAAGATTACGGCTATATGCATATTGATCGTTACCAAACTGGTAGTGGTGATAAGAGATACGAGATTGACATAAAAGGCGGAGTTGTTTCTGCGATGATGCTGGGCTTAAACTACGACAATATCAATCCAACTAATCACAGCAACCCAGCCATCTTCTTTGAAACGAAAGGAAATAGAAGAGATGGGAACCTAGGACAAAAATCAAACGGGCATTTAATCAAACAAAATTATCTTGGATTAAAAGCCTTATTTTACGGCTTAACGACAGGTGAAGTAGAAAATGTTGTTCCAGACCGTTGGGAAGAGATTCTTGTTTACCCGCTAGCTGGGTATCAAACGGATTCTGGGATTATTCCGGTAAGTTATTAAAAATATTATTGGTGCCTGACCTCATGGTGCAAAATACTTTATTTCGCTGAGGGCTGCCTTTTGTTGTTAGTGTATAAAGCTTAGAGATAAAATCTCTAAGCATTTATCGCATTATAAGCTTAAAAAATATTAAAGCCGTTAAAATGAAACATATTAGATCTATGTCAAAAGACTCGTTTATTTTACCCTTTTGATTGAACGAGTATGTCTTATTTTTATGGGTAGTAACAAACATCCAAGCAAGAATTAAATGACAAAAAAAGACTAACAATAAACCATTAATGTAGCTGCAAGTAGGGCTAAAAATCAAATGAGGCTTTATCATTCAGTCGAACTAGATGAATTGAAAAAGAGTTGTTACCGATACCAGTTATTAAGCTATTGTAAAAATCCAGCAAGGGTAAATGAAATTGTAGAGAACTTATCAGAAAAATGCGAATCTCAATTTGAGATTGAAGTATTACGTATGTTCTTAGCGAAAGGATATAGTTCAACCTCAAGTTAAATTAGGAAATTATCTTATTAATTTAGTTTTTGAAGGTATCAGAGACCGACTTGCTGTTGAATGCGATGGTGAGAGATGGCACGGTCCTGAAAAATGGGAAGAGGATATGCAACGCCAATATGATTTAGAACGAGCAGGATGGAAGTTTTGGAGAGTTAGAGGTAGAGAGTTTTTTTACAATAAAACTAAATCACTCGAAAGTTTATGGAGTAAATTAGAGGAAATGGGTATAGAGAAGGTTGCTAACTGAGATGATTATTAAATGAATTAACACAACACAAGAGTTTTGCTCTTACGCTAAAATATATCTTTAAGAACAACGAAATTTAATCGACACGAAAACTGCCAAATTAATTTTTGGCAGTTTTTTTACATCATATGTATTGAAGTAACTAATTTATATAGATTTATTGTGTATATTTGATATCATAGAATTTGATGGAATGTAATTCCAATTTACTATGACTATTATCTTGCATTATTTGAACGAGAAGTAGTTTGCCTTATTATAGGCTTCTACTTTTGTTATAAAAAAATTTGACTTTGTGGGTGAATTGGTTTATGGCAGATCCGAATAAAATAAATCAAATCAAAAAACTAAGGAAAAAAGCGGAGAATTCTAGAAATGCATACTTTATGTTATCTAAAAAATTTAGATTATCAAGTAGTTTATTGCACTTTTTAATATTAATAGGTTCTACTGTAGTTGCCATTTTAACTTTCGCCAATTTTGATGTATTTTTACCTCTGATTAAAAACTTAACAGAGGCTGTTTATAAAGTAGTTATTGGTTTATTAGCCTCTATGGTATTTATATTTACAGTTATAGAAGAGTTCTTGAACTTATCAAGAAGAGCTTCTGAATATGAAAGTGCAGGGAAGCAATTAACTTCATTTATTCGCTATGCAGATTCTATTGAAAAACGGACAAATGTAACAGATGAAGATATCGACCATTTAACCTTACATTACACATTAATATGTGAGACAACCCCCATGATACCCGATAAGTATTTTCTTATGGCTAAAAGGCATCTTTATAGGAAAATTGAGATAAGTAAGGCACTTGAACATAATCCTCACATGATTCTATGGTTGTACAAGTTTAAAAAGATGTTAATAGAACTAAAAATAGCAGAAAGGAATGAGGTGAATAATGGGGAAAGTGATGAGAAAGAGTAACACTGCGCTGGTACTGTTTAGCGGAGGTATAGATTCTACTGCATTACTTGAATACTATCTTTCAAAAAAATATGAGGTTTCAGCTTTATTTTTTGATTATGGACAACCAAGCAGTAAAAATGAAAAACAGGTAGTTCAAGAAATTTGCCGGTACTATGAAATTAATTTAATTAAATCAAACACAGGCTTTTCTTTAACGAATAATAATGGTGAATTCGTAGGAAGAAATGCATTGCTTATTACAGCAGCCCTAAGTTTTCTTCCATCAAATTATTCAAAGATTGCAATAGGGATTCATGCTGGAACTCCTTATTATGATTGCTCTCAAACCTTCGTGGAAGATTGCCAAAGAATAATAGATGGTTATTTTAGCGGTACTGTATTACTTGATGTTCCATTTCTCCAATTTACCAAAAAACAAATAATAGATTATTGCATACAGAAATCTATACCCGTCGATCTAACTTATAGTTGTGAACTTGGTCATGAGGGGAATTGTGGGAGATGTTTATCATGCAAAGATAGGAGGAGGATTCTGAATGAGTAGGTACTTATGTAAGGAAAGGTTAGTAAATGGAATAGAAGCGACTACACCAATTCTAATACCGTCCTTTTCGAGTAAAGGCATAAGGCGGTTTGATGAAATCTTTTATAACTTAAAAGACTATTTATCAGATGCTACACTATTTAGTTCTTATGATTTATATTACAAACTAATCGATGGTAAACAAATATATGAAACCGAAATACTATTTATTGATAGCGGTGGTTATGAAACAGGAATTGAACCAGATTTGTCAGAAGTTTATGATTTTCCACATAAACCATTTGATTGGAATGAAGAGTTTTATTTTAAGCAAATAGCCTGTATTGAACCGATGACCGATATTGTGTTAATTAATTACGATTATATGGGACTATCAGTAATTGAACAAATAAATAAGGCGAATTCTATTTTTAGGCAGTTCCCTTTGTTTTCCAGTGACTTTTTAATTAAAGCAGAAAGCGGAGAAGGGAAAATAAATATTGAGAGTGTCATTAATAATGTATCTAGGTTATCTTCATTTTCAATTGTGGGTTTCACTGAAAAGGAGTTAGGTTATTCGGTATATGAAAGATGCCAGAATATATATAAAATCAGGACTGCTCTTGATGATAAAGGATTAAAACAGCCTATTCATATTTTTGGTTGCTTAGACCCACTAAACATTATTGTATATTTTTTGTGCGGAGCAGATATATTTGATGGATTATCATGGTTAAGATATGGCTTTAAAGATAATAATCCTGTTTATTTTAATAGCTTTTCTATTTCAAGTGGGAAATGGAATCTAAGAACAGATGAACTAAAACTGATTTCTTATTTAGAGAACATAAAAACTTTAAATAACCTAAAACATAAAATGAAATTATTTACTCAGGAAAACGATTTGGCTGTTTTTGAATTGGATGAAATGACTGAAAGAGAGATAACCAAAATAATAGAATTAGTGAAGGAGGAGAAGTAATTGGGCAGCGGTGGAGGTTGGAATGTTCCAACGAAAAGTTTATCGGCTTTATTAAAAGACCAAGCTATTCAACAGCAAAAGGAAAACGAAAGAGCAATTAACGATTATCTTAAATCACTATTATCGGAGCTGAATAATCGTGATACAGAACAAGTTCAACGTCACTTGAATACGCTACAACGCGCAATAGAAAAAGAAGTAGATGGAACTGTTGACCTTTTATTTGGTGGCTCTATAAGTAAACATACCTATGCGCAAGGATTAAGTGATGTGGACATGTTAGTTAGGATTAATAATAGTGACTTAGCAAACGCAAAACCTCAAGATGTATTAGATTATTTTGTTAATCAAATCAAAAATAGACTCCCAAAAACAGAAGTGAAAAAAGGTGATTTAGCTGTTACTGTTAAATTCAGAAGTGGTTATGAAGTTCAATTATTACCAAGTATAAAGACAGCTACTGGTTATAAAATTGCAAAACCTAGTATTAACGAATGGAGTAACGTTATTAAGCCTAAGAAATTTGCTGAAAAGCTATCTAAGGTAAATCAATCAAATGGTGGTAAGGTTATACCGATGATTAAACTGTTCAAGAGTATTAACGACCAATTCCCCAAGAAAAACCGTCTTTCTGGCTACCATATTGAATCGTTAGCAATAGAGGCTTTCAAAAATAATCAAACATTTCCTAAGACGGTAAAAGAAGCAATCCAAAAATTTTGTCTGCATTCCAGGTCAGCTGTTTTAAGTCCGATTAAAGATAGTACCGGTCAATCTTTACATGTAGATGATTACTTAGGTGGAAAAGATAGTATCAGTAGAAAAAGAATAAGTATTAATTTCAGAATTTTAGAAAAGAAAATTAATAATGCTAGTTCAATTAATGAATGGAAGGACATACTTGGAAAATAGATGAAATGAGGCATAGGAGTCGTAGAAGCCCCTCCTCATAGCGAAAGCTAGGCAGAATAAGGTGTATTTGTAGTAGAGTGCTTGATAAAGTGAGACCTGGGCGAGCCGAGAGTATGAGAATCCTGCTCTGGGCACCTTAAATAATCCATACTCTATTAAAGCCCCAAAATTATTTGGTTATAAGATTCTATCAAATTACATCTTTCAGAGTGGATTCCACTTTCAATATCAAGATTAAAGGAAGATGACAAGTGGCAGTAAAGATTACTTTCACTTTGTGACTATAGATAAATAATATTATCTCTAAATATCCATAGGAATCTCTTGCTAAACTATCGCTTTGCTAGATTATTAAAATATTGACTTAATCATTTCTAATTCAATCATGTAATTCTTGAAGAGAGGGCTGTCCTCAATCTTATTTTTCAAGGCCGAAAAGATAGCAAGTTGTAATTATTCACTTTGAGGAATAAGTATTTTATTTTTTTGTTCATTATTCATAGAGTAAAGCAAATTGCACATTCATTTTTTGTGGTAAATACGTGGTAAATATTTAAAATTTTTTTGGATATAAATATTAACTTATTATTAAGAAGGATGGTAGAAATATTTGTCGAATAGTTTTAATTCCAAATTCCGGTATCGCAACTTGACATGGAGCCTTTATGGGCAAGCTCCTTTAGCCAAGAAGCCAACAGTCATAAGGCTGGGCTATGCTATGCTATGCCACATAGGCTAGTAGCATGCCGCCATTCTATGTAAATTCACAGCATAATTTTTTCATTGCAAAACTCTGCACTTTTATTTTGCAAAATACAATAGTTTAAAGACAATAAAAATAATATGGGTGAAAGTATGGATATAGATAAGATTCGAAAAGAAATTATAGAAAGTGACACTGATACCATATTTAGAAATTATTTAAATGGAAATGATGTATGGTATTTTAAAGTCTTCCTTGGTGACCGAGATTATTCGAGTAAATACGATGAATTCAAACGCTATGTGAATAATAAACTTAAAATTCGTTTCAATGAAATTGCCATTTTTGGAAGTGCTAAGTGTGGCTTTAGTTTATCTCCCGATAATAATCTGTCATTATTTCGTGAGGAATCTGACATTGACTTGGCATTAGTATCTAGAGATTTATATATGGAGTTTTGGGATCAATATTTAAAAAAGTTATATAGGGGTGAAATAGTAAATTACAATAAATTTGCAAAAGGTATTTTCAGAAAGTTTATTGAACTTGATCAGTTTCCAGAAGATATTTTTCTCTATCAGGAATGGGAGAAATTAGCTGATGCAGAGTTTTATCAACACCTTCAATTCGAATTTGGTATATCTCATGATATAAACTATCGTATATTTGAATCATGGGATGCTGTAGAAAATTATTATAAAGCTGGAATTTCAGAACTTAAGCGTAAATTGGAGGTTAATATATGAGAAGAATTGATTTTATAACAACTGAAGTCCAATCTGTAAAATGGTTTATGGATCGTATAAAACACGATACATTAATAATAGATCAATCATTCCAAAGAAAGTTTGTTTGGAGGATTAAAGAGCAAGTAAGACTTATAGAGACAATATTATTAGGTTTTTCTATACCTGAAATTTATATATGGATGACAGAAACCGATCCAGATACAGGAGAATCAACGTATAGTTTAGTTGACGGACAACAAAGGCTAACAACGGTAAAAGAATTTATTAATGGGAAATTTAAGTTGCATTCGGGCTACTTAGATGACGAAGAGTCAACAATATATGCCAATAAATATTTTAGTGAGCTTGATCCTGAAGATAAGAAAGCCATTTGGGATTATCCTTTTTCTACACGTGTAATTAAAAGGGAAATAAGAGAAGAAGATATAATAAAGATGTTTTTAAGGTTGAACAGTACAGATAAACAGTTAAATCCTCAGGAACTAAGAAATGCTGAATTTGGAGGATTATTTATCAAACTTGCGGATGAAATTAGTCAGCATCCTTTTTGGGAGAAGTACAGAGTATTTAGTTCTTCTCAAATAAGAAGGATGACAGATATAGAATTTATTAGTCAGATTTTAATTTTCTTACGTGAAGGGATTACGGGAGAAACTACCCAAAAATATCTTAATTTGGTCTATGATAAGTATAATGAAAAATACGATGAGTATGAAAATGACAAGAAGAATTTTTTAAAAATGATAATGGAATTGGATAAGATTATGGAGATTTCAGAAGAGAACGCTGATTTTTTTAGTAAAAGAACCCACTTATATTCATTCCTAATAATTATTTACTTTATGTTAGAAAAGGGCTTGGACATTTCTGAATACAATGAAAAAATAGGTAATTTCATCATTTATTATAATGACAAAACTGATGACTTGAATATTTCTAAGGATGAAAAGAGATTGGTAAGTGACTATAGAAAATATGTTCAAGAGGGTACACAAAGTAAAGCTAGACGAATAGCTCGGGTACGTCTATTAAAGTCTTATCTAAATATATAAATGGTTCGATAATTTCCGAATTTACCAACTTATTCAAAAAGTCTACCTAAAAAGTAGGCTTTTTCTTTACACGGATGTAGAAGAAATTTTAAGGCATTAGGACCGAGGGTTTTTTAGAAAACGTTTAAGGGAAAAATCACCTAGAAACAAACTATCGCTAAGAATTTATGGTTTAAACTAATAACAAACAAAACACCCCAGCACCCCATTTATTGCCGCATACACTCTGGATACGTAAAGTACCTAACAAAGCATATAATAAAACCTAAACAAAACAAAAAATACCAGAATCTTTGGTGCCTGCCCCCCTAGTACGGTAATTCTTTCTTCGACTAGGGGACAGTCCTTTTTTATTCTAAAAACCACTCGCTAGAGAGGCTCTTAATCCCGCATCGCCACAGCTTCCCCTGATGTCATCGCACCTTGCCCTTCACTTACATCTTTCCTAATTTTTTGTTTCACTTTCTGCAGATCCGTTCCAGCAAATCCTGATGTCATATTAGAACCAGAACCTAAATTCTTATTAGCTTGTTGATTCTGTTGCATACAAATCCTCTGCGATTGATTACTTAGCTTACATAGTATTTTCCATTACCGCTAGTATATCCGGATGGTTTACGCCCTTTCTCAAATGACGATAGTTTTTTTCCAATGATTACAATCAGAAATACGCATGCGGTTCACCGTACGTGGCAATCATTTTAATGTATAATAACCGTCAGAAGGATTTGCATGTGACGGACTTGATTGGACACAATCTATGAGTAGTAAATAACAAGGGGAAATAAATGACAACAACCAAAACATACATCAAAGAATGGCAGCAAGCCTTACAACAAGAGATTAACCACTTAAAAAAGTTTGGCGGAAGCCGTTATTCAGTTATAAATGGAAGGCTGTTATCAAACGACGGCCCGTATAGCTATTATTTTGATACAGCCATCTCATTAAGGATACCCGTTGGTTCCTCCATAAAATTGGAATGGGGAACGATGAAAAGTAGTGGGAAGGTGCTTTCCTCTGAGGGTAGGGGAATCATTCTTGCCTTAGAGCAAAACTTTGGCGATCTCATTCCAGATGCTTATCTGCTGCATGATCCGTGGGAACTACTTGAGCAATTAATCGAGCGCCTAGATGAGATCAAAAAAAGCAAGCAGAAGCGGCTGCGAGTGCAAAGACTGATGAATCCTTCTATGGAAACGAAACATCCTGAAGAGAAGATCAAGAGCAGTGTCCATGAATTGGTTTTGCGGTCCAAATACAATCCGGCCACTTTCGTCTGGGGGCCCCCGGGTACCGGCAAAACATACACATTGGCCAGAACTGCGGCTAATAAATATTTTCAGAAGAAAAAAGTGTTGATTTTGTCGCATAGCAATCAAGCGGTCGATGTGTTGATGAGTGAAGTGACTGATTTTATTAAAAAGAAAAAAAGATTACGTGAAGGGGATGTTCTCCGCTACGGAGGGAACAGTAGGGAAACTCTATCAGCCCATCACGAAATTACAACAAATTTGCTGATTGAAAAGCAGGACCCGCTCCTTGCTCAGGATAGAGAGAGATTAGTTGAAGAAAGGCGCCACTTAAAGCAAGACTTGGCTCATTCTTTCAGTAAACGAGATTCGGATCATCTGCTGGAACTGGAAACAAAAATTACTAGGATCCTGGAAAAGGTCCGGAAGAAAGAATTGGAATTAGTCAAAGATGCATTCATTGTCGGCACGACGCTGGCAAAGGCGGCTAGCGATAGCGCGATTTATGAACAGGGTTATGACCTCGTCATCCTCGATGAAGCAAGTATGGCTTATGTACCACAGGCAGCTTTTGCCGCAGCCTTGGGAAAGCGAGTCATTATTTGCGGTGACTTCAAACAGTTGCCTCCAATTGCTTCGAGCCGGGACCCACTTGTGGCCAAATGGCTGAAAGAGGATGTGTTCCATAAGGCTGGAGTTGTCGATTGGCTGAATGATGAGAAGCTTCATCCCCATCTTTTTTTATTAAAAGAACAGCGGCGGATGCACCCGGATATTTCAGCTTTTACGAATCGCTACATTTATCATTCGCTCGTGGGCGATCACGAAAGTGTTAATAAAAGCAGAAATAAAATCACAAGCCTTGCTCCATTTAAAGAGCGAGCGGCTGTGCTTGTCGATTCGAGTTTCACAGGTCTACATTGTATTAGCGATAAAACAACGAATTCGCGATTCAATCTTTTGCAGCTGCTCATGTCCTTTCAATTAATTCATGAAGCATACGTAGGTGGAGCGAAATCGATCGGGTATGTCACCCCATATCGTGCTCAAGCGAATCTCATGGAGATGCTTCTTGAAGAGATCTATGAGGAAGAGCGCAGCCAAGCGGATATCATTGCGGCGACAGTCCATCGATTCCAGGGAAGTGAACGGGATGTGATGATCTTTGATACGGTTGATAGTGCCCCTCAAGATCGGGCGGGTATGCTACTAACAGGCAAAGAAAGTGAACGTTTGATTAATGTCGCTATCACAAGAACGAAAGGAAAATTTCTTCACGTCAGCAACAGAGATTTTATCGAAAAGCATGTTTATCCAAGAAAAACGCTGCGCCAACTCGTTGACCATCAAGTAAGGAACAAACAAGCGGTCACAACAAAAGAAATAGGTTCATGGATTCACAATCAACATCCAAAATTAAGGTGGATGCATGCACGAAAATTGGAAGCTGTTTTTAAGGATCTAAGTTCGGCAAAGTCATCGATTACTATCTCCTTGCCAGAGAGAAGCAAATTATCTGAAGAATGGACAAGGCAGTTATTAAATAGAGGAAAACAAGTAAAATTAACCGTTATTTCGCATCAACAGTGGAGCGAGTGTGATGTCTGGCTGGAAGAGAGCTTTCCATTTCCGTTTGTGATTATTGACGAGAAAGTTTTATGGCTCGGACTTCCGCTCGAAGGCGCTAGAGGAATCCAGCCCCCTTATGTAGCAGCTAGACTTCGTTCGAATAAAGTGTGTGAATACTTGTTAAAACAAATTTAGGTAAGATGGTTACGAAGGTGTCATGCTCTACTGCAGTAATTCTTTAATACTGTGGGGAGCTGGCACCTTTTTTTCAAACAAATTTCTTGAAAATAAACCAATTTATCGATATGGTTAGCATACTAACTAGTTACTGCTGAAAGAAGGTATGCTTTTGATTGAGGATGAAATTCGGGAAATTCTTGATGAAATATCAACGAAAAAGCGTAGGAATTATTCGGAAATGTTGCGTCAACTCGGTCTTCATATCGGTCAAGATCAGTTATTATGCCGATTATGGAAAGAGGATGGCGTTACACAGATCCAGTTAAGTGAACGTTTGAGTTGTGAGCCTCCAACTGTTGCAAATATGGTAAAAGCATTGGAAAACTACGGTTTAATCTATCGAGAACGTGATAAATTAGATGCTAGAGTTAACAGAGTCTATTTAACACCGAAGGGTCAAGACCTAAAAGAGCCAATTGAAAAAGTGTGGAGAAAGCAGCAGGATAAGTTATTGGATGGAATGTCAACCGAGGAGCTTTTAATATTAAAAAAACTCTTGAACAAAATGGCTGAGAATTTATCATAAGCTCAGCTTTTTCAAGAAAAACGTTAGCATACTAATGAATTTCCGGATAATAAAGAGCGTAAATAATAAGTTCACAACCCGATTGGAAGGATGTTAAAAAATGCGTTTAAGTATATTAGACCAAGCCCCTATTACGATGGGAAATAAGGCTGCAGATGCTTTGAAAAAGGCAGAACAATTGGCCATTTTAGGCGATGAATTAGGTTATCATCGAATGTGGATGGCAGAACATCATGCAACCAATACTTTTGCCAGTTCAGCTCCGGAAGTGGCAACAGCACACTTAGCTGCTAAAACAAGAAATATTCGGGTCGGTACTGGGGGAGTAATGATGATGCATTATTCTCCATTAAAGCTAGCTGAGGTGTTTAAAACGTTAAGTGCATTTTCACCGGGCAGAATTGATTTTGGTGTCGGTCGAGCTCCGGGTGGGGATCAGCGCTCCATCTATGCTTTATCGGAGGGGCGACAGCCGCTGATGCATAATATGTATGAAAAATTTGATACGGCATTGCAGTTAATCAATGATGAAGTACCTATAGATGACTTATATAATCAAACCATTGCCACACCATCCCGAGTCGTTTTACCGGAGGCTTGGCTGTTGGGCTCGACTGGTAATAGTGCTATTCAGGCAGGGGTAAGGGGAGTTGGCTATTCATTTGCACAGTTTTTTAATGGGGAGATGACTAAGGAGATCTTGGATTTATACAAAAAGAATTTTCAACCCTCAGCTTTTATGGAGAAACCGGAAATCAATGTTTCCTATATGGTGACAACAGCCGAAACAAAAGAAGAGGCGGAATTCGAAGCAAAGCCTCAAGATATTTGGCGCTTACTTTTTATGAAGGGCAGAATTGCACCACTTTTGACACCTGAGGAGGCCCGTGATTATCCATTGACGGAAATGGATCGCATGACCATTCAAGAAAATCGTAAAATCCATTTAGTTGGGGATGCAAAAGAAATCGCAACATTGCTGCAAAAAGAACAAGAGCAATACGGATTTGATGAAGCGATGATTGTCAGTATTCCCCATTCACAAGAGAAACGTCTGGTTGTTTACCGATTATTGGCTCGGGAATTATTGTAAGAGAAAACTGGATATTAATGTTGAAATATTTATGAGATGGTGAAGGCAAATTATTGGCTATTGGTGAAATTTTGATAGATAAATGTTTGAGTAAATTAAGCGATTAATTTTTAATGGTTATACTAAAAATATATATGAGTAAGATAAGTAAGGAGCGACAAGATGCCGCGAAGGTCCGCACAAACAAATGAAGCGACGGATAAGGAAAATATTATTCATTTGCCAAATAATGAACAAAACAAAGATGAAGTTGGTAACCTTTCTCGTATGTTAGCAGCAGTGTTAGATTATCTGTCAGATGAAGAAGTAGAGGAGATAGATGTCCAATACATTTTGGAAAAGACGGAAGGTCTTCGTGAATGGTGGAATCTATATCGAGAAAGCAACAGGAAACTAATTGAGGAAGAAATTAGAGAATCTTTAGGTGAACTGTCTTTGGAAGAACTTCAAAGGATCCGTGAACAGATAAAAGAAAAACAGGATTGAATGTACAGCAGTTAAATTAACCTAATGGCAAACAAAATTGTTTGAAGGAATCGTTACAAAAAACATATTTAATAAAGGAGAGGGGCTATCTCATGGAAAACATTGAAGTAGGCGAAATCATTACAAATGACCAGGGCGAGGATATTGAAGTGCTGGCAGTGGTAAATTTGGAAGGGACAAAATACGTTGCACTCGGATTTGTAGAGGATCTTCAAGCAGAAACTGAGGAAGACATTGATATTTTCTTTTTAAAGCTCAACCAGGATGGAAATTTCACAGCCATTGAAAGCGATGAGGAATTCGACAGAGTTTCTTCAGCCTTTGATGAAATAATGCAAGAAGACTAATACTTTACACGATAACAAAAAACCTTGCTTTCCTTAAAAAGACAGCCAGCTAATTATATTACGCTAATAATAGCGAGCATTCGATGTCCTAGGGCAGAGAGTGCTTTTTTTCATGCTTCGTTTTCATTGGCGACAATCTTTATTTACTTACTAACCAAAAGTCATACTTAGATGTCTGAAAATCTTTTTTTCGAAAATAGATGAACACTTCACGTTTGGTAAATCGAGGCATTCATGGTTAAATAGATTGTAAGTAAATATCTGACAATTTCAAATTCATTCGAGAGTTAACTCAAGTAGGAGGAAGTATATGATTAAGGAAAGGCTTTGGACGAAGGACTTTATTATCGTTTCTTTGATCAATTTTTTATTAACGCTTGTATTTTTTTCATTGATTGTGACGATTGCTCCTTATGCTGTTGAAAAATTCGATGCCTCAACAAGTGTAGCAGGGCTCGTATCAAGCATTTTTGTAATTGGCGTTTTGATTGGGCGGTTAGTAACAGGGCGTAAGATTCAAGATGCAGGAAGTAAGAAAATTTTATTTACGGGTTTGATTTTATTTATTATCACAACCGCTTTATATTTTACTGCCATTCATTTACCGATATTGTTACTGAATAGATTCCTTCATGGATTCGCTCTTGGGGTTGCTAGTACGGCTGTGGGAACGATTATTGCCCAAATTATTCCAAAAAATAGGCGTGGTGAAGGAATTGGCTATTATAGTTTGAGCACTATTTTAGCTTCTGCCATTGGCCCGTTAGTGGGAATTCAATTCACACAATATGGGGATTATTCAATGGTTTTTATATTTAATCTAATATTATCTTTCCTTTGTCTATTAATATCTTTCACTCTGAAAATACCTGTTTTTCAATCTATAAAGGAAAATCCCGAAAAAGCTGATCATGGCTTTAAAATTTCTAATTTCCTTGAACCAATGGCGATACCCATTTCTATTGTTGGACTTGTCATTGGCTTTTGTTATTCAGGTGTGATGTCATTTCTTACTTTTTACACAAAGGAAATTCAATTAGTTGAGGCTGGGAGCTTCTTCTTCCTTGTATATGCCATCATTATCATTCTTTCAAGGCCTTTTACAGGAAGATTAATGGATTTAAAAGGGGCAAATATTGTTGTTTATCCTTGTCTCATCATTTTTTCAGCAGGAATGGTTCTATTTAGCCAAGCGCACAGTGGATTCGTTTTACTATTGGCGGGTGCACTTATTGGCTTAGGTTATGGGAACTTTAATTCTATTGCTCAAGCAACAGCTATAAAAGTCACTGCGTCTCATCGCTTAGGTTTAGCTACATCAACCTATTTTATTTTATATGATGTAGGGCTTGGAACCGGACCTTATTTGCTTGGATTCCTTGCTCCGATATTTGGCTACCGTGGTCTTTTTTTGGCGATTGCCTTCGTAGCCTTATTATCGATTGTTCTTTATTACTATCTGTATGGAAGAAAGGAAAGAGAGATCTACCAAAGCATTGCGGATAGAACTGCTTTGTAGGAATTTAATACTTAGAATCGGCTGACTCAATAGTTACGTTTTTATTCATCGAATAAATAAATCTAAGAAGGTGTATATAAGTGTTGGCGAAAGAATTAGATTCTACTGAGTATGATATAGAGTCACCCGAAAAGTTAAGAAAGTTATATAAACGAGTGTTATTTGTTGTCAGTCTATCACAAATTTTTGGTGGGGCAGGACTTGCGGCAGGTGTGACGGTAGGGGCTCTTTTGGCTCAACAAATGCTGGGAACGGATGCCTATGCAGGTATTCCTTCGGCTTTATTAACTTTTGGGTCAGCAGGAGCAGCTTTAATCGTAGGAAGGCTTTCTCAAAGGTATGGACGACGTACAGGTTTATCGACAGGTTTTATGGTTGGTGGACTGGGAGCCATTGGGGTTGTGGTAGCTGCGATGATGAATAGTGTGATCCTTTTATTTGCATCTCTCTTAATCTATGGTTCAGGAACGGCGACAAATTTGCAAGCTCGTTATGCGGGAACGGACTTAGCTGACAAGAAGCAACGAGCAAAAGCCATAAGTACGACGATGATGATGACAACATTTGGAGCGGTTGCTGGTCCGAATTTAGTAGGAATTATGGGGGATTTTGCTGTTTCCATTGGTGTACCAGCTCTTGCCGGACCATTTATTTTAGGGGCTGCAGCCTTTAGCTTGGCAGGCCTTGTCCTTTTTATCATGTTGCGTCCTGATCCATTAGAGATTGCCAAAAGGATTGCCATTTTTAAACAAGCAAATGGGCATGAAAAGAAAACAGATTCCTTAAACAAAGGAAGTAATAAAAGTGGTCTTATGGTTGGTGCCACCGTTATGGTTTTAACTCAAATAGTTATGGTTGCCGTTATGACGATGACACCAGTCCATATGAAACATCATGGGCATAGTTTATCTGATGTGGGAATTGTGATCGGATTTCATATAGGTGCCATGTATCTTCCTTCACTTGTAACGGGGATCCTTGTTGATAAAATCGGCCGAACAGCTATGAGCATTGCTTCGGGTGTTACACTGTTATTCGCTAGTTTATTAGCAGCATTTGCACCAGGTGATTCCATGATTTTATTAGTTATTGCTCTTTCTTTACTTGGATTGGGCTGGAATTTCGGCTTAATTAGTGGTACTGCTCAAATTGTTGATTCTACAGAGCCATCAACACGTGCAAAAACTCAAGGAACGCTAGATGTCTGTGTTGCTTTAGCAGGAGCTTCTGGGGGAGCTCTTTCAGGTATGGTCGTAGCGAGTACAAGTTATACTATTTTATCTTTAAGTGGAGGGCTTTTATCACTAGTTCTTATCCCTGTTGTGATTTGGTATCGCTGGAATAAGCATCATGAGGGTTTAATATAAATAACCCCTTCTAAAAATTCACTGTAAAGCAAACGGTGTGGATTTATTGCTATCTTTTGAAGTTATTTACGACTTGCCGAATCTCGATATCTAAATACATCCGGAAATTTTAAAGCAATATATGCCTTCGTCAAAAATGATCAGGGGAGGAAACAAATGACAACCAATACTATTGATGGGGAAAGAGCAACTTTCGGTACTTTCGGTGGTTCATTCACATGATAAATTAATGAAAAGAAAAGGTCTTTAAAAAGAAACACCAAAGAAATTCGTAGGAATTTCTTTGGTGTTTTTCGGTACAATCATTTATTTATAAATTGATTCCTTAATTGATTCTTTTGTATTTTTCCAATAGATGTTCTAGGGAAATCGTCGACAAAATTAATGATTTGAGGGACTTTAAAATAGGATAATTTCTCTTCACAGTATATTTTTATTTCATTTTCTGAAAGGTTTTGTCCTGATTTGATCATTATAAAAGCAGCAACAGATTCTTCTCTTAAATGATCAGGAACGGAGATTACTGCACAATCCTCTACATTTGGATGGTCACGGATGACATTTTCTATTTCAATTGAAGAAATGTTTTCACCTGCACGCTTAATCATATCTTTATTTCGATCCATAAACCAAATGTATCCACTTTTTTGATAATAACCGTTATCGCCAGTGTAAAGCCAACCATCTTTAATAGTCTCATTTGTTGCCTCTATATTTTTATAATACCCCCTCATTAAAGATGGAGATTTGATGATAATTTCTCCAGTTTGGTTCGGACCAAGTTCGATACCATTTTCATCTACAATTTTCACATCATGACCTAGTGCCGCTTTACCAATAGGGACAATTCCAGTTATTTCATCCTGAATTCTCTTATCATAACAAGGTGTAACAATGGAGGTTGTGATGGATTCTGTCATCCCATACCATTGGAATAAACGAATACCGAAACGAGATTCAAACTCTTCTAGTTCATTATATGTAACAAATAACCCATAACCTGCTTGCCTGAGGGTGTGATTTTTTTCGTTTGGATGAGAATCATTTTGTAAAAGCATCTTAATAACAGTAGCGACTAGACTTGACTTTGTGGGTTGATAACGTTGAACGTCATCCCAAAATGTTGACGAGCTAAATTTTTTTAAAAGAACAATTGAGCAACCAACGACGAGTGCAGCCATCGATGTGTAGTATTGGGAATTAACATGAAATAAAGGCAAAAAAATCAAATAGCGGTCAAATGGGGTTAACCACTGATTTCTTACTGAAGTCTCTCCAGCAAATATATAGTTCTCATGTGTAATTTCCGCACCTTTCGGCTTCGATGTTGTACCAGAAGTGTACATAATACAACAAACGTCTTTTGAACTAACATAATCAGAATGATTGTTTGTCGAGTAGTTGTTTAAAATTGTTAGCCAGTTATCTTTAACTACGTCTTTAAATAATAATTCTTTAGATTCTACAACTTCTTTTATCTTATGTGTATACAGGGGGTGCTCACCAATAAATCCAACTGCATCGGAATGATCAATAAAATATTCTATTTCATATGATGTGGAGGCCGTATTAATAGGAACTAGAATAGCACCTATCGCCCCGCATCCAAACCAAAAATAATAAAATTCTGGTGAATTACTTAGCAATACAGCTATTTTGTCCCCCTTTTTAACACCTTTTGTTTTTAGATAGTGCGCAGTCTGATTGACTCGAAATAATAATTCTTCATACGTAATACATTGCTGTTGAAAGTATAGAAATATTTTTTTTGCATGCAGTTCTTTCTTTTCTTTTACTAACTCATATATCGTTTTATCTCCAGTTATAAGCATGACAACAACCCCCTGAAACAAATTTGGAATAAATGGTATACCTAGGCAAGTGATTTAAATGAAGAGAATGAATGGAGCAAGGATAAAAAGCTTTAAAAGTAGTTTTGCATAGTACAATAAATTAATTTAGCCAATTCTGAATTATTTGTTTATTGTGGGTATTTGAGAAATCATATCAAAAAATCAAAGGACAATCAATCATTCTAAAAATTAGAATTGAATTCTATTTTTTAGAATACTAGAAATAAAGAGCGTTTTAGATTAGTAACTAGAAAAAATTTCTAAATATTAGAAATGTATTATCAGTGAAATAGCTCCTTTTGCTGTATTCAATGACTTTTTAGAATTGGCATACATCTTGCATTATATAAAGACAAGGCAAATAAATAAAATGGTTCCTGGTTTAAAGAAGTATGATTTTCTTATCAAAGGGGTTGGAGATATGTTCGAAAATATACGTGTGTTAGATTTTACTCGAGTTTTTTCGGGGCCTTTTTGTACACAGATGCTTGCTGAGCTAGGGGCTGAAGTAATAAAAGTTGAAGTACCTAAAAAAGGAGATGAAACCAGAGGTTGGTATCCTCTTAAGCAGGATTGGAGTGGGTACTTTATGGCATTGAACAGAAGCAAAAAGTCAATTACCTTGAATTTAAAAGAGGAAAGGGCAATCACAATTGTGAAGGAAGTTGTTAAAACTTGTGACGTAGTCGTTGAAAACTTTGCCCCTGGTGTTGCTAAAAGACTAGGAATATCTTATGAAGATCTCAAAGAAGTAAATCCAGATCTTATTTATCTTAGTTTATCCGCTTACGGTCAGTCAGGTCCAAATAGTAAATTAAAAGGATATGACCCAATCATTCAAGCTGATACAGGTGTAATGAGTTTAACTGGGGAGAAAGGAGGTTCACCAGTTAAAACTGCGTTTCCGATTGCGGATATATCCTCAAGCCTATATGGGGCATTTGCTATAGCAGCAGCTTTATATAAGCGATCGATCACAAATGAAGGTGAATACATAGATATCGCTTTATATGATTCAGTTGTTTCCTTAATGGGGATCATTGCGGCTATTCCCTTTTTCAAAAATGAAGTCCCACAGCGGATGGGGTCAGAGCATCCCCATCGTGTACCTAGCAGAAACTATTTAACAGGTGATGGTTCATACATTCACGTTATTAGTAATGAAAGTCAATGGTTCATTCTTTGTGACTTATTAAATTTAGATGAAAAATATAGAAGAAAACCATATACAACAGATCTAGGCAGATTAGAGAACAGGGAAGAAGTTGATAATCAGATCCAAAACGCACTGTTGAATAAATCGGGGAAAGATTGGGTTGCATTATTTAAGGATTATGGGGTTCCATGTTCCTTGGTTAATAATCTTGACCAAGTATTAAAAAGTGAACAAACAAAGTCACGGGAACTTCTTATTAGTTGGACTCAAGATAACTTAGGGGAAGTAACTGGTTTAAACTTCCCCTATAAATTCCTTCATTCGCAATCAAAAGTAACAAGACCAGTACCTAAATTAGGTGAACATACAAATGAAATTCTTAAAGAAATAGGATACACATCCTCCCAGATTACTAATTTAAGGAATGAAGGAATTATATAAACCAACAAACAAGGAGGAATAAAAAATGAATTTTGAATTGACACAAGAACAAGTGATGTTAAGAAAAGTAACTCGAGATATTTGTAAATCTTTTGATGATGAATATTGGAGAAATATTGAAAAGGAACATATCTTCCCTACTGAATTTTGGCAAGCATGTGCTGATGCGGGGTTAATTGGTGTATTAATCTCGGAAGAATATGGAGGTGCAGGGCTAAAGATTACGGATGCAGTCATTATTTTAATGGAGATAGCCAAATCAGCAGCAGGGATGGATGGAGCTTCAACTATACATTTATCAATGTTTGGAGCGAACCCCTTATATTATCATGGGAATAAAGCTCAATTGCAAAAATATCTACCCGACGTTGCCAGTGGAAACCTTCACGTATGTTTTGGGGTAACAGAACCTAATGCTGGAACAGATACAGCAAGGATTACCACATTTGCAAAAAAGCAAGGAGATAAATACATTATCAATGGTCACAAAGTATTTATTACAAAGGCACAAAAGGCAGATCGAATGTTACTACTTGCCCGTACAACTCCTTACGATGAGGTCAAGAAAAAAACGGATGGTATGTCAATTTTCTTTGCTCCGATGGATCGTTCAGCTATTACAATCAATGAAATTGAAAAAATGGGTCGCAATGGAATCGATACGAATGAACTCTTTATTGAAAATTTAGAAGTTGATGAATTTGATTTAATTGGGGAAGAGGGGAAAGGGTTTTACCATCTATTGGACGGATTAAACCCTGAAAGAATACTAATTGCAGCCGAGGCCGTTGGGATGGGATATGGAGCCATTGAAAGGGCTTGTCAATATGCCAATGAAAGAATAGTATTTGGACGTCCGATTGGTCAGAATCAAGGTGTACAATTCCCATTAGCAGATGCATATTCGCATTTGAAAGCAGCGGAAGCATTGATATATCAAGCTTGTTGGTTATACGAGCAAGGTAAACCTTGTGGGGCTGAAGCAAATATGGCGAAATTACGTGGATCAGAAGCTGGATTCAATGCGGTTGATACGGCTTTCCAAACATTCGGTGGATATGCTTATGCTAAAGAATACAATATTGAACGGATCTTCCGGATGGCCCGACTTCCAAGAGTTGCACCTATTACCAATGAATTGGTTAAAAGCTTTGTTGCAGAGAAAGTGTTAGGGTTACCAAGGTCCTATTGATTCGAATAGTGCTATAATAATAGTTTGAAAATTCACTAAGTTAATAGATCTAGTTTCTTTTTTCATATAATTACACAAGGAAATCATCTTATAAATAAAAAATAAGTGAGGGGAAAAGAATGAAACCAATCCGCAGTATGTTATTCGTACCGGGATCTAAGCCAAATTGGTTTAGCAAAATACCTTCTTATAATTCAGACGCAATCATTCTAGATTTAGAAGACAGTGTGCCAGTAAATCTTAAGTCTGAAGCCCGAAACTATGTAGCAAAGGCGATTGCCCCATTAAAGGAACAAGTTCAGAGAGTTTATGTACGAATCAATAGGGGTCCATATGGGTTTGATATAGATGATTTAAATGCAATCGTTCAACCTGAACTCGAAGGTATATTGATACCAAAGATCAATGGACCAGAGGATGTTGATACACTATCTAGTATTGTTTCTGAAATAGAATACAACAAGAATATGGAAATTGGCTCTACGAAGTTTATAGCTACACTTGAAACAGCCCGTTCTATATACCTAGCCTATGAAATTGCTATGAAAGATCGGGTAATTGGTATAGCTGGAGTTAGCCCTAAAAATGGTGATGTATCCCGATCCGTAGGTTATCAATGGACACCTGAAGGATTAGAAAGACTATTTATTCGATCAAAAGTAATATTAGCCGCACGGGCAGCTAATGTAATTCCGATCGGTGGTCTGTGGCAAGATATTCACGATTTAAAGGGATTAAAAGAAGCGGCTCTCTTCAATCGGCAGCTAGGGTTTTTAGGAGAAGTGGTTGTGCATCCTTCAAATGTTTCAATCATAAATGAAGTATACTCTCCATCTAATGAAGAGATCGCATATTATAAAGGAATAATCGAAGCATTTGAAACAGCCCTTAAGGAAGGAGCTGGGGCCGTTTTATATGAAGGCGAACATATAGATTATGCTCATGTAAATACTGCCAAACAAATGCTGAAATTTGCAGAAAATTTCAAATAAAAATAATATAAGGGGCTATTATAATCCAATTTGGCTGTGTGAAATACTAGGTACCTCGCGTTATTTAATAGATCATTAGTTCTTTAAAATTCACGGAAATATTATGTTTCTACTGAAATAAAAACTAGGAGTGATTCTAATGACTGCTGGTAAATTTTACGAAGAACTAATTGTAGGTGACATTTACGAACATCCGATTACTCGTACAGTAACGGAAACAGATAACTTGCTATTTACTACTTTAACACACAATACTCAACCCCTCCATCTCGATGAAGAGTTTGGAAAGTCTTCAATTCACGGAAGTATTATTGTTAACAGTATATTTACCATGGCATTTGCTGTGGGTGTTTCGGTTTCTGATCTTACATTAGGTACAACATTAGGGAATCTAGGATTCGATGAAATAATTTTCCCTGCACCAGTAAGAATTGGAGATACCCTTAGAGGAGTGACTGAGGTGGTTGGGAAAAGGGAATCAAAGTCAAAACCTGATCGGGGAATTGTTTGGTTTGAGCATAGAGGGTACAACCAGAAAGGAGAACTAGTCGTAAAAGCCAAGCGGGCGGCGCTAATGGCAAAAAATAAACAGATTAAGTCACCCCAGAACATATCGTAACATTTGTATTCATCCCAATCGGATCATTGATTGTGATATTTCCTAAACTGGAGGTAAGTTCATGTCAATTAATTTTGAAAAAAGAGGATCCATTGCCGTAATTACTATTAATAGAATTGAAGCTTTAAATGCAATGGACCCACAAACTTATAGAGAATTATCTACTGCTTGGGTAGAAGTTCGAGATAATCCAGATATATGGGTGGCCATTATCACAGGCGCAGGTGATAAATCCTTTACAGTTGGTGCTGATCTGAAGAAAACAATCCCAATGGAAGAAGAACACTGGGAATTTTGGAAGACCCAAAACAATCAATTATTAAATAGTGGTCTTGAAGTATGGAAACCAGTAATTGCTGCTGTCAACGGATATTGTTTAGGAGGCGGCATGACACTTTTATTAGCGACTGATATTCGGATTGCATCTGAAAATGCAACGTTTGGCTTATCAGAAGTGAAAAGAGGTTTACTACCAGGAAACGGTGGGACCCAAAGAACATTAAGACAACTACCGTATCCAATTGCAATGGAATTACTTTTAACAGGAGATTCAATTAATGCAGAAGACGCACTTAGATTCGGACTAATAAATAAAGTGGTCCCTCAAGATGAATTAATGGATACCGCAATGAATTATGCCTTCCGAATATGTGAAAATGGCCCACTAGCTGTAAGAGCTATTAAAGAATTGTCCATACGCTCACAATATATGCATTTTCAAGATGGATTGCGCATGGAAACAGCCATGCAAAAGATTCTAAAACAAACGGATGATGCAATAGAGGGACCTCTAGCTTTTGCCGAAAAAAGACAAGCGAATTTTAAAGGGAAATAAACTCGACAATGGTATGAAAAAGGAGTTATTTCATGAAAATCTTATCACGTATTAAAGTAATCGACATGACTGAAGGGGTTGCTGGTCCTTACGCTTCAACTATTTTGGGGGATATGGGAGCTAATGTAATTAAAATTGAGAGACCTGATGGTGATTGGGGAAGAAGTTCCGGTAAAAAGAGAGGATATGATGGGGATTTAAATTCTCAATTTATAGCTTTAAATCGGAATAAACGAGACTTAGGCTTAGATTTAAATAAAAATGAAGGACATGTCATTTTAAGTAGATTATTAAAAAACGCAGATGTCATCATTTCTAATTATCGTCCTGGTGTTATGAAGCGTTTCAATCTTAGTTATGAAGATTGTCGTAAGATTAGTCCCAATATTACTTACTGTACAATATCGGGTTTTGGACAAAAGGGGGAGATTTCTCACTTACCAGCAAGTGACACAGTTGTGCAGTCAATAAGTGGCATGATGGATATGATTGGGGATAGAGACGGGCAACCATTACGAATTTCTTTTCCATTAATAGATATGTTTGCTGCAAATAATGCGGTCCAGGCCATATTATTATCTCTTTACTCTAAGAAGAATGAAGAAAAAGGAGCGAAAATAGATATAAGTTTGATGAATACAGCATTAGCAATGATGGCAAACCCTTTATCTGAATATTTGATAGAAGGTAGATTACCTCAGCGTCACGGTAATCAGAATCCTTCTTTATCACCAGCAGGCTCATTTCAAACTGCAGATGGAAAGTATATTACGATCGCAGTGTTAAGGGAATCACATTGGGAAAAGCTTTGTTATGCGATCGATCATTCCCACTTAATAAGTGACGATTATTTTAATACGAATATGAAGCGATTAGAAAATCGCGAGAAGTTAAATCAACTATTAGAATCAGTCTTTAAAACAAAATCTTCATCAGAATGGATTCAAAAGTTGCAATCCGCAGATGTATTAAGCGCACCATTGAATAATTTTGAGGATATTATTAAGGATCATCAATTCACTTCTACTATGCCATTAATAGAGTTTAATCTCCCGACAGAAACAGTAAGGGTAATTGGAAATCCAATTAGTTATAATGAAAAGTTCTTTTCCGCAGATATTCATCCGCCCCAAAAGGGTGAACACACTACTGAAATTCTTTCAGAGGAAGGTTATTCATCGCTTCAAATAAAGGATCTATATAACAAAGGGATTGTTTTTGGAACAGATTGAAAGTGATACGATCCCATCCTTATTCAAGCCAGTGAGCAAAATTACGTTTATAAGATCAAAGTACATTTAAAGGGAATCTTTAAGCGCACACAAAATAAAAGATTGTATGACCCATCAAAAAACTGTAATAAAAAGGGAGGAATGCAATTTGAAAAGAACGGCTAGAAAAATTTTCGTGGTATTGTTGCTGTTCATGTTAACAGTAGGGCTTGTTGCTTGTAATGCGGAGAAAACTCAAGGGAATAATAACACTAAAAATACCAATGGAGCGAATAATGATGCACAAGTCATTATCAAAATTGCTGATAATCTTCCTAAAACACATTTGATTTCTACACTTGGCACACTGCCTTGGATCGATAGAATTGAAGAGTTAGGAAAAGGGAAAATAAAAGTGGAGTATTACCCAGCGGAACAATTAGGAAAGGCAAGTAGTTTATTAGATATAGTGAAAAATAAAGTGGCTGATATCGCTTTAATAGGCCCGCAGTGGATTGGTGATGTAATGCCATTGTCAAGTGTTAGTGGGAATCCTGGTCTTGTAAAGGATGCTGTAAGTGGTTCAAGAGCATTTAATAAACTTGTTCAAGAAGATTTATATGAGTTAGAGTTTAAACCAAATAAAATAAAACCTCTATGGGCGGCTACTACAAATCCATACCAAATTGTAAATTCAAAGCATCCGGTTGAGGCAATCAAAGATTTTAAGGGTCTTAAGATTAGAACTGCGGATGGGTTACAAGAGAAAATCATGCACAGTTGGGGAGTGACTGCGGTGACTATTCCTGGCCCAGAGATGTACACTGCTTGGGATAGAGGTACAGTAGATGGGACACTATTATCTTTATTTAGCTGGCCTGCCTATCAATTAGATTCTATAGCAAAGTATGCAACTGTCAATGCATCGTTATCTGCCTTTGGTTTAACCTTTTCGGTAAATGAACAAGTTTGGAATAGTTGGCCAAAAGATGTCCAAGATGCGGTGTGGCTAGCTAGTCAAGAAATTGTAGATAAATTTGGAAATGGGGTAGTGGAACACGAAAATGAGTTAATGAAGGAATACGTTGAAACATCACATGTTGAGTTTTACACATTACCAGAAGATGAATTACAGGAATGGAATAACGAGTTACAGCCTTTTAATAAAAAATGGGCTGAAGACTTAGATGCAAAAGGTTCACCTGGAACAAAGATTTTAGAGAAGTTTAAACAATATAATGAGGAGTTTAGTAATTAAGAAATCATATTATCTTTGCAAAATAAGTTTTGGGGCTATTGATGTTTTGGGAACAATAGCCCTATTTTCCTCGATGTAAGCTAGTATGTTTTTCCAGAAAATCAGTTAAAACTAACAAAATATGAATCTCATCAGTCCTAAATTTTTTTTAAGAACTTAACACTAAGGAGTGTTTAAATGAAAAAGGTAATTGATGTATTTGATAAAATAGATTCCTTCTTATTTTTCATTGCCCAAATTGCTGTCCTCATCATGATGTTGCTTACAACAGCTGATGCCGTCATGAGGTATATATTTAGTAAATCAATTACTGGAGCTTATTTTTTTACTGAAAAATATTTAATGGTTATCGTAGTGTTTCTTAGTATGAGTTATGTGATGAAAATGAAAGGTCACATTCGAATTGATTTGTTTATTCAATACTTACCTAAAAGATTAGTAAAAGTAATGGATATCATATATACGCTGTTAGCGGCTGTACTGATGTTCGTTATTGCCTATCAAGCGATGTTTATGACCGAAGAAGCATTTGTTAATCATTATGTCGCAACTGGACTTATTCCTTGGCCAATATGGCTATCATGGATATGGGTACCTATTGGGGCTTATATGTTCACCTTACGTTTATTACTGATCGCTTTCCAAAGTCTATTAAACTTTAATACTACTGATGAAAATAATGGTCAAAACCATATTTCAGTTAAAAATGAATAGGGGGGATTAATAAGATGATAGTTGCTATTCCGTTGATATTGTTATTATTATTTATAGCTACTGGAATGCCCATCGCTTTCTCTATGGCTATATCCGGCGCAGTTGGCTTAATTCTTATAGGGGGATTGGATTTATTTTTAGGTATTGCCCAAACCACACCATATGAAAATGCTGCAGTCTTTTTATTTACAACCATCCCTATGTTTATTTTAATGGCAGAACTAATGACAGCAAGTAATATGACAAAAGATCTTTTTTACGCTTCAAACAAATGGCTTGGTCATTTACCAGGAGGTTTAGGTATTGCAACAGTGCTTGCCGGTGCTGGGCTAGGGGCAATAAGTGGTTCAAGTACAGCAGCTGCAGCAACACTCGCTACTTCAGCCGTTCCTGAGATGAAGAAATATGGTTATAAGACCCATTTTGCAATGGGGGTGGCTAGCATGTCAGGAACACTTGCCATTATGATTCCCCCTAGCATTGTTCTTATTCTATACGGAATCATAACGGAAACGGGTGTCGGTGGTCTGCTAATTGCTGGTATTATTCCAGGGATTCTTACCGCTTTAGGATATATGGTCACCATTTATTTTTGGGTAAAAAGAAAACCTGACGTTGCACCAAAACTAGTAGAAAAGCCTTCAATAAGTGAGCGCTTCCGATCCCTTAAGACTGTTTGGCCTGCTTTGATACTTATGACTGTGGTGATAGGAGGTATTTATTCAGGCATCGTTACTTCTACTGAAGCAGGCGCTTTTGGAGCTTTTGCAACGATTGTTATTGCTTTATCCATGCGCAGATTAACATTTAAGAACACACAAAACGCTTTTCAAAGAACTCTAAAATCAACAGCAATGATCATGACAATAATCATCGGTGCAATGATATTTGGTTATTTTTTGACCGTTTCTCAAGTTACACAAGATGTAATTCATATAATAGTTGATTCCGGCATGTCAAAATGGCTCGTGCTCACCTTTGTAGTCATTCTATACCTAATATTAGGTGTGTTTATGGATCAGGTGGCCATTCTTATCTTAACACTCCCGTTCACCTTTCCTTTGATGATTTCCTTAGGATTTAATCCTATTTGGTTTGGTATTATTGTAACAAAAACAGCAGAAATTGGGTTAGTTACACCTCCTGTTGGTATGAATGTATTTGTTGCCTCGGGTGCAGCAGGGGTAAGTACGTCAGAAGGCTTTCGGGGAGTGACTAGATTTGTAATAGCGGACCTGATAATTCTTCTTATCTTAATTCTATTTCCTTTCTTATCTACATGGTTGCCAGGAATGATGATGAATTAAATTTTAGAAAGTTAAAGCTATAGATTACTATTTGATCAAATGTTTGTAGATTAAATGTCCTATCCAGATCAAGTAAACGTATTAAAATATAAAAGTTGACAGGTCTTAGAGTGATAGTGTCAAAAATTCTATGAAAATTAAAAGTCTAGAATTTTTGACACTAATTAGGTGAGGAGGAGCAAGAAATGAAAGGTCCTTTATCAGGTCTTCGTGTTTTAGATTTGACATCAATTATTATGGGCCCCTATTGTACACAAATATTAGGTGATATGGGGGCGGATGTTATTAAAGTAGAAAGCATAGATGGAGATGTTACTCGTTTTATCGGTCCTGCAAGACATACTGGGATGAGCAGCACTTTTTTACATCTTGGCCGGAACAAACGGAGCATCGTATTGAATTTAAAGAAAGAAGAAGGGAAGAAAGCATTATTTAAACTTGTTGAAACTGCCGATATATTTGTTCATACTATGCGTCCCAAAGCCATCCAAAAACTAGGGATTTCTTATGAGGAAATAGTAACGGTTAATAATAATTTAATTTATTGTGGTGCATACGGATTTAGTAAAAATGGCCCTTATGGGGATAAGCCAGCGTATGACGATATGATTCAAGGGGCATCTGGATTGGCCGCAGCACAGACTGAATTATCTGGTTCTCCTCAATATATGGGTACAGTTATGGCTGATAAAACAACGGGTCTAATGATGTTAAACGCTATTTTGGCAGCACTTTATCATAGGGAAAAAAGTGGGGAAGGACAAAATATCGAAGTTCCGATGTTCGAAACGATGTCTGCTTATACTCTAATTGAACATATGTATGGACTCACATTCGATCCACCTTTGGACTCATCGTTTTATCCACGCGTCATTTCAAAATATAGGAAACCGTATCAAACGGCTGATGGATATATTAGTGTCACTATTCATAGTGATAAACAGTGGTCTAATTTTTTTACGCTATCTGGTAACACTGAATTAATACATGACGAACGTTTTCAGGATATTGAGGCAAGAACGAAGCATACTGATGAACTATATATGATGATTGAAGAGATCATGATTTCAAAAAAGACAAGAGAGTGGTTAAATATACTTGAAAAAGCAGATATTCCAGTAATGCCTATTTTAAAGCCGGAAGACTTGTTAGTTGATCCCCACCTACAACAGATTAATTTCTTTGAAAAGGTAAATCACCCTTCAGAGGGAGATATTTGGAACATTAACTTTCCTGTACAATTCTCTAAAACCCCCATTTTAATAGAACATTTTGCACCTCGTCTAGGTGAACATAGCAAAGAAATACTTTGCGAAATTGGGTATTCTGAGCAAGAGACCATCCACTTGTTTGAACAAGGAGTTTCGTTTGAAAAATTATATTTTAAAGAAAATAGGATTAAACATTAAAGGAATTAATATATATTTGACGAATAGAATTGGTATATATAGTGTAGGGGTTTGTTCTATTCCCAATAAGCAAAATCCTTTGTAGATGCGAGGTGATCACTTGAATAATATAGACTTGGTATCATCATTAATTAAGGAAGATTCTATTAGCTCTATTTTTCATCCCGACTCTTCAAGGCTTTCAAAAGATTTAATATTATTTTACAAAAAAAGTAAAGAAACTAAGCTACTAGAAGCTTTATTGGAATGTATTCCTGAAGGTGTTGAAATTTCCGACGAAAGTGGAAAGATTTTGTATGTTAATGAAAGTTTTGAGAAAATTACTGGTATAAAAAAAGATTCACGTATTAGTAAAAATATTTATGAAGTTAACCCTAAAAGTATTCTTGCACGGACATTAAGGGAAAGAAAAATAATTAATGATAGATTAACCACTGCTCCTGATATTAATAGAGAAGTGGTTGCTAATGGATCGCCTATTTTTTTTGATAATAAAATGATAGGAGCTATTATATTAATCAAAGATATCTCTCAAATTATTCATCTTGCAAAAAAGTTAAATCAAACAACACATTATCTTAATGAAATGTATAACAGGAATTCCGAACATTACAAATTCACAGATATTATAGGGGGTAGTTCCTCGATCCAAAACGTGATTCAGCTTGCTAAAAAGGTTGCACCTATGGATTCAACTGTGTTAATTGAAGGCGAAAATGGAACAGGAAAAGAATTATTTGCTCATTCGATTCATGAATCAAGTTTACGGATTGATAAACCATTCTTTCGAGTGAATTGTGCTGCTATTCCAGAACACTTACTTGAGAGCGAATTTTTTGGACACGAGAAGGGTTCCTTTACTGGGGCGAGTAATAAAAAAGTCGGCATTTTTGAGTTAGCTAATGGAGGGACTCTTTTTTTGGACGAAATAGGGGATATGCCTATACTCCTACAGTCAAAACTATTACGTGTACTACAGGAAGGAGAAATACGACGAGTTGGGGGTTCTAAGACAATTAAAGTAGATGTCCGAATTATTACCGCGACTAATCGCAATTTAAAAGAAATGGTAAGTAAGGGGAGATTTCGCGAAGATCTTTACTACCGTATAAATGTGATAACCATAAGAATCCCTTCTTTAAAGGAACGGGTTGAAGATATATTGGAATTAACGGACTTTTTTATTAGAAAGTATAATAAGAAATTTCGAAAAATGATATTGGGCATAGAACCTAAAGCTTTTGAAAAGCTATCGGAACATTCGTGGCCCGGAAATGTTAGAGAATTAGAAAATGTCATAGAATATGCGGTTTTAACATCAGACACTGAAATATTAGGACTGGAACATTTTGCGGCGAAAATTCCTGCAAAAAATATCGCTAATAATAGAACTGGAATTATTCCTCTTGTTGAGATGGAGAGACTTCATATTCATAAGGCATTAAAATTATATGGTAATACCTTAAAAGGAAAAAAACAAGCTGCCCAAGCACTAGGCATATCCCTCGCAACTCTTTATAACAAATTAAAAAACAATGGGATAGGTTAATAAATCGATCAAATCAGGCAGGGTTTGCAAAGAAAGTACAAGGAAGTGTTAATACAAAATTGATTTTTAGAGCATACAACAAGCACTTGGAAGTTTTATTTAATTTTCCTAATGTATGTTTTTAAAAATTTTGACTCATAAGCGTCAAAATGATCTTGGACAATAATAGTAAACTGTATTTTACTGCGTAAGCCCGTATTCAAACAACGCATATAAATAAAAACAATAGGTGGGGGCTGAGGATCAACTAAGAACGTCATGTCCTGTGCTTTGAAGAACCCCCACTGAATGAAGTTTCACTTTATTTCTTAGAAACTATAAATTTGCATGTTGCTTATAATTTTGTGAAAGATTTTCATTAAACCGATTTCGTTTTCCATTCATACAATTAATCAGTAAGGTATTGCTAATCAATTAGCGCATGATACTTTTCTATAATTCCTTCTGTCAATATCCCTTCTTTATAAAAATGCCTTGTATAAACACTTAACATCATTTCATTTTCTTCCGTAATCTCTATTTCCCATAAAATACGATTGATGATGTCTGCGAGTTCAGCCGGCTGGGTATACATTGTATTCCAAGCGCGTACTTGTAATTCTAAATTATCACTTATCGCCGCTGCTTCGATTTCATCAATTGGCACAGGCTCGTAAAAATGAGCATACGGATCTTCATATATGTCCGTGTAAATGAACTTTATAGGATGATACTTATCTAACTCATACGTAAATTGTTCATTCCCTACTGTAACAATGAATTCATTTTGTGCAAATTCAATTTTTCCGTTTTCTAGTATTATATTTTCCGAAAATGATTTAATGGCACACGTCACATTCGGTGAAATAAACCAATATCGATAACTTGGATTTAATTGCGCAACATATTCCGCAAGTGATGTCTCTTCAATTTTTCCTTCATCTCTCAATCTCGCAAATGCAAGCGGACGATAATAATACTCGGCATCCATCTCCTTCATTGCAATCGTCCATTCGGCATCAGGACAATCGAATAACACGCGGAACACAAATCCATTCACCGTTTTCTGGAGTTCATAGTAAATGAACCATTGCCCAACTTGTATGGGGACATCTGTTTCTTCAGTAATGACATTTTGAATTAGGAGATGAATATAGGATTTCGTTGAAAATCCGCCTTCTGTATTAATGTAAAGATGAATCGAATCCCCTTCCCGTTCAATTCGCTCAATGGTTGAGTCATGTAAACTTTCAGCAAAAACACTCTGAACCGCTGGTGATAAAAATGTAACAGCTTGTTTCGTATGGTTAAATGCAGCATCTAAAACCTGTTCAAATTCCTTAGCTGCTTCTCGAATCCATTGTAAATAATCTTCGCGCACTGTTTTTGGTAATGACGGCTGATTTAATGTTCCATTTTCCACATAAGGAATGAAGCGACTGGGTAAGATCTTTAACAATTCTTCTTTTACCTCTTCAAGTGATTCTTTTAAAAGAGTAATGAGATCTTCCCCATTCTCATTGGCTTCTCTTAATATAGTTTCCCAGTCGTTGTCGGATTCATGAATGGGAAGAAGATGGCATTTTAAAAATTTTTCTTTTGCTTCTTTTGATATATTCCACATAACAGCACCTCGAAGTAGTTGGTAAAAATAGTATAATATAGGGAATGGAAATGTTATAGCAATAAAAATTCTATTTAATATAGAAGGGGGAAGCTCATGAGCAGTGTAACGAAAATAGAAGAACTCAAAAAGGTGTTCGAACATTTGCCGGCAGCGGAAGCAAAATCCATCCTATTTCACGTTTTATTGCGATTGAACCTTATAGAAGAAACGGAGTATTCAGAGTCCGAGTTTGTCAATGACATAAAAAATATATATGCAACAAGTGTGGAGTTATCAAAAGAACGGTCAGATATGAACGAATTGCGGAATTTTCAAATGATACATATTCTTTTTGGGGATTACCCAGCAGGAAGTTTAAGAGTGGCTTTAAAGGAATTAGGCAAGTACAAATTAGAACAGATTATATCTTTTAGAGATATGTTTTCGATTGGTCCGGTCCGGAAGCTGCATGAAAAGTCAGGGCAAGAAGCTAGATTAAAATGGACGAAAATAGCTTTGAATGACGAAAATGATGATTTTCCAGATTTTCAACAAAAATTCTATAAGGCAATTAATCAAATATATTCAATTCCAAAGGATGTCCCAATTACTTTATGGGTGGCCGATAATGCCCATGAACAGACTGGGCTTCGTTATGTTCTGCACTTATTAAAAAACAAAACAAATGACATTAAAGTGGTGAACACAACAAAGATGTATGCGGAGCACTGTAAACGACCAAATATCGAATACACTGTCCTACAGTCAGGAGAATTATCTCCTGAAAAACTCCAGGTCATCTATGAGCAAAGTAAATTAACTTCGACCTTGTCAACACTTAAAAGGAAGCAACTAGAAGAAGAATGGTTGGCTCTTGCTGAAAGTCAGGAAACATTACGTATTTGGAGCAAAGGAAGGATAAAGAGTGTCAAAGAGGATCATTATGACCAATATATGATCAAAATGGCGAAAAAACTTCAGGCTGAGCGCGAACATGAACATGAACCAGGAGATTTTATGAAATCTGCAAGATTAATTGGTGAAGTGTTAGGGCATTTAGACCAATATGTTGGGGATGAATTCCTCGAGTATCGGTTAAGAAAGTTGATAGAAAAAGGCGATTTTGAGATGGAAGGCAGTTTAAAGGCGATGAGGTTTTATAGTGTTAGATTAAAACGGGGATTCCTATAATGAGGAGGTAAGATGTTTCTGGCAATTTACTCATGTATGTTTCGGCAGTATAAATATTAATCTTTATCAATAATTTCTCAAGAGAAAATGTATGACAATTAATATTTATAAAGATTTTTTTCACACTGTGCTTATTGAACAAACGGGCCAGACCTAGATATTTATGTTAAGTAATATGTAATATGCTTATGTCTTACGAACATCTTGTGCTGAATATATTTATTAATAAATTCATTCGAGGTGATTTGTTATGGAGCGGAAACCAGATAAGCTATTACACTTAATACTAATATATGTGATGCTCAGTGGGTTTACATACTGGTTGCCCACAATAAGAGGCTTATTCGATGGACCATCTTATTCGTGGTCAGGTTGGTTGGGGATAGGTGGAACAGGAGTAGGTGGGCAGTATTGGCTTTTATTAATATTTACTGCCCTAATGACCACGGTAGTTATTTTGGGATGGAGAGACAATCACAAGCTATTTCGTTGGTTATTATTAACATGGTCTATGATTTTAGTGATTGAATCAGGATCATGGTTCTTCTCTTTAGAAACTGTCCATATTAAAGGAGATACTTTAGGATTAGATTTGTCCCCAGGAAAAGTAATTTTTCCTTTAGATATCCTTTTTTTGTCTCTATCTTGTGTATGGATTTTTCGTGATATGAGGTCGAAGCATTCTCCTCATTCGCCTTCATGGAAAAGGTTAAATCGCAATCTATTGATTCTCTTTTTCTGCCTTTTGCCATTACAATTCATTTTCCTAAGATTTTTTGATAATTACAAAATACTTGATCAAATTGGGGTATTCCTTACTATATTCCAATGGATATTGCTAAACCTAACGTTCTATCCATGGAAAACTCAATCACCTAGAAGCTGACACTTTCATAGGTGAAATTATAAAACACTATAATGATTCTTCTAGAATAGGGCGCAATTCTGAAGCAAGGAAGGTGTGTGTGTGAAAACCTTTATAGGTGGTTGTGTTGTTGGGATGGTGATCCTAATGTTAGTAAGTAGTAAGATTGCAACAAATTATTACGTTGTTCGGACAAACATTGAACCATTTTCAAAAAGTGCTTCTTTATTAACTTTAATGTTTATACTCTTTTTCTTTCTTGGGGTTATCTTTACTGGTGTCGTAGTATTAATGTGGGAACGATTTTTTAAGGTAAGATAGTGAAGATTAATGGCTGACCAACCTTTTGGTGCTTAATTGAGGAATTTGGGTCTTTCAGCCACATTGCAAAAGTGTAAAGAAGAAAAGGGAGAATAACATTGCAAACGCTTAATAAAACGAATGATTTCTATGGAACAATATGGAAATATTCGTGATTTGGTTGAAAGAACCCTAAATTATTGCTATTATAAATACGAATTAAATGTCGAATTACGTCGTATAATATTGGGGATATGGCCCAAGAGTTTCTACCAAGCCACCGTAAAGGGCTTGACTACGAGGTAAGTGTTAAGTGGAAGAAAGCTCAACTCTTACACATGCCCTAGTCAACGCTCCGGTAGTAATCGGAGCGTTTTTTATATTTTAATAATTTATTTATTTCAAGGTGTTTATATAAGCAATCATACGAAGCGGCACGTCAAGCAAATTTCGATGGCTCTTAGTGTGGAACAAAATATGACGTTTTTCGAAAGTTCAACGAGGAAAAAGTCTAAGTTCAGCAGGAGGAAACAATGACAATCAAATCTCGGCTTAAAATAATGATTTTTCTCCAGTTTTTCATTTGGGGATGTTGGCTTGTTACGCTTGGTTCGTATATGATTAAAACTTTACATTTCTCTGGCTCAGAAGTTGGAGTCGTTTATAGCTCAATTGGACTTGCTTCTCTCATTATGCCAAGTCTTGTAGGGATTATTGCTGATCGCTTTATAAAAGCAAATAGATTATATGGGATTTGTCATTTTCTAGGGGCGATTTGCTTATTTATCGCTGCACAGACTTCAGACCCAACCCTTATGTTTTGGGTGATGCTTGTTAATTCTATGGTTTACATGCCTACGATTTCATTATCGTATACCATTTCCTATTTTGGTTTAGAAAAAGAGGGACTCGATACCACAAAAGCCTTCCCATCTGTTCGTGTTTATGGAACCATTAGTTTTATTCTTGCTATGTGGGCCGTTAGTCTTGGCGGATTTGAGCTAAGCAATATCCAGCTATACATTGCAGCGGGGGCTACCATTTTACTTGTACTATTTTCATTTGCACTGCCTGATTGTCCAACATCAAATGTCAAGAAGGACCAGTCAGTTATCAGTCTTTTAGGACTGGATGCCTTTGTACTGTTTAAACAAAAGAAAATGGCCATCTTCTTTATTTTTTCTATGCTGATTGGTGCTGCACTGCAAATTAACCTTGCATTTGCTGACCCATTCCTGCATGATTTTGCGTTAAATCCTGACTTTAAAGACAGCCTTGCTGTTAAATATCCGGCCATTTTATTATCCATTGGACAAATTTCAGAAGTCTTCTTTATTATTGCCATACCACTGTTCTTACGCAAATTTGGGATTAAAACGGTCATGCTGTTGAGTATGGTGGCCTGGACATTGCGGTTTGCTTTATTGGCCTATGGTGACCCATCCGGCGGAGGGTTCATCTTATTACTATTATCTATGATTGTGTATGGTGCAGCATTTGATTTCTTTAATATCTCCGGATCGATTTTTGTGGAAAAAGAAGTGGATCGTCGAATTCGAGGGAGTGCACAAGGCTTATTTATGACAATGGTGAACGGAATCGGTGCCTATTTAGGTGCTGTTATAAGTGGAAAAATAGTGGATTATTTAACTGTTGACGGTGTAAAAGACTGGCAGCATATCTGGTTAGTTTTTGCAGCCTATACAATTGTTCTAGGAATCGTTTTTGCAGTAAGCTTTAAATACAAAAAGGACCATGATGCCTTGACCCCTGTAAATTAAGCCGCTTGATCATTATGATTTGGGGTCACGTTCGTATACAAGCTAGTGCAGCCATCTAATATATCCATTTGGCAGAACGGAAGATTGAAGAGCTTGAAATTGAAGCTAAAGCCCAACCTTCAGATGAACCAGAACTGCCATCTTTAAGGAATAATCGAATATAAAATAAGAAACAGCTAAACAGTAAAAATGTTTAGTTGTTTTTTTATGTTTTCCATATGGTGAATGATCTGTTTTATTTGTCCAAAGGGATAGAACCAATTTTGATAAACATTTTTAATTTTATTTTCTATTAAACAGTTGTTTCAATAAGAAGGCGAAAGGAATTTCCAATGGTATGTAGAAGTGAATGTAAGGAAAAAGGGGTAGAATATCCTGGAATTTCAACCTTTACATTTGAAATAACCCAATTTCCATCATGTTGATTTTAATGCTAGTTTAAGGACAGATGACATTAGAGATTTTGTAAATGACTTGAAGTTAATGAATAGGCAATTATCAGGAAAAGCTATATTGAAAAACTTAGATAGTTTTATACATTTTGAATGTAAGATGAATAAGCTAGGTCATATAAATTGGTCTGGAGAGACTTGCTATCCAGCAGGAAGTGGTGCTGTACTTAACTTTGAATTTGTATCAAATCAATCATATTTAGAAGATTTAATTAAAGAATTAGAGGATATTAACTATGTATATCCTGTAATAGGTAAACCGTAGTTATTCAACTAACGAGCGCGAGGTGTCTCTTTCTTATTCAATTAACTGCCAATTAGTTGTATGAGAAAGGACATAACATATTAGTCATATAAAATATGTTATGTCCTTTAATTTATCTATACTTTTTAAATTTAGGTCGTGATAAGTTTTAAAAGTTCGGTTATTTAAAATAAAGATTGATTAAAAATCCTGTGTTATATGCAGGATTTTTTCTTGTCTCACAGTCGGGCCATATTATGGAATATATTGTATATACATTTGATAATTTGATTAGATTTAGGATGTTTTTTGCTTGAAGAATAACTATTCCAAAAAACGTGAAAAAGAATTTTTATAAACTGTAATTTTAACAAAAAACTTTCGTCTCATTTACAGATATTCATAATTCAGGAGGAAAGAGTTTTGGCAGATAACGACATAATCATTGATTGGTTTCATGAGTATAGTAATGATATTTTAAATTTTCTTATCTATTACACAGGGAGGACTGACGTGGAAGACATGGTTCAAGAAACCTTTATAAGAGCTTTAAGACGTTTGAATACATTCAACGAGCTGTCTAACCCTAAAACATGGCTTTTTAGCATCGCACGAAATATTGCAATTGATGAAATGAGAAAACAAAAGAAGGAAAAAGATAAGCAACAAAAGCTATCAAATTTTTATGAACAAAGCCATATTGAATCTCCAGAAGAAATCTATCGGTTAAATGAAACAAATAAGGAAATCTATCTAGTAATCCAAACTTTAAAGCAAAATTACCGTGACGTTCTAATTTTAAAAGGGATAAAAGAACTCAGTGTTAAAGAAACTGCGGCTATCCTACATTGGAGTGAAAATAAGGTAAATGTCACATACCACCGAGCATTAAAAGCTCTTGAGAAAAAGTTAGGAGGCTTTACTAATGAATAAAAAATTATCGGATAGATTAAATTCATTTCCCAAAGATTATCAGCTAAATCAAGAAACAGAATTAAAAATTGAATCTATTTTACAGGAAGAAATAAAAAAAATGGAGAAACAAGCAAAATCGAAAGGTCTTAAAGATTTTCTAAAAAAATTAACAATCCCGGTTTCTGGAATAACCGCCATGGCTATCGTTACACTTTTGTTATTATCCTCGCAAAATATCGATATATTCCAAAAAGGTCTGAATGGGAGTTCAAGTAATGCTGAGACAGAAGTGGGATCGGTTGAGGATAAACAAAAAATTAAAGAGCTTTCTACCGTTTGGGCAAATGCACTCAAAACAAGAGATGGAAAACCTCGTTATGAAATGATGTCTGAGAAAGCGAAAGAAAAATTTGTACAAGAACAAATAATTAGAAGTGGGGAAAACTGGAATTATAATATCGGTGAATCAAGTCCATGGGTGGTTGATTATGAAATTGAAATTGATGGTATGAACGCTGTTATCACATATAAGACACAAACAAGTATCCCTAGCTTTTATCATACAAAGGAAACTCTTACTTTTAAACGAGAAAACAAGAAATTTGTCGTAGATGATTATCAAACAATTTTCGAAAATAAACCCATTGAAGAAAATGAACTATTAGTTGATGGGGATGAAAAAGTAACTGAACACATGCATCAAATCATTTCTGATTATATTATTGCTAAACACCAAATGTCTGATTATCAACAAACAGATATACAATTCGAAGTGCATAAGATCTACGGAACTATGGAAGTAAACGATACGATAACAGTATATTTATGGTCGTATTATAATAGTTTCAACAAAATAACCGGAAGTGAGACAGTCACGGGTGTATCCTTACCAATGGCTATAAAATTGATGAAAATGTCCAAAGATTATGAAGTAGTTGATTTCATGGTGCCTAATGATGGAAGTGAATATGTTTCTTCCTTAAAGAGCGTGTTCCCAGAAAAATATGTGGATATTGCGATCCAAAATGCTGGGAACATTGAAGATTTAAAAAGTGAAATGAAATCAAAAATTGAAGAGTGGTTAGAGCAACCGGAACAAGAGACAGACAAAACTATTACATGGTCTTCAAAAAATAATGAAGTGAATCTTATACCTGTTAAGGATACTAATGATGAATACCAGGGTGTAACTGTAGAAGTGAATAATGTTAAGAAAGAGTTTAGCTGGAGTTTCCCAAAACTTGAAGAATCTAAACCTCGAGTTTTCTTTACTGATGTTACAGGTGATGGGGATGAAGAAGCGATTATTATTCTTAACAAAGGAAAAGGCACTGGCTTAAGTACTGATGAATTACATGTGCTGAACAGTAAGGATCTCTCAGAAATAAAAGTGCAAAACTTTGAGGGAATTCTTGCAGAACATGTTGAAACGAATGTTACTAAAAGCGGGGAAGGCTTAACAATTAAAGTTAAAGTGCAAGGAAAAGAATCTAAATTTGATTATGATTTCGATCCAGCACCGGATTTAAATCAGGATAAACTTGCTTTCGGCGGCGTAGTTTTGTATACATTGGAGAATAAAAGAATAAAATTATACGTCCCTGGATCTATCGGAGTGTCCCCAACGTATGTGGCTGATTTCAATATCATATACAAATTCGATAGTGCAAAGAATGAATTCACTGTTAATCAAATTGAATTTGTACCTATTGACAAATAGTAAAAGAGCACTTCAGAAATAGTATTCTGGGGTGCTTTTTGTATTTAGTGAATCTACTAAGAGGGATATATCAAAATCTACAAAGATTCATAGCAGCCGTTCTACTTTTTTTCTAGATATATTAGAAACATGTCGGGGGAAACTGTGGAAAACCTTTATATACCAATGGTTTGAGCGTTTTAATTTTGCTGATCTATTGCAGTAAAATATCTCTACAACATAAGAGGGCGTTGATCCAACATGGGATAATCCCTCGTTTTATTGAACTAAAGGGGCAGGTAAGATGGAGAGTATGGTTGTGCCTTTGTTCAACAATCGGGCGCTTTTCTGAAAAATAAGGAAAGCGTCTTTCTTCATGAAAAGGGCCATTTAATGGAATAAAGCTTATTGAGTTAACGGGACAGGTTGATTAATAAGAAAAGGAAATGAAACCGGTTTTATAGAATTAATTTAGATAACTCATTTTCTTGGAGGGATGACTGAATGGCTGAATTGATTTATCATGTTGCAGTTTCACTAGATAACTTTATTGCGGATCAAGGTATGTTAGATGGAAATATTAATAATTCTAGCTTTTTATTTGATGGGGACCATGTCCCAGACTTTTTATCAGATATTCAACAATACGATGCCGTATTGATGGGTGGAAAAACATATGAGTTTGGATTTCAATTCGGTGCTAAACCAGGTGAACCTGGCTATAAGGGCATAAAACATTACATATTTTCAAACTCCATGCAGTTTGAGTCAAACGAAGAGGTCGAACTTATCAAAGGTGATGCTATAGGATTTATTAAGAATCTCAAACAGCAAGCGAAAGGTAAAATTTGGTTATGTGGAGGTGGAGAATTAGCTGGATCGTTGATTAAACATAAACTCATTGATCAATTAGTGCTGAAGGTTAATCCAATTATAGTCGGTGAAGGTATTTCTCTATTCGGAAGCGTAAAGCCACGTCTTAACTTAAAGTTAGTGGACATGAAACAGTACTCTAGCGGAGTTATCAAACCGACTTACAATATTATTTATACTTAGGATTATCCTGGAGAACCCCTGTCTTTTATAAATTTTCAACAAAAAAATTTTAACCAATTGTTCAATAAAAGGGTGCTTATCTTCAATAAGCTAACATAAATGATCTTCCACAATCGGGCGCTTTCCTTGAAAATGAACTGCCCCCCAAATGTTAGATTCGTGTCTAACATTTGGGGGGCGGTTCATTTTAGGAGCTGCTCTTTTAATAACTAAAAGTACTTCTGGTAAAAGTCTTTTCTATGCTTACCACTTAACTGAGCATAAATGTGAGTCGTTTCATTCTTTTCATGACCAATTAAACTTTGTATAAACTTCTCATTCTTTATCTCATATCCGCCATAAAGAGTATAAGCAATCCCAGTACCTCATAAATATCAATTCTCATAGTTTCTTTAAATCATCATTTAATTTCCGTGCTTGATTTTTGAAGTAAAGATAAAATGCAACCCAAAAGATCGTATAGACGACAATGGAAATTAAGAGTGTTAACAAAATATTTATGATATTAAATGGGATCCATCCGATCGCGAGTGCCAAGATGAGGTATAGGATCATGACGGTTAAAAAATGAAGAATGGTCTGTTGAGAAAGTTTCAAATTCCTGTTTTCAAAGTACATAGGACTGACAGTAAAAAACCAGCCGCAGAGAATAGAACCTATGGAGTTTTTTAAAAATAATGGCCCATCTATCATTTCGAAGCCACCGAAAAGGATATTCAAATTGGTGATTAAAACCGCAATAAAGCCTCCGAAGAAAATACCGATAAAACTACGGATAATAAATGTTTTCATTTTACTTTCCTCCTATTCAATTTTAGAGCTTCTTTAATCGCAGGGACATAGGTACGAGAGACATATTCTTTCTTTCCTGATTTGAAGTAAACGCAGAGTGTACCATTGAATGATGCTTCAAAACGGCTCAATTGATTCAAATTGGCGATAACCGATTTAGATAGGCGGATAAATTTTTTAGAAGGGAGCATGGCCTCGAGCTCATATAATTTCTCTTTTAAAATAAAAGAATCTGTTTCCGTTACGGCGATAATATGATCGTTTTCAGTATGAAAATAGTGGATGTCATCCGGTTTGAGAATATGTTGCATTTCTCCCTTTTTTCCAATCAGGAATTGTTGCTCCCTTTCATAGATGAAGTCAATGAGTTCCTGTATATTTTCATCCAACTCAGGCCCTTCGATGGTAACTCTCGTTTCTTTAAGTGCTTTGTCAATATTAAGGGAAAGTTTCAAATTTCAGACACCTCTTTTCACCTAAAAGTATAATCGTTTCAGCTCTCGATGACTGTCAATAAATGTTCTTTTAATTTCCTTCTCTCATTGACTTTCTAAACAAATTGTATGATGAAATTCCTTTCAAGTCTGCAAAATTCCAGTAAGTGGAGGAAAAATGAAAGGTAACTTGTGGAAAATAGTTGGTGACTTACATAATAGGAATCCCATGCTCCGTTTAACGAAACAACAATTTGTTGAGGTAGTTATAAAGAAAGCCATAAAACCTTCAACTGTGAGAGAAGAATTGTTACAGTATTTTTTGAAAAGTATTATTCATTACTTTGTGAAGTATTGTACTTAAAATAACGAGGGCGTTAGTTCAATTAGATTCTTTGAAATATCCTTCCGTAAAAGAAGGGCAATAGAGGAAGAAAATAATAATTTCATATAAGATTCTCTTGAAATCAAGTCTTCTGTTAAAGGGCGCTTTTCTGAAAAAAGGAAAGCGTCTTTCTTCATGAAAAGGGCCAGTTTACGGAATAAAACTGAAACTTATTATGAACTCGACCAGTCTAATATCACAAAGTGTTTGGAACAGGAGGGTAATCAGTGAAAAGGATTTTTCTTTTTGTAATCGCATTTTTAGTAATCGCCTCATTGATGGGGTGCGATACAAATGACAAAAACACCACAAATTTGTCTGATGAAGGTGGTCAGGCCATTGAATTTAAATTAATAGCAAGTGAGAAAAACTTGCCTTCCAACTTTGATGATATTGCGTTTGAAAGAAAAGAAACACCGCATTTTCAGTATTTAGTGAAAAAAGTCGAAAATCAATCCGAATATGAGGATATGTGGAATTTATATGGATTTGAAAATGAAATACCTAACGTTGACTTTAACAAGAAAGCCACTTTTTTTGTTGGAGTCCATGAGTCTGGGAGTTGTCCCTACAAGATAAACAATGTTGAATTAAGCTCTGACAACAAAACTATGACACTACCCTTGAAAGAGCCAGGAGGTGCTTGCAACTCTGATGCAACACCGAGAACATTTGTAATCCAGATTGATAAAGAAATATCCAAAGAAATAGGAAACGTAGTTATTGTTCAAAGCAGGGTAGGAACGAACGTACCGTTTGAAAGTTAAAAAGTAGACAAAGTTAAAATTTCAACAAAGGGAGCGATATTTCAACAATTTTGATCGCTTATTTTTATCTAATCAAGAGCAGATTTGTTCATGTAGGAAATAGTATTTTAATTAATGGCAAAACTTTTTAGCAACTTATTATGTTCCTAACCCGTCAATTTCTATAAAAGAGTAGAAGGTGGAATTGAATTGGAAAATAGACAATCAATTAGTCGTAAGGCTACCACTTGGTTACTGTTATTAAGTATCTGTACTTGTGTAGCCGTTTTTTATATACCTACATCTACTTACGCTTGTTCTTGTGCTGAACCTGTTAGTGTTAAATCAGAACTTTCACATTCGAAGGTAGTTTTCAGTGGTAAGGTTCTAAGTGTAAAAAATAAACGTTCTTTAAATGGATATGTTACAAAGGATGTCATCTTTGAGGTTTCACAAACTTGGAAAGGAGTTAAGGAATCTCAAATACAAATCACCACAGGTCTAGGTGGCGGTGACTGCGGTATCGAATTTAAAAAAGGTGAAGATTACCTAGTTTATGGACGTGATTCTGATATATACGGAAAGAAACAATTGGTAACTTTATTGTGCGATAGAACGGTTGAATTAGCTTCAGCAAAAGAGGATTTAGGATACCTTGGGGACGGAAAGCCTCCAACTAAACAAATAGACTCAGCTTCGGACAATAGTAATATGACATTTTTGTTTCGTACATTTGTTATTGTTATCGTTATCGTTATCGGAGGGATTATTGGATTCTTTAGTTGGAAAAGAATTAATAATTCGTAAATTTCTTATTCAGCAAAAGGGCGCAATTCTAGAATAAAAATTGGCGCCGGTTTTTATGTATAGGGACAGATTGCCGAGTAAAAGTGCTGAAAGCGAATAATTCATAATTATAAACTAATATCTTTATAGTCATTTAATAATTGGATATTTATGTTAGAATTGTAGAGGAGATCGCGAATAATATCTAAGTTAACATTAGTATTTAGTTGAAGAAGGAGTACAAATCAAAAAGTAAATAAAATAAGAAAGATTCACAAGGGTGGAGATTATGGAACAATGGCTTGATGTTCAAACACTCATCTGGTTATTTCCGATTATGTTTATCCTTCATGATTTTGAAGAAATTATTATGGTTGAAAAGTGGATGAAACAAAACTCAGATGTCATTTATGAAAGATTACCAAGAAAAATTGCTGATAGGGTAATCAAACAATTTTCCATGACGACAGCACAATTTGCAGTAGCAGTTTTAGTAATATTCTTATTCGTAGCTAGTTCAACAATTATGGCAAACCAATTTGTGATTCAAGGATCACTTGGTAATATTCATATTTTTACAATTATCACATTGACTTTTTTTCTGCATTCCTTTATTCATATTGGCCAGTCAATATTTCTTCGTTCCATTACTCCTGGTTTATTGACATCAATGATTATCATAATCCCATACAGTTTGGTTTTATATAAAGCATTATTATTAAATGAAGTTCTAACATGGAAAATTTTTTTTGCATGCTTGCCATTTGTCTTTTTAATCATTCCTATTGCTTTACTTGCTCATTGGATAGGAAAAAAAGTTTAATATCTAAAAATGGAGCCTGAAGTATGGCTCCATTTATCATTTTAACTAATATTTCTTCTCTATCACACTTTCTCCCAATCACCCAATTCTTTGGTGTCTCTCCTAATCTATGGTGCTGGAACTACGACAAATTGGAGTTTCTAGTTCGAGTTCCATCTGCAACGTCACTTCTAGCAGTTCTTGACGGATGGGCTCTAGATTTTGGGGCTCATGTGCGTTTCTTGAAGAAGATCTTTGAAGTCGTCCCTAAAAAGAGATGGCTTTTTTTATTTTAGTCTTCATAGCTCACAAGTTATGAATCTGTTTTGTTTAACGAATTCAAAAAGAGTCGATTCCTAAGTTTTGGGAATGGCATTTAAAAAGTTTTACATTCATGAATAATACCTGGCCTTAACATGTCCCATTTTTGTTAACGATGATGAGTGATGGAACGAAGACAAAAGAGGAAAAGGAGCGAGTCAAAACCATGGATATAACTGAAATCATAGGAGAAATCCTTGGTTTGTTAAAACCGTTAAATGATTTTGAGAGAGATTCAACCATAATGAATCATCTGAATTTTTAATAAATGATTCAAAGTTGAATTCTAAGTCATAAATAACTCAAGGATTTATTGAAATATAGAAGAAACAATTCAATTATTAATCGAAACTATTCATCATTTGCAAAAAAGGTGTGTCATTCCTATTTTTGTGATTTGGCACGGAAATTGCTACTAAAAAAAGTAACAGCGCGGATATATGAGTAGCATGACATGAAATGAAGGATTCGTGATAAAAGGCAAATAAAAATGAAATCCTTCATTTACCGGACTTGTCTTCCATGCAGTACAGTATTCACATATTCGCCTGAGATGAAGAGATCAGAATCTATTTTTAACGGAAAACTTAGAGTAAAAGAAAAATTAAATGTAGAGGAGAAGGCAAATATGGATAGGCAGGTTAAGCGATTTAATAAAGTATTAGTAGCCAACCGGGGAGAAATTGCAATCCGTATCTTTCAAGCCTGTACGGAGCTCGGGATTCGTACAGTTGCTGTTTACTCTGAACAGGATCAAGCTTCACTTCACCGTTTTAAAGCGGATGAGGCTTATCTGATAGGCGAAGGGAAGGGCCCAATCGAAGCTTACTTGGATATAGAGAAAATCCTTGAAGTAGCCAAGCGGTACCAAGTTGATGCCATTCACCCTGGATACGGCTTTTTAGCTGAGAATGCGCAATTCGCACGGAGATGCCAGGAGGAGGGGATCATTTTTATCGGTCCAACTCCCGATCATATCCATATGTTTGGGGATAAGATTGAAGCAAGAGCCATGGCCATTAAGGCTGGAACTCCGGTTATTCCAGGGACAATCGAACCAATTCAGAGCCTCCAAGAAGCTATGCAGTTTGCAAGGGAGCAGGGATATCCGCTTATCATTAAGGCGGCCTTAGGTGGTGGCGGCCGCGGGATGAGAATTGTCCGAAGTTCGGATGAACTTGAAGATGCACTCGATCGTGCCCGTTCAGAAGCGAAGTCCGCATTTGGCAATACCGCAGTTTATATAGAGAAGTATCTGGAACGTCCAAAGCACATAGAGGTACAGATTATTGCCGATCAATATGGAAATACCGTACATCTATTTGAACGGGATTGTTCGGTTCAAAGAAGGCACCAAAAATTGGTGGAGGTCGCACCTAGCGTATCTCTTCCAGAAGAGTTAAGGAATAGCATATGCAATGCCGCAATTCAGCTTATGAAAGAAGCGGGTTACTGTAATGCTGGAACCGTAGAGTTTTTAGTAACACCTGAACATCAATTTTATTTTATAGAGGTCAATCCCCGTGTCCAAGTGGAACACACGATCACCGAATTGATTACGGGAATTGACATTGTTCAAACGCAAATTCGCATCGCAGAGGGTAACGCCCTTAGCGATCCGGAAATTGGCATTGACGGTCAACACGAAATTATCCCAAACGGCGTCGCGATCCAATGCAGGGTAACAACTGAAGATCCTGCACGAAATTTTCTGCCTGATACCGGGAGATTATTGGCCTATCGTTCCGGTGGTGGATTTGGGATTCGACTGGATACGGGCAATGGATATCCTGGAGCGATTATCTCGCCGCACTATGACTCTTTACTGGTTAAAGTTTCTTCCTGGGCGAAGACATATAGCCAGGCAGCGAAGAAAATGCACCGTACACTTCGGGAGTTCCGGATTCGGGGAGTAAAAACCAATCTCCCGTTTCTTGAAAATGTCGTACAGCATCAAGATTTCTTGAATGGGCAATATGATACGATGTTTATCGAGTGTACTCCTGATTTGTTCGAATTCCCGGAACTTAGAGACCGCGGGACAAAGCTGCTTACCTATCTTGGGGAGACCATCATCAATGGGCATCCTGGGGTACCGAAGGGCAAGAAGCCAATCTTCGTGGCACCTCGAATTCCCATCACATCTGCCAAGCAGGAATATCCAGCAGGAACAAAGCAAATCTTGGATGAGCGGGGTGTGGAAGGGCTCATCGATTGGATTAAATCAAGCCCTCGAATGCTTGTTACCGATACTACATTCCGGGATGCCCATCAATCTTTGTTTGCAACAAGAGTTAGAACTATTGACCTGCTCAACATATCTGAAGCTACTAGCAAGCTGGGTGCGGATTTATTCTCATTAGAAATGTGGGGAGGAGCCACTTTTGATACGAGCATGCGTTTTCTTAGTGAAGATCCGTGGGAGCGTTTGCGTTTGCTCCGTGAAAAAATTCCAAATATCTTGTTCCAAATGCTATTCCGTGGTGCCAATGCCGTAGGCTACACGAATTATCCTGATAATGTCATCCATAAATTTGTTCGGATGGCAGCGGAAAGCGGAATTGATATCTTTAGGATTTTTGATAGCCTAAATTGGGTACCGGGAATGCGTGATGCGATAAATGCTGTGCGGGAATCAGGGAAAGTGGCGGAAGCAGCCATTTGCTATACCGGAAATATAGATGACCCCAAACGGGACAAGTATACCTTACAGTATTATGTCGATTTGGCAAAGGAATTGGAAAAATCGGGTGCCCATATCCTTGCCATCAAGGATATGGCTGGTCTGCTTAAACCGTTTTCCGCCTATCGACTAGTTAAAACACTAAAGGAAGAAGTTGGAATACCTATCCATCTTCACACTCATGATACGAGCGGAAACCAGATGGCGACTTTGCTTAAAGCCTATGAAGCGGGAGTTGATATTGTTGACACCGCTCTCAGCTCCATGTCGGGACTCACCTCACAGCCGAGCTTGAATGGACTCGCAGCTGCTCTAGTTGGGATGGAACGCGAAACAGGGATTGATCTTGAAGCACAGCAAAAATTATCTGACTATTGGGAGGATACACGCAATTACTATGAGATCTTCGAAAGTGGCATGAAGGCTCCAAGCTCGGAGATTTACCTTCATGAGATGCCTGGGGGCCAATATACGAATCTTCATCAGCAGGCCAAAGCGGTAGGACTGGCCGACCGTTGGGAAGAGGTCAAAAAGGCATATGCGTCCGTCAACTTAATGTTTGGCGATATTGTCAAGGTAACACCCTCATCCAAAGTAGTAGGGGATATGGCTTTGTTTATGGTTCAAAACGATTTGACAGAAGAAAACATTTACCAGCGGGGAGAATGGTTGGATTTTCCGGAATCCGTCATCCAGTTTTTCCAAGGCTATCTAGGGCAGCCACCAGGTGGATTCCCCGAAAAACTACGAAATCTTATCTTGAAAAACCGGGATTACCTCACTTGCCGACCGGGCCAGCAGCTGCCGCCGGTTGATTTTGCGGAAGTGAAACGAGATTTAGAAGATAATCTGGGGCGGACTGTGAATGAGTTTGATGTGATGTCATTTGTAATGTATCCGCAAGTATTTCTGGATAAAGAAAAGATTGCGGAGAGCTATGGAAGTATTTCCTGCCTGGATACGCCTACTTTCTTTTACGGATTACGACCAGGTGAAGATATCAAGGTAGATATTGAACAAGGGAAAACGCTCATTGTAAAGCTTGTTGCAGTAGGGCCATTGGCTGAAGATGGAACCAAGACGATTTACTTTGAACTAAATGGTCAACCGAGGGAAGTGGAAATTCGTGATCGCGCGGCCAAAGTCGAAAATATTTCCCGCCCCAAAGCAGATTCTACGGATGTCTGCCAAATTGGAGCCTCCATGCCGGGGAAAGTGCTTAAAGTCATGGTAGAACCGGGCGATCAGGTGAAGAAAGGGGAACATCTGATTGTCACGGAAGCGATGAAAATGGAAACGACCATACAAGCACCGTTTGATGCTACCGTAACAGACGTAAAGGTGAAGCTGGATGATACCATAGAGACAAGGGATTTACTGATTGTGCTAGAAATGAGGTAGAAAAGGTAGGAGAGGAAATGAATAGTTTAAGAGAAGAGGCGTTACAACTCCATAGTCGATACAAAGGTAAATTGAGTGTAGAAACAAAGGTTCAGGTCGAAAATGCCAAAGATTTAAGCTTAGCTTATTCGCCAGGAGTAGCAGAACCTTGTAAAAAAATATTTAATGATCCAGAAAAGGTTTATGAATATACAGTTAAAGGAAATCTAGTAGCCGTAGTTACCGATGGAACAGCTGTTTTAGGCTTAGGGAATATTGGTCCTGAAGCAGCTATGCCCGTTATGGAAGGAAAAGCCGCGCTTTTTAAATCGTTTGCCGGAATTGATGCTGTTCCTATCTGTTTAAAAACAGTAGATCCAGTAGAAATTGTAGAAACAGTTAAAAGACTCGAACCGACCTTTGGCGCCATCAATCTGGAGGATATTGCCGCCCCTGGATGCTTTTATATCGAACAGAAATTAAAGGAAGAATTGAATATCCCTGTTTTCCATGACGATCAGCATGGCACTGCGATTGTTACGGCAGCGGGCTTAATCAATGCCATGAAACTGGTCAGCAAAAGCTTTCAAGAAATAAGGGTAGTCATCAATGGAGCTGGTTCTGCCGGGATTGCGATTACGAAGCTGTTGCTGCAATTGGGGGTAAAGGATATCATCTTATGTGATACAAAGGGTGCCATTTATGAGGGGCGCGCTAACGGGATGAATCCGATCAAGGAGGAAATCGCTGCGTTAACCAATAAGGAAAGAATAAAGGGAACGCTTGGCGAGGTAATCTGCGGAAGCGATGTATTCATCGGTGTTTCAGTCGCCGATGCCCTATCCAAAGAAATGATACAATCCATGAACATAGATCCCGTCATTTTTGCCATGGCTAATCCGGATCCGGAAATCTTGCCATCGAAAGCGAAGGCGGCGGGGGCAAGAGTGATTGGTACGGGTCGTTCCGATTATCCGAATCAGGTCAATAATGTGCTTGCATTCCCAGGTATTTTCAGAGGAGCACTGGACGTTTTAGCATCGGAGATCAATGATGAGATGAAACTCGCAGCCGTCCATGCGATTGCTGACATTATTGATTCAAGCGAACTGTCCGAGGATTATATTATTCCTCAACCTTTTGATAAGCGCGTGGCTCCGCAAGTAGCTCAGGCTGTTTCGGAGGCAGCTATCTCGAGCGGGGTGGCTAGAAAACTCTCGAATAGGGTTAAGGAAACTGTTTAGTTCCACTGAGTTATGTCAAGTATTCAAGATAATAAAAAAATATTAGAATTCTGAATGTTGTAAAATCGATATTGTTTTTGCCTTTACAATAACTTCTTTTCATGCAATCGCTACATGGATTGTACTGGAAAGAAGTTATTTTTTTTGGCATGATACTTGATTATTAAGCAATTAAGATAGGGAAAAGCGTCAATCATTCTTTTAAGAAGGCTGTTTTCGTAAAGTTTGTTGCATTATTAGTCTGATTTTAATTTAACTATCTGAGTTGATTGGAGCGGAGGGCGCTTGACTCCTCCAAAATGCATACGCATTTTGTCGTGCGGTGTTCATTCAAGGATGTTAATTCAATGTCCTGCGGGAATGGAGGGAAGCGGGAGACCCCGCAGGCGGTAGCGCCGAGGAGGCTCCCGTCCCTCCCCGCGGAAAGCAAGTGCCCGCAGCGGAAATCAACGGTCAAACTTCGAAGGCATAAAACAACAATATATGCGAAAACAGCCTTTAAGAATAACAGATAAGATGGAAAACAGTATCATGCAAATTATTAAACAAATATTGACGTAAAGATCATTGCTAGGTACGATGGTAGAAATGTTTGTGAATTATGTATTTTCAAATATTTTTGAGATCCGCGGAATAATTAACCACATTATTGTACATTCATAGGACCTTCAGATTAGAAGTTCCCTTTCCCGGCAAGCTGTACGATAATTTGACTATAAAAGATCAGAAGAGGAGATTGCTGATGAACCAAGTACAAGCCTTCTTGGAGTTCTTTCCATTTCCAATCATTCTTGCAAGTTCAGATGGCAGAATCGAATATAAAAATCAGGTTTTCTCTAGTCTATTCAAAGAAGAACCCATTCAGGATTCATTAAAAGAACTATTTGACACTTGGGAAGATCATGGAAATCAGACAGTTTATGTCACATTAAACCAATGTCCCTTTCTGTTAATCTATCAGTCAATAACCGTCGAATCCCATGAAAAATGGCTATATGTCCTCTTAGATGGTACCCAAATTAAGCGCTCACAGAAAAAACTGCGAGATTTGGATAACTTAAACCGCGAATTGGATGCGATCATTGATAATTCGTATGATGCCATCTATATAACTGACCGTGAAGGAACGGCACTAAGAACCAATTCGGCGATCGAAAGGATTACAGGAATTCCGGAACATTACTATATTGGAAAAAAAGTGCAGTATCTCATTGAAAGAGGGTTCTTAAAGGAATCCATAACGTTTAAAGTAGTGGAACAAAAAAAAACCGTCAGCCAAATACAAAAAAATTATTCAGGACAAGAAACATTGTCAACAGGCTCCCCCATTTTTGATGAAAATGGGGAGGTCGAAAAAGTCATCATCAATATCCGTGATCTTTCTGAATTGAATGAATTGAACCGGGAACTAAAAAAAGCGTTGGATTTAAACGACCAATATCGAAAAGAACTAGAGAAATTACAGACAAAAACACGTCAAGACCCGGATATGATTGTGGAAAGCAAACGAATGTTGGACATCTATGAGATGGCTGACCGTATCGCTGATTTTGACGCTACGGTTTTAATACTAGGGGAGACCGGAGTTGGGAAAGATGTGTTAGTACGACACATCTATCGTGCAAGCAGTCGGCGTGAAACCGGAGAATTTATTAAAATTAATTGTGGAGCCATTCCCCATGATCTGCTGGAGTCCGAGTTATTTGGCTATGAAGCGGGCGCCTTTACCGGAGCTAACCGGACTGGTAAGCCAGGTATGTTCGAACTGGCTCATAAAGGGGTTCTGTTTTTGGACGAGGTCGGCGAACTGCCTTTAGCCCTACAGGTAAAATTACTCCGTGTTTTGCAGGAGAAGCAGATTCAACGGATTGGAGCAACTAAACCGATAAATGTGGATGTTCGGCTAATCGCTGCAACGAACCGCAATTTAAAAAAAATGGTAGAGAAGGGTGAGTTTAGAGAGGATTTATATTATCGTTTGAATGTCATTCCTATTTCTATCCCGCCACTAAGGGCACGTAAACAGGATATTCTTCCCCTTGTACAATATTTTCTGAAAAAGTTTAATGAGAAATATCATCTTTCCAAGGAATTTGATCGAGGTCTGAAGGAATTTCTTTACCACTATCCATGGCCAGGTAACGTGCGCGAGCTGTCGAATATGGTAGAACGTTTAATTCTTACGGTACCCGCGAAAACCTTAACGGTTGAAGATCTGCCTTTTGAATATCAAAAGAAAGAAGATGTTCCTGTTCCAATTCACTATACCAGTAGGATGACATTGAAAGAAGCGACAGAGATTGCTGAACGGGAGATTTTGGCTCTTGCGGTTCAAAGGTATGACAGTACGTATAAAATGGCTGAGGAACTTGGGACAAGTCAGTCGACCATTGTAAGGAAACTGCAAAAGTATAATCTGTAAATGCTGGTGATTCAAAAATAACTTATAATGCAAAAACAACTCATGATTATCGCATTTTAATTTATTTTTGAATTAATACAATTAAGTAAAGTTCACTCGAATAGCCTTGATGTGGTCTAAATGCTGAAATTAGCAATAGATTGCATCGAGGCTATTCTTTTTGGAAGTTGGCATAAAAATTGCATTAATAATAAATGATATCGTCAGAAAATTACAATATTGGGTAAGGGGGTTTTTGAGATGATTAATCCTATCGCTGTGATTGGCAGTGGTTTTGGAATTGATGGAACTCAAAATCAACATTTTTCAGCAATTGGATGAATGGACTCCTCCCCATGCGATCCTTGCCACAAATACCTCTACTATGAGCCCGACAGAAATTGAGGCATCGACGAAGAGGCCTGGTCAATATGTAGCGATGCACTTCTTTAATCCGGCCCACCGGAACTAGCTGATCTGGTTGGATTAGACAGCCGATTACGCAATATGGAGTATTTATATCACCATTTAGGAGAAAAATATCGTCCCTCCCCCCTGCTGGTGAAATATGTTAAAGCCAGGCGTTTAGGAAAGTAATCAGTTCAAGGATTTTACAGTTATTCGATTTAATAGAAAGGACCGTGAACAACATGGATTTCCGATTATCAGAGGATATTACATTTTTAAAACAAAGTATTCGAGAGTTTATTGATAGTGAGGTAGACCCCCTTGCGATGGAAATCGAAGAAAAGGATGAGATTCCGGAGCGAATCATGCGGATGTCTAAGGAAATGGGATTATTCGGCTTAAGTATCCCTGAGGAATACGATGGTATAGGGATCGGGATGGTCGGAAAATGTGCCATCTATGAGGAATTAGGAAGAACACATAATGGCTATACCACCGTCATTGGAGCACATACCGGAATCGGTTCTGTTGGGATTGTGGAGATGGGGAACGAAGAACAAAAGCGAACGTACTTGCCGGCGATGGCAAGAGGCGAGATGATTGGCGCGTTTGCATTGACCGAACCGAGTGCAGGATCCCACGCAACCAATTTGAAAACTACTGCGGTTCGAAAAGGGGATAAATTTATATTAAATGGAACTAAGCATTATATTACCAATGCCCCGATTGCCGACGTCTTTACGGTCATGGCTGTCACCGATCCTTCTAAAGGGGCCAAGGGGATTACTTCTTTTATTGTAGAAAAAGACTTTCCAGGGTTCCATTTAGGGAAAAACGAAAAGAAAATGGGGCTTCGCGGGTCACATTCAGCTGAAATATTCTTTGAAGACTGCGAAGTGCCGGTAGAAAATGTGCTCGGCCAAGAGGGACAAGGGTATGTGAATGCACTAAAGATTCTCGCCAATGGACGAGCGGGGCTTGCTGCACGGAATCTTGGTTCTTGTGCAAAGCTGCTAGAGATGTCCATTGATCACGCACATACAAGGATCCAGTTTGAAAAACCTATTTTTGAACAGCAAATTATCCAGCATTACTTAGCCGAGATGGCCTTAGATGTAGAAACCCTTCGTTCCATGACGTATCGCGTGGCATGGATGGTAGATCAACAAATGAAAGTAATTAAGGAAGCTGCGATGGTAAAATTACTAGGTTCTGAGATTTATAACCGTGTAGCGGATAAGGCTGTACAGATCCATGGTGGGATTGGCTATATCTCAGAATTTCCGATCGAACGTTTTTATCGAGATGCGAGAATCACTAAGATTTACGAAGGTACGTCAGAAATTCAAAAGAATATTATCGCTTCTCAATTACATCAAGAGTACAAGTGATCACTGTGAAGGAAAAGCAAGCTAAAATAGGGGCGCTCTAATACTAATGATCCTGATTGGCACAGAAATTGCCTTTATTAATATTCGAAGGCTAAAAGATGAATTTGCCACCCTTTGGGTCTATGAAAAAATGAAATACGGGGGAGAGGTTTATGAGCAGATTCGACTTAAATGAACGGGTGGCCATTGTAACCGGAGGAAGCAAAGGGTTGGGTGAAGGAATGGCCTATGCTTTGGCAGAACAAGGAGCGGATATTGTTATTGTAAGCCGTAATCAAGCAGAAGGGGAACTAGTTGCTGCGAAGATCCGTGACATGGGGCGCAAGTCTATAGCACTTTCGGTAGATGTGCAAGACATTTCCTCTATTAACCAAATGGTAAAAACCGTAAAAGAAAAGTTCGGAAGAATAGATATTCTTATCAATAATGCTGGAGTCGGGATAACTAAGTTTGCTCTAGAAGTGACCGAAGCGGAGTGGGACAAAGTTGTCGACACGAACTTAAAAGGGGTATTTTTCTGTGCTCAAGCTGTAGCTAAGGTCATGAAGGAACAGAAATATGGCAAGATTATCAATATTTCTTCCCTAGCAGGATTGAAGGGCAGTAATGCAATGGCTCCATATTGTGCAAGCAAAGCTGGAATCATTAACCTTACAAGAGCATTGGCTAAAGAATGGGCTAGGTATCACATCAATGTCAATGCCATTGCCCCAGGGTATATTAAAACGGCCTTAAACGAGGAGGAACTTTCCAATGAATCGTTCCGAAATAAGATGCTTTCCGCAATGGCTATTCAACGTTTAGGCGAACTGGATGACCTGGCGGGGTCAGTGATTTTACTTGCTTCCGAAGCATCGTCCTATATGACTGGTCAAACGATTGTTATTGATGGTGGAAGACTTATATAGATTACTAGGAGGGTATAAACATGAATTTTGAATACAGTGATAAAGTGAAAGAATTGCAGGAAAAGTTAACATTATTTATGGATGAAGTCGTTTATCCAAATGAAGCTGTTTATGAACGTCAATTGAACGAAGGCGTGAGTCGATGGGATGAGCCTCCGATTATGAAAGAAATGCAAGCAAAGGCGAAGGCTGCTGGATTATGGAATTTATTTTTACCAGACAGCGAATATGGGGCTGGTTTAACAAATGTTGAATATGCTCCACTTTGTGAAATTATGGGGCGTTCCATGATTGGTCCGGCTGTTTTCAATTGCAGTGCACCTGACACGGGGAATATGGAAGTGTTGGTTCGTTATGGTACGGAGGAACAAAAAGAGAAATGGCTACTTCCGTTATTAAATGGGGAAATTCGTTCTTGTTTTTCAATGACAGAGCCTGGTGTAGCATCCTCTGATGCAACAAATATGGAAGCAACGATTGAAAGGGACGGGGATGAATATGTGATCAACGGCCGGAAATGGTGGTCTTCCGGTGCAGGGGATTCCAGATGTAAGATCGCTATTGTAATGGGGATAACGAATCCAGAAGGGCCTAAGCATGAAAGGCATGGCCAGATTTTGGTACCGCTAGATACTCCGGGAGTAAATAATGTCAGACAATTACCTGTATTTGGCTATGATCATGCACCGCACGGTCACTCTGAAATTGAATTCAACCAAGTTCGGGTTCCGGTTTCTAACATTATCTGGGGTGAAGGCAAAGGCTTTGCAATCGCACAAGGAAGACTTGGCCCTGGTCGGATTCATCATTGCATGCGTTTAATCGGGGCGGCCGAGCGGGCACTTGAAATCATGTGCAGCCGGGTACAAGAACGAGTTGCCTTTGGTAAACCGCTTGCAGAACAAGGGGTCATCCAGGAATGGATTGCTGAGTCGCGAATGGATATTGAACAGGCACGTCTTCTGACTTTAAAAGCGGCCTATATGATGGATACTGTTGGGAATAAGGTGGCTAGAAAGGAAATATCTATGATTAAAGTTGTCGCTCCGAATATGGCCCTAAGGGTACTAGACCGAGCGATACAGTCTCTTGGTGGAGCAGGAGTGAGCGATGATTTCCCGCTTGCCGCAGCTTGGGCAAAATCAAGAACACTTCGATTCGCAGATGGCCCTGATGAAGTCCATCGATCCGCTATTGCCAAAATGGAGCTGAGATCGCAAGCAAAAACTCAAGAAAAAAAGCAGGTGATGAGCTAGATGAGTAAGAATCAGGCCACTTGGAATCCAGCGGATGATGATACGATCGTTGTCCGCCAGGGAGAGGAACTACACCTAGAGAGATTGGATACCTATCTCCAAGGGAGTTTTGGACATTTGGATGATTCACCATTGGTTGTCAGACAATTCGGCAAGGGTGCTTCCAATTTAACCTATCTATTGAGCAAAGGGAATTGGGAGGCTGTGCTTCGCAGACCTCCCCATGGACCGGTGGCACCTAAGGCACATGACATGGCCCGGGAATACAAACTGCTCAAAAGGATTCATGCGGTTTATCCTCTTGCGCCGGAGCCGTATTTATTCTGCGATGACAAGGGAATCATTGGAAGCGACTTTTTACTGATGGAACGACGGACAGGAATAGTTTTGGATACGGAGTTTCCCGCTTCTCATAACCCAACACATGAGATCTGCGGCAAAATCTCAGAAACCATGGTCGACCGTCTAGTTGAACTGCATCAAATTGATTATGAGGCGGCAGGCCTTCTGGGATTGGGCTATCCCACAGGGTTTATGGAAAGACAGGTGCATGGCTGGATTGGCAGGTACAATCGGGCTAAAACGGCCGAAATCGAAGGGGTAGAAGAATTGACAAAATGGCTGGCGGATCATGTCCCGGTTTCCCAGAAGGGTACCATCATCCATTATGATTATAAATTAAATAATGTGATGTTTGATTATCAGGATTTAGGTAAAATGACTGCGATATTTGATTGGGAAATGACAACCATTGGAGACCCCCTGGCCGATTTAGGCAGCGCCATGAGTTATTGGGTTCAAGAAGATGATCCGGATATCTTGAAAAACAGGGGGGGTAAAAAGCCTCCGGTCACGATCTTACCTGGCTTTATGACCCGAGATCAATTTATTGAAGCATACGCGAAGAAAAGCGGACGGGACGTATCCCAAATCGATTTTTATTTAGCGTTCGCCTACTTTAAACTAGCAGTGATTGTCCAACAAATTTTTTTTCGGTGGAAAAACGGGCAAACGTCGGATGAACGTTTTTCTACTTATGAAGATGCTGCTCGTGGATTAATCCAGATAGCACTTGGGTTATTAAACAGAAAATAAGGTCAAGATGCAGAGGTGTATACAATGGGGAAAATTCATCTGCTTTTTAAAAAAGAAGAGATAGATGAAGAAAAAATGAAAAATCATGTGGCCGTTGTCTTTGACGTACTTCTAGCTACGTCAACGATTACAGCGGGACTGCATTTCGGGGCTAAAGAAGTGATACCAGTCCGTCAAGGGGAAGAAGCCTTGAAAGTGGCTAAGGGAAGAAACGAAGACAGTTTTTTGCTTGTTGGGGAATATAAGGGGAAAACGATCGATGGATTTCACGCCCCGCAACCATTGCCGTTAAGAGACGAAGTCAGGGGAAAAAGCATCATCCTTTCCACAACAAATGGTACAGTTGCTGTCCGCAAGGCATCTACTGCTACTCAAGTTTATATAGGCTCCCTTTTAAATGGGCAGGCAGTTGCAGAGCGAATTCTCGAAAAGCATCGTGAGGAGACGATCATTCTTATCTGTTCGGGTACGGATGGGTCCTTTTGTATAGAGGATTTTTATGGAGCAGGTTACTTATTGGATTGCTTATCAGAGGGTGGACAGCAAGTTTGGGAATTGACGGATGCTGCCCAGGCTGCTTTGCTCTTCTATCAAGCCAATCGGAATCGAAGTGAAGAGATCCTACAGACATCTAGGGTAGGACAAAGGATTTTGGGTCGTGGTGCGGAAACCGAATTGAGTTTTGTGGCTCAATGTGGGGTGTTATCAATTATCCCCTATTTTGATGGAAAAAGTATTCAAGTTTCATAGTGTAGAAGAGAAGTATCGTGCCCCCTTAAAGTAGACTTTGGATAAAAACCATTAGGGATTTATCTTAAACACTTTATGGGGGCATTTTTTTGATTTTAGTTACAGCCTGCATTGGCGGTGGACAGGGCATAGCCCTTATTTTAGAGCGATAAGAGTCTTTTTTGAGCAGTATCCGAATACGAAGTGATTCAAAAATAAATTATAATGCAAGAATAACTCAAGATTATCCACTTTTTAAGTTATTTTTGAATTAATACAATCAAGCAGCTGAATGGTTGAAAAGCCGGAATGGGATTTATAGTCTAAAATTAGCAAAATGTTGCATCTAAGCTATTGTTTTTGGAGGTTGGCATAAAATTTGCATTAATTTATTTTAAATATTCTTAATTGATATAGAGTTCTGGTATTATTCAAGTTCTTCGTCAGGGAAGCGATTTGGGTGAAGAAGAACTGATCCAATGGTGTAAATACCGCATCGCAAAATATAAGGTACCCAAATACGTGGTGTTTTTAAATGTACTGCCGAAAACAGCGGTCGGTAACAACGATAATTTTTCTAATGAGGTGAAGTAAATGAAGGATGACATTGTGATTGTATCAGCGGCCAGGACGGCCATTGGGAAATTTGGTGGGACGCTGAAGGACATTGATTCAGGAAAGTTAGGAGCAGTGGTTATTCGTGAAGCGATTCAGCGCGCGGGCATTTCACCAGAGTATGTTAGTGAGGTCATCATGGGCGAGGTACGGCAATCGACCCAATCCTCCAATATGGCTAGAGTGGCTTCATTACGCGCAGGCGTACCTGAAACCGCTTCGGCGTTTACGGTAAATCGTCTATGTGCATCTGGCATGCAGGCCATTGGTTCGGCTGTTCAGCAGATTGCATTCGGACAGGCGGATGTAGTAATAGCCGGGGGAGCTGAAAGCCTTAGCTTATCTCCCATTTATCTCAGGAATTCACGATTTGGCGAGGGAAATCCCACTTTGGTCGATTCTAACTTGGAAAATGCGCAGCAGCCGATCGAAATCTATGGCCCTCAACTCGGTATGGGTATGACGGCGGAAAACGTTGCAGAACGGTATGGTATTTCTCGTGAAGAGCAGGATGCTTTTGCCTTGCAGAGCCAGCAGAGGGCTGCTGAAGCCATCAAGGCTGGAAAGTTTAAAGATGAAATCGTGCCTGTGGAGGTTAAACAGAAGAAAAACACCTTCCTATTTGATACGGATGAATTTCCTCGCCAAACTTCGTTAGAACAGTTGGCCGCTCTGAGACCGGCATTTAGGAAAGATGGATCTGTAACCGCCGGAAATGCGTGTGGAAGAAACGACGGTGCGGCGGCACTGGTAATCATGTCTAGAGCAAAGGCAGAAGAGTTAGGCGTGAAGCCAATGGCCAAAATTGTGGATTGGGCTACAGCTGGCGTATCTCCCGAGGTGATGGGAATCGGTCCGATTCCAGCTGTGAAAAAGCTGCTAACCAGAACAGGAACCAAATTACTCGATTACGGACTAGTGGAGCTGAATGAAGCCTTCGCAGCCCAAGCTCTTGCTGTCATTCGGGAATTGGACTTAGATACCGATAAGTTGAATGTCAACGGGGGAGCCATTGCTCTCGGTCATCCGCTCGGAGCCACTGGAGCAAGAATTATCACTACACTGCTTTATGAAATGAAGCGCCGTAATGAACAACTGGGTTTAGCTACTCTATGTGTAGGCGGCGGACAAGGAATGGCGATTGCCATTGAATTAATATAAAAATAGGTTAATAGAGAGTTCTTCGAAATAATCATCTCACAACGTGTATTAGAAGAATGCTAGGAAAGTATAAAAAAATTTGAAAGAGGGGCAATGTGAAAAAGATATGGATATCAATCAAATCAAACATATCGCTGTGATTGGCTCCGGAGCAATGGGTTCGCAAATTGCCATGGTTTGCGCCCTGGCCGGATATCAAGTAACCCTGCAGGACATCAATGAAAAAAGTCTAGTAAAAGCGAAGCAATCTTTAAAAGGACATATGAAGCGGAGAGTAGAAAAAGGCAGATTGTCACAAGTCCAAGTGACAAGTGCCTTTGATCGGATTCATTTCGAGAGTTTGTTAGAGGAAGCAGTAAAGAATGCAGATTACGTGATTGAGGCAATTGTGGAAAACTTGGAAGCCAAACGTGTCCTTTATGCTGAAGTGGACCGTCTAGCCCCTGCCCATACTATCATCGCCAGCAACAGTTCCACAATCGTCAGTTCGAAAATGGCCGATGCAACCTGCCGTCCAGACAAGATATGCAATATGCACTTTTTTAACCCTGCTTTAGTCATGGAATTAGTTGAAGTAGTGCAAGGGCCTCATACATCCGAAGAAACGGCACAAATCACATTTGAATTAGCAAAGCGAATCAATAAGGTTCCCATTTTATTAAAAACAGAGATCACCGGTTTTGTAGCCAACCGAATTTTAGGAAAGTTGATGGACGAGGCGATTTACCTGCTGGAAAATGGTGTCGCCACAGCGGAGGAAATCGATCTAGCTTGCACTAAAGCGCTAAACCATCCAATTGGTCCGTTCGCTCTGATTGATCTGACTGGAATCGATGTACACTATTATGTTCGGATGCAGCGTTATCAGGAATCAGGTGATGAAAATATGAAGCCATCCCGAGTCGTAACAGAGTTATTTGAAAAAGGCGATTTGGGACGTAAAACTGGAAAAGGATTTTATACGTATTCTTAGTCATGAAGATGCATTGAAGAAATGCCTGTCGTTGTCGAATTAGTTATGTTAGGAAGGTGAGAAAACATGGAATTTGAAAATGTTTTAGTGGAAAAAGAAGGGCGGATTGGTGTAATAAAAATCAACCGGCCTGAGGTTAGAAACGCTTTGGATGGTAATACATTAAAGGAAATCGAACGGGCTCTAGAAAGATTGGAACGTGATGAGGAAGTTGGAGTTATTGTTTTTACAGGTGAAGGGGAGAAGTCGTTTGCCGCGGGGGCAGATATTCGCCAATTGAGAGAAAAAACAGCAATGGATGCCCTCCTGCCAAGCATGTCAGCTACTTACCGACTCATTGAAAACTCCAGTAAGGCAACAATTGCTGCGATTAATGGATTTGCGCTTGGAGGCGGGTGTGAGCTTGCGATGGCCTGCGATATTCGAATCGCTGCTGAACATGCCAAAATTGGGCTGCCTGAATTAAATCTTTCGATTATTCCTGGGGCCGGTGGTACACAACGCCTAGCGCGAATCGTAGGAAAAGGAAGAGCGCTAGATATGATCCTTACTGGAGATATTATCATGGCAAAGCATGCTGAAGCGATCGGACTCGTATCCTGTGCGGTACCAATGGGAGAACTATGGAGTACCGTGAAGGAAAAAGCGGATAAGCTTCTTACCAAAGGTCCGCTCGCCATCAGACTAGCTAAGCTAACGGTAAATCGCGGTCTTGATTTGGATATGGATACGGCATTGATGATGGAAAAATTATCTCAGGCCATTCTATTTAATTCCGATGATAAGGATGAAGGAACTCAGGCATTTTTGGATAAACGATCAGCGGTATTCAGTGGAAGATAGTAATTCAAAAATGCATGGCTCATATAAGATGTACCCTCAGTTTATATAAATTGTACTTATATAGATATTGCGGATCTGTATTTTACATTGAATCTACATATCTGTATGTTATATAGTAATCAATTGTAAAATACAGAGTGTTCAAAATATTTAATATAATCATAAAGCCGATGATTACATGGCATAAGTCGATCTTAGAGGAGAATTTGCTAGAGCTTTATGGAAAATTGCAATGACAGCAGATTTGCGGGTGATGGAACCACTAAAGACGGGGATACCGATTAGGAACCTTTTTGATGTGGAGTCCGGATCATTATTCCAGAGCGTGTAGGATGATCATTCGTTTACGGCTGATTTAGATATGGAAGGGGAGGATCTATCTGGATGATATATCGTAACAAACGAACAGGGAAACCTGCAGCCAAAAGATGAAAGCGCAACCATTTAGAAGCAAATGCGTGTTAAGGGGATAGATTCTAATTTTGAAGGAGTGAATTGTTTATGCGCTGGAGAATAGTTATATTTTTGTTTATAGGTATGGTGATAAACTTTGCTGACAAAATGGTTGCGGGATATGCAGCGGTCCCAATTATGGAAGAGTTTAATTTATCATACACGCAATGGGGATTGTTAAGCAGTAGCTTTTTCTGGCTCTTTATGATTTCGGGAATTTTCGGATCGGCATTAAGTGACCGGATTGGAACCAGAAATTTATTGACTATCATGCTTCTTGCCTGGTCGGTCATTCAGTCCGGCGCATTTCTCGTTACGGGGGTATTCGGTTTGATTATCATGAGAGTGGCGTTAGGTGCTTTCGAAGGACCGTATTCTCCCACCTCGAACAATCATTTAAGCAAGTGGTTTAAGCCGGAACGCCTCAGTTTTGCCATTTCCCTCGTCAATGCCGGCAGTGCGGTAGGCGGTTTGATTTGTGCTCCTTTGCTCGTTCTCGGTATTCAGGAATTGGGTTGGCGGCAGACGTTTGGCGTTTTAGGTGCGATTAGTCTAGTTTGGGTTGTCTTGTGGTTATGGTTAGGGAAGGAGAAGACGGTTTCGGAGAACGCCGGGGCGACGGAAGTAAAAACGATGCCGGTGCCGAAATTGAAATGGTCGGAAACCTACCCTGTATTACTGTCTCGTCCTTTTGTAATGGTTTGTCTGATGCTCTTTTCGACCTATTGGGTTTTGGTGTGGACACAATCCTTTTTACCTGCCTATTTGGTAAAAGCGGTCCACTTGACACCGACTGAGATGGGGAATTTTTCATCCATCTTGGGGGCTGCGTATATTGTGTTAATGATATTAATTGCTTGGTATTCTGATCGTTTATTCCAGAAACATAACAGCCTGCGCAAAGCGCGAGTTATGGTGGCCGGTATCGGTGCCATACTGTCAGGTGTCCTGTTCTACTCGATGACCATTTTTACCAATCCCGTCTATATACTTATCGCCATGATTTTAGCTAAAGCCATGGTACATGCCGTGTTTATCCTGTGGGTGCCGATTGCGCTGAGCTTGCTGCCTGAAAGGAAAGGGTTAATCCTTGGTGTGGGAACGGGCTGCGCCCAATTCGCAGGGGTTGTTGGACCCGTTGTGACCGGATTCATTGTGCAATTTGCCGGTACGAATGAAGCGCTTGGATTTGACTATTCGATCTTATTTATGGGCTCGCAATTAGTGTTAGCCGGTTTAGTTTTCACCTTATTATGTAAGCCGGATGTGTATGTAAGAAAGACTGTACATCACAGTGAAGAAGTGTCGGCGGGTTAAACAGGGGCAAGTTATCTTTTTTTCTCTATTAATTATATACCCTAATTTAAGGGGAGAGACGGCTCCTGCTAGTGTATGATACTATTTTGATAGAAGCGGTGTAAGAAAAGTAAGCCATAAAAGTTGCGGTGAGATCCTAATGTGGCCTTTATATTTGGGCTCCTAGGGTTTCCCTCACTTTGTTACTGCAAATAGCTCGACTTCAAAGTAGCAAACATGATTTTATTGAAGGAGGAAAATGTATGATTCTTGAGAATAATGCTGCATCCATTAGCAAATGTCCGTTTCATGGCGCGGGAAGCGAATTTAAACCTTTCGACCAAACCTATTGGGCAGATCCCCATCCTTTTTGGAAAAATGCTCGACAGAACGAACCCGTGTTTTTTCACCCTGAGTTGAACTATTGGGTTGTCACTCGCTATGCGGACATAAAAAAAATTCTTGCAGAACCAGCTACGTTTTCGTCGAAGATTCTTAAGGAAGCCATCCGTCCGTTATCCCAACGGGCCATCGAAATCCTTAGGGAGGGCGAGGTTAACCCGAAAAATACTGTCACCAATGATGATCCTGAACATAAAAGAATTCGCAGACCTATTAACTTTGCCTTTGTCCCGAAGCGTGTGAATGAAATGGAATCGAAGGTTCGGGCTCTCGTTACTGAACACATTGATCGATTTATTCACAAGGAAAAAGCCGATTTAGTCGCGGAAATGTTCTTTGAATTACCCGCAGAGGTTCTCTTTGAATTCCTAGGTTTTCCGAAAAAGTATATGTCTGAAATTAAGCTACTCTCCGAGAAGCGTCAGTCATTGAAATTTGGTGACCTACCTCCAGAAGAGCAAGAGATGGAAGCCCATGCAGCAGTGGACTTTTGGAAATTATCTAAAAGCATGGTAAAAGAGGTCGCAGATGCCGAGGTTACGCCGGATAACTTCTTGGGAGACTTGCTCCGTTATCGGAATGGGGATGATAACATATTATCTTTGGAAGACATCGCGGGAATCCTATATGGCCTTCTTTTTGCAGGACATGAGACGACGACTAACCTAGCGGGCAACGCAGTTCGTACCTTGCTCACCGAACGGCATGCTTGGGATGAGATTTGCGCTAATTCAAGCCTCATTCCAAATACTGTAGAGGAAGTTATGCGCTACAATCCTCCTGTTTTCTACTGGCGGAGGCGTGCACTGAAGTCGGTAAATATCGGTGGTGTAGAGATTCCAGAGGGTGGAAACATACTGCTGGTGATGGCTTCATCAGGCCATGATGACTCCATGTTTGAAGACCCAGAAACGTTCGATATTCACCGTGAAAATACGAAGAACCACTTGGGCTTTGGCTTTGGAAAGCATTTCTGTATCGGTGCTCCACTTGCCCGCCTTGAGGTGCGAGTGATTCTTGAGGAGTTAGCCAAACGGTTGCCAAACCTCCAGCTTTCTGAGGATGAAGTAAAAACAATCTCTGTTAATCTATTTGCACGTGGACCGAAAGAGCTTTGGGTTAAATGGTAGATCGTATGGTCATTGAAAATTCCCTTTAATAACAATAACACATATAAAATTTTCTGATAAAAATGAATAGTGTAATTTCCCTAAACAATCCAAAATAGTAAGACTGGATACGAGTTTATGAGTGGAGGTTAACAAGTATGAATGAAAAAGAAAAGGTAATTGTTATTACGGGGGCAGCCAGTGGGATTGGTCGAGCGACAGCACGTAAATTTGCCCGTGAAGGAGCGAAAGTGATCGTCGCTGATCTTAACGAAGCTGGCGGAATGGAAACAGTTGACTTGATAAAAAAAGCTGGTGGAGAAGCAGCGTATATCAAAACCGACGTGGCAAACGTACAGGATGTGGAAAAAGCAGTTAATTTTGCAGCGGAGATATATGGAAGCATAGATATTATGTTTAATAACGCTGGAATAGGTGGAAGAGCGCCACTGCTTGAGCATGATCCGGAGAAGTATGATCGTGTTATTAAAGTAAATCAGTATGGTGTCTACTATGGCATTTTAGCAGCAGCACGCAAAATGAAAGATCTTGGCATCCAAGGAGTAATTGTTAATAATGGTTCAACATTTGGTTTTCTTGCATCTAGCGGAGGAATTATTGGTTACCATACATCCAAAGCTGCTGAGAAAATGATGACCCAATGTGCTGCGCTTGAGCTGGCACCATACGGTATTCGTGTTGTCGGGATAGCACCAGGATACGTCGATACACCTATCAGTAAACGGCCCAAAGATAGGGCTTCCGGCAAGCACATGCGAAATGAGCTTATTCAACCGGAAGCTATAGCAGATGCTGTTTTTCTACTTTGTCAGGATACGGCAAATGTTATTAATGGAAGTACCGTTATGTTGGATGACGGTTACGCCGAATTTAAGTAAGGAGGGAACTTAGGTGGAATTTGCAGATAAGGTAGTAATCATTACGGGGGCTGCTGGAGGAATCGGTAAGGAGGCGGCTCGCCTGTTTGCCAAACAAGGGGCAAAACTAGCATTGGTAGATTTAGATCAATCCGTCCTGGAATCCGTTGCGTCGGAACTAGAACTAGAAGATTACTTGGCGATAGGAGCTGATGTTTCAAACGAGAATCAAGTGATGAACTACGTTCAGGCGACAAAAGAGAAGTACGGCAGGATTGACATATTCTTTAACAATGCCGGCATTGTAGGCAAGTTGGCAAGAATGACGGAAATCACTGCTGAAGATTTTGATAAGGTTATCAACGTAAATGTAAAAGGTGTTTTTTATGGTTTAAAACACGTGTTGAAAGTCATGCAAGAACAAAACTCAGGAAGCATCGTGAATACGTCGTCTGGTCTAGGATTGCATGGCGGTGTCGGACTATCCGCTTACTCTGCTGCTAAGCATGGAGTCATCGGGCTCACCAAATCAGCCGCTCTAGAGTCGGCAGGTTTTGGGGTCCGGGTTAACGTTATCTGTCCATCTGCTGTATATACACCTATGATAAATATAATCGAAGAGTTTCGTTCACCGGAAACAGAGAAGGTAAGGGAGCAAGCCGAGCAGCGTATTCCCTTGAAACGTTATGCTAGGCCAGAAGAAATTGCAGAGCTCGTTTTATTTTTGTCATCTGAAAAAGCCTCTTTTATAACAGGATCAGAATACAAGATTGATGGTGGGTCGAAGGCGTAAATAACACTATCAATTTAAGGAGATAAGGTATGAATTTTATTAATGTAAATGGAACTAAATTGCATTATCGATTTGACGGTGCGGAGGGTCTGCCTGTCTTAGTTCTCTCCCATTCGCTTGGAACCGATCTTTCCATGTGGGATTTGCAGATACCAGAATTCACACAACATTTTCGGGTGTTGCGCTACGACATGCGTGGGCACGGTGCGTCGGAGACGGCCCCTGGACCTTATACGATAGAGCAGTTGGCATTGGATGTAGTGGGCTTATTGGATGGTTTGGAAATTGAGCGGGCAAATTTTTGCGGCATTTCGATAGGTGGTATGATCGGAATATGGCTGGCCGGGCATGTTCCTGACCGCCTGATGAAAATCGCTCTTTGTAATACTGCGGCATATAAAGGGCAGGCTGAAGTCTTTAATTCGCGCATTGAATCCGTTCTCAAGGGCGGGATGGATGCTGTTGTCGCTGGAAGTTTAAAGACTTGCTTAAGTGCTTCCTTTCATGATAAAGCACCAAACGAGGTAGAAAAGTTAAGAAGAATGGTATTGGCAACGTCACCAGAGGGTTACGCAGCTTCCTGTGCAGCAATCCGGGATATGGATCAAAGGGGTACCGTTTGCCGTATAACTGTTCCGTCATTGTTGGTTGCGGGCAGTGAGGACTTATCCATGCCTCCGAGTGTTGTGCAATCTATTGCTGATCAGATTCCTGGTGCCAAATACCTTGAATTGGAAGCTGCTCATTTGTCGAACATTGAAGCAGCCGAACCATTCACGGCCGAAATCGTGAAATTCATGCAGTGATTTGATAGTTTTGTTGTTTTAAAGAGGATTATCTCTAAAAATCTACATAAATAGTGGATTTTAGAACATGCCATTTACTTACAGGTCTTGTCTTAAGTATTATTCTAAAGCTTCAAGTGGTAATCGATTTGGAAAAATCTATTTTTATTCGAAAAAATGAACGAATCAGGAGGGGTACTATGTTTCAAAGCAAGTATGTAATGGTGGGGAATATACGGACTCACTATTTAGAGGCTGGTCAAGGAGAACCATTAATGCTGCTACACAGCGGGGAATATGGAGCAAGTGCGGAAAACAGTTGGGAGTACAATATTGAAGTATTGAGTAAACACTTTCATGTGTATGCTTTAGATATGGTTGGATTTGGGGGTACGGATAAATTATTCAGTTTTGATGACGCTCAAGGTTTACGTTTTAATCATATCCGGGAATTCATGCGAGTGATGTGCATACAAGAAGCCTCCTTTATAGGAAATTCAGTAGGTGGAGGTATGATTTTAGCAGCGGCTTCACAAGACCAACCGATCTTGCCGATAAAAAAGCTTATCACGATTAGTGGGGGAGGCCCAATCAACCCCGAAGTTTTCGAAACTTTGAATAATTATGATTGCAGTAAGGAGTATATGGAGAAAATTTTAGATCTCCTTTTTTATGAAGATAAGTGGAAATCTGGAGAATACTTAGACAAGAGATATGAAACAAGTCTGATTCCTGGCACTTGGGAAGCTGCTACCGCTGCCCGCCTAAAATCACCTGCTGCTAAGGAAAAGGAGCGCCATATTCCTGACTATGGAAAGATTAAAGTTCCAGTCCTAATCTGTGCAGGAGAACACGATACATTAAAATTCCCAGATTATGCGGAAAAACTACAAAGTAGTATACCGCATGCTAAAGTTCAAGTGTTTAAAAATAGCTCTCACTGTGCACATATTGAACAAGCAGAGCAATTTAATGAAATAGCCCTTGAATTCCTATTAAATAATTAAAAAGACAGTTCATTTCCCCTAATTGCTGTAGGCAGGAAAAAGATGACTTCAGAACTCATTCGAAGTCATCTTTTTCCTGGTCACGTGTCCAAATTTCCCTAGAAATCTACACAAATGGTTGATTTCAGAACTTTGATGAATTCTCTACTAGTCGTTGAGAGATACTGGTCTTTTAACTTGATCCAGCCAAATGCAGACCTCTTTTCCTCTCCGGAGATTTGCAAGGGAATAATTTTACCCTTAAGTACATAGGGATCGTTTTTTAGTTCCAAATCTGTATAAAATCCAATTCCTAATCCTTCGGCTATAATTCGTTTGGAGGCTTCTGTGTTACCCGTTGTTAAAAGAATGTTGGGTTCACCGTACTTTCTAAGCAATGCTGTTATTTTATGATACATTTTATAATCGGAGTTGGAAATAACGATCGGATAGTTAAGTATTTCTTCGGGAGAAACGGAATCGTTACGCGATAAAGGTGATTGTTGGCCTACACATGCGAGAGTCTTAAAGTCGTGCAATTTTTCAAAGGATAATTTCTCCGAATGTTCCCAATTTTTTTGCTCATAGTTTCCATTGGAAATGATTCCAATATCGATTTTTCCATTTAGTACATCGCTCTCAATCTGTAATGAACCTTGTACAGTAAGTTCGATCTTTACCAAGGGAAACCTATCTTTATATGCGGCCAATGTTTTAGGTAAGACACTCATACATACGCTTGGAATAACAGAAAAAGAAAGTGTTCCGTTTAATTGGTCGGATTCAGCATTGGAAACTTCTTTTAATTCCTCAAATTTGCCTAAAATCTCTTTAGCAATTTTGATAGCTTTTTTCCCATCCTCCGTCGGTTTCGTACCCAATCTTTTGGAACGCTGAAATAATTTCGTGTTCATCTCTTCTTCCAGACTATCAATAGCTTGACTGATGCCCGGCTGTGAAATGTGAAGCTGCTCTGCTGCTGATGAAATAGATCCACATTTCGCTATTTCGATTAAGTAGATTAGCTGTTCAATACGCATGTTATCACACCTTATAAGTAGTAGTTATATTAATATTCAATATTATTAGTTTACATTATATATCTTTATAAGTTAAGTTAAAATTATAATATTAAAAATATTCATATATTAACCCTATTCAACCAAACTTAAAAAAGAGGTGTTGTCAATTGAATCTAGAAACACAACGGATCGATAAAGGAGAGCGCAAAACGAGGGGGATTCATCAATTTCATAAGGTAGTAGTAGCGAATAGAGGGGATGTGGCCAGGCGTGCGATCCGTGCCCTCCGCACGCTCGGCATCCGTTCTGTTGCCGTTTACTCTGAGGCCGATGCGGGGGCACCGTATCTTGCAGAAGCAGATGAGGCGTATCTGATTGGAGAAGCACAGGCTCAAGCCAGTTATCTGAACCAGGATGCGCTATTAAAAGTACTTAAAGATACGGGAGCAGATGGTGTGCACCCCGGTTATGGGTTTCTATCTGAGAACACAGAATTTGCTGCACGTGTAGAAAATGCTGGTGCGCGTTTTATAGGACCGGCACCCCGTTGGATTGACGCGATGTCCCACAAGAGTCAAGCGCGCGAGTTGATGGCCAAATACGGTATGCCAATTGGGCTTGGATCGGGCATACTTAGCGACGTTCAAGAGGAAATCATCGCGCAAGGGCGTCAAATTGGCTTCCCAGTGTTGGTCAAACCCGCTGGTGGGGGGGGCGGAATTGGTATGCTTCCGGCACATGACGAGGAAGAATTGCTTAAAGTTGTGGAAAGAGCCCGTTCTTTGGCATTTCGATCGTTTTCAAACAATCAAGTTTACCTAGAAAAATATATGGTTCAACCTCGCCATATAGAATTCCAGATACTTGGCGACCAACATGGAGGAGTACAGCATTTGTTTGAGAGGGATTGCTCAGTGCAGCGACGTCACCAGAAAATCATCGAGGAAGCACCAGCACCTGCTGTAGATCGAAAAGAAATCGATGGGTTGGCACAACAAATCACAAAAGTACTGCAAGACATCGGGTACGACAATATCGGAACAGTTGAGATGCTGCGGGGAAGTGATGGCTCCTATAGTTTTCTGGAAATGAATACCCGTCTGCAGGTGGAGCATGCTGTCACGGAAGAGATTACGGGAGTGGATCTCGTTGTGGCGCAGATCCGTTCCGCTGCGGGTGAACGATTAAGTAATATTTTACCTGCAAACATCGAGCGTAATGGCCATGCCATTGAGGTAAGGGTGTATGCGGAAGATCCGAAGAATTTCTTCCCATCTCCAGGTAAACTCAATACTTTCCGTACGCCTAGCGGTAATGGCATTCGTGTGGAAACGGGATACGCAGAAGGAATGACAGTAACTCCTTATTACGATCCAATGATTGCTAAAGTGATTGCCCATGCGGAAAACCGCGAAAAAACGATCGAAATCTTAACAGAATCACTGAAAGAATTTGACGTCTCAGGAATAAAGACGAATATTCCTTTCCTGCTCAAATCGCTTGCCTCAGAACAGTTTAGGGCTGGCGAGGTGCATACGGGCCTTTCCTCAACTATATTGTCTAGTTAAGGAAACATAGGAAGACCGATGTTGTCATAACTAAGCCTTATATTGATATTCTGTATTAGTATTTTACATTAAAACACTATATATGCTTTGATAGATTTATAGATTCTAAAGGAGGAAATCATAAATGCGTAGTTGGGTAGTTGCTGAAAATGGAAATCCAAGTGATGTATTGCAAATCAATGAGGTACCTAAACCTAGTTTGGGAACAGGACAGGTATTAATAGAGGTTAAGGCAATGGCATTAAACTTTTTTGATATCCTGCTGTGTCAAGGAAAGTATCAATCAAAGCCACCGCTGCCATTTACACCAGGTGCAGAAGTTTCTGGTATTGTCCAAGCGGTTGGTGAAGGAAGCTTATATGTTGTTGGTCAACGGGTATTTGCCAGGCCTCAGTTGCCTGCTGGAGGTCTTTCCGAATGGGTAGCTGTTTCAGAAGGATCTGTTTTTCCGATACCTGAATCCATGTCTTTTGAAGAGGCAGCAGCTCTGTTTATCACTTATCAGACATCTTACTATGCGCTCCACAAACGAGGAAATCTCAAAGCTGGTGAAGTATTGCTTGTACATGCGGGATCTGGCGGTGTGGGGTCTGCAGCGATTCAATTGGGAAAAGCAGCTGGAGCCCGTGTGATTGCAACCGCAGGTGGACCGGAGAAGACTCAGATTTGCAGGGATCTAGGCGCTGACGTGGCCATCGATTATCTCTCGGAGGATTTCATCAAAATCGTCAAAGAAGAAACAGGAGGTCGCGGGGCAGATGTGATAGTCGATCCGGTTGGTGGCGATACCTTTGATCGCTCCAGAAAGTGCATTGCATTTGACGGTCGCATCCTAGTTATTGGTTTTGCCGGGGGACGCATTGCGGATGCCCCAACTAACCATGCACTCGTTAAGAACTATTCTGTAGTTGGGGTACATTGGGGATTATTCCGGGACAAATTCCCAGAACAGGTTAGAGAGATTCATAGGGACCTTCTGGCCCTATATGAACGTGGCGATGTACGCCCTCTCATTTACAATCCTCAGCCATTCGAAGAAGTACCACAAGCTTTAGATCTTTTAGGAAGCCGTAAAACGTGGGGCAAGCTCGTGGTTAAGCCGTAAGTAAATCAGCAAGATAGTAAAATCATAACAAAAGGAGCTAAGTGCAGAAAGTAGCACACGGCTCCTTTTTTTATACAATGTTAAGTCTTTCACAACAATGCGGACTTGTTGAAACTGGAAGCCGAACCACTATAAATCATAACTCATACTTATATTGATATTATAAATTTGTATTTCACATCGAAATTCCTTATATGTTTAAATAATATACAAATAATATAAAATTTAAAATCTTTTAAATATTAATGTAACTGGAAGGTGATGCACACATGGCACAAATCGAAGTAAGAGCAGAAATATCAGGATCTGTATGGAAAATTGAAACAAAGGAAGGCCAACGGGTAATGGAAGAGGATGTTTTACTAATAATGGAATCAATGAAGATGGAGATTCCGATTATGGCGCCCGCTGAAGGTATTGTCAAGGAAATCAAGGTAAACGAAGGAGATTCCATAGCAGAGGGTGACCTTACAGTGATTTTGGAGGATTAAAGCACTTTAAAGGAGGGGTTGATTGAAATGTCTCAGGAACATCAAAAAGCGAGTAACGATACACAATCAGTTCTAAAACCAAATAAGCCGCAAGGGCCTTTGACTGGGTATCGTGTTCTGGAGCTGGGTTCGACTATTGCCGGTCCGTTCTGCGCACGCCTAATGGCTGACTTCGGCGCAGAGGTCATCAAAGTTGAACCGCCAACTGGTGATCCGGTCCGAAATATGGGACGGCATGCCGACGACGTTTCACTTTATGGGGCTTCAATTCTGCGCAACAAGCGACTTATTTCCGTTGATATGAAGACCGCCGATGGACAAAACGTTGTACGCGAACTGATGAAAAAAGTCGATATCGTGATCGAAAACTTTCGCCCTGGTACGCTAGCCCGGCTGGGACTGGAATATGAGGAAATCGCCAAAGAAAATCCGGGGCTTATCATGGTACGCATTAGCGGTTATGGGCAAACTGGCCCCTACAGTCCTCGTCCAGGTTACGGTGTTACCTGCGAGGCAGTGGGTGGCGTAAGACATATGGTAGGGGAACCGAACCTGCCTCCAGCTCGGGTGGCACTTGCCGTTACTGACCATCTGACTGCCGTTTACGCTGCTTTTGGTGCGATGATGGCACTTGTTGAACGGGATAAGACAGGAAAAGGACAGGTTATCGACACATCTTTATACGAAGCAGCATTCAGCTTGATGGAGCCGCATGTTCCCGCTTTTGAACAGCTTGGTATTGTACCAAAAAGAGTTGGTGCAAAGTTGCCGAATACCGCTCCCAATAGTCTTTATTCCACAAAGGATGGCGAATATGTATTGATCGCCGCCAACAACGATGCCATCTTCAGGCGGCTTACAGAGGCAATGGGACAACCGGAGCTTGCTGATGACCCGCGTTACAGCACACAAAAGTCACGCTCGGTTCGGGTTGATGAAATGGATGAAATCGTTTCATCGTGGACGAGAGAGCGCACGGGCAAAGAAATTGAAACCGTTTTACTTGAAGCGGCGGTACCAACCTCACGTGTTTACACCATTGCTGATATTTTTGCTGACCCCCATTTCAGGGAGCGTGAACAGCTCGTTGAAATGCCTCACGAAAAATTTGGCAAACTGACCGTCATCGGGGTTGCCCCGAAGCTTTCTGACACCCCTGGCGCCATTTATCAGCTTGGCGGTGAAGTAGGACGAGATACACGCAGTGTGCTAGCAGATTTACTGGGCTTTAACGAGTTGCGCATCGCGGAGTTGGAATCTCGAAATGTGGTTTTTTCAGCAGAAATGGCCAAAAATGTGCATGTTGGAAAGTGACGGCGCGGAATCGCCAGATGGGAAGACACTTTGCTGGAGAGTGAAAAAAATCCAAAATAAAGGAGAAAGATTGATGGAAACGACAGAAAAAAAGAAACCTGAAGTAGCATTGGATTGGACCCCAGAGCTGGAGGAGCTTCAGTACCGACGCGAGGCAGCTGATGGACTGGGCGGACCTGAATCGATTGCCTATCAGCATAGCAAAGGTAAGCTGACTGCCCGTGAGAGGATCGATCTTTTACTTGATGAGGACAGCTTTCGCGAAATAGGGAAGATTGCGGGAAAAGGTAAATACAACAAGGATGGAGATCTGGAATCGTTCACGCCGTCTAACGCGATTGCCGGTACAGGACGAATTGAAGGGCGCAAACTTGTTGTCACGAGTGATGATTTCACGATACGTGCCGGTTCATCTGAGTCTGCCGTTCCTGAAAAGTGGGTCTATGCTGAGCGCATGGCACATGAGATGGAGATGCCGCTCATTCGGTTAGTAGACACGGCCGGTGGGAGTGTCAAAGATCTTGAAAGGTTACAAGGTACCAAGATTCCAGGGTATCCAATGTGGTCAAATGTCTCTCTTTTAGGTCGTGTTCCTGTTGTCGGCGTTGCGTTAGGGGCTTGTGCGGGTCTTGGTGCCATAAGAGTGGGACTTTCGCACTTTTCCGTGATGGTGAAGGATATGAGCCAGGTTTTTGCTGCTGGTCCGCCAGTGGTGAAGCAAGGTCTGAACCAGGATGTGACCAAGGATGAACTGGGAGGTTCGTATGTTCACACCCGATTGAGTGGTGTGGTCAATAATGAAGCTGTCGATGAAGCTGATGCATTACGCCAGGTGCGTCAATTTCTCTCTTATATGCCACGAAATGTTTGGGAAGTCCCTGAGCGCAAGATGACGAATGACGACCCGTGGCGTGTCGATAAAGATTTGAACTCAATCATTCCAAAAAACCGCCGAAAAATCTACAGACCACGTAAGATACTCGAAACTGTGTTCGATAAAGGATCATTGTTTGAAATCTCAAGGTACTTTGGTGGTTCCACTATTACGTGCCTGGCGAGGTTGAACGGTTATACGGTAGGTGTGATGGCAAGTGACCCGGTTGTTATGGGAGGGGCATTGACTCTGCAGTCGGCGCGAAAAATGGAGCGTTTTGTTGATTTGTGTGATACTTTCCATATTCCGATTATTAATTTCGTTGATCAGCCAGGAGTGATGACAGGACTCGAAGCCGAACGCAACGGTACGATGGGTGCGGCAATGCGTGCGATCGCAGCAATTGAACAGGCACAAACTCCGTGGTGCTCAATCATTGTTCGCCGTGCTTTCGGAGTCGGCGGTGGTGCGCACGGGCCGAAACAAGGTCCGGAAGGCCGCTCGCTAAACCATCGCTTTGCTTGGCCGTCGGCGCGCTGGGGGTCGGTTCCAATCGAAGGCGGCGTTGCCGCAGCTTATAAAAAGGAAATTGCTGCGGCAGAAGATCCGGTTGCACGCCGTGAAGAGATAGAGAGCTACTACCACAAGCTTGCTTCTCCTTTCCGTACCGCTGAAAAATTCGGAATTGTGGATATTATTGAGCCGAGCGAAACACGCGCAGTACTGTGTGACTGGGTGGAAGACGCTTACGAGCTAACTAAACGCCAGGTAGGATTAAGCAGCCGAACTATGCGGTAATCTGGAGAAACAAGGTGCCTTAATTCCGATAACAAGCCTCATAGAGGTAAGATCCTGCAACACAAGATTAGGAGAGAGGTTAATACTAGCGAGAAGTCATTTACCGCAAACCGGATCATCATTTGAGATACATTGTACATCTCAGTAAAATATATAGTAGAGTTAAACTAAATGGGCAATCCGCCAACTTTAAGTGATAGATAGCTTCGTAGATAGATTTTACATACAGGAGGTTGGCGGATTATAAAACTAGTAAATTCAGGAGGAAACCAATATGAAGTTTATTGCTTTTCATTTCATGCCGTATCGCGCATTACCTTCAGATTTTGAAGAAAAGTACCCAAGCGTATGGGTAACACCTCCCAAGACACTCTTTGATCCGGAGCTGGGACACCGCATGTATCATGACTATCTGGATGAATTGGAGTTTGCGATTGATTTGGGCTTTGATGGAGTCGGTGTCAATGAACACCACAGCAATGCCTATGGCATGATGCCATCCCCGAATCTGATGGCGTCCATTTTATCTCGAAAAATAAGAAATAGCGACAAAACTAGCCTACTCATACTCGGTAACAGCTTGGCTGCATATAATCCTCCAATACGGGTAGCTGAAGAAATGGCGATGCTCGATGTCTTGTCAGGCGGAAAGCTGATCGCTGGATTTCCAGTAGGTACCTCCATGGATGGAAACTACGCGTATGGAATAAACCCGGCAGAACTGCGGGAACGTTATTATGAAGCGCATGACCTGATTATGAAGGCGTGGAAGAGTGATGAAGTCTTCATGTGGAATGGCAAGTACAATCAATTGCGCTACGTCAATCCATGGCCGCGTACGGCTCAACGACCGCATCCGCCGGTCTGGATTCCCGGCGGCGGCAGTGTGGAAACCTATGATTTCTGTATTGAAAATCAATATTCTTTCTCTTTTCTCAGTTACTTCGGCCATAAGTATGCCAATAAGGTGTTGGGACCATTCTGGGAGCGTAACGATGAGTTAGGTGGGGATAGGAATCCGTATAAAACAGGAATCTGCCAGTTTATTTTTGTATCCGAGTCAGATGAGCGAGCTCAAATAGAATATGAGGAACATATCCGCTACTTCTTCAGTAAGTGCATGCACACCGATCGCCGATTTGCCGAAGCTCCAGGTTATCGAACGGTCAAAAGTCTGCGGGCAGGACTTCGTTCCCAGTTTGACGGAACTAAAAAAAGACCGGGAGACATGCTCAAAGACGGTACGATGACCTGGCAGGATTTGATTGATGAAGGTTTTATCATCGCAGGTTCACCGACTACGGTTCGCGATCGGTTGAGGGAAGTCCTGGGGAGTATTCGGGCCGGAAACGTTGTCGCTTTATTGCACGCTGGTTCCATGCCGCATTGGCTTACACGGAAAAATATGCAGATGTTTGCCGAAGAAGTAATGCCGTATGTAAAAGATATTCACAGTGAATGGGATGACTCACAATATTGGCCTAAAGGGATTTCGGAAGAAAAAGTACAAGAAACGGTAACACAGCCGTAGTGTCAATTTAAATGGATGAGGAGGGCGAAAACATGGCACAGCCGATCAGCAAAATTATTAAGATAAATGAAAACGTTTCTTTTGAAGTGAAAATTGCGGGGCAGGGAGAGCCCGTTGTGTTTTTGCATAATATAGGAGGGTTGAAGTGGAACCGGTTTCTCGATCAACTTTCCGATCATTACCAGGTGTATGCCCCTCACTTACCTGGAACAGGGGCTTCGACAGGGCTTGAGACAATCAATAATTTATGGGATTTGATTCTCTGCTATTATGATTTGTTCGATGAACTCGGACTTGAATCGGCCCATGTCATCGGCCATTCGCTTGGTGGCATGATCGCGGCGGAACTGGCGGCAACAGATCAAAGCCGGGTGAAGCAATTAGTGGCTATCGCCCCGGTAGGATTGTTTCTAGAAGATCATCCGATTCCGGATATGTTTGCTATGCTGCCGGAGGAACTTAATAGACTACTCATACTGGATCAAGATTCGCCTGAAGCGCAAATGATGCGCTATGTTCCGGATGATCTCGATGATCGCACGGAGTTGATGATTGAGCGGATCCAAAACCAGGTAGCGGCAGCCAAGTTTTTATGGCCTATCCCCGATAAAGGGTTAAAGTCGCGAATACACCGGATTAAAGCACAAACGCTGTTAGTCTGGGGCAAACAAGACGGATTAATCCCAGTCGTGTATGGAGAAGAATTTAATCGCCGTATTGCCCACTCGGAGTTGAAAATCATTGAAAGCGCTTCACATTTAGTCGATGTTGAACAGACTGAGAAAGTGATTGCACACATTCAAGACTTTCTGAAAACCAGCATTGTTGCTTCCTCTCGGTAAGCCTTAACACCTATTACAATTTTGTTGGGCTGATTAGGTAACCATCTATTATACGCAGGTATAAGTGGTCATTGCTGATCTGGAGAACAATATGGATTACCAGTTCCGGGAGGCGAATGGTACCGATTTGATCATTACGGAGGGAACGGAAGGGAGATCTCATTCCTCACGCTCTTCGACCAGTGCGTTGCGCAGTTGCTCAGTCTACTTCCAGAGATGCCGTTCTTTGCGGTTTGGCTAGGAAACTTCCTAGGAGGGATCGATAAACTGTTAATGGCTAGATTTCTTGCAAAATAGTCATTTTTTAGCGCCACCCCACGTCATAAAGGACTGACTCTGGCTTTTTAGTCAGTCTCTTTTATTCCCTTGCTTTTAAGGAATAGGATCAAAAAAGTTAACTATTTAATAATAGTTAACTTCTCGAAATTTTAAAAATCTTTTCGTCACCATATTCCTGTTTAAAAATTATTAAGATATGGGGTGGGAAAATGGAATCAGGAAAGGAAAAAAGGCAGCTGAAAATTTCCAAAAAGCCCAAGAAGCAATCCGTCCCTAATGCCTTTTCAGCTAAACAAGTGGCTATGCTTCTACGAAAAAGGAGGATACGTATGGCTCCGGTCCTTAGTACGCTTGAAGGAGTCGTGATAAAAGGCAAGCAGTTGGGGAGAACGATTGGATTCCCGACCGCCAATCTATCTTTGACCTCTCCGACTCCCCTACTTAAACTTGGGGTTTATGGCGTATCGGTTACTCTTTCTGCTAAGCAATTTTACGGCATCATGAATATTGGCATAAGGCCGACTTTTCATGATCATAGCCAGATCAGTTATGAAGTTCACCTGTTTGATTTTAATCAGGACATTTATCATGAACGATTGACAGTCGATCTTCACTTTTTTGTAAGGAAAGAGATTTCTTTTCCGGATAAGGATGAATTGGTTCAGCAAATCTGTCGGGATGTAGAACTTGTTCGAAACAGATTCGCTTTGCTGGGAATGAAGAAATCTTCTCAACCTATTTTTTGCCGGGAACCTAGGGGGATTCCTAATCAAGATGAAATCCCTCATTTGCCTGATTTGTCTTTCGTGCAGTTATGTGAAGAGGAATTTGGCGTCAATCGCGGGGTATATAATGTCATTGACTCTTGGTTTTATCATAAGGGAAGTGTGGATATCCTGGAGCGGCGGAACAAAATTATTCATTTCCTCCTCTATATGCATCATTCCAAGGAGATTAAATCGAATGGCCGAATGAAAATCGGCAAGAATGGATTGTCCACGATGTTTGATGAATTCTTGAATTATATAAGTATATAAAAAAATATTGAGAGTATTGCTGTAATCATGATGCTGCCAATTGTTTCTCCCAAAATTGAGTGGAGGGAAACTTTAAAGCGTGTAGGTAGTATGTGGTAATTCTCTCAAGAAGCCATGATTTAAAATTGGGGTGGGGGACGTCTTTTTAGTTTATTATTGTTAATTCCTATTTGGGATATCCATCATAAAGGATTTGTCCTTATTTTAGCTGCTGGCTTTGTTGGGGGACATGGTACGCGCTGAAACGATGGCCAAAAAAATGGCGGGACTTTCCTTACAAGCTTTAAGCCGAATCAAGAAAGCAGTAAATGAAGGGGCAGAAAAACCCTTTGACACTGCAATTGATCTTGAAGTCGATCTATTCGGGGACATATTTTCTACAGATAATGTTAGATAAGGGGTAGAAGCATTTATAGAAAAGAGGACCGCAAGATTTACTCATAGGTAAAATATAGGAAGGACAGGTGATATTATATGAAAGAAATCATTGATAAGGTTAGTGTATTTAAGCAAATTATGGGTTTATATCCAACGGGAGTTACGATTGTAACTACGATGGATGAACATGGAACTCCAGCTGGGCTTACGGTAAATTCTTTTGCCTCTGTATCTCTTGATCCTCTTATCGTGCTTTGGAGTATTGATAAAAGGGCATCTTCATTAGATAAATTTATTAAAGCAAAAAACTTTGCTGTACACACATTATCTTCAGATCAGGCAGATGCTTGTTGGGCATTTGCTGGTAAAGAACCGGATCGTTTTTCAAAGGTTAATTGGAAGACTTCTGAGCATGGATTGCCTATTATTATAGATTCATTAGGAACATTTGAGTGTAAAACCATTCAACAAATTGACGCAGGTGACCATGTAATCCTTTTAGGTGAAGTAATAGAACTAAACAAACAAGACAAGGCACCATTACTTTATTTCAATAGAAATATAGGTCCGATTCCAGAAAATTGGCCGAATAAATAATGAATTTCTAATTTTTTATGAGCCGGGGCTTCAAATAATTCTAAATGGGAGCAGTGAATTATGAAAATATTAGGGATTTCGGGAACGCTTACTGGATCGAAAACATTAATAGTAATAAATAAAGTAATGGATAAAATAAGGGAAATTTTACCTGAAGCCGAAGTAGAAGTGTTAGACCTAAAGCAGTACAATGTTCAGTTTTGTGATGGGCGTCCGCCATCAGATTATTCAGGAGATACCCGGAAGGTAATTGATATGATTACATCTGCTGACAGTTACATCTTTGGGACTCCTATATTTCAAGGATCATTTACTGGTGCATTAAAAAATTTAATCGATTTGGTTCCTCCATCTGAATTTAGCAATAAAGTAATAGGCTTTGTTGCTACAGGTGGAAACAATCAACATTACCTTGTAATTGAAAATCAATTAAAACCTATTGCAGGTTATTTAAATGCCTATGTTGCACCTAGTTTTGTTTTCGCACATACTGGTCATTTTAATACTCAGAATGAAATTGCAGATTCAGAATTACTGAAAAAAATTGAAATGTTTTCTCATCAATTCGCATTTATGCATGCTAATTTAATAAAGCAAAATATGAAAACTGTTGATAGTTTGTAATTTGCCATCAGTCATACATCCGATTATCTGAAGTTTTTGAATGGTAGGATTGGTTGGAGTTAGTACTTAGGTAAATTATTGTGTTCTACAGCAATGATGATTAATAGATTTATATTACTATAAAATGTGAAACCGAATATCATAGAGTAAAGATCAGTCTGCAGATACGTAAAGGAGTGCGGACTGATCTTTTTAAGTTGATTATTAATAAATACTACAGTCCTAGAGACTGACCCTAAAAACTAAATAGTAAAGCTCCCTTTAGCAATAATTTTCTCGTTACTCTTGCACTCGAACCGGTACTCATCTTCTGCGCGCTTTACATCAATGGTTACTTTATCGCTAATATAAACTGGAGAGACAAAAGAAATTTCATAATGCTTTGGTATATGATACGGCAGGAGAAAATCCTGTGATAGTACGCTCCATATCTTCGCCATTGTTAGCATGCCGTGTGCCACCTTGTTACTAAATCCTTGACGGTTTGCTTCTGCCAAATCTAGATGAATCGGATTATCGTCACCCGACAGCTTCGCATATTGTTCTATATCTCTATCAGTTATTTGAAAAGTAATGCTTTTCATATTAAACCACCTGTAATCAACTGGGAAGTTCCTTTGAAACAAAGGATTCGATCTTGGTCATATAGGTAAAGCGATTGTTGAATAAAAGTAAATTGTTTTCGTTGATATTGATCTTCTAGTTTCACAAATGCGTGATAGGTTTGATTGATGTACATTGTGTGATAATTGGTGCAATGTTGCTTTCGATGGATCACCGGATGCTGCAGCTGCCATGGTGTCTTAATCCGTTTATACGCGATCATCGGCATGGTTGGAGGGAGCGGGATCGATTGAAACCCATTTGTTTTTGCCGTCTTTATGCTTTGATAAATCGGATTTTGATCTCCGAGCAATTGAACAAATTGTTGCACCTCTTCCATATTAAAAATGATATCTGCTTCCTCAGATTTCATGATATCACCTCAAATAGTACTGCTACGCCTATCCCGCCGCCGCTTCCAATGGCTGCTAGTACATAATTAATATTATTTCTCCTTTGTACTTCATAGAAAAGCCGAGTAACCAAGATAGCCCCAGAGGCAGCATAAGGATGTCCAAAAGATAATGCCCCGCCACAAACGTTAAGCTTTTCATATGGAATAGAGAGCTCCATGGCACATGCTACAATTTTAGAAGAAAATGCTTCATTTATTTCAATTAAATCGACATCTTCGATAGTCAGATTATTTCCCTCTAATAGGGCCTGAATGGCTGGAACCGGCGCAAACCCAGGAAAATGAGGATGGACACCTGTCACTTTACTATCAACAAATCGCAAAATTGGCTTCATGCCCAGTTGATTTGCTGTATCTTCTTCCATCACCAAAACGGCAGCAGCTCCATCGTGGATCCCACAGCTGTTTGCGGCTGTTACCGTACCATTTTCATTTTTAAAAATCGGCCTTGCTCGTCTTAAAAGAGCTTCGATGTTCCTTTTCCTAGAAAACTCTTCATCAAAATGAACATCACTAAACGGAATGATTTCTTCTTTTATTAACCCTTTATGAAAAGAATCCCAGCTCCGTTCATAACTAAGACGTGCATATTCATCCTGCATGTTCCTAGAAATTCTACATTTTTCTGCTACATATTCAGCGGCAACTCCCATATCAGGATCGCCAATTTGATCAGGAGCAAATCGGGCTCTTGAAGGAAAAGGAGAAGTACTTGTACTTTCCACACCACCAGCAATGTAGCAGTGACCAGCTCCACCTTGAATGAAATAACTGGCCATTCTTATTGCCTCAAGTCCTGCACTGCATTGCCGATCAATGGTTATACCAGGAATAGGGAGAGGAAGCCCGGCTTCTAAAACAGACACCCGAGCTATATTGCCGCCTGGTCCAACCACATTGCCAATAATGATGTCATCTAACATTTCCTCGACCCCATTCGCTAATTGCTTAAGGAGCGGTGCTGCCAAATGCTGTGGCTGAAGCTCCCGTAATGCTCCATTTACTTTTCCAATCGGGGTTCGTTTCGCATTTACGATGACAGCTCGTTTAATGACTATTCACCTTCTTTTCTATTATTTCTTTTAATTGAGAACGTGCAATTTTCCCGCTCGTTGTATATGGTACTTGATCGATTAAATACCATTTTCGAGGAATTTTATAGGAAGATAGATGAAGCTTGCATAATTTTTTTAACTCCATAGTGTCCGCCGTTCCTTTTATGACCGCGGTGACAATTTGCCCCCAGTATTCATCAGATATTCCAATAACAGCCACTTCCTCTACATTCGGGTGTAAGGAAATCACTTTTTCAATCTCTTCCGGAAAAATATTAATCGCACCATATAAGATCATATTATTTTCCCGGCCAGTAATATAGACGAATCCGTCTTCATCTAAATAGCCCATATCGTTAACAGATGCCCACCCATCCTCATCTTGAATAGATTGAATCCTTCGAGTCTCAGGATTAAGATAACCTGAGAAAAACAATTTACTTCTGACGTATATTTTTCCAGTTTCATAGGGTTTGGCGATCCTATTGTTAGCTTGACGTATTTGGATTTCTACACCAAAACAAGGCCTGCCGACTGAGTCAGCTTTACGCTTGCTGTCATCATCAGATAAAACGGATATAAAGCTAAGCTCACTTGCTCCATAGAATTCGAACATCTTTAAATTTGGGAACATGTCACGAATTTGAAGTTTTGAATTCTCTGCCCATTTTGCTCCAGAAGAAATGATTTTGAACGATTTCTCTATTCTTTTCTCTATATTAAGAAGGGATTCGACCATTGTAGGCACAACATAAACAGTCGATATTTTTTGTGTCTGCAAGATGCTTAACGTCTGAATAGGGGAGAATTTCTCAAGTAAATAAACCGTTCCACCTAAAGCTAATGTACTGATTGCCCCATACAGAAAATGAGAATGGACCAATGCACCTGGAATGAGAACATGCTCATTTTCATCCATACGGAAATCGTAACGATTGCATGCAAAGCTAGCCACCCATGACTCATGAGAGCGGACAAACGCTTTTGGATCCCCGGTCGTTCCAGACGTGAAGCCCATATAAAATTGCGGATTTTCTTCATTTGTTGGAACTTTTGTAGAATTTGATTGTTTTATTTCTTTCAGACAATCATCCCAAACTTGGACATTGGGATGGTTTATTCGGTGAGATAAATCTTTATTTGTAATGATAATTGAAGGATTAGCAAGCTTCAGACGTTTATCTAAATCGGCACCGTTCCACTTTAAATCCAATGGCAAAGACGTCCATCCTGCCATCGAAGCACCAGCGAAAAGCTGCAGCAAAGGAATACCGTTTGGCAAAAGGAGTGCAATGATTTTATTTGGTGATTGCTGAGAATGCAGCCAATTCGCTGTTTTACTAATCATTTCATTCCATTCTTTATAGCTTATTTTCCAGCCATTTGTGTAAACAGCCATTTTTTCAGGGAAATCGGCAGCATGCTTTTTATAAGAATCAGTAATATTAGTCAAAAGGATTCTCCTTCCAATAAACGAATATATTTTTTTGCAATTTATCGCAGTTTAAAGGACATTGAATTCTACTTTGTACAAAGTAGAGTTGAATTGCATATTACTGTCCTTTTCTAAGTAAAATGAGACACATTAGAATGTCTCTGAGATTTTAGATATTTTTTGAGAAAAGAATGAATGCTTTCTAAGTCTGTATACGAGAAGGGAAGCTAATACGGCTTTAATAGTATCTCCTGGAATATATACTAGACTTAGGCCTACTGCTTCAGGAATTGAAATGTTCATCATAAAAGCTTGAATAGGAATACCGATGAAATAAATTAAGAAAATACCGATAGTAAGATTGACAAGCAAAACATTGTGCAATTTTAAAGTTTTAAACTTTGATAATATGTAGCCTAAGCAAAAAGCAGTAATAGGCCATGAAAGTAAATAGCCTGCGCTTGGCCCAAAAAATACGCCAATTCCGCCTCTGCCGCCAGATAGAAGAGGAACCCCTACAGCTACCAAAAGAAGGAACAACGTTTGACTAATAGCCCCAAGTCTAGCACCCAATACACCTCCGGCAAGAAGGACACCAAGTGTTTGTAATGTAATTGGAACAGGTGTAAAAGATAAGAAAATTGGCGGAACGACTCCAAGTGCACCCATAATTGCAGCAAATAAAGCAACGAATGTGATTTCTTTAATTTTCATAACATATCTCCATTTTTAAAGTAATTAGATTATTAATATTTATTTTAATAGTTTTTTGATTTATATGTCAACCAATTCTTATTTTTGGTTAACATATATCTTCGCAAACCGTCTATTAAATTATCAAAAGGAGCAGCTAAAAAGCTTTGGGAACTGCTTAATGTTAATCAAATTACTTATCCATGAAATCATACGCTTTAGCTAATTGTTGAGGAATGTTGAATTTAGATTGTCCCAGGATCCTGAAAAAGAAGGGTTTTCTTCTGTACTTAGAGGGAATTAACAATACTTTACAATAGGAAGAGTTTAAAGTGAGATTTTACTAATAAGGAGAGCATTAATTTATTCTTCTTCTTTATTAAGTAATAATTTTGGTCGAATCTGCGTTTCTTATATTTACACAATATTAACAAACATCTACATTCTCCCCACATTTACTTAATGTTAGGGATGTACCATTTAATCATTGATATTAATAACAAACTATAGAAAGATAGGCTTTAATCTTTTGAATCCCTTTTTTTTTATGGTTTTTTCATTTGATAAACTCGCTTAAAAATATAGTCTTAAAGCTTAGTTAAAGTGCTAAAAGGGTAGAGCGAAAGGGGAATATGTAGCTTGAAACGTGTTGAACTTGTTGGTGTAAGTAAATCTTATGATGGAAAATCAAATGTCATTCAAGAGATCAATGTCTCAATAGAGCCAGGTGAATTTTTTGTATTAGTTGGGCCATCAGGATGTGGGAAAAGTACAATGCTTCGCATTATTGCTGGACTTGAAGAAGTGAGTAGTGGATTGCTATTCATAGGTGATGCGAGTGCAAATCATTTGCCACCTAGTCAACGTGACTTATCCATGGTTTTTCAAAACTATGCACTCTATCCGCATTTAACTGTTGAACAAAATATACGATTTGGTTTACATACGAGAAAAGTTTCCAAAAAGGAACAAATAGAAAGATGTATAGAAGCAGCCGACATGTTAGGACTATCAGACTTACTTAAGCGTAAACCTCGCGAGCTTTCAGGTGGTCAGCGCCAAAGGGTAGCATTAGCGCGAGCAATCGTAACGCAATCACCTATCTGTCTTATGGATGAGCCATTATCAAATTTAGATGCGAAATTACGTGCCAAAATGCGTTCTGAAATACGCCAACTTCAAAGGAAATTAGGAATCACGATGATCTATGTTACGCATGACCAGATAGAAGCCATGACAATGGCGGATCGTATGATGATTCTTAATGAAGGAATGGTTCAACAAATGGGTCGTCCCCTTGAGATTTATAATCAACCTGAAAACACATTTGTTGCTTCATTTATCGGTTCTCCACCTATGAATTTTGGGGATGGAGAAGTCGTTCGTGAAGTTTTAGAATTGGCATGTGAGCGATCAAAAAAAACGGAAAGACTCTTAAATCATAAACAAGTCATGGTAGGAGTGCGTCCTGAGCATATTCAGCTTACGAAACCGGATCAGGTGGGATTCTCTGCAGAAGTTCTAAATGTAGAAATCTTAGGGACAGAAACATTGTTAACTTTCGATATTGGAAAGGGAGAGCAATGGATTGCCAAGTGGAACGGTCAATGGGATATACGAATTGGTGAGAAGGTATCGATTTGTATAGACGATAAAAACCTTTGTTTTTTTGATAAGGAAGATGGAAAGCGTATCAACACCAGAGCCCCATTTTCAGAAATGCAAGCTCTACTTAATGGGGGTTTAGTATGAGTAGTTTACCTGAAGCACACGCAAAGATCTCACTTGGGTCTGTAAAAACAACAGGTATGAAACGTAGACGATTACATCATACGATTATTGGTCTGCTTTATTTGTTGCCATCGATCATTTTATTTGCCGTATTTCTTTTCTACCCAATGTTACGGACACTTTATTTGAGTTTTTATTTAACAGATGGACAAGGTGTACCAATCACCTTTGTGGGACTGGATAACTTTACATACTTACTGGATTCCCCTTCTTTTCACACAAGTATAAAAGCAACACTTTTATTTGTTTGTTACACAGTGCCGGCAGGAATTATTCTTGCACTCATATTAGCTTTACTTGCCAATGAAAAGCTGAAGGGGATAGGTTTTTTCCGTACAATGTTCTCTTCTACGATGGGGATGAGTGTAGCTGCCTCTTCTGTTATTTGGATGTTTATGTACAACCCATCCATTGGTATTTTGAGCAAAGTTGCTGAATTTCTTGAACTCCCGGATATTCAATGGTTGTTAGATCCTCAATATGCACTTTTGTCTGTATCAGTTGCAACTATTTGGATGAACACAGGTTTTGCCTTTTTGATTTTGCTAGGAGGGCTTCAAAATATCGATGAGCAACTGTATGAGAATGCACAAATTGCCGGTGTGAGCTATTGGTACCAACTTCGAAAGATTACATTGCCAATGCTTTCTCCAACATTGTTTTTTATCATTACGGTTTCATTCATCAATGCCTTTCAGACGTTTGGGCAAATTGATATTTTAACGAAGGGTGGACCGATTGAATCAACCAATGTAATTGTTTATTCCATTTATAAGGATGCTTTCATTAACTTTAATGTCGGTTCTGCGAGTGCCCAAGCGACCATTCTATTCTTCTGTATATTAATGGTTACGATTCTTCAATTTAAGCTAGGGGAAAGGAAGGTACATTATCAATGAGTTTGACAAAAAAAGCCTTTCTCTACGGATTACTCATTGTTTTTACGATTTTTATGATGTTCCCAATACTATATGCGTTCATGATTAGTTTCATGAAAGGTGGGGAAGTGCTACAAGGGAATTTACTGCCTGAATCGTTTACTTTAGATAATTATCAGTCAGCATTTAATAAAGTCCCTCTCCTCAATTATTTATTTAATAGCTTTTTCGTTTCAATGGTTGTCATGCTAGGCCAGCTAATCATTTCGAGCCTTGCAGCTTTTGCGTTTGTCTTTATTCCTTTTAAGGGCAGGGATGCTCTCTTTTTTATCTTCATTTCGACGATGATGATTCCCTGGGAGGCAACGATGGTCCCGAATTTCATAACCGTGCAAAAACTAGGTTGGATCAATCATTATTTAGGATTAACCATACCATTTTTTGCTCTTGCATTCGGGACCTTTTTATTACGACAGCAATTTAAAACGATTCCTAAGGAACTCTTTGAAGCATCACAAGTTGCTGGAATCAGCCGCTTTCGCTTTTTCTGGAATATTGTGTTGCCTGTCTCCAAAACTAGTTTAGTTACATTAGGGATTTATAGTTTTCTCACAACATGGAATATGTATCTTTGGCCGCTGCTTGTCACAAATAATGAGAGTGTTCGAACGGTGCAAATTGGCTTAAAGCAGATGCAGACACAAGAAGTTTCAACCGAATGGGGGGTGGTCATGGCAGCAGTCATCGTTGTGATCCTCCCGACATTAATTCTCTTATTTTTAGGACAGAAACATTTACAAAAAGGGTTAACTCAAGGTGCGATTAAATAAAAGGAGAGTTCGTTAAATGAAGAAATTATTGGTTATTTTATCAGCCTTATTTTTACTAATCATGAGTGCATGCTCCAGTTCAGGTACAACGTCAACAGATTCAAAAGAAGCGGGAGATGCCTCTAAGCAGGATTCTCCTGGAAAGACAGAGGTTGTCTTCTGGCATGCGATGAGTGGTGAACTAGAGACGGCATTAAATGAAATTGCAAAGGAATTCAATGAATCACAAGAAGAAATTGAGGTAAAACCAATATTTCAAGGTACATATGAAGAATCATTAACGAAATTTAATACAGTTGCAGGAACAGAAGATGCTCCTACCATTATGCAAGTCTTTGAAGTTGGGACAAAATATATGATTGATAGTGGGAAAATTCAGCCTGTTCAAAAGTTCATCGATGAAGACAATTACGACACTTCTCAATGGGAGAAAAACATCTCAAACTACTATTCTGTCAATGGAACACAGTATTCTATGCCATTTAACTCATCCACTCCAGTAGTTGTGTACAATAAGGATGCTTTTAAAGAAGCGGGTCTAGACCCAGAAAATGCTCCGATGACCTATAGTGAGTTAAAGGAAGCGGCAAAAAAGTTAACGAAAAAAGATGGGGACAAAACGACGCAATATGGATTCTCCATTCTTAATTATGGCTGGTTCTTTGAAGAATTGCTAGCCTCTCAAGGTGGACTATATGTTGACCAAGAAAACGGCCGTAAAGGGGATGCAACAAAAGCAACATATAATGATGAAAAAGGATTAAAAGTATTTTCATTAATTAGTGATATGTACAAAGAAGGTACATATTATAATGTAGGACAAAACTGGGATGATATGAGAGCTGCATTCCAATCTGGAAAAATTGCGATGTACTTAGATTCATCCGCGGGTATTAGAGCACTAGTTGACAATGCACCATTTGAAGTAGGTGTCTCCTATTTACCTGTTCCAGATGATGCCGAACGTCAAGGGGTTATCATCGGTGGAGCATCTGTTTGGATGTCAAATGGCATTAGCGAGGAAAAACAAAAAGGTGCATGGAAGTTCATGAAATACTTAACTACTCCAGAAGTACAGGCAAAGTGGCATGTTAAATCAGGGTATTTTGCCATTAACCCTGCAGCTTATGAAGAGGAGATGGTTAAACAAGAATGGGAAAAGTACCCACAATTAAAAGTAACAGTCGATCAGCTTCGTGAAACAAAAGCGAATACAGCTACCCAAGGTGCATTAATCTCTGTCTTCCCAGAATCAAGACAGAAGGTAGTAACGGCCATGGAAAGCCTCTATCAAGGGATGGATCCTAAGAAAGCTCTTGATCAAGCAGCTGAAGAAACGAATCGCGCTCTTGAAATGGCAAACAAGAAAAAAGGGAAGTAAGATATATCTCCACTGACCCAAATTCAAATCCAGAATGCGGGTCAGTTTTTTATTAGGAAGGATGGGATTAAATTGAGAAGTAATATAGGAATTTATGGGCACCGTGGTTTCAGTGGTTGTTATCCGGAAAATACGATGATCGCCTTTGAGGAAGCTGAATCCATTGGGGTAGATGGTATCGAGCTGGATGTGCAAATGACAAAAGATGGGGAACTGGTTGTCATTCATGATGAAAAGGTTGATCGTACGACAAATGGTGCTGGGTATGTAAAAGATTTTTACTATAATCAGATCCGCTTATTAGATGCCGGGAGCTGGTTCGATCCTAAATTTTCTAATCAGATCATCCCTTCTCTTTCAGAGGTGTTAGCGTGGGTAAAAGGATTGGATCGAAAATTAACCGTTAATATTGAATTAAAAACGGACCGAATCGATTACATAAACATAGAGAAGAAAGTATTATCAAAGGTTTATGAATATCAATTAAACGATCAAGTGATTATCTCATCTTTTAATCAAAATAGTTTAAAAAGGGTTAGAGAGTTAGACCCATTCATTCAGACTGCCCTCCTATTTATAGGTGTTCCGGCAAATGTGCTAGAAGAGGCAAGAATTTTGAGAGTCAATGGTATTCATTGTGAAGCACAATTTGCACTTTCGATTGAAGGACAAAAAATGAGGGAAAACGGTTATCCCCTGCGCGTCTATACAGTCAATGATCCAAGCTATGTAAACGCGTTAAAAAAAGCTCGAGTTTCAATTATTATGACAGACTTTCCAAATCGGTTTCTTTCACTCTAAAGAGCTATATTGTGCCCGGGGCCAGGCCCAGGCCCTCCTTGCCGGAGGGAAGCAAGTGAATATACAAAAATTAGTATATAGTTAATGTTATAGGCAGTAGCCTTCTCCTTTCTGAATATAGACACATACACTATCTTGATTAATTTCAGGAGGAGATAAAAATGGAAAGACAATTCTTTGGAGGATTTGGGGGTTATCCTGGAATGGGCTTTGGCTATCCAGGTGTGGGGTACGGTTGCGGTTGTTGCTACCCAATATATTATTGTTGTTAATATTATAATTTAATATAAAAAAGAAAATTATATATAAATTGAAGCCCTTTCCAATGGGCTTTTTTTGATTCTGAAAGAAGCTGTGAAAAATAAGACCAAGTAATACTGGTTGAAGAAGTGTGCAAAAAAAGTAGCTTATAAAGCTACTTTTTTGTATTACAAATGCTCCTATCGTACAACTGGAAACCAACCCTCGACCTCTAAAATTAACTTCCATAAGGGAGTTGGAATAACAGCTTGATGTTGATCGGTAGTTGTTAGTTGGTGTCTAATGTTTTCTACTTCATTATGTTGTACTTTTTCTACCCAATGAGGATCAACCACTAATGCTCGTCCAAGTGCTACAAAGTCTGTTTTTCCTTTCTCAAATACAAGTGCTGCTTCATCTGGGGTATGAATATTTCCAACACCAATGACAGGCACACGCCCGTTAATATATTCTGCAATTAATTCTGTACGTGATTTTTCGCTATCAATTCCTCTACGTGGCTTAGCCCAAGCGTTCGTTGTGGCAATATGAATATAATCAATATCTGCTTTAGTTAATTCATCAAGTAACTCAAATGTTTCTTTCATGGTGATTCCTGGTGTTTCGGGTTCTTCAGGTGAAAAACGATAACCAATTAAGAATGGCTTTGTTGCATGTTCTCTGATAACACGCTTCACTTCATCAATTAGTTTTATTGCAAATAAATAGCGAATTTGGAACTCGTCTGTTCGATGATTCGAATGCGGTGAAACAAACTGCTGTAATAAATAACCTGTTGCACCGTGCAATTCTACTCCGTCAAATCCAGCTTCAATTGCACGGCGTGTTGCATCACCAAAGTCTTTTATAATTTCATATACTTCTTCCGTCGTTAATGCTCTCGGTGTTTGCCCGATACTATAAAATCCACGGTCTCCAAGGGGGGCAACAGCGTTTGCACTTACGGTTTCTCCATTTGGAATCAGTCTTGGGACTGCTAAACGTCCTCCATGATAAAGTTGAACAACTGCATTCGCACCACCAGAGTGAATAACTTCTGCTAATTTAGAAAGACTTTCAATAGTCCCATCATGATCAATGCTCATTTGACCATCGAAACCTTTACCACTTTTCGAAACATATGCACATGCCGTAATGATTGTACCGACACCATTTGCCCGTTCCTTGTAGTAATCAAGTTCTTCCTGTGAAACATAATCATTTTCATCTGCAGAAAATGTTGTCATTGGTGCCATTATGAGACGATTTTTTACGTGAACACCACTTTTAAATGTATAATCTTGAAAAATATTTTGATAGTTATCTTTCATAGAAATTCTCCTTTTAAAAACACCTCTTCAAGTGAAAGAAGAGGTGTAAATTTTTATACGTATTGTTTCATCCATTCTTGGAAGTTTGCGATAACGCCGTCTAAAAAGGCGTTTGTTGCTTCATCTGTTAAATTTCCTTCAGTATCGAATTTCTCGTGGACAGAACCAACATATACTTCGTTTCCACCAAGTACTGGAGAATTTAGTCCACTTGCAAATAAAATGTCGCGCAAGTGCATTTGTGCTTTTACCGAACCTAAAATACCCATTGAAGAACCCATAATAATAGATGGTTTACCATTCATTACTTTATCTACACGACTTAACCAATCAATCGCATTTCCTAAGACACCTGGAATGGATGAGTTATATTCTGGTGTTACCCAAAGAACGGCATCAGCTTTTTTTACTTTTGCTTTGAAATCAAGAACTTCTTGTGGTGCTTCTAATTCAATGTCTTGGTTATACATTGGTAGGGGAGCTAAGTCTAAAATCTCTACCTCGAATTGATCTGCATAACGTTTTTGAACATGCTTTGCTAGTTGTAAATTATATGACTCTTTACGAATACTTCCTACAATTGCTACTACTTTCATTTCGCTGACCTCCAAATGTTAGATGTTGACGAGGGTTTCTATTTCTTTTGTAATGGCTTTACTACCTACATGAAGCTTTGTAGCAATGTGTTTAATATTGCTACGAGAAATTTGATCGGCAGGTGCTGCAATTGCTAAAGCAGCTATCACTTCTTGATTGCGAAAAACAGGAACGGCGACACAACGGATCCCGACAATACGTTCCTCATCATCAAATGCAAAACCATACTCGCGAATAGCCTTTAAATGGTAATGGAATAGTTGTGAGTCTTGAAACGTATTTTTCGTTGCACGTTCAAGTGACAGTTTACCAAGTAAAGAAGCTAAAGGTTTTTCGTCTAAATTAGCTAAAATTACTTTACCTAGTGCAGATTGATGTAGTTTTGATCGATTTCCAATTTCTTCGTCTGCTGAACTCTCATATGGAGCGTGCACAACTTGTGTCATAACAAGATCGGTTCCGTCCACTTTTCCAATAAAGGTACTCATCTGTAAATTTTGTGCCACTTGGTAAATCGAACGTATTGAAGCCCAATCCATTTCGGAACGCTTTTCAAAGCTTTCGCAAAACATTTTATGATGAATAAAATATTGAGTTTGAAGTTTATATACGTAACCCATTTCTTCTAAGGTTGTTAAAATCCGAAATGCCGTAGATTTACTTAAATTCAGTTCATCCAGCACTTCTCGTAACGTAATGCCTTTTCGCTGTTTTACTAATTCTAAAACTAGAAGTCCTTTTTTCAATGTCGATACTTCATTCTGTGCCATTTCATCACCTCAGTCACCTGATAGTATAGATGATTTATTTTATTGACTCAAAAAATGCAGAAGGAGTTTCATTATATGAAACTTGTTTAAAGAAACCTGTGAGTTCATTTTAAGAAACTATGATATAGATAATCAATGATAGAAAGAGAAAACAATGAAATATACAACATTAAAAAAATCTAATCTTGAAGCATTAGTAATTGAACTTTGAACAAATGGAGACCAAGCTGGTTTGTAGGAAGCCGGAGTATAGAGGCGGGTCTGATTGGACCCATCCGCATCCATGACGTAAATCTCATAGAGATGCATTAAGTCCTCTTTGATTAACTGATTTTAATTTGCGCAGATTGATCTTCCATAAACATGGTGGAGTAAGCTGATATAGGAAAGACCGTTTCGGCGTTTAAAGCAGTTTTTTAGAATTGGCCTTTTTGGGGTGAAGAATTATATTTAAACTACCATGAAAATAAACTTCTCTAACTTCGAAAAAAGGCAATACCAAACTGTGATGAAGTATTAAGTGGTAAAACACAAGTAAATAAAGTGTTCGAGACAGAAAACGTTTTAGCCTATTATCATACTAGACCTTATTATCCAGTCCATACTGTTAAAGATTGTACTTAAGCTAAACGAAAGCTGGTTAGCGTGATTGTTCAGTGTTAGAATATTGCTAAAATAGGAGAATATTAGACATACTTAAGGCTTTAGTTGTAGGGGAATTTATTTGCAAAGGGGGTAACGTAATATGCATTATGATGTAATTGTCATTGGAGCAGGTTCGATGGGAATAGCGGCAGGTTACTTTTTATCAAAGAGTGGGAAAAAAACTTTATTAGTAGATTCCTTTAACCCGCCACATAACAAAGGGAGTCATCACGGAGACACGAGAATCATTCGGCATGCGTATGGTGAAGGTGAAGAATATGTTCCGTTGGCGCTCAAGGCTCAAGAATTGTGGAACGACTTAGAGAAGGTGACTGGAAAGCAATTGTTTCTCCAAACCGGGGTTCTAAACGTGGGCCATGAAAAAACGAATTTTATCCAGAACATCATCTCAAGTTCAAAAGCCTATTCATTGCCACTTGAGGTTTTAGATTCAAGTGAAGTGAATAAGCGTTGGCCGGGCATCGCTTTACCGGACAAGTACATTGGGTGCTTTGAACCCACATCAGGAGTGCTGAAATGTGAGGAATGCATTAAAGCCTATCGAGAACTTGCTGAGCGACACGGAGCTACCATCTTAACCAATAGCAAAGTGAAAGAATTATCAGTTAACGATAAAAGAGTTACCGTCAAAATTGAGGATCAAACTTTTAATGCTGATGCGTTAGTCGTTTCAGCAGGAGCATGGTCAGGAAGTCTCCTTTCTATATTGGATTTAAATCTTCCTCTAAACCCAGTAAGAAAAACATTTGCTTGGTTTGATGCCAATGAAGATTTGTATAATTATAAGAATTTTCCTGCCTTTTCGTTTGAGACATCTCAAGGACAATATTATGGTTTTCCAAGCATCAATGGTTCCGGATTAAAAGTAGGCCGACATGATGGAGGAGAGACAATCAATCCAGATGAAGCCATCCCGGGATTTGGTGAACGAGAGGAAGACACGACAGATTTAAGACAATTTTTACATCACTATATGCCTTCTACCCAACAATTGAAGTACGGTAAAACCTGTATGTATACACTTACTCCAGATGAAGATTTCATTATCGATTTGCATCCTAACTATTCAAACGTTGCCATAGCATCAGGCTTTTCAGGACATGGCTTTAAATTTAGCAGTGTGGTTGGGCAAATTTTAAGTGAATTGATTATTTCAGGGAAGACTGAACAAAACATTTCTCCTTTTTCAATCAATCGATTTAAATAAACTTCTTTAACTAAAAGAGTGCGTCTGTTGAAGAAGAATTAAGTGATTTTAGGACTGAGTCTATATGTTAGTAATTCTATTTAAGGGGGCTTTCCTGTAATAAGAATTAGCGCTTATTTTCATTATTGGGCCAGATTGTGAAATAACTTTTTACAAGATCTATCTAGAATAGGGATTTCTTATTTGACAAATTATGCGAAAAAATACATTTAAAACATTAAATCAATGTGGGAATTTTCCCCTTTCTTTGAAGGATAGATTTCGAAAGATTCTGGAATTAGTTGTGTTGAACGGTAGAGCAATTCAGATACAGTTACACTTTTATACCCGTTCTTGTCTAAATAGTCCAAAATGTTATCTAATGCTTCAACAGTAGAACAGGTTTGAGTATATTCGCTACCATGCCAATCATGAAACAGAATGATATTACCTGGCTTTACTCCTTTTTTTATATAATTGCACATTTGATTTACCGGAGGATTTGCCCAATCACGGGAATCTTGATCCCATGACCATAATACGACCGTTTTACCATGTTTTAAAGCTGTATTGATAATTACATCATTATAAAAACCTCCTACAGGCCGATAAAGTGACGATTTTAACTCAGTGAATTGCTTAATTATTTTATCTGTTTCTTCTAATTCGGATGATAGTTTTGCCGAGGTTATATTTCCATAAATATGGTTGAAAGTATGATTAGCAATTTCATGTCCCTCTTTCACTTCTCTTTTTAAAAGATCAGGAAATCTGACTACTTTATTGCCAGCTACAAAAAAGGTAGCTTTAGCATCATGTTTTGCCAATATATCAAGTATTTGTGGAGTCAAAACAGGATGAGGTCCATCATCGAAAGTAAGGGCAACTAACTTTTCCTTTGTGTTTACTTCCCAAATAACACGCCCTGTTTTTTCATATGCTTCTCGACTGTTAGTGGATGCATCCGCATTTACTTGAAAGGAGAATAAAGGAATTAATAAAAGAATGGTAATGATTAAAATTTTTTCCATTGGATAGGCTCCTCCTTTATGATGAACTTATTTTTTGCATTCTTTAATAAAAATATTTAACGAAAACAGGTTATTTAGTATTTTGGATCTAGTCGTTTCATGGTACAGAGATTTTATGCAATAGAAGAGGAGATTCTTCCATAATCGGGCGCTACTTCCTACTCCGACTACTGCTATAATAAAACCAAATAAAACAAGTTCAACCAGTGAAAACTGGTTAAACTTATATTACGATCGGGCGCAATTCTGCAGCAAGAAATGCGCTCTTCTTAATGAAGCGGGCCATTTAATGGAGGAAAAATTTTTATTACATCTATTTATAGGACTATAATATAATTTATGGTGAGGGGATGAAAAATGAAAACTGTAAACCACGTAACATGTGAAAAAAGATCCTATACTAGAGAGTTTACTTCTCACCAACATGAGTTTGGACAATTTCTATTTCCATTAAAAGGCTCCCTAGATATACAAACGAAGTTGCAAGAAATCAATCTTAACCCAGATTATTGTTTTTATATTCCTCCCAAGTTAGAACATAATTACCGTTCTATGGATAGAAATGAATTCTTAATTTTAGATATTCCAATAAAATATTTGCCAGAGAATACGAGTGACATGTACATACGGTTGGATAAACAATGGGGTTCTATCCGATATTTGCTATTGGAAGAGGCGAAGAGTCAGGAAAGTACATCCTCCTTAGTAGATTTGACAAGATATGTAACCAGCAAACTACAAATTTCTAAGCCACTTTCTATTGAATACATTCATAAACATTATAAAGAGTCAATTAGACTAGAAACTTTAGCAAAGATAGAGCATTACCATCCAGTATATTATTCAGCATGGTTTAAGGATAAAACTGGTAAAAGCCCAAAGGTTTATATATCTGAACTTCGTTTGAATGAGGCCAAACAACTTTTGATTTCAACAGGATGGTCCATGTCGAAGATTAGTGAAGAATTAGGTTTTGAGAATTCTTCGTCGTTTACTAGATGGTTTGTCCGTTGTGAGGGGCTACCTCCACAAAAATTTAGAATTCTTAATAATAGATAAAAAGTATATTAAACTTGGTATAGAAAAGTTTTTATGGAATTTTCTATTATAAGTTTATATTTCTTTTTATCTTTTTTTATTGGGGTGAACAAAATGAAGGAGAAATTTGCTCCTTTTTTAGTATTACTTGCCGCAATACTTTGGGGGACTACGGGTACAACACAGGCACTTGCACCAGAAACGGCACACCCGATTGCGATCGGGGCTACTCGCTTAGCAGTCGGAGGAATATTTTTAGTCATAATTGTTCTAATAACGGGAAAATTCAACTTTACAAATTGGCCAGTCAAGACAACAATATTAGCTTCCTTGTGTATGGCATTGTATCAGCCATTATTTTTCTCTGCTGTTTCAATTACAGGAGTGGCCATTGGAACAGTAGTAGCCATTGGGAGTGCGCCGGTTTTATCAGGTCTCATAGAATGGTTATTTTTAAAAATTCGTCCTTCTAAAGTTTGGTGGTATTCTACTTTTCTATCCATCTTAGGTTGTCTATTGCTCTTTGGTAACAAAGAATCAGCATATTTAGATCCTGTTGGAATCTTAATGTCATTAGGTGCTGGGTTATCCTTTGCAAGTTATACGATTATCAGTAGAAATTTGGTTGTAAACCATTCGTCTTTATCAGTAGTAGCAGTCATTTTCACTCTTAGTGCAATCTTTTTATCTCCATTTTTATTTATTTTTGATATGTCTTGGATAATGAGTTTCCGAGGTGTAAGTGTAAGTCTTCAACTTGGAATTGTGGCGACTGGGATCCCATATTTGCTTTTTGCCAAAGGACTTATCCATGTCTCATCATCCAATGCAGTGACGCTCACGTTAGCAGAACCATTAACAGCAGCGTTATTAGGGGTTTTAATAATAGATGAATACTTAACTATCACTTCTTGGTTTGGGATTATCCTCTTAATGCTAGGAATCGGAATATTAATATGGTCGTCCAAAAATTCTAGTGGCCAAAAGGAGCTTGAGATGGTTCAGAAAAGAGTAATTTTAAAAAAATGATTAAAAGGTGGTTATATTTCTATGGCAATCATTGAGGACTTTATTAAATTAGATATTCGTGTGGGCACGGTTATTAACGCCACACCTTTTCCTGAAGCAAGAAAACCTGCAATAAAACTACAAATTGATTTTGGAGAAGAGATCGGTATAAAACATTCTTCGGCCCAAATTACACGAAGATATTCATCTGAACAACTTTGTGGGCGTCAGGTGGTAGGAGTAGTTAATCTCCCTCCAATGCGTATTGCAGGGTTTAAATCTGAGGTATTGGTAATAGGGGGGGTTCCGGAAGAGGGGGATGTTGTTCTTTTAAAACCCGATGAGCCAGTTACAAATGGAACATGCATCTCATAATATTTGACTTTAAAAAAAGGATGCCTATTTATTCCTAAAAACGCTATTAGAAACTGATTTTTATTCAATTATAGGGCGCAATTCTGCAGCAAGAATAACGCTATTTCTTTATGTTAAAGGCTATATTCTTGAATAAGAGAAGGAAATACATCGAACTCTCATTAACGGATCAGGTTGAAATGATATAATCATTAACAATGTGAAAATCATTTAAGGGTGAATAGAATGCTTAAAATAAACAAAAAATCCGATAATTTAATTATTGTCGTTCACGAAATATATGGAATTAACCAACATATGGTGGATTTATGTGAATTATTATCAGAACAAAATTTTGATCTCATTTGTCCAAATCTATTTGAACAAGAAATACCCTTTGATTATTCTCAAGAGGAAAAGGCTTACCATAATTTTATGAATAATGTTGGTTTTACAAACGGATTACATAAAGTAAAAAATATATTATTAGCTATTCAAGATCAGTATTCAAAAATATTTATCATTGGATTTAGTGTAGGGGCAACGGTTGCTTGGTTGTGTAGTGAGGAAGAATGTGTTGATGGTATCGTTGGATACTATGGTTCACGTATTAGGGACTATGTAAATATAAATCCAAAATGCCCGGTGTTGTTATTTTTTCCGAAAGTGGAAAAATCATTTAATGTTGATGAATTAGTTTCAACTTTAGATAAACCAAATATAGATGTACATATATGTAGTGGTGAACACGGATTTAGTGATCCATACTCTACTAAATACAATGAAGAATTAGCTCAAACTACATTTAGAGAAACATTGCATTTCTTCAAAAATAACTGAAATTTTATTCCGCAAATGGGTGAATTTGTGTAATATCATATGCAACTATTTAGCTGAAATTATTGTTGTACGATCTTCAATTATAGTAGTATTACACTTAAACAATCGGGTAGCTTAGTGGAACTATATGATTAATTTTCCATTAAAAGATTTGTGGTTAATTCTGTCATAATGATAGTAGGGAAAATGATAAAAAAGGTAAGAAGTGAGGTGGAAAAATGTCTTATACGGGTTACAAGCTGATTTTTATTAAAATTATAGCTGCTATTGTTTCAGCCGTTGCATTTAGTTTTGGGGGTGCTTGGCAAACATACACACCAATATCCGAAAGACTGCCTGATATAGGGTATTACTCTTTTAGTGGTTTATTTGCTATCAATTTCGTTCCAAGCTTTTTTATTTTTATAATATTAGGTGTTATCTTATCACCTGTTATTGATAGCATGATTATTAAGAAGTTTAATTTGAAAGGGATCAAAGGTATCCTTACAATGGTATTGGCTTACTTGTTGCTGGGTGTTGTTAGTGGCGTTATATTTTCCATTTTCTTTTTTAGAATTGATTTTATTATTAACTACATTTTTATTTCAATTTTAGGTGCCATGATTTTTCTCTTTTTTCAAACCGTATTTCAGTTTGGTTTTTATAAATTAGCTAAATAAAATAAATTCGTTATTGTATTAACGGGTTGCTTTAGTGAAAGAAGAATAAATTGATTATATTTCACAATCTTGCGCTTTTCTGAAATAAGGAACGCGTCTTTCTTCATGAAAAGGGCCAGATTGTGGAATAACGCTTAGTAAGTTAAATGGATATGGTGAAGCAATCTACTTAAACTAAAGTATGCAGATTAGTTGAATAGAACTCATTTTGAAATAATAATGAAAAACAGACAGAAATTTTTTCTGTCTGCTTTTTCTCCTAAAATGAATATGATTCTCCGTCATTTGGCACTAAAACATTAGAAGAGGTTCCTTTTTCATTAATAAAGCTTTTTAATTCTTCTCTTGATAATGTCCAATGATTGACAGCTTCTAAATGGCTCGCAATAATTTTGGCGTTAGGGGCAGCCTTATACACTTCATAGACATCATCTTTCCCCATTACTAGAGAACCTCCTTCTAGGAATTGATTATCCCCAGCATTTACAACAATTATTTCTGGCTTGTGTGTTTCGATTACTTCCTGAACAGCTTCATACCAAACCGTATCTCCAGCTACATATAAAGTTTTTTCATTTGAATGTTTGAAGACAACACCACACACTTGACCAGCAAGTTTTACCATTTCGCCTCTCCCATGCTCGCCTTTTGTTTTAATTAATTGGATACCTTCAAAGACTGTATCCATTTTTAAAACCTCTACATTTTTGAAACCAGCGTCTCGAATTTCTGACGCATCCTCATCATTTTGGGCAAATAATTTAATTTCTTTTGGCAATGCTTCTTTGGCAGCATCATCCCAGTGGTCTAAATGCAGATGAGTGACAATGACAGCATCAATATTAGATATAATATTGTCAATGGACGTTGGTAAGCTAACTAAAGGATTATTTTGATCTTGTCTTAATGCATCGGGATAGCCTACACCAGGTCCAAAAGGTGGATAAGTCCCTTTCTCTGCTAACATTGGATCTATTAAAAACTTTTTGCCTGCAAATTCTACAACTAGTGTTGCATTACGAATTTGTTGAATATTCATGTTCAAAACTCCTTTTTCTTAGATTCACAAAAAGTTTATACTATAACCAATTAACGATTACATAGATAAAATCAAGTCTTTTGGGAGTTTGACTTGATAAATGAAAGGATTTGAATAAATGTTAGATAGCACGGATATGCATATCTTAGATGAACTATCCAAGAACAGTCGCATCACTATGAAAGAATTGGGTGAGAAAGTCCATTTGACTGGACAAGCTGCTTCGGCTAGAGTGGCAAAATTAGAGGATAATGGAGTAATTGAGGGTTATACAATTAAAGTTAATCAAGTTAAATTAGGATGTTTTATACATGGATTTATTACGATCTTTACACAAAGCACTTATCATCAACCTTATCTGTCGTTTATAAAAACACAAGAACAATACATAATACATAACTATAAAATCAGTGGAGATGGTTGTTATCTTCTCGAATGTAAATTTCCATCTAATGAAATATTAGATAAATTTTTGGAAGACTTAAACGAGCATGCAAATTATAAATTATCAATTGTTATTAAGAAATAGTGCATCTAGTTATGCCATTAACGCGGAGAAAAAGTAAAAAAACAATAAGAAAAACAAACCAATTATCAACCGAAATCGCACACTAAATAACAATGTAACAGTGAGAAAAAGACCGACTTTTGAGTCGGTCTTCAGTATATCAAGTAACATTAAACTTATTCACTCATTAGCAACATAAATTCCCTAGTTTCTTTTCCCGCCTGTTCCCAATATAACAACCTTCTTGTACTTCACTAACATAGATGTATCCAAGTCTTTCATAATACTCGTTAAGCTTGATGTTTGAAGCCTGACAGTCTAATCTAACCGCATCGACACCGTTATCAAGTGCCATCTGTTCACATAAGTTTATAATTTTTATCCCAACACCTGGAACCTCTGTATCGCTAACGAGGTTGTGAATATAGTAATTTTTTGACCCATCGTTAGTCCATCGCTTATCTTCTTCGAGCAATACAACCGCACCAACAACCTTACCAGTCAGTTTATCTTTCATAATGTAAAGTTGACCAGCTTCAACTTTGTTTTCAAAATAGTCTCTTGGATACGAATCGAAATAATTTGTTTTATTCCACTGATTTATATTGTTTTTATCCATCCATATAATCCGCTTTTCTATAAGTTGATATATTTCATCAACATCTCTTGTTACTGCTTTCCTGAAAGCATATTTATCCATACTTGACCGAGTACCATCCTTTGCCATATTGTTCTTACCTGCCATTTACTTCAAGTCTATTAATTTTAACATAAAAAATACAAATCCTTGATTTTTCAAAATTAGACCCAAATTGGCATAACAAATAACAAAATAGTACCCTAATTCGCACGCTGACAACAACTATTGTCAGGATGCTATTTGTAGTGCGATTCATTATGCCATTTTGAGGTATATTCCGCTTAAAATGTTGATGTACCAAAGTAAAAAAGCATACCAATGAATGTTGAAAATAAAAGAAGAAGATACATATTAGTGCCTTGAAAATCATATTTAGTAACGATTGATGATAAATAAATTTTGGAGGCTATTATAATGAATGAAAAACATCATAAACAGAGGCAAACTTTATTAGAGGAAAGCCATTATGAGAACCGAGACCTCTCCAATGATCCAGCTAAACTTCATTCCCAGACGATTGGCTCTAGGGGACCTGTACTGGATCAAGATAGTGTACTACACGAAACCTTACAAGAATTTATTCATGAAAAGATTTTAGAAAGACCTGTTCATGTAAAAGGATTTGGTGCATTTGGTTATTTTCAAACAATATATTCGATGTCCGAACATACAAAACTGAGCTTTTTACAAAATTCTAATCAGAAAGTTCCTGTTTTGGTACGCTTTTCTTTAGCTGTCAGTACAAAAGGAACACCTGATACATCTAGAAATGTAAGAGGTTTTTCTACAAAATTCTATACAGAAGAAGGCGTTTTTGACCTATTATGTAATCACATTCCTGTCTTTTCTATTCGTGATGCGATACGATTTCCGGAATTTATTAAAGCAATCTTGCCTTCACCAAAAAATAATTTAAGTGATCCTAATAGATTTTGGAGCTTCGTAGCAAGAGCGCCTGAATCGATTCATTTTGTAGTACGTTTATACTCTGATGCTGGTACGGTAAAAAGTCTTCGCCACATTCCAGGACATAGTGTAAATACATATGTTTGGAAAAATGCTCAAGGTATTAGGAAGTATGTTAAATACCATTGGTACCCATTTGAAGGTGTGCAATACATTGGTCGCGAAGAAGCAAATAGACTTGCAGCTGAAAATCCTGATTACACTGGTAAAGATTTATACGATGCGATTGCGGGTGGTAACCCGGTGGAATATGGCTTATATGTTCAGCTCATGGACCCAAAGGATGAAGCAAATCTTTCTTATGATCCTTTAGATGATACAAAAGTATGGGATGAAAAAGAGTATCCCCTAATACCAGTAGGCAAAATGGTATTAAATAAAAATCCTGATAATTATATGGAACAAGTAGAAAAAGTCGCCTTCTCCCCTTCTAATTTACTAGACGGCGCAGAATTATCTGATGATAAAATACTGCAGGGCCGTGCCAATATTTATAGTGATTCTCAAAGAAGAAGAATTGGAGCTGAATTTCGTAAATTACCGGTTAACCAACAGCAAAATTGGACACCGGCTAATCAAATTACAAGTGGTAATGGAAGATATGTTGGAGGCAAACTAGAAAGAACCTCTATTACAAAGCAAAATGATTTTGGGCAGGCTGGTGAATTCTATACGAGGTTAACCCAAATAGAAAAAGAACATCTTGTCGAAAATTTGGCTAGTGATTTGAAAGTCATATCTGATGATATTAGAAAGAAAGTTATGGAGTATTTCAATAAAGTATCATCTGACTTAGCAAAGAGAATTGAAATTGAATTGAAAAAGTGATAAGAAGATTAAAAACGTCATTATTACGATTAATATGACGCTTTTTTGTATAATATTTATTAATTTCCAACATGGTCTTAATAACGTACGGGTGCTTTTGTGCGATATCATATGCAGCTATTTAGCTAAAATTATTGTTATATGATCTTCAATTATAGGGCGCGTTTATTTAGGAACGCGTCTTTTTTATTAAAGGGTCATTTTATGGGGGAAGAATATCAAGAAAAATTGAATACTTATGGTAATGATAGTATGGTGTTTATGAAAGTTTGAACTTATACTAACAGGCAGAATTCTTTAAAGGAGATAGTTTAGGTTTATCTTGATATTATTGGTGGTGTTTAAAATATTCGTAATTATATGTACAATAAAGGAGTGCTTAGTAAAAGAATAGAAGGAGAGTAGAGTATTTATGAAAATCAGGAATCTTATCTTTATTTTTGTATCATTGATTTTCGCAGTTGGTTTATATCTTTTATTAGATTTTGAAAAGGATTATAGCAAACTTTCAATGGTAGAGTTACACGAGTTGGCACAAAAAGAAGATGCAGTAGCACAAGGGATGTTAGCGTACTATTTTCAAGAAGGAATAGGAGTAGAGGTTGATTACGTAGAAAGTTTAAAATGGTATGTTAATAGTGCTAATAATGGAAATACATCGGCTATGGTTAACTTAGCTTATCTTTATGGAAATGGAATTGGTGTAGAAAAAGATTTACCAAAAGCATTTGACTGGAATTTGAAGGCGGCTAAACGTGGAGATTCAAGTGGTATGTTTAATGTTGGTAAGAAATATGAGCTTGGCATTGGTGTAGCTAAAGATATGGAGAAGGCTAACTATTGGTTAGAAAAAGCTAAAAAAGCAAAGGGATCTCTATTATAGTCTTGTTGAACTAACAGGTGTGATAGTTCAACAAGACAGGTACTTATGACCTTCTACAATTGGCGCGTTTATTTGAGAACGCGTCTTTTTTTTTGAAAGGGCCATGATGGGCTAATGAGAGGAATGGACTAAATGACTAAAGAAATGTTTGTGAAAATAAGTAATTGTAAACTATATGCTAAATTGGTGGGAGAAAATAATGGAAAACCAACAGTCATAATGGACGCGGGATATGGAGATTTTTCCAAGGCTTGGGATTCAATAATTGGGGATATTTCAAAGCTCTCTAATGTTCTAATTTATGATAGAGCAGGACTAGGGAAAAGTAAAACAAGTTCTAACCCCAGAACCAGCCGTGAGATGGTAATAGAATTGAAGGAACTTCTTATTGAAGCCAATATTAAACCTCCCTACATATTAGTCGGTCATTCGTTTGGTGGAGTTAATATGCGGATGTATGCAACTGAATATCATAATGAAGTTTGTGGACTTATCTTGGTTGACTCTACGCCTGAAGATTACAGAGAAAGATTTCTCCCATCGATGTCACTAGATTTTCAACAAGCATACAACAAGCAATTCGTTTATGAAGGCAATTATGATGAATTTATGGAAAGCCTAAAGCAGTTAAAAGAAACCAGACTTAAATTAAATGTTCCATTAATTGTTCTCTCAGCTGGTAAAAAAGCTCATTATTCAAAGGAATCCCAAGAGTTATGGAATGAAATGCAGAGAGAGATTCTTGAAGTATCCTCAGATGGTGAATTAGTGATTGCTGAAAACAGTGCTCATTATATACAAAATGATGAACCAGAAGTGGTAGTCAGTGCGATAAAAAAGCTGATAGACATTAATTAAGATTAGATTATGAAGGATTATACTTAAAACTATTAGGGTGCGTTAGATTATTAAGTGATTTTATGAGAGAGGTCAGAATTTAGTTATTCCATTAAATAAGAAAAGCGTCTTTCTTTATGAAAAAGGCCATATTGTGGAATTGGAGGCAAAATAAATGAAATTTACTTATTTGTTAGTAGTCTTATTTACTCTGAGTTCCTGTGTTAAGGATACTACTAGTGTTCACGAAAAAAATACGCCTGTAGTCGCGGAAGATAGCAACACATATAGTGCTATAAACACAAAAATTACGCCAAGCACTGAACGGAATGTATTCCAAAATTCTCCCGAATATTTAGCTAAAAATGAAGGTGAACTATCTGAGCTGGATTCTGAAACGGCTTATGAAATGTGTGAGAGAGCGCTTACTGACTATTATAAAGCGGTCTGGAACGGCTTGGATATTGAATTGGATACATTTATCGATAATGATAACCTTAAACAGTATACGCAAAAGAAGATTCAATCCCAATATGATGTGTATAAAAATTTTACAAAAAATTCGGTGCAGGATATTGATATTGGCGCTTGGGAAGTGAAGTATACTGATGATGTGAATGGAGGTTTTCTCTATTTAAAATTACCTGTGGAAATTAATAAGAGTGTAGGTAGTTATGGTGAAGTCACTGAATTTCTCGTACGTAATGTAAACGGCAAGTTAGTCCTTGTTGATTGGTATACTGGTGCAAAAGATAGTTATGATTTCATGGTGCGTGGAGAAAATCTAACGATTGACAACCCTAATATTTGGAATGATAGTGAATAATAAAGTTCACTCTTGAACAAACGGGTGCATTAGCACAAGAAGAAATAGTGGTGAAGCATTGATTCTTTTATATTATGATCTTCCACAATCGGGCGTCTACTTGAATAAGAACAACAAAAGAATGCAAAACCAGATGCGTAAATTTATGAGTTGTAAAAATGGTAGCTTACATGTCTTCTTGCAAATACTTGTGAAAAATGTTAATCTAGATAAGAATTATTTTTGTTCGGTGTAAAGGATAGTATAAGTAAGAACTTTTCGTCTTGATGATCACTGAGAGCAAGGATAGTAACACAATGTGTGTTTTTCACACTAGGAGGCAACAAAAATGGAAAATGGTAAAGTAAAATGGTTTAACGGCGAAAAAGGCTTCGGATTCATCGAACGTGAAGGTGGAGAAGACGTATTCGTTCATTTCTCAGCTATTCAAGGCGAAGGTTTCAAAACTTTAGAAGAAGGTCAAGCTGTGACTTTCGATGTTGAGCAAGGACAACGTGGAGCTCAAGCAGCTAACGTACGTAAAGCTTAATAATAAAACCAAACTCAAGCAGACTCTTTATAGAGTCTGTTTTTTATTTAACTTATAAGCAAGGAACCCCACTCACGAATGAGTAGGGCACATATAAACAGTAAATCAAATGGGAAACAAAGAGTATCACATAATCACGAATTCTCCTAATTACATTTAAATAAACAATTTAAAATCCTTTTGTAGAGAGGGCTAAAATTGTCACTTTTTTTTGGGTTGTTAGGATTTTCTTCAGGTTAGAGAGCTAAATCTAATTTTTTTATTTAAGTTTATTATATTCTTCTTTAATCTTTTCAACTGTTATCTCGATTTGCTCTCCCCAATGATCATTTTTAGTACTAAAAATAATATATCCCTCTTTATCAATCATGCTATAACCTCTATAAGCTACACCATTTTTCTTCATTCCCATTTTTTCAATTAATTCTAATTTCGGATCGGAAATAAAGGAGAGAGTATGTCCAAAAGTTTTCTCCAGTTTATTCTGTAATGTACGTAGCTCTTCTGGGGAATCTTTGCTAATTACAAACATTTCAATATCCATTCCATCCAATTTATTCATATTTTCATGCAACTGAACCAGTTGCTTCTGGCAGAGAGTTCATTTATATGTTGTTATAAAAAAGAGTACTGCTGGTTTTTCTAACGGAAAAGTTACCTCTTTTTGTTCATGATTTAATAAAGTGATTGGTTCGATAGGCGTCCTTTGTCCAAATGCTGATAATACTAGAAAAGAAAGTAAGGACAAGATTATAATTTTCGTTCGCATTTTAAACTCCTTTCAAATAAATTTAAAAAACAGATTGGGATTATCTGATTGGAATGGGGCTAAATAATCCCTATGTGGAAAACTCATAATATTCATCCCCATTTTTTCTATATTAGAATGAGCAAAACAATTAAACACTATCCAAGTTTTTTCTAATTAACCCTTCAAAAGATTCAAAACCACTTCTCAATGAAAAAAGGCTTCGTCATTTTTCAGCTATAGTATTGTACATATTTTTACATTCGTTGTTATTCCCTTAATAAACCTTTTCAAGGGAATATGTGAAAAAACCTAATAATAAATTTAAAACAGAAGGGGGGATGACTATGGAGTTGGAATATATAAGGGATTATGTGATGTATATAGCGATTTTCGGTATGTTTAGTTTTGTTTGGTTCGGGTGGGCTCAGGAGAAACCCAGAAAAAATTGGCGCAAGTATATCGGGATTGCTTCCGGAATTGCGTTGTTAGTATGCTTGTTTGGCGTGTACTTAAGCGTGACGCACTGGGATGCGGCTACTACTTTGTCAGAAAAGGACACGTTTAATAGCTACCTAATTGTTTTCTACACTGAATTTTTTATAGCGGGTCTCGGCGCTTTCTTGTTGATCCGAAGTAAAAAAAAGGATTATGTTGCTCCGTGGATTGCTTTTATCGTAGGTGTTCATTTTTTCTGGCTAGTAAACATCTTTAAAGACCCCAGTTTGTATATATTAGCGGTACTTATGATAGCAATTGCGGTAATATCACCATGGGGATCCAAAAGGTTGGGCGTTGCCAGCAGTGCAATCACCGGCATAGGGTCTGGCATAGCTTTGTTTTGTTTTGCCATATTGGGATTGATTCGCTACCTATTGGCATAAAAATAGGGATCGGGCGCGTTTATTTAGGAACGCGTCTTTTTATTTTGTTGAGGAAAAGCAGGTATTTGTATTAAAGTAATTGAATGTATTCATTCACTAATGTGCCCTTCGACTATGATAATTTCTTTTAATATGCTTGAGAGGTTTTACGAACGATCGATGTTTATCGGTAGGGAGGCAAAGAAATTGTTTCATAAGATAGATAAATTGAACGGTCGTAACAAAGATATAGACACATAAAAAAAGAAGTACTAAAAGGGAATTTTTCAGAGATAATTCTTTGAATTTTTTTGTAAAAAAGGATCAAATCTAACCAAGTAATGGATCATTTATTTACTGTACAACAAATCTAGAAGTAAAATTAAGAAAAAATGCCCAAAGCATTGACCCACTCAACACAATTACGTTTTGTGGGTCAGACACCGTTTTTTATTTCGATGATGGCATTGGTTTTAAAACATGAGCTAATTTTTGGTAAACAGGTAATGTCGGTGCAATAATGACTTTCCCCGTCCCCCTAAAGGTTTGAAGCAATCCTTCTCCGGAAGCAACTGAACCGAAAATGCTTTTTGTCGACTTTTCAACGGTAAAATCAATGTTTCCAGTTCGGAAAAGTGTGAAGTTCCCATCAACTTGAACCATTTCATTTTGAAGTTCAAATTCCACAAGCTCTTCTTCAGGTACTGGTATTTCAAATACACAAAACCCGCTACCAGAAACTTTTGTTTGAAATAGTCCTTCACCTCCTATAATGGCGGAGCTGACATTTTTCATTGCTTGAACAGAAACGGAAACACTGGATTCGCAGCAATAAAAAAGACCTTTATCTGCAATGATTTCTTCGTTATTTAGTTCCACAATCATATAGTGTTTGAAACTAGGTTCCAGGTAAATAATTCCACTGCCTTTGTATTGCGGTTTGATCATGGATTCATTCGTTAAAACGCTAGAGGCAAGTCCTTTTAAAAATCCTTTGGCACCCGTTCCGCCTAAGCTTTTTAATGTAATATTCCCTTTCATAAACTGAAGAGCACCAGATTCCGCTGTTAAGGTGCTATCTTTTAGTGTAATTCTGACTTGTCTTAATTTGATATTTGACTTTTGAGCAAAATATAATTTTTCAGCAACGGAAAAATTATCATTCCCACTTAAATTTTGATATTCTAATATTTCAATTTTCATATTTTGATTCTCAACAAAAGAAATCACTTGATATGCTTCTGACATGACAATTTCCCCTTTTCCATTTTTTATAGTATATCAAACATTTTTTGTTAAAGTAGTAAGAGAAAGGCTGGATGTATGGAAATATTGGTGTTTAGAAATTTTAATAATACTTACACATTCCAGAGAACTTTTTTACTTAAGGAGGGGCTATCATGACACGTGTTTTATTTATAAATGGCGGTTCTGAAGGGCATGTCAATCCAACGATCGGAGTGGTCCAAGAACTGATTTTGCGTGGGGAAGAGGTCGTGTATTTTACAATTGAAGATTTTCGGGAGCGCATTGAGAAGACGGGGGCAACGGTAAAAACTTTTGATGTGCAAAAATTTATTAAGGCCTTTATCTCAGGGGGAAGAAATAATCTACTCGAAAGAATTAACGGTCTTTTACATACGGCAGATATTATAATCCCTAGCCTTCTGGAGCAAATCGAAGGAGAGCGCTTTGATTATATCATCCACGATTCGATGTTTGGCTGCGGGCGATTAATTGCCCAAATCCTGAAGCTTCCGGCCATCAATTCGTATACTACTTTTTCGGAGACAGAGACTTCATTCAATAAGGGGTTCAACCAGCTTGCTAATAATATTCCTGCAGAAACATTTGCTGAATTTCAAAGCCTGACAGCGATGGTTAAGCAGAAATATGGTGTAGAAATCCACTCACCTTATGAAGTCTTTTGTAACCCGGCATCGCTTTCAATCGTTTATACATCTAGGGAGTTTCAACCTTTTGGAGAGGAATTCGACGTAACATTCAAATTTGTAGGTCCATCCATTTCTGAACGATTTACCCATGAAGATTTTGATTTTACTGCAATCAAGTCGAAAAACACAATTTACATATCTTTAGGTACGGTAATTAACTATGCAATTGATTTTTATAAGCTTTGTATCGAAGCATTTAAGAACACAGATTATACTGTTGTCCTATCGATTGGGAATAAAACTAAGCTATCTGATTTAGGGGAGATTCCTGAAAACTTCATTGTAAAAAATTATGTTCCGCAAACAGAGTTGCTGAAATCCACGAAACTATTTATCACCCATGGCGGAATGAACAGTGTCCACGAAGGTCTCTACAACGGGGTTCCGCTCATTGTACTTCCGCAAAGCGCGGATCAGCCAGTCATTGCCAGACAAGTTGCCGACATCGGGGCCGGTATTCAATTACAAATGCAAAGCTTAACGGCAAATCAACTGCGTGAAGCGGCTAGTCATGTGTTAAGCAATAAATCTTTCCATAAAGCTGTAACAAAAATGAAGGAATCTTTTCAAGAAACGGGTGGGTATCGCCAAGCAGTTGATGAAATTTTTGCATTTAAAAAGAAGCATGATATATAAAAAATTCTTATGAGTTTATCCTTGGTTAGATATCCTGTCGTTAATCACCATCGCATTGTTGAGGATTATAATACGTGGCACAGAATATTATTTTATTGAACTTGAAGAACAAGAGTAAGTTCTGCCGAAAGATGCTTGAGATAAGGTGCCAGCCCCTCCTTACAATATTGCTTTAAAACACTAGGGGATAGGCACCTTTTTTCAAAAACTACTCCTCAACCAATTCCTTCGCATCACTTATTTTCAAATTGTATTTTTTTAACCGACGAATGATATAGGATTGAGATACACCGAGTTGTTTTGCGGTTTTCCAAGTGCTATTCGTTTCGTTATAGGTTTTTATTAAAATGCTTTTTTCAATCTGATCTAAATAGATTGGTAAACTCACTTCTTCTAAGTTTTGAAGGAGTATTTGTTGAGACTGCTGAAGGGGGAAGTCGCTTGGTAAATTATTTATATCAATTTTTGGTCCATCAGATGTAATTACCAATCGTTCCATTAAATTTTCAAGTTCACGAATATTTCCTTCCCACCGGTAATTGTATAAGGCATCCATTAAGTTTTTGGATAATGTATGTTGACGGCCATACTTTTTGTTAAATTTACTTAAATAAAAATTCAATAGTGGGATGATATCTTCTTTTCTTTCACGTAAAGGTGCAATATTCATAGGAACGACGTTTAGACGATAGAATAAGTCTTTACGAAATGTTCCTTCTTTGACCCGTTCCATTAAATTTACATTGGTAGCTGCAATAATTCGTACATCCGCTTGTTGTACTTTGTTATCCCCAATCATTCGATATGTCTTGTTTTGTAAAAATTGCAGAAGCTTTGATTGTAGATGAAGAGGGATTTCCCCGATTTCGTCTAAAAGCAAAGTTCCCTGATCAGCCGTTGCAATTAAACCGATTTTTCCATTCGCATTGGCCCCTGTAAATGCCCCTTTTTTGTACCCAAATAATTCAGATTCAATGAGAGATTCTGGAATTGCACTGCAGTCTAAATGAATAAAGGGTTTATTATTACGACTACTAAGCTGATGAATTCGATAGGCGAAGGCTGTTTTTCCAACCCCTGTTTCTCCAGTTAAGAGAATGGTTGTATCAATATCAGCAATCTTTTGAGCCCACTCAGAAATATAATGAGCAGCTTTACTTTTTCCGACATAGAAATCTTCATCTTGCTGATTCTTTTGCAAGATTAGTTGGCGAATTTGCTGTTTATATAGTTGTAATATTGATTCAATTTTTTCTAATTCCTTCGTTTGATTAATAGCTGGGGATAATTGTCTTCCATGTGTAACGATATATTGAATTTCCCCGTTTTCGTCTTGAATATAGTCACCAGAAACGAGCACGTGATCATTATTTTGAGTGATTTGGGTAGTACTGACAAACTGTTTTTGTTCGATGACAAGCCTTGCGATAGAAGGTGAAAATAAACCTTGTTTTTCCATTTCAAAAACGTTTTTTCCAACCAACTCGCCGATTGAAAAATAATCATAAGCTGCTTGATTCACCCACAATACATTCCCGTTTTTTTCGTTAATCCAAATAGGATCTTTTAAAGTATTAATAATCTTTAAAAGCATTTGTCCATTTAATTGTTGTAAGATCCTTGCTGTCAAAATGCTCCCCCCAATCTTAAGTCACTTCTACATTCCCGAAAAATTTTTAAACGTTCAGTATTTTTGATTCATAACCGACTCATTTTGAACCCATTTATAAGAGATTATAGCATAATAGAAACGTTTTTTTACATTTTTCGACACTAAATGAATCTTATTAGAATCAATAAGTCAGAATCGAATTGTTAATTTAATGTAAAGTTTTTAGAAAGTACCGATTTGTCGGTGTTTTAAAATTGGCATGATTTTTGCATATTATCGAAGTATACTAAAATTTTAGGAAAAGGGGAGAGAACTATGGATCACTTACTTAGCAAGACCGTAAAAAATATTAAAATTTCTGCTATTCGTGACATTGGAAACAAAGTAGCAAATGATCCGTCGATCATTAACTTTACAATTGGACAACCAGATTTTATTACACCGGATTCTATTTTAGAAGCAGGAAAACGTGCAATTGAAGCATGTAAAACTGGTTATACACATAATGCAGGTGTACTTGAACTTAGACAAGCAGCGTCTGACTTTGTAAAAAGACGTTACCAACTAAATTATCGCCCAGAAGATGAAATTCTAATTACAATGGGCGCAAGTGAAGCGCTAGATATTGCCTTCCGCACAATTTTGGAGCCTGGTGATGAAGTTATTTTACCAGCACCTATTTATCCAGGTTATGAACCACTTATTCGTATGTGCTATGCAACACCTGTGTTTGTGGATACTCGTAAAAATAATTGTAAAATCTCTGCAAAATTAATTGAAGAAAACTTAACAGAAAAAACAAAATGTGTTGTTTTACCGTATCCATCAAACCCTACTGGTGCTATTTTAAATGCTGAAGAATTAGAGAAAATAGCAAACCTGCTAAGAGGGAAAGACATTTTTATTATTTCGGATGAAATATACAGTGAACTAACATATGGATTGAAACATATTTCAATCGCTTCAATCCCAGAAATGAAAGAGCAATGCATCGTCATAAACGGTTTATCAAAGTCCCATGCGATGACAGGCTGGAGAATTGGCTACACATTAGCTCCTGCTTATATAACAGAGGAAATGTTCAAAGTTCATGCGTATAACTGTGTATGTGCAAGTTCTATTAGTCAATACGCTGCCATCGAGGCATTAAAAAACGATTTACCAGAAGTCGAAGAAATGCGCCAAGCATATGAAAAGCGACGTAACTATGCTTATCAATGTATAACGGATATGGGTTTAGAAGCAATTAAACCTGATGGTGCGTTTTATTTATTTGTTTCAGTTGAAAAGACTGGTTTAAGTTCGCATGAATTTACCAACCAACTTGTAGAGGAAGCGAAAGTGGCAGTCATTCCGGGCTATGGCTTTTCTGAATATGGCGAAGGGTATATCCGTATTTCGTATGCATGTTCAATGGAAAACCTGGAAGAGGGCATGAAGCGTATGAAACAGTTTGTACAAAGTTTATTAAAAGCAGAGGAGGTTTTTTAATTTGAAACCATTATATTTTCTAGCATTTATTCCGGTTGTGGGCTTCCTTATAGGTGTACCTTTAATGAATCGGATTGAACCTTATGTATTAGGACTGCCTTTTTCAATGTTTTGGATTGTTTTGTGCGTCCTTTTAAGTTCATTAACTATATGGGTGATGTACAGACTTGATCAACATGATGAGGAGGAAGGTGCAGAATGAATATTTCTTTAACGATTATGATTGCCGTTGTTATCGTTTGTATATATTGGGCGATAAAAGCAGGCAGAGGGAAAAATGAGAATATGGAAGAATGGGCATTAGGTGGACGAGGCATGGGTGCTATCGTTACGTTCTTCTTATTAGCAGGGGAATTTTTTACCGCCTTTTCTTTAACTGGGTTAGTCGGGCTAGCCTATAATAGCGGAATTGCGACTCTTTATATCATGTCATATATCTCGATCGCCTGTATTATTGGCTATTTTCTATTACCAAAAATTAGACGTTATAGTAAAAAGCATAATCTCATTTCACAAGGTGACTTTTTTGAGAAAAAATATCATAGTCCGTTTTTAGGGAAGCTTATTACAATCGTAGGAGCTATTGCCATTATCCCAACGATTGTAATGGCATTAAAAGGAATGGGCCTGATTGTTTCTGTCGCATCTTACGGGGCAATATCTGCTACCACGGCCATTTGGTTTGGAAGTATTATTGTCTTAATCTATACATTAATTTCCGGACTTCATGGCTCGTCACGTGTAGCCTTGATTAAGGACCTTCTTATGTTTGGTGTACTTGTATTTTTAGGTCTTTACTTCCCATTCCATTATTATGATGGTGTTGGATCAATGATTAAACAAGTTGCTGAGGTTAAGCCTCAAGTATTGTTATTTCCAGAGACAGGTTTAAGTCTTGTATGGTATGTCTCTACTGTCTTATTAATGTGTTTAGGGTTATATCTTTGGCCAAATTCATTTTTATCGACTTATGCAGCGAAAAATGACAAAGCCCTTCGTAAAAATACGATGTTAATGCCGTTATATTCATTGATGCAGCTATTTGCATGTCTTGTGGGATTAACGGCGATATTAGCGATTCCGACTCTATCAGGAGCGGAAAGTGATTTGGCTTTAATTAATTTAGTTTTTGAAACATTTGATCCATGGTTTGTCGGATTCATTGGAGCAGCAGGATTACTGGCATCTTTAGTACCGTGTTCTGTTGCGCTCATTACAATAGGTTCAATGATAACCTCTAATATTTATATGCCGTTGAAGCCAAACACTTCAGTTCGTAAGCAAATGAATATTGCCCGTCTTTTTGCAACCGTTGCAGCGATTATTAGCTTGTACGCATCATTACATTCACACGGTGCCATCGTGTTCTTGCAATTAATTAGCTATAACTTTATTATGCAGCTATTCCCAGCTCTTATTTTTAGCTTACAGAAGAGAACCTTCGTTACGAAACAAGGGGTTATTAGTGGGATTGTCGTTGGTGTATCTTTAGCATTATACTCAGCAGCGACAGGTACAACGGTGGCAACATTATTCCCGAACTTGCCTTCATTTATTTTAGACATTAACAATGGTTTATATATGTTAATCATAAATGCAATTGTAACGGTAGCTGTCAGTCTGATCACTAAAAAAACAACAGCTGAGGCTATCATTTTAGAAAGGAGAATTGGATAAAATGAAACCTCAAAATTATGAATTGGCAAAAAAGCTACGGCACGAATTGCACCAGCATCCTGAACTTTCAAACGAAGAAGTTTGGACAAAACAACATTTAATGGAGTTTCTGGAAGCGAATACAAATTTACGAATTGTCGATAAAGGAAATTGGTTCTATGCGATATATCAAGCTGGAACAGATAAGCCAAATATTGCTTTCCGTGCGGATTTTGACGCACTTCCGATGGATGAAGTCATCGAACTGCCATGGGCTTCTCGATTCCCTGGAAAAGCACATAAATGTGGGCATGATGGCCACTCAGCAACGCTAGCAGGATTTGCGCTTGAAATCGATCAAGAGGGTGCAGATAAAAATATCTTTTTCCTCTTCCAACCCGCTGAAGAAACAGGGGATGGTGCTATTCAATGTGTTGAATTCATTAAAGAACACAATATTGATGAAATTTATGCCTATCATAATATGAGTGGCCTCCCTTACAAAACTGTAGGGATTATAGATGGAACGATCATGTGTGCATCTAAAGGGATGACGATCCATCTGGAAGGCGCTCCTACCCATGCTAGTCAGCCAGAAAAGGGAATCAATCCATCCTTTGCAATCGGTCATATTCTCGGAGCCATTCCTGAATTAACTTCTCCGGAAAAAAATAAAGGCCTTGTCCTATGCACAGTTGTCCAAATCGATGTAGGTGAAAAAGCTTTTGGTATTGCTGCATCAAAAGGAGATCTTCGTATGACCATCCGTGCTCTTTACGAAGAAGAACTGGAGCGTCTTCAAGAAAACCTTGAAAACTTTGCAAAAGCGCAGGCAGAAGAGTTCGGATTAAAAGTAAGTTTTCAATACAATGATGAATTCCCGGAAACGTTCAATCATAAAGAAAGTGCAGATAAAATTCGATTAGTTGCAAAAGCGAAGGGAATGGAATTAGTTGAAATAAAAGAAGCATTCCGTGGCTCAGAAGACTTTGGACACTTTACAAAGTTAACAAAAGGAGCCTATTGCTTTATTGGAAATGGGGAAGATTATCCCCATGTTCATACACATAAGTATGACTTCCGCGATGAACTTATTGAATCGGGTGTTGAACTATTTAAGGGGTTAGCAAGCTTGTAATTTTGCACAACACGTTGTATCACGGGAAAACTTATAAAAAATAATTTGGATTAAACGATGAAGGGGCTAATCAGCTCCTTTTTATGTTTTCAAAAATCGCAACACTTATCCATTTGAGAAAAAACTTCTTCAGCCCGTTTTCATCATATTTTTTTAAAATTACTTAATACTATTAAAGATTACTTATGGTGAAAATTTATTGAAATACAATGGATGAGGTAGAAAAATGACGATTGTACGTCTCGGTTATGTTGCTATGAGCATGGAATTAAAAAATGCTTCACCCTCACAAACGATGACATTTGCGCAATTTCAGAAAATCGAGGATCGGGAAGCGGCTATTCGTAAATTGGAGCGAATTTCGCTTTCGAATTTAGAACATACATTACGAATTTTAAAGCATAATGCTGCTTCAAACATTCATTTTTATCGTTTAACGTCCCGAATCATTCCTTTGGCCAATCATAAAGAGCTTCCTGATTGGGATTATTTGAAGCCGCTGCGTAAAAAACTACGTGAAATTGGCGATTATGCTAAAGAACATGACATGAGAATTGATTTTCATCCCGATCACTTTGTTCTTATTAATTCCATGAAGAAAGAGATTTTAATAAATTCTATAAAAACGCTGAAGATGCATTATTTATTATTAAAAGGAATGGGAATTGATCCGTCTCATCGCTGCGTTATGCATGTAGGCGGCAATTATAAGGAGACAGAAGCATCGCTTGAACGTTTTGTAGAGAATTGGATGGACGTCCCAAGATCCATTCAAAAAATGATTATGCTTGAAAACGACGATACTTCATTTACGCTAGAGGATACCCTTTATTTATGCGAAAAGCTGGACATACCGCTTGTTTTCGATTATCATCATCACCTCGCTCATCATCGAATTGTAGATTGGGAAATTCATTGGCACCGAGTCATTCAAACGTGGAAACATTCTCCTCTACCTATAAAAATGCATATTTCCAGTCCAAAAAGCGAAGAGGCCTTTCGACATCATGCTGACAATGTCGATGTGAATATGTTCTTTCAGTTTTTAAAAGAAATTAAAGGCAGCGTTCCGCAAATTGACTGCATGATTGAAGCAAAAAGAAAAGACGAGGCTCTTTTTCGTTTAATAGATGAAATAAAAGCGAGAGATGATGTGGAAATTATTGATGGCTCTTCATTTTATTTAAAATGATTGCGCATTTGGGGACAGGCATCTTTGTTTCAAAAATCTAACCAATGTGTGACAAAAAACAAATATGTTTTCCACGCGATATGTTATGCTAGGTATATATTCCTTTTGGAGGTAAAGAGATATGGAAAGTACTTTAGAAAACCCTATGATTACCAAAAGTGACAAACCGCAATTTTCAAGGACCAATCCATTTCAAGCAAAGGTTCTTAAAAATATTAATTTAAATGGAACAGATTCTAGCAAGGAAACAAGGCATTTAGAGCTTTCATTAAAAGGTTCTGGCCTTTCCTATGTTCCAGGTGATGCACTTGGTATTGTCCCAGAAAATGATCCAGAACTTGTAGCTTCTCTTATAAAGGAAATGGGCTGGAATGAAGAAGAAATTGTCTCTGTCGGAAAGCTAGAGGAAACGCTGCCATTGAAGGCGGCGCTCTCAACCTATTGTGAAATTACCCTTTTGACGAAGAAAATTTTACAGCAGGCAGCAGCATTCACGGAAAATGAAGAATTGCAAAAGCTAATATTGCTTGAAAATGCTGGTGAGCTTAAAGAGTATTGTTATGGTCGCGATTTAATAGATATGCTGCGCGATTTCGGTCCTTGGAAGGCATCTGCCCAAGAGATCGTCTCGCTACTTAGAAAAATGACGCCCCGACTTTATTCGATTGCAAGCAGCATTGCCGCTCATCCAGATGAAGTTCATCTAACGATTGGTGCTGTCCGCTACACTTCCTATGGACGTGACCGAAAAGGAGTTTGTTCAGTGCAATGTTCTGAGCGTGTTCTAGAGGGAGATACGCTCGCAGTCTTTGTTCAAGCGAATAAACACTTTTATTTGCCAGAGTCTGGGGAGACAGATATTATCATGGTTGGCCCTGGGACAGGGATTGCCCCATTCCGTTCTTTTATCGAGGAACGTGCAGTGAATAAAGGTACTGGTCGTACATGGTTATTTTTTGGAGACCAGCATGCAGCAACGGACTTCCTTTATGAAGATGAATTGAAAAAATATCAACAAGATGAAGTATTAACAAAACTTGATACTGCCTTCTCTCGTGATTCAGATCAAAAAGTTTATGTACAGCATAAAATGCTTGAATATAGTAAAGAATTGTTTGAATGGATGAATAGTGGTGCTTATTTCTACGTTTGTGGAGATAAGGAACGTATGGCGAAAGACGTCAACGATACGCTCGTCACCGTTATTGAAAAAGAAGGTGCAATGACTCGCGATGAAGCGGAAGCATACTTAAAGGATCTGCAGAAGCAAGGACGTTATCAGCGTGATGTATATTAAATAAGACCAGTGTCCCTTCGTTTCCCATGGAACGGAGGGGCACTTTTTTAAATTAAATGATAAGTATTAGCCCGGGGGCACTAATTCTTTGAAGAATAATCCCCTTTATCTCTGAATAACTTCCCCAATCTAACAAAATCTAAGGAAGGATACAGATGATAGTTTTTTCCAAATGTTAAATTAAAATACTTTACTTAAGATGCGGCCGAACGACCATCCAACCGCATCTTTTTATAATAAAAAGTGTATTATTTAATAAAAATGTTATACTAATTAAATCATTCGCGCGCTTAAAAAATTCTCTTAAAATAGTGATCAACCCTTATATAATCAAGGGTTTTTATTACTGGGCCTCAAATTTATTTGAACATTCAACCAATTGGTAATTGTTTAAATTAAAATAACGATATTGTGCTATACTAAAAAAGTCTTTATAATACTTTTCATAGGAAAGACAAGTGTATATGTGGAGTGGAACTTTTAGGAATGTTATATATCAGAAATAGCTCTCCTTAAACTCTATCCAATTTGTGATCTCCTATATAGATGACCTTTTGGCAATCATATTATCTATTAATTAAATAGTCATCTACCTTCATACGTAGCTATTTTTAATAGACACTTCCATCTATTAAAAATGAACATCTCGATATAAACAATATCGCAAATTTAAAATTGGAGGAAATCTATGAAAAGCTTAATGAAAAAGTGGAATCAATTGAGCCTAGTAAAACAAATCATTGTTGGTTTGGTTATTGGTGTTGTCTTAGCTTTAACGATTCCAGATGCAGCAAAACCGATTGTCATTTTTGGCTCTTTATTTGTAGGTGCTTTGAAAGCAATTGCACCTGTGTTAGTACTATTTTTGGTAATGTCAGCTATTGCTCAGCACAAAAGTGGTCAGCAAACGAATATGAAATCCGTTATCATTCTTTATCTTTTAGGAACATTTTTAGCTGGCTTAATTGCTGTTATTGTTAGTTTTATTTTCCCTGTAGGCTTAACGCTTGTTAAGGGTGCTGAGGATGTGACACCTCCTAGCGGTGTTGTTGAGGTTCTTAAGTCCTTGCTGCTGAACGTTGTTGATAACCCAGTGAAGGCGATTTTTAATGCGAACTATATCGGAATTTTAGCTTGGGCTATTCTCCTTGGAGTAGCTTTAAAAAATGCCGCTGATTCGACAAAAACTATGATTACCAATTTTTCTGATGCTGTTGCTAAAATAGTTACATGGGTTATTAAGTTGGCACCATTAGGAATTATGGGTCTAGTATTTGAGTCTATTACTACAAGTGGACTTGATTCTTTACTAAGCTATGGGAAATTACTTGTCATCTTAATTGGTTGTATGCTTTTCGTAGCGTTAGTTGTTAATCCGCTCATTGTGTTTGTGTATATTAAGCAAAACCCATTCCCGCTTGTTTTTAAGTGCCTGAAGGAAAGCGGAATTACAGCATTCTTTACACGTAGCTCAGCTGCTAACATTCCTGTGAATATGAAATTATGTGAAAACCTTGGTTTAAATAAGGATAGTTATTCCGTTTCGATTCCATTAGGTGCGACAATCAACATGGCAGGTGCCGCTGTTACGATTTCTGTATTGACTCTTGCTGCGGTTCATACGCTTGGCATTCATGTTGATATACCAACTGCGATCATTCTTAGCGTATTGTCAGCTGTGTGTGCTTGTGGTGCCTCAGGTGTTGCTGGCGGATCCTTATTACTGATTCCTCTAGCTTGTAGCTTATTTGGAATCCCGAATGAAGTGGCTATGCAAGTAGTTGGAGTAGGCTTTATCATCGGTGTTATACAAGACTCAGTTGAAACAGCTATTAACTCATCAACTGACGTGCTTTTCACAGCTGCTGCAGAATATAAAGAATGGCGTAAAGAAGGAAAAACAATAGAAATTAAAAAAGTAGCATAAAGAATTTGTAAATGAACTGCATCCCAATGCTAGAACCGGGATGCAGTTTTTATTATGAAAAACGACTACATGTATTAAATAATACATCCATCGGTGAAGACAATTAGTTTTGATATAAAATAAAAAAACGGGGACATCCATCGGCATATATTAGGCTTTTTTCAAGGCATGTTTGAAAAAAATACATTAACCGTGTTCAAACGGACACTTTGTAGATTTGTAGAAGCGAACTGTCCGTTATCAGAGCTCTAACGGACACTTTGAAGATTTGTAGAAGTGAAGTGTCCGTTATCAGTGCTCAAACGGACACTTTGTAGATTTGTAGAAGTGAAGTGTCCGTTATCAGTACCCTAACGGACACTTTGTAGGTTTGTAGAAGCGAACTGTCCGTTATCATCGTTCAAACGGGCAGTTTTCTAAGGTCACTGCTCAAAAGTATTACTATGAGCTCGTCATAGCACGTGTTTTCAAAGATTCCCACCCCGAACAATCACTATGATTGTTTCATAACGTATATTTTAAAAAATCCCCGTTAAAACGCTCACCATGACCGCTTCAAATATTTAGCGCGTGCCTCTTAGCACGATAATACATAGTATGTCGGGGGTCAGGTATTTTTTTTGACCCCTAGTATAGGTAACTTCCCGATTGGTAGTTGCCTATTTACTTTTTGAAATCTGAATTACGTTGAGGTATATTAGATTAGTCAATTGGTCAGTACTTGGTTGTGGGACAGAGGATTGACGTTAATTTTTTTATTTGGAGGACTATTGTGGAAAATAACGATATATTAATTCGATTGAGATATGCGCAAGAAATTAAAAATAAAGAAATGGTAGAGATCTTTAAGCTTGGTGGAGTAGATGTAACAGTCCCAGAAGTAATAAAGATTCTCACAAAATCAGACGAGTATGATGACGAAAGTGACGATCAAATAAAATGTAATAACAGTATGTTAGATTCATTTTTAAATGGTTTTATTATTTATAAAAGAGGAAAACAGGAGCCCAAACCAGGGCAGCCGGATACGCCAGAACCGTCTATAAATAAAAGTGCAAATGTTAATAATCTCCTGTTAAAGAAAGTAAAAATAGCATTAGCATTAACGACAGAGGATATGCTGGATATATTCGAAAATGCAGGAATCACGGTTACAAAAGGGGAACTCGGCGCTTTATTAAGAAAAGAAGGGCATAAGAATTATAAAGAGTGCGGAGATAAATTTGCCCGGAATTTCTTAAAAGGATTGGCAATCAAATACAGGGGATAAACCTTAAAACCGATGATGCCACATACACTCTGGACATGTGGAGTGCTGTTCAATACTCGTAAGCAAAAGGAAAATAAGATTTAACAGTGAATAAGAGCCTTTTGGATTAAAAAGGCTCTTTAATTTGCATTTGTGAAGGGTTCACTAACGTCTCAGTTTAGTTCAACACGAAAAACATCCTTAATGCAAAAAAAGTGAGGTACTCCCCGCTTATTTTTAAATTTTTGGAACATATTGATCATGATGCCGTAGTCCACGGTCGTCCTGTCGACCTTTCGGAACCAAATCAAGAAACTGATATGTAATATTCATCATGTCAATGCCACGGGCGTATGTCGAGTATGTATGAAATATATTTTCTTCTTCATCTTTGTAAAAAACGCTCACACCTTCTCTGTCAGTACTCATAGGGTTCTGCAGTGTATAGTTGTAGAATGCATGTTTGTTCTCTACTTCCTCTTCGGTAAAAGATGCTTGAAAATCATAATTAAAATCCGTATGCCCCGATGAATACCAAGGAAATGTCCATCCCATTCGTTTTTTGAATTCATTCAACTTTTCTAAAGGAGCCCGGGAAATACAGACAAAAGAGACATCACGGTGAGATAAGTGTGGAATCATCCCACTATAATGATCTGCCCAAAAAGAACAATGTTTGCAGCCTTGATCCCAACTAGGATCGAACATGAAATGGTACACAATTAGTTGACTTCTACCAGCAAATAAGTCTGCTAATGACATCTTACCGCTGGGACCGTCAAATGTGTAATACTTGCTGACGGCTTCCCATGGGAGATCTCGTCGTTGCTGCGTGAGTTCATCACGCAACTTCGTGAATTCCTTTTCTTTCTTTAGTAGTTCTTTTCTTGCTTCGATCCATTCATTCCTTGGCAGAACTTTATGATCCATAACAACACCTCATTATCTTGTTTTCCCAATTATTCTTTCCAATCTCGATTATGTCATCCTTTTTCCTCTTCCTACGAAAAAACAATAGAGATCAGCAAAGTAACATAAAGAATTTGTGATTTAACTGTATCCCAATTGTTAGAATCGGCTAAACAATAGGATGCAGTTTTTTTATGAAAAAGGGTGTGTTTGTACTAAGTCCGTATTAAAGTATAAAATAGGGGACGGTGATTAAATGATACATACCTACTCAGGTGAGACAATTAGTTTTGATATAAAATATAAAAAGCGGACATCCATTGGTATTTATATAGACTATTATGGAAATATTGAAATTCAGGCTCCGAAAGGGACAACCAATGAAAGTGTAGTTCAATTAATAGAAGAAAAATGGGACTTAATTCAGCAGAAAACAAAAGAAATGAAGGACAGATTGCTTGGTCCTAAGGAAAGGGACTATGCTCATGATGAGAGCTTTCTTTATTTAGGAGGTTCATATCCCATACAGATCCATCATGATCGTAATATAACGCAGGACTATGTTGTGTTTGAAGGAGATAGGTTACATATTTATGTGAAACAGTTAGAGGATGAAAAGATAAAGCAAGCTTTAAAACGATTTTATTATCAGCAGTGTAAAGCTATAGTGGAAAAGAGTATCTCCTCTTATCAAAACAACTTTAAAGTGAAACCACGTTCTATCCGAATTTCTGATAGTAAAACTACGTGGGGCACCTGTGATTCAAAACTGCAGTTAACCTTCAATTGGAAGCTGGCAATGGCACCACGAAAAGTAATTGACTACGTAGTCGTACATGAAATGTGCCATATGGTGCATCTGAATCATGATCGATCCTTCTGGCGCCTCGTTGGAAAAATAATGCCTGATTATAAGGAACAGGAAAAATGGCTGGCATTATCAAGTTGGAAAATGACAGTATAGACATGATTGAAAAGAATATTCAGTTGAAAATACTATAAACCTAATAGAATTCTTGCTTGTTATCCTAATGTTCAGTATAGTCTAATTACATACTAGTAATCGAGTGAAGAAATGATTAGTTAGGGGAGTTAAAAAATTTTTTAAAGTCATTTTGAGAGGAGAAAGAATATGAGTATTGGAGCGTTTTCTGTTAGTTTGACGGTAAAAGATATTAAAGCTTCAAAATCATTTTATGAGAAACTTGGGTTTCACGTTTTTGGTGGAAATATCGATCAAAACTGGTTAATCATGAAAAATGAAGACGCTGTAATTGGTCTGTTTCAAGGTATGTTTGAAAAGAATATATTAACCTTTAATCCTGGATGGGACAATAATGCTGAGGAGATAAATCCTTTTAAGGATGTTAGAGTGTTACAAGAGGAACTGAGAGAAAAGGGAATAAACTTTATTCAGGAAGCGAATTTGGCTACTGAAGGCCCTAGCAGCTTTATGATTAAGGATCCAGATGGAAATCTAATCCTTGTCGATCAACACAGGTAGAAAGAAAATTTAATATATCCATTCAAGAGTGCAGTACAATCTATTGAAAATATTAGGAGGCTAATGATGGGACGAGTAGTTCATTTTGAGATTCATGTAAATAATATGGAACAGGCAAAAGCATTTTATAGAGAGGTATTTGGCTGGACATTTCAAGACTGGAGCGAATATGCAGGAATGCCTTACTTTGGAGTAGTGACAGGAAGTGAAGATGAACTTGGAATCAATGGTGCTCTAATGCAGCGGCAAAGTGCTTCACCTGAAGTAAATCAAGGACTAAATGCATATGTTTGTACAATTGGTGTTGAGAATTATGATGAATCGGAAGCTAAAATCATTAAGAATGGCGGAAAAGTTGCCATGGCAAAATATGCTTTGCCAGGAATGGCTTGGCAAGGATATTATTTTGATACAGAGGGCAATATTTTCGGGTTACATCAGCCTGATGTTAATGCTGAATAAGGTAATTCTAAAATTGGATCATTTAGAATAAATCTGGCTAAGGTGCCTGACTCAATCGTGGTTATGCTTTAATACACGGGGGTCAGGCATCTTTTTATTATCTGGAAAAAATAACTATTCGAAAAGAATAGTAAAAATATTCAAGTGTTATATTTTGTAAATCAATAGTGTTTATGCTGTGAACAGCAGTTATAAGAATAACCTGCATGTAGAGGAGAAAAAAAGTAGGTTATTTTTCCTGTTTTTAATAAAAAAAAGATTGTCTTATTTTTTAATATAATTTATACTTCGAATATGAATAATATTCTGAAACATAAAAAGGGGGATTTTTATGATTGATCAAATTGTTGATACCGTTAACGGGTTGCTGTGGAGCCCCGTATTGGTAGGTTTCATTGTTTTATGCGGTTTGTATTTTAGTTTTCGCACCAGATTCCTGCAGATTCGCCACTTCAAAGAAATGGTTAAACTCGTGGCCTCAGGGAAGGGTTCCGATGCGGGGGTTTCTTCGTTTCAGGCATTAGCGATGTCTTTATCAGGCCGTATCGGCGTAGGAAATATCGCTGGAACCGCAACAGGTATTGCTTTTGGAGGACCAGGTGCCGTCTTTTGGATGTGGGTCATTACCTTTATCGGTGCATCTTCAGCTTTTGTGGAGTCGACTCTTGCTCAAATCTATAAAGAAAAGCAAGATGGCGAGTATCGTGGTGGTCCTGCATTCTATATTGAAAAGGGACTTGGCTGGAAATGGTTTGCGGTAGTTTTCGCAGTGGCAACTCTGTTTGCAATGGCTGTCTTGATGCCAGGAATTCAGGCAAATTCAATTGCAGATGGCGTTAAAAACGCTTTTGGTCTTGATAATAAAATCACCGGTTTTATCGTTGTTGCACTTATTGGTTTTACTATTTTTGGTGGTGTTAAGCGTATCGCTAGAGTTGCAGAATTGATCGTTCCATTTATGGCAGCCGGTTATGTGTTACTCGCACTTGCAATCATAGGGGTTAACATTGGAGAAGTTCCAGCAGTATTTGCTCTAATTTTTAAAAGCGCTTTCGGAGCTCAAGAAATGTTTGGTGGTATTATTGGCTCAGCTATTATGTGGGGAGTAAAACGTGGTCTTTATGCGAATGAAGCTGGACAAGGTACTGGTGCTCACCCAGCAGCGGCAGCCGAGGTTTCCCACCCTGCAAAGCAAGGTCTTGTGCAAGCGTTTTCAATTTATTTGGATGTATTCTTAGTTGTTACAGCGACTGCAATGATGATTTTATTTACACAACAATACAATGTTATCGATGAAAAAACTGGGGGAGTAATAACTGAAAACCTTCCAGGAGTTGAACCTGGAGCTGGTTACACTCAAGCGGCTGTTGATACGCTTATTCCAGGATTCGGTGCAGGATTTGTTGCCATTGCCTTATTCTTCTTTGCCTTTACGACCATTTATGCTTATTACTATATCGCAGAGACAAACCTTGCATATCTAGTACGTGGTAAATTCAGGGGAATTGCTTTTGTTGCACTAAAAATCATCCTTTTAGGTTCCATTTTCTATGGATCAATAAAAACTGCAAAAACAGCATGGGCAATGGGCGATATCGGACTCGGAATTATGGTATGGCTGAACTTAATTGCGATTCTATTGTTATTTAAACCAGCGGCTATTGCTTTAAAGGATTACGAAGAGCAGCTTAAGGAAGGTAAAGATCCAGAATTCAATTCAACTAAATATGGAATTAAGAATGCGGATTTCTGGGCTAATGGTTATAAAAGTCCTGAAAATAAGGAAAGGGATAAAGTATCATAAAGTGAAACTTCATTTAGTGGGGGGGTTCTTTCATCCCCCCACTGAATGTTAGTTGAACTTATCGGGCCTTTACGGGCAGTTGATCTCCCACCTAAACTTCCTCGATTCATCTAAAGCCTTTGAGATGGGAGTCTTACTGCCCGTTAATCTGCGATAAATTGAACTTCTATCCGAGTAGTTCCTTCAAATAGTTAGTTATATCAGAAAAGCACCAGCTCTAGTAGCTGGTGCTTTTCTAATGACGGTTTCCCATATTAATTAACTGCGACTTCCCCAACTTCTGGAGTTTCATGGGAAACAAGTGCATGTTTTTCCCACTTTCTGCTTTTCCATCTAAAGTACATGATAATGGCTCGAGTCCACTCATCGGCTGCAATTGCTAGCCAAATGCCTGGTAAGCCAAGGTCAAGGTGAAACACAAAGAAATAACCTAATGAGAGACTCATTCCTACCATTGAAAATGCACCAATGATAACAGGAAATGTTGCATCTCCTGCTGCCCGTAAGGAGTTAATGACAACAATGTTTGTCGTTCGCCCTGTTTCAAGTAGAATGCTTAATAGTAAAACACTTGCACCCATCCGAATAATCTCAGGATCATCTGTAAAAAGCGCCATCAATGGTTCACGAAGCAAGATGACTACGGCCACGATCAATAATGTAGCAGCCATTGCCCATTTCAAACTTTTCCGGACTTGGGAGTAGGCTTCATCTTTTAGATTGCCGCCAACAAGCCGACCGACGATGATTGATGTTCCCATCCCGATGGCTAAGGCAAATAAATACATGAACATAGAGATATTTGCTGCATACTGTCTTGCTGCAAGTGAGTTCTCACCAAGAAAAGTGACATAAAATAAGAAGACGATTTGGCATGATTGGTACATCACCTGTTCAAAGGCAGAAGGCAAACCGATCTTTAATATTTTCCGTATATACTCTAGTGATAAGTTGAAATAATAGTTGATTTCAATTCGGAATTCCATGATTCGATAGAGGAGCCAGAAGAATACGAGCAATGCAAGAAGGCGACTAAATACAGATGAAATAGCAGCACCTTGGACACCTAACTCTGGAAATCCAAACTTCCCAAATATTAAACAATAGTTTCCTACAATATGAATCACGTTCATTCCAAGTGATACAAGCATCGCTTGCTTCGTGAATCCATGCACACGAATGATGGCAGCGACTGAATTTATTAGTGCCTGCAGGAAGATGGCTCCACCGACAATTTTTAAATAGCTGTCCGCATAGAGTAAGATTTCTCCTGATAAATTTAATCCTTCCAATATATTTCTGCTGAAAAGAAGAAAAATCACACTGACGATTAAGCCAACTATTAGATTCATTACAATAGCAGTCGCAGAAATTTTAGAGACTTCCTTCATTTTTTTCGATCCGATATATTGAGCAATCACGATGGCTGCCCCATTACCGACCACTTCCAAAATGAGTATGGAAATATGAAGGTATTGATTGGCCGCACCTACACCTGCAACAGCGTGGTCCGATATGGCACTCAACATAAACGTGTCAACAATACCCATGAGCATAAAGAGAAAAATCTCTAAAAATATAGGCCAAGTTAAAAAGAAGAGATTAAAATCCTTCTGTAATTTTGCTGTATGATTAACCACTTCGTTCACCTTTTCACATAAAAAGTTTACTAAAACAAAATGTATCTTATAACAGTTTAATGAGTGTTACAAGTCTTTTTTTGCTGCTCATGAAATGTAATCGTTAACAAGCGTGACGAGTTCTGTTCATAGGAAATAATTGGAGATTTCCAAAAATCAAATTAGACAGCTGGTTTGTATTTGGATAAATAGGCGGGTTACTCAAAAGACCATTTTGAAGATCGTTGTAAATAAAAAAGAAGAGATCCGAACGGATCTCATTCTAATACGAAATGGTTAATTAGTTTGTCTCATGATTGTAAAAAACCTTAAAGGTACAAAGCAATAAACCAAGGTAATGTTTTTTTCATTAAAGAAGAATGAGATAGATAAGAACCAATTCATCATTTTTATTAAAAAAGATTGAAATTAGGCAAAAATAAATAAATTTATTAAAAAACTTTATTCGAATATAAGAATATCAGTCCCGTTTAGATTAATTTACTTGAACCGATCGCATTTTTAATAGTTGTAATAAATTTTACGGCTGCTGGAGAAAGTTCTTTTAAGGATGTTGAGGCAATGCCGATATTCCGAAACTTTTCTTGTTCTAGCTCATGGATACTAACATTATGTGGATGTCCATGGAGAACTAATTCTGGTATGATACTTATCCCTAGTTCATTTTCCACCATAGCAATGATAGCTTGATCATCAGCCATTTCAAATTTAATGTTAAAGGAAGAATGAATATCTTTAAAAATACGTGTTAAATCATTGTCATATCCTGATTTTGGTATTATAAAAGGTTCCTTTACTAATTGCTCAATCTGAATCTTGTCCTGTACACTAAGAGGGTGATTTTTTGCAAGAATACACAGCATTCTGTCTTTTGCTAGCGATATGATGTCAAAGGATTTATCCGTAGGTAAAGTTACAAATCCAAAATCAACACTTCCGTTTCTAATCCAATGTTCGATATCCTCATATCCCCCTTGCAAAATCTTAATCTCTATAGCCGGATGCTCCTCTTTAAATTTTTTCATAATTCCAGGAAGCCATTGTGTACAAACACTTGTAAATGCTCCTATTCGAATCGTCCCTACCTCAATTCCCTTAATAGAAGCAGCTTCTTGTTTCATTTTTTCATCCCAATGGAGTATTGTTCGAACATATTTTAATATTCTCTTTCCATTGCTAGTCAAGCTAATACCAGACCGGTTTCTAGTAAGCAATGGAAAGCCAAGTTCTGTTTCAAGATTCGAGATAGAATAGCTGATAGCAGACTGTGTTAAATTTAAAGCTTCAGCAGCCTTAGTTAAGCTACCTAATTCAATAACAGTGTTGAATACTTCATACTTTGGGATACTCATTTTTTCAATCCTTTACATGAATTTTTTTTATGGTAATTTAAAAAATATTCAGTTTATTTATGTTTATTGTATCCCTATAATTATGTATAAGGCAATAAGTAACTAAATAGATGACTACTGCAAGGAGTGATTTAATGAAAATAAAAGAGGTTGTTCTTTGTGAAGGGGTAACTGGTTTCTATGTTGATGACCAGAATGCCATTAAAAGAACGGCCACACCCGATGGATTTACGTATATTGGGAAACCTGTAACAAAAGGATTTAAGAAAGTAAGGGAACCGGGAGAATCTGTTTCCGTAATGCTTATTCTAGAGGATGGACAGATTTCATATGGAGACTGCGTTACAGTCCAATACCCAGGTGTTGGTGGACGAGATCCAAAAATTAATGCTAGGAACCTAATAACTATTATTAAGAATCACATTTCTCCGATTCTTACAGGAAAAAAAATTAGTACATTTCGAGAGATGGCAGACGAGATAGACCAGCTAACCATTGATGGAAAACCTATACATGCATCTATAAGATATGGGGTCACTCAAGCTCTTTTGGATGCGGTAGCAAAAACTCACAAAATTACAATGGCTGAAGTGATTCAAAAAGAATATAAGACGGTATTCAAACTTAAAAAAATCAAGATTTTCTCGCAGTCTGGTGATAACCGATATGACAATGTTGATAAAATGATCATGAGAAAAGTGGATGCACTTCCACACGGACTAATTAATAATGTAAATGAAAAACTAGGTGTTCATGGAGAATTGTTAAAGGATTATATTGTTTGGTTGAGAGAAAGAATTCTAAGTTTGCGAGATTCAGACGAGTATTCACCTGTCATTCATATAGATGTATACGGTACGATTGGTCTCGCTTTTAAAAATGATATGAACAGTATGATTAAATATATTAGTGAACTTGAAAAGGCAGCTTCCCCATTTCATCTCAGGCTCGAAGGTCCGGTAGATTTAGATAACAGAGAGAAGCAATGGCGCTTACTTAAGCAATTAAAAACAGAGTTAAAAAAGCAGGGTATCTTAGTTGAGATTGTTGCGGATGAGTGGTGCAATTCATTGGAAGATATTAAATTGTTTGTGGATGAAAAAGCAGTAGATATGGTTCAAATTAAAACTCCTGATTTGGGAGGGATAAATAATATTATTGAAGCTCTTTTATACTGTAAACAAAATAATGTCGGAGCATACTTGGGAGGCTCATGTAATGAAACAGAAATATCTTCAAAAGTAAGCGTTCATATTTCTATCGCATGTGGAGCGGACCAATGCCTAGCAAAGCCAGGTATGGGCGTTGATGAAGGCTATATGATTGTATTAAATGAAATGAATCGAACCTTTTCTCTACTATGTGCTAGAAGAAGCGTTATTAGTGAACCAATCGCTTAAGGGGAACAACTCATATCCACCATAATTCCCAATATACCTAGAAAGAAATGAGACTAAAAGATAAATCAAGGAGGAGTTTATATGAAGGGTAAATTAGCAGTAATGACTAAACCAGGAAAATTAGAAATGAAAGAGTATGCATTACCAAAGGTTGAACCCGGAGCCGTACTGGCGAAAATACTCCGTGCGAATGTTTGTGGCTCTGAGATTCACATTTGGAAAGGCGAACATCCTACAAAAAAGTCAGGGTGTTTGGGACATGAAATGGTTGGGGAAATTGCTGCTTTGGGTGAAGGCGTACAAACAGATAATGCAGGGAATCCAGTTAAAGTAGGCGACCGTATTGCAGCTGTATATTACTTAACTTGCGGAAAGTGTTCATATTGCAATAACTACCAATATCACCTGTGTGAAAATGCATATAATTACTATTCCAGAACCCCAGAAGAATTTCCACATTTCCATGGTACGTTCGGTACCCATTATTACATTCATCCAGATCAACACTTCTATAAAGTTCCTGATAATGTTCCAAATTCTGTTGCTGCAAGTGCAAACTGTGCACTATCACAGGTATACTTTGGAATCGATAAAGCAGGAATCGGCTTCGGGCATACAGTAGTTATCCAAGGGGCGGGCGGATTAGGCTTGAACGCTACAGCTATTGCAAAAGAATTCGGTGCAACTGTAATTGTGATTGATAGTGTAGAAAGTCGATTGGAAATTGCGAAGCATTTCGGAGCAGATCATGTCATTAATATGAATGAGTATGAAACGATAGAGAAACGGGCTGCGCTTGTTTATAAATTGACGAATGGAAAGGGAGCAGATGTAGCAATGGAGCTAACTGGAGTACCAGCAGCCTTTCAAGAGGGAATTCACCTAATTCGTTTAGGTGGAAAGTATGTGAGTATTGGGAATTTATCACCAGGAAAATTTACTTCTTTTGATCCAGGATTAATGACAAGAAAATCAATTCAAATCCTTTCACTTGTTCGATATGATCCAACTTATTTAAATAAAGCTTTACAATTTTTGTCGAGGACAATTGATAAATACCCGTTCGTAGAGATGATTGACCAAGATTTTGATTTGAACGAAATTGAAAGAGCACTCGATAAATCTGTAAGTAGAGAAGTAACAAGAGCGTCAATTAATATAAATAATCATCATTTCTCAAGAGCTAGTCTTAAATAGAACTAGAAGGCCCCACAACATCATCATCATTATTATTACAAGGAGTGTAAGTTTTAATGACTCAATTAAAAGTTGGATTAGAAAAAGTTTATCCCATTTATATTGGAGGCAAGTGGTCCAATACAAAAGAGACGTATCCATTGGAATTTCCTTATAACGGAGAGGTAGTTACAAACGTTGCATTAGCAACAACTAAAGAGGCAGAAGAAGCAGTGGATAGCGCAATCTCCGCAAAAAAGGTGATGGCGGAGCTTCCGCTATGGAAGAGAGCAGAAATTTTAAATCGTGCTGCAGATTTATTAATTGAACGCCAAGATGCTCTAGCCGAATTAATGGTTTATGAAACTGGAAAGATCTTTAGAGACACAAAAACTGAAATTGCTAGATCAGCATCTACATTACGTTTTGCAGCAGATGCAGCCCGCGCTTTACAGGGTGATATGATCCCAATTGATGCCATGAAAGGCGGAGAAGGCCGTTTGATGTTCACTATCCGAGAGCCAATTGGGGTTATTGGTGCTATTACCGGGTTTAACTTTCCATTGTTGCTTGCAGCTCATAAAGTTGGACCGGCTATTGCAGGAGGAAACCCAACCGTTTTAAAACCTGCTCCTCAAACACCATTGTCTAGCTTTGAATTAGCAAGAATTTTTGAAGAGGCTGGTCTACCTAAAGGTGGCTTAAGTGTAATTACAGGTGATGTAGAAGTTGGTGAATATCTAGTAAAACATCCTAATGTCCCTGTCATATCCTTTACTGGAAGCTCAGAAGTAGGGAAGCGGATTAGTGAGATTGCTAGATATAAAAAGGTCTTGCTAGAATTGGGTTCAAATTCAGCGACAATAATTGATAAAGACTCAAATATAGATTATGCAATTGATCGTTGTGTTGTTGGAGGATTTGGTGCTTCTGGCCAGTCTTGTATTTCTGTGCAGCGAGTATACGTCCATAAAGAATACTATGAAGAGTTTTTGGAACGACTAGCAGCAAAGATCAATAATCTGAAGATTGGCAATCCGTTTGATGAGGATACGGACGTTTCTACCTTAATTTCTTTTGAAGCAACAAGTCGTGTATCCGGATGGGTCCGTGAAGCAGTCGAGTCTGGAGCACGTTTACTAGCAGGTGGTGAGGTAAAGGGAAGGATTCTTGAGCCTACATTATTAGCTGATGTTACATCAGATATGAAAGTTAGTTGCGAAGAAATATTTGGTCCAGTTATTGTCGTTAGTCCATTTGAATCGTTTACAAATGTGGTCGATCTTGTAAATGATTCACGTTACGGTCTGCAAACAGGTGTATTCACTAATAATATAAACAATGCATTCTATGCAATCAAGAACATTGAATCTGGCGGTATCAACATTAATGAGATTCCTAGTTTCCGTGCAGACCACATGCCTTATGGTGGAGTAAAGGATAGCGGAATCGGTAAAGAAGGTCCGAAATATTCACTGGAAGAAATGACTGTCGAAAAACTTGTTAGTTTTCGCATATAAATGTGATGTTGTCCATTTTGTAAAACAGGTCACTTTGTTCATAGATGCGGAGGTATAAGTTTTTGAAGTTAAATTGCGGAGTATGGTTGATTTTATGGTACCTATTCCGCTTAACCCTGAAGGAAGGAAACTTTGACGGTTTCCTTTAGTATCGGAAGAAGTGTGAAAATTCATTAATCAAAACATAAAACGATTAACGGGGGAAGATTCATTATGATTAATCGGAAAATAAAAGACGCTATTATAAGGTACAGTGATGAATTGATCACTTTGCGCCGGAAGTTGCATAGTGAACCGGAGCTGTCATGGGAAGAGGAAAATACAACAGCATTTGTCTGTGAATACCTTGATAGTCTTGGAATCTCGAATCGTAGAACAGAACCGACAGGCGTCATTGCGGAAATTAGAGGAGCGGAGTCCGGTAAAACCGTCGCTCTTCGCGGTGACATGGACGCCCTATCTGTTGAACAGCTGAAAAAGTATCTTCCGTACGCTTCCAAATTCAAAGGGAAAATGCATGCATGCGGACACGATGCACATACAGCTATGCTCCTAATCGCTGCAAAAGCGTTATCGGAGGTAAAAGATGAACTGCCTGGAAATGTCCGCCTTCTATTCCAACCGGCCGAAGAAGTTTGCCAAGGCGCGAAGGCGATGATAGAACAAGGGGCAATACAGGATGTAGACAATGTTTTTGGCATCCATATTTGGTCACAAATGCCGACTCAAAAAGTTTCCTGTACACCTGGGCCTTCATTTGCCTCAACAGACATTTTCAAAGTGCACTTTAAGGGAAAAGGCGGTCACGGCGCAATACCTCAAGACTGTATCGATGCGGCAATCGTGGCCTCTTCGTTCGTCATGAATGTCCAAACTGTAGTTTCAAGAACAATTGATCCTCAAAGCCCAGCAGTTATAACTGTAGGAAAAATGAATGTCGGGACACGGTTCAACGTCATCGCCGAGAATGCTTTCATTGAAGGGACAGTCCGTTGTTTCGATAAAGACATACAAGATCACATCGAAGAGTGCATCGTCCGATACGCCCAAAATGTCGCAAATATGTACAGTGCAACTGTTGAAGTCGAATATATACGTGGTACCCCACCCGTCATTAATGAAGAAGAGAGCGCAAAACTCGTCCAGAAAGTGGCTGCCGAAGCATTCGGAGAAGAGGTTTTATATACGGAAAAACCTACGATGGCAGGCGAAGACTTTTCGTTCTTCTTAGATGAAACTCTGGGAAGCTTCGCATTTGTCGGGTGCGGAAACCGGGACAAGGACACAGATTGGTCGCATCATCACGGAAACTTTGACATCGACGAAGACGCACTCTCCATCGGAGCTGAACTGTACGCGCAATATGCGTGGGCATTTTTGAATAAGAAAGATTATTAGATCGTAAGGAGAAGCCCTTTTCTTATCGCCTTTTTATTTTCAAGATTGGTCTTCAAAAGAGCGAACAGTACCATTCACTGTTCGCTCTCACTCTTTTCATCATTTTCTCTCAAACTATAAAAATCAATGGTATTTTTCCTAATAATAGAATAAACGTCTGTGATCGGTATACGCTTTAAATTAGCAATTTCCTCAAGCGATTTATGCATCATATTTGGGTGGGTCTGACTACCTGAAAAAGGACCTTCAAATGTCCAAGGACCGTCTGTTTCGACCATGATTTGCTCGAGTGGATACTTTTTGACAAGCTCTTTAATATCGGTTTCATAGAGTACATCAGGCGTGATGGATATATAGTAGCCATTCTGAATCATACGGTCAATCGTATACTCATCCCCTTTAAACCAATGGAAATGTGCTTTTGAAATCGAGTGCTTTTCAAGGAGGTCACAAACAATTTTTGCATCTTCGTATACAGCATGAAGCACAAGCGGTTTTTGCCATACTTTCGCCTTGACGGTCATTGCTTCTAACAAATCAAGATAAGGTTCGAGTGGAAGAGCCTGTTCTTGACGCAAATAATAGGGGAGTCCCACTTCACCTACGGCAATCATTTCGTCTTGATGACGATCCATCCAATTAATAAGCTCGACAAGCTCTTTTTCATGAGGGAGCTGCTGCTCTGGATGATAGCCATAAGCAGGGTATACCTGTTGATAACATGAAGCAATTTCCTGTGTAGCTACACACGATTTCAAATCAAAAGAAACGGCAATCAATGCTTCTACTGATGGGTCTCCTTCAATAATTCTGCTTAAATCCCGTTTTTCGTATTGATCAAGATGAATATGAGCATCAATGATTTTTTTCATATGATCACTCCATGAATGATTTCAGTTCGTAATAAATTTTACGTTTCCATTGTAAAAAGCCGTCATCTAACAAAAGCTCTTCCTTACGAGGTCTAGCAAAAGGAATGACAAATTCAGCTGCAATGGTAGCAGGCTTATTCGAAAGAATCACAATCCGATCGGATAAAAACAAAGCTTCCTCAAGATTATGGGTGACAAATAAAACAGTTCGACGATTGTTTTCCCAGATGGACAATAGCCATTTTTGCATGTCCAGTCTTGTGAGTTCATCTAACGCTGAAAATGGCTCATCAAGTAAGATGATTGGCTGCGGACTAAGTAAAGCGCGAATAAAGGAAACCCGCTGTTTCATGCCGCCAGAGAGCTCATGAGGATAAGAATGAATATATTCAGCTAACCCAGCCTTTTCAATCATTTCTACTGCTTTATTTGTATCCTTTGTTCCTTTTAACTCTTGTCCAAGAAGGACGTTTTGTAAGACGTTTCTCCACGGAAGCAAACTAGGGGACTGCGGCATATAGCTGACTGCACCTGTTTGACTGTTGATTTTCTCGCCCTTAAGAGTAATCGTCCCTTCATCAGGCGTCAGAATGCCGCCAATGAGTGAGAAGAGTGTACTTTTTCCACTACCTGAAGGGCCAAGAATGGAAACAAACTCACCTTCATTCACTTGTAAATTTAGATGCTTAATGACATCTACATCTGCAAATTTTTTCGAAATATCTTGTATCGTTAAGACACTCATTTTAGTTTGCTCCTTTAGACCGCCAGCGGATAAGAATTCGTTCAAGTAAAACAATGGCCGCAAAGAATAAAAGACTTATCGCCATGATCGCAAATATCGCAACGAAGACACGATCTGTTCGGAATGAGGACGAAGCATAGGTCATATACACACCAATGCCTGATTTTGCCCCGAGCCATTCGGAAATCACGGCACCCATTACGCTATAGGTGGCAGAGATTTTGATTCCTGAAAAAATGGAAGGGAGAGCATGTGGAAGTTCGAGCTTCCAAAACAATTGGCTCTTCGTCGCACCAGCCATTTTCATGTAATGCTTTAAGTCAGCTGATGTTTGCTTAAACCCATCAAGCGCGGCTATCGTTACGGGGAAAAAACAAACAAGTGTAATGACAATCATTTTTGGTAAAAGCCCAAAACCAAACCAGATGACTAATAAAGGGGCTAGAACGATCACGGGAATATTTTGTGAAAGTATCAGAAACGGATAAACAGCTTCTCGGACAAACGGCAGGAGATAGAGAAGAACAGCTGCGAAAAGCCCGATCCCAACACCGATTGCAAACCCTGTTATTCCAAGTTTTATCGTTGAAAGCAAATGTACAGAAAAGCTTCCAAAGCCTGTAATCGCTTCCGTCATAATCGTTGAGGGAGCAGGAAGCAGCCATTCTGGAATATCGGCTTTTTTAACGATAATCTCCCAAATGAAAAAGAAGAGAAGGAGAACGACAGCCGGTCTCCATCCCTTAAATCGCTTCATCTTCATTATTGATATTTCTCCGTTAACTGGTTCATCGTAATTCCTGTTGGCTGATATAAAATTTTCACTTGAGAAATTACGTTTCTGCTGCCCATTTCAATCATGCGTTCATTCATTTTCTTTATCACTTCAAATAGATAGGAAAGTTCACCCTCCATCGTTGTTTCTAATGGAGAAACTCTATAGGTCACACCTGATTCTTCAATGATTTTAATCGCTTCATCCACATATGGAATCACGTCTTCGCCATTTTTTGTTTTAGGAATGATTTGTATACTAACTAGTGCATTATTCATTCTGTTAGTCTCCTTACTGTGGTAAATAATCGTTTGTAAAAGCTTTTTTAGCCTCTAGTTCTTTGTCTAATAATTGATTTTCAAACATCCAGTTTGCATAGTTTTCCCAAATTTCAAGTTTCTGTTCACCCCACCTTGGAGCATCATCTTGATAACGGGATGCTAACCATTCCTGGCTTTTCTTCACAAGCTCTTTATCAAGATCAGGTGCTGCTTTTAATAAGCTATCTGCTGCTTCAGATGGATGATCGATCGCAAATTTGTAGCCTTTTGAAACAGCCTTTAAGAATTTCTTTACCTGTTCTGGATTAGATTGTAGCTTCTTTTCATTTGTTGCAAGGACAGGTGTATAGTAATCAAGCTTCTTACTATAATCGGTTAAATAGACCATATTGATTTTTTCGCCGCGAAGTTCTGCTTCAATGCCTGTCCAGCCATAATAAATCCAAGCAAAGTCAATATCTCGTTTTACCGCTGTAAAGAAATCTGTATCGCCCATATTCACAAAAGATACATCTTCTACATTGGCATGGTCCTGTTGCATTAATGAAGTAATTACTGATTTTTCAACTGGAGATCCCCAGCCTCCGTATGTTTTTCCTGCAAAATCCTTTGGTGAGGTAATATTTTTCTCTGCTGGAGAGGCGAATCCTGATGTATTATGCTGGATCACTGCTGCGATTGATACTAAAGGGACCCCTTGAACACGTGCTTGTGTGATGCTTTCCTGATAGCTGACACCGTAGTCAGCTTTCCCAGATGCTACTAACTGATCGGCTCCCGCTTCACCAGGCATAATAATCTCAACATCCAAGCCTTCATCTTTAAAGTAGCCTTTATCTTGAGCGACATATAATCCGGTATGATTAGTATTCGGTGCCCAATCAAGAACAACCGTTACCTTCTCAATTTTTTCTTGCTTTTCCTTGTTTTCTGCAGATTCCTTTCCTCCAGCACATCCAGCGAGAAGAAAGGTTGTGATCACCGCTGCAAGTAATCTTTTCATGATAGTTTCCTCCAAAGTGAAATGTTATCAGAAAAAATAAAAAAACACCCGGATGAGAACCCGCGCGTCCATGAACAAACATATCTATTCTTCATTCGAATATGTTTCCTCCGCTGGTCTTAACCAGGTCAGGTTCAAAGGGTCAGCATCTCAAAGATCCAATCTCAACCGGTCACACCGGTTCCCCTACAATTCTAAATGCTATTTTATTTTTTTCAGACACTTTATTATAACAAATAAAAGAGAAGGGAGTACCTTAATTATGAAATCTTTTTTCTGATGGTGGGTAAAGAGAGTTCTCTTGATAAAGCTGTTCTATGTTTAATGAGGTGTGAGGGACAAAACTAAGTGAAGAGCAGCTTGAGTATATTCAAAACTTTGTAAGTGGTAATAAGAAGAAAAAAAAGAATATCTAAAGGTTATTAGCATTGAAATTGACCCCCAGTAAAAATTACCTTACTGGGGGTCATGTCTTTCGTTAAAAATTTTACTCAGGAATTGTTTTATATGCTAACTTCTTGATTATATCTTTATACGCTGGATATTTTGGCAATAGGTCGTCTTGTGTGAACAATTCAAAGTCTTGAAATTCAAAACCTGGAGAAACCATGCAGCCGACTAAGGAGAAGGCGTCTTCTTCCATAACTGACGATCCGAAAATAGCATTTTTCGGAACTAACGCTTGAGGGACTTCTCCGTTATCCAAATTCAATCCTAATTTAATCTCTTCATACTCGCCGTTTTCATGAATAATATGAATCGTTAAAGAACTGCCGGCATGATAATACCATAGCTCATCCGATTTTAACCTGTGAAAATGTGATACGTCATTAGAAGTTAATAGAAAGTAAATACTTGTATAAAGCTTTCGTTTTCCCTCAAAATTTACCGTTAATTCTTGATCAGAAGTTCTTTCACCAGATTCAAATGTTCTTTTATAAAATCCGCCTTCTGGATGTGGTTCTAGTCCGAGTTTTGAAACAAAATATTGTGCGTCACGTATGTTCAAAGCAAAATACCTCCCAAAAACAAAATTCTTAAAAGATTACCAAACAAATAATCCCAAAAAACAATCTTTCGTTTCTATAATAATTCCACAAAAAAAACCAGAAATATTATCACCTACAATGAGTGAACAATACTCCTGGGTCCTCAATAAAATGTCTCCTGAAATCGTACATAGGAGAATAGAACACAATGATATCGCTGCTCATAGTCGAAGCTTTTACGGAGCTCGGTAGAAACTCGCAGGCCCTATCCCTGCAATTATATGAGTGAAAACTAGTGATTTAAAATGAACTAGAGAATTATATCAAAAAAAATATCATATATAAAGTTATTTTAATTTAATGAATAATATGATTGATTATTCGCTTCAAAAGGTTTGAATAAGGGTGAGGGAGTAAATAATAAATGTGATTTCTGCTGGAGAGGCTTTTTAATATTATCTTCTTCCATTTACACACTTTCGAAAGCGCATCTCTTTAATTAAAGGGATGCGCTTTTATTAGAGGGGAATGCGAGATTGGAGCTTTTCAGAATATCCATATCCCTATTATTGTAGATACAATTAATCCAATAATTACGGGCATAAAGCTTTTTCGCACAAGTTCCATCACTGATACTTTCGCAAAACCGGCAACTGCTACGAGGGATGACCAGGCAATTAATGTGCCGCCGCCTACCCAAATAGCACCCATCTGTCCAATCGCAGATAATGTTTCGACATCAACTCCAACACTGTCGCCTAAAGCTCCAGATAAAGAGCCAACTAAAGGCAGACCAGAAAAACCAGAGCCATCTAAACCTGTAATCGCGCCGATTAAAAGAATCCCAAAGCCTGCGATAAACGTGCTTTCCGGGATGAATTGCTGTCCAGAGACGACTAAATCAAATAGGAAAGAGGGAGATGCTTCTGCACTCAAGCCGAATATTTTTCCTGATAACTCATCGCTTCCAAGAAAGAAAAATCCTGCAATTGGAATGACGGGTCCCATTGCTTTAAAGGCGAAAACGAATCCTTTAACAAGATTATCACTGACTTCGTCTAAGGATGAACGGAAACCTTTAACCATCGATGCAGCAATAAGAAGTATAGCTGAAACCCCGCCAATTAAAGCGGCGCCAGTACCGCCCTCAATAGAAGGAATTAAGTCAGAAAATTTTGCTAGAAACATATAGAGGATGATAACTAAAAATGTTACGGGAACAAGGATAGCGAAGAGGAGGTTGTGTTTCCTTTTTGTGTGGGGATTCGTTGCTGCATCTTCATTTATTTGTCCGGAGGATGAATTTACTTTTTCCCAAGCGGCAAGATGGCCATTGGAAGGACGTAATATAAATTTTCTTAAGGAGAAGTAAGCGATAATGATCGCCGTAACCCCTGTAATGATGGATAACACAAACGCCCGATCGGCCACGATGCTAACATCAGCCCCAGCTGCAGTTGCAGTAAGGGTAGGTGCAATTTGGATGACATAGTCAGAAGATAACGCCATTCCTTGACCAGCAAGCGAAATGGCAATGGCAGCACCGATTGGCGGAAGGCCGGAACGAATGGCGACGGGAATAAGCAAGGCCCCAACTAGCGGAACAGCAGGCGTCGGCCAGAAGAAAAGTGAGATCGCATACGTAACAAAAATGATGATCCAAAATGAGAGATGACCATTTTTCATTACCCGCTGAAAAGGTGTGATCATTTGCTCATCGGCACCTAGCGATCGTAGTGAATGCAATAACGCTGTCATGATGGCGATAATAAGAAAGATATTAAATAATTCTCCTGCAGCAACTAAACTTGCATTAAAAATGGTCTGTAAGCCAACGATAAAAGATCCCGTAAAAATCCAGCCAACTAAAAATGTAACGACGATGGAGGGAACAACTACATTTTGTCGAAGCAGCATTGTTAAAATGATCATACAGGTTCCAATCAAATACATCCAATGAGCTGCTGTTAATTCCATATATAAACCTCCCGAAAAGATTTTTAATTGTAAAATAGCCTATGCTGTTATCTGGGCTTAAGTGAAAAGGATGGGTATGAAAGGTTGATGGAGCTTGTTTTAGGAGGCAGGCATAGGAAGCGCGTCCTATGAAACGTTCATGGTGACCGTTTGAGAAGAGTCTCATGGAAAATGCGCTCTATGAAAGGTTCATAGTGCCCGTTTTAGGTAGGACATATGGAAAGCTCGTACCATGAAGTGTTCATGGTGCCTGTTTAAGGAGAGTCTCATAGAAAATGCGTCCTATGAAGTGTTCATGGTGCCCGTTTGAGGAGAGTCTCATAGAAAATGCGTCCTATGAAGTGTTCATGGTGCCCGTTTGAGGAGAGTCTCATAGAAAATGCGTCCTATGAAGTGTTCATGGTGCCCGTTTAAGGAGAATCTCATAGAAAATGCGTCCTATGAAGTGTTCATGGTGCCCGTTTAAGGAGAATCTCATAGAAAATGCGTCCTATGAATCGTTCATGGTGCCCGTTTAAGGAGAGTCTCATAGAAAATACGTACTATGAATCGTTCATGGTGCCCGTTTAAGGAGAATCTCATAGAAAATGCGTCCTATGAAGCGTTCATGGTGCCCGTTTAAGGAGAGTCTCATAGAAAATGCGTCCTATGAAGTGTTCATGGTGCCCGTTTAAGGAGAGTCTCATAGAAAATGCGTCCTATGAAGTGTTCATGGTGCCCGTTTGAGAAGTGCCTCATTGAAAATACGCACTATGAAAGGTCTTTTTAGGAGGAACCTATTGAAAACGAGTTTTATGAAACAATTAATGTTCTCTAAAGCACTCAAGAGACGTACTATTTTAATAGATAAAAAGCTATCCAGAAAGTCAGGAAAAACTGACTTTCCGGATAGCTCTAAAATTTACGTAATCAGGAAGACTGTTGGTCGATAGATCTTTGGAAGGACGAGGAAGAGTCCACGTTTTCTCTCGTTGTAGCCGGTCTTGTCAAAGAAAAAACTACACATATTAATGAGATAATGACAATGCCGCTTCCAACCCAAGCTGTACTAGAAACAGTGCCGGTTTGGGTTAACACAAGGCCGCCAATGGCTGATCCAAGTGAAATACCGATTTGTATTGCGGAGTTATTTAAGCTTTGCTGTATGTCGGACGTCGCTGGGTCGATTTGAATCAAATAACTTTGTTGAGGCGGTGCTAAGCTCCAACTCAATGCGCCCCAAACCATCATCGTTGGAATGAATAAGACAAGTGAAAAGGTTGTTAATGGCAATAAGCATAAACAAATCGCAAATGCGCTGATAACGATAACCATACTTTTGTGAGTGCCAATCCAATCTGAAAGTAATCCACCGAATGCTCCGCCGCCAACTGCCGCAATACCAAATACAAAATAGCAGATACTAATCCAGTAGGAATTAAGGTGAAGATTCGTCTCTAAAAATGGAGTAAAATATGCATATACTGTATAATGTCCCGCCAGCATAAACACCGTAGAAAGATGGGCACTCCCTATTTTCGCGCTGCCCACTGCCTTTAATTGTTGTGAGAGCGGTACAGTTTTTTCTCCGGGTATGCGCTCTAAAAATAATGATATAAGCACCATGGATCCAATGGATAGCACGGCGATTCCAAGGAAAATGACGCGCCAGCCAAACATATTAGATAGAAGGATTCCTAATGGGACACCTAACACAATGGACGAACTTATGCCCATATAAATAAGCCCCACAGCCTTCGCTCGGTGAGCGGGCACTACAACTTTAGCAGCAATAGTTAAGGAAAGTACGACGACAAGTGCTGTACTAGCTGCAGTTAAAACCCTTGAAATCATCATAAAGGTAAAATTCGGACTAAAATATGTCATGATATTTCCGATGAAAAATATGAATAAGGAAGTAAGATATAATTTTTTGCGTTCGATTTTGCCGGTTAACACAAGTAATACAGGTCCAGCGATGGCATAAATGAGCGCGTACACTGTGATTAATTGTCCGGCAGAGCTTAATGAAATATTAAAATCACCGGCAATTGTCGGCAATATCCCACCAACGATCAATTCAACCAATCCAACCGCGACAGTCGATAATGCGAGAATAAAAACTTTCAAGTTCATAATCTATTTCATGTCCTTTCTTAGTTAATCTAAAAAGAGATAGCTTTGAAGGTCCTTTTAAGAAAAAAAAAATCCTGATTACAAAAAATGAATAAGTTCATTTTCTGTAGTCAGGATTTTCTTGGTTCCTGGTAGAGACCCTCCAGCCATATTCTAGAGGTTATACAGGTTATATACAGTTAATAGAATTCACTTTGTAGATTTTACTACTCTTCATTTTAATTATCAAGTGTAAAATTTAACTTAAATGCCTATTGCTTGTATCTAATCCCGCCACAAGCCTTTTTCTTTTTAAATAAATTTAAATTGATATAATTACATTATCAATTGATTTTACTGGATGAGCTTATATCGGTAACTACTTAAATATTGGAAAAGGAAAGGATAATATGAATGGCAAATATAAAGATACCTGTTTCTATCTTAAATCTTGCTCCTATTCGTGAAGGTCAATCGGCTAAGGATGCCATTGACGCGATGGTTGATTTGGCAAAAGCTGCAGAAAAAATGGGTTATACAAGATATTGGATTGCTGAGCATCATAATACTCCGACACTTGTTAGTTCTGCTACCTCCATATTAATTAATCATACATTAGAACATACAGATCATATTCGAGTCGGATCTGGTGGAATTATGCTGCCAAATCATTCGCCTCTAGTTGTAGCCGAACAATTTGGAACGATGGCAACTATTTATCCAAACCGATTGGATTTGGGCCTCGGTCGTGCACCTGGAACAGATATGCTGACCGCGAATGCATTAAGAAGATCGAAAAATGATTCTGTTTACACTTTTCCCGAGGATGTTCAAGCATTGCTTACTTTCTTCGGGCCTGAAGAGCAGCAAAGTTATGTTAAAGCTTATCCAGGGATTGGCACGGAAATTCCGATCTATATTCTTGGCTCTTCAACAGATTCCGCTTTTTTAGCGGCTAAATTAGGATTGCCTTATGTATTTGCTTCCCACTTTGCACCAAGATTTATGGAAGAGGCGATTGCCATTTATCGGAATCGCTTTCAGCCATCCGAATATTTAAACTCTCCATATATGATGGTTTGTTTAAATGTGATTGCAGCTGAAAGTGATGAAGAGGCAAAATTTGAATCGACAACGATGCAACAATTTTTCCTAAATGTCGTTCGTGGCAGTCAAAACATGTTAAGACCGCCAGTTGCAAGTATGGAACAAATTTGGAGCCCACAAGAAAGAGAAGCGGTTCATTCGATGTCAAACGTAACTTTGTTAGGAAGTAAAGATTCTATCAAAAAACAACTAACAAGCTTCCAGGAGAAATATAACGTAGACGAAATTATGGCCGTCTCTTATATTTTTGATCCTGACAAACAAAAGCGTTCTTATGAAATTCTAAAAGAGGTTGTTGATGGGTAAAGTGACAAGATTTTTTGTCCCTTTTTTTCGTTCCGAGATATATTGTGAATGGAAGCAGTTTTTTTACATATCCTAATAAGAAAATAAGAAAAGCGGAAGCGCCTTCGGAACAATCAAATTACAGATTGTTCCTGCGATGATTATTCTAAGGAGCTTTCCTTAGTGTTCAGCCCGGACAAGCATAAGACAAGTAGGCGAGAAGGTTGTTCTTTAACCTTCTTGACTAATTGGCTTATGACCTCGAGGTCGACAAAAACGCGACGTCCTCCCAAAAGCTACACTTTTGGTCGTGCGATGTGTCGCTGTCGAAGTCTTCCTTGTCCTGTCGCACTGTCGACACTAGTACGTCCTGTACGTCGGGGCTAGGCGCTGGAGCTAGACAATAAGAAAAGCAGGGACCTTAATGAGTATTATTTTAGCCTTATTAGCAGCCTTATTTGCTTCACTTACAGCAATCTTAGCGAAGATTGGCATGGAAAAAGTTAATTCCAATTTAGCGACTGCAATTCGGACAATTATTGTTTTGGTCATGGCTTTTATTACAGTGATTGTCACGGGAAAGCTTGATACGATTTCACAAATTTCAAGCAGCGCCTTTATGTTTATCATATTATCTGGATTTGCAACGGGATTTTCCTGGTTATTTTTCTTTAAAGCATTAGCCATTGGGGATGTTTCCAAAGTTGTCCCTATTGATAAATCAAGTGTAGTGCTTACTATTGCGATCTCTGTTCTCTTTTTGGGTGAGCCACTAAACCCTCTTGTTATGTCGGGGGGAGCCATCATTGCCATTGGAACCTTTATTTTAATTGGAAAAAATGATGAAAAGAAACGATTTACCGGCTCGCAAATATATATTGTCTATGCTATTTTAGCAGCAGTGTTTGCTGCTTTAACGTCCATCTTAGCAAAAGTAGGGATGGAAGACGTCGATTCAAATGTTGCTACTTTTATACGAACGATCGTGATTTTATTGTTTGCTTGGGCCATTGTGTTTTTTCAAGGAACACATAAGAAACTGAAAGCCATTTCAAAAAAGGGGTATCTTTTTTTAGCCCTTTCTGGAGTTGCAACAGGATTATCTTGGTTATGTTATTTTGCAGCACTGGCGATAGGGAAGGTATCAGTCGTCGCACCCATTGATAAATTTAGTGTTGTCGTTACTATTGTTTTAAGTTTTATTCTGTTAAAAGAAAAAGCGACGAAACGTACGATTTTTGGCGGGATTGTTATTACGGCAGGGACCGTTTTGCTAATAATATAATTTACTTCAATACGCACACAAGGTTTGCAGATAATTCGAACTGCAAGCCTTTTCAATATTTTTTTCGGTTTTATTCCAGGATCTGCATTGTGAAGTTTTGTCGAAATTTGTTGCGATCATAAAAATGCTATTGTATACTACCAAAGTAAATAAGTCGAACGATATATAACTTATTGTTATTAATGTTCGTGTTTTGATAAAGGGAAGGAATTTTTTCATAATTCATAACGGTTTTGCTAAAGCAATAGAGGATAATAATATTGACATGAATTATGCAGTTAACATTTAAAAAGTTAACTATATATAAATTATTAATGAAAGAATGGTGGTAAAAATGAAAAAGAAAATTTACTTCAATCATGATGGCGGAGTTGATGATTTAATTTCGCTGTTTTTATTACTGCAGATGGACAGTGTTGAACTAACAGGTGTTTCGGTTATTCCAGCCGATTGTTACTTAGAGCCAGCTGTATTTGCCAGCCGGAAAATTATCGATCGCTTTGGCAATGGCGGCTTAGATGTAGCGGAGTCCAATTCTCGCGGTAAAAATCCTTTCCCAAAAGATTGGCGTATGCACGCGTTTTATGTAGATGCCCTGCCAATTTTAAATGAATCAGGAAATATTGTTACACCTGTCGCGGGAAAACCTGCGCATCTTCATTTAATCGACACAGTGCGTGCAACAGAGGAAAAAACAACTTTATTATTTACTGGTCCGCTTACAGATCTTGCACGTGCACTTGATGAAGCTCCAGACATTGAAGAGAAAATTGAAAAGCTTGTTTGGATGGGTGGCACATTCCGAGAAGCAGGAAACGTGCATGAGCCTGAGCATGATGGAACAGCAGAATGGAATGTATTTTGGGATCCAGAAGCAGCTGCACGTGTATGGGAATCTAATATAGAAATTGATTTAGTAGCCCTTGAAAGCACAAACCAAGTCCCGCTAACATTAGATGTACGTGAGCGTTGGGCTGCAGAACGTAAATATCTTGGTGTCGATTTTCTTGGTCAATGTTATGCGATGGTACCGCCACTCGTTCACTTCTCAACAAACTCAACTTACTATCTTTGGGATGTGTTAACAACTGCGTATGTTGGCAACCGTGATCTTGTGAAAGTACAAACAATTAACAGTATTGTACACACTGAGGGACCAAGCCAAGGCCGTACGGAGGAAATAGCAGATGGACGTCCAGTGAATGTCGTCTATGACGTGAATCGTGATGCGTTCTTCGATTATATGACTGGATTAGCAAAGAAAGCAGAAGATAAGCTTTCTAAATAAAAATATCGGATACATCCTATAACAGACGAGTTCAATACTAACAGCCATTCAACGAAGATAATATTGGGAATTGCTGGGATGCTTGTTTAATGATTTGTACGAAATAGGCTTGTAGTACATTTGTGCTGCAAGCCTTATTTTTTATTCAGAAAACTGCTCTTTTCCCATAGTCTTTAGCCCTTCTCTATATTTACAAAATACGGAACACAAGAGCCTGTATAGGCATATTTTGTATATGAATGAAAAAGAGGAGGTATATGCCAGTGCAACATCATGTTCAGCCGCAAAGAGATGATCACCACCATCATCATGAAAAATGTAAAAAGTATTTGTTTCAAATTGTTCAAATTGAATTAAATGATGGCTCTGTTCATCAGGGGTTGCTTCACAGCTATGATAGGGATAAAGTATATCTATTAATGACTAGTCATCATCATCATCATCATGGGGAAATGGAAGAAAGCCGGCAGTTCTTCCCATTCTTCGGACCGTTTGGATTATTTGGCTTTCCTTTCTTTGGAATTAGAAGTTTTGGCCCATTCTTCCCGTTTTTTATCTAACAAAAAATAAGGCTTGCCGTACAGATGTACGGCAAGCCTTTCTTTATCGCAGATTAACGGGCAGTAAGCCCCCTAAATCAAGGATTCGAATAGAAACAATGAAGAAAAAGTGGAGACAACTGCCCGTAAAGGCTCGAAGACGGACACGATGTCCTAGTCAGGCGAAAGCCACAGGACAAGGAATACTGCTGTAGCTAGACATCGCCCTCCCGAAAGCAGAGCTTTTGGGAGGGCGTGGTGCTTTGAGCGTGATTGGTTCAACTAACAATCAGTGGGGGATAAGACCCCCCGACTGATTGAAGTTTCATCTTTTTTTGTACATGTAAATATTCGATAGTCCAGCGCTCCACGATACTTTTCCATAATATTAAAATGCTGAAGCATGATATTGAAAAGGTCTGGTTCAATATTCTCTGAATGCACAAATTCAGGCAATGACTGGTTTTGGTGGAACGGGAAATTTTGCTGGGGATGAACTTTAATATGTTTAAAACCTGTTTGTTCACATAATGCAATCCAATCCTTCTCCATTAGGACAGAGTCGATTCCATAAAATTTCTTAATCTCCTCTTTTTCAGTTGCTCCGAGAGAATGATTAACGGTGAGTTCATTCGCAATAAAGCGTCCGCCTTTCTTTAATAAGCGAAAAATTTCTTTCAAAGCTCTAGGTTTATTAACAAAAGCAAGAACTGACTCGGAAATGACAAAATCAAATTGCCCATCCTTTAAGGAGCATTTCTCTATTGAACCTTGAATAATTTCAACAGGTAATTGGTGTCGACTTATTCTTTTTTTCGCTTTTTCAATCATAATTGGGTTGATATCCATCCCAGTTACTTTTGCTCCGTATTGAGAAGCAAGATAGGCTGATGTTTGGCCAGTGCCGCACCCAACATCTAAAATGTTAGAGGTTCGATGAATCTCCTCCGCTTGTAAGATTACTTTAGATAAATTAAAACCCCCGGGGTGAGCACCACCAATACCAAACTTGGATAGAAAGTCTAAATACTTTGAAGTAGTAATTTGAACCACCCTCTTTTTACATCTTTTTTGCATGATATGTAAGTAAAATTAAGATGGTTCCACATTTGCCCAATAAATGCCTCAGACTAAGGGACTTGGCAAACATAAGATGAGGATTAAATGAAGAAAATGGACATAGGAAATAATTTTATTTTATCTGTCTCGGAGTAGCCGGTCCAATCCCAATGGACTTAGTAGTACAAGATTAATAGACGGACAGTTATTGTCCACCTCAGCTGGGAAAGTTTTCTCTTTAAAATAGGGCGCACTTTCTTAAGGCTCATATCCATTAGTTTTACAATTTCCTCATCATTCATACACTTTTCTTAAGAATGTTTTCGATGAGGAGAGTGAGAAAATGAATTTTGAGATGCAGAAGGCAAATATGCTGGCGGACAATATTATCGCATTATTAAAATTTGTGCAAAAAAATTATGAAGTTAAAAATAGCTTTTATTCTAATCCCGATAAGTGGTATCAAATTAAACTTCTAATGGAAGAGTATAAGTTTAAGATTTTAGCTGAAGAGCTGAAAAGAATCAATCGTTTTATATGGGATGAAAAATATACTCATTATTTAGTCAAACAATTTCGAAAAGGGAAGAGCGTTATTGATGAGTATGTAAAAAATAACTATGATGACTTGTTCATCTTAACGGCTAAACTCTATACGTTGGAGAAACTTTGCCAATCGTTTTACAAAGAGCAGGTTGGATAGGCCAACCTGCTCTTTATTGGTATTAAATAAAGAACGGAAAAAATCGAAAACCAAATGGAAGGAAAAAAGGACTAAAAAATGGTCTACGTCTAAAAAAGCCAAAGCCATGTCCATCATGAGAGGAGGAATGTCTTAACTCCTCGACCTCAAGCCCATCTTTCCTTACATTCGTGACTTTTGCAACTACCCATTCTCCGTCCGCATTTTTATATTGAATCATTTTTCCTTTTAAATGACGTGCACGTTCATAATTTAATTCCAACTGTATCCCTCCCTTCGTACCACTTGATACTAAAGTATGGCAAAAGGGATATAGTTGGAAGGGCAAGCGACTATTTCTTGTCCCTTTCTTCAAAGTAATTTGGAAAGGCTTAATTTGTGGGACGCCGGCCCAAGTCCAGTGTCCCATATATTACTTACTTTGCTTAATTTGTTCATTATACAATTCAGTTTTCTTAATATTTACCCCCACAAATGTTTCCAAGATGGCTTGTCCCCCTGCAATAGACAGAACAAAAATAATATATTTAGCAACGGAGGGGAGGAAAAAATAGATAGCACTAAGTAGTATTGCGGACCAAATTCCCGTACACCAATAACAGGTTAAAAGATAACCAAACATAGACTTAGGCACCTTTTTGATTTCATGATTCTGAGTTTCCTTTTTCGTTAAAAAGAGATTTCTTAAAGGTTCAGCTATTTTATCAAAAACAATTAAATGTGTTAAACGATAACTTGCTAATATGATCATCATTAAGGCCATCCATGATATATCCAAAAGGAAAATCCCCCTAAAATTAACTTTTTTTATTATCACCGGAAAGCATTCAAATTATGTTTAGAATGTGTTTGCATAAGGTAGAAATATTTTAGTTCACAAGGAAAACGCCCGTTCAAACTTGTCCAATTCTGAATAAATTGTTGTATGACAAATCACGTATACATTGGTATCGAAAATTTTAAATTTAAAGGAAGAGGACAAGTGCATAAAAAGCTAGCAGTAGCCATTATTCATGGAATGGGGAATCAAAAGAAGGGTTTTGCTGACGAAACAATTGAAATGATCAACAAATTATTTGCAAAAAAACTGGAGCATTTAATAAAGGACCCCGCCTCCTATCTTAAGATTGAGCCGATACTATGGGCACCAGTTTTTTCAGATCGAGAAGAAAAGCTGTTTGAAAGAATGGTGCATAAAAACAAATTGAATTTTCAAGAACTAAGGAAATTTATTGTCACTTATTTAGGGGACGCTATTGCCTATCAACCTGTGGAGACGGCAAAGCAAAATTATGAGAGAGTCCATGAAAAAATTGGAGAAGCACTATACCTTCTCTCTAATCAAGCAGGGGACCAAGCTCCTTTATGTGTCATTTCACATAGCCTAGGTTCTGTCATTGCAAGTAATTACTTTTACGATTTACAATTTAAACAAAATGATATTGCCTGTATTGTAGATAAATCGTCACCCTTGGAAAAAGGGGATACTTTAACTCTATTTTATACAATGGGAACTACCCTTCCTCTATGGAGTTTACGTTATTATAACTTTAGCCGCCCGATCAGTATCCCCTCTAGTAACCTCCAAAAATACTATCCCGGCTTAAATGGTGAATGGATAAATTTTTATGACAAAGAAGATGTTTTGGGCTTTCCACTTAGAGCTGTAGACGAAAATTATCAAAAAACAGTTAACGAAGATCGAGAAGTGAATGTAGGGGGGATATTAACGAGTTGGAACCCACTATGCCACACAGGTTATTTTATAGATATGGATGTGATTGAACCCATTGTAGATGGCTTAGTTCGAACATGGAAAAAAATAAATAATCTCTAACAGCTACTTCGTTTAAATAACAAACAGTGAGGGGAAAACCGCTTTAAAAAAGCAAATGGGCGTTTCTTTAGGTTCCTGCCACGATAAGCATTTTAAAGAATAAATGACTCTCCATAGAGCAAAATAAATCCGAATCTGCTTAAAAGGAGGGCGAAATGATGACAAACCGAAATGATAATAGAGAACGAAAAAATAAATATCCCAATGCCAAAAAACAAGACTCAGAATTCTCTAAAGACATCAATGTTCGAAGCGAGGTGACGAAACAGGATTTACGAAACAAAGGGGAATAATTTAATAATAGTGGGACACCGGACCAAGTCCAGTGTCCCATTATCATAAAAGCTATCCATGATGTATCCAAAAAGAAAATATTCCTAATTTTTACTTTTTTGTTTCGCCGGAAAGCTTCATATTATGTTTCATTCATCCAATAAATGATGCAATAATCGATTTTTATCCTCAAAAAATTGCTTCATTATTTTATAATGGCCAGTTTCTTCTAAAGAAGACTCCTGAATCCCATCTTCGGTAAATTCGATTATTTTTGCATTTGGATAGGCCATGATGATTGGGGAATGAGTGGCAATAATAAATTGCGAATGATCTCGGACTAATTCATGAATTCGCGCTAGCATGGATAGTTGTCTAAGAGGGGATAAAGCAGCTTCTGGTTCATCCATTATGTAAATTCCGTTTCCGCGAAATCGGTTCATAAAGGTTGCCCAAAAAGATTCGCCATGTGATTGCTGATGAAGGGATACTCCTCCAAATGAGTCAATCACTTTCCCTCCTCCCATTGGTTCGCTGTCTAATTCTTCAATATTTGACGCAACATTATAAAAGGTTTCTGCCCGCAGAAAAAAGCCATCCTGAGGTTTTTCAACTCCTTTTATCAGTCTAATATGATGATCCAATTCGGAATGAGAATCATAGGTTGAGAAGCTAAAGTTAAAGGATCCTCCTTCTGGATTAAACCCAGCTGCCACCGCAATAGCTTCCAATAATGTCGACTTTCCCATGCCATTTTCCCCAACTAAATAGGTTACGTTTGGATGAAAGGTCAATTCATCTAGAGTTTGAATACTAGGCAAATTAAATGGAAATGTATAAAAAGAAGGAATGCAATCCCGTTTAAGTCTAATTCCTTTTACATATTGACTTTCGGCAAAAAAATCCATGTTATCTTCCTCATCATTCATTTAATAATGTAATGATAACAAATTAAAGGTGGATGGGATATGATTTACTGTTCTGTCCATTTTCAATACTTTTGTGACAAAATAATTTAAATAATTGTAAGCCTGTTAGTCGTATGATATGTTAATAAGGCAAAGAACGGACGGGCAAAAAGTCATATTTGAACAATTGAAAATGGGGGAGAATAAGATGAGTAAAGACGGAATGTCTTCTCCGCAAAAGTCTTTATTATCAGATCTAAGATCGCTATTTAAAGCACCAGTTTTAGTCGCTAATGTTCTTCCAGTTTTTACTGGATATTGGTTAGCGCTTTATTTTACAAACGAATCTTTTACAGATCATTTGCCATTATTTTTCCTAACGATGATTGGAAGTACACTCGTTATGGCAGGAGCTCTGATCTTAAATAACTGGTATGATGTCGATATTGATACAGTGATGGATCGAACGAAAAATCGACCAACGGTAACAGGTAATATTTCTTTAAAAGTTGTATTGGCCTTAGGGATTGCTTTATCTATTATTGGCTTTATTTTGATGCTATTTACTACGATTGAAGCAACCATTTACGCATTGATTGGATGGGTCACTTATGTGTTTTTGTATACGATGTGGTCAAAGCGAAGATTTACACTAAATACAATAATTGGAAGTATATCAGGGGCTGTATCGCCATTAATAGGGTGGGCGGCTATTACGTCCAGCATGCATATTATTCCAATCGTACTGTTTCTCATCTTATTTATCTTTCAAATGCCGCATACATTTGCGATTGCGATCAGGAAATATGATGAGTATAAAGCAGCAAAAGTGGCAATGCTTCCGGTTGTCCACGGATTTGCTATGACGAAGCGGCAAATAACTGTCTATGTTGCATGCCTACTTCCGCTGCCGTTTTATTTAGCTTCGCTTGGGACATTGTTTATGGTCATTGCTACATTGCTAAATACTGGCTGGCTAGTGATTAGTATTCAAGGCTTTTTTACGAAGGACATTCAAAAATGGGCCCGCGTTATGTTTTTATATTCGGTTAATTATATCGCCATATTGTATATTCTGATGATTATTGTAACCTTACCGATATTTGACTAGCTCATTACATTTTTAGTACAAGTGAAAAGGGGAAACATGGGAGTGTAAGCCATGTTTCCCCTTTTGTTTTAATAAATAGAATGAATTATATTCAGTTACTCTGTTTATCCCCTCGGAATCAAGCTGTTTGCAGGCCATTACACTCACCTAAAACCCTCGTCCGCGTTCCTTCAAAATTGCTATAATAAATACTATTAGAATAGATCGAAGAATGAATAGGGGCGTAAATGCACTGATTAACAAGACAATTGGAATGTAGATGCAGGGAAAATGACTTTATTTAATTGCTTTGCTAACTTTTAATTTCTTACCTTTGACTGTTGTATTTTCCATGGCTTGTAAGACAAGTGAGCCTTTTCCGTTAAGAATATCAACATATGACAAATGATCCTTGATGGTTATTATTCCGATATCATCTGCTGTGACTCCAGGTATTTTTGCAATCGTTCCAACGAAATCCACAGCTCGAATCTTTTTGTTTTTCCCTCCGCTGAAATGGAGTTTCATAATATCTTGGTTTATTCGAGCCGTTTTATTATTCCTAACGGCTCGGCGGCCACTAATTTTTTCTTCGAAAGCGGCCTTTCCTGCTGCAACTTCTTGATGTTTAGGAGCTTCCATAATAGGTATCTCAAAGCCAATGTACTTTTCAATGGCTTTCAGGAATTTCCCTTCATAAGGTGTCGCAAACATAATCGCTTTTCCTTTATTGCCGGCACGGCCCGTTCTTCCTGTTCGGTGAACATAGCTCTCCTTTTCCATTGGAACATCATAATTTATGACAAGTGTTACATTATCAATATCAATTCCTCTCGCAGCTACATCTGTGGCCACAAGATAACGGAAATTTCCCATTTTGAAACCATCCATAACGGCAAACCGCACTTCTTGTTCTAATCCTCCATGGATTCTTTCGCAGGAATAATTGGATTCTTCCAATTCGGTAAACACTGTATCTACGTGTTCCTTAGTTCTGCAAAAAATGAGACAACTATCAGGATTTTCGACGACTGTAAGGTCTTTAAGTAGTGAAATCTTTTGTTCTTCTTTCACTTCGATTAATTGATGTTCAATGGTATCCGCTGTTACCCCAGTAGTAGTCTCAATCTGGATATGAATAGGATTCTCCATATATTTATGGCAAAGATTTTCAACATCTTTAGGCAATGTTGCGGAAAATACCATGGTAATTCTGTCTAAAGGAAGTTCATTTATAATCTCTTCTACTTCATCGATAAAACCCATATTGAGCATTTCATCTGCTTCATCAATAATCAGAAACTTTATTTGGTCTAAATCTAAAGTTCCTCTTTCGATGTGATCCATGATACGGCCAGGTGTACCGACGACTGCGTGAGTTTTTTGTTTTAATTCTTCTTTTTGTTTAGAAAAAGGCTCTTTTCCATAAAGGGCGGTAGCTCTTATTCGTTTGAATCTTCCAATATTTGTTATATCTTGACGAACTTGAACAGCAAGTTCTCTTGTTGGTGTAAGAACTAATGCTTGTGGCTTTTTTTCCTCCCATGCAATCATTTCGCAAATAGGTATGCCAAAGGATGCAGTCTTTCCGCTGCCTGTTTTAGATTTCACAACAAGATCCTGTTTTTCGAATGCTAATGGCAAGACCTCATTCTGAACCTGCGTGGGAGTTTCGTATTTTAACACGGCAAGTGCTCGTTTTATTTCATCACTTAAAGAGTAATCAGCAAAGCTTTTTTCATTCATATATTAACCTCATTTTTCGTATTATCCAATTCATGTATAGGGTTCTCTTAAAAATATGTCATATGCATGAAGTGAATAAGGTTCATTATACTTGAAATACTGTACAAGTTGGATTTTATTTTTAAAAAACAACTGGTTTCCATTATATAGCTGTTATGGGGAAGTAGCTCTATTTAAGCCTGAAATGGCGGCTTTTGTTACTTATATTTCTTGAAAGTATTTTACATTATTTGTTTTTAAGACTACCTTATACATGACGTTTGTCATGCCTTGTACATGATACCTGCTACTAACAACTCCAAATCCCTTCCTCTATAATTAAAATTAATAAGGCAACAAGGAAGGAATTCAAAGATATGACCTTACAAAACACGAAAAATTTGCGAAAACAAGTGGCATCATTTGAAAAATCAACGACAAAAGAAAGTGTATGGCAGCTCATCAATACAGTAGTTCCATTTATTGCATTATGGTATCTTGCCTATTTAAGCCTGTCCGTATCCTATTGGTTGGCTTTAGTACCCATTGTGATAGCAGCTGGTTTTTTAACAAGAATTTTTATTATCTTTCATGATTGCACCCATCATTCCTTTTTTAGAGATCGCCGTGCCAATCGAATAGTTGGAACAGCCATGGGTGTTTTGACCATATTCCCTTTTGATCAATGGGGGCATGAGCACTCCATTCATCACGCAACAAGCGGAAACTTGGATAAACGCGGCACTGGGGATATTTGGACGCTTACAGTAGATGAATATTTAGCGGCGCCGCTCAGACTTCGTATAGCTTACCGTTTTTACCGTAATCCATTCGTTATGTTCGGCTTAGGACCGATTTATGTATTCCTTCTTAAAAATAGATTTAACCGTAAAGGTGCCAAAAAGAAAGAACGCATGAACACTTATTTGACGAATATTCTAATCGCTGCTTTAGCAGGGGGGCTCTGCTGGGCGGTAGGATTGCAGTCATTCCTTCTTGTTCAAGGATCGATTTTCTTACTATCTGGTTCAGTAGGCATTTGGCTGTTCTATGTACAGCATACGTTTGAGGATTCTTATTTTGAAGCAGATAAAGATTGGGAATATGTGAAAGCTGCAGTGGAAGGAAGCTCCTTTTATAAGCTTCCAAAACTGATGCAATTCTTAACTGGAAATATTGGGTTTCATCATGTTCACCATTTAAGTCCAAGGGTTCCAAATTATAAATTAGAAGAGGCACACAATAATACGCCTCCCTTACAAAACGTTCCGACGATCTCTCTTGCCACAAGTTTGAAGTCGCTCCGTTTCCGTCTATGGGATGAGAAGAACAAGAATTTCGTGAGTTTTAGAGAAGTTAAAACTTTAGTTAAAAATCGAGTTTCCGTTCAAGTAAAACCTGAACTGTAACTTTGACGGCTCCCCATTGCTTTAGGGGAGTTTTTGTTTAATAGTGCATCCAGATAAGGAGAGAATGAAAATGATTCGAATTGTCATTGCTGAGGATGTGGAAATGCTGTTAGGGGTATTGGGTTCCCATCTCAATTTGGAAAGTGACATGGAAGTGGTCGGTCAGGCAAGAAATGGAGAAGAGGCTCTTGCTCTTGTACAGAAATTAAAGCCGGATGTTTGTATCATGGATATAGACATGTCCGAAATGAGCAGACTTGAGACAGTAGATGCCTTCATGCTAACAGGATGCAAGGTCATCATTTTAACAACCTTTGCAAGGACTGGATATTTTGAAAAAGCACTAAAAGCGGGTGTAAAAGGTTATTTATTGAAGGATTCCCCAAGCGAGGAGTTAATTAGCTCGATACGCCGCATTATGAAAGGAGCACAAATTTACTCTTCTGAACTAATGGACAAAGATTCCTTTGAAAACGAACATGGAATAGAAATGTTTGAATGGTGTGCCGCTGGCCAAATCATAAATGAAGCCTCTAATCAGAAGAGTAACAAAATGGTATCCGTTAGAAGTTTTTTTTCAACAATCATGGATAAAATGAAGTTACCAACTGGATAGATACTTTTTAAAGCTTTTTTAAATGAATCAATAACCGAAAAAGGGATGAACATACAGTCAATGACAAGGTTTATCATTTACCCAAAAATGCATATGCAAAAATGAAGCCTTCAGTTCGAAGGCTTCATTTTTGCTAAATATCTCGCAACACACTCTCTAAATTATCATATCCCCTCTGATCCTTCTTGTTAGGATCATCTGATTCAAGTGTCCACTCATCTTTTTCCGTAGCTAGTTCCCCGTGATCATTTTTTATGTAAGGGCTATGGATGTGGTAGGTTTTACCGCCTTTGTTTACTGTGTAGCCGAGATAGTAGTGGTTGCCCTCGCCATGCTCTTCAAAAATACCAATATCATCTATACCATATTTGTCGAGATAGGATTGAAACGGCTGTTGTAATTCACGGATTCGTTGCTCTCTCGGTAAAAATTCCATCTAATTTTCTCCTTCCGAATTAACCTATCCTTAATATGGCTTTTTTTACTTTTTTTAATCGTTTTATCTTTATCTGAGCAGTTATGAACAATAACGGGTTCCTCTACATAAGCAATGAAGTGTCCCAATCCTTCTGTAAAAATGAAAAAGCATTAAAATAAATTATTGCATAATTCAGACATTAGGATATATAATCAAAATTGAGAGGTGATTCATATGTCAGAAAAAGAGGCTGTTGAAGAAAAACCTTTGACACAAAAAGGTTTGGAAACGAGACAAAAGCTTTTACGTGCTGCCGAAGAGGTATTTGGACAAAAAGGTTATTATGAAGCCTCTATCGTCAATATTGCACAGGAAGCAAAGGTAGGGCAGGGAACATTTTATAATTATTTTCCCTCCAAAAAGGACATATTTGATGAATTAATTCGGCTGTATAACCGCGAGCTGCGTTTATATATAAAAGAGAAAATGGCCAATATAGCAAACTACGAAGATGCACAGCGAATAGGATTTCAAGCATTTTTCAATTGGGTGAAAGACCGCCGAAATTTATATAGTATCGTTCAGCAAGCTGTTGTTGTTGATCAAGAGCTGTACCGGTGGTATTACGATAAACTTGCGGCTGGTTTTTTAAAAAGCTTGTCAGCGGGAATAAATGCTGGAGATTTTAAAAATATTGACATAGAAACGGTTGCCTACTGTTTAATGTCTATCGGTCATTTTCTTGGAATGCGCTGGGTATTCTGGGAAGGGAAAGACGTTCCAGAGGAGGCGTTTGATGCTGCAATGACACTTATTTTTAATGGCTTAAATAATAATTGAGAGAGGGGACCATTATGCAAGGCATTGCCTATTGGATCGAAAAACGAGCAAGCATCAATCCGGATCGCATTGCCATCATCACAGAACATGAACAGATCACTTATAAACAACTGGAGCAGCAGGTAAATGCTACCGCTTCCTATTTAAAAAGAGAGCTTGGAATGGAGAGGGGAGAGCGTATTGCCATCCTTTCTCAAAATAGAGATGAGTATATCATCTTATTATTCGCAATCGCAAGAATTGAATGTATCGCTGTCCCATTGAATAATCGCTTAACTGCAAGTGAACTTATTTATCAAATAAGGGATAGTGGAACAAAAATATTGTTTGCAGAAAAGCAGTTTCAAAAAATATCTCATTCACTTCAAGCGGAATCAAGCGTAGAAGAAGTAATTGAAATTGAAAAGGTAAAGCTTTTACAAAGGTATCCTAATGAAACGTTTGACCCAACTAATGAAAGCGCTCCCTACATAATTTGTTATACTTCGGGAACTACTGGGAAACCAAAGGGGGCGGTATTAACCCAAAAAAATATGTTTTGGAATGCGATGAATAACATACTTGCAATTGATATTACATCATGGGACCGTTCGATTGTTTTGCTCCCGCTTTTTCATATTGGCGGAATAGGGTTGTTTGCTTTTCCTACTCTATTAGCAGGCGGGACGATTATTATTCCTGACAAGTTTGACCCTTACAAAGCTCTTTCGATGATTGAAAAAAATAAAGCTACAATTGTCATGGGAGTACCTACCATTCATCAAGCGTTGTTATCGTGTCCGGCTTTTGAAACAACGGATTTACAATCTGTACGCTGGTTTTATAATGGTGGTGCCCCATGTCCTCATGATCTTATTCGGGCATTTTTAGATAAGGGCTTACTATTTGGGCAAGGGTTTGGGATGACTGAAACATCACCAACTGTCTTTATGCTTTCCAGGGAAGATGCTAATCGAAAAATCGGATCTATTGGAAAGCCTGTTCTTTATTGTGAATACAAAATTGTAGATTCAGAGGGGGATGCTGTTAAAGCTGGAGAAATTGGTGAACTGATCATACGTGGACCAAATGTTATGAAAGAGTATTGGAATAGACCTGAAGCAACGAGTGAGGCAATTCGTGATGGATGGCTTTACACCGGAGATTTGGCAAGAGTTGATGACGAAGGGTTTATATATATCGCTGGAAGAAGTAAAGATATGATCATTTCGGGCGGGGAAAATATATATCCTCTAGAAGTTGAACAAGTAATTGGGCAAATGGCAGATGTATCTGAAGTGGCAGTAATAGGCATTTCTGATCCTAAATGGGGGGAAACAGCTGCAGCCTTTGTTGTTAAAAAGAAAGGCAGCCCCCTAACTCAAGAAGAAATAATAGCATATTGTCATAAGTTTCTGGCGGCATATAAAGTTCCGAAAAAAGTGGAGTTCATCGAGGGTTTACCGAAGAATGCAACAGGAAAAATCCAAAAAAACAGTCTAAAGACAACGGGATGAAGGGTAGGTGATGGTATGAGAGAGATCTCCTATCAACGGGACAAAAGATGAAACTGCTGACTAGTTCAGCCGAAATAATAATACAAAGAGAAGGGGGACTGAAATGACGTCGATTGGCATTGAAGCAACGAGTGTATACTTTCCGAAAGGGATTGAAACAGCCGAAATATTGGCCGAAAAGACTGGTATTCCCGAAAAAATCATTATTGAAAAGTTTGGCTTATACGAAAAACATGTCGCCGATGAAACTATGCAAGCCTCGGACTTAGCGATTGCAGCAGCGAGGGGGGCCTTAAATAAAATAGACCCGTTATCAATCGATGTTGTAATTTATTTTGGAAGTGCACATAAAGATTATTACGTTTGGTCATGTGCGTCAAAGATACAATACGAGCTTGGAACTAAAAATGCCTATGCATTTGAAATTATGAATGTAAGCGCCAGCTTCCCAATTGCGTTAAAGGTCGCAAAAGATATGCTAAAAGCGGATGAATCAATTAAAAATATTTTGCTAGTAGGCGGATGTAAAGATTCTCAATTTATCGATTACGAAAATCCGCGCTCGCGGTTTATGTTTAATTTTGCCGATGGAGGAACTGCTGCTTTGGTAATGCGAGAATCAGCGACTAGTGAAATTTTAGAAAGTGCCATCATCACAGATGGATCCTTCCATAACGATGTACGTATTCCGGCGGGAGGATCAAAGCATTTTGCCAGCATGGAGACGGTTCAAAACAGACAGCATTATATTGATGTCGTTGATCCGGCTAGCATGAAAGAGAGACTTGATCCTGTATCCCTCCCAAATTTTGAAAAAGTTATTAAACAAGCATTACAAAAAAGCGGTTTAGCACTCCAAGACATAAACGTTCTTCTTCCACTACATTCGAAACGCTCCATGTTTAGAGAACTCCTACAAAGATTAAACCTACCAGAAGAAAAAGCAGTGTATTTAGATCATCACGGTCACATGTCTGCACTTGATCCATGTATTGGATTACATTTTGCTAGTCAGCAAGGAAAATTAAAAAATGGTGATATAGCCGTAGCGGTCAGTGCAGGCACAGGCTATACGTGGGCAGCAACTGTAATTCAATGGAAAGGGGAAAATGGTTTATAAGTTTCTTCCATCTTATATTTACTTTCAATTTTAATAAAGATTTTACAAGGGGGATAAAAATAATGTTCAAGAAAAATTCTTTTAGTCATGTATTGTTTCTCTTTATGTTAGCAGTTCTTATGGTTTTTACATCAGCTTGTAGTTCAAATTCAACGGGCAAGAATGAGGAGAATACAGAAAGCACAAATAATGCAGGAACTTCAAACTCCGAAGGCTCAAGTAATTCAAGTGATGACAAGAAGGATCCAATTAAAATTGGCGTTCTCGCTTCATTAAGTGGGGCTCTTGAATCATACGGTAAGCAAACGGTGAAGGGCTTCAAACTCGGACTTGAGTATGCAACAGAAGGAACAATGGAAGTGGCTGGCTACAAAATCGAGTATGTCATTGAGGACACTGAAACAAAACCAGAGGTTGCCATTCAAAAAGCTACGAAAATGATAGAAGACGATCGGGTTGATTTCTTAATCGGCTCTTCAAGCTCAGCAGATACATTAGCAGTGTTACCGCTTGCCGAAGAATATGAAAAAATTATGATCGTCGAACCGGCTGCAGCAGATAGTATTACGGGTGCTGATTGGAATAAATATATTTTCAGAACAGCACGCAACTCATCACAGGATGCGGTTGCTGGTGCAGCTGCCATTGCAGGTGATGGTGTAAAAATCGCAACGCTTGCTCCTGATTATGCCTTTGGCCGAGACGGAATTGCTGCCTTTAAAGAAGCGGCGGAAAAACTAGGTGCTGATATCGTTCATGAGGAATATGCTGATCCGGCTGCAACAGACTTTACCTCTAATATTCAAAAAATAATAGATGCAAAGCCTGACTACTTATATGTTGTTTGGGCAGGTGCCAATACTCCTTGGAACCAAATTGCAGATATGAAGGTTCAAGAAAAAGGCATAAAAATTTCAACAGGTGCCCCTGATATTGCTGCGCTTGCGACGATGGATGCACTAATCGGCATGGAAGGATTTACGGTTTATTATCACACTCTGCCAAAAAATGAAGTGAATGATTGGTTAGTAAAAAAGCATAACAGTAGACATAACGGAGAAGCGCCAGACTTATTCACTCCAGGCGGCATGAGTGCAGCTATTGCCATTGTTCAAGCACTTAAAAACACAGATGGCGACACAGATGTTAATAAGCTAATCAGCACAATGGAAGGAATGAGCTTCGACACACCAAAAGGTAAAATGACATTCCGGAAAGAAGATCATCAAGCACTTCAAGCGCTATATGCCATTCGCTTAGAAAAAGTGGATGGTGTCGATTATCCTGTCCCTGTTCTAATGCGTGAATTAACTCCAGAAGAAACAGCTCCGCCAGTACGTAACTAAAGAATTCATGAATAGTAAACTTCGGTAGTTCTCATACCGAAGTTTACTATTCTACAGTTTCCTGTAAAAAGAGGTGAAATTATATGATGACTTCTATTATCGAAACAAAGGATTTAACGATAGCTTTCGGTGGACATATCGCGGTTGATTCTGTAAATTTTTCTGTCCCTTCGAACCATTTTAAGTCCATTATTGGGCCAAATGGTGCAGGAAAAACAACTTTTTTCAATTTATTAAGCGGTCAGCTTACCCCCACAAAAGGTCAAGTCTTTTTAAAAGGGGAAGACATTACAAAGCTATCTCCAACAGAAAGAACAAGAAAGGGAATCGGCCGCTCCTTCCAAATAACGAATGTCTTTCCCAATTTAACAGTATTGGAGAATGTACGATTGGCTGTCCAATCAGTTGCAGGAGTACGCTATCAAATGTTGAGGCATTTCCGTAAATATCGTCAATTTGAAGAGAAGGCTTATGAAATCTTAAGACTTGTCCTTCTCGATAATAAAGCCGGAGCTGTGGCTAAAAATCTAGCCCACGGAGAAAAGAGGAAATTAGAAATTGCGATGCTTTTAGCACTTGAAACGGAAGTTCTTCTTTTAGATGAGCCAACGGCAGGAATGTCCCTAGAAGAGGTGCCAGCCATTTTAGATGTGATAAAAAAGATCAAAGCAGATGGCAATCGGACAATCATATTGATTGAACATAAAATGGATATGATTCTCGATCTTTCTGATAGTTTAATGGTTTTATTTAATGGAAGATTTCTAGCAGATGGAACACCCGAAGAAATTATGAATAATGAAACGGTGCAAACTGCTTATTTAGGGGGCCTGTACGAATGACTTTGCATCTTAAATTAGACGCCGTTGAAACATATATCGATCAATTTCATATTTTACAAGGTGTTTCATTGGAAGTTAAAAGAGGGGAAGTAACGGTGTTATTAGGTCGAAATGGCGCAGGAAAGACAACGACATTACGGTCAATTATGGGCTTAAATCCACCGGCAAAAGGAACGATTGAATATAGTGGAGAAAACATTACAGGTCTCGCAACTTATCAAATTGCTGCAAAAGGGATAGGATATGTCCCTGAAGATCAAGGAATATTTGGTGAATTGACAGTGGAAGAGAACATGAAGGTAGCGATGAAAAAGGATAACGAGCAAACGAAAGAACGGCTGGATTATATTCTTAACTTGTTCCCTGATTTAAAGAAGTTCTGGAAGCGAAGCGGCGGTAATTTAAGCGGCGGACAAAAGCAAATGCTCTCCATTGCAAGGGCATATGTGAACGATAATGATCTATTACTTATCGATGAACCAAGTAAAGGCTTGGCACCAATTGTTGTTGAAAAGGTGATGGAGTCAATCCAGGAAATGAAATCGAAAACAACGATTGTTTTAGTAGAACAAAACTTCATCATGGCCAGTACAATTGGTGATCATTTCTATATTATTGATGACGGCAGAACCATTCTTCATGGCGAAATGAAAGAGTTAAAAGAGGATGAAAACATCCGAAGACAATATTTAGGTATAGCGTAAGGTTAAATCAAAGAGTTTTACTAAAGATGTAGAAATAACCTGTGTGAGAAAGGATTCAAGGAGAGGAGGAGCTCCAGTGGATGTATTAATTAATCTCTCTATTAATGGACTTGCGACGGGCATGTTAATTTTTCTTTTAGCGGCAGGTTTAACGCTTATTTTCGGATTGATGGATGTATTAAATTTTGCCCATGGCGGTTTGTTTGCCTGGGGTGCATATGCAGGGATATGGTCATATACAATGACGGGCAGCTTCTTAATGGGCATCATTTGCGCCTTACTGGCGGGGCTTCTTTTAGGCTTATTAATGGAGAAATTCATTATCAAACCAGTATATGGCAATCATATTCAACAAATATTAATCACGTTAGGTGTCATGATTGTTCTTTCAGAAATGTTAAAAGTTGTATGGGGCCCCAATCAGCTTAGTGCAAAAACACCGTCTTACTTAGCTGGAAGCTGGGAGTTTGGCGGAGTGATTATGATTAAATATCGCTTGTTTATCATTGTCATTGGATTTCTTGTGTTTTTTACCGTGTATTATATTTTGAAAAAGACGAAGATCGGTTTAATTGTACGTGCTGGCGTCATGAATAAAGAAATGGTGCAAGCACTCGGAATAAATATAAAAAAAATCTTCATGCTCGTTTTCATGGTTGGTTCTTCCATGGCAGCACTAGGAGGAGTATTGCTTGGACCATATTCCGGCGTTATTTATGCGGAAATGGGAATGGAATTTGCCATTTTGGCCTTTATTGTTGTTGTCATTGGTGGAATGGGAAGTATTAAAGGGTCATTATTTGCGGCTATATTAGTAGGTTTGTCGGGGGCCTTCATGGCTTATTATGTCCCAGACTTATCCCTTGCTGTAAATATGCTGCTTATGGCTGTTGTGCTTATTTTTAGACCACAAGGATTATCGCAGATTAACGGGCTGTAAGACTCCCACTTTAAGAAGTTGTGAGAATCATAAAATTCTAAGTGGGAGATCCAACAGCCCGTAAAGGCCCGACGACGGACACGATGTCCTAGTCAGGCGAAAGCCACAGGATGTGGCGTTTTGAGCGTGATTGGTTCAACTAACATTCAGTGGGGGATAAGACCCCCCACTGAATGAAGTTTCACTTTATTTGGTGTAAAGGGGTGAGAAAATGCTTCCCAAAAATTCCTCAAAGACGAATATCATCTACTGTGCGGTTGCCTTTCTATTAATATGTTACCCATTTTTGAATGATTCAAAAAGTATGCTTATTTTGTTCACGCAAGTCTTTATTTTTGCCGTTTTTGCCATGAGTTATGATATTTTACTAGGCTTTACAGGCATTGTGTCATTTGGTCATGCGATGTTTTTCGGAATTGGTGCCTATACGACAGGCATTTTTTTAAAAAGGTTTGACCAAACCATCTTAATCTTAATTCTTTCCATCTTAGTAGCTGCCATAATCGCAGGCGTCGTTAGCTATATAGTCGGCCTTCTCTCCTTACGATTAAAAAGTCACTTTTATGCGATGTTAACCCTTGCTTTTTCAGGCTTATTTTTAGTTGCTGCTGAAAAATGGCGCTCTTTGACATATGGGAATGATGGCTTTACTTTTCCGATTCCAGATGCACTAAAAGATCGGATGACGCTTTATTTTGTCACACTGTTTCTCATGATTATTGTATATATTGCGTTAAAGCGATTTACACAATCGCCTCTCGGTCGAGTTCTCCAGGCCATTCGAGAAAATGAACCGAGAGTCGAATCATTAGGGTATGCTGTCATTCATTATAAAGTTATTGCGAGTGTTGTTGCCGGTGTTATTGCAAGCTTTGCAGGCTCCATGTACGTACTGACTCTTCGCTTCGTCAATACATCTGTATTTGCTATTGATGTTACGTTAGATGCTCTTCTTATGACCATTATTGGCGGAGTCGGAACTTTAGTTGGCGCGATCATCGGTGCAGGACTAATCGAATTTGCCCATCATTGGTTAACAGGTTTAGCGAAAGTTCATTGGATTTTCGAACGATGGATGATCTTTTTTGGAATTTTATACATTTTAGCAGTCATGTTCTTCCCGTTAGGAATTGTCGGAACGATTAAATTATGGGCGATAAAACGTAAAGGGAAGAAGGCAGAGGTAGTTAAGTCTGAGAAAATTGCCGGCTAAAGGGAAAAATAATAAATAGGGGATTTGTTATGACTAATATTCAGCTTAAATCTGTCAAACTATCAAATGGAGAAATTCTTGGCTATCGTGAGGGTGAGGGCGGAGAGAAACCATTGCTGCTTATTCACGGAAATATGACCTCGTCAAAACATTGGGATATTTTAATAGAAAATCTCGCAAGCGATTACAAAATTTACGCTGTTGATATGCGAGGGTTCGGAATTTCTACTTATAATAAGCGAGTAAGCTCGATTAAGGAATTCGCAGATGATGTAAAGCTTTTTGTTGATGAGCTAGGCTTGCAGGATTTTGCTATTGCAGGCTGGTCGACCGGCGGTGCGGTTGGGATGCAGTTTGTCGCTGACAACCCTGGGCTCTGCAATAAACTGATTTTACTAGCTTCAGCATCGACTAGGGGTTATCCAATCTATGGCCTCAATGCTGCTGGACAGATGGATCCTCAAAATCGCCTAAAAACATTAGATGATATTCATAAAGATTTAGCAAGAACAATCCCAATCCAAACCGCTTATGACACGAGAAATAAAGAGGTTTTAAAAGGGATTTGGAATGCATTAATTTATCGGGATCATCAACCGAGTGAAGAGCATTATGATGAATATTTGGAAGATATGCTCACACAAAGAAATTTAGCTGACATCTATTATTCTCTTAATACTTTTAATATAAGTGAACACGATAATGGTTTAGTAAAGGGCAATGGGTTATTAAAAAATATTCATATTCCTGTTCTCGTTTTACGTGGTGATCGTGATCTAGTTGTGAATGACAACATGACAAAAGAAATTATCGAGGACCTAGGAGAAATTGCAACGTATGTAGAATTAGAAGGCTGTGGACATTCGCCATTAATAGATAATCTAGACATGCTTATACACGTAATGGATCAATTTTTGCGACAAAAGGAGCTGACAAAATGAGATTAAAAGACAAGGTTGCCGTTATTACGGGAGCGGCAAACGGACTTGGTCTTGAAGCTGCAATTACATTTGTAAGAGAAGGGGCAAAGGTCGCTCTCGTAGACTATGATACTACTGGGCAAGAACGAGCAAAGGAATTACAAGAACAAGGTGCCGATGTTGAGTTCTTCCAAGCTGATGTGGCCAATCGTGAAAGTGTCGATCATATGGTTATCGGTGTAGTTAAGCGTTTCGAGAAAATTGATATTCTAATCAATAATGCGGGAATTACCCGTGATGGCATGCTGACCAAGCTTTCGCAAGAGGATTTTCAAATGGTAATTGATGTGAACTTAACTGGGGTATTTAATTGTACGCAAGCAGTTGTACAGCATATGATTGCAGGTGGCAAAGGAAAGATTGTGAATACTTCATCTGTTTCAGGTGTATATGGAAATGTCGGCCAAACAAATTACGCAGCCACGAAGGCAGCTGTTGTCGGGATGACAAAAACATGGGCGAAGGAATTAGGGAGAAAGGGGATTAATGTAAACGCAGTCGCCCCCGGCTTTATTGAAACAAGTATGATCACATCCGTTCCTGATAAAGTGATCGCGGAATTGAAGCAGCTCATTCCATTACAAAGGTTAGGAAAGCCATCTGATATTGCCAATGCTTATTTATACTTAGCATCTGATGAATCTGATTATGTGAATGGCACTACCTTACATGTTGACGGTGGAATTATGATGTAAGTTTAACAATCGAGTAGAAGTTTCTACTCGATTTTTTTGAATCGATTATTTACCCATCATCCGTTTTTAATTATTTTTTTCCTAATGTGAGGAGAGATTCATATTGAGGTGGGAACTAGATTGGATTGCAAATCGAGCTCGGCTATTACCAGATTCAATTGCAGTTGTGGATGGAGAAGAAGGTTGCCGTTTTACTTATAAGGAAATGAATGAACGTGCGGAAAATCTCGCTAACTATTTATCCTCTATCGGCATACAAAAAGGAGACCGAATTGCGTTATTATCTCCAAATCATGTCAGTTATTTTGATTTATTATTTGCCTGTGGAAAAATTGGCGCGATCTTCGTACCAATAAACTGGCGATTATCTCAGGCGGAAATTGAATATATTTTACAAAACTGTACTCCGAAATTACTGGTCGTATCCAAAAAGTTGGAGAAGCTGGTACTAAATCAAAGGAAAACGAAAGTAATCAATATAGATTTAGAAAAGTACCACAATATAACAGCTAATAATAGTCCTGAACGCAAGCATAAAATTAATATTAGTGAAAATGACCCATTAGCCATTATTTACACTGGCGGAACAACGGGGAAACCAAAAGGAGTTGTTCTTTCCCATGAAGCAATCTTGTGGAATGGCATAAACACGATCATAAGCTGGAATTTAACTGCCAGCGACACGACATTAACTTATTTACCGATGTTTCATACAGGTGGACTGAACGCTTTATCAATTCCTATTTTAATGATGGGCGGAAAAGTCGTCATTGGTCGCGACTTTGAGTCGGAAAAGGCCATTCAGTTAATGAATCAAGAACGATGCACAATCGTATTAATGGTTCCAACGATGTACCTTACAATTATAAACAGTGAGTGTTTTAACAATACTTCTTTTCCAACGATGCACACCTTCCTTTCTGGCGGAGCACCTTGCCCGCTTGAAATTTACCATGCATTTGAACAAAAAGGACTGTCATTTAAAGAAGGATATGGACTAACAGAGGCTGGCCCAAATAACTTCTTTATTGAGCCAACTATGTCGAAGCTGAAACGAGGTTCTGTTGGAAAACCTTGTGTTTTTAATGAAGTGAAAATCATGACTACGAACGGAACGGAAGCTGATGTTGGTGAAGTAGGCGAACTCCTTATCCGTGGTAAACATGTATTCACTCATTATTGGGATAATCCGCAAGCAACTGCTGAGGTCTATAAAGATGGCTGGCTTTATACAGGTGATTTGGGAAAACGAGATGAGGAAGGGTTTCATTATATTGTTAGCAGGAAAAAGGAAATGATCATTACAGGTGGAGAAAATGTCTATCCGCTTGAAGTAGAGCATTGCATTCAAAGACATCCTGCAGTAAATGAGGTTGCTGTTATCGGCTTGCCCCATGAAAAATGGGGAGAAATGGTTGTTGCTGTTGTTTCTTTGAAAAAAGACAAATATGTTACCGATGTAGATTTAACTGATTTCTGCAAGCAAATATTAGGAAAATATAAAATTCCAAAGCACTTCATTTTTGCCGACAACATTCCTAAAACACATGTTGGGAAAATCGATAAAAACAAATTAAAGAATACTTATGAATGTATAGATTAAGCACAAAACTCGCTTTCGCAATCTTTTGCGCAGTATCAAAATGAGAATAAAGGTGTTTTCGCTTTTTTCATAGAATAGTACAGATACAAACTATTTATGAAAATAATTTTAAAAGGATTTGCCATGATACACAAATACAACTTACTAGAACGATTTTTATTTCCAGCGGTCTTTTTAAATAAGGAAATGCTCAGAAGTAGTCTGCAAGGAAAGACGATTCTTATAACAGGAGCGAGCTCTGGTATAGGGGAGCAGCTCGCTTATTTGTTGAAGGATATCCATGTCCAAATGATTTTAGTAGCTAGAAGAGAAGAAAAGCTGTTATCGATGAAGGACGAGATCGAAGCAGCTGCAGCCAAAGTGAGCGTTTTCGGTGCAGATCTTAGAAATAAAGCTGAGATGGAAGATCTGTTGGCATTTATTCATAAGCTCCCTGATGGGTTAGATTTAGTCGTGAATAATGCAGGTTTATCCATTAGGCGTTCCATTTTTCATTCATTAGATCGTTACCATGATTTTACGAGGACGATGGCGATTAACTACTTTGCCCCCGTGCAATTACTATTGTCTGTTATTCCATTACTTGAGAAGAAACAAGGCCAAATTATTAACGTCTCTACTATTAACGTTATGCTGCAGCCCTTTCCTAATTGGGCTGCTTATCAAGCATCAAAATCAGCCTTCGACACTTGGTTTCGATCTGCAGCCCCGGAATTACATGCGAGAGGAATTTCAACAACATCCATTTATCTGCCATTAGTTAAAACTCCGATGATCCTACCGACTACTGCCTATGAAAAAATGCCAGCGATGTGCCCGAACCATGTCGCCAAAATTATTTGTAAAACGATCTATACAAAGAGAAAAAGATATCAGCCATGGTGGGTCATTTTTGGACAGCTTGCATCCGTTTTTTGCCGAGGAATTTTGGAGCGGGTCATCGAAATCAGTTTAAGTAAAAGGGGGAAATAAGTTTTGCCAGTATGTAAGCTTTTTTACGTTCTATATCAAATTAAACTCCTTTCCCCTATAGGACTATACAGGTTAATCGTCGCTATTTACAAAAATGGAATGAACGTTATGACTCTTTTATCCTTCGCAGAAAAGGCATACTCAAAAAGAAAAGCATTAGTAGATGATCAAGAAACAATAAATTATCAGCAATTACTATCCCGATCCGAAAAGCTGTCTTTCATCTTTTTCGAAAAATACGGCCTTGCAAGCGGACAAAAGGCAGCTTTTCTATGTAAAAATCATGCTTCGTTAATTACCGGTATTTTTGCTGTTTCCCGATTAGGTGCAGACATTTATTTACTCAATACTGAAATGAGCAAGAATCAATTAAAACAAATAGTGGACAGGCATGATTTTGACTTGCTTGTATATGATTTTGAGTTAACTGCACTAGTTGAATATTCCAATTTTAATAAAGTAAAGGTGTTAAGTTATCATGATCACTTGCCCGCAATCAATCGCCTTCTGACAGCCATTGTGAACAAAACGCGAAAGCTGCCTAGAGCGTCAACAGGCAAATTAATGCTGCTAACGAGCGGGACCACAGGAAATGCAAAGGAAGTGGCCCATCAGCCATCTCTATTCAATTACTTAAATCCCTTTCTAAGTTTACTTACTCGTTTAAAACTAATACATTACAATACAGCTTATATTGCCACACCTATTTATCATGGCTACGGGATAGCTGTTCTTTTTTTATTTTTCGCCTTAGGGAAAAAAGTCGTTGTCAGCAATGGTTTCCAAACAACAAAAGCATGTAGACTCATTCGTGAACATAAAGTTGAAGTAGTAACTGTTGTGCCATTAATGCTTCATAAAATGTTAAAAAATCATGCCGAAGATATAAGAACCCTTGCTTGTATTGCTTCTGGTGGTGCGGAGCTTAATCCAAACCTTACAGCTGAGGTTTTCCACCAACTCGGTGATGTTTTGTACAATCTGTATGGGACATCAGAAGCCGGTTTAAATATGATAGCGACACCAATGGACTTAAAATATTCACCTTATACGATTGGAAAAATAATCAACGGCGTGCGCTTAAAAGTACTGGATCAAAATAAAAAAGAGGTTCCCCCCGGCACGGTCGGCCAGTTTTGTGTTAAGTCAGAGTCGTCAATGAAGAACAGGAATTCAAACTGGATTGAGACAGGGGATGTGGGCTACCAAGATCAAAATGGATATTATTTCCTTTGTGGGAGGATGGATGATATGGTTGTCTCTGGCGGGGAAAATGTGTATCCAATTGAGTTGGAGAAAATCCTTAACAAGCATCCGCTATTAGAAGATGTTGCTGTTGTCGGCGTAAGCGATGAACAATTTGGGCAAAGGCTAAAAGCATTTGTGCAGCCCGCAGGTAATACCACTCTTATAAAAGAAGAACTCATCGAATGGCTACGCCCGAGAGTAGCTCGTTTTCAAATGCCTAAAGAGATTGTTTTCATTGATTCCATGCCCTATACAGCATTAGGAAAGCTCGATAAAAAACAGTTTAAAACTAGAATGGTTAGTGAAACTGGGGGAGAAAATGAATGATTATTGAAATCGACGCTGAATCCAAAAAGTGGATTGAGGCTAAAGGCAAACAGCTGACTGTAAAAACGCTTGACGTGAAGGGATGCTGTGCCCCAGGAGTTCAAGAGGTCGTTGCGGTACCAGGAAAACCTCAAAACTTACATCAATATAAAGAGTATGTAGTTGATAATCTAGCAATATATGTGCAAAAACAAATTGTGGCCAAGGAAAAACTAGCGCTAAAATTATCGGGTTTTAGCTTCCTGAAATCTATCTCAGTAAAGCTTCATTAGTATACATGCACCAAAAACATCACCCAATCATACGAATAGATTGGGTGATGTTTTTGGTGTCTAGTTCCAGCACCTAGCCCCTCGAGGGTCCTTGTCGGACTTGCACAGGATGTGCTGACGTCGATGTTCGCCACAGGACGTGGCGGTTTTTAGTCGACGTTCTTCCGTCAAGGTGCTTCCGCTTTTCGATTTATGCTATTTCTTTTTGTGATTGTTCTACGAGAATGGCTTGCGGTATTTTGAATAGCTTTAACCACTTGTTAATGGATGTAACTAAAATAATAAATCCTAGGATAAGCATGATGATGGAAAGAACGCCATTTAATACGTTGTATCCAGCACTTTCGGCATTTAAGTACACATTAGTAATCATCCAGTATCCTGCCACATTAACCGTTACATAAAGGTAGGCAAGTGGGACTAAGCATGTCAGCATATACCAGCGTTTATCTGCAATCTTTAGAACGACTGTTGCACCAATAATAAGCCCGATTGAAGCCATTAATTGGTTGGATACACCGAATAATGCCCAGACTGAGCTAATATCTCCGGAATAAAGCAAGTATCCCCAGAAAAGACACGCGATGGCGCTGGCAATAATATTTGCAGGTAATGAATCGGTCCGTTTTAATGGTTTAATAAAGTCACCGCCGAAATCTTGAATGAGATAGCGTGCAACACGAGTTCCCGCATCTATCGCTGTTAAGATAAAGACGGCCTCAAAAAGAATAACAAATTGATAAAAGAATGATGCCATTTTTTTAAAAACTGGTATTTCAGTGAAGATGTATGTCATTCCTACAGCAAGAGTTACTGCTCCTCCTGTTCTTCCTTCAAGGTCCATCCCAATTTCTTCGCTAAGTTTGTCTAGGTGGACTGTTTCCATTCCTAATGCGGCATATTTCTCTGGTGTTGAGTTAATGGCAAAATAATCTCCAGGTTGTAGAGAAACGGCTGCAATTAATGCCATAACTGCAACTAAACACTCAACAAGCATGGAGCCGAAAGCGACCCCTTTTACATCACTCCAACGATTGATCATTTTTGGAGTTGTCCCTGAGCCAACGAATGCGTGGAAGCCTGAGATTGCTCCACAAGCAATCGTAATGGAAACGAATGGCCAAACAGGACCTGCAATAATCGGACCGCCGCCATTAATAAATTCAGTTAGTGCAGGGAATTGCACAGCTGGATTTACATAGAATACTCCGATAATTAAAGCAACGAATACCCCAATTTTCATAAAAGTACTTAAATAATCACGCGGTGCTAGTAAGAACCAAACTGGTAAAGCAGCCGCAAAGAAAGCATAGATTGGTAGAGCAAGAGCAAGCGTGCTTTTTTCAAGCGTAAGGAAATCGCCCAGAGCGGTTCCTTGAATATTTGGCCCTAAAAATACTGCTAGCATGATTAAACCGAAGCCAACTATAGTTGCCACTTTTAAGTTGCCAGTCTTTTTATGATACAAACCAACTCCCATAGCGATTGGAATCGTAATCGCTACTGCGAATGTTCCCCACGGGTTTCTTTCCAACGCACTTAAAACAACTAATGAAAGACCTGCCATTGTAATAGTAATGATGAATAGCATCGCCAAGCCTGTACAGAATCCTGCAACAGGACCGAGCTCTTCTTTAGCGATTTCTGATAAGGATTTTCCATCTCTGCGCATGGAAGCAAAGAGGACAACCATGTCGTGGACCGCTCCGCCGATTACGGCTCCAATTAACAGCCAAAGCAATCCTGGCAAATAACCAAATTGTGCTGCCAAAATTGGCCCAACTAACGGCCCCGCCGCAGCAATCGCCGCAAAATGGTGACCAAAGGAAACCCATTTATTCGTGGGTACATAATCTTGCCCATCTTCTAACTTATGTGCAGGTGTTGGCTTTGAATCATTGAGCTTTAAAACCTTTGCTGCCATAAATGTTCCGTATAAGCGATAGGCAATTAAAAGTATACAAATAGCACCAATTACGATTGTAACCGCATTCATTTCTACTTTCCCCCTTTTTATCATTTTCACAAAGTATAACGTATAAATAAAACCCACTGGATTCATTTTACAGTACAATTTAGAAAATATGAAGTTAATTTCAGCAATTATCAAACAAATTGTAATATTATATAAATAACGAAAAACTATTTACTTGAATATACATTCGACTCCAGGAGTTGAGGCTTTATATAGAAAAATATAAGTTTTAATAATTATGACTCGTCCTAATTTATCAAAAGTGTGGAGGCTATAATGAATATATTAGTCTTAGATATTGGAGGTACATTAATAAAAACCGGGATATGTGATGAAAACGGGCATTTAACTCAAATGAAAGAATACCCAACAGAACTTCAAAACGGTGAAAAAAACATCATAGATAAATTGAATAATATAATCACCGGGTTTCATGACTATGAAGCGATTGGAGTGAGCATTGCGGGTTGCGTTGATAGTGAAGAAGGTTATATTTACTCGAGCGGAAATATTCCAGACTTAAATGGATTAAGATTAAAGGATGTTTTGGAGAAGAAGTTTTGTGTACCTGTCAAAATCGAAAACGATGTGAATGCTGCAGCTCTAGGAGAAAAATATTATGGAGCGGGGAAGGGCTTTAATGACTTTCTTTGCCTCACGATCGGTACGGGTATTGGCGGAGCCATTGTGATTGATTCTACCATATTCAAGGGACATAAAGGGATTGCAGCTGAATTTGGCCATATGATTACTCATCCACGCGGGGCTCGATGTTCCTGCGGGGGATCGGGTTGCTATGAAACTTATGCATCTGCCACCGCTTTAGTTAAAAACGCGAGAAAAATAAATCAAAAATATTTCAACGGCCGAATTATTTTTGCCGAAGATAATCAACAGGACAAGGAACTTGAAAGAGTTATTCATGATTGGGTCTATGAAGTGGCTCTCGGTTTAACCTCGCTTATTCATATCTTTAATCCCCCGGCTATTATCCTCGGCGGAGGAATTATGGAACAGGAGAAGCTCGTTCATATGATTTCTGCGAAAGTAAAAGAATTAGCTTTGGAAAGCTTTTCAGATGTAAAGATTTTAAAGGCATCTCTTGGGAATAAAGCTGGGATGTATGGAGCGGCTCAATTAATTTTGAACGGTGAATATTATAAAAGTGGACGGAATATCACTTAATGAATACAGGAAATGGTATCATTGTTAATGAAAGAGTATTCTGTTAATAAGGGGGAGGAATAATGACAATAACCTTTCAAAAAAAAGAAGAGTGTTTTAATTTTTTTGATAATAACGGAAATGCGATTGAACGGAGTACTGAAGTTCGATTTGATCCGTTAACCGGTGAGACATCTCGGCTTATTTATGATTCGGGATTAGTATTTTTACCACCAGATTACTCGGAGATAGCCGTTCAAAATGGGGGGGCTAAATGTCCATTCTGTCCGGAAAATTTATTGAAATTGACTCCTGTTTTTCCTAAAGAGATTATAGGAAAGGGACGGATTTACAAAGGAGAAGCGGTGGGATTTCCGAATCTGTTTCCTTATAGCAAGCATAATGGAGTTATTATCTTCTCTAGTCAACATTATGTTCAATTAGAAGAATTTACGACTACTATGATTAGTGATGCGTTTTCGGCAGCACAAGACTATATACAAAAAATTATAGCTTCTGATTGTGAAGCCCGTTTTGCTTCAATTAATTGGAACTATTTACCCGAAGCAGGTGGGAGTGTTCTCCATCCTCACATACAAGTTTGTGTATCGGATTCTCCAACAAATTATCAGGCACTTCTTGATGAAAAAACACAAACTTATAAAGGAGAGCAAGATGCATTTACAGACTTATATGAAATAGAAAAGTCACTCGGCGAGCGATGGATTGGCGAAAAAGGGAATGTAGCTTGGATGCATGCATTTGCACCGAAGGGCCAAAATGATTTCTTGGCTGTCTTTAAGAATAAATATTCAATCCATGATATTAATGAACTAGATTGGACAGATTTTGCTGAAGGATTGCAAGTCATTTTTCAAACGTTAAAAGATCAAGGATTCGCCAGCTTTAACATGGCTTTAAATATATCGATAAATGAGGAATCGTCGAAACAGGCCATGAATGCTCGCCTCATACCGCGTTTTACTATAGGAATGATGAATACAAGTGACATCAACTATTATCAAGCACTTCACCAGGAGTCACTTACATATAAAACACCCGAAGCAATCGCATTAAAAGCACGAAAACATTTTAATATTTGAAAAGGTTACTATATAAAGCATGAGTACAATGGAAAAATCCTTTGGTTCATGCTTTTTTTTATCTGTCTAGCTCCACAAGGAACACTACGGCAGCATAAACATCGCACGAGTAAAAGCGATAGCTTTTAGGAGGAGCGCCTACCCCCTCGAGGTCATAAGCCGTTCCACCCAGAAAGGAAAGAACGCCTTTCCGTGCGGACCGTCTTATGCTTGTCGGGGGTGACCAAGGCGCTTCCGCTTTTATGCAATACTCTGAAATCTGCCTGGATATTGTTAATAGGCTTAAAGTTATAGTAAACTTGAAGAAACGTGTCGAAATAAGGTGGTTTTTGACGATTAATAGAATTTTTATAAAAATGATTATTTATTGTGAGGAACACCAATGAAAAAAAAGAATATTAATTCGTGGCTGCTTCGAGAAGAGAAGCGTGCACTGAAAGTTTATTTAATAAGCTTTTATATCACATTAGTTTTATACGATTTCTTTTACTATTATTTATTTCCAAAATTTATTCTCGGTATGAAACCTGAACTAGACATACCATTAGTCTATTGGGGATATGTCATATTACTCGGGGTGCTACCTGTTTCGTTCTATTTAAGTAGAAAGGGAAAACAGCATTCCATCAAATACTTATATATTATTCTATATATGGCGTTTGCTGCCTTTAGTGATATTTTGCAGTTCACAGCAGAAAGTACTGAATATAGAAGCGGGAATGCTGCAGAACTGATTCTTATATTATTTTCGCCTATTTTTATTAATAAACGTTTTTTTTGGGTCGCTTTCATTGCGTCCATTTTACGGTATTTAATTGTTGGTGTCTTTATTAAGTCAGGGGCTGTCGTTTTTCCGGTCGCTTTAATTATTGTCCTCTCGGTTATTGCTTTCATTTTTTTAAACCGTTCTTATTCCTTTATTCGCACATTGACCAATGCTTACGAGGAATTGCGGCATAAGGAAAAGCTTGCATTTGTCGGTCAGATGGCAGCTTCGGTTGGTCATGAAATCAAAAATCCACTTGCATCTTTAAAGGGATTTACACAATTACAAAAAGAAAAATATACAAGTGATCAACAGTATTTTTCAATTATGGAACAGGAGATTGATCGAATTAATTCAATCGTCAATGATCTACTGCTGCTTGGAAAACCCCGACCTAGCCAGTTCCAAAAATGTGATATGAAGAATAATATTTCCTACGTAATTTCTGTAACAGAACAACAGGCATCTCAGAAAAAGATTGCGTTTTCAATTGAGAGTGATGATCAAATTCCCCCGATTGAATGTGACGAGAATCAAATAAAACAAGTCTTTATGAACCTTATAAAAAACGGCCTAGACTCTATGGAGAATGGTGGAGAATTTAGGATTCTATTAAAGCTCGTGGCAGATCATAAGTTATCAATCAGCTTTATCGACCAAGGCTGCGGCATTCCGAAATCTGATTTAGAGAAGCTATTTGATCCTTTCTATACAACAAAGCAAGATGGAACAGGACTGGGCCTTCTCGTCTCGAAAAAAATTGTTGAAGATCATCAAGGGGAAATCACGGTGGAAAGTAAACTCAATAAGGGAACAAAGGTAGAAGTGATTTTACCAATTGTTCAGTGAGGAAATTGTTTCGAAAAATAGAAAAGCCTGCAAAAGGGATTTATCCCTGTGCAGGCTTTTTATGTTTCGTGAAAGTTGCTTAAATCATAATAAAGTATATTTAAAACTAAAACGTCAGTTATGCTATTCAACAAACGGGCCATTTAATGGTAAAGGACTATGAGCTTGGAATGAAGAATATTCATTAGTAAATGGGTTGTTAGCAATATAGGGGGAGTACCTTGAAACGTCTTATCTTTGGTATTTTGGTAATAATGGTTATCCTTATAGTTATGTATTTTTTGACTACTCCTGGAACGTAAACAGTATTTGCTTATTTGGGTAATGGGCACGATTATTGGAAAAGGATTTGTTCAAAAGGAACGGAGGGATATTATCAAAAGATATTTTGCTTTAATCTCAATAGCTGTTCTATTTTTATTAAGCTCCTGCTCTGAAAATATAGAGGTTGTTAATATTAAAGATAAAAGCTTATCAGGTCAGTTACTCATTCAAAAAGCAGAGGATAATACAAGTTCTAGAGAAATGACAAAAACGATTAAAGACAAGCAAAAAATAAAACAAGTATTAACAATGGTTGAAGGTCTCGAGGTAAAAGAAACAAATAGTGAGAATGTCACTAATCAATTGAAGGAGCAAAACAATTACTTGTTTTATTTTTCCGAGGGTGAAAAACTGGAAACTAGTAAAAAGGCGCCATATGCTTTTTCCGTGTTAAGTGATGGAACCTTCATATTTTTTTATAAGGATTTCAACGCCCCGCAGAAGCCTCGAATTACTATTGAAAAGCATAAGGAGCTATTTAATGACATTAAACAGATTCTTGAAATAAACTTTTAATCCTTATTCTAGAAAAGGGCCAGATAGTTGAACTGATCATATTGTGTATTGCCTTTAAACACAAAGGGGGAAATGAAATGGGGGCTAGTGAGAAGCTGAAAACTGATAATCTTCGTAAAAGACTAGGATTAGGGTCAATTTCACTATTACTATTTGTAATAGGATTATTATTTTCATTTTCATTTGGCAAACACGGAGCGCTTGGAGATACTATTTTACGTTTTGTAGGCTTAAATCCTTGGTCAAATGGCGAAACAGGTCTACATTATACAATGTTTTATTCGCTAATTTTTTATATACCAGCGTGGATAATTGGTAATAAATTTAAAAGCGATTTGGGAGCAAAAACAGGAAAAATATTATCCGTAATTATGATAGTACTAACATTACTTTTTTCACTTTTCATAATAGCTTAATTCCATTAACGGGCGCTTTTCTTGAAGAAGAATTGTGCCTTTTTCAGTAATAGGTCCATTTAATGGAATAAGACTTTAAACAAAACTGGATATTTATGTGAGATTGTGAAGAATTGTACTTAAACTAAAGTGGCAGATTAGTTCAATAAGAAAGGGACCCATTATTGGACATTTGACACCCATTATTCACTCCTATTTGGAAATTATAAATAAAAAGGAGTGAGAACAATGAGGAAATTCTTTATAGGTTTAATAATAACGTTTTTAGTTTGTCATACAGGAAAAGCATATGCAGTACAGAGAGTTGTTACATCACACATTATATCCGATGTATGGTATGAAAACATATTTCTAATTGCAGATAAGGTAGATAGTATGGCTACTAAAAACTTTACTGTTCAAATTGGCGGTGGAGTTGACAGTGTTGGTGGAGAATTATTTTACAACTTTCCAAATTGGTATAACGATAAGTTTGCCCCTAAATTATTTTATGAAGATATTAATAGCGATGGACTAAAGGATGTTATAGTCGCATTGATTTCAGGAGCAGGTTCAGGAATATCTACAAAAGAAATACATGTGTTAAATCAAGTACATGACCCTTACAGGAGATATGAAAAGGTACCAGTTGAGTCCCTAAATGCTGCCGTTAAGCGACTTGTAAAAATAGAACAAAAAGGTAATGAAATCACGGCTTTAATTGGCAAAAAGAAATATGTAGTGGACTATACAAAGTTTGGATACCAGACTCCTGTTGACCACCCTGGAGTAGGTGCAATTGAAAATTATGAACCTAAAGATGGTATTCTTTATGGCACAACAAATGTTTTTGTAACTATCCCTGAGGCTTACATAGGCAGTATAAAAGTTAGATATGCTTGGGATGGAAAAATGTATAAAGCAGAATCTGCTGTATTTGAGGCAAATCCTTATAAGGCATCAAGTTGATTAGAGTTAGTAATAGTGTTAACTTGGTAAACAAAACAATGATATTGTGAAAAAATGTACTTAAACAAACGGGGGCGTTAGTTTAACAAGACATATACTTATGATATTCAACAATCGGGCGCTATTCTGAAATAAGGAAAGCGTCTTTCTTCATGAAAAGGGCCAGATTGTGAAATTATGTACTTAAAGTAACGATGGCTTCTTAGTAAAAGAAGGGTTATCTTACACTTAAAATAATCTGAATATTACGAAACTAAATAGTTTGTTTTTCGTCAAATATATGAGGAGGTTATTATGAAAAAAATTATATTATGTTTGTTTTTAATAGGTATGTTAGTAGGTTGTTCAGAAAAAACAGAAACAGTAAAAAAAGAGGATTGGGAAGTAAGTCCGACTTTTAATATTCCTGTTACATTTGGAGATGGAATAAAAGGAGAATATGTTTTGGTTGGAGAGGAAGGAAGAATTGGATTTTTAGTTGGCTCTGGTAAAGAGGGAGTCGCAGAAGCTCAACCAATTATTGCAGGAAAAGGTAATAAATATATGTGGCATTTTTGGGGAGAAAAAGAAGAATTTGAGGGAAATTTAAAAGTTGTTGGTATTAACGAAAAAGGTGAAGAACACAAAGTCCTTATTAGAAATGCGGGAACACCTAATAGTGAAAAAGTTTGGGAGTATCCAGAAGTTGCAATAAGTCCTAATAATGGAGCTGACACACATGTTCCATCAAATATGGAATTTCCGACAGAAGGATTATGGAAGCTAAACGTTTATATTGGTGATAAATTATTTGGTGAAATTATTGTAAATGTTGAAGAAAGCTAATTTCTTGTTCGACTATTGGGCGCTTTTCTGTAATAAGGAAAGCGTCTTTCTTCATGAAAAGGGCCATATAATTGAATAAAAAAGGAATTTTCACGAAACAATTGAACTAATAATATATGGCCCACACTCCAACTTGAACAATAGGAGGTATAACAAATTGTCGATCTTCCGTAATCCCCAAGTTATTCTGTTCAGTTCAGATGTAGTTAGAGCAGCTGCGTTCTACAAGAGTCTGGGATTCACGAGTCCTTACGAGTGCCAAATGATGGCGAACCGATCATATTGATTTGGTTCTCGATGACTATAGAATAGGCTTCGCATCTGTTTCCTCTACGCGCGATGATCACGGCCTCTCCCCCGTGTCTCGTGGGCAGCGTATTGCAGTGATTTTGTGGACGGATAACACTGCTGCTGCCTTTGAAACCGTCACCTCGAATGGCACCAAAGCCCTGGTATCACCGCACGAATGGCTCGGTCGCTGCTCATTGCTTGGGTTGCAAATCCGGATGGTAATCCAATTCAGATTGTGCAAAATCTCTGACGATGCACTTTCATCTCAGGCAACGGTAAGCATTCTTCATAGTAGTTCTCCCTATGCTAACGAAGCAAGACAATAACATACAACAGCTTTTTGATCTAGGGTATTGTTGCATATCAAAAAAGGGAATAAGGAGTACTTCGTAAAAATTAAGGAGGTAATCCATGTACTTATATCTCGTTCTACCGATCCTTAGATATCGGGTGCTATTCCCTTACAAGGATTAGCGTCTATAAATTACATAGATGTATAAATAATAAAATTATTTACTATATTTGAATTTTTTTACTATAATGGTAAAAAATACGTCATTATTTAAGTGTAATTTTTTAATGGGAATGGGGTTTAAAAGTGAAAAAAGAGAGTGATCATTTATATTTCATCGATAATATAAAAATAGCTTTAATTATGCTTGTAGTAGCTCACCATGCTGGGCAAGCCTATGGACCAGGTGGTTGGTGGTATTTTTTGGATGATGAATCAATCAACTGGTTGGGTAGATTTTTCTCTGTAAATGCAGCATTTTTTATGAGTATGTTTTTCTTTTTATCAGCCTATTTTCTCCCTCAATCAATCGCGAGAAAAGGGCCGAAACGATTTTTAAAAGAACGATTTATTAGAATCGGTATTCCATTACTACTGGGATTTCTCGTGATAATTCCTATTCTGATGTATTTATATTACATTAATTTCAGAGAGTATGAACCCATCTCATTTTTTTCTTACTATGTTAATATATTTTTTGGACTTGGCAATGAACCAACCAATTGGACTGGGCCATCATGGCCTGATATGCAATTTGGCCATTTATGGTTTTTAGAGCATTTACTTGTGTATGCGGTTGTGTTTTCAGTCTGGACCTTCTTTACATGTAAGAAATCCACAAAAAAATCTGATGGAAAAATTAAGGTTTATCAGATTCTCTCCTTGTGGTTGGTCGTTAGTTTAGTGACTTTCATTACAAGGATATGGTTTCCTATTGATCATTGGTCAGCTTTCTTAGGGTTTATTCAAACAGAATTTGCACATGTACCACAGTATGTGAGTTTCTTTTATTTAGGCATTATGGCTTATCATCGCAAATGGTTTTTAACTCTAAGTGTGAGAGCAGGATACATCTGGCTTGCTATTGGAATTTTTATTGTAACTATTTTGTATTTTGGAGGGACTACAGTATATCCTTTTCTTTTAAAGGGTGGCCAAAACTTCGGTTCGTTGGCTCGATCATTTATTGAGACGTTACTGTGTATTTCGCTAATAATTGGTCTTCTAATTTTATTTAGAGAAAAAATTAACGGCACTAGTCGTTGGTCAAAGATGTTATCAAACAATGTATTTGTTGTTTATTTCATCCATGTCCCAGTAGTTGTCTCCCTCCAATATACATTGAATGACCTGCCAATATCAGTCTGGGCTAAATTCCTTATAACAGCATTTTGGGGAATTGTTTTAAGTTTTTTGCTAAGTCATTTTGTATGGCGAAAGATTCCATACCTCAAAAAAATGATGTGAACGGAAATAATATTTAAATAAGTGAAAAGTGAAAAGCCAGAAATAATGCTGGCTTTTATCTTAGTAGGCAGACGATACGCAGTAATGTAATCTTATTCAACAATCGGGCGCGTTTGTTGAAGATACAAATGATAATTTTGTTGTGGTATAAGCTTTGGTGTTGTAGTAGTAAATGAGGTCATATGTTGTACAAAAAAGGATAGATGTAAGCAGGTATAATCCCATGTTAATCTATCCTTCCTTTTTACCCTATATAATATGTGACATTATAATAAATCGTTTAATTATAGATGTTCATAATTATTTTCTTGTCTTTTAATAAAATTGATAAAGCTCGAAATCTTTTTTTGTTTTTCAGTTTGTTTGTACTAGGGGGTCCAACATTGTTTCTGGCAATCAATGTTTTGGCAGTATGTTTATTAATTCTTATGAATTTTTACTCAAAAGAAAACTGAATAGACACGGTTTTGGTCCTAAAGTTGGAAGGGAATTTTAAATTTTATACAGAATGTGTAATCTATGGATATATTCAACATGAGGGTTGACAATGGAACTATTAAAATTATTGGTTAGTGGTAACGTTTCTGTTCCTTAGCTTCCGGCGGTTCAAAAGTAGCATCAATATGGTGGGAAGAATACAGTGATGGAAAAGCATTTGCTGTTGATTATCCTCGTTCTAAACAAGTTAAGTCAACAGTTTGGCAATATAGAGATTTCAAAGCTGTAGCAAATAATATAAAAACTGCAGAGAAGGAGTTGGTAACCTTCGGTGTATTAGGTGTTGCAGATGCTGTGTGGAGAACTGTTAAAAAAGGTGATCTTCTAAATTTAACACTTATTAAAAAATTAAGTAGTAAATTATTAAGGGCTATTCCAGGTTTAGGCACTTTATATAGTATATATACATATGTAAGTTATTGTATTAGTGCAAGAAATCTCTATAATAAAATTCCTGTATAAATGCAACAAATGCCTAAAATTCCTTAATTTTACTAAAAAAGTGGTTAGATATATATTTATCTAGCTACTTTTTAGTAATAATATTTTTTTGTAAAAGTATTTGAATCCGAAATTTATTGAGGCGGGAAAACTTAATTGTGGTGGGATGCTATCATAAGTGGTTTGTTGATATACATATATTTACATTTAAGTTATAAGGTTTTCTATTATTTGAAAAATTATACAAATAAATCATCAAATGATCCCTTTTTAACCTTACTCCCTGGTTGGATATTTGTGATAATTTCTTCTAGATTAATACTTTATTTATTAAATCTATTCCAATTCCCTGGTTTTACAATTATGTATATTATATTTTATTTATCAGTTACTATTGTTATCATTTTGGCGATAATTATATTTTTGATAAAACCTTTTAATAAAAAAGTATATACAAAAATTTTAAATATTTTTAATAAAAATTATAAATAACCTTTATTGATATATTACACAATAAAGGAACCTGGTTGACAAGGGCCTCCCCTACAAAATGCGGGAAACATACGACTAAGATAATTTTCAGAAAATCAGAGTCATTTACACCATCGTCAACCATTGGTTGCAATCCTCTTTTTTCTTGCACGAAACTATTAATAGAAACTTAGTGAACTTCCGCAATCGGGCACTTTTATGAAATAAGGAAAGCGTCTCTTTTCATGAAAAGGGCCATATTCTTGCATAAGAGAAGGAGTTTTCAGAAGGTAAATTGAAATTAAAAAGGATGATATTTGGTTGAATATGGTACATCGATATGCATTTTACCCTCCGTTAGAAAGGGGCAGGGATTTGAAAAAAATATTCATCTAAAATGAGGTGGTGGAACTTGACTAAAAGAGGTGTAAAGGTTGGTGAATCGATTAAAAAGGTCATAAACAACGAGGGATTTTCTGGAGTTGTTTTCGTGAAGGACGACAATGAAATACTATTTGAATCAGTATCTGGATATTCTGAGCGGCCTGAAGAACGATTGAATAACATTAACACACGATTTGGTATGGCTTCAGGCTGTAAGTTGTTTACTGCAATTGCAGTTTGCCAATTAGTTGAGAATGAAATATTATCATTTGATACACGACTTAAAGACTGTTTAGATATAGTTTTTCCGCATTTCGATGAAAATATAATGATCCATCATCTTTTAACCCACAGTTCTGGAATTCCAGATTATTTTGACGAAGAGGAGATGGATAACTTTGAAGATCTTTGGAAACAAACACCTATGTATCTATTAAAGGATTTAAGCGATTTTCTGCCATTGTTTAAAAACAAAAAAATGATGTTCGAACCTGGAGAAAGATTTCATTATAATAATGCTGCATTTATTGTTTTAGGTTTAATTGTGGAACAACAAACAGGCCTTTCTTTTACCGATTATATTGAAACGAATCTTTTTAATCAATGCGGTATGAATGATTCAGGCTATTTTTCATTAGATCGGCTCCCCAAAAACACAGCTTATGGATACATCGACGACGAAGGTGGGACATGGAAAACGAATATCTACTCGATTCCGATCAAAGGTGGTGCTGATGGAGGAGCCTTTATCTCTGCACCTGATATGATCAAACTTTGGGAAGCATTACTGGATTATCGTCTTTTAAGTAAAAAATATACTGAACTACTTATGACCTCACACATTCATGTAAAAGAGGAAGTCCATTATGGGTATGGAATTTGGATCAACAAACGTAATAATTCCATATTCAAGTATCATATAATGGGGTACGATCCCGGGGTGAGCTTTCATTCGGCTCTGTATCCTGAGTCCGGGATTAAACTTGTAATTCCTTCAAACAAAAGTTCAGGGCCATTGAAAGTTATGAAAGCGATAGAAAAATATTTTGAAATTTAACTTCGTACATCTTTATGCTGTTTTCGATTAAAAATCGCCTTCCCCTGGTGATGCATTTTAGCTTAGGAACAATAGATACTGCTCAATTAACTACCTAATAAAACAAGAATTATGTTTTATTCAAGAATAGGGCGCTTTTCTGAATTAAGGAAAGCGTCTTTCTTCATGAAAAGGGCCATTTAATGGAGGAAGAATCTCAAGAAAAATTGAATACTTATGGTTTGGGGGGGTATTTTCATAAAAAATAGAGTTCGGATATTTTATTTGGAACTTATTAAGACAGAGGCTTTTAAGATAAAGTACATATTTTAGAGGACAACATAAATAAACAGGGGAGGTAATATATTGATAAAGCGAATGGGTATTGTTTTATTTTCTCTGTTATTGTTAATTGGATGCAATAACTACAACATCAAACAAAACACAGAATTAGAAAAAAATATTAATACGTCTATTATTATGGTCTCCGATAAAAGTGATAGCGAAATATATATAAAGGCTTTTACAAATTTTGAGTGGGACAAGGCATTTTTAATTAATCCTTATACGTCGCAAGAAGAGATAGAAAAACAAGTAGGCGTTAATTTCAAAGACCCAAGTAATATTAGTTCGAGAGATGATATCTATTTATTGATATTCCTCAATAATGGAAAAGTAGTTCAGTATGCAGAAATAAATCGTTTACAAACCTCTTTTTCCTTAGCTGATAAAGAGTTTCTTACACCCTCTAATGATATAATTTATATAGAAAGGTAACGAAGTATTATTCAACAAGAGATGATTTTCCACTAGGAACAGTCGCTTCTTTAGCTAACAGGGCATTTGTTGATCAAGACATGTACTTATGATCTTCCACAATCGGGCGCTTTTCTAAAAAAAGGAAAGCGTCTTTCTTCATGAAAAAGGCCAGAAGTTATTTTATTAAAGGACGCGTTTATTTAGGAACGCGTCTTTTTTATTTAAAGGCTAGTTTAGTTGAAGAATGAGCTTTTTTAAGTTATTGAATATGTTATATCAATTGGTTAATATCGGTGTTTTTTATGTAGGAGACGATATATAAAATGAATAGGAAGTTAATTGGGTATTCAATTAGTTCATTTGGGTTAGGAGTTTTAACAAGTTCAATTATTTATCCATTAGGTTTTTTGGAATCAGCATTCGTATATGGTGTAATGACATCAGGAGGGGCAGTATTAATATTTGTTGGTAGTTTTATTAGGCCGTCTAAAAAACGATTTTATTGCCAAGCTACCAGTTACCCCTTACTATGAAAAATAGAAGCACTATGAAAAAAGAAATTTATTTAAGAGTGGAAAAGAAACGGGGATTTAACATGTGGGATCTATTATCACAAATGCTATCAAGAATGACGCTTATCATCACTATTGCCTTCCTCTTCACACGACTGCCTATTTTTAGACAGATGATCTATCGAGATTTAAACATCAAAGGTAGCTTTGTTATGATAATGCTCTTTGGATTATTTGGTGTCATTGGGAATTATACAGCCATCGTCGTCAATCCAGAAGCACATGTAATTTCTAACCTATGGAATCCTGAACTTCAAATGAATAATGCCATTGCAGATACACGCAATATTGGCATTATCATGGGTGGGCTGGTTGGTGGCCCATTGGTTGGACTTGGATCAGCTTTAATTGCAGGTGGACATCGCTTCTTTATGGGGGGATTTATTAGCGAAGCCAGTTTTATTGCCTCACTTGTCGGTGGTGGATTGGCAGGACTATTTGGCCGCAAACTGCGTGGCATTGGCTTAATTCGCCCTTTACCTATGCTTTTAATTAGTATTTTGATTCTGATCATTCAAATTTTACTTATCCCATTGTTTACTACCCAGCACATTACAGCTCTTCATTTAATTAGCTATACTGGGATTCCGATTATCGTCATCAATAGTATTGGTATCTGGATTTGTGCGATGATTTTTTATAGTGTCATTCAGGCTGAGGAACGAACACGTGCTAACCAAACGGCTACGGCACTATCGATTGCAAACCGGACACTTTCACTTTTCCGTCAGGGGTTAAACGAATCCACGGCATCAAAAGCCGCAAAGGTCATCCAACAATTAACCAATGTCGACCATGTGGCAATTACCCGCGGTATTAGAGAGCTAGCTCATACAGGCGGAACCAGCAATCCATCTGAGCTTAAATATAGAGAACAGGTAATTAAAACGGGGAATATGAAAATCGTTCGATCCTTTACGAATGCATTATATCCGCGAAATGTAAATAATGCGGCGTTTATTGTATTGCCGTTACTCGTAAAAGATAAGACGATTGGGACGTTAACATTTTATTTTCGCCATCCATTTCTCATGACTTCTGTTGAACGAGAAATGGCAGAAGGACTTAGTAATTTATTTTCTAGTCAATTAGAGCTGGGAGAGGTTGAACGTTATAATAAGTTACTGCAAGATGCAGAAGTAAAGGCGCTACATGCCCAAATTCATCCTCATTTTTTATTCAATGCTCTTAATACAATTGTTGCACTTTGTCGCATGGATCCTATGCTCGCTCGTAAATTGTTACTTCATTTATCTACCTTTTTAAGAAACAATTTGACAGGACTTACCGACCGTCTTGTACGTATCGAAAAAGAATTGGAAAATGTCCATGCCTATTTCGCATTAGAAGAAGCACGATTTCCTGATAGGTTTGAACTTAGCGTCGAGATGGATCCGAATCTAAGTCATGCTCTCATTCCACCTTTTATTCTACAACCGCTTGTAGAAAATGCGATTACCCATGGTGAATTAAAGAACTTAGGGGAAACTGGAAAAATTCATATCAACATTAAACAACGAACAGAATCGAAACTACAGTTAATCGTTATCGACAATGGAATTGGCGTGCCCCCAGAAAGGCTCGTTGATTTAGGCCAGCGTGTCGTTAACTCAACCAAAAACGGAAGTGGGTCCGCACTCTTTAATATTAAGGAGCGTCTAACCGCTTTATTTAGCCAAAATGCATCTTTTAACATGGAAAGTAAACCAGGGCAAGGAACTACCGTTTCAATTACATTACCGATACAATTTTAATTATATAGAGAGGGCAGGTAGATATGCTGTATGCATTTATTGTAGAGGATGAACAATTTGCACGAGAGGAATTAAAATATTTATTAAATGAAACAGGTGATATAGAGATTATTGGCGAGTCCGAAACGATGCACGAAGCTCTATGGGATATTAATGAATGTCAACCTGATGTTGTGTTCCTTGACATCCAGCTTGCTAAAGGAAATGGAATGGAACTGGCGAAACAATTTAAACATATGAAAAAACAACCGATGATTGTATTTGCTACAGCTTATGATGCGTATGCACTTGATGCATTCGATCTTGATGCTGTTGATTACATTGTCAAGCCAATTGATGAGTCAAGGCTTCGTAAAACTGTAGACAAATTACTAGTACACGCACAGTTCCATAGTGTTAAACCGCAACAAGAGGATACGCAGCCGCACGGAACAAAAACAATTCCGGTAAAAGACGAAGATAGAATGATTATTGTACAAGTTGATGAGATTTACTATATAGGAACAGAAAATCGCCAAACGTATATTAAAACCGCCAAGCATAAATATGAAACTGATCTGTTGCTTTATCAAATATTAGAAAAGCTAGGCGATGACTTTTTACAAGTGCACCGTGGTTATATCGTTAATTTAAAGCAGGTTTCCGCCATAGAACCATGGCTTAATCGTGCGTATAATTTAATTTTAAAAGATGGATCAAAAGTACCTATCAGTCGCTCATACGCTAAAAATGTTAAACAAAAATTGGGATTTAAATAAGTTGGTTTCGTCTTGCCTTTAAAACAAAAAAATAGCATCCATTCTTTAATTAAAAGAATAGATGCTATTTCTAAAATTTATTATGACCAGCCAATCAATTGGGCGATGACAAGTGTCACAACCGAAATTCCAGCCCAAATGAGGAACAATGGGAAGAAGAAACGAATCCATTTCTGCCATTGCACACCCGCAATCGCAAGTGCTGCCATGAAGTACCCACTTGTCGGATAAAATATATGAGTGAACCCATCACCAAGTTGATAAGCAAGAACAGCAGTTTGTCTCGTCACACCAACCATATCAGCAAGTGGCGCCATTATTGGCATGGTTACAAGCGCTTGTCCACTACCAGAAGAAATAATAAAGTTAATAAAGACCTGCACAACATACATACCAACTGCCGCTAATGCTGGTGGCAAATCACCAACGAGTGAACCAAGCGTATGAACCATTGTGTCCATAATGTTACCATCTTCTAGTACAACTGCAACTGCCCGAGCCAGCCCAACTATAAACGCTCCCATTAAAACATCTTTAAACCCTTGGGTAAAGGCTTCGCAAAGTTCACCTAATTTAAGACCGGCAATCATTCCAACGACAATTCCCATGATGATAAAGAGTCCTGCCATTTCAACCATAAACCAACCTTTTGAAATGACACCATATACAAGAATGACGAAGAATACAAGCGCTGCAACCGCTGCCCACTTTTGCCGTGCAGTGGCTGAAATGGCTTCAGCTTTTCCCACACTTTTATATAAAGCACGCTTTTCCATATCATCTTCATATACTAGACTACGCGTTGGATCCTTTTTGACTTTCCTTGCATAACGGATAATGAATAAAATGGCTGCCGTAACCGTCACAATAAAAACGATTAAACGTAATTCAATTCCAGAGAAAACAGGCAAGTCCGATAATTTTTGTCCAAGCCCCGTATTAATCGGATTTAGTACACCTGCTGTAAACCCAACAACAGTCCCACAAAGTGCAATGGCTGCTGCTGTAATTGAATCATAACCCAGTGCAATAATAAGAGGCATGATAACTGGAATGTAAACAAGTGATAATTCAGCTGTTCCAATCAATGTTGCTATGATGGCAAACACGGTTGTTAAAACAGGAATGAGCATAATACTTTTATGCGAGAATTTCCGTGCTAGTTTATCAACGGCGACCTCAATGATTCCAGTACGCCTTAGAACCATAAACATCCCACCAATGATAAACGTGAAGAATACAACCTCACCTGCGTCAATCAATCCCCGTGGAATAACCGTCAAAAAGTCTGTAATCCCAACAGGGGTTTGTTCAACATGATGAAAGGAATTTGGGTCTATCGTTGTTCGGCCTTCTGGACCAGGTACACGATTAAATTCCCCCGCCGGAATGAAATATGTTGTAATTGCGGCAAGCGCACTAAAGACAAATAAAATGACATAAATATGTGGCATCTCAAATTTTTTCTTTTTCTTTTTTGGCTCCTGTTCCGTGTTCAGTTGCTCCGTACTTAACATGTTAATCCCCCCGGAAAGTGTGTATGATATTACCAAATAAATGCAAATAGCATTAAGTCAATCTTGGTATGTACACATTATAAAAAAGAAAACGCTATCCCGGACATTTTTGTGACAAAGTGTTCACATATAAAACAAGAGGTACACAATCCGAAACGAACTGCACACTTTACTTGTCGCTATGGTGAAAGAATAACACTGGGTGCTTCATCGGGAGAGGGAACTGTTTCCTACATTTCTTTGTCCATGTTTCTCCCCGGCTGCAAAAATGCCCAGCGACATGCCAAAACTAGTATCGATCCCTAACTGAACTGTGTCCTATTAGATTTGAGTACCTTTCACTCCCCGGATGAGATTCTAGATGGACTAACAGCAGCGGATGAGGCAAAGTTCATGAACACAAAGGCTTTTAGTTCCAGAAAAATAAGAAGATACATATCCGTTTTTCTAATTTTCGTTATTCCATTAAAGGGCGCAATTCTTTAGGAGCAAACTTATTTAACTCATGGCTCATGTATGTGAACAAGGTATTTACCCTGTTCGCAATTCAGGATATGCCCATGTGCTTTAGGTTAATAATTTTATGATTAATGTTACTTTATAGGAATATGT
>NZ_WBOS01000005.1 GCF_008923245.1 Cytobacillus depressus
AAACTCTCCAATAAATTGTGAGTTGATTAGCTCATAATGTCTTTTTGATAAAAAGACTAAAACGTTGACGTTTTGTTCGTTCAGTTTTCAAAGAACTATCTTGTCGCTCAGAAGCGACTTTATTAATTTAACACATTTCCTCGTTCTTAGTCAACAACTTTTTTTAAAAGAATTTTTTCTTTGTTTTCAGCTATTTCGTAAGGACGAATATTAATATATCATGTCTATTAAATGTTTGCAATATAATTTTAATGTTTTTTTTACAAAAATTTAATAGGATCGATTCTAATTACTCTAGTTCTTATATTAGCAATCCAAATTTTCTTCCTATACAATTTATTATAAATGTAATTATTAATTTAGAAAAGAATCGAGGTGAACATCTTGGCTAACATTTCAATTAAAAGAATTTATGATCCTTACGAAGAAAGTGACGGCTATCGCATTCTAGTTGATCGCCTTTGGCCACGGGGGGTTTCAAAAGAGAAAGCGAATCTATATTGCTGGGCAAAGGATTTAGCGCCAAGCCATGAATTACGAAAAGAGTTTCATCATAATATAGAACTTTTTGATGAATTCCGAAAGAGGTATAAAGCAGAGCTCCGATCCAATGAATCAATAAAAAGCGAATTTAAACGGCTTAGTGAACTAAGCCTCACGAATAATATTACACTCCTATATGCTGCAAAAGATCCTAACTATAATAATGCGCTTGTATTGAAAGATGAGATTGTCCAATATCTAACTACTAAAAAGTAGAAAGCTTGCTACTTTTGTCTGTTGATAACTTGGAGTTTTCCGTGAGCCCAAGTTTATCCACAGAAACATAATAGAAATATCTAAAAATTCACATTTAATCCACAACTTGTGGATTAAGTATCTAGCTTATACACATTCATTTGGTGAATTTCCACAAGTTCACTTATTCACTTACATATTTATTTAGATTAAAACAATCATTATTTTGGAATTTTTAATAGATATGTAAATATCTTCAGTTTCATTTCACTGCGCTGGTTATTACTTCGTACATCAGGGCTTGTTCAATGAAACCGATGACAAATTATTTTATAAAAAAATCCCCCAGTATGAATTGAGGGATTTTAAGCTATTATTCTTTTATCGCAGATTAACGAGCAGTAAGACTTCCACCTCAAAACTTTAGATGAATAGGAGAAGCCTAGGTGGAAGTTCAACTGCCCCTAAAGGCCCGACGACGGACACGATGTCCTAGTTAGGCGAAAGCCACAGTACAAGGAACACTACGGAAGCTCTACATCGCACGACCAAAAGCAGAGCTTTTGGGAGGACGTGGCACTTTGAGCGTGATAAATTCAACTAACATTCAGTTGGGATAAAGCCCCCCACTTAATGAGGTTTCACTTTATAATTGCAGCAATTGCACCGTCTACAAACTTCCCTTTTATAAAAAACCGCTTCCTCAAAACGCCTTCAAATTCAAAGCCGATCTTTTCTAATACTCTAGCTGAGGCAATATTTCTTGGATCGTAAAATGCTTCAATACGATTTAATTCGAGCTCATTGAAACCATATTGGACGACAGCACTAATCACCTCAGTCATTAATCCTTGTCTCCAATAATCTGGGTGCAGCTCATAGCCAATTTCCGCTTTCCAATGTTCTTCTTCTATCGAGTGATAGCCACATGTGCCAATAAATTGCCCGCTTTCTTTTAAAACAATTGCCCAACGAATTTGCTTTCTCATTTCATACCGGTAAAGGAGACTTTCTATTAAGTCTTCAGCTTCCTTTTCAGTAGTAAAAGTATCAAGGTCATAAAATATAGTCACTTCGTCTTTTGAAAAATAACGAAAGATACTTGGAGCATCATCCATTTGAAGCTTTCGTAATATAACTCTTTTCGTCTCTAATTGTGGGAAAATCTTAAAAGCTCTGTCAAACCCCATTTTAATCTCCCCTAAATTCGCAACTTAACGTTATCGCCTGCTATTCATGATGAGAGGTTGCTTTTTCTTTAATTCTTTCATATTCATTCCGCGTTCATCAAGTAAAAATAACGTGACGCCAATAATAATAACAGCGCCCCCAAGAAGTTGTGTCCAGACTACAGATTCTTGTAGGAGATAATAGGCTAAGATTGCCGCTCCGACTGGTTCAAATAGAATCGCCATCGAAATAGTTGAGGTGCTAAGCCATTTTAACGACCAATTAAATATTGTATGGCCCATTAAAGTTGGGACAAGGGCGAGCAGGATAAAATACACCCAATCACTCGTGCCATACGGAAGTAATGGCTCTTGCTTAATTAAAACGTAGGCAAACAGAGTAATCGTACTGATGCTATATACGACAAATGTGTAGGTTACGAGTGATAATCTTTTTCTAACTGTTTGGCCAAATAATAAATATGTTGTAACTAAAGCACAAGCAATTAAAGCTAACACATCTCCAAATAAAGCGGAGCCGCTTACTTTAAAATCTCCCCAGCTAATGATTACACTGCCAAAAACAGCAATTAAACAGCTGACAATTGCTTTCCAAGAAAACTTTTCCCTAAAGAAAAAATAAGTTCCGATAAAAGCAAACAAAGGCTGTAAAGTAACCAATACTGTAGAGCTTGCCACTGACGTGTAATTTAAAGATTCAAACCAAAGAATAAAATGAAAGGCTAGAAAAACGCCCGCTACAATTGAAAATAACCAATCTCGTCTTGTAATAAGACGAAGCTCCGGAACATACTTTATTAGAAATAAAGGCAACATAAATAAAACCGAAAAGAATAACCGATAAAATGCTATGACGCCTGAAGGTGCGCTTGATACTTTAACAAGAATCGCAGATGTTGAGACTGAAAAAACTCCTATGGCTAGTGCCACATAAGGATTTATTTTTGTGTCTGACATGATGTTTTGTTTCTCCTTTGTTCTGTAATAACGTTTTTTGCCACATACTATATTACATCCTAAGCAATTCTTTCGCCATAATTAAATCTTATTCCATACTAGTAAGATTTAGGATATTGTTAAAAGGGTATCACTTTAATTATCGTAATGATTGTAAGAAATGAGGTTGAAAAAAAGTGGAGCCACATCAGCTCTTCTCCCTTTTCATCACAAATCATATGAGGAGTGGGGATATTATGAGCGACTTAGAGTTAGAGATTTTCATGAAGCTCGGAATATCAGCCGTACTCGGTCTTGTCATCGGAATTGAGCGTGAATTAAAAAGAAAGCCAGTCGGACTAAAAACGAGCCTAGTTATTTCTATTGTTAGCTGCTTGTTAACGATTGTTTCCATTGAATCCGCCTACATCTTCCCGGGAAAAGTTGGCGTAAACATTCAAATGGATCCACTCCGTTTGGCCGCTCAAATCGTTTCTGGAATCGGCTTTTTAGGGGCAGGCGTCATTTTAAGAAGAGGCAATGACAGCATATCAGGCTTAACAACTGCTGCATTAATATGGGGAGCAGCAGGAATTGGAATTGCGGTCGGAGCCGGTTTTTATGTAGAAGCGTTGGCGGGAGTGGCTCTGCTTATTATTAGTGTTGAAGTCATCCCATTTTTTATGGCCCTCCTCGGACCTAGACAATTAAGGGAAAAAGAAATTACCCTCCAGCTTAAAGTGACAGAGAAAGAAAATATTGCTGAAATCTTGTCAGGCATTAAAGATTTAAAATTATCTATCAAGCGTGTGCGTATTAAAGATTTAGAAGAAAGGAAGCACCTCGTTCAGCTCATTGTCACTGTCGATAAAAAGAAGAGTATAACGGATGTTTATTATAGTGTATCCCAATTAAATGGTGTCCGAAGCGTAGAAATAGAAAGTTAACAATAATGAATTCACTTTTTTCAAAAAATACCTCTTGCCAAACCCCCCGATTACATATATAATTTTCTATGTATTCACCTATCGGGGGATTAGCTCAGCTGGGAGAGCGCTACGCTGGCAGCGTAGAGGTCAGGGGTTCGAGCCCCCTATTCTCCATACTTTTAAAAACCTTTGCGTAGCAAGGGTTTTTTCTTTTTTCAGACCCCCTCACTCTCCTCTAAATGGAGCCAGGTTCAATTGTCTTGCGAATGAATCGATCAATCCAAGTGGAAGGTGTATTCGGAGTTTTGAAGGAAGATTACGGATTTCGAAGATTTTTAACATGAGAGAAACAAAGTGTGAAGGTTGAGTTTATGCTTCTATGTTTTGGCTATAAACTGAACAAACTTCACAAAAGTATCCAAACTCAAAGCAAATGCCCGGAAACTAAAAAAAGCATCAAGATTTCAGCCAATCGGCTAAAAACTCGATGCTTTTTCATCTATGCTGTTAAAAAACGGAGGCTGTCCCAATTTTCATTTGAGACAGCCCGTTTTTATGAATAGGATATGCGATTTCGCATTCACCATCGGCATTAACAAGTAACTTTGATAGTTCCTGTATTTACAAACAAATGCCTGTTATGCTTTTCTAGGTGTTCCTTCAGCGTTTGCTACAACTACATCGATTTGGACTAAAGCATCTTTAGGTAAAGCTGATACTCCAACTACTCTTCGTGCAGGAACACCGCCTGGGAAGAATGTTTTGTAAGCTTCGTTTAAAGCATCAATATCTGCAATATTCTTAAGGTAGATATTTACTTTAACTACATCGTCCATAACGTGGTCGATACTTTCTACAATTGCCTTGATATTTGTCAAGCACTGTTCAGCTTGCTCTTTTACACCACCAGCTACCATTTCACCAGTTTTTGGATCCAAAGGCAATTGAGCTGAAAGGTGATTGTAATGAGAGAACGCTACAGTTTGTGTAGATAGGGAACACTTTGGTGCATTGTCAGTATTGTTCGCCCAAATAACGATTCCATGTCTGTCTTCAATAGCTTGTGGAGGTGTACCATCTCCGTGTGACACCACTGCTTCAATTTGTACCAAAGCATCCATAGGTAGAGCTGAAACTTCAACTGTTGTCCGTGCAGGGACATAAGCTACGGCTCTGGCGATAGCCGAGTCTGGGAAGAATGTTTTATAAACTTCATTTACGGCTTCAGTATCCGATAGGTTTTTAAGGAAGATATTAATTTTAACAATATCATCAAAAGGAACGTCGATACTTTCTAAAATTGCCTTGATATTTTTTAAGCACTGTCCAGCCTGCTCTTTTACACCGCCAACTACTAATCGGCCAGTTTTCGGATCGATCGGCAATTGAGCTGAAAGATTATTGTAATGAGAGAAAGACACAGTTTGTGTAGATAGCGGACTTGTTGGTGCATTTGCCGTGTTATTTGTAAGCTTAATGAGGTCGCCTGATTGTGGCGCGTTTGGAATTGTACCTTCACCGTGTGAAACAAGTGCTTCAACTTGCACCATAGCATCCATAGGCAAAGCCGCAACTGCAACTGTTGTCCGTGAAGGAACATATGTTGGGAAGAACGTTTTAAAAACTTCGTCTACAGCGTCAACATCTTTGATATTCTTAACGAATACAGTGATTCTAACGACATCGCTCATAACATGATCAATGCTTTCAACAATTGCTTTGATATTTTTAAAGCATTGTTCAGCCTGCTCTTTAATACCACCAGCTACCAATTTACCAGTTGTAGGTTCGATAGGTAATTGAGCTGAAAGATTATTGTAATGAGAGAAAGCTACAGTTTGTGAAGATAGAGGACATGTTGGTGCATTTTCCGTATTTCTTGCTGCTACTGCGTTATAACCGCTCATGATAGTATTCCCCTTTTAGGTAAATTTTTTAATAGATATATTTATTCACTCATGTTTCGCACCGAAAAAGCCGGTCTAAACCATGGTTCCGTGATTGCCAAGACGAAAAACGGATTCGCCGTGAGAATCGTGTTCGTACAAAACTGCAACAAGCGAAGCGAATGGCTGGCTGTGCTCAGTACCGATACAACCCTTTGCGTTGAAGTCAGTGATATGTATTTGAAGACTGCTTTGGCTCAACCGATGGCGTCCTTCACGCAGTTGAAAAAACAATTCTCACTAGACACAGACTTCATTTTTGAGCAAGTGATGTATTGATTTAACTCGCCACCTAGTTATATCAAGACTTTAATGCCTGATTTCTGCTGCGAAACTTGAGTTAGTAACCCTTAGTGGTTACTCCGGTTGCAATTATAGCAGGCTTTCTTCGTTTTGACTACATGTTTCTTGTGAAATGATGAACAAATTCAAATATACAATTTGGGATATTCTTTGTTAGACAGTTCTACAATCCTTTCCTTGACCTCTCTAGTAGTTTCGCCTATCTTTACTACGTTAGTTTTAATACATTGAAGAAAAAAATATACATATCCTTTTCCTTCTTTTTTATTCATTTAGGGTTCCACCTCCTCCTCTTAAAATTACCATTTTATAATACTTTATTCATTCTCTACAAAAATGCTGTAATACTTTCTAATTATTGGTTAGTTAATACTTATAACCTAACAAAAAAACTCAATCCCCTTTAAAAAGGAATTGAGTTTTTTCAATGTTATTATGGAGAATAGGCGGCTCGAACCCCTGACCTCTACGCTGCCATGAAGGCAATTAAAAATCACCCTATTTTAGCTTTCAAACACTTGGTCAAACTACAGCTCTATCAGAACGGAAAGAGACAGCACATCCCGAAAGGCTGTCTCTTTCTATTCTTGTTTTCTTTTTTCACATAATTCCTACTGCTTCATCTTCGGATCCAGCACATCCCTTAGCCCATCCCCCATTAAGTTAAATCCGAGTACCGTTAACATGATGGCAAGTCCCGGAAAGAATAAGGTCCATGGGGCTTGTACGAGATATTGCCTGCTGTCTGCGAGCATTTTTCCCCATTCGGGTGTGGGCGCCTGGGCTCCGAGGCCGAGAAAGCCAAGCGCAGCTGCTTCGATGATTGCCGTTGCAATGGCAAGTGTTGCCTGTACAATAATTGGCGTCATGCTGTTTGGCAAGATGTGGCGGAGTAAGATTCTTGCATCTTTCATCCCTACTGCCTTTGCTGCCATAATATATTCTTCCTGCTTTACACTCAATACCTTTGATCGAACGAGCCGGCCAAAGTTAGGAATATTAATAACTGCAATGGCAATCAGTGCGTTTTGCACGGATGGGCCAAGAATAGCAACAACTGCTATGGCTAGCAAAATACTTGGGAATGCTAGCATAATATCAAATATTCTCGAGATGATCGTATCTACCCAGCGTCCATAATAGCCAGCGATGATTCCTAACATGGTCCCGATTATCGAAGAACCTAAGACAGCAAAGAATCCAACCGTTAATGAAATTCGGGCACCATAAACGATACGTGAGAAAATGTCACGGCCAAAGTCATCAGTACCGAACCAATTTTCACTGGAAGGTGCTAATAGCCTTTTGGACAATTCTTGATCTTTAAAACTATATGGCGCAATGACAGGGGCTAAGATGGCCACTATGATAAAAAAGATAACGATTCCTAAACCGACGACCGCCAGCTTGTTTCTACAAAACGAACGCCACGCTTCTTTCCAGGCAGGTGTCTGTTCTGCTTCAGAGTTGACCTTTACTATGTCTGATGTGTTCTTCGCAAGTTCAGCCACTTTCGAATCCTCCCTTTTTCATTAATTCGTGTACTTAATTCTTGGGTCAATAAAGGCATATAAAAGGTCAACAATCAAGTTAATGAATACAAAGATAGCTGCAATAATTAAAATGCCTGACTGAATAACCGGATAATCGCGATACCCGATTGCTTCATATAAGTAGCGTCCAATTCCCGGCCAGCCGAAAATCGTTTCGGTTAAAATAGCTCCTCCTAGTAATAGACCTGTTTGCAAGCCAATTACTGTTAGCACTGGAATAACTGCATTTTTTAAAGAATGCTTGTACACAACCAAAAACATTCTTACGCCTTTTGCACGTGCTGTACGGATATAGTCGGATTTCATCACTTCTAGCATCGTTGATCTTGTCATCCGAGCAATGATGGCCATCGGGATTGTGGCTAATGCAAAGCTTGGCAATATTAAATGCTTGAGGACTTCAATAAATTGGCCAGTGTTCCCCTTGATCAACGTATCAATTAAGTAAAGGTTTGTAATGGCTGTAACAGGATCTCTAACATTTTCCCGTCCTGTTGTTGGCAGCCAGCCTAGCTGGATAGAAAATGCCCATTGCTCCATTAAACCAAGCCAGAAGATTGGCATGGAAACTCCGATAAGCGCAAGGATCATCGCTGTATAATCGAACCATGAGTTTGAAAACCACGCACTAATAATACCGGCATTTACACCGATGAAAACAGCAATTATCATTGCGAAGATCGTTAACTCCAGAGTTGCAGCAAGATATGGCCAGATTTCTTCGTTAATTGGCCCTCTTGTCCGCAATGAGTTTCCTAGATCTCCTGAAAATAAAGATTTAATATAATCGAAGTATTGTATGTATAATGGCCGATCCAAACCAAGCTCCCTTGTTAAAGTGGCAATCGCTTCTTTTGTAGCCTTTTGGCCAAGAATGACTTGAGCAGGATCACCAGGAATCGCATGAATGATGGCAAATACAACAAGAGTCATGCCAAACAGAACAGGTATTAAAGAAAGAATGCGGCGGACAGTATAATTAAACAAGCTTCTCACCTCTTTGTTGAAAATGATCTTGAAACAGGAGTAATGAACGACCTCTCCTTAAATTCTAAGTGCCAATTCATTCAACTTCCCTATTAGCTAAATAAATCGGCTCATTCGCCGATTTATCTCAATCCGACTTCATTTCTTTTACTTACCATGTGTTTCATAGCTAACAAAAGGGAGACAGAGCCTCCCTTTTGGCAATGCTTATTTAAATTCTACTTTTGTTAGTGTTTCAGAGTTTGTTGGGTGTGGCTTGTAGTTTTGTAAATCTTTTACCGCTGCTAATAATGGTGTTGAGTGAACAAGCGGTACCCACGGTGCGTCTTCCTTAATAAGTTCTTGAGCTTTTTTGTAAAGATCGTTTCGCTTATCTTGATCAGTTTCAGTTTGCGCTTCAATTAAAATGTCATGTAGTTCTTCATTGATGTAATGAGAGTTGTTGTTACTTCCAATACTATCTTTGTCAAGCAATGTGTAAATAAAGTTATCGGGGTCTCCGTTATCTCCAGTCCAGCCAAGCATATAGGCATCAAACTCACCTTTTTTCGCTTTATCTAAATAAGTAGCCCAGTCAACTGTCTGGATATTCGCTGTCACACCGATTTTGCTGAAGTTATCTTGAATGACTTCTGCAACCTTCATCGCTTCAGGCATGTATGGACGTGCAACAGGCATAGCCCATAAATCCATTTCAAATCCATCTGCAAAGCCAGCCTCTGCTAGTAATTCTTTCGCTTTATCTAAGTCAAAAGGATAGTCTTGAATAGCGTTATTATAGCCTTCAATGGATGGCGGCATTGGGTTTTTCGCAGGCTCTGCCTTACCTCCATAGAATGAATCAATGATTGATTGCTTATCTATTGCATGACTTAATGCTTGTCGAACAAGCTTATTATCAAATGGCGGGCGATTAACAGTAAAGCCAATATAACCAACGTTCATAGATGGACGCTCAATAATTTGTAAATCAGGATTGCTTAATACACTTGCTTCATCTGAATTGTTTAAGCCGTCCATAATATCGATTTCGCCATTAGCAAGCGCGTTCAAACGAGCTGTGTTTTCAGGAATGACACGATAAATTACTTTGCTTAGCTTTGGATAGCCTTCCATCCAATAATCTGTATTTTTTTCAAGCACAATTCGGTCATTTTGCTTCCATTCTACAAATTTAAATGGTCCAGTTCCAACTGGATTTTGTCTGAATTTGTCCCCGTATTTTTCAATAGCTGCCGGGCTTGCAATCCCGAAAGGAGACATAGCGATATTCTTTAAGAACGGAGCCTGTGGTCTATTTAAGATAAATTGTACAGTGTGTTCATCTAAAGCTTTAACTTCCTTAATGACATGACCTTCGTCACCCTTAAACCCGCCAAACATTGTATAGTACGGGAATTTTTCTTCATTTCCATTCATCCAACGCTCAAAGTTAAACACGACTGCATCCGCATTAAAGTCTGTGCCATCATGGAATTTAACACCTTGGCGCAATTTAAATGTGTATGTCAAATTATCATCAGATACCTCCCACTCCTCAGCTAGAGCTGGCTGGACAGATGTATCACTCTCTCCATACACAAGTAATTTTTCAAAAATATTTTCTGTAACTTTAAAGGTTTCCCCTTCTGTTGTTGTGATTGGATCAAGAGATACGGAATCACCGCCGCGACCAAAAACAAGTGTATCTTGTTTCTTTTCATCGCCACCGCTAGGTGATGATGGGCTAGTAGAAGAACCATTATCCCCGGATGTCTGGTTAGATTTGCCACTACATCCGACAAGGAACATGCTTACTGCCAACAATGAAACGAATAATAATTTCAGCGTTTTGTTCATGTGAATTGTTTCCCCCTATTTTTCATTTTTTTATCATAAATGCAGCTTATTCCTTGTTGTACAAGTGGCAAGCTACAAAATGACCATTCTCGCCTTGGCCAACTGGCCTAGTCGTTTTACAAATATCCATGCACTCTGAGCAACGCGTATGAAATGCACATCCTAATGGCGGGTTTGCCGGACTTGGCAGCTCTCCTTTGATTAAGATGGTTTCACGCTTTATATCTGGATCAGGAGTTGGAACAGCTGAAAGCAGTACCTTTGTATATGGATGCTTTGGATTTTCATACAGCTCTTCACTGTCAGCTAATTCAATTAATCTACCTAAATACATGACACCTACACGATCACTAATATGGCGAACAACACCTAAATCATGGGAGATAAATATATATGTAAGTCCAAATTCCTTTTGAATATCCTTCATTAAGTTTAAAACTTGCGCCTGAATGGATACATCAAGTGCTGAAACGGGCTCATCGGCAATGATCAGCTTCGGCTTCGTCATCAAGGCCTTCGCAATCCCAATCCGCTGGCGCTGTCCACCACTGAATTGATGCGGATATCTTCGTGCATGATAGCTGCTTAATCCAACGACCTCAAGCATTTCATGTACACGCCTTTTTCTTTCCTCTTTTGTACCAATCCCATGGACAATCAGTGGTTCTTCAAGAATTTTTTCTACTGTATGCCGCGGATTTAAAGAGGCATATGGATCTTGAAATACCATTTGTATATCCCGACGGATTTTTCTTAATTCGCTCATTGACATACTAGTAATCTCTTTATCTTCAAAAACAATTTTTCCGTCACTCGCTTCAATGAGGCGCATTAATAGACGACCAGTCGTTGATTTCCCGCAACCGCTTTCACCAACAATCCCTAGAGTTTCTCCCTTTCTTACATGGAAAGAGACGTCATCTACTGCTTTCACCTCTCCTTTCACACCGCCAAGCAAACCGCCTGTAATCGGAAAGTATTTTTTCAAGCCGGAAACTTCAAGAAGTAACTCTGACATGTTCGTCACTCCTTTCTTTTTCTGAATACAGGAAGCAACGAACTTGATTGTCTTCCTTTTCTAATTGAACTAATTCAGGTTCCGCCTCTAAGCATTTTCCGAAAACTTCTGAACATCTTGCGGCAAATCGGCAGCCTTGAATCACACTCCCAGGAACCGGAACATTACCGGGTATGCTGTAAAGCCTATCCTTCTTCGTTCTTAAATCAGGCACTGACTTAAGAAGTCCTTTTGTATATGGGTGCTGGGGATTTTTTAAGATGGTATGCACATCTCCCTGTTCGACGATCTGCCCCGAATACATGACGATGACTCTTTCGCAAATTTCCGCAACAACTCCTAAATCATGGGTAATTAAAATAATGGATGTATTCGTTTTTTCATTTAAATCCTTCATTAAAGCAAGGATTTGTGCCTGGATTGTTACATCTAATGCTGTTGTAGGCTCATCTGCAATGAGAACCTTTGGATTGCACACCATCGCCATGGCAATCATAACCCTCTGCCTCATGCCACCAGAAAGCTGGTGCGGGTATTCTTTAAGAATCCCTTCCGCCCTTGGAATCCCAACAAGACGAAGTAATTCGATACAGCGCATTTTTGCCTCTGCTTTTGAAAGGCTTGTATGCAGCTTGATTCCCTCCATTAATTGGTTCCCAATTGTAAAGAGAGGATTTAAGGATGTCATTGGCTCTTGAAAAATCATCGAAATCTTATTTCCGCGGATTTTTCTCCATTCTTTTTCTGATATTCCGGTTAAGTCCCTTCCTTCAAAAAGAATTTCACCGTTCTCTATTTTTCCTGGTGGACAAGGGATTAATCCCATCGTTGCTAGGGAGGTTACACTCTTTCCACTTCCTGACTCACCAACAATGCCAAGAATCTCTCCTTCTTTTAAAGAAAAGCTAATTCCATTTATAGCTGGAACGAATTTTGTCCCACTGAAAAAGGAAACTTTTAAATCATTTATTTCAAGAATTGGTAGTTTATTCACATTGTCACCTGCCTGCACCCTTTTTGCTGAAAATAAATTCATCTTATAATTTTCTTAAAATAGTGAATTCAGACATAATTATGACATATAAACGCGATTTATGCTATTAAAATTTGCCAAAGTTACTAATTTTTTTACTATGTTTTTTATATTTTTACGAAGAAAGAGAGCGCTTACATCATTAGCGAATAAAGGGGGCACGTTTAAAAGGCTTTACTATTAAAATAGAACTTATTCGTTTCTATTCATAAAACACAAGGCAAAAACATCAGTTATTATTAAAAAGTTTTATTTCATAACAATTTTAAAAAGCTAACCGAAACAAAGTCCGATTAGCCTTTTATCCTTATAGATTATTTAAGAATTCTTTCACTTGCTCTGGTGTTTTTGCATTGGCACTATGTAGATGAGCGAGTTTTTCTCCATTTTTGAAAACCAATAATGATGGAATTCCCATAACACTTTGTTCCTCAGAAATTTCCGGAAAATCATCACGATCAATCGTAAACCATTGCTTATCTTGATTCGCTGTAATGATTTCATCGATAAACATATCTAATCGTTTGCAATCAGGACACCAAGTTGTTGTAAACACACCAACAGATAGTTCATCCTTGCTAATTTGCTCACGATATTCTTGCTCTGATATTATTTGTTTCATTCTTTTTCACTCCTAAACTTTTTTATACTACATGAACTAGTATGCCTTATTTGAAAAATACTTCATAGTGAAACGCAAAAAACCCGGCAATCGAAATAAGATTCAATTGACGGGTTTTTATTACTAGGCCAATAAAAATCCTTGCTTCAACGGATCTCGTGGATCTACGACAAATTGGTGGAATCCAGTAATGTATGCCTGCCCTGATACTTTAGGAACAACAGCATCATAGTCTGCTACTTTAGTCAGTGATAAGATTTCGCCAATAAATTGCTCATCCGTAATACATTCATGGACAAAGCTTTCTCCCTCTTTTAAGCGGCCCTGCTCAACGAGTGTGGCAGCTCTTGCTGAAGTACCTGTTCCACAAGGGGAGCGATCCACCTGCTCATCTGCAAAAATCGTCACATTGCGAAGATCTGCTCCTTCTTTATTTGGCTCGTCTGAAAAGATCACACCGTAGATCCCATGTAATCCTTCCTCTAGCGGATGCTTGACTTCCATTTGACTTTCAATATAATGCTTGATTTTGCCACCCCATGTTTGAATTGCAGCTAAATCTTTATAATTAACTTTTACATTCATTTCTTTACTATCAACAACAGCGTAAAAAGCGCCTCCAAATGCAATGTCCACAGTAAACTTATACCCATCAATCTTTACAGGAACATCCTTTTTATAAACAAATGAAGGAACATTTTCAAAAGAAACAGATTCTACTTGATTGCCATTATATTTAGCATAGGCAATCACTTCACCCGCTGGGCTATCAATAATAAACTTTTCTTTTCCGCCTGATAAATCAAACATGCCTGTTTCGATTCCAACAGTCATTACAGCTATAATCCCATGCCCACACATCGTACTCCATCCTTCATTATGCATAAATAGTACCCCAAAATCAGCATGCGGACTGGCTGGAGGGGTGATAATGCAACCGTACATTCCATGGTGCCCTCGCGGTTCATACATTAAAGTTTCCCGCAGATGGTCTAAATGCTCCATACAATAAGCCCGTCTTTCTAGTTGTGTACTTCCTTTAATTTCTGGAAATCCACCAGTTATGACGCGTAATGGCTCTCCGGCAACATGCAAATCGACTGTTGTAAACATTTTGCTAAAGTTCATAGTATTCCCTCCTAATTAATTAAATTCTATTTCATTCATTAACTATTAAAATTCATAACCAATTGGCTTTAACCATTCTTTGAAACTCTTTTCTGCTTCTTTAGAAAATGACACATATTAAGAGTGATATTTTCTATTCCCCTTCAATATAAGTCCACTTATAAGAAGCAAACACCCCAAATGGATGCGCCACATATCCTTTTACATATGGCTTCTTCAGCTGAGCGAGACCGGATTGGTACATTGGAGAAATAGCTGCGTCCTCTTCGATGAGGATTTTTTCTGCTTCCAACATACTTTCCCATCTCTTATTTATATCTGTAGGATTTGTTTTAGCTTCTGTTATGAGACTATCGAATTTCTCATTAGCATAGCTTGACCAGTTGTATGGACCTTCTGATAGATAAAGATCCATAAAAGTAATTGGGTCTTGGAAGTCAGGTCCCCACCCAGAATATGTCAGGTCATATTGCTGGCTAGATTCTAAAGCAAGCTTTTGCTTATTAGGCTGCTGATTGATTTTTATCGTTAAACCAGGCAAATTGGTTTCTAGCTGATTTTTAAAGTATTCACTAACTCTTTTTCTTTCTTCGCTATCATAGCTTAAAAATTCTAATTCAATGCTATCAACACCAAGCTCTTCTAACCCTTTCTCCCAATACTCCTTTGCCTTCTCAATCCCTTCCTCATTAAAACCAGCGTATTTTGTACGGAAGTCTTTTCCGCTCCCATCAAAGGCAAATTCTTTAGGAACTAAATAATAGGCCGGAACGGAACCGTTATTTAATAGACTTTCCGTAGCAGCTTTTTTATCCCAGCCCATATCAATAGCCTTACGAATATTAACATTTGCCAAGTATTTATTCTGTTGATTCATCCGAATAAAGAACACTTCCGGCTTAAGCAAAGTATTGTAATCTGGTGTACTTGCATACTGATCAATAAATTCAGAAGTAATTTCTGTTAAGTCGATTTTCCCGGTATCATAGAGGTTCACCCTTGTTGCTGCCTCTTTTACAACCTTTACATTTATCGTTTCAAGCTTAACTGCGCCAGCATCCCAATAGGTTGGATTTTTCTTATATACCCAGCCAACCTCATGCTCCCATGAATCTAGCACGAATGGTCCGTTATATAGAAGATTTTCAACTTCTAGCGCATATTGATCTCCTTGGGATTCAACAAATTCTTTATTTTGCGGAAAAAATACTGGATACGTGATAAGGCTTAAAAAGTAAGGGACCGGATGATCTAATTCAACCTGTAAAGTGTTGTCATCCACGACCTTAACTCCTAATTCATCAACCTTTCCAAACAATTCACTTTCAGAATCCTGAATAGCTGCAGCATTTTTTATATCATTGAATAGATAAGAATAGGTTGATAGAGTTTCAGGGTTGATTGCCTTTTTCCAAGCAAATTCAAAATCCTTAGCGGTTACAGGTGTTCCATTACTCCACTTTGCATCTGAACGAATATGGAATGTATATACCTTCCCATCCTCACTAACTTCATGATTTTCAGCCATTCCTTCAATAGGTGCATGTGATTCATCTAATCTATAAAGCCCTTCAAAAATATTATTCATTGTTCGACTTGAAAGCGCGTCAAATAATCCAAGTGTATCGAGCGTCGGAACTTCCCCGCCTTCCACTAGATTTAAAACTTGCTCACTTGCCGTTTCAACTGCTCCTCCTTCAGACTGATTCGGAGTACCTTCTGTAGCTGTTTTCTTATTTTCTCCACCATAGCAGCCTGTTAAAAATGAACTTAATAAAAGCATAAGGACAAGCATTAACGTACTCTTTATTTTCATAAAATCTCCCCCTATTTATATTTGAGTCAGGATAAAGGAAAATTATCCTTCTATAGAACAAGCAATTCCTTCGCTGATTTCGTAATGATTTCAATCCCGTCTGCGGTTAATAAAATATCATCCTCAATTCGCACCCCGCCAAGATTCGGTATGTATATTCCTGGTTCAACAGTCAGCACCATGCCTTGTTCTAAAACTATTTCACAATTGACATTCTTAAATGGCTCCTCATGGATATCCAATCCGATTCCATGGCCTGAACCATGGCCGTATTGCTTTCCATAGCCTTTTTCGGTTATATAATCCCTTGAGAAAGCGTCTGCTGTTTTTCCTGTCATCCCTGGTTTAATTCCATCGAGAGCTTTTGACAGTGCCTCAAGTACAATGTAATAGATTCCTTTTAAGTCTTCATTTGGTTCACCAACAGCTATCGTTCTCGTAATATCTGAACGATATCCTTTATAGTTGGCGCCGAAGTCAAGGGTCACCATATCACCTTTCTCAATCACCTTTATGCTTGCCACACCATGAGGAAAAGCACCGCGGTGGCCCGACGCAACGATCGTATCAAATGCAGAGGAAGTAGCCCCTTGCTTTCTCATATATGACTCTAATTCATTTGAAACTTCGATTTCCTTTATTCCTGGTTTGATAAACTCAAGAATATGTGTGAATGCAGCATCCGCTATTTCTGCCGCTTCTCTTATAATGCTTATCTCTTCTTTATCCTTAATCATCCGAAGCTTTTCAATTGTTCCAGTAAGAGGAACCATTTCTGCTTTTAATTGGGCTTGATATTCGGAATAAGAATAAAAACTCATGTGAGTTTGCTCGAAGCCAAGCTTGGAAATTTTTAGTCGCTCTGTTTGTCGAACAACTTCAGCTAGCAATTCCGCTTTTGCGCTTACTTGAACAACGGAAAAATCTTTTGCCTGCTCGTTTGCTTGTTCAACATAGCGAAAATCTACTACTAATATAGCCTCTTCCTTCGTAATTAATACTAAACCGGCTGTTCCAGTAAACCCTGTCATATATCTACGGTTTTGATCATTCGTAATGAGTATCCCATTAATTCCCAATCCATCAAACATTTCTCTTAACTTTTCTAATCTTTTCATTTGAATTTCCTCCCATTTAATTGTTTACATATAAGCCGCAATGAATGAAATAAAAAATAAGGCAACACCAGATATAATGATTGGGTGAATCGAAAGCCCGCTCAAACTAATTTTGGGTGTATTTTGTAATTCACCTGTTTGTTCAGACACATAGTTCTCAATCTTAGAAGTACGACTGTAAATTCGTCGGAAACTATAAAAAATCCCATCAAACATACCGCCTTTAAGGACAAATAATGTTCCACCAAGCATGAGCAGCAGAATTGAGATGAAAAATAGAAAATTGACAAAGCCAACCCATTGTCCACCTTCGGAAAAAAAGGAGCCAACAAATGAAATAATAAACGCAATAAGAATTAATTTAATCGATCTTTTCATTGTTTTTCCTCCACAGCTTCCTCATTTCTCCTAAATAACATCTATGATTTGATTCTTGTATTCCTCATATTCCTGTTTTGTACATGCCACCCAATGCCCTGGCTTTACTTCTCTAAAAATAGGTTCCTCGCCCTTACCATCCCAAACGAAACTCTGATCAAATTTAATTCTTGTCCTAGTTTTCTCCGTTTCGGGATTAGGAAGCGGGATAGCTGATAACAGTGATTTTGTATATGGGTGCATCGGATTTTCATATAGCTCATCACTTTCAGCTAATTCTACTAGTCTTCCTTTATACATAACGCCAATTCTGTCGCTAATATACTTCACCATGGATAGATCATGGGCAATAAAAAGATAAGTCAGCCCTTTTTCTTTTTGTAGCTTTTTCATTAAATTAACGACTTGTGCTTGGATTGAAACATCAAGTGCAGAGATCGGCTCATCGGCAATAATAAATTCTGGGTCAACCGCTAATGCCCTGGCAATTCCAATTCTCTGGCGCTGTCCGCCACTGAATTCATGCGGATATCGGTTGGCATGTTCGCGATTTAATCCTACTGTCTCTAATAATTCGTATACCTTTTCCATTCTTTCCTTCTTGCTGGAGGCGAGCCCGTGAATATCCATGCCTTCAGCGATAATGTCAGCAACTGTCTGTCTTGGGTTTAATGAAGAATATGGATCTTGAAAAATCATTTGAATTTCTCGATTTAATTTTTGTGCATCACTAAACGATCTCTTCTTACAAATATTTTCATTGTTATATAGAATTTCTCCATCTGTTGCACCATACAGTCCGATAATCGTTCGTCCGGTTGTTGATTTTCCACATCCAGATTCTCCTACGAGGCCGAATGTTTCTCCTTTATAAATATCAAAGTTAATTCCGTCTACTGCCTTTACAATATTTGATCCTGATGAAAAATACTGCTTCAAATTATTAATTTCCAAAAGCTTTTGTCTTTTCTCTTTCTTTTTCGCAAAACGTTCTTTTTGTATTTCTTTCGAACTTGTTTGTCTATGTTTTTTCAGGATCTCGGGCGACACTGTCTTTGGCGCCTTTTCATGAAGGAGCCATGTTGCTGCATAATGTGTATCAGATACTTTAAACATAGGTGGTTCTATTTGAAAATCAATATTCATTGCATATTTATTCCTGCTGGCAAATGCATCGCCAATTGGCGGTTTTAAAAGATCCGGAGGGGAACCTGGAATAGTAATGAGTTCCTCTGCTTTTTCATTAAGATTTGGCATTGCCCCTAAAAGACCCCAAGTATAAGGATGCTGGGGGTTATAAAAAATTTCATCCACTGTGCCAATCTCAATAATTTTTCCGGCATACATAACAGCTACCCTGTCCGCAATATTGGCCACGACTCCTAAATCATGAGTTATAAAAATGATGGAGGTATCTAATTTTTTCTGCAAATCCTTCAAAAGCTCAAGAATCTGCGCCTGAATCGTTACATCAAGGGCAGTTGTTGGCTCATCAGCGATTAATATTTTTGGGTTACATGAAATGGCCATCGCAATGACAACCCTTTGTCTCATACCGCCGGAAAATTGATGTGGATATGAGGCTAACCTATTTTCCGGATTTGGAATTCCTACCATATCCAGCAGCTCAATTGCCTTTTCTTTAGCCTGCTGCTTTGGAAGCTTTTGGTGTTTCATAATACTTTCCATAATTTGTTTTCCAACTGTCATGGTCGGGTTAAGGGAAGTCATCGGATCTTGAAAAATCATGGCGATATCTGACCCACGAATTTTCTGCATTTGCTTTTCGGAAAACTCAACTAAATTCTTGCCTTCAAAGAGGATCTCCCCCCCTGTAATTCTTCCTGGAGGGTTGGGGATTAATTTCATTAAGCTTTTGGAAGTAACTGATTTCCCTGATCCTGATTCACCAACGATGGCAAGTGTTTCACCCTTATTAAGATGGAAAGAAACTCCTCGAACTGCCTTTACTTCCCCCGCATACGTATCAAAGGATACTTGCAAATTTTTGACATCTAGTATTTTTCCCACGTTTCCATCCTCCTATTTGCGCATTTTAGGGTCTAAGGCATCTCGAAGGCCATCTCCGATTAAATTAAAGCTAATCATAATTAAGCTAATAATAATGGAAGAGAAGGCAAGCATATGCGGATAGATTCGCAATAATTTGTATCCATCATTGATTAGTGTTCCTAACGAAGCGATTGGAGGCTGAAGCCCTAAACCGATAAAGCTTAAAAAAGCCTCGGTAAAAATCGCAGTTGGGATTGTGAACATCGTCGTAATAATAATTGGACCCATTGAATTTGGGATTAAGTGCTTCCAAATTAAGCGTCTATCCTTTGCCCCAAGCGTCTTTGAAGCTAATACATATTCTTGTTCCTTAAGCTTAAGAATTTGTCCGCGAACAATCCTTGCCATTCCCACCCATCCCGTAATAACCATTGCTAGAGTGATAGAAACAATTCCCGGCTGCAAGACGAGAATTAATAAAATAACGACGATTAAACTCGGAATACCTACTAAAACTTCCACAATTCTTTGCATAATATTATCTATGCGACCGCCATAATAAGCGGAAATTCCACCATAAGCAACGCCAATAATTAAATCAATGGTTGCTGCTAAAAAGGCAATGTATAAGGAAATCCGCGTTCCTTCCCATACCCTTGTCCATAAATCCCGGCCTAAATTATCTGTCCCAAACCAGAAGTATTCTTTGATATCGCTAGCTTCATAACGATCCACCCCTTTAATATCCTTCCCAGTAAAACCGAGCCATGGAATTTGTTCTAAAACAGGAACTTTTGGTGGCAAATTTGCTCTCGTTAAATTTTGTTCATCATAGCCATGCTCGTTTGCAAAGGGACCAAATATGGCCAATACGAGAATAATAGAAATTAAGATAAACCCTGTAAATGCGGCTTTATTTTTTCGAAAGCGCCTCCAAACTTCTTGCCAATATGTGATGTTGGGGCGAGAAATTTTCTCTGGATTTTTTTCTAATGCGGCTGGCTGGAACATATCATCTGTGAATATAATTTCTTTTTTGTCCAACATTATTTTGTCCCCCCAGATAAGCGGATTCTCGGATCAATCACTCCGTATAAAATATCCACTAATAACACAACACCAATAAATAAAATGCTGTAGAACAGCGTTACGCCCATAATGACAGGAAAATCATTTGTCATAATGGATTTTACAAACTGTTCCCCAAGGCCAGGAACGCTAAATATCTTTTCGATCACCAGTGTGCCTGTCATTAGGGAAACGGTCATTGGACCTAATATCGTTATGATTGGAATAGCAGCATTTCTAAGCCCGTGCTTCAATACGATGGCAAACTGATTTAACCCCTTAGCTTTTGCCGTAATAATATAGTCCTGTCCGAGTACTTCAAGCATTTCCGTTCTCATAAACCTAGCAATTGTTGCAATGACAAAAACGGATAGGGCAATGGTTGGCAGAATGGAATACTCGAAGCCTTCCCAGAATGCCACTGGCAGCCATTGCAATCGAACGCCAACCCAGTATTGCAAAAGACCAGCAAACACAAAATTGGGAACCGACAATCCAATGACAGCAATGACCATCGCCATATAGTCAATAGCTGTATTATGTTTTATGGCAGCAATAATTCCGAGTATCAGCCCTATGAAACAGCCAACGAGCAGAGACTGCGCCCCTAAAACGGCAGAGGCTCCAATCCTTTCGCCAATAATATCTGTAACAGCCCGGCCATCATATTGAAAGGAAACTCCAAAATCTCCTTTGAAAATATTAGTCATGTACTTTACATATTGAATAGGAACGGGCTCATCCAAGCCATATCTTTCATATAATCTTTCCTTTTGTGACTCAGATAATCTCTCATCATTAAATGGAGAGCCAGGTAAGGTTTGCATGAGGAAAAAAGTAAAGGTTGAAATAACAAAAAATGTAATGATCATATAACCTATTCTGCTAAATATGTACTTCCCCATATTTATACACCTCCATTTATGTAAAATAGCCTTTAAAATGATTTACTAATAGTTATGCAACTTTCATACCAATTCCGATAATTTTCACTAAATTTCTAAATACAATAGCCCTTATATAGTTTGAATTTAACTCTACTATGTTACGTCAAATTATTTTTACATGCTCTGTATAAAATTTTTAAATCATGTAAATTAAATTTGAATATAGTTTTAATGATTCAAAAAAAAGCCTGAAAGCTTCCTTGTTAATAGCTGTCAGGCTGTCATCTTAATCAAAGGCTCTTTTCGCATATATTGTTGTTTTAAGCCTTCAAAGTTTGCCCGTTGATTTCCACTGCGGGCACTTGCTTTCCGCGGGGAGGGACGGGAGCCTCCGGGGTCTCCCGCTTCCCTCTATTTCCCGCAGGACATTGAATTAACATCCTTGAAGGGGCACCGCACGACAAAATGCGTACGCATTTTGGAGGAGTCAAGTGCCCTCCGCTCCAATCAACTCAGATTGTTAAACTAAAATCCCACTTATAAAGCAACAAACTTTACGAAAACAGCCTAATCAAATTTTCATTTGAATGCGTTTTCAAAAGTTAAATCATTAGCTAACAGACCTTTTGTTCTTATTGGAAGTTGCCTCTTTGCATTTTTCTTCCCAGAAATCTGCACCGTGAATTCCAAGTTTTACTGGATCAAATACCGGATCAAGTCCTGCTTTTTTCTGGGCTTCATAATCTTTAAATACTTTTATGGCTGGCTTCGTTAATAGCAAAATAGCTACAAGGTTAAGCCAAGCCATGCTTCCGAAGCCTAAATCACCTAAGGCCCATAATAGTGAAGCTGATTGAACACTTCCAAAATACACCATGGCTAAAAATACAATTTTCAATACTGTTTTCATCCAATTGAGCTTTAGCTTTTTATCAAGATAAACTAGAGTAGTTTCAGCGATATAGTAATAAGCCATCAAGGTAGTAAAGGCAAAGAAGAAAATGGCGATGGAAACAAATAAGGAACCGTAACCCGGAAGCACACTTTCTACAGCTTCCTGGGTCCAGATTGGACCCGCTTCGATCCCGCTCATTTTATCAACAATTGGCTCTTGACCTTCTGGAGTTACACTATACATCCCAGTAACGAGAATCATGAGGGCTGTCGCTGTACATACAACAATGGTATCGATATAAACGGAAAAACCTTGGACTAACCCTTGCTTAGCGGGATGGGAAACTTCAGCAGCTGCTGAACTGTATGTTCCTTCTCCAACACCAGCAACGTTCGAAAATACTGCGCGCTTAACTCCCCAGGCAATCGCAGCACCGATAATTCCTCCAAAGGCCTCGTTCACACCAAATGCGCTTGAGATGATAAGAGAGAACATGGCTGGCACTTCCGACATATTCGCAAATAAAATAACGAACGTCACAATCACATATCCTAATGCCATAAATGGAACGACTTTTTCGGCAACAGTTGCAATGCGCTTTACCCCGCCAAAAATAATAATTCCTAATAAGGCAACTAATATTATTCCTGTGATACTCTTACTTAGCCCCGTTGTATTTTCAAATCCAACTGCTATTGTGTTTGCCTGAATCCCAGGAACTAATATCCCGTAGCAAAGTGTAACAACAACGGCAATTAATGCCGCGAACCATCGCATCTTTAAGCCTTTTTCAACAAAGTAAGGTGTACCGCCTCGATATTGATTACCTTCTTTGATTTTATATACTTGGGCTAGAGTCGATTCGATAAAGGCACTTGCTCCACCTAATAATGCCATGATCCACATCCAGAAAACGGCCCCTGGTCCTCCAAAGGCAATGGCTGTTGCCACACCTGCTATGTTTCCAATCCCAACACGTCCTGCCAAAGCCATACAAAATGCCTGAAAGGAGGATACACCGGATTCCGAGCTTTTTCCTTCAAACAGTAATTTAATCATTTCTTTAAAATACCTGATTTGTACAAAGCTTGTAGCAAACGAGAAAAATAGCCCCGCTCCAAGTGCAAAAACAACTAAACCAATACTCCATACTTGATCAACTGCCCAATTTACGATGCTTTCCATCCTATACCTCCCATTGTTGCGGATAATTTTGAATATACACTTACGGAAATTTAGGAAATCTTCAGCTAAATCCATCAATAAGAAAACGGACAGCATTTTTAATGAAGCTGCCCGTTCCTTGTTAACTCTATCTTTTAAGTAAGGAAGCCCCGACAGATGTATTTTTTCAATTTAGGCTTGTTCTATTGCTTCTTACTGCTTGATATTAACAAAAACACTTTTTACTTCTGTGTAGTTCTGTAAGCCGTACTCTCCGCCCATTTCACGACCGATTCCTGATTGTTTGTATCCGCCGAAAGGCATTGTTTCCCATTCAAGACCAAAATCATTAATCCAGACTGTACCTGATTGTAGCTTGCCTGCAATGTAGTGGGCCTTCTTGATATTTTCTGTCCAAATACTTGCAGCTAAGCCGTATTCACTATCGTTTGCACGCTTAATGACTTCTTCTATCGTGTCGAAAACGAATATTGACATAACAGGACCGAAAATTTCTTCGCGAGCAATAACCATATGATCTTCAACGTCGGCGAAAATAGTTGGCTGTACAAAATACCCTTTATCGAAGGCTTTTTCACCACCTGCAACTAGTCGTGCTCCTTCTTTTTTCCCTTGTTCGATATAATTAAGAACTGTTTGCTGCTGTTTAGCTGAAATAAGTGGTCCCATATCTGTATCAGGATCCATGCCAGGACCAACTTTCAGTGCATTAGCTCTTTCTGCTAATGCTTCTACGACTTGGTCATAAAGCTTTCGCTGTACAAATACACGTGTGCAAGCACTGCAGTTTTGCCCATGATTGTACATCGTTCCGTTAAATGCGCCTTCGATTGCTTCTTCAAGATTCGCATCATCTAAAATAATCGCCGGGGATTTACCGCCAAGCTCTAGTGTTACCCCTTTGATTTGGTCTGCAGCCTTTTTCATTACTTCTTTTCCGACAGCCGTTGAACCAGTGAATGCGACTTTATCTACATCTTTATGTGTGATGATCGCTTCTCCCGCAACTCGGCCTGATCCGGGCACAATGTTCACAACACCATCTGGAAAACCAGCTTCTTTAAAAAGCTTTCCTACATAAAGCAGGGATAAAGGCGTTTCGCTTGCTGGCTTAATGACAACCGTACATCCGACAGCAAGTGCCGATCCAAGCTTCCAAGCTGCCATCGCAAGCGGGAAGTTCCATGGAATAATTTGGCCGACAACGCCAACTGGCTCATGAACGGTATAGGTGACATAATCCTTCGAAAGTTGTGTTGTCTTTCCAAAAAGTTTCGTTGCCCAGCCAGCGTAATATCGGAAGTGCTGAATTGTTCCATCAACATCATCTGACAGTGCGACTTTATATGGTTTCCCATTATCCAATGATTCTAATTGGGCAAGCTCTTCACGGTTCTGTTCTAAGAGATCAGCAAATTTATAGATTAGATGTGAACGTTCAGCCGCATCCATTTTTGTCCATTCACCTTCATCAAATGCCTTTCTTGCAGCAGCTACCGCGACATTAATATCATCCTCTTGTGCTTCGCTTACTTTCGCAATGACTTCTTCATTTGCTGGATTGACGACATCAAACGTTTTCCCACTAATCGCTGGTACATATGTACCGTTGATATATAGTCCTTTCACGCCTTCCAAGAATTCTTGGACTTTCGGTTTCAAGTTGTAGTTTGTCGCTTGCATGTTCTCTCTCCTCTACTATTTTAGTTTTTTACTGTTTCTAGACTTGAAAGAATGTCTATTAGTTTTTGTTCTTCTTCTGGTGATAAACCTAAACGAGGGTAACGTGCAGGTCCTCCAGCTTGACCAGTTAACTCCATTGCTCTCTTCACGATTTGTACATATTTCCCTGATCCCTCTAAGAATGAGCATAGCGGAAGAATACGATCATTGATTGCCCACGCTTCTTCAATTTCTCCATTTTGGAAATGGTTGAACATATCAGTCACAAGCTTTGGTACAATGTTCCCTGCAACTGAAATCCAGCCTGTAGCACCAACGAAATAGGATTCCATAACAAGCTCTTCTGCCCCGCAGAACACTTCGAAATCGCCTTTTCCTTGTCTAGCAAGATCTCTTACTTTGCCAATTTCTCCGCTTGATTCTTTAATATGTGTCACATTTTTACAATCTCTTCCGATTTGCAGCATTAATTCTGTACTTAAATTCACACCAGAAGTGAACGGGTTGTTATAAAGCATGATTGGAATATTGACAGCATCTGAGACTTCTTTGAAATGATAGTAGATTTCGTTTTCTTTTGGCTTCATATAATAAGGATTAATGATTAATGCACAGTCAGCCCCGTGTGCTTCTGCCTGCTTTGTATACTCAATTGTTTCCTTCGTTGTTTCAGCAGCCGTTCCCACAATAACAGGGATGCGTCCGTTTACTTCTTTTAATACTGTTTCTACCATTTGGAACTTTTCTTCTTTTGATAGACTGACAAATTCTCCAGTACTTCCGTTAATAACAAGGCCTGCAACCCCTTGGCCTAGAAGATAATTCACATTGTTTTTTACACCGCCCCAATCGATTTCCTGTGTCTCTGTCATCGGTGTAATTAAAACTGGATAAGCTCCTCTAATTGTTGTCATGTTATTTTCCTCCTTGTAATGGTTACTTTTTACTTTAATAAAAATCCTGCAGATAAAGGATCTGTCGGATCTAATACATATGTTTGCATGCCTGTGATAAAGCCACGGCTCGTGAATATATACTTCTGCCCGCCTTCATAATCTTTCACTAATTGAACGGTTAAGCTGCTATTAAAAATACTTTCATTTTGAAGCGGCTGCTCCACAGAGATTCCGCCTTTTGCTAGCAAGCTTGTGCAGCAGGCGGCTGCCGTACCAAACCCTGGTGAGCGTACAATATAATTGTCTCTCCGGAAGGTTACGGTCTTGATTTTTCCACTCTCCAATAAAGAATCATCAAGTAAAACAACTCCGCTAATTGCGTCATTTGAGCTAAGAGCCTCGTTTACGGTTTGTCCCCATTTCTGTACTTCAGCGAGATCGTCTAAATGAAGCTCAAATGGAACATCGGATTTATTGAAAATCGCGTATAAGCGGTCTGATTGCACAAGTGAATACTGTGTGTTGAGACCGGAATGATTTAAAGGTAAATCTGTTTGAATGACTTGACTTGGCTTGCTTTCCAGCTTGACTGAAATAACTTCATCATTTTTCATAACCGCGTGAACAGACACAACGCCGCTGATCGTCTCCAGCTTATATTCATTCGATTCCTTCGGTGATAAATGGCCGCATTCAAGTAAAGCTGTGATCACAGCCACTACTCCCCCGTATTGGAAAGGAACAGTTCCTTCATGATTGAAAAATACTACTGCAGCATCTGCCTCGCGATTAAATGGGGGCACAACGAGGCATCCATTTAATCCAGCAAATCCACGGGGTTCCTTTAATAGAAGGTTAATCTCCTCTTCATATGCACGAGGAAATTGCTCATCCAATTCCAACAAGCTTTGATAATGAATGAATGGCGCATCTTTAATAATCCGGAAAGCTTCTCCTGCTACATGGATATCCGTTGCTGTATAAGCCTTTTGAATTTTCATTTTACGTCCTCCATTTCATGTTCCTCCATTGGGGGAATAAGGAGAAATCCTTCTTTAAGCGGATCATCTTCGTTATAAAAGAATTTATGCATTCCCATGAGCCATGCGGATCCAGCAATTCGTGTCACGACAGCCGGCACGCCATTGACGTCTGATTCCTCAAGGACATTTCCACGGAATAATGATCCAACAATGCTTTCATGGACAAATTCTTCACCCATCTTAATTTCTTTCCTTGAATACATGACAGCTAATTTTGCTGACGTCCCAGTTCCACATGGTGAGCGATCAATTCCTCCTGGGGGAACAATAACTGTGTTTTTCACATCAGCTTCTTCATGTGTTGGCTCCGTGAAAAATTCAACATGAGTTAATCCCCTTATGAAAGGATGTTCTGGATGAATGATTTCCGTTTCGTCGTTAATCGTATTTCTAATTTTGATTGCTTTTTCAATAATTTTTGATGCATTTTCCGGCAGCAGCTCTAATCCAACCGATTTTGCATCGATAATAGCGTAGAAGTTCCCTCCGTAAGCGATATCTCCATCCACCATTCCGATACCCTCTACATCAACGGAAACGCTTTTCAGTAGGAATGCTGGGATATTGCAGAAGGACACTTCCTTTGCTTTTCCATTTTCAACTGTAATTTCTACTTCCACTAGCCCAGCAGGTGTATCTAGATTGATTGAAGTAATAGGCTCTTGAACAGGTATTAAACCTGACTCCACTAATGCTGTGCAAACACCGATCGTGTCATGCCCGCACATCGGCAAATAACCACCCGTTTCAATATAAATCACGCCGATATCGGCTTCAGGATGACAAGGATCTGTTAATAAAGCTCCAGACATGACATCATGGCCTCTCGGTTCATTCATTAATAATTTGCGAATCCAGTCATACTCTCTTTTCATATGGAGCATTTTTTCGGACATCGTTTCTCCCTTTAGTTCCGGAAGACCGCTAATTAATGTCCGCGTTGGATTCCCTCCCGTATGCGTATCAATTGTTGTAAAAACTCTATCTGCCCTCATCTGCTCAACACCCTTTCTGTAAAGCGGCTATAGCGTAACGGTTCAACAGGGATACATGTTTCTTTATCATTAATAAGCTCTTCGATAACCTTCCCAGTAACAGCAGCAAGGCTAATGCCATCCCCTTCATGACCAGCCGCAATATAATAGTTTGGAATGTGGTCCACTTTAGAAACGATTGGCAAATGGTCCTCTGTCCATGGACGTAAGCCTGCATAAGATCGAATGACCATCATATCCGCCATTTTCGGATAAAAGCGGATAGCACGATTAGCAATGCATTTTATAATCTCATTACTGACTTTCGTATTAAATCCGACGAACTCCCTGCTGCTACCGATAAGGAAGTTTTGGCTTTCCGTTGGTTCAAAAACGAGCGCGACCCCGTATTTTTCAGTAATCGGGTCTACTCTGCGCTGCCCGCCGAACTTAGAAATTAAGTAGCCAAACTCCATTACTTTCCTAGAACCTACATGCTCCTGCCTTGAAGCCACGATAATATGGCCCTTCCTTGGCTCTATCGGGATGGAAAGATCAAGCATCTCACCCAATTTGGGAGCCCATATCCCCGCTGCATTTACAACATGATTTGCTGTAAACACACCATTCGTTGTTTCAACAGTGAAAACTCCATTTAATTCTTTCTTCATTGATTTCACTTCTGTTTGCTTATACGCCTTCGCCCCAAATTTCTTTGCTGCATCAAGTAAAGAAAAAGCAAGAAGATAAGGATTAACAGTAGAATCTGTTGCACATTCCAATCCGCCTAATAAATCGTCTGCAAAGAACTTGGAGTCTTGGAGGATGTCTTGGCGGTCAAGCATGCGGAATGGCAGGCCGGCTTCTTTTTGCCGATCTACCCATTTCTGCGCTGCCTCCATTTCCTCCTCAGATTCACAAACAAGGATGCTTCCCGGTGCACGGTATTCAAATTTATGCTCTAATTCTCTGCTTAACTCATCTACTAATTTCTGACTGACTAGCGACATTTGACTATCAAAACCTGGATCTTTATCAATAGCAAGGATGTTCCCGTCACATCTTGATGATGTCCCGCTAACAAATTCCCCTTTTTCAAGGATTGTTACGTCTCTTCCGGACTTGGAAGTATAATAGGCAATTGAACAGCCAATAATTCCGCCGCCGATGACTAATACATCACAATGATTCACATAACCAATCTCCCTTCGCATAGCTGCTATCTTTTCTAATGCAAAATGTGTGCCAACATATTAACTTCTTCAAAAGACAAAAAAATAATCTCTTAATCTTTCAATTTTTTCAAAAAATGATATTCTATTTGATGTGAATTTTAAAAAAATTTGATAATCTTGTGTAAAGGATTTTATACAGTGTGTAATTTTTTTTACACAAAAGGAGGGGTCATCTTATGCTTTCTTTACCATCGATAAAAAAAATAATTGAAAATAATTTAATAAAGTTGTCATCTGAGGAATGGATTACAGAAAAGGATGGAGAATACTATGTTGGCTCATCTGGATTTCCAAGTTCAACTGTTCGGTTGGGAGACTCATTCGAATCATTAGTCAAACTAAATAAAAATCTTTCAACAGTAGTAGTTTTAGGTTTAGAAGAAAAAACTATTGGTTATTTCACTTCTTCTCAAATTATTGATTTCCTTCATCATACCTATAATCAATTAAAAGCATTCTATGAAACAGTAATCCGCACAATGGATGCTTCGGTTACAGTGATTGATGCCGATGAGCGCGTTCGTACTTGGACTGAAGGGGCAGAAAAAATCTTTTCGGTCAAGGAAAGTGACATACTAGGGCGTCCCATTACCGATTTTTTCGAACATAAAGACCTAGAAATTTTGCAATCTCTCTATAAAGGGAAAAGAATTACAGGGCAGCACCATCAGCCTCGTTCAGATTTATTCGTCCTGATCAACTCTAATCCTGTTTATCTTAACGATCAAATCATTGGGGCAGTTGTTTCGGAAACAGACGTTACTAGTCAAGTTGTCCTAAATGAGAAACTATTTAATATGTCTACAGAAGTCCACCGTTTAGAACAAGAGGTGGCAAAATATAAACATTCCGTCGATCCATTTAATTTAATTAAAGGCAATAGCACCGCATTACAAAGAACGATACAGTTAGCGAAAAAAGTATGCTCCGTCAAGTCAACAGTGCTGATTCTTGGAGAAAGCGGTGTCGGCAAAGAGGTATTTGCAAAAGCGATCCATGATGCTAGCGAAGGAGTAAACGCACCATTTATTTCAATCAACTGCGGGGCAATCCCTCCCTCTTTATTTGAAAGTGAATTTTTCGGATATGAGCGTGGTGCTTTCTCTGGGGCTGATCAAAAGGGGAAAAAGGGGAAAATCGAATTAGCGAAAGGCGGCACATTGTTTTTAGATGAAATTGGAGAATTGCCGCTTGAGATGCAAGTTAAATTACTGCGCGTACTTCAAGAAAGAAGGTTTTACCGGGTTGGTGGCGAAAAAGAAATTGATACGGATTTTCGGGTGATTGCGGCTACAAATAGAAATTTATTCGATCTCATGAATGAGGGTCAATTTCGGGAAGATCTATATTACCGCCTAAATGTTGTTAGTTTACATATCCCTCCTTTAAGGGAAAGACGCGAAGATATTATTGAGCTCACACACTATTTTTTAAATGACTTTTCTATTATATATCAAAGACCTATACACCAGTTTTCACAAGAGGTCATGCAGGATATGCTCCGTTACGACTGGCCAGGAAATATTCGGGAGCTAAGGAATGCCGTTGAACGTCTCGTTGTTTTTGCCACCGACGGCTCAGTTAAAAAGGAATACTTGCCTTTTCACTCTCAATCAAATGAGCATGTAATCAATAAAACCCTTGTACAAGATGGTGCAAATGAATTAGATCAGACCATTTTGCCTCTTCAAGATGAAATGGATCTGCATGAAAGAAAAGTCCTTGAAAAAGCACTCCAAATCACGAACGGCAATAAATTAGAATGTGCAAAAAAGCTCGGAATCACGAGGGCTACCCTGTATAATCGCCTCAAACGTCTAGGAATATCATAAAGTGAAACTTCATTCAGTGGGGCGTACTTTCCCACTGAATGTTAATTGAACTTATCACGCTCAAAGCGCCACGTCCTCCCAAAAGCTCTGCTTTTGGTCGTGCGATGTCTAGCTGCCGCAGTATTCCTTGTCCTGTGGCTTTCGCCTGACTAGGACATCGTGTCCGTTGTCGGGCCTTTACGGGCAGTTGATCTCCCACCTAAACATCCCCGATTTATCTAAAATTTTGAAGTGGTAGTCTTACTGCCCGTTAATCTTCGATAACCTATTACTCTAAATTGGTACGTTTTTTGCATAGTAATTTCATAGTGAGCGGATTGGTCTGCCAATCTCAAACTAAATTTGTGGTATTTAAGAGTAAAAACTAGAGGAGGTTTCCTAATGAACAACCATGAGGCAATTATCATCTGCCGCTGTGAAGAAGTTACTTACGGACAGCTGCGTTCTACGGCAGAAGAACATCAATGCACAGCTAGGGAATTAAAACTGCGAACGAGAGCAGGAATGGGTTTTTGCGGAGGACGCACATGCAGAATTCCGTTAGATAGAATTATAGAAAATGTGATCCCAAATGTTTCTCAAGGGGATATTCCATTGAAGTACCAGCCGCCGATCCGTCCGGTCACATTTGGAATGGTAGGTGAAAAAAATGACTAGAATAATTGATCATCCGGTTTTAGGTAAATTAGACGAACGTAAGGCTGTTCCTTTTACTTTTGATGAAAAAACGTATGAAGCATTTGAAAATGAAACAATTGCTGCAGCCCTTTTGGCGAACGGGATTAGAAAACTGCGCGTTCATGAGGATTGCGGGACGCCACGCGGATTCTACTGTAATATTGGCCACTGTATGGAATGTCGTGTCACTGTCAACAACCAAGCAAACGTCAGAGCCTGTTTAACAGTTGTCGAAAAAGACATGGTCGTTGAAAGCGGGAAGCATCTACCTAATATTGTAAGAAAGATGGTGGAACAGCAATGATGGATGTAATTGTGATTGGAGGGGGGCCAGCTGGATTAGCCGGAGCCATCGCAAGTGCTTCTTCGGGCCTGAAGGTAACTGTCATTGATGAATTTGTGAAGCCTGGTGGCAGATTGCTCGGCCAGCTCCATGAAGAACCATCTGGGGAATGGTGGAATGGGATTAAAGAATCAGAGCGACTCCATCTCGAAGCAAAAAAATTAGCTGTCGATATTCGCTGTGGGGTATCTGTTTATAATTTAGAAAAAGACGATGAGCTATGGAATGTACATACAAGCATTGGAACATTAACAGCTCCAAATGTACTATTAGCTACTGGTGCAGCTGAATACCCAATTCCACTTCCAGGATGGACGCTCCCTGGCGTTATGTCCATTGGCGCAGCCCAAGTCATGACGAATGTACATCGTGTTCAAGTCGGGAAGAATGGGATCATTATCGGAGCGAATATTTTAGCCTTTGCGATTTTAAATGAATTGCAATTAGCTGGTATTCATGTCGATCGGATCGTTCTTCCTGAAAAAGGCCCATTAAGTGGGGATGCAGGCGAACCAGAAGAAGTCATGAAATCATTGCTAAATGCTGCACATCTAGCCCCATCCCCACTTTTACGGATGGGAAGTAAGTTTATGAAAAATGATTGGTTCCGTAAGATGGGAATGAAGTTTTTCCCGAAAAATGGCGTGAAAGTAAATGGGACACCTTTGCTCCTACGAAAAGCCGCTTTAGAAATAATCGGAACAGAACAGGTTGAAGGGGTACGAGTAGCTGATACAGATGAGTTCGGAAACGTTATACCTGGTACGGAAACCATTTATGAGGCTGATTTTGTTTGTATTGCAGGCGGCTTATATCCGTTAGCGGAACTTGCCGCTGTTGCAGGCTGTCCATTCCAGTATATTCCCGAGCTTGGCGGCCATATACCCCATCATTCTGAAACGATGGATACCCCGCTTAGCGGTCTTTATGTAGCTGGAAATATTACCGGAATTGAAAGTGGAAAAATCGCTATGGCACAAGGAACAATCGCTGGTTATTCCATTGCTAAACATGCTGATAAGGGCGGAGCCGCCATTGAAGAAAAGCTACAGCAGGCTATACAGAATATCCATATCGTCCGCGAACAAGCAGCTATTCAATTTAACTCGGAAATTGATAAGGGAAGAAGAAAAATGTACGAGCTTTGGGAAAGACTATATTCAAGTAAAAAATCTGAATCGAAAATAAGCTAAGTAAGATTGATGCGGGGCCGGGCCCCTCCCCGCATCAATTCTAATCTGGATATATCGGGTAATTAATAAACTATTTCCCGGATAACTAACTTCATATATTTTCCAACTTCACCAATCTATTACTATTCAAACATAGCACTTCGGAAGGACAAGCCAATATTCCTATAATAAGAAAGTCACAGACAAATAAATTTTTACTAGAAATTATTTTCAGAATATTATACACTTTCTGAAAGATGCTGTTTTTTTCTTTCACTCACAATCCTTCAAACACGTCAGCGCTTTAGTAAAGAAAGGGCTAGATCATACATAATATTCTGCACCTCACAACAATGAACTTACAACCTTCCCTTTCCTTTGAAATTTAGAAATCTAGTTTTAAGGAGGTGAAAGTTCGTTCCTATCCTATTTTTTAAAGTCATTCAATAAAACTAGTCAGAAAGTACAGTAAATGAAAAAAACATTTAAAAGGGGTGTTTCATTTGAAAAAGTATTCCATGATAACAATTGGTATGCTACTTATCTTATCTCTTTTTCTAAGCGCATGTTCTAGTGAAGGCAGCTCTGGAGGAACAGGCAGTTCTGAAGAGATTTTAGTCGGCGTTCTTTTGCCGGTAACAGGCAATAACGCTACTGATGGAAAAGACATGTTAAATGCGATGCAAATGGCGGCCGAAAAAATAAATAATGACGGCGGCGTTCTTGGTAAAAAGCTTAAGCTTGAAGTAGCAGACGATGCCTGTGATCCACAAATGGCCACAACAGCCGCCAATAAACTTGTATCCATGAAAGTGACCGCGGTTGTAGGAGGCTACTGCTCTGGATCAACATTGCCAGCCTCAGGTGTTTTTAATAATGCGAAAATCCCAATGATTGTTGCAGCCGCAAATTCATCCGAATTACCAGCACAAGGCTACGAAAATCTATTTCTAATTAATGGCCTCGTTCCTGATCAAGCGCAAACGGGTGCTGATTATTTCAATGATAAGGGCGCGAAAAACATTGTCATCATTCATGATAACTCTGCCTATGCAAAAAATTTAGCTGATTTTGCTAAAAAATCAGTTGAAGGAAATGGCGGCAAAGTTATCGGCTTCGAAGCCATTAATCCAGAGGAAAAGGATTTTGCTTCATTAATGACTAAACTTAAATCACTCAACCCTGATGGCACTTATTTTACTGGCTATTACGCTGCTGGCGGTCTAATGCTTAAGCAATTTAAGGAAAAAGGCGTTTCTGGATTTTTCATGGTTGGAGATGGCAGCTATTCACCGGATATTATTGATATCGCAGGAGCTATTAATGCTGACGGCCTATTAGTAACAGCCACTCCTACAGCGAACTTTATCCCTGGCGCTGATGAATTTGTTAAAGATTATAAGAGTAAGTACAACGACTTAACACCTGGTCCATTCTCAGCTTTATCCTATAACGGGATGAATCTATTAGCTGATGCATTAAAAAGAGCCAACTCAACAAATAGCGAAGACTTGAGAAAAGCATTAAAAGAAACGAAAGGCTTCGAAGGCATTGGTCAAGTGATTGAATTCAATGACCAAAACTCTCTAAATCAATCAAACTTCCATGTAATGAAAGTGGTAGATGGCGATTTCACTTTAGAAAAGTAAAAGCCATCCAATCGTTAGCACCGTTTAAAAATAGTACTTAAACTGCCAACGATCATGCAGCCTCTTTTATGCATCTTGGAGCTGTTCAAAACAAGAAGAACAGCTCCAATTTTACTCCACTTAATCCGCCAAATAAAGCACAGAGGAGAGTTAGAATTACTATGGAAATGTTTTTGCAAATACTAATTGACGGACTTGTTATTGGTGCTTTTTATAGCTTAGTAGCTTTGGGGTATACGATGGTATACGGGATTATTAAGCTTCTAAACTTTGCCCATGGAGATCTTTATATGATGGGTGCTTTCATTGGATTTACCCTCCTCTCCTTCATTACAGGTGATGGCGGGGTGAATACTGGCTTGTTGGGAGTTGCCATTGTCTTCATTGGAACGATGACTATCGTCGGGTTACTTGGGATGGGTGTCGAAAGGATTGCCTACCGCCCACTGCTGCTTGCACCTAGGCTTTCCATCCTCATAACAGCCATCGGTGTATCATTATCACTTGAGTATACTTCTATGATCGGCTGGGGCGCATCCTACAAAGTTTACCCGATAAAACTTCCAAATGACGGCTTGCAATTCTTAGGAACTCAAATTTCTTTTGCCCAAATCGGTATGATCGTTCTATCTGCCTTATTAATGCTTGGACTTCGGCTTTTTATTGATAAAACGATTTATGGAAAAGCGATGCGCGCGATTGCTCTTGATCAAACAGCATGCAGCCTGATGGGTGTGAATGTCCATCGAATTATTGCCCTAACCTTTTTTATCGGTGCCTTTTTGGCCGCAGGAGCAGGGATTATGTCAGGCGTTTATTACGGAACGATTAACTTTATGATGGGCTTCACTATTGGACTGAAAGCTTTTACGGCAGCTGTATTAGGGGGCATTGGAAATATTACTGGTGCGATGCTTGGCGGACTTGTTCTCGGTATTCTAGAAGCTTTCGGCACTTTTTACATTGGCGGTTCTTGGAAAGATGTGCTAGCCTTCGGAATTCTCATCTTGTTCTTAGTATTTAAGCCAACAGGGATACTCGGAGCAAAAGAAATGGAGAGGATGTAAGATGAAAAAGTATAAGAAACAATCCCTTGGCCTACTCATCATCTCCCTATTCATTCTTCCATTTTTCCTTAATAGCTATTGGCTTGATGTCTTTACGCTTGTCCTTTTCTATGTTGTTCTTACTCAAGGATTAAATATCGTAGTCGGCTATACTGGCTTGCTTGACTTAGGATATGCTGCATTTTTCGCAGTAGGCGCCTATACAACTGCGATTCTAATGACTACTTATCATTGGTCATTCTGGCTGACGTTACCTGTTGCGTTCGTTTGTGCCGCACTTTCAGGAATTATTATTGGTACCCCCACCCTTCGCTTAAGGAGTGATTATTTAGCTATTGTCACACTAGGCTTCGGTGAAATCGTTAAAATTCTAGCAACAAACTTAGAAATAACAGGCTCAGCCTCCGGTATATACGGGATTCCAAGACCAGCCATCGGCAGCTATATACTCTCATCCCAAAAGGATTTTTATTATTTAATTTTGATTGTCGCCATCATCTCTATTATTGCTGTATACAGATTGGGACGTTCAAGAATTGGACGGGCATGGATTTATATTCGAGAGGATGAAGATGCTGCTGAAGCGATGGGAATTAATCGGATTCGGCTGAAGTTGCTTTCCTATGCTACAGGTGCCGTCATCGGAAGCTTCGCTGGATCGATTTTTGCAGTCAAAATGAGTGCCATCGCACCGCTAAGCTTTAGCTTTTTACAATCAGTTATGATCCTTCTTGCCGTTGTACTAGGTGGCCTTGGAAGCATTCCTGGTGTTGTTATTGGGGCTGTATTAGTTATCGTCCTTCCAGAGATTTTGCGCGGGGCAGATGATTGGCGCTATTTAATATTTGGGGTTTCCTTAGTTGCAATGATGATCTTCCGCCCTCAAGGCATTTTGCCATCTAAAAATGGAACGGAAGATGCATCTGAATTGGACGAAAGTGAAACAAATGATCCAAAACAATCCGTGTCGGTTTAAATTTACTTCGGAAGAAGGGAGACTCCAAGCATGTCACTATTAACAGTGAAAAATTTAAAGCTTCAGTTTGGCGGATTACTTGCTGTAAACGATTTATCCTTTACTGTTGAAAAGAACTCGATCTCCAGTATTATCGGTCCCAATGGTGCCGGAAAAACATCTGTATTTAATATGATTACAGGTTTTTATCGGCCCACTAGCGGAGAAATTGAATTAGACGGAATTAGCCTAATAAATAAAAAGCCAAGCCAAATTACGACATTAGGAATGGCCCGTACTTTTCAAAACCTGCGACTATTTCCAAATTTATCTGTATTAGATAATGTGAAGTCCGGTATGCATTGCCGTACGAAACAAGCCGTTTTCGGCGCCTTGTTTCAAACAAAAAGTCAAAAAGCGGAAGAGAAATTAATTGAGAAGGTCGCTTTAGACTGCATTGAATTTGTTGGAATAACAAAATATTTGAAAAGGTCAGCAAAAAATCTTCCTTATGGTGCTCAACGTTATTTGGAGATTGCTAGAGCATTAGCTACTAAACCAAAGCTATTACTGCTAGATGAGCCGGCTGCTGGGCTCAATTTTGAAGAAAAACAATATTTAATTCAGCTTATTCGCCGCGTTCGTGATGAATTCAACATCACCGTCTTAATGATTGAGCATGATATGGCACTAATTAAACAAATCTCAGAACATATTACTGTTATTGATTATGGCTGCAAAATTGCGGAAGGCACACCAGAGGAAGTGCTGAAAAATGAAAAGGTCATCGAAGCATACCTTGGTAAGGAGGAAGTCGTGTGAAGCCTTTATTAAAACTAACCGATGTGAATTCTTACTACGGGAAAATTCATGCCCTCAATAATATTAATCTAGAAATCAATGAAGGAGAAATTGTCGCTCTGCTTGGGAGTAATGGTGCAGGAAAAAGCACTACTTTAAAAACGATTTCTGGCTTAATTAAGCCAAAATCAGGAAGTATTGAATGGAATGGCAAAAGCATAGTCGGGGCCCCTGTGCATAAGATAGTTGAATCAGGAATCATTCATGTTCCTGAAGGGAGACGAATCTTCAGTGGCCTAACAGTTACCGAAAATCTCGAGTTAGGCGGATTTACATACCGTAAAGATAAAAAGTGGGTAAAGGAAGGAATTGAGCGCTCCTTTGATTTGTTTCCGCGATTAAAGGAACGCGCTAAACAACTAGCTGGCACGTTAAGCGGAGGGGAGCAGCAAATGGTTGCCATCAGCCGTGGCCTGATGGCGAATCCAAAACTCTTGATGCTTGATGAGCCTTCGATGGGTCTTGCACCGATTATCGTTCAAGAGATTATGAGAATTATCCGGGAAATTAACAAGCAAGGAACAACCATTCTATTAATTGAGCAAAACGCCAAAGCCGCTCTTCGACTTGCCAACAGAGGATATTTAATTGAAATCGGGAATATTGTTATGCATGATACGGCAGAAGTTCTGCGGGAGGATGATAAAATTATTAAGGCGTATTTGGGAGCTTGAGTAGGTTAATAATTTGTTTTTCATTTTTACTATTTAAGCTATAATATCAGGGGAACGAGCGTAAGGACACCTTCCTGTTGACCAAGCATACGAAAAACAACAGAGACGGGCGTCAGGATGCCCTTCTGTTGACCGAGCGTACAAAAAAGCAACAGCGGTGGGCATCAACATGCAAAAAACCAGCTCTATGCTGGTTTTTTACATTCCACGCTATATTAACATGGGCATTTACCCAATTCGAATCAATTCTGTTGGGAATGATGTCAATAACTTTCCTTTTCCATCTTCATCAATATAAACATTTTCCTCAATACGCACTCCGCCATAGCCTGGAATATAAATACCCGGTTCAATGGTAAAGAGGAGCCCACTTTCAACGATTAAGTCATTGTTTTCATGAACAGAAGGCTCTTCATGCACATCGATTCCAAGACCATGACCGACACGGTTATTGAAATATTGTCCATATCCTGCTTCCTTAATGACATTACGAGCTGCAATATCAATTTGTCCAATTGGGATTCCTGCTTTACACGCATTGACTCCCGCTTCAGTGGACTTTTTGACAATCTCATAAATTTCTCTCTGTTTCGGCGTTTCCTCACCAATGACGAATGTCCGAGTAATATCTGAGCAATAACCATCTACAATGACACCCATATCAATCAATAAAAAGTCGCCTTGATTGATTGTTTTGTGGTCCGGACGCCCATGTGGCAATGAGGCTTTTTCACCTGAAAGAACAATCGTCGAAAATGATGGACCGGAAGCCCCGAATTTCCTCATGAGAAATTCTAATTCTGCTGTAAAATCTTGCTCCGTCATACCTGCTTTTACCTTTTTAATTCCTTCAGCCATGACTTTTTCAATCACATGAATAGCATTCTGAATCTTGCCACATTCCTCTTTTGACTTCTTCATTCTTTGTCCTGAGATGAAATCGCCAATATTTAAATAGCTAGAATCAGAGAAAAAATGATTAAGCTGGGCATGCTGATATAACGAAATCACCTTTGTCTCCAAACCGAATGTGCCTACATTTCCATCAATCGTATCTTTTAAAACTTCATATGGATTTAATTCGTCTGAAATCGTTACAATCTTTTTGACATAGGAATCCTTCTCCGCAATTTCCTCATCCAATGCCGGGACAAATAAATATTGATTTCCCTTTCTAAGATCCATCACTAAAGCCATGAATCGTTCATGAGGATCTGAATTGAAACCTGTATAATAGAAAACGTTTTTCGGATCTTTAATGATCGCTACTTCGACATTTTGGTTTTCTAAGTGCTTCTTTAATTCATTTAATCTGCTATGATATTGTTCTTGCATGTGATGTCATCCCTTACATTAATATTAGTATTCTCTTTATTGATTTGATTTATAAAATAACCAATTCCTTTGTTGATGGCGTCAACACTTCACGGCTATTTTTAGTAATAAGGATTACATCCTCAACCCTTGCACCGCCTAAGCCTTTCAAATAAATTCCAGGCTCAACAGTAATCACCATGTTTTCTTCTAATACTTTGTCTTTTAACACCGAGAATAGTGGTGCTTCATGAACCTCTAGTCCAATTCCATGGCCTGTACCTGTTCCTGATTGTTCATTATAGCCATGTTTAATAATATTTTCACGCATGAAATAATCAACCTCTTGGTCAGTCAGTCCTGGACGTAAATGAGCAACACAATTTTCAAAAGAGGTTAGCACGATTTCATGTAGCTTTTTTAACTCAGGTGCAGGCTCTCCAATCGATACAACTCTAGAAATATCTGCCCAATACCCTTCATAATTAGCACCGAAATCAATTGTAATCATGTCGCCCTTTTCAATAATTTTATCGCTTGCCCGTCCATGTGGCAATGAAGAGCGATATCCGGAAGCAACGATTGGAGAAAAAGATGTAGTTGAGCATCCATGTTTTTTAATAAACGCACCGAGCTCCTCTGCTACATCCAATTCAGACATGCCGGCGCGGATTACATTTAAAATATGTAAATATGCATTGTCAGTTATTTCCGCAGCTACCCGCAATTTTTTAATTTCATCCTCTGTTTTAATCATGCGGAGACTTTCGATAACTTCATGTGTTGGAATGAGTTCAGCTGCAAAAAGAGATTCATTTCTGCTAAATAGTCCATAGGATAAATGCTCCTGCTCAAAACCAAGCTTTTTAATATTCATTTCATTTGCTTGGACAACGACTTCTTCAAAGATTTTGCCTTTATGGCCAGTATGCCCGGTGTGGAGAACAACTTCATAATCCTTTGCTTGATTTTTCGCTTGCTCAAAATAGCGATAATCCGTAATAAGCTTTGCTTCCGTCTCAGAAATAAGAAGAACCCCATTGCTTCCAGTAAACCCAGACATGTACTGTCTGTTCCAAGGATGAACGATCATCATTCCGTCAATACCTAATCCACAAAACTTCTCTCGGAGTCTATTAATTGCATTCATTCATTTTCCCCCTCAGGTATTAGATTCAAAAAGAATATAATGCAATTTTTATGCCATAGACATCCTTAAATTTTTAGGCTTACTTTTCCATTAAATTTCTATTAATTTTTACACATTCAAAATATTTGTACAAATCGTGTAAAATTTTTTAAACATGCAAGAGAATTCTATTCTATTTTTAAAATCATTTCTTTCATTTGTTTCAGAAGCGTGCATGGCACAAATCTTGCACTTATATATTTTGAATATTCTAAAAGGGGGAATCTAAATTGTTTAAACGAAAGCCTGCGATTGCTGTACTACTTTCTCTTCTAATTGTTTTAGCGCTGTCAGGTTGCTATGGAAAAAGTAGTGACACGAGTAAGCCAGCATCATCTGAGACGAAGGAAACGGCTAATAATCAGCCAGCTGATTCTAGCAAAGATGAGCAAGTACTAAATTTGTATGCTGCTAATGAAATTCCAACATTAAAAACGAATGGAATTATTGATGGTCTTTCCGCTACGATTATGATGAATATGCTGGAAAGCTTATATCGAACAGATCCAGACCAGAACCTTGTGCCTGGCATGGCTAAGGATCACAAAGTAAGCGATGATGGCAAAATTTATACCTTTCATTTACGGGAAGATGCAAAATGGAGCAATGGAACCACAGTAACTGCTCACGATTTTGTATTCGCCTGGCACAGAGCCCTCAATCCAGATACCTTGTCACCCCACTCCTATGAATTTGACAACATCGTGAATTCAGTTGAAATTCAAGACAAAGACCATGAGCTTTATGGCAAAGTCGACGCACTTGGAGTGAAAGCTCTTGATGATTACACTCTTGAAGTTCAATTAAAAAATGCGATACCTTATTTTCTTGATACTTTGACAAATATTGTTTTCTACCCACAAAACGAAGAATTTGTCACTGCGCAAGGCGATAATTATGCTCTAGAGCCTGAAAACTTAATCTATAATGGTCCCTTTGTTCTTGATTCATGGAAACATGAAGAGGGATGGGTGTTAAAGAAAAATCCAAACTATTGGGATGCAGAAAATGTAAAGCTTGAAACAATTAATTTCAAAGTTGTGAAAGACGTCTCAACTGGAGTCAACTTATATGATTCAGGTACTGTTGACATGACCAATCTGTCTTCTGAATTTGTTGATCTTTATCATGATCATCCAGATCTTCAATCTTCGTTAAAAAGAGAAATGTATTTTATCCGCTTTAATTTACAAAACAAAAACTTAAGCAATGCCAATATCCGGAAAGCAATCGATATGGGATGGAATAAGAAAGAAGCAGCCGAAATGATTCTTAAAAATGGCTCTCTTCCTGCTTACTTTTTAATTCCTGAAAATATGGTCACTTCATCCGACGGAGAAGACTTTAGAAGCAAATACGGAAACTTTAACGATAAGGGGATAGAAAAAGCACAGGAATATTGGCAAAATGGTCTCGAAGAACTTAGTACCAACAAAGTTGAACTTGAATTTCTAAGCTATGATGACGGCCAGCGCAAATCCGTTGCAGAGTACATTAAAAATCAACTTGAAAAGAACCTGCCAGGATTAACGTTGAAAATCAACCAACAGCCAAATAAACAAAAGCTTGCTCTTGAGGGTAAACAAGAATATGATATGACTCATTCTGGCTGGCGCAGTGATATCGCAGATCCGACCGATTTCATGTCTATACATCTATCAGACGGACCATATAACTGGCAAAGCTATGTAAGTGCTGATTATGATCAGCTGGTAAAAAAAGCCCAAGTAGACTTTACAAATCTTGAAGAGCGCTTTAACAATCTCCAAGATGCTGAACAAATCCTAATTGAAAAAGATACCGTCATTTCACCGATGTATCAAGCAAGTGACGCGTACCTTGTTAAGCCATATGTAAAAGGGCTAGTTGCCAACCCAAATTCAACTTATAGCTACAAGTGGACATATATTGAAGGGAAATAACTTGTCCTAACAAAGCGCTTATTTAAGCGCTTTGTTTATTAATAAAAAAACGGCATACATATAAGTATGCCTCAAAAAAAAAGATAGGGGGTAATATATCAATATTAAACAGATAAGCAATTGTTAAGTTAATTTATTTTCGGATCAAAAGCATCCCTAAGCCCGTCGCCAACAAAGTTAAAGGCGAGAACTGTCAGTAATATCGCAACTCCTGGGAATAATGGATACCACCATGAATCAAGCATGATCGGCAATGTTTGAGCACTTTGCAGTATATTTCCCCAGCTTGGGGTTGGCGGCTGAATGCCCAGCCCTAAATAACTTAATGCGGACTCTACAAGAATAACTCCTCCTACACCTAAAGTGGCTGAAACGATGATCGGCCCCATTGCATTCGGAAGAATATGGGCAAAAATAATTTTATAGCTTGGTATGCCAATCGTTTTCGCAGCTAAAACATATTCCCTTGAACGGAGAGATAGAAATTCCCCGCGGACTAGCCTCGATGTACCTGTCCATCCAAAGATTGCAAATACGAAAATTAATGTCGTAATACTTGGTTCAAACATCGTAACTAAGATGATTAATAGAAAGATAGATGGAAAAGAAATCATGACATCGACAAATCTCATTAAGAAAGCATCTATCTTTCCACCATAATATCCTGCTATTGCCCTGACAAAGGTTCCAATAAAGATTGAACCGGCTACAGACACGAACCCAACGATTAAGGAAACACGTGCACCGTATAAAAGCCTAGTAAGTGTATCTCTTCCTAAATTATCGGCTCCGAGCAGGAATTCTCCTCCGGGTGGTGCAAGCTTTTTAAGCAATTGCTGAGGGTTCGGGTCGTGGGGAGCTAAAAACTAACAAAGGACACTTCTCCTCATTTTCATTATGGTCAATTATAAGGAAACTTAACTAAGATGTGTCGCTGAAACTATACTAGCATCAAATAATAGTAGAAAGATCCCTTCATAAAATTTCGTACCCTATTAATTACATCATTTGAGTAAGGAAAAGAGAAAAAATCCAATAATAACATTTTTGGTTCCATTAAGGCATAAAGATTCATAATGACTATTCAATATTCCTATATTCGTCACCTTAAAGTTCTAGTTTTGTGTTTGATTTTCCCATATAAGAACTGGTCTTCTCTTCTTGATTCAAAGAAGGACGACAAATTTCCCAGCCAAAGATGCTTTTTAGCGCTTTCTAAATCAGACAGGGAAACTTGGATGCCCCGGGGATTTAGAAGTTAGCCAGTTACATTGTTTATTAACCGAGAAAAAAAGCTTTGTGAAAAGATTATAGTGCTATCAAATCGCTTATTTTATATAAAGCCAAGCAAGATACATAATATCCTGCAAGGCTTTCTATTTATCATCTTTAATAAAAACAACTGTATATATGGTCGTTGCCCCTTTGCACATAGTCAGGATAGGATTCACGACATTTACTTGTGGCCAAGGAACATCGATCTGCAAAATAACATCCAGGGCCGGGATTTACAGGTGTTGGTGGTTCCCCTTCTATACGGATTGGTTCTGCATTCTCATTAAGATCGATGGAAGCACAATTAGAAATCAAAGCCTGTGTATAAGGGTGCTGAGGGTTATGAATTATATCTTCTGTGCCTCCCATTTCGACGATTCTTCCTAAGTACATAACTGCTATTTTATCTGAAATATACCTAGCTGCAGCGATATCATGGCTGATGAAGACCATCGCGGTATCGTTTTCCTTGGTCAGCTTAATCAACATATTGATAATGTCGGCCCTAACTGATAAATCAAGCATTGAAACTGGCTCATCTGCGACTAAAAATGTCGGATTCAATAGCATTGCCCTTAGGATGGAGATCCTTTGTAATTGCCCCCCAGACAATTCATGCGGATACCTAGCCATAAATTCCTCTCCAGGTTTCAATCCAGCATTCTCAAGGGTTGTCTTACAAAGTTCAAAACGCTCCTTTTGTGAAGATCCAATTTTGTGAATCTCCAGCGGCCTCATCATTAATCTGCCTATTGTATGACCCGGAGGAAAGGTGTCAAAAGGGTTCTGGAAAATCATTTGTAAATTACGTTTAAATGATTTCTTATCTTTTTTAATCAGTTCGGCTGACGAAGACCCATTAATTAGAATATCTCCGTGCGTCGGTGTTTCCAAATGAATAAGAACCTTCCCTAATGTCGATTTTCCGCAGCCACTTTCACCGATTACCCCTAATACTTCACCTTTAGCCAATTTAAAACTGACTTTATCGACGGACTTTACCCAATTTTTAGGTCGTAAAAAAGAAGATCTTTGCTCGAACCATTTGCTTATATTATTTACCTCTAAAACGTTTTGTTCTTCTCTTTTTGGGTTATCCGTTTGCAGTTTAGCTCGTTCTTCTATTTTCATAGTATTCACTCCCATGCATATGACAGGCGGACCGTTGGTTCGAACTGACTTCGTAGTCCTTCGGTGTAACATTTCGACAAATATCCTTTGCGAAATCACATCTTGGTGCAAAAATGCAACCTTCTTTTTTTTCCGATAAATCAGGCAAAAATCCTCTAATACCGGTTAGTTGCTTCTTTTCACCTTTTAACGAAGGAAAGGAATTCAGTAAACCTTGTGTATACGGATGGGCAGGCTTCGTTAATACGTCCTTGACATTGCCGACTTCCATTACTTTTCCCGCATACATGACGACCACTTTATCGCAAGACGTGGCGACGACGGAAATATCATGTGTAATCATCATTCTCGTCATTTTAATTTCTGTTTCAAGCTTTTTAATTTCCCTCAAAATCTGCCCTTGTGTGACAACGTCCAATGCCGTCGTTGCTTCATCCAAAACAATAAAGGACGGATTATGAATAAGGCTTAAGGCGATAGAGACCCTCTGCAGCATCCCACCGGACAATTCATGCGGATAAAGGTTGTATACTCGGTCAGATAAGTTTACCATCGTAAAGAGTTTAAGAATTTTCTCTTTGATTACTTTTTTATTTTCATTCGGCTCATGGACTCGATAAATATCCTCTAGTTGACCGCCGATTTTGTGAATCGGGCTAAGGGCATTCATTGACTTCTGGAACACGACCGATATTTCTTTCCATCTAATCTGCTTGTAATCTTTTAAACTCATGCCTAAGATGTCTTTACCTTGGAAATTAATCGTGCCTGATACATCGGCTTTTTTCTCAGACAAAAGCCTGAGAACCGCCATAGCAAGCGTCGATTTTCCAGATCCACTTTCCCCAACAATCCCTACGGACTCGCCTTCTGCGATCGACAAGGAGACGTTGTTAACCGCATAGACCTTTTCCTTCCTGCCTGTATATACAACATTCAAGTTTTCTATTTCTAAAATATTCACAACCGAGCTCCTCCTAACTATTCACCTTTCCGTTTAGGATTTAGCAAAGTATTCAGACCATCACCAATCAAGTAAAAGCTAACGACTAGAATAACTGTCGCAAGACCGGAGAAGGTAGATATCCACCAAGCTGATGTCATATAAGCCTTTCCATCAAAAATCATTTGACCCCAGCTAATTAAATTCGGATCACCTAATCCTAAGAAGCTTAAACCTGCTTCTGTCAATATGGCCCCCGCAACACTAAGTGTCGTGTTGGCAATAACGGGAAAAATGCCATTTGGAATGATATATTTAAAGAGAATGGAGACATGATGTTCTCCGATTGTTTCTACACTTTGGACAAACACTCGCTCCTTAAGACTGATTGCTTGGACCCTCATAAGGCGGGCATTGCTCGGCCATGAAGTCAAACCAATCACGATCATTACATTTAGCAAGTTACTGCCGAATAACGCAACAACGATCAAAATTAAGAAGAAAGATGGAATCATTAAAAAGACATTGATGATTTCCGAAATAATTCTGTCCGTTTTACCGCCGAAGTAGCCAGCTGCAGCACCGACCAACGTACCAATAACACCAGAGATGAGCGCTGAAACCAATCCAATTAAAAGCGATGTTCTCGCCCCATAAAGGATCATGCTGTAAATATCTCTTCCTAAGCCATCCGTTCCAAGCCAGTGATTCTTACCAGGGGACTCCAATAAGTCATCACCTAATACATATGGATCATGAGTTGCAAGCAAAGGAGCAAATGCAACAACGAGTAAGATGATGAATAAGATAAAAATTCCCGATCTGAGAAGTGAATTTTTTTGAATCGCTGAGAACGACTTTTTAAAGATGGCATCGTTTCTTTTTACAAGTTCCATAAGTCTTTTACTCCTTCCTGAACTACTTTTATATCTGTAGAATCGTATCGGCCCAATTACTTATACCGAATTCTTGGATCGATAAAGGCGTAAACGACATCAGTTACAACCATCATGACAGCAATCGAGATTGACATAATTAAATAGATTCCCATAAGCAACGGGTAGTCTCTGCGCATAATGGCGTCTAACATAAGCCTTCCTGTACCGGGCCATGAAAAGACAATTTCAATTAAGGCCGAACCGGAAACAATGTAAGCAAGGGTAAGACCAAATACAGTAACTGTTGGAAGCAATACATTTTTCAATACATATTTATTGAAGATTTTCCTTTCACTCATACCAGTTGCCATGAAAGTTGTGACAAAATCCTCTGATTTTACTTGCAGTACGGTGGTTTGTGCAATTTTAAAATAGGTAGGAATTTGAATAAGCGATAGCGTAGCGACAGGCAACACCAAATGCTTCAATATATCCGTATAATAAGGCAAGCCCGTATAATTACTTCGCAAATCCATCATTCCTGAAGTCGGAAGGACATTTAGCCATGAAGCAAAAATCATGATAAACATAATAGCCAACCAGAACGAAGGCATGGAATTAAAAACATACGCCCACCCAGTAATGGCCTTATCCCTTTTTGAGCCATAATGCTGACCCGCATAGAGTCCTAATGCTGTTCCGACAATAAGAGCTATAACAGCGCCAGTAAGAGCCAATAGTAAGGACGGTCCCATTGTGCCAACAATGAGTTTCATGACCGGTTCATTGTAAAGAATGGATTCTCCGAAATCTCCCTTGATCATGTTTTTTAAATAAGATAACAATTGAATATGAACAGGCTGATCCAAGCCATATTTTTTCTGTAGTTCGCTAATCATTTCTTCAGATGGGTTATCTCTTCCCGCCAAAATCCGTATCGGATCACCGGGGGCCGCATGCATGATGAAAAAACTGATGATCATAACAGCTATAACAGCCAAAAACCCAGTAGAAAAGCGTTTAATAATAAACTGTTTCAATCGTCATACCTTCTTTCTGTATGAGCATCAATGGCAATGTACATAGACATTGCCATTGGAAGATTAATAGAATACTTACTTGGCCCTATCTAAGATGGAATATTCTGCTCCCCCTACTTTACCGATTCCATCATCAATCGGATGACCTGAGATATAATCTTTCATGACAAAGATGTACATCCATTCAGTCAAAGGAATAACAGGAAATTCTTCAGACATGATAGTTTGAATCTTTTTATAAATAACCGCACGTTCATTTTGATCTGTCACGCGCAATCCTTCTGCTAGAAGGTTATCTATTTCTGGATTACTATAATTCATCAAGTTCATCGATCCTTCTGTACCTACACGAACAAATAAACCTTCAGGATCAATGCCATGGTTGCCGCCTAAGATGGTAATTTCATAGTCACCACTTCGGACTTTTTCATCCCATGCAGAATACTCAAGAGAGGAAATTTTTGATTCAATGCCAATTTCCTTTAAATTAGCTTGTACAACTTTAGCGATATCTGCAAAAACCGGGAATTGGAAAATTAGGATTTCCAGGTCTTTCATTCGAACGCCGTTGCTATCAGGGGTTAACCCTGCTTCATCTAGTAACTGTTTCGCTTTTTCAATATCTCTTTCTGGCATAAGATCCTTATCGTTATAAGCCCACTCTACCGCCGGAGTATAAAAACCTTCTGCCCTCCAGCCATAACCTTTATGCGCTTTCGCCACCAATTCGTCACGATCGATTGCAAGGGCTAAAGCTTCACGAACCCGAACATCATCCCATGGCTTCTTCGCTGTATTGGCAATCATATATTGTCTTGAATTGGAAAGAGTTTTAACGATTTTTACATCATCTCTTTTTTCCAATCCCGGTACAGCTGCTGGTGTAATTGCCGAACTATAGTCAATGACATCAACTTCTCCGTTTAAGAAAGACTGTACAACTGTATTTTCGTCTGGGATAACAGAGAAAATTAGCTTATCAATTTTTGGTGCCCCGCGGAAATAATCTTTATTTGCTTCCAAAACCACACTTACACCGCGATTATGTTCCTTCAATTTGAAAGCACCTGTTCCAACTGGATTTTTATTAACCGGATTCGTTACCCAGTCTGTTCCTTCATACAGATGGGAAGGCATGATTAATGCACCAGATAGAATACTTAAAATTGCTGCATTCGGCTCTTTAAGATTGATCACGACTGTGTCATCATCTGGCGTCTCGATATTGTCAATCGAACCTAGCTGGTTAACGATAAATCCTTTTTCTTTAATGATCGTATCAATGGTCCACTTTACATCTTTGGATTTAAACGGCTCTCCATCATGCCATTTGACTCCCTTAAACAAGTGAAATGTATACTTTTTCCCATCTTCCGAGATATCCCAAGTCTCAGCAAGGTCCGGTAGGATGTTATAACCGTCATCAATTTTTACTAAAGAATTCATAATATTGGCTGTGATGTACCCAGATCCGCCATCTCCAACATTGGGGTTAAAGTGAACCGGGTCAGATCCTAATGCAATAACAACGGACTTTTCACCTTTTTCAGCCTCGCTGCTTGCTGGTTTACTAGATTCTACTAACGGATTGGATTTACTGCAGCCTGCAAAGATTAGCATGATCGCAATTATCATAAAAATCAAAATTTTCTTCACGGTCAACTCTCCTTAAAAACGATTTTTAGTTCTTTAAATAAAAATGTGTACAAATCGACTTCTTCTTCAATTACTTTGGATAATGGCTTTCCCTGCCCGTGACCAGCATTTTTCTCAACCCTTAGAATGATTGGGTTATTTCCACTTTGTGCTTCCTGTAAAGTAGCAGCAAATTTCTTTGCATGCATCGGTACAACCCGATCATCGGTATCAGCAGTAGAAATAAGGGTCGGCGGATACTCTTTCCCCTTTTTGACATTATGTAAGGGTGAGTAGCTATACAAGAACTTAAAATCATGCTCACTTTTCTCCGCGTTACCAAACTCCGTTGTCCAAAAACGGCCGACTGTGAAACGTTGGAAACGCAACATATCTGTAACAGGGACTAAGCATAGTGCTGCACCGAATAGTTCAGGGCGTTGCGTTATACATGCCCCAACTAGAAGTCCTCCATTACTTACACCCATAATGGCCAGTTTGTTCGAATTTGTATATTTTTCTTGAATGAGCCATTCCGAAGCAGCAATAAAATCATCGAAGCTATTTTGACGCTTTTCAAAAAGTGCTGCCCGATGCCATTCTTGGCCGTATTCCCCGCCCCCACGGATATTTGCGACTGCGTAGATGCCTCCTTGCTCCATCCACATCTTTTGTGATGGAGAATAGGATGGGGTCATACATGCGGTATAGCCGCCGTAGCCGTAGAGTAATACCGGATTATCTCCGTTCAATTCCAGACCTTTTTTATAGGTAAGGAACATTGGAACAACCGTCCTATCTTTGGATGGGTAAAATATTTGCTTCGTTTCGAATTTTTCAGTTGATTCGCTACCTTGCTTGTCGAAAACATTCATCAATTTCCCAGTGTTAAAGTCATATTCTATTACCTTCAACGGATGGAGAAAGGATGTATAACTGACAAACATTTCAGGCGAAGAGCTTGTCCCTTTTACATCGTTGATTGTAATAAAGTCTGGAAGTGGCAACTCGGTTGGTAAACTCCCATTCTTCTCATGAATGGTCATTTTATAGTGGGCATCATGCATAGTACAAACGATGAACTTGCCATTCACCATTTTACAGAAGGCAATTGGATCATCTTTCTCAGAGACAAGCTCTTTCCAATTTTCTTGTGCAGGATTCTCCAAATCTACAGAAATCAATTTCCCTTTTGGTGCACAATCATTTGTTTCGAAATAAAGTGTTGACCCATCATTGCCTAAAAAAGTAAAGTACGCTGGAACTTTTTCGATCAAAGGCTTAAAGGAATCGGAATCAGTCAGATGCTTATAGTAGATTTCATTAACTGGTTCAGTCCCAAGAGTAACATGCAATATAAGATATTGATGGTCTTCGGTAATAGACGGATAAAATATACGCTCTTTACGATCCGGCTCTTCATAGATCAATTCATCTTCTGTCTGTGAAGTGTTCACCTGGTGAAAATAAACACGATTATAATAACTGTCCTCTCCAGGATTTACTGTTAGAGGATCGGGATACCGATTATAGAAAAAGCCTGATGAATCCCCACTCCAGGCAAAACTCGAAAACTTGCACCATTTTAATGTTTCAGGGTAGTCACTACCCGTCTTGAGATCTTTGACCTTCACCTCTTCCCAATCGCTTCCGTTATACGAGACCGCATAAGCCATCAACGTTCCATCATGATTGAATGAAATGTTCATAATGGCAGCAGTACCTTCATGACTTAGCTGGTTAGGATCCAATACTACTTCAAATACATCATCTTCAAATGATAAAGTACGATAGTAGACCGGTTGATTTTGGAGACCGTCATTCTTGAAAAAGTAATAATAATCTCCTTTTTTCTCCGGTGTTGAATATTTCTCATAATCATAGAGCTCTTTAAGCCTCTTATTGATGCTTTCTTTTTGGACTTGACCATCTAATAATGCTCGAGTTCGCTCGTTTTGCATCTCTGTCCACTTTTTGGTATCTGGAAGGATTTCATCTTCCAACCAACGATAGGGGTCTGCTACTTCGACACCGAAAAAGTTTTCAATAACATGATCTTTTCTAATTGTTTCTTTCAATTGAAACGCCCCTCTCATTTGTTAAACTCCTATTCCGGGTTGTTGGAACTTTTCAAAGAACAACATGTAGTTATTCTTTATTTGAAGTTTCTTCGATAGGATTTACCTTCTAGTAATATGCTGATTATCCAAAATTTTTATAGCTTTAACATTCCCCCTCCTTTCATGTGTAGGACGCTGATCTTTCGAGTTTGCCAACTACAAATTATACGTTGACGTGAAAATAACAATATTTGCATACCAAAATGTAGACCATACATCAAATAGTCTTTCATTTTCTGATTCCTTAATAATTTTTGAATGAAATAGCTCGTCGAGTTCAACCAAACGATATATATTTGTCGAAAATGCCTCTCTTATCGGATCCCTATTAAGATGGAAAACATGTTTTTTAATTTTTTATTGTTAGTAAGTCTCCCAGAAGAGCCCCCCTTTATTTTTCCATTTCAACTATATGCAAGAGTTGTGCCAATTCAGGAGCTTTCACAAAATTTAAAATATGAGGGCACTCAACAATAGTAGTACGAGCTTTTTTCAATCCTCTTATTGTTAAAAAAATAGAAATGAAATCAAAAAGTGTAAAAGAAATTTTACATTTTCGAAATAATTGTAAAATTGTTTTGAATAAACTAAATAAATGCTTGAATTACAAATCTTTTTGTTACAAAAAGGAACATTTTTTTCAATAAGTTTAAAAAATATGTAAAAAAAGTTAAACATTATATCCCTTAATGATAAGAAGTCAGTTGGCATAATAATTGTATTAATTCTTAGTAGAATTTATAAAGGAGGTTTCACTATATGAATCGTTTAATAACTGAAGTAGAAGAAAATTTCCACGGTACCATTGTGAAAGATCCCCTTCGCTGGCTAGAAAATTCGGAATTGGAAGAAACAAAGGAATGGGATGCTAAACAAATGTCTGCCACAGTTCGGTATATGGAGGAAATTCCGAACATAGCGAAATTAATAATAGATTAAAAGAGCTATGGGATTATCCGAAATATTATGTTCCGAAAAAACATGGGGAATTCTATTATTATTTAAAAAATTCTGGTACGAATAATCAGCCAATCCTTTACCGCGCAAAACGTTTAGAAGCAATCGAAGAAACAGAAGAAGTCATTATTGATGTGAACTCTTTAGCTGATGATGGGACAATTACCATTACAAATCTTTCATTTCATGCCGACGGGTAGCGACTGGCAGGAATTCCAAATACTTAATATAGAAACGTTGGAGCATTACCCTGAAAAGATTCTATGGTGCAAGTTTTCTAGTATTGCTTGGTCTAAAGACGGAAAAGGATTCTACTATAACCGTTATCCAGAAACAAAAGATGAATTAAATGATGAAAATCAATTCAATAAAGTGTACTGGCACACATTAAATACGGATCAGGATTCAGATGAAATTGTTTTTGAGTATCCAGAAGATCAGCAAATGGTGTTTTATCCTTCTATTACGAGTGAATATTCTTATTTATTTCTTTATGCGGGCAGAGGTACAGAGCATCGAAGCCGGTATCTTTATAAAGATTTAACCTTACCGAACAGTGAATTTAAGTGGCTTTTACATCATGGAGATGCCCTCTATTCTTTTATTGGCAAAAAAGACAGGCAATTATTCTTTTTTACTGATAAAGAAGCGCCAAACGGCAAAATTATCAGTCTTTCTATTGATGCTGCAGAAAGTGAGAATTGGACGGAGATTATTCCTGAGACGGATGAGTCCATTTCAACTATAAAAATAGTAGGAGGTCATTTAGCCGTTTCTTACATTCGTCACGCCTCTTATGTATTAAAGCTTTTCACCATGTCTGGTGAGTTCGTAAAGGAAATCCCTGTGCCAGAATTGGGAACAATCGTTGAAATTAGCGGGAAAGAGGATGGAAACGAGCTTTATTTTAGCTTTACATCTTATTTATCGCCTACGTCCGTTTACAAATATAATTTTAGTACTGAACAAGTAGAAGCAGTTTTCAAGCCTTCCCTTCAACTTGATCGATCAGAGTATAAAACAGAGCAAGTCTTCTACTATTCTAAAGATGGCACAAAGGTTCCAATGTTTTTAACTTACAGAAAAGGTCTGCAACTAGATGGAAAAAATCCGGTTCTCCTATATGGGTATGGTGGATATCATATTTCGTTAACCCCTTCTTTCTCAGCCTCGAATCTATTATGGCTTGAAAATGGCGGTATTTATGCTGTTGCGAATATTCGCGGTGGTGGAGAATATGGGCTTGGTTGGCATGAAGCAGGCATGAAGGAAAAGAAGCAGAACGTCTTTGATGATTTTATTGCGGCAGCAGAATATTTAATCGGCAATGGCTATACGACCTCCAAAAAATTGGCGATCATGGGAGGCAGCAACGGTGGATTGCTTGTCGCTGCATGTATGGTCCAGAGACCAGAGCTTTTCGGCTCTATTGTTTGTAATGTTCCCGTCTTAGATATGCTACGATTCCAAAAGTTTACGGTCGGGAGATTTTGGGTAACGGAATTTGGGAATCCAGAAGGAACGAAAGAAGAATTTGACGTTCTGTATGGCTACTCCCCATTGCACAACGTTCAGGAAGGAGTTCAATATCCACCTATTTTAATCACAACGGCAGATTCAGATGACCGTGTCGTCCCAGCGCATGCGCGGAAATTCGCCGCTGCCCTACAAGATGCCAATCCGCAATCGGCTCACACAGTTTTATTAAGAATCGAAAAAGGCGCTGGGCACGGTTTAGGCAAGCCGGTGGAAAAAATCATCGGTGAGCATACAGATATTTTTGCATTCTTATTTAAAAATTTAGAAATCAAAGAATTGCAATAGAACTCAAAAGGCGTTCATGAGCCACTGATCGGAAATAAAAATCATGGGAAGGATATGGATCCTTCCCCGAATTTCTAAGTCTATGAAATTATCTAAAAAAAATCTATCATACTTCCGTTTCAGCAAACCGCTTCACCGTCTCCCCTATGATTTATTTCCCTCCAATTATTGATGAATAAATAGCAACCATACATATAAACCAACAAGGGTAATAAATAATGTAGGGATGGTCAAGACAATACCTGTTTTAAAATACGTACCCCATGATATTTTTACACCTTTTAAAGATAAGACGTGCAGCCATAGTAGAGTGGCTAGAGAACCGATTGGCGTTATTTTGGGACCTAAGTCTGAACCAATGACGTTCGCATAAATAAGCGCCTCTTTTGTAATACCAGTTGTATTCGTATCTGCGATGGCCAAGGCATCAATCATAACAGTAGGTAAATTATTCATGACCGATGATAGCAGTGCAGCTATGAAACCCATTCCGATTGTAGCGGTGAATAACCCTTGATCTGCTGCCTGTTGAATCACTTCAACTAAAACTTTCGTCAAACCAACGTTTCGCAAGCTATAAACGACTACATACATGCCAATTGAAAAAAACACGATGGCCCAGGGAGCACCTTTCAAGACTGTCCTTGTGTTCACAGCATGGCTTCTTCTTGCCATGAATAAAAAGAATATCGCTATAATTCCCGCAATGACAGAGACTGGTACTCCCGTATATTCACTTGCAAAATAACCCATTAAGAGAATGGCTAGTACATACCATGACAATAGAAACATTTTCTCATCCCGGATGGCTTCTACTGGTTTTTTCAGATTGGATAAGTCGTAATTTCTTGGGATACTCTTACGGAAAAAGAAATATAAAACCAAAATACTTGCAGCAAGAGAAAAGAAGTTAGGAATAATCATTCTTAAAGCAAATTCATTAAAGCCAATTCCGAAATAGTCTGCAGAAACAATGTTTACAAGATTGCTAACAACTAATGGAAGGGATGTTGTATCCGCAATGAAACCGCTAGCCATGATAAATGGAAAGACCATTTTTTCGCTAAAGTTCAGGTTTCGTACCATGGCTAATACAATAGGCGTAAGGATAAGCGCTGTTCCATCATTGGTAAAAAATGCGGAAACAATCGCACCTAAAATGATGACATAAACAAACATTTTTACCCCATTTCCCATTGCTGCCCTTGCCATATGTAAAGCCGCCCACTCAAAAAATCCAATTTCATCTAAAATTAGCGATATAATAATAATTGCAATTAACGTTAATGTGGCATTCCAAACAATCGAAGTCACATCCAAGAAATCTTGAAAATCCACGACTCCGACAATAAGCGCCAACAGTGCTCCGCCGCTTGCGGACCAGCCGATTCCTAATCCTTTTGGCTGCCATATAACAAATGTTAAAGTGACCAAAAAGATGAGACAAGCTAAAAAAATGGACACCATTGAATATTTAGTCCCCCAATCCTCCCTAATTTCTTTCATAAGTATATAAATCTACTCCTTCCTATTCAATAGAAATAGTCCTTAAACGTAAAAAATGGCATGGTCTCGCATTTTTCCTTTTAGAAACAGTAAATACTAGCTATAATCAATGTATTATATTATTTTTCATATAAATGAAAAAACTTAGGAGATACAAGATGAATTCGAGAGAGCGATACGAGATCCTTCTAAATAAAATGAATCAATACAATTCAGGTGATATTGGCATTACTAGAGTTGCATACACAAATGAGGAACAAGCGGGAACCCATGCTTTCATGCGGCTTTGTAAAGATGAGAATTTGGATATTCGTCTTGATCCTTGTGGAAACTTAATAGCACGAAGAGAAGGGAAAGTAAAAGGACTTCCCCCCGTTGTGATGGGGTCACATTTGGATACGGTATACCAGGGCGGTAAGTATGATGGAATCGTTGGCGTGACAGCTGGATTAGAAGTGATTAAGCGCCTAAATGAAAAAGGGATAGAGACAGATCATCCGATTGAAGTCGTTTCATTTGCTTGTGAGGAATCCTCCCGATTCGGCGTTTCTACAGTTGGAAGTAAGGCAATGGCTGGTCTAATTGATAAAGAAAAATACCGCCATTTAAAGGACCGCGATGGCATTACAATGGAAAAAGCGTTTGCTTTATGTGCACTTGACTTTAATAGTGTCGATGAGGCAAGCAGAGTTGATGAGGGATTTAAAGCCTATTTCGAGCTTCATGTGGAGCAAGGTCCAATCCTCATTAATAATCATAAAAAGATTGGCATTGTAACTGGTATCGCAGCGCCAATTAGACTGTTGCTGAAAATTTACGGGAAGGCGTCTCATTCTGGAACAACACCAATGAGTATGCGAAAAGATGCCCTTCTCGGCGCCTCAGAGATCATTTTAGAAGTTGAAAAAGCGGCAAATCTTGAGCAAGACTTTGGAACAGTTGGGACTGTCGGCGTTTTGGATATACCTTCTGGGGCAATGAATGTTGTTCCAGGTGAGGTTGAGCTTAAGATTGATATCCGCTCGACATCAACTGAATCAAGAAATCGGGTCTTAAATCATGTTTATGAAACCATTGCAAAAGTAAAGGAAAAAAGGCATCTTGAAATTGATAGTAACGTCATTAGTTTAGAAGTGCCTGTCTTACTTTCACAGGAGTTAATCGAAGGAATTGAAGATATTTGTGAAAAGAAAGAGTTGAGCTATGAAATTATGCAAAGCGGCGCGGGTCATGATGCGATGAACATGACAAGATTAGGGCCTGTTGGGCTCATCTTTGTGCCATCTGTGGATGGACTAAGCCATCACCCTGATGAATTTACAGACTTAGATGACATCTTACTTGGCATTGATGTTTTAGAAGCAGCTGTTATTCAATATGCTAAGGCTTAATCAAACAGGGACCTTCGACTCAGGTGTTATGTAGCGATTATTGAGAAAAAGTGGAGTATATTGTCTTATTCTTAGAACCTTTGTCGAATCTATTTCAGAATGCGAAATATCTCCTATAATAGTGAATATACTTGAATTTTACTAGTAGGAGAAGATAAGGATGAACAAGTATTCCATGGAACAATTATTACTCAGAAGGATAAATAAAACGAGAGATGAAATGATCCAAACTGCCCAAAAAACTGGACTAAATAGTCTAGAAACGATAAAACAAAGCCAAAAGCTGGATCGCTTAATTTATCTTCATCTTTTACATTTTTCTATAAATAAAACGAACAACTGTGTAGGTTATCCTGCAAGCTAATCGCGATATATTATTTCACTGATCGGGCTAGAGTAATCTAGTCCTTTTTGTGTTTTCAATGAAATGCATTTATGAAAACCTTTAAACTCGTCCATAATGAATAAAGTGAAACTTCAATCATTGGTGGGCCTTAACGGGCTGCTGTTAGTCCCCCATTTAGAACGATTGGATCCTTTTACATTCTTCAAGCGCGGGTCTTACAGCCCGTTAATCTGCGGTAAAGATTCTTTTTATAGGGGTTGTCGTATTTGCCATTTCATTTTTTTACTAGCTTTGCTCGGTTACCGCTTGTGTTTCGCGTCTTAATTATTTCTGTTTCGCTAATTTTTGCGTTCGGTTCAATTGTACATTTATTGGAGCCAGAACAATTCACCACCGTTTTCGAAGGGGTTTGGTGGGCGGTTGTGACAGCTGCAACTGTTGGATACGGAGACTTTGCACCGAAAACCGTTTTGGGGAGGCTGTCAGGAATCGCCTTAATCATGGTCGGAGCTGGTTTTTTAGCCTCCTATTTTGTGACTTTAGCTACCATTGCGGTGACGAAACAAAATGATTTTCTTGAGGGGAGAATCGCTTTCAAAGGAAAAAATCATATTATCATTATAGGCTGGAATGAACGATCCCGTGAAGTTCTTCATTCCGTATGTAATAATAATAAAGCACTTACCTTTACTTTAATTGATGAGTCTCTTGATAAAAATCCATTGCCGAATAAGAATGTCCACTTTATTCAAGGCCGTTCGAATCTTGATGAGGTATTGATTAAAGCGAATGTTTACGAAGCGAGCAAGGTTATTATTACAGCTGATCCAAATAAAGGCGAGCTGCAAGCAGATATGGGCTCAATATTAACATTGCTTGCAGTGAAGGGGCTTAAACAGGATGTTCCCTGTATTGTTGAAATTTTGACTTCCGAGCAAGTAGCCAATGCAAAAAGAGCGGGTGCTGACGAGGTTGTCCAAACAAATATTCTGACGAGCTTTGTCATGATTAATAGTATCTCTTCTCATGAGCTCGTCACCTCCTTTTTAGATTTATTGAGGCAGCTTGATAACCGAAAATTAACATTCAAAGATGCACCTCCCGATATATTGAACATGTCCTATATGGAACTCAGTCAATTATTCATTCAAGATGGTATCTTACTTTTAGGCGTAAAAAGAGGGGAGAAGACTTTACTAAACCCTCCTCACCCTTTTCACATTCAAACTGAAGATCAATTGATTGTCATTATGAATTAAGGAGATAACAGCACGGCCTCTAGTTCTTTAACGAGTGATTTTCCTTGATTCAAATATTGGTCCGAAACATGAGCGTCTTTTTCAACCGGCTCGGAAAATTGATTAAAGGATCCCGAGAAAACAGCTGATTGAGCATGGTCATCTAGGCCGTCCTCGTAAAGGTGCGAGAGCAGAAACGGTCTTCCAAGTCGAACTGTGCACCCTCTCTCATCGAGCTGCCCATCGATTGCCGTAAAGGGAACCCGCAAAAATTGATATCCCTCTTCATTATCAATCTTATAGTCAAAATACCCTTTTTCATAATCCCAATTCCCGCCGATCGCATAGCCAATCGGCTTAAGCTTTTGCTCAAGCTTGTATAAATCAAAGCTTTTCCCGTCTATCTCTGAAGGAATTTCAATCATTTCGATAACCCCTTTCCACTCTTTTGCTTAGTTTTCCCAAAAGGAAAGGTTTTATTAGAAAAGGAGTGCTCGCCTTAATAGCAAACACTCCTTTTTATTTATGTAAGCCGATTTTCCAGCTCAGCTTTCTTTTCTTCAAATCCTGGTTTCCCTAGAAGGGCAAACATATTAATTTTATAAGCCTCTACACCAGGTTGGTTGAAAGGATTGACTCCTAAAAGGTAGCCACTCATGGCACATGCCTTTTCAAAGAAATAAACAAGATAGCCAAATGTGAATGCATCTAATTGCGGAATGGATAAAACTAAGTTCGGCACTCCGCCATCGGTATGGGCAAGCATCGTACCTTGGCAAGCTTTCTGATTAACAAAATCCACCGTATCGCCTGCCAAATAATTTAGGCCATCTAGGTCATTTTCTGCCTTTTCAACCATTAGCTCATGCCGTGGCTTCTCCACCTTCAATACGGTTTCAAAAAGATTGCGACGGCCTTCTTGTAAGTATTGGCCAATAGAATGAAGATCTGTAGAGAAAATGGCAGACGTTGGATAGATCCCTTTTTGATCCTTTCCTTCACTTTCACCGAAAAGCTGCTTCCACCAGTCAGCAAATGATTGCATAGAAGGCTCATAGCTAACAAGCATTTCTATCGTTTTGCCCTTGTTATATAATAGATGGCGTACCGCTGCATATTGGTAAGCAGCATTTTCCCGCAGTTCTGAACTGCCTAGCTCCTCATGAGCTCTTGCTGCTCCTTTCATCATTTCCCCAATATCAGCACCGCTAACAGCAATCGGCAATAGACCTACGGCAGTTAAAACGGAATACCGTCCCCCGATTTCATCTGGAACGACGAAGGTTGTATAACCCTCATCATTTGCTAGCGTTTTGAGCGCACCCTTTTCTTTATCGGTCGTTGCATAAATTCGCTGACGCGCTTCTTCTACACCATATTTGTCTTCTAAAAGCTGGCGGAATATACGAAAAGCAATGGCCGGCTCTGTGGTTGTACCTGATTTAGAAATGACATTAATCGAAAAATCCTTATCCGCAAGAAAATCAATCACATCGCTCATATAAGATGAGCTTAAATTATTGCCTGCAAAAATTATTTGCGGTGTACCACGTTTCGCTTTTGAAAGTGAATTGTAAAAACTATGATTAAGCATCTCAATTGCCGCCTGGGCTCCTAAATATGACCCCCCAATTCCAATCACAAGCAAAACATCGGAATCGCTTTTAATCTTTGCAGCCGCTTGTTTAATCCGTTCAAACTCTTCCTTATCATACTGTACCGGATAATCCAGCCAGCCTAAAAATTCATTACCTTGACCTGTAAACTCATGCAAAGAATGATGGGCCAACTTCACAGCATCCTGTAAATATGTCAGCTCGTGTTCCTTGAAAAAGGGTAGCGCTTTCGAGTAATCAAAACGAACATATGTCATGTCTGATCCTCCAATTATAGTAAAAGTTAATGAATACAAATCAAGAAGTATTTTCAAAATAACCCATTTTATTCTTATTGCTAATCTCTCTACCACTTTATCGAAAAGCCTATCTTTAATCAATAAACATTAGGACAATATTAATCTCGTTTTATTGACATTTTTTTTAAAGTATGAAATAAAAATGTCGAGAATTTGCCCTTTTTGGAATAAAAAAAATCCTTGCACTTAGGCACAAGGATTTTTTCACACTTGATGAATTGAACCGGAAAACGAACATAATCTTGATTTAGATATTATTCTAATTGGAGCGAACAACAGAATAGTATTTTTTATATTTATGTTCGTTTTCTATGTTCATTGATTTCACATGATTTTCTTAGCTTAAAACTTTGTTAATACGTTCAATTGCCCAATCCAGTTCTTCCTCTGTAATAACAAGCGGCGGAGCAAAGCGAATAACAGTATCATGTGTTTCTTTACATAATAAGCCTTCTTCTTTTAATGCTTCACAATATTTACGAGCTGGCTCTGTAAGCTCAACACCGATAAATAATCCGCGTCCGCGAACGTCTTTAATGATTGGGTTTTTGATTTCTTTTAATTTATTGACAAAGTATTCGCCTAGCTTCAGAGAACGTTCAGCAAGATTTTCTTCTACAAGTACATCAATTGCTGCGATCGATACAGCACATGCCATTGGATTTCCGCCGAATGTTGAGCCGTGAGAACCTGGGTTGAATACGCCCAATACATCTTTATTAGCAACGACGCAAGAGATTGGGAATACTCCTCCACCTAATGCTTTTCCTAGAATGTACATATCTGGGTCCACATCTTCCCACTCACAAGCAAACATTTTACCTGTACGTGCAAGTCCTGCTTGGATTTCATCAGCAATGAATAATACATTGTTTTCTTTACATGTTTCGTATGCAGCTTTCATGAAGCCTTCTTCAGGGATGATGATCCCAGCTTCCCCTTGGATTGGCTCGATTAGAAATGCAGCTGTATTTTCAGTAATTGCCGCTTTTAATGCCTCAAGATCGCCGTATGGAATTAATTTAATTCCTGGCAGCATTGGACCGAATCCGCGCTTGTACTCTGCTTCTGAAGATAGAGAAACTGCTGTCATTGTACGGCCGTGGAAGTTGCCAATACATGCGATAATTTCTGCTTGATTTTCAGCTACACCTTTCACATCATATGCCCAACGGCGAGCAGCTTTAAATGCCGTTTCAACCGCTTCAGCGCCCGTGTTCATTGGCAGAGCCATCTCTTTATTTGTGAGCTTGCAAATCATTTCATACCATGGTCCGAGCTGATCATTATGGAAAGCACGTGATGTTAAAGTTACACGATCTGCTTGATCTTTTAATGCTTGAATAATTTTCGGGTGTCTATGCCCTTGGTTTACTGCAGAATATGCACTAAGCATATCCATGTATTTATTTCCCTCAGGATCTTCAACCCACACACCTTCAGCCTTTGAAATAACGATTGGCAGTGGATGATAGTTCTTTGCACCATATTTCTCAGTTTGTTCAATCAATGAGTTTGTTTTTATCGCAGTCATGAATCCATTCCTCCTAATCTCGATTGTCCTCTTATTGTATCGTGAAGCTGTAATACTTTAAAGTTTAAAACATTTCAGATGTTGTTTTTGCTTGCATATGAAGTAATAAATAATCAGGGCCGCCTGCTTTGGAGTCTGTTCCCGACATATTGAATCCTCCAAATGGCTGGTAACCTACGATTGCACCCGTACAGCCACGGTTGAAGTATAGGTTTCCAACATGGAAATCTTCGCGGGCTTTTTGGATGTTTTCGCGGTTGTTTGTAATAACCGCACCTGTTAAGCCGTATTCTGTGTTGTTTGCGATTTCGATTGCATTGTCGAAGTCTTTCGCTTTTGTGAAGCCGACAACTGGTCCGAAGATCTCTTCCTTCATGAGACGTGCTTCTGGTGAAAGGTCTGCAAATACAGTTGGTTTAATGAAGTAGCCTTTTGAATCGTCTCCTTCTCCGCCTGTCATTAGCTTCCCTTCCTGCTTACCGATTTCGATATAGCTCATTACTTTATTATAAGCACTTTGGTCAATCACTGTTGCCATGTAATTGTTTTGATCTGTTGGATCGCCTTGTGTTAATTGATTTGTTAACTCAACGACACGGTTTAATACTTGATCGTACACATCCTCAACAACTACTGCACGAGAACATGCTGAACATTTTTGACCAGAGAATCCGAACGCAGAAGCAACGATAGAAGTAGCTGCTAGCTCAAGATCGGCTTCTTTATCAACAACAATCGTATCTTTTCCGCCCATTTCTGCGATGAGACGCTTCATCCAAATTTGGCCTTCGCTGATTTTTGAAGAACGTTCAAAAATACGGAGACCAACATCGCGAGAACCTGTGAAGCTGATGAAACGAGTATCTTTATGGTCAACTAAATAGTCGCCCACTTCAGCACCGCTTCCTGGTACGAAGTTAAGGACACCTGCAGGAAGACCTGCCTCATCCATTACTTCTACGAATTTCGCTGCCACAATTGGCGTTGTAGAAGCTGGCTTTAATAGCACAGTGTTTCCAGTTACGATTGCTGCAACCGTTGTCCCAGCCATGATAGCTAATGGGAAGTTCCATGGAGAAATAATGATTCCAACTCCTAATGGAATATAGTCATAACGGTTAAACTCATTAGGACGGCTGTTTACTGGCACACCATCTTTAATGCGCAGCATTTGACGAGCATAGTATTCTAAGAAATCAATTGCTTCCGCTGTATCTGCATCTGCTTCATTCCAAGGCTTTCCTGCTTCTTTTGTTAATAAAGCAGAGAATTCGTGCTTGCGGCGACGGATAATTGCAGCTGCTTTGAATAAAACATCTGCACGAGTTTCTGGTTTTACTTTTCTCCAAGTTTTGAATGCTTCAACTGCCGCCTGCATTGCTTTTTCTGCTAATTCTTGGTTTGCCTTTGAAACGCGGCCGATCACTTCTTCTTTATTAGCAGGGTTGAAAGAAACGATTTTTTCTTCAGTAGTGATGCGCTCTCCGCCGATGACTAAATCGTAGTCTTGACCTAAATAGCTTTCAACTGTTTTTAAACCTGTTAAATATGCCTCACGGTTCTCATCTAATTTAAAATTTGTGAATGGTTCATGTTTGTACGGTTGTACCATGATTCCTTCCCCCTTTAATTCTTTTATCGTTACCCAACTATATCTTTGCAAGAATGATGCCAATTATACAAAATGCGCCATTACTTGTTTTTTCATCATCAGCCCGCAAAATTTATTTGCTATATTATCCATTTTCAATCCATTTAAGAGCAAAAATTTATTGCACCTTTCCATATCCTTCATTACACTTAGAGTAGAACGAATTAAGGAGCATGATTAATGAACAAAATAGATTTCAATTTAATCGATAAATTTTTCCAAAAAATCCTGAAAGAAATAGATATCGGCGTCCATGTTGTTAATCATGAAGGTAAAACAATTATTTATAATCAAAAAATGGCCGAAATCGAGGGAATGGATTTCTCAGATGTCTTAGACAAGGATTTGTTAGATGTATTCTCTTTCCACAATAATGAAGACAGCACCCTCATGAAGGCATTGGCCCACGGCGAAAAAATTATTAATGCGAAGCAAACATATTTTAATAATAAAGGGCAAGAAATAACGACGATTAATAATACCTTCCCTATACATGAGGGTGGCGTTCGAATAGGTGCCATGGAAATCGCCCGTGACGTAACGAAATTAGAAAAGCTCATTAGAGAGAATATGAATAAAAAAGGCAATACCCGCTACACATTTGACAGCATCATCGGTAGCAGCGAGCAATTACAAGAAGTGATTGAGGCGAGCAAAAGAGCGACTCGAACAAGCTCATCTGTTCTTATTATTGGTGATACAGGTACAGGAAAGGAATTATTTGCCCAGAGCATTCATAATGGGAGCAATCGATCGGCAAAGCCCTTCATTTCGCAAAACTGTGCCGCTCTCCCTGATAGTTTAATTGAGGGCTTGCTATTCGGAACAAAAAAAGGTGCCTTTACTGGGGCTGTAGAACGCCCTGGTCTCTTCGAACAAGCGGAAGGCGGAACTTTGCTCCTTGACGAAATCAACTCTTTAAACCCTGCTCTACAGGCAAAGCTGCTGCGTGTTTTACAGGAAAGAATGGTAAGACGAATCGGTGATACTAAGGATCGGAAAGTAGACGTCCGGATTATCGCAACGATTAATGAAGACCCAATCGATGCCATTTCGAGTGGGAAGCTCCGGAAAGACTTGTATTACAGGCTAAGTGTCGTGTCTTTATTCATTCCCCCATTAAAAAACCGAAAAAAAGACATTCATGATCTTGTTCACTACTTTATCGAAAAATATAACCATTTATTTGGTATGAGAGTGAAAGGGATCAACGAGGAAGTGCTGAGCATCTTTGAACAATATGACTGGCCAGGGAATGTCCGCGAGCTTGAGCATGTCATAGAGGGGGCGATGAATTTAATAGTTCTCGAGGATCATATCGGATATTTGCATTTGCCAATTCATTTCCGGAATAAGCCGCAGTTTAAACAAGAAGACTTTAAAACAGCAACTCCGAGTAAAGTAAACAATAATAACGAAATTTTTGCTTTAGATGAGTACATGGACAAAGCGGAAAGAAACTATTTAGAAAAAGTGTTAAAGCTTCATAATTATAATATCACTCAAGCTGCAAAATCTCTTTGCATGAGCAGGCAAAATCTTCAATATCGGCTTAAAAAGCATCAAATCAAAAAAGAAGATTTTTAGACCAAATGCGTAAGCGCCTTGGTCAGCCCCGACAAGGAAACCTCGAGGTCGACAAAAACGGGACGTCCTCCCAAAAGCTACACTTTTGATCGTGCGATGTGTCGCTGTCGAAGTCTTCCTTGTCCTATCGCATTGTCGACACTAGTACATCCTGTACGTCGGGGGTAGGTGCTGGAGCTAGACGTAAAAAACTGCTTACCCCTTAAGGAATTAAGCCGTTTCACTTATTGATACAAAATATCGTCTCTAAGTGTATTCACTTTATTCAAAGCTTGGTCAATATCCTTTTCCTCTACACCGAAATGAGCAAGGGCGTCATGTGGGTGCTTGGCAATTGCATTGAAATGTTCGGGCTGTAAATTCATGCCTTGATGCGCTTTTGCCATCGATGCACCTGTATACTGCTTAGGTCCACCTAAAGCAAAGCTAATAAACTTCGTCTGATGGCGGCGCTGCTTCTCCATATCGGTTTTCTCAAAAAATTGATTAACCGTTGGATCCTTTAAAACTAATTCAGAATAAAAATAGTCGACTACTTTCTGAATGGCTTCTTCTCCACCGACTTTATCATATAATGTTTGTGTTTGTTCTCCCACTTGTCATCCTCCTTAAAAAATCTTTTAACAGAGATTATTATTTGAACAGAGATGTTTATATATTCTTAAAAACAGAAGCTAAAAAAATAGAAACCGAGCCTTTCAGCTCGGTTTCTATTTTGTACATTATTTTTTAATTAAGTCATCACGTTGGGACTGATCGATCCACTCTTGCAGTTTATCCTTTAGCGTATTAAATCCTTGTGCTGAATCGTTTTCCACTTGGATTGGAGCAGCTGGACGTTTACGAGGCTTTTTAGCCTTCACATCTGCAACAGCTGGTGCTTCCTGTGTTGCACGGATGGATAAGCCAATTTTTCCTGATGCTTCATCAACTGATAATACTTTAACTTCTACTTCATCTCCAACTTTAAGATGTTCATTAATATCTTTTACAAAACCGTGAGTCACCTCAGAAATATGGACAAGCCCTTGAGTATTTTCATTCAAGGCTACAAATGCACCATAATGCTGAACTCCAGTCACCTTCCCTTTAATCACGCTACCTACTTCGATTTTTTCAGACATGAAAACACTCCTAATTTCTATTAATTTTATCCTATTTATTCGCAATTAAAAATTATACCATAGTTTAAGCGCTTTTTCAAAAGTAAATCAAATTCATACGTCCAGATAATTAGCTTTTATTATGCTTGTTGGAGTTATCTTCTATTTTGCACTATATGAGTATTATTATTTAATTTGATCGTGAAAGATTAATTCGCTAATGATTAAAGTATAAAATGAAGGCAATGTGGACATGATGAGGGTAAAGACTTTCTAGTATTCCCCCTTTTTGAAGTGACAATCCTCTGGGTTGTCCTTTTTTTGTTTTTTCGGCATGATTGAAAATAAGAATGTTTTATGAGGAGATTATAATGGAGAATGCAAATGACGGAAAGTACGTCCATATAAACGGAAATGATATCTATTACGAAAGCTATCTGCACCAACAATCCGCAAAAGAAACCATCATTCTTATGCACGGCTTTCTTTCCTCTAGCTTTAGCTTTCGGCGGCTTATTCCTTTTTTACAAAAAGAGTATAATGTCATTTCTATTGACCTGCCCCCTTTTGGAAAAAGCGGAAAATCGCGCCGATATCGATATTCTTTTGAAAACCTTGCCAACACAGTGATACAGCTCGTTGAAAGCTTGCATTTAACTAAGATTACTTTGCTTGGTCATTCCATGGGCGGTCAAATAGCCCTGAATACAGCAAATATCCGTCCAGATTTAGTACAAGGAGTCATTCTTCTCTGCAGCTCTGGGTACATGAAAAAATCAAAACCATTATTAATTCTTGCCAGCTGCCTGCCGCAATTCCATCGCTTCGTAAAGCGGCGGCTCGAGCGTTCAGGATTAGAAAATAATTTACGCTTTGTTGTTTACAACCAATCCATTATTGATAAAGAAATGGAAGAAGGATATTTAGCTCCTTTTTTAAAAGACGATATATTTTTTGCCTTAACAAAGCTGATTCGAGACCGGGAAGGCGATTTGTCAAAAGACATCTTAAACGAGCTCCGAGTGCCCTGCCTATTAATTTGGGGAGAGCAAGACCAAGTAGTGCCGCTAGAAATAGGCAAACAATTACATAAGGATTTGAAAAAATCGAAGCTGATCGTTTTAAAGGAAACTGGACATCTCATTCCAGAGGAAAGACCAGAGGAAGTATTTCATTATATAAAGGAATTTATTACTGACAAAGGGTGACTATGAAATATAGTCACCCTTCTTTAAATGGAGCACGCTCCCCCGTCTTTAATAGCAAGAAGTCTGCCGGCCACTTCTTTGCATTCGGTAAGTGGAATGAGCTTTTCAAAAGAAAATTCAAATATCGCCTGAATCTTCCTCGCAAGCTTGTTTTGATCATATAAATCATGGACTGCCTGAACAATATCCGCAATTTCCGTATCATAATTTCCGGCACCGATTTGGAAAGGATCCCATTCGTTTATTGTATCGACGAGCTGTAAGTTTATTTGTTGAACCTGCATGTAATCACCTTTTAATTTTACTTTTTTCTCCTATCCTTTATTATAGAGTAAAGTACATATAGATGAAAAGGTGGGGAAAGAAATGAAGAAGTTTAACTTTGATCAAATCATTCAACGCGAAAACACCTCTTCTGTTAAATGGGAATTAACGAAGGAGGTATTTGGCACGAGCGATGTCTTACCAATGTGGGTAGCCGATATGGATTTCGAGCCGCCAATTGAAGTAAAAGAAGCGATTCAAGAAAGAGTAAATCATGGGATTTATGGTTATTCATTCACAACAGATTCTACAGCCGAAAGTATTAAGCAATGGCTTGAGAAAAAGCATAACTGGTCAATTGATACTGACTGGATGCTATACAATCACGGAGTCGTTCCTTCCATTGCTGCTGCGATTGAGGCGTTTACATCTCCAGGAGATAAGGTTATGCTGCAATCACCGGTTTACGCACCTTTCTTCGGCATGATTAGTCAAAATAATCGGGAGCTTGTTAATTCTCCCCTAAAACTAATAAACAATCGATTTGAAATTGATTTCAATGATTTTGAAGACAAGTTGAAAGAAGGGGTTAAATTATTCCTTTTATGCAATCCTCATAACCCCGGCGGCCGAGTATGGTCAAAAGAGGAATTACATAAAATGGGTGAGCTTTGCTATCAATATAATTGTCTCATTCTTTCGGATGAAATCCATTCGGATCTCGTTTTCGGCCCACATAAGCATATTCCAATAGCAGCATTAGATGATAAATTTAGCGACATCGTTATTACCTGTGTGGCACCTACGAAAACATTCAACTTAGCCGGACTTCAAGCCTCCGCTGTCATTACAGCGAATAAGAAACTCCGAAGAGCTTTTGAAGAGGTTCAGCATAAGCAAGGCTATTCTCGATTGCCAACTTTTGGGTCAATCGGCATGGAGGCCGCTTATCAATTCGGAGAAGATTGGCTTGATGAGCTGCTAACTTATGTTCATGAAAATGTTCAAACAGCGAAATCCTTCATTCAAGAACACGTGCCTACCATTAAGGTGATGGAGCCAGAAGGAACATATTTATTATGGTTAGATTGTCGTGAGCTTGGACTGGACGATCAAGAAATAAAAGAACGATTATTATATAAAGGTAAGCTTGCATTAGAACCGGGAACGAAATATGGAACTGGCGGGGAAGGCTTTGTCCGCATGAATATCGCCTGTCCACGAGAAATTTTGCTAGACGGTTTAGAGAGATTGAAAAAGGCATTTGCATAACGAATAAAGAAAAAATACGAAATTTTCAATCCCCTTCTCAACAGCTAAAGAAGACCTTTCCTTTTTTAGAAAGGTCTTTTCCTATTACTTTTTCTTTTTTTCCTTAGAGATAGCTCCACAGGCGATTCGATCGCCAGAATCCCCAGAAGGCTGCGTCATTCCGTCATCCTTCCCTTCATGGATGACAATAGAAGTCCCATCCTTTGATATTAATGATGTTTTTTTACCTTCTTTCAGCGTGACTTGCGGCGCCATAATATCCAACTTTACTTTACCGTCTTCCTTAACGATAAGGTTAGGTAAGTCACCTGCATGGGCTCCCTTTGGATGAAGCAGTCCATGTTCCTTTTCATCTGGGTTAAAATGATTGCCCGCCGACTTGAAATCAGGGCCCTCGCATTTTCCTTTATCATGGATATGCATGGCATGCTCACCTGGAGGCAATCCCTTTAAATCTAACTTCAGTTTAACTCCTTTAGCCTGTTCCTCTAAATGAATCTTACCTAATGAATCCCCAGCCGAATTATACATTTCAACATCAAGATTTCTAATCTGTTTTTCGGTACACCCTGTCAAGATAAGAAAAGGGAGTAACAACCAAGCCTTTTTCATGGTAAAAAATCTCCTATCAAACAGTTTCTCCCTTTAGTATCCCCAAAGTAACCTCCCATAAACAAAAACGACCAAATCAACAGTCGATTTGGTCCTTTGGTCTGCATATTCTAGATTTTCTCATCTGTTTGATTCACTTGATTCATAATGCGATCCTCGAGCTCTTTCGCCTTAATCGTTTGACGTTTAGAAACGCGTAAAATCCAACGGAAGGTCAGCACACATAAAATGAAAAAGATCGTAAAGCTAATCGCTGCTGGAAAATACTCTGATTTATCTTGAGGGAAATATAAAAACAAAGATATTACATACCATTCCAACATATGATCCTATCCTTTCTGCATATAGCAGTGGTTCAATATGTTATTATATCAGCATTAACAGGCTGTTCCAACTTTTTCGTTAGAAAAACTCGGCGTTCGCCAAGTCCTTTTTGGTGAATGCTTAGTTTTACTTATGCGATATTATTAGCAGAAATTTATTCTAAGTTTCAAGATTACTATAGTACATTAATAAATATAAACTTTCCTATTAGCCAAAAGAAGGAATCTTCTTATTTAAGGACTTTAATTTTTTTAATGATCACATCTTTAACCGGCTTATACGCTTCCCCTGTTTCGACGCTTGCAATTTTATCCACAACATCCATGCCTTCGATCACTTGTCCGAAAACAGTATGTTTAAAATCAAGCCATGGAGCGCCGCCATCAACGTAAGCTTTAATAATTTCTTCCGGAAACCCTGCTTCCTCCATCTGCTCCTTTAATCCGTCATCCATCTTGCTGTTCTGAACGATGAAAAATTGGCTACCGTTCGTATTTGGACCTGAGTTAGCCATTGACAAAGCACCGCGAAGATTATAAAGCTTGTTCGAAAACTCATCTTCAAAAGGAGCACCGTAAATACTTTCTCCACCTTGTCCATTTCCGAGAGGATCACCGCCTTGAATCATAAACTCATTCATCACCCGGTGGAAGGTCACTCCATCATAGTATCCATCTTTACTATGAGTAATAAAGTTTTCAACAGCCTTTGGTGCATATTGTGGAAAAAGCTTAATTTTAATAGTCCCCATGGACGTTTCCATTACAACTAATCTTTCATTCTCTTGAACTTCATTTGTTAATTGTGGATATTCTGAACTGTTATTATCATTTGTATTTTTGCTTTCTGTTTTTTTATTTTCTGACGTGTTTTCCGGGGCATCTGTTTTATCACCGTTCCCCGTGCTTGTCCCACATGCGGATAAAATAAGCATTAAGATAAGTAATGGGGCAAATAATTTAATTTTCATTCTCTTCTTCCTCCATTATCTCTTTCCAATTTTCTTTCTTAAGCTTACATGATTTATATCTTTTTTGCACTTTGTTTTTCCAACTAGGTAAGCGATAATATGAGATAATATAAGAATTTCTGCAGGAAGGAGATTAATTGATGTCAGATATTAAAATAGGCGATCAAGTAACAGCTATTTATAAGACAGGAAAGTATATTGGGGAAGTAACAGATATTCGGCCACAGCATTATTTAGTCCGTGTGCTGGCGGTTGGCAAACATCCGATGCAAGGTGATTTACATAATCCTAAAAATGCCGATGTGCCTATGTTTCATGAACGCCGCGCGTTAGCTTACAAAGAACAAACGAATGTCCCAAAACAAATGGTTAAACGATTTGAAGGCGAAATTCCGGAATATATAGCTTCGTTAAAAGCAGCATTAGAGAAAATGAAACAGGAGCTTAAGGACGATCACTCTGCATGGGCGATGAGAAGTCTAAAAAATGCGGAAACACTTGAAAAAGATTATTTCCAATAATCAGCTGGAGTACCTTGTAATCAACATAAAAAGCCAAATCGACTGATGAACGATTTGGCTTTTTATGCGAATTTGTTTAAAAGCTTTGAAAGATCCACGCGCTCCCCAATGGTCGTCGGTTCTGGTTTTTCCAAATACCTTTTATCCTTTTCTACAAGTCTGAAAATATTGTAAGTAGTCATCGCATCATCTAAGGCGCGATGATGTTTCCCTGTGCCTTCTTTCCCGTATTCCTGGACCGCTTTCCATAATCCTGTTTGATTCTGATCGCCGAAAAATCTTTTGTATTCCATTGATAAATCAATCTCCTTTCCTTTAAAAGGAAATGGGAGTCCGACCTGCTGACAATTATTGCGCAGCACTTTCATATCCATATTTCCCCATGTAATAATGGTACATGGATAATTTCCGCTCAATTCTTTCATTTTTTTGATCAGCTCTAGAAATGTTATCCCTTGATCCACTTGTTCTTGCGAAATATGAAGGAATGATTTGCAGCGTTCAGATAGTATCGGGAATCGAACTGGAGTAACATAGGAAGAAAATTTATCACGGATTTGGTCATTTGACACGGAAACAATGCCTGCTTCAATAATTTCCGGATAAAAGCCTTTGTATCGTCCGCTCTTTTCAGGCATAGTAAATTCAAAATCAATAAATAAGTATCGGTGCTCCTCCCCCACCATTACACCTACTTTCTTAGAAATGCGTAAGCGCCCTGATCAGCCCCGACAAGCATAAGACGAATCCTTGCGAAAGGTGTTCTTTCCTTTCGTAAGGGTTTGGCTTATGACCTCGTGGGGCTATGCGCTGGAGCTAGGCAATACTCTAACTCAAACATCACTTTTTTTACTTTTCAAAATTCACGTACATCATTTCCTTTTATTATAACATGGAATTTTTTAATTTTTCTGGGTAATTTCATTTTTAAAGGAATTTTAATAAAATAGATTTTGAGAAAAAGTGCCAGCGCCTAGAAAGGAACGTAAAACCATTGCGTATATTAACAGGTTACTTCATCATTGCCGTCTTAGTACCAAGCTTTCTACTGCTTATTTATGCGGCTGGGAAAGAGGTTACTCATGTTCAAAGCTTACATACTGTTTTAGATGAAAAGATAAACATCCAGAATATGAACTTGCCGCAAAACTCTTATATAAAAGCAAAAAATGGCGCCATCATTTCCGAAATTCAACGGCGACAAAACAGATTAAACCTTCAGCCAGATGAGATTCCCGCTTTTTTAAAAGATTTATTAATCGTTTCGGAGGATCAGCATTTTTACGATCATGCTGGGTTTGATTTACCATCGATTGGCCGTGCTTTTGCGGTTAATATGAATGCGGACAATATTAAACAAGGGGGTAGCACCATTACCCAGCAGCTTGCAAGAAACCTATATTTGAACAATGAAAAATCGTATAATCGGAAGCTTAGTGAGCTCTTATATGCATATGAAATTGAACGCAAATATACAAAAGAAGAGATTCTTACCCAATACATTAATGCCATTTATTTTCAAAATGGCGCATATGGAATCGAAGCAGCAGCCCAAGTTTATTTTCAAAAACAAACTCATGAACTTTCTAATGCGGAGCTTGCATTTCTGGCTGCCATTCCTAACAATCCAACGCTTTATAATCCTATGAAGCATTTTGACCAGACGAAAGCAAGGCAGGAACGACTAATCGACCAATTAATGAGCCATCAGCTCCTCCAGCCTAATGAAGCGCAAATCATCAAGAATGAACCAATTCATCTTCAGGTAAAAAAGCGAATCGACCGATATCCTGACTACGTTACATATGTTGAAGACGAGCTAAAAGATTTAGTTGGACAGCAAGAGGGATTTACTGAAAAAATCTCTGAGGCTAAATCGGAGAATGGAAAAAATGAACAAATTGATAAGCTTAAAGAGCGGGTTGAGGATGTATTGGAGTCAGGTATCATCATTGAAACAGCTTTAGACAACGCCATTCAAGAGAAAGCGAAACGAGCAGTCATGCAGTTTTTACCTGAACGTGAAGTGGAGGGGGCAGCGGCTGTTATTGATCATGCAAACAATCAGCTCGTCGCCCTTGTCGGAGGAAAGGCATATAAGAAATATGATTTTAATAGGGGATATCAAGCATACAGGCAGCCGGGCTCTGCTATTAAGCCGCTTCTTGTTTACGCACCCTATTTCGAGCGGACTAAAGGCTCTTTAGGGAGTAAAGTGAACGCCAATACCTTTTGTAAAAATGGCTATTGCCCGCAAAATTATAGCGGTGGAACATATGGAATGGTCACTATTGAGCAAGCCTTTATCCACTCTTATAATACACCCGCTGTAAGAATATTAGATTCTATTGGCATTTCGAATGGGTTTCAGGATCTAGCAAACTTTAAATTTAGTAAAGTATCTAAATCCGATCAAACCCTCCCAGCAGCAATCGGAGGATTTTCCTATGGCATGACGCCTCTTGAGCTAACCTCTGCCTACACAGTTTTTGCAAACGACGGTTTTTATCAGCAGGCAAGAGCCATCGTAAAAGTAACAAATTTAAAGGGAGAGGTTTTATATCAATGGAACGATGAGCCCATTCAAGTTTGGAGCAAGGAAACAACAGATAAAGTCAATCAGCTGATGAGAAAAACAGTTCAAGCAGGGACAGCACGGAAGGCCAAATTGTCATCGGGATATGCGGGCGGGAAAACAGGTACAACTAATGACTATAAAGATTACTGGTTCATCGGCTTGACTGATCAATATACAACTGGCGTTTGGGTAGGAAAGGATCGGCCTGAAAATATTGCGTATTTACAATCAAGAGCCCCACAGCAGCTTATTTGGAAGGAAATCATGTCAAACTAAGAGGTCAAAAATAGGAATCGGCACACTCGCCGATTCCTAACTTTTATATTGGCAAGCTAGCAATAATACTGTTATAAACCTTCAGCGCTAAGTACAAAATTCCTAAAATAAATGATGACCAAAAGAACACTTGAAAAAAGATCAGTCCAATCAGCCCAAGAGCAGACAGGGATGAGCTCACCTTATATACAAAATACAAAAAATAAATAATGATGGCTGCCGCAAAAATGATGCCAATTCCAATAAAGCTATTCATACTTACTAAAGACAAAGCACTTCCGATACAAATGATAATGGCTCCGCCGCGTATTTGTTTCAAGCTTTCCCCTTCAGAATCCTTCGAAAAAAATAAAAGAGATAATTCATTGATCGTATCCGCAATAAGCTTCAGAGCAGCAAAAACCATAAAAAACAACAGCATTAATAAGATTAATAATGACAGCTTGATTCCGCCTTCAGAAAAAAACTCCAGCATTCCCACGTAGATTCCCGAGTTTTTTAGAAATTCAATCAGCACTTTTTCAAATCTGATCGAAAGGGAAAGGCTAAACAGGATGATGGAAAGCAACGGAAAATAGCTAGTAAAATATGTATTTTTCATTTTTTCTCCATTCGCTTCATAACCTAAATTTTTTCACTTCTTTATTATTACGGAACCCCTTTAGTTAGACAATAGTTGAATGTTTCATAATGAAAGGTGATTTACTGGAAAAGCTGATACGAATTGTATAATCCTTTTTATTTGCGCATAGATATAATACTAAATTCATTGATTCATTTCATCAAAAGGGGGTCTGAAAAAAGTATGAAAAAGCGTTTTTTAATAACTGTCTGCTTCGCTCTTGCATGTTTCGGCTGGATCATGCCCTTTCACATTCAAGCAAATGGCATGGATGAAAATAATAAAAATGAACTTTTAAAGGCATTAGAAGAACAATTAAGAGACACGGTGCACTATTATCATCAAGATTCAGTGAAAATAATGGATGGCTCGAATTTTCAAGGAACAGTCTTGAAGGTAACGAAGAAAGATGACCCGAAAACTGAGGAAAATGAAGAAGTCATTGAAGAATATCAAGCAAATCTTGCCATTGCTTTCGTGGAATTTAAGCTTATTCGCGATCGTCTATTTTTCTTTGAAAAAACGGAATTTTACTATTATGACTTAGATAATAAAGAATTTCTAGCCTCTAGCCAAGTCTTTGGTAATGATGAAGTCCAAACCTTCTTTGATCACTATAAAAACGATGTCCATAAAAAGCTCACCCTTTCCTCCGAAATCCTGTTGCTATTTCTTATTTCATTTATCATTACAGTTCCTCTGTTTATTATGATTTTCCATAATAAAGGAAGAAGCACAATTATTCACTATAATTTATTGGAATAACTCTAAGGGTGAGAATGTCTCACCCTTTTTTCGTTCCTTTATCAAGACAACGCAAAAATATTTTAATATAAGAATATTAAAAATCCTTGCAGAAAATTTCGATATTCATGTTATAATATAAACTGTTACTTACCATAGGTGAAATTTTCTGTCTATTTTGCACATGGTTTATTTATTACATAGAGGCATTTTTTATAGAAAGGACTGACAAACAGAATGATACTTGGACTTACAATTGTTCTAATATTAGTATTATTCCTACCATTTACAGTGAAAAAGGTAGAACATAACCTCGAAGCTTTCTTATTTATAATGGGCTTAGCAGCAGCGGCAATCAGCCAGGTTCTTAATGGAGAATTATTTTTAAAAGCTCTTGAAGACCCAATACATATTACACTTGCTGTTCTATTAGCCGGCTTAATCTTTAGATGGTGCCAAAACCCGATCGAAAAAGGGATTCTGGGCTTAAGCAATATGATGCCGTTTCGCTTATTTTTGGCATTAGTTACGATCGTACTCGGATTAATTTCTAGTGTAATCACTGCGATTATCGCAGCTATTGTTCTAGTCGTAATTGTAAGCGTCATTCGTCTTGACCGTAAGTCAGAGGTTCGTCTCGTTGTACTAGCCTGTTTCTCTATCGGACTTGGTGCTGCATTAACGCCTATCGGGGAACCGCTTTCAACGATCGCCATCAGCAAATTAAATGAGGATTTCTTCTATTTATTTAGGCTTATTGGCGTCGATGTTATTATCGCTGTTGTCATTTTCGGAATTCTATCAGCAGTATTAATTAACCCTAAAAAAGGGAAAGAAGGATTAACAGCATCCCTTGAAAAGGAAAGCTATAAAGAAATTATTATTCGCACAGTGAAAATCTACCTTTTCGTCATGGGTCTTACTCTGCTCGGTGCTGGGTTCGAACCATTCATTGAAACATATTTACTGGGACTTAGCCATTTAGTGCTATATTGGATCAATATGATTTCTGCTATTTTGGATAACGCGACACTTGCCGCGGCAGAAATTAGCCCAAGAATGGACGAGCCAACGATCAGAGCTATTTTACTAGGATTAATGATTAGCGGCGGTATGCTGATCCCTGGGAATATTCCGAATATCATCTCCGCTGGAAAATTAAACATTACGAGTAAAGAATGGGCCCGCTTCGGTGTTCCACTAGGTTTAATTACAATGGTAGCTTATTTTATTGTGATTCTTATTTTCGGGTAACTTCTAACTTAATAGAGAAAAAAAAGGTGACGAATTTCCGCTACTTAATGGCGTGAATACGTCATCCTTTTTTTACCCGTTAGCATCGCTAGGTAAGGTAGCAGCCGGTTCAATATGTACGAACCAGGATATGATCGTTGTACTGTCACGTACATTTTTTTCTTTTATTTCCTCCAGCAAATTCCTTACGCTATCGTCATTTGAATAACTTTCAAACGGTTTGCATATTTCTTTTGGATTTCCAAAATCAGTATTAGGACATTCAATGAGTCCATCAGTAGTTAGAAGAAGATGGTTTTTCCCTTTTCTCAGCTCTTTTCTTCCCTCGCTGTAGCACGGAACAGGCAAATCAAAAGTATTAACTCGCCCAACCCATTCATAGAAACTTCTATGGTTTTGCTGATATTCATTCAGAGCCGATAATTCTGGGTGAAAAAGATAGAGTGCACAGTCGCCAATCGAAAACCACCAAAGAAACTTGCCTCTCCTCACTACAAACAAACAAGCGGTCTCTCCTTCAATTGTTTGACAAGCCTCTTTGAAAGCAGGACTATTCAGTGTTGTTAATATTAATTCTCTTATTCTCTCAAAGGATTCTTTAATTGTTTTAGCAAACTGGTTCCTTATAACATCTTTCAACATTTCAAAAGTAGAGATCACTAATTCTGCACTTTCAGCCGTTTGATGTGCGTCTAAGAGCTGCCAACCCAACTAAATTCGGTTACCCCATGCTTACTCATATAAATTGGTCTCTAGAAAAGTCTTGATTCTATTACATAACTCTATAACTTCACTATTATCACCCATTCGAGCATTCGGAGAATCATATACCGCAAACGGCCCCCAATATTGTTCAGGAGTGTCAGGATACCGTGCTACAAGGTGCATATGCAAATGTGGAACGGCATTACCAGAAACAACCGCATAAATATGCTCAGCGTTTTCCGTTTCTTTAACCGCCTTACTCACTTTCGCCATCATCATTCCTAAAGCTTTTGCCTCTTCTGGATTTAACTCTGCCAAAGTAGGAAAATGTCTCTTCAAATCTATCATAAGATGACCTAAATAATTGGGTTTTCCTTCACTATCAATATGTCCTACATACAGATATTCGTCTTCGTAGATGACTGTTCCAGATGTTTGCAACTCGCCCTTATGCTTTTTACAAATAAAACAATCTTCCCCCATCTAAATCTCTCCCTTATAGTGATGGTAAATATTAAATTGCAAAAAAGTAAAAATATGTAGTTTCTTTGGTAAAACCAACTTTTTCATAGAGTTTTTGCGCATCGATATTATCTGCAGCTGTTTCAAGAAGAAGCCCTTTAGCCTTTGTATCCTTTGCAAATTTTATAGCTTGCTTTATTAATTTCTCACCATAACCTTTCCCGCGTACACTTTCTTTTACGTATAGATCATTCAGAATCCATAATCGTTTCATGCTGACTGATGAAAAGGATGGATATAATTGAACAAAGCCAACAGGATTTCCCCCATCAAAAGCGATAAAAATAACTGAATCTTCACTGGTTAATCTCTCTTTAATAAAATCCTTTGCGCCGTCGATGTCAGACTTTTGCTTATAAAATATCCTGTATAAATCAAAAAGTTCTGCAACGGATCCTAGGTTATTTAAGGTTGCTTTTACTATACTCATATTTTGATATCCCCCTTCGTTTACCCCATATATTTCATGAATGACAATAATAATACGATCAGACTTTTGTCGATGCTAATCATTTTTTTCCATTCTCAGCCACTCGTATCTGTATAGGGAAATTCTGTTTCTCGGACAAAAAGGACTGAACTCACTTATTTTTCGAATTCAGTCCCCCTTTCTATTTTCTCTTGATAACTGCCATTGTACATCTTGAAACGCAAATCAGCTTGTCTTCTTCGTCGACAATTTTAATATCCCAAACCATCGTCGTTCTTCCATGGTGGAGAACGGTGGCAATGGCCGTAACCTTTCCATCCCGCTTCGCTCTAATATGGTTGGCATTAATTTCAAGTCCAGAAACGGATTCCTTTTCTTGATCGACAAGCTCATATGCCCCAATACTCGCAACTGTTTCTGCAAGCGCAACAGAGGCACCGCCATGCAGCACACCAAATGGCTGCCGTGTTCGCCCATCAACAGGCATTGTCGCAACTACCTTTCCTTTTTCAAGCGAGACAATTTCCATCCCTAACGCATCAATGAGTGTATTTTTCAAATTCAATTTAACTCTCCCCTATCACCTATAATATAACAGCACTTCCATCTATTATAATCCTGAATGAAACACAGGAAAAGCTTCCATTGCATATATAGAATTAAAAAGAAAGGGGATCAGATAAATGACACCCCATTTTACTTACGGGCATACATTTCCTTATATGCAAGCGTCCTTCACTCCCAATAATGCTAACGAACATACGGCAGTCAATCGGGTATATCCTTCTGTAAATCCTGGTTCCTTTATGAAATCAGCAAAAGAGATGGAGAGGATTGTGAAGGATGCTAGTCGATTAATAGAGAAAATGGCTGCTGACAGAAATTTTTCCTTTGAATTGATGAATGCAGCCCAAGCATCGCAAAATAGTAAAATTAATTCTATGATTAAATCAACAGGAATTACACATATTCCTAAAGTTCACTTTACGCCAGATGGATTAATTTTACACTTTGAATCAGCTGCTCAATTACAAGGCTGCTGTGGCTTAACACTTAACATAAGATGGAATAGTATGCGATATGGATATTGAAAATAGAAATGCAGAAGCGCCTTGATAGATGAACATCGACTAAAAACCGCAACGTCCTGTACGTCGGGGTAGGTGCTCCTCCTAAAAGCTAGCGCTTTTACTCGTGCGATGATTATGCTGCCGAAGCGTTCCTAGTGGAGCTAGACAAGACGAAAAAAGCTCTCATTATGTAGAGAGCTTTTTATCATGTATCTTTTAATAATAAGGATATCCGAAGCCATTGCCTGGTGGATATTGGCCGTACCCATAAGGGGGAAATACCGGATAAGGTACCGGATAAGGATAAGGATATGGTCGATTAGCCAGGAGAGCAGCTGTTCCAAAACCAGCTATTCCTCCTCCAATTAATCCACCTAGAAGACCTCCAACAAATGGGGCGCCAAATAAAAAGCCTAGGAACCGTTCGTCTCCTCTATAATAATTTGGTCTTCCTCTAAGGTAATACATTTTTGGGTAACCTCCTAATATTTATGCCTACACTACTTAATATGCAATTTTCGTGATTTTGAGTGGGCTCAATTAGGAGGATTTGACTTTTTGAAAGCTATAACGGTCCCATGATAATCGTTTTAGCGTGTTCTCCCATTATTTGCGCTCTATGAACGATTCATGACGACCGTTTCGGCGGGCATTGCCAGTATTCACGTTCCATGAACGGTTCATGATAACCGTTTCTGCGTTCTCCAACACTTTTCGCGTTCTATGAACCACTCAATAAGCTTTTGCCCAATAAACTAGCTGGTTGGCTTCACGCCCGCAGCAGACACATTCATTTGAAATGGCTTCTTGTTCAAATGGAATACATCTTGAAGTAGCACCTGTTTCTTCTTTCACTTTGTCTTCGCAGCTTTGATCTCCGCACCACATCGCTTTTACGAAGCCTGTTTTGTTTGTAAAGATTTCATTCAATTCATCAAAAGAAGTAGCTTTGTATGTTTTCTGCTCTCGGAGCTCTTTCGCTCTTTCGAATAAGTTCCGCTGTATATCATCTAAAACCTCAGTCAATTTAGATTCTAATTCAATCATGCTGACAATGATCTTTTCTCCTGTATCGCGTCTTGCTAAAACGACTTGGTTATTCTCAATATCCTTCGGTCCAACCTCAAGACGAAGAGGAACACCCTTCATTTCATGCTCATTAAATTTCCAGCCTGGCTTTTTATCGCTTGCATCAATTCCTACTCGTGCAAAAGCAGAAAGCTTCTCTTTTAAATCATAGGCAAAATCAAGAACACCTTCTTTATGCTGAGCAATTGGAATAATCATCACCTGAGTCGGGGCCGCTTTTGGCGGAATGACGAGTCCTCTATCATCGCCGTGAACCATGATCATCGCTCCAATGATACGAGTCGTGAATCCCCATGATGTTTGCTGTACATATTGTTGCTGCCCATCTTTATCTAAATACTGAATGCCAAAGGCTTTTGCAAACCCATCTCCTAAGTGATGTGATGTTCCAGATTGCAGTGCTTTTCCATCATGCATTAAGCTTTCAATTGTATAAGTAAACTTCGCACCAGCAAACTTTTCCTTATCGGTTTTTTTGCCTTTTACAACTGGAATCGCCAGAACATTTTCGCAAACATCCGCATAAACCTCGAGCATTTGTTTCGTTTCCTCATGTGCCTCTTCATCAGTCGCATGGCATGTATGACCCTCTTGCCATAGAAACTCTAATGTGCGGAGAAACGGTCTTGTCGTTTTTTCCCATCTCACGACATTTGCCCATTGATTATAAAGCTTTGGCAGATCACGATAGGAGTGAATAATATTTTTATAATGCTCACAGAAAAGTACTTCAGATGTTGGGCGTACACATAAACGCTCTGCCAACTCCTCTGAACCTCCGTGTGTCACCCATGCTACTTCTGGAGCAAACCCTTCAATATGATCCTTTTCCTTTTGTAGCAGGCTTTCCGGAATAAATAACGGCATATATACATTTTCATGACCAGTATCTTTAATACGCTGATCCAGTTCATTCTTAATATTCTCCCATAATGCATAGCCGTACGGACGGATGATCATAGAACCACGAACACTTGAATAGTCAATTAAATCTGCCTTCGTGACAACATCTGTGTACCATTGGGCAAAATCATCATCCATTGCCGTTATGTCTTTAACAAACTCTTTTGCCATTGTTAACACCTCAATTATTATTTTTATTTAGGCTGTGTTAAACCTGTTGATTTCCGCTGCAGGCACTCGCTTTTCCGCAGGAATTTCGCGCCTTCCGCGTAATCAACTAAGTGGCAGTATCATCTATAGATCTAACATAGCCTAAATTTAAAAAAGCCATGCTCCAAATTAGGGACCAAAGCATGGCGGTACCACCCTAATTTAAAGCATAGCTTTACACTCAGAAATCATGATAACGGATATGCACCCGCTCGTATCTTCAAAAAATTATCGCAGATTAACGGGCAGTAAGACCCCCACCTCTTCAAGGATTCGAGTATAAACAATGAAGAATAAGTGGGGGATCAACTGCCCATAAATGCCCGATTGGTTCAACTAACAATCAGTAGGGATGGGAACCCCCCCCCACTGATTGAAGTTTCACTTTATCCGATAGAGAACTTAGAGGCAGGTTCAAGTGTCCGTTTATGGAAGCCTTTCAGCAATCAGCTTCCTCTCTAAAATAACCGAGATCCACTTTACTAATCCCCATCAATGTTTTTCACTATTTTTGGAAATTATATAAAAACCTAAATCGAAAGTCAAATCGATTAGTTTTCGAATGCTTGGTCAACAGACACATAGTCGTAGCCAAGGTCTCTAGCCACTGCTTGATAAGTAACATGTCCATTTAGAACGTTTACGCCAAGCTTTAATGCTGCGTTGTCTTCAACTGCTTTCTTAACGCCTTTATTTGCAATTTGTAACGCATAGTTGATTGTTACGTTTGTAAGTGCAATGGTTGATGTTCTTGGAACAGCACCAGGCATGTTTGCGACAGCGTAGTGAACAACGCCATGCTTCTCATAAGTTGGGTTATCATGTGTTGTAATATGGTCAACCGTTTCGAAAATACCGCCTTGGTCAACTGCCACGTCGATAACAACTGAACCAGGAGCCATTTCTTTAACCATTTCTTCAGTTACTAGCTTCGGAGCTTTTGAACCTGGGATAAGAACAGCACCTATAACTAAATCACTTTCTTTAACAGCTTGAGCAATGTTGAATGGGTTAGACATTAAAGTTTGGATGCTGTTGCCAAAAATATCGTCTAATTGGCGAAGACGCTCAGGGCTTAAGTCAATAATTGTTACTTGTGCACCAAGTCCAATAGCCATTTTCGCCGCATTGATTCCAACTACTCCACCGCCGACAATCGTTACTTTGCCACGTGAAACGCCTGGAACGCCTGCAAGGAGAACCCCTTTCCCGCCATTCGTTTTTTGCAGGAATTGCGCACCAATTTGCGTAGCCATACGTCCAGCCACTTCACTCATTGGTGTCAATAATGGAAGAGTGCGATTCACTTCTACTGTTTCGTAAGCAATTGCTGTTACTCCTGTTTCTGTTAATGCTTTCGTTAATGCAGACTCAGCAGCTAAGTGTAAATATGTGAATAAAATTAATCCTTTACGGAAATATTTAAATTCTGGCTCAAGTGGTTCCTTCACCTTCATAACCATTTCTGCAGTCCATGCTTCTGCAGCTGTAGGAACGATTTCTGCTCCAACCTCTTTATAGTCTTCGTTCGTGAATCCGCTTCCAAGACCTGCGCCAGATTCCACTAAAACTTGATGGCCTGCTTTAACAAGTGTATATACACTAGCTGGTGTTGCAGCTACACGGTTTTCATTGTTTTTTATTTCTTTAGGTACCCCAATAATCATGAAAATATTCCCCTTTCCTAACATTCTAAAAATTATAACCACCCTAATTATAATAGATTCGTCACAATCATTCCAGCATTTGCGAAAACTTTGTCATTTTTTGTAGTTTTCAGATAACTCCCGCTTAAAAACTTCTTTTTTGCCTATATAAAATTTTATTAAACTAACATTTACAGAACTTGTTGCATATCCACTTTCTTTGCCGAATGAAAACTAGTTTTGTCACATGGGAAGGACTTTTAATTTTAAAATTGAATTCAATCCTTAACTGAGAAAAGCGGAAGTGCCTTCGGAACAAACAAAGGACAATAGGAGGGGATCAGTTTGAATACAAGTGCTGTTGCAAAGTTGTTGGGTGTGTCGCCAAGCACCATACAGCGTTGGGTAAGGCAGCTGGGGCTCCAAATGGAACGGAATGAGCTTGGTCACTATTTATTTAAGGAGGGGGATATTGAATTACTTAAACAAGTGCAAGATCAGCTTAGCAAAGGGATCATTTTGCAGGATGTAACTGTGCATGAAGGAAAAACGAGAAAAGGTACGCTTAAAACAATCGTAAGTATTGATGATAATGTGACGGAAAAGTTATTAGAGAAGATCGAAATGCTAGAGAAAAAATTAAATGGTAAAGCAGATGATGTCGTTTCTTATCAGCTCCTTCAGCATCGCCGTGAAATTGAAGAGCTTCAAGCTGAAGTGAAAAGCTTAACTGAACGGATTGAAAAATTGGAGAGCAAACAAAACGGATCAAAAAAAGAACTCCCTGCAGATAATTTATTAGTATTTGACACGGAGAAGCCGGTGCAGAAAATTAAAAAGAAAAACATTCTTACATCACTGTTCGGTTTTTAGGGCGTGTGATGTACTTCGGCCATATACGCACAAGTTATCGCTTATTTCGTACTGAATAAACCCCGTTTACATGCACACAAATGGCTAAATAAAGCTTCAAAAAAAGCAGCCTCTACTCACTCACAGAAGCTGCTTTTTGTATTATTTCTCGTCAGTTTCAAATCTTTCAACTAATAATGCAAGTGTGCGAACCATTGCCCCTGTTGCTCCTCCTGGGCCAAGATCATGATCTTTGCGGGTTGTCGCTGTTCCGGCAATGTCGAGATGCACCCAAGGTGTACCTTCAGCAAATTCACCAACAAACGCACCGCCCATGATCGCGTGTCCTTCTCGTCCAGGAGAATTGTTTAAATCGGCAATTTTGCTGCTTCTTACTCTTTGGATATCTTTTTCGAAAAGCGGCAAGCGCCAGATTGGTTCACCAGCCTCATAAGATGCTTCAAGAACCTGCTCCCATAAAGCTTCGTTGTTTGTAAGAGCACCTGTTGTGTCATTTCCAAGTGCAATGATGACGCCGCCAGTCAATGTCGCAACATCCACAATATAATTAGCGCCATGATGCTTTGCATACGTGACAGCGTCAGCTAAAGCTAAACGCCCTTCTGCGTCTGTATTCAGCACTTCGATAGTTTTTCCGCTCATAGATGTGATGACGTCATCCGGCTTTAGGGCATTTCCGCTGATCATATTGTCAGTTGAAGGGATAACGGCAACAACGTTTTGTTCCGGTCTAAGCTCGCCGATGATTTCCATAGCGCCAAGAACAGCTGCCGCTCCGCCCATATCCGCTTTCATGCCGACAATGCCGTCTTTTGGCTTAATGGAATAACCCCCAGTATCAAACGTAATCCCTTTGCCTACTAGACCAATAACGTCTGTCCATTCCTCTTTGCCCTGATATTTAAGGACAATCATTTTTGGCGGTTCAACAGAGCCTTGGTTGACCGCTAATAAAGCACCCATGCCAAGCTTTAGCATGTCTTCCTTCTCAAGAATTTCGGCTTCAAATTTATATTTTCCTGCTAATTCTAGTGCATAATTAGCCATATCTGTCGCTGTCAGCATATTCCCGGGAAGGTTTACGAGAGTACGAGCTGAGTTCGTCGCTTTTCCATATGTATAACCAACAGTTAAGGCTGCTTGAATTTCATTTTCATCAGAAAAATCTCCATAAACCGATACTTGTTCAATCGACTTTTCAGGGTCATTTGCTTTTTGCTTATAGCCAGCAAAAGTATACGTTGATAATGATAACGCTTCACTAATAGCATGTGCAGCATCTAATTCATCAACATTCTCGTTAGTAAATGAAGTTAGTAACACAGACACATTCTGGAGTTTATCTCCTTTTACAGCTTTAAACGTTTTCCCTAGTGCTTCGCGCAATCCTTCAAAGGAATAGTTTGTTTCACGACCTAACCCTACAACATATAATCGCTTTACACCAATTTTCCCAAAGGTATGTACTTTTGAAACTGCTTTTTTCTTAGCTGAAAGGTCACCGTTTTTCACTAGCTCCGTTAATTGACCGTCGAATTTCTTATCCAGCTCCGCAAGAGCCCCGTCAAATTTATTCGGTCTTTCAAAAATCCCGACAATCAAGCATTCATTGTCATTCTCGAAGTTTAATTCCTTTTTCACTGTAAACATTTTGGTCACCCCCATATTTAATGCTCTCATTATATCGAAAAAAGCCAATTATTTCGACTATCTAATCATTTAAAAATAAGAATAATTCCGGCAGTTTCGGAAGGCTTCCTACCTCTTCAAATGGGACACGGTCAATATCCTTTGGAAAAAGTGTGAGACATTCTTCGATAAATGGATACACATATTCAAGGTCAATGCCCCAATGCTTCGGCCGGTACGCTTGTAAATAATCATGGGCCGCCCGCATCATTAATCGTGCACCTTTAACATTCCCATAATCGTAATGATAAATCGCCACACTCATTTGCAATAGCCCTTTGAAAAATAAATTACCTTTATCAGTCATCCACATTTCCTCGAGTAGATCATGGCATGTGTAATAATCCCCTTCATTGAATTTAATAAAAAACTCATAATACTCGAGTGGATATTCCTCCATTTCAATCACTCCTCTCAAACGGGATATAGGGATAGGTTCTTTGTTCTATAGCTGGGACGAGGGACCTGTCCCCATGTCCCACAATTTTCCCAAAAACCGTTGCACTATTATGAATTTATTATTATCATTTTAACAAAAGGGATTAATTCTGCGGAGAAATTTCGGAATCTTTGTAAAAAAGCAGTCCATAAATACAGCAGGATGACGAACAATGCCTTTTGTTTTAATAAAGGTGGGTAAACAATGGAATTATTTATGAATTTTCCTCTTTGGTCAGCCATTGCGGCGATCTTCTTTGCACAGTTTGTAAAAGTCCCGATTCATTTTATCGCTACAAGAAAATTAAATTGGGCTCTCCTTACGAGTACGGGCGGGATGCCAAGTTCACATTCGGCGGCGGTTACGGCCCTGTCAACCGGGGTTGCCTTAGAAACGGGCTTAAATTCGGCCGTGTTTGCAGTGTCTGCGGTTTTCGCTATTATCACTATGTTTGACGCCACAGGAGTCCGTAGGCAGGCTGGTGAACAAGCGATTGTTTTGAATCAATTAGTGGCCGATTTCAATCGCTTTGTTGAAGAGGCAAAGGTGTGGCAGAAAAAAGCCGACGAAGAAAAAAGGAAAGAACTAAAGGAATTGCTTGGTCATAAACCGATTGAAGTATTCTTCGGCGGCTTAACTGGCATTCTTTTAACTCTTTTTCTGCATTTTCTTATTTCATTATAACGAGGTATTTAAAGTGTAGGTTCAAAAAGAAGGACAAAAAGAGCCGAAATGTTCAAGGAAGCGCAGCCTTCGAGCACCGGAACGCTAGCTGGTCGCTTCGGTGCATTCTCCTCACACGAAGAAAAAGCGCTTTTCTTTTTCGAGGAATTTTTCCCGCACTTTTTGAACACTTCTAAAAAAAGGTGTGAAATCATTGAGAGTTATCTCTATATGTCCAAGCAATACCGAGCTAATGGAGTATTTGAAGCTTACCCATCTTCTCGTTGGAGTGGATGATTATTCTGATTGGCCAGAACCAATTAAACATCTTCCTCGGCTTGGACCAGACTTATCAATCAATATGGACAAAGTAGAAGAATTGAAACCTGATTTAGTGCTAGCTTCATTAAGTGTTCCAGGGATGGAAAAAAATATTGAAGAATTAGTGGAAAGAAAAATACCTCACATCGTCTTGAATCCACAAAGCCTTTCAGATATTGAGAATGATTTGATAACAGCTGCGAAGGCTTTAGAGCATCCAGATGCTGGACAAAAAGCAGCAGCGGATTTTCGCCAAAAAATCGATTGCTTGAAAAGGATCGCTGCTAAAATAGAAAATAAGCCATCCCTATACTGGGAATGGTGGCCGAAACCTGTATTCACTCCTGGCCAAGTTAATTGGCTTACCGAAATTAGCGAGCTTGCCGGGTCTAGTAACCTGTTTAAAGATGTTGAGCTGGCAAGCGTGCAAACAGATTGGGAAGATGTTTATCACAGGGATCCTGATTATATTTGCCTCGCTTGGGTTGGCGTCAGAAAGGAAAAGGTGAATCCGGATATTGTCCTCAAGAGGCCAAATTGGGGGCAATTGGATGCAGTAAAAAACAAGCATATTTTTGTACTTGAGGAAGAGCTCTACTGCAGGCCTTCTCCCCGATTAATTGAAGGGGCAATTAGACTCGCAAAGCTTATTCATCCAGAAGCATACTCGTCTATTACGTAAATAAAAATGGGCAATTTCAAAGTTTGAGATTGCCCATTTTTTATTCCCTTAAACTTCCGCTTTTCTTATTTACGCTCGGATTTAATATATTGCTGGCGGAAAACCTGCATCGACTCATTTTCATTTAAAGCATGCAGTTCTTCCTCTGTAAGGGAGCCGTCTCCCATTTCCACAATATAAACATCGAGGGTTCTCTTTCCCCATTGATTATAAACATCATCTACTGTTTCATAGTATAGATCTACTTTATTCCCTTTGATCGCGCCGCCTTTATCTGCAACGACCCCATATCCATATCCGGGAACAAAGAGAATCGTTCCAATTGGGAATACATTTAAATCGGCCGCTACAGTTGAATATAAATCTCTTTTCACTTTCACACCCGAATATGTAATACCGAAGCTAGGGTGACCGGGATGTTTCCCAGTTGATTCATAAAAGGCCGTATAGCCTGTCGCTGTCACCTGCTTCACAGGATATTGCGACCAGTCAATCGACTCCTCCAATGTTGGCGGTGTTCCAGAAACGGCTTCACTTGACGATATTTTCAAATCTAAATTAGTAATCTGCTTCAAATACTTATAAGCGACTCCAACTGTTTTAAATGCGTGTTTTAATGGATGGTCATCTGAATTCTTACTTTGGCGTAAATCATCGCTATTAAAATAATTTACAATTGATTTAGCCTCCACTCCAGAAATTGAATGAAAGGTTGTAAGTATCGCAGCTAAAAATAATGTTGACATGATTATTCGTCTTGTCCAATTTTTTAGTCTATACATTTAATTTTTCACTCCTCCCAAGAATATTCATTTCCCATCATTCATGAGATTATTCATAGAAGGGTAAAAAATAAAAAATGAAAAGACAGTGCCAGGCTCCATAAAAACGAAAAAACCCTTATATATCAAGAGTTTTTTGGAAAATTCAATTAACAAAACTTTTAGTACATCAGAAGCTAAAAACTCCCCCTGTTGCTGGCGATTTGGATTTTCGAGGTCTGCTTTTGTCCTTACAACATCCGCAAGTAACCTAGTGGTAAATAGAACAAAAGTGTTGGATCTAAACAAAAAAATCCCCGCTATCAGCAGAGATTCGAAGATTTTTTATAAACAGACAATATTAAAACATTTGATATCCTTTGTTGCGAAGAATTTTGATCGTGATACCCGCGACAATAGCCCCAGCCATCCCACTGCTTAAAATCAGCACATCCGCAGCTGCGAGCTGAGATAGTTCATTTCTTAAGCTTATAAATGATTCCTTCGTATTTTGGAAATATTCAATAAAACGCACCTTATCAATAATCAATAATGCCACAATGGGATAAATAATTGCCATAATCCATGACATTCTTAGCAGCATATTTAAAATAAATCCAATTCCAAAAAATAACACAAAAAACAGTAACATGGAAATTGGCAATACGAAAATAGTCATCTGCATTGATTTCGTTCCTCCCCTTAACATCAATATTTAGTGTACTGAATGTGTATTTGGGAGTCAATTAATATATTTGGTTAAATTTGCCCAATGAGAACATTATAAGAATAACCGATATGCTGTATAGCCGAATTGGTCTCCTGGATTGATTCCATCGAGTAACGGTTTTTCAGAGGTATCTGAACGCTCCGCTAAGTATTTAAGAAGAATTGAGGCATTTTCATCCTTAGCCAACACGGTTGGATCAATAAACTGAACATCATAAAGCTCTCCCTCTTGCACTTGAATCGTCTGCCTAGGCAAAGCTTCAAGCAGGAAAATGATCATATTATCGCTAATTTCCTCTTTAATAACTCCTGTCCGTAACCCAATTAGTCCCTTAACCGTGCATTTAATCCCTGTTTCCTCTTCTACCTCCCGAATGACTGCCTCATCAGCTGTTTCTCCCGAATCGACAAAGCCTGCAGGTAAGGACCAGCTCCCTTTAAGCCCCCCGTATTTCTTCTTTACAACAAGCCATTTATTATCTGGCGAGATGACAAGACCAGAAACCGCTAACCAAACCTTTCCCCTTTTTTCGCTCATAGATATCCCCCTAACTTCGTTAAAAATGAAAAGCTTAAGGAATCATTTCCTCAAGCTTTTCATTTCACCGTTTTTATAAAAAATTAAACTTTCCTTTTTTCATCACTAGTGATGGTCCGCCAATTAAAAATAGCGATCTATTATCGATTACTTTCTTCATGAAGGACGCCTTGGATCCAACTATTTTCTTGCCGAATGCTACACCGATTGCATCATGTTCCCCTAAAGAACATACGGTTCCTTTATTATCGAAATTAAAGGATTCAAGGTCGGTTTTATTGCGAATTAGCTTAACAAGATTTCTTGCACATGCTTCCCCTTGCTGCATAGCAATTTGGGCTGTTGGAGGATAAGGTCTGTTAATTTCCTCGTTGATCACTAAAGAACTATCTCCAATAACAAAGATATTGTCATGACCTGGAGCTCTTAAGTCCGGCTGTACTTTCACGCGGCCGCGCATTGCTTCGAAGCCTGACTTTTCTATAATAGAATTCCCGCGGACACCCGCAGCCCAGATAACTGTGCCTGCTTTTATTTCTTCTACTTCATCATCGCCTTTTCCGACGAGGATTCCATCTGGAGTGCATTCTTTAATCGCTGTGCCAATACGGAATTCAACGCCTTTTTTCTCCAGATGAGCAACAGCATACTCAACAAGTTCTGGATCAAAGCCCGGAAGAACCATTGGCGCAGCTTCTACACAGATTACTTTCACTTTTTTGAAATCAACATCATATTCATGGCAAAGCTCAGGAATACGGTTTCCTAGTTCACCAAGAAATTCGATGCCTGTAAATCCAGCCCCGCCGACGACAATCGTTAGGCGCTCATCTTTTTTCTCAGCTTCTGTATTATAAGTAGCAAATTGATATTCAATATGATCACGAATTTGACGGGCAGAGTTTACGTTAGCAATTGCAAATGCATACTCTTTTAAGCCTTTAATGCCAAATGTCTCAGATTCCCCACCAAGAGCGATGACTAAATAATCATAATCAATTTCGCCGTTGGAAAGAATAACCTTTTTCTCTTCTGCTTTAACTTCTAAGGCTGTGTCTTTAATAAAATCAATCTTGTTCTGGTCAATAACTGATTTAACATCATAACGAACGCGATCATGGTGAAGAGTTCCTGCTGACGCTTCATGCAGCCAAGTCGTTTCGTAGTGATAATCATTTTTATTAACTAAAACAATATCAGCTTCATTAGCACCGATGGCCTTTTGCAGACGAGTCGCAGTCATTAAACCACCGTAGCCTGCCCCTAATATTACGATCTTTTGCTTTCTCAAGTATATCTTCCACCTTTATGAATAGTTTCTTAATAGTATGGACGGAAATGGTCATCCCCATCACACTTTAGAGATTGTGATGTAATTCACTTACCATTTCAAAAAAAATTTAAACTATTGTCACAGAATCTTAACATAATACCTACAATCATATTATTCCTTTTCAAAATGGATTTCAAGCCTAAATACGGTAGAAAAATTCGTTTGGAAGTTTCAGACTACTGCGGGTAAATCTAATATCAACTAAAATATATTGAATTTTTAATTTATTCATAATCTTATAGACAACAATACGAACTTTGAGCGTAATTATGTTATTATTAGAGAAATATAGGACTATTTTACTTTGGGGGGATATACAGTGAAAGAAGATCAAAACGTGTATGATATAACGATTATTGGCGGAGGTCCAACGGGTCTGTTCACCGCTTTTTACGGTGGATTGAGACAAGCTTCTGTGAAAATTATTGAAAGCTTGCCACAGCTTGGCGGTCAATTATCTGCCCTGTACCCAGAGAAATACATATATGATGTTGCGGGATTTCCTAAAGTCCGTGCTCAAGAATTAATTCAAAATTTAAAAGAACAAATGGCGAAATTTTCGCCTACGACCTCTCTGGAACAGTCAGTAGAGAAGCTTGAAAAGCAGGATAACGATATATTTAAACTGACAACGAATAAAGAAACCCATTATACAAAAACAGTGATTATTACAGCTGGAAACGGTGCCTTTCAACCGCGCCGACTAGAATTAGAAAGTGCCGCCCAATATGAAAGAAAGAATCTTCATTACTTTATTGATGACTTAAATCAGTTCGGTGGCAAAAACGTCGTTATATTTGGCGGCGGAGACTCCGCTGTAGACTGGGCTTTAATGCTTGAGCCAATCGCTGAAAAGGTGACAATTGTCCATCGCCGGGATAAATTCCGTGCTCACGAACATAGCGTTGAAAATCTCCATAATTCCCATGTAAATATAAAAACTCCATTTGTCCCAGTTGAATTGATCGGAGACGACAAAGGCATAAATCAAATTGTCCTAGAAGGAGTTAATAGTAATGAAAAGGAAACACTTGATGTGGACGCTGTTATTTGTAACTATGGCTTCGTTTCTTCCCTTGGTCCCATTAAAGAATGGGGATTAAAAATTGAGAAAAACTCTATCCTTGTGAACTCTAAAATGGAAACAAACATCCCAGGTATTTATGCAGCAGGAGATATTTGTACGTATGATGGGAAAGTAAAACTTATTGCCTGTGGCTTTGGTGAAGCACCAACAGCCGTCAATCATGCAAAGGCTTATATTGATCCAAAAGCAAAAATCCAACCGATGCACAGCAGCTCGATGTTTGACTAAAAGCGGAAGCGCCTTCGGAACAATCAAAGAGCGGATTGTTCGTGCGAAGAATCGCTGACGAAGTCTTCCTTGTCCAGTCGCATTGTCGGCACTAGTACGTCTTGTACGTCGGGGGTAGGCGCTCCTCCTAAAAGCTAGCGCTTTTACTTGTGCGATGATTATGCTGCCGAAGCGTTCCTTATGGAGCTAGACAGTTCTCTAGCTTGATTCATACTTAATAAACAAAAGGGTGCCCTTAAGGTACCCTTTTGTTCATTAACATTCCTCTGGTTTTCCAGCGTTTGCAGCCGTTCGGAATGATGATCCGCAGCCACATGAAGCGATAGCATTCGGATTCTCGATTGTGAACCCGCCGCCCATCATGGATTGTTTATAATCGACTTTCGTTCCTTGAAGAATTGGTGCATCCTCTTTGCTTACAAGAATTTTTATCCCATACTGTTCCAGCTGGGTATCATTTTCTTCTATTTCATGAGCAAATCCCATACCGTACGATAAACCACTGCAGCCGCCACCTTGGACAGAAACTCTTAGAAGAGCGTTCTCCTCTTCGTTCGCCTTCATCATTTCTTTTATTTGCAGAGCAGCTGCTTCAGTTAAAATCACAACATCACTCATCATATTCCCCTCCTTTAATAATCAACTGTTTTAAGAAAATCGTTGCTAGACAGAAACGACCATAAACAATGGATGAAAAAAACCTCTCTAATATAGTATATACACAGGAGCTCGTGTCCTCAACTAATGAGAATGAATCAATTTCCTCCAATAAAGTTCAAAAAAACAAAAATAGTTCCTTTATCATGCGATTGAGTATAATTTTAGTTATAATGGAATAGATGACTTTCATTGAAGTGAGTCGAAATTCCTAGGAGGCGAAAAAATGACAGAAATTGAACCCATCTTTGACAAAAAGTGTACATGCAAAATGTGCAAGAAATCGTTTACTAGTAAAAAATTGCGTTCTAGGTTTATAAAAGTAAAAAGCTATGATACAGATTTTTGTCCAAATTACACCTCCGATGAGACAAATCCCATTTTATATCATGCTGAAGTTTGCCCTTACTGCGGATTTTCTTCTTCAAGTGATTTTTCCCCTTATTTTCCGCCTGGTTCAAATGATGACATCCAAGTAAAAGTATGTGATCTATGGGTCCCACGTGATTTTGGTCAAAAGCGGACAATAAATGATGCCATTAAAACATATAAATTAGCCATATATTGTGGTCTACTGAAAAAAGAGAAGCAAATTGCAATTGCTGGTTTGTATATGAGGCTTGCCTGGCTCTACCGGAATTTACAAAACGAAGAACAAGAACAGCGATTTTTGAAGCTTGCTTCAAATACCTATTTGCAGTCGTATATGACAGATGACTTTAAAGGAACACAAGTATCTGAGGTAAAAATTCTTTATTTGATTGGGGAACTATCGAGACGAACTTACCAATCAGCTGAAGCCATAAAATACTTCTCGAAGGTGATTGAAAAGCAAAACCGCTCCATCGAATCTGGAATTGTCGATATGGCTAGAGAAAGATGGTACGAGATGCGTGAACACCAAAAAGTGGAAAAATAAGCGAAAAAGTAGAGGATGACAAGAAAATGTCATCCTCTTAAAACATTGGATTTTCTTCCAAATATTCATATATATTTTGTACTAACTCATCTGGTGTTTCTCCTGTCACAACTTCCCCATTGACGAGTGCAAATAATGTGGATGCGCATTTTCCGCAATAGCCTAGGCATCCATATTCAATTACATCTAAGTCATAATCCTTCTCCAATATTTCCAACGCTTTTTGAGATCCGCTCGCTAAATTACTTACGCAAAACTCAATGATCGGCTTGATCATATCAACCACCTCTAATTGTAAAACTTCTATATTTAATAACGATGTTTTCTTTATTAAAAAATATTGATTCCTTTTTCATGCTACCTTTTTTCACTGATTTCCGCAATATTTTTCATTTTTAGAGAAAAAAATGGGTAAACCTTTAAATTTTTCACATTATCACTTTTTGGCGATTTTTGTCAAGTTTTAGCTTGTAATGGTTGTGATTTTGTACTAGTTTCGTTATACTTTCTATGGGATTAGGGTGATTTTTATTTGCTTTTTAAGCAACTTTTTACAACAGAACGGACAAAAAGGGGAATGTTAAATGAAGAAACTTGTCATTCTTGGCGGAGGATATGGTGGGATGAGAGTCCTTGCTCGCTTTTTACCGAATCAGCTGCCTGAAGATGTATCGATTACATTGATTGACCGGATACCTTATCATTGCTTAAAAACGGAATATTATGCTTTAGCGGCTGGAACGATCTCTGATCAGCAAGTTAGGGTGTCTTATCCCGAGCATCCAAGACTTGATATACAATTTGGAGAAATTACTTCTGTTGACCTTGAAAATAAAAAAGTATATTTACTAGAAGGCAAAACTGTTGCCTATGATGACTTGATTATTGGATTAGGATGTGTAGACAAGTACCATAATGTCCCTGGGGCAGAGGAATATACGTTGAGCATCCAAAATATTGAAAAGTCTCGTGCTACTTATCAAGAATTGAATAACTTAACACCAGGATCAGTGGTTGGAATTGTAGGAGCTGGATTAAGCGGCGTAGAAATTGCCTCAGAACTTCACGAAAGCCGTCCAGACTTACACATTAAATTATTTGACAGAGGAAGCCATATTCTTTCTGCTTTTCCAGAGAGATTAGGGATTTATGTGGAAAACTGGTTTGACAGCCATGGCGTTGAAATTGTCAGTCATTCCAATATTACACGGGTAGAAGATAAAATTCTCTACAATCATGGTGAGCCTGTTGCCTGTGATGCCATTGTATGGACTGCTGGCATTCAGCCGAATAAAGTCGTTCGTGATATGAATGTCGAAAAAGATCAACAAGGCCGTGTCGTTCTGACGAAGTATCACAACCTACCTCAAGATGAACATGTTTATGTTGTTGGCGATTGTGCAAGCCTGCCACATGCACCAAGCGCTCAGTTAGCGGAAGGACAAGCCGAGCAAATTGTTCAAGTCCTATTGAAACGCTGGAAGGGTGAAGAACTCCCTGATTCTTTGCCAACGATTAAGCTAAAAGGCGTGCTTGGGTCTTTAGGGAAAAAGCATGGGTTCGGAGTCGTTGCCGATCGGGCGATTACAGGCCGAGTTGCCAGAATTCTCAAATCAGGCATTCTATGGATGTACAAGCATCATAGAGGATAAATAGAAAAGCGGAAGCGCCTTGCTAGAGGAACATCGACTAAAAGCCGCCACGTCCTGTGGCGAACATCGATGTCAGCACATCCTGTGCAAGTCCGACAAGCATAAGACAGACCGGCGAGAAGGTTGTATTTTAACCTTCTTGACGGACTGGCTTATGACCTCGAGGTCGACAAAAACGCGACGTCCTCCCAAAAGCTACACTTTTGGTCGTGCGATGTTTCGCTGTCGAAGTCTTCCTTGTCCTGTCGCATTGTCGACACTAGTACGTCCTGTACGTCGGGGCTAGGCGCTGGAGCTAGACAGAAGCAAAATCCTTTGCTAAAAACGAGCACTTCCCATCGGGAATGCTCGTTTTTCATTATGCAGGTTGATAGCCGTGTTTTTCCATCGCGGAATAAATCGTCTTTAGCTTCGGATTTCCTTCACCCACGATTTCATCTTCAACTAATACAACTGGATAAAACATATCTTCTTCGATAACTCTTTGAGCAAATTCCTGCTTTTCCGCTTCCTCAGGCGGGTTATGGATGTCCACATAGGTGATATTAAATGGCTGGTCAGGATATTTTCTGCTCAGTGCCGCTTGAAGCCATTCATACGTTTCCTTTGAGGAAGGAAGATTTACACAGCTTGGACATAACACTTCCGCTCCATAAACAGTTAATTCAACTTCTCGATGCATTCCCTTTTCCCCCTTAACACCATAAGTTTATGTTCTACCTTCCATTTTACATGATTATCACGTTCGAAACCTTATGAATTTACGAATAAAGCGGAAATCAGTTCTTTAAATAGATTTTTACTTCTATAATGATTATAATAAATATAATGAAAGGAGTAGATTAAAATGGCTGAACAAACAACAATGATCGAACAAGTTCAAGAAGTATTAGATAAATTGCGCCCATTCCTTCTACGTGACGGAGGAGACTGCGAACTAGTTGATGTTGAGGACGGTATTGTTAAATTGCGCTTACTTGGCGCTTGCGGTACTTGCCCAAGCTCAACGATTACATTAAAAGCTGGAATCGAACGTGCTTTATTAGAAGAGGTACCAGGCGTTGTTGAGGTTGAACAAGTATTTTAATTAGAAAAATGCTAGAGCTAGACAGTAAAAAGGCTGACAAAAATAGTCATTTACATGACTTTTTACGTCAGCTTTTCTTTTTGCTTTTTTATTTAGAAATCGTAATCATCAATATTGTCTTTTGTAAAAATAACACGTTCAGGCAAGAGAATGATTCCGCTATCATCTGCCGTGTAGTCATATCCTTGAATGGTATTCGGCTCGATCTTCACCTTTCCAATTCCAGGGACTTCAAACTCATCACCGACTTGTAACTCTTTTTCTTCAACGGTCATTAAGTAAGCTACATATGCCGCAAGGGCACCTTGCTTTTTAACATCCCAAAGTCCAAATTGTTTAACTGTATCTCTTTTTACATAGTCTCTCATGACATTCGGTGTTGAAAATCCAGTAATCACAACTTCTCCAGCTTTATTTAAATTTTCCGCAGCCTGTGCCATTGCAGGGAGAGCTGTTGCATCCGGACAGATTACCGCATCAATATCCGGATATGTTTTTAAGATACTCTCTCCAACTGTTAGTGATTTTTGGGCATCATTTTCTCCATATTGCGTCGTAACAATTTCCCAGCCTGGATACTTTTCGGCAATCATCTCCTTCGCCTTTGTGACCCACTGGTTTTGGTCTGTAACAGTCGGACTTGAGTAGAAGAAAGCCACCTTCCCTTTATCACCGATTTGATCGGCCGTCATCTTTATTAGCAATTCAGCTAATTGATTAGGGGTGCCTTGATTGATATAGAAGGATCGATCTTTCGGATTTACATCTGAATCCCATGTCAACACCTTTACACCACGATCTTTTGCTCTTTTTAATGCTTGACTTAAACCATCAACAGAAACGGAAGAAACCATTAATGCTTTGTAGCCTTGATTCACAAAATTATTAATAAATTGTACCTGTCCTGCTACAGAAGCCTCAGTAGGACCATCGTATTTTAATTCAACCCCTAATGAGTCCGCCATTTCTTTCGCACCTTGGCCGCCAGATGTAAAAAAACCTACCCCCACTAATTTAGGAATAAAGGCTAACTTTACATCTTCTTTCTTGTTAACCGAACCTTCATTTTGATTTCCCGCAGAATTTGAATTAGTTGGTTTTTTCTCTTGACTTCCCGTACAGCCTAACAATGTGCCAATCATGAATAAGAAAATCATGAACAAAGACAATGACTTCTTTTTACTCATAAATTTCCCCTCCTGTTTTTCTTCAAATTAGCACTAAGAAGATTGAAGAGCCTTTTCCAATTTAAATTCCTAAGTAACACTACAACAATCAGTAATGAACCGATAACTACGCTTGTTTGCTGGCTAGACATACTTGCCATTTGTAGGCCATACTGCATCATTCCAATCACAATACTTGCTATCGCTGTTCCTGCTACACTCCCCCTGCCTCCAAAAATACTCGTTCCGCCTAGAACTACTGCTGTAATAACTGGTAGAACTGCCTCCGCACCTAAATCTGAACGCGCAGAACTGAAGTAAGAGGTGAGAATAATACCACTTACACCACCTCCAAACCCCGATAATATATAGGCGCTCATGATCGTCCATTTCGTACGAACTCCAGAGTACCTTGCAGCTTTTATATTAATCCCCACTAAAAACACATTACGCCCATAACGCGTCAAGTGAAGCAAGCCACCAAACAGGAGAATACTGCTCATAAATATCCAAATGGGGTTGGGGATGCCCAGAAATTGTCCGTTTGCGATTTCTACAAATTCATCTGGGAAGCCGCTAATTCCTTCATATCCAGAAGCATTTGACCCACCAGAAAGGACAAGGGCAATCCCTGAAAATAAAAACATTCCTCCTAAAGTGACAACGAGCGGCTGGACATTTGTCAGAGCCACTAGCAACCCATTTATTAGCCCAGCTATAGCTGCAACTAGAAGTGTTAGGAGTAAAGCTAGCCAGATATTTATCCCATTCATCCAGAGGACACCAGTCATAATGGATGAAAGCCCCATAATAGAGCCAACTGAAACATCAATTCCACCTGTAATAATAACGAACGTCATTGGAATAGCAGCCAGGGCGATATAGATAAAATCGTTCATGCTATATAAAAGATTATTTACGTCTAAAAAGCTTGGAGATAATTGACCAAACAAAAGAATCTCAATAAATAGGAACACTAATAGGGCAAGCTCCCATTTAAGGACTATCTTTATTTTGTTTGTCATTGTCGTTATCTCCTTTCATTGGAGTATGAGCAGAGTGTTTCATTAAATATTTTTGGAATCTTGAATCTCCAACTACAATGACTAATAATAAAAGTCCTGATATCACATCATTCCAATAGGCAGGAATTTTCAAGTATACTAGTGAGTTGTTTATAACCGTAAAAAAGATGGCTCCCAATCCAGCTCCAGCAACACTTCCTGCCCCGCCTGTCAGACTTACGCCGCCTAACACTGCCGCTACTATAACTTGTAATTCAATGCCGCTGCCTGTTTGATTCGGAACAAAGCCAATATTCATAACAAAAATAAGTCCAGCGATTGAAGCTGAAATACCAGAAAAAGCAAATGCAAGCATCTTTACTTTGTTAACAGGCAAGCCAACTAATCTAGCCCCGGCCTCATTGTCCCCCACAGCAAAAAAATAGCGGCCGAATTTGGTCTTCGTTAAATAAATATGGGCAATGATTAAAATACTTACTGTTAGCCAAACGGGTAAAGCCACCCCTAGCAAAGATAATCCTGAAAGCTTTTTATAATAATTCGGAATATCTTCAATCCACATCCCTTCCGTATAAAGCAGCATGACCCCACGGATAATTCCGAGCATCCCAAGTGTCATAATAATAGAAGGAATCTTAAAATAAGAAACACCTACCCCATTAATGAGTCCTGTGATCGTCCCAACCATCAAGACCGCCAAAACAACAAACCAAACATTTACCCCATTCGTTAAAAGCACTCCGCAAACTGCAGCGGATAGCCCCATAATAGCTCCAACTGAAACATCAATATTTGCCGTGAATAATACGAAGGACTGACCAACAGCCATTACCAACAGTATGGCGCTTGCTTTTAACATTAAGGAGATTGTATTACCTGTTACAAATTCATGATTGATAAAACCGACAGCAATAAAGAACACAATCAATAATAGTGTGATTGAAAGCTCTCTAGCCTTTAGGAGACGGGTCAGCAACGGCATTAGGCAGTCGCCTCCTTTTTTACCCCAAATGCAGTAGCTGTGATCTCATCTACCGTCGTTTCATTTTTTTCAAGCAGCTTCATGATGCTGCCTTCATGGATGACCAATACTTTATCACTAAGCTTATGCACTTCTTCTATATCAGAAGAAATTAATAAAACTGCTAACCCCTTTAATTTTAAATTCATAATAATTCGATAAATATCCATACGGGCATTCGCGTCAATTCCACGAGTGGGTTCATCTAATATAATTACTTTAGGTTCTGCAGCTAAATATTTTGATAGGACAACCTTCTGCTGATTCCCGCCGGATAAATCTTTAAGCTCCTGATTCATATTCGCTGCTTTTATTTTTAAGTCAGCCATAAACTTCCTTGACATGTCTTTTTCTTGATTAAATGGTAAAAATAAACCTCGGAGCCGATGAAGTATAGTGGAGGAAATATTATTTTTAATAGAGGCTATAGAAAAAATTCCGTGGGTATGGCGATCTTCTGGAACGTAGACGAGTCCATTATGAATTCTTTGCCGAATAGAATATTGATTAATCACAGTATCTCCTAAATAAACAGATCCTTTTTCAATAGGCATTAGACCAAATATAGCTTCTGCTATTTCTGTTCGGCCAGCCCCTACAACTCCGGCAATTCCCAATATCTCACCTGGAAAAATATCAAACGAAATATTTTGAAAACGTCTGCCGCTAATATTAGATACTCTTAAGGCCTCTTTAGCGGAAGGATTTCTTGGAGAAGGGGGTTCGGTAAGGGTTTCATTTTCCTTTAATATGTTTTCTGCAGAGACGCTCTCAGGTACTAAGCCTTCCACCAAGCTCTCATAAGTAAATTCTGAAACAGGTCCTCGAGCTGATATGATACCGTCTCTTAATAGAGATACAGTATTCGCCAATGTGAAAATTTCGGAAAATCTATGGGTAATATAAAAAACTCCTATTCCTTCAGAAGTTAATTGCTTAATAAGCTTAAATAAAGAATCAATCTCTCCAAAGGTTAATGCTGAAGTTGGTTCATCAAGGATGAGGATTTCTGCCTCCCGAACTAGCCCTCTAATAATTTCCACTAATTGCTGCTCAGCAATAGCTAGGGTAACTGCATTTTTTTGCAGGTCTAATTTCCATCCTAATCGTTTTAAAATAATGTCAATTTTTTGTCGTAAATGGGATTTGCTCTCCGGAAGGCCAATCATTATATTCTCTTCGACACTCATATTGGGGAAAATTAGAGGCTCTTGGGGAACGAGATAAATACCGTGTAAATGAGCGTCATAGGAATTTGAAAATGAAGCTTGTATTCCTTTTACCTTCATCACGCCGCTATCTGATTGATAAAGTCCGGTAATGATTTTCATTAAAGTAGACTTTCCAGCACCATTTCCTCCTACAATCGCATGGACTTCTCCTGCTTTAAGAGTAATATCTACCCCCTTTAGTACAGCATTACTTGAAAACTGCTTATGCAAATTTCTAATTTCAAGTAAAAAATCATCCTTATTATTCATTATTTTCACCGCCACACAAATCAAAATTTAAGCGTTTTTATCCATTTAATTGTTAAATAATTAAATGTGACCCACTACCCATATGTTAAATATTTCCATAATCATAATTCATTCAAAAATATTAGTTAATATTATTTTTATAACTTTCTAATTATTCCTATGAATTGTTTGTGTAAAAAGACGGATTATTTACTAACTCTAAATTAGAACAATATTCCACATTCTGATCATTTGTTGAAAGAGGATTAGAAAAATGAATAATGATAGCTTTACAGATAATATATTTATTAAAACAGCATGGTACTACTAAATATCCAAATGAAAATTACGAATGAAATCTTTAATTTAAATGGAGGTGGATCGTAAAAATGACTTACATGCTAGCATTTGATGCAGGAACGGGCAGTGTCCGAGCTGTTATGTTTGATATGAATGGGAATCAAATCGGTGTATCGCAAGTAGAGTGGACTCATTTATCGGACGAAAAACATCCTGGTTCAATGGATTTTGACTATCTCCAAAATTGGAAGCTTGTTGTTAATTGTGTCAGACAGCTATTAATGGAAACATGCATTGACCCTAAAAAGATTAGCGCCATAAGTGCTACAAGCATGCGTGAAGGATTTGTTTTATATGATGAAGATGGGAAAGAGTTATGGGCCTGCGCCAATGTAGATGCTCGCGCTTCCGACGAAGTGAGGTTTTTAAAAGCACTCGACTCTGAATTGGAGCAGAAAATCTATGAAATCTCGGGTCAAACCTTTGCGCTTGGTGCCCTCCCTCGATTGCTATGGCTGAAAAATCATAAACCGGAACTGTATGAAAAAGCAGTTACGATGACCATGATCAATGATTGGATATTATATAAATTTTCCGGCAAATTGCAAGTCGATCCTTCAAACGGCTGTACTACTGGCATTTTCGATTTAAAAAGGCGCACTTGGGCATCCGCTCCTACTGATCTATGCGGTATAAAAAACAGCTTGTTCCCTCCTGTAAAAGAAGCTGGAACGGTACTTGGTTATGTGACAAACGAAACCGCTGCCATGACAGGTCTTTCTACTGAAACTTTAGTTGTTTCCGGCGGCGGTGACGCACAAATGGCCTCTGTCGGAGTAGGTGCTGTTCAAAATCAGCAAACAGTAGTTTCTGGTGGATCGTTCTGGCAACAGGAAGTGAATATAGATACACCTATCTTTGATCCACAAGGCAGGATTAGAGTAAACTGCCATGCAGTGCCAAGCCTCTGGCAAATTGAAACGATTGCTTTCTTCCCTGGACTCATCATGAGATGGTTTCGGGACGCTTTCTGTGACAGTGAGAAGATCGAGGCCCTTCAATCCGGCCGTGATGTTTATGAAATTTTAGAAGAAAAAGCAAAAGATGTGCCTGTTGGATCAAACGGTATTATTCCGATATTCTCTGATATTATGAATTACATTTCATGGCGACATGCATCCCCTTCCTTTATAAACCTAAGTCTAGATCCCCTAAAAACAGGAAAAAAAGAAATATTCAAATCACTTCAAGAAAACGCCGTTCTCATTACCCTAGGAAACTTAAAAATTATTGAAGAAGCAACTGGATTTTATCCTGCTGAAGTGACCTTTGCAGGAGGAGCCTCTAAAGGGAAGCTTTGGAGCCAGACATTGGCTGATGTTTTAGGTGTGCCTGTCAAAGTGCCAGTCGTTAAAGAAGCTGCAGCCCTTGGTACCGCTTTATTCGCTGGAATTGGTGCAGGGGTATATCCAAACATTCACGATGCTGTTCAGCCCATTGTAAAGTGGGAGCGCGTCTTTTCTCCTAATATGGATAATCATAAAAAATATCAAAGCATATACAAGTATTGGAGAGTCATATACAATGAACAGCTGCAATTAGCGGATCGCGGCATTACTTCTCACATGTGGAAAGCTCCTGGTCTTTAACATAGGTTGTCTTGAGGGGAGGTGAAAAAGTGAAAAAAGTGAATGAAGATGAATTTGAATATCGATTTGGAGATAATGGACCGAAATATTTAACGAAAGGGCCCAATGTTGATATTGGAGTTGTCGTATTAAAGCCTGGTCAAGACTTTCCAAATCATTATCATACAACTTGTGAAGAAGCTTTTTATATTTTAGAAGGATCAATCGACTTCTATATTAATAATGTGAGACATCTTGCAAAGCCTGGGGATATGATTCAATGCAGTCCGGGAGATTCGCACTATCTTATTAACAATTCATCCGAAAATTTCAAAGCCGTCTTTATTAAATCGCCTCATATTCCCGAAAATGATTCTATTACCATTGATAAGCCTATAATAAATAAAGGAGAGACAACATAATGAGCTGGGGATTTAAAAATCGCTTAAACAAAATTCTTCCAGATGGAAGGGCCGTTATGCTTGCCATTGATCATGGATACTTTCTAGGACCTATCACTGGACTAGAAAAACCAGGTGAAACCGTTAAGGCGCTTTTGCCTTATACGGACTCTTTATACTTAACTAGAGGAACCCTTGCGTCTTGCATACCTGAAAATACGGAGACACCAATGGTGCTTCGAGTCTCAGGAGGACCCACAGTAGTCGGAAAGAATTTAGCAAACGAAACATTAGTAACCTCTGTAAAAGAAGCCATCCGCCATAATGTAGTTGGTGTTGGCGTATCCGTATTTATCGGCTCGGAATATGAGACACAAACAGTAACTAATTTAGCCCATTTAGTAACCGAAGCGCATGACTATGGATTGCCTGTACTGGGGATTACAGCTGTTGGCAAGGAACTAGAAAAACGTGATGCACGTTTCCTCGCTCTTGCTTCTCGTGTTGTAGCTGAAATGGGAGCAGACATTGTCAAAACTTATTATTGCGATGATTTCGAGAAAGTGACAAGCACCTGTCCTGTACCGATTGTTATTGCAGGCGGTCCCAAATTCGATACGATTCGTGAGGCGTTAGAAATCACATACAATGCTATGGTACAAGGGGCGACTGGCGTTGATATGGGCCGAAATATTTGGCAGTCGCCGCAGCCGACGGCCATGATGAGAGCCATTCATTCTATCGTTAAAAAGAATTACTCCGTAAACGAGGCTGTCGAATTATATGAATCGATTGCAAAAGTAAAAGCTTAAATTCTAAGCTTCATTCAAATTATTCCTTTTTAGGTTGATATAAATAAGATGAAGTCTTCACTGACGGTAAATGCCTCCACTTCAAATGAAGCGGAGGCATTTATTTATACAGGTGACCTATGAGCAACTATTTTAAAGTGAGGCCTGATAAATCGCTTCTACATCATAACGATTAAGCTTTTTGAAGTTGCCGAACTCGCCGTTTACCATTGCTCTATCAGTCATCAGGGCTATTTTGCTATCATCTATATGATAGTGAGCAAGTCTTGATGGAGCGCCGATGCTATTCCAGAAATCGCGAAGCTTTTCGATTCCCTCTAATCCCGCTTCCTCGTCCGACTTCCCTTTTGCCTCCACTCCAAAGACGCGAACAGCCAGTTGCTTAAAACGATCAGGCTTTTCTTTGAGGACATGTTTCATCCAATTCGGAAAAAGAATGGCAAGCCCCCCTCCATGAGGGATATCATACACAGCCGATACAGCATGCTCAATATTATGTGTCGCCCAGTCCCCTCTATACCCCATCGAGAGCATGCCATTTAAAGCCATCGTTCCATTATACAAAATGGTCGCACGATGGTCGTAGTTGTCTAATTCCTTCAGCAGTTTTGGAGCTGTTTCCATAACTGTTATTAATAATGATTCACACATACGATCCTGCAAAATGGTATTTTCCTCATGATGAAAGTAATGCTCTAATACATGAGACATAATATCAACGATACCATAAACCGTTTGGTCTTTGGGCACCGTAAAAGTATTTACTGGATCTAGAATGGAAAATTTCGGAAATGCAACTGGACTCCCCCACCCATATTTCTCATTTGTTTCCCAATTTGTAATGACCGATCCAGCGTTCATTTCGGACCCAGTAGCAGCAAGTGTTAGTATAGTCCCAAACGGAAGTGCCTTTTTGGCCATAGTCTTCTTCGTTACTAAATCCCAGGCATCTCCCTCATATATTGCTCCTGCAGCAATCGCCTTTGTGCAGTCGATCACACTTCCTCCACCAACTGCTAATAGAAATTCAATTCCTTCTCTTTTACAAATTTCCACTCCCTCTCGCACACTCGAAATCTTTGGATTTGGTTCTACCCCTGAAAGTTCAAAAACGCACGCATCTATTTCATTTAAAAGTTTTTTGACTTGATCATACAATCCATTTCTTTTAATGCTTCCTCCCCCATAGACAAGCAGCACTTTTTCTCCATATTGGGGTATTTCATTCTTTAATGTTTCTAATTGGCCTTTCCCAAACAATAATTTTGTAGGATTCCAATACATAAAGTTTTGCAATGAAATCTCCTCCTTTCAATAATTATATTATCAAAAAATTAATAGATTATTTAAAAAACCCAAAATCCCCTTTTTTATTAAAACAAATAAGGCTCCTCCAATAACCTCGGAGGAGCCTTATTTGTTCAAGCATAAGTCCCAATACCATTTCTAGTTTCAAAGTATACCCTGCTGCCAGCTTGATCAATCTTTAAACAACGGCAATCCATGCCTGGAAGCAGGTTAACTAACCCGTCTGCTACATCTGATCCCTTGCCTTCCTCAGCTAAACAAAGCACTGTAGGACCTGCCCCGCTTAAGGCAACCCCGAAAGCTCCAAGGCTTATGGCATTTTCTTCAATGATAGCCATCTGGGGGACAAGCTTTTTCCGGTACGGATGATGGTATAAATCTGCTTTCATCATCTTTCCGGCTAGTGCATAATTTTTACTCAAAAGTGCAGCAATCAGGAGATTGCCGACCGCTCCCGCCTGTACTGCCTCACTAAATGAAAGACTATCTGGTAACACACTTCTTGATTCCTTCGTTAACAGCTCCTGCTTCGGGATAACAGCAATGACATCAACAGCTAATTGATGAAAGACTTCCGCACTTACATCATCCTCCATTTGACAGCCAACCACTAATCCCCCTAACAGAGAGGCGCCAGCATTATCGGGATGCCCTTCGATTCTTGATGCTAATTCTAATTTTTCCTGCTTTGATAAATAGAGATTGCAAAGTGAATCGGCTAATTCAATTCCGGCTACAATGGCAGCTGCGCTTGAGCCTAATCCTCTTGCAAGTGGAATATCACTCTTTACTCTAATTTTACAGCCAGGTAACTGTTGCCCATATTTCTTTGCTGTTTCCATTGCAATTTGAAGAATATAATTCGTTTCATCTGTCGGAAAAATCAATAAGTTATCTGATAACGGATTGATTTGCCAGCCCTCGGCTCTCTCAATCTCTAACGTTAGATAAACATTGAGCGCCAATCCAATCGAATCAAAACCTGGTCCTAAATTTGCTGAGCTGCCAGGTACTTTAATGATGAGCATTTCACCTTCGCTCATACATGGACAACTCCTTTAATATGCTCTGCAACCGCCTCTTCATCATTTGGCAGAACAATCGGCCTAATTGGACTGCATTCAATGGCAACATTTGGATCCTTCAGACCATTACCAGTTAATATAGCTACAACTCTTGTTTTATGAGGAATTTCTCCATTGCGAAGCTGTTTATAAATTCCAGCTAAGGAAGCACATGAAGCTGGCTCCGCAAAAATCCCTTCTGTTGAAGCAAGTTTTCGATACATGCAAAGAATTTCCTCATCACTTACTTCATCAATTTTTCCATTTGATTCCTCTAATGCCGCATTAGCTAAATGCCAGCTGGCAGGGTTTCCGATTCGAATGGCCGTTGCAATGGTTTCAGGATTTTCAATCACTTGATTATGAACAATTGCAGCAGACCCTTCTGCTTCGAACCCATGCATGCGCGGAAGCCCAGTTTGTTTTGCCTCATGATATTCTTTGAATCCCTTCCAATAAGCACTAATATTGCCTGCATTGCCGACAGGAAGTGCGAGAATATCTGGAGCGTGCCCCCCAAGCTGATCACAAATTTCAAAAGCCCCTGTCTTTTGCCCCTCAAGGCGGTATGGGTTCACAGAGTTTACGAGAGTAATAGGTTCTGTTTCACTGATTTTCCTTACCATCGCCAATGCGTCGTCAAAGTTTCCTTCAATAGAAATAATCTCCGCTCCATACATAACAGCTTGAGCAAGCTTACCCATCGCGATTTTCCCTTCTGGAATAACAACGATGCATCGAAGTCCTGCTCTTGCTGCATAAGCAGCAGCAGCTGCAGATGTGTTCCCTGTTGATGCACAAATAACCGTTTCGCTGCCCTCTTCCTTCGCCTTTGCTACCGCCATGACCATGCCGCGGTCTTTGAATGAGCCTGTCGGGTTCGTTCCTTCTGTTTTGACATAAAGGTCAATTCCCCACTCATCTGAGAGTTTATTCAGCCGAATTAATGGTGTGTTTCCTTCATTTAATGAAAGCATAGGTGTATGTTCATTGATCGGTAAATAATCTTTATATGCTTTTAATAGTCCTTCCCATCTCATGCTGATGCGCTCCCTTCTACGCGGTACGAACTTTCAATTGTTTGAACTGCCTGCAAATCTCGTAATTTTACTAAAATATCTTCATAATCCTGTTGTGATGCCTGATGTGTAACAAGGACAATTTCAGCCAGGTCCTTATTCTTCAGCGGCATTTGGAGAATTTTTTCGAAGCTGACATGATGCTCAGAGAAGACCGAAGTAATATTAGCAAAAACGCCGACTTCATCTTTTACATGTAATCGTAAGAAATACTTCGAGAAGATTTCATCTGCAGCCTTCAGCTGTTTCTTGAATTGCGGAGCGACTGCGCTTTTTCCTGTTACGCCTAAGCGCATATTTTTCATGACGGCAACTAAGTCGGAAACGACTGCTGTTGCTGTTGGCAAGCTTCCTGCACCCGGTCCGTAAAACATCGTTTCGCCCACCGCTTCCCCGTATACATAAACAGCATTAAATTCATCATGAACAGCAGCTAGCGGATGTGTGTCAGTTAATAATGTCGGCTGTACACTGACAGAAACCTTATCGCCTTCTCTTTCAGCTACTCCGATTAGCTTCATTGTGTACCCAAGCTGTCGGCCGTATTGAAGGTCCTCTTCTGTCACACGAGTAATTCCTTCCGCCTTCACGTCATCTAAATCAATTTTCATGGAAAAACCAAGTGTAGCAAGGATCGCCATTTTTCTCGCTGCATCCAGTCCTTCTACATCTGATGTCGGATCAGCCTCTGCATAGCCAAGAGCTTGTGCTTCCCTTAACACATCCTCATAGGCACTGCCATTTTTGTTCATTTTCGTTAAAATAAAATTCGTTGTCCCATTAACAATTCCCATCATTTTTGTAATTCTATCTGACGCCAACCCGTCTGAAAGACTTCTTAAAAGAGGAATCCCACCCCCGACACTTGCCTCATAAAAAAGATCACAATCATGCTCTGATGCAAGAGTTAACAGCTCTGAGCCATGAACTGCCATTAAATCTTTGTTAGCCGTGACAACATGTTTGCGGTTTTTTAAAGCCTTGATGATGTAATTCTTCGTTTCGTCAATTCCGCCCATCACTTCGATAACAACATCAATATCAGGATCATTAATAATTTCTTCTGGATCTGTCGTTAATTTTTTCGCATCCAATTCTACTGATCTAGCTTTATTTAAATCTTTCACAAGAATTTTTTTCACTTTAACAGGACAGCCAATTTGGTGAATAAGCTTATCCTGATGGTTCTCAATAATAGTCACAACACCTGTACCAACCGTTCCTAATCCTAATAAGCCAATTGAGATTGCTTCCATTTTTATTCCCCTCTCCTATTGTTCACCCTATGCGTACATATGTATTTGTATAGTAGACATTATAGTGCTAATTTCTGTATTTTACAATAGTTATTTTCAGACTAATTTGTTTGTAACCGCTTACCATTAAGTGTATACGGCTATTTTTTTCATTTATTTTGAACATCACACAAAAATCCTATTAGATACGATTCATATATTTGAATCGTGCCCAATAGGACATTTCGGTAATAAATATGGATGTGGCTATTTTTTCAGCCATCCGATTTGGGGAATTCTCATTTTTTGTACAGGCACCTCGGCAAATTCATAAAAGCTGCCTAAAAATCGTTCATGATCAGCAGATTGCTGTAGAAGCTTTTGCAATCTCTCTTCAAGCACTTGCTTTTCTTGTTCTGAGCTTGATCCGTAATAGGTCTCAATACAATAAAAATAATGAAGCGGAAACAAAATGCGGGCAAAATAAAGTCTCCAGGAGAAAGAAGTTAGTGGAACAATGCTCTGATAATCGCGAATAAACTGGCGAAGCTCTGGTTCATACGTTTTAATGTTGCGGTAATATTTCTCCCGCGTCCATTCTGCTAAATCCCGTGAAGAATGATCAAATATCCAATCAAATGGGTTTTTCATATAATAAGAATTTATCCAAGTATCAGCAGAAAAACGAATATGGCATATTGTTCCGCTATCTGTTATCCCTGGATGATCATCCACTTCGGTATCAACGATATATTGGATGGCATTTTCAGCAATCCCTCGATAATAAGGGAAGGATTCCAAGAACAGGCGATCAAATTCAGATTCTGGCGGGATAAATAGCATTTCGTTCCACACTTTTTCCATTTGATCCAATCTTGTTTCCCATAGTGTTTTCCATTGGCCAATTCTGCTAATCTTATTTACTGAAAAGGATACCGATCGCCCTCGATAATGAAACTTTGCCAGCTTCCTGCCAAACCGTATTAATTTACGATTTTGCATTTGCCTATTCTTAAGGACGCTATACCTGGCATTTTCCCATTCACTAAAAGTTTTCCCTTCCTTTGTTTTTATAAAAGTACTGCAATATTTTTCGCCATGCTTAACGATATGCTCTGTTAGCATCTCTAATTCTGTAAGCTCGTCTTCAGTCATTCCACCGATAGGAACAATCAAGTATATTTGTCCTTCCTTCCTGCATGCTTGGTATTTTCCAATTTTGATTTCTTCATCAGCCTGCAGCCCGTAATGTGTTCTTAACAGCTTTAACATACCGTGCCTCCCTAAATAGAAAAGTGGAAGCGCCTTCGGAACAATCAAAGGACAATTGTTCCTGCGATGATTAATCACAGAAGTTTTCCTTTGTGGTCACCCCCGACAAGCATAAGACAGGCCGGCGAGAAGTTGGTCTTTACCTTCTTGCCGGAATGGCTTATGACCTCGAGGTCGACAAAAACGCGACGTCCTTCCAAAAGCTTCACTTTTGGTCGTGCGATGAATCGCTGACGAAGTCTTCCTTGTCCTGCCGCATTGTCGACACTAGTACGTCCTTTACGTCGGGGTAGGCGCTGGAACTAGACATTTAAAAATCCATTCCATTAATCGGTCTTCTTACGAAAATATATGAATTGAAAGGGGAAAACTTGTGCTTTTCTTGCATAAGTCAGTACTTAAAGGAAAAAATGAGACAGATGTCAACAATATGGCTGCAATGGAATATTTTATTAAAATAGGTTATATATATAGGTAAACTAACGAGGAAATAGGTGGAGCCGATGAATGAAGAAAAACGTGTAGACTTGACTGAGCAAACAGCGCGAAAATGGCTGCAGGAACGTGGAGTAGAAATTAAAGATATTGCAGAATTAGTATATTTTCTCCAAGAGAAATATCATCCTAATTTAAAAATAGAAGAATGTATTGCCAATGTGGAGCGCGTTCTGTCCAAAAGGGAAGTACAAAATGCTATCTTAACAGGAATTCAGCTCGATATACTTGCCGAAAAGAAAATGCTTTCCGAGCCACTGCAGCATGTGATCGAAATTGATGAAGGCCTATATGGCGTGGACGAGGTATTAGCATTATCCATTGTGAATGTGTACGGTTCCATTGGATTTACAAACTTTGGCTATATCGATAAGTTAAAGCCGGGAATTTTGAAAGACTTAAATGATAAATCTTCAGGGAAAGTGCATACCTTTTTAGATGATATTGTTGGAGCGATTGCCGCAGCCGCTTCAAGCCGCTTGGCACATAGGGCAAATGGGGTGAAGTGATTAGAAATGCGAAAGCGCCTTTAAGGGCAGGCGCTAAAGCTAGACATTAAAAGGGTGGGGAAAAAACTTCTCCACCCTTTAACTTTTATTAGAAACCCCAATCCTTAAGGGAATCAACTACATAAGTTGGCTTTTTTTCATACTTTGTAAGCAATTCCTTCGTCGTTACTCCAGTATGAACGAGCAATGTATCCAACCCAGCATTCATTCCAGCTAGGATATCGGTGTCATAATTATCCCCTACCATTAAGGTCTCTTCCTTCTTTGTCCCAAGCACTTGAAGAGCTTGTTCCATAATGATCGATTCTGGCTTACCGATAAAGATAGGTTTTGTTTGCGTAGATACTGAAATAACCGATGTTAATGAACCGTTTCCAGGCAGCAGACCTCTTTCAGTTGGAATAGCAATATCCCCGTTTGTTGAAATAAATGTAGCCCCGTTTCTTACCGCTAAACAGGCGACCGTCAGCTTTTCGTAACTAATAGAACGATCAATCCCAACGACAACATAATCTGCCGCATCTTCCGTAAATGTAAATCCTTTTTCTCGGAGAGCGTTTCTAATACCTTCTTCTCCTATAACATATACAGAGGCATCCTTGTTTTGTTCATAAATGTAATTGGCTGTTGCTATACTGGTAGTAAAAACTTGTTCCTCATTGGCAGAGATATTAAATTGGCGTAACTTCTCTGCCACTTGGGCAGGAGTTCTTGAGGAATTATTCGTCACAAATAGATAAGGAATATCCCGCTCACGCAGCTGATCTATAAAATCTGCCGCTTCTTCAATCAATTCCGTTCCCCTATACATTGTACCGTCCAAGTCAATTAGATACCCTTGATATTTATTCATGAAATCACCTAATTCCTAAACGCTGATACCGGACCTAGTTCGTCCTGCAAATAAGCCCTTACCTTTTCTGGGAATTGCTGCATCACAGATAAATGTTTGCGAAATTCAGCTTGAACTTCATCATGGTTTACTTCAGTATAGTTTTGAACAAGCATTTTTCGGTATTGAATAAGGATTTTACAGCTATTTGTTAACTCATCATGAATAACCTTTTCATCATCTAAAATGTCAACAATATCATCATAGCTGCCTGGGTCTCGCATAATAAATCCATCAATCATCGCATTCCCAACATCTAAAATAGACTCAATGATCAAGTGACATACCCGTTCCAAAGCGGCTTTTTCTATTGATGTATATACGTCCTTTAATTCTTCAAAAAGTGAATATTGCTTCTCTAAAAACAGAAGAGTTGTTTCAATTTTTTCACGATCCACAAAATACATTTATCTTCACCTTTCTTCTATTAATGTGGTTCAAAAAGGAGGACAAAAAGAGCCGAGAAGTTCGAGGAAGCGCAGTCTACGAGCACCGGAGCGCTAGCTGGCCGCTTCGGAGCATTCTCCTCGCACGAAGAAAAAGCGCACTTCTTTTTCGAGGATATGCTTTTAATACGTGAGGAGCGTAGCAGCAAGCTAACGAAGAAATTCGACAGCTTTTTGAATAATCTTCTCGAATAGACATCGCACGAAGAAAAAGTGCTTTTCTTTTTCGAGGAATTTTTCCCGGACTTTTTGAACAACCTCTATTACGATAGCTTTAGACCTCTGCAGAGATAGTCTGGCCGTGCATAGTAATAGCCTTGAGCTAAATCCACTTTATTTCTGGAAAGGACTGAAGCTTCTTCTTTATTTTCGATTCCTTCGGCTACAACTAAAGAACCGGCTTCCCTCGCAATGATCAGCATGCCTTTTAACATCGATTCTTTAACGGAATTTTTATCAATATCCTGAATTACAGACCGATCAATCTTTATTATATCTGGCATAATTTCGCTGATAGAATGAAGGCTTGCATATCCGGCTCCAGTGTCATCGATAGCCACCCGAAAGCCCATTATTCTAAGTACCTTTATATTGTATAGAAAGTTCTCCATCCCTTCAATCGAATCCCTTTCTGTAATTTCAAGAGTGATTTGACGCGGAGAAATATTTTTATGCTTAGCAAGCATTTTTCTTAAATCACGGATAAAACGCTCATGTCCTAAAGTAATCGGTGTAAAATTGATAAAGATGTCCTGTTTACAGCCTGTTTTGTGAATCTGCTCAAGTGTTTTCTCAAAAACAATGAGCTCAAGTTCATAAAGCATTCCCGTTTGTCTTGCAACTGAGAAAAGATGCAATGGACTTTCTAAAATAGACCCCTTCGGACCGCGGGTAAGCATCTCCCATGCTTTTACCTTCCCTGTCGCGATATCAATGATCGGCTGGGAAAGAAGATAAATATCCTTTTGTGAAACAATTTTACTGACCAAAAATAGCATTTCATTATACTTTGACTGGACCTTTTTCTCCGCCATTGATAGTGCATGCTGATTCGCTTTCAAAATTGCTTCTTGAATGGTATAATGCCTTTTTTCTATAAACATATAACCTGTTTCGAACAAAGGCCGTGCAAGAGGGATGAGGTCATAAAGTTTTTTTTCTGCAAGTCTTAATATTTTTTTCATTTTTTTATCAATTTCAGTTACAGAATGATTATCATGGTTTACTTTCATCAAAAGAGTCAGCCCATCACTCGAATAATCATGGAGTGAGATGATTTCATCTTTCCCTAATTCTTCACTAATGACTTCCTTGAAGACAATCTTAAGTAATTGAATAAAATGAATATATCCTTGCTCACCAAGCTGTTCAGGCAATTCTCGCAGATTTTTTATATTAAACACAATAACCGCTACTTCAAAGCCCTCTTCAAATGCCTTTCGAACGGCAGATGTTATTGGATCGCGAATAATAAATTGTGGCGGATAAAATTGTAGCTTATCCGCGGGAGAGAAAATCTTAATCCACTCTTTCAAATTTGTGAATTTTTTTTTATAAGGGCGGTCCATTGTTTCAGTCCTCTCGATGCTTGTCTAGCTCCAGCGCATAGGAGCTCTTCCGCTTTTCATCGGCGTTCAAATATTGCATATATCACCATTTTATCACAAAATTCGAATGCTTCCCCCATTATTGGAAAGATTTCTAAACTTATTCAGAAGATCAGTGAGAATTCCCTTTTCTTCTGATATGATAGGATTAAACATGTCTCAAAAAGGGGTTTAAATGATGGCGGATCGATTTTTTTTATATGATGATATCGTAGATACGAAAACACGTTTTGTCAGCTTTATGGGCGAGAATCAGCGCTTTGATTTAGCTATTGTTCAATCGGATCGTTATTATGGGAAGCATATTGTCCTTGATATTCAAGGTAGCCGTTTTGCCATTATTGGACAAGATGATTTACGAGAAGAAGGCTATTTAGAATACGCCTTTAATCTTTCCGAGGAAGATGCAGAAGAATTACGGTCCTTTCTTTTTGAGTTAGTATAATCTGTTTATTATTATCATATTTACAAATAATAAAGGAGAGCCTAAAACACGGTTCTCCTTTATTTGTTGTTTGGATAGGAGTGATAGTTGTGGACGAAAAAGAAAAGCCGGAGTACACCGATTTTTCAAATGTGGAAAAACGAAGGAACTACTTAACCGCAGAAGACTTCCCTGACGGACCTTACGGGTCACCAATAAAAAGGCACGAACCTGTTGAAAATAAAAGTACCCCATTTCGCGAAGAACAGCGCAGGTATAGTGCATTTAACTATGAAAATAAAACATTGCATGAAGGGATGCCCCGACAAATGGAAGGAGCCCATCCTACACATGACGATCCCGATACAAGCACGGAGCCGCCGTATGATGATTATCAGAAATAAGGTGCTAAAAGGCAATCAGTCAGATGATTGCCTTTTGGTATACCTTATTTATTCACTTTTTTTGCCACGAAATAAGCACAGCCGAAATTACAAAATTCGTATAGGTATTCGGTAAGTGTGCTTATTTTTGTATCATAGGTGGATTTCTGGTTTTGGTCATCAAAGAAACCACGCAGCCTTAGCTGTCCGTAACCCCAATCGCCAACAATATAGTCATAACGCGTTAAAATATCACTATATCTGCCGCGAAACGCTTCTTCGTTAAAACCGTTTCTTATATCCTCGATTACTTCATAGCAAACATTATTTATACAAATCAAATCGATCACCTCAAGTTAAAAAACAACCTTCTTAATACTTTATTATATTGGAAATGTTTGTATTTTGAAAGTCAATATTTCATTGCATATTGTGCCTAGATTATATAGCACCATATTTAAATTATAACTGATACTCCATCAATTTCTAAGAGAAAAAAATTTTCAGATGGTTAATCTAAACACAAGGAGGTGTTTCAAATTAAAAAATCATTGATCATCCTCGGTATTTGCGGCTTAACAGCTCTAACTGCCTGTCAAAATCAAGGCCACAATGTGGCAAGAGAAGGAAATGGCATTTACGAACGAAGCGGGAATACGCTTAATGTAAATACGCAACGATCTGAAATTTATAATCGTCATAATGGGGTTACAAATAATAATGGGGATTTTGGATATGTCCGCCATCAAAGAAGCCCGATTATGGGAGAAAATGTTTCTTATAATAAATATGCAACTCTCGACAGAGAACAGCTGGCAGATTTGATATCAGGGTATTGTACAGATCTTCCGAACGTAGACGATGTCTCCACTCTCGTGACGGATGAAGAAGTTTTAGTCATATACGATACGAATTCCAATAATCGCAATCTTACTGCTGACCAAGTAAAGAGAACGGCAATGTCAGTTGTTCCAAGGTCGTACCATGTGTACGTGAGCGATAATACCGCTCTTCGCAAATATGTAGAAAACTTTGCCAATTCCAATTCAAATAATGGAAATCTGCAAACCAGTCTGAATAAAGTAATTAACGAAATGCTTAAATCTCCTCAAGGAAAAAAGATCGGAAATGGTGAAAATGAAAATGGGGAGAAAATGGGTGAGCGGAAGAATAAAATTGACAATCGAAATATGAAATAATAAAGAAGAGTTCAGCAAAATGGACGCTGAACTCCTCTTTTTATTTAGCTCTACAAGGAACGCTTCGGAAGCATAATCATCGCAGGAACAATATGTTCACTAATTGTTCCGAAGGCGCTTGCGCTTTTCTTATTTTATGCTTCTTTAAGTTCGATTTCTCCTAATTCTTGCTTCCGTTTAGCTGCAGCATTCACCTGTTCATCTGCATGATAAGAAGAACGTACGAGAGGACCTGCCTCGCAATGGCTGAAGCCTTTGCTTAAAGCAATTTCCTTAAATTCTTGGAACTCATCTGGATGATAATATTTTTCAACTTTTAAATGCTTTTTGGATGGCTGTAAGTATTGGCCAATGGTCATAATATCGACATTATGAGCTCTTAACGCATCCATTGTAGCAATAATTTCTTCTTTTGTTTCTCCAAGCCCAATCATTAAGCTTGATTTTGTTGGAATGTCTGGCTGCATTTCCTTCGCACGGCTCAGGAATTCTAGGGAACGATGATATTGAGCACGGGCTCTTACTCTTGGTGTTAGGCGCTCTACCGTCTCAATATTATGGTTCAAAATATCAGGTCTCGCATCCATAAGCGTTTTTAAATTTTCATAAACTCCACCCATATCGGATGGCAAAACTTCAATGCTTGTGAATGGATTTTTTCTTCTAATCGCTCTAACGGTTTCTGCAAAAACAGCCGCTCCGCCGTCTTTTAAATCATCTCTTGCTACTGCAGTTACAACTACATGCTTTAAGTTCATCAATGCAACAGAATCTGCTACTCGTTCTGGCTCCTGCCAATCCAGTTCGGTTGGCAGACCCGTTTTAACAGCACAGAAGCGGCAGGCACGTGTACAAGTATCCCCAAGAATCATAAAAGTAGCTGTTCTTCTTACAGCCCAGCACTCATGAATATTTGGACATTTTGCCTCTTCACAAACAGTATGAAGGCTGTTTTCCCTCATCATTTTCTTTAGACCAGTATAGTTTTCGTTTGTATTTAATTTTATTTTCAGCCATTCGGGCTTACGTATGTAATCTTCCTTTTTAGCCAATCCCAACATCCCCCTTAAGAGACTAAGCTCCTAAAAATCACTATATGATGCAACTGTAACACATGGTTTACACTAGGACAAGCCGCAAAATTCTGATTACCATTAATTGATATATATTTATTTTTTCAAACATCACAAACTAAATAAGCATAGTACGACGAAGGGAGGATTACATTGAGGATTAAATTTATTGGTATTCTAATATTGCTTCTTTCGATTGTTCCACCAGGAAACGGATATGCCCAATCAAGTAAAAATGAAGTTTATTATAAACGAATGGAGCTTTATAAAAGTATTGAGGCTGTTACTCATATTCCTTGGTATTACCTTGCTGGCATTGACCAGTATGAACGCAATGTCAGGCAGTCACGAAGAGATCTTCCGAAAGCAGAGGGATTAACGGGAATTTACTTTAAGCCCGAAGTATGGGCTGGGATTTTAAATCCTAATATAGATGATGATAATCTTTTGTCCATACAGTTTTTCAATGGGATTGGCCTTGACGGAGATGGGGACGGGAAGGCAAGTTTAGCCAATGATATCGATGTCCTTTATACGTTTGCTCATCACCTTCTTTCTTATGGTACAGATCATGACAATATAAAATTAGGTTTATGGGATTATTATAAGCGTGATAAAACTGTCAGTATCATTATTGGAAAAGCCCGGCTTTATAAGCATTTCGGCCATCTGGATCTGGATCATCATGTTTTTCCCCTTCCATTAAGAAGCGATTATACTTTTAGGAGCACATGGGGAGCCGCCCGCGGCTGGGGTGGCAGAAGAATTCATGAAGGAACAGATATCTTTGCCGGCTACGGTGTTCCCGTTCGTGCCACTGCTTACGGTGTTATCGAAATGAAGGGCTGGAATCGCTTCGGCGGCTGGCGAATTGGGATTCGCGATATTAATAATAATTATCACTATTTTGCTCACTTAAGCGGATTTGCCAAGGATTTAAAGGTCGGACAATTAGTCGAGCCAGGGATGTTAATAGGCGGTGTAGGGAGTTCAGGATATGGTCCTCCAGGCACGTCAGGAAAATTCCCGCCCCATTTGCATTATGGAATCTATAAGGACAATGGCTTTACGGAATGGTCCTATGATCCGTATCCACACTTACGATTATGGGAAAGACAGGAGCGGAATAGAAAGAAATAAGGCGGCTCACGAAACGAGCCCCTTGAACATAAAAAGCTCGCCATCTTCAACTCATGGCGAGCTTTTTTCAAAGGAGCATTTTTCTTAATGACCTCCCAGATAAGCCTTTTTGATCTCTTCACTAGCTTGAAGTTCAGCGGATGTGCCAGAAACGATTACGCGGCCTGTTTCAATAACATAGGCACGGTTCGCTATTGATAAGGCCATATGGGCATTTTGTTCAACTAACAGAATTGTTGTTCCTTCACGATTAATATCCTCAATAATTTGGAAAATGGTTTTCACCATTAAAGGTGCCAATCCCATGGAAGGCTCATCGAGCAACAGAAGCTTAGGCCGTGCCATGATCGCTCTGCCCATAGCTAACATTTGCTGCTCTCCTCCAGAAAGAGTTCCTGACAGCTGCTTTCTGCGCTCCAGTAGGCGCGGGAATGTTTCATAAACTTTTTGAATATCTTTATGAATTTCTTTAGAATCTTTTCTTAAAAAAGCTCCTAATTCTAAATTCTCTTCAACGGTCATATTTGCAAACACGCGGCGTCCTTCGGGTACATGAGAAATCCCTGCTTTCACGATCCCCTGAGCCGCCTTCCCGCTGATTGAATCACCTAAATATTGAATCGTTCCATTCTTTGGTTTAAGAAGTCCTGATAAAGTTTTCAGAAGCGTACTTTTCCCCGCCCCATTGGCACCAATTAATGTCACTATTTCCCCTTCATTTACTTCTAAAGAAACACCTTTAAGAGCTTGAATATTTCCGTAAAAAACATCAATTTGATCAACTTTAAGCATCGTTTGTAACCTCCTCACCTAAGTAAGCCTCGATGACTTTCGGATGATTACGAATTTCTTCTGGTGTTCCATGTGCAATCAGCTGTCCATGGTCTAAAACATAAATCCTCTCGCAAATCCCCATTACTAAATTCATATCATGCTCAATCAATAAAATCGTGATCTTTAATTCATTGCGGATAAAAGCAATTAATTCCATAAGATCATGTGTCTCTTGCGGGTTCATCCCAGCAGCTGGCTCATCAAGCAGCAGCAGCTTCGGGCCCGCTGCTAAGGCTCTGGCAATTTCTAATCTTCTTTGCTGTCCGTACGGAAGATTTTTTGCTTTTTCGTCCTTAAATTTATCCAGTTGGAAAATTTTCAAAAACTCAATTGATTTTTCTTCCATCTCTTTTTCACCGGAAAAGTGGGAAGACAGACGGAAAATTGAGCTTATAATCGAATGCTTCGCTAATGAATGATAGGCTACTTTAACATTATCTAAAACAGATAACTCATTAAAGAGGCGAATATTTTGGAAGGTACGGCTGATTCCCAGTCGAGTCACTTTATACGGCGGCAAGCCATTAAGCCGCTTTCCTTCTAATAAAATCTCTCCCTCTGTCGGCACATACACGCCTGTAAGAAGGTTAAAGCTTGTTGTTTTTCCTGCACCATTGGGACCAATGAGCCCAATTAGCTCTCCTTGATGGATCTCCATATTAAAGCCAGAAACAGCTTTAAGTCCGCCAAACTGGATGCCAGCGTCCTGAACTTGAAGTAACGGTGTATTGCCCATGCTAGTTACCTCCTTTTGCGCTTTTCCACTTGCCAAAGTAATCTGTAATTTCGCGTGTTCCCATTAATCCTTGTGGACGGTATAGCATCACGATAACTAATACAAGGCTGTACATAATCATTCTTGTTTCCGGATAATCCTGTAAGAAAGTCGATACTAAAGTTAATAGAATCGCTGAAATTACAGCTCCGGATAAACTCCCAAGTCCGCCAAGAACGACAAAAATGAGAATATCAAAGGATTTTAGGAAGCCAAAGTTGGTCGGCTGTATGATATAGAAGTTATGCGAATATAATCCTCCAGCCACTCCTGCAAAGAAGGAGCCTATCGCAAATGCAATAACTTTATAAAATGTCGTGTTAATTCCCATCGCATCAGCTGCAATTTCGTTTTCACGGACGGAAATACAAGCACGTCCATGTCGTGAATTTGTAAAGTTCATAATGACTAAGATCGTAATAAATAGACAAATGAACGTGTAAGTCCAAGTCGTTAAATGGGATACCTGCATTCCCGCAGCTCCACCAACATAATCAATATTTAAAAAGACGATTCGAATAATTTCTGCAAACCCTAAAGTGGCAATTGCCAAATAATCGCCTTTCAAACGAAGACTTGGAATTCCAACGATTAATCCAGCTAAAGCAGCGACAATTCCACCAACGATTAAAGCAAGCGGGAAAGGCAGATGAAGCTTCATCGTAAAAATAGCCGAAATATATGCCCCGACGGCTAGGAATCCTGCATGCCCGATAGAAAATTGTCCGGTAATCCCAATAACTAAATGGAGACTGACTGCTAATATAATGTTAATGCCAATAAAGATGAGTGTATTAGAATAAAATGGATTTAAGATTCCAGCATTAATAAGAAATTGAACAGTTCCATAAACAATAATTGATAGAATTAGAAATAGCCAAAATCCTTTTGCCTTTTTCATGTCTCTTTCACCTACACTTTCTCTCTAGCATTCTTACCAAAGATGCCCGACGGTCTAAATAATAGAATTAAAATGAGAATGATAAATGCTGCCGCGTCCCTCCAAAGTGAAAAACCGAATGCACTTACAACTGTTTCTACTACGCCAAGAACAAGTCCGCCGACCATTGCTCCTGGAATAATTCCGATTCCACCTAACACCGCAGCAACGAATGCCTTCAAACCTGGAATAATTCCCATTAATGGGTCAATTTTTGTATAATATACGCCAAAAATAACACCAGCCGCTCCGGCCATAGCCGAACCAATAGCGAAAGTTGCTGAAATTGTGTTATTTACATTAATCCCCATCAAACGAGCGGCATCCATATCATGTGATACTGCACGCATCGCCTTCCCAATTTTCGTTTTGTGTACAATAAATTGCAAAAGAATCATTAACACAATTGATACGGAAAGAATTAATAGAGATTGGCTGCTAATTTGTGCACCAAAAACATCAAACGATTTTTTTGCAAATACATCGGGATAAGCCTCTGGCTGTGCACCACGAACATAGATCACTCCATATTCGATAAGAAGGGAAACACCGATTGCCGTAATTAAAGCTGCTATCCGTGTTGCATTTCGCAGACGCTTATATGCGATTCTTTCAATTAGAACCCCAAATATAGCGCAGACAGTCATAGCCAATAGTAGAGCTGGAAAAAATCCTAACCCCCACCCAGCAATGGCATAAAAACCAATAAAAGCACCAATCATAAAGACATCGCCATGAGCAAAGTTAATTAATTTAATAATTCCATAAACCATCGTATAGCCTAATGCGATTAACGCATAAATACTTCCGAGGGAAATACCGTTGATTAATTGCTGAAGCCATTCCATACCTTTCACTCCCTTTTGTAGGCTTAAACACTGGAGCTTTGCAACTTTTCGACATAATATCCTATTTTTTTTACCATAAGGAATGGAAAATGGGGGGATAGGATAATCCCCCCATTTTCTTGTTTAATCTTAAGGATTAACTTTTGTGTTGAATGTTTGCTTTCCATCAACATACTCTAGAACTGTTGCTGATTTAATTAAATGGTGATTCTCATCAACAGTGATTGTACCGGTGATTAAAGATAAATCCTTAGTAGCAGCTAGAGCGTCTTTAATTTTTTCTGAATCAGAAGTAGTTCCAGCACGTTTCATTGCATCAGTTAAAAGGTAAACTGTGTCATAACCAAGTGCGTTAAAGGCATCTGGGGATTTGCCATTATACTTATCTCCGTAAGCTTTAACAAATTTTTGAATTGTTTCATCTTGATCCTCAGAAGAATAGTGGTTAATGATAAATGTGTTATTTAATGCATCAGCTCCAGCAAGTTCAACAAGCTTCGGAGAGTCCCAGCCGTCAGCTCCCATTAATGGAACATCAATTCCCATTTCTCTTGCTTGCTTAACAATTAGACCAACTTCTTCATAGTATCCAGGGATGAAGATATATTCTGGATTTGCCGCTTTAATTCGAGTTAAAGTCGAACGGAAATCTGTATCTTTAGCTACATAAGATTCTTGAGCAACAATTTTTCCACCAGCTGCTTCGAAAGTTTCTTTAAATGATGCTGCAAGACCTTTTGCATAGTCACTCGCATTGTCTGCATAGATTGCTACATTCTTAACTTTTAAATCGTTTAAAGCGAAGTTAGCTGCAACTGTTCCTTGGAAAGGGTCAATAAAGGCAGTACGGAATACATATTCATTTACTGATCCGTCATCACGCACTGTTACAGTTGGGCTTGTACCAGATGGTGAAACTAGAATTGTTTTATTATCATTAGCAATTTGCGCTTGAGCCACTGTATTACCACTTGTAGCTGCACCGATAATAGCTGTTACTTTATCTTGGCTCGTTAATTTAATTGCACCGTTCGTTGCTTCTGCTGCGTCTGATTTATTATCAACTTTAACGATTTCAATCTTTTTGCCATCAACACCGCCAGCGTTGTTGATTTCTTCAACCGCTAGTGCAACCCCATCAGCAATCCCAGAACCATAAGAAGCTACAGGACCTGAAAGTTCTAAGTTAGCACCGATTTTAATTACATCTCCGCCTTTTGAGCTTGACCCTTCTGAGCCAGCATCTTTACTGCTGTTACAGCCAGCTAGAATTCCAGCCATTAATGTTGTAGCCATTAAGACTGAAGTAATTTTTTTCTTGAAAACCATTTGTTTTCCCCCTCTTCTCTTTCTGATTGTTCTTACAATTCATCTCATAGTGAGGTATTCAAATAAGATGATTAAAAGAATCTCTCCACAACCCACTATGTAAGTCAGCCTAAACTCCTAATTTATATAAATATATTAGGAATTAAAATATTTCTGACTATTTAATATAATATAAAGATAGTATATTATTTTTCAACTAGTCTGTCAAAACATTATTTTCCCAATAATAATATTTTTTTAAAATATTTAATTCAGAAGGTGAAATATATTCAAATATTTATGCTTGATTGTTGTACAAGGTTAGCCATATATTTTCCCGTTTCCAAACGGCCAATTAGATCTGAAATCGCCCAAGCAAAGATTAAAATATAAACAGCTGCCAGTATGGATTTAATCCCGGACAATAAACCTTTCGCAAAAACGCTGCAGCTTACGCCTTTCAGTACAAATGCCTGACGGAAGAATAGGTCCAGTGTAACAGCTAAGCCAAATACGCCTCCTAAAATAGGTGATTTAGAAACATCCGCATTTTCAAAAATCTTAAAAATAGAGGCTTCCCCTTCAGTGACCGCATAGCCTGTCCAAAAAATCATGCCGATCGTTCAGACAATTAAAGTGAGAATTGGCCACATTAAATCACCGACAAACCCTTTCTTGCTTGTGGGGAGATCTTCCTTAAGTTCACCAGCAAGCGGTTTGTTTGGGTCAAATAATAGCCTTTCCTTCACCGGACGATATTCATGAGCCTTCATCGGGCCAATTTCAAAATTTCTAATTGAAACAATGAATCCCATCACTAAAGTCGCCCAAACGTAAAAATTCTTTGGAATCATTTGGAGGAAAACCGAAAACGCCAAGAACTTAGTAATATGTTAGTTGAACTTATCGGGCACTTATGGGCTGTTGGATCTCCCGCCTTAAATTTTATTGTTTTCTCAACTTCTTGAATTGGGAGTCTTACAAGCCCGTTAATCTGCGATAAATTTGTCCTCCTATAGTAAAGAGAAGTTTGAAATCTTTTCGGACAATAAAAAGAGCAATGATAGAGATGAATCTACCATTACTCGTAGTATGCAATCTAAATTACCTGTTTCAAGTTTTCACTTAGAAGTAGTATCACAGCCTATAATAACGACATTTAAATCCTGTTTTAAGTCGATTTCATATGGGATTCCCCTCTCCCCATTATGTTCCATTATCCGAATACGGGGGCGATCACCTAAGCCAGTATTTTGACCTGAAACAATGCCTTTTCGTCCATCATTAAGGACAACTGACACTCCAACAGGATAAATGGCGACGGCAAAGCGGAAGGCTTCAACCACTTTCTGATCAAATAAAGTCCCCGAACCCGCATAAAGGATCTCAACCCCTTCACTTGGAAGCATCGCTCTTCGATAAACTCGGTTAGAAGTTACCGCATCAAATACATCTGCAACCGCAATTATTTTACCAAAATAATGAATATCTGATCCTTGCAGCCCTCTAGGATAGCCCGTACCATTTATTCTTTCATGATGTTGGTAGGCACAATGGGCTACTAAAAGAGGAATCGTATGTACTTTTCTTAAAATCTGAAAGCCTTCTTCAGCATGTTGTTTGATGGACTCAAATTCATTATCAGTCAATCTTTCTGGCTTTAACAATATATCTAACGGCACTTTAAGCTTACCTATATCATGAAAAAGGGCTCCTAACCCCAGTATTTCAAGTTCTTTTGAAGTCAGCTTTAATTCCATTCCAATGGCTAAAGCATATAAAGTGACATTCAATGAATGGGTAAATATATAATTATCGTATGTGTATGCTTCAGACAGAAGGTTTAATAATTCTGACTTCCCCTTTATTTCGGATAAGAGATAGCGAATTAATTCAGAAAATCTTTTAGATGCACGTTCAACAACAAATGAACTCGTCAATTGGGGGTCATTTTGAATTTCTTGAAAAGTGGCGCTTATCGTTTGAATCGCTTCCCTGCGCATAGGGTCTGACAGAGTTCCTTTATATTCTATATCCTCCGTACCTTCTTCTTTAATAAAGATATAACTAATTCCTAAGTCTTGAAGGCGCTGAATCATCACGTCTTTTAGCATAATTCCTTCATTCAGCAATATTTGACCTTTTTCATTGTATATAGCTTTTGCAAGAATTGTTTCGGCTTCTACCGAAGTTGTTGCGACTAATCTCATGAATTACACCTTTTCGTTGCAAAATTTCACTTCATGTAAGAAAAGCGGAAGCGCCTCGCTCATCCCCGACAAGCACAAGACGAGCCTCCCGGAAAGGTGAGCTCTACCTTTCAGGATTGGCTTGTGACCTCGAGGTCGACAAAAACGCGACGTCCTCCCAAAAGCTTCACTTTTGGTCGTGCGATGAATCGCTGACGAAGTCTTCCTTGTCCTGTCGCATTGTCGACACTAGTACGTCCTGTACGTCGGGGGTAGGCGCTGGAGCTAGACATTTCTCTAACTTGAGAAATGCATATTTTCTTTACTCTCAAAATAGATTATATCTTCAAAGTTTCATTTAAATATTTTTCTTGTTTTTACGACATTTTTCCTATATATTCTACATTAACCTTTTATTCAGAGAAAATTCAACCTACTATAGTCCCTTTTTTATATAAAAACAGGCACAAAAAAAGGCATCCATGAGCTGGCATGCCTAAATCATTTTTAATAATGCTTCTTTACCGATCATTCCCTTTTGGATTCCTAAAGCCTCTGCTTCATATGTGACTGATTCAAGCGGAGCATTTAGAAGCTGATCAATAGTTTTCACACCAACCGCTCTTCCCGCAATGACTTTGCGGTCCTTGAGCTTCTCATTTAATAATGCGACATCAAGGGCACCGCACATAATATATCCTTTATCATTCGTCACAACAAGTAGATTTGTTTTTGGCAATTGCACGGAGACACATAGAAATGAGTGTCCCTGTATGTCTATTGGCTTTACATCAATCAATAAAAAACACTCCTTTCCCTATCCAATACAAAGTATGCATCGCCAGGAGAAAGCGTGTATTGTATATTCAAACCTGCGTCCGTGTGAAATTTCAAACACGGGTGGTCCCATACTTCAAAATAAATTCAATTGCCTAGGGGCTAAATCCTTGTATTTAATATTCAATAAGTCAATAAACTGCTTCGCATTGTCGGCTGCATCTCCGCCGGAATTATTGTTAAAAACGACAAATACAGTTTTGCAGCTTTTTTTAAGATTTTTAATATGTACAGCCCACTCTGAAAGCTCCTGCTTATTGTATCGGTATAAATATCTTACTTCCCTCCAGTTCTCAGCATTTTTCTTTTGCCATCCATGAACGTTTCTGCCGTGAAAGCGAACAAGCACTTTATCTTGACCTGCTGTTTCAAGCACAACTGGAATGGAACCTTCTCCAGCTTGAGGTTCATCACAGATGGAATGAATCCAATTCTCTTCTTTCATAAATTGGATTGTTTTGTCTTTATAATCAGGCTTAAACCATGACTGATGCCTAAACTCCAATGCACATGGAATATCGCCCATCTGTTCTTTACACCAGCGCAAGTAATCTACATTTTGCCGCTTACAATCAAACCACGGCGGAAATTGAAATAATACCATCGCCAATTTATTTCCATCCATATATGGCTGTAGTGAATCTTTAAATGCTGCAAACATTTCTTCTTTATCTTGAAAAAGAATTTTGCCTCGTTCATGCCCAGTCATCCCCTGGTAGGCCTTTACGATAAATTGAAAAGAATCCGGAGTGTCAGTCACCCATCTTTCTGAATTTCTTTTTGGCTGTATCGCGTAAAATGATGAGTCCACCTCTACCGTTGGAAAATAGCCTGCATATTCCTTTATCTTATCTCGCGAATTAATATTATGCGTATATAAGCTATCGTGATCTCCCCAACCTGTTACTCCGATTAATATCATAGGGACACCTCCTTGAAAACATACTAGCATATTTTAATAAAAAATCCGCTTACCCAAATAGGTAAGCGGATTTTCTTATATATTAACCAATAGAACCTTCCATTTCGAACTTAATCAAGCGGTTCATTTCAACAGCATATTCCATTGGAAGCTCTTTCGTAAATGGCTCGATGAAGCCCATTACGATCATTTCTGTTGCTTCTTCTTCAGAAATACCACGGCTCATGAGGTAGAATAATTGCTCTTCAGATACTTTAGAAACCTTTGCTTCGTGCTCTAAAGAGATGTTATCATTCATGATTTCGTTATATGGAATCGTATCAGAAGTTGATTGATTATCCATGATTAACGTATCACATTCGATATTAGCACGAGCTCCATCTGCTTTACGGCCGAATTGAACGATTCCACGATAAGTAACCTTACCACCTTGCTTAGAAATCGATTTCGATACGATTGTTGAAGAAGTATTTGGTGCAAGGTGAATCATTTTTGCTCCAGCATCCTGGTGCTGACCTTTACCTGCTAATGCAATGGAAAGAGTCATGCCACGAGCGCCTTCTCCTTTTAAAATAACAGCTGGGTATTTCATTGTTAATTTGGAACCGATGTTGCCGTCGATCCATTCCATTGTAGCATTCGCTTCACAAACGGCACGCTTCGTTACAAGGTTGTATACGTTGTTCGCCCAGTTTTGGATTGTCGTATAACGGCAATATGCATCCTTCTTAATGATGATTTCTACAACCGCACTATGAAGCGAGTTAGTTGTATAAACAGGAGCTGTACAGCCTTCTACATAGTGAACATGTGCGCCTTCATCAACAATGATTAATGTACGTTCAAATTGACCCATGTTTTCAGAGTTGATACGGAAGTAAGCTTGTAATGGTGTTTCAACCTTAATTCCTTTTGGAACGTAGATGAATGATCCGCCAGACCAAACAGCAGAGTTTAGTGCAGCAAACTTATTGTCTGTTGGTGGAATCACCTTCGCCCAATGCTCACGGAAAATGTCTTCGTTTTCACGAAGTGCAGAATCTGTATCTTTAAATACGATACCTTGCGCTACTAGATCTTCCTGCATGTTATGGTAAACAACCTCTGATTCGTATTGAGCAGAAACCCCTGCTAAATACTTTTGCTCCGCTTCTGGAATTCCAAGTTTGTCAAACGTTTGCTTGATTTCTTCCGGAACTTCATCCCAAGAACGCTCTGTTTTTTCAGACGGTTTAACATAATACGTAATTTCATCAAAGTTTAATGACGCTAAATCTCCGCCCCATTGCGGCATTGGCATGCTGTAGAAATGCTCTAAAGATTTCAAACGGAAGTCTAGCATCCATTGTGGCTCTTCCTTCATTTTTGAAATTTCTTCAACGATTTCTTTCGTCAAACCGCGTTTGGATCGGAAAATGGAAACGTCTTTGTCGGCAAAACCGTATTTGTAATCGCCGATTTCAGGCATCTTTTTTGCCATCGTCGTATTCCTCCTTAAAAGTGCCAAGCACCATTCAACTAGATGCCAGACACGTAATTAGTTGTTTAAAAGGCTATTCCGAATCTTCTCTTAAGCCTTTTTCCATTGCTTTCCATGCTAACGTGGCACATTTAATGCGTGCTGGGAATTTGGCAACTCCCTGTAGTGCTTCGATATCCCCGAGGTCTAAATCAACATCATATTCTTTCCCCTGCATAATATGGGAGAAAACCTCTGAAAGCTTCAAGGCATCTTCTATATTTAAACCTTTAATCGCTTGTGTCATCATGGAAGCTGAGGACATCGAAATGGAGCATCCTTCCCCTTCAAATTTCGCGTCAGCAACTATGCCATTTTCAAGCTTTAACGTCAACTGAATACGATCCCCGCATGTCGGGTTATTCATATTAATCGTTAAGCTATCGTCTTCTAAAACCCCTTTATTGCGGGGGTTTTTATAATGGTCCATAATGACCTGTCTGTATAGAGTGTCTAAATTATTAAAAGACATCGCTGAAATACTCCTTTGTTTTGACAAGCCCTTTCACAAGCTTATCAATCTCTTCTTCTGTATTGTACAGATAGAAGCTTGCTCGCGCTGTCGCCGAAGCCTTTAACCATTTCATAAGCGGCTGTGCACAATGATGGCCAGCACGGACAGCAATTCCTTCAGCATCCAATACAGTTGCAACGTCATGGGGATGGACATCGTCAAGGTTGAAAGTAACTACACCAGTACGCTTCGATGCTTCTTTTGGACCGTAAATCGTAATGCCCTCAACCTGTGACATTTGTTCCAATGCATAAGCAGCAAGCTTATGCTCATGTGCCTCAATATTATCTAAACCAATCTCTTGTAAGAAATCAATGGCGGCTCCGAGCCCAATTGCTCCGGCGATAATCGGTGTACCACCTTCGAACTTCCAAGGAAGTTCCTTCCAAGTAGATTCGTATAATCCGACAAAATCAATCATTTCCCCGCCAAACTCAATCGGTTCCATGTTCTCAAGAAGAAGTTGCTTTTTGCCATAAAGTACGCCAATCCCCGTCGGACCGCACATTTTATGACCAGAAAATGCAAAGAAATCACAGTCTAAATCTTGAACATCCACTTTTAAATGTGGTGCACTTTGTGCACCATCTACAACCATGATCGCTCCATTTTCATGAGCAATTTTTGCTATTTCCTTAACTGGGTTTACAACACCAAGCACATTGGAAACTTGCATAATTGAGACGATTTTCGTATTACTTGTAACAAGTTCTCTTACATCATCAAGTGAAATCGTTTCATCCTCCTGAAGGGGAATATACTTCAGAACGGCACCAGTTTGCTTCGCTACTTGCTGCCAAGGAATGATATTACTATGATGCTCCATGTAAGAGATGACTATTTCATCGCCCTCTTTAAGTTTTGCTCGCGCATAGCTTGAAGCAACTAAGTTAAGGGCCGTTGTTGTTCCTCTTGTAAAAATAATTTCTTCCGTTGATTTCGCATTGATAAATTTTCTAACCTTTTCTCTTGCACCTTCATAGCCGTCAGTCGCTCTCGTTCCTAGCGTATGGACGCCTCTGTGTACATTAGAGTTATATTCACGGTAATATTTATCAACCGCTTCAATAACCTTGACAGGCTTTTGCGATGTAGCTGCACTGTCAAGGTAAACAAGCGGGTTCCCATTGACTTCTTGATGCAAAATTGGAAATTGTTTGCGAATATCCTGGATATTCATTATTTTACTTTCCTTTCGATAACTTCCACAAGCTGTTTGCTAACTCCCTCGATTGGAAGTGCATTAACAACTGGTGCAAGGAATCCATGAATGACAAGTCGCTCTGCTTCTGACTTCGGAATACCACGGCTCATTAAATAATAAAGCTGAAGTGGATCCACACGTCCAACAGATGCAGCATGCCCTGCTGTAACATCATCTTCATCAATTAAAAGAATTGGATTCGCATCTCCGCGCGCCTTTTCATTAAGCATTAGAACGCGAGATTCCTGTACCGCATTGGACTTAGAAGCACCATGCTCAATCTTTCCAATTCCGTTAAAAATGGATGTAGCAGAATCCTTCATAACGCCATGCTTAAGGATAAACCCTTCCGTATTCTTGCCAAAATGAACAATGCTAGTTGTAAAGTTTTGCGTTTGATCTCCGCGACCTACAACAACCGTTTTCGTATCACCGAAAGATCCATCGCCGATTAAGTTTGTTACATTCTCATAGATTGTGTTGCTGTCATTCATTAATCCAAGAGCCCATTCAATACGTGCGTCTCTGCCTGCAACACCGCGACGGTTTACGTAGCCAGTCAGTCCTTTAGCAAGTGTATCAACTGCCCCGTATTGAACTTTCGCACCTGATTTGGCAATAACCTCAGTCACGATATTGAATATGCCACTTGTAGATTCCATTGTGGAAACATAGTTCTCAACATAAGTAACCGAACTATTATCTTCCGCGACAACAATAACATGATTGAAAAGAGTCGCTTTTTCATCATCGTGCATAAAAACAGCTTGAATTGGTTCAGCTACCTCTACATTTTTTGGCACATATAAGAAAACTCCACCATTAACTAATGCAGCATGTAAAGCAGTTAAACGATGCTCATCTGCTTTAACTCCCTCAGTCATAAAGTATTTTTGGAGTAATTCACTATGCTCTCTTGCTGCAGTAAAGATGTCCGTAAAAATTACACCCTTTTCCTGCAGTTCTTTTGAAACGGAGAGATAAGTAGGTCTGTTATTGCGTTGAATATATAAATTTTGCTCAGAAGCTTCAAGATTAATCAGAGTTTTAACATCCTCTGGAAGCTCATTTAAGGATGAGAAATCTTCACTGCCTACAATGTGGTGAGCAAACTGTGTTAAATTCCAGTTTTTAATATTCGTTTTATCTGGTTTAGGCATTGGCAGATTTTCAGAGTTTGCAAGGGCCTGTAAACGAAACTCTGTAAGCCAAGCTGGTTCACCCATATCTTTTGAGAAGGAGCCAATATACTCCTTATCAAATACTTTTGTTTCTGTTGACATAATGATCCCCCTTACAATTACGCTTCTTGGCCAACCGTCTCGTCTTCAATACCTAGCTCTTTCTTAATCCAGTCGTATCCTTCTGCTTCAAGGCGTTGTGCAAGCTCAGGACCGCCTGATTTAACGATACGTCCTTGCATCATAACATGTACGAAGTCAGGTGTAATATAGTTTAGAAGACGCTGATAGTGAGTAATGATTAAGCAACCGAAATCTTCTCCGCGCATTTCATTAATTCCTTTAGAAACAACCTTTAACGCATCGATATCTAGACCTGAATCGATTTCATCAAGGATTGCGATTTTCGGCTCAATCATCATAAGCTGAAGAATTTCGTTACGCTTCTTCTCACCGCCCGAGAATCCTTCATTTAAATAACGCTGTGCCATATCTGGATCCATTTCAAGGAATTCCATTTGGCTGTCCATTTTGCGGATGAATTTCATTAATGAAATCTCATTGCCTTCTTCTTGACGGCTATTAATGGCTGAACGTAAGAAGTCTGCATTCGTAACTCCGCTAATTTCACTTGGATATTGCATAGCTAAGAAAAGACCTGCACGTGCACGCTCGTCAACTTCCATTTCTAATACATCTTCATCATCTAAAGTAACACTTCCATTTGTTACTTCATATTTTGGGTGTCCCATAATTGCTGATGAAAGCGTAGATTTACCCGTTCCGTTAGGGCCCATGATAGCATGGATTTCTCCGCCTTTTATTTCAAGATTTACCCCTTTTAATATCTCTTTGCCTTCAATTTCAACATGAAGATCATTAATTGTTAACTTAGAACCTGCCATTACAATACCTCCATCAATAAAAGAAGATTTATCTTACGGCATAAAGCCGTAACCCTCTATTCTCATTTTATTCTCATTACAATCTTATAACAAATGAAAAGTATTAGCAACTCTTTCAAGCGGGTTACCACTACCCACATAGTATAAACCTGATTCATATGTATTCAAAGTAAAAGCCTGAAAAAGGAACCTTTTTCCTCACCCTTATCATTCCCTCATCCATTATGTTCATGTATGAAAGCGGGTGACGTGCATTTTATCACTCATTTGAAAAAAAGGGGATCAGCATTCATACTGATCCCCCTATTTCTTTCATTAATATATAGTTGATTTTAAGAGTGAAGCTTTCTTTCAAAATTGGCAAGCATGCGCTGGCTTTGCATATATTCCGCTTGGCGCTTCTTCTCAACTTTCATCCTTACATCGTGCTTTTGGCAATACATTGCATAGCCAACACCATGAGATCCACGCATTGCTTTTTCCATATCACTAGTATAATTTAATTGCAGCTGGTTAATAAAAACCAATCCCTTCGACATATTGATTTAAATTCATATAGAAATTTTACATCCACAACTTTTTAATGACAATGTCGAAATTAACCGATTTTTTTTGCAGAGAAATTAAAAAACGCCATTAAAACGCTTACATCCATATCATACTCAAAATATTAGTTTTTTTTATTATAATACACACAAAAAAGCAGGCACCTTTGTGTCTGCTTTTTTGTGTGTTTATTATTGAACTGAAATTACAGCACCTTGGTATTTCTCTTTAATAAAGTCTTGTATTTCTTTTGACTTAAGAACTTCTACTAATGTTTTAATTTCTTCACGGTCTTTATCCTCTGCCCGCACTACAACTAAGTTTGCAGGAACAACATCACTGCCCTCGAATGCTATTCCATCTTCTTTAATGTTAACTCCGCCTTCTAGTGCATAGTTTGTGTTGATTGCTACGGCATCACCTTCTCCGCTTTCAAACGAAGTAGCTAATAATTTCGCTTCAATTAATTTAGAGAAATCTAAGTGCTTTGGATTTTCAACAATATCTTCAACCCTTGCTGAAGCTCCAACTCCCTCTTTCAGTTTAATGAGTCCTTCTCTTTCAAAAATAGGCAAAATACGTCCATGGTCACTAAACGAATCACTCATAATAATTTTGGCACCATCTGGTAGATCTTTTAAGCTTTTATATTTCTTAGAATAAATCCCGATTGGTTCTTTATGAATTTCACCAACACTTACAAAGTCATAGTCCTTGTTTTGCTTCATTTCAAGCTCAAGATACCCAGGCGTTTGGAAGTAATTCGCATCAAGCTCTTTATCTCTTAATGTAACATTCGGCAAAACATAATCAGTAAAAACCTGAATTTCTAAATCAATGCCCTTTTCAGCTAATAAAGGTTTTGCTTCTTCAAGTATTTCAGCATGTGGAACAGCTGAGGCACCAACCACTAATTTTTTATTTCCACCTTCACTCGAAGGCTCTTCTTTTTTACCGCCGCAAGCCGCTAAAGCGACAGAAAGTAAGGCGATAACTAAAAAACTAAATACTTTTTTCATTTTTTTCTCTCCTTTATCATCGTTTGTCTGTTTTCTTTGTAAAATAATCACCAACGAATTGGATGATAAATACTATTATTAGAATGGCTACCGTTGCAACTAAAGTGACAACTGGATTATTTCGCTGAAAACCTTCTAGATATGCAAAGTGACCTAAACCACCTGCACCAATGACCCCTGCCATTGCCGTAAAACCTACTAATGATATAGCAGTAACAGTGATACCTGATATTAATGCCGGTAAAGATTCAGGGATTAGTATTTTAAAAATAATTTGACTGTGATTAGCTCCCATAGATTGCGAAGCTTCAATGACACCTTTATCGATTTCCCTTAATGCAATTTCAACCATTCTTGCGTAAAAAGGAGCAGCTCCAATAATAAGTGCAGGTAATGCAGCGTTTGCACCAAGTATTGTTCCAAGTAATAATTTTGTAAAAGGGATCAGTAAAACAATTAAGATAATAAAGGGAATTGATCTAAAAACATTCACTATGGCAGCAATGAACGTGTTGGAAAATTTATTTTCCCACATATTCCCTTTATCTGTCAAAAATAAGAGCATTCCAAGTGACAACCCTAAAATAAATGTCGCAAGAACTGAAATCGTTGTCATGTAGATGGTTTCTTGAGTAGCAGTTATTAATTTTTCCCATTTAATCATCTCGATGAATTCAGCCATTCGCAATCACCTCCACACCCACTTGTTGCGTGCCAATAAACTCAATTGCACTTGCAATCTCTGATTCGGCACCTTCCAAATGAACAAAAAGGGTGCCATATGAACCATTTTGTGTATGTGAAATTTTCCCCTGCAAAATATTCACAGTTATATCGTATTTTCGAATTAATTCAGTGATTAAAGGCTGTCCTGTAGTATCCCCTACAAAGGTTAGCTGAACCACTTGACCTGCAGGAAATTTCTCAAGGAGATGTTCAATCGTCTCTTTCGTTTCCTCCGGTTCAGTAACTTGCTGCACAAAACGTTTTGTAATAGGCTCCTGCGGATTTTTAAATACTTCTAAAACCGGACCAATTTCGACTACTTTTCCGCTCTCCATCACCGCAACTCGATGGCAAATCTTGCGGATAACATGCATTTCATGTGTAATCAGGACAATCGTTAATCCTAATCGTTCATTAATATCTACTAATAATTCAAGAATCGAATCGGTCGTTTGCGGATCAAGCGCTGAGGTTGCTTCATCACATAACAAAACTTTTGGGTTGTTTGCCAATGCTCTCGCAATACCGACCCGTTGTTTTTGACCGCCGCTTAGCTGAGATGGATAGGCATCCTCTCTTCCTTCTAGCCCGACAAGCTTAATGAGTTCATCTACTCGTTTCAGCCTTTCCTCTTTGGCAACACCGGCAATCTCAAGTGGAAATGCAATGTTTTCCCTGACTGTCCGTGACCACAGCAAGTTGAAATGCTGGAAAATCATACTGATATCCTGTCTTGCTTTTCTTAAGTTTTTCCCTCTAATATGCGATACTTCATTATTCGCAACAACGACAGAACCGCTTGACGGAATTTCAAGTCCATTTAACATCCGTATCAATGTACTTTTCCCAGCCCCACTATATCCAATGACACCGAAGATTTCTCCCGCGTTTATTTCTAAATTCACATCATCAACTGCCAAAACTTGGCCTTGCTTAGATGGATAAACCTTTTGTACATTTTTTATTGAAATCATTTTTGTTGTCACCCTCTTTACATCCGATCTGTCATATCAATATCTTCCAATATAGAAAATGCCTTTCTGTCCTGAGGGCAGAAAGGCATAAACTTTTATTCCTTCCCTCATCTCCCAAAGCAATTTTGCTTCGTGTGAATTGGCACCATTTCATAAAATGACGGTTGCCGGGTTTCATCGGGCACATCCCTCCACCTCTCTTGATAAGAGCATTGCATCTATATTCGATTTATTACTTAAGTTAAATACTTCAACATTACGAATGATATCATATCAAGTTATAAAGAGAGCGTCAACAGTAAATATATGACGCAGGTGATTATTTTACTTACTAATGAATGATTTTAAGCATTGGCAGTTAGGGATGTGATCCCAGTCGCAGCTTCAATGGCCTGCTCTAAATCTTCAATTAGGTCATCTGCATTTTCAATTCCAATTGATAGACGTACTAAATCTTCTGGAACACCTGCAGCCTTCAGCCCTTCAGAATCAAGCTGCTGATGGGTTGTGCTTGCCGGATGAATGACTAAGCTTTTGGCATCGCCAACGTTAGCCACATGTGCCCATAATTCGAGATTATTAATGAATTTCGCCCCGGCTTCTCTGCCTCCTGCAATGCCAAATACGACGACAGAGCCAGCTCCTTTTGGTAAATATTTATCAGCTAATGCTTTATCTGGATGACTTTCGCTTCCTGGATAGAGAACCCAATTCACAGCTGGATGAGCTTCTAAATATTCAACTACCTTCCTCGTATTGGTAATGTGCTCCTTCATTCTTACGTGTAATGTTTCAAGTCCTAATGTAAATTGGAAAGCATTCTGCGGGCTTAATGCTGGACCGAAATCTCTAAGAAGCTGAACTCTTGCTTTAATAATATAGGCGATAGCCCCTAATGCCTCGCTATATACAAGGTTATTATAGCTTGGGTCTGGCTTGGTGAATCCAGGGAATTTTGGTGAATTCCAATCGAATTTCCCACCGTCAACAATGATTCCCCCAGTTGTTGTTCCATTCCCTAGCAGCCATTTCGTAGCGGAGTGAACAACGATATCTGCTCCATACTCGAAAGGTCTGCACAAATACGGAGTAGCAAAAGTATTGTCAATGATAAGTGGAACTCCATTCTCGTGTGCAATTTCTGCTACTTTTTCGATATCAAGAACCTTTAGACTAGGATTTCCAATCGTTTCTGCAAAGACCGCCTTCGTTTTTTCTGTAATTGCCTTCCGGAAATTTTCTGGATCTTCTGGATCGACAAACTTTACTTGAATGCCGTATTTCGGTAGTGTTACGGCAAACAGGTTATACGTCCCGCCGTAAAGATTTGCGGCTGCTACAATTTCATCCCCTGCTTCAGCAATATTGAGAATTGCTAAAGAAATAGCTGCCATTCCGCTTGAAACGGCCAATGCGCCAACTCCGCCTTCTAGCAAAGCGACTCTTTCTTCAAAAACCGTTGTTGTCGGATTGTGAATCCGTGTATAGATATAGCCCGGCTCTTTTAAGCCAAATAAATTGGCTGCATGTTCTGTATCTTTAAATTGATAAGCATTGTTTTGGTAAATTGGTACTGCTCTTGCTCCTGTAACAGGATCAGGCTGTAATCCGCCATGAACTCCTAAAGTTTCGAATCGATAGTTTTTTTGCTTCTCCGACATCTTTTTTTCTCTCCTTTTTAAGCGCAGAACACCTGCATGAGTTTTCATTTTTTCTTTAATAAAAGAAGAGTTGAAAAAACCCTCTTCACAAGAAGAGGGTTGGTATCATCTCTTCTTATCTACCAGAGCCATTGCTCTGCTGGAATTAGCACCGCGTTTAATACCGGTTGCCGGGCTTCGTAGGGCCAGTCCCTCCACCTCTCTTGATAAGAATATTTAGTTAGTATACTTAAGTTTAAAGCGATAATATCATAAGGGTTTTTAGCAGTCAAGATATATTTAAGAAATTTCAGACTAAATGGATTAATTTTTAAATTCAAAAATGTGATTACATCAATTTTTACAGAGTAAGAAGAGAGATTCTAAGAATAGCAATCTACGAAAGGTTGCATCAGTTGCAACGTCTTTTCCTTTTACTGCATCTCTTAGCTTTTGTTCACCTTCTAATATGGAATGAATGATTTCTTCTGAACCTGAAATGGTAGCATCAAAACTTTGATGTTGACTGGCAATTTTAACAGAACTATTTCCATCATGAAATGTTAGTGGAATCTCCTTATTCCCAGCTTTAATACAAAGCGAAAAAGTAGAGTCTCTAAATAATTTCCTTAAATGTGTTTTCTCGTTCATTACTTCAATAAATTCAGTAACTAAACTTCCCATATAATCACCCCAAATGCATTACGTAACTTTCCCCCATTTATGTCTATTCCACTAATAAATTAATGTACCTTTAACTTTCGCTCGACATTTTTAAAGCAAAAAAAGACAATGCGTCGACTTTTTTCAGCATTGTCTTTCATTTCCCGAGAAATTAATTTAATTTTCTAGCTATATTTAAATATTTATTTGTCTATTTATAGTTTTGAAGCATAACACGTTGTAGACATACTCTAGACTAAATACTGGAAATGCCTTCCCGATTTTAGTGAACACTAGTTATTTTATCTAATAAATATGGAACTGAGTGGAATGCGTATGTTTTATCTTCCAGCTTGCCCTCATTAATAATAATAAGGCAAGGAACACTTTCTATCTCTAATTGTTCGCCAAAGGTCGGCATATAATTCAAATCAGCCTTTCCAATAAGCAGATCTGGCATAAGTGCTTCAATGACTTCTAGCATTTTACTAGCTACCTGACATGTGCCGCATAATGGTGTATAAAAATAGAGCAAGCCTGATTTACGTTCTTGGATTAGTTTCTCGATTTCCTTCTGTGGCCATTCCTGCAATGATGATCATCCTTTATCTAAAAACTCTGTATATACATCAATGTTCGCTGCTAATAATACAGTTGCAAGATGATGTTCTGGCGCAGTTGCAACCTCGCGATACATCCGGTCAATATAAAGATGCTCAGCCTCCGGAAATTCTCTTTTAAATTGCTTTCGAAGTTTTTCTCCAGCTGCATCAGCATCCACCAATATAAAAACATCTTTATCATAAAGCATATCAATTAATTCATCTAGCTTTGTAACTCCAATTGTTCCATTTGTGCAAACAATTTCAATAGGTTCACTGACAATTGCCTGTACCTTTCTTTTATCTGTCGTGCCTTCTACAATAATTACTTTTTCTGAAATCGCCTCATCCATTATCATCACCTGAATAGAGTTGTTATTTTATCCAATGGGCTTATTCTCCATTGGCGAATTTACTTCTACCATACCATATTCAATATTCTGGCATATGGTGTTGAACTCCTGCTTTTTTCAAATTTTTATTAGTTTGCCACATAATTTCATTAATCAAAAGTCGTAAATTAATTTGGAGAGAATAAAGTTTTTATTATTAAATAGGAAAAGGGAGTACCAACTTAATGGTAACTCCCTTTTCCTTTTTCTGCAAATAGATTATGTATAAAGCCCATTTGCGAATGACCTTCTAATTAGTCTTCCTTCACCATTGCTTCATATTGTTCAGCAGTCATTAATTTATCAAGTTCGCTTGAATCTGATAGCTCAACAACAACCATCCAAGCTTTTTCATATGGAGATTCGTTGACGAATTCAGGATTATCGCTTAAATCTTCGTTTACAGCAACAACCTTTCCGCTTACTGGGGAATAAAGCTCAGATACTGTTTTAACAGATTCTACGCTTCCGAAAGGCTCGCCCGCTGTTACTTCGTCGCCTTCTTCTGGAAGCTCAACGAATACAATATCTCCAAGCTCAGATTGAGCAAAGTCAGTAATTCCAATACGTACTTGCTCGCCTTCTGTTTTTACCCACTCATGCTCTTCTGAATAACGTAATTCTTTTGGTGTGTTCATTCTTAATCCCTCCATAATTCTTTCATAGTTGATCGAGTATTCGATCTCTTTCTACATCATGGCAAAAAGAATGATGTTTTTCAATCCTTTTCGTCATCAAGCCATGTTTTTTTAAAATCTTCTTCCTTAAAGCCAACTGTTACCTTCTGGCCGTCTGTTACGATGGGACGTTTAATCAGCATTCCATCAGTTGCCAGCAAATCAAGCAATTCATCCTCTGATGAGGTTTTGACCTTATCCTTTAATCCGAGTTCACGATACTTCATGCCACTCGTGTTAAAAAACTTTTTGATGTCCAAACCGCTTTTTTCGTAAAGATACTTTAGCTCGCTTCGGGAAGGCGGATTTTCAACAATATGAACAGCTTCATAAGCTATCTGGTTATCATCTAACCACTTTTTAGCTTTACGGCAAGTGCCGCATTTCGGATACCAATAAAAAGTATGTGCCATGTTTTCACCACCTTATTAGAAGGCGCTTTCGCAATACTAGGTTATTTTTCCAAACCTATTATTTATTAATTAAATTCTACCATAATATTTTTGTAATTCATAACTTTGGCTCCAATATACATAATTCGAGCTTTTTTTCATATTTCCTTCTTTTTGCGAAATTTTTTTTACAAAAAAAAAAGAGACGGACACCATCAATTGGTGCCAGCCACTTTTATCCTTATTAGATTTATAATACAAAGCGCTCTGCTTCAATTAACTGCTCAGCAGCTTCCCTTTTCTTCGCGATGACATTAATTGGCGTATGGCGAGTAAATTTACGAAGAGCCGAAATCATCATTCTTAACGCATCACCTGTTTCAACAGCTACTAATGTTTCTTTTGCATGTTGTTCAATTTCGTTAAATGCCTCTTGGCAGAAGATTTGTGTATAAAGAAGCTTTTGTTTGTTCTTTTCTAAGCCTGTTTTTTCAATCGCCTTTTCGGTACGGAGCACCACAGACTCCATTGCATAGGCGTTGGAAATAATATCGGCTATATTCACTAATACTTCCTGCTCGTTTTCAAGAGCTTTGCCATATTTTTGAGCGGCTAAGCCTGCAGCAAGCAGTCCGATTTTCTTCGCATTTTTCACTAAATATTTTTCTTGTGCTAATGGTTCTTCTCCAGGTTCTTCAGGCATTAACATCATTAGCTCTTCTTGAAGTGCCAGCGCTTTTTCAAATAATGGGAGTTCGCCTTTGAAGGCTTTACGCACATAAGTGCCTGGGACTAGGAGACGGTTAATTTCATTTGTTCCTTCAAAAATACGGTTAATACGGGAATCACGGTATGCTCTTTCAATTTCATATTCTGCCATGAAGCCGTACCCGCCGTGAATTTGCACGCCTTCATCAACGACATAATCAAGAACCTCTGTTGCGAAGAATTTATTTAGGGAACATTCAATCGCATATTCAGCAATTGATTTTGCAACCTCTTTCCCGTCATTCACTGCCTCTTCTGAGAGCTTGCTCATCCGGTCTTCAAAAAGACCAACTGTGCGGTATACTGAGCTTTCAGCTGCATAAATTTTGGACGCAATCGTGCCGAATTTTTCCTTCGTTAAATTAAATTGAGAAATAGGCGTTTTGAACTGTTTACGCTGGTTCGCATATTGAACTGTAATTTCAAAAGCACGCTTTGAACCGCCGACAGCTCCCACGCCTAATTTATAACGACCGATATTCAAAATATTAAAGGCAATAATATGGCCCCTGCCTAATTCACCTAATAAATTTTCCTTCGGTACGAGTGCATCCTCAAGAATTAGTGTTCGAGTGGAGGAGCTCTTAATCCCCATTTTCTTTTCTTCAGGACCGACAGAAACACCAGGGTAATCTCTTTCAACGATAAAAGCTGAGAAATGCTCTCCATCTACTTTTGCATAAACGACAAAAACGTCTGCAAATGCGGAGTTTGTAATCCATTGTTTTTCCCCATTTAATACGTAATGCGCTCCTTCGGCATTCAGTCTTGCACTCGTTTTGGCGCCTAGCGCATCAGAACCCGAGCCCGGCTCTGTTAATGCATATGCTGCCAGCTTTTCACCGGTTGCTAAAGCAGGTAAATATTTTTGTTTCTGCTCCTCCGTACCAAATAGAACGATTGGAAGGGAACCAATTCCGACATGTGCTCCGTGAGAAATCGAAAATCCGCCTGCTCGCGCCATTTTTTCGGCAATTAGTGCCGAGCTCACCTTATCTAATGCTAAGCCACCATATTCTTCAGGGACATCTGCGCTTAACAGCCCGAGATCCCCAGCCTGCTTTAATAATTTTACTGTACGATCAAATTCGTGGTTCTCTAAATACTCCACTTCAGGAAGAACTTCATTGATAACAAATTCTTCTGTTGTTTTGGCAATCATTTTATGCTCGTCTGTATAATCCTCTGGTGTGAACACACGATCATAAGATAGATCCTCGATTAAAAAACTTCCACCTTTAATTAGGCTGTCTGTTTGATTTGACATGTAAATTCCTCCATTCGATTATTTTGGGGACGAGGAGACAGAGTAAACTGTCCTCCTGTCCAACCGGGATAAAAGAACCAACCCCATATCCCTCAAAGAAGTTCAAATACTCCCGCTGCGCCCATTCCTCCGCCAATACACATCGTAACGACACCGAATTGTTGGTTGCGGCGCTTCATTTCGTGGATGAGGGATAGCGTTAGTTTTGTGCCTGTGCAGCCTAGCGGATGACCAAGAGCGATAGCACCGCCATTAACGTTTACTTTGTTTTCGTCAAGATCAAGCTCACGGATAATCTGAATTGCTTGTGAGGCAAAGGCTTCATTTAACTCAAATAGTCCGATATCTGATAGTTCCAAGCCTGCTAGCTTCAGAGCTTTAGGAATAGCAACAATCGGACCGATTCCCATCACTTCTGGCGGGACTCCTCCGACAGCAAAGGATCTGAATTTCACCATTGGCGTTAAGCCAGCAGACTTTGCTTTTTCACGATCCATGACCATAACTGCTGCCGCTCCATCACTTGTTTGGGAGGCGTTCCCAGCTGTGACTGTTCCATTTACTGAAAAAGCTGGCCTTAGTTTAGCTAATGTTTCAACCGTTGAATCGGCGCGAACGCCTTCATCTTGGCTGAATAATATCCTCTTCTCAATTAATTTATTGTCCTTCCCGACTGAGCGTAAAGTTACGTCAACCGGTACAATTTCATCGACAAACTTGCCTTCCTGAATGGCTTTTGCTGCTCTTTGATGACTGCGAACCGCAAAAGCATCCTGGTCTTCACGGGATACTCCGTATTTTTTTGCGACCTCTTCAGCTGTATGGCCCATTCCCATATAATATTCAGGAGCCGTTTCTGCTAATTTAATATTTGGCCGTGTAATATGCCCCATCATAGGTACTAGACTCATTGATTCGGCACCGCCCGCTATGACCGTGTCCGCATGACCGAGCATAATTCTCTCTGCAGCATAGGCAATGGATTGTAAGCCTGAAGAGCAGTAGCGGTTAATAGTAATTGCTGGGACGGTATGGGGAAGCCCAGCCAATGCTCCAATATTCCGAGCCATATTTAAACCCTGCTCCGCTTCTGGCATCGCGCAGCCGATTATTAAGTCATCGATATTTCCTTCATAGTTTCCAGCCCGTTTTAATGTTTCTTGCACAACAAGAGCACCTAAGTCATCCGGTCTTACGTGTGCTAACGTTCCTTTCTTCGCCTTGCCAACTGGGGTTCGTGCGCCGGCAACGATCACCGCTTCTCTCATTTTCATTCCCTCTCTTTCTTCGAATATAGGAAAATATTAAATTCGTTCTATTAAAATTAATTTCGTAATGGCTTTCCTTTCAGAAGCATATGCTGCATGCGCTGGAGCGTTTTTGGCTCGGATAGCAGGTTTAGGAATGCTTCTCTTTCTATGTCAAGTAGATATTGTTCATCTACTTCTGTTCCGAAAGGCACCTTTCCTCCAGCAATGACATAGGCTAATTTCTTCGCAATCTTCAAATCATATTCTGAAATGTAGCCAGAATATAGCATTGCCTGTGCTCCTAATAGTAAAGTGGCGTAGCCCGTTTCACCGACAACAGGCACTTTTCTGCGAACGGGTGGCTTGTAACCCTTCTCATAAAGACCAAGAACAGCCTGTTTGGCATCATAAAGTAAATGATCGCCATTTACACTGATACCGTCAGCGTAATTTAAGTAATTATTCTCACGCGCTTCTTCGCCGGATGTGGAAACCTTCGCCATCGCAATCGTTTCGAAAACTTTATTAGCCACCTTCTGAAGATCAAATTCAACTCCATTCGGCATACTATCGAGATGCTTTATATAAAGCTCTTTATTTCCGCCGCCTCCAGGTATCAGCCCAACTCCGACTTCAACAAGCCCCATATATGTTTCACATGCAGCTTGAATGTGTGCAGCCGGAAGACATACTTCTGTTCCGCCCCCAAGCGCCATTCCGAACGGTGCTGCTACAACAGGCTTTGTACTATATTTTATTTTCATCATTGCTTGCTGGAATTGTCTGATAACCATATCTAATTCAAAAATATTATCATCCTGGGCTTCCATTAAAATCATCGCAAGGTTTGCCCCGACACTAAAGTTTTTACCTTGGTTTCCAATGACAAGTCCTATATAATTCTTTTCCACTTCATCAATGGCGTAATTAATCATTTGAATAATATCTAATCCAAGCGCATTGCTCTTTGAATGGAATTCAAGTAATGCGACCCCATCGCCAAGATCAATTAGGCTTCCCCCGCTGTTCTTTTTAATAACACCTTTTTGCTTTTTGAGTCGATTCAAATTGATCACTTTCGGATTTTCTGCTAATTGTTTGTATTCGCTATTATGATAGAAATAGATATTCCCGCTCTCTTCCTTATAGAAGGATGAGTTTCCTTTCTCGAGCATATCCTTTACCCAAACAGGTACTTCAACGCCCGCTTTTTCCATTTTCTTTACAGATCTCTCTACTCCAATCGCATCCCAAGTTTCAAATGGACCTAACTCCCAGCCAAAACCCCATTTCATTGCATGATCAATCGCTACAATATCATCGGCAATTTCGCCAAGTAATTGGGCCGAATAAATAAGGGCCGGACTTAATATATTCCATAATAGGCGGCCAGCGCGGTCGTCCTCATAAATAAGCGCCTTCATTTTGTTTACAGTTCCTTTTTCCTGCTTGCTTAATTCCGTTGCCGCTGTTTTTAACTTTTTCCGCGGTCCGTATTCCATACCTACAGGATCAAGCTCTAAAATATCTTTTCCTTGTTTTAAGAAAAAGCCTTGGCCAGACTTGCTTCCAAGCCACCCAAGTTTAAGCATTTCTTTCATAAATGCTGGTACTGTAAAGACTTCTTTTTCTTTTCCTTCAACTTGGTCGTAAACGTTATTAGCGACATGAACAAATGTATCAAGTCCAACAACATCAAGAGTTCGGAAAGTGGCACTTTTCGGTCTTCCGATTAACGGACCAGTAATTGAATCAACCTCCCCAACACTATAGCCGCCCTTTAACATTTCTTGTAAAGTTACTAAAAGTCCGTACGTCCCGATTCGATTGGCGATAAAGTTCGGTGTGTCCTTCGCTTCAACAACGCCTTTTCCGAGAATATCTTCGCCGAATTTCTTCATAAATGCTAATACTTGTAGGTCTGTCTGTTTCGTTGGGATGACCTCCAGCAGCTTTAAATAACGAGGCGGGTTAAAAAAGTGCGTTCCGAGAAAATGCTTTTGAAAATCTTCCGAGCGGCCTTCAGACATCGCTTCTACAGAAATCCCGGAAGTGTTTGAGCTTATAATGCTACCTGGCTTACGATAACGATCAACCATTGTAAACACTTGTTTTTTAATCTCAAGGTTTTCGACAACAACTTCGATCACCCAATCGACTTCTTTTAAACGCTCCATATCATCTTCAAAGTTTCCGGCCTCTATTAGTGCAAGATTCTTTTTAGAGGTAAGAGGCGCTGGTTTTTGCTTTAATAGCTTTTGGCGGCCAGCTTCACTAATCCGATTTCGAACGGCCTTATCATTTAAGGTTAGCCCTTTCGCTTTTTCTGACGTCTCTAAATCTTTAGGAACAATATCCAGTAATAATGTCGGTATTCCAATATTCGCCAAATGAGCTGCAATACCAGAGCCCATAACACCTGAACCAAGAACGGCTGCCTTTTTTATATGTTGGATCAACGTTATTTCCCCCTTTTATGACTTTTGAATGAACACTCATTCATTTTTACATCAAAAAAATCCCCATGAATAAGTCTTATTATTTATAACTATAAAATATTTAAAATATTTACGCAATAATTTTCACTCAATATTGTAAATATTTTTTGAAAAGTGCAATTACTATAATACTATGTGCGTGATCTCCTATTCATTCTAATCACCGCCACAATTTTGGCCATGTTTAAAAGTTTTTTCTGATTAATGGGCACTCTATAATTGGAGGTGAAGATGAGATGGCAAGAAGAAAAAAGAATCCTTCAAAAGCAGCGGTAAGTGCAGCAAGTGTTAAAGGGAATGCAGGACCGACGGTTGAAGCGGATGGCGGTGGAAAAGTAAACAGCCAAAATAATCAGTTTAAAAAAAGCTAAAGGTATCACCGAACTTTTTATATTCCGTTATTGAGAGATGCAAAAAGCCGTTCTCCGAAAGGTAAACGGCTTTTGCATCCCTTAGATTCCTTGTTCAAGAGGCTACTCTAATTTTTTCTCAAAATTGGTTTTCTGGACAGTTTTTAGTGATTTACCAATAGCCTGTCCAAATAATGACGGTTTCTGGACAGCTTTCGGGCTTTTCCTAATAACCTGACTAATTACTAGCCGAGAAAGCCGCACATGTATGCGGACAAGTTACACAGCGTTTTTTATTATTGGTTAAGTAAGAGAAACAGCATGTACTCCGGGGTCTGACCTCTTTCTTCAACTCTTCAAAATATATAGGCTGCTTATAGAACCTTTTCAAAGGATTCTCATGATAGCCGCCAAATAAAGAACCTGATGCTTGAAAAACTAGATAGTTAATATCATCCTTTACGCGTGTAGCTACTTCAGCTGGGACAAGGAACCTATCCCCATTTCTCTCATACAGGTATTCCTGCAATGGACGGAGATATGCTCTTCTACTTCACTTATGAAACTGGAGATGGTGAAGCAAGCGGCCTAGAAAAAGAGTGGATTGAAGATCCGTTATTTAAGAATTTGAATGTTGCTAAAGCTGGAAATGTTCATAAAGTGGATGACGTAATCTGGAATACAGCTGGCGGAGTTATTGCTGCTAATTTAATGCTGGATGATATTGAAAAATATTTTGTGAAATAATCCCCCCCCCCCCGGAAAGAACCCGCAAATCTTGCGGGTTCTTTCATTCTACATTGAATGAATATTTTCCCTTTAGAAAGAAAAAGCAAGATAACAATAATAGATTCTCCTTGATTGTCACGTTATAACGAAAGTATTTGATGGTACCTTTTTAATATTCCATATAAGCGAATCGACTCCTTTAGAGTAATGGGAAATCGGTTTCACCTCATTTAAATCAATATTAAAGGGAGATAAAAGTGTATTCATGTGTATTTCTGACTCTGCATATTGTAGTGGCCATGGACGATGGTGGATTTCACCGCAATAGAGGTTGCCTCTTTGATCCTTACTGTACAAACAATAACGCTCTGTAAGCCAATGGTCTAACGTTCCTTTTTTAGGATAGAAAATTTTAGGTAAGGGAATGTATTTTCCATTAAAGGTTATTGGTGAATTTGAGTTTCCTTTCCGTTTACTTCCGAATTGAAAAGTTTGATCTTCTTTTTGAAAAGAAACATGGGATGAAAAATAAGGCAAGCGAAACCATCTCTTTGCTATTGTATAAGATGCCCAATCCCCAACGTCAATTGATAAAAAATAGATACCTGGTTTATCGTCACATTGTACATATGTCCTTACATTGATTTCTGGAAATGAAGGGAGTATGGATTTATAATTCAATCCACGTGGATAAATGCCTTCCATAACAAATAAAATGATTCCTACCCAAGCATATCGATTAAACGTATCAATTTGTAGGGATTGAGGAATATACGGTCGCAGGATTTCAGGTGCAATCGGCCAATGTGTAAAAAATAGGTTACTCCAAGTTTGGCGCATGATCCAATGCTTCGAAGGTAGCTGCCATGGGCGATGACCGAAATCTTTCATTAATTTCATGAAAATGATCCCCCTAAGTTTACAAAGTACACCAAAAGAGGAAATAATTTTCACCCTTTTGGAAATGATAAGAATTCGAGCTGTTGTATTTATGATGATCTTGGAGAAGTGAATATGCCGAACATATTATCCTTACTATCTTTTGCAATGGTTACAATATTATTTGTCGTTTTTTTATTCGTACTTATTGGTTGGCGTTGGGTATTAAAAAGTATGGTAAAGAAAATGGGCAAAATTATTTTTACTGATAATTATCAAGAAAATATTATTGAGATGATCCCAGGATTCAGGCATATGGGAATACAAAATGTGCTTGAAAATAGCTTGCGTGCAGAAAGTGGTGATGTCCTTCATCGACCGCTTGGCTCTTCGAAAAAATGGCCACATTTAGATCCCATCACATTTATCCCTGCACAGACGACACCTTTTCCAGTTGATAGTGAGGAAGAAGTTGATGTTGAAGTAGTTATTGGCCCAAAGGCAAAAAAACCAATGAAAATTAAAATCCCACTCATGATTAGTGGGATGGCATATGGGATCGCCCTAAGTGAGCAAGTAAAGATTGCTTTAGCAACGGCTGCTAAAAATGTCGGAACGGCAATAAATTCTGGTGAAGGACCCATTTTGCCAGAAGAAATAGACTCGGCAGGAAAATATATTTTACAATTTTCAAAAACTGAGTGGGCAAAGGAAAAACATATTTTGAAGCGTGCCGACATGATTGAAATTAAGCTTGGACAAGGTGCATTATTCGCTATGGGAGGGAAAATTTCACCAAATAACTTATCTGGTCGAGCTCGTGAGTTGATGGGGCTGAAAGAAAATGAAGAGGGAGTGATTTATGAGAATTTTTTTAAAAATCAAACACTATCAGATTTGAAACAACTCGTGAAGGAACTTCGTAAATTAACTGGCGGTGTCCCAATTGGTACGAAAATGGGAGCTGGCGGGAAAATTGAAATGGATATCGACCATTTAATTGAAATCGGTGTAGATTACATTGCGATTGATGGCGGACAAGGTGCCACTCACGGTGCACCGCCGATTTTATCCGATGACTTTGGCATTCCAACATTGCATGCAATTGTAAGGGCCGCTAATCATCTAGAAAAGAGAAACATGAAAGGGAAAATTAGTTTGATTATCTCAGGCGGGCTTTTTGTACCTGGACAATTTTTAAAAGTGCTTGCGCTCGGTGCTGATGCTGTATATTTAGGCTCTACCATGTTATTTACGGTCTCACATAATCAAATATTGAAGGCCATTCCATTTGAACCGCCTACACAAGTCGTTTGGAATGATGGAAAGTACAAGGACAAATTTAAGATTGAAGACGGTGTTCAAGCAGCAGAGAAATTCTTAACAGCAAGTATAGAAGAAATGAAAATGGGATTAAGAGCAATGGGAAAACACTCATTAAAGGAGCTGTCAAGAAAAGATCTCGTGTCCTATGATGAATTAACTGCACGAATAATTGGCATTCCATTTTCACCTAAACCGTTGGAGCCCTTTGGGACAAAGGGATAGGAACAATGTCCAAATTAAAAATGAAAGTAGGACAAGAAACCTGACCCCTTGTCCCATCTGGCACCTATTTTGGGGGGATATTTTGTTTATTTTAAACTATTTAACATTTACAATGATTGCCCTATTATTTGTCATATTATTAGCGATATTTGTTAGCTGGCGATGGTTAATGAAACTTATGGTGAAGCAAATGGGGCAAATTATTTTTACCGATAGTTATCAAGAAAATATTATCGAAATGATACCCGGATTTAGGCATATGGGTGTTCAGAATGTGCTTGAAAATACCTTGCGTGCTGAAACAGGTAACGTTCTTCAACGTCCGCTTGGCGGCTCTTCGAAAAAATGGCCTCATTTGGATCCGATTACATTTATTCCTGCACAAACGACTCCATTTCCCATTGATGGGGAAGAAGAAGTAGATGTTGCGGTTACGATTGGACCAAAAGCGAAAAAACCAATGAAAATACAAATCCCACTTATGATAAGCGGCATGGCATATGGGATTGCTCTTAGTGAACAAGTGAGAATTTCTTTGACTGAAGCAGCTAAAAATGTAGGAACTGCGATTAATTCAGGGGAAGGTGGAATTTTACCTGAAGAATTAAGCACAGCAGGAAAATACATTTTACAGTTTTCCAAAACAGAATGGTCAAAGGAAGAGCACATTTTGAAGCGAGCTGACATGATTGAAATAAAACTTGGCCAAGGTGCTGTATATGGGATGGGAAAAAAAATTTCACCTAAAGAATTAACAGGACGTGCTCGTGAAGTAATGGGGATTAAGGAAAATGAGGATGCAGTGATTGGTGAGCGTTTTTTTGAAGATCAAACAATAGAAGATCTGAAAGAACTCGTGGACGAACTTCGTGATCTGACAGGTGGAGTTCCAATTGGGGTTAAAATTGGGGCGGGGGGAAAAATTGAAGAAGATATTGATCAATTAATTGAGATGGGTGTAGATTACATTGCTATTGATGGCGGTCAAGCAGCCATGCATGGGGGCCCCCCTATTTTATTCGATGACTTTGGAATTCCAACATTACATGGAATCATTCGGGCAGTAAATCATTTAGAAAAAAGAAATATGAAGGGCGAAATCAGTTTAATTGTCTCAGGAGGACTTTTAGTACCTGGGCATTTTTTGAAAATACTTGCCCTTGGTGCTGACGCAGTTTATTTAGGCTCCGCTATGTTGTTTTCCGTCGCACATAGTCAAATATTAAATGCCGTTCCATTTGAACCGCCTACACAAACTGTATGGAATAACGGAAAGTTCAAGGATCAATTTAAAATTGAAGACGGTGTTCAAGCAGCAGAGAAATTTTTAACATCGAGTACAGAAGAAATAAAAATGGCGTTAAGAGCAATGGGGAAACGCTCTTTAAAAGAGCTTTCGAAAAAGGATCTAGTATCCTATGATGAATTGACTGCACAAATAGTTGGCATTCCGTTCTCATTTGAAACATGGGGTCATGGGGACATTTGTGAAGATAAAAAAATGGAGAATAATTAAAAATTGTAAGATGGGATTTTTCTAATAGAAAATAGCCCAATACGAAACAAGGAAGGCTGACTCGAGCCTTCTTTCTTTTTGCTTCAAAATTAGCCATTCAATCATAATTCCTCACTTTTCGGTAACAATAACCATAATGCCTAAAATGATGGTGATTTCAATGAAAAAATGGATGAGTTCAAAAAAAATTCAAAAAAAGCAAAGCGAATGGGAGAAAGAATTAGAAAAATCGAAGGATTTAATGAAACCCTGTTTTATGAATGGAAAGACAAATGTCCGCTTTTGTCTAACTTTTATGTCTACTTTAGTTGATGAACAAATTATTCAACAACATGTACTTCCCCATTTGCTTGAAGATGACTTTTATTCACTTGATGACATAAATAAAATTCTGCCTGTTCCAGATGTAGAGATTTCAGAGGATTCCTCTAAAATTACTCAAAAATTATTAAATGGCTACTTAATGTTAACTGTTGAAAATAATGAGGAGAGGTTTGCTTTTATTGCCGCTCAAAAGGAAATTGTTCGCTCCATCTCTCCTCCAGAAATTGAATTCTCCGTTATCGGTCCGAAAGAGGCATTTGTTGAATCCCTTGGACAAAACTTAAACCTAATTAGAAAACGACTGCCTGCAAAAGACTTAGTGATCGAAGAATATACGCTTGGAAAATTGTCAAAAACACGAATTGCTATTTTATACATGGATGGGATTACAGAAGTAGAAAATGTAAACACCGTTAGACAACGGATTAAAGAAGTAGAGTTTGATGCGATTACAGACAGCTCTTACATCGTTCAGCTTATTAGTGATAATTCAAACTCGCCATTTCCACAATTGCTCGATACAGAAAGACCGGACCGGGTAGTTGGTATTTTAGCGGAGGGGAAAATAGCCATTGTCGTAGATGGTTCTCCACACGTTCTTATTACCCCAACGACACTTGTTGAGTTTTTCGGCTCGTTTGAGGATTATTTCTTAAATTGGATACTAGCCTCTTTTTTCAGGCTTGTTCGGGTTTTTTCAGTACTATTTTCTATATTGATTACACCTATTTATGTTGCTGTTCTTACGTATCATTATGAACTCGTTCCAAAGGATTTGATAGGAACATTGATTACATCAAGAAGAATTGTTCCCTTCCCCCCCATTATCGAAGCCATTTTTCTAGAATTGACGATTGAGCTGTTGAGGGAGGCAGGAGCAAGGCTACCGACAAAGGTCGGACAAACAATTGGTATCGTAGGAGGAATTGTGATCGGGACAGCATCCGTTGAGGCTGGACTAACTAGTAATGTCCTGCTCATTCTTGTCGCTTTAGCAGCACTTGGATCTTTTACTACTCCAGTATACAAGATGGGCAATACGATCCGCTTACTGCGGTTTCCGTTTCTGCTTTTTGCAGAGCTTTGGGGATTGCTTGGGATTGTCTTCAGCTTCTGTATTATGCTGGCACATTTAATACGGCTCACTTCTCTTGGGCGCCCTTTTTTGGAGCCAATTTATCCGCTACGGGTGAAGGACTTGAAGGATTCGATCGTCAGGCTGCCTTTTTCAAAGGATACGACGCGGCCATTCTTATTAAGATCACAAAATCCTATTCGCTATAGTAAAGAAAAAGCAAATCAGAAAAAAGATATTGATGAATAAGAAAAGCGGAAGCGCCTCGCAAAGGAGCATCAACGTTCGCCACGTCCTGTGGCGAAGTCGATGTCAGTACATCCTGTGCAAGTCCGACAAGTACAAGACGAGCCGGCAGGAAGGTCGCTACTTTACCTTCTTGACAGATTGGCTTGTGACCTCGAGGTCGACAAAAAGGCGATGGCCGCATCGCTAAGTCGACACTAGTACATCCTATACGTCGGGGGTAGGAGCTGGAGCTAGACATTAGGGGGGAAAAGTATGCAGGAACAGCCTATACCTGAAGGAGTAAAAATATCCCCATTTTTCGTTTTTTATTTAATATCTTCTATGCAAATCGGTATAGGGATTCTCGGATTTCAGCGCATAATTGTCGGCTATTCTGGGAATGATGCTTGGATTTCTGTTTTGTTCGCGGGGCTTTCCCTTCATATCATCATGTGGATGATGTATAGAATCATGGAAACGGTTAATGGAGATTTTGTCACAGCACATAAATTTATTTTCGGAAATATTGTTGGCAAAATTCTTAGTTCCATTTTTATCATCTACTTTACATTAATTGCTTTAACAATTTTACGTACATATATCGAGGTTATTCAAGTTTGGATGTTTCCCGATCTCAGCACTTTCTGGTTTTCCTTGCTATTTCTACTTCTTTGTACGTATATCATTTTTGGCGGATTTCGAACGGTTGTGGGTATTGCCTTTTTCTCAATGCTCCTGCCTTCTTATGTGCATCTTACTTTTGGCTTTAATTTGAGGTTTTCCAATTACATCCATCTTTTGCCAGTGTTCGATCATTCAATAAAAGAAATCCTAATAGGTTCATTTCACATGTCACTAACTTATCTCGGTTCTGAAATTATTCTATTTTGCTATCCATTCATAAAGGAACCGCAAAAATCGAAAAAATGGGCCCATCTCGGCCTTTTATTTTCTACTTTTATTTATACAAGCTTTATGATTGTGACAATTGTTTATTTTTCTGAAGAACAGCTTGAAAAGTCTATATGGGCAACATTAACGATGTGGAAAATTGTAAAATTTCCTTTTGTCGAGCGAATCGAATACATCGGAATTGCCAATTGGAATTTAATCATCCTTCCTAATGTTTGCATCGCCCTTTGGATCGCCTCAAGGCTGTTAAAACGGTTGATAAATATTAGACAAAGAAAAGGAGTTTTCTTCATTGCACTCATCATATTAATCGTGGGCCCTTTTATTGATACGCGTGAAAAAATAGGTTTTCTAAATAATTTAACTGGAAAAGTGGGATTTGTTTTTAATTATATTTACATTCCTTTCCTATTCATTAGCCTGTTGATTGCAAAGAAGGTGAAAAAGACATGAAAAAACGCAGGTGGCTTTCTATCCTCTTTATGCTTATATTACTATTATCGGGCTGCGTTCAAAGGTCTGTTATTGATAATATTAATATTGAAACAGCAGCCGCATTTGATCAGCTCGCTGAAGGCAGATTCATTGGTACCATTCTCGCCCAAGAATATTTACCCGATAAATCTATTGCAAATAACACCTTTTCTTCTAAAGCAGAGTTAAGGCGGGATCTCATGCTGAATCTCCAAAAAGAATCATCCAAACCTATCAAATCCGGAGGCATTTTAGTGACAATTTTTGGAGATAAACTTGTAAAAAAAGGTATTATTGATTTTGTAGATACGTACCAACGAGACCCCAGCATCGGGGCAAGAAATTACTTAGCCACTTCACATGGGAGTGCCTTACAAATTTTGAAAGGGGATTATGGGCCTGAGGGGAATTCTGCCTATATTAGCGATCTAATTGACCAAAATATAGAGCGCGGGGATGTGCCTGATACCAATTTACACATTTTTTTACGTGACTATTATATGAAGGGGAAAGACCCCTATTTGCCAGAGTTAAGACAATTAGCCAAAAACAAAGTAGAAATAAGCGGCTTAAGTCTATTTAATGAAGACAAAGAGGTATATGTCCTGCCGAAAAGAAAAATGTTCTACTTTAAGCTTTTGGTCGACAATCATACAGAAGGCAGCTACAGAGTCCATATAGGCAAAGGAAAAGATGCAGATGTCAAAAGTATTACATCCAAGCATAAATATAAACTTTCAAAAAAAAACCCACTACATGTCATCATTGATATTAAAACAGTAGGTGTCATTAAAGAATATACTGGCGCTAGACTCACACCAAAGGTTGTCAAAAAGATCGAAAAAAAGTTAGAAAAAGAAATAGAAGAAGAATGTTTAAAATTGGTGGAGAAATTTAAAAAGGAAAATACCGACCCAATTGGATTTGGTTTTTTCCAAAGAAAGTATAATCGCGGTTATGATTTTAATAAGTGGAAGGATGATTATCAAAAATTAACTGTTACTGTAAACTGTAAAGTACGAATTGCCGAAACTGGCGTAATTGATTAAAAGCGGGGCAACTAAGGATGCCTCCGCTTTTTTTAATCATTATTTGAAAACATATACTTTTTATAATGATAACGGATGGAGAATATGAGGCTAATTCCAAGCATATTTCCCATTAGCGAGCTACCTCCATAACTAATAAACGGCAGCGGAATACCCGTAATCGGAAGAAGGCCAATAGTCATGCCAATATTTTGGAAGACGTGGAACGTGATCATACTAATGACTCCTACACAAATATACGTATAGAAATTATTTTTCGTTTCCATCCCAATTTTGGTGATTTGGTATATAAGCAGAAAGAATAAACTAACAAGGATGCTAGCACCAATAAAGCCAAACTCTTCTCCAACAATACTAAAAACAAAGTCTGTATGGCTTTCAGGTAAATAGACTTCTCGTGTTCCATACCCTTTTCCGACTGTTTCCCCAGATCCAATAGCAAGTAGCGATCTCGTTAGTTGAAACCCTGTAGAGCTTTGGAAATTATACGGGTCCAACCACGAGTAAATGCGGCCAAATTGATATTGTTTCACGCCTAAATATTTCTCCAAAAGCTCAGGTTGCCAAAGAACAAAATAGAAGATGACCGATATGAGTGTTATCCCGGTCCCAAAAATGGGCGCAAGCAGCTTCCATGTAATTCCCGAAATAAAAATCATCCCAAGTAAAATCGAAAGAAACACAAGGCCTGTTCCAAGGTCTGGCTGCTGCATAACAAGTAATAATGGCAAGCCTGTAAAAAATCCGAGCTTCATAAGGAGCCAAAAATCCGTTTGGATCGTTTTCATTGGATTTTTTTGATGATGATCATCAATGACCTTCGCAAGTGCAAGAATGATAAAAACCTTTACAAGCTCAGAAGGCTGCAAGGAACCCATCCCCGGCACTCGAAACCACGCTTTCGCTCCATTAATCACAGGGGCGATACTGCTTGGTGCCACGATAAGAAAACCAAGCAAAACCAATCCAAAGCCATAAGCGTACCAGGAAACCTTCTTCAGCTGCTCCGAATCAAGAGAAATCACAGCCGCAATAATTCCAGTTCCAACAATATACCAAATGATTTGCTTAATAAGAAAATTCTCCTTATATTGCCCAGTCGTCTGCGCACTATAGATCGAAATGCAGCTAACTAAAAACAATAAAAACAATATAAGCACTAAATTATAATCCAGTTTAGGAGGGGTTGTTGTTTTATGTGTCGACATAGCATACTCCTTAATAGAAAAGCGGAAGCGCCTTGGTCAGGGGCGACAAGCATAAGACGGTTAAGTAAGAAGGTTGTTCTTTAACCTTCTTGCTGAAACGGCTTATGACCTCGAGCCCCTAGGCGCTGCAGCTAGACAATATAGAAAAGCGGAAGCGCCTTGGTCAAGGGCGCTTGAGCTTGGGTTTCATATGTTTTTCATACAACAATTCATTATATTTTTTCTCATGGTAAATAACAACGGCTTTGCATCTTTTGGTTTTATTTTCTACCCTTTTCCAAAATAACGCTCGTGAACATCATTCTTCATCCACTCTATATTATTTGGAACTTGTGGAATAAAATACCCGATAAATAACGGGGTTGTCACAGAACGTGGCACAACCTTTGCATAAATGCTTTCATTGTATTTGTAAAAGAACAGATTATAGCTCGTGCACGGAAAAGGAAAATGATGCAAAATATAGTGGGCAGCGGTCTGAATATATTTAGCAAAGGCAGTAATATCCTGGATATCCCCTAGCTTCACATTAAACTCATAAAATCCGACCCTTGGTACTGTCGATAAGGAAAAGACCGTGCCGTTTTTTTCATGGATTGTTAAACCTTCAAAATCACTCGCCTTTACCTTCTCTCCATAATCAATATCCTCTAACCCGATGATTTGCATATGTGGATGGGCAATCGTACCGCCTGATAACGGTCCGTGATTTTTGAAGAAGATGACGGATTTATACTTATTGGAAGCCATCATTTTCTGCCAATGAGTGAGCCCAAACCGGATTAGCCTAATTAAATGATCCTCAGGATAGACCGATAGCTCACTGTGACAATCATCTGTTTCAATCAAAACGGTTGGATACGTATGTTCAAGAACGGGAAATTTATTTTTCAATAAAAGAATAGAGCCTTCCTCTGCCAAAATATCTGTCAGCTTTTCTCTTTCGCAAAACGGACAGCTCACCTCTTTATTACGAATACTATTTGGTTTTTGCCTGCCAATTCCTGTGTTAAATAAAAGATGAGTATTTTTCAATTGTCTCCACCTGCTTTTCTCCCTGTCTACTCTTATTTTATTCATAAAAATAAAAATAAGCGAGAGAGAACTCTTAAATCTGGCTCATTTAAGTGAACACATATTATCCGAATTCCAATAAAAATAAGTGCACCGCAAAGTCGATGCACTTATTTTTACTCTATTCAACTGTTACTTCAACCTCTGTATGTTCATGAAGACCTTCGTCATTTTCCACATGAACGCGAATGATATAGTCACCGCTTGCTGGGAATGCATAATCAGTTTGATACTCTCCATTCGTGCCTTCCGTCATATTCACCCATGCTGGATTTGAACCTTTTTGAAAAATCTCTAGTCTTACGTTGGCTTTTAATATTGGTTCACTGCCTTTTTGCAAATGTACTGCTAGAGCCGTTTGCTCATTGGCTTTTATTTGATCTGGCTTTTGCAGATGGATGGATACATCGCTATCATGGTGATGATGTTCCTCGCCGCCTTCTTCATGGTGCTCATGTTCTTCTGCTCCCACATCTCCAACTTGAATTTGTTTCGTCGGCATTGTATGCATATCTCTCGCCGTTACATGGGATTGGACATTGAAAAGGCCATTTTCTTCAAATGCGTAGGTAGCTTCATATTTGCCTTTTTCTGTATGCTTAGCTTCTACCAGTTTACTTGAATCCTTTTGCCCTTCCTTCCAAATTTCAAATTTCACTTCATTTGCGTCCTCAACCGCCTTTTCCCCTTGGGTAACGGTTACAGCAAGCAGCACTTCTTCCCCAACCTCCGCTTTTTCAGGGACGTCTAAATTTGCCTCAATAATCTCTGGCAACACATCCTCGGCCTGTTGATCTTTTTGACCGTTTGTCCCACAGCCTGCCAAAAATAATAAACTCATACTTATTATAGAAATCCACTTTTTCAAGCTCCATTCCCTCTTTCCTCTCATCTATAGCTAAACTATAAATGTTAATTGTGATAAAAAAATGAAATATTATCGAAATAAAAAGAACTCCTGATATTGGGAGTCCCTTCATCATAACAGATTTGTTTGATTCATAGACTGTTAAATAGCTTTGCCATATTAAGCGACCTCTATGCTTTTGAAATATAACTTCTAATTCTTTTCGAGCGCGCATACATTGGACAGGTGGAGGGGTATATATGAATAAAAGAACGGGAACACATTCTTTTCTAATCTATCTGTATGGATGGCTGTTTAGTATTCTCTTCTTCTTTATTGTAGCGGGGATCGTAGCATTCAACTCTTCTGCTTTTACATCTGAACATATGAACTCACTATTAAAAGATATAAAGGCTGATCAGCTGTTTGTCCATTTGTTTCAAGCGGAAAATCATTATTTTCCCCAAGAAGGTGGGAATCATTTTCCCAATATTTCCGAAATGGCTTTCAGGCTCGCAACAAATATTAAGCCAACAGATATTCGCACCTTTTTAGGTCGAGAACTCCCTGGGTATTCCATCTTTGAGACAGGCATTGAAATAGCGGGAGAAGGAACAGATTATACGAATCTCCCCTTTGAATCCGCACCGCCAATTGATTTTCTTTTAAAAGAAAAAGAGATTGTGAGCGAGAATCTTCCTAGCGAAGACCCAAAGAACACACCTTCTCCTTTTGACGGTAAAAAAAGCGTTTTGATTTACCATACTCATAGCTGGGAATCCTTCTCGCCGCTATTAAAAGGTGTTACTCATCCAGATGAAGCAGTTAGCTCGAATGAACGGGTCAACGTAATCGCGGTCGGCAAAAAGCTGAGTGAAGAATTAGCGCTGAAAGGGATTGGTGTGGAGCACGATACAACAAATATGGCCACCCTTCTCAATCAAAAAAATTGGACTTACAATGAAAGCTATCTTCTGTCCCGCGAGGTAGCGCAAACAGCGATGGCATCAAATAAAGATTTAAAATTCATGATTGATATTCATCGAGATTCTCAAGGACACGAGTTGACAACAAAAGATATAAACGGCAAAAAATATGCCCGCATGTTTTTCGTTGTCGGAAAAGAACATAAAAACTATCAAAAAAATTTACAGCTGGCTACCGAGCTTCACCATAGCCTTGAAGCAAAATTCCCGGGTATTAGTAGAGGTGTCTTTAAAAAAGGGAAAAGTGAAGGAAATGGAATTTATAATCAAGACTTGTCCGATCGCTCGATCCTCATTGAATTCGGCGGCGTGGAAAATGATTTAACAGAGCTCTATAATTCCATTGATGTATTTGCAGAGATTTTTAATGAACATTATTGGAAGGCAGAAATGGTAAATGGGAAAGGATCTTGATGCTTAGTAGTTGATAGGTTGTAACGGACACTTCGGGGACTTTATCCGGGCGAAATGTCCGTTATCAGCGCCCAACGTATATGCAATTTTGAATGAGTCTGCTTTAATAGATATATAAACTTATATTGGAGGGATTCGATGAGATTCGCTATTATTACAGGGGCATCAAAAGGTCTTGGCGCCTCAATTGCAGAAAGAATGATCACAGAAAAAGTTGGAGTCATTGCAGTTTCGAGAACAGAGAATGCAGAACTTAAAGAGAAGGCATCAGTTAATCAAGTGTTCTACCAGCATTTTTCTTGTAATCTTGCTGTTCCCGAAGAAGTGGAGAAATGCTTCCATGAAATTCTCTCTCTTCTAGACTCCAAAAAGCCGGAGATCACTTATGTGATCAACAATGCTGGTGCGATTGACCCAATAACGACTGTTGGAACTCTCGATCATCAAGCACTGGTCCAAAATGTGAATGTTAACTTAACAGCTCCTATGGTCATTACGAATACCCTATTAAAACTTAGAGGCTCTAAACTGAAGATTGTAAATGTATCTTCCGGCGCTGCCGAGAGACCTATTCAAGGATGGAGTGCTTACTGCAGTACAAAGGCTGGGCTAAATATGTTTACAGAAACTGCCGCTGCCGAGTTACAAACAGCAGGGTCCGATCATGAGATTATCGCCTTCAGCCCTGGAATTATGGATACGGATATGCAAAGCACGATTCGCTCCTCTTCAAAAGAAGCATTCTTTGATCTTGAAAAGTTTAAAGAGTATAAAGAGCAAGGCTTGCTGCGACCTGCAGAAACAGTTGCGAATGCACTCGTAAACTTGCTATTTGGCGATCAAGTGGAAAGCGGCAAAATCTATCGAGTGAATGACTTAATTTAATATTTTTAATATAAATATGTATAAAAGATTTACAACCGGGAACACTATAAATACAAAGTGTATTTCCCCCTTTTTTCATGCTTCCTGTTGGAGGCATTTTTTTTTGCCCTTTCAAAAGTACATAAATAAGAGCTTAATGACAAACTATAGAATGAAACAGTTGCAGGGGAAATATCTCTGTACTTCTAAAAATATTAAAAAGGAGCTCTAACATGACTAAAAAATACAACAAAGGAAGCAAAAATCAAAACTCACCAACAGCTAACCAGGCCGACATTGTAAGTGGCGATAATAGCAAGGGGAATAAGAGGAATAAAGATCAAAGTAATAAAGTTGAGTAATACGAAAAGCAGAAACGGCTTGCCCAGCCCCGACAAGCATAAGACGCTTTATGAAGGAAGGTGTACTTTGCCTTCATTCATAAAGTGGCTTATGACCTCGAGGGGCTAGCCGTTGGAGCTGGACAACAAGAAAATGCTTCCCTTTGCCATTGCGTGGAGGGAAGCATTTCATTTTCCGAAGCTATTCAACTTTAATATGGACATCTCCCTTTATCCAGGATGGGAAGAAACAGAGTTCAAGTTCAATTGGATTTGGATAATTGATTTCCTGCTTCGAAGGAAGATTAACACCTATAACTCGATTGCCGTTGTCATCACTCGTTAGAAATTGTGAAAAGTAAACGGTCTCTCCATTTACATCCTTCATTGAATTAAATGGGGTTGCATAAAAAAATTCGCTGTTTGTATCCAAAACAAATCTTAACTCCTGACCCTCTAGCTTGACATTTGTCAGATGATTTCCCGTTGGCTGCTTTAGTATTTGCTGTTTCTCCGTATCAACCACAACGTAAGCATCCTCTTTATCAACTGCTTGAAGTTTATTAATCACAAGATAAAGTTCTTTCGGCTGTTTAAAATAATTGCTTTGCAAATAAACGATTTGCTCATTTTCACTTATATGACTAGCCGTTACGCCATTTGCGATTTTCGTCCAAGACTCGCCGTTTTCATCCACGAGCCGGATATCTTCAAAAGCAAATATTTTCTTGCTGTTTTCCGGATCCATTACGATATGAACAGCGGCACGAAGCGGATAGATTTGAATATCTTTAATAATCACCTTTTGATCTTCAATCGTTACCGCCTTGTTTAATGTGTACGTTTTTGAAACCTTTAATGGCTTTTCAATTGAGAAAGGAAATTGAAAAGATTCTTTATAATCATCAGTAATGATCGTAAAGTCCACAATGAATTGTTTTGTCGTTAAAGGCTTCTGAAAATAGAACTCCATCGCTGAAGCTTGACTTTTTCTCGACTCCCCCATCTGGATGCCGCCAGAATAACTGCCTAAACTCAACTCTGTTCCATCTGCCGACTTAAAATTAATATCTCTAATATCAAATAATTCCTGATTCTCCTTCGTTTCCAATGTATAAAAAACAACCATGCCATTCTCATCAGCGATCACAGAATCAATCGTTACCTTTACCCCATTCTTTTCTTGGGTAGCATTAATTTCCTGCATATACTCATTTTCAACAGCTGACATTAATCCTTTATTATCGCTAAATAGCTCAACGATTTTTTCCATACCGGGAATGACGGAAACATAATGAGCAAATGCAGGTGAAATTCGAATGCTCGTGAGAAAGCTAATGATTAATATGGCAGCCGCCATTGATGAAAATAACCATTTCTTTCTCCGTGGTTTTACTTTTGATTCAACAACTGCTCGATTATATCCTTTCAAGATCGCTTCTTCTATTTTATCCTCAGGGAATGGCATATCATCATAAGCTTTTTTCCATTTGGCTAACTGCTGTTCTTCCTTCTCAAACATTTGAAATGCCCCCTTTTTCCACAAGCTTTTCCTTTAATGTTTTTAACGCTTTATATAGCCATGTCTTGACGGTTCCTTCTGGACAATGAAGGGCTTCGGCAATCTCCTTTATTTTCAAATCATGAAAATACTTCATTGTAATAATTTCACGGGAACGATCATCCAAACTTTGCATCGCATCCTCGATTTCAAACTGATGATAATCGTCTATTTTCCCTTCCGTAAGCAATAGATCTTCGTTCATAATAAGCTGGTCTTGCTTCTTTAGCGTGTCATTGCAATAATTAATCATGATCCGAATGATCCATGTTTTAAAAAAGGCTGGCTCCCTAAGGTCCTTCAGTCCGCGATAAGCGCGAAAGGTAACTTCCTGTATCGCTTCGATCGCTTCCCCTTCATTGTGTAAATACGCTAAAGCTGTTTTATATAAATCTATTTTTACTGCTTTTATTATTTCTAAAAAAGCCTGATCGTCCCCATTCATGGCTTTTCGTACCGTATCCTCAAAGCTCACATAAGATCCTCCTCATGTTCGTTCTATGTATTAGACATCTTTTTCCGAAAAAAGTTTTAAAAAATTTCAAATTCGCATAATCTCCTCTATTTTAGTACAACAATCAGCCTTAAGTCTTAGTTATAATTAAAGCTGTGGCTCAATGATTTCTTGCGGATGATTTCATAAGATTAATGTAAGATGAATAACTAAGCCGAAAGCAGGGATTGAATTGAAAAGGATATTAATCATTTTCTTCGTTTTAATTGGACTATATCTTTTAATGAATTTGAATGTCATGCGCATTTTTTCATTTGGAAATGAGGTGGCGGAAGCTAATGTAACTAAGAAAATTAATCATGTAGAAATTGATGCTTCCTCGGTCAAAACCGTCATTATTCCGGAGAAAAGAAGCAATATTAAAGCTGAGCTCGATGGCAAGGGGACCCTTTCTGTGAAGAAGAGCGGGGATCGTATTCTTGTAAAATATAAGCGTAGCTGGTTAAAGGGCTTTCCAAACTTCAAGAATAAAACCGTTCTGAACATCTATATTCCCGATGACTATGACCGTAACATGGATATTGAGGTCGGCTCAGGATATTTAGTTTTTGAAGGAAAATCTAATAAGCAGCCAATGAAGCTTGATAAGCTCGATATTAATCTAGGTTCAGGAAAAATCGACTTAAAAAATCTAGTCATTAAAGAATTCAGTAACGATGTTTCGTCAGGAATGGTTACTATCGATTCTTTAAAAACCGAAGAAGGCTCGATCGATGTAAATTCAGGGATTGTAAAGCTCCGCCATTATGAAGGATTGCTGAAGGCTGACGTTTCTTCGGGCCAATTAGATATTCAAATGGACAAAGTAACAGATAACATCGATGTCGAGGTAAGCTCCGGACACTTAAGGCTTGGTCTGCCGAAGAATGCCGATTTTACTTTAAATGGCAAGGTAAGCAGCGGCATCATCAAAACAGACATTCCACTTAATGATAAAATTCAAGAGAAAAATAAAATTAGCGGACAGTCTGGCTCAGGAAAATATAAGCTGAACATCACTGTATCGAGCGGATTAGTCAATATTTATTGAAATTGAATACCGTCTTTAGAAAAACTGGACGCTTAGTGTCCAGTTTTTTTGTTTGGGGCTAAGTAACTTTATGGATACTCATTTTTGGTGTAGGGACTTGACATGACGCACCACCTTGATATAAATCTTTTTAAATCAAAAAAAGAACCTGCATTCCGCAGGTCCTCAAAATTATTTATTCAATACTTCATTTATCCTATGGCAATGTCTGAAACTTCTGCCCTGCTGCACCTTGCTCCGCAATGAGCGGACACATTGTAATGCTGTTGTCGCAAATGGCTTCTACGTCTTTGCGGTCATGCGTCACAATCATACAGGTCATATTTGCTTTTTTCAAAATGGATAGCAATTCTTCTCGAATAGACTCCTTCAGATCGGCGTCTAGATTACTGAAGGGCTCATCCATTAATAAAATGTTCGGCTTTGGTGCGAGCGCCCTTGCGAGTGCCACCCTTTGCTGCTGCCCGCCGCTAAGCTCGTGTGGATACCGATCGCCAAAGTCCTCCATATGGACAAGCTCCAGCATCTCTTGCACACGTGGCTTTCGGTCCTTCCGCGGCATACGGGATAAGCCAAATGAAATATTTTCCTTTACATTCATATGTGGAAATAGTGCATAGTCTTGAAACACCATACCGACCCCGCGATCTTCCGGCTGAACAAATTTGCGTTTCCCAACAACCTCTTTGCCTGCAATCGAAATTGTCCCGTTCGTTGGCATTTCTAAACCAGAAATTAAACGCAGCAATGTGCTTTTGCCGCTCCCGCTCTGCCCTAATACACCGACAATCTCACCAGTATTCAACGTAAAAGAAAAATCGTCAATAATCGGCGTTCCCGCTCGAGAATAGCCAAAACAAAGATTTTGGATTTCAACTACTTTCATCGCTGCACCTTCTTATCAATCATTTGAAACACGACGACAGACAACACACTAATGCCAATAATCATTAAGGATGATATCGACGCTTCATAAATCATTTCATCTTTTGCATACTGAAAAGTTTTTGTTGCTAACGTATCAAAATTAAAAGGTCTCAATAGTAACGCTAGTGGAAGCTCTTTGCAAATTTCAACAAAGGTTAAAATAAATCCGCTTATTAATGCACCCTTAATTAAAGGAAGATCCACTTTAAAAAATGTTTTCGTCACGCCAAGGCCTAGCATTCTCGATGCTTCCGAATACTTCGTTCCGATTTTTTCAAATCCGACTTCGACTGCATTAAAACCTGTTGCCATAAAACGGATTGTATAGCCGACAATCAGCATCACTAAAGACATACTTAAGATCAATGGGGTATTTCCTAATCCCATAAAAGAATAAACAGGGGCAAGCCATTTATCAAGTGTTATAAACATGGCGAGTACCCCAATCGCGATAATCGCTCCCGGAATGGAATAGCCTGTAGTCGTTAATTTTGCTAAAACATAAGAACCTGTTGAATGGGTGCGGCATACATTCGCCACGATAACAGCTAAAACGAGAATAAGCAACGTAGCAATCACGGCCACATACACCGTTTGGAAAAACAATGTGAAGAAGCTCTCATTCCAAACTTTATGAAAAGTCAGCTTCGCCCATGCAATAAGCTGGATGAGCGGAATGAGAAATCCGAGCAGAAATATGATACTGCAATACAAAAATGCAGCGGCAGCTTTTGCTCCCTTCAGCTTTATTGGCACAAGCGGTCTTGATTTATTATTTACATTGTAGCGCCGCCCTTGTCTCAACAGCCTTTCTAAGAAAAATAGCCCTACAATAATTACCATTAGCCAAGCAGCAAGTCTCATTGCTGAATCAATATCATACATGCCAAACCACGTTTGAAAAATCGCAGTGGAAATCGTATGAATACCAAAATAACTTGTCACTCCGTAATCACTTAGTACTTCATAAACGACAAGGACTGCCCCCGCTACAATAGCCGGTCTTGAGAGGGGAAGCACAACCTGAACAAAAATCGCGAGTGGTTTTCTCCCAAGCAGCCTCGCATTTTCGAAAAAAGATGAGCTTTGGCTTTCAAGAAAAGCCCTCGTCATTATATAAACATATGGAAAAAGAAAAATCGTAAAGATGAAAATCGCTCCGCGTAAAGATGAAATCGATAAGAGCTCAGGATTGATTTGATAATCAAATTGGTTCCTTAGCGTCGATTGGATCACGCCCGTATAGCTGAACATCGTTCGATACGTATAGGCCGCAATATAAGGCGGGATCGCAAGTGGCAATAATAATCCCCAGCGGAAAAACCGCTTAAGAGGAAAATCATAGGCCGAAGTCAGCCATGCAAGTGTTACTCCCAAAAACGCAGTAAAAATCCCTGTTAAAAGTACAAGGATTATCGTATTTGCGACATATGTTTTTAATAAATATTGGCGAATCTGAAACCAGTTCTGGTTAGGCTCCTGAAAAAGGGATAAAAAGATAAACAGGATGGGCAGCAGTATAACCGCCGCCCCCACCATGCTGATAATCCACCAACTATTGAAATCCTTTTGGAAAAATCGTTTCACTTGGTGTATACCCATTTTTATTTCCAACCTGTTTTATTGAATATCTCAATAGCTTTATGATTATGCTCTCCTAAAGTATCGAAATTCAATTCTTGCATTTTAAAGTCGCCCCATGATTGCAGAAGTTCAGGTTTTTTCGCTTCTTGATTCACTGGGAATTCAAAGTTGTGTGCAGATAAGTATTCTTGTGCTTCTACACCTGTCATATATTCAATTAGCTTCGTAGCATTTTCAGGATTTTTACTATGTTTCGTTAATCCAATTCCGCTAATATTCACATGTGTGCCATTTGTTTCTTGGTTCGGGAAGAATACGCCGATGCTTTCTCCCACTTTCTTTTCTTCAGGATCCTCAGAGTTTACTAGCAATCCAACATAGTAAGTATTCATAATGGCTACATCACCAACTCCAGCTGCAATCGCTTTTGCTTGGTCACGGTCACCGCCATCCGGCTGACGCGCAAAGTTGTTTACAATTCCTTGTGCCCATTGCTCTGCCTTCTCTTCACCGTTTAACTCAATAAAAGAAGCAAGTAATGATTGGTTGTAAAGGCTTGTTGAAGAACGAGCAAGCACTTTGCCTTTCCATTTCTCATCTGTTAATGCTTCGTATGTAGATAGATCTTCTGGTTTTACTCGATCTTTCGAGTAAACAATGACACGTGCTCTTGTAGACATCCCTATCCAGTTATCGTCTGCATCACGAAGGTTGGCAGGAACATTTTTATCAATAATATCTGATTTAACTGGCTGAAGAATATCATTATTCTTTGCGTTAGCCAGAACGCCACCATCAACAGTAATGAATAAATCCGCCTGTGTGCTTTCGCCTTCACGCTTTAAACGCTCAATAAGCTCTTCAGCTTCGCCTTTTACGACATTAACTTTAATGCCTGTTTCTTCTGTAAATTTCTTATATACTTCTTCATCGGCCTCATAGTGTCTAGCTGTATAAACATTGACAACTTGATTCTCGGCTTTTTTTGGTTCTTCAGCTGATTTCTCTCCTTCGGAGCTGTTATCAGCTGCTCCACAGCCAGCTAAACCAACTGTTAATAAAGCACTTGCTAGGAAAGGCTTAAATAGTTTAGTAATGTTCATTGCTTTGTCCACCTTTGTCTTTTTGTTATGATAATGAGAATTATTATCACTAGCTCTGTTTTTATTCTACTTGCCTATCCACCCCTAGTCAATAAAATTTTTGGGTTTTTTAAATTTTTTAAACAAATGTGGACATTGACCCAATAACACACTCGTTTTTTGTCCAAAAGAAACAGAAAAAGGCCTGACTCCCATACGGAGTCAAGCCTCTTTCTTCTATACTGCTAGATCCTTCTCAAACTGACTATTATAAAGATCAGCGTAAAAGCCATTAGCCTCTAATAATTCGAGGTGTGTTCCTTGTTCGATAACTTTTCCTTGATCCATAACTAAAATCAAATCAGCATCTCTTATGGTAGATAAGCGGTGAGCAATGACGAAGCTTGTTCTTCCTTCCATTAGGCGATTCATCGCTTTTTGGATGAGGGCCTCAGTCCGTGTATCGACACTTGATGTCGCTTCATCTAAAATCATAATCGGCGGATTCGCGAGAACGGCTCGGGCAATCGTCAATAGCTGTTTTTGCCCTTGTGAAATATTGGAGGCTTCCTCGTTTAGAACAGTGTCATAACCTTCTGGCAAGGTGCGGATAAAATGATGAGCATAAGCGGTTTTGGCAGCCGCAATGATTTCCTCATCCGTGGCATCCTTTTTACCAAAACGAAGATTCTCCTTAATCGTTCCATTAAAAAGCCATGTGTCTTGAAGGACCATACCGAAAGTGGACCGCAGATTTCCCCGTGACATTTCACGTGTGTCTAGTCCATCGATTGTGATTTTCCCATCATTTAATTCATAGAATCGCATGAGAAGATTGATTAAGGTTGTTTTTCCGGCACCTGTAGGTCCAACAATTGCAACAGTCTGACCTGGCTGAACTTGAATATTCATATCCTCGATTAATAAATCTTCCCCGTATCCAAAGTCTACATGTTCGAAAGCAACAGCTCCCTTGGCTTGCTCAAGGCTGACTGTCTCCACTTCCTTCTTCTCTTCCTCTTCATCAAGAAGCTCAAACACGCGTTCAGCTGCAGCAATGGTTGCCTGAATAATATTCGCGATGTTCGCCGTTTGCATAATAGGCTGAGTGAATTGACGAGAATACGTAATAAAGGCTTGAATATCTCCAATAGAAATGGCACGATTCGTAACCAAAATCCCGCCGACAATACAAATTAGCACATAGCTCAAGTTGCCGATAAAAAACATCACCGGCATAATCAATCCAGAAATGAATTGCGCTTTTCGGCCGGCATCATACAGCTTTTCATTCACTTCATCAAATTGGTCGATCGCCTTTTTTTCATGGCTAAATGCTTTCACGACTTGGTGACCTGTATACATTTCTTCAATATGCCCGTTTAATTGGCCGAGTGTCTTCTGCTGGCTTGCAAAATGCTTTTGAGATCTTTTCAGAATTGGCCCCATCGCGAACATTGATAACGGTAGACTCACAATGGAGATTAACGTTAAAAGCGGGCTGATGGATAGCATCATTATGATAATTCCAACAATCGTGACTACCGACGTAATAAATTGCGTAACACTTTGTTGAAGTGTGCTTCCAATAGTATCAATATCATTCGTTACCCGGCTTAAAATTTCACCGTTTGGGCGTCCGTCATAATATTTAAGCGGAAGTTTTTCGAGCTTTTTATTTACATCTTCCCTTAAATCGAAAACTGTTTTCTGTGCGACGCTAGACATAACGTATTGTTGAATATAGCTGAACACGCTGCTTATGACATAAAGTCCGCCTAAGAGCAGCAACAACTTTCCAATCGCCGTGAAATCAATGCCAGCACCTGGTACCCCCATCAGCTTTTTATAAGCCCCTTCGAAAAGTTCAGTAAGGGCGTTCCCCATAATTTTCGGACCGACAACCATGAAAACTGTACTCATAATAGCCGCTAATAATACAATCAGCAATTGTTTGCTTCGTGGTTTTAAATACTTAAGCAAACGCCTTAAAGTTCCTTTAAAATTCTTCGCTTTTTGGCCGGCCATCATCATATTTCCGTGCCCCATCGGCCCCCCGCCCATAGGAGCGGCTTTTCTATGTTTACTCATGCAATTTCCTCCTCAGAGAGCTGGGATTCGACAATTTCACGATATACTTCATTGTTTTCAAGCAATTCCTTATGTGTTCCCATTCCGGCCACTTTTCCGTCATCTAATACGATAATGCGATCAGCGTCAATGACAGATGTAACTCTTTGAGCGACGATAATAACCGTTGCATTTTGTGTTTCATTCTTTAATGCCGCACGTAATTTTGCATCTGTTTTATAATCAAGGGCTGAGAAGCTATCATCAAAAATATAAATATCTGGTTTTCTGACAAGCGCTCGTGCAATCGATAGGCGCTGTTTCTGTCCGCCTGATACGTTTGAACCACCCTGTGAAATGATTGATTCATAGCCATTCTCCATTTTGGAGATAAATTCTTCAGCTTGTGCGATTTTAGCCGCATGTTCAATTTCTTCTTGAGAAGCACCCTCTTTTCCGAAGCGAATATTTTCGGCAATCGTTCCCGAAAAAAGTAAAGCCTTTTGCGGAACAAAACCTATACGTGAGCGAATTTCTTCATGAGGGGCATCCTGTACATTGACCCCATTAATCCGAACATTCCCGCTTGTCGCATCATAAAAGCGCGGAATTAAGTTTACGAGAGTTGTTTTTCCCGCTCCTGTTCCGCCAATGATCGCCGTTATTTCTCCTGAATTGGCGCGAAAACTAATGTCGGAAAGGGCAGGTTCTTCCGCTCCCGGGTAATGGAATGTCACATGCTCAAATTCAAGTGTACCGCGTTCCCGATTAGCTTTGGCGGATCCTTTATCAAGTAATGTTGGTTTCATTTCAAGAACTTCATTAATACGCTTAGCTGATACAGCAGCACGAGGAATCATCACGAACATCATCGAAGCCATAACAAGGGCAAACATAATTTGCATGACGTATTGAATGAAAGCCATTAGATCCCCAATATGCATGCCCCCATTATCAATGCGAATCCCGCCAAACCAAATAACAGCCACAACGGTTAGATTCATAACAAGCATCATCACGGGCATCATCAATGCCATAACTTTGTTTACTTTAATGGAAACATCGGTTAATTCTTTATTGGCAAATTGTAAGCGATCTTGCTCTTGCTTTTCCTGATTAAAAGCACGAATGACGCGAATGCCTGTTAAGTTTTCACGTAAGACAAGGTTCAATTGATCAAGCCGTTTTTGCACTAATTTAAAAAGCGGGATTCCTTTTTTCATAATAAGGAGAACTGTCCCAACTAAAATTGGGATGATTGCCACGATGACAAGCGATAATTTCGCATCCTTGGAAACAGCCATAATAACACCGCCGACAAACATAATTGGTGCACTTATAACCATACGTAGCATCATTATCACAACTTGCTGAATTTGGGTAATATCATTCGTCGTTCTTGTAATTAATGAAGCTGTTCCGATTTGATCAAATTCCTGAAGGGAAAAATTCTCTACATGTGTAAATACTTTTCTCCGAAGATCCCGGCCTAACCCCATTGCTGCCTTCGCTGAAAAATAGCTTCCCACTGCCGACGCAACCATGCCAATGGCAGCGACTAACAGCATGAAGCCGCCTATTTTCCAAATGTAAGGCTTGTCACCAATTACGACTCCTTTATCAATAATATCGGCCATAAGAGTTGGCAAGAAGAGGTCAGCCATCGACTGCACAAAAACTAAACCGAACACTGCTAACACAATCCACTTATAAAACGAAAGATTTTTCAATATTTTAATCATTCGACCCTTCTCCTTGCTCTGGGGATTTTTCTTCTAAAAATTTGGCAATTTGGTCAAGTGAAGCAAGTAATTCTGCATATTGCTTCGCCTGCAACGTATCAATCGCTGATTCGAAAACGCGGTTTATACCGCCTTCCTGCTCTTTCATCGTTTGAATTTGCGTTTTTCCTTCATTACTAAGGATTAATTGCATTTCTCGCCTGTTTTCCTTAACAGGATGCCGCTCCATGAAGCCTGCTTGAACAAGTCCATCCACAGCCTGACTTAACGTACTTTTTGGAAATTGCATCATCTGGCCAAGTTCTTTTTGGGTCATTTCCCTATAAGGCGCTAAAGTCATTAATACTGCATATTGCGGAACTGTAAGGTCATTCGTAACGGCTGTTCTTTGCACAATTTTTCTCATACTTAGATTTACACGCCAAATGGCGCGGAACAGCTCTCCAGAGCGCATATTCGGTTGATTTTCACAATGCATATTGTCCACCTTCATTCATATTTGAATAGTTCATTTACGAACTGTTTAATAGTGTAATATTACTCCTGCTTTTTTTGATAGTCAATTATTTGCAAATGACAAATTATAACAAAAAGAGATAATGGGCGCCTGCTGCCAATTTTTTGGCCCCAGAAAAAGTTTTATAAAGTTCCGCAAATCCTTATTGACTAAATAGGGAACACACTGTAACATACAGCTGAAAAATTTAAGCTATCAATTTTTTATGATCCGAAAATAAATGGATCAAAATCAAAAATGACCAATATATGATTGCGAGGAAAAATGATGATTTCTAGCAGTACGTTTTTAAGAAAAAAAGGAATCCTCCTAGTGCTAATCGCTGCTATTCTATGGGGTGTTTCCGGGACGGTCGCTCAATTCCTTTTTCAGCACCAAGGCTTTAGCCCGGAATGGTTAGTCGTTGTTAGACTATTAATCTCAGGAGCTTTATTATTAGGAATAGCTTATAAAAAGGAGAAACATAGAGTTTGGGCAATTTGGAAGGTAAAATATGACGCCTTCAGCATTATTCTCTTTGGAATCCTCGGCATGCTTGGTGTTCAATATACATTTTTCGCGGCCATTAAGCATGGAAATGCAGCTACGGCCACTGTTCTGCAATATTTAGCGCCTGTGCTCATAATGTGCTATGCGGCGTTCCGCTCGAAACGAATGCCGACAAAAACAGAAGGTCTTGCTTTTATATTAGCGATTTCAGGGACATTTTTGCTTGTCACGCAAGGAAGTTTTCACACACTTTCAATTTCTGGCTTGGCATTGTTTTGGGGGCTAATCTCTGCAGTGGCATTAGCTTTCTACACACTTCATCCTCTTAAACTTCTTGCCAATTGGGGATCGGTAATTGTCGTTGGCTGGGGAATGTTAATCGGCGGAGTTTTTTTTAGCTTTATTCATCCCCCATGGGCCTTTGAAGGGCATTGGTCGCTTTCAGCTGTCTTTTCTGTGATTTTTGTGATAGCCTTTGGCACCTTTATTGCGTTTTATTGCTATTTAGAAAGCCTAAAATATATTAGTGCTTCTGAAACTAGCTTACTTGCCTGCACAGAGCCGTTAACAGCAGCATTTTTGGCGATTATTTGGCTCCATGTTACTTTTGGTTTGGCCGAATGGATTGGGACGATTTGTATTTTAAGTACGATTGCTCTTTTATCCGTTAAGAAGGAAAAAAAGGCTGTTCAAACGAGGGAGAGTATCAAATATATGATCAATCAGTAATAGAATAAAGGGACAGTCCATATGTTTCGACTGTCCCTGATTAAGGCTGTCACCGCATTACAAAACTAAGTAAAGGAGGAACTTCTAGCCATCCTCTCGATCTGCTGTACGATCCATAGCATCTTCAGCACCTTCGCCAGCCTTATTGCCCAGCGCACCGCCAGCAATAGCGCCCGCAACTGTGCCTATCGGACCTAATACAGAACCTACTGCAGCACCAACTGCAGCACCGGCGCCTGTTCCAAGTGCCTCACCAGCATCGATATCATCACGATTTCGTTTATCGTCTGCCAATTATTTCACCTCCATGTTGGAGAAGTGCTATTGTTTTTACATACAAACACTTCTCTCAAATATATTTTGCTCCATATTATGACTATTAATTAAAAATCATCTATTCAACTGCTGGTAAGTTTTGCCATCACCCTCTCACCAAATAGAAGAAAACGATACTATAAAATAAGGCAGACACCATTAGCATGGGTCTGCCCTTTTATTATTTATTAGTTTTTTCCAAACCTTTTAGCTGACCTGGCTCGAGCACGCTCAGCTTCAATTTCGCGATTACGTGGCTCTGCACTCGTTTCAAGTGAATTAAATAAATTTCTGGATACTAGCGCTATCTCACTAACGGCAAGATTAAACGCTTCTTCATTCGCCATTGAGGGCTTGTTAAAACCTGTGATCTTTCTTACATACTGGAGAGCTGCTGCTTGAGTCTCTTCATCAGTAGCTGGCGGATCAAAATTGAATAATGTTTTAATGTTCCGGCACATACGATTCTCCTATTCCTTAGCTAACATTCTTTCGCCTTGCACTGGTGCTTTCATATTGTAGATTGGCAATATCACAATCAACCCAATTACAAAAAGGACAGCAGCCAACTCGAACATAGTTACAATGGAAGTCATTTTTTTTAATATACCTGCCATGCTCATTGTTAATACCATTGCCCCAGTGAAAAGCGGGCTTAATGTTCCATTCACTCTTCCGATAAATTCAGCTTTTGTATTTTGGAGGATCATTGTATTAATCCCGATTTGAATACAAGGGAAGAATAGTCCATTCACGAATTCTGCTCCAAGTGTAAGCGGCAAGGTAGTTGAAAAGCCAATCACACTCATACCTATCGCATTGGCCAACATCCCAATCACTAATAGCTTTTGCGGTGGAACGGATTTAGAGAACATAACAGAAACCGCTCCCCCGACAATCATACCAATTCCATTCGCCATTAAAAGCCATTGCAAGCTTTCTTTTGCCAGCTCTAATCTCTCTGTAACGAGGAAAATCGAAAGAGGATGAATTAATCCAATGGCAAGTCCTGCAGCCATAAAGCAAAGCCCAAGAAGCTTTAGTTCTTTTTTAGCAAGAACGTAGCGAATTCCTCTTTTCATTTCCTCAAGTACTGACGACTCTTTCTTTTCTGCGTCCATTTGGTGGTCTGCTGGAATAAATGCTAGCATAGCTGCAGATAGCAAGAACGCGATTCCAGTTATGGCTATAGATACATCGATGCCGAATTGCTGGAAAATAAACGTTCCAAGCACAGGGCCGAATACCATAAAAATCGCAAAAATGGTTTGATAAATAGACATAGCGGATTGAATTAACTCTTCACTTAAATGCATTTTAAATAGCTTCATTCCGGACGGCTGGGAAAATTGCGATAAAATCGCCGAAATTAATGTAGCGAAAAAGATGATTTTCCATGAACCGATCACAAGTGTAACTAATACAGCAAATACAGATAGTGCACTTAAAATATCACACCAAACCATCGTTCTCTTCGGACGCCAACGGTCTGCAAAAGTTCCGCCAATAAATGAGAAAATAAAGATCGGCGCAAATTCCGCAACCGATATCATCGAAACGGCAAAGGCATCGCCATTAGTTTTTTCCATAACGAATAAAAGAACAGCAAAATTTCGCACCCAAATTCCTACTTGGAGAAACAAAGCAGACAGAAATATTGCCTGAACAAATCGATTTTTGAATAATTGCTTCATAACATTCTCCTTTTTCTTAATACCTTTTTAAAAATAAATCCCGCAAAAAACCCCTATCCGTCATTTTGGATAGGAGTCATCAAAAACCATAGAAAAAGACATAGCAATACCAATTGCTATTGCAATGATCATCTTTTTTCCATAAATGTATAGACTAATCCTATTCCAATATGACTTCGTTTAATGACGAACATAATTTTGAAATCAGGATTAGTAGATCATCGCCCCATGGTCACCCTCTCGTGTAATGTGTTAATATCTTACACAATTCTCACCTATGTTTCAAGCAATAAATTAAAATTTTTACAAAAAAAGGGTAATAATATTAATAATGCTGCCTTGACATGAAACCAAATGGTTTTATATAATTTTTAAAGTGAAACCAAATGGTTTTATATCCTAAAAAAGAAAGAGGTTATAATCAATGGAAAATCAAGCTACTGTACAAGATATTAAGAAAACAATCATATTTAATGCACCCATTCAAAAAGTATGGGATACCGTTTCAACAGCGGAAGGAATTGCCTCATGGTTTATGCCAAACGACTTTAAGCTTGAGGTTGGGCATGAGTTCCATATCCAATCACCTTTTGGTCCCTCTCCATGTAAAGTATTAGAAATCAATGCACCGAACCATTTATCTTTTTCTTGGGATACAGATGGCTGGTTTGTTTCTTTTGATTTAAAGAACTTAGGAGATCAAACAGAATTTACAATGATTCATGGCGGCTGGAAGCAAGCTGATTCGATTGTACCGAAAGCAGGAAGAAGCGCTGCAGAAATCCGCGATACGATGAATGCAGGCTGGGAAGGGCTTGTTAAGGAAAGACTTCGTAAAGTTGTGGAAGGGTAATGGCCGCTCTTCCGAAGTATGATGTTTTTCAAGCAATTGCCGATCCTACTCGCAGAGAAGTACTGAAGTTACTGGCTGAAAAAGAACGTCCGATTTCTGAAATTACCACGCATTTTTCAATGAGTCGGACAGCTATAACCAAGCATCTTCATATTCTATCAGAGGCAGAGTTAGTCCGGGGACAAAAAGTAGGGAGAGAAAAACGCTACCGCTTGCAACCTGAATCATTCACTGAATTAAAACAATGGCTCGCCTACTTCGACCAATTCTGGGATAATAAGCTTTCGATTTTAAAACATTTGGTAGAGGGCCAAAAGAACACTTAATTAATTATTTTTCACCCTGAGAATAAAGAATAGAAACGAAATTAGAACAGTGCTCGTCACTGTTCTTTTATTTCCATGGAAAATAATTGTTTTTGAGGAAATTGTAACCCCTCCATTTTTTTAACGTCAAATTCAAGGAGACCCTAAAAATTTAAGGAGGAAACAAGATGAAGAAAATCAATGTACTAGCTACAACTGTTTTAATAGCTGGGTTAGTATTAAGCAATCATTCAGTACTTGCTAATAGTCAATCTAAAGACATTCAAAATATGTCTGAAGAGGAACGTGCTCAAGAGAAGGATACATCCAATTTCATCAAATTTTCTGGTGTAGTTAAAGAGATTGAGAAGGATACGAAAGCTACCCGTATCCTTGTAGAAAATGAAAGCGATTCATTGGAAATGATTTTTACGATAACGAATGATGTACTTTTACTAGATAATGAAAAGGGAGAAAAATTTGAAAGTGCAGAGATCAAGAAAGGAACAAAAATTAATGCTTATTATGACAAGAATAAACCAATGACCTTGATTTACCCTGCTAACGTCATTCCTGAAATAATGATAGTACACGGTCAAGAGCTAGGGCAGGTTAAGGTAGCAAAGTTTAATAAACAGCATGTAAGCCTCGACAATGATCTGAAGTTGCATATTTCTAAAGAGACCATTCTCGAAAATGAAAAGGGAGACTCTATTTCCGAAGAAGACTTAGCAGAAAAAGAGTTAATCGTATTTTACACGATTTCAACAAGAAGCATTCCTGCACAAACAACACCTACAAAAATCATTGCCCTTGAATTTACGGATGAAAATTTGTTGAAAGTCAGCCAATTGATTGATAAGGATCACTATTTTATAGGAGATACAAAAATGATTCCGATTAGAAAAGTAGCCGCACAATTGGGTTATAAGGTGGAATGGAATAAAAAACAAAATAGTATTTTATTGAGAAAACAGACAAGCACCATCCTTCTTACCATTGGTAAAAAAGATTATGGATACAATCGCAGTATTGGCTATTTTACAGATGCACCCGAAATGAAGAATGGGAAAACCTATGTATCAGAAGAATTGCTTGAAAGATTATTATTAAAATAATCTTTTGCTAGATTAGAAAACCCGCTAAAATCAGCGGGTTTTTTTCTTTTACTTCTTCATTCCGGTATAAATGTAAATCGCATCCCGTAAAAATTCTGCTGTACCTGGCTGCTCTTTATCATAATAGGCAGTAAACCTTTCATCATCTACATACATTTGAGCTAGACCTGCATGGGCTTCCTTGCTGTATTCGCTCCAATAGAAGCAGAGCCATTGCTTATGCAAGTCCGCTGCTTTTTGGGCGAGTTCGCCGGATGGATCCCTAGTGGTAAATGCCTCTGCCAAAGTATCTGTCACTTGATTTGCTAGGTTTGTAACCTTCTCATAATCTTCCTCAGACATATTCACCAGCTTGGCATTGGATTGATCGACCTTATCATTGCCATACTTTTCACGAATCTCTTTTCCATATTTCTTCTCATTATCTTCAATCATTTTTTTCTTAAACCCTGCAAATTTCTCTTTATCAGACATGTGGATTCTCCCTTCTGTTTGTTCAATTGTTTTCTCAACATTAGCAATCAATGCATCGAGCTGTTTTCTTTTTTCCAGGAGTTTTTCGCGATGTTCTTTCAGTGCATGTGCGCCATCAAAGTCTGGAGAAGTGACAATCTTTTTAATATTGTCTAAGCTGACGTCAAGTTCTCTGTAAAAAAGGATTTGCTGCAATCTGTCAATCTCTGCCTTCCCGTAAATCCGATAACCTGATGAGTTCATTCTTGCCGGCTTAAGAATGCCAATCTCATCATAATATCGCAATGTCCGGGCACTCACCCCAGCTAATTTTGCTAAACCCTGCACTGTGTATTCCATTCGCAATTCCTCCCTCTAAACTAAATCTACACCTTGACGCTGCGTAAAGGTCAATAGGTTATATTCATATTTTTTTACAGCATAAAGAACCCTGGGACTAATGGCCACAGGGTTAAAAAGTTTAATGATTTTTTCCTTCCTTTGCTACGACCACACGATCCTTCCCCATCACAAAAATGACGATAGCCGAAAGGAGAATTGGGATTAATGCAATAAAAAAGGTAAATGTAATAGAAGTTGAAAGTGAATCGATGATTTTATCCAAAACAAAGCTTGGAATTTTCGCACGTTCACTCGCCTCAAAAATTTGACGGGAGTTGTCTAGATTTCCAAACGCCTGACCGCCTTCCATTCCCTTAAACGCATCCGCCATTTTTTGTGTAAAAACTTTATTTTGAATCGTACCGAAAACAGTAATCCCAATCGTCATGCCAAATGAACGTAAAAAGGAGTTCGTTGAATTCGCCGTCCCTCGAAAATGCGGTGGTAAATTGTGAACAGAAGCGGTTGGTAATAAGGAAAAGGAAAAGCCCATTCCAAAACCGACGATAATCATATAAACAGTCATTAGTGCTCTAGATGTGTCCGGTGTTAAAGTGCTTAGGAAATACATGCCAGCAAAATACGCAATCACAGAAATAATCATTAAATTGCGGAAGCTTGTTTTCGTTTGAAAAATTCCTCCGCCGGCACTTCCAGCTACCGAACCAAGCATCATCGGCATTAAAATTAGCCCTGCATTTGTAGCTGAGCTCCCATAAACGGCTTGAACAAAAATAGGGATAAAAACCGTTAAGATAATAAATGTTCCCCCATATAAAAACGCTAAAATTTGTGAAGTGGCAAATAATCGCCCTTTAAATAACCAAAATGGCAAAATGGGCTCTTTTGCTTTCAGCTCAATAATGAAAAAAGCAATAAAGCATAGAGCAAAGCCAATAAATAAACTAATTACTTGAACAGAATCCCATGCATATTTCTTTCCGCCAAGCTCTAAAGCAAACATTAGACAAATGATGGCTGTAACAAGGGTAATAGCCCCGCCCCAATCAATTTTTTGATCTTTTAGCTGGGAGGTTTCCTTATAATAACGAACGATTAACCAAAATGAAACAATTCCGATAGGGATGTTAACATAGAAAACCCAATGCCAGCTTATATATTCTGTAATATAAGCTCCTAATAAGGGGCCAAGTACACTAGATGCCCCAAATACAGCACCAAGTAATCCGGTCATTTTCCCGCGCTTTTCAGGAGGAAAAATATCGAAAACGATCGTAAAGGCGATCGGCATTAAAGCGCCTCCCCCAATTCCTTGAATCGCGCGATAAATACTCAGCTGCACCATACTTTGAGCAATTCCGCAGAGGGCCGAACCAATTAAAAAAACAATTAATCCAAAAATAAAAAAGCGTTTACGTCCAAACATATCAGATAATTTTCCGAAAATCGGCATTCCTGCCATAACCGCTACCATATAAGCAGACGTTACCCAGACAAACTTATCAAAGTCACCAAGATCTGAAACGATCGTTCCCATTGCCGTTGCAACAATCGTGTTATCCATCGCAGCCATCAGAATCCCAAGCAATAACCCAGCAACCACTAATCTAATATTGCTTTCTTTTGATATCATACATGCTCTCCCTCCTATTATTTTTCCAACAAATGTTTATTTTCTTGCCTATTATAATGCAAACGAATCGTCATTACTATCATTACTTGTAGATATACAAAACTTAAATATAACAGAAAAACCTTTACCCCTATTCAGGTAAAGGAAAATCCTCATGTCTATTTATAAGCTTTTATTTGCAATAATGTTTCCAGATCAACTATTTCAAAGTTCCTCTTCTGTAGGGCTTCGATCATTATAGGAAGAGCTTTTTTTGTCTCTGTCTTTTCCGAATCAGAATGCATGAGAATAATATCGCCGTTTCGTACATTTTCGATCACATTTTTAACGATATTTTCCGTTTCTTTTTGTGACCAATCAAGCGTGTCAATGGACCAAAGAACAATCGAATAGCCTTCCTCTCGCGCAATGGCTGCCACTTGTTTATTCGTTTCCCCATACGGGGTCCGAAGAATAGCTGGCTCTTTACCAGTGACTGATTTGATAGCCTCACCTGTCTTGTCGATTTCTAAACGAACTGCATTTTGATCCAATTTTGTTAAATCGACATGGCTATACGTATGGCTCAAGATTAAGTTTCCTTTTTCATATGCAGCCTTTACTACATCGAGATGCTTCACAACCTCTTTTCCTAAAAAGAAAAAGTTGCCTGGAACATTGTATTCATCTAAAATGTCAACAATGGCAGGAGTGACTTCCCCGTCTGGCCCATCATCAAATGTTAAAGCAACCATCTTTTTATTAGGGCCGTTCACATAAACATTTTCCTGCCCCTTTGAAAATAGAATGATTTGCTTCCGCCAATTTTGCATTTTCTCCCATGCTCCGGTCGTCAATTGATTCGATGTCCCTTTTATTTCAAGCATATAATCCTTATCTGCCTGACTTTCTCGCATAACCCTTTGCGGATTAAAAACTGAGATATGATCAACTCCTGTTTTATTTTTCGGAATGATAAATTTCAGCTCAATATTTTCCTGTAAAACATAAACATAGATTTTTTCGTCATTTAATTCCCTTATATCAGAAGGCTCCCCTAATGCTTCTTCGATATTTTCAAAAGTAAGATCATTTAATTCTTTTGCATTGGAGCGCAAATCAAAAATCTCTTTCTTCTCATTAAAGCCTAGAACAATATTTTTATAAGTTGCATATGATCCATAGCCCGCTTTTTCTACCTTTTCTGGATTTCCCCACTTGGCTTTCACTTGCTCCAGCTTGCTATCCAAAACATTGAATGGACAATCTTTGATCATTCCTTGTTGTGCATAACCAATCACATCATCAAGATTAATGGCAGATGGTTTTCCCTCTTTCGGCTGCAAAGCATTCTCTTTCGGCTGGACATCATCGGGTGGAGTTGGCCTTTCTGAGTTACATGAAAATAGGACAAAGATCAATGTTAAAAATAATACGGGTAAAATGATTTTGAATTTATTCAAGAGTGCACCTCCTTAGGCTATGCCGTAATTCGCTGGAACTGAATAAACCGATTCAATAAGAACGTTTTTGTCTAACAAACAAAATCGATCGCTTTCCTTCTATATTATTATTCCAAAATATTTAAATTCATAGACCCTTTAGAATCATCTTTCTCCACATAAGCAGTATGTAGTATGGATTAAATCGATCTCGATTGACCATAATGGATAACGATGAAAAGCTAGGAGGGGTGAAATTTTGAAAAGCGAATTAACGATTTTTTATCGGATTTTTACTACAACGAAAGAAGCTATTGAAAAATTTATGGCGATGCTTGATCCAGTCATCGAATTTGCCAAGGATGATCATGAACGTCTTTATTACCATCATATTTACGAAGAAGAGGAACAGCGGCTATCGCGATTAGATGTACTCATTCCGCTTATTTCAAAATTTGAAGATATTAAGGACGAACGCGCATTTTCACCGACAAACAATGAATTCAACCGGCTTTTACAAGAATTAAATCTTGAAAAGTTCGGTTTACATAATTTTGTAGAGCATCTTGATTTAGCCCTTTTTCAATTTACAGATGAAGAGCGGAGTACTTTGTTAAATAAGCTAAGAGCAGATGCCTATGGGGATTATCAGCAAGTGAAAGCCATGCTTTTAGAAATAAATCAGCATTTTGACCATGATTATGTGGACCCACATGCACATCATGATGAACACCATGATCATTTAGCTCCACCTAGCACCGGACAAACAGTTAAGACAATTAGTTCTCATAAAAAAGGGTTTACTGTTGGAAGTTTGAAATATGGATGAAGTGAGGAGAAGAAAATGAGTTTTTCACCAGATTTGCCTTTTTCTGATTCAGAGTATAATCATTTGCAGCAAATCGTGATTGATGCTGCGCGGAGACAATTAGTCGGACGGCGTTTTATCGAGTTATATGGGCCGCTTGGCCGAGGTGTGCAAAGTATTTTCAATGATATATATGTTGAGAGCCACGAAGCGAGGATCGATTTTCAAGGCTCTTTTGATACGATTATCGAATCGAGCAAACGTGTCAATTATACAATCCCGATGTTATACAAAGATTTTGTCCTCTATTGGCGTGATATTGAACAAGCAAAGGTATTAGACATTCCAATCGATTTCTCCGGTGCCGCCAATGCTTCCCGAGATGTCGCTATTTTAGAGGATCAGATGATTTTTCACGGTTCGAAGGAATTTGATATTCCCGGGCTCATGAATGTAAAAGGAAGGCTCACCCATTTAATTAGAAATTGGTATGAGTCAGGAAGCGCCTTTCAGGATATTGTCGATGCCAGAAATAAATTGCTAGATATGAACCATACTGGACCATACGCGCTTGTCTTATCACCAGAGCTGTATTCCCTTTTGCACCGTGTACATAAGGATACAAATGTATTAGAAATCGAGCATGTCCGCGAGCTTGTTACAGACGGTGTTTTTCAATCTCCCGTCTTAAAAGGAAAAACAGGCGTACTCGTAAACACTGGAAGAAATAATTTGGATTTAGCTGTTTCCGAGGATTTTGAAATCGCCTATCTTGGAGATGAAGGCATGAATCATCCGTTTCGCGTATATGAAACAGTTGTATTAAGGATTAAACATCCATCGGCCATTTGTACTCTTGATAATCCGGAAAAATAAGGAGTAAGTTTCTTGAATAGAAGGATATTGACAGTTGGCTCTCTTATTCCAGGGATGCCATTAGAAACGCCCACAGTTGTTAGTCGTGAAACAGAGGTAAAGAAAAAATCCACTACTAAGTTATCGCCAACGATTATGATTTTACAAAACGGACAGCGTTTTGATGTAGTACCTTCTCGCGGAAAACTTCTATTGGATGCAGCTCTTGAGCAAGGACAAGATCTCGATTATAAGTGCCGCAAAGGAACTTGTGGTCGATGTAAAGTGAAAATTGTTTCAGGATCTTCTTATTTGCTTCCGCCAAATGAAATGGAGCAGCAGAAATTAAAGGATGCTCTTAATGAAGGATATCGGCTTTCATGTCAGTCAGTATTTGAAATATAGAAAAAACGAGGTGCTGAGCCTCGTTTTTTTAAGCAAATTTCCGATTGAAATGAATTAAATTATCATCTACTTGGAAAGGTAAAGTAACTTTTTTCTTTTCAAGCTCCTTCACACTTATATCCCTCACAAGCACTAATGCTTCCTTTTGGAAGGTTGGTGTGACAAAGCCTTCATTTAGTTCACATAATCTTTGTAAGTATTGTAATGTATCAGAAAGCATGAGCTGCTTTACAATTTCATTATTTAATTGACAGATTAATTTATATTCCAAGCCCTTCATAATGGCAATTTGGTCAACATGTATACAAATATTCATACCTTCTTCATCAATAAAACAGAGGGAAACATACTGCCCTTTCGACTTGTCGATATTCGTAAATACTGGATGATGAAAGATTTCCCCTGAAGTTAACTTCAGCATCGCAGCTTCTGCAGCCCCACCAATCTTGCGCTTATTGGTAATAACCGTTTCAATATCCTTCAAGCCGTGCAGCATACTCATGTTGTTCCTCCCAAGAGTGAATTTCGATCCCGTATAACTTACTCTCATTTTAGGGAAAATGATAATCATTGTCAATAAGACTGAAAGAATATGATTATATGTAAAAAATACCGGAAAATTAAGCCCGGTATTTTAGTCAGTCAGTATGATCTAAATGCTTCTTGTTCTTGAAATCACCACCTAAATTTATCCATACTAAAATATATCTATCCAAATTTTTGCTGCGGTTGCGATGATTAATCCCGCTAAAATTCCCTGCAATACTTTTGTTTTTACTTTTTTTCCCGCGATTGCACCTAAAGGTGATGCAATTAAACTAGCGATGACCATAATGAATGCTGTACCATAATCTACTTGTCCGGTTGTGATTTTTCCTATTGTTCCACCAATCGAAGAGATAAAGGTAATCGCCAATGAAGAAGCGATGGTCATTCGTGTAGGAATTTTTAATACAACTAGCATAATTGGCACTAATAAAAATGCACCGCCTGCACCAACAATTCCAGCTCCAAGGCCGACAATTAAAGCTAGTACAGCTGCTAGCCATTTGTTAAATTTCACTTGTGCTGGGGGGATTCCATCCATTCCTTTCTTGGGAATAAACATCATAACGGCTGCAAGTAATGCCAACACTCCATAAATCACATTAATTCCGCTTTCCGACATGAGCTTTGATCCAAATCCACCCACCAAACTTCCTATTAATATGCTTACCCCCATATAACCAATTAATATTTTATTTAAATAACCGCCTTTACGATATGCCCACACGCCACTGATTGTCGCGAAAAGAACTTGTACAGCACTAATCGCCGAAACTTCGTGAGCGGTAAATGCGGCAAGTCCGAATAAAGGAGGAATGTAAAGCAGCATCGGGTAATTAATTATTGCACCGCCTATTCCTAGCATGCCAGATATAAAGGACCCGATAAACCCAATAAGAAAGATGATGATCATAAATGCTAAACCCATGTTGACACTCCTTAGGAAAAAGGGAACCTTCTATTTGGCTCCCTTTCAACAAATTTTACTCTCCTTTTTTAATCCAGAACTTAAACACTCCGTTTTCTTCTTCTTGCTTCATTAATACATGGCCACCTGATTTAGACCAAGCCGTTATGTCATTGATAGAGCCTTTATCTGTTGTATGAACCTCAAGCACTTTCCCATATTCTAATTCATTCATTGCCTTTTTCGTTCTAACAATTGGCATTGGGCATGCTAACCCTTTCGCATCTAAAAATTTTGCTGTTCCCATATTTGTCATTCCTCCTGATTATTATTGAATTATCTAACAGCGCAGCGGTTTGGTCCGATTTCCATTTCGCGCTGTTCTTCTTCACTTGGGGCGATTTTCCCCATATTTGTTTTGCGAATTTCTTGATAAGCATTTGGCTGTGGTGGCAGGTTTTCAGTAACAAGCTTTCTAAATTCATTTTCATCTTCAATTTTAAGCCCGTGGTTTTTCGCGAATAATGTGGAGAGTTTTTCCGCGACACTGCCATCCTCATTTAATTCGTCAATGATCATAAAGTGTGCTGGCAGAACGATTAGTTCTTCAGACAATTCTTTATAGCGCTTGTACAAGCTTTCTCGTAAATCCCCAACCCAATCTTCTGCAAGTCCCGCTAAGTCAGGTCTTCCGATCGAATCAATGAATAAAATATCTCCTGAAAGTAAATATTTGTCATCGAGCACAAAGGATGTGGAGCCGATCGTGTGACCTGGTGAATAGAGAGCATGAACATTAATGGCTGAGTTTCCAATTGTCACGACACTTCCGTCTTCTAATGGCATGTATTTAAAAGTAACTTCAGTTGCATCTTTAGGAGGCAGCCAGTAAGTCGCATTTGATTTTTCAGCAATGATCCGCCCGCCGGAAATATGGTCAGCATGAAGGTGCGTATCAAATACATGGGTAATTTTTGCGTCCATACTTTTAGCAAAATCGAGAAAAATATCTGTCATCCGTGTCGCGTCAATGATCACAGCTTCACCGTTTGAAATAGCCATATAGGATAAGCATCCCTTACCGATGCGGACAAACTGATAGAGTTCTCCCCCATCCTTTAAATCCCCAATTTTTAAAGGTACTAAATATTCACTCCATGCCTTCATGCCACCTTTTAAATAAGAAACGGTCATACCTACTTCTGAAAGCATTTCGGTAACAAAAATGGATGAGCCCTCTTTGGCACAAACAACTAAAATATCTTTATCTGCCGGCAGTTTATCAAGAATAGCTTCTACTCCATCAAGTAAGTCAAAATAAGGGATGTTTAAGTATTCGAATTTCTCCCCTTCAATCTTCCAATCTTGAAAGTCATCTGTATTGCGAACATCTAGGATAAACAATTGTTCTTTATTAATAATTTTCTTTGTAACCTCTTTTGCAGTCATTATATTTACGGTCATACCAAAATTACCCCCTATGGTATAATTTGAGTTAAAAAAATTTGATAACCCTCATGGTGGGCGTTTCTTATTGCATTCGTGTAAAACGATTGCTATGAACGATTCATAACAAGCATTTACCTTGTGTTTTAGAAAATCGGTCATTATGACAGAATATGTCCTTAGTTTTATTTTTGAATACCTGTTGTTTTGCCAGACCATTCACTCATGCCTGGTACAACATTAAATACTTTTTTAAATCCCTTTTCAACTAATTTTTGTGCAGCAAAATCACTGCGGCTACCTGTGCGGCAAACGACATAAATTTCGTTATCCCGACCCAGCTCATCCATTCGATTGTCCAATTCATCTAATGGAATGGAGATTGCATCTGCAATATGATTGAATGCATATTCTGCTGATTCTCTTACATCTAGCACAACTAAATTGGCACTACTTTCAAGTTTTTGTTCAAACTCATCATTAGATACAACATTCGGATGTTTTCTTTCAATGACTTCTTCATCAGATGACTTTCTTAAATAATGCTTTAATACCTGACCATCCTCTAATGTCCCCAAATATTGATGACCTGAGCTTTTAGCCCATGCCTGAATATCTGCCTTTGATCCTTTATCAGTTGCTTGAACCTCTAATACCTGACCTGCTTCTAATGTATTCATTGCCTTTTTTGTTTTCACAATTGGCATTGGACAAGCAAGTCCCTTAGCATCTAATAATACGTCTGTTTTGATTTGATTCATGATAAAACCTCCAATTTTACCCCTACGGGTATTAATTTTCACAAAAAACTTGTTTTGTTAGATAAACAAATTCACATTCCCATCTTCAGCATCAGCAAGATATGCTGCAACGCCAGCATATTCAACATTGTCTAGCAATTCTTCTTCTTTTAAGCCAAGCAAATCCATCGTCATTGTACAGGCAACAAGCTTAACATCTAATTCTTGAGCCATTTCAATAAGCTGCGGCAGTGTCATTGCATTATGTTTCTTAATCACACCTTTAATCATTTTCGGTCCGAAACCGGCAAAATTCATTTTTGATAAGCCCATTTTGTCTGCCCCTCTAGGCATCATCTTCGCAAACAGTTTTTCGATAAAGCCTTTTTTAATCATTTTATCTTCATCTTTACGCAAAGCATTTAATCCCCAGAATGTATGGAATATTGTTACCTCATGATCATATGCCGCTGCCCCATTTGCGATAATATAGGCCGCCATCGCTTTATCATAATCTCCGCTGAATAGGATAATATTTGTCGTTTTTTTCTTAGTCAAAGTGATTCTCCCCTTTACCTTTCTCTATTACCATTACCCCTATGGGTATTTATATTATTAAAAATAAAAAAGAGTGTCAACCCTTTTCTATTTTATCTGCTTTTCACTAGTAAATTTACTGCTTCTTTCACTAATTCTTCTGTGTTCTTTTCTCCTTTTTCTTCAGCCTGTCTCACACATTCAACTAAATTTGAACTAACGATAACTCCAATTGTGCGATCAATAGCTGATCTGGCTGCAGAAAGCTGTGTAATAACGTCCCTACAATCTTTCTCCTCTTCCATCATCTTCAAAATTCCTCGTAGCTGTCCTTCGATACGTTTTATCCTATTTTTCATTTGATCATTATATTCCATAAGGATTCTCCTTTCTATTGGCATTTACAATCCGTTAATGTATATCCTATGATCTTGAAGCCTCTTTTTCTTAAAAAACGAATGCTCATATTTTTTTCTAGATAATCAGAGGCGATTATATGGATATTTTTATGAGATATATCTGAATAACGTCTTTTCATATAGGCAAAAGGAATATTGATTGCTCCTTGAATTGGATCATTATATGATTGATTATAATCTCTTACATCAACAATTACTATTGAATCTATAGGATGGCTAAGTGTCTTTGCACACTTAACATTTCCTGCCGGGAAATATCTTATATACATGGCAGCTAAAATGATGCAGAGTATCACGGTGAATAAAAAAATCATTACGAACCTTCCTTATTTAACTTTCAATACTAACAAGGTTCATTGTATACCCCACTAGGTATGATGTCAACAAAGTTAATAATCCTTATTTTCCCAACGGGAGTTCCTATCGTTTAACTAATTAATATAGAAAAAATCCCCTCTAAGTAGTAGTGTAGCATCCATAATAAAGAGCATGGACTTTTTACACTGTCTACTTAAAGGGAATAATATCAGAAACATAGAATTTTTAAGCAATAAAATAGGCAATAACAGAAAGTACAACAGAGGTAATCCCCATCGCGATCAGAGGCTTTAACGCTTTCGTCCGGAGATCACGCAGACTGACATTTAACCCTAATCCGACCATAGCGGCTGTTAAACACCATGTCGTTGCATTGGCTACTCCATTCATAAAACCTTCTGATACTGGAATTTTTGGACCGAGCACATAGCTGCCGATTACACTCATAATGATAAAACCAATTAAGAACCATGGGAATTCGATTTTCGCATTGTTTTCTCCGGAATTTTTGTTCCGCATCAAGTACATAAAGATGAAACAAAGCGGAACAAGTAAGAATACCCGGCCTAGTTTCGCCAATAAACCAATAGCTAGTGCATCCTGTCCCCCCGGTGCTGCTGCCAATGCCACATGAGCAATCTCATGTAAACTGATGCCTGACCAAATACCATATTGGATATCAGTCATCGGCAAAATTGGGCGTAAAATCGTATAGATAATGGCAAAAATAGTTCCGACTAAAGCGATAATGCCTACCCCAATTGCCGTTTCTTCATCCTTTGATTTAATAATCGGAGCAATGGCTGCAATAGCGGCGGCACCACATACTCCCGTCCCTACTCCAACTAGGAGTGAAATATTTTTATCCGCTTTAAGCAAACGGGCAAGCCACACTGTTAAAAGAATGGCAAAAACAATGACACCCGCATCTCGAATCAGTAAGCCTAGACCATCGCTTAACACAGTTCCAATATTTAACTTTAATCCATATAAAATGATGGCAAAGCGCAATAATTTTTTTGAAGAAAATGTTATACCTGCACGCAATATTTCCGGATAGCCTAAAATATTTCTGTACAAAACGGCAATTACGATGGCAGATGCCAGCTGCCCAACATGATTAAAACCAGGTGCTTTTGCTAATAGAAAGCCTAAACAAGCAATAAAAAATGTGAATGCGATTCCACCTGCCCATTTTCCGAAAGAAGATGATTTTTTCTCGGGATGGACTAGCTCATTCTTTTCTGAAAGTGCTCTTGCATGAGCTCCCATTTGATATCACCACCAAAATATTATGATTAAATTCAGCATAAACCTTTTAATACTATAAGAAAAATAATTATTTATAATAATGATGATAAGTAAATCGATATAATAGAATAAGACACTGAAGGGTGGGATATATATGGATCAGCAATTAGCTGTTTTCATCAAGGTCGCGGAAAAGCAGAATTTCTCTCGTGCGGCGGAAGAATTACATATGACGCAGCCAGCCGTCAGCCAATATATTCAAGCATTAGAACGATCAATGGGAACAACCTTATTGGAGCGTAGCAATAAATTCGTCCGCCTAAATAAGGCCGGTGAAATTGTATATCACCATGCAAAGGAAATAATTAGTCTTTATTCCAAAATGAATTATTTAATTGATGACCTAACTAACAAGCCAAGCGGGTCTCTTTCAATCGGAGCAAGTTATTCATTTGGTGAATACATTTTGCCGCATTTGATTGCGAAAATGCATGATAAATACCCTTTAATCACTCCTTCCATTACAATCGGGAATACGAAGGAAATTGCAACGCTCGTCTTTAGGCACCAATTAGATATTGGTATTGTTGAAGGAGAATATAAACATGGCCATTTAACGATTGAGCCCTTCGCCGTAGATACGATGAGTATTGTCGCTTCCCCTCATAATCGATTAGTACAAATGGAAGGCGGAATTTCTCTTTCGGATCTGGAAAATGAAACGTGGATTTGCCGGGAAAATGGTTCAGGTACAAGAGAAGCTGTAGAAAAACTGTTTAATCGTTATAATTTTTCCCCGAAAAAGATTTTAGAATTCGGAAGCACACAGCTTATTAAGGAATCGGTGGAAGCAGGACTTGGCATCAGCCTTTTATCCGATTGCGTGATTCGAAAGGAAAAGGCAAACGGCATACTTTCAGTTATTCAAATGAAAGACATTTCCGTCCAACGGGATTTCTCAACCGTTTTACGATCCCCCTTTCAAACAAAGGCTTTATCCGTGTTTTTGGAGTTATTGAAGGAAGACGGGGCAGGTACTTTATCATAATTAGTCGGCTTAATAGGAAGAGCTGATATGTTCCTATCATAATTTTAGAAATTTATCAGCTCTTGCATTTTAATTTTTTTTAAAATTAATTACTTCGTCTCCCGGTGCAGCGTATGTCTTTTTAATCGCGGGGAGTATTTCATAAGCTCGATGCGGTCTGGATTGTTTCTTTTATTTTTTGTCGTAATATAATTGCGATCTCCTGTTTCTGTACATGCTAATGTGATTTTTACTCTCATTTTTTTCATCTCCTAGTTTTGATGTGGCGGATATATTTGAAATTTGGCGGATATCCGCTCTGAAATAGCGGATATATCGAAAAACTGGCGGATATACTCCGAAACTCGCGGATATTCACTATTGTGCTGCTACAAATAGGGGAAGTGGGTCCTTCAAATCATTCCAGTCCATTTGCATCTCTTCATCTGTTAACAAACATATATCTAATGAAGCTTCAATTTCTTCTCTATTCATGTCCACCCCAATAAAGACGAGTTCAATCATTCGGTCTCCAAATTGTTCGTCCCATTTCTCCAGCAATTCTGGTTCATCCTTGAGAATCTGTTCTCTTTCCAATTCCGGATAAGCAGCAATCCATTCACCTGCACCTTGCAGAATGATTGATGGCCCTGCTTGTGACAATAATCCTGTCATATTATTTCGGGTGGCTAGCCAAAAGAAGCCTTTAGCTCGAACAATGTCTTCTGGCCAATCTTCAAGCCACTCCGTAAATCTCTCCGGATGAAAAGGCCTTTTTCTCCGATAGACAAACGAAGAAATGCCATACTCTTCTGTTTCAGGCGTATGCTCTTCATTTAATTCCTTTATCCAGCCTGCGCCTTGACTTGCCACTTCAAAGTCAAATAAATTAGTATTCAAGATTTCATTTAGTGCCACTTTGCCATGTGAGCTCTCAATGATTCTGGCATCTGGATTCAGCCTTTGAAGAACTGCTTTTAACTCCTGAACACTTTCTTGTTCAACTAAATCAATTTTGTTTAAAATGATGACATTGGCAAATTCTATTTGATCAATTAATAAATCAACAACTTCACGTGTATCGAATTCATCCATTGCCTGCTTTCGGTCTAGCAAGCTTTCACCTGATGCAAAATCATGCCAAAATCGATTGGCATCTACTACGGTTACCATTGTGTCAAGCTGGCAATAATCAGGTAAGTTTATGCCAAGACCTTCATCTACATATGTAAATGTTTGGGCAACAGGAATAGGCTCGGAAATTCCAGTAGATTCAATTAATATGTAATCGATATCCCCTGCTTGTACAAGCCTTTCAACTTCAATGATTAAATCTTCCCTTAATGTACAGCAAATACAGCCATTTTGAAGCTCGACTAATTTCTCATCTGTTCTAGTAAATCCGCCTTGCTTGATCATAGAAGCATCGATATTCACTTCACTCATATCATTTACAATGACGGCAATCTTTTTATTCTCACGATTCGACAATACGTGGTTTAGTAATGTTGTCTTTCCTGCACCTAAATATCCACTTAACACAGTAACTGGTATTTTTTCAACCATATTGTTCACTCCTTTTTCTATAAATCATAATCATTACGATTTAAATAATGTAGTTGTCCATAGACTTTATTACCTAAAGAAACTTTTGAAGAAGGGATACTTCACTTCTTCCCTACTGATTTTATTAAAAGGTATTTTCCCAAAGCGTAATCGTTACGTTTTAAATAATATTATAAAGTTTTCTTCAATGCAAGATTTAATAAAAAAATTTTTTCTGCCAATTTTTCATATATAATCTAACTATTAATTTTTTACATTCATTTTTTTGTTTATTTAATCATAGATTTATTTTAAAATATAAAGCGTAATTGTTACGATTTAATAACTTTGTATGTAAAAGGCAGTCAACCAATTTCACTGCGCTGATGATTACTTCGTACATCAAGACTTGGTCAAATAGGCTGCCGACAATTTATTATTTCTACAAAAAACAAGGAGATTTTTATGAATCGGATTATTCGCTCTCATATCATTGAAATTACAGGTATATTGATTATTGCCGTAGCCCTCTACCTTATTTCATTTAGCTCTGACTTAAAAGGCTCACTAAATGTCCCGCCTTCGATCTTAAATCTCAATACGATTTTTATTAGTATTTTAATAGAAGCATTGCCGTTTGTTTTAATTGGCGTTCTGATTGCGGGGGTTATTCAAATCTTCGTAACGGAAGAACATATTCGAAAATGTATTCCCAAAAATAAAGTCTTGGCCGTGATTATGAGCTGTGTCATTGGTGCCCTGTTTCCTGCTTGTGAGTGTGGCATTGTTCCGATTGTGCGAAGACTCGTTGGCAAAGGGGTGCCGATCTATGCAGCTATGGGCTTTATGTTGACTGGCCCTCTTATTAATCCCATTGTGATCGCTTCTACTTATATGGCCTTTGGTAATAATATGACGGTTGCAGGATTGCGCATGGGGCTAGGTTTTATCATTTCCATCATCATAGCTTTTGCTGTTAGCCTGTTCTTCAAAGGAACACAATTTAATTCATCAACCACCATTGAATACATACATAAACAGCCCAAAGAGGATTTTATTACGCGACTATGGTCCATGCTTACCCATTCAATTGATGAATTTTTTGATATGGCAAAATATTTAATAATGGGGGCGTTTTTGGCGGCAGTTGTCCAAACCTATATGCCTGCAAAAGCACTGCTAGAAGCTGGGAATGGTCCCGTTTCGTCGATAATCGTTATGATGGGACTCGCTTACGTGTTATCCCTTTGCTCAGAAGCGGATGCATTTATTGGCGCTTCTTTTAGCAGCATCTTTCCAACCCCATCTATTTTGGCCTTTTTGATTTTTGGACCCATGATTGATTTAAAAAACACACTAATGATGCTAAGTGTCTTCCGTTTTAAATTTGTCATGACCGTTCTAGCACTCATTACTGCCATTGTTTTTATTTCATTACTATTAGTATCAGGCTTTCTATAAAGTGAAACTTCATTCAGTGGGATGTCTTTCCCACTGAATGTTAGTTGAACTTATCACGCTCAAAGCGCCACGTCCTGTGGCTTTCGCCTGACTAGGACATCCTGTCCGTCATCGGGCCTTTACGGGCAGTTAATCTCCCTCCTAAACTTCTCCGATTCATCTAAAGTTTTTAGGCGGGAGTCTTACTGCCCGTTAATCTGCGATAAGGGGAGAATTCTATGAACTTTCGTTTCCAACAGGCTATTAGGGCCTTAATATTATTAAGCTTTCCCATCCTAATTTTTAAGCTTCATTTTACCGGGGAGATTTTGAAGTTTATTAATCCAAAATATGACGGCTTAAGTATTGCTGCGGCGATCCTATTTCTAGTATTATTTCTAATCCAGTTGACAAGAATTTGGATAACCAAAGAGCACCAGCATCATCACTGTCATCATGAAGATCACGAAAGATGTGATCATAATCACGATCATGGCGACACCCCTTTTAATTTAAAGAAACTATTCTCTTACATGGTCATTGTTTTTCCTTTAATAACAGGCTTCTTGCTGCCCGCAAAGGTCCTTGATGCCTCTATTGCGAATAAAAAAGGGGGCATGGCCATTATCACGAATCAGAAGCAAGCTTCTAAAGGAGGGACGAATAGTCAATCTAATCAGACAGATAATAAAAATGACGATAAACAAAGCGATGTTACGGATAATGAGTTTAGCGAAAAAGTTGAAGCTCCTACCCCGACTGAACATACGATTGATCCTAAATTAGCCGCACAAGAAGAAATGTCAGAAGAAGAATATGAGCAGCTAAAGAAAATGCTTGCCCAAAAGCCAAGCGTTATTATGGAACAGTCTGTTTTTGCGACCTATTATGAGGATATTCATATGGACATTCAGAAATATAAAGGCAAAACCATTCAATTAACTGGTTTTGCTTATAAAGAGGATGATTTCGAAAAGAACCAGCTTGTCATCGCCAGATTCTTTATTACCCATTGTGTGGCAGATGCAAGCATTGTCGGATTTCTTACAGAACTTCCTGAAGCGGCTTCCGTAGATACGGATACATGGATAGAATTACGAGGAGTCTTGGATATCACTACCTATAATGGAATGGAACTTCCCTTTATAAAAATTACAGAGTGGAAAAAGGTAGGCGAACCTGAGGAGCCATATATTTATCCGAAAAACATTAGAATCTTATAACGATCATTTCAGATTAGCTGATAGATCCTGTTTTACAATGACTTATCAGTTTTTTGTTGAAAATACCCAATTTCTGCACAATGAACATAGATTTGACAGGAATCACGATTCGGTAAGTGCAAAAAATAAAGAAAACATGAAAGAACGAGGCTTCTATGAAAAAGTGGTGGATTCTTTTTTTCTACATATTCATCTTCAGTGTCGTTTTCATGAATAAAGATTTGATTTTTGCATGGATTCATGAGAGTGATGCGAGTGACCTCCCATTTATGTTTCTTCTCTCTGTATTGCTAGCTGCAATTCCCTTTATTCCGTTCACCTTATTTGCTGGATTAATGGGAGCGAAATATGGGGTATTTTTAGGAACGGTCATTAATTGGTCTGGCGGGCTTGGTGCTGCTATGATTTATTTTCTAGTATCCAAAACATTCTTTCGAGACTATTTCAATCAGTATTTAATGAAAATTAAAGGGATGCAAAGATTTCAGATGATGCTCGAGAGAAATGCGTTTATTACCATTCTCCTTGCCAGACTGATTGCTATTTTTCCGCCGCCAGTTGTTAATATGTATTCAGGGGTCAGCCTGATTTCCTTTCGCACCTTTCTAATAGCAACAGCTATTGGACTAATTCCGCCTATGTTTATCGTTGCGTTTAGCGGAGAGCAAGTTTTCCTGTCTTTTTTCCATCTTTCAATCGGATTATGTATATATCTATTATTTCTGCTCACTATTTTTCTGTTTTATAAAATGTGGTTTAGACAAAGCTCAAGGGTAAGCTAGTCACTCCTCCCTATCGAGATACCAAAAAGCTTCCATCTATTGCTTGTAAAAATGGGGAAGCTTTTCATGTATACTCAGTGTTATGGAAGGAGTGATTTTATTTGATGATACTTTTTGCTGTAATCGCACTGATTCTATTTTATCTCCTAAAAAAAGCTAATAATAATACGAAAGATGTTGTTATTAATAAAGTTAAAATTAATGAACACGCAAATCACCCAAAGTTACACATCCTTCACCTCTCTGATTTGCATCTTGAAAATATATCTATTTCTCCAACCGATCTTTATGAAAAGCTAAAAGACGAACCGATTGATCTAATTGCTCTTACTGGTGATTTCCTTGACCGAAAACGTACGATTCCGAAGCTTATTCCATATTTAAAAGTATTAAATCAATTACAGGCAAAGCATGGCATGTATGCTGTTTTAGGAAATCATGATTATGTTCTGCGTGGTCAAAACTTGCAAGAATTGATAGATTTACTTAAACAAAACAACTGTAAGGTCCTGCAAAATGAACATGACGCTATTTGGGCTGATGGATATCCCGTGAATATTATTGGCATTGACGATTTCAGCACGAAAAAAAGCAATCTTGAGGCTTCTTACAATGGAATTAAACATGGAATAAATTTAGTTTTAACTCATGATCCGAATATCGTTCTTCATATGAAGAACTATCATTTTGATTATTTATTATCCGGTCATTTTCACGGGGGACAAATTTGCTATCCAAAAGCATATCACCTTATGAAGATGGGACAGCTTGCAAGAATGAATATTATTAAAGGGCTTCAAGAACAAGACGGAAAACCTTACTATATTAGTGAGGGGCTTGGCCAAACAGGTGTTAATATCCGGATTGGGAGCCGCCCGGAAATTACCTTGCATGAGCTGCCATTATGTGATAAGAACAAAGCTGTTGTAGCCATATAAAAAAGCTGTTAACAATTAACAGCTTTTTTTTTATTTGTAAATTAAATTGTCAGCTGATTCATTGAACAAGCCTTGATGTACGAAGTAGTGACCAGCGCAATGAAATGAAGCCGACGACATTTACATACCTGAAATTACAAAATCATGATTGTTTTATCCTTTATACATTTCCGATAGCTTATTTGTCGACATAAACAAATAATTTGGCTTGCGGCTGATGAGAATCTCCCAGGAAGTATGTTTTTCGGCTAGGAGCTCAATCGGTAAAAAGGCAAACCATTTAAACCATTTATAAATCGGATTGGATATGTCAACGACTTCAAAGCCAAGCCGTTCACAGCCTTTATTCAGCATCGTAATGCCGACAATCCCCTTTATCATATAGGCTTGACGGCATTCCCGTATATAATGCTCCACCTCGGGAAGAGATTTTTGGACATAATGATAAATAAATTTCGCTTTTTTTAAATCACTCTTAATGTCTTTTAGTTCTTTTAATAACTTGGCATTGTGGAGATGAATTTTGACTAATATGTCATTTTTATTAATTCGAGTACCGTCAGAAAGGATGACATTTCTTCCTTTATATTTTGTTACGCGAATCCGGAAAATATTGCTTTTTGCCCCTTCACACGGAAGCAGCGTTAGGCGTGAAAAAAAATAATAAATCGGATCAAGCCAATTCCAAATAGAAAGAACATACCCTCTCATACTTCCTGTCTCTCCTTTAAGCTTTTCCTATTTATAAATATTTTTCTTCGGAAGGTACAATATTATTTGTGGAAAATTTCGTTTAAAACCGAATTGAATCATCACTCATAAGAATTAAAACACATACTAGCATTTGGCTAAAATTCATCAAAGACCACTATTTTAGCCGATATAAAAAAACTTTTAATTGCTTATTTTTATCCAATGTCGCAAGCAATACTTGATTGATATCAGCATGGTAGGCTTTTTTAATGTTTGACTGCAGCCAGCTTTTTTCCACTCCGAGCTTTTTTAACTGATTCGAATCGATATTCCCTTCTCTTATGACCGTAATGGGAAAGCTAAATGCTTCCGGAACAATGTTCATATCACTGCGGGTAACGGGTTCGAGGTCCGGGCGGATGAAGAACGAAATCGTACCGTCCGGCTCCCATAAGGCAAGTGATACTTTTTTGAGATCTTCAATTTTTTCTTTGCGAGCAGCGGACAATAAATATTCTACTGAGATTCTCGATTTGGCTAAATTCTTTATCTTGATTTCTCCATTTTTCACTAAAGGCAATGGCTCGGGCAGGAACATTTTCCGAACGTTAAATGACTTCAATGTTAGAAAAACGCAGAGTAAATATAATATCGCGATAACAATCATCGTAGTCATTGAGCCTTTAAAGCCTAATCTTTCATCTGATAACGGATGAGCAATAATATTTCCAATCATTAATGCAAGAGCGAAATCAAACAAGCTTAGCTGTGCAAGGGAACGCCGCCCTAATAGCTTTAAAATAACTAGCATAAAAATATATGCAACAACAGCTCGTAATATCCATTCCACCGTTGTTAATGATTCGTGACTCTGAAAAAAATCCATTGGAACCTCCGGACTGCCATCAGTAGGTATAAAAGTTTTTATAAAGATAATATGCACTACTTCTAAAAATAAAAAACGCCAATCAACTTAGGTGATTGGCATGCTTGTATTCTTTTATTTTGCAAATCGATGTTTTCCAATCGTGACCGTTACTTCACGTGAAAAAATCCATTTGCTTGTTGACGTTTTTGGATTAAAGAAATATAAAGATCCTTTTCCTTTTCCTCTGAATGCCAAAGCTTCTTCAACGGCTCTTCTTGATTCCTGGTCAGGTGCTTGATTAATTGTTCCATTTTGAACAGGAGTAAATGCATAATGACCGCTGACTTTTTCATAGATGACGCCTGATACCGTATTTGGGAAAAGTGGACTATCAAGGCGATTTAAGACAACTGTCGCTACTGCAACTTTCCCTGCGTATGGCTCACCCACCGCTTCCGCACGTACAAGTTTTGCAATTAACTCACGATCTGCGGCTGAAATTGGGTTAGGAATAACAATTTTTTCCCCAGCATAAAGCAAATCGCTCGTTCTATTATTGGCTTTCTTCAAAGATAGCACAGTTGTTCTATATTGATTGGCAATTGTCCAAAACGTTTCTCCATTATGTACAAGATGAGTAGATGCTGCTGCATTCGATTCTGCGGCAAAACCGAAAAGTGTTATTGAAAGTGTTCCCGCAATTAATAATTTCTTCAGTTTCCTCATGCTAGTTACCCTCCTAAAAATTCTTGCTTACTAGTAGGCTAGCATATGTAACATAGTGAATCTTGGTCCAAAAATTGGAACGAGAGGAAAATGGAGATTTATGCCCATAAATACTGAAACGAGCGTATTCGCGGTAAAAAGTGGGTATAGTTTTCGGGGTATTTCTTTTACAAAAATCGGATGATATATGACAATTTTATTTCGTCTTTGTTACATGAATTCTAGTTTATGGATTTGTTCCTTTTCATAATCGACTGATAAATAATAGCTCTATTCGAATAATCACACCTCATTATTTTCCATTAAAGGCCAGCTCTCTACCATTTTAGTATGAGGAGTTGGCCATGGGAATTCTATTCAAAGTTTTTTTACCCTAATGGGACTTACCATTAAGAGAGCAAGGATTAAAGTGATCCATGCATTGCTATAAGTAAAATACCCCATACCAGCTAAAGGCAATCCAGCAGCTGGAATCGGCAAGCCTTTAAAATAGCCAATGGTTGGTTTAACACTAAATTTAGCTAATCTTAATGCCCCCATCGTTGGGAAAAGGATAAAGGCCAATGAAGTAAATAAGGACGGCGCAGCAATCGAATGAAATAGTAGTGCTGGAGCCACTCCGAAACTAACAATATCAGCTAAGGAATCCAATTCTACCCCAAATTCACTATTCACTTTTAATTTTCTCGCGATCCTGCCGTCAAACAGATCAAACACCGCCGAAATGAAAATAAAAATCGCCGCTGCTTCCAAAAAACCGCTCATATTAAACGTAATTGATAGCACTCCACATATTAAATTACCAATCGTAAATAAATTAGGAACGACTTTTACTATCTGATTAAACAAGGTAGCCCTCCTGACGTTAACCAACCCTATTTAGATAGCATTTTCTAATACCTCATTTGATATTCTTAAAAAGACATGATATAGAATGATTTTATATGGCTGTTTTCTATACAAATCAATATAGGATCTCCAAGAATCACGAGCTTGTCCGCGTATTTTTTTTGAAAGGAAAAGCTTGATCAGTTTTTTTGCCGGTACAGTGATCACTAATATTTTTACAAGGATATCGAAATAAACCCTTCAGATTATTATGGTTGTTCCATCTAATTTGGTGAGACAGAAGCCAAAAAAATCCTCATTGTAGGTCTTCCTGTAATCTTTAAGGATTCCAATAGCAATTGCTTCTCCAAGCTTCAGACCCTCAGATCCATCGGAACGCCAATGAACACCGGCATTGTCACGACCAAGTGCGATATTTGAGGCAAGTTTATTCAACTCCCCTCCTATCGTTAATGGTTGACCTGAGTATGGTAATAATGAGAGACCATCAGCACTTGCTTCGACAGGATTGGGGATGATAAATGATTCGTTAAAGAATGCCTTTAGCATTGTGATCCCTGCCCCAGCAACACAGGCGTGACCAGCAGGATAGGCTGGATGGGTAGGACAGCCTTCTGGATAGGCCATCGGCAAAAGGAAAGTCCCAAATGTACTAAAAACCTGAGATACAGCCTGTGAATTCAATAGTTCTGAGTTGATAGGATAGCTCGCTGCACCCGTTAAATGATTGTGCACACGTCCACCAAACTCTTCCGGCCGAAGTCGGCGATGGATAAGAAATTTCTGGAACCAGGCAGCCTCTAAGGCTGTCCGTGCTGCCCTTGCTACAAAATCAAGAATATGTGGAGGACCAAAAGTAATAAAACCCTCTTGTGTCAAAGAAGTGAGATACGGGTTGGTTCGATCTAACGCTTCCCGCCCAAAACTTAAAAGAATCAAACAAGCAGCGAGAAAACACTGGTAAGTAAAGTCTTTATGAACCCACTCGCCTAAATCACGACCATTGCGGATAAATCGATGGGTAGAATCGAAAACGTTTGAGGAGGAAGGAGTAAATCCATTTTGGATATTCAACCATTCTTTATACAAAGTCAGATGGTCATCATTAGCCACAGTAGTGCGATATTGCTGGACGATTGTTTTGGCTCCGAATGGAATGTCTTTCCACAAGAATTGGGAGAGGTAGGGTCCTACTAGATTATCTGGATTTTTCCCGCGGAACAAGGTATCGGCCGTGACTACTCCATTGACCTTCGGACCTCGAAAATCAGAAAAATTCGATAGATCTGAAGCAGCCGCGAAGATTAGCTGATTAGTGTTGTACTCTTTAAAAGGCACATCTCTGGTTAGAGCCTGCCAATAAACTTCGGCCATCTCACTCGCCTCCCAAGCGCTACTAAATGCTGGGGGGATAGCAATACTCAATTGATGAGAATCAGGGCCCACTAAATCGAATACATAAGCAGCTTGGGGATCGACTAGCTTGACAAAACCTCCTAGAGGTATGAGTTCAAAATCATCCGGATTACCAGTTTTTAACGCCTTCATCATTGCCTTATAGGCATCGAGATTAACTTCGCCAAGGGCATTGTGTGGTAATCCTTTGGAATAGTTCCCAATTTTACATAAAAACAAATCTTCATCGTTATTACATTGATGGTTTGAAAGAGGAAGGTTCTTTTGAAAAAGCGCTGCTCTTTGTCGGGTTAGAAATGCCTGTTGCCTACGCTTCAATGGATTTATCGGCCCAATTTCACATTTTTTTTTAAAATTGTTCTTTGCATCTCGACTCTTACTAACCTTTTTTCTAGAATGTCTATTTATTTTCATTTAACATCCCCCATATATTTTATTTATCAATTTAAAACGCTTTAGGTAATTCAATACCTATTCAACAAAAAATCGGAGTTAAGCTACCTTTTGCAATTGTCCATTTAATAATCTATTGTGAGACATAAATATTTTTTTTTGAATATATACACTTATTCTATGTTAGAAGGGATGAACTTGCTTTAGGCTAGTACAAAATAAAAATATAAAATACCTGATAAAGATAAATTGCAGACTTTATACAAACCCAGTACCTATGGTACTATTTAGCCGGTTAAAAAAATTGAAGTCAATGTAATTCGTAACGCACAGCACATCACAACGATATAGAGAAAACCTTTGTTATCTAAACAGGATAATAACAATGGGGGCTGAATTTTTTTATAACGTTCAGCAGCAGTTTGATAGGTGAAAAATTATTCAAGAAACTATCGATTAACCTTTAAGGTATCGGTGTTCTGAATAGTTGTAAAGGACTTAATCTGGTCTTCATAGTTTCTCTGAATAGCCCTAATTGCCTGCTGCTGGCGTTCTACCTCCCCTTACATACGGCCGACCCAAAAACTACTTCATAATGTTATGAACTTCTTCCACTTTGAAAGACTGTGTTCCGTCTCCAACGACAACCACACTTTCGCTTTCACCGTTGTAATAGCGCATTACATGTTCTACATAGTTCACATCACCATAACGGCCCCACCACATCAAAAACGAAGATTGTTATAAACTTGACTGTGTTAATCATTTTCATTTAAAATTAACCTCTTGAAAACGATTATCATTACTAGTGATTTCTATTTTCTTTTGAAGTGGTAACTAGAATCAATTTACATATCGAAAGAAGACAAAAAATATGTGAGGCAATAAAGGAAATGACGATAATCGAGATTTGTGACTGGCGTGGGTGTATCAACGAAAAAAAGCTCGTAGAAGATGATGATGACAATAATCATTCTACCTGCCCTTGCTGTGGCTTGGATATTGTAGAAATACATGAGGTGCTCAAAATCATACTTCTGAAGGAGAGATTTTAATTGGAAAATATTTCAGATAAAGTGATACTTAGTGAAAAACAGCTGATCATTCAAAAGTTACTAAATATGGAGTTTTATAAATCATCGGATGATCGTCAGTTATACGAGTTAACATTACAAGAATTAAAACATGAGTATGATAAATATATGAAAAACAATTTTAGCTAATAGTACGAATAAGGACATACTTTTGGGGTAGAGGGAAGCACCATTTCCTCATCCCCTTTTCTGCAAAATCTTGTTTTGAAAAACTTTTTTTGTTAGTGACATCCAACAAGATTCTTAATATAGCCTTTGAAAAAGAACTGGCACCCCAAAGATACCTGTTTATGCCGTAGTATGTCTCGGGGCAACATAGGCCCCGTTGTTTTATATTGCATCTGATTAACCCATGGCTTTCTGTAATGCTTTTACGTATTTCTTAAATACGTCTGTTGTATTTATCCGGTTAGCTCGACTAGTATCCGCGTTGATAAAAAAGGCTTGCCTTTGTAAAGTGCTAATCTCTAATTGAACACCCTTCCCTCTAGATGTACGATTAGTGATATTTTTAGGTTCAGTACCTGATAGTCCATCTCTTGCAACTCCTGCGGAAAATCCTTCTGTTTTAAGTTCTTTTATCACCCTGTCTCTTAGATTGTAATCTAATCCACCGACATTTGTGTGTTTCATTGAAGTATCATTATACCCGTGTAACGCCATAGAATATAACGATTCTCCTACCATTTTTAAAGCGATTGGTTCGTCAAAATGGGTAGATGTTATATGAAGAATACTGTTTCCACTTGGCTTCATACCATCGAACTCATACCAGTTATAAAATGAGGTCGCTACAGCCTTTACCAATTCCGATGTTCCCGGTTCAATACCGCCGCCATGCGGAGTAAAAATAATGGTTTTAGATCCATTCACCTTATGATAATGAATATCATAGTCAACTCCTTTTACCTCCACAGCTGCTAATTCTTTATAATTCGCGTAAGTATCAGCCATTTATCCCCATCCTCCTTACCACTCGTTAACTCAAATGCCCCCAAAATTGGTACAGTAGTTTTCGAACTTCCGATTTTACTCAAACCTACTGAATATTCGTCTACAATTGGGTCAAGATTGCACTACACTCTATCCCCTTTTTCCCCCTCCCTCCCTTCACTTGCTTTTGTGAAATATCCTAGTTTTTGTTTAAAAGATTTCATATATTCTCATCTTAGCTGCTTTTATTTGTTGTCTACAATAAGATTCTGCATACCTTCTAAAAAACAGGCATAGTTTACTATTGCATCTGGTCTTCGTTGTTTGAAATAATAGAAAAGTCAAACAAGGGGGAGTGAATGAGATGTCAAAATGGCAAAATACAAGTTTTTTTCTAGCAACCTTCTTTTTATCCTTTTTCTTTGTTCATACGGTCTTCGCAGCTGAAGATTTCAGTATTTCAAAGACAGCTCAACAATATCTTGGCGTTCCTTACACAATAAATGGTCAAGATCCCAATCAAGGATTTAGCACTGGCGGATTAACTCACTATGTCTTTAAAGAAGCGAAAAACGTAGATTTACCTTTATACCCAAAGGAGCAATTTAAACTTGGGAAAGCTGTAGACAGGAGAGATCTCCAGCCTGGTGACCTTATCTTTTTTTCAGGGACAAGTAAGTCAGATGTGACAAGTGTGGGAATATACAATGGAAATAATGAAGTCGTCATTAGTTCTGTTTCAAAGGGAGTCTTAATAACTAAGCTTTCAGATGGATCTTACTATGGCGATAGGTATATTAGCGCCAAACGAATTAATACCGATAATTTATATCAAGTCGAGCATCCTTTAATAGTAGAAGCCATGAAGTATGTTGGAACAAACTACTCAAGTAATGGCAAAACGCCTGATGATGGCTTTATTTCTGCAGGATTCATTCATTTTGTATTTGGAACATCTTTAAATCTCAAACTTCCTGAAGTTTCTAGTGAACAATGGAGTTTAGGAGCGAACATATCTAAAGAAAATCTTCAGCCCGGTGACGTTCTTTTCTTCAAAAATACGGATACAGGAAGAATTACAACAACCGCTTTTTATGTAGGAAATGGAAAAATGATTTACAGCTCTGTTTCAAAGGGGATCACGATCATCGATATTGAACATTCTTCTTATTGGAATGAGCGTTATTATGGAGCGAAACGAATAACTAAAGTTCCCGATATTGATCAAAAAGACCCGCTAATCGCAGAGGCTTTAAAATATATAGGCGCCCCTTACGTTGAAGGTGGTAAAACACCAAAAGGATTTGACTGTTCTGGATTCACAAAATATGTATATGAAAAAGCGATGGGAATTCACCTGCCTGAAGCCCCTGAACAACAATGGCTTCTAGGTACACCAGTTGAAAAGAAAGATATAGAAATAGGAGATCTTGTATTCTTTAAGGATACCCACCGCCCAGGCATTTCACATGTAGGAATATATGCAGGAAACAATCAAATGATACATGCTTCAAGAACAAAAACAGCAAAGGTAACAACCACTTATTTGTCCAATAGTTTTTATACAGAAAAGTTCGCTGGAATCAGACGAGTGAAACATCTTCAACTTTCTAATGAGGTCCCGGTTATCAAAAAGGCAACAGACCTTCTAGGAACTCCTTATCTACCAGGTGGTACAACTCCGATAGGATTTGATACTGGTGGTTTTGTCCAATATGTCTATCAACAATTGGGTATAGAGTTACCTCGTTATGGAAAAGACATGCTTCTTAAAGGAACAGAAGTGAAGGAAGAGAATCTGCAGCCAGGAGACTTGGTGTTCTTTAAATCCAACAGCATCATCCCCTCCATCTATATGGGAGATGGAAAAATTGCAGTAGTTTCAAGTAGCGAAGGTGTTCGAATTGTTAATTATAAAGTAAGCTCTTATTGGGGACCTATTTACCATAGTGCAAGGCGCATTTGATAAATGGTTAACTACAGAATGGCAGATTGCTATTATTCCTTCTTTTCCTCTTAATAAGCAGCTATTTTTCTATGCGGAGAATGAAGCAAGAAAAGAGTAAGAGCAGCTATATTCACTGCTCTTACTCTTTATTTTTTCTTATATCTACCTTATATTACAAAAATACAGCCCTTTCCCAGGTCACATTTTTTGCTTTTACCATTTATTTTGGCCTTATAATTTAACCCTTTGAAGACGAAGTGCATTTAAAACCACAGAAACAGAACTGAAAGCCATAGCTGCTCCTGCGAGCCAAGGTGCCAAAAATCCAATCGCTGCAATTGGAATTCCGAGCGTGTTGTAGGCAAAGGCCCAGAATAGGTTTTGTCTTATATTTCGAATTGTTTTCTTGCTCATAAAGATGGCATCGGCAATGCTGTTTAAATCTCCGCGGATTAACGTAATATCCGCTGCTTCCATCGCCACATCTGTTCCTGTTCCGATTGCCATACCGATATTAGCAATCGCTAATGCAGGCGCATCATTAATCCCATCGCCAACCATCGCCACTTTCTTGCCTTGCTGTTGAAGTTTTTTTACTTCCTCAGCTTTTCCTTCTGGAAGCACCTCGGCAATTACATGATCAACTCCTGCCTCGTTAGCAATAGCTTTTGCTGTCTGCTCATTATCACCAGTAATCATGATGACATCTAGCCCCATCTCTTTCAAGCGTTTAATAGCCTGTGCTGATGTATCTTTAATTGTATCTGCTACGGCAACGATTCCTGCATATGATCCATTTATCGCTGTTAACATCGCTGTTTTCCCTTGTTTTTCAAGTGCAATCATATCATTTAAAACATGCTCAATTTCAATATTATATTTCTTCATTAAACGACGTGTCCCAATTAAGACTTCTCTTCTATCCACAATTGCTTTAATGCCATAGCCAGGAATGGCCTCAAATTCATTAACATCCTTTAGATCAATATTTTTTTCACGGATTCCTTCGACAATTGCTTGAGCAAGCGGATGTTCAGACTGTTTCTCTGCAGACCCGACCAATGATAAAAATTCTTCTTCGGAAAGATCAGTCATGACATCCGTTAAGACTGGCTCCCCATTCGTTATCGTGCCTGTTTTGTCTAAGATGACTGTATCGATATGGTGTGTCTGCTCAAGATGCTCACCGCCTTTAAAAAGGATGCCTTTTTCCGCTGAACGACCTGAGCCTGCCATGATTGAAGTCGGAGTGGCAAGACCAAGCGCACATGGACATGCAATCACAAGGACGGCAATCGCAGGCTGTAGAGCTTCTGCAAAGTCTCCCGGTGCAACAAATAAATACCAAATAAGGAAGGTAAGAATTGCAATCCCGACAACAATTGGAACAAAAATTCCCGAGATTGAATCGGCAAGACGTTGAATCGGTGCTTTTGAACCTTGTGCTTCTTCGACCACTTTAATTATTTGTGCAAGAGCTGTGTCTTTCCCGACTTTAGTTGCCTTCATTTTAATAAAACCATTTTTGTTTATGGTGGCACCAATTACTGTATCACCTACTGTTTTATCGACCGGAACGCTCTCACCTGTAATCATCGATTCATCAAGAGCAGACTGTCCTTCTAAAATTATGCCGTCTACGGGAATCTTTTCACCGGGTTTTACTAACACGATGTCTCCTGCTATAACTTCTTCAAGCGGAATTTCTACTTCTCGCTCATCACGAATGACTTTTGCAGTTTTCGCTTGTAAGCCCATCAATTTCTTAATCGCTTCAGAAGAGCGCCCCTTCGCTTTTGCTTCAAACAGCTTTCCAAGAATGATTAGTGTGATAAGGACGGCACTTGTTTCAAAATAAAGGCCAATCGGATGGGTGTTCTTTCCGATCGTTTCCATTGTTAAATACACACTGTAAAAATATGCAGCAGATGTTCCTAGTGCAACCAACACATCCATATTGGCACTTTTATTTCTCAATGCTTTATATGCCCCTACATAAAACTGTTTTCCTATAATAAATTGGACAGGTGTCGCTAAAGCCATTTGCACCCATGGATTCATGAGTATGTCGGGAACATAGAGGAAGGAAGTGAAGCTGAAATGACCTACCATCGTCCAAAGAAGCGGGAGGGAAAGTATCATCGAAAAAATAAACTTTCTTTTTTGTTTCTCAATTTCTTTAAGACGATGGTCGACCTCTTCTTTTTCATTTTCTTCACTTTTGATAGTTGCTCCATAGCCTAGTTTTCCGACTCTTTGGGTCATATGTTTTGGTGAAACAATTGCTGGATTATACTCCACTGTTGCTTTTTCGAGAGCGAGATTGACTGTTGCACCAGTGACCCCTTCCATTTTATTAAGGCCTTTTTCAATTCTTGTTGCGCACGCCGCACAAGTCATGCCAGTGAGGACTAATTCCGTTTTATCGGTAACGACATCATACCCGAGATCTCTGATTTTTTTCTGTATGTCCGCATGGCCTGTTGCAGCTGCGTCGAATTTGACTGTCGCCTTTTCGAGGGCGAGGTTGACGTTTGCGTCTGCAACTCCTTCCATTTTCTTTAATCCTTTTTCAATTCGGGTGGAACATGCAGCACAGGTCATGCCAGTTATTTGAAACTGACTTTCTTGTAATTGTTTTTCAAGACTTTTTTCACTCATATCCAAACCTCCTATACCTATATGGGGTATATTTTTTTGAAAAAGAGATCGTGCTTATTAAGCACGGCCTTTTTTCAAAATTTTATTAATTTACATCATAACCTTGGTCATCAATTGCTTCTTTTATTTTATCCAAAGATACTTCATTGGAACGATATTCTACATCAACCGTTCCATTTTTCAAATCTACTTTCACGCTTTCAACACCGGCTAATTCTCCAACACTTCCTTCAACTGCCTTCACACAGTGCCCACAAGACATACCAGTTACATTTAATGTTACTTTTTCCATTGTTCAACAGCTCCTTATTTTTTCATTAATTTTTGAATGGTAATTAGGACCTCATCTAGTACTTCCGTATCTCCTTCTTGAAGGCGATCCACAACACAAGTTTTCAAGTGGCCTTCAAGCAGAATCTTTGCCACGCTGTTTAAAGCGGATTGAGTAGCTGAAATTTGTGTAATCACATCATCACAATAAGTATCTCTTTCGATCAATCCTTTAATCCCGCGAATTTGACCCTCTATTCGATTTAATCGTGTGACTAGATTTTTCTTAACCTTATCTGAATGATGACTTTTTCTTTCACTTAAAGTGGAGCAACAGTTTTCATCATCGGAAAACAACGACTCATCTTCTAGATTGGATTTCATCAAATCCCTCCTTAATTTAGATTATATTATACCCCCGTATGGTATGTAAAGAGTGAAGTATATGATTTATATTTTCCCACTGCAAAGTTTCTTCAAACTTATCAGGTAAAATAGATATATATATAAATTTAAAACAGGTGGTCAAGTATGAACAAACTTTCAATAAAAATTGGGACGATGTTTTTCTTAATTATTTTCGGACTCGAAATATTTATGTTTTTCTTTTTACATTCTGCCATTGTTGAGTCTAGGATTGAAGAGGAGCTTTCTGCATTACAAGCTAGAGGGAATTCGCACAGAGCGATACTCGAAAAGCACTTTGATGCTGACACCATTTCCCATGTCACCCTGATGGAATCGGAAGCGAATACTGATGTCGTTATCACAAACGAGTCCGGAAAGGTGCTTGACTCTTCTGACGAAGTTGATCGGCTTAAAAAGTATCTTAAAATACCTTATGCTAATATTCCAAGGGAAGGAAAAATTATAGAAGGAAACTGGCGAGATGAACCACTTATTGCCACTGTCAGTCCAGTTGAACAAGGTGGAAAAGCTACTGGCTTTGTTTATATGTTCCAAGACACAAAATCAGTTCATAATTTAATTGATCGTCTTAATGAACATTTTCTTTTGGCGGGTTTGATTTCGGTTAGCCTGACAATCATTATTATTATTTCTCTTTCAAAAGCTCTTACTAAGCCACTTATCATAATGAAGGATGCAACTTCACAAATAAGTAAAGGTAACTTCGAAGTTACATTGCCAAAGAGAGGAAATGATGAGTTAGGAGATCTGTCTAAATCCATCAAATTACTCGCAAATGATTTGAAGTATTTAAAGAAGGAGAGAAATGAATTCTTAGCAAGTATTTCCCATGAGCTCAGAACCCCTTTAACTTATATTAAAGGATATACAGATATTGTCCTAAAACGAAATCTATCAATTAAAGAACGACAAAAATACTTGAATATTATTCTAGAAGAAACCAATCGTCTTTCGATTCTAATTAAAGATTTATTTGATTTAGCAAAAATAGACAAAAACACTTTTGTCATTGAAAAAGAACAAATTAACTTATATGAATTCCTTTTATCTATTGAAAGAAAACTTTCCCCGGCTTTTTTGGAGAAAAAAATGAACTTAAGGATCAGTTGCCCTTCTAATGTTATTATTCTGGCAGACCCCTCAAGATTGGAGCAAATCATCTTAAACCTTTTAGATAATTCAATGAAATATTCTTATGCAGATACCGAAACAGCAATAAATGTGTCAAAAGATAAACTTTCTGTTCAAATTTCGATAAAAGATAATGGAAAAGGAATACCAAATGAAGATATTCCGTATATATTTAACCGTTTTTATCGTGTTGATAAAGCTCGTACTAGATCTTTAGGAGGTTCTGGGCTAGGACTTGCCATTGTGAAAGAACTTATTGATATGCATGACGGAGAAATTATAGTTAAAAGCGAATTAGGAAAGGGAACCGAGTTTGCAATAATTTTTAAGGGGTAGAAAACGATGAAAACTATTATTTTAGTTGATGACGAACCACTTATGCTTGATTTACTATCTCTTTATTTATCGCCTGCAGGGTACAAATGTATAAAAATGACTTCTGCTATCGAAGCTATTGCCTATTTAGAATCCCGCCAAGCTGATCTCATTTTACTTGATGTCATGATGCCTGAAATGAATGGATGGGAAGCATGTCAAGAAATAAGTAAACATTGGGATATTCCAATAATTATGCTTACCGCAAGAGCTGAGAAACCTGATATTGTAAAGGGATTAAAAATTGGGGCTGATGATTATATTTCAAAACCATTTGACGAAGAAGAATTAATGGCTAGAATTGAGGCTGTATTGAGAAGAAATAAAATTGAAAACGCCAATATTACATTTCAGGGTCTTATTTTGGACATGAATTCATTTGTACTTCAGTTTAATAAAAAGGACATCCCCTTAACTCCTAAGGAATTTGGAATGATGGATTTATTTTTAAATAATATGAACAAAGTATTTACACGGGAACACCTTATTACTTCTATCTGGGGGTATGGCGTTTCAACTGAAGATCGGACGATTGATTCGCATGTTAGAAATTTAAGAGAAAAGCTACGAAAATCGGGTTTTCCCGCCGATAAACATCTAGTAACTGTTTGGGGTTTTGGCTATAAATGGGCTGGTAAGAGAGAAATATGAGAGCTTATTTGCTAGAATGGTTTCCTGTTAATCCAATACTCGCTGTTCTCTTTAGTTTGATAATTAATATGCTTATTGCTATATCTGGAATTTTGCCTAGCGCTTTTATTACCGCGGGAAACATCGCCTTTTTTGGCTTTGAGAAGGGGCTGGTGGTCTCTATTGCTGGAGAGGCAGCTGGAGCAATTGTAAGTTTTGTTTTTTATCGAAAAGGTTTAATAAAACTTTTACCTAGTTTAGAAAAAACAAAGTCTAGGCTTTTGTTAAAGTTGAAAAATACAGCTGGAGCAGAAGCAATATTTCTTGTACTTCTCCTTAGATTTTTACCGTTTATTCCTTCAGGCGCTGTAACACTCGCAGCTGCATTCAGTAAAATGGGGCTGGTATCGTTTAGCGTTGCAAGCACATTAGGGAAAATCCCATCTCTATTTATAGAAGCTTATTCTGTTAACCAAGTATTATCCTTAAAAACGGAATGGCAGATAGCTATTATTCTACTTTTCATTTTAACAAGCATTTATTTTCTTATGCGAAAATGAAACAATAAAAGAATTTGACATTTGTATTTCAAAGATTATTTGGTTGGAATGATGGGGTTTGGTCTATTTGGATGGATACTAAATCTAATCGTTATTGGAGTCGTTGTGTACTTTGCCGTCTAGCTTGCCTTATTGAAAATAATAATATTTAAACATTTCTTAAATAAAAGGATTGGTTCTGTCCAATCCTTTATTTTTGTTTTATTGGCCAAAACCATCTAAAATGTGTCCAATAAGTAGCTCCTTACATATCTAATTTGGCTAACGCATTTTTGCGATCCAAAAAACAAGAAAAAGCACCTGCATAGGTGCCTTAAGTTAACTGCATAGTTGTAATACAAGTACCATCATTCTCAAAAGTTGAAATTTCTGATTCCGATACTTTTCCATCATACTTAATCTTTATTTGATATGTTTTATCGCGTGGGAGCCATAAGTCGAAAAATCCATTAGATTGGGATTTAACTTTTTCGTCCAAAATTACATTACCTTCCATATCTTCAATGTATACATCAAACTCTTTTTCAACCAATTCACCTTGACAACCTGTCAAGCTATGATTCGTTCAAGGATGAGTTTTGTTCACGTAAGGTGCAATAGAAACGAAGAAGTCTTCCTCTGACAAGTCATAAGCTAACTTGTTTCCATTAGATTTCTTAACAATTAGCTGTTGGGAAGTAATCGAAGCAGACTTGCTCTTTATATTTCCTAAACTGTAATCACGCACTAATTCTCTAACGTTTTCAACTTCATTGTTATTTAAAGCAGCCTCTTCATTTGAACTAGACTGTCCACAACCAACTAATACTATAGAAATAAATAAAATTGCTAGAAAGGTTTTTATTTTCATCTTTCTTTCACCTCCTTATCATTTTAATCAATTAATCCATTAAAGAATTCTGTTTACTTGTAAAGAAGTTCTTCCTACATCCGAAACAATTATATAAACAAATATTAATTTACTTCAACTTGCCCCATCATTCCATTTTCCTCATGTTCTAACACATGGCAATGGAACATATAAATCCCTTTATTATTAAACTTTACAGCTAATTTTACTGTTTGACCGGCTTCAATTGCGATTGTATCCTTCCACCCGTGTAGGCTTGCAGAAGGTTCTTTCCCATCAATTGAAACGATTTTAAATTGTGTTCCATGAATATGGAATGGATGTATCATTCCACCCATCGCATCTGGCTTATTATAAATTTCCCAAGTTTCAGTTTCTCCTTGTTTTTGTGTGAAATCAATTCGGTTCATATCAAATTGTTTATCATTAATTGTTACGTGCATCCCCATACCAAAAAGTTCAAGTCTTTTAGAAACAGGTAAATTTCTTTCTTCATCTGTTACCGCAAAATCATTTAAATTTTCTAGAGATTTTGTTGTTTCTCTTGTTTTATGTTCACCTATTTTAAACGGTAGTAAAATATTACCCGCTTCATTAACTAAAGAAATATCGTTTTCTGCATTAAATTTTGAAAAATCAACAATTACTTCCGCTCTTTCACCAGGTGTTAAGGTAATTTCACTTATCGCTATTGGTTCATTTAAAAAACCGCCATCTGTTGCAATCTGTTGGAATGAATCACCTGTATTTAATTGGAAAGTATAGTTACGAGCATTTGATCCGTTCAATAAACGTAAACGGACTTTTTCTTTTCCAACAGTTAATTTTGGGTTTAGTGTTCCGTTCACTAACAATGTATCACCAATTGTTCCATCTTCGTTTAGGACTGCTTTGTAATTAAGTTGTTTTTTATCATCAAATTGTCGATCTTGAAACACTAATGGAAAGTCATTAACTCCATAATCATTTGGTAAAGCAAGACTTTTGGAATTTTCATCTTCCACATAAATTAACCCTGCTAAACCTTTATACACTTGTTCAGCTGTAGCACCTTCTGGATGCGGGTGGAACCACAAAGTCGATGCTTCTTGATTTACTGTAAATATCACGTCTTTTGATTTACCAGGTTGGATCAAATGGTGTGGACCTCCATCACCTTCACCCGGAATTTCTAAACCATGCCAATGGAATGTTGTAGGCTCAGATAACTCATTGCTTGTTTTAAATGTGACTGTATCACCCTTATTAACACGAATGACAGGACCTAAAAATGAGCCATTATATCCATATGTTTCTGTTTGAACACTTTTAAATATTTCAGTTGTTCCTAGTTGTGCAGCAATATGATAAATCCCATTCTTTTGTTCCAGCAAAGGTGGAATTGCTAACTCATTTTCCCCTGTTGAATCATTTAATGCTATAGGATTTATATGGCTCATATGACCATCCATCCCCTCCATTTCTTCCATCATCTTTTCATGATCCATATCGGAATGGTCCATAGCATGATTTGACTCAGATTCACTTTCTGATCTTGTATTCCCTGAACTACATCCTCCAATAATAATTGCGCTTAAAAATAATGAAGAAATCCAAAATTTCGAATTCATTTTGTTTCCTCCTTCATGTCTAGCTGTGGCTCCTAGTCCCTTGAGGTCATAAGTCAATCACCCATGAAGGTAAAGTACAACCTTCATGAAAGCTTGCCTTATGCTTTTCGGGGCTGAACAGTCGCCTCGCTTTTCTAATTTCAATGGCAAAAAAACTATATCAAATAAATATGGAGAAATTATGGAGTTTTGAGGCTGAAATAAAATAGAAAAATGTAAAAAAGATGCCATGAATTTTCGACATCTTGTTGTAACTTTTTCTACCTAATAGAATTGATATTGTTCTAAAAACCTATGTCTTTTTTAAAAAACCAATGTCCCCAGCTTTTCATATGCTTGGTTTCTTGTAAGATTGTGCGACTGCCAGGAATGGCTTTTTAAATACTCTTTCTCTACTTTACGCTGTATAAGTAACTCTTTCAAACCAGGAACATCAGGCTTCTTTTCATAAAGCTCAATTAACCCTAGGATTCCAGTTGCTGATAAGCTGTCTAGATAATGGATGTCAATTTTCCCCGTTGTCTCTAAGCGAGTCATATTTTTGTCCACAACAATCTGATCGAAGTTTACAATATTGATTCCAGCATAGTAAATGAGTGCCGCAATGAAATAAAAACGGAACAAAGAAAGCTTTTCAATCCAAATTTTTACGAGCGTATAAGCAAAGATAACCATTAGGAAAATCATAAAAGAATGGACAAGGATCCGCGTTAATGTAAAGCCATAAGCATCTTCATACATGGTCAATCGCATGAAAGCGGACGTAAGAAGAATTCCGCTTGATAGGACAAGAATTGTCAGAGCAAAGCTAATAGCCTTCTTCAAAAGTCTAGGCACCTTCTTTGTCACTTGAATGACACCAGTTGTTACAGTTAAGTTTATCATGGTGACAAAAAGCAGTTCAAAAAAGCCGCGGCGCGCATATTCAGCATATGTATAGCCATCATCGAGCGTGCCACTGAAAAAATATTTAAATTGGACGGCAACAAACAAGACATAGACCAAATCAAGGAGCAACAGCACGGTCAGTGTAATAATCCCGTCCATACTAATTGGCTTTATGGCATCCTGCTTTTGGACAATTTGAATATTTTTTTGCATTAGAGCTTGAAGAAAGCCAAAGAAACTGAAAGTATATATTAAAGTTATGATTATACGGAAAACATGCTCTCCGTTAAAGCTCAGCAAATCAGGAATTCCTCTTAAAAGCCTCTCGAATTGAGCATCGGCTGAAATGAGTAAAGTAAGGATAACAAATAAAAACGGAACAGAGATGGCTATTCCTATTAGGATTTTTTTCCACGCATCATAATGCTTTTCATTGCTACTTTGTTTTACTAGTCTAGCTGCCTGCTTAGTGAAAAGGGTATTATAAAGAATTCCATCCACAAGGCGCTTTAAAATGTAATAGATGAAAAAACAGTTACTCCATTCTAGTTTCTTCGGTGACGTTATCAAGGCAAGGTGAATAATCACAAGGCCAGGGATGACAAGACTATTAAATAAATTTAATAATGCTGTATCATATAGATAATAGCTTGCTGACAAAAGCCAAATTGAAATTAATAGCAAATATCCAAGCCGTTGATGTGTAAAGGAGAATTTCCTAAACCTCCAGAAAAATATTAAATAAAACACAACGATGGAAGCAAAATAGGATATGCCGATTGGGTACCTGAAAAATGCTTCTTCTGCAACAATACCTGCCAACAAGCACAAAAATAAAAAGAACCAGTCAACCCTTTTAATTTTCAACTCCATTTGTAAATCCTCCATTTTTAATAGATTATTTATATACATAGAATTTCTATGTATATGAGTAAAAAAAAGCTTATACCGAAGCTTTTTTCCCCCACCTATAACTAATCAGGCAAACTGGGTATAAAAGGAGGGTAAATAAAATACAGATCCCAATAAAGGATTCCGTCAATAATGGGCTAAACCATTCATGGGGAATAATTCGGAAAACCGTTAGAACCATTAACGTTGCATTTGGAATTAAGGCTAAAAAGAATGTCCGCTTCATCAGTTTCCTGCCTTTATGCCCAAAGCCTCTGCCGATTTCATAGCCAAGCAAAGCCCAAAAACACAAATAAATAAGAGCAATCAAGATTGGAAAAGAAGTTAACTGAACCCACAAACTCGTGAGCCATCCCCATTCAAGAAGATTATGTGCCAAAGTAAGAAAAGAACCAGCAGCAAAAAAAAGAATATTAACGGCGATGAACAGCCATTTCATATTGCTGGGAGTTACGGAAAGCTCCTCTCGCCACATGGCAGCAATTTCCTCAGGTGTTCCGAACCGTGAGTAAACTTGATTACGGAGCTCATCTTCATCCTCTAATTTATAGAGCTCGACAAGGAGCTCATCAAGATGTGCATCATATTCCTCTAAGATTGATTCTTTTTCTTTATGATTGCCGAGATGCTTGGTAAGCTCTCCTAAAAACTCATCCTTCAGCCGATCCATGTTTTTTTCTCCCCATCACCTTGTTCATGACAGAAACAAAATCATGCCATTCGCGGGTTTTTTCAAGAAGCATGGCTTTCCCCGCTTCAGTAATCCGATAATACTTCCTTGCAGGATCTTTCTCCTGCTCCTGCCAATAGTATTCGATGTATTCCTGCTTTTCGAGCTTATGAAGCGCTGGATACAGCGTGCCTTCCTTAAAAGAAAACTCATTTTCGCTGCGTTTCTCGAGCTCTTTAACAATCTCATATCCGTACATATCCCGCTCACCTAACATTTGAAGCAGCAATAAGGACGAGCTTCCTTTGACTAATTCACGATTAAACATATTTTCACCTACCTAGAATTATTAGGTATGTAGAAATTCTACACTCAAGGGAAGAAAATGTAAAGTACTTCTTCTTTACGTTTTTAATCTTTCATTTTCAGGTTCTAAATGAATTAATACTTGAGCTTTACTAAATATAACTTGAATTCTGTTTTCAATACGGTCGCAAAGATCATGTGCGGTCTCAATATCTTCATGTGCAGACACAACTAAGTGAAAATCAATATATTCATCGGGACCTGAGCGTCTTGTTCGAAAGTCATGATATTCAATATACTCATCACTAAACGATTCAATAATTTGCAGAATAGATTGTTCCTCTTCAGTAGACAAGCTTGCATCTAATAATGGTGGAAATGATTCCTTCATTAATTTAAATGCTTCCACCATGATATAGATAGCCAATCCGATCCCTATGATTGGGTCCAGAAAATACCACCCCGTCAAATTTACCAGTAATAAACTAAAGGCTACACCAACCGAAGTGTAGACATCTGTAAGTAAGTGGAGAGCGTTTGATTTCATGGCAACCGAATGGGTTGCTTCGGCAGTTTTCCCTACAATTTTTGACACAACAAAGTTAATGGCTGCACCAATTAGCATAACTAAGATACCTAGAAAAGGCAGTTTGATTGGTGATGGATTCATTAGTTTTTGAATACATTCATGAATAATCCATATGCCAGCAACAAAAATTAATATCGTTTCAATCGTTCCAGAAATATTCTCAATTTTCCCGTGTCCATAAGGATGTGTTTTATCTGCGGGCCTGCTCGAAATTCGGACAGAAAAAAAGGCTATTAAAGAAGCCATTAAATCTAAAAACGAGTGTATGGCTTCAGAAAGAACAGCGACTGATCCCGTAAAGATTCCAACAATTATTTTTAAAATAACCACTGTCGTGTTACTCATTACGGAAAGGAAAGCTACTTTAGAAGAATTCACAGGTTATTACACCTCCAAAAGATTATTATTAGATTAACAAATCAATCTTATGTGGGTCTATAGCAACGTTTTTTCCTACTTCCCATTAATTAAGTAATAAGAAAGAAAGTTGCACTAAGCAAAAACACTGATTTTTCATATACCTTTATCGCGTCAAAGTTCAATAGATAAGATATAATAATCGTTAAATGAATTGTTTTAGGAAGTGAATTTTATTTTTTATAGTATAGTTTTGTTTTTTCTTGCGGGATTAGCTGAAATTGGTGGAGGTTATCTTATATGGCTTTGGCTAAGAGAAGGTAAGCCACTTTATTGGGGGATCTCCGGGGGAATTATCTTAGCACTTTATGGTGTTATTGCTACATTTCAAAGCTTTCCTTCATTCGGCAGAGTTTATGCGGCTTATGGCGGAGTATTTATCGTTCTTTCTGTATTATGGGGTTGGGGGATCGATAAAAAAGCACCTGATTTATATGATTGGGTAGGTGCAGGTATATGTATAGTTGGTGTTTCGGTGATGCTGTTTGCACCACGCCAGTAAAAAAGGAGGTGGTAATATGGTTATCCAATCCAATATGTCACCAAAAGCTGTAGTTGAAATTTGGGAAGCTACAGCTGCCATTTTTGAAAAATACAATATACTGCTTACAGAAAAATCTATGGAAGCCACTGTGGATTCAGATACACTTGCTAACCTTTTAACTGAATTAAATAACATCGTTGACAGCTCAGCTGCTACTTGTATAGAAGGTGGCTGACAATTGCCATTCAATAGGGAGTAGGTTACTCCTTTATATTGCTAAAATAAAACGATTAAAAATCCGAATCATTCATGATATACTCGGATTTTTAATCGATTAAGATTTCTACAAATTCATTTTGCAAATTGAAGCTCATTTCATATTCTTTTTTCATAGGCTAAAGTCAATATCACCTCCCTGGCATACCCATCCCAGGTGAGCCACCCATGCCTGGGAAACCTCCCATGCCTGGGAAGCCACCCATACCCATGCCTGGTGGACCGCCCATGCCTGGGAAGCCACCCATACCCATGCCTGGTGGACCGCCCATGCCTGGGAAGCCACCCATACCCATGCCCGGTGGACCGCCCATGCCTGGGAAGCCACCCATACCCATGCCCGGTGGACCGCCCATGCCTGGGAAGCCACCCATACCCATGCCTGGTGCACCGCCCATGCCTGGGAAGCCACCCATACCCATGCCTGGTGCACCGCCCATGCCTGGGAAGCCACCCATACCCATACCTGGTGCACCGCCCATGCCTGGGAAGCCACCCATACCCATGCCTGGAAATCCACCCATACCCATGCCCGGGAATCCTCCCATGCCCATACCTGAAATACGTTGAGAATCATATGTCATATTTTCACCCACTTTTTTTAGTCTTTTACATGGTATGCCAAATAAAACTAGGAGAGCTTATTCACCTCTAAAATTAGGCGGATAAGTACTATCCTGTTTCTTTTCTTCAACAATAATTTCCGCAAAATAGGAGATTGAAATAAAAGTTAGTTCCCTTGGAATGTAAATGCGGGGCGTGATTAGAGGAGATAGGAAAAGCTGAAGAGAATTTATTCGTGCTAATCCTATCTTTTTATAAAATAAACCAATGATTCCAGCTTTTTTCTTCTTTCTGCACGGACTTGCATGGCTTGATCAATGGTGACTGTGATAAAGCGGCATTGGGATAATGGTCTTGATTGGGCAATTAAATCAAGATCCTGGCTTATAACGGTGCCAATGGTGATAAACCCACCGCCTGTTGTTGCGTCATTTTGCAAAACAATCAATTCTTCCTCGTTTGTAAATAAGACTGAGCCAATTGGATAGGCGATATCAACAACATTAGAAAAACTATTCCCTGCACCGAAAGGCGGGTGTTGCTCGGTAAATGACACTTTTGGCCCTTTATAACGGTAAGCAACTCGATTGGATTCGTGGGATACGGTCCATTCTGAATTTAGAAATGTTTTTAATGCAAGATCATTCATTAAATAACCTGTTATCCCCATCATGACTCGTAATTCTTGAAAGTCGCTAAAGGACGGGATAAATTCTAAGGGAATGGATTTACCAATTTGTTTTACTGCTCCGGGCAACGATTCGTTTATTTCAATTCGATCCCCTGCCGCTAACTTTCTGCCTTGGAAGCCGCCAATCTGGCTTAATTCATAGGTAGATTTACTGCCCATGACATCTGGAACACTTATGCCTCCAGAGATACATAAATAACTTTTTACCCCTTTAAGACAAGCTTCTATCTTTAAGATGTCACCTGCTTTTACTTGGCAGGTTTCCCAGAATGATACTGGCTCGTTGTTAATATAAGCCTCCATTGGTGCACCTGTTAAAGCAATGATATGATTTTTTTGAAACTCAAATTTTCCGCCAATTAACGTTAATTCAAGTGCTGCAAAATCTTCAGGATTCCCGACAAGAAGGTTTCCAATCATAAATGAGTATTTATCAGCCGCACCTGAGGGTGGAACGCCCAAATGATATTTTCCAACGCGTCCCATATCCTGTACAGTTGTCCACAGCCCAGGGTCTTTAATTTCTATCATTTAATAATCCTCCATTAGCTCCTGGATGTATTGCTTGCCTTTTTCGGCATATTCAAGCGGAGATAATTCGATGTCTTTCATTTTAAATCGATACTTGCCTGTAATTACTTCATTCCTTATCTTTTCATATTCGGTTTCATTGATGGGGCGGTATTTCCAAATATCACCTGGCCTAGCTAGAAACGAGGCCTCTTTTAAATCTTCTAACTTGTTAGTTGGATCAACGACAGAAACGGCAGATCGGCCTATTAGCTGGTAGCTACCCGGACCGCTTACAGGATAAATGACATTGAAAGCGCCGCCCAATCCCATGCCCCTTTCCGGTGTTTCAGTTCGAGGGCTATTGTATTTAGGTGATTGAATAATTTCGTTTGGCTGTAATCCAAGAGGGAATTGCCAGGCCGTTCCCGGAAGGAAACCAACCATCGTAATTAAGTAGGGCGTTTCTGAATGTGATTGAATAAATGCTTCTTTGTCTGTAAATCCATTTACCTTCATGACAAATTCAAAGTCCGATAAATCGGGGGCTGGGTGCCTATGCCGAAAGCGGTAGGAATATTCCTCCGACACAGGATCATCATACCATGCTGGGATTTCAACGATCCGGACTGAGAAATGCAGCTTTGTTAGATCACTTTTCGTTAAATCTATGTCTTTTAAATAATCTTGTAAATCTCTGGCTGAGATAATATCAGGATTGTAGCGGACTAAATAGGATGAATTGGAGGGAACTATTTCAATAATTCCTGGGATTTCTCTATTTCTCAGCTCATCCGTTACGGCCAGTGCTTTAAAATTGCTCTCAATTCTCATATCACGGGATATTTCAGCATATATATATTCATCACCGCCGAAACTAAAGTGTGTTTCAGGTAAATTAAACAACGGGAGTCACTCCTCTTATTATTTCAGCTTCTTTATCCGCCTGCTGATTGTAGCTGGACTAACTCCTAATACTTTGGATAGTTTATCAGCTGTTCGATATTTCTGCATTCCTCGTTCTATTAACTGTGTTTCTAATTCTTCTACAGCTTCTTTGAGCGGCATTAGCTCTAAAACAAATAGCTGCTTTTTCTTTTTTTTCACTTCACCGTAAAGATATTTCAATACATGCTCCCGCTGAATCCATTCTCCTTCAGTCAACAGGATTAACCGCTCCACAATATTCTGAAGCTCCCTTACATTTCCTGGCCATGTATACGTCTCTAATACTTCAATTGCTTCTGGAGTGAAGCTTTTTTTAATATCATACATTTGTTTAAATTGCTCTAAAAAGTGAATAGACAAAGGAAAAATATCTTCTTTTCGTTCGTTTAGGGCAGGGATACGAAATGGAATGACATATAATCTGTAGTATAAATCCTCTCGGAAATCTCCTTGATTGACCATTTCACGGAGATCCTTATTTGTCGCCGTAATAATTCGAACATTTATAGAAAGCGGACGAACGCCGCCGATTCGAGTTACTTCTCGCTCCTGTAGCACGCGTAATAGCTTTACCTGCATATTTAAGGGCAGCTCACCAATTTCATCAAGAAAAAGGGTGCCATTATTAGCTATTTCGAATAATCCCGCCTTCCCATTTTTGTCCGCCCCCGTAAATGAACCTTTCTCATATCCGAATAATTCGCTTTCAATCAAGTTTTCCGGAATCGCACCACAGTTAATCCGAACAAACGCCTGGTTATTTCTCGGACTTGCTGTATGAATTTTCTGGGCAAATACTTCTTTTCCGACACCTGACTCGCCCTCTAGTAAAATAGTAGAATTAAATTGGGCTACACGTTTGATCTCTATTACTAATTGCTCGATTTTTTTCGAGCGATAAACTAGCCTTTTTTCTTTATTGTTCTTTTCTTGTCGATTATGTAAAGCTTGATCTGCATCTTTCTCTGATTGATCCTTTAGGGAAGAACTCTGCTGAGTAATATCCCTTGAAAGCACAACTACCTTCTCTAATTTGCCCTCGTGATAAACTGGAGTTGCCACAGACCAAACCCGGCTGCTCCCAGCGGAATCCTGAATGGCAGTCACTTTTTTCTTTTGCTTCTTACATAAATCAAATACATTCGGCTGAAAAATATTGTTTTTCGAAAACTCATCTATATTTTTCCCTATGATTTTCTCAGGGGTTTCCACCTTCCAAAAGTCTTTAAGAAACATGCCGGCAACACGAATAATCCGCCCGCTTCCATCAATCACCAGTATTTGCTCTTGAGAAGATGCATAAACAGCTTGTAAATCGGAATTCAAGTTTCGAACAAAATCCAGCTCTTGAACGGCTTCTTCGAAAACCTCTCTGGAGAAAAATACATGGACAAGTCCGGTTATATTCCCATCTACTTGCAAAGGGTAGAAATTCCCACTTATTTGTTTAAAATTAATTGAAGAATTGACGCTAATAAGCGTTTCTCCCTCCAAAACCTTATCAAGATTTTTATCATTCGTTAAAAGAGTTTTATAGTTACGTAATAGCAAAAATGAACTTGAAATGCCTAAAATATTTTCTGCTGTTTCATTTATAAATTCAATTTGATAATCAACATTTGTCCGGACTATCCCTACGCCCGCACCATGTAAAAGCAAATTGATATCCTTTAATCTGAGCTCATTTATATGATGCCTTGCCTGTTCAATTGTCGTGTAGCCAACAATTTCTTCCTTCGCATTAATCCCGATCATTAATGAAACATTATGATAAAATTCAACTGGTGAATACTGGGGAACTTTTAAAATATCATTTTTATATTGAATCAATTGAGTTAAGTCTGAAGCTTTGGAGATTTGATTCAACAGAAGTTCTTTCGTACAATAACCTATTAAAGTCCCTTTTTCCGTTACGAAAACAATATCTATATTTTGATCTGCAAAATGGTGAATAACAGCTTCAATCGTACTGCGAACATCAACAAAGATTGAAATCGGTTTCAAAATATCTTTCCAAATAATCAACCTTTTCGTTCCCCCCTGATTAAATTCGAACCTCACTACGCCCATTATACTTTTTTTCGCAAAAGATAGGAATTTATTAGTGTGAAAATATAAAAACTTCTATTTATTCAGACTTACAGCTTTATTATAAGCCTCAGGAGTATCGATATCGAATAAAATCCCACTATCCTCCACAGGGATAGATTGGCGGCAGGAAATTTGATTCATAATCACCTTTGCCCCGCGATCACCTTGCAGCTTCATAAAGATATTTTTATCTTGGTGTCCAAAAAATACTGGATGACCTGATATCCCTTTATACTTAGGCTGTATCACAAAGCTTTTTTCATATTCCTTGAGCATGTCTTTTCCTAATTGAAAAATGGATTGAACAGTACTTTGCACAATAAAAGGAAGGTCGCCAAGGAATACCATAACTCCTGAATGATGATCCGCTACATTTATAAAACCAGCTTTTAATGAAGAGCCTTGCCCAGATAAATAATCTTCATTGACTACCCAGCGAAAACGTGGATCATCTATTAAAATCGCTTTTTGTATATTGTCAGCTTCACAGCCTATCACCGTAATTATCTCAGAAAAATTCGCCGAGGCTGCCGTGCGAATTACATGCTCTAATAACGGCCGTCCCTTTAATGGCAACAATTGCTTGGGCTGCCCCATTCTTGTAGACGATCCCGCAGCAAGGATAATTGCACAAATAGATGGGTTCATTGCATTTTCGTTCATACAGGTTCCTTTGTAGCTGCTGCTTTATGAATATATTCAGATCCTTTCAGGAATCCGCCCGCATGCCCATTCTTTTTGGCCACAACCTCTGCCAAAATACTGAGAGCTATTTCTTCCGGTGAATCAGCACCTATATCTAATCCTATTGGACTGTACATTCTATCAAGCTCATTTTCAACAAAAATGACACCCTCTTCCTCCAACGCTTTTAGCATTCGCATACGACGAGAGCGTGGACCAAGGACACCTATGTATGGCGAAGAGGAGCGTAGGACGAATTTCAATGTTTCTTGATCCCTCTCTATATGGTGATTCATCACAACGATATACGTCCTGTGTCCAATTTTAATTTTTCCCTCAAATTCACTCGTTTTCACAATGAGTCTATTTGTTCCCGGAAAACGTTCCTCACTATTATAAAATTCCCGCTGGTCGACAACAGTTGTTTTAAATCCTAAAGAAACCGCAGATTTGGCAACTGGAATTGCATCATGTCCTGCACCAAAAATCATTAGTTCTGCAGGGGGAATGTGCACATCAATGAAAATATGAATCTCTTCACCATTTGGAAGTGTGAATATTCGTGTCTCCGATTTTGGATTGGATTCATTTAATTTCCTTCGTGCAATTTCTGTCACTCGCTGATTGATGTCCTCATCTCCAAGATCACCAATTGTTTTGCTCTCTTTAGAAATAAACAAACGGCACGGCTCTTTATTTAACTTTGACGGATCAATTGGCATGATAGTCGCCAACACACTTTCCCGCTCTTCTTCTAGACTTATTAGCCATGCTTCAAATGGTGATAAATTTAACATTCTATCCCTCCGTCAATGATTTAATTAGGCTCGACAAGTTCAATATAAATTTTCACTGAGCCAGGGCATCCGAGTCCGAGTCCCCAAACTAGGTCCTCGTCGAGATCATATGTTTTTAATATCGGCGTGCCAGATTCCATTACAGATTTTGCTACTTCAGCTACATCAGACTCCAGACAGCCGCCAGAAATCATTCCGGTCATATTCGCTTCTTCATCGATGAGCATTTTCGCCCCTTCTCTTTTATAGGCTGAACCGGCAACACCGACTACTGTGGCTAACGCAAACTTTCTGCCTGATTTTCGCGTCTTATTAATTGCTTCAATAATTAATTCATGATCGTTCATCCTATTACCTCCTAATCAATACGAATTTATCCAATTAAAAAAGGGCGTTTCTCCTATAAGATACGCCCCTATTCTATTAAGCTATGTTTTAATGAAAGACCGACCTTAACGCTCTCTCTGTATAGACCTTACACAAGTTTCTTCTATATTCTTCAGAAGAATATAGATCACTGGCCATCTCACCATCATCAGCTGCCAATTGTGCTGCTTCTTTTATCATCGTTGCAGATAAAGTTTGGCCTAAAAGCTTATTCTCTACTGAAGTTGCCCGATAAGGAACATCCCCGACACCCGTTATCGCGATTTTAATGTAATCAATCACATCATTGTCTCCAACTCCAGCAACAACAGCAACACCAATAACAGGATAGCCCGATGCTGGATGGAAAAACTTAAGATAAGCTGATTTTGTATGTGCAGGTGGTATAGCAAATGAGACACTTGTTAATACACTATTTTCAGGCAGCATCGTAATCAGAGGTCCTACGATAAAGCTATCAATATTCATCGTTTCTGGACCGTCTTCTCCATAAAACGCTATTTCGGCATCAAGGGCATAAGCAGCTGCCGGCAAGTCTGCGGCTGGGTCTGCATGTGCGATATTCCCGCCAATGGTTCCGCGATTCCGCACCTGCAAATCACCAATTTGACGAACCGTTTCTGATAAGACAGGAGTATACTGCTGAACGATTGGTTCATTTGCGACTTGGAAATGTGTCGTAAGTGCACCGATTACAATGCGATCTCCCTCTTTTCGAACTCCCTTTAATTCGGCAATGCGGCTAATATCAATTAATGCTCCCGGTTCCGATAATCTAAACTTTAAAAGTGGAACTAAGCTATGACCTCCTGCAATCAGCTTTCCTTCACCATTAAATTGCTGCAATTGCTGAATGGCCTCATCAATAGAATTTACGCGAACATAATCAAATTTAGAAGGTATCAAATTACTTGCCCTCACTTTCTGAAATAGCTCTCCACACTTTTTCAGGTGTGAGCGGCATTTCAATATCTTTTATCCCATATGGTTCTAATGCATCCATAACCGCATTCATAATCGCAGGAGTTGAGGCAGTCGTTCCTGTTTCCCCGATTCCTTTTGCACCAAGTGGATTAACAGGGGATAAAGTTTCGGTAAAGGCTGTTTCAATCTTAGGGAAGAAACGAGCCTTTGGCAGTACATAATCCATGAATGTTCCGGTTAAAAGCTGGCCATCTTCGTTATAAACAGCCCCTTCCCAAAGTGCCTGGCCAATTCCTTGAGCGATCCCTCCATGAACTTGACCTTCAGCAGTCAGCGGGTTAATCACACGCCCAACATCGTCGACAGCTATATATCGTTTGATTTCAATTTGTCCTGTTTCTTTATCTACTTCAACAACGGCAATATGTGTGCCAAACGGATATACAAAGTTTTCCGGGTCGAAAAAGGACTGTGCTTCAAGAGACGGTTCTAAGCCTTCCGGTAAATTCCATGCCATATTAGCCGATTTCGCTATTTCTTGGAATGTCCGTTCAAAGCCTGGAGCCCCATTAACTGAGAAGATTCCATTTTCAAATGTCAATTCTTCTACAGACACCTCAAGCTCATGAGCGGCTATTTTCTTTCCCTTCTCGATGACGCGATCAGTCGCAATCGAAACCGCTGTACCCCCTACGGCTACTGAGCGGGAACCATATGTCCCCCAGCCCATCGAAATCGCCTTTGTATCACCAAAAACGAGTTCAATATCATCCATCGGGATGCCTAATTTTTCTGCAACGACCTGCCCAAAAGTAGTCGCATGCCCCTGTCCATGAGGAGAAGTTCCAGAATAGACCGTTACTTTTCCAGACGGATGGACACGAACGGTTGCATTTTCCCAAACGCCCCCTTGGAATCCGATTGCTCCCGCCACCTTTGAAGGTCCAAATCCGCATAATTCCACATACGTGGAAAAACCAATGCCAATTAATTTTCCTTGTTTGCGCAGTTCCTTCTGTTCTTCACGGAACTGATTGTAATCAAGCATTTCTAGCGCCTTTGCTAACGGCTTTTCATAATCTCCGCTGTCATATAATAGTCCTTGTGCATTCGTAAAAGGAAACTCTTCTTTCTGGACAAAGTTTTTTCTTCTGATCTCTAATGGGTCCATCCCAATTTTTTTTGCGAATAAATCGATAGCCCGCTCAATCTGATAAGTAGCTTCAGGCTTACCTGCTCCGCGATAGGCATCCGTTGGCGTTGTATTTGTGTAAACACCGAACGTTTCACATGAAGCATAAGGAATTTTATAAGAACCTGTTACCATTAAGCCAAAGTCAATCGTTGAAACACCTGGTCCCATTGTAGATAGATACGCACCAACATTATGGGTATTTTTTACACGAACAGCCGTTAATGTTCCATCCTTTTTCCCAAATAGCTCCACGTCAATGACTTCATCCCGGCCATAGTTGGAAGCCGTAAAGTGCTCGTTTCTCTCCTCTATCCATTTCACCGGACGGCCTAAATCACGGGCTGCATAGCCAACAAGTGCTTCATCAGGATAAACACCGATTTTCCCGCCAAAGCCGCCGCCCATATCTGGCGCAATTACTCTTAATTTTGCTTCTGAGATGCTAAGTACTTCGGATAAAACCATCCGATGAATATGTGGATTTTGTGAGGTGCACCAGAGGGTTAATTCTCCGCTTCCTGGATTATAGTGGCCGATGGCTGCCCGTGTTTCAATTGGGCTCGGAGCAACCCGCTGAACATAGAAGCTTTGCTGAATAGACACTTCTGCGTTTTCACAAACCTCTTCTGGAACCGCTCCTGCTTTCCAATGGAACGCAATATTCTTTTCAATATCATCATGAACAAGGGGTGCATGATCTTGCATAGACTGCTTCTGCCCTACTGCTGGGGATAGAGTTTCGTATTCCACCTCGATCAAGTACATTGCATCTCGAACCGCATAACGGCCCTCTGCAATGACAAGGGCGACACCATCTCCAACATAACGAACTCGATCAATCGCCAACGGATATTGTGGAGCTTCTTTCAAATCGCATCCTGGGACAAGCCATGAGGAAGGAACACGGCCAATTTTTCCTTCTAAATCTTTTCCTGTATAAATAGCCACAACTCCAGGTGCCTTTAACGCTTCCTCCACATTAATACTCTTGATCATGGCATGAGCATGCGGGCTTCGCAAAATAGCGGCATGTAGCATTCCAGGGAGTTTAATATCATCCGAAAAATAACCGTTACCTGTTATCAGCTTAGGATCTTCTTTTCTCTTCAGTCGAGCACCAACAACCTTTGTCATGATGAGCGCTCCTCTCCTACTAATTGAACTTCCGATTCTAACATTAGCTGTGCTGCATGTTTAACAGCTTCAACAATGAATTGGTAACCTGTACAACGGCAAATTACCCCTTCAAGACCTTCACGAATCTCCTCATCGCTAGGATTAGGATTTTGTTCCAACAGACCAACTGCCGCAATCATGACGCCAGGCGTACAGTAGCCGCATTGCAGCCCATGCTTTTCCCAAAAGCTTTGCTGGATTGGATGCAGATTATCAACTTGCCCCAGGCCTTCAACGGTCGTAATTTCTGAACCGTCCGCTTGTACGGCAAGTACCGTACATGATTTCACCACTTCTCCATCCACCATAACTGAGCATGCACCACATTGACTCGTATCACAGCCAATATGTGTCCCTGTCAAACCAAGATCATCACGAATATAGTGCACAAGTAGCGTCCGCGGCTCTACATCTGCACATCTTTCTTTCCCGTTGATTTTCACCTTTACATTCACATTTTCAATTGCCATTCATTGCACCTCCCAATAGATACCTTTTTTAGATTAGACTAGCTGTCTCGCCTCTTTTTCAATGTCTTTAAAAAATTGACCAATGACCACTTTTGCCACTCCGCTCATGACTCTTTGTCCTACAGAAGCGAGAATCCCTGTCAATTTCACATCTGCCTTGCAATGAAGAATAGTTCCTTCCTCTGTTTCTACTAAAGCCATTTCAGCATCGGCATCAATCTCACCCGGCTTGCCCTTACCAGTAACAAGTAGACGGTAAAATTCAGGCTCCTTCTGATCAGCCTGTCGGACATCCCCTGTAAATACTCCCTTAACTGGACCAATACTAATCCCTAGCTCCGATTCAAAAACATTGTCCTCCACTTCAGTAAATGACTTACAGCCTGGCAGCGCCCTTTTCAACACCTCCTTATCTTGAATCGTTCTCCAAAGCACTTCTCTTGGGATACTCTTGAAGGTATATGATTGCTCAATTTTCAAAGCGACATCTCCTTTATAACAATTTCGATCTCCGTTTTTATTTCTAATATTCAAATAATTACCCACGTGCTTGCTCAGAGTTATTTCCTGTCATAGCTTTATCCCTTCCTCATAAAAAGGAAGGGAGTCCTGTTCAAACAATTGACTTTACATGTTGATCTTAAAAAATCATTTTCTTAATTGGAACAATCTCGATGCCGCTCTCTTTTAGCGCTTCAACTATTTTTTTTGCCAAAATTGAAGCTCCTGGTGTATCCCCATGAATACAAATAGTTTCAGCTTTAATAGAAGCATCTTTACCATCGTGGGTTATGACCTTTTCTTCTTTTACCATTCGAACAACTCGTTGTGCCATGGCTTCATAATCGCTTATAACTGTCCCCCTTCTTGTTAACACAATTGATCCGCTCTCTGTATGCTCACGATCAGAATAGACTTCCTTTGCTACAGGAACGCCCATTTTTATCGCTTCTTCCAGTAATTCAGACTGATTTAGAGCAAAAATAATCATTTGTGGGTCCATTTCGTGAAGCGTTTCTAAAATGGCACGAGCTAATGCCTTATCCTCCGCTGCTTTCATAAATAAAGCTCCGTGCGGTTTACAATGCTGGATGCTCACATTGGCCGCCGAACAGAATTCTCTTAAAGCACCTACTTGATACATGACGTAATCTTTAATTTCTGATGGGGTACAAGTCATATAACGGCGGCCAAAACCTAATAAATCTGGGAATCCGGGATGAGCGCCAATTCCAACATCATATTTTTTTGCCAGCTCCACTGTCTTTCTTATAACATGCGGATCTCCAGCATGAAAGCCACAGGCAATGTTGGCAGAGGTAATGTACTGCATCATTTCTTCATCATTGCCTAATTCATAAAGACCGAAGCTTTCTCCCATATCACAGTTCAAATCTACTTTATACATCATGTCAGCTCCCAAGTAATTGTCCTTTTTGTTCGGCCAGAAATTCAGTCGTATAGTTACCGCCGATAAATTGGTCGTTTCTCATGATTTTCTCAAGAAGCAGCAAATTAGTTTTGACTCCTTGTATATTCATCGCTTCAAGTGCTTTTTGCATTTTAGTAATAGCATCATCACGGGTTATTCCATGAACGGTGATTTTTCCAATCATTGGATCATAAAATGGGGTCACCGTACTGCCGTTTACAAAGCCAAAATCATATCTCACGTCATCCCCCGGCAGCTCCAAGCTAGAAATCACTCCTGGACTAGGGAAGAAGGTAAATGGATCTTCTGCATAAAGTCTGCATTCAATCGCATGACCTGTTTTTGTGATATCATCCTGTGTAAAAGGCAAGCGCTCTTTTGCAGCGATCTTGAGCTGTAGTTCAACTAAATCCAGTCCCGTTATTTCTTCCGTCACCGGGTGCTCAACTTGAAGGCGTGTATTCATTTCAAGGAAATAGAAGTTTTTATGTTCATCAAAAATAAATTCCATCGTTCCTACATTCGTATAATTGATTTCCTTTACACCACGGACAGCTGCTTCAAACAGTTCATTTCTAAGGTCATCATCTAAAAATGGCGATGGACTTTCTTCAATCACCTTTTGATTCCGCCGTTGGACTGAGCATTCTCTCTCATATAAATGCATCACATTCCCATAAGCATCTGCAATAATCTGGACTTCAATATGGCGTGGCTTTGAAATCCACTTTTCTAAAAAGACGGTACCATCATTAAAAAATGAATTAGCCTTTTGCTTCGTTGCATCAAACACCTTGATTAATTCTTCTTGATTGTGAACGAGTTGCATCCCGATTCCACCGCCTCCAGCACTCGCTTTTAGCATAAGCGGGTAGCCAAGCTCGTTCGCAATCTGGATGGCTTCCTCAATCGATTCAATGCTTTTATCCGTACCTGGCACAACCTTCACACCTGCTTTTTGCATTTGAAGCCGTGCTTCAAGCTTGCTGCCCATCAAGTGTATCGTTTCTGCAGAAGGACCGATAAAAACGATATTTTCTTCCTCACAACGGCGGACAAATTCCGGGTTCTCAGATAAAAACCCATAGCCAGGGTGAATCGCATCGGCACTTGTTTCTTTTGCTGCCTGGATTACCTTTTCAATATTAAGATAGCTTTTTTTCGCTTGGGCTGGACCGATGCATACAGCTTCTGTTGCTTCACTTACATGTGGAGCCTCTGCGTCTGCTTCTGAATAAACTGCGACTGTATCGATGCCTAGCCGTTTACAGGTGCGAATAATTCTCCTCGCAATTTCTCCTCTGTTTGCAATCAGCACCTTTTTAAAATAGGCCATCTGCACTTTCTCCTCCTTTTTTCAAAATATTTACTGTTCAATAATGACTGCGATCTCCTGGCCAGCGTCGAGCAGGTCTTCATCCTCAACAAAGAATTGTCCTAGTACGCCCTCATTCTCTGCTTTAATTTCATAAAAGTTTTTCATAACCTCTACAAGACCAATCACATCGCCTGCTTTTACTGGTTCTCCTTCTTTAATATACACATCCTTATCAGGAGCTGGTTTTCGATAAAATACGCCTGGGATTGGTGTTAACACTGTTTTTTGTTCAGCCATTTTTTATACCTCCAACTTGAGCTAATACTTGCTCCTTCATTTGATTGATTTTCTTCTGATAGTCTTTTCGTATTTCTAATGCTTCGTGAATATCAACCGCAACAAACCGTACCTTTTCGTTCGTTTTGATTTGCGCCATTTTATTTAAATCCGTACTAATAATGGTACAAATCGTCGCATACCCTCCGCCTGTCACCGCATCGTTTAATAAAGCAATCGGCTCGACACCATCAGGTACTTGAATGGATCCAATTGGATAACCTAAATCAACGACATTGGATGGGTTGCTGCCAGCTCCAAATGGCTGTTCACGTTCAACGAAATTCAAGCGCTCCCCTTTAAAGCGATAGCCTACACGGTTGGCTTCTGGTGTAACAGTCCAATCAATTGAGAAAAACCGTTCTTTACTTTCCTCTGTCAGTCGATAACTGCATAATCCTAAAACTACACGGATATCATTTGTTTTTGAAAATGAAGGAATGAGCTCTTCACTAATGCGGGTTCCTGCGGCGACCTCAAATTCCTTATCATTGCCAATCTTTAACTCATCACCGGCTTGAAGAGCACGGCCTTCGAAGCCTCCGATGCCACACAAAGTATAGGTGGAGCGTGATTCCATAATCAGCGGTACATCAATTCCACCTGTAACTGCTAAGTAAACACGGGCACCTTGCTTGATAAAGTCAAAGGACAGCACATCTCCAGCTTTAACTTCAAGTGTCTCCCACATCGGAACAGGCTCACCATTGATCTTTGGAGGCATCTCGCCCCCTGTAATGGCAGCGGTTACATTTTGTTGAAATTCTAAAACCGGCCCCATATACGTAATCTCGAGAACAGCGGCATTATCCTTATTTCCAACGAGTAGATTGCTTGCCAAGTAAGAATATTTATCCATGGCTCCTGATGGGGGCATACCCACTTCGTAATGACCAATTCTGCCTGAATCTTGAACGGTCGTTTGCAATCCAGGGTTAATTACTTTAATCATGCATACAACCTCCTTAATACAGAATCTGAAAATGCTTTTGGATTTTCGAGTACTTCTTGAGGTGTAAAGGTAATTTCCTTTGTCAAATAGCGGAATTCTCCACTTTCTACTTCTTTGCGAATATCTTCGTACTCCTCAATCGTAATGCTTCGATATCTAAAAACATCCCCTTGTCTAGGGAAGGTCATCGATTCTTTGAAATCTTGCAATCGCTGCTCTTTTTCAAAAATAGGTGCTGCTGCAGTCCCAAACAATTGATAGCCGCCAGCGCCTTGAACAGGATAGATAACCGCAAAGGCTCCACCAAATCCGAATGCTCTCTCTGGTGTATACGTTCTAGGTCGAACATATTTCGGCGCTTCAATTTGCTGTTCGTTAGGCACCATTTGGTAGCACCATGGCAAACCCGGTACAAATCCAATCATCGAGACAAGATAAGGGCTATCCGTAATCGATTTAATGAGTTCTTCTTTAGATTGAAAGCCATTTGTGCGGGCCACATATTCCAGATCTGTTGCTGTTGGATCCTGATGCCGATCCCTGAAACGCATTAACGCCTCATGTGTCCACGGATCTTCGAATAAGATCGGCACATCAACAGCACGTGCTGTAATTTCAAAGCTTTCTAAGGAAACCTCTTGTTCGAGTTCTTTCAATTTTGCAATTAACTCATCAGGATGGATAATATCTGGATTAAAACGAATCATGTAGGATGCATTCGAGGGACAAATATCTAAAATTCCAGGCAACTTTTCCTCTCTTAATGTTTTCGTAATAGCCATTGCCTGAAAATTCGTTTCTAGGCTCATTGCCTCAGATAATTCAACAAAAATAAACTCATCACCGCCATATTCATAACGGGCCAATGGTCTTCACCTCACTGAAAGTATTTACCTACTAATCTTGCAATTTCTATGCCAATTAAATATTTTTTGTTTTTTTTGATTATTGGTTGGTAGGAGGTGAAAATAGCGGTAAAAATCTTGCAATTTTGAAAGTTAATATTTCAGTATTGAAAGTGTTTGATTGGGTTGTTTTTCGAAATTAAGCAGGAAGGGGGATGATTTGGGAAGAGGTCGATAAATTTTTGAAAGTCGCCGATATATAATGAAAGTCGCCGATATATCTCGGAAGTCGCTGATATATCTCGGAAGTCGCCGATATATCTTGAAAGTCGCCGATTATCCTAACGAACTAAGCCACTTATCTATAAATAGAGCCCCTTGAATATAGAAAATCAATCAAAAAAAGGACTGCATCATCTTTTCAAAAAAGATTTGCAGTCCTTTTTCTTAATTTCTATTAAAAACGACTAGTTTCTGCTCTGTCATTTCTTCAATCGCATATTTAATGCCCTCTCTGCCGACTCCGCTTTCTTTCACCCCGCCATATGGCATATGATCTACACGGAAGGTAGGAATGTCATTGATCATCACGCCACCTACATGCAGCTGCTGTGCCGCGGTTAAGGCAGTATGAACATTATCCGTATAAATACCAGCTTGAAGTCCATAACGAGAGTCATTTACGAGTTCAATGGCTTCATCCACAGACTTTACTTTATTAATCAGTACAAATGGAGCAAATACTTCCTGGCAGGAAACCTTTAGACGAGGATCAGCTTCTAATAGAACAGTAGGTACTAACATATTCCCCTCTGATGTACCTCCTGCAACTACCTTCGCTCCCTGCTGTTTAGCTTCTTCTAACCAGTCAAGAGTTCTCTGCACATCGTTTGGTGTGATTAAAGCGGAAACATCTGTCTGCGGATCTAGCGGATCACCCAAATTCAGTTGCTTCGTTGCATCAACAAACTTTTCAACAAAGGCATCATATAAATCTTCATGGACGTAGGCCCGCTGCAAGGAGATGCAGACTTGGCCCTGAAAGCCAAATGCGCCTGCTACACAGCGGGAAATAATTTTATCAATATCAATCCCCTGATCAATAATGACCGCCGCATTCGATCCTAGTTCGAGAGTGACTCGCTTTAACCCTGCTTTATTCCGGATCCCAATACCTACTGCCGGGCTTCCGGTAAAAGAAATCTTTTGAACCCGGTCATCTTTCACAAGCTTTTCGCCAATAACTGAGCCGCTGCCACTTATAACATTTAAGGCTCCCGCTGGCAATCCTGCTTCTTGAAATAATTCAGCAATGAAAAAGGCCGATAAAGGCGTTTGACCTGCTGGTTTCAAAATAACGGTATTGCCAGAAGCAAGGGCTGGACCTACTTTGTGGGCAACCAAATTCATTGGAAAGTTAAAAGGGGTAATCGCCCCAATCACACCAATTGGTTCACGGACTGTATAAGCAATTCTTCCTTCCCCGCCAGGCGCCGCGTCAAGCGGAATTGTTTCTCCATGAATCCGTTTCGCTTCCTCCGCAGAAAATTTGTATGTCTGAATCGTTCGAGCTACCTCCGCCCTTGCTGCTGAAATTGGCTTGGCTGCCTCAGTGGCAATGATTTCAGCAGCTTCATCTGCCCGCTTCTCTAAGAGAAATACTACTTTTTCTAAAATCTGCGCCCGTTGATAGCTCGGGATCGCAGCCATTGTTTTTCGCGCATTATTAGCGGCTTCTATCCCCTTGTCAACCTCTTCAACCGTCGCAGCTGGAATCTCTGCTATTACCTTCCCACTGTAAGGAGAGTGAAGTGGTACATATTTACTTGCCTCGACCCATTCTCCATTAATGAATAATTTTTTCTTCATTTGTAGTTCTCTCCTATTCTACTATTCTTTATTTTAAAACCTGCGCTTCAATAGCCGCAATCGCATCATTGAGAATTTCAAGCAATCTTGCCATTTCTTCCTTGTTGATGGTTAACGGCGGCGAAAACACGAGAGTGTCTTGACTATCGAACACGACAGACCTGCAAATAAGTCCTCGTTTTGCCGCTTCCGTTACAATCATTGGAGCTATCGAAGTCTGAAATCTTTCATTTGTTTGTTGATCCTTGACAATTTCGATTCCACCCATTAATCCAAGGCCTTTTACCTTGCCTACAATTCTCCGCTCTCCTTGAATCCACTTAAATCCTTTGAGCATTTCATTCCCCATTACCTCAGCGTTTTTAATCAAATTCTCCTGTTCAATGATATCGATATTTTTCAATCCGACCGCACAAGCCATTGGATGTCCGCTGTATGTGTAGCCATGCAGAAGTGTTCCTGTCGATAATTCTGTAAAGTCCTTATGGATTTTCTCAGAAATCATCACCCCTCCTAGCTGGGCATACCCGCTTGTCACTCCCTTCGCAAAGCACATCATATCTGGTACAACACCGTAATGTTCAATTCCGAAATACTTTCCAGTTCGTCCAAATCCAGTGATGACTTCATCAGTAATAAATAAAATGCCATACTCATCACAAATGCTCCTAACCTCTTGGAAGTAGCCATCAGGAGCCACGTGCAACCCGCCGGCACCTTGCACAGGCTCTGCAATAAATGCAGCAATCGATTCCGGACCTTCCGCTTCAATCACTTCACGCAAATCTTGAGTCGAAAAATGATCTGCATAGCAGAAATCTGGGTCAAAGGAGTTCGTAAATTCACGAAATGGTTTTAAGCCTGTTGCGTTTGTTGCCCCCATCGCGACACCATGATAGGACTTCGTTCGGGAAATAATTTTTCTCCTGTTCGGCTGTCCTTTTAAAATCCAATAATGGCGTGCCAATTTATAGGCTGTATCATTCGCCTCTGAACCACCTGAAGTAAAAAAGGTCGCACTTAAATCCCCAGGCGCAATTTCAGCGAGTTTTGCAGCCAGTCGGATTGCCGGTTCATTGCTAAATGTGGCAAAGCACGACGAAAAAGCAAGCTTTGACATTTGCTCCATCGCCACTTTCCCTAATTCCTCTCTGCCATGCCCAACATTCACATTCCATAGAGAAGACATCCCATCAATAACTGTATTTCCTGCCATATCTTGAAGATGGACTCCTTTCCCTTCTGTAAAAATAAAAGAAGGTCCCTCGTCTTGCTGCTGTTTAATAGGAGAGGTTGGATGCAGAAAATGTTTCTTATCTAATTCCATTAATTCTTGAATTCTATTCTTATCTTTTATCATGATTAGATTCCCTCCAGAAAATTATAGTTTCGTTCTTATATAAGTTTTAAATGCAAATTTTATGCCAACTTTTTATTATTTGTTTCGCATAAAGAGAGCATAATTCCAATTTCTAAAAGAATACAATTAACCTGGGTATGAATTTTTTGTTTGATTACAAAGGGGGTATTGAATTGCCCATTTTGGAAGTGAAGGAACTTCGAAAGACGTTTCAATCAGTTGTCGCTGTAGATTCAATTAGCTTTTCCGTAGAAGCTGGAGAAATATTTACGATCATTGGTCCCAATGGTGCCGGGAAAACAACGACACTGGAGATGATTGAGGGGCTACAAACGCCAGATAACGGAGACATCCAACTAAAGGGATTGAACTGGAAAAGTGATTCAAAGCGAATTAAGCAAATGATTGGTGTTCAGCCGCAAACGAGCGCTCTATTCGATCTGCTCACAGTTTATGAAAGTTTGGATGTGTTTGCTGGGTTTTATGAACGCTCGCGACCCATTGAGGAAATCTTGGATTTTATTAATCTAGGCGACCATCGAAAAAAATTTGTAAAAACCTTATCTGGCGGGCAACGGCAACGGCTGGCGATTGGAATTGCATTGGTAAATGATCCTGACATCTTATTCCTAGACGAACCGACAACAGGGCTGGACCCACAAGCACGTAGAAACCTATGGGATATTATCCTCAAACTGAAAGGCTTAGGAAAAACAACTATTTTAACAACGCATTATATGGAAGAAGCCGAAAAGCTAAGTGACCGGGTCTGTATTGTTGACCAAGGGAAAATTATCGCTCTCGATACGCCACAGAACTTGATTCAGCTTTTAGCAAAAGAACGTGAAATTCACCTGACTTTTCCTTCAAGCATGAAAGAAGCTCAGAATATGGTTCAAGTGGTTAAAGACTATCCCGGAGTAACTAAAGTGCATTCCGAACAGAACGTACTCCTATTTTCAACAACAAGTTCAGAAGAATCATTGTATCAACTCTTTAAATACACAACAGAAAATCAAATCGAGGTAAGGCAGATTGGAATTAAAGATTTAAGCCTCGAGGATGTTTTTATTGCATTTACAGGGAAAGAGTGGAGGGACTAATCAATGAAACAGTTTCGTAAGCTCTTTGAGGCAAATTTCAAATCAACGTTCCGCGAAAAAGCAGTATGGGGCTGGTCTATCGCATTTCCCGTTTTGCTTATGGTTATTTTCCTAACTATATTTGGTGGTTCCAGTGATGGCGAATCAACCTTTGAGGCTCATATTGTAACAGTTATGGAAGAGCCTAATGAAATAGCTGAAGGATTCCAATTCATCCTCAAGCAAATCCCAGTACTTACATGGGAAAAGGACTCTCCAGTTAGCCGAACAGTGGCTGAAGAGTGGCTAAAAGAAAAAAAGATTGATGCCGCTATTGTGCTTCCAAATAATTTTGAAGCAAAGAGTGTAGAACTTCTATTAAATAAAGAAAAAGAAAATTCCATACTAAATCAAGCCATGGGCGGTATTCTTAACGGTGTTTTACAAGAAATGAACTATCGAATAGCAGATATAAGTCCTCAGCTTTCTTTGCAGACGAACTATATTTCATCTGGTAGCGATCAGCTGAAATATGTGGATTTCCTTTTTACTGGAATGATTGCATTATCCATCGGGCAAGCTGGGCTATTTGGTATGGTCGGTATGATTGAAATGCGCCGTAATGGGCTTTTAAAACGCTTAATGCTAACCCCTATTTCTATGGGTAAATTTGGTCTAAGCCAGACGTTAGTTCGCCTTATTCTGTCCATCATTCAAATTATCCTTCTTACTTGCATTGGCGTATTCTTTTTTAAAGCTTCTTTACATTTAAATATTCTTTCTTTTCTCATCGTCTTTATCATTGGAACGATTACCTTTTCTGCTTTTGGCTTTATGATTTCAGCTTTTACGAAATCAATGGACGGCTATATGGGGTTAGCGAATATTTTCAGCTTACTTATGATGTTCTTAAGCGGAATCTTTTTCGAATTATCCATACTGCCTAGCTATGTTAAACCCATTGCGGTCATCTCCCCGCTCACTTACTTTGCTAACGGGATTCGTGACAGCATGGTTTATGACATCGGCATTATGAACTCGGGCTTTTGGGTAAATATCGGTGTGCTTGTATTATGGGGAATCGTAACATTTGCTGTTGGGGCAAAGTTTTTTAAGTGGAGAGCCTGAATGAGACTTGAGACTAAGGACAGATTTCTATCCCTAGCCTCATCATAAAAATCCGAGTCAATATGGAACTCGGATTTTTATCTATTTCTCACGATTGTCATTTTGTCAATCCATTCAAGCTTTCTCGGGGCCAATCCTGCTTTTCGTCATCTTCAATAATTCCTAGAGTCACATCAGTTATATCTGGATCTGTCAACAGTTTATCCTGCACTCGAAACTTAATATCGTCTGCAACAGAGAGGGCGAGCCCCGGTCTTAATTCAATGATTCCCTCAACATGGTAATACCGGCCTTCCTGCAATATTCGAAGAGCACTTATATCGGTGACTTCCGAATCACTAAATATCGCATTCTGAACTCTATCCACTATTTCCTGCGGAGCGGCTACTCCAATTAGGCCGACCATATTATCATATCCAACTCGAAATGCGACGCCGATCATGAGAAAGCCGATAAGAATTGTAGCTATCCCATCAATTGCTAGAAAGCTTGTAAAAGAGGTCACAACGACTGCCATTAACGCTAAAAATGCACCTGTAACCGCCACGATATCTTCGTAAAAAACTAAGCGTGTGGGCGGTGCCGCTCTGCCGACATTTTTCAATGCTCCTGATACAATCCCCAAGCCATTAATATTTTCAACTCTTGCTTCTTTTAATATCTCTTTCATTGCCTTCACTAAGATCGCACCATCGATTACTAGGTTGATGATTAACACAATCATACTAATCCAAAATCCTCCTGTATTTTTTACAGGATGTTTAAGTAAATGCCAGCCTTCTTTAATCGTTTCATAGGCCATGATGGTGACTACTATAACAGCAATCATACAGAAAATATTGATGACCCTGCCAAAGCCAGTAGGAAATTTGCGAGTCGGTTTTAACTCAGAAAGGACACTGCCTACAAATACAAATCCTTGATTGACTGCATCCGCAAGAGAATGCATCGTAGAGGCAAACATCGCTCCATTCCCGCTGATAACAAAGGCAATGGCTTTGGCTCCTGCTATAATTGCATTCCCAATGGCTGCAACGGCAGAGGATTTATTTCCCTTTTTAATAAGTGCAAATACTTGATTGTTATTTGTCCTTTCCTCCACTGTAACGCCTCCAAGAACTATTTTATTTATATTGTTCTTAAAAATGCAGATATTAAACTGTAGTTTTCTTAGAGACATTTCAAGGATTTTGGAGTTGGCTAAATCAAAGGGACGGTTCTCCTGCTTCAGAAGCAGGAGAACCGTCCCTTTGATTAGTCCACTTAAGAGTTTTCATTTTTATTCGAAAACATATACTGTCCATACGTTTTTCTAATGGATAAGATAATCCCCATTATGATCATATTGGAGAATAAGGAGCTTCCTCCGTATGTTAAAAAGGGCAGAGAGATTCCTTTAACAGGCATAATGCCGATTACCATTCCGATGTTTTGGAAAATTTGAGCCGTTAAACTAAAGGCAATTCCTGCACAAATATATGTGCCAAATGGGGTTTCCGAGGAGTGCCCGATGATCACAATTCTGTACATAAGCAGAAAGAACAAGGTGACAACGATAGATGCAAGAACAAATCCTCCCTCTTCGGCGACGGTAGCAAAAATAAAATCGGTATGCTTTTCAGGGATGTACACATTCCCTTGCATCAATCCTTTACCAAACATTTCGCCGCTGCCAACGGCTAGTAGGGACTTCCCCGCTTGATAGGCCTCATTACTATTTCCTGTCGGGTCTAGCCAGCCGATCACTCTCTCCTGTTGGTGGGGTTTCAGTAAAGGGATTAATTGTTTATAAATCACATCCGGCTGAAAGAAATACAAATATACGAGCAATCCTACAAAAAGTAGAGAGGAAATAATAAACCCAGCAAGTATCTTTTTATTGATACCTGCCAAAAACAGCATGCTTCCAATGGCGATCAAGTATAACATAACCATTCCCGTATCGGGCTGTGAATAAACAAACAAAGAAGGCGGAATGGTCACTAAGAGAATTTTTCCTACTAATAATAAATCAGTGCTCAATGTTCTATAAGTATGAAGAGAATTATGTTTAGCCATGATCCGGGCAGCAACGAGAATCAAGGCGATTTTAAAATACTCAGATGGCTGAATCGAGCCTACAATCGGGATCTGAAACCATCTTTTTGCCCCATATACCGGATAGGCAATTGATTCTGGAGCAATCTTCAAAAAAACAAGGGAGAAAAAGAAAACGATATAAGACGGCCAAGCAATCCGTTCAATCTGATCCATATCCAGCCTGGCCACAATGAATAAAAGAGCAAACCCGATAAGATAATTAACCCCCTGTTTCATGGAGAAATTTTGAGCACCATATTGTCCCGTTTGCTGACTGCTATAAATAAAAAATAAGCTTACAATAAAAAAAGAGAGCAAAATAAAAAGAATTGTCCCATCTAATCTTCTATACCAATTTGTTTCTGAATTCATTCTTTCCACCATATCGTGAGTATTTACCAGTTAGAAATTCCTGCCATCCTTCTCAAAAGGTTTATTTTTAGGAACGACCGGTATTTTGTTATAAAGTGAAACTTCATTCAGTGGAGCGTAATTTCCCCACTGAATGTTAGTTGAACTTATCACGCTCAAAGCGCCACGTCCTCCCAAAAGCCTTGCTTTTGGTGGTGCGATGTATTACTGCCGTAGTATTCCTTGTCCTATGGCTCTCGCCTGACTTGGACTTCGTGTCCGTCGTCGGGCCTTTACGGACAGTTGGACATCCCGCTTAGAATTTTTTGCTTTCTCTACTTCTTGATGCGGATGTCTTAGTGCCCGTTAATCGGCGATAGATGCTAATAATTGTGCTTGGAATAGGCTTAAGAAAAGGAGAAAGCTTATAAACTAATAAGCTAGCTGCGATACCAACAACGATACTTCCAAGCACATCAAACGGATAATGATGTCCTACGTAAATACGGGAAAATCCTGTTAAGGCTGCAAACAAAACAGCCGCAATGCCCACTTTTCTATTCCATAATAAAATACCTAATGCTAAGGCAAACGCCCCCGTCGTATGATCACTTGGAAAAGATGCATCCGCTGCATGCGGGATTAACATATTCACCGAATGAGTAACAAACGGACGAGGTTCGAAATAAATCTGACTAATAATAAAATTAATAAACAATCCTAGAACTCCAGTAAGAGTAGCATAGACAACCGTATATTTATTTTTTTCATTGCCAAAAAACCACATAGACAATAAGACGAGTGCAAAAATAATCAAGGCTTTCTCCGTAACAAACACCATGAACTGATCCATGAACGGGTGATTCCCTGCTAGCTGATTAATTGCTTTAAATAATTCATAATTCATCTATACATCCCCACCTCTTCTTTTTTCATAGCTGCATAACGACTATTTCGCCTTGAGGCCACCTAGCACAAGCTTTACCGCAATGGCATCATCCAAATACCCAACTGGAAGAAGATAATCGGGAATCACATCTACTGGGAAAATAAAATATAACAAGGCGCCTCCGATTATCGCCAAATGTTGTGGCGATGCCTTCATTGAGCAAAATTCATCAAACATATTCTGCAATTGGTTGACAATCGGTCCTACACTGCCTAACTTTTTTACTTTTTCCTCGAAACCAATTAGAATTGTTTCTTTCCCCTCTTCCGTCTGGGAAAATTGCTGATATGTCAGTAATTCGTTTTCCACACTTTCAATCGAAAACTTTTTATTTACTAGATTCGTAGATTCAAGGATATATTGGACACTTTCAGCCGATTGGTAAATATCATTTGCATAGACCTTTTCCTGCTTTTCCTCATTTATATAACCAGCTGCCGAAAATAAAGCCGCAGCCTGCACATCTAAGCAATCTGCGAACTTTTGTAAATGGCCAGGAGTGGCTTTTCGTTTGCCGTTAATGATCCGTGAAATCGTTGCCGTATCAATACCAGTGAGCGCACTAAGTTTTCTCATGGAAAATGATTTCTGTTTTAATAAATCTTTTAATACGGATCCAAGTCGATCGTTTTTTTCACCTTCAGACATACCCAGCTTCCTTTCATTTTGGCTTAGTTAAATATACGCCATATGCGCATTCATACGGCTAAAAACAACCACAATCACTACATATTTAGTACTCTATTTCAAATACAAAATAACTATTTAAACGATCACTAAAAAATATAATCGGATATTGACAATTTGTCAATTAGCCTCAACACTTGGATGTTTTTTCTTATTTTCTACTTTATTCGTATAACGCGACAAATTTACCAAAATACCCGCAGTGATTAGCATCATAATTAACGAGGTACCACCGTAACTAATAAACGGGAGAGGAACACCTGTAATTGGGAGAAGACCGCTGACCGCTCCTAAATTAAAGATCGCTTGGACAATCAATTGAAAAGTAAGCCCTATTGCTAACAATTTCGGAAATGGCTGAGTAGAATATTGAGCAATACGAATCCCACGATACATGATAAAAAGGTAGGAGCAAATGACGATCAATAATCCAAAGATTCCAAGCTCCTCCATAATAATCGACATGATAAAATCCGTATGAGCCTCAGGTAGATAGCCAAGCTTCTGAATACTATTTCCTAACCCTCTTCCCCAAAACCCGCCAGATGAGATTGCATAATAGGAATTAACTAATTGGTACCCATTTCCGTCTGGGTCAGCAAAGGGATTGTGAAAGGAAAAAAGTCGCTCCAAACGATACGGACTCGTCACTGCAAGGAAAGCAATTCCCCCAAGAGCGATACTTCCTAATAAAACTAGATGGATCTTTCGTGCTCCCGAACAAAACAAAATAAACCCGCAAGGTAAGAGGATGATCGTAGCCGTTCCTAAATCTGGCTGTTTCAAAATAAGCATGAAAACAAGACCTAAAATAAAAAGCGGAGGCATGACACCCTTCCAAAAATGATCAATATATTCCTGCTTTTTCGCATAAATATAGGCAAAATAAATAATCATCGCGAGCTTAACCGCTTCGGTTGGCTGGAAAACAAACGATCCGATTTGCAGCCACCTTTGCGAATGATTCCGTTCCACCCCTATCCCAGGAATCATCACAGCGATCAAAAGAATTATGGATAGAATGACAAAAATTGGACTCAACTTTCCGTATACGCGAAATGGAAAGATGCAAGTGAAAGCAAATAACACTAATCCGATCCCGAAAAATTGCAATTGCTTCGTAAAAAAATACCTAGGGGGATCGAGATCCCATATTGCTAAAGGGTAGCTTGCACTAAAAATCATTATTAGCCCAAATAAGCTTAAAAAAACGACAGCTATCACTAATAAATAATCCATTTTTTTGAAAAAACTCAAAGAATCCCCTCCCTTTCTTGCTAAAAGTTGAAGTCCCGCCTCGAAATTTCTCTTGATTCGGCACGCTCACATGGACGTAATGAGTATTGAGCCTAAAAGTAAAAAGAGCCTTTATTTCCCAACAAGGAGAGATAAAGGCTCATTTCAATAAAAAAGAGATTATAAAAAAAATATTCACAGCTATTCGCACAACTGCCTAGCCTAATGAAATCCTATATGTATGTGTCTAAGTATAATATAAGATTTCGTTGTTAATTTGTCAATGATACTTACATATTAGACAACATTTTACGAAACTAATAGGAATAGATCATAGATCATTTTCCGGCTCCTCTTGTTCATGTCTCTTTCTTCGTTGATAGACCATTTTTGATAATAGGATACTAATTTCAAATAATAGAATTAACGGGATAGCTACCAAAATATGCGAAATGAACTCGGGTGGTGAAATCATACTAGCGATGATAACCAGAATGAAATACACATACTTTCTGAATCTGACAATTTTATACGGATTGATTAAACCTAAAGTCGTTAAGAACATGGAAACAAGCGGTAATTCAAAAGCAATACCAAAAGGTAGCGTCATATTGATTAAAAAACTAATATATTTTTCCGCTGTAAAGGAAGCAGTCATTAAGTCTTCTCCTAAATTAAGTAGAAACGACATGATATTAGGAAAAATAAAATAATAGCCAAATGCTAAACCGCCAAGAAACAGAAAAAACATCGGGGGGATATACAATAAGGCAGCTTTTCTTTCTAACTGCTTTAATCCCGGCTTTACAAATAGCCAGAGTTGCCATGCTGTAACAGGGATTGTGCCAGCTAAGGCAATGACTGTTGCGATTCGGAAGTAAACCCACATAATATCGCTTGGTCCGAGAACAATTAGTTTATAATCAAGATCCCCCAGGAAAAAGAGAAAGATATCTTTAACAAAAACAAATCCTACTACAAGAAATATCATGAAAGCCAAAACGGAAATTATTAATCTTTTTCGTAATTCATCCAAATGCTCAACAACATTCAGTTCCTGATCAGCCAAAGGGTCCCACGCCTTCCTCTTAAAATCATATGTTTTTACTTAGTGCATTATATAACATTCAATCCCTTATATCTACCAAGCATTATTTTGAAAAAGTACGGGCAGCTACCTCTCATCAATTTTTTCTTTTCACGAAAAGTAGGTCAAATTTCCTGTTTTTTTGCCCCAAAACCGTACTTACGCAAAAAAATTTCTTCCCCGAAGCCTGTCCCCTTGTCTGGAATCTTTTCTTTATGCTATTATCCATCTTAGAGGGGTAAAACCGCGGTTTTAAAGGAAATTTATTGACAGTATGATAGTTTTTAAGGAAAAACCGCCGAACTCCCTAAATGGGAGTTTTTTATTTTTCTATACTAATAGAGGGAGGTTATAGAATGCACTTATTGCCGCGTGAAATTGACAAACTCATGATTGTTGTGGCTGCGGATCTTGCCAGACGCCGGAAGGAGAGAGGATTAAAATTAAACCATCCGGAAGCAGTAGCCCTTATTACCTATGAAGTAATGGAAGGGGCAAGAGATGGGAAAACAGTCGCCGAGCTTATGGAGTATGGCGCGACTATTCTATCAAGAGAAGATGTCATGGACGGAATCCCTGAAATGATTAACGATATTCAGGTTGAAGCGACGTTTCCAGATGGAACGAAATTAGTCACAGTACATAGTCCAATTCGATAAAGAAAACTTGCCGATTGGCAAGCCTTGAAAAGGCGAAGACAGAGGTATAGTTGCACTTATCGCGCTCATGGCCGCCACGTCCTGTGGCATTCGCCCGACTAGGACATCCTGTCCGTCGTACTTAATTCCTAAAATTAGAATCTACGTCGAATCAACTTCTTCGCTGACAATTTATATTTATTAACGTATAAACAAGGAGGATATGTCAATGCAGCCAGGAGAATACGTCCTAAAAGAGGATGATATTATCATTAATGAAGGTAAAGAAGTCTTTATTATTTCTGTAACAAATACAGGGGACCGCCCTGTTCAAGTAGGCTCGCACTTCCATTTTTACGAAGTGAACGATGCTCTTCAATTTGAGAGGGACAAAGCTTACGGGAAAAGATTAAATATTCCTGCCGGAGCTGCTGTACGCTTTGAGCCTGGAGATGAAAAGGAAATCCAGCTTATTGATTTTGCCGGCGAACGCCGCGTATACGGTTTCAATAATAAAGTAGATGGCTCATTAGAAAGTGGGGAAAATAAATGAGTTTTAAAATGTCCAGAAAACAGTATGCTGAAATGTACGGGCCAACAACTGGCGACTCCATCCGTCTAGCAGATACTGACCTTTTTATTCAAATTGAAAAAGATTATACAACTTACGGAGAAGAAGTAGTATTTGGCGGCGGGAAAGTGATTCGTGACGGTATGGGGCAACACCCTCTAGCAACACGCGGTGAAGGTGTAGCAGATACAGTCATTACAAACGTCGTTATTTTTGATTACACAGGAATATATAAAGCAGATTTAGCGATTAAGGATGGCAAAATTTCTGGCATCGGAAAAAGTGGAAACCCGCTTATTATGAACAATGTTGATATTATCATTGGTGCTTCAACTGAAATTATTGCTGGAGAAGGCTTAATCGTGACAGCTGGTGCCATCGATACGCATGTGCACTTTATTAATCCAGAACAAGTGCAAACAGCTTTAACATCTGGTACAACAACATTAATTGGAGGAGGAACAGGTCCGGCAGCAGGATCACGGGCTACAACAGTTACTCCAGGCGAATGGAATATTCATCGCATGTTAGAAGCAGCTGAAGGGCTTCCTATTAACGTTGGCTTTACAGGCAAAGGACATGCAGCATCCATCGCGCCTTTAGCGGAGCAAGTAAAAGCTGGAGTTATTGGATTAAAGGTACACGAAGATTGGGGAGCAACTGGTTCATCCCTTGACTATGCTTTAAAAACTGCAGACGAATATGATATTCAAGTTGCCCTGCACGCAGATACATTGAACGAAAGTGGATTTATGGAAACGACAATGGCTGCTGTAAAAGACCGTGTACTGCATATGTATCATACAGAAGGAGCTGGCGGAGGACATGCCCCCGATTTAATCAAATCTGCGGGATACCATAACATCCTGCCCTCATCAACAAACCCAACCCTCCCTTATACCGTTAATACAATTGACGAACATCTTGATATGGTCATGGTTTGCCATCATTTAAACCCTTCTGTTCCGGAAGATATCGCGTTTGCCGATTCAAGGATTAGAAGAGAGACCATTGCCGCGGAAGATATTCTTCAAGATATGGGTGTGTTTAGTATGGTCAGCTCTGACGCTCAGGCGATGGGCCGCGTTGGAGAAGTCGTCCTGCGTACATGGCAGGTCGCTGATAAAATGAAAAAGCAAAGAGGCATTATGCTTGGTGACAGTCAATATGCAGATAATAACCGTGCGAAACGCTATATTGCAAAATATACGATTAACCCAGCGATTACACATGGAATTTCCAAACATGTCGGTTCAATCGAAATTGGGAAAATGGCAGATTTAGTGATCTGGTCACCAAACTTCTTTGGCGTAAAACCTGAAATGGTTCTTAAAAATGGGCTTGCTGTTACTGGGCTCATGGGGGATGCAAATGCTTCAATCCCAACTCCACAGCCTTATATTTACAGACCGATGTATGCCCAATTCGGAACAGCCTTATCGAAAAGCTCAGTAACCTTCATCTCTCAAGCTGCCTTTGATGATGGTGTTCATGAAAAGCTTGGACTGAAAAAATTGATTCTTCCTGTTGGCGGAATTCGGACTCTATCTAAAAAGGATATGAAATTAAATTCCGAAACACCTGATATAACCGTAGATCCGCAAACTTATGAGGTTAGAGTTAACGGTGAGCTGCTAACATGTGACCCAGTGGATACAGTGCCAATGGGACAGCGATATTTCTTATTCTGAGGTGAAAAGATTGATAATTGAAAAGGTTGTTACAAACATTGAAAAGATGGATCAAGAAGAAATAAAAAAACGCCATATCGAAAAAGTTTACTTAGAAAGTGCACATTTAGTGAAACGTATTCAAAGAGTAAAAACGGATCATGGCAATGAGCTCGGCATTCGCTTAAAAGAACCAAAAGACCTTTTAGCGGGCGATGTCTTACACATGGACGATAAAAATATGATTATCATCGATGTGCTGACAGATGATCTGCTTGTCATCAGCCCTCGAAGCATTAAGGAAATGGGTACGATCGCTCATCAACTTGGGAATCGCCATCTCCCAGCTCAATTTGAGGAGAATGATATGCTCGTTCAATATGACTATTTAGTTGAAGAGCTGCTGCAAGAGCTTGAAATTCCTTATAAACGAGAAGACCGCAAAGTGAAGCAAGCATTCCGCCATATAGGTCATAGTCATGGATAATCGGATTCTATCATTATTACAGCTATGCGACTCGAATTTTCCTACAGGTGCTTTCAGCCATTCCTTTGGCTTAGAAAGCTACATCCAGGAAGATAAAGTGAAAGATTCAAAGACTTTTTACGAGTGGCTCCAAGTTTATTTGCATGAACAGCTGATTTATACTGATGGGCTTGCTTGCCGTATGACATTTGACGCTCTTAGTGCAGATGATTTGCAAAAAATTTGGGACCTCGATCGTCTTATTACTGTTCAAAACTTGCCGAGAGAAACTCGGCAAGGAACACAAATGATCGGAACACGAATGCTCAAGCTCACAGAATCTCTCTATGAAATGCCTATTCTTGCGAAATATCACGAGAGAATTACAAAAAAACAATCATTCGGCCACCCTGCTATCGTTTTTGCAATGGTTGCTCATGGCCTTGGAGTTACAAAGCAGGAGGCCATTCTTTATTATTTGTATTCAGCTATTTCCAGTCAGATTCAAAACGCGGTCCGTGCCATTCCGTTAGGACAAACAGCCGGACAAAAGATTACCCATCAATGTCAATCTGAACTAATGCAGGCAGTGGAGAAAATCCTTCAGCTTCCTGAAGAGGATTTCGGCATTGTGTCCCCAGGATTGGAACTGTCACAAATGAATCATGAACGCGTAAATATAAGAATTTTTATGTCTTAACTTGATTAATATGCAATAAAGGAAGTGTTCTATATGGAAGCAATTAGAATCGGAGTTGGAGGTCCTGTCGGAGCAGGAAAAACAATGTTAGTCGAAAAATTAACCCGACATATGGCAGATGAAATTAAAATGGCGGTTGTTACGAACGATATTTACACAAAAGAGGATGCAAAGTTTTTAATGCAAAACGGAGTATTGTCAGAAGATCGCATCATTGGTGTTGAAACTGGCGGATGTCCTCATACAGCGATTCGTGAAGATGCATCAATGAACTTTGCTGCGATTGATGAGCTAGTTGAGCGCCATCCAGATCTTGAGCTTATTTTCGTAGAAAGCGGCGGGGATAATCTAGCAGCCACTTTTAGTCCGGAATTAGTAGATTTCTCTATTTATATTATTGACGTAGCCCAAGGGGAGAAAATTCCTCGTAAAGGCGGACAAGGGATGATTAAATCGGATTTATTCATCATTAACAAAACAGACCTTGCTCCGTTTGTCGGTGCGAGCCTTGAAGTCATGGCTGAAGATACAAAGGTTTTCCGTGGAGATAAGCCATTCTTCTTCACAAACTTGAAAAAGGATGAAGGTCTATCTGATGTGATCGACTGGATTAAGAAGCATGCTTTATTAAAAGGATTAGAGTAAGATGACAAATTGGACAGGCGTGTTATCTTTAGATCTTGAAGACAGACAAGGAAAAACGGTCGCGAAAAATGTGTACTTCCAAGGCGCATTTAAAGTCATGCGACCGGTTTACCATGATAATTCAGGACAGGTTTGCTATTATCTTTTAAACCCGGGCGGCGGCTATTTAGACGGCGACCGGTATAGCATGAAATTCTCGATTGATGAAGGCGCGAAAGCAACATTAACAACCCAATCGGCAACAAAGGTGTATAAAACGCCAAATGATTATGCCTATCAGGAGACAGAAATGATCCTAAAGAAAGGCAGTTTTTTAGAATATCTCCCCGATCCTTTAATTGCTTATGAGCATGCCCGCTATAAGCAGAAAACGGTCGTTCATATGGAAAAGGGAGCAACATTTCTTTATACAGATATTTTAACTCCTGGGTGGTCACCAAGTGGCGATAAATTCACCTATGATACGATTCAATTATTAACAGAGATTTATTTGGATGGAGAGCTTGGCGTTTTCGATCATATTAAACTTAACCCTGCCCAGCAAAAAGTAACCGAATTAGGGTTTATGGAAGGATATACTCATCTAGGATCGATGATGGTCATCGGTGATCAAACGGATAACGATCTTCTCGATGAAATATATCAAATGATAAAAACGGAAGAGGCAAACATTAAATTTGGCTTATCAAGGCTTGAGGTGCCCGGATTTAGTGTGCGCGTCCTAGCTAATTCGACCCAAGTAATCGAACGTATTTTTGCCGATTGTCACCGGCTCATTAACGAAAAATGGTTTAATCGTACTCCTCAATCTTTAAGGAAATACTAAAGCTAACGGCCCAGTTCGATAAAAAGAATCTGGGCCTTTTTTTGGTAATTCGCTTCCTCTTGTTGCATTGAATGAATATATAGTTTAAGCTGAAAAATAACTTTAGGAGAAGACTACGAGGAGGCTAAGAATGCCTGAAGAAAAAATGGAAAAACCAGTAATTGAAGATTTTGAGGTAGAAACACTTTACGAGGACCGTCCACATGAGCGTCATGCGTTCACATTTAAGGTTGATGGGGATGAATTTAAAGGGCATTACCATGAGGGCGAGATCATCTGGCTCCACCCACACCCTAAACAAATGGTTGGTGAAAGTAAAGTAGCCAAGATTGAAGCGGCGATTCAGTCATTAATGAGTAAATATGGGATTACAAGCGGGATTGAAGATTTCGAATTAATGCCAGCCTTTGAAGATCGCCTGCACGAACGACAAGCATTTACGATGCAAGTTGATGGGGAAGAATTTAAAGGCTTCGTCCACGAAGGTGAAATTCAGTGGTTCCACCCGCAGCCAATGCAAAAGCTCAGTGAAGACCATGTTGAGAAAATAGAATCAGAAATTCATGAGATAATAGCTGAACATACACAGAGCAATATTGAAGAAGATTAATGCAATTTGTATGGGAAAATCACTAAAAAGAAGGCATTTGTTAATAAAACATGCCTTCTTTTTTTGTTCATTTAGAAAACCATATTTTTTGTTTTTAATGAAAGGCTACCTTCTTTTTGTTCACTCTTTTCATAAAATTTTTCAATAATTGCGTGGTTCCAAATTATGTATACAATAGAATATTTAAGAGAAGCTAACCATGAGTTCAAAATAGCTTGCCTCATATCAATAAGGAGTTTTCATATGGATTACAATTTAATTTGGCAAACCATTCTCATTTTTGCAGTTAGTACTCTACTTTTAAGATTTGGCGGAAGAATGTCTATTTCGCAAATGACCATTCCCCAAACCGTTATTCTGATCTCATTTGGAACATTAATTATTAAGCCAGTAACGGGAAAGGGCTTATGGACAACCTTTGTCGTTGGTTTCGTATTCATTCTTTGCCTAGTTATTTCGGAATACATTCAATTGAAATTCAATCGCGCCGAAACTGCCATTTCAGGTAAAGCGATACCCGTGATCGAAAATGGAACATTAAATGAGTTGAACTTAAAAAAGCTTCGTATGCCTGTCGATGAATTAGAATCGAGACTTCGCCAATCAGGCATCTCTGCTATAACCGATGTGGAATTTGCCACGATCGAACCAAGCGGACTATTAGGTTATTCATTGAAAAAAGAAAAACAGCCTGCGACAAAAGAAGATATTCAAAACCTAATTCAATTGATTCAAAATGGTCATATAAATCATCAAAGCACCACACCCTCCAAACAAGATAATATATTTATTGAAACTTTAAAAAATCACTCGTCAGACTCACCCACTCACCTGCAGTGAATATACGGGAGGGCTCTCCTCCCTTTGTTTCCTTTTTTCTTGATTGAAGAAACGCTTTGATAATTTTCCCCTGTTATTCTTTCCCAAACTAGTGAAAATAGATTATACTAAATTCACTATATTATTTAAAAAGGCGGAATTTCCTATGACTGAAAACAATCAATCCGAAGCACCTAAAAAGAAAATTAGCCTGCAGGAGGCAATGAAGCAGCAGCTTGAGAAGAAAAAGAATCAGAACTCATCTGGTAAAGGAAAAGCAAATGGCGATTTATCGACCAAAAAGCTAAAAAGCCAGCAAACAAAAAAAGCGAGCAATACCCGCAGAAAAATGGGCAGCTAATGAATGGACAAAATCGTAACGACGTAATGCCAGGACTGACTGTTGAAATTGTTTTAAAAGCGGACCAAAAAACAGGGAAGCTGACTAAAGGCATCGTGAAGGATGTTCTCACCAAATCGAACACTCATCCCCACGGCATTAAAGTTAGGCTCACAGATGGACAAATTGGGCGGGTGCAGAAAGTTTATCCTAATTAATGAAGTGAAAAAGCATTCGAGGCCAGTACTCTGAATGCTTTTTCATTTTTATTATTGAATTATCTCAATTACTTCATTATTAAGACCCTCATAAAAAACGGTAATCCAGCCATTTTCCAACTTGTATGGTCCTTCTGATGGGTTAAGACCCTTCTCTATCAAACTTTCCTTCAAAACCTCCAAATCCTCCACCCCCCATGAAAGATGAATAGAGCTCGAAGGGACTAGAATTTCTCCTGATTCGATTAGTTCGATCCTTACCTCTTCCTTTTTTAGAAACGCAATTTTCTCCCCGGGCAACGTTAAATATTTCTCTACTTTAAAATCGAACATCGATTCATAAAACTGAATCGCGTCTGCTAAATGACGGACTTGAATGCCTGCATGATGCCACTTCATCTTTTCGCTCCCATTGGCAAAATCAAATTCATATCGCCAAACTCGTGCCAAAGATACCCTTCATCAAGTGCCTCCCTGTAAGCCTTCATAAGCAGATTTTCATCCATAATAGCTGAAAGCATATCAAGATGGCTTGCTTCCGGTTCATGAAAACCTGTAATAAGTCCGTCAACAGCTTTCAGGGGGTACCCTTTTTGAACATACAAACTCGTAATCCCTTCCATCGCTTCAACTTTGCCAGCTTTATTAACAGCTGTTTCCAATGCCCGAACGACGGTTGTTCCTACCGCAATGACACGTCTATTATTTTTTTTCGTGTTGTTGACCAATTCTGCCGTTTCCTCTGGAACGCAAAATACTTCAGCATGTTTGCTTGGATTTGGCCAGCGGTCGTTTCCATAATAGCCTAAACCTGTATGAAGCTGTAGAAAAGCGATGTTTATTCCTTTTTTCTTCAACTGATTAAGCAACATCCATGAAAAGGCTCTTCCAGCAGAAGGCATTTCCACAGAGCCCGGAACAGAAGCATAAACAGTTTGATACATCTCTAACGGCCAAGGGGTTTCAATATATTCATAGTGCAGCGGCTCTCCGTATCGATAAATCGCATCAATCAGTTCTAATCCGCTTTTCGAAAAGGTAAGGGTAACTAACGGTGCCTCGTTTCCTAATCCAGTAATCGTCGCCGTTAGGTCTCCAGGTAAATGAATCTTTTCTCCGACTGATAACTCTCCTTCTATGATGAGAGCTTCCCATTTACTTTCAGATAACTTTCGGGATAAACGAATTTCAATTAATTGCCTGCCCCTTCTACCTCTTAATACAGCTGGAAGAGTACGGCTATTATTTAGGACGAGCAAATCTCCCTCATGCAAATAAGTATCTAGCTCGTAAAAATGATGATGGAAGCTTTCCCCCGTTTTTGAATCAAGCGCCATTAAACGAACTTGATCGCGCTGTATTCCTCTATATTCGGCAGGCGTATTTGCATTTAAGTGTTCATGGACTTGGAATGGACGTGCAGTGAGCGTCATAGTTGGGACCCCCTTTTTTCTTCTAAAATCGCTTGTGCCTCAAATCTCTTTCCATTCACTTTCACTGATTCGCTTAATGCAAGATGGACAAATACGTCCGCAACCTCATGAGGATTTCCAAGCTCATAGTCACAATCCAGAACCGCAATCGCATGCATTTCTGTATCCATTTCCCCGGGGTCAACCATCCCGACACTTACACCTGTATCCTGTAGCTCATCCGCCCATGTTTGCGTTAATCCTTCCACGGCAAACTTAGAAATCCCGTAAGCACCCCATTCGGCAAACCCTGTCTTCCCCGCTTCCGATGTAACATTTAAGATCCGTCCTATATTTCGGATTAACATGCCTGGCAATACACGCTTCGTGACAAGGAAAGGATTCACCACATTCGCTCTAACCACTTCAGCAAAATCATGATCCGGATAATCAGCCAGCAGCATCGGACCCGGTCCAAATACTGAAGCATTATTAATTAAAATATCTATCCTTCCGAATGTTTCCTCAACAATCGATACAAAACGATTAACATCCTTTACATTAGTGACATCTGCATCCACCGCAATGACCTCTGCCCCAATCTCGCGTGCTTCTTGCTCAACCTTGCGCAGCATCGCTTCCCCTCTTGCACAAATCGCGAGCCGCACCCCTTGTTTAGCAAATGCCAATGTTAGTGCTCTTCCAAGACCTTTCGATGCGCCTGTAATGATAACAACCATTTTATTGTTCATATGAATCTCTCGCTTTCTTTAGTTTTCTTACTTTTATTTTAGAAAAAGAGAGCGCTCGTGAAATCGGAAAGTTGGATGAAAGCTTTTACGGAAATGGTTGGAGAGGGGTCTACGACTTTTGGATGAGAATTGCATTTTGCAATCCAGTTGCACTTAATCATAGAATTTTAGCCATTGATACGGACATCCTATGCTAAGGAGGGATGATGAATGGCATTGAGGATTTTATTATCAATCATATTTATTAGTTTTCATTTTTCAATGGGAGCTTCAGCTGAAGTTCCGCTTAAAGCTGCTTTTATACGGGATCATCAGCTGTGGATTATAGAGAGCGATAAAGAAGTTCAACTGACAACAGGCCGCTATGTATACTCTCCAAAATGGTCAATGGACGGACGCTTCATTGCCTATTTGGATGGGGATGAGCAGCAAAAGAATACATATTTGTATGTGTATGATTCAAAGAAAAAGGAAATATACCAGCCATATGAAACCATTGAAACGAGAGATTTTAAATGGTCACCCATATCCAATCAGCTTGCTTACAATTCAAGGGGAATCTTAAACGTGACCAAGACAAAAAATGGACGGCCACAAGGCTTTGAGAACGTCTCACTTGGCGTTAGTGATTTTGAATGGTTTCCCAATGGAAAAGAATTTATCGTTTCATCCCAATCTAATTTGCTTCCCACCGGATGGCAGCCTATTCATCTTTTTAAAGTGGCAGCAGATGCCAATTTAAATGTGAATAAAATTAAGCCATTTTATACGATTCAAACAAATGATCAATTATTTGCCATCGATGCTGTTTATTTTAAATGGAGTGCAGACGGGAAATGGGTAAGCTTTCTAGCCATGCCGACTGCATCGATCTCCAATGATAACAATACATTATGTGTTCTTTCATCAAAAGGGGACCACTTCCAAGTGATTGGTAAGATGCTCTGGTATGAAAACTGGATCAAATGGGCTCCTGCCAAAAATCAACTAGCCTTCATATCAGGTGAAGGGAGATTTTGGGTTGAAAACAAGCATGCAACCATTGCCGACATTCCCGTCATGAGCAAACGAAAGGAATATACCCCTAAAGGCTTTGTCGACCTTGATATCGAATGGGTCTCGCCAGACCAGGTCATTGTTGCCCGTGCAAAAGAAAACAAAGAATGGAAAGAAGGACCTGTCCCAACGATGTTTACAGCTCTTTACGCCATTAATATTATTTCAGGAGAACAAAAGCAAATTACCTTTCCAAAGAAAAATGAATTGGATCATGCCCCTCAAGTCATCGAATCAATGATTACTTGGTATCGAAAGACGGATAAGGCAGACCAGGGGGATGTGTGGGTGACAGATGGAGTGAATGGAAAAGAACATCTGTGGTTGAAAAATGTGGACTCTGCTCCGGTATTTTTTCAAAGAAAGTAGAAAGGAAAGGGTTTTTACATCAATTCCCCCTCTCCTTGTCCCAACGTGGGGGTCAATTATTTCCTATAAATTCCCTCATCTCCCTTGATAGAATCGCTGTGTCCCACGGATGCCAGAAATAAGTGGTTCCATCAAATTGCATGATAAATTTATAGGCAATTGGTGCGTTGAGTACTGAAAGGTGTATGACGGCAGCCGGTTAATATGCTTAAAAGAAAAACAAACATACTTATTCTTCGCATACGATCACCCCTTACTGAATTGGACGATTTTACCAGCTTTTTCGTTTCCTTTTGAGTTAAAAAAAGACCGTCCAGAAAGTCAATCTGACTTTCTGAACAGTCTCCACTTTTTTCACCTATTCATTATTATTCTTTTTTAGCGATTCTCCTTCAATTACCAACGATTTTACTAAAGATTTCATTCCATGTCATTAGGCGATCCCCTTCAATCGGTGGCGTTCCAACGGCTTTCTGGTTAATGGGCATTAGAGGCTCAACAAATGTCGAAACTACGTTTGGACTCGAAAAAAAGCCGACGACTTTTAAGGTTTCGGTACCAATATTTCGGATATTGTGAGGAACCATATTAGGAATAAGAGCCATCTCACCCTTTGTTAATTCCCCTTTTTCATTGTCTACAGTTGCTTCCGCTTTTCCTTCTAAAACGAGAATAATTTCTTCTGCACTATCAGTATGTGTACCAAGACTATTTCCAGGCTCAACTTCAAAATAAACGACGGAGAGATTCTTTGTACCTGTGCTTTTGTAGAACGGAAATGCAGCTCTTTGTCTTGTCGTTAGATCGTTTTCAAACCAGCATTCTAAAAGGTTCAATGATTTAAGATTTGATGTAATCATGCCCATCCTCCAGCCCCATATTTTCATTTAATTTTATGAAAAAAGACCTTAGTAATGAACAAAATACATCCGACAAATTAACCTCTTTTATATTATTGGCTTTACTCTTTCGATGCTTAGCCAACTCTCAATGAACAAACTGTTCATTTTCCTTGTTATGATTCACCCGTTGTTTGGCTAAAATTAATAAAGTGATCATATTAAAAAAGGATGAAGAATTTGGATATCATCTTACAAACGATTTTGCGAACATGCGCCTCTTTTATCATCTTACTTTTTGTATCATTATGGGTTGGAAAACATATCAATTCACATATCAATCATTATAATTTTGCACTATCGATCACGATAGGCTCCTTTATTGCCAACATGGGGTTTGATACAAACTTAAAATTCATCCCTATGATGTCTGCCTTTCTTACTCTTGTGCTCATATACTTTCTAATTTCCTTTATTTCATCAAGAAATAGACATTTAAGAAAATGGCTATCTGGGCAGCCGACCGTCATTATTGAAAATGGAAAAATTCTCGATAGCAATATGAAAAAAGCAAAATATTCTTTAGACGATTTAACCCAGCAGCTTAGGGAAAAGGATATTTTTGATGTATCTGAAATTGAATTTGCTATTTTAGAGATAAGCGGGAAGCTTTCTATTATGAAAAAAACTAAATATCAAATGATTACGAGACGGGACCTAACCCCTAGCATGCTAAATCAAACGATGAATCTTCCAAGAGAACTAATTATGGATGGAAAAGTTATTGGGAAAAATTTTAACAACCACTACTCAATTGAATGGCTGAATCAAGAAATAAAACGGCGAAATCTTCAATTAAAAAATATCCAATACGCTGTTATTTCCTCCAGCGGAACTTTATTTATTGACTTATTTGAAGATCAAATAATTGAACCGACAGATATGGAATGAAAAGAATCTTTTGTTAGTATTAAGATTCTCTGTTTTCATCTAGATTCTCTTCTAAATAAATTTACGAATCGCATACCAATATTCTTTCCAATGAACAATAAGAACAGTTTGCTCCATACCTCGTTAAAGTTGATACTATTTTTTATTTCAAAAAACAAAAGCTGCCGATATCGGCAGCTTCTGGTTATATTCATTAAGATAAATGGAGCCCATTCCTTACTATTGTTGCATTTCATTCACATAATTAATAAAATCCTTTGCTCCTTCAAACTCTGATTGCAGATCTGGAAGAATCATATCCATTTCTACAGGTCCATCACTTGGATTGACTCCGCTTTGGGCCAATACTTTCTCATATGTCATAAGGGCATCGATGTATTTATTATATTCCTCAGCAGCTAAAATCTCCTTACTTGATGGTTGCCCATTCAATTTATCAAAAATTGGCTGTATTGTTAGTAATGCTCCCTTAATTTCGGCAGCCTTTTCAGCAGGAACATGAGCATAATCAATATTCCCGAATTTATCTGCGTACTCGATTTTTGAATTAGCCACTATTTTCAATTGTTCTTTAAATTCTTCGTAGTCCTCTTTTCCTAATTCACCTTTAGCCTGTGACAATTTTGCATTTAAAAGTAAGTATCCTTCCATCGCTGCACTTGATATATGTTTTTTTACATTTTCAAATGAATGATAGATTTCATCGGCTAAAAAGGATTGATAGGCAAATGCACTTGTAGGGATAACGAGCAAAGCGACTAACAAACTCATTACTAATCGCTTTTTAAATTTTCCATTTACCGTGGTGATATTTCTCATCACTTTTCCTTTTAAATCCGGCGAAGGAATCAGTTCTCTTCCTTTTTCCTGTAAAGATTCCTTTAACTGAGTTTCAAAATTCATTATGCATTCCTCGCTTTCTCTATGAAAAATTTATTGTTTTGCCCCTTCGTGCGAAGCTTTTTTAAAGCAGAATGTATCCTTGACTTAACTGTACCAATAGGAATCTCTAATATTTTGGCTACTTCCTCTTGAGAATAATCGTTTAGATACCGAAGAATGATGACCTCCTTTAGCTTGAATGGCAAGTCATTCACCAAATGAACAAGGTGCTCATTTGTCATTCGATCAACGATATCATTGGAAAAATCAACGATCATCATTTGTTTATTTACTTCTGCCTTTTGCATAATACGGAAACGCATCCATCTTTTTCGGCGATATGCTTGGATTTGTTTAATCATAATCCCCATTAACCATGGCCTAAAAGGTTGATTCCTATCATAATTTCCGAGTGATTTATATAACTGTATATAAATCTCCTGTACTAAATCTTCGGCTTCAGCTTTTTCTTCAATTAAAAAATATACGTTCTTATAGACATCTTGAATTGTATTTTCATATAGCTCTGCGTATGCCTGATGATTTCCTGCCAGAATCCGTTCAATAATTTGCGAATATTCATCTCGGTATTCCATCTGATCCTTCCCTCCTTTCTTCCTTTCACTATATATTGGTAAGATATCATGATTTCGTTCGATTATTTTTCAAAGATATATCGGAAAGGTTGCCGATATATCCGGGAAGTAGCTGATATATCCGGAATGTCGCTGATATATCCGGGAAGTCGCCCATATATCCGGAATGTCGCTGATATATCCGGGAAGTCGCCGATATATCCGGGAAGTAGCTGATATATCCGGAATGTCGCTGATATATCCGGGAAGTCGCTGATATATCCAGGAAGTCGCTGATATATCCGGGAAGTCGCCGATATATTCGGAATGTCGCTGATATATCCAGGAAGTCGCCGATATATCCAGAATGTCGCTGATATATCCCGAAAGTCGCCGATATATCCCTTACTTTCATCATCAAAAATGAATATATCTTTGCTAAACTTTTTACTATTGTTCTTTATCATAATAAAAATCCAGCAAAAATGGAAAGAACAACCTTAAGATAACTTTTCACGATAGCCTTTTATATACAGTTTAAATTTCCTTGTCGTTTCAATAATTGGATGTTCATTCCCATAATAAAGAGCCATTTTCTAAATTAGAAAATGGCCCATCTCATTTATGGTATTTCAATTTCAAATTCTTCGTACGTAATTGGGTTTGGATACTTAATGGTTTTAAGTAGTAATCCTTTCTTCTTGCCAGTTGCAAATTCTTGTTTAAATTTGTTTCCTTCGATGCGTTCTGCGAAGGGTTTATCCTTTGACATTAGGTGTTTCCCGTTCGTATCTTCTAGCCATATCGGATTTCTTGATAAATTATTTTCGATAATGGCATCACTTTGAACATCAAAATATACAACCATCTTATCTTTTAAATATGTTATGTCTGTAATAAAAACCTTCTCAAATTCACCTTGATCAACTACAAAAGGTAAACTTTGATCATCTAAAGGTATCGATGCCTCTCCCAATCCCTCATACTTTGGATTTATATAAGGAATGACTCGAACTTTTTTCACTCCTTCTTTTAAAGGCGAATAGAGGAAATCAAGCTTTGCCTTTTCCTTGCCGTTTTCTATGTCTCCACTGCCGCTTCCGCTTATAGTGTCTAACACATTTCCTTGCTCATCTATCATATAAAAATTCAGCGCATATGGATCAACCCTCGTATTTTCCTCATCTTTTATTATTTTCACCGAAAGATTAGTTCCCGCAGGACCAAGCTTCAATGAAGTAATTTGCACTTCTGCCTGTTCAATCATTTTTACTTCCTGTGGTCGAATGACTATCACTTCATTCGATTGCTTCACCGGAAATTCGAACTCCCACTTTCCTGGAATCGAGCCAACTGCATCAATTCTTATTTTCATGTCAAATTCTTCTGGTAGTTCCTCTGTTGGGGTAATATCAATAATCCCCTTATATTTCTGCGGAGTAACAAAATCTCCTGAGTAGCCGGAACTGAAGTTAATATTCTTGCCATTTACTTTAATATTCGGACGTTCGAGGTCACCAATCGCGAACAATGATTCCTGCGTATATCCTAATGTAAATCGTGTACCGTCATAAAAAACTTCATTTATTGTTAAAGTAATCCCATTATCCTTTGCGGACTGCTCCAAAATTTGCGTTAAGCCCTGCTTCCCCGCTATTCTTAACCCCTCATCCCAAGCATCATTGAAAAAAGTTCCGATGATTGGAATATTAGAGGCGATTTTTGCCATAGTGGGAGAAACACTTGCTGATCCAATAAATAACCCAAAGGCTGCTACCGCTGTACCGAGCGAATAGAGAGCCATTTTCTTTTTCGATTTCTTGATCCGATTTTCTTTGATCGTATTAGTGATAATCGAATCAAGCTTATCCATTGGCACCGATATATTATCCATTTCCTTTTTTAAATCTGGCCATTGGCTGCTCATTTACACAATCCTCCTTTAATTTTCCCTTTAAAAGGTTGATCCCGCGATGTATATTGGTTTTCACAGTACCTTGTGGACAATCCAAAAATTCAGCAATTTGTTTAACTGTATAATCTTTGTAAAAGCGCAGAACTAAAACCGTTTTATATTTTTCATCAAGCTCCAAAACTGCTTCAAGTAAATCTGGATCTTTTTCACTTGATTGATATAGAGTCATCTTGCTTTCTAAAATCTCTCTTTCCATCGGAATAACTCTTTTCTTTCTTTTTAACAGATCAATTGCTGTATTTATAAGAATGCGGGTCAGCCAAGTTGAAAAATACCGTTCATCCTTCAAGTTTTTAATCGAGGTAAAAGCTTTGCATACTGTTTCTTGAAAAACTTCCAGCGCGTCATCTTCGTTTTTCATATAAATATAGGCCATTTTATAAAGCTTGATCTTTTCTTCCTCCATTAACTCCTGAAAGACTTTATGATTTCCCTTTTTCGCACGTTGCACTTTCTTTATATCTGCCACAATCCTGCCCCTCCTCTCTTCTAACTGTTAGACAAACAAGGTATGTAAAACGTTTCGATTTTTTGATTTTATTTCTTAAAGGAGAAAGTAACTCATACTTAGAAAAACGACTAACAAACAGACAAATATATCCTACTTCACTCCGGTTAAATTTATTTGTTTGTCAAATAATAAGCAAATACGACAAAACAGTTGGATTAGTTGTTTGAACTCTATATCGCCAATCACTCTTTGAAGTTTTGTAGGAAAAATAATAAAGAAAGAAGTGTATTATATGAATAAACTTCAACCTGAAAAAACAGCATTAGTGCTCATTGATTTACAGAAGGGGATTACTGCTTTAAAGGGGGCTCCTCACGACACGTCTACAGTTGTTCGTCATGCAGCACAACTTGTAGATGCTTTTCGGCGAGCAGGTGCATTTATCACATTTGTACATGTCGATTTTTTGGATGGAAAAGATGCTTTGCAGCCTGATGCTGAAATACAGTTACCTCCTAAACTTTCGGAAAATTGGGGGGATTTTGTCCCTGAACTAAACGTGCAGCCGACAGACCATATCGTTACGAAGCGTCATTTCGGCGCTTTCTTTGGGACTGATCTTGATTTGCAACTTCGCAGACGCGGAATCGACACCATTGTGTTAGGTGGAATCTCAACCCATGTTGGAGTTGATACGACTGCACGCGAAGCCTATCAACTCAATTACAATCAAATTTTTGTAACAGATGCCATGACGGCTACATCTATTGAAGCTCATGAATTCCCATGTAAGTTTATTTTTCCGCTTATGGGTCGAATACACACGACTGAGGAAGTACTTGCAGAGCTTGAGTCTTGATGTTTGTTAAAAAACAGGAGAATCGTACTGATAATAAAATGAAAATAAGGACTGTCCTATTGTTTTATTAAAAGTCAAGAAGTTGTTTAAAACACTTGCTGGTAATGCATCCTAATTTAATGTCACACATTATATAGGTTAAAAACAAAAGGATAGGTGAGCATAATAAAATGGACTCAACCTATCCTTATTTGTAATACAATAATCTCAATTACTACTACTTATTTAACCGCTTCTTTTAATTCCTTACCCGGTTTAAAGGCAGGAGCTTTAGAAGCTGCAATTTCTATTTCTTCACCTGTTTGTGGATTACGACCTTTTCTTGCAGATCGTTCACGAACTTCAAACGTTCCAAATCCAATTAATTGGATTCTTTCTTCTTTAGCAAGTGTGTTAGTAATTGTTTCAAGTATTGCATCAACTACATTCCCAGCATCTTTTATTGTTAACTCTGTCTGTGTTGATACGGCTTTCACTAATTCTGTTTTATTCATTTTTATACACCTCAATTTTTATATTCATATAGAAATTAAAAACATATCATATTTTCTTCTTTTTTTCTATTTTAAGTATAACCTAATTAGATAAAAATTTGATTTTCAAACTCATACTAGAGTATATTTCCCATGCCGAACAATTGTATTTGGCTGCCCACCTTTCTAAAATTATCTAAACCCAGACCGCTTCCTTACTTTGTGTTATCATACTAATTGCATATTTAAGGTTTTCTAAACATTCTAACCGAATTCTTTCATCGCAAACAAAATCATATAAAATTTCTTTTTTTAGTTTTGAAGTAATGGCGTTTAGAGAATCCTCACTAATTTCTTTTATTTGATTCTCATTCAGATAGTTGTAAATTTCTCTTTTAAAGTATTCAACTGTACCAAATAACACAGTCAATTAACATTCCACCTCCTTTTTTATTTTTGCCATTTATTCGATAGTCAAGCTTCGCCAAAACTATCTCAAAAAAGGCACACCAAAAAGATTGGTGGACTTGTATGATAAAGGCTATTCTATCATAGGTAACAGTATCCAATCATTTGGTAACCCGACTATCATAGCTAATCACCTTAGACTCGTGGCTTTGCGTCCTTATCTTTCAATAAGTTTGCCTTTATCAAACTGATACTTTTATAATAAAACTTTAGCATGATAATTTCCAATAAAATCCGCCATTTTCCAACAAATATTAACAAAAATAGTAGTTTCGCACCATTCTTATTAACCTAATTTGGTTTTTAATAAACAAAAAGTACACCACTATATATAAGTGATGTACTAAATTTTATTTAAAGTGTGACATTAAAGACAAACGACTACTCTTCCAATAAAAAGGTGAATTCTCCATAAATTTTACAGGGTAGCAGTCCTCTCATTAATTTTATACCTATTTATTCACCCACTGTAGCTGCTTTCCGGTCCTCTTTAAAGAACATCATCAGAAAGAATCCAATGGCGAGAACGACGACGGCTGAGTAGAATCCTGCTGCCATGCTTCCTGTTTTGTCTGCAAGGAAGCCGACAAACCAAGGAGCAATAATAGAAGAGATCATGCCGAAAAAATTATAGAGGCTAAATGCCACGCCATAGGCCGTTTGTCTGACGTTCTCAGAAACTGAAGAAATAAGGATCGGATCAAGAGCAATTTTCCCAAATAAACCGTATATCAATAAGGCTAAAATCAATAAGGCTGTGTTCTGTATATAGACGGTTGCCCATAAGGCGACTGCGGCGATTGGAATAAGAATAAAAGCGAAAGGCTTCTTCCTTCCGAGACGATCCGATATATAGCTGGCAATGAGTGCTCCGGGTATGGAAGCTAGCGGAACTAAGGCCGAGATTAAACCAACTTGACTTCCTTGGAAGCCGCGCTCAGTCGCCAGAAACTTCGGCAGCCATGTAACGATAACGGTAAAGCCGTAAATCGAACAAAAGAGGACAAGGAAGATGACTAAAAGATTGCGGTTTTTTAGTAACGATACTACCGAAACTTTCTCTCTATCTTGATTGAACGTCCCTTCTACAGCGTCCCCCGGAACCAATGGCTCATTTCGGCTTTTTTCTTTTACTATCATCGAAATAAATATTCCGGCAATTACAGTTAGCGCGCCAAAGATATAAAATGGGACACTCCAGCTCATTCCTCTATCTAAAACTAATGTGCTTGATAAGATAAAGCCAAAGGCAATCCCGATCCCTGAACCGCTATTAATAATGGCACTGCCGATCGTTCGATATTTTTGCGGAATCGCTTCAGAGGAAAGGGCAAATTGAGGGCCATACCAAGTCGCTGAAGAAAGCCCCGCTAACGCCCTCGCTACTAAAAATCCTGCAAAACTAGCCATAACACCGCTGATGCCAGTTAATAACCCGAAAAAAATAAACCCCGTGACAAGTAGCTTTTTTCTGCCAATTTTATCGCTAATCGCACCTGCTGGAATTTGCGCAATTGTGTAAGTCAGAAAGAAAATACTGTTGACAAGTCCAAGCTGGGAGTTATTAAGATTATATTCTGCGCCTATATTTCCTAAAATCGGATTTAAAAAATATTTATTCGCGTTGATAAACATCCAGCCTAAAGAAAAGGCAAAAACCGCTTTCCACCAATAGGGTATCGCAGATCTTCTATTATCCTCCAATTGCGCATCTAAAGCTTTTGGCGCCATAAAAACACTCCTTTCTTCCAAATTATTATTGGGCCGGGCCCCGAAGATCTCCATGGGAGACATCAGGACCCACACTTACTATTTCCCCATTATTTCTCCATTTTCAAATACTACCTTCCCGCCAACAATTGTTGTTTTAACTTTGCCTTGAAATGTCATGCCCACATACGGTGAATGCTTATGACGATAAAATAAATCTTCTGCCTTCAGTTCAAAGCTTTCATTTAGGTTCACAATTGTCAAATCAGCATCATAATCAGGGGCAATGGTTCCCTTATTTTCAAGTCTAAATACTTTTGCCGGGTTAGTTGAGGTTAATTCAACAATTTTTTCTAAAGGAATTTTTCTTTTGAAATGCCCTTCGGTTAACAAAATATTTAGATTAGACTGAGCGCCTGAAATACCGCCCCATCCTTCAAAAATATTGCCTTTGCCCTCTTTCATGGATGCGGGTGCTGGTGAATGGTCAGAGCCGATGACATCAATTTCACCGTTTGCAACAGCTGCCCATAAATTTTCTACTTCATCTTCATCCCGTAATGGTGGTGCACATTTCGCCAATACTCCTTTTTCTTCTAAATCTTTTACCGTCAATGATAAATAATGTGGGCATGTTTCCACAGTGACATCTAAGCCACTTTCCTTTGCTTCATTAATTAGCTGCACAACTCTGCGGCTGCTGGCATGGACAACATGCAGCTTACATCCTGTTACCTCGGCATAAGAAAGGATTCTTCTCACTGCTTCCACTTCAGAAATAATCGGACGTGACTCCACAAAATCTCTTGCAGATACTTTCCCTTGACTTATTTTTTCCTTCGCAAGCTGATCACACATCACCGTACTTTCCGCATGCACGGCTAAAAGAGAACCAAGTGAGGCAATTTCCTTCATGCCCTTATAAATTGATTCATCATCCACATTATTAAAATCATCAATTCCACTTGGTGACATAAATGCCTTAAAACCGATGACGCCATTTTCATGAAGCCCTCTTAAATCATCAATATTTTCTGGAACTAGCCCGCCCCAAAAACGGGGATTCACAATGGACTTTTCTGCAGCAAGGGAACTTTTTATCTCCAAGTTTTCTTTATTAATGGTAGGAGGTGTACTGTTCAGCGGCATATCAAAAAAAGTTGTCGCCCCGCCTGCAGCTAAGCTTCTGCTTCCTGTTTCCAGTCCTTCCCACTCGGTTCTGCCTGGTTCATTAAAATGAACATGTGTATCAATAAGCCCTGGAAGAATATGATGTCCTTCCGCGTTGATCTCTTTAGCTGCTGATCCCTCGATCGGTTTACCTACTGAAACCTCTTTGATTTTTCCATCCTTAATGGCAACATCTCCTTGAACAACGGCATCTGCAGTCACGATCTGCCCATTTTTTATGATTAAATCGTAATTTGTCATTTTTCATTCCTCCAGTTGTACTTCACTTTTAGCTCTCAAAGTAGTTTTTGTCATTAGGAGAAAATTAAACAGAAAAGTGAAATTAAATAATGAAGCAGTCATGACGAGGGTTTTAGGTGAAGACATTGGATAACACGTTCCATGAAGCGCTGATGACGAACGTTTTGGGCAAGGACCTTCTAAAACACGTTCTTTGTAAAGAAATTTATAGATAAAATACAAATTAATCCCCCACATGAAGTGAGGGATTTCTCTTAAGCTACCTTTATGACCTTTCCAAAAGGGACCTGGGGCAAAAAATCATCTGGGACGAGCCAGAACAATTCAAAATCGACATGATCAATTTCATCAGAAATAAAACCAGTTACGTCTGTAATATAAAACAATGTATCGATATTTTCCTCTTTCGCCCACTCAAGCACTAACGTATAAGAGGATTTCCCGTGCGAATAGTATTTAATTGTATCGCTTTTTATAGGTGCAATCGTTCGAATTTTAAAGTCTGCTTGAACCAAAATTGTATCCGGTTTAACTTGTTCAAACAGCTTGACAATATTATTAATAAGTAAAATTGGAGCTTCGTTCGAGGAAGTGTCGACACATAAGGCAACCTTCTTCTCACTTCGCTGCTGAATCATCGTAAGTATTCGTTTATGCCATTTCATATGACCAACCCCTTTGTGTTGATGAACAAGCCATCTTATCTTCGGTTACTCCGAAGTGGATTATGATTGGATAAAACAGAGAAAACCACTTCAACGTGGCGATTTTTCCAACATCCCTTCCTTCTAAACAAAATCAACATATAACGATAAATAATCGGCAAAACTACATATGATATCGGCAACTAGAGAATGAGGTGTTTAGATTGAAGCCTATTGTAGAAGTTAAAAATGTCTCAAAGATTTTTGGCAAATCGCCTAAGGCTGCCATTGATTTATTAAAACAAGGAAAAACGAAAAAAGAAATACTGAAAGCAACAGGGCAGACAGTTGGTGTGAATAAAGTCAATTTTGAAATTTATCCCGGTGAAATTTTTGTCATCATGGGGTTATCTGGAAGTGGAAAATCCACCTTAATCCGCATGTTTAATCGGCTAATCGATCCGACAATGGGAGAAATTCTGATTGATAATGAAGATATCGTTAAGATGAATGCCGTAAGACTAAGAGATGTGAGACAAAAGAAAATTAGCATGGTCTTTCAAAAGTTTGCCTTATTTCCGCATAAAACGATTTTGGAAAACGCGGAATTTGGTCTCGAAATTAAGAATGTTCCACCTAACGAGCGCCGTGAAAAAGCGCTGAAAGCCCTTGAAGTCGTCGGATTGAAAGGCTATGAAGATCAGTTTCCATCCCAACTGAGCGGCGGAATGCAGCAAAGGGTTGGGCTTGCGCGGGCTCTTGCCAGCGATACAAAAGTTTTACTAATGGATGAAGCTTTCAGTGCTTTAGATCCACTCATTCGCAAAGACATGCAGGACGAATTACTAGAAATTCAGGAGCTGTACAAGAAAACAATTATTTTTATCACCCATGACTTAGATGAGGCACTTCGGATCGGGGACAGAATTGCTTTAATGAAAGACGGCAGTGTCATTCAATTAGGAACCCCTGAACAAATTATGATGAATCCGGCCAATGAATTTGTGGAGAAGTTCGTAGAGGATGTCGATTTATCAAAAGTATTAACAGCATCCCATGTGATGAAACGACCGGAGAAAATTAGTCCAGACCGTGGCCCAAGGGTGGCTCTGGAAATTATGAGGAAGCAAGGGTATTCCAGCATCTTTATCGTGGATCGAAAGCAAATGCTATTGGGTGTGCTAACGGCTGAACAAGCTCGGCAGGCAATTGATCAAAACCAAACCATTTCCGAAGTAATGACAACTGACATGCCCACCGTTTCAGAAGATGCATTGCTAGTCGATTTTATGGATGATATGGCAACTTCAAGTTTGCCATTATCGGTTATTGATGAAGAGAAGAGATTGAAAGGAATCGTTATTCGCGGAGCTGTAATCGCTGCTTTAGCTGGAAATAAAGATTCTTTGAATGATTTGGAGAGTGATTGAATATGCCGAAAATCCCATTAGGACAATGGATCGACACGCTCGTTAATTGGATTACAGTCACATTCGCTGGATTATTTTCATTTATAACTCATGCGGTGGAGGGTCTTTTAAATATTTTTGTGGATGTATTAAGTGCAGGTCCACCCATCGTATTAATCATCATCTTAGCCCTTTTGGTTGCTTATACGAGCAGATGGCCATTAGGCGTTTTTACACTGATTAGCTTACTTTTAATCGTTAATCTTGGATACTGGAAATCAAGTATTCAAACACTGGCGATCGTTATTTTATCAGGTTTGCTTACTATTATCATTGGAATACCAATGGGGATTTGGTGCGCACGAAGCAAAAATGCCCAAAACATCATTACACCTATTTTAGACTTTATGCAAACCATGCCAGCATTTGTATATTTAATTCCATCCATTCTATTTTTTGGGATTGGCGTCGTACCAGGAATTATTGCTTCCTTTATTTTCGCGATTGCTCCGACCATCCGGATGACCAATCTTGGCATTAAGGAAGTGCCTGAAGATTTAATTGAAGCTTCAGATGCTTTCGGTTCTACACCTAGCCAAAAGTTGTTCAAAGTCCAATTGCCTTTAGCCACTCCGACAATTATGGCTGGGGTAAACCAAAGTATTATGCTCGCTCTCTCCATGGTTGTAACAGCTTCCTTAGTTGGGGCGCCAGGACTTGGAGCAGATGTATATCGAGCAGTTAGTCAAATTAATGTGGGACAAGGCTTTGAAGCTGGGTTATCCATCGTCATCATTGCCATCATTCTTGACCGGATCTCACAAAACTTTCGCAAGCCGGCGTATGAAAATATCGTTAGCCGAAAAATTATTTTATCCATTTTAGCGGTCCTATTAGTAGGAACTGCACTCGTATTATCGTTTACAAAAAGCACTGCTGGAAATGAAAATGGAAATGGAATTGGGGCCAAAACAGATTATAAAATTATCGGGATTGAGCCGGGGGCAGGAATGATGAAGACGGCTCATCAAATGTTAGAGGAGTACAAATTAGAAAAATGGCAGCTTGTTGAAGGCTCATCAGCCGCAATGGTTGCTGTATTAAAGAAAGCCATTGATAAGAAGGAACCCATCATTGTCACTGGATGGTCTCCACATTGGATGTTCTCTGCTTTTGATTTGAAGTATCTCAAAGATCCAAAAGGTTCCTTCGGCAAAGCTGAAAATATTAATACAATTGTTAGAAAAGGGCTTGATCACGATGCCCCTGGTGCTTATAAAATCCTCGATCAATTCTTTTGGGAAACGAATGATATAGAAAGCGTAATGATCGAAATAGAAAAAGGGACGGATCCAGTTAATGCTGCTGAAAAATGGATTGCTGCCAATCCAGATAAAGTTGCCAAGTGGACAAACGGTGCCCAAGCAGGGAATGGGGAAAAGATTAATCTTGTTTATGTAGCTTGGGATACTGAAATAGCGAGCACAAATGTCATTGCGAAGGTGCTTGAACAAAATGGCTACGATGTAACGATGAGTCAAGTTGAAGTCGGCCCAATGTTTGCTGGAATTGCAAACGGCAGCGCCGACGCCATGGTTGCTGCCTGGCTGCCAACTACCCACCAAGAATATTTCAATACGTATAAGAACGATATCGTCGACCTTGGCCCGAACCTAAAAGGGACAAAACTTGGATTAGTTGTACCAGATTATGTTGAAATTAATTCGATTGAGGATTTGAAATAATGAATTGCACTGGTAAAAAGGATTTGCCCCAATAGGTTTATGATGTATGAATACTTTTTGAAGTTTCGGTCAATGAAATGCCCTTTCATTGACCGTTTGCATGCCCTTTTACGATTTGTGGTAAAAGAAACATAATTGCTTTGACCGTATCTGTACTTTTCTAGTGCTTGGGGTAAATGAAACTCCATTGCTTTGACCGTACCAGTACCCTTTTAGTTTTTTTGTAAATGAAACACACTTTCATATAAAAGGCTATCCAATAGCGGAAAAACCGACTTGGATAGCCCCTTTAATATTTTCTAGTTCACAGTAACGATTTACTCCTTCACCCTCAATAGCCGCAAAGAGTTTAACACCACAATAAGTGTAGCTCCCATGTCCGCAAAGATCGCCATCCATAATGTTAGCCATCCCGGGACTATTAAAATTAACGCTAATAATTTGAGCCCGAGGGCGAACGAAATATTTTCCTTAATAATCCTCAATGCCCGGCGGCTTAGCTGGATGGTATAAGGCAGCTTATTTAAATCATCCGCCATTAAGGCAATATCAGCAGTCTCGATAGCGGTATCGGTTCCCGCTCCGCCCATGGCAATCCCAATTGTTGCGGTTGCTAAGGCTGGTGCATCATTGACGCCATCTCCGACCATGGCCACTTTTCCATATTGCTCTTTTAAAGATTTAATCGTTTCTAATTTATCTTGTGGCAATAATTCGGCTTTTACATCACTGACCCCGATTTGTCTTGCAATGGCATGACCTGTTGCCTCATTATCTCCAGTTAGCATAATCGTTTTTTGTATGCCAATATCAAGCAATTTTCGAATAACTTTTGCACTGCTGGCACGTACTTGATCGGCGACAGCCATTAGTCCAATAACCTCTTTTGCTGTGCCCACTAACATGACCGTTTTTCCTTGAATTTGCAAGGCTTTTACTTCATCTTCAACGGAAGCGGGAAGATTGTTCATCTCGGCAAAAAGCTTTGGACTTCCAATATAATACACGACATCCTGAACTCGGGCTTTTGCTCCTTTACCCGTAATGGATTGGAATTCTTCAGCTGTATAATCATTTGAGGAAATCCCCTTTTCTTCAGCTTTTCTGATAATAGCCGATGCTAAAGGATGCTGTGAAAATTTCTCAATAGCCGTGGAGATGCCTAATAATTCGTTTTCGCCATTTCCTTTGAATACCTTAATATCTGTCACTTCTGGTGTTCCTTTTGTTAATGTGCCGGTTTTATCAAAAGCTATGACTTTCAAACGTCCCGCTTCTTCTAAGTGAATGCCGCCTTTAATTAATACTCCTTTTTTCGCCGCGTTTCCAATGGCTGTGACAATCGCTACCGGGGTAGAAATAACTAAGGCACATGGACAGCCGACAACTAAAACAGCCAGGCCGCGATAAATCCATTCAGACCAGTCTCCGCCCATGAAAAGTGGTGGAACAATAGCGATTAAAAAAGCGATCAGCATAATAGCTGGTGTATAATATTTCGCAAATTTATCAACAAATGCTTGAGAAGGAGCACGTTCTGCCTGAGCCTCTTCCACTAAATGGATGATTTTTGCAATTGTTGTATCTTCCACTCTTTTCGTGACTTTTACTTCTAAAGAACCTTCTTCATTTAATGTGCCGGCAAACACTTCATCACCGGGTACTTTTAAAACAGGGATGGATTCGCCAGTTATGGCTGCTTGATTGATCGAGGATTGCCCTTTTACGACTTCCCCATCCATCGCGAGCTTCTCACCAGGCTTAATAATTAAAATATCGCCTAATGTAATGTCTTCAACATCCAATTCTATCTCTTGACTTCCTCTTCTTACTAAAGCTGTTTTCGGGGCAATATCCATTAAGGAGCGAATCGATTCTCGCGCTTTATCCATGGAATAGCTTTCTAAAGCCTCGCTTAATGCAAATAAGAAAACAACTACTGCCCCTTCACTCCACTCTCCAATAATGGCGGCTCCAATGATCGCAATCGTCATCAATGTTTTTATATCAAATTGCAGCTTTGAAAGGTTTTTTAACCCTACCTTAAAAAGATTAAACCCGCCTAAAATAATCGATAAAGCAAAAGTGAAAATAGTAGCGAGGTGGTTCTCTCCTAAAGTATACACGGATGCATATCCTAAAATAAGGAAAGAAAGTGAAGCCACGGTATTTATATTTTCGAGCTTCTTCCAAAATGAAACTTTTTCTTCTTTTCCTCTTTGATTCTCAGGGACCACCTTAATTCCATCGAAGGCTCCAGCTTTTTCAAGCTGATCAATCGTCGCTTCCCCGATGATTGTTAATTTTGATGCACCAAAGTTTAATTGAACATCATTTACCGTTTGAATCTCACGAATATTCTTCTCAAATTTCGCTGCACAGTTGACGCAGGAAAGTCCTTGTAATCGGTACATTTCCTTATTATTTTCCAGTGCTTTCCCCATCGCTTACACCTTCTTTTGAATGAATTAATGCGATCGATACTAATTGATGCACATGATCATCTGCTAAGGAATAAAAAACAAGCTTTCCTTCTTTTCGATGCTTCGCTAACCCCATATCACGTAATAAACGTAAATGATGGCTCGCTGTTGCCGTCGAAGATCCGATAATATTTGCGACGTCACAAACACATAATTCATTCTCTATTGTTAGCGCATAAGCAATTTTAATGCGAGTAGAATCAGACAATGCTTTAAATAATAACTCTACACCACTCACTTCATCTATCCTCTTTTGGATGCGATTGACCTTTTCTTCATCATAGTAAAATGTCTCACATGACTCATGCGTAGTTGAAATGATATTTTTTTGGCTCATTTGTCCACCTCATTCAAATGATCGTTTGATTAACTAATATTAGCTTATGCTACATGGCGATAAAATGTCAAAGGATATTCAAATGTTCTTTTGAATAAACAAGTTAGTCGTAAGTTCCCTATAAACAAAAACACCGTTCGCAAAGGGAACGGTGTACTAACTAAAGCGTTTTATATTTTCGTAAAGAATTTGATGTTTTTAAAAACGTTTCTGCCTAGTTCTTTTCAAAGTTATTACAAGGAGATAAACAACGATACCTAATATAGCAATGATGATAACTGGTTGAATATACGGCTTGGCCAACTCATTAATTTGTTCCCAGTTTGAAGCAAGTTTCTGTCCAAGATAAACAAAAAAGATAGACCAAGGAATAACAGCTAACGTCGTATAAAGCGTAAACTTTCGTAATGACATTTTAGAAATGCCTGCTGGGATTGAAATCGCATGTCTAACGACTGGAATAAAACGAGCAGTAAAAATAACCCCAACTCCATACTTTTGGACCCATTTTTCCGCTAAATCGATATGTTTTTCACGTATTAATAGAAACTTTCCGTATTTTTTCAAGAAAGGTCTCCCGCCGTATTTACCTATCCAATAAAGGAAAAGTTGGGCAATGACTCCCCCGATCGTACCGGCTATAACGGCCCCAATAAAATTGATTTCTCCCTGTGATACTAGAAACCCAGCATAGGCAAGGACAATCTCACTTGGAATGACTTCTGCCATTAATGCGAGGGCAATACCGAAATATCCTAAATTCATCAGAAAAAGTAAAAACGAATGAATAAATTCACTCATAACGTGTCTCCTATAAATGTTAGTGGACTACCTATTTCAATAAAGCTCAAAAAAATCAAGCAATTACTAATTAATTAATGATAACCCCATTTATATAATAGACAAGGAATCTTATTAATTCAATCATTGATACTTTTTCGATAAGAAAAAATTAATTTGCGCTCTTTAACCAAATGTAAGTCTAATACAAGGATCAACATAGGAAAGGAAACGGGGTATCTATCTTTATGCATTCTGAATCCTAGGGAAGCACTTGTTGTAATTATTGGTATAATACAATATTATCATTTTTATAATAAAAAGACTGAGCGCCTAAACACTCAGTCAATGGAACTACATGCTGCATGAATTTACCCATAACCTTATCATCAAAATTCTCTTCGTTTAGTTCAACCATTTCAATTGATTCCAAGTCATTTATCTCTTCTACAATTATTGCACTCCACTTTCTAAAATCGCAAAAGTCTTCTTGTCACAATTTATTTCTGCTGTGGCCCCGTATGGCAAAATAAATTTCGGTTCGGTATGACCAAAGTTTAAATTATAAAGAATCGGTAAATCCTCCAATTGGAATTCCTTCATGACCTTTCGAATTTCTACTTTATATTCATCATAATATTTCTCGTCTTGCGGTTTTCCAAAAATAATTCCATTCGCTTTTTGGAGAATGCCTTGTACAGCATAATTTCGCAACCAATACTTAATGAAATTGGGGTCAGGCTTTTCTTCAGAGGTTTCAAAGAAGAGAATGCTGCCGTTCCAATATTTCTTATCAGGCCACAATTCTGTTCCTTTCGCAAACTCTAGCACTTCAATATTGCCGCCAATCAAATGTCCTTGCACTACACCAGAGCCTTGAAGCACCTCATATCCTAAATTTCGCTGCATTGTCCGTCGTTTGTTCTTATTTTCTTCTAGCCATTCTAAATGCTCACTCGTCCATTCCTTAGCCGGCTGAATGTCACCAATAATCTCATTAGAAAAGAGCGTGCGATTCACCATTTCAATCGTATACGGATCCATCTCAACATTTTCGGCAAAATCAGTTAAAATGGCAGGACCATAAAAAGAAGAAATTCCAGCTTTATGACAGAATAAATGGGAAACGCTCACATCAGAGTATCCCATAAAAATTTTCGGGTTTTCCCGAATAACATCAAAATCAATATAAGGAAGTAAGCGAATACTATCTTCACCGCCAATATTGGCAAAGATTCCTTTAATCCTCTCATCCTTAAATGCTGTCATCAAATCTTCGGCACGTGCTAGCGGATTTTTGTAAAGATAGTCTTCACCTTTCAAACTATTCGGCATGGGGATCACCTTCAGTCCAAACACTTCTTCTAATCTCCTTACACCTTGTTCATACCGCCATCTAATCTCTGGATTACCAGCCCCTCCCCAAGATGGACTGACTGTTGCAACAAGGTCTCCTGACTGCAATCTTCTTGGCTTTATTAGCATATTGACTCCCCCCTTATCTATTTGCTTCGAAAATACGGTCCTCATAATTGAAGAACTGAGGCATGCCTTTAATTTCTCCAACATTAATTGATTTACCGTCTGTTATTCAAGAATATCAAAAAGTAAGTTATTTCTAAGAAGCTAATTGGTGTGTCAGCTCCCTCTCATGTAAAATAATTATGTCCACACAAAGCATAAAATGACAGGATTAATGTAAACAGCATGGTTAGAATTGAATTAAGGAGTTGAGTTCCATATGGCATTAGTTGAATCATTGCAAAAGGCAATAGACTTTATGGAGGAGCATTTACTGGATAATATAACGATAGAAGATATAGCTAAACAGGCAAATGTATCTCCCTTTCATTTTCAGCGGACTTTTATGATATTGACCGATATTTCTGTTGGAGAATATCTTCGTCGCCGCCGTTTAACATTAGCAGCTCAAGAATTATCTAGTACGAATAGCAAGATAATCGATATTGCCTATAAATATGGCTACGATACTCCGGAATCATTCTCAAAGGCTTTTCGAAAACAACATGGTGTAACGCCGAGTGATGCACGAAAAGGCAATGGGAAGCTACAATCTTATAACCGCCTACTAATTCAGGTGAATCTGAGAGGAGCAGAACCAATGAAATATAAAATTGTTGAACAAGATGCTTTTCAGGTGATTGGGATTAAAGAAACATTTGCATGTGCTACTAAGGATACAGATGCCGTTATCCCAAAGCTCTGGAGTAGAGCCAATAGCGATGGAACGATTGATTCATTGGCCCAATTAAATAATGGTCAAATTAAAGGCTTATTAGGAATCACAGATAATAATAAAGAAACAGAAAATTTTATGGACTATTGGATCGCAGCAGCACACGATGGGGATGTACCCGATGGTTTTTCCAGCTTAAATATCTCTGCAGCAAAATGGGCTGTATTTGAGGTTCAAGGCCCAATCCCAGAGGCCATCGTAAATACGTGGAAACAAATTTTTTCGGAATGGTTCCCATCCAATGGCTATGAATATGCCGAAATCCCATCACTTGAAGTCTATATTGGCTCTTATCCGAATCCCTCTTGCGAAATATGGGTTCCGATCAAATAATAACGAATTCAATATATAGGAGTCTAATTGATTTTTAATTAGACTTCTTTTTTCAAAATTAGGACATAACCCTTAGTGATTATATTATTTTCCAACTATAAAATGCGCACGGATTGTTGAATATAAAGGACTTTAATAATCTACAAATCTTCTTTATCAAGTTCAATGAAATAATGATCTTTACGATAAGATACTGCCTCCATCGATGCGATTAGATTTTCTCCATGAAAGACATCGATTCGATAGAACCCTGTACGGTAGTTTCGTTTAACTTCTGTTGCACGTGCGACGATCTTGTCTCCGGGTTTCGCTGATTCCATAAACTGAATCGTTGTCGAAAGTCCTAAAGATGTTTTTCCATATGCATTGCAAGCTACGGAGAATGCATGGTCTGCTAACGCATAAATAACTGCCCCGTGAACCGTTCCATATGCATTGACCATATGGCCTTGCACCTCCAGCATTGCTTTCGCAAAACCAGCCTCAAATTTTGTTAGCTGAATGCCTAAAGACTGAGCATATGGATCGTTTTTTACTTGATCGTAAATTTGTTCGTAGTGCTTCTCATGAATATGCAGCTCATCAATTTTCTTCCTCACTTTTACCTACCCCTTTGAATATTTATCTTCATCAATGGTATTAAAAAACTAATTGCACTAAAATCATATAGATAATTGTCCCTCCTGCTATAGAGAGCAACATCCTTTTCTTCCAAAAATGCAGCAGGGCAACTACTGCTACCGCACTCAATTCAGGAATACCGTGACTTCCAGATAATAAACTGACGTCTTTAAAACAATAAATGACCAAAAGACCAATAACCGCCGGTGGCAGTACTTTTCCTAGATACTGTACAAACTTAGGTGTGGATTTACCTGATGGGAAAACGATGAATGGAAGAAACCTTGTAACCATTGTACCTAAAACAACCATAGAAATCGTAATCATCTGTTGCGTTAATGTCATTGTCATATCGTATTAACCTCAACTTTCTCCAAGGGCTTTCTAAGAACAGAGAGTACCCCCAGTATGGTAATCATAGCTGGAATAATGAAGTGATTTCCACCAAAAATAATTAGGCAGATAGTTGAAAGACCAAGACCTGCGAGAGCACTATAGTGCTTTTTCTCTTTCATCCACTGTTCAATGAAAATAAAAACAAAGAGCGCAGTCATAACAAAATCGAGCCCTTCCGTGTTGAACTTGACAAGAGATCCAAAAACGCCGCCAATTGCTGATCCTATGACCCAATATGAATGATTGAGTATTGTCACAAAAAACATAAACCAGCCCTTATCTACATTCTTCGGAACATCAGCTGAGTAATTGATAGAAAAAGACTCATCGCATAGTCCATAAATTAGATAAAATTTTTTCTTACCAATTCCCCCATACTTACCTAGCATGGAAATGCCATAAAACAAATGGCGTGCATTCACCATTAAAGTTAGAAACAGGGCGTTAATCGGGTTGAACGACGCTAGCAACAAATTGGCTGCCACAAACTCCATTGATCCGGCAAATATAGTTAAACTCATCATAATTGGGTAAATGGCACTGAATCCTAATGAATTCATATAGATTCCATAAGCAATTCCCAAAAATAAAAAGCCTGCAAAAATGGGGACTGTGTACGGAAAAGCTGTAAGAAAAGCGTCTCCTATTTGGTTTCTTTTTTCCATAAGATTCACATCCTAAATGGTTAGCGTAATTCTATTAATAGCACAATGAATACATACAATGAATAAAATAAATGTATGGATTACACTTTTCTCGAGGAAGAAAAAATCCCCTCATTTCAAAATGGGGAGATAAATGTGTAATATTCTTATCTAATGCAATCTTTAGTATTAACTCCAGTTGGGTTCCAGTTGATTTTTTTTTACTGTATTACGACCTTTTGATAACCATACAATAAATGATACGATTGTATGGAATACGATAGTAGAGGTGTAGTATGCCAGTAAATTCATTTGATCATTACCCAATGTCTTGGAAGCCTGATAAGCAAGCACTAAACCGTCCTTATTATTCTTCTATAGCATCCCTACTTGAGCAGGATATAATAAATGGCTTTTTAGCACCGGGGACAAAATTACCTCCGCAACGGGAATTAGCAGATTTCCTAGACTTGAACTTTACGACGATAACTCGCGCCTACAAACTATGTGAGATGAAAGGATTAATTTATGGAGTCACCGGAAGCGGAACATTTGTCTCCCCTAATGCCTCTCGATCGATAACTATTTCCAAAGATAAATTCACAAATTGTATTGATCTTGGTTTTGTAGCTTCTTTTGAGCAATCCAATGATATTGTAGCCAAGGTTATTCAAAAGGTTGTGGATAAAAGTTATTTGGAGCAACTATTAAATTACAATGACCCAACCGGGATTCCCCATCAAAAAGCAGCAGGACTAAACTGGATGGAATCTTTCGGCGTTCATGCAGCCCAAGAGAATATAGCAATTGTTTCCGGTGCACAAAATGCGTTGGCCATTGCATTAACTGCTTTGTTCGAGCCTGGTAATAAAATTGCAACTGATCTATACACATACTCAAATTTTATCCAGTTAGCAAAAATGTTCCATATTCAGTTAGTTCCTATTATCGGAGACCAGTTTGGGATGCTGCCAGACGAGCTTGAAAAGCAGTGCAGCCAAATAAATATTCACGGCATTTTCCTTATGCCCTCTTGCAGTAATCCAACTACAGTCATGATTCCAAAATTTCGCAAGCAAGAATTAGCTGCGGTCATCCATAAGCATCGATTGATTTTGATTGAGGATGACATTCATGCGTTTCTAACTGCAGGGATTATACCGGAATACGAGCAGCCAATGTTCAATTTACTTCCGGAACAGAGCGTTTATATTTGCGGCACATCTAAGTCCATCTGTTCCGGATTAAGAGTTGCCTACATGGTCTATGGGGATGCATTCCGTGAGAAAATTTCGCAGGCTATTTTTAACATCAATGTAAAAACCTCTTCTTTTGATGCAGAGGTTATCACCGAGATTATCTTATCAGGGAAAGCTCATGAAATTGTTTCGCAAAAGAAACAGCTTGCACAGGATGCAAATGATCTATTTATTAAATATTTTCCGCAATGTAAGAATGTCGGACATCCTCTTAGTTTTTATCGTTGGCTTCCGATTCAAAAGCATAGCGGCAGTTTACAATTGGAAACTGATTTAAAAAAACAAGGTATACAAGTTTTTCATTCTGATCGTTTTCTTAGCGGGCAAACCACCACTGATAAGTATTTGCGTATTGCACTATCTTCAACTAACTCGTTAGAAGAGTTAAAAATGGGATTGGAGATATTAAAACAGTATCTTAGTTAATTTTATAACTATATTTTACAATTCATCGATATCCTGTCCCCCATAAACTTAATAACATCATTAGCCATTTTATCAAGAGGAGCGCATTTCTTGCACCAGAAATGCGCCCCAATTGTGAAATGGTAGAAATGTGAAAAGGCTGATAAAAAATATCCGAAGATTAACTCATACCTCTGTCTAATCTTTATTTACTTACAGCTTCCATTAAAAGTTCAAAAGAACGTTTTCTTTTTTCAAAATCATAGATAGGTGTGATGGCCATTAATTCATCAATTGGCAATCTTGTAGTCAAGTCTTTGATTTTTTTAGCGACTGTTTCTTTTGACCCAATGATATACGTTTCCTTTACAGCTTCGATTTCTTGTATTTCGGAGGGGGTTCTTACATGTGTTAGTGCGATTTCTGGAGCAACTAGACGCGTAAGCTGACCACGATGTAAATAATAATTAAATCTCAAAGCAGTTTCAGCAATTTTTTCTGCCTCTTTATCCGTATCTGCAACAATAACTTTCATTGTAACCATTACTTGTGGTTTATCTAGATATACGGATGGCCTGAAGTGATCGACGTAAAGTTTTAAAGCTTGATCCATTCCACCAGGTTGATAATTAATAAACTGAGCAAAAGCGTAAGGTAGTCCTTTTTCTGCTGCTAAAAAAGCAGAGGAATTACTTGTACCAAGTATCCATAAATCCGGTTTTTTCTCGATGGTGGGAGTAGCAAGTAAACCTCTTAACGGGTGTGATTCTGATAGTCTGTCCTCAAGATATTCCAGCACTTGGTCAATTTGTTTTGGGAAGGTATCAACATTTCTAGCCCTTTCACCTTGTAGAGCGATATTAGATAAATGATGTCCTCCTGGGGCACGCCCTACCCCAATATCTACACGATCCGGAGCTAGTGCACTCATCACCTTAAAGTTCTCTGCTACCTTGTATGCACTATAATGCGGTAACATAACTCCTCCCGTACCTACCTTAATACGGTCTGTTTTCGCTAACAAGTGACTCGCAAGAATTTCAGGAGAAGAACCAGCTAAAGCATCTGTACTATGATGTTCTGATAACCAGTAACGGTGGTATCCAAGTTTATCAACATATTTAGCTAACTCCACTGATTGTGCAAAACCTTCTTCCGCTAAAATCCCTTCTAATAACTGTGTTTGATCTAATACACTGATTTTCATCATTTTCCTCCTATGTTATGAAGTCGAATTAATATATTGATTAATTGCAATTTAACGATATAAGCACTTTAAGGAGTTATTTATCCTCAGGTAAAACTAAGAAAATTATTAATTGATGTATCTAGATATATCGATATTATTACTTTTTAAAAGGTGTGTGTCGGAAAATGTGGTAAGATCTCCTCACCGATTTCCTGGATCATCTCTTCAACTGGCCGTGTAGCAAAATACGGTACGAACGCCAAATGATTAACCCCTATTGCCTGGAATTTATATAAGAGTTCAAGTAGATGATTACGCCCTAAACGGAAACCTAATGGAATATTCGTAGGAGTTTCATCTGGATTTTCAGATAAATCGATATATAATGTTTGAGTAAATGGTTTAAATTCACCCGGCTTCTTTATGTCTGTCAATGCACGATAGTCTTTAATTAAAATCGCCTGATCCTCGATACTTCTCGGATATTGAATCCAACCATCCCCGTTCTCTGCAATCCATTCAAGTGTTTGCTGGCTAAATCCTGTCACCATCGTTGGGATAGATGTTACAGGTCTAGGTATCAACTTCATATCGTCTCCATCTACAACACCCAGGGGTGAATGAATCGTCGGATTCTCCTCCTTGAGTAACCGCTCAAGGAATTGATAATGTTCAATAAAAAGATCCCCTCTGTTTCCCCTCGGTACACCAATCGCTTGGAAGTCTTTTTCACGGTCCCCTGAAGCCACTCCCATGATCAACCGATTGGGAAAGAGCCTGTCAATGGATGTGACTTCCTTTGCAACCCGAACGGGATGGCGGAGCGGAAGAACGACACTTGCGGTTCCAAGCGCAATATGTTTTGTATGGGCAGCAAGATAGGTTAAATAAATCCAAAGATCGAAGACTTGTCCATGATCGTTAGCTGCAAGGTTTTGAATGGTGACATCCCTTAGCCAAATGGCTGAAAACCCGTACTTTTCTAATTTTCTCGCCAGTTCAACAGTGTTCTCCATCCTTGGAAGCTCATTTGTCATCGGTTCAAATGGTGGTAAAAATCCAAGTGTCATTTTACCTTTTTGATATAGCCTATTAAATGCCCCATGCTTTTCTAAACTCATGATATCCTCCTTCCGTTTTAAAGGTCCTTACCAATAAAGCTCCCCAATTCTTTAATCATCTCTTCATTTCTACGATAATATGTCCATTGTCCGATTCTTTTCATTTCTAGAAGACCGCTGTTCTGTAATAATGATAAGTATTGAGAAGTGGTAGATTGGCCCAAGCCTACCTTGTCTTTAATATCTCCGACACAAACCCCTCCAGTGAAATTGTCTCCTTTCTGGATATGGACTTGAGGAGAAAAGTTTTTTTCTGGTTCTTTAAGCATCTGCAAAATTTGCAACCTGGTTGCATTTGATAATGCTTTAAACATATCTACTAATTTTTCATTATTTACTTGCTGTTCTTCAGTCATTTTTTGTCCCCTTTCTAAAAGAACGGAATGAAACTTATATATCGGTATTTTACAATATATCGATGTTATAATTTTAATACCATATTGTCAACTACTATGTTATTCATTTATTCGTGTTCATTGAACTTATATCTATAAAAAGCTATGATACTGAACTATTTACGTTTTTCTCAATTAATAGTAGTTTATCTTTATTCTATTTCAATTCTTTCCTCTTTTCACCTTATTAAACTATAAGGATATAAAAAAAACTGCCTTCAGATTTACTGAAAGCTGTCTATTTATCATTAGCTATTTGTTGAACACTGACTAGTTAGCTCACTCCAAATGATATTCTCCTGCTTTTCTTTGTTTATGAACAATTTAAAAACATCCGGCCTTGAATAATGCCCCACTGGATCGAAGTCAAATTGACTAGAGGCTATTTGTCTCATATCAAGATCCGCAATAATCATTTCTTCTTTTCCCCAAACAGGTTCAGCAACATATTCACCAAGTGGCCCAACGATGGCACTACCACCGTTACACATCACATCTGGAGCTGAGACCAGGTCATCATAACACGCTAAATCTTCAGGGTACATATCCTTCGTTACATATTGATTAGAGGATAAAACAAAGCATCTACCTTCCATTGCAATATGCCGAATGGTCGACTGCCATGATTCCCTCGCATCAGCGGTAGGTGCAATATAAAGCTGAACACCTTGTGCATACATTGCCGCCCTGGCTAAAGGCATATAGTTTTCCCAGCAAATCAGTGCGCCAATTTTTCCATACGGAGTATCAAAAATAGGTAAGGTGCTGCCATCGCCTTCCCCCCAAACAATCCGCTCCGCTGCAGTTGGTTTTAATTTGCGGTGTTTCCCCAAAAGGGAACCATCCGGCCCAATAAAAATAACTGTACAGTAAAGTGTACCACCGCTGTATTCGCTATCTCGTTCGATTACACCCATTATAAGGTATACCCCTGCTTCACGTGCGGCTTCACCAAGTTGTTCCGTTGCTTCACCAGGAACAGGAATCGAGTTCTCCCAATATCGATACCAATCTTTCCTTCCATCGTCCGTACGGCTTCCTATGACAGTGCCAAAGGATAATCCTCTAGGATATGCCGGAATAAAAGCCTCTGGAAAAACAACAATTTGCGCACCCTTTTCGCCTGCTTGTTTTATTAAACTAACTGCTTTATCTATGGTGGCATCACGGTCCATAATAATTGATGCAGCTTGAATAACCGCAACCCTTACACTTTGATTCACATTTGCCATTAAAATGACCTCCATTTAGATTCAGAGTCTTTAGTTAATTTTTCCGATAGATTGCAATAATCTATCTAACTATATTCCAAATATCTTTACGGAAGAACTAGTACCTATGAATGTGATTTACAGAGTAACCCACTTTTCTATCATAATGAATATAAATATTTTTTAATCATCCACTTCAATACTTTTTTCCTCATCCAATTCACGCCACGAAGTGGGTGAGGAAAAAAATTGAGGATTGGATGGTTATTTCTAATGAATTTTCATCTATGATAGTGCGATGGGGAAGTGGTTAAGGGATGCCTATTTATTATTTGTTTAACTACCGTCTATTAAATTAAGGAGTTGATATGAATTGACTTGGACGACTATTGCTGTTGTTATAGTAATTGGAACAATTTTAACATTTGCAACGTGTCCCCCAAGTGCACTTGTGGGATGGGTTTTAAGTAAATTTGCACTTCATCCAAAACTTGATTCAAAAGATATTACTGTAACATTTAACGGAACGCGCTTAGAAGAGGAAGAAAAAATTAGATTTAATGACTACTTTAATGAAGCTCAATTTTTAGAGAGTAATCATATATTTCCAGGTAATGAAAAATTGTTTTTACATCCAGAGACTAATGTTATTCCATTTGTCATCAACGTAAAAAGTCGAAAAAAAGAAATGAATTTCTTTATTTATAGTTACGATGACCACGTTGACGTAGTCAAACAGTGGAAGAAGAAAGTTGCTTCTTATAGTCTTAGATCTGAGTATCTACAAAAGTTTACTATTTCAAATAGTATAAAGTGAAACTTCATTCAGTGGGGGTTTTCCTTCATCCCCCACTGAATGTTAGTTGAACTTATCGGGCCTTTACGGGCAGTTGATCTCCCACCTAAACTTCTCTGATTCTCCTAAAGTTATGAGGTGGGAGTCTTACTGCCCGTTAATCTGCGATAAATAAAAAGGCTTGAAGTACATATTTAAGAGAACTGTTGATTCTTACACCGCCCTATGTGTATAGGTTCGCTACATTACTCATACCGAATAAAACCCGTTCACGCCATACACATAAGGCTAAATTCAACATTGTATATGAGCACAGCCTAAAATAAAAAAAGAACCATAAATGAAATCATGACTCTCTTTTTTATCTCGTTGCGTTAAGTGCCTCCGCAAACCGTTTTATTCCTTCATTTATGGTCTCTTCATTCTCTCTAGCAAAAGTGAAACGTGCATAACATTTTTTGGATCCCATCATGGACCCAGGAACATAGATAACTCCTCGCTTTATGGAGTTTTCCAATAGTTTCATTTCATCTACATCTCTTTTTAATTTGCACCAAATATGGATTCCACCTTGAGGAATCGTAAACTCCACTTGATCTTTTAGAAAATGATTAAAACTTGATACAATTTGATTGCGCCGCTTTTCTAATTCCTTCACTAATTTCTTGATATGAGAATGGAATTGCTCTGATTCTAAAAAGTCGTTAGCGATCCATTGGGTAAAGCTAGCATGCCCAAAATCAATTTGTTGTTTGGCATCAGATAATCTCTCTATTACCGATCTTGGCCCTATAATCCAACCAATTCTTAATCCTGAAGCAACAATCTTCGATAAAGAGCTAATGTATAAGACATTCCCGTGCTTATCCAGGGATTTTAATGTTGACACTTCTTCTCCTTTAAAAGACGTTAAACTATACGGATCGTCCTCCACTACAGGAATTCCAAGTTCTGATGATATTTCTAAAATGGCTTTCTGCTGGCTCTCTTTTAGCAAAGTGCCTGTTGGATTTTGAAAAGCTGGATTTAAAAATATCATTCTTATACGATGTTTTTTATGTAATTCCAGTAACTCATTTGGATTTACACCATTATCATTTACAGGTAAATAGAAAATTTTTAAACCTGCTGATTTAAATATTGGGAGATTATAATGATAGGATGGATCTTCAATCACTACTGAATCACCAGGCTTTAATAAGCATTGAATAACTAGGTGTAAAGCTTGCTGAGCTCCAGAAGTAATTAGAATTGATGAGGGATTTGCTTCAATATTTCGAAACTCCTTCACATGATTTGTAATGGTATCCCTTAATACTGCACTCCCCTGTGGATGATCATAACCTAGCCTGCCGATAAAAGACCGAGTGGAAGTAATTTCTCTTAATGCGTTCTTCGGAAAGAGATCCTCCGATAATTCACCACTGGCTAAATTAATTAATTTTTGCTCTTCCAACTCTTTACGTATTCTTTGCGCGACCGGTAGATTAGGTAAAAATGAACCTGCTTCAATGTATCTATTCCAACTAGGTAGCCGCTTTTTAGTTATCCCCCATATATCTTTACTTATAGTCGTACCACTTCCACGATTTCGTTGAATCAGACCATTCGATTCAAGCTCATCATATGCAGCTACAACAGTACTCCTATTTATATTTAGCTCATTAGCTAAGTACCTTTCAGAGGGCAGCGGTTTATCTGGTGGAAAGGTTCCATCAGCAATGCCATTTTCAATATACTCAGCAATTTGTTTATAAATTGGTTTATTAGCTTTTCGATCAATGTTCCAGTCCATTAATAAGCATTCCTTTTTAAAAACTTGTTTTAAATATTGTAACCCAATTTCCCTTACTTTTTTCTTAAATACAAATAAATAACCTATTGAATCATCACGACCAATAGGTTATTTGCGTTAATTTCTACTAAATTTAAAAACTAATATATACACCAAGTGCAATAAAAGACAATAGAATAACGATAGCATATATGAATGTTAAGTTTGTCGTATTTTTTTTAGTGGAACCACTGTAATTTTTGTCTCCTTTATTTACTACAAGTATTGTCCCAACCCCAGCCAGTATTGAAATAATGACGACAGAAGCAATCAACATTTTCCTAGGCCACCTTTTTACTTTATTTTTTATAAAAGTTTATCAAAATGCCCAAATATAATATTTCATCTAAATAATCACTATAAAATAAATGATAACGTTTGTACCCATCCATTTTTAAATAAATTCAACCATCCACTTTATTGTATTTCACCATTTTCCCTCATCATTCACACATATTAAAATCCTTTATATCAAGATATTTTAGATTCAAAACATGCAAATTTATAGTTTGCTAATCAATAAAAAAAGCTCCCCATGAACTGCTAGGGCGGTCTCAGCGGGAAGCTTATTTTCACTGATGTACATCTATGGATCTCAAGCCTTCTATTCTATCCACTTTCTGTAAAGATCGTCGAATTTGCCCTGCAACTTCATTTCATCCATCCACATTTCAAGATAGCTGGCATATATGAAATCACCGCGGGGGATCATATAGCCTTTTTCACTTTTGGTGAAAGGTTTGTCAGTCAAAGCAGCATATAGTCTTTGATCGGCTTTAGCATACGTCATGGCTTCCACAGTATCTGTTATCATAACGTCATAAGTTCCGTCCGCAACTAGGTGCGGAATATCCAGGTTGTTTTGAACAACCGTTACGTTGGCATTACTCAGATACTGACGGACAAATAATTCGTTTGTTCCTCCCGGATTGACACCGACGCGTACAGTAGGCTTGTTGATGTCTTCTATTGTAAAGTATTTATCTTTGTCTTCTGCACGTATCAAGGGCACCTTACCGAATGTAACGTAGCCTTGAGATACATAGGCGGTTTTTTGTCTTGCCGTATTACGGGTGACACCGCCGACAGCGATATCAAATTTATCCGCTTGTAGATCTTTCATCATGTCCGGCCATGTTGTTTCAACAAATCTCACTTCCACACCGAGGTCTTTACCGAGTTCTTTGGCAGCGTCCACGTCATAGCCTTCGTACTCATTTGTTTCAGGGTTCAGATATGTAAAAGGTTTATAATCCCCGGTCATACCTACCCGAATGTATCCTCTCTTGATAATTTCATCTAACTGGGAAGCCAGAGCTTTCTTCTGATGACCCGGTGCATTTGCCGATGCCGATTCTGCCGATACATTTGATGTGGAAAGTAGGTCGTGACCGACATAACCTGTACCTACTAAGGATAAGCTGATTATTCCAGCCAATAAAACTCTTTTCCAATTCATAAACATATAAGTTTTCCTCCATTTCTTCCATGTTGATATATTATTTGATTCACATTGACTATTAATTGATTAATATACAACAAAACAAATAGAATCCCTTTCAAAAGCGAAGGTTTTTGTAAAATATGACATTATTACCATTTTTCATTAATTAACACCTTTCAAAAACCATGACTTTTGAAATGAGTATATAAAAAAACAAACAGCCTTCAGATTTACTGAAAGCTGGCTAATTTAAAATTGGCATTTCAACTTAATTTACTTATACGTTCTTTTAATATAAGGGTTTCACTCTCACTCCAATAAACTACTGAGTGAAAACAATAAAAAAGCGATTACTATATTAAGTAATCGCAACAGATTATTGGAACTATCATATTTTATTAGTACAACCAATCTTTATTAATTCACCGTACTCCTTAGTTGTTAATGAAGTATTTACGTGTTTTCCCCCTTTTTCAGATTACCTCTATTCTAACTTTCTTCGAATTCTGTACAATTTTTGACACCAACGCCCAAAGTATTAAACTAATGATGAGGAAGCCAATGTTCATGCTAATTACTCCTCCCCATCCGAATATTGACCAAAATACACCTCCGAGCGTTCCACCTACACTTGAACCAGTATAGTAAAGAAATAAATATAATGAAGAGGCTTGGGCTTTGTTTTGTGTAGCACGTTGTCCGACCCAGCTGCTTACAATCGAATGACTCCCAAAGAAGCCATAGGTAAATAATCCAAGTCCAAGTATTTTAATAAATAAATGAGAATCCAAAGTCACACAGACGCCGATTAAAGCAATGAATAAGCTTATGAATAATATTTTTTGCTTACCATGGCGTTCTACTAATTTTCCAGTCCAGACAGAGCTAAACATTCCAATGATCAAAATTAAAAATATCCAACTTACAAATGTTTGACTTAGCGAATATGGTTTTTCGAGTAATATGAAAGTAATATAATTGAACAATGATACATTACTCCCTAAAAGTAAAAATCCCATGACAAATAAACAAACTAGAGCTGGATCTTTCAGATGGTCAATTAATGATTTACTTAACTTACCAACTTCTAATTGACGAGCTTTGAAATTTCGTGAGGGTGGCAAACTATGCCAAAAAATCAGAGTAGCCGCTAAACTGATGAGACCAATTCCTCCTATTGCTATTTGCCAACCGAAATAGTCGCTCAACATACCTGCGAAAACTCTGCCAAAAACACCACCAATTGCATTCCCACATATATATAGACCCATAGCCATTCCAAGACTCTTCGGTTCAATTTCTTCTCCAAGATAAGCCATTGCAATGGAGGGCAGACCTGCCAATAAAATTCCTTCAATAGTCCGTAATCCCAGTAGAAAATGAAAATTAGGACTGAATGCTGTAAGAATACAAAGCACAGAAGCTGCGAGCATGGAAATGACCATGATTGGTTTACGTCCCCATACTTCTGACAAAGAACCAATAATCAGCATGCTGATGGCAAGCACCATTGTAGTTATTGAGAGGGACAGGCTTGCAGTTGTTGGATTAATGTTGAATTCTCTTGTGAACTCTGGCATTAACGGCTGTACGCAGTAAAGAATAGCGAATGTATTGAAACCAGCAGCAAAGAAAGCAAAACTGGTTTTGCGAAAAAGCGTCGTACCTTGTTGAATGTAACTCATAATACAATCGCCCAATTCGTGTGACTTTCCATTTGATGCATAATAAATCATCCTTAAAAATGATGTTTTTTTGAGCATATCTCTAAGTTTCCTATTTTTATCGTACCACCGATTTTATATGTTGTATAATTCATTATATCAATGGTTTTAATGCATATATGTAATGAATAAACTAGAAAGGGTGTTATACAATGGAATGGCAACAGTTCGAATATTTTCAAACACTAGCACGAATGCAACACGTGACGCACGCTGCAGAAACTCTATCCATTTCTCAATCAGCCCTTAGCCGGTCAATCGCCCGATTTGAGGATGAAATAGGAGTGCCTTTATTTGAACGTCAGGGACGTTCCATTCGATTAAATAAATATGGGCATATCTTTTTAAAGCATGTTGATAATATGATGAAGGAATTCGAAGAGGGTAAACAAGAAATTAAAGAATTACTTGATCCAGATAAAGGGGAAGTGTCGCTTGGATTTCTGCACACTTTGAGTACAAGTCATATACCTGATTTACTTGCTTCTTTTCGTACATATTATCCAAAAATTAATTTTCAACTCGCACAAGGTCCCTCCCATAATCTAATTGATCAATTGCAATTAGGGAAATTGGATCTTTGTCTAATTGCTCCACTGGGGATTAAAACGCCAATTGTATGGAGGCAGCTTTGGAATGAAGAACTTTTTGTTACTGTACCCAAAGGCCACAAATACGCTAATCGTAAAAATATTACGTTAGAAGAAATTGCGGATGAATCATTTATTCATTTAAAAGAGGGGTTCTCTCTTCGTATCACCGTCGAGTTATTGTTTAAAGAAGCAGGCATTACACCTAAGATTACATTTGAAGGAGAGGAAGCAGACACAGTTGCAGCGCTTGTCGGAGCTGGACTAGGAATTTCAATTCTGCCAAATTTAAAGGGAACAGACCAAAGTAAAATATCACAAATACCTGTCAAAAGTCCACAGTGCCGACGGACAATCGGAATGGCTTGGGTAGAGGGAAGATATTTATCACCCGCAACTGAAAAATTCAAAAAATTCGTTTTGGACCATTCCTACGAATTAGAATAGGAATGGTCATTTATTTGCATAATGTTATACGTTGTTCCACGACCTAAGCGGTCACGAGTGGTCTCCGCTATTACATCGGGGTGTGGCAAACACCGCTTTAGCAGTAAAATTCCGGTTTTCGGTCTCTTACGCTTGGCAGTTTTTCCCGCACACGGCGAATCCGGTCTAAATCAATATCAGCGAAAAATAGCGTTTCTTCCTCACCGGCGCTGGCTAGGGTCATTCCCATCGGATCAACAATCAGACTGCGACCTGAAAAAATATCGCCAACAAGGTCGGCACCGCAAACGAACATCGTATTTTCAATCGCCCGTGCGCGAATCAGCGTCTGCCAATGCTCCTCTTTCATCGGACCAGCTACCCATCCGGCAGGAACAAACAGGACATCCGCTCCCTGAAGCGCAAATTGTCTTGCAATCTCTGGGAATCGTAATTCATAGCACACCATTAAGCCAATTTTTCCAAACTCTGTTTCTACTACTTTATATTGATTATCACCCGGAATAATTGTATCCGACTCTTTATAGCTAAAAGCATCATATAAATGTGTTTTTCGATAAGAATGGATGAGCTCGCCTGAACGGTTAATAAACACGGTTGTGTTATAGGCGCGTTTTTGATCATCCGCTTTTGGTTCATACATACCGCAAACGACATAGATTTCGTTTTCACGTGCAGCCTGTGCAAGGCCGGAAACAAACGGACCATCTAGCGGTTCCGCTACCTCAACTGGCAAAACACCAGACTTTGGGGTGGCAAGTGCCATATAAAATTCCGGAATAATGACAAAATCTGCGCCTTTACTTTTAGCTTTCGCAATGTATTGAATCGCCTTCTCTAAATTAGCGGCCTTATCAGCACTGGTGGATAATTGTGCAATTGCGACTCTCATGATAGTGAATACCTCCTAAAAATGATAGTTTTCATCTATTTTAATCTATTTTGCGGCTATTTAGTGAATTTTTTAAACGATTAATAATTTTCCCTATCATTTGACAAGATTCGGGTGGAGGCAGGCACACCATTTAAATGGGACGAGTTTTTTGATTCAGGCCTTTCTAGCTACACTACGGCTGAATAGACTGTCTCTTGCTTCAACATATTCTTTATAAAGTTTGTCTACAAATTCTGTTGCACTAGTAACCTCTTTAATCTCACCAATGCCTTGACCGCTCCCCCAAATATCCTTCCATGCTCTAACGGTCCCTTCTCCAAAATTCATCTTGGATGGATCACTTTCGGGAAGATTATCAGGATCCAATCCAGCAGATCGAATGGATGGTTTCAGATAATTTCCATGTACACCAGTGAAAAGACTGCTATAAACAATATCATCAGACGTACAGTCAACGATTGCCTGCTTATACTCATCAGAAGCACGGGCTTCATGTGTAGCAATGAACGCTGAGCCAATATAGGCAAAATCAGCTCCCATCGCTTGGGCAGCCAAAATTGAACTTCCTGTAGCAATCGATCCAGACAAAGCAAGAGGACCGTCAAACCACTGGCGGATTTCTTGAATCAAAGCAAAAGGGCTCTTCACTCCAGCATGGCCGCCAGCTCCAGCCGCAACAGCAATTAAGCCATCTGCCCCTTTATCAATTGCCTTGTGTGCAAAAGTGTTATTGATTATATCGTGCAGAACAATTCCACCGTAGCTATGTGCTGTATCAAATATCTCCTCACGGGCACCTAAAGACGAAATAATAATGGGGACTTTGTACTTCACACACATTTCCATGTCGTGCTCTAACCGTTCATTTGACTTGTGAACAATTTGATTAATGGCAAATGGCGCAGCGGGACGATCTGGATTTTTTGCGTTATAAGCTGCGAGCTCCTCTGTGATTTCAGCCAACCATTCATCAAGTAAGGATGCGGGTCTTGCATTCAGTGCAGGCATTGATCCAACGATCCCCGCCTTACATTGTTCAATCACTAGCTTAGGATTACTAATAATAAACATTGGTGCCCCGATTACAGGGATACGCAAATTCTGAAGTATTGACGGAATTTTTGACATTTGTTGTTCCTCCATTCAATTTAATATTTTTTTAAAGGCCCTATGATTTGACCCTTTTACCGTCAGCATTTCCTTTTAGAATCATACACGTACTAGTTGAGTGAGCAACAAGGCTTCCTTTTTTATCATATACATGACATTCTACCAAGCCAGTTGAATTCCCTTTTTTTATAAGTTTACTTTGGTAACCTTTAATAAATCGGCAAAAAATACCACCTGAAAATATCAAGCAAAATATTAATCCCAATTAGACTCTTTTATTCTTGTACTTATTCCAATGTCAAAAAGCATTTTCTTAAATCGTCGTTTCTCCTCATCATCAAAATCTGACATTACTTCTTTATTCATCTCATCCATCCTTTTACATAATGGAACCTCCATAGATCTTCCCTTCTCTGTAAGAAAAATGATCTTGTTCCGGCGATCATTGTGATCAACTCTTCTCTCAATAAACCCGTTTTGTTCCAAGCGGTCAATGATACCTGTTATCGTTGCACTGTCGAGAAGAATTTTTTCAGCTAATTCATAACCAAACTGTCCATCCTTTTTCCATAATTGACGAAGAAGCGCATATTGGACGGGAGTCACACCACACGAGGATAGTTTGGATTTACTCACTTGATTCACACTTTGCAAAGCTTTACTTAAAAGAAAATGAATACAGATATCAGGTTTTTCCATGGTCCCTCCATTATTATTAGAATTTTCAATATAGTTAGATTGTAAATCAAAAATAATTTGTGCTCAAGTAATTTGTATGCAAGTGATTTGTTGATATTGACAAATTTTCCGAAAAATAATAATATAAAAATCCTGCCAATCAAAGGTTGGCATTAAGGGGACTTTGAAAAGTTCATTCTTCTTTGAAAGGGATGGATCATATGAATAAAGAGCAATTAATGGAAAGTGCACGTAAGATGAAGGAAAGAGCCTATGTACCTTATTCCAAATTTCCAGTTGGAGTGGCGTTATTACTAAAAGATGGTACTGTTATTAATGGAGTAAACGTAGAAAATGTTTCATTAGGTGCAACAAATTGTGCTGAAAGAACAGCTATTTTTACAGCAGTAGCAAATGGTTACAAAAAAGGCGATTTCCAGGCTATAGCTGTCGCAGGGGATACCGTAGATTTTCTTCCACCTTGTAGTATTTGCAGACAAGTTTTAGCTGAATTCTGTTTACCTGAAATGCCCGTTTATTTAACAAATGAGAAGAAAGATATATTAGAATTGACCTTAAGGGAATTATTGCCTTATGCATTTACAGATTTAGACATGTGAATATCAAATTAAATAAAGGAGGGCAGGTTTTGATCAAAGCTTGCCCTCCTTTCGCTTTTAATCCCAATTTTTTGACTGTTCCTTTATCAAAGCAATCATACGATTGATGGATGGAGACAGCCACTTGTCCTTATGATAAGCAAGAAAAGTTGAAATAGCTGGATGCTCTGGCTCTACTTCCTCCCCATGCAATTTCTGACTTTCTAATTCTTCTTTCACTGAAAAATATGGTACCAATGAAATACCCAAGCCACTTCTAACACATTGTTTAATGGCTTCTATACTCTGGAAATCTAAACTTTCTTTTACATCCATTTGTTTAAAATTGATATAGTGATCAAAAACAGACTTATAACTGCAGGACCGTTCCGTATATAAAACTGTTCTTGTGTTTTCATGCTGTGGCGGGCTTATTAAAACCATTCTTTCTCTCTTTAAAATTTCACAGTTAAGCTCCGGAAGAGACCAATCATCTTTTTCTAATAATAAAGCTAAATCAATGTCCCCGTTTTGAAGACTTGATGCAACCTGATAATTTTCTACTGATTTGAGTGAAAGATTAACTTTTGGGTAAGACCTTTTATATTCGAGAAGAATAGGTGGAATCCGACCGATAGTAAGTGATTCTGAAATCCCTATAGTTAGATCACCTGTTGGTTCTTCATTTGTATTTAATGCTTGTGAATATAGGTCGATAATCTTCACAGCATAAGGAAGAAAATGATGACCAAATTGGGTTAAAACAACTTTTTTTCCTAAACGGTCAAATAATGGCTTTCCAGCCTCTTCTTCCAATTCTTTAATATGGGCTGTTACAGAGGATTGGGCATAACCAAGATGTTCAGCCGCTTTTTTAAATCCTCCTTTCTCCACAATTGTCTTAAAAGTTATTAAATGACGAAGCTCCATGATATTACACCCTATCTATCAGTTTTAGTGAATTAAATGTTCATTTATATCTATTTTACTAAATTGAATAGTTGACCTACAATAAAGCAGTACACAGATACAAAAATCTGTTTAATTTGATTAGTTTCCACCTTGATAACGAGATCAGCAGACAAAAACAAGATATCCCTGAGAGAATGGTGTGGGTATTGAAGGATGTTAATTAAATACTATTGTTATAAAAGAAGGAGTTTTGACAATGACAAACACAAAATCGTTATTTGAGACCGTTACATTAGGGAATACAACATTAGATAATCGAGTAGGGGTTGCACCAATGACACGCATCAGCGCAACTTCTGAAGGATTAGTAACTGACCAAATGGTATCGTACTACACATCTTTTGCTCAAGGCGGATTTGGGTTAATCATTGCAGAGGGAACTTACATTGATGACAAATATAGCCAAACATATTTTGATCAACCTGGTATCGCTTATAATGAACAAGCCCAAGCATGGAAGAAAATTGTAGAATCTGTTCATCAAGCGGGGGCGAAAATCTTTATGCAAATACAGCATTCGGGCTCCCTTTCCCAAGGAAACCGTTTTACTAAAGAGAAAATTGCTCCTTCTTCAATTCAACCGAAAGGGGAACAATTAGCATTTTATTTTGGGGAAGGTCCATACCCAACTCCAAGAGAAGCAACAAAAGAAGAGATTACAGAAGTTGTAAACGGATTTGTAAATGCTGCTAAGCGAGCTCAATCAGTTGGATTTGATGGAATTGAAATTCATGGAGCCAATGGTTATTTACTGGATGAGTTCCTTACTGAATATACAAATCAGCGTACAGATGAATACGGTGGTTCGACAGAAAACCGGGTCCGTTTATTAGTGGAAGTGTCTAAAGCAATTAGGGAAGCAGTTGGAAAGGACTTTACCATTGGTATTCGGATTTCGCAAGCGAAAGTAAATGATTACACACATAAGTGGGCAGGGAAAGAAAAAGATGCTGAAATCATCTTTGGTCAATTAGGGCAAGCCGGTCTTGACTTTATCCATGTTACGGAGCATGAGGCATGGAAGCCTGCATTCGATACAAGCGAAGCATCCCTTGCCTCCCTTGCCAAAAAATACGGAAGTATTCCCGTAATTGCCAACGGTCATTTAGAAGATCCGGAAAAAGCGAAAAAAATAATTGAGAATGGAGAAGCCGATGTAGTTACCTTAGGTAAAGGAGCCTTGGCTAACCATGATTGGGTGAACAAAGTCAAAAATGGAGAACCATTAGCAGAGTTTAAACCAGAAGAAGTGTTAAGACCGAATGCAAAAATTAAGGAATTTGAAGTGTGAATCTTCCCCATTAGGTGAAGAACTACGGGTACTTCAAATGGAGTTTCTATAGCTTATGTAAACACTGTCATTCAAAAAAACACGTCTATTTAAATAGACGTGTTTTTTTGATATCGGCATCGCTTTAAACTGCAAGCTTCCGTAATCTGCTACTGCGGAACAAAAAGTATATTATAGTGGGCCTAAGTGGACTCGAACCACCGACCTCACGCTTATCAGGCGTGCGCTCTAACCAGCTGAGCTATAGGCCCATATCAATTTGGAGCGGGTGAAGGGAATCGAACCCTCATCATCAGCTTGGAAGGCTGAGGTTTTACCACTAAACTACACCCGCACATGGAGTAAATTTTAATTGTGGTCATATATTGCTGCAAATCGCTTTGCGATTTGTCGCAAAACTTTAAAAAACCATTCAATGAAGCACAACTCCGCAGATGTTTTTTAAAGTTTGGCTGGGCTAGCTGGATTCGAACCAACGCATGTCGCAGTCAAAGTGCGATGCCTTACCGCTTGGCTATAGCCCATTGAAGTAACCTCAAGAATTGTGTCGACATTACCATCATATCTACAATAAAAATTCAAGAGTTTATTAAATAATCGCAAACATCCCATTTTGAAATATTATGGGGCGGCTGATGGGAATCGAACCCACGAATGTCGGAACCACAATCCGATGCGTTAACCACTTCGCCACAACCGCCATAATTGAAAGGGATTATAATGGTGGCTCAGGACGGAATCGAACCGCCGACACAAGGATTTTCAGTCCTTTGCTCTACCGACTGAGCTACTGAGCCGAATGTAATATTCATTTCTAAACTATGATTACGTTAAGAACCTTTGTTCCAAAGTCCTTCGGTCTTTGTCACAGATTAAATAATTTTCTATTCAGGGCTGTTTTGCTCCGTGGGCAAATTTTTTAATCTGCTCTACCGACTGAGCTACTGAGCCACACAACTTATTTATATCAACAGTAGTGAACCTACTGGAAGAAATATGGCGGTCCGGACGGGACTCGAACCCGCGACCTCCTGCGTGACAGGCAGGCATTCTAACCAACTGAACTACCGGACCAAAATTGCGGGGACAGGATTTGAACCTGCGACCTTCGGATTATGAGCCCGACGAGCTACCGAACTGCTCCACCCCGCGACAGTATTATTTAGGAAGTTACTGCATGTTACTATCATGCGTAAGACCGCCCCGATTTCAGGTTGTCTATTCAAGCAGCAGCTCAATCGGTGCGCTGAAGAAATTTCTTCGAAGCGTATTCGATCGTGCTCCACCCCGCGACAATAGTATTTAAAATATGGTGGAGCCTAGCGGGATCGAACCGCTGACCTCCTGCGTGCAAGGCAGGCGCTCTCCCAGCTGAGCTAAGGCCCCAAAGAAAAATGGTCGGGAAGACAGGATTCGAACCTGCGACCCCTTGGTCCCAAACCAAGTGCTCTACCAAGCTGAGCTACTTCCCGAAAAAATGGCGCGCCCGAAAGGAGTCGAACCCATAACCTTCTGATCCGTAGTCAGACGCTCTATCCAATTGAGCTACGGGCGCATTTTCTATAAAAAACTAAATGGTGCCGAGGACCGGAATCGAACCGGTACGGTAGTCACCTACCGCAGGATTTTAAGTCCTGTGCGTCTGCCAGTTCCGCCACCCCGGCATATATGGAGCGGAAGACGGGATTCGAACCCGCGACCCCCACCTTGGCAAGGTGGTGTTCTACCACTGAACTACTTCCGCTAATCTTACATAATGCGGGTGAAGGGAGTCGAACCCCCACGCCTCGCGGCGCCAGATCCTAAGTCTGGTGCGTCTGCCAATTCCGCCACACCCGCATATTAAAATGGTGAGCCATGAAGGACTCGAACCTTCGACCCTCTGATTAAAAGTCAGATGCTCTACCAACTGAGCTAATGGCTCGTTATGAAAAATTACTTATTGAAGTTCAGTTTGCCGTTGAAACTGTGCTTCAAATTCCTGCGTGATTTGTCGCAGATTACTACAGCTTACTATTCGAGGATGTAATGCTCCGAACTGCAAGCTTCCGTAATCCTCTACCAACTGAGCTAATGGCTCCAATAAAAAATACCGGCGAGGGAACTTGAATCTCCAACTACTGATTACAGAATACAAGTCAAGTGCTCTACGAGCTACACCGGCAAAATAATAATGGAGGATGACGGGATCGAACCGCCGACCCTCTGCTTGTAAGGCAGATGCTCTCCCAGCTGAGCTAATCCTCCGATGTACAGGATGTACGAGTGCATACGTTACGACAGGACGTCGCGTATTTAGTATGCCATATCATATGGTGACCCATACGGGATTCGAACCCGTGTTACCGCCGTGAAAGGGCGGTGTCTTAACCGCTTGACCAATGGGCCAACTATAAAATTAAGGCAAAAAAATAGCCCTAATAGGGCTTTGCC
>NZ_WBOS01000006.1 GCF_008923245.1 Cytobacillus depressus
GTTTCTTTACCATTAAAATAATGTTCAACAGCTTCATTTATTTCTTCTAAAGTAAATTTAGACATAAAAATACACCCCAATTATTAGATTTTGTGTCTAATAATTGGGGTGCAGTTCATTTGCAGGGGTTAAGGCTTTTGTTTGTTGTTACCAGTAAATTTCCATCCACTAATTTTATTTGGAATGAACTTTAGAACGCAAATCTAACTCTAGAAGTGCTGATTGTAGAGCACCTATCTGCTATCTGAAAATAAAAAAGCAAATATTTCAGGAATCCTCTCTTTAAAATGCACATAATTGTGTTCAGCATTCTTTACTATTTCCAACCTAGTTTCGGCAATTTCATTTTTCAAAAGTTCATAGATAGCTTTATTTGATGCGAGAAATTCTTTACTAATTCCTTCTTCTTTACCAGCTTCTTTAGTTCCACAGTCTAAATAAAATCGTTCTACTGAAGATAAATTAGTATTTTTTATTAACCTCTCTATTTCTTCTTGATTACGATAATAGGCAGATGAAATTGCAACTACTCTTGTAAAGATATTTGGATACCTGCACATAGCATAGGTGGATATTAATCCTCCTAATGATATTCCTGCCATAAATGTACTCTGATCGAGAGTTCGGTACTTATTGTCAATAAAAGGTTTTAGCTCATTCACGATAAAATCTAAATATGCTTCCCCTTTACCACCCAAGGCACTCTTATTTCCTGTAATTTTTCTGCTATACTCTCCGTTTTCCCAAGGGCAGTATTCATTCACTCGCTCTTCACCTATGTTTGAGTCAATCCCCACCACAATAATTTCTAATCCATGCTCATTCAAAAATTCTTCTAATCTCAAAGATATTCCACCAACTGCATCTTTATCTTGAAAAACGTTTTGACCATCGTGAAAATACAATACGGGGTAGCTCTTATCTTCCTGATAGTAGCTAGGAGGTAAATAAACTCTGACCGTCCTATGAAGATTAAATGGTGTGATAAAAGCCTGAAAACTTTCTAGCATTAATATATCCCCCTAGTTATAGAAGTCAGCTATATAATAATTTTTATAATATGGAGTACAAGTGAACTCTTATAGTTTTCAAGAATCAAGAAAATTTTTTACGGCAGCTAGAAAGGCAGGTAACTGCTCTTCGTGCACATGGTGCCCAGCACTCTCTATCGTAACCAAGTCGCAATTCGGAATAAGCTTAGAGACTTCTAGTAATTTGTTTTGAGGAATATGACTGGATCCGCCAACTATAATAAGAGTCGGTATGATAATATCAGGAAGACGTGCCCACCAATTGGGATTAGGTTCATTAAGTTGATGTAGAATCGAAGGTACAACCTGCCAATCGAACGGTAGAGGATCAGATGGTTTGGAAGGAACTTCGATCGGCTTATTCGGAAAAGGAGGAGGAGTGTCCTCAACAATCAGCCGTTCTATCCTCGAAGGAAATGATTCTGCGAAAAGATAGGATACTGTTCCTCCCATGGAATGACCAATTAGTGTAAACCGTCCCAAATTCAAAGCATTTGCAAAATGAAGCAAGTCATCACACATCAGTTCAAAAGAGTATGTACCAGTTCTCGCGCTTCCACCGTGCCCCCTTTGATCTAAAGCTAAAACGCGGTATTTTTCTCCTAATACAGCAGCCACTTGATCCCATGATTCTGCACTTTTTCCCATCGTGTGCAAGGCAACAAGTGGTGGTGCTGAAGGTTCCCCACTCTCACGATATTGAAAAGTGAGTCCATTCAATTCGATTTGATTCACCCGTGTTTTCATCTCTAATATCATCTCCTATGGTGTCGTCATTTGAATCCTGCCCTATTTAATATTCATAACTATATATTCAGTGAAGGTACGAATATTCCCTTTAAAGCCAAAAAGAAAAACCCTGTTAATAATAAAACAGGATGTTACCAAACTCTTATTTACATCTAAAATTATTTATTAAATTTGAACCTCATTATATTTGAAGTATTTAGCTTGAGCATATGGTTAACGAAATGCGTTTAGCGTCTTGAAGATGTTAAAGAAATTCTTAAAATGGTTTGAAATATTTTTTTTATTGTGATACAGTAATTGGAAATTAGAGGTGAGCAGGATGTTGTCTGTTAAAATAATCATTTCCTTGTCACAATTACATCATCATATCAAGTAGCCTTGCTATTCGATTTTTAAAAATCGCAAATAGGAAGGCTATTTCTCATGAAACCGCATTGATTAAGTTTTAGAACTTTAATCTAATGCGGTTTTTTATTTTTAAAAATTATAGGAGGGAACGAAAGATGAAAAAAATGGATTATCAAAATGTAAAGGGAACTCAAGATTACCTGCCAAATGCTGAAGTGATTAGAAGAAAAATAAGAAGAACATTAGAAGATGTATTTATTCAATATGGATGCAAGCCGTTGGAAACCCCAATTTTAAATTACTCAGAATTACTAGCCTCTAAGTATGGTGGAGGTGCTGAAATTTTGGAGGAAATGTATACATTAACAGACAGAGGGGATAGAGATTTAGCATTGCGATATGACCTTACGATCCCATTTGCAAAAGTAGTTACCATGAATCCAACGATAAGAATGCCATTTAAAAGATATGAGATCGGTAAAGTTTTTAGGGACGGCCCGATAAAAACGGGAAGGTTTCGTGAATTTACACAATGCGACGTTGATATTGTGGGAGTTCAATCTCAAATTGCTGAAGCAGAATTAATGATCATGGCATTAGATGCATTTCGTAAACTAGATTTACAAGTAACGATTCAATATAACAATCGAAAATTATTAACAGGAATGCTTGAAGTATTTGAAACAGAAGCTGATAAAATCAGTAAAGTCGTGCTAATCCTTGATAAGCTTGAAAAAGTTGGTTTAGAAGCTGTTATTTCCGAGCTTTCGGAACTGGGGCTGTCTTCTTCAACTGTCAAATTAATTAAACAGTTTTTGACTGATAAAAATAATACAAGTTATAGCTATTTTGAGCCATTCTCTGAACAAAATGAACAAGTGAAGCAAGGACTGAAAGAATTAAAAGAGCTAGAAGATTATTTGGAAACCCTTGGTATCAATAAACAATGTGTATTTAATCCTTTTTTAGCTAGGGGGTTGGAAATATATACGGGTACCATATATGAAATTTTTCTATCAAATAACTCAATTAAGTCCAGCATTGGCAGTGGAGGAAGATATGATAATGCAATCGGGGGACTTCTTGGAACAGATGAAAACTTTTCAACCGTTGGTATTTCATTTGGTTTAGATGTAATTTATACGGCTTTAAATACATCGAAGGAGAATAGCATAGAAAGTTCAGATGTGGATTTTTATGTAATACCAATCAATACCCAAAAAGAAGCATTATTAGTTGCAAGATATTTGAGAAATCAAGGATACAAGGTTGAATATGAAATGGTGAACAAAAAACTTGGCAAAGCCTTAGATAAGGCAAATAAGGAAAAAATCCGGAACGTGATTATAATTGGGGAGGATGAGGTAAAAAATAATCGATTCAAAATTAAAGATATGGTTTCCGGTGAGGAAAGAATGGAAAGCTTTAAGTATTAGAGTAATGAATGTTCTTTCTTTCAGTAAACTTTTCTTTTGATAGGATACACTAATCTTGGTCCTTTCCCTTTTAATAGGATGCTCAGGAATTCCTGGACAAAATGAAGAGGGATATTTAAGCAAAAAACAAGTAATAAAACTAGGCCCAGATGCAGACATCTTTGAATTTGACAGTAAAGTTTATAAAACCGGTGTAGATTGGATTGAAGAAGAAGAGTTAACAAAAGATGAACAAATAGAAGGTAATAACTAAAGGGATGGCGCAATTCAAGAGTAGGAAACTGCGCCTTTTTGGTATGGGTTTAGATCCTTGTTAAATTGAGCGTTAGCACTCATCTTCGGCAATAGCCGAAACGTGGAATAAGTAAGGACACTACATACTAGTCATATAAAATATCCTTGATTTCTCCGTCTAGAAAAAATTGTGAAATGTATATTTAAGGTGGAATTATCATGACCTTTCTTCGTGGAACGTTATATCTCTTAAAAGTTAACAATATTATTACAGTTCCTGAATATATTTATGGAATAATCATACTCAAATAAGTTATAGCCTTACACTATCTCCATATTCACGCAAACTTTGACAAGGAGGAAAGCCAAGTTATGTTTCATAATCGTTTTAGTGCCATTACTCTTTTAATATCAGGAACATTGTTTGTCCTTTATCCAGCGATTCGTCCATTTTCTGATGAATCGTCCTTGGAAGGCGCTACAGCATTTGCATCAACAGAATGGCTTGTAGCTCATATTTTTGCAATAATTGGTTTCACATTACTACCATTAGGTTTACTCGGTCTTCATACCTCATTAAAAGATACTGCATTAAAATCACTGACATATTCTGCAGTAGTATTATGTTCATTAGGCATTGGTTTAACACTGCCGTTTTACGGAGGGGAAACCTACGGACTGCATGCTATTGGACTAGAAGCAATAACACGGCAGACTGATGCACTAGTTAGTCTTGCAAATGTGGTACGTTCTGGACCAGGGCTTATTATGTTTATTATAGGTCTTCTGTTTCTTGCTACTGCTTCGATTATAGTTGCAATTACATTTTGGAGGTCGGGAAAATACCAGAAATGGAGCGGTATTCCTTTCGCTTTAGGAATTTCATTATATATCCCACAATTCTTCGCTGGGCAGCCGCTACGAATAGCACATGGAGTTCTTGTTTTCCTTGGATGTGTGTCGATTGCAGTTGCCTTATGGAGGAGAGACATTCCAAATCACGAAAAGAAAGCATAGAAACCATTTGTTAAACTTACGGTGAATATTGTGAAATAACAAACGCTCATAGCTTTTAATGTTATGAGCGTTTGTTGTACTAGTAATGGCGTTAATTATCTAGTAAATTCAGGTTTTAATTCTGTTGCAAAATAACTGTAATTTTGTCATTTTGTACTTCAAAACCAAACCCATTATTTTAAAAAAGGGGCGCTCTTTTTGAATCGAGCTAGGTTCTGGGGAAGTTTGAACTATACAAAGGATTTAATAAAATTTTGGCGAAGTGTAGAAAGGCTAGTTAAATAAAAAGGAGATAAATAGGATGGTCAAACCATTTTTTAGAGGGATGGAAGGGGTATTTATCCCAGTGAAAGACCCTAAATATTCAGCAAAATGGTATGAAGAAATACTAGGTTTTACACTTATCTATATTGAAGAAGAAGCAGCAGTTATGAGAATCGCAGAACAGTCTCAAACAGTAGTGTGTCTTGTAAGAACATTAAATCACCAACCAATGGTATTTCCGGAAAATAAGTTTGGGGTAGGGAAATACTATAATTTTATTCCTCAAGATATTGAAGAGACCTACAAATTTTTGCTCGAGCGGAATGTAAAAGTCAATCAAATGAGTGGAGAAGGTACGACTAGATTTTTTACTTTCTATGACCCTGACGGCAATCCATTGGGGGTTTGCCAATGATCGTTTATAAAAAAATTAATGGGGGGAAAATGTGTGTCTGTTTTTAAAAATAATGAGAAATACACCATTCGTACAGGGAAAGTAGAGGATGCAGAAGCAGTTCTAGAAATACAGAAATCAGTTATTGCTGAAGGGGATTATTTAATTTCAGTTTCCGAAGAGTTTATTCAAACTCTGGAACAACAAAGAGAATGGATTCAGGGATTATTAGAAAATCGAATAGAAACTCTAATTGTAGCTGAAATAAATGGGGAAGTCGTCGGTTGGATCGTGTTTCTTTCCCAATATAGAAAAAGATTATCTCACACGGGCTCCTTTGGCATGATGATCAGCAAACGTTATAGAGGTATGGGAATTGGAAAAATGCTTATAAGAGCATTATTAGATTGGGCAGAGAAGAACCCATTAATTGAAAAAGTATGTTTAGGCGTATTTTCAACCAATCATAGAGCCATTTCCTTGTACAAAAGTATGGGGTTTGTTGAAGAAGGGCGCAAAATAAAAGAAATTAAGATAAATGAAAATGAGTATGTTGATGATATTCTTATGTATAAGTTTGTAAATAAAAACTAATTTTCAATGAGATAGTGAGATAAGTATGTTAACAAACTCTATTAAAATATGGAGGTGCAATTGTATGTATGAATATAAGTTTGTAGAGACTAAATTAGGAGGATTTTTTTCTTCTCCAACTCATAGAGAAACCATTGTAACTCATGCATCAGAGGGTTGGAGATTAGTGCAGGTCCTACCACTGAAATACAATGGACACGGGAAGCCTATGGAATATAAAATAATATTTGAAAGGCTTAATCGAGATTAGTTTATTTTGAAATTGTTTGGAGGCTCAATTGTCAAATAAAAAAAATGAGGTTAGTTATTCTACTTTATTTCCCAATGGAACCACGGATGTTCTCCTTTCATTTTTACTAATTGTCATCCTTCAAAGCTGAAAGTCGTTTAAGATGGTTTATTTTCCTGATGCAAATAGAGTAACCATTATCGGAGAACCTAGGGGGCAACCCCGCTCCGCGTTCGGTGATATTATACATATTGAATTGCCGTATACAAAATCTCCTTTATTTATTACTCATAATGAGTTTTTTAGACCAAATCTTTCACTTGATCCAGAATTGGCATTATATCCAGATATTTTAGTTGAAAAGACACAAGCCGATTTCTTGTCTGACACAGACGGACAACTTGATAGAATCCTAGCACTTATGTCCAAGTTGAAATAGAAATAGAGATATTATCTTTTTAGCTATTCATTCTCATACGGTAAATTGGCTGTCAATCTGATTGACTTCCAATAATGGATTTTATATAGTAGTGGCGAAGATTATGATTGGAGTGAATCATTTGATTTCAAACTCTGAATTACAAAATTTAGATCTAATAGACCTGTTAAGTGAGCGCCATAGTTTGGTCCGGAAAATCTCAGAGAAAGCATGGAATGATCGAAGTGAGATTTATATTTCAAACTCTGAATGGTATATCATGGCGAGGATTTATAAAAAGCGACCTCCCATTTCCTATGTGACAAAAAATGTAGAAATTTCTCGCCAAGCGATCCATAAGTTTATAAAAAATCTTGCTGCCAAAGGATTGGTAGAAATCTATAATGTAGAAAACAATAAGAAAGAGAAGTGCATTCAGTTAACCGCTTTAGGTGAAGAATGCTATGAAAAAAATGAAGTCCTTAAAGCCCAGCTTGAGAAGAAAATTGCTGAGAAAATAGGGGTGGAGCAAGTAAATATTCTAAAAGATATTTTAAAGTTAGATTGGGAAATATAATATAAAGCTGTGAAAAGGGAAACTCCCGCTTTGTTCATTTAGTTAACGAAGCAGGGGTTTTTTGATTAGATTAGTCATTAGTGTTTAGAATTGATTAATTTAGTCTGGTCATATTTTAGTGAACGGGGAATTTATCTACTTCAATTCCTTTTAACAATCTTATGACCATTTCATGTATTTCTTCAAAAGTAAGATTCAATGAAATCGCCAACTCTTTAAATAAAGTATGTTGTACAGTGTTCAAAAGTTTACGATCTTGTTCATAAAGCTTTCTTTCATTCAGCTCATACTCCACTTTTTTCCTCAACAACGTATTAACAACTTTCGCAATTTCTTTTCGATTACCTGTATTTACAATTTCGGAATAAATAGTATGACGCATGTTCGCATGGTCAATCCATTCCACCCCTGGATATTTAAAAGATTCAAGTATTTCATTGGCTTCCTCTTTATTCATAAGTCCAAGCATGACAACTTTATCATTATTAACTGGAGTACTTATCGTTAATTGATGATCATTTTCCATTGGATGTAATACATAATACGGTCTTGTAATACCAGCAACTGTTTTTTCGCAAATATCGTCAATTTTACAAATGCCATGTGCGGAATAGATGATTAAATCTCCAATATTAAACATTTGCTCCACCCCTAGATTATTGTCAACTAAGTTAATAATAACTTATCAAAAAAACATTGTCAACTTGGTTGACTATAGGGAAAAATTTTTGATATATTTATGAACATTCGAGTTGGTATTCAGGAGGTTACCACGGAAATGGATACAAAATCGCTGATAATCGAAATCGCGATAAATCTTTTTCAGCAGAAAAGATAAGGGTGTAAATTATTTCGTAAGTATGACATATTTTTTGAAGGAGTTAAGTAAGTGAATACACAAACCATAAAAGCCTCAGTGGCAAAACAACAAATTAAAACAGACTCAATAGCGAACCAACAGTTCAAAACAGGTCCGATCATGGCTGCTCTTTTAGTGGCAGGCTTTGTCGGACTTTTTAGTGAAACAGCATTAAATATTGCCTTAGGCCAATTAAGCCAAATATTCCAAGTGGATCCCACAACCATCCAATGGTTAGCAACAGGTTACTTTTTAACATTAGGAATTTTAATACCGGTAACAGGTATTTTGATGCAGAAATTCACAACAAGGCAAATGTTTATGACTTCTGTATTATTAACCATTATCGGCACAGCTCTGGCGGCAACTGCATCCACATTTGGCATGCTGCTCACGGGACGTATTATTCAAGCGGCAGGTTTAGCAATTAATTTACCTTTAACACAAAACGTTATTTTTGCGATCTATCCACCGCATAAACGCGGCGGCGCTATGGGAGTCATGGGCTTAGTTATGTTAGCTGGTCCAGCACTTGGTCCAACAATAGCAGGACTTATTTTAGATACATTATCTTGGAATTGGATTTTCTGGGTTCAAGTACCTTTCTTACTGTTTTCTCTTATTTTCGGGTTAAAGTATTTACCGAATGTGAACGAGATACGTAAAGTTTCGATTGATGTATTTTCCGTTATTCTTTCGACGATTGGATTCGGTGGTATTGTTTACGGATTTAGTGTATCTGGTGTTAACGGTTGGACGAGTTCAACGGTTCTTGGTTCCATCATCATTGGACTTGTCGCAGTCATTCTTTTTGCGGCTCGACAAATGAAAATGGAGACTCCTATGATGAATTTAAGAGCATTTAAATATCCAATGTTCGTTCTTGGCGTTTTTATGAGCTTTATCACATTCTTCAATATGTTATCCATGCTTGTTATTTTGCCAATGTATATGCAAATGGCATTATTAATAGCTGCTTTCACAACTGGCCTTATCCTTTTGCCGGGTAGCTTACTGAACTGTATATTAGCTCCAACCATTGGTCGTTTATTTGACAAATATGGACCAAAAGCGGTGATCACGCCTGGAACCATTCTCGTAGCCGTTTCTTATGCAATCTTTACGCAATTTGGCACAGAAACTTCTTTATGGATGATTGTGCTAACTTTTATTGTCATGATGTTAGGGATCGGAGCGGTGCTTGCTTCAACACAAACAAACACCCTAAATTCTCTTCCAAAACAGTATTATCCAGATGGAATCGCGATAACGCAAACGATTCAACAAGTAGCTGGCGCTGTTGGTATTGCGGTAATGGTATCGCTTTTATCAGCAAAACAAACTAGTTACTTAGCAATAGCTGCGAATGAATTGCCACAATCAGCAGTAGCGGGATCATCATTTGTGTTTACAATCGGTTTAGTATTGGCGGTAATTAATTTAGTATTGTCTTTATTCATGAAAAAGCCTGCTAATTAATCTAAAGACAAAATCTTAAATTCTACATCTTTTCTTTTACACAAGGTATAGAATTTCCATTTCAGTGCACTGAATCTACACTTAGGCAGCTTTTAAAGATAGAACAGCTTTCAAATCATGTCAGAGGGGGATTTTGGCATATGAGTCATTATAAAAGTATTGTAGTAGCCGTAGACGGTTCAAAAGAAGCTGAGTACGCATTCCGCAAATCAATCGATGTTGCGAAACGTAACAAAAATTCAACATTAACCATAGTAAACGTAATCAATACTCGTTCATTTGAAGCATATGACCGTTCAGTTATTGAGCATGCCGAGCAGTCATCACAGAAACTGTTAAATGGCTACAAGTCACAAGCTGAGGCTGAGTGTGTTAAAAACGTAAACGTAGTAATCGAATATAGTTCTCCCAAAACAATCATCACGAAAGAGCTTGCTGACTTAGCTAAGGCTGATTTAATTATTTGTGGGGCTACGGGGCTAAATGCTGTTGAACGTTTCTTGACTGGTTCCGTATCTGAAGCAATCGTCCGTTCAGCTAAATGTGACGTTTTAGTTATCCGTAAACCTGTTTTGCATGCTGTTAAATAAGATGGGTGAAGAGTTGCTGAAAATGTTATCAGCAGCTCTTTTTTATTTTTCGATAATTAATGTAAAGTGTTTACGAGCAAGAAGGTAATTCATCATTAAAGAAGAAATTATAAGTATTCCGGACATCTTATTGGCTTTTATATATCAATACATATGGGGGAGTGGTTATAGTGAAGTTAGGACTTAAACGCAATGAGGTGAAGGTAGTTCCCCATTCAGATGAATGGCATAAAGAGTTTCTTAGAGTAAAGCAGGCAATCCAGGACTATACCAACCTTGATGAAAACCGTATAGAGGATATAAAAGTATAAGCACTTATTTTAAATAGGTTTAGTATTAGAGGTGAATTCATGAAAAGTAGACATCTATTTATGTTCGGCGGAGGCCCTCCATTTAGTAATAAACTTGGTAAGAGATTTACTAATCTAGCATTAAATGAAAAGGGAAAGGTTGCGATTCTTTTTTTAGAGCGGGATGGCTGGGAAAAGTATATGGATAAATATACTTCTATGTTAAAGGGAAATGGGTTGGGGGATTTTGTTTATCTTCCGGTTGGACCCGAATATGAAAATAAGAATCTAATAGAATTTAAATCTTGCTCGGGAATTATTATTGGCGGGGGAGAAACAGAGCTTTATCAAAAATATATCGTGGATACTCCAATTGGTGAACGTTTAAAGGAATTGTACAACCACGGTGTTCCAGTCGCAGGATTTTCAGCAGGAGCATTAATTAGTCCCAAAAACTGTGTGATCCCACCAATTGATAATGCAAAAAACAAGCAGCTTTTTCTAAAAGGTTTGGGGCTTATTCCTGATTGTGTGATAAGCGTTCATTTCTCAAAATGGAACGAAGAAGAAAATTTAAAAATAGCTATGGAAAAAGTCAATGCTTCAATCGGTTATGGGATGGATGATGGAGCGGGAATATATTTTTTTAATGAGAACCCCTCGGAATCTGAGGGAGATTATTATATCTATCAAAATATTGGTGAATAAAATGACGATTAAAAATGAAGAGGATATTGTACGAATCATTAACGGCGACACATGGATAATGGATTTGTTAAAAACCGTAAAAACATTGAACCTACCCGATTGGTGGATATGTGCTGGCTTTGTGCGTTCGAAAATATGGGACGTGTTACATAATTTTTCTGAAAGAACGCCCATTCCCGATATTGATGTCATTTATTTCAATCCCTTAAATATCGAAGAATCAGAGGAAAAGATTTTAGAAGAAAAATTAAATCATCTTATGCCCGGAATTCCTTGGTCTGTAAAGAATCAGGCGAGAATGCATGTGATCAATCATTTGCCTCCTTATACTTCATCTGTTGACGGTATTTCAAAATTTCCAGAGACGGTTACAGCATTGGGAGTTAAATTAGATAATGAGAATAATGTTATTTTGACAGCCCCTTGGGGAATCAATGATGTCGTTAATTTAGAGGTAAAACCTACACCGTTTTTTGCCGAGTCAATGGAACGATTGCAAATCTATGAAAATCGAGTGGCAAAAAAGGCTTGGGAATTAGTATGGTATAAGGTAAAGGTTTATCGTACAAATAGTTCCTTATGAGATGAAAATTATCTAACTGAAAGTTATAATCGCCCGAACTGGGACGAAATTAGGGAGATAAAAACCAGATGAAACTCCATTAAGTGAAGAAGAAAAACGTCAACTGAGGAATAACACCGAATTTGTGTCTTGGGAGGATGCTCTATAAGAGTTCAACTTACCAGCTGACGCTAAGTGCCAACATTCCGCGTTTATCTGACGGTACCTCATATGCAAAAAGGCTCCCTCCAAATGCCAGTCAGTGTTTTCTACGAACAGCTGATTAAGGACACAGCGTGCTATTCAACGCAGGGAGGGCCTGCCGTACTGTCATGACTAAAGCTTAATAATAAGTTTCCTTCTTCATACCGGCGCAATGTATCTTTAACCTAGAATATCAGAAAGTGCACTCTGTACGTCTGGAAATTGAAAGGAGTAATTGTGGTAAAGTGCTTTTTGAGGGAGTACCCGCTGCCCTTTTAATACCAACTGGCTCATTTCACCAAGTACTACTTTTACTACAACCCCAGGAACATGAAGCCAATATGGGCGGTGAAGGACGTCTGCAATGGACTGTCCGAATGATGACATGCGTATTGGATGAGGAGAGGTCACATTCAACGGTCCATCTACTTCAGGGTTAATGATGGCGAAGTAAACCATCTCAACTGCATCTTGAATGTGCACCCAGGAAATCCATTGCAATCCACTGCCGATTGTCCCCCCAATACCTAATTTATAATGTAGCACCATTCGCGGAAAGGCACCCTCTTGACCCAGAATCATGCCGAAACGCGCGAAGACCGTTCGAACGCCCAATTCTTTCGCCATTGCTCCTTCTTTCTCCCAACGCTTTACAACACTGGCCAAAAAATCGTTTGCATCACTTTTAGAGGACTCATTAAACGTTTTGAAGTCTGACATCCCGTAGTAACTTATACCTGAAGCGTTAACAAGAACTTTTGGCTTTGGATGAAGATGTCTCAAAATTCGAATGACCTCTTTTGTTGCTGTAAGACGGCTATTCAAAATAGCCTCCTTTTTACTTTGGGTCCACCGTCCGCTATTGATTGATTCCCCGGCTAAATTGACAATCGCATCGACATCCTTAAGTTCGTTTTCAGGTTGATGATCTGCAGAAAGCCAATCAACATAATGAACGAATTCACTTGTTCTTTTATGATCAGGAAGACGCGTTAATATGGTTACTCGATGGCCTTTTTGAGTCAACAGGTGAGTCAAGGCTTGACCTACAAACCCGCTTCCTCCCATTATAACAACATGCAATTTACTCACCTCCTACAATGACTTATTTGATAAAGTAACGGCCTAAAAGATTGCCAACAAGAAAAACAGGAAGCATAACCAGGCTAACGGGGAGACTTGCGAAAATTAAATGCCAGTCTATCAGGCCGTACTGGAACAAACTGTTATATGCAAGAAGACAGTAAGGGATGAGAAGGAATAGCGCCGTTATGATGCCAGGTGTGTAGCCTTTGAAAAAGATGGACTGAACGATATGCATGATCGCCTGCAGAATATACAAATTGAGTATGGCTGTATATAAAAGAAAGCCCCCTCCGTTTAATGAGAAATGGGCAGTCATTAATGTAGTGAATGAGATAATGAGCAAAATCCATGTAGCCGAAATAGAAAGTTGGGCAGCGGTCGAACCTAGCTTTTCCCTCATTTTTAATGTTAGTTTGACGAATGGAGCTTTTCTGTTTTTGTGTGCATTCATAGAGGATTCAATGGTTATGATCTCTTCTAAGTCATGGAACATAAAAATGATTGGGAACAACCAGATGACTGTATGAAGATTTAAAAATTCGCGGAAAGTTTCAAGCATCTTTTGCCTCCTGCTTGTTGGAAAGAATTTGTTTTTCTCTAAGACCTTGTCCTGTTGTGGTTTTGTTCATTGTATGGGAAAGACTTTAAAAATATGCAAAAGTCACTTGAAAGCTTTTTGAATCCACAGATTCCTGTTTAGCTCCCTTCAGCTAATTTTTGATAATGGGCCAGGGCCAGTAACGGAAAAACGTATTCGTAACAATGATAATTGATATAAAAGGTTCCAGCCATTCCCCTTCCTTTCGGGTAGGTCTTTGCCCAATCTTTTTCTTTACCATCTACTAAAAAAGCTGCGCCGCGTTTAATGTCAGGTGTGACTTCAGTCGTGGCCGAGATAAGTGTGTCAAGGGCCCATGCTGTATGAGTGCGGGTACTTTCGCCCAAAGGCACATAACAATTTTCGATATCACTTTTACAGGATTCTCCCCAACCACCGTCTTGACTTTGAATGGATTTTAACCAGTTTACAGCCTTCTGAATGGCAGGATGATTCGGGGAAACCCCAACCGCAACCATTCCCGTTACAGCTGCCCATGTGCCATAAATATAGACGCCCCAGCGTCCTATCCAAGAACCATCCGACTCTTGATTTTTTAACAGCCAACGAATCCCGCGTTTCACCATGGGATGATGAAAATCCAAATGGGTATAGTTCCCGAAAAACTCTAATGTCCTTCCCGTTAAATCAACCGTCGACGGATCAATCAACAAATCTTTTCCGCCCTCGATCGGTAATAGGTTCAATAGTTTCTTGTTCACATTCTTTTCGAAGGCCGCCCATCCACCGTCATTGTTTTGCATGGAAATGAGCCAGTTGATTCCCCGATCCCATGCCTGCCGACAATCCACCCTTTCGATGGCCAACGTTCGAATCGCTCTTAGTGCTACCGTTGTGTCGTCAATATCCGGATGGATTGTATTCATGTCCTCAAAGCCCCAGCCTCCCGGCAACAGGTTCGGTTCATGAATGATCCAATCCCCGTATTTGACATGTTGCCGGGAGAGGATATATCGGTTTGCCTTCTCGACGGTATTCGATGAATAGGGGACTCCGGATTCTTGCAGAGCATAACTGATTAACGTTGTGTTCCAGACCGTAGCCGTCGCATATTGGCAGTGGAGTTCTCCATCAATCCGGCAGGTCATCGCTTTTAAGCCTTGCAAGGCACGGGTGATCACCGGATGTGTATTCGAATATCCCCTTGCCAATAAAGCAAAAATCATCATAGAAGTTGAACCGAAATAATTACATAAGGTGCCATCCGGTTCTATTCTATCCAGCATATATTGTTCGGCGCGATATAAAGCTAACTCGCGAAGGTTTCCAGGGTAGTCTTTCAGGCCATTTATCCCTTTTTTAACCAAATGGATAACCGAGCGGGCTTCCGGATCTTCTGTAAAAAAACGATTTTCTTTTTTCAGATACAAATCAGAGAGATCAGGAGACCGCCCAGTTCTCCTGCTGAAACCCAAATTGGCCAGAATCAGAAACGGGATGATGTTCGTTCTGCCATACACGGAGAAGTCAAAAAGATTGATTGGAAAGGAGTCCGGTATAAGCAGCACTTCAATCTTAATGGGGAAAGGCGGCCACTCGCACTGTCCGGTTAGAGCCAGCAGGATTTTAAAAAACATATGGACTTCCGTAGCCCCTCCGTTGGCAAGGATAAACCTTCTTGCTGCCTGGATATCCGGGTCATCTCGATCCCGGTAACCGGAGTAAAGAAGGGCATAATAAGCTTCCACAGTGGACGTAAGATTCCCTTTTCCTTCATCATAAAACAAACCCCATGAACCATCTTTCTTCTGTTTCCCTGCAATACGTTCCGCCAGTTCTTTTATGAAGGCCTCGTCATTTATCTCCAATGTCCGTAATAAGATAATCATGTGACAGTCTGTACCGATGCCGGTCTCGAAAGGATATTGCCAGGATCCGTCATCTGATTGGTCCCTAATGAACTGATCGATGATTCGGTTCATTTCCGCATGTACCCGATGCCTCATGTTACCCCCCTCTTTCGAATACTCACGTTGTATTCATATTCCTTTAGCAATATGAATATGCATTTCTTTAATGGGAGGATCGAACGTAGTTAAAATGAAATGTTGATAAGGGATGATGTATTTTTGCTTGATTCCTATTCGGATGTAAAAAAGGATTTGAAAAAAAAATTAAAAAGTAAATCTTCCGGCATCCTGCCCTCTTTATCCGAAAACGATAAACAACGCATTCACTATATAAGAGAACAGACAAAACAACATAATCAAAATAATGTTACACGGACTCATGCTTATTATAATTTCTACCTTGAGCACCCAGAAATCCATTGGGCCCTCCTTGGACATATGGTATCGCGGAACGTTGGCTGGAACATGACCGATTTAAAAGGGGATTTGCTGACAAAACTTCTGCCGGAAAGAGATCAGAAGGCGATTTATTCTTTTTTGGAACGCGGCAGCTGGTTGATTTTTCAAGATGTGTATCCCCAGTGTTTGATTTATGACCTAAGTGTAAAAGCCAATCAGGAAATGTTTCATCTTTTGCCCTTTTTTCACATTTCTACCTTTATGGAAACGATGTGGCGTTATTTTTGGAACAGTCGGGATTCCTATACTCTTACGATTGCGACTGTGATAAATGAACAAAGTTATTTGGAAAAAAGAGTGATCCAAAATGATCATTTTAAAAAAAACGTAACCCGTACGGTCAGTTTCAAGTTGTATGATTTTTTGCGTTTCAATCACATTCTTTTTCCATACTGTGCAGAGGAAAATGGGCAACAAGTCTTACTTGCCGGCGCTACATCAAGGCATTTCACTTCGCTTCACGAACGAATTTTATTCGGTAAAAGATTGTATGCCCTTCTTTTTCAGCGTACAAATATTTCAGCGGGCGTTTTGAAATGGGCGCATGACCATCCCCATACGGGTTCACGAAAAGATTATTGGCCCGATTTGTTTAACGATGTAAACGAATTTTTTCCCCGTTCCCTTTATAAACCTCGGGTCAAGAATTGTAAGTTGAGAAAAGGCGCCGCCGACCGGTTGTACAGCCCACCGTTAAAATACGCCTGGCCGGATACTTCTCATGAAGATGCAGAAAGCGGCGACTGGTTTGAGGATTGGCATGTTCTGGACTATATTCATAAGGAAGTCGATGTGAATGGAGATATATTCGGAAATTATTGCAAAACACTTGAAACCATTGAGCTTGCGGTCATGGGAAAGGAAGCTCTTCTGTTACGGGAAGAGGAATAACCATCAACGTGCGGTGATTTTGACAGCTGTTCTACATATTTGCAATGGTCGCACCTTTCATTTTGACTTTTATACCTCGAATTGTTGATTGTGTCATAACAGAAAGGGGGGAGTGTCAGGAAAATGCGCTTCCTGACGGTACCCCTCTAATAATAGAATGAACATAAGGGTAGGATTCTTGCAGATATTTGGAATGTGTTTTCCAATAGACTAACCGGAAAATTAACAGAGTGTGCCGTTTACTAAAATAGTAGACAAGCTAAGTTAGAAGAATGGGGACCATTAAGTTAGTGGACCTTTTGGGGGAATACCCTTAAAACAAAGAATGCTTTAGTCAAATAAATGAACAAAAATGAAGCTGCGTTGGCAGCTTTTTTGTGCCCCGATTAAAAAGTTCTAGCCACATCTCCAATAGTTAGTGTTGATAAAACTACTTGTAAGGGAGAATAAAAATGTTATTCATTTTAAGAATCATTTTATCCGCCATCACACTATCGTTGTCAGTATATTGTTTTGTAACCGAAAGATTTGAATATATGCCGCTAATGATGTTATCCCTAGGTGCAATGCTATTTGTATCCGGTCTACACGAACTTAGTAAAAACAAAAAGGCGATTTGGGGGTATTTCAGTATAGCTGTCTCAGTATTTGTCGTCTTTTCCACAATCGAGAGGTTCATAAATCGTTGAAAAGAGCAGACCGATTAAACCGTTCTGCTCCATCATTTTAAACCTCAAAATAATTCCTCAGCAAATAAGAAACCCACTTACACTCCGAATGATTTCGTATATTTTCGAGAAGTCCTTTGACGATCGCAGGACTTAAAGTCGGATTTAACAGCTGCTGCTTTAAAAGAATTAATGATTCCTTTTCAATCGGTTCTTCAATGTCTGCTATCTTTTCTTCTATTATTTCAATCAACTGATCCTTTGTTATTTCTTCATTCAGCGGCTGCTTAAGAATTTGAAAGAGTTCATGAGAAATGAATGGGACAGTCATTTGTTTTGCGAGCAGATTTGTTTTCTCCACAAGCGATTGAGAGAGATGTTTCAAATCGAGTGGCGAATTATAGAATAAAAATAGCTGTGAATATGTGTGCATAAAGCCTTTTATACAAAAAATTAAATCATATTTTATCGGATCGATCCCTTTTCCATATAAACGTTCAATCAACAATAAAAGAGATTTATCAATTAGCGTATCATAGTGACGCATTTTTAAAAAGAAGTCTTTATTAAACGAATGGGATTGTTCTTTCATAAGGATTTTCGCGAAATTAGAATGCTTATGAAAAGAATGAAATGTTGTGTAGTAAAAATCATATAAAAGATTATTTTCTGGGCTTCTGACTATATGGTCAATATCAGAAGTGTATTCCATCATAAATTGATCGATGATAGCTAAAATTAATTCATCCTTTGATTTGAAAGACAAGTAGAAAGCACCTTTAGAAATGCCGCAATAGTCGGTGATTTGTTGAACAGTAGTGGCATCAAATCCTTGAGTCGCAAAAAGCTCTAAAGCTTTTTCCATTATTAATTGTTTTTTCATCATTTTCTTTTCATCGCTCCTAGGTCTTTCGTTGACAAATGACTCATTGGTCATTATTATAGGAAAATGAGACTAATAAGTCAATTAAGGGTAGGTGTAGATGTGAAAGGGTTAGTCAATTTTGTAATAAAGAATAAACTAGCAGTTTGGCTGCTAACGATTATTATTGTTTTTTCGGGAATATACTCAGGTACACGAATGAAAATGGAGACCATTCCGGATATTTCGATTCCATTCTTAATGGTTATGGATGTGTATCCAGGTGCGACTCCTGAGCAAGTCATGAATGATGTATCCATGCCGATAGAGAAGGCGGTTGAGGGCTTAGAACACGTGAAATCCGTCAACTCCAATTCATATTCTAACATGTCAAGCATTCAGGTGGAATATGAATACGGCATTGATATGGATGAGGCAAAGCGCGCATTGGATTCTGCGATCGATGCTGTGAAATTACCTGAAGGCGCGCAAAAGCCAACCATAACAGCTATTAGTATGAACATGATGCCAGTTGTGGCATTAAGCGTCAGCAGCACGAAAGAAGATATTATTGAATTAACGTCAACAGTTGAGGATATTTTACTTCCGAAAATCGAGAAAATTGATGGAGTTGCCTCTGCGACGATAACAGGGCAGCATATTGAGGAAGTGGATCTTACTTATAATAAAGCCAAAATGGCAGAGTTTGGTTTAACAGAAGATTCTGTTAAACGAATGATCCAAGCAAGTAATCTATCAGTTTCTCTAGGACTTTATGAGTTTGAAAAGGGCGAACAAGCTGTAGCGATCGATGGTAAGTTTACGACCATTGAAGAACTGAATAATATGCTGATTCCTGTCACACCATCAGCAACACAGCCTTCACCATTTGTGAAGCTTAGCGACATTGCTGAAGTTAAGGTAGTTGGGAAGGTACAATCGATTTCCCGCACAAATGGGAAAGATGCCATTGCGATTCAAATCGTTAAAAGCCAGCAGGCAAATACGGTTGATGTTGTAAACAGTGTGAAAAAGCTAGTTAAAGAAGAAAAGGCAAGAATTGATGGTCTTGTTATCGATGTCACACTTGACCAAGGAGAGCCGATTGAGCAATCTGTTTCAACGATGATGGAAAAAGCAGTATTTGGCGGTTTGATTGCCGTATTAATCATTCTGCTATTCTTGAGGGATTTTAAATCTACCATTATCTCGATCGTTTCTATTCCAGTTTCGATCCTAATGGCGTTACTCATTTTAAACTGGATGGACATTACGCTTAATATTATGACACTTGGTGCGATTACAGTTGCGATCGGCCGTGTAATTGATGACTCTATCGTTGTAGTAGAAAATATTTACCGTCGTCTCCATTTAAAAGGAGAGAAATTAACGGGCCGTGCGCTTATTCGTGAAGCAACGATTGAGATGTTTAGACCAATTTTATCATCGACCATCGTAACGGTTGCGGTATTTGCCCCATTGATCTTCGTTGGCGGCATGGTTGGCGAGCTGTTCGCACCGTTTGCATTAACGATGACGTTTGCGCTTGGAGCTTCATTAATTGTGGCGATTACAATCGTTCCGGCATTATCTCACTTCTTATTTAAGAAGAAGCTATATAGTGAGAAGACGGAAAGCAGTCATAAAGAGGCTGGCAAATTATCGAAGTGGTATAGAGGAGTTCTTGAAAAGACGTTGAATCATAAAGTGATTACGTCCATCCTAGCTATTGTTTTATTAGCCGGAAGCTTGGCTTTAACGCCATTAATTGGTTTTAGTTTCATGGGCAGCGAAGAAGATAAGGTGATGTATTTAACATACACACCGAAAGCAGGAGAGCTGCGAGATGAGACGTTAGAAAATATTAAAGTTGTCGAAGAAAAGATGCTAAAACGTGACGATATTGATATCGTTCAAATATCTGTAACCGATAGTGGCGACCAGATGGCTGCCATGATGGGCGGCGGAGGAAAAGGCGGATTAATGTACTTAATCTTTGATCCGGATATGAAAGACTTCCCAAAAGTGCGTGAAGAAATTGAAGAGTATGTGAAGAACATTGGTCAATCTGGCAAATGGAAAAGCCAAAACTTCTCTTCCATGTCCATGGCTTCAGATAAATTAAGCTATACATTATACAGTGAAGATTTAAATAAACTAAATAAATCTGTAGAAAAAGTAGAAGAAGCTTTAAAGAAAAACAAAGGCTTAAAAGATGTTTCCTCCAGTGCAGAGGAAGCTTATGTTGAGTATACATTCAAAGTAGCTCAAGACGAATTATTGAAATATGGTTTAACAGCAGGGCAAATTGTCATGATGTTAAATCCGACAAGAACAGAAAATGTTTTAACAACGATTGAAAAAGACGGAAATTCATTAAATGTAATCGTACAGCAGGAACAAGCTGTACAGCCTAAATCAATCGATGATCTTTTAGCAAAACAAGTACCGATAGCTCTTGGTACGACTATGCCGCTTTCTGAGCTTGTCACAGTTGAAAAAGGAACGACATTAAATACGCTTGCGCGCAGTAAAGGCGAGTATTACGCAAGTGTGTCAGGCACAATCATTGGTGATGATATTTCAAAAGCGACATCTGAAGCAGGTAAAGCGATTGATAAATTAGATCTGCCTAAAGGAGTAACAGTCGACGTTGGTGGTGTTGCTGCTGATATGAATGAAACCTTTACACAACTCGGAGTGGCGATGCTCGCGGCGGTTGCTATTGTGTATTTCGTTCTAGTTGTTACATTTGGCGAAGGTCTTGCACCATTTGCGATTTTATTCTCGCTTCCATTCACAGTAATAGGATCATTTGTTGGACTATTGATAGCGGGTGAAACGATTTCTGTGTCTGTCATGATGGGTCTATTAATGCTAATCGGTATCGTCGTCACGAACGCGATCGTCCTTGTAGACCGAATCGTTCGGATGGAACGTGGTGGCATGCCAATGCGTGAAGCGATCCTTGAAGGGGGAGCAACACGTCTGCGTCCGATCCTCATGACAGCGATCGCAACAATTGGAGCATTAGTACCATTAGCCTTCGGTGCTGGTGGTGGGGGACTGATTTCTAAAGGACTCGCCGTTACAGTTATTGGCGGATTAATCAGCTCCACATTATTAACATTAATCATTGTTCCGATCGCTTATGAAGTATTATCTAAGATGTTTAAGAAAAACCGTATGGAAATAGAAGAGAATTAATGGGGAGCCCCGCGAGATGAATGAGTCATCTTGCGGGGCTTTTTTGGATTGGAGTAAATAGCAAATAGCTTGTTTTATTCGATATCCGAGTAAAATGTCCACTATGAATCTTAAATGTTTATTGTTAAATTTGCGTCTCGATACCATGCTCGAAGAATATCACTTAAACTCGCAGTTAGTGGAAGAAGGAGTTTGTGGGTAAAATTGTATCTCGTGTCGTATAAACACAGAGTTTAAGGGAACTTTAATTAAAGTTCTTTCTTGCATAAGATGGTCACGAATGGATACATCGAGAAGAGTAAAGGTGCCAATCGATGATGATATGAATGGAACCTTCGACATACTCAACCTATGAAGGATTGGATTATGTGAATTCGGCACTGACCCGATATTACTTTAGTTTCTGAATATTCCTTGACGGGAATATTCCCAGTTGGGTATAATGGAATCAACAGGACGATAATACTAGTGATGATGCAGTTGTAATTTTACCGGAGACCATCACTTGACGAGGTGAGCGACATATCAGGGAAGATTCCGGGCGTGAACATGACGACGCTTAGCGCTTTGTCTGAACCAAATCGTATGAATATCGTCGAACTCTTGCGTAACGGTCCCTTGACAGTGGGGGAAATCGCCGACCAGCTAGGACTGAAGCAGCCCCAAACTTCGAAGCATCTAAAAGTGCTTAGCGACAACGGGATTGTGGAAGTGCAAGCCGAAGCTAACCGCCGCATCTACAAGCTTCGGCCCGAACCATTCCAAGCGCTGGATTCTTGGGTACAGTCCTTCCGGCGCGTGATGCAAGAAAGATTCGACACCCTAGATGATTATTTGAAGGAATTACAGAACAAGGAAGAATCATAAAATCAATTCATGATCAAGGAGGAATTACAATGTCAAACAATGCAATGATATCGAGAGTAGAGAACAATCGGGTACTGGTACTGGAGCGCGTTTTCGATGCGCCACGCGATCTCGTATTCAAGATGTTTAAAGAGGCGGAGCATCTGAAACGTTGGTGGGGGCCAAGGGGTTGGGAGATTCCAGTCTGCACCGTCGATTTCCGTCCGGGAGGCGTGTGGCACTACTGTATGAAGTGTGTCGATCAGAATCTGGGTCAATTTTTTGGTATGGAAGCCTGGGGTAAAGGGGTCTATAAGGAGATTATCGAGCCGGAGAAGATCGTCTATACTGATTACTTTTCGGATTCCGAAGGCAATGTGAATGACTCCATGCCGTCGACCGAGATGACATTGGAATTCATCGATTTGGGGGGAAAGACAAAGCTAATAAACCGTGCTGAATATGTTTCCGAAGAGGCCCTTAAGACCGTCATGGACATGGGCATGCTGCAGGGCATCACCGAAACTTGGGACCGCTTGAACGAGCTTGTGGAGTCGCTGCAGTAGAGTTACCGTAAATCTGATTTTAGTATTAAAAAAGTTTAGAATCATTGAGTTTTGTAATTAATTATATAAAGGAGTGTAAATATCATTGATTAGTAATGTAGGTCAAATCATGTTGTATGTTAATAACCAAGATGATGCAAAGGAATTTTGGACAGAAAAAGTAGGGTTTAGTGTAATTTCAGAGGAAGACAATGGTCAAGGTATGAGATGGATTGAAATTGCTCCAACTAAAGAAGCCGAAACAAGCATTATTCTCCATAATAAGGAATTAATTGCGAAAATGTCGCCTGAATTAAATCTTGGAACACCTTCTTTAATGTTCTTCTCGAAAAATTTTGATAATTTATATAGTGACTTATCAAACAAAAACGTGACAGTCGGAGAAATTGTAAATATGCCTTCAGGTAGAGTATTTAATTTTGCAGATAGTGAAAATAATTACTTTGCAGTAATGGAAAAAAAGTGAATTTCTTTATGAGTGCGATGCTTGAATAAAGGCATCGCCTTTTTTTGTTTAATTTATGAAACAGATTGGAAGGATTTGCACTTAAAGTAACGTGGAGCATTAATAGAAGAACAATTAAGTGATTTTAGGATTCAGAGATATCTTTGTTATTCCATTAAAGGGCACATTTCTAGAGCAAGAAACGTGCTCTTTTTAATGAGTTGAGCCATAATATGGAGTAACTTATTGTGATAATTATGGGAATTTGAAATAATTGTTACTAAGTAAAAGGGCAGGTTAGATAAAGTAAAATAATTATAGGAAGACAGCACATTTCCAATAATGGAACCAACCCGCCGATTTAGTTTGCCTTAAAATGCGGCGATACCGGGATCAGCAGTATGAGATTGTTTTGGGAATAGGAATCCTGTGGTGTAGGGTGACGATTGACCTTTTAATCGCAAGGCTTTTTCAATTTCAACCGCAGCATGCATTGCATTTTCTACGGTTCGCTTGCCAGTCACAATGTCGTGCATCAAGTTTAAAGCCATAATATTCGTCGATTCATGATCGCATTTAGCCGTAGCTTCACCAGCCGTTCGGTCTGGATATAAACTACCATCAAACTGTGCTAATTCATCAAAGAATTGAACAGGAACTTTATAATCAATGGTTTGTGCTAAATAATCAAGATGGGGAGTCGGACTGTTATGAAGTACTGTATCAAGATGAACAATCGTACGCTTCCAAGGACCATTGTTATACCAGATAATTCTTCTTGAACTTGCTTCATTAGGTAAACCATACTTATTGACTAACAAATAAACAGTTTTTTTTGGTTCCCCAGTCCACCCTTCCAAAATTTGATCTAAAAATGGATGAAGACTTGGATGTTGACGGTAATAACCGCTAAAGCCATTATTCATTATAAAATCCCTCCTAACATATTTTATACTAGTCATTTGTCCATAGTTACACTTGGCAGATTGAAAAGCACAAACAAGCAGCAAGTTGGTCGACAGCTGCTATTATAATTACATTAAGAGATGAGAAGCTGCATGCGGATCTTCCAAAAATTAATGTCTCTACTTTAATCATCCACAGCATTCATGACAAAGTTATTCCATTTGCACAAGCTACGGACAGTAATATATTTGCTGTAATTATTAGGCTCGATACATTGTTCAACTAAGTATCGTTAATTCAACAAGCTAAAGGGCTACAATTATCATCATTATCTTGATCTTCCACAAGAGGGTGCCATCCTGGAACAAGGTTTGCACTCATTTTTCATTTTAGGGCCATTTAATGGAGGAAGAATATCAAGAAAAATTGAATACTTATGGTAATGATAATATATGGTGTTTGTGAAAGATTGTACTCAAACTAATGGAAGAGGTTGGTTGAAGAAGGAATTTGTTTTTATTTCTAGAATTTCTAAATTAATCGAAAAATTAAAGAAATTAGAGAAGGGAGCGAGTTTATTATGATGATAAAAGGTTTCGGGGGAATATTTTGGAGGACTAAAAATCTAGATGCTATAAAAAAATGGTACAGTGAAGTGCTGAAGATTGAAATAGAAAATTGGAATGGGAGTATTATTAAACCCCATTCAGAAAATGAAACTATCTTTTCTTTTTTTACTGAAGATGACCTTTACTTCCCAAGAGAACAGCAAGTGATGTTAAATTTCCAAGTTTATAATCTAAACGAGACTATTAAGCATCTTGAACAAATTGGTGTACCTCTTGTAAAGGAAAAAGAGGTTAGTGAATTTGGTAAGTTTATTTGGATTAAAGATCCTGAAGGTAGACTGGTTGAGCTATGGGAGAAATAACGGGTTGTAATTATTCATATTTTTTGAACGAACGGTGCGTTAGTTTAATAAGAATTAAGTGATTGAATTTATTTTTAGTTACTCCATTAATGAGCACTATCCCTGAAAAAGGTAGTGCTCTTTTAAATATAAGGACAATTTTGTGGAACAACACCTTTGAGAGAATTAGATTTCAATGAAGTAGGACTCTATTATTAAATCTTTATTAATTGTTCTGTAATAGGGCGCTTTCCTGTAATAAGTAAAGTGCTTTTGGCCATTTAAGGGCCAATTAGTGAAAACTAAACTAACAAGGCAGTTGCGGTGAAAATGATATTATTAAATAAAACGGATTTGTAATAAGGAGACTAATAATTTTGGATGCAAAATGTATTAAATTCTATGAATTCGGTAGCCCTAAAGATGTGTTAAGAGTTGAGTCTAAAAATATTGAACCACCAAAGGATAATGAAGTCCTTGTTCGAATGTTAGCTCGCCCTATCAATCCTTCTGACTTAATACCGATTAGAGGTTCTTATTCTCATCGGATTTCTTTACCAAATATTCCGGGATATGAAGGAGTTGGTATAGTAGAAGATGTCGGCCCTTTAGTTTCTCATCATTTTATTGGTAAACGTGTTTTACCTTTGCGTGGGGAAGGTACATGGCAAGAGTTTGTTAAAACATCATCAGAATTTGCAGTTCCTATACCTAATTCGATTGATGATTTTACGGCAGCACAGATGTATATTAATCCAATTACAGCATGGGTAGTTTGTACAGAAGTTTTAAAATTAAAACCAAATGATGTTTTATTGGTTAATGCATGCGGTTCTTCTATTGGGCATATTTTCGCTCAATTATCGAAAGTATTAGGCTTTCGATTGATTGCAGTTACTAGAAATAATAAGTATACAGAGGAATTACTTCATCTTGGTGCTTTTTATGTGGTTGATACATCAAAAAGTTCCTTAAATAAAGTGGTTATGGAATTGACTAATGGAATGGGTGCTGATGCTGCTATTGATTCTGTTGGAGGTCCATCTGGAGACGATCTGGCTTTTTGTGTACACCCTAACGGAAATTTTTTAACGATTGGTCTTTTATCAGGGTTACAAGTGAACTGGGCAGAAATTATTAAAAAAGCAAAAGTGAATGCTAATATGTTTCATTTACGGAATTGGAATAAAAATGTCTCAGCAGATAAATGGCAAGAAACCTTTAATCATTTAATAAATCTAATAAGTGATAAAAAATTACGTTTGATGACGGTAGATTCTCAGTATGATTTATTGAATGTAAAAAGAGCTATTGAAGTTGTTGAATCTTCTAAGTTGACCAAAGGGAAAGTGTTTTTAACTAGCTATTGAGTTAATAATATCAACTATAAAAAAGCGTGGCTGTTCACTTTTAAACAGCCACTTTTTCGGTTTTAATACTAACTTGTGTGGCGTATATCGCTTCAGTTCCCAATAAATTATCCAATAATCTTTTCCCAAGTAATATTGAAAGCTAGTTTCCAAAGAGTAGCTAAACAAATGATGGCAATCACCATATATAAATAGACTCCGTAAGAGAACAAAGTGCCGACAAAATGTAAACCTGCAAACAATGCAACAAACAGCATTAAACCGAATACAAGGGCACCGTTGCTGTTTTGATTGTACTGATCAAAAGACTCCGAGAAGGGAATGGACTTTTTAAGAATCATAAAACAAATGACAGCATAAGTGCAGGCGTTTAAAAATACAACTATAAGATCTGGCAAAACTCTCACTCCAAATATGGCAATAAATACTGCACTTAAAAGCAAGTAAACTGGTAAATATAACTTAAAGATAAACGCCTTTATTGTACCGCTGAATATCGGCTTTAGTTGTTGTATAGGAGCAACCCTGTAAATCCACGCACCCTTATATTTTCCAGAAAACTTCAGGAGGATCATGATGGTAGGGATGATAATTAAGCTAAAATAAATGGTTAAATATGATTTGCTAGTGGATAGATTACTTAGGTTGGTATCAAATCCATTCATCATTAAAAAAAAAGGAATCACGACGGAAAAACCTAAAGATGGATACACCTTCAATTTAAAATCTCGTTCATTTTTCATCTTGGAGCTGGCAAAGCGGAAAAAGGCTCTTTCTTCATTTGAGTGACAAATGACTCTAAGGAATAAATGCCCAATCTTACTATGTTTATTTACCTTTGCTTTCCCATGATAAGTAAGCTTTTGAAGGTTTTGTTCAAAAGCATGATTAAATTTCATATAAATCCAAATGGATAGGAGAGGAATGAGGATTCCTAAAACTGAAAAGAAAAGGTAGAACGGATGAAAGGCACCATTCATCATCATTTCCGTAATTGCCCCATACCACATCGGAAAGATAAATACTTGCCACCATTGCGGTTCAAGCGAAACGGCTAAGTCAATAAACTGAAACGAGCGAACAAGCAATTGGTACCCAACCATAATCATAAGTGATAGCCCAATTTGGACATAATTAATGACATCTTTTAATTTTTCTCCATCAAAGAATCGTAAAAAAAAGAAATAGATAAGGGCGGTTAACCCAACAATCATCAGGTCAATCAAGATGATATTTACAATTGAAACTAGGGAAAATAAGAAACCATTTTTGACAAGCCCAACAATCAAAGGGATACTGACAAGCGCTATGGTAAGGAAAGAGAGATAAATGACAACATGCACCATTTTCGCGGTGCTAATTGTTTTTCGATCAACTGGCTTTGGAAACAGGATGTTTCGATCACGGATGTCTAGTAAAACAGACGAAAAATCGGAAATCATTGAGGTCATGACAAAAAACGTGAAAACCCCATAGAAGAGACTCATTTGAAAAAGATAATTTTTACCCATAAGTACAAAGGGAATCATAAACAGACTAAATAACACGTAAATCCATAATGATTTAATATACTGATTGTTATTTTCCTTGTCTTTTTTTTTCGCGTTTTGTGAGAAAATGGTGGGCACACGCCGGCCATCCATCGTTAGCTTAACTTGTAAGATTCTCCTCATAATCTTGTAATCTACGCCAAAGCTGATAAAAACTTTCTCAAAACGATCTAATAGTTTCAGCGTGCGATAGTCCTGCATTCTTACATCTCCTTTACGACCGATACAAATCTTCCACTAAGTTCTTTATGTTCATTAAATCCGGTAAGTTGGTTGAAAATTTGTTCAAGTGAACCCTTAGTATTTTGCTGTTTTAATTCTTCAAATGTACCATCTGCAGCAATTTTACCGTCATGCAGGAGAATGATGCGGCTGCTTATTTTTTCGACTACATCCATAATATGAGAAGAGTAGAAAATCGTTTTTCCTTGTTCGGCAAGTTGTGTCATGATTTCTTTAAAAATCATCACGCTGTTTGCATCCAAACCATTGATCGGTTCATCAAAAAATAAAAGCTCCGGATTATGCAAAAGACTAGAGATAATTAAAAGTTTTTGACGCATTCCTTTTGAGTAAGAGGCAATTCGAGAATAATAGACTTCGCCTACCCCGAATAGTTCCATTAGGCTTTTTGCTTTATAATCAGCGAGGTCAAGTTCGAGACCATACAATTCTCCAATAAAGGTTAAATATTCTTGGCCGGTTAAATTGTCATACACTTCGGCGATTTCCGGTACATAACCAATTTTTCTTTTATACTCGATATTCCCATCAGAAATATCATGACCAAAGATTTTGATCTCACCGAAATAATCGTCTTCAATGCCAAGTATGATTTTAACAGTGGTACTTTTCCCGGCACCATTCGGTCCAATATATCCAATGATTTCTCCTTTTTTCACTTGAAGAGAAACACCATTTAGGACTGACTTTGAGCCATAACTCTTTTTCAAATTAGTAATATCTAATAAAACTTCTTTCATCATCTTAATTTCTAATCCCCATTTCTGGATTATATATCCATTTAATCTGGTTCTAGTGTAACACAAACCTCTTTGCTTACATAAGAAAGAACAGAAAAATCCACAGCACGATAGGAGGAATAAACAATTGATAAAATGAAGTCATTTAAATGAAGAATTCGATTAAAAAGCCGTATATAGACACCTTTAAAAACGAAAGAAGGAATTTTGGATTGGAAAACAATAGACTGGATACTGGACCAGAAAAAATGAAAGCAGCTGGCTTTAAGGTAAAAACAAGAGAATATATTTTTGGCTGCAGATATGAATTTGTTTGGCTATACGTTTTTGTTCAACAAACGGGCCATATTGTTGAAGATCAGCAGGAACTTTTGAGAAGGAAGCTGAAGCTAATATTATGCTTGTGTTATTCAATTAAGGGTCAGTTAGTGTGATAATGAATAATTTTTGATACTACGGAATAATAGTATTTTACGTACAAAATTAGTTTTATTCTTTTAAACTTCTTGTGTAACCAATCCCATTCATTTTCTGACATCAATAAAATCTAATTATGAAGGAGACTTAAATTTTGGAAATTTCTAAGGGAGTAGAAATGCTCCACCTTGAATTTCATGGGAATATTATTCATCCAACTCTTTTATGGGATCAAGAAATGGCTGTTTTAATAGACACTGGATTCCCTGGTCAAATTGAAGATTTAAGTGTGGCAATGGAAAAGGTAGGAGTGTCGTTCGACAAACTAAAAGTTATCATTTTGACACATCAGGATATAGATCATATAGGTAGTCTTCCTGAGATATTACAGGAGTTTGGAAGTAATATTAAAGTTTATGCTCACGAACTAGATAAGCCTTATATACAGGGGGATTTACCTCTTTTGAAAGACGGGCACATAGAGAATCCACCGAAGGGAAAAGTGAATGATACCTTGATTGACGGCCAAGAACTGTCGTATTGTGGCGGGATTCGTGTCATATATACTCCAGGGCATACTCCTGGACATGTCAGCCTTTATTTGAAACAAAGTAAAACACTGATTGCCGGGGATTCGATGTACAGTGTAAACGGAATAATTGAGGGAATTCATGCCCCAACCGTACTAGATTTAAAAGAGGCTCGACTCTCTTTGAAGAAATACCTAGACATCGACATTGAATCTGTGGTTTGTTACCACGGGGGATTAAGTAAGGTAAATATTAATGATCAGATTCAAAAAGTAATTTCATATTAAAATTCTAGAAATTTCTTCAGCTATCGGGCGCGTTTATAGAGTAAGAAATGCGCCCTTCTTAATAAATTGAGCCATTTTGGAGAATAAGAGAAGGTGTATTTATATTACTTAGTAAAGAACTTGATAAAAAGTAACAGTGATTTATGTAATGGAGGGATATTTTTGAAAAAGGGGCTACTTCATCATATTGAAATATATGTATCGAACTTAAGTAAGTCAACTGATTTTTGGGGCTGGTTTCTCGAAGAACTAGGATACAGTTCTTTTCAGGAATGGGAAGGTGGACAAAGCTGGAAAATGGGAGATACATACATAGTTTTTGTGCAAACGGAAGAACGGTTCTTGGATATTCTATATCATAGATGTCGAGTAGGTCTTAATCATTTAGCATTTTACGCAGCTTCACGAGAACATGTAGATAATATTACTAAAAAATTAGAAGAGAAAGGAATTGCTATTCTTTATAAAGACCAACATCCTTTTGCAGGTGGAGATGATCATTATGCTGTTTATTTTGAGGATCCAGACAGAATAAAAGTTGAACTTGTAGCACCTTAATTATTAAGCTATCGGGCGCATTTCTGGGGCGAGAAATGCGTTCCTTACTATTGAATCAGGACAAATTGTGTGGGGGGTATTATGAAAGCTAATGCGATACTTGGAGTTTTTCTGATAATCATACTATCTGCTTGCTCATCAAGCTCACAGACTGTAGTTACGAATGAAACAATTTTTCAGGGTGAGGGAAAATATTGGACTGTAAAATACATTTATAATCCAGAACGATATGAGGAAAAAAAGGTAAATTGGATTGAAATTCACTTGAAAGGGTCCAAATTATCTGAAGATGATTTAAAAAATATTGATATTGAGTTAGAAACTAGAGATGGCTTGATTACAGGGAACGTAGGAGATATGGTGACAAAAATTAATGGCAACTCAATATTATTTTTAGTCGGTACTGTAAATAACGTGACGTATAAAGAGGATGAATATAAAATAACAATCAAATTTGGATACAAAACTGATGTTATTAAGCTGCAAGTCTAGCTGTCAATTTTAATACTGATAATGGAGCCTTATGTGACGGTTCCTCAATAAAGTTTTGATAACTATTTCTAATATTGATATTCATAATAGGGCGCGTTTATTTAGGAACGCGTCTTTTTTTATTAAAGCCGCCAGATTGTTGAATAAGGGGGTTCCTATGAAAAAGGTTGTACTTATTGGTTCGGGTGGATCAGGAAAATCCAAACTGGCAAGGCAATTAGGTGAAAAGTTAAAATTAAATGTTTATCATCTTGATGCTTTATTTTGGAAACCCAATTGGGTAGGTGTTCCAAAGGATAAACAAAGAAAAGTTCAAAATGATCTAGTGAAAAAAGAAGAATGGATTATTGATGGTAACTATGGTGGGACAATGGAAATAAGGCTAAATGCAGCAGATACAATAATTTTCCTTGATATTCATAGAACTATCTGTGTCTACCGTGCTTTTAAAAGGATGTTACAGTACCGGAATAAAACAAGACCAGATATGGGAGAAGGTTGCTCAGAAAGATTAGACTTGGCTTTTTTAAAATGGATATGGGATTATCCAAAAACAAAAAGACCCGAAATTTTAAAAAGGTTACAACAATTATCTGAAGATAAACAAGTCATTATTTTAAAATCACCAACAGAAGTTCAACAGTTTTTAGAAAAAGTACAATGACTTTTACTTCCTTATTTTTTAAATAAATGGTGTGATAGCATCAGAAAAAATAAGCTGATTCATATGCATTTTTTAAATTTCCGTTTATTCTATAAAAGGGCGCGATTCTTCGAGAATGAAGGGTCGTTTTTGCTTCTTCATATCGTAACAGGTTAGGTCAAGAATCGATGTTATAATTCAGACGGGGGCGTATATTTTGAGTAATTTTGAAAAGGAATTCCTCATAATTGCAATTGGGCAGTTTAAACACTTTAAAGAACGTGCAGAAAAGGGAATACAGCAATTGTCAGAAAAAGAATTTCACTGGAAGCCAAGTGAAGAGTCAAATAACATTGCAATAATTATCAAGCATTTAAGTGGGAATATGCATTCTCGCTGGGTGGATTTTTTGACTACTGATGGAGAAAAATCTTATAGAGATAGGGACTTGGAATTTGTTGATGATAATGAATCCAAGGAACATCTAATGCAAATTTGGGAAGAAGGATGGAAATTACTTTTTAATACAATTGAAAATCTTAAAGCTGAAGATTTATATAAAACCGTTACTTTGAGACAACAGCCTTTAAGTGTTTTACAAGCAATTCAAAATGAAGTAGCCCATATTAGTTATCACTTAGGCCAAATCCTATATATTGGAAAACAAATAAAGGACAAAGAATGGACAATTTTAAGTATTCCTAAGAACAGATCGAAGGAATTTAATGAGATGGTTTCAGTAAAAAGATGATAACTTTTCTTATTCAATTAACGCCGGCGCTTTTCTGAAATAAGGAAAGTGTCTTTCTTCATGAAAAGGGCCAGATTTTTGAACAACACCTCTATTGTGGATTTTAAATAAAGATTAATAATTTATAAAAGTTTTTTTGGCTTTGAAACTAATGTTTGTAATCAAAAACATGAAAGGGTCTGTCCCATAATTCAGTTATCCTGACTTATGGGACAGACCCTTTTTGTTCAAAGATGAGAAAGTATATTCTTTTCAAGTTAGAGAATTGTCTAGGTCCACTAGGAAAGCAACCAGGAACAATCTGAGTCTTTGATTGTTACGAAGGTGCCCTATGCTTTTCTAATTATTTCGCTAAGCTTTCTACCAATTGTTTTTCTTTCCACATGACTGTAATACCGAAGCCAATGACCATAATGACAGCAGCAAACAGATAAGGATAATGGATGTTTACGTCAAATAGTATTCCACCTATCGTTGGCCCAACGATATTTCCTAAGCTCGTATAGGTTGAGTTCATTCCAGCAACAAACCCTTGCTCTTTCCCGGCAGCTTTTGATAAAAATGTCGTCAATGCCGGGCGAAGCAGGTCAAATGCCAGAAAGATGAAGCTAGTTACCACCAGCACTGCCAAAAAGCTAGAGATCAACGTGGACGCCGCCGCCAATATTGAACCTATCACTAAACATAATTGGATTATTTTCTTTTCACCGAGTTTATCTACCATTTTGCCAAACAGAAATACTTGCACAATAACGCCGAAGATGGAGCTTATTGTAATTATGACTGCAATGTCCTTCGGCGCGAAGCCGAATTTATGATCAGAAAATAGGCTGAAAACAGTTTCATATGCTGACAAACCGAAAGCGAGTACAAATACAATCATAAAGGCAATAAAGTATAGCGGACTAAGTGATCTTTTTAAATCGCTTATAAAGTTTGTTTGCTTTGTATTAGCAGAAATTTCTGCAAGTTGTTCCTTTGTTAGCGGTTCCTTTAAAATAAATATGGATAAAATGCATGCTAAAAAGGCAATGGCTGCCGCAAAGTAGAAGGGCATGCGTATACCATATTCTGCAATAAAGCCACCGATGCCAGGTCCTATAATAAAGCCAGTGCTAATGGCGGCAGAAATATACCCCATCGCTTTCGGCCGTTCCCTAACGGATGTAATATCTGCTACATATGCAGTAACACCTGGCATAATAAAGGCCGCACTAAATCCCCCTAGAATCCTTGACAAATAAAGCACCGATACATTCGTTCCTAAACCAAAGATAAGTTCCGAAACACCAAAAAGGAATAAGCCGATTATAATGATTTTCTTTCTTCCATAACGGTCAACCCATCGTCCTGCGAGTGGCGACATAAGCAGTTGTGCCACTGCAAATATGGCAACAAGATAACCCATCGTCTTTCCTGATAAATGCATGATATTCATAAAAGACGGCATAACGGGGATTATGAGACCAATTCCTAAAAATGCAATGAATATATTGCTTAAAAGAATAATTAATACCGACTTTTGTTCTTTAATTGTTTTCTTCATGTATCATCACCTTTTTCTGTACGAATCATTGATGTGAAATACCCCTCCAAAATACTGTCCACGATGCTTCTAATTTATCCTTCAGCCGTTTCTCATCATTACCGTATACTAGTTCCAACATGATGGAGTCGGCTACTCCTAAGAAGGCGAAGGTCGGCGTTTTTGCTGCATCTCCGATAATTACTTTAGCATCGATCCAATCCTGAAATTTACCTTCCAGTATCGACTGAACCTTATCCTCGATATCGATTACTTCCTTTTCGATTACTTGTGCAAGATGTGCAGGCGGAAAAAATGACATACGCAGCCAAAACTTTAAATACTCATTTTTTTGAAAAAGGTCGATTACCAATTTTAGAAATCCATATAGATCCTTTTCAGGTTTTTGTGAATCAATTTTACTGAAATATTGCAGTTTTGAAGATAGCTCAGTCTCTTTCGCATCACGTAAAACTTGCAGAAAAAGATCATCCTTTCCATTAAAATGGGCGTAAATGGATTGCTTTTTCATGCCGACTTCTTCAGCTATTAGAGAAAGGGATGCTCCTTCATAACCATGAATTGTGAAATATTTTAGAGCTGCTTCCTTAATTGCATTGCTTTTCAATAAAATCACCTCTAATATAACGAACGTTCGTAAGCTACATTAGCAAATTAAATAACCATAAGCAAGCAGAAAATATATTTAGAAATCTAAACAAATAATTTCAATGTTAAATACTTTATTAAGAAATATTGTAATACAGATTATTATTTCAGTTATCGACTTGGGGTCTTATCTGTAATATTGTACAGCACGGTAATGCAGAACAATCTAGAGAAGAGTAATCCATTTTTTCTTCAAAAAGGTGACGTTCGTTGAGGATCGAGGGCTGTTTACACAGCTTTCTTTGAGCAAACGGATAGCTTTTTCAAGCAATTGTTGATCCAAAGTGATCTTACTCTTCTACGATTGTTATTCAACATTTCCTGAAACATATGTGGAGTTAACTTCTTATTTGGCAGGCAGTAACCTTTAATCATTGTTTGGATCCACCGGACCGTACATGCCCCCCTACGGGGGCAAAACACCCAACTTAGGGTATCGTCTTATCGAAAGAGCTCTTTTTGATTTAGTTAATTAAGGGGCCCCACCAACAAAATGCAGTTTATTAGTGAAGAGCCCATTTAAAAGTCATCACTAATATTTTTCGCAAAATAATCTCAATAGTTGAAATTTTCCTTCACAATCTAATTTAATTATGATACGTTATATACAATTGACGCATTTGATGCAACGTAGTAAAAAAATGAAGCAAAAACTTCGCGATTGAAAGGATCGATAAAAAATGGAAGGTATCCCCTTTAAAGTGTTATTAAAAGAAAAATTCCCACAGTTGTCAGCGGGTCAAAAAAAAGTGGCCAATTATCTAATTGAAAACTTGGACAAAGCCACTTTCCAAACAGCTTATCAAATTGGAAGAAAGGCAGAGGTCAGTGAGACAACGGTCATTCGCTTTTCTTTTGTATTAGGGTTTGAAGGCTTTAGTGAGATGCAGGCGATCATTCAAAAACAACATCTTCAACAAAATAAAACGGATCTATCTGATGAAGCCATTTCCCATGAATCTAACGATGAGAAGGATACCTTTACAAAAGTAATCGAAAATGAAGTTCTAATTTTAAGGCATCTATTAAATCCAATAAATGTTCAAGATATTTGGAAAGCAGTTGATGCCTTGATAGAGGCTGATCAAATTTTAATTGCCGGACATGGGATTTCTTATGTCGCTGCGAATTGGTTCTCCCATATGCTGGGATCTATAAGGGGAAATGTGAGTTTATGCTCGCCAGCGGGAGACTTTTTCGAGAAGTTCTGTAATCTTACAGATAAGTCTGCCGTCGTTGTTTTTTCGTTCCCGCGATATGCAAAGGACATGTTAAAAATTGCGGAATGCACGAAAGAACAGGGGATTAGCCTCATTTCCGTTACAGATCGTCTTCTTTCTCCTGTTGGGCGTATTTCTGATATTACCTTAACAACAGAAGAAAACGTTGAAATCGGAACGAACTCCATCGCATCCGTCATTAGTTTACTAGATTTAGTGATCGCCGGCATTTATGAGAAAGACCAAAAACGGATCCAGATACACCAGCAAAGATTAGAAAAACTGTATTCGAACTATGAAGTATTTGTCGAATAGGAAGGGACGCTCATGTTGAGCTACTCACCGCTTAACACCCTTAAAGGTTGTTTGAAATGGGACAGCCATTTCCTGGTCTATAGAAGAATTCGTGCCCGCTGCGGTTATCAATGAAAGCGCTTCATTATGGTGTGGAAATAACTAAAACGATACTACTAGCCTCGGAAAAATAAAACTTATAAAAAGTGAACAAAGGGGTGTAATATGCAAAACCATCTAACCAAAAACCAAACAACCATACAAACCAGTTCAAGTGAAATGCACCTGGAGAGAAAGCTGAAAACAAGACACCTATCTATGATTGCAATCGGTGGAACGATTGGAACGGGTTTATTTTTAGCCAGCGGCACCATTATTCATACGGCTGGTCCCGGAGGCGCTGTAGTTGCCTATCTTATTGCTGGAATTATGGTGTATTTTCTGATGACAAGTTTAGGTGAAATGGCCGCCTTTATTCCAATTACTGGTTCCTTTAGCACCTATACATCAAGATTTGTCGATCCAGCTTTAGGATTCGCTATTGGCTGGAACTATTGGTATAACAACGCCATTGTTGTGGCACTTGAATTAGCTGCCTCCTCTCTTATTATGAAGTATTGGCTGCCAGATGTTCCGGGTATTATATGGAGCATTTTGTTTCTCGCACTTATATTGGGGTTAAATATATTATCTGTAAAAGGATTTGGAGAATCTGAATATTGGTTTGCGATCATTAAGGTTGCGACGATTATTATTTTCATTGTAGTAGGGATTCTAATGATATTTGGTATTATGGGCGGAAATCCGGCAGGTTTTGAAAACTTCACAAAAGGAGAGGCTCCATTTAAAGGAGGCTTCTTATCCATATTAAGTGTTTTTATGGTTGTCGGATTTGCGTTTACAGGCACCGAGTTAGTAGGGATTACAGCGGGTGAGAGTGAGAACCCCGAAAAAAGTATTCCCAAAGCGGTTAAGCAAATTTTCTGGAGACTGCTATTGTTCTACGTATTGGCGATTATTGTCATTGGATTCTTAATCAACTATAATGACCCGCGCTTATTAAGTTCAGATATTGAAGATGTGGCAATGAGTCCATTCACACTTGTGTTTCAAAATGCAGGAATTGCCGTTGCTGCCTCTGTTATGAATGCGGTAATCCTTACATCTGTTTTATCTGCAGGGAATTCTGCTATGTACGGCGCTTCACGTGTTCTTTGGGTATTAGCGGAGGAAGGGAAAGCTCCTGCTTTTCTAAAAAAAGTGAATGCAGGCGGGATTCCAATGAATGCGATTTACGTCTCTACTATTATTGGGATGGCGGCTTTTCTAACTTCTTTTTTCGGAGAAGGAACGGTTTATACTTGGTTATTAAATGCAGCAGGTTTATCCGGATTTTTAACATGGTTAGGAATCTCGATTACACATTATCGCTTCCGAAAGGCATATCTAGCACAAGGAAGGGATTTGGGTAAGTTACCTTATGTATCAAAGTGGTACCCATTCGGTCCCATTTTATCTACCGTTTTATGCCTTATTGCGATACTCGGTCAAAATTTCACTGCCTTTACTGGACAGGTGATTGACTGGTACGGATTATTCGTTTCCTATATCGGGCTACCGCTGTTTTTACTCATATATCTTGGCTATAAAGTCATAAAGAAAACAAAAATGGTCCCATTAAAGGAAGCTGATTTTAGTCGAGAATAAACTTTTTTCAGGGAGGTTGACCATGTTGAAAACAGAAGAGATTGAAGTTCGCCCTCTTCATACAATCCAAGAGCTTGAGGATGTAAGAAAGCTGGAAGCAAATATTTGGGGGGAATATGACTCCACTCCTACGCACCAAACAGCAACGGTTGTAAAAAATGGAGGTTTAATACTAGGAGCTTACTGCGATAGACAATTGGTTGGGTTTCAATATAGTTTTCCAGGATTCAATGGGCAATCCGTTTATCTTTGTTCCCATACGCTAGGAATCGATAAAATGTTTCGCAATAAAGGAATTGGAGAAAAGCTAAAGCAAGCACAGCGTAAGGAAGCAATCAAGCTTGGCTATTCCCTGATTACATGGACATATGATCCATTAGAAAGCATCAATGCGTATTTAAATATCGCCAAGCTTGGTGGCGTCTGCACTACTTATATTGAAAACTGTTATGGAGAGATGGAGGATTTTCTAAATAGTGGGATTCCTTCTGACCGTTTTCTTGTTGAATGGCCAGCTCATCAAAAGGAAGCAAAAAGTGATCGATGGAAAGAAACGGACATGAAATTTGTACTCAATAAATCACTGATCCAGTGGGAGACGAATAAGGAAGGGTTGCCTGTCCCCTCTTTTACTCTTCCTCTGCCTGAACAGGAATATGACACAGCCTTAATAGCTATTCCAAAGGATTTCCGTACCATAAGAGAGAACAACATGGAGTTGGCAAGGGAATGGCGAATGATAACAAGGAATATTTTTAGCAAGCTGATGCAGAAAGGATGGCAGGCAACGGATTTTATCAAGAATTCAGAGAAAGACATGCTTGTTCAGTTTTATGTATTTTCCAAGAAACAACAGACCGTTACACGAGAAAAAGGAGAATTGGCTAAATGAAAATAAAAGAAGTGATTTTGCGGCATTTGAAGTTGGACTTGCTACACCCTTTTACAACCAGCTTTGGGACAGAATACGATAGAGAATTTATTCTTGTCGAGGTTATAAGTGATAACGGTATTTCCGGATGGGCAGAATCGGTCGCGATGCTCGATCCTCTGTATAATGAAGAAACTCTGAAATCAAACTGGCATATTCTTGAAGATTACTTAATTCCTATTCTATTGAAAAATAAAATTCAACATCCTGATGAACTCTCCGAAAAGTATTTCAGTTATATTCGTGGCAATTATATGGCAAAAGCAGCTTTAGAAGGCGCAGTTTGGGATCTGTACGCGAGAAAGCAAAATCTTTCTCTCTCAAAGGCTTTAGGGGGAAATAAAAAGAAAATAGAAGTGGGCGTAAGTATTGGTATCCAGGATTCGGTTGATGTGACCCTGGAAATGATTGAATCCCGACTTAAAGAAGGATATAAACGGTTCAAATTAAAAATCAAACCGGGCTGGGATGTCGAATTAATCGATAAGGTACGCAAAGTATATCCTGATATTCCTCTCATGGCAGATGCGAATTCGGCTTATACCTTAAAGGACATAGATCAACTAGTTGCCTTGGATGATTACGATTTAATGATGATTGAACAGCCGCTTGCCTATAACGACATCATTGACCATGCGGACCTGCAGGCGAAGTTGAAAACACCCATTTGCCTGGATGAAAGCATTCATTCATTAGAGGATGCATGGAAAGCGATTAAATTAGGGAGCTGTAAAATTATCAATATTAAGGTTGGTCGTGTAGGAGGCTTAACGGAATCTAGGAAAATCCATGATTTATGCCAAGAACATGGAATTCCACTTTGGTGTGGGGGCATGCTAGAATCTGGCATTGGAAGAGCGCATAATATTGCGATCACTTCACTGCCAAACTTTGTTCTGCCTGGCGATACCGCTGCCTCATCGCTTTACTGGGCAGAAGATATCATTGACCCAGAAGTTACGGTCGAAAATGGAATGATCACAGTTCCAAGCTCACCGGGAATTGGCTATAAGCCGAACTTGACAAACATAGATAAGTATACAGTATATAGTGAAACCTATCGTTAATATTTTCATATCTAGTTGATTTTTCCTTCGGCGCATAAAGTGCAGGGGGAGCTTATCTAAGTGTTCGAAAAACGTGTGGGGGTGGGGAAAAGCGATGAGCAATAACCCAATGAATATAAAAGAAATAATCTTAAGAAAACTAAAAATGAGATTGAAGCATCCATTTACGACAAGCTTTGGTACTTTGCAAGATCGATATATTTATTTAATTGAAGTAGTCGATGAAAATAATTTGAGTGGCTGGGGGGAATCGGTCGCTGGTAATTATCCTTTGTACAGTCCGGAAACGGTTGAAACTACTAGGCATATGCTCGAGGATGTGCTCATTCCCATTCTAAATGAAGCACCCATCTATCATCCGGATGAAGTGAATGGAAGATTTAAACATATACGCGGAAATAATAGTGCGAAGTCGACCATTGAAACGGCCATATGGGACTTATATGCGAAACAGCAAAATGTCACTTTAGCAGAAGCCCTAGGTGGAGAACGGAAGCAGATAGAGGTTGGGATTAGTTTAGGGATCCAAGATAATATGGATGATTTATTGACACAAGTTAATGATTATGTAACCGAAGGCTATAAACGGATAAAAATCAAAATTAAACCGGGCCAGGATGTTGAGGTTATGCAAAAGGTCAGGGACCAATTTCCTACTATCCAATTAATGGCGGATGCTAACTCTGCTTATACATTAAATGACGTAGAAATATTAGCGAAATTAGATCATCTGAACTTAATGATGATCGAACAGCCTTTAGCACATGATGATATTATCGATCATGCTGAATTACAAGCGCAAATAAAAACACCGATTTGCCTAGATGAGAGTATTCATTCTCTAGAAGATGTAAAAAAGGCGGTCCGGCTTAATAGCTGTAAAATTATTAATCTAAAGATCGGCCGTGTGGGTGGATTAACGGAATCAAAGAAAATTCATGATTTCTGCTTAAAAAACAATGTACCACTTTGGTGTGGCGGAATGCTGGAGGCTGGAGTAGGTCGTGCTCATAATATTGCAATTACAAGCCTAGCTGGATTTACCCTTCCAGGTGATACGGCTGCATCTTCAAGGTATTGGGAAGAGGACATTATTGATCCAGAAGTCACAGTGAATGATGGATGCATTCATATCCCTGATCGCCCAGGTATTGGCTATGAAGTAAATCGGGAGAAGGTAGCGAAATACACACTAGAGGAAAAAAGAATTAGCTGTCTTGTTCAATCGGTTTTAATGGGAAATCTCTACAGATGATCTCCCTTATTGAATCCTAAAAATCTCTTTTAGAGAAATAACAATATTTTGTGAAAAGGACGGGAATACTTCCAGTCCTTTTTCTTAATTCATCTAAAACTTAGGCAAAGCATCCACCGCATCCGCTAGATCACTATATGAATCCTTTAAATATCTACTTGTTGTTGCTATATTGCTATGCCCTGCCAATCTTCTTACCTTCTCAATATCATTATTCGTCGCCTTTAACATCCACTTACAAAACGTATGCCTAAACATATGCGGCGTTAATTTCTTCTTCGGTAGACTATAACCCTCAACCATTGTCTGGATCCCCCGAACTGTAAACTTCGATGATCGCTGGCTGTAAAAAACATATGAAGAATCTGCGACATGCAGCTTTTGCCTCGCCATCTTTGCGCGGTAACTTAGCCAGTCCTGGATTTCCGCAAGCAGTGTATTGGAAATAGGAACCGTCCGGACCTTCATCCCTTTTCCTACAATTCGAATACGCTTCAAATCTAAATCAAGATCCGTCACTTTTAAATTGGATAGCTCATCAACGCGAAGGCCAGCATAAGTAAGCAAATAAATAATTGCCCGGTCTCTACGGTACTTTTCCTCCGGATTTACGCCTCTGCTTTTGACGGGTTTCTTCCTTATTATATAGAGGAGATTTTCGAACTCTTCTTCTGTCAGCCACATAATGGTTTCATTGTCCTCATCAGCTGTCTTTAAATCTTGAATATCGCTCATCGGATTCTGCTGCAGCTTTTTATTTTTGATGGCCCAGGAATAAAAACTCCGCAGCGAATTTAGTCTCCGGTTGATGGTTGAAATCGCAAGTGGTTTAATGTCTGTAGGATTTAACATTTCATGGATCCACTTTCGAACATCAGCTGCTGTGACAAAATCATCTGGCCGAATATGTAAATCGTCAAAAAAAGAATTTAGATCATTCGTATAGGAAATAATGGTATTATGTGATTTTCCTTTTTCTTGAAGATAGGAAATATATGCTGAAAACAATTCATTCACGCCCTTCACTTATATGACGAGTTTAAGGTACTCAATAGGGTACTAGAAATTTTTATTTATTTCAGATGGAAAATTTATGTAACATTTATTAGTTTGAAACGTATTAAGGTAAAGAGGCAGGATTAGTAGAAGAAGACGTATTTTAAAAAGTGTGTTGAAATAGTTAATATATGGAGATAATTCAATTCAGCATTTTTGGGGGGAGAGGGAGTTAAGTTGAAGAAAATAATCACTTTATTATTAACAATAATCCTTTTAACAGCTTGTTCAGAAACTACTAAATATGATTACAAATTTAGTGGAGAAAGTGAACATTGGGAAGCTGAATTTTCCTATAAAGGGACAGAAAAATGGATAAAAAAGGACGGAATAAACACTTATTCGAACGAGGATAACTATGAGTTAGTATTAAAATACAAAGGTTCTTTAGAAGAGTTGTCTTCATTACAAAATCTTGAATACTCTTATAATACAAATAGTAGTGGCGGGGGGGAAACTAAGAATTTCACAGAACCCCCATCAACAGTAATATTTTCATCTTCAGGTGCTTCAAAAAGCGGAGCAAAAGTAAGTGAAGATGAAATTATTAAAGTAAATGTAAAATGGGATGACTTTAATGAATCATTTGAACTGCATAATAAAAGTAAGTAACTTTTTTGAACTAACGGGTGCTTTTGTTCAATAAGGCTTTATTATAATCTTCAACAATCGGGCGCGATTGTTTAATAGTTTTCTGAAATTGAGCCAGATTGCGGAACAGAATAACAAGATGCAATACAAGGGGCGACAAATAGAGGGATGGGGGGAAATTAAAATAAATAAGATTCTTTTTTTCTTTTGCAATGTAATAGCCATTATTGGAATTTGTATATTATTTATAACAAGTATACTCAATAAGGTATTTCCAATGTTGGGGAAGACTGCTTTTCAAGCTAGAATGGCGGGAAGCTTTGGTCCAGATGAATATATAATGGATTTTACCCTTATAAATATGTTTGCCATTTTATTGATATTGGTAGCCTCGGTTACGGGGTTTGTGATTTATAAAAAAGGTTTGAAATAATTCTTGGTATTTTTGTTCAAGAAAAGGGCGCAATTCTTGAGCAAAAAATGCGTTTCTTAATGAATTGAGCCATTTAATAAAGCAAAGAAAATAGCCTAATTTCTCAATTTTAATACTGAGAAATTAGGGCTTTTAATATCAGAATTTCCTTAATATTATTCCTGACACTACCTCAAGTTGGCTGTGCAAAGCACCTTCTATAGTGACAATGACGATCATTCGATTAATTACTTTTCATACTCTTTAATGCCCGATAAGCATTTGCTTCCCCTGCACCAAATAATGCATCGTGTCCTTTTTTTCCATAGTCCAAAGAAGTTTGGAAAATACGTGCAGTGATTTGTGAAGGCTTCAAGTCAGGGTTTGCTGCTTTTAAAACACCAGCAATACCTGCTACTTGAGGAGCAGCCATCGAAGTACCTGCATTATAATTATAAGGAGAACCTAAATAAGTTGGCCAAGTACTAAGAATCAAATTACTAGGGTCGATAGTAGTTGGATCATAGGTTTCCGCAAATTTAGCTCCATAATCTCCTCCAGGAGCTGCCACATCAACCGCACCGTTTCCATAGTTGGAGTAGAAAGCGAGCTCCATATCCGTCCATTTTACCGAAGCAGACACGTTAATTACTCCTGGCATTTGAGTTGGTACAACAGTAGCTGGTCCCTTTACACTGATTCCAAATGGTTCATAAAGCGTATTTAAAAAATCGTTTACTTCATTCTTATTAGCCAAGTTTAAACTTTCATTCCCGCTACCCGCTACGACAGTTACATCATTTTTCACAGCATATCGGATGGCTCTCTTCCAAAGTAAAGTTTCAGCCACTGACTTATAACTTTCCCCTTCAAGTATCATTTTCGTATTATTATAGAAACGAAGTGACATATTGATTACATCAACGTTATCATTCGTTGCGGCAATAATCCCGTCGATAATCCAAGCAGGCATCCCAAGAGCTTGTTCCGAATATAGGACACGATATGCACGAATTCCTAAGTCTGGTCCTATTCCTTTTACTTTACCGTTCGCCGCAACGATACCAGCAACATGTGTACCGTGTCCATTACGATCCAATAGATCATTTGGATCTCCTGTTTCCGAATGATCCATTCCTGCTGGAACCAAATTTCGTCCACCAATGATATTATTCTTTAAATCTGGATGTGATAAGTCGATTCCGGTATCAATTATCCCTACAACCGCTTTATGTATCGTATTTCCATCGTTATCCTTATATCCGCCTGTTTCAATTTCATATGATTTTCCAGCATTCGTCACTCTTTGAATGTCCCATTGAGAAGCCCAGTAACTTTCCTCCTGTTGCTGAACAGCAATGGAAGCGAGTGTTTTATTAAGACCAGCTACAGGTTCGTTTAATACGAGTGGAACTTCCCTATTAGCAGCTTCAATGGTTGGAACTTGTTTGAGATTTTGAAGAAAAGTAGGCTCGTTCGACTTAACTTCTACTCCCCCGACTTCTGGAAGAGCTTTAATAACCTCACCGCCGGCATTTCTGATAATTTCTTCATAGTTCTTTGGCAAGTCATTTTTAAAGGCAATCAGATATAGACTATTCACCTTTGGGATGGTATTATTCTCTTCTGCATGGATTGGCGTAGGTACAAATGATAACCCCCCGATGACTAATGCAACAGAAAGCAATGTGCTTAATAAAATTCTTTTCATTTTCTCCTCCTCTAAATTGGAATATCCTGCCACTTAAATATTAGTATAAAAATTGTAAAAATTCCACTTTCTTGACTATAATCTTGCAAACTAATAATTGATTGCAAGTTTTAATAAGCTTTTTACTTCATTGTTAAAGAAATTATTACTATCCTAAAGGAACTTTATGTAAAGTAGGCAGACGAAGAAATGTGCTTTTCTTATTCAGCAATCGGGCGCTTTTCTGAAATAAGGAAGGCGTCTTTCTTCATGAAAAGGGCAATTTAATGGAATAAGACTTTAAACAATGGCTAGTTTATTTGGAAAAAAATCCAAAAATAAATTTCTTTTATTTAAAAATGATACACTTTAAATAGCAAAAAATTGAAATTTGAAGGAGGGTAAAAATGAAAAAGAAGTTATTCGGGATTTTGTTGCTTGCTTTCATAGCTTTAACTATTTTCGTTATTAATGTCGATGCATTTAAAGTTAAGTCACAACCCAATGAAGCAAGTGTTAAGGAAACAACTGTTGAAGTATTACGTAGTGCATGGGATGAATATGGTATGTTCAGTTTTGAGATAGTAGAAACAGATTCCATTATTTCAATCGGCATGGATAAGGCAAAAAGTGAATTTAAACTTCAGGATTACTTAGATAAAAACTTGCCAGAAGAGGCAAAAAGCAAATACAACATTAAAATATTTAAAAAAGATATAAAAGAGTTAGAAAAAGAACATAGAGAAGTAATAGAAAAAGCTTTAATTCGTAAGGATAAAGAAGAAAATTAAAAAACTACTTTTTACACCATCCAATTTTGGCCGATGTTTCCTTAGCGTATGTTTTCCGCGTTTTGCTGGTGGGACCCCTTATAGAAATAATAATGCTATTCCTTTTGTAAGAAATGCACTTAAGCTAACGAAGCAAGATAGTTGAACAGGCAGGTATTTCTGGAAGGACATCGAAGTAATTAATATAGCTGATTGGGGATGTGAGGAAACTTGTTTTATGATAGTTTTGGTTCAGTTATTTATGCTTTATTATTTTGGTGGGGAGCGTTTCTCTTATTTCAAAGAATAAATAATCGCTACCCAAAAGGAAACACTTGGAAAAGGGACATCATCTTAACATTTATCCAAAGTGTAGTAGTTACCTTAATTTTTTCACCTTTATTGGCTATTTTACTTAGAAACTAAATTAAATATCAAATAAAGTCAAAATGAGAAGATGCTAATACTTTATAAGATTATTTGCTTAACAGGCATTCTTTTTTAAACCAGTAGGTTTTATGAAAATAAAGTATATCAACTAACGGGGCTTTACTTCAATAAGGAGTAGGTTTTAAGGAACAATAAAGTTATTTAAAAACGTCAGTCATGTTATTCCATTAAAGGGCGCTTTTCTGGAGTAATGAAAAAGCTAAATTTCTCAATATTAAAATTGAGAAATTTGGCTTTTTACTTTTTGTATTTCTTTTACGTTGTAGATATGCGTTTTTGATGTTGGTACCCCATAAAGTCAATTAAAATAGCGTTTTTGAATGTAACATAAAATGATAAAAAATAGCGTAACACGGAGGAAGAGAACAAGTCTATGATTCTTAATAAAACGAATGTACCTGTTTATTCAAAATCATACATTCAGAAAAAACCCCTTGTTCAAATAAAGGTTTTTTTAGTGCAATAAGAAATTTGGATTATTGTGGTAAAATATTGAAATAGGAGGAAATGAATTATGGCAAAGTATATTAGTGTATTTTTCTTAAGTTTAATGGTAAGTGTAATTTTCTTTTTTTTTATTTGCTAGTGTGTTTGATGGTGGTGATTATGCCGAAGCAGCAATTTATGTATTTGGAACAATAATTGTCATACTGCTCTCATTTTTGATTTCACTAATGTACTATTTAATAGATTTAATAAAAAGGAATTTATAATTTTCTTTTTTCACTAACAGGTGCTTTAATTCAACAGTACGTTGATCTAGATGATATTTAGGAACTTTCGAACCCTTGCTATTACTAGGTTTTGTACTAGTTGAGGTATCGCCAGGAAAGTGCATATTTACAGAGATTAGATTTTGCTGGTTCGTATTACAAATGGTAAAAGTAAATAAAATTATTTGATTTAAATATAGTAGGTGGGATATGAAAAAAGAAGTAATCCTTAGAAACACAATTTTAATTATCATGTTCTTGGGTATTATATACTCTATTTGGGAAGCTATAACTAATTGGGGAAAAGGATTTGCAGGCTTTCTTCCATTTTTGCTTATTGTACCAATAGCTGTATATGGAATTGTACTTTTCCTACCAAGAAAAAAATAATGATAATATGTAAAAAGCTATTCAACAAAAGGGCGCTTTTCTGAAACAAGAAAAGCGTCTTTCTTCATGAAAAGGGCCAAATTGTTGAATAACATCTTAAAGATTGTGAATGTTTTTACTTAAACTAAAGGAGAAGGCTAATACAAGTAGGATTTTTTTTCTTTAACTTGAATACCTTTTGAGATAAGTAATTTTCAAGGGGGGATTAGATGAAAAAGAGTTTACAGAAATTTGGTTATGTTTTATTTATTTCAGGTATTTTTCTATTCGGTTTAATGCATCTGGCGATTGCTTTATTCATTCCTAATTTAACAGGTTGGAGTGACCCACCTGGTAAACTTACAACAGTTCTAAATGAAATAATTGGATGGGTTCCTTATACATTAAGTATAATACTATTTTCAATTGGTGCTTTAATTCTTATTTATGATTTATGGCAAACAAGGCAAAGTGAAAGAAGTTAATATTTTATAGACAGATATATTGATTAAATAAGGGAACTCAATCTTCATTATAGTGCTAACGGGGGCTTTAGTTGAAGATGGAGCTGCGACAGGCTGCTCCTCGTTCTTATTGTACTATATGGCAGGTTAATTCAAGAAGGGAATTGGAAATTTTATGATGAATTAGTAGCTTGAGTGAGAGGAGTATTTGAATGGAATTTATTATAACAATTGGTGTTATTGCGATAGTTATTACATGCTTTTCGATTGAAGTGAAGCTAAGAAAAACAAGTGAGCAAAATAAAGAAATAATTGAATTACTAAAACAGTTAAAAGAAAAATAATAGATTTCCACTTTAACTAAAGGGTGCGTTAGTTTAACAAGACTTGTATTTATGATCTTCAACAATCGGGCGCTATTCTTAAATAAGGAAAGCGTCTTTCTTCATGAAAAGTGCCAGATTGTGGATTATTAGAAAGTGAAACGAAGCTCTAAGTTACTAATTAACGAAGCAGGTTAATTAAACAAAGATGGTTAGTTAAACGTTAAAAACAACGATGATAAGCAGAAAAAACCGTTCAATTTTCTGAACGGAGAAAATCAAATGAGGGGTGTCAGTAAACGAATTTAAATTCCTGTTTTTATGCCAAAACCTATTAGAATTAAGCCAGTTGATTTTTGGAATACCTTCTGGAATTTTGAGTTGTTCAACCACTTTTTTGCGTAATCAACTGTAAAAACGAGAAATAGACACCACAATACAGCGAGTAAGGTGAGGATGAAGGCTAATACAATCAATTGCTGGTTTACATTTTCGTTCAAATTGATAAATTGTGGCATGATTGTTATATAAACTAAAACAGTTTTTGGATTAAGAATATTATTGAGTAACGCTTGTATAAAGGAATCTTTATTATGTCGATTTGAATAATTCGTAGGTGTATTTGCTTGAGCTTGAATTTCTTTTAAAGAAAACACGCTTTTCGCAAAAAAACTTTTGATTCCTAAATAAATCAAGTAGGCGGCTCCCAAATATTTGATGGTGCTGAAAAGAATGACGGACTTTGCAATGACAACAGATAAGCCCAGGATCGCAATCAGTGTCCAAAACGAAAGTCCCATTGCCATTCCTAGAACCGTATAACGGCCGGCTTTTGGACCATAGCTAAGCGTATTCTTTACAAGTAGCATAGTATCTGCTCCAGGTATGATAATCATCATTGCAACGATTGAGATGTATGTTAGTAAGTTATCCATAATATTTCTCCTTTCTCTCTTAGTAGTGGCTATCTCAGTAACCATTCATGTAAGTATAACTGACCCCTGTTTTTGATATGTACTGATTGTAACATCGAAATCGTATGGTTCAAATGCTATAATTGTATGCAAGACAATTTTAAGGAGGTTCAAGCAATATGCCTGTAAATTCATTTGACAACTATCCTATGTCATGGAAACCAGATAAAAAAAGTCTCAATTCCCCATTATATCTCTCCATTGCGAGCTTGTTAGAATACGATATTCTTAATGGTTACCTTAAGCCAAATACAAAACTTCCTCCACAAAGAGAACTTGCAGATTATCTTGATATTAACCTTAGCACCATAACAAGGGCCTTTAAAATTTGTGAGATGAAAAACTTAATTTATGCTGTTACCGGTAGTGGAACCTTTGTTGCACCTAATGCAGGAAAGGCTATTTTTATCGTAGACAGCGAGACAAATAAAAATTTCATCGAAATGAGTGTTGTAAAGCCACTGGATTTTTTCAACGTATTTGTTGCTGAAGCAATTAAGAGTATCGCCGAGAAAAATTATCTGGAAAAGTTATTGGATTATGGACAACCATTGGGAATTCCGTATCATAGAATGGCAGCCAAACAATGGTTACAGCGCTTCAATATGGATGTCAACGTGGAAAATATATCTATAACTTCAGGAGTGCAAAATTCTTTTACGCTGATTTTAATTTCTCTTTTTCAACCTGGCGATAAAATTGCCGTGGATAGCTATACTTATCCAAATTTTATAGAACTAGCAAATATGCTGAATATACAACTAGTCCCTATTGGGGGAGATGTATTAGGAATGCTGCCGGATCAGTTGGATTTTGTATGTAGAAAAACTAATTTACAAGGTATTTATTTGAATCCTTCCTGCAATAATCCTACCGCAGTTACAATGGATATCAATCGAAGGAAGGATATAGCAGAAGTAATTAAGAGGCACAGACTTATACTAATGGAAGATGATACTTATTCGTTCCTAGTTCCGCAAGACTATTTACCGGTATCTCATTATGTTCCAGAACAGTTTGTTTACATGCACGGCATCTCTAAATCCATAAGTTCAGGTATGAGAGTAGGGTTTATAGCTTTTGCAAATGAATTTACCGATAAAATCACTCGTGGAATTTTTAATATTAATGTTAAAACCTCTGCGTTAAATGCGGAAGTTATAACTGAGTTGATTAATACGGGTGTTGCTGATAAAATCATTTCACAAAAAAAAGAGGTTGCGAAAGAACGTAATCTCATATACCAGAAATTTTTTAAAGTTGATAATCCTAATGAAAATCCGCTCAGTTTTTTTCGTTGGCTTCCACTTGCGCATAAGTATCATCCGCAGCAGTTTGAGCAGGAGGTTTTTGCTCAGGGTATTCGTGTTTATCATTCTTATAGGTTCTTTGTTAGGCAAGAGGAACCCACCCAATTTATTCGAATTTCCTTAACGTCTGCCCTAAATTCTGAGGAGTTGAATAGAGGTCTTTCCATACTTAAGAGTTTCTTACTTAACAAAAATGAAGAAAGTAACATATGAAATGCGCCGTACACAAGAACATAAAATCCAGATGTACGGCACATTTCATTCAATTGCAAGTTAATTCATCACTGTACAATGATAAAGAGTAGAAAGTTGCAGTCTTGATAGGGAATTTTTCAGGAGTAATACAATAAACTCTATATAATTTCCTCAACAGGGGCTTTAACCGAAGATCTCTTCCTAAATTTCGAGGATCACTTACTAAGATCGATCTTCAAGAATAGGGCGCTTTTCTGAAATAAGGAAAGCGTCTTTCTTCATGAAAAGTGCCATATTCTTGAATAAGAGAAGGAATTATTAGAAAGTGAATCAAACTTTATTCCAAATCAACATTAGTTTTGATACTGGCCAAGTAGATGGCCAACTTGTAATCGAATATTTTTTAACCAAAAACTATAGAAAACAGACTTTGTATTTGTTTCCATAATTTCCACTCCCTTTTCAGTCTATTACTACTATTTTTAACACGCTATTTTTACACAATATGACAAAATTCGAGCGATGACAGGTACTTTTCACCTAAAACTTTCTACACTTACAGAATAGTGGGATTTTTTTTATGATGAGAAAGCAAGTCTCAAAAACTTTTACCAGGACGGTGAATTAGATTTGGAAAATAGATTCAAACGTAGTGCAAAGAAACTATTGTCAGCAGCTTTAGCGGCTATTTTGTTGGTTTCTTCCGGATTTTTACCACAATCAGCCAATGCTGCTACACAAGGCCCACAGCCAAAAGGAGCGCCGACCCCTCTAGTGGAGCTCCGTTTAATGGAAACAACGGATATACATACGAATCTATTAAACTATGACTATTACAAGGATGCAGAATATTCAAAAGTTGGCCTTGCCAGCACTGCTGCGCTTGTAAACACAGCACGAGCAGAGGTAGAGAACAGCTTATTAGTGGATAATGGCGACCTGATTCAAGGTACGCCGCTTGGGACTTACAAAGCAGTAATCGAACCGCTTAAAAAGAGCGAGGTCCACCCTGTATTCAAAGCCATGAACCAAATGGGCTATGATATGGCGACACTGGGCAACCATGAATTTAACTATGGGCTCGAGTTTCTTGAAGAAGCCTACAACGATGCTAACTTCCCGTTCGTAAATGCGAACGTTTACATCGATGACCACGACGATAATCCTGATAATGATCAAAACAAATTTACCCCTTATCGAATCCTTGACAAAAAGGTTGTCGATGAACAAGGGAAAAACCATGTAATCAAGATTGGCTATATCGGCTTCGTACCACCGCAAATTAACGAGTGGGACAAGGCTCATCTAGAAGGGAAAGTAATCACAAAGAATATTGTCGAAACCGCGAAAAAATTCGTTCCGGAAATGCGTAAAAATGGAGCGGATATCATCATTGCGCTGACCCACTCCGGCTTCAGCGGCAATAAAGACAACACGGAAGATGTGATTTACAGCTTAAGTGAAGTACCAGGAATTGATGCGATTACCTTTTCGCATACTCATAAATTATTCCCGGCAAAAACTGAGAAGGATCTAGATAATCTTTTTAAAGGGGCAGACGGCAAGCTGCTTCCAGGTATAAATAATGCCAAAGGCACCATCAACGGTGTTCCGGCCGTTCAAGCCGGCTACGGCGGCGGCTCCTTGGGCATCATCGACCTTGAACTTGTAAAAATAAAGGGCAAATGGTCAGTAGCGGATTCACAATCTTCTACACGCGAAATTTATGACCCAATCCAAGTAAAACCGGTTCAGTCCATCGTGGATGCTGTGAAAGCGGATCATGCCGCAACAGTAAAATATGTGAATACGCCAATTGGCACAACCACTGATGATATTCACAGTTATTTCGCACTTGTGCAGGATGATCCTTCGATACAAGTCGTCACAAATGCACAAAAGTGGTATGTTGAAAAATACATTGCCCAAAGCAAGCCGGAATACAAGGACCTGCCGATCCTTTCTGTTGGTGCTCCGTTCAAGGCTGGACGCAATGGTGCGGCTGAATATACGGAAATCCAGGCTGGCAAACTCACAATCCGCAGTGCCGGCGACCTCTATTTATATGACAATACATTGAAGGCCATCAAGGTGAAAGGCTCGGTCGTAAAAGAGTGGATAGAGATGTCCGCTGGCAAGTTCAATACCATCGACCCTAAGAAGACGGAAGAACAACCATTATTAAATCCAGGATTCCCTGTTTATAACTTTGATGTCATTGATGGGGTTCAATATCAAATTGATGTTACTGCCCCGGCGAAATATGATAAAGACGGGAAACTCGTGAACCCTGATTCCAGCAGAGTTGTGAACTTAACATATCAAGGTAAGACTGTTGATCCCGATCAAGACTTTATCATTGTGACAAATAACTATCGCGCTGGCGGCGGCGGTAACTTCCCAGGCGTGAAAGGCAGCGAGCTGGTAGTAGATTCTGCCGATGAAAACCGGCAAATATTAATGGATTATATTAGCGAAATGAAGGAAATCACGCCTACAGCTGATCAAAACTGGTCCATTGCCCCTATCGTCGGGGATGTGAATGTCACATTCACCTCTTCACCAGCGGCAGAAAAATATATTAAAGAAGGAAGCAATATTTCCTACACCGGTAAAACGGATAAGGACGGTTTTGGTATTTTCAAACTGGACCTCGGTGTTGCCCCTGTGAAGGTTCAGCTTCTTGGCCTAAATGACTTACACGGCCAGCTGGATACAGTTACAATCGTGGACGGGCGGCCTGCCGGAAGCATGGAATATACGGCTGCAGCCATTAAAGAGCGGAAAGCGACCAATGAAAATACGCTACTTGTTCACGCCGGGGATATGATCGGCGGAAGCCCGCTCGTCTCCGCCCTTTTTCAAGATGAGCCAACGGTGGAAGTGATGGAGGCCATGGGCTTTGATGTCGGAACACTTGGAAACCATGAATTCGACAAGGGCATTGACGAACTACGCCGGATGATTAACGGCGGTGAACATCCAGAAGGAAAAGGAACAAAGGGCTATGATGGAATGAACTTTCCGATTGTAGCGGCAAATGCTTTTGACAAATCAACAGGTGAATTAATTACCCAACCTTATGTGGTGAAAGAAGTCGGCGGCGTTAAAATTGGTTTTATCGGTGTGATTACACAGGAAACTCCTGAAATGATTATCACAAAAGGGAATGAAAACCTGTTAATTACCGATGAAGTAGCGGCGATAAATAAGTACACGGACGAGTTAAAAGCTCAAGGCATCAAAGCGATTGTAGTGCTGGCGCATAACCCTGCCATTCAAAATGGATACACTGATAGGTTTGATGCCTCCAGAATTGCTGAAAATATTGATGATGAAGTAGATGTCATCTTCGCGGGACACAACCATGTTTATAATAATAAGATTGTTAATAACAAGCTAATTGTCCAAGCCTATTCCTACGGCTCTGCTTTTTCCGATGTCGACCTTGAAGTGAACCCTGTAACAGGCGATATTGTTAAAAAGCAAGCGGAAATCGTAACCGTTTTTCAGTCCGACTACAGGCCGGACCCGACCGTTTCCGCGATTATAAAAAAGTATGAGGATTTAGCAGCCCCATTGAAGGCGAAGGTAATGGGCAACAATTTGATCGCCCTAGAAAAAGACTATCCTTCCGCAACTGAAGTATATGGCGATAATGGGCTTGGTAATTTAATTGCAGACGGAATGAAAGCTGCGATGAATGCAGACTTCGCCTTAATGAATGGCGGCGGCGTCCGTGCAAATCTGAATGCAGGCGACGTCACTTTCGGCGATTTGTTTGCCATCCAGCCTTTCGGGAACATATTAAATAAAGTGAACCTAAGCGGTGCTGATTTAAGAGAGGTTTTAAACAACCAAATTACCGACCGCGGTCTCGACTTCCATATCGCCGGTTTCAAATACACCTACACGTTTGACCCTGTTGTGAAAACCGGAAAAGTGGTAGATCTTTTCTTACCGGATGGCAGCAAAATTGATCCGGCAAAAGAGTATTCCGTCGTCGTCAACAACTATATGTACGGCAATACCAAATACGGCATCGGCTCTCTTGCAGACGGCTTGGAAATCGGCCCAGTAGACCTCGATGCCACAGTTGAATTCGTAAAATCACTACCACGACCATTCCAATACCGCGCAGAAGGCCGGATTGAGAAAGTAACACCTTGAGAAAGCAACACATGAATAGTCTATTGGTGTCATGCTATTGGTGTCAGGCACCACTCCTGGACAAATGCTCGTCTCAAACGGACACTACTCTTTCTAATGTAAAATAGACCTGGGGCTGTTTTAAAAGTTGGTTTTGCTGGCTTTTAAAACAGCCTGTTTTTTTTAGACCAGCTGCCTGTTGTGGATTTAAAACAAAGTTTGATAATTAATAAAAAAGTCTGATCGTTTATAAAAAAGATTGATAATTTGTAATAAAGTTTGATCAAAATTCTGTATTAAATTAAACAGGATTTTTCTTTTTTGCTTTTGTTGATGTTGTAAAACTCCATTCGTGTTACTCCACTAAAGGGCCATATAATTGAATAATACCTCCGAATAACACTGAATATTCCTGCCAAATTTTTTGTGAGATCGTGAAAAAGTATACTTAAACTAAATAGGCAAGATTGTTGAACAAGTATTGAGTAAAAAACCAACAAAAAATAGGGGAAATGTTAAAATGTAGAAGAGAGAGGAGAGCTTTTGATGGATAAAAAACCAGCAGGCTTTGGTGTAAGAATATTAGCGGATTTATTTGACTTTTTCATTCTTACTATTCCAATTTCTTTGTTGTTCTTTTGGGTAAAAGGACAATATTCATATAATTGGACATCGGGTTGGACTTGGCAAGTTATTTACACTCTATATTTAACCTCAGTACCCTTGGTATGGAGTGGTTATGTAATAGGGAAACGTATTTTTAAAATAAAGGTAAAACGAACGGATGATGATAAATTAACATTTAAAAATATGTTTTTAAGAGAAGTTGTAGGGAAGATTATTTTAGTGTATGTAACAATTGGTTTATCCAGTATTGCCAGCATTATTATGGTGATATTTAGGGAAGATAAAAGGGCAGTACACGATTTAATCGCTGGAACCTATGTTAGTTATGAAAGATAACATTCGGACCAGACGAGTGCTAAATTAGCAGTCGGTTCTCGAACTAACAGGGGCTTTTGCTCAATAAGACTTTATAGTAATCTTCAACAATCGGGCGCTTTTCTGAAATAAGGAAAGCGTCTTTCTTCATGAAAAGGGCCAGATTGTTGAAAAAGCTTTTTGCGTAGAAGAGCCATTAAGTGCAACAAATTTTATACTATATAATTGTTTATATGGTTTGATTTTGATTACTTTACTCGTTCTCAGTGGAGAGATGGTCGTTTTGACCCAATTGAATATGTTCGCCATGCTGCTCCATATGATGCTAATTTCATTATTCTTTGGTATCAAATGTTACATGATTCTGACGATGGTGCAATCGGAAAGAGAAACATATTCTCCTGCATCGGGGACTTGGCACCCGGTTTCGTCGAATAACAAATAAAAGCTGAATTTAAAGTATTACCTGTAATTTATAGAACCTATCTGATGATAGGTTTTTTTATTAAATCCTCAAAGCCATGTCACAAATCCCCCTCCTATTTCGTACCTATGTGTGAAAGATAAAACAGCTTGAAAATGAAAAGGAGGCATATTTTATGGCAAATATTCATTCATCTTCCAAGGTTGGCTTTGGTAGAAGGGTAGCATTCACGCTTGCTCAATCGAAATTGATGGGTAAATTGGTGGAGAAATACCCCAAATTAATGGATCGAATCAGTATGAAAAGTATGAAATTGGGCAGAGAAAGGAGTGGAGATGTTCCCTGGACTCCATTAAAAAGGCCGATTGAGGAAAGTCGGGTGGCTCTCATTACCACGGGAGGCATCATCCTGAAAAGTCAACCCCCATTTGACTTGAACGATTCCAAGGGGGATTGCTCCTATCGTGTGATTCCCTCAGATACACCCTCAAGTGAAACGGTGATCAGTCATTTATTTTATGATCATAGCGATGTAAAGGTTGATTTGGAAATCATGTTCCCTTTAGCCACTCTTCACCGCTTGCAACGGGAAGGTAAAGTAGGAAGTATCGCTCCGCGTCACTTCAGTTTTCAGGGAGGAATTCATGATCCCTCTCCGTTGGTTGAAAAAACAGGACCGGAAGTTGCGCGCAGTCTTGTGAATGACAAGGTGGATTTGGCCATTCTGACTCCTGCCTGAAGCCACTGTCATCGGTCCGTGGGACTGATCGCACGAGAATTGGAAAAGCAGGGAATAGCGACAATCACAGTAACCCTGTTACCCGAAACGACAAATGCTTTGGGAGTACCCCGATCGATTTATTTCCCCAACAAACTGGGGAGTCCGATCGGTCGTGCCAACAGAAAGGAGGAACAGTACTCAGCTTTGTTACAATGTTTGGATGCATTGGGCAAAGCAAAAAAAGGGGAGATGATCACCGGGACGAGATGAATCGACCTCGTCTCAACGGATAGAATAGCTCTATTGGACCAAAATTTGAATTAAAATATGGAAAAGAGTGTAATGCAGGATGCTCACAAACAAATGGGTGTGCTTTGAATGCCGGACGGCTCTGAACCTGAACATCTTCCACCTGATGATGATATGACCAATTTGGCTGATATGACCGAAGTTTACTCTTCTTATAAATCGGCTCTTTTTTCGCTTGCTTTTCGTATGTTGGGAAGTGTGACCGATGTAGAAGACATCGTGTAAGAAGCTTTTTGAATTTGAATCAAGTTTCTTTGCATTCGATTCATCATGTGAAAAGTTATTTATGGAAGGTCATAACAAACCTTAGCATTGACTTCCTGCGTTCTGCCCGAAAGAGGAGAGAAGTGTATGTCGGCTCCTGGTTACCGGAACCGATCATTAACGGCGGATCCGGCAGACCAGGTGATTGCCAATGAAGGCGGAGAGTCCAGTCCACAAGCGATGAATCGAATTGTTGAGGTTGTAGAAGAAGCTTTTAGCAGAAACAATAATAATACAGTTATTGTTACACATGGAAATTTAATGTCATTACTTTTAATGTTTTTTAACAAGGATTTTAGATTCGATGATTGGAAAAATCTTAGTATTCCTGACGTATTTCTTTTAATAAACGAATGTAATAAAGTAACTTTTCAACGAGTATGGAAAAAAAGATACTAATAATGTAAAATGTGTAGTTATGTAATTAAGTAAACGGATGCTTTAATTCAATAGCAATCTTCCACCATCGGGCGCTTTTCTTAAATAAGGAGAGCGTCTTTTTTCATGAAAAGGGCCAGATAATTGAATAATACTTCGAAAGTAAAATTCATTTTTATGTTAATAAAGGTTGTGAAGTAATGTACTTAAAGTAATGAGCAATTTATTGGCATTTGTACATAATCTTCAGTAAATTATAAGGCGTGGAATACATTAATTATAATTTTAAGATTATTATTGATTACATAGGATGGAGGTCATATTTATGAAGCCATTACAGAATAAAGTGGCAATAGTAACCGGAAGTAGCAGAGGGATTGGTGCAGCAACGGCTGTTTTACTAGCGAAAGCAGGAGCCGATGTTGTAATTAATTATCATAGTTCTGAAAAAGAGGCTTTAAATGTTCTTGCAGAGGTAGAAACAATCGGTCGGAAAGGGAAGGTTGTACAAGCTGATGTCAGAACAACAGAAGGCGTAAAGACTCTAGTTGATGAGACGATTCGTGAATTTGGGAAGGTTGATATTCTCATAAATAATGCAAATATTAACTTTGCATTCAAACCTTTCACAGAAATGAGTTGGGAGGAGTTCTCCTATAAGTTAAATAACGAAATGAGCTCAGCTTTTCATTTGTGCCAAGAGGTAGTTCCCTATATGGAGAAACAAGGGGGAGGAAAAATTGTTTTAATATCCAGTACTCTATCTCGAACTCCATCACATGGATTCATTGCTCATGGCACAGCCAAAGCAGCTATTACAACATTTGCTAAATATTTAGCACAAGAACTGGGACCCAAAAATATTGTAACCAATGTTATTTCTCCTGGTTTAGTTATAACGGATGCAACAAAGGATCAACCTGCAGAAACGCATGAGATGCTTAGAAACTTAACACCATTACAACGTTTAGCAGAGCCCGAAGATATCGCTGGAGCTATTTTAAGTTTGGTAGCTAACTGGAACGGGCATATAAATGGTGCTTATATTCCTGTTAATGGTGGAATTGACATGAGCTAATGTAAAACAAGAAAACGAAACAGCAAAAGATGTGTTAATCCAAAATGAATATTGTTAAGAAATATATTTTAACTAACTTAGTTGTTCAATTATAGGGCGCGATTGTCGAACAACAAAATCAACCATTTTATATGTATGTTGCTATATAATCGCGCTCCTTAAAAATATGGTCTAAAGGCTCTTACTGCATTATTCAGAAGGAATGCTTTTAAGCTTCGCTCCCATCACAGTAAGATGCCACAACAGTAGCCATCGCTTTGGCACTAATGATAAGGCTTTTTTCATTAATATTAAATTTAGGATGATGATGTGGATAGGCTTCACCTGTATCAGGAATAGCACCTACATAGAAGAAGCATCCTGGTACTTTTTCAAGATAGTAAGCAAAATCTTCTGAAGGTGGCTGTGGAGGTGTTTCCAAAACAGCCTCTACTTCTGGGATGGATGCTTGTTCCAGAGCTTGACGCACATGTTCCGTTACTTCAGGATCATTATATAGGACGGGGTAGTCATTCTTATAATCAAGAATGGATTTTACTCCATATGAAGCTTCTAATCCTTCCGCAAAAGCACGCACACCTTTTTCTATGATCTCCCGTGTCTCAGAAGACATGGATCGAACATCACCTTCAATTGTCACCGCATCTTTGATGACATTGAAGGTCCCTTTTCCATCCAAATTACCAATGGTAACCGAAGCGGTATCAAATGGGTTGATACGGCGGCTAACGATTGTTTGGAGATTCATGACGAATGAACATGCTGCGACAATCGCATCATTTGCTAGGTGAGGGGAGGATCCGTGTCCACCTTTACCTTGAACAACTAATTTAAAATAGGATCTACCTGTTTGTGTGTTCCCGCTTCTGTAATAAATATGACCTGTTTTCATCGTGCTCATTACATGTATGCCGATGATTGCATCTACACCATCAAGGACCCCTGCTTTAATCATGCCGATTGCACCACCAGGAGGAGCTTCTTCTGCTGGTTGATGAAGCACTCTAATCGTACCTTTTAATTGATCTTTAAACTCTGCTAACGTCTCAGCTAATACCAACATGTAGGCTGTATGGCCATCATGACCACAAGCATGCATAACGCCTTCATTTTTTGAGGCAAAAGGCAGACCGGTTTCTTCCTTGATTGGCAAGGCGTCAAAGTCAGCACGAATGGCAATCGTTTTTCCTGGCTTGGAACCTTTGATGGTTACAACAATTCCACGCTGTCCTCCGAAATTAGTCTCCACTGAATCTACTGGGACTTCTTTATAAAAATCAGCAATATATTTTGCCGTTTGTTCTTCTTGGAAAGAAAGTTCCGGATGTTCATGAAGAAAACGGCGAATCTCAATGATACGGTCTTTTTTATCATCTAATTTCTTCATTAATTCGTTCAGCAGCATCTGTCCATTCTCCTTTCACTTAATGACTAGGCTCTGGTTCTCGTTGACCAGGAGTTGGGATGTTTACTTGTTTTCCTGTTTTTTCGGCTCCCGTTTTTCCTGCATCTCCAGGAACTAAAAATAGAATGGAAAGAATGGAGAGAACACCGAATATGACGTTTACGATAATTCCAGCTGTTGCAGCCATTGCAATGCTTCCGGCTGCGGAAATGGCCCCATAAACAGTTGCTGATATTGCAACGCCGAACGCTCCGCCAAGTGAACTCGCCATTTTGTAAACCCCCGCAGCTGCTCCAACTTTGTCTGAAGGGGCATTAGAGACAGATGTGTCCGTTGATGGAGTCGCATACATTCCAAGTCCAAGTCCAAATAGCACAAAACCAATGAAAACGGCTACTGTATATGGGAAATCAGATAAGAAGGTGAAACCCATCAAAGCTACACCAATAGTCGTTATGAGAGCTCCCCAAACCATTGGCTTTTTTGCGCCAATTTTTTGTAAAATTTTCTCACCGACGCGAATCATGGCTAGTACAACTACTAAATAACCAAGAGAAAGCATGCCTGATTGAAGGGCACTAAAGCCTCTGCCTACTTGAACATAAGTATTTGCTACGACAAGCGTACCAGCAATGGCGTTTAACAGGAAATTGGATATAGTTGCTCCAGAATAGGGTTTGTTTTTAAAAATTGAAAAGTCAATTAGAGCGATATCTTTACCTTTTTCAACTTTATAGAACACGATTATTCCAATAATCACCACGATTGCAAGAACGATTGTAATTAGACTTGTCCAACCTAAAGCGGAACCATAAGTGATAAATATGTTTAATGCAAGCATAGTGATAATAAAAATGACCAATCCAGAGTAATCAAATTTAAATACACCTGTCGATTCGCCTTTACTTTCTGGCGTATCTTTAATCAGCCACATTCCAAGTAAAGAGAATATAATAGAAAAAATGAAAATCCATCTCCAGCCCATATATGTTGCGATTGCACCACCTGCAAAGGAAGCAGCTCCAGAGCCACCCCAAGATCCGATAGACCAGAAACTTAGAGCACGTTGACGTTCAGCGCCTTCAAAATAAGCTTTCATGAGAGCGATTGTTGCAGGCATAATACATGCGGCTGATAGTCCTTGAAGGACACGACCGATGATCAGTAAAACAGCTCCCTGTGTTACCACAAGGCACAGAGAGCCGACAACACTTAGAATTAACCCGATATAGGTCATTTTTTTTCGACCAATTTTGTCTCCTAATCCTCCAGCAGCAACGATGAACAACCCTGAGAATAATGCACTTAAACTGATGGCAATATTTAATGTGCCAAGGGAAATACCTAAATCTTTTTGAACAGCCGGAACCACATTGACCACTGACTGAGCAAATAGCCAAAACGAAATAACTCCGAATACAATCCCGGTAATCATTTTATTTGTGCCTTTATAGCTTGTTGTTTCCATGATTAAACCTCCATTATTAATTCAGGTGTGATTGATCGCTTCCTGTATAATATTTGCAGTTTAGTTCCAAGATACTCTTCAGATTAATAAATCCTTACTATGTTAAAATGAAAAATCACTTTTTTTGGAAACTCATATTGAATAATAAACAAAAAAGACGCCTTCGTATTTAAGAAGTGCGTCCTAAGTAGGGTATAAAAAAACTTTATAAGATTTAACGAGCCTTTCTCACATTATACCCTTGTTCTTCATACGGCTGAAGTTGATCTAACCATTTCGACACGAGCTCAGCTAATGCTTCTTTTTCGTTGAAATAAGGATCGTCTTTCTTTTTGAGAACTTCTAAAACATCAAAAGTAAATGCCTCTTTCCCAAATTTGTTCCATTCTTGCTGAAGCGCTTTATTGATATGGGTACCTGATTCAAGCATGAATTTCTCCCCGTTTAACGTTTTGAAATTTCTTGAGCTGTTAATAAAAATCTTTTGATTTTTGTTGTTTTTAATTTGATAGACTCCAGCTTTAATGGGGATCTCTTTATATTGTTGTTTTAATTCTTTTTTCCGGTCCATGATTATAACCTGCTTTCTATCATTATTTTTTCAGCCAATATTGGCTTCCGTCAGGCTTCCTGTCTAAAAAGCCGTATTCAATTAAATATCTTCGAATCATGGCATAATCCTCATAAATGGCTTTCAAAAGTTGGTTAATTGCCTTTTCATCATAGGCTCGTTCCCCCTCGATTTGCGTTGCAATTTCTCTCAGGACGATCAGACGCTGCTTTTCTTTTGGAGGGAATTTTTTTAATACTAAGTTTGGGCCTTCTGTAAAGAATTTCGTTAAGATTTTTTCTTGTTCTTCTTCAATTATATCGTATCGTTCATCCACCATTTTCGCTGTTTGATGGGGAGCTATAAAGGCTGGCGCATATTCGTCCTTTTCTTTCAAAAGTTCCATCATTGTCAAAAAGACCTTTGCTTGACGTTCCTTCTCTTTTAACGCAAAACGATGGTGCCTAATGGTTGAAGTACTGCCAATGCCCATTTCCTGCTGAACTTCTTTATCGCTTTTCCCCTGAAAAAATAGCTGAAGAAGCTGGTTTTGATGATCAGTAAGACCCGTAAGTCTCTTATCCATCCCGATTAAGTATTCAAATACGGACTGATGGGTACGCTCAATGTGAATTCGCATATACCGTTCCGCTTCGTAAAGCACATTATTGTAAGTATAAACAACTCCCTTTTCCACTTTTTCGCCACATAACAGGCATGTATAGGAAGCTTTTTCTTGAATATACCCTCGTTTAAGCTCATCTAAAGAGGCATTCCAAAAGAGATCAGATATTTCCATTTACACAAACACATCCATTGAAAGTTTATTTATTTATAAACGGTTTATAATAATGTTTATTCATCTCAACCATAATAATATGGATTATTATCATTGTCAATGACATTTAAACATACATGTTTGTTTATGAACAAACGAAGTTATTAAATGTTTGCTATTTTTATTTTAAAGCGGGTTCCTCAACAAGTATGTCCCGCCTGAATAGAATATTAGTATTAAAATAAGAAGGGGGAATGAAATTTGCTGCTCCCGTATACAAAACTTCGCTATATTAATGATCAGGTAGGTTTTGGGGTTGTTGCGACGAAATTTATTCCAAAGGGCACGATCACATGGGTATTGGATGAGTTGGATTATAAGCTGGAACCGGAGTTTGTAGCAAAATTGGACAAGCATAGGCGCAAATTTATAAATAAGTATTCTTATAGAAATCGAGAGGGAAAATATATTTTCTGCTGGGATCTTGGAAAGTATATGAACCATAGTTTTCATGCGAATTGTATGGCAACAGCCTATAATTTCGAAATTGCTATTCGAGATATTCTTCCCGGTGAACAACTAACAGCTGATTATGGAACTTTAAATATTGGTACACCATTCGAATGCGTACCAGAGAAAGGAACCACGAGGAAGATAGTTAAGCCTGATGATCTTTTATATTTTTACAAAGAATGGGATCAAATGGTGCTAGGGGCTTTAAAACATTTTAATGATGTCGAACAACCGCTCATTAACTTTATCGATCCAGAGATAAAGGAAAAAATTACTTTCTCCATCAAGAACAATATTCTCCTAGATTCAGTTAAAAGTAATTATTTTGATCGTTCTTTAAAATAGAAACAGTAAGTGTAAATGAGAAGAAAAACCGCCCGTATTTACGGGCGGAAACCTATTAGATTCAAAATATCAATATTGAATTTGGATTCCTTTTTTATACACTTCATGAGCTAAACGGATAGTGGAGACTGATAATTCTGCATAGGACACTTCTTGTTTTGGGTTAAATTTATTATTATTTGTCGTTAATAAACCTAGTGAGTGTGCTAATGCAACATAACCAATGTTTTCAGGTTTTACGTCTTTGGCATCTGCAAATTTAAGCTGATAAATGCCCTGGCTTTTTGCTGCTTGCTCGAGTCCTAATGTGCGGATATACCAAACTGCTAATTCTTCTCTTGTAAGACGCTGGTCCAGATTAAAGGTAGTCCCTGTTTTTTCTAGAATGCCTTGAGAAACTGCGCGTTCAACGACTTGGAATAGTGGATGATCTTGTTTAATATTTTCAAATGATTGGGTTTTATTTCTTTGACCATAGTAGAAATCGGCATAGATATGTGAGATTGACTTCATGATCACTTCAAGAGCGGCACCTTTTGTCACCTTTGCATTCGCATTAAATGTCTTTGCATCTCCGACATTTATTATACCAGTCTGAATGAGATGATTTAGCTCTTTTTCTGCCCAAGGGTGAGAAATCATTGGTGGTTTACTCTTTATCACACTAGTCCATTCACCTGTGTTTGCATCTAACGAGCTAAATGGGGTCTTGTTGAATACTGGTATATACACAAGATGGTAGTGATTCTTATTTTTGCCGGAGCCTTCATTTACATATTGAAGATTTAGGCCTAGGTTTTCTAAAAACTTCTCTGTCGCTTTTTCCTTTGAAATGACTTTTTCAATGGATGGCCAGTTTTTAATATCTACATGATTCACATTCAAACCAAGTAAGGTGCCATCAGCGGATACACTAACGGAAATTTGATCCCCACTTACGAGAATATTATTTACGACTCTTGGAAAGGTGAAGTGATAGATTCCTCTTTCTTCATTAATATAAGTTTCTCCTGTCGGCATTGCATAGTTGTGAAGATTAGAAGGGGAGTACTGTTTTAAATATTTCACCGCTTGATTCAAAGCTTCTTCACTAGTAATCGTATGAGCCGTTTTTTTGCTTTCACCGTTATCGATTAGGATATCACCTTTAATATCATTATACTGAATAATTTCGCCAGTACGTTTGTCTAGCTCTAGGGTTGTTCCTGTTCCGCCATTTCGGTATTCATACATATAATGAATATTTATCACATCTTGTCCGTTATGGTTTTTCTGCTCATCAACGGATTCAATTCTTAGCTTGATATCTTTAGAATCTATTGCGAGTAATTTTTCGGCAAAAGCCTTCGCCTCTCCTAATGAAAAATTGGTTTGCTTCGGCTCAGTTGGTTGAACTAAAACTTTCTCAATTTCTTTTCTTTCTGGTAGCTTGGAGGCAAACCCGTTCATCGTTTGCCAGTCACCTGAGAGGGCATGTACACCATTGACATAGCTAGTTGGTTGATAAACGAGCTTCACATCTCTATTACCTGTGCGATAATCAACATCTATATTGTATTGTAAATCAATTGATAGATTTTCTTTAATCTTTGTCAAAATCTCATTTTTCGGTAACACCCTTGTTAAATCATCATATGATGGTGATCCACTGCCGCCTGGATAACGATAAAAATCACTAACTTCACCATTTCCAAGCACTGTAATTTGAATTCGCTGATCCGAAATAGGCATTTTATTTTTTGCGCGAACAAAGGAAAATGAATAGCGAATAGGCTCAGTAAGCAGTTGATGATTTGGATAGTAGTCGTTGAGGTCAGAATCTAGTTGATATTCACTGCTTTCTGGGAACTTTTTTAGAAAAGCAAGAGCTGCTTCTTTCGCTTTTTCTTTCGTTACTTTTGCGGGAAATAATGCATCCACCACGTTAGCAGGTTGGTAGTAAAAGCTTTCAATATCTAATTTCTCCCCTACAAACCCAACGCTCCCATAGATTTGCTTCCCGTTTACGGTTTTATGAAAGCTTAAATCATAACGAATGGTATCATCATCAGGAAAACGATGACCGCTACCCATATGGAATTCACTTTCATTTAAAAAATCAAACTGTTTTGGGAAAAACTCCTTAAATTTCTTAATAAGCTGGCTTTTTGTTACAACACTGTCAACCTGAGAAATTTGAATTTGTACGTTATTATTCTGATCATTTCCTAATGATGTTGCACTTACTTCTGGTGCTAGAATTCCGATTGATAGGCCAGTAGTCAATGTTAAGATTCCTAGTTTCCTTAGATTTTTCAAAAGATCCCTCCTAATATTTAGCAATGTTTCTAATTATATACTAAATATTTGTAATAGTAGAGCAATAAATAGAAAATATTGCCACAATTATGTAATAATATAGAAAAACTCGGTAATTAATGGAGGATAAAATGATTATTAGATTAGCTGAATCAAAAGATATTGAACAATTAATTAGAATGAGATGGGATGTCACAATTGAAAGTTATCCATCTAAAAGCTTTGATGAGAGTGAATTTGATAGCTTTCAAGTGGAGTGCGAGGACTTTTTGAATAATGCTATAAAAGGTGACCGATGGTTTATTTGGATTGCTGAGGAAGAAGGAAAAATTGTTTCTCATATTTATATAGAATTAATTGAAAAAGTGCCCCGCCCGGGAAGTATTACAAGACCATTTGCGTTCATGACAAATGTTTATACTGTTAAGGATTTTAGAAACAAAGGGGTTGGCAGTCAATTACTAACGGCTATAAATGAATGGGCTAAAAAAGAGCAGTATGAATTTATCATCGTTTGGCCGAGCGATGAAAGTGTGAATTATTATAAGAAAAATGGATATAGCCATTGCAAGGAGCCAATGGAATACTTTCCTTCTTAAAATAATTTAATAGATTAAAGCTGTTTATAGGAGGGGAACTAATGTTAAGTAAGGAACGTTTATCTCGGAGTTTTATAAGATTTGCCACGCATGAGTGTAAGGATTCTAGTAAATTATATGAGTATTTGTCACTGGAAATTGCAAAAAATGACGAAATACTAGAATTATGTACAAATGCCAGTGAGGGTCAGCCTGTCCCAAATTTACTTTTCGGTGCTGTCCATTATCTTCTTCTAAAAGGAAAAGAACACAAGCTAAAAGAGTATTATCCTAGTGTTGTGAGTAATCCTAAACATGTTGAAGGGGCGTTTAACAGCTTTAAGGATTTTTGCTTTCAATATCAAAATGAAATAATCTCTATTCTCCAGTCGAAACTTGTTCAGACAAATGAGGTAAGAAGATGTGCTTATTTGTATCCTGTTTTTAGCTTGATTTATGAGAAGACTAAGAAACCGCTGGCACTGATTGAAATAGGAACAAGTGCTGGGTTGCAGCTTCTATGGGATAAGTATTCCTATTCTTATGGCACAGATGAGATTTTTGGAAATAAAAGTTCTGCATTAAACATTACTTCAGAGATAATTGGAGAAAATATGCCATTTCTAGCATCAACACCGCCTCCAGTTTCAAAGAGGATGGGGTTAGATTTAAATACGATTGATCTAAATGATGAGGAAGAGACCTTGTGGATGAAATCCTTAATATGGCCGGAACACAAAGAAAGACTGCAAATGTTTGAACAAGCGGCGAGTTACATTAAGAAAATTCCTGTCCAATTAGTTGAAGGAGATGGAATTGGTTTATTAAGGGATTGCGTTAATATGATGCCAAGTGATAGTACAGTTTGTATTTTTCACACCCACGTAGCCAACCAAATGCCGTTAGAAGCAAAAAAAATACTTCTCAATATGATCCAATCAATTGGTAAGGAACGAGATGTTTTTCATATTTATAATAATATTCATGATAGATATTTGCATCTTGATTACTATGTAGACGGTGTGGAAAGTAAGGAAACGATCGCTGAAACAGATGGTCACGGAAGATGGTTTAGATGGTTAATAAAAGGATCGGATTTTAAATGAATTATTCTACAGTAGCAACAGAATGTCCCAAATGTGGCGGGAAAGAGTTGGGAAAAGGGAAGCACACAGGATACGGGGTTATGTATCCAGTTAATAAAATGAGCTTAGGTTCGGATGTTGAATACATTATTTGTGCGACTTGTGGATTATCATCGAAAGCTATGTGATTATCACCTCCGGGGTTCACCAAGTAACCAACATGCAATTAGTTTTTATATGAAAGATGGCATACATCAAGTGCAAAGGGAAATGGATGGTAAAGTGATTAGAATGTCTGGAGCAATTAAGTAAATCTGGAGAAGACAAAAATTATAGGCAATAAAGGGGGTTTACTTTTTACAGAGTAAAGCTTTTTTTATAATGATAAACAAGCAAACCATATTGGCAAAATCATATATTATTGGGAGGAGGATACGACATGAAAACCAAAGCATTATTTATCTTACTCCCTGTTATCATGATTTTTACACTTCTTTGGCAAGTTGGATTGATTGGTTTATGGACAAAGGGGATAGCCTATATTGCAAATGATACGAAAGGATTCACTGATTCAAATAGTCATATAATAGAAGGAAATTATTCAGTTTCTATTGATTTATCAAACTTAGAAAGTAATATTGGAAAAGAGTTGTATAATGATGGAACCCATAAGATCAATGTATTCTGGATCGTACATTTAATAATTACAGATCTATATAAAAATATTTGGAGTAAAAAATAACCAGCCTAATTTGGGCCAAAGTTAAAAATTCAACTTCAAATCCAAATAAACGCTCTAGCCAAATCCCTTTAATAAATGAAACAATATCACTAATTTAAGCGTCTGTGATATAAAAAGGGGAGTTTTGTGTTGTGTAATAAAAGCAGAGGCTTGTTTTGTTTAACAGGTATTTTGATAATATTAATGTTTGTCAATCCGTCATCAATTGCAATGGCATGTGATTGTAACATACCTAAAAATGCAAATGAAGCATTGGAAAAGGCGGCAGCTGTTTTCAGAGGAGAAGTGCTGCAACTAACAGAGGAAAAGATAAATGGCGAATCATACAGCGTTGCATTGATATCGGTATCAGAAATTTGGAAAGGCATTGAAGAATCTCAAGTTCGCGTATATACGGAGAAGGGGAGCAGTTGTCAATTTGACTTTGAAGTGGGAAAAGAGTATTTGCTTTACTCATATGAATATAACGGCATGCTAAAAGTCATTAATTGCTCAAGATGTGCTGAAGTCAAATATGCTAATCAAGACTTGCTAGAGCTTGGAAAAGGAAAAGAGCCGGTTAATACGGTTCAATTAGAAGAAGACCTCAAGAGCAATAAGTTGTTTAACCAAACGAGTATTTTACTTCTATTATTAATAATCGTATTCGTAACCGTTTATTTATGGAGAAAGAAAATCAAAAAGTGATGTGAAAATATAGAAAAAAGTCATAGGAGGGATTGGATGATTCACGGTGGGGATTTCATGTTTGATTTCGCTCCTGTTTTTATTGGTATCATTTTTGTATTCATTATATGTTTAATCTTGTTTTCTATTGCAAAAGGAGTGTCCCAATGGAATAAAAATAATCACTCTCCAATATTAAACGGAAACGCAAGGGTGGTTACAAAAAGAACAGCGATACGTGGTGGCGGTGAGCATAGGGCCTATAGTGATTATTTTGTCACGTTCGAGGTGGGAAGTGGAGACCGGATTGAATTCGAGGTAAAGGACACTGAATACGGGATGCTTGTTGAAGGGGACACCGGCGAGCTTTCCTTTCAGGGCACAAGATATCTTGGGTTTACGAGGAAGAAGGGGAAAATAGAGTTTGATACTTAAGCTTAACAATAAATTTTATTTCAATGTAGAAAAGAAAGGATATTCCCCTAAAAAAGGGGTAACCATCTATATTTTATTTTAATTAAGGGCAAATTAAACAAAAGAATGGTAAGAGGTGTGATATGCAACACTTTATTTTGAGCATATTTATTATCTCAACTTTGGTTATTTGTCCTTCATATTCAAAGGCAATAACAATGCCTTGCAGTATGGTATTGGAGTCCATTGATAAAAAACTCACAAATGCAAAGGGAGCAGCATTAATTTATAAAGTTCAGCTATTTCCTCCAAGCTTTGCGCGAACGAATATTAGTATTCTTGGGGTCCACTTGCCAAAACCATCTGCTTATGGCAATTACGACAGTTACGAAGGATTTGCTTTTATTCCAGGTGAGATCAGCTGGCGTTTCAGGCTCTATCCAACTCCAGAAATAGATGGTCCAACTTGGGCTGGCAGAATTGATAATATTTCGGCTGATATGAAAAATGTAGAAGTACAAATACGTCTTTCTAATTCAAAGACTGAAAAATTGGGGCCTAGGATATTATCGGGGAAGATTAAAGCTTGTAAGTAGCAGAATATCTAATAAAGATCCAGGTATCCTAAAAATCGTGCTCATTTCATTTAGAATCATAAATAAAATGAGCACGTCCTGAATTTAAGACAAAGTTTTACAATCATCTTTTTAATAATGATATTTTATATGGTAATAGTTTTACATAAAATAACCAATCAAAAGGGAGGAGAATATGAAGAGAATCCTATTTTTCACAATGTTAATATTGCTTGCACTTTCTTTGGTTGCCTGTGATGACAGTCATTCGAACTTGAAAATCAACACAGTTTCTAACGCTAATTTGACAGAAAGAGAGAAAGTCATACTTTCCAACACTTCAGATCAATCTTTTGTATTTGACTTTAAGGTTGATGATAAGTTTAAAGAAGTAGCTGTATGGGTTGAAAAGTATGAATCTGGTAAATTGGTAGGAGAGGTAAACCGTATTTCTATGGAGATAAAAAATAAGGGAACCATTATCTTTTCAACCTCGCATACAACTGAAGAAAGTAACCACACTCTTTTTACTGTTACCATTGACAGTGATGGTGGTACAGGTTCCGGTTGGAGTCCTGAAACCATTATAAAGGAGGATGGTTTAGGCGCTGTTTGGGGAAGTAATCCATTAGGTGAAACTTCAATTCAAGGTAAAATGGTTTTAGCTAGTATCTGTTATTCAACGAGCAAAGAGGGAATTAGCTCTCTTCCTACTGATTTTTATAATAATATTGACAGTCATATGAACGAGCTGAAAAATTATGATGTCGTATATTTGCTTAGAAGTGAATTTAAGTAATTGTTAGGTAAGAGTCCATAAAACAGAAGCTTAATTCTTTATGTTAATAGGAAAATGCTAAATAAGCTAACACCAAGGGAAATTGAAGAAAAAACCTAGTATTAATACATAATCTAATCGAATAAAGCTTTTGCAGAGATTTTTATAAATATTATTAGAAGGCAAAGGTGATAAATGCGCAAGAATCTTGATGCTTTGTAACGGTGAGTAAGGGACATTTCAGGGGGGTTAAGTGGAAATGTCCGTTATCGGTGAAATAACGGACACTTCTGAGGGTAACTATATGAAAAATGTCCGTTATCAGCGTTATAACGGACACTTCAGTGACTTTATCGAGGCGAAGTGTCCGTCATCAGAATATCTTAATGAATAGCAATGTAAAAGCAGATCAAATGTAAACTTTTATCTTGGAAAGATGTTTTTTATGAGTTAACAACTCATGGGATTCATGCTAGTAATAAAAATGGTGGAAATAATGTAATGATCTCCATCTATTCTGGAGTATTTTTGTAAAACTGATAGAGCAAATATGTTAAGTAAGAGTTTAGTTCAAATTTATTTTGAATTACAAAGTCTGACAATGTCAACTGAGTTTCTTTTCCCACTTTATTTCTCCCCCCTTATTCATCTTCTTATCTTCATCATTTCCAAACTACCACTCTTTTAAACGTTTAAAATAATAAAAATATAAATTTGTAATAATGGCATGTACATCTTTGAGATAAGCGAGGCTTGCTATCATACGGAAATTTCCATATTATTAAACTATTATTCAGAATTTTTTTAATTCCCATCCAAAAGGAGGCGGTATTATCCAAAAACAGATTAGGTCATTTATTGTCATCATTAGTCTCCTTTTATTTATGCCATTATCACAACGTTTAGTGTTTGCTGAAGATAAAACATATAAAATCGCTGGGGAATGGGCTCTTCCTCCATTTTCTTATAAAGATCAACAAGGGTCACTGACTGGCATAAATATTGAATTAATGGAAAAAATCGCAGATGAAAATGGACTTACTTTTGAATATATACCAATGGAGATTCATGAAGCGGAACAGGCCTTAAATGATGGTGAAGTAGATGCGATTGCCGGGTTAACATATAGCACCGAAAAGGATAAAGTATTCGATTTTACTCAACCCTACTTTACGATGTCAGATTCTTTAATTATTCCTATGAAGAGCAGGGATAAAATTAAAAGTATCGAGGATATTAGGGACATTCATATTGTCCTGCAAAACAATCCTCCTGTTCTAAACACGATATTAAATTTAAGGAATACGAATCTTACTTTGGTGACAAATCACTACTCGGGTCTTTTGATGCTTCTAAATGACCGGGCTGAAGTTTATATTGGAAATAAATTTACTGCTACCTTCTTTTTGAAAGAGCTTGGTCAAGAAGAAAATTACCTCATTCTTGATGAAGTGATTAATCCGGCAGATTATGCGATTGCAGTAAAAGAAGGCAATGAGGACCTCCTTTTTATCATTAATCAAACGATTACAAAATTAAAGGCTAAGGGAGAGGTAAGTAAATTAATTGATGAATGGGTTAGTCCAGAAAGCGGAGCTGAAATTGCTCGTTTGGAACATTTTATCTTCTTATTATTTATTTTTCTGTTGATTGGTGCGCTCATCCTCATTGTCATCTATATTTGGAATCAACGGTTAAAAGAAGCGGTGAACATTCATACAAAAGAACTCCAGCTACTAAATGAAGACTTACAAAAACAACGGCAACGAACTGCTGATAGTCATGCGTTTAAAGATCAAATTTTAAATAATATCGACACAGGCATCGTTACTTTTGATATCGATTTTAAGATAACAAGTTGTAATAAACGGGCATTGGAAATTCTCGAGCTTCCCGACCATACAAAGTTCAACCTTCAGCATTCCCCCATTTTTTTGAAGCTTTTTGAGCATTATCGTTTTGGACAAGGCCTGCAACAAGAAAGCGTTGAATTTAATCGCTTTATTGAAATAAATGATAATGGAGAACGCAAGGTAATCTATTATTCTCTAAATAAAATGTTTAATTCACTTGAAAACCAGGCAGGCTATTTGCTCTCAATGAACGACGAAACAGAAAAAAAGAAACTTGAACAAAAGCTAATTACTCAGGAGAAGCTCCACGCGCTTGGCCAGTTAGTAGCAGGTGTAGCTCATGAAATTCGGAACCCGTTAACGTCCATTAAAACCTTCATAGATCTGATCCCAAGGAAATACGATCAACCGAAATTTCAAAAGGTACTTATGGAGCATTTACCAGAAGAAGTGAACAGACTAAATAGGATTGTGACAGACTTAATTGATTATGCTCGTCCGAATTTACCTAATATTCAACCCTGCACTGCCCTCGAGCTGACATCCTTACTAGCTATACTACAAGTAACCATGAAAGAAAATCAGATTGAATTTGAACAATACATAGAACCCGACCTTGTTTTTAACATTGATCCGCAGCAAATTCGTCAGGTCCTCCTTAATCTACTATTAAATGCCATTCATGCAGTAGAAGAAACAGAAGCGAAGAAAATTAACATCATAATGGAGAAAGAGGATTTTGAGAAGGGGAGGATTATGATTAAAGATACTGGGAAAGGAATGGAGCAAGGGGAACTAAACCATATCTATGAACCATTTTTTACAACAAAGGGAAGAGGCGTCGGATTGGGGTTGACCTTGTCTTACAATTTAATAAAGGAGAATCATGGAGATATTCAAGTCAACAGTATTCCTAACAGAGGAACGACATTCACGGTTGTATTGCCTTTATATCAAAAGGAGGAGATTCAGAATGAGGCCAAGAGTGCTAGTTATTGACGATGAACAAGCCATTTGTACTTCACTTAGCTTTGCTCTTGAAGATGATTATTCCGTTATGACCACAACGGATCCGGAGAAAGGCATACTCCTGGTGGAAAAAGAACGAGTAGATATTATTCTGCTAGATCTTCGAATTGGACGTTACAATGGGATGGACGTTTTGCAAAAAATTAAACAAAAGGATCCAAAAGTGACGGTCATCATGATGACCGCTTATGCTTCAATTGAAACATCCATTGAAGCAATCAAAATGGGTGCCTATTATTATATTGAAAAACCGATTAATATCGAAAACCTATTATTGCTTTTATTAAGGGCCTCTGAATTTAAACAAGTATCTAATAAGCTAGAAACACTTCATGAAGAGCTGGAGGAAAGGAAGGGCCATAAAAACTTCTTAGGAAATAGTACGGCTATGAAATATGTATTTTCGATGATCGATCGCATTAAAGATATCGACTCTTGCGTCTTGATTACGGGAGAAAGCGGAACGGGGAAAGAACTTGTAGCAAAAAGGATTCATTATTCAGGGAAGCGTAAGGATGGACCATTAGAAATATTAAATTGTGCAGCCATTCCGGAAAGCTTACTTGAATCTGAATTGTTCGGTTATGAAAAGGGAGCTTTTACAGGGGCAACACAGTCAAAGGAAGGAAAGTGGGTCGCTGCAAATGGAGGAACTCTATTTCTTGATGAAATTAGTGAGATGCCCCTCCCCCTTCAAGCGAAATTATTACGCGTCATTCAGGAACGTGAAGTGACACCTCTAGGCTCTAATAAGAAGATCCCATTAGATGTTCGTATTTTATGTGCAGCTAATAAAAATCTTGAACAAATGGTCCAAGAAGGGACTTTCCGAGAAGATTTGTATTTCAGACTCAATGTTATTCCTATTAAAACACCGCCGCTAAGAGAAAGAAAAGAGGATTTGCCGCTGTTGTTTGATTATTTTTTGCAAAAATATTGTAAAGAAATGAACAGGGAAAAGAGATCTTTTTCTGCAGATGCCCGCAGATTTTTACTAGACTATCACTATCCGGGAAATGTGCGGGAGCTAGGAAATATAATTGAATACTCAGTAGCGCTCTCAATTCATACAGTCATAGATGAGTCCGATTTGCCAATTTACATTCTAGAGCAAAAGAAAGGGGATGAAGATATTTCTAATGAGTGTGAAGAAAGTATCGTCATTCCTATCGGTCTATCAATGAAGGAAATTGAGAAAAAGGTGATTTCCGGAACTTTAAAACATTGCGGAAAGCACCGCCAAAGGACGGCCCAGACATTACAAATTTCTGAAAGAAGTCTTCGGGATAAAATAAAACAATATGATATTGAAATCAGCTAAAATAAATACATTTGTTAATACGGCAAATTTTGCTGAATAAATCGGCAGAATTTGCCGGTTTTATTTGCGAAAAAATAATTAATTTTATGAAAACGCATACAAAGTCAATAATCCGAAAATTGGCACAATACTTGCAAGTATTATTTGTGTGAGAGGAGGACAGTCATTGAAAACAGGGACACTTTTAAAAATCTTGTTCCTATTAATCATTCTTTTGGTTGGGAGTATAAAGATCAAACAGGAGTTATTTTCCACCGGGGGCCAAACAGTTCCTCCGCTATCAGAGGAAATCACAGGAAATCAAACTACATTGGTTATTGCTACTGGTGATATGTCGGGTGTCTATTTTCCTTTGGGGCAAGCTATGGCAGATTTATTTCGAAAGTACGATGGAAAATCATCTGGAACACAAGTGACGAATGCTTCCGTTCAGAATACAAAACTAGTGAGTCAGAAACAGGCTGAAATAGGATTCAGTACAGTGGATGTCCTTGCATTGCCAGAGTATAAAAAATCAGAAGTTCTCGCTCTTACTGGAATTTATTCGAATTTCATCCAGATTGTCACGACCGAAAATGAAATTAAAACTTTAGAGGATTTACGAGGGAAAAGAGTAAGCATAGGAACAGTCGGAAGCGGAACGAAGCTGATGTCCGAAAGAATTCTGAAGGCTGCTAATCTAGCAAGCTATGATATGGATATATCTACTCTTTCATTCACACAATCGGCGGATGCTTTAAGAAATGGAACGATTGATGTTGCTTTCTTTTCTTCTGGTTTACCGAATCCAGTGATTGCCGAGCTTGCCGCAGAGATGGAAATTTCACTTGTTCCGATTCCAAAACAAATGGCTGACCGACTTCATGAGGAATTTGAATATTACACACTGGATGAAATAAGTGGTCAAACTTACGAAGGCGTGGAAAGTACACCAACCTTAGCAGTAAAAAATGTCCTTCTTACATACCCGGATTTGCCTAAGCAAGAAGCTTATCAAATGGTAAAAACGTTATATGACCATTTACCAGAGTTGCAAAATGCCCACCCAGAAGCAAAGGAAATCAAATTAGCAGAAGCAACTAGAGGGATTTCAATAGATTTCCATCCTGGGGCAAAACAATTTTTTGAAGAAATCATCCATTAAAATACAAAATCCACAAATAGGAGGCAAGTGAAAATGAAAAAGATCATTACACTAATTTCAATCGTTTTTCTAATTGTTTTATCAGCGTGTGGCGCTCCTACTCCACAAAAGGCCGGAGAGACGGCTAATACAAAACCGAGTAAAGATGGAGAAAAATCAATTACCATTGCTGGAAATGGCGGGGTTATTGAAAAAACAATTCGTGACGTCATTGCTCCAAAGTTTAAAGAGGAAACAGGTATCACTGTTAACTATGTTCCAGGACTTTCTGGAGAGATTTTATCTAAAGTTGAATTACAAAAAAATGCACCACAAATAGATATTGCTATCTTTGTACCAACAGATGTATATCGCGCAAATGATAAGGGACTTACAGAGAAGGTTGATGAATCTAATGCTCCTAACATGAGTAATGTGGATCCGAAATTCATTGCAGTTGAGGGTGCAGGCGCTCCAGTATTTGGATTGGTCATTGCCCCTGCTTATAATACAAAATCGTTTAAAGAGAAGGGCTTGAAACCGATTGAATCATGGAATGACTTACCATCGGGTCAATATGAAGGAAGAACAGCATTTGTGGATATTACAAATGATTGGGGCTTTAACACTTTATATGCGCTGGCGATGACAAACGGCGGCGGTACAGATAATGTGGAGCCGGGGATAGAAAAAGCAAAAGAACTTGCCGGTTACTCACCGACTTTTTATAAAAATTCAACACAAGTCATGCCAGCGATTCAGCAAGGTTCTGCAGATGTAACAGTAATGGGTAGCTATGTTATTGGGGATTTAGCATTATCAGGTGTTCCAATTAAAATGGCTGTACCGAAAGAAGGTGTACCTGTTCAAGCCTTTAGTGGTGCCCTTGTGAAAAATGCTCCACACGAGAAGGAGGCACTAGAATTTATTAACTACTTAATAAGCAAAGAATCGCAAGCGTTGATTTCAGAGCAGGGGTTTTATCCAGTTGTTGAAGGCCTGGAGCTACCTGAGAAATTTCAAGAAGCTATTGGACTAAAGGATACAGACAAAACATATAAACCAGATCCAGCTGTATTTGCGGAAATTCGTGCTGAATGGTCTGATCGTTGGACGAAAGAAGTAGTTCCGGAAATCGGTAAATTACTGAAATAAGAATGGAGGGAATACCTATGAATGCCATTACATTTGATGTAGAGATAAAGGGGGCAAGAAAGCAATTTGGTTCCAATGTCGTACTGAATGATATTAACTTAGAAGTAAAACAGGGTGAATTGTTAACACTTCTTGGACCTTCGGGCTGCGGGAAATCAACGACATTGAATTTAATTGCAGGCTTTCTTGAAGCAGATCAGGGAGATGTTTATATAAAAGGGAAAAAAGTAACGAAAGTGCCCCCCTATAAGCGCGATTTAGGTATGGTATTTCAAACCTATTCCTTGTTTCCACATATGACAGTGCTAGAGAACCTTAGCTTCGGTCTGAAATTGCGAAAAGTGGCTAAAACAGAACAAAAAAAGAAAATTGATCGAGTTCTTGAACTTGTTAAAATGTCTGGACTTGAGCACCGTTATCCAAGGGAATTATCGGGAGGTCAAAGGCAGCGTGTCGCTATCGCTAGAGCGCTTGTAGTTGAGCCGGAATTACTGCTGCTTGATGAACCACTATCAAATCTAGATGCAAAATTACGACATGAACTGCGGGCGGAAATTAAACGTTTACAAAAAGAAATTGGTGTAACAACGATTTTTGTGACACATGATCAAGAGGAAGCTCTCTCTATGTCTGACCGGGTAGTTGTTATGAATGCAGGGAAAATTGAACAAATCAGCACACCGACCGCTATCTACAATCATCCTGAAACTGAATTTGTTTTTCAATTCATAGGAAAATCGAATTCTTTCGAAGGAGAGGTTGTGGATACCGAAGATAGGAAAATTACGGTGAAAGTAGGTGAGGAAATTATTCATGTCGATTCGGCTAATATTATTGGCGAGAATCGTTCATTAAGAGCAGAGGATGAGGTAAAACTTTATATCCGCCCTGAGAATGTTCATATTTCCTCTACTAGGGAAGCATCATCACCAACATTGGAACTTCAGCCAGCTAAAATCATCCAGCTTAATTATCTTGGCACCTCATGGGAAGTAGATGTTTCATTACAAGGGAAAACGATTCAACTATTAACAAATTCATATGACTCAACTTGGCAATATGGAAGTGAGGTGTATGTTGGGTGGAACCCCTCAGAAATTATGCTGACCAAGAAGTAAGTGAGCAAGTAAAGAAAAAGGCAGAACGGCAAAAAGAGCCGAAATTGAGAAAAAGAAGAAGTTGGATTGCTGGGCTTCTTCTTTTAGTCCCAATCCTTCTATTCATCTTTGGATTTTTTGTTGTTCCTATGCTGTATATTTTGTATTTAAGTTTTATTTCTACCGATAATTTGAATGGCGCAGATGCGGTTTATAGCTTACAAAACTATATCAATTTATTTACCGATAGTTATTACTTATCTTCGATGTGGCTGACGGTGAAAATTAGTTTATATTCTGTACTTGTTTCCCTTATTCTAGGATATCCAATCGCGTTAACGATGGCGAAAAGCTCACCTAAAGTTCGGGGATATATTACTTTATTAATTGCCTCTCCTCTTTTAGTCAGCATCGTTGTACGTAATTTTGGATGGTACTTATTATTATTGCCAAACGGTACAATCAATCAAGTATTAATGAATCTAGGTATTATTAAGAAGCCGTTAAATCTATTATTCTCAGAACTTGGTGTCGTAATCGGACTCTCAAACGCCTATTTGCCTTTCATGGTTTTAGCGATTGTGACGAGCTTGTATAATATTGACCCTTCATTAGAGAAAGCGGGAGCCATTCTTGGTGCAAGCCCATTACGAAGCTTTTTTTCCATTACAATTCCACTTAGCTTGCCAGGAATCGTGTCAGGATGTGTGCTCGTCTTTAGTTTATCAATGAGTGCCTATGTCACACCTGCTTTAATGGGAGGTGCGAATGTTCCTATGATGCCAGTTGTTATATATGATCAAATTAACACCTTGTTGAAATGGACGTTTGGCTCTGCGTTGTCGTACGTACTCTTAGCCATTACACTTCTATCCGTTTTCATATTTACACGAGCACTTGAGAAAAGTAAGTTTAGGGAGGTGTTCCGATGATGAAAGCACTTGGGAAATTCCGAGTAATCCTTGCTGTTCTCGGGATCATCTATATATTAATTCCATTAGTTGCTGTCGTCCCTGCATCTTTTACAAGTGCAAATTATCCAAGCTTTCCTCCAAAAGGTTTTTCTCTACAATGGTATACAAAGATTTTAGAACGCTCTGAATTCATCGAAGCCTTCTATAATAGTTTGCAATTTGCTTTCTTAGCCGCATTTTTTGCTGTTTTATTCGGGACGCTAGGGGCATTGGCCATTGCGAAATATGATATTCCGGGAAAGCACTATATTACATCCATATTGACAGCGCCGTTAAGTGTACCACAGCTAGTATTGGGGATTGCCCTACTTATTTATTTCACACCGATGATGCTTGCAGGTACATCAACAGGCTTTTTGATTGCACATACGATCATTTGTATCCCGTATGTTATTCGCTTAGTACTAACAGGATTAAGCGGATTTGATTACAATTTGGAAAAAGCAGCAGCTATTCTTGGAGCTAATCCATTTATCGCATTTTGGAAGGTGACACTGCCGCTCATTAGACCAGCAATGATATCTGGAGGATTATTTGCATTCTTGACATCTTTTGATAATGTCACAATCTCATTGTTTATGATTTCCCCTAATATGCGAACACTTCCAATTGAGATTTTCTCAACGATGCAGGATGCTTATAATCCAATAGTAGCTTCCGTTTCAAGTGTGGTTATTTTCATTTCTGTTATATTAATCGTCATACTTGAAAAAATTCATGGGGTTGGAAAGGTATTCGGCGGAACCCAGCATTAAGAAATAATAAGGTTAAAAAACATAGCCGGCCGTTTTACTTGTTAAAGCAAAACGGCCGGCTATTTTAGTTCAAGAATGATTTTTTAAATAGTCTATACATCTGTTCACAGTTGCTTGTGGAGCAGTAAGAATAGGAACAGACGTCTGAACCTGATGGGCAATATGATCCATGCTGTACTGAGAAAGAACAATTACATCCACTTTTCCGTCCATTTGCTGTATCATGTTTCGAACTCTTTCGTCATGTTCATCGATCCTCCCTTGAAAAAGAAGATGGATAATTCCTGGATCTACTAAAGATTCAATGATACAATCCGGTTTTTTTTCTCTTAAATAACTCATTAAGGCAACTGGTGTTTCTTTAACAGTGGAAATGAGTCCAATTCGTTCATAGGCAAGTGCTTCATCTAACATGGCTTCATCAGATCGAAAAAGTTTAACATCATGCATAGGCTGCAAAATCGAAGTGATGTTATTAAAGGCTGAACAAGTCAATTGAATGCATTTCGCATCAGATTCAGCAGCAAGGTTGACCAATGCCGAAAATCTGCGAATAATTTCTGGGGTTAAGCCTCCGGATTTTTCCATCATGGTAAGCAAATGAGTATCCATAAAATGCAGCAGCTCAATTTCAGGGGCTGCTTTCTGAAAAGCTTTTTCAATAGGCTTTAAGGCCGTGGTCGTTGCATGGATCAAGGCTACTTTCAAAATTTGTCAACCTCTTTCATTCTCATTTTGTTCATTATAACTATTATTCTATTATTTTTAAACGGAGTAAATAAAATATTTTGAATTTTGTGTCCCGATACAATTAAAAGTTTCAAAGGAGGCTTGTGTCTTGATACAGGCAGAAATAGAAAAAGAAATACGCCAAATCGTCAATAATAAACGGCGAGTACTTACAAATGAAGCGGATCTTGCCAGTTATTCATATGATGCATCTTTCGGTGTTTTTCCCCCGGATATTGTTGTACAGCCGACTTCGACGAATGAAGTGGTTGGCATTGTCAAAGTGGCCAATAAATATAAAACCCCGATTTATCCAAGAGGTAGGGGAACAAGCTTAAGCGGGGGACCATTACCGGTTCATGGAGGGATTGTTCTTGATTTTTCTAAATGGACAGATACTTTAATAATCGAACCAGATGATTTAGTCGCCATCGTTTCCCCAGGAGTTATAACGGCAGATATTAATCAAATGGCTAATCAATTTGGACTTATGTATCCCCCTGATCCGAGCAGCTCCCATGTATCAACGATTGGGGGAAATTTAGCGGAAAACGCAGGGGGCCCGCGTGGACTGAAATATGGGGTTACGAAAGATTATGTGCTCGGCCTTGAAGTGGTTACTGCTGACGGTGAAGTAATCCAAACGGGGGGAAGAACTGTAAAAAATGTAACAGGATATGACTTAACGAAATTAATTGTTGGATCTGAAGGGACATTAGGGATTATAACGAAAGCGATTTTACAGTTAATCCCTAAACCACAGTCTACAGGAACTTTAATGGTCCTTTTTGATGACCTAATCATTGCCGGAAAAGCCATTTCTAGCATTCTGACAGGTGGCATATTACCATCTAAATTGGAAATTATGGATCAAGCATCTGTTATCGCTGTAGAGCAATTTGATCCATCAGGGTTACCTACCGATATAGAAGCACTGTTATTAATAGAATTGGACGGACATCCTGCTGCCATAGAGGCAGAAGCAAAAAGGGTGAAGGAAATTTGTTTGGAAATTGGTGCTATTGAAGTGAAAATAGCAGAAACAAAGGAAGAGGAAGCCGAACTTTGGAAGGCGCGAAAACTAGTATCTCCGGCGATAGTCAGAAAAAAACCAACGAAAATTTCAGAAGATGCCACTGTTCCGCGCAGCAGGGTTCCAGACATGTTTCAACGATTAAAGGAAATAAGAGAAAGGTATAACATCGATTTAGTTGTATTTGGCCATGCTGGAGATGGGAATTTACATCCTAATATAATAGCGGATAAACGTGATATCGAGGAAATGAAGCGAGTTGAAATAGCAGTCGAGGAGATTTTTAAAGCCGCAGTGGAAATGGGTGGGACGTTATCAGGAGAACATGGGATTGGAACGATGAAGGCTCCTTTTATGGAGATGGAACTTGGTACAGCCGGTTTATCCATGATGAAACGGATAAAAGAAGCCTGGGATCCTCATAACCTCTTAAATCCTGGAAAAATGTTTCCTGAGCCTGGGCAAAGGTTTGTGTTAACAAATGAGTAGAAGCCAACAATTAGCCTATGAAGAAACGTTTGCATGTGTCCAATGCGGCTATTGTTTGCCCAAATGCCCAACATTCGAGACGACAGGTGTTGAAACCCAGTCACCGCGGGGGCGAATTAATTTAGTGAAGTTATTAGCAGAAGAAAAAATTTCGATCGAGTCCGCAGCTTCTTCCATTGAATTATGTTTAGGATGTAGAGCCTGTGAAACAGCTTGTCCGACCAATGTTCAATACGGGACCATTTTACAATCTGCCAAGGAATTTATTGCAAAAGAGATGCCTGCATCTAGGATGGAATCGCTTCTCCTTGAAAAAGGATTACCGAATAAAAAGTGGCAAAAAGCTGTTGGAAAAGGGTTAGAAATAGCACAAAAAACAGGAATGGTATCATTAGCGAGAAAAGCAGGCATGATGAGGGGATTCCCAGAAGGCATTCAGGCAATGGAATCAATTGCGCCCGTGATCAAAATGCCGAAAAAGAAAGAACGAGAATACAGAGTATTACCTCCAATTGGGAAGAAGACCTATACTGTTGGATTTTTTGTTGGCTGTATTATGGATATGATGTTCTCAAAAATCAATGATGACAGTATGAAATTGCTACAGCTTGCTGGCTGCGAAGTCATCCTGATTGAAAAACAAACATGCTGTGGAGCTCTTTTACACCATAGTGGGAAAAAAAGAGAGACGATTGCATTAGCCCAAAAAAATATTGCTGTATTTGAACAATATGATTTTGATTTTATTGTCAATAGTATCGGTGGTTGTGGTGCGATGTTAGTGGAGTATCCTGAATTGTTTGACGAACACTCAGAATGGCATGCTCGTGCCGAAAAATTTGCCGCGCGGTGTAAAGATATTAGCGTTTTATTAGCTGAGAGTTCATTGCCATTTACAAAAGAGATTCGAAAAGTCGTAGCATACCAACCTTCGTGTCATTTAAGGCATGTTCAAAAAGTCGTTGATGAGCCTCATCAATTAATAATGAAGATTCCGGGGATTGATTATCGCTCTTTTGAAAAACAGGACATGTGCTGCGGATCTGCAGGAATTTATAATGTTGTCCACTACGATGAAGCGATGGAAGTGTTGGATCAAAAGATGAATCATATTGAAAAAGTGGAGCCAGATATTATCGTCACAAGTAATCCGGGCTGTCATTTACAGATGAAATTAGGTGTGGAGCGCGAAGGGAAAACAGAAAAAATTAAGGTTGTTCATATTGTGGAACTTCTAGCCGAAGCCTGTGAGATATACTAATTCCTAATCAAAGGATAAATACAGATCGAATTTTCTATTAATTCTAAATTGACAAATAAAGTTAAGGTGGATTAATATAAATTTATATATATCATTTGCGTAATGATTATGCTATACCGGTAAAAGGAGTGAGGGATAATGAGACAATTACAACTTCCGGCATTTGAATTTACGGAAGAACAAAAAGAGTTTCGTAAAGAAGTACGTTCTTTCTTACAAGCTGAGCAACAAAAAGGAACATTCGACACACACGCTGATTCTTGGCTAAGCGCGTATAGTGAGGAGTTTTCGAAAAAGCTTGGGGCAAAAGGATGGATCGGGATTACATTTCCGAAAAAATACGGCGGGCATGCACGCTCCTCGATTGACCGTTACATCATTACAGAAGAGCTCTTAGCGTTTGGAGCTCCCGTTGCATCCCACTGGTTTGCAGATCGTCAATCTGGGCCGTTGCTTTTAAAGTTTGGGACAGAAGAACAGAAGGAATTTTTTATTCCGAAAATCGTGAAAGGTGAATGTTACTTTTCGATTGGACTTTCTGAACCGAACTCAGGATCTGATTTAGCGTCATTAAAAACAACCGCTGAAAAAGTGGATGGTGGATGGATTGTAAATGGAATGAAGACGTGGACCTCTGGTGCTCATCATTCGCACTACATGATCACGCTGTGCAGAACTTCTCCGCAGGATCCGAAAAATCGTCATGGAGGGATGAGTCAATTAATTATTGATCTTAAATCTGATGGCGTAACGATTCGGCCAATTCAGTTCTTAACGGGTGAGCATCATTTTAACGAAGTGTTTCTTGAAAACGTTTTTGTTCCAGATAACCGAGTAGTTGGAGAAGTCGGAAATGGCTGGGCGCAAGGATTGACTGAACTGGCATTCGAACGAAGTGGCCCAGAACGAATTTTAAGCACATTTCCACTGCTTGAAGAGGCGATTCGATTATTGAAAGAAAAAGAGGATCATAGAGGGTTGATGGAGGCTGCGAAACTAGTAAGTCGAATGTGGTCACTGCGCAATATGTCAATCGGGATTGCTGCTCTGCTTGAAGAGAAGAAAGATGTGAACCTAGCAGCTGCTCTAGTGAAAGATCTTGGTAACAGCTTTGAGCAACATGTAGCTGAAGTCATTCGGCTTCTTTTACCGGCGATGCCAAGGAAGCATGCGGAAGATGAGTATGCCAGACTGTTAGCGGAATCCATTTTACATGGGCCAGGATTTACGATTCGTGGTGGAACAACTGAGATCCTTAGAGGGATCGTAGGAAAAGGAGTGATATCTGCATGAGTGAGATGAAATCATTTATTGAAGACACTGCTGGGAAGATTTTAAAAGACTTATCGACTAAAGAACAACGTGAACGTTTTGAAGAAGGGGAGTGGGCGAGTTCACTCTGGAAGACGATTCAAGAATCCGGATTAACACTACTCGGCATTGAAGAAGAGAAAGGTGGAGTCGGCGGAGATGATGAGGATGTTTTCGCTATCCTGCGCGTCGTTGGAAAGTACGCTGCTCCAGTTCCTTTAGCTGAGGTTATATACGCAAATCAATTTCTTGCAACACATGAAGGGGAGGTGGAGGATAAATTAAGAGTCGTTCATTTTGCAGAAGAAAGCTCGTCCGTTCATTCTCCGTATAAGTTAAGGAATGTTCCTTACGGGAGATATATAGACGAAGTGATTGTGATCCAACAAGAGGGTCAACAAGCTTCTTATTCAATTGTCAATGTATTAGCAGGTGAGATTGAGAAGAATGATAATCTAGCTGCGGAGCCTCGTGATAACTTAACCTTTTCAAACCTAGGTGAAACAAAGAAATTAGATCTAAGTTTTAAAGAGGCATTAGAAGACTACACAAAATTTTTAGCGCTTAGCCGTGTAGCGATGATGACTGGTGCGATGGAAAATGTTCTAGCTTTATCTACTTTTTATGCAAAAGAGCGTCAACAGTTTGGGCGTCCTCTGCACAAGTTCCAAGCCATCCAGCATCACTTGACTGCCATGGCTGGAGAGGTGGCTGCAGCCTATGCAACACTTGCTGTGGCGAGTGCATCCTATTCATCAGACTTAGGGAAAGAGCATGTTGCGATGGCAAAAATTGAGTTATCCGCAAACGCGAATGTGGTCGCAAAAGCTGCACATCAGCTTCATGCTGGAATTGGGATGACATATGAACATGAACTTCATCATTTTACTCGACGTTTGTGGGCGTGGCGTGAAGAAGCAGGAAATGAGACGTATTGGGCTGATCAGTTAGCCAGTTTGTATCAGTCTAGAGAAGAAACGATTTGGGAATCGATTACTCATGTAAAAGGAGAAGAAGCACATGCCGGATCTACTGTTTGAAGTAAATAATACAATCGCAACGATCTCATTAAATCGCCCTGAAGCACTAAATGCGTTTAGTGGTGAGATGCTAGATTTATGGATTGACTCGCTTGAGAAAGTAAGGGATTCAGATGAGATTTCTGTTTTAATTGTCCAGGGAGCAGGAAGAGGCTTCTGCTCTGGTGGAGATATTAAGGAGATGATTGCAGGTAACGGATTCTACAAGTCGGATCAAGATATTGTTTCAAAAGGAATAAATCGAAAGAACTCGCTTTGGAAAAAAGTGCAGCGGATCCCACTTTTATTAGAAGAAATCGACAAACCGGTTATTGCGAAAGTACATGGAGTGGCATTTGGTGCAGGACTTGATATGGCTCTTATGTGTGATATCCGTTTTGCTTCAGAATCTGCTCGATTATCTGAAAGCTATATCAAAGTAGGAATTGTGCCTGGAGACGGTGGAGCGTACTTCTTGCCACGACTCGTTGGACGGGATATGGCATTGCATATGTTGTGGACGGGAGAAGTGCTAACAGCAGAAGCGGCAAAAGAACGCGGACTCGTTACTTTTGTTGTGCCAGATGAGGAACTAGATCAAGTAGTTGCAGACTACGCTAAAGGGCTAGCAAATGGCCCTCAACTGGCAACGCAGCTCATAAAGCGCGCTGTCTATCAAAATAGCGAAATGTCGTTACGGTCCTCACTTGACTATATTTCATCGAAAATGGCGCTCGTCATGGAAGAGGAAGATCATAAAGAAGGTGTGCGAGCTGTCATGGAAAAAAGAAAACCGAATTTCGGAAAAAATAAAACGGCAATCAAGTAAAAGAGGTGAGTTGGATTGATGCAACCCCTGCATGATATACGTGTATTGGATTTGTCTAGAGTTTATGCTGCCCCAGCTGGAGCCATGACACTCGGAGACATGGGGGCAGACGTCATACGCGTGGAGCCGCCAGGCGGGTCGGACAGTATGAGGGAGTGGGGACCTTTTAAAAATGGAGAGAGTACTTACTATTTAAGTGCTAATCGGAATAAAAGGTCAATCACCCTCAATTTAAAAACTGATGAAGGAAAGAAACTTTTCCTGGATTTAGTAGAAAAATCAGATGTCGTTATTGAAAACTTTAAGTCTGGAACTATGAAAAAACTTGGGCTGAATTATGAGGTTTTAAAGGAAAGAAATCCCGGCATTATTGTTTGCTCGGTAACAGGATTTGGACAAGATGGCCCCTTAGGTTTATTGCCAGGATTTGATCCAGTCATACAAGCTATGAGCGGGTTGATGGATGTCACAGGTGACCCAAATGGTGAAGCTACAAAAGTTGGGATTCCGATTGCCGATATCATTACTTCAGTTTATGTTGCGTTGGGGATAGTCGCTGCCATACGGCAAAGAGATCTAACGGGAGAAGGCCAATATATCGACATGTCTTTGCTGGATGTTCAAGTCTCAAGTATGGCCAATGTGGCTACTGCTTATTTAAATACTGGAATGATTTCTGTGCGGAAGGGAAATCAACATAATAATGTTGCGCCATATCAAGTATTCCAAACCGCTGACTTTCCAATCATGATATGCGCGGGGAACGACCACTTATTTCGGAAGTTATCTCACGCATTGGATCATCCAGAGTGGGGCAGTGATGAACGCTTTTTAACAAATAATGATCGAAAACAAAATGAAGATGAATTAGTTCCGCTGATTGAAGAAGTATTAGCGACCAGGACGTCAAGTGAATGGGTTGAAATTCTTGCGGAAGCTAAGGTTCCAGTAGGACGTGTTAATAATATTCAGCAGGCATTGGAGCAAGATCAAGTAATCGCCAGAGGGGGAATCGAAACAGTTCCTCATGCTACGGGTGAAGTAAAGCTGCTGGCTAGTCCGCTTCGGCACAGCGGGTTAAATATCCAAACGAAATTTGGCCCGCCGAGGTTAGGCCAGCACAATAAAGAAGTATTTGATGAACTTCTTGGAATAGAGGAAGAAGAACTTTCAGTTTTGTCTAAAAACAATGTAATATGAAGAGAGTTCGTTTGAAAGAGGTGCTCTCATTGGAGAAAGAAAGCTTTAAAAGTAATTATTCGATGTCTTCGATCCACCGAGTGATACAAGTGCTGCGAGCATTTTCGGTGGATTATCCTAAATTATCGTTAACAGAGATTTCGAAAAGAACGGGTATTTCGATTTCTAGCTTACAACGTATTGTCAGCACGTTAGTATATGAAGGTTTCTTAGTAAAAGATGAAAAAACGAAAATATATAGTCTAGGTTTAGAGCTTATGTTTTTAGGTCAGCTTGTTGAAAAAAACGATGCACTTCTTTCAAAAGCGATTCCAATCATGGAAGAACTGAATCAAGAAACGAAAGAAAATATTTCAATAAACATTATTGAACATGACGAGCGTCGTTGTATCTATAACTTACCTAGTCGTCATGAATTGGCTGCCTTAACATTTGTCGGTCATACGTCCCCGCTATATGCTGGTGCTTCTGCTAAAATTCTGCTTGCTTTTCAGAGCGATGAGTTTATTAAGAGTTATATAGATAAAATTAAATTAACAAAGATTACAGATATCACTGTTGAATCAAAAGAAGAATTAATTCAACAACTTCATGAAATACGAAATCAAGGCTATGCGATAACAAAAGGGGAACGTGTCAAAGGTGCTACGTCCATTAGTGTTCCAATTATTGCTAAACAGCAAGTATTACTAGGTGCGTTGTCTATTACCTTTCCTTACATTCGTTACGAAGAGTATGATATCGAACATCTTATCTTGCTATTGCAACAAGCTGCTCAGAGAATCTCGTGAATAGCAGAAATCGGAACATTGGGGGTGGTAAATAGTGTATGACTTTGCAGTGGTTGGCGGAGGGATTGTCGGTTTATCAACGGGAATGGCACTTTATAAACGGTTTCCTCATGCGAAAGTAGCCATTATTGAAAAGGAGTCAGCTGTTGCAGAACATCAAACAGGGCACAATAGTGGAGTAATTCATTCAGGAATATATTACAAGCCTAATAGTTTCAAAGCACGTTTTGCGCGTCAGGGAAGTCAATCGATGACTGAATTCTGCCAAACCTACGGAATTGACCATGATATTTGCGGAAAAGTCATTGTTGCCACAAAACAAGAGGAGTTACCCCTTCTTGAAAACTTATATAAACGTGGATTACAAAATGAATTAGCGATTCAAAAAATTGGTGTCGATGTATTGAAGGAAATCGAGCCAAATGTAAACGGTCTAGGGGCCATACGTGTTCCGCAGGCTGGTATCGTTAATTACAGACAAGTAAGTGAAAAATTTGCTGAAATTATTCAGAAGCACGGTGGAGATATCCACCTAAATACAAAAGTAGTAAAAATGCACGAAGAAGCAGACCAAGTGACCATCGAGACAAATCGGGGTACATATCGAGCTAGTATGGTGATTAACTGTGCAGGACTTCACAGTGACCGTGTAGCTTTAGCAGCGGGATATAAAACAGATATGAAAATTTTGCCTTTCAGAGGCGAGTATTATAAATTGAAGCCTGAAAAACGCTATCTTGTCAAACATTTAATTTATCCAGTACCAAATCCAAAGTTTCCGTTTTTAGGGGTCCATTTTACCCGAATGATCAGTGGCGAAGTCGATGCAGGACCAAATGCTGTGCTTAGCTTTAAGCGTGAAGGGTATAAAAAGACAGATTTTGATGTAAAAGATGTAATGGAATCTCTATGCTTTCCAGGTTTGTGGAAAATGGCTGGTAAATTTGCAAAAGAAGGGCTTGATGAATATGTCCGTTCATTTAGCAAAAAACAATTTACAAAAAGTCTGCAGGAATTAATTCCTGAAATTCAAGAAGATGATTTAATCCCTGCACCAGCTGGGGTTCGTGCCCAAGCATTAAGAAGCGATGGTAATATGGTCGATGATTTCCATATTATTATGGGAAAACGAACGATTCATGTCTGTAATGCCCCATCCCCAGCGGCAACAGCTTCCATAGAAATTGGAAAAGAAATAGTTAATAGAATACCAGAACAGATGAATTTAAAAGAAGCAACACTATGCCAAGGGCTGTTTATGTGAACCCTTGGCTCTTAATTTAACTGCGTAGTTAATCCAAGATGACCTTCGAGCTATCGCTTTTTTGATTTTGAAACCCGCCAACATTTCATTAATTGGTGAATACCTACTTCAATTTGATCTAATGGAATACCACCAAAGCCAAATAGAAAAGTTGGAAATTTATATTCAATGGGCTTTAATAGATAATCGCTTACTGGATAGATGGCAATATTGTCTCTTGCTGCAATCTGTTTTAACTGATCTTCACTTTTGGACAGGGGGACAGAAATTAAAATGTGCATTCCCGCTTTGTCTCCAGTGATCATAACATCAGGATAATACGTTTCAAATGTTTGTGTTAATTTTTCATGTTTTTTACGATAAATTTTCCGCATACGGTTTAAGTGTTTGGAGAAATACCCATCTCTCATAAAATTAGCTAAAATATGTTGATCAAATCTCGGTACGGTTGCTGAGTAAAAACTAAATGTCTCTCTATATTTTGGCAATAATGTTGTAGGCAAAACAAAATAAGCAACACGTAATGAAGGCATTAATGATTTGGTAAAAGTGCTTATATAGATGACTTTATTGTTTTGGTCTAAACCGTGTAGAGCAGGAATAGGTTTTCCAATATAACGAAACTCACTATCATAATCGTCTTCAATAATGTAATGATTTTCATCTTTTACAGCCCATTTTAATAGTTGTGTTCTTCTTGTTGCTGATAGTACCGCACCCGTAGGGAATTGGTGAGAAGGTGTAATGTAAACAACATTGGCATTTGTTTTTTCAAGTTCATCCACATTTAATCCATCTTCATCAACCGGAATGGAGATAGCACTGTTTTGCAAATGTATTCTTGGGATTGCTGAATAGCCGGGATTTTCAAGGGCGAATATTGAATCATTTTCTAATAATCTTAGGATCATTGGAAGTAGATGTTCAGTTCCCGAACCAATGACAATCTGTTCTGGTTTACATACAATCCCCCTTGATTGATATAGATATTTTGAAATTTCGGCTCTTAAAGCGTATTCTCCTTGAGGGTCTCCAATTTGTAAAAACTCTTTTGAACTACTATCATACAAGTTTTTTGCATATTTTCGCCAAAGTGAAAATGGGAATGAGTCGGTATCAATTTTTCCTGGATGAAAGTCAAATTGATATATTTTTTGCTCGGCCTTATCTACTGGCATGTTTAAAGGCTCTTCTTCAATATATGGTAATTCATCTAGCTCTTCTACAAAAAATCCAATGCGAGGTTTAGATACGATATAGCCTTCTGCAGTAAGTTGGGAATAGGCAATTTCAATGGTTGTTTGACTGATATTTAAAAATTCAGCTAATTTTCTTTTAGATGGTAATTTATCTCCAACTTCAATTTGTTTATGGATAATCGCATACTTAATACCGATATAAAGCTGTTCATATAAAGGTTTTTCTTTATTTTTATCTAATTTCAACATTAGCATATCCATCTGTAATTCACCTAACTGACCATATGAATTTTTAAAAAATTGGACCTTTTCACAAAGTCAATTTCTATTATACTAGGAATCAATAAATGAATGGAGGTTATTTTTATGAAACAACTTGGTACAGAGAGAGTAAAACGTGGAATGGCAGAAATGCAAAAAGGTGGCGTTATTATGGACGTCATTAATGCAGAACAGGCAAAAATCGCAGAAGCTGCAGGTGCAGTTGCTGTTATGGCTTTAGAGCGAGTCCCATCAGATATTCGAAAAGCTGGAGGCGTAGCCCGTATGGCGGATCCTCGTATTGTAGAGGAAGTGATGAACGCTGTAACCATCCCAGTAATGGCAAAAGCTCGTATTGGCCATATAGTAGAAGCACGGGTATTAGAATCAATGGGCGTCGATTACATTGATGAAAGTGAAGTATTAACACCTGCTGATGAAGAATACCATTTATTAAAAAGTGACTTCACAGTACCTTTTGTTTGTGGATGCCGCGATTTAGGGGAAGCTGCGCGTCGTATTGGAGAAGGCGCTGCCATGTTACGTACGAAAGGTGAGCCGGGGACAGGAAATATTGTAGAAGCTGTTCGTCATATTCGAAAAGTGAATGCACAAGTAAGACGAGTTGTTGGTATGAGTACAGATGAATTAATGACAGAAGCAAAAAATTTAGGAGCATCGTTTGAATTATTACTAGAAATCAAAAAATTAGGGCGCTTACCAGTTGTAAACTTTGCTGCTGGTGGGGTGGCGACTCCTGCTGATGCCGCTTTAATGATGGAACTTGGAGCAGATGGTGTATTCGTAGGGTCAGGTATTTTCAAATCTGAAAACCCAGAAAAATTCGCACGTGCCATTGTAGAGGCAACAACACACTATCAAGACTATAAACTGATTGCTGAAATTTCAAAAGAGTTAGGAACACCAATGAAAGGTATTGATATTGCAACACTTGATGTAAGTGAACGTATGCAGGAACGTGGTTGGTAATATGTTAAAAATTGGTATACTTGCATTACAAGGTGCAGTTAGAGAACATATTAGACAAATTGAAGAGCTTGATTGTGAGGCAATTCCAGTTAAATCGATTGACGATCTAAAGGAAATAAATGGCCTTGTGTTACCTGGCGGCGAAAGCACAACAATAAGTAAACTAGTGGACCGTTATGATTTAATAGAACCAATTCGTGATTTAGCTGACAATGGAATACCAATGTTTGGAACATGTGCGGGCCTGATTTTATTAGCCAAAAAAGTCGTGGGATATGATGAGCCTCATCTAGGCTTAATGGATGTAGTGGTTGAACGGAATTCATTTGGACGCCAAGTAGATAGTTTTGAAGTAGAGCTATCCATGCTAGGTGAAGAGGAAGACATTCCTGCTGTTTTTATCCGGGCACCACATATCGTAATTGCAGGTGAAAATGTTGAAGTTCTCGCAAAACATGAAGAGCGCATTGTTTTAGCTCGCGATGGCCAGTTTTTAGGTTGTTCCTTTCATCCAGAGTTAACAGAAGATACTAGAATTATGAAGTATTTTATTAATATGGTAAGAGAGAACACGATTATTAGCTCTCAATAGGAATGTCTTCAATTTAACTAAAAGTGTCGTCTTTAAGAGCTTTGACACAGAATAAATATTAATATTATAGAGCCCAAATATGCAGTTTTAATATACTACTTGCGTATTTTGGCTCTTTTTACATATCGTTAATATATGTTATAATAAAATGAATATTTAGTATTTTATGGAATCAGACAAAAAGGAAGGTGTTTAGACTTGGAGCTAAATTTACATAATAAAGTCGCACTTGTCATAGCCTCTAGTCAAGGTCTAGGAAAAGCAATAGCAACACAACTCGTAAAAGAAGGAGCAAGTGTTATGCTAACAAGCCGAGATGGTGAAAAGTTAGCTAGTGTACAAAAAGAGTTAGAGGCATTAAATAAAGGGCGAGTTTCCTATTGCCCAGCTGATATTACAAAAGTAGAAGACATTCAAACGTTAGTTCGCAAAACTAATGATGAATTCGGTAAAATTGATATTTTAATTAATAATGCTGGTGGACCTCCTGTCGGATCATTTGAATCATTCTCTGATAAAGACTGGCAAGATGCATTTGAGCTAAACTTGTTGAGTTATATTAGAATCATCCGTGAAGTTCTTCCAGATTTAAAAGAAGCAGGTGGCCGAATTATTAATATTGCTTCTTCTTCTATTAAACAACCTATACCTGGACTTATTCTTTCAAATACATTTCGAACAGGTATTGTAGGTCTAGCCAAAACATTAGCAGAAGAACTGGCTCCATATAACATATTAGTGAATACAGTTGCACCTGGAAGAATTGCAACAGAGCGTGTTGCACACCTTGATCAAGCGAATGCTGAAAGATTAGGTGTTTCTAAGGAAAAAGTTAAAGAAAACGCCCAAAATAATATTCCCTTAAAACGGTATGGAACGCCAGAGGAATTTGCTAATGTAGTAACATTTTTAGTTTCCGATGCAAGTACTTATGTAACTGGGAGTTCCATTTTAGTCGACGGAGGAATGATTAAATCGATTTAATATATAAATTTATGCAATTAGGATTTCCCCTAAGAACGAAAAAGGATCTGGAGCCATCCACGATCCTTTTTATTATTGATTTAAGACATTGGCGAAAAATTCCATTATAACCTTGAAATAGATGGCTATCGTATACGTTTCTTTTAGATCCTTGGTAATCACTTGACTCTATCTTCATTGACCAACCTCTTAACCGAACCATCAACTAGGTCTTTAGTCAAGAGGTATATACCAATGTCCTCTAGAATCTATAAATATCAAAACCACGAAGCATATAAAATATGCCTATCTACCAATAGAAATTAACAAGCTAATCCTGTATCCTTTAATAAAAACAATAAAAAGACGAAACAATTACTTTGAAAATAATAGATAAGAAATTTGGAGGTATGTTTATGTTAGAGTTCGAGGGGAATATAAATGAAAACGCTAAGATCAAGGTAATTGGGGTTGGCGGTGGGGGGAACAACGCCGTGAACCGTATGATCGAGGACGGTGTAGAGGGTGTTGAGTTTATTGCCCTTAATACGGATGCTCAGGCTCTTAAACAGTCAAAGGCAGAGATCACGATGCAAATTGGCGCGAGGTTGACGCGAGGCTTAGGTGCAGGTGCAAACCCGGAGGTAGGAAGGAAAGCAGTAGAAGAAAGTAAACAACAAATCCAGGAATTATTAAAAGGGGCCGACATGGTATTCGTTACTGCTGGAATGGGCGGCGGTACGGGAACGGGAGCGGCACCAGCTATTGCGAAAATTTCCCGTGAACTTGGTGCTTTGACAATTGGTGTCGTTACACGCCCATTTAAGTTTGAAGGTCGTAAGCGAGCGGCCAATGCAGCGAGCGGCATTGAAGCTATGAAAGAAGCTGTAGACACATTGATTATTATTCCCAATGATCGATTGTTGGAAATTGTCGATAAAAAAACACCTATGGTTGAAGCGTTCCGCGAAGCAGATAATGTCCTTCGCCAGGGGGTGCAAGGGATTTCGGATTTAATTGCTTTACCTGGTTTGATCAACCTTGACTTTGCAGACGTGAAAACGATTATGTCCAATCAAGGTACTGCCCTTATGGGGATCGGGTTAGCCAAAGGGAAAGATAGAGCAGTTGAAGCCGCCAAAGCTGCTATTGAAAGTCCTTTACTGGAAACGTCCATCACAGGAGCCCGCGGAGTTTTAATGAACATTACGGGTGGCAGCGACTTAAGTTTATTTGAAGTTCAAGAGGCCGCAAGCATCGTTGCTTCTGCTTCAGATGAAGAGTTAAACATGATTTTTGGTTCTGTCATTAACGAGAATTTAAAAGATCAGATTTTAGTAACAGTGATTGCGACAGGGTTTACTGAACAGGAGATTCCAGCAAAAGTGACTCCGCCTGCGAAAGAAGAGGTTTCGAATGTGCGCCGAGAATCACAACATGCTCGTGTTCATCAAGTTGAGAGCGACAGATTACCTCAAAATGAAAGAGAACGTCCGCAACCGTCACTTGAATCTCTAGAGATTCCTGCTTTTTTACGTAATCGGAGAAACCGGTTTTAATCAAAAGGTTTTTGGGGAATAACTTTTTGTGGGCCATATACAAGCCATAGCTAATAATAAAGAAATTAAAACATATCCGAAAATATTATGCTGCTGGTTTAAGTATATACAAAGCTGTTCAGGTTTTGATGCTCTTTAATATGTCTTAAACTACTCCCGCTTACTTTCTAGCGAAATTTGAAGCGGGAGATTCCTACTTTTTATTTTTTCCTCAACGTAGTAAATCGCTTTTTCCTACCGTATACCCCCTTTTACTTGCAATAAATCAAAAAAAGTTGATTTATTGTTTGCATCTACATAATTATTTTGTGTACACTTTAAATATCAAAAAAAATTGATGAAAGGAAAGTTGTATATGAATGTAATAACAATGCAGTTTGAACAATATGAAAAGAAATTTAAAGCTTTAGCTGATCAGAAACGCTTGGAAATCATGTATGAACTTTGTCAAAGAGGGAAGACATGTGTATGTGATTTAACAGAGGTATTTGAAATGCCCCAATCGAAGCTTTCCTATCACTTAAAGATTTTGTTAGATGCTGGATTAGTAATAAAAGAAGCAAAGGGTACATGGAGTTATTACGATTTAAATGATACGGAAGTAAACAGTTTATTATCAGAAGAATTATGCTGCGTTTTTAGAAAAACAGGTAAAGGAAGTTGCTGCTAATAAGAAGGAAATATGTGCACCGTGTGAGTGATGGAGGTTAAATTTAGTGATTACAGCAATATTAGCAACAATAATTTTTTTAGCAACACTTCTTCTCGTTATCTGGCAGCCAAAAGGATTAAATATTGGTTGGAGTGCATGTGGCGGCGCTATCGTAGCTTTATTATTAGGTATAGTTGGATTTAATGATGTACTTGAAGTTATCGGAATTACGTGGAATGCGACATTATCATTTGTAGCGATCATTCTTATTTCATTGATATTAGACGAGATTGGATTATTTGAATGGGCGGCACTACATATGGCCAGAGCTGCTAAGGGAAATGGAATTAAAATGTTTGTCTATATTAGTATTTTAGGAGCCATCGTCGCTGCATTATTTGCAAATGATGGAGCTGCCTTAATTTTGACGCCAATTGTTTTAGCAATGGTACGTAATTTGAAATATAAAGAAAAGATGATCTTTCCATTTATTATGGCGAGTGGATTTATTGCAGACACGACATCTTTACCATTTGTGGTAAGTAACTTAGTTAACATTGTATCTGCAGATTACTTTAACATTGGATTTGTAGAGTATGCTTCAAGAATGATTATTCCTAACTTTTTCTCACTAATAGCAACGATTACGGTCTTATTAATTTATTTTAGAAAAAGTATTCCAAATACATATAACGTATCTAAATTAAGAAAACCTGTAGAAGCAATTAAGGACTTTAAAATGTTTCGACTTTCTTGGTATGTTCTTGGGATATTACTGATTGGTTATTTTTCCAGCGAATTCACCCAAATACCTGTTTCAATTGTTGCAGGGGTCATTGCAATCTTCTTTTTATTGATGGCCAGAAGAAGTAATGTAGTTAATACAAAAACAGTTGTAAAAGGTGCTCCCTGGGCAATTGTCTTTTTCTCAATAGGGATGTATGTAGTCGTATATGGTTTAGGAAATGCTTGGTTAACTGAATCGTTAGCTAGTGTCATTCAAGCAACTGCTAACCAAGGTTTATTTGTTGCAACGATAGGTATGGGCTTTATAGCAGCTTTCTTATCATCCTTGATGAATAATATGCCAACTGTCATGATCGATGCACTGGCAATTGCTGAAACAAATACTTCCGGTACAATCCGGGAAGCGCTTATTTATGCCAATGTCATTGGTTCCGATTTAGGTCCGAAAATTACTCCGATCGGATCGTTAGCCACCTTAGTATGGCTCCATGTTTTATCTCAAAAAGGAGTTAAAATCTCATGGGGAACCTATTTTAAAACAGGGATTGCATTAACGATTCCCATTCTCTTTATCACATTACTAGGTCTATACGTAGCCTTATTACTTTACTAAAAGGAGAAATATGACATGTCTAAGAAATCAATCTACTTCTTATGTACAGGAAACTCTTGCAGAAGCCAAATGGCAGAAGGTTGGGCGAAGAAATATTTAGGTGATGAGTGGAGCGTATACAGTGCTGGAATAGAAGCACATGGATTAAACTCGAATGCTGTAAAGGCCATGCAGGAAGCTGGTGTTGATATATCCAGTCAAGCATCAGATATTATTGATCCTGAAATCTTAAATAATGCTGATTTGGTGGTTACATTATGTGGAGATGCTGCTGATAAATGCCCAATCACACCGCCGTATGTTAAACGTGAACACTGGGGATTTGATGATCCTGCTGGGAAAGAGTGGTCCGAATTCCAGCGTGTTCGTGACGCAATTGGTGAACGGATTAAGCAATTTAGTGAAACAGGGAAATAAGAAGCACTTAGCATGAACTAATAACTAACAATGAGGGCTACCTTAAACACCTTATCATATTAGCAGTTTCAGCTTACTATCTTACGAATTTGTAGCTTAATCCATTGAATAAATAATAAAGAAGCAACATAAGGAGAATAAAACTAATCCAATTTGTCAAAAATAAAATTGACTGGACACCAATTAGTGTCATATAATTAAGACACCAATTGGTGTCATTTTAAGGGGGAGGGGGCTTTTGAAAGAGAAAAATCAAGAGCGTGATGTTTATGTAGCTATTGCTGACCCAACAAGACGTAAGTTGCTACGATTGTTGGCAGATGCAGAAGAGTTACCTCTTCACGAATTAACCGTTCAATTTCAAATGGGGCGTACCGCTGTTTCTAAACATTTGGCTATCCTTAAAGACGCTGGTCTAGTGGCTGACCGTAAAGTGGGTAGAGAAACAAGATATCGACTACTTGCAGCTCCCCTACAGGAAATTAAAGATTGGGTATCCTTTTACGAGAAATTTTGGATGGGAAATGTGGCGCTTTTAAAAACTTTATTAGAGGAGGAAAAATAATGGCAGAGGTATCATTAGATTTTCAGTTTACAAGTTCAATCGATAAGGTTTGGAACGCATTAATAGATTCGGATACTCTTGCAAAATGGATAATGGAAAATGACTTTAAACCAATCGTAGGACATAAATGTCAATTTCGAAATCCTCAGTGGAATTTGATTGTAGATTGTGAAGTATTAGTAGTGGAAGAGCCTCATAAGTTATCTTACACATGGGTGGGTGGCCCGATAGACACTATCGTCACTTGGACATTGAAGGAAGAGGATGGAACAACCTACTTACATCTTGAACACACAGGATTCGAAAAAGAAGATCAAGCGTTCAATGGTGCGAAATATGGTTGGGCGAATATGGGAGAAGAACTTAAAAAAGTGTTAGCGGAAATGTGATTCCTGTTGTTAGGAAATAAAGAGATAAAAGGAGGGATGAAAATGTCCTATATCGTTGATTTTAAAAATGTGTCTACGGTGGGTTTAGAGTCTTCACCTGTAGTAGAGGCGCTTGCTGGTTTACGTGCTCATGAAGCCCGTTATTTTATGAACAAATACAAGCATGAATATACGGTTGTACCAGCTAGCGAAAGCCAGGAGACTCTTGACTATGTGAACCGAATTTTGAAAGAAGAACGTGATATTGAGTTTGCAGCCAAACCTTTAGAAACGACGCGTTTTCAAGTGGAAAATATTAAATTTGCCTACGTCTTTTATGAGGATGGTCTTGCGGTCAACGTCATGTATACGGTTGATGATCCTAAGAAGCGGGCTGTTGGTTTTAAGCTTTCTGAGGGGATGGAAATACCAAAGGAGTTAGAAGAGAAGTTTAAGTTTGCTAGGCAGAAGTCTAAACTAGCTGGAACCATTCGGGGCTCGTATTTTGTCATTAAAGGTGAATATTGAAGTAGCAAAAGGTCAGTTTTTCAATTGTATTGAAAAACTGGCCTTTTTATTTTGGATTTCCTTCATGTTGTATCACAAAAAATAGTTTTCATTAAAATGAAAACTAGTTATTAAGCACCGAGAAAAAATTCATATTTCCATTCATTTTTATGTGTAATTATATAGTATATAATAACTATATTGTAAAAAGCAAGTTGTTTTGGAAAAAAATGTTTTGTATTTTTTGAGAAAATTAGTATTGTATTATATGCAAGAGATAGAAGAATAAGGAAGAAGGGAAGTTGGCAACTATGAAAAAGAATCTTGTGTATCCATTTTTAGTTGTATCTTTAAGCTTTTTACTGGGAGCTTGCTCAGAGCAGACAAAGGAAACAACTACTCCAAAAAAAGAAGAAGTCACTAATATGAAAGAAAATGAAGCAACAGAGTTAAATAATACACCCACTGCTTCTTGGTCATACGAAGAAGAAACAGGCCCTGACCATTGGGGAGAATTGGATCTTTCATACTCAGCTTGTATCAAAGGTAGTGAACAATCACCAGTCAATATCGAATTCTCTCAGGTGAAAACAAGTGAAAAATTAGAAAGTATTGAAATTAAATATCAGCCGACGCCTTTTTCGATAGTCAATAACGGTCATACTGTACAGGCTAACGCTGCAACACCAAGCAATAGCATTGTCGTAGAGGGAAAGGAATACCAACTCGTTCAATTTCATTTCCATACACCAAGCGAGCATCAATTTAATGGCCAACACTTGGATATGGAACTGCATCTTGTACACCAAGATACGAATGGTGAGCTTGCTGTCCTTGGTGTGTTGATTCAAGAAGGAAAAGAAAACGAAAAACTGGCATCTGTTTGGGACGTATTACCAAAGGATGAAACAGAAAAAGATATTCTTATAAACGAGCCTGTTGATTTACAAGCTTTACTCCCTTCAGATCAAGCATCTTTCTATTACAACGGTTCATTAACGACGCCACCTTGTACAGAAAAGGTAAAATGGATTGTTTTTGAAAAGCCGATTGAAATGTCTAAAGAACAAATTCAAGCATTTCAGCAAATTTTCCCTGATAACCATCGTCCTGTTCAGTCTTTAGTCGAACGTGAAATTTTTAAGGACTAAGGTTAAGAAAAATCTTTTTACAAAATAAAGTAAACACTAGTTTCTTAAACGCTGGATAACAACCCTCAATTTGTTATCCGGCGTTTTTTTGTCGATGGTGGAAATACCAAGAACTTATTAGTCTTATGGAAAGAATGGGGATTAGATATTGTTTTATGCGCACTTCTGGAAATATGGGTCACTGTGTCTTGGCATAAATACAATATTTTGCAATAAAAGAATTGGTTCTCAAATACGTTGATGCTATACTTAAAGTGAGTAAATATACCTAAAATAAAGCTTCCGATAATGGCAAACCTGTCGAAAGGCAGGGACGCAAAGCTACGGATCTAAGGCATTTTTGCTATGATGGCCGAGCCGCCAATGAAGATGGATAATCATAAATTAAATCCACCTTTTATAGGTGGATTTTTTGCACGATAACGAAGGGTTTAATGTCTGCCAAGAAGATTATTCGACGCAGTTTCTAATTTTAGGAACTAAGAAAGAACGTCGGATAGGATGTCCTAGTCAGTGTGAACGCAATTTTATATTCGATACAGTCATTGCTTAGAATACCACATATTGATTTTTTAACAGTATTTCATAACATACAAAGTGGAAGATTTTGAGGTGATACAAAATGAAGCTTATTATAGGTTTTGTACTTGCAATGGTGATTGTATTCATACTTGTCTTCTTTTGGTCTCGTAAAAAGAGAAAGTTTCCGCATGAATTATCCAATCAAGAGTTAGTGGATACAATTAGGCAGCAGCAAGGGATGATTTTTAAGTTTATTAAGGATGGCGATAGATTTATTCATACTTTGTGTGACGGAAGATTACTTTATCGAATGGATCTTTTCCCTGAAAAGATTATTGGAAAGGAATTATGTGATTTCCTCTCACATTTTGATGCAGAAACGGTTATTCAATATTATTGGAGAGCGTGGGAAGGCGAAGATAATGTCACGTACGAAGGGGTAATAAATGGAGTTTACTACCTGTCCTCGTTACGGCCTATTCGAAAAAAAGGTCAGGTGATTGAGATCATTGGTTCATGTGTCGATATTACCGAAAGGAATCGGATAGAAAAAGCTCTAAAGTTGAGTGAATCCAATTATCGTCTTATTACAGAGAATATGTTGGATTTGGTTGGACTCTGGGATTTAAATGGAAGAGTTATATATGCATCCCCTTCGCATGAAAAGGTATTGGGATATGATCCAAAAAAGTATGAAGGAGTATTAGCCTTTGATTTGGTTCACCATGACGATTCTCTGCGGTTATATGAACTGTTTTCTCAAACGATTTCAACTAAATTACCATTTCAGGTCGAGTTTCGGTGTGAAAATGCTGATGGTGAGTGGGTTTACGTAGAAGCACAGGGGACCCCTGTAATTGGGGAGAATGATAATTTAGAACATATTGTTGTTGTAGGGCGTAATATATCTGAGCGAAAGAAGGTAGATGTATTTTTACGAAAAACGGAAAAGCTTTCCTTAGTAGGGCAATTGGCTGCAGGTGTTGCACACGAAATTAGGAACCCTCTTACTTCGATAAAGGGTTTTCTGCAGCTTATGAAAATGGAATTAGATAAACCAAATTATCTTGAAATTATGTTGTCTGAGATTGATAGTATAGAAAAAATAATACAAGAATTCTTGTCACTTTCTAAACCACATGCAAGTAAATTGGCAGCGACTAATATTAATGCTCTTTTGCAATATGTAGTTACATTAATTAATACGCATGCCAAACTAAAAAATATTAATGTTGTTCTAGTGTCTGATTCCGACTTACCAATTATTCATTGTGACGAGCATCAAATCAAACAGGTTTTTGTCAATATTCTTCAAAATGCTGTAGAAGCCATGACATATGGAGGCGAAATCAAAATTCAAACGATGCGATACGAATCAGACAATATAAGGTTTAGGTTTATTGACCAAGGATGCGGCATTTCTGAAGATCGAATAAAAAGTATCGGTGAGCCTTTTTATAGTACGAAAGAAAAAGGAACGGGATTAGGATTAATGATTAGTCACAAAATTGTCGAAGAACATGGGGGTAGCTTAAGCTTAGAAAGCACTATAAATAAAGGAACCATAGTAGATGTTATTTTACCTATTGAGAAAGGCGAACCGGTCTTGTCACTCTCCGATAAGTTCGAAATAGGGGAGAAGAAATACTGAATGAAAGGGACGTGGAACTGACTCCTTGTCCCAAATTTTGTTACGGCATAGGAAAAGGCTTCCTTTGATTGATATAAGTATCGTACCAAGAGGTCCAGAGAATTTGGGGTAATTCCCCATAAGGGTCATAAAAAATAACACACTGATTTCCTTTTTACTAAGATTATGGAAACTATATGCAAACATCCTCCCACATTTAAAATGTTAATGATCAAATTTTTTCTAAGAAACATAAAAAGCCCCTCCTTTAAAAAAATCTTAAAGTAAGGAGCCTTTTCATACGCAGATATTATACGCAAGGAATTTATTAGGAGTAAAAACCTTGATTTTTCTACGTTAAGAGAAAAAACAAGGTTTTATTTTTATCATAATTTTGTGATGTGCAGATTGTGTTATTATGAGGTCTAATACTTTTTCAGTTACTGGCATAACAGAATTAAGTATTAGTCCCCTTAAACAAACGGTTAATAGTTACATTCTAGCTGACCAAGTTTGATCCCGGCTCGCTTTTGTCATCTGCCCCAACTTCAATACGCATTTTTGCAGTCTCGGGCATAAATAAGAGAGCAGCGATTGCAATCAGTGATGTAGCGATCAAGAAGTAAGCTGGCATTAACTTACTTCCAGTCATCGATGTCAACCAAGTAATGATGAAAGGCGCTCCGCCGCCAAAAATGGCTGTTGACACATTATAGGAAAAAGCATAGCCACTATTTCGCACCCGATTGGGAAACAGCGGTGGAAGCGCGGAAGGGTTAGCCCCTGTAAATAATGATACCAGTATACCCAGGGCAAAGAACCCAACAATCGGCCCTGCTGGTGATCCACTAATTACAAATAAAAAAATGGGTACGGCCGTAATAATTGTCAGTATGGCTGACAGAAACATAAACAGTTTTCTCCCGAAGCGGTCGCTCAATGTCCCAACGGTCGGCATAAGAAACATCATAAGAACCATTCCAATGATGGTCACCATCAATGACATGCCCGTGGACAAGCCAACCTGCGTTTCAAAATAGGAAGGCACGTAGGTCAATAATGTATAGTAACCCCCGTTTGCCAGAGCGATACAACAGAAGGAAATTACCAACGGTTTTCTCGCTGTAACGAACATTTCTCGAATAGGTCGTGACGACAGAGCATTGGTATCCTGCAGTTTTGTGAAAATCGGCGTATCATCCAACTTTAACCTGAAATACATCCCAGTTAATGCCAGGGGTAAAGAACAAAGAAAGGGAATTCGCCAACCCCACATTGACATGTCATCAGGAGTAAGCAGTGCAGTAAGCAATGCCACAAATCCAGCCCCCACCGTATATCCAAGCAAAACTCCTGATTCAAGAAAACTTGTGAATAGCCCACGGCGGCGATGAGGTGCATACTCGTTCATAAATACAGTCGCAGTTCCATATTCTCCGCCCGCAGCCAATCCCTGCAACATCCGCATAAGGATCAATAATAATGGGGCCATTACACCGATAGCCCCATAATTAGGAATAATTCCAATCACGGCTGTTGATAATGACATCAAAACAATTGTCAACGTCATTATCTTTTTTCGTCCAAGTCGATCACCCATCGAGCCAAATAATAAGCCTCCCAGCGGTCTCATGAAAAACGAAATTGCAAACACCGCAAAAGCACTTAGAAGAGCTGCTGTTGTGCTGCTTTCCGGGAAAAAATTAGCACCGATGATTCCGGCTGTATAACTATAGATACCGTATTCATACCACTCGACCACATTCCCCATAGCGGTAGCGGCTGTCGCCCTTTTCATGTTTGCGTTCGAAGATTCATCCGATGCAGCTATCATAGTCTCCTTCACTAAAATCCCCCTCTAATATACATCTAATTTGTATTTGGAAAGCACATAAGACCAAATAAAAGTATGCGCTTCCAATTATATCTATTTTTAACTGAATATTCCGTCTATTATGCTTTATAGTAGTCCCAAAAATTTAAGGGACTTTGATCTAATTCTCTAAAACCCTCGAAAAAGCAGGGCATGGTTACAATTCCAATACTCCGAAATTTATTTGACACAGAAACATCAAGTTATTGTTTCTGTACGTGTTTCATCTAAATAGTTGTAAATGGTTTGCTTGGAAACCCGGAGGACGACTGCAATGCGTTCTACTGAACCGTGAATAAGGAAGGCACCTTTTTCATCCAGTTGTTTAACAAAATGAATTTTGTCATCTCTTGTCATTTTCTCGATGGGAACTTGCATTTCAGTTAGTGTATTTTGAATGAGATTTTCAAATATCTCTTCAATATTCTTGGCATAAGATTCTTTCATTGGTTCAATTGGATCCAAGTCATGTGCGAGAGAAAATTCACTAATGATTTGATTCACCATTGTAAAAGCAGTAACGTCAAAGTTAATTCCTAAAAATCCAATAACTTTGCCGTCTTTATTTCGAATAAAAGAAGTAGATGTTTTCAAAAACCTTCCATCCCGTGTTTGCGAGGTACGGCCAAGCATGTCTTGTACTTGATCTCCGTAATGCCGAAGCTCTTTTAAAATAACTTCCGTTGTTGGGGCACCCTTTTCTCTCCCAGTTACGGACCCTTTAATATAGATGAGGGATGACTGAATGTCCCGTATATCAGCAATCACCACTTCACAGTTGCTGCCAAAAGTGGCGACGATTGTTTCCGCTATAGGAATATAGCTTTCAAGTAATTTTCTATCTTCATCACAAATCAAAATAAGTGACACCACCTAACGTGATTTAAAAAATTTGAACAGAATACGAATGCAAGAAATCCTCGAGTAATTTAATTCCTTTCACACTATTCCCGCATGGATCAATGGCTGGGCTGAAAATACCGATACCGCATCCATCTGACAATATGGGATGATTTCTAAAGGATGGAGGAACTGTTCCTAGTATACCACCTGATACACCGCTTTTCCCCGGAATTCCCACATAGGCCGCAAATTTCCCAGAATAATTATACATTCCACAGGTGAACATTAATATCTTTGTAAATCTTGCAATGGAAGAAGGGATGACTTCTATCCTTCGTATCGGATCAAAACCATCAATAGAAAGAACAAGACCGATTTTAGCCAAATCTTCGGCCGTAATTTCAATAGAGCATAGCTTTGTATAAGTTAACAGTGTCTCTTCGACATCTGCAGCAAGAAGATGATTTTCCATTAAAAAATTGGCTAAAGCTCGGTTTCTATACGCGGTTTCCCATTCGGAAATAAAAATTTTCTCATTGATACTAACATCTTTATCTAAAATGGCTGAAAGCAAGAGTTTGACTTTTTCAATTTTTTCAGTTGAATCAGTTCCGGGAAGTAAAGATGCAACTGTGATTGCCCCAGCATTAATCATCGGATTAAATGGTTTCTTATTTTCGTTTAGCTCGAACCGAAGAATAGAATTAAAGGGATCCCCAGTCGGTTCTACATCTACCCACTCTAAAACTCTCGATGTACCTAAATGCATACAAGCAGTCATGAATATAAATACCTTTGCAATACTCTGAAGGGTAAAGGGGACTGCATAATCCCCTTTTAAGATAACCTGTCCATCTGGAAACATAAGCGCACATGCCAAGTAATCCGGATTTGTGTTCTTCAGCTCGGGTATATAAGCTGCCGGAGCGCCGACCCCAGAATATCGCTGCTTATAGTAAGGTATTTTTTTTTCAAAGAAGGTATTTAATTCTTGTTCGATATTAAACAGTTGTTGCGTGCTCATGAATTTGATTCTCCTGGCTGCTTAACTGTTTTCTTTGTTTATTGATAATTTCACCAGCTAAGGCATATAGGACAATGTATGACGCAAAATGAGCTGATCGATAACTTAAATCTTGCTGCGGATATACTTCTACGAAATCCATACCGATTACACCTAGTTTACAAATTTCATAGACAAGAGTTAATAATTCATAGGAAGTTAGTCCATTGCCATCCACTGGGCCGCCAGGATTAAAGGCAAAATCAAGGACATCACTGCAAATGCTTAGGTATACACAATCAACATCTGCGTGTGCTTTTTGATAGATTTCTTTAGCCAATGCTCTGAGATCTTTAGATTCTCTAATGTCGTTGATTGTAATTGTAACAGCTCCTGCTGCTTTTGCATTACGGCCAGCTTGCGGTTCGTTTCTTGGACCATGGATTCCTGTATGAATAATGCTTTCATTTCTAACCCCTTCACATTCATAAAGACGTTTGAATGGGCTGCAGCGGGCATATTCATCGTCCTTCCATGAAGGCAGGTTATCGTAGTGGGCATCCAGGTGGATAATTCCAACTTTTTTTCCGGTGTTTGTTAGCGCTTTAATAATTGGAAAAGTAACACCGTGATCGCCGCCAAGGCCGATGATAAATTTCCCGCTGTTCCAAAGATTTTTGGCAAAGTTTTCAATGCGATGCATGGTCTCATAAACATCCGCTGGCACTACGTCAATGTCCCCCATGTCACCCAATTGGATATGTTCAAAAATATCAATATGATCAAGTTCAGGTAAATAACCGCTGTATCTTCCGGAGCACAGGCGCATGACTTTAGGTCCTAATTCACATCCAGTGTAATCTCCCCAAGTAACCGCACCTTCCCAAGGCACTCCATAAATAACTGCATCAACACCATCTGTATTTTTGTCCTTCGAAATATTTTTAGCTCCTAGGAAGCAAGGAGTATTACCGTAAATATTTTGTTCTGTCATTTCTAGCATCCCTTTCAAGTTGGAGTAAGAAGAATCTGACTTCTCTTAATAAACAGTAAATGCATTTTGAAAAAAAATCAAGTGTTTTTTGAAAAAAAATCAAATTTATATTTATAAAAAATCAAAATCATAGTTTTTTTATAGAAATTACCTAAATTTAATTGAAAATAAATCAAAAAAGTTTAAATTCTAACACAAGCTATTGAACATTTTAAAAGCTAGAGGAAAATATCAATCCTTGCGTCCACTTAGAATTTAATAAACCCTGACTTTTCTGCTTAATGTAGAAAAATAAGGGTTCCGCCTTCCAAAAAGTGTATTAGATTATAATATCCGCGTTTTGTCGGCTTCAACTTCTAACTGACGAATTCGTTATTTTCCATTATGTACAAATTTATAGTGGAATTTGTATTTCCCTAACTTCGCAAATTTGGAAAAGAAATGAATCCCCCTCCTTTCTATAATGAGTGAGAGGAGGATACGAAATGAAGTTATTCAATACAAAAAATCCATATCTAGTATACGTAAACACATGTTTTTTAGCGCAATTCTTCTTTACTATTATTTTTACAATGAACTTATTGTATCAAGTACAAATCGTCAAGCTTAATCCACTCGAGCTCGTTCTCGTAGGGACTGTATTGGAGCTGACTGTTTTCCTTTTTGAAATTCCGACCGGGGTCATTTCCGATTTAAAAAGTCGAAAGCTTTCTATTGTTATTGGGTACTGTTTAATGGGGATTGGTTTTCTAGTAGAGGGGTTATTTCCAGTTTTCACGGCTGTGGTGATTTCTCAAGTCATATGGGGAATTGGTTACACCTTTACAAGTGGTTCACAGCAGGCTTGGATTGCGGATGAAATTGGGGAAGATCGTGCTTCATCTGCATTCATAACTGGTGCTAAGGTCGGAAATCTCGGAAAAATACTTGCGATTCCTTTAAGCATTGGTACTGGCTATTTTATGATTAATCTTCCTATTATTATTGGCGGTCTATGTATGGTTGGATTGAGTATTTATTTAATCATTTTTATGAAGGAAGAAAAATTCAAACCATTGGATATAGCAAATCGCATGTCTTCATGGCAAAACATAAAAAGCAATATGGGCAAAATCATTCAATATTCAAAAGCCAGCTATGTAATGAGATTACTCTTTCTCATTGCTTTATTTATCGGCTTTTATAGCGAGGGCTTGGACCGATTATGGATTTCTCATGTTTTTGAAGCGGCTAATTTAAGCGTACTAACTGATCAGAGCTTAGTCCTTTTACTCGGTGGGATTCAATTTATTATCGTGCTTTTATCATTTACAGTTCTCTACTATATTGATAGAGGTTCTATTTATAAGCAGCTAAAATCTATTTATATGTCGCTATTTATTGGTAGCTTCCTTATTGTTACTTCATTGATCGGATTTGCATTTTCTCCCTATATCATCAGTTTGCTTGTCTTTTATATACTCATTCAAGTGACAAGAGAGGCGATGTATCCTTTAGAGGACGTTTGGCTTAATAAACTGATCCCTGCCTCTTCTACAAGAGCTACATTCTTTTCGGTTAAAGGACAGGTTGATGCTATTGGCCAAATTAGCGGCGGTCCAGTGATTGGATTGATTGCTTCGGGTTTTTCAATAAGAACGGCAATCGTTTGCAGTGCTCTTCTATTAACACCGGTTTTGTTTTTGTATAAAATTATTTTGAAAAAAGCTAGAGGATGAGTTTGTTTATCCTCTAGTTTTCTCTTTAATTGGCAAATGGATTTCCATATAAATTTTCTCGTGATCCCAATAATGACAATGTTCATCATAATATTCAAAGTCATAGCCTTTTTCATCTACTTCATAAGAAGAATGCGGCAGCCAATCTTCTAAAATATATCGCCATGTCCCTTTAATAGCAGGAACAAAATGTTCGGTACCAACAGGCGGAGTCTTAAAAATCGCATAGGTGGAGGCTGGTATTTCAAACTTCATGAAACCGTCGGGAAGGTGTATTTCTTGATCTAAATTGACTGCAAATAAATAAGTAAACTGGTCAAGATGAGTGTCCATGCTTAAATTTATACAATACTCTCCATGCTTTTTTGGAGATAGTAATTCATAGAGTGCTCTCTCAACAGACCCGTCATTTAATCCTTCCTGATCCCAAAAAGCAGGAGCATCTCTTGTATAAGCAACGTTTTTCATATGACATTCAAATGTTTGGCCAGCCACTTGAAATGCTTGCCTGCCCACAATCATTGGCTGCAAAACAATCCCCCTTAAATTCTTCTTGCTCAAATCGAATAAATTTAATTTAGGCGGAAGTGAAATGGGGCAATAGCGCCTATATAAGCTAGGAGGACTTCCGAAGCATCGTTTAAACGCCTTAGTAAATCCTGCATGTGTTTCAAAACCATATTCAAAAGCAATTTGAATAATTTTTTTGCCATTCACCAATTCATATAAAGCATATTGCAGCTTTCTCTTTAAAACATAATCCATTACGGTATAACCAATAGCATTGCGAAAAAATCGATAAAAATGATAAGGTGAATACCCGGCCATCTTGGCTAATTCTTCAGGATTAATCTCTTCTTTTATATGATCCTCTATATAATCAATTGTTTTTTGCAATAATGCCTGCTGTTGGATATCCATCATCTGCTCCTAATTTAAAATAAGTTCCCTTTCAAGACTAATTCATCTGTCAGCTCAATTATATATTGTTAGTTTGCTTTTTTAGTACAAATATTGATACAAAAGGCATGAAAATTCCTTTGAAGTTGTGCTAACATGGCTATACTAAATTTAGAGAATGGAGAGGATATCGGATGAAAATAAATCAATTAATTGCCAACAATATTAACCGTTTAGATGCCGTCTTGCCAGAAGATCAATCGTTAGGAATTGCTGGTTTATCCGGATCTGGTAAAACAACCTTTTGTCAAACCATTGGTGAAGAGTCCAAGAAGCGTCTCGTTTCTTTATTGCCAAAGGCTGAATATCAGTATTTATTTCCAAATATTATGGAGACCAATTTCAGTGCCATCAAGATGGAAGAGATGCCTTTAGTACTTTTCCTCGGAAGATCATCCATTTCTTCCAATCCACGTTCAACAATTGGTACACATACAGGTGTTTTTACAGAGATTCGAGAGAGGCTTGCAGAAGAATTTCATCTTTCCCCAGAAGTTTTTTCATTTAATAATGCATTAGGCTGGTGTCCAGGTTGTAAAGGACGCGGTACGTCGAAAAATGTTGAATGTAAAAAATGTGAAGGCAGGCGTTATAGTCCGGAAGTCGAGCAAAAAAGAATTGAATTATTGGATCAGCCACATAGTATTTCTGATATTAACAATTTAAGCATTGAAACGATTCTTTCCCTTGCAGAAGAATTACATATTAGTGAAGCGAAACAACTTGTTCTCAAAAATATAATCAATATGAATATTGGTTACTTAACATTAAATCGCATTATGGGTACATTGTCAGGTGGAGAATTAACGCGACTTTACTTGGCAGAATTCATGGCAGCAAGTGAAAATACCGTGATTATTATTGATGAAATCTCCGTAGGTCTTGATCACCAAACTCTATTAAACATTTTAGAACAGATTAAACAATTAGGTTATAAGAATCAAATTTGGCTCATTGATCATTCTGACACAGTGCTCGATATTACTGATAACCAATTGTTCTTTGGACCTGGAAGTGGGAAATATGGTGGAAAAATTGTGGAAGAATCACCGCGCCCACAACCAATTCATTGGGAACGAAATGAGGCAATGCCAACAGAATACTATCAATTTCATGATCTCTATTGCCGTAATATTCAAATGGCTGAATTTCAGATTCCCAAAAATAGACTTGTAACCGTTACAGGTGAGTCTGGATGCGGAAAATCTACACTTGTCAATGAATGTTTAGCTAAAGATTTTCTGAAGCGATATCCAAAAGATAAACTCGTTATGGTAGGTCAAGATCGAAACCAATCGATTACCAGTCGGTCAACCGTTGCGACGTTTCTTGATATAAAAAGGAATCTCACAAAATATAGTGAAGAGATTGATGATATTTTTCAGCGCTCGATTGAAGATATTATTGAAGAACTCCCAAATGAAGACATCGCACATAAGCGCCTAAGCTTATTAATCAAACTCGGACTAGGTTATTTGACTTTGGAAAGAAAAACACAAACCTTATCAACGGGTGAATTTCAATGTGTTCATTTAGTTTCTGAGCTGTTTTCGAACTCAAGAAACCCACATACGCTGTTTATTTTTGACGAGCCTTCAAAAGGTTTATCACAAAATATTTTAAACCAATTTATTGATAGTATCAGGGTCATTCTGCAAGATGAATCCGTCTCGATCATCATGATTGAACATAATGCCTATATGCTGGAGAGTTCTGATTTTATCGTTGATTTTGGTAAAAGAAAGCTTGCACCTGTGGAGCAACTTGATGTTGTCAGTCATGATGATTATTTTCATCTAAAGAATAAGGAAGATACCGCTGCGCCATTGCCTATTTCTTCCACATTAAAGCAGCAAAATGGCATTACCTATTTAAAAGAAAATCACATCGCCTATTTTAAACATGCAGAAAATGTCTATAAGGGCGGTATCTTAAAAAGCTTATCATCTATGGCCCGTCTGATTTATGGTGAATATCAATCTGATACAATTGCACCTGTTATCGCGATTGATCTTGAAAGGCATTTGTATAGCCAATATAGTTTTCTTTATGAAATTGGCGGCTTGATCAACCATATTGTGGCTGCACATCCAACCAATAAAGATACAAGAAGCTTCGATTTTTATAATCAAGAAAATCATTGTCCATACTGTTCCGGTCGCCGGGTGATTGAAAAATTTGATATTGATGTTGTCATTCAAGACAAATCCGTTCCATTCTGGGATGGACTATTGCATCCAGACGTGATGGAGGTATTAAAACATTATCAATATCCAAAACTGCAATTCCTTTTTGAAGAGATTAAGAATGAGCTCGGTCACGATATGAGTAAAAGCTATAATGAGATGACAGAAGCTGAGAAGCATACTTTTTTATACGGGTATTGGGAAAAGTCATTTTATGATAAAGAAGGCAAGACGAGGAGGACATGGCAAGGCTTTAATAACATACTTAGGATGTATATGTCTATTTCGAAATCGATTATTAAAGAGCATATGAAAGCATCAAAAGAGATGGTTACCTGTCCGATTTGTGAAGGAACCGTGCTAAACCATCATAAAAAACTAACATTTGGCAACACAGATATTCGAGAGATTATCGGGCAGCCACTTAATCAAGTATTGAAAACAGTAGGGGAGTTACCAGAACTGATAATATTGAAATCTATTGTCGGCGGCGATATGACCTTGACGGAAGATGTCTCCCTGTTGCCTAGGGAAACACAAGTCTCGCTGAAAATGCTTGAACTGGAACTAGCTAGCTTTGTTGGTTATGAGATGGTTTTGCAAAATGTCCTGCCATTCTGGGGCAGCATTAGCGGCAATATTGAATCCATCAGCATGAATAATCGAATCACCATCTGCGATTTTGCCAATATCACTGAGACTAGAGATACCATCATAGATAAGTATTTCACTAATGGAAAATACAAAAAACTAACGTATGTTTATGAAGCATTTGGTTACAAAAAAATTGTCACCGAAATTAATAAGATTAAAAAAAGTCATCCATGTACATTCTGTAAAGGGAAGAAAGTCATTTCAGAAGATAATCTCCATGATGGTGTGTATCAATTATCTGTACCATGTGTAAGTTGTTATGTAAGTGGCATTAATGATGAAGGGCGGAAAGAAATCGTCGATGGTATAGACGTGCAAACATGGCTAACTGGAAAAGTAAGGGATGTTGTGGTTGAAAGCTCACTTACGGAGGCTGTTGCAGATATTCCAATTTTCAATCGTATTCGTGAGTTGAATAAACAGGAAATGATGGCGGTTTATCAATTCCTTGAGCAAAATAATTAATTTAGAATAGAAGGACAGGAAATCCCTAATATATAAAAATATTATTCAACAATCGAGTGTTTTAATGAAGTAACCGAAAAGTCCATTTTCTCTATTTTTTGTAGAGAGGTTGGGCTTTTTAATTTGGATTTTGCTTAACTTTGTTATTCTGAGTCATATGATTGTTAGCTCATTGAAACGGACGTAACATAAATATAAAGTGCTTGTTCTTTTTCTTGGAGTACTCTGTGATAAGATGGACTTCAAAAGTTAGATAATACATAGGAGGTTATTAAATGTTAAAATACTTATATTCATCGATTGCAGCAATAACCATCTGGTGTTCCATCGGAGCTGCCGCCCAAGCGCAGGAAGTAGTTGTAAACAAAGGGGATACACTTTGGGCAATTGCCAATAAACATAATGTATCAGTCCAAGAAATAAAAAAATGGAATGGGCTATCTACAGATGTTATCCATCCAAATGATAAACTTGAAGTTTCTCCAGAAAAATATTACATAGTTGAATCCGGTGATACACTCTGGAATATTGCTAGAACTAATCGCGTTCCCTTAAAAGATCTAAAAGAATGGAATAACTTAAACTCTGATCTGATTAGACCAGGATTAAAGCTCATTATTTCTCAAAATTCAGCTGCTCAAGGAAATTTGCCTAAATCCCTCTCTGTAACGGCAACCGCTTATACTGCTTACTGTGAAGGCTGCTCTGGTATAACTAAAACAGGAGTTGATTTAAGAGCAAATCCGGATCAAAAAGTGATCGCGGTTGATCCCGAGGTCATCCCGTTAGGATCAAAGGTTTTTGTTGAGGGTTATGGTTATGCAACAGCTGAGGATATTGGCAGTGCCATTAAAGGGAACAAAATTGATCTGTTTATTCCAACAACAGAAGCAGCTCTTCAATGGGGTAGACAGCAAGTAAATGTAACGATAGTAAATTAAATAGCTAGACAGATACCAGAAATTAAAAAATCCATACTCTTACCATTAAATTAGGACCACTAGTATTGTGGTCCTTACTTAATGGTATATATAGTTAATTAATGTATACAATGATTTTTAATAAGGGGATATTTTCATTCCTCACTACAGTTCGTAGTCATCTATTCTGTCGTTTCTTCCTAGAGGCTAAAATGTCTTTTCAGAAATCATACAAAATGCCTTTATAAGATTTTGAAAACATTGTATCCTCGCGTTTTCATCGAGTAAATAAGCATTAAAAATTTCATTTTCTAACATTGAAATGATTCTCGAGGTCACATCTTCCCTATGCGAGCCTCTCCCTTTATAGTTACCAAGATGGTCTATTATTTCTCTTTCATAGTATTCGACAGTTCCAAATAATACAGTCGACAAAGTATCCACCCCCAGAACAGTACGATAAATCAACTTCAAGCTATTAATTTACTTTCATCAAAATCTACTTCTATTAACCAGTGAATATTATACTTTACCATTCAGCAATGATGATCATACGATTTTAAAATGGGGAATTCAATACTATTTCTCTTCATTTAACAAAATGGTTAATTTGGTTATGAATGCCATTAACTTTTAATAATAATGAAACATTAATGTTCTCCTTGAAATCTTAATGTGTGATACATTTTATTGGAACCAATATTTTAGGAGACTAAATATGATAAAAAGTAGTTGTCCCATTCAGCAAAAGATAGATAAGCTAATTCAAAAAAGTAAAGGAATAAAAGTAGAACTCGATAACACACCGTATGAAGATGATAAAAAGTTTAAATATCTGCTAAAAACACTCTTAGAGGTTCATAGGGAAATGGATCAGACTAGGAAAGACGTGACGAACTAAGGAAAGGTACCTTAGTCAATGGGAATGTGATTGCCTTGTATTTAAATTAAATTTGTACTTTGAGAACGAGTTCTCGAAGGAGAATTCGAGGAAGCCTGGGCTGCCAGTCATTCGAACTAACTACTAGAGTGGCTGCTCCTAAGGCAGTTCTTTGAATACCCGCAAATAAATTGGCTATTTCAAACACGGCCAATGGTCCTTTTTCACCAACAATATCCCTTTCTTGTATCCTCAATTTTGTATTCCAAAAATTTTTCTCCATGTTGTTTATTTAAGGTTACTCCCCCAAAAACTCGTATAGTTTCTTACAAAATGAATTAATTGTCGGAGATCCGAAGTATCAATCGAATCGGCAGGCTGAAATTAGCGAAATCAAGTTGAGGCCTCAAAACCTAAATGGAAATAAAAATAAAATTATATATTATTTGTAAGGAGTTTCTATATAATAGATGTAGGCAGGAGCACTACAGTGCATCTGGTGCTTTTATTAGATTTCGAGATGGGGGCGAAACATTGAATGTCTAATGATAATGAAGATTTATTAGATAAAGGAAAACAAAATAATACAAAAGTGAAAGAAGAAAGGAAAGAGGGAGAACCGACTTCAGCCTTCAAGGGAGCTTCTTGGGCAGCGCTATTAATAGGTGTTACCTCTTATCTCATAGGTTTGTATAACGCAAATATGCAACTGAATGAAAAGGGATATTACTTTGCTGTTTTAGTATTCGGTCTTTATTCGGCGATATCTTTACAAAAAGCAGTTAGGGATAAAGATGAGGGAATACCAGTTACTAATATTTATTATGGAATTAGTTGGTTTGCACTTATTGTATCTATTTCATTAATGGCCATCGGTTTATTCAATGCAGGAAGTATTGTTTTGAGTGAAAAGGGATTTTATGGTATGGCATTTGTTCTTAGTTTATTTGCTGCTATAACGGTTCAAAAGAATATAAGAGATACACAGAGGTCAAGGGAAAAAGATTGAGTTCATGCATTTTTATCGAAACTGAAATTTATTAACTTGATTTTACACCATCGGGCGCTATCCATTATTAAGGATATCCGCCTTTTTTATTTAATTAAAGGTCACAATAATTGAATAAGATTAGTGGTAAAATTGAGAGAAGGATGGAAGACTTGATAAAGAATATAAACTAATGGGTATTAATTTTAAGGAAGGAAGTGCAAAACTATGGATTTTGGAACAGTTATGCAGGAGCTTGAAGCCCTCGGTAAAGAACGAACTAAAAAAATGTACATATCCAATGGTGCACACGAGCCGCTTTTTGGGGTAGCTACAGGTGCTATGAAACCAATCGCAAAGAAAATAAAAATAAATCAATCTTTAGCTGAAGAGCTTTATGCCACAGGGAACTACGACGCCATGTACTTTGCAGGTATTATTGCAGATCCAAAAGCAATGACTGAGTCGGATTTTGATCGTTGGATGGATTCTGCCTATTTTTATATGTTATCCGATTATGTGGTAGCAGTAACTTTAGCGGAAGCAGATATTGCACAAGAAGTTGCTGATAAATGGATTGCAAGCGGTGACGAGTTGAGAATGTCAGCGGGCTGGAGTTGCTACTGCTGGCTTTTAGGGAATCGCAAAGACAATGAATTTTCCGAAAGCAAAATTTCTGCCATGCTTGATATGGTGAAAAATACGATTCATGACTCGCCAGAACGAACGAAATCCGCTATGAATAATTTTTTATATACCGTAGGGATATCCTATTTGCTGCTAAATGAACAGGCAGTCGGTACCGCGAAGGAAGTAGGAATAGTAGAAGTCAAACGGGACAAGAAAAAAAGCAGTTTCCTAAACGCTTACGAAAGTATTCAAAAAGAAATTGATCGAGGGAAGCTTGGTTTCAAACGCAAATATGTAAGATGTTAAAAACTAACCTATCGGCGACGGGATGGAAATTTCAAAAGTAAAGAAATAAAAAAAGAAAATCTGAGGACTTTAAGATCTAGCAGCCAAAACAGGCAGCTTTCTCGTGTTTAAATAAAGAGGCCAGGTTTGAACAACATTGGAGGGAACACTTTGAAGTGGAAAGTGAATAAAAATAAGAAAACTATATTGTTATTAATCATCATTATTTTTTTCATTGCTGGTCTACTTGATATTAAATATGAAGGGTTATTCTTTCAACTCTTACCAACATCCATACAGTCATATTTAGCTGATATTTTGTAATATACAAGGAAAAGTGTTCGGTTAATTGGATGACCTGTAAAATGGAAATCATAGAATAGTTTTTACTATTTAAAGGTTTGACCAAAAAAGAATAGGTCTGCATTCGAATTTCATGCAAACCTATTTTGTTTTTTAATTCTATTCGTTTTCAGTTAATTTTTTTCGAAGTTGAGTAGCTGCGAAAATTGCCTCTTTGTCTTGAATTACTTCTTCAGGTTTGTTTCCACTTCCAATAATATAACCGGCAAACTCGATTCCCATAAAATCAAAAATGTAATTAAATTGCTGAATCATTGGCAGTCCCTTTATACGAGGGGCGTCTCCTCCAACAGCAATAACAAATGCTTTTTTTGAAGCCATTTTATTCTTGAAATCAGGATATTTAGGATCCCTTAAGGTTTGTGACCATCGATCGATAAAGTTTTTCATTGTTCCTGACATGCTATACCAGTAAATCGGGGTAGAGAATATAAATATGTCATTTAGAAGAATCTGTTCAATGATGGAATTATAATCATCATTTCTTTCCTGAAATCCATCTTTTGAATGCCGCATATCTATAATTGGCTCGATATTATATTCTTTTAAGTAAATCTTTTCGGCAATTATATCCTGAATTACGTAGTCTGTCAGCATCTCCGTATTGCCATTAGGACGGGTCCCTCCATAAATTACTGCAATTTTCATCTATCATTTCTCCTTTCGGCTATTTACAGTATTGTCTAGTTGATTCTTTATTACTTATCTTATATTTCATTTGAAAATCGTTAAAGATACTTCTTTTGATTAGTTCAATCGAAAAAAGCGATTGCAAAAAGCTGCAGGGTAAGTTTCTACAATAAGTAGGGCAGTTTCATATAGTAGGGCATCTCATCAAATTTTAATGATCTTATTATGTTTGTCTCATTTAAGGAGTCTATCATTATAAACAAGGAACAAGTTACTGACTTATAAAAAGATATTAAATAAAAATGTTGGAGGTTGTTTACTATGATGACTAATTTTAATATAGAAAAAACATTATTTAAAAACCAATTCGCTGAAAGATATCAGTTTATATTAAATTATAAAGGAAATGATTTTAAAGGTCTTTATCATAATGGAGAGATTACGTGGTTTCATCCTCAACCTATAAATTATCTTAAGGAAAAACATTTAGACAAAATCGAATCTAAAGTTCAAAAGAAAATGAAAAAACAATTATTACATTAAATAACATTTATAAAGCGAAAAAAACTACCCTCTTGAAAAAAATCAAGGGGGTAGTTTTTTTACTTTCTTATTTACAGAATATCAATACTTTCCATTTACTAGGTTATATATTAAAAAGGGTTTTTATCACTTTTCCCACTTAGGATTCAAATATAATCTTCCCTGTAACACTGAGATCGTATCCATTTAATTGTTCTAATTGAGAGCGATATTCTTTAGAGCTAACGGCCTCTTTAATTACTTTAAGCAATTGCAAGTTTTCTTTTGTTTTTAAAATGACTAGATCATATTGCTCCTTGATTAATGGAATGAAGTCCACATTAACCATTTTTGCGACGTTTTCAATTCCTACACCTGCATCAGCTTGCCCACTAGCCACGGCTGAAGCTACGGAAAAATGACTAGTCAAGTCATTTTCATAACCCCTTAGTGAATCTGCAGAGATACCATGTATTCTCAGTTGCTCGTCTAGTAAAACCCTTGCTCCTGACCCTTTTTCACGATTCACAATCGTAATCTGCGACTGAGCTAAATCACTCCAGCCTTTTATGTTCAGAGGATTTCCTTGTTTTACATAAATCCCTGCATTTCTACAAACTAAATTAATGAGTATAAATGGCTGACTCACCAATAGACGCTTGACATAGGGGAGATTATATTCACCTGTATCGCCATCATACAAATGGACACTAACAATGTCGCATTCCCCATTATACATGGATACAAGACTGTTTAAGCTACCATTATATGATCTTAAAGGAGTAAGGGATGTATGTTTTTCAATATATTTACTTAACATATCTAAAACGACGTCCTGGCCACTAATTACTACTTGTTTATTATTATTTTGAGACACCTTATTCTCCGCTGAAAAATAGTTATCTTCCTGAACAATACCTGTTCTATTTTTCGATTTATATCTTTCAAGATCCTGTTGGTCTACCCTCATTTGTCTGCCAACTCTAAAAGCCACAAGCTCCTCTTTTTTGATTAAATCATAAACGGTCAATTTCGATATCTTCAGTAATTGTGAAACCTCTTCAATTGTATATGATGAGTTATTATTCATGCGATCACTCCTCATTTATTATAACTTCATTATTTAATATGGGGAATTTGTTTTTAAAAGATAAACTCTTAATCACGTTATATTATAATAGGTTATAAATAACTATAAATGATATTACCTTGTAATGTGTGCATGATGACATTAATCTAAATAACAAGATAAAGGATTGAGAGTTATGGCTGATTTAAAACTACAACACATATATAAAAACTACAATAAAAATGTATTAGCAGTAAAAGATTTCAACCTTGATATTAAAGATAGGGAATTTATTGTTTTAGTAGGGCCTTCAGGTTGCGGAAAATCTACGATATTACGCCTTGTAGCTGGTCTAGAAGATCTCTCACAAGGCGATATTATCATAGAGGGAAAACGTATGAACGATGTTGCGCCAAAAGACCGTGATATTGCGTTTGTTTTCCAAAACTATGCCCTTTACCCACATATGAACGTATATCATAACATGGCATTTGGATTAAAAAGTCGTAAATTCCCAAAGGATGAAATTGATCGCCGTGTCAAAGAGGCTACTCAAGTTCTGGGCCTTGAGGAATATATGAATCGTAAACCAAAGGCTCTTTCAGGCGGGCAGCGTCAACGGGTAGCATTAGGGCGTGCCATCGTTCGCGATGCAAAAATATTTCTAATGGATGAGCCATTATCAAACTTAGATGCAAAGCTTCGTGCGCAAATGCGTACGGAAATTATTAAACTGCATCAACGTTTACAGACAACCACTATATACGTTACCCATGATCAAACAGAAGCCATGACTATGGCAACGCGCCTTGTTGTGATGAATAATGGTGTGATTCAGCAAGTGGGGGCTCCTGAAGAAATATACGAAAAACCTGAAAATGTGTTTGTTGGAAGCTTTATCGGCTCACCTGCCATGAACTTTTTTACCGGTATCCTGTCAAAGGGCAAAATGCATATTGGGGATGTTTCTATCGTACTCCCGGAAAGAACGAATCAAAGTCTTCACGAACAGGGGTATGCAAACAAAGAAATCACATTGGGGATCCGTCCTGAAGATTTTCGTGATGAATTTGCATTCATTGCAACTTCTTCCGGTTCTATTATCGATGCGAAAGTAGAAGTAAAGGAGCTCTTGGGAGCAGAAACTCTTATTTACTCACAAATCGCGGGTCAACCATTTATTGCTCGACTCGATGCCCGATCGGATATCAAGCAAGAACAAATCCTCCCTCTAGCAATGGATATGAATAAAGTGCACTTTTTTGATTGCAAAACAGAAAATCGGATTTCTTTAGATGGTGAATAGAAAAAATGAATCGATGTCTATTTCCTATGAATGAATTTTCTAAAAGGTGTGATAAAAATCATTTCTTTTTATAACTGGTTATATTAAGATATAACTAGTTATAAATAATTATATTTACACAGTTGAGGTGAAAACATGCAAAAATGGTTTAAGTTGGTCAGTATTCTCTTATTATCACTTATGATGGTAGTGGCTTGTTCGAATAACAAGGGCACAGACCAAGGTTCAGGCAAGGAGGAAACAAAACCGGCAGCTGAAAGCCAGGAAAAAGTTGAATTAACCATTTCAGCAGCTGCTAGTTTAAAAGATGCAATGGATGTGATTCAACATACATATCAAGAAGATCATCCCAATGTCACTTTGGATTTCAACTTTGGAGCCTCTGGTTCTTTACAGCAGCAAATCTCACAAGGAGCGCCGGTTGATCTATTTTTCTCCGCAGCGGAAGATAAATTTGATTTATTAGTTGAAGAAGGATTAATCGCTAAAGAAGATGGAGTGGACCTTCTTGGAAATTCACTCGTATTAGTTGTCCCAAAAGGGGATCAATCTATTAAAGGTTTTGAAGAACTTGCAACAGCGGGCTTTGATAAAATTTCAATCGGAACCCCTGAAACAGTGCCTGCGGGAAAATACGCAAAAGAGTCTTTTGAAAAGATGGGCATATGGAAAGATGTAGAGCCCAAAGTCGTTTATGCAAAAGATGTCCGTCAAGTATTATCCTATGTGGAAACTGGTAATGTAGGCGCCGGAATTGTATACAAAACAGATGCATTGACTTCTGATCAAGTAGAAATTGTCGCAACTGCAAAACCGGACACACACACTCCGATTATTTATCCTGTCGGGATCATTAAGGACTCTAAGCATTACGAGGCAGCAAAAGAGTTTTACGATTATTTACTAAGCGATGCTGCATTAAAGGTCTTTGAGGAATATGGATTTACTACTAAATAAAGATTTCATGCAGCAATTTTTGAGTCCAATCTGGCTATCTTTAAAAATAGCTACTCTATCTAGTGTTGCCGTTATTATAATTGGAACATTGGCAGGACGATTTTTAGCTAGAAAGCCTTTTAAGGGGAAAGCCATTTTCGAGACGATTCTTATGCTCCCAATGGTGCTCCCTCCGACAGTTGTTGGATTTTTTCTTATTGTCGTCTTCGGAAGGAATAGTATGATTGGACAGGCGATCGAATGGATTTTTAAGCAGCCCATTATTTTTACCTGGTGGGCAGCTGTTATTGCTTCAATCGTTGTTGCATTTCCACTGATGTATCAGTCCGCAAAGTCGGGATTTCAAGGAGTCAGCCTTGATATTGAAGAAGCAGCCAGGATCGATGGAGCAAATGAATGGAGAATTTTCCTGTTCATTTCTATCCCCCTGGCCTCAAGGGCCCTTATTTCGGGAAGTATACTAAGCTTTGCACGGGCATTGGGTGAATTCGGTGCTACTTTAATGTTTGCCGGTAACATTCCGGGAAAAACACAGACAATCCCTACAGCGATTTATATAGCGATTGATTCTGGTAATATGAAAATGGCATGGATGTGGGTGATTGCTATCGTCGTGATTTCCTTCCTGATGCTGCTGACTGTTCGGGGAAAACAAGAATGATATGTAGGAATTAATTTTTTTTCACCAAAAATAAATACGAGTTTCATGAACGCTGGATAACAACCCTTTAATATGTTGTCCGGCGTTTTTTTTATTTCCACCCTGTCCTTTTCTTGAAACTTACATATATGAAGAGTGAGAGCAGTGAGCAAATGGAGATTCCAGATTGGTCGGCCTGCTAAAATCTGCTTGATGGAGCTTGCATTTATGAAGGAGTATGGGCGGTTTGCGGATTTGGTTGGGTGAGCGGGCAGGAATTAGAATGGAAAGGGTGAATGAATAGTGTTATAGAATAAGATTTTCGAATATTAGTAAAGTAAAACGAGTGGGAGTTACAGAATCATTTTTGAATAACAACAGGAGTGCCAATCGAAACCCTAGATGATAAATCTAGAACATCGTGGTTAAACATTCTAATACACCCATGTGAGACATTCTTACCGATGGAGGCTGGGTTATTGGTTCCGTGGATTCCGTAATGGGGTTTGGACAAACCCATCCAAAGCACTCCAAAAGGTCCGCCGGGATGAGGTTGTTTATTGATAATTGTATAAGTCCCGGAAGGTGTGGGGGTCAACATTTTTCCAATCGCAATGGGATAAGTTTTTAAAAGCTTATTTCCATCAAACAGTTTTAATTGATGCTTTGACGTCGATACGTTAATCCACTTTGCCATGAAAAACACCCCACACTTTTTTGAACAGTGTATGAAATACAGGGAGTGTTTGTGACATACAGGAGATGCGACAAGCTTTTAAGTTAATTGGAGGAATGGGTGATGAATGCAGAGGAAGTAAAAGAAGCACTCATCGAATGGGAAAACTTAAGAGCCAATAAGGAAAAACGAAATATATGAGGCAAGAATGAAGGAGCTTCGTGACCAGCTAAGCAATTTGCAAGGTGAGAGGAGATTAGGCCGGGAGGAAGGTATAACGATTTGGATGGAAAAGAGAGATGGAAGACATCAAGAATTGTAGGTCAAATTAATTAGCATAATTCATACTTATCTTGGAGGGCAAAAAAGTGATTACTAAAGCAGATATAATAAATCAACCTCCTTCGGGACAATACAAGGAGATAGGTTTTAATATTGGCACTCATTTATTGTGTAGTGAGTTAGCGGCATAAGTTTACACGTTAGGGAACACTAAAATGAGGTGTTGTCTATGAAAAGAAACATTATCTGGCTATTGGTAATTTTTCTTCTTGTTATGCCTAATAATGCTGAGGCAAAAGTAGAAGAATATAAAGTCGTTTCAGAGTTACCTGAAGAAAATATCATCTTATATGCTAAGAAAAAGAATGGATTATTTCAAGATTTCCGTATTCACTTTAAAGGAGAAACATACTTCCGACCTTTTTGGATGAATGTTACAAATCCTACCTATGCTCCAGAGCTATTTTACGAAGACATAGACAAAGATGGAAAGAAAGAATTAATCATAACTTTAACGAAAGGATCCGGTTCTGGTGTACGAGTTGAAGAAGTTTATGTCTATAGGTATTCCAACGGATTAATTGATATTCTTGTTGATAATCCTTTAGCAATCATCTATAAAAACGTAAAAACAAAATTAACTTCAGAAAAAGCCGAAATTATTGTGGGCGACAAAGTATCTATTGTCGATACTAAATCTATAGAACCTTCGCATTTATTTGAGGATATAAGTTTTGGCAGCATTATTGATTATGAAGTAATTAACAAAAATCTTATGGTCAGAGTAAGCGGTCAAATCACTCCTGCAATGTTTGTTGGAGATTTTATTATAGTTTATGAATACTGTAATAAAATGTATCAAGCGAAAACAATTGATTTTATACCATATTTTTCAATTGATACAAATCCTTTTTACGGTCCAGTAAAACATTAAGTGAATATTCATCTACCGGGGTGCTTTGATCCAAGAAGGATTCATGCAATTTTGTTGAAGTTATTAAACTAGCAGCTTGTTATCGAATTTCCATATTTCTTAGGGACATACCTATTACCCATCAATATCTTAGGGGGTTAGCGGTGTTGAATGAAATAATTGAAAAAGTGAAAAGAGGACTTAAAGGAATTGAAATCGGATATTTTGATACAGGTCAAAGCTTTGAAGAGGCAGCGTATTACAACTATTTTAGTGATCCAGATAAGGAAACACGTCGCTATGCGATTGCTGTATTTACAGTGTATTTAGGAAATTGGTATAGCCTTTGCAGTTTTCCATTTATTAATGCAAAGTCTGATTTGGAAGAGTTTGTTAAAGCATTTATAGAGAATCACCAGCAAATCGAAAAAGACTTCCCTATTATGCATGAATATATCATTTCATTTTTAATTAAAATTAAAGAGGAAAATAGTGAAAAGTATACTTACTCGACCTTCGAAATTGCCAATGAACTACACGAGCTTCTAGAAAGGGAAGTATTAATACCTAAACAATCATATGTAAATAAACGCACACCAATAAAGTATTTCTTGAGAGAAATTAGAGTGAATCCTTTTTTTAAGACTGATTTTCTTGAAGAGTAGTGTAAAAGGTAAACTTACAATATACGAAGTTTATGATTTGAAGGATATAATCCGTATTAAAAAATGCGAGTTTAACTAAAAAGTATGACAATTAATGATAAAAGGGGGGAGAAATTTGAGCAAAAAACAGAAAACTATTTTTGTTATTTCGTTATCAGTAAACGCACTTTTGATAGTTTGTTTGGTTATTGGTTACCTGAAAATTAGCTTAGTTCATAAAGAGTTATTCTACTCAGAGGTACAATATAAACTAGTTGAACTTGATGGTTTAATAGAGCACCAAAAAAAGGATGATTGGTCCGAACCCAATTTAGTTACGACCCAATTAGGCGATGTTTTAAACGGATTAGAGGTTGCAACGAATAGTGGTAAATACTCAGGCTGGCTTTCAAACGATGAACGGATGACTATGGAGCGTCTGAATGCTGCATTAAGACAATACCCTCATGATGAATTGTATAGGTTTAGTGTATTAACCCAGAGTGACAAAGATAGTTTTGAAGATTTACAAGCATACCTTCAAAATATAGGCTTTGGAATGAATATGACAATCAGTAACGATTGGAAGACCTTTATCAATAAGTCAAAAAAACTGCTGGTTCTTTTCGAATATAATTAAGATGCTAATTACAATGTTATTTTTTTTAGAAATAAAAGGAGTGCGAAATGCATTCCTTTTTTCCTGTTATTAGATTGAGGGTCGCCCCTAATAAGTTTGACCCTAACTACTGTTATTATTGCTTCCTTAAGGCAAGTTGGTGTTATTAAAATATGTATAGTAAAATTTACATAAAAATAATTTATCGCAGACTAACGGGCTGTAAGACTCCCACTTCAAGAAGTTGATAAAGCAAAAACTTCTAAGTGGGAGATCCAACAGCCCGTAAAGGCCCGACGACGGACAGGATGTCCTAGTCAGGCGAAAGCCACAGGACGTGGCGCGACTTGAGCGTGATAAGTTCAACTAACATTCAGTGGGGGATGAAAGAAAACCCCACTGAATGAAGTTTCACTTTATTAAATGGAAATCTGTGAGGATTTTTGTTTGAGAACATTATGGCCATACTGCGAAGGAACGATCAAATCAGATCCTATGGTTGATATATATTTAAGCAAAGCTAAACAGAAGAAAGAAGATTATAAATGAGGTGTTCTTTTATGACAAAAAGTACAATGAATCCCAAGGTTGATGAATTTTTAAGTAAAGCGAAAAAGTGGAAGGAAGAATATGGGAAGTTGAGAAATATCGTTCTTGACTGTGAGCTGACCGAAGAATTTAAGTGGATGCATCCTTGTTACACGTTCGAGAAAAAAAACATCGTTTTAATACATGGATTTAAAGAATATTGTGCGCTTCTGTTTCACAAAGGTGCCTTGTTAAAGGATGCCCATGGGATTCTTATCCAACAAACGGAGAATGTACAGGCAGCCCGCCAGATTCGGTTCACCAATGTTCAAGAAATAGTTGAAATGGAAAGCATATTGAAAGCCTATATTAATGAGGCTATTGAAGTGGAAAAGGCTGGTTTGGAAGTGAATTTTAAAAAGAATACAGAAGTCACCATTCCAGAAGAACTTCAAAATAAATTCGATGAAATGCCTGCCTTGAAAACTGCTTTTGAAGCATTGACCCCTGGGCGGCAAAGAGCATACATTCTTTATTTTTCTCAAGCCAAACAATCCAAAACCCGAGAGTCAAGAATTGAAAAATATATGCAGCATATTCTTGATGGAAAGGGATTAAATGATTAGTACATTTTATTGCAATGTCTATTTAAATCATAAGCTAACTTAACCGCTTCGCATGATCGTAAGAAAGGTGGTCAGCCAAAAATATCCTGGTTTTATTCATAACTAGCATATTTTTGGTTTTTTAACATTCAATATACATATTGCTACAATCAACATTTTTTAGTTGCCAAATACAAGTATCAAAATGGTAGTTTAGCAGAAAAGGGATTTTAAAGAATATTACCGAATAGGTTGAAAGGAATGAAAAAAAGTCGCTACAGGAAGTACAGGGGGATTTTTATGTTAATAAGAGAGATACATATTGACGATGCAGAGAATTTTATAAATCTTATTAAAGATGTTGAAGCTGAAGCTGATTTTATGCTTATGGGCGCTGGTGAAAGAAAAACCACTCCTGAACAGCAACGGAAACAATTAGAACGTATGGAACATCAAAGTAACTCAACCATATTTGTTGCAGAAGAAGAGGGGAAGTTAGTAGGTTACTTGATAGCTATAGGTGGAAGTGCTAGGAGAACGCAACATTCCGCTTATCTTGTTATTGGAATATTAGAGAATTTCAGAGGTAAAGGGATTGGGACCGCCTTGTTTCAGAATTTGGAAAAATGGGCAATGAATCATAATATTTCACGATTGGAACTTACAACAGTCACTCAAAATGAAGCGGGTGTAGCGCTGTATAAGAAGATTGGATTTGAAATAGAGGGGACAAAAAGAAACTCACTTATTATAGATGGCAAACCTTATGATGAGTATTTTATGGCAAAATTATTATGAGTTAGAGGTGATTTAATGGAGATTGAAAAAATATTTGGCAATTTACCTACATTAGAAACAGAACGTTTGTTATTAAGAAAAATAACATTAGAAGATGTTGAAGATATGTATTCCTATTGTTCAAATGAAGAAGTATCTAAATATGTTACTTGGGATACACATCAAAAATTATCAGATACTAAAGAGTTTGTTGAATTTGCACTAAACCAATATGAGAATAGAAAAGTTGCTCCTTGGGGGATTGAGTATAAAGAAAATGAAAAGTTGATCGGAACGATTGACTTTGTTTCGTGGCAAGTACAACACAATGTTGCTGAAATCGGATATATCATTTCTCAAGATTATTGGGGAAAGGGGATTGCAACTGAAGCAGCAACTGAAGTGATTCAATTTGGCTTTAATCATATGAATTTGGTTCGTATTCAAGCAAGGTGTTTTGTAGAAAATATCGGTTCAGAACGAGTAATGAAAAAAACAGGAATGTCTTTTGAAGGGATTCATAGAAAAGGGATGTTTATAAAGGGAAAGCATCAAGATTTAAAAATGTACTCTATATTAAAAGAGGAGTTTTCCGCTATTCATAAACCAAAAACAGGAAATGGGCTGTAATGATTAAGCAGCTTACATCTTGGTTGAAATTTAGTATGTGGTAGAACAAAGCGAACTGAAAGAGGCATAATATGGACATTCATAAGATAATGAAAGAATTAAATAATAAAGAAATCATTCACACAAGTGCCGTCGAGTATGAACAATTAAAGGGGGGTACCGTTAGTGAATTGTATCTTCTGTACGAATGGTGGGGCAAGATATGTCGTTAAGTCGAATGAACCGCAAGTTCTGCAATCTGAGGCGAATTTTCTTACTAGTTACAAGGACTTAGATTTATTACCGCGTCTTCTCTATGTTGAACCATCAAATCATTATATGGTTTATACATTCATACCTGGTTCTACAAAGTATGTAAAACAAAATAAACAGGAAGTGCTAAAGACACTTGTGCAAGGACTGATTAACCATTACAAGGCCGTACCTAATAATATTGGTTGGGGATGGGCAGATGAATTAACAGCTTCTTGGCAAAGTTTCCTTTTGGATCGAATGATGGAAGCAAATAAGATTTTAGGTCCATATTTAGAAAAAGACGATTATCCCTTTATGTTAAACCTTGTTAAAAGTTCAAAAATGAATAGTACCGATAAAGAGCCCTTTTTATTGCATGGGGATTGTGGAGTGCACAATTTCATCTTTAATAATGGCCAATTAAGTGGTGTGATTGACCCGACTCCTGTGATCGGAGACCCCCTTTATGATTTAATTTATGCATTTTGTTCTTCCCCGGATGATTTAACGAAAGAAACGATCATTTCAGCAGCGAGTCACTTACGAATTAATGAAAGCATAAGTGAACGATTGTTATATGAGGAAGTCCTTATTGGATTATTTCTTAGGATAGCAACCTGTATTAGACATCATCCGCGTGATTTAGATGGCTACCTGAAAGAATGGAACTACTGGAAAGATATAATAAAAGAAACATAAAAACTACTTAGCTTGAAGAATATGAGATCGCGATGGCAGTCCTTCCTATTTTCATATAAAGATCTCGTGTATTATGGAATTATTAACCCAGCAGATTGATAGATTAGTCTGCTTATACGTAATCGTTCCGTTTTCACGTTGGAAAATTTCATCATTAAATGTTTGCTAATCATACATAAGGAGGACGGCAAAATGTTTCATAATAACTATAAATCTAAACAAAATAGTAGGGCAGAGATATTAATGGCTGGTCAAGCGCTCTCATTTAAACTTGACGAAAGTGAAACAGTTACACTAATGGAGAAATTAGAAGAAGTATCATACGACTTTAAAAAGTTGGATGCTATAAAGTTATTTCATCCAGATGGGAGATTAAAATCAATTATTAATCCGTTACAAATATCAAGAATTTGGTTTTCTTGAAAAAGTGCTCTTATTTCACTAAGGGGCTACGTTAGAACATCATTGAAGGGAACATTTTGAAGTGGATAGTTAATAAAAATAAGAAAACGATATTGTTTGTAATCTTATTTATTTTTTTCATTGCTGATATTAAATATGAAGGATTAGTCTTCCGAAGATTACTAGCATCTGTACAGTCATATTTAGCTGATATTTTATTGGATAGCTCTTATACAGATTATTTCGTAGCAAGATATCGGTTTATTCTTACTATATATTTGGCTGGACTTGCCGCACTTGCTTAAGAATTTGATCATTTTTCGGGATGCTTTTGAAGAGGACTAGCCTGTAAAAGTTGGCTAATGAAAGATGAGTATGAAGCTTGTTATCAAGAATAATCATCTTGGTCGAACGAAACAGGTTGCTTGAGTTATAAGAATGGAAAATAAAACATTAAAAAATGCTAATAGTAAATTAGATGAAAATGTATTAAAATAGCTTCCTAGTAAACTGAGTGAGCTCCATAATAACGGCCACATCGGCGAATGTTTCGAAAGGAACTGTCCGTTATCGATGTTCTAAAGGCCATTTCAGGGATTAGCCCGAGAGGAAGTGTCCGTTACCAAAGTTATAATGGACACTTCGTCAACTTGCCTGAAGTGAAATGTCCATTATCAGTGCGACAATCATTCCTACAACCCACATTAAAAATTCACATTACAAATGACCCTCTCCCCGTATCGGCAAAACAGTAGAATACTTAATTTCCCGTAGTGCCAAGCTCGTTTGAATCCGTGTGATGCCAAGTCCGTTTAATTTTCTAATAAAGCTTTCAAGCTCCCTGCGGTCTTTGCTTACCACTTTAAGCAGATAATCATATTCTCCCGTTAAGCAGTGACATTCCAACACCTCTGGCATCAGCCCCAATTCCTTCTCAAGGGCTTCCAGCTTTTCCACATGATGAATATTCGTACTCACAAAAATAAAAGATAATAAATCAAATCCCAATTTGTCTTGATTTAATATGGCAACGTGATCATTGATATACCCTTCATTTTCCAATCTTTTTATTCTTGTATGGGTAGCAGGCGGAGACAAATTCACTCGTTTCGCAATTTCAGCATTGCTAATCTGTGCACATTTTTGCAGAATATCTAAAATTTGAATGTCGACGTCATCAAGTATTTTACTTATGATACTTTCCAATTCCTTATCCCCCTTAAAGTTCTTCTGAGATTCCGAAAAAAATATCGCGCAAACAAAATAAAATTTTGCAGATTCTATTTTTTGCTTTTGATTTTTTCGTATTTATTCAATTATACAGAAATATATACTGAAATGAAGTTAAAAATGTTAAGATTATTTACAAAATAAAAAGTAAATCAAATGTACGGGATAAGGGAGGGAAAGGAAATGTCGAGTAAGTATTATGGACTGCTGCTTCTAACATGTTTACTATGGGCGGGGAACTTTGTTGTTAGTAAGTCGTTAGTGGAACATGCTACACCGATGACTTTGACAACTTTAAGGTGGATCATTGCGGCCGTATGTTTGCTGCCTCTTGTATGGTGGAAGGAAAAAAGGATTTTACCACCACGAAATGCTATTCTTCCATTGTTCCTCATGGGAATAACAGGTGCTGTGCTATTTAATCTTTTTCAATTTCTAGCATTAGCACACACAACGGCGACAAATGTTGGGTTAATATCGACGTTAAATATGATTTCCATTGCTGTGTTTTCAGGTATCTTTTTAAAGGAAAAAATGAATTTGTTACAAGTTTTTTCAATGATTTTCTCACTATTTGGTGTCGTTCTTGTACTGACAAAAGGAAAAATCAGCTATTTGCTAGGATGGGATTTTAATACTGGAGATTTATGGATGATTGTGGCTGTAGGTGTATGGGGAATATATACTGTTTGCAGCAAATGGGCCATGACAAAGACCTCATCCTTAATGTCAGTTTTGTATTCTGCTATTTTTGGTCTGATCATTCTTTTACCAATGAACCTCACTGATTTTACTATTTCGAATATCAATCCGGCTTTCGTCGGGTCCATCTTGTATACAGGAGTAATCTCAACAGTTCTTTGCATGGTTCTCTGGAATATATGTATTCAAAAATTAGGATCCACTACTTCTGGGATTTTTCTGAATTTTAATCCGGTCTTTACTTCCATCTTAGCTTTTTTTATATTAGGCGAACAGATGACTTGGATGCAGGGAATAGGCAGTACTATTGTAATTATAGGCTGTTATTTATTCTCATACTTTAAAGGAAAAGTGAATGCAAAACGAGAAATATTTGTATCGAGCAAAGCTTTCAAAGTTAACTAACTTAATGAAAACCACTTCTAATTACCTGTTATTTATGGTTTTTTGCGTAGTTATTATGACTTTTTCCTCCCAAAACGGAACCCGTTATATAAAAAGGAAGGGCTTATTTTATTTTCCTTAAGCCCTTCCCTTCATGGATTTCCTGAATGCCTTCCTCGCAAACTCCATATGAACGCCAAGAACATGTTTCACACACAATTTGAATATCGGACGGAACGACAAATTTTCGAATGTGAGACTCAATGTTTTTCCACTGCAGAATTTGTCCGATTTTAAGCCCTAATTTCTCTAGAATAGCGGCATCTCTTTCATAAATATGGTCGTCTTGGCAGTGGTATTTACCTGAGTTGGGGTATTTTTCACACAGCTGATCAGGTCCCTTAATGATTTGAATTAACGTTTCGGGGTCATTACTTAAGTTTTGATGCAAATGCGTCATATTTTCCACATATTCTTCGGAATAGCCCATGCCTCGATAGCCAAGAAGGCAAAAAAGATGATGACCGCGCAGCTTATACATAACTTACCCCCCAGTTTGCAGATTCAAAATCCATAAGTTAACCAAAAATATCTTTAGTTAACACATTTTATTAATCATATCATCACATCTGAATTAATAGAACTTTTTTTGAGGGCTGATCCCTTGGCTAGAAATGGTGCCTGGATATGGCCATTCGTTACCGGCGGGAAAAAGGACGGAAGGGGGATGGCGATATCCCGTTCCTCCTCATTTTCACTCAAAGTCTCCGGGAACCAGCCCGTGCTGAATAGGAATGCAAGGAAATGTTATCGTTGCAACTTTAAACTCAGGCATTTAACTTTTGTTGAAGCTTCTTCTTTTTCCATGGTTTTAAATACGAAATGATGAAAATAAAAATAGTAACAGCTACTTGAAAATATACTGCAAATTGTCGGATTTCATGATTTTTAATAAAAATAGGATTGCTTAAAGCCAATTCTTTTTGCGTTTCTAATAATTCCATATTTGACATCATCAACTTGTCCACTATAAAAATCCCAACAATGGTCTGAACAATAAAAAGAATAAATTTTACCCCAACCCATCGATGCTTAAAAAATCCCCAATTCGTAAAAAATCCGTAAATGAAACCTACTAATAAAGTTCCGATTGCCCCCCAGCGAATAATATGATCACTGATAATGATAATGTTTTTATATCCTAGATAAGATTCATCATAATTTGTAAAGTTAATATGAAGATTCAATGCTACTGAACTCAAAATCCCTCCAAAGAATAATACTACTAATAAAACGTGAATAATTTTTAACCATCTCATTCCTATCGGACCTAATTTTTTCAAGCTTATTCCTCCAAAATGTTTATTGCTGTCTCTGTTAGTCACACCACCTATTGTAATACTGGAAAAATAAATTCAATATATTCTGAGGTCGTAATTATTGCTACGGCTGTGGTCTTATTTTTCTTACTCTAGTAAAGGGGATAAGAAAGGAAATTGGTTTGAAATAACATTTTTGGAACCTGAAATGTTAAAATATAGGAAATGGCGTGGGGAGATTGGGTATATTTAAATTTGCTTATTTCATTTTTTATTGCTATTAATATTTATTTATTAATTGAAAAGAAGTTAAAAGTGAAAGAACGATTTTAGGTTTTTTCATGCTCGGAATAACGCGATAAAAATATGGGAGTGAGTGAACTCTATGGAAGAAATAATTTTTTTGATTATTTTTACGATTCCTCTTTATCTTGTTTTGATTTGGACCTATTTTAATCCTGAGGAAAGTATATTGTTCGGAAAAAGGTGGATGTATAAAGAAGAACAAGAGCTATCTGAAGAAGTCATCCGCTATACTAAATTCGCATCACTTATAACGATCATCGGATTACCTATTATTCTCATAAGTTTCATCATTGAAATTTCCATTTTCAGATTAATAAGTGTAGTTACATTCTTTTTAGTGTTAATATTTGGGGCACTTAAAATATTCACTATTGATAATGATTCGAAATGAAGGAACACTGATATGCGTTACCGAGGCATTATTAGGAATGATTAATGTACTTTTTTATTGAAACGGGCAGGTTAGCTAAAAAACGATTTTTTTTTTACCCAAAACGTACTCAGTTATACTCATTTAGAGAGGAGGATGAAACCGATTCTTTGGATAATCAATGGTATTATTAGCAGCTTGATATTCATATTTTTAGTTAGCTTTTCGTTTAACTTTTTTGATATGTTCATGATCCTTATACTTTGGGTGATGTTTGTATTGCCAGTGTTTTTGATTGGCGGTTCTACCACTTTAGCTGTCGTTTTCTATCTTCAAAAAAAGTATCAATCAATGTCATATTTTCCTTCTTTAATCGTGTTCATTTTTTCAGGTATAATCTGTAATGTTTTTGCCTTATTGGATTTAGCAAGAAATGGATGGAACGAAGGAGTCCTTCAGTATCTAATTTTAGGAATTGCTGGTTCCCTTATTTATTTTCATATGTGGTTGTTATTAAATAAGGCCACTGCACTGATAAAAGCTAAATTACCAATGAATAAAATAAACTTTTTATGGAAAAGCGGAATAAACGTTTTCATTGTTGTGGTAATAATAGCATTTATATTAAATTTAAATCGTGCCCAAGAGAATATGAAGCTGGAGCAAGTTATTCATTCTATTGTAGAAGATAAAAATAATAGTCAGTTTAATCTTAACCCTTTAACAGATTTCTCCTGGGATAAAGCCCAATTATTTGGACCATATACTACGAAAGAAATAATAGAAGAAAGTTTAGGAGTTAGTTACGATGGACAAACAGGTGGGATTGATTACAGAGAAGATATTTTTCTACTCGTTTTTCTTCACGAAGATAAGGTTGTACAATATGCAATTCTAGATCGTCAAGGCGCTGTTAATTTTAGCGGAAAAAAAGCTATAACTCCATCTGATGATTTAATAAAGATTGAAAGAACTCATTGAAATAAATATATTTCTTCGAGTAACAGGTACGAGTGTTCATTAGGACCAGTCACTTTTTTACTATCTGATTAAATCATATGGCCAATAAAAAACGACAGGTATATTTCTCACCTGTCTTTTTTTACAAAAAGTCATTTGAAAAAAACTTTATATAGCATATGATTTTGATGATTTAAGAAGATAACGTTCGATAAACTCAGCTAATCCATCATTTTCATGGTGTTCTGTAACAAAATCAGCAGTTGCTTTAATTTTCTCGCTAGCGTTCCCCATGGCTACTCCAGTACCGGCATGACGAAGCATCTCTATATCATTGGGTCCGTCTCCAATGGCTACGACTTCTTTTGGACTCATTCGAAATTCGGTAAGCAAGCTTTTTATGGCAGACCATTTAGAAACATTAGGAGCAACTATTTCAAATCCGTCATTCCAATCGATGACGTCTGCTTCCTTTTTAAACATAGCAGATAATTCAAGACTTGGTGCACCTGTTCGAACACTATATTTAAGAACATCATGATAATTTGCTTTTCTTAAATCTCCAATATACAGTGGCGGAATTTGCCCAACTTTTGTCCAATAATCGATTTCTTCATTGATTTCCTTAACATAAAGCCCATTAGCTGTATGGACCATAACATTACAAGGACTTTCAGCGGTCAGATGGTGAAAACGTTCTTCGTTTAATTGGACGGTTTTCATTTGCATAACTCTTCCTGTCTCCGCATCGTGAATGGCGGCACCATTCAAACAGATCATCGGAGTTCGTAATCCAATTTCTTTATGGTAGGGAGCGGTTACTTCATAGTGTCGACCAGTAGCTAGAAAAACCTTAACTCCTTGATTAATGAGCCTATGAATGGCTTCTATATTTCGGCGAGAAATGGAGTTTGAGGCTTTTAGTAGTGTACCATCCATATCAATAAATATTGCACGTACATTCATTTATTTTGCCTCCTCATTCGTTGTTAAACCAATCATATCATCTGAATATTAAGGCTAAGTAAACTCATTGTATAGATTTAGTGAAGAGCAGTTTAATGGTTCGTTAGATAACCGTTCCCTTGAATGTTAGAGGGGCCTATTAAATGAGCCATTTAACTTAATTTTTGTTGAAGTTTCTTCTTTTTCATGGCTAAAAGAAGCTTATTTGTTTTGGAGATAATTATGATCACAATTACAAATTTACCCATCTAAATGTTAAAATAAAGATAAATTTTTTGGGGAGACGCTAAATGTAAGAGAAATATTGAGTTAATTGAAGAGCATTCATTAGAGGATGCTGTATTAAAATAGTTTCTCGAAAAAGGACTAGTATGATATTCAAATAGGGTAAGGGGGATACACTTGAAAATCAGACTGACGGAATTTAGTGAAGATTGGTCCCGAATGTTTCAAACTGAGGCTGAATTCATGAAGACAATCTTTGGAGATGAAATCATTAAATTCGAACATTTTGGGAGCACTTCAGTCCAAGGTATGAAGGCAAAGCCTGTCATAGACATGATGTGTATTGTTAAAGACATCGAGAAGGTTGATATAGTCAATGGAAAAATGGCTGCTTTTGGTTATGATGTAGCGGGAGAATGGGGTATCTCGGGCAGAAGGTTTTTTCGTAAAGGCGGTGAGAATCGAACGCACCATATCCATTTTTATCAATTTGATCATGATCAAATTGAGCGGCATTTAATATTCCGAGATTATTTGCGGTCCCATCCGGAAGAAGCAGCTAAATACAGTCACTTTAAAGAGGAGTTGGCTCAGCAATTTGATAACACAAGTGAATACAGTAAGGCAAAAAAAGAGTTCGTGAGGGAAATGGAGCAAAAAGCGCTTATTTGGTTTGAGGAAATTCAGCGAGATTAAAAATTTGACTATTTTATTAGTCTTTCAAACATTAAATTTAGACGCGAGCGAGATAAAATCAGTGATTATTATTACGAAAAGGGAATAAGAATTTTTGAATATTTTTGACTGACAAAGACATGAGTTGAAGAAGGAATTTAATCAAAATTAACGAATTAATTAAGAGGAAATCAATTTATCTAGAAATTGAAAACGTCGAATGATTTGTATCAAATGAAACAATAGGAGCGAAACAATGACAGAAAACACAAAAAAAGAAGTATTTTCTTGGATAAAATCATTAGCATTTGCCTTCATCGTTGCTTTTATATGCAGAGAGTTTCTTTTTTTACCTACGACTGTATTTGGTGAATCCATGTCACCTACGTTTCAAGATCAAGAAAGGGTTGTCATCAGTAAAACGGCTGCCATCGAACGGTTTGATGTGGTTGTATTCGATGCGCCGGATGTGGCCGGTAAAAAATATATTAAGAGGGTCATAGGACTTCCTGGTGATCGCATAGAGATGAGAGACGATGTCCTTTACATTAATGGAAAAGCATTTGAAGAATCATATTTAAAGGAAAATAAAGAAGGTAATCCATTGAATAGGTTGACTGGTGACTTTTTGCTACAAGAAGTACCAAAAGATTCATTATTCGTCATGGGTGATAATCGTCTGAATAGCAAGGATAGCCGGCATTTTGGCTTTATTCCAATAAACTCTGTAATTGGAGAAGTGAAGTTTCGATTTTATCCATTTCAGGCAATCGGCATACCAAAATAAAGCAGCGAAAGAGAGCGTTTCTACAAAGGTAGGGGCGCTTTTTTTACTAATAGGGCAGCTTCTGTGTACAGGCTATTTCCTAAATAAGGAGTGAAATTAATGAAGTCGAATATAAAAGACATAGTAAGCTATGTTAGCTATGTCGTTGGTTTTGTTATGCTAATCATTGTGTTAAGTAAATTTCATTTTTATTTTGAAAGAATGTTCTCCGAAACTTATAAGATTTTCCCCTGGCACATGTACGCTATATTAATGTATTTGCCAATTGGCGTATTTCTAGGATTGCCAAACTTCATCAAGGCATTTAAAAGAACAGGCAAATGGAAAATTAATGTGAAAAAGTTGATCATTATTATTTTGCCAATGCTTTTTATCAGTTTTTACTGGTACTTTCCCTTTGTATATCCAATTCCCGATTTTATTGCAGAGACGAAAGTGTTTTCAAGATTTGGCATGATCGTTGTCGGTTTTATTTTAATAGATAGTGTTACGAAAGAGGATGATGATAAAAATAAAAGCGATTAATTTCAGGAATGGCAAGGTTTATTGACGACTTGGCAGGGGCTATCTACGATGTCTTTCAGTGGGCTCCAATCATTGCGGGTGCAAGATTATCTGAAAATGTTTCATCCGAAAATCCTGAACGCCTTTTGAAAATAGTAAATGATTATTGTCTTCTTTAAATCATCATAGGTGTTTCCATTAAATAATAGAAGAGATAAGGACTCTTGTTTAATCCGGTGGCGATCTTTTTTGTTGAACTAACATTTCTTGATAATCGAATAATCGTTTAAACCTCTTTTTTGATAATAATTTCCATCAATTTTGGGAATTGAAATGGCAAAGGAACCATATAAAATTATGAAAGGAGAGAGCCATAAAATGCAGACAATGAACAAGTATGATCGTACGAGTGTGAGCATGGTCTACATTATGACTAATAATGAATCAAATCATTGCTTTTTATAGGGATATGAACGGAATGCTCACTTTTGTAGGTGCCTACCCAACTTATGGAAGAGGGACTGGAACAAAGGAAGTCTCTACTGCAACTACAAACGATGGCGTGGATCCCCTTACTTCACAAGGCTCCTTAACTTTGACCCGTGATGGACGCTTCCTGCTTGCCGTTAACGCAGGAAGCCATAGTATCAGCAGTTTCATCATAACCGAAAGAGGAACACCTGTCCTCGTGGATGTAAGGCCATCTGGAGGTGCTCAGCCCAACAGTGTCGCGGTGTTTGGTCATCTTGTGTATGTCGCCAATGTAGGGAATGCCGCAAACAACTTTTCATCTAATATCACTGGTTTTCGCATTGATGATAACGGTCGCCTCACTCCTATTCCCGATTCCACCCACACTCTCAGTACTTTTAATGCCCAACCAGCCCAAGTTCTCTTTACGCCTGATGGCAGTAAAATCCTTGTATCCGAACTTACTTCAAACCACCTCAGTATATTCAATGTCAATAAAAATGGTACGGTTACAGGACCGATCGTTAATAAGTCTTATGGTCAAGGCCCATTGGGCGCTCATTTTCTATCCAATGGTATCCTCTTAGTTACAGAAGCAGATGCAAATGCGCTGTCATCCTATTCATTGAGCAACGACGGTATCCTTCGCGTGATCAGCGGCTCTGTACCAAACGGATATAAGACAGCGTGCTGGGTTATTACAACGATGGATGAACGTTTTGCATACGTTACCAATACCTTAAGCGGCACCATCTCCACCTACGGAATCTCTCCTAATGGAGTACTGTCGGTAGTAGGGCATATTACCAGTACGCCGCCAGGTACAGCACCAGGTCTTCCGATAGATGTTGGAGTGAGTAAAGGTGGACGGCATTTTTACACCCTTAACGGAAATCAGGGGACAGTCTCGGTATTTACTATCCAAAAGGATGGAAGTCTAGCAAGATTGCAGGTTGCTGCCTGGACTAACATTCCTTACTTTGGATCGCAAGGTTTAGCTGTACTTTGATTCTATGGGATTTCCCCTACTTGGTGGAACAAAAAAACGGGAGTTGTAAAAGCAAGTGCTAGCATACTGGCGGCTATTTTTGTGAGAAAACATATTTGCTTGAACACAAATTTATGTAACTGGTGGCGTTGCTTCGATTAAGAAGGGGCATTTGGATTAATCATAGGAAAAAATTTATGAGAAACGTAAATAAAGATAGAGGGAGCCTAAATTGAATAAAAAGAGAAAAATTAAAGTGATAGGTATTTTCTTTTATTCATTGTTCGTAATTAAATTTGTTTTTCCAACATGGACACCCGATATTAAAGGAATAAACAGTATTAGCACATTACAGCAAATTGAAATAAACGGGACGAAAATGGAAGTTATGATTAGGGGAAAAAACCAATCAAATCCGATTATCATATTTGTTCATGGTGGTCCAGGCTGTTCGGAAATACCTTACGTAAGGAAGTACCAAGATTTACTCGAAGAGAATTTTACCATTGTTCATTATGATCAGCGTGGAAGTGGAAAATCCTATCACTTTTTTGAAGATTATTCGAATGTAACAACAGATTTGCATGTGGATGATCTTTTAGAATTGACGGACTATATCACAGAAAGATTTGGCCAAGAAAAGGTACTATTAATTGGCCATTCATTTGGAACCTATATCGGAATGAAAGCTGCAAGCAAAGCACCTGACAAATTTTCAGCGTACATTGGAATTGGGCAGGTTGCCGATACAGTTCAAAGTGAATTAGATAGTTTAAGATATACGATTAATCAGGCAAAGTTAGCTGGAAACATGAGCGATGTAAAAAAGCTTGAGAACCTTAAAAGCTCAGTCGAAAATGGTGAAAAGTTTACACCGAGAAATTTAGTTCGAAAATATGGTGGAGCAGCAAAGTTAATTAATGATAATATGGATTACTATTTAGGATTTCTATTCGGTCCTGAATATAATTTCCTTGATGCTATTCGTTTTGTAAAAGGCGTTTCGATCACACAAAGCATTTTATTATCTGAGGAACGGAAACAACATATTACAAGCATCATTGATCGATTTGAAGTACCTTGTTTTTTTGTCATGGGCCAATATGATTATATGACCTCAGTAAGCGCTGCACAGACATACTTTGCAAAAATTGAAGCACCTGTTAAGGAGTTTATAATTTTTGATGAATCTGCCCATTATCCACAGTTTGAGCAAAAAGAATTATTTGCAAATTGGTTAAATGAAACTTGGAGGGAGCTGGATAAAAAGTAATGGAGTAACTTGCTATCTCCTTAAAGAATAATAGATGAGGAATGCTATGATAATGAAACAGCGGTCTATCGTTATGATTGACCGCTGCCTTTTATTTAAGTTTTTTATACATCACAATATGTGGGCCAATAGGGGGATAATCAAAAACTTCACCATGTATGTTAAAGCCTAATTTATTATAGTACCCCTCTACTGAGGTTCTTGCTTTGCACCAAATAAAATCGATGCCCTGTTCTTTTATTAAATTTTCGGCGTAGTTTACAATTGCTCTTCCAGCGCCTAACATTCGATATTCCTCAAGTGTAGCCATTTGCCTTAAGCGATATTGTCTTTCAATAGGGAAATCCGGATTCTTATCGGCAATAAAGGATGCAACGCTAATTAGCCTACCTTGATAAAATGCGCCAATATGAAATGCGTTATCTTCGTGGTCTGTATCAAACTTGCTATGCTCAATTGTTTGATGTGGACGCAGGACTGTATGTCTAAGACTATAAGTCATTTCCGGTGTAATTTTTCTAACCTCTATCATGTTTATCCTCCGATCTTTGGAATTGAATGAATAAATAATTCTCTAATAGCTCTAGTAATCCTGCCTATTATAAAAAGTTTTACAGAGAAGGAAATTTGTAAATTTTGAAGAAGTAAAAAGAAGAACTAATTGGAGGTACTTAAAAATGTTTATTGTAAATGTTGAAGGTGCTATATGGAAAAATGACAAATGGCTAATCATTGAAAGACATATGCAAGAGGAACATGCTGGCGGTCTACTTTCTCTTGTTGGAGGTAAAGTGGATAAAGAAGGGAATTCAGCTGATATATTAGAAAGAACGATGAAGCGAGAGATTTTTGAAGAGGTCGTGTGAAAGTAAAAGACCGGTTACATTATGCATATAGTACATCTTTCATAACGGATACTGGTGAAAATGTTGTGGACGTTGTTTTTCTTTGCGAACATGATTCTGGTGAAGCATTTCCTAAAAGTCCTAATGAGGTAGCTCAGGTATTATGGTTATCTGCCGAAGACATATTTAACCACCCTAAATCACCTATTTATTTGAAAGAAAGCATTAAACGTGCTGAATCGTTAATTCGAACTTATTCATTATAAAAAATGATAAAATTGGAGCGGTTTTTTTGAAGAAAATTTATGTTATTAGGCATTGCGAAGCAGAAGGGCAGCCACCTGAATCAATGCTTACAGATAAAGGTATTCAACAAGCGTTCGATTTAGCTGAGTTTTTCTCAGAAACTAAAATCGATAGGATTATTTCCAGTCCATATAAACGTGCAATTGATTCTATACAGCCACTTGCAAATCAATTAAATGTTGAGATTGAGATTAATAGAAATTTGGCAGAACGTGTACTGAGCACCATAAATCTTTCGGATTGGCTTGAAAAGCTAAGAGCAACCTTTGAGGATATGGACGTGAAATTTGCGGGTGGCGAGTCTAGTCGAGAGGCAATGAAACGAATCGTTGAAGTTGTAGAAGAAATTTTTAACGGTATCAATGAAAATACCATTATCGTAACACATGGAAATTTAATGTCTTTGCTTCTTATGCATTTTAATAAAAACTTTGGATTCAATGATTGGGAAAATCTAAGTAATCCTGATGTATTTCTCTTAAAAAATGAAGGGAATAAAGTAAGCTTGGAACGATTGTGGGAATAAGAAAGCTTGTAGTCGAATTTTGTTAATTATCCAAATTGTGGAGGTTTAGAAATGAATGTGGATATCTTAAGAGTAGGGACTATCTATCTACCAGTGGCTAATGTGGAGCTCTCCGCGAAATGGTACGTGAGCAAACTAGGTGCTGTGTTAACTTATCAAGACGAAAACAAAGCTATTCTAAACTATGCAAATCAAAGTATATTTCTTGTTGCGTCTCAGGAAAACCAAAGCTCTAACTTTATTGATATTAACGGCGAAGAACGTTTTTCAATAACCTTTGAAGTTAATGGGATTGATGCTTTAGAAGCGCTTCATAAGGATTTTATCGCGAAAGAAATAAAAGTTGGAGAAATAGAAGATAGAGGGCATCCAGGAAGGAACTTTGTATTTCAAGATTTAGATGGAAATAAATTTGATATATGGAGTGAACTAAGTCCAATTTTTAAAGAGAAATATTTTGGTACCTATGAGCTTTAGAATCAGCTATTTCTAAATAGGTTGCAGGAAGAAGTGTTAGCGCACATATTATTTAGTAATTTTGCAAGAATTAAGGCTTGATCGTTTATACGACCAAGCCATTATTTAGTGTGCTCGGCAAGTCTAACAGCTAGGTGGTGAAAGTCTACTACATGCTTGGTAGTGGGAACTGTTAGCGAAAGGCAAGGGTGTCTATCGTGAGGTAGAATCTGAAGGAAGCCGGACGAGTTTGCTAATAAAAACGATTCGGAGGACTTGATTCAAGAAGTGTTTATTCGTGTTTTGAACAGCTTGTCTAATTTTAATACAGTTAGCTTAGAGACCTCGATTTTTTCAATAGCAAAACATACCCGCATTGACCATTATTTAATACCATATTTAATGCATTTCTCATAAAAACTTGTTTTACTAATTTGTAATAATTTTGCTGCCTCCTGCTTATTTCCATTGGCAGCTTGCAGTGATTGTAGAATTGAGTTTTTTTCAACTTGGGTCAAGATGTCTTTTAGAGGCTGAATAGGTATGGATGCTGTTTCACTTGATGCAACTGTTTTTGATTCTAAATCTGTAAAAACTCCATCATCTAATGGCTGATCCCGAAGATAAAGTGGAAGATGCACCGATTCAATTTTATTCCCATCCAAAACATTTATGGCTCGCTCTAACACATTTTCAAGTTCTCGAATGTTGCCAGGCCATGAATGCTGTTGAAGCCTTTCGATCACTTCAGCAGATAATACAAGTCCTTGCCGGTGAAATTTCCGTTCAAGTTTTTTCAAAAGACTAGCAGAAATGAAATGAATGTCTTCCTTTCTTTTCCTAAGTGGTGGGATTTCGATTTTAATTACATTTAATCGGTAGTATAAATCCTGGCGGAACTTTCCTTCTTCCACCATCTTGTCTAGATCTCTGTGTGTAGCGGCGATAACACGAACATCGACAGAGATTGAATTTTGCCCGCCAATTCTTTGCAGTTCCTTTTCCTGCAGGACTCTCAAAAGTTTGCTTTGCATCGTAAGCGGCATATCTCCAACTTCATCAAGAAAAATCGATCCATTATTAGCAATTTGAAATAGTCCCTTTTTCCCCCCTTTTTTTGCTCCTGTAAACGCTCCATCTTCGTAGCCGAATAGTTCCGACTCTAATAAATGTTCAGGAATTGAGGCACAGTTAATGGGTACGAACGGAAAGGCTGCACGTGTACTATTATGATGTATCGCATGGGCGAATAATTCTTTGCCTGTACCAGACTCGCCTAATAGCAATACCGCTGATTGACTTGCGGAAATTCTTTCAGCAAGTGATTTTGAAGCAACAAATGCGGGGCTGCTGCCAATTAAATCATTAAAGCTATACTTACTTTGCAGCTCCTTTTCAAATTTCCTTTTGTAATACTTAAGTTCTTCTAAAAGAGATTGAATTTTTGATTTGTAAGCCAACCATTCTTCCGGATTACGAAACGTTACTGTTCCAAGGGCTCCTACCAATTCTCCATCAACAATAAGCGGAAAACGGTTAGCAATCATCTCACTCCCATTAATCGACTGAACAGATGCGAATTCAGTTTGTCCCGTTTTTGCTACAATATGCATTCGCGTGTTTTCGATAACTTCTTGAACATTCCTGTCTAATGCATTTTTAACAGTCGTACCTAAAAACTCACAATAGGCTGAATTAATGTAGCGAATCATCCCTTCTCGATCGACAACAACGATTCGTTCTGCAGATAAATTAATAATTTCCTCAAGCCATTTATATGGAATAGTAGAAATTCCTAGGTTCATAGTATTTTTCACCTTTAAAAACATATTTAGGTACATTATATCAAAGTTATGAAAAAAGTTTCATTTTGATCAGAAAATACCAAATATTATAATTGCTGTATATCCCTAAACCGAAATTTTCCACCAAAAAAATCATAGTGGAAGGGTATTAGGCAGAAAAAAGAACCTTATTAAATAAAATAAGGTTCTAAAGACATTCCTATTGAACAGTATATCCTCCATCAAGAACGACAGCCTGCCCTGTAACCCCTTTTGCTTTATCACTGGCTAAAAAAACAGCATAATCAGCAATTTCCGTAACTGATAATAGTCTTTTTTGGGGGACTAGTGGAAATAATACTTCCTCTATGACCCTATCAAGAGGAACATTTCTTGTTGCAGCCAAGTCTTCTAGTTGATTCCTTACGAGTGGGGTATCCACATAACCCGGACATAGGGCGTTTACCGTAATCCCATGAGGAGCTCCTTCTAATGCCGCTACTTTTGTTAATCCGATAACTCCGTGCTTTGCACTGTTATAGGCCGCTTTTCCTGAAAATCCAATCAGACCATTAATGGATGCCATATTAATAATTCTTCCAAAGCCTTGTTTTTTCATGAAAGGAAATACGTGTTTAATCCCAATAAAAGGAGCTGTCAGCATAACATTCAGTAAAAGTGTAAATTTTTCTGTAGGAAATTCCTCAATTGGTGATACATACTGCAGCCCTGCGTTATTCACAAGAATATCGATGCTTCCTAATGATTCAAATGCTTGGTTAAGGCTGTTTTTATACTCATCCTCGTTCGTCACATCACAAGGAGCTGATAGAGCAATAACTCCTTGTTCATTCAGATCAGCAACAACCTTTTCACTGCTTTCTCTATTCAAGTCCGAAATAACAATTTTTGCTCCCTCTTGTGCAAAAGTTCTTGCAATTTCGAGTCCAATCCCACTTGCTCCGCCTGTAATAAAGGCTGTTTTTCCTTCTAATTGCTTTCCCATACTTTTTCCCCCATTTTACAATAATAATTATTTGTGGTTTGCCAGCAATTCCGTGGTATCTCTAGCTAGTAAGGTCTCCTTACTAACTAATCTTCCGCTTTTCTTTATACAATCCCGAATAATGTGTAAAGTGCAATGATAAAGAAAACAGCAAGTGTTTTAATGATTGTTATGGCAAAAATATCTCGATACGATTGTTTATGAGTTAATCCGGTAACAGCAAGCAAAGTAATAACAGCTCCATTGTGTGGAAGTGTATCCATTCCACCGGATGCCATCGAAATAACGCGGTGCATGACCTCTGGTGGAATATTAGCCGCAGCAATCGCCTTGTTGTATGTTTCAGCCATTGCACTTAAAGCGATGCCCATCCCTCCTGAAGCTGATCCTGTAATACCGGCAAGAGTGGTGGTTGTAACAGCACCGTTTACAAGCGGATTTGTAAACGTACCAGATATTCCGTTACTGATAAGTGCGAATCCTGGAAGAGCCGCAATAACCCCACCAAATCCATACTCTGAGGCAGTATTCATAGTGGCTAGCAGTGATCCGCCAATACTTGTATTCAGACCTTCTTTAAAATTAGTCATTACACGTTTCCAATCATAGGCAATAGTCGTAACAATTCCCACAATTAAAGCAATTTCAACAGCCCAGATAGCTGCAACGCTTGACACATCGATAACTCCAAGAGCGTCCAAGCCTACCTTGGAAAAATCAAATCCTTCAGGGTACCATTTAGGTATATTCGTAACAAAGACTTTATTCATGACTCCAACTAAAATAAGCGGAATAAAAGCAAGAATTTGACGTATAAGGGGCTGATTCGTTGATAATTCCGGAACGGGCTCTTCTTTATGGGCCAAATTTGACCTTTCGGCAGCTGAAGCTGTTTCAGTTCCAAATCCGAAGTATCCCTCTCCAGCTTTCTCAGCCTTTTTACGCCGCGACTCAAGATATAAAAGCCCAACAAAAAGGACAAATAATCCACCTAAGATACCTAATACGGGTGCAGCATAAATATCTGTTTTAAAGAATGAGACAGGAATAACGTTTTGAATTTGCGGTGTTCCTGGAAATGCATCCATCGTAAAGGTGAAAGCACCTAATGCAATTGTTCCCGGAATAAGGCGTTTGGGAATATTGGCTTCCCTAAACAATTGGGCAGCAAATGGGTAGATAGCGAAAACAGCAACGAATAAACTTACTCCGCTATATGTTAAAATTGCTCCCAATAGAACGATGGCCAAAATTGCTCTTTTTGCCCCGATTGCCCGGACAATTGTTTTTGCGATAGACTCAGCAAGGCCAGACATTTCTACAACCTTCCCGAAAATAGCTCCTAATAAAAACACTGGAAAATAATTTTTAATAAATCCAACCATCTTATCCATAAAAACGCTAGAAAAAAACGGTAATACGTGACTAGGGTCTGTCAATAATACGGCAAGTAATGCACAAATCGGTGCGAATAAAATAACAGAAAACCCACGATAAGCCACAAACATTAATAATCCCAATGACAAGAGAATAACGATTAAATCCATGCAAATCCCCCTTGTTCTATTAAACTTCCGAATTTTTATAACTACTGCATTAAGTAAGCGTTTACAATTAACGCGACCCTCCTTATCCTATCATCTCTCTTGGAAATCCCATAGCACTATATAGTATTGCAAGTTCCATGCCAATAATCACCTAATTCGGAATCTTCTATATAACAGGTTTTCTGAGGTGGAAGTGCTCTACTAAATTAAAAAGGCTGTTTTCGTAAACTTTACTGTTTGCAATTACTGGAATATAGCTCCTATAAAACCCTGAATAAAGTATTTCTTTAGGGTCCATTTGAACTGCTCTATAAGCTCTTGAATATAGTTTTTCACCAGTTGCGGTCCAAATGAAACAAATAGGGAGTCATAGAAACGGAATATACAGTTGTTAGTAGTTGTGCATAATTGAATCTTTATTTGATTAATATTATTAAAAAGTAAAACATCAGAAAAGAGCCATTTATAAAACAATGCTTAATATAGAAATTTCCTTTTATCCGGAATTTCCTAATATAATATTCCGGAAATGTGGAATATTCCTGTTTTCCGGAATCAGATCTCGTGTGTACAGAAAAGCATCTAAACTTAAGTGAATAAAATTTTAAAAACCCCCTAATAGGGGTTTTTTTACGTTCTATTTAAGCTTCATTCAAGATTCATAAAGATTTATTTTTAGATATCCCGATACTATTCACTTGATAGGTCATAACCCAAGAGAGTAAAATATCTCCCAAATGAAACAAAATGTATTATGATAATAAAAATTGAATTTTTCGGAGTGAATCATAATGGAAAATCACAATTCAAAAGAAGTACAAGCTGTCTATAAACAACTGCTAGAAGCATGGAATAATCGCGATGCTCGCGGAATGGCTGATTTATTCACAGAAGATGGTGAAAGCATTGGATTTGATGGCAGTCAATCAATAGGCAGAGGAGAGATTTTTTTGCATCTTGAACCAATCTTTATTAACCATCCGACTGCTCGGTTTATTAGCAAAGTAAAAGAAGTGTATTTTCTGAGTTCTGAGGTCGCACTTTTGCGTGCAATTGCTGGCATGATACCGCCGAATCAATCAGACATTAATCCTAAAGTAAATACACACCAGACTCTTGTAGTTGTAAAAAAGGAAGGAAATTGGCGGATACAGCTGTTTCAAAATACTCCTGCCCAGTTTCATGGAAGACCCGAGTTAGTCGAACAAATGACAGATGAATTAAGAGAATTATTATAGTTGTTTTGAAACAATAACGGCTTGATCGTTCATACGACCAAGCCGTTAATTATGTATGTCTTAGGTAGTTGAGATTGTTTAATAGAAAAAAATTAATGTTTGCCTTCCGTGTAAATTTGGAAGGTGACACCAAATTTATCCGTTACGCTACCGTAAGCAGGGCTGAAATGTGTTTCTTGTAAAGGGATGCCCACTTGTCCGCCATCTTGTAGTGACTCAAAAATTTGGTGTGCTTGATCTGCATTGCTTGGAGTAACACAAATGGTTACTTGCGTTCCAACTTGATGAGGTTGACCAGGGAGAACGTCAGAAAACATAAGTTCTTCTTCTCCAACTTTTATCGTAGCATGTGCGACAAGATCTTTTGCTTCCTCGGGTAAAGGGAATTCCGGGTTAGGAGGCATTTGTCCAAATGTGAGAATTCCCATCACTTCAGCATTAAACACCTTCTCATAAAATTCAATTGCTTCTTTTGCGTTTCCATCAATCATTAAATACGGTATGAATTTAAATGACATGGCTACTCAACTCCCTAGTTTAAAATCATATTTTGTAGGGCTAGTCCACCGATATCGTGTGTATGCCCCAATCATTATTATATCCTATAATTACAATAAATAACATTATTCTCTTGCTTAATAGTTGTAAAATTCAAATTTAATTATATGATTTCGTTTTAGGCTCTACTCAACTGTATGAATTAGCAAACAAGAATATGGCTTTTTTGCGGTAAAATGGAAGGGGGGCATTGTTAAATCCGGATCCCATCCCTGGAATAAAAACAAACGAGGAAATTAAAGTTTTTAGGAGAATTATTATGACCCAAAATGGAATTGTTTTAGTTGTTAGTGTTTCAATATTAAAAGATAACGAGGTTTTGATCATTAAAGAAAATAAACCATTTGCCATCAACAAGTGGAATTTCCCATCTGGACGTATTGAGAATAAGGAAGATATTCTTCATGCGGCATGTAGAGAGGTAAAAGAAGAAACAGGATTTGATGTCAAACTAACTGGAACAACGGGTATCTATAATTTTATCAGCAGCTCCAATCATCAAGTGATATTATTTCATTTTATTGGTGAGCTTACTGGGGGTAGCTTGAAACTTGAAGAGAACGAGATTGTAGACAGTAAATGGATAAGACTCTCGGAGCTTATGAATCTTCCATATCAAAAGCTTCGAGATGCGAATGTTATAAAACAAATAGTTAATCGCCTTTTAAACGAAAAAATTCATTCTTTAGCAATTTTTAATGAACCATTAAAGGGAGAAGTACTAAATGAGGATTAATCCAAAAGAATTTTACATACAAAATTTGAATGTCCTGGAAACGAATGGAAAAGTAATAAATCTTTATACAAAGTATGGCTTTGAAGTGGAGGGGGTTTTGAGAAGAGACAAAATTCTATCTGATAGAAGTTATTACAATACCATTTTAATGGGAAGATATAGCGGATGAGGATTAGATAGTAATGAGATTGTTGTGTAGGTGGGTAAATAATTAATGATGTTTTATAATAAAGTATATTGTATCATTCTTAATGTGTACGATTATATATTATAATATATAATCGGTTTATTTATTATTATTTTGTAAACAGGTATATTAAAACGCTAATATTATTACACCTATTATTTTTCTATAATATCGCAATGGGAGGCTTAAAATGAATCCAGAAATCGATGATCCAAAACAAGTGGTTTTACAAGTTGGGGCAGTACTTAAAAAACTTCGTAAAGAAAAGCATTTGAGTCTTGAAGATTTATCAGAATTATCGGGTGTGAGTAAGCTGACACTTGGAAATATTGAACGTGGAGAAACAAATCCAACCATTGGAATGTTATGGAAAATTTCAAAAAGCTTATCTATACCAATCATGGCATTATTCTCTACTGAAAACTGTGTGAACCTGTCTCGAGCGGGGAAGGGGTTAAGAATCGCTGGGGATGATAATAATTGGATGATTGAGCCGATTTTTCAAAATGCAGGCCATGGTATTGAAATGTATCGAGCTTATTTGCAACCTCATAGCTCATACTATCCAGAAAAACATCACCACAATTCAACGGAACTTACTACAGTAATGTCTGGAACCATTACAATTCATGTTAATAATGAGTCATACACTCTAAATCAATATGATTCTATTAGTTTTCGTGCAGATGGTACACATTCATATATAAATCATACTAATGAAGTTGTTGTTCTCTATATTATGTTGAAATATGGGAGCTAATAAGCAATTCCTATTTCTCATAGTTTACACTACGACATGAAATAGCCCTCTATCCATCATATGGATAGGGGTTATTTTTGTTGTGTTTTTTTGTTTTGTTGGAAATCAAAGTCACATTTAGTGGATAGTTTATCAAAAGACAAGTATTTTTGTATATTATATTGTTGTTTATTTTAATAAAAATATATTATAATATATTTTTGTGTTTCAATACTAAAATATCGCAGTAGTAAATGATACTGTATCCAGTAGCAAGAATTTCTAAAGTACTTGGAGGAAACATCATGGATTCAACATACAGCAAAGCTAAAATGATAAGTACAAATGTTTCTAAATCAGCCGTTTGGTTGATTATTGTCGGCATTATTTTTATTGCAACTAATCTACGAGCACCATTAACCTCAGTAGGACCTTTAGTGGGTATTATTAGGGATAATATGCATATTTCAAATACACTAGCAGGCATGATTTCCACACTGCCTCTATTAGCTTTTGCACTTTTTTCGCCTTTTGTAGCTAGGTTAGGACAAAGATTTGGCGTGGAGCTGCTTATTCTATTTTCAATTATTCTCCTCACTATAGGAATTATTTTACGTTCCTTGTCTGGAGTAGCAACTTTATATATTGGCACTGCAATCCTTGGGTTTGCCATTTCTGTTGGTAATGTATTGTTGCCTAGCCTTATTAAACGGGAATTTCCCCTAAAAATTGGTTTAATGACAGGTATCTACTCCATTTCTATGAACTTATTTGGAGCCATAGCATCTGGTATTAGTGTTCCAATTGCAGTTGGATTAGGATACGGATGGCAAGGTGCACTTGGCATTTGGGGCATTCTTAGTTTTGTATCTATTCTATTTTGGCTGCCACAAATGAAACGCCGCCATGGGGAAAAGGCAAGCGTTCATAAGCAAAAAGCTGACAATAAGGTGAATTTATGGCGTTCAGCAATAGCGTGGCAGGTCACCTTTTTTATGGGAATACAATCTACGATGTTTTATGTGATTGTCGCATGGTTGCCTGAAATTTTAAAACCACAAGGAATAAGTGCAGCTCAATCTGGCTGGTTGCTCACCATTTTACAATTAGCTTTGCTTCCCTTTACTTTTATCGTTCCGCTCATCGCAGGACGGATGTCCAGTCAACGTTTACTTGTTACCATTACCTTTATTTTGTTTTTAACTGGAACTCTTGGATTACTTTACGGAAGTATACATTACATTGTTTTGTGGGTCATCATCCTGGGAGTTGGGGGAGGGTTTGCATTTAGTTTAGCGGTGATGTTTTTTGGTATGCGAACAGAGAATGCTGGGCAAGCAGCAGAGCTGTCTGGTATGGCCCAATCTGTAGGATATTTGCTTGCTGCTCTTTGTCCAACGCTCTTTGGATATCTGCATGATGTAACGAATAGCTGGACACTTCCACTTCTGATTTTGGTTGGCTTGTCAGTATTACTCTTCATATTTGGTTTAGGGGCAGCTAGAAATCGATATGTTGGCTCTGCCAAAGCATAGCTTTTATGAAAAATGATAGGCTAAATTGATATTAATAGTAGTTAAATGAATAAAACCAAATAAATACCGAGCCCTTTGGACTCGGTATTTATAATTTAAAGAACTTCATTATATTTAATTCGGAGCAATTAAATCAATCCGGTTTGTCCAGATTCCGCCATAATAATTTTTAGGAAGACGTTCTAAATCTTGTTTACTATCAAATCCTTCTGACCAACCGCCATTTCCTGCGACAATAATGACACGCGTATCCACTTTTTCCATCCGATTTAAGAATTTATTTGGCCATCCCCATATCCAAGAAGCATATGTCTCGGGAAGGTGTATTTGTGTATGGTGACAGGAAGATGGAATATATCCCGTCCAGCCACCGTAGGGTCCCATCTAATTTGAAACGGCCCTAATAAATTATTCAGAAGAAATAACTCGATATAAGTGTTTTATCGTTTCGACATGCATTGCCTCATGATAAAAGCTAAACAAAAAAGCCTCTCCAACTGTGTAAAATGTAATGCCAGAACGATTTGTGAATGGTGTCGGTAATGTTTCGTATAAATGCCACTGAATAAATTCTTTAATTCTTTCCTTCTGTTCCGTCAAGACTTCAGCAATCTCTAATAAAGATGGAGGCATTTCCATCCAATCTGCAGGACTTGTTCCCGCACCAAAAAGCTGCTCATAATTGCTCGGAATATTCATTTCTTCACCTAAAAGCCCATAAACGAGCTTTTCCTGTACAAATGCAATATGTCCAAAGTTCCAACGAATATTGTTGTTAAACCCTTTTGGAATGGTATTCGCCATTTCTTCAGGTATCCTCATAATCGCTCGCTCCGTTATTTGCCGCACTGTTTCCATATGTTGAATGATTGTTTTGTCCAAGAAAAAACCTCCTTTTAAATTTGCGCTATTTAGTTAGTTCGAGACTTTCATTGGGTTTTCCTACTCAATATATAAATATTTCATTCAAGGAATTATAGAAGAAGGAATGTTCAGTACAAATATCGAACGAATATCGATACAGAAAGCTGAGAGGGAGAAGCCGAAAATGTTAAATATTGAAATCAGAAGACCAACACTTGATGATACTACAGAATTAAATCATTTTTTTAGAATCGTTATTACCGACACGTTTCTTAAAGAAGGTATTGGTCATATGTTGGAGGATATTGAGAATGAAATTACTTCTAAGGAAAAATATTTACATACTGACTTCGAAAGTAATGGAGAAAAACGATACTTTTTGATTGCTTCAAACGGGGATCAGATTATTGGTTCAATCGAAATTGGCCCCGCAAGCGAGCTGATTAATCATTGTACAAACCATGCCTTACAAGAGCTATTGGAGGTTGGCACAGTCTTCGTTCATCCTGACTTTCAAAGGAAAGGGATAGGCAGTATGCTGTTAAATGCGATGTATTTTACTCTACGTAATAGGGGGATAGAAGAATTTTGTTTAGATAGTGGCTACACAGCATCGCAAAAAATTTGGAAAAAGAAGTTTGGAGAACCTCAGTATCTATTAAAGAATTATTGGGGGGAGGAGAATGATCATATGATTTGGAGGGTTAAGCTGAATGATTTATTATAGTAGATTAATTCAGCAATCTACTTTTTTTGCTGTTATTTAAGGTATAGCCATTTTTTATGGAATTCCCTGGGTGTATGGGGAATTTAAGGGGGATTAAAAGGCATTATGTAATTGCACAATGCCTTTTTATGATAGATATTTATTTAATCGGAGTTTGAATCTAGTTAAATAGAAATCCTACATTTTCTTATTAGCTCTATGTATTGAATATCACCTAACCCATATTCGGGAAATTTCATCAATAGATCATACATAAGCTCTTTTTCAGGGACATTTGGATGATTTTTAATATATAACATAAGATCACTTTCTTCATTTTGATAATTCAAGTAAAGCTCAATCCCCTTCTTTAATGGTTCGGGATAAGTAGCAGAAGGTGTGTTTTTATCGACCAAAACCTGTTTGTATAGATCATAATATCCATTCACTTCAAGTGTGAATTTTTCTAAAGGCTTATAGTGGTCATTTATGAGTTGAAGGTCGATTGGCTGTGCAAATTTTGTTTGGTCGAGCCAAGCAAGAATGGTAAGGACATTTATTTGACAGAACATATCAGGGCCAAACCACAATTTAAGATACGTAAAGTCTTTATCCAATAGGGGCTGCAAAGGTTTAAGGGTGAGTTCATTATATTGGATGGACGAAACGTGATGAACCTTTGCGCGAACGGCGGTAAATTCATCTGAAAAAAGATCCATGGATGTATTTCCGTAACACATTGCTTCATTAAACGGAACCATAATTTCTTGCTGAAGATGATGTGTTTTCTTAAAATAATCGTACATTTCCTGTCCATTTAATATGTTTAATTTTTGTATTTGAGCCATGTTTCAACCTCATCTTTATATTAGAATACTACGGATGAAATGTTACTTCGCTTAATTTTTCTTAGGAATTTTGTATTTGAAGATTATGAATGTTTATCTTCTTATTAGAATAATCTTTGTTATTACATTTTAAAACAACTTCTACTCTGTATGTATTGGAAGTTATAAAACGAATTGTTTGTGCTCCTAAATTAATTTTAAGTAAATCTTTACTTTCTTCATAGTCCTCGAATAAAGCGTAGAGGACTTTTTTATCGCCCTCCGTTAATTTTCCGTAAATGTTTACCTCCGTAATGCCCTCGATAGCATTATCCCTGCTATTTGGCACCATATACTGTTCCATATAGGTCTTAGATTTTTCATCATTTAATTGCTGAAGAAAAAATTGAAAAGGGACTCCTTTAAATTCAGGTAAATATAAGTTACGCCAAGGCATCGTCTTGGTTAGAAGATTAAAGAACCAACGGAATGTCAGTGGCTCCGGCGGAGAAACATTTACATTTTGACTAAGCAGTTGTTGGTAGGTCTCTTCAATGTCGTTAACCTCTAAAGCAAAACCAATCAAACCTCGATGCCCGTCTAGATATTTTGTAGTCCAATCTTTGATCCATCCTCCACCGTCTTTTGCCTTAATTCGTACAAGTTCAAAATATTCTTTTCCAATCCAAATATTTGATACCTTAAACCCCTTTGTTCCTTTCCCCCACCTAGGCTTATAAGGTAGCCCTATTGAATGAATGGAATTTATTAGCTCTTTATCTTCTTGTATAAATTTATCTACATTTATGACTAAATGGTCAATCTTCAAGTTTTTCACCTCTCCGCAGTTAAATAGGATTTACAAAAATCAAGACCTGTAGCAACAATTCGCTTGTGGGTATAAAATACTTAATTGGTAAATTATTATAGTTTGAGTTTATCATAGTTGATTCGGATTAAAACAGGAAGTTATTTACGTTAATTTTTATTAGAGGCATCAAAAAGCAAGTGGAACGGTAATCATGGAGTGTTAGTCATGGCAATCGTTTTTTCCAAAAAGAGAGGAGAACGCTAACTATGAAGAGTTCATGGTAAGCAACAGCTTTCCGAAAGCGGCTCTACTATCTCAAAGTGTGTCAAGAGAGCTGCCAAACGATAGCGAGTGGATGAATGAGCCTAGAAGCCTTTTATTTTTGGATCAAATATTTTATAATAGAATTAGATATATAGCAAGGGAGTTGATGACTATATTGTTAAATTTATATATGAAATCTTCCCAACAGAAGAAACATTAGATCATTGGCTACGATAATGTAATGTCTTCAAACCTATAATTTTGCCCTTTAAGTCGAAAAAATATAGGCAATCCTATTCTTGTTTTGATTTGCAGCCAACAAAAATGGATAAAAAGAAGTATCCCTTTCTATAAGACATCCCTTCAAAACCACTTCAAAGTTTTTCTACACTTAGAAAAAACTTATCAATCTTTCTTTCGCGATGATGCGAAATATCCAATAATGAAGGTTTATAAAGATTATACTAACCTTACTTTTTTTATTTAGATCAACAAAAAAGGCAATCTTTTGGCTATGACTCTACCTAACATTGAAAATTTATTCAACAAGAAATTAGGAGAAGTAAATATTCTATTTCACGGTCCACAACTCATGAAACGGGAAGGAGGATAGTGGTCAGCTATTTTATGTCGAAAGACAAGCTTCACCTCTTCAATTGACGTATGAAATACAATCAAAATAAATATGCCATTCTTCCAACTATAGCAAACAAGTGATACGAATACGTCATGTACAGAATGTTTGGCAATTAATAATGTGAATTAATTCACAATTTTACATTGAATAAAATCAATTCTGTTGTATGCGTGGAAAGGGAAAATTATTTAGTTACTATCGGGCAAATTATGACCTTGTTATGTATCTACAGGCTTTTAGTCGGTTCTTAAAATCCAAAAGCTTGAATGCAAATTTTTCATAACAAGGAGTTGATTAGTATGGGATCTGTCCAAATTACAGATCACAATACGAAAGTAGAAAATAAAGATGATTATACATTAATTAAAGTACCGCGTGAAGAAAGGAATATGGGTTGGATTAGTATAACGAATATTACCTTTGGCATAGCAACTGCCATTTTTTATTTTCAAATGGGGAGTGTAATGGCCCTGCAATTCGGAGCCATTAATGCAATCATATCCTCCATTTACGCAATAATTGTTGCGGGGATACTAGGAACATTCATTGCATATCTTTCAGCAAGAGCCGGTATGAACGTCAACTTTTTATCAAGAGGAGGCGGGTTCGGCTATATTGGTGCATCATTAACCTCTTTCATTTATGCAACAAACTTCATTATGTATTGTGCGTTTGAAGGGTTAATTTTAGTTTCTGCTGTCCATACCTTCTTCCCAGTTATTCCGGAATGGGCGATCATTATCTTTTTCGGAACCATTGTTATCCCTTTAAATTGGTTTGGTATTAAACAGCTAGATAAATTACAAAAGTGGTCTTTGCCTATTTTTGGTATTTTTCTTATAACAGCAATCATTGTTTCAATTTACACTCCATCTGTATACACAGGGCATTTTTGGTCTTATATGCCGGAGGGCGTTGAAGTTGGAGGAAAGGCATTACTTATGTGTATTGGAATGCACCATGGGATTATGGGTCTGACAGCCCTGCTTGCCTCTGACTATTCTCGCTTCCTTAAACCAAAAGATATTAAGATAGGCTCGGTTGCCATTGGGTTTATTCCACAGATCTTCTGTTTTGGTGTGATGGGCGGGTTAGGTATTTGGTTTGGTGTATCGCTGAATGAATCAAATCCAGGGGTTTACATCGTTATGCTCCTTGGAATTGGCGGAGCGTTATTCACGATGTTAACACAACTGAGAATTAATGTAACAAATATTTATAGCGGCTCGTTATCATTGGCAAGCTTCTTTGAAAATGTATTTAATTTTACACCAGGTCGACGGTTTTGGGTGGTTGTTACAGGAGTAACTGCGATGGTATTAATGTTAGGTGGCATAGTGAATCATTTAAGTGCCGCCATGACATTCCAGGGAGTCTTTCTATTGTCCTGGGCAGCGATTCTTGTCAGCGATGCCATGATAGTGAAAAAATTATTAAAGATCGGTCCCCGTTACTATGAAGGCAGACAAGAGTATTTGTATAAATGGAATCCTGTTGGCGTTGTATCTTTACTAGTAGCAAGCGGTTTAGGGACTGTAGCTGCACTAGGTTTTTTCGGAGAATATTTACAAAGTACTGCTGCTATCAATGCGGCGTTATTGTCAGCTGTACTCACTGTCCTATTGGCCATTCTTACAAAAGGAAAATATTATAGTAAAGGTGAGCCTGAAGACATTGAAAATGAAGATTTCATTGCATAAGTTTTTTTGAAACTTGTATAGTATTTTATTGAGAGATTAACATTTTTGTTAATCTCTTTTTTTGATTTAAAGAAACAATCAGAACGGTGGTCATGAATAACAAAAGAAGAATTCTTATAAAACTATTGAAACCTTAATGATTTTGGAAACGTAAACCAAGTATGTAAATTTGTGAAGCGGGCGAGATGATGGCCCAATTTAAAGAAAACCTGAAATGCAAAAATATGGGCTACAAGAATTGGAAGGAGCAATGGCACATGCATATTAGAAACTCAGCAAAAGCCATCATTATTAAAGAAGACAAGATCTTATTAACTAAAAATCAAGATGATGAAGGATATTTCTATCTTTATCCGGGCGGTGGTCAGGAACATGGGGAAACACTTCAAAATGCAATAATCAGAGAGAGTATGGAAGAGATTGGGGAGCAAGTTGAAATAAGAGAACTTCTCTACATACGGGAATACATTGGTAAGAACCATGAACATGCATCATCGGACTTTGAATTTCACCAGGTTGAATTTTATTTTGTATGCAGCTTAAAAAATGACGAAGTTCGAGGTATATTTCCTACAAATCCTGATAGCCATCAAGTGGGGATTGAATGGCTAAAGATCAACGAATTACCCCAGTATCGAATTTATCCGCGAGAATTAAGCAAAGTTATTTTTAATTATTCGAATGGGCAAAAGTCTCCCGTATATTTAGGGGATATAAACTAAAAAAACATGAAGGAATCCGCCTATGAACTTAACAAATGTAAAAATAGAAGAGTTGAAAAGTAAAATTCGTTATGTTTTAACCAATAAATTAAATTGGAAAATCAATGAAATAACCTTTTTAGCAAATGGTGTGATTAATGCGGTGTTTCTTGTAAAAGAAAAACATCTAGGGATGCTTGCTGTTAGAACGCCTTGGAGATCTGAAGAAAATATGATGGATAAACAGTCAAGCGGCATCATTTCAATAAAAAAAGAAGCTGCCATCTCTGAGTATTGCTACAAATTTCATATTCCAGTGCCAAAAGTGTATAAGCTCTATTTAAGTGATGACATCAATTTTTTAGTTTCTGAATATGTGCCAGGCGATGATCAAGGAATTTGCTCCTTCGATATAGGAGAACTAACATCTCAAATACATAAAGTACCAGTAGATGGACTATCCATTATAGATCAAAAAGAGAAAACATTATCCAGCATAATTGTTCAAAGAATTACAGAACGAGCTCAAAATCTTAGTCAATTAATAAACTCGAAGATTATTATTCCTGAATCAGAAGAAATGGAATCGATTCTAATTACTACACAAAATAAAGACTGCCTACTTCACCTTGATGTAAGGCTGCCAAATTTAATTGGGAAAAATGGCAAGATTCAAGCAATACTAGATTGGGATAATGCTTTTATTGGCGATCCTATAATGGAACTAATGCGGATTTCTGAGACACAGGAACTGAAGGAAGAAGAGTTTTTAAAAGGGTGTCGGGACGTAAATTTAATTGAAAACACTAATGAAATTATCCAATCAATCTATCGTTTAGATACAGCGTTAATGCTATCCATCTTATTTATTTCGTTCATTCATGATCCGGATCGAAGAGATTATTATCTCAAACGTGTTCATTTTCTAAGCGAAGAAATAATGAAAGGAACATAAATAGAGAGAAAAAATATGCTGCAAATGGGACCAAAGTTGATTCGCAACAGCTCTATCCAGTTCAAGTTTAAGAGACTGAAGGAGGAGATGAAATGGCGCAGTTCTTTTTTATAGTAAGTGTTGTATGCATAGCCATCTCAGGTGTTTTTATCGGTGCATGGACGGACGGACAGCAGCAAAGAGCAAATTTTCATACAGAAACAGACAATGATAGGAAAATCAGAACTAAAGTAGGGCTATATTCTGGTCTAGCAGGGCTAGTATTTTTAGGCATGGCTATTTTCATTTACTTTTTATCGTAGATCAATAAGCAGTAAGTACTATTATGTTAGGTAGGAAAGGCATTAAGCAGTGATACTTTCTTCCTAAATTTAATATACATTATTATCTGAATATTAGGAATTAATCCTCTTACTACTATTTTCCATCCCGTCTATACTTATCTTGCTATTAGCAATCTATTAATATTTGGGAGGTTACTATGAAGAGAAATCGTAAAATGCCAAAAGTATTAGTAACGGTTTTAACTGCTTCGCTTGCTTTCGGATCTGTTGGGTATGCTGCACCAGCTATTGGAGAAAGTGGAAAATCCGCTTATTCTCAAGATCAAAAAATCGTAGCAAGAGTAGATGCAGAACGCGCAATTGAGCACATCAAATATTTATCGAAGGAAATAGGAACAAGGCCAGGCGGTTTGGAAGCTGAGAAAAAATCGGCTGACTATATTGCTCGTACCTTAAAAAGCTATGGTTATGATGTAGAATATCAATATTTTCCTGTCGATGACCAATACATAGCAAATGTGGCTCTTCCAGATGGTAAGGTGTGGGAAATGAGTGCTGCTGTAAATGGAGTAATCAGTGATACGGCGGTAAAAGCAGAGGTTGTCTTTGTAGAAGGGGGAACGAACGCCAACGATTTTACCGATGTCAGCGGAAAAGTAGTTCTTATGGAAAGAGCATCGTCTACAGCTGATTACCGAGCTCAGGTAGAAAATGCCGTTCAAGCTGGAGCTGCTGGTGTTGTTCTTCAAAGTTTAGTAGGAAGCCGCGGAAATTATGGCCAGGCATTTAATCCAAGTTTAGCTAAGAAATATGATGTTCCAGTCTTTGGATCGGCTTATATCCAAGGTGAATGGCTGAAGGAGCAGATGAAAAAAGGAACCGTAGAAATCAGTTTAACGGCAAAACATTATTCAAACCTCCAATCAGTGAATGTCATTGCGACAAAAAAGGCTAAATCTAAGGATGAAAATGTAAAAGAAGTCATTCTCGGCGCTCATCATGACAGCGTAGTTGGCGCTCCAGGAGCGAATGATAATGCCTCAGGTGTAGGCTTGATGCTTGAACTAGCTCGTGTATACAAAGGTTATAATACTGATAAAACATTGAAATTTATTGCTTTTGGTTCAGAGGAAAGAGGTTTACTTGGCTCTAAGTATTATGTAGAACAGCTAAGCCAGGAACAAAGAGATCAAATCGAAGCGGTTTTTGTTCCTGATATGGTTGCCACCAATTATGACAAAGCGAAAAATCTTTATGCAATGACCGTCGATGGAAGCACGAATATTGTAACCGATTCAACTACTGCTGCAGGTGCCCGCTTAGGGAATTCTGATATTCTGCCTGGAACTTTTGGTTCAAGTGATCATGTGTATTTCCATCGAGCAGGAATCCCAGCAGCCCTATTCATCTGGATGGGAATCGACAGCTGGGACCCGCTCGTTTACCATATCGAAAAGGTTTATCATACACCACAAGATACGATTGAAGATAATATCTCAGCCGAAAGAATGCAGTCTGCTTTAGACATCATTGGATCGGGGCTATTCGATGTTGTAAGGAAGAAGGTTCCTGGAAATAATAAATAAATGAACTGTTTAAGGTTTCATGAAAGATAACTGCCCTGTAGGGGGAGCTATCCGGAAAGTCAGTTTAGCCTGATTTTCTGGATAGCTTCTTTCATCTAATAATCATAATAATTAACCATCATAAGGGCTACGACGGACATGAACACGTTTCGCAAGGTTATCTCTCAAAATGAGCACCATGAACGCCTCATAGACCGCGTTTCCCAAGGTAATCTCTCAAAACGAGCACTATGACCGCCTCATAGAACGCGTTTTCCAAGGTAATCTCTTAAAATGAGCACTATGACCGCTTTATAGAACGCGTTTCCCAAGGTAATCTCTCAAAATGAGCACTATGAACGCTTCATGGAACGCGTTTCCCAAGGTAATCTCTCAAAACGAGCACTATGAACGCTTCATAGAACGCGTTTCGCAAGGTAATCTCTCAAAATGAGCACTATGACCGCTTCATGGAACGAGTTTTTCCTGATCACCGTCAAAAACGAGCACCATGCCCGCTTCATAGAACGCGTTTCCCAAGCTTATCTCTCGAAACGAGCGCCATGACCGCTTCATAGAACAAATTCTTCTTGGTCACCGCTCAAAACGAGCACTATGCCTGCTTCATGGAACGAGTTTTTCCTAATCACCATCTAAAATGAGCGCCATGCCCGCTCCATAGCATGACTTTTCAAGGTTACCTACAAAAACAGACCTCATTTTTATTTTTACTTTCCTAAAATTTATCCATTATAAAGACTTTTCAAACTTCTCTTCTTTTGTATGTAATTGACTTTTTCCTCATTCCTTAAAAGAACCAAATTGCTTATAATTGAATAACAACCTAAACAGCTTAGGAGTTGGACTATTTATGAACAAAAAAGACGTAGCAAATATTCGTAAGCAATTCAAATTGAATAATGATTTAATGAAAATCACCGACATCTTTAATGTCTATATAAGAAAAGAAAGCAGCGAGATTTATCATCAAGAAAGTCAGCCGTTTCAAATACTAGACCAGGAGCAGCAAGAGTTATTTTTGAGTAACTTCAAGAAGGTTTTAACTGGTCAACTGGACGTGAAATTATTTGAAGTCAAGTTTCGGCGTGAGGCCGAAGACCACAGCCAGCACATTCTTTTTAATGGTTTGCAAACGAGTGATGTAGAAGAATGGAATGAGCAAATGCTTCTTATTATTGAAAAAATGTTTAAAGATGTTCAATATGAGATGGACATTGTCGTGACGTTCATTCGTGGGGAATATTTTAAAGCAACGAAAAGAAATAATGAAGAGGCTGAAGTGAGTAGTCGTGATGAAGTGTATTCACATCCTTTTATTCTCTGCAGTATGAATCGAACCGTTCAGCCGAAAAGAACTTTAGTGTTTGATTATATCGAGAAGGAATTTAAGTCTAGTATTGAAGTTGATTCTATTATCAACCTCGCTTCTCCGGTGGGAGGTTTTCTGTTCCCGAGCTTTACTGATAATTCAGCTGATGTAAACCGTGTTCTTTATTCCGCTGGAAAGCCGAACGAGCCGGATATCCATTTTATCGAGACAGTCTTGAATGGTGAAGATATTATGACTGCTCAAGAAGATAAAATTGTCTTCGAGGAAATTGTTAAAGATGTGGTAGGAGACCAGGTTGACGCTTCCACGCTTGCCAATGTGTATGAAGAAATCAATCGGATGATGGACGAAGAGGAAGAAGAAGACACCCCAACATTGGATTATAAAGACGTTGAACGTGTATTAAAGGTGAGTGGAGTGGAAGATGTTGACACGGATAAGGTCGAAATGGCGTTTAAAAAAGTAATCGATGACGAGAGTTACGAGCTGAAAGCGAGTAGCATTGTCCCGAATTACACATCGAAATCGATTAAAATCGAAACGAAGGTCGCAAAAATTTCTATTAGCCCACAAGATTTAAAGTATGTGAGACAAGTGAACTTCAATGGCAAACGTTGTATATTAATCGAAGTTGATGAAGATACGATGATCGAAGGCTTTAAATTGATTCCGGAAACGCTTTTGAACTAATGATATCGGCCAGAATTCGAATATATCGGTCACTTTCAAAAAAGTATCGGGGTTGATCTATAATCAACCCCAAACCCACTCATTCATACCGAACCCTCGACAATCCAACTGTAAAAAACACCACCGCAAAACAAAGCAATATGAGAACCGGGGTAAGAATATCCGCTACCGCTCCGCCTCCAGCATTTAATTCCGTAAATCCTTTGATCGCCCAAGATTGTGGGACAAAATTGGCCATCGTTTGCATAAAGCCAGGCGTAATGCTAGTAGGCCAGTAAACGCCGCCAAGCATACAAGTGGAGACGATAATGAGTGTGCCGATTGCATTTTGCTGTTCGGCTGTTTTAGCAAAGGCAGCAATGGCCAGAGCTAATCCCACGACAGCTAACAGCAACGAGCTAATAAGAATAAATAACCCGATGGGATTGCCCCACTTCACATCAAAAAGGACCGAGGACATAACCATTAGTAAGAAAAATTGAATCCAGCCGATCGTAAAAAACGAAAGGAAATAGCCGAACATCACTTGAAATTTTGTGACAGGGGTTGTAAATAACCTTGACCAGATCCCCATATTTCTTGCCTCAATGAATACGCCGGTTACGGAAAGGATCATCATCATGACGAACATGATGGAAAAGCCTGCTGAACTATAAGACATTCTGTTCAACACATTTACACTTGCATCATCGCTGGATGAAACCTTAGTTAAGACCCTCTGATCTTCAGCACCAATGGCAAGCTTTTGATAAAGATCATTCCAATTCTCTCCACTATATTGACTTCCTGTTTGTGCAGAAGAGATTTGCAAGCTCATTGTAAGTACAGCGTCATTCAGCATTTGCTTAACGATTGGTGCGACCGTGCTGCTTGGCAAGTGTTGAAAGGTAATCTCCGGTTTTTGCTGCTGAATGAGCCGATCGGCAAGGCCCTTTTTTATTGTAAAAATTCCTTGAATCTCCTGCTGTTTAAGCAGTTCGGCTCCTTCAGATTCTGTACTAATATGGTAGGTGATCAACTCATTTTTCTTTATCTGAGTAATGAGCTGCTTTGATAACTCTGTCTCATCTTCATCAACAATGCCCATTTGAATCGTCTGATCTGCATTGCCGCCAAACAGACTCCCGAATAGGAAGGTAAAAATGAGCGGCATGGCAAACATCAATAAGTATGCAGATGGATTTTTGAATGTACGTTTTAATTCGAACAGACAGATGGCTATGATTTTTCCCATTTATATTCCTCCTAAACAGCCTTTTGGCGCAAGCGCATCGTTCCAACGATAATCGATACGATGCCAAACATGGCTAATGTAATGGCTGGTGCCACTAGTGAGACCCAGGTCGTTCCGGACATAATATTAGTAAAACTCGTTAATGCCCAGGAATTAGGGGTGATCATCGCAATGTTTCGCATGAGGCTTGGAAAGACAGAAATCGGGAGCATGGATCCGCCAAGTAAGGCAAAAATTTGCACACCAATTCCGCCAAGTGTATCGGCCATCTTTTCGCTCGATGTGAAAGCCGCCACAACCATGGATAGTCCTGATACGGCAAAGCTATAAATAAAAGCGATAAAGATCATTTGCAGAAGATTAGTTCCCCAGCTAACGCCCAACACGAAATGAGTCGCCGCCATGAAAATAAGAAATTGGAAGAAGGCAAAAAATAATGTGCCTAGAAATTTTCCTAATAAAATGGATCTGCTGCTTGCTTGCGTCATCATCAATCTTGCTAATGTGTTTGTATTTCGTTCTTGATGAAAAGACTTTCCTCCGTGCATGGCATTAAATAATAGGAACATCGCAGCCATTGCAGCAGCATAGTACTGCATCGAAGACACATCCTTTTCACCAACTGGTAAATCTTGAACGACATCCTGTTGAATCTGGAAAACCTTATTCATGTTTTCCAGAAGGTCTTTTTGTACCATTTCTGGCTGAAATAGACTGCCATTTGCAGCGGCAGCAACCGCTAAATCAGTCATTATTTCCTTTGTTGACAGAGTGATTGTTTGCGCCGTCTGGGCAAAGGATTCTGTTATTTGCTGAACAAAGGCCGCATCCAAGTCCTTTCCTGCGACAGGTAGAATCAAGACGGGGCTACTTGTGTCATTAGTGAAACTCTCTTCCCATTTGCTCGGAATTATGATTCCTACTTCTACCTGTTCCTTTTCGATCCATATTTGCAGTTCATTTTGGGAAGTGGCTTGTTGAATAGTTAAGGAGTCACTCAATTCATTAGACAAAACATCATTAATAAATGTTTTTGCTAAAGCACCGTCATCCCCAGCATAAACACCTAAAATCATTTTAGGCATTTCGCTATCACCCATCACTCCTTTGAGGGCTGATCCTAGTATAGCTGTCAAAAGGATAGGCATGAAGATCATCATGAGAAGGGCTTTTTTATCTTTTAATCGAAGCTTTAAATCCTTCGCTGCAATCATGAACATTTTCATTCTATTCACCTCTAATCCCGTAACGTGCGTCCAGTTAATTGTAAGAACAATGTCTCTAAATTTGGCTCCCGAAGCTGAATTTGCTGCAGCTTTATACCCGACTTATTCGAAAGCAGAACAATATCAGCCAGCAAATCTTTATTATTTTGCAAAATAACTTCAATGTTTGTCTCTTGATCGACCTTTACATTTTCAACCTCTTCTAGAGCTTTTAGCTGCTCCAAAAACTTAGGTTTTACTTGATCTGCCAAAAGCTGAAGCACTGTACCTCCGGAAATACGGCTGCACAGCTCTTTTTTCGATCCACTGGCAATTAATTGACCATGATCAATAATGGCAATCCGCTTGCAGAGAAATTCGACCTCTTCCATATAATGACTTGTATAAATAACCGTCATTCCTTGTTCATTTAAGCTTTTTACCGTCTCTAAAATATGGTTTCTTGACTGCGGATCAATGCCAACCGTCGGCTCATCCATTATAAGCAGCTCAGGCTTATGCATTAAAGCAGCCCCAATATTAATGCGCCTTTTCATCCCGCCTGAAAACGTTGCGATTTTATCCTTCGCCCGGTCGGTAAGCCCAACTAATTCGAGTACTTCCTTCGCTCGAGTTTTTGCTTCTTTGTTTTTTAAACCGTACATTCTGCCCCAAAAAATTAAATTATCGATCGCAGACATCGTCGGATAAAGAGCGATATCCTGAGGGACAACCCCAATTTTCTTTTTAACTAATTGTGGATTGTTTTTAACAGAGAGGCCATCGACGAAAATATCGCCTTCCTGATAGGGAATGAGTCCGCAAATCATGGAGATGGTTGTTGATTTTCCAGCCCCGTTCGGTCCAAGTAAGCCGAAAGCCTCTCCTTTTTCAATGTTCAGAGTAATTCCTTTCACCACTTCATGTTCACCGAACCTCTTTTTTACATTCGACAGTGTTAGCACTTGCATCCGCCTCCTTTAACTATCTTCATTCTATTCGGAAGCGGCAAATCATCCATCTAGCTGGCGATAGAATTTTTGCCACAAAAAAACGGCATCCATATGCCGTTGTTCATGCTCCTCTATGCAAAAAGTCATAATCAAATTCGCCTTGGCGTATTTGCGCCCAGATTTACCTGAGCGCGTTCGATAAAAATCTGAGGCATCCGCCGGAGGCTTTACTTTATTCAGCCAAGTTTAAATCCTGCAGAATTGTATCCCTATTTGCATTAAATTCTCCACCTAAAAAGGTGGGGAACTTCTGCTCCTGCCGCTACACTTTCGTCGCAACAAACATTGCTGAATAAAGTTAAAAGGTTGTAATGCCGTAACGAACGGCGAAAATAGCTGCCTGTGTACGATCTCTAAGCTCAAGCTTCTGAATAATATTCGAAACATGATTCTTCACTGTTCCTTCTGTAATGAATAGGCGATCAGCAATTTCTTTATTATTTAGACCTTGCCCAAGCAGGCGTAATACTTCTAGCTCACGGCTCGTCAATTCACTAAGGGAAGAGGGTGGGAGATGATCGGAGCTCCGCTCTTCCTTCATTTGCCTCATTCTTAACTCTGTTAACACGTCTGTGGTAAAATCCTTCGGCAGGACAACGCCACCATGATGAACAGTTAATATCGCCTGAACGATCGTGTCAGTTGACATATCTTTTAATAAATACCCGCTTGCTCCTTCTTCTAAAGCGTCAAATATGTATTCACTGTCACTAAAGGTTGTTAACATTAGCACCTTGATTTGCGGGGCTTTTTCCCTTAATCGCCTTGTTCCTTCAACGCCATTCACATTAGGCATCCGAATATCCATTAAGACGATATCGGGCATGAGAGCTAAAGCTTTTTTCAATGCATCGGCTCCGTCGACTGCAGAACCAATGACCTCAATTCCCTCCCGAAGGTTTAATAATGAACCTAATCCTTCCCTTATTAACGGCTGATCATCTACAATCATGACCTTGATCATTTCATCACCTCATGGGAGCTCCATTGAACACGTTTAAGCGGAAAAGAAATTGAAATCGCGAACCCTTTTCCTGCCGAGCTTTTAAATTGCACATTTCCTCCGTGCTCGAGCACCCGTTCCTTCATATTAATTAGTCCAAAGCTTGGCACAACATTTTCAGTTCCTTTCCCGTTATCCTCCAGTTCAATATGGACAGAATCTTGCGAAATCTGCATGGATATGTGGCATAAATTAGCGGAACCATGACGCTTCGCATTCGTTAAAGCTTCTTGGATAATTCTTTTGATCGTTGGCTGTAGGGAAAGGGGGACAGATGTTGGATCACCGATGAATTCTAAATTCGTTTCCAGTCCGGTTAAATTTGAAAATACATCCATTATATCACGTAATACATGCAAAAATGAGACGTTCATCTGCTCCTCCTCTTTCAAAGTGCGGACAGAGAGACGAATTTCATGAAGAGAGTCTCGCGTCAATTTCTCACATGTATGCAAAATAGCTTTGCTTTTTTCAGGATCAACCGCTACCATTTCATTGGCCAATTGGAGCTGAACGAGCAAGGCTGTCATTTTATGACCGACTGTATCATGAATCTCACGTGCAATTTGATTTCGTTCGCGAATAACGGTTAATTGCTCTACTTGCTTCGAATATTCACTTAACTGCTGATGGGCATCTTTAAGGGCGTCATGAGAGTCATTCAACTGCTGAAATTGACTGTCAATCGTTTCTCTAGCGGTCTGTAAATGGCGGATTAGGCTTCCTACAATTGCCCCATAAACAATAAACATCATATTTAATACATTATCAGATAATGAAAATGTGCCTAATAAATAATACCTTTGAAGGCTAATCACAGCCCAAACAAGGAAGAAGGCAACTGAAAACCATTTTAAAATCCGACGATTGGAGAAAAACAGGAAGACCGTTGTTGAAATCACACCAAAAAATATTAAATATAAATTAGAGCTTGACGGAAATAATGCGCCAAACCCTGTACTCAGCAGCATATCAATCGCTGTACAGAATACTCTTACTCTCGCATTTTCTATGGAGATTTGTAGAAGATGATTCCCAACAAAAAGAATCATCGCACAAATAATATATGCAAGCTTCCAAGTTTCATGAGGATCTACAAGTTGAAAAAAGTAACTGCTTAACAATATGAACATGACGACTCTTATAGAGGTAAGTAAAATAAAAAATAAATTTTTCAAAACGAGATCCTCCTGTACTTAGGCCGTCCTCATCTTTGTTAACGGAATGGCAGAATAAGAGGATGGCCTAATTGATAGTCATTTGGCAAAGGCATTGTTCCATTGTGATTGGTTTAATATATCATTCTCTATATGCATGTATTTTCCTTCACATAAGATTAAGAAGCGCAAGAATCTTCCTTAACCTTTGGTGCATCGTCCTTGAACGTAGGAATTTGAATTTCCACTTGTGTTCCGATGCCTGGTGTGCTTTGAATAGAGATGTTCCCATGATAGGAGTCAATGATTCGCTTACAGACAGTTAACCCGATCCCTGATCCGTCTTTTTTCTTTGTGAAAAACGGATTGAATATTTTACTAAGTTCATCTTTTGGAATTCCAATCCCGGTATCTTTTACGATAATAAAGCAACAAGCTGAATGGTTTTCAATTGAAATAGAAAGAAGGCCGCCGTCAGGCATAGCATGTAAGGAATTCTTGCTCAAGTTGAGAATGACTTGTTTGACATGATCCTTCACACAAGAAATAGTAACGTCATCTTTTGAATAGGAGATAGATAGATCGATATTCATGTAATTCGCTTCAGATTGCAAAATCGGTTCAATCTCTTTTAAGATTTCATTCATATTATATGTATTTAATGTGTATGCTGTGGGCCGGCCAAGAAAAAGCAGTTCACTTACAATGGCATTAATTCGAATGATTTCATTTTGAATGACATCAAAATAATATTGTGCTTTTTTATCGTGATATTCTTCACTTAATAGTTTGACAAGTCCGCTAATACCTGTCAGAGGATTTCTTATTTCATGAGCAGTACTTGCTGCGAGATTCCCAATCATCTCCATTTTTTGGTATTCAAACTGCTCGCGTTCTAATTTCCCTTTCCATTTTAAACGTGCATTATAAATTAATAGAAGGAGAATATTTGTGATTACGAAAATGGAAAATAAGTAGTAAAGAAACGTTTTTTGTCTCAATTGCTGATCTTCAAAGCTCACACCTGCTGTTACGGTCCATGGAATATGCTCTAATTTCAGATCATAAGTTATCAGTGAGTGATCTGGATCGACGGAACCCGCTTGAACGATGGTTTCTCCTTGTTGATCCGTTATCGTAATTCTTTCGTTAGTTATTAAAGTTTCGATACTTTTTTCTAATTCATCTAAACTTACATTAGTAAGAAGCACACCCAGCAAATGATCATTTGTGATAACAGGGCTGGCGAGTGAAAAGATAGAGTTTCCTGTGACACGACTTATAAGCGCGTTAGAAACACTCGTCTTCTTCTTCGTAATGGCTTCATTAAAAAAAGCGCGATCACCAATATTTACTAAGGTATATGGTGAAGTTGAACTAATTAAGATATCCCCTTTAGCATTTGTCCAATAAAATCCAGAAAAGCGATCATCTGTCTTATGTGTTTCTTTTAAAATTTCCTCTACATTGTTTAGATTATAATGTTGAACCTTTATTAATGTCGCCAGCATTTCAAGACGTCCAATCGTTTCCCCGATAAAATTATCAATGTTTTTTGCTTGAAGATTAGCACTCCAATGTGCTTTATCAATATACTCTTCTTCATAGTCCTTCATTTCTTGTTCAGTCAATACGAAGCTAATCAATAAGGATGGCACCGCAGTGAAAATCAAATAAATGAGGAAAGTTGTTAACTTTAATTTAGTAGTTCGTGTATGCATCATCTGTTCTTCCCCTTTATCGCTCAAACTGCTTTTTTATCTATATAAATATCTGTTCTTTGGGAAATTTAGCATGGATGGTGGGCTTGTAAACATTATTTCTAGTTTAACAGTGTTGCAAAAGGTCCCAATTGTAATAATAATAAATTATTTAATAGGAAGGTTCAATAGGAGGACTAGGGATGAAGTAATACTAGCTGATTTGCATCAATCAGGAAAATACACATATGTAAGTATGTAGTAACGAAAAGAGCGGCTCTAAAGAATAATATGATAAAAAGCGAACAATAACTAGGTAATTAGATTTATACACTTCTATTAAAGTGCATAAATAGTCGCTTTGGTATAGAATGAATTAATAAATAATTTAAATAATTCCTTTTGGAGGATGAATAATGAGCTTTGAAAAAGAGTATTTAAGAATTGTCATAGAACGCTTTTTAAGTATGAAAGAGCTCGGGGATAAGACAATTAGTCAACTATCTGAAGAAGACATACATTGGGCTTTTAATGAAGAGTCGAATAGTATTGCTATTATTGTTAAACATGTAAGCGGAAACATGGTATCTAGATGGTCGGATTTTTTAATTTCGGATGGAGAGAAGCCTGATAGAAACCGTGAACAGGAATTTATTGATGATATTTCTTCTATAGCTGGATTAATTGAAATCTGGGATAAAGGCTGGGATATCTTTATAGGAACTTTAAAGAATTTAACTGAACAGGATCTAATGAAGAAGGTGTATATTCGCGGTGAAGGTCATTTCGTCATTGAAGCGATTGAAAGGCAAGTTGCTCATTACGCCTATCATGTAGGCCAAATCGTTTATATCGGCAAACAATTAAAAAATCAAAATTGGAAAAGTCTTAGTATCCCAAAAGGGAAATCTGCAGAATATTTACAGCAAATGCAGCAAAAACATGGTCAATTAAATAATGAATGATAGAGGGTTATTTAATGTTCATTGAGACAGACCGATTAATTATACGAGATTTTGAGTTTAAAGATTGGCATGCAGTATACAAGTATACATCAGATACTACTGTGATGAAATATATACCCGAAGAGGTCTTTTCGGAAGAGGATGCAAAAGAGTTTATTATGAAAAATATCGGTAAAAAAGCTGAAAAGTTTCCGGTAATTGTAAAGGATGAAAAGATCCTAATCGGTCATATGGTGTTGGAAAAATACTTTGGGGAGCATACGTATGAGATCGGCTGGGTGTTTAATCCAGATTACCAGAATAAAGGATATGCTTCAGAGGCAGCAAAAGCGATGTTGAAGTTTGGCTTTGAGAAAATGAAGTTACATAGAATCGTAGCAACATGTCAGCCTGAAAATACTCCATCCTATCGGGTAATGGAGAAAATAGGCATGAGAAGAGAAGGCTACTTCAAGAAGTGCATCCCCAAGGGGAATGAATGGTGGGATGAATATTATTATGCCATTTTAGAACAAGAGTGGGGAGAAAGCGATGAGTGAAGCTAGCGTAATTAATCAATTAGAAACACCTAATACAAGAACTAGTTTGCGAAGAGATCTGGTGAGTCTTGGCCTAAAAAAGGGAATGGTTGTCATAGTCCATTCGTCCTTAAGCTCACTCGGCTGGGTTTGTGGCGGACCTGTAGCCGTTGTTCAAGCTTTAATGGATACAGTTGGGGAAGAAGGAACCATTGTGATGCCTACGCAAACGGGAGATCTTTCCGATCCATCCGAATGGCAAAGGCCGCCCGTACCGGAGGAATGGTGGTCCACGATTCGTGAAGAGATGCCTGCCTATGATCCTCAAATTACACCTTCAAGAGGAATGGGGAAAACTGTTGAAACGTTCAGAACCTTCCCAGAAGTAAAAAGAAGCTTGCACCCCATGTATTCATTTGCAGCTTGGGGAAAACATGCAGGGTACATACTATCTGAGCAGTCTTTAGAAGAAGGATTTGGTCTATCGTCCCCATTAGCAAAAATTTATGAATTAGATGGGTATGTTTTATTACTTGGTGTACAGCATGATAGCAATACTTCGTTGCATTTGGCAGAACATGCAATCGTTAATCGGAAAAAGGTTCAAAAAGGATCTGCCTTATTTGAAAATAATGAACGTGTCTGGAAAACGTATGAAGAGATTTTATACGATGCCGATCCATTCGAAGCTTTAGGGAAAGAGTTTGAAGAGAGCTATTCAATAAATTGTTCGAAAGTAGGGTTGGCGACAAGTAAGTTCATGAGACAAAGGCTGCTTGTTGATTTTGGGCGTGAATGGCTGAAAACGGAAAATAAAAAATAGAATAAAGGAAATATAGAAGCCTCGATATAGTTGTTTTAGCCAATCGAGGCTTCCGTATTCTTATTTTTTCTCAAAATATATTTCCCCAAGAATTTCCTTAGCTACATACTCATTCGGAGAAAGCTCTTTTTCTACAAAGGTTTTGACTTCATTTTGTTCAAGATCATACATAACCTCAATTTCTTTAGAGAATAAAAGAGTCTCTTGTTCAAGCAGGCTTCCGAATAAAGGGAGCGATTTTGCTTGAAGGCTGTCGATAGAGAGGGATTGTTCCAGTCCCTTCACATAGTATTCTAACGGCCTTGCCCCAACAATCTTTACCCCTTTGTTCTCCTCGTTTACCATAATGATTGTAGGAAATCCGCGTACTCCGAGTGACCTAGCGAGAGCGAAGTCTTGATCTAACAGTTGCTGACCAACTGACGAGTTCGCTTCCTTTACGATTATTTTTCCGTCAAGACCGATTTGATTTACAAGGTCAATTAGAACTTCCTCATCTGAAATCGTTTGATTAAAGGCAAAAACCGCTTCTCTTGCTCGGCGCAAGAAAGCCTTTGCTAAATTTTCATCCTGCTGCTGAATAACTTTAAATACTCGTGATGGGGTATAGGAGGAATGAACTGGATTCGTCAGCCATAATGATCCGTCAATCGGCATCCGGGAATGTTCACCGACTTCTCTCCAGTGTCCAGCAACATCTGCGGGGCTGCTAATTCCATTTTTCACATCAGCAAATCCATCCCAGCTTTCAAGCAGCCCGCCCATGACAGTATGAAGTTCAATATACTGGCCATACTGCATTTCAAATCTTCTTAAAACAGGCTCAAGTGCCCAGCAATGAGAGCAGATCGGGTCTGTTACATAGTAAAGTTGAATCTTTTTTTGCGGAAGATTTAAATCAATCATTTGCATTTCTTCTTCGCCAGCTTCTCCACAAATGCCAGTCGTTAAATCACATATCATATTATTTTTGCTCATGAATATCTCCCCATTTCCTTATTCATTTTTAAATTGCAAAGCCCATTTTTGGATGGGTTCAAGGGCGGCAGTTAAGGAGCGCCCCTTTTCTGTCAGTTCATAAATAATCGTTACCGGGGTTTCAGCTATTACTTTTTTTTCGATTAGACCGTACTCCACTAATTCAGACAGTTTTTGGGATAGGGCTCTTGGAGTGATGTCTGAAAGATCCCTTTTTATATCCGAAAATCGTGCTGAGTTGTTTGGGCAAAGTGATAAGTAATGAATGATTAATCCATTCCACTTTTTCCCTAATATTTGAAAAGAATATTCTAAATAGGGACAGACGTTAATAAGAATCACCAACCTTTATATCCAGTATATATGATATAAAAAATATATCAAGTATAAAAAGTATATAAATTAAAAAGGCTAATCCTTTAAATGCTAAAAAGTGAAAATCCAAAAAAATTCATCAATAAATATTCTTGGAATTCCCTCTTGTATTATGCCAAATTAATCGTTAACATGGGAAAGGTACTTTAGGAGGTCTTTCTTTATGAATAAACGTGTGTATTTATTGGCCATTGTCTCGTTTGTTGTCGGGATGGTGGAATTAATTATAGGTGGATTACTTGATTTAGTGGCGAATGATTTAGAGGTAAGTCTTGGCCAGGCCGGCTTCCTGATGACAGTCTTTTCGTTGGCATTTGCAATAGCTGCGCCTATTTTGTTAACGGTGACTCAAAAAGTGGATCGCAAACGGCTAACCTTAATTACTTTAGCCGTATTTTTATTGGGGAATGTCATTGCTGTATTTAGTATAAATTATAGTATTTTATTAGTAGGTCGTATTATTTCGGCATCAAGCGGTTCATTGCTTATTGCTTTATGCTTAACGATGGTGCCTAGCCTTGTAGATGAGAAATATCGTGCTAGAGCCCTTTCAGTAGTTTTCATGGGGGTTGGCGCCTCCCTTGTACTAGGAATTCCAATTGGACTTATGCTCGGTAACGCATTTGGCTGGCGTGCTCCTTTTGTGTTGATCTCCATCCTGACGATTATTTCGATGGCGGGAGTGCATTTCTTCTTAGGAAGCATCCCACCGAAGCCAGCGATCCCCATTGGGATGCTGCTACGCACTTTGAAAAACCGAAAAATATTATTCGCCCAGCTAACATCCATTATTTTTCTCGCAGGGTATTTAACGTTTTATGGCTATTTGACTCCATTTTTAAAAATGAAAATGGGATTGGATGGCACGTGGGTAAGTATCGTTTATTTAATTTTCGGGGTTGCAGCGGTAGCTGGTGGAGGAATTGGAGGCATGCTGGCTGATCGTTTTGGTCCAAAGACGACGATTCTATCCGTCATTTCTATCTTCGGTGTTTCTATGTTTTTAATTCCGATTACGACTTTTTCTTTACCTGTTTTCTTAATCTTATTAGTGATTTATAGCATGCTAAGCTGGGCGATCACACCAGCCATGCAAAGCTTTCTAATTGAACTATCGCCTGAAGCCTCTGATATTCAGCAAACCTTAAATAATTCTGCTGTTCATACAGGGATTGCTTTAGGCTCAATGATTGGAGGCATTGTGATTGAGCAGGCCTCTGTGGAACTAAACCCAATAATTGGCGGCGTGTTCATCATTATTGCCTTGATGACCGCATTTCTCTCAATGGCTAAAAGTGGCCGAGAGGATTATTCTTCTCAAGAAACGATGAAATAAAGGAAATGTCTGCCTCTTCCAACATGATGTGGCAGACATTTCTTTTTATTTTCTTCGTATTCCTATTTTACTGCCAGCTTCTTTAGGTTTTGGGAGAATTAACTGTTCTTTTGACAACTCCTCAATTTTTGATAGAATCTTCTGAGGAAATGGAGCAGGGAGACCTTTATTCATGTCAATCCCCATTAGCATTTGTTCACTCGTTGCAAGTCGCTCACCATCCTCATTTTCCATAACGAAAAAAACATGCAATCGTCTCGAATCAAAATCCAGCAGCTGTATGGTGATGAAAAGTCTTTGTCCTTGGCAAGCTTCCTTTAAATAGCATAAATGTGTTTCTAAAGTGTATATCGAATATTGGTATTCTCCACGAAAGTTTGAATCTATTCCGAGCTCAATCATAAATTGGTCAACGGCTTTACTAAATACGATGGCATAGGCAGCATCTGTCATATGTCCATTATAGTCAATCCATTCTTTACGAACATTTTCTAATAAAAGCTGGTTAGCATTAGTGCTCATCTTGGAACCTCCGACTATAGAAAAATGGGTCGATTCGTTTTAAAAAAGTTCAATATTTATTTCCAATTACCTTAGTATCAGGCCAGTATTTTTTCAGTAATTGCATCAGTTCGATGAGGAAATCATCACGCCTTTGCTCGTATTCAGCAATAGTTGATCCGGTTGTTTGTTGTTCGCACCCATCAATGACTTTACTTTTAAGCGTTTCTGTTAGCTCGGGTGCTACTAGTTTCGTCCAGGGAAGTTTCAATGCAGGGCCAAATTGTTCCAGCATATGCTTCATTCCTTGTTCGCCACCAGCGAGATGTAATGTTAAGAAGGGACCCATAAGTGCCCATCGTAACCCCGGACCATAGACAATGGCTGCATCTATTTCTTCGGTCGTTGCTACGCCATCATTGACAAGATGGAGGGCTTCTCGCCAAATGGCTTCCATCAGTCTGTCAGCGATATGGCCTTCAATTTCAGTCGAGATCAGTAACGGTTTCATAAAAATAGACTGGTAGAATTCATTCGCTATTTTCATCGTTTCTTTTGATGTTTTTTCCCCGCCGACAAGCTCAACGAGTGGGATTAAGTAAACAGGATTGAATGGATGGGCAACAATGACTCTTTCCGGATGGAGGCAGTCATGCTGAAGAGTGCTTGGCTTTAATCCCGATGTACTTGATGCAATAATCGCGTCTAGCTTTGCGTACCGAGCAATTTCAGATAAAACCTTTCTTTTTAAATCCTCTCGTTCAGGTACATTTTCTTGAATAAGATCAGCATCCATGACAGCTTTTGCTACATCAGGCTCAAACTTTAGGCGTGCTTTTGAGGCTCCTTCAGCTAGACCCTGTTTTTCTAAAGTTGGCCAAACTTGATCAATCATTTTACGCGTACGAATTTCGGCATCTTTGGCCGGATCTGTAGCAATTACATCCAATCCATTAGCGAGAAATCTGGCTATCCAGCCATTCCCAATGACACCTGTACCAACTACCGTGATTTTCTTGATTGTTTTGTTAGCCATGTGTTTCTGCGTTTCCATTCGGATTTTTTAAACCTAAATGTTCTCTTGCTTCTTGAGGGGTCATCGGATCTACTCCGAGAATATTTAAGGTAGATACAACCTTATCCACTAATTGGGCGTTCGTTGCTAACACCCCTTTATCAAGATATAAATTATCCTCAAGCCCTACACGAATATTTCCGCCAAGCAGTATTGACTGTATCGCGATTGGCAACTGCATCCTTCCAATTCCAAAAGCTGACCAATGTGCATTTTCCGGTAGTTTATCTTTCATATATAGAATCGTTTCAACATCTGCATCTGCCCCCCACGGAATGCCAAGACAGAACTGGAACAATGGATCCCCGTCAATTAGCCCTTCATCAATCAATTGTTTAGCGAAACGCAAATGTCCAGTATCAAAGCATTCTAGTTCAGGCTTAACCCCGCTTTGCTGAATAAGACGTGCCTGTTCACGAAGCCATTCTGTTGGACTAATGTAAAGCTGATCACCAAAATTCATACTTCCACAATCGAGTGTACAAATCTCGGGCAATAGTAGTCCAACTGGTTCATGACGTTCCTGAGGTGTCTGCATATCTGTTCCCGGTCCACCTACGATTGGATTTTGTTCACTAGGGATCCAATCGCCGCCCCCTCCAGCAGTAATATTAAGAACAACATCCGGATCAGCCTCTCGTACCCTTTCTACTACTTCTTGAAAAAGGTCCAGATCATGGCTGATCTGACCAGTTTGCGGATCGCGGACATGAATGTGAGCAATCGCCGCGCCAGCTTTAGCTGCTTCAATAGCTGAATTAGCAATTTCCTCAGGCGTAATAGGGACATAGGGACTTTTCTTTGTCGTATCTCCGGCTCCAGTAATGGCACAAGTGATGATGACATTTTTACGCATTTTTTTAAATCCTCCCATTTTAGTGACATTAATTCCATAATATTCGGAGCGTTTACTGTGTATGAACAACTCATGACAAGCGATTTAGATCCTTTATCGAAAAATGCTACCTATGCCCCGTTCATGAAGGTCGTTTTAGAAGCCACCATCGAAAAACGCTAACCATAAGTGTTTATGAGGTTCGTTTTAGCTGTCATCATCAAAAAACACCAACCATGACCCATTACCAAAGTCCGACGATGATTAAGTTATACAAAAAAATAAAAAAAAGAAAATGAGTGGTTTCATTTTCTTTTTTGCGGTATTCATTATTTTGCATGGCTATGGCTTTGGAACATGTTTAAAGATTTCCCCGCTATCAAAGAATTCTACTAAGCGGCTAAGCCATTGGTAGTAATCAAGCCATTCCTTCGTTTCTTTCAGCAGAGTATTTATTTTTTGCTCTGTCTCATCATCGATTACGCTATTTTCGAGTATGTCATTTAATTCGACAGAAAGCTTTTTCTCGAATGATTTGTTCCTATTGATTGTTTTCCGCCAGTTTGAAGTAAACAAAGAAATAAAGGTTTGGTAATAATCCTGTTCTACATTATATAAATCTTTCCGGACTCCTTTTTCAAAAACCTTATCGGCAATATTCAGATCGACCATTTCTCGAACAACTTGACTCATTCGGGTTTTACTCATCCCTGTTTCAGCCGATAATTCGTCGAGGGTCATCGGCTTTCTATTTATATAAATAATTCCGAGTACACGTCCAACTGTCGAGGAAACACCGTATGCATGCATATTTTCTGCTATTTTTTCGATAAATTGATCTTCAATATGCTTGATTTTTAAAAGAGACTTTTCCACCATAACGATCATCCTTCCAATCGCTAACTTACATAGTCACTGTAACATATTTTTCTTAAATCGGTAAATGAGGATCAGGCAGTATAAGGGAAGATATTGGAGCATTATTAAGAAAAATAGATTATCAGTATTGGTCAGGTATTAATACGTGCAAATATCGTGCAATACGTACAGTTTATAAACTTTTTATTTTACAAAGTTCACAATATAATAGAAGAGTAACGAAATTTTTTGAATATTTCACAAAAAAGCTACAATCTCATTTAATTATTTGGAGGTGCGTTAAATGCTGAAATTTGATCATGTTTCAAAAACTTATAAAGGAGGGAAAAAAGCAGTAAGCGATTTATGCTTAGACTTTAAAAAAGGAGAGTTTATTGTATTTATTGGCCCGAGCGGCTGTGGAAAAACCACTACGATGAAAATGATAAACCGCTTAATCGAGCCGTCTGAAGGAAGCATCTATATTGATGGAGAGAATATTATGGACAAAGATCCTGTCCAGCTTAGACGAGAGATTGGCTATGTTATCCAGCAAATAGGTTTGTTTCCGCATATGACGATTCAAGAAAATATTTCGCTCGTCCCCAAATTATTAAAATGGCCAGAGGAAAAACGCCGTTCTCGGGCAAGGGAATTATTAGAGCTTGTGGACATGACTCCAGATTATTTAGACAGATTTCCACATGAACTAAGTGGGGGGCAGCAACAGCGAATTGGGGTTTTACGGGCCCTTGCCGCTGATCAGCCTTTGATTTTAATGGATGAACCATTTGGAGCCCTAGATCCAATCACTCGAGATTCCTTACAGGAAGAATTTAAGAAATTACAAAAAAAACTAGGAAAAACGATTGTGTTTGTCACCCATGATATGGATGAAGCACTGAAGCTCGCTGATAAAATTGTGATCATGCGTAACGGACAATTAGTCCAATGTGGGACACCTGACGAAATTCTGCTTAATCCGGTAAATGAGTTTGTCGAGGAGTTTATCGGAAAAGAACGGTTAGTACAGGCAAGGCCAAACATACAAACCGTTAAACAAATTATGAATCCTAATCCGATTACGATTTCAAGGGATCGCTCTTTATCAGAGGCCATACAGCTGATGAAGTATCATCGCGTTGACTCCTTGCTTATTATTAATGAAAAACGTGAACTCAGGGGATATATTGATGTCGAAATGATTGATCAAAACCGCAGGAAAGCAAGCTTTGTTTCTGACGTCTTTGAAACAAATCTCTTAACTGTCAATCAAGATACACTTGTTCGAGATACCGTTCGTAAAATCCTGAAAAAAGGAATGAAATATGTTCCCGTTGTAGACAATCAGAAGCGGCTTGTTGGAATTGTAACGAGAGCTAGTCTTGTAGATATTGTCTATGACTCTATTTGGGGAGAAGATGACTTATCCCAATCTGTATAAAAGGAGGGAAAAGCTTTGGGAGATATTTTTACATTTTTTCATAGTTATGGTTCTGAAATGCTGTTTAAAACATGGGAGCATTTATATATTTCGTTAATTGCTGCAGCTTTAGGAATATTGATAGCCGTTCCGCTTGGAATTGCCCTTACTCGTGTCCCGAAATTGGCAGGTGCAGTAATGGGAGTATTAGGAGTCATCCAAACATTTCCTAGCTTTGCTATTCTCGCTTTTTTTATTCCTATTCTAGGTGTGGGTAAAGTCCCAGCCATTATTGCTTTGTTTTTCTATTCAGTCCTACCTATCTTGAGAAACACGTATACAGGAGTTCAAGGTGTGAAAAGAAGCTTGCTTGAAGCTGGCCGCGGGATGGGTATGACTGGGTGGGAAAGAATTCGGTATGTGGAATTGCCGCTTGCGATTCCTGTCATCATGGCGGGAATCCGGTTATCCACTGTTTATTTGATCGGATGGGCAACGCTGGCATCCTATATTGGTGCTGGCGGACTAGGTGATTATATTTTTAGCGGTCTAAATTTATATCAGCCAGAATTCATTATTGCAGGAGCGATACCAGTAACAATTCTAGCATTATTAACGGATCTTCTTTTAGGGAGGATTGAGGAGTGGGTAACTCCTAAAGGAATCATGAAGATGAAGGAAGCTGCTTAGAAAGGGGACATTTAGATGAAGAAATTTAATCGATTAATTATGACATTTATCGTCCTGCTATCCACTTTTGTAAGCGGCTGTTCGTTACCAGGTTTAAGCGGTACAAGTAACGATTCGATTGCAGTAGGGACGATGGGGACGTCAGAATCCCAAATAATGGGCAATATCGTTAGGCTAATGATTGAACATTATACAAATGCAAAAGTAGAAATGGTCAATAATCTCGGTTCTTCTATTGTGCAGCATAAAGCGATGATGAATGGGGATGTGGATATTACTGCTACTAGGTATACAGGAACAGATCTTGCTGGGGCTTTAGGAATGGAGCCAGTTAATGATCCCGAAAAAGCGCTGAAAATTGTCCAGCATGAATTCCAGGAGCGCTTTGATCAGACTTGGTTTGACTCTTATGGCTTTGCGAATTCCTATGCCTTTACTGTGACAAAGGAGATGGCGGAAAAGCATAATCTAGAAACGGTTTCAGATTTGCGGCCTTTTGTTGCGGATTTAAAATTAGGTGTTGATAACGCTTGGCTGAAACGAGAAGGAGATGGCTATGAGGGGTTTATCGAGGAGTATGGCTTTGAATTCGGCAAAACATTTCCGATGCAAATTGGGTTAGTGTACCAAGCAGCCGCTAACGGTAAAATGGATATCGTACTTGCCTATACAACAGATGGAAGAATTAAAGCATTTGATTTAAAAGTTTTGAAGGACGACAAGCACTTTTTCCCGCCATATGATTCATCGCTTGTGGCCACTAATGATATTTTACGAAAGCATCCAAAGTTAAAGGATATACTGCAAAAGCTATCTGGAAAAATTACGACAGAAAAAATGCAGGATTTAAACTATGAAGCAGATGGGGAATTGAAGGAACCATCGATTGTAGCGAAAGAGTTTTTGGAGGAACATCATTACTTTGAACAGGAAAAATAGGAGGTGTCACGAAATTGGAAACGATTCATGAGATACTACACTATTATTCTCAAAATGCCGGCTATGTGTGGGAGCAGTTTTATCGTCACTTTTTAATGTCTGTCTATGGTGTATTATTTGCTGCCATCGTTGCGATTCCAGTAGGCATTTTAATTGCAAGACATCATAAGTTAAGCACCTGGGTTATCTCGCTCGCAAACATTATTCAAACCATCCCAGCATTGGCGATGCTTGCCGTCCTAATGCTTGTGATGGGGCTCGGTACGAATACAGTCATATTTGCGCTATTTCTTTATTCCTTGTTGCCAATTATAAAGAACACATATACAGGTATAAGGAATGTTGACCCCGCCCTGCTTGAATCAGGGAAAGCCATGGGGATGACGAAGTTTCAAGTGCTGCGGATGGTCGAGCTTCCGCTTGCATTGTCCGTCATTATGGCAGGTCTGCGAATGGCTCTCGTTATCACAATTGGCGTGGCGACCATTGGGACATTTATCGGTGCTGGCGGGTTAGGTGATATTATTTTGCGCGGAACGAATGCAACAGATGGAACAGCGATCATCCTGGCTGGGGCCATCCCAACAGCTTTAATGGCAGTTGTTGCAGATATTGTGATGGGATTTGTGGAAAAACAGTTATCGCCTACTAAGAAAAGGAAAGTGAAGCTTCAGCAAAATACGGCTGCATAATTACTTTTTATATCCATCCAGAAATGATTACTGGGTGGATTTTTTCTAGAAAAAGAAGCTACTAGATTGTTAGAAGGAGGAGCTCTTATGAAAATTGAGCAGATTATATTAGAAAAAAATATTCCTTGTCAAATGCGTGATGGAGTTACACTATATGCGGATATTTATCGGCCGAATATCGAGGGGAAGTTTCCTGTTCTTTTAACACGATTGCCTTATAATAAGGATTTGCCATTTTATTCTCACCGGTATTTGGATACGAATCGCCTAGTGCAAAATGGCTACATCGTCATTATTCAGGATGTTAGAGGCAGGTTTGCCTCTGAAGGCCAATTTTATCCATTTATCTACGAGGCAGAGGATGGTTATGATACGGTCGAGTGGGCGGCCTCTTTGCCATATTCTAGCGGTGAAGTAGGAATGTTTGGATTATCCTACTATGGCTTTACGCAATTATTAGCTGCAACGGAAAAACCACCGCACTTAAAGGCGATTGCTCCGGCGATGACCTTGTCGGACTGGCGGAACAACTCCATTGAAAGCAACGGAAAATTTCTTGTCGGCTCATCTGAAACTTGGGCACTTGAATCAGTCGCGCCAGATGAATTAAAAAGAAAATACGGTAATACCGAAGAATTCGCAGCGATGATGGATAAAACGGCTGAATTTTACAATCAGATTGAGGAGTGGTATCGGTTTAAGCCGATTAATAAATGGCCCCCACTGAAAGAGTTAGGAGTGGCCAATTATTTCTTCGATTTGCTTGATAGTGACACAAATGAATTCAACTGGAATCGTGCTAGCATTATAGAAGAATATGAGAATATCCAAATCCCTGCCTTACATATAGCTGGATGGTATGATAACTTTTTACAGCCGACGATCCAGAATTATTCAGAAATAAAAAAGAAAGGCCACTCAAGTCAGAAATTGATCATTGGTCCGTGGGGTCATGGTGTTTTCAGCAATCAGCTTGGGGAACGAAATTTTGGCATCCATGCCTCTGGCGACTGGATTGATCAGAAGGAGGATTTGACAGACCTGCATATTCGCTGGTTTGACAAATGGATAAAAGGCAAGGAGACAGTGAGTGATCAAGAAGCACCCATCCAGATTTTTGTGATGGGGATCAATCAATGGCGAAACGAAAATGAATGGCCATTAGCGCGAACTAACTATACTCCTTATTATTTCCATAGTGAAGGGAACGCGAATACACGCTTTGGTGATGGAAAATTAAGCATGGAAAAGCCAGTTAATGACACATGTGATACTTACCTCTACGACCCATCAAACCCAGTTCCGACAAGTGGAGGTGGAACATTATTTGCTGGAGTTCAGACAATGGGACCTCGCAATCAATGTAAGATTGAAGAAAGAGAGGATGTTTTAGTCTATACGTCTGAACCTCTGCAAAAGGAGCTTGAAGTAACGGGGCCAATTAAGATAAGGCTTTGGGCAGAAACAGATGCTAAGGACACTGATTTTACGGCAAAGCTAATCGATGTTTTACCAGATGGAACAGCCTATAATTTAACAGATGGAATTGTCCGTGCCAAGTATCGAAATGGAGAGAAAGAGGAAGAAGGGATTCAAGCTAAAATCATCCAATATGAGATAGACCTATGGGCAACAAGCAATGTATTTCTGCCTGGTCATCGTATTAGAGTAGAAATCTCCTCAAGTAACTTTCCGCGTTTCGATGCTAATTTGAATACCAGAGAGTCTATGATTAACAGTGAGGAATTTATTACTGCTAAGCAAATCATCTACCATAATGAGGAATATCCATCACATATCATATTGCCGGTTATTCCTGAAAGGGAAAAAGGGGTCTAAAGGCAGCAAAAGCAGAGTTCATGAAGGCCTTCAAAAAACAAAGCCAGGTATAGGACCTGGCTTTTACTATTGTTAAGCCACTTTTTCGGAAGTTGGCTGCCGCTGTTTTTTTCCTAAAAGATTAACGACTAAAACACCAGAAATGGCAATCATTCCGCCAATAATGGTCACGGTGCTCGGCCATTCGTTAAGCCAGATCCAAGCAATTATGATAACAAATACTGGTTCAATATAGAGCATGCTTGTAACAGAACTTGCTTTTCCCATGGAAAGAGCAATTGCCCAAGTTACGTAGCCAATCGCTGCAGGAAAGATACCAACATAAATTGTTGATAAATGTGCTTCCAATGTGGCGTGCTGAATTTCTTGAAAGAGACCTGGCGAGAAAATAAGAAAAGGAATTGTACCAATCCATGTAAAATAAGCTGTTAGCTCAATCGGACGATAGCGATTAAAAAGCGGCTTTTGATAAACAAAGAATATCGATGTGGCAATCGCTGACATTAGCAATAATAGTACTCCTTGAGATGCATTCACTGAAGAACCAGTTGTTCCTAATGTGATGATAGCAATCCCTGTAAACCCCATTCCTAATCCAATCCATCCGAATAGGCCAAGTCGTTCTTTAAGCACGATTACCGCAATAATGGCTGAGAAAACAGGAGCGGAGCATATAATCATGCCTGTTGTACCTGCTGATACGGTTTGTTCCCCGAAAGTGACCCCAATGTGATAAATACTTATTCCAATCCAGCTAAGAACGGTGATTTTTAGGAGATCCGCCTTTTTAGGGAAGCTAAATTTCACACCCGGCCAAAGCGCATAAAGGATAAAGATAGACGAGGCAATGAGATATCGAATGAGTACGAGATGGCCAGAAGAATAGCCACCTAGTAAACTAGCGCGAATAGCAGGAAAAGTAGATCCCCAAATGATAACCGTAAATAAAGCCAATAAAAATGCCTTGGCGTTCAAAGTGCTCACCCCTTTACATAACGACATGTTGATTCCATAAAAAGGTTATCACGGGTTTGAAAATGTTGCAATCTTGTTTTTACTTTAATATCCATTCTTCATTTTCAATAAAACAACCATTTTAGTTTGAATTTTGAAACAGCCTAAAACTAATTATGTGATATACTTCATATTAGTAAAATTAATGCAAAGTATATAAAATATGGGGAATGGCCTTATATATCGGTTATCAAGTGATCAATTAGATGGTGACAATGAGAAAGGAAATTTCAATGATGAGAAGGTTAGCATTAGTGATCCCAATTATGCTTATCGTTGCAGCCGCTGCGATGTGGATGCTTAAAAGGGACTATGGAGATATTGAATATGAAACAAGGGTATGGATTTCAGTCGGAGCCGCCCTTTTTTCGGGAGTCATATCATTTTTCCTATTTAAATCAGGAGACGCAAAAGAATAACAGGGTATCTTACTTGAAAAGGCCGCACCTCTTAAATATCTAAGAGCTACGGCCTTTTTCAATGTACATTTATATACTAGATTTGCCAAGTAAATGGTTTAGTACTATTTCTAATTATTTGACAATTCATTGATTTTGCCCTCATGATAGTTAGTGACATTAGTATTGTTCGGGAGTGAGTAAAGTGGGTTTGCCGAAAATAAGACAAAGTGAGTCAGTTCCAGAGGGGAAATTGAGAAGTCGTAAGCTTCTTCAAGATATAACAGGGGAAAATATTTCATCCGGTTTGATATCCAGTACATTGGTTGTGACAGGTCCAGCTATTATTATTCTGCAGGCAGCAGCTGCGGGAGGATTTACAGATCAGCAGACAATTAGCTGGATGTTTGCTGTCTATTTTTTTGGCGGGCTGTTTGGGTTAGTTATGGCATTGTTATACAGAATCCCGATTACGGGCGGGCACTCCATCACAGGGGTTGCCTTTTTAGCCACAGTTACCGCACAATTTTCCTACCCACAGCTAATTGGCAGCTACGTACTATCAGGATTAATTATCCTATTAATCGGGGTGTCAGGTCTTTTTACAAAGATTATGAAGTGGGTGCCAAAAGAGGTTATTGCTGCAATGTTGGGAGGGCTTGTTACCGGTTATGTGGCCCAGTTGGTTCCTGCTGTTAAGGCCATGCCGTTAGTCGGCGGAGCTGCAGTAATCAGTTTCTTTCTTTGTTCAAGATATTTGAAGCGGTTCCCGCCGGTTTTGGCTGCTGTCGCAGTGGCATTCATTGCGCTGTTGCTAACGGAGAAGCTGGAAACGGCAAAGGAAATTGCCTTTTTTTTGCCCTCTCTGCAGATGCCTGAGTTTACTTGGATCGGGCTGCTGACAGTGGCGCTTCCTCTTGCCATGCTGATTTTGAGTAATGATGCTGCCCCGGGAATAGGTGCTCTAGAAAGCTCCGATTATGATCCGCCCATTCGAAAGATTATTTCCATAAGCGGGATATTTTCTGTGATTACAAGTTTTTTCGGCGGTCAGAGTGCAAATATTGCCGGAATGATGACAGCTATATGTTCCGGACCAGATTCAGGTCCGCGTTCAAAAAGGTATATGGCTTCGATTGTTTCAGGCATTTTCATTTTACTTTTTGGCATTTTTGCGTGGAAAATTGTTCCGTTTATTCAATCATTGCCCCAAGCCTTTGTTTCAATGTTAGCTGGATTTGCCCTGATTGGTGTTTTGCATTCCAGCATTCAAATGGGATTTTCCGAGAACCGTTACCGCTTAAGTGCAATGGCTGCCTTTATTGTAACGTTGTCAGGGGTGTCCTTCTTGCATATAAGTGCACCGGTATGGGGGCTTGTCTTTGGTGCTTTGCTGGCAAGGACGATTGAAAAATAATGATGATATAAAGTGAAACTTCGTTCAGTGGGGGGCTTTTTCCCCCACTGAATGTTAGTTGAACATATCGGGCCTTTACGGGCTGTTGGATCTCCCACTTAGAAACTTTTGCTTTTTCAACCTCTTGAAGTGGGAGTCTTACAGCCCGTTAATCTGCGATAAAGTGA
>NZ_WBOS01000007.1 GCF_008923245.1 Cytobacillus depressus
ATGGATTCATGTCCATTTACATATCGTTCAACCGCTTGGATTCTTTGTTCAACTTTTAATTTTGCCATAAAAAAACCCCCGTAAAAATTAGATTAGTGTCTAACTTTTACGGGGCAGTTCAGCTTCACTCTGCTTTTGTTTGTTTTTAAGCTTCAAATAGAAGTGATTCTGGATCTTCGATTAATTCTTTTACTCGTTTTAAGAACGTAACTGCTTCTTTTCCATCGACGATTCGGTGGTCATACGATAAAGCAATATACATCATTGGACGGTTTTCCATACGCTCTGCATCGATAGCAACTGGACGTAAATTGATCGCATGCATGCCTAAAATACCTACTTGAGGTCCGTTTAAAATTGGTGTAGATAGTAATGAGCCGAATGTTCCACCATTTGTAATTGTGAATGTTCCGCCTTGAAGATCATTTAAAGATAATTTATTGTTTCTTGCCTTCACTGCAAGATCCATAATATCCTTCTCAATTTCTGCAAAGTTTTTGCGGTCGGCATCACGTACAACTGGTACGACTAATCCTTCATCCGTTGAAACGGCAACACCGATGTCGTAAAACTTCTTCAGGACGATTTCATCGCCTTGAATTTCTGCATTTAAGAATTGATTTTTCTTAAGTGCGGCAACAACGGCTTTTGTGAAGAAGGACATAAAGCCTAATTTCACATCATTTTCTTCAAAGAATTTATCTTTGCGTTTTTTACGAAGATTCATTACGTTCGTCATATCAACTTCATTAAACGTTGTCAGCATGGCCGCTGTTTGCTGAACCTCAACAAGACGGTTAGCAATCGTTTGACGACGGCGAGTCATGCGAATACGCTCAACTCTTTTGCCTTCATCTTGCTGCATTGGAACAGGTGCCGCTTTAGGAGCTGGCGGTGTTGGTAAAGCACTCGCTTGTTGCTGTGGATTAAATGAAGAAACGTCTTGCGCACGTACTCTTCCTAAAGGATCAACAGTTGGGATTTGCGTTAAATCGATTCCTTTTTCCCTTGCCATTTTTCTTGCTGCTGGTGAGGCAATCGGACGCTGTTGTTTATCATTAGCCTCTGCCCCGGCAGGAATATTTTGATCAGCTGGCTTTGCAGATTGTTCCTGAACAGGTGCTTCTTGAATAGGTGCCGCGACAGATACTGGAGCTGCTCCCGCTTCCCCACTCTCGTCAATAACAGCGATTGTTTCCCCTACATTCACATTATCGCCTTCTTGCGCTTTTACTTCCTTTAATACACCTGTGAAATCAGAAATGATTTCAACGTTTACCTTATCTGTTTCTAATTCTACAATGTAATCCCCTTTATTAACCATTTCGCCCGGCTTTTTGAGCCATTGGGCAATCGTTCCTTCAGTAATCGATTCCGCTAATTCAGGTACTCTAATTTCAGCCACCTTAATTTCCCCCTTCATGCTTGTCCGTTAATGCTTCTTCAATGATGCGTGCTTGTTCATGTTTATGAATGACTGGATCCCCTTCTGATGGGCTTGAACGACGGCGTCTTCCTGCATAAGATACTTCAATATTTTGACCGCCAAGTTCTTTTAATCGAGGCTCAACAAAGGTCCAAGCCCCCATGTTTTTAGGCTCTTCTTGTACCCAGACAATTTCTTTCAAGTTCGGATATCGTTGAATAATATCTTTAATTGCTTCCATTGGGAAAGGATAAATCTCTTCTAGACGAACAATATGGAACCAATCTTTATTTTCAATATTTTTCAGATTTTCCGCTAAGTCAATGGTCATTTTTCCAGAAGCCATAATTAAACGAGTCACTTTATCTGCTTCCAAACCAAGACCTGGCTGTTCAAGAACTGGCTTGAACTCCCCTGCACTTAAATCTTGGCTGCTTGAAGAAACAAGCTGATGGCGAAGCAGACTCTTAGGCGACATAATAACAAGTGGACGTACTTCCTCACGATTCAAAATAGCTGCCTGTCTGCGTAAAATATGGAAGTATTGCGCTGATGATGAAAGGTTTGCTACCGTCCAGTTATTTTCAGCAGCTAAAGTTAAGAATCTTTCTAAACGAGCACTTGAATGCTCTGGCCCTTGTCCTTCATACCCATGTGGAAGAAGCATAACTAGTCCAGATTTTTGTCCCCACTTCGCACGGCCAGCGGCAATGAATTGATCAAACATGACTTGGGCAGAGTTTGCGAAGTCTCCGAATTGTGCTTCCCATAAAACAAGTGTTTCAGGAGCGAAGACATTATACCCATATTCAAAGCCAAGGACAGCCATCTCGGATAATGGGCTATTATGAACCGCAAATGAAGCTTTCGCCGACGACATTTGATGAAGTGGTGAATATGATTTACCTGTTTCATTGTCATGTAAAACGATATTACGATGCGCAAAAGTTCCCCGCTCTGAGTCTTGACCTGTTAAGCGGATAGGTGTTCCGTCACTTAAAATGGAAGCGTAAGCTAATGTTTCCGCATGTCCCCAGTCAATTTTCGCTTCTCCTTCTAATGCATCCAAACGGCGTTTCAAAATTTTATCAAGCTTATTGAATACATTGAAGTTTTCTGGGAAACCAAGCAGCTCATTGTTGATTTGCTTTAATGTTTCCAATGGAACAGCTGTTTCGATTTTTGGAAGGCCCTTCTCAACGATTTCTGGCGGATCCATATCTTCCATACTAACCTTTTTATCAGGTACTTTTTCATAGGCAGCTTTTAGCTTACTAATAGTATCCGCTTCCATTTGTGCGGCAGTTTCCTTCGTTAAAGTTGCCTGATTAATAAGCTTTTCAGCATATAGTTCTTTTACCGTTAATTCTTGATGTATGATTTTATACATTAACGGATTTGTTGTCATCGGTTCATCCATTTCATTATGACCGAACCTGCGATAGCCAATGAGATCGATTAAGAAATCCTTTTGGAATTTCTCTCTGTACTCACATGCTAGTCTTGCTGCAGCTAAGCATGCTTCCGGATCATTCGCATTTACATGAAGGATTGGAATTTCATAGCCTTTTGCTAAATCACTAGCATATCTAGTAGAACGTGAATCATGGGATTCAGTTGTGAACCCAATCGTGTTATTAGCAATGATGTGGATGGATCCACCCGTGTTATAACCTTTTAATTGACCAAGATTCAGCGTTTCCGCTACTACTCCTTGACCTGGGAAGGCTGCGTCGCCATGAATAATGATTGAAAGGGCGGATTTGAAATCTTCCTTCGGATAGCCCTTGCTTGTGCGTTCATCTTGCGCTGCACGTGTATATCCTTCAACGACTGCTCCTACAAATTCAAGGTGACTCGGATTATTTGCAAGAGTCAAACGGGCAATAGTTGTATTATCATCTTTAATTTTTTTATCTATACCAAGATGGTATTTTACGTCCCCAGTCCATCCATAGCTAATGCCAATAGAGCCTTCTGAAGGTACAAGCTCTTTATTAGGAGCGTGCTGGAATTCTGCAAAAATCATCTCATACGGCTTGCCTAGTACATGGGCAAGAACGTTCAGACGTCCACGGTGGGCCATACCAATATTAATTGTTTTCGTACCCGCAGAGACTGAGTCGGAAACGATTTCGTCCAGTAATGGAACAATAGAATCGAGTCCTTCAATGGAAAACCTCTTTTGACCGACAAATGTTCTATGCAAGAACTTTTCGAATTCTTCTACTTCAGTTAGTCTTTTAAGAACTTTTGTTTTTTCTTCTGCTTGCAGATGAAGTTTGAGATCACTTGATTCGACTTTTTTCCGCAGCCAATCTTTTTCATTTTCATCATCTACATGGTGAAATTCAAATGCAATCGTTCCCATATACACACTTCTCAGATACTCAATCGCATCATGACCGTTTCTAAGTGGTATTTTCGCATCGGTACAAATTAGATGCGCAGGGATGGCCTGTAAGTCTGCCTCCGTTAATCCATAAGCAGATAAATCAAAGAGTTGATTTTCAGGATCACGATTTTTTAATGGATAAATATCAGCTGCGCGGTGGCCATAGAATCTGATGTTATCAGCTAAGCGAATGGCCGCCAAAGTTTTTTCTAACTGATCAGCAGATGGAACTGCAACATTTGTCCCTGCATTATGGGTGCTTGTATTTTCAACAACAGGTGACCCTGTCGCATCGAAATAAGCTCTCATTTCTGGATCTACTGATTCAGGATTTTGTAAAAAGTTTTCGTACAGCTCAATGACATAGCCAAGGTTCGGACCATAAAACCCCTGATTTACAGGTCTTTCACCATTCAATGGCTTTTTCATGAAAAAAAACCCCCATCACCATATTTAAAAAGTTAAAAAAATTTCATTATCCAGTCTCTAAAAAAAATTCGATTAAATAGAAAATATCTTTATATTTAAAAGAATAATATTTTTTTCTGAGATTTGATAATTCACAAAGCCATTCTAACACGTTAATGCTAGTATTTCAAAGGTTTTCCATTCAAATATAGTAGAAATTAAATGTCTTATTTTTCTACTCATCTCTTATATTGATAAAATAATTTAAAAATTTCGAATTGGATGAATTGAGGTTGATTATTTGCTATCTCTCAAACAAAATTTTCTTTAAAATAAATTGATTAGTAAAAATACACTGAAAAAGGATTGACTTTTCTAAATGCTTTAGTGTAGAGTTGAAAGAAAATTAAATCATTTCTTATCAAGAGAGGTCGAGGGTAAGGCCCAATGACGCCTCAGCAACCATCAATCGTAAAATCGATTGAAAAGGTGCTAATTCCTGCAAGTTTTTTTAAAAACTTGAAAGATAAGGAGAATGGCTATGTTTACATGAAAAAGTCTTCTTCTTAAAGAAGGCTTTTTTATTTTTATATTTTAGGCTTTGTTAATGAATATTGTTGGCGATCAAACCGCCTTATGTATACCTGCTTTCTACGTTATTCGTCCCGAATAAAACCCGTTCGCATGCATGCATAAGGCTAGTAATCAACAATAAATCGCTAATATAGCCAAATTTTAAAAGGGGTGCTGACATGCATAAAGTAGACACTATTCTTGCGCAAATTGGAAATCGAAGTGAAAACGTGACTGGTACAGTTAATCCGCCAGTATATTTCTCTACCGCCTTTCGACATGAAGGGATTGGCCAATCAACAGGCTATGATTACATTCGAACAGGTAATCCGACGAGACAATTGCTCGAGAAAGCAATCGCCAAACTCGAGTGCGGGGATCAAGGCTATGCCTGCAGTTCTGGAATGGGTGCCATTCTTACTGTTCTCTCTCTTTTCAAATCAGGTGATGAATTGATTGTGTCCAAGGATTTATACGGGGGAACGTATAGATTATTTGAACAAGGCTATCAAAAATGGGGATTGCGATGTAAGTATGTTCGGGACTTCTCCCCTGTTCAACTTGAAAAGGAAATCTCTTCGAACACAAAGGCGATATTTATTGAAACACCTACTAATCCTTTGATGGAGGAAACTAATATTGAAGAGGTAGCCGTATTTGCTAAACAGCACAATCTTTTACTGATCGTTGATAACACCTTTTATACCCCTGTCATTCAGCAACCATTGAATGCAGGTGCAGATATTGTGATCCATAGTGCGACGAAATATTTAGGCGGGCATAATGACGTTCTCGCGGGATTAGTCGTTGCGAAAGGAAAAGCATTATGTGAATCATTAGCCTTTCATCATAATGGAGCAGGTGCTGTGTTAAGTCCGTTTGATTCTTGGCTTCTCATTCGAGGGATGAAAACCCTTGCTATTCGGATGGAAAAGCATGAAAAGAACGCGAAGGAAATTGTGCGCTATCTTTCTACCCATGAAGCCGTTACTGATGTTCTCTATCCTGGACGCGGAGGCATGGTTTCGTTTCGAATTAAGCATGAGTCTTTAGTGAATCCATTTTTGCAAAGCTTGTCCCTTATTACTTTTGCGGAAAGCCTTGGCGGTGTAGAGAGCTTTATTACATATCCCGCAACACAAACACATGCAGATATACCGGAGAACATCCGCTTAGAAACTGGTGTTTGTAATCGATTATTACGTTTTTCAGTGGGCATCGAAAATGCTGAAGATATTATTCAAGATTTAGAACATGCTTTTGCCAAAGTATTGAAGTGTGTTACGAACTAAAAACTTTCTATTAATTTCAAAGATTAGCATGACCATTAAGGGGGATCACAATGAATTTCCTTGAAAAAATGAAAAATGAAATTGTCATTGCTGATGGCGCTATGGGCACACTTCTTTATTCTTACGGAACGGATAGCTGCTTTGAGAATCTAAATATTACCCATGCCGAACAAATTCAGCAAATTCATGAAGCTTATATTCAAGCAGGTGCGAATCTCATCCAGACAAACACATATGCTGCAAACTATATAAAGCTACAACGATACGGCCTCGAGGATCATGTAAAGGAAATGAATACTTATGCTGTAAGAAATGCGCGAAAAGCAGCAAAGCAAGATACTTTTGTAGTGGGCACGATCGGCGGAATCAGAGGAATTAAGCCAAAAATGATTCCTCTTGAAGAAATTAAAAGGAGCTTCCGCGAACAGCTTTATTGCCTTTTGCTCGAAGGTGTAGATGGTATATTGCTAGAAACATATTACGATTTGGAAGAACTTGAGGAAGTGCTTTCCATTGCACGAAAAGAAACCGATTTGCCGATTATTGCCCAAGTTTCTCTTCATGAAGCAAATGTATTACAAGATCAAACATCTGTTCCTGAAGCATTATTACATCTGGAAAACTTAGGTGCAGATATCGTCGGCTTAAATTGCCGTCTAGGTCCTTATCATATGCTGCGAGCTCTTGAAAATGTGCCGCTGCCAAAGCATGCATTCTTATCAGTTTATCCAAATGCAAGTATTCCAGCTTATACGGATGGGAAATTTCACTATGAGGGAGATTCGGAGTATTTTAGACAGTCCGCACGCGACTTTAGAAACCAAGGAGTCAGACTATTAGGCGGCTGTTGCGGTACAACACCTGATCATATACGGGCCTTCGCTTCCGAATTAAATGGCTTGCCTCCGGTTTATGAAAAGACTGTAAAGAAGCGCAATCAAATTAAGATTAATACACATGCTGCTGCCAATCGGGAAGAACCTCCATTACATGAAATTGTGCAGGAGCGTCCTTCAATTATTGTTGAATTAGACCCGCCAAAAAAATTAATTACGAGCAGCTTTTTTGAAGGGGCGAAAGCATTAAAGGAAGCCGGAATTGATGCGATTACACTTGCTGATAATTCATTAGCGTCACCTCGAGTATGTAATACAGCTCTTGGCTACCGTGTAAAAAAGGAAGTTGGCATCAGACCTTTAGTCCATATTACATGTCGAGACCGCAATATTATCGGTTTACAATCCCATTTAATGGGACTTCATACGCTCGGATTACATGATGTATTAGCAATAACTGGCGATCCAGCCCGGGTTGGTGATTTTCCAGGTGCCTCCTCTGTGTATGACGTCTCGTCATTTGAGTTAATTCAAATGATTAAGCAATTAAATGATGGCTTATCGATTTCTGGTAAGGATTTAGGGGAGAATGCAGCCTTTTCAGTTGGGGCAGCTTTTAATCCGAATGTGAGATCCCTTGAAAAGTCCGTCCAGCGTCTGGAGAAAAAAATTACATTTGGCGCCGACTATTTTGTCAGTCAGCCTGTTTTTTCCGAACAAAAGCTAGTTGATGTTCATGAGGCTACGAAACACTTAAATAGGCCAATTTATATTGGATTAATGCCTTTAATAAGCCATCGAAATGCGGAATTTTTGCATAATGAAGTGCCAGGCATCAAAATTTCAGACGAAATTAGAAATAGAATGGCCGAATGCAAAGATGATCCGATTCGAGCTTCACGTGAAGGGCTTGCGATTACAAAATCATTAATTGATACGGCAGCAGAGCTATTTAATGGTATTTATTTAATTACCCCGTTTATGCGTTATGACCTAACTGTTGAATTATCAAAATATACTCAAGAAGCAAGTGCCAAAATTGCAAGGAGGAAACAACATGCTGAAATCATCACTAACTGAACAACTTAAGAGAAAGATTTTGATTATGGACGGCGCAATGGGTACGATGCTTCAAAACGCCAATTTGTCCGCTGATGATTTCGGCGGCGAAGAATTTGACGGCTGTAATGAAAATTTAAATATTACTGCTCCTTCTGTTATTGAACAAATTCACCTAAAATATTTGCAGGCTGGTGCAGATATCGTTTCTACAAACACATTTGGAGCAGCTAGTATTGTTCTCGATGAATATCAATTAGGTCATAAAGCTTATGAAATTAATAAAAAAGCAGCCCTCATCGCGAGAAATGCAGTCGATATAATTACTTCTTCTGACTGGCCACGTTATGTTGCCGGTGCGATGGGACCTACGACAAAGACGTTAAGTGTCACAGGTGGGACGACTTTTGAAAAGCTGACAGAATCTTATGAAGAACAAGCAATTGGGCTGATTGACGGGGATGTCGATCTTCTTCTATTAGAAACGAGTCAGGATATGCTAAATGTGAAGGCTGGATTTATTGGCATTCAAAATGCATTCGAAAAAACAGGGAAAAGGCTGCCAGTTATCATTTCCGGAACGATTGAACCGATGGGCACAACCCTTGCCGGACAATCGATTGAAGCTTTTTATATCTCATTGGAACATATGAAGCCTTTAGCTGTAGGCTTGAACTGTGCAACAGGCCCGGAATTCATGCAAGACCATATCCGTTCTCTTTCAAGTCTTGCTGCTTCAGCCGTTAGCTGTTATCCGAATGCCGGGCTTCCCGATGAAGAAGGACAATATCATGAAACACCAGACTCACTGGCAAAGAAGCTTGGGGGATTCGCCTCTCAAGGCTGGCTGAACATTGTCGGCGGCTGCTGTGGAACGACTCCAGCCCATATACAAGCAATTGCAGCAGAAATGGAAAAATACGAACCGCGCAGCTATGAAAAATCTTCTGTCCATAAAGTTTCGGGTATTGAGCCATTTATTTATGATGATCCTACCCTTCGCCCGATCATGGTTGGTGAGCGGACGAATGTGATTGGTTCACGTAAGTTTAAACGATTAATAAAAGAAGGCAAATTTGAAGAGGCTGCTGAAATAGCGAGAGCGCAAATTAAAGGCGGAGCCCATGTCATCGATGTCTGTCTTGCCGATCCCGACCGTGAAGAAGTTCAGGATATGGAAAGCTTTATTAAAGAAGTAGTTAAGAAAGTCAAAGCCCCTCTCGTCATTGACTCAACAGATGACACAGTTATTGAAAAAGCTCTTTCGTATTCACAAGGGAAAGCAATTATTAATTCTATTAATCTTGAAGATGGCGAGGAAAGATTTGCAGCCATTGCCCCCCTTGTTCATAAATATGGAGCAGCTGTTGTTGTCGGGACGATCGATGAAAAAGGAATGGGAGTGACGGCTGAGAAAAAGTTGGAGATTGCGAAGCGTTCCTATGATTTACTCGTCAATAAATATGGAATTCAGCCTGAGGATATCATTTTTGATCCGCTCGTCTTCCCTGTAGGCACTGGTGATGAACAATATATCGGTAGTGCAAAAGCAACGGTCGACGGGATTCGTTTCATTAAAGAAGCAATGCCTGAAGTTCAAACGGTTTTAGGGATTAGTAATGTTTCTTTCGGCCTCCCTCCTGTCGGTCGTGAAATATTAAACTCTGTGTTTCTTTACCATTGCACACTGGCGGGCCTTGATTATGCGATCGTTAACACAGAAAAACTTGAGAGATTCGCTTCCATCCCGAAAGAAGAAGTCGAATTAGCTGAGAAACTATTATTTGAAACAAATGATGAAAACCTTGCTGCTTTTACGGATTTTTACCGTGATAAGAAAAAAGAGCAAAAAAGCATAATGCCTGATATGACTCTTGAGGAGCGTCTTGCCTACTATATAGTAGAAGGAACGAAAGAAGGCTTAATTCCAGATTTGGAGGAAGCTATGCATACCTACCCTGCCCCACTTGACATTATTAACGGACCGTTGATGGACGGAATGAAAGAGGTCGGCCGATTATTCAATGATAATCAGTTAATTGTAGCTGAAGTGCTACAAAGTGCAGAGGTGATGAAGGCATCTGTTTCCTTCCTTGAACCATATATGGAGAAGGACGATGCAACTGCTAATAAAGGAAAAATTGTCATCGCTACTGTCAAGGGTGACGTACACGATATCGGGAAAAATTTAGTTGATATCATATTAAGCAATAATGGCTATGAAGTGATTGATCTCGGCATAAAAGTCCCTCCTTCCGAGCTTGTTGAAACGATTAGAAAGGAAAAGCCAGACATGATTGGCTTGTCGGGATTACTTGTCAAATCAGCACAGCAAATGGTATTGACTGCACATGATTTAAAGCAAGCCGGAATTGATATTCCTATCCTTGTCGGCGGGGCTGCCCTTTCTCGTAAATTTACAGATACGAAAATTTCAAAAGAATACGATGGCCTTGTTTTGTATGCAAAAGATGCAATGAACGGCCTTTCTCTTGCAAACCAGCTGCAAGACCCTGTCGAATTTGAAAAATTAAAGAGCGAACAATTTGAAAAGCAAGTGGCAGCGCAAAATGCTGTTCCTTTTGATCGTAGCTCGATCGCTATCGCAACTGCTGTTAAAGTAAGACCGAAATTGAATACAAATGTCCCTGTTTTTGTGCCGAAGGATTTAAAAAGACGTGTATTGAATTCGATTTCAATTTCGCATATTGAGCCATACATTAATAAGCAAATGCTGATCGGACATCATCTCGGCTTAAAAGGCAAGCTTGAAAAACTGCTTGCTGAAGGAGATGAAAAGGCGATTAAAATGAATGACATGGTAAATGAGTTAATTGAGGATGCCAAAGCAAACGACTGGATTACACCAGCAGCCGTGTATCAATTCTTCCCAGCTCAATCAGATGGTGATAAAGTGCTCATTTATAATGAAGAGCAGACGGATATTATTGAAACATTTGAATTTCCAAGACAGGAAGCTGAACCTTATCTCTGCTTAGCAGACTATTTAAAATCAAAGGATAGCGGACAAATGGATTATGTCGCCTTCTTTACAGTGACAGCAGGCAGAGGGATTAGACAGGTGGCAGACCAATTGAAGGAACAAGGCCGTTTCTTAGAATGTCATGCATTACAATCTCTTGCCCTTGAAACAGCGGAAGGATTTGCGGAACTCGTTCACAGACAAATTCGCGATCGCTGGGGCTTCCCTGACCCTGTCGAAATGACGATGAGAGAGCGTTTTGCTACCAAATATCAAGGACAACGCTTCTCATTCGGCTACCCTGCTTGCCCTGATTTAGAGGATCAACGTAAGCTATTCAAGCTGATCAGCCCAGAAGATATCGGTGTAAATTTAACAGAGGGCTGTATGATGGAGCCGGAAGCCTCTGTCTCAGCAATCGTATTCGCTCATCCTGAAGCTAGATATTTTAATGTTTTATAGCATAATAAGTGAAAAGCCAAAAACGTTGATGAACCTTCTTGACGTTTTTGGCTTTTTCTATTCGATTAACAGAGTACACCCATGGCTGAAATCCGCTAATCGAGCTCTGAAATGAATGTTTTACTAGTTTTTGGTTAAAATATGGCTGGAACGAAACATATTAATGTAGGATTTACCGTTTAGTTATGGCTAGGAGGTTTTGAAAATAATGGACGATACTGTTTGGAAATCAATCGGTAAACCCGAAAAAAGATTGGATATTGTGGAGAAAGCAGCGGGTACCGTTAAATATGTCGGTGATTTGGAAATGCCTAGCCTTTTACATGCAAAGCTCTCCACAAGTACACATGCTCATGCGAAGATTCAATCGATTGATACGACTGAAGCTTGGAAGGTTCCAGGTGTTCGAGCGATTGTCACAGGAGATATGTTCCCTTATCATATTGGTCCCATTTTAGCAGACCGCCCTCCTCTAGCTTTTGAAAAGGTTCGCTATTATGGGGAGCCGATTGCAATCGTTGTCGCTGACGAAGAGTATCGCGCAAAGCAAGCTGCTAATAAAATTATCTTTCATTATGAACCATTGCCGGTTGTCAATTCTGTTCAACAAGCTTTTCAAAAAGATTCGCCGCTTGTTCATGAGAATTCTGGACAATATATGAAAATTATAACTAATGTCTATCCTAAGCAAGGAACAAATATCGGCAGTCATATAAAAATTCGCAAAGGGGATTTCATGTCTGCTTGGGAAACATGTGCGGAGCAAATTACTAAAAGGTTTTCCTTTAACATATCAGATCATGTCGCATTGGAAACGAGAAGTGTTCGCGTTGAAATTAATCCCGCTGGTCAAGTAATCGTTCATACGTGCAATCAATCCCCATTTACAATTAAAAAAGTGCTTAACCAATTTTTTAACCTCGAATTAGGAAAAATTATCGTTCATGTGCCGATGCTTGGCGGCGCATTCGGCGGGAAAGGAACAGTGCAATTAGAACCTCTCGCCTATTTGGCCTCAAAAGCGGTCGGCGGAAAAATGGTGAAATTAAATTATGACCGTGAGGAAGATATGATTACAGCACCAGGACATATCGGCTTTGATGCAACGATTAGGCTTGGCGCAAATAAAGACGGTAAAATTATCGCTGGTCAATATACTTTCTTGATCGATTCAGGTGCATATACCGATCAGGCGGCAGGAATTACGAGAGCTGCCGCGTTAGATTGTACAGGGCCATATCAAATCTCAAATGTTTGGTGTGACTCTTATTGTATGTATACGAACCACCCATACGGAACATCCTTCAGAGGCTACGCCCACCCAGAGCTTACCTTTGCTGTCGAGCGGACAATGGATATGCTTGCGAAGAAATTACAGATGGATCCGATTGATTTACGATTAATGAATACAATCAAGCCTGGCGATACTTCTCCAACACAGACCGTGATTAATGCAAGCAATATTGGGGATGCAAACAAATGTATTCTGCGGGCAAAAGAGCTGATTCAATGGGATAAAGGGCAAGTTGTGCAAAATGGAAATAGAATCAGGACTAAAGGTGTCAGTTTATTTTGGAAAACATCAACAACAGCTACGAACGCCCAATCAGGAGTGATTTTGACATTTGAGGCTGATGGGAGCGTAAATTTAAATTGTGCAGCGATTGAGCTAGGACAAGGGACAAAAACAATCCTCGCCCAAATTTTAGCCGAAAAACTAAAAATGGATATCAATAAAATCCATGTGAAAATGGAAGTAAATACACAGTTTGATCCGCATCAATGGCGGACCGTTGCTAGTAGTACGACCTTTTTGGCAGGAAGAGCTGTCATGGTAGCGGCTGAAGATGCTATTAACCAGCTTAAAAAGACGGCATCCATCGTTCTGCAATGCCAATCTGAAGATTTAGAAGTTGGCGGCGGCCGTGTTTATTTAAAGCCTAGTCCCGAATACGGCGTAAAAATCCAAGATATCGCCATTGGCTATAAATATCCAAATGGCCATGCTATTGAAGGACAAGTCCTTGGTCATGGGAAGTATATACAGCGTCATTTGACACCAATGGATAAGGAAACTGGATTTGGCAAGGTTGGTCCTTGGTGGTCTCTCGGTGCACAAGCGGTGGAAGTGGAATGGGACCCACATGATTTTACTTATAAAATTTTAAAGGCCGTAACGGTTTTAGATGGCGGAACAATTATTAATCCAGCAACTGCGACTCAGCAAATGCGCGGGGGGATGTATTTAGGATTGAGCTTTGCTAGTCATGAAGCTTTTGTTTTTGATAATAATGGGATCGTTCTTAATCCACAATTAAGATCCTATCAGATCATGAGATTTGGCGAACAGCCGGAATATGTCGTTGATTTTATAGAATCGCCAACGATTGACGGTCCATATGGAGCTCGCGGCATTGGCGAATACGGTGTAATCGGCATGCCAGCTGCCCTTGCCAATGGCTTATCTGCTGCGGCCGAAATTGATTTAAACCAATTGCCCCTCATTCCTGAACTTATTTGGAAAGCGAAAAAGGAGAGCAACCAATGATTCCTTTCGACTTCGAATATTATCGGCCTTCTACTTTTGAAGAGGCTGTACGAACTTTTCATACACTTGACAACAGCGGAAAGAACGTCATTTTTTTATCGGGCGGGACGGAATTTATTACGATGGCTCGGATGAGTCATGTGAGTGCTGACGCTGTCATTGATTTGAAAGGGATAGCAGAATGTCAGAAGCTTGAGATTAGAGGAGAAAAAGTTGTGATTGGATCTGCTGTCACTTTAAACAAAATTGCCGATACGAATATTTATCCGTTATTAGGTCAGAAATTGAAAGGAATTGCCGATCATACGTCAAGAAATAAAATTACGCTTGGGGGAAATCTGCAAAGCAAGCTTATTTACCGGGAGGCTGTGCTGCCACTTTTATTAGCAGAAGCAACAATTAAAGTCGCTGGGAGCAATGGAATAGAATTCTTTCCAATTGCTGAGGTTTTTAATCAAACATTAAATTTGAAGCACGGACAATTCCTTATGCAAGTATTGGTTGATCGTGAATATACAGAATTGCCATATATTAGTCTAAAAAAAACAAAAATGTCAAAAGTAGGCTACCCGATTGTCTCACTTGCCGCATTCGCTAAAGATAAGAAAATTTGTGCAGCTTTTAGCGGCGTATGTGAATACCCTTTCCGTTCGGAACAAATAGAAGAAATTTTGAACGACTTCTCGATTCCTTTAAAGGACCGAATTATGGAAGCAATAAAGCTGTTGCCTAGTCCGATTGTCAATGATATTTGGGCTTCTGCTGAATATCGGGAATTCGTCTTCCAAAATACGATACAAGAAATGCTTTATGAATTGGAGGGAAAAATCTCATGATCTCTAATGGAACTTCCAAAACAGTCATTAAACTGCATGTTAATGGCGATACTCGCGAGGTTACTGTACGCTCAGCTGATACACTCCTTCACACATTGCGAACTGAACTTGGGTTAACTGGGGCAAAACGGGCATGTGAAAATGGTGATTGTGGTGCCTGTACCGTGTTAGTTGAAAATGAACCGATGCATTCCTGTCTTTGCTTAACGGTCGAGGCAACGGATCAGCCGATTATGACAATTGAAGGCCTAATCGATTCCCCGATGCAAAAATCATTTGTCGATCACTGGGCGATTCAATGTGGTTATTGCACACCAGGCTTCGTTCTCGTTGGTCATGCTTTAAAGGAAAAACACCCAAATGCTGACGATGAAATCATTGACGAATGGCTCCAATCGAATTTATGCAGGTGTACAGGCTATCAGGAGATAAAAGAAGCGATAAAATTTGTTTTACAAGAAACCCAATCGAAGCAAACCCCAAGTTAACATTGTAACTTGAGGTTTGCTTTTTAACCTTTTTTATAACTATTATTTTCATTATTTAATGAATCAATTAGCTGAAGAGTTTGAGAAGCTTGTTCGATTTGCTGCTGAACTTGTTCCAATTGCTGCTGTTGCGTCGTTGCTGACTGAGTTACGGCTATCCCCTGCATATGGGAAAGCAGCTGATTCGCTTGCTGCAGCTGCTGCTGCGCTTGCTGTAATGATTGTAAATCCATTGAGGAAACGTTTTGCTGTATCGTTTGTCCTGCTTGCTGCATCACTTGTAATGCATGCTTCTTTTGCATTTGGAATTGTTGATCGAGTTGAGACTGGTTTAACTTTGCTTCCTGTTGCATTTGCTTGATCTGCTGTTCTTGAAAGCTTTGGCCATGTTGTTGGTTTTTCTGATTCATATCATCCCTCTTTTTATTTATGTAGCCGACTGTCTTGTACTAATTTGAATAATCCGATCGTTTTTTGGATCAAACTCAATATAAATAAATAATCCGAATTCCTTTCCGCCCTCTCTTAGCCATAGTTTAAATTTTTCTATTGATGATTTTACCTTTTCTTCCCTGCCAATATGCAAATAATCAACTATATTTGCGTTTGGATATTTTTCCTTTGCTGTTTTTACGGCTAACTGTCCCCACTTCGCATAAGGTGGAGCATCTGGACGAGCATTTGAAATGTGAGTCATACTTAAGAATAGGATTGTAGAAGCGATGATTACTCTACTGAACAAAAGGATCATATCGGATTATTTCCTTTATTTTCAATTTCCTCGCGTATTCTTTCCTCCTCTTCTAATACCGAAATATAAGCAATCTGTTCTTCTAAATAATGGTGCAATAAATCTTTCCCATCTTTGCATTCCATTCCAATTTCTTTTTTCATTTTAATTCCTACCCGCTTTCAGCTTTTTCGTATAGCGTATGACATTCTGAATCACCTTATTCAATGGGCGAAAAATCCGTAAATATAATGGAATATTTTCTTTAAATTATTGCAAGCTAAGGATAAGGAGGTGTGGAAAATGGCGCAAGAAAAAGACATCCCCGATTTTTCGCAAATCGATGAAAACATGAATAGTGCTTTTACAACAGAAACAATCGTTACGAATTCCTTTCTTGACTTAAATATTTCTACTGAAGAACAGAACACGGTTGAAGTCGTTAATACAAACAATACAGAAGACTAAAAAAGCATTGCCCTTTGCTTGGCAATGCTTTCAGTTCGCCGTCTAGCTCCAGCGCCTACCCCCTCGAGGTCACAAGCCAATCCTCACAGAAAGGAAAGAACACCTTTCTGCAAGGCTCGCCTTGTGCTTGTCGGGGGTGAACAAGGCGCTTACGCATTTGTAATTAACCGCCGAAAAAGAGATCTAATACATTTCCAGCAGTAGATGATTTGCGATTATAAAATTCTGAGTAACCACAGTTTTTACAATAAACGACGAGAAACTTATTATGCTGAATATCAAACATTTTTGATAAACCGCTCCCTGTCATTGCAACCTCCTTTTGACCTGCATCTGTGCTCCCACATTTAATACAACCTTTCTTCAAATTGCTCAATTTTCTCTCCCCTTCCGTTTTCAGAAGTATTATACTAAGGGAAAATATGGATTTAAAAAAGTAAATAGATAATCGTGATTTATATCACAAAACTTCATTTGTGCTACCATTATAATTAGCAATAATAAAGGAAAATATGGATGAAGGTGATCAATATGAGTGCGAATTTAAAAACCCTTTTTACGGAAATTGGCGGACATGAAACAATTGATAAACTTGTAAATGCTTTCTACCCTCGTGTATATGCAGATCCTGATTTAAGCCCTTTGTTTGAAGGTGATATGAAAGAAATTATGAGAAAGCAGCAGATGTTTCTTTCGCAATTTACTGGAGGTCCAGCCCTTTTTAGCCAAGAATTTGGTCCGCCTGCCATGCAGCAGCGCCACCTTCCATTCGAAGTTACATCAAAAAGAGCAAACTGCTGGCTGCGCTGCATGAAGGAAGCATTCCAAGAAATTGGCCTTGATAAAGATCCTGCCGGGCAAGCTTTTTATACTCGTCTAACTCAAGTTGCGGGAATTATGGTAAACACACAGGATCAGGATTAACTGTACATTTTGAACAAAATTCTTTCATTATGTATGGCGGAATTTCTTTATTAAATTTTCAGAATGAGCTAGGATAATAATGATAATTAAAACGACTAGCGTCCACATAAGCTCCATTGATTGGTATAGATAGGAAACTGTTAATGGAATTAAGCAGAAAGCTCCGAGACCTGAAATAGTAAAGCTTTTCGTGAATGGATAAATGATGAAAAAACCACTAACGATAACTATAGCCAATAATGGTTCAAATGTGATGATTCCGCCAATAAACGTGGATACTCCCTTTCCACCTTTAAATCGGAAGAAAATGGGCTTAATGTGACCGATCACTGCAAGAATAAGACCAAAGAGAAGTTCAATTTCTGTAAATTCAAGCATACGACCGACTAAGATGACGAGACTGCCCTTCAACGCATCACCTAGAAAGGTTATGAGAAAAGCCTTTTTACCGTATAGGCGCCCGATATTTCTGGCACCGGGGTTGCCAGATCCTTGACTATTGATTGAGCGTTTACGAAATAACTTCATTAAAATATGGGCTGTCAGGAAATTGCCGATGAAGTATGCCCCTGCTAAAAAGAGAATAAGTTCCATAGTTATCTCCTTTTTTCGAATTAATAGTACATGAATATGTGGAATTCATATGAAATATATCCTAATTATGGACAAGTTTTATTCAATATTCAATAAAATAACACCCATTTTAGATGGGTGTTATTTTAAATCGGCGATTTATTATTTCAAGCTCAATTCTCCTTCTTTCTTCAATGAATGACGTTCGTATGAAGAGATTTTTTCTGGTGATGTGGCATATAGTGAGTCTCCTATATACATTAGCCTTTGAATATTATTCTCCCATTCCTCATATGGCGCTTTCGGGTCCTGATGAGTGATTTTAGCTTTAAGAGAAAAGCCAGATTGAAGATCAATATTGTAAACGTAGGCTCCCTGGAATTCATAAATTGATTCAAATTCGCTTTTCTTTGAATTTTGATAAACTGAAATTGGAAAAGCAAAGAGATGGTTCTTTTTATCAAATAACATTGCTTTATGGTCATAATTTAGTGGTGAGTAAGTTCCCCGGCCGCCAATAATTTCTGTGAATTTTTCTTGCGGATTTTTCATATCTGTCACATCAAATATGGACAGCTTCACGCCATCAGTCAAGATAATCGGCTGGTTCCCAGCCCCCTTTCCGCTTAACACCTTCGTATCATATCCAAAGCCGAGCAGATGGTTGTCATCGATAGGGTGAAGATAATTGCTGAAGCCTGGAATCTTCAATTCACCTAATACTTGTGGATTTTTTGGATCCTTCCCATCGATTACGAATAATGGATCTGTTTCTCTAAAGGTAACGATGTATATGCGGTCATTCATAAAACGGGCAGAATAAATTCGTTCTCCTTTTGCTAAATCCTCAAGCTTGCCAACTTGTGTTAAATTTTCATCCAAAATATATAGATTATTGGCTGAAGGTTTGCGATCATTCCACACTTGACCTTTCGTTGTGGCAATGCGGAAATGTCCGTTATATTCATCCATGGAGAACTGATTCAATACGTTACCAGGTACTTCAGCTGATTTCTTGAACTCAACTTCCATACCATTAACCGTAAATTTATAAACGGTTGTCTTTGACTGGTTATCCCCTAATAAGGATGATTCATAATTGGTGACAGCTAGGTAAAGATTGTTTTTAGACATATATATATTTTGTCCACTGCCGACATAAGTGGAAAATGACATTTTTTCTGTTGGCTTCTCTAAATCAATGACAGCAATATTTGTAAAATTTGTTTCGTTTGAATCGGGGAAGTATTTTATTTTACTATAGTCAACTGGCTCCATTTCGGTTTGTTTAGCTGAATCAGAGTATTTTGGCCGGATATCCATTTGTGTATTTTCCCTTAGCAGCCAAATTTGCGGATATTTATTCGTGATGACATAAACTTTTCCATCCATTAATCTAGAGGCAAGAAGTGATCCTTCTACTTCTAGCTCCCTTATTTTTTGCGGCCTTTGTTTATTTTTCACATCATAAATAACTGCTTTCATAGTTTCATCGATTGGTGCGATCATCATTTTGGCCATTTCTTTTGCATTTGTTTGCACCATATTTCCATAGCTATGACCGATAACCATTAATAAATCATCGTATAAAAATAACTGATAAGGCGAAAAAGAAGTCTCGAAGGAAATTACCGAATCGACCTTCATTTGATTCGCTGGTGCTGCTTGAATAATTTGTACCTTGCCATCTGATACTTGATAAATATGAGTTCCATCAGTCTTTAGAAGATCCCCTTCATCAATGCCTTCAACTTGGACATTTGTCTCGGAGTAATCAGCTCCTGCCGATTCTGCTTTCGCACTTTCCTGTGAAACCATATCCATCGCCACTGAAGTCTTTTCTTCCTTTGCTACAGCCTTAAATCGTTTTAATAAAAGACTGTTTAAGCTGCTTTTAGAATCAAAAGAAGGAAGCCCATCCTTCTTTTCAACTGCTTGAATGCCATGTACACTCTTTTCTTCTGCAATTTGGAATATTGAAATAATAACTCCGATTAAGGCAAAAACACTACCTACTAGCATCCATCTTATTTTCATTGTCCTTCCCCCTTTATTCTCTATTGACGGAGAAGTTCTTCCATTCGTTACAAAAGCTGCATCAAAATCCATCATTTTCTTGGGGAAATAAAAATATCCACTCGTTTTTGAGTGGATATCAATATCTATAATTCATTACCAATCTTGTGTATTTTCAAGTAAATCATCAATTTCAATTTGTCTGATCATATAACTAAACTTGTCTTCTGCAATTTCCTCTGTTGCCTCTAATAATTGATCGATATCAGTATTGATTAATACCATAATCAGACCTCCTAATCTGAGCAAAATCCTCATAGCTGCGTGTTTTATAAAAGTTTTCGAACCGACTGGCTGCATTATGAGGGTCATAAAGAAATTATTTTAAAAACTTTTACCCAAATTTCTAAACAACTAAACTATTTTTATTAACTATGTTGATTTCCTTTAAAATCATTTTTTTATTAAAAATTAGGCTTTGCCTAAATTCACCCAAAAAAAGATCTTCAATATACTGTAATGGGCATTGACGATTCATATTGAGATTTCTTTCATTAAATGAACATTAGTAGGTGTTAAATATGAGAAAGAAAATGAGTTCATATGAGTTTGCAAAGGTTTTGCAATCAGCCGTTATTAAAGGGCAAAATGAAAATCAATTGACAGTCAATGAATTACTTAGAGAAATAACGAGACAACTTGAACCATTAATGAAGAAATGATGACTATTTACATGTAAAATAAAAGAAATCGGTTTGCGCCGATTTCTTTTATTTTTGCTTCACTAAATAATATAAAAACCAAACAGCGTGGTTTTGTTCGTCGGCTGCCGCTCGTTTAAAGGCATTTTTTATAGATATATCAGCAATGTAATCGGCCATTCCTAAATAGAAATCAACTGTTTTTTGTTCGTCTAAAAAGGCGAATTCGAGTCCATTTTTATAATTGTTCGGACATTCCTCAATCACTTGTGGCTGAGGCTCATTGCCTGTTAAGTTTGAATAAATTTGTGAAAAATTTTGGAAATGCCTTATTTCATCTTGTCTTATTTCAAGAATTTGCTCACTCTCTTTTGGTGAAGGTGCCATACTAGCAATTTTTCGATAACAATATATTGCACTATATTATCCATTGATCGCTTTAGTCAAATCATTGATCAATTGAGTTGTCTGTCTTTGCTTTTCTCGATAGTGGTAATATGGATACAAGTGAATACCTCCTTATTTTCATTGATATATATTACGAAAATATGGGTTTATGGTGAATACCGTCATTAATATGTATGTATATGAAATTTGTCGCATTTCGAATATTCTGGAAATAGGGTAAAATCTATTTATATATGGTACTATATTCGAATGAACGTTCAATCGGAGGTAGTAAAAGTGTATAAAGTAAAACAAAATTTAATATTGTTCGCTGCTATCATTTTATTATTTTCTTTTCCTGTTAAATCGGAAGCACATCCTGGAGGAAAAGATGAATTAGGCGGCCATTTCCGGAAAGCTGATTGTGTTTATTTACTTCACGATCCGACTGAGCTTGCAAAAAAAGCGTCAAACATGACAGAACTGATTCAATTAATAAAAACAATTAATAGTAATTCAACCTGTACATCCGGATTAAATGAAGGGAAGGTTGATTTAGAGGGATATTCTTTCTCAAGTCAAAATACCAATGCCGGGCAAATTGAAGCTGGCAAGCAAACGACAACGGTTAACGCCACCCAATCTACTAGTAATGAGCTGAAGCTTGGTGAGAAATATTCTGCAGAGCTCGTAAAATGTGTCGATGGAGATACCGCGCATTTTAATATTAATGGACAAGTTTATAAAACGAGGTTTCTCTATATCGATACACCAGAGAGTACGAATAAGGTTGAACCATTCGGAAAAGAAGCGAGTGCGTTTGCATGTAACTTTTTAAAGTCCGACAAAATTACACTCGAAACGGACGGCCCTAGTCTTTTTGACAAATACGATCGCTTGCTTGCCTGGATTTGGGTTGGAGATCAATTGTTTCAAGAGGAAATTACAAAGGTTGGCTTCGTGAAAAAATTCTATGATTATGGGGATTATTTATATGAAGACCGGATTATTTCTGCCATGGCTGATGCTAAGAAATTATCAAAAGGAATGTATGCCCCTCAAGAAGAAGTTTCTGCAGACGAAAAAAATATTAAACAGCCTATTAATACAGAAGATTTAGAGAAGGAAGTAAATACGTTGCCTATCGAAGAAAAAGTGAGCGATAATAAAAAGGATGAAAGTTCAGGTCAAAATGAAGCACCTGAGTCTAAGAGCTCATCAGGTAATGCAATTATTGGGATTTTAGCAATCATTTCGCTTATTTACTTCTTTAGAAAAAAGAAAAAAAGATCATAATAAAAAGAAAAGTGGAAGCGCCTGTCCAGCCACGACAAGCATAAGCCAATTAGGCGAGAAGGTTGTTCTTTAACATTCTTGACTAATTGGCTTATGACCTCGAGGGGCTAGGTGCTGGAGCTAGACAATAAGAAAAGCTGCCCATAAGTCAGTGTTCCTGACTGAATGGACAGCTTTTTTACTGAAATACGCTTTCATATCTGTAAGCAAATTAATTAAGAAGCTTTATGATGAGTGATTAATAATGTGTCATCTTTTCGAATGATTAATCGAGGTGCTTTAAAAAGCACTAGAATGACAACGATCGAACATAATGCCCATGAGCCGAGCATGCTTGCTCCGTTGGCGGCGAATGAAAATAAAACTGGTGACATCCCTTTTGGTGCATATTCTCCGAAGAAAATCATTCCTGCAATAAAATGCCAGAAATAACGGGCAAGGCTACCAGCAAAGACAGCAGCAATCATCCAGCCAAACGCTTTTTTCTTATCCCCATATCTAAGCTCTTTTTGAATAAAATTATAGAAAAGACCGGCAAAACCAATAAATGCAAATGCTAGAAAATATTCTATAAACCCTTGTACGGGTGTAACGATCCAGGCATCCCCGATCGCAATTTGTAGTATCCCCCAAAGAAATCCAGAAAGCAGGCTGACTTTAAATCCCCAGCGAAAAGCGAGGATAAAGATTGGGACCATTGCGAATGAGATGGACACAGACGGAATTGGCTTAATAGACGGCAACAAATCTAAAACAATCGCAAATGCCGCGAAAAAAGCTGCCTCAATTAATGCAAGTAAACCTAATTTTTTCATAAAAAACTCCCCCTTTTAATCGTTCGTTACCTCAAGGGGGAGAATAGAAAACAGCATAAAAAAAACCATTCTATTCATGCCACATTCCTGCGCTAGTATTATCTAACAGGTTCGAAGGGTCAGAACAGCTTCCTGTTCACTCTCAGCGAAAAGCTCCCCTTGTGGTTACGTATGTATATGTATAATGCACCATAAGTATAACTCAATACCCAATATTTGTGAAGTCTTAGAATAATGATATTGTTCTTACTTGTTATTTGTAAATCAATTCCCATTTATTGCATCATTTTACATGAATATTGACCTATCCCCCCCTTCGATTCTTCTTTATAATAATGAAGTACAGTAAGGAGGTAAAAAGGTGAGATTACAATTTAACAAGTCTTCAACCATAGTTCCGATTATTGTTGGGTTTTTGCTGATAATGGCAGCTATTATTTGGTCTTTTCAATCCGGAAATAAAGCAGTGACAATCCCCTTTTCTTCTGTTGAAAAATTAATCATTTCCCAAAAGGGCGAAATGGTTTCGATAAATGAAGATAAAAACGGCAATTTGACGATTGGGACAGGCGAAGGTGAATATAAATCCCAGGTGCCGCCAAACAGTCAAATGATTGATAAATTAGTAGAAAACTATCATGTTCAATATACATTTTCATCAGCTAGTCCTTATACCCCTTGGATTTTAGGAGGCCTAGTCATTGTCCTTGCTGGATTAGGCATCTATTTATATAAATCTGGTAAAGGCGGGCTTGGCGCAGCAAATACGATGAAACAAAGTGTTTCAAAAGCAAGGCCGCTCCCTTCGATTTCACTTGCTGATGTTGGTGGGATTCAAGGTGAAATGAAAGAGGAAATTATGCAGACGCTTTCGACGTTGAAAGATCCCGAACGTTCCTTGAAATTAGGAGTGAAACCGCCAAAAGGAATTTTATTATATGGCCCTCCTGGAACAGGTAAAACTTTGCTTGCTCAAGCCATTGCGAAAGAGCTTGGTGCGACATTCTTTTCAACTAGCGGATCTGCCTTTAATGAAATGTTTGTCGGTGTTGGTGCATCCCGTGTAAGAACATTGTTTCAAAATGCGCGAAAACAAAAGCCTGCCGTCATTTTCATTGATGAAGTCGATGCCCTTGCAGGAAAAAGAAAGCAACACGGTGGCGAGGAAAGCGAAAAAACATTAACAGAGCTTCTTGTGCAATTAGATGGCGGTCATTCCAATGATGACATTCTTTTCATTGCAGCAACGAACCGTAAAGATATGTTAGACGATGCCTTCTTACGTCCAGGGCGAATTGATTTTACTTTCAATGTACCACTTCCAGATACGAAGGGCAGAAAGGAAATCATTGAAATTCATACGAAAAATCGAATTTTAGCTGATAATGTTTGGAACTCACTTGATGAGCTTGCTGAAAGTACATCTGGTTTTTCAGGTGCTGACCTTCATTCACTTTTCGAAACGGCGAGTCGCAGAGCAGTCCGCAATGAAAAAGAGATGATTTCGAAGGAAGATTTAGATTTTGCTCTTGATCGCACGATTTTAGGAAGCACAACGAGAACATTGCAAAATCAAGATACGAAAAAACGTGTAGCAATTCACGAATCTGGTCACGCCCTAGTTGCGGCCATTACGAAGCCTGGCTCTGTTCGAAAAGCGACAATCATCCCCCGCGGACAAGCACTTGGGTATGTCGCACCAATTCCGAAAGAAATGCAACTGTCGACAACGAGCGATATGCTTGATCAAGTCTCAATGATTCTTGCAGGTGGAGTAGCTGAACGTATTTTCCTCGGTGAGCATAGCATTGGTGTTAGCGGAGATGTTCAGCAAGCGAAGCAGGTTATTGAGCAAATGGTTGATACAGGCTTGCTTGAAGACGGTTTTACTTTAACCTTTAATAAGGTTGACAAAGAAGCAAAAATGCAGGAGTTATTCCAAAAAGCACTGGAAAAATCAGAAATGCTCATTAATAACAATCGTCCTCAATTTTCATTATTAGTTCAAGAACTTCTCAAAAAGGAAACGCTAGAAGGTGCAGAGGTACAAGACATCGTAGAGGTGAAGATAGAAACCGTTTTAGTATAATTAAGATGCTTTATTGCTTGATCGACTCTCTTTTGGAGAGTCGTTTTTTTATGGTTTGTCGAAAAATGCCGTTTAATGAAGGATTATTTTTCATAGTAATTAAAGGAATCATTATGCCATTCGTATAAATAAAAGGAGACATAAAAAATAAGGGCATAAAGGACTGGTTCTTTTGAAAGGTTTTATTTCAGAATTATTTTTCCATTTTTTCATCATGATGATCATTCCGCTTGTGAATATCATTTTACATAGACAAAGCAGATGTCAGAGGAAGAATTGGATTTTTCTTATCGTTATTTGTATTTCCTTATTATTATCAATGTTATTTCCCGTTCGCATTGCTGACGGATTAGAATTTGATTTTAAATATATTCCCGTATTTATTGCATTCTTTTATATCAAACCAAGGTATGGACTCATTGTTATTGGATTCCTTATAAGCGTCACATTCATTGTAGAAATCGATAAAGTTTTACTAACGATTATCAATTATTTTATTATATCTATTTTGTTTTTTAGTGTTTACAAGCGTTATCATAAGAGTAAGCTACCCTTTAAGCTATTTACAGGAATCATCTTCTACCTTTTAATTTTTGGTACACGTTCAATTTATTTAATTCAAATTGGCTATATAGAAGATATTCCTCATCTATTATCATTTTCAGCCATTTCTATTGTTACTCTTTCTGCCATAATTTATTTAATTGAAATGAATAAGCTCCATGTAATTATGATGGAACAATTAAAAAATGCCGATAAATTAAATGCCATTAGCCAGTTAGCTGCATCTATCGCTCACGAAATTAGAAATCCAATGACAACCATTCGCGGCTTTTTGCAATTGATGAAGGATGAAAAAAATTTAACTTCTAATCAAGGAATGTTTATTTCCCTATCATTAGAGGAACTAGATCGGACTCATCATATTATTAATGATTTTTTATCTCTTGCCCGTCCTTCAAGTCCATTAACAGAATCAATTCCCTTGTCCAAAATTATTTTCGACACAGCAGATTTCATGAGACCATATGCTGTTATGTCGAATGTAAACATTATTTTGAATGTGGAAGATAATTTGTTGATTGCAGGAAATATTAATGAATGCAAGCAATTGTTCATTAATGTCATTAAAAATGGGATTGAGGCTATGCCTAATGGAGGGAACTTAGAAATTATTGCTTTCCAGCAAAGTCACCTTGCAATTGTAGAAATAAATGATGATGGGATTGGCCTTTCTCCTCTTCAACTAAAACAATTAGGACAACCTTATTATTCGACTAAAACAAAAGGAACTGGCCTTGGATTAATGATTACATTTGATATTATCAAACGGATGAAGGGTGACTATGAAATTAGCAGTACAGAAAATGAAGGTACGTCATTTAAAATCACTTTTCCGATGTAAAAGAGCGTTGTAATTACGACAGTTTTCGTTTTAAACGTCAATATGCGCTAATTTTTGACGGCAATCACAGGATATGTCTGATTTTGCGCTTTCCCAAGAAATATTGATTTTTTCCATATATTTTGTATTCATTTTTAATTTACTTCATATACTAAATGTAAGGCCGTCCACCTCTTCTAACTTCGCTTCGTTGCGGGACTAACCAGATCGGAATGTGGACGGTCTCCTTGGTTGAATCTCATTTTATAACACTTTTCCAGTTTTTCGTTGTTCTAAGATAGTAGAGTCTTTATCGACAGTTAATTTTGATTCATATTCAACAAGCTTGATGTCACAACCAGTTCCTATGACAACTGTTCTCCCCCTTACAATATCTGCCTTCGTATTTTCAAGAGAAATTTCATCTCCTTCAATCATACGGGCTTCCAGTGTCCCCTCTCCTTTGAAGAATGGAAAAATAGCTGATTTTTTCTTTACCGTAATTTTATTTCCTCCCATTTCATCAGCTTTACTTGTATCAAATCTCAAACTGATTTGAATGGAATCAGCGTTTAACAAGCCCCCAATGTGAAAGTTTCCTGTTGAATTAAATTTCTCAAATTCAGTATCCCCTTTAACGGAAAGACTCCCTTTAATATTTGCTTCCTCGCCTTGAAAGCTCTCCCCAACATCAAGTGTGCCAAAAACACTTGCTTTTTCGATAATTGCACTCCCTCCTACATTGGCAGTGCCAAAAATTTTCATTTCCTCACATGTGAGATTTCCGTGGATGACGGTTTCACCAAAAATAGTGAATTTCCTCGCTTCTCCGCTCTTCAAAGCGGAACTCGTACCATATGTTTTGAAGGTGTCGCAATGAAAGTCAGCTGTGATGGTGCCTTCCCCGTGAATTTTAATTTTATGATAAGCACCGCCACCATAGCTGCCAGAACCGTTTATAACTAAATTTTGCTTTTCTCCCATTTTGAATCCTCCCATACTCTAAATTTGTACATGTTTTGTTACGATTGCATTATTTTCTACATAAAACTTATCTTTATATTCTACTAACCCAATTTCACAATTTTTGCCAATGGTTACATTTTTCCCTCGGACAATTTTTGCCTTCGTATTTTCAAGCGTAATTTCATCCCCTTCAATTACATCAGCCTGCAAAGTAAAGCTCAACACCTTTTTTAAAAGGGACATTACGACATTTTTTTGTTCTTTCACAGTAATTGTCTGTCCGCCAATTTCCTTTGCTTTGCAATCGCCAAACGTTTGAATGTGAATATGCTCAGCACTTAATAATCCTCCGATAGAAAATTTACCTTCTGCTGCAAAATTTTCCGCTTCGCAATCACCGCCGACACTTATCTTTCCTTGTAGTTTCACTTCATCGGCATTTACATTTCCGCCAATTGATAAAGTTCCCGAAACTCTTAATGATTGAGGGGTCACATTGCCACTCACGGATCCGCTGCCTTCAATCGTCATCTTTTCAGAAACGGCATCTCCAGCAATTTTTCCATGGCCTTTTATTTCAAGGGAGTGACTTTCTACCCTTCCATTTACAGTGCCTGCTCCATTTATTTCAAATTGGCGGCACTGTAAATCACCATTAACTGTTCCTTTCCCATTAATCAATACTTTTTCAAAATGGCCCCCATTCGAGCTGCCGAAGCCATTTATTAATAAATCTCCTTTTTTTTCAAAATCCATTACGCGTCCTCCATTCAAATAATTTTTGCTTTTAACTCTTCAATACATGTTTGAACAGGCAACTGAAAAACAACTTTTGTTCCGCGGTCAAAATAAAGCCCTTCTGGATTGCAGATCAGCATACATGAAGAAACTCCGAGCTTTCTTGTAAAGATGATCTTGCACAATTTTTGATTTGTTTTTTCGCTAAAATCAGCTAAAGTTTGTAAAACAAGTTTCCCTTCATCTAAATTAATTTCTCCAGCTTGCAGCAGCTTTTCAAGGATATAAATGTGTAATAATCGTTCGAACGAAAAATGATTCACATGTTCATTCTGCTGAACATATATGTCTAGCACCTCCATCGAAACAATGTTACGATCTAATATATCTTCCTTGGAAAATTGCGAATTTCCGAGCGATGGAGAAAACATATCCGCTAATTCATCTAATGATAAATTGTCTTTCATATCTTTGATTTTCTCAATTCGATCTAATATTTTATCTTTCGGAAAAAACGTTTCCTGACCGGTAAATGTGGACTTCCGAATAAACCAATCGTCCGGAATTAACCGTTTTCTTTTCCAGCGGTAGAGCTGCCCATACGAAATATCCGTTATTTCTAATAAATCTTTTTTCGAAATTAACTCCTTATTCATATCGAATTCTCCTTTCTTGCAATAATGTAACATAACAATGTTACGCTGTAAATAAAATTTTCCACAAAAAAACCGCATAACGAATATGCGGCTTAAACATTTTATAGCTTTTTATCAATTAATTTTAATTCTGGAATAAACTCATGTAATGGTACGATATTGGCTTTATTTTTATAAACAGGGATATATTCATTCAAGACGTTGACCATCATTGGCCCTGAGACACCTACATGTCCAATCGCGATTAGCCGGTCTGCTTTTTCAAGTTTGCCCGCTAATAAATTGGCTTGTTTCGAAATATGTTGAGTCGTGTAAACATCATCGAAAAATAAATTATTCTCTAAAAATGGCACATCCATTTCTGCTGCTAATTTTCCAACAACGCTTTTCCCTGTCGTTTTACTATCGAGATAGAACAGGCCATATTCTTTGCAAACTTCAAGGACAATTCTTATAACCCGTTCATCCTCAGTTGCTTTTGAGCCCATATGATGGTTCATGCCAATCGCATGTGGCACATCTTTAATCGCCGCTACAACCTGTTCTCTAATTTCTTTATCGCTTAAGTTTGTCGTAATAGCGCCAGGGCCAAGCCAGCTTTTCTTTCCCCTTTTCGGTTCCATCGGCAAATGAACAATGACGTCATGACCGTTTTTATTCGCTAGCTCAGCATCTTGCTTTGTCGTCGGCATAAAAGGCATGATGGCTGCTGTTAAAGTAATCGGAAGAGATAAGATTTCCTCAGTCCCTTTCATATTATTTCCAAGGTCGTCAATGACAATGGCCAATTCCTTTTTCATTACAGGAGATTCGGCTATTACTGGCTGATTAAAAGTAAAAAGGAAAAGAAACATACTGATTGCCCACTTCATAAATGCTCACCTCTTTTTTCTAATAGATTCTCCATTTTTGCAAAAAAAATAAGACTGACTAGTTTAAATTTCTTAGTCAGTCTTAATAAAATTATTTCCGATGCATTTTAAATTCTAGGAAGAGATCATTATAATAAGCAAGCATTCTTTTCCCAAGGTTTTCGTATACTTCGTGCTTAGCCGTCATTTCTTCATCTGGATAGAATCGTCTGTCATTAATTATTTCTTCATCCATAAATTGTAGTGCACCTTTATTTGGTGTAGAATAACCAACATATTCCGTATTTTGTGCAGCAACTTCAGGATCCAGCATAAAATTGATAAATTTATGAGCGGCGTCAGGATTTTTTGATGTCTTTGGAATAACCATATTGTCAGACCATATATTTGATCCATCTTTAGGAACCACATATTCGACATCCTCATTTTCCCACATGATTTCTTGGGCTACTCCGGACCAGAGAAGACCAATTCCTGCCTCGCCATTTTCCAATAACAATCGAATTTCGTCTCCCACAATGGCTTTAATATTCGGAGTAAGTAAATCAAGCTTTTCTTTTGCTTCCAACAGATGTTCTTTATTTGTATCATTTAAAGAATAGCCCAGGCTGTTTAAGCCCATACCCATCACTTCACGGGCTCCATCAATCATTAAGATTTGATTTTTGAATTTTGGGTCCCATAAGTCATTCCATTTCGTTATTTCGATATCTCCTAGAATTTTTTTATTATAGGCAATACCAACTGTACCCCAGAAATAGGGAATTGAATATTTGTTTCCTGGATCAAACGGGAGGTCCATAAACCTGGAATCGATATATTCGAGATTTGGTAACTTCGAATGATCTAGTGGAATGAGCAAATCCTCTTTAATCATTTTATCAACTACATATTCTGAAGGCACAGCAATATCGTATGAAGTTCCGCCCTGTTCAATTTTCGTCAGCATCGCTTCATTTGAATCGAATGTTTCATAAATGACTTTAATGCCTGTTTCTTTTTCAAATCTTTTAATTAAATCCGTGTCGATATAATCTCCCCAGTTAAAAATCGTTAGCGTGTTTCCGCTCGTATATCCATGTGCAGAATTAAGCCTATTCACGATGAGGATTAAACAAAGCGAAACAATTATGACTGCAGCTAGTGCACGGATCAGCTGTTTCATTTCTTAACCCCCAATCCAGCAGGACGATTATTGCGCTTCGTAATAAAGTAATACCCAATGACAAGGATCATTGTAAATATAAACAATAATGTAGATAAGGCATTAATATTTAATGAAACCCCACGTCTTGCTAGTGAATAAATTTCAACAGACAGTGTTGTAAATCCATTACCTGTCACAAAAAATGTAACCGCAAAGTCATCTAATGAATATGTTAATGCCATGAAAAAACCTGCAAAAATACCTGGAGTAATATATGGCAAAATCACTTTCGTTAATACATCCCAGCGGCTTGCCCCTAAATCAAGAGCCGCATAAATCATTGATGTGCTCATTTCTTCAATTTTTGGCAGCACCATAATAACGACAATTGGTACACTAAAGGCAATATGGGCAAATAAAACGGAAACAAAGCCAAGCTTAATGCCAATAATCGTAAATAGTATTAAGAAGGATGCTCCGATGATAACATCAGGACTGACAATGAGAACATTGTTTAATGAAAGCAATGTGTTTTTCACTCTTTGTCTTCTTGCATAATAAATCGCCAGTGCACCGGCAACCCCTAGGATGGTAGAAATCGCTGCAGATAATAGGGCGATGATTACTGTGTTTAGGACAATGATTAATAACCTTGTATCATCAAACAGCTCACGGTACCAATTAAGAGTAAAGCCTTCGAAACGATACATCGTTCCACCGCTATTAAATGAATAAAACATTAAATAAAATATCGGGGCATACAAAATGAGAAAGATGATCGCCAAATAAACGGCCGAAAGCTTCATTTTCTTCTTCATAAGATTCCCCTCTTTCTTCTTCCAGTTAATACCATTATGAGAACCATGGCAATAATCAAGAACACAGCAATTGTAGCACCCATTCCCCAATCTTGAGTGACGAGGAAATGCTGTTCAATTGCTGTACCGAGCGTGATAACACGGTTTCCAGCAATTAGTCTAGTAAGCATGAATAAAGATAGAGCTGGAATAAAGACAACTTGGCAGCCTGACTTTACCCCATCTATTGTCAATGGGAAAATGACACGCGTGAAGGTTGTCCACGGTGACGCACCCAAATCATTAGACGCATCAATCAATGAAGGATTTAATTCATCTAATGCATTAAAGATCGGCAAAATCATAAACGGAAGAAAAATGTACACGCTGACAAATATAAAGCTAAAATCGGTAAATAACAGCTGCTTGCTGCCAATTCCTATCACTTCAAGAAAGCTATTCGCTGCCCCATAAGTGCCAAAAATACCAATAAACGCATATGCCTTCAGCAATAAATTGATCCATGAAGGAAGAATAATTAAAAGAAGCCATAGATGTTTATGCTTTGTCTTCGTTAATAAATAAGCTGTCGGATAAGCAATGATCAATGAAAATAATGTAATTAAAAATGCATACCAAAATGAACTAAACGTCATTTTCAAATAAACTGGCGTAAAGAACTTTTTGTAATTAGCTAACGTAAACTGGCCTTCAATATCAAAAAACGAATAATAAACGACTAGGAGAATCGGCGTTACGACAAAGAGTAAAATCCAAATAACATAAGGAATTAAATAAAGATTACGGGATTTAGTTTTCATTGCTTCCCTCATCATATGCTTCTAAGCGTTTATCAAATTCCTCTTCTGTTTCGCCATGTCTCATAACATGGATCGCTTCTGGATCAAAGTAAAGGCCAATTTCTTCTCCTACTGTCGCTTTTTTCGTTGAATGAACGAGCCATTCATTGCCATCTTGGTCATAACAGCTGATCTCATAGTGAACACCACGGAAAAGCTGCGTATCCACTTGTACACGAAGTTTGCCCTGATCTGGCTTCGTAATTTCTAAATCTTCTGGTCGAATGACAATTTCTACAGCTTCATTCGGATTCAAACCACCGTCCACACAATCAAATGTTTTTCCAGTGAACTGAACTAAAAAGTCTTGTCTCATGATTCCGGGAACGATATTAGATTCTCCGATGAAATCTGCGACAAAGCGGTTAATAGGCTCGTCATAAATATCAGTTGGCGTCCCGCTCTGTTCAATTATTCCGTTATTGAGAACAAAAATTTCATCTGACATCGCCAGCGCTTCTTCTTGATCATGTGTCACGAAGATGAAGGTAATACCTAATCTGCGCTGAAGCTCACGAAGCTCATATTGCATTTCCGTACGAAGCTTTAAATCTAAAGCAGATAAAGGCTCGTCCAAAAGAATAACCTCTGGCTCATTCACTATTGCTCTAGCAATAGCGACACGCTGACGCTGACCACCAGACATTTCTCTTATTTCGCGATTTTCATAACCTTCGAGATTGACAAAACGAAGGGCTTCTCTTACTTTTCGATCGATTTCATTGTTCTTCATTTTTTTAATGCGCAATCCGAATGCTACGTTTTCAAAGACATTTAAATGAGGAAATAATGCATAATCTTGAAAAACGGTGTTCACTTGGCGCTTATTCGCAGGTACATCGTTCACTAGTTTTTCATTAATAAAAACCTTTCCCGAAGAAGGTTCAATAAAGCCTGCAATCAAGCGCAGGATGGTTGTTTTTCCACATCCTGACGGGCCTAAAAGAGTATAAAATTTCCCTTTTTCAATTTCAAAGCTTACCTCTTTTAAAACGGGAGGATCATCATCATATTGTTTTGTCACATGTTCGAAACGAATTATAGTATTATTAGTCATTTTATCCCCTTCTATGTAAGAATATTTTCATGTAATGTTGATAAAAGTCGAAATGAATCGAACGATTGTATAAAAACATTCAAACGTAATAATACCATATTCCTATTCATTCATGCAGATTATTTTTAGGAAAATTGTATTGAAGGCAGATCTCCTTTCCTGAACATAAATCAAGCCAATTTGGCAGAGAAATCGTACTTAAACTATTGCGATTTACTCTTCTTCTGCCTGTGAAAATATTTGATGACTTCCTTATGATCTAATTCCATTACTTTCAAGATTTCTAGATCCTCTTTTACAACAGGAATGATTTTATTTTTTATCGTTCGATATATTGGTTTTACTACAGATTGACTGCTTTTTACTACCCAATTTCCATTCACCTTACTTAATTGCAATTCAATGATGCCAAGATGATTGCCCCAATAACCTGCTTGCACTGCGGGAACACCGCGAATGGTACTCGGAGCAGAGCCATTCCCTTCCTTTGTCCCTTTCATCGGAAAAAGTGAATGGCTATGCCCATAAAGGACGGCATCAATCCCCTTCACTTCGCTTAATGCATACACTGAATTTCTTTTTCTATCTTTTAATCCTTTATCTGCTTGGAGACCGACATGGGCGAGTGCAATAATAATGTCAGCTCCATTGTCTTTCATAATCGGAATGAAATGTTCAGCCGTATCCTTTATGTTTTTTATTTTTAATCTTCCTTTAAAGTACCGCTTATCCCACTCAGCTGCAATGGGGGTTAGAAAGCCGATCACTCCTACTTTGATTTGCTGCTTATTCCCTTTCGAATCAGTAAATTCCCTCTCCAATATCGTAAAAGGGTTAAAATAATTTAAATCGTCGTTATCAATATTATTTTGGTCATCAATATAAATATTGGCATTCACATAAGGAAATTGTGCCCCGCGAATACTTTCGTACAAAAATTCAAGTCCATGGTTAAATTCATGATTCCCAACGGTGGCTGCATCATAATGCAATGCATTCATCGCTTTAATAACTGGATGTGTCAGAGGCTCAAGTGTTCCAAGCGGCACTAGCTTCTCATGAAGTTTCAAATAATGGCTTTTGTACACATATTCATCTAATTCGCTTCCTACTAAAACATCACCAACATCAAATAGAAGAGAGTTAGGCTCCTCTAACCGTGCGTTTTTTATTAGCGATGCCACTCTGCTTAAACCGAATTTAAGGCGTGGTTTATTCTTCTTATAGTCATAGCCTAAAATATGGGCGTGTAAATCAGTTGTTTCTAATATGCGTAGGCGTATATTCGATTCCGTTAAATCTTGAGCATTTGTCCGATGTAAGGCAATGAGTATCATATTGATGATTAGAAAGAATTGGAACATAATTTTTATCCGGCTCATCTAAACACCCCTTACCTATTTGTTTACTTATTTTCTCTAAGTTAGAGAATAATAATCAGGATTTCGGGGCTCACACTTTTCAAAATCAATACAATTTATCGTGACATCAAGGTATAATGAGAAAATGATTCAAAAATTTATCTAAATCATTATGAATATATATAAAAATATTATAAAATAAAGGGAGTGATTAATTCAGGGAATTTAAACATCATTGGCATTGGGGGAATAGTACATAAAATGGAGACGATCCGTTCGTTAATTAATAATAATGCATTAAAACGGTTACTTATATTTTCAATCTTAGTATTTATTTTGTATATGGTAAGAAGTATGATGAATTTGATTCTTATCACATTCATAATTTCCTTTTTGGTGGATCGGCTTGTGAATATTTTATCAAATAAATTCAAGCTTAATCGCAAACTCACAGTAGTCATATCATATTTAATCATTATCGGGCTACTGTCCATTGGGATTATTAAATATTTACCTATCATAATAATAGAAATATCTCAGCTCGTTACCCAGCTTCAGCTTTTCTTAACTCAGCAGCATGATCATATTCTTATCAATTACGTGCTTAGCATGATTGAGACGAATCGAATTTCGAATTATTTAGAACAAGGCTTTACGTTTTTACTAAGATATTTTAGCGGAATGAGTAAAATCGGTATTCAGATCATGATGTCACTAGTTCTAAGCTTATTCTTCCTGTTAGAAAAACAAAAGCTTATCGAATTCACTGCAAAATTTAAACACAGCAAAATTGCCCCATTCTATAATGAGATAGAATTTTTTGCGAAAAAATTTGTCTTAACCTTTGGAAAAGTAATTGAAGCTCAATTTATTATTGCTCTAGTCAACTGCGGCCTTACTACTTTAGCGCTATGGATCATGGACTTTCCACAGCTGATGGGTTTGTCCATCTTGATTTTTTTCCTTGGATTAATACCTGTAGCGGGTGTCATTATTTCACTCATTCCTTTATGTGCCATTGCCTATACCATTGGCGGAATTATGCAGGTTGTTTACATTCTAATCGTCATCATGGTTATACATTCAATAGAAGCGTACATCTTAAATCCAAAGCTCATGTCTTCTAAAACCAATTTGCCTGTTTTCTATACGTTTATCGTGTTAATTTTCTCAGAACATTTCTTTGGCATTTGGGGTTTAGTTGTCGGAATTCCTGTGTTCGTTTTCTTATTGGATGTATTGGATGTGATGGATATCAAAACTAATAAAGCAGAAAAGATTCATTGAATCTTTTCTGCTTTTTAATTGTCTAAAGTATTTTCTGTTTATTGTTGAAATCCTCAAGCTGCATTTGCTCTATTTCAAGCTTCATTTTTTGTGTTTCAATTAAATAGTTTTCTTGCTTTAATTTTTCCAGCTCAATTTGATCTTGAATGATTTTGTGTTTAATCTTTGATTGTTTCTGTAAATGTGTGGTTACGATTGCGATGATGGGAATTGAAAATACCATTACAACTGCTACAGTTCCTGTAAACATTATTCCACCTCATGCTTTTCAAACGAGTTCACCGTTTGGGTTTATTTTCCTATATCATATCATATTTAATGATAAAATCCGTGGGTTTTAATGTTATTTTTAAAACAAAAAGAGCCGCGACAGCAGCTCTTAATATAAGTAATAATTTTGAGAAGAAGCACTTAAACCATTACTTTACAAATATCATTCGTAAATTCGACAGGGTCTTCAATTGGCAGCCCCTCGATTAACAATGCCTGATGATAAAGCAAATTTGTATATAATGTTAATTTGTCTTTATCATTTTCAAAGGCGGATTTTAATGATTGAAACACTTCATGGTTCATATTAATTTCCAACACTTTATCCGCTTTTATATTTTGATTATCCGGCATTGCATTAAGGATTTTTTCCATTTCGATCGTTACTTCGCCGTCAGATGATAAGCAGACAGGATGGGATCTTAATCTTTTAGATACCCTTACATCTTTTACTTTCTCTGTTAAGACCTTTTTCATAAAGTCGAACAGATCTTTATTTTCATTCATCTCTTTTTCTGTTTCTTGATTATTTTCGTTTGCGTCAATTCCTAAATCAGCACTTGAAACAGACTTAAATTCTTTGTCTTTATACTTCATGAGCATTTTGATGGCAAACTCATCAATATCATCCGTAAAGTAGAGAATTTCATAGCCTTTTTCCGCGACAAGCTCGGCCTGTGGTAGCTTAGCAATTCTTTCATTTGATCCTCCTGAAGCGTAGTAAATATATTTTTGATCTTCAGGCATTCTAGAAACATAATCATCTAATGTGACAAGCTTCTTTTCTGTTGAAGAGTAGAACATTAATAAATCTTGTAAAACTTCTTTATGCGTGCCGAAATCATTATAGACGCCAAATTTTAACTGTCTGCCAAATGATTGATAGAATGTTTCATATTTTTCCCGATCATTTTTCAGCATACTTTGCAGTTCACTTTTAATTTTCTTGTTAATGTTTTTAGCAATGAGTTGTAGTTGACGATCCTGCTGCAATATTTCACGAGAAATATTAAGTGAAAGATCCTCGGAATCAACCATGCCTTTAACAAAACTAAAATAGTCAGGAAGCAAATCAGCGCATTTATTCATAATTAATACGCCGTTAGAATACAATTCTAATCCTTTTTCAAACTCTTTTGAGTAATAATCAAATGGAATATTCTCTGGGATATATAAAATGGCATTGTAACGGATCGTTCCATCAGCACTAATATGAATATGCTTTAGAGGTTGATCAAAACCATAATGTTTTTCATGATAAAAAGAAGTATAATCTTCTTCCGTTAGCTCATTTTTGTTCTTTCTCCAAATCGGAACCATACTATTAATAATTTGTTCCTCTATATAGTCCTCTAATTCATTTTCACTGCCTTCTATTGCACGTTTCCCTGTAATATCCATTTTTATTGGATAACGGATAAAGTCTGAGTATTTTTTAATAATGGCTTTTAAGCGATATTCGTCTAAATACTCATCATATGATTCTTCATCATGGTTCTCTTTAATTTTTAAAATGATCTCCGTGCCCACTTCATCTTTCTCGCTAGGAACGATTGTGTATCCATCGGCACCTTCAGATTCCCATTTATAAGCCTGATCGCTTTCTAATGCTTTACTGATTACAGTTACAACATCTGCTACCATAAAAGCTGCATAAAAGCCTACACCAAATTGGCCAATAATATCATGTCCATCTTTTATTTCATTTTCTTTTTTAAATGCTAATGAACCACTTTGGGCAATGATTCCGAGATTCGTTTCTAATTCTTCCCTTGTCATGCCAATACCAGTGTCAATAATTCTTAAAGTACGATCTTTTTTGTTTGGAACTATTTTTATGAAATAATCTTCTTTGTTAAAAATTAAGTTTTCGTCTGTTAATGCTTTGTAATAAATTTTATCAATCGCATCACTTGCATTTGAAATTAACTCTCTCAAGAACACTTCCTTTTGAGAGTAGATGGAATTGATCATCATTTCTAATAGTCTTTTAGATTCTGCTTGGAATTGAATTTTTCCCATAATGTCCTCTCCCTTCAAGACCTGATTTTTATGTATGAAAATCTGCTATAGTAATCGGCAATAAGCCAATTTAGCACTCTTCCTATTAGAGTGCTAACCCTATCAATTAAATACCATATTTAAATCACCTTGTCAATTGAACAATTTATTAAATATGGTAAAATTACCTAAGAGGTCAATATTTATAAGCTTTTCATTATTTTCGAATCAGACTTTTTTATAACTCATATAGGGGTGTTAATTAGATGAAAACATGGTCACATGAAATAGAAATTGAAGCACCAATAGAAAAAATATGGAATTTGCTAGATGGGTCATTAGAGAATATGCAAAGTATCATGCCACAAGTAATTGAACATAAGCCAATAAGAATTACCGATGAAGGAGTTGGAAGCATTTATCGCCAAAAGTATAAAGAGGGTAATCGAGTTCAAGAATATGATGTTGAAACATTGGAATATTTAAATTCGCCAACAAATAAGAAGCTTAAAGTTGGATTTGTTTTGGCGAACATGTTTGATATAACTGCTTATTATGAACTAATTCAAATTAACTCTGAAAAGACATTATTTAAGTATACAGTTTCTAATCAAGCTCTAAAGTGGTTTGTAAATATATTCTTATTACTTTCAAACAAGAAAATTGTTGTTGATTTTACAGAGCGAGTAAAAAATGTTGCTGAAGGCGAAAAATGATTTACTAATGTATGGACAAGGATTGTCAACCATTAACCGAAAAGAACTTGGCATACGCCAAGTTCAAATATTTTCTACAGCTCTTGATTAGTTAAATGCTCTATTTATAACTTCAGGATTTCCAATATTGTTTGGGATTTCCCCATTTAGAGCCTTTAGCAAATTTGTTGCTACTGTCGTTGCCATCTTATAATTGCACTCAACCGTAGTTCCGCCTACATGAGGAGTGACTATGATATTTGGGCAAGTAAGAATTGGATGATCCTTCGGCGGCGGCTCTGGATCAAAGACATCTAAGGCCGCGCCGGCAATTTTTCCATTGATTAATGCTTCATATAAATCCTCATGATTTACAATTCCGCCGCGTGCAGTATTAATTAAATAGGCAGAAGGCTTCATAAGTTCAAAATGGTGCTTATTTATAAATCCTCTTGTGTGCGCTGTTAACGGAATGTGGAGAGAGATGAAATCATCTGTTTGAAAAATTTCATTTAAGTCAGTCGTAAGGTTAATCCCTAATTCTTTGGCGAAACAATGCTTTTGTTCATCATATTTTCGCACCCAAACGGTGACGTCCATTTCCAGCCCTTTCTTTAATCTTTTGGCCACTTCCTTAGCAATGCTGCCAAATCCTACTAAGCCTGCCCGCTTTCCTTTAAGCTCATATGCTTTAAGACGAATTCTTGAATCATAATTCCCTTTACTCATCTCAGTATGGAACGGGATAAGCGTTTTACTTAATGCCATTAATAGCGTAACCGCATGCTCCGCTGTTGACACACTATTAACAGCTGGAGCGTGGAGGACAGGTATTCCCTTCTCAGTAGCGTATGAAACATCAATATTGTCTAAACCGACTCCTGCTCCAGAAATTACTTTCACATTGACAGCTGCATCGATAATTTCTTTAGTTATTTTGCAAGGGGCACGCAGAACGATTCCGTCGACATCCTTTACTAGTTTACAGAGATTTGCTTGATCGATATTGTCTGTACGAATAATTTCAGCGCCATCCTGTAATATTTTTTCTCCCGCTTCATGATACATGGAGAGGATTTGTAATATTTTAGGCTTTGTCATACTGGACTCCTTTACACTCTCATATTCTCAACAATGGCTGTCAAACCTTGGCCCCCGCCGATACATAAGGTGACAAGTCCGTATCGGCTTCCTCTTCGTTCCATTTCCTTTATTAACTTGGTCATTAATATAGCACCTGTTCCGCCAATCGGATGCCCGAGCGCGATGGCACCGCCATTGACATTCAGTTTGCTGCTATCAATCTTTAATTCTTTCATAACAGCTAATGCCTGTGCCGCAAAAGCTTCGTTTAATTCAATTAAATCGATGTCATTTAATGTAAGACCAGCCTTTTTTAAAGCTTTTATAGTTGAAGGAACTGGCCCTATCCCCATAATTTCTGGCGATACTCCAGCAGAAGCGTACGACGCTAATCGGAACCGCGGCTGCAATCCCCTTCTGATTGCTTCATCTTCAGACATCATTAGAAGTGCACTCGCCCCGTCATTCCTTCCACTTGAGTTACCAGCCGTCACCGTTCCGCCTTTTTTGAAAACTGGATTTAATTGAGTAAGCTTACTAACCGAAGTAAGCCTTGGGTGTTCATCTATGGCAAACTGGAAGGTTTCTTTGCGATTCTTAATTTCGACTGGGACGATTTCACTTTGAAAAATCCCGTTGGAAATGGCAGCAGCTGCTTTTTCCTGACTGCTATAAGCAAATTCATCCTGTTCCACTCGGCTGATTTGATACTTCTCGGCGAGATTTTCTGCTGTCATCCCCATTGTTAAATGCCCATACGTATTAATTGGCTGTGATCTTGGCTGACTTTCTGTATTCGAATCAACAAGTTCCGCATTGCCGGCGCCATATCCATATCTGGCTCCCCTTAAATAGTAAGGTGCTGTACTCATACTCTCCGCCCCACCGGCGAGGACAATTTCAGCGCTCCCACACATAATTTCCTGTGCTGCATTAATAATGGCTTGCAGTCCTGAAGCACATTGCCGGTGTACCGTATATCCTGGAACTTCAATCGGAATATCAGCTTTCAGTGCGGCTAGGCGTGCTAGATTCGGATGATCGGCACTTTGCTTTGCATGGCCCCAAACAACTTCTTCGATTTCACTGCCCTCTACTCCAGTTCTATTTAATAGTTCCTTCATCACAGTTTCAGAAAGCGTATCAACTTCAATATCCTTTAGCGCTCCCCCCATTTTTCCAATGGCTGTCCGTACCCCATCGACAATTACTATATTCCTCATGACTTCTCCATCCTTTTCACTATTATATGTTGTTCAAAAGTCCGGGAAAAAAAGCTGTCGAATTTCGCGTCAGCTTGCTTCTCCGCTCTTTTAGTCCTTCTTTTTGAACACCCACTATTTGAACTCTCGTTTTAGCTCGTTAGCAATTATATTTTTCTGAATTTGGCTCGTTCCTTCATATATTTTCGTAATCCGAGCATCACGGAAATATCTCTCAATTGGATAATCCCTCATATACCCAATGCCACCGTGAATTTGTACCGCTAAATCTGCTACACGATTATAAACTTCCGAACCATAAAGCTTGGCAATCGCCGCTTCTTTAACAACTCGCATTTTTTGATCGCTCATCCATGCAACCCGGTATGTGATGGAGCGAAGCACTTCGATTTCCATAGCCATATCAGCAAGCATATGCTGAACGGCTTGCTGTTCAAAAATTGGCTTGCCAAATTGCTCTCTTTGCATCGCATAGTCCATGCTCATTTGGAGTAGCTTTTCACTAGAACCTAAATTTCTTGCTGCTAGACCAGCCCGTCCGTTTGCGAGGATTTTCAGGGCATTTACATAGCCCTTCCCTTCTTCCCCGAGAACGTTTTCAACCGGAACCTCCATATTATCGAAAAATAATTCTGCCGAGTGAGATCCACGCAAGCCCATCTTTTTTTCAACTGCCCCGAGTTTAAAGCCTGGAAAGTCCTTTTCAACAATAAAGGAAGTGATGCCTTTTGCACCTTTTGTAGGATCTGTCACCGCCATGACTGTAAAAACATGACCACAGACCGCATTTGTAATATAATGTTTCGAACCGTTAATAATGTAACGGTCTCCTTTTTTCACTGCTGTTGTTTTAAGGTTTGCAGCATTGGAACCAGCGCTTGGCTCCGTTAAAGCAAAAGCACCGATCCATTCACCGCTTGCCATTTTCGGTAAATATTTTTCTTTTTGTTCATCTGTACCTAGCTCTACAATTCCGACAGAACCAATTCCTGTATGTGCACCAATGAGCGTCGTAAAGCCATTATGAGTTTTTCCAAGCTCTTCATAAATGGCACATTTACCGACCATATCTAATTCCAGGCCGCCATATTTTTCGGGAATGCCGAGCCCGAATAAACCGAGCTCCTTCGACATATTGACGATTTTTTCGGGAATTTCATCCCGTTCTTCAATCTCCATCGCAACTTCTTCCACTTCTTCAAGAACAAAATCTCTTACAACTTTGCGCAACATTTCGATATCTTCTGAAAATTTAAAGTCCATTTGGCTTATCCCCCTATTTTCCTGTAAACTCTGGTACTCTTTTTTCTAAAAAGGCTTGCGTGCCTTCATTTTTATCCTGAGATCCCATCAAAATGGTTTGGGCAAATTTTTCTAGTAAGAGCGCTGTCCCCATATCGAGATCGGCCCCTTGGTGGATAACAGTTTTCGCTAGCCGGACAGCTAATGGTCCTTTTTTCAAAATTTTTGCGGCAAGCAATTTCGCTTCTTCCATTAATTCTTCAAGCAATACGGCTTTACTAATTAACCCGATCTCCTCTGCTTGAGAGGCTGTTACTATATCTCCCGTTAAAATCATTTCGATCGCTTTCCCTTTTCCGATTAACCGCGATAATCGCTGCGTGCCGCCAGCACCAGGAATGATCGCCAAATTTAATTCAGGAAGACCTAGCTTTGCATTCGTTGAGGCAATTCGAATATCACAGGCGAGTGCAAGCTCAAGTCCACCACCAAGTGCAAAACCATTGATTGCCGCGATTGTTGCTTTCTCGTATTCTTCTATTTTCCTATAGGTAGCTGTCATATTTGGCTGTAAAGCTTCAAGCATCGTGCGTTTTTGCAGCTGGACAATATCTGCTCCAGCGGCAAAAGACTTATCTCCAGCGCCTGTAAAAATAACGACGAGCACGTCATCATTATTTCTCCAGCTTTCCAATACGAATTCGATTTCTTTTAATGTGTCAAGATGGAGGGCATTACGCACCTCCGGCCGATTAATCGTAATCATGCCTATTTTATCTTTAATTTCCGTTTTAATATATGAATAGGTCAATTTCTCCCACCCTCTCTTAAACTGTCATACACTTCAAATTTTCAGAAACGATAAAGTGGGCCCCTGTCGTTGCTTTAATATCCTCTATAGTCGTATCTTCCGCGATTTCCTCTAAAACCATGACTCCCTCTTTTATGGTAAAAACACCTTTTTCCGTAACAACCATTTCAGCCGATCGAATTCCGCTGCTCGGATAGGTAAGTTCTTTTACGAGTTTAGGAGATAGGTCTTTAGATTGATGGGTAATAGCGACGATAATTTTTTTGGCCCCTGGAATTAAATCCATTGCGCCGCCAACGCCGAGAATATCGGATCCAGGAATTGCCCAGTTTGCTATTTCACCTTTTTCACTTACTTGCAAGGCGCCTAACACTGCAACATCAATATGACCGCCGCGAATCATAACGAATGAATCGGTGCTCGAAAAAATCGAAGCACCTGGATCAAGTGTTACGGGATGCTTGCTTGCACTTATGCAATCCATATCGATTTCACTATTTGGCGGTGTCGATCCCATTCCGAGCATCCCATTTTCGGATTGGAGAAATACATGCTGGCTCGGTTCTAAATAATCGGGGATTAATGTTGGTATACCGACACCAAGATTTACGACCGATCCTCCTGTTAACTCCTTTGCGATGCGCTTTGCAATCATCACTTTAATATCGTGAAGGCTTTTCAACGTAAACACCACCTTTTTTCTCGTAGCTGCTTTGGACGATCAAATCAACATAGTTATGAGGTGTCACGATGCTCTCCGGATGCAGTTCTCCAACCTCAACGATTTCATCGACCTCTGCTATGACCAAGTCTGCAGCTGTTGCCATCATCGGATTGAAATTTCTGGCCGATTTGTCATAGACCAGATTTCCAAGTCGATCTGCTTTCCAAGCTTTAATAAGAGCGATTTTTCCTCGAATTCCTTCAATTAATATGTAGCGCTCATTATTGAAGATTTTTTCTTCTTTGCCCTCAGCAAGATGTGTGCCAACTGCTGTTTTAATATAAAAGCCACCAATGCCTGCCCCGCCAGCACGGATCGCTTCAGCCAATGTTCCTTGAGGAATTAATTCAATTTCAAGCTCCCCTTTTTTCCACGCTTTCACCGCATCCCGATTCGAAGTGAAATATGAACCGACAGCTTTCTTTAAATGACCAGTTGGCAGCAGCTTTCCTAAACCTTTGCCAGCTTCTCCGAGATTATTACTTATAACAGTTAAATTTCTGGCATCATTTTGCTTGGCGATCGTATCAATTAATGTAAATGGCGTCCCACAAAGGCCGAACCCGCCAACTAAAACCGTGTCGCCGTCTTGAATATTGGCAATCGCTTCCTCTGCGCTCGTAAATTTATCTTTATAGATGGGCTGAGCCATTTCAATCCCCCCTTCACAGCCATTTCAAATAGTGAAATGCCGTTTCATTTAATGATGTTTTTTATAACCTATTCAAGGATAGGTTGGTTAAGTGACTTTAGAAGTGAAGCCGCATTTTCGCGAAATCTCTTCAGCTTTTAATAGTAAACGCTCGATTATTTCGCTTGTCTTTTCTTCCTGAAAATGGTCGCCAGGAATCGCGACTGTCAATGATCCAATGACGTTAGCAGTATGGTTTTTGATTGGAACAGACATTCCTAACGTACCTGAAACGAATTCTCCATAGCTAATCGAATAGCCATTGGCTTTAATCTCTTTTAAAAGTGCACGTAATTGATCGATGTTTTTCACGGTTGATTCTGTAAATGGGGATAATTTTATTTCTTTTAAAATTTCTTCCTGCTCCTGTTCCTTCATAAAGGCTAGCAATAATCGGGGCGCCGACCCTGCATATAATGGGGTGCGCAAGCCAATACGAGTAAATAATTTCATCGGCCGATCAGTCTCAACCCTTTCGACATAGACGGCTTCCATCCGATCAAGAATGACAAGATGCACAACTTCGTTTATTTCATTGCGCAACTCCTCCATATATGGGAGCGCGATTTTTCTTAGCTCCATTCCTTCCGCGACGATATTGCCAAGTTCAAACAAACGGAGTCCAAGCTGATAGTCTTTATCTTCCAAATTGTGTTCATTGCGCATTAAAAACCCTTCTTCTTCCAGCGCCCTCAACATTCGGTAGGCGGTCGGTTTTGCCAAGCCAGAATACTTTGAGATGTCCGCCAGTGACCGTTTCGGATTTTCCAACGTGAAATATTGTAATAGTCTTAAAGCTTTAATCACACTTTGGTTCATCGCAATCCCCAATGTTATTTATTCTTTACAGGTTTATGTTCCGTTTGATATGAATAGAAGCCTTGGCCGGATTTTTTACCTAATCTGCCTGCCTTAACATACTTGATTAACAATGGGCATGGCCGGTATTTTTCTCCAAGTGTTTGATACAAATATTCCATATTTCTTAGTCGAGTGTCTAAACCGACAAGGTCAGCTAGCTCAAGGGGGCCCATTGGGTGATTTAATCCAAGCTTCATCGCTTTATCAATGTCTTCGGCAGATGCGACTCCTTCCATAAGCATATTCATTGCTTCATTTCCAATTAGACAGTTCATTCTGCTCGTGACAAAGCCTGGAAACTCATTGACTTCAACCGTTTCTTTGCCAAGTTTTGCTCCGATTTCTTGCGTTTTTTGCACTGTTTCATCTGAAGTATCAAGTCCTCGAATAATTTCAATCAGCTTCATTTTATGAACCGGATTAAAAAAGTGCATTGCGATACAACGATCGGGTCTATTCGTTTGTGAAGCGATTTCCGTCGGGCTTAATGTAGATGTATTCGACGCTAAAATGGTATGCTCTTGGCAAAGCCGATCAAGCTGTTTGAAAATATCCATTTTCAAGGCGATGTTTTCATAGACAGCTTCGATCACGATATCAGCATGAATCACAGCTTCTTCTAATGAAGTCGTGTATTGAATGTTACTTAATGCTTCATCAACCTTTGCGGGATCCACATACCCGCGTTCAGCACTTTTTCTCATTTCCGTAGCGATTTGATTTTTCGCAAATAAAAGGCTTTCCTCTTGAATGTCCTGTAAAGTCACTTGAAAACCACTTAAAGCGGCTGTATAGGCGATTCCCCTTCCCATGGTTCCAGAACCAATTACTGAAAGAAAATTCATTAATTATCCTCCTCCATCAAAAATTTCCTTATAAACCTATTATCAATCTTATTACCCTCTAAAATCTATGGACAAATTCTACAAAAATACTAGGGTATTTCACTGAATATTTATATATTTCTAGCAATTCATACAAATCGATTTATTGTTATTGAATCTATCTGGTTTTATTCAGCCAACGGAATGATAAGGATAGGAATGTAAATACACATCCTTCTTTCCACTCAAATATGGAATGATGAAAATACAAGGGCATCCTGATTAGTCGATTTTCGGCTAATCGGGATGCCCTTTCTTTTCCCCTTGTAAAGCATTCATTTTTTAATAGTCAACCTTTACTAACAGGAAGTCTCTTGGAAAATGTCAATTCACCAGTTAAAAATTTGTGTACTCTTCTACTTACAGTTAATCCACTTTCTATAGCTCCGTCAATAAAGCCAGCCCATCCGTTTGCATACGTAGTTCCCGCTAGGAAGACAGCATTTTCAGGTGTATTCCATTCTTGATGATATGAAGTTAACTGATTTGGCTTCAACATCGGCCATGTTTCTAGTGAAAATTCATCGTTCACCCAGTCATGGCCTGTGCTCTCAATTACTTCAATGTCCGGAATCCAGTACTGTAATGCCTTTTCAACTGCAATTTTGTCACTTGGATCAAGCCAATTGGCGCTTGGCCCAAAGCCAACCACGATGGTATCACCACCTTGATAGCGATCCAAATGAACAGAGTTTAAAGGATAGTTGCCTGGTGCTAATGCATCAAACGGCTCCAATTTCCCTTTCACTTTTGCCCATACCTTTACTCCTTTTGAAGTTTGTCCTTCCTTCGAAGATGCCCGTTTTTCAAGAGAAAGAGCTGGTTGAAATTCAATTTTCTGCAATGTTGTAAGTGGAACCGTGACAATTACAGCTTTCCCGATAAATGTTGAACCATCTGTTGTCATAACTTGTACTCTATTTTCTGTTTGTTCAATCTTGTTAACAATACTTAAAAATTGTATGTGAGCATCTGCATCCGTAGCAATTGCTTCTATCAGTGCTTTTGTCCCTTGTTTTAACTTGTATCCAGAAACGCTTGCACTATGGGTATCCCAGTTACCCTGTGAAAATGCCCACCATCGAAAAATTTGGGTAACAGCGCCTTCTCCAGGTGCTCCGCAAAAATCTGAAGTGACCCAGCCGTGTAAAATATCATATTCCTCTTTTGTAAGGCCAAAATCCTTCATAAACTTTTCAGCCGTAATGCTATCCATTTCTTTCATTAAAGGAGAATTTAAAGGCTGATAGGGAAGAGGCAAATACTTATTGCTCTCACTCATTAATCTTTCAACAGTATTTCGCAATTTCTGCTTAAATTCTTCTGTTGAGGTAGAGTAAGTTTTTCCATCAGAAATCCAATACACTTTTTCAGCTTTCGGTCCCGAGGTAATTTCCAAACCATAACGAGTGATCTCAGTCCAAACATGCGGTTGATGCCAATGAACATACGTCCCTCCCATTTCAAGGTCTGAACCCAAACGGTTATCTACCCAAGTTCTCCCACCTATGCGATTTCGTGCTTCTAAAACGAGAACTTTATGACCTAATAATCGTAGCTCTCTTGCTGCGGTTAACCCAGAAAATCCTCCTCCAACGACAATAACGTCAAAGTTATGCAATTTCTCCAAAGAACTATCCCCTTTCATAAAATAAACTGCAGCTCCACGTTAATGGAACTGCAAAGATTATATATTTAGATTTCTTCGTTCACAGCTGAAGTAGTTTGATCGTCCGTGTTAACAGGCAAAGCAGCGTTTCTCCTAGTAAACATGAAATAATAATATAAGTAGCAAGCAACTACAAAGCCGAATCCCCAATAGAGCGATGTACGCTGTGTCGGATCAAAGGCTGTAAAAGCAAAGATGAATAGACACATAACAATACATAAGATCGGAATAAATGGGTAGAGGCGGACTTTAAATTTCAAATCCTCTACTTTTCCCCCATTTTTAATGTATTGCCTACGGAAACCGATTTGGGCCATCGCAATGGCCATCCACGTTAGTGTTCCGCCAATTCCACTAATGGAAAGTAAAACAACGAATAGCGTATCCTCTGCAACAAAACTTGTCAACAGGGAGAGTAGTGCAAAGGCCAATGTGACTAATAATGCATTTGATGGAACTGCGCGCTTATTTAATTTTCCGAAGACCTTTGGAGCCATTCCGCTCTGGGATAGAGAGTAAAGAATACGCGTACAGGCAAATAATCCAGTGTTTCCAACTGATAAAATGGCAGTCAAAATAACAAAGTTCATAATATCAGCGGCGTACGGAATACCAACCATATCAAATACGGTAACAAATGGACTTTCAAGCACTCCTGCCTCTTTCCATGGGACGAGGGCTGACAAGACAAACATCGCCAAAACATAAAATATGAGAATCCGAAAGACAATATTGCGAATCGCTTTCGGGATGTTTTTCTCTGGTTCTTCCGTCTCTCCTGCTGCTACCCCCATGATTTCTGAACCTTGAAAGGCATAGATGACAGTCATCATCGAGATAAACACACCGATCATTCCAGCTGGAAGTATTCCATCTCCAAGGAAGTTCGAGAAATATGGTGCGGGTTGAGCTTCCATATTAATGAAGCCAAACATTGCTCCTAAGCCGATAATGATAAAAAGAATAACTGCAAGAACCTTAATTCCGGCAAACCAATATTCAGTTTCAGCAAAGCTTCTTGTTGTTAGTGAATTAATGGAGAACAGTAAAATGATAAAGATTGTACACCAAATCCAGACGGGAACATCAGGGAACCATCTCTTCATTAATAAGCCTGCAGCAACAAACTCGAGTCCTACATATAAAGCCCAGCTTAGCCAATAAATCCAGCCAACGACAAATCCAGTCGCAGGACCGATATACTTTGTCGCATGAGCTTGGAAGGACCCGGAAACTGGCATAAAGACTGACAATTCCCCTAAGCAAACCATCGCTAAATACATGAGAAGCCCGCCTATTAAATAGGCAAATATCGCTCCGGCAGGGCCTGCCTCGCCAATTGCATACCCAGAACCTAAAAATAATCCTGTTCCTATGATGCCGCCTAATGACATCATGAATAAATGTCTGCTCTTCATTGAGCGTTTTAACCCGGGCTGATTCTCTTGGGTAACTGCCATTTTTTATACACCTATCTTCCATTTAAGAATAGTAATCATTTTCAGGAAGCGCTTACACAAAGGTGATTTTTAGACAAATAATTTTAGTCTCTTAAAATGCAGTCGATTGTTTATCCGTTTTTAAAGGCAGTTCACCTTCTAAATTTTTTTGTAGAAGTAGATGAAATTGGTGTACACAGTTTTCTGTCAGTGAAAATCTGCCTTGCGTAAAGACACCCGTTTCTAACCCTTTTTGAACGACCTCACAAATATCGAGATCCTCTTTTCTTACTAGCGCGTCAATAGCCATGAGTTCTTCTTCTTCCTTCGTAATTTCATCTGTTTTAAAGAATGTCGTATATACATACTTAGTTGTTTTATGATCGATTGGAATAGATTGGTGGATGGATAGATTAGCAGGACCCGGATCAAAGGAAAACCAAGTATTTGGATAAAGCCAGTAATATCTTCCGCCTTGTCCGAGGCCAAAATCCCCAGTCAGCCCTTTTAGTGGTGTGCCTTGATAGGAATAATTATCATACATTGCAACTTCGTATTGATTCATATCCAATTTAGAAACGAGTGCTTTATGAACGATCGAGCAATGATCACATTCTAAGTAATTATCGATGCCGATTTTCCAGTTTGATTTGCAGATCGTCTCCTTTACGCGGACTCTTTTAAAGCTAGCAAGATCATACTTCTTAACATGTTGAAAAAGATCTGGAAATTGTGAGGACATAGAAGGTGCATTTGGATCTAAATTAATAAAGATAAAGGATTCTAATACTTCTAATCTAATTGTTTTCAAACAATAATCTTCATGATTAAAGTTTTCAACACCATTCATATTCGGAGCTCTATGAAGCGAGCCGTCTAGGCGGAAAGTCCATGCGTGATAAGGACAAGTGAAAACTGGCTTATTTCCTTCTCCTTCTGCTAGTTTTGCAGCCCGGTGTGTGCAAACATTATAAAAAGCGCGCAATTCTCCATCTTGGCCATATGATATGATAATCGGCCGATCGGCTACTTCCATCGTGATATAATCACCTGGTTTAGTAAATTGGCTCGTATGACCTGCATATTGCCACGTCTTGCTGAAGATTACTCTTTTCTCAACGTCTAAAACTTCCGGCTTTGTATAGAGCCAGGATGGCAATGTATATGCTTCGCTCAGCTTTTCACTCACCCTTTGTTCTACCTTTTTCACTTTAAAAACCTCCTTAATATTGATAGAAATTATGACATAAAGTGCTAGAGATAATGAATTAATTGTAAATAATAAGTCTTCTAAATAATATGTATACTTTAAACAAAAATTTGGGCTATTCGTCATGTTATATTGGATTTTTTTCTAAATAGGGGGGTAAAAAAACTGTATATCCAAATAGACGGATCATACAGTTTTTTCACTTGTATTCAATTAGAGTATTTTTTTACTTACGAAATAAGTTTATTTAAAAATTGCAATGTTCGTTCATTCTTCGTTTGTTCAAAAATTTGTTGAGGAGTCCCTTCCTCGACAATGATCCCTTTATCAATGAAAATGACCTTATCCGCTGCCTCACGGGCAAAGTTCATTTCATGGGTGACGACCACCATCGTCATTCCTTCATTGGCGAGTTCCTTCATTACCTTCAAAACTTCTCCAACTAATTCCGGGTCTAATGCGGATGTTGGCTCATCGAAAAGCAGAACTTTTGGTTCCATCGCCATCGCTCGAGCAATCCCTACGCGTTGCTGCTGACCGCCGGATAACTGGAATGGATAATGGTTAGCCCGCTCCTTTAACCCAACTTTTTCAAGTAAGTGCAGGGCTTTTGTCCGTGCTTCCTCCTTACTTTGTTTTCGAATAATGACGAGACCTTCCATTACATTTTCTACGGCCGTCATATGAGGAAACAAATTATACCCTTGAAACACCATTCCAGTTTGTTGTCGGAATTTGATGACCGTGTCTTTTGGGATTCGCTTATGATCCTGAAACTCTAAAGAGAAATCACCAAGCTGGATCTTCCCTTTAGTCGGTTCTTCTAGTAAATTCAAACAGCGTAATAAAGTGGTTTTTCCTGATCCCGACGGCCCGATAATACAAACGGTATTCCCTTCTGCGATTTTTAGGTCAATTCCTTTTAATACTTCTGTTTTGCCAAATTGCTTATGCAGATTCGCTATCTCAATCACAAGAATCCCCCCTTAGCTAGCTACATAACGATCTAGTCGTTTTTCCATTCTTCCTTGTGCATAAGAAAGAACGGTACTGAACATTAAATAAATGAAGGCTGCTTCACAATAGAGAACCAATGGCTCATAGGTTGTTGCTGTGATTTGCTGAGCCACTCTGAACATTTCAGTCACCGTAATGGTAGCCGCTAATGATGTGTCCTTTACTAAGCTAATAAAACTATTAGACAGTGGCGGAATCGAGACCCTTGTTGCTTGCGGAAGAACAATTCTCCTTAAAGCCTGGCGATAGCTCATCCCGATTGAGTAAGCTGCCTCCCATTGTCCTTTTGGTATAGAAAGGATAGCTGCTCTGATCACCTCCGAATTATAAGCACCAACACTAATCGTAAAACCGATAATAGCCGATGGCAGCGGACCGATCGTTATCCCGATGCTTGGGAGCCCATAAAAAATAATAAACAGTTGAACAAGCAACGGTGTTCCCCTAATTATCCATACATAAAATCTAGCAACGGCATCAAGAACTTTAATTCCCGAAATTCGTGCCATTGCTGTGAGCAAAGCAAGAATGAGACCTAAAACGAAAGAAATCAGGGTCAATGGTACGGTAAATGCAACCCCAGCCTTTAACATCGGTAAAAAGGAGCTTAGGATAATATCAATGATTCGTTGCAATCTTTCATCAGCAATCATTCTACTTCTCCTTATTTAGAAACATCTTTTTGGAAATATTTTTCGGAAATGCTCAAATATTTCCCATCTTCCATCATGTCGGAAAGTGCTTTATCCACTGCTTTTACAAGCTCTTCATTCCCTTTTCTGAACATAATTCCCATTACTGCAGGCTCTTCAAGCTCTGCTACCACTTTGACCGGTGCATCAGGTTTCTCCTTTTTATAATCAAGGAAAGACAATCCATCGTTTACAACAGCATCGACCCGCTTGGACGTTAATAAATCGATTCCTTGGTTAAATCCTTCAACTCCAACGATTTCCGCACCATGAGATTCTGCAATATCTCGATAATTACTTGTTAATGACTGAGCAGATTTTTTTCCTTTTAAATCTTCAAATGTTTTAATCGTGTCATTGTCTTCGTGGACAATTAAGTATGGTTTGGATACGATATATGATTGTGAGAAATCGTATTTTTCCTGACGGTCTGGACGAATGCCTACTTGGTTCGCGATCATATCGAATCGCTTTGAATCAAGTCCGGCAAATATTCCGTCCCATGGCGTTTCGATAAAATCTGCTTTCACTCCAAGTCTGCTTGCGATTTCCTCTGCAATTTCGATATCAAAGCCTGTCAATTTTCCTGACGCATCATGGAAGCTAAATGGTGCATATGTGCCCTCTGTCCCAATCTTAATAACGCCATCTTTTTTAATTTGCTCGAGCAGATTGGTCGATTCCTTTCCTTGATTTTTTGTCTGCTCTGCTGTTTGATTATCTGCCTTTCCGCAGGCAGCAAGCAGAAGTGCTGCGAATAGCGTGAAAACGAATAATTTAAAACCCTTTTTCATATTGATAATTCCCCCTTTATTTTAGTGAAGAAAATAGCGGTATGAATCTACCAGAATATAACTTTATTTACTATTTTGTCTATTATACTTTACAGCGTTAAATTAAACTATTGAAATATTCATTTTCATTATTAATTTGGTATTATTCCGACTTTTGATCTAATGCCATTTCAAGGTCCTGCCAAATATCTTCAACATCTTCAATCCCAACAGAAAAACGAACGAGACCATCAGAAAGACCAGCTTTTTCTCTTTCCTCTTTCGGCATGATGGCATGTGTCATTGATGCCGGATGTTGAATTAGGGTACCAACATCACCAAGAGAAACAGCTAATGTGCATAGCTTTACGGAATTCATCAATTTGACACCCTGCTCATAGCCCCCTTTTAAAACGAAGGAAATCATCGCCCCTGGACCCTTCATTTGTTTCCCCATAATACTTCGGTCTTGGAAACTTGCAAGTCCAGGAAAATAAACTCGGTCAATCGCTTTATGTTTCTCCAAGCGTTCAGCCAAAATTTGCGCATTTTCTTGGGAGCGATCCATCCGAACATGCAATGTACGTATTCCTTGGCAGAGAAGCCAAGCATCCATTGGGGCTAATGTTGCTCCCATTGTTTTTTGCACTTCTTTCCTCATTGGGTTAATAATTTCTTTACTGGCAACGACAAGCCCGCCGATAAGATAACCGTGACCTGATAAATATTTTGTTGCGCTATGGACGACGATATCAATGCCACATAAAATTGGATTTTGCAAATATGGCGATAAAAATGTATTATCTACGATTGTTAACGCTCCCTTTTGCTTGGCAACATCTGCAACACTTTTCATATCGACTAATGAAAGTTTCGGATTCGATGGAGTTTCAAAGTAAATCACCTTCGTTTTAGCTGTCATAAATGGTTCAAGCTCTTCACCTGTTTTAAATGGAACAAATGAAACATCTATGCCAAATTTCTTGACGGTTGTACTTAGGAAAGCATGTGTCGCTCCATATAAATCTGTATGCGCAATTACATGATCACCAGCTTGCAATATGCCAAGAAGGCATCCAGTTATCGCTGCCATACCCGAAGAAAAAGCAAGACAAGCTTCCCCAAACTCTAATTCTGCTACTTTTTCTTCTAATTCGCGAACATTTGGATTGCCAAGGCGGGAATACATAAAACCTTCGTCCTCTCCCGCAAACCGTTTTGCGCCTATTTCCGCATTGTCAAAAACAAATGTGGATGTCATATATACAGGGGAAATATGAGAGCCATGACCTGGATCTTTTTTAACATTTACTAGTTTTGATGAATAGTTCATTTTCGCAACTCCTCCTTAATTTACTATGTAATTCGGCTTGTTTCTTATTCTTCCTGCTAGATTTTTTTCAATTATTATTAATATATATGACTAGTTCTAAAAGATTATAAATATAATTCATGTCCTCGAGCTTAGAAAGATATTTAAATTCATTTTGTTGTCATTGTGTCCGTTATCATGGCTTAAAGGACAGTTCAGGGGCGAGTGAAAGTTAAAGTGTCCGTTATCATAGCTATAATGGGCAGTTCAAGGGCATGTGGAAGTCAAAGTGTCCGTTATCATGAGATTAAAGTACTGTTCAACCGAACTCTGTAGACGAAATGTCCGATCAGAAAAATGAATAGGATGATGCAATCATGAGTGCTTCAAGGAACGTGTTAATAAGGAAATATGTAAGTGAAGTGTGCAATGAACTACAAAAAGGCCGGCAGCCTTCAAAGAGGCTAACCGGTTATAATAAATATGTGTCACCAAATGACCTTCCAATTTTGATTCAAGGAAGCTTGGATATATTTTCTTTTCCTAATATAATTTGCTATGAGCTCTGACATATCCATTGGAATCTCTTTCACGACGGGCTTGTCTTTAAACATCATATAATTACCGCCGCCTGTCGCACGATAATTATTCATCACGACATCGAACGTGGAATCGAGGTGTAAAGGCTCACCTTTAAAATGTAATTTTGTCACACGTTGTCCAATCGGTTTGGAAATATCTAAAATGTATTCGATGCCTTCCCACATATCATAATTATAATGTTGCGGTTTTGGCTCTATAAACGAGGGATTTACGGCAATTTCTCCCGCTTGATCAATGGTAAAATAACTTGCACTTTGCTCGAGCGCTGCTTTAATATCATGTCCCGTTAAACGCAAAACGGTCAATGTATTCGGATAAATATAGTTAGCGACAATATCCCGCATTGTTACATTTTTAGGAAAGCCCGGTGAGGAATTATCGAATAATGCGGTATTCGATATTTCTACACCTGCTACATCCATTTGAACATAGTTAATGAATTCAATAAGCGGATGATCTTGTATCCTAACTTGTAACGGGTCGGTTATCAGCATATCGTGGTCTAAAATACCAATCGGCGTATCGAGCCATTTTTGTGTCTTTTCTTCATACAATGCAGCAAGCTGAAGGACCTCTCTATCCGCTTCAACATCATCCACCAACAACAAGTCTGAGTTTTTTGCAACTATCTCTTTTTCTTTATTTAAAGTTAAGGTTACTTTCCCTACTGCCTGTCCTTTAAAAGATGGCTGAATAATTTCTACTCCATTTATCATACCTGTAAGCATTCGATGCTGATGCCCTGTCAGTAATACATCAATTCCTTCGATTTCTTGACAAATGGCAAATCCTTGATTTTCGCCTGATAGGACTTCCGTTGGCTCTCCTGTTCCTAAATCCCTCTCAAAGCCACCATGATACGAAACTATCAATACATCTGGTTTCTCATTTTCCTTAATATATGAAACCCACTTCTTTGTCTCCTGCAGCGCGTCACTAAATTCAATCCCTTGAATATGTTCAGCTTTTTCCCAATTTGGGATGTAATGTGTCGTTATTCCTAAGATGGCAATTTTCACAGTTTTTACTTCTTTAATTATATAAGGTTTACCGAAATAAGGGCTACCTGATATTGAATCAAGCAAATTTGCCGATAGCCATGGAAATTTAGATTCATTTATAGCTTGTTCTAGGAACTCAAGACCATAATTGAACTCATGGTTGCCAATAACGGCTGCATCATAAGCCAATTGATTTAGGAGACGTACCATCGGTTGTTCTTGTTCTCTTAAAAATTGTGCATAATGATACGTTAAGGGCGAACCTTGAATAAGATCGCCATTATCAATTAATAGTAAATGTGGGTCTCTATCCTTTTCCATTTTTATTTTCGTAGCAATCTTACTAAAACCCCATTCTACTGGCTCGTTATTTGCATAATGAATAGGATAAATGGTTCCGTGAATATCAGATGTACAAAGAATAGTTATCTTAATTGACTGTTCATTATCCACCAATTACAACTCCATTATCTTTTTCGATCATTTTCGTTAATTCATTGTTTATTAACAAATATGTGACACCGTACTCAGGCAATACTTGTCTGCCACGCCTAGGAATTAATCGTTCCGGATGAAAACTATGAAGTGGGATGAAGAAATCCGGGTCGAATTCGTCGAGAATATATTGTAAGTGATTCGGAATGGCGTGACCGGATGTCCCAACGAGAACGTGCTCAATGCCGATTCGTTCTAAGAAATTTTGCAAGTTTTGATAGGATGGATCAAAATCTCCTAATGGGACACCATTTGAATGAATATATACACCATTTGCTACATTTAAATCAAACATTTCCATTGTATTCTCATAACTATTCTGCACGAAATAATGCGAAGGATGTTCATTGATTTTTTTTGCATCCAATATTTCATATCGTTCCAATAAAGACTTCTTCCATTCTAATATAGAACCGTTTTTCACTTCAGCTATCGTTTCGGATGATAGATATATTGCGAATTCACTGTCTGGGATGAATAAAGATGCAAGATATGCGGTTTCAGGCTCAAATACAACTGTTCGTTTTGTATTTTTTCCTGCAGTTAAAATACCTTCAATTCGATCGATATTTCGATTGTAAATATTGAAACAGCCGATTCCATTCGTTTCTTCCAATACTTCTTCTACTTTTCTCGGTAATTGAGCTTCCGTTAATAAATTCTCTGGAAGTTTATTCGTTGAAACCAATGGCTCACGATGTTCCTCCACACTTCTTAGAGTCGTTCCTTCCATAATAAGAACATCAAAACCACGCTCTTTTGCTTTCTGAATCATTTGCTCTGTTCGCTCTGGATAGTTTCCATGTAAACGTAGATCACCTGTGTAGAAAATAGATCCCTCTGGCGTTTCTATATGGAAGGCACAAGCCCCAAGAACGTCGTGATCTACTTGGATTGGGGTGACTGTGATTTCTCCTATCCGGAAAGACTGTTCGTAATCACAAAGCTGATATTCTCGATTACCTGGTACACCTTCTCCGATTGTATCAAGAGAACGGTAAAGCTTAAGTGAGTCGCTTGTTAAGTAAACAGGTATTTCAGGAGCAATCGTTCCCATGGCACCAATATGATCAAGATGAATATGGGAAATAATCACAGCTGTTTGCCGCTTGTCTAATTCAGCAGGAATCACTTCTTCATTTCCCGCTAAGTCTTTATCGGAATAGAGACCATCGATCTTTGGGATCATTCCTAACCGTAAATAATCTTGAACAATCGAAGTCGTACGCAACTTTAGCTTTCCATCAAAAAAGTTTGTTGCAGGATCGTATTTTAATCCAAAGTCAAACACCACTCTAGAATCTTTATATTCCACTGTCACGATCGTTCCGCCAATTGTTCGTAATCCGCCCCAAAAGCGAATCTTTGTCTGTTCGAACGTTGTCACCCAAAACACCTCTTCTTCATTTGAAAAGAGGAATCGATACATGATTCCTCTTTGTTTAATAAAATTATTTCGCTTTATCAAGTGCGTTTTGTGCACCTTTTGCTGCATCTTCTAAACCTTGATCTACTGTTTTTTGGCCGAGAAGAACAGATTGAACTTCTTTAGATACAGCATTCTTCATATCAAAAGCCCCGATTGGACGTGGATCGTAAAAGCCAGATTCGAATTGAAGTTGTCCCACTCCGTATACTGGGTTTTCCTCAACATATTGCTTCCAAGCTGGATCTTCTAGGGCAGATGTACGGACAGGTAAATATCCCGTTTCTTTCGCCCAGAAAATAGTTTGTTCTTTGCTTGTCATGAATTTCATGTATTCCCATGCAGCTAATTTTTCTTCATCTGTGGCAGAAGAAAATACAGTAATGTTCGTGCCTTGGAAAGAAGTCGCTGCCTCTTTTCCTTTTGGAAGTGGAGCCGCTGACCAGTTGATATTCCCTTCAGCTGCTTGTGACACGAACGGAATACCAGCTGATGAGCCGATATACATCCCTGTGTCCCCGCGACCAAATGGGTTAGACATGTATTCATCTTCTCCAGCTAATCGTGCAATCCCATCAATCATCATACCATTTAAGAAATCAAGTGCTTCCTTTCCTTCTGGTGAATGAAACATAATTTTATTGCTTCCTTCTTCAAGGAACGTTCCACCCGCTTGTCTAACCCATGTAGGGAATGATGTCCCGATTGAATTCTCAAGTCCGAGCCCAACAATTTTTTTATCTTTATTCGTTAATTTTTGAGCAACATGACGAAGCTCTTCCCAAGTTGTTGGTGCTTCTAAATTATTTTCCTTAAACATATCTGTATTATAATAAAGAATTTCTGTACTTTTGTTGAATGGAACGCCATATAATTTCCCGTCCCAAGTATTCGCATCGCGGAAAACCTTAACAATGTCGTTGAACTCCTCGTCTGTCAACCCATATTTTTCATCATGCAAATATGGAGTTAAATCTGTAATAAGATCATTTTGGATATATTGTGTCATCCAATCTTCATAAGCTTGAGACATGACAGGTAATGTATGTGCTTTTGCAGAAGCCATTACTTTTTTAGAAAGGTCGCCATAGTTCCCTTGGCTGACAAGTTTAACAGTGATTTTATCTTGAGATTTATTAAAATCATCCGTCATTTTTTGTAATGTTTCACCTAAATGTCCGGTCATGGCATGCCAAAATTCAATTGTCACTGGTTTATCAATCGTTGTCGTAATCCCACTTGCTCGCTCACTTTTTGAATTTGATTTTTCATTGTTTGATGAATTCGTTGTTGATGAACCATTTCCACAAGCGGCTAGAACAAATGTTAAAATGGCTGATATGGCTAATAATAGGACTCTTTTCACTGAATAAACCCTCCGTTATCTTATTTCAAATATTGCAGCTTGCCTATTACAGGAATTTTATACGGTGGAACACCACCTCCTTAAAGTCATATAGTTGATCACATATATGACTTTTCAAACGTTCTTTATCCTTTAATGCCCGCTCTTGCAACACCTTCAATGATGTACTTTTGTAAAATGATGTATAAAATAATCATTGGCAAGATAATCATTGTCGATGCTGCCATTAATAGCTCGTACATCGTACCTGATTCTGTACTGAATGACGTTAATCCAACCGGGAGCGTTCGCATTTGCTCTGAGCTTGTGACAATTAATGGCCATAGAAAGGCATTCCAGCTACCAATTGCTTTTAATAAAGCAATCGTGATTAAAGCTGGCTTTGCAAGGGGGACCATGATGGACCATAAAAATCGGAAATCACTGCACCCGTCCATTTTTGCTGCAAATGATAACTCCTTTGGAATCGAAAGGAAAAATTGTCGTAATAGAAAAATACTGAAAATACTCGCTAACCATGGGATAATGAGAGCCTCGTATTGATCAATCCACCCTAAATTTGCGAGTGTGACAAAGTTAGGAATTAACAATACTTCCCCTGGTACCATCATCGTTCCGAGTAAAATAGAGAATGCAATATCTCTTCCATAAAAGTTAATCCGAGAAAAGGCATAAGCCGCTAATATTGTCGTAATTAACTCACCTAGTGTACTGGCTATGACGACAAGCAAACTATTCAATGTATAGCGAGCAAATGGTGCCATTGCCCACGCTGTTGTATAATTGTCCCAGTGAAAAATAGCTGGGATCCATTTTGGCGGCATAATCATGACCTCATTTGGGGCTTTTAGAGAGGTACTAATCATCCATACGAATGGCAAAACCATTAACAGACCGCCAATAATTAATAATATATATATAAAGCCTTTCGAGAGAGCTTCCCTTTGCACCTTTCTCCCTCCTTTTTTAATAATTAACCTTACGTTTGCCTACATAAAGTTGTACAAGAGTCAGGATAAAAATAACGATAAACAAAGCATAAGCTGCTGCTGAAGCAACACCAAAGTCCCATTCTCCATAGAATTTATTAAAGATATAATACACAACGGTTTGTGCACTGTTTGCAGGACCAGGCTGCCCGCCAAATAATGCAAATACTTCATCAAACACTTTAAACGAGTTGATAATCGATATAATCGAAATAAAAAATGTCGTTGATGATAACAATGGGACCGTGATGTTTTTAAATCGTTGCCACGATGATGCTCCATCAATTTTCGCAGCTAAATAGTATTGTTGATTAATATTCTGCAGCCCAGCTAAAAAGATAATAATGTTATAACCGAGTCCCTTCCAAATCGCTAAAATGATAAGGGCTGGCATGGCCATATGAGGATCTGATAACCACTTAATTGGCGATACGCCAAAAAATCCAAGAAAGTAGTTAAGTAATCCATATTGAGTATGGAAAATCCAGCGCCATACGATGGAAACCGCTACAACCGACGTAACGAATGGAATAAAATACACTGTTCTGAAAAAACCTCTAAATTTAATCTTTTGATTTAATAAAACAGCAATACCTAAAGAAAGGATTATAGAAATGGGCACTACGCCAATGACAAAAATCATTGTATTTTTCATAGAAAGCCAAAACTCTGGATCATTAAAAATATAAAGATAGTTACTTAATCCTCTCGCGTATACCATATCTTTAAAATAGTCATAGTCGGTATAAAAGCTCATTAAAAAGGACTTTATTATCGGATAAATATTAAAAGTGATAATAATAAGCAAGGCGGGAGCTAAATAGAGCAAGGCTTTAAGCGTTTTACCAATAGTTGGATTATCGTTCAACAAGGCTCCCTCCTAGTCCGTTTTAGTTTCTAGCAAACTTTCTCCAGTATGAGCATCGAATACATGTGCACGGCCAGGAAGAATGCCTAATTTAACAACATCTCCTCGCTCAATTCGAAAATCTGGAGACACAATCGCTCGAATCGTTTTATTCTGAACTTCGACATTCAACAAGTGATCACGGCCAATCCGTTCGACCATCATTGTTTTTCCGTGAATTCCTTGCTTATTTTCATCCTTTTCAACATAAAAATCCTCTGGTCTGACCCCTAGTATTACTTGCCTAGCATGAGAAATCTTTGTTTTCAATAGAGATGACAGGGAAATAACATCGCCGGTTCCGCTAATTGAAACTTCTTTTAAATTGTCCATTATAGAAGCTGGACATAGATTAATAGGCGGACTTCCTAAAAAACTAGCTACAAACTCATTATCTGGATAATCATACATCTCTTCGGGTGGACAAAACTGTTGGAACTTCCCATCCTTCATTAATAAAATCTTATCCGAAATACTCATCGCTTCTTCTTGATCATGAGTAACGAAGATTGTTGTGATTTTGACTTCCTGCTGGATTCGTCTAATCTCTTCTCTCATTTCTAGACGGAGCCTAGCATCTAAATTAGATAGAGGTTCATCCAAGAGGAGAATTTTTGGTTTTTTTACTAATGCACGTGCGATTGCCACACGTTGTTGCTGCCCTCCTGATAATTGCCCAGGCTTACGATCCAATAAATGACCAATTTGCACGAGTGCTGCCATTTCTCTTGCCAACTCTTCTGCTTCCTTATTAGGTACTTTTCTCATCTTTAAAGGAAACATGATATTCTTTAAAACAGTTAAATGCGGATACAAGGCATAATTTTGAAATACCATTCCAATTTCACGGTGTTCAGGTTCAATTTTATTCACGAGACGATCTCCAAAAAAGATCTCTCCAGCCGTTGGTTTGTACAATCCGGCCAGCATAAATAATGTTGTACTTTTTCCGCAACCGCTAGGGCCTAGCATGGAAACTAATTCACCGTCTTTGATCGTCACATTCAGTCGATCAACTGCTGTTGTATTATTAAATTGCATGGTGACATCTTTAAGTTGTACTTCCAAGATCGGACCTCCTACGTATTTTTCATTTCTATTTCAATATATCATCCGATCCTCTATGTAATATGAAGCATTTGTAAGGTTATTGTTAAGATATGGTTATCTTTGAGTAAAAGTAAAAGAAAAGAAAAAAGGCAGGATTGTATGTAATCCGGCCCTTTTCATGTTCTATAATTGATTTTAGTTGGTTCTTTTTCTTTTTTGAAATAAGCGTGTGACCCCATAACCTAATAAAGCAAACAATATATATACAAAAACGTAACCAAGTGCGCTGCTATTTGCCCATAATGAAATAGTTATGACAAAACCGAGGATAGAAATAACTAATGGAATGAAAATGTTGCTTTTTAATATGGCCGTTATTACACCTTGTATTAGAAAAATAGCTGGATAAAGAACAATTAGTGAAATGAAGAAATATTTGTGATCAGTATGTTGAAAAATCACATCCGTAAAAGAAAAATATCCAATCTTAATAATGGCTATTGCTGGAAGCATTATATTTAAAAAATGATATAGACGCTGCCTTTTTATCCTTGCTCCCTCCTTTGAGGAATGTAATAAATTTTTCTAATTTAATATTTTCTATAATTAATCTATGTTGATTTTTTCGAAAAGTGCATCTAACCAAAAAAGCCGGCAGCCTTCCAAGGGGCTAACCGGCTTTAAATAGATTTATAGATAGGCATGCTCGTTTTCTGATCGTTCGTAGCAAACCTCACCATTAATAATTGTTTGCTCAATATTGGTGGTCAATAATTCATCCGGTTCGATATCGAAGAGATTTTGCGAATACACGGTCATATCTGCATACTTCCCTCGCGTTAAAGTTCCCTTTACAGCTTCTTCATTAGTCGCCAATGCACCGCCATACGTAAAGATGCGCAATGCTTCTTCCATTGTTAATTTCTCACTTGGATTATAGCCGTCATGTGTGTCGTGTGGAGCACGACGAGTAATCGCAGCATGAATGCCTAGCAAAGGTTCAATAGGTTCAACCGGGGCATCGGATCCGCCTGCACACATGATGCCTTCGTCTAGCATTGATTTCCACATATACGTATTGTTTGCACGCTCCCAGCCGATTCGGTCCGCAATCCACGGGAAGTCCCCGACGATAAATCGCGGTTGGATATCAGCAATAATATGAGGGCTTTTTAATCTATGCATTAAATCCTTGCGAAGTAAAGACGTATGAATGATCCGATCCCTGAAAGCCACTTTGGGAAATTGGTCTAACATGTTGAGGACATTTTCCAATGCTTGGTCACCAATCGTATGCACAGCTATTGGCATTTTCGCATCGCGTGCTTCTTTGAACAATCGGTATAATTCTTCCACGTGGTGGATTTCACTTCCCGCATTTTCCGGATCATCCTTATACGGAGAAGACAGATGGGCAGTCCTTCCGCCAAAGCTGCCATCAGCGAAAAACTTGACGGCACCAATTTGCAAGGAAGCATTCCCGTATCCAGCATACATTTTACGCTCAACCAGTTCCTTCACATGAGGATAATAAATTAATAGATTACAACGTAAACCAAGCTTTTCGTTGTTTAATAGTTCATCATACATTTTCCATGTTTGATCGATACCACCAAAGGTTCGCAAGTCCTCTGTATGGACACTTGTAAGTCCACACCTCGTAGCAATTTGGATCGCCTCTTTTAAGCCTTGTTTATACTGATCGTAACTCGGCTCAGGAATATGCCTTTCAATAATTTTTGAGGCAGTTTCAAGCAACAGACCGGTCGGCTTTTTTGTTTGCGGATGAAGCACAACCGTTCCACCATCTGGGATGCTCATATCTCGATGATACCCTGCTAATTCAAATGCCTTTGTATTTGCTAAATAAACATGGCCGCAAACTCTTGTCAGGAATACAGGGGTATGTGGCGCAACAAGGTCGAGTTCTTCGATATTAGGCAAAATGCCCCCAGCAAAACGGTTTTCGTCCCAGCCTCTGCCGAGAACCCACTCCCCTGCAGGAATCTCGGCAACTCGCTCCTTGATTGCTTGCAGCAGCTCACCCTTTGATTCAATTTTTCCTAAATCGAGATTCATTAATTTAGTAGCAATAGAGGAAAGATGCAAATGACTATCAATTAAACCTGGAGTAACCATTTTTCCTTCTAAATCCTTTATCTTTACATCATGACGTCCCCATTGTAAAAGCATATCATCACGGCTTCCCATATCCGTAATCTTTCCATCCTGGACCACAACTGCTTCTACTAAAGGCTGATACTGATCAAGCGTGTAAAACTGTCCATTTGTAAAAATTGTTGTCATAGCGTACTCTCCTCTTGTATTATTTGCTGTCATGAACATTGCATAGTGGCCATTTTGTACGTGGTCCACCCAAAACGAGTGCCATGGACCTACCATAGTGACCATTTTTACTGAAGTCCCCTAAAAACGAGTGCCATGAACGGTTCATAGTTGCCGTTCTAACTGAAATCTCGTAAAAACATATGCCATGAACGGTTCATAGTTGCCGTTTTAACTGAAGTCTCACAAAAAACGAGTGCCATGAACGATTCATAGTAACCGTTTTGTCTGGAGACCACCAAAATCAAGAGCCATGGACCTCCCATAGTGATCATTTTTCCTGAAGTCCGCTAAAAGCGAGTTTCATGACTTATTCATAGTGTCCGTTTTGACGGGTGACTCTCCTAAACGAGCGTCATGAACGTTCCATAGTAACTGGATTTGTTCATTTATTGATTTGCTCTATAATTCGTATTCATTTTCCTCTTTTTAATGATTCAACACCTTTGACAGAAAATCTTTCGCCCGCTCCGTCTCTGGATTAGAAAAGAAATGCTCTGGCGGAGCTATTTCTACAATCTTTCCATCGGCCATGAAGACAATTTGATCACAAATTTCTCGAGCAAACCCCATCTCGTGAGTGACGACCACCATCGTCATTCCGCTTGATGCCAAACCTCGAATCGCATCAAGCACCTCCTTGACCATTTCTGGGTCAAGTGCCGAAGTAGGCTCATCAAACAGCATGACAGTAGGATTCATTGCTAAGGCACGAGCAATAGCTACACGCTGTTGCTGGCCTCCAGAAAGCTGACCTGGAAATGAATTACATTTGTCTCCTAGCCCTAATGATGTCAGTAACTTTTTAGCATCTTCAACCGCTTGATCCTTTGGAATTCTTTTCACCTGTTTAGGAGCAATGGTCACATTCTCAAGAGCGGTCAAATGAGGATACAGATTAAACGATTGAAACACAAAGCCGATATCAGAACGAAGTTTGTTTATGTTCGTTCGTTTATCGTGAACAGAAGTACCGTCTACGATAATTTCACCAGACTGAATGTTCTCAAGTGCATTAATGCTGCGTATAAGTGTGCTTTTCCCAGCCCCGCTGGGTCCGATTAAGGCATATACATGGGATTCTGGTACTTCCAAGTTAATATCTTGTAGTACATTGTTACTCCCGTAATTTTTATTTACTTGTTTAATTTGAATCATTGGAAGTCTCCCTTTGCATTTTAGTTAAAAATGAAAAGTTAATCCGATACGCGATAACGACGTTCTAGTCTATTAATGATATGAGAAAGGAAAAAAGTGATACAGAAGTATATGATTGCAATCGATGTCCACACTTCTAGCGCTTTAAAAGATGTAGCAACTAAATTTTTTGCAACTTGTGTTAAATCAACGACTGAGATGACAGATACTAGAGAAGAATCTTTGATCAATGTAATAAACTGAGATGCCATAGGAGGTACGACTTTTCGAAATGCTTGCGGCAATATAATAAAGCGCATTGCTTGCATGCTTGTCATGCCCGAAGAGCGGGCCGCTTCCATTTGACCACGAGGGATCGCTTGAATTCCAGCTCTAACGATTTCCGCAATAAATGCAGCTGAAAAAATACCTAATGCCATAACGCCTGACCAAAAAGGACCCAATTTCAAAAATTTCCCTAACACGAAGTACATCCACATTAACAGAACGAGTAATGGAACGCCACGGATAAATTCCACATAGCTCACCGCAATTGAGGAAATAATCCGATTTTTCGAAACCCGGCAAAGACCTAGCAATATTCCTAAGGGAATGCTTAATAGAAGCGCAAATGCCGAAAGCTCCAAAGTGATTAGCAGTCCCTTCATTAATAAACCCCAATTACCCGTAACAACATCCCAACCGGAGCTACCCATCGTTATTAAACCTCCTCATCCCTAACCCCTCCATACAAAACGTTCTTATTTGTCCTGAACTTCGTCAAGCCAATCGGTAGAATTAAACCACTTGTTGATCGATTTCTGATCTTCGAGACCATTTCGATAAGAAGCAAGGAATGAATTAAGCCATTGAATAGTCGCATGATCATTTAATTGAACAGCTATACCAAGGTTTTCGCTTGACAGTAATTCATAAATTCCGCGAATCGAGTCACTATTTCGAGATTCATACATGCGAACGGCTGGGTCATCGCCAACGACAGCATCTGCTTGCCCCTGCTTCACAGCCAATGCAGCATTAGTAAAGCCTTCAAAATCAAGAACTTCAGCATTTTTAAACAGCTCTTTTGCTAAAAGAGCACTAGTTGACCCTTGGGAGACTGTAATCTTTTTGCCTTTTTTGTCTAAATCTTGCCAGCCTTTCGTAGTGGTGTCTGTTTTGGGAAGTAAAAGAACTTGACCTGATGTGTAGTATGGATCGGTGAAGCTAACAGCAAGTGCACGATCTCCACGAATCGTCATCGTCGAAATGACCAAATCAATTTCTCCAGTCTGAAGAGCGGGAATAAGACCGCTAAACTCAAAATCTCTGAATTCAACTTCCACATTTAACGCTTTTCCTATCGCACGGCCAAGGTCCATATCATAACCAATAAAATCTCCCTTTTTATCCTTCATCTCAAAAGGAGCATAGCCGGCAGAAGTTCCAATCACTAGCTTTTTCTTATCCAATACTTTTTGAATCGTTGAAGGGACGCTTACTCCTGTACCAGCATCTTTCGTACACCCCGTCATAAACGCTAAAAGAATTACTAAAAATAATAACAACACTTTCCTCATCATACTTCCCCCTCAAATAAGAATAATTACGAATGTCCATTTGCATGGGATGTTCAACAGTTAAAGGCCTGTCCACTAGCAATTTAACTGTGGATTCGAAACAAACGGAAATCATCTCCTACCTTTTACATTAAAGCTCATCTAACTTAATTAGCCTCCTTTTACTAGTACACTTGTTTTATATAAACCAGTAAATAACCGGATTATATTTAATAGATTTTTAGAGAATTCCTTTAAATCAATGCTTAATTTTCTGTAGCTTTCTGCATATTATCTTAGGGAAATCTTTCTCATAAATTTTCATGTCGCACCGGACTATTTATACTTTAAAATCTTAAATTTATTATTGTTTATATAGTAATTCTATAATTAATTGTAAATTATAACTTTTCGGAATTATATGTATATTATAAACAAAAATAGATTAAAGTAAAAATAAATTTTTGTATTACTTATCAATATAGAAAAACACCCTCCTTCGCCTGAACAGAGGGTGCTGAGAACTTATGCATTGACTGCAGATTTTTCTTGTTTCTCAATCTCAGTAATAATAATATTTCTCTTTGACATTTCTTCGATATATTCCTTCCCTGGTACAATTTGCTCTGGAGGATGTACGCCTTTTTTAATAATTGTTTCATTTCCAATCATTTGCGCTACAACAGAAATGGTATTGGCAGTCGCCCGTGCCATGGCCGTTACGTTATTTGCCCGATCTTTAAATGTCGTCATTTCATATTCGTACGCCGTTTTTTGGCCATTTTTCTCGCCTTTAACAATTACACGAAGTAATACGGCATCATCTTTATCCTTTAAGTCGACAATCGGGTCAAGAACCTTTAATAGTACTTCTCTAGGTTTCACCGTTTGCCCTCTTACCTCCACCTCATAATCGTTACGGGTCAGATTAAGGTCAACGAGCAATTTGAATTTCTCGGCATGACCTGGGTAGCGGATCGTTTTATATTCTAATTCATCTAATTGTGGGTATGAATAAGGCAGCGTCGAAGTCCCGCCAGATGTATGAAAGGCTTCTAATGGACCAAATTGCTCAAAATAAATTTTTTCCACTTCTGATAGTGAAGGGACTTCCTGCTTTACTCCGTTGCGGATGATTAAAGATGAATCTGTATAGTGATCAAATAATCCTTCCATTGAAAAAACATGATTATATTCTAGCGGGGCTTCAGGTTTAACAGGGATCCCGCCAACATACATTTTGATTGATTCGATTTTGTCAAGCTTGCTTCCGCCGTAGCCCGCCAAAATATTAATCATACCGGGCGCAACTCCTAAATCAGGGATTATCGTTGATTGTGAAGTTTCCGCCTTTTCCTTCAACTCCATTATCCGATCAGTTATATGACCAATATGTCCGCCGAGGTCAACGGAACTTACTCCCACTTCAATAGCTGTTCTCGCTACAATTTCATTGAAAGAGTAAAATAATGCATTGACAACAACATCATATTGACGTATAAATTGTGCAAGCTCTTTTCGATTACCGGCATCGACTGAAAACGCCTTTATCTTTGGTGACTGAAGCTGAAAGCAGACTTGTTGCGCACGGGCAAAATCAATATCCCCTAACCCTACTGCCTCAACTCCAGCACTTTGCACTAAATCACGGGCCACTTCTTTCCCCATTAATCCAGATCCTAATACAGCTACTTTCATATGATGCTACCTCCTTATATTTGCTAGAATTCACCGTAATTTATAGTTAAAGATGCTGATCTTATTGTAAATTATTAATTTTCGGAATAATATATACATAATACACAAAAATAGATAAAATAAATGGTGTAATATTTGTTTTTTTTTCCAAAGCGAAAGCTTGCAGGTTGAAAAACAAAGGAAGGACGGCAAACAATGAAAATACTTGAACATATTGCACAAGATATTGTTGAAAAGACAAGTGAAATTTTGCAGTATCCGATTAGTATAACGGATGATAAAGGGTATATCATTGGAGCAACGGACAAATCCCGCATTGGAATTTTTCATGAGCCTTCACTTGAGGTGATTAAGAAGAATATTATGATAGATTGCAAGAGTGAAATTGAAAAAAGAATCTTGCCAGGTGTTTCTGTTCCCATAAAGTTCAATAGTAAGGTAATCGGAGTACTTGGGGTTGTAGGCGAACCGAGAGAAGTTGAGAAATATGGTCAATTGGTTAAAAATCAAGTTGAAATGTTGTGTCAGGAAGCCTTTAGGAAAGAAATGGTCGAATTAAAAGAAAAAATGATTGAAGTCTTTGTTCATCAAATCATCCACTATAAAGAAAATGAAGAAAACGACCACATTTTAAATTACGCCAACTTGTTAGATATTGAGATGGACAAGGATCAAGTATGTCTACTAATCGATATACATTCTCTTTCTGAAAAAATTTCTGCTGGTAATTTCCCGTTAGCCTATTTTCAAAGAGAAGTTTTGGACTTTCTAAATTTATTATTTCAAGAAAACAAAGGAGATATTGTCTCGTTTTTAAATATTGAACGCTTTATCATTATTAAATCATTGCCTTTTTATGATTCGTATTCATCTTTTATGAAAAGATTGGACGAAAAACTTGGGAAGTTAAATTCATTTCTAGAGTCAAAGTATCAGGTTTCTGCCTGTATGGCCGTTGGAGATATTAGTCACGGAATAAAGGAAGTTTCCGAGTCTTATAATAATGCAAAAAAAGCTATGAGTATCGGAATTAGCTCAAGTCAAACTTCTAATATATATATATATAATGAACGAGAAATTATGCTTCATCTCTTGCCAAAAGATCTCTCAGCAACCTATAGGAAAAAGCTGATGAAGATCATTGCTCCATTAGTCGAACATGATAGTTATGATGTTCTATCTTCCACTTTTATCGCTTATTGTAAAAATAATATGAAATTAAGTGAGGCTTCTAGAAGTTTGTACATACATCGAAACACAACGATTTATCGACTTGAAAGAATTAGTGAGATCACGTCTCTTAATACGAGCAATTTTGAACATTGTATGCTCTTGTATACCGCTATTCAGTGCTACGAGGAAAAATAAAAAAGATAGTAGAAACAAACAAACCTGAAAACAAATTCTATCAGGTTTGTTTGTTTTTTTATTTCCTCCCCCCTTCCCTTCGATTCTGCTCTTTCATCAATAATAGAGTTTAATCGGCCGGCAATTGTAATAATGTTCTCAATCCCCGCTTTCTAACCCCCTATATTTTCCATCGGTAAAAATATAATAAATTTAAGGCGTATATATGGAAATTTTTTGTGAATGTTGCACGTAGAAATACATTTTAAAGAACTATATAGTTTAAATACAAATAAAACATCTTCACTTAGAAGGGCGGTGAGCAGATGTTTGATAGCGCTTTCATATATCTGTCAGCTTGATTAATTTTTTTCAATGATCATGAGTTTTTTTATGAAATTTAAAAAAGGAGTGTGATCGCCAAGTGAAAGATAATCAGGTAGTCTGGTCGTCGAGAATTGGCTTTATATTAGCTGCAATGTCGATGGCTGTTGGGACAGGGAATATTTGGAGATTCCCACGAATGGTAGCAGAACATGGGGGCGGATCATTTTTAATCGGCTGGGCACTATTTTTATTTCTTTGGTCACTTCCGTTAGTTATGGTAGAAATATTTATTGGCAGAAGAAGCAGAATGGGTACCGTAGGTTCATTTCGGCAATTCATAGGTGAAAAACTGGCCTGGTTTGGACCGTTTGTTACACTCGTTCTAATTGGAATTACTTTCTACTATTCTGTTGTTGTGGGCTGGACTTTTAAATATTTATTTTTAGCTCTAAAAGGATCTTTATCATCTGTATCTAATCCTACAGAATTATGGGACAGCTTTGTTGGCAATCCACTTGAACCTGTCATGTATCATTTTCTAGCTATTGGAGTCTCTGGCCTTGTTGTCTATATTGGAATTACAAAAGGAATAGAAAGAATGGCCAAAATATTTCTTCCATTACTTTTTCTTATGTTAATTTTCACAGCCATACGCTCTATTACATTACCAGGAGCAATGGAAGGCCTATCATATATGTTTACTCCGCAATGGGAATATTTAGGCAAGGCATCTACTTGGATTCAAGCATTATCGCAATCTGCATGGTCAGTTGGAGCCGGTTGGGGATTATATGCGACGTACGCCATTTACACAAAAAAACGTGACGATATAGCACAAAACTCACTTACTGCTGGCCTTGGAAATAACGCTGTTGAATTATTAGCAGGGATGACTATTATTCCTGCAATCTTTGCACTAGCCCCTTCACAGGAGTATATCTCACAAGCTACTAGTTCAGGCAATGTCGGAATAACATTTATATACATGGTGGAATTACTCAATGTCATGCCGCAAAAATATTTATTTGGAGTTGCGTTCTTTGGTGCTTTAGCATTTGCAGCCTTTACTTCTTTAGTTGCGATGGTCGAATTAGTGACAAGAAATATATCGGATCATGGAATCAAAAGAAATAAAGCCATTGCCATAACAACTATACTAATTTTTATTGGTGGAATCCCATCTGCAATCAATATGTCTTTTTTCAACAATCAAGACTGGGTATGGGGAATCGGATTATTATTTTCTTGTTTTCTTTATGCATTTGCAGCCATTAAGTATGGTGTGGCCAAAATGAAAGATGAAATCAATGAAGTGAGCTTTATTAAAATCAATAATTGGTGGGTATATTCGATTAAATATTGCATCCCCGTCTTATTCGTCATCTTAACTTCCTGGTGGCTATATCAAGCAACAATATGGTATCCAGACACATGGTGGAAACCTTTTGAAGAGGCAAATGTAGGAACTGTCGTATTGCAACTAGGGATTATCTGTTTAATCGCTCCGTTAATTCTTCGTTTTAAACAAAGGATAAGGAGCTCAGTAAAAGAAGAAGGATTGGCTGATTCAGAATTTGTGAATACTCCAAAGACTCGCGATGTTAAGGAGGGTATGTAATGGGGATTTCTTCAATTATTATGATGATATTGATTTTAGGTGTCTTTTGGGGCGGCTTCTCATTTATGGTATATAGAACGCTAACGACTAAGTATGACAGGGAATGATAGTAAAAAACAATAGCCAGTGGGCATGATGTCCACTGGTCTTTTTACTAGTTTATTTACTTCTTTTGAAAACACCTTTTTGAAATATGATCACAAACATTCTTAGAAAAAGCCGTAATATGGCCTTTGGCTAGTTGAAAAATGAAGCCATTTAATCATTGTGATAAAATCATATACAGGAAGCTTCACTGATCGTTGGATATCTGCTGCATAAGGCGGCATATCACTGCACTCTAAAAGTATCGCCCCGATATCTGGGTGTTCAGTCACCATGCTAATTGCAGCCTCCACTACTTCCTGACGTACTTTTTCATTATCAAATGAACCCCTATTTTCAAGGATTGCGGAAAATTCTTCTTCTTGACTCAAATCTCTTATTATTAGGTTGCCTGTGTTAGTCACACCACAACTTTCGAATAATTTTTCAGTTAGTCCAGCTTCATAAGCTGTTAATATACCTATTTTTTTTGATGACTTTAACCCTGTCCTTATCCATGGTATTTGGATAACACTAGACAAATAAACTGGGATATCGACTGCTTCAGCTACTTTATCTTGAAAGTTTCCAAAGAAGCCACAAGCTGCACTTATTGCTCTAGCTCCTTCCGCCTCTAATTCCTTTGCAGCATCAATGATACTATCTAACAATGTTGAATCTCCTGAAAGAAGATTGGCCGTATGACACCCAGAAACTACTTTTAATTGAACAGGAAAATCATAAGTTTCAAGATTCGCAACATTCCCAGGAATAACTGGATACCAACAAGCGTCTAAATAAAGAATTCCAACTGAAAAACCTGTGACATATTGCCCTTTTTTTTGATAAACCATTCTAGTCTGTTTTTCCTCTCCAATATAGTTATAACCCGTTTTCTGACAAGATTTAATAATCAAACAGTCTCAACCCCCTTTAAAAAATGCCTTCATTAATATTACATAAATATATAACGGTCTTTTTTGCTATTTATCAAATGAGTCTAAAACCTAGACTCATTTGATAATTTACTAACAAAATATATTAGTAGATTGCATCTTCAATGACTAATTCATTTTCTGCAAATCGTTCCACCCTTAATGGTTTTAAATCAAGCGTTTCGTATTCTCCTGTTCGAATGAGTTCAGATAAGCACTTCCCAACCGCAGGCGCTTGCTGCATTCCATGTCCGCTAAATCCGAAAGCAACAAAGTATCCTTTCATTGCTGGATATTCTCCCAAAATGGCATTATGATCTTTTGTGTTAAAATCATACAAACCAGACCAGCCACGTTCAATTTTCGCCTTTTCAAAGTTATTGATCCGGTTGGCAAGTACTGGCCAAATATTTTCAACGAAGGCAGACCTGCTCCACTTAAAAGTAATACTTGGTTCAATTTCCTCAGCATAGCCGGAAATAAACTTTTCACCTTCATGACGGAAGTATACGCCTGTTGGATCCATCGTTAATGGGAGGTATCTTTTCAATGGTTTTTCGATATCAAACTGAAAAATTTGTCGCGGAAGGGGTACCACTGGTAAAGGAAGGTTCGCTTTTTCACTTAGTATTGAAGCCCAGGCACCTGCACAATTCACTACAATTGGAGCAAAATATTCACTGCCATTAGCAAGCCTTACCCCTTTGATTTGATCCTGCTCTGTCAATAGGCTGTCAACTTCATCGTATACATATTCAGCACCTAATTTCTTTGCATACTTTATATATCCTTGCATAACTGAGTATGGGTCTAAGTAACCACTTTCATTACAATAAAGTCCACCAGCAAGGTCATTAATATTTAGTTCAGGTATGATCTTTAACAATTCATTTCCTTCTAGTAATTGTGAGTTGATACCGTTTTCATTTTGAAGCTTTAAATGTTGTTCAAATCGTAACATCATTTCATCTCTTGCTAGGAATAAATACCCTCTTTGTTTAAAATCAATTTCAACTTCTTCTCCATCAATAGCCATATCTTTTGAAAAATTCTTATAGATTTGTAAACTGTATTTACTTAACTGCATATTTATCACTGTTGTGTAAAGTTGTCTAAAGCCCCCAGCACTTCTTGGAGTCGAGGCAAATTCATAAATTCCATCCTTTTCAAAAACTAATACTTTACCATTGAAGCCATCATTCAAAAGATTGTAAGCAATACTTGAGCCGATTACTCCCCCACCTATAATGATAATGTCTGCCTTATTTTTCATTGATGAACCCACCTTTCATTCCAATATAAACCTATTAATACCAATGTACTAATTTCTTTTAAAGCAGACTACGGGCAATTTCCACAAATTATTGAATATTATTAATTATTTTAATAGTAAAATTATACAAGGGATTTAACATTTAATGAAGAATTCATTATTATACAGAATATTTTAAAGGACATTTTGGCTATAGAATGCGAGCGGATTGTTTTCTCCTAGTGAGTGCCATTTTTTAAGCAGACGCTGCACTCTGGATATAATTCAAGTTTCGGACGATATGAACAACTTCATTAATTAGAGCCATTCTTATATATAAAAGAGGTGAACGGTTTGTACTTTTTAGAAGATATAGCTCAAACTATCGTTGAGAATACGACAAAAATTATCGGATATCCAATTAGCATTACAGATAATAAGGGATTCATTATTGGATCAAGTGATTCAAACCGTTTGGGCAGTTTCCACAAAGCCTCCATCGATGTATTAGAAAAAAAGGAAGCTATTAGTTATGACTTTAATGATGTAAAGAAATTCCGAAATGTACTTCCTGGAATTGCCACACCGATAATAATAAATAACGCATCGATTGGTGTTCTTGGGATAATAGGGGATCCTGCCGAGATAAAAAAATATGCCCAGCTTGTTAAAAGCCATGTTGAATTAATGTGCCTTGAATATTTAAAGAAAGAAATGAGTGTTCTTGAATCTAAAACGCTTGATAATTTTATCCAATACCTTTTGAATTCTGTAAAAACAGGCGATTCAGAGTACCTCGTTCGGTATGGGAAGATGCTTGGCTTTAATCTAGATTTGGATATAAGTCGAGTGTGCATACTAATTGAAATTGATATGCTTTTGAATAGCTTTTCTATACAGCAAAAAAATCATTGTCCAGATAAATTTGCATGGCAATTTCTCCAGAACAATTTAATAGATACTTTAAAATTTTATCTATTCGACAACGAGGAAGACTTGATTTCCTTGTTAACTTTAGATCAATTTATCGTCATAAAAACAAAAAACACGGACGAAGCTCATGATCTTTTTATTAAACGGATGGAGCACAATATCCAAAGAATGGCGAAATACGTAAAAACAAAATTTAATTTAACTGCAAGTATCTCCATAGGCAGTGTAAATAAGGGCATCCGAGGGATTAAAGAATCTTACCAAGATTCTTTGAAAGCGTTAATAGCAGGGAAAAAGACTAAAATCTCACCTGAAATTTATTATTACAATGACTGGAACATTATGTTAGAACTTCTTGCAAATGGCCTAACCCCTTACATTTCTGATAGACTCACTGAGAGAATAGATGATTTTTTAAAACATGTGAATTACCCTACTCTGTCATACACTTTTCTTACTTATTGTAAGGCCAATATGAATTTAAGTGAAACCGCACGGATTTTATTTCTCCACCGAAATTCATTGGTATACCGACTAGAAAAAATTAAAGAACTAACCTCTTTAGATATTGCCAGTTTTGAGCATTGTCTTCTATTATATTTTGCTATAAAAAATTCAGAAACAGTGAATAAACCTTGGAGAATCGACGAGCAAAATACTACCGAGAGAACTATTACTCAGTAATCGATCAAATTGCCGTTGTTAAATACCATCTAATCCAATAATAAAAAAACCTGTATTCCTTGTTGCAGTAAAAAAAGCAAGGAATACAGGTTATATAATAATTGTGAGAAGAGTAAGAAAAACTCGAACCTGAAGGTATAAGAAAACTCGGGCTCGAGTTTTCTTATATGAATCATTTTTACTTTGTATTTACTATTAACCAGCTTTTTGTAGATTAATAATTATCAATTTGGGCTCTTTGTAATTTCCCGCTATAATCGACATAGATGGATTTCCATTCTGTGTATACATCTAATGATGCTACTCCAGAGTCACGGTGGCCGTTGCCAGTTCCTTTCGTTCCGCCAAATGGCAGATGTATTTCAGCACCTGTCGTACCGGCATTCACATAAACAATTCCCGTATCAAGATCTCTCATTGCTTGAAAGGCACGGTTTACGTCAGCAGTATAAATCGCACTTGAAAGGCCAAATTCCACACTATTATTCACTTCAACAGCCTCTTCTAAGCTTTTTACTGAAATAATGGAAGTAACAGGTCCAAAAATTTCTTCTTTTGCAATTCTCATGTTAGGTTTTACATCTGTAAAAATGGTTGCGGCATAGAAGTTTCCTCTATCTAAACCATTTTCTGTTACGATATGACCTCCAACTAAGAGCTTAGCACCTTCATTGATGCCGATTTTCACATATTCATCAATACGTTCAAGTGAGGAGCGATTGATTACAGGGCCAACTTTCACTGATTCATCAAGACCATCCCCTAACTTTAATTCAGAGATCCGCTCAACTAGCTTACTTTCAAGCTTTTCTTTCACGCTTTCATGAACAATTACCCGACTTGTCGCTGTACACCTTTGTCCGCTTGTCCCAAACGCTCCCCATAAAATTCCGTCAACAGCAAGGTCTATATCTGCGTCTTCAAGGACAGTAACTGCGTTCTTTCCGCCCATTTCTAAAGAAGTTCTCTTTAACAAGCCGCCAGCCTTTTCATTAATTTGTTTCCCTACTTCATTGGAGCCAGTGAAGGAGATTAAATCGATATCTGGATGGTCAACCATGGCATTTCCTACAACACTACCGGAACCATTTACTAGATTAACAAGTCCTTTTGGTAGCCCTGCCTCTTCATAAATCCGAACAAATTCTTGAGCAACACCCGGTGTTTCAGTCGCAGGCTTCCAAACAACCGCATTTCCAGAAACAAGTGCAGGAAGGGACTTCCAAGACGCGATCGCAATCGGAAAATTCCATGGTGTAATTAAACCGGCAATTCCAATTGGCACGCGAACACTCATCGCGAACTTATTGCGAAGCTCGGACGGAACTGTATCTCCAAAAAGCCGTCTCCCTTCTCCAGCCATATAATAGGCCATATCAATGGCTTCTTGTACTTCACCCCTTGCTTCATCAATGACTTTTCCCATTTCGCGAGTCAAGATTTGTGCCAATTCTTCTTTTCTTTCCTTAAGCAAATGAGCAACCTTATAAAGGAATTCGGCACGTTCTGGTGCGGGCACTAAACGCCAAGATTTTTGCGCTGTTTTAGCCGCTTGTACGGCACGATCCACATCTTCTGCTGTTGATTGTACAACCTCTCCTAATACCTCTCCATTTGCTGGGTTCGTTACAGTGACAAATTTATTTGATGATGATGCGCTCCATTCACCGTTTATAAAATTCAAATATTTTTTCATTTTTACCTCCACATAGTTTTATAGATTATTCTTGAATATTTTTAGATAGTATTAACTTATTTTAATTTTAAGCTTTTGTTTAATTCGATCTATTGCTTCATATAGCCTTTCAGTGGGCACAGATAGGGATACTCGGAAATAGCCTTCGCCCCCTGAACCAAAGGCATTGCCCGGTGTAATAATCACTCCTGTTTGTTCGAGTACACTCGTGGCAAATTCAGTAGACGTAAACCCTTCAGGAACAGGCGCCCAAATAAAAAAACTTCCCTTTGGCGGATCGACTTTTATGCCAATGGATGCTAGTCCAGCAATCATCGCTTCCATTCGTTCTTTATAGATTTGATTATGTTTTGACACGCAGCTTTGATCACTATTAAGAGCATGCGCAGCAGCTAGTTGGATAGGTGTAAATTGTCCCGTATCCATATTGCTTTTGAGGACAGCCAATGATTTAATGATGTCTTTATTGCCAACAACATACCCAATGCGCCATCCTGTCATATTATATGTTTTTGAAAGAGAGCCAAATTCTACCGCAATCTCCTTCGCTCCTTCGGCTTGAAGAATACTTGGAGCTTTATATCCATCAAAAGTGACCATATTATAAGCTGAATCATGAGCGATCGGAATTTGATTCTCCTTAGCGAATGAAACGGCCCGCTCAAAATGCTTTAAGTCTACGGTTGCCGCCGTTGGATTGCCGGGATAATTCAAAAACATGAGCTTTGAACGAGTCAGAATGTCCTTCGGGATTGAATCAAATTCTGGTTCAAAATTATTCTCTTCCTTTAATAGCATGCTATAAGACTCACCACTTGCCAAATGTGTAGCCATTCGATAAACAGGATAGCTTGGATCCGGAATAAGAACAACATCACCCGGATCAATTAAGGCAGGAATTAAGTGGCCAATGCCTTCTTTTGAACCAATTAAGGCAAGAACTTCAGTTTTCGGATCAAGCTTTACTTTATATTCCCTTTCATAATAATCAGCAACAGATTTTCTAAATTCTTCATGTCCGATGAAACTTGGATATTTGAAATTTAGCGGATGCTGCATTTCTGCTATTAGTTTTTCGACAATATGATTTGGTGTAGGTAGATCAGGATCCCCTATACCTAAATCGATCACATCGATTCCGGTTTGTATCATCGCTTCTTTTTTCTTATTTATTTCAGCAAATAAGTATGGAGGAATTTGACCAACTCTATCAGACTGAAAAACCATTTGCGAACTCACCTCTCTTTTATGAAGTTAGAAAGTTTATTATCGTATGGTTAAAATTTACACGTTTATCGTCTCATTAACTATAGCTGTTTTATACAAAAATAAATGGAATTTCCGTGCTAATTCCGTATGAATTATACAAAGAAAAAAGGACTCCCAAGAAGCCCTTATATTCATGCACTATTTAAACCAGCCCATACGCCAAAAGACAAAAATTAAAAATGAACCGATCAGCAACATGATTCCAAGAACCCCGAAATAAGCCCAATGCCATGAAAGCTCAGGCATAAATTCGAAGTTCATCCCATAAATGCTCGCGATAAAAGTTAACGGAATGAAAATAGAGGTGATAACTGTCAATGTTTTCATAATATTATTCATGCGATCTGAATTTAAAGAAATATAGCTGTCTCGGAGATCCTTTGTCATTTCGCGATTCGACTCAATCATATCTGATAGCTTTAGTAAATGATCAGAAATGTCCATGAAATACATTCGTTCATCTTTCGGAATTATAACCCTTTCAGAATTCAATATTCGATACAACAATTCCCGCATCGGAAAAATCGTTCTGCGGAGCTTTAATAATTGACTCCGGATTTTAAAGACCTCGTTCATTAAATTTTGGTTAGCATTTTCTAATTCAATAGCGCTTAACTCATCCTCAATTTTATATACGGCCGGAAAATACTCATCTACTATTTTGTCCATTAATTGATAAAACAGGTGCAAAGCTCCTCGTTCATAAGGAAAGCCGCTCGCTAATAATTTTTGCCGCACCATCGTAATTTCCGGAGAAGGTGTTAAATGAAAGGTTACAATAAATTTTTCTCCAACAAATATATCCACTTCTTCATGTAAAAGGGTATGTTGATTTAATGTATGAATCACATAAAAATCATACCCCTCATAATAATCAAGCTTTGGCCGTTGCCGTAAATGCAGGCAATCTTCAATTGCTAAAGGATGAAATTGAAAATGTGTTTTAAGAAGAGCCGTTTCATCTTCAGTTGGAGATTCAAAGTCAATCCAAAACCATTTAATATGATCGGCAAATAATTGCTCAATCGGCAAACCCTCTATTAGCTGTAAGTTTTCTGTTACTGCAAAGGAACGTATCATACCGATAAAATCCTCCTAATAAAATGTAGTTTGCACAGGCTTGGAGGAAACATGCTTTTTTTAAATAAAAATGGATTTCAAGTCAGATATTTCGATAAATAATCAAATTGTGAAACCACTATAGATTATGCTTGTGATGTTAACGGATGTTTAATAAATTTAGGGAAAGTATCTTGTTCACCTTCTCTTACAAAAAGCACTTCACTTCCGGTGTAAAGCTGCTTCTCAAATTTTATCCCTTCGTATTCTGGCGTATAGTGAAAAAAAACTTTATATGTACCCTTATTTGTTAATTTTGAAAGGACTACTTCAATTATAATTCCTTTCTTACTAACTAGATCGAATATATGAATCTCGTTTTCTTCTATCTTATATAGAACAATCATATCCTCATTTTCTATATAATAAACATCATTGGAGAAAACATTCATACAGTAAAACATTAATAACTCTTGGGTGTTTTCAGTTCCGAATGTCTTGGATAAAGGAATTCTTTCCGATGAAAAATCATAAATAAATTGCAGATCTTTTCGGTTCTTCCCATCCAGCTTACGGATTTCGGAATGGACAGGTTGATTATTTGTAAACTCCATAGAGTATTGATACTCTTGAACTGGTCGGAACCCAAATTTTGGATAGAAATTTAAAACATTGTGGTTGGCTAATAAATACATAAAATCATATTTGCCAGCAAATTCATTTAAAATATGGTTCATCAATTTTGTTGAAAGACCTTTTTTGCGGTAATCGGGATGCGTCATGACCGTCCCAACTTGTAGGGCGCTTTTTTTCTCCCCGCTAACGATTAAATTAATCAGATTGATCGAAACATTTGCGATTATTTTATTACCAGCAGCTAAAGAATAAGGTATATATTTTTCTGTCCAAAAACCATGCTCGTACCAGCTATGAAAATGAATACCAAACACTTGTGTTGCAAGGTCGAAAAAACTATTCCTCATTTTCTCATTTTCTTGGTAATTTTTGATTAAATTTAGATTAGTCATCGATTTTTCTCTCCTATTAATAAAACAGTCTATACATACAATAAATCCCAAAAAACTCTTTTATCTATTCGCTAAAATGCATTCTGACAATAGATAGTTGCCCTGTATAACACGTCCGTATTTTTCGAATATTTCATATAATAATTATGAAAGCGAATAAATCAAGTGTCAATGTAGATTAACTTAACTCGAATGACTTGAAATATAAAAATATAAAAATATGAAAATATAAAAAGCGACCTTCTATTATTGAAGAGTCGCAATTTTAGTTAGAAATTCATACTAGTGGATTACTCGATAGTTATTGTCCCTTTAAACGATGTTTGATCCAATTCAAATTCATATGTTCCACTATTCGGTTTATTGATAATAAATATATTGTCTCCTTCGCTTAATTCAGCATCAATGCCTAAATCACCTGAAACAAGCCTTAATCCATCCGCCAAATGAGAATCCACATGAAGGGTGATTTTCATCACGGTCCCTTCTGCAAAAATGGTATTTATCGGGCTAAGTCCGGAAGCAGTCACTTCGATTGTCCCTTCTTGGAGATCGTTCTCTTCGTCAAGAGTGGCATACTGTGTTTGCGGCTGACCAATTTGAGTTGTGCTGAAATCATCCTTCTTTAAGATGATGAAAAATGATAAAGTAAAAATGCTGATGGATAGTATAAGTGTAACAATATAGGCATATTTTTGTTTCAGTGGTTTCACAGGCATTTTCGTTAATGTGTTTTGATGACTCATTTCACCTGACTGTCTATCAATCATCCTTTGCAATAAAAATAGGAAAATAACGAAAACCGTATCAGTGATCAGGATGACTTTATTGGAAGTAAATAGCATTACTCCAAAAACCGAGCCGACCATTGCCCCTGCTAATCCAGCTAACACGCTGTTTAATAAGGCTACCAAGCTAACCCTTTTTCCTGAGAAATAACCGACACAGCTAGCAAATATAGAAGAAATAAGCAAAGACAACATAAGTTGATGATCAAAGGTTTGAGCGGATACGATTCCCATGACGATACTTGCAAGGAACGCACCTGTCATGGAGAAGGTCATCCCCATCGTTTCCTTCATCTTTCCTGTTTTTTTAGAAAAATAAAGAATATGATATGTTACTATTAGTAGGATCAGAATCATACTGCCGTAATTGAACAGCACAACAATCACTCCCTATCCAATCAAAGTTTACTAGCAAAATCCCAATCAGGATAAACGTATGCATCTTTCGGCGCTTCAATCGGTTCGATTGTTTCTATCTCTATTTTCATGACTGATTTATCATTATATATTGTTTTTCCAATCGTACCTGTCACAATTACCCACGTATCGTCTGCATATTCATTCGCTTGAGGAAATTCAGAAATGATTCCGAATGGGGCTACATCTGCAATACAGTGAGTCATTACCAATCTGTTCAAAATAAATTGCGACCCTTCCATACCTGGCTCACGATAGATGAATCCTTTCATTTGAATTTTTTTTCCGACAAAGTTATCAGAAAAAGTATCTAATGATAGAATTTTCTCCATGAACCATTCTTCCTTTAATTCGATAACATCTTGCTTATATAGCTGGATTCCTAGCTTCGCATAATCTCGATTATACTTATCAGTTTTAAACATTTCTTTTAACTCGGGATCTTCATTACCATCTACATGAACTAGTTCCCCAGATTGTTTACTGAATGAACCTCCACCTAGGTTCATTCCTTTCTTTTCAACTAAGGAACTAGACAAAGCGGCATTGGGAAGACAAAAACCTAACAACAACGGGAATAGGAATAAACAATAAATAATTGAATTTTCCCAAATGCTACGGGATGGCTCATGGCTATGACCGTGGTCATGGTCATGCCCACATTCACAAACGATCATCGGCCTTTTAAGCGAACAAAAGGCAATATAATATTGAAATCCGGAAACGACTAACAAACCTATGACAGCCAATTCTGCATAAATTTTAAGGTCTGGTGAAATATAGTAAAGAATATCACCCGATACTAATAGATAGATAATCAGCCCAGCAAACCCTAGCAAAATCGTTGCTCTTAAAAAATTGTGCATAACCGTGGAATTTACTTTTTTCATTGCTCAGTGCCTCCAATCCAAATTGTTCACTACAAAACAAACCACTCGAGCAGCAATGCACCTGCTAAAACGAAGAAAAACACCAACGCACTGAGTAAAATAACAAATCTAGGTTTGAAAACAGCCGACATCATTAAGATTCCTTTTAAATTAATCATTGGGCCAAACACCATAAAGACAACGAGTGAACTTTTTGAAAAGGTGTTCGTGAAAGACTGTGCGACAAATGCATCTGAAGTTGAACAAAGTGACAGAATAAACCCTAGTCCCATCATGAGTAAATTAGAACTTACTGGACCTTGACCGAGTGAGATCAATGTACTTTGAGCAACGATTGTTTGCAATAAACCGACAAGCATGGCGCCAAACACCAAATATTTCCCCATCTCAAAAAACTCACTTGTTGCATGGCCCATGACTTCAATGACTTTACTAGGACGTTTGCTCTTGTGACTTGAGTGTTGATGATGGTGCTTGGAATGCTTGAATTTTTCTTTATTTTGCTTATGGTGAATGGGTTCGTCATGATCTCTTAACTGATTCGTTTTCACCAATCGATAGACAATGAGTCCAACGACAAGCGCAACCAAAAAAGCGAGACCCATACGGGAGTACGTAATTTCTGGACGATTCCGAAAAGCGGTCCATGTAGACCAGAATACAATTGGGTTTAATATTGGACCGACTAAAATAAACGTGACAGCCGCATATAATGGCATTCCTTTTTTGATTAACTTACGAATAGCCGGAACCATCCCACATTCACAAATGGGGAAAATAATGCCGATGACGCTTGCCGTAATAATACCCAAAACGGGATTCTTCGGTATCATCCTCTTAATCGTCTGTTCAGATACGAAAACTTGTAGCAACGCCGATATAAAGACACCAATTAAAATAAAAGGCATGGCTTCTAAAATGATACTGATGAAGATCGTTTTAAATATTTGCAGTTGCGGATGAACAGGGATCGATCCAAGATCATTCGTTGAGAAAAAATATAAAATAAAAATAATGGCAAGGCATAGGAGCGCAAGGAAACTGCTATTCCATTGTTTCGGCGTTCTACGTTGAATGGTCTGTTTCAAGAATTTTCTCCCCACTTTCTGATTTATGCATACAACACACGTTCTACAAACCAAATAGCACCCAAAACAAAAGTCAGTATGGATCCAATGAAAATGACTCGCCTTGAATACTTCCAGCGGTGTAAAATTCCGAGCAGAGGCAACAGGAAGATGACAATCCCAAGTTGCACAGTTTCAATCCCAATGTTAAAACTAGCTAAATTTACGGCCTGCTCACTCTTCGGTATGTTCATCTCTTTTAAAATATCAGCAAATCCCATCCCATGTACCAATCCGAAGACAAAGGTCAGAATCCAGCGATAGGATACATTTTTCCGAATCAGGTTGTCAATCGCGACGTAACAAATACTTAGCGCAATTAGAGGCTCTACAATTTTAGGCGACAGGTCAATCCAGCCTAATACCGTTAGCGTTAAGGTTAAGCTATGTGCAATTGTGAAGGACGTGATTACTGCAGCATATTGTTTGAATGTTTGTCGTGCAATCAGCAGGGAAAACAGAAATAATAAATGATCAAAACCTTCAAGAATATGGTTCATCCCAAGTGTAAAGAAAGACAGCCAGCCTGATGTTGTTTTTTCCGTATCTGATGCTGTCTTTTCTACCTCATTTGTTTGCTTGCTTTCTACTTTTGGCTGTGTTTGATCATCCTGCTTTAAACCTGCATAATCTTCATCAGTGAGCTGCATTGCCCAAGCCCGATGATTCCCAGATATGGCTGCTGTACTTGTTTGCTCGCCATAATGAATGGTGAGTAAGTTGGCGTAGTTCGTTTTGGAATCACCTACATACAGATCATCTTTCAAAGAAACCGATTGAGATTCAGAAACTGGAGGATAAATGACACTCAGAATAATTTGCGTATCACTGCCTTTGCGATCTAGTGTGACACTTTCTACACTCGTCCACGATTTTTCTTCCCCATTCATTCTCAACGTGATGTTTTCTTTCAATGTTTCTATAAATTGATCACGGACAGCATCAAATTCTTCTTGTTCTAGCATGCCATTTTGATTAAGATCACCTTTTGTTAACTCAATGACAGACAGTTCATCAAGCGCATAAGTCATCTTCGTATACGATTTTGTCAACTGTAACGTTGTGTAGCTTGCGCTGTAAGGATGCGCATCAACGGATTGCATGGCAGGAAATAAAAATGCGAATAACATGATCGCAATACTTATCATAAAACGCTTCTTAAATTGCAACATGAATAATGTTGGCTCCCCTCTAGTTGACAGTAAGAAAAGGATGACTCAAGGGAGTCTGACCCACACAGTGTACAATTACAGTAGATGTTAATGAATCCAATCTACAATATATTGATATTGCGGGGTCTGACAATTTGTTTATGAGTCATCCTCTTTTTGATTGTTTATGTTTAATTTGTTATTTATTCTTCTTCGTATCTTGGTTTACAATCTTTTGGTCAAGAACAACATATTTACCATATTGACCGATTTCTGCAACCATTTTTCCATTTACAATCTTTCCTGCGATCGGCTCATACGTATGCTTTCCGTCGGCAGAAATGTTGTAAAGTACAGCTGACTTTGGATTTGTATTTGGATCAACTGTAAGTTCAATCGTAATCGGATGATTAAACGTGGTAAAAACCTCATTCTTCCCACTTTTTGTCGTGATGGAAAGAGCAAAATCGTACACTTTGCTCATTTGCTTTATCTCCGACTGAGAGATCGACTTCATGCTGGAAATAAGATCATTTTCCTCCGATGTGGACAGGCGCTTCATTTTTAATGAAATCGTACTATCTTTTAATTCCTTAGTTGAAAGCTTATTAGTCATTTCCTTCAACATTTTCTGTGGTACTTTCATTGTTAGAAGATCTGTTTTAACTTCAAGATCGTTCTTTCCAAGCGAATCGATTGTATTATATGGCAATAGAATTTCGGACGTATGATTAGGAACTTCGACAGAAACCTTTCCTTTATTGCCTTTTGATAACTGCTCAGGCGTAATTGTAACAGGCTTCATTTCCTCATTGTCGATGTTGTCATCAGGTATACCAGGATCTTCATCAATTACATCAGCAAGTTTTTGCATTAGCTTTGTATTACCGACACGAATTTGCGGTCCTGAACCCGTTTTAGCCGTGTAACCAACTGCTTCGAGCGTTTCTCCAACCTTCAATTTAGGGATTGGGCCGGTTTGGTTAATAATATAACCATCAACAAAGACTAACACATCACCACTGCCGTCATTAATGATATAGGAAGGAGAATCCGTTTCAGCGTTACTATTGTCCTTCACTTTTCCTTTTACCTTAATTAATTGGCCTTGATTACGATCGTCTGTTGCCTCTTTCGTCGTCATCACTTTAGGCTGTAATGGCTCACCCGAGCTGATTTTCACGACACTCTCATTAAAGTTGCCGAATTCAACTTCTAAGTTATTTTCAAATGTTTTAATGTGACCGTATACCCTTACGATGTCGCCTTCTTTTAGGGAATTGTCTGGTACTTCGTTAAAAGCCATGATTCCTCCTGTTTCGTCTTGCACATAGAAGGCATCGAAGAATACACCTGCCGCACTCGTCACTTTTCCTTGAACAACGACTTCCTTATCTTCAGGTAAAAGGCGTGCATCACCAATTTTGGTTACTTTCGTTACTTCGCGATTGGCTAGCCAATTCACAATATTAAATGCTAAAGGCACGTTCCCTTTCGGTTCGAAAGATTGATCCATTTGCTTATCATTGAAAATGTTCATAGCTGTTACAAAGATTCGACCTTTCCCAACTTGTTCTGCAGCAGCTAGCGGGATACTTGTTCCGCCTTTCACTTCATCGCCAGGTTGAGCGCCAGCTTTGTAGCTATTGTAAATAGCGGCATCTGGTTTCAAGTTATCTTGGAACGTCGTTTCGTTCCCACTTATAAGAATCGTAACATTTTCGTTTTTATCCGTAAGTGGAATTTTATTTCCATTTCCATCATTTTGCGCTAAACTTGCACCGCTGTAATAGTCTACTTTCGTAACAAAGTCGAGACGATAGTCGTTCAACATCGGTTTCGGATGAGCTCGAACCGCGAAATTCGAAGTTAATGGATTGGCCCAGAAGTTTCCGCTCTTCGATTCATCGAACACACCATCATTGTTTATTAATAGGCTCGAACCAATGCCATGCAATAAGCTATTCGGGCTTTGGTTTACTTTGTAATTGCTCTTACCTGCTACAAGCAAGGAACCACCTGCATGAACAAAATCGTGAATCACCTTAATTTCGCTATCACTATAAACTGTTTCTGGATGTGTGATAATGAAAACTTTCACATCTTTAAGTGTTTCTGCAGTAATCGTACCTAAGTTTTCAGCCAATGTGTACGCTTCTTGTCGTAGCTTCGTGGTAATTTCCTTCATATTATCTTTATAAGTTCCAGCATCTGTTGACGAATTCTCGTTTTTACGTGAAGCGTCAATCATGACTTTGATATTAAGAGCCTCTTTAATTTTAAAAGCTTTGACATACTGATTTTCACCGAGATCATTGCCGTCTTTTGCTTCAAGCACAACAATAATATTGTGTTCACCTGCAACTGGGTTTGACCATGTCATATTCACACTTGTGGACGAATTTGCACCAAGTGCTTCGATTGACGCATCTCCAATGAAATGCGCTTGGTCCACATTGTCGTAATAGAAATGGGCTACCAAGTTACCGACATTTTTCACCCCAAGGTTAGAGATGCCAGCTTTTAATTTTGCAGAGGAGTTCGCGATGATTGCACCGTCAACTGACTCCACATTGCTTACCTTAACCGATAAATCTTCCTCTGGTGACCAGATTGGGGCAGAATACGCTCTGTCTCCATTATCGAGTGTCACTCGAACGACATACCATTGTTGTCCGCCCACCACATTGATCGGTTCCGGCTTCCAATCAAGCTCTTTTGAGTTCGGAGTGATCGTTTTCACCACAGTTGCGCCATTCGTTACGATCTCCACTTTAGAAATGTTTCTGTTTGGCGATGTTCCTTTAATGTCGAAATTCAGCTGTTTTGTGTCTGTCGTAGAACCCATATAGAATCCGCTCGCCAGAACATCCATGTTGAAATCCTTATCTTCTGTAAAATAAACCCTCATTTTTTTCATCGCATCTAGCAATGAATCTTGTGAAAGATCATTCGCGACAATAACCGTTCTTTTGTTCGTTTGTCCCCAAGTAGCGTCATGGTTGTCTTCGCCGTATGTTGGCGCAACATGCCATCCTAGATCAAGGGCATTGAAAAATTTGTTTTCCGTATTTACATATGAATATTTACCTGACCCATTACCTACTTCCAGCATGGTGAAAAGTTTGTCCAGGTTTTTATCGTACGGAATAAAGTTATCAAACGCGTCTTTCGACATGGCTGGGTGGTTAAATTGGGCAACGATATCATCATAAGTTAACACCCATGCATAATATTGTTGTAAATCCTGATAAATTCCGCCATTTTGTTTACGATCGATAAAGTTTTCAGTTCCAAAAACATTAGAATGCCCCCATGTAGTGGAAGTCATTTCGAATGCTGGGAAAACAACAAACTCTTCGTTTTTCGTGTAATCTTTCGCTAATTGCTTCGTTAATTCCCAATCTTTTCCGCCTTTACGCTCCTGCATGCCATTGTGATCAACAGAGTCTTGGCCAACTAATTCAGCATCAATGTCATGGGAATGATCTGAGAACGCAAACCAATCATAATCATGTTGAATCGCTGCCTTGAGCGCGTCTTCCGGCTCACCTACCGCATCATGGGAAATCCTTGTATGGTTATGTGTTGTACCAAGATAATGGTTTCCACCTTTAAATCTCTCCTGAACTTCAAACGTCCAAGTATGGTTTGAACGGTTTCCAAGCTTGTCTGCAGCTTCAACCGTTACTGTATGAGGACCCATGCTTAGGTCATCATTTGGAGTAAGAGCAAGCTTAATTTCCCCATTAGAAATTTCAGCCTTTTTCGTAAAATCAGATCCATCGATTTTCATCGATACTTTTGAAAGATCTACTCCGTATGGATCAGACATTTTCACAGAAATGACCGGGTGTTGTGTATCGATCTTTCCTTGGGGCTGTTCATCGTAGAATGCCGGTCCGGTCTGTTTCGTTACAACTGCTACATCAAATGGCTTTTCAGCCGTTCCGACTGATTTCGTTTTACTGCCAGACTTCGCTTCAATATAGTATTGGAAATGTGCAGGCACATCTTTTTCCGCTATTTTTCCATTGAAGCTAATCTCGTCTTTAATCATCTCGATTGCCTGATAGTCTGTTTTTTGGCTATCTTTGTAAAAAAGAGTAACTGAATCAGCATATTTAGCGATGGCCGTGAAAGGAACGTCCATTCCTGGGTATGTTTCAGAAATCGGCTCGTGGCTTAAGGCTAACTCTCCCTTAATGTCATCGGCGCTTCTTAGCATTAAATAATATCCGTTCGTATAAGGTGCAACGGATTTCGATTGACCTGCAATTCCTACAAAAGTATAGGTATCATTTACTTCAAGGACACTTGCAACATCAATGCCTGTCATGCCTAAAATTTTGACAATCGCTGTATGTTCCCCATCCGCAACAGTAATGTTTAGGTCATTACCATTGGAAGGGATATTGCTTACTTGACCTGTAAAAGAAATAAGTTTTCCTTCTAGAGGTTCAGCTGTGTCATAGCTGCCTAAATCTGAAATGTTCATTTCCTCTGGGCTAAGCACATTTCCTGTTTCAAGGTCTTCCATGCTTTCCAGAACGAATTGTGTCATACCTTTGTTAAAGGCTACATGCCCAGTCACTTTTAATTTTTGACCCTCTATTATTGATAAAGATGGAGCATTCGCACTTATGACATTGATTCCGCTAGTAGAATCTTGGATGAAGAAGCTCGTTTTTTCCGTTCCTAGTTTAACGGCGGTTACAATACCTTCAATCGTAGCTTTATTCCCAAGAGTCGTTGGGATTCCATCGTTATCATTTGCACGTAAATCAGCAATATTTTTTGCACCTAAGTCAACGTGGCCAGAACCCAGCTGATAGGAGGAATTTCTTGGAAATGCACTTGCTGTAGCAAAATCATCTAAGTTGCTAGAAGAACTAAATCCATTCCCGTCACCTAAAACACTCGGATCTAACCCTGTATTTGTTTTGCGGGCGAACGTTCTTGATGCAGGTAAATTTGCGGGTTTACCTATATAATCAGAAGCCGTCCCGTAACCGACAAAATCAACAACGCTCGGATCTGCACTGCCTGTAATACTGTTTGCTTTTTGGTTTGATAATGCAATTTTTCCGCCTGTTGTTGCACTGAAGTTAAATGAGCCTGGGCCAGCTGATTTATCATCCGGCGTTGGCAGAGGTTTTCCATTTGTAGGCTCTACAGGCGGGTTAGCATTAGAACCTGCTTGAATAAGATAATATCCTTTTGCTTTAATTACGCCTGTTAAAATGATTTTTTGTGAATAAGCAGACGTCGCTCCCGCCGCAGCATATTGAAGCGACCAATCCTTTAAATCAATATCTTCGTCAGTCGGATTATAGAGCTCAACGAATTTATAAAGATATTCATTCGGCCCGCTGCCTCCGTATCCGTAAACTTGACTGATAACCACATGATCTGCCGCTCCACCCTGCGGTGAAGTAACAGCCGCCTCAGCTTTAGGCACATTTGTCATCAAATTCGATGGCACGACAAGTGTAAACAACATAAGTAACGTTAAGGCAATGCTGAACCACTTCTTATGCCTGCGATTAAAATTATGCATGTAATCATTCCACTCCTTGTATTAAGTATAAAATTCATCATAAAAGGGTAATTCTGAAAATTAAAAATAATTTTTGCAAAATAGCAATTCCTTCTTTCAAAACGTCTTACATAAAAATTTTGGATAGACCTACATATGCATCAGCTCCTTTCCGTGTTTGAAGAACCGATTTTGATAGAACAGTATTCTGGTTAATGATTTGATAATAAAAAATTGAAAACGAATCTTTCGTATCTATCATTTTGTTAGTTTAATATATTCATTCCTCCATATTTTCTTAAATTAGTTCGGAGAATTTGATGGTTCGATAAAGAAGAAATATTTATTATGTATGTGAGGCTATTAATTCGCTATATCCTCCTTTATTAACCTCTTTTTTAGTATAGTAGAATATTATTAATTCTGTATTACGGATCCATACATAATATTAAGATTTTATTAATTTTCTGTAATCCTACAAAATCCCTAAATAAAATATCAATTATTTTACAGATAATGACTTAAAAGGAATCCTTTTATCTTAGTAAAACTGTATTGTTAGTAAATTATAGGAAAATAGTAAGTGTTGAAAAAAATGTTGGATTTATGACATACACAGGGCACATTTCCTTAATGAATAAATCTCACCAGTATTTACTCATACCGATTAACGAATAAAAAAAGTAACTACCCAAATCACGCATAAAGCGAGGAAGGGTAGTTACTCCTTTTGGATATCGATGAATAATAAATAGTCTTGTTCAGTGATCTACTAATACATTCTGCTCTCGCTTCGCACTTTGTGAAACAAAACTGTGTATCAAGAATGTTCGGTTGAATCCAATACCACCAAATCATTTTTTTGCGTTTTTTACTTCCTTTATCAAGTGCTCAACAAATGTATCATCTCTTACTAGCCAAGCTGCAAACTTTCTTTTCAAAAAGTTTTCTGCCTCTTTATAGGTAGAGTAGCTTTCATTCAGCTTAGTTTTATTCCTTTCAATACTCCAAGTTTCATCGCTGTTTCGTATAACCAGGAATAAATCTTCATTTCGATTTTTATAAAGGGTTCCAAAAGATGTTCCTTTCACATTATAACGATTGTGCTTCGCATCTTCTCTTAACGGCTCTAAATGGAATGTTTCTTTCACGTAATGGCGGTAAGCTTGGTCTGTTAAACTGCAGCCTGATGCCTTCGCATGCCCGCCTCCCCCGTAATGGCTAGCTACTTCAGACACATCAACGTGATCGTGAATGGTTCGAAATCCAAGACGTTTTCCACCGATATTTAGGATGGCAATATAATCTAGATGTGGATATTCTTTCCCTAATTCATTCCCAAGCTCGGAATGATAAGATTCTGCATAAACAATGCCCGCGAAGAATTTCCCAATTTGAGTTTGTACTAATTCCCGCCTTTTCCGGCGTATGTAGCGTTCGATTTTTTCTTCTTCCATATCAAGAATTCTTTGTTCAAACTCATCGAAATAAAAATGGTCACTCGTTTTAAGCCTGCTAATCATCTTCTCTTCGAATCCCTCAATCGAAACGAGAAAAAAGAGTGCATTTAGTCGCTGTGCCTGTTGGTTGTTATTTTTCTCCCATTCCCACGTATCGTATTGGCGGACAAGCTCAACAAACTCGGCAATCGCCTCTGATGGTTGAAGGAACTCGTTTGAAACAAGATATTCATAAAGCAGACTTGTCGCTGATGTTAATCTACCCTTATCATCTTCGACTAAAACTTGTCCCCATTCATACTCATTGTAATGGAGAGATGTTTTATGATGATCAAGCAGTTGGACTTTCCCCCCTGCTTGATAAAACGCTTCAATTCTTTGTTCATTTTCTTGATTGACCGATAAATCGGTAATGATTAAAAAGGTTTCCTTGCTTTCATTTTCAAAAAACCATTCCACTTCACGGTCAAGTCCAGAAACGGAATTGTAGCGGACCTTTACGTCTTTATCAAACGTAAGCTTTGCTAAAATTCCACAGCCAACTCCGTCCAAATCATTATGTGATAATAGTTTGTACATGATATTCACCTCAGTCCACAGGATTCAAAGTCTTTCCCGCTGATGGATAACCTCCAAAGAAAATTTCCTATTTGATTATTATTTGTAAATAACCAATTATTATGACAAAAACTAAGGTAACTGTTTAATTGTATTCACACTCTGTTGTATCAAGAATATCCGGGTGATGCCTGTCTCACCAAATCAGCTTAAAAAACCCCGTTCAATTTTTTGAACGGGGTTTGGCTTCTCAATTTACCTCGGAGACAACTCCCAGCGGAAGGGATCTTTCAGTTTGCTCCATTCATCATTAAATTCTTCGATAGTAAGCAAGCATGCATCCAATTCCTTCGTAATTAACTCTACATTTAAATCAATACCAATGAATACAAGTTTCGTATGGCGGTCACCAAATTCTTCATCCCATGCATCATGAAGCTGAGGATTTTGCTGCAAGATTTCTTGCTGCTGCTTTTCTGAAAGTGAAGCCACCCAATAGGATATAGGTTCAATGTTTACTGATGGACCCGCCTGCGATAAAAGCAAGGCTATATTATTTCTACTAGCGCACCAGGCAATCCCTTTGGCCCGGACAATTTGCAGAGGCATTTCATCGCACCAATTATTGAAACGCTCGGAATGAAACGGCATTTTTCTTGAATAGACAAATGAAGAGATTCCGTATTCTTCTGTTTCTGGAGTGTGATCAGTCGGTCCGATGGTCAGCTCTTTTAGCCAGCCGGCCGATTGACTTGCCTTATCGAAGTCAAATAAATTGGTATTTAAGATTTCCTTTGGATCTACTATACTTTTAACAGCCCTAATGATCTTGGCAACAGGCTGAAGTGATCTTATAACCTTTTCCAGTTTCTCTAAATCTTCATCTGCCACTAAATCGCACTTATTTAAGACTAATACATCACAAAATTCAATTTGATCGATTAATAAATCGGCAATATTGCGAATGTCGTTTTCTCCGACGGCTTCTTTACGATCAAGCAATGAATCGCCCGACTCGAAATCATGCCAAAAACGGTTCGCATCGACTACGGTCACCATTGTGTCCAACTTACAAAACCTTGATAAGTCAATTCCCATTTCTTCATCAATATAAGAGAATGTTTGAGCAACGGGTACAGGCTCACTAATGCCCGACGACTCGATTAAAATGTAATCAATATCTCCTTGTTTCGCCAGTCTTTCAACTTCAATCAGTAAATCTTCTCGTAAAGTGCAGCAAATACAGCCATTGGACATTTCAACCAGCTTCTCATCGGTCCGGGAAAAACCGCCTTGTTTTTGAACTAGTTCACTATCAATATTTACTTCGCTCATATCATTGACTATAACAGCCACCTTTAGGCCTTCGCGATTCTGTAAAATATGATTCAATAAAGTTGTTTTACCTGCACCCAAATAACCGCTTAAAACTGTCACTGGAATCTTTTTCATTTTAACCAACCTTTCATATTTAAAAATTTTAAAACATATTGCCTTTATGAGTACTTCACGATCCGTTCAGCCGCTTGTCTGGCTCCAGAAATATTACGTGCAATTGGACCCATTTCAAGCTCCGCTAAAGCTCCGGTTACATATAAATCCGGACCCCATTGTAAGGCTTTCGTTACTATGGGATATCCGCATTCAGCACAAGGCAATTCCATCGTTTCAATCATCGGCTTAATCCATTCACCGCCAGGGAGGCTTGATAAATATCCAGTGGCCAGCAATACAGTACCAGTTTTTGCAATGATTTTGCCATCATAGTCGAATAGTTGAACGTCGCTATTTTTAACTTCACATCGAGCGACCTCACCCTCTATAACAGCTAGAGATTCACTTTTAACCCTGTTTATCAGCTTGATGTATAAGTCATGAGGAATGGAGCCTCTATGTCTGGCATTTAATATGTCCTCTCTCCTTTTTACAAAACTGCTTTCATTTCGGTATGCGTTCTGTCGTTTTGGACCCAACCAGCCTGGGTCGCTATCAAAATCATGGATTCTAAATGGGTGCCTTTTCAACAATGTAACTTGACTTGGATACAATTCACTTAACCTAAGTGCCAAATGAATGGATGTGATTCCTCCCCCTACGATTGTTATAGGAGTCTTCATTGCATCAAATTCGGGCATCGTTTCGTCAAAAATGTGATAGATACGTCCTAAAGATTGGCTGTCAAGATCGATTGCCCAATCTGGTATATTAAGCTGTTCGCCGATGCCAATGGCCAAGACAAGCTTTTTGCTTTGTATTTCACGGCCGTTTTTCAAATGTACCTTCCAACCCTCATTTGTTTTTAATGCCCCCTGCACATCTCCTTGAACCCATGTTTCTTTTATCGAAAGATCATTTACAAGATGCTCACAGTGATCATTAAACATTTCTAGGGATGGACGCTTATACGGACCATAAAAGGCCGTCCTTTTGTGATAGTAGCCCTTTTTACAAAATGATTGGAGACTAAATGGATCAACATCCAAATGATGAACAGATGGAGAACGTAAATATGGCATAGAGATCATCTTTGTGTTTCTCTTCCAATTTGCTAATGGTTCATGATTACGGTCGATGATCGCTAGTGTATCTACTTTTTCTTTTCCCGTTTTCAACAAATAGACAGCTAAAGTTACTCCTTGAATCCCCCCGCCAATAATCACCCACTCATACATTAAAAACACCTCTCGTAAATCGTGATGTACATATAAATCTCATCATAAATTGTTTTTCTGGCTAATCGCGGAATAGGTTATGAAACAAAAATGAAAGACCACTGGTTATCATTACATCCATACGTCTTTCTCATCTTCTCCGTGCAATCAATCCATTTCATTCGATTACATTTTTCATTTATCACCCGATCAATATCATCTTGTGCCTCATCCATTACATTTTTAATGGATAGAATATCGAGTGAAAAATAGTCCGCTGCAGCTTTATATGGGGAATTTTCACTCATAAGCTGAATAAATTCCTTTTCATTTAGGGAGATGATTTCCAATTGATTTTCCTTATTCTCTATAAATTGATAGATTTCCCGCTTCTTATCCGATAGGTTCGAAACAGCGTAACGATGAAAAAATTCAAATAAAATAGGATTAATTGGTTCTATGCTACTCGCCTCCAGATTTTCCATGGGATGCTTCAGCCGCCAAATTCCTTTATCTGGCGAATGAGCGAGTATAGATTCTACCAGCTTGCCTTTTTCACTCCAGGAATTTGTCCTTTATGAGCGTATTCCCTAAAAGCAATCCGGGACATTTTGAACTTTCTTAAATAGCCTCTTGGTCTTCCTGTCACTTCACATCTGTTCTTTAAACGGGTCGGAGATGAATCTCTTGGAAGCTTCCAAAGGGCTTCATAGTCGCCTTTTTCTTTTAGTTCCATACGAAGGGCCGCATACTTCTCAACCATTGCCTGACGCTGCTGTTCTTTTGCTACTTTCGATTTTTTTGCCATTTCCATTTCCTCCTAGTATAACTTATTCGTCACAAAACGTAATCATTACGATTTGTATCCTAAAAAAATATCCAACATTTCACTTAAGATCAGGTAAAAATTCTTTGTCAAATTATTATAAATCGTAATGATTATTATTTGCAAGCTATAAATTATTTTTCCAATAAACAATTTCATAGCAAATCTTTTACTAAAAAATGTTAATAGCCGTTGCTCGTAGACTGCATGATATCGGAAAGAGTGGATGGTGGCATTTAATTGGCTTGATTCCGCTTGTTGGTCTCATTATTTTAATTATCTTATTTTGTCAAAATAGTGAGCAATACGAAAATAAATATGGACCAAACCCTAAGCTTGAGTACTAATTATTAAACTAAGTGGATCTTTGAAAGACGAGAGGATGACTCATAACCGAAGAATCAGCTCCCCAAACAACAAAATGGTATAGGGGGCTGATCCTTTTGAGTCATTCTCTTTTTCATTTTTTGAAGATTACTTACCTTCAAAACCAATTTTAAAAAATGGGATCGATTCCATCTCATCCTCATTAAATTTCCATTAAAAATGCCTTGACTTGTCTGCCGTAAAGACTTCTCTATTTCTTGTCACATTATCTCAAATGAATATTAAAATTTTTATTTACAGATGATTTTCATTCTCATATAATAAAATTATCATTGATAATCATTATCATCCGCACAGAGGTGAATGGGTATGTTTTTAAAGGATGTACATATTGGGGGAAAAGTGAGAATTACAACTATGAATCGGATGAATGACCTTGTTCAGCGCCGTTTACTAGATCTTGGAATTATGGAGGGGTCTGTTGTGAAAATGAAGCGCATTTTACCATTAGGCGGTCCAGTTGCGATTGAAACAAAAGGTCAATTAATAGGAATTCGCAGATGCGATGCTAAAAGGATTCAGGTGGAAAGCGTATGATTAACGTTGCATTAGCAGGCAACCCCAATACCGGAAAAACATCATTATTCAACAAACTAACAGGTTCTTATGAATATGTTGGAAACTGGACTGGAGTCACAGTTGAAAAGAAAGTCGGTGTCTTAAAAAATAATGGTGGACACCTTATCGATTTACCTGGTGTATACTCCCTCAATCCCTTATCAAAGGACGAAGGAGTTGCCACTCATCACCTTCTATATGATGATATTTCAATCATCTTGAATATTGTTGATGCTTCCCAATTAGAGAGAAACTTGTACTTAACTTTACAGCTTTTAGAGTACGGAAAACCTATGGCAATAGGGTTAAACATGATGGATGTGGCAAAAGTTAGAGGGATTCAGATTGACGATCAACTCTTGGCGGAACATCTTAGCTGCCCAGTTGTCCCAATCGTTGCCCGTTCTGGAGCAGGCTGTGATGAATTAGCAGGAAAGCTCAATTCAACTGTAGATCAAAAAAATCCGCTTGTTATTGACTACGGAATGACTATAGAGGAATCGATTCATTATTTAACTACTTTGCTTCCGGAACATCAAGAATTACCTCCGAGAAGATGGTTAGCCATTCAATTTTTAGAAGGAAATCGTTTAGTTCGGGATCTGCTTTTAAAATATATTCCTGAGTCTAAGTTGAATGAATTATATGAAAAAACAGAGCGCATGATTCAGTCTGAAACAAAGGCAAAATCAATCGCACACCAAATACGGACCATTCGAGGGAACTATATTCATCAGATTTTAGAACGCTGTAAGGTTGATACGAAGAAATTGGAGTATACACTTACAGATCGAATCGATTTTATTCTGACAAATAAAGTACTTGGACTTCCAATATTTCTATTATTTGCCTATCTCATCTTTAAACTTACGTTTGATTGGGTCGGGACACCACTTTCTGATGGGTTAGATGACTTTATTACAGGAGCACTCACAGATACGCTCAATAGTTGGCTTACAGCTGCAGGTGCAACTGAGTTTATTCGGGCCCTTATTTTACAAGGAATTATAGCAGGTGTTGGCGGAGTAATTGTGTTTGTACCACAAATTTTTATGCTCTTCTTTTTAATTTCTTTTATCGAGGATTCGGGTTATATGGCGCGAGTTGCCATGGTTATGGACAAAATTATGGAGGGCATTGGGTTAAATGGAAAAGCATTCATACCAATGATTATTGGGTTTGGCTGTAATGTGCCAGGCATTATGGCGGCTAGAACGATAGAGCAGCCGAAAGAGCGACTCCTTACCATTATTATATCACCTCTAATGTCTTGTTCAGCCCGATTGACAGTGTATAGTTTGTTTGTCGGAGCATTCTTTAAACAAAACCAAGCACTCATTGTGCTTTCTCTATATTTATTAGGAATTATTCTAGCTTTGACATTAGCAAAAATCTTTTCATCTACCATTTTAAAACAAACGAGTTCGTTTTTTGTTATTGAATTACCGCCTTACCGGATCCCACAACTAAAGACTTTATTACAAAGCACATGGGAGAAAGGGAAAGGATTCATTCGCAAAGCGGGAACATTTATTTTCGGGGGATCTGTTATTATTTGGTTATTAACATATGTGGGACCTAGCGGATTGAATGTCCCGATGGATGAAAGTTTTCTTGCTTTCATAGGCGGCGCCATTGCACCGATCCTACAACCGCTCGGATTCGGCAACTGGCAAGCTGGAGCCGCATTGATAACCGGCTTTCTTGCAAAAGAAGTCGTCGTTTCAACGATGAATATCATTTACGTTGCTCCCGACATGCACACATTGCAAGGCGTAATGGCCGACTTTTTCACACCGCTTTCAGCTTATAGCTTTTTAGCCTTCATCTTACTGTATGTTCCATGCCTAGCAACCGTGGCCGCTATTCAAAAAGAAACAGGTTCAGCAAAATGGACATGGTTTTCAGTCATTTACGCTCTTGTCATTGCCTACATTGTTTCAATCATCATTTATCAAGTTGGCCGTTTTCTAGGATTCTATTAATGGAAAGAAGGAATACGCAATGTTAATAAGCGTCATACTTGGTGCGCTCATTTTCGGATACGCCGCTCTTACGGTTTACAGATTTGTTAAACGAAGCAAAATGGGGAAATGTGCAGGATGTTCCATGAGCAAGAATTGTTCATCTTCATGTTCATTCCCTTCAACTAAGGAGTAACATAGTTCGCACTCTATAAAGTACTTACATTCATCTGAAATAGAAAAAAATTTGCAAATAGGTTTAAATAAAGTGGACCTACTCCCCTAGCAAAAAGACAAGGAACGATTAAGCGCCATCATAAATGAGCGCTTAATCATTACCTTCCTATTCTTTTACGATTTCTTCCGATATTAATTTTATTATATCCTCATAATAAGACAGTTCATGTGGAACAAATTCATGTTTCTCGACTTTTTTCCTTACAGTGTTATTTCTTCCAAGTTGATCGATTTCAAATCCCTCCACTGTTATTTCAGCTCTTTTTCCTGACCATAGCTGAGTAAAATCAGTAAAACTTGCCTTTACTAATCCCGAAACCTCTTCTTTTTGCAGTTTGAATGCATCGAAGGTGAATTGGCTTTTGTATAAGAAAACATGAGCAATTTCATTATCAATTAATCCATCTCTAGTAACACTGTACTCGATAATTTCTAATGGAACTAACTCATCAAAAGCGATCTCCACACCTAATTCTTCCTTAATTTCTCTCACGCCATCTCGTATTGATTCATCTGCTAAAATATGCCCAGCTGCAGTAATATCTAATAGATTAGGATAATCTTTTTTTGCAGCACTTCGCTTTTGCAGATAAATATAAGGAAGTCCATCTTCAAAACTTATAAACCAGCAATGAAACGTTTCGTGCCAATGCCCAGCTTTATGTATTTCTTCTCTTGAGGCAATCCCAATTGGGTTTCTTTGTTGATCAAATATTTTAAGCAATTCATTTTCCATAGGTTTCTCCTTTTCTCAAAATATTCTTACCTAATATTACCTATAATTAGTATATCTATAAAAATAGCTTCACAGGGATTAATTTTTCCTAGAGACAAAAAAATGAATTTTTATTTATTAAGCCCCAAATATGATAAAATTGGAAATAGATTTGTATTATTTCATGATTATTTTGAACAGAAGCATATACCAATTTAGTGAGGTGGTTTTCTTTGGATTATTCTATCCGGAGTGCGACAATTGATGATTTCGGACATATCCAAAATGTAGCAAAAACAAGCTGGCATTATACATATGAAGGTATTATTCCGAGGGACATCCAAGATAACTTTTTACAAACTGCGTATAACGATGAAATGATGAGAAGACGGATAGAGCGTTCACATTTGTTTGTTGGGGAAACAGATGGAAAAATTGTCGGCTTTGCTAACTTTTCTTCTGTTAACGATCAAGGAGAGATTGAATTAGGGGCCATCTACCTTTTTCCAGAGTATCAAGGAAAAGGGATTGGAACTGCTTTGCTTCAAGAAGGAATTAACACAATTCAAGGAATTAGAGAGGTTTATATTAATGTAGAAAAGGAAAATTTGACTGGAAGAAACTTTTATGAGGCAAAAGGATTTGAAGTGGTCTCGGAATTTGATGATCATTTTGAGGGACATCTTTTAAAAACGGTGAGAATGGTGTTAAAGGTTGCTGGGAAAATTAAATTAATTTAATTGGATAAAAAGAAGTTAGAAAGATCTTCTAACTTCTTGCTAACATACTTATTTATCAAAAAATTAAATAAAGCATAAGCCCATTTTTATCTCCGTTCTAGAGTCAACACTAATAAATCAGAAGAGATTAAACTTCCAAAGCTTTCTCATTTACGTCTTTGATTCCCCAACTCTCTACTAAAAATTGAACAATCCGATTGACAGAGCGATTGACAAGATTCTCACCTTTCTCCTTCGTTCCTAATGTTGCATTACCTATTGTCCCTGAGTTCGTTTTTTCAGAGAAAGGGGTGTATTTGATAATATCAGGGAAATCATCTCCCGTCTTAGGGGGTTCATTCACCCATTTGTTTAAATCACAAAGATCAGGATATAGATGCATCATAACGGAGGTTCCGGCTTCACTAGCATGTGCGTGAGCAAGTTCCCCGGATTCAATAATTCCATCGCAATGACTTTTTATAAATCGCCAATAATCAATCTGCGCGCACTGAATTTCGTTATTAGATTGTAGATCTCGAGCTATTTGATTAATAATCGGTACATTTCCAGCATGACTATTAATAAAAAGGAATTTTTTAAATCCCCATTTTTCCAAACTCTTTACTGTGTCCCATAAATATTGTTTGAAATTCTCCGCCTTAATCGTCATCGTTCCTGGGAATTCCTCTAAAGCCGTTGAATCACCTACCTCCAGTGTAGGTCCAATAATAGCATTGACACGTTCAGCAAGGATCTCTGAAATCTTTACAGAAACAAGTGTGTCGGTTCCTAACGGTAAATGATAGCCATATACTTCAAACGCACCTGATGGAATAATTACGAGGTCCGTATATTTTTTCCTCTCAATAAACTGAGTCCAACTCATTTCTTTAAGAAAATTTGTCTTTTTTAACATCATTTCGCAACCCATCCTTTAAAATATTTTAATTTTCAGATATATGGAATAAAAATTCTCTTCAAAAGCGAAGTTATTAACTTTTTATTAACTTCACTATGTTACTCGAATAAGTGGCATGCAACCTTTCGGCCATCTACTTCTTTAAATTCTGGTTTAACAGTTTTACAAATCTCCATACATTGACTGCACCGTGGATGAAATGTACACCCAGTTGGTGGATTAGAAGGGCTTGGCACATCCCCACGAAGCATTATTCTTTCTTTTTTCACATTCGGATTTGGTAATGGAACTGCTGATAACAAAGCCTGAGTATACGGGTGCATTGGCTGGCTATATAGACTTTTCTTGTCCCCCATCTCAACAATTCGGCCTAGATACATAACGGCAACACGATCGCTAATATGCTTTACAACGCTTAAATCATGGGCGATGAATAAATATGTTAAATCAAACCGCTCTTGCAAATCCTGAAAAAGATTCACAATTTGTGATTGAATGGACACATCTAATGCCGATACCGGCTCATCAGCTACAATAAATTTCGGATTTAGTGCTAATGCACGTGCAATTCCCACTCTTTGGCGCTGCCCTCCGCTAAATTCATGGGGATAGCGTTTAGCATGGTAGCTGCTTAATCCTACTGTGTCTAGTAATTCCTCAACACGTATATTTTTTTCTTTGCCAGAGGATATCTTGTGAATTTCAAGAGGCTCGGAAATAATTTCGCCAACCGTCATACGAGGATCAAGAGAAGCGTACGGATCTTGGAATACCATTTGCATATCCCTTCGGACTCTTCTCAAATCCTTTGACTTCATTCCGACAAGATTCTCTCCCTCATATAACACGTCACCGTCAGTTGGTGGCTGAAGCTGTAATATCGCTCTGCCCGTTGTTGATTTTCCGCAGCCGCTTTCACCTACTAATCCTAATGTTTCACCCTTGTAAATAGAAAAGTCCAACCCGTCAACAGCCTTTACGTAGCTGACATTTCGACTAAAAGCATTTTTTTTAGTTGAATAATATTTTTTAAGGTTCTTAATCTCAACTAATGATTGCTTCATTATTAGCCTCCTCTGTTGCAACATTGGCTTTTCTTTCTTTATTTGTTTCTTCTGACGCTAGATAATGGTGAACAATGCTTATTAATCCCTTACCAGCCATAACCATGGCTTGTTCATCAAAGTTAAACTTCGGATGATGATGAGGATAATTTGCTTGGATTTTTTCATTTCGGGCTCCAGTATAGAAAAACATCCCCGGCTTTTCTTTTAAATAATACGCAAAATCTTCGCCTCCCATTGAAGGGTCAATTTCAATAAGGGTATTTTCTCCCATGCTTTTCTTTCCAAAAACTGCATCGACCCCTTCTAAACACCCGTCCTCAATCATAGAAATGGCACCGCCTGGGCACATTTCTTCGGCATGTTGATGAAGGAGGACAACTTTTCCAGCAAGCTGTTCACGGTTTTCTTGTAAGACTTTTGCAACAGCTAAAAGAGTGGCCGTGTGCCCATCATGTCCACAGGCATGCATCACTCCATTTACTTTTGACTTGTAAGGAACGTCCTTTTCATCTTGGATCGGAAGGGCATCAAAATCAGCACGAAGCGCAATTGTTTTTCCGGGATTCTTCCCTCTGATTATCCCTACTACTCCTCTTCCTCCTACATTTATACGAACTTCAATACCAAAACCTTCAAGAATTGAAGCAATCATTTTAGGCGTCTCTACTTCTTGAAAAGATAGCTCTGGATGTTGATGCATATGCCTTCGCCACTCTACCATTTGCGCAAAACTTTCTTCAATTTGATTCAACCAACGATTTATCATTTAGGCCTCCCCTTCCATCCATCTCATGGAGCCAGCAGCGACTGAAATGTCCTTGTTCTACCTCTGTATATGCTGGTGCTTCTACACGGCATTTATCCATCGCAAATTCACAGCGAGGTGCAAAATAACACCCTTCATGGAGTGACCCCGGAATCGGCACATTTCCTTCTATAGAGTAAAGTCTGGACTGTTCTTCGGAATCTAATAAAGTAGGTACTGATTTAAGTAGCCCTTGTGTGTAAGGATGTTTAGGATTATTAAAAATTTCCTGAACACCACTTTCTTCCACAACCTTTCCTCCGTACATGACACATACACGGTCACAGGTTTCGGCTACTACACCAAGATCATGGGTTATCATTATTATTGACGTATTATGGTTTTTCTTCAATTCTCTCATTAAGTCTAGTATTTGAGCTTGGATCGTCACATCCAAAGCAGTTGTCGGTTCATCCGCAATAAGTAGACTTGGATTACAAGACATTGCCATTGCAATCATGACACGCTGACGCATGCCCCCCGATAACCGGTGTGGATATTCGTTCACAATTCGTTCCGGCCTAGGAATCCCTACTAAAGCAAGTAGTTCAATTGCTCTCTCCTTAGCTTTAGATTTACTTAGCTCCATATGAATCTGGATTGCCTCCATAATCTGATGGCCCACAGTAAATACGGGATTTAACGATGTCATAGGCTCTTGAAAAATCATCGCTATTTCCTTTCCGCGGATTTTCCTCATCTCTTCGTCAGATAATGCCAGGAGATCCATTCCATTAAATGTAACGGAACCTCCCATCACTTTTCCTTGACTTAATCTCATAGCCGTTAATGCCGTGACACTTTTACCTGAACCAGATTCTCCTACAATCCCTAACGTTTCCCCTTTTTTCACCGTAATACTAACTCCATCAACAGCTGGAACTTCGCCGTTTTCAGTGTAAAAGTAGGTTTTAAGATTATTAATCTCTAGTAAATTCCCCAAAGTCAGTCCCCCTATCATCAGACTATTATCAGCTATCTCTTAAATCTTCATTTGAGGATCCAGAGCATCACGCAGGCCATCCCCTAACATATTGAAACCTAATACAACTAACATAATCATTAACCCTGGAACAGTACTTAAATGAGTGGCAGATCTAATATATTCTCTGCCCTCATTTAACATCGCCCCCCATTCAGGTGAGGGCGGCTGAGCTCCCAGACCTAAAAAACTTAAACCGGCAGCTGTTAATATAGCAGTGGCAATTCTCATTGTAGATAAAACAATAATAGGAGCGATACAATTGGGTATTACATGCTTGATGATAATAAATAGGTGGCTGCCTCCTAACGATTTAGTCGCTTCAATAAACTCCTTATATTTAATAGTAATAACTGAACTTCGCATAATTCGAGCAAAAGTAGGAATGGAGAAAATACCAATCGCAATCATCACATTCACCATACTTGGACCTAGAATGCTTATGATAGCTAATGCCAAAAGAAATCCAGGGAATGCCAAAAGGATATCCATGATTCTCATAATAAACGTATCTAAAATCCCGCCAAAATATCCGGCTATTGTCCCTAATGTTACTCCGACAATGATGGAGATGCCTACGCCGACTATTCCAATCATTAAGGAAATACGAGATCCATGGATGATTCTAGACAAAACGTCGCGCCCAAATTGATCCGTGCCAAACGGATGACTTAAACTAGGGGACTGTAGAAGCGCTTTCATATCATACGCAAAAGGATCATATGGAGAAATCCACGGAGCAAGTATTGCTACAATGATAAAAATAGAGGTAATATACAATCCTATCATTGCACGCTTATTTTTTTTAAAACGTTTGATCATCATTTTCCATGGTGAACGCGGTTCGTAGGCAGGTGCGGCATTTCCCTTTTGTGGAACCATCTCTTCTAAAATTTCCATCGGAAAGCTCCTTTCTAATTATCGTATCGGATTCTTGGATCTACAATACTATAAGAAAGATCAACAAGAAGAATAACGAGGACAAAGATCGTTGAAATGAACAGTATACTTCCTTGAATTGCTGGAAAATCTCTAAATTGAATCGATTCAACAACATATCTTCCTATGCCATTCATTGAAAATACTGTCTCTGTAATCACTGTTCCTCCTAATAAAACGCCAAATTCCATTCCAACAATGGTAATGATCGGGATAAGTGCATTTTTCAAAGTATGCTTGTAAATTACATATTTTTCTTTTACCCCTTTAGCTCGAGCCGTTCGTACAAAGTCCTGATTAACAATTTCAAGAATACTTGACCTTGTAAGTCTAGCTAAAATTCCTGAAGCAGAAAGCCCTAACACAAGCGAAGGGAGAACAAAATGCTTGAATTCGCTGCTTCCTCCAGAAGGGAACCATGGTAGATAATAGGAAAAAACTAGAATAAACATAATCCCCATCCAGAAAACCGGCATGGATATTCCAAATAATGAGAACATCATTGATACGTTATCCCTTACGCTATTTGGCTTAGTGGCAGAGGCAATTCCTGCGATTAGGCCTACGATAATCATCACTGTAAGAGACAGGAACGTTAGAAGAACTGTTGTGGGAAAACGTGAAAATATTTCATCTAAAACAGGCTTGCTGGATCTCAGCGATGTCCCTAAATCCCCCTTGACTATATTTCCTACATAACTTGTGTATTGCTCAAATAAAGGTTTGTCAATTCCTAATTGATCCCGAATAATTTGTACCTCTTCTTCAGATGCAGAGTCTCCAGCAATAATTTGCGCGGGATCCCCTGGCACAGCAGCAACTAGCAAAAACGCAAATAATGTAACACCAATTAAAGTAGGTATTAATTGCAGCAAACGTTTAACAATATAACTTAACAATCTATCCACCTCTCAATCTGAAGCGTTTTTTTATTTTTTCCAATTGTTATTTTCGGTTCGTCGAATTTATTTTCTCCTGAAAGAAATGCCTGGGGACTAACAAAGGAAGCCCCCAGATGTAAAGGTTTGCGAACAGAGGGAGAATTCAGTCAAATCGACTGATTTCAATACTATTCAAAGAGAACGATTAACTTTGACTTTTAATCTCAGTTTGTATAAATTTCTCTATCTTTATATAAGCTTGGTTGTCGGTGTAAATGGGAAGGGAGTTTTTTACGAACTTCCTGAACACGCTCTATATCAATACGGCACGGGATTAAACACTCATTTTCAGTTCCTTGCGCCAATACAACTCCCATTGGGTCAACGACCATACTCTGTCCCATATAGTAGTCATTTACATGGTCACAAGCTACCATATAAACAGTATTTTCTATCGCTCTTGTTGTCACTAAATTTCTCCAATGATGTTCTTTTAAAGGTCCTTTTACCCAACCAGATGGAACAATAATGATATCAGCTCCATGGAGCGCCTGATGACGCGCTATTTCAGGGAATCTTAATTCATAGCAGACAAACAATCCAATTTTTCCAAAAGGCGTATCAATCGGCTCAAATAGAGCATTGCCTGGCTTAATAGAATCTGATTCTTTTCCACCAAACGCATCATATAAATGCGTCTTTCGGTAGACACTTTCAATTAAACCTGCTGAATTTATGACTACTGTAGAATTATAAACTCTCTTATCATCTTCATATTCGGTGCTCTCACGCATTCCAAAGACAACCCATACACCATATTTACTCGCCAATTCACTCATTGCTGTTACAAATGGTCCTTCAATAGGTTCAGCATCATTTAGTTTTTCTTCCGATGGTGTACCCACTTCAAAATAACTCATAAATGCTTCTGGAAAGACAACCAAATCAGCTCCATAAAGATTCGTTGAGTCTTTTAATGCTTTTTCAGCTTTTTGTAAGTTTACTTGTTTATTATCCGATGATCCTAATTGGACCATAACAATTTGAAAAGACATTTTCTTCACTCCTATTTTTTATCATTCAAGATAAGCCTCAGTAATTTCTCTTTGAATCTATTTATTTGTGTACCTTAGTGTAATTCCATAGATGTGTTGGCGGAACAATAAGATCCTCAACATTCTTCCTCATTCCGATATGCACGGTATCTTCATAAAGGAAAATCCATGGAGCATCTTCTTTGATTTCCTTGAATGCTTCCTCATAAATCTTCTTGCGGTTTTCTACATTAGGCTCAATGGCACCTTCCTCTATAGCCTTATCGATATTTGGATTTGAGTAGCGAGCATAGTTGAACTTACTAGTTGAATAGAAAGAATCTCTTAGTACGTCATAAGCATCATTTGTATTCGCAATCCCTCCCCTTAAAAAGAGGTCATATTTGCTTGGGTCATCTAGTGTTTTTAAATAATCATTAAGCTCCAATACTTGGAACTCAACATCAAATCCTAGTAGCTGCAAACTAGTTTGAACAAATTGTCCAGCTTTATGGTCTCTAACAGCGTTGCCAGCTGCTACTATTCTTACTTTCGTGCCTTCTTTTACCCCAGCCTGTTTTAACAATTCTTTTGCTTTTTCCACATCATATGGATAAGAACCCGCATCACTATACATTTCATCCTTAGATGATACGATTGCAGTACTCTTCTTCACTCGGCCTTCGTATAGATCATTTGTCAACGCACCCCTATCAATTGCATAGTTTAGCGCTTGTCGAACCTCAGCTTTGTCAAAAGGAGCTACTGAGTTATTTATTCCTACATACAAAGTACGGTTAATTTCAATTGATTTTACTTTTGTATCCCCACTATTGTTTAATCGCTCAATATCTGTAGGTGGAACGTCAGCAATGAGATCTGCTTCTCCTGTTTCTAGCATGAGTACGCGTGAAGCATTTTCCGGAACAACCTTAAAGGTGATTTGTTCTAATGGCGGAGTACCTCCCCAATAGTTTGGGTTTGCTTCAAAAATTGTATCGCTTCCTGGAGACCAGTGTTTAATTTTATAAGGTCCAGTTCCAATTGGTTTTGTTTTGATTGCCTCTATACCTTCTTCAATCGTTTTGGGGCTTATAATATTATTTCCTGATGGAAAGGCTAAAATATTCAAAAATGGACCTACCGGGCTATTTAAATGAAACACAACTTCATAATCTCCATTGATCGTAATACTATCAAGATATGGACCTAATAGCGGATATCTTGCTAATTTGTTCTCTTCGTTTGTCACGCGTTCAAAATTAATTTTTACCGCTTCTGCATTAAAGGGAGTACCATCGGTAAACTCTACCCCTTCTTGAAGCTGGAATGTCCATGTTTTCCCATCCTCAGATTTCTCCCAACTTTTTGCCAATAGCGGTTCTAGTTCTCCATTTTCATTCAAACTTACTAATGTCTCAGCTACTACCGAATATATTTGCTTAGAAGCAGTATCTGTCGTGTTATGGGGATCTAAGCTATTCGCTTCGCCAGTTAATGCAACAATCAAATTTTTGTCATTCTTATCTTCCTTAGCTTTCTTATCTGTTGATGAGGATTCTTCAGAGCTACATGCACTCATAATGACAAGAAAAATAGACAAAAGCATGAAGCAGCCAAATTTAAATGTTTTGCTTCTTCTCATTTTCATTCCCACCTTATTTGCATAATTTTTTATTGATTCCATAATCTTTGGATCCCTTAATCCTTTTTAGGATTTGGAATAATCAGGATTGAAAAATCGATCAGCCTTACTTATTGAAGCTAACGAAATACCAGAATCAATTTTCCTTTTTGTCTCAGGTTCTCTTAATTGCTTTTCTATCGCAATTTCCCCATATTTAGCCGCTGATTCTGGATTCATCACAAACACCCCATCATTATCAGCTACAACTAGATCACCTGGATTAATGCTTACTCCGCATACACTGACCGTTGTATTAATTTCCCCTTCGATGCCAAGAATGCGTGTAGTTAATGGGCTAACGCCTAGTGAAAATACTGGCAGATTTATCTCCTTAATTTCCTCTACATCATTAATACATCCTGAAACAATGACACCAGCTACTTTTTTCGCGTGCGCAGCGTAAGAAACCATCCCTCCAAAACAGGATCTTTCAACATCACCTGACATATCAATCACAAGGACATCACCAGGCTCAACGATATCCAGAGCCTTATGTACAACTGTTGAGTCCATATGTGGGATGCGAATGGTAACTGCATTGCCTACAAAATGGATTGGTCTAAATAATGGCTGTAACCCTTTTAAAAAACCAAAATCTGTAAGATGGCCGATTGTGGATGTTCCAACCTTTTGAAATAAATCGACTAATTCTGGTGTTACTCCTTGAACCCTTGGTTTGATAGTAAACAAATTGACCCCTCCTGATAATTAAGAATATTCAGCTATTATTCTTACTAATTATTAATGCAACTACCGTGCCAACTATAAATCCGTTGATTTATCGGTAAATTTAAAGTTATTTGAATAAATATTGTTCCAAAAATGAAACAAGTGTCTTAAAAAAGGGATTTATTAAACGATGTCGAAATATTCAGATGCAAAAATAGAACTTTTTAGTTGGAGGGCTATATGAAAACAAAAATTGCGATTGTTGGTCGGGGTGAATTTATAAATCTAGCGAGAAATTCAACGATGAAATTTAAAAATAGCGATATTGAAATTACCGTTTTTGATTGTGCAGGGGACTTGTCCATTACACTCCCAAGAATATTAACTAAATTAGAAGAAAATGAAACAGACATGGTCATTACGGGACATTTTATTAAGATCTTTCTTGAAAAACGGACCAGCATTCCCGTCATAAAATTGAAAGTCACCCCTATCGATATTTTGTTGGCTATCCAGAAATCCTTACCCTTTTCAAACAAAATAGCCATTGTTTTAGCTGACCTCGAAGAACTTAAATACGATTACTCTATCCTAGAAGAACTTTTACAAGTACAACTTCATTACTTTAGCTACAATACACAAACTGAGTTACGACTAAGAATTGAAAATTTTTCAAAATCAAAAGGAACTATTATCAGTACTGGATTTGGGGTGGCTTTTGCCAAAGAATATGGTATTAAAGGAACATTGATTTATTCCGAAGTAAGTATCATTGCTTCTATTGAACGTGCAATGGAAATTATTCACTTTAAAAGGGCAGAAGAAAAACAAAGACAGCAGCTTAAGGCAGTCATTGACTCCGTACGAGATGGAATTATCGCAACAGATGAACAAGATAAGATCACGATTTTTAATGAGTCAGCTTGGAACCTTCTTAATATAGAAAAAAATAATATTGTCGGTGAAAGGCTGTTAAAAATAGTCCCGAATCGCTCCCTTCGAGAAATTACCAAAGATGAGGCATTTCAAAATAAAATTATTAATTTTGACCACGTTACCTTAAACCTTAGCAAAGTTGCTGTTACTCAAAAAGGAACAAAAATCGGCAATATCATCACCTTGCAAGATATTTCGGAAATCCAAAAAATCGAACAAAATTATAGGGTTGAGATCGAATCAAAAGGATTAGTGGCCAAAAACGAATTTAAAGATATTATTTATGAAAGTAAAATCATTCATGAAACAATAGAAAGAGCTAAAAAGTTTGCAAAAACAGATTCTACTATTTTGATTACTGGTGAATCTGGAACAGGTAAGGAATTAATAGCACAGAGTATTCATAATCATAGCTACAGGAAGTCATACCCATTCGTCGCTATCAGTTGTGCCGCGTTACCTGAAACACTACTGGAAAGTGAACTGTTCGGTTATGAAAAAGGAGCATTTACAGGAGCTGCAAAAAATGGAAAAAAGGGATTATTCGAACTTGCTCACCATGGAACCCTTTTCTTAGACGAGGTCAACTCTATTTCACCTCATTTTCAAGCAAGATTGTTAAGAGTTCTACAAGAAAAGGAAGTCGTTCGGATTGGCGGTCATAAAGTCATTCCAGTAAATATTAGAATTATCGCCGCAGCAAATGAGAATTTAATATGCTTAGTACAGGAGAATAAATTTCGAGCTGACTTATATTATCGTCTTAATGTTTTAAAAATCAATCTTCCTCTTTTAAGACAGCGGGCGGAAGATATTATCCCTCTTGCCAAACAATTTATATTTCAAAATCGAAAAGAACTATATCGTCAAATTGAGCCTTATATAGAGGAAATATTCGCTAAATTACTAGTGTATAAGTATCCTGGAAATGTCAGAGAGCTTTACAATATTCTTGAGCGATTTACCATTCTAGCAGAAGTTAACAGAAATGATTTAGATTATTATAAACAGCTTTTAGAAGAGTGTATCGAAGAAATTCAAGATCATCATTTGGCTACAGATGAAAGAATTGTATTTGCGCTAAAGGATAACTATAAAGATAGTTTAATTGAGGCAGAAAAGTCTATTATTAAGAAATTCTTAGATATGCAAAAAGGTGATCGAACAGCTTTAGCAGAAGAGCTTGGAATCGGCAGAACGACATTATATAGGAAATTAAAGGAGTTAAATATTAGATAAGCTAGCAAAAAGTGACTCCAAATCTATAAAAGGTGTTAGTCTTCTCCCCTAGAACGGGCAGTGACTAACACCTTTTTAATTTTTATTTTGCTACTTCATTATGAATAGTTTCATTCGCTAGCGGTAATTCTCTCGTACCAACAATGTAGTTATAAGTAAATGCAGCAGCCATCGCACCAATAATAGGCCCAATTACATAAATAGGAAATTGAATCCAGTTAATATTGCCACCTAATAGACTATCTACAATATATGGACCAAATGTTCTTGCAGGATTAAATGATGCCCCTGTAGCTCCAGCAGTCATCATGATAATCCCTCCGACTGTTAAACCAATTACAAGCCCTCCCCATTCCTTTGGAGCCCGAGAATCTACGGCAATGCCCATGATCACGAACATGAGTATAAACGCTGCAATGGCTTCAATCACGATACCCTGAAAATAGCCGGTAGATGGCGCAAGGACAGTGGCCCCTAAATTACCTAAAAGCACTCCGTCCATGCCTAGAACCGTTACGATTCCGAACGCGCCAATGGCACCACCTACACATTGTGCAATGAGGTATGGCACTACTTCCTTCCATGGAAAATGACCAGTCGAAGCTAAAGCCATCGTAACAGCTGGATTAATATGACAGCCAGATACTCTGCCTATTGAGTAAATCATCGCCATAACAACAATCGCAAACGCGAAACTAATTACTCCTATATCTGCCAACGTTGTAGACTCGTTATTATTAGCCGTAATAATTCCATTAAAGGCAGCTGTTCCAGGACCAATAAGAACTAGTAAAGCAGTACCAATCCCTTCAGCAAAACAACGTTTGAAAAGGCTGGGTGTCTCCATCACCGGCCACCATTATTTCACAAGTCCATGAGGATCAATTACATACTTTCTTGCAGCCCCTTTATCAAACTCTTCGTACCCCATTGGAGCTTCATCTAAGGAAATAACCGTGGCATTTACAGCCTTCGCAATCTGTGCTTTTCCACTTAAAATAGCTTGCATCAAGTCACGATGGTATTGCATGACCGGTGTTTGTCCCGTAACGAAAGTATGAGCTTTTGCCCATCCTAACCCAAGTCGAACTCTTAATGTACCAATTTTAGCATCTTCATCAACTCCACCCGGATCACCCGTTACATAAAGACCTGGAATACCAAGACGTCCCCCTGCACGTGTAACCTGCATGATAGAATTTAATACGGTTGCTGGCGCTTCCACAGCATTCGCTCCATGTGCAGACGCTTCAAAGCCTACGCAGTCAACAGCACAATCCACCTCTGGAATCCCTAAAATTTGATCAATTTGCTCACCTAAATTTGGGTGTTCACGAAGATTTACTGTTTCACAGCCAAAGCTTCTTGCCTGTGCAAGTCTTTCACTATTTAAATCCCCGACGATGACGACAGCTGCACCTAATAGCTGGGCAGAGTGTGCAGCCGCGAGCCCAACTGGACCAGCTCCTGCAATATATACAGTCGATCCCGGTTTAACACCTGCGCTCACTGCTCCATGATAGCCTGTTGGAAAAATGTCAGAGAGCATCGTTAAATCTTTAATTTTTTCCATCGCTTGATCTTTATCTGGGAATTTAAGTAATTGGAAATCGGCGTATGGAACCATAACATATTCAGACTGACCGCCTACCCATCCACCCATGTCAACATAGCCATAAGCTGAACCTGGTCGATCAGGGTTTACGTTTTCGCAAATATGTGTGTTCTGCTCTTTACAGCTCCGGCAACGTCCACAGGCAATATTAAACGGAACAGACACAAGATCGCCTTTTTTGATGAATTCCACATCACGGCCGACTTCAATTACTTCTCCAGTTATTTCATGCCCAAGCACAAGTCCCATTGGAGCAGTTGTTCTCCCTCTAACCATATGCTGATCGCTACCACAAATATTTGTAGTTACAACTTTTAAGATAACACCATGATCACACTTACGACCAACATTGAGTGGATTTACTCCAGGTCCATCTCTCAAAACTAAATCTGGATAACCTATGTCCATTACCTCAACTTTACCAGGTCCCATATACGCTACTGCTCTATTTCCAGCCATCTTTATTCCTCCCCTTTAAAATAAATATAAATCAATCAATCTTTATACTTGCAATTATTGTGCCAATTAGAAATTCCTTTAAAATCAACATTTTTAAGATTGAAAAATATGTATGCTGTTCAGAACATGAACAACAAGTGTCCTATTTTGTTACAAGATAGACATATTATTTAATATTTTTAAAATAATGGAATAATAGTATAATTAATGGAGGTAATTATTTTCATACATAGATTGGCAGCGGGGGATGTTTATTTAAGGGGGTAAAGATATTGATATCATCCGTCAATCTTTTAAATCAAGGGAAAATCATTGATCTTTCATGGAAGCGATGTCATACGTTTGGACTTTCACCCACCGGTCCTGTAAATGATATCTTATTTACGGGCAAGAAATTGCAAAAAGTACTAAAAAAGAATGAATATTTGATAAAACATACAACGGCCATTTTAGAAAAGCTTTATCCAACCATTCATTCGAGTGGACTTGTTACAGTGATTGTGGACCGTAATGGAACAATTATTCATAAAATAGGTAAACTCGATATCGATGAATCCTTTGACCATTTTCCAATTGGCTCAAATTGGTCAGAGGAAATTAAAGGGACAAACGCGATTGGGCTAGCCATTTATGAGAAAAAAAGCATCATTACCCACGCAGAACATCACTTCTATGTTAAAAATCACTTTCTTACATGTGCGGCAAGTCCCATTTTTTCTCCAAGTGGCGATTTTATCGGAGCGGTTAATATTAGCGCAAGGAAAGAGTTATTTCATCCATCGATGGTTTCTTTAGCAAGCATGATTGTAGAAGCTGTACAAAATCGCTTACTTATGGATCGTGTAAAGCAAGAAAAACTTTTAGCATTAAAAGAAATGGAATATGCGGCAAATATATGTTTAACTCCCCATCTTACACTCGATCATGAAAGAAGAATCATCCGGGCAAATCAGCCCGCTCGGCAATTATTAGGCAGTGATTGTATTGGACAAGAGTTTCATATGAAAGACGGCTATTCAGTTGATATAACAGATGATCAGTCAAATAAAGTTTTTCGTTCCGTTGTTTCCTTACATAGAAATAGCAAAAAAACTCTCAGTGACCAAAATCTTTATACAATCACTGACATTATTGGCTCTTGTGAAAAAATAGTAAGCGTAAGGAAAATGGTAAAAAAAGCTGCCTTATCAGACTACCCTATCATCATTTATGGAGAAAGCGGAACAGGTAAGGAATTAATTGCACAATCTTTACATTCAACTGGACCACGTAAAATAAAACCATTTATTGCGGTTAATTGCAGCGCCATTCCTGAAAGTTTGATTGAGAGTGAATTATTTGGCTACGAACGAGGTGCTTTTACAGGTGCGAAGCGGGAAGGAGCAACCGGTAAATTCGAAGCGGCTGACGGTGGTACGATATTCCTTGATGAAATTGGTGACATGCCTTTGAAGGCGCAGGCAGCCTTGCTCCGAGTTTTACAAGAAAAGTCGGTAACCCGAATTGGTGGAGATACAGTTAGAGTGATAGATACAAGAGTAATAGCGGCAACAAATAAAAATTTGCGCGAAGAAGTACAAGCGGGAAGATTTAGAGGGGATTTATACTATCGGTTAAGAGGTATTTTTATTACCCTACCTCCTCTGCGCAACAGAACCGACATTATCGAGCTAGCAGAGCATTTAATAACAGAGTTAGATAGCCCATTTATTCGTTTATCCAACGATGCGAAGCAAAAACTAATCTCCTACCATTGGCCAGGTAATATACGGGAACTAAAAAGTGTTCTTATGCAGGCATCTTTTTTTGCAGAGGATCATGAAATTAATGGTAAGGATTTACATTTTGAAGATGAGTTTGAACGGCAGCCTAGTCTTGGAGATTCTGAAGTAAATACTTCCCTTTCTCTGATGGACACTGAAAAATCTGCAATCTTAAAGGCGTTACATTCTGTAGAATGGAATATTACTAGAGCTGCTAACATTTTACAAATTAGTCGAAATACACTATACATGAAAATAAGAAAATATAATTTAAGGCAATAGCCCTTTTCATTTTTCAATACTTTATGGTTAGATACTTAATTTAATCAAACTTCCTTAGATAACTTTTTACAATCAGCATATAACGATGAAATAATGAAAAGTAGATTAGATTACCATGCAATGAGAAATGCCTCTTAAACATGGACAGCCATTGTAAAATTGAAAGGCCGCCTGACTATACCTCCAGCGGCCTTTCAATTTCAAATACTTTTCCTTTTTTGCACGTGTGAACTCAGTAAATCTCGGGTATCTTTCACCGGCTTTTTCGCCCAAAACGTAGCGAGAATAGGGCCTGCGATATTATGCCAGACAGCACCAAGGACACTAGGTAGCGCAGCGAGTGGTCCTAAATGTGCGGTGGCTAAAAGTAACCAATTCTCCAATGATAAAACTTATAAACGGCTACTTTTTCTTTGTCCCTTGTTTTACTTAATGACTATTCCTACATGTTGCTATGACGTTAATTTCAATCCAACGGCTGCACCGAGCACTAGAAAAATAAAAAATATCCGTTTCCAATCTTTAGACTCCCCATATAAAATCATACCTAAAACTGCTCCCCCCGAGGCCCCAATGCCTGTCCAAATGGCATATGCCGTTCCCATTGGCAATTCTTCCATGGCAAAGGCAAGTAATAGAAAGCTACCGCCAAATCCAGCAAAGAGCATAAATAAGGATTGCCAATTTCTATTTTTATGAAGACTGCTTATCATTGTTACACCAAACATCTCCAGCACTCCCGCCAATATGAGATAAATCCAGCTCACAGTGAGGACTCCCCCTTTCTTTCATGATCTTCATCCTTAGTAACAAGCTTTAGTCCGATGACTCCAGTTAATAAAATCAAAACAAGAATAAGCTTCGAAACTTTAAAAGGCTCCCCGAAGAAAACAATTTCTGATAATACAGTTCCAGCTGTCCCCATCCCTACAAACACAGCATAAACCGTTCCAACCGGCAACTTCTTTCCAGCATTAATCAACAAATAAAAACTAATAATAATTGAAATAACCGTTCCTGCCCATGTCCATACATCATCTGCATGTTTTAGACCAATGACCCAGAATACTTCAAAAAAGGCTGCAATAAAAACCTTTAGCCAATTCATGTTCATCCCTCCATTTTTTCACCAAAACAAAAAGCCTAAGAGATTTCTGTTAAACAGTCATCTCCCAGGCTTTTATCCTTCCGTGGCACAGGCTTTGCCTGTGAGTTTTCTCTCGGACCAGACCAGTAAAAAGCTGCGGAACCCTAGAAAACATTTTTATGCATTTCATTTTATTATATTTAATAATCAAACGAATTCAAGTTGTACATTAAGTGATTTTTGCAGAAAAACAGAGTCATTCATTATGATTCCTTAATTATTCTCTCCTATTCTTTTATTTCCACTATATTTTACTCATCAAACTAGAACTTCCAAATAACGAAAAAGATTAATATTATTAGGAGACATCCTCCTCCTAACGAAGTGAGAATTTGTTTCCAAAAAATCACCTCATCCCTCTCTTCCCTAAATTTTTCAACGATACTTATATTAACCTCTTCGAATTGGGATAAACGCCACCATTTAATAAAGCTTAGATGAAATGTTTTAATTTCCTTTTTCCCTCCTCTAGGGCTGTAAATCTTAATAGTTGCATCCTCGATAATAAATTGATGTTCATTAGAAAAATCGGAACTTTCCTCAGTAAATGGAATGGACAATCGGGTTAATTCCGATCGAACCCGATCAGCTAGTATTCGCTTTGACGTATTATTTATCACCATCACCCGTCCATTTACATATAATCGATAAACAAAAATGATAATGGCAATTATTATTGAAATAATTAGTGGGAAAGTGACATCCATTTCATAAAAATGATTTGCAGAAAGTAACGTTTGACTAATAAAACCTGTATAAGTGAATAGAGATTCAACCTTTGATTTGAAAGCAATCCCCTTATAAAGTTGAACTCTAAAAGCTTCATAAAAGCTTAGTAATGATCCACTCCAGTGATGATTAATAAGCCGATCAAAAATTCATCCATAAGTATCTCCTAGAATATCAAATCTATAAAACACTACAATTTTAACACAACCTACAAACAGAATTACAATTTTACCAGATTTAGGAGAAAAATATTTATTTCATTCTACAATTATGCGAAAATAGAATTTAGTCAGTAAGCATACGATATAGAAAGAACATGAACGAAAAGAGGTTTTCTACATGTATTGGTGTAAAGTTGCCCGCACAGAGATGGAGTTTGCTGAAATTGCCAAATTAAATTATGAAACCTTTGTTGAAGAGATTCCTCAGCATGAGCCTGATGAACATGGCTTTCGAGTAGATTCTTTTCACGATGAAAATAAATATATTATAGTTTTGAAAGATCAAGAGCTCGCAGGAATGATTGCGATCCGTGATCAGCGTCCTTTTTCCTTGGACAAGAAAATCGGCCCTGTCGAGAAGCTACTTCCCGAATATGCATTGGAGGGAAAACTTTGCGAAATCCGCCTTCTTGCAGTAAGAAAAGAACATCGGAATGGCCGTGTATTTTTTATGCTTGTCGGGGCATTGTCTGACTATGCGTATAAGCAAGGCTATAGTGCCGCAGTTATTTCTGGTACGGTTCGGGAACAAAAGCTTTATAAGCAAATGGGATTTGAAGCATTTTCAGATGCGGTTGGTACAGAAGATGCACAGTTTATCCCTATGGCGCTAACTAGAAAGCAATTCGAACAATCCGTCGCTGCGAGACTCAAACAAAAGAGATTCTCTTTTTATCCAGGGCCTGTATTATTACATGACGAAATAAAGTCCGCACTGACTGAAGAACCTGTTTCCCATCGATCGTATGATTTTTCACTTACTCTAGAAAAAGTAAAGAAAATGCTCGTTCACATGAGCCATACCAAATATGTACATTTGTTAACTGGAAGTGGAACTCTAGCAAATGAAGCAATGATCGCTCAATTAAAATCCTTGCCCGGAAAAGGACTAGTCCTCATAAACGGGGCTTTCGGAGAAAGGTTATTAAATCAGGCAAATAGATGGGGACTATATTTTGATACTTTATGTAATGACTGGGGACAGCCGTTTGATGAAAAAAAAATCGCTGCTAAACTAGCAGAAAATAATTATGAATGGCTATTAATGGCTCACGGTGAAACTTCGACTGGCATGTTAAATCCATTAAAAAATCTTCAACAGCTTTGCAAGGAGTATCATGTTAAGCTTTGCGTCGATTGTGTCAGTTCCTTTGGTGCCTTGCCATTTTCACTTGCAAATGTGTACTTGGCAACAGGTGTCAGCGGAAAAGCTATAGGAACGATGAGCGGTCTTTCATTTGTTTTTTCAAACCATGAAATCAGGGAAAATCTATCCCTCCCCTCTTATCTTGATCTAGGATTATATGCAAAAGGAAATATTCCATTTACATATTCATCACAGCTATTAAAAAGCTTGGAAAGTGCATTAAGTTTTTATAAGGATGGGAACCGCTACACATTACTGAAGAATCGATATGAACTGCTTCTTACCGCTGAGAAAAATGGAGAAATGACCTTTTTAACCGAGCAAGGCTATCCAATGATTGTCACGTTAAAAGGAGAAGAGAATTCTTGGAACATGGCTGAGGATGCCGCTCTATCGGGATTTGATTTGCACTATAAAAGCGCTTATTTAACTGATAGAGATTGGATACAGATATCAATTATTCAGCCGAATTTTGGAGAAGCATGGGTGAAGTTTCGGAAATGGTATTTGAATTATAATGAGTACCATAATAGGCAAATAATCAGTTGTAGAGTAGAAAACAGGAATTAGATATGCCTTCTTGTCCTTTGGTTTCAGGTGTTCCACCTTACTAAGCCAGACAAGAGGGCAACTCCTTATCCTGCTTCCCCTCATTAAACCGTACGAGAGGTTTTCCCTCATACGGCTTTCCAACGTTCTTCTTTCTTTGGGTTTACGGTATAAACTTTGTAACACACGAAAAAATGTATTTCTAATCTATTAGCCCGCTATTCTGCTAGACTAGTATTCCATAAAACAATCCCTTCAAAGTAGCCGATGCCTTTTACAATATCTTGGTATGCTGATAATCTGTAGAAATCTCCTAGTTTAATATAGGAAAGGTATTCGCTCCAATTATATTCTTGTAATTCCGCCAATTTTGCTAATGCTACTTCCTGGGATTCGGCCTTACGGATCCCTTCCAGCAGACTAATTAGTTTCTCATCTTCTGGCCAGCCCGGGCTATCCTTATCAAGTAATGTTGTTTGGGTCGGAGTGGAAACAGGAGCGTAACCATTGAACAAAACTTCCCATCCATTGGGTTCTCTAACTTTTTGGACTAATGTACCCCAATCTGTAATATCTAATTTTACGTTTACTCCGATCCTTTCCATTTGCTCTTTAAAGATAACAGCTGGAGTATAGACAAAATTATAATCACGTGTTGCCAATACTCTAATTTCTTCACCATTATAGCCAGCTTCTTTTAATAGCGCTTTCGCCTTTTCTAAATCCTGTCCGTTATAAAATTCTTTCCCTGCATCCGTATTCCATTTAACCTGTTCTTTAAGCATGACACCGTTATCTAATCGGTAAAAATCTTTATTAATAAAAGTCCCCGATAAAATTTCCTCTTTATTAATAGCATAATTGATGGCTTGTCGAAGTTTTGGATTTGTTACTATCCCTTCCTTTTTGTTAAAAACAATATTATGCGCCCCATACAGGTTAACTGAAGGTTCTAAGCCTGGTGTTTTTTCAATTTGGTTATAATTATCATAGGATAAACCATATGCATAATGGTATTCTCCTGTTATGAGTCCGGCTAACCTAATGGATTCATCAGTTACTACGTCGAAGTAAATATTATCAACTAACGCTTCTTTTTTTCCCGATAATCCATCTGAAGGCAGGTCAACTGGCACGTAATCATCAAACTTTTCCAATTGAATATATTGGTCTTGTTTCCATTCGACAAATCGGAATGGTCCTGTCCCTATTATTTCTGTTACAGGTCCGTTAGAAGCCGATTCAATCACTTCTTTTGGCATAATCGCAGCAAACTGGTTGGTTGCGGCAAAAACATCGAGCAGGCCAAAAGCAGATGACTCAAGTTCAAATACAACAGTATATTCATCTTTTTCGGTAAAGATCCCAGCCCCAACTGCATTTGCAGCCCTAGGCGCGCTCTTCAGCCATCTTTCCATAGAAGCAATGACGTCTTCTGCCTTCATTTCTTTCCCATTATGGAACTTGACGCCTTTTCTTAAATGAAATGTGTAAGTCAGTTGGTCTTCACTTTGTTCATAAGATTCAGCAAGCATTGGAACTACTTCATAATTAGAATCGACAGTTAAAAGGGTCTCATATATATGTCTGGCAATTTCTTTTGTTGCGGTCGTGCTGACAGTATGCGTATCTAAAGTTGAAGGTTGGGCATCAATTGCTATTCGAAGGTCCCCGCCGCTATACGCATTTTCTTTAGGATCATTATTAACTCCTTTTACATCTTTATGTATTGCCGTCGATTCAGAATTGCATGCTGCCAATAGCAGAATTAGGATTAAAATTATTGATTTGTTTAACGTTTTCAACATAATCCCCCTCGCATCCTTTTGTTTCACATTTTTTAAGCTGGGTTAATTCTTCAACTCTTTCAAGTTTTTTGTTTCTGGTTGGAAATTAATTGTCACATCGCTACCCAAAAATTCAAATGTATATTGCAACGTTGCCGCCACACCTAGCTTTAAAACATCCTCATCCATATCAAATTTAGGATTATGATGTTCCGCACCTGTTCCTTTCTCTTCGTTTTGAATCCCTACAAATGAAAATACGCCAGGGAAATATTTTTGATAATAACTGAAAGGTTCTGATGCCATCCATGCTGGATATGGATACACGGCCTGTTCTCCGATTGAGTTTTTCACTGCACTTAAAGCAATTGCGGCACAGTCCTCTTGATTGTAAACGCATAAATCCCTTGCTTTTGGTTCATTAATATATTCATACGTGCAATGATGCAGTTCACAAGTTTTCTCTAAAATCCTTTTAAATTCTTGCTCAGCCTTTACCCCTTGATCATATTGTAAATATCTAACCGTTCCACTAAATTGCAACGTATCTGGAATTACATTTGCAGCGGATCCCGCATAAATGCTTCCAATTGAGTACGTAATCGCTTTAAACGGATCTAATGCATTCAATCTCATCATTTTTAAATGGTTATAAAAATCAGTAAAACAATCTAATGGTGAATGCGTTAAATCTGGGCGTGACCCATGACCGCCTATCCCTTTTAAAATAATGTTAAAAGCGAATGCACTTGACATTCTTGGACCCGGGTCTACGGAAATTTTTCCAGATGGGATATCTGATTTTAGATGTATCCCCCAAACACCATCTGCTCCTATTTCTATAAGCCTTTGTAAAATGCCGATAATGCCTCCTCCGATTTCTTCTGCTTGCTCAAAAGCTAGGATTACTTTTCCTTTTATTTTGTTTCGATTTTGGGATAAAATTTTCGCAGTTCCAAGTAGCATCGCAGTGTGGCCGTCATGACCACACGTATGGGAGACCCCATCATATTTCGAAACTACTTGCTTAACATCTTTAAGATTTGTTTCATCTTCCTGCATAGGCAGAGCGTCTAGGTCTGCCCGCAAAATTAATGACTTCCCTTGTTCTTCCCCCTCTATGATGCCGATAACTCCTCCATTCGGAACGATTTCATATGCCACTCCCATTTTTCTCAATTCTTCTGTTACAACTTTTATAGTGCGTTTTTCTTGCAAGCCTACCTCAGGATGCATGTGAAAGTCTCTCCTTAGGCTAATAACATATTGTTCTACTTGTTTAGCGGACTCTAGCGAATCTATTAAAAAGGAACTGCATTGAACTGAATCTGTTGTTTTCATAAACTATCACCTCGGTTATTAATTAATATATTGAATCATATTTTTACTTATTTCTTGCTTGGCAATTTTACCAACCGTCGTTTTTGGTATTTTTTTTTCAATGATAAACTTTTTGGTTGTTTATAACCGGCAAGACCACTCTCGCAATATTCTCTTAATCTATCAATATCAAGATCAACATCATCTTTCGGTACAATGAACGCATATCCGGTCTGACCCCATGTCTCGTCCGGTACTTCAATATCTTACCTGCTTTTTTTACCATAACTAACTTGAAGACCAGCTGTAACGTCCATTTGAATGCCATATTGAGGAATGGGATAACGCAATCCGTTTCGACTTAAATGTTCTAATCCGTCTAAGGCTTTTAATAAGTCTTCTGGAGGTAATGCCATTAACATTTCTTCATCCAACACCCCGCCATACCTTCGCTCCGCAAAACAGGGAATGGATAAGCTTGGTTTTCTAGTAGCAAGGGCACGTCCCCATGAGTCTGCACATGACGATTCGCCAACTACACTCCATTCAAATTTTTCATAGTTTTTCCACTGTAATCCGTTAATAAAAAGAATCATTTGGCCAGGGGTCCCATATAGTAAACAAATATCCGGGTCTGCTAATCTATTAGAGGTGAGCGGAGAAACGGCCATAGCTTCATATTTTCCATATGGAACGACCGTCATAGCTTGTTGGTGAGCAGAAGAATCTTGTTGATTTTCAAACCAAACCCCTTCCATTTCCTTTCCTGAAAGCCATTCTTCGTTTCTTGGATGTAATCCCAAGACAACTTGACACTGTGGGCCTACAAGATCTTCTGCCGTTATTCCAACTGTCCATCCTAATCGTGCTGCTTGTGCGACAATTTGATCGGTCGTGTGAATGTTTTTTGGACGGCGAATTTTTGGTATTGATTCCATATCTTCTTTCTTCTCAAACATCTTCATCCCGATAGGAATTGTTTTAAATTTTAAGTATTGATAAAGTCTATTTACAATTTCTGACCAATCGTAAACCTTTTCTACCTTTGCCATTTTTATACCTCATTTCTACCATTAGATTTCATTAGCTTTTAACTATTTTCTAAATTTACTAAATATTCATTTTTATTTAATCATGTTAGCTGATATAATGTAAAATATCAATATTCAATATTTATATAAATTTTGCCTATGGATGGTGAACAAATTGCGAATAGAGCAACTGATGTATGTTGTTGAAATCGCTAGAACGGGGTCAATCTCTGCAGCTGCTGAACGTCTGCATGTATCGCAACCAAGTATTAGTCAAGGAATTTCATCATTAGAAGTAGAATTAGGGATAAAACTGTTTATACGTTCAAAAGTTGGTGCCTTACCAACTGAATCTGGAAAATCAGTCATTTTTAAAGCACAAGAAATCCTAAACAAAGTAGAAGAATTACAAGAAATAGCAAATACTGAATATTCACTTTTAAAGGGGCGTTTATCAATCGCAGCTATTGCCGGCATTAGTACGAGTATATTGCCCAAAACTTTAGTTTCATTTAAGAAGAAGTATCCTGGTATTGAACTTGAAATTATCGAGGAAGATTCTCACATCATTAGACAACTTGTAAATGATGGAAAAACTGACATTGGTTTAATAGGTGGAGAGTATAACGATTCGAATCTTGTTTGCGGCAAGCTTTTTCGTACTGTAGCTATAGCATGCGTTGGAAAACATTCAATTTTTGCTAAGAGAGAGGCTATTTCAATAAAAGAGGTCATTAACCATCCTGTCATTTGTTCATCAGAAGCTCTTAAAAATATTTTAAATAAACACGGAAATCCAAACTATTTAATCAAATCAAAGAACTTAGAGGCAGCCAAGCATATCATTGCCCAAGGCATAGCCATTGGCTTTTATACTGAAATGTCTTTAAAAGTAGACCCCTACGTCCAAACTGGTGATATCATACCATTAGAAATTTCGGATGAGACAATAGCGGTTGATTATTCTTTCATTCAATTAAAAACGCATCGCTCCACTGCAAGTCAGGAATTTTTAAAAGAGTTAAAGGAACAAATAATTTTGTTTCAAATGATATAATCAACTATTTTAGTACGCCCCCATAATAAAAATAAATTATGGGGGCTTTTTATTTCACGCTTCTCATTATCATCTTCGTATTTCTAAATTTTTTTATTCAACTAATTGGTTTGCTGTAATAGTCTAGAAGTTCATTAGCTTTCTCAACTCTTTTTCTTCAGGTGAAAAATCAATTTCATTTTCGTAGCTCAAAAAATCCAATGTATATTGTATGGTTGCAGCAACTCCTAGCTTTAATACATCTTCAGCAATATCAAATCTAGGATTATGATGTTCCGCTCCCGTCCCCTTTTTCTTATTTTCAATCCCTACAAATGCAAATACACCAGGAAAATACTTCTGATAATAATTAAATGGTTCTGATGCCATCCACGCTGGATAAGTATAACGGTAATATCGAAATCTCAATGAAGCAAATGTTTTTGGAACCTTCCTATCGTATCTTCTTCTAGATTGCTCAATCTCCGTTGGCATTTAAGCTGAATGATCTTCTATGACTGATGCATTTACTTTCTTTTTCGCAATAAAAACTTTATAACATATAAACAGGACCAGCGTCCAAATCGGCATGACAATAAGAGGTATTCGGGTTTTTTCGTCAAAGGCCATGGCAATCACAACTATTGCTAAAATTAAAAGGGAAAAATAACTTGAATATGGCCAAAACGGCATTTTGTATTTTAGATCTTTGACTTCGTTATTACTTATTTTTATCTTTCTGAATTTTAATTGACTTAACAAGATTAATACCCATACCAAAATAAGTGTACCCGTTACAATTGAAGCGAAATAAACAAAAGCTGTAGCCGGCATAATGTAGTTCACCACAACACCGAACAACTGAACTCCCAGTACTAAAATTATGATGAGCCATGGAATCCCATTTTTGGAGACCTTCGTCATAAAATTAGGACCGTTCCCTGTAACACACATTCTATAAATTTTGCGGCTGTAGGTATAGACAGATGAGTTCATCGCTGATATTACAGCGGTTATGACGACAAAATTAAGAATATGAGCTGCCGCTGGAATGCCGATCATGTCGAATACCTGGACAAAGGGACTCCCCTCCTGCCCGATTTTATTCCACGGGTTGAGGGCTATTAGGACAACAACAGCTCCGACGTAAAAGATTGCAATTCGCCAGAAAACACCTGTAATCGCCGAAGATATGGTTTTTTCCGGGTTTTCGGCTTCACCGGCTGCTACAGCAACATTGTCAGTGCCCCCATAGGCGAAGGCTACCATTACAAACGCCAGAATAAAACCGGATATGCCATTCGGGAAAAAGCCGCCGTGATTGACAAGATTGCCGAATCCGACAGGGTCGCCATGATTACCAATCCCAAACAAAATAGGAAGCAATCCCAATATAATCAAAAGAATGATAGCTGTGGCTTTTATTCCCGCAATCCAATATTCCATCTCTCCATAAAGCTTTACTGCAACAATATTTACAATAAAAATCAGAGCTACGACACATGCCGCACTTACCCAGATTGGTACATTGGGAAACCAGAACTGGACATACCGTCCCAGGGCGTTGTAGGTAGCCGCACTGCCGGCAGCACCCCCTAAAAGAGTAGTCCAACCAATTAGAAATGCCCAGAATGGATGAAGATAACGGTCTGCAAGAGATACTGGGCCTCCGGATACAGGTTCCTCTACGGTGACTTCACCTATCGCACGGCAAATAAAATAAATTGCTATTCCAACTATTATATAGGCCAGAATACTCGATGGACCAGCTGCTGTGATAGCTCCTGCGGATCCATAAAACAAGCCCGTCCCTATTGCACCTCCAATAGCAATCATTCGCAAATGACGCGTTTTTAGACCTCTTTTCAGTCCTTCCTTTTCAAGGGCTTTTACATTTGTTTTTTGATCCATATTTAACCTCCTAAATATGTGTTTTAATTAATCTAACCACAATATAAGCTAGTGACAAAAATGGCCATGTAAAAGGAATTCATTGTCAAAAATATTTTTTTCGCCATTTGGTGTTTGCTCATTTTTTGAAGTTTTCTCTGAACTTGAACAACCTGATACTAAAAGTAGTACAGCTGTAAGCAGAATTAGAAATTTCATTTTACTGAATATTAATCCCAATGAAATCTCCCCCAATTTCTATCAAAAACGGTTTATTTGAAAATGAGAAATTAGCTCTTCACACAACACTAGTAACCTGTTTTTCCTTAACTTGCTCTGTTTTTTTATAAAGCGATCGTAATGTTGGAGAGATTAATAGTAAAACAATTGTCAAAATGACAAAGGTGCCTCCAGTTGAAAGCATATTGATTTTCGGAGGAATGAATTTGCTAAGCGATCCGTATACAAAGTTTCCGATCGCCATCGCTCCAGAAGCGAGTATAAAATTCACACTTGCTACACGCCCGCGAAATACATCATTGGCTCTTTGCAAGACAAATGATAGATTAATTGCCATAAAAACAGCTTGAGACGCTCCGACTGTAAGCCCAACGATAAAGGCTAGTAGTGCTGTATTTGTAAGCCCAAGCAGGAATAAGGAAACACCGCTTGCCAATGCTGTAATAATATAGAGAATCCCCTGTCCGCGCGGTGTGGAGATAGAAGCAGTGCTTAAATTTCCAAGGATGGCCCCTAAACCGATAAACATCATGAGGCTGCCGTAAATCCCGCTATCAGCACCCAGGTCATCTCGAATAAATTGTGGCAGTAAGGATGTATAGGCCATTGTTAGTAAGCAATGAAAAAAAACCATGACGATTAGAAGACCGAGAGCGGGTGTTTTGCGAATATAAGCAAACCCTTCAATGATGGGTTGAAAAAAGTTTCTAGCATTCAGATTTCCTAAGCTAGATGTAGATTGATTCGTTCGTATCCAAAGCGACTGTATTCCTGCTCCCGTGTAAAGCAAACAACATAATGCAAAGACTGACTCTGGACCAACAAATACGAGTAACGGACTAGCCATTGCAGAACCAAGAAATCCAGCACCATGCGAAATCGTTCCTTGAAGCGCGGTTGCATTGTACAGTGTGTTTTTTGGTATTAAACCAGGCATGGTGGCATTCGTACAAGTGTTTTGCAAATTAAAGCAAATTCCTAAGAAAAATGCGCTTGTTATGATAACCCAAGGTGTAATAAACCCGAGGATACTAAGTAATGCTAAACAGCCGGTATTACATGCGTTGAAAAATAATGCGGTGGTCAATAATTTCCGGCGATCATAGCGGTCAACCAATACTCCAATAATGGGTCCAAAAAGAACTCCTGGAATCATTGTGGCGAATACAGCCGTTCCAACGAGGGCTGTTGAATCGGAAAGAGAAAAAATGAGCCAGCTGGCCGCAACCGTAAACGAATATTGTCCGGAATTGGCCAAAGCTGAACTGATCCACAAATATCGATAATATTTAAATCCTAATGAAGCAAATGTTTTAGGAATCTTCATCTTTGTATCTCCATCTAGTTCACTCTCCGTACGCATTTAATGCATTTATACTGTGGGCAAGTGCGGAACCGGCTTTTAAAGCTGTGGCAACAAAAATAGCCTCCGTCAATTCTTCCATTGACGCTCCAAGTTTTTTCGCCATTTTTGTATGAGCATCAATGCAGTAGGAACATCCAGTCACATGAGCGACAGCGACAGCGATACATTCTTTTTCCTTTTGGCTTAATAGGCCTTGCTTCATTGCTTGGTGGCTAAAGCCTAGGTAAGAACGGAATAAATCGGCATTTTCTTCACGAAATTCCTTCAGCCTATTCATATTTTTTAATGAATATAGATCATCGTCTCCCGTTCCATCATAAGCCTGTAGCGCATTGGCTCCGTGTGCCATTGCAGAACCCGCTTTCAGCGCAGTTGCAACCATAATAGCTTCAAACATCTCTTCTTTTGATGCTTCAAATTGTCTTATTTTCTTTACATGGGCTTCGATGCAATAAGGGCAGCCTGTGACGTGTGCAACAGCTACAGCAATCAATTCTTTCAGTTTGGCTGATAAAGCACCTTCTGCAAGTGCTTTTTGGTTAAAAGCTCCAAAGGCGCGATAAGCTTCTGGTGCTAACTTCCCTAATTCATTAAGTCTTTTGCTGTCCGATTTTTTGTATAAACTTTCAGTGTTCATTATTTTATCCCTCAAATTTTATTAATATTTTCTAGAAAAGTAGACTTACTTTTTTGCAGCAAAGTTTTTAGATTTAATTATCGCTTTATGAAGCCTTTCTAATCCTTCATGAACTATTGATCTAGGACAACCGATATTCACACGTATGAATCCTTCTCCTCCAGGTCCATAGGTATACCCTTGATTAAAAGCGACCTTAGCTTCCTTCAGCATAAATTGCTGAAGTTCTTCTTTATCAAAACCTAACTCTCGGCAATCGAGCCAGACTAGATAACTTGCTTCAGGTTTGATGACTTTAACCCCTTCTATATTTTTTTCGATGTACTCCGTTAAAAACTCCACATTTTTTTGCATATAATCCAATGCTTGTTCGAGCCATTCTTCGCCATATCGGTACGCACTCTCGGTAGCTACGATGCCAAAAGTGTTTGTATGTCTAAGTGCCAGCTTGTTCATCAACGCAGTAAATTTATCTCTTATGTGAGGATTCGGAATAATGATATTTGATGTTTGTAACCCGGCCAAATTGAATGTTTTGCTTGGAGCTGTACAAACAATCGAGTTCATAGCAAATTCCTCAGAAATTGCGGCAAATGGAATATGCGTCTTTCCTTTAAAAACTAAGTCTCCGTGGATCTCATCGGATACGATCAGAATATTGTTCTCAATACAGATATTGCCGAGTTCTACTAGCTCATCCTCTGTCCAGACTCGTCCGGATGGGTTATGAGGATTACAAAGGATCAGCATCTTCACGTCTTCATCCAATTTATTTCGTAAGTCCTCAAAATCCATCTTGTATTGACCATTTTCGAATTTTAGTTGATTATGAACAATTTGTCGGCCGTTTTCAACGATCACATTTGTGAAAGGATAATAAACAGGTGGCTGGATGACAATTTTATCTCCTGGATTTGTATACGCTTGAACAATATAACTTAGGGCCGGAACTACGCCGAGACTAAAACAAATCCATTCCTTTTGAATGTTCCAGCTATGTCTTTCTTTCATCCATTGAATAATTGCCTCATAGAAGGAATCAGGTCGTGTTGTGTACCCAAATACTCCATGCTCAGCTTTTTGCTTGATTGCCTCAATTACAGGCTCTGGAGACTTAAAATCCATGTCCGCCACCCACATTGGCAGAAGTTCCTTTTCCCCAAATAAATTCTCTGTTTCATCCCATTTTGCTGATGCAGAGTTATACCGATTAATTTCTTTGTCAAAGTTGTAGATCATTAGAAATCCTCCTATCTCTTTATGTTACAATTTCTTTAACTAAATAAGAAAATTCAAAATAAATTGAATATTTTTTTCATTAAACCATATAAGATGGACTTATGTAAAATATCAATACCTTATAGTAGTATTGACTTGACCTATAGATAGGGGAATTTTTAGTTCGAAAAGATAATAGTAAATAAAAAAACATCAGTTTCATTTCGAAAACTGATGTTCTGCTGATTGCTTTTAGTATTCTTTTTTCCCCATCTCCAACACCACTGGACAATGATCGCTGCCCATGACATCACAATGAATTTGTGCTGCAGTAATGGAATCTTTTAATCTTTCAGAAACGATAAAGTAGTCAATGCGCCACCCGATATTTCGTTCTCTTACCTTTGCCATATAAGACCACCATGTATAGGCGCCCTCTGCATCTGGATAAACATGTCTGAAAGAATCCACAAAGCCTAAATTGAGCAAAGTTGTCATTTTTCCTCTTTCTTCTTTCGTGAAGCCGGAGTTGCCATCGTTTGATTTCGGATTCTTTAAATCTATTTCTTGATGGGCAACATTTAAGTCTCCACAGTAAATGACAGGTTTTTGTTGATCAAGCTCGCATAAATATTGGCGAATTTCATTTTCCCATTCTAAACGATAGGAAAGGCGCGCTAAATCTCTTTGTGAATTTGGGGTATACACATTAACTAAGTAGAAGTTTTCAAATTCAAGTGTAATAATTCTACCTTCGTCTTCTGTTTCTTTCTCCCCTACTCCATATTTAACTGAAAGTGGCTTTTCTTTCGTAAAAACGGCTGTACCGGAATAGCCTTTTTTCTGTGCGTAATTCCAAAATTGATGATAGCCTTCAAGCTCAAGATTGATTTGCCCTTCTTGCAGCTTTGATTCCTGAATGCAGAGGATATCTGCATTTACTTCATGAAAATAATCTAAAAAGCCCTTTTTCACGCAGGCTCTTATTCCATTAACGTTCCAAGAAACAAATTTCATGCTGATTTAACTCCTTTTTAAAGCTATTGATTAATAGAATATCATGGATCGAACTTGTATGCGAAAGTTTTGATATGATTACTATAGTAGAATTAATATAAAAGTAATTTTTCAAGGGGGTTCATATATGGCTGAACATTTGTTTCATTTGAAGGCACATTGGCCTGGACTTAGAAATGATGTTGGGGAAATAGAATCAGGTCAGCTGAAAACAAAGGTTTCGATCCCTCCAGAAATGGATGGGCCTGGAATTGGAACAAATCCGGATGAGATGCTACTCGGGGCAGCTGCGACCTGCTATATTATTACATTAGCTGCCATGATGGAGCGCAGCAAGCTTGAAAAAGTGGATTTAACAATGGAATCTGTTGGGATCGTTGACGTGACAAAGGGCGTGATCACATACAAAAAAATCATTCATCGTCCAGTAATCATTTTAAAAGCTGAGGCGTCAGAAAAAGATGAAACATTAGCACTAAAGTTAGCTGAAAAAGCAGAGGCATCGTGTATGATTTCACGTGCTTTAAAAGGGAATGTCGAGATTGAAATGGAAGCAACAATCCTTAGACAGTAACTTTTTTCCGAGAACACTTGAAAAAGCTTTCGACTGTCAACATTTCTATTCCTAGGCAATATGATAATTGTATAACATCTAGGTGGTGATGTGATGGCAGTTGTAAGGGCACGTCAATCTGATATAGATTTATTAGCTAGATTACTTAGGGCTGAGGCTGAAGGTGAAGGTGAAAAAGGGATGATGCTCGTTGGAAATGTGGGCATTAACCGGATTCGAGCCAATTGCTCTGACTTTATAGGTTTGCGTACGATTCCGCAGATGGTCTTCCAACCTCATGCGTTTGAAGCGACAACGAAAGGATATTTCTATCAAAGAGCAAGGGAAAGTGAAAGAAGGCTGGCAAGACGTTCTGTTAATGGAGAAAGGCAATGGCCAGGCAAGTTTTCATTATGGTATTTTCGCCCACAAGGAAACTGTCCGCCAACATGGTATGACCAGCCATTAGTGGCGCGCTATAAGCTTCACTGCTTTTATCAGCCAACAGCAGAACTATGTCAAAGTGTTTATACGACCTTTTAACTTGATGCGGTAAAAAAATATTCGCGCAAGGTCATTTCGGGTGATGTTTGATGATGTGCTAAATTTGTTTCGTTTTAAGGAGACAGATTTAGCACATTTTTACTTTTCATCGATTGGACTTACTGGAGATGTAAATACTATTTAGAAATAATTCATTCTATGAAAGGAGAACATCATGCACAATTCATAGGACGCGTTTTCTGAACTCTCCTCTCAAAACGAGCACCATGAATACTTCATAGTATGCGTTTTTGGAACTCACCACTCAATACGAGCATCATGAACACTTCATAGGACGCGTTTTTGGAACTCTTCACTCAAAACGAGCCCCATGAACGCTTCATAGGACGCGTTTTTGGAACTCTTCACTCAAAACGAGCATCATGAACGTTTCATAGTACGCATTTTTGGAACTCTTCACTCTAAACGAGCACCATGAACACTTCATAGGACGCGTTTTTGGAACTCTTCACTCAAAACGAGCTCCATGAACGATCCATAGTATGCGTTTCTAGAACTCTTCACTCAAAACGAGCTCCATGAACGATCCATAGCACGCGTTTTTGGAACTCTTCACTCAAAACGAGCACCATGAACGATTCATAGAACGCATTTTCTGAACTCGCCACTCAAAACTAGCATCATAAACGCTACATGACACTAGTTTTCAAAGGTCACCTTCCAAAAAGGTCACCATAATCTCTTTATGGCACACGTTACATAGGTTACATTGAAAAACCATCTCAATTTCTGCTGAAATCCGTCTTGTTTTGATAGCTTTTGTCATGTAGCAGGAAAAAGGCATAACCTTTGCTGAATACTTTTACAAAGCAAATTTCGGAACTTGCTTCCGAATCATTCATAACGACATTAGACTGGAAGGATTGAAGTAAATATGACCAATCAATTCGTCAAGGCGTATACCATTCAAGAGGTTTCGAAAATGATGAACATTCCCCCCGGGACATTGCGGCAATGGGAAAAAGATCTGGAAGGCTTGCTCATCATCCCACGTTCCAAGCAGGGAGCGAGATTTTATACAGAAAATGAAGTTAATATGCTGGAAACTATTAAACAAATGCGCAGCAAAAATCTCAGCAAAGAGATGATTAAGGAATTGTTTAAGCAACGGCTTCATTCGGAAGCTAGTTCCGAAACAGTCGAAACCTCTTTGGCCCCTGCTACAACTGAAATTAATGAAACAAAACAAAATGAAATGGACATGCTTTATGCAGCAATGGAATCATTTAGAATTCAATTAATCGATGATGTAAAAACTGAAATTCGGACGAGCATTCGTAAAGAGGTTATAGACGAGGTAAAAAAGGAAATTTCAAAAGGGAATTTACATACAGTGAAAAGTCTTTCCGATTCCATTTATAAATCAAATGAAAAAACGCGGCTGGAAATCAATGAGCTTTCAGGCAATATACATAAAGCTTCGGAACAGACTTCCGAATCGCTCGAAACCTTATCTAAAAGGGTTGCGAAAGCTTCGAAAGGCACTTCCGAACAAATTCGCAGCTTAGTACATCGTGTCGCTGAATCATCGGAAGCGGCATCGGAGGAATTTAAGACGATGATTCATTATATTTCAAGCTCAGCAGAGGTCACACATACTGAAATTAGTGCATTGATCGAAACGTTGAACACAGACAGAGAAATTTATATTGAGACGATCAATCGGGAACGGGAACAGTATTGGGAAGACGTCAATCACCGAGAGATGATGTTTCAAGATTTAATGCTCAGCTTCAGAAAAACTGCAGCTGCGGAGGAAAAAGCGAAATCTTGGTGGAGATTTTGGGGATAAAGTATTAGGTTCTATTGGTCAGGATGCTAGCTTCGATCGTCAATTCCGTCCAATAGAACCGCTTTTTGAATAGCTTTGTTGAATACTTTGTTGATGTATAAACCGCCATACCGCACATATTCTCCCATGCTTTTGTACCGAAAAAAACCCGTTCAAATGTACGCATATGGCTAAAAATCAACAGCATACACAAAATTAGCTTTTTGAATAAGTCTCGGCCGGTGACTAATTCATATTTGTTCCGTAAAAAATTTCATCCATTTCTGTTGTGAGCTTTTCTGTAATTTCTTCGACTTCAGCTTTCGTTAATTCATCTTTCGTATAGCCGAAAAGATAATTATTTAAGTCAAAGTCACGGATACGGCATTTCGTATGAAAAATATGGGACTGATAAATATTGACATCAATCATATCAAAATCTTTTTTAATCTCTTCAGGAATATAGTTTTGAATGGAGCTAATATTGTGATCGATAAAAAGTTTTTTTCCATCTTTATCGCGAGTAAAGCCCCGAACTCGGTAATCAATTGTCATAATATCTGTATCAAAAGAATGAATTAAATAATGCAAAGCCTTCAAAGGAGAAATTTCTCCACAAGTAGATACATCAATATCCGCTCTAAATGTACTAATACCATCTGACGGATGGTACTCTGGATAAGTGTGTACGGTGATATGGCTTTTATCAAGCTGCATAACGACATTATCAGGCAGCGGCCCAGGTGATTCATGAAAGGATTCAGTCGGTACCTCAACAATTGGGCCTTCCGATACGAGCACCGTCACACTTGCTCCTTGTGGGACATAATCTTGCTGAGCAATATTTAATACGTGAGCACCAATAATATCGGAAACATTTTTTAAAATTTTCGTCAGTCTCTCCGCACTATATTCCTCGTCAATATACTCAATATAAGCTTCCCGCTCCTCCTTCGTTCTCGTAAAACAAATATCATACATATTAAAACTTAGAGATTTTGTTAAATTATTAAACCCATGCAATTCAATTCTCTGTTCTGGATTTTTTTTCAACATCAATTCCCCCTCCTATATAGCCACTCCTATTCTGTTCATACCCGTAAATATTCTTATATTACCCAAAGTTTATGGTAATGATTAATTTATTCGGATATTCAGCTACTTGCCATAATTAACTAAGAGGTTATTATTTTATAAATTCGTTATTAATCTTTATAATTGTAGGGTAATAATGGTGAGAGAATGGACCTTTTATAGAAAGAAGTTGAAGCTTTGAGGAAGTTTTTTCGTACATTAATTTTAGTGTTTATTTTATATATTTCATGGCCTTTTATTGAAAAACAAATTGAGAAAACGGATATGTATCCTATGTTGGAAAGGTTTCGAACAGAGGTACAAAATATCGCGGATAATCCGAGTGTTGCTGCGGCAATGGATACGATTTACACAACAATCAATCATCTTACCGGCAAAATTGAAAACGGTGTAGAGCTTCTCCCGCAAAAAGAAGAGCTCAAATCAATTGAAAAACCAAATTTGACGATCCCATCAGAACAAACTTTCTCCGTCCATAGCATCGTCCTAGGGGAAAACAAAGAAACAGTAGAAAAACTGGCAGGTGTTCCGAAGCGCTCTTCCGTTAATGAGTACGGGGTGGAATGGAATACGTATCATGAAAATTATCATAATTTCTTCATGATTGCTTACGACTCTAATAATCACGTCGCAGGTTTATACACGAATCAAGACTTAATTGCTTCCTCTAAAGGGATTAAGATTGGCAGTACGAAGGAGACTGTTCTTCAGCAGCTTGGAAAGCCAATGACGCAAATCCGCAAAGGTTTTGTCTTCTATCAATTTGAAAAAGATCGGGATTATGATGTTTTCCATATTGATCATAGCTATGTGACAATTTTCTACGATCAACATGCTAATAATACAGTTACGGCGATCCAGATAATTGATGAAGATTTGGAGCATGCGAAAAGCCATTTTTATGTAACTGTCTCCGATGTTTTAAAGGAAGGATTCGAATATCAATTATTTGATTTAACGAATGCAGACCGGGTGAAGCATGGCTTGGCCGTGTTGAAATGGGATGACAATGTAAAGGTAACTGCGCGTAAGCATAGCGATGATATGGCAAAGAATCATTATTTTTCGCATACAAACTTAGCCGGTCTCTCTCCGTTTGACAGGATGAAAAACGATCAGATCTTTTTTACAATGGCTGGAGAAAATTTGGCAACAGGTCAATTTAGCAGCATTTTTGCCCATGAAGGGTTAATGAACTCTCTTGGGCACAGGGAAAATATCCTTAAGCCTGAATATCGATATTTAGGCGTTGGAGTGGCGTTTAATTCTGAATCTCAACCTTATTACACAGAAAATTTCTTTAGAAAATAAAAATGGCCGATCTTACATGTCCGGCCATTTTCTATTTAGACTAATTTTTCCCGAAGATTATTGACACTGTGGCTTTCACCTTCAAGTGGAAGCATTTTGTATCCTTCATCTGTTTCATCTTCTATTTCTTGACCTAACATGCTCTCAAAAATATCCTCCAAAGTGATCAGCCCTTTCGTTCCCTTATACTCGTCAAGAACAATAGCCATATGCTTTCTTTCACGTATCATTAATTTAAAAACCTTCTCAATCGAATGAAATTCAAAGGCAAATAAAGGATCGTGATCCATATAGTGATCCAGTGATTTTTCAGGATTTAAAGACCAGGCCAGCAATAGTTTAGAATGAAAAACGCCGATGATTTCATCCATATTTCCTTTATAAACAGGATACCGCGAATATTTATTTTCTAAAACAATTTCCCTTGCCTTTTCGAAAGTTGATCCATAAGGGATTCCTTCCATTTCTATTCTCGGTGTTTTTAACACAGCTTGTACATCTAACCGGTAAAAGTCGATTACTCCTTTAATTGTTTTCGTTTCTTCATTTCTGAACGTTCCTTCAATTCCAGCTAGATCGACCATTGTTATTAATTCTTCCCTTGAGACTGAAATTAGGCTGAGCTGATTTTTTGTGAAAATTTTAATAATTGCCCGTGTAAAACGTGATAATAAAAAGGTTAAAGGCTTCAAAATAATTAAGAGCAAGTTAATCATTGGAAATACAGCGTAGGCTACTTTATCTGATAATGAGGCGGCAATTGATTTAGGAAGCACTTCACAAAAAATAATCAAAACGGCCGTTAATATTCCTGTAGCTAAACCAACATGCAACCCATATTTAATAGCGATAATTGTCACTAAAGTTGGAAGCATAATATTAGCAATATTATTTCCTATTAAAATGGCTGTAATCAATTCATCCGGTTTTGACACAAGTTTTAGAAGCTTTACGGATTTATGATCATGATTCTCTGCCCTCGTCTTTAGCTTCATTTTGTTGACAGCTGTTAATGCTGTTTCACTTCCGGATAGGAAGAATGACATGAGCATAAAAAACACAATGGCGATAAACAAAATAGGCAGCCTCCAGTAAAATTCCTTTGTCTTATATTTGTTTCCATTTTTCCGTTTCTTTAATTCTCGGATCGGAATTTTTTTCTAATATCTAACAAAGTCGAAGGATTAAAGGCTGTTGGTGTAAGCTATTATTACCTTTTGTGGTAAATGCAAAGAGCCCTTCCATTACCCGAAAGCTGCTCTTTTGCTTGAATATTATGATTCACATTTTTATTTTTTTCTTGTAAAATTTGAGTTGAGTTTTGTTTTATTTTTTAGTGGCTCATTGTAGCCTCGCCGTCGTCTTCGCCTGTTTCAGTTACCTTTAGAATAGCGACGGCTCCTTTTTGTGCATGATTGAATTGATGGGTAACGATTGGATAGCTTCCGACTCTTGTTACTGTGAATTCGACTACTGCCCCGCCACTTGCTGGCAGCATCACTGTTTGCAAGCCTTTAAAATGGTTATAGGGGTTACCGTCCATATAAACGTCATCCAAGATTGTACCAACTACATGGAATGAGCTTACTTCATTCGGACCTACATTATTAATGTAGATTCTTACGCGATCGCCCACTTTGGCTAATAGCGGCTTTTCTTTCAGGGAGAATGTATCGCCATTTGTATTTTGGTCGCCTTCATGTAATGCTTTTGTTGAGATAACGACATGACTTGGGACACCATTTGTAAAATCATTTAGATCGTTATATTTATACCATTCGTTTTGAATCATTACAAATTCACGGTCAATGCCACTATCTGTAGGATACCCTTCTTTCGGTTTAACGATAATTGTTCCGTGCATACCGTTAGCAATATGTGATAGGACAGGTGCTGTACCGCAATGATACATAAAGACTCCAGGTTTACTGGCTGGATAGCTGAACGTTCCTGTCTCATCAGGCAACACATTGGAAAAATCTTTTGATGGTGCTGCATGACAGCATGGAAGTCCATACTATGTGGAATGGCAGGATCCATATTTTTTAATGTGAAGTTATTAGTATCTCCCTCATTTACGACTATTACTGGACCAGGTGCCTCCCCATTAAATGTCCAAGCCTTATAAAATTTTCTTTATCAATTTCTATATCAGTAATTTGTGAAGTCATTTCAACGTTTACTTGTTGGACCGACTCTTTCTACTTTTAATGGGATCGGTTTTTGGTTTAGCCCTTATGTGAAGTAATGATTTCAATTTCCCCTTTTTCTGCTGCCAGTACCTTTGGTTCCCCCTTTTTATCTTCTTGAACTAATTGTTGGTTACATGCTGTTAATAAGCTTAATCCGATGGCCGATGTAAGTAAATATTTGACTCCGTTTCCCATGGTAATTTCCTCCCTATTTGTTTTTTGTTTTTGTTTTCGATCTACCTATATAATAGGTTTTTATAGCTTTTTAATAGGTGATTTTTCTCACAAAAGCACGGCAATCTGTGAATTGTTTGTGAAGTTATATTCAAAAAAAAATTCCCGAACGTTAATGTATCTCCCCCGTTAAAAGCTTGGTCATGTTGCTTTTATTTGTGCTATACTTTAACAGCGAATGTTTATATGTAACTTTTAATCTTTAACTGTAGGGTTTCAATGCTTTTGTTTCGTCTATTGTAATGTAGCAAGGAAATTTTTTTTCGAGTTAAACCATACATAGAAAAAGGAGAATTTCAGATAAAATGATTGTTGATTTTATGATGATTTTGAAAGCTATTATTCTTGGGCTTGTTGAGGGCCTAACCGAATTTGCCCCCGTTTCTTCTACAGGGCATATGATTATTGTTGATGATATGTGGCTTCATTCGAAGGATTTTTTATCAAAGTCCACTGCGAATACTTTTAAAGTAGTCATACAATTAGGCTCTATTCTAGCAGTAGTCATTGTATTTAAAGATCGCTTATTTGGTATGATTGGACTTAACAAATTAATCAAAAATGAGGCTATTAGAGGAGAAAGCCGCCTGAAGCTAACTCATGTCATCGTTGGACTGATTCCGGCAGGTGTACTCGGCGTTTTATTCGAGGACTATATTGATGAATACCTTTTTTCGACGAAAACCGTTTTAATTGGCTTAGTAATTGGGGCTGTCTTCATGATCCTTGCTGACATTTTTGGCGGAAAACGAACAAAAGTGACTTCTGTTGACCAAATCACTTATAAACAAGCGTTCGCCATTGGACTTATTCAATGCTTCTCCCTATGGCCAGGCTTTTCCCGTTCTGGTTCAACGATCTCAGGCGGCGTATTACTTGGATTAAGCCATCGTGCGGCTGCAGATTTTACATTTATTATGGCTGTCCCAATTATGGCAGGAGCTAGCCTCATCTCCTTATTGAAAAACTGGCAATATTTCACATTAGATGCTTTGCCATTTTTCATCGCTGGTTTTATTAGTGCATTTATCTTTGCTCTATTGTCTATCCGATTCTTTTTAAAGCTAATTAATCGAATTAAACTCATTCCATTTGCGGTTTATCGAATCGTTTTAGCTGTGGTAATATATATCGTTTTCTTTTAATCTAAGACCGAACCTGCTTCCATATGAAGCAGGTTCTTTTTGTTTTAAGAATCTATTTACATAACTTCCAATTATTGTGGAAAACTTGAGGAAAGGGATGTGCTTGTGATGCTGATAAATTTGATAAAGAAATTTAATAAATCACGAATGAAAGCGAACTTCTTTCACGAGAAATCGAATGCAAATGAGATCGACTTAAAGCAACAGCCAATTAGTGAAAACTTAGAGAAAACAATTAGTATTTTCAAGAAATTCTATTCGATTCCGACAATATTGATGTTTTTAAGAAACGCGACCATTAATGCTGGTCGCGTTTCCTTTTATTAATTTGTTCCTAAAACAACACCTAGCTCTTTTAAATACTGGCGATAAGCAATGCTCATTCTATCACAAACGAGTGAGAGTTCAACTTGCAAATCAAGCGGCAGCTCTTCTGGTTTTTGGTTTTCAACGACGGGCTTGTCTTGAGCAAAAATTTCATCTTGAAACTTAATAATTTCTTCATCTGTTAAACCTGGATCATAATCGAATGAAAGAATTCCGTAAGCAACGGATTTATTTTCGTTTTCTGGACGAATGGTTAGTAAAATCCTCATATGTGTGCCATTTTCACGATCTTTCTTCGTAAATAAAACCGTTAAAGGACGAATAATTTCGTATGTGTAGTAAACATATTTCGGTTTTCCAGAACCATCTGGATCAGGCTGATAAATGGCGATTTCATCGGAATAGATTCGATTTCCCACTTTATTGACAGAGTAATCTTGAATTTCACGATGTGAGTCCGTTCCTAAATAGCCTTGGTGAACGACAGCTAAATGACCAACATCTAAGAAATTTTCTACTATGCGAGGCGGTTTCGCATTCACATCTTGAGGTCCCCATATCACATTACGGTATAAAGGTGTTGCCATTTCTTTATATTGGAAAAATTCAGGATTATTATTCGCTAAGTTTACCCAAATAAAACCGTATTTTTCTATACATACATATTTGATTGCTTTAGCTTTTTTGGGGATTGCCCTTCCTTCAGGAAGCTGTGGAATCTTGACACAATCGCCATCATGATGAAATTCCCAAGCATGATATGGACAAACAAGGCAGTCATTCTTGACTTCACCGAGAGATAGAGCAGCTCCTCTATGAATACATAAATCTTTAAAGGCGTGGACCCCTTCACTATTTCTAAAAATAGCAAGCCTCTCACCCATTAATATTACTTGAATCGGTTTTTTATTTACATCTGTTGAACGACAAGCAACAATCCAATCCTCTAGCAAAACTTTATCCTGTATCATTTCGCTCTCCCCTGTTCGTCTTTTCTGTCTTTATTGTAAACAGAGATTTTGAACTGGTCAACTAAAAATACGAACAAAAAATATTTTAATTAAAATAATGTTCGTTTTTTATATACAAATACTTTATTTTTTTATATAATCCAGTTGAAAAGATGAAAAACACGGATAATCAAGGAGGAATACCGTTTGGAAAAGAAACAAGATAATGGGATTATCATCGGAGTAGATGATAAGATTAGTTATGGCAAGGCACTCCTTCTTGGAGCACAGCATGTTTTGGCGATGGATTTATATATTGCACCAATTATCGTTGCAGGACTTTTATCTTTAGGAACTGAAAATACTTCTTTCTTTATTCAAATGTGTTTCTTAGCAACAGGGCTTGCTACCTTAATTCAAACCGGGGCTGGAATTAAGCTTCCTGTAGTACAAGGACCTTCTTATGTTCCTATTGGGGCCATTGCGGCAATTGGTGGGAAACTTGGGTTAGGGGCGGTTGCAGGGAGTTTAATTCCTGGAGCAATTATTGTCGCTCTTTTAGGATATCCATTGAAATGGTTCGCAAAAGTCGTGAAAAAAATTATTCCACCGCTCGTTGGAGGAACAGTTATTATCATTGTTGGCATTGCCTTGATGCCAATCGGATTAAATAATATTTATATCGCGCCGGGTAATATTGGAGAGAACATCATTATTGCTGCGGTTTCGGCTGGAGTCTTAATTATTTGTATGCTCCTGGGACGGAAAGTTAATGGACTTGGGACGTTTTTTCGCTTAGTTTCTGTTTTGATCGCTATACTAGCCGGTATAATGACTGCAAACTTTTTTGGCAGTGTTGATTTTTCGCCTGTCAAACAGGCAGCTTGGTTTTCTTTGCCTTCCATTCTTCCATTCGGAAAGCCGGTCTTTAATATGAGTGCAATTATTACGATGGTTTTTGTTTACTTTATTATTTTGATTGAAACGACGGGAACTTGGTTTGTTGTTTCAACTGTTACAGGGAAAGAGCTGGATGAAAAACGATTGAATCGTGCATCGGTCGGTGAGGGTCTTGGCTGTTTTGTAGGTGCCTTATTCGGAAGTACACCAATGACTGGATATTCATCTAATGCCGGACTGCTTGCTATCACTGGAGTTGCAAGCAGATTAGCGATAATGGCAAGTGGAGTTATTCTTGTTTGCCTAGGTCTTGTGCCGAAGCTTTCTACTGCAATTACTTGCATTCCTGAGCCGGTCATCAACGGAATCTTCGGAATTGTTTGCGTAGCGATTGTCACCAACGGAATGAAGGTCATCCAACCAATTATCATTGATGACCGCAATATGATGGTCATAGGAATTCCTATTCTATTAACGATCGCGGTAACTGTACTTCCTAAGGAAGTACTATACAGCGCTCCAGATTGGGCAACATACATTTTATCATCAGGAATTACAGTCGGTGCCCTAGCGACAGTTATCTTAAATTTAATTATCCCAAATGAAAAAAAGAAAACTGTAACAGAGGCGGTAAAAGTATAATTTAAAAGGCTAACATGAAAAAGACGGTCTTTTCTTATAGAAGACCGCCTTTTTTAGATAATAAATATAGCCTATTTATGCTTCTCTGCCCATTGTTTCATTGGATCAGCAACGGACTGATCATTTGGCATAGAAATCATTCTAATCTCTCTATCGCTTCTTTCCTTTGCCAAGTCAAGATATATCATTTTTGATTTCCCGAGTCCTACTTTTTCAGCATCATCAATGGATGCAGCATAATAAACGGTTTTAATGCCAGCAAAATACATGGCCGTTAAGCACATGGCACAAGGCTCACCGCTAGCATAAATTGTGCAGTCGCTTAAATCATTTGTTTGGAGTTGCATCTGTGCCCTTCTAATCGCTAATAATTCCGCGTGTCCACTAACGTCAAAATGAATATGAAGCTCGTTTACTCCTTCAGCTATTACTTCATTATCTTTTACTAAAACCGCTCCGAATGGCTGCCCGCCATGTGCAACATTATTAATTGCAAGTTGAATGGCATGCTTCATGAATTGATTCATAACCTGTCTCCTTCTATACCTAATGATATGAAAAATATGATCACATCAAAAATTGTATCATAAGTTTCAACTATGTATTTGATTGGAACACCCACTCAGCACATTCTACCGCTCGCTTACCAGCGTGATGTCATCATTTTTCTTCTCGTATAAAATTCAACACCATCGGTTCTATTCGCGTGAAGGTCTCCATAAATATTAATCCGTTTTTGCAGACACCCACTCACCGTTAATAAATTTTTTTACTATTTTAGTAGTTGTTGTAGTCATGAATATTTTCCCCTTTTTTAATTAGATGATTTATTCATGCTCGTAAATTGGTAGTGATAGCAAGTATGATAGAGTTCCTCCAGTTCTGTAATCGTCGGCACTTTCGGATTGTTCGCTGGGCTTCCGCTGTCAATCGCATCCCTTGCCATCTTAGTTACCGCTAAGTTAAAACCCTGTTCATCAATTCCCCAACCTTTTAGATTAGGGATGTTTAATGCTGCGCAAAGTTCTTTAACAGACTCCACTGCTACATCGGCAGCTTCCTCGTTCGACCCTGCTTCTGCTTTAAATATTCTGCCTAAATCTGCTAAGCGATCAATACATTTCTCTTTACTAAACTCTAAAACAGCCGGCAGCAGCATGGCATTAGAATACCCATGCGGAACGTGGAAAACTGCCCCGATTGGCCTAGACATGCCGTGAACAAGACAAACTGAAGAATTGCTAAAAGCCATTCCTGCTTGAAGAGAACCTAGAGACATGGCTTCACGCGCTTGAATATTTTCCCCATCCTGGTAAGCTGTTTTTATGTTTTCAACAATTAATTTCATCGCTGATAATGCCATTGTATCTGTCATTGGATGGGCCCTTTTTGAAAGATATGCCTCAATCGCATGGCTAAGTGCATCGACGCCTGTAGCTGCTGTTACATGAGGGGGAGAGGATAAAGTCAAATGCGGGTCGACGATTGCAACTTGGGGCATAAAGGCTGGCTGTTTGATCATCATTTTGACATCGTTTGATGAGTTTGTAATAACTGTTGCATCGGTTGCTTCAGAGCCCGTTCCAGCTGTTGTTGGAATTGAAATATGCGGAATTGAATCATTTTCAGCAATTTTCTTGCCTCGCATATACTCACCGATATATCCGCCATTTGTGGCAAGGACGGCTACTGCCTTGGCCGTATCGATACAGCTCCCGCCTCCCAAGGAAATCACAAGATCACATTGTTCTTGTTTGAACAGCTCTTGTGCTTCTGCAACATAGAGGTCAGTAGGTTCTGTTTCAACTCCTAGATAAATTCTGTACTCTACTCCGTGTTCTTGGAGGTTCTGAATACATTGGTTAACATAGCCAAGTTGTTCCATAATCCTATCACTAATAATCAAAGCCCTATTTCCTCTCAATGCTGCTTCTTGTCCCACTTTTTCAAAAGACTGACATCCATAAATAATCGTTTGCGGTGATCTGAATGATGCGTAATTTTCCATTTGGCATCTACTCCTATTTTTCTGCTTTTTATAAGATAATCCAATCGATGTTGAAAGTATGACAGCTAATTAAATGCCGGTTTCTTCGTATGTAAATACACAATAACAGAAAACACAGAATTATCACACTAACACAATTCTACCACTATTTTAAAATTGGGTGTGTTTTATAATCGTTAATTTTCACATCATTTCCGCATAAATTCTTTGACACATTCACGGATTAGGTATAAATTCATATTATAGTATATTCAAATAATCAAATATACTAATATATAAATATTACAAAAGAAGGGATAGCATGAAGCAGGAAAAGTGGTTTTTTACGGGCAGATTTAAAGGATATTCGATAGAGGGATTTCAGAAGGATCTCTTATCTGGATTAATAGTTGGGGTGATTGCCATTCCTTTGGGCATGGCGTTTGCCATTGCTTCTGGGGTAAAGCCTGAGTATGGAATCTACACAACGATTATTGCAGGAATCTTAATAGCCTTATGTGGCGGATCAAAATACCAAATTGGCGGTCCAACGGGCGCTTTTATCCCCATTTTGTTTGGAATTGTCATTACTTATGGCTATGAAAATCTTCTGATATCTGGTTTTTTAGCGGGGGGCATTCTTTTCTTAATGGGCGTCCTTCGATTAGGAGCTTTAATTAGGTTTATTCCAAAGCCCGTTACAATCGGCTTTACTTCAGGTATCGCGGTGATCATTTTTACAGGACAAATCGCCAATTTTCTTGGTCTCCAACATGTAAAGCAGCATGAATTTTTCCATCAAAATATAATTGAATTGTTTAGCCGCATTCAAACACTCAATTTATTTAGTTTGCTGACTGCCGGAATATGTTTGTTATTCATCTTATTTACACCAAAACTGTTTCCAAAAGTCCCTGGACCTATTATAGGTCTGCTTATTTCAAGCATTATTGCAGCCATCTTTTATCCTGGGGAAGTGGCTACCATCGGTTCAACCTATGGAGATATTCCAAGTACCCTACCGCGATTTTCATGGCCCCAGATTACATTTGAAAAAGTCATACAGCTCATCGGACCCGCTTTTGTCATTGCGATGCTAGGTGCCATTGAATCATTGCTTTCTTCTGTTGTTGCGGATGGAATGACCAATAGTAAGCACCACAGTAACCGCGAGCTTGTAGGCCAGGGAATTGCTAATATGGTGACACCGCTATTTGGCGGAATACCGGCAACAGGGGCAATTGCCCGAACAGCAACGAATATTAAAAACGGTGCTGTCTCCCCTATCTCTGGGATCGTTCATGGTATCATGGTATTATTAATACTACTGCTCTTTGCCCCTTATGCTTCTAGCATTCCGTTAGCCAGCATGGCACCAATATTAATGGTTGTTGCTTGGAATATGAGTGAAAAACATAGATTTTACTATATTTTAAAAACTAGAACAGCTGATTCTCTTGTTCTCACTATCACTTTTTTCTTAACAGTTTTTATTAATTTAACGGTCGCGGTCGGAGTTGGTCTCTTATTAGCGATCGTGTTATTCACAAAAAATATGAGTCAGCTAATCGTAACAGCAAAAGCACTGCCCGATCCGAAAGACAAACATAAGAAAATAAAAGCAAATATGGTGACTGATACACATGATTGTCCGCAAATCTATATTTATAATGTAGAAGGTCCATTATTCTTTGGAGCGGCACAAGCCTTTTCCCAATCTATTATGAATACGACAACCGATAAACCGGAAGTTCTGCTATTAAGATTGTCTGGTGTTCCATTTATGGATACAACTGGAGAAGCATCTTTAGCCAGAATGATTAAGGAATTTTCAAAACATGGGACTGTCCTCATTTCAGGAGTTAAACCACAGCCGAAAAAAATGCTTAAGAAGACTGGGTTATACGATGTGATTGGAGAAGAGTATTTCTTTGAGCATACTGGCGAAGCAATCGATTTCGCATTAAAAAATGTGAACAAGGCAAAATGCCTTGGCTGTAAGCATTTTGCTTTCAGTGAATGCACTGTCCTATCCGGGTCTAAGCCAGTTCCTGGTGAAAAAGAATTATCATCATAAAATTGTACGAAATAAAGAGGAGTTAATCTTATGAATCTAGAAATGCAAAAATTCAAAGCTGATTTCTTTAAGGCTTTGGCCCATCCGCTTAGAATTCGAATTCTCGAGCTTCTTTCTGAAGGAGATAAAAATGTCAACGAAATTCAAACACTTGTTGGCAGTGAGGGCTCTGCTGTATCTCAGCAATTAACCGTTTTGAGAACAAAAAATATCGTAACAGGCACGAAAGATGGAAACCGGGTGATTTATTCATTAAGAGATCCATTGATTATTGAATTATTACAAGTGGCAAAGCAAATTTTTAATAATCATCTTATAGATGCCATTACAATGTTAGATAAGCTTTCGGAAAGCGAAAGCGGTGATGAGGTGGAATGACACAGCATTCATTGGATGCTGTGTTTTTTGCTGAGAATAAATCACCTTTATTAGCTCACACTAACGGCAAACAGATTTATAGAATTTTTATCCAATTTCATTTATAATGTTCAATGTATTTAGTATCCCTAAATATTTTCATCAATCTCCTAGGAGGATATCATTATGAGTCATCAAATAGTCGGTGAAACTCCTCGGAAAAAGGTTACATCTGAAAAGATTTGGACACGGGATTTCATTCTCATTGTCATGTCTAATTTTTTTATTTTTCTTGGGTTTCAAATGACGCTGCCGACCATTCCGCTTTTTGTTGAAGAATTAGGCGGAAATGATCAGCTAATTGGAATTGTTGTTGGGATTTTTACGTTTTCTGCTCTGCTTCTTCGCCCTTTCGCTGGTCATGCATTAGAATCAAAGGGCCGTAGATTTGTCTTCTTAATTGGCTTAGCTATATTTGTCATATCCGTAGGATCTTTCGGATTTGTTCCAAGCTTAATGTTTTTATTTATGTTGAGGATTATCCAAGGGGTGGGCTGGGGGTTTTCTACAACTGCCTCTGGGACTATTGCCACCGATCTCATTCCGCCAAGAAGGCGCGGTGAAGGAATGGGATATTACGGGCTATCAGGAAATTTAGCGTTAGCCCTCGGCCCTACACTCGGTCTTGCTTTAGCTGGGATGATTACGTTTAAGACATTATTTATTATTTGTGCCCTTTTTGGATTCATTGCTTTACTACTTTCTTCAAAAATACGTTATAAACAAGTGGAAGCACAGGCTGTCGCACTTAAGAAATGGGACTTTTATGAAAAGAGTGCTCTTCCGCCTTCCATTTTATTATTTTTCTTAACTGTTACGTTTGGTGGGATCGCCTCTTTCCTGCCTCTTTATTCCGCACAAAAAGGAATTGAAGGGATTCAATGGTATTTCTTGCTGTACGCATTTGCACTATTGATTTCACGGACCTTTGCCGGAAAAATTTATGATCAAAAGGGACATCAAGCTGTTTTTATTCCAGGTGCGTTGCTCATTTTGATTTCGATGGGTCTCCTATCATGGCTCCCAAATAGTATGATTCTTTATGTAGCTGCTATTTTATACGGCTTGGGCTTTGGTACGGTCCAGCCGGCCTTGCAAGCCTGGTCAGTCAAAGGTGCTCCTAGCCATCGAAGAGGCATGGCGAACGCCACCTTCTTCTCCTTCTTTGATTTAGGGGTCGGGATCGGCGCGATGACATTTGGCCAAATCGGATATTTATTCGGTTATAGTGCTATTTATATGGTAGCCGCGGCCTCCGTTCTATTATCAATTATGCTTTATATTATAATTTTGATCAGAACCCGTGAAAGAGCTGTTAGCAGATAAATCGGTTAAATTACTATAAGTGTAAAGCGACAATAAAGTTATTTAATTTTAAAACTTCAAACACGTATAACCCCGTTCTGCTTTTCAGGACGGGGTTAAAATTAGTTGTTTAATTTTTGAAGTAAAAAGTCTTTTCGCACTTAAAAACGTAACAATAAGTCGTTTAAATATAAGGGTTTATTTAACAATCGCCCTTTTCTTGAATAACTTATATCGTATTATAAGAGTTCAAATATGTATCTATAGACAAAATACTAAATTATGTAGAAATACTGGTGCAGCTAGTTCGATGGCACCGTGTAATCATTCATTCGATTTAATCCATACACGGAGTGGCCCCGTCGATATCCATCCAGATGAATGTGTTGCTGTAAGTTTACTACTGTGCTCATATCCTACCATGGATAGCCCTGGAAATTCGTTTGATACAATTTTGGGAATATCCCGCCACAGACTCTTATTTTCATTACCTACTGAAAAAACATTGGATATCCCTACAACATTGGCATTCAAGTTAGCAATAAATCCATATATTCCATCGTTTTTCTCGAGTATAAAAATTTTCACATTTTTTAGTTTTAATAGATCTGGTTTAATCACACATTCCAATTCACTTGTAATAGTCCATTGAGCTAAATCTTTTTCTGTCGTAATCACTCGCCAGTTTGTTTGAATGGGCTCTAATTCTGATACAGATGCATGATAAATCCATTCTGCCTCAAATAGAATATTAAAACCAAAACGTGCCATATCATGATTTGCATAACTATCTTTAATGCTTGAAACCTCTCCATTTTCAATAAAGTACTTTAATTCTTCAATAGTTACATTCTTACTTGCCGTAATTATTTCGGGGTAAAATGTCGGTGCTTTTGAAAGCAATCCCCATAGGTTTTCTTTTGAAATCCCAGAAATTCCATGTGTATCACATACAATCCTACACCAAGCTATATTATTTAAAACAGCTTGATCTACTTGGATATTCATCTATCATTCTCCTTTATTTTTTTATATAGAATTAAAAATTAATTCAAAATTGGAAAACTGGATATATCACTTGTAATAATCATATCCCAGCTCTTATCTTCTGAAAGTCTATTTAAGAGATTAATTGCTTGCCTTATGCCTTCATCATTTAATGGAACATTAGAAATACCTTGTGCTTTACCAAGATAATTCCATTCTGTAACACCCCCGTTACTTTAAGTACAGTAATTCACAAACTTATTCAATTTTTCCTTCTCCTCTCAATTGTGTTCCATCTACCAAACCTAATTGACCAAAAGTATATACATATTCAGATTGATTCCTCTTTTTTACACCTTGAATACTTACAAAGTATTCATTACCTTCTTCTAACAAATTATATATTCTCGAGTCCTCAATCATTATCTTATATCTCTCTTTATTTGGACTGTTATCATTAGCATTAGAGCCTATGACCCACATCTTAATATATTTTCCTGGTTCAATATGATGTTCTTTCTTTTCAATTTCAATAATCATTGAACTACTTTTATAAGATTTTCCTCCCTCAAAATACAAATATAATAGAAAAATTACTATTAAGAATAAGATAATTAGCAAAACTACCCACTTTTTACAAGAAATCTTATGCAAAAATACACCTCCTGATAAAAGTTTTTCTTCTACAAAACTGCCCTTAGTTTAAATACAATTTTTCAAAAACACATACTAGTATTACATAAGTATTCAATTTCTCTTGAGATTCTTCCTCTATAAAATGCCCCTTCGTATTATAAGGTCAGCAAGATATTTCCGGTTGATCATTTTTTATATCGATATATGATTACGGTAGCAAAGGCAGAACGGGATCTCATATAACAAGCGAAGCTATGAAACTATATGAAGGAATAGGGGTTACAGGTTAATTGGATGATAAGGAGGAGAAAGTTGATGAATCCAGTCATTGGTCTAGATGTGGAAAAGAGTGAAAGTCAGGTTCAAGCCTTCTTGGATAAGATTCTTATAGTGATTTGACAGATGCGGTAGATGCTTTGCCAAAGTTTTAAACATTTTATTTAAAAGATAAGGAAGTGGAAATAGTGTATCCTTTTTGTGATAGCACAATGAGGAGAGCAAAAAAGACCCAAGTGAATAAATTTCATTTGGGTCGTGTTGAAGTCGCGTTAGCGATTTTATTCTAGTTAGTTATCATACCTGGTTACTGTTTCAAAACTCTGACCGATTTTTCCGGCACTAGTTGCCTAGACTTGTTGATTAAGCTAAGATAAGTCCGCCATAAACCAGTGACCCTGCAATAACATAAGCGGGGTGAACCTTTAATTTTTCCATCAGGAAAAATGCAGCAGCTCCAAGGAAAATTGTTTGCCATACCCCTTCTCCTTTATAGGAGATAACAAAAAAATCAATGGTCATGATTCCTAGCAGGACCGCAATGATTGGCCTTACAACTACAGTCAGCCTTTTTACCTTTGGAGATTCTTTATATTTCATCAATAGTCCAAGCAGGCAAATCATAAGAATAAGTGAAGGAGCAACGGTTGCAAAAACACCAACAATAGCTCCTAAGATCCCAGCTTGATCATAGCCAATATAACCTGCCATTTTTGTCGCGATTGGGCCTGGTAGAGTATTGGCCAATGCCAAAACCTCACTGAATTCATTGACTGTCATCCAATGGTATCGGTCGACAACCTCATTTTCAATTAATGGAATTGAGGATGGGCCCCCTCCATACCCAAGGATTCCGGGGATAAAAAGGGCTAAGAATATTTGTATATAAATCATGCTGTGCTTCTCCCCTTTTTCCCTTCTTCTTTGTTCTTATCCTTTTTAACTAATGCGCCTACTAACAAACCAAGAATAATGATGGCAGGATGAACGTTAAGAAGCCCCATTAAAATAGCACTTGTAATTATAAACGCGACTGTCCATTTCCATCCTAAGGGGGATTTAATTGACTTCCCCACAAATTCCCAAGTAAGAGTTCCTAGCATAACCGCAACAACTGGGACAACAGCCTTTGTCATTCCGGCAACCCATGGCTGATCCTTATAGGCATTTAACGTAGTTAAAAGTACAATCAACAAAATTATCGACGGTAAAATGGAAGAAAGAATAGCATTCAGCATTCCAATCACACCGCCAACCCGGTAGCCGATGTAACCCGCCATTTTCGTATTAATCGGACCTGGAAGTGCATTCGCTAGGGCTAAGATATCGCCAAACTCATCGGAATCCATCCAATTAAATGTGTCTACCACTTCTTTATGTACAAGTGGTATCGACGAAGGGCCTCCCCCATATCCAAGCATGCCCGATCTAAAAAACGCTATAAAAATTTGAAGCTGTTTCACTGCGGCGAGCCACCTCTTTTCAAAAAACTATTAAACCAAATTAGGAAAGAAAGGGGGGAGTATCACTTTTCCCCGTTTCTTCATTATATACGAACATAGAAATGGTATTTTCCCTATTTTCAAAGATCCCCTACCTGTTTGGTTCCGAAAATTCGGTTTACTAGTCGTGCATCCCCCAAAAATTACCAAGCAGCAATTGTCCCATCTGTACGTGATTCGGTTCCGCCAAATAGGACGCCTGTTTCCGGATCACGCCAAATGATTTGCCCTCGTCCGAAACCACCAGAATCAACAGTTACCTCAATCTGGTGGCCTTTCCTTACTAGAGCCTGAGCAATGTGATTAGGGAATTGGGGTTCAACTAATACCTTTTTTCCTTCAATCCATTGCCATCTTGGTGCATCAAGGGCAGCTTGCGGATTTAAGTGAAAATCCACAGTATTCATAACTACCTGCATATGCCCCTGCGGCTGCATAAATCCACCCATTACCCCAAAAGGACCAACTGCCTGATTGTCTTTCGTTAGGAACCCTGGAATGATTGTATGATAGGTTTTTTTCCCTGGCTTTAATGCATTCGAATGCTTAGGATCTAACGAAAAATCGCAGCCTCTATTTTGCAGGGCAATCCCTGTTCCTGGAACAACGATTCCTGAACCAAAGCCCATATAGTTACTTTGAATGAAGGAAACCATATTTCCCTCTCCATCTGCCGTAGCAAGATAAACGGTTCCGCTGGTTGGCACTTTAATAGGGTTGTGATCTAATGCCTCATCACCAATCTTTGCACGCCCTGCTTCACCATATTGTTCAGATAAAAGCTCTTCAACATCCACCTTCATCTCACGAAAATCTGTTATACAAGCCTTGCCATCCGTAAAAGCTAATTTCATTGCTTCAATTTGTTTATGATAGGAATCAACGCTTTCCCGATGGTTGAATTCAAAGCCGCTTGCAATATTTAAAGCAAGCAGGGCTAGAAGGCCTTGTCCATTTGGCGGAATCTCCCAGACATCGTATCCCCTGTAATTAATCTTAATTGGATCGACCCACTCCGCTTTGTATTCTGCTAAATCTTCTTTTGAAATAAAACCATCGTATTTTTCCGAAAATTCGTGAATCTTTTCAGCAAGATCACCTCGGTAAAAGCTTTCAGCATTTGTTTCCCCAATTGATTTCAATGTAGAAGCATGCCCCGGTGAGCGCCAAATATTTCCTGCCTGTGGTGCACGGCCGGCCGGAGCAAAGGTTTCAAACCAATGCTGAAATTCTGCATCTGTAAAAGTCCTTTTAAAACGATTAAAAGCAATATTCCAATACTTAGCTAAAATAGGGGTCAACGGGTAACCATTTTCCGCATAGTTGACCGCAGGCTCAAGCACCTCTTTTAATGAAAGCTTTCCGAATCGTTTTAATAATTCAGCCCAAGCAGATGGTGCTCCGGGAACAGTTACAGGAACTAATCCATATGTAGGAATCTTATCATAGCCCCTTTCTTTTAATGCTTCAATCGAAATTGACTTTGGTGATGGTCCGCTTCCGTTTAGACCATAAAGCTGCTTATCCTTAGTCCATACAAGAGCAAAAGCATCACCACCAATTCCATTTGATGTAGGCTCTAGAACAGTAAGTGCAGCAGCTGTTGCAATCGCAGCATCAATAGCGTTTCCTCCCTTTTTCAGGATATCAAGCCCTGCCTGTGCTGCAAGCGGCTGCGAAGTTGCAACCATCCCGTTTTTCGCCATGACAGTTGTTCTTTGTGAAGAATGTGGATGAAAGTGATAGTCTAATTTCATTAAGCACACCTCATTGTTTGAAATAATAGAATAATAGGGAGATATAATCCCAATGTAAGAAAGTAAGGAGCTAACTAAAATGCAGCTCCTCCCTAAATGTTAAGCTAACTTAAAGTATGGACTGTCCCGCAAAATGACATGCAGCAAAATGTTTGGGCTCGTATTCTTCCCAAACAGGCTTTTCTGTTTTACACATATCAGCCGCAATTGGACATCTTGTATGAAATGAGCAGCCATTTGGGGGATCAGCAGGATTAGGTATATCACCTTGTAATTGGATACGTTTGTGTTTAGAATGTACAGTCGGCCTTGGAATAGCTGATAATAAAGCTTGAGTATATGGATGTAATGGCTTATTAAATAAATCGTGAACCGTTCCAAGTTCAACCGTGTTTCCAAGATACATAACGAGAACACGATCACAAAAATATCTAACTACCCCGAGGTCATGGGAGATAAATAAATAGGATAATTGATATTTCTCCTGCAGCACCTTTAATAGCTTTAAAACTTGGGCTTGTACGGATACATCTAGGGCGGAAACGGCCTCATCGCAAATCACAAAGGAAGGATTTAGGGCAATGGCTCTTGCTATCCCGATCCTTTGTCTCTGACCTCCGCTAAACTCATGAGGATAACGATCGAAATGCTCCTCCTTTAATCCAACCTCCTGAAGAAGTTTGATTACCATTTCTCTTTTTTCCTTAGCTGACATATTAGTATGCATCGTAAATACTTCTTCCAACGCATGGCCAATTCGTTGCCTTGGATTAAGAGAGGCAAAAGGATCCTGGAATATCATTTGCATTTCCTTTACAAACTTTAATTTTTCTTTCCTTTTTAAATGTTGTATTTCCGTCCCGCTGAAAATGATTTTTCCCGAGGTTAATTCTTCTAAGCCCAAGATTGTTCTGCCTAAAGTTGATTTACCACAGCCTGATTCTCCGACAATCCCAAGACTTTCTCCTTTATATAGCTTTAAGGAAACATCCTCAACTGCTTTTACGTCACCTTGTTTGCGTTTAAGAATACCACCAGTAATCGGAAAGTACTTCTTTACCCCTTTTAACTCTAAAAGAACCGCTTGTTCTTGATTTTCTTTCACAGCGATTGGCATCTCAGTTATCCCCCTCTAGCCAGCAAAACACTTGATGTGAATCGGATAGTTTAAACTCTGGAGGCTCTTGGATTCTGCAAATATCCTTTGCAAATTTACATCTCAAATGGAATCGGCAGCCTGAAATTTGTTCATCTAAACTAGGCAAAGATCCAGGGATTGGCTCTAATTCAAAATCAGGATCATCAACATTTGGTACGGAATTAAGCAATCCAATGGTATATGGATGTTTCGGCTTATCAAAGATTTCCTCCACTTTTCCTTCCTCTACCTTTTTCCCTGCATACATAACCATAACCCGGTCCGCTACCTCGGCAACTACACCCATATCATGGGTAATCATGAGGACACCCATATGAAATTCGTCTTTTAACCTATTAATAATGTCCAAAATTTGGGCTTGAATGGTGACATCAAGTGCAGTTGTTGGTTCGTCAGCGATCAATAGCCCAGGATTGCAGGATAAAGCAATGGCGATCATTACCCTTTGCCTCATTCCGCCGCTAAGCTCATGAGGATATTGATTCATCCTTTTTTCCGGATAAGGAATACCAACTTGTTTTAATAGCTCAATCCCTTTATCTATTGCTTCTCTTTTTGATAGCTTTTGATGGATCATAAGAGGCTCTCTTATTTGATATCCAATCGTCAATACTGGATTTAAGGCTGTCATCGGCTCTTGGAAAATCATTGAGATTTTATTGCCCCTAATTTGTCTCATTTTCTGTGCAGGTAGTTGATGAATGGCCTTTCCTTCATATAGAATTTCCCCGCTTGTAATTTTTCCATTGCTGGGTAATAATCCAATGATGGAAAGGGACGTGATACTTTTCCCACAGCCCGATTCTCCAACGATACACAATGTCTCTCCTTTTTGGAGAGAGAAGGAGACATCACGGACAGCAGAAAGCTGCCCGTCTGCTGTCCGAAACTCAGTCACAATGTTTTTGACCTCTAGTAATGTCTCTCCCATAACGACTAACCTACTTTCTTGTTACTTTTGATAAATCCCATTTACCATTAGGATCTAACACCAGACCCGTATAATCATTATTAAGTGCAACTGTCACTACACCGTGGTACATAACTACTACATCGTCATTTTTAAGCATTAGCTCGTTTGCCTGATTTAAAAACTTTTGTCTTTCATTTTGATCTACCGTTGTTCTTGAAGAATCTACAAGCTTATCAAATTCAGCATTGCTGTACTGTGCACGGTTAGAAGATCCAACGTTATCACCATGGAAGTTAGGGTAAAATAATTCTGAACCATCCCCTGTGATATTTGACCAGCTTAGGAAAGATAGGTCATATTCGCCTGCACGAGCTGAATCAAGGAATGCTGCCCATTCCATGGACTCAATACTTACATTAAAGCCTGCTTCTGTTAATTGAGATTGAACAATTTCGGCCATTAATTGGAAATTACCTCTATTGGCTGTTAATAATTTTAATGGGCGTTTGTCATAGCCGTTCTTCTTTACCAATTCCTTTGCATTTTCAACATCGTATGGTGTGCCAGCTTTATCTGCTGAATCCTGGTATCCGAAAACCTTAGGTCCAACAACACTATCACTTCTAAAACCTAAACCATTTAATTTAGAAACGAACGCATCTCTGTCAATTGCACTAGCAAGGGCTTTTTTGAATTCTGGATCTTGATTTTCCTTTTTCGCATGGTTCACTGTAAAATAATAAACTGGAGTTCCATCAACCTTCTGGACCTCTACATTCTTTAAGCTTTCGATACGTTTCATTTGTTCAGTCGGAAGATTATCTAAAAATTGAACCTCACCTGCTTGGAGCATAGAAATAGCTGTTGATACCTCAGGTACTACTTTGAATACTACTTTCTTTAATTCCGGCTCTCCGCCCCAATATTCTGGATTAGATTTTAAAACAATTTGATCTCCTGGTACCCAGCTAACAAATTGGAATGGGCCTGTACCAACTGGACTGTTCATTAAATCTTGCTTCTGGTCTGCAGTTGGACTTACAATGGCAGCATTTGTATGTGCTAAAGAGGCAAGGAATACACCATACGGATACTTGGTTTTAATTTCAACTGTGTACTCATCTTTTACTGTGATTGTATCTACTGGTTCCAATAATGATGCTCTTGGTGCAGCTGTTGCTGGATCACGAAGCTTATCAAATGTATATTTGACTGCTTCTGCATTAAACGGTGTTCCGTCATGGAACTTAATTCCCTCTCTTAATTTGATAACCCAAGTATTTTCATCTGGATTCTCATATGACTCAGCTAAAACTGGTTCATATTCCATTGTGTTGGGGTTTCTTTCAAATAGCTTTTCATACACATGGTCCGTGATATTAGCTGAAGCAGAATCATTCATTAAAATGGGTGAAAGGCCAACTGCATCTGTAACAGAGGCATAAGTTAATGTTAATTCTTCATTCGATTTTCCATTGTTCCCGTTGTCTGACTTCTCTGGATCAGATGATGCGCCTTTTTCGCCAGAACAAGCTGTTAAAAGGACAAGTGCAAAAACAAGTGTGAATAAAAAAGTGAAATTTCTTTTCATTCTTTTTCCTCCTAAAATAGTTTTATTGAATATCCATATTTGGATCTAAAGCATCCCTTAATCCATCGCCAACTACGTTAAAGGCAAAAACAGTTAACATAATAGCAATGCCTGGAACGATCGTTAAATGTGGTGAACTCCACATGAAGCCTTGACCCTGTGCAATCATCGCACCCCATTCAGGTGTAGGCGGCTGTGCTCCTAAACCTAAATAGCTTAAGGCTGCCGTTGATAGAATAGCTGTTGCCATTCTCATAGTGGCAAAAACAATGATTGGTGCAAAAGCATTTGGCAAAATATGTTTAACCATAATTCTAAAATCCGATGCACCAAGTGATTTCATAGCCATGATGTATTCCTTTTCCTTTATAGAAAGAACAGATCCCCTGACAATCCTTGCACAGGATGGAATGGACCAAATACTAATAGCGATGGCGACATTGACTAAACTTGTCCCTAAAATAGCTATAATAAGCATGGCCAGTAAAATCCCTGGGAAAGAGAATAGCAAATCTACAATTCTCATAATAATTCCATCTAGTTTCTTATAATACCCACCTAATAGACCAAGGATAATTCCCCCGATAAGTCCCAAGCTTACTGCAGTTATTCCTACGACTAGGGAAATCCGGGATCCATATACAATTCTGCTCCAAACGTCTCGTCCATAGTTATCTGTTCCCAGCCAATGATCCTCGCTAAAAATAGGAAGTTCGCTATTTGCTAAATTTTGTTTAATAGGATCATGGCCAGTTAAGAGCGGTGAAAAGATAGCCATACAAATTTGAATAGCAATAATGATTAGCCCAATCACGGCTAGCTTATTTTTTATCAACCGCTTAGTAATAACAATAAAATTCCGTTCTTTCTTCTTAGGCTTTTTTATTCCTAGTTCAGCAATGCTGACGGTTGGTTCCATCGTATCCCTCCTAACCTATTGAAATTTAATTCTTGGATCGATATAGGTATAAACGATATCAACAATTAAATTGACTAAGACAAACAAAGTGGCTACCAATAAAACGGAACCTTGTACCATTGGGAAATCACGTGCAGCAATCGCATCGATCATTAATCTTCCAACGCCGTTAATGGCAAAAACTTTTTCTGTAATAATCGTCCCTCCAAGAAGGACACCAAAATTCAAGCCTATAACCGTAATAACTGGGATCATGGCATTTTTTAAAGTATGTATCCAAATAACATTTCGTTCTTTTACTCCTTTTGCTCTCGCCGTCCGAACATAGTCTGCTTTGACAACTTCAAGCATTGAAGATCTCGTCATCCTCGCTATCATAGCTGCCGAACCTGTTCCTAATGTAATCGCAGGTAAGATGAGTTCCTTTAAACCTTCTACCGTATAAAATGGAGAAGACATTCCGCCAACCGGCAACCACTGAAGATTGACTGAGAAAAGCAAAATCAAAACAGCTCCAAGCCAAAAATTCGGAATAGATATACCTGCTAAAGCAAAAGTAGTGCTTGTCACATCGAGCCAGCTATTTTGTTTTAGAGCTGAAATCAACCCTGTAATTATCCCTATAATTACTGCAATGATGATGCTGGCTATGGCAAGCTTGAGCGTGTTAGGAAAACGAATAGCGATTGCCTCCGATATTGGCTGGCGGGTTTGGTAGGAATAACCTAAATCGCCCTTTACCACATCGCTTATGTATCTTCCATATTGAACTAAGAACGGATCATTCAATCCAAGATTATTTCTAATTGCTTCAAGATCTGACTCGGAAGCTGTAGGTCCTCCAATCATTGTTGCAGGATCCCCCGGAGCAATGTGCATTGACGAAAAAACTAGGAAAGAAATACCAAACAATAGAAAAATGAGTTGAAAAAACCTTCGGACAATCATTGCAATCATATCAACACCCCTTTTTTATCAATTGTTAATTAAATATTTCTTTTTGATTACCAAATGTTTTAAAATTATTAAAATCGATTATAATTTATAATAATCTAAAAATCCATATTATTTTGATAATTTTTTATATTATTTTATTTTTTACTTTCTTTTTGTCGATTAATTACATAAACGAATTTCCTTTTGGCTTAACTTAGGGTTTTTATTCTTTTTTATTGATTATTCAATTGTTGATCGCTACGATATCATTTCGTAAAGCAAAAGGACCTATCAGTCGATAGGTCCTTTTCGTGCCATTCTACTCATTTATTAAAGCTTTAAACCGCTCCTGCTCTTAAATCTACGTAATAGAATATGACTTTCCACACGTGTAATTCCTTCTAAAGCATAGAGCTCCTCATTGATAAATCTTTCCAATGCAATGAAATTATCCACTAACACATGCATATGAAGGGTTGAAGGTCCTGTCATTTGATAGCAGCTGGCTACATTCATATTTTCCGTAAGTGCCTCAGCTACGTTAACCAGTGAACTAGGTTCGCAGTCAATTTCAAAAAACGCGGAGACTTCCTTTCCGAATTTCTCACTATTAACAACGACAGTAAACTGTTCGATGACCCCTTCTTCCACAAGTTTTGAAACCCTCTCCCTAACGGCGACCCTAGAAAGTCCTAATTGTTTGCCAATTTCAACGTAGGAGATCCGGCCGTTTTTAGTTAGAAGTCTTATAATATCCTTATCAATTTTGTCCATTTTCAACGTCCTTTCTCTCATCCTTAATTAAAGATATTATAAGAGAAATTCAAACAAAACGGAATATTTTAATATTATATTTTTTCATTTTGTTTATCCAATTACAGATTTATTAACAAAATGAAGGTTGAATATTTTACTTTTCTACATTATAGTACACGCTAAATTAATCAGATTTTTAATATTATCAATAAATTGGATTTATTCAATAGTTTTTATTTATTGTACAAATTTTCCTAAACATTTATATATCCTTCTAAATAAGATACAGCTTCTCCAGACATTTTTACTGTTTCACCTAAATCAGTACAATATAGCTTTCCGCCTCTTTCTGATAATTGCAATGCGGTAAATTCATTTTTATTCAATATATTCTTCCAATACGGAACTAACGTACAATGAGCAGAACCTGTAACTGGATCTTCATCTATTCCTGCCTTTGGTGCAAAAAATCTTGATACAAAATCTACTTCATTCCCTTTAGCTGTCACTATTACACCAAAACCATCTAGTTTTTTAAGTTCATCCATATTTAATTCAAGATCTAAAATATCTTGTTCTGTATCAAATACCACCAAATAGTCTCTTGACTTATAGACCTCTTTAGGTACTTTACCTAAACCTTTAATAAGTTCCTCTGGAGTATCACATTTTTCTCCTTCTCTAGAAGGGAAACTCAATGTAAATAGACCGCCATCCTTAGATACTTCTAAAAGTCCACTTTTTGTATTAAACTTTACATTCTTTAAATTTTTATCTAAATAAGTGCATATTACATAAGCAGAAGCTAATGTTGCGTGTCCACATAAGTCTATTTCCCCTTTTGGAGTGAACCATCTTATCTCATATTCATCATCTTTTTTTACAAAAAAGGCTGTTTCAGATAAATTATTTTCTTCTGCAATCTTTTGCATTAAATCCTCTTTTATCCATTCGTTTAATGGACATACTGCCGCTGGGTTTCCTTTAAATAGTTCATTTGTAAAAGCATCAATCTGATAAATCGGGATTCTCATTTTCTTAATCTCCTTGTTGTTCATTTAAACTACTTATTTCATACTAAAATTTTGTTATTTAGCTAAATTATACATTATTAGTGATTTATTTAACTATTCTGCCTCGTTTTGAAGAAGAAAAAGACTTCACTTCATATTGAAGCAAAGCACCCGTAGTGAAACAAGCTCATATTAAATGAGTTCTCCGTAATGCTTATAATGTTTTAGAAATTCTACAATATCTTTTATTACACTGTCTTAAGCCCCATAACCATCAATAGCAGTTTCATTGTTACTTTCTTCTGTCAATCCTCTTAAAATACCGATAATGTCTTCTGTAGGTTCTATATTTAGAAGATACTTTCAATTTAGGCGATGAAATTAGGAACCTTAGAAATTATATGTTACAATGTGTTTACCATTTGATTTACTGTTTTCATGTTCCCTACTCATTCGTGAGTGGGGTTTTGTGTATTTTTAAGAAAAATAAAAAACAGACTCTAAAAAAGAGTCTGTTCATGTTTGGCATTATAATTAAGCCTTACGAACGTTTGCTGCTTGTGCTCCACGCTGACCTTGCTCAACATCAAAAGTCACTTCTTGACCTTCTTCTAATGTTTTGTACCCTTCGCCTTGAATAGCTGAGAAATGAACGAATACGTCTTCTCCACCCTCACGTTCGATGAAACCGAAGCCTTTTTCGCCATTAAACCATTTTACTTTACCTTTTTCCATGTTTGTTGCCTCCTAGTGTGTTAGCACACACAATGTATTACTATCCTTGTTCTCAGTGATCATCAAGACGAAAAGTTTTACTAATACTATCCTTTACACCGAACAAAAATAATTCATATTTAGAATAGCCTTTTTTGAAATTGTTTGCAAGGAACCCAAGGTACCCTAACTAAAGCACCATATTGTCTAAGTAGAATCCTTTACAATCTTTCTTTTGAACCGAATATATGATGGGAAAATTCTTGTTCTGGATTTCCTTCCTTCTGATGGTTTAAGTACTTTGCTCCGGTGTAAAAAACATTGGAGCGTAATCTACATTATTAAGCCATATATGCTCTGACCATTTAAAGCATTTTTTACCCATACATCACCTTTATTTTGCTCTGCCATCTTTCGAAACCAAGTAAGATAAGATCCAACAACTTGAGGTTTAATCCCTCCTACTAATAGAATTACAAATAATTTTGGTAATTCACAAGGATAATATGGGAATTTGTCGATTGGTTGCAACTGCTTTATTGGCAGCATGTTTTGAACCTATAAGAACGTGTATTGTCTTGGTTCTTGTTATGGCTGTATAAAATAAATTATTTCGTAGCAACTCTTTAGAAAACAATTCTATTTCCAATCCGGGGACTTTTCGTTGAATGGATTATTGTAATTCTCATTCACTTTAAAGATTATCCTGACTTTAAAAAACTAGGCTACGTCATCTACTTTTTTCAAGATAAGTAGAAATCCCAAAAACTATGTCACCACATCCTTTGGAACAATTAGAATAAGACTCTCTAGAGAGGAGAGTCTTTTGCATAGTTAAAATTTTCGATACCTTTCCGGAATGGTTAAGTCTTTTCTTTCATCATCCCAAGCTATTGAGCTTATCTTCCAACCAGAGGGTGTGCAAATGAACTGCATTGTTTTCATGCCCATTGTATCAAATGCTTCGCCAGACAACACACCTATTTTTCGATACAGGCTGAAGCGATGAGCGATATTTCCGAAAATCTCTGTGATTTCGTACACTTCTTCTTCCTTGAAATTCATCAAGTTCCCTTCACTTAATAGTTTCTCACGGGGTTCGATAAACTGCTGAAGACTATAAATAAAAGGAGCGCAATCTGTATTTTTAATAATCATTGCCTCTGGAATAAATAATTCAGAAAGGGCGCATACATTCGGTTTATTTCCATTTTTATTGGTAAACGCATCGAAAAAAGAGGCGGTTAATCGATCTAGAATCACTTTTGTTTCTGTTGATTCCTACTGTTTTTTGATGTAATTTTCGGTTTTGTCGAATACAAAAAGCTTAAGCTCTTCGGGATCATTGGCTAGTTGAATCAATCTCTCAAACCGAAAATCTAATTTTTCGAGCAGCCTGGCTGAAGCTTGATTCTCTTGTGCCGTGATTGCCACAATGCGAGTAAGTCCCAATGTGTCTTTTCCATAGGACATTACTGCGGAAGCTGCTTCATAGGCGTATCCTTTTGACCAATATTTTGGGAGAAAGGCAAATCCAATATCCACATCTTTCAAGGAATCTCTTTTTACCAGACCGCAAATTCCAATCTGGGCATGATCCTCCTTTCGTTCCACCAAATAAAGGCAGAAACCGAATTGCTCATACATGCGAACAGGTCCATTCAAAATATAGGTCCTTGCGTCATCCAGCGTTCTCACACCGCGATCGCCTATGAACTGCAACCAGGAAGGATCATTTAAAAGCTCAAGGATAAACGCAGCATCGTCGGGTTTTTGCAGGCGAAGGATAAGTCGTTCAGTTTCAAGAATTTTCAATAAAATTCACCATCCCTTTATATTTTTCCCAATTAACTAATAATATCAGATGTTAGATTAAACTTTGAAAATAATCAAAAGGTTAATTTTGCCGATGTATCGAGTTTTTCACCCACGTTGATTCATATATTACTTTTGAAAATGTATCCGTATTATTAGCTCTCTTCTAAATTTTAACCTATAAACCAATTTTCTTTAAAGGCATTACTCCACAATATGGCCCTTTTCATGAAGAAAGACGCTTTCCTTATTTCAGAAAAGCGCCCGATTGTGGAAGATCCTAAATACATCTTTATTGAAAGTCGATTCTGTTTTTTTACTACTCAAAGTAATCATCGACTAATATCCTCATGTTTTTCTTTAAGAGCCTTTATCAGTTCATCAAAATTATCATTAAATCTGCTTAATTGGTAATCATTATTATTGTTTGCGGTGTTATCACCTAAATATCTTATAGCACTTGAAATATTAGAAGCAGAAATTAATATACATATACTTAAAATTACTATTGCACCAGTTAAAGATAATCTTATTTTTTTATCGTTCAATTCTATTCCCCCCTTTAATACAGACTACCACATATTTCCTAATGGTTGTTGAACTATTCAGCTCCTTTAGTAGAGTAGAAAACTGATTTCATAGGGATAGCTTACGCTATCTCTTTTACTTTCAGTTTCCCCTCATCAAACCGTACGTGAAGTTTTCCCTCATACGGCTTTCCGATGTTCTTCTTT
>NZ_WBOS01000008.1 GCF_008923245.1 Cytobacillus depressus
ACCCGAAGGTCGCAGGTTCAAATCCTGTCCCCGCAATATGGTCCGGTAGTTCAGTTGGTTAGAATGCCTGCCTGTCACGCAGGAGGTCGCGGGTTCGAGTCCCGTCCGGACCGCCATATTTTTTCAGTGACTAAGTAATGCTCTTTTTAAGGGCAGGATACTTATAGCTTTTCCATCATACGCACGCAATGCGCCTTTAGCTCAGCTGGATAGAGCATACGCCTTCTAAGCGTACGGTCAGAGGTTCGAATCCTCTAAGGCGCGTAAGAAAAATGTAAAAAAGTCCCGACTTTCTATGAAAAAGAAGTCGGGACTTTTTGTATTTAGTTCAGCTTTCTTCTTCTCTTTTCCCCATGATCCCATAAAAAACAAGATTCATAATATCTTCAGTCAACGGCAGAATCCTTTGATAAACTTCTTCTCGCTGGATATATTTATTCATTGCTTGAATGAAAAAGATAATGGCTTCATTAGACAAGTTCGGATCAACAAATCTCTGTTGCTTTCCTTGGTTAAACAAGTCTATTAAGCGTGGAAGGGCCACTTCTTCATATAGTTTTTCAAAATAATTTGCGTCCGTCGAATATTCCTTCATTATATATTGATAGAAATCTTCATGAATGTTGTTCGCTACTTCTTTTTTAGTAAAGATGATCTGCTTAATTTTCTCAGGAAATGTCATTTGGCTATCAAGAATTTGGAAAAATTGCTCCTTCATCAAGTCTAAATAATATAGAAATACCTCATGCACTAAATTATGTTTACTATCGAAGTAATTATAAATTGTTACTTGGGATACTTTCGCCTGTTTTGCTATTTCCGCAATGGAGATCTTTTGTACCCCATGTTTCAAAAATAAGGCTAGAGCAGCTTCTAAAATACTCACTTTCTTCTGCTCTCTTCGCCGTTGAAATCCATCCATCTCTTTCACCTCATATAAAGTGTAATAAAATTTATGTAATAAAACAATTAAACGAGTTCATAACCTATTGTAAATAGATTTAGTTTTATATATTATGAACTAAATAACTTTAAATATTTCATAATTTATTTTGTGTAAAGATGGTAAAGGGGAGAATGAATCATGTCTGTCTTAAAAACATCGAATCTAATCAAAAGGTTTGGACGGTTTACAGCATTAAATGGTGTAAGCATGGAAGTGAAGAAGGGAGAAGTATTTGGGTTCATCGGTCCAAATGGTGCAGGGAAATCGACGACCATCCGTATTTTGCTCGGAATATTAAAAGCAACAGAAGGGGAAGCGGAGATTTTTGGTCTGGATGCATGGAAGGATGCCGTTGACATTCATAAGCGGGTCGCCTACGTCCCGGGAGATGTGAACCTATGGCCTAATTTAACTGGGGGAGAGGTCATTGATTTATTCGTTAAATTACGTGGGAAGAACAACAAAAGCAGACGTGAGGAATTAATCAACAGATTCGATTTAGATCCTTCAAAAAAATGCAGGACGTATTCAAAAGGAAATCGGCAAAAGGTGGCGCTCATTTCTGCTTTTTCGTCTGATGCGGACTTGTATATTTTAGACGAACCAACTTCTGGACTGGATCCGTTGATGGAAAGGATTTTTCAGGAATGTGTGATGGAGGCAAAAAACGAGGGAAAGAGTATTTTGCTTTCGAGCCATATTTTATCTGAGGTGGAAAAGCTCTGTGATCGAGTGGGAATTATTCGCCAAGGACAAATCATCGAAACAGGGACATTAGATGAGCTGCGGCACTTAACAAGAACGAGCTTACTTTTCGAAACAAAGCAGCCGCTAACCTCTTTGCACGAATTAAAAGGGGTTCATCATATTGAGTTGAAGGGACAGGCCATTTCCTTTCAGGTTGACGCGATGGAATTGGATCATGTCATGCAATATGTTAGCCAGTTTGGAATTGTAAAAATGGAAAGCGCGCCGCCTACATTAGAAGATTTATTCATGCGCCATTATGAAGGAGCAGATGCTGGGGGTGCCATCTAATGTCAAATCAGCTATACATCCATACAGGGAGGCTGTCCCGTTTCATCTTGCGAAGAGATCGCCTTCGGATTTCGATTTGGTTACTATTCCTACTTGTCCTTACCGTTGTCGTTGCCCAATCATTTAGTCAAATGTATGTAACTGAGCAAGAAAGACAAATAGCAGCTGAAACGATGAGAAACCCTGCCATGACAGCGATGCTTGGCCCGGGTTATGGTCTAGATAACTATACGGTTGGCGCGATGATGGCCCATCAGATGTTGCTTTTCACAGCATTGGCTGTTGGCATCATGAGTATTTTATTTGTTGTTCGCCACACTCGGGAAGACGAAGAGGATGGCCGGATGGAAATGTTTCGCTCTTTGCCAGTTGGCCGGTTGTCTTCATTGCATGCAACGATTTTGGTTTCAGTTGGGGCCAATCTATTATTGGCGGTTATGATCGGCTTTGGATTGTATGCACTTGGCATTGAGAGCATGGACTTAGAAGGTTCCCTTTTATATGGAGCAGCATTAGGGGCAACAGGCATCTTTTTCACCGCAATCACCGCGTTATTCGCCCAGTTGACGGTCACATCTCGTGGTGCGGTCGGCTTTTCAATTACGATATTGCTCCTGGCTTATTTCATCCGTGCCATTGGCGATGTGAGTAATGAAACACTTTCTGCCGTTTCGCCACTTAGCTGGGTATTACGTTCGGAAGTATATGTGAAAAATGACTGGTGGTTGATTGTACTGACGATTGGTGTTGCCATGATTTTGTTGGTCCTTTCGCTTTGTTTGAATGCGATTCGTGATTTGGGGGCTGGCTTCATACCGGCAAAACCAGGCAGGAAACACGCGTCCCTATTTTTACAAAGTCCACTTGGTCTTGCACTTAGACTTCAGCGTACAGGACTCATCGCTTGGGCAGTGGGGATGTTTTTCCTCGGTGCTTCTTACGGGTCCGTATTAGGGGATCTTGAGTCCTATTTTTCTAATAATGAAATATTCGAGAAGATGTTCGCACCGGCAGCAGGAATTTCGTTAACAGAACAATTTGTCACAATGTTAATGAAGGTCATTGCAATGATTTGTACGATTCCTCCTTTAATGGCGATGTTAAAACTGAAAGGGGAAGAAAGAAAGAACCGGACGGAGCACTTACTGAGTCGAGCAGTATCTCGATCACGGCTCATAGGAAGCTATTTAACTGTATCCGTTGTCAGTGCGTTTGTCATGATCTCGTTTGCTGCCATCGGTCTTGGACTCGTTGGGAATTTCGTTATGGAAGATGGCCTGTCTGTCGGTACATTTTATCGTGCAGCAATCGTTTATCTGCCTGCGATGTTAGCCATGATCGGCATGGCGGTCTTATTGGTCGGCATTGTCCCAAAATTATCTAGCTTCATATGGCTATATTTGACTTATTCATTTTTTGTTGTTTATTTAGGTGGCTTGCTGCAGTTTCCAGAATGGATGAGCAAACTAACGCCGTTCGGTCATATTCCGGAGCTTCCGGTTAATAGCATGGATTATACAAAAGTGGGGGTACTGACGGTCTTAGCGATAATTTTTATTGTGACGGGGTTTTGGGGTTATAGAAAAAGAGATATCCATGGATAATGGAGTAGGGCCCCTAGAGTTATCGAAGGGGTCCCTGATCTCGTTAAGGCGTTTTATCTACTTTATATTTTTTTATTGAGTTATTATTGAATTGTACTTCTAAGTCGAATTCTTGATAATCGTCTTTAAGATTAAAAACTTGCAGCACTTCTTTAATTGCATCTTCTTGAGCGGTGTCTTCCGTGAATGTCAGCTGTTGAAGCAAAGGGGTTAATTTACCTAAAGCTTCGTCCCCTTTTAAAAACTGGTTATTCAGATCATCGCTAATCGAATATTCAGGCTGGTTATCAGTCGTGTCATACTCTGCTTCATATTCTTTGTGGCCTGCATATTCAACACTTAAGTCAAAATCCTTAAACGGCACTTCTGCTGTATTTTGATTCGCTGCATTTTGTTCTTCCGTAGTTGTACCTGTACCTTTATTTTCTGGATTCTTCACTTCGTTTTTACTGCTGCATCCTGCAATAAATAGCATAAATGTAAGTAAAATGGCTGGGATTTTTGCTATTGTATTCATTGTTTAAGCCTCCTGTATTTTTTGTTAGTTTCCCCTAAGCATTCCTTCCCATACATTCATTCCCAGTGGGGCAGGAATTGTTTAACATATTTGCCTTAGAAAAAAGTGAAACTTTATTGAAAATGGAACAGTATATTATAGTATTGTTTTTCATAAGACCTTTAAGGAGGTAGGAAAAAATGAGTATGATCACAAGATTTAAAGATATTATGGCGAGTAATATTAACGCATTATTAGATAAGGCGGAAAATCCCGAGAAAATGATTGACCAATACTTAAGAAATTTAAATAAGGATTTAGGAAAGGTAAAATCGGAAACGGCGTCCGTCATGGCAGAAGAGCAGCGAGCCAAAAGAGTTTTACATGAATGCCAGGAAGATGTGGAAAAAATGGAGCGCTATGCGATTAAGGCATTGGAAGCAGGGAATGAAGGAGATGCGCGGAAGTTTCTAGAGAAAAAGGCGGAGTTGTCAGGAAAATGTTCTGAACTAGAGTTAGCATACCAACTGGCTGCATCGAATGCTCAGCAAATGAAACAAATGCATGACAAGCTTGTGGCGGATATTGAAGAACTGGAATCGCGGAGAAGTATGTTGAAAGCGAAATGGTCAGTGGCCAAAACACAGGAGCGTATGAATAAGCTTGGCGCATCTGCGGCCCATACAGGTCAATCGATTTCTGCATTTGAACGAATGGAAGAGAAAGTGAATCGTGCATTAGATGAAGCTAACGCCATGGCCGAACTCAATGCCGGTCCGAAAGACAAAATAGCTGACTTAACAGCTAAGTATGATGATGCAAGCAGTAATGTTGATGATGAGCTAGCTGCACTGAAAGAAAGAATGAAGAAAAACTAAAATTGTTTAGGGGCTGAGGGGCATTTTCGTAGGGATGCATTTTGAAAGATGGCATCTCAAATTGTGGTCATGAGCTAATCAATGCCTACATTTCCAAAGTCCCCACCCCAAACGGTAGCTACAGGACACGAGCCCTGAGCTTAAAGAGGTGTGTAAAGCATGATCCTTCACTATAAATGCCCGAGCTGTGGAAGTGATATGAGCTTTAATGCAGATTCAGGCGAATTATCTTGCCTAAGCTGCGGGAGACATGAAAATATTGAAAGCTACCCTGAAGAGCTGAAGAGAATGACCTTTTCAGAGGATGAAGCGAATGAATATCATTGTGAGAACTGTGGCGCTGTTTTAATTACGGAAGCGGAGACAACGGCAACACGATGCGGTTTTTGTGGAGCAGGTGTGGTGATCGCGGATCGATTATCTGGGCATCTCGCTCCTGCCAAAGTCATTCCTTTTACCATTAGTAGGGAAGAGGCAATGAAGGCATTTATAAAATGGTGCAGAAAAGGGCTTCTTACTCCGAAAGGCTTCATGACGGCAGACCGAATCAAGAGCGTAACAGGGATATATGTGCCCTTTTGGCTATTTGACCTCAACAGCAAGGTGCAAGTAAATGCCGTCTGCACAAAAGTCAGAACCTATACTCAAGGAGATTATATTTATACCGAAACAAACTATTTTGATGCTTTCCGCGATATTAACCTGGATTATGTCAAAATCCCTGTGGATGCATCGGAAAAAATGAATGATGGCTTAATGGATAAATTAGAACCTTATCCGTATGAGCAATTAAAGGATTTTAAAACTCCGTATTTGGCAGGCTATATTGCCGAGAAATATAACTATACAGATGAGGAACTACTCCCGCGGGCGAAAGATAAAATTAGCGACTATATCGAATCCTATATTCGGTCTACCTTATTGGGCTATCATTCGGTCAATTATTCGAATAAGCAAATTGATACGAGAAACGTGAACAGTTATTATGTTTTGTTGCCTGTTTGGATGGTCAGCTATGATTACAATCGATCAGAGCATATTTTTGCGATGAATGGACAGACGGGAAAAGTAGTCGGCAAACCGCCAATTAGTGCTGGCAAGGTCGCTATGTGGTTTAGCGGCATTACGGCAGGAACCTTTATTATCTTAAAATGTGCGTCCTTTATGATGGGAGGCGGCTTTTGGTGAGTGTGAAGAATCGAAGTCACCTTTTCTTTATCGCGGTGTTACTTTTCCTATTGCCGTGGGGAACGCAAGCGAGAGCGGAGTCACAATATATTTATGATTTTGCTAAGCTACTAACAAAAGAAGAAGTGGCTGAGTTGCAATCTTTAGCAAGTGAGCTAGGCATGGAGAGAAATACTGCTTTTATCATTATTACGGCGAATGGAACGGGTGGAAAGGACATTGTTCAATATGTAGAGGATTTCTACGATGAGCACGCTCCTGGCTATGACCAGCCTCATGGAAATACCGCGATATTAATGATTGATATGCAAGAAAGAGATGTGTACTTAGCCGGATTTAAAAAGGCAGAGGACTATTTGGATAGTGGGCGGCTTGATCAAATTCGTCATAAAATTACCCCGGCTCTTTCAGAAGGTCAATATTTCCAAGCGTTTTCAGCTTTTATCCATACTTCATATGATTATATGGGCTATGAGCCGGGTGTAAATCCGGAAAATTTACTTTTTAAATGGTGGTTTCAATTGGCTGCCTCTTTAGGCATTGCCGGAATTATTGTTACGTTCATGGCCTATCGCTCAGGCGGGCGAGTCACTGTAAATGCCGGAACTTATATGAATAGCCATCAATCAAGGGTTCTTAATAAGTATGATCACTTTATAAGACAAACCGTGACAAGGCAAAAGAAGCCGTCTTCTAATTCAGGCGGAGGTGGAGGTGGAGGTGGCGGAATCTCTAGTGGCGGCCACTCGCATAGCGGGAGTAGAGGTAAGTTTTAACTTTATTCAGTAGACTTTACTCACTTTGTAAAATGAAGTGCGAAAAGAATAAACAATTCAGTTGAAAGGTAAACACGGGCTGAATAAAGTTAAGCCTCCGGCGGATGCCTCTGATTTTCAAAGGAAATTTATCGAGCGAGCTCGATAAAATCTGGGCGCAAATACGCCAAGGCGTATTTGATTTATGAAGGAGTAGATAATCGATGTCTTTTTTCAGAAATCAATTTGCCAATGTCGTAGAATGGCAAGAATTTAGAGATGATATGATTTTTTATAAATGGAGTAATCGGGAAATTAAGAAGGGAAGTAAGTTGATTATTCGGCCCGGCCAAGATGCGATTTTTCTAAACAACGGGAAAATCGAAGGGATTTTTCGTGATGAAGGGGAGTATGATATCGAATCGCAAATCATTCCCTTTTTATCAACGTTAAAGGGATTCAAGTTTGGCTTCAATAGCGGCATGCGGGTTGAGGTGCTGTTTGTGAACACGAAGGAGTTTGTTGTGAAATGGGGAACGCAAAATGCGATCAATATTCCAACACTAGGGCTCCCAGGCGGCATGCCAATTCGCGCGAACGGGACAGTTAATTTTAAAGTAACTGATTATATCGCCTTAATTGACCAAATTGCCGGTGTTCGTGAGCACTATGTCGTGGAAGATGTCAAAATTCGGATCACTGCCGTCCTTGACCAGCTCCTGATGAAATGGATTTCAAGGGAAGGGAAGGACATGTTCAATCTTCAGTCTAACTCCTTTGAGATTTCGAAAGGGATTCAGGAAGATTTAGATATGCAGATGATCAAGAGTGGCCTGTCGATAACTGGGTTTAATGTCATGAGCTTCAACTATCCGAAAGAGATTCAAGATATGATTACAAAAAATGCTTCGTTTGGCATGGTCGGCAATGTGGATCGATTCCAGCAAATCTCGCTAACAGAAGGTATGGCTTCTGGAAAAATGAGCGGCGGGGGAACGGCATCCGATATGGCTGGGATGATGATGGGCATGAATTTTGCGAATCAGATGATGAATAAAATGAATCAGCAAACCCCAAATCAGTCGGGCCCTACTCAAAATCCGCAGCCTCCTTCACAACCGGAAGCAGGCAGCCAAAAGAGACCAAACTTCTGCCCAAATTGCGGAACAAAAACAGGTGAGGGCAATTTCTGCTCCAATTGCGGGCAAAAGCTCGTTTAAAAGGGTGTGGGATTGTCTGTACATTGTAAAAAAACCCTTGACTCTATATGTAGTCAAGGGTTTTTCTTATTTTTTATTCATCAAGCTATTCCGTATGCCGTAAGTAAAATAGATGATCAATCCGAATGCAAACCAAACTCCGCATGCAATCCATGTATAAATGGAAAGTTGAGTAATTAAAAATAGACATAAAAGGAAAGAGCATATCGGTAAAATGGGGAATAATGGTACTTTAAACCCGCCGGACGGAATATTTTTATTTCTCCTTAAGAAAACCACTCCGAGTGAAACAATGGTAAAAGCAAGTAATGTCCCCATGTTTACTAGTTCGACTAGTTTAGCTAATGGAACGAAGCCGGCACAAAAAGCGATGAGTGTTGAGAAAATCCACGTATTTTTTGTTGGAGTGTTGTATTTTTTATTCAGCTCATACATACTTTTCGGTAGTAATCCATCCCGAGCAAGTGCGAATAGAATTCTTGTTCCTCCATATAACATGACAAGGATCACGGTCATCATCCCGACTACAGCCCCAAGTGAAATTAAGCCAGCCATCCAATCTTGGTGCATGAGCTGCATCGCATAGCTGACGGGGTCACTTACATTAAGTTTTGTATAGGGAACAATTCCGGTTAATACAAGCGAAACCACTACATAAAGCAATGTGCAAATGAGTAAAGATCCAATAATTCCAATTGGCAGATTGCGTTGAGGATTTTTAACCTCTTCAGCTGCTGATGAAACAGCATCAAACCCAAGGTATGCAAAGAAAACAAGGGCTGCCCCACTCAGCACTCCTGCTGTCCCAAAAGGCATAAATGGCTGCCAATTAGCTGGTTCCACATAAAAAACGCCAACGCCAATAAATAAAAGAATGACGCCTACTTTAATAAATACCATGATCTTATTCAGCTTTGCAGATTCTTGTACACCGCGTGATAATAAGAAAGCCATGGCAAGTACAATGGCAATAGCAGGTAGGTTAATAAAAGTTCCATCTGCTGGATTAAAAGGTCCAGAGATTGCCTTTGGAATCATGACATGAAATCCTTCTAGCAGGGTTGATAAATAACCAGACCAGCCAGTTGCCACCGAAGCAACGGCCAAGCCATATTCTAACACTAGTGCCCATCCTACTAACCAAGCGACAAATTCCCCAAATACAATATACCCATAAGTATAAGCACTGCCTGTTACTGGGACGGCGGAGGAAAATTCTGAATAACACAACCCGGCTAAAGCACAAATAATAGCAGCAATAATAAACGAAAAGACAATGGCGGGGCCAGAATGACTGGCAGCCACTGTTCCAGGGAGTATAAAGATACCAGTTCCAACAATGGCTCCAACTCCCAGCAAGATGAGATCAAATCCACCTAATGTTTGCTTTAATTGAACTTTTCTGTTTTTTTCTAGTAGATCACTAGGATTTTTTCTTCTAAGTAATACACTTTTCACATTGAACCCTCATTCTTATTGACATATGTAAAAGTCTATTCCCTTTTTTCCTACAGGTCAACCATATTTGTCGGATTTTCGAAAATTTTGTCGAAATATAAAATATTAAAAACATGATTGCAAAAGTAGTTTATGCAAAATGTACATATCTATCCATTTCAAATGGTATCACTAGTGCACATATAAAAATTATTTTAAAATATTAATTATTTAATTTGAATCGCACAGAACGCTTGATAAAACAGTGTTTGATCAAAAAATACAATTGTATTTTAAAAGAGAATTTATTATGATAGAAAAGTATTTTTTGTTATATCAAATCAATAGGTTAGCGGTTTTTTTTCAAAGTTAACTGAAATAATGACGCCAGCTCCCATTATTTTGAGACTGAATAGAGAGTGTATTAGTTGCTAAAAGTGGCGGCTATTAATGGTGTAAGAGGAGGAAATGGAGTGGCAAACAAAGAATTGAAAAGAGGCTTGGAAGCACGGCATATTCAGATGATTGCTTTGGGCGGCACAATTGGTGTTGGATTATTTATGGGTTCAGCTAGCGCGATTCAATGGACAGGTCCGTCAGTTCTGCTCGCTTATGCAATCTCAGGAATTTTTATATTTTTTATTATGCGCGCAATGGGAGAAATGTTGTATGTAGAGCCTAGCTCGGGGTCATTTGCAAATTTTGGCCATAAATACATACATCCGATAGCAGGGTATATAACCGCATGGAGTAACTGGTTCCAGTGGGTGATTGTTGGGATGGCAGAAATTATTGCGGTTGGGACATACATGCAATATTGGTTTCCAGATTTGCCTGCTTGGATACCAGGTATCGTCGCAATGGTGATTCTTGGTGCTGCGAATTTAATTTCTGTTAAATCATTTGGTGAGTTTGAATTTTGGTTTGCCATGATTAAAATTGTTACTATAATATTGATGATTGTTGCAGGACTTGGGCTTATATTCTTCGGGTTTGGTAACGGGGGACATGCAATCGGGTTATCTAATCTTTGGAAGAATGGCGGCTTCTTTGCAGGAGGCTGGTCAGGATTTTTCTTTGCTCTATCGTTAGTTGTTGCAGCTTATCAGGGTGTCGAACTTATTGGGATTACAGCAGGGGAAGCAAAGAACCCGCAAAAAACGTTAACAAAAGCAATTCAAAGTATCATTTGGCGGATTTTAATCTTCTATATTGGGGCGATTTTTGTTATTGTAACGGTTTACCCTTGGGATCAACTCAATGCAATAGGCAGCCCATTTGTTGCAACATTTGCAAAAGTGGGGATTACAGCAGCTGCTGGACTTATTAATTTTGTCGTCATCACAGCAGCAATGTCTGGCTGTAATAGTGGGATTTACAGTGCAGGACGGATGCTTTATACATTAGGAATGAATGGACAGGCACCAAAGTACTTTACGAAGCTATCCCATAATGGTGTGCCTTTACTCGGTACGATTGGTGTGCTAGTTGGTTTAGCCGTTGGCGTTATTTTAAGTTATATTGCACCGAAAAATTTATTTGTGTATGTATACAGTGCAAGTGTCCTTCCTGGTATGGTTCCATGGTTTGTTATTCTGATTAGTCAAATTCGATTCAGAAAAATAAAAGGAGGCGAAATGGACCATCATCCAGTTAAAATGCCGTTTGCACCGGTGACAAACTACTTAACGATTGCCTTTTTAATAATGGTTTTAATCGGTATGTGGTTTAATGATGATACACGCATTTCGCTTATAGTAGGTATTATTTTTCTAGGAATCGTCGTGATTAGCTTTTTCGCTTTTGGAATCGGCAAGCGTGTTCCAGTGGATGCGAAATTAGAGAACGAGACCACTGGTAGATAAAAATATATTAGAAGAATGGACTATCTTTTAAGGAACATTCATCCGTAAGTAGATGCCTTTAAACTTTATGCACAAGTTTAAAGGCATCTTTCTTTTATAGAACAAAGCAAGAGAGTTACTGAACTATATGTGGTTATAAAGTAAAAAAAGCTCCTTGATTATTGGAAAAAATTGCATGGAAAGAAAGTTTCACTTAATATTTATACTAAAGAGGAGATTTTTCTAGTTATTGTATTTAGATCAAAAATTAGTAGAAGGGAAGAATTGAGATGTTTACTAAATTGGGCCAAATAATGTTATACGTGAATAACCAGGACGAGTCATTGAAATTTTGGACAGAAAAGGCTGGATTTATCGTTGTTTCTGAACAGGATAATGGACAAGGAATGAGATGGATTGAAATTGCCCCTTCAAAGGAGGCAGAAACGAGCATTGTTCTACATAATAAGGAGTTAATTGCTAAAATGCAGCCACAATTAAATCTTGGCACTCCGTCGTTAATGTTTTTTACCGATAATCTCGACGGCCTGTATGAAGATCTTTCGAATAAAAAGGTGAAGGTTGGAGAAATTGTAACCATGCCATCCGGACGGGTGTTTAACTTTGCTGATGACGAAGAAAATTACTTTGCCGTTATGGAGAAAAAGTAAACGCCAGACAGAAACAAGTGATAGAGCCTACAGCACAATAGACTTATGCAGAATAAAAAAATAGAACAAACATAAGAATTTTGCAGATAAGTTCATTTTAGATTAATTACAAAACGTTAGATGAGATTAGAAATTAATCTTGTCTAACGTTTTTTATTTATACAGTATATTTTCATATGATTTTCATTATTTAATGTTACAAAAATAAGGTTTTAGGATCAAAGGATATATTGCTTTTATACAGAGGAGAGCTACTTATGCTGCAAATAAGCTACACATCTACACTGATTATTAATGAAATACTAAGGGAATAGTAATTTAGAAAGGAGGAGTAATGGATGGAGAATAACGGGAATGGAAGAGATAATAAAAGGAATAATTTATCTAGTTCATATGAAGCAACGAAAATTCCAATACGTGAAAGGCAGATGTTGAACAAGGTACCGGTAGTGATCACGATCTTCTTCTGGATTATCAAGATCATGGCAACCACGGTGGGTGAGACGGCTGCAGACTTACTAAACGCAAAATTGAATTTAGGCTTGACCTATACGACTTATATTATGAGTGGCCTTTTGCTTATTACGCTTATATTCCAGTTTAAGTCGAGGAAGTACGTGCCAAGTATCTATTGGCTCACGGTTGTGTTAATTAGCGTAGTTGGAACGCTTGGGTCCGATAACTTAGCGGATAATTTGGGGGTTCCGCTAGGGACGACCACAATCATCTTTCTCATTGCCATGCTAGTGACTTTTGCTGCTTGGTATACGAGTGAAAAGACAATGTCCATTCACTCAATCAATACAACCAAGCGGGAAGCCTTCTATTGGTTGGCTATCCTTTTCACTTTTGCCTTGGGTACTGCAGCTGGTGATCTCATAGCAGAGGGTCTCAACTTGGGCTACTGGAGGTCAGCGCTTCTTTTCGCTGTATTGATCGGCGTAGTGACCATCGCCTATTACAGTTTCAAGATGAATGCGGTACTGGCCTTTTGGATTGCCTACATCTTAACTCGTCCTTTCGGTGCTTCTCTTGGCGATTTCCTGTCACAGCCACGCCATGCAGGTGGTCTCGGTCTTGGTACAGTAGGTACTAGCGTGATTTTCCTCGTAATCATCTTAGTATTGGTCATTTACCTGACAAAGTCGAAAATAGATGACATTAAATTAGATGAGGCATAAAGAAATAATTAACATACTTTAAACAGGCATCCTTAATTGAAAGGTTGGTCAGTTGTAGATGATCATCTTTCAATTAAGGGTGCCTATTTATGGTCTCAAGAAACTGATTTTTTAAAGTGAAAAAATTTTCATGAAAAGATTAGATCATTTTTATTTTCCATTCAGAGTCATTTCATCGTTGCGGATTAAGATGAAGATGTACCAAATACAACGAAAGTGAGGAGAAAAAATATGAAAAAGAAATTTTTAGTTCCAGCATTAGCATTATCAGTAATTGGAGGAGGAATAGCTGGTTCTGTTCTAAATACGAATGCGTTGGCGGCAAAGTCCGATCAAAATAGTACAGTGGAAGTTTCAGATGAAGCAAAGGTAGATGTTAAGACAGGCAAGGTATTAAAGGAAGAGAACGATAAGAAAGTTGAAAAAGGCGAAAAAGAAGATAAAAACGAAAAAGAAGATAATGATGGAGAAATTTCGGACAAGGAGGAACAAAAGCAATTAGAAAAACAAGCCACTATAACGGCAAAAGAAAGTGAGTCAATTGCATTAAAAGAGGTCAAAGGACAGGTAACAGATACGGAATTAGAAGATGAAGATGGTGTAGTTGTTTATTCAGTAGAAATTAAAGGCGACCAAAGCCAAAAATACGATGTTAAAATAGATGCCAAAACAGGCAAGGTATTAAAGGTTGAGAAAGATGATGAAAAAGATGATGGAGAAGAGAATGACGATTAATTAGGTAAAAACCTTCGATGGTCCCACTTGTTATGCAAGTGGGACTTCGTCATTAAATGGATATAATAGAAACAATCAAGGGAGGGATTTCTGTGAATATTTTGGTCATTGAAGATGAAGAAGCATTATCAGAATTTATCGTTCTTGAATTATCCCATGAAGGCTATCATGTCACTGCTGCATTTGACGGCAGAGAAGGATTAGAAATGGCATTAGATCAAAATTGGGATGTCATTTTATTAGATTTAATGCTGCCGAAATTAAATGGAATTGAAGTATGCCGCAGGTTAAAGGCAGTAAAGGATACTCCTATTATTATGATTACGGCTAGAGACAGTGTGATGGATAGAGTGTTGGGGCTGGATAGCGGTGCAGACGATTACATCCCAAAACCATTTGCTATAGAAGAATTATTAGCAAGAATTAGGGTTATTATGAGACGAGAAGAAAAACGAAACGAGTCGCCGCCTCTGTTCCTTACATTTAAAGATTTAGAACTAAGTATCGAATCGAGGTTATTAAAAAGGGGAAACCAATTCATCGAGTTAACGAAAAAAGAATATGACTTATTAGCCATGTTTTTAAAAAATATTAACCGAGTTTTAACAAGGGAAGTTCTTCTTGACCAAATATGGGGTTACGATGCAGAAATTGAAACAAATGTGGTTGATGTATATGTGAGGCATCTACGAAATAAATTGGATTTCTCAGATAAAGAAAGCTATATTCAAACGATGAGAGGGATAGGATATGTGATGAGAGAATGATAAGAATAAGTGATATGATTCCCAAGAGCATAAACCTTAAATGGAAATTAACTTTGTGGGCAGCGTTACTTATGCTATGTTTATTTTTTTCATATACTATTTTGCAGTATTTTGTTATTCAAAACTGGGCCATAAATCACGAAAAACAAACGATTCAAAAGAAGATGAATGAAGTAGTTGCGTACATTCAGGAGGTTAATTTTACAAAAAGTGTATTGGAAAGTGAAAACTATTTGGAAGTGCTAAATGAAAAATACCAGATGATTCGAATTATAAAAGAAAATAATATGCCTTTGTTTACAATTTCAGATGAAGTTTCCGAGAACTCGGTAGCGCCAAAGAATGTAGAAAAAGAAGAATTTGTGGAAGTGTCTCCAAATGGGGATCGTTTAGTTGTACTAAGGAAACCGATTAAAGCAAATGGATTTAAAGGGACCGTGGAAATTGTCCGCAATATGGAGAATTTTGATAGTTTGATCGACCAAATTTTGATGCTAGTCCTTTTCACAGGACTCATTGCCATCATGCTTAGCCTGATTGGTGGACGGCTGATTTCCATACAGCTTTTGAAGCCTATTCATTCAATGATTTCAACGATGAAAAGAATTAAACAAACTGGATTAACGGAAAGGGTTCCAGTGAAACGGCAGCAGGACGAGATGACAGAGCTTGGAATGATGTTCAATGAGTTAATGGATGACTTAGAAAAGGCCTTTCATCAGCAACAGCAATTTGTAGAGGACGCTTCTCATGAATTAAAAACCCCATTGTCCGTTATCCATGGACATCTCTCACTCATTAAACGTTGGGGAAAAGACAATCCTGAAGTACTAGAAAGATCGATTTATTTAAGTTTAAATGAAACCAATCGTCTCATTCAGCTCGTCTCGGAATTATTAACCTTATCGAGAGTGGAAGGATCATCGTCAAGAATAATTTCTAAAGAAAATATTCATATAAAATCGACCATAGAGGATATCATTGAAAACTTTCAAACAGTAAATCAAGAATTCCAACTTATGTCCAATTTAAACATTAGCCATAAGTTTACCTTGCCAATGATGAAAAGGCATCTTGTGCAAATGGTCATCATTATATTAGACAATGCGATCAAATACTCTAAGGATAGGAAAATAGTCGAAATCAATGTGAAGGAGTCAGGGAAAAAGTTAATCATAGAGGTAAAGGATTACGGAATTGGTATTCCAAAAGAAGAGTTAGCTTTTGTGTTAAATCGCTTTTATCGAGTGGATAAGGCAAGAAGTAGGAAACAAGGTGGAAATGGACTTGGTTTATCAATAGCGAAAAGGTTATTAGATATGTATCAGGGCACAATAGACATTGATAGTGTTTATGGGGAGTGGACAAAGGTAACTATATCGATTCCGATTGAATAGTAAAAAATACGGATGAAAATTTTTTAATCAAAATCACTTCATCATTTTCATTTTTCCTTGCTAATCTTTAAAAGAGTCATGTTAATTCCATAGAGAGGGGGTTTGTTTTTTTGAAATGGAGTGAAATACCGATACAAACAAAGAAATACATGATCTTTTCGGTAGTCATCTTGTTGCTCTTTTCCTTTGTTTTTGCGAACTTTGCTGAGGAACTAATAGAGGCAAAGCTTTATCATTTTGATCAAATGATTATTGATCAGGTGCTTTTATGGGTAAACCCCAACCTCACTCTTATGATGAAATTTTTTACCTTCCTTGGTTCAACTAAGGCACTAATCGTTCTCCTCCTTATTGTTGCAGGTTTAATGATTTGGAATAAAAAAAGATGGGAAGCCATTTTTTTACTCATTGGAACAGCTGGCGGGGCTATATTTAATGAAATATTAAAAGAGATTTTCCACCGGGAAAGACCGACATTGCACCGATTAATCGAAGTGAAAGGGTACAGCTTTCCGAGTGGTCATTCCATGGTTTCGTTTATCTTTTATGGAATGGTTTGCATGTTCTTCATTATGTTTTTAGAATCAAGAGCTATAAAAGCCGTAGTTTTTCTCATTACCGTTTTTGTCATCTTTATGATTGGTTTAAGCAGGATTTATCTAGGAGTACATTATCCAAGCGATGTCTTAGCTGGATTCGCTGCGGGAGGGGCATGGCTTATTATTTGTTTAATGGGGTTAAGATTTATCCTGGAAATAAGGAAACGAAAAGCAAAATTAGTCAATTAATTAGATCGCTCGGTGGGACAGCCCCACCGAGCGATTAGTCTTTACTTTTTCCAATGAGTAGTGTTACTTGTGCCATCGTAATCGGTAGTGACGACTTTTTCCGATAGGCAAGGTATTTTGGCACCCAGGTAACTTCGTATTTTTCTTTGAATTTCCGTAAACCTTGAAAATGATAGAAAAAATGCCCATGTAAATAGATTTGAGCAGCCACCTTCTCGGTGAAAAATGAAAATTTGGAAAGACCGACATTTGAAAGTGGTGCCATTCCTAAATTAAAGTGTTTATACCCTTTTTCTTGTAACCATACAAATAACGAAAGGAAAATAAAGTCCATTGTTCCCGAGGGAGAACCAGGTTTAAAGCGCATGAGGTCTACGGAAATCGTATGGTTTTTGTCGTAAACGGGCATTAAACTTGCGAATCCAATGATATTCCCAATCGTGTCTTTCAAAATTGCTATATCAGATTTGTTAAGATAATCTTCATCGAAAAAGCCAAGTGAAAAGCCCTTCTCCTTTCTACCCTTTAGCCATTCATTTGATACTTCTTTAAGCTCTTTCAGTAATTCATTACTAAATGTCGGTTTTACAATGTCAAAAATGAAATTCTCCCGCTCGAACTTATTTTTGACCGCTCGCATCCCTTTCATCTTTTTCCCTGAAAGAGAAAAATGCTCTAAATCAACAAATGCCTCCTCACCAAGCTTAAAAAAGTCAAACCCATTTTCATGAAGAGTTGGGATCATGTCATTGCTAACCTCATAAAAAACAGGTGTATATCCATATAAGTCAGAGATTGACAGAAATTCCTCAATCGCAAGTGGAAATTCAGATGGCTCTCCAATAAGATCACCTAGAACAACGACCTTGTCTGCATATTTCTGAAACGAGAATAGGACATTTCTTTTGCTGTTCCAAAAAACATACTTATCATGCAGAAAGATTAAGTGAGTTAATACATTTCCGTTATATTTAAAAATGTGATTGTAAATTTCTTCTTCTTGATTTTTTGAGGATTCCATCATCCATTTTTGTGATTTTCCTACGAAACGCCCGATGATTAGAATAATTATAGCAATTATCAGCCCAATGAATGCACTGTAAAACAGATCTTGGTAATCTGTAATGATATAAGGAAGAAATTTTGCTGGTAAACTGATCTTTGATGTAGGCAAATTGAAATACCCAATTAAAATGTACATGAGTGTAATCAAAATAATAAGGAAAATGTCAAATATCATTTTTCCCCAAGTCAACACATAGCTTTCTCGATAAAAGCGTGCCTTCGATATCCAAAGCAGCAAGGCAACGATGAGTAAAAAGATCGCTTCCTCATAGTCAAACCCTTTGGAAAGAGAAAAAAATGCAGCTAATGATAGAGCTACGATCGTTAGCTGATAAGCGCGTTTTACTTTATATTGAATGCCTCTTGATATTCCAAGGAGAACAAACCCAGTCGCAACTGAAAGCTGATGGGATAAACTAATAATCGGCAGAGATAAGACATCTTCAGCAATTGTTAACCTTTCGATTATGCCTGGCAAAGCTGCAGAGAGGAGCAAGATTAATCCAGAAATAAATATTAAAATGGTTAACAGCAAATGACTGACACGCTGTATGAACACATTCGGCAAATTACCCCAAGCTTTATTCCATTTTTCCCAATATTCTTTTATGAAAAGAAAGGCTCCTACCAAAAATGGGATGAAAAAGTAGCCAATTCGATAAAGCAAAAGCAGGACAACAACCTTCTCATTTTGAATCCTTAAATATTGTGTTCCCCAAATAAAAACGAGGTCAAAGGATCCGAGACCTCCTGGAATCAAGCTGACAATTCCAGCACATGCAGCAACTATAACAATCGGGAAAAGTTCTCCAAAATGGATTGGAATTTTCATAACTGCAGCCAAGAGCCAAATAACTAGAAAAACGGCCAACCATTCAAGGATAGAAGAAAATATTAGCAGACCTTTAAATCGTAATGTTATCGATGGGTCAGGATCTTTTTTGTTTTTTCTTAAAGTAATGATCATCAAAATAGGGAGATACAGCCCAACACCGACAACAGCCAAATAAAGCCATTTTGTTTGTGTTAAAAGAGGGATATTTCTGTATTCCACAAGGATGATCCAGGATAGCAAAGAAATGCCTGAAAGAAAAAATAGGGAAACGGTAGCAATGGTTTTCAGTAATTTTCCTTTCTCAAATTCATCTGTTCGATAGAAATAAGTTCTAAGTATCATCCCGACAAGACCGCCGAAACCAATTAGATTTGAAAAGGAATTAACGATTAGTGAGTGCTTAATAAGCTTTCTTAGTGGTACATTCATCCTTAATATTTTGACGATTGCTGCATCATAAAAAAACATCGGAAAAATCGCAGCCATCGTTATCAGTAATACAATGACCAATTTAGGTATCTGTATTTGACTGATCTCATGTCGAAGCAATGGTATGTCGAGGCCTATGGCAAATTTTCTTATTTCAATTACTGCTAGAACTAATAAAATTAATGGGAAAATTATTTTTATGAATTGAATCGCTTTTCCTTTTAAATGATGGATCCTCAATTTCAATTACCCTTTCCTGTTACTAGTTGGCGAATTATTTTAAAGCAATATTATCATTTTACCCAATACATAAAGGGAATATCAGAAGTCTCTACTCTGAGTATATTTTTCGAATTTAGTATTATTTCAGATAAAAAAAACAAGACGACTATAATGAGTCGCCTTGATTCTTAAAAAGTAACGTATTATTTTGTATAATTATCAAAATACCCTTGAATAAAGATAATCGGTGTGCCTTTGTCTCCGCTGCCTGAAGTTAAATCAGATAGAGAGCCGATCAAATCAGTCAGTTTTCTTGGAGTCGTTCCTTGTGATTCCATTGATCCGACAAGATCTGTTTCTTTATTATTAATAAATTCGGAAATCGCTTTTTTAAGCTCTTCGCCTTTAAGATCAGCGAAATTATTATCAGCAAGGTATTTTAATTTTACTTCGTTTGGTGTACCTTCCAATCCAGATGTGTAGGCAGGAGATACAACCGGATCTGCAAGCTCCCAGATTTTTCCGACAGGATCTTTGAATGCTCCGTCTCCGTAAACCATAACTTCGACATTCTTGCCTGTCTTTTCTTTCAGCATCTGCTGAATTTTATCAACGATTGGCTGGCAATTACGCGGGAAAAGCTTCACGCTGTCTTCTGTTGCTTTATTCGATCCAAGAAGACCGTACTCTTCATTGTGTCCGCCGCCATCAACAGACTCAGCTAAGATGTTATCTAGGCTATAGATTTTTTCTCCGCCATTCGCTTCTAAGATTCGCTTCGTTCTAAATCTTGAATGAATATCGCAAGTTAGAACATTTTTAGTGTATTCTAAAATTGTTTTTGGGTTATTTGAGAAGATGACTTCACATTCAACCCCATATTCTTCTACGAGAGATTTATAATAATCAATATAATCAACACCAGTAAAGGTATGTTTTTTATGGCCAAAAAGGTCTCGGAATTGCGCTTCTGTTAAGACGTCTGTCCAAGGATTGACTCCTTTTTCATCAAGTGTATCGATATCTACTAAGTGATTTCCAACTTCATCAGATGGGTAACTAAGCATTAATACAATTTTCTTGGCTCCCTTCGCAATACCGCGAAGACAGATGGCAAAGCGATTTCGGCTTAAAATTGGAAAAATAACCCCGATCGTGTCATCACCAAATTTGGAACGAACATCTTGAGCAATATGATCGATTGTTGCATAATTCCCTTGGGCACGTGCAACGATAGATTCTGTAATTGTAACGATATCTTTATCTCGAATGCTGAAGCCTTCCACTTCTGAAGCCTTTAACACACTATCTACAACGATGTCCTCGATTTGATCCCCTTGATTGATAATTGGGCAACGAAGACCTCTAACAACAGTACCAACAACTCTTTCCAATATTATCGCTCCTTGATAGCTACTAAAGTTAATATAAAGAATATCCTCTTGTACTATACATCAAACTAATGATATAAGTAAAATTAATATATCTAATGATGGGTATAAGGAGTGGTTATATGGCGGGGAAGTTAGATCTATACAATGTATTTTGCACTGTAGGAAAGTGCAAAAGTTTTTCGAAAGCGGCAAAAGAGCTTTTTATGACCCAGCCTGCTGTCAGCCAGGCCATTAGGCAATTAGAAAAAGAATTAGATACACGACTTTTTAATCGAACCCCTAAAGGAGTTACCTTAACAAATGAGGGCAGTATATTATTTGAATATATTTATTCTGCCATAAATTTAATAGATGTAGCAGAAGAAAAAATATTAGAATTTAAAAATCTAACGACTGGGGAATTGAAGGTTGGTGTAGGGGATACCATTTCCCGGTATTATTTACTCCCGTATTTGGAAGCTTTTCATAATCAATACCCAAATATTAAGCTAAAGATTGAGAATGGAACAACCTTTGAGCTTTGTTCTTTATTGAAATCAGGAGAAGTTGATATTGCCGTATGTAATTTTCCCATTGACGATCCGGCCTTGGAATTAAAGGCTTGCTTGCATGTTCATGACACTTTTGTTTGCGGCGAGAAATATAAGAGCCTATTATCAAAACCATTAAGCCTGCAAGAATTAATCACCCAGCCGCTAATCTTTTTTGAACGAAAATCCAATTCAAGAAGGTATGTAGAAGATTATATGTTATCCAAAGGGATTAATATTTCGCCAGAATTCGAATTAGGCTCACATGATTTACTGCTGGAGTTTGCGAAAATTAATTTGGGGATAGCGTGTGTTACGAAGGAGTTTTCACTCGACTATTTAAACAAAGGCCTGTTATATGAGGTAAAGCTGAAAGAGGAGATCCCCAAAAGGGAAATTGGGGTTTGCTTTTTAAAAAGTGTTCCTTTGTCACCTGCTTCGACAAAATTTGTGGAAATTATTGAAAATAAACAGTAGCTAATTTTGATCACAAAAACAGTCCATTTCCGTTCTGGAATGGACTGTTTTTATGATCACAGCTTGGCTCTTGTTCACTATGATCCTTTTGCAATAATTAAATTTGTCCCCGTTTTTTTAAATTGATTCTCGAAGCTTTTATTCAAGTTTGAATCTGTAATAATGCCATCTATTTTATCAAGCGGTGCAATAGCAATGGTTACGTCTTTGCCGAATTTAGTGCTGTCCGCTGCCACAAATGCTGACTTAGATAATTCGATCATTTTCTTTCTCGTAATGGCTTCTTCTAGGTTGTAGTCTGATATTCCTTTTTCAACTGTGATGCCGCTGGCACAGATGAAGGATTTTACAATATTTAATTCATGAAAATTAAATAAATATTCGTATGTGACGACAGACTGTTCTTTTTTCCGTACTTTTCCTCCGATAATCACCAGTTCAATGTCACTGTTCATGAGCTCGTTTATAACAGGGATAGAATTGGTTACGACCGTTAAATTCCTTTTATTTTGAATATATTTGGCAATTTGATAGGTAGTTGACCCGCTATCTAAATAAATGCAATCCCCATCGTTAATTAATTCGCTGCAAGTTCGGGCGATCGCTTCTTTTTCACTTAAGCGATGAACCATGCGCTCCTGAATAGCCGATTCCCCAAACTTCATATCCGCTATTTTTATTCCGCCGTAAATTTTTTCGATTTTTCCTTGTTTACTTAGAAGATTAATATCTCTGCGGAGTGTATCGACGCTGACATTGAGTTCAAGGGTTAGCTCAGATATTTTTAGCACTTTTTTAATCATTAATAATTCGATGATTTTTTGCTGCCTTTCAAGTGGAAACATATTTCCTCCCATAAATATGATTTATACTTAGCCATTTTAGTTTACTCATTACGCATTATTTATTCAATATATCTACATAATAATGCAAGAAGTTAGCTATAAAGTGACCATAATATAGTAAAGACTTATGCATAATTTACACGTGATTTACAAAATTCATTATTTATATTTACAATTCGCTTTTATACTTGAGGTGTATTGAAGGAGGTGGCCAGTTTGCTGAAATTGCAAAATGTAAGTAAACAGTTTGGCGAAAAAGTCGTTTTGAAGGATATCAATCTAGAAATCAATACAGGAGAGATTGTTTCACTCCTAGGCCAAAGTGGAAGCGGGAAGACAACTCTGCTAAATATTATTTTAGGATTAACAAAAATGGATCACGGAAAAATCATTTTCAATGATAGGGATATGAGTCATGTTTCCATGAAGAACCGCGGATTTAATATTGTATTCCAAGATTATGCGCTTTTTCCTAATTTAAATGCTTACGAAAATATTGTCTACGGCTTGAAAAATAAGAAAGGGCTAGTAACAGAGGAAGAACTTCAGGAGTATATTGATTTTTTAGAGCTGAAGCCACATTTAACGAAGAAAATAGGCGAATTATCAGGCGGTCAGAAACAAAGGGTTGCTCTTGCCAGAACATTAGTGATGAAACCGAAAATTTTATTGCTGGACGAGCCATTGAGTGCCCTTGACGGTGTCATTAAGGAATCTATTAAGCAGCGGATTCAATCGATCGCAAGAGAGTTTAAACTGACAACGATTATTGTCACGCATGATCCAGAAGAAGCTCTTACTCTATCAGATAAAATCTTAATCATTAATGATGGTTCCATCTCCCAATTCGGTACACCAAAGGACATTATTCATCAGCCTAGTAACGAGTTTGTTAAAGAATTTATTCTAAAACAATTACAGATCAAGCGGAACAATATTTATAACATATTTGGTGAGAACTATGCTTAATGTGAAACCAGAAATGAGAGTCATTTATTTTCCTATCCTATTGTTGTTTCTTGCTTTTCTTATATTACCACTCGGAATTTTATGTGTTCAATCGGCTCAAACAACTGAAGGATTTAGTTTCATCAATTATGTATCGATTTTCTCTAATCAAGAGTTTATCGATTCAATCGGAAATAGTGTAAAAGTCTCAAGTCTTACTGCTATGATTACGACTGTTTTGGCGTTTGTACTAGCTTTTTCCATTCATTGCACAAGAATGTATCAGTCTTTGAAAAGTGCGATAAAGATGGGCATTCTAATCCCTATGCTGCTTCCGACCATTACATATGGGTTTGCGATTATGTATTCTTTTGGGAATCAAGGATTAATAACAAAGCTCTTTGGTAATCAATTATTTGAGATTTATGGGTTTAATGGCTTGCTGATTGGTTATGTCATTTATACTTTGCCAGCTGCCTTTTTGCTTCTTCATAATTCGTTTCAGTATATTGATCAGAAGTTTATAACGGTTTCCAAACTAATGGGTGATTCAGCCATCCGAAGCTTTTTCAAAGTGATTGTCCGCCCATTAATAGGTACATTAGGTGGAGCTTTCGTACTGTCCTTTATTTTAAGTTTCACAGACTTTGGAATACCAGCCTCGGTTGGGGGCACGTATGGTGTCATTGCCACTTATCTCTATCAAGTTATGCTAGGGTCTATTCCTGATTTGAATGGTGGAGCAGTCATTGCGGTTCTCATGCTATTGCCAGCTGTATTAGGAGTGCTTCTCTTAAAACATCTTGAGAAGTTTAATTTCCATTATGACAAGTTTGCAGAGTCAGAGTTGTTTCCTAATAAAGGCAGAGATCTTTTTTTCGGAATCCTTTCATCTTCCATTCTTCTAGCGGTGCTGTCTGTTTTTGTTGTCATGTTTATAGCGCCATTTATGAATGGCTTTCCGTTTGATCTTACTTTTACATTAAAGCATGTGACTCAGGTATTGCAATCAAGTGACTTAGTAGCTGTTTACAAAAATTCCATTTTAGTCGCTGCCTTGACGGCTCTGTTTGGAACGATTATTGCTTATTTCTCCGCCCTTCTCAATGTGCGCACCGCTATAAAGGGCAAGTCAACGATTGATTTGATCGCGATGCTCACGAATACAGTTCCAGGAATGGTACTAGGAATATCATATTTGCTCTTTTTTAACGGCAGCGGTTTAAAGGGGACATTTATCATTCTTATTTTATGTAACATTGTCCATTTTTTCACGACCCCTTATTTAATGGCGAAAAATTCCTTGTCTAAAATGAATCCATCTTGGGAAACGACAGGCGAGCTATTAGGGGACAGCTGGTTAAAAACTGTCTTTCGGGTGATTCTGCCCAACTCAGCGTCAACAGTGGTAGAGATGTTTAGCTACTACTTCATCAATGCAATGGTCACCGTAAGTGGAATTATCTTTTTAGTCTCAGCTCAAACGTCTTTAGTGGCAAGTACGATTAAAGAGCTACAGCATTTTGCAAAATTCAACGAAATATTTGTGTTATCTCTATTAATCTTTTTTACCAATTTATTGATGAAGTTACTTTGTGATGTTCTCCAGAAAAAAGCGATGACGTCATCTATAAAAATAAGGAGAGGGAAGCCTATGTTAAAAAATGTTAAGAGAGTGGTGTTGTCTTTACTTGTTTTAAGTTTTGCATTTGCTGCAGTGGCTTGCGGCAATCAAACAAATGGGGAAGCCAAAAAAGTGGTGATTCAATCCAATGGGGATGAAGAAGCCATTGCTGCGATGGAAGATGCATTAATCGAAGCGGGATATAAAGGAAAGTATGTCATTCAAGCTTTAGGCACTTCTGAATTAGGCGGTAAGATCTTAGCAGAAGGAAAACAAATTGATGCCAACTTAGTAACGATGAGTTCTTACTTTATTGAAAGTGCGCAGCAACAACATGCGATGTTCAAAGACTTAACGTTTGAAACGAATGCGCTAGAGAAAAGCTCCACATTTTACACACCGATTTTAGCTAATACGGGTTCTATTTTTGTGAACACAGAGGTCATAAAACAAAAAGGCTTACCGATGCCCACATCGATAAAAGATTTAACAAAACCAGAATTTAAAGGGCTTGTTTCGATTCCAAATATCATGGACTCTTCAACCGGCTGGTTATTAATCCAAGCCATTGTGACGCAATATGGCAAAGAAGAGGGGAAAAAAGTTCTCCATGATTTAATTGTCAATTGTGGTCCACACGTTGAAAGTTCAGGTTCAGGTCCTATTAAGAAAGTACAAGCTGGGGAGGCTGCTGCTGGTTTTGGTCTTCGTCATCAAGCGGTAGAGGCGAAGGAATCAGGTCAGCCAATTGATTTTATCGATCCGCTTGAAGGGAATTTTTCATTGACAGAATCGATTGCTGTTGTGGACAAAGACGATGAAACAACGAAGCTAACGATGGAAATAGCAGAAGTCATTATTAAGAATGCTAGAAAAGATTTATTAACTTATTATCCAGTTGCCCTTTATGAAGGAGAAACGGTAGCGGAAACGAATAAACCGGCTCATTCAATGAAATTTAAAGACCCTTTAACGGTTGACCTATTGGAACAGCACCAACAATTTTTTAAATCAGCTAAATAATGGAGGGGTAAAGAACAATGAATACTTACAAACTACTAACACCTGGGCCACTAACAACGACAAGCACGGTTAAAGAAGAAATGCTCTTTGATCGTTGCACTTGGGATCAAGATTATAAAGAAATTACGCAAAAAATTAGAACGCAGCTGCTAGAATTTGCTGGTGCTTCAAATGAGGAATACACCGTCGTCCTTATGCAAGGAAGCGGCACATTTGCAGTGGAATCTACCATAACCTCTGCCATTTCAGCCACTGATAAAGCATTGATTATCACAAATGGTGCTTATGGCGAACGCATTGTGAAAATGGCAAACTATATTGGATTAAACTATCAAGAATATAGTGTGGAATACAATGAATATCCAAATGAAGAAGAAGTAAGGAGAATATTAGAAGAAGATGAAGCCATTACCCATATGGTCATGGTGCATTGTGAAACAACGACCGGCATTTTAAATCCAATTGACAAGTTTGCTAGACTTGCACAGGAATATGAAAAGGTATTTATTGTGGATGCAATGAGCAGCTTTGCTGGAGTAGAAATGAATGTGCCTGAACTTGGAATTGACTTCATAATTAGCAGTGCGAATAAATGTATTCAAGGAGTTCCGGGGTTCGGCTTTGTTATCGCGAAGCTTGATAAATTGTTAGCGTGTGAAGGCAATGCGCGAAGCCTATCACTAGATTTGTTTGACCAATGGAGGGAAATGGACAAGGATGGAAAATGGCGCTACACTTCGCCGACTCATGTCGTAGCGGCATTTTCGAAAGCAATGGATGAATTAATAGAAGAAGGCGGAGTTCAAGCTAGATCTGCCCGCTACCAAAATAACAACCGTATTTTAAGAGAAAGACTTGGAAAGATTGGAATCCAAGCTTATATTACAGATGAAAAACAATCGCCAGTTATTACAACGTTTCTTTTTCCGCATGAACCATTTAACTTTGGAGATTTTTACACCTTTGTGAAGGAAAAAGGCTATGTGATTTATCCGGGTAAACTAACGGATGTCGACACATTCCGCATTGGAAACATCGGTGAAATTTACGAAGAAGATATTCAAGAATTATGCAGCATTATCGAAGAATATGTAGGGGGTGTGACAAATGAGTAAAGTTGAAGGTGTTATTTTTGATTGGGCAGGGACGACTGTAGATTTTGGCTGTTTTGCACCAGTAAATGTATTTATTGATATTTTTAAGCAGGCTGATATTGACGTGATGATGGAAGAAGCGCGAGCTCCAATGGGCATGCTAAAAATTGATCATATTCGAGCGATGCTTTCAATGCCTAGAATCTCTAAATTATGGGAAGAAAGATTTGGAATGCCATTTACTGAACAAGATGTAGAGAACTTATATGGTGAATTCGAACCTGCTCTTATGGCTTCTTTATCAGAGTATACAGATCCTATTCCTGAGGTTGTTGAGACTGTGCAAACATTAAGAAACCAAGGATTAAAAATTGGCTCAACAACAGGATATACAAACACAATGATGGAGGTTGTCGTTCCTCATGCTTTGAAAAAGGGGTACGGCCCAGACTGTTACTTCACTCCTGATGATACTAATTCTTTTGGCCGCCCATATCCGTATATGATTTATCGAAACATGGAGAAGCTTAATCTCTCTGCATCATGGAAGGTTGTGAAAGTGGGGGATACGGTTTCAGATATTCAAGAGGGCGTGAATGCCGGGGTCTGGACAGTTGGAGTCGTTATCGGCAGCTCTGAAATGGGATTAAGTCTTGATGAATATCAATCCTTATCTGCAGCTGAACGAGAAGCAGTGATCCTACAGACGGAACATTCATTTATGCAGAGCGGAGCAGATTTTACAATCAAATCGATGGGGGAGCTTCCGCAACTTATCGAGGAAATAAATCGTTTAATTGCTGAAGGAAAAAGACCAGGTGCAAATTCCATATGATTTGGGGAATTATTTAGTTGAAGGATTCGAAAGAGTCTGATAAGATGGAATCAATTTAAAGGCTATGTGTAACTGGCGAAAACGGATAACCGTGGGGGAGCACATAGTATCGATTAGCCGTTCGCCTGGGCAGAGGTAAGGGATTTATCCCTTACCTCTTTCTGCATTTTGGAGGGGATAAGAAAAGAATTATTTAGGGTTGATAATATCTGGAATTTCTATTATTGTATAAGTACAGATTTTTGGGAATCATTTTATTATTTTGTGTCTCTTAATGAAATGAAAGCTAAATACGAAAAAGGCTATGAATGTTATGGGTCAAACTATAACGGGAGCAGCTTCTGGAGAGACTGCAGATTATCTGCAGCGCCGAAGGGTTCAAAATCTCAGGCAAAAGGACAGAAGAATAACAAATGGTTTGTTTTATTTGTTATTTATAGATGTCTGCTGAGATTGGGGAACACCAGTCTCTTTTTTTATTTAATAGATTACTAAAACATAAAAAAACGATAAAGAGGGGAAATAAGATGAACACAACAGTGGTAAATAAAGTAAAAGCAATCAAAACATTAAATAGCATCGCGGAAAGCGGATTAAAAGTTTTTGATAGTCATTATACAATCGACAATGACAGTGAGAACCCTGATGCGATTGTTGTTCGCAGTTTCAATATGCATGCAATGGAATTTGGCAATCAATTAAAGGCCATTGCAAGAGCAGGAGCGGGCGTAAATAATATTCCGGTCGATAAATGCACGGAGCAAGGGATTGTAGTATTTAATACACCTGGTGCCAATGCCAACGCAGTGAAAGAATTGGTGCTGACTTCATTAATGGCAGCATCTCGTAACCTTTTTGACGGTGTAAGCTGGGTCAAGACGTTAGAAGGGGAAGGCGCACAAATTCCGAAGCGTGTAGAAGCAGGAAAGAAGCAATTTGTCGGCAAGGAAATTAAGGGGAAAACACTTGGGGTTATCGGCTTAGGAGCCATTGGTGCCCTCGTAGCCAATGATGCGATTGAGTTAGACATGGATGTGATCGGTTTTGACCCGTTTATCTCAGTTGATATAGCTTGGAAATTATCACGCAAAGTCCAGCGTGCGATGACTATGGAACAATTATTTGCTGAATCTGATTATATTACCGTCCATGTTCCGTTAACGGAAGATACGAGAGGCATGTTCAATGAAGAGACCTTTAGCTTAATGAAGGACGATGTGTATATTTTGAACTTCTCCCGTGGCGAGCTCGTGAATGAAACAGATATGGCAGCTGTCCTTGAAAGCGGAAAAGTAGGAAAGTATATGACAGACTTCCCAAATGAAAATGTACTGAAAATGAAAAATGTAATCCCAACCCCTCATCTTGGTGCGTCTACCGTTGAATCTGAAGAAAACTGTGCCATCATGGCAGCTCGCCAAGTGAAGGAATACCTTGAAACGGGGAATATCAAAAACTCTGTGAATTTCCCGAATACCGCTATTCCTTATACCGGGAAAAAGCGTGTAACCGTATTTCACAAAAACATTCCTAATATGGTTGGCAAAATTACATCTGCCATCTCCAATTATCATTTAAACATCGCCGACATGGTGAACAGAAGCCGCGGGGATTTAGCCTATACAATCATTGATATTGATAATATTGTAGACGATGAGATTACTTTAAACTTGGAGCAAAACATCAATCAGATTGAAGGAATTGTGACAGTGCGGATGATTTAATCTTACTAGGAGAAATGAGTTCTAATTTAGGGCTCATTTCTTTTTTTGCTGAAATAGGCCAATCCCTCAATAAAAGGGCCGTTTGTCAATCTGACAAATCTATGCCAGTATATAGGCATAGGGGATTTATGTTTAATTTACTCCTTTACAAAGAAAGTAGAATGAATGGAGGAAATGCAACAGTGTCGAATTTGCCAAATTGTCCGAAATGTAATTCGGAATATACATATGAAGATGGGGGACTATTTATTTGCCCCGAATGTGCCTACGAATGGAATTTAGCATCAGAAGCTCAAAATGAGGATGAAAGAGTTTATAAAGATTCGAATGGAAACGTTCTACAAGATGGAGATACGGTAACGGTCATTAAGGACTTAAAAGTAAAAGGAAGCTCTTCTGTCCTTAAGGTTGGAACAAAGGTGAAAAATATCCGTCTCGTCGATGCCGATCACGATATTGACTGCAAAATTGACGGGTTTGGAGCAATGAAATTGAAATCTGAGTTTGTAAAAAAGGTATAGAACGGCAGATGAAAACAAATGAGCAGGAATGTAAAATTTCCTGCTCATTTCTATAGAATCTTCTACTCTATCTTCACCTTAATTTTATCCATCGCATTATATCCATAGCCTTTACGATTCCAAAAGGGTTCTGATGGTTGAATGCGATTAGTAGAATCCGTTGCCCTCGACAAAATGACATACTCGCCACTCTTCCCTGCAGCCCACTCATAGGACCACAACACCCAGCCATATTGGCCAGAATCTCGATTATCCATTTTTGCATTTGTCCATGTTTGCCCATTATCTGTACTAATTTCAACCTTCGTTATATAGCCTTCACCTGTCCAAGCGATGCCTTTAATGATATGATTGCCTCTGTTTAAGATATCCATATCTCGCGGCTGTTGAATTGTCGAATTAACATTTATTGTTGTGACAGGAAAGGCACCTTCGTTATTCTCTTTATTTGGATAATACACATAATCAATTGACTGGAATGGTCCGGAAAAATGAGAATTAATAATGGTTATTTGTTTAATCCATTTTACCGAAGCCATGCCGTACCACTGCGGCACGACTAAGCGCAATGGGAAACCATGTTTAAACGGAATGGGCTGCTGATTATATTCGAAGGCAATTAACGTGTCTGGATGGAGTGCCTTTTCAATAGGTAAACTCCGAGCATATGTGTAAACTTGGTCTGAGTCTGGTGTTTTTCCATAATCATAGCCTTCTATAACTACTTCTTTAGCTCCTTCTCTCAATCCAGCTCGTTCTAGCAATGTCCTTAGCGGAACTCCTTTCCAAAAACCTTGGTTTATTGCTCCCTTTTCCCACTGTTCTCCGAATACTTTCGGTTTGAAAAAACTGCGTTTGTCTCCAGCGCATTCAAGGACAGCCTTCACTGTTTTTGCTGGCATTTGCAGGAGGTCCTGCATCGAGAGCAGTAATGGTGCTGAGACAAGGCCATTAATAGGGAGCCAATAGTTTGAGTGGGATAATGACGGATAAGAAAAGTGGTTTCGTCTATAAAATAATCGACTAGGAATGGTGTCATTCTGAATAAATTCAATCGGTGTTTCCTGGTTTTCGGGGACTAGGGTATGTGTCTTTAAATACGGCTTTACAACCGGATATGACTGCTGGGACATGGTTTCCTCCTTTTTTAAAAAGATCATAATAATTAATATGTTGAATGGACAAAAATTAGGCATTGCTTTCGATAGTAATCATCCGTTCTCTTTGTTGAAGTCCTTTGTTGGGGCGTTCAAGGAGGATAAGGTATGGAAAGAGATAAAAAAGGCAAAAGGATAAATGTGTTCTATAAAGCATCCTAATCGGAATAACTGACATCCAAGAACAATCTGTTTCTCCCTGCTGGATAGTCTGGTGATCCAACTATGAAGCGTTCATGGAGCCCGTTTAGGAAGGTGCCCAAGAAAAACGCGTACTATGAAGTGTTCATGGAGCCCGTTTAGGAAGGTGCACAAGAAAAACGCGTACTATGAAGTGTTCATGGGGCTCGTTTCGAATGTTGCTCATAGAAAATGCGTACTATGAAGTGTTCATGGCGCATGTTTAGGAAGGTGCCCAAGAAAAACGCGTACTATGAGGTGTTCATGGAGCTTGTTTAGGAAGGTTCTCGAGAAAAACGCGTCCTATGAAGTGTTCATGGAGCTCGTTTAGGAAGGTGCCCAAGAAAAACGCGTACTATGAAGCGTTCATGGAGCTTGTTTAGAAAGGTTCTCGATAAAAACGCGTACTATGAAGCGTTCATGGAGCCCGTTTAGAAAGGTTCTCGATAAAAACGCGTACTATGAAGTGTTCATGGATCTCGTTTAGGAAGGTTCTCGATAAAACCGCGAACTATGAAGTGTTCATGGAGCTCATTTAGGAAGGATCTCGAGAAAAGCGCGTACTATGAAGTGTTCATGGGGCTCATTTAGGAAGGTGCCCAAGAAAAACGCGTACTATGAAGCGTTCATGATGCTCGTTTTGAAAGGTCCTCGAGAAAAACATATCTTGTAAAACGAAAATGTCCGCCATGGCTATCACGACGGACATTATTAAAATGAAACTGCCCAGTAGATCAATAGAAAATGATCTACCAGACAGCCCCCACTTATTTCAACAAATTAATACTCGTAATAATAATCGGCATGGCAAATACGTCAATGAGGAATGCGCCTACAATCGGCACGATGAGGAATGCTGTTCTAGACGGTCCAAATTGTGCGGTGATTGCTGACATGTTCGCCATTGCATTTGGTGTGGCACCTAGTCCATGACCAGTGAAGCCGCCAACCATAACAGCCGCGTCGTAGTTTTTGCCTAAAAGCTTAAATAAAACAAAGATACTGAACAGGACAATGAAGATCACTTGTACAAAGACAATGACGAGCATTGGTAAGGCTAAATCCGCCACTTCCCAAAGTTTAATGCTCATGAGCGCCATGGAAAGGAAAATACCGAGCGTCACATCACCTATCAAGTTGATGCTCTTCATATCGACCGTGTCTTTCTTCACGCTATCGAGGATGTTTCTCACGATTACCGCTAAGAACATCGCTCCCACGTAGCTTGGAAGCACAAATCCTGTTGCTTTTGAAAAAAGCTCACCGAGGTATGAGCCTGCAGCCATACACAACGTAATGATGAGAATTTGGGTCATGAATCTTTGTGAATTCATGCTATCTGCTTCTCCAGTTTTTTTCGCAGCTGCGACTTCATCCCTTTCCTCAGATTCAGTTGGCTTCAATTTATATTTCGTCACTAAATATTTAACGGTAGGTCCCCCGACTAATCCGCCAGCAACAAGGCCGAATGTGGCTGCAGCAAGCCCGACGGACAAAGCAGATTGGACCCCGAGCTCTTCTAATGTTCCGCCAAATGCAGTGGCCGCGCCATGGCCGCCCTCCATGGAAACAGCTCCAACCATGATGCCAAGCAGCGGTTCTAATCCAAGGACTTTAGCTAAGGAGATTCCGATCAAGTTTTGAGCTAAAGCTAAAAAGCCGCAGGCAATCCAGTAAATGACAAGCAGTTTTCCGCCTAGCTTGACGAGCTTGAAGCTTGCGCCAAGGCCGACAGTTGTGAAAAATGTAAGCATAAAAAGACTTTGTAAAGAGGTATCTAAAGTAATGGTCACCAATCCTGTTTCTTTTAAAACAGTGACAAGAATGGCAAATAATAATCCGCCGACAACGGGCGCGGGAATACAAAATCGTTTCAAAAATGGGAGTTTATTAAGCAGCAATCCACCGATCATTAATAAAGCGACGGCAAGAAAGACAGTTGTAATTTGATTGAGTTCTAAGTTCATATGTGACCCCCTAAGATGTTATTTCGTATTGAAATTCATGATGGCTTCATTGACGAACTGAGCGGCTAACGCAACGGTTTTATTGTTTTCGTCTAAGGCAGGATTTACTTCAGAAATGTCGAATGACAGGGTTTTATCTTTTGATACGATAAATCGGATTAATGAGCGGACAATCTTTGGCTCAAGACCAAATGGCGAGGGAGCACTCACTCCTGGAGCATAGGATGCATCAATCACATCAGTGCAAAGCGTAAGAATGACATGATCATATTCTGAGATAAAATCTTCAATTTTCTTTTTCACACGATCCATTTGTGAAAAAGATACATCTTCTTCCAGCATATATTGGACTTTATACTTGTCCGCTGTTTCAAAAAGGGCAAGGGTGTTTCCATATTTTTGTATTCCTAAGCAAAGGTAGCCGCTGTTGGAATCACTATCTAAAATTTGTTTAAACATCGTTCCAGATGAAGGCTGCTCATCATATGGCCTCATATCAAAGTGAGCGTCAATATTAATAATGCCAAGCTTTGCATCTTGTCCAATAAATTGTCTCGCGCCGAGATAGTGGCCGTAGAAAGTTTCGTGCCCTCCGCCTAAAATGATAGGGCTTACTTTTTTGTTTAAAAGATCTGTAATGACTTCTCCTAATGCGCTTTGTGCTGCTTCCATTTGGTCGCCTTCACACGTAACATTACCGGCATCCAGCACATTTATCTCTTCAGATTGTTGCCATGGCAGCTTTCCAAGGGCTTCTCTAATTTTATTAGGAGCCTCTGCAGCACCTAGACGTCCTTTATTGCGTTTTACTCCGGCTTCACACTCAAAACCAATGATTCCAAATGTTTTTTGACTCACGGAAGAAGACGGAATTCCAGATAAATTCACTTTTTGATGATATCGAAAGCTTAATGGATCTGTGTGGCTATCAATCCTTCCAAACCAATAATCCTTTGAAGGTTCTGTGTACATAACTTCTCCTCCTTTATTTCATTCACACCGGCATTTTTGCCCAAGCATTCCTCTAAAAATTCTGAGTGGTACATGTAATATAATTATAAAGGTGCTAATATATAAAAAACCAATACAGAAATATTATAAATTTATAGCTTTAAGCTATAAGTGGAAGGGAAGTATTTATGGATATTCGCCAGCTTCGCTATTTTATAACAGTCGTTCAGGAACAAAGCTATTCCAAAGCGGCTAACATACTTCATATTTCACAGCCTTCCTTAAGTAATGCTATTAGAAAGCTAGAAACTGCAGTTGGCTTTCAGCTTCTTGAAAGAAATACCCGACGATTGGCCTTGACAGATTCAGGACGAATTTTTTATAAACGTTCCTTACAGTTAATTAGAGATTTCGACAATATGTTGAAAGATCTTGATGAAATTAAGCAGCTAGGATCGGGGAAAATTGCGATAGGTATGATAGAGTCCACTAAATTTTGGCTGCCTAAAGTAGTGAATGAGTTTAAAACAAGCTTCTCTAATATAAAGTTTCAATTAATTGAAATACTAGGGAAAGAAAAAGTGTATCAATCACTAATGCAATATGATGTCCACTTTATGATTACTAATCAGCCGATTGAAAAGAAGGAGATTCATCTAATTCCCATATATGAAGAAAAATTGATTTTGCTTACTCACAAGGACGATGTTTTGAATAGAAAAGGCCGAATTACACTTCATGATTTAAAAGACAGGGATTTCATTATTAGTAAGGTTGGATTTCGAACAAGAGAAGATATCTTAAAAGCGTTTGAAAAAGAAATGCTCACACCTCAAATTATGTATGAGATTGAAAGATTTGAAACCGCCTGCAGTTTTGTGGAACAAGGCCTCGGCGTCACAATCTTGCCAGAAAGCTATATGAAATATTCGCCCAATCCTAATTTAACGATGCATACTATCAAATCCGACCATTTAAAACGGACCGTTTATTTAGCCTATTTAAAGGACCGTTATCTATCCCCTGCCGTTTGTACGCTATTGGATAGAATACAGGGTTTTTTCAAATAATGGTGGAAGATACAGCTTTAAAATAAAAAGCATACACCTTAAAGAAAAGAGATGTATGCCTTTAATTTTTATTCACTTAACTTTCCTAGTTTCAATCTGATATTCTTTTAACTTTTGATATAAGGTTGTACGGGAAATCCCAAGATGTCTAGCTGTTTGTGATATATTTCCATTATGGGTCATTAAATTTTGGATGTAAAACTGCCGCTCATTTGCATAGTTTTTTTGTTTAATTTCTGTAATGCTTTTTACAAAGTGGAGGGACTGATCTAATCGTTTCGAATGATTGCCTTTGATTGCTTGGGAATTCTCTGTTATTTCTTGAGGAAGATGCTCAGGCGTAATAATGGTTGAGCTTCCTGCCAAGTAGAAGGCTCTTTCTATCGTATTGCCCAGCTCCCTGATGTTACCGGGCCAGTTGTATTTGACTAATAATGAAAGGGTTTCTTTTGACAGCTCCTTTTGGTGTCCGGATAAGGCATTAAATTCCTCTAAATAATAGTGACTAAACTTAGCGATATCTTCAGGCCTTTGCCGAAGCGGTGGTAATTCAATCGTGAAAACATTTAAACGGTAATACAAGTCACTCCGAAAAGAGCCATTAAAAGCAATTTCTTGAAATAGATCTTTGTTTGTTGCAGCAATAATGCGTACATCCAATGGGATCGGCTTATGACCGCCGACGGGTACGACTTCTTTTTCCTGCAGCACCCTTAATAAAGTTGTCTGCAGCTCAAGAGGCATTTCCCCGATTTCATCAAGAAAAAGCGTTCCGCCGTTAGCAATTTCAAATTTCCCCGGTTTCCCTCCCTTTTTGGCTCCTGTAAAGGCTCCCTCTACATAACCGAACAGCTCAGAATTAATGAGGTCTTTGGAAATTGCTCCGCAATTTACAGCTACGAACGGTTTATTTCTTCTTGGACTTTCGTTATGAATTGCGCGGGCAAACATTTCTTTTCCGGTTCCGCTTTCTCCAAGCAATAGGGTATTGGCCTGTATTTTTGAAGCCGCTCGTGCCAACTCAATGGTTTTCAAAAACGATGAATTTAAACCAATTAAATCATCGGTCGTTAAGTTTTCCCTTGCATTCAAAGCAAAACGAAGCTGCTGACGGGGAAGGGGTTTAAAACTGACATAAGTGATGGAGTTAATATTTTTTACGTTTATTTCAAAGCTTTCCTCCGCATCTTTGCGCCTAATTATATGCTCCTCAATCTTAGCGCCCGATAAAAACTCCTGTAAAACCGAATAGATAAAATCATGTTTAAGCTCCCATAATTCTGCAGCTCTTTTGTTTTGAAACCGAATTTTCCCTTCCTTTACAATAAACAAAGCTTCTACCTGTTGATCAGTTATTCCATGAAGCGCATCCGTTAAGATAAGCTGCTCCTCTTGGCTATCGGCAAGCTTGACACATAATTGGACAATGCTTTTAATACTTGAAAGCAAATGCTCAGTAGATTTCGAAGAATCATTCGGAATATTAAGCCCTAAAACACCCCTTTGCACATTCTCTTTTTCCATAATAGGAAATCCTGCTGCCATATAAGATCTATTCGATTTTCTATCTATTTCTTTAGTGACTTCATAGGAGGATGAACGATTCTGAAATGCCGCACCAATCCCATTTTTCTTCAAAGGGCTCTTGCTAATCGTTTCTCCAGGTTGCAGTTCAAGAAGGGGAGAGGGAGCCAGCGAGGAATCACTGTTAAAGGTTTCTAGCATTACCCCCTCTTCATCAAAGTAGGCAAACGGATAAGGCAGCCCGGCAAGGTTCTTTTTCAGCTCCGAAAGAAGGCACCGATTCTGCATGATTTTAGACTGTAGAAGATTACTCTTGTTGAAACCGCTTCTGTCTTTATCTTCAGCTGGAAATGCATCTTTAAACAAAGGGATCGGTTTAATAAGATTTTCCGACTCCCATATAATAGTGAATTGACCTGATTCATTGACCTTTCCAATACGCGAATTTAGCCAGACATGCTGATTAAAGCGGTCGACCATGATTTTTCCTTGAGGAGCGTCAATGGATAGACCAGCCAGCGCATGGCGGATGGAATCAGTAGAAGTGGTATCAATTCTTTTCAAAGCTTCTGCAAGCAAGATGATGCTATTATAGGCACTCTCCATCACTGAACTAATTATATCGGTGCCATAAATGCGCTGGAATTCTGTAATGAATCTCTTGTTTTTGGCATTTTCTAAAGAACTGAAATAGGAAAAACAAGAGTAATAGTCAGTCGTTCCTTTAGGTTCAATGGCTTTAATTTCTGTTTCGGCTGTCACATTGCTGGCAATGACCTGCGGCAATCCTAAATTTTCGTGTTGCCGGTAATAACTAATCGTGCTATCGCCAACTAGAGTCGAGAAGACGATATCTGGCTTCATTTGACGGATTTCACCGATTTGCTTATCAAAAATTTGATTCCCTAATGCCACATATTGCTCTCCATAAACAGAACCCCCGTTTAATTGAACTAAATGGCGAACGTATCGATTTATTTCTCGCGGGTAAATGTAGTCAGATCCGAGAAGGTAAAAGGATTTTCCAACATGACGGATAAGCCAAGGAACAAAATCAAGTAGCTGCTGATTAGGTGTTGAATTGGAATAAAAGATGTTGGGGTGCTGCTCTTCTCCTTCATTGATAGTTGGATAGAATAATAGAACATTATATTTTTCCAAAACAGGAATGACTTTTTTTCTGCAGGCGGCCGTGTAGCATCCGATAATGGCCGTCACTTGATCGGAAACAACGAGTTTCTCTGCTTTCTGATAGGTTACATCTGGGTCAGAAGCGGCATCTTCGACGATCGGAATAAGAGTTTTCCCATTGATGCCGCCACTTTCATTAATATGCCGGATAGCTAGTAGACAGGCTTGATATTGTCCTCGTTCAGTAATACTCGTTGTTCCTGTTAATGAAAAGAGAATTCCTACTTTTAATTCCTGATTCTTCACTTTTGCCGGCCCCTTTCCAACATCAATTGTCCAATTTATGTCCAGTACACTATTTTGACAACTGAACAATCTCTTTACAGTTTTTTCGGTAAAAAGACACCTCAACTTAACCACTTTCTTTACACATATGTAAGGGAAAAAACTTTATATTTTAAGCAATGCAATCTAGGTAGAATAATAGAAAAGCTGATATTAAATGAGTTAACAATATCCCCGTATTATATTCTTCATCTTAAGCAAAAAACCTCTAAGGCTTAAGGCCTTTAATCTTGGCATAGATATTGCATATTGGATAATAAGGGTGCTAATCAATGAAAGGAAGTGACTGATTGTTTGGGTTTTGAAAAGAGAGTCACCTAAAATCCAAAGAGAATAGATTGATTATTCAAAAAAAATATTCATTTATTTTAGCAAGTCAGGAACATGACAGCAGTCAACTAAAAGGAGGGTTTATTTTGAATGAAACTGCAAAGAAAGTTTATTTAGAAAAAGATAAATACATCCTTGAGAACAACATTAAGCCCCTTATTACAGAGGAGTTAATTGAAGAGCATAGAAAAACGCCTGTTGGCAAACATAGTCATAATCTAATGATGGTTCTTAACTTTTTAAGAAGAAATCATGAAATTATTGAGGGGAAAGATTTGATTATTTGTACGAAGCCTCATCAGGAATGGTGTTTAGGTGAACACCCAGGAAAGCGCGGCGTCCCATACAAAGTTTTTAAGGATCAATGCTTTAATACTCGTGAAAAAGCTGAGCATGCCTTGTTCCTAAAAAGACTAAAGAAGCATGGTTTAATAGATTAAAAATTTACTAGTAAAAGGAGAGGATTCTATTGGCAATCACAGGATATACAGATCGATTAAGTGTTCAGCCTAGTCAAAAAATTAAGTTTATGGTAAGCAGTGATCAAAAAAAATATAAAACTGAAATCGTACACCTCGTTCATGGGGATTCCAATCCCGAAGGTCCCGGAGTAAAGATTTATAGCGTAGATGCGGATGTAAATAAAGAGTATGATGGCAGAAAGCAAGCCATACATATGGGATCTTACATTAAATTTGACAATCAAAAGCATTTTGAGAGCGTTAAGAGTTTCTCTTTGCAAGCAATGATTTACCCAACAACACCTGAATTAGGCGTTCAAGGAATCCTCACTAAATGGTCGCCTAATCAAAATTCAGGCTACGGATTATTTATTGACGAAAAAGGCTGTCTCGCTTTATGGATAGGGGATGGAAACGGAAATATTGAGAAGGTTAGCACGAACGAGCCATTAATTGCAAGCACTTGGTATTTCGCAAGCTGCTCATATAATGCAGAAACTGGAAAAATCACAGTAATCCAGGAATCGGTAATTACTAAAACAAACGGAAGATTCTCTCTTCCATACGGCGCCGAAAAGATGAATGTGAGCACTGAAAAAGAGGTTAAAATTCAGCCCCAAGCAGCAAATGAAGCGCCATTTATTATCGCGAGTGTTTTCCAAAAAACAGACAGCAGCCATAAGGTTATATGGCGGTATAATGGGAAAATTGATCGCCCGCGTATGGCGAATGCAGCCTTAACTAAAGAAGAAATGTCAGAATGGATTGAAAACCCTTCAGGAGACCGTGTAGTAGCTGCTTGGGACTTTGCTGAAGGGATTACGAAGAAGGGCTTCAAGGAGCTTGAAAAGGTTTATGATAAGGGAACAAACCAAATCCATGGTGAAGCAGTCAACCATCCCTCTCGTGCTATGACAGGCTATAACTGGACATCTGAGGAGCAAAACTTTACTCATGCCCCAGAACAATATGGAGCGATTCACTTCCACGATGATGATATGACAGATGCAAAATGGGACGTTGATTTTGAGTGGACAGTCCCTGGTAACTTAAAGAGCGGTGTATATGCAGCACATGTATATGCAGGAGAGGACGAGGATTATATTGTGTTCTTCGTTAGACCGAAGAAAGGAAAGCCAACAGCAAAAACGGCTCTCATTATCCCAACTGCTAGCTACTTAGCATACGCAAACAACCGCTTCCAAGACATTCCACTTGCACAGCTCATGTTCGGAAGAGCCCCAGTCGTTCAACAGGAAGATATGTATTTAGGTGAACACGCGGAATTTGGTTTATCCACATATGACCATCATAATGATGGATCTGGAGTTTGCTTCTCGTCAAGCTTACGTCCAATTTTAAATATGAGGCCAAAATACCGTCATAATTTATCGCCTTCATTATGGCAATTTAATGCGGATTTACACTTAGTTGACTGGCTGACTGAAAAGGACATTGACTTTGATGTCATTACAGATCAGGATCTTCATTTCGAAGGATATGAGCTGTTAAGCCACTACCGTGTAGCCATTACAGGATCCCATCCTGAATATTACTCCGGTCCAATGTTAGATGCGGTTGAGGACTTCCAGGCTAATGGCGGACGCTTTATGTATATGGGCTCCAATGGTTTCTATTGGGTTGTTACCTTTGATCCAAACAATCCAAATCTGATGGAGGTAAGGAAGAATTACGGAAACCAAGGCTGGAAATCTAAGCCGGGTGAAATCCATTTAAGTATTACTGGAGAGCAAGGGAGCATTTGGAAACATCGCGGAAGGGCTCCACAGAAGGTGTGTGGCGTAGGCTATGTGGCTGAGGGTTTTGAAGTTTCTTCTTACTACCGAAGAACGGAAGACAGCCATACTCCTGAATTAGATTGGATCTTCGAAGGTATTAGCAAGGATGAAAAGCTAGGTGACTTCGGCCTAGTTGGTGGAGGCGCCGCTGGATTAGAACTGGATATTTACGATGAAGATTTAGGAACACCTTCCCATGCTGTAATTATCGCTGCTTCGGAAGGACATACAAATGTGTATGTGCCTGTAGCAGAGGAATTGTACTTTAATATACCTGGGCTTGGTGGGGAAGAGAATCCGAGGGTAAGAGCGGATATGGTTTACTATGCGACTCCAAATGGCGGAGCAGTATTCTCAACTGCCTCCATTGCTTATTGTGGAAGTCTATCCCACGATAATTACGACAACAATATTTCTCGCTTAACGGAGAATGTATTGAGACGTTTCTTGAAAGAAGAGCCTCTTCCATATATAGAAAAGAACAAGAAAGCAGAAACTGTTAATTAATCTATTGTCCGATGTTGTTAATATAAATATAGTTTAATAGCTCTTAGGTAAGCTCCCAAAAGTATATTTGCTTAGGGGGCTTATCTTTTTGCCTTTTTTGGTACGGCAGCATATAAACATTTAATAAATCAACAAACAAACGTCCTTTGCATATCTTAAGGATAAAACCAATTAAACAAAGGGGAATAATGGGTATGATTCATCCACATACAGAACTGCGCTTTATTAATGAGCAGATAGGATTTGGCGTCTTTGCGACTGAATTTATTCCGAAGGGGACAATAACATGGGCATTGGATGATCTTGATCAAATATTAGAGCCCAACTATGTTAAAAATTTAGATAAATCCAGGAAAGAACTCATTAAGAAATACTCCTATCGCAATCAAGAAGGAAAATATATTCTATGCTGGGACCTCGGTAGGTATGTGAATCATAGTTTTCATGCTAACTGTATGGGTACAGCTTATGAATTTGAAGTAGCTGTTCGGGACATTTACCCAGGGGAGCAATTAACGGATGATTATGGCTCTTTGAATGTCGATGAACCCTTTGAATGTATTCTAGAAGATGGAACGGACAGGAAAAAGGTTTATCCAGATGATCTCCTTAATTACTCAGAGGAATGGGATCAGAAGGTAATCGAAGCTTTTGAACACCTTTATGAGGTTAAACAGCCATTAATGCATCTGATTCGAAGTGAATTCATGGAAAAAGTAGATATGATAGCCACTAAACAGGTTTTGCTTGATTCCATCAAATGCATCTACTATGACAGAAGTTTGGAGTATTAAAAAAAATCAAAAACCCTTGAGACTTCATACCTCAAGGGGATTTTTCGTTTTTATTTCCTCATTAGCAAATACATAAAATACGGCGCCCCAATTAACGCTACGACAATCCCGGCAGGAATGCCAGCAGGATCAACGAGATTCCGGCCGATTGTGTCGGCGAGAAGGAGCAGCCATCCGCCAATGAATATGGCGATAGGGAGGAATAATTGATTTCTCGGTCCGACTAAAGCTTTCGCTATATGCGGGGCCATGAGCCCGATAAAAGCGATTCCTCCTGTGACTGAAACGGCGGAGGCCGCAAGAGAGACTGCTGTTAAAAGCAGGATAATCCGCTCCTTTTCAATAGACACGCCGACGCCAATGGCTACTGGTTCGCTTAAGCTAAGTAGATTTAAGCGATTGGCTTTATACAATGTAAAAGGAATAAGAATCGTGAGCCACGGAAGAATGGCCCAAATAAAAGGCCAGTCTGTACCCCAAATATTCCCGACCAGCCACTTGGCAATAAAATCTACTTTTTCCCGTTCGGCCGATGAAATGAGTACAATCATGATACCGGAAAGCGCCATGGAGAAGCCGACTCCAGTGAGAACGAGTTTGACGGGCTGCAGGCCAGAGCTTCTGTTATAAGCAAACAAATAAATCAAGCCAGCAGTGAGTAAAGCCCCGAGAAAAGCGACAAGTGGCAGCAAATAAACAAATGAGCCCGCCTTAATCGGAAAAAATAAAAAGAAGACAGCAATGGCCACTCCCGCTCCAGAATTAATTCCGACAATCCCCGGATCAGCTAAATCATTGCGGGTGATGCCTTGTAAAATGGCGCCGGATAAGGCTAAAGCCATTCCTGCCAGCAATGTGATAACCATCCGCGGCAGCCGTATGGAAAATAGCACAAACTCTTCTTTAAATGTCCCCTGACCTAATAACGTTGGGATAAGTCGATCATAGGAGAGTGAAGAGTAACCCAATCCCATACCAATAAAGATGGTTAAAATAATGAGTGCAAATAAAATGGACAAAATCATTCGTTGTTTTCTTACTAATGCCGGATGGATCATGAGAATGCTTTCCCTCCTTTCCGTACGATGAAGAGGAAGAATGGTAGCCCGATCATTGCCACAATGGCGGCAACAGGTGTCTCATACGGTGAATTGATCGTACGTCCAAGTGTGTCGGCAAATAACATAAAGGTTGCTCCCGTAATGGCTGACATGGGCAGGATATAGCGATAATCCGTTCCGACGATCGCCCGGACGATATGCGGAACCATGAGTCCAATGAATGCCATGTTCCCAACAAGTGCTACGGACGCACCAGCGAGAAGAATGATTACAATAAATAAAATGGTTTTAATTTGTGATGTCTTTTGACCTAACCCGACAGCCACTTCCTCACTCAAGCTCAAAATGGTGAGCTGCCTGGCGAGGAAAAGAGACATGAGTATGCCAATTGTGATGAAGGGGATGATGGTCTGCAGCTGGCTCCATGAAGTTCCGATGATGCCGCCTGCAGTCCACATCGATACCTCTTTAGAAATCTTGAAATAAATGCCAACTCCCTCCGCGATGGCGTGTAGGAAGGCAGAAACTGCAGCCCCTGCTAACACGATGCGAAAAGGAGAAAATCCGCCTTTTTTCATCGCTCCCATACTAAAAACCATCACCGCACCGCCAGCCGCACCAATGAAACACGCAATCATGATTCCGAAGTAATTGGCAGAAGGGATAAAGGCAATAGTCAAAGCGAGGGCGGCATTCGCGCCAGCTGTTAACCCGAGTAAACCCGGGTCAGCAAGCGGATTTCTAGTCATTCCTTGCATAATGGCACCAGAAACAGCCAGTGCCGCACCAACAACAATGGCCGCCACCTCACGAGGAAGACGAATTTCACGGATGATGGACAATTTATCGCCTGTTGCCTGGGAAGTAAGGGCGAGCCATACATCTTTTACTGAGGTGTCTGCAGCTCCGAATACCATCGCAGCTATAAACATACAAACAAAGGCAAGAATTCCTGCTATTAGTTTCACTATAAATGGAATGGTAGGTTGATTGTCTTTTGTCATCTTATCTCACTTTTCCTATTAATAAATGAAGAAAAGGAATCCTCCGAATTAGAATTCCTTCTTCGTATAATTAGTTACCTAGAAAGCTTTTCTTAAAAAAGTCTAATTGATAATCGAGTGTGATCGGATCATTGAAATAGAACTCTTTCATATTAGCTTCATATACATGATTATTTTTGACAGCTGGAATGTTTTTGTACGTATCTGTTTCTTGGAATGAGTTATCTGTTTCACTGTTCTTGCTAATGATTAAATAATCTCCGGCGAACTCAGGGAGAACTTCTAAAGATAAGGCATAGTATCCGTCCTTAAACGCCGTTTCTATCACTTTTTCAGGCATATTTAATTTCATTTCTTGATAAAGAATTTCTGTACCGCGACCCCAGTTATCGCCGTATACATAAAGCTGCTTGTCAAAGTTTTCAATGACAGAAACGGTTGCGTCTGCACCAATTTTCGCTTTAATTTCCTCGCCAGCTGTTTGGGCACGTTTTTTGAAATCGTCAATCCAAGCTTGAGCTTCTTTTTCTTTATTTAATAGTTTGCCAATCTCTAAGTGTTGTGTTAAATAATCTACTTTCCCGTATGTATAAGTAACGGTTGGAGCAATTTCGTTTAATTTATCAATGTTTTTAATATTAGATAATCCGATGATTAAGTCTGGATCTAATTCAATGATTTTCTCTAAGCTTTCATCAGACACTTCCGCCACGTCTTTTAATTTTGAATCAAAACGCGGATTCATTTTTGACCATGAATCGACTCCGACAAGGTTTACATCTAACGCCATAACGTTACCCGCGAAAGAGGAAAGAACGATGACACGTTTCGGATGAGCAGGGGCTTCAACTGGTCCATTTTCAGATTGATAGGTAATTGTTTCTGTTTTCTTTTCATCAGTTTTTGGAGCACTTTTTTGCTGTTCTGTTTTACTGCTGCAGGCACTAATCATAAGTACACACAGTAGTAAGAAGGGGATGAATATTTTTTTCATTGGTTATTTTTCTCCTTTAAGTAAGTTGTAGGTCAAACACATTGGCTTGTTTGTGCGCGGATCCCGCCCGATTTCAGCATCAATATGGAAAACTTGCTCGAGGACGTTAGGATGAATGACTTCTTCGCAATCCCCAGCCTTTACGATTTCTCCGTCCTTTAATGCAATAATAAAGTCGGCAAAGCGGGCTGCCTGATTTAAATCGTGAAGCACCATCACAATCGTCCGTTCCTGTTCTTGATTGAGTTTTTGCAAAAGCTCCAATACTTCTAGCTGATGAGCCATATCTAAATATGTAGTCGGTTCATCAAGAAAGATAATTTCCGTCTCTTGTGCCAGTGCCATCGCAATCCATACACGTTGGCGCTGACCTCCTGAGAGCGCATCTACAGGGCGAAATTTAAACTCGAATGTCCCGGTCACTTCAAGTGCCCAATCAATGACTTCATAATCTTTTGGTGTTAGACGGCCAAAGCCCTTTTGATAAGGAAAACGGCCATAAGATACAAGCTCGCCAACGGTTAATCCTCTTGCGCTTTCAGGTGTTTGTGGAAGGATCGCCATTTTTTTCGCGAGCAGCTTTGTATTTTCCTTTGAAATATCCCCGCCATCCAAAATCACTGTACCGGATTGATGAGAAATAATGCGGGTGATCGCCTTCAATAGAGTAGATTTACCACAGCCATTCGGTCCAATGATCGTCGTGATTTTTTTATCAGGAATCTTTACGGAAAGCTCCTTAACAATGAGCCGTTCCTCATAGCCAATACTTAAGTCTTCTGTATATAAGCGGACCATTTGCGCCCTCCATTTCATAAAAGTTAGAAGTTTTTATTGATAATGATTATCAATGTCACTATAATCATAACTATAATGTTCAATTTTTCCATTGTCAACGATTAAATAATAATGATAATCATTTTCAATAACTTTATTCAGCTAGTTTTCAATCTCCATAGAGGTAAGATGACGAGTGCAAAAAAAGCTATTCAATCATGGGGAGTTAAACTACCGCTGAATAAAGTTAAGCCTCCGGCGGATGCCTCAGATTTTTTAATGGAATTTATCGAGCGAGCTCGATAAAAATCTGGGCACAAATACGCCAAGGCGAATTTGATCTATAAGGAGTGAACGGGAATGGGTGAGCAAGAATTATTTGATGTGACAGTCATTGGAGGGGGGCCAGCTGGCCTTTATTCGGCTTTTTACAGCGGGCTTCGGGAAATGAAAACGAAGCTGATTGAGTATCAGCCGCAACTAGGGGGGAAAGTCCACGTCTATCCGGAAAAGATGATCTGGGATGTGGGCGGGCTGACGCCGATTCCAGGAGCGAAATTAATTACACAGCTTGTTGAGCAAGGATTAACGTTTAACCCAGAGGTCGTGCTAAATGAAAAGGTAGAATCTATCACACGAAATGAAGCTGGGATATTTGTCTTACATACTTCTTCTGGGCAAAGGCATTTTTCCAAAACAGTAATCATTGCGGTCGGAAGCGGCATATTAAATCCCCAAAAGCTAGAAATCGAAGGGGCTGAGAGATTTGAAGTGTCGAATTTAAATTACACCGTCAAATCTTTAAAGCATTTTAAGAATAAAACAGTCATTATTTCTGGCGGAGGCAACTCAGCAATTGACTGGGCAAATGAATTGGAGCCTGTCGCCAAAAAGGTTTATTTAACGTATCGGAAGGATGCGCTATCCGGTCATGAAGCGCAAGTTACGCAGCTTTTGAACAGCTCCGTACAATGTTTCTTTCAATCTTCTATTACGAAGCTTATTGCCGGTAGGAACCATACAGAAATAGAACGGGTCGAACTGACTAATCATCAAACAGGAGAGGTTTCATCCATAGCTATCGATGAAGTGATCATTAATCATGGGTATGAGCGGGATACAGCCTTGCTTAAAAACAGTGAGCTGCCTATTAAAGTAGCAGACAATGATTATATCGCCGGAAGTGCAAACAGCGAATCCTCGGTTGCAGGGCTGTATGCGGCTGGAGATATTCTTATGCATGAAGGGAAATTAAATTTAATTGCCGGCGCCTTTCAAGATGCGGCTAATGCGGTCAACAAAGCAAAGCAATTTATTGACCCCAATGCCTTTAAAGCAGGAATGGTTTCCTCTCATAATGAAGTGTTTAAGAAGCGCAATCGAGAATTAGTGAAGCAAATGATGAATTAAAGCATGGAGGATGAAAGTCCTCTTTATTTTTCTTTACAAATGGTTTAAAAAAACATATCTTTAATTCGAGATAAAATCGATTCGAAAATTAAATCTTATTAAGGCGTATACTAATATTTATCCGTATATATAAAGGGGGAATTCACATGAGCATATTCCATAAAGAGCCAAATGTATATGTTGGAGAGGTCAACATTAAAGTCAAAGACTTGCATTTAGCCAGTGATTTTTACGAAAAGATGATAGGCTTCAAAATATTAGAAAAAGCAGATCGTAAAGCAGTGTTAACGGCAGATGGAAAAACGCCGTTAGTGACACTAGAGCAGCCGGCAGATGTCATTCCGAAAACGGAGCGTACGTCAGGCTTATATCACTTTGCCATCTTGCTGCCAAGCCGAGCAGATTTATCCGTCTTTTTACGGCATTTGCTACAGACTGGATACAGATTCGGAGCAGCAGATCATTATGTAAGTGAAGCTTTGTATTTGAATGATCCTGATGGCAATGGGATCGAGGTCTATTGTGACCGCCCAGCTGAAAAGTGGAATTGGAAGAATGGGCTCGTGGACATGGCAACCGTTCAGCTCGATGGGGAAGGAATTTTGGCTGAAAGTGATGCTGAGTGGACTGGTTTGCCAGTGGATACGTTGATGGGACATATTCACCTTCATGTCGGAGATCTTCACAAAGCAGAGGAATTCTATACGAAAGGGCTTGGCTTCCAGACGGTGAGCTACTATCCGCAGGCTGCTTTCCTCTCAACAGGTGGCTACCATCATCATATTGCTATTAATACTTGGCAAGGAACGGGCGCACCGACACCCCCAGAAAATAGTGTCGGCTTAAAGTGGTACACACTTGTTTTCCCTAACAAGGAGGCAAGAGATAATGTACTGAAGCAATTGCAGGAAATTGGTGCACCGGTTAAGGAAGAGGCTGGTGAATTTATAACACATGATCCGGCTGGGAATGTGATAAGACTGGTGATTTAATTGGCGAGAGGAAGCTCTCGTCTTTTTTTTGGCTAGCATGAAAGTTTAAGTTTATTTGCGCACTAAAGTATAATTAAAATTGAGATTTAATATCTGCTCAAAATATCGCATAAGAAAAACTAAGGCCTTCACCAAAAAAGACTGGCGAAAGCCAAGTTTTTTTAACTTTAGGGATCAATGCAAAGTATGATAATAATAGTGAACGAGATCCTTTAGGAAGGAGATCCCATATGGATATCCAGTTGAATCAAAAAATCATTAAAGACATATGTGGTGCGGTCTCCTTCAAAAGAGGGGATTCTTTTTATCGAGCGGGAAAAGTAAGCATTGAACAGTACAGTTCGCAAAGCTGCAAGGCAACGGTGAAGGGGATAGAAGATTTCCATGTCACCATTAAAAGCGATGAGGACGGTGAACTTCTGACTGCATGCAGTTGCCCTTCACTCGCATCAGTTAAACATTCTTGTCAGCATGTTGCAGCTGTTTTGCTGGCAATTCACGAACAGCAACGTCAAGAGGCGCCGCTGATTTCAAATCCTCCCATTGAAAATGCTCTGACAGAAGAGTTGCTGACCATTTTCGATGATCAGCCTGTCCGTTCAAGCGGGCAGCAGGTTTATTTTGAAAATCGACAAGTCATTGCGGCGGAGTTTACATGCAAGCCTGTGGAGATAGACAAAGGGCAGCTGATGATGGGTATTGAAATCAAGGTGGGGCCTGTTCCTGTGCAGCCTATTCGCAAATTTTTGGAGCAAGTGAAGGAAGGGCATTCCTGTAAGCTTTCAAATATATTTACGTACGACCCTCGTATACATTGTTTTCAGAAGGAAGCAGACCGGGTGATTCAGCAGCTTAATCAAGTAGCCCAAGATGAAAATGTACAGGCGTCTCAGGGCCGATTAGATGAATCTCAGCTGCTGCTCATTCCGCCTTCTTCTTGGGAGCGGCTTCTGCCGTTGCTTCAAAAGGCGCCATCCGTAAAGCTCGCATATAATGGCTTGATGTTTGAAGGCTTTCAGATATCGAAAGAGCGGCTACCACTGCATTTTGATTTTACCGAAAAAGATGACCAAGGCTTTCAATTGAAGATTAGCGGCTTGGACCATTTAATTATTATCGATGCTTATCGAATTGTATTAAGCGGAGGGAAAGTCATTCAGCTAACTGATGAGGACGGAAGGCGACTAGCTGAATTAAAGAAAATGCTGGATGCTTCAAAAGCGAATCAAATTCCGATTGAAGTAGAACAAATTGATTTTTTTCTGGAAAAGGTCGTTCCTGGACTGAGAAAGCTTGGAAATGTGCATATTTCCGAAGCAATTTCGAATCGGCTGATGAAGGCGCCGTTAATCGCGAAGCTTTACTTGGATCGGGTGAAAAATCGCTTGCTAGCTGGATTAGAGTTTCACTATGAAAATATCGTTATCAATCCGTTAGAAGGTAGGGAGCTTCCAGCTGGTACGATGCTGATAAGGGATGCTATGAAGGAAGAGGCGATTTTGCAGCTGATGGAGGACAGCTCATTTGCGAAGACGGACGGGGGCTATTTCCTGCATAATGAAGAGCTGGAGTATGAATTCTTGTATCATACCGTCCCCAAGCTACAAAAGCTTGTGCAAATCTATGCAACAACAGCGATCAGAAATCAAATTTTCCGGGAGAATACTCGTCCGCAAATTAGAGTGAAAGTTAAAAAGGAACGGACGAATTGGCTGGAATTCAAATTTACAATGGATGGCATTTCAGAACAGGAAATCCGGGGAATATTACAGGCGCTGGAGGAAAAGCGAAAATATTATCGTCTGCAAAATGGATCACTGTTTTCCTTGGAGACGAGGGAGCTTGAAGAGATTCAACGTTTTCTTCAGGCCGTTCCAGTTCAACAGGAAGATTTAGAGAGCGGCTTGAATATGCCGATTATTCAGGGGCTTCGCTTATTGGATTCGGTTGATAGCAGTGATGCTTTTCTATTAGAGGAATCCTTTAGGCAGTTTCTGAGTGAAATCCACCATCCAGACCGTTTGGAATATGAGATTCCAGTGCGTTTAATGCCAATTTTGCGCGACTATCAAAAATACGGCTTTAAATGGATGAAAACTTTAGCCAGCTATGGATTCGGCGGGATACTCGCTGATGATATGGGATTGGGAAAAACGCTGCAAAGTATTGCGTTTATTGTCTCAGAGCTTCAAGAAATCCGTCATAAAAATAGGCCTATTCTGATTGTCTGCCCATCTTCCCTAACCTATAACTGGCTACGCGAATTCATGAAGTTTGCTCCAGATGTAGAGGCTATTGTTGTTGATGGCACGAAAGCAGAGAGAATGCAATTACAGAAGGCTGTAATGGATATGGATGTCGTGATTACGTCTTATCCATTGCTGCGCCGGGATATGAACTGGTATGAGCAGCAGTCGTTCCATACCGTGTTTTTCGATGAAGCGCAAGCCTTTAAAAATCCTCTAACCCAAACGGCGAGGGCAGTGAAACGAATTAAGGCACAACATCGATTCGCTCTTACCGGGACACCTGTTGAAAACTCGCTGGAGGAGCTTTGGTCTATTTTTCACGTTGTTTTTCCAGAGCTATTCATGGGATTAAGGGAATATAGTTATTTGTCAAACAAGGTGATTGCAAGGCGAATCCGCCCGTTTCTGCTTCGCAGGCTGAAGGAGGATGTGCTTGCCGAGCTGCCAGAAAAAAGCGAGAGTGTCAGTTTTGTGGAGCTGCTCCCAGACCAGAAAAAGCTATATGCCGCCTATTTGGCAAAGCTTCGGCATGACACGCTCAAGCATTTGGATAAGAACACTCTTCGGAAAAATCGTATTCGTATTCTGGCCGGCTTAACGCGGTTAAGACAAATTTGCTGCCACCCAGCTTTATTTGTAGATGGCTATAAAGGCACCTCAGCGAAGTTTGAGCAATTAAAGCAAATTATTGAGGAATCCGTGTTTGCAGGCAGAAGAGTGCTGATTTTCTCCCAGTTTACAAAAATGCTGACCATCATTGGCAGAGAACTAGAGAGACAAGGGCTGCCATTTTTCTACCTTGATGGCGAGACACAGTCTTCGGAGCGTGTGAATTTATGCGAACGGTTCAATGCTGGGGAACGCCACTTTTTCCTGATTTCCTTAAAAGCAGGCGGCACAGGCCTGAACTTGACTGGTGCCGACACGGTGATTTTATACGACTTATGGTGGAATCCTGCTGTCGAGGAACAAGCAGCAGACCGTGCTCATCGCATCGGACAAACGAAGGCTGTTCGAGTTATTAAGCTCATCGCGCGCGGCACCATTGAAGAAAAAGTAAATGAACTGCAAGAAAAAAAGCGCCATTTAATAGAGGAAGTTATTGATTCTAAGGACGGCAAGCAGTCGGTTTTAACGGAAGAGGATATAAGGGAGATATTAGGAGTGTAGTAAGACCAAAGTGATGGATTGAATGTCATTTTGGTCTTTTTTTATTGTAAAAAGCACCCCGATATTGTTATGTTAACATAATGAAATAAAACGGATATCGCTAAAAAAGATAAAAGAGAAACTGTAAATTTTACAACTTTATTAAATATTCCAAAATAGTGTTGTTACTTTTGTGAGGAATTAGTATGATAGGAAAAATAGAATTTGAAACATTCAGAACCGTACTTTTTAAATTTTATAGGAAGAAAATCTTTAATATACATTCTTCCTTAACTCATCGCATACATAAACTAAAGGATTTAGAAAAAGGAGGGAGCGTGTATGAGCGAAAAATCAATTACGGTCGAACAATTAGTTCAGAAGTTTTCATTAGAAGTGTTAGCCGGAGAGGATCAGCTTCAGCGGACGGTCACCGCACCAAAGACAAAACGTCCTGGATTGGAATTTATTGACTACTTTGATTTCCTGCCAATGGAACAAGTTCAAGTTCTCGGCAAACATGAAGTCAATTATTTACAGACATTAACCGATAGCGAACGCAAGCAACGTGTACGTAATATTGTGAAATACAATCCTCCTTGTATTATTGTGACAGCACACGAGGATCGACCTGATCATTTGGTCCAAAACTGCAGGGAAGAGAACATTCCATTGCTGCAAACGCGAGAACCCACTAACGAGTTCATTGCAAAAATTGATGCCTTTATGGTCAAAACATTGGCAGAAGAAATTGCTGTCCATGGTGTCTGCGTAAATGTTTCCGGTATCGGCATTTTACTGCGCGGCAAATCAGGAGTAGGAAAAAGCGAGACCGCACACACTTTAATTGGCAGGGGGCACCGCCTCATTGCTGACGATATCGTAGTGCTAAAAAAGCTTAGCCCGCGAACGCTTCTCGGTACTCATAATGAAATGAATAAGGAATTTCTAGCATTGCGCAGCATCGGGTTATTGAATGTCGTCCGACTATATGGACGGAAGGCCTTTCAAGAAGAGTCCCGGATTGCACTTGATATTGAATTGACGAAATGGAAGGATAATTCCCTGAATAACGAATTAGAACTAGAATCGAAATTCACAGAGTACATGGGCGTTCAAATTCCGCATATTCAAATCCAGCTCCAGCCCGGACGCGATGTGGCAGGACTAATTGAAGCAGCCGCTAATAACTGGTATTTAAAGCAACAAGGCTACAGCGCCGCCGAAGAATTTATGAAGCGTCTTGAAACAGGAGGACATGAGTCTAGCTGGACATAAGTTTTTTGGCGTGGGTATGAAAACGATTCCAATGGAATGAAAACCTGACCTCTGAAATGGATAGTGGCAGGTTTTTTTGTTCATGGCTCGCGTTTGGTCGACTCCCCTAATAAAACGGTAGTCATGAACTGTTCATGGCCTGCGTTTTGCCGACATCCCCAAAAAAACGGTAGTCATGACCTCATAGCACACGCGTCCCCAGCGCCACCAAAAAAACAGCAGTCATTAGAGACAATTTCCCCCAATTCCGCTACACTAGAGGAGTAGAAAAAGTAATCGTACATAGTGAGGGGAAAGAGTATGTGGACACTAGCGCGGTTTGTTACGAAAGCTTATAAATCCATTATTGTAGCTTGGGTAATTGTGGCTGTTATTATGGCGTTTTACGCGATACGTCTTCCATCGATGCTGCATGGGGATGGGTTTCGCATGAATAGTGAACATGCGGAGGTGATGGAAATCGCCGCGGACACATTTGATGTGCCGGGGGAGACGATGTTTCTTGTTTTCAAAAAAGTTAGTGATGAAAAGATTGCATCTACCATTAAAAAGGTCAACGAAAGGGACGTTGCCTCTGACGTGATATCGCCATTAGAGGATAAAACCTTGTATAAGAACGATTTATCCTACGCGATTCTCCATTTCGCTGATAAAAATAAAGATATGTCTAAAGTAGTAGCAGATATCCGGAACACGATTAATGATGAAAAAGGAATCATCTTGACGGGGGCTCCCGCGATTTCGAAGGATATTAATACAGCTAGTCAACGAGACTTAATGATTGCCGAGGCGATTGGACTTCCGATTGCGGTCATCGTTCTCTTGTTTGCCTTTGGAACGGTCGCTGCCTCAGCCATCCCGCTTATTATCGGGATCACAACCATCATTGTTTCATTTGGTATATTAACAATTTTAGGCGGGCATGTGGATCTTTCCATATTTGTCATGAATATTATTCCGATGCTTGGGCTCGCGCTTAGCATTGATTTTGCCTTGCTTTTTATTAGCCGTTATCGAGAGGAACGAAAGAAGTCAAACCTATTCGAAGCGATCTCCAAGACGATTCGAACGGCTGGGCGTTCAGTTATTTTTTCAGCTCTTTGTGTGTTTATCGGGCTGGGTGCCATGATGTTCATCGAAGTGGAGATTTTTCAAAATATCGCGATTGGCGGCATGATTGTTGTGGCGCTGGCGGTTTTGACCTCTGTGACATTGCTGCCATCTGTTTTAATTGTGTTAGGGGATCGAATTGATAAGTGGCAAGTGATAAAAGTCAATCTGAACGGTGCAGACCGCTGGCGCGTATTCGCAAATGAAGTGATTAAGCGTCCGGTAATCATCACTATCGTTGCTGTCCTTTTATTAGGAATTGCCATTATCCCGGTAAAAAACATGACATTAACAATCCCGAAAATCGATTCCTTGCCTGCTTCCTATGATTCTCGTCAAGCCTATGAATGGCTTGAAGATGAATTTGGGCTCGGGAAAAAAGCCTCCGTATTCCTTGTCGCTACACGCCAAAATGGATGGGAGGATACGGATGGCCTTGAGCAAATCAAGAAATTAGAACAGGAGCTATCCACTGACCCGCTTGTCGATGAAGTAAAAACCATTTTCACGTTAAGTGGAATTAGCACGCCTGAGGAATGGGAACAAGCATTGGCGGTACCTGAAATGGAGGCCCAGCTAAAGCCAATAGCTGAATCATTTATTCAGAAGAATCAGCTGTTTATTCCGCTTACGTTAAATGCTTCCGGCAGTTCTAATAAGGCGCAGGATTGGGTTCGGAACCTGGCTGAAAAGGAAACAGAGTTTGATCTTTTAATTGGGGGCCAGCCGAAGTTCAACCAAGAAATCTTTGATGAAATTTCGAATAAAATTTGGCTCGTATTAACCGTTATTATCGTTTCGACCTTCTTTATTCTTCTGTTAGCCTTTAGGTCAATATTAATCCCGATTAAAGCCATTTTAATGAATATTATTGGCTTGGCTGCAACATTCGGGGCTCTTGTATACATTTTTCAGTACGGACATTTCGGTTTGTCAGCCGGGACGATTGCACTGATCATACCAGTTCTTGTCTTTAGTCTTGTATTCGGCTTAAGTATGGATTATGAAGTTTTTCTGATTTCGCGAATGCAAGAAGAGTATGCTAATTCATTTGACAATGACCGCGCAACGGTAGAAGGGCTTGCGAATACGAGTAAAATTATTACCTCTGCTGCTCTCATCATGATTGTTTTAACGGGGGCCTTTGCCTTTACAGATGTTATGCCGGTAAAGCAAATTGGGGTTGGGATCGCCATTGCAGTCGCGATTGATGCAACTATCATCCGACTCTTGCTCGTCCCTAGCTTAATGAAGCTATTTGGAAAATGGAACTGGTGGCTGCCGTTTAGAAAAGGCGAATACAAAGCAGGGAACTGGCATTAGAATAAACCAACGCTCATCACAGATCACAACTTAACATGTGATCTGTGTTTTTTTGAAGCAAAAAGGTATAGAAAAATTCGACACTCGAAAAATAAAGAGTATAATAGAAAAATAATTTTAAGCAATAAAGGATGAAATCATTGAACAAACAAAATAGCAAATACAGATGGGTTGTCTTTGCTGCGGTGTTGTTTATTTATTGCGTCATCGTGAGTCAAAGAACAGCACCAGGATTAATTACAGATCAATTGATGAAGGATTTTAGTTTAACGGCTTCCACGATTGGTCTATTAACGAGTATTCAATTTTTGGCCTATGCCAGTTTGCAAATCCCGATTGGCATTCTGTCTGATCGTTTTGGGCCCAATTTGTTTCTTATTATGGGAACATTGCTTAATGGTTTAGGCACCTTGATTTACAGCATGGCCGGCCATGAATATGTGCTTCTGCTTGCCAGATTACTGGTAGGGATGGGGGATGCGGCTATATGGGTGAATTTAGTTTTAATATTAAGTATTTGGTTTAAAGGGAATGAATTTGTTGGCTTAATTGGGATAGCGGGGATGGCTGGGAGCCTCGGCTTCTTGCTGGCGACGCTGCCTTTTTCAGAGTGGATCACCGCATGGGGCTGGCGTGGCCCATTTTTGACAACAGGGATCGTTCTGTGTGTATCAGTAGCGATTCAGTACTATCTTCTTGTTCATAAGCCAAAGCAATTGTTTAAAGCAGAAGCCCCTTCAAAGGGAACAATGCGAAAACAACAGCCGAAGCAAGAAAAGACGACTGTATTATTGAGGCGCGTCTTAACGAGTAGGCAAGCTTGGGCAACATTTTTTTGCCATTTTGGTATTGTCGGCACTTTTGTCGGCTTTATCGGCTCATGGGCCGTTCCATATGGGATGCATATGTATGGAATGACGCGGTCAGATGCGAGCCAACTTATTATGATTGGGTTTATTGGTGCCATCGTGGGATCGCCATTCATAGGCTGGCTGGCCAAAAGGCTAGGGACAATCAAGCGCCCGTATTTGGTAGCCCAGTTTGCTACCTTTTGCTGTTGGGTTGTACTTCTGCTGTTTAGCGGGAAGCCCCCAATTTCCGTGATTATCCCACTCTTCTTTTTCATTGGCTTTTGTCACGGATCCAATCCGTTAACCTTTGCCGTTGTTCGTCAATCCTTCCATGTGAAGGATGTCGGCTTTGTTTCAGGATTTGCAAATACAGGCGGTTTTTTAAGTGCGGTGCTTCTTCCAAGCGTTTTTGGTAAAGTATTGGATCATTTCCAAGCGGCCCCGATTTATGTCGGCTACCACTATGGGTTTATCATTCCAGTCTTATTTTCAATGATTGGTTTACTCGGCGGTATACTGCTTAAAGAGGAGCGCCAGGAAGCAAAGAAACAAGAAAAAGCGATGGCTTAGTCATCGAGTTAGAATCTAACTTTGGATACAAATAAAAATGGACAGGTGGTCAAAGTGAATCAAACGATTGTGGTAGTGGGCAGTTTAAATATGGATATGGTCATTTCGGCAAAAAGAATGCCGAAGCTGGGAGAAACAATCCTTGGAGAAAGTATTTATTATTTACCAGGGGGAAAGGGGGCTAACCAGGCCGTCGGCATTGCCAAATTAGGCGGGGACGTGAAAATGGTCGGAGCGGTAGGCGAAGATTCGTTTAGTGATGCCATTTTAGACCAGCTTCATCATTATAAAGTCGATACAGAACATATTGAAAGAATCCCAAATGCAGCGACTGGTGTTGCTTCTATTTTTCATACCGAAAGTGATAATTGTATAACCGTTATTCCCGGTGCGAATTATAGTTTTACATCTAATCGAATCACAAAAAGAATCGAACAAATCATTGCACAAGCGAAGGTTTTGCTTGTGCAATTGGAAATTCCGCTTGAAACGGTTCAATACGTTCTTTCGATTGCGAAACAGCATGGTGTGAAAACGATATTGAATCCAGCTCCAGCACAGCATTTGACACCTCAGCTGCTTGCTTTAGCTGATTATATTACCCCAAATGAAACGGAATTAGAAGTTTTATTAGGCTTTCAGATAGCCTCTGAACAGGAATTAGAAAAAGCAATGAAAGATTGGCAGGAAAAATACAACAATACGCTAATTGTCACTCTTGGTGAAAAGGGCAGTGCGTATTTAGACAATAAAAGCATCAAAATCATTCCATCAGAAAAGGTAAAGGTTGTGGATACGACAGGCGCAGGCGATTCGTTCAATGCGGCACTTGCTTTCGGAATTGCATCTGACTGGCCCCTTGACCAAGCTGTATCCTTTGCTGTAAAAGCTTCTGGTCAGTCAGTTACAAAGTTTGGCGCACAAGAGGGCATGCCCTATTATGAAGAGGTCAGCGCAGATTAACAGCCTGAAAGACTTTTACTATCACTGAATAAAGTTTTACTTTATAAAAGCTAAGCAAAAAGGCAGAAAAGGCGGGTTAAAGAATGAAAAAAGTTATTATTGATGTAGATACTGGAATTGATGATGCAATGGGCATCTTGCTAGCTGCGAAAAGCGGACTTTGCGATATCCTTGGAATCACAACGGTTTGCGGAAATGTTTCTTTAGAACAAGCAACAATTAACACGAAAAAAGTGCTAACGCTGCTCGGGAAAGAAAATGAAATTAAAGTGGTTCAAGGGGCAACTCACCCGTTAGTGCGTAAGCCATTCTATGAATTTGGCGTTCATGGGGATAACGGGCTTGGCGGAGCTCTTGAAGATATGGAAGTAGAACTGATTGATGAAGGATTTGCTCCTGATTTTATCATTGAACAAGCTGAGAAGCACAAAGGGGAAATCACGATAATCCTGACTGCTCCCCTAACGAACATGGCTCTTGCTCTTCGGAAGCAGCCGAAATTAAAGGAATGGATCAAAGAGCTTGTTATCATGGGAGGGGCCTTGGATAAAGCCGGTAATGTCACACCAGCTGCTGAATTTAACATTTATGTTGACCCTGAGGCAGCCAAAATTGTTTTTCACTCAGGCCTCCCTATTACATTAGTTAGCTTAGATGTAACGGAAATTACAACGCTTTCTGATGAAGATATTGAAAAAATGCAAGGAAACATCATAGGGGAATTTGTCAAAAACAGTACAGCTCACTATCTCGATCATTATGAAGAAGTTTACGGAAGAAGAAAATGTTCCATGCATGACCCATTAGCTGTAGGAATTGCATTAGATAAGTCGCTTGTAAAAACAAAAAAGTTTTATGTTGACGTAGAAACAAAGAGTGAATTATGCGACGGACATACAATATGTGACTTTAAAAACAAACTGAAGAAAGAACCGAATATCGATGTTTGCTTAGAAGTGGACAGTGAAAGATTTATAAACATGCTAATTGAAACACTGAAAAAATAAATGATTTAAGACAAGCTCTAAGTCTTGCAAAGGCGTACAAATGAATTGTGTGCCTTTTTCTATCTCTCCCCAAACATTTTAATACAATATACATAATATTTAGGATATAATCATATATATTTCGATTATCGAATAAAGTGAAACTTCATTTAGTGGGGTTCTTTCCAATCCCGCTAAATGTAAGTTGAACAAATCGAGCTTTTACGGGCTGTTGGATCTCCCATGTAACTTTTATGGGTCCTATAACTTATTGAATTGGGAGTCTTACAGCCCGCTAATCTGCGATAAAATTTGAGGGGAACATTGGGGATGTGGCAGAACAGGAATGTTTGGATTATTTTATGTGGGGAATTAATTGCTGGGTTAGGCCTATGGATGGGGATTATTGGGAATCTTGAATTTATGCAAGAAAAGGTGCCGTCTGATCTAATGAAATCAGTGATTTTAGCAATTGGACTTTTAGCCGGAATAATTGTCGGGCCGATTGCTGGCAGGATTACGGACCAAAAAAAGAAAAAGACTGTGATGCTTTATGCTGGTTTAGGGAGGATGGCTAGCGTTCTCTTTATGTTTATTGCCTTATATACAGGCTCCGTTTTTTGGCTTATAGCCTTTGGCATTAGCATCCAGATTGCTGCGTCCTTCTACTTCCCGGCACTGCAGGCGGCGATTCCTTTAATTGTCGGCGGAAGTGAATTATTAAGAATGAACGGAGCCCATATGAATGTGGCCACGATTGCTCGAATTATTGGCACGTCTTTAGCGGGCATTCTTCTAGTTATGATGTCACTATTTATGCTGTATTTATCTTCCTTTATCGCTTATTTTCTTTTATTCCTTTTTACACTGTTTTTAAAAATTGACGAACCGGATAAAAAGGAAACAAAGGGCTCGTCCAAGTCGAAGGGAGGATTTAAAGAAGTGCTGCCTGTCATTAAAGGGCTGCCAGTTGTTTTTATGACGCTTGTTTTAACGCTCGTTCCGCTTTTATTCCTAGGCGGCTTTAACTTAATGGTCATTAAAATAAGTGAGATTCACGATGATCAATTAATTAAGGGAATTATTTATTCTGCTGAGGGGATTGCCTTTATGATAGGGGCCATGGCTGTGAAGAAAATGAGTGAACGCTGGTCTCCATATAGCATCATGTTTTTCTTTTCGCTTATTGTTGGGTTTGCGCAAATGTCGTTGTTTTTCGTTGATTCTAAAATACTAGTTGTTGCGGCTTTCGCTGTTGTCGGTTTTTCTGTTGGCTGCTTCTTTCCAACAGCTGCGACTATTTTTCAAACGAGAATGCCAAAAGATTTCCATGGACGCTTCTTTTCTTTTCGCAGTATGTTAGAGCGCGTAATGTTCCAAGTCGTTCTATTAAGTACGGGATTTTTCTTGGATTTAGTTGGAATACAAATAATGGTTGTTATTTTCGGTGTCATTTCCATTGGGCTGACGGCATACTTTTATCTTCAGTTCAAGCGTCGCGTCGGTCACGAGGATCAGAAGAAAGCCGCCTCTCTTTGAATTAAATCGGCATAATGTCAACATCTGTGGATATTCTATCTATGAAGGATAGATAGGAGAGTGATGACATGCCAATGCAACGTTATAGAAATGCCGCTATGGAACATCAGCGCATCATTGCTGCCCAAAATCAAGCGGGGCATTTTGATCGGACGGATACAGAGTTTTCCTTAGAAGAAAGTGTTCAAGAAGCGATTGCTAAAAGCCAAGCATATCAGGCACAAAATCAACAGCCAACCTATGAGCCGAACAAACCTTTTTAAGGCAGCTTGCATTGATAAATATGAGTAAAAAGACGAGAGTAAAGATGCTCTCGTCTATTTTTTGGGGTAATATGATAGTAATTAATAGGAAAAGGAGTTGGAATGTGTAATGTCAGAACGATTAGAGCTAGCGACGTTTGCTGGAGGCTGTTTCTGGTGTATGGTTTCACCATTTGACGAGCAGCCGGGGATAAAGGAAATTAACTCCGGTTACATAGGCGGTCATACAGAGAACCCGACTTATGAAGAGGTGTGCTCAGATACAACGGGACACTATGAAGCGGTCCAAATTACTTTTGATCCGGCCATCTATCCATATGAAAAATTACTTGATTTGTTTTGGCAGCAAATCGATCCAACAGATGCCGGGGGGCAGTTTAATGATAGGGGCTTGAGCTATCGAACAGCGATTTTTTATCATAATGAAGAACAGAGGGCACTGGCAGAGGCATCGAAAAATAAGCTGGCAGCGAGCGGACGTTTTCAAAAACCGATTGTCACGGAGATTCTTCCAGCAAGCCGCTTTTATCGGGCAGAAGAAAGGCATCAGGATTACTACAAGAAAAATTCTTTCCACTACAATCTGTATAGAGAAGGATCAGGGCGAGCCCGTTTTATTCGTGAGAACTGGAAAAACCGTAAAAGTGATGAACAATTAAAGCAGGAGCTAACCCCCATTCAATATGAAGTGACAAGGAATAATGGAACAGAGCCGCCATTCCGTAATGAATATTGGGACCATACGGAAGAGGGAATCTATGTTGATATTATTTCTGGCGAGCCACTGTTTAGTTCCAAAGATAAATATGACGCGGGCTGCGGCTGGCCAAGCTTCACCCAACCTTTGCGCCGGACGGAGATTGAGGACAAGCTTGATACTTCATACGGAATGAGAAGAATTGAAGTTCGGGCAAAATCGTCCGACTCCCATCTTGGTCATGTATTTGACGACGGTCCTGGCCCGGACGGTTCTAGATATTGCATTAACTCGGCTGCTCTAAGGTTTATCCCGAAGGAAAAGCTTGAAGACGAGGGATATGGAGAGTTTAAAGGGTTGTTTGAAAACTAGTTCATATAAACAATACAGGAAGGGGACAAAGACAATGGGGAGGATGTAATTGTCTTTGTCCCCTTATTTTTTGTGCAAAAAACTAAATCACATTTGTTATAAACGTTATGTTTACAAATAAGATTACATGTACACGAGATGTAAACAAATAGTATACAAATACGTTTACATGTACACAAATGTGTACACATCCCAATATATCAACATGTGTACACATTGTTACACAAGTATACAAAATTGTTTACAAGAAATTTTTTAGTTTACAAAATGTTTACAAATTTACAGTTGTATTTTATTTCAGCCTGTCCCATTGAAGATTTCATCTATACCATATAATCTTAAAGGCAGATACTGCTAATTACATACACAAACAATTTAATCGAAAAGGGATGATAGATAATATGACGAAATCGAGAATTGCTGCAGTTGATGTTGGAAATGATTCGGTCAAAGCTATTTTTGGAGAATTAGATTACGAGTTAAATATTCCTAATATTATCGCTCGGGATACAGAGGATCGCCCTGTTATTGGAATTGAAGAATTAAATCAGAAAAACCCGCTTGATGGCATACATATTAAAGTGCACTCACCAGCTTTAAAAGAAAATAACGTTATTTTCCGTGTTGGCTCATTAGCCACAAAAAGCAATAGCGCCACTGAGCTTGATCCGGGCAGCAGCAAATCAGAAGAAGATCAGACACTGATTATGCTTTTTGCCACATTGGCCTTAGATGCGGTTAGGGCAGAAAATAAAGAACTTTTCCCGCAGACGAAGAATATCATTGATGCGAACTATACGCTCGGAACTGGACTGCCTCTTCGTGAGGTAAAAGAAGGCAAGGATGCGGGATACCGGTCGAAATTATTAGGATCTGTACATCAGGTTGAATTTCTTGTCACTCCTAAGTATCAAGGATTAAAAGTAAATCTTAAGTTTAATGAGATTAAAGTGTATCCAGAGGGATTTGCGGCTTATATTAATCTGGTTATGGACAATGATTTAAAAATTATTAATAAGGATTTAATCGACAAACGGATTATCATTCAAGATATTGGCGGGCTTTCTACTGATATCGCGGTCATTAAAAATCGCAATGTTGATGATGATAAGGCGCAAGGGTTCAATCTTGGTGTATCTGAATCATTAGAAGCGATCAGAGAAGAAATCCGCTCGAAGCATGGGGTTGAATTAGACAGTCGGAGAGATGTCGTTGAAATTATTACGAAGAAAAATGACCGCAATCATATTATGGTGAAAGGCAGCCGGACAAGCGTTCATGATATTACAGATCGGATTATGCTTGATTTAGCAAAGAAACAATATCGCTTACTGCGAAATGTTTGGCAGAAGAACTCCCAAACCGAAATTTGCTATTTTGTCGGCGGCGGAGCCACTGTGTTAAAGGAATATATTAAAACATTAAACAATCATTTAGACGGGTATAATATTGACTTTTTTGAAGATGAAAAAGAGAGCATTTGGATGATGGCCAACGCTTATTATAAGTTAATTTCCGACTATACTAGGAAAGTCGAGAAGGCAAAAGCGATCAAAGAGCCTGTGAAAAAATAGGGTGAATCCATGGAAAAGTCAAAATCCGCGACAATTAAAAGGGGCCAGGCGATATCCTTTCGCCTCCCGTCAGATACACCTGAACACTTATTAAAACATTTGCAAAAGCTAAAAGAAACGGAAAAAAGGAATTTCTCAAGCAAGATGGCTGAATTTGTGCTGCAGGGGGTTGGAAATTCCTATTCGAGGGAGCGGGAAACGATTACGATTCCCGTTCCTCACCGATTAAGCAAAGCTCAGCGCGATTGGCTAAAGCATGAGCATTCCGAAGCCTTACTCGGCAGCATTATTTATCAGCTGCTTATGGACCCTGTTCGCTCGACCGCCTTGCTCGCTTCATTAAATAGCAGCTCTGTCGACATCAATGAGGCTTTATATTTGCAGGAGGAGACCGTAATAAATGATGACCTCCTTGCCAACTCAGAAGAGGAACCCATCCAATCTAATCATGAGTTAGAGTCAGCTGCGGGTTTAGATACTCCAGAAGATGACTTAATGGCATTTGATTGGGAAAGCGCCAAGCAAAATGAGCCTGAAGAAGCAGATCAAGAGAATGATGAAATGGAACTTAATCTTGATGATTTGCTCGGAGATTTCCTTACGAAGATGAATAAATAGAAAAAAGTAGTGCTTTTCATCATATGAAAATGCACTACTTTTCTATTGCGATATTCTTATTTCGTTACAGTTTCTAATGCAACCTCGATCATGTCATTAAATGTTGTTTGTCTTTCTTGAGCAGTTGTTTGTTCATGAGTAATAAGGTGGTCACTCACAGTTAAAAGGGATAAAGCTTTTACGCCGAATTTTGTTGCTAAATAATAAAGTCCCGCCGTTTCCATTTCAACAGCGTAAACACCGAATTTTCCTAGCTTTAAGAATGCCTCTGTATCATCTGTATAGAAAAGGTCAGAAGATAGAACATTTCCTACATGAAGATTAAGGCCCTTCTCCACACCGATTTCGTATGAGTCCTTCATTAATCCGAAGTTCCCAATTTGCGGAAAGTCAAACCCAGGGAAATCATTGCGGATGATTGATGAGTTTGTTGCAGCCGCTTGAGCAATAATGACATCACGGATTTTTACATTTTCTTGAATCGCTCCGCAAGTACCGATACGTACAAGATTTTTTGCACCATAATCATTAATTAACTCATGAATATAAATCGATGCTGATGGCATACCCATTCCTGTTCCTTGAACAGAAACGCGTTTCCCTTTATATGTACCAGTAAAGCCAAGCATGCCTCTTACTTGGTTATAGCAGAAAGCATCTTCAAGAAAAGTCTCTGCAATGTATTTGGCACGCAGTGGATCTCCTGGTAGTAATACGGATTCTGCAATCTCTCCAGCTTTTGCCTCGATATGAAAACTCATATGATTTACCCTCCAATTTTAAAAAAGATAGCAATCTTTATTTGTGCTATTTTCAATATTTGTATACACAAATTCCCAAGAAATCATAACACAATAAAAATATGCCTTCCGTTAAAGGGATAACGATAAAAATGTGAAGTGGTTCACAAAATTTATGTGAATGGGGTAACTGAATTATAACACGTTCATTTGCTATATTTGGTCAGGGTAAGTCTATAAGTAATGCCATTTTCGCAGCGTTGGATTTTCTTCCGTTTCATTACATATAGATTCAAGTTTATTTAAATCAAGAATATAAAAATACTTTCCATGTTGATCAATTAAACCTTCATTCTGAAAGTCGCTTAAAGTTTTTGAAATAGATTCTCTCGTAACACCAAGCATATTGGCAAGTAATGATTGATTGATTTTCAGGTCAATTTTGCAACCGTTATCACAGTTCTCTCCGAAATTATAATAAAGATCCATGATCAAGTTTGCTACTTTTGTACGGACATCGTAAAAAGTTAAATAGCGAACTAAACGGTTCAGAATGCGAGTTCTCTCAACGAGAATCAAATAGGCCTTTTTCAAGACGGACGGATATTTTTCCGCAATGCCTAGAAAATCATTCCTTGAAATCAGCCACGCGGATACATTTTCTAAAGCTTCAATAGAAGAAATTCGATATTGATCATTGGATAATGCTTCTGTTTCACCAATCACATCCCCTGGCATGACGATTCCGAGGACAATCTCCCTGCCTTCATGTATGCGGCAAACTTTGGCCATACCAGAACGAATGATATAAACCTCATCACTTTGATCATTTTCAAACATGAGAACATGGTTTTTTTTGAAATGACGCTCTTTTAACAGAGGAAGAATATTCGGAAGTTCATCCTCTGGGATTTCCGAGAAGATTGAGCTTTCGATAATGTTGGAAATCAAAGGAATCCATCCTTTCTATTTTAAAATAATGATTTTTTTTTCGAGGTTTTTGGAATGATAAAAAACAATTATATCATGATTTACCCTTTGGAATGGATTGCGAAAGGAAAAGAAAATTTTGGGTTTTAACCGCTTAGTCGGACAAAATTATAAAGAAGATTTTTTTAAGGAGGAAACAGTAATGAAAAGCCTATTAGGAAAATTTTTACCGATCGTTTTGATCCTTACCCTTGTTCTTTCGGCATGTGGTCAAAAAAATAACACAAACGATACAGGTACTGATAATGGCAATAATGAAGGCGTTAAAAAGCTTAAAGTTGGGATGGTTACTGACTTAGGAAGCGTGAATGATAAATCATTTAACCAAAGTGCATGGGAAGCACTACAACAGCTAAACAAAGATTACGGATTTGAAGTGAAATACTTAGAGCCAAAAACGGATGCAGATGTTATGCCTAACCTTCTGCAATTTGTCAAAGGCGGCTATGATTTAACTTGGGCAACAGCCTTTACTTTAGCAGATGCGATTACTCAACTTGCTAAAGAAAACCCGGATGCAAAATTTGGGATTGTAGACTCTGATATTGTTGTGCCAAACGTTGCGGCAGTATCCTTTAAGGAGCAAGAAGGAGCATTTCTTGTTGGTGTCATTGCAGGTTTAACAACAAAAACAAATAAAATTGGTTTCGTCGGCGGAATGGAAATTCCAGTTATTAAACGCTTTGAAGCTGGTTTCAGAGAAGGAATTAAAGCCGTAAATCCAGATGCAAAATTAATTGTAAACTATACAGGTTTATTTAACCGTGTTGATATGGGGAAATCTGCTGCTTCAACGATTTATAACGATGGCGCAGATATTATTTTCCACGCAGCAGGCTTAACAGGAAATGGTGTATTTAACGAAGCAAAAGAGCGTAACAGCAAAGGCGGAAAAGTTTGGGTTATTGGTGTAGATAAAGACCAAAGCTTAACATTTGGCGACGATGTTACATTAACTTCTATGATCAAAAAGGTTGATGAAGCTGTTTACCAAGTTTCAAAAGACTTAGCTGAAGGCAATTTCCCAGGCGGAAAAGTAACGCTAATGGGATTAAAAGAAAATGGTGTCGATATTGCTCCGACATCTAAGAAAAATGTAGCGCCAGAAGTACTTGAAAAAGTAGAAGAATATCGCCAAAAAATTATTAATGGTGAGATTGTCGTACCTGAAAAATAATACTAATTTTAGGGTTGTCTTAAATGCAGAGGGGTTAGTCTCTGCTTGAGGCAACCCCAAAAATGTTTTAGGGAGTGTATCCGTTTGACAACGTCTGACATTGTGCTCGAATTAAAAGGGATCACGAAGCGTTTTCCTGGAGTGGTTGCCAATGATTCAATTAGTTTTCAATTAAAGCGTGGGGAAATTCATGCCCTGCTAGGGGAAAATGGCGCGGGAAAGTCCACCCTAATGAGTATTGTATTTGGATTATATCAGCCTGATGAAGGGGAAATCTATGTTAATGGGCAACCTGTTGTCATGGATAATCCCAATAAAGCGATTGAAAAGGGCATTGGAATGGTGCATCAGCACTTTAAACTCGTTGAGCCGTTTACGGTAACGGAAAACATTATTTTGGGCATGGAGCCTAAAAACGGCGCGAAAATAGATATTAAAGGTGCTAGCAAGAAAGTTAAAGAGCTTTCCGAAAAATATGGTCTTGATGTAGACCCGTCGGCAACAATAGACTCGATCAGTGTTGGTATGCAGCAACGGGTGGAAATTATTAAAACGCTTTACCGCGGGGCTGATACTTTAATATTTGATGAGCCTACTGCTGTTCTGACTCCTCAAGAGATTGGCGAATTGCTAGAGATTATGAGACGACTCGTAGCAGAAGGAAAGTCCATTATTTTAATTACCCATAAATTAAAGGAAATTATGGAAATTGCTGATACCTGTACCATTATTAGACGAGGTAAAGTGATAGAAAGCTTGGAGGTAGCCCGATCAAATCCGCAGGAATTAGCGGAAAAGATGGTTGGAAAGGCTGTTAATTTTAAAACAGAGAAACAAAAAGCGACCCCAAAAGATTTTCTTCTCGATGTAAAAGATCTTGTCGTAGCTGGAGAAAAAGGAAGAAATGCTGTAAAACAACTATCCTTCTCCCTTCGTGCTGGAGAAATCGTTGGTATTGCCGGAGTTGACGGAAATGGTCAAACCGAATTGATCGAAGCTCTGACAGGTATGCGTCCGGTTCAATCCGGAGACATTCTTCTCGAAGGGAAAAGTATTGTGAATCAGTCCCCTCGAACCATTTCAGAGGCAGGGATTTCCCATATTCCTGAGGACCGCCATAAACATGGTCTTGTTCTCGATTTCAGCGTGAGTGAAAATGCAATTCTACAAACGTATTATCAAAAAGAAATGAGTCCGAATGGGTTTATTAATAAGAAGGCTATGGATGAATTATCCACTCGGTTAGTAAAGGAATTTGATATTCGTACTCCGGGAATTGAGACGAAGGTTCGCTCGATGTCAGGTGGAAATCAGCAAAAGGTTATTATTGCCCGTGAGATTGAGAGAAATCCAAACGTGTTAATTGCTGCGCAGCCAACACGTGGTCTCGATGTCGGTGCGATTGAGTTTGTTCATAAGCAACTTATTTCTCAACGCGATCAAGGAAAAGGGGTCCTTCTCATCTCATTTGAGCTGGAAGAAATTCTTAATGTAGCCGATCGTATTCTCGTCTTATTCGACGGCGAAGTGGTAGGGGAGACGACTCCTGAAACTACGAGTGATCAAGAATTAGGCCTAATGATGGCAGGAAAACATGAAGGAGGGAGTATGAATGGATAAATTGTATAAAGGGCTCAAAAGTGAGTCGTTATTGGTTCCTTTCGTAGCCATAATCGTTGGCTTACTCCTTGGTGCCATCATCATGATAATTGGCGGCTATGATCCAATCTTAGCTTACCAATCATTAATTTCAAAGATTTTTGGAAGCAGTTACGATATTGGTGAAGCCATTCGGACAATCATTCCGCTTGTCATGAGCGGTTTAGCTGTTGGCATTGCCTTTCGCTCTGGATTATTTAATATCGGGGTCGATGGACAAATTGTCATGGGGGCTTTAGGGGCTCTTATTATTGGGACGCAGTTGAGTCTTCCACCTATTTTACATGCAACATTATCAGTATTATTTGGTGCGTTGCTTGGTGGGCTATGGGGTGCCTTAATCGGATACATTAAGGCGAAAAGAGGCATTAATGAAGTTATTACTTCCATCATGTTTAACTTTATTGCCCTTTACATCAGCCAATTCTTTATTCGTCTATTTATGGCGCAAGCAGGTACACAGAGATCTGAAATGATTAAAGAATCCGCAAGTATTCAGATTGGCTGGCTTTCCCAATTGATGGGCGGTGCAAGGATGCACTGGGGCTTTGTACTTATGATTCTAGCTGTTATTTTTTATTCTGTTTATTTAAATAAAACGAAGTGGGGTTATGAGCTTCGCGCGGTTGGCCAAAGTCAGCATGCTGCCTTTTATGCAGGGATGAAAGTGCCGAATGTCGTTGTCCGGGCGATGTTTATTTCCGGTGTATTTGGCGGCTTAATTGGAACGTTCGAAGTTCTAGGTGTTTTTAAATATGTAGCCATTAGTTCAACTACTTCTGGTATCGGCTTTGATGGAATTGCGGTCGCAATTTTGGGCGGCAATACCGCTCTAGGTGTGCTGCTATCTGGTATTTTAGTAGGCGCACTCACTTATGGATCTCAAGGGATGAGCTTTGGGGCAGACGTGCCTGGTGAGATCATTCGCATGGTCATTGGATTTATCATATTCTTCGTTGCTGCACCGGGAATTGTGAAGACATTCTTCCCTTCAGTGAAAAAGAAGTCTAAAAAGGAGGCGTAGCATATGGAAGTCATCGGAAATCTCCTAAGTGGAATGTTGGTCTTTTCTACACCATTTATTTTTGCCGCATTAGGAGGACTCATATCAGAACGATCAGGTGTCATAAATATTGGACTTGAAGGATTCATGGTATCAGGAGCTTTCTTTTCGGCGATAATTGCTTACTATGCTGAAACGGCAGGGTTAGGGGCCCTCTCTCCTTGGATTGGCTTACTTGGGGCATTTATTTTTACAGTTATTTTCTCTATTATTCATGCTCTAGCTACGATTAAATATAAAGCCAATCAAGTCGTGAGCGGAGTAGTTATTAATATTCTTGCGGCTAGCACGACTTTCTTTTTTGTGAAGATGATCTTTCAAGGTTCAGCAGAAACACCGATGTTAGCAAATGTGTTTCATAAGGTGAGGATTCCTTATTTAAGCGATATTCCTTTTATCGGGAAAGTAATTTTCTCTGCATATCCGACAACTTATCTTGCAATTTTGTTAGTCATTGTTATTTTCTTTATTTTATTTAAGACACCAAGTGGTTTAAGATTACGGGCTGTAGGTGAGCATCCGAGTGCTGCTGATACAGCGGGAATTAAAGTTAACCGGATCCGTTATACTGCAGTTATGCTAAGTGGCTCTCTTGCTGCGTTAGGCGGAGCGACCATTGTTCTAACTTCAAACAGCAACTTTGCTTTTAATACGATCTCAGGTCAGGGGTATATTGCTCTTGCCGCTGTTATTTTCGGAAAATGGCATCCTGTAGGGGCGATGCTCGCTGCATTATTCTTCGGATTAGCCCAGGCAGTCAAGGACCAATTCCAAATATTAGAGTTTGCTGCGAAGATTCCAACAGAGTTTTTCTATATGCTTCCGTATTTGTTGACACTGCTAGTTCTTGTGTTTACAGGAAAAGCACGTGCACCGAAGGCATTAGGGGAGCCTTATGATGTTGGAAAACGCTAAGCTTGGCTTGTGTAAATGAAGCTGGATGTCGAGAAGACATCCAGCTTTTTTAGATTCTTCTTAGCCGAGTATGTAAATGTCGATCAGTCTACTTTCACTGTGCTGGTTAGGCGGTGTCCCACGAAAATGTGTCCCTTGAAAACGCGTCCCATGAGTGTTTCATGACGTACATTATAGGTGGTGTCCCACGAAAACGCGTCCCATGAGAGGTTCATGAAGCACATTATAGGTGGTGTCCCTGAAAACGCGTTCCATGAGAGGTTCATGAAGCACATTATAGGTGGTGCCTCACGAAAACGCGTCCCATGGGTGGTTCATGAAGCACATTTTAGGTGGTTCCCCACGAAAACGCGTCCCATGAGTGTTCCATGAAGCACATTTTAGGAGGTGTCCCATGAAAACGCGTCCCATGAGAGGTTCATGAAGCACATTTTAGGAGGTGTCCCATGAAAACGCGTCCCATGAGTGTTTCATGAAGCACATTTTAGGAGGTGTCCCATGAAAACGCGTCCCATGAGTGTTTCATGAAGCACATTTTAGGTGGTTCCCCACGAAAACGCGTCCCATGAGTGTTCCATGAAGCACATTTTAGGAGGTGTCCCATGAAAACGCGTCCCATGAATGTTTCATGAAGCACGTTTTAGGAGGTGCCTCACGAAAACGCGTCCCATGGGTGTTTCATGAAGCACATTTTAGGTGATGTCCCGCGAAAATGCGTCTCATGAGTGATTCATGAGGCACATTATAGGTGGTTCCCCACGAAAACGCGTTCCATGAAAGGCTCATGGTACTCCTTTTTAGCGAGAACCCTTATAAAATACGTTCCATGAATCGTCCTGCCCAAAATAAAAGAGACTCTCCAGTAAGTTATACGAACTTCTGGACAGCCCCTTCATCACCTTATTCAGATCAAACCCATTTATTTCACATTTACCGGTTGCAGAGAATGCAATACTTCCTGCAATGCACTTTCTTCTTCACGATTCAAAGGGACTAATGGCAGGCGAACTCCGCCTACTTGGATTCCCTTCATATTTAACGCAGCTTTCAATGGCGTTGGGTTTGGTGATGTAAATAATGCATTCATAATAGGAAGTAACTGGCGGTGTGCTTTAGCAGCTGACTGAAGCTCTCCCTTTTTAAAGCTATTGATCATTCCTTGCATTTCATTGCCGATGATATGGGCTGCAACTGAAACAATTCCTGCTCCGCCAATTGCGAGAACGGGTAATGTTAAGCCGTCATCTCCGCTGTATAAGGTAAAGTCATCTGGCGTCTCGCTAATGATCTGCGCCATCATATCCAGGTCACCACTCGCTTCTTTAATAGCGACAATATTACGAATAGCTGAAAGTCTAACAACCGTCTCAACAGCCATATTCACAACGCTTCTGCCTGGAATATTATAAAGCATAACCGGTAAGGACGTGGACTCAGCAATCGCTTTAAAATGCTGGTACATTCCCTCCTGAGAAGGCTTATTATAATATGGCGCGACAAGCATAATACCGTCAACTCCTGCTTCCTCAGCTTTTCGTGTTAAGCTAATGGAAGCTCTCGTATTATTGGAACCCGTACCTGCAATCACTGGAACTCTCCCGGCAACAGTTTCGACTACAAACTTAAATAAAGCTACTTTTTCCTCTTCAGTTAAAGTAGGGGATTCACCAGTAGTACCGGCAACAACTAATCCATCTGATCCATTTCCAATTAAATGCTCAATTAAATTTCTTGTCGCTTCAAAATCAACCTCACCGTTATGATCGAATGGCGTAACCATTGCTGTTAAAACTTGGCCAAAATTCATCACTTAACACACCCTTTTTTTATTTTTTTGACAAAATTAGAGGTGCTAGGGCCTTTAATACTAAACGCAAAAAAGCAACAACGAGGCGCTCGCTGTTGCTATAGAAACAATAATCGTTTCTTGTGCGATAGCCCTCCATATAGTCTCCTATATGACAGTTCTGTATTTATTCAACACAGACCCAGCTTAATAGAATATGAGATTCTTTTAAGCTTCGGCAAATTCCCCTTTCTACAATTATCATAGGACCTCATTATCCTCCAATTGTGTACTAATGGTTTTTGCACCTCTATCCTCACTTCAAAAAGATCTTGAAATAAGAAAATATATAATTGTATTCAATACTAGCTGAAATTTCCCGCAATTGCAAGCTTATTGAGAAATATGCTTCCAATTACAATACCCGATTTAAAAATTCCTTTGTTCTATCGAGTTGAGGATTCGTAAATAATTCATCTGGGTGCCCAGCCTCTGCAATTTCTCCGTTATCCATGAACAGAACTTTATTAGCAACCTCTTTAGCAAATCCCATCTCATGCGTTACGACGATCATCGTCATTTGCTCTTCGGCTAGCTTTTTCATAACTTGCAGCACTTCGCCTGTTAATTCTGGGTCCAGGGCAGATGTAGGTTCATCAAACAAAAGAATTTCAGGCTCCATCATTAGCGCTCGGGCAATAGCGACTCTTTGTTTTTGCCCACCTGAAAGGTTCCCAGGGTAGACGGATGCCTTATCAGCTAGCCCGATTTTCTCCAAAATTTCCATACTACGCTGCTGAAGCTTTTGGGCCCCTTCTTTTTTAACCATTTTAGGGGCAATTTCCAGATTCTCTTTCACCGTTAAATGAGGGAAGAGGTTAAAATGTTGAAAAACCATCCCCATTTTTGCTGTAATCCGATTGATTTCCTGCGGTTTTGAATAAACGTCATCTTTTACAAGGTAATCGCCACCGATATGAATGCTGCCGCAATCTATTTCCTCAAGATGGATAAGACTTCGAAGCATTGTACTTTTTCCTGAACCGGAAGGACCGATCACTGCAATCACATCATTTTTATGAACATCAAATGTAATTTGTTTAAGAACATCCAGATTTCCGTATGATTTCTTTAGGTTGGAGACTTCTATGAGAGCCATCTATATCAATCCTTCTTATGCAAATTTATAACGCTTTTCCAGCCATTTAAAGAACAGCGTTAAGACAAGCGTTATTAATAAATAAATAATGCCCGCTAAGAAAAACGGCACAATGGTAAAATCGCGGTTTACAGCAGTCTGGGCAAAATGCAGCAACTCAGGTACGGCAACAGCATAGAGCAATGCCGTATCCTTTACAAGCGTAACGGATTCGTTAGAAACGGCTGGGAGGGCAATCCGGAACATTTGCGGCAAAATAATTCGAGTCGTTGTCTGCCATTTGTTCAAGCCTAGAACTTTTGATGCCTCATATTGTCCTTTATCGATTGCTAACAAACCGCCGCGGAAAATTTCTGCAAAATAGGCAGCATAGTTCAAAATAAAACCTAAACAGGCAGCCACAAAACGATCCAATACTAAATATTCCCCTATGACAGGGATTAATGGAAGCCCGAAGCAGATGAATAATAGCTGTAGTAAAAGAGGGGTTCCGCGCATCACATAAATATACGCTTGTGCCAGCCATGAAATTGGTTTTATTGAACTTTTAACAGCCAATGTCAGTAAGAAGCCTAATGGAATCGATACGACAATGGCGATTAAAAATAGAAGTATAGTCATTTCTGCTCCTTCGAGCATCGGTTTTATGATTGAAATGATGTAATCCATCATGAAGAATTCCTCCAAAAACAAAACAGGCTTTCCTAGGGAAACCCTGTATGCTTCTATTTTAAGATAAGAAATGTATATTTCTCGAATTTGAGAACTGTCTAGCTTCAGCGCCTAGGGGCTCGAGGTCATAAGTCAATCTGCCAAAAAGGTTAAAGAACAACCTTTCTGTCAGCTTACCTTATGCTTGTCGCCCCTGGACAAGGCGCTTACGCTTTTCTCTGTCTAGCTCCAGCGCCTAGCCCCTCGAGGTCATAAGACAATCCCCCCAGAAAGGTAAAGAACACCTTTCCGTGAGGCTTGTCTTATGCTTGTCGGGGCTGATCAAGGCGCTTACGCTTTTCTTACTTCAATACTTTTTTTTCCCCAAACCATTTTTCTGAGATTTGTGCTGCTGTTCCGTCTTGATTCATCTCATCCAATGCTTTTTGCAGTTCTTTTAATAATTTTTCGTTTCCTTTTTTCACACCGACTCCATATTCCTCAGGTGCAAGTGTTTCATCAAGCATTTTATATGTGCCTTCCTGCTGGGACATATAGTAGTCAAGGACAACTTCGTCAATAATAACGGCATCTACGCGTCCTGATTTTAAGTCGCTTAATGCGAGTACATTATCGGCATATTCAGAAATAGACTTAATGCTATCTTTAATTGGGTTAGCATTTAAGGCATCAGATGCAGAGGATAGCGTTTGCAGACCAACTACTTTTCCTTTTAAATCATCAATTGTTTTAATATCCGAGCCAGCCTTTGTCGCAATCACCTGTGCATTTGCTAAGTAAGGCTTTGTGAAAAGAACCATTTCTTTACGTTTATCAGTAATGGTATATCCATTCCAGATTAAGTCAATTCGTCCGCTGCTTAATTCAGATTCTTTTGTTTGCCAATCGATCGGCTGGAACTTAGCTTCTTTGCCCATCTTTTCTACCGCTGCTTTCGCTAAATCAATATCAAAGCCGACGAGGTTATTATCTTTATCCCGGAATCCCATTGGGGCAAATTTATCATCAACCCCAATAACAATGGCGTTATCTTTTTTATCAGAGCTAGAGCCTGAGGCGCAGCCTGTTAAAGTTGCAAAAACTGTTAATAAAGCTAGTATCATAGCAGAAAGTTTTTTCATTAGTATTAAACCACCTTTTGTCGTAATCCTTTAGTGCGTTACCATATTATCATGATAACATGATGAAATATGATAAGTAAATAGAAATATTAGGAGATACTATTTTAGTATTACAATTTAAGAGGCAACTTAGCCAAATAAAAAAAGAGGGACGGCTCTCTCTTTCAATGTGATGACTTTCATTTATTTTGTTTAAGCGTTTAAAGCCAGCTGAAGCATTGTTTCAATACCCGCCGGAATCGTATCCTTATCTACATCAAATTTGGGATGATGGTAAAGGTACTGCCTTTTCTCTCTCAGCGGCGCCAATAATATTTAGAAATATTGAAACAGTCAGATTTTGATATTGTTAAATCCTCCTACAGCCGTTATGATGGTGATAAACATAGAGGAGGTATATCATGGAAAATAAGGTTGCCAAAAAGGTATTAATTGCGAGCCTTATTGGAAGCTCGATTGAATGGTTTGATTATTTTTTGTATGGGACTGTTGCAGCCCTTGTGTTTAATCAAATGTTTTTTCATAGTAATGATCCTACTGTTGGCCTCATGCTGGCCTATGCTTCATTTGCTTTAGCGTTTTTCATTCGTCCGATTGGGGGAGTGATCTTTAGCCATATCGGCGATAGAATTGGCCGGAAAAAGACTCTTGTTCTTACACTCTCTCTTATGGGGGGAGCAACGGTTTTAATGGGATTTCTGCCTACATATAATTCAATTGGAGTGGCCGCTCCTATTCTATTAATTATTCTTCGTCTTATTCAAGGGATTGGACTAGGTGGAGAATGGGGAGGCGCGCTTCTTCTAGCAGTAGAATACGCGCCAAAAGAGAAACGTGGATTTTACGGAAGTATTCCACAAATGGGTGTAACGATAGGAATGCTCCTCGGAACACTTGCTTTATCTATTATGACGCTGCTTCCTGAAAACGAATTTTTGACGTGGGGATGGCGGGTGCCGTTTATTTTAAGTGCGTTGCTAGTCTTTTTTGGTTTATGGATTCGGAAGGGGATCGATGAAACACCCTCGTTTAAAAAGGCAAAAGAAAAAGGGGAAATTGCTGAAGTTCCATTTTTGGAAACAATGCGCACCCATTGGAAGGAAGTATTGATCGCGATTGGGGCAAAAGTTGTTGAAACAGCGCCATTCTATATTTTTGGGACATTTATCGTTTCTTATGCGACAACCCAGCTCGGCTTCTCACGTACGGTAACGCTGAACGCTGTGACAATTGCAACTATCGTTACTACATTATTAATTCCAATTATGGGGAAGCTTTCTGATAAAATTGGCCGGAAAAAGCTCTATGTAGGGGGAACTGTGCTCATGATGCTTTATGCATTCCCTTACTTCTGGCTATTGCATCAGCAATCCGCATTCTTGCTGATTGTAGCAACTATATTAGGGCTTGGTATTATTTGGGCGCCAATTACAGCTGTCCTTGGAACAATGTTCTCGGAAATTTTTAAGTCAAATGTTAGGTATACGGGTATTTCGCTTGGCTATCAAATTGGAGCCGCGGTTGCTGGAGGAACGGCTCCGCTAGTGGCAACAGCACTTCTAGCAGCCTATGGAAATTCGTACGTCCCTGTAGCGTTATATATTATATTAGCAGCACTCATTTCTCTTATTGCCGTTTCCGCGGTGCGTGATCGTAAGAATGAGGAATTGGATTCGGAAGTAGCTTAAAAAAGGAAGCAGGAATCGTGATTATGCGGTTCCTTTTTCAGAAAGAGGGTATTCAATATGCTAGTCCTATCGGAAAAACATATACGATCTTTATATACAATGACAGACGCTATTCAGGATTTAGAACAGGCTTTAATTCAATACATTGAAGGGAAAATTCTCAATCCGCAGCGGACTGTTCTTGAATTCCCCGAAAAACAGGCATCGGCACTATACATGCCGTGTGCGATGGAACAGAGCGGAAAAACGGCTGTTAAGGTAGTAACGGTTTTCCCCGATAATCCTTCGTTAGGGAAGAAGACCACCCAAGGTGTTATTATTCTGAGTGATACTGAAAATGGAGACCATCTTGCTTGCATGAATGCCTCTTATTTAACGAGGCTGCGGACAGGGGCAGTGAGCGGGATTGCAACGAAGTATCTCGCAAAGGAAACAGCATCTACAGTCGCTGTTATTGGCTGCGGGGGAATGGCGGAGGAACAGCTTCAGGCAGTGCTTGAAGTCCGCAACATTAAGAAAATCATGCTTTATAACCGGACTGTCGAAAAAGCACATATATTTGCTGATAGAATTGCAGATTTAAGCCCTGGATTTGAAGGTGAAATACTAATTATGAATGATTCCGATGAAGCTGTTTCGCAAGCGGAAATCGTTATTTGCAGCACACGCTCTGAAACACCAGTATTTTCAGGGGAGGCGCTGCAGCCAGGAACACATATTAATGGAGTTGGTTCCTATTTGCCGCATATGCAGGAGGTAGACGTGCAGACTCTCCTAAAGTGTTCAAAAATTGTCGCGGATACGATTGAAGGCGTTAAGGATGAGGCAGGTGACTTCATCATCCCGGCAAATAAAGGGGAGTGGAGTTTTTCTGAACTCCATGGTGAAATTGGGGAGCTTGCAGCAGGGAAAATCTCTGGTAGGGAATCAGACGAAGAAATTACTTTCTTTAAATCAGTAGGGATTGCTTATTTTGACTTGGCTGTTGCTGCGGCTGTCTATGAAAAGGCTATTAAGCTTGGTGTGGGAAGCGAAGTTGAGATATAGGTTTAAAAAATTTAAGAAGGGTCAGTCTCATAACGAGTCTGACCCTTTATTAATTGTGTCTAGCTCGAGCCCCTGATCAAGGCGCTTCCGCTATTCTATTATTGAATACCCTTCATAAAGCCTTGAATCTTTGGCGCTAAAGCAAAAAGGATGATGGCAAGCACGATGGATGCTCCGCCAATAACGCCAAAGTAAGTCATTTCTGTTGCAGGTGTGTAGAATTTAACGATTTGTGCATTAATTGCTTGAGCAGCTGCGCTTGATAAGAACCATAGGCTCATCGTTTGCGCTGAGAAGGCTGCAGGCGCTAATTTAGTCGTAGCTGAAAGACCAACTGGTGATAAACATAATTCACCAAGTACAACAATAAAATAGCTAAGAACAAGCCATAATGGATTAACCAATGAATCGGAGCCGCCAAAATAAGCCGGTAACAGGATCACAAGGAATGATATTCCCGAGAACAATAGAGCAAGTGAGAATTTTTGCGGAATAGTTGGCTGGCGTTTTCCTAATTTCACCCACAACCATGCAAAAACAGGCGCTAAGACAATAATAAATAACGGGTTCAACGATTGGAACCAAGCAGGGGAAATGGTAATTCCCGCAAATTCTAGCTGTGTGCGTTTATCCGCATAACTAGCTAAAATGGTTGAACCTTGCTCTTGAATCGCCCAGAACATAACTGAAGCAATGAAAAGCGGGATATAAGCAATGATGCGTGAACGCTCTACATCATTTGTTTTCTTGCTGCGATACATCACAATGAAATAGGCTGTTGGGAGTAAAATACCTAATATTCCTACAAGTGCAATAAAGCTATCAAATGTTAAAAGCCCATTTGGAATCGCAATCGCAATTAGTACAGCAATCACAACGGCAGCAAGTCCAAATCTTGTGAATACCTTCTTCTTTTCATCCGGTGAAAGCGGGTTGTGAACAATCGCTCCAGCTAGACCAAGATTTTTTTTCTTTGTAAAAATAAATACTAATAATCCTAAAAACATTCCGACAGCGGCAATTCCAAAACCTAAATGGAAGCTATATTTCATCACACCGCCGACAATTAACGGAGAAAGGAATCCTCCAAGGTTAATACTCATATAGAAAATACTAAAGCCGGAATCACGGCGATTATCTTCTTCGCTATAGATTTCACCGACAACACTTGATACGTTTGGTTTCAATAAACCAGTACCAAGAACAATAAGAACCATGGACACGAAGAATAATGTAATATTACCTGGTATCGCTAAGGCGATATGGCCAAGCATGATTAATATTCCGCCATAGAATACACCCTTTGACGTTCCGAAAACCCGGTCAGCCAGCCAGCCCCCGATAATTCCTGACATGTATACGAGTGAACCATATATGGACATAATGGCAAGCGCGGTAGGCTCGTCAATTCCTAGGCCGCCTTTAGACACTTCATAGTACATATAATAAACAAGGATTGCTCTCATTCCGTAGTAAGAGAAACGCTCCCAGAACTCCGTAAAGAACAGAGTTAATAGTCCTTTTGGATGACCAAAGAATCCTTTTTGAGGAACGCTTTCATAAATTTTCTTTTTATCAAAAGCAGACATGCAAAAACCTCCTTATGTTATACTATAATACTTTTGAGAGTTTGAAATTGTCAAAAACTATTTTTGGAAAAGTGAAGGGGTTTCTTTAAAAGTCTAGGTTTATCAAGCCTTTGGCGTTCGAGGGCGAAGAAAAGTAAATTTTTTTGAAATAATAATTAAATTCAGATAGGATAGATTGGTTTTACTATTTGCAAAAGACACAAAAATGATGAAACGAATTTCTCTTATTGTTTTTAAAATAATCTGAAAATGCATCTCTTATTTTTGCCAAATATTATATAATATTGGATAAAAGGGGGAGAAGGAATGGAAGAAATAGTACTTCATGCAGTTCAAGATATATATCCGGATGATTTCGCCTGGTGTTATGGATGTGGCCGCTTAAATGAGGGGGGGCATCACTTCCGGACAGGCTGGCAAGGGGAGCAAACAGTTACTATTTATACACCGAAAGAAGAACATACAGCCATTCCGGGTTTTGTATATGGCGGCTTGATTGCCTCTTTAGTTGATTGCCATGGGACAGGCTCAGCGTCATTAGCCCTTCATCGTAAAAATGGGCATGAGGTCGGAGACGGCGTCGAACCGCCGCGATTTGTCACAGGTTCTTTAAAGGTTGATTTTCTTAAACCAACTCCACAAGGTGTCCCTTTAAAAGTGGTCGGGACGGTGACAGAAATCCATCCGAAAAAGTGGCGAGTGGATGTAGAGGTTTTGGCAAATGATACGCCTTGTGCCCGCGGAGAGGTAATCGCCGTCGTCATGCCAAGCACATTTGCGAAAAAAGAATAGCAGACAAAATAAGAGAAGCGGGAGATAGATATTCCTGCTTCTTTCGTTTGTCTAGCTCCAGCGCCTACCCCCGACGTACAGGACGTACTAGTGTCGACAATGCGACAGGACGTCGCGTTTTTGTCGACCTCGAGGTCACAAGCCAATCGGCCCAGAAAGGTAAAGTACACCTTTCCGGGCCGATCGTCTTGTGCTTGTCGGGGGTGAACACAAAGGAAAGCTTCTATGATTAATCATCGCAGGAACAATTGTCCTTTAATTGTTCCGAAGGCGCTTACGCTTTTCTATTTTAGGTGCAATCATAAATCTCTTTATCTCTTTGTAAAATGGGGAAAGGGGATAAATTTTAAAAAAATTGCGGTGAAAAGGAGTTTGCTTATGTTAACGACCATTTTGTTTATTTTCATTGTTTTATTAGCGTCCGTTTTGCAGGCGAGCACGGGGTTTGGCTTTTCTCTGATGGCTACTCCCTTTCTGTTTTTAATATTTGAACCCCGGGAGGCCGTCCAGATTAACTTAATATTATCCCTTGCGATTTCTTGTACATTAGTTCCGAAATTGAAAAACGAAATCGACTTTGCCGTTTTAAAGAGAATTACCATCGGCAGTGTGGCTGGGCTACCTATAGGACTTCTCGTTTATTTAGTATTAAATTTGAATATATTGAAGGTTGTTATAAGCATCATTATTCTTTTATCAACCGTATTGCTTATGCTCAAACTTCGTATTAAACAGACAAAAGTTAGAGATTTCATCGTAGGTGGAATTTCCGGAGCTTTTACGGTGAGTATGGGAATTGCCGGGCCGCCATTATTGCTTTATTTTGCCGGAACCGATACAGAAAAAGAAAAGCTGCGGAGCACTGCACTTGCCTTTTATTTGTTTATTTACTCCATCAGTTTAATATCCCATGTCACTTTTGCCGGCACAGCGAAAGTAATATGGTTCTCTAGTGCTTATGCAATTCCCCTTATCATAATTGGGCTTATATTAGGGCAATTCCTATACAAGAGGATGAATGAAAGGCTTTTTATGATTCTTATTTATATTATTTTGCTGATTACCGGGTCGCAATTGTTATACAACTCTCTTGGTTAAAAAATAATAGGGGGGTCCTGCGGCATGAAGGAATGGTGGAAGGAAGCGATTGTGTATCAAATTTATCCGCGGAGCTTTCAAGACTCCAATGGGGATGGGATTGGAGACATTCAAGGGATCATTCAAAGGTTGGATTACATTCAGAGCTTAGGGGTAGATACCATTTGGATTTGTCCGATGTTTAAATCCCCGAATGATGATAATGGCTATGATATTGCGGATTATAAAGAGATCATGGATGATTTTGGCACAATGGACGACTTTGATCAGCTGCTTGACGAGGTTCATAACCGGGGAATGAAGCTGATCATTGATCTTGTGCTCAATCATACGAGTGATGAGCATCCTTGGTTCATTGAATCCCGTTCTTCGAAGGATCACCCGAAAAGAGATTGGTATATTTGGCGTGATGGAAAAGACGGCCGTGAACCGAATAACTGGGAAAGTATTTTTGGCGGTTCGGCTTGGGAGTACGACGAGAAGACAAAGCAATATTATCTTCATATTTTTTCAGTAAAGCAGCCTGATTTAAATTGGGAAAATAAAGCGGTTCGCGATGCCCTTTACGAAATAGTCAATTGGTGGATCGATAAGGGGATTGATGGCTTTCGGATTGATGCCATTAGCCATATTAAAAAGCGGGCTGGCCTTCCCGATCTTCCTAACCGGAAGAAGTTGAAATATGTCCCTTCCTTTCCTATGCATCTGAATCAAGAAGGAATTCATGACTTTTTAGAGGAGTTCAAAAACGAGACCTATGGACGCACAAATGTCATGACGGTCGGGGAGGCAAACGGAGCATCGGTCGAGGATGCAAACCTGTGGGTAGGGTCTAAGCACGGGAAGATGAATATGATCTTTCAGTTTGAACATCTCGGCCTTTGGGACCCTGTTGAAAATAAACGAGAATTGGATATTGTTGAATTAAAAAAGGTGATGACAAAATGGCAAAAGGGTTTGGAAAACGATGGCTGGAATGCATTATTCCTCGAAAATCATGATAAACCGCGTATTGTGTCAACTTGGGGAAATGATGGGCTATATTGGCGGGAAAGTGCCACTGCCTTTGGAGCGATGTATTTCTTCATGAAAGGGACACCATTTATTTATCAAGGACAAGAAATCGGTATGACAAATGTTCCATTTACTTCAATTGAGGATTTTAATGATGTGGCAACGAAAAATCTTTATAAGAAAAATCAAAGTGAAGGCATAGATCATGAGGATATAATGGAACTCATCAGGGCTTCTTCACGGGACAATTGCCGTACACCAATGCAATGGTCAGCCAAGGCTAACGCGGGATTTACAACAGGCCAGCCGTGGTTAAAGGTCAATCCAAATTTCAAAAACATTCATATTGAGGCGCAGTTGCAGGATGATGGATCTGTCCTTTCTTTTTATCGAAAAATGATTCAGTTGCGGAAAAGGCATCAAGTGTTTATCAATGGAAAATATGATTTATTGAAGAAAAAAGACAAGCAAATTTACGCTTATACACGCACATTTAAAGGTGAGAAAGCAATCGTTATAACGAATTTATCTGTACGGGATGCCTATTTTAGGATGGGGAAATTACGTGTGAGCTCGGAACAGCTCCTTCTGCATAATTACACAGTTCAACCTCACGAGCCAACATCATCACTAGCTTTAAAGCCTTATGAGGCACGTGTCTATCTGATTTAAACACTTTTTCACCTCCAAGTAAAAGTGGTAAAATAAAGGAAACATTTTGACAAGGAGTACTGAACATGGCTCAAGGGAAAACAAATGCAATGCGCATTCTCGATTCGAAAAAAGTACGATATGAATTGATCACTTATGAAAATCAAGATGGAAAAATTGACGGCGTCTCTGTCGCCGAAAAGATCCAAAAAGATCTGCAGGAAGTGTATAAAACTCTAGTTGCTCATGGAAACAGCAAGCAAATATATGTATTTATCATTCCAGTGGAGGCAGAGCTAGATTTAAAGAGGGCGGCAAAGGCAGCCGGCGAAAAGAAGATAGAAATGATTGCGGTCAAAGATATTCAAAAGCTGTCGGGCTATATCCGCGGCGGCTGCTCACCCATCGGCATGAAAAAGCAGTATCCAAGCTTTATTGATAAACAGGCTTTGGAGCTTGAAACTATCATAGTCAGCGGCGGGAAAATTGGGATTCAGGTCGAGCTGGCCGTCGAGGATCTGACCAATGTTATTCAAGCTGAGCTAGCAGATATTTGTAAGGATTAAAATGGTTGATAGGAATAGGGATTCTGCCACGGACTTTGAGTTCCGTGGTTTTTTTTGGGCAGGAAAGTGCCAAAGAGGAGAAAGCTGTCCGAAAGGAAACCTCGACTACTGAATCTCTACTTTTTAACGGCCTGTCCGTGGAAAGCGAAAACAATTCCCTAAGTAGGCTTTCACCCATTCCCCTCATTTAGCATATGGTAAAGATGAAGATAAATTAGGCAAGTGAACGGGAAAGGACGTGTAATTGTGGCTGGAAAAATTTTAAATTACTTTGGTGGCGGAAATACAGCACGTGGTTTTTACAGCTTGTTCGAGTCAAACCTACAAGGGCTTGAACGGTTATTCATCTTAAAAGGCGGTCCTGGAACGGGAAAGTCTTCACTCATGAAAGCGATTGGAGCGGAATGGGCGGAAAAGGGATATGATATTGAGTATATTCATTGCTCGTCAGACAACAACTCGATTGATGGAGTGATCATTCCTGCGCTAAAAGTAGGAATTGTCGACGGGACAGCTCCACATGTAATTGAACCGAAAACGCCTGGTGCCATTGAAGAATATGTAAATCTTGGTGAGGCATGGAACCGAGAAGCGTTGACAGAACAGAAGGATGACATTACGCGAATTAATCAGCAGGTGAGTCTTTCTTTTGAAACAGCTTATAGCCGTTTAGCAGAAGCGCTTAAAATACATGATAAATGGGAAAAAGTTTATATTGAAAATATGGACTTTACGAAAGCCGATCAGCTCAAAAGACAATTACTAAAGAAATTCTTCGGAAATATGCATTTGAATAAATCCTCTGATATTAAGCATCGCTTCCTTGGAGCGGCCACTCCGCTAGGCGCCGTTGATTTTGTTCAAAACTTAACAGAAGGACTGTCAAAGCGTTACTTTCTAAAAGGCCGTGCAGGGACGGGGAAATCGACGTTGCTGAGAGCATTAGCGGCGGAGGCGGAGGAACGCGGGATTGATATTGAAATTTACCATTGCGGATTCGACCCTCATAGCCTTGATATGCTAATTTTCCGTGAGCTCGGTCTTGCCATTTTTGATAGCACAAGTCCGCACGAATATTTTCCAGACCGGGCGGGAGATGAAATTATTGATACGTACGAAATCACGGTCACTCCAGGCACGGATGAGATTTTTGCCGAACAAATATCAGAAATTAGCGGGCAATATAAAGCTAAAATGAAGGAAGCCATTACCTATTTAGCCCGGGCGAAGGCGCAGCGGGAGGCATTAGAGAAAATTTATATAGAGGCCATGGATTTTACGAAAGTTGATCAAATGCGAAAGAATATCCGCGCGGAAATTCTACAACTGACTGAAAAGGCATAATGGCGATTGGCTATGTAACAAACAAAACAATTGATACTGCTAAACACCCAACATAGGCGATTTGCATACATTAAAGGGAGCTTAAATGAGGAGGAGTTAAATAAATGGATATTAGAAATTACCCTTATTCATTGCCCTTACATGTAAATCAGCCTGCTTTTGATGAAAGAGCATTTCCTGGTGGAGGATTTGGCCCTCCAGGATTTCCGCCAGGAGGACCGCCACCTTCGCCTCCACCAGGAGGGTTTCAACCGGGATATCCGTCGGGAGGGCAGCTAGGAGGACCGCCATCTTCGCCTCCACCTGCCTTTATTCCGCAAATGCTTCAGTCCTTTACCCCTTATGCAGTTGAACTGGCTTCGATAAGAAGATGCTTGTACCGCTTTACTCATGTTTGGCTGGACAGTGGCCGTAGCTTCTGGTTCTATCCAGTATCTATAGGAAGGAACTTTGTTGCTGGCTGGCGCTGGAGCAGAAGACAAAACCGCTGGGTATACTGGGGCACAGACATCCGCAGAATCTACCACTTACGATGCTTCTAGGTGTCTGCTTCTAGGTGTCAGACACCGACCGTGGACAGTGTGATAAATTTATTTTTTTGGGGTGGACACTTTAAAAATAGGAATACTATTAGGAAACAAAAAAGGCGAACTATCAATTGTTCGTCTTTTGCTTTTCTTAGGCTACAATTAATTTCTGAAAAATGTTAAAATTATACAAAGGAGTGATGAAAGATGATGTGGTTCCTGATCATCCTTTGTGTATCATTGCTTGGCATTGGCGTTTTAATTGATTGGTGGAATAAGAAAAATGGCAAAGGCTTCGACCAAGAGGAAAATCAGAAGCATGTGTCAGAATCGGAAAGAGCTTATGTTGAATCGTATATGCATAATGCGAAAAATGACCATTCGGACGGACCATTTTAACATTATTAAGAAGGGTATGACTGCTATTGCTTTTGAGCGCGGTGATGCCCTTTTTTCATATGGTTAGAAGATGCTAGAATATATGAAAATGAATAAGGAGCGATAAAATGATCCAATTATTAATTGATCTTTTTGAACAGAATCGGGATGAAGAAAAAGCTGTCCCAATGGAAAATTACATGAAAAACCACTTCCGTTTTCTTGGCATCAAATCACCGGAAAGAAAAGCTTTAATGAAGCAATTTTTTCAGGAAAGCGGTGTGCTAAAACAGGAATTTCAGCCAGACTTTGTGACAGCTCTTTGGGATAAGGAGGAAAGGGAATACCAGTATGCAGCAATGGATTATTTGGAGCGGTTTCTGAAAAAGCTGGACAGGCAGTACCTTCCTTTAATCGAGCAGCTGATTCAAACAAGGCCGTGGTGGGATACGGTAGATTTGCTTGCATCGAAAGCGGTGGGGGCGATCGCTGCCAAGAACCCAGAAGTCATTGCGGAATCTATCGAAGGCTGGGCTTATGGCGATCATCTCTGGCTCCGCAGAACAGCTATACTTTTTCAGCTTAAATATAAAGAGAAAACAGATGAGGACCTCCTCTACCGCTATATTCGGCAAAATAAAGAAGATAAAGAGTTTTTTATCCAAAAAGCGATTGGCTGGGCGTTAAGAGAATACTCGAAAACCAACCCTGACTCTGTCAAGAGCTTCATTGAATCGACTTCCTTGCCGAGCTTGAGTGTGAGGGAGGGGAGTAAATATATTTCTTGATAGGTTAATTGGCTGACAAACCGATTGAACTTGCTGACAAATGCCTTAAATTGGCCGACAAATTTATTTACGCGAGGTTTAAAGCTTGTAATGAACTGGCGAAAATAGGGTTAATAGTAGATTCGGAAGGAGAAGCGGAATGGCCCGTTTATTAGCTTTTATTTTTCTTGCAGTTATAGTTGCTGCAGGGTGCTCAAATGAAGAAAAAAGGGAAGTAGAGGATAAGGAAGCAAGTGTCCAATTGTCAGAGCTTCAGGTTCTCGCTGATGAACTGCATATTCCTTGGTCCATTTCACAGATTGGTGAAATCTTCTACTTAACGGAAAGACCGGGATCCATCGTAAAAATAGAAGATGGGAAAAGGGAACGACAAAAGGTCATGTTGGAAAAAGAACTGGCAACGGCCGCGGAGGCGGGGCTTTTAGGATTTGTCCTTACGCCTGACTTTTTACAAACGAATGAAGCCTTTGCCTACTACACTTATAAGGATTCGTCGGGCCAATTTAACCGAATTGTCGTGCTTCAGCTTGAGAATAGTGTATGGAAAGAGAAGCGTCTGCTTGTCGATAAAATTCCGAGCGGCCAATATCATCACGGAGGCAGGATGAAAATCGGACCAGACGGCAAACTCTATGCCACAACAGGGGATGCCGCAACGAATCCCGAAATCGCACAGGATCTTCAATCATTAGGCGGGAAAATTTTACGAATGAATGTAGACGGTTCAATTCCTGATGACAATCCAGTCCCTAACTCCTATGTCTATAGCTTTGGCCACCGGAATCCGCAAGGTCTTGCCTGGACTTCTGAAGGAACGCTCTATGAAAGCGAGCACGGACCATCAGCCAATGATGAAATCAACCTAATACAGGCGGGAAAAAATTACGGTTGGCCGGTTATTAAAGGGATAGAGAAAAAAGCAGCTATAGAATCACCGCTATTTACGTCTGGAGCTAACAACACTTGGGCGCCTTCAGGAATGGCTTACGCTAACGGCAAACTTTACGTGGCCGCCTTAAGAGGAAACGCAATAATTGAATTTAACCCGCAAACGAAAGAGCAAAGGGAAATCATAACAGGGCTTGGCCGCATAAGAGATGTATTTATTGAGGGCAACAGCCTCTATTTCATTAGCAACAACACAGACGGGCGGGGAAATCCGCTTGAGAAGGATGATAAGCTATATCGTGTTGAATTATCTGCACAGTAGGAGGAAAAAGCTTGGGGAATTCGGCAAAATGTCCGTCATAAGAGTCATGACGGACATTTCACCTAAAGCCATTCGTAATTACTGCATCTTCTGATTATAATACTTCACCGAATACAAGGCCCCTTCACTAACCATCGCATTGTCTTCAATATCTTGAGGATGCGGGTTTCCCGCCTTTTCTACTGGAAGTATATTACTTTTATCTAAAGGAGAAGGTATGATTTTCCGCTTCCAATCTCTTAATAAATTTTCTGCTTTTAATCTATTCGGTTTAGAAGATAACCATACCGCGGCGGAAGCTCCAATCCCTGCTATCATGACTGATCCCATTCCAATACTTAAGGCACGTTTCATAGTAAAGCCTCCTTTTTAATGATTGGGATTTATAACGCTTGCTTTCACCTCCTGTTCTATTTTCCATATTTATACCCTTTTAATAGGGAGAGAAACATAATTTTTAAAAATAAATAGGATGCAATCTATTAAATATTTCAGAGAGATTACAATTCAATTAAACGGAGAAAAAAGGTTTAAATCTAAAGATGCGGTGGTACAAAACTAGTAAGGTTGCCGCGAGTAACCGAAAAGCTAGATTTGCTTGACAGACAAAAAAGGAGGAAATAGGAATGAACACAAGACTAATTGTTAGAGAATGTGATAATGCAGTCCAAGTCCTCAATGAAGTGAAGGCGTTTGAATCAAGCGGTGTACAGTCAGATGATATGTATGTGCTAGCCCACGAAAAAGGTCGTACAAATGAAATCGCGAGCCAGTTAGGAGTCAATACCATTGGGCTGAAGGAAGAAGGAATCGGGACCGCGCTCAAAAGTTTTTTTGAAAGCACTGGTAATACCCTTCGTAATAAAATGCAAGAAATGGGGCTTTCGAAAGAGGAAGCAGATGTATATGAAATGAAACTAGACCGCGGAAAAATATTATTATTCGTTGAAAACCATGGCACAATTGGGAGCACGCCATAAGCGGGATCTTTAGTAGAACTAGCAGTCAATGAATAATTAAAAATAAGAGAATTGCTCCCGCTGCTGTCTTGAATTCATGACAGCAGCGGGGCAATTCTTTTTTGTTAAGAAGTTAAAATAGCGGGTTAATATTCACGCGTGTTTTCTGTCCATCCCCACATGGAAAAACTGTCCACTTTGCCCACGAGAGGTGTCTGACACCTAATCCGTGATACCCAAGCCACGCATGAGAAATTGAATGGTGGCTTCGATTTCGTCTTCGTCGTTCCAATCGGCATTAGGGAATAGAATATATCGTCCGATTAGATAGCCCATAATCGTTGTGAGGGTTAAACGGATGACTTGCTGTGGCGGAATATCAATAATTTGGCCTTTTTCTTGATAATGTTCCGTTACTTTCACATAGCGATCAAATACCTTTTTAATAATATGTTCGAAAAATTGATCCTTCAGCTCGGGATGAAAAGGAATTTCCTGAATTAAGATCTTCAAAAGAGGCAAATTTTTTTTCGCAAAGACGACACGATTTTCAATCATGGCTCTCAGAAAGTCTTCAAAATTCTCATATTTTGTATCAAGCACTTTATATAAATCCTTAATGACAAAAGGGGCAAGCAACTTAGCCATAGTAGGGGCAACAATGCCTAACAGCAAATCTTTTTTTGTCTTATAGTGCCGGAAAATTGTCCCTTCCGCTACGCCCGCTTTCTTCGCAATTTCACTTGTTGATGTAGCGGCATAGCCCTTTTCCGAAAAGGAATCAATCGCAGCGATAATAATCTTTTTCTGTTTATCTGTTAACTCGTCTTCATTATCGAAAAGTTGAGTAATCAATGAATCTTGCTCAGTTATGGTGAACAGCTCCTTTTTTCGACATCTTCCTTACATTATAAATGAAAGATTATAGCTTTCTATACTTTCTTAATGCTGCCACATTAAGAATCATGAACAGAAGGGAAAAGCCCGCCAAGATGAGCAAGTCTTTGTAAATCATATCCCAGCCAAATCCTCTAATCATAACATTTCGTAACGCTTCATTCGCATAATATAGAGGAGTCAATGGTCCAATCCAGCTTAGCCACTTAGAGATCGTGTCCGCATTAAATAGGCCAGAAAAGAAAAGCTGCGGAACAATAACGAGCGGGATAAATTGAATCATTTGCAGCTCATTATTGGCAAAAGACGATAATAAAGTTCCTAACGTCAGCGCTGAAAAAGAGACGAGTAAAGTAATCAGCAGAACATAGCCGAATGCGCCCTCCATCATCATATCTAATACATAAATGGTGTACCAGGCGATAATGGCGGCCTGGATCATCGTAAAAATGCCAAAGCCAATTACATAGCCAGTGACAATTTCCCATTTCCTAAGCGGACTGGATAATAATCTTTCCAATGTTCCCGTCGTTCTTTCCCGTAAAAAGGAAACGCCAGCAATGAGGAAAACAAAGAAGAAAACGAAATAGCCTAATAGGATAGGGCCTAAATAATCAAACTGACCCATTTCACTCGAGCCGTATAAATAATCCACCTTTATGTCCTTCTGCGGACTGTTTTGCTGTAAAGGCTTCAGCGCATCCTGCAGCCATTTTAGCACAGAGCCGTTCATGCCTGGATCGCTGCCCTCAAGAAAAACGGAAGGTTCCTGATTTTCGAAAAGCAAATATCCATCTATCACTCGGTCTTTTAAATCCTTTTCAGCTTCACTAGTAGAGTTATATTGTTTAATTTCGGCATTATCTAAATTTAATTGATTTTGGATTTGATCAGGGAGATTGACTAAACCAATTTTTGGCTGATAATCTCCTCCGTTAAAAACGAAATAAAGCATCGACAATACAAGAATTGGCGCAAAAATTAACAGAGCCATCGTTCGTTTATCCCGGACAATTTGGCGGAGAATGCGAATGACTAAAGCTGTAATCCTCATTGGGCAGCACCTCCAAATACTAAAAATGCATCTTCAATGCTTGCAGAATTTGTTTTTTCCTTCAATTCGTCAGGGGTGCCTATCGCAATAAGCTGTCCTTCCCGAATCATGCCGAGCCGGTCGCATTTCTCGGCTTCATCCATCACGTGGGTTGTAACGATAATGGTTGTGCCGTTTTCTTTCAGCTTATAAAATGCTTCCCAAATACTTTTCCTTAATACAGGATCAATGCCTACTGTCGGCTCGTCGAGAATGAGCAACTTTGGCTGATGCAACAGCGAAATGGCGAGCGAGAGTCGCCGTTTCATGCCGCCAGAGTAGGCTGAAACAAGCTTATTGAGATGATCGGATAAAGAAACAGTTTCCATCACCTCAACGATCCGCGTCTTTCGTTTCGCTCCTTTTAATCCGTAAAGGGCGGCAAAAAATTCAAGATTCTCTTTTGCGGAAAGCTCTTCGTATAAAGCATCTGACTGAGCCATATAACCGATTTTCTCAACGAGCTTAAGGCTAGGCATTTTCTCTTGAAAAATATAATTCTCTCCCTTAGTCGGAAGATCCAGCCCGACAAGCTGCTTGACTAGTGTCGTTTTCCCAGCACCGGAAGGGCCAAGGAGGCCAAAAATTTCACCGGAAGCTATTTCTAAGCTGATGTTTTGCAGAACTTGATGTTTTCCAAAAGCCTTACATACATTTTGAATAGAAACAATCGTTTCTCCCACGGAAAATCACCTCTTTTTTATTAGGAGTGAGTAATCACTCATTAACAGTTTAACGGACAATAAAACCATTTGTAAAGTGAGTAATCACTCACTATTTATATATATGCTTCAATTTTATTTTTTTGAATAAAATTATGTCATTTAGCAAACGGTTCTGAACCAGAGATCTGGCGCTTTGTGTGCGATAAGTCACATACCCAGTCATGTTGCTTCGATAGAATGAAAAGTAAGTGACTTGGAGGAGGTGTATTGGTATGACTCATTCAGCACATCAGTCCGATATCGAGTATTTTCTTGGGAAAATTGAGATCTTTAAAAATCTCCCGAAACAGTCTGTCCAGCTGCTAGATAAAAGAATTAGCAGAAAAGCGTTTAAAAAAGGGGACCAGATTATCTCTGAATTTGATAAAGCAGAGGGAGTTTTCTTCGTTCATTCAGGGATCGTAAAATTAACGAAGGAGGATAATCAAGGGAATGAAATGATTACTTGCATAAAGAAAAAGGGAGAAATTTTTGCAGAGGCATGCCTTTTTAATGCGGAGGGGACTTGCTATCCGGCAACGGCCACAATGATCCAGGATGGCCAATTGTATTTTTTAAAAACGAAGGACTTGGAGCAGGAATTTCTCGTCTCTCCAGAAATGGCCGTCCAAATGATCCGCTATATGAGCGAACAGCTTCGTGATTTTACGACTATTTTAAGAGACATCGCGCTGCTTGACGTGTATATGAAAACGATTCGAACTTTAGAGCGTCTCGCTTTAAAGTTTGGCGCGAATCATTGCAATCGCATGCATATCGAGCTTCCTATTACTGTCCAGGAATTCTCAACTCTTGTAGGAACGACAAGAGAAAGCGTCAGCCGCGTATTCTCTAAGCTTAAAAAAGATGGCATTATTGAAGTAAGAGGAAAAACCATTATCATTTCAGATTGGTGCAGATTTTGCTCCCTTTTCCATCATAAATTATAGAGGTACCAGAGGAGAGCGTTGTTTAAATGCAATGCTCTTTTTTATATTAATTAGAGAAGAACTACTGCTTCATTGCCTGAAAGAACCTTATTTTTTCTTTTTCGGTAAATGGCCGTCATTCCCATTGCCCGAGGGCGCCACCTATTCTCACTTTCGGTAAAAGCACAGCCCTTCCATTGCCCAAGGGCGCTGCCTTTTCTCCTATTCGGTAAAAGGACAGCCCTTCCATTGCCCGAGAGCCCCACCTATTCTCATTTTCGGTAAAAGGACAGCCCTTCCATTGCCCGAGAGCCCCGCCTTTTCTCCTATTCGGTAAAAGGACAGCCCTTCCATTGCCCGAGAGCCCCACCTTTTCTTATTTTCGGTAAAAGGACAGCCCTCCCAATGCCCGAGGGCGCCACCTATTCTCACTTTCGGTAAAAGCACAGACCTTCCATTGCCTAAGGGCGCTGCTTTTTCTCCTTTTCGGTAAATGCCAAGTATCCGCGCTAGCCATTAAAACCTTGAATAGTAATAAAACAAGGCAATCACGCCGTTTTCTCATGTATAATATAAGCAAAAATCATAGTACAGAGGTGCAAAGGATGGCAGAGTTCCGTTCAAGTGTAATTATTAATAAACCGATTGCTGAGGTATTTCAATACATAACGAGCATGGAGAATACTCCTGAAATTATGCCCAATGTCGTGAAAATGGAAAAGCTGACAGAGGGGCCGATCGGCAAAGGGACAAAATTTAAGGAAACGCGGTCTGTAAGGGGAAAGAAGGTCAATGCAGAAATTGAAATGGTCGGATTTAAACAGGACCACTCCTTTACAACGAGGAGTAACTCAAACGGATTAATTGTCGAGTATGCTTATGCTTTCCACGAAATTGAGGAAGGCACACAAGTGGAGCTGGACGCATTTGTGAAAACGAGCGGCCTAATCATGAAAATGACAAAGCGTTTTATTGTCAACATGATCAAGAAAGAAGATGGATTTCAGTTGGAATATTTAAAGGACATGCTTGAAGAGAGTAAAAGTGAAGATCAATAGCGGGAGAAAAAAGGGAATCCAGCAAGTGGATCGGGATTTTCAAATACTAGTGAATAGTACTAAAAAGGCAATCGGTCCTTTAAAACCGACTGCCTCAACCATCCCTTTAAAACTTGTATGTCCAAAAACGCTCGTTATGAAATCTCGCGACAACTTCCGGATCTTGATTTTCTAAGTTTATCGCGATCTGGCTGCTGACAATCTGGGTTTGGGATACATGGGCTTTAATCGTTGCAAGCTTTCGATCGGCAAAAGCGGAAATGTTATTGACAACATCTGCTGGACCGAGGTCCTCCTCACAATTATGTGAAAAGGCGACACAATGCACTTTAGGACGGTTTTCAGCAGGCATGTCTCTCACTGCCCGGATGACCGCCGCACCGCTTGCATCATGGTCGGGATGCACCGCATAGCCAGGATAGAAGGTAATGATTAAGGAAGGATTCACGTCTTTAATGATGGAGCTAATATGCGCTGCCACCACTTCCTCATTCTCAAATTCCAACGTTTTATCCCGGTAGCCAAGCATTCTTAAATCCTTGATTCCTAGAATATTTGCCGCATCCTGCAATTCTTTTTTTCGAATATCCGGCAATGATTCCCTAGTGGCAAAAGGGGGATTTCCCATATTGCGTCCCATTTCTCCCAATGTCAAGCAGGCATAGGTTACCGGTGTGCCGCTATCGGTATAGGAGGCAATCGTTCCAGATACACCAAACGCCTCATCATCCGGATGGGGGAAAACAACTAGAACATGTCTTTCTTTTTCCATATCATCTTTTCTCCTTTCTATAAAAAGTTGTTAAAACGGTGTTTCGCCTATTTGCAGCGCTACAGCAAGCTTGCCATCGAAATCATGCCCTGCTAAAAGAAGCCGCCCTTTTTCGTCGACTTCAAAATGGGTAATTCCCTCGGCATACACCCAGCCAAAGCTCAGTTTTAATCCCACTCGATATGGACCATTCCCAATAACTTTTCCGTGCTCATATTGCAGATGAGCATTCCGAATATAAGCCCCAGAAGAGAAAAATGATTTATCAAAATGGGAAGCATAGGCCCCATTTGTCGTTTCTAAGTGGATATACACATCTTTTTTAGCAAAACGGTCTATTTCTTTTTGAACTTGTTCAAATATTACTTCTTCCATGATGGGCCTCCTTTCCAAACTATATTAAATATGCTTAGTTTTAGTGAATGTTTGTTAGATCAAGATAAAACAGCTACTAAGATGATCTCATAGCAATCGTTAGGACCTAACTCCGCATGAAACGGTCGTCATGCTGTAAAAATCCCCAACCCACATAAATCTTAGCTTAACAATTTGTTTAACAATTACCCAATTATTTTACTAAAAAAAGATCCCAAAAGCGAAATTAACGCTTAAAGAAAACTCGCTGATTGGCAAGCCTTGGAAAGGCGAAGACAGAAGCGTTAGTTGCACTTATACTTAATTCCTAAAATTGGCGGCTACGTCGAATCTACTTCCCCGCTGACAATTTATACATTTTAATGTGCAAAAAAACAGAGCCCTTTAAAGGCCCTGTTCAATCATATTAGTTCGTTTCTGGTCGACCAGCGCCAAATAGGCGGTATGCGCCATGCATGGTTGGTCCCACATATTGGTTCAATTTAAATCCATGATTGATCGCTGCAGTGATGAAATCCTTAGCTGTTTCAACAGCTTCATTTACTGTTTTGCCTTTAGCTAGCTCTGCTGTAATCGCAGATGCAAATGTGCAGCCGGCGCCATGTGTGTAAGTCGTTTGGATAAGCTCGGATTCTAATAGCTTAAATTCCTTTCCATCATAAAAAAGATCGACGGCTTTCTCATGGTTTAGCTTGCTGCCACCTTTGATTACTACATTTTTAGCGCCAAGTTCGTGAATTCTTGCCGCAGCTTCTTTCATATCATCGATTGTTTTGATTGGTCCCGTTTTTGCAAGCTGTCCCGCTTCAAAAAGGTTCGGTGTAACAACGGTTGCACGAGGAACTAAAATATTTCTTAGCGCATCTGCTGTTTCAGGGTGAAGTACTTCATCTTCTCCTTTACATACTAGCACAGGGTCAATGACTGCTATTTCTAATTTATTTTCGTCGATTGTTTGCGCAGCGAGCTCGATGATTTCTACAGAACCAAGCATGCCCGTTTTCATCGCATCGATTCCCGTTGATAGAATCGTTTCTATTTGCGTGCGTAGTGTATCAAGTGCAATTGGGAACACGTTATGGTTCCAGTTATTTTTCGGATCCATCGTTACAATCGTAGTTAAAGCGGTCATTCCATATACACCAAGCTCCTGGAATGTTTTAAGATCAGCTTGGATTCCGGCACCTCCGCTCGTATCTGAGCCAGCAATTGTCATAACCTTTTTCATTGTCATTGCACTTTCCTCCCAATATCAGGTTCAATTTATGAATAATTAATCTATTTTTTAATTATAGCAATAATTATTATTTGCCGGAACTTTAATGTTCCATACTTTTATTTCCAGAATTTTTCCTCTATTATTGATTTAGGTGATGGAAAATGAGAAGAATTTTATATATTGAAGATGATGTGGAGATTGGTAGCTGGACAAAGGGAGATTTAGAGCAAAGGGGATTTAAAGTGCAATGGTTACAATCGGGTGAAGGAGCGGAAAATATTGTTTCCAATTTTGATCTTGTCATATTGGATGTAATGCTTCCAGGCCTTGACGGTTTTACGATTGGCCAAAGGTTGAAGAGGGAGGCGCCGCATATCCCCATATTAATGCTTTCTGCCCGGACGGCTGTTGAAGATAAGCTCCATGGCCTGCAATTTGCAGATGATTATTTAACGAAACCCTTCCATCCAGATGAATTGGCGGCAAGAATTGACGTATTGATGAGAAGATCAGGTCTCTCCCTCTCGAATGAGGTGAACTTAGGGCATTTGACCGTTAACTTTTTAGAAAATAGAATATTGGATCGCCGTTCGGGAGCGGAAATTATTTTGACAGGCAAGCAATATCAAATTTTCATGCATTTTTTGCGGCATCCAAACCAGATTTTAACGAAGGAGCAAATCTATGAAGCGGTTTGGGGAGAACCGTATATCGAAGGTGATAAAACCTTAATGGTTCACATCCGCTATCTCCGCGAAAAAGTCGAGAAAAACCCCGGGTCTCCTGAAATTATTGAAACCATTAGGGGAATTGGCTATCGGGTGAAGCAATGAAATTAAAAAACTCTTTATTAAATCAATATTTATTAATTATTTTACTAGCCATCATGATTTTGCCAGGTTCTTTTTTTCTTGTGACCATTACATTTTATACACATTTCGCAACGGTAGAAGAGCCGAATAAATATCAAAATGGCACGGACTTAGAAAAAATGTGGCATAAAGAAGCAAGAAGTTTGTCGGGTGCTTCAGAGGCACAAATAAATGAAAAGCTCCAGCAAATTCGAAAAGAGTATGATAAAGCAGCTATATTTTGGGTTGATGAAGCAGGAGAGACAAAGTTAACAATCCCTGAGAATTTATCGGTTTCAGCCAGATGGTCCCCGACTGAAACAATCGATTTTATGAAAAAGAATCGGGGAGAAACAGTGGACCCTTATACAGTTGTGGCCTTAATTGGTGAACATAAAAATGAGGGCTTTATGGTTATGCAAATTCCTCGTTCTGCTATGCTGCCAACAGGGCAGCGTATTCAAGATAAGTATAGTTATTTGATTGTTTTAGCCGTTGTGGCGGTTCTAACGATTTTTATTTTCATCTCCTGGATCTTCTTTTACAAAATTAGAAAGCGTCTGTTAAAGCTTCGGCAGGCGATGTCCAGCCCGACTGAAAACGGGCTTCCAGATCCGATTAGTGTGGAGAAAAAAGATGAAATTGGCCAGCTTGAATTATCGTTCAATGAAATGGTTCATCAGCTTGAAGAAGGGCGGCAGCGTGAGTTGGAAGAGGAAACGCTTAGAAGACAGCTGATTGCCAATTTATCTCATGACCTAAGAACACCGTTAACCACAATAAGAGGCCATGCCTACAGTTTGAAAAAAGAGCCATTGAGCGAACAGGGGAAGAAGTCGCTTGATTTAATTGATAATAAAATTGGCTATTTAGCCCAATTAATTGAAAATCTATTATCCTATACATTGCTGACATCCGGAAAATACCCGTACCATCCAAAGGAGGTAGATATCGTCCGGCTCGTCAAAACCTCATTTGCTGCCTGGTACCCAGTTTTTGAAGATATCGATTTTGAGATGAACATGGAGCTCCCAGAGAAAACCTTCTATTGGGAAATCGATTCGCAATGGCTGGAACGAGTATTGGATAATATTTATCAAAACATTTACCGCCATGCGAGGGGTGGAAAGTATATCGGTGTGAGGGTAGACATCGGGCAGGAGCAAATCATCATTGCAGACCGTGGACCAGGAATGAGCGGCGAATCCGCCGGAAAAGGCGCAGGCATAGGGCTGACCATTGTGTCCCTCATGTTGAAGGATATGAATCTACGTTGGGATGTGGAGACTGGTGAAGCGGGAACGATCATTCGAATAAAGAGGAAAAACGGAGGAGCTGACTTGTTTTAGTCAGCTTTTTCTAAACAAATCCTATTTATAAGTAAAAAGAATGCATAATATTGGAGTTGATACACAAAATTTAAACCAATTTTAAACTTCGCCACACCTTCGTTTTAACCAAGGCTGGTTAAGATAGAGTTTGAGGTGATGGAGATGAGTGTTTTAATTATCGAAACCAATCAATTAACAAAGAAATTTAAAAAGCGCTATGCAGTGGAAGCAGTTAATTTACAAATTAAACAAGGAGAAATTTATGGCTTTCTAGGGCCAAATGGAGCGGGGAAAACTACGACGATCCGGATGCTCCTTGGGTTAGCGAAGCCGACATACGGCTCTATTCGAATTTTTGGCAAGGACATGAAAAAGGAAAAGCTCTCGGTGCTAAAAAAGGTAGGCTCATTAGTCGAATATCCTTCTTATTACGGTCATTTAACAGCGTACGAGAACTTGGAAGCCATTCGTATTTTACTAGATGCTCCAAAATCAAGAATAGAAGAGGTCCTGCGCATTGTCCGCCTTTCTAAAGAAGCAAAACGACCGGTTAAAGGGTTTTCGCTTGGAATGAAGCAAAGGCTCGGAATTGCGGCTGCTTTACTAGGAAATCCGGAATTGCTTATTTTAGATGAACCGACAAACGGACTAGACCCTTCCGGCATATTGGAAATAAGAGAATTAATCAAGAGTATGCCAAAGGAGCATGGGATGACTATTCTAGTTTCTAGCCATTTGCTCTCTGAAATCGATCAAATGGCCACTCAAGTAGGGATCATTTCAAAAGGCAAAATGATTTTCCAAAATTCCATTGAAACGTTAAGACAAAGATCACAAAGCAAAATTTTACTAAAAGTAAATGAAACTGAACAGGCATGGCGGCTGCTGTTGTCAAAAGGCATCCAAGCTGAGGTGGAAAATAATCGATTATTTTTGCCGTTTTCATCTGACGAACAGGTTTCTGCCGTTATTGATGAGCTCGTCTATAATCACATTTCGGTGTTTCGGGTGCAAGAAGAGAAAAAATCATTAGAGGAAATCTTCCTGGAGCTTACCGGCGGGGAGGCGAGCTTGTAATGGTAAAGAACCTCATGTCTGACTTCATTAAAATGAAGCGAAAAATGATTTGGTTTCTTATTTTTCTCGGACCCTTTGGCGTTGTGGCGCTTGAAGCGGTCAACTATGGCCTCCGATATGATTATTTAACGAAGATTTATGAGGCTGACCTGTGGGGAGGGCTTATTGGGCAAGCTAGCTTTTTAGCTATCCCCGCTCTTATGCTTGGGTTGACCATTATTTCGTCGATGATTGCGGGCATTGAGCATCAGACAAACGCATGGAAGCAGCTCTTAGCATTGCCGATTTCAAGATTGCGGGCGTTTACAGGGAAATTTATGATTACTGCGATTCTATTATTTCTTTCAAGTACATTGCTTTTTGTTGGGATCATCATTTTAGGAATTGGTTTAAAGTTTGGCACAGATATGCCCATTCTCAGCCTGCTAAAAATGGCCTATTTCACATATTTCGCAGCCATGCCCTTTATGGCCTTTCAGCTTTGGCTGTCGGTTACGATAAAGAATCAAGCGATTCCTTTAACGATAGGGATTTTAAGCACAATTGTTACACTGGGTTACTTCGATTTTCCTGATTGGTTTCCATGGAATTGGCTTTACTTAAATGAAAGCTGGAATTCACCGCTTTACTCTGCGCTGGCTGGGCTTGGTCTCGGGCTCATTATTTATTTGCTGGGGACGATTGATTTTGGAAGAAAGGATGTGCAATAAATGGGAAAAGTGCTGCGGTCGGAATTTTTAAAGCTGCGGAAATCATCGATTTGGCTGCTCATTTTTATTAGCCCCATTCTCGCCTCATTAACCGGACTAGGTGAAATCTCAAGGGATTCCCTTGCTTATCAATGGGAAATGACTTTAAGTATCATGGTTTTTCTGCATGCATTGCTTTTTTTGCCCTTACTAACAGGTGTTTTCTCTGCATTCGTCTGCCGCTATGAGCATACAGGAGGAGGGTGGAAGCAGCTGCTGGCTATGCCAGTTTCAAGAGGCAATGTATTTATTACGAAATTCATTTTAGTGGTGGGCTTGCTTGCACTAACTCAAATTTTATTCACTGCAGGGCTCCTAATTATTGGACAGCTTCAAGGGTTTGAAGCTGCTATTCCATGGAAGATGATTGCAACAAGTGTCATTGGAGGGTGGATTGCCTGCCTGCCGCTCGCTGCCCTGCAGCTGTTTGTCTCAATTGCTTGGTCCAGCTTTGCCACGCCATTAGCCATCAATGTCATCTTTACCCTGCCAAATATTTTAGTCGTCAATTCAGAGAAATTCGGTCCTTATTATCCGTGGGGTCAGCCCTTCCTGCTAATGATGCCTGGGGCAGGAGATAGCTTCGGAGCGCTGAATGTTCCATTGGGAACCCTGATGATAGTTATACTTGGCGGGCTTGTGCTATTTTTTGTATCAGGCTTTATTTATTTTCAGAGAAAGGAAGTTTAGTATTCTAGGTCTCTCTATTAGGGGACAAAAGTAAAACCTAATTAAATTAAGGGAAAAAGCATCAGTTTTAGAACCGATGCTTTTCGGCCCCTATACGTAGTAGAGATGGATACTTGCCAAAAAACTAGCTCAGCTTCCTCCAACATAGCAGAATAAAATTAAGCCTTATAAGACGGCAAAGAGTATACTTAAATGAAGATATGAGAAAACGGATAGACAAGCAATGATGTATCGACAGCAATTTTAATAATAGGCAGGTGTTTAATCATGCAAGCAACCGGAATTATTATAGCTGGCGGCAAGTCAAGTAGGATGGGGACGAATAAGGCACTGCTTAAAATTGGCGGAAAGACGGTTGTTGAAAAAATTGTTTCTGAGCTAAAGGGGACAGTCTCGGAAATTATTATTGTCACGAACTCATATGAAGATTATCGATTTTTAGGGCTTCCGATGGTCTGTGATCAGTGGCAGGATATGGGGCCGCTCGCTGGCATTCATGCTGGGCTGAACGCCTCAAGTACGGAAAAAAACCTTGTTGTAGCTTGTGACATGCCGTTTATATCAGCCCAATTAGGCGGGGTTTTGCTTGACTTCCTTGATGAAAATCAGGCTGCTGTCCCCATTATTACTGGTCAGCTTCACCCTTTGTTTGCCACTTACCGGAAAGATGCTCTAGATGAAGTTACTCAATCCTTGCAAAAGCAAGAGCTCCGCATTAGGCAGTTTTTAAACAATATTAAGACGAAATTTGTGACAGAGAACGATCTTCAAGACCTAAAATTTATTTTTCATGAGAAGCATCTTTTTAATATGAATCATCCAGAGGAATTTGAAAAGGCGAAAAAGATAGATGCTGATTTTTAAAAAAAGTGCCTGCCACTCCCGATTTAATCGAATATCGGGGAGTGCACAGGCACTTTTTTACGCCGCTTTCAACCTTCTTTCCTTTTTAGGAGAGTAACTAATCCCCACAAACACGAGCAGGATTCCGAGCAGCTGGTACATATCAGGACGGTAGCTCAAAATGGATACGTCAAGTAAGATGGCGACGACTGGATCAACAAAGACTAAAATAGCAATGGTTTGTGCCTTTAATTCACGCAAACTATCGAAAAACAAGTAATAGACAAAGCCAGTATGAATAAATCCTGTCATAAGAATATAGAACCAGTTTTCCCAGGTTAGTTGAGTAAAGTACGACCAATCCACAAGTGGCATCAGTAATAAAACACCGAGACTCGTTTGAATAACGGTTGTTAACAAAGGGTTGAGCAATTGAATGCCCTTTCCTGTGATCGAAGTAAGAGCGTAGAAGAGGGCAGCCGCAAACGCCCATAAAACACCCGTTGATAAAAATCCAGCCATACTTGTGTGTTGGTGAATGCCTCCAACTAATAATGTTCCTGAAAGACAAACAAAGAAAAAGACCAATCCCATTCCCGATATTTTTTCTTTAAAGAGGAAAGAGCCTAAAAGGAGCACAATTACTGGCGCTAAATGATAAATCGATACGGCAACAGTAATCGACATCACTTCTAAAGAACGAAAGAAAAAGACCCAATTGATGATTAGGAATAATCCGCATAGTAAGGCAAGTAAATACTCCCGTCGAGGAATAGGATCCCTCTTTTGCTTTGTTGTTAGTGTACTAAATCCCCATATGGTCCCTAAAAGAATACTTGCACTAAGACATCGTATAAAAACTAATTCTATCGAGTGCAAACCTGTTTTTTCCGAAAATAAACCGATTGAACCGAATATGGCCATGGAGATAGCAAACTTTAGTTTTGCATACATCTAATCCCTCTCCTATGAAGTTATTATTATAATAAGTATCATTTTTGTGATAAAAAAAACAGCTTTTTTGCCTATGAAAGGGACTGGCATAACCTGACTATTGTCAACATAACATAGTGCCTTTGATATTAGGGGAGTGCAATCGCTGTATTAATTTGAAATCATTATTGATTTAATACAATATACCAAAGCCATCCAACTAGGAAAATGTTTGGGGAGATTAACAACGCCGATAGAATGGAAAGATCAGTCCCCACCATTCAAAACGTGGTGTTGCAGCTAAGTAGAGTGATAGTGGCGTGATGAGCAGGCAAGATATCACAAGTAAAATGGGCTTCTTCAAAACTAAAGCAATAAACGAGAGGATAATAGAGGCAATCATAAATGGCCAAAAAAATAATCCCATAATTTTTCTCCTTAAGTTTTTCATAGCCTGAAACTTTACAAAAACACACCTCTATTACTTCAATAAATCTTTCGGAAAACCCTTCTTTGCTCGAAAACGAAAGAGGCGTAATATCTACATGTGTATCGAATTAAAAATATAACGCTAAATGTTTCATTTAACACGAAAATAGCTCATGATTCTTAATATAATTATTTTAATAGGAGCCATTGTAGTAAACCTTTGGAATCCCTTTAGAAATTTGGTATGTTTGAGATAGAATCATAAAAAGGAGCGAATATTTTGAGCTTTTACGAAATGTCAAAGGAACCGATTGTCATACAAGACGTGATTGATAAGGTTGTGCAAAGAAATGCGGGCGCAATTACAACCTTTATTGGCACCGTTCGAGAATTAACTCATGGAAAAAAGACAACGTATTTAATTTATGAGGCTTATGAACCAATGGCGGTAAAAAAACTTGAGCAAATCGGCAATGAAATAAAGGAGCGTTGGAGCGGGGTGGAGGTAGCGATTTCGCACCGCGTTGGGAAGCTCGATATTACAGATATTGCTGTAGTAATTGCGGTTTCAACCCCCCATCGGGCAGATGCTTATGAAGCCAATCGATATGCCATTGAGCGAATCAAGGAGATCGTCCCGATTTGGAAAAAAGAGCATTGGGAAGACGGCGAGGAATGGATTGGCAACCAGCTTGAAACCGTTGCGTATCCAACTGGAAAACCGGAGGAGGGGGACTTAAATGAATAAAATCTTATTTTTTGCCCATTTGCGTGATGCCGTTGGTGAGGAAACTATTCAGCTTGATTTGAACGGCAAAACTGTCGCCGAACTGAAGGAATTTATTTCAGAAAAGTATGAGATTGCATTGACGAATGTGATGACAGCCATTAATGAGGAATTTGCTTCCGATGAAGAAGTGATTCAACAAGGCGATGCCATTGCTTTTATTCCTCCGGTTAGCGGAGGGTAATGAGAAAAAAGTATAAAGTATAATTTTTTGAAGTTAGAGAAATGTCTAGCTCCAGCGCCTACCCCCTCGAGGTCACAAGCCACCCCTCCCAGAAAGGTAAAGAACACCTTTCAGTGAGGATTGTCTTGTGCTTCTCGGGGGTGATCAAGGCGCTTGCGCTTTTCTATCTAAAAGGAGTTTTGATGATGGATGATCGATATTCCCGGCAAACTTTATTTCCGCATATTGGAATAGAGGGGCAGGAGAAAATCCGAACAAAGCATGTCCTTATGATCGGAGCGGGGGCGCTTGGATCGGGAAATGCTGAAATATTAACGAGAGCGGGGATAGGCAAGCTAACGATTGTGGATCGCGATTATGTGGAGGCAAGCAATCTTCAGCGCCAGCAGCTTTATACTGAAGAGGATGTAGAGGCAAAGCTTCCGAAAGCGGCTGCGGCGGCAAAGCGCCTGCAGGCCATTAACTCAGAGGTACAAATTCATGCAGTGATTACGGATGCGACTCCTGAAAAAATGGAAGATCTCGTTGAAGGCGTTGATGTCATCATCGATGCAACAGATAATTTTGAAACAAGAATGATGATCAATGATATTTCACAAAAGCATCAGATCCCTTGGATTTATGGGGGCTGTGTCGGCAGCTTTGGCATGAGCCTAACGGTCATTCCTGGAAAGACACCATGCTTGAATTGTTTGTTGAAGACGATTCCGATTCAGGGGATGACATGTGACACAGGAGGGATCATTGCCCCGGCTGTACAAATGGTCATCTCACACCAATCGGCTGAAGTTTTGAAAATTCTTGTCGAAGATTGGGATGCTGTACGAACCTCTTTCGTCAGCTTTGATTTATGGCGCAATCAATATTCTAGTATGAAGGTTTCGAAGGCGAAGGATTCAGGCTGCCTTTCTTGCGGAGAAAATCGGACCTATCCATATCTCGACAGTGAAAATATGATGAAATCTACAGTCCTTTGTGGAAGGGATACCGTACAAATCCGTCCGCCCCACCAGCACGATATTCATTTAGGTGATTTGTCCCGCCAACTAAAAGCGCTTGGCTATTCTGTAAAGGGAAATCCGTATTTACTCTCAATCGAAATGGAGGAGCAGCGCCTTGTTATTTTCAAAGATGGACGTGCGTTAATCCATGGTACAAAAGATTTAACACAAGCGAAGGCTATTTACCAGCGCTTGCTTGGGTAAAGTACGATATTACATTCAAGTCCTAATCAAGATGGTTGGGGCTTTTTTTATCTCCTTGAGGAACTTCAAAGATGATCGACAAAATTTACGCATTTTCCCATGTTTTCCAACAGTAATCGCTATGTTTCACGTGGAACATACAGAATTTCCCAAAAGGTGCGTTTAATCGAAATTCCACTTTCTATGATGTATAATATAGTTTGAATAATTTGGAGCTTAATAAAATAATGAAAAATAAAAGAGTGGATTGTTTTAAGTGTGAATTTTTCTATGTTACTTGGGATCAAAGGTTTCCGAAAGGGTGTAAAGCATTTCAGTTTAAAACGGCAAAGCTGCCTTCAATAGAAGTGTTTCGAGCATCGGGACAGCCTTGCTTGCGTTTTGAACAGAAAAAAGAAGTTTTACCGCAGATTAACGGGCAGTAAGACGTCCACCTTAACTTTAGATGAATCGGGGTAGTTTAGTGGAAGGTCAACTGCCCGTAAAGGCCCGATTTAATGACCGCAGACTAAGAGCGCCACGTCCTGTGGCAACGTCTGCGTGACCCACATCCTGTGGGCCGCAACTAACATTCAGTGGGGGATAAAGGACCCCCCACTGAATGAAGTGTCACTATACCGAAGAGGTGATTTTATTGAATATTTCTGTCCAGCAACTGCTCTGGAAAATGGAAGAAGAATTAAAAGAAGCAAAGGGGAGTGCAACTTCTGCTAGGCTGCGAGAAAGAGTTCATGCCATTAAAGCACTTTGTGAATTGATTCTTGATGAACCGGCACAAAATAAGGAGGCTTTTTCCTCTTATGTCCCGCCTACCACACAGCAGGTGCAGTCATCATCCATTCAACAGGTAAAGCGAATGGAAATGGATGATGATGCAAACGGCGAATCATTGTTTGATTTTTAAAATTATCGGTTCGATGAAAGCTTATAGCTTCCTACTTTCTAGCTGGTAGGATGAATTTTAAAGAGCTCTCATTCAGTAGGGCGAATTTAGTTCGATATTAAAAAAGTCAATAAATATTGTGAGGGAATGAACATGAAGTTGTTTATTATTCTAGGAGCATTAAATGCTTTACTGTCAGTGGCATTAGGCGCATTTGGAGCACACGGTCTCGAGAAAACAGTGGAACCGAAGTATTTAGAAATTTGGAAAACAGGCGTACATTATCAAATGTTTCATGCAGTAGGGCTTTTAGTCATTGGAATACTGCTTGGCAAAGTACCAGCGAGCTCATTATTATCTTGGTCCGGCTGGATGATGTTCATCGGAATTATTCTTTTCTCAGGCAGTCTTTACATATTAACGGTTACAAAAATAAGTGTACTGGGTGCTATCACTCCACTTGGCGGAGTAGCCTTTTTAGTTGCCTGGGTGCTAGTAATTATTGCTGCGGTGAAGTATTTATAAGAGGGATTTAAAAAAAATGGGGCTGTCCAGAAAGTCGGATTTTTATGACTTACTGGATGGCTTCTTTCATTAAAATATCTTGAAATGTGTCTGTCATGAAAGAATGAGCACTTTATAGAATGGGTTTATCAAGTTCTCCGTCTAAAGCAGTCATGACCGCCTATTAACACGTGTTTTCCAAGATGTTCACCTAAAAAGCTAACCAATAAAAGACTATGAAAAACGCAAGGCTAGTAAAATAACCTTGCGTTTCTATCATTAGCTTTAATTTGTCATTACCTTGGGCTATATTGCGACAATAGTCCAGGGGGCGCTGTGAATCCAGGGTATTCATATTCAATCGGTTCAGAAAAGGTTACATAATCAACATAAACCATTGGAATTAAATATCTCATTCCTGATTGAGGATCACTTAAAATCACGTGATCTCTACCGGCAGCCTCGATAATCCCCTCAAATTTCTTCGCATTCCATTCACTGTTGTTTTCAAAGGTAGCGTATACAGTGACAAGCTTTCCTTTGTTTAAACGGAGGATGTTTTCTATATAGGATTGCTCAATTGGCAGCATGCCTGGAACTTGTGGGCCATGAACAGGTGCGCCCATCCCTGTAGTTGGCGGGATGGCCATACCCCCAGTATGCGGCATCACAGGCCGGACTCCTTGTACAGGATTTTGTTGCTGTGCTTGCATACCCGAATAAAGCTGTTGGTACCCGTAGTAAGGTGCAGCAGCATATGAATTATAATTTGATGGATTCATTTTTTCCCCTCCCAAACTCAAAATGGTACTAAACGTGAAAGACCGCATTGAAAAATTCCTTTAGATCGACTGTTGGAGTGGAGCTATATATTCATACCAAACTCCGTCCCCATGCATTAATAAGGTAGAGTAATTCCACAAGGGAAGCGCAACTTTTGAGAGAATGTTAGAAACTTTTCTTTTAAGAAAAACAGGCAAAGACTTAATAAATATGAAGTATCACTCACTATTTCATGAGTATGAGGGGGCATGTTCATTTATGACATTTTATTAAGAGGAAAAAAACAAGTTTAGATAGGTTGTGGGCTGAGGGATATATATAGTAATTTGTTTGAAAAACAAAAAACCCCCAGATTTTCATCTGGGAGTAGAATGAATTAATTTACATGAAGAAGCTTAGCAACTTGATCCTCTTCTAGCAGGTTTCCAATATAGAAGGCTCCAAACTCGCCGTAACGCGCACTTACTTCATCGAAGCGCATTTCGTAAACAAGTTTTTTGAATTGAAGAGCTTCATCAGAGAATAGAGTGACGCCCCATTCGTAATCATCAAGACCGACAGACCCGGTAATAACTTGTCTTACCTTGCCAGCATATTGGCGGCCAATCATGCCGTGGCTGCGCATCATATTACGGCGGTCCTCCATCGGAAGCATATACCAGTTATCATTGCCTTGGCGGCGTTTGTCCATTGGATAGAAGCAAACATGCTTAGCTTTCGGCAAGATCGGGTAAAGGCGAGCCAAAATTTCAGGGCTTTGATAAGGATCCTGATCAGATGGAAGATAGTTACTTAATTCAACTATTGATACATAAGAATAAACAGGAACTGTATATTCGGCAAGTTTTGATTTATTGAACTCATTTTCAATTTCGTTTAATTCTTCTAAAGTTGGTCGTAAAATCATCATCATAAAATCTGCTTTTTGGCCAACAATTGTATATAATGCATGGCTGCCGTTTTTCTCGCTTTGAACCCCGTTCCACTTATCAACAAGGGATAAAAACTCTTGAATAGCTGCTTGGCGCTCTTCATTTGAAGTCATTTTCCAAGTCGTCCAATCAATGGCACGGAAGTCATGCAAACAATACCAGCCTTCGAGCGTTTTTGCTGCTTCATTCATAACGATCACTCCTATTATGTACTAGAAATGTGGAAGCAATGGAGTAGGTCATCACTAACTCCCAAAAGCGAGGCTTCCTTTAATATCAACATTACTATAACATAGTTTCTCCAATTAACCTCCTAATAAAACTCAAAAACCAGCACGAAGTCAGTATAGTGTGACGAAATTGTGGATATTTTGTTAAAGGGAGCTATTGTCATCATTTAAACATAGGAAAATATAAAAAGTGCGAGGATAATAAAAATATATCATTATCAAAGTTCCTGATGAGGAGAATGCAAATGATTGACTTATTTCGAAAGCTAAAAGACAAGGTAGAGGGAAAAAATATTAAAATTGTCTTTTCAGAAGGAACGGATCCACGAATTTTAACAGCGGCTGAAAGGTTAGCTGCAGAAAATATCATCATCCCTATTTTAATTGGCAAGAGAGAAGAGATTATGGCAAAAGCGCTGGAGTTAAATCTTTCCCTTGCTGGGACAGAAATCTACGATCCTAAATCTGTAATAATAGATGAATTCATAGTAGCTTTTGTTGAAAGAAGAAAGGGAAAAGCATCGGAAGAGGAAGCGAGGAAAATTCTCTTAGATGAAACTTACTTCGGAACGATGCTCGTTTATAGGAATAAAGCAGATGGACTTGTAAGCGGGGCTGCCCACTCAACTGCTGATACCGTCCGGCCAGCATTGCAAATTATAAAAACAAAAGAAGGGGTACGAAAAACATCTGGTGTTTTCATCATGGTTCGCGAGGATAAGAAGTATCTCTTTGCTGACTGCGCCATTAATATTGCCCCAGATAGCCAAGATTTAGCGGAAATCGCGATTGAGACGGCGAAAACAGCAAAAATGTTCGATATCGAGCCACGAGTAGCGATGCTAAGCTTCTCAACGAAAGGATCCGCCAAATCTCCGGAAACAGAAAAAGTGTCAGAGGCTGTAAATGAGGCGAAGAAACGGAATCCACTCCTATTGATTGATGGGGAATTTCAATTTGATGCGGCGTTTGTTCCATCTGTCGCTAAGAAAAAGGCGCCGGATTCGCCAATTCAAGGCGACGCCAATGTTTTTGTTTTCCCAAATCTAGAAGCGGGTAATATTGGCTATAAAATAGCTCAGCGTCTCGGGAACTTTTCAGCAATTGGGCCGATTTTACAAGGCTTGAACAAGCCAGTCAATGATCTTTCCCGCGGGTGCAGTGAAGAAGATGTTTATAGGCTAGCATTGATTACGGCGATGCAAGCTTTGAATGATTAAAGCTATTTGCTAAAATGAGGATATTAGAGTAGAGCTGATCATCATTGTTCGGCTCTTTTTTTTCAGCTTTTTAGCTGATATAATGTGGGGTGGCCAGAAGTCGCCGATATATAGGGAAAGTGGCCGATAAAAGTATGAAAGTCACCCATAAATGGTTTGAAAGCAACTAATAAAATGTATTTTTATACTAGAAAAGTATCCTCTAAAAAGGAGAACTTAATATGAATGACCTTTTACTGCAAGAAAAATGGAGAATCATCGATCAATCGGCGTTAGCCGTTCACTTACATGCGACCTATTCATTTGGATTGGATGATACATTGTGCGCATCAGTTGGAGGTGGCATGGCTCCAGCAACTGCAAGAGCATGGGTTCACGATAATACAATTGTACTAGGGATTCAGGATACGAAGCTGCCTTATCTTGATGAGGGAATCGACTATTTGGAAAGCGAAGGGTATCGTGTCATCGTACGAAACTCTGGCGGACTTGCTGTTGTTTTGGATGAAGGTGTATTAAATTTAACCCTTGTTTTCTCGGAAAATGTTAAAGGCATCGATATTAATCGGGGCTATGACGCTATGTGGATGCTCATAAAAGAAATGTTTTTCGATTTTCATATTGAAATAGAAGCGAAAGAGATTGTCGGATCCTATTGTCCGGGGAGCTATGATTTAAGTATAAATGATCAAAAGTTTGCTGGGATTTCGCAAAGGCGCCTACGAAATGGAGTGGCTGTGCAAATTTATCTTTGTGTCAATAGAAGCGGAAGTGCCCGTGCGGAAAAAATTGGTCGTTTTTATTCCATTTCCAAAAAAGACGTAGACACAAAATTTCAATATCCAAATATCAAGCCTTCAGTCATGGCCTCCTTATCTGAACTATTACAAACAAACTTATCGATTCAAGATGTGATGCTTCGCTTTTTGCAAGCCTTGAAAAAGAAAGCAAACTATCTGTTTTCAGGCGAGCTCACAGGCGAAGAAATGGCATTGTTTGATGCTTATCATAAACGAATCGTCGAACGAAATGAAAAGGTGCTAGGGGAAGGAAAATAAAGAAAAGCCGTCAACATAATTGTTGCGGCTTTTCTTAATCGAGAATATGCTGTCTTTCTCCTTACTCCCAACTTGGAACTTTTTCTATTGTCTAGCTCCACAAGGAATGCTACGGTAGCGATTATCATCGCACGAGTAAAAGCGTTAGCTTTTAGGAGGAGCGCCTAGCCCCTCGAGGTCATAAGTCAATCTGTCAAGAAGGTGAAGTACAACCTTCTCGCCAGCTTGCCTTATGCTTGCCGGACTTGCACAGGATGTGCTGACTTCGACGTTTGCCACAGGACGTGGCAGTTTTTAGTCGAAGTTCCCCTCTCCTAGGCGCTTCCGCTTTTCTTTTTACTCCGCAACCTTCTCTAAGTTTCCATTTCGGTCCATTTTGAATTTGGTGGCGGGTCTCTCTTCTTCTTCAAAGAGGACGAGCTTACGGGCACGATTCATAATTTTCATCAGTGTCTCGTAATCTTCTTGGATCGTGTCTGAATTCTCTTCAAGCTGACTAATTCTTCCTTCCAGTTCTTCATTGCGGCTCTTAATTTGCGCATTCTCACGCTTCAATCTTTCATTCTCATTTTTTAATATATCTAATTGAATACTCGAATGTTTTAAAGTTTGTAAGTAAGCAATCACATGATCAAGGTTCATCTCGGTTCCCCCTGAATAGCTCGTTTCCTCAGAATAGTAAGGGACTGGCAGCGCTTCGATAATTTCCATTGTCTCGGCTTGTTCCTCAGCTGCTTCCATCATTAAGGCGGTTGTCGTAACAGATTCTACTTCAGCCACAGATGGTACTGGAGGGGAATAGAGTAGCTTCTTCTTGCCACCTTGTTCCTTTCCAAGCAGTCGATGTCTTTGTTTCCGTTGCTTTTTCGCAAGCTGCAGTGCTTTCTCGTATTGATGCCTCACAACAGCATTCCAGCGAAATCCGCACGCTGCCGAAGTACGGTCGAGCTTATCACCAACCTCCTCAAAAGCATTTAATTGTGTGCTTCCTTCTCTCACATGTCTTAAAACCGTTTCCGCTAGTAATAAATCATTTTCTTCCGTCCATGCATCTTGACGAACTTTCATTTCCTCAACTCCCAATTCATTTGCATTTTTACTCCTTAATCTAAGGATGGACAGTTCAGAAGAAAAATATACAAAGAGAATTATAAGGATAGTAGATTTTTTTATTTTCTTTCGTTTTTCACTAGATAGGTAATGTATACCCTTTAGATTCATATGTTCTAGCAACGTATTTCACTGCCAGATAATGTGGGCAACTTGCATTGAAAGGAAAGAAGCTGTAAAATACAGCAAGGACAATAATTATTTGTAGCCGCATTGGCTCATTTTATATATGAACGATAAATATTTACACGTTCGACCGTAGAAAGGGTTGTAATATATATGGCAAACGAATTTCGTGTTTGCGACGATTGTCAGGGTGTGAATTTAAAAACATTAATCCCTCTATTAAAGAAAATAGATCCGGACGCGAGTATTGAGATTGGCTGCCAGTCCTACTGCGGACCAGGCCGAAAGAAAACATTTGCATTCGTGAATAATCGTCCATTAGCCGGTTTAACGGAAGAAGAATTAATGGAAAAAATAAACAAAAAGCTTAAAAAGTAAAACCACCTTTGAGGTGGTTTTTGTTTTTCTGAGTTATTTGGGCGGGAAAAGTGTGCAGAAGCCTTTTTCTTTTTACAATTACACGGCTTAATTGGAGAAAAGGTAGTCCGCGGTAAAAGGAGTGAGTTTGCATTGCCTGCAGCAGTGGAAAAAGACGTTCCGTGGTAAAAGGAGTGCGTCTCCATTGCCCGTAGCAGTGGAAAAAGACGTTCCGCGGTAAAAGGATCGTGTCTCCATTGCCCGCAGCAGTGGGAAAAGTCGTCCCCCGGTAAAAGGAGTGCGTCTCCATTGCCCGTAGCAGTGGAAAAAGACGTTTCGCGGTAAAAGGATCGTGTCTCCATTGCCCGTAGCTGGGAAAAAGCACGTTCCACGGTAAAAGGGATACATATCGATTGCCCAAAATCGGGAAAAATCAACGTTTTTAGCCTATTAATCGCGGTTTAGCAAATTCCAAAAAAAGTAATAAATTTCCCAAAACCTTTTTAACCTTTATACACCTAGGCTTCAGTCGAATTCTGTAGAAATGACAGAATTTCTGTAGTGAATTGTTGTGGGAATCGGGATATAATAGAGACACATCAGAAAATCGGAGGTAAAAGATGGCATATCCGGTGGAGAAATTGCGTGAAGAAAAGGTATTTAAAGACCCTGTCCATCGCTATATTCACGTGAGGGATAGAGTAATCTGGGATTTAATTGGAACGAAAGAGTTTCAGCGTCTTAGACGAATCAAGCAGCTAGGAACTACATATTTAACCTTCCATGGTGCTGAACATAGCCGCTTTAATCATTCATTAGGGGTTTATGAGATTATTCGGCGAATTGCAGATGATGTCTTTTTTGGCAGGCCGGAATGGAATGAAGATGATCGGCTCCTCTCCCTATGCGCAGCATTACTCCACGATTTAGGACATGGTCCATTTTCCCATTCATTTGAAAAAGTCTTTGACCTCGACCACGAGCATTTTACAAGAGCTATTATTCTCGGAGACACTGAGGTTCATAAAGTATTGAAAACAATTAGTCCGGATTTTCCTATGAAGGTTGCAGAAGTTATTGCGAAAACATCGAAAAACAAGTTAGTAGTGAGCTTAATTTCCAGTCAGATTGATGCTGACCGCATGGATTATTTACAAAGAGACGCCTATTTTACAGGGGTTAGCTATGGCCATTTTGATATGGAGCGGATTTTGCGTGTGATGCAGCCAGGAGAAGACCAGGTTGTATTTAGACAAAGCGGCATGCACGCGGTTGAGGACTATATTATGAGCCGGTACCAAATGTATTGGCAAGTTTACTTTCACCCTGTTACGCGAAGTGCAGAGGTTATTTTAACGAAAATTTTGCATCGTGCCAAAGCGTTACTAAGCCAAGGCTATTCCTTTAAATCCTATCCGTATCATTTTTCCTCTATGTTTAATGGAAAAATCACAGTTGAAGATTATATTAAACTTGATGAAGCCATTATTCTTTATTATTTTCAAATGTGGCAGGAGGAAGAGGATACCATTTTGAAGGACCTTTGCCGCCGCTTTATGAATCGCAATTTATTTAAATATGCTGAGTTTGACCCAGCAAAGGAATATAAAAAGCTGGCTGAACTGTCCGGCCTGTTTGCAAAAGCAGGAATTGATCCGGAATATTATCTTGTTGTTGATTCCTCATCCGATCTTCCTTATGACTTTTACCGTCCGGGAGAAGAGGAGGAGCGGCTGCCGATTCATTTATTAATGAAAAATGGCGAGATTCGAGAGCTTTCCCGAGAATCGGAAATTGTCGATGCGATTTCTGGGAAAAGAAGAACGGATCATAAATTGTATTATCCAGCTGATTTTGTTAAAGACCATTCAACAGCACCAGCGGTCAAGAAAGAAATTTGCAAGCTGTTAGAAATAGACGAGTCACGGTATTAAATGGAGTAGGAGATGACGAATCTTGTTAAAAGATCATGCTAAAATTATTCATGCTATTGCAGCATCAGAGGAAGTGATTGGACGGAAAAGGCTGCAAAAGATGGTATATATCGCAAAAAAATTAGATTTTCCTTTTCAAGAAAGATTTCAATTTCATTTTTATGGTCCGTACTCAGAAGAGCTCACTTTACGTGTTGAAGAGCTTTGCAATATGGGCTTTTTAGATGAAGTGAAGGAGAAGAAGGGCGGCTATTATCAGTATCGATATACTTTAACAGAGAACGGCCGTGAATTTTTAAGTCTTCATAACGAAGTCGCCATGCCTAAACTTCAAGAATGCTTGACTGATATGAACAGCCAAAATGCAAGATTTCTTGAACTTGTTTCGACTATATTGTTTTTTGACAACCTTCCTAAAGCAGAAGTGAAGGAAAAGGTCTTTACATTAAAAAGCAAGCAACGCTATACAGAGGAAGAAGTGGAAATAGCTTATCAATATATTGAAAGCTTAAGAGAAAAAGCCGTGCACTAAAGTGCGCGGCTTTTTCTTGTTGTCTAGCTCCAGCGCCTAGCCCCTCGAGGTCACAAGCCAATCCTCCCAGAAAGGTAAAGAACACCTTTCCGTGAGGCTCGTCTTGTGCTTGTCGGGGCTGTTCAAGGCGCTTCCGCTTTTCTTATTATTCTTCGTCGCTTAAACGTTTCCCGGCGACTGCATAATGGTTTTTAGTCATTTCCTCGATAAATACAACAACCTTTTCCTTCGGTGCCCCTGTTGTTTCGCTAACAGCGTCTGTTACCTTTTCTACGAGTGACTTCTTTTGCTCCTCAGTGCGGCCTTCAAGCATTTTTACTGTTACATATGGCATAGTAAATGTCTCCTTTTCTATTCTTTTCTTTCAATGTTTGTAGTTTTTCATATTTCAGAAAAATACGCAAGTGTTTATCTTACGGGTTAGATCCTTTTCACTTTGTATGTTAAATCATGTATACTTTTTCTATAGTCTAAAAGTGTGTGTTCAAAAAGGAGGACAAAAAGAGCCGAGAAGTTCAAGGAAGTGCAGCCTTCGAGCACCGGAACGCTAGCTGGTCGCTTCGAAGCATTCTCCTCGCACGAAGAAAAAGCGCTCTTCTTTTTCGAGGATATGCTTTTAATACGTGAGGAGCGGAGAAGCAAGCTGACTTAAAAAGGTGGAAGTGCCTTGATCAGCCCCGACAAGCATAAGACGGCTTACGTAGTGGCCTGTTTTTTAGCCACGCAGTAAGATGGCTTATGACCTCGAGGGGCTAGGCACTGGAACTAGATTTGCAGAAATTCGACAGCTTTTTTTCCCGGACTTTTTGAATAACCTCTAAAAAAGGGGATATGACTGTTGGAAAACTTTCTGGCCTATTCATTAAAGGAAATTCCTTATGTTGCGATTACATTAATGATTGCTTTTACCGTTCATGAGTTTGCTCATGCATATGTCGCTTATAAATTCGGCGATCCGACAGCGAAAAATCAAGGGAGATTGACGTTAAATCCAATCCAGCATTTAGATCCGATTGGCACGATTCTCATTTTTATTGCAGGATTTGGCTGGGCTCGGCCTGTTCCCGTGAACAGATTTTTCTTTAAGAATCCCCGGATTGCAGGAATTTCCGTATCGATCGCAGGGCCGATAAGCAATTTCATCATGGCGAGTCTTGGCTTCATGATTTGGTATGCAATCGTTGGAATGGGGTTAGCAGCGGGAGTTCCAGCGTTTGTACCGGAATTCTTTAATGTCTTTATTCATTTGAATTTAGTCTTATTTATATTTAACTTAATTCCGCTTCCGCCGTTAGACGGGTATCGGATTGTGGAAGATTTAGCACCTAAATCGGTGAGGCCGCGCCTAACGCAGCTAGAGGCATACGGCTCGCTCATTTTCATTATTCTTGTTATTACACCGCTTAGCCAATATACCATTTCGCCGATATTTTATTATGTTCTTCCTGTAATTGGCGACATGTTAGGTAATTTCTTTAGCGGGATATTTCTATAATCGGCTTTTTTAAAACAACTTTGGCAAATTGCACGCATCCATTAAAAGTGATTTTTATATAATGCATGAATAACTTTCTTTTAAGGAGGATCTTAGAATGGAAGAGAAAAAGAAGAAAAAAATCGGGTTTAATATTATAAAAAATGATTCAACTGATGGGCATGGAGGATTTGGGGTAGGTGCGTTAAGCTTGAATAATGTGTCGCCCGTGATTATTGATGTGGAGGCGAGTGAAGCGGCGATTGAAGTAGGTGCATTGCATGCTCGTAGTCCAGTAGAGAGAGGCATTAAATTCCTTCCTAATAAGGAGGAGGTGCCTAATGGAAAGCCTTATTGGCTTATTTGGGTCACGATTGATCGGAAAGAAGAGGGACCTTATTATGCTGGAGTAACTGCATGTGAAATGACGGTCGATCGCGAAATCCGCAGAGGTTATAAATCCCTGCCAGAGCATGTGAATCGAATGGATAAATCGATTAAACGCCATATTATTGTTGACCATATGGACAGCAAATCGAAAAAGATCCTTGAAGACTTTTTGAAAAACCACGATGCAGGCATGTGGGAACGCTCTCTACAACAATTGAAGGATGATTTGCAAGCAAATTAACAAATATTTAATTTTTTATGACGAAAATGTGACAGATTATTGACTTAAATTTCGAACTACTTGCCCAAATCCAATAAAAAAAGTAAACTATTTAACAGTGTGATGGCACTTTATAAAGCTAGGACACGAAAAACCTCGGGCCGCTGTGCACGAGGTTTTTCGTTTAGTGGATTTTGTCCATCGATATTTCGCTAAAGTCAAAAGGCAACTTTTATCTGCCAAAAATTCTCTTGTACCAAGGCCTCTTCGCGGGTTTTCCATTTTTGGCGGGTGCTTCTTCCTGATATAATAGATGATCGGTGCAATATTCGGTTGGTTCTGTCCCTTCAGCGAAATAGGTGAGGCGCTTAATTGGGCACTGATCGGTTGCCAGCTTGCCGTTTTCAGGATTCACGAACACGCCAACAGTCCCCTTAACGGGCTTAAAGCCCTTAACTGACAATTCTTCATGTGCTTTCTCCATAAATTGAACCCAAATATTTTTGGCATAAGATTTATCCGCCGTTCGGGTGATTGTTTTTCCTTTATCATAGCCGGTCCAAACGGCTGATACGGCCTGCGGAGAATAGCCAATCATCCAGCTGTCCGTATCTGTTGACCCCGACTTTCCGGCATATGTACGAGTCATGTCGTCAATGACCGATCTTCCTGTCACGCTTGTATACCCATTCAGCTTCGGATCAAAAATTCCTGTCAGCATTTGCGTCATAACATACGTCAAATCTGGGCGCAAAACAGGGATGGCTTCCTTCGATTGCTCGTAAATAATATCCCCGTGGTAATTTTCGACTCGGGTGATTAAGACTGGTGATACCTTTTTTCCTCCATTGGCAAAAAGGCTATAGGCATTAGCCATCTCGATAACCCGCACACCAGAAGTACCAAGGGCAAGCGATGGGACTGGATTCATTTTTGTCGAGAGCCCAAATTTTTTAGCAGTATTAACGAGCGTATCCATTCCGAGAAAAAGATGAGTTTTGACGGCAAAAATATTATCCGAAAGGGCGAGAGCCTGAACCATCGTAATATCGCCATCCGCATACTGGCTATTAAAGTTTTTCGGCATATAATCCGCTCTTCCGTCGTCAAATCGGAAAGTAGTTTGCTCACTTCTCATTAAAGTAGAAGGAGTAAAGCCATTTTCTAGAGCAGCATAGTAGAGTAATGGCTTGATCGTTGAGCCGGGCTGGCGAATGGCCTGGACAGCTCTGTTAAAAGGGCTCTCCGTATAATCTCTTCCGCCAACCATCGCTTTTACATGGCCATTTTTCGGATTCATTGAAACAAGGGCAGCCTGAATTTCAGAATCCTTGTCGATGATTTCTTCTACTGTTTGCTCGGCGGCTTCCTGCTGTTTTAAATCAAGCGTCGTATAAACCTTCAATCCGCCTAACGCAATGGTTCGGTCATCTAGCTTCAGCTCTGTCTTTAAAGCTTGGCGGACAGCATCTTGAAAATAAGGCGCGGTTTGTAGCTTTGTATGCGGATGCTTGCCAATAATAGTAAGCGGTTCATTCAAGGCATCCTCAGCAGCCTCTTTTTTAATAAAATCATTGGCGACCATCGTATTCAAGATGATTTTCTGACGTCGTTGGGCATTTTCAAGCGATGCAAGCGGGGAATAGATGCTGGCCCCTTTAGGAACGCCAGCAAGGATTGAAGCCTCCGCAAGAGTCAGGTCCTTGGCGCTTTTTCCAAAAAAGAACTGGCTCGCAGCTTCGGCCCCGTATGCTCCATGCCCATAGTAAATCGTATTTAAATAGCCTTCTAGAATCTCTTTCTTCGAATAATTCATCTCGAGACGAATGGTATAAAAGACTTCTTTTAATTTCCGCGTCCATGTTTTTTCATGGGCAAGAAATAAATTTCGAGCATATTGCTGGCTGATCGTACTGGCCCCTTGCACCTTTGCCATTGCTTTCACATCGGCAAGGACCGCACCGCCAATTCGAATGAAATCAAAACCGTGATGGGAGTAGAATTTCCGATCCTCAATGGAAATGGTGGCATCCACTAAGTATGGGCTAATGTCCGATAGATCTACCCAATATCTCTTCTGTCCATTATGACTTTCCCCAATGACAGTACCATCATTTGCATAAAATAACGTGGATTGCGGAACAGCAAGCGGCGGCGGCCCAAGGATCTTAGCATAAAGTAAAACACCCGCAATCATAATAACCGCAAGGGCAAAAGCAATAAGACTCAAAATGATTATCGCCCGCAAATATTTCCCAGCTTTTCTAAAACGCTGATTCGTCATAATTTCCATGTGAATACCACCACCTCTCCTATTTTATGTAAAACGAAATCGTCATCGGATTTTTTGAGCAAGCCTTGATGTAATGGAGTAAACTCGATGAGATTTACTAGAATTACCCTGGCAAAAATTACATCTCTCCTTAGTATTGAAAAAAACCGTTCGTTTTAAACATTTTCGTTTAATCTATTGCAAATTTTTCTTGCATTTTTGCTAGATTCATCTATACTTTTTCTCATGTTTGTAATAATTTAGATTGGGAAATATAAAGAAGATATGCGAATGGCGTCATAGTGATAGGGCGCTGCGGGAAAATAAATGATATTTTACGGAAGGAATGGTTTACAAAATGGGTCTATGGTTTACTGAAAAGCAAACAGAGAATTTTGGTATTACGATGAAGGTAAAACGTACTTTACATACAGAACAAACTGATTTTCAAATGCTAGAAATGGTAGAAACAGAAGAATGGGGAAATATGCTTTTACTTGATGGCATGGTTATGACTTCTGTGAAGGACGAGTTTGTGTACCACGAAATGGTAGCGCATGTGCCGTTATTCACACATCCTAACCCTGAAAATGTGTTAGTTGTTGGCGGCGGTGACGGTGGGGTTATCCGTGAAGTTCTAAAGCACCCAAGCGTGAAAAAAGCAACTCTTGTTGATATTGATGGAAAAGTAATCGAGTACTCTAAAAAATATCTTCCAGAAATCGCTGGTATGCTTGATGATCCGCGTGTAGATGTTCAGGTCGGCGACGGCTTCATGCATATTGCTGAAAGCGAAAACGAATACGATGTTATTATGGTTGACTCAACTGAGCCTGTTGGTCCAGCTGTAAACCTCTTTACGAAAGGCTTCTATGCGGGAATCGCTAAAGCTTTAAAGGAAGACGGAATTTTCGTTGCACAATCGGACAACCCTTGGTTTAAAGCAGATTTAATCCGCAATGTGCAAAAGGACGTTAAGGAAATTTTCCCGATTACACGTCTATATGTAGCGAATATCCCAACATATCCAAGTGGCATGTGGGCGTTCACACTTGGCTCGAAAAAGCATGATCCACTAGCTGTGAGCGAAGAGCGCTTCCATGAAATCGAAACAAAATACTATACGAAAGAGCTTCATCATGCAGCATTCGTATTACCGAAATTTGTGAAGGATTTAGTAGAATAAGTCTAAAAAATTGCAGATTTAAATAATGAGATAAAGGGGCATGCATTTTGCCCCTAAAAATATAGATGAACGAGGGATGACAGTGGTGCGTTTTGATGAAGCATACTCTGGCAATGTATTTATAAAAAGCCATCCAAATTATGAAGAAAGTGAAGCTGTAATTTACGGCATGCCAATGGACTGGACAGTTAGTTACCGTCCGGGTTCTCGTTTTGGTCCTTCTCGTATTCGCGAAGTGTCGATTGGTCTTGAGGAATACAGCCCTTACTTAGATCGTGAACTAGAAGAAGTAAAATATTTTGATGCAGGGGATATTCCGCTGCCATTCGGAAATGCGCAAAAAAGCCTTGTTTTGATTGAGGAATTCATTGATAAGCTATTAGCGGAAGATAAATTCCCAATTGGAATGGGTGGAGAACACTTAGTTTCTTGGCCAGTTATTCGTGCAATGGCCAAAAAATATCCTGATCTTGCTATCATCCACATGGATGCTCATACTGATTTGCGCGAGAATTATGAAGGGGAGCCATTATCCCATTCAACGCCAATCCGCAAAGCCTGTGATTTAATTGGACCGCAAAATGTTTACTCTTTCGGCATCCGTTCCGGCATGAAGGAAGAATTCCAATGGGCGAAGGAAGTCGGCATGCATATTTCTAAATTTGAAGTGTTAGAGCCGTTAAAAGAAATCCTGCCGACGCTTGCAGGACGTCCAGTGTATGTAACAATTGATATTGATGTGCTTGACCCTGCACACGCTCCTGGAACAGGAACCGTTGACGCAGGCGGTATCACTTCAAAGGAGCTACTCGCATCTATTCACGAGATTGCCCGCTCTAATGTAAAAGTAGTTGGCTGTGACCTTGTTGAAGTCGCACCTATTTACGATCCATCAGAACAAACAGCTAATACAGCAAGTAAGCTCATCCGCGAAATGATTCTCGGCTGGGTAAAGTAGAAATACGTAAACGCTGAGCTAGACAAAAGTAGATAAAGAACGGAGACAAAGGTCTCCGTTTTTTTCCATTCTTTAAATAAGTGTCAAATCAGTTTTTTGACAAGAATCGGTAAAATCCATAAACCGTGTCCAGAACATCGATTTTATTGAAAAGGAATCCGATAAATCTTCGCCAGTTCGCTGTTATTATCTAATAGAAAGTAGCACCTTTTGGCCAACTCTACTATAATGTTATGAAAAGGATGTGTTGCCGTTGTCTACTAGACCTACGGAGCAAATGCCTGTTAAAATTAACGTGAAGACAGACATTCGAGATGGACGCAGCAAAGATACTTTTGAACTAATTGCGTTTGGTCAATACTATATAAAGGAAAATGCCCGTTTTCTTCAATATGACGAAGCAATGGAAGAAGGAACAGCCAAAACCATTGTGAAAGTATCGGAAAAAGAAGGTCTTATTTTGCGGAGCGGTGCAGTGAAAATGAGGCTGCCTTTTCAAATGAATAAAAAGCTGAAAGGGAACTATCACACCCCATATGGCGTTTTTGAGCTTGATACAATGACCAAAAGGCTCGATCATCAGTTTGATGAGCAAACAGGAACGGGCTCGATCGACCTTTTATATGAATTAAAAATGCATGGAGCGAACACTGGTACATACCATTTATCCATCACATTCAAAAAGGAGGAAGAAAGTTGAACAGTGTAGAACAAATGCAAGACAAGCTGAAACAGGAAATTAAAGCGGCTGTCATCAAGGCAAACTTAGCAACGGAAGAACAAATTCCAAACGTTATTTTGGAAACGCCGAAGGAAAAGGCACATGGAGACTATTCCACAAATATGGCGATGCAGCTTGCACGCGTAGCGAAAAAGGCACCGAAAATGATTGCCGAAGAGCTGATCGCTCATTTCGATAAATCGCAAGCGTCTATTGAAAAAATGGAGATTGCGGGCCCAGGATTTATTAATTTTTACATGGATAATAGCTATTTAACGAATTTAATCCCTGCCATTCTTAAAGCAGGTGATAAGTATGGGGAAACGAATATTGGTGAGAATCAGAAAATTCAAGTGGAATTTGTCTCTGCGAATCCAACTGGAGACCTCCACCTTGGGCATGCTCGTGGTGCAGCAGTAGGGGATTGTCTATCTAATATTCTTGCGAAAGCAGGCTATGATGTTTCTCGTGAATATTATATTAATGATGCTGGTAACCAAATTAATAACTTAGCATTATCAGTTGAAGCCCGTTATTTCCAAGCATTAGGCATGGAAAAAGAAATGCCTGCGGACGGCTATCATGGCGAAGATATTATCGGGATCGGGAAAAAGCTTGCTGATGAGTATGGCGATAAATATGTTCTTGCCGATGAACAAGAACGCTTCGATTTCTTCCGTGAATACGGACTGAAGTATGAAATGGCGAAGCTGAAAACAGACCTTGAAGAATTCCGCGTGCCATTTGATGTGTGGTACTCTGAAACATCGCTTTACCACAATGGGAAAATTGATACGGCGTTACAGGCGTTAAAAGATAATGGCCATATTTATGAGGAAGACGGAGCAACATGGTTCCGCTCTACTACATTTGGCGATGACAAGGACCGTGTTCTAATTAAAAATGACGGTTCTTATACGTACTTAACACCAGATATTGCTTACCACAAGGACAAGCTCGAACGTGGATTTGAGAAGCTCATTAATATTTGGGGCGCTGATCACCACGGCTACATTCCGCGAATGAAAGCGGCGATTCAGGCACTTGGCTACGAGCGTGATGCGTTAGAGGTTGAAATCATTCAGCTCGTTCATCTTTATAAAAACGGCGAGAAAATGAAAATGAGCAAACGGACAGGTAAAGCTGTGACGATGCGTGATCTAGTAGAGGAAGTAGGACTAGATGCAACTCGCTACTTCTTTGCGATGAGAAGTGCGGACACACATATGGACTTTGACCTAGATTTAGCGGTTTCTGAGTCTAACGAAAACCCAGTTTACTATGCTCAATATGCCCATGCACGTATTTCTAGCATTTTACGCCAAGGCGAAGAGCAAGGAATGACGGTTAGCGATGACGCTGATTTCTCATTAATTTCAGCTGAAAAAGAGATTGACGTATTGAAGAAGCTTGGAGAATTCCCACAAGCAGTCGGAGAAGCCGCGCAAAAACGTTTGCCGCATCGAATCACAAACTATATTTTCGAACTGGCATCCGCTTTCCACAGCTTCTACAACGCTGAAAAAGTACTAGACACCGACAATCTAGAACGAACAAAAGCAAGACTCGCATTAATCAAAGCTGTGCAAACAACTTTGAAAAACGCACTCGCTTTAATTGGTGTTTCAGCTCCGGAAAAAATGTAATATAGAAAAGGCTGGCTTGTAAAAGGAAGGGGAGAAGTACCTTCCTGAATACGGGCCAGCTTTTTTTATTAGGGGAAAATTGGCACATCGCCCCTTTTAAGGGACAATCCACTTTGAAATGTTCTATGAATGTGCTTTAAAGGGCACCAAATAGGTGAAACTACCCGACAATGTCCTATAAACTAGTTTTAAAGGACACGAAATGGGTGAAACAGTCCGTCAATGTCCAATAACCCAGTTTTAAAGGACACGAAATGGGTGAACCAGTCCGTCAATGTCCAATAAACCAGTTTTAAAGGACACGAAATGGGTGAACCTACCCGTCAATGTCCAATAATCCAGTTTTAAAGGACACGAAATGGGTGAAACAGTCCGTCAATGTCCAATAAATCAGTTTTAAAGGACACGAAATGGGTGAGCCAGTCCGTCAATGTCCAATAATCCAACTTTAAAGGACCCCAAATGGGTGAACCCCCCGCCAATGACCTATAATCCAGCTCAGTCCCCTAACTACAAAAACAAGGTAAGAAGCCCAGCGACCCACTCTTTTAATGTCCGAACAGGATTAAATCGATTAAGCTCCTTCAGTGTCATTCGTCTAGAATCGTGAATATCAGTTTCAATCACCTTCTTCACCTTTTCAATAAACTCATGGTCATAAATATAACAATTAATTTCATAGTTGATAAAAAGGCTGCGGTGATCGAAGTTGGCGGTTCCGACATCACAAATTTCATCATCAATAATTAGCGTTTTAGCATGATAAAAGCCATTTGAAAACTCATAAACGATGGCCCCTTGCTTGAGCAATTTCCGCAAATAACGATAAGATGCTTCCTTCACAAGGGGGTGATCGGCTACTTTTGGAACAATAATCGTAAGAGAAACGCCACGATTTAAGGCGGCTGACAGGTCATTCAGCAGTTTTTGGCTGGGGATAAAATAAGGTGTTCCAATAAAGATGCTTTTTTTTGCTTGACGGATCAACGCAGAAAACGTGTCCTCCAAAAATGCGCCTTTAGAGGGGATTAACTTATGACGGCACTGCCCTTTTGGGAGATCGGGAAAATACACTGGATTCGTTAAAGTATTCTCTTTATAGCTTTCATACCAATCCGTTAAAAACTCATTCTGAAGACCAGCAACCCCTTCACCCGCCATTTTTATATGATAGTCGCGCCAGGGGCTGAGCTTCGGTTTTAAATCAATATACTCCTTGCCAATATTAAAGCCCCCAATATAACCAACTTTCCCATCAATGACGGTAATTTTCCGGTGGTTCCTAGCTTGTAATGTATAGAATAGAAAGGGAAACTTCGGCTTCTGGGAAAATGAAAATTTAATTCCTTCGCGTTCAAGCGATTGAATCGCTGCTTTTTTCACTTTATAGCTTCCAATCCGATCCAAAAGGAGGCGCACTTCAACTCCTTCACTTGCTTTTTCCTTCAAGAGATTAAAAAAGTCTGTACTAAATTGATCGTCTTTAACAATATAAAATAGTATATGAATATGATGCTTCGCCTTTTTTAGCTCTGAAAAGAAATCATCGAATAAATCAGGCCCTTCAGTAAAAATATCTAGGCTGCTCTGCCAAAAAGGGTATTCTTTCCGTTCTAACTTCATCAACTGTTTTTTTCTTCCGAGGTAAAAATCAATCGAGAGCCAAAGAGCAATAAAAAGAAAGATGATTAATAGAATAAATAGGACTTTCATCATTTTCTGCTCCTAAATTTGTTTCCAATTATTATCTCCCGGATGCAGAATTCTATAAGTATTTTCCATGACAATCAAAGCTTGCAGGATTTTTTTATCATCATGTTGAATGTAACATAAGAAATAAATAAAAAGATGTTGACTGAATGCTCATTCATAATATAATAGAGATATAGAGTGAATTCTGAAAATTCCATCGTGTTAAAAGTTTTTGAATAATAAGTTGGACAAACCATTTGAAGAGGGGAGAGCTGCAAACAATGACAGGGTTGTTATGGGTGAATCTAATTGGATTTCTCCTTGTAACCGCTTACGCAGTGAGTTTGTTTGTGTATGTGGTAAAAACGAGAATTGAGTATATCAAGCTCGGAAAGAAGACAGAGTTCGATAACAACGTGAAAGAGCGTCTCGGGAAGATTTGGGTCAATGTGTTTGGCCAGAAGAAGCTGCTGAAGGATAAGAAAAGCGGAATCATTCACGTCATGTTTTTTTACGGGTTTATTCTTGTTCAGTTCGGTGCGATTGATTTCATCATAAAAGGAATCAAACCAGGTGCTCATTTGCCGCTTGGACCTTTATATTCAGGGTTTACGTTTTTTCAAGAGCTTGTCACATTAATGATTCTTGTCGCTGTTATTTGGGCCTTTTATCGCCGCTATGTGGAAAAGCTTGTTCGTTTAAAAAGAGGATTTAAATCAGGGCTTGTGCTTATTTTTATCGGGGGATTAATGCTTTCCGTTCTGCTTGGAAATGGAATGAGCATGATCTGGCACGGTCATGAGGCGGCATGGACAGAGCCGGTTGCTTCTGTTATTGCGGGTGCTTTCTCATGGATGGGAAAAACTGCTTCCATCGTCGTTTTCTATGTCGCGTGGTGGATTCATTTAATTTTCCTATTAGCTTTCCTTGTTTATGTGCCACAGTCAAAGCATGCTCACTTAATTGCGGGGCCGGCAAACGTCTATTTCAACCGTCTTGAAAAGCCGGGTAAATTAACGAAAATTGATTTCGAAGATGAGACTCAAGAAACCTTTGGTGTTGGCAAAATTGCAGATTTCACTCAGCTGCAAATGATTGATTTCTATGCGTGTGTCGAGTGTGGGCGCTGTACAAATATGTGTCCGGCAACTGGAACAGGCAAGATGCTGTCGCCAATGGATTTAATTGTGAAGCTGCGTGATCATTTAACAAATCATGGGGCAGCTGTCACGTCGAAACAGCCATGGGTGCCAACCTTTGCCTTCTCGAAAACAATGGGCAATCAGCTCGCTTTAGCTGGCACTGGAAAAGCGGCGGCGGAAGCAGCTGCCGGATTAGCCTATAGTCCAAGCCTAATTGGGGACGTCATAACAGAAGAAGAAATCTGGGCTTGTACAACATGCCGGAACTGTGAAGACCAATGTCCGGTCATGAACGAGCATGTCGATAAAATTATTGATCTTCGCCGTTATCTTGTTTTAACGGAAGGAAAGCTGGACGCTGATGCACAGCGTGCCATGACGAATATTGAGCGTCAAGGGAATCCTTGGGGGCTAAACCGCAAAGAGAAGGAAAACTGGCGCGAGGCTCGCGAAGACGTGCACGTACCAACTGTGAAAGAAATGAAGAAATCTGGCGAAGAGTTCGAGTACCTATTCTGGGTAGGCGCCATGGGTTCATTTGATAATCGCAGCCAGAAAATTGCGCTATCCTTTGCAAAATTAATGAACGAAGCAGGTGTGAAGTTTGCCATTCTTGGTAATAAGGAGAAGAACTCTGGGGATACTCCGAGACGTCTTGGAAATGAATTTCTTTTCCAAGAGCTTGCAACGAAGAATATTGAAGAGTTTGAGAAGGCGGAAGTGAAGAAAATCGTCACGATTGACCCTCATGCCTACAATATTTTCAAAAATGAATATCCTGATTTCGGGTTACAGGCCGAGGTATATCATCATACTGAGGTCCTTGCGAAGCTTGTCGAAGAAGGAAAGCTGAAGCCGCAACATCCAGTAAATGAAACAATTACATTCCATGATTCCTGTTATTTAGGACGCTACAATGAGGTGTATGATCCACCGCGTGAAATCTTAAAGTCGATTCCAGGTGTAAAGCTTGTTGAAATGGAGAGAAACCGTGAAACAGGCATGTGCTGTGGAGCGGGCGGCGGCTTAATGTGGATGGAGGAAGAAACAGGCCACCGCATTAACGTATCTCGAACAGAGCAAGCATTAGCTGTTACCCCATCTGTCATTAGCTCAGGATGCCCTTACTGCTTAACGATGCTGTCAGATGGAACGAAGGCGAAGGAAGTGGAGGAAACCGTCCACACGTACGATGTAGCGGAAATCCTAGAGAAATCAGTTATTGGGGAAAAACAAGCTTCTTAATAGATAAAAATAAAGTTCAACTAGCAATTCTTGAATTGTTAGTTGGACTTTTGGGAATTTTGTATAAAGTATTTCAATTTTTACTATTTTTAAAGTAAAATAGAATTAATGATAAAGCGCTTACATTGGAAGAGGTATTTTTTTCGCAGAGGATTGAGCGAGCGTTCGGTCAATTGCTTGTCTGTATAAAACTGAAACTGATTAATATATGCATTTCAAAAGGAGCGATTCTAATGGGGAAAACCGTTATTCTTGGCGGAGCGAGAACGCCGTTTGGTAAATTTGCTGGCGGATTAAGCAGCTTTTCAGCCTCTGATCTTGGTGGCTTTGCTGTGAAAGAGGCTTTAATTCGTGCTGGTGTAAAGCCCGAAGAAGTCGACGAGGTTATTTTAGGAACCGTTCTTCAAGGAGGGCAAGGGCAAATTCCCTCTCGCCAGGCTGCGAGAAAGTCAGGATTGCCATGGAATGTGAAAACTGAAACGGTTAATAAAGTTTGTGCTTCAGGCATGCGCAGTGTGACGCTCGGCGATCAAATCATTCGTCTTGGGGAAGAGGAGGTCATTGTCGCCGGTGGAATGGAAGCAATGAGCCAGGCCCCGTACATCCTGCCAAATGCTCGCTGGGGATTACGCATGGGAGATGCTGATGTGAAGGATTTAATGATCCATGACGGTTTAACCTGCAGCTTCACGGGTGTGCATATGGGCACATACGGGAATGGGGCGGCAGAAGAAATGGAAATTAGCCGTGAAGCGCAGGATAGATGGGCTCTTCGAAGCCATGAGCTAGCTATTGCCGCCATTGAATCAGGAAAACTGGCGGAGGAAATGGTTCCAGTTGCGGTCCCGCAAAGAAAAGGAGAGCCGGTGATCGTCTCGGAGGATGAGTCCCCAAGAAAGGATACGTCCATCGAGAAACTAGCGTCCCTTCGTTCAGCATTTGGTCACGGCGGTACGATTACGGCAGGCAATGCGCCTGGGGTGAACGACGGAGCAGCGGCATTGGTGCTCATGAGTGAAGAAAGAGCTGCACGTGAAGGAAGAGTACCGCAAGCGTATATCCTTGGTCACACAGCCATTGCAGTCGAAGCGAAGGACTTCCCAAAGACACCAGGGCTTGTCATCAACGAATTGCTAAAAAAGACAGGAAAATCTATTGAAGACATCGATCTTTTTGAAATTAATGAAGCATTTTCAGCTGTTGCTCTCGCAAGCGTGAAAATTGCTGGTCTTGATGAGAATAAAGTGAATGTCAATGGCAGTGCGGTTGCACTTGGCCACCCAATTGGAGCGAGCGGGGCAAGAATTATTTTAACATTAATGTATGAACTCAAACGAAGAGGCGGCGGAATCGGCATTGCCGCAATTTGCAGCGGCGGCGGCCAGGGCGACGCTATTATGATTGAGGTTCCTAAGAGCTAATTAAGGTGAGGGGAATCCTACCTTTTACTGATAATGGACAGCAATTGTGCTTATCCAAAAAACTGTTCCAATAAACAACTCGAATGAGCTAACAAACATCACCCAATATACCAATCCAATCGAACGGGGGAACATACATGAACGTCCAAAAAATTATGGTGATCGGAGCGGGGCAGATGGGCTCCGGCATTGCCCAAGTCTGTGCACAGGCAGGTTACCGAGTACTGATCAATGATTTGAAGCAGGAGTTTGTTGACCGCGGCCTAGCGGTAATTAAGAAAAACCTTTCTCGTCAAGTGGAAAAAGAGCGGATGACACTTGAGCAAATGGAGGAGATATTAAGCAAGCTAACACCTTCTACGGATTTGCATGACGCGAAAGAAGTGGATCTCGTTATTGAAGCTGCCGTTGAAAATATGGAAATCAAAACAAAGATTTTTAGCCAGCTTGACGAAATTGCGCCACCACACGCCATCCTAGCGAGCAACACATCATCCTTGCCAATTACAGAAATTGCAGCAGCTACAAAGCGTCCTGAAAAGGTGATCGGCATGCATTTTATGAACCCAGTTCCTGTGATGAAGCTCGTAGAAATCATCCGCGGACTGGCAACAGCTGATGAAGTCTACCAAACAATCGAAGACATTACAAAAGCCGTAAAAAAGGTCCCTGTTGAAGTGAATGATTTTCCTGGCTTCGTTTCAAACAGAGTGCTAATGCCAATGATTAATGAAGCGATCTTTACTTTATATGAAGGGGTTGCTTCAAAGGAAGCGATCGACGAGGTAATGAAGCTTGGGATGAACCATCCGATGGGACCCCTTACGCTAGCGGATTTTATTGGACTTGATACATGCCTGTATATTATGGAAACCCTCCATGAAGGCTTCGGCGATGATAAATACCGCCCATGTCCGCTTTTAAGAAAATATGTAAAGGCTGGCTGGCTCGGACGAAAAACCGGCAGAGGCTTTTACATTTACGAATAGTGCAACCGGAAATGTAGTAGGAAATCATCCAAGAGATCGAACGGAGGGCTGCGTATGAACCTAAAGTTTACGGAAGAGCAGGAAATGATGAGAAAGATGGTGCGTGCCTTTGCCCAGGCTGAAATTGCCCCTTTTGTTGAAAAAATGGAGCAAGGAGAGTTTCCCCGAGCTATTTTAAAAAAGATGGGAGAGCTTGGCCTCATGGGTATTCCAATTCCTGAACAGTATGGCGGTTCGGAGATGGATTTCACCTCTTATATTATTGCGATTCACGAATTGTCAAAAGTAAGTGCAACAGTTGGCGTCATTCTATCCGTTCACACATCTGTATGCACGAATCCCATTCTTTATTTCGGTACGGAAGAGCAGAAGCAAAAGTATGTACCGAAGCTCGCTTCTGGAGAGTATTTAGGTGCATTTTGCCTAACAGAACCAAGTGCAGGCTCAGATGCAGGGAGCTTAAAGTCAAAGGCAGTCAAAAAAGGCGACCACTACAGTCTAAACGGTTCAAAAGTATTTATTACAAACGGCGGGGAAGCGGATGTGTATATCGTCTTTGCTTCAACGAATCCCGAGCTTGGTAGCAAAGGGATTTCCGCCTTTATTGTTGATAAAAACACCCCGGGCCTCATCATTGGAAAAGACGAGAAAAAAATGGGCTTACACGGCTCAAGAACTGTGCAGCTAACCTTTGAAGACATGATGGTGCCAGTAGAAAATCTCCTCGGTGAAGAAGGGGAAGGCTTTAAAATTGCTATGGCTAACCTCGAAGTTGGACGCATCGGCATAGCGGCACAAGCACTTGGAATCGCTGAAGCCGCACTTGAGGCGGCAACAGCATACGCCAAAGAACGTGTCCAATTTGGCAAACCTATTGCCGCTCAACAAGGGGTAGGGTTCAAGCTCGCTGATATGGCGACAGCGGTTGAAGCTTCCAAGCTACTAATCTACCGAGCAGCCAATCTTCGCCAAAGTGGAATCAAGTGCGGAATGGAGGCATCGATGGCGAAGCTTTTTGCTTCAAGAACGGCCGTTGAAGTAACGACAGACGCCATTCAAGTATTGGGCGGCTATGGCTATACAGAGGATTACCCTGTAGAACGGTACTTCCGCGATGCGAAAATAACCGAGATTTACGAGGGGACGAGTGAGATCCAGCGATTAGTGATCAGTAAACATCTATAAGACAAGATGGGAGACATGAAAATGAACTTTCAATTATCTGAAGAGCATGAAATGATTAGAAAAATGGTGCGCGATTTTGCAAAGAACGAAGTAGCCCCAACGGCCGCTGAGCGTGATGAGGAAGAGCGTTTTGACCGTGAGATTTTCGATAAAATGGCGGAGCTTGGCCTCACTGGAATCCCGTGGCCAGAAGAGTACGGCGGAATCGGCAGTGATTATTTAGCGTACTGCATTGCTGTTGAAGAGCTTTCCAGAGTGTGTGCCTCAACGGGTGTAACGCTATCTGCCCATACATCTTTGGCAGGCTGGCCGATTTTTAAATTCGGTAGTGAGGAACAAAAGCAAAAGTATTTGCGTCCGATGGCACAAGGAGAAAAAATCGGTGCTTACGGTTTAACTGAGCCTAGCAGCGGATCAGATGCAGGCGGAATGAGAACGACGGCTCGTCTTGAAGGGGATCACTACGTATTAAATGGTTCGAAAATTTTCATAACGAATGGCGGAATTGCTGATATTTATGTTGTTTTCGCCTTAACAGACCCTGCAGAAAAACATCGCGGAACAACGGCCTTTATCGTTGAAGCGGGCTTCGAGGGCTTCTCTGTCGGCAAAAAGGAGAAAAAGCTTGGAATCCGTTCATCACCAACGACAGAAATTATTTTCGATAATTGTAAAGTTCCGGTGGAAAATGTACTCGGCAATGTGGGTGAAGGATTTAAAATTGCGATGATGACGCTTGATGGCGGCCGAAACGGAATTGCTGCTCAGGCAGTAGGAATTGCGCAAGGTGCCTTAGATGCTTCAATTGACTATGCGAAGGAACGTGTGCAATTCGGCAAACCGATTGCGGCTCAGCAAGGAATTGGTTTTAAGCTGGCGGACATGGCAACAAGCATTGAAGCATCAAGATTATTAACCTATCAGGCCGCATGGCTTGAATCAGAAGGTCTTCCATACGGAAAAGAATCGGCCATGTCGAAATTATTAGCCGGCGATACAGCGATGAAGGTAACAACAGATGCTGTCCAAATTTTTGGCGGATATGGCTATACGAAGGATTATCCAGTCGAGCGCTTTATGCGTGATGCGAAAATTACACAAATTTATGAAGGAACACAGGAAATTCAACGTCTTGTTATCTCTCGTATGCTGACAAAATAGGTTCCTATCATTTATTCTATTAAGAAAAGGGCTGATACGAGGGGAAAAGAAAATTGGCCATTGCATCGATTTTTTCCGACACCCTCCTCTGACACCCGATTTCTAGAAGGCGGTAGGTAAAATGAAAAAACGCGAAGTACAGGCGTCCGTTAAAGATGAACGCCTCGTGAAAAAGAGAAGAGATCAGATGATCAAAGGGGCTGTCACCCTATTTATAGAAAAAGGATTCCACCGAACAACCACGAGAGAAATTGCAAAAGCTTCCGGATTCAGCATCGGCACATTATATGAATATATCCGTACAAAAGAAGATGTTCTATATCTCGTTTGCGACAGCATTTACGATCAAGTAAGTGACCGGTTGCAAAAGGACTTGGACACAAGCTGCGGAACGCTGGAAAGCTTAAAGACAGGAATTGCCGATTACTTTCGGGTCGTCGATGAATTGCAGGATGAGGTTCTTGTCATGTACCAGGAAGTGAAATCATTATCAAAGGATGCCCTTCCATACGTATTGAAAAAAGAAATCGAAATGGTCGGGATGTTTGAACAAATTATTAGCCGATGCGTGGAAAATAAAGAATTAGAATTAACGGAAGACCAGATCAAAATGAGCGCCCATAACATTTTTGTTCAAGGGCAAATGTGGGCCTTCCGCCGCTGGTCATTAAAGAAAATGTATTCATTAGAGGACTATATTCAGCTGCAAACAGAATTACTAATTCAAGGAATGAGACGAGCGGAAACGCTAATTTCTAACATATAAATAAAACCTGCCTTATTGTGTGTGTTCAAAAAGGAGGACAAAAAGAGCCGAGAAGATCAAGGAAGCGAAGCCTTCGAGCACGGGAACGCTAGCTGGTCGCTTCAAAGCATTCTCCTCGCACGAAGAAAAAGCGCTCTTCTTTTTCGAGGAATTTTTATCCGGACTTTTTGAACAACCTCTTATTGTGAACAGGGGGAGAATAATGAGTAATCCAGTAGTGTATAAGCCAAAGAATCATATTCGTTTTGTCACTGCTTCCAGTCTTTTCGACGGCCATGATGCTTCTATTAATATCATGAGAAGAATTATTCAGGCGAGCGGAGCAGAGGTTATTCATTTAGGTCATAATCGTTCAGTGGAAGAGGTCGTGAATGCGGCCATTCAAGAAGATGTTCAAGGAATAGCCATTTCTTCCTATCAAGGAGGACATGTGGAATACTTTAAATATATGTACGATCTTTTAAAAGAAAGAGGCGCTTCCCATATCCGCATTTACGGAGGGGGCGGCGGAGTCATCATCCCGAAGGAAATGAAAGAGCTGCATGATTACGGGATTGCGAGAATCTTTTCACCTGAAGATGGGCGTCAGCACGGGCTTCAAGGCATGATTAATATGATGATTGAAGAATGTGATTTTTCGACCTTTACATTAGAAGCGACAGAGCAAATGAATCAGCTTCAGGAAGGAAATATCAATGCAATCGCGAAGCTTATCACATTAGCTGAGCATCATGTTAATGTGGATCAAGAAGCGGCAGCAGCCCTTGATTCTGTTTTGGAAAAAGTGAAATCATTGGAAAAGTCTGTTCCCGTACTCGGAATTACAGGTACAGGCGGAGCGGGAAAAAGCTCATTAACGGATGAATTAATTCGCCGTTTTATTAATGAAATTCCGGAAAAGAAAGTCGCGATCTTATCAGTCGATCCGACAAAGCAAAAAACGGGCGGAGCCCTGCTCGGAGACCGCATTCGGATGAACGCTATATTTAACCCGCGTGTATATATGCGGAGCTTAGCAACGAGAAAATCGAAAAGTGAGCTTTCGCTTGCGATTAAGGATGCCATTTCCGTTGCCAAGGCAGCAGGCTTCGATTTAATTGTTGTCGAGACGAGTGGAATCGGGCAAGGGGATGCTGAAATAACTGAAATTTGTGACGTGTCCATGTATGTCATGACGAGTGAATTCGGTGCGCCTTCCCAGCTTGAAAAAATTGATATGATCGACTATGCCGATCTTATTGTCATTAATAAATTTGAGCGCAAAGGCTCAGAGGATGCGAAACGCCAAGTACAGAAGCAGTACCAAAGAAGCCGCATGCTTTTTGAACGGGAATTAGAGACGATGCCTGTATATGGCACGATTGCGAGCCAATTTAATGACCCGGGTACAAATGCTGTCTTCGCGGTGATTATTGAAAAACTAAATGAAAAAGCGGGAACAGATTGGAAAACGGGTTTTTCCAAACACGCGCATGTTGAAAAACAAAATGTCATTATCCCGAATGAACAGCGCTATTATTTAAGGGAAGTGTCCGAAGCGGTTCGCGGCTATCATAAGAATGCGGAGGAGCAGGCGAATCTGGCGCGTAAACTATTCCAGCTCGAGGGAGCCATTCTTGCGGTGAAGGAGCAGGAGGCAAATGAGGAAGTACTCGCTTCCTTAGAAGCCATTAAAGCGAGTGTCGAATCGAAGTTGACGCAAGAAACGAAGAATATTCTGGATGGCTGGAGCTCTCTACAGGAAAAATATGCGGGTGAGCAATTTGTTACGAAAATCCGCGATAAAGAAATTATTACTGTTTTAAAAACGAAAAGCTTATCTGGTTTAAGCATTCCAAAGGTTGCCTTGCCTAAGTATAAGGATTATGGCGAAATTATCCGCTGGGTGTATAGAGAAAATGTCCCGGGCTCATTCCCTTACACAGCCGGAGTATTCCCATTCAAGCGTGAAGGGGAGGATCCGAAAAGGCAGTTTGCTGGAGAAGGAACGCCTGAAAGAACGAACCGCCGTTTTCACTATTTATCGAAGGATGATACGGCAAAGCGTCTGAGCACCGCTTTTGATTCAGTGACACTTTATGGCGAAGATCCTGATTATCGTCCTGATATTTATGGGAAAGTTGGGGAAAGCGGAGTCAGCATCTGTACGTTAGATGATATGAAGAAGCTTTATGCCGGCTTTGATCTTTGCCACCCATCTACATCTGTGTCGATGACGATTAACGGTCCCGCTCCGATCATTTTAGCGATGTTTATGAATACAGCGATTGAGCAGCAAGTGGAAGCGAAGGAAAAAGAGCTTGAACGCATTTTAACAGTAGAAGAATTTGCGGAAGTGAAAGCTCGTACACTGCAAACTGTTCGCGGAACTGTGCAGGCCGATATTTTAAAAGAAGATCAAGGGCAAAATACTTGTATTTTCTCAACCGAATTCGCACTAAGAATGATGGGTGATATTCAGCAATATTTTATTGATGAAAAAGTGCGCAATTATTATTCTGTATCGATTTCTGGCTATCATATTGCAGAAGCGGGGGCCAACCCGATTTCTCAATTGGCCTTCACATTAGCGAATGGCTTTACGTATGTGGAATATTATTTGAGCAGAGGAATGGATATTAACGATTTTGCGCCGAATCTATCGTTCTTCTTTTCAAATGGCCTTGATCCGGAATATACAGTCCTTGGCCGGGTGGCGCGCCGTATTTGGGCGACCGTTATGAGAGGTAAATACGGGGCGAATGAACGGAGTCAGAAGCTGAAATATCATATTCAAACGTCTGGCCGTTCTCTCCATGCACAGGAAATCGATTTTAATGATATTCGTACAACTTTGCAGGCATTAATGGCGCTGCATGATAACTGTAACTCCCTTCATACGAATGCCTATGATGAGGCGATTACGACACCAACTGAGGAATCGGTGCGCCGCGCCATGGCAATTCAGATGATCATTACGAAGGAGCACGGTTTAACGAAAAATGAAAATCCGCTGCAAGGTGCCTTCATTATTGATGAATTAACCGATCTTGTCGAAGAGCAGGTACTGCAGGAATTCGAACGCATCAATGACCGCGGTGGCGTTCTAGGGGCAATGGAAACGCAATATCAGCGCGGGAAAATTCAAGATGAGTCCATGCACTATGAAATGAAAAAGCATACAGGCGAGCTGCCAATTATTGGTGTGAATACGTATTTAAATCCGAACCCGCCTTCTGAAGAAGAAATGGACAATATGGAGCTGGCGAGAGCAACAAAAGAAGAAAAAGAAACACAAATCCAAAACCTCCGCAACTTCCAAGAGCACAATAAAGACAAAACAGAGGTAGCCTTGAAACAATTGAAGGAAACGGCTGTAACTGGCGGCAATATTTTTGCTGAGCTTATGGAGACTGTCAAAGTCGCAAGCCTTGGCCAAATCACACGCGCCCTTTATGAAGTCGGCGGGCAATATAGAAGAAACATGTAAGAGTATGAAGAAATCGGTGTAAGTGCCGGTTTCTTTTTACTGTCTTGCCTCTTCTGTAATTTATTAAATATACATTTAATGTAAAGTTCTATATAATCGAATTAATTAAGAGGCAGGGGCGGCCATATACTACTAGGAAAAGATAACGGGATGTGAAAATGATGAGATGGATATTGATTGTTACAGCTACGATCGCGATAGTCGTCGGATTTTTTTACCTTTATCAAAGACAGCTTGGGGCAATTGCATTCTTTTTAACATCCATTTATTTTTTTTCTCTAGCATACAGCCTGCTCTCCAAAAAAGCGAAGAATTCTATTAAGAATGAAAAAGAAAAGGAGAGAAAGATATAGCTGGCATAAACACTAAAATATTGTTTATAATGAAGAATATGCGTTTCAGAGGGCCGTATTAAAGGGTTAGAAATCATTCATATTTTTACCGGTCTGAATGGAAGAAAACTATTATATTTTTCGCTTACTAAATAAAGCGTTATATAGAGAAAGGGCGTGCACATGTTGAATTTACATGAACTAACGAAAGAAGAATTACATGAAATGTCATTCATTGAGGTTGCCTACGAACTATTAAAGGGCAAAAAGGAAGCCATGCCATTTAAAGATATTCTAGATGAATTGACGAATCTTCTGGATTTATCAGAGGATCAAGTAAGAGCAAAAATTGCACAATTTTATACAGATTTAAACATCGATGGCCGTTTCCTTGGTTTAGGAGACAATAGATGGGGTCTTCGCGTTTGGTATCCGATTGAGCAGCAAGAAGAGGACGTTGTCACAGAGATCAAGCCGAAGAAGAAGAAATCGAAGAAGGCTAAGGATAATGATGAGCTTGACGATTATGATGACGAAGAAGATATCGACTATGATGACTTGGATGATCTCGATAACGAGGAATTTGATGATGAGGAAGATGATCTAATCGACGACGATGAATTAATTGACGACGAAGAGTTAGAAGAAGACGAAGATCTCATAGAGGAAGATGAAGAATACGATCTTGGCGATGAGGACGAAGAGATTGAAGATGATGATGATCTTGAGTCAGACGAGGAAAAAGAAGATTAATCCATCAAGCTTTAATTTTGATTGTTCCGAAGGCGCTTGCGCTTTTCGATTCATCTTGACTTTTTTTTTCTAGGCTTGTAGAATACTTTTTGGGCTCCTTTTAAAAGGAACGAATCATTAGACACGTATAGCGCTCCCTTACTTGTTAAAAGTAAGTGGGGCGCTATTTATTTTTTTGTAGGCATAATGATTAATCATCCGAACTGACGGAAATCTGCGACAATTGTTTTTTATTAAGACTGTCTTTTGGACAGATGGAAATTCTGTTTCAATTCATTATTTTTAGTTTTTAAATAAAGGCAACATGCACAAACTGTAATGAGGGGGAATTATAATGACAAAGTATATTTTTGTAACAGGCGGCGTTGTATCATCACTTGGAAAAGGGATCGTGGCTGCATCTTTAGGACGTCTTTTGAAAAATCGAGGCTTAAGCGTAACCCTCCAAAAATTTGATCCATATATTAACGTGGACCCTGGGACGATGAGTCCATACCAGCACGGTGAAGTGTTCGTTACAGGTGATGGAGCGGAAACGGATTTAGATTTAGGCCATTATGAGCGTTTTGTTGATGTGAATTTGAATAAATATAGCAGTGTAACAACTGGGAAAATTTATTCAACCGTTCTTCGAAAAGAGCGCCGTGGTGAATATAATGGTGGAACGGTTCAGGTGATTCCCCATATTACAAATGAAATTAAGGACAGGGTTTTCCGTGCTGGCCATGAAACGAATTCAGATGTTGTTATCACAGAAATCGGCGGAACAGTAGGCGATATCGAATCCCTACCATTCCTTGAAGCGATTCGCCAAATCAAAAGCGACGTCGGCCGCGATAATGTGATGTACGTTCATTGCACATTAATTCCGTATATTAAAGCAGCTGGAGAAATGAAAACAAAGCCAACTCAGCATAGTGTAAAGGAATTAAGAAGCTTAGGTATTCAGCCAAATGTGGTTGTCGTTCGTACAGAAATGCCGATTTCACAAGACATGAAGGACAAGCTTGCTTTATTCTGTGACATCGATAAAGAAGCAGTTATTGAATGCCGCGATGCGGATACATTGTATTCCATTCCTCTTGCCCTTCAAGATCAAAACTTGGATAGCATCGTATGCAATCATTTGAAACTAGCTTGCGGCGATGCAGATATGACAGAATGGAAGCAGCTAGTGGGAAAAGTTACGAATTTATCAAAAACAACAAAAATCGCCCTCGTTGGAAAATATGTTGAGCTTCAAGATGCCTATATTTCCGTTGTCGAAGCGTTAAAGCACGCAGGCTATGCGCATGATTCTGATATTGATATTAATTGGATCAATGCGGAAGAAGTAACTGAAGGAAATGTGGCAGAGCTATTAGGCGATGCAGACGGAATTCTTGTTCCAGGCGGATTCGGAGATCGTGGAGTTGAAGGAAAGATTCTAGCGATTCAATATGCGCGTGAACAGAAAAAGCCATTTCTCGGAATCTGCTTAGGTATGCAATTAGCGTCCATTGAATATGCCCGCAACGTATTGAGTTTGAAAGGGGCACATTCTGCAGAACTTGATCCAGCAACGAAGCACCCAATTATTGATCTTTTACCAGAACAAAAAGATGTTGAAGATCTAGGTGGCACATTAAGATTAGGAATTCAAGCATGTAAATTGGCGGAAGGCACAAAAGCTTTTGATGCGTATCAAGAACAGGTTGTGTATGAGCGTCATCGCCATCGCTATGAATTTAACAATCACTATCGCCAAGAAATGGAAGATGCTGGATTTGTCTTCTCGGGTACAAGCCCTGATGGACGTCTTGTGGAGATCATTGAGATTAAAGACCATCCATGGTTCGTTGCGTCTCAATTCCATCCAGAATTTATCTCAAGACCAACTCGTCCGCAGCCGCTATTCCGCGAGTTTGTTGGCGCAACTTTAAAATTCAGTAAATAAAAGAAAAAGGAGACTCCTGTTCGAGTTAATGGCTCGGGCGGGGTCTCCTTTTTTGTGAATGGGTTGTCATGGAGCTCGTTCTGTGGGAAAGATGGGATTAACGCTCGCTATGAATTGTTCATGGAGCGTGTTTTACGGAAAGTCCGGTGAAAACGTTCGCCATGAAGTGCTCATGAAGCGTGTTTTACGGAAAGGCCAACGAAAACGGTCACTATGAATTGTTCATGGAGCACGTTTTACGGAAAGTCCGTCGAAAACGGTCGTCATGAATTGTTCATGGAGCACGTTTTCCGGAAAGTCCAACGATAACTGTCACTATGAATTGTTCATGGAGCACGTTTTCCGGAAAGTCCGTCGAAAACGGTCGTCATGAATTGTTCATGGAGCACGTTTTACGGAAAGGCCAACGAAAACGGTCACTATGAATTGTTCATGGAGCTCGTTTTTCCGAAAGTCCGGTGAAAACAGCCGACATGAAGTGCTCATGGAGCACGTTTTTCCGAAAGCCCGTCGTAAACGTTCGCCATGAAGTGCTCATGGGGCACGTTTTTCGGAAAGTCCGGAGAAAACGGCCGCCATGAAGTGTTCATGGACCTCATTTTTCCGAAAGCCCAACCCAAACGCTCACTATGAGCTCACACCCTCACTCGTATTCCGTTAAAATTTCTTCCAGAATAAATTTAATTCCATAATAAACAAACAGTGCAGCCATGGAGGATGGGTAGCCTATGCGATTGCCTGTTTCGTCTGGCAACAGCCCTTTTGTTAGTTTTAAATCAATATGGACATCCGCAAGCTCGGCGATCCCAGGCGCTGACCGAATAGAAGAGATGGCCACGAACGGAATGCCTCTCTTGGCAAGAATTTCTCCCATTTTCATCGCTTCTTCATCTGTTGAATCCCGTGTGACGATAAGAAATCGGTCTGTTTCGGCCAAGCCATCAAGCGGCTGATCGATTGGCCAGATGGCGGCATTTTTTAACGGCTCTTCTCCTGCTGCCGCTTCATAGGCAACAGCATTCATTTCATTGGTGGCAAAAATGTATATATTTCCGCTTCCGATGGCAGCCTGTGCGAGCAGTCTAGCGCTATCTTCAATTGCGAATTCTTCTTTTTCCTGAATTCGTTTAAACAATCCGGTTAATTGAGTTGAAAACATTTTTAGCATCATATTTCTCCTATCTTCATTCAGATTAGCTATATTAATTATAAGAAATGCAAACAAAAAGGTAAAATGGAGGAGCGAGGCAGTTTTCTAATATTAATAGGCAGTTTTTTTGAAAGTCAAAATAAATGCTCGAACATTTTTTGAAAGAGGAAGGATTTTACTGTGTGAAAGTAGAATAATAAGGAGGGAGAATAATATTGTAATCGTTTATAATTAAATTTTTGGATTGAAGGGAAGAGGTGGGTTGATTGAAGGGGAAAATATTAATCGTTGATGATCAATTCGGCATTCGTATTTTGCTGAATGAAGTATTACAGAAGGAAGGGTACGATACATACCAAGCTGCAAATGGAATACAAGCGCTTGAAATTGTCTCCGAGCATTCACCTGATTTAGTCCTTCTTGATATGAAAATTCCTGGAATGGATGGAATTGAAATTTTAAAAAGAATGCGAGTTATTGATCAAGATATTCAAGTAATCATTATGACGGCTTACGGTGAGCTCGATATGATCCAAGAAGCCCGCGATTTAGGGGCGTTAACCCATTTCGCGAAGCCGTTCGATATCGATGACATCCGAGCGGCCGTTCGGAAATATGTGCCAATCCCTAATTCATTATAAGTAATGATACGCCATATGCGTTTTGAATGGGGTTCATTCGCGACGAACGATGAGTGCATGTATATGTAAATGGCGGTTAATACGTCAACAATTCGACAGTGAACATATTTTTGAAATAGGATTTGTTAAAGTACAAGTTAATTTTTACCTTTGTTGATTGGAGCGGAAGGCACGAGATCCTCAAATTGCATACGCATTTTTTCGTGCGGTGTTATTTCACAGATGTTTATTCAATGTCCTGCGGGGAGAGTGTCCAGGGAAGACCTCGAAGGCGCGAAAGCGACGAGAAGGCTCCCGGATCACCCGTGGAAAGTGAGTGCCTGGAGCGGAAATCAACAGCAACGGATAACATAGTTAAAAATAAAAAATGCCTTCACGGTCATAGCAATTCCTTTTCTGTTTTGGTATGATACAAATGAATTCAAGGATCGAATCCGCCCGAAGCAGGTGTATACATAAACGTACGTATTGAGGGAAGACTTATCCTGTGAAAAGTAGGAATCGATGATGATGAGGAGGAAGAGGGATGCCTTTAGTTTCAATGACTGACATGCTTAACAAAGGGAAATCCGAAGGCTATGCAGTAGGTCAATTCAATTTAAATAACTTAGAATTTACGCAAGCGATTCTTCAAGCGGCAGAGGAAGAGAAATCCCCTGTTATCCTTGGTGTGTCTGAAGGTGCGGCACGCTATATGGGCGGTTTCAAAACAGTTGTCAACATGGTTGAAGGATTACTTGAAGACTATAAAATTACTGTACCAGTAGCAATTCATTTAGATCACGGTTCAAGCCTCGATAAATGTAAAGAAGCGATCGATGCCGGTTTTACCTCTGTCATGATTGATGCCTCACATGATCCATTTGAGGAAAATGTTGCGACAACAACAAAGGTCGTTGAATATGCACATGCTCGTGGTGTTTCAGTTGAAGCGGAATTAGGCACAGTTGGCGGGCAAGAGGATGACGTCATTGCTGAAGGCGTAATCTATGCCGACGCAAAGGAATGTGAAGAGCTTGTTAAGCGTACAAAAATCGACTGCTTAGCGCCCGCTTTAGGTTCTGTTCACGGTCCATATAAGGGAGAGCCGAAGCTTGGTTTTGCTGAAATGGAGGAAATTGGACATCTGACAGGTGTTCCACTCGTTCTTCATGGCGGAACAGGGATTCCAACAAAGGATATTCAGAAGGCGATTTCTTTAGGTACGGCAAAAATTAATGTTAATACAGAGAACCAAATTGCTTCTGCTAAACGCGTTCGTGAAGTATTAGCAGCGAATCCAAACATGTATGATCCGCGCAAATACTTAGGCCCAGCAAGAGACGCAATTAAAGAAACTGTGATTAATAAAATGCGTGAATTCGGTTCTTCTGGAAAAGCTTAATAGAACCGTTGAATTTTCTGAAAACCGCCTTTAAAAAAAGAGGCGGTTTTGATTCATTTACTAGATTGTACAACCTAGACAGCATTTTTACTTACTAAGGAGGCAAAACAAATGAAGTTTTTCATCGATACAGCAAATATGGAAGAAATTAAAGAAGCACATGCGTTGGGAATTTTAGCAGGGGTAACAACAAACCCTTCTTTAGTAGCTAAAGAAAAAGACGTTTCATTCCATGACCGTCTACGCGAAATTACAGAGCTCGTTCCAGGCTCAGTTAGTGCAGAAGTGATCGCCCTTGATGCAGAAGGGATGATTAAAGAAGGAAGAGAATTAGCAGCAATTGCTCCAAATATTACCGTTAAAGTTCCGATGACTCCAGAAGGCTTAAAAGCTGTTAACATTTTCTCAAAAGAAGGTATTAAAACAAATGTAACGCTAATCTTCAGTGCGAACCAAGCTTTACTTGCAGCTAGAGCTGGTGCTACGTACGTTTCTCCATTCCTTGGCAGATTAGATGACATTGGACATAATGGAATGGACTTAATCTCTACAATTTCAGATATCTTTGCAATCCACGATATCGAAACAGAAATTATTGCCGCATCTATTCGCCACCCTCAGCATGTGACGGATGCCGCTTTAAATGGAGCTCATATTTCTACAATCCCATATAAAGTAATAATGCAGCTATTTAAACACCCTCTTACAGATAAGGGAATTGAAGCTTTTCTTGCTGACTGGAACGCTCGCTAAGAAAGGATATTTCCATAGAATTGATTGATAGCAATTGTTTTACAAAGAAGGCCATATATTTTTCTAAAATACTGTTTTACCAATTGCCAATTTAGGGTAAATTGGTAATAGTTCTATTGGTTTCGAACAGTTTCCCCACATTGAGGAACATTTTTCGAGTAAAATAGAACTGAAATATTGTGTCTGTATTTATTTAATTTATCGCAGATTAACGGGCTGTAAGATTCCCACTTTATGAAGTTTAGAAAACAAAAACTTTTAAGAGGGAGATCCAACAGCCCGTAAAGGCCCGACGACGGACACGATGTCCTAGTCAGGCGAAAGCCACAGGACGTGGCGCCTTGAGCGTGATAAGTTCAACTAACATTCAGTGGGGATGAAGTACCTCCCCACTGAATGAAGTTTCACTTTATGGGACAAGCAATATATAAATTGAAGGTCAGAGGCTACAAAGTCTAATGTAAAGGACGAGTCTCTCCATTCTGTCTCTGCCTTCACACCTCTAATTTCTAAAACCCACGCAGCGTTTTTTTCTTATACTTTACGGCGTAGAAGGGAGCTAAAAATGGAAAAGCTTATGATTGCTGGCGGTTATCCTTTAAAAGGAACTGTTCGAATTAGCGGGGCAAAAAATAGTGCAGTGGCTTTGATTCCAGCTACGATCCTAGCTGATTCGCCTGTCACGATTGAAGGGCTGCCAGATATTTCGGATGTTCAAATTTTAAAAGGACTGCTTGAAGAACTTGGAGGGACCGTCAAATTCTCTGATGGAGACATGACTGTCGACCCTTCGACGATGATTTCCATGCCTTTGCCGAATGGAAAAGTTAAAAAACTGCGTGCCTCTTATTATTTAATGGGGGCGATGCTTGGCCGTTTCAAAAAGGCGGTCATTGGTCTTCCAGGAGGATGCCATCTCGGTCCACGGCCGATCGATCAGCATATAAAAGGGTTTGAGGCTCTTGGCGCAACGGTGACAAATGAGCAAGGTGCAATCTATCTGCGGGCGGATGAGCTGCGCGGCGCCCGGATTTATTTGGATGTTGTTAGTGTTGGTGCGACCATTAATATTATGCTTGCAGCCGTTCGGGCAAAAGGAAGAACGGTCATCGAAAACGCTGCAAAAGAGCCGGAAATTATTGATGTGGCTACATTGCTCACAAATATGGGGGCAAAGATTAAAGGGGCTGGAACTGATGTCATTCGGATTGACGGTGTAGAACAGCTCCACGGATGCCAGCATACAATTATCCCTGACCGGATTGAAGCGGGAACATATATGATTCTTGGTGCCGCAGTAGGTGAAGGGATCACAATTGATAATGTCATCCCGCAGCATTTGGAGTCACTCATTGCGAAGCTGAGAGAGCTGGGGGTCCATATTGAATCCGCAGATGATCATGTATACATTCATCCAGTTGACAAAAGAAAAGCCGTTGACATTAAGACACTTGTATACCCTGGGTTCCCGACCGATCTTCAACAGCCGTTTACTACGTTGTTAACAAGCGCTGTTGGGACAAGTATGGTTACAGATACCATTTACAGTGCCCGTTTTAAACATATAGATGAATTAAGAAGAATGAATGCGAATATTAAAGTTGAAGGCCGTTCGGCGATCATTCACGGTCCTGTTCAATTGCAGGGGGCTAAAGTAAAGGCTAGTGATTTGCGTGCCGGCGCAGCGCTTGTTATTGCTGGGCTTATGGCAGAGGGAATCACAGAAGTAACTGGCCTTGAGCATATTGACCGCGGATACAGCCATCTCGTTGAAAAGCTCAATGGGCTAGGCGCGACCGTTTGGCGAGAAAATTTATCGCAAGAAGAACTGGAACAGATGAAAAACGCTTAATAAGTTTGATTTATAGCCATATGTGTACGGTTTTACGCATATGGCAGTTTGTACGCAACAAGCAAAGAGACTGCACAGCATAGATTCAAGGGGGAAAAATTAAATGGAACGTAGTTTATCGATGGAACTTATCCGTGTGACAGAGGCTGCAGCATTAGCATCTGCCCGCTGGATGGGTCGCGGAAAAAAAGACGAAGCTGATGATGCGGCAACGACAGCAATGAGAAATGTATTCGATACAGTCCCAATGAAAGGGACGGTCGTAATCGGAGAAGGAGAAATGGACGAAGCTCCTATGCTTTACATTGGTGAAAAGCTTGGAACTGGCTACGGTCCGCGTGTCGATGTCGCTGTAGACCCTCTAGAGGGCACAAATATTGTTGCTTCTGGTGGCTGGAATGCGCTTGCTGTTCTTGCCGTAGCAGACCATGGCAATTTACTGCACGCGCCTGATATGTATATGGAAAAAATCGCAGTTGGCCCGGAAGCTGTTGGCCAAATTGATATTAATGCTTCTGTCCTCGACAATTTAAAAGCCGTTGCGAAAGCAAAAAATAAAGACATTGAAGATGTTGTCGCCACTGTTCTCGATCGTTCGCGCCATGAACATATTATCAAACAGCTCCGCGCGGCGGGTGCAAGAATTAAATTAATTAATGATGGGGATGTGGCTGGTGCCATTAACACTGCATTTGACCATACGGGAGTAGATATTCTTTTCGGTCTCGGTGGTGCTCCAGAAGGCGTTATTTCTGCCGTTGCCCTTAAATGTCTTGGCGGAGAGATTCAAGGAAAGCTTGTTCCGCAAAATGATGCTGAAGCTGAACGCTGTAAGAAGATGGGGCTTGATGTAAGCAAGATTCTTCTTATGGAAGATTTAGTGAGGGGCGATGATGCAATTTTTGCAGCAACGGGTGTAACAGATGGAGAGCTTCTGAAAGGTGTCCAATTTAAAGGATCTTATGGCTCGACTCACTCTGTTGTTATGCGTGCGAAATCTGGAACTGTCCGCTTTATCGAAGGCCGTCACAGTCTGCATAAAAAACCGAACTTAGTAATTGGCTAATTCAATAAAATTTTCCAAGATAATAGTAATGAGGGATTATTTTTGAATAATGAATAGGTCTGGCGAAATCCGATGCCAGACCAAACCCCTTAACGTCTAGCTCCACAAGGAACACTTCGGTAGCATAATCATCGCACGAGTAAAAGCTTAGCTTTTAGGAGGAGCGCCTACCCTCTTGAGGTCACAAGTCAATCCTCCCAAAAAGGTAAAAAACACCTTTCTGAGAGGCTTGTCTTGTGCTTATCGGGGGTGAACACCAAGGAAAACTTCTTCCGAATAACCTTCGCAGGAACAATTGGCACTTTGATTGTTCCGAAGGCGCTTACGCATTTGTGCTTCCTGCCAAAAAATAGACTTGTTTCCTTCATGTAAATAAAATATAGTTAATACATACTCCTATAAAGGTTTATTGCAACAAAAAAAGAACCCCAATATGATCTTTAAAAAATGGCTTCTATTGGGTTTATCCTCAAGATATTTTAATATATATAATAATAGTTTTTGCCTCAATTATATTTTTCCCGTTTTTATTTTTACTGATCATTTTGCTGATTTTAGTTTATAGGGGAAAGTGTTTGAAAATTTAAAAGTGTGGTGTCATTATGGGATTAAATATATCTAGTTTAGAGAATATGAAATTAAAGGAACTTTATGAGCTTGCTCGTGAATATAAAGTTTCTTACTATAGCAAATTAACGAAGAAAGAATTAATTTTTGCCATTTTAAAGGCAAGAGCAGAAAAAGAAGGGTACTTCTTTATGGAAGGCGTCCTTGAAATTATCCAATCAGAGGGCTTTGGGTTTTTAAGACCAATCAACTATTCGCCAAGCTCTGAGGATATTTATATTTCTGCATCGCAAATCCGCCGTTTTGATTTAAGAAATGGGGACAAGGTGTCTGGAAAGGTACGTCCCCCGAAAGAGAATGAGCGCTATTTTGGCCTTCTGCAAGTAGAAGCAGTTAACGGAGATGACCCTGAATCTGCGAAAGAGCGTGTGCATTTCCCGGCTTTAACACCTTTATATCCTGATAGCCATATGAAGCTGGAAACGACGCAAAGGCATCTTTCCACAAGAATTATGGACGTGCTTGCTCCGGTAGGTTTTGGGCAGCGTGGTTTGATCGTTGCACCTCCTAAAGCGGGGAAAACAATGCTTTTAAAAGAAATTGCCAACAGCATTACAACGAACCACCCAGAGGTAGAGTTAATCGTTTTATTAATTGACGAGCGTCCAGAAGAGGTAACAGATATTGAGCGTTCTGTTGCAGGGGATGTCGTGAGCTCTACATTTGATGAGGTTCCAGAAAATCATATTAAAGTGGCCGAGCTTGTTCTTGAGCGTGCGATGCGTTTAGTAGAGCATAAGCGTGACGTTGTCATCTTAATGGATAGTATTACAAGATTGGCAAGAGCTTACAACCTTGTAATCCCGCCAAGCGGAAGAACATTATCCGGGGGGATTGACCCAGCAGCTTTCCACCGTCCGAAGCGCTTCTTCGGTGCGGCCCGTAATATTGAAGAAGGCGGCAGCTTAACAATTTTAGCAACCGCTCTTGTGGATACAGGCTCAAGAATGGACGATGTTATTTACGAAGAATTTAAAGGAACAGGGAATATGGAGCTTCATCTTGACCGCACTCTTGCAGAAAGAAGAATCTTCCCAGCGATCGATATTCGCCGCTCCGGAACGCGGAAAGAAGAGCTTCTTATTCAGAAGGAGCAGCTTGACATGCTTTGGGCTATTCGCAAATCGATGTCAGATTCACCAGATTTCGCAGAGAAGTTTTTGCGCAAGCTAAGACAGACGAAATCAAATGAAGATTTCTTTGGGAACTTAGCAGATGAAATGAAAGCGAAGCGTTCCCACTAAGATTGCATGGCGGAAGACGGATTCCCTATTTCTTAGTGGTGAAATTTCCCTTTCCTCAAGGTGAAATCAAATATTGCAAAATGGGTTTTGCCTTGTTATAATTATTCCAGTGTGCTTTAGATATACGGTTGTCCAATGTGGCCCGTAATATATAACTCTGTCTCAGCAAATGATTCAGGGCGGAAGGAGATGAAAAGAATGAAAGCAGGAATTCATCCAAATTACAATAAAGCAGTAGTTAAATGTGCATGTGGTAATGAATTTGAAACGGGTTCTGTTCAAAAAGAAATCCGTGTTGAAACTTGTTCTGAATGCCATCCATTCTACACAGGTCGTCAAAAATTCGCTGAAGCTGGCGGACGTGTTGACCGTTTCAACAAAAAATACGGCATCAAGCAACAATAATAAAACCCAAAACAGGCAAGCTTTCTCTCTTGCCTGTTTTTTATTTCTGAAATATATACTTAGGCAGTTTTTTAAAGAAAGTATGTGTTCAAAAAGGAGGACAAAGAGAGCCGAGAAGTTCAAGGAAGCGAAGCCTTCGAGCACCGGAACGTATGCTTTTAATACGTGAGGAGCGGAGAAGCAAGCTGACGCCGAAATTCGACGGCTATTTTTCCCGGACTTTTTGAACTACTTCTAAAGGAGGAAAAGCCTTCTATGTACGTAATGAACCACCATGGATGGGTAGAGGTCATTTGCGGAAGCATGTTCTCAGGTAAATCGGAAGAACTGATTCGCCGCGTACGCAGAGCCCAATTCGCCAAGCAGCAAATCATTGTATTTAAACCGCAAATTGATAACCGCTACAGTGAAGAAGCGGTCGTATCTCATAATGGTACGGCTTTTACAGCTGTACCGATCACCCAATCCACTGAAATTTTTAAACATATTCACCCAGATATTGATGTCATTGCGATTGACGAAGTGCAATTTTTTGATGATGAAATCGTAAAAGTCATCCAGCATCTGGCGAATAGCGGCCATCGCGTCATAGCAGCTGGACTTGATCAAGATTTTCGCGGCGAGCCATTCGGCAAAATGCCAGCACTCATGGCTATTGCTGAATTAGTAACGAAGCTCCAAGCAGTATGTGCAGTTTGCGGATCGCCAGCCAGCCGCACGCAAAGATTAATTAACGGAGAACCTGCTTCGTATGATGATCCTGTTATTTTAGTCGGTGCATCCGAAGCCTATGAGCCTCGCTGCCGCCACCATCACGAAGTGCCAAAGTCACCATCTATTTTGGATGACAAGCAAACAACTCAGTCATTATAAATTTATACTTATTTCATTCTGTCTGAAGCGATTTCAGGCAGTTTTTTTTATTTTGGGGAGGAAATTGGGGAGTAGCGGATAAATTTCTGAACTGGCGGATATATTGCTAGAAGTTGCGGATATGTAGGAAAAGCGGCGGATAAATTGCTAGAAGTTGCGGATATGTAGGAAAAGCGGCGGATAAATTGCTAGAAGTTGCGGATATGTAGGAAAAGCGGCGGATAAATTGCTGGAAGTTGTGGATATATAGGAAAAGCGGCGGATAAATTGCTAGAAGTTGTGGATATCCATGAAAAGTGGGGATATAGTGCTCGAACTTGTGAATATCCAGTAAAAGCAGCAGATAAATTGTTGAAACTTGTGGATATCCACTGAATAACTATCCCAAAAATTAACGCCAAAAATTAATTGCCTGGTTGAATTTGGACCGTACTTTTTCCCGTTATAGTGGACATGCTATTAATGGGAGGTGCAAGATTTGAAAAAACTGTTTGTTTTTATCCTCATTCTTGGTTTAACGGCTGGCTGTGCAAATTTTAATCGTGGTGTGGAGAATTTTACCGGTACAAATGGTAATGATACTGGTTTAAGAAATATTTCCACTGATGAACGAGATTACAATACAAGAGATTGGACGATGGATTCCCAAAATCCTAATTTCTTAAATTTAGATGGTAGAAATAAAGTGAACAATCAAGCAGATATCGACCATGCTCGCCAAGTGATCGATGCCACAGGTGAATATCGTTCTGGTCCAGTGTGGATAAATGGAGATGACATGTGGGTAACTGCCTATAAAAAAGAAATGATGACAGATCGCCAAAGAGCGACGGCATCCTCTAAGCTGCGAAAAAAACTTATAGAAGCATTGCCTCGTTACCATATCGAAGTGAAAATTCAAGAAGACCGCACATAAATTGCCTTGCTGAATGCAGGGCTTTTTTGTGTTTAATTAATTTTGGATCAGATGATTTTTTAGTTTTCCACACTCATACGGCTAGATTTGTGGATAATTTTAAATAAAAATAGTTGCAATAAAACCAAAATGCGATATATTAGTTTTATACAATTTACAAAATTTTTGAAGAATTAGGGAGAGAACATCATGCGGCCGATCGTAATTGGAATTATTGCAGCTTTCTTTTTTGCGTTTACATTTGTTTTAAACCGATCGATGGAGCTTTCAGGGGGAAGCTGGATTTGGAGTGCTTCGTTGCGGTATATTTTTATGATTCCATTCCTATTTCTCATTGTGGTTTGTAGGGGAAATCTAAAGCAGTTATTAATAGAAATGAAAAGAAATCCTCAAAGCTGGTTTCTATGGAGCTTTGTCGGTTTTGGTTTATTTTATGCACCAATAAGTTTTGCAGCAGCGTCTGGACCTGGATGGCTCATTGCCGGAACGTGGCAAGTGACGATTATCTCTGGCTCACTTCTCGCCCCGTTATTTTTCGAAACAAAGCAAACACCGAACGGGCTAATTAAGGTGAGAGGAAGAATTCCGTTTATCGGCTTGTCAATGTCTCTCATTATTCTTCTTGGAGTAGCCGTTATGCAGCTCGAGCAGGCGAGCCAACTTTCAACAAAGATGCTCCTATTAGGAATTTTGCCCGTCATTCTTGCTTCCTTCGCCTATCCGTTAGGGAACCGCAAAATGATGGAGGTTTGCGGCGACCGGCTAGATGCTTACCAGCGCGTGCTCGGCATGACCATCGCTAGCCTGCCATTTTGGCTGCTTTTATCTTTATTTGGGGTGATTACCGTCGGACCGCCTAGCACGGGACAAACGATTCAATCACTATTAGTTGCACTGTTTTCTGGAGTGATAGCCACTGTTCTCTTTTTCAAAGCAACAGATTTAGTGAGAGGGGATATGCAAAGACTTGGTGCGGTTGAAGCGACACAATCCTTTGAAGTTTTATTTGCCGTAGCAGGTGAGCTAATTATTTTGTCAGCACCAGTGCCATCGTATGTCTCTTGGATGGGCATTATTTTAGTCATTGCTGGCATGGTATTGCATAGCTATGTTTCCAACCGGGAAAAACCACTTAAAATGGCCGCTGTTAGGTATAAGTCTAGTTAGAAGAATTATAAGTAACCGATAAAAATGTAGAAGTGACCAATATCAAGTGCTAGCCTACCGATAAATAGAAAATTGACCGATACAACAATCGAACTGACTGATATATGCGGAAACTGGTCAATAAATTGGGAAGGATTGCTGGTAAATCCCAAATTGACAGATATAACCACGATTGATATATTGGTTTTATGAAAACAATCAAAACTATTGCGCGACCAGCATTAAGGGATCAAGTGTATGAATCGTTGAAGAAAGCAATTGTGACATTGGAGTTAGAGCCTGGCCAAAGAATTATGGATAAAGAGCTTGCTGCAGAGTTTGGTGTCAGCCGAACACCTGTGAGGGAAGCGCTGAAAAGGCTGGAGGATGAAGGCCTTGTTGAATCATTGCCAGGTTCGCAAACCCGTATTACGCAAATCCATTTAGAGGAGGCGAAAAACGCGTTTACCGTTGTGGCTGCATTGCATGGATTAGCAGCGCGTCTTGCAGCGATCACTATTTCCGAAGAAGATATTCAGCAAATGGAAGAAAGCAATGATCAGCTAAAGAAGGCATTAGAAAATAAAAATGTGTTACATGCCGTGGAAGCGGATGATCGATTTCATGGGGTTCTTTTAGAAGCTTCTGGAAATCAAGAAATAGGGTTAGCATTAGAACGGATTATGTCAAAAGTACGCCGACTGGAATTTTCAAAGTTTAGTTCACTTGATGGAATGAAATCAATTGAAGAGCATAATCAAATTATTTCGGCTTGCCGAGCTAAAAATGCAAGCCTAGCTTCTTCGCTCGTTGAGGAAAATTGGTTAAGCTTAGGGCGAATTTTAGTAGGAGAAAGTCAGAATTAAATAATCTTATTATTTAAAGAGTATAACGGCCGTTGTACTCTTTTTATTTTACTTCTTTCAAGATTATTGACTGATCCAAATGGTTTTAAAGGACATCCTTTGTCGTTTACCTCCAATTAGTGTCCTATATTATCAGGTTAAAGGACAAAGATTGTTGTATTCTCCTAAATGATGTCCTATAAAGCTTCGTTAAAGGACAAAGATTGTCGTATTCTCCTAATTGATCTATAAAGTTCCGTTAAAGGACAAAGATTGTCTTATTCTCCTAATGGATGTCCTATAAAGCTTCGTTAAAGGACAAAGATTATTGTATTCTCCTAATGGATGTCCTATAAACCTACGTTAAAGGACAAAGATTGTCGTATTCTCCTAATGGATGTCCTATAAACCTACGTTAAAGGACAAAGATTGTCGTATTCTCCTAATGGATGTCCTATAAACCTTCGTTAAAGGACAAAGATTGTCGTATTCTCCTAATGGATGTCCTATAAACCTACGTTAAAGGACAAAGATTGTCGTATTCTCCTAATGGATGTCCTATAACCTTGGTTAAAGGACAAAGATTGTCGTATTCTCCTAATGGATGTCCTATAAAGCTTCGTTAAAGGACAAAGATTATTGTATTCTCCTAATGGATGTCCTATAAACCTACGTTAAAGGACAAAGATTGTCGTATTCTCCTAATGGATG
>NZ_WBOS01000009.1 GCF_008923245.1 Cytobacillus depressus
ATACTATAATACAAAACGGATGAAGGCGAAGTTAAAAATGAGCCCGGTACAATACCGAACTCATTTTGAGCAAGCTGCCTGATGAAATAACCGTGTCTAACTTTTTGGGGTCACTTCAAAATCGCTCTTTTCGTAAGGGAAAATAAAAGGAGAACGGTCACACATCTCCGATTGTCTTCTTAGGACAGCTGATTATGTCAGCCATTCTGGTAAACAAACAAATGAGCTTTATTTGGGAATTGGAAATGGAAATGCCATCGTATTTGGTGCTGAGGGCGAATAAGAATTTTTTATTACGGAAACTGGGTTATATTTGTTAGTCTTCTCATTATGGAAATGCTATTTCTCATTAACTAAATTGAATTTCGAGGAAATTTGGAAGGCCCTAATGATTTTACGATAAAAGAAGTACAAGTTTCGGCATGTATATGGTTTAAAGTACAATCAGCAATAATTTGGAAAAATTGATGTAGTTAAAGAATAAGAGAAAGATACCGCCTTTACTAGCTCGGTTCCAACTGTGTAAATATTCCATCTTGAAACTGTAATAATAAAAAATATAACAAAATCAAGTTCGAATATGCGGAAAAAATTTGATTAATATTAAGAAGGTTTGCACAAAGCTACGTAAGTGTATCAATTTTAATTGGATGTCTTTTTGGGGGGATATTACCAACAAAAATATTGAGAAACCTTTCTAAGTAGCTACTATAAACTGTCTCAGAGCAATTTGGGAATCCAGACAATAACAAACAGAACTTTACGATGTAAAATAGTCTTAGTTATAGTATAATGAATATTAATGAGTATTTTTAGTCAATTAGTATATTAAGTTTTTGTGTGCAGGAGGACATGAATGAGTAAATCAACTTATCATTGTTGTATCAATGAAGATGTTTTGGAAAAATTTAATCTCGCATTATTGTTAAATAAAGAAGATGCAGGTGATGTACTTGAAAAATATATGAGGCAGTATATATCATATAGCTTTTCAAAGGCATCTGAAATATATAAAACATCAACAGTATTACAAAATACTAGAGTAAATGGGGAAGCGAATTCAGACACTGGTAAGGCAATATTTAGAATCCCTAGGTGGGCAAAAAAGTCAAATCAGTATAATCATAAAATTGTAAGAGCTTATTTTCAAATTGAGAGTGAATTAGGTTACGTACCTTTGAATGCCTTAGAAAAAAGGTGTAGTGATGAAATAAATCATAGTGACACTTATGTTAGAGATTTCCGTGGTAACTTTAATCAAATGAAAATCGACTCACCAAAATCTCATGGAAAAGTATTTGAGATAGAAAATGAAAATGTTATAGTTTGGGGATATATTAAAGAAATATTGATGGAATACAAAGAGGATTTTTGTAAATAAAATAAAGTGGCTGATTGTTGTATTTTTTCTTTAGTAATTGATAGTGACATTAATCATGAATTCATTTCTTAAATTCTTATGAAGGTCTAAAAGGTTGCTTTTGCTATATACCTTATATTTCAAGATTTTTTGTTTTTAAGTCGATTAAGATCCTACAGGAGTTAGCTTTGAAAAACAGAGTCAATTTCCGAAATGAGCTTTAGGTAATAATTAGGCAGCGTTCCTTTTGGTGATATTTAGAAAATAACATGAATAAAACTTTGTGAAAAAACCTAGAAAATACATTCGCTAATTATTGTAATCTAATGCCAGATGTTATATGCTGCATGTAGAAGGTTTTTTTTAGGAGAGAGAAAAATTGAATTCAAGTGAAAAGAAGTATAAATTAATAGATTTATTTGCCGGTGCGGGGGGCTTGAGTAACGGATTTCAACAAACAGGAAAATTTGAAATAGTTGGAGCTGTTGAAATTAATAAAGAAGCTATTGAAACATATATATATAATCACCGAAGTGATAAAAGCCTAATCATTAAACCTTCCGATTCAGAGGATAGTGATATTAGTAAAATAGATTTTAAGCAATTTATGATAGAAAAAGGAATAGACCCTTCCGAAACAGTAGTAATTGGTGGACCACCATGCCAAGGTTTTTCAAATGCAAATAGACAAAAGAATTATTTGATATCAGGTAATAATCAGCTCGTAAAAGAGTATGCACGTGCTATAGATGAAGTTAGACCTGTAGCTTTTTTAATGGAAAATGTCAAAACAATGAATTCTGCTACACATAAGTTTTTTGTTACAAAACATGTAGATGATTCGATTTATGCTTATAGTTCCGAACAGCATTTACAGAAGATCAATGGTGACGAAGATCCGTTTTGGAAAGAAGACGAGTTAATCTTACTTGAAACAGACAAAGTAGGATATAAAGATTTAATTAATCGAATTGTTGAGAAGAGACAAGTTACGCCGTTTATTACGAACGAATTTGAACTTTCAAGAATTAGAAGTGTAGTTCGTAAGTTAAAGAAAACAAAACCTTACAATCCAACTTTAGATAATGGGAAAAAAGAATTGTTTGAGATAAAACAAATTATTTCTTCCCTTTTAGATTATGACTTTGGTGAATTGAATACTGAAGAAAAAATGAAAGATATAAGAAAAACAGCTATTGATACATTTAATGAGATAGCTAATGGAAGTAACACTGACAATGGAAAAATGTTAAACAATCTCCAAGGATTTATTGAAATTAATCAATTGTTAAGGTACCTAAAGGAAATTGAAGATGAAAATATTGTGAAATTAGGAATTCCTGAAGTGGTTGGCGATAGAAGATTAAAAGTTGTAGTTAAAGTCAAGTCATATAACATTGTTGTTTATCTAAAAAAATTCTTTGCTCATTTAGATTATAAGATAACACTAGATACAGCTAACTCTAATCATTATTTTGTTCCTCAGAGACGACAAAGATTTATTATACTAGGTGTAAAATCTAACAAAATAGAATGTGCCGAAATTGAATTTCCGGAAAGATATACTGACAAGGATTTTACTGTAGAAGATGCAATCGGTGATTTAGAATATATTGATGCTACTAAGAATGTTGAGGACAATGGTTTAGTTTACAACGTTGAATTTAAAAAAACAAAAATGCAAAATTATTATCGTTCAGGCATTAGGGAAAACGTGATTTATAATCATATTAATACAGATAGTGAACAATTAAGTAAACAAAGGTTTGAAGAAATAAAGAAAAAAGGAGGTAAAAACTTCCATAGTTTATCGACTGAACTCCAAGAAGTTTCGTACTCAGATGCATCTAGGACTCAAAACACGATTTATTTGCGATTGGATTATGATTCGCCATCTCCAACGGTGATTAATGTTAGAAAGTCTATGTGGCAACATCCTACAAAAGCGGTTGCCCTAAGTATAAGAGAAGCTGCAAGATTACAATCTTTTAAGGATAATTATGTTTTTAAAGGATCAAAGGATAAGCAATATCAACAAATTGGTAATGCAGTACCGCCATTAATGGCCAGAGCAATGGCTGAACAAATCTTGTATTATTTAGGGGAAGCCCCTAAGAAATACTTAAAGGATGAATTTAATTAGTATAAAAGCAGCAATCCATTTGGAGTGGTTTGCTGTTTTTTTTTTTTGAGTTTGTTAGAATAATATAAAAGAAAAAAATAGGTGGAATTTATGGCTACTATTCGTACACAACCTTCAGCAGCTCCTGTTATACAGGCTCTTAGAAGTATTGGTTATAATGCACAAACAGCAATTTCGGATATTGTTGATAATAGTATAGATGCAAATTCTGATTATATTCAAATTGAATTTGATTATGATATTGATAGCGGTTTTATCAGAATAGAAGATAATGGTATAGGAATGACTGACTCAGAATTACAACAAGCAATGACTATTGGCTCAAAGGATCCTAGGAAAAAAAGAGCTAAGGAAGAGCTGGGACGATTTGGAATGGGTTTAAAAACGGCATCGTTTTCCATGGGGAAACGTTTATGTGTCATTACAAAGAAGAATGGGATAATTTCTGAACGTTGCTGGGATTTAGATTATGTTAGTGATAAAAATGAATGGCTTCTGTATGAAACAATTCCAAGTGAAATAAAAGATAAAATTGGTCAAGTAGGGGAAAATAGCGGAACCATTGTTTTTGTCGATAGACTAGACCGTTTTTGTGGATATGGTACTAAGAAAGTTTTGAAACAAGATAGCTATTATTCTAAAGTTAAGCGTATACATAAATATTTAGAAATGGTCTTTCATGTGATGTTAGAGAAAGGCTTAATAATTACAATTAACGGGAATACTTTATACCCTTGGAATCCCTTTTTAGAAGGGAATCAAAGAAGAATTGAAGGGGAAGAGCAAATAATAAGAGTGAATCAAAAGCTTGTTAATATTACCCCATATGTATTACCTCATCCAACTACCTTTAACCAAGTGGAATATCGGTATGCAGGTGGTATAAAAGGATGGCGTGATCAACAAGGGTTCTATATTTATAGAGAAAATCGAATGGTTAGTTATGGTGATTGGTTTGGTATGTTTCCAAAGGATGTTCCTTCGGAATTAGTCAGAATTAAAATAGAGTTTTCAAATGAAGCAGATGATGACTGGAAAATTGACGTTAAAAAATCTTCGATTTCAGTTCCCGATGAAGCTAAAGAAGATTTACAGGCAATAGCAAAATATTATAGACAATTATCACAAGAGATGATGCTATACCGTACAAAAGCTACTCGAACAGGAGAAAAAATTAAAGGTACTTTAAATACTTGGGAACTTTCAACGGATGATATAAATAGTTCTTATATATTAAATAGAACACATCCTGTATTAACCGAGATACTTAAAGCAGTGGATATTGATTTAAGAAGGAAAATTAATGTATATCTTAAATTAGTTGAATTAGGCTCACCATGCAACTTATTAAAAACTGCTAATATGGTAAAAAAGGAGGAGCAGCAAATAGATGAAAAATCTATGAAATTGATAGTTGATTATGCTGAAATTTTATTTAGTACAGGTATTGAATTAGACGTTGAGAAGGTTGCGGAAACAATCTCTATGATGGCTGGGTTTGAAGGCATAGAGATTCATACAATAAGAACAATTATTGACAAGGAAGTGAATTCAAATGCATCAAATAATACGTGAGGAATTTCTTTATACAATAGAGAATTTGTATACGGCTTTTAAAAATTCTGGTTTTGAAAAACCTTTAGATGTAGCAATGGAAAAAGCTCAAGAAAAAATTATTAAGACCTATGGTAATTTAGAATCAAAGGTTTGGGAGGGGCTAGCGTTAGAGGCCTATTCGAAATATGGCGCTATAAATGTCCGTAAAGCAAGTTCAATAAGAAGTAATGATAATATTCCTTGGTTTGAAAATACACATCCATCTTACTCCTATTTTTGGCCACGATATGAAAAGTATTTAATAGAAATTAAGAAGTGGCCACGTGATACAGTGGAAACTATTGATGATACAACAAACGAAATTCTAAAAAGCATTGGAAATCCTAAAAATAAACAGACATTTGATAAGAGGGGATTAGTTTTAGGTCATGTTCAATCCGGAAAAACAGCGAATTTTACAGGTCTAATCAACAAAGCGATTGATGTTGGATATAAATTAGTCATTGTTTTAGCGGGTATGCACAATGACTTACGTTCTCAAACGCAACTTCGTTTAGAAAGAGAAGTGGTTGGAACTATTGATACCATTACTGGTGAAAAACAAGGCGTAGCACTTGTTAAAACAGGTGGTTCGCAAATTGAGACATGGACGACGGTGCAAGAGGATATTTCGACTAATAATGCAATTGGTATAAAAAATTTAGATAAGCCAATTTTATTAGTAGTTAAAAAACAAAAGGATGTACTCCCTAAACTAATAGAATTAATAAGTAATAGTATTAAACATTCAGGGATGAGTCCGCCGGTATTAATAATAGATGATGAAGCGGATCAAGCTAGTGTTGATTCCTCTGGAAAAACAAATGACGATCCTAGTAAAATTAATCGACTAATTAGAGAATTGCTAAGTTTGTTTAAACAAAAATCCTATGTAGGATATACAGCTACACCATTTGCTAATTTGCTAATTAAAGCAAATGCAAACCATGTTGATGTAGGAAAAGATCTATATCCAAAAGATTTTGTAATTGCTTTGCCTAAACCAGAAGGTTATTGTGGACCTGATGAATTCTTCAATACTACTGGTTATAAAGAAGACAATAAACCGATGTTTATTAGAAACTTAAGTCCAGAAGACATTTCTATATTAGATACATTGAGAACAAAAGACGATGCTGGGTTATTTACAGTGGTTCCTAAATCAATGCAGGAGGCTATCTTTGCCTTTTTACTTTCAACAGCAATTAGAAATTTAAGAGGTCAGACAGGCGAGCATAATTCAATGTTGATACATACTTCAAGACTTACAGATGTTCAAAACTCTATGTGCGGTGTTATTAAAGAGTTCTACAGGAAATTATCAAATGATTTAATATACAATTCGAAAAGTGAATATATAACAAAGTTACAAGAGCTATATGAGAATGATTTTGTAGAGGTACAAAGTAGTTTTGAATCATCAAGCCAATTCAGCGTGCTTGCTTGGGAAAAAATCTATAAACAAATTAAGTTTGTAGCAGGCAAGATTGAAGTAATGGAGATTAACGGGGAGAGTGAAGATGCTCTTGAGTATGAAAAATACAAAGAAAATGGACTATATGTAATTGCAATTGGGGGAAATAAACTATCTCGAGGTTTAACATTAGAAGGCTTAACGATTTCTTATTACTATCGAAGTAGCTCTATGTATGACACACTAATGCAAATGGGGAGATGGTTTGGCTTCCGTAAAGGATATATGGACTTATGTCGTATATATACTTGCGAGGAAATCGCTGAAAACTTCGAGTATCTTGCTGTTGTTATGAGCGAGCTAAGAGAAGAGTTTGAAAAACTTGTGAGAGATGGTGCGACGCCGGAAGAATATGCTGTTAAAATGTTAACACATAACACAATGACAGTAACAAGTCCAGCAAAAATGGGGACGGCTGAATCGCCTATATCTTATACTGGAACAATGCAGCAAACACGTAGCTTTGCAAAAAATAAGGAATTTTATATGAAGAATATGGAGGCTACAATTGAGCTTATTAATAGTGTAGAACAGGAATTTAAAACGACAATTAAAGGGACTAAGTATCATATTGCTAAAGATGTTCCTAGTCACCTTATTATCGATTACTTGAAAAAATATCAAACTATTTCTTCAGCACGAATAGTTAATAGCAAAAAAATTGCAGACTATATTAGCAAAATGAATAGAGAAAACCTGTTTGAAAAATTTAATATTGCTGTTGTAGATATAACGAATGCTACATTAACCAGCAAGAAAGCAATTGATAATGAGATTACTCAGTGGAGAGTAAATCTAGGGAAATTATCGATTGAAAGTGCAGTTATTCGTAGTATTGATCAAGATAAAAGTAAGGGGATTAGTGTTGTAGACTTAGGTGCTATTGTTGCAGCTAATCAGGAGTTTATTGATATCGAAAATCGATCCACAGATAAAAGAGAAAATATAGACCTAAGGGCGAATGAAAATCCCCTGTTACTAGTCTATCCATTACATCCGCAAGTAAAATCATTTAAGAAATTAAATATTGATTTTAATGAAAATCTAGTACCAATTGGGTTAGCATTCTCATTTCCAGATATTATAGAAGTACCTGTTGCAGACGGTAATCTAAGAGAAAGACTAAAGAGAGAAGGAGTTTATATCTACAACAATACAGTTGGAAAAGGTGGTTCTAATGATTAATATTTCGGAAAGGTTCAAGTTAATGATGGAGCAATCAAAAAATAAGGAGTCTGATGATATTTACAGATTAGAGCCAATTTATTTTCAAAAACCATTTATATTAATTGGGATTGACTTATTAAATTTTCAGCGACGCTTATATATAGATATTACAAGTGAAGATTGGGATGAAGATCAATTAAAGTCTTTTCCAAAGTGGCGTGGTATTGAAATAGGACAAGAATTCTTTTCGCAAATTGGTCCACTAAAAGAAAAAAATTTTTTAGTGATTTCTCAAAATGTAGAAGATAGTGAAGAGATTTTTGAGCGGGTACTGCAATATTTAGTAGATCATATTTTATTTGAAGAAGAGATGCCGCTTTATACGGTAGTATACGAAGTTCTAGATAGGTGGCATAACTTTTTTAAGAGAAAATGGGATACCAAACTAAAATTAGAGGAAGAGATGGGGCTATTTGGGGAGCTTTATTATATTAATAAGTGGCTTGAATTTTTTCCGCAAGACCCACCGTTGATTATTAAAGATTGGAAAGGACCGTTAAAAAACAGAATCGATTTTGTTATTAAGAACTGCGGAGTCGAGATTAAAACTGTTGCACCTAAAATAAGAGATGAAATTAAAATTTCAAATGAAAAACAATTAGAGCTTAATCCGGTTATAGATACATTGTTCCTTTATGTATTAAAGATTGAAGTAAATAATTCAACAGGAAAATCTCTGCGAAATATGATTGAAGTAATTGAGGAACAACTTATTAATCGAGCTCCTTCTTTAGCAGTGAATTTTAAGGATTTGTTACTAGAAGTTGGAATAATGAGCGAGGATTATGATAAAAACTTCTTTTTTGTGCATGAAGAATTAGCATACAAAGCAGTCGAAGAGTTTCCAAAACTGACTTCAAAAAATCTGCCGACAGGCATTACAAATGTTTCATATTCAATTGATTTGTCACATTGTAAAACTTTTAAGGTTTCGTTAGAAGATATATTCAATTTGAATAAATAAGGATGATTCACAATGAATGAAACTAAAAGAAAGCTAGATTATTATAATGAATTTATTGATACAGTTGAACAAAAGGGGCGGGTATTAGGAAGTCGTCAAACCCCCTTTTTGCAAGAAGTATTGCCGTACATAAACTCTGAAGACGAGCCAGCGCTTATTTTTTTCAGTAAAAAAGAAACGAAAATACAACTTAATGGTTATTTATTTCAGGAGGAAAATAATACATTAAGCTTGTATGTAGTGGAATATGAGCCTTTTTTGGAAGAGGATGAATTGCCAGTTGCTAATATGACATCTTTAAAAGAGTACGCAAATAAAGCAAAGCGCTTTTATACAAATGCAGAATCAATTTTGCAATTTGCAGATCGTTCGATGGAATACCATGATGTAACAAAAATGATTGTAGATAAAAGAGACGAAATTGAAGAAGTCAATATTTTTGTGATTACAAGTAAGTTTTATCTTTCAAACAAGCCGATTGATCTAATAATTCCAGGCGTGGAAACAGTAAATGTACATGTTTGGGATATGGATCGAATATTTAAATTGTCGGAAGCGGAGCAAGGTATACGAGAATTTGATATTCATTTTAAGTCGGAATATGGTCTAGCATTACAAATGATGCAAGTTCCAAATAATATGAAACAGGGTTTAATAGATTGCTATATCGGGGTTATTCCAGCAAAACTTTTAGCTAAATTATATGATGATTGGGGACCAAAATTAGTAGAAAGGAATGTACGTTCTTTTTTACAAGCTCGTGGAGGCACGAATAAGGGAATACGAGATACATTAAAGGTTGAAAGTCAACGTGAATTATTTGTTGCATATAATAATGGTATTTCAAGTGTTGCAAAAGCGGGAGATATTGAGCAAATTGGAGATACAAATCTTTATAAAATTAATACATTAACAAGTTGGCAAATTGTTAATGGAGGTCAAACTACAGCCTCTATACATCAAGCTTATAAAAATGATATTGATTTAGAGGGTGTTTACATACAAGCAAAATTGACTATATTAAACGTTCCAGAAGAAATTGAGAATATTGATGTTCAAATGGATCGTCATGCACTTGAAGATGAAATGATAGCAAAAATCTCCGAATATGCAAATACGCAAAATAAAATCAATAAATCAGATTTGCTCGCTAATACCAGATTTATGTCTGACCTTGAAAAGCTATCTCGCAACGTCTGGATTCCAACACAAGATAATCGTAAAGAAGAGTCAAAATGGTATTTTGAACGAGCTCGCGGACAGTATATGGTTGATATTAGTAGACGTTCGAAAGGAAAAGAACAAACTGCTTTCAAAAAAATATACCCAAAGGAAAACGTCATAACAAAAGTGGAAATGGCAAAATACTTTATGTCTTGGGAAGGCTTTCCACATGTATCTAGTAAAGGTGGAGAAGAAGCTTTTAAACGCTTTATGGATTTAAATAGCCAATATTGGAAACAAAGCTCCGTTACAAATGATGAAGGTGAAGTAACAAAAAGTATTCTAAATATCGATAGTGACTACTATAAAAAGCTTATTGCTAGAAGAATTATTAATGCATTTATAACAAGAATTGTTGAAAGTATGAATTTAAAAGGTTATAGAGCAAATGTAATTTATTACACAGTAGCTATGCTAAGTCATTTGTACTATGAAGAAATAAATTTAATGGAAATATGGCAACAACAAGCTCTTTCTGAAAAGTGGGAGGATATTGTACGAACTATTGCTAATAATGCTTTAAATTATTTAAGAGAATCCGCTGGTGATCAAAACGTTACACAATGGGCGAAAAAAGAAGACTGTTGGAAAGGTTTTATTAAGGAATCGGCTGTTGTATTAAGTGGAATGGTTTAGTGAACTTTTGGTGTGAACTGCCCCCTGTCAAGTAGACAGTGGAATTAATAAAAACAGGCTAAGCGGCTTTAGCTCTATATTCCATAGGGCTAAGGCCGTTTAGTCGTTTTGGATACCTATCATGATTATAAAAATGGATGTACTCATCAATCGCTTTTAACAGTTCTTCGAACGTCCTATAGTTATGTAAATAATACTTTTCACATTTTAGGTGGGCCCAAAAAGATTCCATCGGTCCATTATCGATACACTTGCCGACTCGTTACATACTTTGTTTCAGCTTTGCTTTCTCGATTTTTCTCTAAATCCCTTTGAAGGGTACTGGAATTCACGGTCACTATGAATAAGGGGATGATTCCAATCCGAAAAAGCTGTAGCTTTGTCAATAGTCTTGAATACAAGTTTATTATTATTTGAATGCCCTAAAACATTACTAACAATTGATCCATCAAATAGGTCAAGAATCGCACTTAAATATGCTTTTTGGGATGAACCATATTTAAATTCTGTTACATCTGTTACCCATTTTTCATTTGGTTTGTCAGCTGTAAAATCCCGATTCAACACGTTCTCTACGATATGTATGGGGTTTAAACGCTTATAAGTTTTCTTCTTTTTTCGAATAACTGACTGAATACCAGCGACTGTCATCAGTCGATAAATGCGCTTGTGATTGAAGTTTTGGCCGAACCTTCGATTGATGTTCATCGATAACCGTAGATGCCCTCCACTTTTTCATGAAGAGTTGTCATTTCTTTTATGATTTCTTTATTCTGAAGTTCTCTCGCTGAAGGCTACGTTTTAGCCAATTATAGTAAGCAGCTCGCGATATACCAGCAACTTCACAAAGAAAGAAAATACACAGATTTTCTTTCTTATGAAGTTCCTGAATAGCTACATACAATTTCGGTTCCAATTTCTTCAAGTGCTTTTATATATTCTTTTACCTTTGATTCCATTAGTATCACCTCTTAACTTCCAATTTACGACACTAATTAGCTAAATACTACCAAAAAGTGGTTTTATAGGTAAAATAGTGGTAAAGTGGTATTATTATCAACTTGTCAAGGGAGGGCAGTGATATGTCAAACTATGATTCATATTTAAATAGTTCGCTAGAATACTTGAAACAATATATTACTGATATGAAAAGTAGGCCAATTCTATTCATTGGTTCTGGCTTCTCCCAGAGGTATATCAATTCTCCTACTTGGGCTGGCTTATTAAAACAGTTAATAGATGAAAATCCTGAAATTGATATGCCAATGCAATTTTTTATTCAAGAACATAATGGTGATAATGCAAAAATTGCTTCTGAATTAGTTGATTACTATCGTACATATGCCTGGAAAAATCACAGCGATGAAGAGCGATTTCCTCCTTTTCTTTTCGAATCTGCTTCACGAAGTATTCACTTGAAATATAAAATTGCAAGTATACTAATTGACCTTATGGGACAATTCGATGCTGAAACACATGAGTTAAATGCCGAAATTGAATTGATAAAAAATTTAAACCCACAGGCTATTATTACTACCAACTATGATAAATTATTGGAAACACTGTTTCCTAAATATGAAGCAATAGTCGGACAACAGGTAATTCGCCAAAAGAAATCAACTGATATTGGTCATATACTAAAAATTCATGGCTCAGTTGAAGATTGTGATAGCATAGTTATTGAACAACAAGATTACGTAAACTTCTTTAATAAGCAAATCTACTTAATTGCTAAACTATTTACATATTTTATGGAACACCCAATAATTTTTATTGGTTACAGTTTAAGCGATGAAAATATTAAATCCATATTATACAATGTTAAGCAAATTATTGATGCTGATGTAGAACCCATGATTGATAATATGTGGTTTATTGATTGGAGTAGGGAACCAATTAACCCTGATTACACGCCACCCAGAGAAAAACCTATTTCTGTCGGTAATGGTGAATCGGTGAGGGTTAATTATATTCAGTTACATACTTATGAAAAGTTGTACGAAGCCCTTTACCAAGATTCTGTTGATATTGAGTTCCTAAAGCAAATTGAAGAAACAGTTTATAACGTAGTAAAAAGCGACACTATTACCAACCTTGAAGTTGATATTGCAAGTTTACGATACCTAACAGACAGAGAGAGTTTATTAAACGCATTTACTATTCCTACTGCTAATGATGAACAAGCTGCTACGAGAACTCTTGTTACATTTGCAGACATTCAAGACCCTAATCAACTAGCAGTACAGTTTACTCTTACTGCCACGGAGCTATGCGAAAGAGTTTATGATTATGAAAAGTCTTTTTGGTCTTATGCTTATGATTTAATTAATGATGTTTATGATAAAACTGGCATTAAGCTACGTGGGAGTAATAATATTTACCATGTCTATATGAACGGTGTTAGTAGATATTCCACGAATATGGTACACTTGCTTAAAAAGGTTAAAGACATGGAACCATATGTTATAAATATTGACGGTAGAGAAATATCATACCCATCAGAAGACTAAAAACGATACCTAGTCGGTATCGTTTTATTTATTCGTTAAAGACATTTGCTATACTTTAGCTCGTTGTTAGTTTTCTTTAGTAATTTTTTGTCTAGAATTAAAGGGAAAACATAATAAAACCGCCAGTGACGAAGCACTAACGTTTAGTGATGTTCCTGTATGTATTCTATCTGCATCTGTTTAATTGCCGTTGCTTTGATTTCTGATTTGTCTTTAGCAAATTTTGCTCTGCTGTGTACTTCCTCATCATATGGAAAAATAGCATTCCAAAATAAGACGACATACAAAGCCGCCATTTCCAGGGGCCACAATCCGAGAATGCTATTTTTAAAAATTTTCATCGAATTCATGGCCAGTGAGAATTGCTATGTCTTTGCGTAATTTTGTTGTGTCCTCAAAGGCGTACACTTGATACTTTTCGTTTTCTCTATTTCTAACAGAATACAGAATCGAACGAATCAATAGCCTTCACATTCATTGTCCAATAAAATGCTTGATTTCCTTGTACAAACAAAGTTCCATAATGAAAATTTGCTTGAAAAAAGTAAATAACGCCCGTTTTTGGGGATTGAATATGCCATCAGCGGATTATTAATCGCCTCTTTGGGGTGAAGAAGCATTTTGAAATAGACAAGAAAATGATGCAAATAAGAACAAATTTTGTCATAATAACAATATTCCATTATTGCGAATTAACTATCTTGAAAAGAATGCAAGCGAGAAAATATTGTCAAGTCATCATTAGAAGATTATTGTTAATAGGTGGAGATATTCTTGGAAACTCTTAAATCGATTTCTGGCAAAAATTTAGAAAATGTAAATAAACTTAAAAAAGAATTTTTTAAAGACGTTATTAGTAAAGTAGGAAGTAATAACACTATAATATTTTATTGTAGGTATTATGAAGAATTATTTTACAGACATTTAATATTAAAGAATTCATTTATAGAAAGTGACACTAAAATTACTCAGATAGTTGCAGAAATTACAAAATGGGTTTGGGAAGAAGATTATATTGAAGATAGTGATATTGGCAATATTACATTTAGTATATTTCAAGATTATTTTGATAAGGTATATGAAGTACATCAATCAAATGTTGCATTTTTATCAGAACATTTTAATATATTTAAAGCCGAAATTTTAGAAAATAAAACGGTACAATTTAATTACGCAAGTAAGGAAATTGAGTTTTATGAAAATGTTAATAATTTATTAATAACAGATTATAGAGAAAATAAGGCTAAATGGTTTGCTAATGCAATAGCAAGCGGTAAGAAGCTTAAAAGATATATTAATGGCCGGTATCATGCTAATCATTTTCTAAACATTGAGTTTGAATTACCTGATGATTACAGTGTACTAGGATATTCAATTAGACAATTAAAAGAATTTTGGTTCCATATATATAATGACGCTTGGGAAATAAAAGAACATAATTACAACTTATTCAAAATACTAGCTACTGGTAAAAAGAAATTAATTCATGATAAACTAGACGACTTTAGGATATTAGAAATAAATCCAAGTAAATGGAAATTGAGAACTTTAACTTATGAAATTGTTGGTAATTTGCTTGAGATGTTTAGTTATAATGGACAAAAGAAGCTTGGTGTAATTCATTCATCACTTATCTCCGAACCAATTGTACAATTACCTGATTCAAGGTACATTGTTATTGCTAATATAATATTAACTCATGAACCGGAAAGATATAGTCTTCAAGTGTTTGATAAATACATCAGTCACTACCAAAACCATGGAGTGAAGGTTCCGACTGATGATTCTAGAAGAGAAGATATATTTATCGATAGACTAAATTATGTTTTTAATAACTACAAGTATAAAAAAGATTCAGTCAATATTCCTGGATCTGATATAGACTATATTGTTTTTGATGAAAATTCCAAAACTTTAATCTGTTTCGAATTAAAATGGATAATTGAACCCTTCACTCCATCGGAAATTACCAAGAAAGAAAAATCATTGGAAAAAGCATTAAAGAAACAGTTGCCAACATATAAAAATGCATTGGAAGAAAGTACTTCACAAACACTTAAGAAAGCATTCGGAAATAACTTTAGTGAAACACCTATTAACTATTTTTATTTTGTTTTAACAAATATTTCGGTGGGAAGTGGTCTTCTTGATAGAAGCACATATAAAATTGTAAATATTAGAATGTTAGAAAAAGCACTGGATGAAAGTAAAGGAGATTTGGAGAAATTATCCCGAATTTTAATCGAGGAGAAGTATATTCAGAACGCTTCAAACTATTTCGATAGTAAGATGAGTAAACAGAACTGTTTAGGGATAAATATTATTCAACCTGAGTTTAGGTACAAAGGTGGATTCTCCTTAGAAAAATAGATTAAAGATAAAATAAAAGCCCTTACATGTGAACTTACCCATGTAGAGTAGACAGCCCAAAAAAGTAGTGGGGAATTTGGCAATCCTGGAATTAATATTTCTTTTATACAATTTCCTTGGATCAATTATTCCGGGTGTGTTCGGAAATGGTGGGTTCAGTGTGAAAAGAATTATTGATTACTTATGGAGTTTTTGGAATAGCAATCGGCATTTCCGCCACATTTGTCTTCCTATTTATATTATCTGGCGCGTTCCTAAGCAGAAGCGGGTTTAGTCAATTTATCAATGATTTTGAGCACTTACAATTGCTGGCTGTTTACCAGGGGAACCGGCAAAGGTTGCGGTCATCGCGAGCAGCCTAATTAAGAAAAGCTAAAACTTTTTATATTTATGCATGGAGTGGAATTTAATTAAAGCAACACTAATGAATAATTTACTACCTATAAAAAATAGAAAACGGTGATAAACGCATGTGAGTAAGTAAAATCACCGTTTTTCTTGCATATTAGTCAAAACCCTTAAATTATTATACTAAAACCCTGTTTGCTTTTGCTTCTTTTACCATTTCTTTTACGTCTGCCAACAGCTGCTTAGCATCAAAAATTATTCCATCTTTAATGGTATATTTCACCCCGCCTACACGTTCTACTTTTCCAGTTTTAGGATTGATTTTCATAGAACCTGTTCCGTAGAGGGTTTTGAAATTGTGTAGTGGATTTTCTTCAACTATCACAATATCTGCTAACATTCCCGGCTGGATTATTCCAAATTCCATAGTTGTTCCATTTTCTTTAGCTAAAAGCTCAGCCCCCTTCATGGTAGCTGACCTAATTACTTCTAAAGGATGGAAACCAGCTTCTTGTAACAGTTCTAGTTCTCTAATATAGTCAAAGCCATAAGTTTTATAAATAAATCCGGAATCCGAACCTGTACAAATTCTTCCGCCGCGATTTTTAAATTCATTAATAAATGCCATCCACAGACGGTAGTTTTCCTTCCATTCAATCTCATCTTTTGTTGTCCAATCGGAGAAAAATGACCCATGCTTTTTAGGATCTGGCTGATAGTATTCCCATAAAGAAGGCATCGTGTAATCCTCATGATATTCAGCAGTTTGAGCTCTTGCCGCGTCGCGAGCAGCTTCATAAATGGCAAATGTCGGATTCATTGTAAAATCAAGTTCAATAAGTTCATCCATAACTTTATTCCATTTTTCGGTGTAAGGTGAAGCAGCTTGCTTCCAAAGTCTTCCCGCTTGGCTGAAACGATTATGTTCATTGGAATAGTTATAATAATCAGGGTAATCTTGAACAGTGCGATTATTGAATAATGCTTCTGGTAATCCATACCAGTGTTCTAAAGAACCGAGACCCCAACGGGCCGCCTCCAAAGCATCAAGACGAGGGACAGTAGTTTGGGATAAATGTGCCATAGTTCCTAAGCCTTGTTTTTTTGCTTCTTCGATAACCGCTTTAATGGCTTGCGGATTCCATCTATTAATAAATTTAAATCCATCAAGTCCCTTTTCCTTTGCCCAATGAACAAAATCATAAGCGTCAGATGGTGTTAATGAGCCATCAAGTTTATCCCAATTATGTTCCCATGTATAGGCATAAATCCGTGGGGCAACAATTTCGTTTTTAGCACTTCGTTCCTTTTCATAGATTGTCCAATCTGCGCCATTAAAGGATCCTGGATCTCGAACTGTTGTTACCCCGTGAGCCATCCAAAGTTTGTACACATAGTCAGCCGAAACGCCCTGTCTAGTTCCGCCAATGTGTGCATGTGTGTCAACGAATCCAGGCATTACGTACATCCCATTTGAATCGATTATATGAGCACCTTCAAGTGCACCTTCTGACAATCCGCCAACAGCAATTTCCTTAATTCGGTTTCCTTTAATAAGAATATCGACTGGCCCATCGGCTGGGGCGCCCGTCCCATCAATTAGAATGGCTCCTTTTAATACTAACTTGTCAAACGGTCCTTCCCCACAATCCCGATTAGCTGCATGTGGTACATTTTTTTGATTTAGCATCATTTTCCTCCTATATACTTAAAAATTTATTTTTAAAAAGGACTTTAAACTGATAAATCCTTTTTTAAAAATCCCTATAAGTTTATGAATTGGATTTTTCAATTGACAATAATTGTATTGCTAACGAGTGGGTGATCATTTCCAACAACTGCTCATGCTTTTTTCAGCGTGGCTTTCAGTTACTGTTTATTGTTTGATTTAAATTAAAGTGAAGGGTTCCGTGAGGTTGGGGGGCATTTTAAGACTCTCCTTAATAATACGAACTGATAGATAATTAGAATCTAGTTTTTTATAGAAATAGTCCCATTAAATATTTATTAATCTAATAACAAAGAATTCATTACTAATTATAGAAAATAAAGTTGACATAAGCAATAATAATTATTAAAATGTACACAAAATACAGAAAAGGGGGAAAATATTGAATATTGCTGAAAGTGCAGAGAATAAAACAATTTAATAGGTTTTATGTCAGAAAAATGGGGCTTATTTCGATGTATTCCAAAGAGAGCCCTTTCACCGCTACAGAAGCAATGGTATTGTTCGAAATTAATAGAATCGACACTTGTACGGCATCTTATTTAGCGAAATATTTCCATTTAGACAAAGGCTATATTAGTAGAATATTAAATTCGTTTGAGAATAAAAATATCATCATAAGAGTTTCTTCCGAAGTAGATCGGCGCATCAAATATTTAAAGATTACAAGTAAAGGTGAAGAGGAATTAAGGGATTTAGCTAATAGGGCAAGTCTAAGTGTCCAAAAAATGATAGAACATCTTGACAAGAAAGATATAAAAATATCATTAAAATCAATGGAAAAAATTGAACAAATACTAGGTAAATAAAATAACAAAGGGTGAAAAATATGAAAAAGGCTATTTCATTTTTTTTTGCAATATGCACCGTACTAATGTTAACTGCCTGTACAGCGGGCACAAGTGGAGACGGCACCACCACAAATAAAAATACTTCAGTTCAAGGAAAAGATGGTAAAACGGATAAAAAAGATAGTCTTGTAATTGGTTTTGAGTCCGATGCTACAACACTATTAGCTAATTGGGATGTCAATTATATTACAACTGCTCAAATAAGAAACATATATGATTCAGTAATAAATCGCGATCCCAAAACAGGGGAGCTGACTCCTGGATTAGGGGTTAGCTGGGAGAACATTGACGACCTAACATGGCGCATAAAATTAAGGGAAGGCGTTAAGTTCCATAATGGTGCAGACTTCAATGCAGATGCAGTGAAATTTAATATCGATTTTATTTTAGATGAGAAAAATGGATCTTTTTATCGATCACGCTGGGCTAATGTTAAGGAAGTTAAAGTTCTTTCACCTACGGAAGTTGAAATTATTACATCTAAGCCATTTCCAAATTTATTGCAGTATGTGGCTTCAGATTTATTAATAATGGAACCTGGCTATGTTAAAGAAGTTGGAAATGATGTAGCTGCAAAAAAACCGGTTGGTACAGGACCCTATAAACTTACTGATTGGGTTCGCGATAATCATTTGAAATTAGAGGCTAATGAAGATTATTGGCAAGGAACTCCAAATATTAAAAAATTAGAGTTTCGTTATATCCCAGAATTTAGTGCAAGGTTATCTGCATTCTTAAGTGGTGAGATTGATTTATTCAAAAATATTCCAGTAGACTCTATTAGTGAAATTGAGAATTCTGCTAATTCTAAAATTGCCGATGTAGCTTCCTCACGAATAAATTATTTAGCATTAAATACTCTTACGGAAGGTCCAATGCAAGATATTCGAGTTCGGAAAGCAATCAATTATGCAGTTGATGTCGATGAATTACTAAACTCTATTTTGAATGGTCATGGTACTAAGATGACAGGTCCTTTATCGATAATAAATTCAGGTTATACTGAAACAGCAGATTACGGGTATGACCCAGATAAAGCTATTGAGCTATTAAAAGAGGCTGGATATGAACCTAAGGATCTTTCACTTACTTTAGAAACTCCTAGGGGTCGATATCCGATGGATTCACACGTCGCACAGGGAATTGCCTCCCAACTTCAAAAAATTGGAGTAGAGGTAAACGTACAAGTTAATGAATGGGGTACTCATTTGGAGAAAATTCAAAATAGAAAAGTGGGAGATATGTATATATTAGGCTGGGGCCCAGCTTATGAAGCACAATCTACGATAGAAAATTTATTTACGAAAGTGGCACCTTATAGTAGCTTTTATGATGAAAAAATCGAAGAACATATTTATGCTGCCAATGAAATTTTTGATGAAGAAAAAAGATATGAAGCATTTGAAAAAGTACAGCATGAGCTAGTAGAGGCCGCCGCTTGGGTACCGTTATGGCAACAAGCCGATTTATATGCAATTCGTGAAAATTTAAATTTTGAACCAAGAGTTGATGAATATTTTCATGCTTTTGATATGTCCTGGAAATAAACATATAAATCTTATGAGGTAGGATTTTTCCTACCTCAATTTTTACAATATAATCGTAAAGGTAAAGAGGGGAGCTTTTAATGCTAGACTTTGTTATCAAAAGACTTTTACAGGTTGGTTTAGTAGTGCTTTTAGTACTTACTGCTGTTTTCTTTTTAATTCGCTTGTCTGGTGATCCGGTCTCACTTTTCTTACCTCAGGACGCTTCAAAAGAACAAATAGAAGCTTATAAAGAATCGTATGGATTTAATCGACCTCTCTATGTTCAATATGGAGACTTTATGATTAATGCTATTCAAGGAGATTTTGGTGATTCATTAAGAAGTAACGAGGATGCATTACAATTAGTTCTTGATCGGATCCCAGCGACATCTCAACTAGCTATATCCGCACTAATTCTTTCTTTAATCATATCAATCCCATTAGGGGTACTTTCTGCATACAAACGTAACACTGTTTTTGATAAAATCGGTGTTGCTTTAACGGTTATGGGACAGGCTGTACCAAGTTTTTGGCTAGGTTTGTTATTAATCTATTTTTTTGCAGCACAACTTAAAATATTGCCCTCAGGCGGTGGAGGTACACCGGTACATTTGATTTTACCTACAGTAACATTAGCATCGTATAGTGTTGCGAGATTTACTAGATTTACTAGATCAACAATGCTCGATGTATTAAGGAAAGATTATATTAGAACGGCTAAGGCAGCGGGAGCACCTACCTTTCGACTCATTATGCGGTATGCATTAAAGAATTCATTAATACCAATCATTACTCTAGTTGCTTTAGATTTAGGTGTATTACTTGGTGGGGCTGTTATAACAGAAGTTGTTTTTGCTTGGCCGGGTCTTGGTAGGCTATTAATGCAATCATTGCTGAATCGTGATTTTCCAATTGTTTTAGCTGGTGTATTCCTTATTGCCGTATTCTATTCAGTTATTAATTTTGTTGCGGATGTTTTATATGCTTATGTAAATCCACAAATTAGAGTGAAGTAGGTGAAATAAATGGCCCTTCCAGAGAGTAAATATATACTGGAAAATGACTATATAGAATATAAGAAGACCTCAAAAATAATCTATTTTTTCTCTAGTCTATCGAGAAGCTGGACCGGAATGTTAGGGTTCCTTATTATTGTCCTTTTACTATTCGTTAGCATTTTTGGCCAATGGCTAGTACCATATGATCCACTCTATGCTGAATTTAGTAAAAAATTATTACCGCCATTAACAGATGGTCATTTATTAGGTACTGACCACCTTGGAAGGGATATACTTTCCCGCTTAATTGTAGGTGCAAGAGTTTCTGTATTGATTGGGGTTTCTACGGTTCTAATTGCTGGAATATTCGGAACTATAGTTGGGATTATTGCCGGTTATTTTAGAGGTTTTATTGATATTGTGTTAATGAGAATTGTTGATGTTCAACTGAGCTTTCCTTTTATTCTTTTAGTTCTTGTTGTTAACGCAATTATTGGAACAGGTCTTAGAAATATAATTATATCGTTAGCAATAGGTGGCTGGGTAATATTTGCTCGAGTAATTAGAAGTGAAGTACTTGCCCTTCGAGAACAAGAATTTATTACTGCATGTATCGCTACAGGTGTATCTAGACTTGAGATACTTGTGAAACATATCGTTCCTAACTTATTTACCCCGATGATTATTCTTGCCTCTTTACAGGTTGCGACTTATATAATTGCTGAAGCTTCGGTCAGTTTTTTAGGATTTGGAGTTCAACCTCCTACACCAGCATGGGGAAATATGCTAAATGAAGGGAAAGATTATATTTTTAGTTCTTGGTGGCTCATTACATTTCCTGGAATAGCAATCGTAATCGCGGCTTTGGGGGTTAACTTATTTGGAGACTGGCTGAGGGATACACTTGACCCAGAGCTAAAAGGAGAATGATACGGTGGTTATACAAATGTCGGATGAAATTCTCAGAATAAAAAATTTGAAAATTCAATTTAGGAGAGGTAAAGAGAAAGTTCAACCTATCAGGGGAGTGAATTTCTCTTTAAAAAAAGGAGAAACATTGGGGGTTGTTGGAGAATCTGGTAGTGGAAAAAGTGTGACAGCTTTATCCGTTATGGGTCTACTACCGGAAGGATCTAGTGAAATTATTGATGGTGATATTATATTTAACGGTAAACAATTAACAACATTTAGTGAAAGGCAATTTCAGAAGCTGCGCGGAAATGAAATTTCTATGATTTTTCAAGAGCCAATGACATCTTTGAATCCAGTATTTACAATTGGAGAACAGCTTAGTGAACCATTAATTCAACATAAAAAGATGACAAAAAATGAAATTACTGAATCAATTATAAATGTATTAAAACAAGTTGGTATTCCCCGTGCAGAACAAATAATAAATGAATATCCCCATCAACTATCTGGTGGAATGAGACAAAGGATAATGATCTCAATGGCTTTATTATGTCAACCTAAATTAATGATTGCGGACGAACCTACTACAGCGCTTGATGTGACAATTCAAGCCCAAATACTAGAGCTAATGAAAGATATAAAAACTAAAAATGATATGAGTTTATTACTAATAACGCATGATTTAGGCGTTGTAGCAGAAATGTGTGACAGGGTAGTCGTTATGTATGCTGGAGAGGTTGTTGAAATGGCTGAAGTGAATGAGCTATTCGATAATCCTAGACATCCGTATACACAAGGATTAATAAAATCTTTGCCGTCAAAAAACACACGTAAAAATCGTCTATATTCAATCAAGGGGCAAGTTCCAAAGCCAAATGAAATACCAAAAGGTTGTGCTTTTGCAAATAGGTGCCCACATGCTTTTACTCCGTGTCATGTTGAATCTCCACCTGTTTTTCAAATAGGGGAACATCTAAGTAAATGTTGGTTAAATGATACATATGAGGGAGGTGATTAAATTGGAAGAACAACCGTTACTAAAGGTTAAGAACCTTAAGAAACACTTTGAGATTTCACAGGGATTATTTAAAGAAAAAATAATAGTTCGTGCTGTAGATGATGTCAGCTTTTCAATAAGAAGGGGAGAAACATTTGCTTTAGTTGGTGAGTCTGGTTGTGGAAAATCAACGACTGGAAGAGCCATTCTTAGATTAACTGATGCAACTTCTGGAGAAGTTGCATTTAATGGTAAGAATATATTATCTCTTAAATATGAAGAAATGAGGTCTTTACGCAAAAGAATGCAGATGGTTTTCCAGGATCCATATGCTTCTCTAAACCCTAAAAAAACAATCAGACAAATATTAATGGAGCCTATTCGTGTTCATAATCGATTTCCTAAAAAAGATCGCATAAAGGAAATAATCAAAATTCTCGAAATCGTCGGATTGTCTAGAGAACATTTAGATCGTTATCCTCATGAATTTTCAGGAGGTCAACGTCAACGAATTGGTATTGCAAGAACCGTTATACTTCAGCCAGACTTTATCGTGGCCGATGAACCAGTTTCTGCCCTTGATGTATCAGTACAATCACAAGTCATAAATTTATTGTTAGATTTACAAGATGAATTTGGATTAACATACTTATTCATTTCACATGATCTTAGTGTAATTGAACATATGACTGACAGGGTAGCGGTAATGTATCTAGGGAAAATAGTAGAGATTTCCGAAACAGAAGAATTATTTAGGGATCCGAAACATCCTTATACGCAGGCCTTATTATCCGCTGTTCCAAGCTCACACCCGCGAGAGAAAAAAGAGCGTATTGTTTTAAAAGGTGATGTACCAAGTCCAGCAAATCCCCCATCAGGTTGTTCGTTCCATACTAGATGTCCTCATGTTATGGATATTTGTTCAAAAGTCACTCCAGAGAAGGTAACATTCGGGGAAAATCATGCTGTTAACTGCCACTTATATACAGAAAAAAATAATAAGGAGGAAAAAAATCATGCTATTATCTATACCTAAATTCGAAATGATTGAGCGGCAAAATAAATTCATTAAAAAATTGGAAGAAAGGGATTGTGATGCTGCAATAATTTTTGGAGTAACAGATATATTTTATTTAACTGGTTTTCACTTTCATCCTACAGAGCGGCCAATCGGTTTAATCATTGACGCAAACAAAAAAGTTCATCTTTTTGTACCTGAATTAGAACATGAACATGCAGAGGAATACAGTGTTGTCGACTATGTACATTCCTATCCTGAATATCCTGGAATTAAGCACCCAATGCAATACTTCAAAGAAGTATTGCAAAAGTTTGGAGTGGGTGGGAAAACGGTCGGCTATGATTCTTTAGGTTATGGCTCCTCCCAAGGATATCGGGGGCCGTCAGTAGATAAATTAATAGAAGTGAAAAATTTTGTTTCAATTTATGGTGTTATTGAAGAGATGCGCTTTATTAAATCACCAAATGAAATTGAACTTATTAAAGAGTCTTGTCGATGGGGAAATCTAGCACACCGCTTGTTGCAAAAGTATACGAAAATAGGTTTAAGTGAAATTGAGATTACTAGTAGAGCTTCAATGGAAGCTACGATGGCAATGATAGAAACATTAGGACCAGATTATAGACCTCATGGTAACACTGCACGAGCAATCTTTAGAGGACAAGTTGGACCAGAATCTGCTTTTCCTCATGCTGTGACTCAAAATATTGTAATGGCAAAAGGATATACATTGGTAACTGGAGCTGGGGCAGACGTATTTGGCTATCATAGTGAACTTGAAAGAACAATGTTTGTTGAGGAAGTATCAAAAGAGCAAGAAAAATATTTTAATTATATGTATGAGGCGCAGGATGTCGCATTTTCGGCTATAAAACCAGGAGCAAGCTATTCGTCTGTCGAAGAGGCAGTTCAGAAATATTTTAAAGAAGAAGGAACCACTGAATTAACACGTCATCATACAGGTCATAACATTGGATTGCTTGGCCATGAGGCTCCATTTTTTGATTTAGGTGATCATTCAATTATTGAACCTGGTATGGTAGTTACGGTCGAACCAGGAATTTATGTCAAAGGTCTTGGTGGATTTAGACATTCAGATACGGTATTAGTAACAGATAGTGGAATAGAAATGTTAACTTATTATCCAAGAGATTTAGATTCACTTATTTGCTAATAAATAATTTAATGATAGTCTTCTCATGGCGGGAAGACTATTTTTGATGGATTAATTGATTGGCAATTTCCTTTAAAAGGGCATACCTCTCCACAACCTGTAGTTGTCACAGAACAATTGGGCGATTAAGTCATATTTAAAGGCAGCTACTTCACTTCTTAACGTTTCATTCAACTCTTTTTCTCCTTTAATTCCATAAAATAGGGAGCAATCCCATTTTCTCTGACTATTAACGTCAAGGGTAGGAACATATTATGTGGATTAAAAAAATCAGCATAGCCGTTGAGATTTTGATCGGCTTTGCTGATTTTTTTAAATACATATTTCTTAAACTAATTTAGTTAATACTTTATTATAAGCTTCAAGTGTGTAATTAATTTCTTTTTCTCCATGAACGGTAGCCATGCTGTAGCGATTTAATGGCTTCGTATAAATCCCTTCCGTTAGCAGGTGGAAGTCTAATTTTTTTCTTAAGGCAAAATTCGAATGCTGGAAGTCGCGGTAGTTAAAAATCTTTTCTTTCTCTGTAATAACGACGTTAAATATAGAGCCTAAACCTACCGTTTGCACTGCGATTCCACGCTTGGCAAATAGGCTACAAATACCTGTTTTTAATTTTTCAGTATTTCGAAGTACTTGATCAATTTCATCTTCTAGCACTTTAATCGTGGCTAACCCTGCAGCAAGGATCGTTGGGTGGCCATTATATGTACCGCTGTGAAAAAGAACATCCTTGGCACTTGATTTTTTACTTTGGCTGCTATCAAATACATCAGAAGAAGAGGTTGGCGCACTGACCATTAAAATATCTTTTTTTCCACCGATGATACCAACAGGGAAACCTCCACCAACAACTTTTCCGAGTGTTGTGATGTCAGGTTGAATATTGAATATAGATTGCGCTCCGCCAAGCCCAAGGCGGAATCCAGTCTTCACTTCATCAAAAATAAGCAGGATTTCTAATTCTTTAGTAATCTTTCTTAATCCATCCATAAAAGATTGCTCGGCTGGAATAAATCCGCCTTGAATTGGCTCAAGAATAACAGCGGCAATTTCATCCTTTCTTTTCCTTAAAATTTCAGCTGTTGCATCAAGATTATTAAATGGAAGAATGACAGTATGCTCCTCATGATACGGATCCACACCTTTAGATTCAACAACCGGAATTGGTTCATTGGATGGACCTGCAGCGTGGACGGGGGGATTGACACTTAACAGTACCTGATCATACCCTCCATGATAATGCCCTTCAAACTTAGCAATTTTATATTTACCTGTATGCGCATATGCCATTCGGATTGCCAGAAGAGTTGCTTCTGTACCAGAATTCGTATAGCGAACCATTTCCATACTCGGGTAGAGCTGTTGAATTTTCTTACCCATCTCAATTTCAAGCTGGTGAGGTGTGCCGAATAAGAAGGTTCCATTTTCCTCCATTTGCGCTTGGATAGCTTGAACAATGTCTTGGTGTCCATGACCAAGCATTAAGGCGCCATAAGAGAGAAGGTAATCTATATATTTGTTACCATCTATATCATACAAATAAGCCCCTTTTCCTTTTTCCATTATTATTGGGTAAGGATCAAAAGACTTAATATTCGCAGTCACACCGCCAGGCATGACCTTATGGGCTTCTGATGCAAACTCCCTGGATTTCGGAGTTTTTTTCATATACTCTTCTACTTCATTACTTACACTGCTTACTGTCATCACTATCCACCTCATTTATAGAAATTTAAATTTCATATTTAATAAATTTATGAAATATATATTTCATAATACAACTTTTTTTCCATTTTGTGAAGACTAATTAGTTTGAAAGAATTAACTTTTTTGATAATTTAGACATATGAAGGATGACTCTTATTGGCAGTTGCTTTTCTAGTAGAGTAGGGGAATTTGAAGTAAGTTTATGTTTGTTTTACATATGGAAAGAGGATGCTGTTTTCTAGCGCATCCTCTTTCTCAAATTGCATTATACAGGTAACTTTGTTTTAATAGTCGCCGGATATAAATCCTTATCTAAATCATCTAAATAAGGAACATCGATTCTAGTTTTTGGAATCAAAGAAAAATCAACATCATGGATTAAAATAGAAGTTTCATCTCTTGGTGCTTCACAAAGTACTTCTCCATTCGGAGCAACGAGCTTACTCTTTCCACAGCTTCCTTCATTTACCGTATTTACACCTAGAATAAACACTGTGTTATCTAGAGCACGTGCTGGAAGTTGAATATCCCATCTTGTTTCGGCTCCATAACTCCAAACAGATGGAACAACGATAAGATCTGCTCCTTGCAAGGCTAGAATCCGGCTCGGCTCAGGAAATTCTATATCTGCGCAAATTAGAACGCCAATTTTGCCCTTCGATGTTTCGACTGGATTAAATACTCTCTCTCCTGGGGTAAATATGTCTTTCTCTCTGCCCCATAAAAACGCTTTACGGTAAGTTGTTATTACCTCGCCAGTTGTTTCAATCACAGCTAAAGCAATAAAGAGCTGTTCATTTTCCACTTCAACAAATGGAACAACTAGTACTGTGCCTAAATTCTTTGCTAGGTCCTGGAACAATCCAACAGTCTTTCCTGTAGGAGCTTCCCCAAACAATTGAAATTCCTCTTTCGATAAATAATAGCCACTGATCCAAAGTTCGGGTAGAACAATTAACTCGGCTCCTTGCTTTGCAGCTTCCTCCACCATTTGTATGCAATTATTAATATTCGTTTCCCTTTGGCTCGGATAAGCCTGTAGCTGTATTGCGGCAACTTTCAACAATCGAAGCACATCCTTTGCAGTATATACTAGGTTTATAAACTGTTCTGAAAATTCAAACCTATATATTAATAGTATTTGAATCATTGGATTTTTGCAATAATAATTACCTATTTTAACCCTGCTTGAATTAATTATTACAAAAATATCATAGGGCGTTTGTACGTTATTTCTGCTTTGTATGAAAAATATCAAAATGGCTCCAAATATTTTCAAGTATTTCTAACCGTTCATAAAAAACTTCTTGCTTTTCCTTGCCAACGAACGTGATTAAAGCGTTAATTAAACTTAAAGGTGCAACAAATGAGTCGATAAATGTTGGCATTTGACTTGATGCAGTAAGTGAAATATCTGCATGTGGGATAAGGGGAGACAATAAATTGTCTGTTATTGCAATGGTTGTTGCATTTTTTGCTTTTGAATAAGAGAATAGCCGAATGGTACTTTTTGTATAGCGAGCAAAGCTAATCCCAATAACTACATCATCTTTATTTATTTTATATATTTGTTCAGATGACGTCTCAATGGATTGAAGTAATTCTACATTGTCCAATATCATATGAAGATAATATTGGAGAAATACACCTAATGACATCGCGCTTCGATTTGCGATGATGTAAACTCTTTTTGCTTTTAGTAAATGCTCTACTGCTTTATGGAAAGCATCTACATCCAATTTCTCCATTGTGGATTTAATATTTGCTATATCATCCTGGAAAATCTCGTAAACTCCTTTTTCTTCCTGATCATACACTTGATTCGATATCTTTAATCTCTCTGTCGTTGTCAGTTGTTGTTGAACAGAGTCTTGCATATACTGTTGAAGTTCAGGATATCCAGAATAACCAAGGTATGTAGCAAAACGTACGACCGTAGCATCGCTCACATTGGCCATTTTTGCTAACTTTTCAACTGTTAAAAAGGGCACTGTGTTTGGATGTTCTAAAATATATTTAGCAATTTTAACTTGTGATTTGCTCATTTGATCCATTTTTCCGGCAATATTATGATATACGTTCGGCATTTTCTAATAAGCCTCCTACACGTGAAAAGATATTTATATTTTTTCCATTTTAACACATTCAGGATTGCAAAGTTCAGATAGATCGCAAGATAAACAAAACAGCCATGTAAAAAAGCACATGACTGTTTGTTTCTTTAATAGTTAAGCTTTTTATTTGGGTTAATGGTGGGTTCTTCCACGTTGTTTTTGTTTTTTCTGAATAAATGATTACAAACAATGATTAAAAACGTCAAAATCAGCGTCGAATATAGCTGACTCCGTGTAGATTCAATCAATCCCATCGAAACTAATATGGCAATAATGCCTATGATCGTTGCATATGTTAAATACGGATATAACCACATTTTCATTTTTAATGCTTCAGGATTATCTCTTTCTAATTTTTTTCTCATTCTCAGCTGCGAGAAGGCAATGACCAAATAGACGAGTAAAATAATCGCTCCAGATGAATTAACTAAGAAAAGGAAGACGACTTCAGGTGAAATAAAACTCATGATGACAGCCACGTATGAAAAAATAGTGGATGCAAAAACGGCTCTTGCAGGGACTCCTTTTTTATTCAATTTCAAAAAATATTTTGGTGCGTCACCTTTATTAGCTAAAGAAAACATCATTCGTGATGTTGTGTATAAACCGGCATTTAAACATGATAGTACAGCTGTTAATACGATAAAATTCATGATATGAGCGGCAAAGGGGATTTCTAGATATTCCAAAACAGCTACAAATGGGCTTTGTAAAACATTGGCTGAATCCCAAGGAAGTAAAGTTACAACTACTGCTATTGATCCGATATAAAAGATCAATACACGCATAATTGTACTGTTAATAGCTTTACCAACAGATTTCACCGGATCCTTCGATTCTGCAGCAGCAATCGTGGCAACTTCTGTTCCTGCAAAAGAAAAAAAGACTGTGATAATCCCAAGGAAGACAGCACTAATTCCATGTGGGAAAAATCCGCCATTTTGCACAAGGTTTGTTACTCCCACTGAAGAACTTGATGAAAATCCAAAAATGATAGATACTCCTAGAATTAAAAAGGCAATAATACTCGCTACCTTTATCATAGCAAACCAATATTCAAATTCACCAAAAGATTTGACTGAATAAATGTTTGTTAAAGTCAGTGAAAGGGTTAATGCAAAAGTAAGAAACCACATCGGTAACTCTGGGTACCATAAATGGATGATCGCTGCCCCCGCAATTGCTTCAATAGCAATGACGACAACCCATTGAAACCAATATAACCATCCCACAGTTACACCAGCCCATGGGCCGATTGTATCCCGTGCATATTCGGAAAATGATCCACTTGTCGGATTTGCAGTGGCCATCTCGCCAAGCAGCCTCATGATTAAGAATACGAGAGTACCTGCAATGGCATAGGATACTAAAATACCTGGACCTGTCTTATGAATAGCGGCTCCGCTGCCAACAAATAGACCAGCTCCAATAACACCGCCAAGAGCAATCATAGACATATGGCGGGATTTTAAAGATTGTTGCAGCACAACTTTGTTTTGTTGCATTAAAAAACCTCCTCACTGAAATGATTTCGAAAACGAAAACAGGCATTAATTTTAATTACTTTCAGAAATATTTACATGCATGCTTACTTCAGTTTACACAATTTTCCCTCAATTTGAAATATAAAATTCAAAAATTTCGAAAAAAGAAATAATTATTGCTTAATAATGACCGAAAATCAGTTTCTTCAAATAAATAAGTCAGTGTAAGCTCAACAATGACTAAGTGGAGTGAAAGTTCAAAGGGATTAATTACTTATGAGAATGATATTTTTCAACTACAATTTGAAGCAAGTGATAAAGATAAGAGCTTATATTTAATTGGACTAAAGAAATCTGTAAGTATGGCTTGCACTATCATTTTGAGCGAAAAGAGAAAAGGAAAGCTTCTTATTTTTAAACGAACTGTTAACTGCTCATAATAAAAGAAATCATTCCTAATGTCTAAGAAATATCCCTTAAAAGTTAGTAATACATCCCGAATAAGGTTTGGGTATAAAAATAATCACCCAGAGACATAGAACCATTGATTCCTCGAGAATTTATTGAATAAAAAGAACATACTGTTAACGGTATTCCTGTATCATAAACGTTTCAACTCTGTTACAAATCTTAAGAAAGGCCGCATAAGGTTTCTTTTCCGAAAAATTTAATTTATACTGCACACTAGATGATTTTTGGGAAAAAATTATACTTCTAGCTTAAGGAAGGAGAACTATTATGAAAAAAATGATGTTAATATTAATAACCGGTCTAATGGCCGTTGTTTTAGCAGCATGCGGAGGAAATGAAGAAGGAAAAGAAGTTAAAAATGATGATAAAGCAAAAACAGCGGAAACCGAACAGCAGAAGGAACAGCAAAAGCAAATGGAAGAAATGCAAAAGAAATTAGAAGCGCAGCAAGTAGATGATAAGAAAATTGTCGCTATAGTGAATGATAAAGAAATTTTAGGAAGCGACTACAACAGCGTCTTAGCATCTACACAAGGACAAATGCTGCAAATGGGGCAAGATCCGACTTCCAAAGAAGCTGCAGAGCAATTGAAAAACCAAACAATTGATAGCTTAGTCGGACAAACTCTTATTCTTCAAGAGGCAGATAAAACAGGCTATAAAGCATCAGAGGCAGATATTAAAAAGCAGTTGGACGAAACGAAAAAACTGTTTAAAACAGAAAAAGAATTCGAAGCTGCTCTAAAAAAATCCGGCATGGATATGAAAACACTTCAAACTCAAATAGCTGACGATATTAAATTTAAACAATACGTTGAGAAAGAAGTGGCGGTTGGTGAAATAACCGATGAAGAAATTCAAAACACGTATGATCAATATGTGGAACAAGGAAAGAGCACAGGTCAAGAAGTTCCAAAGCTTGAAGAATTAAAATCAAAAATCAAACAATCTCTTCAACAGCAAAAACAGCAGGAAAAACTCGCTCAGCAGATTGAAGAGCTAAAGAAAAATGTGAAAATTGATATTAAGATTTAAGATGATATACACGAAAAGAACAGACTTGAGGCCATATTTTTTTAATGGCGGAAGATAATTTGATAGATATTTGAAGCGGGAAAGATGCTAGAGTTTCCATTAGAATGTCGATAACGGACACTTCAAGCGGGTAAAAGCCTCGAAGTGTCCGTTATATTAAATATTCAACTCGTGAGGATAAATTTGGGGACTTACGCATTTTAAGAATGTATTAGGTGCCACACTATAATTTAGCAGAACTAAATTTTTTAAACTGGCGAACGGAAAGACGTTCTTCACTGCGCGACAAAAAAAGGAAATTTGGTGATATAATTGAAGGGGAAAAGTCATTTAGAAGAGTTGGATTTAGCAAAAGCTTTTGCTATATTCGGGGTTCTTGCTGTTCACTCTAGTTCCACAGGCCTAGAGGGGACTTCAACACATTCTTTTATGTACTTTATATATAATTTCTTTAATGTGTTTGGGAAATTAGGGACCCCAACATTTATATTTTTGAGCAGTTTCGTATTGTTCTATTCTTACAACAACAAACCGATTGACTGGGAATCGTTAAAAAGGTTTTACAAAAAAAGATTTACCTATATTTTAATTCCTTACCTAGTATTTTCGATTATTTACTATGTGATGAATATGTATTTTTATTACGGTTTTGATGATTTAGGCCGACAGGGTGTTAATTTCTTGAAACTACTGGCAACAGGTCAAGCATATACGCATTTATACTTTGTTTTTATAAATGTACAATTTTACCTAATTTTCCCTATAGTTTTAATCGTATTCAAGAGATTTCCTTTAATAAGAAAATGGTCAATACCGTTGGGCTTCATCATTCAATGGACATGGGTGATTTTAAACTCTAAATATTTCCACATCACAGAAAAGGGATCTATTTCACTGTCTTATTTCATGTTTTATTTTGCAGGAGCATTTTGCGGAATCTATTATTTCCGAATGAAAGAATGGATGAAAAACTGGAGAAAGAGCATTTTTTTATTAGGCGGGGTTTTGTTTCTCTATGGTTTTATATCATGTACTTATGTTTTAATTATGTATTTTACAAGGACCGAGCAAATTTCATTGTCAAATATGATTTATGAATTTTCTTGGAGCGGCAACGCGCTTTTTGCCAGTTTATCCATACTTTTATTGGCGAACTTTGCCAAGGAGAGTTTCAAATTTCGGGCAAAAAAGATACTAACGGAGTTTGGAGCTGTTTCATTTGGCATCTATCTAATCCATCCACTGTTTTTATTTTTCCTCCGAAAAATGTTGCCGGGAGGAACACCGGTATTGTTCCATGGTTGGCAAGTTGCTACCTTTGTAATCATGTTTATCGGAAGTTGGGGGATTGTTAGGTTTACTTACAATTACATCCCTCATTCATGGATTTTATTTGGTAAGGGTAAGAGTACAAGGCTGAAAAAGGTCAGTGAAGTAAAAATGTTTGGCTAGATTTTACACTGGCCGCTGACGGAAAAGCGAATTTTTCGAAATAAAAGAGCCTGTCGATAGTAGAGACAGGCTCTATTTTTATTGTTCCAATTGTTTAATTAGCCCTTTTTTTGAAAGTCATCAATAATCACTTTTAAATTTGATGTTTTGGGTGTTTAATTTAATAGTCCGAGCAAGTTGGAATAATTGAATTAATGCCAAAGAACATTAGTGCCAGTTGCCCAGTACTTATTACTGCATTAAATTGAATGCAGAGCGTGCCATTAACTCGTTTTTATTTGCCCTTGAATATCATTAATAATGCTTTCTAATGGAATGACGATTCCTTTTTCATCTTTATACATAATATGCCTTGGCTGAAAATGTACGGGTGATTCGATACCAGCAGCTGCTGATATTCGAAAAAGTCCCTTTCTCAAGTTTACAAGGTAATTAACCACTCTGTACTTTTTCTCATCAATGACAAGTGCCTTTTGCAAATCAGGATCAGTTGTAGCCACTCCGACAGGACAGGCATTTGAATGACATTTCAATGTTTGTATACATCCGACTGTAATCATAAATCCCCGTGCAATATTGATTAGGTCGGCTCCCATTGCTAAGGCAATCGCAATTCGGTCAGGGGTAAATAGCTTACCAGATGCAATAATTTTTACACGATCACGAACGCCGTATTTTTCTAGTGTCGATACAAGAATAGGGAGGGCAGATCGAATGGGCAAACCAACACTATCAATCAGTTCCTGATAGGATGCACCTGTGCCTCCTTCACCGCCATCCACTGTAATAAAATCCGGCCCTTTTCCCGTTTCCTTCATATATTTTGCCAATTCTTGAACACTATCTGTCCCTCCGACAACTAACTTTAATCCTACTGGTTTTCCGGATTGATTTCGAATCTCTTCAATAAAATCACATATCGAAGGAACATCACTATACTGAATAAATCTATTTGGACTATCAATTGATTTGTATGGTTCCACTTTCCGTATGGCAGCAATTTCGGGATTCACCTTTTCTGCATCAATATGACCGCCTCGAGTTTTAGCACCTTGAGCAAGCTTGACTTCAAATGCTTTTATTTGCGGAATCTTACTTTTTCTTTTTAATTCTTCCCAATCCATTTCCCCGTTAGGATCACGCACTCCGAACATCGCTGGGCCAATTTGCATGATAATGTCCACTCCGCCCTCTAAATGATAGGGGGAGAGGCCGCCTTCGCCCGTATTCATCCATGTTCCTTTCGCCATGCCTAATCCTTTTGAAAGGGAGGTAATTGCATTTTTTCCTAGTGCACCATAACTCATCGCCGACATGCCGATCAAACCCTTTAAGACGAATGGATGCTCTGTATTCGGACCAATTACAACCGCATCATCTTCGTGCAGTAAATAGGCATTGGAATCTTCATCTTCCCATTTTTCTTCCCTTTGTGAAAGTAGCGGATCCTTCATCAAGATATATCTTTTTGTTGCGACCAATGTGTTACGATCCATTTTCATTTCTTCTGCTAATTTTGGAAACATATCATTGCGAACATAGAGACCCTCTTCGTCAAAATCGCGTTTTGAACCAAAGCCGATAACATCCCGTAAATATTTGGCACTTTTTACAATATGCTCGTAATCATCCCTTGAAAACGGCTTTCCTTCCGTATCACTATTAAACCAATATTGCCGCATTTCCGGGCCAATTTTTTCAAAGAAATAGCGTATCCTGCCAAGGACGGGATAATTTCTTAAAATAGAATGCTTCTTTTGATTCCGATCAAAAATAAGCATATATATTAGAAATATCACAAGCCCAGAAATTATGAGCATTAGAATGACAAATCCCGCGATAATGAATATATCCGCAAAATTCATAAAAAGCCCTCCATTAAAAGTCGGTATTGGTTATTTTTTCCCGTATGAAAGACATTTATTCGATTATTCACCGGTTACCAATTTTTCTTGAACCTTTAGTTTAGCTTTTTCCTCATCCAAAGAACATATTGCCAGCACAATTCAGAGGTGAGATTCAAATTCATTATAGAAGGAAGTGTCGAGGAAGAGGGGAGTTATTAATTCAAGGGCTTTAAAGCTAATGGAAATCCTCGTTATGACTGATGCCATCAAAAGTACTTCCTCTAAAATAAACAATGTTGTAATGCCTTGCTATCGATAATTTATTATAAGCATAGTTCAAATATTCATCTCTTTAATGAAAAGTTGTATTGTAGATGTTGAGGTTGCTATGAAAACATAAAATGATAAAAGCAGCGAGATATCTTGCAGCCCTTTATTTTAATGGAGGAAGATAATTTGACGAACATTTGAGGGATATTTTTATAGAGTTGGTTATGCAGGGGTGCAAATAGAAAGGCGCCGGTAGTTTAGGTATCATAGTTTTGATATTATGAATGAATTATTTACGTCGGTGTAATAGACTTCTGGATGATACCGGAAAATAGTTTCAAACTTATATTATACTGGAACAGCATTCTATAAGTTGACTTAGAGGAGGGTTAATCCCTTCAGCTCAAAAGGATCAATCCTTTTGAGCTGGGGACAAAAAAACATTTAATGATTCATTTCCCTGATCAAATTTTCCCTTTTAGAAACATCGACAATTGCTTTAATATCCTGTCCAGAAGGATTTTGGAAAAGTTGAAGACCAAACTCCTGTGCTACAGCAAAAAGGTGGTCAAAGATATCAGCCTGGGTTGTTTCGTATACGGTCCATATGACTGTGTTTGTAAATGCATAAATTTCTATCGGTAAGCCATTTTCAGTAGGTGCCAGCTGTCTTACCATTAATGTCATCTCCTGATTGATTCCAGGATGAGTTTGTAGGTATTTACTGATATACGCCCTAAACACACCGATATTCGTAAGGGCACGACCATTCACCGGGTTGCTTCGATTTATATCGTGTAATGAATTGAACTCAGCAATCTCATGCTCTCTATCTATAATATAATCGGAAAGAAAGTGTATCGTTTTAAATCGTTCAATCATCTCATCTGTGCAAAACGAAATACTATTGGTATCGATAAATAAAGCCCTTTTAATACGCCTTCCTCCTGAGGATCGCATGCCTCTCCAGTTCGTAAAAGAGTCGGATGTCAAGGCATAGCTTGGAACCATGGTGATCGTTTTATCAAAATTTTGCACCTTAACTGTGTTTAGAGAGATATCAATAATATCACCATTGGCTCCGTGTTTAGGCATTTCAATCCAGTCACCAACACGAACCATATCATTTGCGGCTAACTGTATCCCTGCAACAAGTCCTAATAAGGCATCTTTAAAAACCAACAGCAATACAGCAGATAGGGCCCCAATTCCGCTTAGAAGTATAAACGGACTTTTATCTAACAAGTTTGCAATAACTATGATGATCCCAACGGTGAAGACAATAATCTTTGACACCTGAATAAACCCTTTAATCGGCTTCTCTTTCGATATTTCATAAGTTTGATAAATATCATTGATCGCATCTAATAAGCTATTAATGACCCATAATCCCACAATGATTATATAAGCAATGACACACTTTTCAATCAAATGCTCATAAGACGGAAAAAAGGATGAAAAGGAATTAATAATGATCGCTGGAACCAAATGGGATAACTTACGAAACACCTTTCGCTCTATAAGCATATTACCCCAATTGAGTTTGTTTTTTGTCACGATATGTGTGATTACTCGAATGACGACCCTTTTAGTGATAAAGTTTGCGACAATACAAATAATCGCGATAAAAAGGATATTAATAAAAATTGTAAGATACTCGGCTACTGTAGGTTCCAAGTCAAATTTTAAAATAAAATTTTTAATAAATTCCATCTGTTTCCTCCGATATTTGAATAAAATCCCGGCCTTATGTAAGAACGCGCATCTGTCATTATATCAGACTATAATAATCTTTCCTTTATTCAACCGATATTTAATTTGAATTTAATGTTTTGGAATATTTACTCAATAGACCGAACATCGTGTCACGATCTTCGTGTGAAAGACATTTATTTGTTTCTTTCTTGTTAACTATTTTTATGAATGAATTAGAGGGTTCATGCTAAATAGGAGGGGGATAAAAAGAATTACAGGATTGGAACCCTTTGGAAAAAGCCTGTTCCCTGTGCAGCAGACTTTTTCTTACTAATGATATAGAAATATGTTCTCTTTTTTCCGCTAATGTTGTTTTAATGAATGTTTCTAAAAAAGCCTATTTCATGTAATATAAAGTTGATATAGAAGTTAAGAGAATAATGTCTGGGGGGAAAAAGGTGTCCTACTCACTTAAAGAAAATTTCAAACTGTTTACCCTAAATTCGAATCGGCCGTTAGCCGAAGAGATGGCAAAGCTTTTAGGCTGTGAGCTTGGGAAAAGCTCAGTTACACAATTTAGTGACGGAGAGATTCAAATTCGTATTGAAGAGAGTGTCCGCGGAAGTGAAGTTTTTTTAGTTCAATCGGCTTCAGAGCCTACGAATGATCATATCATGGAGCTTCTTATTATGATTGATGCCTTAAAGAGGGCTTCTGCTAAAATGATCAATGTTGTGATGCCTTACTATAGTTATGCTCGTCAAGATCGAAAAGCTCGGTCTCGTGAGCCAATTACAGCCAGACTCATTGCTGATCTATTGGTTAGGGCTGGAGCAACAAGGATTTTGACGATCGATTTCCATTCCCCACAAGTTCAAGGCTTTTTTGATATACCTGTTGATCATCTCACCGGTATTCCAATCTTGGCAGACTATATTAAGGAAAAAGCATTAGATGATGTTGTCATTGTGGCACCGCATAATGGGGGAGTTGTTAGGGCACGAAAAATGGCGAATTTATTGAATGTGCCACTTGCTCTTATTGATCGCCGGCGTCCGGAACATAATGAAACAGAAATTATGCACATTATTGGAAATACCGAGGGAAAAAACGCAATTATTATCGATGATTTAATCGACACAGCCAGAACCATTACAACGGGTGCCCAAGCTTTAATAGAGAATGGGGCAAAAGCGGTGTACGTATGCTGCACCCACGCTGTTCTATCAGGTACTGCTATTGAGCGAATCGAGTCTTCATCTATTAAAGAATTAGTTGTTACGAATACTATTAAGCTGGATGAAGAAAAATGCATAGATAAAATTACTTTACTATCTGTTGCTCCATTACTTGTAGAAGCCATTGATCGCATTCACAATGAAAAGGCTGTAAGCCCATTATTTGAATAAAGTAGCTTAATGGAAATTTGGATAGAAGGGGAGCTGTACAGTTTTGAAAGACGTTCCCTTTTGTATCACCAACTGTAAAATAGCATACCAATTAATAAAAGAGAAAGCATGTATCATTCACACATGGAATGATACATGCTTTTTCTTTTTGCTTTTATTAAAATGGATTTTTGATAGATTCATTTGTGTTTTAAATGACAATTCTTATGATAGTTAATGATTACTTGAATAAGGAAAATGACTCTCAGAAGTTTACATTCATATGACCAAGTATAGCAAACTTTAAATTACAGGAAAATTAATGATAATTTGGAATATGCTAAAGTAAAAAGTATTCTCAGGGAGAGTAATAGATATGTTTGTAATCAGTGATAATACCTTACGATTAATTAAAAAGGCTTGTAAAGGAAGAAAAAATATCAAGTTAACTGTTGGTTATTTAACGGGGGATGACTCTGTAATAAAAATTTATAATGCAAATGGAGAACTTGATTCATATAAAGAATATTATTATGAAATCGGCTCTATAACCAAGACCTTTACTACATCCTTATTATCGAAATATGTATCCGAAAACAAAATGTCATTAAACGATTCAATACAAAAATATTTTGAGGAACTTGGGGCAGAGCAGTATTATCCTACAATACTCCGTCTTGCTACTCACGCTTCTGGATATTCAGAAATACTGCCATTAAATAAACGGGAATATTTCAGGTTACTTTTAGGATTAATAAGTGGCAGTGGTGATATGAATAAGAATAATCCGTTAAATATGGATTTTAACAAAATGAAAATGTTAACTGAGAGAAACAAATTGAGAGACGAAGATTATTCATGGAAATATTCAAATTTTGGTATATCACTTATCGGCTACGGGTTGGGGAGTGTATCAGGCAAAGGATATTGGGACACGATGAATGAATTTCTACAAAATGAACTTGGATTGAGAAATACATATTTAGGAACATCAAACAATAATTTACGTGGTTTTGACAAAAAAAATAATGATTGCGGAAACTGGAAATGGAATCAAAATAACCTTATATCACCTGCGGGGGCAATAAGTTCAACGGCTGAGGATCTGCTTAAATATGCAAAAATGAATATTGACGAAGATAAACCGTATTTGTCTCAATGTCATAAAAAACATGGAAATGGAAAAAAGAAGTATGACATGGGTCTTGGATGGTGGCTTTTAAAGAAAAATAATCATGTAAGTTGGCATTGCGGTGGAACAGGATGTTTTAGTTCTTTTTTAGGTATTGATAAAGAAAAAAAAGTCGCCGCTGTAGTTTTAGCTAATTATAGATTAGGTATAAATGACGATCAAAATATAGGACTTTCATTATTAGAAAGTTTGTGAAAATCAAACAGTGAATAAGAGTTTCCAACATATCAATAATTTATGGGTGAACTCTAATGGTTTTCTTAATACACAAAAGGACTTCAGAAAAATTTGAAGTCCTTTTGTCAGAAATTTATTTATCAACATTAAAGATTAACAGAGCCTGACAATTAAGGATTAGTCGTCCATAATCCTGCAGTTTTCACAAAGACTCTCGGATTCAGCTTTAATCCGGCAACAATAAGTTCCGCCAAATCTTCTGGCTGCATAACATTTTCCGTATTCTCTTGGATTAGTTTGTTTTCAATCGCTAAATCCGTGGCAACTGTACTAGGTGTTAATGCAGTCACCCGAATATTATGCTTTCTCACTTCTAGCATTAGTGATTCAGTAAGTCCTAATACTGCGAATTTGGATGCACTATATGCACTTGTAACTGGCGCGCCTTTTAGGCCGGCAGTTGAGGCAATATTTACGATATCACCTGATTTTCTCTCAATCATTTCCGGTAATACGGCTCTTGTTACATTGTATACACCCATTAAATTAACCTGAATAATGTTTTCCCATTCCTCAGGTGTTAAGTCAAGAAACCCGCCAAACTTGGCTACTCCAGCATTGTTGATCAGAATATCGATCGGTCCTAGGTCAGATTTAATGTGTTCAACAGCGTGTTGAACGGATTCAAGGTCAGCAACATTTGCTGCAGCTCCTGAAACTATTACATCATATTGTTCCAGTTCTGCACTTACCTTTTCAAGATTTGACATGTTTAATCCAATTAATCCTATATTTACGCCTTCTTTTGCTAATTCAATAGCCGCAGCACGGCCAATCCCTCTGCCAGCTCCAGTAATTAGGGCAGTTTTTCCACTTAATGAAATCATATAATCCTCCTCAAAAAAATTGTTATTGAAATAATGGTTTTCTAAATAGTGTACGACTCCTCTTGATTATTATAGCTATAAGGATTACTGATTTCCAATCATAGGCAATATTTTAGGTTTGGTAGGCAAGGGGACGGATCTTTTGCTTCCTTTTAGGAAGTGGAAGAATCATCCCCGTGCTTCTTCACCGATTTTTATATTATATTATATTAATGATCACTCAACTGTTAGGGCTTTATATAATAGTCTAAAAATTTTTAATGCCAATTGAATTTGTAATAATTCCTCTGAATTCTTTAAATTAGTATTTAAAATATCCTTGATTTTTTCAATCCTATAAATAAGTGTATTTCTATGTAAGAACATCGCTTTAGCTGTTTCGCTAATATTAAGATTATTAATAAAGTAGTTTTCCAATGTAACAATATAATTTGTTTTGTGTAATCGGTCGTGCTCATAGATTTTTCCAAGATGTTTCATGAAAAAGTCTTCTAATTCGATGTCTTTGATATTTGAATCCAATAAGTGATAGATAGAGTGTTCTTCAAAATGAGATATTCCTTCTTTTTGATCAAACCTTTCCATGAGCCTAACGGATTCAATTGCTTCTGTAAAGCTTTTATGAACCGAGTGAATAGTATCATATTGTCTGCCAATTCCAATTAATAACGAATTATTATCTATTTCTGAACTGAGTAAATTGTAAATAACATTAGCAAATTGTTTCGCATCAGAAATTGATATTGGTATTCTATTTTTATATTGTCCAATCAATAGAATGATTCGGTTGTTTCGATGAAAGCAGGTCACTTCTCCATTTGCTTTAATCGAAATACTATATATTAAATCCACACATTTTTTCACCATGTTTTCCAAACTTTTCTTACTAGCTACGATGTCTTCATAGAAATCAATTTCATCATATTCAATATTAACAACCATACAGTGATACTTATAGGTTGTATTTAACCCATGTAACTCACACAAGGTTTGAATCGTGTCACTTGAAGTAATTTTTCCTGTCAGCAAATCATCATAGAAGTCTTGGCGAATTCTTAATTTCACTTCCTCAATTTCCTTCGCTTTAATCCTTTCAAGGGCCATAATCGTTGCAGCTTGTTGCAAAACTATATAATCAAATTCTGTCAGCTCACGAACTGTTTGCCAAACGACGATATATCCGTAAATATCATTCGCAACGGCAACCGGAAGAATGCGGCATTTAATTTTTAATTCTTCTAAATAAAAGATACGTTTAATTGATTTCTTCATTTTACTAATATTTTTTGGCATTGAATCAAGAAACTCTTTAGGAAAAGCCTGCCTACCTTTGGCTAGGTCAAGACAGTATTCTAGAAGAACATTATTATCTTTATGTTCAGAGTAATGAAGTAAGCTCCAATCCTTGTCTAAAAATAAGATTGGGTTACTTATTGTTTCAGATAACATCGATGAAATGCTATTAATCCCTCCGCCATCAAGTGCAATTCTAAACATTGTATTATGGAAATCTAATGCTTTTCTATTCAATAAATCGTATCTTCCAGATACTTTTTCATTAATAATAGAGATCACTTGAGACAATGTATATTCAAATGGCAATTCTAAAAGCGGTAGCCCGTATTTATTCGCCTGGTCAATCATGTTTTGCGGAATCTTGTCAAAATATCGTTTAACTTTAATACATAAACCGGAACAATTAATTTCCGAAAGCTCCATTATTATTTTATTTTGAAGTTCCTCATTATCCTTGAAGATATAACCTGTTGATAAAAGAAGTTCATTGGTCGATAACCAGTCGAATTTATCAGGATTCTCCATTATGTTTACTAAGGATATTTCTTTATTCATTCCTTTCTCTCCAGCAACGAGCTTTATCCCATCAATCGCTTTTATATCAAATAAGTCTTTTATTGTTAACAAATGCCTCACTCCATGGTCATAATTTGAACACAAATAATTGGGCAACATGCCTAATTGAACCGGAAACTTTTTGGACTCGGAAACCAATGACGGTTACGTACATGTAACATAGAATGAAATATGTAAAGGATACACCTTCGTTATAAATGTATTAAAAAACCAAGGATAATGCAATCTTCAGTAGTTAGAAACAACCGCATACATTCATACAGCTTAGAAAAGGTAAGGGAGGTTTTTAATCTATTAACAGTGTTAATATAAAAAATAAATTCTTCAATTTATACGTATTGCCTAAATAGCTTTAAAAGAGGTGGCTACATTGAGACAGGCAATATCTGGTGATGTTGAGTTTATTAAACGGATTGAAAAGTTGAAGTTTCGTGGTTGGGTTCATAGCCATTTTGAAAGAACAATTAATATTCACTGTAAAGATCATGGTGAATTATACACAATCGCATACGACGGAATGGATAATGGTCCCAATACACTAGTCATTGATATCACTAGTTTTAAAGACTTAAATATTGCAGTGAATGAAAATGTTTATGTGAAAAATAAAGTACTTAACATCGAAAATAAATTGGAAATAGCTACAGAAGGTTCTAAAAAATGGAACTGTAGCTTACCTCAGTATCCTTTAAATGATGAAGTATTGAAAAGCAATTTAGTTTGTATGAAGCAATACATAGATAGCCATGGAAAATGTGGCGGAATGAAGCGAAATGAATCAACGAAGAACATTTTTGAAGAAGAGACATCGAAAATGTTAGCTGAAAGATCTGAATCTCTAATTAGTGAAATTTCAAATAATAACGTTGCAAATGCACTAAAGTCTGCATCCGGTTTAATAGGACTTGGTCCTGGACTAACCCCGTCTGGTGACGATTTTTTAGTAGGATTGATCACAGCTTTTCAGGTCAAGAAAAGCGATTCCTATCAAGAGTTTACAGAACGATTTGTACAACTCGCACAACCATTAACAAATGAAATTAGTTATGCTGCCATGAAACAAGCTTCTATTGGTAGGGTGAGAGAGTCACTAGTTCATTTAGTCAATTCCTTAATAACTGGTAATAAAGAAGAGTTAATTCTCTCTTTAAATAATGTATTGAACATAGGATCTTCATCTGGAACTGACATCGCATTGGGACTTGTCAGTGGGATGGAAATGAATATAAAAGTTGGAGGTAAATGATGACTACTAAAGTTTTGATTAAGAAAAACACTTATTTTGATTCAGTATCATTAATGTCAATTTCAACAAGAGCTAACCAAATCGAAGGTGTTCAGCAAGCCATGGTTGGTATGGGAACGGAAATGAATAAAGAAGTAATCCGAAATGTAGGTTTAGGTACACCCGAGCTTGACGAAGCGCAAATCGGCGATTTAATGATTGTTGTAAAAGCGGAAACGGAGGAACTTTGTAAAGAAGCATTCGAGAGAATTGAAGACTTATTCAATAAAAAAGACACTGCAAAAGAAAAAACGGAGATGAAATATGCAACGATTGATTCAGCAGTAAAAGGTATTCCTGAAGCAAACCTTGCTGTCATTTCAGTAAACGGAACCTTTGCAGCTAGAGAAGCAAGAAAAGCGCTCGAGAATAACTTACATGTAATGCTCTTCAGCGACAATGTAAGTGTTGAAGATGAGATTGCATTAAAGCAGTTAGCTCATGATAAAGGATTATTGATGATGGGTCCCGATTGTGGAACGGCGATTATTGGCAATGTGGGATTGTGTTTTGCAAATAAAGTAAGAAAAGGTGAAATTGGCATTGTTGCAGCTTCTGGAACGGGCAGTCAGGAGATAAGCGTTCGAATTCACGAGTTTGGGGGCGGAATTACTCAACTCATTGGAACGGGCGGTAGAGACTTAAGTGAGGAAGTCGGCGGAATAATGATGCTGGATGGAATGAGAGCGCTTGCAGAGGATGAAGAAACAAAGGTGATTGTACTTGTTTCTAAACCACCAGCCAAGAGTGTAGAGGAAAAAATACTTGCAGAAATAAAAAATTGTACGAAACCAGTAGTCGTTTACTTTATCGGAGGTGATGAAGAAGCGGTAGCTCAAGCTGGGGGACATTTTGCAAAAAGGTCAAAGGAAGCGGCACTAAAGGCTGTTCTTTTAGCAGGTGCTGATGAAAGCAAAATTAACAAACGTGCACTAAATCTTCCTTTAATCGACGAAGTTCGAGCAAAATTAACTCCTGAACAAAAATATATTCGCGGGTTATTCTGTGGTGGAACACTTTGTGACGAAGCCATGTATGCTGCTATGGAAAAATTCGACAATGTATATAGTAACATTCATCAAGATCCAAACTTCAAGTTAAAGAATAACAATAGTAGTCAAGCACATACATTTATTGATTTTGGCGATGATGATTTTACAAACGGTAAGCCACATCCAATGATTGATCCGTCTTCACGTATTGAACGGTTTTTACAAGAGGCGAAGGATCCCTCGGTCGGTGTAATTGTTATGGACTTCATCTTAGGTTATGGCTCTCATAAAGACCCGGTTGGAGTTATGCTTCCGGCAATCAAAGAAGCGAAACAATTAGCAGCAAAGGAAGGAAGACACTTAGAAATTTTAGGATATGTTCTTGGCACAGATATGGATGAGCCTAATATTGAAGAGCAAGTCGAAAAGTTACTATCTGTCGGAGTAACACATGCAAGCAGCAGCACAAACGCAGGGCTATTAGCAAGAGAATTTGTTGTGAAAGGGGTATAAGGATGAGTAAAATCAGAGAACTTTTTAAAAGTAAACTAAATATCATTAATGTTGGAATTGAATTTATTAAAGACGATATAAAGAAGCAAAATGCAGAGGCATCTCATCTTGAATGGACTCCTCCAGGAGGTGGGAAACGAGAACTAATTGCGGCACTCGACAAGCTTGAGTATGCTGAATTAGCAGAAAAAATTGAAGCAGCGAACAAAATTGCTGTAGAGAGAATTATTAATTCAAAGCCTGTTTTAATCGGTTTTGATCAGGCGATTAATGTTGTTCCGGGTATGACGAAAACGACTATCCTACATTCAGGTCCACCAATCACTTGGGAGCGTATGAATGGTGCTATGAAAGGTGCAGTTACTGGGGCTATTGTATTTGAAGGATTAGCAAAGGATGTAGAAGAGGCAGCGGAACTGGCAGCATCCGGAGAAATTACTTTCTCTCCATGCCATGAACATAATGCTGTAGGGTCAATGGCTGGTGTAACCTCTGCATCCATGTTTGTGCACATCGTTGAAAATAAAGCTTACGGTAACATCGCCTTTACCAACTTAAGTGAACAAATGTCTAAAATCTTAAGAATGGGTGCGAATGATGAGAGTGTTATTTTGCGACTTAATTGGATGCGAGATGTATTAGGTCCAATATTAAGAGATGCAATGAAGCTTAATAAGGATGGAATTGATTTACGCTTAATGCTTTCACAAGCTCTACATATGGGTGACGAGTGTCATAACCGCAACGTTGCAGGTACAACTCTTTTCATTCAAGCTTTATCTCCATATATTTTAGAAACAGATTTTTCAACAAAACAAAAGCGTGAAGTGTTAGATTTCGTAGCAAGCAGTGATTATTTCTCGGGTCCAACATGGATGGCTCTTTGTAAATGTGCTCTTGATGCGGCTCATGGCATTGAAAATAGTACGATTGTCACGACAATGGCACGTAACGGAACAGACTTCGGTATTCGAATAAGTGGTATGGCAGGAAATCAATGGTTTACAGGTCCCGCCCAAAAGGTAATTGGACCAATGTTTGCGGGATATACACCGGAGGATTCGGGTTTGGATATCGGTGATAGTGCAATTACTGAAACATATGGTATTGGCGGCTTTGCAATGGCAGCTGCTCCAGCAATTGTTCCCCTAGTTGGCGGAACAGTTGAGGAAGCGATTGGCTTTTCAACAAAAATGGCGGAAATTACAACTGCCGAAAATCCAAATGTGACGATCCCACTACTAGACTTCCGTGGGATACCTACAGGAATTGATATGCGTAAGGTTGTTCAATCAGGAATACTTCCAGTTATCAATACGGCGATTGCCCATAAAGAACCGGGTATTGGAATGATTGGAGCAGGTATTACCTATCCGCCAGTTGAGGCATTTGAAAAGGCACTTCTAGCTGTAAGTGAAAATATAAGCTAACTTACTTAACAAAGATGATAAGGATACTGGTCCTGACTTATTAAAGGACCAGTATCCTAAATGAAGGCTTTATCCGATATAACTGCTTTGGCGTGCAACCGATGGAGATAAATAGAAAATGAAACTAGTATTTACACTATTGAATCCCATAGCTTATTAAACGATCACCAAAAAAATTAGAGGTGAAGTACAATGGAACATAAATTAAAGTTGTGGATGAAAGGTGACTGGGCTGCTTATTTTGGTCTACTCGCCAACAACTTAACTAATCTATTAACAATGGTTTCATTATTGATATTTGTAGTAGGTTTTCCCGAGGAAATTGTTTATGGAAGGATCGTTCCAGGATTTGGACTTGGTATCTTTTTAGCAAGTTGCTGTTACTTTGTTTTTGGACGAATGCTGGCAAAGGAAACTGGTAGATTAAATATAACTGCCTTACCATCTGGTCCTAGTGCACCTTCTATTTTTACTGTTACATTTTTAGTTATTCTACCGGTTTATAAGACAACAAATGATGCGAATTTTGCCTTCTCGATCGCATTAGTCTGGTGTTTATTTGAAGCATTTATCTTAATGGCTGGTGCATTTTTAGGTGATACACTAAGAAGAATAATACCTAAGACAGTACTTTTATCTTGTTTATCTGGTTTAGGATTACTATTACTTGCAATGAACCCAATGTTGCAATCATTTGAAACACCTGTCGTTGCGTTTATTGTACTTATTATTATTTTTCTCAACTGGTTTGGTAAATCACCGATTTTTTCCAAAATCCCAACTGGTTTTCTATTGTTAGCCGCTGGAACGGCGTTAGCTTGGGGCTTTGGCTTACAGAGTCCAGAGGCAATTACTGCTGCCTTACATACTCTAGGCTTTAATCCCCCTGAAATTCATATTTCGAGTCTAATTTCAGGTATACCTCATTCCCTTCCGTATTTAGCTTCTGCCGTGCCTTTAGGGCTTGCAAACTATATTTTTGATCTAGAAAATATTGAAAGTGCTCATGCTGCAGGTGACCCTTACAAAACACGCCACGTCATGTTAGCAAATGGAATGGCATCTTGTGTAGGTGCTTTTGCAGGTAACCCATATCCAGTAACCGTTTACATTGGACATGCAGGTTGGAAGGCAATGGGCGCAGGACTTGGTTACACGCTCGCAACTGGAACATCTATGTTAATTATCTCACTCTTTGGAATTGGCGCCCTATTATTAGCAATTATTCCGGTAGTTGCTATAGTACCGATCTTAGTTTATGTTGGAATTGTCACAGCCAATCAAGTTGTTCGAGAAACTCCGAAACTAGAAATCCCGGTGATCTTTATCTGTTTATTCCCATGGATTGCCAACTGGGCGTTATCACTTGCCAATAATGTTTTATCTGCTGCTGGAACAACGGGACAGGCAGTGGGTGCAGAAGTTCTTGCTGCAAAGGGTGTTTATTACAACGGATTAATTCATCTAGGTAATGGTGCACCAATTAGTAGTTTGATGTGGGGCTGTTTAGCAATCTTTGCAATTAATAATCAACCTCTCCGGGCTGTAACTGCCGCGGTAATTGCATCCTTATTATCTCTCTTTGGCGTCATTCATGCGAGTACGGTGGGATTTGCTCAAGTTGCATCAATGCAGTTTGTCTATGCTTATCTCATGGTCGCCGCATTATTTGCAGTGAAATATATGATGGATCGTAACAAAAAAGAAATTAACACTGATAAGGAAGCAGCAGCTTAACAAAACTGAAGTTTAGACCCAAAATAAAAAAGCAACTTCGCCCTTGATCCCTGAGGGCGAAGAGTTTTGCAAGATTGTGAAGTTTGAAGAGCTATAAAGAGAGGAGACTATATATGGAAAATCGAGCTTTAAACACTGAACTGATCTATGCAAGTGAACGAGGAGATGTTGCTGAGATTGATCGACTTTTAAACGACGGTGCAAGTGTTAATTTTCAAGATGCCGATGGTCGTACGGCTTTGATGGCAGCAACTCAAAAAAATCAAATTTCATCAGTGGAATTGTTGTTAGTTGCGGGAAGTGATGTAAACGCGAGAGATATTACACAATTAACACCATTTATTTGTTCTGGAGCAAATGGATTTCATGAAATATTGAGCCTAATGCTTGGGTTTGGTGCTGATCTTAAAAGTGTGAATCGCTTTGGAGGCACTGCATTATTACCTTCAAGTGAAAAAGGTTATCTTAAAACTGTAGAAAAATGCTTGGACGCGGGTATCCCTGTAAATCATGCGAATGATTTAGGCTGGACCGCTTTGCTAGAGTCTGTAATTTTAGGAAATGGCGGACGCTTATATTCTGATATTGTTCAAGATTTAGTCAATGCTGGAGCAGATGTAAACTTAGCGGACCGAAATGGAAAGTCATCACTTCAGCATGCAAAGGAAATGAAGCAGCAGAGGGTTGTTAAGATCTTAAACGGAGAATTTATAGTGAAAAGTGAAAATATTAAAAAGGCAAAGTCATATGCAAGGATTGACAAGCTTGATGAAGCGCTTGCTGAGATTGATAAAGCGCTCGAAAATGAAAGTCAAAATCTTGAATTAATCTATTACCGGGGTTACTTTCTTCAAGAGCTGAAGCGATATGAGGAAGCCCTTGAAGAATACAATCGAGCACTTACAATGGATCCAAGAGATCTTGATTTTTATTTCTATACAGCGAATTGCTTAAGATTAATGAAAAAGTCTGAAGAAGCTCTTAACGAGTATGATAAGGCCATTGAACTAGACCCAAATGAGACGTTTTACCGTTACCATAAATCGAATTATTTAAGGGAACTTGGCAGACATGAAGAAGCGGTGATCGAAATGGATAAACTTCTATCCCAACAACCACATCGATACGATTTTTCCTTTCATAAAGCAAATAGTCTTAGATCGCTAGGAAAACATCATGAAGCAATCGCAGCAATTGAAAATGCAATAACGAATGATCCAACAAATTCTTTATATCATTTGCATAAAGAACAATCTTTAAAACTTCTTGCAACACAAACAACTAATAAATAGAATAATTTTCGTGGGTGTCACTTTGTGACTGTTTAATGGATTCCCGAAATTTATGTTATAAAAAAATTCTTGTCCGGTGCGTTTTAATAGTACCGGACTTTAACATTTTGCAATTAATGCAATACCTGTTACAAAAGTTGAAAGGAAAGCATGAATGAATACTGAAAATAATTATTTAAGTACGTTTCAATGGTTTATCTACTTACTCGCCAATTCGATTGCGCTTCCTATAGTTATCGGAAATATATTTCACCTGTCGGGGACGGAAATATCTGCGCTAATGCAACGAACGTTTTTAGTTGTCGGATTGAGTTCGTTTTTACAGGCTAAATTTGGACACCGATTTCCGATCGCAGATGGTCCAGCTGGTTCTTGGGTAAGCATTTTTGTTATTTATGCCAGTCTTGGTATGCAGCAAGGGAATACAATGCTCGAAACCTTACGAACACTGGAAGCGGGGCTAATCATCGCAGGATTGATTTTGTTTATTTTAGGAATTACGAAGTGGGTTCAACGGTTGCTGTTTCTGTTTACGCCAATCGTAACAGGTGTGTTTCTATTTATTCTCGCACTCCAATTAAGCGGTGTTTTTTTAAATGGGATGATTTCAAACAGTGGTCGCACGGGGCAAATGGATTTGCTAAGTTTTGCAATTTCACTGCTTGTTTTTTTCTTCATTCTTGTTCTTTCGGCAAAGGGAAAGGGCTGGTTGAAAAGTTATGCAATCTTACTTGGGATTCTATTTGGGTGGCTTGTCTTTATTCTTTTAGGTAAAAGCAACCAATCTTTCTCCATTTCATCTGAATTGATCAAGTTTCCGGAAATATTCCCTTGGGGACTCCCGGCCGTAAATGGTGGAATCATCGTTACCGCTGTATTATTTTCATTTTTACTCATTTCAAATACGATTGCTGCAATGAACGCGGTCGGTGAGGCGATCCCTAACAATCAAGAAAATGTACAAAACAGGCTTTATTCCGGTACATGGATAGGGGGAGTATCTCATTTTATTTCAGCAATATTCTCAACGATCGCGGTTGTCCCATTGCCCGTTACCGCTGGGTTCATTAAACTAACAAAACAATATCGAATCATTCCGTTTCTTTTAGCGTGTGGAATTTTAAGTGTCATTTCGTTATTTCCAAGCATTGTAGGTGTTTTGGCTTCATTACCTTTACCAGTAGCTAGTGCCGCTCTTCTAGCAACATTGATCGAGATGCTTGGAATAAGCATTCGCTCTTTAACAATACAACCATTAACTAACCGAAATAGAACTATTATTGGTGTTTCATTGCTGTTTGGAATCGGAACCATGTTTTTATCAGCTGAGTCTTTTAACGGCCTCCCGTATTTAATACAGTATATTGCAAGAAATGGTTTATTATTAGGCACATTCTCAGCAATCATCCTTGAACGGATGTGGAAAGTTGATCAAAAGGCCATTGCATAATAGTGATGAATTGGATATTACGAATAAAGTATCTGTTAAAGGCGCTTATTTTGAGTTTAAAGGGGATTGGCTAGTATAATATTGGTAATATGTGATTCAAAATAGAAGTCTATTATGATAGGGGTGCGTTGCAATGAAAAAAGCTTTAATTAATGTAGACTACACCTATGATTTTGTCGCTGATGACGGTAAATTAACATGCGGAAAACCTGGTCAAGCAATAGAAGAGAGAATTACAGAAATTACAAAAGACTTTATTGAACAGGATGAATATGTCGTTTTTGCAATAGACGTCCATGAAGAAGGTGACCCATTTCATCCAGAAACGGACCAGTTCCCGCCTCATAATATTAGAGGAACAAAAGGAAGGGACTTGTATGGGGTATTGAAAGAAGTTTATGAAGAAAATAAGCTGAAAAAGAATGTTCATTATATGGATAAAACAAGATTTTCTGCTTTTGCCGGGACAGATCTTTCGATAAAACTTAGAGAAAGAGGGATTACTGATATTTATTTAGTGGGTGTTTGTACAGATATCTGTTTATGAATACTAGAAATCCGAAAGTGTTCTTTCAAATAGACTTGTAGCCTCTTTTGCTTTGTTGGGACCCTCAGCAAAGCAAAGGGGCTTTTTTATGGCAGTACAAAGTAAGAGAAAAGAAGAAAGTTGCTATCTAGCCGGTTATTCGTTGAAGAAGAGGGGGCAACCCCTTGGGGTGGAAAGTCGTTAAGATATTAAGTTTTCAACTTTCAAATTAATTTAATGAATAATTATATATATATTTAGTATATTTGTATTTTTCCGTATATTTCTGTAGTCCATCTTTAAAATAAAGATTGTAATCAATTATTTTAAAGGAGGATACAAGATGCCTATTCGTAAGCTCAGTTTTTTGTTCGTTGCCCTAGTCCTGCTGATTACCCAATTTCCACTAGGCGCAAATGCTCAAAATGGTAACGCTGATTGTAGTAATCTTACCGATCCATCTGTCGAAGGTTGGGTCGACTACGAACAAATGGTAAAAAGTCTTCGCCAAATTGAAAAAACAAGTTTTGGACGTGTGGAATTGGATGTTATTGGGCAATCGCGCCTTGGCAAGGACATATATGCAGCCCGTGTTGGAACCGGAGATCGTGTCATGCTTGTTACCAGCGAAATTCATGGTAATGAGAAAACTGGTACTGAAGCTTTGTTGCAAATGTTAAAGGAGCTGGGATCCGGCAATAATCCCGAAATTCAGGCGATTCGGAACAACGTAACTATCGTTGCTGTGCCAAAGTTTAATCCAGATGGAGCAGATTTGAACCAACGTCAAAACGTTTTCCCATGGGAAGAAGTCGTAAACACTTTTCCACAGCTTAAAGATGCCAAGCGAGCTTGGTACTACTCTGCATCTAGAGGCGGTGGTTTCGATGTTAACCGCGATTTTAACCCTGACCTAAACTATGAACCTCGTGCCGAAGATATGACTAAAGATGGAAGCCAACCTGGATTTTTCTTAACGAACGAGTCCCGTGCTCTTCGTAACCTTTATGTTAATTTGAAAAAAGAATTTGGTGAGGTTGAGGCGTACGTTGATTTACATCACATGGGAGCATGTAACAAAAATGAGGGTAGTGATCAATATGTGACAGTTTCATTAGACTATCCGCCGCTTGGTCCTGAAAACAATCCTAAATATAAACAATATCCACTACTCGACCAGGAGAAGTCCAGACGATACGTACTAGCGGCAGCGCTTGGCATGAAAGATCACGCTGGAAATGGTAATGCCGAAACTTCCCCATTCTGGGGTGGAGCTAGCCGCTATTTCCACGCATCTGATCGAGACTTGCCTGGTCAGGCCAGATCATCTTTTGCTCTTAACGGTACTGCAACAGTTCTGTTCGAAGTTCGTGGACAGCAGCATAACTGGGGCCAGAAACAGAAGGGAATGCTAACTAAAGCAGTAAAGAACGGGCTGTACGGTATCGCCAATCGCATGGCTGATGGTTCGGTAGACAAGCTTAACGGTAATGATTTCTACAACTTACCAAAGTACTGGTAGGTCATTTTGATTCTGTGTCTCCATCAAAGCTCAGGACTGCTAAGTAATTAGAGGGAAAATGGTATAAGGAAACACCTCCGAAAAATCGGAGGTGTTTCAAAAAACTTGACTTAGTAAAAAAATTATTAAAGAAGTCAAACAGAGGTATTCATTATCAAAGCTCGGGCATTAGCCGTTTTGCTTCAAAATATAGGGTTTGGATAAACCTTTTCGCATTTATCCGAACTTGAGTGGTTGAAAGTGCTTGCTCTTTTTTTAATTCAGCCATTCTATCCCTTACAGTCTTAAACTCAAATAGTTTAGGAGCATAATTTTCGAAGATTGGATTGGAGTAATCATCCAGTCCAAGTGATGATAGATGATTTAATGATTGATAAATTGTCCTTCTAACACGTTGTTCCGAAGCTTTCATTTCTCTCATTACTTCACTTTGGCTTACGGAGATTCCAAGCTTTTTTTGAGCCAATTGCAAAAATATATCCTTTAGTCGCGGGAAACCATTCGTAAATGTCTCAGTCCGTTCGCATTGGAATAAATACTCTAATATATTTAATAGGTCTCGATATCCGTTTTCACCCATAATTCCTAAATCAGATAAAAGAATCTGACCAGAATCTATAATGGTTGGTACCAATGAAGCCGCCTGCTCATGTACAAAAATTTGATCCAACGCAAGTATATTGCTCAATGATTGATGGATGTTTAATATAGACTTCTCCAAACGGATCCGTTCGCTCACTTTTTTTATTATAGATATAACTTCAATCTTGTTAATAGGTTTCGTTATGTAATACTCAATACCAAGGGTGTATCCTTTACTTACTAACTCTTTTGACTCTACCTGTGAAATCATAATAATTTTCCCTTTAAATTCAGGTTTAATATTGCGGATTGTTTGCAGCCCATCTCTTTTTGGCATTAAAAGATCAATAAGCAAAATATCTGTTTTCTTTAAGGTTAATAGATCTCCATCTATGAGTGTACCATCCTCCGCTTCACCTGCGATAACCCCAAGATCTTCGTCTTCGATTATTTCCATTAACATGGATCGAATGGCTATATCATCATCCACTATGTAAAAGAACATAACATCACTCTTTCTTGACCAAATAATTAACTGGTAATTTTATAGTGAAGATCGTACCATCTACTTCTGGTTCACTTTTCAAAAGGATCTTGCCTTCAAGTTCCTCAACGATTCTTTGTACATATGACAGTCCTATCCCTGTTGATGAACTTCCTTCGCTTTCATATTTTGAAGTGAATCCAGGTTCAAAAATTAAATTCTTTCGTTTATTTGGGATGCCAGGACCGTTATCACTTATTTGAAAATGAACCCAATTATTTTGTTTGGAAACAGAAATCTTCACAACTCCTAATTGTTTTATGGCTTCAATGGAGTTCATTACTAAGTTATTAAGGATCGATAGAATTTTAAAAATATGATAGTCCGGATGATCCCCGTTAATCTCTTGTTTAAACTCAATCTCTTTTCCTAAGGAAAGTGCATAATTATTATTAGCTCGTATAATGAGATCAAGGAGTTCATATATGGTCATGTATTCTTTAAAACTTTCATCCGATATTAATTTGGAAAGTCCAGCATAAATTCGCTGGTTATCCTTTTTTATTTCGTGTATCTCTCCGGCAATTTTTAATGTTTTGGCGGCCAGACATTGAATTGGCAGCGTCTCCTTTTGCTCTTCAAACTCCATTAGCTTTTGATATAAAAAATAGGAATCCTGTGTTATTTTTTCACTGTTTATTAATGTTTTCTTTAAGTGGATTGTTTCTTCGTATAAGCTTGAGATAATCATGAGAAGATGAGCATTTTGTTGGCGTGTTTGCTTAACTGTCAGTTTGGTCTTATATAATTTCAGGAGATTGAAAAATCCTATCGTAAAATAGCTGCGAAAAATGGCAATCACGATTATTTTATGTATAGCGGAAGGAGAAGTATAAGCGTCGAATGCAATGTATTGAAAAGTGATTTCCGCAATGCTGGATGATATTTCTATGATAATACCCAAAATCCCCATTAGCACTGGACGATGATGTAAGCGTTTCATTTTTATGGTATAAAAAAGAAAGGCAAAAGTTAGATAATAAAAAAAAGTGGGATAATGAGCGATAAAAGAGTCTGTAAACACCTTACCGTAAATAATCAGGTCTAATAGGATTCTAAATAATACAACCATGATTCCTACTATGAAACCAGAGAGAATAGACGGTATTTTTCGTAGAAGTAATAAAGAAAAGAAAAATGTCGGTGTACCGAAACTAATCCGAAACGAATCATTGAAAGGATAAAAAAATAATTGACCCGCCAAAGGAACCAATATCAACATCATAAAAAAAATATAAGGATCTCTTTTGTTGAGTAAAAAATTCAAACCATCCACATCCTGAACTTTATATAAGAAATTATATATATCGATGTGAATTAAAGCTACAATTTACAGAAAAAACAGTCTATTCAGACTAGTTTGTATTACGTTAGTCTTTAATGAAGCGGGAGGAAAGTCATACGATGCCAAGATTAGCAAATGGTTATGAATAGGATCCTGACAAGCTATTACACGCGTTTAGTTTTGAGCATCCAAACACAAAAGGTCATTAATAGCATCAGAGTAGTACTTGAAACGAAGTGGAAAGAGTTTAACACAAACGGTTACGAGTGGGCACTTACGCATTTTAAGAATACACTTGGAGCTACGATTATTTAGTTAAAAACAGGCGAACAGAACAAAGGCTGTTCGCCTGTTTTAAAAGATTGCTAATTTTGATCTCTTCTTCTTTTTTGAATGGTAGCGATAAGGAATTAGAATGCTCGACCATTCAACTGAAATTAAGGTACATATTAAAGTAAATATTCGCAAAATATAGATTACCATTTCTGCTTAAATCCTATGGTATATTGGAACAGCATGCTATAAGTTGAAGGAGCAGTAATGATGAGAAAAGAATGGTTTCTGCGCTGGTCATTTTTTGTTTTTGGATTGATGATTGTCGCTATTGGGATTTCTTTAACCATAAAAGGGAAGCAATTAGGTATTGGTCCGTGGGATGTTTTTCATTACGGGCTATTTCTTAAGTTCGGGCTATCAATTGGTACTTGGTCAATCATAAGCGGCTGTTTTTTGTTGTTGCTTATTACCATGGTGAAAAAAGCTTGGCCTAAAATAGGGGCACTTCTTAATATGGTGTTTCTTGGATTATTTATTGATTTTTTCAATTGGCTTTTACCGCCAATTGATGGGTTAGTAGGAGAAACATTGGCGTATTTGTTCGGTGTTATTTTACTAGGTTATGGCATTGGATTTTATGTTTCAGCTAACCTTGGAGCGGGTCCAAGAGACAGTTTTATGCTATTAATTGTTGAAAAAACGGGTTGGAGCATTCCTTGGGTACGAAATGGAATTGAAGTATTAGTTTTTCTTCTAGGTTGGTTGTTAGGCGGTCCTGTCGGCATAGGCACGGTGTTTATTGCTTTTGGGTTAGGGCCAATTTTAGGAGTGTCGATCCCTCAATGTAAAAAAATCTTTGCATTTTTCCTCAAAGATGAGCTTTTACCCACTGATAACACACACTTAAAAAATTGAAGTATTTGTATAAATGGCGAACAGAATCAAAGCTGTTCGCCGTTTTTTACATATTTTTAAATTGAGATATTGACTATTGAATTTGTCTCCTAGTATTTTTACAATGGGGTAGGATATATAATGACTGAATTTAACACTATTTACCATTCTATTGAAGAGCTCGTAATATGTTTAATCCCCCTTATCGCTGCTACCTCTTCTACTAGTCTTTGCATGGCAAGGTTTTTCTGTTTGGCTTCTATCATGATGTCAAAGTCTTGATTTAGCTCTTTTGCCATTTTCAGAAAGGGAAGTACGAAAGGTAGGGAGACAAAATCGGCGTGCGAACGATAGGCTTCGTCCGATTTTGGTGACGAAAGATGAACTTTAGGTACAGTATTAAAGGCTTTCCAAGTGTTAAATATTCGTTGTAAATAGGATTCAAGTTTAACCTCTCCTTTATTTGCCATGTAGTGATGGTAATCAAGGATCATTGGAATGCTTTCCTTTTCACAAGTAGTGAGTGTTTCTTGGACATTATATGTTTTATCATCATTTTCTAATGTCATTCGCTTTTTTATTTCATCTGGTAATTTTTTAAAATTTTGGTGGAACCGATATAATGACTTTGTTTTATCGCCATAGCTTCCGCCAATATGAATATTTATTAAACCCGTTTTGTGAGCATTCATTGCATGCAGCATTTTGTAATGATATTCCATATCCTTCACTGCATTTATGGTCACTTCGTCTCTTAGACTTGTGAAAAGAGTAAATTGATTTGGGTGAAAGCTGACTCGAAGTCTAAACTGATTTATTATTCTTCCTAGTTCTTCCCATTCTTTTTTAAATGGCGTGACAAAATCCCACATGACTTCTGGATGGGTGGCTAAAGGGACGATCGCACTTGAAAATCGATATAGCTCGATTTCATGCGCAATATTATAATATAGAATCCTTTTTGTGTGATGTAAGTTTTGTGCTGTTACGGATTTAAGTTTTTCCAATCGTTCGTTTTTAGGTAATGCTGAATATCGTGTAAATGTTAAAGTTTTTGATGGGCTTGCATCCCATAATCCTAATGCATTCGCAACATAGCCGAAACGTATCTTCATCTTTTTTCCTTTTATTAAGTATTTTGTATAAATTATCATTAACTAAAAGGTTTACGATATACAGAAAAGAAAACTCTATTTTGAAAATCAGGGGTATACTTATGAAAAAATATAGATTAAAAAATGAATTTAAAGGATACAAAAAAGGAACTCGGTTTTATGTTGTGGCTGAATCAGAGTTTATTGGAGTAAAGGAATATGTCTTAAGAACCCAGGATTTAATAAATAGGATCGTCATTTCAGAAGATGAACTGACTAAGAATTTTATTTTAATAAAATAGCTTTCTTGTACTTTATGGAAAAATGACATAGTAGAAGGCCGTATATTTGCTCTTCAATGGATATTGATTCCTTCTCCATTCCAGTAGAAAACCTTGCTTCATTGGTTTTAAAAGAGAATGTTTCTATTCTTCAATGGGGCGGGGTACTTCTTATTCTTTTAGGAATATCTGTAACACCTATTAACAATTAATACAACGTAAAGTTAAACTTCAATAACTCTCGGGACAGTGCACCTTTCCCCATTTTCCCCTATTCTGAATTCTGTATTATTTTCAGAAACTTCAATTGATTTTCCCAAACCTCTATGTTACGATATTTTTCAAAGGATGATGTTTATGAAAAAGTTACCACTTAAGGAGAGGATTATTGAAACAGCACTGGTTTTGTTTGAACAGCATGGCTACCATGGAGTCACGGTCAGTCAAATTGTTGATGAGTGCGGGACATCCAAAGGGGGTTTCTATCACAACTTTAAATCCAAAGATGAATTGCTTTATCACATCCACGATTGTTTCATCTCCTATGTTCTCGATAAAGCCAGGGAAGCTTATGATAACTTTGATACACCCGTTTCCCGATTATGCGCAACCATTCAATCTTTTACAAAAGTATTTGATTTATACAAACCCCATATTACTGTTTTTTATCAGGAAAGCACCTATTTAGTTGGCGATTATTATCAGAAGATCGATGAAAAACGCGATGAGTACCGGAAATTAATCGTTCAGATGATTAAGGAAGGGCAGACAAATGGCGACTTCCGAACTGAAGTTCCGGCGGATATCTCTACGATGTCAATCATTGGCATGATCAACTGGACTTACAAATGGTTTAGTAAAGAAGGCCCGTTGTCAATTGAATCTATTGCACTCATTTTTAATGACCTTATTCTTCATTCACTTCTAACAGAAAAGGGCATGAAAGATGAAGCAGTCAACAACTATTTACTTAAAAGTCAGCCGATATCATTCTAGCTGGCTATTAATATACGAGGGACAGACCGACTGGTCGGTAATACAATTGGAACCCCATTGCAATGATCCATCCACCATGATCCAAATTCGTCCTATTACCTAGTTGCAGACCAACTGGTCGGTCTCAATAAAAGGAGGAAACAAGTCGTGAATTTCGAATTAACGAGCGAACAGCAAATGCTAAAGGAAATGGTAAGGGATTTTGCCAAGAAAGAAATCAAGCCATATGCACGTGAGGTGGATGAAACTTCGCAAATGCGCTATGAAACTTTTAAAAAGCTGGGGGAGCTCGGCTTGTTAGGCATTCCTTTTCCTGAAAAATATGGCGGTGCTGGCGGGGATACCATTTCTTATATTATTGCAGTGGAGGAAATCGGAAGAGCTTGCGGCGGCACTGGATTAAGCTACGCGGCAAACACCAGCCTTGGAGCGAGCCCAATTTATTATTTCGGAACTGAAGAGCAAAAGCAGGAATGGCTGGTCCCAATGGCGAAAGGAGAAACAATGGGTGCTTTTGGTTTAACGGAACCAAATGCCGGATCCGATGCTGGTGGAACAAGAACGAGAGCCGTACTTGACGGTGACGAGTGGGTGATTAATGGTGAAAAGTGCTGGATTACTAATGCTGGCTATTCTAGGCAAGTAATTGTAACCGCTGTCACCGGTAAAAAAGACAATGGACGTAATATTGTCTCTGCAATTATTGTGCCAACCGATGCACCAGGCGTAAGGATTTCCTGCAATTATGACAAGATGGGTGTCCGTGGCTCCAATACGTGTGAAATCGTCCTTGAAAATGTTCGCGTTCCGAGGGAAAACCTGCTAGGTGATGAGAAAAAGGGCTTCAGCCAATTTTTATATACCCTTGATGGAGGCCGGATTTCGATCGCAGCCCTATCTGTCGGAATTGCACAGGCGGCTTATGAGAAAGCCCTTCAATATTCGAAGGAAAGGCAGCAGTTCGGGCAGTCCATTTCTAACTTCCAGGCCATTCAGTTTAAACTGGCGGATATGGCGATGGAAATTGAACTGGCCCGGAATATGGTTTACAAGTCAGCATGGCTGAAGGATCAAGGAAAACCATTTGGCAAAGAATCCGCATTTGCTAAGCTTTATGCATCTGAAGCAGGCTTCCGTGTCTGTAACCAAGCTATCCAGATACATGGCGGCTATGGCTATATGAAAGAGTATGATGTAGAGCGCTATTTGCGTGACATCAAATTAATGGAAATAGGAGAAGGAACCTCTGAAATCCAGCGTTTGGTCATTGCACGCCATTTAGGATGTTAATAAGCAGGAGGAAAAAAAATGGCCGAATTGATCCGAAAAAGTGTAGGAGAGCTATTAGCCGATAGAGCAAAGGAAATGCCAAACCGTGATGCCCTTGTGTATCCCGACCGCGGCCTTCGCTACTCATACAGTGAATTCAATGATGTATGTGAGCAGGTGGCAAAGGGGTTAATCGCTCTTGGTGTTCAAAAAGGAGAAAATGTAGCTGTTTGGGCGACAAATGTCCCAGAGTGGGTAAGCCTGCAATTTGGCACAGGAAAAATGGGAGCTGTTTTAGTGACGGTCAACACGAACTATCGCTCGTCAGAACTTGAATACCTTTTAAAACAATCAGAAAGCACCACACTTTTTTTAATTGAAGGTTACAGGGGAAACTCCTATATCGACACAATTTATGATCTGTGTCCCGAACTAAAAACAGCTGAACCAGGCAAGCTTGAATCCAAAAGGCTGCCATTACTAAAAAACGTAATTATCATAGGCGAAAAGAAGTACGAAGGTGCCTACAACTGGTCCGATCTGATTGAATTGGCAGGGCATATTACTGATGAAGAATTAAAGGCAAGAATGGCTTCCTTGGATCCAGATGATGTCATCAATATGCAATATACATCTGGCACGACTGGTTTTCCAAAGGGGGTCATGCTGACACATAGCAACTTGACGAATAATGCTTATAATATTGCAAAATGTATGGAGCTCACAGAGCAAGACCGGTTATGTATTCCTGTTCCATTTTTCCATTGTTTTGGGTGCGTGATTGGCACGTTAGCATGTGTTAGTGTCGGGGCTACGATGATCCCAGTTCAGGAATTCGACCCTGAAGCGGTGCTGCTTACAGTTGAACAAGAAAAGTGCACAGCGCTACACGGCGTGCCGACGATGTTTATTGCTGAGCTTAACCATCCTAATTTTGCAAAATATGACCTTTCCACGCTTCGCACTGGCGTGATGGCTGGTTCCAACTGCCCGGTCGAAGTGATGAAAGCCGTCATTAATAAAATGAATATGACCGAAATAACGATTTGCTACGGCCAGACTGAAGCATCCCCAGTCATTACTCAGACTCGAACAGATGATCCGATTGAGCTGAGGGTAGAAACGATTGGCAGGGCTCTTCCGAATGTGGAAGTAAAGATTGTAGAACCTGGCACGAACCGCGAACTGCCAGCCAATCATCAAGGTGAGCTTTGTACGAGGGGTTATCATGTGATGAAGGGCTATTACCGGAATGATGAGGCAACGAGGGAGACCATTGATGAAGATGGCTGGCTCCATACTGGCGATTTAGCTGTTATGGATGAAAATGGCTATTGCCGAGTTACCGGCCGCCTGAAGGATATGATAATCCGCGGGGGAGAAAACATTTATCCGCGTGAAATTGAAGAATTCCTTTATACCCATCCGAAGGTACTTGATGCTCAGGTGATCGGGGTACCTGATGATAAATTCGGTGAGGAAGTGATGGCCTGGATTATTTTAAAGGATGGCGAAACTGCCACAGCCGATGAAATCAAGGATTATTTTAAAAATAAAGTGTCCCGCCACAAGATTCCAAAATATATCAATTTCACGGATGCATATCCAATGACCGCTTCTGGAAAGATCCAAAAGTTCAAGCTCCGCGAACAGTCTATTAATCTGTTAACGATTTGACCTAGTTCGGGGGGCGGGAAGGTGAAAATTGAACGAAAATGTGGCCGCCGAGACAATAACAATAAAATCGAGGGAATTAACATCAACTAGGTGAGGAGAAAAAAAGATGGCGAAAATTGAAGCAAGCATGGCAGGAAGTGTTTGGAAGGTATTGGTGAAAGAAGGCGACGAGATTAAGGCGGGCCAGGACGTGGTTATCCTTGAATCGATGAAAATGGAAATACCTATTGCGGCTGAGGTAGATGGTGTCGTGACAAAGGTATATGCCCAAGAAGGGGAATTTGTGAACGACGCTGATGTCCTTTTGGAAACCGAGTAGTCAAGCTACTGGGGATTGATGAAAAAATCCTAATGGTACAGAAAACTGAAAGAGACTTTAGAAGCGGGCAATAAAGCTTCCAAGGATGGACCACCTTGTACTTTTACAAGGTGGCATTTTTACTTTAAATTACTATGGAACAGGCAGTTTCTTGGGTAGTAAAATACCATTGACGGACAATTCACTTTAGTTTTTCCATCTTTTAAGTTTAGGAATATTTCGTGTGAATAATCCAGCTATAAATTTAGGCATACCGAACTCAACAATCTTTCCTTTAACGATCTCCTTCATTTCATCTACCGTTATATTTGGCAGAGTGAATTCTCCATCGATATAGCAGTGGCTACAAAACATCACACTTTTTGTGCCATCTCTTTCCGTACCACCACCTATTTCGTCTTTGGCTAATGGCATACTGCAACTTTGACAATTTTTGTATTTCTCCACTAATATTACCTCTCAATTCATTAAATTTCTTGTAAAGAATGAATAGACATCATTTTTGATAGAAATATAATATGTTAACTTAGATGTATCTACATTATTATATAATAGTCGGAACATTCTTACAATCTATTCAAAAAGAGTTCCGTCTATCTCTCTTCTAGACATTAGAAAAGTAAGACTCTCCTTTGTTGGAATGTATATTATTAACTCAAAAGGGGATATTGGCAATTTTTATAAGAAAGTAAATAAAGAATCAAAAAGGAAACTTGACTTGAAATCAGAGGTTATTTTTTATGAAGAAATATAAGTTGAACAATCAATTTAAAGGCAACAAAAAAGAAACAAAATTTTATGTTGTGGCTGAATCAGAGTTTATCGGTATAATATCATTTTCATTTTTACTAATATGGAGCTGTCCCCGCATTCGGTAAAAGATTTATAATTTAAAGAAACGGGGACAGAAAAATGAAGTTATTGATCTATTTCTTCAATTAATACTTTCCTTTTAGATAAATCGACAACCGCTTTAAAATCATGCCCGGAAGGATTTTGGAATAGTCGAAGATCAAACTCCTTCACTACGGCAAAAAGGTGGTCAAAGATTTCAGCTTGAATCGCTTCGTATACGGCCCATCTTACATCATTTGTAAATGCATATATTTCTAGCGGCAACCCATTTTCAGTAGGTGCCAACGGTCTTACCATTAATGACATCTCCTGATTTATGCCTGGGTGATTTTTGAGGTAATTGCTGATATACGCCCTAAAGACTCCGATATTTGTAAGTGATTTTCCATTCACCGGATTGCTCCGATTTAACTCGTTTAAGGAATTGAACTCTGTAATTTCACGCTCCCGGTTAATAATATAATCGGAAAGATAGTGGATCGTTTTATATCGATCAATCATCTCCTCTGTACAAATCGAAATTCTATTCGTATCAATAAGTAAAGCCCGCTTAATCCGTCGCCCTCCGGAGGCTTGCATGGCCGTCCAGTTCTTGAAAGAATCGGAAATCAAGGCGTAGGTAGGAAAAGTCGTAATCGTATTATCAAAATTTTGGATCTTAACTGTATTTAAAGAGATTTCAATGATATTTCCGTCGGCTCCATATTTTGGCATTTCAATCCAGTCACCGACTCGAACCATATTATGAGCTGTTAGCTGTATCCCAGCAACAAGCCCTAATAAGGTATCTTTAAAAACCAGCAGAAATACAGCTGATAGGGCTCCAATTCCGCTTAGAAGCACAAACGGACTTTCACCAATCAGGTTCGCAATTACTATGATAATGCCAACGACGATGACAATGATTTTTGAGACCTGAATATACCCTTTAATCGGCTTCACCTTTGATATTTCATGGGTTTGATAAATATCGTTGATTGCATTTAATAAACTATTAAGGACCCATAGCCCCACAATAATTAAATAGGCAATCGCACTTTTTTGAATCAAATGCTGATAAGACGGAAAGTTGGATGAAAAGTAAAAAATAATAATCGCAGGTACAATTTGAGATAACTCATGAAACACCTTCCGTTCCAAAAGCATATCATCCCACTGGACTTTGTTATTCGTTACAATATGAGTGATGATTCTGATGACGACCTTTTTGGTGATAAAGTTCGCGACAATACAGATAATTGCTATAAAAAGGATATTAATAAAAATAGAAAGATATTCAGCTACCGAAGGATCCAAGTCAAATTTGAAAATATATTTTCTAATGAAATTCATCTATTTCCTCCGTAATATGTATAAAATCTCGGCCTCGTTGTATCAATCTCCTACTTGATACTATATCTGAGTATTATGATCTTTATTTTCTCCAAAATAAATACTTTAACCCTTACACGGGGATTAAATAATTAAAGACTTCCGATGGTACTTATAAATGTATAAAGAAATACATTCTGTTTACTCGAACCGAAAGTAGCAATAGAATAGGTTCTTCAATGGTAGTCGGCGCACTCCCGAACAGAAAGGAGTGTCCTTTATAACGGTGATAACGGACATTTCAAGCAGAAAAACCCCTAATACGGCCATAACCGACACTTAGCGAACAGTGACAGTCACTGTTCGCCTTATTTTTTTAAAAAAATATTTACAGAAAAATCGGAATACGACTTAGGTCTTAGATAAATTTAATCCTGAGGCTCAATGCTTTTAAAGTCCTGGTTTTCTAAAATAAAGATGAAATTCAATTGGAAGAAAGGAGGAATTATGAACTGGATGTAAAAATGTTAATTTTTTGAAAAGTATTAATCGGTGTGCAGATTATTTCAGGATATTTATGGTATTATTTTTTCGGTTTCATATTTCTATTTTGAGAGGAGAATACTCTTTGTCATTTATAACGAAGTGGGCATTTGGTAATAAGGCAGCTGTTGCATTAATGACCATATTAATTTTAATTATTGGTGTTGTTAGTTACTTTAGATTGCCAATGGAATTTTTACCTTCTGCTGATAATCCGCAAGTAACTATAATTGCAATGGGTCAAGGGACAGATTCGAAAACAATGGAAACAGAGGTAACCATTCCAGTAGAAAGAGCCGTTACTGGTGTGAAGGGGAAAAAATCCATCTATTCCACAACAGGAGACGGATTTTCAAAAATCGACTTATTCTTTGAACCGGGATCTGATATGAAGCAAGCTAAACAAGAGGTTCAAGATGCTTTAAACAGCATAGCAATGCCACCAAATATATCAAAACCCACTGTTTCACAGCTTAATACATCTATGATTCCCATTGTGGATATAGCCGTAACATTCAAAGATGGCATGACGGCAGAAAATATGGCATTAGTCCGGGAAAAACTCCAGCCATTATATCAAGATATCAAAGGGGTATCTAGTGCCGATGTGTATGGGATTACAGATTCCGTCATTTCTGTAAAAATAAATAATGAAAAATTAGCCGAAAAGCAAGTTACCATCCATGCTGTTATGAGCGTTCTTCAAGGACAAAACACAGCCTTTGCCGTTGGGGAAAAAATTATTAATGGAAAAACGAGCAATATTAAGGTGATTGGTGACGTAAATAGTTTAGAAAAGCTAAAAGAATTAAAAGTAGGTCCAAATGTTACTCTTGGAGATATATCGACCATTGATGAAACAAAAAATGCGAATTTCATTAGCCGATTTAATGGGAAAGATAGTTTAAATTTAAGTATCACGAAAGACAGTCAATCAAATGCAGTGACAATAAGCAAAGAAGTAAAAAAAGTAGCAAAGAAAATAAATGAAATGTATGACCAGCAGGAATCAGTTGTTTACATTTCATCCGCTGATTTGGTGCAGACTTCGGTAATAACAATGATAAAAGAAGTCCTGCTCGGTGCGCTATTTGCGACGGTTGTCATAATGGTATTTTTGCGAAATATCCGGTCCACCTTTATTACAATCGTTTCGATTCCGTTATCACTTTGTTTTACACTCTTCTTGCTTTCATGGTCCGGAATTACATTGAATATTTTAACACTAGGCGGAGTGGCTGTTGCTGTTGGTCGTCTAGTTGATGACAGTATTGTTGTGATCGAAAATGTTTTTCGGAAGATGCAAACAGATAAATTCTCAGTTCAATTGGTTATTGATGCAACGAAACAAGTAGGAGTTGCCATCACTTCTTCTACATTAACGACCGTTGCCGTTTTCTTACCGATGAGTTTGTTGAACGGGGGACTTCAAGAATTTCTTTTACCATTCGCCTTAACAGTCACTTATTCGTTACTTGCTTCCTTAATTGTCGCATTGACTGTTGTCCCGTTAATGAGTACGGGTTTACTGAAGAATACAAAGCTTCCTGAACATAAACCTTCTGTACGTTTTCCGAAAATGGTCACTTGGTCGTTAAATCATAAATGGATTGTTTTCACAATTGCATTCCTGCTGTTTGTTGGTTCTATCGGGACATACTTTGTCATTCCTAAGGGTGCGGTTGACAACTCTTCAGCTGATTATGTCGTTGCCACACTAAGTTTCCCAAATGATACGGCAATAGAAGAGGTGAAGGAAAAGGCGATCGAACTGGAATCATCGATTCGTGAAATGGATGAAGTTCAATTCTTATTCACACAGGTTGGATCTCCACCTGAGGCAGCACGATTTGGTCATGTTGAGTCTCCAACAAAAGCGAGCTTTAGTATATTGTTGAATGATAAAAAAGACACAGAAAAAATAATAGAAGAAGTAGAAAATAAAAAAAATCAATTTCCAGAGGGACAATTAGAAGTATCCGCTGCATCGTTCATGATGGGTGGAGCTAGTACCAATATAACCATAGATGTGATTGGGGGAAATTTATCCGATCTTGAAAAAACAGCAAACGAGATTAAAGAAAAAGTGGAAAAAATTGATGGCGTTGAAGAAGCGACAACTAATCAAGATGAAAAGAAACGCGTTTATTCCTTAACAGTAGACTCAAAGAAAGGAAATACAGAACAAGTAGCCCATCAACTAGGTGTCATGTTAAATCAAACACCAATTGGAACAATCAACTTGAATGATAAACAAACACTAGTCGTTCTAGAACCCATTCTAGATACAAAAACTCCAGAAGATTTAAAGAATATTCCCGTTTTGACAGATGCCGGTCTTGTAACCGTATCGTCTATTGCTACATTACAAAGTGAGGAGCGTTCAACAAACCAGTTTCATAAAGACGGAGATACGTACCTTCGCGTAACAGCTTCAGTCGATCCTGCTAAACTATCCGAAATATCAAACAAGGTGAATCTGGAGATATTCGGAGATAAAAAGGATCATAAAGGAATGGACTTACCAGAAGGTATAGACGTATTGGTTGGAGGAGCAAGTGCCCAGCAGGCAGATGACTTTACTGATTTATTTCTCGTTATGCTTATTTCCATTGGAATCGTATTTTTAATCATGGTCATCACCTTTAAGTCGATTAAAGCTCCTATTGCCATCCTTTGCTCTTTACCACTCGCAGCAATCGGCGCTATTTTAGGGATTGTCATAAGCGGAATATCTGTGGATATAACCGCGCTTCTAGGGGCGTTAATGCTCATAGGAATTGTCGTGACAAATGCCATCGTTCTTTTAGATCGTGTTAGACAAAACGAACAGAAAATGACTATTCGAGAGGCGCTTGTAGAAGCCACAGCAACTAGAATGAGGCCAATTTTCATGACTGCCGTCGCCACGATCTGTGCGATGCTTCCGCTATTATTGAAAGAAGCTGAAACCGGAAGCCTAGTCTCACAAAGCCTAGCCATTGTAGTCATCGGAGGACTAGCAATGGCAACACTCTTGACCCTAATTGTCATTCCATGTATTTATGAGTTGCTTTATTATAGAAAATCAAAGAAACAGAGAGCAATCCAAGCAGCTGATCAGGAATTTACATTGTAATAAACTGCAGAATGTAAATGAAGAATTTGGTCGCGTTGAAAAATAAGCTTCCCGGAAATGAACTGAACCCCGATCCGAAATAAGCGGACCGGGGCTTTTTAGAATGGATTTTACAACTCGGTACGGACTTTAGTATATCGTAAAGTTTTTTTCTATGGACAGATATAGGTGAATGAACCTATTTTTCGCATAATTATTTTCATAATATTAGGAATATTTATACTAACTTTTTATTTCTCTCATAAGCTTTGAATAGAACAAGTTAAGGAGGGATTATAATGGAGTTCCATCAAGTGTATGACCCTATGGGGAATGCTTTTTTTTCTACGTTGTTGGCAGCAATTCCAATATTGACCTTGCTGTATTTACTCGCTTTTCATCCTCATAAGGATAAGCTAGGTAAAACTCATTATGGAATTGCAGCGCCAAAGGCTGCGCTTATTGCTGGGCTAGTCACTGTTTTAATGGCCATCTGGTTAGTAGGAATGCCTGTTTCTAGTACTTTAGCTGCTTTTGGTTATGGTTCTTTCTTCGGCATGATGCCGATCGGCTGGATTATTGTTGCGGCGATGTTTTTGTATACGATTACGTTGGTTACTGGTCAATTTGAAATTGTGAAGACATCCGTTGTTTCATTATCTTCTGACAGACGTATTCAAACACTTCTTATTGCTTTTTCGTTCGGAGCTTTTATCGAAGGTGCAGCAGGCTTTGGTACTCCAGTTGCGATCGCGGGTGCACTCATGGTCGGGCTTGGATTTCGACCAATGGCGGCAGCTGTTCTCTGTTTGATTGCTAATACAGCACCAGTTGCCTTTGGGGCTGTAGGGACGCCAATCATTACATTAGCTACTGTCACAGGACTTCCAGAGGATGCATTGTCAGCTATGGCAGGACGTCAACTTCCGTTTTTCTCTGTTCTTGTACCTTTTTGGCTTATCGCAACGATGGTGTTCATGCATAAAGGAAAATGGAAACAGGTCATGGAAATCTGGCCAGCCATATTGGTTACTGGTGTCTCATTCGCACTAGCCCAATTTTGGGTTTCCAATTATATTGGTCCGATGCTAGTTGATATTTTGGCAGGTATCATTTCGATTATTGCATTAATTTTACTTCTTAAAGTATGGCAACCTAAGAATAAATTTTATCTGCCAGGTGAAGAAGAAACAATAAAGGCCCTGGAGCAGCAGAAATCAAATTATACAACAGGTCAAGTTGCTCGAGCTTGGACACCATGGGTCTTCTTAACTCTATTTGTTTTCATGTGGGGGCTGCCTCAATGGAAAAGCATTTTGAACTCACTAAATATTTTTGGCATTAAATCATTGTATGCGATCCCAGTACCCTTTTTAGACCAGTTAGTTTTCCGCAGTCCACCGCTTGCAAAGGAGTTAGTGCCAGAAGCAGCTGTTTATTCCTTTAATTGGCTATCAGCAGCAGGGACAGGAGTGTTTTTCGCGGCTGTGCTTAGCGGCTTGTTCCTCAAATTAAGCAAAGAACAATGGAAACTTTCTATCGTGCGAACCGCTCAAAGGATGAAAACGCCTTTAATTACGATTGCTTTAGTGCTTGGTTTAGGATTTACCACGCGTTATTCAGGAATGGATGCCATCCTTGGTCTTGCTTTTACAAAAACCGGTGTATTCTATCCATTCTTTGCAGCAATGCTCGGCTGGCTAGGGGTCTTTTTAACAGGTAGTGATACTTCATCAAACGCCCTTTTCGGAAGCATGCAGAAAATTACTGCACAGCAGTTGGGCTTGGATCCGGTCCTTATTTCTGCAGCGAACTCAACTGGGGGAGTCATGGGTAAAATGATTGATGCCCAAAGCATTGTCGTAGCGACTGCTGCATGTTATGAAAATCGTGTAGAAGGGGCTAATGCTGTAGGGCCAATATTCCGAGCAGTTATCTTCCACAGTATAGCATTAGCCGCTTTGATGGGTATTTTAGTCATGTTGCAGGCTTATGTATTCCCATGGATGATTCCAGCTTATACCCTATAAAAAACTGATCCGAAGCATTCGATGCGATATCGCAACGAGTGCTTTTTTTTATAATTTTGTGCACAATCGAAAAGTTAAGCAAATGGAAAAATTAAATTACGAAACGATTCAAAGCTATCAATCTTTTTCAACCGTGTGATGATTGCTTATAAAAATAGCAAACTTAGCTTGATTTGAAAAGATCAGCAGTATTTACATAATCACAAAATTTTAAAAAAATCGAGGTAGCAAATCCATAGTCCTATAATTCGTTTTCAGGAAGTTTCCTAATAGCCTATTATAAATGCTAAAATAGGTAAGAAAATAATGATAAAGGTTTTGATGATTATTTGGAATAAATGGATATTTAATTTAACTTTAAGAAAAATGACGGTATTATTGGTTTTAATGTCAGTTATAGTCACATTGATCGCATCGGCCTCACTTTTACATCATAATCTAGTGAAACGCGAACATGATGTTGTCAAAGAAAAATTAAAAGATGTTGCTAGAATGGTTGCAAAAGATCCCCGTGTAATAAATGAGGTTGATAATGATTTACTTAATTCGGTTATACAGCAATATGCAACTGAAGTAGTTGAATCGACGGGGGTTAGCTTTGTAGTTGTTCTAAATAATGAGCTTATTCGCAAATCACATCCACATGTTAATGTCATAGGACAACCTTTTTCAAATATTGAAGATGCCAAACAATCATTGAATGGGACCGAGCATTTTTCAAAGCAACAAGGCATTCTGGGAGAAGGGACACGTTTTTTTACACCGATTTGGAATGAAGATGGGCAGCAAGTTGGCATTGTTTGTGTCGGTATTGTACAGGAAACCGTTAATCAAGCCCTTTGGGATGCTCAGAGAACTCTCTATTTTGGTTTAGGATTTGGTCTTTTAGTGGGGATAATCGGAGCCATATATTTAGCACATCAATTAAAAAAATTATTATTAGGGCTTGAACCGCAGCAGATCGTAGCAAATATACAAGAACGTGATATCATTATCGATTCAGTAAGTGAGGGGATTATTGCTGTAACCCCAGATCAAAGAATCCTTTTACATAATTTGAATTTTACTAAACTTATGGAAAAGGCGAAGTTTACTGGTGATTACAAGAAAGATGCGTACCTCGATAAGGACATTTTTTCTTTGTTTTTTAATGAAGTATTCACGACAGGCAAATCAATTTCCAATCAAGTAGTAGTCGTTAATCAATCTGAGCTAATCGTCAATATTAAGGTCATTTATATAAATGATGAGATATATGGAGCGGTTGCCACTTTACGTGATCAATCTGAAATGCAGCAGCTTATTCGTCAACTAAGTGGAACAGAACAATTTATTGATTCCTTGCGTGCGCAAAACCATAAATTTATGAATCAATTACATACCATTCTAGGATTAATTGAATTGAAGAAATTTGATGATGTTGCTCACTTTATTCGCGTTTTAAATGCTGATTATCACCGAGAAGTTGGATTTGTAACTGATAAAATAAAAAGCCCGGCAGTTGCAGGTTTCTTACTAGGAAAAACGAGTGAATTAAAGGAGCAAGGTGTAAAGTTAACGATTGATTCAGATTCTCATTTTCCGAATATGAAAATGGGTGAGATGCTTCATGATTTGCTATTATCGATGGGAGTCTTACTAGATAATGCGAAAGATGCTGTAGCAAATTCAAAGGAAAAACAAGTGTCGCTTTTTCTGCATTATGATGAAGAAGAGGAAGTGATCTTGTTTGAAGTACAAGATTCAGGCGCCGGTATAGATGAGGGGCTAATTGAAAAGATATTTGAAAGAGGATTTTCGACAAAGGGCGGAACGCGAGGGTATGGGTTGGATGCCGTTCAATCCATTGTCAAACAATATCAAGGGATTGTTGATGTACAATCAGAAGTAGGGAACGGAAGTAATTTTCGAATTGAAGTGCCATATAAATGGAGGAGCTTAAATGATTAAAGTCATCATCGTTGAAGATGACCCAATGGTTGCCATGATCAATCAACAATATCTTGAGCGTTTCGGCGGTTTTCAAATTATTGCAACTGTCGGTAGAATTGATGAATTATGGAATGTACTTAATAAGGATATACCAGATTTAATTTTACTTGATGTTTACTTACCTGGAGAAACTGGAATTGATTTTCTACAAGAGGTGCGTCAAAAACAGCTTTCAGTACCAATTATTATGATTACAGCTGCTCATGATATACCTACAATTAAGAAATCGTTAGAATATGGTGTGATTGATTTCTTAATTAAACCCTTTTCATATGAAAGATTTAAAATGGCTATAGAGAAGTTTCTTCAATATCATTCATTAACGACAGAGCTAGAAAAAGCAGATCAGGATATGCTAGATCAAATTTTAATAAATGAAAGAGGTCCGTCACCTTTCATTCCTGATAATAAGAAATTTGTTGCAATAGTACCAAAGGGGTTATCAAAAATAACATTAAAAAGAATTCTTCTAATTGTAAGTGATCAAAAGGGAGATTTTTCGACAGAGGATATTGCAAAAGAAGTTGATTTATCACGAATCTCAACTAAGAAATATTTAAATTTTTTAAATGAGATTGGCTATTTACGGGAAGAATTAAAGTATTTGGCAGTCGGGAGACCGATTACTGTATTTTATACTGACCGTGAGAAAGAGCATTTAATTACGCCATTTTTATAAACAGGGTCAAACATTTCACATTAAATAGACTGGGATTTTTATTGTTTTGTGATTATTCATCTTAAAAGTAAATGAAAGGAGCTGTTTTTTCCACAGCTCCTTTTGTATTTTAGGTGAAAAAATAATTAATTATATTACTTTTCAGGAGAAAACTTAATCTTCATAGCTTCTGCCATTAAGACAGGAAGATCAGTATTTTCATGCAACCCTCTAAATAAATCAGAGCCTGGTCCGAATGCATATAACGGAACATCTGTACCTGTATGTCCAGTGCTAGACCACCCTACGATTGCACGCTCAGAAACGATCTGATTTATAGTCATAGATGGACTTTTTGCTGTCTTAATTCTTTCTGCTTCAGCATCACTTAAGTCAAGGTTTGTATATTGTTTAATGATGTCTTTAACATTACTGCGGTCAGCATTTAGTTTGCTTTCCATAAAATCGCCAGTTGCTGTAACTTGACGCAATACCTCTAGTTTTGCATCCCCCTTGCCATATCCGCCGACTGACATGCCGCCAGTATCATGATCGCCAGCAACGACTACTAATGTGTTACCATCCTTTTTCGCAAATTCAACGGCTTTTGTAACAGCCTCTTCAAACGCTTCACTATCCTTCATTGCCCAAGCAGCATCATTAGCATGACCTGCCCAATCAATTTGGCTGCCTTCAACCATTAAGAAGAAACCGTCCTTATCTTTCTTAAGTACATCTAATGCTGATTCTGTCATGTCTGCAAGGCTTGGTTGATTGGTCTCATCACGATCAAGCTCTGGTGCCATGCCATCTTCAGCGAATAGCCCGATTAGCTTGTCTGATTTTTTCACATTAGTAAGTTCTTCTTTATTAGAGACAAATTGATAGCCCTGTACTTTTGCCTCATTTAATAAGGACTCAGGGAAATACTTTTTTCCGCCCCCAAGAATGACATCAACCCCATTTTCAAGGAATTGAGGTGCGATATCAGCTTCATTTGCACGTGAAGCAACGTGGGAAGCAAATACAGCAGGAGTTGCATGAGTGATTGTTGATGTAGCTACTAAACCTGATGATTTACCAGTTTCTTCAGCCGCTTCAAGAATAGTTTTTAACTCTTTGCCGTCTGGAGTTGTGCTGATCATGCCATTATTTGTTTTGACTCCTGTTGCCATTGCTGTACCAGCTGCTGCAGAGTCCGTTATTTCTGAATTTGCGGAATATGTACGATGCATCCCAACCAGCATGGAATCTAATATAGATTCTTCACCTTTATACAAACGGTAGTTAGTTGCATATGAAGCAGAATATCCATCTGGAACCATAAAAATAACATTTTGGGCTTTTCCATTATTTTGACCATTATTAGACTTTGAATCTGCTGCTGAAGCCGAAAAGCTTCCAACAAGACTTCCAATTGCGATTGACGATACTACAGCAAACGGGATCAGTTTCTTTTTAATAGATTTCTTATTCATTCAAATTCCCTCCTAAAGTATTGTACAAACCTAGCATAGATCTTGAGTGTTAAATCAGTTTTAATAAAAGGCTAATAATGTGTAAATGTGAATAAATAGGTAAAAATCAGTATGTGAATTCCATAAATAATAAATTATTCCTATTTTTACATATACAATTGCATAGTTAAAAAGTGGAAATTTAAATATATTTTTTATTTTCCGTAAAATGGCAGAGCAGAATAATGCTTTTGAACTGTATTTATGTAGATGATAGATTTACAATTTTGAAAAAATATTTACTGATTGTGAATCTATTAGAACTGTATAAAGTTTTTTAAAAAATAGGTTAATGCGTATCACTTTCAATAATTACAAAAACCTTTCTTTACTTTCTTAATATAGAAATGTAAGTATTTATTGTTTACATTGAGGGGGTATGATTCATATGACAATTTGGACATTTTGGAGGGGGAAAAGAAATGGGAGATAATCTTCATTCGACAGACACAATAGTAATTGGAGCAGGACCCGGGGGATATGTAGCAGCGATTCGGGCTGCACAGCTCGGACAAAAAGTGACGATTGTAGAAAAAGAAAACTTAGGCGGTGTTTGTTTAAATGTCGGCTGTATTCCTTCTAAAGCATTGATAACAGCTGGCCATCATTATCATCAAGCACAAAATTTAGATGTGTTCGGTCTTTCTGTACCTAAGGTTGAAGTCGATTTTTCAAAAGTTCAAGCTTTCAAAGAAAGCGTTGTCAATAAGCTAACAGCTGGAGTTGGCATGCTCTTAAAAGGGAATAAAGTCGAAATTGTAAAGGGAACAGCTACATTTGTGGATGCTAATACTGTAAAGATTAATAGTGTAGAAGGAGAAAAAAACATCCACTTTAAACATGCGATTATTGCAACAGGATCGCGTCCGTTTGAACTTCCGACAATGAAATTTTCCAATAGAATTATCGACTCTACAGGGGCACTAAACTTAAAGGGGATTCCTAAAAGTTTACTCGTTGTTGGTGGCGGTGTGATTGGTGTAGAACTTGTTGGAGCTTACGCTAATTTTGGCGTGAATGTAACAATATTAGAAGGACAAAGTGATATTCTAATTGGCATCGATAATAAAGCAACCTCTATAGTCAAACGGAATCTTAAGAAAAAAGGGGTTGACATCTATACAAAGGCGTTCGTAGAAGGTGCGAAGGAAACTGACAATGGTGTCGAGGTTACTTGTGAAATTAATGGAGAAAAAAGAATATTTGAAGCGGACTATTTGCTTGTAAGTGTTGGTAGAAAACCTAATACAGACAAGATCGGTTTAACAGAGGCCGGTGTAGAAATAGATGAAAAGGGTTTGATAAAAACTGATAACCAATGCCGAACTTCCATCCCTCATATTTATGCGATAGGGGACATAATTTCAGGACCGCAGCTTGCTCATAAAGCTTCATATGAAGGAAAAGTAGCTGCTGAAGCGATTGCGGGAGAAAAAGCAATTGTAGATTATACATGTATACCTGCTGTCGTATTCTCAGAACCAGAAATTGCTGTTGTTGGTCATTCCGAAGAAAGTGCAAAAAAGGCCGGAATTGATACGAAAGTTTCCAAATTTCCATTCGCTGCTAACGGTAGAGCCATCGCTCTTAATCAGATAGAAGGTTTTGTCCAGCTTGTTACAAGAGCAGATAATGACATGGTTATTGGCGGACAAATTATCGGTCCGAATGCTTCGGATATGATTGCTGAAATAACTCTCGCTATTGAAACTGGTTTAACGGCTGAAGATCTTGCTTTAACCATTCATGCTCATCCTACGCTAGGAGAAATTGTTATGGAAACGGCGGAGTTGGCATTGGGAAATCCTATCCATATTGTTAAATAATAAAAGCTGTCAAATGACAGCTTTTTCTATTTGGCTGTTCATGTTATCGACTTATGTAATTAATGTAAGCGTTTCGAAACTTTATAAATCGATTTCATACTAGGTTTGTATATTACAATAATGATGTAGAGAGAAAGGGGAGGGGACTTCTATTGGAGAAAAAAAGAGTTATATCTATTCTTCTAGCATTTGTTGCTTTTCTCATCATTATTTTGCTTCCAAATCCTGATAGTCTGCCAATCGCTGGTCAAAGGGCTTTAGCTATTTTGGCTTTGGCAGTCATTCTTTGGGTGACAGAGGCTGTGTCGTTTCCTGTAAGCGCCGCCATTATTGTCGGTCTCATTACCATTTCTATTGGCTTGGCTCCGACAATCGATAATCCTTCAACACTATATACGAGTCAAGGAGCATTAAAATTGGCCTTAGGCGGATTTAGCTCATCAGCAGTTGGGCTTGTCGGAGGAGCATTATTTATCGCTGCAGCAATGGAGATAACAGGCTTGCATAAGCGTGTAGCGCTCTTCATTATGTCTAAGGTTGGGACGAAAACGAATAGCCTTATCATTGGAACTATACTTGTAAGTATCGTTCTTGCCTTATTCGTACCTAGTGCAACTGCACGGGCTGGTACAACCGTTCCAATCCTAATGGGGATGATTGCTGCATTCGGATTACAAAAAAATAGTAGATTCGCGGCTTTATTGATGATTACGGCTGTTCAAGCCATCTCTATTTGGAATATAGGGATCAAAACAAGTGCGGCACAAAATATGGTCGCCTTAGGATTTATGGAAAAAGCATTTGGTTCAAATATAACTTGGGGTAATTGGTTCATTTATGCTGCACCATGGTCCTTGCTAATGTCAATCGTTCTTTTCTTTGTCATGATTAGACTCATCAAGCCTGAAGTATCAGAATTACCAGGTGGAAAAGAAGTAATTGTCAGTAAGCTGGCCGAATTAGGAAAGCTGACATCTAAGGAATTAAAACTAATTATTATTTCAGTGCTATTACTGTTCTTCTGGTCAACCGAGGGAATTCTTCATCCATTCGATTCGACGACCGTTACACTTATTGCTGTAGCGATCATGCTTTTACCTGGAATAGGAATTTATACATGGAAAGAAGTCGAAAGTAAAATTCCATGGGGCACTTTAGTCGTTTTCGCAATCGGAATTTCATTAGGAACAGTATTATTAGATACACAAGGTGCACAGTGGCTATCATCGGTTACATTAGAAGCTTTAGGCTTAACAAGTATGCCGCTTGTTTACGTTATTATGATTCTTTCTTTATTTAACATCTTAATTCATTTAGGTTTTGCAAGTGCAACAAGCTTGTCATCGGCTTTTATCCCGATTGTTATTGCCCTTGTTACCGCAATGGGGCCTACATCCTTTAATGGTCCGGGGCTTGTATTAATTCAGCAATTCGTGATTAGCTTTGGTTTCTTATTACCGGTAAGTGCACCTCAAAATATGCTTGCATATGGTACGGGCACATTTACATCGAAAGATCTATTAAAATCTGGTCTTCCAATTACAATCATTGGCTATATCTTAATTATCATTTTCAGCTTAACTTATTGGAAATGGGTTGGATTACTATAAAAAGAAGACTGGAATTGCCATATAAGTTATATAAATTGTAAAACTATTTGCCTACAATTTTAGGAGGGAAAATAGATGCAAGAAACATATAAAGGAAATCCATGGAGTGACTTCCATGGCCCAAATCTTGGATATTTATTAGAACAGTATGATTTGTATTTAGAAGATATGTCATTAGTAGATGAGAGCTTAAGAGCGATGTTTGCCAAATGGGGAGCCCCTGAACTGCAAGATGGTAACTATACCGAGCAGTCTCAGCAAAATGTATCGCCTTCATATATTTTAAATAAAATGAAAGCGCTCGTTAATGTATTAAAGTTGGCTGAAAACATCCGTGCAATGGGTCATTTAAAAGCAGATATTTATCCATTAGAGAAGCAAGAAGCGACTGACATGTTTTCTTTGTCTACCTATGGGCTAACAGAAAATGATGTAAGAGAAATCCCAGTAGAAATGATTTGTCCGGAAATGAGCGGCAAATTATCTGATGGTTTAGAAGCCATTCAATATTTAAAACAAGTATACACAGGCTTTGTTGGGGTAGAAATTCAGCATATTGATCCAGAAGAAAGAAAATGGCTGCAAAGCAAAATTGAAACTGGGTTTCTTAATAAAGAATTAGTGGAAGCACAAAAAACAGCTCTATTAACAAATTTGTATGAAGCAGAGGGCTTTGAGCAATTTCTACAAAAAACATATGTAGGACAAAAGCGTTTTTCCGTTGAAGGATTGGAAACATTAGTTCCTGCTATTAATGAAATCGTAGCTTTAGGTGCAGAGGATGGCATGCAAGACGTGATGATTTCTATGGCTCATAGAGGGCGGCTAAATGTGCTTGCCCATGTGTTAGAAAAACCATATGAAGCGATTTTTTCACAATTCCAGCATTCGAAATGGGAGCCAAATGAATTCGATCGAAATCGAACATTAAGTACAACTGGTGATGTAAAGTATCATGCTGGTGATGTAAAGAAAAGACGAATCAATGATAAAGACATTAAAGTAACATTAGCGTATAACCCAAGTCATTTAGAGGTTGCGGGAACAGTAGTAGAAGGCTATACAAGAGCTGCTCAGGAGGATCGCTCTGAAAAAGGATATCCAAAACAGGATGTAACAAAAGCGTTAGCTGTTTTAGTGCATGGAGATGCGGCTTTTCCAGGACAAGGAGTAGTAGCTGAAACGCTTAACTATTCAAGTACAGCTGCTTATCAAACCGGGGGAACTATTCATATTATTGCGAACAATAGAATTGGTTTCACTACGGAAAGTGAAGATTCCAGGTCTACTAGATATTCAAGTGATATGGCGAAAGGATTTCATATTCCGATTTTCCATGTAAATGCGGATGCTCCTGAGGCGACTCTTTCCCTCATTCGCTTGGCTTTTGAGTATCGCCAAACTTTTAACAAAGATATATTAATCGATTTAATTGGTTACAGAAGACTTGGCCATAACGAAATGGATGAACCAATGGCTACGAATCCAGTTACTTACCAAATCGTCCGTAAACATCCGACAATTACAGGAATTTATAAGCAACAGCTATTAAATGAAAAGTCCTTAACAGAAGAACAAATAGCTGCCATTGAAACGAATACATTCGGAAAATTTGCAAAAGCCTATGAAAATATCGATAAAAACCAAGAAGAAATTAAGAGTCTTGAAGATATGTTAGCATTTGCAAATAAAGATGTTGCCAAAGTTGATACGACTGTTGATAAGGCGTCCTTAACGAAAATCAATCAGGAGATTTTAGAGTGGCCGGAAAACTTCAATGTGTTTGGAAAACTGAAAAGAATTTTAGAACGCAGGCTTGATGTTTTTAAGAACAAAGGGAAAGTTGATTGGGCACATGCAGAAGCATTAGCTTTCGCAACTATTTTGCAGGATGGCTCTCCGATTCGGTTGACGGGCCAAGATTCTGAGCGTGGAACTTTCTCCCATCGGAATCTAGTACTGTCAGATGAAAAAACGGGGGAGAAATATTGCCCAATGCATACACTTAGCACTTCAAATGCATCCTTTGCTATCCATAATAGCGTTTTATCTGAAGCAGCCATTTTAGGCTTTGAATATGGCTATAATGTGATTTCACCTGAGACACTCGTATTATGGGAAGCGCAATTTGGAGATTTTGCAAACGGAGCACAAATTATTTTAGACCAGTTTATTTCGCCGGGGAAAGCGAAATGGGGACAAACATCAGGGGTTGTGATGTTATTACCGCATGGCTATGAGGGTCAAGGCCCTGAACATTCAAGTGCAAGATTAGAACGTTTTCTCCAGCTTGCTGCTGAGAATAATTGGTCTGTAGCGAATCTTTCTTCTTCTGCTCAATATTTTCATATTTTAAGAAGGCAGGCTGCTATGCTTCTTTCAGATGAAGTAAAACCGCTTGTATTAATGGCACCGAAAAGCTTATTACGCCATGCTTCAGCCGCATCTTATCTGGAAGAATTCACGAATGGAGAATTCCAGCCGATTATTGAGCAACCAGGTTTAGGTAAAGAACCTGAACAAGTGGAGAGAATTGTATTTACTAGTGGCCGCTTAGCAGTTGAGCTATCTGATCATTTAACAGATGTTGAACAATTCAAATGGTTAGATATCATTCGAATCGAAGAAATATATCCTTTCCCAGAACAGGAAATTAAGAATCTATTAAAAAAATATAAAAATCTTAAAGAAATTATCTGGACTCAAGAAGAACCTAAAAATATGGGCGCATGGACATATATTGCTACACGCTTACAACAATTGTTACCAAATGATATACAAGTTTCCTATAACGGCCGCCCGGAAATGGCGAGTCCTTCTGAAGGAGATCCGGTTGTTCATAAGAAAGAACAACAAAGAATTATTAACAATGTTTTTACACTAGCAAAAGAAAAAGTAAGTTCAATGAACTAGACATTTACAAAAGGGGATGTGCAGAAAAATGTCAGAGATCAAAATTCCTGAATTAGCAGAATCGATTACAGAGGGTACCATTGCACAATGGCTAAAGCAGCCTGGTGAAACGATAGCAAAAGGTGATTATATACTAGAGCTTGAAACAGACAAAGTAAATGTAGAGATTATTTCTGAGTACGATGGGGTATTGCAAGAAAAATTGAAAGAAGAAGGTGACACTGTAAATGTAGGGGAAACGGTTGCGATTGTTGGCGAAGGCAGCCAGAGCAGCACTCCTTCACCTTCTGAAAGCGGTCAAAGTGAATCAAAGGAGGTATCCGAAGAAAAATCAGAGCCAACACCTGCTGCATCAAGTGATGTAATTGCTTCTCCTGCTGCAAGAAAATATGCGAGAGAGCACGGCATTGATTTAAATCAAGTTGCTTCAGCTGATCCATTAGGCAGAGTGCGTAAACAGGATGTATCTAATTATGAGCCGGTAAAACAAGCGCCTGCAGCAAAACCAGCTCCAGCAGCTACACCTGCAGTACAACAGCCGACTATTTCAGATAGTAAACCAGTCGAGAGAATTAAAATGTCTCGCAGACGCCAAACGATTGCTAAGCGACTTGTAGAAGTCCAACATACCGCGGCGATGTTAACAACATTTAATGAGATCGATATGACTGCCATTATGAATTTAAGAAAGAAAAGAAAAGATGATTTCTTAAAACAATATGATGTGAAATTAGGATTCATGTCCTTCTTTACGAAAGCAGTTGTTGGTGCGTTAAAAGCCTATCCTTTACTGAATGCAGAAATTGATGGCGATGAAATTGTCAAGAAAAACTTCTATGATATTGGTGTCGCTGTTTCTACTGACGGAGGATTAGTCGTTCCTGTTGTAAGAGATGCCGATCGTTTAAACTTTGCTGAGATTGAAAAGGGAATTGGTGATTTAGCAAAGAAAGCGAGAGATTCTAAGCTTACATTAGCGGATATGCAAGGTGGAACGTTTACAATCACAAATGGGGGCACATTTGGTTCATTATTATCTACACCAATATTAAATGCGCCACAAGTTGGAATTTTGGGCATGCATTCAATCCAAAACCGACCTGTTGCAATAGATAATGAAACAATTGAGAATAGACCGATGATGTATATCGCTCTTTCTTATGACCATCGCATTGTTGATGGAAAAGAAGCAGTCGGCTTTCTAGTAAAAGTGAAGCAGCTTCTCGAAGACCCTGAAAAATTACTATTAGAAGGGTAAAAAGGGCATGAGGATTGGATTCTAATTCCCACTCTACGATTCTTTTGGTGAAACGGGCATCAGGATCGCGTTCTGATTCCCACCCTATGTTTTTTGATAATAGGAAAATTAGGAAGCTATTATCCGACAATTGGAATAGCTTCCAAGTATAAATATAAGACTTTCTAAATTAGAGGAGGAGTAATATGAATATTCATGAGTATCAAGGAAAAGAAGTCCTTAGACAATATGGAGTTATGGTTCCGAACGGAAGAGTTGCTTTTACAGTTGAAGAGGCAGTTGAAGCAGCAAAAGAACTAGGTACTGAAGTATGTGTGGTGAAAGCACAAATTCATGCAGGTGGCCGTGGTAAGGCTGGCGGTGTAAAGGTTGCTAAAAATTTAGAAGAAGTACGTTTGTATGCGACCGAGATTTTAGGAAAAACACTTGTTACACATCAAACAGGGCCAGAAGGGAAAGAAGTCAAGCGTCTTCTCATTGAAGAAGGCTGTGATATTCAAAAAGAGTACTATGTTGGCCTAGTATTGGACCGTGCCACTTCACGCGTCGTTCTTATGGCTTCTGAAGAGGGTGGAACAGAAATTGAGGAAGTAGCTGAAAAAACACCTGAGAAGATTTTTAAGGAAGAAATCGATCCAGTTGTTGGCTTAACTCCTTTTCAGGCTCGTCGAATAGCTTTTAATATTAATATTCCAAACAAACTAGTTGGACAGGCTGTTAAATTTATGATGGGCTTATATCAAGCTTATATCGAGAAGGACTGCTCTATTGCAGAAATTAATCCGCTAGTCATTACTGGCGACGGTAAAGTTATTGCCTTAGATGCAAAATTAAACTTTGACTCTAATGCTCTCTATCGTCAGAAAGATATTATTGAATTACGTGACTTAGATGAAGAAGATCCGAAAGAAATTGAAGCTTCCAAGTATGACTTAAGCTATATTTCATTAGATGGAAATATTGGGTGCATGGTGAATGGTGCGGGACTTGCGATGGCGACAATGGATATCGTTAAGCACTATGGCGGCGATCCCGCTAACTTCCTTGATGTTGGTGGCGGTGCAACAGCTGAGAAAGTAACAGAAGCCTTCAAAATTATTCTGTCTGATGAAAGCGTTAAAGGAATCTTTGTGAATATCTTTGGCGGAATCATGAAATGTGATGTCATCGCAACAGGCGTTGTAGAAGCCGCAAAACAAGTAGGCTTAAAGGTGCCTTTAGTTGTTCGTTTAGAAGGAACAAATGTTGATTTAGGCAAGAAAATTCTTGCTGAATCAGATATTGATATTATTGCAGCAGATTCTATGGCTGACGGTGCACAAAAAATTGTTTCATTAGTTGGTTAGGCGAAAAAGTAAAGGAGGAATCATAATGAGCGTATTTATTAATAAAGATACTAAAGTAATCGTACAAGGAATTACAGGGGCAACAGCCCTCTTTCATACGAAACAAATGCTTGAATATGGTACACAGATTGTTGGTGGTGTCACTCCTGGAAAAGGAGGAACAGAAGTCGAAGGTGTACCTGTTTTCAATACGGTTGAGGATGCTGTAAAGTCTACTGGGGCAACAGCTTCAGTAATTTATGTTCCAGCTCCATTTGCCGCGGATGCGATTTTAGAAGCGGTTGATGCAGAACTTGAACTTACAATCTGTATCACAGAGCATATTCCTGTACTAGATATGGTGAAGGTAAAACGCTATATGGAGGGCAAGAAAACTCGCCTAATAGGACCGAACTGCCCAGGTGTCATCACAGCAGACGAATGTAAGATTGGTATAATGCCAGGTTATATTCATAAGAAAGGTCATGTGGGAGTTGTTTCACGTTCTGGAACGCTAACCTATGAAGCAGTACACCAATTAACGACAGCTGGTATTGGCCAAACTACTGCTGTTGGTATCGGGGGCGATCCTGTTAATGGAACAAACTTCATCGATGTGTTAAAAGCATTTAATGAAGACCCTGAAACATATGCGGTTATTATGATAGGGGAGATTGGCGGTACAGCTGAAGAAGAAGCCGCTGAATGGGTGAAAGCGAATATGACGAAGCCTGTAGTCGGATTTATTGGTGGACAAACTGCTCCTCCAGGAAAACGTATGGGCCACGCAGGTGCGATCATTTCAGGCGGTAAAGGTACGGCAGATGAGAAAATCCGCGTCATGAACGAATGTGGAATTGAAGTTGCTCCTACACCATCAGTCATGGGTAAAACATTGATTAAAGTACTGAAAGAAAAAGGCCTTTACGATAAATGTAAAACACATTAATAAAGGAAATTAGGTTACTAAACAGAGACATTTTTATAATAAGGTCGAAACAAAAGAAAAATAGTCTTCTCTTTTCGGGAAGGCTATTTTTCTTTTGTTTAATTTTATAGGATGCTTAATGGATTAATTATAAAAATACTATATTAAACTTTAATATTGGAGTATAACAATATACAATAAGAGAGGCTCGTTGAAAAAGCCCGATTATTTATAAGTAGATATGTTCAGCAATGTTAGGGAGGATTTCATTTGATTAAAATAATCTGGCTGTATATCCTTTTGTTTTTTATAGCTCTATTAATGGGGTTCGTTGGTGCTCCCCAATGGATTGTTAATATCGTTTTTATTCTGTTCGTATTTGTCATTCTTTATATTTTATTCTATCCGATTCTGTTCGAAAAAGATCTCAAAAAGATCATGAGGTTTTTAAGAAAGTCGAAACAATCACATTATCAATTTATTTACCATATGTTCAATGGGGATATGCAAGTCGCTGAAAAGTCGATTGAACGAATTCGTTCAAAGCAACTAAAAAATATCGATAAGATTATGCTGTTAGTAAAGCAGGAGAGGTTCACGGATGCGAAAGCACTCCTTCCACAGTTAAGGAATTCCGTATATAAATGGTACTATAGTGCGGCAATTGCGCTTGAAGAAAAGGATGAAGAGGCATATAAGAAATTCAAATCTCATCTTAAAGATCCAATCTATATTTCGTGGCTTGAGATGGAGGAAAAAGTCCGTCTTGGCAGAAAAGATGAGGCATTAGCGATGCTCGATGAACAAATGGCGACGCTAAGAGGATTGAAATTATTATCCGCTGCACAATATCAAAAAGAGCTAGAAGAAAGATTCTAGGACACTGAATAAATTGGTCCTGATCCCAGACTCGTTAGCATATAAATGGAGCGGGGATCAGCATTTTTTAATGAAATGGCTTTGTTAAACAATGTTGTTAATGGACACGCGGTTTCGATTTACCTTCCATAAAGAGTCGGCGTTACTTAAAACAAAATGCAATTGAAAATGAATGAAGCTGTTGCTACAAATGTTCGCAACAGCTTCCAATTAGATATTAAAGGTGTAGATCCCCATCAAACTTAGCTTCTATAGGTATAGGGGCTACCTTAGAACGTTCTAAAGCCGGTGTATCAGGACGGGCTGCCTGATAGATGGCCGCGCCTAGTACTTGAGCTGTTTTTAATAGTTTTTCTTTGCTTATTAATTCAATTTTATCATTAGGAGAATGGTATTCTGGTTCTAGGGGAGCATACGAAAAGACAGCTGCCGGAATGCCAACCTCTGTGAATGGCTGGTGGTCACTCCTTCCGACTTGGTTATACGAAATCGCTTCATACAATCGAGTTCCGGCCGAATTTCCTAAAGTTGTGACGGTGTTCGGCTTGCCATCTACTGTAAACATTGCAAATTCCCCGGCATTTTTGCTTCCTACCATGTCCATATTAAACATTGCAACCGTACGGTTAATTTCATCCTTGGAAAGCTGCTTAGTATAATGATAGGATCCTAGCAAACCTCTTTCTTCTGCACCAAACGTAATAAAACGAATTTCGGTATCAGTAGGGGTGTTTGCCAGTACTCTAGCTAACTCCAATAAAACAGACGTTCCTGATGCGTTGTCACTCGCGCCTGTACCAACTGCAACGGAATCATGATGAGCTCCAACCATGATAATTTGCTTTGTATCATTATTGGCTTGCGGTTTTTTGGTGGCAATGACATTATAGGAGGTTGCCATGGTAAACTTCGCACCTTCAATTCGCATTGTGCCGGTAAGAGCTGTTTGTCCCAAAGTAGAAACTAATGCGTCCCCCTCTGCTTTGGTCATGAATAAGGTTGGAAGATTCGATTCATCAGCTGCAAGGTTTGACGTGGGTAATCCTGCCACATCGTTGATAATAATGACTCCGCTTGCCCCGGCATTTTTGGCATTTGACATTTTTGTTGCAAAGGGAATTCCTCCGCCTCGATGAACCAAAGCAATTTTTCGGGATACATCTTTTCCAGCCACTTCAGCTTCACTTCCAAGTCCAACATATACCAACTCACTGCTCATTCCGCCGGATGGTGTATTTTGCGAGTAACCAAAAGCCGTTACCTGATAACTCGTTCCATTTACAGAAAAAGAGGCTGTCGTTGGTCTGTTGTAGCTGGATACAATTTTAAATGGCTGGATCTCCACATTATTGAAGCCATATTGCTTAAATTGATTTGCTATGTACTCTACCGTTTGGTCTTCCTTTGCTGTGCCGGCTACACGCGGGCCGATGGTCTCTGCCAAATAAGAAACATTTTCATAAATACGATCGACATCAATGCGTTTTACAACCTTGTTGTCAAAGGCTTGTTGGGATGGATTGTCCCTTGTCTCTGCAAAAGCAGAGTGTGAAGCTGCCAATAAACTTCCAATAAGAATTGTTGTACCTACAATCTTCGTACCCTTTTTCAAAATCGTTCCCCTCCCTATTTAACAATCAAGTTAATTATATAGTCATAGTTTAAACGTCTTCAATGGGAGGTTTTGTCGTATTATGACTAGTACTACTGAATGATTGTGAGCAGGTTGTAATATTTAATAATGTTGATTTTCCCGTGCCATTTATTTTAGCTGTATTTCTCGTTTAATTTCAGGATCCTTTCCTCATACATTTTCTTAGTTATGCGGCTTATAGCATACGGCCCCCATACATTAATAAAATGCTTCATTTCCTTTTCTCGAGCTCTTACGCTACTAATCTTGACGCCATTGCGCCCATATGTTTAAGCCAGTCCTAGGCGAATTGCCCAAAAGATATATGTTATTGCATTATTTTAGAAAATTGGAAAATGAAAAAGGAGTTGACCCCGTAAGGCCAACCCCTTGCAAACCGTTAGTTTATTGTAAGCGTTACAGAATTATAGTTTTTCCCATTACCAAGTGGATTGTAGTTTTTCTCAATGTTTCCTGCGGCGTCCACGGCGAAATAATTGATGGTTGTTGTCTTTTCAATTTTTAATGTTTCTGCAAATTCGCGGGTGCCGCTTAAATTAATTTTAGCTGATTGGAAGGTAGGGCGGCTGCCGTCAAGCGTATAATAAATGGTGGCTGGCTCACTTGTTTCAATCTTAACTTCAACCGGACCTGTGTATTTACCGTTTCCAGGTGTAGCTTTTGAGGAAGGCGGCTGATGGTCTTTTGAACTGTTGTAGGCTACTTTAATTAAGCCAATCAATCCATTGGCAAATTCCATTGCTTCTTCATGACCTTCTACAAAGGCTGGCTGGAATCCAACTGCCTGCCATCTTTTTGTATCCTTATTCCATAAATCTGCCCCTACTTCGAAGTTCCAGGCATAAATCCCCTTTTCATACCATAGGTAGTCCGCAGAGTTACCTGCAGCAGAGTATAGTACGTCAGGAATTGGACCTGTACGGCTAGGTAGAATGACCGTTCCGCGGTGGTCTTGAATATCATTTAAGATGTTATTAGAAGCTGCCCAGTAAAACGCTTCTTCACCAGCTGATGGGCGTGGCAGTGTTGTACGTTTTGAATCGTAAGCACCAGGGGACCACATGAAGTAGCCGCCATAACTATGAATATTCATTGCAAACTTAATATTTGGGTTTTTGTCAGCAAGCCAGACAAGGTTTCTTGCTTCAGGCTCAGAGTTTTCAGCTGGTCCAGCGTAAGTTTCTCCCGTGCAACTTGTACCTCCGCCAATATAACCATCAAAAACGGAACCAACAGAATGGTTGCGGTTAAGGTCAACTCCCCAATTATTGCGGTACCCAGGGTCAGAGGCAGTGGGACCACAGTGATTGGTCATATTCTTCCGCTGCATATTGTAATCATTGAAGCTGTAATTGGCACCATCAGGGTTTACTGAAGGTACAAGGAATATATCAAGATTATCGACAAGCTTTCTTGTCTCACTATCTTGACTATAGTTTCGCAGTAGTCTTTCCGCCGTTTCGATTGTTACGAGTGGGGTCACCCATTCACGGGCATGCTCCTGAGCATATCCAAGAACACCTGGTTTAGAACCGTCACGATGCTTGCCGATCCGGATCGCTTTTACTGTAAAAGGATCACGGGAAACGTCTTCCCCTGCTTTTAAGCCGTCAGTTAATATCACAGCATTTGTAGTTGGTGGGACAACACCAGCACCAGTATTACCGCGGTATGTAGTCGCAGTTACAAGTTGGCTAGCATTCTCATTCAGTGCTTTAACCACTTGTGCTGCAGTACTTGTCGCCTTTCCTGACGAATCAGTAGCTAAATCTACTAATATCTTGGTACCATCTACAGTCACTTTTATTGGTGCATTATTGGTTCCCGGATTCTTGAATTCTACCGATACATCATTCCCGCCTTCATGCCCCCATGCTTTTGAGGAAACAACAACTGCGAGATTCGTCGTGCCGCCGATAGTTGCTTGGGCAAGACGTCTGTAACCATTTGTTTTATTTGGCATATCAATGATTTCTACCAAGTTCGGGAATTCTTTTGCAAGTTTTTCGGCACGTTCATATAATTCATTTGGTGCCATATAGTGGTCAACAAAATCCGTAACATAATCTGTTTTTGGATGTTTCGGCTCTTTCCCTAACCATTCAGTAATGGTGCTCGTGGCTGTTCCTCCAAGATTACTTTCAATTTTAACAGATGAAGGAATGGCGCTAACTGGTAGAAGCAAATAGTGATATAAATATTCACCGTAATCTACCAATCTAGAAAGTGTAGCAGATTTTTCCTCACCGTTCTCGGTCCAAGTTGCTTTCAGTGCTGTGCTAGCAGTCGCACCGGCACTTGATTTCACTTCGAGATATAGGAAGGTGCCTGATTGATTGTTAAAATGGTTTGCCCTAAGGACTTTAAGTGTATCCTCGGAAGCTGCCAGACTGGCTTGCAGCTGGACAGCAGATTGTCGCTCAGCCACGCGTGTGTTCCATTGATTTTCGGTGATCAGGGTCTCTTTTACATTGATGCCAAAGGTCTTTAACATGACAATTTCTGTTGGTGTGACAACGGCATCCACTTCATAGACTCCGTCGTGTGCTTCGATTCTGTGGGTAAGGTCAATTCCAAGCTCAAGAAGCTTGTCCTTTGCCTTATCATTTGGTACTACAAGTTGAACAATTGAGACCGATTCTTCCTCTGGAATCGGCAGGTCAGGCTCTTCGACCGCTGCAACCGGAATACTTAGGCTTGGATAAAATGTAGAGAACCCTAGTCCGGTTATGGCAGTCATCACCACTAAATTCCTTTTCCATTTCTGCTTTTTCTGTTTTGTCAAAAACTGCACCCCCAAAATGCTAGAAATTTTAATACAAGCTTATTGTAAATTGAATGTACTTAATATCTTGTCGTAAAATCAGGGGCAGTTAAAAATCCGCTCTACAAAAATTTTATTGAGAAAATATAATACTTTATTTTAGAAGAATAAATTTTTAGGTTGTTTTTCCTATTTAAAAAGTACTGTGCCACTCGAAAAGTCTAGTAATTTTAGGAGCACAAAAGTTACTAGATTTTATTCCATTATAAATCACATAAATTGTATATTGATAATCAACTGTTTTTATTGTTTAATAATGTTGCTTTTTGTTTAAATTTGTAAAAGGAAAGTTATAATATATTTCATGTGAATTGCGGCTCTGTTGTTAAAAACCATTAAATGCCTATCAACCTTTGTGCCAGTCCAATATTTAATGAAGAAACAAGAATTATTTTGAATGGGCCTTTTCAATGAAATAATAGAATTGATTAGGTATACTTGAATAGTAAGGTAATTTTTAGACATTTCTATAAAAATGAAAGTCTAAGATTCAAATAAAAAGAAGGGTGGAAGTAAAATGAATACGTTAGTAGCTCAAGAAAGAAAAGACTTTAAAAAAGGTTCTTTGAGGAAATTGAAAAATAATGGAGAGATTCCTGCAGTTGTTTATGGTAGGGAGATTAATACAAAATCTATTTCTATTAAAAACGCAGATTTACTAAAAGTGATAAAAGCTATTGGTAGAAATGGCATAATATCTCTTAATCTTGATGGAAAATCAACAAGCGTTATTTTAAGAGATTATCAAAATAAAGCTATAACAAAAGAAGTAGTTCATGTAGACTTCCTTCAAGTTAATCAGCACACTGAAATCGACACTAAAGTGAATGTAATTCTAAAGGGAACATCGAATGGCGAGAAAGCCGGGGGAATAGTGAAACAATTTCTTCACGAATTGAATATAACTGCTAAAGCAAATGATATCCCTGATAATATTGAAATTGATATCACTGATTTTGAAATCGGTCGGACTGTACGAGTAGGAGATCTTAAAAAAGATTATAGTAACTTTACAATCAATAATGAGAATGATGAAACTATAATAATGATAGACTATGCGAAGACCACAGAGGAAGAAGAGGATATTAGTGCAGTTGAAGTTTAAAGAGTTCGTCTTAATACTTTCTGCAACAAATATCCCTCTATGCTAATGCTCTGCCAAGCTTAGCTAATTTCAAATTACCGTTTAGAATTATAAATAAACCGAAAAACTATGTCAATACGTTTAAAGCATTTAAAATGAAATGTTTTTCCAATAAAAAAAATCAAAGCAGCAATACTATAGGTATAACTGCTTTGATTTCTTTATTTACTTGATTGAACTTGAAATACCTCAATAGTACCAATCATTTCAATTCCAGGAATACTTGTACTTAATTAAGACGGTATTCGAGTCTTCTGCCCAATGTCCTGTATAAGAAATAACGGCATCTATATCTATAACATCTTTAAGTTTTAGATGTGAAACCTTAAAAGATGCTAACATTTTGCTAACGCAATCCCATAAGAAACGGTTAATTGCCGTTAAAGAAGTTACAGCCAACAATATCAAAACGTTGATTTACCGCGCTTTTTTCACCTCTAGTTAACGATATTACACACTCTCAGCTTACGGGCGGCATGATGTAATAAGTGCCTAGGTAAGATGAGAGTGGTTTGCTAACATTTTGCTAACATTGAGGATAATAATCGAGGCTTCTCATAAGTTCACTGAACTTTTGGGAGGCTTCTTTTTTCATTATTTGCGTGAAGTGAAGGTACACATTTTTGGTAATCTAATCGTCGGTATGACCAAGACGGTCCATGATTTGTTCGAGTGAGACACCTTCCTCGGGGTTTTGAAACAACAATTCAGTCTGTATCACCATTTAATGGAAAAATCCCCATCTTGTTTTGAGATGAGGAATTAGCGAGTTACTGAAGTATCGTTCCCGGTTAGTTACCCGTTCTATTTGCATATTTTGAATCTGCCGGGTATCAATCATCAGAAATCTCTATATTCGAGAGTGTGTCGTTCAAATCTCTAAGTTCCTCGGTAGTTAACTCAACGTCCACTGCACCAAGATTACTTTTAGGCGCTCTAGTTTGCGCGTACCGAGAAATCAACATATCTAAGCTATGCCCTGTGTTTCTCAATTTACATTTTCCACCATGATGAGACAGGAACAGATAGCTCTCCAGTTAATCGAGCAGTTTCACCAATTTTAGGGGCTATGAGGTTCCGTTCTGCTTTCTTTGCCTCTATTAATGCGCGTTCTATAGGTTCTGTCCAACCGTGATAAGCAAGCGTAAAAGCTCCCCAATGAATTAACATCATAATCTTCCCATTTACATCTAAATCGGCCTGTACAGCTTGTTCGGGTGTCATATGAACCCAAGACCAACGTCGGTCGTATTGACCGCCTTCAATTAAAGTGATGTCAAAAGGACCGTATTTTTTTCCGATTTCCTTGAAATGTGCATCATAACCACCATCCCCACTGGTATAGAAACGGGTATCTTTACCAAGAATGACCCAACCACCCCATAATGTCGTATCTCGATTAAAAGGTCCTCTTCCAGAGAAATGTTTGGATGGAGTGAATGCAACCGTTAAACCTAGGAACTCTGTTTCATCCCACCAATTAAATTCTGTAATTTTTTCTTTTTCAACTCCCCATCGGATCAAGTGAGCACTTACACCGTAAGGAACGAAGAAATGACCGATCTTATCCTTCAGCTTTCGAATAGATGGATAATCTAGGTGATCGTAATGATCATGGGTAATGAAGACAGCATCAATAGGCGGCATTCTATCAATAATATGCAACATATCTTCACTGTAGCGTTTGCTTCCTGCAAAAGAAACGGGTGAAGCTACTTTACCCAGCATGGGGTCTACAAGTATCTTTTTGTTATCGATACTGAGTAAAAAAGCAGAATGCCCAAACCAAGTTAAACTATCTTCTTCACTTTTAATTTTGTTCCAATCAATCTCTGAAACAGAAACTTGACCGGCAGGATTGCGATCTTTACCACCTGTAATAGACTCCTTCATCAGAGAGAAGTAATCAGATAGACTCATATCCAACTTTGTTGGCACCTGATTGACAAATTTACCTTTGACATAATTATCTAGCTTCTCATACACTTCTTTTTGTTCTTTACTAGGGTTCCCGCCGAATGCTGGATGTAAGTTAATGAACAATGAAAAGACAACACATAATACAACGAAAAAAATGAATAAATAAATCATTATTATTTCAAACTTCCTTTCCTAACGTTTGTTGCAAGAACAAGTTTTGGTGCAAAATCCCCAATCATCCTTTATGTGGGAGTAAGTCCTTCTATATTTGACATTTCTAACCCTTCTTTCATGTAATTTTCTTCTATTATCTCGAAGGTATATAAATTTGATGTTATCAGAAAAATACATATTGGTGCAATATGGCGCATATGTGTATAATTTAAAATAAAAACAGGTTATCTTCAATAATCAAATAACCACGATTTGTGCCTTAATGCACAATTTGATTAAACTTGTGCACTTATATTCAAGAAAGTTTGGTGACTCTTACAATGTCTATGGTGGATAGAAGAATACTCAAATCCCAAGAAGCAATAAAAAAAGCTTTTATTGAATTGATGTCTGAAAAAAATTTCGATCGAATTACAATACAGGATATTTCTGATAAGGCAAATGTTGGACGAAGAACTATTTATCACCATTACATGGATAAATTTGATCTACTAGATAAACTCATTGAAGAACATATTAACAGGCTGCGGGACTTGTGCGATTCAGCATCTGAAATAGATTTTGTAAACGCGAACCGAATATGGTTCGAATACTTTGAAAGTAATTTTTTATTCTTTTCAACAATGTTGACGAACAAAGGAGTCCCTTTATTTCGTAATCGGTTCCTTGAGTATGTCGTAAAAGAGCTAAAGAATGAAGTGAATGTAACAGAAGGGAAAAATTACGGATTAAGTGAGGATTTTATTGTTCAATTTTTTGGAGTGGCAATTGTTGGGTCAGTGGAATGGTGGTTCAAGAATGGAATGCCTTATCCCCCTCACGTCATGGCAGAGCAAGCAGGAATATTATTAGATAGGAATCTATAATCAATATCTTAAAAGCAGCTTAATCAAACAAGGAGCACTTTGTCTACTGCTCCTTGTTTTGTATAGATTATATTCGTCTCAAGTATCTACCTAATACCTTCAATTTAACAATCCAGAAGAATTGACTGAAGCTTTAGCCTCGGCTGAAGGGCAAGAATTACAAGCCGAAGTCGCAAATCTAATGCCTTTTCTGAATAAGCCATCTGTTATTTCAATTGTTGATTAGTGTTAGGCTAAACAATTGACAAAAGAGTCCTTTCACAAAATTTGTGTTACGGACTCTTTTTTATTCCTTTACTTTTTACTTAAAGGAGACATGAACAGTTGAAGGCTTTTTTACACCTTTGTAAATTTTGTCCAGGCCAGTAGGAATCAGGCTTTTATCCTATGCATCAAAGATGGAATTGGCTATGAAGCGATAGCTGTTCTGTGTGTGTGCTCTAGAGGCGAGGTCGTTGGCAAAAAGGATGAATGTTGTTTTTTTAAATGTGTGGGTCAAGGCAAGGATTTGTCCTTTTGCTTTTTCGTGTCCAGGCCACCATCCAGCTACAAAGAAATCATTACTATTGCTAAAAGAAGCAAGTATTTCGGCTCCTGCGGGTACAGTCGTAATCCACATTCCAGAAGTTGTATAAAGAATCTCATCGGTCTGATAGCCAGATGTGATCAAATGGTTCTTGATTTTTGCTTTGACTAGGCCGTCATGGCCATTTTTTGTGTAGTTGATATTAAAGCCCGGCAGCAATCCTCTATCTTTGACAGCTTTTAATGCATCTAATCCAATTCCCACTAATGTTTTACCTGGTAAATTCGAAGTAATGATGCTGCTACTATCGCTGACAATGACGTCGGCATCAGCCTGTTTGACCATTTTGAAACCAAGCTCCTGAACTGTAAACTTCAATTGATCGGATCCAGTGACAGCCACTTTCGGCTGCTTTAATTGCATTGTTTTTACAGGAATAGCAGTATATATATATCTAGCAGTGAAAAAAAAGTTCTCGCCATAAGTTTGTAAATCTTTTGTTTTGACAATAAAATCGCCTTTATTTATTATTCCTCTTGTTTCAAGTGCCTTTCCAACAAAGGCTCCATTTTTTAGAAAATAGTTTACTAGTTTAATTGTATCATTATCGGTATTAGTCAACACATGGTAAAGTGCTTTTGTTTTTATTTTACCTTTTGGAAGCCCGGTATTCTTAATTCTAATAACATTTTGATTAAAAGCATCTTCATTACGGATTTCAAATACCGTAAATCCTCGTAGATCTGGGAAATTGACGACAGTTGTATCATACATGGCTCCCCAGTCTGAAACATCATCCCCTTTATAAAGCATGGCATTAGCTATACCGCGTTTCGCCTGTTTCAAAGGCACTATAAATGTCCCTTTTGGATAAATGATACCATTTACTTTCGTTTTTATTGTTAATTTATCGACCTTAACACCATTTCGTAATAAATATTGGACCATTTTATAAGCTTCCAGTTTATTTTCTTGTTGTTTTGCATCAATTGGAATCACATAATAATCGGGAAAGAAGTTGTTATTTCCTTTTCTAAATCTTCCAATGGGTTTTCCGGAAGCATTAACCAAATACTTATCGACTGCACGATCATCTATCCCATTTACACCTCGCCTAAAGATTTCAAGCTGATTTTTATATAGTTGATCTTTATTTTCTTTTACAAAAAGAACGGCTCCCAGCCCAACACCTACCATCGCATGAAAACCATCTTGACTTAATGCCGGAATTTCGATTGTATGACCAAGCGATCCGTGCAGCATGGCATACATTGGTGTATAGCCGACAGACATGTCGTCCCATCCGTTTTTATAATCAAGTGCTGGAATGATATAGGAACTAAAATCAGAATTACCTAATCCCGCTTGTCCCATGGAACGAGCCTGTCCGATCATATTGTTGTAAAGCAAATCATATTCATAGTTTGGATTGTGGGGAGGAGTGGTTGGTTCGATCAAGAATGTGCTAACATACCCATGCATATCCAAGAAGGAAAGGGGAGTCCATTTGGCAATTGCCTGGGTCACAAGAATGGTTTCAGGTTGAGTTTGAAAATGATTGTCCCGATTTAAGTCAAATCCATTTGTATTTCTCCTCGTATTTGCGACTCTTCCATCAGGATTATTTGTAAACATGAATAGAAAAATGACATCATTTAGAACTTCATTCACGTTAAGGGTGACTGTTTCTTTTCGGCCATTTTTAACCGTATGAACTGTGATCTTATCTTCCAAGGCAAATTTCCTTAATAATTCAACTTGAGCATCGGGTCCTTCAATTTCATCAGGATGAATATTATTAAACCAAATTGGAATCTGATACTCACCTATAAATCCGTACTCTAGTTTGTTTATTAAAGTTTCTGGATTTTCTAATGCTGTCGGAAGTGTAACTTTTAAATATTTGTCAACAACAACCTTATTTTTTGCCAAAATAACAAAATGAAGGTCTCTGCCCTGTACGGATTTTCCTAGACTGTCGTATTTAAGATAACGGTTGTTTTTTTGGGAAGCTTGTTTAAAAATGCGGTCAATTTCCGGTTTCAACTCTTGATAAAAGAGGAATTCGTCATAGACGTTTAACCGGACAGTGGTAGAAGCCTTAATCTTTGATCGCGGGTCAATCATAGCTAATTCATAATTTCCAATAAACTTTTGATATTGTGTTCGAATGGACCTCTCCGACAGACTCTCTCTATTAAATAGAAGATCAAACTTTAAGGTGACTTTGACAATCCCTGTTTCTCCAATAAATTTAGGTTTATCGATGATGGTAATAAAGGGATCTCCGTTGAAATTTGACCCACTTGTCCATTTTCTCCACTGAGACAGACTCTTTCCTCCAAATTGAAACTCTAGCTGACTTAAGTCAATATTCCTTCCCATATCTGCCTGAATTTCAACGATTCTTGCTTCCGTAAGTGAAAATAAAGACCTGCTAACTTTAAGTTCCAACATAGAATGTTCCTTTCGCTTATAATATTTTATTTTCGTATTATATTCAGAAAAAATTTAAAGGTGACCGACCTGGTTTGGAGCCCGTTTTCTTTTAGCTTTTAATTTTTAATTAATGAGCAGTAAACAAATAACGTTATTTTTTGAATTAATTAAATAGTATTTTTTTTGTGTGACAGTAGAATTAGAGTGAATTTAGCTGTAAAGTTGTAAGGAGACAGGGAATCATGTAAGAATCGTAAATAAAGATGTGTATTTTTCTTAGACTGAGTAATTGTTGTTCTTTCCTAAGAAAATTTAGGAATGTTTTGTTAGAGGTGAAAAAGTGAATAGTAATTTGAATAAGGAAATGCTAAATATTTTAGCAGAATTAAAAGATATGAAAAAGAAAGCAAAGGTTAAAACTGACAATAGGTTTTGGAAGGAGTTAACTATTCCTGTTGCTTTAAATGACAGCCTTAATAGCTTGACTATGGATGAACTCCATGCGATCCGGAAACACTTAAATATTAAAAAGGCTAGTGGCTTAAAAAAAGCGGGTTTAATAGATCTTTTTCAAGAGAAAATCCCGGCTTTATTAGAAAATGTCATTATGACTTTTGATAAAGAGCAATGGGAATTAATTCAGAAAATCATTAAAAATGGGGGACATTTAAAAGCCCCGAATTTAGAAGAATATCAGATCAAGCATTTCCGTGCTTGTGGATTCATATTCACAGGAACAGTTAGCGGGGAAAAGGTACTTGTAATACCAACTGATTTAATAGAGCCACTGAGCTCTCTCAAAGACAGCTCAAAGGTTAAGTCAATCGTTACTCGAAATTCGGAATGGATTAAGCTGACTCATGGACTTCTATATTATTATGGGACATTGAGTGTACCCGAATTAATTGAGTTGCTTGAAAAATACACAACGGATCCATTCGATTCACTAGAATATTTATCAATTATCAACCAAGCATCTACTTTTTATCATGAGGTTCGTATTGACGGACATGGCTTTTCAAATGTAAGGGTATTTGACCCTGAAAAAGTGAAAAAGGAACATTCGAACAGGAAAAGTCTTGACTACTATCCTTTTACAAAAGACCAGCTGCTCAAAGCAGGAGAACCTGGCTACGTCGAACGAAATGATAGCTATCAACAATTCGTTTCCTTTCTCGTTCAAAATTACAACATCAACCGAAATGATGCCGATAGCATTGTTGAAGAGTGCGTGTTTGCTATAAAATTAGGGGAAAGCCCGAACGATATCCTCAAATATTTGCAAAGCATTCTTGAAATCGATAATTTGGACACATTGCAGGGTTTCATGGGGAAGGTTGTTCACCTGATGAATAACACTAGAGAATGGTTCCTTAAAGGATATTCTCCAGTAGAATTGTCGCAGGATATTAATAAAGGTATACTGCCGTTAGCAACAAGTAATGATAATGTTATAGATTTTAATTCACAGCGAAAAGTTGGAAGAAACGATCCTTGTCCTTGTGGAAGCGGAAAGAAATTTAAAAAATGTTGTGGTAGATAAAAAGGTTGTCACATTTAATGAAAAAAATAATCCACCCGAGTTCATGACTCGGGTGGATTATTTTTCTTTAATTTTTTATATGCAAATGGAGTCATGTTCATGAAATTTCTGAATAAATCAATAAAATAGCTTGTACTATTAAAACCAACTAGATAAGCAACTTCTGTTACATTAAAATCACCGTGCTGTAGTAAATATAAGCTCTTTTGAATTCGATAATCCGTTACATAATTTAAGGGTGTACTATTTAAAATTCGCTTGAAATATCGACAGCATTCAGAACGGCTTAGCTGTCCAGCCTTTGCAATATCCTCTAACATAATTTTTTCTGCATAATGTTGATGTATATAACTTAACATTTGCTTCATTCTATTTCCCTTTATTATTTCAGTCTGCACATATTCAAGTTGAATACCATTAACGATTAAGTTTTTCCAAATTAATGTTAATTGCATCGAAACATCAATTTCATAGTAAGGTGGTTTTTGCTCAATATATTGATGGATGTCCAAAATTGCATTTAAAATGTTTTTCCCCCAAAGCTGATTTGCATCTACATATAAGTAAGGGAAATTAGTAGCTTGAATATAGGGTTTTACATAGGGCGTATAGAGTTCTTGTGATAAAACAAAATGAGGAGATATATTTAAGCAAATATAAACACAACCTGACCGGTCTTTTTCTTGTGCCTTATGCAGGCACCCACTATTTATAAACAAGCCATCTCCTTCTCGTACTACTATCTGATCTTCATTAACTTGAAAAATGGCTTCCCCTTTTACGATTAACACAAATTGAATTTCATCATGCCAATGAAGCGGAATATAGCCATGTATATTTTGTTTTATCGTTGTCTTATAACATGCAATCGGCATTACGACTGTATGATGTTTGGTAAGTTCTTTTAAGCTTTCATCAATCATGAAGTTTTTCATTTGCATAACTAAAACCTCAATATATTTATATTTTTCTATTCAATAATAGTATTATTCTAATAGATATTAACTTAATATTAACACAATTGTTACATTTAAAGATATTAATCATCAAAATTTTCATTTATTACAGACTTGTTTATTCTAGTTTTTTCAATTTATTTTACATTTTGAAAAGAGGGAACTGGACATGCCATTAACTAGTTTAAATCTATCAATTAACACTGACCGCCTACTCAACCGTCTTCAAGAACTTGGTCGAATTGGTCGTGACACTGACAACAAACTAACGAGATTAGCCGCTTCAGATACAGACAAAGCAGGACGGGACTTATTTGTCACTTGGATGAAGGAATCCGGATTAGAGGTTTATATCGACAGAATCGGTAATATTTTTGGTATTTGGTATGGTCCTGAGAATAGAAATGAAGCACCGATTATGATAGGTTCGCACATCGACACAGTAATCAACGCTGGCATTTTTGATGGCTGCTATGGAGTCCTTTCTGGACTTGAAGTAATAAACACTTTGCAGGAGGCAGGTTTTATTCCATCTCGTCCAATTGCAGTTGCAGCATTTACAAATGAAGAGGGTGTTCGATATACCCCTGATATGATGGGCTCCCTCGTATTTGCTGGTGGACTCTCAGTTGAAGACGCGCTTGCAACAGTGGGGGCGGATGGCACCCTATTGGGCGAGGAACTTGAACGTATTGGATATGCTGGCACGGAGGATCCTGGCTTTTTAAAGCCACACGCTTATATCGAACTTCATATCGAACAAGGTCCAATTCTTGAGAAAATGGGCTTTCCAATTGGTGCTGTAGAGAATTTGCAAGGTATTTCTTGGCAGCGTATTACGATTGAAGGAGTTGCAAATCACGCGGGTACTACACCGACAGATATGCGACGTGATGCAGGACTTGCAGCAGCACGTGTGATCACATATTTACGCGATCGTGCGAACGATTCTAATGGGCAAACTGTTGCAACAGTTGGAACTATAGATTTTAAGCCAAATGCTATTAATGTCATTCCATCTTTGGCAACATTCACTGTTGATTTGCGTGATCCATACGAGCAGAGATTGCAACAGGAAGAGAGAGCACTTGCAAACTACCTCAAAGAACTAGCTGTATCCGAAGAAGTATCCATTACAACTGAACAGCTAGTACGTTTTCAACCTGTCACATTTGATGAAACAATCGTTAAACTTGTGGAACAGGCTGCTAATCAGCGCGGACTTCAATCAAAACGAATGACATCTGGCGCGGGACATGATGCTCAAATGATGGCTCGTGTTTGCCCTACAGCTATGATCTTCGTTCCAAGTATCGATGGGATTAGTCATAATCCTAAGGAATATACAAAAGATACAGACTTAGAAGATGGAGCTAATGTATTACTTGACGTAGTTAGCAATCTTTCAGGTAACCACACTATTTGAGTAAGTGGTCATCGTAAAATTTTATACTAGGAGGTTCTAAAAATGCAGAAAACAGTAAATTCCGTAATGAGGTTTGCGAAAAACAACAATTATTCACCTGAATATAACGAAGAGGAATTATCGGTATTTGCAGAAAAAGATATAAAAGGAGTCCTTGAATTTCAAAAAACACATAGATCCTACAATGAAACCCCTTTGTATCAATTAAAACATCTAGCTAAACACTTAAACATAGCTGATATAAGAGTAAAGGATGAATCCCATCGATTTGGTCTTAATGCCTTCAAAGTAATGGGCGGAATTTACGCTGTAGCGAAATATTTAGCTGAACAACTAGATGAGAATATTGAGGATCTTTCCTTCGAAAAATTACAATCTTCTAACATCAAAGAAAAGCTAGGTGAATTAACGTTTATTTCAGCTACAGATGGGAATCACGGACGGGGTGTCGCTTGGGCAGCAAGGGAGCTTGGACATAAATGTATCATTTATTTACCAAAAGGTTCTTCAATACAGCGCTTGACTGCAATCCGCGATGAAGGAGCTTCTGCGGATATTACTGAAGTCAATTATGACGAAACTGTTAGGTTATGTGCAAATTTAGCTAATAAAAATGGCTGGATTATGGTGCAGGATACTGCTTGGGATGGTTATGAGGAAATCCCACTTTGGATTATGCAGGGCTATGCCTCAATGGCAACGGAAATTGTTGAACAATTGAAAAAGGAAAGTGCAGAAGCACCGACACATATCTTTCTCCAAGCAGGAGTAGGTTCGTTTGCTGCCGCCATTGCTGGTTTCATGGTTCGTTATTATCGAGATAATCCCCCGATAATTGTCGTGGTTGAACCAGATCAAGCTGATTGTTATTATCGATCGTATTTAACTAAAGAAGGTAGGAGAGAAATCGTTACTGGAGAAATGAATACGATTATGGCGGGATTAGCTTGTGGGGAACCGAATACAAGAGCTTTTGAATTATTGCGTCATTATGCTATTGGTGCATTTTCTTGTAATGATAGTATTGCTGCCCTTGGAATGCGTGTATACGGTAATCCACTGCAGGATGATCCACGTGTTATCTCGGGGGAGTCAGGTGCAGTAACTTTGGGCGTACTTTACTACTTAAGAAAACTATCAGACGACCCGAAAGTTTGCCAAGAGATTTCACTAGACTCTAACTCTCGGGTATTACTAATAAGCACAGAAGGGGATACTGACCTAGCAAAATATCAACAGGTCGTATGGGAAGGGCTTTGCCCAAATTAATTAGGGTATCGATTTGGAACATAAGGTCGAGAACAATATTAACCGAAAGTGGCAGGCAGCAGAATGATTGCCGCTAGTAAAGAATTTGCTAAGAGCACTAGTAAAAACATGAAGGAGTGATTATCTTTGTTAACTATATCAAAATCAGATGTTCTCGAGTTACTTCGGGATCTAATAAGAATCCCATCTGTTAATCCAACTCTTGTACCCGAAGAGGGCCATAATGAGGTGAAAATAGCCGAATTTGCAGTAGACTGGCTAAAAAAACATAAGGTTGATGCACGCATAGAGTTTGTTGAACCTGGCCGACCAAATGTGTTCGCAGAGGTTGGAGATGGGGACGGACCGACTCTTTGCTTATGTGCACACTTGGATACAGTAGGAACAGAAGGGATGGAGATTGATCCATTTGATCCTAGAGTAGAGGGAAATCGAGTTTATGGACGAGGAAGCTGTGATATGAAGGCAGGGGTAGCAGCGATAATGAGTACAGCAGCCTCATTAGCAGCTTCAGGATCAATAAAGGGGAAAGTAATATTGGCCCTTGTTTGTGATGAAGAATACTCCAGTATCGGGGCGGATCACTTTGTGCTTCACCACAAAGCAGATGCATGTATTCTTACTGAGCCAAGCGACTTGAAAATGGTCATTGCCCACAGAGGATTCTTATGGGGAAAAGTAACATCAATGGGTCGCAGCGCTCATGGTAGTAGATGGGATCTGGGGGAAAGTGCCATTACAAGGATGGGCAAGGTTATCGTTGGATTAGATGATTTCGATAAAAATGTGTTAAGAAACAGAAGTGAAGATCTCGTTGGTCCTGCATCCATGCATGTAGGTCTCATTAGTGGAGGTGTTGGAATTTCTACTTATGCACCAGAATGTCAAATTCATATTGAAAGGCGTACTATCCCTTCAGAAAACATATCTAATATAAAATCAGAGATTGAAAAAGTGGTACAGAATGTAGCTGAAGGTTCTCAAGTAGATTGGTACTTTCATAGGAACCCTTTTTCATGTAATCCTAATGAATTAATAGTTCGGAATTTAACTGAATCATTCGAAAGATTATTGGGGAGAGAGCCTGAAAGGGTAGGCTGGGGATTTTGGACAGATGCAGCCATATTCCAACAGGCTGGTATTCCCACTGTTAATATTGGTGCTTCTGGATTCGGGCTCCATGAACCAGTGGAATGGGTTGATTTCGAGTCTGTCATAATGAATACAAATATATTAATAGATACTGCAACGACGTTTCTCCGAGAAAAAAGAATAATTGCAGAGGTTTAATATAGTTTCCTTGCTATACAAGGGTAGAACACAATCAATAAAAATAAGGAAAATCTTTCTTAAATAAACATATGCAAAGGGGATCCCCCATCACACTATTGCGTCATGGGGGATCTTTATTTAAACAAAACGAATTAAGAATTTCTTACATTATTAAATAGTTTTAAGTTAATATTTTAATCTGAAATTGAGTTTTTATGAAAAATTTATTCAAACTACTTGATTAGCTGTTGAAGATTCTTTTTCACTACTGGCCATTCTTCCTGGGTGATACTGTACATGACTGAATGACGTGCGGTGCCATCTTGGCGAATCATATGATTGCGCAGTATGCCTTCTTTTATCCCGCCGATTCGTTCAATTGCCTGTTGCGAACGGAAATTCTCGTGATCTGTTTTAAGCTGCACACGGCGAAGGTTTAATTTTTCAAAACAGTATTCTAGCAGCAAATATTTACAATTTGTATTGGTCTTTGTACGCCAATATTTTGGATTCAACCATGTATAGCCTATTTCTAATCGTTTATGTTCCATGTGTAAGTCTAGAAATCTAGTGGAACCGATGATTTGTTTTGTTCTCTTATCGATGATAACAAATGGAAATTCTATCCCTTTTTCTTTTAAAATTAAGGCCTTTTGTACAAATTCAACCGCGTCTTCTTTAATTGCGATATTCAGCGTCATATGCTTCCAAATCAATTCATCCTGTGATGCTTCAAAAACCCCATCCGCGTCATTCTCTTCCATTTCTTTTAAACAAACAATCTCGTTTTCTAATATGATACTTTCCATAATGGATTCACCCCTTTCTTCCATTTTATACATAGTTGGATATGATTAACACTTTGTGTTTCTTTTTTTGTCATTATCACAATGGCCATATTCCACTCAAAGGTCGATTAAAATGTCCGTTATCGAGGCTATAACGGCAAATTCCACTCAGAGATTAATAGAAAAGTCCGTTATCAAGAATATAACTACAAATCACTATTTAGTCCGGATTATTGAAAAGGCTAAATCTTACATATAAACCTACCTATCAAAGTAAACTTAGTAATTATTTTCCTATAATATTCGTTTTGCAGTGTGCCTTTGAACATTTTGTGAATAAATGCTGTGTGAAATATTGAACGTTTTGTGACATCGCACTAAATTCATTGTTTTTATTGTATGTTGAGAATAAGATAGAAAGTAGTTTGTGATACATATCACAAGAAAAACTATTTTAAAATGATTTAAAGCTAAAAATTTTTAGAAAGGGGCACCCTTAATGAAATTGAAATGGGCTATTTTATGCTTGGTTATCACTATTATCACGATGCTTACAGGTTGTGAACCGTTAATGGTTTTAGATCCTAAAGGACCTCAAGCCGAAACGACAGCCAATGTCATCTGGATGTCAATTGCGATGATGGCGATTATTGTCATTGTTGTTTTTGCCCTTTTAATATTTGTTGTATTAAAATACCGTGCATCGAAACAAAGTGAGGATTATGAACCTCCACATATTGAAGGGAATCATTTGGTTGAAGCAATTTGTGTAGGGATTCCTGTTATCATTATTATTTTCCTTTCGATCATTACGGTTAAATCCACATATGAGGTTGAGGCTACACCGAAAGGGTATGAAGATCAGAAACCGTTAGTTATTTATGCAGCATCATCTGATTGGAAATGGCATTTTAGTTACCCAGAGGAAGGTATTGAAACTGTTAACTATTTATATATTCCGACCGACCGTGCTTTAGAGTTTAAACTATACTCATACGGACCAATTACAAGTTTCTGGATTCCACAACTTGGTGGACAAAAATATGCGATGTCTGACATGGTGAATACATTGCATTTAGCAGCTGACGTTCCTGGTGAATATATGGGGCGTAATTCAAACTTTAGTGGAAAAGGGTTCGCACAAAATACGTTCCAGGTGAAAGCCATGCCGGAAGATGAGTTTGATAAGTGGGTAAAAGAAGCGAAAGAGACAGCTGAACCTTTAACGGAAGAAAAATTCGATAAGCTTTTAGAGCCAGGCCATCTTGGTCAATTAACATTTAGTAACACTCATTTAGAATTTAGACCTGCTCCAGAACATAATCATGGATCACATGCTTCTCATGAAGGTCATGTGCATGAAACGGGAGATTCTCACGATGAATCCCATGAATCTCATGATGAACACAACCATAATTAATAGACTCCAAGATTTATATCGATTTATTTAGTCTTAAAAGCAATATTTTTCCTTGAAAGGAGTTACAAAGTATGGAATTCTTTGATCGATTTGCCATACCTCATCCAAGTCCAGCGATTTATGCGTCAATGGTAGCGATTGGTTTAACAGTGATCGCGATTCTCGCCGGTTTAACATATTTTAAAAAATGGGGTTATTTATGGCGTGAATGGTTGACAACGGTTGACCATAAGAAGATCGGTATTATGTATTTAATCTCTGCACTCCTCATGCTTTTCCGTGGTGGGGTTGATGCGATTATGATGAGAGCACAAACAGCTGTACCTGATAATAAGCTACTTGATGCTCAGCATTATAATGAAGTATTCACTACCCATGGGGTGGTAATGATTATTTTTATGGCGATGCCATTTATTTATGCTTTAATGAACGTCGTTGTTCCTTTACAGATCGGTGCTCGTGACGTTGCGTTTCCACGCTTAAATGCACTGAGCTTCTGGTTATACTTCATGGGTGCAATGTTATTCAATATTTCATTCGTTATTGGTGGATCACCAGATGCTGGTTGGACTTCTTATTTCCCACTAGCAGGCAATGACTTCAGTCAATCTGTAGGAACGAATTATTATATGATTTCGATTCAGATTGCGGGGATTGGTACATTAATTTCTGGTATCAACTTTATTACGACGATCTTAAAAATGAGAGCTCCAGGTATGAAGTTAATGAAAATGCCAATGTTCACTTGGACAGCTTTTATTACGAACGTTATTGTAGTATTCGCATTCCCAGTATTAACAGTTGCTTTATTACTTGGAACAATGGACCGCCTGTTTGGCGCAAACTTCTTTACGATGACAAACGGTGGTATGGATATGCTTTGGGCCAACCTATTCTGGGTTTGGGGACATCCAGAGGTATATATCCTAGTATTACCTGCATTCGGTGTTTATAGTGAGGTTATCTCAACTTTTGCACGCCGTAACTTATATGGTTATAAATCGATGGTTGCTTCTATCGTAATCATCTCGTTCTTGTCCTTCTTAGTTTGGATGCATCACTTCTTTACAATGGGGCAAGGGGCACTATCGAATAGTATTTTCTCAATCACGACAATGGCGATTGCGATTCCGACTGGAATTAAGATTTTTAACTGGCTGTTAACAATGTATAAAGGGAAAATTAAGTTTACCGTTCCGATGCTTTATTCTGTAGGATTTATTCCGATCTTTACAATTGGCGGGGTAACTGGGGTAATGTTAGGGATGGCAAGTGCCGACTATCAGTACCATAATACAATGTTCTTAGTTGCTCACTTCCACTATACAATTATTCCAGGTGTCGTATTTGCGATGCTTGCAGGTCTCACTTACTGGTGGCCAAAAATGTTTGGCTTCATGCTGAGTGAAAAAATTGGTAAATGGGCATTCTGGTTTATCGCTATTAGCTTTAACGTGACATTCTTCCCAATGTTCTTCACAGGATTAGATGGGCAAGCACGTCGTATGTACACTTATTCTGCAGAAACTGGTTTTGGACCGCTGAACTTACTATCGTTCATTGGTGCTGCAGGGCTTGCAATTGGTTTTGCGTTAATCGTGTACAATGTATATTACAGCACACGCTATGCTTCAAGAAATATTAGTGCAGATCCTTGGGATGCAAGAACACTTGAATGGGCTACACATACTCCGATTCCGGCTTATAACTTTGCTGTAACACCGCAAGTGGATTCAATCGAAGCATTCTGGGATAATAAGAAAAAAGGAACACCAATCTTCAAAGGTGATATTGAAAAAATTCATATGCCAAATAGCAGTGGCGTTCCATTTATTATGAGTAGTATCTTCTTCGTATGGGGTTTCTGCTTTGTATTTAGCATATGGATTCCATTAATTATTACAACAATTGGTATATTTGCTTGTATGGCTTATAATTCATTTAAGAAAGATGATGGATTTTATATTTCCGTTGAGGAAGTTGAAGACACAGAAAAAAAATTGCGAGGTGCTAGCTAATGAGAATAGATCACTCGCTTCCGCTTGAATATAGTACAGATCAAAACAAAATGAATATTTTAGGCTTCTGGATTTTCCTTGGAGCTGAAATTATGCTCTTTGCCACGCTTTTTGCAACCTATTTCACATTAGTGGATCGGACAGGAAGCGGCCCATCTGGAGCCGAGATTTTTGAAATTACACCAGTGCTTATTGAAACATTCGTGCTTTTAACAAGTAGTTTTACGATTGGCCTTGGTGTTCATGCGATGCGTATTGGCCATAAAAAAGCAATGATGAGCTTTTTTGCGATTACACTCCTTCTAGGCCTCACTTTCTTATGTGTTGAGATTTTTGAGTTTGTTCATTACGTTCACATTGGGGCAGGGCTGCAAACTAGTGCATTTACTGCCAGCCTATTAACAACGCTTGGAACACACGGAGCACACGTGACGCTTGGTTTATTCTGGGGATTATTTATCGTCCTACAAGTCAAAAAAGATGGTTTAACTCCTAGAACAACGAATAAAGCGTTCATCTTTTCACTTTACTGGCATTTCTTAGACGTTGTTTGGATTTTTATCTTTAGCTTCGTCTACTTGAAAGGATTGATGTAAACATGAGCGAATTATTTCCGCGCAAACAAGTTATTGGTTTTGTCTTTTCGTTGGTTCTAACTGTAGTTGCTCTTGCTGTTTACTTCTTTAACCTATCATTTGCAGTAGGTATGACAATTCTTTTAGTAACAGCTTTCGTGCAAGCAGGTGTTCAACTTGTAGTATTTATGCACGCTGGTGAAACAGGTGACAAAGGTTCGATCTATACGAATATTTTCTATGCATTTGCTATTGCCCTATGTACCATTTTCGGTACTTTACTAATTATGATTTGGGATATGGCATAATCATTTAAAGGAGCGTCTATTGCGGCGCTCCTATTATTTATTATTAATATGTTTAAGATTGATAGAATTGTATTTAATTTCGAATTCCTCTTGGCAAACTACCCCTAGATTTACCAAAGTACATTCAAATGCCCTAAAAAACTTTAATACCTTTATCCGTTTTTTCATTCATTTCTTCTGTAATAACGAAGAATACCCCAATTAGAAAGATAAAAATAGCTCCCATGACTGTACCGATGCCAATTCCTGTAACCGCACTGTAATCGCTTACAAAGAATCCATATAAGAAAATCGCCATCCCAATTGCGAGGACGGTGTAGCCAACAGATTTTGTCGCATTAAGTATTTTTAACTTAGATTCCATTTCTTTCATCCCCCTTTGTATTCATTATTCATTTTGTTCACAAATTTGTCAAATGTTTTTTGCGAAGTTCCTTGTTTTAGTCTGAGAATGCTATAATTGTAAGTGTTTATGTCTTGTTCATATTGAACATATAAAGGTGATTATTTTGTGTATAAGGACAAGTTCTGCTGAATCCGTAGACAATTTGTTTAGACATGGAGAATGGAGGCATTCCATTGGAAGCGCATATTAAACAGGTGATTAAACAGCTTGAACGTGATTATGATATGAAGGTGCTGTATGCATGTGAAGCTGGAAGCCGGGCTTGGGGCTTATCTTCAAAAAATAGTGACTATGACGTCCGTTTTATTTATGTCCAGCGGAAAAATTGGTATCTTTCGATCGATCAAAAGAGGGATACGCTAGAAATTCCTAATAGAGATCCTATTTCGATGCTGCTTGATGACCGATTGGATTTAAGTGGTTGGGAGCTTTCGAAGGCATTGCGATTATATAGAAAGTCCAATCCATCTATATTCGAATGGCTGAGCTCAAAGTTAGTTTATTCAGAATCTTATTCAACTATTGAAAAGATGCGTCAGATGGAACCGAGCATTTTCTCACCTGTAGTCTGTTTTCATCATTATTTAAACATGGGAAAAAGAAATTTTCGCGACTGTCTTCATAGCAAGGAGCCAAACGTAAAAAAATACATAAATGCCTTAAAGCCGATATTTTCAGTAAAATGGATCGAATTACATCGAACCTTTCCTCCTATAGAATTCCAAGCCTTGCTTGACCAATTTAATTTGCCTGATGAACTGAATGAGGCAATTACACATTTAATAAAAAGTAAATTGACTACAACAGAGTGGAACAGAGATATTGACTTGGATGTCATCAATCAATATCTTGAAAGTGAATTACGAAATCTAGAATCACGTGCAAAAACTATGCATAAAGAAATAGTCGATCCTACAACTGAACTCGACCAGCTTTTTAGAGACACATTAATTGAGGTTTGGGGATAGGAAGCAAGCGCATTTTATTAAAAATAGCAATTTAATTGTAGCAGGAGGTTATAACATGGAGATAGGGATTAGTACATTTGTCGAGACGACACCGGATGTGAGGACGGGTGAGGTGATTAGTCATGCACAGCGTATTCGTGAGGTAATTGAGGAAATTGTATTGGCAGATCAGTTAGGGTTGGATGTTTTTGGTGTCGGGGAGCATCATCGTGAGGATTTTGCGGCATCTTCTCCGGCTGTGATCTTGGCAGCGGCAGCTTCGCGGACTGAAAGAATTCGGCTGACAAGTGCCGTTACGGTGCTTTCCTCTGCAGATCCAGTACGGGTATTTCAAGATTTTGCCACAGTTGATGCGATTTCAAATGGACGAGCTGAGATTATGGCCGGAAGGGGATCATTTATAGAGTCGTTTCCTTTGTTTGGCTATGATCTAAAAGATTATGATAAATTATTCGAAGAGAAGCTAGAGCTATTATTGAAAATTCGGGAATCGGAAAAAGTGACTTGGAAAGGCGGACATCGCCCAGCCATACAAGATCGCGGCGTTTATCCACGCCCAGTTCAGAATCCGTTGCCTGTGTGGATTGGGAGCGGTGGGAATTCTGAATCGGTAGTTCGTGCGGGTCTGCTTGGATTGCCTTTAGTCCTAGCCATTATTGGCGGCAGTCCACTGCATTTTGCACCGCTAGTCGAGCTATATAAAAAAGCTGCCTCACATGCAGGCCATGATCTATCAAAGCTATCTGTTGCTTCCCATTCACATGGCTTTATTGCTGAGGATACGGAAACAGCCGCCGATAAATTTTTCCCTTCCACTCAGCAAGTCATGAGCAAACTAGGAAAAGAACGCGGTTGGCCACCGTATTCTCGTTCTACATTCGATGCTGCTCGCAGCTTAGAAGGGGCATTGTATGTCGGCGATCCGCTGACTGTTGCAAATAAAATCATTTACTTGCGAAAAAACGTCGGCATTACCCGTTTTATGCTCCATGTCCCTGTGGGCACAATGCCACATGAGGATGTTATGAGTGCAATTGAATTGTTAGGAAAAGAAGTAGCCCCTCATGTTAGGGAAGAGGTAGCTGAGTGGGAAGCTGCCGGTGACGGCCAATAATAATTGAATGCGATAATGGAAAAAGGGACAGAGAACTTGTCCCTAACCCGTATCGCCAATATTTCAGGGAAGCCGCAGAATCTCCAAAAACTCCGCTCGTTATATCACCCAAAAGCTACCTCTGATAAAGAATCCTTGTGGACGACATATTGTTTACACCGGAATTTCATATCGGGTCGACATTTGTAACAATTCTCGTTTGGATAACAATTGGGCTCTTACTTATTCCACATCATATTTTTACTAAACTTGGGGCAGTTTTATTATTAGGCTTATTTATTCATGTTACGATGAATAATGGAATTTTCCATATGCTAGATTATGGCTTTTATGTTGCTATCATTGGTGTCTTATTAGTAGGAAATACAAGGTTTGAGAAAATTGGTTTTCCATTTTTATATTTAGGAACAGGATTATCTTTATGCTGGGTTGCGGTCGAAAAATGGGTATATCCAACTATGTCTTTGGATATAGTCGTAAACCATCATGTTCCTACGTTCGGCTTTGCTCCAGCAGCATTTATCGTTATGGCCGCCTTTATTGAATTTATTGTCGGATATTTATTAGTTGTCGGGATTTTGAACAGGGTATTGGGGTTTGTCGTTACCGTTATTTTTATTATGACAACGATGTTATTTGGAATGACAGAAATTATCGGACACTTTATGATTCATATTGTGTTAATCATCTTTATAATTGAAGGTGTATCATTCTACAACCCGCCAATCAAAATGCATAACACAAGGATCGACCAATTTATCTTTGTCTTTCTGAATTTTATCTTTGTCTTGTCTGCATTTGTATTAATTTACTATCGGTTTGCTTAATATTGGGGGGGCATTATAAGCAATGTGGCCCTGGGCTCCATTGCCGAAAGGAGGAAAATAGATGACAAATCAAAAGGGAAAAATGGATAAAGGCTGGAATTTAGATAATAGTTATGCCCATCTTCCGAATAAATTTTTTACAGCTATCAATCCAACTTCTGTGCGCTCACCAGAGCTAGTGATTTTCAATGATTCGCTGGCCGCCGCACTTGGCTTGAATGCTGAAGCCCTTAGAAGCGAAGAAGGTGTAGCGGAATTTGCCGGTAATGAAATTCCTAAGGGAGCGTTTCCGCTTGCCCAAGCTTATGCAGGGCATCAGTTTGGGCATTTTACCATGTTAGGAGACGGAAGGGCTGTGCTACTTGGGGAGCAGATTACACATAAGGGTGAACGTTTCGATATTCAGCTGAAAGGGTCAGGAAGAACGCCTTATTCACGAGGGGGCGATGGCCGAGCTGCACTCGGGCCGATGCTCAGGGAGTATATTATAAGTGAAGCGATGTATGCACTGGGGATTCCGACGACCCGGAGCCTGGCCGTCGTAACGACTGGTGAGGCAGTGATTCGGGAAAAAGACTTGCCGGGAGCTGTTCTTACTCGTGTAGCAGCTAGCCATATACGAGTCGGCACTTTTCAATATATCGCTCAATGGGGTTCGATTGATGACTTACGAACACTTGCGGATTATACAATAAAGCGTCATTATCCAAAGCTTGAAGGTCAAGAGAATCGTTATTTATCTCTGCTTCAAGAATTGATTAAACGTCAGGCCGAGTTAATTTCCAAATGGCAGCTAGTCGGGTTTATTCATGGTGTAATGAACACCGATAATATGACGATTAGCGGCGAAACAATTGATTACGGCCCTTGTGCCTTTATGGATACGTATAACCCAGAAACTGTATTTAGTTCAATTGATCGGAACGGACGCTATGCATATGGCAATCAGCCTTATATTGGCGGATGGAATCTTGCCCGATTTGCAGAAGCAATTTTGCCTTTGCTTCATGAAAATGAAAAACAAGCACTCGAATTGGCACAAAACGAAATTTCGCAATACACTGAGATCTATCAATCATATTGGCGTTCGGGGATGAGAGCGAAACTAGGAATATTTAATGAGGAGCCTACAGATCAAGCAATTTTCGAATCTTTGCTCAGTATTATGGAAAAGCATCAATCCGATTATACGAATACATTCCGTGCGTTAACAAATGGTAAGTTAGATGGAGCCTCCCTCTTTAGCACTTCTGAATTTGCCGGCTGGCAAAAAATGTGGGAAGAAAGATTAAAGAGACAAGAGCAGTCAAAAGAGGCTTCCTATGAGTTAATGCGGCAACGCAATCCAGCCGTTATTCCTCGGAATCACCGGGTGGAAGAGGCATTGGATGCAGCAGTGAATAATGACGACCTTACCGTAATGGAACGACTGCTTGCTGTTCTTTCCAAACCGTATGAACATTCACAGGAACATACCGAATACTGTATAGCGCCTGCATCATCATCTCAACCTTATCGAACATTTTGTGGGACATAAAGCAAAACTTATATTTCAATTTCCCATGAGATTAAATTGTGTTTTACGATGACTTTGGTATTACCAATAACCTGTCCAAAAAACTGGTTTACTGGACAGGTCTATGTGTATTCCCAAAAACTTGTCCAATTAACATAGTTTTAATTTTTATTAAAGATAGCACAATAAGAGGGGGAGAATTGAATTTTAAGGGAGGTTTTTTGATGGCAAAGAAAAAGCTGGTAAATCAAGTGGATCAAAAGCAGCTTCTTGAAGACAAAGTAGAAGAGTTACGAAAAAATAACTTTGAAGATCAACATGTGCGCCGAGTCACATCGAATGGTGCACAAGGTCAATAAAAAAGAACGCTTTTTGTTTTTGTAATTTGAAACCATATTGTTCGTAAATTTATGAGCATGTTTCGACTGAAGAAAAGAGGGCAGCTAATAACTGCCCTTTCATCTTAATTATTAATAAACATAAAAGTACTTTTTATAATATGAATATCTAGGCACATTTTCTCAAATTCTTTATATTCAATACTCTCCGGGCGATCGGCATATTGATTTTCGCTTGCTGGAAGAATGGCGTACACATAGCCGTTTTTCACACCTAATTTTTGATATAAGCTATCTTCATATCCGTCCTTCCACGTTTGCTCCTTTATTTTTTCAATACTAAAAAGTGTACGTTCTTGAAACGATTTATTTTTTGGCGAATAACTAAATAGCAATGTATCATTTTTTTCTACTAAGTTGTAGGTTAATTAAATGTGGGAAAAAATGAAGAAAATTATAATAGGTTTTGGCAGTTTTATAATATTAAATATTTACTTTAATGCGTCCACACATTTTATCTCAAATAGTATCATGCAATTTTTTTGTCTTCTGCTTTTCTTTCCAATTGCTTCTTATATTGCAAGAATAAATGGACTCCATGGACTTAAAGGGTTAGGGGTTATTAAAAGCCACAACTGGCTAAAACATTTTATCGTTAGTTTTCTCGAGGGGGCTTGTTGCTGATAACAAAAGGTGAAATTAACACAAGCTCAAAAACATGATCCTATTAACATCGGCGTCACTTATATTTTTAGCTGCATTTTTTATTATCGGAAGAAATTAGCAAATATGACCTACTCATATAAAAACGATCTTAATAAATAATATTTTGTAAAGCTTTATGCTATAATGAATTATTAGGAGCAGATACTAAGATTTGCTATAAACTTTTTTCATAAACTTGATAATTACTTGGAGGTTAATATGGAAGATTTACTTAAATTAAAAGATAAGAATATTGTCGTAATGGGCGTAGCAAATGAACGAAGCATCGCTTGGGGAGTAGCGAAATCTTTATACCAAGCGGGAGCAAATGTTATTTTTACATACAGAAAAGAACGTTCATTAAGTAAACTGACAAAGATTTTGAATGACAATCAATTGGAAGCAAAATTCATCGTTCAATGTGATGTCAATAATGATGAAAGCATTGTGGATGCATTTAAACAAATTGGGGAAGCAGCTGGAACCATTCACGGAGTTGTTCATTCTGTTGCTTTTGCACATGCAGAAGATTTAAAGGGTGATTTCATCGATACGTCAAGAGAGGGCTATGCTTTCGCTCAAGATACAAGCGCTTATTCATTAATTAAAGTGGCAAGAGAAGCTAGACCTTTAATGACTGAAGGCGGCTCTATTATTGCAATGTCTTATCTAGGGGCAGAGCGCGTACTCCCTGGCTATAACGTAATGGGCGTAGCTAAGGCGGCACTTGAGTCAGCTGTAAGATATTTAGCTCATGATTTAGGAAAGGACAATATTCGCGTTAACGCTATTTCTGCAGGAGCGATTCGAACGCTTGCTGCTAAAGGAGTTCCTTCCTTCAATGAAATTCTTAATAAAATTGGCGAAACAGCTCCATTGCAAAGAAATGTTACGGCAGAAGAAGTTGGCGACATGACACTTGCACTAATCAGCCATCTTTCCAGAGGAGTTACGGGTGAAACTGTTTATGTAGATGCTGGCTACAATATTATGGGCTAACAATAAATTGATTCAGAACAATTAAGTAAAAGGGGAGATTCCTATTGGTTATGTGAACCGATAAGGATCTCTCTTTTCATTTTTTGAATCAAGATAAAACAAACCTTGTTGTTTCGTTATTTAATTGGTATAATAAAAATGGAAACGTATGTTCTGAAAGGATTTTTTAAGTTAAAAGAACTTGCAAATAACAGAAATAGGTGAAAAAATGAACGGAACTTCACATACAGTCATCGGAGCAACTGTAGGTTTTTTAACTGCAAACATGTTACAAACGAACCCGTCGGAAACAATTTTGCTAGTTGGAGTAGGGGCAATTTCTGGCTTAATGCCTGATGTCGATACTGACGGTAAGTTGAGTAATAAAATTACAATTTCATATAAGACATTAAGAACAGCTGCCCAGTTTTTTGCTTTCCTTATGATTTTTTATAGTTTTTTTACTGAAGTAGGAATGAATAAATGGATAGGAATAGGGATAGGAATTCTCATTTTGATTTTCAATTCATTTATTACTCAAAGGCGAATGCTGACAATTACAGGAGTCGGAATTTTATTTGGAGGTCTTTTTATCCAAGAAGCTTGGTTATGGATGTTAGGCATTTTTATTATCGTTGCGTCATTTGTCCCTCATCGAAGCTATACGCATTCTTTGTTGGGAGTTCTCGGATTTGGATACATATCTTATCAGTTAGAAGCATCGCTTGGCCAAAATGGTGTCTTTTATGCTTGTTTATTTGGCTATATTAGTCATTTAATTGCTGATATGAAGGGGTTGCCATTTAATAAAAGAGGAGTTAAGTTCTTTTTGCCATTTTCGAAGAAAGAGTTTTGAATAGTAAATAGTGGAGTTGAGGTGAATGAGAAATCCTTTCTTAAATCTGTATGATTTTTTCATGAGTCCTTTAGAAAAGCTAAGGTTTCAAAAAATCCGCAAGGAACTGCTTGCAAAAGCAAATGGGAATGTGCTTGAGTTGGGTTCTGGAACAGGAATCAATTTCCCGCTCTACGAGCATGCGGAAAGTGTGATAGCTATTGAGCCAAATCAAAAAATGATCGTGCGCTCTAAACTCAGAAAACAAAGAGCAAATGTGCCCATTGAAATAATTAAAGCTAGTGGAGAGCGGCTGCCATTTGATGATTCTACTTTTGATACTGTCGTTTCTACACTAGTTTTTTGTACAATAAGTGACGTAGAAAAAGCTATGAATGAAATAAAAAGAGTTTGTAAACCAGGCGGGAAGGTCCTTTTATTTGAGCATGTATTAATGGATAATCTTTTTTTATCTAATTTGCAAAATTGGTTAACGCCAGCTTGGAAGAGAATTTGTGATGGATGCTGTTTGAATAGAGATACTTTAGGGCTTGTAAATCGTCAAGGATTTTGTGTTGTAAAAGTGGAAAGATATTTTAAGGGGCTTTTTATTGTCATAGTAGCAAGAAATAATCATAGCTAAAATTTGGTGTTGTAAGGGAAAACTTCAAGCTAATGAATGAATTCTCTCTAATAATAAAAATATTATAAGCGAAAAGAGTGAATGAATTTGACAAAGAGTAAAGTGATGGACGATAGTGACCTTCCTGTTCGACTTGCTAAACCAGCTAGACGGGCACTCGAAGGGGCAGGTTATTTGCGACTTGAGCAGCTTGCACAAGGTAGTGAAGCCGATATCTTAAAGCTTCATGGAATGGGACCGAAAGCTTTTGAGTTAATCAAGCATACTCTTCTTGAAAAAGGATTGTCCTTTCGGAAATAAGAAATGAAAGTCAATTGAGGGAGCCGGAAAATCGATACCGACTCCCAACTTAGCTTTTTAAATAGAATCATCCTCAAAAAAGTTTCTAAATTCCTTTGTGTTGGATGTTTTTTCATTTTCATAATACGGATTTTCAACTGTTGAGTCCTTAGGATCAAGATTTGTTTTTATGACTAATGTCGGCCCGGACGTTCGCTGTTCTGCTATTATGCGGTCATTTAATTGATCAAAGTCAGGAAGCTTATTGCTCCCAGGCATACTTGGTTCTGTCACTATCGCACCTCCCTTTATCTTTAACTTGTGTCTGCCTGCAGAAAATATGTAATGAGGAAAATAAAAAGAGGGAAAAGATAAAACTATGAATTCAATTATACAAATCTCTAATGTAAAAAAATTGCCTGCTTTTTTTGCAGGCAATTTAAAATAAGTTTCATTATTCATACTCTTTCTCAATGTTCTTCGTACTTCTTATAGTATCAATTGGCCTTACTATTTTTTCAATATGCTCACGCTTAGCTTCTAAAAATGGCGGTAATGATAATTTCTCTCCAAGTGTTTCGTATGGTTCATCACCCATAAATCCTGGGCCATCAGTCGCGTATTCGAATAAAATTTGTGGTGCAACTCTCGAATATAATGATCCAAAAAAGAAGCGATCAATAAACCCAGAAGTTGGTATACGGAAGCTGCGAAGGCGTTGATCCCATTCTTCTAAAACTGAGCGGTCATCGACACGAAAGGCTGCATGATGAACGGTGCCATACCCTTGCTGTGCTTGAGGAAGATTAGAATTATCTTCAACAATCACTTGGGCTCCATTTCCGCCTTCACCAACTTCAAATAAATGGAATTCTCCTTCTTGACCAATTTCCCTAAATAATAGAATCTCTTCCATTAATTCTTTAAAATAAGGAAAGTTTGCGATACGAATAAAAACAGGGCCTAACCCGGTAATGGCAAATTCTAAAGGAATTGGCCCATTTTGCCATGGTGTTCCTGATGCTACTCCTTCATTATATTCATCTGAAATCAATTGATAATGCTGTTCATCAAAATCGATGAATGATAGTGTCTTTTTCCCGAATTGTTCTGTGATTCCCGTATGTTTTACCTCAAGACGATCAAAACGCTTGACCCAATAGTCTAGGGCCGCATCGCTTGGAATGCGAAATGATGTTTTTGAGATCTCATTCGTTCCATGTATCCCTTTAGGAATGCCAGGGAAGTCAAAGAACGTCATATCTGTTCCTGCATTTCCTTTATCATCAGCGAAAAATAAATGATAAGTCTTAATATCATCTTGATTGACTGTTTTCTTTACTAAGCGCATACCTAGAACGTAAGTGAAAAACTCATAGTTTTTTTCTGCACTGCTTGTGATGGCTGTTACATGGTGTATTCCTTTTAATGCGTTCATTTTGTTTCCTCCATTATACTGTAGTTCATTTGAATATTATTTCTATTTTTCTATATTCCCACTCACCATTAAATCATAGATATTAACCAATCTTACTTAATTCAAATATCTTTAATTCGAGATAAATATATCATGAATAAAATTTACTGTCAATTTTTGAATTTGTGTTTGATAGTTCATTCGTCAATGAGCTTGATGATATAAATAACCCGACAGGATCGATGTTAAATAAAAATGAACTTGGGGATCTGCTGTAATAGCTGAAAAATACGATTTGCTAGTAATTGCTGATGAAATATATGCAGAGCTCGTTTATGACGAGGAATATACGAGTCTTGCATTTATTAAAGGGATGAGGGAACGAACAATTTTGATCTCAGGCTATTCAAAAGGATTTGCAATGACAGGCTGGCGTCTTGGATTTGTGTGTGCTCCAGAGGAAATTTTACAAGCAATGTTAAAAATCCATCAATATTCTATCCTCTGTGCACCGACAATGGCACAACATGCGGCGATAGAGGCATTGCAAAATGGACGTTCCGATGTAGAAGAAATGGTCAAAAGCTACCGACGCCGCAGAAATTATATTGTGCAGTCAGTCCTTTAATGAAATCGGCTTGACATGTCATATTCCAGGAGGGGCTTTTTACGCTTTCCCTTCCATTGAGTCAACAGGACTGAGCTCAGAGCAGTTTGCTGAAAGGCTGTTAATTGAAGAAGGTGTAGCCGTTGTACCTGGAAATGTCTTTGGTGAAAGTGGGGAAGGCCATATTCGCTGTTCTTATGCCACGTCACTCGAACAGCAGCAAGAAGCAGTGAAGCGAATAAAGCGATTCATCGAAAAATTGGACGGCGAAAAGGAAAATAGATAACCTTCTAAATAGTTTGATTCTTTTTGCATCAATCTATTGACGTTTTTATATGATATAATAACTGATGAGTTATATATAAAATCCGCAAATGCGGTAGAGGTTCTAGCTACCCTCTCAAAAAAACTAAGGAAAACAGGTCTGCTTTCTTAGTGGAGCTGTTTTTTCTTTTTTACAAAGGAGATTTTACATGAAAAACGAAAAAGCCGTTGTTGTATTCAGCGGAGGACAGGATAGTACAACGTGTTTATTCTGGGCTTTAGAGAATTTTAAAGAAGTAATTGCAGTTACATTTGACTATAATCAAAGACATGTTTCTGAAATTGAATGTGCCAAAAACATTACGAAGGAGCTTGGGATTAAACATCATATTTTGGATATGAGTTTATTAAATCAATTAGCTCCTAACGCACTAACAAGAGATGAGATCGAGGTTAAAGATGGGGAAAATGGAGAACTTCCATCTACCTTTGTACCAGGGAGAAACTTACTATTCATATCATTTGCCGGTGTATTAGCAAGTCAAGTGGGGGCTAAACATATCATTACAGGCGTGAGTGAGACAGACTTTAGCGGCTATCCTGATTGTCGGGACGTCTTTATTAAATCTTTAAATGTATCATTAAACCTTTCAATGGATCAAAGCTTTGCCATTCATACTCCATTAATGTGGTTAAATAAAGCGGAAACGTGGAAGCTTGCTGATGAGCTTGGTGCGTTCGATTTTGTGCGTGAAAAAACGTTAACATGTTATAACGGGATCATTGCTGATGGCTGTGGTGTTTGTCCTGCTTGTATCCTTAGAAAAAATGGTTTAGAAGAATATTTGCTGGAAAGAGAGGAGTTATAAACTATGTATGGTTTTCGCATCGTTGATAAACTCCAAAAAATTGATGTTGATATTCAAAGAGATCAATTGAAATATCATAATAAGCGTGTGCTCGTCAGTAAGGAATTTACTTTCGATTCCGCACACCATTTACATGACTATGAAGGAAAGTGCAAAAACCTTCACGGCCACACATATAAAGTGATATTCGGCATAAGCGGGTTTGTAGATCACCGCGGTTTATTAATCGATTTCGGTGATATTAAAGAAATTTGGAAAAATGATATCGAAATTTATTTAGATCATCGTTATCTGAACGAAACACTCCCACCAATGAATACGACAGCTGAGAATATGGTTGTTTGGATTTTTGAAAAAATGCAAGAGAGTTTAACTAAATACGAGTCGGCTGGTGATGCAAGAGTTGAATTTGTACGGCTTTATGAAACTCCTACAAGCTATGCAGAAGCGAGAAGGGAGTGGATGACCGTTGAGTAAAATACCAGTAATCGAAATTTTTGGACCAACGATTCAAGGAGAAGGCATGGTCATTGGCCAAAAGACGATGTTTGTAAGAACGGCAGGCTGTGATTATTCTTGCTCATGGTGTGACTCTGCTTTTACATGGGATGGATCCGGCAAGGATTTAATCAAACAAATGGATGCAGAGGAAATTTGGGCAGAACTCAAAAGAATTGGAGGAGACCGATTTTCATTTGTCACCATTTCTGGAGGGAACCCTGCTTTATTAAAAAATTTAAATGAATTAATTGATCTATTAAAGAAAAATTCAATAAAGATTGGGCTTGAAACTCAAGGAAGCAAATGGCAGGACTGGTTTTATGATATTGATGAATTAACGATTTCTCCAAAACCACCAAGCTCGAAAATGGTTACCAATTTTGACATGTTAGATGAGATCATCGGTAAGCTTCCATTGAACCAAATAAGTCTAAAAGTGGTTGTCTTTAACGATGAAGATTACTTATATGCAAAGAAGGTTCACGAGCGTTATCCTAATGTTCCGTTCTTTTTACAGGTTGGCAATGATGATATTGCGACTGCTGATCAAGATACGCTTGTTAATCAATTAATAAATAAATACTCTTGGCTGATTGATAAAGTAGTAGAAGACAGCGATCTTAATAATGTAAAAGTGCTTCCGCAGCTTCATACGTATATTTGGGGGAATAAGCGGGGAGTATAAATGGGCTTTTTTGGAAGCTAAAAACCAATTGCCAATAAAAATATTATGTAAACTAAATTAGGCTCCTATCTGGCAAGGAGCCTTTATTAATCCATGTTATTAATGATTGTGAAAAAACTTTCCCCTCAAGGAGGACTTAGATTGAATAAAAACGGAATAATTTCATTAGGGGAGGTCATTGTTGACATGATTTCCAAAGATAAAACGAATAAGAATTTTCAGCCATTCCTTGGTGGGGCAACAGTTAATTTGGCTGTTGGCGTGAAAAGATTAGGAGTGAACTCCTTTTATTTATGCAAATTAGGTACGGATGAAACAAGTGAATTTGTTAAGGAGTCATTTAATAATGAGGAGGTTTGTCTCGATTATTGTACGCATTCTTCCGCCAAGAAAAATTGTAAAGTGTATGTACATCAAGATCAAAACGGTGAAAGAGTGTTTCATTCATACATAAATCCGACTCCTAACGAATGGCTGACAGAAAATGAATTAGCAAAAGAGCTGTTTGATAAGGGGAAAATATTTTATTTTGGGTCAGGGACACTTTTTCATGAAACAAGCCTGAAAACCACAGAGAAAGCACTTGATTATGCGAATGAAACAAATATATTTGTCGCATTTGATGTAAACATTCGCCTAAAACGATGGGAAAGTGAAGAACAATGCAAAAAAACAATTACCTCATTTCTGAACCGAGCTGATTTAGTTAAGATGGCTGAAGAAGAATTGCTATTTTTGACTGAATCGAAAGAAATAAATGAAGCGATTGAAAAGATTAGCAAGTATAACATTCCTTATCTTATAATTACAAAAGGATCAGCTGGGGCATGTGTTTATTATGATGGAAAAGCGCTCTGTGTGCCTGGGGTGGAGGTAAAAGCAATTGATACAACTGGAGCGGGAGATGCTTTCCTTGCTGCATTATTATATTGCTACCATGAAAAGGGAAGACCAAACACAAGTGCACAAATGGAAGAATTTCTTCATTTTGCAAATCAGGCTGGAGCAAATGCGACCACAAGAGTCGGCGCTTTATAGGAGCTTTTTATAGTTTATAGATAAGGCTATGATAATTTTCATGTTTTAGTAAACCCTATTAAAAACGAATATTGTCATTGGAGTATTCTTAAGAATAGATTTAATTATTTGACTATTTCGTTTATAATGATTTTACTAAGGGGGGAAAAGACATGGAACAAAAGCCTTATCATTATGATGGAAGTATTCAGATTAGCTATGATACAAATGATGAAACGCAAATGAATATCCCATTTGAAATAACTGATGAAATGAGAAAAAATATTGGTGGCAATCCGTTTTCAATGATTGAAAATGAATAAATAAGTAATCAACAAGGACCGAACAAAAAAATCGGTCTTTTTTGTTTTTAAAAGAATTTAATTAAAAAGCATAATTATTGACGTCTTAATCAAATTCGTATAACATTACCTTGAATTGAAAATAGTTTAATTCAAGGTATTGAAGAATAATATTTTATTTTTTACACAATACTAAAACATCTCCTAATCAAGAAAGGTTGAAGACAAACATGGCAAAAGTATTGTACATCACAGCACATCCAAATGACGATACACAGTCTTACAGTATGGCAGTTGGAAAGGCATTTATTGACACATATAAAGAAGTAAATCCGAATGATGAAATCGTTCATCTTGATCTCTATAAGGAAAATATTCCTCACATAGATGTTGATGTTTTTAGCGGATGGGGGAAACTTCAATCAGGTAAAGGCTTTGAAGAGCTTTCAGCCGAGGAGAAAGCAAAAGTAGGACGTTTATCAGAGTTGAGCGAGCAGTTCATCGGCGCAGATAAATACGTTTTCGTGACGCCTTTATGGAACTTCTCATTCCCTCCAGTTATGAAAGCCTATCTTGACTCTGTTGCTGTAGCTGGAAAAACCTTTAAATATACTGAGAAAGGCCCGGTTGGCTTATTGACTGATAAAAAAGCTTTACACATTCAAGCTCGTGGCGGCATTTACTCAGAAGGTCCTGCTGCTGAAATGGAAATGGGTCATCGCTACCTTACAGTTTTAATGAGCTTTTTCGGCGTTCCTTCTTTTGATGGTCTATTTGTTGAAGGACATAACGCAATGCCTGATAAAGCAGCAGAAATTAAAGAAAATGCCATTGCACGTGCGAAGGACATGGCACATACATTTTAATTATTTCAGAATATCATTCATAGCTGAAAAAGTTATTTGTGCTGAATTAACGCCTAGAATACATTCTAGGCGTTTTTTTTTAAGCAAAAAGTCATCGTTTGGATAGACGTAAAAGATAATAGTGGTTTATGGAAGTTATCTATATTAAACTGTCTATTGTATATTGCTGCTTGCAATAGGATGTGGCAGTAAATTTTTTTACACTTAGAAAGGAGATATAATGAAATTACGAATAGCTTTGCTGTCTCTTGCAGCAGTGCTTATACTAGCTGCCTGTGGACAAAAGGGTTTGAAAGAATCAATCACATTAGTAAATCAGGATAACGAAAAAGTAACGTTTCCGTCAGAAAAGCCTGTACTATTCTTTTTTATTACTGGCTACACCTGAGGACTCTGTCAGCAGCAACTAGTTGAGTTGCATAATAATCTAACTATGTTAGATGAATTTGATATGGATATGTATATTATTAGCCATGATACACCGGAACAGCAGAAGGAACTATACAGCCAACTAAAGGATTACTTTGGTACAAGCTTACCCTTTATTTCTGATCCGGATATGAAATTGATTGAACAGTTTGGAATGAAGAATGGCGATGTCGCTTATCGCGGCTTCGGAATTATGGATCAAAATGGGGAAATAATATTCAAAAAAGTAAATGATCACTGGGGAGAGCAGATAGATCATACTGTTCAGGATATTGAAAAGGAATATAAAAAAATAAAATAGTTCCCATAAAGAATAAAGCCGGCTCCTGAATAACCAATGTTGGAGGCCGGTTTTTGTGTCCTATAAACACCTTTTAAAGGACATGAAATGGGTATTTTCTAGCTTTCGTGTCCTATAAACCCATTTTTCGTCAAACGTTAGTTGTCAATAAATATATTATGTTAACTAAATTGTATTCATGATCTATTTTTGAAATCTTCCTCGCAGGGAGCCACTATTGTTCTAACAGACTACAACAGAGCATTCTAACTAAAGGCAGTAAATATAAAGTTTCTGAAAAATTTATCTTTTATAGATTTATATTCAGTAGTATGATAGTTGTATTATTTTAACATTTCAATTGGAGGGTGATTTTTTGCATTATGGATGGATCGTCGTAGGGCTGACCTTTTTCACCATACTAATTGCTGCTGGTATCCGCTCGATCACAGGCGTACTAATCATACCTCTTGAGCAGGAGTTTGAGTGGAGCCGATCAGCGATTTCCTTTGCATTTGCGATTAATTTAACGATTTATGGGTTCTCTGGTCCTTTTATTGCGGCTGGACTGGAGAGAATCGGGATTCGCAAAACGATGGTATATTCAATGATCTTGCTGGTGATCGGGATGATTGCGAGCTTGTTTATGACTCATATTTGGCATTTAAATCTCATATGGGGAATTATGATCGGAGTGGCAAGTGGGGTTTTTCTAACCGTCTTATCTGCAACTGTAGCCAATAATTGGTTTGAAAAACGCAAAGGAATTGTTGTCGGGATACTGATGGCAGCTACCGCAGCAGGGCAAATGATTTTTCTTCCGTTACTTTCCAATTTAACGGAGGCATTCTCATGGAGGACAGGGATTTATGTATTTATTGTTCTCGGTATTTTAATGATCCCGATTATTGCTATCTGGATGAGAGATAAACCAGCCGAGAGGGGACTGCTTCCTTATGGGGCAGCAGCAAGTCAAGCTTCTCCTATAATTGCGAACAAAAAGAATCCTATAAAAGAAGCATTCGAAGTATTGTGGATTGGTGTTCGCACTGTTCCTTTTTGGTTATTGTCCATCAGCTTTTTTATTTGCGGACTATCTACTGCCGGTCTAATCGGAACTCATTTTATTGCAGCATGTGGCTTATACGGTATTTCAGAAGTATACGCAGCCGGCTTGTTTGCATTTATGGGTGTATTTAATATTATTGGAACGATGATTGCCGGATGGCTGTCTGATAGATTTGACAATCGCTGGCTGTTATTCTGGTTTTATAGCCTTCGAGGATTATCATTAATCATCCTTCCATTTGCCCTTGATTTGCGCTCCTATCCGATGCTTGTGGCATTTTCAGTATTTTACGGCTTAGATTGGATTGCAACCGTTCCCCCAACGATACGATTAGCGTCCGAATATTTTGGTAAGGAGCGCGGAGCTATCATCTATGGCTGGGTTTTTGCTGCTCACCAAGTAGGATCGGGTGTTGCTGCGTTTTTAGGAGGCTACTTCTATGAAGTCTTCAATGGTTATTCAATTACCTTTATTTCGGCAGGGGCACTTTGTATTGTTGCAACGTTTTTTGTATTGAAATTTAAGAAGAAGCAGGTTGTGATTGAGAATGGAATAGGGATATAGTATAAAACCAAAGTGTGGTGCGTTAGTTGTATAAAAATGATTGGTTTTCATGCTTACCAAAATAGCGTAAAATACCCCCAACTAGAAAAGTAGAAGGGGGTATTTTTACGCTATTCTGCCCTTAATTCTAACCTTGTAATTCCCTTACCTTTATTTTTCGTTTTCTCTAATATGATTTGACCGATTTCTTTTGTTTCATTTACATGAGTTCCTCCGCATGCTTGCTCATCAATTTCACCTATCTTTACCAAACGAATTTCCCTCACTGTTTCAGGAATTAAATTAACGATTGTTTTAATAGAACCAGAGATTGATTCTGCTTCGTCTCTCGAAACGATTCGGGTTGAAACAGGGTGATTAGAAACAATTTCGCTGTTTGCTTCATTAATCATTTGATTGATTTCCTCAATCCCTAGATTAGTAATTTCCGTTAAGTCAATGCGAGCTTTATTCTGATAAATTTGGTTTCCAGTACAAAGGGAGCCAAAATGTTTGTAAAAAACAGCTCCTAAAACATGAAGCATGGAATGATGTCGCATTAATCCCATTCGCCGTTGCCAATCAATTTCTGCCGTAACAGGACCAACGAGTAAATTTTCGGGAATATCAACATAATGAACGATCGTTCCATGTTCTTTTTTCACTTTATGAACTTCGAATGTTTTGTCGCCTTGCTGCAACCAGCCTGTATCATGCTCCTGTCCACCGCCGCCGGGATAAAAAACACTTTGGTCCAGTATGACTTTCTCCCCATCAATACTAATGATTGTAGCTTCACATTGGGTTTTAAAGCTATCTTCTAAATATAATTCTATCGTCACCCCTATGATCACTCCTCTAAAATACATTGTATTTTTTTATTATAACTAACGCGGGAATAAAGTACAAAAAATTTTAAATATTACAAAATATTGTTGAAAAGTCCGAAAATTATGACATAATAGAAAGTAATTTCATTAAAGGAGGTATAACATGGTAATTGAGGAAAAAATGATTGAATTAGGGCTTACCTGGCCAAAAGAGATTCCTCAGCCAATGGCTAATTATGTATCAGTCCGAAGAAGCGGGAATTTATTGTATCTATCAGGCGCGGGACCTTTTGTTGAAGGAAAAGCAATATATGTAGGTAGGGTCGGAAGGGAAATCTCTCTTGAAGAAGCTTATGAGGCAGCAAGGATTTCGGCTGTAAATTTATTAAGTGTTATCCGAGCTGAGGTTGGTTCCTTGGATCGTATAAAAATTGTAAAGCTTCTAGGCTTTGTAAATAGTTCGGAAGATTTTTACAATCAGCCAAAAGTTATAAACGGTGCTTCAGATTTGCTTGTAGAATTACTGGGTGATAACGGAAAACATGCCCGTTCTGCAATCGGAACGAGTGTACTTCCGTTTAATATTCCAGTTGAAATTGAGATAATTGCAGAAATTTTAGAATAGGAGATTGATATATGTTTACTACATTAAAGCAAATCAAACAGGCTAGAGCAAACCTTGCTGGTGTTATTATACCTACCCTACTTCAAAGTTCATCTACTTTCTCAAAGCTAACTGGCAATGAGATTTATTTAAAACCAGAAAACCTGCAGAAAACTGGATCGTTTAAGATTCGGGGTGCCTATAACAAAATTGCTAATTTGACAAAAGAAGAGCAAAAAAGAGGAGTTGTCGCTTTTTCAGCAGGAAACCATGGAGCAGGGACTGCCTTTGCCGCACAAAAATTAGGCATCAAAGCTACAGTAGTAATGCCAGAGAATCCTGTGGCAAGTAAGAAAAATGCAATTATTCAATATGGGGCAAAAGCGATTGAATATGGCACTTCATCTATAACAATGTATGAAAAAGCATTGGAGCTCCATCAGGAGGAAGGTCTTTCGATGATCCATCCTTTTGATGATCTACATATCATTGCCGGACAGGGTACGATCGGGTTGGAAATATTTGAGGATTTGCCTGAGATTGATGCCGTAATCGTACCAGTAAGCGGTGGAGGTCTGATCTCCGGTGTAGCCACGGCATTGAAGGAAATCAAACCTACGATTCAAGTCATTGGTGTCAATACAGAAGGTGCAACTGCGATGTATACATCTTTACAATATGGACATCCAGTAGAGGTAGAAAAAGTTAATACAATTGCCGACGGATTAATGGCTAAAAAGCCTGGAGAGCTTACTTTCGCTCATACTCAGCGTTATGTGGATGACCTCGTTTTAGTTAAGGAAAAGGAAATTGCAGATTGCGTTTCACTACTCGCTGAACGTGCAAAGCTTGTTGTAGAACCGTCAGGAGCAGCTGCGATGGCCGCGATGATTAATGGTCATATTAATCTAAAGAACAAAAAAGTAGCGGTAATGGTAAGCGGGGGAAATATTAGTTTTGAACTCTTTCAAAATCTAATTAGTGAATACAACGAAAGAAATTATAAAAATAGTGAGGTAGTCAAATGACCTATAAATTAACGAACATTCGTATTTTAACTGGTCATGGAGAGGAAGTAATTGATCGAGGGGAGATCCTTTTTAATGAAAAGGGGATACTTGATGTCGGAGAGCAGGTAGTGACGGGTCATCATGATCTTCAGGAGATCGACGGAACCGGTATGACCGTTCTTGCTGGATTAATAGATTCTCACGTTCATTTAGGGATGGATGCTTCACCGGATCCATTTGCAAGTATGAAAAATGAAGGGCCAGACGATATTGCCTTTAAGGCTGTTAAACAAGGATATGAGTTTTTGCAGGCCGGTATTACATCCGTACGAAACCTAGGTACAAGATATAACGCTGACATTTCTTATCGAAATGCTGTGTCATCAGGAACGATAAAGGGTCCTCGGGTATTTGCTGCTGGAAGTCCGATTGTCATGACTGGCGGGCATGGACATGTAATGGCCATTGAGGCAGATGGATGTGATGAAGTAAAAAAAGCTGCCAGGTCTCAATTAAAAGCGGGTGCGGATCTGCTAAAAGTCATGGCGACAGGCGGTGTTTTGACAAAAGGAAACGAACCGGGAGCCACCCAATTTTCAGAAGAAGAGCTGCGATGTATTTGTCAGGAAGCATCGAAGGTTTCGAAAACAACTGCTGCTCATACGATTGGAACAGAAGGAATTAAAAACGCCATAAGGGCGGGAGTAACAACAATCGAGCATGCTTATTTATTGGATGAAGAAGCGGTAGAGCTCATGCTGAAAATGGGTACTTGCCTTGTACCGACGCTTTTGGCACCAAGGCTTATATTAGATAAACCCGGAGCTGTACCAGATTACATGATAACAAAAGTAAAAAAGATCATTGATGATCATAAGATCAGCTTCCAAATGGCCTATCAAGCAGGCGTACCAATTGCTGCTGGGACAGATGCGGGCACACCATTTAATTTTCCGGGCCTCCTTGTAGATGAACTTTCGCTCATGATTGAGTATGGAATGAGCCCGTACGAAGCGATCTACTCTGCTACATTAGGAGCGGCCAAAGCAGTCAAAATGGAAGATGAACTTGGTTCTGTTCAAGTTGGTAAAGCTGCTGACCTTATTGTTGTTAATGGGAATCCTCTTGAAAATATTGAACATCTGCGTGAACCACTTTATGTTTTTTCAAATGGACATCTAGTTCAAAAAAACACCTCACAAACAAAAGCACATCTTGAAACTAAAGTCTAATGTTAAAAAATCACCTCAGCGATTACATATAATTTCAACTAAAAGAGAACTCACTTCAGAAAACTCACTTCAGAAAATGATTAGAAAATTTATAAGGAGATGAAAAAATGGCAAGTAATTTTCCCATTGAGCAAGTGAGAAGCAGGTTTCCTGCATTGACTAGGCTGGAAGGCAAGAACCCTGTCATTTATTTTGATGGTCCAGGGGGTACGCAAATGGCTGATTACGCTATTGAATCGATGTATCGATACATTAGAAATGGCATGGCAAATCTGCACGGTACCTTCATTACAAGTATTGATACAGAAAAGGTCATTTCTGAGGCAAGGGAGGCAGTCTCTGATCTGCTTGGCTGCCAGCCAAAAGAAGTTGCTTTTGGTGCGAACATGACAACGCTTGCCTTTTCCATTGCTAGAAGCTTTACTAGTTTTATTGAAGAAGGCGACGAAATAGTAGTTACTGAGCTTGATCATCGGGCAAATGTTGACCCATGGGTGACACTAGCAAAAGATAAAGGCGCGAAAATCAAATTTATCAAACTTGATACAGATACTTATACATTAAAGCTTGATAATCTTGATGAAGTTATTACAAATAAAACGAAGATTGTGGCGGTTGGAATCTCGTCAAATGTTACAGGTACAGTAACCGATGTAAGCAAGATTGTCAGAAGAGCGAAAGAAGTCAATTCCATTGTGGTGGCTGATGCTGTCCATGCTGTTCCGCACATACCAATTGATGTAAAGGAATTTGGCTGCGATATCCTTCTTTGCTCTGCTTATAAGTTTTTCGGTCCGCATGTTGGCATCGCTGTTGTTCAAGAGGAGCTGTTTGAAAAACTGCCTGTCTATAAACTACAGCCTGCACCTGCTGAAATTCCTTATAAGTTAGAAACAGGTACACAAAACCATGAAGGGATCGCAGGAGTAATCGGTGCAATTAACTTTATTGCAGAGCTAGGGCACGGGAGTACTAGAAGGGAAAGATTACTCTCTGGTATGCAAGCAATTGAAATATATGAAAATGAGTTGGCGACTGACATTGAGAGGTTCCTAGAAGGACTACCTGAGGTTCATTTATTTCGGGCACCAACAGGCAATAAAACACCTACGTTCGCATTTACAATTGAACTACAGAATTCAAGAGAAGTAACAAGTTGGCTGGCTAAGAATTTTAATATGTGTGTTGCTGATGGTGATTTCTATGCCTCAACAATGGCTGACTTATTAGGTGTCAAGCCAGTTGGAGGATGGGTTCGTATCGGCTTGGCACCGTATAATACGAGAGAAGAAGTCCAACAGTTTAAAAAGGGATTGAAGGCATTCATTAATCTCCATAAGAAGAATCCCGTTATATAGGAACAGACTCCAATGAAGGTCGGGGGGATTGAAATGCATGAAATAGATCAAAAGAAAGCAATGCATCCTATTTTTAAAAATTATCTTCCGATTGCAGAAGGAATTGCTAAAACAGTAGGTAGTCACTGTGAGGTGGTCGTTCATGACTTAACAGATATTTCTTCGTCTATTGTTGCTATTTTTAATGGTCATGTAACTGAGAGAGAAGTAGGTTCTCCTCTAACCGATCTTGGCCTTACAATTTTAAGGCAGGGGAGTGAAGATGATCTTCTATTAAACTATCCAAATAAAAGTATAAAAGGAAAAAAGATCAAATCAACCTCGATTATGATTCGTGACAATGACGGGACGATTGTTGGCTGTTTATGTATTAATATCGACCTTACCTTATTAACGATGGCGGGTTCTATCATTAATGAAATGGTGAATGTATATGAGGAGAAGGAAGATGAGTCTTTTCCTCAATCTGTTACTGACTTAGAAGAAAAGATGATTAATCGGGCAATAGAGAAAATTGGAAAACCGATAGGACTAATGGAAAAGAACGATAGAATGGAGTTTATTCACCTGCTTGATGAAATGGGATTATTCCTTATTAAGGGAACCATACAAAACATTGCTGAAATGCTAGATGTATCTAAATTCAAAATATACAGCTATCTTGAGAAGAAAAATTAAAAAAGAGGGGAAGTGTAGTGATGGGCACCCCCGAACTAAATATTAATAATAAGACAAAGAAAAAAGGGGTATTTTATCGTTTCTTAGATTGGATTGAAGTAAACGGAAATAAACTGCCTGATGTATTAACGCTTTTTGTCATTTTTACAGCTATTATCTTGATTGTGTCGGCCATTGCTGGACTTTCTGGCTGGAGTGCGGTCAATCCAGCTACGAAAGAAAAAATTGAAGCTATTAACCTTTTAAACGGAGAAGGAATTAAACGGATTCTCTCTGAAATGGTCAAAAACTTTGTTAATTTCCCTCCTCTTGGCCTTGTTCTTGTAGTCATGCTTGGGGTAGGTCTCGCGGAGTCGACCGGCTTAATTTCAGCATTTATGAGGAAGGTTGTCTTATCCGCACCTAGCAAGCTGATCCTACCAATTATTGTAATAATTGGAATAGTTGGAAATGCAGCAGCAGATGCTGCATTAATCGTATTACCGCCAGTAGCAGCAATGATATTTTTGGCACTTAAAAGAAATCCAATTGCTGGACTTGTGGCCGCATATGCCGCCGTGGCTGGAGGGTTCAGTGCTAATATTATTATAAACGTTTTAGATGCGATGCTTGCAGGGTTTACCGAAACAAGTGCACAAATAATTGATCCGGAATATAAAGCCAATCCAGCGATGAACTATTACTTCTTACTTGCCTCTACATTTGTTTTATTACCTGTTGCCGTATTTGTCACAACAAAAATAGTAGAACCACGATTAGGCGAATTTACTGGTTCTATGCCAGATGGAGAAGCAAGTTCCGAATTAACAGCTGATGAAAAAAGAGGATTAAAATGGGCAACCATTACTTTATCTGCATTTGTGATTATCTTACTTGCACTAACGTTGCCGCAAAATGCCCTTCTCCGACATCCGGAAACCGGCTCGCTAGTTGTCTCACCGTTCATGGATTCACTTGTTGGCATTATGTTTTTGTTTTTCTTTATCCCTGCTTTGGCTTATGGCATTGGGGCAAAGACCATCAAGTCAGATAGAGATGTTGCTGAACAATTGACTAAAGCCATGTCAGGAATGGGTTATTATATTGTCCTTGCATTTATTGCAGCTCAAATGATCACCTATTTTAGCTGGAGCAATTTAGGAGCCATTTTCGCCATTAAGGGTGCGGAGATGCTTCAATCAATTGGTTTAGTTGGCTTGCCGCTACTAATTGGTTTTATTATTTTTACTGCAATCGTTAACTTACTTATTGCAAGTGCATCAGCAAAATGGGCATTACTTGGCCCTGTCTTTGTACCAATGTTTATGCTTCTTGGCTACAGCCCTGCCTTTACACAAGTGGCTTATCGAATAGGTGATTCAATTACCAATGTAATCACACCAATGTTAGCATACTTTGCGATATTACTTTCCTTCGCGAAAAAATTTGATAAAAATATGGGAGTAGGGACGCTTATCTCTTCCCTTATTCCTTATACAATTGCATTTGGGGTATTCTGGATAACTTTATTCTGTATTTGGTATTTCTTCGGGCTGCCATTAGGTCCAGGTTCGTATATCGAATTATAAAAAATGCATATCAAAAATAATAAGGGGATGAGCTCATGCTAGAAAGCCTATATGAACTATTAGAAAAAAATTACGAAGAAATTGTTGATATTCGTCGGTATTTACATCAGCATCCAGAACTTTCTTTTGAAGAAGTTGAAACACCAAAATATATTGCTGCTTATCATGAAAAATTAGGACATGAAGTTAGAATGGGAGTTGGCGGTAGGGGAGTTGTTGCAACACTTAAAGGGAAAAAGCCCGGAAAAACTGTTGCATTACGTGCAGATTTTGATGCACTGCCAATACAAGAAGAAAATGAAGTCCCTTATAAATCTAAAGTTGATGGCGTTATGCATGCTTGCGGACATGATGGACATACTGCTACATTACTTGTTCTAGCAAAAGTTTTGAACCAGCTAAAGGATGATCTTGAAGGCAATGTAGTCTTTATTCACCAACACGCTGAAGAGCTTGCTCCAGGTGGGGCTATTGCAATGATCGAAGATGGATGCCTAGAAGGTGTAGATGTTATATTTGGAACTCATATATGGGCCACAGGTCCAGTTGGTCAAATTGGTTATCGATCAGGACCTGTTCTAGCTGCAGCAGACCGATTTCATATTAATATTCAAGGGAAAGGAGGGCATGGAGCACAACCGCACTTAACAAAGGATAGTATCGTCATTGCTTCCCAATTGGTAATGAACTTGCAGCAAATTGTAAGTCGCCGAGTAAATCCGGTTGATTCAGCAGTCATTTCAGTTGGGGCCTTTGAGGCAAAAAATGCCTTTAATGTTATTGCAGACACAGCTCAGTTAACCGGGACTGTAAGGACATTTAAGGAAGAAGTTAGAAAAAATATTGAAAATGAAATTAGACGTATTACTGAAGGTACATGTCTGGCTGCTGATGCTAATTTTTCTTATCAGTTTGTAAGAGGATATCCAGCAACAGTAAATCATAAGAAGGAAACAGAATTTGTTGCAAGCTTGGCTCCGAATGTGCCCGGGGTAAGAAAAACTATTGAAATGGAGCTACAAATGGGTGGGGAGGATTTCTCCTACTATCTTGAAAAAGTACCGGGAACCTTTTTTACTACTGGAGCACAAATTGCTGAGCGTGAAGTAACTTACCCACATCACCATCCTAAATTTGATATTGATGAAAAAGGATTGTTGATTGCTGCTAACGTCCTTGGTGCTGCAACTTTAACCTATTTGAAAAATGGGGGAATAGAGGAAGTTGATAAAGAAAAGATTGAAGCAGTGTGATTAATTAGAGATGACGGGGAAAAATTAAGAAAACAAAAAGAAGCCGTGCAGCAACAACTCACGGCTTTTTCTTACTACTTAGTTTCTTAAATTTTAAAGCCTAATCTCCATCCCATCCTCCGCAATATGAAACCCTCTTTCCTCAATAAGATTCCTAACATCCCGATTCGAATGCAGCGCAGGGTTCGAATGATTAAGATGAGTGAAATAAATTTCCTTTTCTCCAGCTAAATCTTGAAGTCGATCCATTGTTTCTGTCATTAAAGGGTGAGGAATTTCCCTAAAATCACGGCCAATTTTTTCAAGATCCTTCGGCGAATGGAATGTGCCATCAAGCAAGCATATATCAACCTCTTTGCAGGCATCATAAATACTTTGTTCCCACTCATCCCAACGGTCGATATCTGGAATATAAAGGACTTTTTTATTCGGACCTTCAATGACAAAAGCAAAGGTCTCAGAGAATTCATTTCGATGTGGAACCTCAATTGGTTTAATCGAAACATGCTGAGAAATTGGAACGGCCTGTCCATTACTCATTTCTTTCGTTACGATGTTTCCGAGTTTCGTCAGTTGACTCCAGGGTGCTTGTGTTTCCAATAAATTAGTCATTTTTAATCCTGCAAACACGGGAACTCCAGAGGCTCCAATGGCTTCACGCCCTAAAAAAAGTAATCCTGGATAATGGCCTAGATGGGCATGGGTTAAAAAGATACTATCCATAAGCTTTCCTTGCAGTTCGTATTTTAACTGCAAGTTTGCCATCTGCTCTTTTAAATCAGGTGTGGCGTCTATTAAATGCCATACTCGCTCATCAGGAAGCACAATGGCCAAAGATGCAGCAAGGCGCCGAAGCTTTGGATTGGCAATTGCCTCTGAACAATTTTTACAAAAACAATTGGGATGTGGTAGTCCAGCGTCCTGTGCTGTCCCTATTACACTTAAAATCACTTTACTCATAATGAAATTTCTCCTTTATCATTCGAAAGCTTGCTATCTTCGTTATAATTCTTTTTCGAAATCGTCCAGCCCGTAAAGCCAAATAGAATATTAATAAGCGGAACAAGAAAAACAAAGAAAGCATACGGTATAAATTCACCAGGGCTTACGCCTAAAATGCTCATTGCAAATACAGCAGGAACGCTCCAAGGTACGAGGTTAATTCCAACTGTACCCGCAGCTTCCACACATCTTGATAAGTTTTTCGTATCGATTCCCATATCTTTATATTTTTGGACAAAAGTTCTCGCTGGTAAAATAATCGCCAAAAATTGTGCCCCACTTGCAAATGCCACAACAAAGGTAGAAAAAATTGTTGAACTGATTAACGTTCCGGCTGATTTAACCTTCGTCATCATTTTCCTAGTTAATACTTCAAAGGATCCGGTTTCTTCTAAAATCCCTCCAAGGGCTGTTGCAAGGATTAATAAAGCAATCGTCCCAAGCATGGACATCATTCCGCCGCCATTTAATAAAGAATCTAAAGCAGCCACACCAGATTCACCAGAATAGCCGTTTGTCATCACTTGAATGATAGAAGAAATAGATGATCCTTGTACGAAAATAGCAATTAAACCGCCTAGAATGCCCACGCCCATTAAGGCAGGAATGGCTGGGGTGCGCAACACCATTAAGATAATCGTAAGCACTGGCATGAGTAATAATAGTGGATGAATTAAAAATACATCATTTAAGCCTGTCTTAATGGCATCTATCACATTTGCATCTGTAGCAACATTTGATGTTCCGGTATTACTAACAATCCAGTATAAAACAATGGCCACGAAAAAGGCTGGTAGCGTATCCCAGAGCATATGCTTAATATGACTGAATAAATCAGTATCCACCATTGCAGGTGCAATATTCGTTGTATCAGAAACAGGGGATAATTTATCTCCAAAGTAAGCGCCAGAAATGACTGCTCCAGCAACAAGCCCTGGAGAAAAGCCTAATCCTTCTCCAATAACCATAAAAGCAAGTCCAACAGTTGCAATGGAAGTGAATGAGCTTCCCAATGTTACGGAAACAATGCCAGTAACAAGTGCGACAATCGGAACGAATAAATCTGGTTTGATAATTGACAGACCATAGTAGATGATTGTTGGGATCACTCCGCTTGCAATCCATGAGCCAACAATGATGCCAATAATAAGGAGAATAAACACGGCTGGTAAAGCTCTAGCAACTCCTTGGGTCATCATATTTTGGATTTCATCCCAGCTCCAGCCGCAAATCTTCGCAATAACCGCTGCTGCAACCACACCAATTATGAGCGGAATATGCATGCCTGCTTTCCAAAAAAAGATGGATAGCGCGGCAGAAAGAATTAGTGCCAGTATCGGAATAACCGCCATCCCAATCGTAAGTTCCTTTTTCATAGTAAAAACTCCTCCATGTGAAAAAATAAAAAAGGGCATCGAGGGCCCATCCCAAAAGGGACGGAAGCACCGCGATACCACCCTAGTTAACAGATTGCTCTGCTCTCTCATATTGATAACGGCCGAAACCGGAAAACAGCTCCCTATGTGTAATTCACTATACATCTTGCCTGATTCTCACCACCATCAGGTCTCTAGGTTTCAAGATTGTATAAGCTACTTAAATAGTTCAACGCTTTTATGCTTTTATGCTTTTGTGCGATTAAGTGTAAAACTATTTTATTATTAATATTGTTTAAAAGTCAATCTTTTTCTTTTTCATTCTAATAGTTTTTGAATTTAATAATAATTGGAGGGTTTTCGTGATGTATATCGAAGTATTTATAATTAAGAAGGGGATCGGGAAATTACTTCTTTAATATTTATTAGGAGGATTACTATGCGTAACAAAGAAATGCTACTTATTCCGGGGCCGACACCTGTAGTCGATTCCATTTATGATGCACTTGCTGAGGAGACGAGAAGTCATACAGATCCACGATTTACAGCTATTTATAAAAGTGCAATTGAGAAAACGAAAGAAATGTTAAAAACTGATGGGGAAGTTTTCGTTATTTCTGGTTCAGGGACTCTTGCGATGGAAATGGCACTAGTCAATACAGTGCAAGCTGGGGAAAAGATTTTAATTATTAGCCAAGGCTTTTTCGGAGACCGTTTTATCAAAATCGCTGAAGCCTTCGGGATTGAGGCTGAAGTACTCCAAGCGGAATGGGGCAAACAAGTAAATCCAAGTGATGTCGAGGAAAAGCTTGCGGAAGGTAATTTCAAGGCTGTGACAATCACTCATGCCGATACATCCACAGGGGTCGTGGCTGATTTAGACGTTCTTGTACCATTGATTAAAAAGCACGGCGCTCTTGTTATATTAGATGGTGTCTGTGCAACTGCAGCAATTGAAGAGGATATGGGGAAATCATACGGAGAAGAAGACGCGAAGATTGATGTAATTTTGACAGGCTCGCAAAAAGCAATTGGTGTACCACCGGGAATTGCCATTGTTGCTTTTAATAAAACAGCTTTGGCTGCAAGGGAACAAATAAAGCGGGTTCCAGCCTATTACTGTGATGTGAATAATTGGATTCCAATCATGCAAGATCCTTCAAAATATTTTGCGACACCAGCAGTCAATCTTATTTATGCGTATGAAGAAGGGATGAAGCTCGTACTTGCTGAAGGCATGGAGAATCGCTATAAGCGTCATGCTGCTTTCGGAAAGGCTGTTCGTTCCGCGCTTGCTGAATATGGAATGAAGGCTTTAGCTGAGGAAGAAGTGGCTGCAGCTACTTTAAGCTGCATTCTTTATCCAGAAGGCATCAATGATACAGAATTTCGTGCCGCATTAGCTAAAAAAGGTCTTGTCGTGGCGGGGGCTCTTGCTCACTTAGCTGGGAAAGCATTCCGCATTGGCCATATGGGGAACACAACGGAAGAAATGCTCGAAACAGCTGTAGCTTTAATTGGAGAAACACTTGTTGAACAAGGGCTTGATGTCAGTACTGAAAAAGCTTTAGCTCGTTTTAAGGAATTCTCTTTGGCAAAAGCATAAATTTATGCATATAAAAAGCCTTGCACCGCTGCAAGGCTTTTTATTGTTTAGTGATAATAAAGCCGTTTAAATCTAAAACGTCGGTTTTGCTATTCAACAAACGGGCCAGATTGTGGAGTAAGGGAGGTAATCAGATGGTTCATCTCCAAAGTGTAAGTTATGCCAAAACAACACGCCGCAAATGAATATTGACCAAAGGGATTATCTATTAAAAGGGATAAGATTGAAGGGAATTGAAAATGGATGTAAGGACACTTTTGTTACAACAATGGGCAAGCTGCTTAGATAAAGAAGACTGGTTTCCACCACTTGAAAAAGTACTAGAGAATATTACTTTGGAACAGGCAATTTGGAAACCAGTTGAGGGGGCACATTCCATTTGGGAATTAGTTTGTCATTTACTTTTCTTTGAAAAGAGAATTCTGTTACGCTTTCTTGGTGAAACAGCAAATGAACCAAAGGCAGAAAATAATGACGCTACATATCGATTACCAACTGAGACCTTTCAAAATTGGAAGGAAACAAAACAAGAATACTTTTCTGTTCATCGTGAACTTGAAAAAATACTAGCAAAATCAGATCTAGAAGATTTGTATAGACCGATTCCTGATGACAATCCATTAGTGCTTGAACTGAAGAGTTTAGCAATGCACGACGCATATCATATGGGCAAATTGTATTCCTAAGTAAAATGCAAGGAGCTTGGCCAGGGAAACGCAGCTTCTAAAAAAGGTTTTTTAGCTTTACAGTTATTCCTTTATAGGGCGCTTTTCTGAAACAAGGAAAGCGTCTTTCTTCATGAGAAGGGCCAGATTGTTGAGGAGTAAAAAATGGTTAGTAAGAAGAGAGGGTGAATTATTCAACGAATAAGAATGGATGGTGGAAAGTATATATTTTTGCAGTATTCTGAAATTATGGGGAATAGAAGTGGAAAACTAGGGGAGTGTTTTCTATTGAAGAGGAATTATTGGTTCATTGCAATGGGTATTTTTTGGACTGTTATTTTTTCTGGTATGAGTTTTTATTGGGCAATGGGTGGCATGTTCGGTGTTAGGTCCCTAGGAGGGGCTATTTATGAGATGTCCTTAAACCCTGATCCCTCGTTCGTCATTATTGTATGGCTTACCGGTTTCATTAAATTACTTGGTCTGATATTATTGTTGATGCTTTTTGTTCAATGGAAGAAGCCTATAATAACCATAATGCTTTACTACGTCACAAAAATTATAGGAGCTTTATTATTCTTGTATGGCTTTCTAAATTTTATTACGATTTCTCTGAGTGTGTTTAACATTTTAGATTTCGATTTAGATTCCTATGCAACGTTTTGGAGGTTATCTTTTTGGGAACCTTTCTGGATGGCTGGTGGGGTATTTTACTTTTTTTCCGTTAAAAGAGTATAATTAATTACCACTACCAAGGGGACTATTTCTTTAGTAAGATCTTTAAATCGATCTTCTAGAAACGGGTGCTTTTCTTGAACTAGGTTTAAGCAATTATCTCCACAATCGGGCGCATTTCTAGAGCAAGAAATGCGCTCTTCATAATGAATTGGGCCATTAATGAATTAAGCTAAAGAGCAGAGTTTGATGAACAAGGAGTAAATTGCCAATAAACAAGATGAAGATATTTTGAGATAATCAAATCAAAGAATAAAATATATAAAACTTACTGTGGTGATAAAGTGAAAAAAATCCCCTCAAATCTACTATCTATTATGTTTCATACAATATTTGTAATGAGCACGATCATTACGTTGTTTATTGTATATAAGGATATTGATAATTCGTTTTCAATTAAATTTCTATTTGGCTATGTATTTTTCTTATTCTATTTCTGATTTATTTTATTCTTGCAACTCTAATCAATTTGAGCAAATTAAAATGGTTTGAAATTTAAAAAAGAATGTTTAGATTTATTTCTTCTTTTGTTTTCCTTAGTGGAACGAGTATCATTTTTTCTTATTTTTTTAAATCAACAGAAATAGATTATTATAGGATTTTTTCTATTGCTTTAGGTATATCTTTAGGGATAGCTTTTTTTGATTTAGCGTTCTCTAGGAAAGATAAAAATAAGATTTAGGAAGCTCAGGATGTGAAAAGATGGCTATATTATTTATTGGCTTTTGGCTTGGCTTAACGATACCCACAAGTTTATCAGTTGTTTTTTGGGTACTTGAACCAATTGTCAATCAAGATACTACAGGAGTAAGTATGATCATTATTACTCTATTAGTAGGCTTTATAGATGTTTATATTGGAATTAAGATATTTGAAATGAAAGTTCAACCGTTTTTGGAAAAAAGAAAGAAGAAAAAACACTTCCCTTAACTCAATTAAAGGGCGCTTTTCTGAAATAAGGAAAGCGTCTCTCTTCATGAAAATGGCCAGATTGCTGAACAATTCAAATAATAATCAATAAGGGGAATAAATAAAAGATGCCTCAACCAAGTGTAAAAATACAAAAGATATGGCTTGATGATGACGATAGTTTCTTTGAACTAAATTTAGATTTCTGTACAGGTCATTGCAGCGTGAACATCAATATATTTACAGATAATGAAGAACTAGAAAAGTTAAGAGAAGGAGTAATGGATTTTTCCAGCTTTAAACAAAAGGAATTTCTATGGACTGCTGGGGAAGATGTAGAGAATGTGAGTCATTTTCTATCGATGCGATTCTTTTTGTATGGCAATCGAGGATATGTAGGGGTTGAAGTAACTGCTGATAATAAACTTGAAAGCCCTTATAGTGTGCGTGCGACTTTTTTTCTTGTAACTGTCCTAAGTCAAATAGATGATTTTACAAGAAAATTGGGAAGTTTTATTAAAGGCGAAATTTATGAGCTGGAAAGCCTAATTCAATCATTTGAACAATGAGACTAAGAGTAAAAAACATACTCTTTCTTATTCTAGAAACGGGCGCTTTTCTGAAATAAGGAAAGCGTCTTTCTTCATGAAAGGGGGTACTTAAACTAAAGTAAGCAAGATAGTTCAATAAGGTTCCGTTTCTTATGATCAATTAATTTGGCAATAAATGAATTGAAACATCATTGATACGGGAAACGTGTAAAAAGATAAATTTGAAAGGATTTAAAATGATGGACGATATTGATAAAGAACAATCTGACAAACGAGAAAAATCGTCAAGTCCTCTTAGCAAACTAATTAAACGTATTTGGTACGTTTCGTTAGCTGTGGGAGCTGCGGCAACCATGTTACAAGCCAAATTTCCGTTTAAGGAAATGTTTTGGATTATCTCTATAAGTTCACTAATCCTTGCTTTTTCCTGTGCTGTCATGCTCTTTAAAAAAGACTTTGCATTAGTAGAGCGTATTCTTTATTCAATCGCTACGATAGTGTTATTATTTATGACCCCTCATTGGTTAGACATTCCTTCTTACTTAACAAATGATTCTAGAGTTGTTGAAGGGGTTCCTACTGAATTTGAATATCGAAGTCCATATAAGGCGGGTAGTTATTTGCATGTTAAAGTTCAAAATGAAGAATTGAATTTGCCGACAAGTGTTCCAGAATCACATTCTGATAGATGGTTTGTCATTCATTATCTTCCAAATTCAAAATTCATCATGGACTACAAAATTCTAACCAAACAGGAAACGCAAGAAAAGCTGAAAAAGCAATAACTATTGTTATGGTAACTCTTATTAAGAACAGGTGGCGTAGTTAAATTAGCATTAAGTGAGTTTTAGGAGTAATGCCATATTTTAGTTATTCAATTAAAGGGCGCAATTCTTGAAGAGGAATTGTGCCTTTTTCAGTAATAGAGCCATATTGCAGAATAAGGCTATTGATCTAATAGGTATTTTCTTAAAGAAGGAAATCACCTCCTTATTGTAGAAGTAAAAGGTGGCTTAGTGGAACAAAGGGAAGCTTAGCAAGAGCGAATATGGTTTATAAGGGGAATTTATAAATGAAGAATAAAAAAAGCAGAAAAGTAGAGCTAATTCGGTTATTTATTACATTTACAGTTATTGCAATCGGTCTTTACATTTTCAACTTACCCGGTTCTATATACACGGTATTAGTATTAGCTACCATTATGCACCACGTAGGAATATTAATTAAATATGCAAAATAGTCACCTAATAGTAGGTGACTATTTTTTATTGTTAGTAAGAGTATAAAAACCATCATTTGAACCATGCTGCTTATATTTATAAGTCAATGTTACGGTGAATGAAGCTTTAGTTGATTTCTTAAGTGTGTCAGATACTAGTTTTCCGTTAGTGTCTCTATTGGATGTTATTATAGAAGTTGCAAGCCCTATGCCGATTAAGCCAATGATCACATCACCTGACTTTATTTTTAAAACTTAGTATTCAATAATCGGGCGCTTTTCTAAAATAAGGAAAGCGTCTTTCTTCATGAAAAGGGCCATTTAATGGAGGAAGAACATTAAGAAAAATTGGATAATTATAGTAATGATAGTATGGAGAGATTGTGAAAGATTGTACTTAAAAGATACATTAAAGAAGGCAAGCCAGTTTATTATTGAGGCTTACCTTTATTTATATTATGAAGTATTAAAAATCGCAGTACGTTATCCGCGTCTCCCGCCTCTACCGCCCTGCTTTGCTCCAGTGTTACGTTTGAGAGTAGACAAATTCTCTTCACTAGTCTTTAAAAAACGAGCCATTTTATCTTCGAAATTTTCCTTGGGTTTGAAATTGCCTTTTGTTCGACTATCAACTCTTCTCTGTCGTGGAGGGCGTTGTGAAAAAGAAGAGGTTTGTCCTTCGGGTCTATCAATAGCTTTTTTGATGGACAAGGCAATTTTTCCATCTTTCTCACTAATCACTTTTACTTCAATCAGGTCGCCTACTTTGAGATGGTCATTAACGTCTTTTACATAGCTATCTGCAACCTCACTGATATGCACAAGACCTGTTGAGCCTCCCGGTAATTCTACGAAAGCTCCGAAATTAGTGATACCTGTGACTTTACCTTGTACCTTGCTTCCTACTTCGACTGACATAAAAATTATTTTCCCCCTCAATATTGTTAAGAACACTTTATTATAACAAATTATTGAGTGAAATAATATCAACTGAAGTTATTTTCCTACCACCTTTTCGCATTCCTCCTCAACTAGCCCATTTTTCCAGTTAATGTTCCAGCTACCAATTTGGCGGCTTTTCTGAAAGAAGGAAAGCGTCTTTCTTCATGAAAAGGGCCATATTGTTGAACAACACCTAGATATCTAAGTTAAACCTTAGAAGAGATTGTGAAAGTTTGTACTTAAGCTAACGTGGCAGTTTAGTTCAAAAAGAAAGGTCTATTAGCCTTTTAAATTGAATAGCTTTATTATTGGGCCATTGCAGATTGTACCTCGGATACATTCTGTGGAAAAATCGTTCGAGAGGTGAAAACAATGTCAAAATTATTTGATGAAATCCAGCAATTCCATGAAAGCCTTGAACAAAAAGTCTTGATCGAAAACAAAAGACTCATAGCACAAGCAACAAAAGAATTGGCCGAATCGAATATGGCAAAGGGATTATCGATTGGTGAACAAGCGCCTGATTTTACATTAAAAGATTCCACAGGCGTTTCCATTACCCTGTATGAGGAATTAAAAAAAGGACCTGTCATCTTAACTTTCTATCGAGGTGGATGGTGTCCGTATTGCAATCTAGAATTAAGAGCTTACCAAAGAGTTTTAAAAGATATTACAGCAGCAGGAGGACAATTAATTGCAATTAGTCCTCAAACTCCTGATTCTTCACTCACGACGAAAGAAAAAAACGAGTTAGAATTTCGTGTTCTAAGTGATACGAACGGAAGTGTTGCTGAAAACTACAATTTAATATTTAAGCTACCTGATTATCAAATTGAAATTTATCAGAAATATGGTGCGGATCTAACAAAGCATAACGGAAATGATACATGGGAGCTCCCAGTTCCGGCAACTTATATTATTGACCGATCAGGAAAAATCCGATCCGCGAGTGTAGATCCTGACTTTACAAACAGAGAAGAGCCCACAAGAATGGTAGAATTGTTAAGAGAGGTTCTGTAAAAATTTAAAAATTGATTGTAGGGAAAAAATCCTCATCGCTATCAAGTTAAGGTTTTATAGTACCCCAAACGTAATTTTGGGCTTCCTCGTAACAAAGAAGCTCATCATTTTTGGGGTACATTTTGCTTAGCGTGATGGCCTATTAATTGGATTTTATTTACATATAGGAACTTTTAATCCGTCTTGAACTAACTGACTGGCATCAGATAATCATAAAATAAATAAACGAAGGGTAAATTTCAAGTGGTGTAGTTATTCCATTAAAGGGCGCGTTTCTGTAATAAGGATCCATTATAGGGCCATATTGTTGAGTAACGAGTAGGCAATATAGCCCTCTATCCTCAAAAATCACAAAAATAGAAGGCCATTTGTATAGGGTGCCGTAAAGGTATGCTTTTTTATAATAAGGACTAACATGATTTATACATTACTCTATTTTATTTAGAATGGAATAAACACCTAGTGATTCTTCGATTAGAAATATCTCGTTATCCTCTTTGACATTATAAATAACAGTTCCTTCATCGTAGGAATTGGAAGTTAAATTCTCTTTTTGGATTTCGGAGGATGGTACCCTTCTTTTTATTTCACCAAATACTTCGCCGACTGTATATTTTTCCTGTTTTGTTAAGCTATATGAGGAATAAATAATTCCATTTAAATTCACCATTGGTATATACGATTGTTCTTTATCTAACGAAATAGTATTTTCTTCATTTGTTGAGCAGCCACTTAAGACTATTATTACAGCCACTAAACACCCTAAAATATTGTTTTTCAAAAAAAAACCATCCCTTCATTTTTTTGCTTTCTCTAAATTGGACGTTTCATTAACTAAACAGTTACACTTTTGTGAAGTTTTGTACTTAAACTATCGGAGGCGTTAGTTAAAGAAGTATTAAGTGAGTTATTCCATTAAAGGGCGCTATTCTTCAAGAAGGAGAATAGCTCTTTCTTATTGAAGGCGTGCCCAGCAAGCCGTTAATTGCTAGTTGGTGAAAGTCCAACCTGAGTAAGTGCCAAGACGCTCAGTAACTGACAGGCA